>NZ_CM195531.1:0-4255000 GCF_043195065.2 Xanthobacter cornucopiae
ATTCCGCCATCAACACCTGGTCGCTCACCTTGGTCGATCTCGACTGGCTGAAGAGCGGCCTGTCGCTGCGGGTGAACGCCACCTTCGTGCTGGGCGCGGCGCTGCTGCTGGTGGCCTTCGCCATCCAGCATCGGGGCATCAGCCAGACGGCGCGGGTCCAGGTCATCCTGGGCGTGGCGGCGCTGCTGCCGCTGATCCTGATCGGCCTCGTGCCGCTGGTCACCGGCGACGTGCTGGCCGCCAACCTGGGGCCGTTCGCGCCGCTGGCCAAGGACGAGACGGGCCACGTCATTCCCGGCGCCTGGAACATGGCGGGCGTGACGCTGATGGCGGGCGGCCTGTTCATCGCCGCGTGGTCCACCTACGCCTTCGAGACCGCGGTGTGCTACACCCGCGAGTTCAAGGACCCGAAGACTGACACCTTCAAGGCCATCCTCTACTCGGGCCTTTTGTGCATCTTCGTCTTCACCGTCGTTCCCATCGCCTTCCAGGGCGTGCTCGGCCTCGGCCAGCTGGTGACGCCGGCGGTGCTGGACGCCCAGGGCAATGTGGTGACGCCCGCCGTCTATGACGGCATCCTCTCCGCCGACATCTATTCCGGCATGGGGGTGGCCACCGCCATGGCCGGCATGATCAAGGGCGGCGCGGCGGTCCACACCGTCATCGTCGTCATGCTGATCTTCGCCCTGATGCTGGCGATCATCACCTCCATGGCGGGCTCGTCGCGCACCCTGTACCAGGCGTCGGTGGACGGCTGGCTGCCCAAGTACCTCTCGCATGTGAACGAGAACGGCGCCCCCACCCGCGCCATGTGGACCGACCTCGGCTTCAACCTGGTGTTGCTGCTGATGTCCGACTACGTGTTCGTGCTCGCCATCTCCAACACCTGCTACATCCTCTTCAACTTCCTCAACCTCAACGCCGCCTGGATTCACCGCATCGACCGCCCGGCCTGGGAGCGCCCCTACAAGGCGCCCACCTGGCTCCTCGGCGCCGGCGTGGTGCTCGCCTTCGTGAACATGGCCCTGCTCGGCATGGGTGCCGACATCTGGGGCGCGGGCACGCTGGTGACGGGCCTCGTGTGCGCCGCCCTCATCCTGCCGGTGTTCGCCTTCCGTCATTATGTGACGGACAAGGGCAAGTTCCCCGCGGCGATGCTGGAAGACATGCACCTGAAGGCCGAGGAAGGTGCCGGAACCCGCGCCGGGCTGCTGCCCTACCTGGCGCTCCTCCTGGGCGCGGTGGTCGTCATCGTTGCCCATTCCATCGCCGTGTACTGAACGGGAAAGAGATGAGCGACCAAGGGATCAAGAGCAGGCCCACCTACGGCAGGATATCGGGCGACGCAAACGCCCGCCATCACCTGCTGCTGGTCGAGGGGGCGGACATTCCACGCGACGCGCTGGCGGAGGGGGTCGATCCCTCCGCCTTCGAGACCTGGACGGTGGTGCACGCCAGCGCCGTCCCCGGCACGCCGGTGATGGACGAGACGACGGGCGCGGTGCGCCCCTTCCGCTCGGCGCCGCACCTGTTCTCGGCGCTGGAAGCCCGGCTCGCCCGCGAGACCATGGGGCTGCGCCTCTATGCCATCGGCTCTGAGCCGTTCCTGTGGGACGCTCACAACATCGGCGTGGCGGCCGGGCTGTCGCCGCAGGAAATGCAGCTGTTCCACGCCGGACCCAAGGCGCGGCGTATCTTCTGCGTACACTGCCGCGCGGTGACCGAGGGGGTCACCACCTCCATCGTCACCTGCCCGGGCTGCGGCGCGCCGCTGTTCGTGCGCGATCACTTCTCCAAGCGCCTCGCCGCCTACATGGCGGTGCAGGTGGATGCCGAGGCGCCCGGCGAGGTGCCGCAGGCCGAGGAGCTTTACAAATGAACGCCGCCGGAACCTTCAGCGTGCGCGTGCGCGAGATCACCGAGCTTGCGCCCACCCTCAAGCGCTTCTCGTTCGAGCCGGCCCATGGCGGCGCGTTCCCCACCGCGCCGGCGGGCGGGCATGTGATGCTGACCCTGCGCGACGGCGCCAAGGTGATGAAGAACGCCTATTCGCTGGTCTCCGCGCCGAGCCAGCGGGCGCGCTACGACATCATCGTGCGCAGGGTGGAGCAGTCGCGCGGGGGATCGGCCTTCCTGCACGGCAAGGTCGCGCCCGGCGACGTGCTCGACATGGCCATGCCGCAGAGCCTGTTTCCGCTGGCGGCGACGGCGCGCAAGCACCTGCTGGTCGCCGGCGGCATCGGGCTCACGCCCATGCTGTCGTTCCTGCCGGAGCTGAAGGCGCGCGGCGCCCGCTTCGAGCTGCACCAGCTCTCCACCCCGGACGAGGCGCCGGTGTTCGAGCGTCTGCTGGCGGCCTATGCAGACGACGCCGAGATCCGGGTCCATGGCGGTGGCCGGGCCGGCTTCGATCTCGCCGGCCTGCTGTCGCGCCAGCCGCTCGGCACCCATGTCTATGTGTGCGGCCCGCACAGCCTCATGGATGCGGTGACCGCCACCGCCGCCGCGCTCGGCTGGCCCAAGGGCAAGGTGCACAAGGAGAGCTTCGGCGCCGCCAGTGGCGGCCTGCCGTTCACGGTGCTGCTGCAGCGCTCGGGCCGTGAGATCGAGGTCGGCGCCAGCCAGAGCCTGCTGGAGGCCATCGAGGCGGCCGGGGTCGAGGCCGAGAGCCTGTGCCGGGGCGGTGCCTGCGGCGCGTGCGTGACCCCGGTGGTGGACGGCGAGGTGGACCACCGCGACGACTTCCTGTCCGACGCGGAGAAGGCGTCTGGCAAGCTGATCATGCCGTGCGTGTCGCGGGCCCGCGGGCCGCGCCTCGTCCTCGACCTGTGAGCCGTGGAGGGATACACATGACCGTTCAATTCAAACCCGCCGAGACCTTCCGCGACACCTTCACCTACCGCAAGTCGCCGGAAGACATCCTGCGCTTTCCGTTCCCGTTCCCCGAAGACGAATACATGTATTCGGTGAACATCGAGCCGCATGTGAAGAGCGGACCAAGCCCCGCCTTCCACGCCGCCTTCGACATCGACGAGCACTACGTGGCCGAGTGCCGCGAGCGCGAGCGGGTGCTGAAGGAGGACCCCCGGCGCTGCCAGGTGCTGCCCCATATGCTGACCGCCGAGTGGGACACGCTGGAGCTCATCATGGAGAGCCTGGCGGCGGACTATCCGCAGCACTTCTCCCTGGCCAAGGCCGGGGATGTGTGGACCTGGGTGAACCGGCCGCTCAGCATCCACCAGACCTTCACCTTCGGCAAGGCGGAGACGCTGCCCTGCGGGCCGTTCGAATACATCACCCGCCAGGCGCAGGGTGACTTCACGCTGCAGGACCAGCGCGAGGATATGCTCTATGTGGATGGCGGCATGGTCACCACCCAGGCCGACTGGTCGCTGCAGTTCGACGCCGGCATGAGCTTCATGGAATGGCACGGCCCGGTGCCGCTGGCGCATGAGAAGGGGGTGTTCGAGCGCGCCCTCAAGTATCTGCTGCGGCTGCAGTATGGCCAGCCGGTGCGGCGGCTCAACTGGACCATGACCATCAACCCGCGCCTCGACACCTCGCCGGAGAACTACCCGGTGTGGGGGCCGGACCGCACCACCGTCACGCCCGACAACGTGGGCGACAAGGCGCATCTGCGGGTGGAGCTGCAGACCCTGTTCCGCCTGCCGCGCTCAAACGCCATCCTGTTCGGCATCCGCTGCTACCTGACCAGCGTCGGCGACATCGCCAAGGTGCCGAAGTGGCGGCGCCGCCTGCATCGCGTGCTGCGCGACCTGCACCCCTCCCTGGTCGAGTACAAGGGCATGCCGCGCTACCGCCAGATGGTGGTGGACTATCTCGCGCCGTTCGACGATGGCGCGCCCACCTCCAAGGGCATCGCCCCCGACACCGACAGGCTGGAGGCCTGAGCGCCTTCGCCTCGCCCGGCAGGGAGCCGGCAGTAAATCGGCAGTAAAAAGGCGGCGGCCCCGGTGGGCCGCCGCCCTGCGTTTCAGGAGGCCGCGCGGGCCGCGCTCACACCCCGGCCTGGGAGACGAACTTCGGGTTCAGATAGGCCTCGATCGCCTCCGAGCCGCCCTCCGAGCCGTAGCCCGAATCCTTGACGCCGCCGAACGGCACTTCCGGCAGGGCGAGGCCCAGGTGGTTGATGGTCATCATTCCGGCTTCCACCGCATTGGCGACGGCGTTGGCGGTCTTGGCCGAGCGGGTGAAGGCGTAGGAGGCCAGGCCGTAGGGCAGGCGGTTGGCCTCGGTCACGGCCTCCTCGAAGTCGGAGAAGGGCAGCATCATGGCCAGCGGCCCGAACGGCTCCTCGTTCATCATGCGCATGTCGCGGGTGACGCCGGTCACCACCGTGGGCTCGAAGAAGTAGCCGGTGTTGCCGATGCGGGCGCCGCCGGTGACGATGTCCGCGCCCTTCCGGCGGGCATCGGCGATCAGCGCCTCCATGGCGGGGATGCGCCTTTCGTTGGCGAGCGGGCCCATGGTGGTGCCCGCCTCCAGGCCGTTGCCCACCTTCACCGCCTTGGCGACGCTCACATAGGCCTCCACGAACTGGTCGTAGACCTTCTCCTGCACCAGGTAGCGGGTGGGGGAGACGCACACCTGGCCGGCATTGCGGAACTTGGCGGTGGCGATCTGCCGTGCGGCTGCGGACACGTCGGCGTCGTCGAACACGATCACCGGCGAATGGCCGCCGAGCTCCATGGTGGCGCGCTTCATGTGGGCGCCGGCCAGCGCCGCCAGCTGCTTGCCCACGGGGGTGGAGCCGGTGAAGGTGATCTTGCGGATCACCGGGTGCGGGATCAGGTATTCGCTGATCTCCGCCGGCACGCCATAGACGAGGCCGATGACGCCTTTCGGCACGCCGGCATCGACGAAGGCGCGGATCAGCTCGGCCGGGGAGGCGGGGGTTTCCTCCGGCGCCTTGACGATGATGGAGCAGCCTGCCGCCAGGGCGGCGGACAGCTTGCGCACCACCTGGTTGATGGGAAAGTTCCAGGGGGTGAAGGCGGCCACCGGCCCCACCGGCTCCTTGATGACGAGCTGGTACACGCCGGCCGCGCGGGCGGGGATGACGCGTCCATAGGCGCGCCGCGCCTCCTCGGCGAACCAGTCGATGACGTCGGCGGCGGCCAGGGTCTCCGCCCGGGCCTCGATCAGCGGCTTGCCCTGCTCCAGGGTCATGAGGCGGGCGATGGCGTCGGCCCGCTCGCGCAGCAGGTCGGCGGCGCGGCGCATCAGCTTGGAGCGGTCGAAGGCGGAGACGGCGCGCCACAGCGCGAAGCCGCGCTGGGTGGCCTCCAGCGCCGCGTCGAGGTCGGCGATGGAGGCGTGCGCCACCGTGCCGATGGTCTCCTCGGTGGCGGGGTTCAGCACCGCGATCCGGCGCCCGCCTTCGGCCTCGCGCCACACGCCGTCGATATGGAGCTGAACGTCGGGATACATGGCAGATCCTCGCTATGGCGCCGGGGCGCGCGGGCGATCCTCGCGCCGCCCCCGGCAGATGGGCAGGATGAAGCACCGCGCGCGCGCCGACGCAAGCACCCGGCCGCCATCGCGCCGGGGCAGGCGGGGCTTGTGCGCCGGCGCCGCTGGCCCTACCCCACGGCGCGCCACATGCTGGCGACGCGGCGCCCGGGCCGGAACCGGCGCCGCCATCGACAAAAGGGAGGACGCCATGACCGACGAGGTGTTTCGCGCGCTGGTGGCGCGCAAGGCGGAGGGCGGGCAGGCGATCGCGCTGGAGCACATCACCGAGGCCGACTTGCCGGCCGGCGACGTGACCGTGGACGTGGACTACTCATCCTTCAACTACAAGGACGGGCTGGCGCTGAAGGGGCTTGGCCGTATCCTGCGCACCTTCCCGATGGTTCCGGGGATCGATTTCGCCGGCACCGTGCGCGCCAGCGCCAACCCCGCCTTCGCCGTGGGCGACGCCGTGGTGCTCACCGGCTGGGGCGTGGGCGAGAGCTGGTCAGGGGGATTCGCGGCGCGCGCCAGGGTGAAGGGCGAGTGGCTGGTGAAGCTGCCGGCCGGGCTCTCCACCCGGCAGGCCATGGCCATCGGCACCGCCGGCCTCACCGCCATGCTGTGCGTGGAGGCCCTGGAGCGCCACGGCATTGCGCCCGGCGGCGAGGTGCTGGTGACCGGCGCGGCCGGGGGCGTGGGCTCGGTGGCGGTGCGGCTGCTGTCGCGCCTCGGCTATCGGGTGAGCGCGCTCACCGGCCGGCCCGGCGAGGCGGCGTTCCTGACCGGCCTCGGCGCCAGCGCCATTGTCGATCGGAGCGACTACGCGGCGCCGGGCAAGCCGCTGGCAGGAGAGCGCTGGGCCGGGGCGGTGGATACGGTCGGCGGGCCGATCCTCGCCAATGTCCTGGCGGCAACCGCCTATGGCGGCGCGGTGGCCGCCTGCGGGCTGGCGGCGAGCGCCGAGCTGGCCACCACCGTGTTCCCCTTCATCCTGCGCAACGTGGCGCTGCTGGGGGTGGATTCGGTGAACTGCCCCGCTGCCCGGCGCCGCGCCGCCTGGGACCGGCTGGCCGCGCTGCTCACCGAGGCCGACCTCGCCCCGGTGACCCAAGAGGTGCCGCTGGAGGACCTGCCGGCGCTGGCGGGCGCCATCCTGGCCGGGCAGGTGCGCGGACGGACCGTGGTGGCGCTGCGCCCGCGGGCCTGAGCCGGCGGCCGCCGGAGGCCCTCGGTTGCCGCGACATGAGCGCGCGGCAACCCTCTGCATGCACAGAAATGATGCAGGCGGCGGCGAGTCGACGTATACGGCAGGATACGGCTGACGCCGGCGGCCCGATGTGGCTGTCGCCGGTGCGTCCGCAGACGATGACAGTGGACCATGGACGAGCCCTCGGACAGCAATCTTTCCCGTGCGGAATACGCCTACCAGCGCATTCGCGAAGCGATCCGGTCGGGCGAATTCCAGCCGGGCCAGCGCCTGCGGGAGGCCGACCTCGCCGAGCACTTCCGGGTTAGCAGAACCCCGATCCGGGAGGCCATACGACGGATCACCGCGGATGGCCTGCTGGAGCTGGTGCCGGGCCGCGGCCTGGCGGTGGCGCAGTTCTCCATGCAGCAGGTGCGGGAAATCTACTTCCTGCGCGCGGTGCTGGAGGGGGCGGCGGCCGCCGCCTCGGCGCAATATGCCTCGCCCTCCGAGGTGAAGGCCATGGCCGACCTGCTCGACCAGAGCGCGGACGTGCTGGAGGACGCGGACGAAACCGCGCGCTTCAACCGCCTGTTCCATCAGGCCATCTACGAGGCGGCGCGCAATCGCTACCTGTCGCAGGCGCTGGCGCAATTGTCCGATGCGCTGACCCTGCTTCCGGGCACCACCTTCGAGGCCGACGGCCGTTCGCCGGCGGCGCTGGAGGAGCATCGCGCCATCCTGGATGCGATCGTCGCCCGCGCGCCCGAGCAGGCGGAAGAGGCGGCGCGCGCCCATATCCGCCGCGCCAGCGAAACCCGCATCGACATGATGTTCCGCACGGCCTGATGGTGCCGGGGAGCGGGGCCGTACACAGCGTGCGGCAAGCCCGTGCCGGGGATGCACCGGCGCTGCCGGACATCGAACGCTCCGCGGCCGGGGCGTTCCGCGCCGTCGCCGGCCTTGGCTGGATCGCGGCCGGTCCGGTCCAGGACGCGCAGGCCCACCGGGCGATGATTGCCGCCGGCGACGCCTTCGTGGCGGCGGATGCCGCTGACAGGCCCGTCGGCTTCGTGAACGGCGCCATGCTGGGCGATGCCTTCCATATCCGGGAAATGTCGGTCCATGCGGATTGGCAGGGCAGGGGCATCGGCCGGGCCCTGGTGGCGGCGGTTCGCGCCCATGCGGAACGGCTTGGGTTGTGCGCGGTGACCCTCACTACGTTTCGGGATGTGCCCTGGAACGGGCCGTTCTATCGGCGCCTCGGCTTCGTGGATCTGCCGCCGGAGGCCGTGTCAGCACCGCTGCGTGCGGTTCTGGCCGAGGAGGCCGGGTCTGGGCTGCCGGTCGCGCGCCGGTGCGCCATGCGTCTGAACCTGCTGGCCGAAGGAGAGGGCGCATGAGGGCGCCGCCCCGGCGGGGCCGGGGCGGCGGGAAGCGTGCCTTGGTTGCAGGTCAGTCCTTCTGACGCAGGGCGTCGAGGCTCCAGGCGCCGCCGCCGGCCACCGCGAAGTACAGGAACAGGAAGGAATACACGGCGGCCAGTTCCCCCCCGTTCAGGATCGGGAAGAAGCCCAGCGGGGCGTGGACCATGAAATAGGCCACCGCCATCTGGCCGGAGAGGATGAAGGCCACCGGCCGGGTGAACAGGCCCAGCGCCAGCAGCACGCCGCCCACCAGTTCAATCACCCCGGCAAGGCCGAACAGCGAGAACAGCTGCAGGTTGGCGAACATGGGCACCTGCGGGAAGGCGAACAGCTTGGCGGTGCCGTGGGCCAGGAACAGAAGGGCGGCGGCAATGCGCAGCACCGAGAGGATGCGGGGGCGCCAGGCGTCGAAGAAGGCGGTCGAAAGCATGATGGTTTCCTGTGGGTAAGCCGGCGAGGGCGGGGGCAGCCTGCGCCCTGCTCGCCGACAGGACGCTGAGGTGTCGAAAGGCAGGCGGTCAGCCGAACTGGAAGCCGGAATACGCCTTGCCGAAAATGTGATCGTGGAAGGTCCGGCGGCCGATGTCGGCACCGGCGGCACCGGCCGCCACGAACAGCGGCACCAGGTGTTCGCTGCGCGGATGGGACGCCAGCGCCGCCGGTGCGCTGGCCCATGCGGCCAGCTTGGCGTCGCGGGCCTGCGGATCGTGCTGCTCCACCGCCTCGGTGAGCCAGGCGTCGAAGGCCTCGGCGGCGACGCCGACGCCCGGGTCGGGGCTGAACAGGGCGCGCAGATTGTGGAAGCTCATGCCGCTGCCGACGATGAGCACCCCCTCGTCGCGCAGCGGCGCCAGCGCCCGGCCGAGGGCGAGATGCGCCTTCGGGTCAAGCTCGCGCTGCAACGAGAGCTGGAGCAGCGGCACGTCGGCGTGCGGGTAGATCAGCATGAAGGGGATGAACACCCCATGGTCGTAGCCGCGCGCCGGGTCTTCGCCGCTGGCGATGCCGGCGGCCTCCAGCAGGCTGCGCACCCGCGCCGCCAGCTCCGGCGATCCGGGGGCCGGATAGCTCAGCTTGTAGGTGTCGGCGGGGAAGCCGTAATAATCATAGAGCATGCCGGGATGGGCGCCGGTGTTGACGGTGGGCCGGCTTTCCTCCCAGTGGCCGGAGATGACGAGCACCGCCTTCGGCCGCTCGCCCAGGCTGGCATCGAGCCCCGTCAGGTAGCGGCCCAACCCGTCCCAGCTCGCCGCCGGGTCCGGCGACGCCGGCATGAATGGCCAGGGGCCGCCGCCATGGGCGATGAACAAGGTGGGCCATCTCTTGGTGGCAGTGGGGGTGGACATGGTGCTGTCCCTTTCCGTGGGGCGGCGTCCCGCGCCGCTTGTGACCGGAACATGGGGGTTTCCCTGATCGAAAAAAACTGGGAAAGTTTCGGCACTCTTCATTTGAAAAATCGATGGTGTCATGGACGGGCTGACTCTCGACCAGGTCCAGGTGTTCCTCTGCGTGGTGGAGACCGGCAGCTTCTCGGCGGCGGCGCGGGCCATGAACCGCACCCAGTCGGCGGTGACCTATGCGGTGCAGCGGCTGGAGGAGCAGTGCGGCACGGCCCTGTTCGACCGCAGCGACTATCGCCCGGTGCTGAACGAGGCCGGGCGGGCGCTGCTGCCCCGGGCGCGGCGCATCGCCGAGGCGGTGGGCGCCTTCCGCATGGAGGCGCGGGGCATCGCCGGCGGGCTCGAGCCCGAGCTGGCCCTGGTGGTGGACGCCATGTTTCCCATGGGCGTGCTGCTGGAGGCGTTGAAGGGCTTCCGTGCCCATTTCCCCACGGTGCAGACGCGGCTTTATGTGGAGAGCCTGTCCGGCGCCGCCCAATTGGTGGTGGAGGGCAGCTGCGCCCTGGGCATCGTGGTGGCCTCCGCCACTGATACCTCGGCGCTGCGGCGGGTGCCGCTGCTGGATGTGGAACTGGTGCTGGTGGCCGCCCCGACCCATCCGCTGGCGCGGCTGGCCGGCCCGGTGCCGGTGGACGAGCTGCGCGACCATGTGCAACTGGTGCTCACCGAGCGCGCCGGGCCCGGCGAGCGCGATCGCGGCGTGCATGCCACCCAGACCTGGCGCATCGGCGATCTGGGCGCCAAGCATGCCATGCTGCGGGCCGGCCTCGGCTTCGGCTCCATGCCGCGCCATATGGTGGAGACGGACCTTGCCTCCGGCGCGCTGGTGCGCCTGGTGCCGGAGGATTGGGATGGCCGCGCGCGGGGCATGGCCCTGGCCATGTGCGTGGTGCGCCGCACCGGCGACGCGCTGGGGCCGGCCACCCAGTGGATGGCCGAGCATCTCGTCACCGTGTCCCGCGCCTTCGCGACGCCCGCGCCGGCGTGAGGCTCGGCCCGGCCCCATGCTCCGGCCGTGCCTCAGGTCGGCAGAATGCGGGCCTCCTGCAGGTCGATTTCCTGCACCAGCTTGCGCACCGTCTCGTCGGTGAGCTCATTGGCCCGTCCGCGCCGGTAGAACTCGCGCCGCTCCGCCCGCAGGCCGGCGAGGCGCAATTCCTGCTCGATCTGCTCCGCCTGGCGGTAGCGCTCGCCATCGGCGCCCGTGCGCGCATGCCCGTCGATGCGCTGGCGGTAGATCTCCATCAGGCGGGCGCCCATTTCGGCGTAGAGGTCGGCGTCGCGGCGGCCTTCGGCCAATTGGTGCTGGGCGTGTTCGATGGCCTTGATGGCGGCCTCCGCGGCGGCGGCGCGGGCGCGCTCCTCCTCCTTGGCGTGGGTGGCCTCGGGCGGCAGCTGCAGGCCCTTCAGCAGCACCGGCAGGCCGATGCTGGCGGCCAGCAGCGACACGATGATGACGCCGGCGGCCAGGAAGATGGCGAGGTCGCGCGCCGGGAAGAACGAGCCGTCGTTCATGAAGATCGGCAGGGTCAGCACACCGGCCAGGGTGATGGCGCCGCGCACGCCGGCCAGCGCCGTCACCACCACCAGCCGCCAGCTCGGCCGCTCCATGTGGTGGCCGCGCCGGGCCATGCGGTAGAGCGTGAAGTCGAGCGAGACCCACGACCACAGGAAGCGCAGCAGCGCCAGCGCCAGGTTGATGGCGAGCACATAGGCCACCAGCCAGATGGGCTCATGGTGGCCGGCCTCGCGCACCACCCGGGCGGCGCCGGCGATGATGTCGGGCAACTGCTCGCCCAGCAGCACGAAAATCACGCCATTGGCGGCGAACTGCACCATGTCCCACACCGCGGCGCGCTGCACGCGGGTGATGGCCAGCGCCTGGCCGGTCTGCTCGGCATAGCTCATGGTGATGCCGGCGGCCACCGCCGCCAGGATGCCGGAGCAATGCAGGTGCTCGGCCAGCAGGTAGGCGGCGAACGGGATCAGCAGGCTGATGAGGATCTGGGACCCGGTCTCCTCGCCCAGGCGGCGCGAGAGCCAGTTCTTGGCCTGGGTGACGCCCAGGGTGACGGCGACGCCGATGGCGATGCCCCCCGCCGCCAGCCATGCGAAGGTGCCGGCGGCTTCCACCAAAGAGAAGGTGCCGGTGAGGGCGGCGGCCACCGCGAACCGCATGCACACCAGGCCGGAGGCGTCGTTGAGCAGCGATTCCCCTTCCAGAATATGCATCAGCCGCTTGGGAATGGGCACCCGGGCGGCGATCGCCGACACCGCGATGGGATCGGTGGGCGACAGGATGGCCGCGAGGGCGAACGCCACGGCGAGGGGAATGGCCGGGATCAGCCAGTTGATGAACAGGCCGAGGCCGAGCACCGTGACCACCACCAGCCCGAAGGCGAGCTCGATGATGGTGCCCTTGTCCTTCAGCAGGCCTTCCTTGGGAATGCGCCAGCCGTCGAGGAACAGCAGCGGCGGCAGGAACAGCAGGAAGAAGATGTCCGGCTTCAGCTCGACCCCGAGGTCGGCGACGGCGGTGATGGCGAAGCCGAGGGCGATCTGGACCAGCGGCAGGGGGATGGGAATCGGCAGGGCGCGGGTGATGGAGCCGCTGAGCACGACGCCGACAAGCAGCAGCAGGGTCGTTGTGATGGTGGTCATGGGCGGTATCTGGCGGTCTGAGGGCGGAATTCCGCTGGGGGAAGGTCCGCGCCACCGGCGACCGCCGCACGGCATCCGTGGCCACCGCTGCATCCGTGGCGCCGCAGATCTCGTCCGGCCGCCGCGTGGGCCGCGCCGCCTCCGGCGGGGTGTCCCGACGGTGGACGACGCGATTGGAGGCGCCCGCCTCGATAGCATCCCGCCCGCTGCCTCGGCCATGGCGTGGGGCCGGGCGCGGCGATAGGTCTTAGGCGCTTCCCGTTCCGCCGGCCGATCCGGGGCCCGGCGCCCCCGGATCGGCCTATCGGTGCCCGGCGAGAATCTCGGCGGTGTCGGCCGCGAGGGCGGGCGGCAGGCGCCGCACCTCCAGCCGCTGGCCATCCACCCGGTAGGGCGGGGCCAGCACCTGGCGGGTTGTTCCGTCGGCCGCCGTGCTGCGGACCACCATGCTGCTCTGCGCCGCGCGGGGGGAGGTCAGCGCCTCCAGCAGGCCCAGCACCTCGCCGGCGGGAATGTCGGCCGCCTTGAGCGCGGCCAGCAGCGCGGCGCGGGTGTGCGTCGCCAGCTCCGCTTCCAGGATCGGCAGCAGCGCGGCGCGGTTGCGCGAACGCTCCAGGTTGGTGGCGAATCGCGGGTCGGCCGGCAGGTCCGGGCGCTTGAGGATGGTTTCGCAGAAGCGCTTGAACTGGGCGTTGTTGCCCACCGTGAGCACCAGCGGGCCATCGGCCGCGCGGAACACGCCATAGGGCACGATGGAGGGATGGGCATTGCCGTAGCGCGGCGGGTCCTGCCGCTGGGCCAGCGCCTCCAGGCCGTAATAGCTGGTGAGGGTGAGGCCGCAGTCGTAGAGCGAAAGATCGAGGGTGCCGCCGCGCCCGGTGCGCTCGCGCCGGTAGAGGGCGGCGAGCACTGCCTGGGCGGCATACTGGCCGGTGAACAGGTCCACCGCCGCCACGCCGAACTTCAGCGGCGGCTGGCTGGCCTCGCCATTGAGCGCCATCAGCCCGGCTTCGCCCTGCACCACCAGGTCGTAGCCCGGCCGGGTGGCCTCCGGGCCGTCGGGAGCGTAGCCGGCGATGGAGCAATAGATGAGGCGCGGGTTGTCCGCCGCCAGGTCCCGGTAGCCCAGGCCCAGCTTGTCGGCGCCGCCGGTCTTGAAGTTCTGCACCACCACGTCGGCCTCCCGCGCCAGCACCTTCACCAGGGCAAGGCCGTCCGGCGTGGCGAGGTCGGCGCCGATGGAGCGCTTGTTGCGGTTCACGCTGTCGAAATAGGAGGTGTTGGTGGGGCCGGTGCGCAGGCCCCAGTCGCGGGTGTCGTCGCCGCGCACCGGATGTTCCACCTTGATCACGTCGGCGCCCAGGTCGCCCAGCACCTGGGCGCACCACGGCCCGGCCAGGATGCGCGACAGGTCCAGCACCCGCACCCCGCTCAATGGCAGGTCGCGGGCGGCCGCCTCTGGCGTCGCATCGGCGCGCACGGCGGGGGCGCGGGGGGCATCGGGGCGGAACGCGGCTTCGGTCATGAACGGGACTCCGGGGCGGGGGGCATCGCGGGGGGGCGTCAGGCGCCCATCACGCCGTCCAGGCGGCGCACCATCTCGACAAGGCGCGGGCGCACCTCCTCAAGCAGGAATTTCGGTTCGGAGATGACGGTGGGCGCGCCGCAATTGATGGCCATGGGCGGCAGCCCGCCGCCGGGCCGGAACCCCACGGCGATGGCCGAGACGTTCTCCTGCCAGTCGCCGAACGAGCAGCAGCAGCCGAGCCGGGCATGGTCCTCCATGGCCTTCTCCAGGTCCGCCCGAACCTTGGGCCAGGCCAGGGGGTCGAGCATCTTGATCTCTTCGAACAAGGCGGCGCGCTCGGCCGGCGTGAGCGCCGAGATGTAGGCGCGGCCGATGGAGGAGCGAACCATGGACATGCGCACCCCCACGTCGATGTTGAGGGAGATGGCGGCCGCCCCGCGCAGGCATTCCACGTAGCGCATGGACAGCCGGTCGCGCACCGCCAGCCCCACCGTGGCGTTGGAGAAGTTCGCCAGCTCGCGCATGGCCGGCCGGGCGATCTGGCGCACGTCGAGCCCGCCCAGGGCCACCGTGCTGAGGGCCATCAGCTGGGTGCCGATGCGGTATTTGCCGACCTCCTCCACGAAATGCAGGTAGCCGAGCTTGGTCAGGGTGTAGGTCAGGCGCGAGACGGTGGAGCGCGGCAGCTTGCAGCGCTCGGCAATCTCGTGGTTGGCGAGGAAGGTCTCGCCGCGCTTGAAGCAGGCGAGCACCTCCAGCCCCCGCGCCAAAGCGGTGACGAAGTGGCGGTCGTCCTTGCCGTCGCTTTCGGCGTCGAGATCGGTGAGGGGGGCGTGGTTCTGGCTCATGGTGGGGCTTTCGGGGCCGCCCCGCGCCGGGGCGCGGGGGCTGCGGCCGGAGGACGGCGAGGCGGCCATTATCAGGGATTCGCCGCCGGTTGCATGGCTAATCCCCTACCGCTTGAGGAAGGCGGCGAAGGCGGCCTGGGCGGCCGGCTGCAGCCGCAGGGCGTGGAAGTGCTCGGCCTCCAGCGCCAGCGCCTCGGCGACCGGCGCGGCGATGGCGCGCCGCAACAATCGCTTGGTGGTGGCGAGGGAAGTCGGTGGCTGGGCCGCCAGCGCCCGGGCCTTCTCCAGCGCCAGCGGCAGGGCGGCGCCGGTCTCGGTCACGCCGTTGACGAGGCCGGCGGCCTGGGCCTCGGCGGCGTCGAACACCTCGCCCAGCAGCAGCAGCTCGGCCGCCCGCTTGGTGCCGGCGAGGCGCGGCAGCAGATAGGAGGAGGCGCCTTCCGGGCACAGGCCGAGATTGACGAAGGGCAGGCGGAAGCGGGCGCCGGCGCCGGCATAGGCAAGGTCGCAATGCAGCAGCAGGGTGGTGCCGATGCCCACCGCGAACCCTTCCACCGCCGCCACCACCGGCTTCTCGAAGCCGGCGAGCACCCGCAGCCAGGTCAGGCCGGCGCTGGGTTCGCCGGCGTTGGAGGTATCCTGGAAGTCGGCGAGGTCGTTGCCGGCGGTGAAGCAGCCGCCCGCTCCGGTGAGCACCACGGCGCGCACGGCCGCGTCGCCGGCGGCGGCGGTCAGCGCCGCGCCCAGCGCCGCGTAGGTCGCCCGGTCCAGCGCGTTGCGGCGCTCGGGCCGCGACAGCGTGAGCTGGCGCACCCCCGGGTGCGGATCGGTAACGATGAGGCTGTCGGTCATGCCGGCGTCTCCTGCCTGTGCTGCGGGCGCAGGGGCGCGCGGCAGCGGCGGTGAAATGTGGCGTCGAAGATCTCCCCCGCGCGGGCCGTGGCGCGGGCGGGGCGGTGCTCGGTCCGGCGTGGGCTCGCGCCGGGCGCGGGCGGGGCGGCCGGGCGTCGCCGCGGCCCGGCCCCCGCCGGTTCAGGCGGCGAAGGGCGCCGCCGCCGCGGCCAGCCGGGCGCGGGCGTCCTGGTACTCACGGGCAAGGCGCGCCACCACCTGCGCCACGGGAGGGGCATCGGCGATGGTGCCCACCCCCTGGCCGGCGCCCCACACGTCGCGCCAGGCCTTCACGGTGCCGGAGCCGAAGTCCATGGCGCTCTTCCCCGCCTGGGGCAGGGCATCGGGGTCGAGCCCGGCGGCGGCGATGGAGGGCTTGAGATAGTTGCCCGGTACGCCGGTGAAGAACGGCGAATAAAGGATGTCCGCCGCCGCGGCGCCGGCGATCATCTCCTTGTAGGGCGCCGCGGCGCGCGATTCCGCGGTGGCGATGAAGCGGGTGCCCATGTAGGCGAAGTCGGCGCCGAGCGCCTGGGCGGCCAGGATGGCCTCACCGGTGGTGATGGCGCCGGCCAGGGCGATCGGCCCGTCGTAGAAGCGCCGCACCTCGCCCAGCAGCGCGAACGGGCTCAGCGTGCCGGCATGGCCACCGGCGCCGGCGCACACCAGGATCAACCCGTCCACCCCTGCCTCCAGCGCCTTTTCCGCGTGGCGCACGGTGGTGACGTCGTGGAACACCGCGCCGCCATAGGCATGGGCCTGGCGCACCACGTCGCCGGGCGCGCGCAGGGAGGTGATGATGAGCGGCACCCGGTGGGCGACGCAGGTTTCCATGTCCCGCTCCAGCCGATCGTTCGAGGCATGGACGATCTGGTTGACCGCGAACGGGGCGATGGGCCGGGCCGGATCGGCGGCACGGGCGGCGGCGAGCGCTGACGTGATGCGGGTCAGCCAGTCGTCGAGCGTCTCCGGCGCGCGGGCGTTCAACGCCGGGAAGGCGCCGACGATGCCGGCCAGGCATTCGGCGATCACCAGTTCCGGACCGGAGACGATGAACATGGGCGAGGCGATCACCGGCAGGGCAAGCCCCCCGCGCAGGGCCGGCGGCAGGCGATGGGCGGGGGCGTTCATCGGCCAGCGTCCTCGCGCGTGCCTTCGCGGGCGAAATAAAGGTCGTGGAGGCGGTCCAGGTCGATGCCGGTGGCCTTCTCCGATAGGATCACCCGGCCCGCCCGCATCAGGTGCAGGTCGTCGGCCACCGACAGGGCCATGCGGGTGTTCTGCTCGATGAGCACGATGGTGGTGCCCTCCGCCTTCAGCTTGCGGATGATGTCGAACACCTCGTTGACGATCACCGGGGCAAGGCCCAGGGACGGCTCGTCGATGAGCAGGATGCGGGGCTTGGCCATCAGCCCGCGTCCCATGGCCACCATTTGCGCCTCGCCGCCCGACAGCGATCCGGCGAGCTGGTGCCGGCGCTCCTTGAGGCGGGGGAAGAAGGCGTACATGCGCTCCAGGTTGGCGGAAAGGTCGGCCCGGCAGCGTTCGGGGTAGGCGCCGAGGAACAGGTTTTCTTCCACGGTCATGTCGCGGAACACCAGCCGGCCCTCGGGCACCATGATGAGCCCCTGGCCCGCCAGGTCCCAGGTCTTGCCCTTGAGCGGGGCGCCGCTGAGGCGGATTTCGCCGCTGTAGGGCAACAGTCCGGTGAGGGTGCGCAGCAGCGTGGTCTTGCCGGCGCCATTGGGGCCGACGATGGCGGTGAGCGCCCCTTCGCGAAAGGTGAGGTTCACGTCCCACAGCACGGTGATGGCGCCATAGCCGGAGGTGAGGTTGTGCGTCTCAAGCATGGGCGGTCCCCGTGTAGCTTTCCACCACCGCCGGGTCGTTGAACACCTGCGCGGGCGTGCCATCGGCAATGAGCTGGCCGAAGTTGAGCACCACGGCCCGGGTGCAGAGCCCCGAGATGGTCTCGATGTCGTGCTCGACGATCACGATGGTGAGGCCGAACAGCTTGTGCAGTTCCTTCAGCTTGAGCATGAAGGACTTCTTGGCGTTGCTCTCCAGGCCGGCCAACACTTCGTCCAGCAGCAGCAGCCGCGGTTCGGTGGCCAGCGCCTTGGCGATCTCCAGGCGCTTCAGCTCCTGCAGGGCGAGGGCGGTGGCGGCATCCGCGTCGGCCTTGTGGGACAGTTCCATGACGGCGAGGATGTCGTCGATGCGCGCGGCATCGAAACGCCCGGCGCCGAACACCTGCGCCACCGCCAGGTTCTCGCGCACGCTCAGGTGATGCATCGGCTGGGGAATCTGGAAGGTGCGGCCGATGCCGGCCCGGGCCCGCCGGTGCAGCGGCAAGGCGGTGACGTCGCGGCCGTCGAACAGGATGCGCCCGCGCGCCTTCACCAGCCCGGAGATGGAGTTGAACAAGGTGGTCTTGCCCGCCCCGTTGGGCCCGACCAGGCCCAGGATCTCGCCGGCCTTGATGTGGAACGAGATGTTGGACAGGGCGGTGAGCCCGCCGAAACGGACGGTGACGGCATCAAGCTCCAGCATGGTGCTTCTCCGCGCTCTTCGAGAGGCCCTTGGGCAGCAGGCGGGCGGCGAGCCCGGCGAGGCCGTTGGGCGCCAGCAGCACCATGACGGCCAGCAGGATGCCGAGCAGGATCTGGTGGCCCACCGGGATCAGGCTCTTGGCGATTACCTGGTCGAACAGATAGATCACCACCGCGCCGCACACCGGCCCGAGCACGGTGCGGTAGCCGCCGAACACGGCGGCGATGATGGGCATGACGCTCCAGATGCCGGAAAAGGCGTAGTCCGGTTCCAGGAAGCCGATGATGTGGGCGTTGAGGGCGCCGAACACGCCGGCGATGAAGGCCGAGAGGAACAGCATCCACGATTTCAGCACCGTGGCGTTCACCCCCACTACGCGGGTGGCGTCCTCGCTGTCGGCGATGGCGCGCAGCGCCGTGCCGATGTGGCTGCGCCGCAGCAGCACATAGACGAGCGCGAACAGCACCACAAAGGCCAGCACCAGCACATAGCTTCCGGCCCGGTCGGCCAGGTTGATGCCGAACACGGTGGGCAGCCCCGGATAGCGCTGCAATCCCGCCGCGCCGCCGGTGAGCCAGTCCAACTCGGTGGCGAGGATGCGGAAGATCTGCGCATAGGCCAGGATGGCCAGGGCGAAATAGGGCCCCGACAGGCGCAGCGCCGGCAGCATGGCGAGCGAGGACACGGTCGCCACCAGCCCGCCGAGGGGAATGGCGAGCAGCACCGGCACCCCGAGCTTCGCCGCCAGCAGCGCCGAGGCGTAGGAGCCGACGCCGAAGAACGCGGCGTGGCCGAACGACACCATGCCGCCGAGGTTGCCCAGCAGCGCCCAGGACAGGGCGAGGCCGGACAGGATCAGCGCCGAGATCAGCAGCCCCAGCATGTAGGGGCTGGCCCCGGCCGCCAGCGGCAGCAGGGCAAGCAGAAGGAGGCCGGCGGCGAGGCCGGCCCCGCGCCCGCCGAAGCGGCGCGACGCCGAGGGGGCGGGCGGGGCGGTCACCGGGGAGGTCGCGGAGGGCGTCATGGTCATGGCCTTGCCTTTCAGCCGCGCCGGGCGCGCGCGCCGAACAGGCCGTTCGGCAGGAGGAACAGCACCAGCAGGAACAGCACCATGCCGGCGAGCTCCTGCAGGGCGGACGAGGCGAGGGTGACGGTGAGCGCCTCGGTGACGCCCAGCAGCACCGCGCCCAGGAACACGCCGGGAATGGAGCCGACGCCCGCCAGCACGGTGATGATGAAGGCCTTGACCGTGAGCGCATGGCCGGTGGCCGGCTGCACCACGCTGATGGTGTAGAGCGCGACGCCGGCGAAGGAGGCGAGCGCTCCCGCCACCAGGAACGACACCGTTTCGATGCGCGCCGGGTTGATGCCCATGAGGCGGGCGGCGTTGCGGTTGGAAGAGACCGCGCGCACGGCGCGGCCGTACCAGCTCGATTTCAGCCACCACCACAGCACGCCCATGAGCACCACGGACAGCACGAAGGCGATGATTTCGCCGCGCATGGCGAACACATCGCCGAACGATACCGCGTCCTGAAGCATGGCAGAGCCGGTGGTGCGCACGTCGCTGGCGAAGATGAGCAGGATGGCGTTGGTGAGGATGATGCCGATGGCAAAGGTAAGGATCAGCGAGTTCAGCTCGCGGTGGTCCTTGATCTTGTCCACCAGCAGGAACAGCACCCAGCTCACCGCCACCACCACCGCCAGGGCGAGGGGGATGGCATAATAGGGATCGAGCCCGGTGCGTGATTCCACCAGATAGGCCATGTAGGCGGCCAGCAGCACCAGTTCGCCATGGGCGAGATTGATGATGCGCATGGCGCCGAAGGCCAGGGCGAGGCCGAGTGCGACCAGCGCGTAGACGCTGCCGATGAGCACGCCGGAAAACAGCGCCTGCAGGATGAGTTCGGTCATGTCACCTCGACGGGGAACAAGGTGGCTTCGGGCGAACCCGCAGCCGCGGGCGGCGGACGCGGGCGGCGGACGCGGGCGGGAAGGGGGACTGGCAGCCGCGCGCGGCTCACCACGGCACGCCGGGATAGACGATCGCGCCGTTGGCGGCGGTGGCCGGCGAAACCAGGACGATCTTGCCGTCGCGGTGCTGGCCCATGGACAGGGCGAAGTTCGGGTTGTCGCCGGTGGCGTCGAACTGGATGCGGCCGAGCAGGCTGTCGCGGTCGGTCTTGCGCATTTCGTCGGCAAGTCCGCCCTTCTCCAGCGCGCCGGTCTCGGCGGCACGGAAGATGGCTTCGCACAGCACCATGGTTTCCACGAAGCTCAGGGTGGAGAGATACTCGATCTCCTTGTTGTAGGTGGTCTTGTAGAGCTCGGCGAAGGTCTTGCCTTCCTGCGTCTTCATCTCCACCGGGAACGGCAGGAACGAGGTGCCGGCCACGTTGTTCATGAGGTCTGGAAATTCGGTGTACATCTTCGGCGTGGCCAGCGACCAGGTGCCCACCAGCAGCTTGATGTTCGGCTTGAGCACCTTGGCGGCGCGGATGATGCCCACGTAGTCGTTCTCGTAGGCGGACATCATGATGATGTCGGGCTTGTCCTGCAGCTTGATCTTGTTGATGACCGGCTTGAAATCGGTGATGGCCGGATCGAACTTGTGCACCGTGACCTTGATGCCCTTGGCGGCGAAGTCCTTTTCCAGGCCTTCGGCGAGCAGGGCGGGGGCCTCCTTGGTGGAGGCGATGATCGAGACCTTTTCCGGCTTCAGCTCGCCGATGAGGGTGGCGATGCCCTTCTGGTAACCGGCATTGTTGTTGATGCGGAAAAAGGTCTTCAGGCCACGCCGGGTCAGCTCGTCGGAGACGGCGCCGGCGGTGATGTAGACCTTGCCCAGCTTGTCGGCGGCATCCGATGCCGGGCCGATGATGTTCGAGCCATAGCCGCCGATGATCGCCACCGCGCCGTCCGATGACAGCTTCTCCACGGCGGAAACCGCCTTGGCCGGGGTGCTCTCATCGTCGATCAGGTCGATCTTGACCTGGAATTTCGGCGTGATGGCATTGCACATCTTGGCCGCCACCTGCATGCCCTCGTTGAAGGCCTGGCCGGAGCGGGCGAGCGAGCCGGTGAGCGGCATGTGGGCGCCGATGGTGAAGGTCTTCGGTGCCTGTGCCGGGGCGGCGTCCTGCGCCTGCGCGCCGGGCATGCCCGCGGCCAGGCCAAGGGCGAGCGCGGCGGCCGCGAACGTGCGCGCCGGTGTGTTGCGGACCATGTGTTTCCTCCCAGAGCCTGTCGAACATGGCGTCCGACGCCTGGAGGCCGGCCCGATCGAGCGCTGATCGGCGCGGCCCCCTTTGCCTTTGGGCAGGCGCGGCGCCTCCGGGCGGTCCGGCCGGCGCTGCTCCTGCTTGTGCGGGTGATCCGGCATGGCGAGGACGCGCCGGGCGACGGCGCGCACGACAGCTTCGGCGCGGGCGCCGGCTGCATCTTCCCTCCCGCTGCGCGGTTTTCCGCGTTCTGACCCGAGCCGCGATGGCGCGCCCGGGGTTTTCGATGTGTGGCATGTACGCCGGTGCCGTGTCAATTCTGCAGACAATAATTCTGCATAATGGAATGAATGGATGTTGGGCTGTAGTAAAGTACCGTTATTGATCCGGAATGACCCTTGACAAGCGCCTCAGCGCGCGGCACCTCTTTCAAAAATGCAGACTTACATTCTGCAATGCAGAATATGAGGGAGGCTCCATGGCTGCGGTCCGAACTGAGGTCACGAACGGCGTCGCCGTGCTCACCATCGACAATCCGCCGGTCAACGCCCTTGGCGCCGCGGTACGCGCGGGGCTGGCGGCGGCGCTGGCAGCCGCCGGCGCCGATCCGGCGGTGCGGGCGCTGGTGCTGGCGGCGAGCGGCCGGGTGTTCGTGGCCGGCGCCGACATTTCCGAATTCGGCAAGCCGTCGCAGCCGCCCTCCCTGCCCGATGTGGTGACGGCGATCGAGAACAGCGCCAAGCCGGTGGTGGCAGCGGTGAATGGTGCGGCGCTGGGGGGCGGGCTGGAACTGGCGCTGGCCTGCCATGCCCGCGTGGTTGCGCGGGCCGCGAGCCTCGGCCTGCCCGAAGTCAAGCTCGGCCTCATTCCCGGCGCCGGCGGCACCCAGCGCCTGCCGCGCCTGATCGGCGCCGCGCCGGCCTTTGCCATGATGTCCAGCGGCGAGCCGGTGTCCGCGCCGCGGGCGCTGGAACTGGGCCTTGCCGACGAGATTGCCGACGGCGACCTTGTGGCGGCGGCCGCCGCCTGCGCGCTGCGGCTGGCGCAGGCGGGCGGCTGGGCCCTGTCGCGCGCGCGGGCCGACAAGCTGACGGCGCAGGATCGCGCCGCGTTCGAGGCCGCCGCCGCCGAGGCGCTGAAGCGCTCCCCACGCGTGCCCAACGTGCCGGCGCTGGTGGATTCGGTGCGGGCCGGCCTCGACCAGCCGGCCGAGGCCGCGCTCGCGACGGAGCGGGCCCATTTCACCGCTCTGGTTGCCGATCCCAGCTCCCGGGCGCTGCGCCACGTCTTCTTCGCCGAGCGCGAGGCGGCCCGCATTCCCGGCATCGGCAGGGAGGTGAAGGCGCGGGCGATCGGGTCGGCGGCGGTGATCGGCGCTGGCACCATGGGCGGCGGCATCGCCATGTGCTTCGCCCAGGCCGGCATTCCGGTGACGCTGATCGAGGTGAAGGCGGAGGCGATCGAGGCCGGCATCGCCCGCATCCGCGCCACGTACGAAACCTCGGTGAAGCGCGGCTCGCTGGCGCGCGCAGCCATGGACCAGCGCCTGGCCCTCATCACGCCGGCGGTGGGGCTGGCGGCGGCGGCGGCGGCCGACATCGTGGTGGAGGCCGCGTTCGAGGACATGGGCGTGAAGGCGGAGATCTTCAGCACCCTGGACAAGGTGGCGAAGCCCGGCGCCATCCTCGCCACCAACACCTCTTATCTCGACGTGGACGCCATCGCCGCCGTCACGACCCGGCCGCAGGATGTGGTCGGCCTGCACTTTTTCAGCCCGGCCAATGTGATGCGCCTGCTTGAAGTGGTGCGCGGCGGGGCCACCGCCGCCGATGTGCTGGTGAGCGCCATGGCGCTTGGCCGGACCCTCGGCAAGCTGCCGGTGGTGGTGGGCGTGTGCTACGGCTTCGTCGGCAACCGCATGCTGGCCCGGCGCACGCAGGCGGCGGAACGGCTGCTGCTGGCCGGGGCCTTGCCGCACGAGGTGGATGCGGCGGTGACGGCGTTCGGTTTCCGCATGGGGCCGTTCGCCATGGCCGATCTCGCCGGCCTCGACATCGGCTGGCGCGCGCGCAAGGCGGCGGGCGACAAGGCGGTGAAGGCGCCGGTGGCGGACGCGCTGGCCGCGCAGGGGCGCTTCGGCCAGAAGACCGGGCGCGGCTTCTACCTGTATCCGGAAGGAGCGCGGGCGGGTGCGCGGGACCCGGAAACCGAAGCCTTGATCGCCGGCCTGTCGCAGGCGGACGGCATCGTCCGCCGCGCCTTCGCGCCGGAGGAGATCCAGGCGCGCCTGTTCTATCCCATGGTGAACGAGGGCGCGAAGATCCTGGAGGAAGGCATCGCCGCCCGCGCCGGCGACATCGATGTCATCTGGGTCAATGGCTACAACTGGCCGGCTTTCACCGGCGGCCCCATGCACTGGGGCGAAGGGGTGGGGCTGGCGCGGGTGGTGGCGGGCCTCGAGCAGATGGCGGTTGAGACCGGGGATGAGAGCCTGCGGCCAGCCGCGCTGCTGGCGCGCCTCGCGGCGGGCGAGGGCTCATTTTCCGGGCGGGAGGCCGCGTGATGGCGCCGGAGGCGACGGCGCCCTGGGCGGCGCATTTCCCGCGGGTGTGCGACTGGCACGCGCCGCTGGAGATCACCACCCTGCCGGACCTGCTCGCGGCCGGCGTGGCCGCGCGCGGGGCGGGGCCCGCCCTCGACTTTCGCGGCGCCCGCATCAGCTATCGCGCGCTGGCGCAGATGGTGGAGCGCCTCGCCAGCGGGCTCGCCCGGGCGGGGGTGCGGCGGGGCGACAATGTCGCGCTGCTGCTGGCGAACACCCCCTGGCATCCCATCGCCTTCTTCGCCGTCACCCGGCTGGGGGCGCGGGTGGTGCACATTTCCGCGCTCGATGCGCGCCGCGAGATCGTGCACAAGCTCAAGGTCACCGGCGCCCGCCGGCTCCTCACCACCAACCTGCCCGGCTTCCTGCCGAGCGCGCTGGAGATGCTCGACGCCGGCGTGGTCGAGACGGTCCTGGTGGGCGAGGATGCCCGCTGGGGCGCGGGTGAGGCGCCGGCGCTGCCCATTCCCGAGCGCGCGGGCGTGCGCGCCATCGACACGCTCTTCGACGACACGCTCCTTGATGACACGCCGCTGGACGTGCCGCCGCCGTCCGTGGACGACATTGCGGTGCTGCAATTCACCGGCGGCACCACCGGCCTGCCCAAGGCGGCCATGCTGAGCCATGGCAATCTGACCTCGGCGGTGGCCATGTACCGGGCCTGGCACGATGGCGGGCGGCCGCTGGTGGCGGGCACGGAAAAGGTGGTGGCGGTGCTGCCGCTGTTCCACATCTACGCCCTCACCACGGTGCTGCTGCGCCACCTGCGCGACGGCAACGAAATCCTGCTGCGCCAGCGCTTCGATGTGGAAACGCTGATCGACGACGTGGCGCGCCTCAAGGCCAGCCAGTTTTCCGGCGTGCCCACCATGTGGGTGGCGCTGCTCAACCGGCCCGGGGTGGAGGCGGTGGACTTCTCCTCCCTCAAGTCGTGCGTTTCCGGCGGCGCACCGCTGCCGTTCGAGGTTCAGGCGCGGATCGAGCGGCTGATCGGTACCCAGCTCAACAACGGCTGGGGCATGACCGAGACCGGGCCGGCCGGCTCGCGGGTGCCGTTCGAGGTGGCGCGCCGGCCCGGGCTCATCGGCATTCCGCTGCCGGGCCTTGCCATGCGGGTCGTCGCCATGGATGCGCCGGGCCGGGCGCTGCCGCCCGGCGAGGTGGGGGAGATCGCCATCCAGGGCCCCAACGTGTTCAAGGGCTACCTGGACGACGCGGCCGGCACTGCGGCCGCCTTCCATGACGGCTGGTTCCTCACCGGCGACATGGGGCGCATGGACGAGCGCGGCCTGTTCGAGCTGGTGGACCGCCGCAAGAACATGATCATCTCGTCCGGCTTCAACGTCTATCCGGCCGCGGTGGAGAACGCCATCTACGAGCATCCGGCGGTGGAAGAGGTCATCGTCATCGGCGTGCCCGATTCCTACCGGGGCCAGTCCGCCAAGGCCTATGTGAAGCTCAAGGCCGGCGCCGCGCCCTTTTCCCTCGACGAGCTGACCCGGTTCCTGGCCGACCGGCTGGGCCGCCACGAGATGCCCCGGGCCGTGGAATTCCGCGACGCGCTGCCCCGCAGCCCGGTCGGCAAGCTGCTGCCCAAGGTGTTGATGGCGGAAGTCGCCGCCGAGGTGGAGGCCGCGGCGGAGGCCGCCATCCGCGCCGGCGCGGCAAACGAAACACTCTGAAAATCAAACGAGGAAGCGTTCATGGTCGAAGCCGTCATCGTTTCCACCGCGCGCACGCCCATCGGCAAGGCGCAGCGCGGTGCGCTCAACATCACCAAGGGGGCGGACATGGCCGCCCATGCCATCCGCCATGCTTTGTCGCGCGGCGCCGTCGATCCCGCCGAGGTGGAAGAGGTGGTGATGGGCTGCGGTTATCCGGAAGGCGCCACCGGCGGCAATGTCGCCCGCCACGGCGCGCTGGTGGCCGGCATTCCGGTGACCGCCACCGGCGTCACCGTCAGCCGCTTCTGCGCCTCGGGCCTGGAGGCCGTCGCCCATGCCGCCCGGCGCATCGTCATGGATGGCGTGCCGGTGGCGGTGGCGGGGGGCGTCGAGTCCATCTCGCTGGTGCAGCCGGTCAATCGCGAGCTCTACCGCAACGACTGGCTTTCCGCCCACAAGCCTGATGTCTACGTCACGATGATCGAGACCGGCGACACGGTCGCCAAGCGCTATGGCGTCACCCGCGCGGCGCAGGATGAATTCTCCTTCGCCAGCCAGCAGCGCACCGCCGCCGCCCAGGCCGCGGGCCTGTTCGACGACGAGATCGTGCCCATCACCGTCGAGAAGGCGGTGACCGACAAGGACACCGGCGAGACGCGGCGCGAGAGCGTGACCCTTGCCAAGGACGAGGGCAACCGGCCTGAGACCACCCTGGATGGCCTGTCCAAGCTGAAGCCGGTGCGCGGCGAGGGCGAGTTCGTGACCGCCGGCAACGCCTCCCAGCTTTCCGACGGCGCTTCCGCCAGCGTCCTCATGTCCGCCACCGAGGCGGCGCGGCGGGGCGCGCAGGTGCTGGGCATCTTCCGCGGCTACGCCACCGCCGGATGCGAGCCGGACGAGATGGGCATCGGCCCGGTGTTCGCGGTGCCGCGCCTGCTGGAGCGGCAGGGGCTGACGGTCTCCGACATCGGCCTGTGGGAGCTCAACGAGGCTTTCGCCTCCCAGTCGATCTATTGCCGCGACCGGCTGAGGATCGACCCCGCGATCGTGAACGTCAACGGCGGCGCCATCTCCGTGGGCCACCCCTTCGGCATGAGCGGGGCGCGCCTGCTGGGCCACGCGGTGCTGGAAGGCCGCCGGCGCGGGGTGCGCTATGCGGTCGTCACCATGTGCATCGCCGGCGGCATGGGCGCGGCGGGCCTCATTGAAATCAACCCGGGGGCCTGAGCCATGGACCTGCGCTTCACGCCGCGAGAGACCGCCTTCCGCGAGGAGGTTCGCGCCTTCTTCCGCACCGAGATTCCCGCCGAGATCCGCGCCAAGGTCTCGGAAGGGCGCAAGATGACGCGGGAGGACTACGTGACCTCCCAGCGCATTTTGAACGACAGGGGCTGGGCCGTGCCCCACTGGCCGGTGGAGCATGGCGGCCAGCCGTGGAGCGCCGTCGAGCGCTACATCTTCATGGAAGAGCTGATGCAGGCGGCGGTTCCGCTGCCGCTGCAGTTCAACTGCTTCATGGTCGGCCCGGTGATCGCCACCTTCGGCAGCGATGCCCAGAAGGCGCGCTTCCTGCCGCGCATCAAGAGCCTGGAGGACTGGTGGTGCCAGGGCTTCTCCGAGCCCGGTGCCGGCTCGGACCTCGCCTCGCTCAAGACCCGCGCGGTGCGGGAGGGCGACCATTACATCATCGACGGCCAGAAGACCTGGACCACCCTCGGCCAGTATGCCGACTGGATGTTCTGCCTTGCCCGCACCGATCCGGCGGCCAAGAAGCAGCAGGGCATTTCCTTCATCCTCATCGACATGAAGAGCCCCGGCGTCACGGTGCGGCCCATCATCACCATCGACGGCCGGCACGAGGTGAACGAGGTGTTCCTCGACGCCGTCAAGGTGCCGGTGGAGAACCTGGTGGGCGAGGAGAACAAGGGCTGGGACTATGCCAAGTTCCTGCTTGCCAACGAGCGCACCGGCATCGCCCGCATCGGCATGTCCAAGGAGCGCATCGCCCGCATCAAGCGCCTCGCCCGGACGACGCCGGCCGGCGCCGGCACCATGTGGGACGACATGGACTTCCGCTCGCGCCTCGCCGGCGTCGAGATCGAGCTGAAGGCGCTGGAGATCACCCAGCTGCGGGTCGTGGCGGCGCAGGCGACGCGCGATCCCACCAAGCCCGATCCGGCTTCCTCCATTCTCAAGATCAAGGGCTCGCAGTTGCAGCAGGCCACCACCGAGCTGCTGCTGGAACTGGCCGGGCCGGAGGGCCTGCCGGCAGCGCGGCCCGAGGCCGGGCACAACGATGCCGAGGCGCTGTTCGCCTGGGCGGATGCGGCGGCGGCGGTCTATTTCAACACCCGCAAGGTGTCCATCTACGGCGGGTCCAACGAGATCCAGCACAATGTGATCGCCAAGGCGATCCTCGGCCTGTGAGGAGGGCTCCATGGATTTCGACCTGACCGACGAACAGTCGCTGCTGAAGGACACCGCCCGGCGCTGGGCGTCCGACACCTATTCCTCCATCGAGGATTTGGCCGCCGCCCGCGCCGCGCCCCTGGGCTTTGCCGAGGCCAAATGGGTGGAGCTGGCGGAGCTGGGGCTTCTGGGCCTGCCGTTCGCGGAAGCCGACGGCGGCTTCGGCGGTGGGCCGGTGGAGACGCTGGTGGTGGTGGAGGCCCTGGGCCGGGCGCTGGCGCCAGAGCCCTATCTCGCCAGCGTGATCCTGGGTGGGGGGGCGCTGCGGCTGGCCGGTTCGCCGGCCCAGCGGGCGGCGCTGCTGCCCGGCCTGATCGACGGCAGCGCCCGCCTGGCATTGGCCCATGGCGAGGCGCAGGCGCGCTATGATCTCAACGATGTCGCCTCCACCGCGCGGGCGGTGGAGGGCGGCTTCCGCCTCGACGGCCGCAAGAGCGTGGTGCTGAACGCCGACGCCGCCGGCACCCTGGTGGTGAGCGCCCGCACCTCCGGCGGCCGCCGCGACGAGGCCGGCATCACCTTGTTCCTGGTGCCGGCAGATGCGCCGGGCGTGGTCGTCTCGGCCTATCCCACCCACGACGGCGGCCGCGCCGCCGATGTTCTCCTCTCCGACGTGCTGGTGTCGGCCGATGCGGTGCTGGGCGAGGTGGGGGCCGGGCTGGCGGTGGTGGAGCGGGTGGTGGAGGGCGCCATCGCCGCGTTGTGCGCCGAGGCGGTGGGCCTGATGGAGGTGCTGCACGACCTGACCGTGGAATACCTGAAGACCCGCAAGCAGTTCGGCGTCGCCATCGGCTCCTTCCAGGCGCTTCAGCATCAGGCGGTGGACATGTTCGTGGCGCTGGAGCAGGCCCGCTCCATGGCCCTCTACGCGGCCATGATGGTGGAGGCGCAGGACGCCGGCGAGCGCCGGGTCGCCCTGTCTGCGGCCAAGGTCCAGGTCAACCGCTCGGCGCGCCTGGTCGGCCAGAGCGCGGTGCAGCTTCATGGCGGCATCGGCATGACCATGGAATATATCGGCGCCCACTACTTCCGCCGCCTCGCCATGATCGAGCTGATGTTCGGTGACACCCCGTTCCACCAGCGGCGGGTGGCGGCCGAGGGCGGCCTGGTCGCCGCGGCCTGACGCAAGCGGGTCTCAGCCGGCGGGGCGGCGCTCCGCCGGCGGGGTCCAGCGCAGGGCCTTGGTGGTGCGGCCGATGCCTGGGTTGAAGCAGTTGCAGGGGTCCAGCCCCCGGTAATGGGCGACGACCTCGGGCGGGGCGTCGTAGAGGTGGCCGAAATTGTGCTCGGCCGGATAGCGGGCGCCGCGCGCGTCCAGCAGCGCCCACATGCGGTGTTCCAGCGCCAGCGGATCGTGGCCCTTGGCCACGATGTAGTCCTGGTGGAACACATGGCAGAAGAAGTGGCCGTAATAGAGCTTGTGGAGAATCTCCCGCTCCATGTCGTCCGGCAGCCGCTCCACGAAGGCGCGGTCCGAGCGCTTCAGGGCGATGTCGAGGGCGACGATGTCCTCCACCGCGCGGCTGTGCACGGCGCGATAGCGGATGGCGGCGCCGGCGGCGGCAAAGCGGTGCAGGAAGGCTTTCGTGCCTTCCTGCGGCGTGCATTCGAACAGGTCGCCGGTGGCGGAGGGAAACAGCGTGGAGAGATAGGCCCGCGCCTCGGCGATGCCGGCGCCGCCCATCTTGAGCATCAGGTGATGCTCGTATCTGTCGCGGAACGCGTTCATGCGCGGCGGCAGGTGAGGGGGAAACAGGCGGCTGGCGGCCTGCATCAGCCGGTCGGTGAGGGCGCGCGGCAGCCCCGGCACGCGCGCCAGCGCCGCGTCGAGCCGCCCCTTCAGCGCGAACAGGGCAGGCAGCCGCGCCGTGCCCAGGTGATGGATGGCGAGGAACATGTCCTTGCCGTACACGGCGGCGATGTCATAGGCGGCGCGGTGCATGTATTCGCCCGCCACCGGCAGGGTCTCGAACCGCGCGAGGATATGGCGGCGGATCGTCTCCAGTTCGGCCGGATCGTTGGTGCCGATGTAGAAGACCTGGGTTTCCTTCTCCATCGGGAAGGTGTCGAGCCGCACCGCGAACGTCACCACCTTGCCGGCGCTGCCGGAGGCTTCGTGGAGGCGGCGCGGGTCGGCGTTGAAGCGGGCCGGGGTGTCGGCCTCCACGTCGCGCACATGGGTGGCGTAGGTGCGGTCGGAGGCCATGCGGTCGGGGTCGTTCGTGATGGCGGCGGCGTCGAAGTCGTCGCGGTCCAGGGCGCCGAGGATGGCCTCGGGGGTATCGCCCAGGGCGATGCCGAGATGGTTCACCAGGGTCAGCGCGCCGTTTTCGTCCACCCGCGCGAACAGGGCGAGCTCGGTATAGGCCGGCCCGCGATGGATGAGGGCGCCGCCGGAATTGTTGCTGACCCCGCCGAGCACCGAGGCGCCGATGCAGGAGGAGCCGATCACCGAATGGGGCTCGCGCCCGAGCGGCCGCAGCGCGTCTTCCAGCTCATAGAGCCGCGCCCCCGGATGGCAGAGCACCTGTCGCCCGCCGTCGAGGAGGCGGATGCGGTTGAGCCGGACCGTGGACAGGATCACCACCGGGCGGTCGTAATCATCGCCATCGGGGGTCGAGCCGCCGGTCAGGCCGGTGTTGGCCGCCTGCAGGATGACGACCACCCCCGCCGCGGTGCAGGCCTGGAGCACGCGCCATTGCTCGACGAGGCCCCCCGGCTCCACCACCGCCAGGGCCGGCCCGGAGCCGAAGCGGAAGCCGGTGCGGTGGCGCGCCGTGCGTCGCGGGTCGGTCAGCACATGGCGCGGCCCGACGATGGCGCGCAGCGCCGCGACCAGGGCGATGCCGGCGGGGGAGGAGGGATCGGCGGGGCGCATGGGCTGCTCCTTGCACGCCGGCGCCGGGCGCCGGCTCCGGAACGAGACGGCCAACGGCCGCACAAGTCAATGCGCGGCCGGTGCGGGGGTCAGGCCGGGCGGTCGAGGGGCGGCGGCATCAGCCCCCGTTCCAGGATGGCCTCGCGGACCATCTTCTTCGGTGTCTTGCCATAGGCGGACTTGGGCAGTTCGTCCCAGACGAAGACGTGGCGGGGCAGCTTGTAGCGCGCGACCCTGCCGTCCAGGAAGGCGAGGATGTCGGCGGCCTCGAGCCGCTCACCCGCGCGCGGCACGCAGACGGCGACGCCGACCTCGCCCCAGGCCGGGTCGGGCATGCCGACGATGGCCACTTCCGCCACGGCGGGATGCTGCAGCACCTTTTCCTCGATCTCGCGCGGATAGATGTTGGAGCCGCCGGAAATGTACATGTCCGAGGCGCGGCCGGTGATGTAGAAGAAGCCCTCGGCGTCCATGTGGCCGAGGTCGCCGGTGCGGAACCAGCCGTCGCGGAAGGCATTCGCATTGGCTTCGGGGTTGTTGTAATAGCCGGCGAACACCGCCGGCCCGGCGACGCAGATCTCGCCGGTCGCGAACGGCGCCACCGCCGCCCCGGTCTCGTCCTGGATCTCCACCTCCATGCCGGTGCGAGCGAAGCCGCAGGTGCCGATGCGCACATGCGGTCCGTCCTCCAGCGCGTGCAGGGCGGGCGGCAGCACGGTGATGTTGCCGGTCACCTCGCCGAGGCCGAAATACTGCACCAGCACCTTGCCCAGCTTGGCGAGCGCCCGCTTCTGGTCCTCCCGGTACATGGGCGCGCCGGCATAGATGACGTAGCGCAGGGAGGAATGGTCGACGAGGTCCACCGCCGGATGCTCCACCAGCAGCTTGGTGATGGTGGGCACGGTGAAGATGTTGGTGATGCGCCAGCGTTCCACCAGCCGCCAGGCTTCTTCCCCGTCGAACCGCTCGGAGGCGAGGAGCACGGTCTTGACCGCCCGCGCCGTCTGCACCAGCTGGTGCACCCCCGCCCCGTGGGACAGGGGCGCCACCACCAGCGAGGCGTCTTGCTCGGTGGTGCCGGGCATCAGGTCGGCGAGGTGGTTGGTGATGACGAAGGCCATCTGGCCATGGGTCAGAACCGCTGCCTTGGGGCGCCCGGTGGTGCCGGAGGTGAAGAAGAACCAGCAGGGATCGTCCCGCTCCACCGCCACGGCGGGGAAGGCGGTGCCGAGATGGCTGGCCACCAGCGCGTTGTAGTCGGCCCCGAACCCGGCGGCGCCGATGGCCACCACGGTGGCGATGGAGGGCGCGGCGGCGGTCGCGGCGGCCGCGTGTTCGGGAAAGTCGGCGTGGCAGATCATCGCGCGGGCCCCGGAGGCGGAGGCCAGATAGGCCACCTCCTCCGGGGTCTGGCGGAAATTGGTGGGCACCCACACCGCGCCCAGCCGGAAGGCGGCGAACATGCTCTCGAACATCTCGAGGCTATTCTTCGACTGCACCAGGATGCGGTCGCCCTTGGCGATGCCGCGGGCCTTGAGCGCCGCCGCCATGGCATCCACCCGCGCGTCCATCTCGGCCCAGGTGGCGAGGCGCGCGCCGTGCACGAAGCCGATCTCGCCGGGAAAGCGGCGGGCGGCCTGGCGCAGGACCTGCGACAGGTTCATCACCCGCCGGCTGGCCGGCAGCGCGGCGGCGCTCACTTCAGCCGCTCCAGGATGGAGACGTAATTGGCCACCGCCGCGCCGCCCATGTTGAAGATGCCCACCGCGCCGGCATCCTTGATCTGCATGTCGCCGGCCTCGCCCAGCACCTGCATGGCGCCGAGCACGTGCATGGAGACGCCGGTGGCGCCAATGGGGTGGCCCTTGGCCTTGAGGCCGCCCGAGGGGTTCACCGGCAGCCGGCCGTCTTTCTGGGTCCAGCCCTCGCGCACCGCCCTGTAGCCCTCGCCGGGGGCGGTCAGGCCCATGGCCTCGTATTCGATCAGCTCGGCGATGGTGAAGCAGTCGTGGGTTTCAACGAGGCTCAGGTCGTCCAGCGTCATGCCGGCGTCGGCGAGGGCCCGGGCCCAGGCGCGGCGGGCGCCGTCGAAGGCGATGGGGTCGCGGCGCGACATGGGCATGATGTCGTTGGCCTGGGCGCGGGCGCGGAAGGCAACGGCGCGCTGCATGTCGCGGGCGGTGTCGGCATCGGCGATCACCAGCGCCGCGGCGCCGTCGGAGACCAGCGAGCAATCGGTGCGGCGCAGCGGCCCCGCCACCAGGGGGTTCTTGTCGGAGACGGTGTTGCAGAAGTCGTAGCCGAGATCCTTGCGGAACTGGGCATAGGGATTGCCCATGCCGTTCCTGTGGTTCTTGGCGGCGATGTGGGCGATCTCCGATGAGCGGTCGCCATAGCGCTGGAAGTAATTCTCGGTGATGCGGCCGAACACCCCCGCGAAGCCGCCGGCAATCTCGGCTTCCTCCTTGCGGTAGGAGGCGTTGAGCAGGATGTCGCCGACCTCCGCATTGGGCTTGGCGGTCATCTTCTCGGCGCCCACCACCAGAGCGATGCGGCCGCGCCCGCTCTCGATGAAGTCGAGGGCGGCGTTGATGGCGGCGGAGCCGGTGGCGCAGGCGTTCTCCAGCCGCACCGCCGGCACGTGGCCCAGCTCTGGCACCGAGAGCGCGGGCATGGCGCCCTGGAAGTCCTGCTTCTGGAAGCCGGCGTTGAACACACCGACGAAGATGCCGTCCACCTGGTCGGGGGTGATGCCGGCGTGCTCCAGAGCGGCGCCGGTGACGCGGCCCATGAGGGCCTCGGTGTCGGCGTCCTCGAGCTTGCCGAAGGGGGAGTGGGCGAAGCCCACGATGGCGGCGCGTGTCATGCTTTTACCTTCAGGTTGGGGCGCGGCGGGCGCGCCGGCGGGTGCGGGGAGGAGGGGGCGCGGGACGCGCGGTGCAGCGCGGCTTCGAGCAATCGGGCCTCGCGCCGCAGCAGCGCGGCGATCTCCGGCTGGCGTGCCGGCGACAGGCGGCTTTCGATGGCGGCGATGGACAGGGCGCCGAGCGGGCGGCCGGCGCCATCGCGCACCGCCACGCCCAGGCCCCACGAGCCCGGCACCAGCAGGCCGGGGTTGAGCGCATAGCCGAGGGCGCGGGCATCGGCCACCAGCGCGCGCAGCACCGGCGGCGGGAAGGTGGGATAGCGCTGCGCCAGCAGCGCGGTGTTGGTGGCGATCACCTCGTCCACCGCGGCGTCGGGCAACGCCGCCAGGATGGCGAGGCCGCCGCCGCCGATGCCCAGGGGGTGCCGGTCGCCGGCCTGGAGCACATGGGTGCGGATGGGAAAGGCCCCTTCCTCGCGATGCAGGCACACGCAGAAGGCGTCTCGCGGCACCGACAGGAAGGCGCAGTCGCCGCTTTCCTTGGCCAGCCGGGCGAGGCCGTCCAGGGACAAGGCGTGGATGCCGAAGCGGGCGCCGGCCAGGGTGCCGAGCACGTAGGCTTCGGGCCCGAGGAAGTAGCGCCGGCTTTCGCCGTCCTGCTCCACCAGGCCGCCGCGCATCAGGGCCAGCAGCAGCCGGCGCACGGTGGGTTTCTGGAGGCCGCATTGGATGATGAGGTCGGCCAGCCGCGCGCCGTCCTGGCCGGCGCGGCCGACGCCCTGCAGCACGCTCACGGCGCGGTCGATGGCCTGGGCTCCGTCGCGCGCGCCGCTTTCGGCGGCGCCGCGCGGCTGGGCGTGGGCGGAGGGGCGAAGGGATGCCATGGCGCGGCCTCCCGCCGGTCCGCCTAGAGGAACCCCACCGATATCCACGGCACCGCCGCCACGATCACCAGGCCCAGAACGAGGGCGGCGAGATAGGCGAGGATGGGCCGCATGCCGGCCACCGGGTCCACCCGGCCGATGGCGCAGGCGGCGTAATAGCCGACCCCGAACGGCGGCGCGAACAGGCCGATGCCCATGGCCAGGATCACCACCATGGCATAGTGCACCTCGTGGATGCCGACCGCGCGGGCGATGGGGAAGAGCAGCGGCCCGAACAGCACGATGGCCGGGATGCCTTCCAGCAGCGAGCCGAGCACGATGAAGGCCAGCACCGAGACTGCCATGAAGGTCACCGCCCCGCCCGGCAGGTGGGTCATGGTATCGGCGAGCGCCCGCGAGAAGCCGGACTGGGTGAGGCCCCAGGCCATGGCGGTGGCGGTGCCGATGATGAGCAGGATGGCGCCCGACAGGCTCGCGGTGTCCACCAGCATGGGGCGCAGCCGCTTCCAGTCGAACTGGCGATAGATGAGCAGGCCGGCCAGCGCCGAATAGGCGATGCCGATGGTGGACACCTCGGTGGCGGTGGCGACCCCCTCGATCACCGCGGCGCGGATGACGAACGGCAGGGCGATGGCCGGCAGCGAGATGAGGAAGGCGCGCCCCACCTCACCCCAGGAGGCCCTGGCCGCCTGCGACAGGTCCTCGCCGCGATAGCGCCACCACACCACGAAGCAAAGCGCCGCGCCCAGCACCACCGCCGGCAGCAGCCCCCCGGTGAACAGCGCGGCGATGGACACGCCGGTGACCGAGCCGATGGTGATGAGCACGATGGAGGGGGGAATGGTCTCGGTCTGCGCCCCGGTGGCGGAGAGCAGCGCCACCAGGTCGCCTTCCTTGGCGCCGCGCCGCTTCATCTCCGGAAACAGCACCGGCGCCACTGCCGCCATGTCGGCGGCCTTGGAGCCGGAGATGCCCGACACCAGGTACATGGCGCCGAGAAGCACATAGTGGAGGCCGCCGCGCACGTGGCCGAGCAGGCTCGCCAGGAACGACACCATGGCCTTCGCCATGCCGGTCATCTCGATGAGCTGGCCGAGGAACACGAACAGCGGCACCGCCAGCAGGATGATATGGCTCATGCCCTCGTCCATGCGGCCGACCATGGTCAGCATGGGGGTGCGGGTGGTGAGCGCCAGATAGCCGAAGGTGGCAAGCCCGAAGGCGAAGGCGATGGGCACCCCCGCCAGCACGCAGAACGCCACCACGCCGACGAAGAAAATGACGAGATTGTAGTTGCCGAGCCCCTTCAGCACCGGCCCCAGCGCCCAGAAGGCGGCGAGGATGAGGCCGGCCACCACCAGCGCCTTGAGCACCAGAAGCGGGCGTCCGAACTGGGCCAGCCGCAACAGCGCGAACGCCACCATGAAGCTGAGGCCGGTGAGCAGCGCCGCCGCCCGCCAGGAGTTCTGCAGGTCCAGCGCCGGGGTGCGGATGAAGGTTTCCTCCTCCGCATATTCCAGGGCGTGCGGCAGCATCAGGGCGCAGAAGGCGAGCCCCGCCACCACCGCGCTCACTTCCAGGAAGGCGCGCGCCTCGGGCCCCACCATGCCGGCGATGACGTTCATGCGCATGTGCTCGCCGCGCCGGAAGGCCACCGCCGCGCCCAGCATGGCGAGCCACAGGAACAGGATGGAGGCGAGTTCGTCCGACCAGATGAGCGGGGCGTGGAACACGTAGCGGGACATGACGCCGGCGAACAGAATCACGATCTCCGCCGCCACCAGCAGCGCCACCGGAATTTCCACCAGCTGCGCCAGCGCGCGCTCAACCGCGCCGGCGCCCCGGGTGAAGGCATTGGGCGGACCGCTGAAGACGGCGCCGTGGCCATGCCCCGCATGGCTGCCCGAGGGGGCCGCGGCGCCCGCGCTGGCGTGGGCTGCGGCCACCTGCAGGCCGGCGGCCTGTGCGTCATTCCTGGCGCGCGCGCGCCCGCCCGGGCCGCGGTTGCGGTCTGGTCCCTGCATTCGGCGTATCCTCCCGGCACCATCTTGGCGTGGTGCTGTCAGGTCCGTATCTTGGACCTGTCTTATTGGGGCGACATGCTGGCCGAGCTGTCGCGCGATTGCAACGCCTTTTCGGCGCCTTTTCCCGCGCGCGATTCCAAGGACTTGAGGTCCATCATCCGGACCCCCGCGACGCCGGTGGCGCCGCGGGGCGGTGCTCAGGCGCTGGCCTGCTGGCGGCGGACGAAGTCGTGGAAGGCGGCGAGCTGGCCCTCGATGAAGCTCAAGGTGCCCTGGTCGGTGAGGGCGCCATCAGTCACCTTGGTGTGCACCTGGCCCACCATCACCTCCGGCACGTTCAGCACCGGCACATCCAGGCACACCAGGACCTGGCGCAGATGGTATTGCGCCCGCGCCCCGCCGAAACCGCCCATGGAGGCGGACTGGAGGAGGGTCGGCTTGCCCTTCAGCGGCTTCTCCGGCACCCGCGACAGCCAGTCGATGGCGTTCTTGAGGCCGCCGGGGATGGAGTAATTGTATTCGGGCGTGACAATCACCAGCGCGTCGGCGGCGGCGATGGCCTGCGACAGGGCGGAGACCGGCGCGGGAATGCCTGCGGCCTCGATGTCCCCGTCATAGAGGGGCAGCAGCGCGATGGAGGGCAGCACCTCCACGTTCACGCCCGCGGGCGCGATGCCGCCCAGGGCGCGGGCAATGGCGGCGTTGTAGGAGCCCTTGCGGATGGAGCCCACCAGAACGACCCACTTCATGCTCTTGACCTCATGTTGCCAAGGCCGGCCGAACGCCGGCGCCGGGGAACATGAGCATATCGCCCGCCCGAGTCCCACCCTTTTTGCGCACTGCGGATGTCAGCCGATGCGCACCATGTGGTTGTCGAAGCGCGGGCCGCCGGTGCGGCGGGCGATGATGGCGACGCCCTCCGCGCTGGCGGCGATGCGCACCACCTCGCCATAGCCGCTGGCAGCGATGAAGGTGCCGGGGTCGTAGGTCATGGCCAGGCTGCACCCGTCGACCAGCGGCACCGCGCCGATGTAGCGCCCGTCGGCGTGCCACACCGCCACCCGCCCGCCGCGCGGCGTGGCGCAGGCCACGAACCGGCCGGAGGCGTCGAACGCCACCGAGCCCACATAGCCGCGCAGCTCGCGCCATGCGGTGTCGGGCGCCTCGAACGGGGCCAGGGCGCCATCGGTGGCGATGCGGAACAGCAGGGGCCGGGCGATGCCATCGTTCAGCAGGTCCTGGGCCGCGACCACGGTGCCACCGGCCCCGTCGCGCGAGAGATGGCGCAGGGACAGGCTGGCGAGGTCGGCGGGCAGGCGCCCTTCGCCGCGGGGGGCGCCGGTGAGCGGGTCGACCAGCGCGATGCTGGAGCCGGTTGCCTCGGCGTCGCGCGCCTCCGGCGTATTGGGCTCGATGCCGCCATTGGCCACCACCAGCGCCGCGCCCGAGCGCATGAGGTCGTGCGGGCCATCGCCCAGGCTCGGCCACTCGTCGACAATGGCGAAGCCGGCGGCCACGTCGCGCCGGGCGATGACGCCCCGGCCCATGGTGTGATGGCCCGCGCCTGCCTCCGGCCGCTCGATCTCGGCGGTGAGGAACAGGCGCCCGTCGGGGGAGAAGCGCCCATGGCCGGAGAATACCCGCCCGGAACCGGGACCGAAGGTGGAGAGGGCGCTGGCGGTGTCGCGGCGGAACACCACCGCCACGGTGCCGGGCCGCCGCCCCACCGCCACCGCCAGCGGCCCGGTGGGGCTGGCCTCGACCCCATGCAGGCGCACGGCGGAGGGCGCATCGATGCCGGCCGCGCCGGACGCGTCCACGCCGACCGCGGCGAAGCCCGTCTCCACCCCGGCGGTGGACAGCCAGCCGCTGTCGCCAGCGGCCTCGGCCGCGAGACCGGGGCGGGTGAGCGCAGGCAGCGCCAGCAGGGTGCCGGCAACGAAGGCGCGCCGGGAAAGGCGGCCCGCGGCCCCGTCACCCGCGCAGCGCTCCCGGAGTGGGGGATGGCGATGGCTCATGCGCGCCTCAATCGCCGTCGAGGGCGTTGAAGCCCAGGGAAATGCCGAAATAGGACGCCATCGGCCGATACACCGCCAGCTGGGCCGCCTTGAAGGTCTTGATGGCGGCTTGCAGGGTGGCCGCGCCGCTCGCGGTCTGGGCGGCGGCGCCGAGGTCGGCCGGCAGCTTGTCGGCGGTGGCATCCGCCTCGGTGGCGGCCTTGTTCACCACCCATTGCGGGCGGCTCGGCATCTGGGTGGCGATGGCGCGCAGCAGCGCGTCGGCACTTTTCACCATGTTGGCCGCCACCCGGCCCGAGCGGCCGGAGCGCCAGTTGTCGGCGGCCAGGGGCTTGGCCTCGGACGGGCCGGAGCCGAGCACCGGCAGGATCTTGGTGTCGGTCACCCGCTGGAAGGCGCCAGACAGGTCGGTGAGGATCATGCCCGGCAGGGCGGCGGCGTCGGGGAACAGGGCCGGGTCGCCCTTGCCGGCGGCCAGGCCGCCCAGCAGCCCGCTGGAGCGATCGCCCCAGGCGGCGCGCACGTCATGGGCGATGGTGGCGAGGTTGGTGGCGATGGCGAGGCCGAACGCACAGCGCCGCGCCGCTTCCGGGCCCGCGACCAGGGCCTCCGCCGCGCCTTCGTCGTACAGCAGCCGTTCCAGCGCCGGCAGGCCCTGGATGGCGGCGCTGGCCTGGTCAAAACGCTCGGGGGAGAGGCGGGCGGCGTCGGTGTCGCCGATCATGTCCGCCATGCCGCGGGCGATGCCGTTGCGCCGGTCGGGGAAGAAGCTGAAGCGGTCGGGACGCAGGTTCTGGCTGATCGGGCCGAAGGTGACGAATTCCACCGCGTTCCAGGCGTCGGCGGCCTTGCCATAGGCCTCCTTCAGGGCCGGAACCCCGGCGGCCTCGGGCTTGGCGCAGAAGCCGGCCCAGGCGGACTTCTGGGCGTCGGTGGTGCTGGCCAGGGCGTCATAGCGCGGCAGCAGCCAGCCTTCGATCACGGCCACGGCATCGAAGGGCGGATTGGCAGCGCGGGCCGGAGACACCGAGACGGCGGCGGCGCAGACGAGGCCAACCAGCACCTTGCGCGCCGTGGCGATGGCTGGGCGGGCAATGTTCTCAAGCATGCGAAGCACTTTCAGAACCTAGAGGGACGAAACATAGTCAAGCAAAGCGGCGCGGTCACGCTCGGGCAGGGCGCGGAAGCGGGCGGCGGCGGCCGTGGCCTCGCCGGCATGCCAGGCGATGGCCTCCTCCACCGTGCGCGCGCGGCCATCGTGCAGCAGGCCGGTGTCGCGGGCGAGCGCCTGTGAAATGCCCGTCAGCGGCGCGGTGCGCCAGTCCGATGCACCGGCGCCGGGCTCCGGCATGGTGTCGCCCAGGGCGGTGCCCATGTCGTGCAGCAGCAGGTCGGAATAGAGCCGCGCGGTGCCGCCGTCGGCGGTGGGCAGCGCCGGCCGGTGGCAGGTGGCGCAGCCGACCGAGGCGAACAGCCGGGCGCCGGCCGCATCGGCTGGCGCGGTGCCATGGGGTGCCGGCAGCGCGGCCACGTAGGCCACCACCCGGTCGAGCACGGCATCGCCGATCTCCAATCCCGGGGTGCCGTCGGCTTCCACCGGGCGGGCGCCGTGGGGAGCGGCGCGGCAGGCGGGCTGGAGCGGCGTGCAATCGCCCCACGGCTCGGGATGGAACCGGTTCGACAGGCCAAGGTCGAGGAAGAAGGCCTCCGCGCTCTGGCTGGCGAGGGTGGCATGGCTGGCCTTCCAGCCGAAGCGGCCGATGCGCATGCTGCCGTCGGGCTGGGAGATCCGCCGGGCGCGGCCGGCCACGCCGTCCTTCGCCGCCGCCTGCTCGGCCTCCACGGCCAGCAGGGTCGAATCCGAGACCGCGGCCATGGCGCCGCGTCCGTGCAGGTCCGGGGCGGCGCGCAGGGAGAGGCCGCTTTGGGGGTCGAGGGGGCCATAGGCCAGGGCGTCGAGGCGCGGCCGGCGGGCGCGCCGTCCGTCCGGCAGGGCGGTGTCGTCGGCGGCGATGATGCCCTCGGGGGGCAGGCCCGGCACCGCATCGATCTGCATGCGGCGACCGTAGACGGGATCGCCCGAGCCGTCGGCGCGGCCGATCATCAGAACCATGCCCCGCCCCTCCACCTGGCCGTCGGCCTCGAATGCGGCCGCGGCCCGCCCGCTGCCGGGATGGCAGGACGAGCAGGAGCGCGCGTCGAACAGCGGTCCGAGGCCGTCGTCGGCCTGGGTGGTGGTGGGCGCCGGGGTCCAGGGGCGCTTGAACAGGGCCTTGCCGATGTGGATGTCGAGATCGTCCAGCGCCCGCGCTGGCGCGGCGGCCTGGGCGAGGACGAGCGCGATCGCCAGCAGCGCCGCGCGGTGGCGTGTGAGCCGGGCCATCACGCCACCCGGAACCAGCCCATCAGGCCGGCATCCATGTGCTCGAGGATGTGGCAGTGGAAGGCCCAGTTGCCGCTGGCGGCCTTGAACGCCACGTCGACCGTCTCGTTGGGCTCCACCAGCACGGTGTCAGCCTGGAAGGGAGGAAGGCTCTTCTTCCTGGAGGAGGCGAGCACCTTGAACACATGGCCGTGCAGATGCATCGGGTGCACATGCTTGGTGACGTTGGTCATGGAGAGAACATAGCTCTCCCCGGCCTTCAGGATATTGAGCGGCGGCGGCAGGCGCAGGTCCGCCCCGGCCCCCCAGGAGGTGCGGTTGATGGCCCAGAAGGTCTTGTCGCCCACGCACAGGGACTCGATGAGCGCCTTTGCCAGCGGATCGCCCTCCGGCAGCGGCGGGGCGATGATGGTGGCCCCGGCGGCGGTCTGGATCAGGAAGTCGAGGTGGGTGGCCTTCGCCACGTCCGGCAGCGGCACTTCCGTTGCGGCGGGCAGCGCCTTGGGCTTGAAGGGGGTCTTCCTGCGGCCCTTGTCCACCGCCACCAGGGTGGTGAGCAGATAGGGTTCGGCGGTGCGGTAGTCGTAGATTTTCACTTCCTGGCCCGGGCCGGGCATCCGCACGTGCACGTCGATGCGCATGGCGGGGCCCATGCGCCAGATGTCGTCCGGCGCGGCGCTGAACAGGAAGGGCGTGATGGCCTGCCCATCGGTGGCGATGATCGCGGCGTCGTCGGTGTCGCAGCCGAAGTCGATGACCCGGGTGGCGTCGGCGACGATGGCGCGGATGCGCACGTCGCCATGGGCCGGGGCTTCCACCCGCGGCGGCACGATGGAGCCGTTGACCGCGCGCACGGTGCCGAAGGTGCCGGCGGTGGAGGCGCCGGCATCGGTGAACATGGGCAGCCACCGGGCCTGCTCGTCCAGCCGCCAATCCTTCACGGCGATGATGTGCTCAAGGTCGAATTTGACGCGCTTCTCGGCCGGCTCCTCCACCAGCAGCAGGCCCACGAGCCCACGCCCCACCTGCCCGGTCTCGTCGCAATGGGGGTGGAAGAAATAGAAGCCCGGGTCGGGCAGCGGCACGTTGTAGAGGAAGCGCCCGCCGGCCGGAACGTTGGGCTGGGTGATGGGGGCGACACCGTCATACAGGTACGGCCCGCGGATGCCGTGCCAGTGCACGGTGGTGGGCACCGGCAGGCGGTTTTCGAAATCCACCATCAGCCGCGTGCCCTGGGGCATGCGCCAGGTGAGGAAGGGCGTGTCGTTATAGGCGCAGAAGCCCGGCGTCTCCGGCTGGCCCGCGCCGAGCAGGGCCATCGTGCGTTCCTGCGCCAGCAGCGACAGGCGTCGCACCGGCGCCGTGGGCGGCAGGGTGTCGATGGACTTGGGGGCCTCCTGGCCGAGGGCGGACGGGGCGAAGGCCGCGGCTCCCGCCGCGGCCCCCCCCAGCATCACTGCGCGACGCGAGATCACCGCGATGGCCTCACTTCTTGTTGACGGCGTTCGGGTTGTCGAGGCTCTGCGAGCCTTCCATCTTGATCTGGAGCTTGAGCGCCGAGACGCCGCGCTCGATGGCGTGGGCCTGGGCCACCAGGGCGTCGACGCCGGCCTGGATGAGCTTGCCGCCCTTCTCATTGCCTTCGGCGAGCATCTGGTCGTAGCGGATCTCGTTGGAATCGGCGACGTCCTTCAAGGCCTTGAGGGCGGCCAGGGCGGCGTCGGACTTCTGGTCGATCTCGTCGGCCACCTTGGGATCGGCGGCGCGCACCAGGTCGGCGACGGAGGGACCCTTCACCTCGGTGCCGTCGGGCTTGGTGAAGCGACCGTAATACACGTCGCGGATGCCCACTTCGTCATAATAATGGGCGTTCTGCGTGTTGTTGGAGAAGCAGTCGTGCGCCTCTTCCGGGTCATGCAGGATGAGGCCGAGCTTCATGCGCTCGCCGGCGAGCTCACCATAGGAGAGAGAGCCGAGGCCGGTGAAGATGACGCCGAGGCCGGCCTTGTCGTTCTTCTTCAGAAGCGCCTTGCGGGCGGCGCCCTTCGCGCCCCACAGGTCGGTCATTTCCTTCAGGTCGGCCACCAGGGTCTGGGTGGCGACCTTCAGATACTGGCCGCGACGGTCGCAATTGCCGTTGGTGCAGTTCTTCAGGTCGTAGTCGGTGAAGGAGCGCTGGCCCTCGCTCGGCGTGGCATTGTGGAGGTTCTGCCCCCACAGCAGGAACTCGATGGCGTGCCATCCGGAGCCCACATTGGCCTCGACGCCGCCGGCGGTGTTGAGGTTGTGCAGCAGCTCGGGGGTGATCTTGGTGACGTCGATGGTCTTCTTGCCGATGCGGATCGTCTTGGAGGCGATCACGTTGGCGGTGTACAGCGGGTTTTCGTCGGAGCTGTCGCCGTAGGACTTCTTGTCCACATAGTCGATGAGACCCTCGTCGAGGGGCCAGGCATTCACATTGCCCTCCCAGTCGTCGACGATCTTGTTGCCGAACCGGAAGGCCTCGGTCTGCTGGTAGAACGTGCGGGCGTGCTTCCAGGCGTCCTTGGCCGCCTGCTGGGTCTGCGCGCTCGGGGCGGCGACGAAGGCGTCGACCGCCGTCTGCAATCCCTTGGCGGTCTCGTAAGAGGCGCCGTACATGGTCTGGGCGAGGTCGGCATAGTGGGTGATCACATCGCGGGGCTTGGGCGCGTCGGCGAATGCCGGCGTCGCGAAGCTCACCGCGGCGGCGATCGCGCCGGCAATGAAATGCGCGCGCATCAACCTGTTCTCCTGGTTCGGCTAATTCAATTCAAATGATGGCACCGGCAGGAAAGTGCCCGCTCCCCCGGCAGCGGCAGATTAGGGAGGGCCCGCCCCCCTCGCAAGCTCGCCAGCAAATAATGGAATCGTTCTATCCCGTGCTTCCGATAGGTAAAAACGGATTTCATGCTCCAATGTGAAGAGAAAACCGGAACCATCCACCCGCAATTCTGAGTCGCGGATGGCAGTCGCGCGGTGGCGCCTGATGGCGGCTGTGGCGATGACTGGCCGGGCGAGACTGCGTCACCCGGTCGCCGGGTGTTGTGTGCAATTCAACGCAAAGGCTTGACGATCCGCGGTTTCTGTCGCGACCGAGAGTGTGTGGCGGGATTGTATTCGTTCTAAATTGCGGGCCGGCCGCTGACAGCTCCTGGCGGCGGGTGCTAAAACACAGCAATGTTCCGTCATCGCGTATTTGATCTGGATGCGTGGGATTATTTTTTGAGTTGTTCCAATTTGCTCGGCGGATACTCCCGACGCGCCATTTTGCGTCCGAGGCATCCTTCATCGTGCACCGTGCAGCGGCCACGTCCCCGCGCCCCGGCGGGCAGATGCGGCTGTGTCCGTGGCGCATGGCGTCTTGGTTTCGGCTTGGTCGGATTTAAGGAGACCTGACATGCTGGCGGCCCTCCTCGTCGTTTTTCGTGAGGTGCTCGAGGCGGGTATCGTCATCGGCGTGGTGCTGGCCGCGTCCGAGGGCATTCGCGGGCGTGGCCTATGGATCAGCGCCGGCGTGCTTGGCGGCATCGTCGGCTCGGCGGTGCTGGCGCTGTTCGCTGAGCGCATTTCCAATCTGTTCGACGGTTCCGGCCAGGAACTGCTGAACGCGGCCATCCTGTCGGTGGCGGTGGTGATGCTGGTGTGGACCGTGGTGTGGATGGCGAGCCACGGCCGCGAGATGGTGCTGCAGATGCAGTCCGTCGGCAAGGACGTGAAGGAGGGACGCAAGCCCCTGACCGCGCTTGCGCTGGTGGTGGGCATGGCGGTGCTGCGCGAAGGCGTGGAGATCGTGTTGTTCACCTTTGGCATCATGTCCACCGGCATGGAGACGGTGCCCAACGTGGTTTCGGGTGGCCTGCTCGGGCTCGCGGCGGGCGGGGTGGTGGCGTTCGTGCTGTACCGCGGCCTGGTGGCGGTGCCGCTGAAGCACCTGTTCAAGGTCACCGCCGTCGTCATCACGCTGCTGGCGGCGGGGCTGTCGGCCCAGGTGGTCGGCATCCTCCAGGATTCCGGCTTCATCCAGTCGCTGGCTGATCCGGTGTGGGACAGCAGCTGGCTGCTCACCGACGACGGTCCGCTCGGCCGTGTGCTGCGGACTCTGGTGGGGTACCGCGCCCAGCCCACGGGCATGCAGGTGGTGGCCTATCTCGCCACCGTGGCTGTGATCGTCGTGCTCTCCCGCCTGGTGAACAGCCGGATCGCCAAGGCCAAGGCGAGCCACCTGCGGACTACTGCGCGCGCGTGACGCGCGCGCGAGTGGTCGGCGAAGCTTGGTGCGCGATTTCCGCGTGCCAAGCCCTTGCGGTTGGCGGCGCCCGGGCGCATCCTTCTCCCATGCCTAGGGCGGAAGTCGTGGCATCGCAGTCGGATTCACGATAAGGAAGTAGGCAGATTGCTTATTTCCTATGCGCCGTCGTCCAGCGCGCCACGTCGGCCCCTCGTCCAGGGAACGGCGGCCGGTCCGGCCCGGAGAGGAGACACCCGTGAGCCAGACCCCAAGCCAGCCGCAACTACAGGACAGCCAGCCGCAGCGACAGGACGACGCATCGCGCCTCTTCCTGCGCGTTGATTTTCCCAATGGCCGGCGTCTCGGGCCGGGCAAGATCATGCTCCTTGAGGCCATCCGCGAGCATCGGTCCATCCTGTCCGCGGCCAAGGCCATCGGCATGAGCTATCGGCGGGCGTGGCTGCTGGTGGATGAACTCGACCACATGTTCGAGCAGAAGGTGATTCTCACCTATCCTGGCCGGCGCGGCGCCGGCACCGAGGTCACCGCCTTCGGCGAGCGGCTCATCGCGCTCTACCGCGCCATGGAGCGGCAGGCGGCCAAGGCCACCCGCGCCACCCTTGGCGAGCTCACTCAGGCTCTTGCGGAAGAGAGCGCCCGGCAACCAGGCGAAGAGCCGGAGCGGCGGGACGGGACGGTGGGGTGAAGGCCTCGTTCTGCTCCGGGAAGGCGGGAGAGCGGCTGTCCACCGCCACCGCCTTGATCATGGACCAGATGGGCATGCCCTCCTCGAGGGCCAGGCGCTCGACGCTCTCCAGGGTGACAAGGGCGTGGAGCTTGCCGTGGCTGAGCGCCACCTCCACATTCACATAAGGCCCGCCCTCACGCCGGATGGTGCGGATGGTGCCAGCCAGGCGGTTGGTCACCGACACGTCGATGGGGCGCGACAGGGACAGCGAGACGTCGCGTGAGCGGATGCGTGCCCGCACCGGCGCGCCCACCGGCCGATCCACCAGTGGCACTCGCAGTTCGCCGCCCGCGAAGGCGATGGTGGAGAGGGCGAGCTCGGTGTCGTGGCCCTTCACCACGCAGTCGAGGATGGTGCCGAGGTCGAAGCGGCCCAGCACCGGCAGCAGCTCGGCGCGGGACAGGACGTCGGTGAGCGGCCCGCTCGCAACCACCGTGCCCTCCCGCAGCGCGGCCACCGTGTCGGCCAGCCGCAGCACTTCCTCGATGGAATGGCTGACGTAGAGGATGGGCAGCTTCAGGTCGTCGCGCAGGCGTTCCAGGTAGGGCAGGATTTCCGCCTTGCGCTGCTCGTCCAGGGAGGCGAGGGGCTCGTCCATGAGCAGCAGGCGCGGCTGGGCCAGCAGCGCCCGGCCGATGGCCACCCGCTGCTTCTCGCCCCCCGACAGGGTGTGTGGCCGGCGCTTCAGCAGGTGGCCGATGCCCAGCATCTCGACCACCGCGTCGAAGCCGATGGAGTGGTCGTGGCGGGCGCGGCGCTGGCCGTAGCGCAGGTTGCTGTCGGTGGTCAGATGGGGAAACAGCCGGGCGTCCTGGAACACGTAGCCCACCCGCCGCTTCTCGATCGGCAGGTCGATGCCCCGGTCCAGGTCCAGGAAGACCTCGTCACCGACGCGGATGTGCCCCTTGTCCGGCCGCACGGTGCCCGCCACCGCCTGGATGATGGTGGTCTTGCCCGAGCCGGAGCGGCCGAACAGGGCGGTGACGCCGGTCTGCGGTGCGGTGAAGTGCGCCTTGAGGGTGAAGCCGGTGCCGCGGGCGAGGCTGATGTCGATCTCGATCATAGCCGGCCCAGGGCGATCTTGATGCGGCGGTCGGCCATGCCGGCCAGCACCAGCGCGCCGAGGGCCAGCACCACCGAGACCACGGTCAGACGCAGCGCCATGGCGTCGCCGTCGGGCATGTGGGTGGCGCTGTAGATGGCGAGCGGGATGGTGCGGGTCTGGCCTTCCACGTTGGAGACGAAGGTGATGGTGGCGCCGAACTCGCCGAGCGCCGAGGCCAGCGAGATCAGGGCGCCGGACAGCAGGCCCGGCAGCATGAGCGGCAGCGTCACCGTGAAGAAGGCGTCGATGCGGGTGGCGCCCAGGGTGCGGGCGGCGGTCTCGATGCCCCGGTCCACCCCGTCGATGGCGAGGCGGATGGCGCTGACGGTGAGCGGAAAGCTCACCACGGCGGCGGCCACGGTGGCGCCGGCGGTGGTGAACATCAGGCTGACGCCGAGCCACTCATACAGATATTGCCCGAGATAGCCGCGCGTCCCGAGCGTGATCAGAAGCAGATAGCCCACCACCACCTTGGGCAGCACCAGGGGCAGGTGCACGATGCCGTCGAACAGGCTCTTGCCGGGAAAGTTGGTGCGGGCGAGAATCCAGGCCACCAGGATGGCGGGCGGCATGTTCCAGAAGGTGGACCAGAAGGCGACCTTCAGGCTGAGGACCACCGCCGTCCATTCTTCCGGTGTGAGCAGCATGGGAAACATCCGGCGCGTAAAATCCCGAAAAGTCTAAACCAAGGCGACGTCGGCGCGAAGGATCTCCTCGCGCCGACGTGGAAATGCTCACGCAAGACTGGTGCCGCCGCTCGTCTCCGGGGCGGCGATCACTTCACCACGAAGCCGTACTTCCGGTAGATGTCCTTGGCCTCGGGCCCCACCAGGAAGGCCAGGAAGGCCTTGGCCTCGGGTGTGTCGTGGCCCTTCACCAGGGCGAAGGGATATTCCACCGGCGGATGGCTGTCGGCCGGAAACACCGCCACGACCTTCACGTTCTTGGCGATGGCGGCGTCGGTAGCATAGACCACGCCATAGGGCACCTCGCCGCGCTCCACCAGGGTGAGGGCGGCGCGAACGCTCTCGGCACCGACGATGCGCGGCGCCACCTTGTCCCACACGCCGAGGGTGGTGAAAGCGGTCTTGGCATAGATGCCCACTGGCACGCTGTCGGTGAGGCCGGTGGCGATGCGGCCGTTGGCACCGAGCAGGGCCTCGATGTCCATACCCTTGGCGATGGTCACCGGCTTGGCCTTGTCGGCCGGCGCCACCAGCACCAGCGCATTGCCGATCGGCACCACGCGGCTGGCCTTCAGGGTCAGGCCCTTGGCATCGGTGTAGTCCATCCACTTGAGGTCGGCGGAGGCGAAGATGTTGGCCGGAGCGCCGGCCTCGAGCTGCTTGGCGAGCGCGGACGACGCGGCGAAGGAGAACTTCACCTTGGGCTTGCCCTTGGCCTCGTAGGCCTTGGCGATGTCCTCGAAGGCATTGGTGAGGCTGGCGGCCGCGAAGGTGGTGACGGTGGTGTCGGCGGATGCCGCGGCGGCGGTGGCGGGCTGCTCGGCGCGGGCCGGGCCGAGCAGACCCGCGGCCAGGACGAAGCCGAGGAGGAGACCGCGGCGGGGAATGATGAAATCGATCATGGCAATGGTCTATCCCGGATTGATATAGCCATGCATATATAGCTTCCCGGGGTGGCACAAGGTTCGCCGACGCCGCAGGGGCATGCGGCCCCGGAGCGATGGCGGGGCGCGTCCGTCAGCCGCCGATGAGGCGCAGGGCCACGGCCCCGGGCGCCAGCATGGCGAAGGCCCACAGGGCCGCGCTGGCCACGTTCGCGAGCTGGAAATGGCTTTGCCGCATGGCGAGGATGCCGGCGATCAGGGGCACCACCGCGCGCACCGGGCCGAAGAAGCGCCCCACGGCCACCCCCCAGATGCCAAAGCGCGAGAAGAAATCCTCGGCCCGCGCCACCAGGTCCGGGCGCCGGGAGAGTGGCCAGAACGACTTGGCGCGTTCCTTGTAGTGGAAGCCGAGCCAATAGGAGACGGCGTCGCCCAGCGAGGCGCCCACCACCGCCGCCAGCCAGATGGGGAAGAACTGCAGGCCGGAGGCTTCCACAAGGGCGCCAATGGCGAGCAGCAGCACGGTGGCCGGGATGAAGAAGGAGACCAGGGCCAGCGACTCGCCGAAGGCGAGGCCGAAGACAATGGCAGGCGCCAGCGCCTGATGCTCCTGCACGAAGGCGGTGGTGGCGTCGATCAGCGTCTTGGGGTCGAACATGGCTCCTCCGCCCGCCGGTCCCCGCCCGCACGGCGCGCGGGACGGATCAAGACCATGGCGCGCATCATTGGCTGGGGCTTGCGCAGCCTCTCTATGCCGGGCCAGTGCGGCGGAAAAGCGTATGGCGGTCGTTCTCCCGCCGCGCGGCTACGGCCAGTCGCCCCACGCGCGCGCCCGGCCGAGACGGCGAAGGGGTATCCGGGTGGACCCCGGCGGCGCCCAGCCGGCGAAAACAGCGGCATCGGGCCGGGCCTGCCTTGAAATCGTCATGGGGATGCGTCATATGCACTGCCATAGTGATCCGTCGGCAGGCGGTCGTTCATCGAGGTCCAACCGGACCGGGGGCGGCGCCAGGGAATGACGGCACTGTCGGGCCGCGTAGCGGAGACCGCTCGGAGCTTCATCATCCTGGAAGCGTCGCAGGCGGCTTTGCCCGAATTCCTTGTTTTCTTCCGGACACCCCTGGCCACGCGGGATGTCGAAGATCCTCGCGAGCAGCATCGCCGCGTGAACGCCACGCGTGCGCGGCCCGACGTCGCTCGCCCATGAAAGACAGAGCTTGACCTCTTTTTCTTCCCTCGGCCTTGCCGAGCCCATCGTCCGCGCCCTCACCGAAGAGCGCCACGTGACGCCGACCCCCATCCAGGCCCAGGCCATCCCTGAGATTCTCGCCGGTCGCGACCTCATCGGCATCGCCCAGACCGGCACCGGCAAGACCGCCGCGTTCGCCCTTCCCATCCTCGACCGGCTGGCCCGCCATCCGCGTCGTCCCGAGCCGAAGTCGGTGCGCGCCCTGGTGCTCTCGCCCACCCGCGAGCTGTCGGGCCAGATCGTCGACAATTTCCTGAAATTCGGCCGTCACGCCCATGTCACGGTCTCGCTCGCCATCGGCGGCGTGCCCATGGGCCGGCAGATCCGCGCCCTGGCACGCGGCGTGGATGTGCTGGTGGCCACCCCCGGGCGGCTGCTCGACCTTGCCGAGAACAACGCCATCCGCCTCGACCAGGTGGAAGTGTTCGTGCTCGACGAGGCGGATCAGATGCTGGACATGGGCTTCGTCCATGCCATCCGCGCCATCGTGCGCCGCCTGCCCCACAAGCGGCATTCGCTGTTCTTCTCCGCCACCATGCCCGGCGCCATCGCCGAGCTCGCCGGCTCCATGCTGCATGAGCCGGTGCGGGTCGCGGTGACCCCGGTGGCCAAGACCGCCGACCGCGTCGACCAGCGCGTGGTGCTGGTGGACAAGGCCAACAAGGGTCCGCTGCTGGCCGAGGTGCTCTCCAAGGAGCAGATCGACCGCGCCCTGGTGTTCACCCGTACCAAGCACGGCGCCGACAAGGTGGTGCGGGTGCTGGCTAAGGCCGGCATTCCCGCCGATGCGATCCACGGCAACAAGTCGCAGAACCAGCGTGACCGGGTGCTGGCCGCCTTCCGCGAAGGCAAGATCCGCACCCTGATCGCCACCGACATCGCCGCGCGCGGCATCGACGTGACGGGCGTCAGCCACGTCATCAATTTCGACCTGCCGAACGTGCCGGAAAGCTATGTGCACCGCATCGGGCGCACCGCCCGCGCCGGCCGCGAGGGCATTGCCATCTCGTTCTGCGACCAGGAGGAGCGCGCGTTCCTGCGGGCCATCGAGCGGCTCATCAAGCTGCAGATCCCGTCCGAGGATCGCCGCGGCGCCGGCATGGCGTTCGACGTGCCGGACGGCGCGCCGATCCTCCTGGACACCCAGGAGGACAGCCGCGAGGACACCCGTGGCGGGCGTCGCCAGGGGCGCCCCGGCGGCCAGCGCGCGTCGGCGCCGCGGAGCGACGGCGGCCGTGGGTCCGAGCAGCGGCGCGGTCCGCAGCGTGACGGTGCTGCCCGGCAGGAGCGCGACGGCGGCCGCCAGGAGGGCCGCGGCCCGGCCGGTGCCGGGCGGGCGCAGTCGCCGCGGGCCGAGGCCCGTCCCGGTCGTGGCGATGAGGCCCGCGCGGCGCGGCCGCAGGCGGCCCGTGCCGAGGGGCGCGGCGATCCGCGTCCGGCCCGTTCCGAAGAGGCCCGGGGCGCCGGCCGTCCGGAGGGGCGCGCCAATCGCGGTGAGCGGGCCGAGCGCGGCGCGCGTGCGACCGGCGGCGAACTCGGCGGCATCGGCTTCATGAAGGCGGTGCCGACCCGGCAGGACGGCCGCAAGGAAACCCAGGGCGTCGGGGCCAAGCGCCCCGGTCGGTGACGTTCAGATCGCGCGCGGGGCATCGATAAGGTGTTCCGCGTGCGCGATACCTATGGGCCGGACCGCGGAAACGTGACATAAGGCCCGCCACTTCCGCCCCGGCGCGGGGTCATCGGAGAAGACTATATGGCGAAGGAAGAACTGCTGGAGTTCGAGGGAACGGTGACCGAGGTCCTGCCCGACGGCAATTTCCGCGTGCGGCTGGACAATGACCACCAGATCCTGGCCTATGCTGCCGGCAAGATGAAGAAGAATCGCATCCGCACCATCGAGGGAGACCGGGTGGTGGTGGAAATGTCGCCCTACGATCTCGACCGTGGGCGCATCAACTTCCGTCACAAGGCCGAAGGCTCCGCTCCGCCGCCCGGCGCGCGACGTCAGCAGAATTTTCGCCGGCGCTGAGTTATCCTGCCCCCGGCCGGCTGGACCGGAGGCGGGGAGGCCGGTCCTCCTCGCCCGTCGGGAAGCCATGGCCCCCAGGAGGGGGAACGGGAATGGAGCTGCGTGTCGCCAAGATCGCTGTGGTGGCGTCGCTCGCCGCCTACGCCTTGCTCGTCGCCTATGGCAACATCGTCGACTACGGGTCGAATTTTGCCTTCGTGGGCCATGTGCTGAGCATGGACACGACCTTTCCCGGCAATGCCCTGATGGCGCGCGCCATCACCGATCCGCGCCTGTGGCATGCCGCATATGCGGCCATCATCACCGCCGAGGGGGTGAGCGGGGTGCTGCTCGCCGCCGGCGCCGGGCTGATGCTGGCTCGGCTGCGCGCGCCCGTCGCCGCGTTCGAGCGCGCGAAGGGGCTGGTCTATCTGGGCGGGGCGCTGGCCTTCGCGCTGTGGTTCTTCGGCTTCATGGTGGTGGCCGGTGAGTATTTCGCCATGTGGCAGTCCAAGGACTGGAACGGCCAGCAGGGCGCCTTCCATATCTATGTGGCCGTCATCGGCATGCTGATCCTGGTGGCGCTGCCCGAGCGCGACTCCGCCTGAGGTTCCCGATCCGCCTGCCGGCGGCCCCGGTTCGGCTTCCCGGCTGCGCTTCCGCGCGCCGCCGCTTGCCTCCGTCCCCCCGCCCCCGGTAGGTTGCACGCCAAGAGGCGCAGGCCGGGCGAGAGCCGGCGGCTGAGCGCCTGGGTCCCGGGGAGGGAGAGGGTGCCGCCAGTTCTCAGCGTGGTCCGGCCACATCCGGAGGCGCCCGCCAGCGCCGTGGTCCTGGAGAAAGTGCGCATTGCCTTTCCCGATGCCAAGCGGGGCGGCGTGCCCTTCGTCGCCGTGGACGACGCCAGCCTCGCCGTCGCCGATGGGGAGTTCGTGGCCATCGTCGGCCCCACCGGCTGCGGCAAGTCCACCCTCCTCAATGCCACCGCCGGGCTGCTCACGCCCGCGTCCGGGCACGTGTCCATCTTTGGCGCGCCGTTGTCCGGGCTGAACCGCAAGGCCGGCTACCTGTTCCAGGCGGAGGCGCTGTTTCCCTGGAAGACCGCGGTGGAGAACGTGGCGATTGGCCTCGATATCGCCGGCACGCCCAAGGCCGAGGCGCGGGCGGAAGCCCGCAAGTGGCTGGCGCGGGTGGGGCTGGCGGCGTTCGCCGATCGCTATCCGCACATGCTCTCCGGTGGCCAGCGCAAGCGCGTGGGGCTGGCGCAGGTGCTGATCCGGCACCCCAAGATCCTGCTGATGGACGAGCCGTTCGGCCCGCTCGACGCCCAGACCCGGCAGATCATGGGCAACCTGCTGCTGGAGCTGTGGAGCGCCGATCGCAAGGCGGTGCTGTTCGTGACCCACGACCTGGAGGAGGCCATCGCGCTGGCCGACCGCGTGGTCATCATGGGCGCGGGCCCGGCGGCCCGCATCATCGGCGAATGGCGCGTGCCCATCCCCCGCCCGCGCGACATCGACGTGCGCCTCGACCCGGCGTTCCATCAGATCCATCGGCAGATCTGGGCGGCGCTGAAGGACGAGGTGGTGAAGGGCTACAGGCAGTCGGAAACGGTGGATCACGGCACATGAGGCGCAACCGCTCAGCCCTGCTCGGGCTTCAGCTGCTGGTGGCGGTGGTGCTGCTGGCGATCTGGCATCTTGGCGCCACGGTGAAGCTGCACATTCCGGCGATCTCGGCCAAGCCCTTCTTCGCGCTCGATCCGTTCTTCTTCTCCACGCCGCTGGCGGTGCTGGAGCGCACCTTCGCGGACTTCTATTCCGGGATCATCTGGTACCACCTGGGGATCACCCTGCTGGAAACGCTGCTGGCCTTCGTCATCGGCGCGGCGGGCGGGGTGCTCATCGGCTTCTGGTTCGCCCGCAAGGCGGTGCTGGCGGCCGTGTTCGATCCTTACGTGAAGATGGCGAACGCGCTGCCGCGCGTGGTGCTGGCGCCGATCTTCGCGCTGTGGCTCGGGCTCGGCATCTGGTCGAAGGTGGCGCTCGGCGTCACGCTGGTGTTCTTCATCGTCTTCTTCAACGTCTACCAGGGCGTGAAGGAGGTGAGCCCGACCCTGCTCGCCAACGCCCGCATGCTGGGCATGAACGAGCGCCAGCTCATGCGGCACGTGTTCTGGCCCTCGGCGCTCACCTGGATGTTCTCTTCGCTGCACACGGCGGTGGGCTTCGCGCTGGTGGGCGCGGTGGTGGGCGAGTATCTCGGCTCCGCCGCTGGCCTCGGCTACCGCATCCACCAGGCGGAAGGCGTGTTCGACGTCACCGGCGTGTTCTCGGGCATGGTGGTGCTCTCCATCTTCGTGATCCTCATCGACACGCTGGTGAGCGCCATCGAACGACGGCTCCTGGTCTGGCGCCCGGCGCCGGCCGGTGCCCAATGACAGGGAGGACAAGCATGGGACGTCTCAAGGCGGGCAGGCTCGGGCACGGCCTTGTCCGCGCCTTCGCCATCGGCGTGCTGGCGGTGGCGGGCCTCGCGGCCGCATTGGCGGGGCCGGCGGTGGCGCAGACGGCGGAGAAGCCGCAGCTCACCCTCGGCGTGGGCGGCAAGCCGCTGCTCTATTACCTTCCGCTGACCATCGCCGAGCGGAAGGGTTTCTTCAAGGAGGAGGGGCTTGATGTCTCCATCAACGATTTCGGCGGCGGCGCCAAATCGTTGCAGGCCCTGATCGGCGGTTCGGTGGACGTGGTGACGGGGGCCTATGAGCACACCATCCGCATGCAGGCGAAGGGCCAGGACATCGTCTCGGTGATCGAGCTTGGCCGCTTTCCCGGCATCGTGCTGGTGGCGGGGAAGGACAGCGGCATCAAGGCCGTGAAGGACCTGAAGGGTCGCAAGGTGGGGGTGACGGCGCCCGGCTCCTCCACCAATTTCTTCGTCAACTTCCTGCTGGCCAAGGACGGGCTGAAGCCGGAGGACGTGTCGTTCGTGGGGGTCGGGGGCGGGGCGTCCGCGGTGGCGCAGATGAAGCATGGCGGCATCGACGCCATGGCCAACCTCGATCCGGTCATCACCAAGCTGGAGAGCGACGGCGACGTGGCGATCCTGGCCGACAGCCGCACCGAGGCGGGCAGCGAGGCCATCTTCGGTGGGCCCAATCCGGCCGCGGTACTCTATCTCAAGCGCGATTTCGTCACCCGCAACCCGGTGACCACCCAGAAACTGGTGAACGCCTTCGCCAAGGCGCTGAAGTGGCTCCACGCTGCCACCCCCGCCGAGGTGGCGGCGGTGGTGCCCGCCGAATATCTGCTGGGCGACACCGGGCTCTACGAGGCGGCGGTGAAGAACTCCATGCCCATGTACTCGGTCACGGGCGTGATCCCGGAAGCGGCCATGAAAAATGCCCTCGGCATGCTGGTGGCGTTCGATCCGGAGCTGAAGTCCGCCTCCATCGATCTGGCCAAGACGTTTGATGGCACTTTCGTAAAAAAGGCAGGGTCGCACTGAGCGGCGCGGAAGAACTTGGAGGGCGGATGCGGAATTTTCGCATCTGCCCTTGATTTGCCGCAGTTAGTCTCTATCTATGCAACATCCCAGTCGCCTAACGCGCTTCCAGCGTCGGCGAGAGACGGACGGATGTACTCCGATTTCGTGGTGAATGGGTGTTCGTTCCTCCGCTGCATGTTTCAAAATGCGCGGGGGAGCGAGCGGACTAGGACAGTTCGTCGCACGGCCTGCTTTCCATCGTTTCCTTCGGGCCGCGACATAAAAGCCTCCCTTCTTCGGACTTGTCCTGAACTGCGCGCAGGCGGTTATGCGCCGCTCGCGATCAGCGCGCTTGCGCCAGCCGCGCAGCAAAAGCCTGAACAGGAGGCCTCAAATGGCCAATGGTACCGTCAAGTTTTTCAACGCCCAGAAGGGCTTCGGCTTCATCCAGCAGGATGAGGGTGGCCCGGACGTGTTCGTGCACATTTCCGACGTGGAACGTTCCGGCATGTACAGCCTGAACGATGGCCAGAAGGTGTCCTTCGACATCGTGGCCGATAACCGCGGCAAGAGCAAAGCCTCGAACCTCGCCGCGCTCTGAGCGCAGCTTTCGCCCGCCACACTGGATGGGCGCCGAATTCGAAGCCCGGGCCTTGTGCCCGGGCTTTTTGCTTGCGTGGACACCCCGTCGTTCCGCACCACCGCCGCAGGCAGGGAGGGCGTGGAACGCGAGGGCCGCGATTAATGGCCAGGAACCTGGATCAACTCGGCACCCTGCCTGCAAACCCCGTCTTCAGCGCTGGACGTAGACCGTGGTGCCCACCCGGACGCGATTATAAAGGTCCACCACATCCTCGTTGGTCATGCGGATGCAGCCGGAGGACACCGCCTGACCGATGGTCTCCGGCTCGTTGGAGCCGTGGATGCGGTAGAGGCTGGAGCCCAGATACATGGCGCGGGCGCCGAGCGGGTTGTCGATGCCGCCGGGCATGTAGCGCGGCAGGTCGGGGCGGCGCTTCAGCATCTGCGCCGGCGGCGTCCAGCCGGGCCATTCGCGCTTGGCGCTCACGGTCTTCACGCCGGCCCACTGGAAGCCGTCGCGGCCGACGCCGACGCCGTAGCGGATGGCCTGGCCCGGCGCTGTCACGTAGTAAAGCCGGCGCTCGGAGGTGCGGATGACGATGGTGCCCGGCTTGTAGGCGCCGTCGAAGGCCACCGCCTGGCGCGGGATCGGCGAGGAACTGCTCACCACGCCGACGTCGGACGGCGTGGCGAGGAACAGCTTCGCGAACGGGAAGAGGTCGTAGCGATCATCGGCCCGGGCCGGGGCCGCGGTGACCACGGCCGCCGCGATCGCGGCGGCGGCGAAGGCTTTCACGTGCATCATGGCGCTAAGGTCTCGTTTCATTGGTCTCGTGTCGTGGACCACCTGGACCAGTGGAGCTTGGCAACTTCCGCGATACGCACCGCCCCCGCGTGTGCGACATCCATTTTTCCGCCACAAATGGACATGACCGCAACCGCTTTATGGACGCCGGGTTCCACGCGCACGCGAGTGTGAAGCACTTTTCGCGTCGGTGCGATGCAAAAGCCACGCTTGCGTTGTTCCGCGGCACGGATCAGCCGGGGGACGTGGAGCGGGCGAAGTCGGCCAGGAGGGTGTTGAACGCGTCGGCGGCTTCCAGGAAGGGCGCGTGTCCCACGTCTTCGAACACCGCGAGGCGGGCGCCGGGGATGCGGCCGGCGATGTGCCGGGCCATGGCCGGGGCCACCACCTCGTCCCGGCCGCCCTGGACCACCAGCACCGGAATGTCGAGGCGGGTCAGTTCATCGTCATACTCCGCCGGACGGTCGAACAGGGCCGCGCGCACCTGCGGCGGCACCACCATGTTGAGCGCGAGCAGGGTTTCGACGAGATCCGCGGGCGGCGGGGCGGAAAAGCAGCGGCGCACGAATTCGCGGGTGGCGGCAATGTTCTCGGCGAGGTCCGGGGCGCACATGCGCCGCATCAGACGATTGCAGGTGCCGTAGAACTCCCGCGCGTTGGCGGTGGCCGCGTCCACGAAGGCGATGCCCCCCAGCCCGGCGCTGCCATGGCTGGACAGATAGTCGCCGATGATGCGCCCGGCATAGGACCAGCCCACCAGAACGGGCCGCTGGAGGCCGGCCGCCGCGATCACCGCCGCCAGCTCGTCGGCCCAGCGTCGCGGCTCCTTGTAATAATGGGGCTCCAGCGGTTTGTCGGAGCCGCCATGGCCACGAAAATCGTAGGTCACCAAGCGGAAGCCTGCCAGTTCCGGTGCGCCGGTCTGCCGCATCCAGGACAGCCCGCAGTGGGAGAAGCCATGGATGAACAGCAGCTCCGGCCCCGTCGCCGCCCCTGCGCTCCAGTCCTGCACATGGATGGAGAGGCCATCGGGCGTAACGGCGGTGATGACGCGCGGGGGCGCGGAGGAGGGGCTGTTCAGCGGGCTCATGATCGACTCGCGGTGGAAGGCCGGGTGGGGCGGTGGCGCGGGCGTGCCGGTCCTTATACCATTGGCCCCGGTCTTTCGACCGGCGCCAAGTGGGTCCGCTCAAGCGCCGCGCGGGCTTAATGCCGAAGGCCCGTGAGCTTTGCTCACGGGCCTTCGGCATTAAGCCATGCTCAACCCATTTCGCGCAGGAACATTGGTCCAAGATGCCGCGCCGAACCGTTCGGCGCCGGGTCCAGGAAGGAAGATGTCCCATGTCGAGACGCTCCGTGTCGAGACGCCTCATGACGCCAAGCCCCCTCTCGCGTCGCGGCGCGCTGGCGCTGGCCGTGGCCGCGCTGGCGGCGGGCGCCGCCACGCCGGCCCGGTCTGCCGACCACTACATGGCGCTGGGGCTGCCCTTCTTCGAGCCCTATCGCGTGGGCATCGCCACCGTCGAGGTGGGCGATGACAAGGCCACCGGCACCATCGCCCCGCCGGCCGGCGATCCGCGCCCGGCGCTGCCGTTCACCGGCACGCTCGTCAACGGCATCCTGAAGGTGAACGTGGGCACGGGGGCGGACTCCTACGTGCTGACCTTCACCGAGAGTGAGCGCGGCCTGCACCAGGTGTGGGACGAGGCCACCACCATCGGCGACCTGGAACGCATCACCCTGTTCCGCCCCGCCGCCGACTTTTCCGACACTGCGCTGGTTCTCCAGCACGTGGACGACAATTGGTGCGGCCAGGTCTATGGCGGGCTGTCCGTGGCGCTGCGGCCGGAGGTGCTGAAGTCGGCCGCCGCCGCGCCGGCGGCCCTGGCCGATCTTGACGTGGCGGTGGCCGGGCCGGCGCGCGGCACCGGCACCGCCAAGCTGAAGGACGTGTGGAGCCGCCTGCGCCTTGCCGCGCGGGGCGGCGAGGACGTGGCGGTGGACATCGTCGTTCCGATCGGCCAGGAGGCGGCGCGCGCAAAGGCGCTGCGGGCCGACCCGGCGGTGCTGACGGTGGGCCTGCCCAATGCCTGCACGGAAATGGCGCTGGCCGTGGTGCCCCGCGCCAAGGTATCGGAGGGCGCCGTGGTTTCCGACGCCAAGCTGAAGACCTATCTGGAAACCGCCCTCGGCCGCCTGCTCGCGGGCGCGCCAGCGGAGGGGGCGGCGGGCGGCGCGCGCAAGTTCAAGCTCGCCGGCGTCAGCGTCGCCAAGGGCGCCGGCGGCGCGCCGGTGTTTCATGCCACCGTGACCGGGGAATCGGATGCGACGCGGCTGGAGAAAGGCAGCTGGGACCAGTTCGTCCTGTCGGTCCAGCCGGTGGTGACCGCCGCCGACACCGGCGACAGCATCTCGCTCATTCCCACCATCACCGAGGTGAGGACGGCGAGGAAGAGCGGCGCCCAGATGCCCGCCGACAGCGCGTTCAAGCCCGTGGACGACGATGCCGTCACCGCCGGCATCACCCATCGGCTGGTGTCGTGGCTGGCGACGGCGGAGGGCTCGCGCTGCGACTTCCTCACCCGCGCCGGCTTCGACGAGCCGGAAGGCGCCTACAGCTGCACCAACCAGGCGCTGGACGACGTCGCCCATCCCGACGACAACTGACGCGCGGGTCCATGCGTTAAGCCATCGACGACAAGACATCGGTGCGCCCGGACGGGCGCACCGAGCCGGATGCCGGGAGTGGGTGACTGCGGCCGGCGCATCCGGGCCCAAGAGGCGCCGGCTCAGGTGCTGTGGCCCAAGAGAGGCCGCTCAATAGGCGCAGCCCAAGAGGCGCGGGTCGAAGTGGAAGCCGGCTTCGGCTTGTGGACCTGAGCTTATGGACCTGGGCTTATGGACATCCGGCGCGCGGATTTGGGCGAGGGGCCTCAGGCGAGGGGGGACTTGGCCCGTGGATTTGGGCCCGTGGATTTGGGCCTGTGGATTTGAGCGCGCAGGCCCCCGGTGGGCCGGGCCCCGCGCGTTGCCCGGCGGGAGGCCCGGCGCGGTGTCAGCCGGCGCCTTCCTCGCGGGCGGCGCGGTGGTAGTCGGCGTCGCGGTCGTGGTCGTGGGCGGCGTGGTAGGCGGTCTCGCTCATGCCGCGCTTCCAATAGCCCACCGCCACCAGGGCGCGGGGCGAGAGGCCGCGCTCGTCGCGGAGATGGGCGCGCAAGGCGCGGGCGGCGGCCGATTCGCACGCCACCCAGGCGGCCACGCCATCTCCCGCCGGCAGGTCGGCGGCGCGCACCGCCGTTTCCAGCAGCCGCGTGGTGCCGGCCTCGGCGCCGTTGCGGTGGAGATAGGCGATGCGCACGCCGGGCGGGGCGGCAAGGTCCTGTTCCTCCGCCGCGTCGTCCACCTCCAGCAGGGCCAGGCCGCGCGTGGCGGGCGGCAGCCGTTCCAGGATGGCGGCGATGGACGGCAGGCCGCTATGGTCGCCAGCCAGCAGCACCGTTGGCGCGGTCGGGAGCCCGCGCCCGCCGGGGCCGGCGATGCCCACCGTGTCCCCGGCCCGCGCCCGCCGCACGAACCGCGCCGCCGGCCCGTCTTGGCCGTGCAGCGCGAAGTCGATGGAGACTTCGCCGCGTTCGGCGTCGAACCGGCGGACGGAATAGGTGCGGGCCACTGGCCTTCGCGGTTCCGGCGGCCAGAGCGGGCGCCCGTCGGGACCCTCCAGCGGCCATTCCGGCTCCACGAGCCCGTCCGGTGGGATCAGCAGCTTGAGATTGGGGCCGGCGCCGAAGCCGGCCACCTCCGGCCCGCCCAGCACGATCCGGCGCGTGCGCGCCGTCACCGCCTCCACCCGCACCACTTCCAGCACCCGCAGGTGGCGATAGCGCGGGCCTGCGGGCGCCACCGTGGCGTCGTTCGTCTGCCGCACAGTCATGGCGCGGTGCCTGTCGAATCGGGGCCGAGGAAGAATTCGAGTCCCGCCAGCAGCGCGTGGGGCGCGGCCGAGGCGTGGGTCTGGCCGGGAAGGATTTCGAACCGCACCGCAACCGGCCGGCCGGGCAGCGCCGCGATCCGTCCGGCGAGGTCGCGGGCGGCGTCCACCATGCCCCGCGCTGCGAGCCGCTGCGCCACCTTGTCGGCATCGGGCTGGGTTCGCAGGCCGGGATGCAGCGTCTGTTCATAGGCGCCCACGGTGAGCAGCAGGCGCCGCGTGCCGGCCGGGGGATGGGCGGCGAAGGCCGCCTCCTCGTTCAGGATCGCCCGGTTCGCCCACCAGATGGAGGGGCTGGCGGCGATATAGGTGGAAAACGCCTCGGGGAGGGTGAACAAAGCGTGCAGCGTGAACAGCCCGCCGAACGAGTGTCCCATCAGCCCCTGCCGCGCTGGATCGACCGGAAAGTCGGCGGCGATGAGCGGGCGCAGCTCGTCGAGCAGGAAGGAGAGGAAGGCGTCGGCGGCGCCGGTCTGCTCGGGCGTGAGATAGGTTCCGGTGCCCTCGCCGGGCGGGGCGGGAACGGGCGTCAGGTCCCGCGCGCGGCGGGGCATGTTGTGGGGCGCATCGCCCGGATAGCCCACCGCCACCAGCACCGCCGGCTGGATCAGCCCGCCCTGGTTGCGCGCCTGGGTGCGGGCGAGGTCCGAGAGGGTGCCCGCCACTGCGTTGCCGTCCAGCACATAGAGCACCGGATAGCCGGCGGGCGGTGGCGGCTCGCGCGGCGCGGTGATGAAGAGGCGATAGGGAAGGCCGCCCCGGGAGACGACCACCCGTTCCTCGGTGCCGGGCAGGGTGAGCGGCCCGGCGGTGCCGCGCGCCGCGCCGCCCAAAAGGGCGGCGAGGGCGAGCAGGGTGGCGCCGGCACGCCGGAGCGGGGAGAGTGTGGCGGCCATGGTCAATAGGTCGCGCTCACCTTGAGCCAATAGCCGCGCGGCTCACCATAGAAGTTGAACAGGGAGGTGGAGCCGACACGCTGGTAATAGACCTCGTCGAACAGGTTGGTGACGGTGACGGTCGCCTTCCAATTGTCGTTGAACTTGTAGCCTGCCTGGGCATCCACAACCGTGTATCCGTCCTCGGTGAGCTTCACGCCGCCGGACTTGGTGTAGAAGCTGGACAGAATCTTCACCCCGCCGGCCACATGGAAGCCGCGCAGCGCGCCGTCCTGGAATTCGTACTTGGTCCACAGATTGTAGTTGTGCTTCGGCGTGTAGGTGCTGAAGCCGGACTGCAGCTGCGCCACGGTGGCGGTGAGATATTCGGTTTCGGTGTAGGTGTAGCCGGCATAGATGTCCCAGCCGGGGGCGAGGCGCCCGCTCACCTCCGCCTCCCAGCCCGACACCTCCACCTCGCCGGAAGCGACGTAGACGTTGGCCACGTTGGTGGCCAGGGCGCGGTTGTCGTCGCGGATCACGAACAGGGCGGCGGAGGCGCTGAGCGCGCCGTCGAAGAAGGACCCCTTTACGCCCCCCTCATATTGGTAGCCCTGGCGCGGCGCCAGCACGTCGCCGGCGGCGTTCAGCTCCGTCTGCGGCATGAAGGTGGTGCTATAGCTGCCGTAAACGGAAATCTCCTTCGTCATGTCGATGACGAGGCCCACCGAGGGCAGGACCTTGCCGTCCACATCCACCGTGGACTGGGTGGTGGTGAGCAGGCCGCCGTTGAGGGTGTTCACCGTGGAGGTCGCGTCGTACCACGAGAAGCGCCCGCCCAGGATGACGTGCACCTGCTCAATGGGGTTGATGCGGGCCTGGGCATAGAGGCCGTACTGGGTGGGGTCGGTCACCGCCTCGCGGTTGTAGACGGTGAGGGGCTCCGCCACTGCCCAGGGGTTGGGCGCGTAGATGTTGTACACGTCCGGCAGGTTGGTGCTGGTGGGCGACCACTGGGTCTGGTCGGTGCGGCGGAAGTCGGCGCCGACGGTGAACTGGTGCTCCTGGCCGAACAACTGGAACGGGGTCGAGACATGGGCGTCGCCGGACAGCGAGCTTTCGTTCACCTGCGCCGCCGTGTAGGCGAGGCCGAAATTGCCCGAGGTGGCCGGCGCGGTGCTGACGGCGGTGCGGCCGTAGGCGTATTTATAGTCGATGTCGCGATCGGAATAGCGCAGGGAGGCCTTGGCCTCGCCGCCATTGTCCAGGTCGTGTTTCACCTCCACGAGATAGTCGGTCATCTCGTTGTTGAAGCGGTTCCAGGTGCCGCCCACGAAGGTGGAGCGCGGCACGTTCAGAAGCTGGCCCTCCCCGGTGCCGAGGTTGATCGCCGGCAGGCCGTTGAAGGGGGTGATGTCGCGCTCCTGGTGCCAGGCGTGGAACGACACCGTGGTGTTCTCGGTGATGTCGAAATCGAGGGCGCCGTGGCCCACCCACACCTGGTTGTCGTTGATGTCCACGAACGAGTTGCGGTCCTGGAAGGCGCCGCCGATGCGGGCGCGCACGGTGCCGGCCTCGTTCAGCTTGCCGCCGGCGTCCACTTCGGCGCGCACGAAGTCCCAGGAGCCGTATTCGAGAGCCGAGGCGATGAACGGCTTGGCGGTGGCCGGCTTCAGGGTGCCGTTGATGATGCCGCCGGGGCCGGCATTATTGCCGGCGGAGCCGCCGTAGAACAGGGCAGCAGGCCCCTTCAGCACGTCCAGGCGGTCAAAGATGAACAGGTCCGGCTGGGTGCCGAGAATGGAGGAGAGCGGGGCCGGCAGGTTGTTGACCAGGAGCGTGTCGATCTCGAACCCGCGGGAGAAGATGGAGGAGCGGCCCTGGTCGTTGGCCAGCACCACCATGCCGGTGGTGCGGCGCATGGCGTCTTCCAGCTGGGTGAAATTCTGGTCGGCCATGCGCTGGCTGGTGACGGTGGAGATGGACTGCGGAATCTCGCGCACCGGCGTGGGCGTGCCGACGCCGATGGTGGTGATGGCGGCGTTGTAGGTGTCAAGTCCTTCGGTGAAGACCGCCTGCTCGCGCTTGCGTTCCTCCAGCACCTGCACCGTGTCGAGCGCGATGTCGCCGGCCGCCTGCTGCTGCGGCTGGGCTTGCGCGAAGGCTGGAGCCGGGGCGGCGGCCAGAAGCGCGAGCGCGGTGCCCGACAGAAGGGTTCCGGCCATCATATGGCCCATGCGAAGCCGCCGCGCCGACGCGCGCTCCAATCCGATCATGCAAATCCCCACTTCTAGCAAAGTAACCTGAAGTTGCGCCGGGCGTGGCGCAGACTTCCAAATGGCTGGCCTCGGCTCGTGGGTCTTTTTTAGCGGCTGCACTCCTGGCTGCTCCAGCAGGAATGGGTTTGTAGGATCGTATAATTCGTTTGCAAAATCCTCATCTGTTTTAATGGGAGAGGTTTCAGGAGTGCATACGCGATGATCAGGCGGGTGGTGTCCTGATTATCTGGAATAATACTAAATCGAATGGGCGGCTCTGCTCTTGACAGCGGCGGCCCGGGTCCATGTTGTTGCGACATGAGCGACCCCGATGCGTCCGCCATTCCGCCCCCGGCCGAGGGCACGCCCACGCCTGCGGTGTCCGATGCGCTCGTGCGCTCCCGCGACATCGCGGCGCTGTCCCGCGTCACCGGCCGGGACTTCAGTCTGGTGACGCCGCGCCTCGGCGCGGATGGCGCGGTGTTGCGCGGGCGCTATGTGCTGGCGCCGCTGCGCAGCGGGCTGGTGCTGCATGCCACCGACGCCGCCGACCTGCACGACACCACCACCCGCGTGGTGCACGGGGCCGGGCTCACCGTGTCCCTGTTCCTGGCGGGCGAGGCCGACGTCTGCATCGGCGGGCGCCCGCTGCACCTGGGCACGCCCGAAGGGGTGGAAGGGGCCCTGATGGCGCGCGCAGAGCCCGACCTGTTCGTGCGCAACGGGCGGCGCGGCATGCGGGTGCGCAAGGTCAACATCTTCCTGCCCGAGGGGTGGCTGGAGCAGGCCGAGCACGACGATCGCCGTCATCAGGCGGTGCTGGCCTTTGCCCGCGACCACCGGGCTGTCGCGCGCTGGCGCCCTTCGGCGCAGATGACGGCGCTGGCCGAGCAGATCCTGGCGCCGCCGCGCTACGGGCCGATGCTCTCCGGCCTCTACGCCGAGAGCCGCGCCATGGAGCTGGTGGTGGGGGCCCTTGGCCTGCTGGGCGCCGGAACCGAGGGCGAGGCGCTGGCGGCGCTGCGTCCGCGCGAGCGCCAGAGGATGTGGGCGGTGCACGATTTTCTGGAGGCCCATCTCCAGCGCGAACTGAGCCTGGAGGACATCGCCCGTGAGGCTGGCATGAGCGTCAATTCGCTCCAGCGCGCGTTTCGTGCCGCCTTTGGCACCACGGTGTTCGACTATGTGCGCCGGCGCAAGCTGGAACTCGCTCGCGACGGACTGGCGGCGGAGGGGCTCACCGTGGCCCAGGCGGCCTATGTGGCGGGCTATGGCTCGGCCGCCAATTTCGCCACCGCCTTCAAGCGCGCCTTCGGGGTTTCCCCCCGGGACTGGCGGGAGCGATGCCGGCGGGGGTGAGGCGACCTGTGGGCGCCGGGCTGGTGGGTGGGGCGCGGCAACCCATCCGGGGCGGCATCGGGCTGGCATCTTGATGGCGCCCGGCAGCTTTGGCATCCGGCGGAGCGCGGCACCGACCCCTTCGGCGCCGCGTGCCATCAAAGGCTCCTGCTCTCAGCGCTCCGTGCTCGTCGCTCCCGATGCTCCTAGCCCTTGGGGGCGGCCGCCGCCTCGCCGGTGCGCAAGGGCCGCGGCGGCGGCAGCGGCGCGCCGGGCTGGGGCAGCTTGCCGGCAGGCGGGGCGGTGGCCGGTGCCGGCGGGGTGGCCTGGGCGCCTTCGGTGTCCTTCATCAGCCGTTCCAGCGCCGCCAGCCGCTCGGCGGAGCGGGGCGAGAGCGTCACCGGGCGCTGGGAGTCGGCCAGCCCCGGCACGTCGAGGGGGGCGGGCGTCTCGTCCAGCTTGGGAATGGGCGAAGTGACGCCGGGGATGGGCTTGATCTCGATGCCCTGGTGGGCATAGGCCATCACCTTCTGCCAGGTCATGGCGGGCAGCGAGCCGCCGGTCATCTTGTTCAGCGAGGCATAGTCGTCATTGCCGAACCACACGCCGGCCACGTAATTGCCGGTGAAGCCCATGAACCAGGCGTCGCGGTAGGCATTGGTGGTGCCGGTCTTGCCCGCCACCTTGGCGTTCACCAGCCGCGCCCGGCGGCCGGTGCCGTTCTCCACCACGTTGTTGAGCATGGCGTTGATGTCGTGGAGCTGCGGCGTCGGGATGATCTGCACCGGGGGCGGGGCGTCGCGGTCGAAGCGCCACACCACCTCGCCATTGCCGATGCGCATTTCCACCACCGCGTGGGGGTAGACGCTGCGCCCGCCGTTGGCGAACACCGAATAGGCGGTGGTCATGTCCACCAGCGTCACCTCGGCGGCGCCCAGCGGCAGCGGCGCGGAGATGGGCAGCGGCGTGCGCACGCCCATCTGGTGGGCGAGGTCGACGATTTTCTTGCGCCCGAACTTCTCGGCGAGCCGCACCGCCACGGTGTTCAGGGAGTGCTGGAGCGCGGTCTGCAAAGTGATGGAGCCCATGTAGGAGCGCCCGTAATTCTGCGGGCACCAGTTGCCCAGGCAGATCGGCGCGTCCTGCACGATGGTGGAGGGCTTGAAGCCGTTCATGAGCGCCACGGTGTAGACGAACGGCTTGAAGGAGGAGCCGGGCTGGCGCAAGGCGTCGGTGGCGCGGTTGAACTGGCTCGCGCCATAATCGCGCCCACCCACCATGGCGCGCACGGTGCCGTTGGGTTCCATGACGACGATGCCGCCCTGGCTCGCCTTGTAGTCGCGCCCGAACTCGCGCAGCGACTGCTCCAGCGCGGCTTCCGACACCTTCTGGATATTGGGGTCGAGGCCGGTGCGCACCACGAAGATGCGCTCGGTGACCGAGGCTGGAAGCTGGTCCACCAGCTTCTTCACCTCGCCGAAGGCATAATCCAGGTAGTAGTCTGGCACCGCCTCGTCGCGGCGGTCCACCGGGGTGGCGGGGTTGCGGCGGGCGCCGAACACCTGACCCTCGGTCATGAAGCCGGATTCCACCAGATTGTCGAGCACGGTGGACGCGCGGGCACGGGCGGCGGGCAGGTTCACGTGCGGCGCGTACTTGGAGGGGGCCTTGAACAGGCCGGCCATCATGGCCGCCTCGGCGAGGTTCACCTCGCGCACCGACTTGCCGAAATAGTAGCGCGCCGCCGCATCCACCCCATAGGCGCCGCCGCCGAGATAGGCGCGGTCGAGATAGAGCTTCAGGATCTGGCTTTTCGTCAGGCGCGCTTCCAGCCAGATGGCGAGGAAGGCTTCCTTGATCTTGCGCTCGAAGGTGCGCTCGTTGGACAGGAACAGGTTCTTGGCGAGCTGCTGCGACAGCGATGAGCCGCCCTGGCGCACCCCTCCGGCGCGGGCATTGGTGACCAGGGCCCGCAGGGTGCCCGCCACGTCGATGCCCCAATGCTCGTAGAAGCGCCGGTCCTCGGTGGCCAGGGTGGCCTTGATGAGGTGGTCGGGGAAATCCTCCAGCGGCACGGTATCGTTCTGCCGAACGCCGCGCTCGCCGATGATGTTGCCGTAGCGGTCGAGGAAGGTGACGGCGAGCTCGGTGCGCTTCAGCCAGTCGTCGGAGGTTTCGTGGAAGGCGGGGATAGCCAGGGCCAGCACCACCACCGTGCCGATGGCGCCGAGGGAGAAGGCCTCCGAGGCGAGCCCCACGAAAAAGCGCGGAATGCCGCTGATGTTGAAGTTCTCGGTGAAGGCCGCATAGGCCGAGAGCGCACGCCGGGTGCGGCTGCCGAGGCCGAACAGCGAGGAATCGAGAACGGCGTCGAGGTCCAGCAGCGCATTGCGCAGCCGGGCCAGCAGGGAAGGACGCTCGGGCGCGGTCACGGGTCGGGGCTCATCCCATTGGAGCGGGGACGGCGCCGCCAGCCGGTGCCGTCCCGCCATCAGCCCTCCGCAAAGAGGGCGATTTCGCGACGGCGCCGCACTGCCGGCGCTGCCCGTTCACGACCATAGCGCGCCCTGGCTCCGCGCGCGACGGGCAACGCATGCTCAAGGCATAGCGCGCTCAAGGCATAGCACGCCTAAGGCGTCGCGCGCCTAAGGCATTGCGTACCCAGGCCATAGCGCGACGGAGCAGGACACGGGGGCGGCGGGCACGCGGGAGCCGGTGCGAGGGGCGCCCCGGTCCCGCCGGGCGGGGCGGGTCTGCGTCAGGCCTTGGGGACTTCGAGCACGCCGTTGGGGCTCAGCTTGTCCACCAGCGACGGCAGGTATTGGGAGAGCAGCTCGGTGATCCGCTCGGGGGTCAGGCCGAAGCCGGCGCCGAGCTGCCCGAGCTGGCTTTCGCCGAGGGCAGAGACGATCTGTTCGGCGCTCACCGGAAGGTTGGGGCCGTTGGACAGCCAGCTCGTCACCTGCTCGCCGAGGCCGGATTCCTGCAGCTGCGCCAGCAGGCCGTCGAGGCTGCCATAAGGGGTCTTGGCGAGGGCGCCTTCCAGCATGCCCGGCAGCGCCTGGGCCATCGGCCCGCTCAGCGCGGAGTTCAGGAGGTTGCCGAGGGCGCCGGAATTGCCCGCCTGGGAGAGGACGTTGTTGAGAACGCCGCCCAACATTTGATCGAACAGCCCCATGGCCCTTCCTTTCCGCGGTTGCCGGAGGTGTGTGGTTTGCGGGGCGTGCAACGCCCGGTGTTCGGCGGCAAGCTCTACTGGAAGACGGGTGAAAAGTCGATCACAAGTCGCGGCGCCCCTGCGGCCCGGCGCCGCTGAGGCGGGATGTGGCCTTTGCTTTCGGCGGGACTACGGCTAACGGCTAAGGGATGATCTCCGCGCCCCTGTTTGCCCTGTTCGCGCTCATGACCGCCGTGGCGGCCCTCGCCGTGCTGTGGCCGCTCAGCCGCGCCCGCGCCCTGCGGGGCGAGCGGGCGGCCGACCTCGCCGTCTACCGCGACCAGCTCGCCGAAATCGACCGTGACCGCGACAGCGGCCGCCTGCCGTCCGAGCAGGCCGAAGCCGCCCGCGCCGAGGTGGCCCGCCGCATGCTCGCCGCCGCTGCCCGGGCCGAGGAGGACGGGGCGGCGGGCGGCGGCGAGGGCCGTCGGCGCGCGGCGGCGGTGATGGCGCTGCTGCTGGTGCCGCTGTTCGGCGCCGGTCTCTATGTCTATCTCGGCTCGCCCGATCTGCCCGGCGCGCCGCTGGCGGCGCGCATGGCGGCTCCCGCCGACCGGGGCGACGTGGCGATCCTGGTGCGGCGGGTGGAAGACCATCTGGCCCGCAATCCCGACGACGGCGCCGGCTACGAGGTGCTGGCCCCCATCTATCTGCGGCTGGGCCGGTTCGACGATGCGGCGCGCGCTTACACCCAGGCCATCCGGGTGCTGGGGTCGACGGCGCTGCGTCAGTCGGCGCTGGGCGAGGTGCGGGTGGTGGCCGCCAACGGTGTGGTCACCGCCGAGGCGCTCGCGGCCTTCACGGAGGCGGCGAAGCTCGATCCCACCGAGCCGCGCGCCAGTTATTTCCTCGGCGTCGCCGCCGAGCAGGACGGCCGCCCGGCCGAGGCCGCCGCCATCTGGAGCGCCATCCTGGCGCGGGCGCCGGCCGAGGCGCCCTATGTGCCCGGCGTGAAGCGCGCGCTCGCCCGCGTGCAGGGCGAGGCGAAGACCGCACCGGCGAGCCCGGGCGCCGCGCCTGCCGCCGCACCCGGGCCCAGCGCCGCCGACGTGGCCAATGCCGCGGCGTTGTCGGCGGGCGACCGCAGCGCCATGATTCGCGGTATGGTGCAGCGGCTGGAAGATCGGCTGAAGACCGCGCCGGACGACCTGGACGGCTGGTTGCGTCTGGCCCGCGCCTTCCAGGTGCTGGGTGAGCCGGACAAGGCCAAGGGGGCGGTTGAGTCCGCCCGCGCGGCCTTCGCCGGCAATGCCGAGGCGCTGGCGCGCATCGCCGCCGCCGAAAAAGAGCTGGGGCTGGGAGGCTAGCCCATGGCGTCGCGACACGACAATCGCCGGGAGGAAAGACAATGACACGCAAAGGCCGTCGCCTCGCGCTCATCGGCGCCGGACTGGGCGTTCTGGCGCTGGCCGCCGGGCTGATCCTGTCGGCGCTCAACGATACCATCGTGTTCTTCCGCACCCCCACCGAGGTGGCGCAGCAGCAGGTTGCGCCGGGCTCCCGCCTGCGCCTCGGCGGGCTGGTGGAGAGCGGGTCGGTGGTGAAGGCCGGCACGCTCACCACCTTTGCCGTGACCGATGGCAACGCCACCGTGAAGGTGGCCTATACCGGCATCCTGCCCGACCTGTTCCGCGAGGGGCAGGGCGTGGTCACGGAAGGCGCGCTGCTGGCGGATGGCACCTTCCGCGCCGACAGCGTGCTCGCCAAGCACGACGAGAACTACATGCCGCGCGAGGTGGCCGACGCGCTGAAGAAGCAGGGCGTGTGGAAGGAAGGCGAGAACGGCGCGGTGGTGCCGGCCCGCGCTAGCGCCAACCCGGGGAGCTGAGCCGCCGTGATTGCCGAACTCGGGCAATATGCCCTCGCCCTCGCCTTTGCCCTGTCGATCCTGCAGGTGATCCTGCCGAGCTGGGGCGCGGCCAAGGGCGACGCGGTGCTGATGGGCACCGCCGCGCCCATCGCCATCGGCATGCTGGGCTTCATCGGCTTCGCCTTCGCGGCGCTGGTGCAGCTCTACGTCACCTCCGACTTCACGGTGGTGAACGTGGTGGAGAATTCCCACTCGCAGATGCCGTTGATCTACAAGGTCACCTCCACCTGGGGCAACCATGAGGGATCGATGCTGCTGTGGGTGCTGGTGCTGGCGCTGTTCGGCGCGCTGGTGGCGGCCTTCGGCGGCAACCTGCCGGATCGGCTTCGGGCCCATGTGCTGGCGGTGCAAGGCTTGATCGGCACCGCCTTCCTCTCGTTCATCCTGTTCACCTCCAATCCGTTCCTGCGCCTGGCCTCGCCGCCGGCCGAGGGGCGCGATCTCAACCCGATCCTGCAGGACCCGGGCCTCGCCATCCATCCGCCGCTGCTCTACCTCGGTTATGTGGGACTCTCGGTGTCGTTCGCCTTCGCCATCGCGGCGCTGATCGAGGGGCGCATCGACGCCGCCTGGGCGCGCTGGGTGCGGCCGTGGACGCTGGCGGCCTGGGTGTTCCTGACGCTGGGCATCGCCATGGGCTCCTACTGGGCCTATTACGAGCTCGGCTGGGGCGGCTGGTGGTTCTGGGACCCGGTGGAGAACGCCTCGCTGATGCCGTGGCTCGCCGCCACCGCATTGCTGCATTCCGCCGTGGTGATGGAAAAGCGCGACGCCCTGAAGGTGTGGACCATCCTGCTCGCCATCCTCGCCTTCTCCCTGTCGCTGGTGGGCACCTTCCTGGTGCGCTCGGGGGTGCTCACCTCGGTGCACGCCTTTGCCACCGATCCGGCGCGCGGCGTGTTCATCCTCGGCATCCTCACCTTCTTCATTGCCGGTGGCTTGGCCCTGTTCGCCTTCCGCGCCTCCGAGCTGAAGCAGGGCGGCCTGTTCGCCCCGGTGTCGCGGGAAGGGGCCTTGGTGCTCAACAACCTGTTCCTCACCGCGGCCACGGCGGCGGTGCTGGTGGGCACGCTCTATCCCTTGGGGCTGGAGGCCTTCACCGGCGCCAAGATCACCGTTGGCCCGCCCTATTTTAACCTCGCCTTCGGCGGGCTGATGCTGCCGCTGGTGTTCGCGGTTCCGTTCGGCCCGCTGCTGGCCTGGAAGCGCGGCGACCTGCTGGGGGTGGCGCAGCGGCTGATGCTGGCGGCGGGGCTCGCGGTGGTGGCGGCGGTGGTGACCGCGGCGGCCACCTCGGGCGGACCGGTGCTGGCGCCGCTGGCGGTGGGCCTTGCCGTGTTCATCATGCTCGGCGCCCTGACCGATCTCGCCGAGCGGGCCGGCCTCGGCCGGGTGCGGGCGAAGGTGGCGTTGGCCCGCCTCGCGGGCGTGCCGCGCTCGGCCTATGGCACGGCCATCGCTCATTTCGGCGTCGGCGTGTGCCTGCTCGGCATCGTCTGCGAAACCTCATGGAGTCACGAGAAGATCGCCTCCATGAAGATCGGCGACCAGTTCGTCATCGCCGGCCACGCCCTCGCTTTGGAGCGGCTGGAGAACCGTACCGGCCCGAACTTCAGGGCCCGCACGGCGGTGTTCTCCATCCAGCGCGACGGTCGTTCCGAGGGCACCATCGAGGCCTCCCGGCGCCTGTTCGCGGCGCGGCAGATGGGCACCACCGAGGCCGGCATTCGCACCTTCGGCTTCAGCCAGCTCTACGTGAGCGTGGCGGAGGAGACGCCGGACGGGCACGTTTCGGTGCGCGCCACCTTCAAGCCCCAGGTCACGCTGATCTGGCTCGGCGCGGTGGTGATGGCCCTTGGCGGGGTGCTGTCGCTGCTGGACCGGCGCCTGCGCATCGGCGTGCCCAAGACGGCGCGGCGGCGCGCCGTCGCCGTGCCGGCGGAGTGACGGCCATGCGCAGGCTGATGTCTGTCCTCGCGTTCGCCCTGGTGGGGGGCCTGATGCTGGTGGCGCCGGCGCGGGCGGTCCAGCCCGACGAGGTGCTGGGCGACCCGGCCCTGGAAAGCCGCGCCCGTGTGCTCTCCTCGGAGCTGCGGTGCATGGTGTGCCAGAACCAGTCCATTGATGATTCCGACGCGCCGCTCGCCCGCGACCTGCGGCTGATCGTGCGCGAGCGCCTCAAGGCCGGCGACAGTGATGGCGAGGTGCTCGACTTCATGGTCGCGCGCTATGGGGAGTTCGTGCTGCTGCGGCCGGTCTTCTCCTGGCGCAACGCGTTGCTCTGGGCCACCCCGGGCCTGGTGCTGGTGCTCGGGGCGCTGGCCTCGTTCGTGGCGCTGCGCCGCCGCCGCGCCGCCGTCACCACCCGCGAGGCGCGCCTGACGCCGGAGGAGGAAGCCCGGCTGAAGACGCTGCTGGCCGCCCCGCCGCCGGCCCCGCCCGCGTCGTGAGCCGGGCCCGCCGGCGGCGCTGACGGGGCGCGAGGGACGAGCGGGAGGGCCTGCCCTCCACCCGCGCCTCCATCTCATATCAAAGGCCCGCGGGCGTGCCTCATGGGCCTTGGGTCAAGCCCGCGCGGCGCTTGAGCGGACCCACTTGAGCGGACCCGCCTGGCACCGGTCGAAGCTTGGCACCGGTCGAAGACCGGGGCCGATGGTGTCAGCCCTCGGCGCTGGCGTAGCGGCTTTCCAGATGGGCCTTGAAGACGCCGGCGTCGAGCGGGCGGCCGGTGGCGCGGGTCAGCAGGTCGTCGGTTTCCAGCAGCGAGCCCTGGCTGTGGACATTGGCCCGCAGCCACGCCAGCAGTGGGCCGAAATCGCCGCGCCCGATGCCGGGCAGGATGTCGGCATCGGCCCGGCGGGCGGCGTCGAACAATTGGGCCGCGGTCATGGCGCCGAGCGTGTAGGTGGGGAAATAGCCCCAGCCGCCGCTCGGCCAATGGATGTCCTGGAGGCAGCCGAGGCGGTCGTCGGGCGGCACCACGCCGAGCAGCGCGGCCATGCCCTCGGCCCAGGCGCCGGGCAGGTCCTTCAGCGCCAGGTCGCCGGCGATCAGCGCCTTCTCCAGCCGGTAGCGCAGGATCACGTGGGCCGGGTAGGTGACTTCGTCGGCGTCGACGCGGATGAACCCGCGCTTGACCCGGGTGTAGTTGCGCCAGAGGGCGTCGGCCTCCCAGGCTGGCCCGCTGCCGCCGAACGCCGCGCGCATGCGGGGCGCGGCGAAGCCGATGAAGGCGCGGCTGCGGCAGGCCTGCATCTCCATCAGCAGCGACTGGCTCTCGTGCACGCTCATGGAGCGGGCCTGCCCCACCGGCTGGCTGAGGTAGGCGGCCGGCCGGCCCTGCTCGTAGAGCGCATGACCGGTTTCGTGCAGCACGCCCATGAGGGCGCTGGAAAAGTCGGCCTCGTCATAGCGCGTGGTGATGCGCACGTCGTCGTCGGCGCCGCCGCAGAAGGGGTGGGTGGAGATGTCGAGCCGCCCGCGCTCCAAGTCGAAGCCCACCACCTTCATCATCTCCAGGCCGAGCGCCCGCTGCGCCGCCACCGGGAACGGACCTTCGGGCAGGGGGGTGGCCGGCTGGCGGGCCTGAATCTCCAGCACCCTTTCGGTAAAGGCGGGCAGGAAGGCGGCGAGGTCGTCGAACAGGTCGTCGATGCGGGCGGAACGGCCGCCGGGCTCGTAATCGTTCAGCAGCGCGTCATAGGGCGACAGGCCGAGCTTTTCGCCCTTGGCGGCGGCAACCTCGCGCTGCAGCCGCAGTACCTCTTCCAGGTGCGGCAGCAGGGCCGGAAAGTCGGCCTCGGCGCGGGCCTTGCGCCAGGCCATTTCGCATTTCGAGACCGCCTTGGAGGAGGCTTCCACCAGCGCCGGGGGAACCGCGGTCTGCACTGTCCACAGGCGCTGGATCTCGCGTACGTTGGCGCGCTCGAAGGCGTTGAGGCCGTTGTCGGCGGCCGCGTCCGGCAGCCAGTCGCCAACCCTCGGATCGGTGACAAGGCCGTGGTGCAGCACGCGCAGCAGCGCCAGGCTCTCCGAGCGGGTGTGCGCGGCGCCCTTCGGCATCATCACGTCGCTATCCCATTGCAGGATGCCGATGGCATTGCCGAGGGCGGCGGCGCGGGCGAAATGGGCGGAAAGCTCTGAATAGGCTGTCATGTCTCACAATCCCGAGGGGCGGCCGGCCGGGGGCCTGAAAGCGGGCGAAGCGGCAATGGCCTGAGGGTAGGGCCGGCTTCGGCGGCGCGAAACCCCGCCGCGCGACATCGGCGCCGGCTCTCCGGCACCGGAACAAAAAAGCCCGGCGCCGGAGAGCCGGGCCGGGGGAGGGGATGACAGAAGGAATGCGATGGGGCGGCCTCAGGCCGCCTTCTCGCTGGGGGTGAGGGTGAGCACGGATTCGAAGCCCTCGAACTCGGGGCCGCCGATGTAGTTCACGGTGTTGGTGCTGGCACCGGCGTTGCGGTGGGCGAGGCGGAAGGCCTCCGACTTGGTCCAGGCCTCGAAATCAGCCTTGGAGCCCCACACGGTGTGGGAGATGTAGAGGGTGTAGTCCTCTTTCTCCGGGCCGCGGCACAGGTCGAAGGCCACGAAGCCGGGCACGCTGGCGATATAGGTGTCGCGCTCGCGCCAGACCGTCTCAAAGGCGGCCTCGGAGCCGTGCTTCACCTTGAATCGATTGGTGGCAATGAACATGGTCTGAACTCCATTTGAAACGAGGGCGCGGCGACCCGGTCACTTGACGATGCGGGCGGGGGTCGCCGCGGCGATGACGTCGCCGCCCAGCGTGACCTTCAATCCAGCCTTGAAGGTGATGCCGGCGCTGGGCACGAACTGCTGGTATTGAGTGTATTGCTCATTCAACAGGTTCTCCAGAGCGAACTGGGCGCTCACCCATTCGGTGGCCTGGTAGGCGAGGTAGGCGTTCACGAGATTGAAGCTGGGCGTCGGCTCGATGGCTGAGCCGGCGGGCAGGTCGGCTTCCGTCTTCGCCGCCACCCACTGCCAGCGCACGGAGGCCTGCAGGCGCCGGTCGAACAGCCGGGTGCCGAGGGTGGTGGCCACGGTGTTGGGCATCACCGAGGTCAGCGGCTGGCCGTCGGTCTGGTTGTCGCCCGACGACACGGTGGCGTTGAAACCCGCGAACCACAGCCCGGTGTCGTACATACTCTCGAACTCGAAGCCCTGGAGCTGGGCCTCGGCGACGTTCTGGTACTGGTAGCACAAGGTCCAGCCGGCGGCGGCGCAGGCCGGCACCGCCCCGGTCATGTAGTCGATGTCGATATAGTTGGAGACGTCGTTGCGATACAGGTTGGCCTTGGCGCGGATCTTGTCGCCCTTCATGAACAAATCATTATACTTGATGTTGACGCCGATTTCCTTGTTCTTGCCCACTTCCGCCTGAAGCTCCGGATTGGGCAGGAAGCCGAACGAGAAATAGGGGCTGACGGAGGGGTGCTCGCCGTTCACCAGCGCCTCGGTGACCGAGGGGGCGCGGTAGCCCTCCGCATAGGTGGCGTAGAAGGTGATCCACTCGAACGGCGAGACGCCGACGGTGATCTTGGGCGAGAAGCGGTCGCCGCTGGTGCCGGGAGCGGTGTCGCTGGACAATTCGTAGGCATCCCAGCGCACGGCGGCGATGGTCTGCAGCCACTTGGTCCAGTCCGCCTGCCATTGCACGAAGGCGCCGCCCACCGAGCGCTCGCCGGAGGGGTTGTAGCCGGCGCCGAAGCCGAAATTGTCCTGGTTGTCCACCTTGTCGTGGAAATAGTCGCCGCCCACGGTGATGGCGTTCTTCACCGCGGCGAGATCGAGGCGCGACGTGTTGTTCACGTCGAAGCCGAGGGTGTCGATGGTGAAGCTGCGCGGATCGCCGATGCAGCCGGTGGAGCTGGAGCAGACGCCGTCCACCTTGGTCTGGTCCTGGCCCACCTGGTTCCAGTAGGCGCTTGAGCGCCAGTCGAAGACGGCGTTGTCCGGATTGGAATAATTGTAGCTGGCGGTGACCGTGCGGTTGGTCACGTCGGTGGCATACTGAGTGGTGCCGGTGCCGGGATAGGTGTTGCCGGTGGTGTAGGTGCTGTCGAGGTTGAGGGCGGTGAGCTTCACCTCGTGGAATTCGGCCGGGCGGACGGTGAGCTTGGCGATGCCGGTCCAGGTGTCGTAGCCGGTGCCCAGCACCTCGTTGCCGTCGCCATCCGTATATTGCGACTGGGCGCGCACGGTGCCGCCGAAGAACAGGTCGGCGTTCGGGCCGAGGCGGGTGGCGGCGAAGGCGGAACCGAAGCCCATGGGCCCGTTGGCGCCGAACTCGCCGGAGGTCTCCACGCCCCATTGCTGGCCGCTCTTCAGCAGGTCGTCGGCATCCTTGGTGCGGAAGCTGACCACGCCGCCGATGGCACCGGAGCCGTAGACGTTGGCCACCGGGCCGCGCACCACGTCCACGGTGCTGAGCAGGGCGGGCTCCAGGAAGAACGAGCCGGCGCCGTCATTGTGGCCGAGCTGGGTGAAGTTCTGCCGCGCTCCGTCCACGATCACCGCGACGCGGCCGAAGTCCTGCATGCCGCGGATATTGATCGAGGCCTGGGTGGAATTGCCGTTCTGGATCACCGTGGTGCCGGGCACGCCGAAGAACACCTGCTGCGTGGTCGAGGCCATCAGCTCGGTGAGTTCCTCCGAGGTGATGATGCTGACGCCGGCCAGCGCGTCCACGGCGCGGGTCTCGATGCCGCGGGTGGCCGCCACCGTGAGGGTGTCGAGGGCGATGTCGTCGCTCGCCGCCGCCGGGGTGGCGGTTGCCGTCGCGCTCTGGGCGAGCGCCGCGCCGGCGCCCAGCAGAAGGGCACCGGCCGCCGCGCCACCCAGGAACAGGTGACGCAGCGGAGTGGAAGATTTGGGGTCCGATGGCCCGCGCACCATGATCGTCTCCGCGTCATGTCGTGGCTGGCTACCGTCCCAAAAGGGAACCTCGCGTGCTGCAGATGCCTCTCATCTGCGATCTTCGAGTTATCTCGCGACCCGTGGAGCGTCAAGTTGTCTCTGCGATGCCTTGTCAAATGATGGAAATAACGCCATTTATTGGTGCGGGAATGTCACCATATGTCGAGGTTTTGAATTTTGAATAAATCGAATATGGTGAGTCGACTGAAGCAGATTGACTCCAGGTGGCGAGATTTGAGCGATTCAAAACTGCGTTGGATCGCCTATGCTCTCGCTCGGGTCGGTGCAATGCCTCTTCTTCTGCTGGCGTCCGTGGGGCCGGTGGCCGCTGAGGCGGTGGTGGATGCGCGCGGTCGCGCGGTGGAGGTGAAGGACACCTCCCGGATCGTCTCCATTGGAGGATCGGTGACGGAAATCCTGTTCGCCCTCGGCCTCGGCGACAAGGTGATCGCGGTGGACCAGACCAGCCGTTATCCCGCTGCCGCGCGGGGCCTGCCCAATGTGGGCTATGCCCGCACCCTGGCGCCGGAAGGTGTGCTCTCGGTGGGGCCCAGCGTCATTCTCGCCCTTGAGGGGGCCGGGCCGCGCTCCACCCTCGACGTGCTGGAAGGCGCCTCGGTGCCGGTGGTCATCCTTCCCGATGCCCATGATGGCGAGGGGGTGGCGCGCAAGATCGAGGCGGTGGCCGCCGCCGTGGGCGTGCCCGAGAAGGGGCAGGCCCTGGCGGCGGCGGTGCGGGCCGATTTCGCCGCGCTCCAGGCGGCGGTGGCGGGGCTGAAGGATCATCCGCGCGCGGTGTTCGTGCTGTCGGTGGGCAATGGCACCGCCGTGGTGGGCGGTTCCGACACCAGCGCCGATGCCATGCTGCGCCTCGCCGGGGCGGGCAACGCCATGGCCGGCCTCAAGGGCTATAAGCCGGCGGTGGACGAGGCGGCGATGGCCGCCGACCCCGATGCGGTGGTGGTGATGCGCGGCGGCGGGCAGGTGCTGGACGCCGATACGGTGTTCGCCTTGCCGGCCTTCATCGGTACCCCGGCGGCGCGCGACAGGCGCTTCGTGAGCCTGCCCGGCTCCTATCTGCTGGGGTTCGGGCCCCGGGCGCCGCAGGCGGCGCGCGACTTGGCGGCGGCGCTGCACGGCGCCGCGGTGCTGGACCTGCCGGCCCGCCCCTGGGCGGCGGAGCGCGACGAATGAGCGCCGATCCCGTTCCCCTCGCCCTGGCCGCGCCGACGGCGCGCCGACCGGTGGCGGCCGGCCTCGCTTTGTTCGCGGTGCTGGCGGCGCTGGCCTTCCTCGGCGCCCTGGCCATCGGCCCATTCGCCATTCCGCCGGGCCGGGTGGCGGCGGTGCTATGGGAGGCGGCGGCCGGCGTGCCCGCCGGCAGCGGCGGCCTGCTGCGCGAGCGCATCGTGGTGATGGACGTGCGCCTGCCGCGCGCGGTGCTGGGCGCCCTCACCGGCGCCGGCACGGCGGTGGCGGGGGCAGTGATGCAGGGGGTGTTCCGCAATGCCCTGGCCGATCCCGGCCTGATCGGCGTGGCGCCGGGGGCGGCGCTGGCGGCGGTGGCGTGGGTGGTGTTCGGCGGTGCCGTGGGGGCGGCTCTGCCGGCCTCGGCCCAGCTGCTCGGCCTGCCGCTGGCGGCGTTCGCGGGCGGGCTCGTCACCACCCTGGTGATCGCGCGCCTCGCCACCCGTGACGGGCGCACCTCGGTGGCGACGCTGCTGTTCGCGGGCCTCGCCCTGGGGGCGCTGGCGAGTGCCGGCACCGGGGTCGTGGTGTTCATGGCCTCCGAGCAGCAGACGCGGGAGTTCCTGTTCTGGACCATGGGCAGCCTCGGCGGCGCCACCTGGACCAAGGTCGGCCTCGCCGCCCCCTTCATCGTCGCCCTGGTGGCCGCCGCGCCGCTGCTCGCGCGCGGGCTGGACGCCCTGGCGTTGGGCGAGGCGGAGGCTTTCCACGTAGGCATTTCGGTGGAGCGGCTGAAGCGCCTCGCCATCATCGGCGTGGCGGCCGGGGTCGGGGCCTCGGTGGCGGCGGCGGGGGTGGTGGGCTTCATCGGCCTGGTGGTGCCGCATCTGGCGCGGCTGGCGCTGGGGCCGGCGCATCGGGTGCTGCTGCCGGCCTCGGCCCTGCTCGGGGCGGCGGTGCTGCTGGGGGCCGATATCCTGGCCCGCATGCTGGCGGCGCCGGCCGAGCTGCCGCTGGGGGTGGTGACGGCGCTGGTGGGCGCCCCCTTCTTCCTGTGGCTGCTGCTGCGCCGCCGCGCGTTCGTGGGGTGAGGGGGATGGGCGACGACAAGAATGCCGGCGCCTATCGCGCCGAGGCGGTGCGGGTGGTGGCCGGTGGCCGGGTGCTGCTCCAGGGCGTGAGCCTGACGGTGCGCCCGGGCACGGTGACGGTGCTGGTGGGCCCCAATGGCGCCGGCAAGTCCACTTTGCTGAAGGCCATGTCGGGCGAGCAGAGGCTGGCCGGCGGCCGGGTGCGGCTGGACGGGGTCGACATCGCGGCCCTGGCGCCGCTGGAGCTGGCGCGGCGCCGGGCGGTGTTGCCCCAGGCGGCCGAGGTGGCGTTCGCCTTCTCGGTGGCGGAAGTGGTCACGGTGGGGCTGCTGGGCGGGGCCGACGGCGCCGCGCGCACCGCCCGCCTGCTGCGGCAGGTGGACCTGCCGGGCTTCGCCGACCGCCGCTATGACAGCCTGTCCGGCGGCGAGCGCCAGCGGGTGCAACTGGCCCGGGTGCTGGCGCAGCTCGAATGCGGGGTTGCCGGCCGGGCCGGCTACCTGTTCCTGGACGAGCCGACCGCCAGCCTCGATCTCGCCCATCAGCTGACCGTGCTGCGCCTTGCCCGGGCCCATGCCGATGCCGGCGGCGGCGTGCTGGCGGTGCTGCACGACCTGAACCTCGCGGCCATGGTGGCGGACCGGCTGGTGGTGCTCGCCCACGGTGGCCTCATCGCCGAGGGCGGCGTGGCGGAGGTGATCACCGATGACGTGCTCCAGCGCGCCTTCGGGGTGCGGGTGCGGGTGGGCGTGGCGCCGCCGGGCCCGTTCGTGCTGCCGCAGAACGTGGTTCCACCCTAGCGCCCGGGCGCGCTGCGGCGCGGGCGCGCCGCGGGCTCAGGGCAGGGCTTGCGCGGCCTTGAGCACGGCCTCGGCGTGGCCGTCCACCTTCACCTTGGGCCACACCTGGGCGATGGTGCCGTCGCGGCCGATCAGCACCGTGGCCCGGGTGATTCCCATGAAGGTGCGGCCATACATGCTCTTCTCGCCCCACACGCCGTAGGCGGCCAGCATCTCGTGGGTTTCGTCGGAGCCGAGGGGGAAGGCAAGGTCGTATTTGGCGCGGAAGCTGTCCTGGGCCTTCACCGGATCGGCGGAAACGCCGACGATGTCGGTGTCGGCGGCCGCGAAGGCGGCGCGCAGGGTGTTGAAGGCGATGGCTTCCTTGGTGCACCCGGAGGTATTGGCCTTGGGGTAGAAATAGACCACCAGCTTGCGGCCCTTGAAATCGTCGAGCGCAACCTCGCCGCCGCCGTCCCGTTTGAGGCGAAACGGGGGTGCTTTCGAGCCGACTTCCGGAATCTGGGACATCCGCCTTCCTTTCGACGTGTTCGGCGCCATACGGCAGAACCGCAACTCCGGCCAAAGATAGCTCTGTTCGGGGGATCGGCGGTATGGTGCGCGCGGATCGATCCACCTCATCTTTACGCCGGATATGGACATTAGGGTGAAGAGACGAGGCGCGGCACCGGTGGCGCAGGGCGGGGCGGCTGAAAGCCCTGGGCGCCGGTGACGCGCACGGTTGCGGGAAGGACCACGCGGGGATGGTGGATTCAGGGCCGACGCCGGCGCCACAGCGGCGCAGACCACGGCATGCGCGCATTCGCACCCTCATGGGCGCGCTGGTGCCGCGCGGACGCTTGGCCCGCGTCGCGGCCAGCGTGTTCCTGGTGCTGATCGCCCTCGCCGGCCTGGGCGCGCTGGTGCTGTACGCCCTGATCGCCACCGGGACCGTCACCGCCAACGTGGCCACCCCCTATATCGAGCAGGCGCTGGAGGAGCGAATCGGCGGCGGGCACAAGGTGTCCATCGGCTCCACCACGGTGGAGACGGCCACCGACGGCGCCACCGCCGTGGTGGTGCACGACATCAAGGTGCTGGCTCCGGACGGCCAGCTGGTGGCGAGCGCCCCCAGTGCCGAGGTGGAGCTGGAGGGCTCGCTGCTCTCGCTGATGCCCAAGGCGCGGCGGATCGACCTCATCGGCGCGGAAATGACCGTGCACATCAGCGCCTCCGGTCAACTGGCGGTTGCCGCCGGTCGCGGTGCCCGGCCGCTGACGCCAGCCCTGGCGGCCTCCGCTGCGCCGCCCGGCCCAGCCCCCATGCCCCCGGCCGGCGGCGGCCCTGGGGCGGCGGCTCCGGCGGCCGACGCCGCCGGCGACATGGACCCGCTGCAGCTGACCTTCCTCGCCCAATGGCTGCGCGAGCTCGATGCCGTGGGCTTCGACGGCGGCGCGCTCGCCGACGTGGGCCTGAAGAACGGAACCCTGATCGTCGAGAACGAGAGTTCCGGCCGCGCCATCACCTTCCAGCACATCTCGGTGCGGCTGGCGCGCATGGCGGGCGGCGGCGCGGAGCTGAGCTTCACCTCGCAGGGGCCGCAGGGCGTCTCCACCGCCGTGGCGCGCATCGCTCCGGCCCGCGAGGGGGAGCGGGCGGTGGAGGTGGTGGTCAACGACGTGTCCACCCGCGACCTGGTCCAGGCCTTCAGCCAGGATCATCGCCGCTTCTACATGGATACCCCGCTGAACGCGAAGATCACCGCGCGGATCGCCCTCAGCGGCGCGCTGAAGGCGGCGGAGGCCAGCCTGTCCCTGGGCCCCGGCGCCATCGGCAACGGTGAGGAGGTGCAGGAGCGCTTCGTCATCGACTCCGCCCGCCTGACCGCCCGGCTCGATCCGGAGCGGCGGGTGATCGTGCTCGATCCCATCGTCGCCACTAAGAACGAGAACAAGGTGGCGCTGAACGGCGAAGTGACGGTGCCCGCCCGCGCCCGCGACAACTGGCCCTTCGCCATCGCCCAGACCCGGGTGGTGCTGGCCGGGCCGGAGATGAGCGAGCCGCCGCTGGTGATCGACCAGGTGCAGGTGGCCGGCGCCTTCGAAACCGCAAGCCGGCAACTGGTGGTGGAGCGCGGCCTGCTCGGCAGCAAGGCGGGAAGCTTCAGCTTCACCGCCACCTTCGATTTCGGTGCCGCGGTGCCGAGCCTGCGCATGAACGGGGCGGCCTCGCCCATGCCGGTGGCCACTGTCAAGCGCTTCTGGCCGGTGTCCATCGCCCCGCCGGCCCGCGAGTTCGCCATCGAGAACGTCTCCGCCGGCACCGCCGATGGCATCACGCTGGCGGTGAACATTCCCCTCGACCTCATCGGCCAGAAGCAGGTGCCGCTGCCGGAAGACAGCGTGCGCTTCACGATCAACGGCAAGGGCGTCACCCTGCGCCCGGTGAAGGGCCTGCCGCCGGTGGTCAACGCCAGCCTCGCCATCGTCGTCACCGGCCGCTCGGTGCGCATCGACATGCCGGACGGCACCATGGTGACGCCGCAGAACCGCAAGATTGCGGTCTCGGAAGGCGTCATGTTCCTGCCGGACTATTTCCCGCGCGAGCCCTCGGCCCAGATCTCCGTGCGCTTCGCCGGGCCGGCGGACGCCGCCGTCGAGGTGCTGGGCATGGAGCCCCTGAAGGGGCCGGCCGGCACCGCCTTCGATCCCTCCACCACGCGCGGCAAGTTCCAGGCTCTGCTCAAGGTGAACATCACCTTCCGCAAGGTGCCGCTGCCGGAGGACCTCGACTATTCGCTGGAGGCGACCCTCACCGATTTCGGCCTCGACGAGGTGTTCAAGGCACTGCGCCTGGAGGGGGCGACGGTGCAGGCCTTCGCCTCGCCCGCGGGCATCCTGCTGCGCGGCGACGGCAAGCTCGCCGGGGCGCCCATCGCCTTCGAGTACCAGAAGAAGAAGGATGTGGCCGATGCTGACATCCGCATCAGCGCCACCGTGGCGGACGCCGCCCGGGTAAAGCTGGGCATCGACATTCCCGGCATTTCCGGCCCGCTTGCGGTGCGCCTGGTGGGGACCACCAACAATGAGGACACGCGCGCGACCATCGAGGTGGACCTCACCGCCGCCCGCATCTCCGACCTGATCCCGGGCCTCAGCAAGCCCGCCGGCAAGCCGCTGAAGGCGCGCTTCGTGATGGACGACCAGGGCCGGTCGATCAAGCTGAACGACCTGGTGATGGAAGGCTCCGGCACGCTACTCAAGGGCACGCTGGAGATGTCCGATACCGGCGATCTCATCGCCGCGAACTTTCCGACCTTTCAGCTCTCCGATGGCGACAAGGCCGCGCTGAAGGCCGAAAAGGCGGGCGATGTGCTCAAGATCCGCATCACCGGCGAGGTGATGGATGCGCGCGGCATCATGAAGAGCCTCATGAGCACGCCCACGCCTTCATCCGCGAACAGCCGGCGCCAAGCCAAGCTGCCGGATGTGGACGTGGACGCCAAGGTGGGGGCGCTCTCCGGCAACAATGGCGAGGTGCTGCGCCAGTTTGAGCTTTCGGTCGCCCGCCGCGGCGTGGAGATCCAGGATTTCACCCTGAACGCCAAGGTGGGCCGCGACGGCTCGGTCGCCGGCAAGATCCGCGACTGGCAGGGCCGGCAGCGGGCGCTGCAGGTGGCCACCGGCGATGCGGGGGCGCTGCTGCGCTTCCTCGACGTTTATCCCAAGATGCAGGGCGGCGAGGCCTGGCTGGTGGTGGACCCGCCGCGCACCGACACGACGCCCCAGGAAGGCGTGCTGCACCTGCGCAATTTCTTCGTGAAGGGCGAGCCGGGCCTGTCTCAATTGTCCAGCGCGGCGCGCGATTCCTCCGGCAACATCGTCGATGGCTCGGCGGCGTTCGAGAAGGCGCAGGCGCAGTTCGTGCGCACGCCGGGCAAGATCACGCTCAAGGACGGCGCCATCTGGGGCACCTCGGCCGGCGTCACCTTCGACGGCACGGTGGATTTCGCCGCCAACCGGGTGTCGCTGCGCGGCACCTTCGTGCCGGCCTATGCGCTCAACAACATCTTCTCGAAGGTGCCGGTGCTCGGCATGCTGCTGGGCGGCGGGCCGAACGAGGGCCTGCTGGGCGTGACGTTCGAGGTGGTGGGCTCCATGAGCGGGCCGACCCTGCGCGTCAATCCCATCTCCGCCGTGGCCCCGGGCTTCCTGCGCAAGATCTTCGAATACCGCGATTCAAACGAAGCCCCGCCGAGCCGCTGAGGCTGGCGGGGCGTGGCGACGCAGGCCGGCGGCTCACACCGGCTTAATGAGCACGTGCTTCTTCTTGCCCAGGGACAGCTTGACGACGCCCTCGGCGGTGATGTTGGCCGGTGTCAGCAGCGCCTTTTCATCGCTCACGGTGGCGTCGTTCACCTTCAGCCCTCCGCCCTTGATCTGGCGCCGCGCCTCGCTGGTGGAGGCGACGAGGCCGGCCCGCACGAAGGCGCTGGCGACGCCCAGGCCCGCCTCGATCTCAGCCGCCGGCAGCTCCACCGTGGGCAGGTCCACGGCCAGTGCCCCCTCTTCGAACGTGGCGCGGGCGGTGGCCCTGGCCTGCTCGGCGGCCGCGCGGCCATGCAGCAGGGCGGTCGCCTCGGTGGCCAGCACCTCCTTGGCGTGGTTGATCTCCTGGCCCTCCAGCGCGGCCAGGCGGGCGATCTCGTCCAGCGGCAGCTCGGTGAACAGCTTCAGGAAGCGCTCCACATCGGCGTCGCCGGCGTTGCGCCAGTATTGCCAGTATTCGTAGGGCGCGAGCAACTCGGCGTCGAGCCACACGGCGCCGCCGGCGGTCTTGCCCATCTTGGCGCCGGAAGAGGTGGTGAGCAGCGGCGTTGTGAGGGCGAACAGATCCGCCCCGCGCATCCGCCGGCCCAACTCCATGCCGTTGACGATGTTGCCCCACTGGTCAGAGCCGCCCATCTGCAGAATGCAGCCGTGGCGCTGGGACAGCTCCACGAAGTCATAGGCCTGCAGGATCATGTAGTTGAATTCGAGGAAAGTGAGCGGCTGCTCGCGCTCCAGGCGCAGTTTCACGGAATCGAACGTGAGCATGCGGTTGATGGTGAAATGCGGGCCCACCTCGCGCAGCAGGGGAATATACTTCAGCTCGTCCAGCCAGTCGGCATTGTTGGCCAGGGTCGCGCCGGCCTCGAAATCGAGGAAGCGGGCGAACACCTTGCGGATGGAGGCGATGTTCGCGTTGATCTGCGCGTCGGTGAGCATCTTGCGCGCCTCGTCCTTGCCGGACGGGTCGCCGATCTTGGTGGTGCCGCCGCCCATCAGGGCAATGGGCCTGTGCCCGGTGCGCTGGAGCGTGCGCAGCATCATGATGGAGAGCAAATGCCCCGCGTGCAGGCTCGATGCGGTGGCGTCGAAGCCGATATAGGCGGTGATGGGGCCTTCCGCGGCCTTGGCATCGAGGCGCTCAAGGTCCGAGCACTGGTGGATGTAGCCGCGCTCATGGAGGGTGCGCAGGAAATCGGAGCGGAAGGTTGTCATCGCGATCAATCGGCCAAATCGGTTCGAGGGTCGGTGCGAGCTCGGCTCAAGGTCCGTTACGGACGCGGAAAGGTGGCTGGTGTATCAGGTTCGGCGCGAGATTGCATGGGGCGGAGGTTCGTCCGCCGCGCCGGCGCCGGGCGCGGCGGCTTCGGGCCGGGCGGACAGGAGATTGAAGGCATGCGCGTCGTCGGCCTCATGAGCGGCACCTCCATGGATGGCGTGGATGCCGCGCTGATCGACACCGACGGCGAGGCCATCTCCTGGCTCGGCCCGGCGCTGACCCTGCCCTATGACGGGCCGACCCGCGCCCTGCTGGAGCAGGCCATGGCCGACGCGCGCGGTGTCAACGCCCGCACCGACCGGCCGGGGGTGCTGGCGGCGGCGGAGCGGCGCATCACCGATCTCCACGCGCAGGCGGTGCGGGCGCTGCTGGACCCGCTGCGCCTGTCGCCGCCCGACGTGGACCTGGTGGGCTTTCATGGTCAGACCGTTCTGCACCGGCCCGATGCCCGCCTGACGGTGCAGATCGGCGAGGGCGCGCGCCTCGCCGCGCTGCTGGGCGTGCCGGTGATGGCGGATTTCCGCGCTGCCGACGTGGCGGCGGGGGGACAGGGGGCGCCGCTGGTGCCGGTATTCCACGCGGCGCTGGCGGCGCGGCTTGGTGGTCCCTGGCCGCTGGCGGTGCTGAACGTGGGCGGGGTGGCCAATGTCACGGTGATCGACGGCGCGGGCCCGCCGCTCGCCTGCGACACCGGGCCTGGCAATTCCCTGATCGACGACTTCCTGATGGCGCGCACCGGCCGGCCGTTCGACGCCGATGGCGCGGCGGCGGCTCGGGGGGCGGTGGACGAGGGCGCGGTCGCGGCCGTTCTGGACCACCCCTTTTTCCGCTTGGCGCCGCCCAAGTCGCTGGATCGCAACGCCTTCCGCGCCTTCGTGGCGGCACGCGCGGGGCTTTCGGCCATGACCCTCGAGGATGGGGCGGCAACCCTCACCGCCCTCACAGCGGCGAGCGTCGCGGCGGTGCTCGGGCATCTGGTGGTGGCGCCGCGGCGCTGGATCGTGGCCGGCGGCGGGGCCCGCAACCCGACGCTGTGCGCCATGCTGGCGCGGCGGCTCGGCGCAGAGGTGGTGACGGCGGATGCGGTGGGCTGGTCGGCCGATGCGCTGGAGGCACACGCCTTCGGCTTCCTGGCGGCGCGGGCGGCGCGCGGTTTGCCCCTGACATATCCGAGCACCACCGGGGTGGCCGCGCCCCTGGGGGGTGGCGTGCTGTTCCGGCCCTGAGGCGGCAGGCGGGGCATCGACCCGTGCCGGCTGCGCACCGGGCGGCAGCGGAACGCGGCCTTTGCCGGAGCAGCGCCAAGGAGCAGGAGAACCAAGGGGGCAGGGGGGCAGGGGCACGTGGGGGCCCGAAACGGCGCGGACCCGGCGGCGCGCGGCACGTCAGGGGACGACGCGATGTCCGCGGGGGGCATGGCCGGCCCTGGTCGCGCCGCCTTCGCCTCTCGGCGCTGGCGGACGCGGCGTTGTCCCTGCCGCGATGACCGGGGAGCCGGCCGATCGGGTGCGAGCACCGGGGGCGGGGGGCAATCAGACGGGAGCGATCAGACGAAGAGTCGTCAGGCCGGCGCAAGGGGCGCCTGTCGGGGCCGGAGCCCCGACAGAGTTCCTTGGGCTTACGCCGCGCTGGTGTTGCGCGTGCCGGGCAGGCGCTTGTCGAGGTAGGTGCCCACCACGCCCATCAGTTCCTCGGTCTTGCCGTCGAAGAAATGGTTGGCGCCGGCCACGACCTGCTGCTCGATGACGATGCCCTTCTGGGTCTTCAGCTTTTCCACCAGGGTCTGGACCGCCGTGGTGGGCACCACCGCATCCTTGTCGCCGTGCACGAACAGGCCGGACGAGGGGCAGGGCGCCAGGAAGGAGAAGTCATAGAGGTTGGCGGGCGCGGCGATGGAGATGAAGCCCTCCACCTCCGGGCGACGCATGAGCAGCTGCATGCCGATCCAGGCGCCGAAGGAGAAGCCGGCGATCCAGCAGGCGCGGGCGTCCGGGTTCACGGACTGTGCCCAGTCGAGGGCGGCGGCGGCGTCGGACAGCTCGCCCTGGCCGTGATCGAACGACCCCTGGGAGCGGCCGACCCCGCGGAAATTGAAGCGCAGCACCGAGAAGCCACGGTTGGCGAACTGGTAATAGAGGTTGTACACTACCGGATTGTTCATCGTTCCGCCAAATTGCGGATGCGGATGAAGAATGATGGCGATGGGGGCATTGCGGGTCTTGGCGGGCTGGTAGCGGCCTTCGAGGCGCCCCTTCTCGCCGGGGAAGATGACTTCTGGCATGGACGTCCGCAACCTCTGGGTGGCGATCTCGATGGTCGGTCCGTGCAGGGTGGCGCGCGGACCGGTCTATGGCGGGCGCCGGGCGGAAGGCGCAGGCTTTCCGTCGGCGATCCCTTCCGAAAACTGTCGGGCCGGCGATCCTGATGCGGTCGAAGCCGACCACGGGCCTTTCCGTGGTCGTGCCCCGCGCGTTGAGCGCCTTGACTTCACGACGGGGTCAACCCATCATTTTCGGATCATTCTAACATGCTCCTGTTCGCAACGCGCCGTCCGGAGGTTCGCTCCGGGGATATTACGCAAGGCAGGAACGGTTGGAATTTGACCTATGACCGAGATTGCTGGCAATTGCAAGCCTCAGAACGGCTGGAACGGCCGGAGGTTGCAGTGGGAATCGAGGCGGGCATGAGCGAGCGAGGGCAGGCGGCCGAGGAGCGGCGGGACGGCGCGGCGTGGGATCGGGTGTATCTCGATCACAACGCCACCTCGCCCCTGCGCCCGGAGGCGCGGGCGGCCATGCTGGCGGTGCTCGATGCCCCCGGCAACGCGTCGTCGGTGCATCGGGAAGGCCGCGCCGCCCGGGCCCTGCTGGAGCAGGCGCGCGGTGCCGTGGCCGGCCTGGTGGGCGGCCCGGCGCGGGGGGTGGTGTTCACCTCCGGCGCCACCGAGGCGGTGGCCCTGGGGCTTCACCCCGAGGTCGAGATCGGCGGCCGCCCGCATCCGTGCGACGTGCTGCTGGCGAGCGCTGTGGAGCACCCGGCCGTGCTGCGCGGCCATCGCTTCGCGGCGGTGGAGCGGGTGCCGGTGGACAAGGCGGGGCGGGTCGATCTCGACGTGCTGGAGGAGCGCTTGCGCCATCACCGCGACGCCGGGCGCCGGGCCATGGTGGCGCTGATGGCGGCCAACAACGAGACCGGGGTGCTGCAGCCGGTGGGCCACGCGGCGCGGCTCGCCCATGCCCATGATGCGGTGGTGTTCTGCGACGCGGTCCAGGCCGCCGGCCGCCTGCCCCTCGACATGGCCGCCCTCGATCTCGACCTGCTCGCCGTGTCCGCCCACAAGATCGGCGGTCCGCAGGGCGCCGGGGCGCTGGTGGCGGCGCGGGCCGACATCCGGTTGCCGCCGCTGGTGGCGGGTGGCGGGCAGGAGCGCAACCGGCGAGCCGGAACCGAGAACGTGGCGGCCATCGCCGGGTTCGGCGCCGCGGCGGCCGTCGCCGCGCAGCGGGCCGATGCGGCCCGCCTCGCCGCCGCGCGCGACCGCCTGGAGGAGGGGGTTCTCGCCAGCGTCCCCGGGGCGTCGGCCATCGGGGCTGCGGTGGAGCGGCTTCCCAATACCTCCCTTATTGCTTTTTCGGGATTGCGCGCGGAAACACTGGTGATTGCCCTCGATCTTGCCCACATAAGCGTCAGTGCCGGTTCGGCGTGTTCGTCCGGGAAGGTGGGCCCCTCCCATGTGCTGGAGGCCATGGGGGTGGATGCGCAGCGGGCGGCGGGGGCCATCCGCCTCTCGCTCGGCTGGTCGACCCGCGATGAGGATGTGGATAGGGCGGTCGCGGCCTTGCAAAAGGTGGTGCCGCAGGTGAGAGGCCGCTCGACGAAAGCGGCGTGAAGGGGCCCCGCGCGACGCCGGCGCATGCCGGAGGGGCGTGGTTTTGAACTTGACCCGTGGGCCTTGACCCCGCGTGGGAGAGGAGACTGAAGATGTCTGCCGTCCAGGAGACCGTCGCGCAGGTGCGCGCGATCGATGTGGATCAGTACAAGTATGGATTCGTGACGGACATTGAGAGCGAGAAGGCTCCCAAGGGTCTGTCGGAAGACACGGTGCGCTACATTTCGGCCAGGAAGAACGAGCCGGAATGGATGCTGGAATGGCGGCTCGATGCCTATCGCCGCTGGCTGACCATGCGCGAGCCCACCTGGGCGCGGGTCAGCTATCCGGCCATCGATTTCCAGGACTATTACTATTTCTCGCAGCCCAAGGCGGCGCCCAAGTCCGTGGACGAGATCGACCCCGAGATTCTCAAGACCTATGAGAAGCTGGGCATCCCCCTGCGGGAGCGCGACGCGCTGCTCGGCATCGAGGGGGCGAGCGGCTCCCGGGTGGCGGTGGACGCGGTGTTCGACAGCGTTTCGGTCGCCACCACCTTCAAGGCGGAGCTGGCGAAGGCCGGCGTCATCTTCTGCTCCATCTCCGAAGCCATTCGCGAGCATCCGGACCTGGTGCGCCGGTACCTGGGCTCGGTGGTGCCGGTGAGCGACAATTTCTACGCGACGCTGAACACGGCGGTGTTCTCGGACGGCTCGTTCGTCTACATCCCCAAGGGGGTGCGCTGCCCCATGGAATTGTCCACCTATTTCCGCATCAACGAGCGCAATACCGGCCAGTTCGAGCGCACCCTCATCATCGCCGACGAGGGGGCCTACGTGAGCTATCTGGAGGGCTGCACCGCGCCCCAGCGCGATGAGAACCAGCTTCATGCCGCCGTGGTGGAACTGGTGGCGCTGAAGGATGCCGAGATCAAGTATTCCACCGTCCAGAACTGGTATCCCGGCGACAAGGACGGCAAGGGCGGCATCTACAATTTCGTCACCAAGCGCGGCGATTGCCGGGGCGACAATTCCAAGATTTCCTGGACCCAGGTGGAAACCGGATCGGCGATCACCTGGAAATACCCGAGCTGCATCCTGCGCGGCGACAATTCGCGCGGCGAGTTCTACTCCATCGCCATTTCCAACGGCCACCAGCAGGTGGACAGCGGCACCAAGATGGTGCACCTCGGCAAGAACACGTCGAGCCGCATCATCTCCAAGGGCATCTCGGCGGGCCGCTCCAACAATACCTATCGCGGGCTCGTCTCCGCCCACCGGAAGGCCACCGGCGCGCGCAACTTCACCAATTGCGATTCGCTGCTGATCGGCGACACCTGCGGGGCGCACACCGTGCCCTACATGGAGGCCAAGAACGCCTCGGCGGTGTTCGAGCACGAGGCCACCACCTCGAAGATTTCCGACGACCAGCTCTTCTATTGCCTCCAGCGCGGGCTGTCGCAGGAGGAATCGGTGGCGCTCATCGTCAACGGCTTCGTGCGCGACGTGCTCCAGCAATTGCCCATGGAGTTCGCGGTGGAGGCGCAAAAGCTCATTGCCGTCAGCCTCGAGGGCTCGGTGGGCTGAGGGCCCGGCTGGGGCCTTTTTCCGGCGCTCCGGGCGAGGGCCCTGCAAGGAATGGCGCCGTCCTTTCCGGACGGCGGGGCGCGGATGGCGGGCGCGAGCGGCGCTCCCCGCGCCGATGACGGTTCAAGGAACGCGACACATGCTCGAAATCAAAAACCTGCACGCCCGCATCGGCGGCAACGCGATCATCAAGGGGCTCGACCTCACCGTTCCAGCCGGCGAGGTGCACGCCATCATGGGGCCGAACGGGTCCGGCAAATCCACCTTGTCCTACGTGCTCACCGGCAAGGCGGACTATGAGGTGACGGAGGGGAGCGTGACCTTCGGCGGCCAGGACCTGCTGGCGCTGTCCGCGGACCAGCGGGCGGCGGCGGGTGTGTTCCTGGCCTTCCAGTATCCGGTGGAGGTGCCGGGGGTGGCCAACATGACCTTCCTGCGCGCCGCCCTCAATGCCCAGCGCCGCACCCGCGGCGAGCCGGAAATCTCCACCCCGGACTTCCTGCGGCTGGTGAAGGAGAAGGCGCCGCCGCTCGGTATCTCCCAGGACATGCTGCGGCGCGGCGTCAACGTCGGCTTCTCCGGCGGCGAGAAGAAGCGCAACGAGATCCTGCAGATGGCGCTGCTCGCGCCGAAGCTGTGCATTCTGGACGAAGCCGATTCCGGCCTCGACATCGACGCCCTGAAAGTGGTGGCGGAGGGGGTGAACGCCCTGCGCGGGCCCGACCGCTCGATGCTGGTCATCACCCATTACCAGCGCCTGCTTGATTATATCGTGCCGGATGTGATCCATGTGATGCACAAGGGCCGCATCGTCCGCTCTGGCGGCAAGGAACTGGCGCTGGAGCTGGAAGAGACCGGCTATGCCGCCTATGGCGCGGACGCGGCGTGAGGGCGGCCCCATGAACGCCGATCCTCGCCCCCTCCGCACCGCCGCCGAGCAAGCCTTCGCGGACATGCTGGCGCTTTCGCCGGCCGCCGAACCCGGCCGGGTCGGCGAGTTGCGCCGCGCCGCCACCGCCGCCTTCCTGGACCAGGGCCTGCCCAGCCGGCGGGTGGAAGACTGGCATTATACCGACCTGCGCGCCACGTTGCGCGCCGTGCCCGCGCGCGCGCGGGGGGCGGGGGCGGGTGCCGAGGCGAGCGCCTTTCCCGATGCCGCGCGTATCGTCCTGCGCGACGGGCAGGTCGCAGAGCGGCCGGCGGACTGGCCGGCGGGCGTCAGCCTGGTGCCCCTGGCCGAGGCGCTGGCGGCGGGCCATCCGCTGCTGGAGCGGCTCGGCGCGGCCGCCCCGGCCCGCTATGACGCGGCGCTGGCGCTGAACACGGCCCTGCTGGGCGACGGCGTGGTGCTGCACGTGGCGGCGGGCGCTGTCGTGGAGCGGCCGGTCCAGGTGGCGCAGGTGTTCGGGGCCGGGGCCGCCGCTTCCGTCTTCACCCGCCTGCTGGTGGTGGTGGAGGAGGGGGCGAGCCTGCGGCTCATCGAGAGCTTCGAGGGGCCGGCCGGCGTCGGTTATCTGGACGACGCGGTCGTCGAGCTGTTCGTGGGCGACGGCGCGCGGGTGGACCACGTGCGCCTGCAGGCCGAGGGCGATGCGGCGACCCATCTCGGCACGGTGGTGGCCGAGCTTGGCCGCCACGCGTGTTACGACCTGTTCGTGCTCACCCTCGGCGCCGCCCTGTCGCGGCTCACGCTCCATGGGCGCTTCGGTGGCCCGGACAGCCACATGGGGGTGCGCGGCGCCAGCCTGCTTTCCGGCAAGCGCCATGGCGACGTGACCTTGTTCGTCGATCATGCTGTGGCCCGCTGCGAAAGCCGGGAATTGTTCAAGACCGTGCTGGCCGATGCGGCGCGCGGCGTGTTCCAGGGCAAGATCATCGTGCGGCCCGACGCCCAGAAGACCGACGGGCGCATGATGAGCCAGGCGCTGCTGCTGTCCGACGACGCGGAGATGGACAATAAGCCCGAGCTCGAGATCTTCGCCGACGATGTGCAGTGCGGGCATGGCGCCACGGCCGGCGCGCTCGACGATAAGGTCTTGTTCTACCTCATGTCACGCGGCCTGCCGCGCCAGGAGGCGGAGATGCTGCTGATCCAGGCATTCGCCGGCGAGGCGGTGGAGCATGTGGCCGATCCGGCGGTGCGCGAGGTGCTTGTCGCGCGCATGGCGGATTGGCTCGCGGCCCGCGCCGGGTGAGGCGCGGCCCGCATGGAGGGTGGGGAGGGCGCGTCCGCGCGCCCGCTGCTGTCCGGCGAGGTGCGTCCGTGGGGCGCAAGGCAGGCGCCGCGCGAGGCCGTTGCATACAGGTGCGTTTGGGCTGATATGGAGAGTGGCGTTCGGCGGGCTGCCTGTTCTCCCCTCCCTCCAGGGGAGGCGGGCGGCGCCGGCCGGAGCCCGGTGCCTGACTCCCAAGGCCGTGGTGCCCGAGGCCGTTACACCAAAGTTCGACATCTGGTCCCACATTTGGAAATCCGCCACAGGGAAACCCGCCATTTCGGCGCCCGGCCCACGGCACAGGAAGTGTTCGCATGACCCAGACCAAGGCTCACGAGACCGATCGTCTGCCGGAAATCCACGCTGGTCTTCCGCAGGACGAGCTGACGCGCCTCACCGAGGGCATCGTGGATGCGCTGAAGACGGTGTTCGATCCGGAGATCCCGGTGGACATCTATGAGCTGGGCCTCATCTACAAGGTGGACATTGCCGACGACCGCTCGGTGGCGGTCGAGATGACGCTGACCACCCCCAATTGCCCGGCCGCCGCCGAGCTGCCGGGCATGGTGGAAAACGCGGTCTCGGCCGTGCCGGGAATCAGCGGCGTGAAGGTGGAGATCACCTTCGATCCGCCGTGGGACCAGGGGCGGATGTCGGAAGAGGCGCGGACCACCTTGAACCTGTGGTGAAATCCTTGCCATGGACCGGCCGCCACCGCTTTCCCGCGTGCTCGAAACCGGCCTGTATGTGGACGACCTGACGCGGGCGCGGAGCTTTTACGAAGGGGTGCTGGGGCTGTGCCCCATGCGCGCCGATACGCGCTTCGTGGCCTATCCGGTGGGCGAGACGGTGCTGCTGCTGTTCCGGCGCGGTGCGGCGGATGCGTCCACGGCGCTGCCGTTCGGCGGCGTCATTCCGGGCCATGACGCATCCGGGCGCGCGCATTTCGCCTTTGCCGTGGCCGATGTGGAGCCATGGCGGCGGCATCTGGCGGCCCAGGGGGTCGCCGTCGCCGGCGAGGTGCGCTGGCCGAAGGGCGGCGTGAGCCTTTATTTTCGCGATCCCGACGGCAACCTGGCGGAAATCGCCAGCCCCGGCCTGTGGGACAATTACTGAGGCCAGGGCCCATCGCGCGCGGCGCCCGCAAAGGCCGGGTCGTGTTTTGACGGCGGCTGGGCGGCCTGCAAGCGGACCTGGACCAGGGCGGGTCCTCCTTCTCACCCGGCCGCCTTCGCCCTGCGCCCGCGAGGCGGATCGGCGTTTGCGCGACGCGGGTCCGTCACGGCGAAAGGCGGGGGACGAACGGCGGAAGGCAACGGGCCGGCCCCGGCCGAGAGCGGGCACCCTCCGGGCCACGACGCCCCGGGTCCGCCGCGCGCGGCGGACCCGGGGCCGTCCGGGAGGTTCGCTGATCTCAGGCCGGGCTCGTCTCCAGGACCACCTGCTTGGTGGCGAAGCGGGTCTCGATGTCGTGCACCTGCAATGGCCGGCTGAACAGGAAGCCCTGGCCCAGGTCGCAATTGCGGTCGCGCAGGAAGCTGTATTGCTCCTGGGTCTCGATGCCCTCGGCGACCACGGCCATGCCCAGGGCCTTGGCCACGGCGATGATGGCCACCGTGATCTCGCCGTCCGCCACCGAGCGGGGCAGGTCGCGCACGAAGCTGCGGTCGATCTTGAGCTTGGAGATGGGAAAGCGCTTCAGGTAGCCGAGCGAGGAATAGCCGGTGCCAAAATCGTCCAGAGCGATGCGCACCCCCATCTGCGCGAGGGTCTGGCACTTCTGCTCGGCGGCGGCGCGGGCCTCGAACAGCATGCCCTCGGTAATCTCCACCTCCAGGCGCTCGGGCGGCAGGCCGGTGAGGCGCAGCACCTCGCTGATCCGGTCGCACACCGCCTCGCGGCTGAACTGGCGCGGCGAGAGATTGACGCTGACATAATCGCAGATGATGCCGGCGGCGATCCATTTCGTCATCTGCCGGCAGGCTTCCTCCAGCACCCAGTCACCCAGCGGCACGATGAGGCCGGTTTCCTCGGCGAACGGGATGAAGCGATCGGGCGGCACCAGCCCCCGCGTGGGGTGGCGCCAGCGCACCAGCGCCTCCACGCCATGGATATGGCCGGTGGCGAGGTTGACGCACGGCTGGTAGTGCAGCTCGAATTCCTGCCGTGCCAGGGCCCGGCGCAGCTCCGCTTCCATCTCGATGCGGGCCTTGGCGCTCTGGGTCAGCTCCTGGGTGTAGAAGCTGTAGGTGCCGCGGCCATTGTTCTTGGCCTCGAACAGGGCCGAGTTGGCATGCTGCACCAGCTTCTGGGCGGTGTCGGCGTCCTCCGGGCAGAGGCTGATGCCGACGCTCGCGCCCACATAGACCTCCTGCCCGTCGGGAAACACGTAGGGCGCGGCCAGGGCGGCGATGATGGAGGTGGCGGTGGAGGCGGCGTCCTCCGGCCCCTTCAGGTCTTCCAGGATGACGAGGAACTCGTCGGCGCCGTAGCGGCCGAGGGTGGCGTTGGCGGTGAGGACGCCATGCATGCGGGCGGCCGACATCTGGAGCATCTGATCGCCTGCCACGTGGCCGTAGCTCTCGTTCACGGTCTTGAAGCGGTCGAGGTCGACGCACAGCACCGCGCAGTGGTTGCCCACGCGGTTGACAGCATGCTCCAGCAGCGAGGCCAGCAGGGTTCGGTTGGGCAGGTCGGTGAGAAGGTCGTAATGGGCGATGTGGTCGAGCTCGAATTCCGAGCGCTTGATGGCGGTGATGTCGTGGAAGGCGCCGATGAAGGCCTGCGGCGCGCCGGCGGCGTCATAGACGGTGCTGATGACGAGCTGCTGCAGGAAGACCTCGCCGTTCTTGCGGCGGTTCCAGATCTCTCCCTGCCAGCTGCCGTTGTCCCGGATGGCGTGCCACATCTGCTGGTAAAAATAGGCATCGTGGCGCCCGGAGCGCATGACATGCATGTTCTTGCCCAGCACCTCGGCTTCCTGGTAGCCGGTGATGCGGGTAAAGGACGGGTTGACCGCCGATATGGAGCCGACGAGATCGGTTACCACCAGGCCTTCGTGGGAGCTGACGAACACCGCCGCCGCCAGGCGCAGGTGCCGTTCGGTGCGCTTGTGCTCGGTCACGTCGGCGAGCATGCCCACCACACGGACCACCGTTCCGTCCGGGTTTCGCCGCGCGTAGCCGCGCAGGTGGAAGTCGTGATAGCTGCCGTCGCCGTGGCGGATGCGGGCGTCCACCTCGAACAGGTCGTTGCCGTCGCGCAGCCCGCGCCAGGCGTTGCGGAACGTGGGGCGGTCGTCGCCATGGAGCAGCTCGCACCAGAGCCGGGTCAGGTCGATGCCGTCGTCGGCGGGCAGGCCGAGCAGCGCGTAGCAGCGGGGCGAGAGATACAGGCCGGGGCCGGTGCGACGCCAGTCCCAGACCCCCTCCTCGGTGCTGCTCACCGCAAGCTCGAACCGCTCACGGCTCTCGCTCAGCGCCGTTTCCTGGGCGCGTCGCTCCGACATGTCCTGGACGATGGTGATGAAATAGCTCGGGGCGCCGCTGGAATCGCGGGCCAGCGACGTGGTGCACGCCAGCCAGAGCACAGCGCCGTCCTTGCGGACGTGCCGTTTCTCGGTGCGGGTGTTGGAGACCCTGCCACTGAGGAGGGACTGTTGCAGGTCGCAGTCGTCGGCCATGTCGTCGGGGTGGCGGACCGTGCCGTAGGGCCGGCCCTCCAGCTCCGCGCTGGTGTATCCGAGCAGGGTGCACAGGGTCTGGTTGACGCGTAGGAAGCTGTCGTCGAGGCTCACATAGGCGATGCCCACGGCCGCCTGCTCGAAGGTCGCGCGGAAGCGGATCTCAGCCTGGCTGAGCGCCCGGGCCTGATCGGCGATGCGGGCGCTGGCGCGGCGCTTGGCGGATTCGGTGACGGCGAAGCCGACGGCGAAGGCCAGCAGGAGCGACAGCCCCGCCACCGCCGTGGAAAGGCCGGCGACCACCCGGGAGTCGCGCAGCACCTCGTCGAGATCAATCTTCGCCACCAGGTCGGCGGGGGTGCCGTCGAGGTGCCGGCGGAACGCGAGCACGGCGCGGCCGTGATGATCGAGCCCCACGCCCGGACGGCCATTGTCGTGGGTGGCCGCGAAATCGTAGCTGCCCGGATCGATGCTCTGCGTGAGCGGCGGCGCGGAGGCGGAGCGCTGCGGCGAGGTGATGATCCACCGCCCGCCCGCCTCGGGACGCATGAAGAAGACGTCGGCGGTTCGGGAGCCGCGCACGGCGTCCAGCAGGATCGGGTAAAGAAACTGCGTGGCGTCGGTCTCGCTGAGCAGCAGGCCGAGCAGCGGGCCGGCCTCGTCGCCGGGATCGATGATCGGAGCGAGAACGCCGCTGCGGGTGACGCCGTCGCCGGCATCCCAGATCGGCATGAAGCTGGCGCGCCGGGTCTCGATCACCCGCAGCACCGCCGAGCCCAGGTCCGGCGGGGCGGTGCCGCCGAGCGTCGTGGTGAGGACGCGCTGGCCCTCGCGGTCGAACACTTGCAGCGCGGCGAAGTCGAAAGTGGTCGCGGCGCCCTGCAGCAGGGCGCGGACCTGTTCCGCTTCCCGCTCGTCGCCATTGGCCACGTAGGCACGCAGGGCCCGGGACAGGGCCGGGAATGCCGCGATGGTGCCGGTGGCGGCGGTGCGTAGCGCCCGCTGGCGCGCCAGGTTCCGGCTCTGGACCTCGCTGAGGCTGGCGAGATAGCGGCGATTGTCGTCCAGCAGGCGCTGCGACGTGCTGTGATAAGTGTAAGCGATGCCGGCGATGACGGCGACGCCCAGGGCCAGCGCCGCCACGGCTGCATGCAGGAGCCGCGGTGTGAGCGTGCCCGCGCGGAGGCCCGGCGTGCTGGTGCGCTCAAGCGCCAGCAGCAGCAGGGGCGCGGTGAAGACGATGAACAGGATGTTGCGGTAAGGCGCGATGGCGGCGGCGGTGTCGGCACCGGCCACGCGAGCGATGATCGCGTCGGGGAGGAGCAGCCAGAGGCCTGCCGCGATCGCATAGGCGAGCGTCAGGCGAAGGGTGTGACTGCGTAGGGGCATTCGTTCGAACTCTTGAGCCAGGGCGGGCAGGTGTCGGTCGGGGGCGCCGGATCAGGGACGCGGGCGGCTGTGCGGGGCGCCCGCTTCCCCGGCGCGCGCGCGACGCCTTGTCTGCGCCGGGATCGCCCACCATCTAGATAAGGACGCGCGCCCCAGTCCTTGGGACGCCGGAGGGAGTGAGTTCATGAGCGATGTTTCTCCGCCGCGCGAGGCCAAACGTTCACGTCCACCGGTTCTCCGCATTAGCGACGCCGCCGCCGCGCGTCTGAAGGAGGTTCTGGCCGCTGCCGAGCAACCGCACGCGGCGGTGCGTGTCGGCGTCGCCAACGGCGGCTGCGCCGGGATGTCCTACACCATGGAATATATCAATGATATTGGTTCCTTGGATACCGTCGTCGAAGAGAAGGGCGTTCGGGTGGTGATCGACCCGAAGGCGCTGCTCTTTCTTTTGGGAACGGAGATGGACTTCAGGGAGGATAAGTTGTCTGCACAATTTGTCTTCGATAATCCGAATCAGGTTTCGTCTTGTGGTTGTGGCGAATCGGTTTCGCTTGTGCCTGCGGATGCCTCGACCTATGCGCAATCCTGAAGCGTGCGGCCGGACGAGCGCGCGGGAGGGAGTGGGCTCGACGGAAGCCGAAATTGCCGCTAACTGAAGCGCGGTCACGGCGGACGTGGCGAAATCGGTAGACGCAGCAGACTTCAATTGGAGTGCCCGCGGAGAAATCCGTGGTGCAGAACCGCTCAAAGTCGGGGAACGCTAAAGGGCGCAAGCCTCAGGCCAATCCCGAGCCAAGCCCCATGCGCAGGCCAGCCTTTCGCAGGGGGAAGGTGTAGAGACTGGACGGGCGGCGCCTAAAGCTCAGGCCAGGGCGAAGGGACAGTCCAGACCACGAACGCCGGGCGAATCGCGGCGGCCCGGGTCCTTCGCGGGCCCGCGCCCCTGGCGATCCGGTGGCGGCGAAAGCCGAAGTGGTACGAAAATCTGCCTCTCAATGAGAGTACGGGTTCGAGTCCCGTCGTCCGCACCACATCCGCTATACCTCATCCGCGACACCGGACGCGGCACCGAGCGATCTGCTCCCGGCGGCGCCGGTCGAGGGGGCGCCGGGAAGCCACGGGCGTCCGGCCGCCCCGCGCAGGGCGTGGGGCGGTTTTTCGCGGATCCCTGTTCAGCGCTCTATCATCCGGGGTCCCTCGCCGTGGCGCCGAGGGCGCCACGCCTCGCCTGTCGGGCCGCGCGGGCCCGAGGCCAGCGGGTTGCGCAATACCCGAGGGTCAGCGCACCTGCTGGGCGCGGGCCACGTGGTCGCGCAGTTCCTGAAGCGATGCGAAGCGCACCACGCCATCGGACAGCTCGGCCTGAATCGAGCCGTCCGAGTAGAGCGTATAGGCCATTCCGCCCACGATTCCCGACTTCAGGATCCGCGGCTCCTCCGGAGCCGGCGGCGTCTCGGGCGCGGCTGGCGGGTTCTGTGCCTCCACCGGTCGGGGCGCGCGCGGCGGCGGCTCATAGCCGGTGCGCTGGCGCGGCGGGACCGGCGCGTGTTCCACGTCCGGCACCGCCGGACCTTCGCCGCGCCGCTCGAGTCGCTCGCGCCGCGCCGCGAGCATGGGGTCGTTCACGAGCGGCGGCTGGGGCGCGCGGGGCGGCTCGCCGGCGGGCGGCGCGGAGTCGGGGGCGGCTTCCCGGGGCGGGGGGAGGTCCTCGGCGGCCGGGCGCGGGCCGCGCGGTTCGGGTCGCAGCGCTTCGGGCTTGGCGGCGCCGGCCCTGGGCGAGTCCGGCTTTCCGGCTTCCGGCTTCGCGGTCTCGCCCGCGGTCTTTCCAGCCGTGAAGGCTTCGGGCGCGGTGGCCTCGGCCGGGCGCTCGGTGGCGGCATCGGGCCGGCCGGCCTCCGGCTTGGCAGCCGGCGGCTTGGACACCTGGGGCTTGGGCGCCTGCGGCTTAAGCGTTTGAGACGTGGGCGCTTGAGAGGCAGGCCCTTGGGGCGCGGCGATCGGGGCGGGGCCGGCCGGGGGCGTGGAGAACTCCGGCTGTGCCGGGCGCCCAGGACGGGACGGTGTGTCCGCGCCAGCCTCGGTCGCGTCGGGCGCCGTGTCCGCACCGGCGGTGCCGTCCGGGGCGTCGGCGGCGGGCCAGTCCTCGGAGCGGCCGCGCGCGATGGCCACTTCGATGCGCTGCGACAGGCGCTCCATCTGGCGCAGCACCAAGCCCATGGCGGTGATGACGAACCCGCCCGAGGCCGCCACCGCGCCGGTGGTGATGAGGGTGTTGCCGAAGGTGGAGATGAAGATGGAAACGCCGAGCGCGATGACCGCCAGTCCGGTCAGTGCGATCAGTATGCCGATAACGACCAGAAGCCCCCACATCCCACCACCCCACTTCGCTGTGCCGGCCTTGCGCTGCCTTGATTTTACAGCGGCCTAGCGCCCTTTTGAACCATTTACCTGGATATGATGCCAGGATGGCACGACACCCATAAAATTGGCGAGATCAAGGTTGTTAGATGCCTGACCCCGCCCTATCTAGGTCGCAGCTCGGTCGCTCCGCATTTCCCGGCCCAAGCCCTGGCCTACGCCCAGGCGCCGACCGGACCTGCGATCTGGCGCCGAGCCCGTGCCGGATCGTTTGCGGAGATGTTTCATGTCCTTTACGCTGCCCGAACTGCCGTATTCCTATGACTCGCTCGCCCCGTACCAGTCGCGCGAAACCCTGGAGTACCATCACGACAAGCACCATCTCGCTTATGTCAACAATGGCAACAATCTCCTAAAGGGAACTGAATTTGAAGGAAAATCCCTCGAGGAGATCGTGAAGGGCTCATTCGGGAAGAATGCGCCCCTCTTCAACAATGCCGCGCAGCACTATAACCACCTGCATTTCTGGAACTGGCAGAAGCCCAACGGTGGCGGCGCCATCCCCGGCGAGCTTGAGAAGAAGATCATCGAGGACCTCGGCTCGGTCGAGAAGTTCAAGGAAGCCTTCATCGCCGCCGGCGTCGGCCAGTTCGGGTCCGGCTGGGCGTGGCTCTCCCTCAAGGACGGCAAGCTGGAGGTCACCAAGACCCCCAATGGCGAGAACCCGCTGGTTCACGGCGCCACCCCCATCCTCGGCGTCGACGTGTGGGAGCACTCCTACTACATCGACTACCGCAACCGTCGCCCCGACTATCTGAAGGCCTTCGTCGACCACCTGGTCAACTGGGACTACGTGGCCGAGCTCTACAGCAAGGCTGTGTGATCCGTCGACATGCCGTTGCGGAACACTTCGGCCCGGAGGCCGGAGTGTTCCCTCTCGCCGCGGGGGCCGCTGGTGAGCGTCCATTGTGCAGGCCGGCCTTGGGGTCGGCTATTTTTTTGCCAGCTTACGTTTCGTTGCACGAATATCCTTTGCTCTCTTGGGAATATGGCCCACGGGTTAATTGTAAAATGCCTTAATTATGGCCGCGCCCGGCATAATCTTGTTGCAGTTCCAGGCTAGCCATCCTTATCTGCGAGTGCCTTCGCGAGCTTGGCCATGGATGATGCCCCTTGGAGCCCGTCTCCCAGGATCACGCCCCGGGTCGACTGGCGGATGGACGCTCCCTTCAGGTGTCTCGTTTGGGGTCCTCCGTTGATGTGGGTGTTGCCTTTTGGCCGGCGGCCGGGTGCGATCGCCGATGCCTGCTCTCTCGCCCTGCTGGCGCTGCTCGCGGCCATCGCCGCGCTGACCTTTTCCGACTACGGGCTCGGGTGGGACGACTTCACCCATTCCCAGTACGGCGACCTGCTGTACAAATACTATGCATCTGGTCTGACCCAGCGTAAGGTCTTCTCTTTCGTCAACCTGTATTATTATGGGGGCGGGTTCGATCTTCTCGCCGACGCGCTGTCGAAAGTGCTGCCGGTGGATGTGTTCGACATCCGCCGCTTCCTCGGCGCCGTGGTGGGCATGGCCGGGTTCGTTCTGGTGTGGCGGATCTCCCGCCGGCTGGCCGGCCCGGTGGCCGGCTTCGCCGCCATCGCGCTGCTGGCGATCTGCCCGCTCTACTACGGCCACATGTTCATGAACGCCAAGGACGCCCCGTTCGCGGTGGCGGTGGCGGGGCTGATCTATGCCACGGTGCGGGCGTTCGATGAATTCCCCAATCCCACCCCGCGCACGGTGACCCTGTTCGGCCTGTTCCTCGGCCTGGCGGTGGGCACCCGGGTCGTGGGCATCATGACCGGCATCTACATCCTCACGGCGCTGGCCTTCCTGTTCGTTGTCACCTGGCGACAGGACGGCCTGAAGGCGAGCGCAAGCCGTGCCGGGCGGTTCGTGCTGCTGCTCGCGCTCAGCCTGCCGCTGGCCTATCTGGTGCTCGGCCTGGTGTGGCCGTGGGGCGTGGCCGACCCGGCCAATCCCTTCTATGCGCTGAAGTATTATTCCAAGTTCTGGGAAGTGCCCTGGCGCGAGATGTTCGAGGGGCGGCCGATCCTGGTGCCGGACATGCCGCGCTCCTACGTGCCGACCCTGTTCTCGGTGCAGATGCCGGAACTGTTCCTGGGGCTGACCCTGGCGGGCGCCGCCGGCGCGCTGGTGGCGGTGGTCGCCGGGCGGGACACCCCGGCGCGGCGCGCACGGCTCATCGTGGTGGTGATGGCCGCAATGTTCCCCATCCTGCTGGTGGTGACCACCCGTCCGGTGGTTTACAACGGCATTCGGCACTTCGTGTTCATCTCGCCGTCGCTGGCCATCCTCGGCAGCCTCGCGGCGGCATGGCTGTGGGAAAAGGCGGGCGCCCTGGCGCAGGCCAACCGCGCGAAGCTGGCGCGCGGCGCCCTCGCGGCGGTGTTCGCGGTGGGCATTCTGGCCCCGGCGGGGAGCTTCTATCAGCTTCATCCGTATGAATATACCTACTACAATGCGTTCGTCGGCGGCATCAAGGGCGCCGAGAAGATGTTCATGCTCGATTACTGGGGCTTGGCCTTCAAGCAGGCAGCCGAAGAGCTGGACGAATATGTGGAAGGCCACCGCCACAGCCTGCCGCAGGGGCGCAAGCTGAAGGTGGCTGTGTGTGGGCCGCGGTTTGCGGCGGCGGCAGAGCTGGGGCCGCGCTACGAGACCACCTACGACAGCCAGACCGCCGACTTCTATCTGGCCCTGGGTGAGTTCTATTGCGCCGATGTGAAGGCGCCGGTGCTGGTCAAGATCGAGCGCGACGGCGTCACTTATGCCCGGGTGTTCGATGTGCGCGGGCGCCCCTTCCCGAGCGTGTTCGCCGCCGGGCAGTGATGTGACCGGCCTCTGGAGGCCGCGTCTGGGCCGGGGCAGATGCTGCGGCTCCCACCCCCGGGTCGGGGCCGGCTGGGCGGGCGTGAAGCGCCGGCCTGAGGAACGGTCGGCGTCCGAGGGTGATCGGGCTAAGAAGGATCGGGCCCGGAGGCGGGCGCCGCGCCAGGATGGAGAGATAAAGGCCGGGCGCCCGAGGCTCCCGGCCTTTTTGTGTTGCCGGCCCGCGCCAGTTCGCCGGCCATTCCGTGCCGGTACGGCAGCGCAGTGACCCGGGACGCCGCGCCGCCCTGGCCTCCGGGGGCAGTCTTTCCGCCGCTGTCGGTCGGGCGGTTTTGGGCTTTCCGCTTTGGTTTGGCCGGCGGGCAGGACCCGCCGGCCGGGGGCCTTATACCAAAGGCCCATGAGCGTGACTCATGGGCCTTTGGTCAAGCCCGCGCGGCGCTTGAGCGGACCCACTTGGCACCGGTCGAAGACCGGGGCCGATGGTATTACTTGGCGTTCAGCAGTTCCGGCACCGAGAGCAGGACGAATTCATTGTCGTCATTCTTCTGCGGCGTGCGGCTGGCGGAATAGGGCAGGTTGTTGTCGATGCCCACCACGATCTCGGTGGGGCTCACGCGCACCACGTCCTCGATGGTGAAGAAGGGCAGGTCGAGCACGCCCTCGTTTCCGCCCTGGCGGGCCTTGCCGTTGGGGTCCTTGATGTTCAGCAGATCGATATATCCCACCTTGCGCACCTGCTGGCCGGCGGTCTCGGGCGAGAACTCCACCTTGTAGACGCGCTTGAAGCGGGCCGGCTTGTCGAAGCAGGTGGGGGCCACCTGGCCTTCGGGGCACGCCTTGAAGCGGGTGCCTTCCAGGCTGTCGCGCTCGATGATGAGGCCGTGGGTGTCGTCGATCATGTTGAAGTCGCCGATGGCGTTGCCCGCCACCGCCAGCGGATAGGTCCAGAAGCGGCCGGTCCATTCCTTCTTCGCAAGGTCGAACTCAAGCACCCGCAGCACCTCGGTGTCGCCGGCCTTCTCCTTGCCGCCGGTGGCGGCGTCGAACAGCGGGCCTTCCAGCAGCGCATAGAGCTTGGTCTTGTCGGGCGACAGGGCCATGCCCTCGAAGCCCTTGGAGCGGTAGACGTTGAACGCCACCTTGCCGTCCGGCGCGGACGGCGTGGTCACCGCCGGATGGTCGGGCGAGCGTACCACCTTGCCGTTCACCTTGGTCTCGTGAATGGCCTTCACCTTGCCCTCAAGATCGGTCTCGATCAGGAACGGGCCGAATTCCTCGCCGAACCAGATGCTGTCCCCGACCACCTGGATCGATTCGAGATCGAAGTCGGAGCCGGTGAGATAGCGCTTCGGCGTGCCCTCAAAGGTGATGGGGTAAGGCACCTTCTTGTCGGGGTCATGCAGGAACACGGTGGCGAGCCGCTCCACCTTGCCATCCTTGAAGTCGATCCTCAGGCGGTGGGCCATCAGCATGGTGTCCGGCGAGTTGGCCTTGGAGCCGAAGCCGTTGTCGGTGATGACCCAGAAGCGGTCGCCGCCCTCGTGGACGATGCCGGAGAAGCCCTGCACCGGCTGGCCCTGGAACGGCAGCGCGAAGCCGGTTTCGCGCGGGGCGGCCGGGTTCGACAGCACGCTGGTGGCCTTCACCGAGCCCACCGCGTCGTTGCGTACGCGATCAGCGCTCGTGAACTTGCCGGACACCTTCAGATCGGCCGGGGCGTCCTCGGGCGGGGCGATGAAGGTGGCGGCGGGCAGCAGCGCCTGGCCCACCAGCACCGAGGGGAAAGCCGCGCCTTCGGTGGCGGCCTTGTCCTGGCTGGCTTTGTCCTGGCTGGCCTTTTCCTGCGCGAACGCGGGGGCGGAGATGAGGGCGGCGCCGGCGAGGAAAGCCAGCGAAAGACGACGGAGCGAGCGCGTGGGGGTCTGCACGGTGAGTCTCCTGGGCGGGGCCGGAGCCGGGCCGCCCCGGCGGCGTTGGGCCGTGGTGCGATTCGGACTTCGGACGGAGGGACACGGCATGGGGCGCCCGCCCGGCGGGGAGGCCGGCGGGACGGCACATGACCTTGCGTGCGCTAGGTGGACTGGAAACGGTGTCGGTCGCGCGACAGCGCCGCGACGCTTCCTTGACGGACGCCGGGCGCGGGCGGACCTCAGATCAGGCGCAGACGCCGGAAAGCCCACAGGAAGAACAGGCCGAGGCCGACCAGCAGGGCCGTCACCAGCCAGAAGCCCTCGCCGTCCTGGGAGCCGGGGATGCCGCCCACGTTCATGCCGAACATGCCGGAGATGAGGGTGAGCGGGGCGAACACCACCGTCACCGCCGCCAGCACCAGCATGGACTGGTTCATCTGCTCGGCCCGCCGGTCCACCATCTGGTCGCGGATGACGGCGGCGCGCTCGCGCACGCTGTCCAGTTCTTCGGTAAAGCGGGTGACGCGGTCGGCGGCGTCGCGGATGCGGTTGCGGTCCTTGGGACCCATCCAGGCGTCGTCCTCGAGCGAGAAATGGTTCAGCGCCTCGCGCTGGGGCGCGATGTGGCGGCGCAGCTTGATGGCCACGCGCCGCAGTACCGCCACCTTGGGCAGCAGCGCCGAGTTCACCTCGGCCAGCACGGTGTCTTCCAGTTCGTCGGCCTCGTCGATGAGGCTGTTCACCACCGCATCGAGCCGGTCCACCAGGCGCATGGAAAGCTCGGCCACGAATTCCCCCTGGGTGCGCGGGCAGCGGCCGCGCTTCAGCATGTCCTCATAGTCGGCGATGGCGGACAGCGGCTCGTGCTGCACCGAGATGATGCGCTGGGCGTCGACCCACAGGTGCACGGTGATGAGTTCTTCCGGCAGCGCATTGCGCTGCAGGTTGATGCCGCGCAGGGACAGCAGGGCGCCGTCTGCGAAGATGGCGCAGCGCGGGCGCGCCTCCGGCTCCACCATGGATTCGATGGCCGAGGGGTCGATGCCGGCGGTCTGGCGCAGCCAGGTCTGCGGCGCCCGCTCGATGTGCCGGAAGTGGAGCCACAGGAAGCCGCCCTCGGGAATGGGCTGCCGCAGCACCTCGCTCCAGGAGATGCGGGCACCGGCGCCTTTGCCATCGAAGGACCATGCGGTGAGCAGGCCTTCGGCGTCGAGACTGGTCGCGAGGCTGGGCGCGAGGCTGGTCATGGGCCATCCGTGGGCGGAAGGGACAGTCGTCCCTTCCTGGCACGATTGCGCGACGCAAGAAAGTCGCTCGCGCAAGGGCATGGCTCAGCTTGTGAGGGGCATCCACCGGCCGGTGACGCCGGCGCGGCGCTACTTCGGCACGCCGTTGATGACGAACAGGGCGTTCAGGAACTGGTCGGGCGGAAACTTGCCGAAGGTGCGGGCATAGATGTCGCGGATGCTCTCGGTCCGGTAGAGGTCGGCGAGGGTCGAATCCACCAGCAGCCGGAACGCCTGGTCGCCGCGCGGCAGGCCCAGCGCATAGGTCTCGAAGGTGAAATACTGGTCCGAAAGCGTCAGCTTGCCGGCATAGGGACCGTTCGAGATGAGGTAGTACAGGATGCCGCGATCGCCGAAATAGGCGTCGAGCTTGCCATCCGCCAGCAGCTTCAGGCCTTCGGGGTGGTCGTTCACGGTGATGACGTCGGCGGCGACATGCATCTGGCCGAGGGTGGTGCGCAGGGTTTCCTCCGTGGTGGTGCCCTTCAGCACCCCCACCTTGCGTCCGGCGAGATCCTCCAGGCCCTTCACGGGCGTGCCACGGGTGACGACGCTGGCGCCGTCGATGAAGGTGGGTAGGGAGAAGTCCACCAGGGCGCGGCGCGACATGGTCATGGAGCTGGGCTCGCACAGGATGTCGATGCGCCCGTCGCGCACCGCCAGGAAGCGGTCGTCGGCGGTGACCTTCACATAGTCGATGTTCAGCTTGGGCAGCTTGAGCGCCTTCTGCACCCCGGCGGCGACCTCCCGGCAGAGGTCCACGATATAGCCGGCCGGCTGGCCGTTGCCGGCGGAATAGGAGTAGGGCGGGGCGAAATGGCGGTAGCCGATGCGGAAATTCTGGCTCTGCGCCACCCGCTCCAGGGTCTGCGCCATGGCTGATGGCAGCGCGCCCGGCGCCAGAAACGGCGCGAGCAACAGCACCGCCAGACCGAGCCGCCGCCCCCAAGGTGCCCTCATCTTTCCCTCCCCCGCCTTCCGCCGCTCCGCGCCCGCGCCGGATGCTGCCATCGCGTGGCCGAAATTACCACTGTGTTCGCGCCGCCGGCCGGGTTCCGCCGCGACATTGTGACGGCGCGAGGGCGCGTGAAATCACCGTTGGCCTGGTGTTATATCTGAACATATATAGGATTGATCCTGGCCCGAGCGGGGCCTTTTCAAGGGACGGCTTTTCATGACCGCATTGCTTTCGCGTCGTCGCCTGCTTTCCACCTTCGCTGCCTCCGGAGCGATGGCGCTCGGCGGCGGCGCGTTCTCGCGGGCCTTCGCCGCCCCGGCCGAGGGGCTGGAGATTCTCGGTGCGCCCAACGGGTCCACCATCGTGCTGGTGCGGCTGCTGGCTTCCGGCGGGCTCAGCGCCGCCGCCCCCGGCGCCACCTTCCGCCTGTGGCGCGACACCGACGACCTGCGCGCGGCCATCGTCTCCGGCCGCACCCGCCTGTTCACCACCCCCACCCACGTGCCGGCCAATCTCGCCAATCGCGGCCTGCCGCTGAAGCTGCTGGCCATCTTGTCCATGGGCCACCTGACGGTCGTGAGCGCGGACGAGAGCATCAAGGACCTCAAGGATCTGGCCGGGAAGTCGGTGCTCGGATTCTTCCGCAACGACATGCCAGACCTCGTGTTCCGCGCCTGCCTGAAGGGCGCGGGCATGGACCCGGACAAGGACGTGACCCTGTCCTATGTGCAGACCCCCATGGAGGCGGCGCAGATGCTGGCGGCCGGGCGGGCGTCCACGGCGGTGCTCTCGGAACCGCCGGCCACCGCCGCCATCATGATGGCCAAGCACGCCGGCCTGTCGCTTCATCGCGCGGTGGACCTGCAGGCGGTGTGGCGCAGCCAGCATGGCGGCCTGGGCCTGCCCATGGCCGGCATCGCCGTGCACGAGAAGCTGATCGAGGACAATCCGGAAGTGATGGCGGCGCTGCGCGCCGGTCTGGTGCCGGCCAAGGACTGGGTGCTGGCCAATCGCCCCGCCGCCGGTGAGCTGGCGCAGGAGCAGATGGGCATGAAGGCGCCGATTTTCGCGGCTTCGCTGGAGCATTTCAACGTGGTCGCCACCGGAGCGAAGCAGCTCAAGCCGGGGCTGGTCGCCTTCTACGAGACCATTCTCGCCCTGCAACCCGACGCCTTGGCGGGGAAGCTGCCGCCGGACGACTTCTATCTCGACCTGTGAGGCCGGGATGATGCGCGCCTTTTCCTTCGCAGGCGCGGCCGGACGCTGGGGCTGGGGCGCGCTCGGCGTCGCGCTGCTGCTGGCGGCGTGGCAATGGGGATTCCAGGCCTTTGGCCCGTTCGTGCTGCCTTCGCTGCCGGACACAGCGCGGGCCATCTGGCGGCTGTTCGCCACCGGACAGGCCTTGCCGGCCCTGGCTGCCACCGCCGGCCATGCCCTGGGCGGCTTCGCGGCGGGCGGCGCCGCGGGGCTGGCGGCGGGGCTTGCCGGCGGGCTGGTGCTGCCGGTGGGCGCGGCGATGGCGCCTGTGCTCATCATGATTCTCGGTACCCCGCCCATCGCCTGGGTGGTGCTGGCGCTGCTGTGGTTCGGTCCGGGGGGCGGGGCGCCGGCCTTCACGGTGGCGGTCACCGCGGCGCCCATCGTGTTTCTGGCGGCGCTGCAGGGGGTGCGCAGCCGCGATCCGCGGCTCGACGAGATGGCGCGCATCTATCGTGCGCCGCCGTGGCAGCGCGCCAGTGATCTCATCCTGCCGGCGCTGGCGGACCATCTGGTGCCGGCGTTCGCCACCGCGCTCGCCTTCTCCTTCAAGGTGGCGGTGATGGCGGAGGTGCTGAGCGGGGCGAGCGGGGTGGGCGGCGGCATCGCCACCGCCCGCGCCTATCTGGATCTGGCCGAGACCATGGCCTGGATCGTGCTGGTGGTCGCCTTCCTGCTGGCGGCGGATGCGGTGTTGCTGGCGCCGCTGCGGGGCTGGGTCGCCGCCCGCGCCGGTGGCGGCGCGGCGGTTCCGCTCGGGGGAGGGTGAGCCATGCTTCAGCTCGAAGGCGTTCGCCTCACCTTTGCCGACGGCGCGGTGCTGGAGCGCATCGATTTGCAGGTAAGGCCCGGTGAGCTGGTGGTGTTGATCGGCCGGTCCGGGTGCGGCAAGACCTCCCTGCTGCGGCTGGCGGCGGGCGTCCAGGCGCCGAGCGCGGGCGTGCTGCGCAACGGCTTCGGCAATGCCGCCATGGTGTTCCAGGACCCGCGCCTGCTGCCCTGGGCCGATGCCCGTGACAACGCCGGCTTCGGCCTGAAGGCGCGCGGCGTTGCCCGGGCCGCACGGCGGGCGGCGGCGGCGGGCATCCTGGCCCGCTTCGGCTTCACCCCCGGCGATCTGCGCAAGCGGCCGGCGGCGCTTTCAGGGGGCATGCGGCAGCGGGTGGCCATCGCCCGGGCGCTGGCGGTGGGGCCGGACCTGGTGCTGATGGACGAGCCTTTCTCCGCCCTCGACGTGGGCCTGCGCCAGGAGCTTCAGGCCCTGGTGCGGCGCGAGGTGGAGCGCGCCGGCACCGCGGTGCTGTTCGTCACCCATGACCTTGCGGAGGCGGTGCGGCTGGCGGATCGCATCGTGGTGCTGTCGGCGCGCCCGTCGCGGGTGGTGGCCGACCTGCCCCACACGCCGGTCAGCGCGCCGGGCGACGTCTACGCGGCGGCGGCCGCGCTGATGCGGCGTCCCGAGGTGGCGGCGGCGCTGGCGGGGCCGACGCCCGCGCAGCCCGAGGCCCCGGCGATTGCGGCCGCGGCGGTGCCGCTCGCCGCGGGTTAGGCGCACGACCGGTCGTGCTCCGGCGGGTGTCGGCGGGGCTCAGGATTCGGCGCTCTGGCTGGCGCGCACGCGTTCCGTGAAGCGGGCGACGGCGTCCTGTTCCAGGGTGCGCTGGATGGCCTTGGCGGCGACCACGCCGTCGGCCATGGAGGTGACGCAGCACGGATGCATGCGCTGGGCGATCTCGCCGATGGCGTAGAGGTTGGGGAGCGAGGTCTGGCAGTCGGGATCGGTCTCGACAAAGCCGCGCGCGGTGCGCGCCAGCTCCAGATGATGGGCATAGGGCAGGTAGGGCTCCCAGCCGTAGAGCACCACCAAGCGGTCATAGGCGCGGTCCGCCACCGCCGGCCGTTCCGGCTCCACGTGGTAGGCGCCGAGCCGCACGTCGCCGGCCGGCACCTTCTCCAGGAACTCGCGCCGGGCGCGAATGGTGCGGGCATAGATGTGCACTGCCGCCGCGCCGCGCTTGCGCACGAACATGTAGTTCTCGAAGGCGTTGTCGCCACCGCCCAGGATCGCCACCTCCAGTCCGTCGAAGGCGGCGTTGAACATGGTGCGGCCAGGGCCGATGAGCACCTGGTCCGAGGCCGACAGCCCGCCCTTGACGGGCCGCACGCCGCTGGCCAGCACCGCGGTGCGGCCGAACACCATGGCGCCGCCGGCGGTGGTGACACGAAAGCCGCCCACCACCACGTCGAGCGCGGTGACGCTTTCGCCCAGGCGGCAGACGATGTCGTGGGCCAGGAGGTGGCGGTGGATGTCGTGGGCCACCTCGTAGCCGGTCTGGTTGGTGACCGAGGCGATCCATTCGTTGGGATAGGGGTTGTCGTTCTGCAAACCGCCCAGGGTCGGCCGCCGCTCGATCAGGCAGGGCCGGAACCCCAGCATCTTCAGCCAGAGGGCGCAGGATGCGCCGGCTGGCCCGCCACCGATGATGACCGCGTCGAACATGCCTGCGTCAGCCTCGCGCCCCCGCGATTGACCTCCGGCCGGGCGTCCCCTCCGGTTCCGGCGGCACGGAAGCCGCCGGGAACGCCAGCCTTCCGCATTAGGGCCGTTCGCCAAAGCGAACGCAAGGGCGCGTCATCGCCCCCTTGCGTGCCGTGCGTTCAGCGCTCCACGAAGGCCTTCTCGATCACATAATGGCCGGGGTCCGACTGGCTGCCTTCCTTGAAGCCGCGCGCCTCCAGGAGCGCCACCATGTCCTTCAGCATCTGCGGGCTGCCGCACAGCATCAGGCGGTCCTCCTCCGGCGACATCACCGGCAGGCCGATGTCGGAGAACAGCTTGCCGGAGGTGATGAGATCGGTCAGGCGTCCCTGGTTGCGATACGGCTCGCGGGTGACGGTGGGGTAATAGATGAGCTTCTTCTTCACCTCTTCGCCGATGAACTCGTTGTTCGGCAGCTCCTGGGTGAAGAAGTCCTCATAGGCAAGCTCGCCCACCGTGCGGGTGCCGTGGATCAGGATGATCTTCTCGAACCGCTCGTAGGCGTCCGGGTCCTTGGTGACGGAGAGGAAGGGGGCGAGCCCGGTGCCCGTGGAGAGCAGGTAGAGCCGCTTGCCGGGCAGAAGATTGTCCTGGATCAGCGTGCCGGTGGGCTTGCGGCCGACCAGGATCTTGTCGCCCACCTTCAGGTGCTGCAGGCGCGAGGTGAGCGGGCCATTCTGCACCTTGATGGAGAAGAACTGCAGGTCTTCCTCGTAATTGGCGCTGGCCATGGAATAGGCCCGCAGCAGCGGGCGGCCGTTCACTTCCAGGCCGATCATGGTGAACTGGCCATTGAGGAAGCGGAAGCCCGGATCGCGGGTGCAGGTGAAGGTAAAGAGGTTGTCCGTCCAATGCTGGACGCTCTTCACGGTTTCCTCGTTGAAATTGCTGCTCATCTCATGGTCCGGCGCAGCGAGCCCGCGGCGGGCCGGCCGGTGGGCCGGGTGTCTGGGGCTCGATCGGTAAAATCGCCGCGCACCCTACAGGATGCGGGCGGTGCAAAAAAGTGCGACGGCATGTCCTCGCCGCTGCGAAAACGAGGGGTCAGCCTGTCGTCGGCGTGGTGGCAAGCACGGTGTCCACCACCTCAGCCACCCGCTCCCGCCACGGCGCGGCGCGGAAACCGAACGTGCGGTGGAACAGGTCGCTGGCGAGCTGGGAGTTGGCCGGGCGCTGGGCCGCGGTCGGATAGTCGGCGGTGGCGATGGGGCTCACCTCGGGGCTCCGGCCCAGGCGGGGACCGGCCGCGCGCACGATCTCGGCGGCGAAGCCGTGCCAGCTCGTCGCCCCGTCGCCGGCGAAATGATAGGTGCCCCAGCGCGCATCCCCGCTGGTGGCTACCTCGGCCGCCGCCAGCAGCGCCCCGGCGAGGTCGCGGGTGGCGGTGGGGCAGCCCTGCTGGTCAGCCACGATGCCGAGGCGATCCCGCTCGCGGGCGAGGCGCAGCACGGTTTTCAGGAAGTTGTTGCCGTGGGGACCATAGACCCACGAGGTGCGCACGATGACGTGGCGCTCGGCGGCGGAGCGGACCGCCGCTTCGCCCGCCGCCTTGGTCCGCCCATAGACGCCGAGGGGCGCGATCGGGTCCTGTTCCACATAGGGCGTGGGCTTGGTTCCGTCGAAGACGTAATCGGTGGAGACGTGGATGAGCGGGGTGCGGTAGCGCTCGCAGCGCTCGGCGATATGGGCCGGGGCGAAGGCGTTGATGCGGGCCGCGAGCTGCGGCTCGCTCTCGGCCTTGTCCACCGCCGTGTAGGCGGCGGCGTTCACCACCACGTCGGGGCGCACCGCTTCCATGGCGCGGGCCACGGCGGCTGGGTCGCAGATGTCGAGGGCGGTATGGTCGAGCCCGGTGAGCGCGAGGCCTCCCTCCCGGGCCCGATCGGTGAGTTCCCGGCCGAGCTGGCCGCCGGCGCCGAGCAGAAGAATGCGCATCAGGAGGCCTGCTCCAGGGTTGAAGGTCCGAGCCGCCAGGTGCGGCTTTGGAAAAAGCGTCGGACGGGCATCGGCTGTGCCGGCGATCCCGGGCGCCGTGGCAAGCGGCCGTGGCCTCCTGCCCGCCACCGGGGCACTGGTTGCCGGTCGCGCCGCCGCGGCGAAATCGGCGCCCGCCGTCACGCGTTCCATGCCTCCATACACCATCGGCGGGTCGGGGGCATTCGCGGGGAATACGGAGCCCGATCCCGGTCGTGCCGCCGGCCCCGGCGAGGAGCATGACTGCGGCGTCAGGGTTTGCGCGCCACCAGATAGGCATCCACCGGCCGCGCCGTGGACGGCATGGACAGGAAGCGGCTGGCCACCCGGGCGCCCAGATAGGCCAGGGCGATGCTGGCATGCCACGACCAGCGGTGGGCGAAGTAGCGCTCGTCCGGCGAATGATAGGTGCGGCGGAACAGAAGCTTATGCATCCAGAAGAACATGTTCTGGTGCGGTGAGGGCGGGGTGGCGGAGGCTTCCACCACCTCCAGCCCGAGCTGTTCCGCCAGCGCGGTGAAGGACTGCGGGTTCCACCAGGTCACATGGTGGGGCGGCATGTTGACGGGCAGGTTCGGAATCTCGGTGAGCGGCGAGGGAAACAGCGGCGCCGCCAGCACCACCAGCCCGCCCGGCCGCACCAGCCGCGCCATCAGCTCGGCGTGCCGCAACGGGTCCTGCACGTGCTCGATGACGTGGAAGGCGCACGCCACGTCATAGGCGCCGGGGTTCTTGGCGGCGTGCGCCTCCAGGGTCTCGCGGATGACCACGTCGTCCACGTCGGGCCCGGCATAGGGGTCGAGGCCGGTATAGCTGGCGTGCGGCAGATGGCGGCGGAACACGCCGGGACCGCAGCCGATGTCGATGACCTTGGCTCCATCGGGAACGTGCTTGGCTGTGTGCATGAAGTCCACGCGCGTGTCCGAGAGGTGGGTCAGCGCGTCGTGGACTTCCCATTTGTCGTAATAGGCGTTGTAGAAGGCGCCGTCGCCCACCACCATGGGGTCGAAATAGACGAGGCCGGTGGGCGATTCATACAGGCTGAAGCCCTTCACGTCGGTCAGCAGGTGGCTCACGTCCACCCCCTGGCCGAGGCGCCAGATGTCCTGCAGCAGCGCCTTGGAGAAGGTCTGGATGCGCCGCACCGGCGGCTCGCCGGTGATGGGGCAGGGCAGGGCGCCGGCCAGCGCGGGGTCGGACTTCTTCTTGGACGTTGTCGGTGTCTTGGCCACGAGCAGGTCAGCTCCGTTGGGCGGAAGTCGGCGTCGCGGCGCGTGGCGTGACGGTGAGCACGATGTCTGGCTCGGGCCGCGAGGTGAGGTTGCCGAGAGGAACGGGCGCGCGGCCCCGTGTCAAGCCGAGGCGGGTGCGGGTCAGCAGCAGGCGGGTGATTTCCGCCATCTCGATATTGGCGAACTGCGCCCCGGGGCACACCCGCGCGCCCAGGCCGAACGGGATGAAAGCGGTGCGGGCCGGCGGGTCCTCCCGCTTGAGCCAGCGTTCGGGCCAGAAGGCGTCGGGCTTCTTCCAGTAGCGGCGGTGTCGGTGCAGCACGCGCGGGGCCACCACCACGAAATTGTCCCTGGGCAGGGTGCGGGTCTCGAGCGGCATGTCTTCCCGGTTCTCGCGCAGGAAGAAGCCGATGGGTGGATAAAGCCGCAGGGCTTCCTGGCACAGGGCGGCGATCACCTCGTCGCCGGTGGCACCGGCGAAGCGGGCGGCCTTTGCGGGGGCTGGCGTGCCGGGCGGCAGGGCGAGGATGCCGGCGACGGTCTCCTGCAGGGCGGGGTCGCCGGCGAGCACGTAAGCAAGCCAGCTCAGGGTGGAAGCGGTGGTCTCGTGCCCGGCCAGCAGCATCACCGCGATCTCGTCGAGCGCCCGCTCGTCGCGTCCGGGATCGGCATAGCCGGCATCGGCCAGGGCGCGGGCGAAGATCGCGGTGTCTCCTTCCCGGCCCAGGGGGCCGGACAGGAAGCGCTGCCGCATCAAGGCGCGCATCTCCGCACCGATCTCCTCCAGCCCCAGCTCGTGGATGATGCGGGCGCGGGTGCCCTCGTCCGCATGGGCGAGGAGCAGAAGGGTGGCCTTGGCGCGCCGGTGGTAGAGCGTGAACAGGTCGGTGAAGCGCTGCGACTCCGCCGGGCTGAAGCGCCGGCCCAGGGTGCACACCGAAACCACGTCCACGGTGAGGCGGGACAGGTCCACGCCCACCGGGGCCGGCGCGCCGGGCTGCTTCAGCCAGCCGTCCAGATAGTCCTGGGTGAGGGTGCGGGTGACCTCGGCGATGTGCGCGGCCGGGATGGCGGCGAGGGCGCGGGCGAGCACGCGCCGCGTCTCCTTCACGGTGTCGCCGCCGGGCTGGCCGAACACCCCCTCGCCGATCAAGGGCTTGAGCAGGGCGTGGAGCACGGTGCTCTTGGGGAAGGTGCCGGCGCGGTCGAGCATCACCGTCTCGGCGGTGGCATTGTCATTGACGAGGGCGAGGCGGCGGAACGGCAGGTTGAACACGGTCTGCCAGCCTTCCAGCGGCTTGGCGCCGAGCAGGGGCATGGGGTCGCCCAGGAAGCGACCGGCGATCTTCGCCGCGAACGGCAGCCGGCCGAAAGCGCCGGCGCAAGCCCGGATCAGAGTGAGAATGGCCGTCTTCCTTTCACCCGGATCTGGTCCGGGCCCGCGATGTCGTAGGTGACGTGCCCCCATCGCACGGTCCGGGTCGAGGCGGCCCCGACGATGACGCTGAAATGGAACGCGTCGGCGACAGGTTGCACGATCCCGATGAGAAGCTGACCGAGGCGAACCGACGCAGGGTCGGCAAGCCCCGCGCGCGCGGCGACCTGGCTCACCAGATATTGCTTGAGCAGGCCGAGCGCGGACAGGCCCGCCAGCGCCGCCATGGCCCACGCGGCGGGCAGGCAGGCGCCCGCCACGATCCACGCGCCCAGCCGGACGCCGATGGCGCAGAGCGCCAGCCACCACAGCGCCGGGCGGTAGATGTGGCAGATCTGGTATTGCCGGCGCGCGAACCGCCAGGCCGGCAGGAGGCTCAGATCCGAGGGCGAGGCGATGTAGAGCGAGCCGCGCGTCACCACCTTCAGTCCGGCCTCCGCCGCCTTGAGGGAAATGGACAAATCGTCCGACAAGGTGCGGTCGAGGCTGGCGGACAGGTCCATGCGCGCGGCGGCGGCGACGGAAATGGCCATGCTGCCGCCCCACACCACGCGGGTGCTGTCGCGGTCCAGGCGCGGGGTCAGCGTCACCGCCCGGTCGATGGCCGCGACAAGGTGGGCGCCGAGGCGCGGCGCGCTCACCTGCTGCCAGCGGTGGCCGGTGACGAGGTCGAAGTCCTCGAGGAGGATCGGCGCCACCAGGCCCGACAGCCAGTGCCGGTGCGGGCGGATGTCGCCGTCCATAAGGACGATGATGTCGTCCCGCCCATCGATGTGTCGCAGCGCGGCCTGCTGGTTGTGGCACTTCTGCGCCTGGTCGGTGGCGGCGCCGGCGATCACCACCTCCACCGGAAACGGCGCGCCCTGGGCGGCGGCGCGGGCGGCGGCGCAGGCCGGATCATCCTCGGCCTCCACCACCACGATCAGCCGGCGCGGCCGCAGCGTCTGGGCACCGAGCCGCGCCACCATCTCGCGCAGATGCGGCACGGCTCCGGTGAGGGGCAGGATGATGCTGACCCGGGCCTGGGCGCGTTCGTGCGGCAGGTGCATCCACAGCAGCTTCCGGGCTGCCGCGACCACGGAAAACAGGCTCAACGCCAAGCCCAGGACGACCACGATGACGGCTAAGACGGCCAAATCGGAGCACTCGGTTGCGCGCCGCCGACGGGCGCAGGATGAAGCCCCTGGTCCGCTCAGCTCCCGAACGCGGGGCTGGGGGACCGCGGGGCGGCGAAGGACCCGGCGCCGGCGCGCCGGCGCACCCGCAGGGGCAGCGCCCGGCCGGGACGGATGGTGTTCTGGGCGATCGGCTCGACCACGGTTCCCGGCTTCAGCTCGAATGCGAAGCCCGATACCAGCATAGCCACGGCCAGCACCGCATCGGTGAGGCCCAGCGTGGCGGCGGGGCAGGCGCGGGGGCCCACCGAGAACGGGATATAGGTGTATTTGCGCACCTTCCGTTCGGTGGAGTCGGGAAGAAAGCGGGCTGGACGGAAGGCGTCGGGGGCATCCCAGAAATCGCGGTGGCGGTGCAGCAGCCAGGGCACCACCACCACCAGCGCGCCGGCCGCGATCTTGTGGTCGCAGATGACGTCCGCGTGGGTCGCCTGTCGTGCCAGCATCAGCACCGGCGGGTACAGCCGCAGGGTCTCGGAGACGACCGCGCGGGCGTAGGGCAGCGCCTTGAGCGCGCCCGGCGCGGGCGCGGCATCGCCGATCACCCCCTCGGCTTCGGCGCGCACCTGTTCTTCCACGTCCGGTGCCTGGGACAGCAGGTAGAGGGTCCAGGCCAGCAGGCTTGCCATCGGATCGTAGCCGCCGATGAACAGGCAGATGAGTTCGTTGCGCAGGGCCTCGCCCTCCAGACCGCCGGCGGCCCCCAGGGCGTGGGCGATGCTGTCGGGGGCGTTGCGCGTCCGGGCGATGAGGGTGTCGAACAGGGAGCGGACCACGGCCGCGCTCGCCATGATGGGCGCGTTCTTCAGCCAGGGCGTCCAGTTGGGCAGGCCCAGCAGCATGGGCAGATCGCTGCGGCTGGCATGGGCCTGATAGTCGGCGATGGCGCCGACCAGGGCGCTGGCATCGGCGTCGGCGAAGCCGCGGCCGAACAGCAGGCGGCCGATCATCTTGGCGGAAAGCCGGTTCATCGCGTCCAGCGCGTCCACCTCGCGGTCGTCGCCCCAGGTGGCCGTCACCTCGTCCAGCGCCTGCGCCAGCGCCGGCAGGCCCTGTGGCCGGAACCGCTCCAGCACCGCTTCGACCACCGCGCGCCGGGTTTCCCAAAGGGGACCGTCGCTGACGAACAGGCCGTCGCCCACCAGCGGCGCGAGGCCGCTGCGAATCTGCGGGCTCTTCCGCGCGAAATTCTCGTGCTTGTGAACCAGGGCCTCGGCCACCGTGACCGGGCTGTTGCAGATGAAGACCTGGCGGGTCAAGACCTGCAGTGTCATCGTGTGGTATTCAAAGGCCTTGTCTTCGAAAATCGTCAAAAAATTCGCCGACCCGTGCCGCAGCATCTCGAAAATGGAAGGCGACTTGGCCGGGCGTGGAGGGAAGGGGGGGACGAAGTCTGACATGCGCGCGCTCATTCCAGTGTCCGGTCGGCGAATCGAATGCTCGGGCCCGTGAGAACATGTCGAAAGTGGCGCAAGGCATAGCATATGCGCCCTCGGCTTCAATTCGATTCCGCCGGCGGCATCGACACCGCGGGGCGGGACCGGCGCTCCGGCGCCGTTGGGGAATGCCCGATCTGCTTTCCGGTATCAAGCACTTGCTGAAGTTGCAACCCGTACCCGCCCGCGACCGTCGCGGGCGCGAGGCCGGGAATGTCATCATCCGGCCTCGCGAACCTTTTATGAGCACACCGAAGATGCCCGGCCGGCGCCGCACCGGGATCGGCGCGCGGCGGGGGCCGGGGTTCTCCACGGGATTGACGGGATCGGCGTGGAGCGCTGAAAGGCCGATGGCGGGCACCGTCCGGGACCGGTATGGTCGGGCGCGGTTTCGGCGGCAGGGCGCGGGGTGCATCTCCCGCCGGGCGGGGGCGATGACGGAATGATCCATTCGACGGTGGCGGTCGGCGCGTCGGCCTGTGTGCTCGCGACGCTGGTATGCGACCTCATGGAGCGGGTTTTCGCTCCGGCGCCGCGTCGGGCCGGGGCGGTGGGGCCTCACCTGGCCTTGCGGCTCGCCGTGTTCGCCGTGCTGTTCCTGTTCTGGCTGGCGGTATCGGCGCGGGCGGCGTTCGCGGCCACGGCCTCCATCATCACTACGGCGGTGTTCCTGATCATCTCCGGGGAAAAGGCCCGGCACCTGAAGGAACCGTTCGTGGTGACGGATTTCGCCTTCCTGGTGCTCCTGGTGCGGCATCCGGACCTGTTCTACCTCGGCTGGCGCAAGTCGCTGGGCGTGTGCGCGGTCATCGCCGGGCTGGTCGGCCTGATCGTGGGCTGGATGGTGCTGGAGCCGCGCACCCTGAGCTGGGCCAGCCAGGGCATCGCGCTCGGGGCGTTGCTGGTGCTCGTGGGGCTGGCCTTCGCCGTGCCGCGCCTGCTGCTGTCGCCCTGGCCGCGGGCGCTGGCTCTGGTGACCGAGGCGCCGGCGCGGGCGTTCGTGTCGCAATTGGGATTGCTGCCCTCTGTCGCGGTCTCGGCGCTGGCGCTGCGGGCGCTGCCGGCTCCGGGGCCGCGGCCGGCGGCGGCGGCCGGCGCGCGCGGGAGCGCCGGCCCGATGCCGGGCCCGAACTGGGACGCGGTGGTGGTGATCCAGTCGGAATCTTTCTACGACCTGCGGCGCCAGGGGGTGGCGCTCGACCTCCAGGCGCTCGACGCATTGAAATCCCGTGCCCTCGCGCACGGACGGCTGGTGGTGCCGTGCTACGGCGCCTACACCCTGCGGCCGGAGTTCGCCGTATCCACCGGCCTGCCGTTCGCCGCGCAGGGCATGGATCGCTTCCACCCCTATCTGCGGGCCCGGCGCTTCGCTGGCCATGCCCTGCCGGCCGAGCTGGCCGCCGAGGGCTGGGAGACGGTGTTCATCCACCCCTACGATCCGCATTTCTTCAGCCGGGCGCGCGCCGTGCCCCACCTGGGCTTCCAGCGTTTCCTGACCGAGGCCGATTTCGCCGGCATGGAGCGCTTCGGGCCCTACGTGGCCGACGCCGCCGTCGGCACGCGGATGCGGGCTGAGCTGGCTGCCGCGCGCCAGCGGGCGCGCCCGCTCTACATGATGGCGGTGACCATGGAGGCGCACGACCCCTATGGCGCCGGCCGGCTGGCCGACACCGACGACCCGCTGGAGCAATATTGCCGCCATGTGACCCATGCCGATGCGCTGCTTGCCGGCATGGTGGCCGAGCTCGACGCGCAGACCGACCGCTCCCTGCTGGTGTTCTATGGCGACCACGCCCCGCTGTTGCCGGGCTTCGACATGCTGGCGGACGATCCGCGCACCGATTATCTCGTCGTCGCCTGCGGTCGCCAGATGACCGCAGGCGGTGGCGCCGCCGCCGGGGAATGCGCGCCGGACGGGCTCAACGCCATCCTGCGGCGAATGCTGAACCGGGAGTGATGCCGCGTCCGGTCGCTTTGACGGGGCGGGCGCGGGCCTATCGGGCGAGGTCGAGGATCAGCCTGTCCACGGTGTCGAAATGCTGCGTCCAGCTTGGCACCCGGAAATCCGCCAGGGCCGCCACCTGCGCCTCGCGGGCCGGGCTGTCGGGCCGGGCGAAATCGGTGATGGCCGCCATCCAGCCCGGCCCGTCGATGGGGTCGAGGGTGGTGGGAATATCCCCGGCGATCTCCTGGAACACGTCGAGGTCGGAGGCGATCACCGGCACTCCCAGCGCCAGCGCTTCCGCCAGCGGCAGGCCGTAGCCCTCGGCGAAGGAGGGGAACAGCATGGCCCGCGCCCCCCGCAGGAGCTGGCGCAACTGCCAGTCGGGCAGCCGGTTGCACTCGATCACGTGCGGCTTGAGCGCGGTGGCGCGATCCAGCAGATCGAGGATGTTCTCGTTCTCCCAGCCGCGCCGGCCCACCAGCACGAGCTTGGGGGTGTCGGCGCCGAGCCGCTCGGCCATGCGGCGCCACGCATGCAGCACCAGCAGGTGATTCTTGCGCGGCTCGATGGTGCCGACCATGACGAAATAGGGATGGGGGGCCAGCGGCGCGGCGCCGGTGGCGGCGGCGCGGAAGGTGTCCTCTATGCCGAGCAGGGCGACCACGCCCGGCGGCATCGTGAGGCCTTTGCGGCGGGCGAAGGCGGCCATCGCCGCCTCAGTATGGGCCGAATTATAGATGATCGCCGCCGCCGAGTTCAGCACCGCCGTCATGCGGATGTCGTGCTTGGCCTCGTCGCCCTCCCGCACATATTCGGGATGGGTGAGGGGGATCAGGTCGTGGATCAGATAGACCGGCTTCCAGCCATGGGCCCGCGTCAGGCGCTCCATCTCGCCGGGAAAGGTGAGCCCCTCATGCGACACGTTGAGATAGACCGCGCCCCGCCCCACCGGCCGGCTCAGGGCGCCGGTGATGCCGCCGCCGGGCGAGAACAGGGTGGCGAGCGCCGGGCGGATGTCGGCGTGGAGCGCGGGCGCGCCGGGCCGGGGCGGCGCCGCGAGGGCGCCGGGGGCGAGGCCGACGAAACGTTCCAGGCGCTCCAGCTCGCCGCTTGCGACGGTGCCGTCCGACTGGTCCCAGCGCGCGGCCAGGGTGTGGAGGAAGCGCGGCACCGCCGCCGCCCGCACCGGCCAGATGTGGGAGCGGTAGCGCACGATGAAGCGCACCTGCGGCGCGCGCGCCAGGAGGTGCAGGGCATAGGCCAGCTCGACGCGGTCGATGCCGGTCGGGGTATATTGCAGGGCGCGCCGGAAGATGCGCGTGATGTCCATCAGGATCGTCATGCCGGCGTTCCCCGAAGCGTTCTCGCGTGAAAGGGGACCGTTCGCCCGGGAATGAGCCTGCGGGCGGGATCGATGCGCCGCCGCCTGTCGCGGCCGGCGCCCGCGCGGTCCTTGGGTCCAAAGCCGATTTGCGCTTTTGCTGACATGTCTTGCCGGGCCGACGCCGCCGACCCTTGGCCGGGCGACGGGCTGGCCGGCGCGATGGTTCAGCCGCGCGCGGCGCCGGCGCCGCCTTCCAGCATGTCGGAGAGGCCGGCGAAGGCGAGCTTGCGGATGAAGGTGTCGGTGTTCGGCAGCTCCTCCTTGAGGATGGCCATCGTGGCCTCGATCTGCGCCGGTGTGTGCGACGCGGTCACGAAGAAGCGCAGTCGCGCCGCCTTGTTGGGCACCGCCGGATGGATGATGGGCAGGACGTTCACGCCCCGGTCCAGCATCAGGTTCGACAGCACCACCGCCTTCAGCGAGTCGCCGACGATGACCGGGATCACCGCGTGCCCGTCGGCGGCGCCGGTATCGAGGCCGGCGGCCCGGGCGGCGGCGAGGAAGTGGGCGCTGTTGGCCTGGAGGCGCGCCACCCGCTCCGGCTCCTTCAGCATCTGCCGCAGGGCGGTGAGGGCCGACAGGGTGGCTGGTGCCGACAGGCCCACCGAATAGACGAAGCCGGGGGCCGAGAGCTTCAGATAATCCACCAGATCCTTGGAGCCGGCGATATAGCCGCCGCAGCTCGCCAGGGTCTTGGAGAGCGTGCCCATCCAGATGTCGACCGCCTTGGGGTCGACGCCCTGGGCCTCGAACACGCCGAGGCCGCGCGGCCCGAGCACGCCCAGGCTGTGCGCCTCGTCCACCATCAGCCAGGCGCCATGGCGCTGCTTCAGCTCGACCAGGCGGGCGAGGTCGGGGGCATCCCCGTCCATGGAATAATTGCCCTCCACCACGATCAGCGCGCGCCCATAGGCGCCGCGTTCCGCCACCAGCATGGCTTCCAGCGCGTCGAGATCGTTGTGGGTGAACCACCGCCGGTGGGCGCGGGAGAGCTGGGCGCCGACGATGGCGCTGTTGTGCATCAGCTCGTCGTGGAACACCACGTCCCGCGGGCCCATTAGGGTGCCGATGGTGGCGACGTTGGCGGCGTGCCCGCTCACATAGACGATGGCGTCATCGGCGCCGTAGACGGCGGCCAGCTCGCGCTCGAAGGCGGTGTGGAAGGCGCGCTCGCCGGCGACGATGCGGCTGGCGGAAACGCTGGTGCCGAAGGCGTCCACCGCCGCATGGGCGGCGGCCTGCACCTCGGGGGCGCCGTTCAGGCCGAGATAATCATAGGAGGCGAAGTTGATCACTTCCTTGCCACCGATGACGGAGGTGGCCCCCGCGCGGCCCTCGTGGGTGCGGAAGAACGGGTTGGGAATGCCGAAGGCATTGGTGGCCGCGTGCATGAGCTTCAATTGCTCGAAGCCCGGCAGGGTGGCGAAGGAGGTGTCGTAATGAGGTGTCGTTGCCGTGGCGGGCGCGCCGCCGGGGGCGGTGGCGCGCATCCGGTTCAGAAGCGCCGCCTTGGCGTCGGCTGAGAGGCGCCCCTGGGTCTTGGTTCCGCTCACAAAATGCCTCCGCTGGCATGCTCGCGCTCGCTGACCACCTTGGCGCTGAGGCGGGCGATGGCCTCGGCGTCGAGATCGAGGTCCACATGCTTGTCCATGATGCCGGTCTCGGCGATCAGCTGCGCGGGGGCGCCGCCGCTGGAGTCGCCGGTGCCGCGCACCTGCTGCAGCACCTTCTCGGCCACGTCCATGAGGGTGGAGCCGGCGCCCAGCGCCAGCACCGGCAGTTCGACCCCGAAGCGGCGCTGCACTTCCATGTCGAGCTCCAGGCTCATCAGGGAGTCCATGCCGATGTCGGTCAGCGGACGGGTGAGGTCGATGCTCTCCAGCGGCAGGCGGAGGATCTTGCCGATCTCCTCCGCCAGCAGGCGGGCGATGGTGAGGCGGGCCTCGTGGTCGCTCTGGCCGGCGATCAGGCTGTCGAGGTCGGAGCTCTTGCCCAGGGTGCGCTCGCCGCGCCCGTCGGTCAGCAGGCCGGAGAAGGTGGCGGACTTCACCAGTGCCAGCTCGCCGGCGGTGGACCAGTCGATATAAGCGCAGGTCAGCGCCGCCGGATGGCTCGACGCGCCGGCCGCGAGGACCGCGCCCAGGTGCTTCAGCGCGGTGGCCGAGGTCATGGCGTGGCGGCCGATGCGGCGCTTGAGCTTCTCGTTGATGGCGGTCTCGCGGGCGAGCACGCCGACGTCGGAGATGGCGCCCCACGACATGGCGAGCCCGGGCAGGCCGGCGGCCCGCCGGGCGCGGGCGATGCCTTCCAGGAAGGCGTTGGCCGCCACGTAATTGCCCTGGCCGGGATTGCCCACCAGCGTGGTGGCCGACGAGAACAGCACGAAATAGTCGGGCCCGGCGCCGGCCGCAAGGGCGCGCGTGGCGGCGTCGAGATGGCTGGCGCCCTCGATCTTGGGGCCCAGCACCTTCTCGAACCGCTCGGCGGTGAGATCGCGCAGCAGGCCGTCGTCCAGCACCATGGCTGCATGCACCACGCCGCTCAGGCGGCCGTAGCGCTGCACCAGGGCCTCGACGAAGGCCTTCACCGCTGCGGCGTCCCGCACGTCGAGCCGTTCGGCGGTCAGCGTCACGCCGCGCGCCGCGAGCGCCGCCGCCCGGGCCGCGGCCTCCGGCGTCAGCACGCCGCTGCGGGAGGCCACGACGATGGCGGTGGCGCCATGGTCGGCCAGCCATGCGGCGGTCTCGAAGCCGAACCCGCCGGTGCCGCCGACCACCAGATGCACCCCGTCGCGGGCGGCCTGGAACGTGGCCGGCGCGGGCGCCGCCGGCGGCGGGGCGAGTGGCGGGGTCAGCAGAATCTTGCCCACGTGCCCGGCGCCCTGCAGCAGGCGGAATGCCTCGGGTGCGCCGTCGGCGGCGAACGCGCGATACGGCAGGGCGGTGAACTCGCCCTGCGCCAGCAGCCGCACCAGCTCGCCGAACAGGTCCTGCAGCGCGTCGGGCCGGGCGGCGATGAGCTGGTCGGTGTCCACGCCGAAATAAGAAAGGTTGCGGGCGAACGGGCGAAGGCCGATCTCGGTGTTGCCGATATAGTCGCGCTTGCCCAGCTCCACGAACCGGCCGAACGGCTTCAGCACCGAGATGGAGCGCTCCATCGCTTCCCCGGCGAGGGAGTTGAGCACCACGTCGACCCCGCCGATGCGGGCGCGGATGTCGTCCACGAACGCCAGCGAGCGGGAATCGAGCACGATGTCGGCCCCCGCGAGGGTGGCGAGGGCCCGCTTCTCCGGCGTGCCGGCGGTGGCGACGATGTGGGCGCCGAGCCAGCGGGCGATCTGCAGCGCGGCCAGGCCGACGCCGCCGGCGGCGCCGTGGATGAGCACCCATTCGCCGCGCTTCAGCCGCGCCTGGGTGACGAGGCCGTACCAGGCGGTGAGGAACGCGACCGGAATGGTGGCCGCCGCCTTCAGCGGCACATTGTCCGGCACCTTCAGCGCCATGTTGGCCGCCACCACCACATGCGAGGCGAAGGCGGCGGGCGCGAAGGCCATCACCCGGTCGCCCACCTTCACGTCGGCCACGTCGGCGCCGACGCGGGAGACGACGCCGGAACACTCGAAGCCGAGCGAGGGGCCGGTGAAGCCGTTCTCCAGCATCTCGTCGCCGATGATGCCCTGGGCGAACATCACGTCGCGGAAGTTGAGGGCGCTGGCGACGACCTCGATCTCCACGTCGCCAGCCCCAAGGACGGGGCGGGGGGCGCTCACCCACGTCAGCCGGTCCATGGAGCCGGGCTTGGCCTCCAGGCGGGACATGGCGGTGGTGGCGGTGGGGACGGGTGCCGCCTCGGTCTGCCGGGCGGCGGCGGCGGTGGTGGTGCGCACCGCGCCCACCGGGCCTTCGCCGATCACCAGTTCCCGCTCGGCGGGCGCGGCCAGCAGCAGCGCGGCGAGCCGCCCGGCGGCGACATCGGCACCGAGGGTGGGGGCCACGTCCACCAGGCGCAGGTCGAGGTCGGCGAATTCGTTGATGGCCACGCGGCCATACCCCCAGCAGGCGCTGGCGAGCGGCGTGCCGTCCACCGGGGCGCCGCCGCGGGTGACGAACCACACTTCCGCCTTTCCGGCGCCGGCCCGCACCGCTTCCAGCAAGGCGGTGGCGCGGGTGAACAGGCGGGCGAGGGCGTCGGGGGCCGCCGAGGTCGGCGTCAGCGGGTGCACCACCACCGTGCGCGGCGCGGCGGCGCCGGTCAGCGCCTGAGCCCAGGAGGTGGCCTCGTCCGCCACGCGGTGCAGCGCGCCCACGTGACCGGCGGCGTCGATTTCCGCCACCAGGGTGGCGGCCGCCGCGCTGTGCCCGAATTCCAGCGCCAGGGCCTCGGCGAAGGTGGCTTCGGCGGGGGGAGGGGCGTCGGTGTCGGCCAGGGGAGCGCGGGCCAGCAGCACGTCGACGACGGCATCGGCGGCGATGGCACGGCGGGTCTTCACGCCCAGGAAGCCGGCGGCGGCGATCTTTCGCGCCGTCTCGTCCATGGGCCGCAGCGGCGCGGCATCCGAGACCTCGGAATCGGTCGCGGCGGCGATGAGCGCGGCGAAGGGATGGCTTTCGATCTGCAGCACCGCCAGCACGCCACCGCCGGACACGCGCTTGGCGAGCCGGGCCGGGAGCGCCTCGGCCTCGGTCACCATCGGGCGTAGATCGGCGGCGATCACGAGGTCGTAATGGGTCTCGGTTCCATCCGTGGCGGGGGGCGCGAGAAACGGGGCAAGCGCCGGATGACGCGCGGCCAGGGCGTCGCGGCTGGCGCTGTCGGCGCCATCCACGGCGAAGCGAACCCGGCCGGCATGGGCCAGCGGCAGCAGCGCCATGGCCAGGGCGCCGTGGCGTTCCACCACCAGCACGCGGGCCGGCGCGGTGGGTTCGGCGCCGCGCGCCGCCTCGGCCAGGGCCAGGGCGGTGTCCTGGAGCGCCCGCACTGGGGGAGCGGCGGTCTCCCAATGTTCCAGCAGCGCGCCGGTGAGGCGCAACGGCGCGCCGTCGGCCAGATGCGCCGGCACGGCGGCGGCCAGGTAGGCGCCGAGGGTGACTTCCGCCGCCCGCTCCGGCGCGTCGCGCAGCACCTCGCCGAGGATGCTGGCGCTGTCCGGCAACCCGCTGTCGGACGCCACCGTCCACACCTGTCCCTCGCGCCCGGCCAGCCCGGCATGGGCGAGAATGCCGAGCAGCGCGACCAGGGTTGGGCGGCCGGCTGCAGCCAGGATGCCGCGCTCGGCGAGATCGTCGGCGTCCACCGCCGCCAGGGCGGAGGCGTCGCCCTTCAGCAGGCCGGTGATCGCCTCATGGGCGAGCGCGGTGGCGAAGGCGTTGAGCAGGATGAAGGCGTCGCCCGCGTCGCCCGTGTCGTCAAGGCCGGTGAAGGCGTCCTCCACCCGCTCCACCACGCCGATGTCGGCGATGGCGGCGGGCAGCGCCTCCACGTGCTGGCGGTAATCGGTCTCGGTGGCGGCCATGTTGGACAGGTGGGCCGCCCGAAGGCGGGCGCCGTCGAGGCGCGCGACCACGGTGCCCGCGGAGTCCAGAAGGCGGATGTCGAGCAGCAGCGAACGGGCGCTGGCGCGCGCCACGTACAGCTCGGCCCGCGCCACCGGCCCCTGGCCGAACACATGCAGGGCCCCGAACCGGGCCGGCAGATAGACGCGGCCGCTGTCGAGGTCGGCCGGGTCCACCGCCAGCAGCAGCCCATGCAGGCAGGCATCGAGCACCGTGGGGTGCAGCACATGGCTGCTGCCGAAGGCACCTTGGTCGGCGTGCTCCGGCCGCAGTTCTAGGGTGATATGGCGCCCGCGGGCGGTCGCCTCGGTGACGAGGCGAAATTGCGGTCCGTAGTCGAGGCCCATCCGCTCGGCGGCGCCATAGAGCGCGGCGGCGGTCAGGTGCCGGGTCTCCGCCGCCTCGTTGTCCGCCGCGTGCGGCGGCCGGCCGGCCGGCGAGGAGGCCGATGGCCGGACGTGGCCGCGCGCGTGCAGCGTCCAGTCGGCGGTGAGGCGGGGCCGGCTGAGGATTTCCACGAGCCCGTCGGGCCCGACGCGCACCAGGCTTTCGCGGCCGCCGTCCTCGCCCAGGGCCAGGGCGTGGAGGATGTCGAACTCCTCCAGCGCGAGCGGGACCTCGCCATGAATCGCGCGGCCGGCGGCGAGCGCCATTTCGGCGAGGCCGGTGGCCGGCACCACCACCGTGCCGTTGACCTTGTGGTCGGCGAGATAGGGCACGATCAGCGGGTCGATGAGGCCGTGCCACTCCTGCGAATCGTGGCGCAGCCGGGCACCGAGCAGCGGATGCAGGCGGCGGGAGCCACCCATGTCGGAGGCCTCGATGGTCTCGGGCACGACGATGTGCTGGCGCTGCCAGGGGGTCAGCGGCAGGGTGACCGCGCCGAGCGGGCGCCGCCCGCCGAACACGGTTTCACGCGCCACCGGCGCGCCCTCGACGAAGCAGGTGAGCAGGGTCTGGAGCACCGGGTCGCGCTGCGCCGGCGCCTTTTCCTGCAGGGAGCCGAGCACGGTGTAGTTGCCGGAGAGCGGCTCCAGGGTCTCGCGCATGTGCCCGGTCAGCACCGGGCGGGGGCCCATCTCCAGGAAGATGTCGATCTTCTCGCGCTCGGCGGCGTTCACCACCGCGTCGGCGAACAGCACCGGCGCGCGCACATTGTGCCACCAGTAGTCGCCGTCGAGCCGGGCGGTGTCGATCAGCTCCCCGGTCACGGTGGAGAAGAAGGGGATGTCGCCCGCGCGCGGGGCAAGTCCGGCCAGGGCCGCCCGCAGGGGCGCTTCCACCGGCGCCATCAGCGGCGAGTGGAAGGGATAGTCGAGGTCCATCCGCTTGCCGGCCACGCCGCTCTTGCGGGCGCGCCGCAGCAGGGCATCCAGCTCGGCGCGCGGGCCGGCGATGGTGACCACGCTCGGGCTGTTGACGGCGGCGACCACCACGTCGGCCGCCCCGGCGGCGCTGATCAAGGCGGCCGCGTCGTCCTTGGAGGCCATCAGCACGGCCATGCCGCCGGCGCCGCGGGTGGGCTCCTGGAGCTTGGAGCGCCAGTAGATGACCTCCACCGCGTCCTTGAGGTCGAGGGCGCCGCAGATATAGGCGGCCGGAATTTCGCCGACGCTGTGGCCGAGCACCGCCGATGGACGGCAGCCATGGGCCATCAGGCTCTCGGCGAGGCCGACGCCGATGGCGAACAGCATCGGCTGGGCCACCTCCGTCGCCGCCACGCGGTCCTGATCGGCCGGGGCTTCCAGCGCTTCCGCGATGGACCAGCCGGCGCGGGGGATGAACAGCTCGTCGATGCGGGCGATGGAGGCGCGGAACGCGGCGCTCGACAGCTGGGCGGCGCGTCCCATGCCCACATACTGGCCGCCGTTGCCGGCGAACACGAAGGCGATGCGCGCGGCGCGGTCGGAGACGCCGGCGGCGATGCCGGGCTCCGGCTGGTCGGCGGCGAAGCGGCGCAGCGCCGGGGCGACTGGCAGTCGGCCGTCGAGCGGCAGCGCCAGGCGGTGGGAGAGCTGGCCGCGTCCGTGCGCGGCGGCGTTGGCGAGCGTGGCGGCGTCGGCGCCGGCCTCGATGGCGTCCGCGTAAAGGCCGGCCAGCTCCGCCAGGGCCTTGCGGCTGGCGGCGGAGATGGCGAGGGCCCGGGGCGGGGCGGCCTCAATGGCAGCGGGGATCGCCACCTCGTCGGCGCGCGGCAGGCGGATCACCGCGTGGGCATTGGTGCCGCCGAAGCCGAAGGACGAGACCGCCGCGGCGTCCAGGCCATCCGCGATCGGCACGGGCGTCGCCGCCGGCGCGAGGTTCAGCTCGCCGAACGGGATGGTCTCGTTGGGCTCGTCGAGGTGGAGCGAGGCCGGCAACACCCGGTGCTCCAGGGCGAGCAGGGCCTTGAGCAGGCCGGCGAGTCCCGAGGCCGGTTCCAGGTGGCCCAGGTTGGACTTCACCGAGCCGATGGGCAGCGGCGTGGCGCGGCGGCGGCCGATGGCGTTGCCGATGGCGCTCGCCTCGGCGGGGTCGCCCACCCGGGTGCCGGTGCCGTGCGCCTCGATGAAGGCCAGGGCGTCGGGATCGATGCCGCGCGCGGTGTAGACGGTCTCGATGAGGGCTTGCTGGGCGCTGGTGTTGGGCAAGGCGATGCCCACCGTGCGACCATCGGAATTGGTGCCGGTGCCGAGCACCACCGCGCGGGGCGGGCGCAGGGCGTCGCCGGCGGTGGAGAGGCGTCGCAGCACCATCACCACCGCGCCCTCGGAGCGCACATAGCCATCGGCGCGGGCGGAGAACGGGCGGCAGCGGCCGGTGGGGGAGAGCATGCCCGCCCGCGCGAAGCCCACGAAATTATAGGGGCTGGCGAGGATGTTGACGCCCGCCACCACGGCCACGTCCACCTCGCCGCTCTCGATGGCCCGCACCGCCCGGTCGAACGCCACCAAGGACGAGGAGCAGGCGGTGTCGATGGTCAGGCTCGGCCCGGTGAAGCCGAACGCGAACGAGATGCGGTTGGAAATGATGGAGAGGGCATTGCCGGTGACGAAGTGCGGATCGATCGAGCTGACGTCGGCCGCGAACCGCACCGAATAATCGAGCGACGAGGCGCCCACGAACACGCCGACGGATGTGCCCTCAAGCTCCGACAGGGGCAGGTTGGCGTTCTCGAAGGCCTCTCGGGTCAGCTCCAGCAGCAGGCGTTGCTGGGGGTCCACCTGCTCCACCTCGCGCGGGGACAGGCCGAACGCGCCGGGATCGAAGCCATAGATGTCGTCCAGCACGCCGGCGGCGAAGGTGTAGGTGCGGCCCGGCTCGCCCGAGCGCGGATGCAGGAAGCGTTCCCTGGCCCAGCGGGTGGGGCTGATCTCGGTGACGGCGCATCGGCCTTCCGACAGCAGGGACCAGAAGGCGTCCACGTTCGCGGCCCCCGGCAACCGGCAGGCGTAGCCCAGAATCGCGGCAACGTGGTTCGGTCCAGTCTCGGGCATCGGCGTCTGGGCACGGCTGATGCGGTTCGTCATTCATTCCCTCTTTGGCCCGGATCCGCCGCGGCCCGACGTACCCAACCTCAATCGTCATCGGCTCAAGCCAGGGGTGGAATGACCGTATTCCGACCCCGGCCCGTGGCTCCGTGGGGCGATGCCGCCCCGCGCGGTCCGCCCCCGTTCCGGTCGCGCACCGGAAAGCCGTCTATGATCCGTTCCAACATCACTGCACCGCCCGCATGGTGCGCCGGATGGCGCCATGTTTTGCGTTGCAATGCGATTCAGGAGTGTTCCGTTACGATCTTCGTGCCCACTGCGTCAATCAAGTCTGGAGCCCTCCGCGGCGATCGCCTCGCACTGGAAAGAAGTGACTGTCGCCTGGCGTCGGGCGGGAAGGGTGTCGGCCCGTAGCGTCGTACCGCGTCCATCGATGGCCGCCGGCCTGCCGTTCCGCGCCTGACGCTGGAGTAGCAGGCCGCGCGCGCGATGCAACCCCTCGGTGCGAGCGGAACTCGCGGCGTGCGGACGGTCCGGGGTGCAGCCTCCACGTGATACCTCCGCGTTGACGACACATTCGCCTCCATTCGCGGTAGGTAGCACACTTGCCCCCGTGCGCACATAGCCGTCGCGCCGGTTCCGTCCGGCGCGACGTGGGGTGGGGCGGCGGTCACGCGCCGGGCGCGAGCAGGCGGTCATACAGCGCCGCCACCCGCTCGCGGTAGCGCTCGGGCGAGAACAGCTCGGCCTGGGCACGTCCCTTGGCGCCGAGCGTTTCGCACAGGGTCGCGTCAGCGGCGAGGGCCTGGATGCCGTCGGCGATGGCCCGGGTGTTGTAGGGGTCCACCTTGAGCGCGGCGTCGCCGGTGATCTCGGGGATGCTCGCCCGGTCGGAGGTCAGCACCGGCGTGCCCAGCAGCATGGCCTCCAGGATCGGCAGGCCGAAGCCTTCGTAGAGGGAGGGGAAGACGACCGCCTTGGCGCCGCGGATCAGGCTGACCAGGAATGGGAACGAGACGTACTCGAAGCGCCGCACCCGGTCGCCGTGGGAGGTTTCCGAGAGGATGCGCAATTCCCGGTCCGCCTTCCAGGCCGGCTTGCCGACGATGACGAGGGGCTCCTTCACCTGGCTCGACAGGTAGCCCTCGATGATTCGTCCCACGTTCTTCTTCGGCTCGATGGCACCGAAGAACAGGAAATAGGATTTGTGGGGCAGGTTGAAGACGCCCTCCACCTCCTGGCGGACCATCTCGTCGCTCTTGTCGCGCAGATGCCGGGGAATGGACACCGCCTGATAGGTGTTGGTGATCTTTTCTTCCGGGTATCCGAAGATTTCGACGATGTCCCGCTTCGAAGATTCCGAGACCGTGACGATATGGTCGGCCCGCTGCAGCAGTTTGTTGATAAGGCTGAAATAATATTTTCTGTTGTCGAGCGTCGTATACGGCAGGCGCAGCGGCACGAGGTCGTGGATGGTGTAGATGTTCTTGGTGTTCTTCAGGCGGATCGGCAGCGGATAGGTCCAGTGCATGATATCCGGCGTGTCGAGGCCGGCCACGGTGCTGAAGAGGCGGTAGGCATAATAAAGGGTGAAGGCGCGGTCGAACAGGTTGGCTACGTTCCAGATGGTATCGAAGTGGGGCATCTGGGTGGCGAACTGGTCGATGATGACGCGGCCGCTGATGGGAATGGAGAGCGCCCGGGGATTGAGGAAGGGCGTGGTCAGGCTGTGGATGTCGCGGGCGACGCGGGTGGTGAGCTTCGCCCGTTCCGGCTGGGTCGCGAAGAAGGACACCTCGCGGAAGAACGGGTCCTTGGTGGTCGAGGACGGGATTCCGTACAGAATGTCCGTGCGGTAGCCGAGGCTCCCGCACGCGTAGCTGAGGTTGCGCGCATAGGTGGCGACCCCGGTGCCCCGCTCGAGCGCCAGATTGTATCCGTCGATCATGATCGTGCGGCGCGTGTGGCCGGTGCGGCTGTCGGCGGGCATGGGGCGTCCTGTCACTGGGGGCCGGAGGGCTGGGGCGGGGCGGCAGCGGCGTCGCGCGGTTCCGCCGCCGGTTTCCGGAACAGGCGGGCGAGGCGCTGCAGGCCGGTGTCCGCGCCGGCGTCGCCGCGCAGCAGGGAGGTCTGCTGGAAGGGAAGGCCGCGAATCAGCGGATGGTCGAACACGGTCTGTCCCGGCGGCGGATGGAGCGGGGCCACGTCGAGCGGGAAGGCGCCCAGCAGCGGCTCGTAGTCGAACGGCTTGGGTTCCCAGGCCTCGTCGATGGCGCGCATCACGTGGGCCCAGTCGGTGGGCGCGCGCCGTGCCTGGACATAGACTTGCAGGCGATCGAGGCCGAGCCCTTGATAAAGATCGGTGATGCGCAGGTCGTTGCCGTCATTGGGGTCGAGGATGCGGCTTTCAAGGCCGGGACGGCGCCCGCGCGGCGCGAAATAAAGGCAGGGAATGCCGTAGCTCTCCGCGAACACCATGCCATGCAGGCTGGTGGACACCAGCCGCCGGCAAGCGAGGATTTCGTCGAGCCGCGCGCGCAGGGCATCGGCGGAGATCGCGGTGCGGGTGTGGATGATGCGGACGCTGTCGCGGAACTCGTCGGGGATGTGATAGCGCTGCAACTCCTGTCGCACGAAGGTGTCGAGCTCCTTGTCGTTCAGCTCCGACAGGTGGACGATGACACCGAGGTCCCACTTCTTTTCCGCCGGCGGGCGGTGGAACTGGGGCAGCAGCCACACCGGGTCGCCGAACACCGCCGGGCGAACCGCATTCTCCTCGTTGAACAGCGCCCGCGACACCGGCCCGCGGGTGGCGGCGACACGGTAGCGGGTGCCGGGATAGGGGGCGAACGGCACGCGCTCCACCCGGGAGACGGCGTGCGGATTGCAATAGCGCGACACGCCGGTGCCCCACACCGTCACGTCGCCATTCTGCAGCATGTGGCCAATGGTGCCCACCGCCGCCATCCGCACGCCACGGGCGCTATGGGCCGCGTGGACCACCGGCAGGCTGGACAGCAGCGCCACCATCACCGGGCTCAGGGCGTCGCCGAGGTTGATATGGGACTGATCGGCCGTCGCTGCGGCCCAGACCAGCGGCACCGCGCCCAGGGCCGCGGTTCTCGCTCGAACGGGGAACGGCTCCATCACACCTCCACACCACGTCCCGACATGCGTCCTCCGCCGCGTCCCGGTGCCGCCCCGCCCGGGAATGCCGCGACGGCGACCCGAAGCGGCAGCGCGCCTGCCTCACGGTTGATAGCCGCATTTGACCGCGTCGGCACCCTCGAAACGTCGAAAAGCTTCGCTGCGTCAGTCCGGCCGGCGCGCCCCGTCCGGCGTCCTCCGCGCGCCCGCTGGCCCGCGGCGCCGGCTTGCCTTGCCGGCGCCGTCATGGTCGGTTGGCCCGCCGGGAGGCGGGCGGGGCCTGGTGTGGATGGCGCCGAGGCGGTTTATACCCTGTGCCGCGCAAGGGCGGGTGGATGTGACGATGGACCGGGGCGAGGCGAGGCGGGCGCTGATCTTCCGCATGACGGGGGACGAGTCGGCCGGCAATGCGGAGCGGCTGGCGCGCACCCTCCGTGGTGCGGGATTTGTGCCGGTGGTGGTGCCGTTCTGGTCCGATGCCGAGCACGCCGCCACGGACCCGGCGGCGCCGGTGCTGCTGGAGGGGGGCTTCGATTCGGCGCCGCGCCTGTCGGGTTTCGCCTTTCGGGCGCGGCACGGCCTGTCTCCGGATCTGATCGAGCTGTCCGCCCACAGCCTCGCCATCGGCGACGCCCGTGTCGACAACCTGCTCGCCGAATCGGTGTGGAGCCAGCAGTTGCGGGGCGTGGCCGATCGCGCCATCGCGGTCATGCGGGGGCTGGCGCCGCAGGTGGTGTTCGTGCCCCATGGGGCGGAGGTGGTCTCGCGCCTGCTCGCGGTGGCGAGCGCCCACGTGGGCATCCCCTATCTCTATTGGGAAAGCCCGTTCTTTCCCGGTTATCATTTCGTTGATCCGCACGGCCCGCACTTCTTTCGCGGCGAGAGCCGGATTGATCGCACATGGAGCGCCGACACGGCGGCGGATGGCGCGGTGGCGGCCCGCGCCGCGCGGTTCATCGCGCGCGCGCGCGCCGAGCGCATCACCAAGTATCGCCAGGCCACGGCGCCGGAGGAGCTCGATCGCCTCAAGGCGTGGCTGGCGCTGCGGGCCGGGCCGGTGCTGTTCGTGCCGGGACAGATCGCCTTCGACGCCACCATCACCGTGAGCCTGCGCGACTATCCCGACCTCGGCAGCATCTACCGCGCCGTCTTCCGGGGGCTGCCAAGGGGCTGGCGGGTGATCTTCAAGCCGCATCCGCGCGGGCCCGACGCCGGCCGCGCCGAGGGGTTGCCGGAGCATGTGTTCGTGGTGCGGCGCGTCTCCATCCACGACATCTTCCCTTTGTGCGACGTGGTGGGCCTGCATTCGTCCAATGTCGGCCTGGAGGCGCTCATGGCCGGCCTGCCGGTGATCGCCTGGGGCGAGCCCTATTACGGGCGCAAGGGACTGACGCTGGACATCGAGGACGGGGCCGAGCTTGGGCGTCATCTGGCCGCCGCCCCCCTGCCGCGGCCCGATCCGCTGCGGGTTGGGGCGCTGGTGGGCCATATCCTGGAACAGGGGATGGTGCGGCAGGACGATGGCGCCGCCCTGCTGCACCGCGTGGCCGAGGCCACGGCGGCGCCACCCGCGCCCCGCGCGCCCTGGTATGGCGGGCCGATCCGGCGGCTCATGGCCATCGGGGCGGCGCTGGAGGTGGAGCTCGGCCGCAACCGGGGCATGGCTGCCGCCCTGAGGGCCCTGCCGCGTGCCGACCGCGAGGTGCTGGAGCAGCGGTTCGGCCGGCGGGCCCTGCGCCGGCATTGTCGCGGCGCGCCGCGCCTGGGCTCGGGGTGGCTGCCGCGTCGCATTCTGCTGGCGCGGCGCTTCTCGTCGTTCCTTGGCACCCCGATCCGTTTTGACGAGGTGGACATGCAGGCGGTGCACGACCCGGCGGCGGCACTGGCGGCGCTGGCGGGCCGGGCCCGACGCGGCGGCCGCCTGGTGCTGCTGCGCCGCCGCGCGCCGAGCGCGGCGCTCATCCAGCAGCTCGCCGCCGCCGAGGTCGCGGCCTGGTTCGCCGATGTGGCGCCCGATGTCACGGTGGACGTGTTCGGCTGGTCCGGCGTCCGCCCGCTCGCCGAGCTGGAGGCGCGCGCGGACGCCGAGGCGCTTCTGCTGCTGCGCCCCGCCGGCGCCCGCCCGCTCGGGCTCGCCGACCGGGCGCTGCTGACGCGTCGGCCGGCGCCGGTGCCGTAGCCGTTGCTCGCCTCCCGGCTGAAGGGCACGCCGCGACCGCCGCGCACCGGCGTGACGGCGCCCGGCTCAGCCCACCGCGATAGGCTTGCCGCTGGCACCCCACTCGGTCCAGGAGCCGTCGTAGAGCGCCTGCGGGCGCTTGCCGATGGTTTCCAGCGCCACCCAAAGGATGGCGGCGGTGACGCCCGAGCCGCAGGAGGTGATGACCGGCCGCGACAGGTCGAGCCCGCTGGCCTCGACGATGGGGCGCACCTCATCCGGGGGCAGCAGGCGGCCGTCTTTCAACAGCTTGCCATAGGGCAGGTTGAAGGCGCCGGGCATGTGGCCGGAGGGCAGGCCGGCGCGGGGCTCGGGCGCCTCGCCCCGGAAGCGGGCCTCGTTGCGGGCGTCGAGCACCTGGGCGCTGCCGCTGGCAAGGGCGCGCTCGACGGTGTTGATGTCGGCGACGATGGAATGGTCGAGCCGGGCGGTGAAGCTGGCCGGCGCGCGGCGGGCCGGGCCGCTGTCCACCGCCCGCTCCTCGGCGAGCCACTTGGCGAGGCCGCCGTCGAGGATCTTCACGTCGGTGGCGCCGAAGGCGCGCAGGGTCCACCACACGCGGGCGGCGGAAAACAGGCCGGCGCTGTCATAGACCACCACCCTGAGGCCGTCGCCGATGCCCAGCGCCCCCACCGCCTGGGCGAAGCTGTGCGGGTCCGGCAGCATGTGCGGCAGATCGGTGGAGTGGTCGGCAATGGTGTCGAGGTCGAAATAGACCGCGCCGGGAATGTGCTGCTGCTCGAACTCCCCGGCCCCGCTGCGCCCGGTGTTCGGCATGTGCCAGGAGCCGTCCACCACCACGAGGTCCGGCGCGCCCAGGTTGGCGGCGAGCCATTCGGTGGAGACGAAGGGCGAGCTGTCGGCCATGGCAGGTTCTCCTTATCCGCGCGTCGAATGGCGCCGCTGCGCCCAGCGCCCGGAGCCATCATCGAGGATTATCGCCCATCGTGGGGGCGTGTGGCCCGTGGGGCGGGCGGGCACCGGAGCGGTCATCCACAGCTCCGGCGTCGCAGGGGATCAGAGGAAGACGCTGGGCACCTCGGCCTTGCGCTCCAGCCAGCCGGGCACGGGCAGGCTCTTGGAGCGCAGGAACTCCGGGTTGAACAGCTTGGACTGGTAGCGGGTGCCGTAGTCGCACAGGATGGTGACGATGGTGTGCCCGGGGCCCATCTCGCGCGCCAGGCGGATGGCGCCCGCCACGTTCACGCCCGACGAGCCGCCCACGCACAGGCCCTCGTGCTCCAGCAGGTCGAACACGATCGGGACCGATTCCTCATCCGGGATCTGGAAGGCGATGTCCACCGGCGCCCCCTCCAGGTTGGCGGTGATGCGGCCCTGGCCGATGCCCTCGGTGATGGAGGAGCCCTCGGCGTGGAGCTGACCCGAGGTGTAATAGGAATAGAGCGCGGCGCCGGGCGGGTCGGCAAGGCCGATCTGGATGGCCTTGTTGCGCTCCTTCAGGGCGATGCCGATGCCGGCCAGGGTGCCGCCCGAGCCCACCGCGCAGATGAAGCCGTCCACCTTGCCGTCCGTCTGGGCATAGATTTCCGGGCCGGTGGTGTCGATATGGGCCTGACGGTTGGCCACGTTGTCGAACTGGTTGGCCCAGATGGCGCCGTTGGGCTCGGTCTTGGCGAGCGCCTCGGCGAGGCGGCCGGAATACCTCACGTAATTGTTGGGGTTGGAATAGGGCGCGGCCGGCACCTCCACCAGCGTGGCGCCGGCGAGCCGGATCATGTCCTTCTTTTCCTGGGACTGGGTCTCGGGAATGACGATGACAGTGCGGAAGCCGAACGGGGCGGCCACCAGCGCCAGGCCGATGCCGGTATTGCCGGCGGTGCCTTCGACGATCACGCCGCCGGGCTTCAGGGAGCCGCGGGCGATGGCGTCCTGGATGATGCCGAGCGCCGCGCGATCCTTCACCGATTGTCCCGGATTGAGGAACTCGGCCTTGGCGAGAATCTCGCAGCCGGTTGCCTCCGAGGCGCGCTTCAGACGAATGAGGGGCGTGTTGCCAATGGATTCCACAAGACCATTACGGATCATGATCGATTAAGCCTTCAAGCAAACTGATCCCAGGCTAACCCACGCAGTGGGCTGTATCAAGACATAACATCCATCATCATTGTGTGGATTTGAGCGCCCGCAAGGCGCGGTCCCGCGCCGCCGCGTGGTCCACCAGGGGGCGAGGATAGGTGGTGCCGAGGCTGATGCCGGCGGCACGCAGGGTGGCGGCGTCCGCGGTCCAGGGCTTGTGGATGAGAGCGGCCGGCAGGCGTGCCAGCTCCGGCACGAAACGCCGGACATAGGCACCGTTGGGGTCGAACTTTTCCCCCTGCAGCACCGGGTTGAAGATGCGGAAATAGGGCGCGGCGTCGAGCCCGGTTCCCGCCACCCATTGCCAGCTCGCCGGATTGCTCGCGGGGTCGGCGTCCACCAGCGTGTCCCAGAACCAGGCCTCGCCGGCGCGCCAGTCGATGAGCAGGTGCTTGGCCAGGAACGATGCCACCACCATTCGCACCCGGTTGTGCATCCATCCCGTCTGCCACAGCTCGCGCAGGCCGGCATCCACCAGGGGATAGCCGGTGCGCCCGCGCTGCCACGCCTTCAACTCGCCGGGGCATTCGCGCCAGGGGAAGGCGTCGAAGGCGCCCTGGATGTTGCGCCGGGCGAGGTCCGGCTCGGCCGCCAGCAGGTGGTGGCTGAATTCGCGCCAATAGAGCTCGGCCAGGAACTTGGCCGCGTCGTCCGCCGGCACCGCGCCCTCGGCCCGGGCCTGTTCCACGGCCGCCAGCACCTGGCGCGGCGAGAGCTCGCCGAAACGCAGATGCGGCGACAGGCGCGAGGCGTGAGGCGCGCCGGGATGATCGCGGCCCTCCGCATAGCCGGGAAGGCCTTCGGCGACGAAGGCGGCGAGGCGCGCCTGGGCGGCGCGCTCGCCGGGATGCCAGGCCAGGCGCAGGCCGCCGGCCCAGTCCGGATGCTCCGGCTCAAGGCCGAAAGCCTCCAGCGCCTCCCCGGGAAGGGGCGCCGCCGCTGGCAGCGGGCCGGGCGGTGGCAGGGGCGGGCCCGGCGGGGGAAGCCGCAAGGCGGCGCGGTGAAAGGCGGCGAAAGTGCGCGGCAGGCGTCCGGTTGCGGCGGTGACGGTGCCGGGCGCATGCAGCAGGTGAGCCCAGAAGCGCTCCACCTGCCGCTCTTCCTGGCGCAGCCGGGCGGTCACCGCCTCGTCCACCTTGGCCTCGGCGGCGCCGGGGCGATGGTTGAACACCACGAGCGCGGCGCCGAGCTCGGCCGCCGCCTGCGGCACGACGCGAGTGGCCGGACCCCGCCGAAGCGCCAGCGTGAGCCCGTGCTGTGCCAGCCGGGCGCCAAGTGCCCGCAGTGCCCCGGCCAGCCACCAGCGCGCTGCCCCGCCGAGGGCGCGCAGGCCGGGGGCCTCTTCGTCCAGCACGAACAGGGCGGCGAGCGGTCGCCCGCTGGCGCGCGCGGCCTCCAGCGCGGGATTGTCGGACAGGCGCAGGTCGTCGCGGAACCAGATCAGGGCGGGGGGGCGCGTCATCAGGGGCTCGCGAGGGCAGGGAGGATGAGCTTTCCGCCGTTTGTCGGCCCGCGCAAGGCCCGCCGCCCGCCCATCCCCTGAAACGCGCCGGCCGCGGGGCGATGACTATTGCGCGGCGTCCTGCTCCGTGAGGTTGTCGAGGCCCTGGATCACGTGCTGGGCCAGGGCGTCGGCGAGCGGCGAGGGCTCGTGGCGGTTGCGCAGCAGGCCGATGTCGCAGGGTGGCAGCGCCGGAAAGCCGTCGGCGGTGCCCAGCACCCGCATGCCCGGGCGCAGCGCCGATTCGGGAAACACCGAGACCGCGAGGCCGGACAGCACCGCCGCCGCCACCGCGCCGCTGTTGGGGCTGGAATAGAGGATGCGATGCCCCCGGCCGGCGGTGGCCAGCCGCGTCACCGCGATGTCGCGCCATTGGCAGGTGGTGCGACCGAGCGCCAGCGGCACCACCGTTTCCTGGTGCACCGCGTGGCGTGCCGAGGTCACCCACATCAGCCGCTCGCGGCGGATCACCTGGGCGTTGCGGGCGGTGATCTCGGTGGCGGTGATGATGGCGAGGTCGATGGTGCCGGCGGCGATGCGCTGCACCAGCTCGCTGGTGGGCTCGCAGATCACCGTCAGCTCCACCGAGGGATGGGTGCGGGAGAAGCGCGCCATGATGTCCGGCAGGTAGCGGTCGGCATAGTCGTCCGGCACGCCCAGGCACACGCGGCCCGACAGTTCCGCATCGGCGAAGCTGGAGAGCGCCTCCACGTTCAGCCTGACGATGCGCCGGGCGAAATCGAGCAGCCGCTCGCCATCCTCCGTCAGGCGCGAGGCGCGCCCGTCACGGGCGAAGATCGCGCGGCCGACGCGGTCCTCCAGCCGCTTCATCTGCATGGACACGGCGGACTGGGTCTTGTGCACCACCTCCGCGGCGCGGGTGAAGCTGCCGGTTTCGGCGATGGCGACGAAGGTGCGAAGCTGGTCCGGGTCGAGCAGGACGGCCATGGCGGTTCCCGACTGTGGCGTGCGCGACCGCCGCCGTTGGCGGAGATGCTCCGCTCATTCATCACGTCTGATGATATCTGGGATGAATAACATTCGCTAGCGTGATCCTCCCGCGCCGGGCAGAAAGGACCGCGTCGAAGCCGTGGGGCGTGAGATCGGGCGGCTGCCCACGCCGCCCAGCCCCTGGAAAAGGAGAGCGGCAGATCGTGTCGCGGTGAAGGAGATGACGATGAGCGCGCATGGCGAAACCCGCAGAATCAGCGTCGCCCCGGTGGGCGAGGGAATAGCTTTCCTGGTGCTGAATGTCCTCGCGGTGGCCGGTCAGGCCAAGCGCTGGCTGGACGCCGCCGGGCGCGCCTTCGAGCGTCGTCAGGTGATGGCCGATCTCGCCGCCCTTGACGATCACATGCTGCGGGACATCGGCATCACCCGGGCTGATATCCGGGATGCGATCGGCGCCCCCGTCGGGGCCGACCCCACCTTGGTCCTGGTTCTGCGCGCCACCGAGCGCCGGGCGGCCCTGCGTCTGGCGCGGCGCGAGCAGGGCCGCGACTGACACCTTCACGAGATTCGGCGGGCACGCCCCTCGGACCCGCCGCTGCTGGACCCGCGCCGACCGCAACCGGCGCGGGTCTTTTTTGTGCCTATTTTGAATCGCTGTCCTTGCGCACCAGCCGGGGCTTTTCGGGCGGCAGGATCTCCGCTTCCGGCGTTGCCGGGCGCCCGCGGGCCAGCATGTCCAGCCAGAATTCGGGGAAGGCGTAGGGCGGGCGCTCGGTGCCGGTGGCGGCCGGGAAGGTCGGCGGAAAGCCCTGCGCGAACATCTTCGCGAAGAAGTCCTGGAACGGCTGCAGCGGGTTGGCCGCGGCGTCCGGCGCCGGCTGCGGCGCGGGCTGCGGCGGAGGCGGCGGCGCGTAGGTGCTGGCCGGCGGGGCGCCGGCCTGGGCGAGGGTGCTGGTCATGGCGTTGACCACGTCCTGCCACGCGTGGGCCGGATTGGCACGGGCCTGCGGCGCGGCAGGGGCGGGCGCCTGCTGGAACATCACCCGCGCGAATGCGTCCGCCCAGGGATTGCCCGAGGCGTAGGAGGGGGCGTTGGCCGCCGTGGTGGTGGAGAAGGCGAGGAAGGCGTCGATCCAGGGATTGCCGGACGAGATGGGCGCGGGGCGCGTCGCCGGCTGGCCGATGGGCAGCCGGCTTAGCATCGCCGCCGTCATGGTCTGCAGCGCGCCGGACGCGGCGAGCGACTTGGCGAGCCCGCCCACGAACAGGCTGGCGAAGGTGGGAAGCATCTGCTGCACCACCGCCACGCCGAGCCCGGTGGTGGCCGCCGCGTGGTTCGCCACCGCGCGGCTGACCTCGTTGGAGCCGAACACCGCGTTCAGGGCGTCCACCCCCACTTGGTTGAGGTTCGGTTGCGGCGGGGGCGGAGCGGCGGCGGGGGGAGGCGCATAAGGCGCCGTGTAGCTCGCCGGCTGGCCGTAATAGGCGCCGTAGGGACCGTTCACCATCAGCGCCATCAGCGAGGCCATGGCCTCCGGCGACTGGGTGATGTGGCGGAAGCCGTCCGCGAAGGCGGGCATGAGGGCCTCGGCCACAGCCTGGGCCTGCTGCGTCGACAGGCCATAGACCCGTGCAAGATTCTCCATCCCGTGTCCCCCTTGAGCGGCGCGCAGCAGCTCCACGAACTGATCCATAGACCCTCCTTCGCCGGTTATGCCGGCGGCTGAGGGGCCGCCCGGCGGTTCCGGTCTGTTTCCTCATCCGCGCTGAGCGCGCGTGTCGTTTTCCGACACCTCATTGGGGTGTCCTGGCTGCCTTTGCAACCGCTCCGATGGGCGGGCGCCCGGCGAGCGGGGCGCTGGCGCGCGGATTCCCCCTCTCCGGGGGCCGCCCGCGCGCAGGCCGGCGGGGCCGGCGCGATGCCGCCTGCCCGTGCCGGGGGACTTTACGCCATGGGGGCGTCAAAATCACGAAGGGATCGCCGCCGGGGACGCGCTTAGCCGGAAAACTCGGTCTCGTGGGCCAGGATGTCCTGGGCCTCGGGATTGAGGGGCCGGGCCGGCTTTTCCGGGGTATGGAGCGGCTCGGGCTCCACCTTGCGGCCGCGCTGCAGCTCGGGCGCGACGAAGATGCCTTCCACCAGCTGCCGCTCCAGCCGCGCGCGGTCCCGCGCCCGGACGTCGGCGACGCGCGCATTGGCGGCCTCGGCAGCGATGCCCAGGGCCTGCAGCGTGCGCCCGCCGAAGCCGAGCGCCGATTCCAGCGTCTCGCGAATCTCGTAATCCACCCCGAGGCGCATCAGCTCCATGGAGTGGATGCGATCGAAGCTGCGCACGAACAGCCTGGCGCCGGGAATGGAGCCCTTCACCACCTCGACGATGCGGTTGGCGTCTTCCTTGTCGTCCACGCACACGCAGATGACCTTGCAGGTTTCCGCCCCGGCGGCGCGCAGCACTTCGAGGCGCGTGCCGTCGCCATAGTAGATGTGCACCCCGAACCGGCCGGCGCTCTGGATCATCTCCACGTCGTTGTCGATGATGGTGACGCTCACGCCCTCGGCCAGCAGGCATTGGGACACGATCTGCCCGAACCGGCCGAAGCCGATCACCAGCACCGAGCCGTCGGCGTCGGCGAAGTCGTCGGCCTCCGGTTCCGGCGCCGGGCGCGAGAGGCGGGGCAGCACCAGACCCATGGCCGCGAACAGAAGCGGGCCGAGGATCATGGTGAGCGCGGCCAGCGCGATCAGCAAATCCGCCTGGGCCGGCTGCAGGATGCCGGTGTTGAGGCCCAGCGGAAACAGCACGAAGGCGAACTCGCCCGCCGAGAGCAGCACCACCGAGGCCAGGGCCGATTGTGGCGGGGCGATGTTGTCGTTGCGGAAGACGAAATAGACCACCACGCACTTCATCACCGACACCAGCAGCGTCGCGATCAGCAGCGGGCCCACATTGTGCACCACCACCGAGATGTTCAGCGACATGCCCACGCTCATGAAGAACATGGCCAGCAACAGGCCGCGGAACGCCTCCACATTGGCTTCCAGCTCGTGGCGGAAGGTGGATTCGGACAACAGCAGGCCGGCCAGGAACGCGCCCAGGGCCATGGACATGCCAGCCGCCTGCATCAGCCCGGCGGCGCCCAGCACCACCAGCAGGGCGGCCGCGGTCATCGCCTCCCGCGCGCCGGAGCGCGCCAGCACCCGGAACAGGGGGTTGAGCAGATAGCGCCCCGCCACCACGATCACGGCGATGGCGACGATGGCGGTTCCCGCCCGCAGCAGCGCCGCCGTGGGATCGTCGGCGAACTTGCTCTCGCCGGGCGCCAGCAGCGGCACCAGCGCCAGCAGCGGCACCACCGCGATGTCCTGGAACAGCAGGATGGAGAAGGCGCGCTGGCCGTAGGGGGTGGCGAGGTCGCCGCGCTCGTTGAGCAGTTGCAGGGCGATGGCGGTGCCCGACACCGACAGCGCCATGCCGCTGACCACCGCCGCCGCCATGCCGAAGCCGAACACGAAATAGGCGAGCAGCGCGAAGGCCAGCCCGCTCAGCAGCAATTGCGCCGCGCCCAGGCCAAAGATGTAGCGCCCCATGGAGAGCAGCCGCGACGGCTTCAGCTCCAGGCCGATCAGGAACAGGAGCATCACCACGCCGAGCTCGGCCACCGTGGACACCACCGACGGGTCGGCGACATTGAAGCCCACCGGCCCCACCGCGATGCCCACCAGCAGATAGCCGACGATGGGAGAGAAGCCGAGGCGCTTGGCGAGGGGAACCGAGATGACGGCGGCGGTCAGAAGCGCGAGCGCCGCGACGAACAGCGCGTGATCCTCGCCGTGCATCCGTAAATCTCCCGTGCCGCCGCTGCCGGCGGGCCCATGGCCAATAAAGCGCGTCGCCCGGACACGGGGCGGCGGGCGCGAGCCCCGATCCGCCGGCATGCGCCGGGCTCGAAACAGGATGCGAACGGGCCGCACGGGGTGCCGCCTGTCCAGTGCGCGCTCAAGAGCGCATCAAAGCGTGTCCAAACCGTGCCGAGGGTGGGGCGGGCCGGCGGCGGCCGGACGAAACGCCCGCGCTGCGGCCCCGCGGCCACGGGTCCCGTGCCGGGCCTTACTTAAGGGAATCGAAGCCCGGCCCGAAGCCGTCGAGGCTGAGCGGCACGCCGATGCCTTCCTCCGGGGTCTGGAAGATGATGAAGGTGGCGAGCTTGCCGGTCTTGAGGCGGGAGATGAGCGTGTCGTCCATCACCACCTCCGCCACGCAGCCGTTGGGCAGGCAGCGCACGAAGCCGGCGCGGCCCACGTCCTGGTCGTCGATCTTGAGGCCGAGCCCGGCCGGCAGCAGCACGCCGAGCGGCGCCAGCACCCGCAGCAGGCGGCTTTTCTGGTCGGCGGTCTTCAGCACGATCACGGTCAGGCCGACGTTGGGCCGGTCTTCCGCCTGGACGGACTGCAGCAGCACGCATTGTTCGCCGGAGGCGCCGGGCGGGGTGTCGCAGCGGATCTGCCATTCCCCGTGCACGGACTTCACCACGCCCTGGGCGGCGGCGGGGCTCGAGGCCTGGGCGGCGCCGATCAGCAGCGCAGCCGCCAGCAGCAGGCCCTTGAGGGCGCCCGTGAGGGCGAAGGCCGAGGGCCGCCACCCGGCTCCGCCGCGCGAGGCCGAGAAAAGGAGGAGACCACGGGACGACACGACCATCAACACGACTCCGGAAGCTGCGAGCTCCTCGACCAGGGGCCGAGCTTCATCTCGAATAGCGGCATTTCGCAACGATTGCCTTAATGCCCAGGCCTTCCTGTCAACAATGGGGCGATTCTCCCCTGGCGTCGCTGCCGCTGTCCGCCCTGCTGCCGTGCCGCTCTTCACGCCGCCGGCGTGTGCGTCGCGGCGAGGATCATGCGTGGCCGAGCTGCGGTAATTTGTCTCTCCGGCAGCTGCGGGGAGGGGTGGCCCTACCCTCCGGCAAGGTGCGGTCGCGTTCCCTTATCGTCCTATGAAATAATATGAAAGTCAGATTTTCATAGGATTCCGACGGGCCTCCGGGGCCTTGCAGCGAGCTGAGCGCCACTGTGTCGCACTGCGGCATTGCTGCGACGCATTGCAAGACGGCGACGAATGTGTTTGCCGAATTTTCGGGATGATGGCAGCCTGAGCATGACCGGCGGACAGTCGGCAAATGTGGCGAAAGCCAGGACGCCCGAAACGGGCACGCACATCGGCAGCCAATAGCCGAGGCAGGGAAGAGGCGAACAAGATGATGTCGCGCAACGGCTCCGCCGCTTGCGCCGCGTCGAGTTTCTTCGCGGCGCTGTTCCACGGTCCGGCCGCCTTCGCCGGAACCGGTCAACCCTCTCCATGGCAGATGAACCTGCAGGGCGCGGCCTCGCCGGTGATGGAGAGCATCCATTCCTTCAACACCTTCCTGCTCGTCATCATCACCGCCATCGTGCTGTTCGTTCTGGTGCTGCTGGCCGTCGTGGTGCTGCGCTTCAACGAAAAGGCCAATCCGGTGCCCTCGCGCACCAGCCACAACACGCTGATCGAGGTGGCGTGGACGGTGGTGCCGGTGATGATCCTGGTGGCCATCGCCATTCCCTCGTTCCGCCTGCTGCACCTGGAACTGAAGGTGCCGACCGCCGACATCACCCTGAAGGCGGTGGGGCACCAGTGGTACTGGTCCTATGAATATCCGGACCACGGCGGTTTCGGGTTCGATTCCCTGCTGGTGCCGGAGAATGAATTGAAGCCCGGCCAGCCGCGCCTGCTGGCGGTGGACAATGAGGTGGTGGTGCCGGTGAACAAGGTGATCCGCATGCAGGTCACCGCCGCCGATGTCATCCATTCGTTCGCCGTGCCCTCCTTCGGCATCAAGATCGACGCGCTGCCGGGCCGGCTCAACGAGACCTGGTTCAAGGTCACCAAAGAAGGCGTCTATTACGGCCAGTGCTCGGAATTGTGCGGGCGCGACCACGCCTTCATGCCCATTGCCGTGCGGGCGGTGAGCGAGAAGGACTTCGAGGCCTGGGTGGCGAGCGCCAAGGGCAAGTTCGCCTCCAGCCTCGATGCCGCCGGGCGTCTCGCCGAGGCGCGCTGACGCGCGAGCGCAGCCGTCGTCCGCTCGACGCTCCCGCGTGTGGGGCGTCCGGCATGGCCAGGGCGCATTCGCCCCGGCTTCCGCAGCCGAAGACCAGAGGGGCCGCGGGCCTCCATCGGGCGTCAGAATCCCGAGGGGGCCGGGTCGGCGGGCGCGGCGCCCGCGCAAGGGAAGGACCAGGGCATGGCCATTTATGCGTTATCCGACGCCGATCACGCCCCCATCCCCAGCGGGTGGCGGCGCTGGCTGTTCTCCACCAACCACAAGGACATCGGCCTGATGTACCTGGTCTTCGCCATCGTCGCGGGGATCGTGGGCGGCGCGCTGTCCATCGCCATCCGCATGGAGCTGCAGCAGCCGGGCATGCAGATCTTCGCCGATCCGCAGGTGTTCAACGTCTTCACCACGGCCCATGGCCTCATCATGATCTTCTTCATGGTGATGCCGGCGCTGATCGGCGGCTACGGCAATTATTTCGCGCCCCTCATGATCGGCGCGCCGGACACCGCTTTCCCGCGCATCAACAACATTGCCTTCTGGCTGCTGCCGCCGGCCTTCATCCTGGCGCTCTCCTCCCTGTTCGTGGAGGGGGCGCCGGGTTCCAACGGCTTCGGCGGCGGGTGGACCATCTATCCGCCCTTGTCCTCCAAGACCGGCCATCCCGGCCCGGCGATGGACCTGCTGATCTTCGCCTTGCACCTGGCCGGCGTGTCCTCGCTGCTCGGCGCCATCAATCTCATCACCACCATCTTCAACATGCGCGCCCCCGGCATGACGCTGCACAAGATGCCGCTGTTCGTGTGGTCGCAGCTCGTCACCGGCTTCCTGCTGCTGCTGTCGCTGCCGGTGCTGGCGGGCGCCATCACCATGCTGCTCACCGACCGCAATTTCGGCACCACCTTCTTCGATCCGGCGGGCGGTGGCGACCCCATCCTGTTCCAGCATCTGTTCTGGTTCTTCGGTCACCCGGAGGTCTACATCCTCATCCTGCCGGGCTTCGGCATCATCTCCCACATCGTCTCCACGTTCGCGCGCAAGCCGGTGTTCGGCTATCTCGGCATGGCCTATGCGATGGTGGCCATCGGCGTGGTCGGTTTCGTGGTGTGGGCGCACCACATGTACACGGTGGGCCTGTCGGCCGGCACGCAATCCTATTTCGTCGCCGCGACCATGATCATCGCGGTGCCCACGGGGGTGAAGATCTTCTCCTGGATCGCCACCATGTGGGGCGGCTCCATCCAGTTCCGCACCCCCATGCTGTGGGCCATCGGCTTCATCTTCCTGTTCACCGTCGGCGGCGTGACCGGAGTGGTGCTGTCCAATGCCGGCATCGACCGTTCGCTGCACGATACCTACTACGTGGTGGCGCACTTCCATTATGTTTTGTCTCTGGGCGCGGTATTCGCCATCTTCGCCGGCTGGTACTATTGGTTCCCGAAGATGAGCGGATACATGATTCCGGAATTCTGGGGCAAGCTGCACTTCTGGGTCACCTTCGTCGGTGTCAACCTCATCTTCTTCCCCCAGCATTTCCTCGGCCTCGCCGGCATGCCGCGCCGCTATGCCGACTATCCCGACGCGTTCGCCCCCTGGAACTTCGTGTCCTCGGTCGGCTCCTACATTTCCGGCGTCGCGGTGCTCATTTTCCTCACGGGGACGACGCTGGCCTTCCTGCGCAAGGAGCGGGCCGGCGACAATCCGTGGGGGCCGGGCGCCACCACGCTGGAGTGGACCTTGTCCTCGCCGCCGCCGTTCCACCAGTTCCAGGTGCTGCCGCGGATCCGGTGAGGATGGAGGCGGGAGGTGGCGGCGCGGGCAGACGCCGCCGCCTCCCAGTCTCCGCCGTCTCGCCCTTGAACGTGTGGGGAGGGTTTGCGTCATGAGCGATATCAGCGTCGGCCAGTCCATGTCCCACGGTGCCGGGGTGCGCTCCGGGCCGGGCCTCGCCACGCCCGGCGACTATGTCGCCCTGCTGAAGCCGCGGGTGATGTCGCTGGTGGTGTTCACCGCGCTGGCCGGGCTGGCGCGGGCGCCGGGGGAGCTCCACCCCGTGCTCGGCTTCGCCGCGCTGCTGTGCATCGCCGTGGGCGCGGGCGCGGCCGGCGCGCTCAACATGTGGTGGGACGCGGACATCGACGCGGTGATGACCCGCACCGCGCGCCGGCCCATTCCCGCCGGCCGGGTGACGCCCGGCGAGGCGCTGGCGTTCGGGCTGACCCTGGCCGCTTTCGCGGTGGGAGTGCTGGGGCTGGTGGCGAACCTGCTGGCCGGCGCCCTGCTCGCCTTCACCATCTTCTTCTACGTGGTCGTCTATTCCATGTGGCTGAAGCGGGCGACGCCGCAGAACATCGTCGTCGGCGGCCTCGCCGGCGCTCTGCCGCCTTTGGTGGCCTGGGCGGCGGCGGCCGGCACGGTGTCGCTGGAGCCGGTGCTGATGGTGGCCATCATCTTCTTCTGGACCCCGCCGCATTTCTGGGCGCTGTCGCTGTTCCGCTCGGACGATTACGCGCGGGCCGGCGTGCCCATGCTGCCGGTGGTGGCGGGGCCGGACCAGACCCGCCTGCAAATCCTGCTCTACACTCTGGTGCTGGTGCCGCTGGCCGTCAGCCCGGCGCTGCTGGGCCTTGCCGGGCCGGTCTATGGCGTGGTGGCGCTCGCGGCGGGGGGGCTGATGGCGCGCGCCGCGTGGCGGGTGTTCCGCGTGCGGCGGGGCGAGGCGGCGCTGAAGGCGGCGCGGGGATTATTCGGCTTTTCCATTCTTTACCTGTTCGCGCTGTTCGCGACCCTGCTCGGGGAAGCGCTGGCGGCGCATGTGCTGGAGGGGCGCCTGTGGTGACGCGTGGTCGAAATCTCAAGCCGGGCGCGGTGCCCGTCGGTGAGCAGGAGCGCCGTCGACGCCTGCGCGACAGTGCCAATGCAGCGGCCCGCGGTGGGCAGGTCATCCCCCTGCCGCGCCGGGCCGGGCCGGACGACGGCGTGGTGCTGACGCCGGAGCAGCAGCGGCGACGCCGGGCGCGGAGCGTCGCCATCGCGCTCGTACTCGGGGCGCTGGCGCTGCTGTTCTACGCCGTCACCATCGTCAAGCTCGGGCCGGGGGTGCTGAGCCGGCCGTTGTGAGCACGGCGCGAGGACGGAGGCGCAAGAACGGAGGCGGGCCATGGACACAGGCGGAACGGGCACCAGGGGCGGAGGCGGAGCGGGCCGGCATCGGCTGGTGGCGCTGTGTTGCGCCGCCTTCATCGCCGCCATGGTGGGCGTCACCTATGCCTCGGTGCCGCTCTATGCCGCCTTCTGCGCGCTCACCGGCTTTGGTGGCGCCACCCGGGTGGCCCAGCGCGCGCCGGATGGGGGGACGGCGCGCGACATCACCATCCGCTTCGATGCCAATGTGGCGGCCGGCCTGCCCTGGCGCTTCGCGCCGGATGCGCGGGAGGCGGTGGTCAAGATCGGCGCGCCGAGCCTTGCCCACTACACCGCCCGCAACACCTCGGGCGAGGAGACAATGGGCAACGCCACCTACAACGTCTCGCCGCCCCAGGCCGGCGCCTATTTCGTCAAGATGCAGTGCTTCTGCTTCGAGGCGCAGCAACTGGGCCCCCACGGGGCCGCCGACATGCCGGTGGCCTTCTATGTGGACCCGGCCATCCTGGACGATCCGGATCTCAAGACGCTGCCGGCGATCACCCTGTCCTACACCTTCTTTCCGGCGCGGACGCAGGCGGCGTCCGGCGACGGGCGGGACCGGGACGCGGGGAGCGGCGGCGGGGAACAGGCGGTGCGCGCACCGCGAGGCTGAAGGCGGCGCGGTCCTGCGCGAGGGCCGGGCCTGAACACGAACGCGCGGCAAGGGAGGCCGTTCGCCATGGCCCATACCGATGTCCATGCCCCTGTGAAGAAGCACGACTACCACATGGTGGAGCCCAGCCCCTGGCCCATCGTCGGCTCGGTTTCCGCCCTCATCCTCACTGCCGGGGCGGTGGTGTGGATGCACGGCGGCACCCGCCTCCTCATGCTGGCCGGCGCCCTCGGCGTCGCCTACACCATGTTCGGCTGGTGGCGCGACGTGATCCGCGAGGGCCACCAGGGCTTTCACACCCGGGTGGTGGTGCTGGGCCTGCGCTATGGCATGATCCTGTTCATCGCCTCGGAGGTGATGTTCTTCGTCGCCTGGTTCTGGGCCTTCTTCGACGCCTCCCTGTTCACCGGCGAAGCGATCAATTTCCAGCGCGCCGAGGTCACCGGCGGGGCCTGGCCGCCCAAGGGCATCGAGACCCTGGACCCCTGGCACCTGCCGCTGCTCAATACGCTGATCCTGCTCACCTCGGCCACCACCCTCACCTGGGCCCACCACGCGCTGGTGGAGAACGACCGCGACGGGCTGAAATGGGGCCTGTGGAGCACGGTGGGGCTCGGGGCGCTGTTCTCGCTGCTGCAGGCCTATGAATATGCCCACGCGCATTTCGATTTCGCCGGCAACATCTATGGCGCCACCTTCTTCATGGCCACCGGCTTCCATGGCTTCCACGTGATCGTCGGCACGCTGTTCCTGGCGGTCTGCCTGCTGCGGGCCTATCAGGCGGATTTCACGCCGGAACGTCATTTCGGGTTCGAGGCGGCCGCCTGGTACTGGCATTTCGTGGACGTGGTGTGGGTGTTCCTGTTCGCCTTCATCTATGTCTGGGGCTCCATCGGCATCGCCTCCCACTGACGGAGGCGAGGATGCCCGATGAACCGGACCGGGGCGCGCCGGCGCCCCTCGTCGCCGGCCTCCTGGGCCGCTGCCCGCGCTGCGGCAAGGGGCGCCTGTTCCGGGGCTTCATCACCCTGGCGCCGGCCTGCCCGGTGTGCGGGCTCGACTATGGCTTCGCCGATGCCGGCGACGGGCCGGCGGTGTTCGTCATCCTCATTGGCGGCTTCGTGGTGGTGGCGCTGGCGCTGGCGGTGGAGGCGGCCTACGCGCCGCCGCTGTGGTTGCACGCGGTGCTGTGGGGGCCGGCCATTCTGGGGGTGACGCTCGGCCTGCTGCGGCCGTTCAAGGGCGTGCTGGTGGCGCTGCAATACCGCAACCGCGCGGCGGAAGGGCGCCTGGACCGGGGTGACCCGCCATGAGAGCGGAGCCTCGCGCGCCCGGTGTCGCCGGCGGCGCGCCAGGCGCGCGGGCTCTCGCCGCTTCCTCCGGCTGGAGGGGGCTGGGCGCTGTGGCGTTGGTGGGCGCCGCGGTCCTGCTGCTGGTGGGTCTGGGCACCTGGCAGATGCAGCGCCTGGCGTGGAAAGAGGGCGTGCTGGCACAGGTCGCGAAGCGCGCGCATGCACCGGCGGCGGGGGTGCCGGAGGCGCGGGACTGGCCCGCCCTGACGCGGGAGGCGGACGAGTATCGCCACCTCCGGGCGCGGGGCCGTTTCGACCATGCCCGCGAGACCCTTGTCTATGCCGGGGGCGGGGTGGGCGAGGGGGAGGGGCCCGGCGCCTTCGTCATCACCCCGCTGCTGCGGGCGGACGGGCCGCCCATCCTCGTCAACCGGGGATTCGTGCCGCAGGCCCGGCGTGACCCGGCGACCCGCGCCGACCGCCAGCTTCCCGGCGAGGTGGAGGTGACCGGCCTGCTGCGGCTGCCGGAGGAGGCGAGCTGGTTCGTGCCCGCCAACGACGCCGCGCGCGGGGCATTCTATCGCCGCGACCCGGCCAGCATCGCCGCCGCGCGCGGCCTCGACGGCGCGGCGCCGTTCATCATCGATGCCGATGCGGAACCGGGCGCCGCGCCATCGGGCGGGGCCACGCGGCTCGTCTTTCCCAACCGGCACCTCGACTATGCGCTGACCTGGTATGGCCTTGCCGCCACGCTGCTGGCGGTGAGCGGGGCGGTGTGGTGGTCGCGCCGCCGTCCGCGGGCTGGCTCCGTTCAGCGGCCCCGGGAATAATAGGCCTTCGGCCGCTCACCCTCGCGGAAATAGCCGAAGATCGCGGCCGTTCCCAGCACCTGCGCCAGCAGGCCGGGGGTGAGGGCGGCGAAGTCGGCCATGGTGGCGCCATCGGGCGCCATGGCGGCGCGCAGGGAGAATTGGCAGTAGGCCGAGACCGCGACCCAGGCCACCAGCAGCCAGGGCGCCACCATGAGCGCATGGCGCGACTTCATCACCGTGAGCACCACGAAGCTCGCGCCCCAGGCGAACAGCACCAGTTGCGGCCACAAGCCCAGGCGGAGCAATTGCGCCTGCAGGGTGGAACCGGCGAAGGTCTCGCTGAGGGCCCAGCTGGCGCCGGTGACCCCGGTGGCGGCCACCAGTGAGAACAGGCCGGCCAGGGGCAGGGCGGTGATGCCGCAGGCGCACCAGAACAGCACCATCAGCGCGCCGCCGAGCTTTGGCGTTTCCCGCGGCGGCGCGGCGGCGCGGCGGCGCGGCCGGGGCGTCGGGGCGGCAGGCACGGCGGTGCGCGGTTCGGCGGGGGGCTGTTCGGTCATGGCGGGTTCCCTGGAGCAGGCGCGCGCGGGCTGTGGCCGCACACGGGGCGCATGGACGCGGACCCTAGAGCATCCCCGTGATTCGCAGAAACAGGCCCTCTCCCGGCGCGCGCGCCGAGGCGCCACGGCCGGGGCATCCGCCGGGTGCCTCCGCAACCGGGCTGGCGGCTCCCTTGGCGCGCGGCCTGACAGACCCGGCGCGATTCGCGCGCCGCGCGGGCGGGCTACGGCTGCAGCGCCGTGGCGGAGGCGCCGAACAGGTCGCGCCAGCTCGGCTGGGCATTGGGGAAGGGCAGGGCCTGGGCGCTGAACACGGCGCGCGCCACCGCCCGCGCCAGCACCGCCGAGGCGCAGGCGCCGAGCCGGGCGAGATCGCCCACCGCATGCTCCAGCGGCCGCCGGCCGGTCGCCAGGGTGAACACACAGTCGCCGTCGAGGGGCGTGTGGATGGGGAACAGCGACAAAGCGAGCCCGTCCTGCGCCATCACCGCGAGCCGGTGGGCCTGGGCGGGGGTGAGGACGGCGTCGCACGCCACCACTGCGATGGTGGTGGCCGAGAGCGGCACATGGGTCTTGAGCGCCGGCCAGGAGGCTTCGTCCGGAATGCAGGGCGGCAGGCCGAGCCCGCCGAACTCGGCACCGCGCTCATAGGGGGCGGCGCGGAAGTGGGGGCCGAGGCCGAACAGGGGGCTGCCGACCGCATTCACCGCCACCACGGCGCCCACCACATGGCCGGACGGCAGCACTGCGGAGGCCGAGCCGAGGCCGCCCTTGACCGTGGCGGTGGTGGCGCCGAAGCCGGCACCGCTGCTGCCCAGGGCGAAATCGAGCGCCACCGCGTGGAGCGCCTGCCGCCCGAGATGACGATAGGGCGGCTCCACGCCCCAGGCTTTGTCGCCCCCGTTCAGCAGGTCGAACAGCACCGCTCCGGGCACGATGGGCACCCGTGCCGGGCCCACCGGAAAGCCGCGCCCCTCCGCCGCCAGCGCCGCCATCACCCCCGCCGCCGCGTCCAGGCCGAAGGCGGAGCCGCCGGACAGCACGATGGCATCCACCTTCTCCACGGTGGCCGCGGGGTCGAGCAGGTCGGCCTCCCGGGTGCCGGGGCCGCCGCCGCGCACATCCACGGCGGCGACCGTGGGGGTGTCGCACAGGACCACGGTGACGCCGGTGGCGCGGGCAGGGTCCTCGGCATTGCCCACCTTGAGGCCGGGCACGTCGGTGATGAGATTACGCATGAGCCACCCTCCGATGGCCTTGTTGTAAGGGCTTACCTGCCGTTTGGGAATGAGGCGGAATGCGCGCCCCGGCGGGGCACAGGCGGCGGGCCACCTCACAAGGCGGCGAGCGCGGCCGGATGCGGCCACGTGCGGCTTGCCGCCGGCCGCGGCACGGCCCATGAGGGGGCCTGGATCGATCCCATTGCCGTCAGGGTTCCATGGCCGACGTCACCCTTCCCGCCGCCTTCCTGGCTGGCCTCGTGAGCTTCGTATCGCCCTGCGTGCTGCCGCTGGTGCCACCTTACCTGTGCTTCCTCGGGGGCAGCACCCTGGAGGACCTGGCCGGCGACGAGCCGGTGCGGGAGGTGGGCCGGCGCGCCATTTTCGGCTCGGCGCTGTTCGTGTCCGGCTTCACCCTTGTGTTCGTGCTGCTGGGCGCCGGCGCCTCGGCGGCCGGCGACCTGCTGCGGGCCCATCTCGACCTGCTGTCCATCGTCGCCGGCCTGACAATCCTGGTGATGGGGCTGAACTTCCTGGGGGTGTTCCGGATCCAGCTGCTCCATCGCACCGCCCGGCCGCATGTGAACGAGCCCGCCGGCCTTTGGGGGGCGTTCGTGATGGGGCTCGCCTTCGCCTTCGGCTGGACGCCGTGCCTGGGCCCGGTGCTTGGGGCGATCCTGGCGGTAGCGGGTTCGGAGGGGGCGATCTCCAAGGGGGCCCTGCTGCTCGCCACCTATTCCCTGGGGCTCGGCGTGCCGTTCCTGCTGGCGGCGGTGGCGGTGCGCCCGTTCCTGGCCAGCCTCGTCCATGTGCGCAAGCTGCTGCCGGTGATGGAGAAGGTGATGGGCGCGCTGCTGGTGCTCACCGGCATCGCCTTTATGTCGGGCTGGATCGCCCATGCCAGCTATTGGCTGCTGGAAACCTTCCCGGTGCTGTCCACCATCGGCTGAGGCGGCGCCCCTCGCGCACGAAAAAGCCCGCGCACAGGGCGCGGGCTTTCGTGACGGGCGGGGGCGCGGCTCAAAGCTGCTTGTAGCCGCCGTCCTTCCATTCATAGACCACATAGTCGAGCTTGGTGATGTCGCCCTTCTTGTCGAAGGAGAGCGGGCCAAGAACGGTGTTGAACACCTTGCCGGAGTGGATCTCAGCGGCGATCTTCTTCGGGTCGAGCGACTTGATCGCCTCTGCTGCCTGCTTGATGATCTGCACCGCGGCATAAGAATAGAGCACATAACCTTCGGGATCGATGCCCTTGGCCTTGAAGGCGGCGACGATGTCCTTGGCGGCGGGGTTGTTGCGCGGATCGGGACCGAAGGTCATCAGCGTGCCTTCGGCGCCGGGGCCGGCGATGGTCCAATATTCCTTGTCGGCGATGCCGTCGCCGGAGAACAGCACGGTCTTGAGGCCCTGGTCGCGCATCTGGCGCACGATCAGGCCCGCTTCGGGGTGCAGGCCGCCGTAATAGACAAGGTCCACGCCGTTGGCCTTGAGCTTGGAGACCAGCGCCGAATAGTCCTTCTCGCCGGGATTGATGCCCTCATAGAGGACTTCCTTCACGCCGCCCTTGTTGATGGCCTTCTGGGTCTCGTCCGCGAGGCCCTTGCCGTAGGGGGTCTTGTCGTGGACGATGGCGATCTTCTTGCCCTTGAAGTTCTTGACGATGTACTCGCCGGCGACCGACCCTTGCTGGTCGTCGCGGCCGCAGGTGCGGAACGTGTTCCACAGCTTGCGCTCGGTGAAGGTGGGGTTGGTGGAGGCCGGGCTGATCTGCAGCACGCCTGCTTCTTCATAGTCGGTCGAGGCCGGGATGGAGACGCCCGAGTTGAAGTGGCCGACCACGTATTTCACGCCATCGGAAATGAACTTGTTGGCGGCGGACTTGCCCTGCTCGGGCTTGCCGGCGTCGTCGCCCACCGAGAGCTCGATCTTCTTGCCAAGGATACCGCCCTGGGCGTTGATGTCGGCGACCGCCTGCTCGGTTCCGGTCTTCAGCTGGGCGCCGAAGGCGGCGTTGGAGCCGGTCATGGGCCCGCCCACGCCCATCTTCACGGTGGCTTGAGCCTGCGCCTCGACCCCGGCCGCGAAGGCGAGGCTGGCGCCGAGCGCGAGCGACGCCAACAAGAGTTTCCTCATCTCTAGTCTCCCCTCGAGTGCCCGGCCGAACCTTCAGGTCCGGTCCGGCTGGACGTGGCGCGGCGCAGTGTGCCGCAATTTCAAAGGCGCGTGCCGGGCGGCTCCGCGTCGGTGCCGTCGTTTCGGCGCCGCCAGGCGAGCGGGCCGGCCGGCACGAACAGCCAGCTGTAACGGGCAATCATCTGGCGCTTGCGCACGGAGCGGAAGCCCAGCGCCGCCACCGCCAGGAGAAACAGGATTTCCGCAGCCGACGTGACGGGCGCAAACAGCGCGTCATCGAACAGGGCGAAATGGCAGAAGCGGACTGCCGCCGCCAGCGGCACGCAATAGGCCGCCAGGTGCAGGAGCGAGCCCCAGCCACGCGCCACCGCCCGGCCGGTGAGCCAGGCGGCACCACCGCCCAGCACCAGTGACACCAGCAGGAAGTCACCCAGGGAGGGGCCGATCACCTCGCCCGGCCACAGCATCACCGCAAGCACGAACACGACCAGCAGCCCCAGCGGGCCGAGAAGCAGGGGCGAGGTGGGGCGGCCGGGATTGCGGGCCATCTCAATGCCCCCCTTCCAGATAAGCGGCGCGCACCTCGGGCCGGGCCAGCAATTCGGCGCCGGTGCCGGTCATGGTGATGACGCCATTGACCATCACATAGCCGCGATGGGCGAGCTTGAGCGCGTGATAGGCGTTCTGCTCCACCAGGAACACGGTGAGGCCCTCGGTCTCGTTGAGCAGGCGGATGGCATCGAAGATCTGCCGCGCCACCAGCGGCGCCAGCCCGAGAGAGGGCTCGTCCAGCAGCAGCAGGCGCGGCCGGCTCATGAGGGCGCGGGCGATGGCCAGCATCTGTTGTTCGCCGCCGGAGAGGGTGCCGCCACGCTGGTTGATGCGCTCCTTGAGGCGGGGGAACATCTCGAACATGCGCTCGAGGTCCTCGGCGAAATGGGTGCCGCCCTCCACGGCAGCCCCCATCTGCAGGTTCTCATAGACGCTCATGCGCGGGAAGATGCGCCGGCCCTCCGGCGACTGGGCGATGCGCAGGCGCATGATCTCGTGGGTGGGCAGGCGGGTGATGTCGCGCCCGGCGAAGGTCACCGCGCCTTCCCGGGCCTGGGGGGCGCCGCAGATGGTCATCATCAGCGTGGACTTGCCGGCGCCGTTGGCGCCGATGAGGGTGACGATCTCGCCCTCGCTGATGTCCACGTCCACCCCCTTGAGGGCGATGATGTTGCCGTAGAATGTCTTGACCCCGCGCACCGCGAGCAGGGGGGAGGCGGGCAGGCTCATGCGGACACCCCGACGGCTGCGGCGACTTCGTCCTCGTCCTCCACGCCGAGATAGGAGGCGATCACCTTGGGGTCGTCGCGCACCTCGCGCGGGGTGCCGTCGGCGATCTTGCGGCCGTATTCGAGGACCACCACGTGGTCGGAAATCTCCATCACCACGCTCATGTCGTGCTCGATCAGCAGGATCGAGGTGGCATGCTCGGCGCGGATCGCCAGCAGCAGGGCATTCAGCTCGTGGGATTCGCGCGGATTGAGGCCGGCCGCCGGCTCGTCCAGGCACAACAGGGCCGGCTGGGTGCACATGGCGCGGGCGATCTCCAGCCGCCGCTGGTCGCCATAGGGCAAATCGCCGGCCGGATCGTCGGCGCGGGCGCCGAGGGCGATCTTGTCCAGCCAGTAGACGGCGAGCTCCACCGCCGCCTTCTGCTGGCGCCGCCAGGACGGCAGGTTGAACAGCGCCGCCGGATTGAGGAGGCCGGCCTGGGTCAGCGACATGTGCTGCGCTACCAGGAGGTTTTCCAGCACCGTCATGCCGGAGAACAGGCGGATGTTCTGGAATGTGCGCGCCACCTTCGCCCAGGACGACACCTTGTGGTCGGGCAGGCGCTCCAGCAGGTAGGTGGTGCCGGCCGCCGTCCTGGCCCAGGACAGGCCGGCGGCGGTGAGGTCGTCGATCTCCGCCCGCGTCGCCGGCCCGCCCTGCATCAGGGCGAGGCGGCCGGTGGAGGGCTTGTAGAAGCCGGTGATGCAGTTGAACACCGTGGTCTTGCCGGCGCCGTTGGGGCCGATGACGGCGGTGACCTCGCCGCGCCCGGCGCGGAACGAGACATCGCCCACGGCGACGAGCCCGCCGAAGCGCATGGACAGGTGGTCCACGTTCAAGATGGGGTCGCGGTCCCAGCTCCGCGGCGCGGAGGGGGGCGGGGCGGGGGGCGGGTGGCTGTCGGACATCAGCCGTGGCCCTCCTTCACCAGCGCGCCGGACACCGCCTTGCGGGTCTTCAGGAAGATGGTGGGCATGCGGTTGGCCACCAGGCCGCGCGGGCGCCACACCATCACCGCCACCATGGCGAAGCCGAAGATCAGCATGCGGTAGAGCGAGGGGTCGAAATCCGCGCCGAACAGGAATTCCGCTTTCAGGAACGAGAGGTTGCGCAGCATCTCCATGCCGCCGATGAGCAGCACGGCGGCCGCCGCCACCCCCATTTGCGAGCCCATGCCGCCCAGCACCACGATCGCCAGGATCACCGCCGATTCCATGAAGGTGAAGCTCTCCGGCGAGACGAATCGCACCCGGACCGCGAAGAAGGCGCCGGCGAAGCCGCCGAACATGGCGCCGGTGGCGAACGCCGTGAGCTTGGTCAAGGTGGTGTTGATGCCGAGCGAGCGGCAGGCGATCTCGTCTTCCCGCAAGGCCTCCCAGGCCCGGCCCACCGGCATCTTGCGCAGGCGGATGGTGGCGAGCGCGGTGAGCGCGGCCAGGCCCAGGATGACGAAATAGAGGAAGATCATGCGGTGCATGGAATCATAGTCGAGCCCGAACAGGGCCGCGAAGCCGTCGTCCTCGCGGTTGAACGGCACGCCCAGGAAGGTGACCGGCGGGATGGAGGAGATGCCGGCGCCGCCATTGGTGAGCGACACCCAGTTGATGAGCACGAGGCGGATGATTTCGCCGAACGCCAGGGTGACGATGGCCAGGTAGTCGCCGCGCAGCCGCAGCACCGGAAAGCCCAGGATGACGCCCCACAGGGCCGCCAGCAGGCCCGCCACCGGCAGGCACACCCAGAACGACCACGCCGCCCAGAAGCCTTCCGCCCCATGCGCCTCGAAGAAGGCGTTGACCGGCACCGAGGTGGACAGCAGGGCGAAGGTGTAGGCCCCCACCGCATAGAAGGCCACGTAGCCGAGGTCCAGCAGGCCGGCGAGGCCCACCACGATGTTGAGGCCCCAGCCCAGCATCACATAGGTGAGGATATAGATGCCGAGATCCACCCAGTAGCGGCTTTCGGAGAGGCCGCCGGAGCCGAGGATGGCCAGGAACGGATAGGTGAGCGCCAGGGCGAGGAAGGCCGGCTTCAGCACCGGCGCGATGTTCCGCGTCGCGGCGGCGGCCAGCGCCGTGCCGGGGCCGGCGGCGCGGCGGCCGGGACGCCACAGGGTGAGGCTCAGCGCCAGCCGCAGCCCCGCCACCAGCGCCGCGAACACCGCGACCAGGCCGAAGCGATAGGTGAGGGTCAGCGGGCCGGAGCCCGATTCGGTGGCGCGGAAGCCCACCAGGGGCAGCAGCAGCAGCCCGGTGATGACCCCGCTCGCCACCGCGTCCTTCAGCGCCGGCAGCAGCACCGCCTCGGCCGGCGGCGGGGGCGGCGCCGGGGGGGCGGCGGGTGCCGCCTCCTCGCGTTCCCACAGGTCGGATCTGCGGGCCGCCATCACACCTTCTCCACTTCCGGCCGGCCGAGCAGGCCCTGGGGCATGAAGATGAGCACCACCACGAGGATGGAGAATGCGGCGACATCCTTGTATTCAATGGAGAAATAGGCGGACCAGAAGGTCTCGATGAGGCCGATGAGCAGGCCCCCCAGCACCGCGCCCGGCAGCGAGCCGATGCCGCCCAGCACCGCGGCGGTGAAGGCCTTCACCCCCGGCACGAAGCCGTCGGAGAAGTTCACCACGCCATAATACATAAGATACATCACCCCGGCCACGGCGGCCAGCATGGCGCCGATGACGAAGGTGAGGGAGATGGTGCGGTCGACGTTGATGCCGAGCAGCGCCGCCATCCTGCGGTCCTGCTCGCAGGCGCGCTGGGCCCGGCCCAGCGGCGTCTTCTGCACCAGCCACCAGAAGCCCAGCAGCAGGCCGGCGGTCACCAGCATGATGATGATCTGCTTGTAGGCGAGGGTCACCTGGTAGCCGTCGCGCTCCATCAGAACGATCACGTCGGGCACCATGGGCGGCAGCGGCTTGTTGCGCGGGCCCTGGGCCACCTGCACGAAGTTGGACAGGAAGATGGACATGCCGATGGCGGAGATCATGGGCGCCAGGCGGAACGAGCCGCGTAGGGGCCGGTAGGCGACCCGCTCGATGGCCCAGCTCACCAGCCCGGTGAACAGCATGGCCACCACCAGCGTGATCGCCAGGACCAGGAAGATGGAGCTGATGCCGATGACGGTGGTGAGCAGCAGCACGCAGATGAGGGCGATGAAGGCGCTCACCATGAACACGTCGCCATGGGCGAAATTCACCATGCCGATGATGCCGAACACCATGGTGTAGCCGATGGCGATCAGGCCGTAGATCGACCCCAGGGTCAATCCGTTGATGAGCTGCTGGAGGAAGACGTCCATCCGTCGCGTGTCCCCTGTGCTCCAGATGCCGCGCCCACAAATTCATCCTGCACGATGTTTGAGCGAAGCAAATGCCACTCATAGCCTGACCCGGCGGCCGACACAATTCTGGTGCCCGTGGCGGGGCGCCGGCGGCGCCGGCTGGCGGCGTTTCCCTCGCGCCGGCGGGCCAGGCCGTGCTTGAATGGGCGTCGAGAGGAGGGGGCTGGCCTTGGAGCTGAGCGGCACCGTGCACATTCCCGCACCGCGCGCGGTGGTGTGGGCGGCGTTGAACACGCCGGAGACCCTGAGGGCCTGCATTCCCGGTTGCCAGGAGCTGGAGCCGCTGTCCGGGACCGAGCTGAGGGCGGTGGTGGTGGGCCGCGTCGGGCCGCTGAAGGCCCGCTTCAGGGGCATTGTGACCTTGAGCGAGCAGATCGTCCCCGACAGCTATCGAATTTCTGGGGAAGGGGAGGGCGGCCTTGCCGGATTCGCCAGGGGTGGGGCTCAGGTACGGTTGACCGAGACGGCGGCGGGGACGAAGCTGGAGTATACCGCCGAGGCACAGATCGGTGGCAAGATCGCCCGGCTCGGACAGCGTCTGGTGGCTGGAGCGGCCAAGAAGATGGCCGATGCGTTCTTTCGGAACGTCGCCTCGGCCGTGGGAGGGGAACCGGTTCACCGTTCCTGAACATTCACGCCGTCTGCCCCAGGCCCATGATCGCGCGCTTCAAGATCGACCCCTTCCTTCCGGCCCTCGTCGCCGTGGTTCTCCTCGCCCTGCTGTGGCCCGAGCCCGGCGTGACCGGCGGCGTGCTGCATGCGGACAGCGCCGCCACCTGGGGCATCGGCATCATCTTCTTCCTCTACGGCATCTCGCTCGCCACCCGGCGGCTGCTGGAAAGCGCCACCCGCTGGAAGCTGCACCTGGTGGTGCAACTCGCCACCTTCGGCTTGTTCCCGCTGGTGGTGGTGCTCGCCATGCCCCTCATCAACCGGCTGATGCCGGAGGAGGTAGGGGTGGGTTTCTTCTTCCTGGCGGCGCTGCCCTCCACGGTGTCGTCGTCGGTGGCCATGACCTCGCTCGCCCGGGGCAATGTGGCGGTAGCCATTTTCAACGCCTCCATCTCCAGCCTCATCGGCGTGTTCGTCACGCCGCTGCTGATGGCCTGGTATCTCCACGCCACCGGCGAGACCATGGCGCTGGGCGACGTGATCCTGAAGCTGGTCATCATCGTCATCCTGCCGCTGGTGGCGGGACAATTGGTGCGGCCGCTGCTCCTGTCGGTGGTCGAGAAGCATAAGGCGATCGTGAAGGTGGCGGACCGGGCGGTGATCCTGGCCATCGTCTACAACGCCTTCTGCGACAGCGTGGTGGCCGGGGTGTGGAGCGGGCAGAGCCCGGTCCTGCTGGTGGAGATGGTGGTGGGCGTGGGGCTGCTGTTCGCGGTGGTCTATCTGCTCATCGGCGTGTTCTGCCGGCTGGTCGGCTTCGACCATGCCGACACCACGGCGGTGCTGTTCTGTGGCTCCAAGAAGTCGCTGGCCACCGGCCTGCCCATCGCCAAGGTGATGTTCGGCGCGGTGCCGCAGCTGTCGCTCATCATCACGCCCATCATGATCTACCACTTTCTGCAACTGGTGGTGGTGGGCGTCATCGCCGGGCGCCGCGCCGCCCGCGGCGAGGTGCTGGACGCCATCGCCGCCGAGGAGGCCGCCGAACCCTCGCTCCTGGCCGACCCGCCCGGGGATGCGGACAAGCGGGACTGAGCGGCGCGGACGGGACCTTGTGGCGGCACTCCGCCGTTCACAGCGCGGTTCCTTTCCATTAGAGCGATGACGCGGCACGCCGGACCACCTCAAGGCGGTCTGGCGTGCCCCCGCGCGGATCGCGCGGATGTCGGGCGCGGCGGGCTTTTGCCCGCGGGGCGCCCGCCGGTATCAGGAGATGGTTGTGACCGATCAGCTGAAGCTCGTCCTGGCCTCCGGCTCCCCGCGCCGGCTGGCGCTGCTCAATCAGGTGGGGATCGAGCCGGACCTGCTGATGCCGGCCGATGTGGACGAGACCCCGGAGCGGGGTGAGCTGCCGCGCCGCCTGGCCCAGCGGCTGGCCGGCGAGAAGGGCAAGCTGGTGGCCGATCGCGCCCGCGAGGCCGGCATGGAAGCGCTGGTCCTGGCCGCCGACACGGTGGTGGCGGTGGGGCGCCGCATCCTGCCCAAGCCCGAGCTGCGGGAAGAGGCGGAAGAGTGCCTGCGCCTGCTTTCGGGCCGCAGCCACCGGGTGTTCACCGGTGTGTGCGTGGTGGACCGGCGCGGGCGGGCGCGCATCCGGCTGGTGGAGACGCGGGTGCGCTTCAAGCGGCTCTCGCGGGAGGAGATCAACGACTATCTCGCCTGCGGCGAATGGCGCGGCAAGGCGGGCGGATATGCCATCCAGGGCATCGCCGGCTCTTTCGTGGTGAAGCTGGTGGGCTCCTATTCCAATGTGGTGGGGCTGCCGCTGAACGAGACGGTGGGCCTGCTGTCGGGCGACGGCTATGCGGTGCGGGCCGGCTGGGTGGAGCGGGCGCAATGAGCGGGCAGGACCCGAACGGCCGCGATCCGGCCTCCCCGGACACCGGCACCGGGGCACCGGAGGCCGGGGCGCCGCGCGCAGCCAAGCCGTGCCCGATCTGCGGCAAGCCGCCGGTGGAAAAGTACCGGCCGTTCTGCTCCCGGCGCTGCGCCGACGTGGATCTCAATCGTTGGCTGTCGGGCGCCTATGCCATCCCGGTGGTGGCCGAGGAGGACGAGGACGGCGCCTCGTCCGAGCCGGGGCGCTGACCGGCCGGCGCCGCGCCTCGCGGACCGGCGCCGCCGAATCGGTTGAGCGCCCGGTGGTGGCGCCGGATGCGTCCCGAAGGCGGGGTCGTCTCCCGGAGGCGCGGGCGCGACGGCCGGCGCTGATCAGGCCGGGCCTCCTCCGCGCGCCAGCGGGCGGTGCGCGCGGAGGAGGCCCGGCATCGCGCGGTCGGCGGCGCCTTGACGCCGGGCCCGGGGGCGCGCCAGTTTTGGCCCTCAAGGCCCATCTCGCGGCCGAGGAGCCATCATGACCGCGCTGGCGGAACCTGCAGCCCTTCCCTCCTTTCGCACCCAGGCCTTCATTGACGGCGGCTTCGCGCCGGCGGCATCTGGCCGGACCTTCAGCGCCGTCAATCCGGCCACCGGCAATGTGCTGGCCGAGGTGGCGGCCGGCGACAGCGTCGACATCGACCGCGCCGTCACCGCCGCCCGCCGCGCGTTCGAGGACCGCCGCTGGGCCGGCCTGCGTCCGCTGGAGCGCAAGCGCGCCCTGCAGCGCCTGGCGGATCTGATCCGCGCCCATGGCGACGAGCTGGCCCTCACCGAGAGCCTGAACATGGGCAAGCCGGTGTCCGACGCCCGCGCGGTGGACGTGCGCGCCACCGCCGACTGCTTCGCCTACTATGGGGAGTGCGCCGACAAGGTCTATGGCGAGGTGGCGCCCACCACCAGCGACAACCTGGCCCTCATCCTGCGTGAGCCACTCGGCGTGGTGGGCTGCGTGACGCCGTGGAACTTCCCCATGATCATGGCCGCCTGGAAGGTGGCGCCGGCGCTGGCCATGGGCAATTCGGTGGTGCTGAAGCCGGCCGAGGAATCGCCGCTCACCGCGCTGCGGCTGGCCGAGCTGGCGCACGAGGCGGGCATTCCCGATGGCGTTTTCAACGTGGTGCCGGGCCTTGGCGTGGAGGCCGGCAAGGCGCTGGGCCTGCATATGGACGTGGACGCCCTCGCCTTCACCGGCTCGACCGAGGTCGGGCGTTATTTCATGCGCTACTCCTCGGACAGCAATTTAAAGCGCGTCTATCTGGAGCTGGGCGGCAAGACCGCTTTCGTGGTGGCCCACGACGTGCCCGACCTCGACGCGGTGGCGCAGGCGGTGGCGGGCGGCATCTTCTTCAACCAGGGCGAGATGTGCACCGCCGCCTCGCGGCTGCTGGTGGACAATCGCATCCGGGCCGAGCTGGTGGCGCGCGTGGCCGCCCTGGCGCCGCGCTGGATGCCGGGCGATCCGCTCGATCCGGCGGCACGGGCGGGCGCGGTGGTGAGCCGGGAGCACCAGCAGCGCATCCTTGCCGCCATCGACCGGGGCGTGTCGGAAGGCGCGCGGCTGGTCACCGGCGGCACGGCGGTGCGCCAGGAGAGCGGCGGCGCCTTCGTCGCGCCCACGGTGTTCGACGCGGTGGCGCCGGGTTCCTCGCTGGCCCAGCAGGAGATCTTCGGCCCGGTGCTGTCGGTGATCGGCTTCGACGGGCTCGACGAGGCGGTGACCATCGCCAACGGCACCGTCTACGGCCTGGGCGCGGCGGTGTGGAGCGGCGACCTCGCGGCCGCGCACAAGGTGGCGCGGCGCTTCAAGGCCGGCATCGTCTATGTGAACTGCTTCGACGCCGACGACATCACCACCCCGTTCGGCGGTGTCAAGCAGTCCGGCTTCGGGCGGGACAAGTCCTTGCATGCCCTGGAGAAGTACTCCGACTTGAAGACCGTGTGGACGCGTCTTTAGGGGCTGTGCCCGGCCCGCGCCTCAGGGCGCGGGCCGGGCGAGGTGAAAGACGTGCTCGGTGGCGTCGCATTTGCCTTTCAAGCCGCCGGCGAGCGGCGCCTGCGTCAGCTCGCTCACCCCATAGGCCGCGTCGTAAAGGGCGTGGACCTCGCCGGGCGGCACCGAGAAGGGCGGGCCCTCCACGGCGGACTGGTCGTAGGCGAAGGTGATCAGAACCTGCGGCGCGCCGCAGGTGATGTCCAGGAGGTGGCGCGCATAGCGTGAGCGCATGGGTGCCGGCAGCGCCACCAGGGCCGCCCGGTCATAGATGGCATCGACCGGGCCGAGCCGCGCGGCGCTCAGGTCGAAGATGTCGCCCTGGAAGATGTCGATGCCCGGGCCGGCATGGCGCGCCAGGGGGGGCTCCGGGGGGCCGTCGGCGGTGACGGCGGGCTCGATGCCCAGATCGTCGAACAGCTGGGCCACCGCCAGGGCGCTCAGCTCGGCGCCGGCCACCCGCATGCCGCGCGAGAGCAGCCAGGCGATGTCGCGCGTCTTGCCGCACAGCGGCACGAACACGCGCGCCCCCGGGGCCAGAGCGAGGCGCTCGAAATGCGCTTCAAGAAAGGCGTTGGTCCGGCCCTCGTGAAAGCCGATCTGGTTGTTCGCCCAGCGTGTCTGCCAGAACTCCGCTTCCATGCGCCTTCGTCTCCCGTTGCCGTGCGTGCCTGCGCCGGTGCCGGGATGCTAGCACCTCCGGCCGGCCGGGGGCATGGGCGCGGCAGTCCCGCGCCGGCCTATGGCGTGTCGGCGAGGGGGCGGGCATGGCGGGCAAGGGTGCCGAGCATGTCCGCCAGGGCGGGCGCGTTGGCCGGGGCCATCAGCGAGCCGCCCAGGCGCGGGTTGATCTCGTAGACGCACAAGGAGCCGTCGGCGCGGATGCCGTAGTCGGCGTTGCAGGGGCCGTTGTAGTCCAGCGGCGCAAGGAAGCGCTCCAGCACCTCCACCATCGGCTCCGGCGTCGGCCACGGCTCGTTGGCCTGGGTGGTGCGCGGTCGCCGGATCCGCGCGCCCGGCTTCATGATGTGGCGACAGGAACGCTGAACCAGCACCCGGCCGTTGCGGCAGACGGCGTGGATCACCAGCTCGTCCTGGACCGGCTCATAGGCCTGCAGGAGCACGGGGAACCCGTTCCAGGGGGCGGTGTGCAGCAGCTCCGCCAGGTGGGCGGCGGAAGTGGCGATCTCCACCCCCTTGCCGGAGCGCAGGTCGATGCGCTTCACCACGCAGGGAAAGCGCGCTGCCTCGGCGGAGGCGAACACCTGCGGGCAGTGGGCCGCAAGCCCGTGGCGGGCGGCGTGGGCGGCGAAGGCGGCCTTGTCGGCCAGGGTGGCCACCATGTGCGGGGTGGGGATCAGTCCCTCGTGCCGATCCCGCGGGCAGGCGAGCAGGTGCGGTTCCATGAGCGGCACCACCACGGTGCGCACCCCCGCCAGCGGCGCGGGCAACGGTGCCTGCGGATCGTCCACCACGAGCACGTCCGACACCCCCTCGATCAGCGTCCAGACCCGCGCCGACGGTGCCAGGGCCGCGTTCCAGTTCGGCGCGTGCGATCCGTAGACGACGAAGCGAATCGGGGGCGCGGGAGGGCGGCTGGCTGAAGTTTCCGCCACCGCCCCGTGTTCCGGTTCACTTTGCGGGGGAAGGCGGTCCGTCATCAGTCCTGCTCCTGGAGGTCAAATCGCGTGGGGCGCCATGGATACCAGTTTAGGTCGGAACAGGCCGCCGGTTTCCTGTCGCCGCGCCATTCTTGACGGGAAATGGGAATTCACATTTGCTGAGCGCGCCGGGATGTCGCGGGGCGAATGTGGGGCGGCCCGCCAGGGCCGCACCGCTGGTACCCGCCGCGTGGGATGGTCCTGCGTCATCCGATCGTGTGGCGCGTTTTTTCCCGCGTGAACCGGCGTTCGCGGCGTTCGAAATCGGTTTGGGAGCATCTCCATCGTGTCATCACCCCCCCTGTCCAACTCGACGGCCCACTGGCGCGCGCTCGACGCCGCCCATCACCTGCATCCGTTCTCGGACACCAAGGCGCTCAACGCGGAAGGCGTGCGCGTCATCACCCGGGCGGAAGGGGTCTATGTGTATGACAGCGACGGGAACAAGATCCTGGATGGCATGAGCGGCCTGTGGTGCTCCCAGGTTGGCCATGGGCGCAAGTCCATCGTCGATGCCATCGCCGCCCAGCTGCACCAGCTCGATTATTACAACACCTTCTTCAAGACCACCCATCCGCCGGCGGCGGAGCTGGCCGCCGCCATCGCCGACGTGGCGCCGGAAGGCATGAGCCGCGTGTTCTTCACCTCCGGCGGCTCGGAGGCGGTGGATACGGTGCTGCGCCTGGTGCGGCACTATTGGGCGTCCCTCGGCCGGCCGCAAAAGTCCATCTTCATCTCCCGGCGCAATGCCTACCATGGCTCCACCCTGGGTGGCGCCTCGCTGGGCGGCATGGGGCCGATGCATGCCCAGGGCGGCCTGCCCATTCCCGGCATTATCCATGTGCAGCAGCCCTATTGGTGGGCCGTGGGCGGCACCATGGACCGCGATGCGTTCGGCCTGTACGCCGCCCGTGAGGTGGCCCGCGCCATCGACGAGGCGGGGCCGGAGAATGTGGCCGCCTTCATCGGCGAGCCGATCCAGGGCGCCGGCGGCGTCATCATCCCGCCCGCGACCTACTGGCCCGAGGTGGAGAAGATCTGCCGCGAACGCGACGTGCTGTTGATCTGCGACGAGGTCATCTGCGGCTTCGGCCGCACCGGCGAATGGTTCGGCAGCCAGTTCATGGGCGTGAAGCCCGACCTCATCACCTTCGCCAAGGGCATCACCTCCGGCTACTTCCCGCTGGGCGGCGTCATCGTCGGCGACCGGGTGGCCGAGGGCTTCATCGCGCACGGTGGCGATTTCAACCACGGCTACACCTATTCCGGCCATCCCGGCGGCTGCGCGGCGGCGCTGGCCAACCTCAAGATCATGCATGAGGAAAAGCTGGTGGCCCGGGTCAAGCACGACATCGGCCCCTATCTGCAGGAACGCTGGCTGAAGCTTGGCGATCATCCCCTGGTGGGCGAGGCGCGCATGGTCGGCCTCATCGGTGCGCTGGAACTGACACCGGACAAGGCCACCCGCGCCGCCTTCGCCGCCGAGGAGGGCACGGTGGGCCTCATCTGCCGCGACTTCTCGTTCCGCGAGGGCCTGGTGATGCGGGCGGTGCGCGACGGCATGATCCTGGCCCCGCCCTTCACCCTCTCCCACGCCGAGGCCGACGAACTGGTGGGCATCGCCTGGCGGGTGCTGGACCTGACCCATGCCGAGCTGAAGCGGCGCGGTCTGCTGGTGCCGGTGCCGCGGGTCGACGCGGCGGCATGAGACTGGCGTAGGCTTGAGACGAAAAGGGCCGGCGGGCGCACCGCCGGCCCTTTTCATGCGCGGCGGCCACTCATGCCAAAGGCCCGTGAGCTTGGCTCATGGGCCTTTGGCAAGCGCGAGCGGGGCTTGAGCGGCCCCTTTGGCACCGGTCGAAGACCGGGGCCGATGGGATCAGCGCGGGGCGGTTTCCTCGAACTGCGGGCACCGGGCCGCGAACGCCGCCTGCCAGGCCACCAGGCGCGGGTGATCGGCGCGCCATGCGCCGGCGAAGCGGAAGTCCAGGAAGCCCAGTGCGCAGCCGAGGGCGATCTCCCCGGCGCCGAGGGGGGCGTCGAGGTCCGGCGGCGCGGCTTCCAGCGCGGCCAGGGCGCGGGCCATCTTCTGGCGCTGGTGGTCCAGCCACTTCTCCTCGTGCTTCTCCACCGGGCGGAAGCGGGTTTCGTAGAGCACCAGGACGCCGGCATCCATCAGCCCGTCCGCCAGGGCCTCAAGCTTCAGGCTGGCGATGAAGGCGGCGGGGTCCTTGGGCAGCAGCACGCCGCCGCCGGCCACCTGGTCGAGATAGGCCAGGATCACCCGCGAATCATACAGGCATTCGCCGGCATCGGTGATGAGGGTCGGGATCTTTCCGAGCGGGTTTTGCTGGCGCAGGGTGTCGCTGGGATCGACCGTGTCGGCGAGCTGGAGCTCGATCGGCAGGCCGGCGACGGCGGCCGCGAGACGCACCTTGCGCGCGAAGGGCGAGGTGGCGGAAAGGCGCAGGAGCATGGCAGGCGTCCGGCTGTTGTGGTGGGGCCGCCTTCCTAGAGCATTTTCGCGCGCGGCGGGACCCGGTGCGGTGGAAGAAAATGCCCTCCGGCCGGTGGGGGCGCGCGGTTTGGTGCGCGGCGGCTTATTCCGCCCATTCCGGATCGCCGGTGAAGACGATGGTCAGCCAGCGGTCCGGCCCCTCGCCGCCGAGGGCCTCGCCCATCTCGTCCCGCAGGGCGTCCCAGGCGGCGATGGGCTTGGTGGCCATGCCCGGCGGGACGATGAAGTACAATTCGATCATGCGCGAGCGGCCGACCCGCGCCACATAGGCGCGGTAGGAGGAAAAGCCGTGCCGCGCCACGAAGGCCTGGGCGGCGGCGTCCACCTCCTGCTTGAGGTCGGTCGGCGTCACCAGGAACATGTCGGAGAGCGCCTGCCGGACGGTGGCGATGGGCAGCGGCGCGATGACAAGGCAGACGATGGCCAGCACCGCCGGGTCGATGAAGGGCGTGATCCATTCAAAGGTGGTGCCTTCCACCGCGTAGCCGAGGCAGAAGGCGATGAGCAGCGCGGCGGTGATGCCGGCCGACATGACCCAGCCCCGGACGTCCAGGGCGATGAAGTCGGAGCCGATGCGGCGGTTGGCGCGCGCCTCCACCACCGCCGTCGCGGTGCAGATGGCGACGGTGAGCGCGGCATAGATGATGGCGTATCCGAATTCCAGGTCGCGCCCGCCTTCCAGCAGGCTGCCCACGGCATTGATGAGGGCGTAGATGGCGATGCCCACCAGCAGCATGCCGTTGAGCGCCAGCACCATGGGTTCCAGGTGCCAGAAGCCCATGGAGAAGCGCTCGTGCAGCCGCCCGGCCAACTTTCGCGAGGCGGCATGGGTGGCGATCAGGTTGGCCACGCCCAGGGCCAGCAGGCTCATGGTCGCGTCCACCAGCGAATAGACGCCGTCGAAGGTGATGGAGAACGAGCCGGAGACGAGGCCGAAGCCGATGCCCAGCGACGACACCACCAGGGTGGCGCCGATGGAGGCGCGCAGGACGCCGCATTCTGTGTTCAGGTCGAAGAAGCTGCCCTTGTCTTCCACGCCGCGCTCCGTCTCTTGGTTCTGCTCGCCGGCGCCATCCGCGCGCCCGGGCGGCGATGGCGATCAGCCGGCGGTGGCGGTGAGCCACGACACGCGAACCCGCCCCTTGCCGTCGCGCGCCAGCAGCGGTGCGATGGCGGTGAGCAGGGTGCGGGCCTCGTCGGCCAGGGTGAAGGGCGGATTGACGATGATGAGGCCGCTGCCCGAGAGGGTGTCCAGGCTGCGCACCTCGGCGAAGTCCACTTCCACCCGCAGCGTCTTGGGCAGGCGCAGTTGCGCGACCTCGCGGCGGAAGGCATCCACCGCGCGCAGGTCCTTGATGGGGTACCACAGCATGAAGGTGCCGGTGGCGAAGCGCGCGTAGGCGGCCTTGAGCCCTTCCACCAGCCGATGGAATTCGCCCTGCTCCTCGAAGGGGGGGTCCACCAGCACCAGCCCGCGCCGCTCGCGCGGCGGCAGGTGGGCGGACAGGGCCTGATAGCCGTCCTGGGCCAGGATCTTGGCGCGGGCATCGGCGCCCACGCGCTTTTCCAGCTTCGCCCGCTCCTCCTTGTTGAGCTCGCAGAACAGCAGGCGGTCCTGGGGCCGCGCCAGCGCCAGCGCCAGCGCCGGCGACCCGGGGTAGAGCCGGCGCCCGTCCGCGCGCAGCGCCCGCACCGCGTCGAGATAGGGCGCGAGCAGCACCGCGGCCTTCTCCGGCAACGGGGCGGCGAGGATCGCCTCGATGCCGGCATCGGCCTCCAGGGTGCGCTGGGCGTTGGCGCCGTCGAGGTCGTAGATGCCCGCCCCGGCGTGGGTGTCGAGCACGCGATAGGGCGTGTCCTTCCGCGCGAGATAGGCGAGGATGCGGGCCAGCATCGCGTGCTTCATCACGTCGGCCGGATTCCCGGCATGGAAGGCGTGGCGATAGTTCATGGAGCGGGGTTCACCAAAGCGTTCGCGCGCCGGCGGCGGGGACCGCGCGGCGTGGCGCCCGGTCTATCCGAAAAGACCGGCCCGGCTCCAGCGCATTCTCAAGCCGGGTAGCGCCGGGCGCGGGCATGGACGCGAGGCGGGGCCGCCGGCCTAGTTGCCGCGCACCGGCGGCATGACCATGCGGTCGAGCCGGCAGGCGCGCTTGTCCACCTCGGGGCAGGGGCGGAAGGCCAGGGTGTCGCGCGACAGGCAGACCCGCACCTCGCGCAGGCGGCGCTTGTCGCAGTCCACCGAGATCATGTTCGGCTGAAGGCCCGGGTTGGCGGCGCGGAAGGCCGCCTCCAGATCCACCGGCGCCACCATGCGGTAATCGTCGAGGTGGGCGAACTCGGCGGGAATCGCCACCTTGTCCCGCGCCGCCCGCACCAGCGCGAAATAGCCGTCCGCGTCGAGGCCCGAGCACGTGCCGTGCTTCTTCCATTCGTGGATCACCAGACGCTTGCTGGGCATGATGTCCAGCATGGAGGTGACCAGGCGGTTCGGCACATAGGGGGCGGGGCTGCCGCAGAATTCGGGATAGCCGCGCTCATATTGGGGCCACAGGCCGTGCACCACGAAGGCGTAGGGGCGGCGGGTGGCGCATTGCGGCTCGTCCGCCGCCCGCGCGCCCTGGACCTCGCAATAGGTGGGCGACCACGACAGGGACAGCACGTAGAAATCAAAGCTGCCCGGAGCCGCGCTCTCGGCCGCGGCGGGCGCTGCCACGGCCATCAATGCTCCGAGGCCAACAGCGATCCGGCGCAGCCAGCGCCCTGCGCCGGACACGCGCCTGTCGCGCGGCGGCGGGCCGGGTCGGACCGCCGCCGGCCTCACGGCTGCGCCATCCGGCAGGACGGGGCGTAGGCGTAATTGCGGTCGAGGCCGACGATGCACCATTCCACGCCCCAGCTGGCGCCGATGAAGCCGCCGGATTCGACGATGGCGTAATAGATCGCCCGCTTGTGGGCGTCGGAGGTGTAGACGGTGCCGCGGCAGAAGCGGCGCGGCAGGTAGTCCGGCCCCCAGGGGCGGAAGGCGATTTCCTTCGGCTGCTCGAACTGGGTGATGGACAGGTCGGAGGACCAGAACCGCCGTTCGGTCTCGGCGAAGCGCTGGGCGATCAGGTTGAGCGCCGCCTGTTCGTCGCAGGCCGGCACGTCACCGGAATAATTGGGGCCGGACAGCCAGAAGTTCAGCTCCAGCAGGTTGGCCGCCTCGGCGCGGGGAAGGCTGGCGCCGAGCGCCAGGGCGAACACGGCGGCGCCCAGGCTGGCCAGACGACCGAAGCCGGCCCCGGAGCCGAAGCGCCACGGGTTCGCCTTGGCCTTCGCAGTGCGCACCCCATTCCCCATGGTCGTCTCCACTCGTCGCTGATGCCGCATTGCGGCCATGTTGACCGGACGATGGCGTCCCCGCGGGGGCCGGTCAAGCGCAGCGGAGACACAGGCGTTGAGAAATCGTCAATGAACGGCGTGGCGCGCCGCCGCGCCAAAACTGGGATAGGCTGCTCCGGGAGCCCGCTGGCGCGGCGGGCCGGCGAGGGGAGGCGCGCATGTCCCAGTCCCGTTTCGCGTTCGGCGCGGGGGAGGAGCGGCCAGCCGCCGGGGCGGCGCCCCTGGCGCGCTTCGCGAGCGGGCGGGCGGCCGCGCTGGACCTGCGTCCGGACCATCCGGTCTATTGCTTCCGCCCTGCCGTGTTGCGCGCCGATGCGTCCGCCTTCCGCGACGCCTTTCCCGGCAAGACCGCCTATGCGGTGAAGACCAATGGCGAGCCACTGGTGCTCGAAACCCTGGCCCAAGCCGGCATCTCCGCCTTCGACGTGGCGAGCCCGGCGGAGTTCGAAGCCGCGCGCGCGGTCGCGCCCCAGGCGGAGCTGTTCTACATGCACCCGGTGAAGGCGCAGTCGGACATTCGCCTGGCCCTGGAGCGCTATCGCATCCGCGTCACCGCGCTCGACCACGAGGACGAGGTTGCCAAGATCCTGCGCATCGTGCGCGGCCTCGATCTCGATCCGCAGGACCTGACCCTGTTCGTGCGGCTCGCCACCAAGGGCGAGGCGGCGTACGAGCTGTCGCGGAAGTTCGGCGCCGCGCCCGGCCACGCGGCGGAACTGCTGCAGCGCATCCACGGCTTGGGCATCCGCTGCGGCCTGTGCTTCCACGTGGGCAGCCAGGTGGAGGACGCCGCCACCTACGAGCGGGCGGTGGCGGTGGCGGCCGAGGTGCGCGCGGCGGCGGGCGTGCCCGTCCATGGCCTCGACGTGGGCGGCGGCTTTCCGGCCGCCTATGCCCGCGACCCGCGCCGCGGCGAGCCGGCCATGCCGCCGCTGGCGGACATCATCGGCGGCCTGATGGCGGCGGTGGAGCGCCACGGCTTCTCCGGCGTGCCGCTGGTGGCGGAGCCGGGGCGGGTGATCGTGGCGCGGGCGTTCTCGGTCATCGTGCGGGTGCTTCTGAAGAAGGGGCAGCGGCTCTACATCAACGACGGCATCTGGGCCTCGCTCTCCGATTCCTGGACCGGCAAGATCCTGCTGCCGGTGCGGCATATTCCCGATCCCGCCCGCCGTCGCCGGCCGGCCCGCTCCACCGCCATCGAGCCGTTCCGCATCTACGGCGCCACCTGCGACAGCGTCGACGTGCTCTCCCGCCCCTTCTACCTGCCGCAGAGCGTGGACACCGGCGATTGGATCGAGATCGGCCACATGGGGGCCTATTCCCTGTCGCTGCGCACCCGGTTCAACGGCTTCTATCCCGACACCTTCGTCACCGTGGACGCGCCGTTCGACGCCGGCGACGCGCCCCAGGGCTTCGCCGAACCGGAACATCGCGGCCTCCCGGCGCCCTGAACGTCCCGCGCATGACCCTTCAGAACCAGATGCGGTCGCTCTCGCGGCCGGCGTAGAGGCCGGCCACCTGATCGCCATAGCCGTTGTAGAGCAGGGTCGGGCGGCGCTCGCCGGTGGCGATGTCCTCCTCGCTGGCCTGGCTCCAGCGGGGGTGCGCCACCTTCGGGTTCACATTGGCCCAGAAGCCGTATTCGGCGCCCTGCACCTCTTCCCAGAAGCTCACCGGCTGGGTGTCGGTAAAGGTGAAGCGCACGATGCCCTTGATGGACTTGAAGCCGTACTTCCACGGCAGCGCCAGCCGCAGCGGCGCCCCGAACTGGGCCGGGGCCGGCTTGCCATAGGCGCCGGTGACGAGGAAGGCGAGCTCGTTGCCCGCCTCCGCCAGGGTGATGCCCTCCACATAGGGCCACGGATAGCGGAAATCGCGCTGGTTGGGCGCTATCTTCGGGTCGCGGAAGGTCTCCATCCGCACGAACTTCGCCGCCGCCGTGGGCCGTGCCAGCGCCACCAGCGCCGCCATGGGAAAGCCGGTCCAGGGAATGGCCATGGACCAGGCCTCGACGCAGCGGTGGCGATACAGCCGTTCCTCGAGCGCGACCTTCTTCAACAGGTCGTCGATGTCGAATTCCTGCGGCTTCTCCACCAGCCCGTCCAGCACGATGCGCCAGGGCCGGCGCTGGAAGCGGGCCATGGCCGGGGCCACGTTCTTGGCGTAGCTGAACTCGTAATAATTGTTCACCGTGGAGGACTTGGCCTCCGGGGTCACGGGCCGGTCCAGGGTGTAGCGCGGGTTGGCGCGGGCGGGGTAGAGCGCGGCGCTCGGGTCGGGCAGGTCGGTCACCCGCTGGGCGGCGGCGGGGCCGGCGAAGGCGGCGGCGCCGATCAGTCCCGCGCCCAGCACCGTGCGGCGCGAGAGGTAGACGGATTCCGGAGTGGCGGCGGATTCGGGCAGTTCCCAGCCGCGCCGGCGTCGCAGATGCATGGTCGGTCCTCCTCGGGGCCCGGCGGCTGTGTGGCGCACGGGACCCGGTACGGGCTTGCCCCTCCGGAGGCGGTCCGGGCGATGGGGCGGTTCGCGGGGGGAGGATCGGGACGCGGCCGCCGGCGCGCAAGTCACAGCGGCGTGTGGCCAAGGCGGGACCGCGCGGAAGCGGCCTCAGCGCCGAGGCGTGGCTGCGGACGGGGGATCGCCGGCGACCTGGGGCGTCGAGGGCTCCAGCGTCAGGGTGGCGCCCGCGATGGAGAGGCTGAGCCCGCTGTCGGAGGACACGCTCAGCGGCTGCAGGGTCACCTGCTTGGCGGGGTCCTTGGCGGCCAGCATGTTGGCGGAAAAGCCGGGCCCCAGCGCGAAGCCTGAGGTGAAGCCCACATAGGTGCCGGCGAGCACGCCGCGTTCCAGGTTCGGCGAGGTGGCGAGCACGCCCCAGAGCATGCTGCCCTGGTCGGAAATGCCGATGTCGAGCCCGATGCGCTCCAACGTGCCCACGTAATAGTGATTCTGGCCCATGCTCGGGCGGAACTCGCAGCGCACGGCGCGGGTGGAGCCGAAGCCGGTGGCGGTGGCCATCTCGCCGCGGCATTCCAGCAGGCCGGCCGAAACCTTCGGCATCTGCGGGCGGGCGTCCGGCGCCGCCGCGCCGGGGGCGACATTGAGCTGCGGCAGGGGCTGGACGGGTGTCGCCCCCTGACCGTAAGGCGGCGCGGAGCCCTGCTGCGGCGCGATGGCCAGCGGCTGACCGAACGCGGTCCGGTCGGCGGCGGCCATCGGCAGCAAGGTCGCCACCGTGGCGAGAAGAGCGGGGCGGAAGCGGGTCATCATCATCTCCTGCCCCGATCTTGCACACCTTTCAGGTCATTTGGTGACCTTGGCCTTGGTCGGGGCGGGGACGGTGACCTGCTCCAGCTTCAGGTCGGCCACGCCGGCGGCGATGGTGGCGCCGGTGATGCCTTCCAGCGACAGGGGCTGCAGGGCGATGGTCTGGGTGGAGCCGCCGACCAGCACGTTCACGCCGCCGCCGATGGCCCAGGCCGCATTGGCCGACACGCCGAGATAGGTGCCGGCGAGGGCGCCGGGGCCGACATCCACGGTGGGGGCGAACACGGCCCACGACAGGGTGTTGCCGGAGGTCACGCCGATGTCGATGCCGAAGCGCGACACGGTGCCCTTGTAGGTGCCCTTCACGGTGTAGGGCTCGATGCGGGAGGTGCGCAGCTCGCAGGCCAGGTCGCGCACGGAGCCGAGCACGAGGCCGACCGACGGCGCGACGGAGCACACCAGGACGCCGATCTGCACCTTCGGCGTCTCGGCGGCGGCGGCAGGCGTGGCCGCAGCGACGGCGACGGCGGCGAGGCCGATGAGGCCGGACATGATACGCATGAGATCCCCCAAAACGATGAGCAGAAGCGCGTGCCCGCAAGCCCGCGCCAAGCGCTGTTAGAGCCAGATCGTGGCGGTATTTCGCAAAGCCCCCAAAATGCTTGCGCCCCCGGCGATTGCGGGGGCGCAAGGGGAATTTACGGGAATATGATACCGCGCTAGATGGCTTCACCCATCTCCGATCCGCTCGGGCGCGGCTCCACGCGAATCGCCTGGAGCCGCGGCGGGGCGATCAGCGCAGCGACAGGTCGGCGACGCCGAGGGCGAGGTTGAGGCCGGTCTGGGCTTCCACCGACAGGGGCTGCAGGGCGATGGTGTTGTTGTTGCCACCCACCAGGGCGTTGGCGCCGAGGCCCGCGCCGACGGCGGCGTTGGCGGACGCGCCCACATAGTTGCCGCGCAGGCTCTCCGGGTTCACCGAGGACGACGGGGCGAACACGCCCCACACCAGCACGCCGGCGCCGCTCACGCCGATGTCGAGGCCGAGGCGGCGAATCGTGCCCTGATAGGCGCGGGTCTTGCCGCGACGGGTGGTGAAGGTGCAGCTCATGTCGCGCACCGAGCCGAGGATGAAGCTGACGTTGGGCGCCAGGTTGCAGCGCAGCTCGCCCACCTGCACGCGGGACTGGGCCGAGGCGGGCACGGCGCTGAGGGCGCAGAGGGCGGCGGCGGCGAGGCCGGCCTTGAAAATCGTCTTCATGATGTCGTTCCTCCTGGGGAAGTCCGCGGGTGTCCGATCCGCATGGCACGACGGCGCAGCCATAGCCCAGACTTCACGGCCGCGCCAACGCTTCTATGGGCGGCGGTTTATGTTCCGCCGCCCCTGTTGCCGGCTCAGCTCAGCGCGCCGCAGAAGCGCTGGATGCGCTGGCAGGCTTCCTCGAGATCGGAGGTGGCGGTGGCGTAGGAGATGCGGAACGCCGGGCCGGTCCCGAACGCCGAGCCGTGCACCACCGCAACCCCTTCGGCTTCCAGCAGCTGGGTGGCGAACACCTCGTCCGAGGTGATCGTCACGCCCGACGGGGTGGTCTTGCCGATGGTGCCGGCGCAGGAGGGGAACACGTAGAAGGCGCCTTCCGGCTTCGGGCAGGTGAGGCCCTTGGTCTGGTTGAGCATGGCCACCACCAGGTCGCGCCGCTCCTTGAACACCGCATTGTTCGCGGCGATGAAGTCCTGGGGGCCGTTCAGGGCCTCGACCGCCGCCCACTGGGCGATGGAGGAGGGGTTGGAGGTGGACTGCGACTGCAGCGTGCCCATGGCCTTGATGAGGGCCTCCGGGCCGGCGGCGTAGCCGATGCGCCAGCCGGTCATGCAATAGGCCTTCGACACGCCGTTGAGGGTCAGCGTGCGGTCGTAGAGCTTGGGCTCGACCTGGGCCGGGGTGACGAACTTGAAGTCGTCATAGACCAGGTGCTCGTACATGTCGTCGGAGAGCACCCACACATGCGGATGGCGCAGGAGCACGTCGGTGAGCGCCTTCAGCTCGTCGTGGGTATAGGCGGCGCCCGACGGATTCGACGGCGAGTTGAAGATGAACCACTTGGTCTTGGGGGTGATGGCGGCTTCCAGCACCTCGGGACGCAGCTTGAAATTGTCCTCGAGATGGGTCTCGGCCGGCACCGGAACGCCGCCGCAGAACTGCACGATGTCCGGATAGCTCACCCAATAGGGGGCGGGGATCACCACCTCGTCGCCGGCGTCCAGGGTGGCGAGCAGCGCGTTGAACAGCACCTGCTTGCCGCCGGTGCCGACCGACACCTGCGCGGGCTTGTAGTCGAGGTCGTTGTCGCGCTTGAACTTGCGGACGATGGCGGCCTTCAGCTCGGGAATGCCGTCCACCGCGGTGTACTTGGTCTCGCCGCGGCGGATGGCGGCGATGGCCGCTTCCTTGATGTTGTCGGGGGTGTCGAAGTCCGGCTCGCCGGCGGACAGCGCGATGATGTCCCGGCCCGCTGCCTTCAGTTCCCGCGCCTTGTTGGAAATGGCGATGGTGGGCGAGGGGTTGATTCGCTTCAGGGCGGACGAAATCAGGCTCATGGCCGGTGGCTCCGGACGCGCCCGCCCGCAGCGGCGCATCCGCGGCGGCCGTAAGGCGCAGGTGTGGCACGAATTGAGCGCCGCGGAGGCTCCGTCAGCGCGGGCGGACACTAGTTCAGCCGTCGCGCGGGAACAAGCGACGATGCGGAATGAAACACGCCGCGCGCCGTGATGAATCGGCGCGCCCCGCAGGCGCCGGGCCACCTTGCGTCGCCCCTCCGGCGACGCCACATGCGGGCCGATGGACCGCCGGAGGGCCTGGGGGATGACACGGTGCTGAAGCTTTATTCCACGCAGTCGTCTGGGAATTCCTACAAGGTGCGGCTGATGCTGGCGAAGCTCGGCCGGCCGTTCCAGCTCGCCGAGGTGGACATCTTCGCCGGCGAGCACCGCACTCCGGAGTTCCTGGCCCTCAATCCGGAAGGACGGGTGCCGCTGCTTGACGTGGATGGGCGCCTGCTCGCGGAATCGAACGCCATCCTGTTCTATCTGGCCGAGGGCACCCGCTTCCTGCCCGACGATGCGTTCGCCCGCGCCGAGACTCTGCGCTGGATGTTCTTCGAGCAGAACAGCCACGAGCCCGGCATCGCCACGGCGCGGTTCTGGCTGACCCAGGTGCGCGGCGGGCGCGACCTGCGCACCCACGACGTGGACCGCTGGATGGAGGAGGGTTACGCGGCCCTCGCCATCATGGAGCGCCATCTCGCCACCACCGACTACTTCGCCGCCGGCCGGCTCACCATCGCCGATCTCGCCCTCTATGCGCATACCCATGTGGCGGAGGAGGGCGATTTCAGCCTCGCCGCCTTCGCCAGGGTGCGGGCCTGGCTTGCCCGGGTCGAGGCCGACCCGGGGCACGTGGACATGGGCTGGCGCCCGTCGGTAGCGGTCGCGGAGTGGGGAGAACTCGCGGTTCCGTGAGTCGAGGTCATGGTATCGCCATATTTTGGCGGGTCCCAGCCGTGGCACGGCCATAGTCCTCGGACACCTTCAAGCGTGCCGAAGCGACTGATTCGCCGGCCTGAACGTGGCGGAGCCACGATTCGTTCCGTGTGAGAGTGTCATGTTGAAGCCCCTCGCCGCCGAAGCCCATGTGCCCACCACCCGTCCCGCGGGTACGGGTCGCGTGCCATCGCGCGTCGGGCTGGGGGCGTTCGATCCCTGGCCGGGCGCGCCGCGCGCCCTGTCCGCCGCCGATCCCGACACGCTGGCGCGGGCCGTGCGCGCCCACAAGGCGGGGGACGCTTTCGCCCAGGCGGCGCTCACCCTCGCCTTGATGCTGGCCATCGGTGCGGTCGCGTTCGTGCTCAGCACCGGCCGGGCCGCTGCCGCGGGCGTGCTGGTGGAAGGGGTGGCCGACCATGCCGCCGTCCTGTCCGCCGTGGCCCTGGCCGGTGGCGGGTTGCTGCTGGCGGCACGGGCGCGGATGCGGCGCGCGCGGGTGCGCGCGGACGACCGCCGCCGGCGCTGAGCCTCCGGGCGCATGCTGGCCTGCATCGACATGCGAATGGAAAAAGGCGCCGGAGCATCTCCGGCGCCTTCTGTTTTTGGCGGGCCTGGGGCCCGGGCGCGCGTGCCCGGGCCGGGCGCGTCAGATGGCGTAGCGCAGGATGGCCGCGAGGTCGCCCTGGCCCGGCAGGTCGCCGCGGCGCACCGACAGCACGCGCCCGCCCGCCAGCAGGGTACGGCGGGCGATCTCGTCCACCACGCCATAGTTCACCGCGTCGGGCGCGGCGTCGAAGGTCACCGTGCCATCCTCCTCGTTGACCGAGCCGGACAGGGTGGCATCCATGTCCACCAGCAGGGTGTCCACGGCGCCGAAGGTGGCGGCGCGGGCCGCCAGCGCCACGTCGGCGGTGGCCCGGCCCTGGGCCTCGCGGGCGGCGTAGAGGGCGCCGAAGGCCTGGATCTCGGCGGCGTAGATGTCGTCGAGCACCTTGCGGGCGGCATCGGCCAGGACGTGGTCGGCGGTGTCGTCGGCGCTGCCCGAGATCACCGTTTCCGACAGGTGCGGATAGCTGCTGACCGACTTGTAGATGGAGGCGAGCGGCTCCGAGGCGGCCACGATCAGCGGGCGCTCATCGCCGGTCAGCACCGGGCGCAGGGCGTGCTCCACCACGCGGGCGTAGCGGGTGAGGGTGGCGTTCTCGCTGGTGCTCTCGCCGCTGCGCAGGCCGCTCTCGCGCTCCACGTGGCTGCGGCGTCCGAGCGCGTCGCTGAAGTCGCGCGGCAGGCCCGGCACCGCCACCGGATGGGGCGGCAGGTCCGCCGACACCTCCACGAGGCGCACCGCGCCGACGCCGATGGCGAGCACGTAGGCTTCGTGCGGGAAGGTCACGGAGCGGATGAGGGGCGCCAGGTGAAAGCGGTCGGACACTTCCACCGCGTTGGCCAGCTTGTTGGGCAGGCGGAAGGTGCGGATCTTCTCCGGTGTCGCGAAGATGGCGAGGCTGTTGGCCTGGTTGACCCAGAAGTCGTCATCCTCCACCAGCGCCTCGATGCCCTCCTGAATGGGCCACAAGGTGCGCTTGGCGACATCCACGGCCTCCAGTTCGGCCACCGCGGTCTTCAGAAGATTCTTGAGCTCGATGCGGTCGGCCTTGGTCTCTTGAGTGACCGGCGTGGTTCGCAGATAAATGGAGACGGCGGGCGAACCACGATAAGCCGCAAGCTTTTCGATCTGAGCGCGGGTCGGAAGGTCGATATGAAGCACGAACAAACTCCGTTCTGTATGCCCGCAGTTTAGGCCAAGTTCGTGTCTGAACCTTGATATGAGGCAAAAACTCTTTTCCGCCGCGGGCGGAAACGAAGCGGAAGGCAGGGAGGCGCCGGTGGTTCGTGGTCTCGGGTGCAGGCGCTGTGAAGGTCGTTCCGGTGCTCCCGCGCGGCGGGGCGCGGCCGTGTTCCGGGCGGCGGTGCGGGCGGCGGGCCTGCTCCTCGTCCTGGGGGCGGGCGCGGCGCCGGCCCGGGCCGTGCCGGACAAGCCGGTGCGGTTCGCCGGCGAGATGGTGCGGGTCGATGCCTTCGCGTCCGGGCTCGACCATCCCTGGGGCATGGCCTTCCTGCCGGACGGCCGGCTGCTGGTCACCGAGCGGCCGGGACGGCTGCGGGTGGTGGAGCGCAATGGCGTGGTGGGTCCTGCGCTCGCCGGAGTGCCGGCGGTGGCCGCGGTGGGGCAGGGCGGCCTGCTGGACGTGGCCCTGGACCCGGCGTTCTTCGACAATCGCTTCATCTACCTGAGCTTCGCCGAGCCGCGTGCGGACGGCCTCGCCACCGCCGTGGCCCGCGCCCGGCTCAGCGCCGACGCCGACGCGCTGACCGACCTCACGGTGATCTTCCGCCAGCAGCCGGCCTGGCCGGGGGGCGCGCATTTCGGCTCACGCCTGGCCTTCGCCCCGGACGGCACCTTGTTCGTCACTCTCGGCGAGCGGTTCGACCTGAAGGAGCGGGCGCAGGACCTGTCCACCACCCTCGGCAAGGTGGTGCGCATCAATCCGGATGGCTCGATTCCCCCGGACAATCCCTATGCGCGCGTGACCGGGGCCCGGCCGGAAATCTATTCCTATGGCCATCGCAACGTGCAGGGGGCGGCCATCGAGCCGGGCACCGGGCGGCTGTGGACGGTGGAGCACGGCCCGCGCGGCGGCGACGAGGTGAACCGGCCCATGCCCGGGCGCAACTATGGCTGGCCGGTGATCGGCTACGGGCGGCATTATTCCGGCGCCAAGGTGGGCGAGGGCACCGCCAAGACCGGGATGGAGCAGCCCCTGTTCTATTGGGACCCCTCCATCGCCCCGTCGGGCGCGGCCTTCTACGACGGAGCCCTGCTGCCTGCGTTCCAGGGGCAGTTGTTCGTGGGGGCGCTGGCGGGGGCGGCCCTGGTGGAAGTGAAGGTGCGCGACGGCCTGGTAATGGGCGAGGAGCGCCTGCCCCTGGGCGCGCGCGTGCGTGACGTGCGCATGGGGCCGGACGGTGCGCTGTGGCTGGCCACCGACTCGGCGGAAGGCCAGATCCTGCGGGTGGTTCCCGCCACCGCCCCGCGCGGCGGGCCGGCCGAGGATCAGAACTTGTGGAAGATGAAATAGGCGCCGGCCGAGATGAAGGCGAAGCCCACCAGGTGGTTCCAGCCCAGGGGTTCCTTCAGGTACAGCACCGAGAAGCCGGCGAACACGAGCAGGGTGATGACCTCCTGCATCGTCTTGAGCTGGGCGGTGGAATAGACCTCGGAGCCGAGCCGGTTGGCGGGCACCGCCAGGCAATATTCAAAGAAGGCGATGCCCCAGCTGGCGACGATGGCGAGCAGCAGTGGCGACGACTTGTACTTGAGATGCCCGTACCAGGCGAACGTCATGAAGACGTTGGAGGCGACGAGCAGCACGATCGGTGCGACGTGCGGAGGCAGAAGCGAGGAGAGAGGGGGCATGGGGCGACGCCGGAGGACAGGGGCCTTATCTCCTAATGCACGCCGGGCCGCGATGAAAGCGCGCGCCGGGCCCGGCCGGCGTCACGGTCGACATGGTTTATGAACATGCAGGATGCCCTCGAAGGGTGTGTAACCTCAGGGGGAATCATGAATTTGCGCGTTTTCGCGGCTGCGGGCCTGTGCCTGACGTTGGGCGGCTGTATCGCGAATCGCGGGCCGGCCCTGGGCGCGCGGGAGCTGGTGCCGCCGCAGCGGGGCATTTACGTCGGCTCCCTTTATTATGTGCAGGAGCGGCCCAGCGCGCGGCTGGAGGCGCCGACCGAACTGGAATCCCTGTGCGATGTGCGGCCCGATCTCACGGTCTTCGGGGTCGCCAATCCCGTCGCCCAGCCGGTGGCCGACATCAACCTGCTCTTTGATACGCGGCTCCAGGGATCGCTCAGCGGCCTGTCCACCAAGCTGTTGTCGGTGGGCCTGTCCGGCAACGTCTCGGACTATTACGAGTAAAAGCTCACCAACGTCGCCAAATACACCATTTCGGAGGCCTCGGCGCAGACCGTGTTCGAGGGCCTCGCGGCGGAGCGCAGGTGCAAGGCTGCCCTGCGCCGGCACGCCAATGAAGGCATCTACCAGGTCAAGGCCACATATGTGGGCGACCTGGTGTTCCAGCGAAAGCAGGCCGCGGGCATCGACACCACGGTGGCGGCCAAGCTGGGCCAGGTGGAGCCCTCCATCAAGTCCACATTCGGCCAGACGCTCAACCTGGGATTTTCGGGCCAGGGGCTCGTCTTCTCGTTCGTGCCGATCCTGCGGAGCGGCTCGGGCATCTGAACGCCGGAAGGTGGCGCCGGGGGCTTTTCCTGCCGCGTTCCGGCGCCCATATTCGCCGCATGGCCAAAGCATCCCGCCCCGGAAAGCTCGGGGAGCGCTCCCAGCGCGCCTTCGAGCCGGCGCCCCAGCAGGCGCTCGACCCCGCCCTCGCCAAGTCCCTCGGGCTGGAGCCGGGGGACATCGCGCTCGATTTCGAGGCGTCGGGCGCCTCCGCCACGGTGCAGGCCCTCAGCAGCCTGATCGAGAACGGCCGCCCCGAGATCACCGGCCAGACCTGGGTGCCGCATCGTCCGCCGCGCCCGGAGAAGTCCGAGGGCGGCGTCGAGTTCGTGATGAAGAGCGAGTTCAAGCCCTCCGGCGACCAGCCCCAGGCCATCAAGGAATTGTGCGCCCAGGCGCGGGCGGGCGAGCGCGACCAGGTGTTGCTGGGCGTCACCGGCTCGGGCAAGACCTTCACCATGGCGAAGGTGATCGAGACGCTGCAGCGCCCCGCCATCGTCCTGGCGCCGAACAAGACGCTGGCGGCGCAGCTCTATGGCGAGTTCAAGAGCTTCTTTCCCGACAATGCGGTGGAGTATTTCGTCTCCTACTACGATTATTACCAGCCGGAAGCTTATGTGCCCCGGACGGATACGTATATCGAGAAGGAGTCTTCCATCAACGAGCAGATCGACCGCATGCGCCATGCGGCCACCCGCGCGCTGCTGGAGCGCGACGACGTCATCATCGTCGCCTCGGTGTCGTGCATCTACGGCATCGGCTCGGTGGAAACCTATTCGGCCATGACCTTCGACCTGAAGGTCGGCGAGCGCATCGACCAGCGCAGCCTGCTGGCCGACCTGGTGGCGCTGCAATACAAGCGCATCCAGGCCGATTTCGCCCGCGGCACCTTCCGCGTGCGCGGCGACGTGGTGGAGATCTTCCCCGCCCATTATGAGGATCGCGCTTGGCGCGTGTCCCTGTTCGGCGACGAGATCGAGAGCATCTCCGAGTTCGATCCGCTCACCGGGCAGAAGAGCGGCGACATGAAGAGCGTGCGCGTCTACGCCGCCTCCCATTACGTCACCCCGCGCCCGACCTTGATCCAGGCCATCGCCGGCATCAAGGCCGAACTGAAGGTGCGCCTGGAGGAGCTGTACAAGATGGGCCGCCTGCTGGAGGCGCAGCGCCTGGAGCAGCGCACCCGCTACGATCTGGAGATGATGGAGGCCACCGGCGCCTGTGCCGGCATCGAGAATTATTCGCGCTGGCTCACCGGCCGCAAGCCGGGCGAGCCGCCGCCCACTTTGTTCGAGTACGTGCCCGACAATTCCCTGGTGTTCATCGACGAGAGCCATGTGACGGTGCCGCAGATCGGCGCCATGTATCGCGGCGACTTCCGCCGCAAGGCCACGCTGGCCGAATACGGCTTCCGCCTGCCGAGCTGCATGGACAACCGCCCGCTGCGGTTCGAGGAATGGGAGGCGATGCGGCCGCAGACCGTGCATGTCTCCGCCACCCCCGGCGGCTGGGAGCTGGACCAGACCGGCGGCGTGTTCGTGGAACAGGTGATCCGCCCCACCGGCCTCGTCGACCCGCCGGTGGAGGTGCGCCCCGCCCGCACCCAGGTGGACGACCTTTTGGGCGAGATCCGCGCCGCCAGCGCCAAGGGCTATCGCACCCTCGTCACCGTGCTCACCAAGCGCATGGCCGAGGACCTCACCGAATACCTGCATGAGAACGGCATCCGCGTGCGCTACATGCATTCGGACATCGACACCATCGAGCGCATCGAGATCATCCGCGACCTGCGGCTGGGCGCCTTCGACGCGCTCATCGGCATCAACCTGCTGCGCGAGGGCCTGGACATTCCCGAGTGCGGGCTGGTGGCCATCCTCGACGCCGACAAGGAAGGCTTCCTGCGGTCCGAGACCTCGCTGGTGCAGACCATCGGCCGCGCCGCCCGCAATGTGGACGGGCGGGTGATCCTCTATGCCGACACCATCACTGGCTCCATGAGCCGCGCCATGGCCGAGACCACCCGCCGCCGCGAGAAGCAGGTGGCCTACAATCTGGAGCACGGCATCACGCCCGAGAGCGTGAAGAAGGCCATCGGCGACATCCTCAACTCCGTCTACGAGCGCGACCACGTGCAGGTGGACACCGGCCTGATGGAGGAGGGAGCGGCGTTCGGCCACAACCTCAAGACCGTCATTGCCGACCTGGAAAAGCGCATGCGCGCCGCCGCCTCCGACCTCGACTTCGAGACCGCGGCCCGCCTGCGCGACGAGATCCGCCGCCTGGAGGCCACCGAGCTGGCGGTGGCCGACGACCCCATGGCCCGCCAGGAGGCGGTGGACGACCGCACCGGCGGCTTCAAGGGGCCGCGCAAATACGGCCGCGCCGCCAACCTGCCGCCGGATGCGGCCCGAGGCCGGAGCGGAAAGGGCGTCGCTTCACGGGAGGGAACCGCGAAGGGCGGGGCGGCCAAGGCGCCGGGTTCCACGGCGCCGGTTTCCACGGCGCCTGTGTCCACGGGTCCGTCGTCCGCGCTTTCCGCGCGCGGGCGCGGTGCCAGGACGGCCGCGCCCGAGACCCCGCTGCCGGCGGACGAGGTGCCCGGCAAGGCCGCCGCGCCGGCGCGTACGTCGACCGCGAAAACCGATCTGGAGGCCGCCCTGGAAAGATTGGCGGAACGGCAGGCGCCCTATGCGGCGCCCCGCGCCGGGCGGGCGCACAAGCCGTCCCTGGACGACATGGGTCCTGGCACCGACCGCGCCGTTCCGTTGTCGGAAGACAGCTTCCGCCCCGGCCCACGCCCCGACCCAGGCACCAAGGGCTATCGCAAGGGCGGCCGGCGGAAGGGGTGAGGCCGCAGGCGCCGTCCGGCCGGTCGCATCAGGGCGGGGGGCGCCGGCTGACTGTGCCCACCACCAGTTCGTCGATTTCCAGGTGTCGGATGCGGGCGCGGCCGACGAACAGCCGGCCAATGGCGAGGGCGCCCAGGGCCACCGCGCCCACCGCGAGCGCGCCAATGGCCAGGGCCCCGATGGCGCCGGTTCCGCTCGCGCCCGCGCCCACGGCCAGGGCAGGAATCTTCAGGCTCGCAGCCGGCGCTGGCGGAGCGGGTTCAGCCACGGCGGGCCCGGGCTCCCGCGGCGGTTCCATGTCGGGGGTGGTGTCGACGGTTCGTCTGGTCATTCTGGGCCTGCGTGCGGTTGGATGAGCCCGTGCTTGTATCCCCCGGAGCGCCTGGGATGTGCTGCCGCGAGGTGTGGGAACATACCATGGCTTGTGTTTCGGCCCTGTCTCCGTCGTTCAGCGCGGGTGTCGCGCGGCCTCTTCCGCCCGAAAACGCCGCGGTGGTGACGTGGAGCATGAGCGACCCGCCGTCCCGCGGATCGCGTCGTCCGGATTGGAAGAGGCCCGGCTCGCGCGGGCGGACGCGGCGTTTCCGTATGGTGACAGCCCTTGTGATAACGCGGGTGGCGACGTTCGCCACGGACCCGTCCGTTATGTTACCTCGCGACATGGGCGTGGTCGCTGGGGAGGGTAAAACATGGAAACGGCGCTGCTGTTCAAGATTCTCTACATCGTCGCCATCGTCGCCGAGGCCATGACGGCGGCGCTGGCGGCGGGGCGGCGCGAGATGGACTGGGTGGGGGTGTGCCTGCTCGGCTCGGTCACGGCGCTGGGCGGCGGCTCGGTGCGCGACGTGCTGCTGGGGCGCCATCCGCTATCGTGGATCGAGCATCCCTCTTACCTGCTCATCACCTCCGGGGCGGCGCTGGGCACCATCTTCATCGCCCGCTACATGCACCACCTGCGCTACCTGTTCCTGTTCCTGGATGCGGTGGGGCTGGTGGTGTTCACCCTCATCGGCTGCAACGTGGCCCTCAGCCTGGGCATGCCGGTCATCATCGTCATCGCCTCGGGCATGATTACGGGCTGTGTCGGCGGCGTGCTGCGCGACATCCTGTGCGCCGACGTGCCGCTGCTGTTCCGGGCCGAGCTGTACGGCACCGTGTCCATCGTTACCGGCGGGCTCTATGTGGGCGGCAAGTGGCTGGGCGTGCCGCACGACCATCTGCTGATCGGCACCATGCTGCTGGGCCTCGGCCTGCGCCTGCTGGCGCTGCGCTACGGCTGGCGCATGCCGAAGTTCGCCTATACCGAGACCCTGCATTGACGGCGGGGGGGCGCCGGCGTCACGGCACCAGATAGTGCGCGGACCAGTCCGCCCTCGGCACCTCGCTGCCCAGGGCGTAGCTGAACTCCCGGATGTCGAGGCCGTCGGCGGTGGTGCGGCAGCGGTAGGAGAGGCGGTACCAATGGCCGGCGCTGCGCACCGCCGCTCCGCTCGCGACGATGGTGTCGGCGCCCACCTGGGTGTCGGCGAAGGCGTAGGCCACCAACTCGTCGGGCCGCAGGTCATGATGCTCGCGGCTGATCACCCCCATGGCGCGGGCGTTGCAGCGCTGTTCGATACGCGTGGCGGGGTCGAGGTGAAGGATCATCTCGTCGCGTCGGGGGCTCGCAGCCGCGGCGCCGCCGAGGACGCAAGCGGCGCCCGCGCACAGGACGACGGCGGCGGCGATGCGGCGATGACTGAAACGCAAGGGGGCATCCTCTTCCTGGGTCTCGCTTGGGGGCGACTTAAGTCGAATCTGTGGCGAGGATAGGGAGGCCCCGGCCGGCGCCGCCGCGTCGGTTGGTCCCGGCTGGCGGGGATTGGCGGCGGTCTGCTATTGTTCGATATATATGTGAAATACACAGCGCGGCGGGAAGCCCGCCGCCGCCGGGAAGCTCGCGATGGTGGACGCACCGAACCGACCCATGATCCTCGCCGTCCAGGGTGCCGACCGGGACGTCATCCAGACGCTGCTGGTGGCGGCGGCGCGGCGCCTGAAGGCCGATGGCGCCCATGTGATCGGCGTAGTGGAGGACATGGTGCCCGGCGTCGCCCATCACGAGGTGATGCTGCTCGACCTGGTGACCGGCGCCACCAACCGGCTGCATCAGGATCTCGGCCCCGGCTCCGCCGGATGCAGCCTCGATCCGGAGGGGCTGGCGGCGGCCTGCGCCGGGGTGGAGAGCGCCATCGCCGCGCGCGCGGCGGCGGGCGGCGGGGCGGGCGACACGGTGGTGATCCTCTCCAAGTTCGGCCGGCAGGAGGCCGAGGGTCGCGGGCTGACCGCCGCCTTCCATGCCGCGGTGGCGGCGGAATTCTCGGTGCTCACCTCGGTGTCGCCCTCGGTGTCCGCGGAGTGGGGCACGTTCGTCGGCGACATGGCCCGGGTGGTGCCGGTGGAGATGGACGCGGTGGACGCCTGGTGGCATGGCGCGCCAGCCCTGGCGCCCGGCTGATGGCGACGGGGGCTCTGCGAGCACGGCGGTTCGCCCGGTTCAGCGGCGCGGAGCGCCTGCAGGGGGAGGGGCCGCAGGCGGTCCCCCATCGGGCGAGACGTGCGGACGGCGGGCGGTCCCCATACCCGCACGTCCCATCATCCGCATTCGAGGCGGCGGGGGACGCTTCTGAGGCCCGCGGCAGCTTCGCTCCCGGGGCGGTTCCCGAAGGCTCAGCCGATCCGCCGCGGCCCGCCGGGCGGGGGCGACGGGGGCCGGGGGCGATCCTTTACAGCCCGATGTCGTCGAGCCGGCGGCCCTTGGTCTCGATGCGGAAGGCGTAGGTGACCACCGCGCCGAGCACCGAGGTGCCGGCGAGCACATAGAGCAGGGCGGCGGTGCCGATCTGCGCCAGCAGGATGGGGAACAGGAAGGCGGTGGCCACCGCCCCCAGCTTGGCGAAGGCGGCAGCAAAGCCCGCCCCGGTGCCGCGGATATGGGTGGGGAACACCTCGCCGGCCAGCAGGTAGGTCTGCGCGTTGGGGCCGAGATTGGTCATGAAATTGAACAGCATGAAGCCGGCGAAGATGAGCGCGAGGCGCGGCCCGTCGGTGTAGTAGGTGGACAGGGCGGCGATCAGCAGCCCGGCGGCGCAGCCGATGAAGCCGGCGATCTGCAGCGGAATGCGGCCGACCCGGTCGGCCAGCGCCACGGCGGCGGCGATGCCGACGATGAGCAGCAGGTCGATGGCGGCCGCCCCTTCCGCCGCCACCATGTCGTCGGCGATGAGGTCGGTGAGGTCCTGGGCGTGGGACGCGGCGACGCCGAGCGCGGCGGCCAGGATGGTGGGCGTGAAGATGCCGATACCATAGGTGCCGAGGTCCTGGAGGAACCAGGGCACGGCGGCAAGGATAGTGGCGCGCCGGTTGTGAGGGCTCAGCAGGGCCAGCGGATGGCGCTCGCCCTTGGCATGCGCCTTGTGCCCGGCGGCGAGCGTGATGGCCTTGGGATACTGGGGCTTGCGCCGCAACAGCCGGTGGGCCTCGCGCTCGGCCTCGGCGTGGCGGCCGTGGACCATCAGCCAGGAGGCGCTCTCGGTGACGTAGAAGCGGCCCACCGCCACCGCCAGCGCCGGCACCACGGCGACCGCGTACATGAGCCGCCAGCCACCCACATCGGTGATGTTGGAGAGCACCAGATAGCCCACCAGCGTGCCCATGAGGGCGCCCATGGCCTGGAAGCCGAACGCGCCGAGCACCAGGCGTCCGCGCGCCCGGGTGGGGATGCTCTCGGAAATCACCAGGTGCGCGGTGGGATAGTCGCAGCCGAGCGCCACCCCCATGCCGAACAGGAAGGCCACGGTCCAGCCGAAGCTGGGGCTGATCGACAGCAGGGCCAGGAACAGGATGAAGATCAGCATCTCGGCGACGAACATGACCTTGCGGCCGAGCTGGTCGGCGAGGCCGCCCAGCAGCAGCGCGCCCACCAGGATACCGGCGAGGCTCGCCGCGCTCACCAGCCCGTGCTGGAAGGCGTCCATGCCGAATTCCCGCGCCATCAGCGGCAGCGCCACGCCGGTCATGAACACGACGAGGCCCTCGAAGAACTTGCCCGCCGCCGCCAGCCACCAGATGCGCCATTGCATGGCGGTCATGGGCACGGCGGAAACCGGAGTGCCGTCAGGCCAGGCCGGAGCTTCATCGATATAGTCCTGGACCGAGCGGCCGGCCGCGTGGGGTGGGGAAGTGCGCATCTCGTTCATGGTGCCGTCCTCGACGATCGGCGTGAGGAAAACCTCTTTACCGTGAAACCGTTGTGACGCCGGGCGGCACTGGCGGCCGCGGCCGGGAGCCGCTATCGTCCTTTTGGCGCATGCGCGTGAAACTGGGGTGGCTCCGGCGGTTGCGCACGCCCCCCGCGACCGCACAGGCGCAGACGGTTTTCGGTATCCGCCGAACCGGCATCGCGCGGCTTGTCTGCGTCACTCGGTTGCTCGAGGCTGTCATGTATTCGCGTCGCTCCACTTCCGTGTCCGCCATCGCGCTGCTGGCGCTGGCGTCCGCCGTGCTCGCCGCCTGCCAGGGCTCCCCGGATAGCTGGGGAACCGCCGTGGTCAAGCAGACGGACGGCTTCGGCGATTATTCCGAGACCGTGGTCTCGGTGCCCAAGCCCACCGCCGGCCCGCGCCAGTTCCAGTGCACCGGCCCGTTTGCGCCCAATTCCACGGCGCTCAACCTGGCCGCCGATTTCGGCCAGTCCAATGTGGTCAGCGGCACCGTCACGTCGCCCGATGGCAGCACCTCGCCGGGCGTGGTGCTGCTGCCCAACGACCCCGCCCTGGCCATGGAAATCTCGTTCAAGGACCCGGGCGCGCTGGCCTCGCCGCGCCGCATCTCCTTCACCGAGGAGAGCGCCTGGACCGTGAACGGCATCGGTATCGGCACCAGCCTTGCCGACCTGGAGAAGGCCAACGGCGGCCCGTTCCGCATCCAGGGCTTTGGCGGCGAGGCCGGCGGCGTGGTGGCCGACTGGCAGAACGGGCGTTTCGCCAATATCGGCGGCGGCTGCCGGCTCGGCGTGCAGCTGGCGTTGCCGGCGACGGTGAGCGGGGCGACCCAGGGCAAGGTGTCCGGTCCGCGCCGGCTGGTTTCCACCGATGCCGCGGTGCGCGCCGCCAATCCAACGGTGGGCGTGTTCTGGATCAACTACCGCTGATCAGGTCCGGCGGATGGAGCGGTCGGCGAAGGCCCACACCCGGTAGCCGGTGAAGGTCCACACCAGGGTGACGCCAGTCGCCACCACCTGGGCAGCCAGGTAGTAGAGGCCGATCCGCTGCGCCAGAACCTCCATGAGCAGGGCGTTGAGCGCGAACGCGCCCAGCGCCACCACCGCGAATCGCGGCACGGCGCCGGCATGGCTGCGGGACGATTCGAAGGTGAACAGCCGGTTCAGGACGTAGGACACGACGGCGCCCACCACCGAGCCCATGACCGAGCCGAGGACGGGACCGGCCAGGCCCTGCTCCACGACCAGCGCCAGAGTGGCGAAATGGGCGCCGGTGGCCAGGAGGCCCACCCAGGCGAACGAGCCCACCTGCAGCACCAGGGGGCGATAGCGGCGCACGGCCCTGCGGATCTCAGCCACCGAACTTGTGAACACCTTGCAACGCTCCTTTGCGGGCGCCAGAGGGGAAGGCGTCTTCCGTCGCCGTAAATTATGGTCTAAGGAAGCCATCCAGAGAGCCGGCACGTGCGATTTTTCGCGCGTCACGCCGGCTGGAACCGCATCCGTCAGCCTCGTCGAGCGCGTGCGCCTCGGCCGGAAGCAGCGGAACTGATCCTGTTTGGGGGCGCGCGACCCGCGGCCCTTTTTTTGCGCCTGAACGTGCTTTGCCGCCCGAACATCGCGTCTGACGTGATTTTCGCTCCGGTGGCAGGGCGAACGCAGGCGCCAAGGTGAGCCAGAGCGCCAGAGAGACATGCCGAAACGCACAGATCTCGAAACCATCCTCATCATCGGCGCCGGCCCGATCGTCATCGGCCAGGCGTGCGAGTTCGATTATTCCGGCACCCAGGCGGTGAAGGCGCTGAAGGAGGAAGGATACCGCGTCGTCCTGGTGAACTCGAATCCGGCGACCATCATGACCGACCCGGACATGGCGGACGCCACCTATATCGAGCCGATCACCGCCGAGATCGTCGCCAAGATCATCGAGAAGGAGCGCGGCGACCGGTCCAGGGGCTTCGCCCTGCTGCCCACCATGGGCGGCCAGACCGCGCTCAACTGCGCGCTGTCGCTGAAGAAGATGGGCACGCTGGAGACTTTCGACGTCGAGATGATCGGCGCCACCGCGGAGGCCATCGACAAGGCAGAGGATCGCGAGCTGTTCCGGGAGGCCATGACCAAGATCGGTCTTGCCACCCCCAAGTCGCGCCAGATCAAGACCTTGTCCCAGGCGCTGGAGGCGCTGGACGAGGTGGGCCTGCCCGCCATCATCCGCCCGTCCTTCACCATGGGCGGCACCGGCGGCGGCATCGCCTACAACAAGGCCGAGTTCATCGAGATCGTCGAGCGCGGCATTGACGCTTCGCCCACCTCCGAGGTGCTGATCGAAGAGAGCGTGCTCGGCTGGAAGGAGTATGAGATGGAGGTGGTCCGCGACAAGGCGGACAACTGCATCATCATCTGTTCCATCGAGAACATCGATCCGATGGGCGTCCACACCGGCGATTCCATCACGGTGGCGCCGGCGCTGACGCTGACCGACAAGGAATACCAGATCATGCGCGACGCATCGCTTGCGGTGCTGCGCGAGATCGGGGTGGAAACCGGCGGCTCCAACGTTCAGTTCGCGGTCAACCCCGAGGACGGTCGCCTGATCGTCATCGAGATGAACCCCCGGGTGTCGCGCTCCTCGGCGCTGGCCTCCAAGGCGACGGGTTTTCCCATCGCCAAGGTCGCGGCGCGCCTCGCGGTCGGCTACACCCTGGACGAGATCGAGAACGACATCACCGGCGGCGCGACCCCGGCGTCCTTCGAGCCGACCATCGACTATGTGGTGACGAAGGTGCCGCGCTTCGCCTTCGAGAAGTTCCCCGGCGCCGAGCCGACGCTGACCACCGCCATGAAGTCGGTGGGCGAGGCCATGGCCATCGGCCGCACCTTCCAGGAATCGCTGCAGAAGGCGCTGCGCTCGCTGGAAACCGGGCTGACCGGCCTCGACGACATCGAGATCGAGGGGCTCGGCCAGGGCGACGACAAGAACGCCATCCGCGCCGCTTTGGGCACGCCCACCCCGGACCGGCTGCTCTATGTGGCCCAGGCCATGCGCCTCGGCCTTTCCGACGAGCAGATCCACGCCGCCTGCAAGATCGACCGCTGGTTCCTCACGGAGATTCGCGGCATCGTCGAGGCCGAGCAGAAGATCCGCCGCCTCGGCTTGCCGGCGACGCCGCAGGCGTTCCGCACGCTGAAGGCCATGGGCTTCTCCGACGCCCGGCTCGCCACCCTGGCCGGGCGCACGGAAGCCGATGTCCGGGCCCAGCGCCGGGCCCTCGCCGTGCACCCGGTGTACAAGCGCATCGACACCTGCGCCGCCGAGTTCGCCTCGCCCACGGCCTACATGTATTCCACTTACGAGGCGCCGTTCGCGGGGGCGTTCGCCGACGAGTCGCGCCCCTCCGAGCGCGAAAAGGTCATCATCCTGGGCGGCGGGCCGAACCGCATCGGCCAGGGCATCGAGTTCGACTATTGCTGCTGCCACGCGGCCTTCGCCCTGAAGGACGCGGGCTATGAAGCGATCATGGTCAACTGCAACCCGGAGACCGTCTCCACCGACTACGACACCTCGGACCGGCTCTATTTCGAGCCGCTGACCGCCGAGGACGTGCTGGAGCTGATCGCCCGGGAGAAGGCCAACGGCACCGTCAAGGGCGTCATCGTGCAGTTCGGCGGCCAGACGCCGCTGAAGCTGGCGAAGGCGCTGGAGGCGGCCAACGTGCCGATCCTGGGCACCTCGCCCGACGCCATCGACCTCGCCGAGGACCGCGACCGCTTCAAGCACCTGCTGGAACGGCTCGCCATCCGCCAGCCGGCCAACGGCATCGCCTATTCGGTGGAACAGGCGCGCCTGGTGGCCTCCGAACTGGGCTATCCCATGGTGGTGCGCCCGTCCTACGTGCTGGGCGGCCGGGCCATGCAGATCATCCGCGAGGAAAGCCAGCTCGGCGATTACCTCCTGGAGACCCTGCCGGGGCTGGTGCCGCAGGAGATCAAGGCGCGCTATCCCAACGACAAGACCGGCCAGATCAACACCGTCCTGGGCAAGAACCCGCTGCTGTTCGACCGCTACCTGTCCGACGCCATCGAGGTGGACGTGGACGCGCTGTGCGACGGCAAGGACGTGTTCATCGCCGGCATCATGGAGCACATCGAGGAGGCGGGCATCCATTCGGGTGACAGCGCCTGCTCGCTGCCGCCCTATTCGCTGAGCCCGCAGATTCTCGCCGAACTGGAAAAGCAGACCGCGGCCATGGCCCTGGCGCTGGGCGTCGGCGGCCTCATGAACGTGCAATACGCCATCAAGGATGACGACATCTACGTCCTGGAGGTGAACCCGCGCGCCTCGCGCACGGTGCCGTTCGTGGCCAAGGTCATCGGCCTGCCCATCGCCAAGCTGGCGGCGCGGGTGATGGCGGGGGAGAAGCTGGCGGGGTTCGAACTCGAGACTCCCGAGTTCGCGCACATCGCCATCAAGGAGGCGGTGTTCCCGTTTGCCCGCTTCCCTGGCGTCGACACCGTGCTGGGCCCGGAAATGCGCTCCACCGGCGAGGTGATGGGGCTCGACACCGACTTCGGCGTGGCGTTTGCGAAGAGCCAGCTCGGCGGCGGCACCAAGGTGCCGAAGGCCGGGACGGTGTTCGTCTCCCTGCGCGAGCAGGACAAGGCGCGCATCCTGCCCTCCATCAAGATGCTGCAGGGCCTGGGGTTCAAGGTCATCGCCACCTCGGGCACCCAGCGCTTCCTGGAGGAGCATGGCATCGTCGCCAGCAAGATCAACAAGGTGCTGGAAGGCCGCCCGCACATCGTGGACGCCATCAAGAACGGCGAGGTGCAGCTGGTGTTCAACACCACCGAGGGCGCGCAGGCTCTTGCGGACAGCCGCTCGCTCCGGCGCGCCGCCCTCTTGCAGAAAGTGCCATATTACACCACGCTGTCCGGTGCCGTCGCTGCGGCGCAGGGGATCGAGGCCTATGTGGGCGGGGAACTGAAAGTTCGCCCGCTGCAGGATTATTTTGACGCTGGCCACAGTCCGCTGACGCAAGGCAAGCCCTCCGCCGCCTGACGGACGGGCGGGGTGAACAGCGCGGGCGTTGCGGCGCCCGCGCCTATTTGTCGTCGGCGGGTGCTCATGCGCGGCTTTTTGCTCCGCACGGGGGGCCTGCATTTGTTCAAAACGCCGGAACGAAGGACCGAGCCCGCCCCCACCGTCGTCGCTGTCCCGCGGCGTTCGGGCCCGGCGGGGCGGTGGCATGGAGCCGGCCGGGGCGGGCCGATCTCCACCGGCGGGCAGAGGGCTGAGGGCCGTGCCACGAAGTTCCGCGTTGGGCGGGCACGGGAAAATTCATGCGTGATGGGCCACAGGACGCCGGGCGTCGTGCGCGCATCAGTTTCAGGAGGTCTTGAAAGGACCCATGGAGAAGATTCCCATGACCATCGGGGGCTATGCCGCCCTCGAGCAGGAATTGAAGCATCGTCAGCAGGTTGAGCGCCCGCGTATCATTGCCGCGATTTCCGAGGCCCGCGCCCACGGCGACCTGTCCGAGAATGCCGAATATCACGCCGCCAAGGAGCTGCAGTCGCTCAACGAGGGCCGCGTCGCCGAGCTTGAGGACAAGTTGTCCCGGGCCGAGGTGATCGACGTCTCCAAATTGTCCGGCGATGTGGTGAAGTTCGGCGCCACCGTGACCCTGGTGGACGAAGACACCGAGGAAGAACGGGTGTGGCAGATCGTCGGCGACAGCGAGGCGGATGCCAAGGCTGGCCGCATCTCCATTTCCTCGCCGGTGGCGCGCGCCCTGATCGGCAAGAAGAAGGGCTCGTCCGTCGAGGTGGTGACGCCCAAGGGCGCCCGGTCGTTCGAGATCGTCGAGGTGCGCTGGGCCTGAGGCCCTCCCGCCCCGGCGGGACGCGGCAGGTGGCGCGTCCGCCTGCCCATCGCCCTGGGCCGTGAGCCGCTTGCGGCTCAGCCGGCCGGTTCCTCCGGCGGGCCGGGATCAAGGTCCCGGCCCGGCTCCGGCCCACGCGGTGTCGAGATTGTCCCATGCCGGCCAGACGTGCCGGGGTTCGGTGCGGAAGCGCCGGGCGTCTGGAGGCTGGGTACCTGAATGCCGGGTACCTGGAGGCCCGGCGCCGGGAGGCCGGGCATGTGGGCGCCGGTCGGATCCATGCCGGGTGCGGTGCCGTACACCTCGCGCGTGAGGTCCACCCAGGCGCGGGCGGCGCCGGACAGATAGCCGCCGCGCCGCCACACCAGGGCCATGTGCCATTGGGTTCCGGGCTCGTCCAGGAGCACCAGGGCGACGGCCGGCGTGCGCCGCAGGGTGGCGATGGTCTGCGGCAGGAAGGCGACGCCGAGGCGCGCGCCCACCAGCTCCACGATGAAGTCGATCTGGCCGCTGCGGGCGGTGATGGCAGGGGAGAAGCCGTTGCGGTCGCAGGCTTCCAGCAGCACCTTGTTCAGGGCGAAGCCCTGTTCGAACAGGATCAAGGGCGAGGCGGCCAGCTGCGCGATGCCGATCTTGTCCGCCCCCGCAAGCGGGTGGTCCTTCGGCATCACCACCATCAGCGGCTCGCAGCGCACCGGTTGGAAATCGAAATCCTCGGAGGTGGGCAGCAGCGAGGCGGCCAGCTCCACCTCACCGGCCAACACGATCTCCTCCAGCCGTTTGGAGCCCTGCTCCGTCAGGCGGATATCGATGCCGGGATAGCGCGCGCGGTAGATGGCGAACAGCGGCGCGAACAGGGTGCTCGCCCCAAGCGGCGGCAGGCCCAGGCGCAGGGTGCCGGTCCTGAGCCCGCGCAGGTCGGCGAGCTCCGACACCAGGTTATCCCGCTCCGCCAGCATGGCCAGTGCCCGCCGGTAGACGATCTCGCCGGCGGCGGTCAGCACGCTCTTGTGCCCGATGCGGTCGAGCAGAGGCACGCCGAGCTCGTCTTCCAGCTGCTTGACCGCCTTGGAAATGGTCGGCTGGGTGGCGAACACCACCTTGGCGGCCTGCGAAAAGCCCCCCTGGCGCACCACCTCCACGAAGGCCCTGAGCGTGCGAAGTTCCATTTAATTCCCATATGGAATGATATGAATTCAGTCAATTCATTTTCATCATAGAGTGGAGGCGACTATCTTTTGGGTGACGGCACTGGAGGTGCCCCCCATGTCTGCCAAAATGCCTGTTCCCGTCCGCGCGTTCCGGCGTGGCGTCGTTTATTCCCGGGCGGCGCTGCACCGCTCGGGCCTGCTGCAGATCGCCGTTCTGGCGGTGTTCTGGATGCTTGGCGAAGCCCTGGTGCGGCTTGTCCATCTGCCGTTGCCGGGCGGCATCGTCGGCATGGCGGTGGTGCTGGCGCTGCTGGCCACCGGCTGGATCCGCCCCGTGGCGGTGCGGCGCGGCGCGTCCTGGCTGATCGCCGAGATGCTCCTGTTCTTCGTGCCGGCGGTGATGGCGGTGCTCGACCACCGCGAATTCGTCGGCGTGCTGGGCCTCAAGATCGTGGCGGTGATCCTGGTCGGCACCGTGCTGGTCATGGGCGGCACGGCGCTCACCGTGGACCTGTGCTACCGCTGGCGCGCCCGCCGGGAGGCGACCCGTGTCGGCGCTTGAGGCCCTCGGGCCACTGCTGGAGCGGCTGGAGCCGCTGAAGGGGCCGTTGTTGTGGTCGGCGGTGACCATCGGTGCCTATCTGGTGGCGCGCTTCATCGCCCGCCGCTGGCGCTTCTGGTGGACCTCGCCGCTGCTGCTCACTCCAATCATGGTGGGCCTCGTGGCCGTCAGCCTGCACGCGGGTTATGCGGAATACATCCGCGGCACCCATTGGCTGGTGCTGATGCTGGGGCCGGCCACGGTGGCGTTCGCCATCCCCATCTACGAGCAGCGGGCGGTCATTCGCCGGCATTGGCCGGTGCTGCTGCTGGGGGTGCTGGTGGGCAGCTCCATCGCCATGGTCGCGGCCTTCTTCATGGCCTCCTGGCTGGGGCTCGGCTCCACCATGCAGCTGAGCCTGATGCCGCGCTCCACCTCGACGCCCTTCGCCATGGCGGTGTCGGGCGACATCGGCGGCATTCCGGACCTGACGGCGGTGTTCGTCATCCTCACCGGCGTCGCCGGAGCAGCGCTGGGCGAGCTGATCCTGAAGGTGATGCCGCTGCGCTCGGCCCTGGCACGGGGCGCGCTGTTCGGCATGGGCGCGCACGGGGCCGGCGTCGCCCGGGCCCACCAGATCGGTGGCGAGGAAGGCTCCATCGCCGGCCTCGTCATGGTGCTGGCGGGCCTGTTCAATGTGATGATGGCGCCGGTGGTGGCCTTCCTGCTGCGCTGAGGGCGACCTCCCCCGGTGCTCCCCGGTGTCGGGTGAGGTCCACCGCATGGATGGTGGCGGCGATCAGCACCAGCGTGGCGCCGAGCTGATGGGCGAGGGCCAGGGGCAGGGGCACGTGCGCCAGCAGGGTGGCGATGCCCAATAGGGCCTGGGCCGTCACCAGGGCGAGCAGCACCGCCGCGCCGGCCGTCGCCGCCGGGTCCGCCCGGCGGGCGTCCCAGGCGTGCAGCAGGCTCACCCCCCACAGCAGGTAGGCGATCATGCGGTGGTCGAACTGCACGGTCAGGGCGTTCTCGAACAGGTTGCGCCACCACGGCCGGGCGGCGGCGAGCTGATCCAGCGGCGGGATCAGGTGGCCGTCCATGAGCGGCCAGGTGTTGAAGGCAAGGCCGGCGTCGAGCCCGGCGACGAGGCCGCCCGCGAACACCTGCGCCAGCACCAGCGCCACCAGCACGGCGGCGGTGGCGCGCAGCCGGGCCGGCGTCGGAGGCGCCTCCGGCGTGTGGCGGAGCGAGCGGGCGATGGCCACCACGGCGGCAAGGATCAGGCAGGCGAGGGTCAGGTGCACGGCGAGCCGGTATTGGCTGACGGAGGTGCGCGCGCTCAGTCCTGACGCCACCATCCACCAACCCACGGCGCCCTGGAGCCCGCCGAGCAGGAACAGGCCGGCGCAGCGCGCCAGCAGTCGGCCGCGAATGGCGCCGGTCAGGGCGAACCACGCAAACGGCAGCAGGAAGGCGAGCCCGATGAGGCGGCCGATAAGCCGGTGCGTCCATTCCCACCAATAGATGCGCTTGAAGGCATCGAGCCCCATGCCCCGGTTGAGAAGCTCATATTGGGGAATGGTCTTGTAACGGTCGAACTCGGCCTGCCAGTCGGTGTGCGAGAGCGGCGGCAGGGTGCCGGTGATGGGCTTCCATTCGGTGATGGAGAGTCCCGATTCGGTCAGCCGCGTGGCGCCACCCACCAGCACCATGATGACAATCAGCGCCGCCACGCCGTACAGCCACAGTCGCACCCGGCGGGTCGCGGCGCCGGGCGTGGCCGCCCACGCAAGGCCGCGTGGCGCAAGGTCCTGTGGCGCAAGGTCCTGTGGCGCGTGCCCTCTTGGCGCGTGCTCCATCGCGGCGCCTCCTGGTGGTGTCTCCCCGCCACCGGGCCATTCTGGCGTGGCTCTCGCGGCCGATCCGTTATAGAGGGCTCCTGCCCGGCGCCACAAGGCGCGGGCGTAAGGGGAAAGGGACGATGATGCCCCAGCGCATCCGCAAGCTCATCGGCACGGTGCTGCTGCTGGCCCTGGTGGTGGTGTGGGCTCTCGGCGCCATGGTGGTGGCGCAGGGCCGCGTCACCGAGCTGCATTGGGCCGCGCAGACCCTGTGCTATGTGCTGCTGGGCACGCTCTGGGTCATTCCCGCCGGCGCGCTCATCTGGTGGATGGAGCGGCCCGACCGCCCCAGGGCGCGGTGAGATTCGGCCTCAGGCGGCGCCCTTCAGGGGAATGAAGTCCATCACCAGCCGCGACATGGCGGGCGGAGCCGGCGGGGGCGCCACCACGGGCGGGGGCTCCGCCGCCTCGGCTGTGGTCGCGCCGGTGGCGAAACGCAGCATGACGATGCGCGAGAAGCGCAGGGCAGCCAAGGCGTCGAAGCTTTCCACGGCCGCCGTGGCGGGGGCGGTGTCGGCGGTCAGGCACACCATCAGCGGCTCCGCTGGGTCGAGGCCGGTGTGGTCGGGCGCCAGCGGCGGATTGGCCACCACCACGTAATCGTAGGTCTGCCGCAGGGCGTCGAGCAGGATGCCGAGCCGGCCGGCGCCGGAGGCGTCGGGCCCCGCCGCGTCGGGGCCCATGGCGCCGTTGCCGGTGGCCGAAGTCCAGCCCGGAGGCAGGTGCCCGGGCGGAATCACATGGGCGCGCGAATGGGGATCGCGGTGCAGGGCCTCGCCAAAGCGGGCGCGACCGAGCAGCAGCTCGCGGATGCCGGGGTCGGCGGCCTCGCAGCCGATGTCGACGAGGTCGGCGGGGCTCGCGGCCCGGTCCAGCACAACCAGCACCACGCCGGCATCGTCGGCGAGCCGCCGGGCGAGGGCGCGGGCGCAGCGCCCGGCCGCGTCGGGCAGGCCATCGGAGGTGACGCAGACCAGACGGCCGCGCATCCGCGTCGGCCCCTCGGCCCAGGTGGTGGCGTGGGGCAGGAGCTGCGACACGGCCTCATCAAGATCGAGGCCCTGGGCGTCGTGGCCGTCGAGCCAGCTGATGCGGTGCGGGGTGTCGAGCTGGCGGGGCAGATCGGCGCGGTCGAGCAGGCCCTCCGGCGGGGGCTTGCGGCGCTGCTGCCGCCAGCCGATGAGGAGGGAGACCGCCGCCGCCGCCAGCAGGGTGAAGGGCAGCGGGCCCGGCAGATCCGGCAGCATGGGCTCGAGTGTGGCTGTGCCACGGCCGAGGCCCGGCAGGCGCCCGGCGGTTTCGGGGGCGGGCTGGGCGTCCAGTTCCAGGGCGGCGGCGACATAGGCGTCGGCGAGGCGCACCGCCAGCGCCGGGGATGGCGCGGAAACGGAGATGGAGAAGCCGCGTCCGCCGTTGACAGGGACCACGGCGACCGCCTGGGCCACGCGCCGCGCCGCCTGTCCGGCGAGGGCCGGCAGGCCGCCGCTGGCGGCGGCGGGGAACAGGCTGTCGGTGGCGAGCCGCGCCACCTCGCCGGAGGTGAGCTTTTCGAGCGCGTCGCGGGCCAGCGCGCGGGAGCCGAGCACCTGGCCGATGCCGCGCACGGCGCTTGCCGGGGGCTGGGCGGCGACCTCGAAGGCGAGGTTGGCAGTGGCGGTGAAGGTGAGGGGCAGGGCGCTCACGAGGGCCAGGGCTGCGAGCGCCGCCGCCCCCGCGCCGAAGCCGCCAAGGCGGCGCACGCGCGCCGGGGTGGCGGCGTCCGCTGCCAATCCGATCTCGGCGACATTCGATGTCATGCGCCGCGGGCCCCGCTCTCGCCGCCCCGTCCTGGAGCGGCTTCCAGACCGCAGCAGAACCCGGTTATGGTTGAGAGAAGGTTAAAGACGTCGTCAGGATTGGGGGCGATCGCCCTCAGCGGTCCTCCCAGCTGGGGGCGCGCTTGCCGAGAACCGCGGAAATGCCTTCGTCCGCGTCGTGCGCCAGCATGTTCTGCGTCATCACCCGTGCCGCGTAGGCATAGGCGTCGTCCAGCCCCATCTCCAGCTGCGCATAGAAGGCGGCCTTGCCGAGCTTCACCGGCACGCGGGACTTTTCCGCGATTCGCCGGGCGAGCCCGGTGGCCTCCGCCAGGGCCGCGCCAGTGTCCACCACCCGGTTCACCAACCCCATGCGCAGGGCGTCGTCGGCCAGGGTCCATTCCCCCAGCAGCAGCATTTCCAGGGCGTGCTTGCGCGACAGGTTGCGGCTGAGCGCCACCATGGGGGTGTGGCAGAACAGGCCGATATTGACCCCCGGGGTGCAGAACCGGGCCTCGGCGCCGGCCACGGCCAGGTCGCAGCTCGCCACCAGCTGGCAACCGGCGGCGGTGGCCATGCCCTCCACCGCGGCGATGACCGGCTGGGGCAGGCGCACGATGGCGGTCATGAGCGCCGAGCAGCGCTTCAGGACCTCCTCGAAATAGGCCCGTCCGCGATCGGCGTCGCCGCGATGGCCCTGGATCTCCTTGAGGTCGTGGCCGGCGCTGAACACAGGGCCCTCCGCCGCCAGCACCACCGCGCGCACGCCCTCGTCGGCGCCGATGTCGGCCAGCGCCGAGGCGAGCGCGGCCATCATGGCCTCGGACAGGCTGTTGCGCGAGCGAGGGCGTGCCAGGGTGAGGGTGGCGACGCCCTCTGCCCGCTCGATCCTCAGGAGGGCGTCGGGCGGCGTGGCGGTGGCGGCGTGCGCGGACATGGGCGATCCTCCCGGGACGGCTGGCGGCTTGATCTTGTGCGGCGGCATTCTATGCACAAGCCGAAACGCGGCGCGACCCACGCGCCCGAGGCCAAGGCAGGGAGGACAGGCATGACGTGTGAGGGCCCCGGCGCACCGGGGATGACCATCGCCGAGCTGGAGGCTTTTCTCCAGGTCGAGTTTCCGCAGGCGTTCGGGCCCGGCCGGCCGCATCATGTCGAGGCCATCGGCCGGCGTGCCGCCACCGTCCGGCTCGATGCCGACGAGGCGCACCTGCGGCCCGGCGGTACCGTCTCCGGCCCGGCGCTGATGGCGCTGGCCGACATCGCCGTCTATGTGGCGCTGCTGGCGCAGATCGGCCCGGTGGCGCTGGCGGTGACGACGAATCTCTCCATCAATTTCCTGCGCAAGCCGGCGCCGGGGCCGATCCGCGCCGACGCCCGGCTCATCAAGCTGGGCCGGCGGCTGGCGGTGGGCGACGTGGGCCTGAGGGGCGAGGGCGACGACGACCTGGTGGCCCATTGCGTGGCGACCTATTCCATTCCCGACCGCCCGGCTCAGGGCTAGTCCCGGGTCGGCGTCGGGAGGCGGTGGCGCGGCTCGGGGTCCGCTGGCCCGGCGCCACCGCGCCAACTTTCTGCAGAATCAGCCGTTTTTGTATGGTGCTATAATACCAAAATAATAAGTCATTGTTTTATAAATAGAAAAATGGACACGCTCGCGTTGACGCGGTTTCGACGGTCGGATACAAGCCCGGTCCATCGCCGGAGCGTGGCGCGGGTGGAGCATCCGTGACAGGGGCCGGCTGTCACAATCGGAAACCTTCCCCATGAAGACGTATTCGGCCAAGCCCGCCGAAATCGAGAAGAAGTGGGTGGTGATCGACGCCAGCGGCCTCGTCGTGGGCCGTCTCGCCACCATCATCGCCATGCGCCTGAAGGGCAAGCACCTGCCCATCTACACCCCTCACGTGGACTGCGGTGACAACGTCATCGTCGTGAACGCGGAAAAGGTGGTGCTCACCGGGCGCAAGAAGGACCAGAAGGTCTATTACCACCACACCGGTTTCCCGGGTGGCATCAAGGAGCGCACCGCCAAGTTCATTCTCGAAGGCCGCTTCCCGGAGCGCGTCATCGAGAAGGCGGTTGAGCGCATGCTCGCCCGTGGCCCGCTCGGCCGCAAGATCCTCGGCAACCTGCGCGTCTACAAGGGCCCTGCCCACCCGCACGAGGCCCAGCAGCCCGTCGCCCTCGACGTGGCGGCTCTCAACCGCAAGAACGTGAGGAACTGACATGGCCGAGGTTCTCCAGTCCCTCGAAGCCCTCGGCGGCGCCGACATCGCCACCGAGGCGGCGGCTCCGGTCCATGTCCAGAAGCTGGACAAGTTCGGCCGCGCCTATGCCACCGGCAAGCGCAAGGACGCGGTGGCCCGCGTGTGGATCCGCCCCGGCACCGGCAAGATCACCGTGAACGACCGCGACATCGAGGTGTATTTCGCCCGTCCGGTGCTGCGCCTGCTCATCAACCAGCCGTTCCAGGCGGCCGCGCGCGAGGGCCAGTATGACGTGATCGCCACCGTCGCCGGCGGCGGCCTGTCGGGCCAGGCCGGCGCGGTGCGCCACGGCCTGTCCAAGGCGCTCACCTATTACGAGCCGGAGCTGCGCAGCCCCCTCAAGAAGGGCGGCTTCCTCACCCGCGACAGCCGCGTGGTCGAGCGCAAGAAGTACGGCCGGGCCAAGGCGCGTCGGTCGTTCCAGTTCTCCAAGCGCTGATCGGCGCTTCGGGTTTGCGAAAGTTGGAAACGGCGGGGCTGGCCCCGCCGTTTTTTTTGTCCGCCTGTCCGGCGGGAGCGGTTGCCTGCCGCCGGACCAGCCTATCCCCGGACGAGAAAAGGGCCGGCGAGCAATGCTCCCGGCCCTTTTGGCGTGTGGCGATGGTGGCGAATCAGAAGCTCGGCGTGTCGCCGTCGAGCGGGCTCCACGAGCCATTGTTGGTCGGGTCGCCGGGCGGGCCGGAGCCGTAGCCGCCGGACAGATCCGGCGGGAACACGTAATTGTTGTTCTCGCCCCGGCCGATGGACACATCCGGCCGGATCGCCGGGCCGGGACCGGGGTCGAGATAATTGCCCTGGGGGATGACCGGCAGCTGGATCACGTTGGGGGTGATGACCACATGGGGGCGGGAGGCGGTCTGCGCCAGCGCCACCGTGGCAAGGCAGCCAAGACCGGCCAGCAGCACCATGGTGTGGGCGCTGGTCTCCAACCTGATTGCGAGCATGGCTCAACTCCCCCTTGAACCGGGACCCTCGATCCCGCCTTGAAGCATGTTCGCGCAAGGGTGTGAAGGCCCAACCGCGCGCCGGTTGGACGTCTTCGCCGGCGCGGTTGCTCCTGCCTCGGGGGAGGTCGTCCCGCACGGCGGGCGCGCGCGCCCCCGGCACCGGCCCGGTGCGGATGGCGAAGGGGAGCGGAATATGTTTTGTTCCCAATCACATCGAAATTGAATCCGGGGGCGGCGATGGCGGGACGCGGGGTGATGCTGGCGGGCGGGGCGTGTGCGCTTGCGATGGTGCTGGCGGCGAGCGAGGCGGTGGCGCTGCCGGGCCGCATCATCCTGCTGCGCCATGGCGAGAAGCAGGATGCCTATCGCCTGTGCCCGGTGGGTTTGAGCCGGGCGCAGGGGCTGGCCGCGCAACACCTGGGGCGGGACGCCAGCGCCAGCCTGTTCCGCCCGGGCGAAACCCCGAAGGGCTTCTTCGCCATCACCTTGCACACGCTCGAGACCATCGCCCCCTCGGCGGCGTCCTGGGGGCAGCCTGTCATTACCTACGCGGCGTTGCCGGATGCTTCCGGCGCGCTCGCCGACACCCTGCTCAACGCGCAGACCCAGCAGCTCGCCCGCGACCTGCTCACCGATCCGCGCTGGGATGGGGCGACGGTGGTGGTGACCTGGGAACACGACCACATCGCCAAGACGGTGTCCGGCCACGCCGGCAAGGACGCGGCGGAGAAGGCCGAGGCCGCCGCCAGGGAGGCGAGCCGGAGCCCGCAGAAGCTGGAGGCCGCCGTCGTGAAGGCGGACGGCCGTCCGGAGGCGCCCTCCACCCTGTTCGACCTGTTCGGCCTCGCCCGCTTTGCTGAGGCGCTGAGCAACTGGCCGGGAGAGACCTATGACTATTTCTGGATCATCGATTTCGATCCCAACACGCGGGAGGCGTCCTCGTTCCAGAAGGTGAGGCAGGTCTATTCCGGGCCTTATGCGGCCCTGCCGCAGAACGAGTGGGGTCAGCCCGACGGGCTCACCGCCGCCAGTGGTTGCCAGCTCTGACGTGGCGGGTGGGGCCGGGTGACGGGGATCGCAGGAGGGCCCTCGCTGGAGATTCCGGCCCCCGAGCGCGGCGGCCGGACATTGGCGACGCGGCCGGGCGGGGCTTTCGCGCGGGCCTGTGGCGTGTGTCCGGGACCCGGCGGTTCGCGACTTGCTTCCCGCCACGGCCAGAGCTGGACCACGCGGCGGCCGCAGGCCCGGCTGTCCCCCGCCATGTGCTCCCCGCCATGTGCTCCCCGCCATGTGCTCCCCGCCATGTGCTCCCCGCCGTGCTGATGGGACGGCGGTGCCGCGCGGGCCGGTCCGCCGAGGCTGGCGGATCTGGCGCGGGGCGAGGACAATGGCGGTTTCGGCCGCGTCGCGCCCGCCAGCTCGGCGCGACTGGCCCGCGTCCTTCGGGGCGGGAGCGGGGATGGCGCGGCGGCGCGGCGCTGAAGGCGTCCGGCCGCCGCTGATGGAGGAGTAAAGCCATGAAGACCGAACAGCCGATCCCCGCATCGTCCGCCGGGCCCGCCTCGGGCGGGCCGGCGCCGGGCGCGGCGCTGGCGGGGGCCGTGGTGCTTGGCGCGGCCGCCGCTGCGGCGGGCCTGCTGCTGGGGCTCGGCGTGCGGGGCGATCTCGTAAGCGCTTTGGGCTCGCCGCGCTTTCTCTTCAAGCTCGCGGTGACCGCTGCGGTGGCATGGACCGCGATCCGGCTGGCGCTGCGGCTGGCGCGCCCGGGGCCGGAGCGGTGGTCGGCGGAACTGGCCCTGTTCGGGCCGCCGCTGGCCCTGTTCGTGGCGGTGCTGCTGGAAGTGCTGAGCGTGCCGGAGGCGGCCTGGGGCGCGCGGCTGGTCGGCGCCCATTGGGCGACATGCCTGCTGGCGGTGCCGCTGCTGTCGCTGGTGCCGCTGGTGCCGATCCTGCTCGCGCTGCGCCGGGGGGCAGGCGAATCGGGCGCCACCGTGGGGTTCCTGGCGGGGCTGGCGGCGGGCGGCATCGGCGCCTTCTTCTATGCCTTCCACGGCGGGGACGACTCGCCGCTGTTCGTGGCGGCCTGGTACACCCTGGCCATCGGCCTCGTGGGCGGCCTCGGCGCGCTCGCCGGCGCGCTTCTGGGCCCGCGTGCGCCACGCCGCTAGGAGCGGGTCGGCTTTTCTCGTCGTTCCAATGTGCGCGTCCGCGTGGCGTGGCGGCGGCGATCACCGCCGCCGCCCAGGCTCCGCCGCGTCTCCCGGCCTTCGTCGCAAGTCCTTATCCGTACGGGCAGATCACCATGCGCGGCCGGTCCGTTCCTGGCCACGGGGCGCCCGCGCGGCCGGCTGGGTGCCGGCGCGGCTGATGGGCCGGTGTCACAAGGTCAGTTGATCAGAGCAATGTCGTGTATTATTCAAAGATGACGGCCGAGGATAGCAATATTGAACCCTTCTAAGGTGACGAAGAAGAGTTGAATACTGTGAATGTCACCTGTGGCAATTTGGAGCGATTCAAAATGACCAAGCAAGATTATCCGCGCACCGCCTGGTCAGGGGATCAGGGCGAAGGCTGGGGCGGGCGCTCCGGCGCGACGGCGCGGGCGATCCCCATGGTGGATACGCAGCTCGACAGCCGCGACCTGTTCGCCGCCGGCCGCCTCATCACCATCGCCCATGGCGATCAGACCTATCAGCTGCGCCTCACCGCCCAGAACAAGCTGATCCTGACCAAGTGAGGCCCGCGGCGCCGGTGTTCGGCCGGAGCCGGAAGGGCGCGCGCAGGCCGGCTCGGGCAGAGCGGCGCGCGGGCGGGCCACTCAGGAGGCTGCGCGGGCGTGGCTGACCGTGGGTGGGCGCGCGGCTGAGGCGCGCCGGCCGCGCGGACGAGAGTGGCCGGTCGGACTGGAGCGGGCTGGGCAGGGGCGGGTCGCGCGGGCACGCCGCGCCTTTCCTTCGCCCTTTTCCTTTGCCAGAGGTCCGCCGGCTCGGGGTGGGGGTGCGCTGGCGCCCGCGCATCGGGCCTTTCCGGTGTGGGCGGTTCTGCTATTGTCCGCGCCCAATTCGAGCGGAACCGACAACACGCATGGCCATCTCAGAGCCCGCCCCCCCGAAGGGCCGGGCGTTCGACCTCGACCTCCCGCGCCGGTTGCCGCGCGTGCTCGACCGCGCGGCGGCGGGGCACGGCCGCGCCTGCCTGCTGCTCGTCATCGTGGCGCTGTTCGCGTTCCTGCCGGGCTTCTTCTCCCTCTCCCCCATCGACCGCGACGAGGCCCGCTTCGCGCAGGCCACCAAGCAGATGCTGGAGAGCGGCAACTACGTGGACATCCGCTTCCACGTGCAGGCGCGCCACAAGAAGCCGGTGGGCATCTACTGGCTCCAGGCCGCCTCGGTGAAGCTGGGCGAGGCGGTGGCGGGGCCATCTGCGCGCGGTTCCATCGCATTTTACCGCGTGCCGTCGCTGCTGGCGGCCATCGGCGCCGTGCTGCTCACCTATTGGACGGCGCTGGTGTTCCTCACCCGGCGCGGTGCGCTGGTGGCCGGCCTCGTCATGGCCAGCTGCGTGCTGCTGGGGGTCGAGGCGCGCCTCGCCAAGACCGACGCGGTGCTGCTGTTCACCATCCTCGCCGCCTTCGGAGCCCTGGCGCGGGCCTATCTCCTGCCGCCCGTGGAGCGGCTGAGCGACGTCAAGCTCGCGGCCATCTTCTGGACCGCCATGGCCGCCGGCATCCTGGTGAAGGGGCCCATGACGCCCCTGTTCGTCGGCCTGGCGGTGGTGACGCTGGTGGCGACCGAGCGGTCGGGCCGCTTCTTATTGGCGTTGAAGCCCCTGCCCGGGCTGTTGTGGTGCCTGCTGCTGGTGCTGCCCTGGTTCGTGGCCATCTATTATGTCACCAACGGCGCCTTCTACCAGCACGCCGTGGGCGTGGACATGCTGGGCAAGGTGACAGAAGGGCAGGAGGGCCACTGGGGCCCGCCCGGCACCTATCTGCTGGCGGTCTGGGGCACCTTCTGGCCCGGCGTGGTGCTGGCCGCCATGGCGGTGCCGTTCGCCTGGAAGGCGCGGCGCGAGAAGCCCATGCGCTTCCTTCTGGCCTGGGTGGTGCCGGCCTGGGTGGTGTTCGAGATCGCCGCCACCAAGCTGCCCCATTATGTGCTGCCGCTGTATCCGGGCCTCGCCATCATCGCCGCCCTGGCGCTGGAACGCGGCGTTCTCGCTAAGCCGGGCAGCCGGCTGGCCGGCTTGGTGTGGCTGTGGCCAGTGATGGCAGGCCTGCTCGCGGTCGGGCTGGGCGGCGCCTATGTGTGGCTGGGCAGCGGCTTCGGCCTGCTGGCGTGGCCGCTGCTGCTCATCGCCGTGGTGCTGGCGGTGGCCGCGGCGCGGGCGCTGGCGCGAGAGGGGGCGGAAGGCGCCTTCCTCACCGTGGTGGCGGCGGCGCTGGTGCTCTATCTTGCCGTCTATCAGGTGCTGTTGCCGCAGATGCGGGCGGTGTGGATCTCCGAGCGGCTGGCCGCCATCGCCGCGCAGGCCGGCTGCCCGGCGGAAAATATCGCCTCCGTGCCCTACCAGGAACCGAGCCTGGTGTTCCTGGTGGGCACCAAGATCAATTACATCGCCCCCACCGAGGCGGCGGAGCTGCTGAAGAAGGGCGGCTGCGCGCTGGCGTTCATCGAGCGCCGGATGCAGCCCCTGTTCGAGCAGCGCGCCGGCGAGCTGAAGCTGAAGTACAGCGCCATCGCCACCGTGGACGGCTTCACCTATAACGGCGGACGGCCGGTGAGCATTACCGTCTACCGCTCCCAGGAGCCGGGGCCGTGAGCGCGGCGGGCGTCCGCGCGGGCGGGCGGCGCCTTGCCGAAGCCGGCCGCGACATCGCGGCCGGGCTGCTCGGCGGGCTCGGGGATCTGCGACGCCGCCCGGCGCGTCGCCCGGCGCCACGGGTGCTGCGGGCCGGATGGCCGGTGATCGCCGCGGGCGTCATCCTCACCGTGGCGGCGGTGGCGGCGGCGATGCTGCTGGTGGACCCGCTGACGCCGGGCCTGCGGGCGCGGGCGCCGGCGGGTGTCGTCATTCTGGCCGAGCGCCTCACCGACCTGGGACTCGGCGGCGTGGTGCTGTGGCCCCTCGGGATCGCGCTGGCGCTGCTGCTGGTCCTGCGGCCGCATCTCGACGCCATGGGGCGGCGGGTGGCCACCGCGGTCATCGCCCGGGTGGGCTTCCTGGTGCTGTGCGTGGCTGGGGCCGGGCTGCTGGTGACGGTGGTGAAGCGCCTCATCGGCCGTGCGCGGCCCCATGTGGCGCTGGGCCTGCCGGGCCCGGACCCGCAGCTCACCTTCGACTGGCTGTCGTGGCGGGCGAGCTATGCCTCGTTTCCCTCAGGCCACGCCACCACGGTGTTTGCCACTACGGTGGCCCTGGCGGCGCTGTTTCCGCGCGCGCGCGGTCCGCTCCTCGCCTTGGCGGCGGTGGTGGCGGCCACACGGGTGCTGCTCGGCGCCCATTATCCGAGCGATGTCATCGCCGGGGCGGGGGTGGCCACCCTGTTCGTCCTGTGGATGGTGAAGCTCTTCGCCGCCCGCCGGCTGGTGTTCCGCCTTGACGCGGAGGGCGCCATCGCGCCCATGGCGGGGCCGTCCGCGCGCCGGCTTGGGCTGCTGCTGCCGTGGGGCGCCCGCTGGAGCGGCGGCCGCAACGGCCGTTCCCCCATTCCCTTGGAAGAGGCGAGATCGTGACCTCCGCTGACGCAAGCACCGCCCTCGTCCCCCGCCTCTCGGTGATCATCGCCGTCCGGGACGAGGCGGAGAACATCGCGCCGTTGATCGCCGAGATCGACGCGGCGCTGGATTTCGAGCCGTTCGAACTGATTTTCGTGGACGACGGTTCCACTGACGCCACCCTTGCGGAGCTGCGCAAAGCCGCCGCGACGCGGCCCTACATGCGCATCCTGATCCACGCCACCTCCTGCGGCAAGTCCGCCGGGGTGGATACGGGCGCCCGCGCGGCGCGCGGCGAACTGCTGCTGCTGCTGGATGGCGACGGCCAGAACAACCCGGCCTACCTGCCCGAGATGGTGCGCGTGCTGGACCAGGGCGGGCCCGTGGTGGGGCTGGTGCAGGGCGAGCGGCAGGGCCGCAAGGATACCCGCTTCAAGCGCTTTCAGTCGCGCCTCGCCAATTGGGTGCGCCGCTCGATGCTGAACGACGGCAACCGTGACACGGGCTGCGGCCTCAAGGTGGTGCGCCGCGACGTGCATCTGCGCCTGCCGGTGTTCGACGGGCTGCACCGCTTCATGTCGGCGCTGGTCAAGCGCGAGGGCTATGAGATCCGCACCGTGAAGGTGGTGGACCGCGAGCGCTGGCACGGGATGTCGAAATACGGCTTCTGGAATCGCCTGTGGGTGGGCATCGCCGACCTGATCGGCGTGTGGTGGCTGATCCGCCGCCGCCGGGTGCCGCGGCTGGTGGAGCGCCGTTGAGATGATCTATTATCTTTCCGCCATCGGCACCTATCTCCACGAAGTCTTTGTCGATCAGTTCGACTGGTGGACCGTGCTCGGCCTCGTGGCCCAGTTCATGTTCACCATGCGCTTCGTGGTGCAGTGGATCGCCTCGGAACGCGCCCAGCGCACGGTGATCCCCTTCGCCTTCTGGACCTTCTCCCTGGGCGGCGGCACCCTGCTGCTGGTCTATGCGCTGTATCGGCGCGATCCGGTGTTCATCGCCGGGCAGGCGCTGTCCACGTTCATCTATATCCGCAACCTGCAATTCGCCTTGCGCGAGCGCCGGGCCAACCGCTCCGTCACCTGACGGCCTCGCTGTCCCGTGCCGCGCGGCAGGGAAGGCGGCAGAAAGATGATGGCCGGTGGGGCTGCCCCGCCGGCCATCGGCGTTCTGGAAGGCGGGGTTACAGCAGGATGTGGTCTATCGGCTGCGGCACCGGCGGGCGCTCGCGCTCGCCCATGGCTTCGCGCAGGCTGATCTCGATGGTGGTGGCGAGGGCGCCGATGGGCAGGTCGTTGGGCAGGGTGCCAAACGGTTCCTCCAGTTCGCTGCCCAGGGCATCGAGGCCGAAGAAGGTGTAGGCCACCAGCGCGGTGGCGAGCGGCGTGCCCCAGCCCAGCACGTCGGCGAAGCCGAACGGCAGCAGGAAGCAGAACAGATAGGCGGTGCGGTGCAGCAGCAGCGTGTAGCCGAACGGCACCGGCGTCGTCTTGATGCGCTCGCAGGCGGTCAGCGTCTCCGACAGGTGGGAAACGGTGTCGTCGAGAAGGCGGTATTCGATGTCGGAGAGGGTGCCGGCGTTGCGCAGGCCGGCCAGCACCACACCCATCTGGTGCTGCAGGACCTCGGGCGGGTTGTGGCTGGCGGCGATCGCCGCGCCGAGGTCCGCCGGCAGGGTGCGGGCGAGATCGGCGCCGTCGCCGCCGGGGCGCAGGTGGATCACCAAGGCATGGGGAAAGGCGATGGCGATGGCGACCAGCCGGCGTCGGGCGGCCTCCGCCTCCGCCCCCCGCCCTTCGAGCAGCAGCGTGCGTCGCGTCAGGTCGCGGGCGGCCAGCAGCAACTGGCCCCAGGCCTTGCGGGCCTCCCACCAGCGGTCGTAGCAGGCGCTGTTGGAGAAGCCGAGGAACACCGAAAGGGCGATGCCGAGCAGGGCATAGGGCGCGCCATTGAAGCTGGGGATGAGGCCTGGGTTGCGCCCGTGGGCGAACACCACCAGCGCCGACAGCGCCATCACCACCATCACTTGCGGAAAGATCCGCTGCAGCACCGAGCCCCTGAGGATGAGGAACAGGCGCAGCAGGCCGGGGCGTTCGCGCACGATCATAGGCCGGGTCCTGTGTTGCGCCCCCGGCCGGCGCAGCCGGCGGGAGTCTTGAAGGCCATCCGCTCCGGATGCTGGGTCCGGACGGGCGCCGGCACGCCCGATCGTCCCGCCCCCGGGGATCGGAGCCCCGGAGCGCGGCCTGCCGGAGGCACGTGGCGGATCAGCCGGCGGCTGCGGCGAGCGCCGCGAACGCCTGGTCGAGATCGGCCTTGAGGTCGGCGACGTCCTCGAGCCCGATGTGCAGGCGCACCGCCGGACCTTCCACGTCCCATTCGGTGGCGGTGCGGTAGTCCCTGCAGTCGAACGGAATGGCCAGGCTCTCGTAGCCGCCCCACGAATAGCCCATGCCGAACAGCTTCAGGGCATCGAAGAAGGCGGCGACGGCGGGTTCCGGCACATCCTTGAGGATCAGGCTGAACAGGCCGGAGGCGCCGGAGAAGTCACGCTGCCACAAGGCGTGGCCGGGGTCGGACGGCAGCGCCGGATGCAGCACCCGCGACACTTCCGGGCGCTCCTGCAGCCATTCGGCCATCTCGATGCCGGAGCGCTGGTGGTGGGCAAGGCGCACCGCCAGGGTGCGCAGGCCGCGCGCGCCAAGCGCCGCGTCGTCCGGCGAAATGGTGATGCCGAGGTTGCCGTGGGTGGTGATGACCTTTTTCCACGCCGGCCCCACCGCGGAGATGGTGCCGAGGTTCAGGTCGGCGTGGCCGCCGATGTACTTGGTGCCGGCCTGGATGGAAATATCCACGCCCACCGCATGGGGCTTGAAGAACAGCGGCGTGGCCCAGGTGTTGTCGATGAGGGTGGTGATGCCGCGGCCCCGGGCGACGGCGGCGATGGCCGGCACGTCCTGGATCTCGAAGCTCTGGGACCCGGGCGATTCGAGGAAGATGGCGCGGGTGTTGTCGCGGATGAGGGATTCGATGCCGGCGCCGATCAGCGGATCATAATAGGTGGTCTCCACCCCCAGGCGCTTCAGCGTGCTGTCGCAGACGGTGCGGGTGGGGCGGTAGGCGGTGTCCACCATGAGCAGGTGGTCGCCGGCGCCGAGCACCGAGAGCAGGGCGATGGACACCGCCGACAGGCCCGATGGGGTGAGGGCCACGCCGTCGCCGCCTTCCAGGGCCTTGAGCGCGGCCTCGAGCCCCTCCGTGGTGGGATTGCCGCGCCGGCCATAGCTGTAGCGGCCGCGATGATGGATCAGGTCGTCATAGGTCGGCGACAGCACCGTGGAGCCGCGTACCACCGGCGTGTTCACGAAGCCGTCGAACCGCTTCGGGTCCCGCCCGAGGTGCACCACCTGGGTGGCGGGCCCCGGGGCCGCGTTCCTGCCTTCGTCTTCCGCACCCGTCATCCCGGCCTCCTCTTTCGTCCTACCGCATAACCACTGCGTCTCTATTGACCATGCCGCAACATCGGTCTGTGATGGGCGGGATAGACGCCCCGGGCCGCCGCGTCGAGACTTGACCTCAAGCATGGATCGGCGGGGACGTCATCCCAAAGAAGGAACCTTCCGTGAAACGCTTCCTCCTCGCAGCAGCCGGACTTCTCTCCCTGGTCGGCATCGCCCAGGCCGGCACCCTCGATGACGTCAAGACCCGGGGTGCCCTCAACTGCGGCGTGTCTCAGGGCTTGCCGGGCTTCTCCACGCCCAACGACAAGAACGAGTGGAGCGGCTTCGACGTGGATTTCTGTCGCGCCGTCGCGGCAGCCATCTTCAACGACCCCAACAAGGTCAAGTTCTCCCCCCTCTCGGCCAAGGACCGCTTCACGGCCCTGACGTCGGGCGCCATCGACGTCCTGTCGCGCAACACCACCTGGACCATGTCGCGCGACACCACGCTCGGCTTCAACTTCGCCGGCGTCACTTATTATGACGGCCAGGGCTTCCTGGTGCGCAAGTCGCTCGGCCTCAAGAGCGCCAAGGAGCTCGACGGCGCCTCGATCTGCGTGCAGACCGGCACCTCCAACGAGCTCAACGTCTCCGATTACTTCCGCGCCAACGGCATGAAGTTCCGCGAGGTGATTGCCTTCGGCACCCTCGACGAGACCGTGAAGGCCTATGAATCGGGCCGGTGCGACGTGTTCACCTCCGATCGCTCGCAGCTCGCGGCGGTGCGCCTCAAGCTCACCAATCCGGCTGACCACGTGGTGCTGCAGGAAACCATTTCCAAGGAGCCGCTGGGTCCGCTGGTGCGCCACGGCGATGACCAGTGGTTCGACCTGGTGAAGTGGACCTATTTCGCGCTGCTAGATGCGGAAGAGCTGGGCGTGACCCAGAAGAACGTGGACGAACAGCTGAATTCGCCCAATCCCGAGATCAAGCGCCTGCTCGGCACCGACGGCAAGTATGGCGAGGGCATCGGCCTCACCCCCGACTGGGTGGTGCGCATCGTCAAGGCCACCGGCAATTACGGCGAGATCTACGACCGCAACCTCGGTCCCGCCACCCCGCTCGGGCTGGAGCGCGGCCTCAACAACCTCTGGAACAAGGGCGGCATCCAATACGGCATGCCGGTGCGCTGAGCCCGGCCGCGCCGCTGCTCACGACGACAACGGGAGCGGGCCACGGCCCGCTTCGGCCTCATAAATATAAGGAGGCCCTTGAGGCTTCCGAACCTCCGAGGGTTTCATGTCGGATGCTCGCCTCTCTGACCCCGGCGCCACGCCGAGGCGGCGCTGGTCGTGGACGGACCCCAAGCTCAGGAGCTCGGTCATCCAGATCGTGCTCGGACTGATCCTGGTCTGGCTCGCCTGGTCGTTCTATGCCAACGCCGCCGCCAACCTGTCCCGGCTCGGCATCGCCTCCGGTTTCGGCTTCCTGGACGACCGCGCCGGCTTTGCCATCAGCCAGTCGCTCATTCCCTACAACGAGAACATGAGCTACGGGCGCGCCTTCCTGGTGGGCCTGCTCAACACGCTGCTGGTGGCCTTCTTCGGCATCATCCTTGCCACCATCATCGGCTTCCTGGTGGGCGTGGCGCGGCTGTCCAAGAACGTGGTCATCAAGGCGCTGGCCTCCGCCTATGTGGAGATCACCCGCAACCTGCCGCCGCTGTTCCAGATCATGTTCTGGTACCTGGCGGTGCTCGCCGCCCTGCCGACCCCGCGCCAGAGCTGGGGCCTCGGCCTGCAGCCGATCTTCTCGGCGCTGGCGTCCGGCCTGTCCGCCATCGGCCTCGGCGCCCTGGCGAGCCCGTTCGCCGGCGCCGCCGAGGCGATCGGCACTCCGGCGGTCTATGTCAACAACCGCGGCCTGATGCTGCCGCGTCCCATCTTCGGCGACGGCTCCGGCGTCATCCTCATCGCCCTCGTCGTGGCGGTGGTGGCCAGCCTCATCCTGGCGCGCTGGGCCAAGACGCGGCGCGAGGCCACCGGCCAGCCGTTCCCGGTGTTCTGGACGTCGCTGGGGCTGATCGTGGCGCTGCCCCTCGTCGCGGCGGCCGCCGCCGGCTTTCCGCTGCACCTGGAGGAGCCGCAGTTGCGGGGCTTCAATTTCGTGGGCGGCGTCAGCGTCATTCCCGAATTCGTGGCGCTGCTGCTGGCGCTTGCCACCTACACCGCGGGCTTCATCGCCGAGATCGTCCGCTCGGGCATCCTGGCGGTGTCCAAGGGGCAGAGCGAGGCCGCTCATTCGCTGGGGCTGCGCAGCGGGCCGACCCTGCGGCTGGTGGTGATCCCGCAGGCCATGCGGGTGATCGTGCCGCCGCTCACCAGCCAGTATCTCAACCTCACCAAGAACTCGTCGCTGGGCGTTGCTGTGGGCTATCCCGATCTGTTCGCGGTGTTCGCCGGCACCACGCTGAACCAGACCGGCCAGGCCATCGAAATCATCGCCATGACCATGGCGGTGTACCTCGTCATCTCGATCGTCACCTCCCTCGTCATGGGCTGGTACAACAAGCGCGTGGCGCTGGTGGAGCGGTGAGGCCATGAGCAACCCATCTCCCTCTCCCTCCGCCGCCGCCTTCGTCTCGCCGGTGTTCCGCGAGCCGGAGCCGCCGCCCGTGTCCAATCGCGGACCCATCCGCTGGGCCCGCGCCCATCTGTTCGGCTCGGTCCCCCAGGTGCTGCTCACGGTGTTCGGCCTGTGGCTGCTCTATGCGGTGATCCCGCCGCTGGCCCGCTTCTTCATCATCGACGCGGTCTGGAGCGGCACCAACCGCACCGCCTGCCTGCCGGCCGATGTGGGCCATCCGGTGGGGGCGTGCTGGCCGTTCATCTGGGCTAAGATCAACCAGTTGGTCTATGGCTTCTACCCGGCCGAGGAGCGCTGGCGGGTCAATCTCGTCTATGCCCTCGGCGCGGTACTGCTGCTGCCGCTGCTGATCCAGAAGCTGCCGCACAAGCGCCTCAACGCCATTTTGTTCTTCGGCGTCTATCCGGTGGTGGCGTTCGTGCTGCTCACCGGTGGCAATCTCCAGCTCCAGCGCTTCGTGCTCGGCTACCTTGGCTTCGACGGCCTGTTTCCCGCCGGCGCGACGGTGTTCGGCCTGTCGGCGGCGTTCTGGGCGGACTTTGTGGTGTCGAGCGCGCTGCTGGCGCTCGGCGCGGCGGCGCTGGCGCACGTCGTGGCCGGGCGCGGTGCCGGGCGCGGCGCGGCGCGCAGCACCCTCGCGGTGCTGGCGGTGCTGGGCGTGGTGCTGCTGGCGGTGGACCTCAACGTGGGCCTCGCCCAGGTCGAGACCCGCCTGTGGGGCGGCCTGCTGGTGACACTGGTGATCGCGGTCACCGGCATCACCGCCTCGCTGCCGTTCGGCATCCTGCTGGCGCTGGGGCGGCGCTCCAAGCTGCCCCTGGTGAAGATCGCGTCGGTGGTGTTCATCGAGTTCTGGCGCGGCGTCCCGCTCATCACGGTGCTGTTCTTCGCCACCTACATGCTGCCTCTGTTCCTGCCCGGCCAGCTCACCATCGACGGGTTGCTGCGGGCGGTGGTGGGCGTCGCCCTGTTCGCCTCGGCCTATATGGCGGAAGTGGTCCGCGGCGGCCTTCAGGCGATCCCGAAGGGACAATACGAAGGCGCCATGGCGGTGGGGCTGCGGCCGAGCCTGATGATGCGCCTCGTGGTGCTGCCACAGGCGCTGAAGCTGGTGATCCCCGGCATCGTCAACAACTTCATCGGCCTGTTCAAGGACACGACGCTGGTGCTGATCGTCTCCATCTTCGATCTGCTCGGCGCCATGCGGGCCGCCTTCACCGATCCCAACTGGGCGACGCCGACCACCCTGTTCACGGGCTTCGGCTTCGCCGGCATCATCTATTTCGTCTTCTGCTTCGGCATGTCGCGGTACTCCATGGCGCTCGAAAAGCGCCTCGACCGCGCGCAACGTCATTGAAAAGGGAAAAGGCCATGACCACCAAGTCCATGACCACCGATCCCGTGATCGCCGCGTCCGAGGCCGGCGCCCCGAAGATCGCCGTCGAGATGGTCGGCGTGAACAAATGGTACGGCGAGTTCCACGTGCTGCGCGATGTGAACCTCACCGTGCAGCGGGGCGAGCGGCTCGTCATCTGCGGGCCGTCCGGCTCGGGCAAGTCCACCTTGATCCGCTGCATCAACCGCCTGGAGGAGCACCAGAAGGGGCGCATCGTCGTCGACGGCATCGAACTCACCGACGACCTGAAGCGCATCGACGAAGTGCGGCGCGAGGTCGGGATGTGCTTCCAGCACTTCAATCTGTTCCCGCACCTGACCATTCTGGAGAATTGCACGCTGGCCCCCATCTGGGTGCGCAAGACGCCCAAGAAGGAGGCGGAGGATGTGGCCATGCACTTCCTCGAAAAGGTGAAGATCCCCCACCAGGCGCACAAGTATCCGGGCCAGCTCTCCGGCGGCCAGCAGCAGCGCGTCGCCATCGCCCGTGCCCTGTGCATGCGCCCGCGCATCATGCTGTTTGACGAGCCGACCTCGGCGCTCGATCCGGAGATGGTGAAGGAGGTGCTCGACACCATGGTGGAGCTGGCCCAGGACGGCATGACCATGCTGTGCGTGACCCATGAAATGGGCTTCGCGCGGCAGGTGGCGAACCGGGTGATCTTCATGGACGCCGGTCAGATCATCGAGATGAACGAGCCCAACGCCTTTTTCTCGAACCCGCAGCACGAGCGCACCCGGCTGTTCCTCAGCCAGATCCTGCACTGAGACCGGTGGCCCCGGTTTTCCACCGGGGCCACGCCCGCGCAAGCCGGGCTTGAGCGGGGGAGCGGTGTCGCAGGCGGGCGATCTGCCCGCGGCCGGCGCCGTTGCCGCCCGCCCGTCCCGGAACTGGCGATCCGCCGGGCGCCCCGGCCGTCGGCCTTACACGCCGATGTTGTCGATGAGCCGGGTGGTGCCGAGCCAGGCGGCGGCGAGCAGGCGGATCGGCTCGCCCTCGGCGCCGGTGAGCGGCGCCAAGGTTTCGGCGTGGCGGGCGGCCACATAGTCCACCTTGAACCCTTTGGCGGCCAGGGTCTCGGTCGCCCGGGTGGTGGCGTCCTGCGCGGCGGCACCGCCGCGGATGTTGAGGGCGGCCGCCTTCAGCGCCGTATAGATGGCCGGCGCGGTGGCCCGTTCCGCCGCGCTGAGGTAGGCATTGCGCGAGGACAGAGCGAGCCCGTCCGCCTCGCGGGTGGTGGGCACGGGCACGATCTCCACCCCGAGGTCCAGATCGCGCGACAGGCGGGCAACCACCTTGAGTTGCTGATAGTCCTTCTCGCCGAAGGTGGCGAAGTCCGGCCGGCATTGGATGAACAGCTTGCCCACCACAGTTGCGACCCCGGCGAAGAAGTGCGGGCGGAAGTCGCTCTCCAGCCCCTCGGCCGGGCCGGCGACGCTGATCCGGCTCGTAAAGCCGGCCGGATACATCTCCGCCGGGCTCGGGGCATAGACCGCGTCGGCACCGAGCGTGGCGAGCTTTTCGAGGTCCGCTTCGAAGGTGCGGGGGTAGCGCGAGAAGTCCTCGGTGGGGCCAAACTGGGTGGGGTTCACGAAGATGGAGACCACCACCTTGTCGGCGACCTCGCGGGCCCGGCGCACCAGCGCCATGTGGCCCGCGTGCAGCGCGCCCATGGTGGGCACCAGGGCGATGCGCGCCCCCTGCGTCCTGTAGGCGCCGGTCAGCGCCTTCAGGTCCTGAACCGTCTCCACCACCGTCGGCGTGCTGGCCATTGTTCCGCGACTCCCCGTTTCGGGCGGGGCGGACCCTAGAACGTGCCGGCCCGGGAGGGAAGCGCCCTTGGCGCATGCCCTTGGCGCATGCCCTTGGTGCGTATCTTTGGCGCGTGGCTTTGGCCCGTGCCCTTGGTTCACGCCGCGCGGCCCCCATTTCAGGCGCATGCGCAGGCCGGGGGTGGTGTCGGCGCGGGTGAAGGGGTTCCATGGCGCGTTCCGAAGACAAGACAAAACACGATGTCTCCGCCGCGACCGGCGTCAACGCGCCGGCCGCGCCCTCCGCCGCCGGCGACATCGCCCGCTTCCTGGGCGAGGTGCGCGCCATGGCGCCGGCGCGCGCGGGCGTCGGGCGGGGCCGGCTGGCCTTCGCCCTCGATGCCACCGCCTCGCGCGAGCCGACCTGGGCGCTGGCGTGCGAGATCCAGGCCGACATGTTCGCCGCCGCCGCCGCCCATGGCGGGCTGGACATGCAGATCGTCTATTACCGGGGCATGGATGAGTGCCGTGCCTCGCCGTTCGTGGGCGACGGGGCGACGCTGCGCCGGCTCATGGGCCGCATTGCCTGCGAGGGCGGGCTGACGCAGATTCATCGCGTGCTCGGCCATCTGGAGCGCGAGGCGGAGCGCTGCGGGCTCAAGGCGGCGGTGTTCGTGGGCGATGCCCTGGAGGAGGACGCCGACGCGCTGCACGCCGCCGCCGGTCAGCTGGCGCTGCGCGGGGTGCGTCTGTTCATGTTCCAGGAGGGCGACGACCGGCGGGTGGAGCGGACCTTCCGGGCGCTGGCGAAACTCACCGGCGGCGCCTATTGCCGGTTCGATGCCCGTGCCGGGCATCACTTGCGCGCCCTGCTGTCGGCAGTGGCGGCCTATGCGGCCGGCGGCCGCCCGGCGCTGGAGGCCCGGGGCGATGCCGGGGCGCGCCAGCTGCTGCTGGCCCTCGGCGGCAGTTGATGCCGGCTCGGCTCCTCTGGACCGGGACGCGCCGACCCGCCGACCCCTGGAAGTGGGGCGCGGCGCGACGTGCCAGCATCGGTGTGCCGCGTGGCGCCCGCCGGAGCGCCACTGCGGTGGTCAGCGCCGGCCGCATGGGGGCCATGGCGCTGCCCTGTTCATGTCCAGGCCCTGGTCGCGAGGCGGGTCCATGCCTGCTATCCATCACCGGCTTCTGCTCCAGCGCGCGCTGCGCTTGAGCGCCACCCGCTCGGCATCGGGCAAAGACCGAGGCCGATGGTATAAGGCCAACGACAGGACAAGGGCAGGGCAACGACAGGTCAAGGGCCGGCGCGGGCGCGCGCGGCTTCAGGGAGCGACACGTGATCAGTCTCATCGCCGGCGCGCTGCTGCTGGCCATCGGCCTTTACGGCCTCAAGGTCTGGACCAAGGCCGATCCCAAGGCGCTGGCCGGAATGCTCATGCGGGCGGTGGCCTATTCGGCGCTGGCGGGTGCGGTCGGCGCGCTGCTGCTGGGGCGCTTCGGCGCGGCCGTGCCGCTGGCGATGGCGGGGCTGGCCCTGCTGGGGCGGCTCGATCCGGGCGGCGTGGGGGGCTGGCTTGGCGGCCTGTTCCGGAAGTCGGCGGCGCCGCGAACCTCGCAGGTGCGCTCGGCGCTGCTCGAGATGGAACTGGACCACGCCCGCGGCACGCTCACCGGGCGGGTCATCGCCGGCGCCCATGCCGGCGCCGCGCTGGACGATCTCGACCTGCCGACCCTCCTGGCGCTGCGCGCGGCGTGCGACCCGCAGTCCCTCGCCCTACTCGAAGCTTATCTCGACCGCCGGGCGCCCGCTTGGCGTGAACACGCTGAGGGCGATGCGGGTCGGGGGAATATGGGTGGTATCGCGTCGGGCGGCGGGGCGATGACCGAACAGGAAGCCTACCAGATCCTTGGGCTTCAGCCGGGGGCGGACCCCGGGGAGGTGCGCGCCGCGCACCGTTCCCTTATGAAAAAGCTCCACCCCGACGCCGGCGGTTCCAGTTACCTGGCGGCGCGGATCAATCAAGCCAAGGATCTGATCCTGCGCAAGCATGACTAAGTCTCTCTCCCGACGTCCTCAGTTCTTGATAGTCATGCAGGCAAACGCGTTACGCTGGAGTAAACGGCAGGCTTCCTTGGCACCCTTCTCGTCGAAGCCGGCGAAGCGGGCGCGATAGAGGGCGGTTGAGCCTTTCGTGACCTTCTCGGTATAGGGGTCGGCCTTGCCAAGGGCGGCGCGGGCCTTGCTCTGCGCCAGGTCGAGCTTGGCGCGGGCCTCGGTCTCGGCCCCAAAGGCGCCGATCTGGATGGACCAGCCGCTGCGGGCGCTGCCGGGGGTGCTCCGCTCCGGCCGTTCCGGCGCGGCCACGGGGGCGAGGGAGGCGGTGCGCACGGGCTTCTCGGGCGCGGCGGCTTGGGTGGCCCGGGGCTCCGGCGCGCTGCGGACGGGAGCCGGGGAGTCTTGCGCGGCGACGAGGGCGGTGCGTTCGGCGAGGGTGGCCGGGCGCGGCGGTGGCGCGTAGCGGGCGGTGTCCTTGGCGGCTTCGGTCGCCGCCGCGACCGGCTGGGCGACGGGCTGGGGCTTGGGCGCCGGCGGGCGGGCCCGGCCTTGGGCGACGGCGGTGTCGCCGGCCGGAGCCGCGCCGGCGGGTTCCATGTAGCCGAGCACGCCCGCGGAGGTGCTGAAGCCCCGCGCGGCGGCGGTGGCCGAGGCCGCCGCCGAGGTGGCCGGCGCGGCGGCGTTGGCGGCCACCGCACGTTGGATGGCCACGGTCTTCACCGCCACCGGCCGAATGGGCTCCGCCGATCCGCTCTTCACTCCCGCCGATGTGGGGATGGAGGCTGTGGTGGCCGGGTCTGCGTTCAGCACGGCATATTGCGGCTTGGGCAGGGGGGCCACGTCATGGGCGGGCACCGCCTCGCGCGCCACCGGCTGCGGGGTGGGCGCCATCCCCGCGAACAGGCCGCCGTTCTCGGTGACCTTGGGCGCGGTGCGTCCACCGGCATAGGCGCGCGGGTAATTCTCCGCCAGCAGCGAGCGCATGCGGGAATCGCGGGAGCCGGCGCTGCGCCCGCCCAGCACCACGGCAACCAGGAAGCGGTCGTCCCGCTTCATGGAGGTGAGCAGGTTGAAGCCGGAGGCCTGGGTGTAGCCGGTCTTGATGCCGTCCACGCCCTCCACCGCGCCCACCAGGCGGTTGTGATTGCCGATCGCCTCGCCGCGATAATAGAAGGTACGGGTGGCGAAGTAGCGGTATTCCTTGGGGAAGCGGTCCTGGATCGCGCGGCCGAGGGTAGCGAGGTCGCGGGCCGTGGTCAGCTGGTTGGGATTGGGCAGGCCGGAGGCGTTGCGGAAGGTGGTGCGGCTCATGCCGAGCGCCCGCGCCTTCTGGGTCATCATGTCGGCGAAATTGCTCTCGGAGCCGCCGATGGCTTCGGCGATCACCACCGCCACGTCGTTGGCCGAGCGCGTCACCAGCGCCTTGATGGCATCCTCCACCTCGATGGTGGAGCCGGGACGCACGCCCAGCTTCGACGGCGACTGCGAGGCCGCCTTGGCCGATACCGGCAGGTCGCTGGACAGCTTCAGGCGACCCGCGTCCAGCTGCTCGAACAGGAGGTAGAGGGTCATTACCTTGGTGACTGAGGCAGGATGCCGCAGGGCGTCCGCGTCGTCCTCATAGAGCGGCCGGCCGGTATTGGCGTCCACCACGATGGCGGAGGAGCCGTAATGCCAGCGGCCGGCCTCATCCTGGGTGGCGCGCGGCGGGCTTGTGGTCCGGCGCTGTGCCGTGGTCTTGCGGGCCTTGCTGCTGCTCTTTGTGCTCTCGACCTGGGCCTTCTTGCGCGGCCGGGCCTCGGCCGTGGTCGTCGAGAGGACGAAGCCGGCAAGAGCAGCCACGGCAAGGGCTTTGGTCAGGAGCGAAAGGCTCGCGGAAGCTGTACGCATGGACAAAGGCCCCGTCTTGGCGGTCGCTGCACTGCTTGATCCCGCGCCGACACGACGCGCAGGCGTGGTGCGCGAAGGGTGCCGCTGAACGAACGCGGCGGGGGAAGGCGACCAGGGAAGAAGCCTAAGAAGGCGGAGTTACCAAGGCGTGAATCCGGCCGCGTCGGGGCTGTTGTGCACTGCACAAAATTTGTTGACATCCATGCTGCAGTGCATATTCTCATATTCGAGCGGGAACGCTCCGCTCACTCGGCAACGGCAGAACCGGTGCTCCCACCGGCCTAGAGGAATGAGGACTCCCATGGTGCAGAGCGCAGAAGAGCTCCAGCAGCTCAGCAAGGACAATATCGAGAACGCCCTCAAGAGCTTCGGCCTGCTCTCCAAGAGCGCGCAGGCGATCGCTGTCGAAGTGGCGGACTACACCAAGACCTCTTTCGAGCAGGGCACCGCCGCGCTTGAGAAGCTTCTCGGCGCCAAGTCGGTGGACCAGGCCATCGAGATCCAGCAGGCCTATCTGAAGAGCGCCTACGAGGGCGCGGTGGCCCAGGCCACCAAGATCGGCGAGCTGTACACCGAGCTGGCCAAGGAAACCTACAAGCCGTTCGAATCCGTGTTCAGCAAGGTCGCGCGCTGAGCCTTCCGCCGGTCCAGCCCCGACGTTCCATCTGCCCGTGACGTTGAGGGACGAAAGTCCAAAAGGCCCGACCTTGCGTCGGGCCTTTTCTATTCCGACATAGTGCTGGCCATGGCATGCTGAGGGGGATCGACCGCGCCGTGAGGGCGAGGCGCTGAGCCGGCGGCGGGTCAGGCGGTCCGCGCCTTGCGCGGCGCGCCAAGGCGGGGGTAGGACGGGGTGTCTGCGTGCTCGCGCAGGCCCGGGCCTTTTCCATGATTATGCGGATGTGCGCCAAAGCCCGCCCCCGTGGCCGGCGCGGCGGGCGAGGACGCGATGGATATGATCGCGACGGACATGATGCACGAACGATATTCTTCTCATCCGCCGGCATTCATGGCGGGACCCGATACCAATCGACGAGACGGCAGCGGGACGGCGGTCATCAGTCGCACCCGCCCGCAGACCAAGCGCCCGAGCCTTTATCGGGTGCTGCTGCTGAATGACGACTACACGCCGATGGAATTCGTGGTGCATGTGCTGCAGCGCTTCTTCAGCAAGAACACCGATGAAGCCAATCGCATCATGCTTCACGTTCACCACCACGGGGTGGGCGAATGCGGCGTCTTCACCTACGAAGTGGCGGAGACCAAGGTGACGCAGGTGATGGATTTCGCCCGCAAGCACCAGCATCCGCTCCAGTGCGTGATGGAAAAAAAATAGCGCGGCGCGAACCGGGCGAGGCGATGAATTTCAAGGCGTGGCGGGAGGTTGCGAGTTCGGTTTTCGGCGCGGCGGCGCGCATCGGCGCATCGGGGGACTTGCGCACTGCGGAATCCAGTACGAAGTTTGTGTGAATGGTGCACAAGCCTTCGAGGTCTGCGACCCTTCCGCGGATCCGCGGGTGATGCGCGAAAGAGGTGTCGATGCCTACATTTTCACGCAGCCTCGAGCAGTCGCTTCATCGCGCTCTGGCCCTCGCCAACGAACGTCATCACGAATACGCCACGCTGGAGCATCTGCTGCTCTCCCTCATCGACGACCAGGACGCCGCCGCGGTCATGCGGGCGTGCAACGTCGACATGGAGAAGCTGCGGCGCAATCTGGTCGAATACGTCGATTCCGAGCTTGAGAACCTCGTTCAGTCGGGCTCGGACGATTCCAAGCCCACCGCTGGTTTCCAGCGTGTCATCCAGCGCGCGGTGATCCACGTGCAATCCTCCGGCCGCGAGGAGGTGACCGGCGCCAACGTGCTCGTCGCCATCTTCGCCGAGCGCGAGAGCCATGCCGCCTATTTCCTGCAGGAGCAGGACATGACGCGGTATGACGCCGTCAACTACATCTCCCACGGCATCGCCAAGCGCTCCGGCATGTCGGAGAGCCGGCCCGTGCGCGGCGCGGAGGAGGAGACCGAGACCAAGCCCGGCGACGACAAGCAGAAGAAGGCCGATGCGCTCGACGCTTATTGCGTGAACCTCAACAAGAAGGCGCACGAGGGCAAGATCGATCCCCTCATCGGCCGCGACAGCGAGATTCAGCGCACCATCCAGGTGCTGTGCCGCCGGCAGAAGAACAACCCGCTGTTCGTGGGCGACCCCGGCGTCGGCAAGACCGCCATTGCCGAGGGCCTGGCCAAGCGCATCAACGACGGCGACGTGCCGGAGGTGCTCGCCACCGCCACCGTGTTCGCCCTCGACATGGGCGCGCTGCTCGCCGGCACCCGCTATCGCGGCGACTTCGAGGAGCGCCTCAAGCAGGTGGTCAAGGAGATCGAGGCCTATCCCAACGCGATCATGTTCATCGACGAGATCCATACGGTCATCGGTGCCGGCGCGACCTCGGGTGGGGCCATGGACGCCTCCAACCTGCTGAAGCCGGCGCTGGCCTCCGGCTCGCTGCGCTGCATGGGCTCCACCACCTACAAGGAATACCGGCAGTATTTCGAGAAGGATCGGGCCCTGGTGCGTCGCTTCCAGAAGATCGACGTGGCCGAGCCCAGCGTGGCAGACGCCATCGAGATCCTGAAGGGGTTGAAGCCCTGCTTCGAGGACTACCACAAGCTGCGCTACACCAGCGAGGCCATCAAGGCGGCGGTGGAGCTTTCGGCGCGCTACATCCACGATCGCAAGCTGCCGGACAAGGCCATCGACGTGATCGACGAGTCGGGCGCCGCGCAGATGCTGCTGCCCGAGGCCAAGCGCAAGAAGACCATCGGCATCAAGGAGATCGAAGCGACCATCGCGACCATGGCGCGGATTCCGCCCAAGTCTGTGTCCAAGGACGATGCCGAGGTGCTGGCCAATCTGGAGACCACGCTGAAGCGCGTGGTGTTCGGCCAGGACAAGGCCATCGAGGCCCTGTCCGCCTCCATCAAGCTGGCCCGCGCCGGCCTGCGCGAGCCGGAGAAGCCGATCGGCAACTACCTGTTCTCCGGCCCCACCGGCGTCGGCAAGACGGAAGTGGCCAAGCAGCTGGCCTCGGCGCTGGGCGTGCAGCTGCTGCGCTTCGACATGTCGGAATATATGGAGCGCCACACCGTGAGCCGCCTCATCGGCGCGCCTCCCGGCTATGTGGGCTTCGACCAGGGCGGCCTGCTCACCGACGGGGTGGACCAGAACCCGCATTGCGTGCTGCTGCTGGACGAGATCGAGAAGGCCCATCCGGACCTGTTCAACATCCTGCTGCAGGTGATGGACCACGGTAAGCTGACCGACCACAACGGCAAGCAGATCGACTTCCGTAACGTCATCCTGATCATGACCACCAATGCGGGCGCGGCGGATCTGGCGAAGCCCGCCTACGGCTTCACCCGCAGCAAGCGCGAAGGCGACGATTCGGAGGCCATCAACCGCACCTTCGCGCCGGAGTTCCGCAACCGGCTCGACGCGGTGATCCCGTTCGGCCATCTGCCCACCGAGGTCATCACCCAGGTGGTGGAAAAGTTCGTCCTGCAGCTGGAAGCGCAGCTCGCCGACCGCAATGTCACCATCGAGCTGTCGCCGGAGGCGGGCAAGTGGCTGGTGGAGCGCGGCTATGACGAGCAGATGGGGGCCCGTCCCATGGCGCGGGTGATCCAGGAGCACATCAAGACGCCGCTGGCGGACATGGTGCTGTTCGGCGCGCTCAAGCACGGCGGCCATGTCCAGGTGGTGGTGGAAGGCGAGGGGCGCGACTCCAAGCTCGGTTTCCAGTTCCCGGAAGGGCCGGTCACGCCCAAGCCGGAGAAGATCGACGAGGAGGCCAAGCCCGCCGCCCGCCGCAAGCCCGTCGCCGCCGCGAAGGCCGCCAAGTCCGGGCCGAAGGCGGGGCCGAAGTCGGGACCCGGGTCCAAGCCCGGGCCGAAGCCCGACCCCAAGGCGCCGCTGCTGAAGGTCTGACGGACCGACGCAAGACGAGATCGAAAGAGGCGGCCACGGCCGCCTCTTTTCGTTTCACTGAACCTTGCATCATATGGGCCGGCGCGGCATCGGGCCGGGAGATAGGGTGTGTCGCGGTCGAGTACCTGCGTGGATTGCAATTTGCGGCCAATCTGGAACCCTGTTCGGGTGAACGCTCGGAGTGGTTCAGATGGCAATGTTCAAGCTGCCCCTGTCGGGGGACGTGACCCAGTTCTTCCGCCTGTTCAGTACCAATCTGGCGGCGTTCGGCAGTCAGATCGGTCTTATCAACATCAACCTGGGACAATCCAAGGCGCCGGAGGTGGAAGAGGAGGTGCTGCAGAGCGTGGGCAGCTACGGCAGCCAGATCGGCCGCATCAGCGAGGCGCTGGTGGTGCTCGTCACTCATTTCCGGCCGGAGCGCGCGCTTGAGCCGGATGAACTGCGTGCCCTCAACCGGCTGCGCGCCATGCTGGACGAGATCGCCGATATCAAGGAGCGCCATGGCCGGCGGGCGGTCCGGTTTCCGGAGGCGCTGTCCCTCGGCGTCCCCCGCGACCCGCCGCCGCGCGGCACACCGTGATGCCGGCGTCAGCCGGCGCCCGCGCCGGGCACATGGCCGGGGCGGGCGATGCGGTAGAGCACCTGCCGCCGCCGGGGATGGCCGAGGGGGATGGAGGGCAGGTCGAAGTCCCCATTCTCGACGCGGGTCATGCCGAGCCGCTCCATCACTGCGCGCGAGCGGCGGTTGGCCGGCACCGTGATGGCGACGATGGTGTCCAGCTCCAGCCGCTCGAAGCCGAAGGCGAGGCACTGGCGGGCGGCTTCCGTGGCATAGCCCTGGCCCCAGTGGGCGGACAGGAAGCGCCAGCCGATCTCCACCGCAGGGGTGAAAGGCGCGGTATACGGCACATGGACGAGGCCGGCATAGCCGGCGAATGCGGTCACTCCGGGCACCTCCACCACCCACAGACCGAAGCCGTGGTCGGCGAAATGCCGCGCGATCCGGTCCGCCGCCGCGTCGCTGGCGGCCCGGTCCGGCACCGGCATCAGGAATTCCATCACGCGCGGATCGGACTGCATGCGCCACAGGGCGTCGCGGTCCGCCGGCCGCCAGTGTCTCAGGCGCACGCGCGGGCCCGGGGCGGGAACGACGACGGGGCTCATGGCTCCCCGAGGGCGGTCTTCAGGCGCAGGACCGTGGCGGCGGAGGCCAGCGGGCGGCCGGCCAGCTCGGCCACCGAGCGGAGCCCAAGGCTGGAGGACAGGAACACTTCCTCGGCGCGCGCCAGGTCGTCCACGCTCAAGGTGCGCTCGGCGCCGGCGAGGGCCAGCACCGCCGCGCGCATCACGCCCGGCAGCGCCCCATCGGCCAGCGGCGGCGTGAGAAGATGCCCCTCAATGACCGCGAACACGTTGGCGATGGAGGTTTCCGCCACATGGTCGCGGGTGTTGAGGAGGATGGCATCGTCGGCACCGGCGGTGGCGGCCTCCTGGCGGGCGAGGATATTGTCGAGGTAGTTGAGCGACTTCACGCCCGCCAGCGGCGAGCGCTCGTTGCGCCGGGTCGAGGTGGCGACGATGAGCCGGGCGGCCGCCGGCGGCGGTGCCATGGGAGCGATGGTGACGAGCACTGTGGGCTGAGGCGCGGCCGGCGGCAGCACTCCGCGCGGGCCTTCGCCGCGCGTGACGGTGAGGCGCAGCACCGCGTCGGCAAGGCCGTTGGCGGCACGGGTGTCGTCCAGCACGGCGGCAAGGTCGAGTTGCGGCAGCGGCAGGCCGAGCACTCGCGCGCCCGCTTCCAGTCGGGCGAGATGGGCGTCGAGGCGCAGGATGCGGCCGTCGCGCACGCGCAGGGTCTCGAACAGGCCATCCCCCAGGGTGAAGCCGCGATCGCCGGGGGCGATGCGGGCGTCGGCGGCATCGCGCAGGGCGCCGTTGAGATAGAGCTTCACCGGCCTTCTCCGGACAGCGCCCGCAGCATGGGGGCAAGCTTCACCAGGCTTTCCTCGTATTCGTCCGCCGGGTCGGAATCAGCGACGATGCCGCCGCCGGCCTGGGTGAGCAGGGTGTCGCCGACACGGGTGATGGTGCGGATGACGATGGAGGAATCCATCGCGCCGTCGAAGCCGATCCAGGCCACCGAGCCGCAATAGACGCCGCGCGGGAACGGCTCCAGCGCGTTGATGATCTCCATGGCGCGAATCTTCGGCGCGCCGGTGATGGACCCGCCGGGGAAGCAGGCGGTGAGCAGGTCCACGGGGCCGAGCCCGTCCATCAACTGGCTCTCCACCACCGACACCAGGTGGTGCGCGCTGGCGAAGGTTTCCAGCGCGCACAGCGCCGGCACCTTCACGCTGCCCACCTTGCTGACCCGGCTGAGATCGTTGCGCATCAGGTCGACGATCATGAGATTCTCCGCCCGGTCCTTCACCGAGGCGGTCAGCGCCCGCGCCAGCGCGTCATCCTCCACCGGGTCGGCCGCGCGGCGGCGGGTGCCCTTGATGGGGCGGGTTTCCACCCGGCCCTCCGCATCCAGGCTGAGGAAGCGTTCGGGCGAGGCGCTCAGCACGGCAAGGTCGGGCCCGCAGCGCAGAAGGGCGGCGAAGGGCGTCGGGCTCACCGCGCGCAGGCGGGCGTAGAGCTGAAGGTCGCTCAGCCCCTCCGGCCGGGGCGCGCGCATCTGCTGGGTGAGGTTGGCCTGGAAGATGTCGCCGGCGCGGATGTATTCGATGACGCGGGCGATGGAGGCTTCCACCGCCGCGCGCGGCTGGTCGGGCACGAAACGGCCGGTCAGCGTCCAGTCCGGGGCGGGCGGGACGGCGGGGGCATGGGCGATGCGGTCGAGGACCATGGCCGCCCGCTGTTCGGCGCGCCGGGTGCGCAGCTCGGCATCGACCTCCGGTCGGCCGGAGGAGAACAGCACGGCCCGTCCGGTCGCATGGTCGAAGGCCAGCACCAGGTCGTAAATCCCCATCACCATCTCGGGCAGCGGCGGGCGCCCGGGACGCGGGGGCGGCAGGCGCTCCAGGTGGCGGCCCAGCTCGTAGCCGAGGAAGCCGACCGCGCCGCCGCGGAACGGGAAGGCGCCCGCGTGGGGCTCGGCGCCGCCCTCGGCGGCGAGCATGCGGGCGAGGACGGCGAAGGGCGTTCCCTCCACCATCCGCCCGTCCACCCGCACGCCGTCGGCATCGGCGACGAGGGTGTGGAATGGGTCCACCGCGATGTAGGAAAAGCGCGCGCGCGGATCGCCGACGGCAGCGCTGTCGAGGAACGCGCAATTCGGCACGTCGGCGAAAGCGTGAAAAAGGGCGAACGGGTCGCGGTACGGGATGTCGAGACGGAGCACGGGCAGGCGACCGATTCGGGGCAGCGCGATCAGGATGACGGTGCGAGGCCGTGGCGGCAACCGCTCCGCAGGGTTCTTGCACCCTGCCTACAGCACCGTGCCGCCGGGGGAAAGCGCTTCGGGGGATCGGGACAAGGCGAGCCTGTCGAAGCGCCGGCGGAGATGCTATGGCTACCTTATCGATGCTCTCGTCCCCGCCATTCCCACGATTTGCCTGATCCTTCCATGTCCCTGCGGTCTCCTTCTCACAGCCACGATCCCCTCGGGTCGGCGCGCTCCACTCTCGGCTGGTTCTTCCATGGCGCGCGGCATGGCCTTTCGGTGCCGGCGCTGGTGCTGTTCGCCAGCTATGCCGGCTTCGGCGCGCTGCTGCAGGGGGTGGGCTTTCCCATCGGCGCGGGGGTGCTGTCCACGCTGCTGGTGTGGGCGCTGCCGGCGCAGGTGATCCTGGTGGGCGGGCTGGTGGCCGGCTCGGCGCTGCCGGCGCTGGCCTTCGCCATCGCCTTGTCGTCCATGCGGCTGCTGCCCATGGTGGTGTCGGTGGCCCCCTATATGCGCGGGCCGCGCCGGAACCTGCTGGTCGAGCTCGTCTGTGCCCATTATGTGGCGATGACGCTGTGGGTGGAGGGGCAAAGGCTGCTGCCGCACATGCCGGGCGAAGCGCGGGTGCCCTTCACCCTCGGCCTCGGCAACATGCTCATTTCCATCAGCATGATTGGCACCGCGCTCGGCTATCTGATGGCGGGCAGCCTGTCGGGGCCTCTGGCGGCGATGCTCTTGTTCCTCACACCGCTGTCGTTCTCGGTGCTGATGGTGCGCAATTCCACCGGGCTCACCGACTGGCTGGCCCTGGCCGCCGGCTTCTTTCTCATGCCGTTCGCCGTAGCGCTGGACGGCGGGCTGGACCTGCTCATCGCCGGCGTCGGGGGCGGGTCGCTGGCCTATGGCATCGGCCGGTGGCGGCGGAGGCGCGCATGATCGCCACCCTGAGCGAGGGCACGGCGCTGTTGATCGTCGTGCTGGTGGGGTTCCTGCCCACCGAGGTCTGGCGCTCGCTGGCGGTGCTGGCCGGGCGACGGCTGGAGACCGGCAGCGAGGTGTTCCATTGGGTGAAGGCGGTGGCGACGGCGCTGCTGGCGGCGGTGGTGGCGCGGCTGCTGTTCGCCCCGGCCGCGCCGCTGGAGGTGGTGCCGCTGGCGGTGCGGCTGGGGGCGGTGGCGGGCGGCATCGCCGGCTTCGCCCTGCTGCGCCGCTCGGTGTTCGCCGGCGTGCTGGTGGGCGAGCTGCTGCTGGCCGCCGGCATCCTCGCCTTCGCCTGACGCGGACGCCGGGAAAACCGTCGCCGGCGATGACCTTCCGCCAGGTGTGGATTGACAAACCCCGCCGTGGCGCGGACAGTCGCATCGTTCCGAGGGGGGCCCCGAGTTCGGGGGCTGAGAGTGGGCGCGCCGCCCTGACCCTTGAACCTGATCCGGCTCATACCGGCGGAGGGACGGGAACCTGCGACACGCGCCCCGCGCCGCCGCAGTGGCGAAGGCCGCACCCAATCTGCCCCCAGCGAGTTCGGATCGCTCGTGTGCCAGAGAGGATGCGCCATGACCACAGCCGTCGATCCCAGCAAGATCAACACGGGCGGTCCACAGACCGTCACCACCGGCCCCATCGTCGGGTCCCGCAAGCGTTATGTGGAAGTGCCCGGCGCCGATATAGCGGTGCCGGTGCGCGAGATCACGCTTTCCGACCCGGCCGAGGCGCCGGTGCGGGTCTATGATTCCTCCGGTCCCTACACCGAGTGCGCGCCGGCCATCGACCTTGCTGCCGGCCTCCATGGCCAGCGCGAGGCCTGGGTGGCGAACCGCGGCTTCGAGGCCATCGTGCCGCGCGCGGTGAAGCCCGAGGACAACGGCTTTGCCGGCGACCGCCTGGTGGCCGCCTGTCCGGCCGAGCGCACCGTGCGCCGCGCCGCCCCGGGGCAGATGGCGACCCAGTATGAGTTCGCCCGCGCCGGCCTCATCACCCAGGAGATGATCTTCGCCGCCCACCGCGAGAATCTCGGCCGCGCCGAGGTACTGGAGCGGGCCGAGGGGGCCCTTCAGGACGGCGAGAGCTTCGGCGCCGAAATCCCGCCCTTCATCACGCCGGAATTCGTGCGCGCGGAGATCGCGCGGGGCCGCGCCATCATCCCCGCCAACATCAACCACACCGAGTTGGAGCCGATGGTGATCGGCCGCAACTTCCTGGTGAAGATCAACGCCAACATCGGTAACTCCGCCGTCACCTCCTCCACCGCGGAAGAGGTGGAGAAGATGGTGTGGGCCATCCGCTGGGGTGCGGACACGGTCATGGACCTGTCCACCGGCCGCAACATCCACAACATCCGCTCCTGGATCGTGCGCAACTCGCCGGTGCCCATCGGCACCGTGCCGATCTACCAGGCGCTGGAGAAGGTGGGCGGCGACCCGCTCAAGCTCGACTGGGAGGTGTTCAAGGACACCCTCATCGAGCAGGCCGAGCAGGGCATCGACTATTTCACCATCCATGCCGGCGTGCGCCTCGCCTATGTGCCGCTCACCGCGCGCCGCGTCACCGGCATCGTCAGCCGCGGCGGCTCCATCATGGCGCGCTGGTGCCTCGCCGGGCACCGCGAATCGTTCCTCTACGAGCGGTTCGACGAGATCTGCGACATCATGCGGGCCTATGACGTGTCGTTCTCGCTGGGCGACGGCCTGCGCCCCGGCTCCATCGCCGACGCCAACGACGCCGCCCAGTTCGCCGAGCTGGAGACCCTGGGCGAACTTGCCAACATCGCGTGGCAGAAGGGCTGCCAGGTCATGATCGAGGGGCCGGGCCATGTGCCCATGCACAAGATCAAGGCCAATATGGACAAGCAGTTGAAGGCGTGCGGGGAGGCCCCATTCTACACCCTCGGCCCGCTGACCACCGACATCGCCCCCGGCTACGACCACATCACCTCGGGCATCGGCGCGGCCATGATCGGCTGGTTCGGCTGCGCCATGCTCTGCTACGTCACGCCCAAGGAGCATCTGGGCCTGCCCGACCGCGATGACGTGAAGACCGGCGTCATCACCTACAAGATCGCCGCCCACGCCGCCGACCTCGCCAAGGGCCATCCCGCCGCGCAGATCCGCGACGACGCGGTGAGCCGGGCCCGCTTCGACTTCCGCTGGCAGGACCAGTTCCACCTGGGACTCGACCCGGACACGGCGCAGAAGTTCCACGACGAGACCCTGCCCAAGGACGCGCACAAGGTGGCGCACTTCTGCTCCATGTGCGGGCCGAAGTTCTGTTCCATGAAGATCACCCAGGAATTGCGGGCCGAGGTCCGCGCCATGGAGGGGGCCGACGAAGCCCTGTCCGCCGAGGCGCGGGAGCAGGGGATGCGGGAGAAGTCGCGGGAGTTCCTGGCCGAGGGCGGGGAGCTTTATGTGAGCGCAGCGGAATAGCCGTCGCGCCCGATCCTTCCGAAGGCACCAGAACCCGGCCGTCGCGCCGGCCGGGTTCTGGTCGCGCGGGGGGGCTCATCGCGCGGGGGTCCGCCACGCCCGCCCCCGCCACGACACCGCTGAAGCTTTCGACTAATCTTGAGGGCGCCTTGGCGGATGCCGGCCCGGCGACGCCCTTTGCAGGGATGTGGAATGAACGCGGACGAAGCGGGAGCGGCGGCGCGGCAGGACGCGCGGAAGAATGCGCACGGGGACGCGCGTGAAGACGGCCTGTCCCGGCCCAATGCCTGGTTGCGGGAGCTGGCGCGGATCAAGCCGGCGCCCTGGTCCTGGGGGCGGGCCATCCGCTCCGCCCTCTGCATCGGCGTGCCGTTTTCCGTGGGCTATGCCTGTGACGCGGTCATCACCGGCATGTGGATTTCCATGGGCACGCTCATGATGGCCGCCGCCGAGCCCGCCGGCACCTACCGCTTCATCTTCCGCCACCTCGCCCTATCGGGCGTCATCGGCGCGCTCGGCTATCTCGCCGGCTATCTGACCGGCTTGCCCTGGGGCGCGACGGTACTGGCCATGGCCGCGTTCGGCGTCCTCGGCGGCCTGCTCAGCGGCTATGGGGCGGTGCTGTCCATCGGCGCCATGCAGGCCCTGCTCCTGTCCTCCATCGCCATCGGCGTGCCGGGCATCGGGCCCTATTGGTGGTTGTCGGTGCTCTATCTGGTCGGCGCAGTCTTCTATATGGCGGTGCTGGGGATAGAGGCGCTGCTGTGGCGCGACCGGCCCCGGCGGCAGGCGGTGGCCGGCCTGGTCCGCGCCCTGGCGACGCTGGCCGCCGCCCGGGCCGACGGCCTGGCGGCCGACGCGGATGCGGGCGCGGCGCCCGCTGGCCCGGGGCTCGAGGCCGCCCGCCGGGCGGTGACGGACGGGCTTCGCGCCCTGACCGGCCTGATGCTGGAAACCCAATCCCGCAATGTCGGCCGTGGCCGCGAGACCGACCGCCTCGCGGCGCTGGTGCAGGACTGCGACGCGCTGTTCGCCGCCATCCTGTCGTCGCGCGACACCGTGGGCCTGCGGGCGGCGGGCGCGCGGCTGGGTGTCCTGGCCGCCGCCGCGGACGGTGATGCGGTGGACACGGCGTCGCCCGCGGGTCCCGGCGGGGATCGGCTGGCACAGGCGGTGGCGGGGGTGGCGGCGGCGCTTGCCGCCACCGGCGCCACCCCCGCGCCGGGGCGCGGGCAGGGTGGCGATGAGGCGGAGGCTGAGGCGGCGGCTGAGGCTGAGGGACGGAGCCATGCCCCCGCTGCCGCCACGCAAGCGGGCGCGCGCCTGCGCATCGCCCTCGACCGGCTGGCGCCGGGCGCGGAGAATATCCGGGCGGCGCTGGCCCTGGGGCTATGCATGGGGCTCGCCTATGCCGCCCATTGGTGGGACCGGGAGAGCCACTGGTTCTGGATTCCGCTCACCGTCAGCCTGGTGATGAAGCCCGACCTCGGCTCGGTGTTCGCCCGGGCGGTGCTGCGCTGCGTGGGCACCATCGGCGGGGCGGCCCTGGGCGCCTTGGCATTGGCCTATCTGCCGAAGGGACAGCCGGTGATCCTGCTCATCGCCGGGCTCTCGGCGGTGCTGCCGTGGGCGATGCGGCGGTCCTACGTGCTGCAGGCGGTGGTGCTGGCGCCGCTGGTGCTGCTGCTGGTGGACATCGTCGAGCCCGGCCCCCGAAGCGCCGATTATGCGCTCCAGCGGGTGGTCGATACCTTCATCGGCGGCGGCATCGTGCTGGTGTTCGGCTATTTCCTGTGGCCGCGCACCCATCACAGGCACCTCGCCGAGACCTTCCATGGCGCCAAGGGCCTGATCGGCGATTACCTGCTCGCGGCCTGTGGCCTCGGCTCCGGCCCCGACCTGTCCGAGCATCGCCGCCGGACTTATGGCCGGCTGGCCGACATGCGCACGCGCCTGCGGACCGCGCTGATGGAGCCGCCCCCCGCCAGCACCGAGGCCGGCGCGTGGTTTCCCCTCGTCAGCGCGGCCGAGCGCATCTGCGACCGCGTCACCGCCTATTCGGCTAGCCCGGACCGGCGTGTGCCGCCGGCGGACGCGGAGGCGATCCGCGCGCTTGCGCGCTACATTGCGGCGACGCCCGGCGAACGCGTCCGGCTTGCCCCGCCGGCATCGCCGGCCGCGACCGCCGCCGGCTTTCTCGCCGACGGTATCCGCGACGAACTGGCCCACATGAACCGCCTGCAGGACGCTGGCGGCTTCCCGCAGGCCCCGCCCGAGGCCCCGCGCGGCTGATATATATGCCGCATGGCCTCTCGCCGGGGCGTCAGGCCGCCGTCGGACGCTTGGCGGGTGGCGCCATGAAGGCGGGTGAGACCGGGTCGGTCACGGTGCGGGCGAGGATGGCGTCGATCTCGGCCCGGGTCGCGTCGTCGATGTGAAAGCCGTCCACGTCGCCCACGGGATCAAGCTGGCCCGGCCTGCGCGCGCCCCACAGGGCGATGGTCGGCCCCTGGTCCAGCACCCAGCGCAAGGCCAATGCCAGTACCGACTTTCCGTAGCGCGCCCGGGCCAGCGCCTGCAGCTCCGCCACCGCCTGCAGATACTGCGGGAAGCGCGGGGCGGTGAACTTCGGGTCCACCTTGCGCAGGTCGTCGCCCTCGAACGTGGTGGCGGCGTCCATGCGGCCGGAGAGCAGGCCCCGGCACAGGGCGCCGTAGCTCAGGACGGTGAGCCCGGTGCGCGCCGCATAGGGCAGCACGTCGGCTTCGATCTCGCGCTCGAACAGATTGTAGGGCGGCTGCACCGCGTCGAGCCGCGCCACCGCGCGGAAGGCGTCCATCTGCGCGGGCGCATAGTTCGACACGCCGACGGCGCGGATCTTGCCCTCGCGGCGCAGCTCCTCCAGCACCCGCGCGGTGTCCTCGAACGGCGTTTCGAGGTCCGGCCAGTGGACTTGGTAAAGGTCGATCACATCGGTCCTCAGGCGGCGCAGGGAGTCCTCGATCTCCTGCCGGATGCGGGCCGGGCGGCTGTCGCGGAACACCCGCCCATCGCGCCAGGCAAGCCCGACCTTGGTGGCGATCTGCGCCTTCTCGCGCAGCCCGTCGGCCAGGGCCTTGCCGACGATCTCCTCCGAATGACCGAAGCCGTAGACCGGGGCGGTGTCGATGAGGGTGATGCCGCACTCCACCGCCGCGCGGATGGTGGCGATGGCCTCCGCCTCGTCGGAGCCGCCCCACATCCAGCCGCCGATGGCCCAGGTGCCAAGCCCGATGCGCGAGGTGGTCACGCCCGAGGCGCCGAGTTCGATCTGTTCCATGGCTTGATCTCCGTCTCGATCAGGATTGCCCGGCATCGCGCGCCGCCAGCAGGCCGATGGCGGACCAGTCGCGGTCGGCGCCGCCGGTGGCCAGAAGGGTGAGGAAGCGGTCGCGCAGCAGGCTGGCCAGCGGCAAGGGCACTTCCAGCGCCTCGGCGGCGGCCAGCGTCAGCTTGATGTCCTTGAGGCCCAGCGGCGCCGCGAAGCCGACCGGGGCATCGCCGCCTTCGGCCAGCAGCCGGCCGTAATTCTTATAGACCGGCGCTCCGAACAGGGTGGAGGTGAGCAGCTCCAGGTACTGGGTCTTGTCGATGCCGGCCTTGCCCACCAGCGCCAGCGCCTCGCCCAGGGATTCGATGACGCAGGCGATGAGGAAGTTGCCCGACAGCTTCACCAGATTGGCCCGCGCCGGCAGGTCGGACACCACGAAGGTGCGCTGGCCCACCGCCTCCAGCAGCGGCCGGGCGGCGGTCAGCGCCGCGTCCTCCCCCGCCGCCACCACGAACAGCGTGCCGGCGGCCGCTACATCCGGCCGCCCGAACACCGGCGCCGACAGGAAGAGCTGGCCGGCCGCGGCGTGGGCGGCGGCGAGCCGCTCCGACAGGGCTGGGCCAATGGTGCTGGCGGAGACGTGCAGCGCCCCCGCGGGCAGGGTGGCGATGAGGCCCTGGGGCTCGAACGCCACCTCCTCCACCGCCGCGTCATTGGCGAGCATGGTGATCACCGCCTCGCCCCGGCAGGCCGCGGCAACGTCAGCGGCCCGGGCGGCGCCTGCCGCCACCAGGGCGTCAGTCTTGGCGGGGGAGCGATTGTACACGGTGACGGCATGCCCGGCCTTCAGGAGGTTGCCGGCCATGCCGGCCCCCATCTGGCCCAATCCGATGAAGCCCACCTGCATGGTTCTGTCCTCCTGCCGCGACGGCGCGCCTCGGGTCGGCGTGGCCTCGATCCGGGACCATGGGCGCGCGCGCCGCCGCGATCAATCGCGACGGCGTGATGGCATTCATGCAGGCCATGAATGTGTCGATGCGGCGGGTGCGGTCCCGTTCAGCGCGGGGCGTGGGCCGGGGCGGCGAGGGCGTCGCGCAGCAACAGGGCGATGTGGCGGGCCTTGCGGCCGGTGCCGTGCTCGATCTGGTGGCGGCAGGAAAAGCCGTTGGCGATCAGCGGCGTATCGGGCGCGGCATCGCGCACCGCCGGCAGCAGGTTGAGTTCGCCCATCTCCATCGAAGCATCGTAATGCTCGGCCTCCAGGCCGAAGCTGCCGGCCATGCCGCAGCAGCTGGTTTCGACGATGTCGTACGAAAACCCGGGAATCCACGACAGCACCTTGCGGGTCGCCTTCATCACCCCGAACGCCTTCTGGTGGCAGTGGCCGTGCAGCAGGGCCCGGGGCAGGTCCAGGCCCTGCAGCTGCAGCCGAAGCCCCTTGTTCTGGTGCTCGCGCGCCAGGAACTCTTCCAGCAGATAGAGTTGCTTGCCGAGGTCGCCTACCTCCGGCCCCAACCCCAGGCTGTACAGCTCGTCGCGCAGCGACAGCAGGCAGGAGGGCTCCAGGCCGATGATGGGCGTCTTGGCGGCGATTTCGTCGCGGAAGGCGGCCAGCACCCGGGTGGCCTCGCCCCGCGCCTTCTCCACCATGCCGGTGGTGAGATAGGTGCGCCCACAGCACAAGGGCCGGTTCGGCTCGGCATCGGTAGCGGCGGGACGGGCCGCGCGCACGCGATAGCCGGCGGCCTCCAGCACCTGTTGCGCGGCGTGCGCGACCTCGGGCTCGAAATGGTGGCAGAAGGTATCCACGAACAGGATCACCTCGCCCCGCGGCGGCGCCTCCCCCACGGTCGGCGCCGTGGGCGCGAACGGCGCCGGCGCGGGCTCGGGAATGGGCCGGCGGGCGGTGATGCCGAGCCAGCGGTCCGCCAGCCGCGCCGCCAGCCGCCAGCGGTTGCGCAGGCGGATGGCGGCGCGCAGTAGGCGACGATGGCGCCCCGTCCATTCGGGCACGCCGCCGAACAGCCGGGTGCGCAGCGGCACCCCTTTGATCTCGTGGCGCTGCGCCAGGTATTCGGTCTTGATGAGCGTCATGTCGACGGCGCTCGGGCATTCCTTCTTGCAGGCCTTGCACGACACGCACAGGTCCATGGCCGCGTCGAGCCGGGGGTCGGCGAAGGCCTGCGCGTCCGAGCCGTCGTTGAGGGCGGCCTTGAAGGCGGCGACGCGGGCCTCGGTGGAATGGGCGGCATCGCCGGTGACGCGATAGGAGGGGCACATCACCCCTTTGCCGGTATTACGACAATCGCGGCTGTGCATGCACACCGCGACCGCCTTCGCGTAATTCCCGCCGGTCGCGGGAATGCCGGAATAGGCGTCGCCGATGCCGTAGGTGTCGTAAGCCGACCAGTCGAGGAAGGTTTTCATGCCGTGGAACTCCCGCCGCCGCGCTCAAGCAAGACGCGCGCCAGCGGCGAGGCTCCGGCCGGTCGTCACACCGGCGGCGGGGGGCCGCCGTTCAGCCCGAGGCTGGCGATGATCTCGAAGGACCGCAGCCGCGCCGCCGGGTCGAACACGTCGGACACCACCATCACCTCATCCACCCCGGTTTCGGCGATGAAGGCGGTGAGGCCCGCGCGCACGGTGTCCGGGCTTCCCACCACCGAGCAGGCGAGCATGCGCTGCGCCTGCGCCTTTTCCATCGGGCTCCAATAGGTCTCGATGTCATCGATGGGCGGTTGGCTCAGGCCCCGGGCGCCGCGGAAGATGTTGGCGAAGGACATCTGCTGGGTGGTGGCGAGCCGCTGCGCCTCCCGGTCCGTCTCCGCCGCGATCACGTTGATGCCGGCCATGGCATAGGGCCGCGCCAGCGCCGCCGAGGGCTTGAAGCGGGTGCGGTAGACGTGGAGCGCGTCCATGAGTTGGTCGGGCGCAAAATGGGAGGCGAAGGCATAGGGCAGGCCCAGTTCCGCCGCCAGATGGGCGCCGAAGGTGGACGAGCCGAGGATCCACACCGGCACCTCGGTGCCCGCCGCCGGCACCGCCTGCAGCGTCTGGCCCGGCTGGACCGGCCGGAAATAGGCCTGGAGCTCCAGCACGTCCTGGGGGAAGCGATCGGAATCGGCGGGGGTGCGGCGCAGGGCGCGGAAGGTGGCCTGATCGGTGCCCGGCGCGCGGCCGAGGCCCAGGTCGATGCGGCCGGGGAACAGCCGCGCCAGGGTGCCGAACTGCTCGGCCACCACCATCGGCGCATGGTTCGGCAGCATGATGCCGCCGGCCCCGACGCGGATGGACGCGGTGCCGGCGGCGATATGGCCGATGACCACTGCGGTGGCGGCCGAGGCGATGCCCGGCATGTTGTGGTGCTCGGCCACCCAGAACCGCCGGTAGCCCCAGCCCTCGGCATGGGCGGCGAGGGTGCGGGCGTTGTCCAGCGCGGCGCGGGCGTCCGCGTCCACGGTGACGCGAACGAGATCGAGAATCGAGAAAGCCGTCATGAGAGGCCTTGTGCTTGGCTGCCACGGGCTGCGCCGCCCCCGCGCAGGCCCTGCATGTAGGCCCTGCCGCCCGCCATTCAACCGCCCGGCCCGCATCTCCTGCGCAGGGCTCGCGCCCGCGGCCAGTCAAGGGACATGGCGCAAGAGGCAGGTGATGCAAGAGGCAGATGGTACAAGAGGCAGATGGTACAAGAGGCAGATGGTACAAGAGGAATGTGGTGGAAGACGAAAATGGTGCCGGCTGAGGGGATCGAACCCCCGACCTTCGGTTTACAAAACCGCTGCACTACCGCTGTGCTAAGCCGGCCCCGTTCGAGGCCCGGGACCCATCGCGACCCGGGGCTGGACGGCCGGTGGGGGCGTGGGCCCTCGCCGGTGCGCCTTCATCCCTCGCCGGCGTCCGCGCGTCAAGACGGGCGCGGTGGACAGATGACTTGGCGCCGGGCCGCGCGGTCCGGCGGCCCAAAAAAAGCGGCCCCGCACCGTGCGGGGCCGTCCCGGGAGGGGCGCGGCGGTGAACGCCGCGCCAGAGGTCCTGTGCACGGCTCCTGAGCGGGGGCTCAGTGCCAGTGATCGATGTTGCGGTCCTTGGTCTCGGGCACGAACAGCAGGCCGATGACGAAGGTCATCAACGCAATCACGATCGGATACCAGAGGCCAAAATAGATGTCTCCGGTAGCCGCCACCATGGCGAAAGACGTCGCAGGCAGAAGGCCGCCGAACCAGCCGTTGCCGATGTGATACGGCAGCGACATGGAGGTGTAGCGGATGCGGGCGGGGAACAGCTCCACCAGCGCCGCCGCGATGGGCCCGTAGACCATGGTGACGAACAGCACCAGGATGAACAGCAGCCCGATCACCGCCGCCACCTGTGGGCGGAAGATGTCGAACGGGTGCGCCATCTTCACCACGCCGGTGTCGGACCCGGCCTTGGGATAGCCCGCCGCCTGGAGCGCGGCGAGGGCGGTCTTGCCGAAATCGGGACCGAACGGCACCACCTGGTCGTTCACCTTCAGTTCCACCGGGGCGCCGGGCGCGGCGGGGAGGGTGGAGTACTTCACGCCCGCCTTGGCGAGGGTGTCGCGGGCGATGTCGCAGGGCTGGCTGTAGATCCGTGTTCCCACCGGATTGAACAGCGAGCCGCAATTGCCGGGATCGGCCACCACGGTCACCCGCACGTTCTGAACCGCCCGCTCCAATTGCGGATTGGCATAGGTGGTGATGAGGTTGAACAGCGGGAAATAGCTCGCCGCCGCGATCAGGCATCCGGCGAGGATGATGGGCTTGCGGCCGATCTTGTCCGACAGCCAGCCAAAGAACACGAAGAAGCCCGTGCCGAACACCAGCGACCACGCGATCAGGAGGTTGGAGGTGTAGCCGTCCACCTTCAGGATCGATTGCAGGAAGAACAGGGCATAGAACTGGCCCGTGTACCAGACCACGCCCTGGCCGGCGACGAGGCCGAACAGGGCGAGCAGCACGATCTTCATGTTGCCCCAGTGGCCGAACGCCTCGGTCAGCGGCGCCTTGGAGGTGGTGCCCTCCTCCTTCATCTTCTTGAAGGTGGGGGATTCCGACAGTTGCAGGCGGATCCACACCGAAATGCCGAGCAAGGCGATGGAGACCAGGAACGGCACCCGCCAGCCCCAGTCGCGGAACGCCTCCTCGCCGGTCACGGTGCGCGTGACCAGGATGATGACGAGGGACAGGAACAGGCCCAGCGTCGCCGTGGTCTGAATCCAGGAGGTGTAGAAGCCGCGCCGGCCGTGTGGCGCGTGCTCGGCCACGTAGGTGGCGGCGCCGCCATATTCGCCGCCCAGCGCCAGGCCTTGCAGCAGCCGCAGCGCGATCAGGATGATGGGGGCGAGGATGCCGATGGCGGCGGCATTGGGCAGGATGCCGACGATGAAGGTCGACAGGCCCATGATGAGGATGGTGATCAGGAAGGTGTATTTGCGGCCCACCATGTCGCCGAGCCGGCCGAACACGATGGCGCCGAACGGACGGACCAGGAAGCCGGCGGCGAAGGCAAGCAGCGCGAAGATGTCGCGCGTGGCGGGCGGATAGGCGGAAAAGAACTGCGCGCCGATGATGGCCGCCAGCGAGCCGTAGAGATAGAAATCATACCATTCGAAGACGGTGCCGAGGGACGAGGCGAAGATGACCTTCTTCTCCTCCCGTGTCATGGGGCGGGGGGCTGCCGCCGCCCGCGCACTCGTAACGCTCATGGACATGTCCTCCCACGTCGATGCCCCGGCCGTGTTCCCCCGGCGGAGCTGAGCCAGGCTGCGCGCTGCCGCGGCGCGGGCCGAGCGTGGGGCGATGCCCGCCGCCGCGCGCGGGAGCGGGCGGCGATGACCGGGCGGTCCTCCGTCGGCCTGGCGGTCCGCCTCTCTGGTCGGGCGGTTCGGCTAAGGCTGGGCGCACGCGCGCCTGAGGACAGTGTGGCTGGAAAAAGGTTCTACGACGATAGTCTATTGGTCTTAGGTGCAATGCCGCAAGGTGATGTCGGTGGTGTCATGATCCTGCAGCTGCCCTTCCCCGGCCTTCAGGCCCTCTTCAGGGCGCGTCGGGCGATGCCGAGGGACAAAGCGGCGGCATTGGAGACATTGAGGCTCTTGATGACGCCGGGCAGGTCGATGCGGGCCAGTTCATCGCAGGTCTCGCGCGTCAGTTGGCGCAGGCCCTTGCCTTCGGCGCCCAGGACCAGGGCGAGCGGCGCGCGCAGGGGCGTGTCCTCCAGGTCGGCCGCGCCCTCGCTGTCGAGGCCGACCACCAGCATGCCGTTGTCCTTCAACTCGGTGAGGGCGCGGGCGAGGTTCTGCACCAGGCAGATGGGCACATGCTCCAGCCCGCCCGAGGCGCTCTTGGCCAGCACGCCGGTGGCGACCGGGCTGTGACGGGCGGTGGTGACGATGGCGCTGACCGCGAACGCCGCCGCCGAGCGCACGATGGCGCCCACGTTGTGCGGGTCGGTGATCTGGTCCAGCACCAGCACCAAATCGGTCTTGGCGATGTCCCTGAGGCGGGGGGAGGGCAGGTGGTCCACCTCCGCCAGCAACCCCTGATGCACGGCGTCCGCGCCCAGCAGCTTATCGATCTCGGAGGGCCGCACGAGCTCGGGTTCGACCGGCGGGGTGAGGCCGGCCTCGGCCAGGCGGTGGGCGGCGTTCTCGGTGGCGAGAATCCTGCGGAAGCGACGCTTCGGATTGGCCAGCGCCTCCGCCACCGTGTGCCAGCCATACAGCAGGGCCACCTCGTCCTCGCCCGCCCAGGCCGGCGCCGCGCCGCTCTTCGCGCCGCCCTTGCCCGGCCAGCGCGACCGGCCTCCGCCAGGGCCTCCGCCTTTGCCGCCGAAGGGACGCGGGGAGCCGGGAGCGCGGGTCGGGCGATGGGGAGGACGGTCTGACATGGCGTGGCTTTGTCAGAGCCGGCGCCGCCGCGCAAGAGGCCTTGCGACATGGTGGGGCTAAAGGCGCGCGCCGCGTCATCCACAGCTCGATCATGGCCCTGCGCCTTTTCGGTTGACTTGAACCAAGCCGCCTTACATAACCCGGGACCTCAGCAGCGGCGCGGGCCTCTCGCCCCGCTGCTGAGCCGCTTCGCAGGAAGCGGTCGCGATGACGGGCCGTCGTATGGAGGGGTGCCCGAGTGGTTAAAGGGGACGGACTGTAAATCCGTTGGCTCTGCCTACGTTGGTTCAAATCCAACCCCCTCCACCACCCGTCATCGTCTGGGTCGAAAGCGATCCGATGGGGATCGCCTGATCGAATCGGCGAAGTTGAAGCAACGTTGCGCCGTAACGGCGATCCGATCTTCTCATGTCGCCGTCCAGCGATGATCAAGTCTTGAGCCTGAGCCCGCTTTCGCGTGGGATATCGTATGGCGCGATCTGGTCTGGCGCTGCACGTCGGCGCGCGTGCGCCCTTCCCAGCTTCTCCTGTCGCAATGAGCGTGGATGCCCCGCCGCAGCGTGTTGTGGTCTGTTTGACGGATGCAACCCAGGATCGTAACCTGCCCTATCGAAATGGGGGCCGGAATGGCGGTTTACAGGGGCACGGCTCGGGCCGACATCATCAATGGCAGTGACGCCGGAGATCGGATCTACAGCGAAGGCGGGGACGACGAGATCAATGCCGGGGGCGGCAATGATATCATCTACAGCGCGTCCGGGCATGATACGATTATCGGCGGTTCCGGGAATGATCAGGTTTACGCGGGCTACGGTTCGGACTGGATTTTTGCCGGTCCGGGAAGAGACATCATCTATGCCGAAAGCGGATACGACCGCGTCGAGGGTGGGAGTGGAAACGATCTGATTTATGGTGGGTTTGGCGATGACGAGTTGTATGGCGATCATATGGTCAATGATTATTACGATGGATCTGATTATATAGATGGTGGATCAGGCAACGACACAATTTTTGGTGGTGGGGGCGACGACACGCTGATCGGTGCATTTGGCAACGACTATATGGAAGGCGGATCGGGGAAAGATCGTCTGCTGGGCGGCTCCGGGAATGACAAGCTGTACGGTGGCGACTCCACCTATTACGGATATTTGGACGCTGATTACCTGGATGGCGGCACCGGCGACGATATTCTTGACGGTGATTCAGGCTATGACACCCTCATCGGAGGGGAGGGCAACGACCTCCTCTACGGCGGTGCCGGGAAGGACAGCCTGTCTGGCGGCGCCGGAAACGATGTGCTGTACGGCGACGGGCCGGGAGAGAGAGACGATGCGCCACTGGCGGATCGTCTGTCTGGCGGGGCGGGCAATGATCGCTTGATCGGGGGGCTCGACGCGGATCGCCTGAGTGGCGGTGGGGGAGCCGATGTGTTCATCTTCCAGGCGGTGGACGAGTCGCGGGCCGGCACGAACGACACGATCACGGATTTTTCTGCGGTGCAGGGCGACAAGATCGACCTTTCCGCCATCGACGCCAATGCGGTCGGCGGCGGGCAAAACGATGCCTTCGTGTTCATCGGCGCGGTGGCCTTCTCGGGCACGGCCGGCGAACTGCGCTACAGCAAGAATGGCCTCTGGGGCGACGTGGATGGCGACGGGCGCGCTGACCTCGCCATCCGCTTGAGCGGAGTGAGCGAACTGAGCGGCGCAAGCCTGATCCTTTAGGCGCGGCGAGCGCGAATGCGAACGGCTGGCGCCCGGCCCCATGATGCCGGGCGCCGCCGGGTTATCCCCAGGCGGCGCGAGGTGCCTTTCGCCGGGGCGGAGAGCGTGCTATGCGTCCCGCTCCCGCGGGTGTAGCTCAATGGTAGAGCAGCAGCCTTCCAAGCTGAATACGAGGGTTCGATTCCCTTCACCCGCTCCACTCTTCCCGTGATTCGGCGGTCGCGCTCCGGCGTCGTGAAGCCCGGGTCTTGCATCCGCGCGCGAAACCCCCTATCCCACGGCGGCTTTTTTTGCGGCCCGCGCGGGCGGCCGACCGAGTGAGAGAGAACGATGGCCAAAGAGAAGTTCAACCGTTCGAAGCCGCACTGCAACATCGGCACGATTGGTCACGTTGACCATGGCAAGACGTCGCTGACGGCGGCGATCACGAAGGTGCTTGCGGAGACCGGCGGCGCGACGTTCACGGCGTATGACCAGATCGACAAGGCGCCGGAAGAGAAGGCGCGTGGCATCACGATCTCGACCGCGCACGTGGAATACGAGACCCAGAACCGCCACTATGCGCACGTCGACTGCCCCGGGCACGCCGACTATGTGAAGAACATGATCACCGGCGCGGCGCAGATGGACGGCGCGATCCTGGTGGTGTCGGCCGCCGACGGCCCGATGCCGCAGACCCGCGAGCACATCCTGCTCGCCCGTCAGGTGGGCGTGCCGGCGCTGGTGGTGTTCCTGAACAAGTGCGACATGGTCGACGATCCGGAGCTGCTGGAGCTGGTCGAGCTGGAAGTGCGCGAGCTGCTCTCCAAGTACGACTTCCCCGGCGACGACATCCCGATCGTGCGCGGCTCGGCGCTGGTGGCGCTCGAGAACGGCGATCCGGTGCTCGGCCGTGACGCGGTGCTCGAGCTGATGACCCAGGTCGACGCCTATATCCCGCAGCCGGAGCGCCCGGTTGACCTGCCGTTCCTGATGCCGATCGAGGACGTGTTCTCGATCTCGGGCCGCGGCACGGTGGTGACCGGCCGCGTCGAGCGCGGCATCATCAAGGTCGGCGACGAAGTGGAAATCGTCGGCATCCGCCCGACCCAGAAGACCACGGTGACCGGCGTCGAGATGTTCCGCAAGCTGCTGGACCAGGGCCAGGCCGGCGACAACGTGGGCATCCTGGTGCGCGGCACCAAGCGCGAGGACGTGGAGCGCGGCCAGGTGGTGTGCAAGCCCGGCTCTGTGAAGCCCCACACCAAGTTCAAGGCCGAGGCCTACATCCTGACCAAGGAGGAGGGTGGCCGTCACACGCCGTTCTTCACCAACTATCGCCCGCAGTTCTACTTCCGCACCACGGACGTGACCGGCGTGTGCACCCTGCCGGAAGGCACCGAAATGGTGATGCCCGGTGACAACGTGTCCATGGACGTGGCGCTGATCGTGCCGATCGCCATGGAAGAGAAGCTGCGCTTCGCCATCCGCGAGGGCGGCCGCACCGTCGGCGCCGGCGTCGTCGCCGCCATCATCGAGTGATCGGGCGCGGGTGAGCCGGGGGGCCATCGCCAGATATCGGAAGGGGCGGCGCGGATGCGCCGCCCTTTTCTTTTGCCGGCCCTCAAGCGCTGTCCTCGCGCGGCAGGCGCTGGCCGGCCTCGCCGTGTGCCTCGCTGTGTGCCTCGCCGCGTGGCCGGCGGTGGCGAAGGACCCCTGCCCGGAGCGCGAGCCCTGCCGCGGGTGCGGCTGCGCCGGAGGGCCGGGATATCGCGGTCCCGACGGTCGCTGCGTCGGTTTCAAGGCGTTGGAGCGCGTGTGCGGCAGTCCCCCGGACGCCCGCTGCGTGTTCGAGAATGCACCGGGGGCCGGGGCGAATCGCCCCTGTGCCCTTGGCGCGACCGAGCAGGCACCGGACCCCGCCCAATCCGGTGCCAGCCCGTCTCAACGCCCCGGAGAGCCAGGGCAGGGCGCGCCTTGAGCTGCTGCGTTTGCCTCGGTTCTGCGGCGCAGGCTGGGGACAGCGCGATCTGGTCCAAGCGATCGCCCTTTACAGACGCCACGCATCCCTCTACACACACGCCCACCGATGCGCTGGGTCGCTTTTCCGGCGCGGCGGGCTTTACCCTCGAGTGTCGCGCGCCATCATTGGCTGCGCCGGTCGGGGAAGGGCCTAGGAGTGTAGCTCAACTGGTTAGAGCACCGGTCTCCAAAACCGGGGGTTGGGGGTTCGAGTCCCTCCACTCCTGCCACCTTCCTTCCTGGGGAAGGGCGGCAGGTCTTGAAGCGACGGTCCGGGAGATGCTCGGCGCTCGGGTGCGTGTTGCCCGTTATCGGCGCCTTCCCATTCGCCCGGCGCGGTTCCGGGTCAGCGCCCTTCCGAAGCACGGCGAGACGGGCTATTGGAGTTGACGGCGGTGCCGGGCGCAATCGGGCGCGGGGTACCTTCGAACAAGGAGAGGTGGCGGCCACCGGGTTTTCCCAAGGGGCCGCCGTGTCACGCATGGCGAAGAACAGTCCTGTCGCGTTCTTTCAGCAGGTCCGCGCCGAAACGGCGAAGGTCACCTGGCCGACCCGTCGCGAGACGCTGATCACCACGGCCATGGTGTTCGTGATGGTGTTCCTCGCCTCGATCTTCTTCCTCGTGGTTGACCAGATCATCCGGTTCGGCGTCTCCACGCTGCTCACCATCGGGCACTGAGGCGGCAGGAGGCCCCAATGGCGAAACGCTGGTACATCGTCCACGCTTATTCCAACTTCGAGAAGAAGGTGGCCGACTCGATTCGCGAGCAGGCCGAGCAGCGCAATTTGACCGATCTGTTCGAGCAGATCCTGGTCCCCACCGAGAAGGTGGTTGAGGTGCGGCGCGGCCGGAAGGTGGACGCCGAGCGCAAGTTCTTTCCCGGCTATGTCCTGGTGAAGATGGATCTCACCGACGAGGCGTTCCATCTGATCAAGAATACGCCCAAGGTCACCGGTTTCCTGGGGGCGGACAACAAGCCCATGCCCATCTCCGAGGGCGAGGCCATGCGCATCCTGCAGCAGGTGCAGGAAGGCATCGAGCGGCCCAAGCCGTCCATCACCTTCGAGGTGGGCGAGACGGTGAAGGTGTCCGACGGGCCGTTCGCTTCGTTCAACGGCATTGTCGAGGAAGTGGACGACACGCGCTCGCGGCTCAAGGTGGCGGTGTCGATCTTCGGCCGCGCGACTCCGGTGGAGCTGGAGTTCAATCAGGTCGAGAAGGTGGCCTGAGAGCCGGGGTTGCCCCCGGTGTCTGGTGGACGGGCGCGGCATGGCCGCGCCTTTTTCATGTGCCGTCTGTGCCGTCGCGTTTCACTCATCCAGCCAGTTTCTGCCATCGCGCCCGCATGCGCCCGGCCCTAGAGGCGGGGAGGGCGGCTGCGGACCCCCGCGAATCGGCCGCCAGCGGGAGACAGGCTATGAAGGCGGTCATTTTGGCTCTGGCGATTGCCGGCAGCATGGCATTCGCCACCTCCAGCCACGCCCAGGAGGACGTGCTGGTCAAGTATTGCAAGCCGGACATCGAGCGCCTGTGCGCGACGGTGGCGCCCGGCGGCGGACGCCTCCTGAAGTGTCTCAAGGCTCATGGTGAGCAGATTTCCGTTGGCTGCGCCAAGGCCTTGCAGCAGCTGAAGGGCTGAGCGCCGCCGGCGATGCCGGCCCTCGACTCAAAATGACGCGCGGGCGGCCAGTCGGCCTTTTCCCGCGCGTCGGTTTGGTGTAAAGCACCGCCTCGCCCCGCTTCGGGCGCATTCATGCGCGGGAGGCCCGCCCGGTTCGCCAGCCGGATCAAGCGTGCCGCTACCGCGATCCTCAGTCCGCGCCGCCTGCGATGGCATCATCCGGCAGGCGCGTCTTGGCATTTACGGCCGGCTGCCGGAACTGCCGGGGAGTGTGTAAATGGCGAAGAAGATTACGGGTTTCGTCAAGCTGCAGGTGCCCGCCGGCAGCGCCAATCCGGCGCCGCCCATCGGCCCCGCGCTCGGTCAGCGCGGCCTGAACATCATGGAGTTCTGCAAGGCGTTCAACGCCCAGACCGCGCAGCTCGAAAAGGGCATGCCGATCCCGGTGGTGATCACGGCCTATCAGGACCGCTCCTTCACCTTCGAGCTGAAGACCCCGCCGGTCTCCTACTTCCTGAAGAAGGCCGCGGGCCTTGAGACCAAGAAGAAGCCCGGTTCCGGCTCCAAGACGCCGGGCAAGGGCACCTTCGTCGGCAAGGTCACGCGCGCCCAGCTCTCGGAGATCGCCGAGAAGAAGATGAAGGATCTGAACTGCGAGACCGTCGAGGCCGCGGTTCAGATGATCGAAGGATCGGCCCGCTCCATGGGCCTCCAGGTTCAGGAGTGAGCGCAATGGCGAAGCAAGGCAAGCGCATTCGCGCCGCCCACGAGGGCATCGATCGCAACAAGCTGTACGGCCTGGATGAGGCTCTGGCTCTGCTGAAGGAGCGGGCCACCGCGAAGTTCGACGAGACCATCGAGGTCGCGCTGAACCTCGGCGTGGACCCGCGCCACGCCGACCAGATGGTGCGCGGCGTGTGTAATCTGCCGAACGGCTCCGGCCGGACCGTCCGCGTGGCGGTGTTCGCCCGCGGCGCCAAGGCCGACGAGGCCAAGGCGGCCGGCGCCGACATCGTTGGCGCCGAGGACCTCCTGGAGACCATCCAGGGCGGCACCATCGAGTTCGATCGCTGCATCGCGACCCCGGACCTGATGCCGCTGGTCGGCCGTCTCGGCAAGGTGCTTGGCCCGCGCGGTCTGATGCCGAACCCGAAGGTCGGCACCGTGACCATGGACGTCAAGGGTGCCGTGGGTGCCGCCAAGGGCGGCGCCGTGGAGTTCCGCGTCGAGAAGGCGGGCATCATCCATGCCGGCATCGGCAAGGCTTCTTTCTCCACGGAGAAGCTCGCCGAGAACATCCGCGCCTTCGCCGACGCGGTGGTCAAGGCCAAGCCGACCGGCGCCAAGGGCACCTATGTGCAGCGCATCGCCGTGACCTCGACCATGGGGCCGGGCGTCAAGGTGGAGCCCGCCTCGGTGCTCACCGCCTGACGCAGCCGACGCTGTGATCGCCTGGAAGCCGCGACGCACTCCGTCGCGGCTTCTTGCATTCCGAGGGCGAGAATAATGCCTGAAGGGACGTGACAAGACGTTCGTAAGGCATTATATAGGCTGTTTCCTGGCTGGCGTGCTGGCGGGGAATTTGGATTTCAAGCTTTCGCCCTTGACCGGGTGAAAGGGCTGGGAGGGTTCGCCCGCCCGGCCTTGTCGTCTATCTCGATGCTGCGTTTCAGTCAGATGGAGCATCGGGGTGGGCGGAAAGTCCTGTCCGAGACTGCAGGTGCCGCGGCCGTTTTCCAGAATGCGCCGGGGCTTAATTCTCAAGGGTCATCCCGGAGGGGTGGCGTCGGGGAGCCAGCATAGACGGGGAAGACCGGAATTTCAGCGCGGCCGCCGCTGTCGTGGTGGTTGTGGAGATCGGTTCGAACCAGCGCCTTGTGTTTCGTCCCGGGCCTTTGGCTTCGGTGGGGATCCGAGGGGACAGGGCATGAGCGCCGCGCGTCGCGGTCGGCATGCCGTTTAACGACGGATCCGGCCGCGGTGGGCGGCAAGGCGCAACCGGTGGAATCGACGACCCCTCCGGGTCGGTGCTTCCACCACAGGCTTAAAGAGAGCCAGACGTGGATCGAGCGGAAAAACAACAGCTCGTCACGGCGCTTTCGGAAGTGTTCAAGACCACTTCCGTCGTCGTGGTCGCCCACTATTCCGGCCTCACCGTGGCTCAGCTGTCGCGCCTGCGCCGGCAGATGAAGCAGAACGGTGCGTCCGTGAAGGTGGCCAAGAACCGCCTCGCCAAGATCGCTCTGGAAGGCTCCGACGTCGCCCACGTGGCGCCCCTGCTGAAGGGGCCCACGCTGATCGCTTATTCGAGCGATCCGGTGGCGGCGCCGAAGGTTGCCGTCGAATTCGCCAAGGCCAACGACAAGTTCGTCATCCTTGGCGGTGCGATGGGCACCACGGCCCTGAACGTGGACGGTGTGAAGGCGCTTGCCACACTGCCGTCCCTGGACGAACTGCGCGGCAAGCTCGTCGGCCTCATCCAGGCCCCGGCGACCAAGCTGGCGCAGCTCACCACCGCGCCGGCGGGCAAGCTCGCGCGCGTGTTCGGGGCCTATGCCAAGCAGGACGAAGCGGCGTGAGGCCCGGGTCGCCTGAATCGGGCGGCCGGATCTCGCAAATCTCGAAATCGAACCTATCTCAAGGAAGACTACAATGGCTGACCTGACCAAGCTCGTCGACGAGCTCTCCGCCCTCACCGTGCTCGAGGCCGCCGAGCTGGCCAAGCTTCTCGAGGAGAAGTGGGGCGTTTCCGCCGCCGCCGCCGTGGCGGTTGCCGCCGCCCCGGCCGCTGCCGCCGCCGCGGTGGAAGAGCAGACCGAGTTCACCGTTGTCCTGGCTGCCGCCGGCGACAAGAAGATCGAGGTCATCAAGGAAGTGCGCGCCATCACCGGTCTCGGCCTCAAGGAAGCCAAGGACCTCGTGGAAGGCGCTCCGAAGCCCGTCAAGGAATCCGTTTCCAAGGACGAGGCCGAGAAGCTCAAGGCTCAGCTCGAGAAGGCTGGCGCCAAGGTCGAGCTCAAGTGAGCATGTGACGCCGGCACCGCGCGCCTTGGCGCGCGGTGCTGCCGTTCCCGCCGCTCCGGGCTGGTTCCCGGGGTGGCGAGGGCGATGTTGGGGCGAGGGTGGGGCGGTTCACCCGGCCGGCAGGAAGCGCGAGGCGCTGCCGCCGGCCGGGCGAGCCGTCATGGTGCTGAGATGGGCCTGTCGGGCCCGGATCTCGGCGTGACGGTGATGTGGTTCCGGTGCCGGCATGGCGAGCCCTCGGTCTTAGGGGAGCCGGCCCGAAAAGGGACCTGGACGGACGAGGATCGAGATGGCGCAAACGTTCACCGGTCGTAAGCGGATCCGCAAGTTCTTCGGGAAGATCAAGGAAGTGGCCGAGATGCCGAACCTCATCGAGGTTCAGAAGGCGTCCTACGACCAGTTTCTCCAGATCGAGGAACCGAAGGGCGGGCGCGCCGACGACGGCCTGCAGGCGGTGTTCAAGTCGGTGTTCCCCATCTCCGACTTCTCCGGCGCGGCCATGCTGGAGTTCGTGCGCTACGAATTCGAGCCGCCGAAGTACGACGTGGACGAGTGCCGCCAGCGCGGCATGACGTTTGCCGCCCCGCTCAAGGTGACGCTCCGCCTCATCGTGTTCGATGTGGACCCTGATACCGGCGCCAAGTCGGTGAAGGACATCAAGGAGCAGGACGTCTATACCGGCGACATTCCGCTGATGACCATGAACGGCACGTTCATCGTCAACGGAACCGAGCGCGTCATCGTCTCGCAGATGCACCGTTCGCCGGGCGTCTTCTTCGATCACGACAAGGGCAAGACCCATTCCAGCGGCAAGCTGCTGTTCGCCGCCCGCATCATCCCCTATCGCGGCTCCTGGCTCGACATCGAGTTCGACGCCAAGGACATTGTGTTCGCGCGTATTGACCGCCGCCGCAAGATCCCGGTGACGAGCCTTCTCTATGCGCTCGGCCTGGACGCCGAGGAGATTCTCGACACCTTCTACGAGAAGATCCTGTTCTCGCGCGACAAGGGCGGCTGGCGCATGCCGTTCGATCCCAAGCGCATGAAGGGCTACAAGGCGGTCTCCGACCTGGTGGATGCCGATACCGGCGAGGTGGTGCTGGAGGCCGGCAAGAAGCTGACCGTCCGCGCCGGTCGCCAGCTGGCGGAGAAGGGGCTGAAGGCCCTCAAGATCTCCAACGAGGAGATGATCGGCCAGTACGTAGCCGAAGATCTCGTGGACGCGCAGACCGGTGAGATTCACGCCGAGGCCGGCGACGAGCTGACCGAGAAGAGCCTCAAGCAGCTCGACGAGCTGGGCTATAATGAAATCCCGGTGCTCGACATCGACCATGTCAACACCGGTGCCTACATCCGCAACACGCTGGCGGCGGACAAGAACGTCGCCCGTGAGGACGCGCTGTTCGACATCTACCGCGTGATGCGTCCCGGCGAGCCGCCGACGCTCGATTCGGCGCAGGCGATGTTCCATTCCTTGTTCTTCGACGCCGAGCGCTACGACCTCTCCGCGGTCGGTCGCGTGAAGATGAACATGCGCCTCGACCTCGACTGCCCCGATACGGTGCGCGTGCTGCGCCGCGAGGACATCCTCTCGGTGATCCGCACCCTGGTGGAGCTGCGCGACGGCAAGGGTGAGATCGACGACATCGATCACCTGGGCAACCGTCGCGTGCGCTCGGTCGGCGAGCTCATGGAGAACCAGTATCGCGTCGGCCTGCTGCGCATGGAGCGCGCCATCAAGGAGCGCATGTCGTCGGTCGACATCGACACGGTGATGCCGCAGGACCTGATCAACGCCAAGCCGGTGGCGGCGGCGGTGCGCGAGTTCTTCGGTTCGTCGCAGCTCTCGCAGTTCATGGACCAGACCAACCCGCTGTCCGAGATCACCCACAAGCGCCGCCTTTCGGCGCTGGGTCCGGGCGGCCTGACCCGCGAGCGCGCCGGCTTCGAGGTGCGCGACGTGCACCCGACGCACTATGGCCGCATCTGCCCCATCGAGACGCCGGAAGGCCCGAACATCGGCCTCATCAACTCGCTCGCGACCTTCGCCCGGGTGAACAAGTACGGCTTCATCGAGGCGCCCTATCGCCGGGTGGTGGACAGCAAGGTCACCGACGAGGTGGTCTATCTCTCCGCCATGGAGGAGGGGAAGTATCACGTCGCCCAGGCGAACATTCCGCTCGATCCGGATGGCCGCTTCGTGGAGGATCTGATCATCTGCCGGCATGCCGGCGATGTGCTGATGGTCTCGCCGGACCGCGTTGACTTCATGGACGTGTCGCCGAAGCAGCTGGTCTCGGTGGCCGCGGCGCTGATCCCGTTCCTGGAGAACGACGACGCCAACCGCGCGCTCATGGGCTCCAACATGCAGCGTCAGGCGGTGCCGCTGGTGCGCTCCCAGGCGCCGCTGGTGGGCACCGGCATGGAAGCCGTGGTCGCCCGTGACTCTGGCGCGGCCATCGCCGCCCGTCGCACCGGCATCATCGACCAGGTGGACGCCACCCGTATCGTGATCCGCGCCACCGAGGAGCCCGACCCCTCGAAGTCCGGCGTGGACATCTACCGGCTGATGAAGTTCCAGCGCTCCAACCAGTCCACCTGCATCAACCAGCGTCCGCTGGTGCGCGTGGGCGACGCGGTGCGCAAGGGCGACATCATCGCCGACGGGCCGTCCACCGAGCTGGGCGACCTGGCGCTGGGGCGCAACGTGCTGGTCGCGTTCATGCCCTGGAACGGCTACAATTACGAAGACTCCATCCTGCTCTCGGAGAACATCGTCAAGGATGACGTGTTCACCTCGATTCATCTCGAGGAATTCGAGTGCATGGCCCGCGACACCAAGCTCGGGCCCGAGGAAATCACCCGCGACATTCCCAATGTCTCGGAAGAGGCACTGAAGAATCTCGACGAGGCGGGCATCGTCTATATCGGCGCCGAGGTCGGCGCCGGCGACATCCTCGTGGGCAAGATCACCCCCAAGGGCGAGAGCCCGATGACGCCGGAAGAGAAGCTGCTGCGCGCGATCTTCGGCGAAAAGGCGGCGGACGTCCGCGACACCTCCCTGCGGCTGCCGCCCGGCACCAAGGGCACCATTGTGGAAGTGCGCGTGTTCAACCGCCACGGCGTCGACAAGGACGAGCGCGCCTTGGCCATCGAGCGCGAGGAGATCGAGCGCCTGGCCAAGGACCGCGACGACGAGCAGGCGATCCTGGACCGCAACGTCTACGGCCGACTGACCGAGATCCTGGACGGCAAGACCGCCATCGCCGGCCCGAAGGGTTTCCGCAAGGAGACGCAGGTCACCCGCGAGATCCTGCAGGAGTATCCGCGCTCGCAGTGGTGGTTGTTCGCGGTGGCGGACGACGCCATCATGAGCGAGCTGGAGGCCATCCGCGCGCAGTATGACGAATCGAAGAAGCGGCTTGAGCAGCGCTTCCTCGACAAGGTGGAAAAGCTGCAGCGGGGCGACGAGCTGCCGCCCGGCGTGATGAAGATGGTCAAGGTCTTTGTCGCGGTGAAGCGCAAGATTCAGCCCGGCGACAAGATGGCCGGCCGGCACGGCAACAAGGGCGTCGTGTCGCGCATCGTGCCCATCGAGGACATGCCGTTCCTGGAGGACGGCACCAACGTGGACATCGTGCTGAACCCGCTCGGCGTGCCGTCGCGCATGAACGTGGGCCAGATCCTGGAGACCCATCTGGGCTGGGCCTGCGCCGGCCTCGGCCGGCAGGTGGCCGCGGCGGTGGACGCCTATTATGCGCAGCAGGACCTGGCACCCCTGCGCAATCGGTTGGAATCCATCTACGGCAAGGACGAGATCGACCAGATCCAGGATTCCGAGCTGCCGGAGCTGGGTGAGAACCTGCGCAAGGGCGTGCCCATGGCGACGCCGGTGTTCGACGGCGCCCACGAGGATGACATCGAGGCGCAGCTGGAGAAGGCGGGGCTCGACCCCTCCGGACAGTCCACGCTGTACGATGGCCGCACCGGCGAGCCGTTCGATCGTAAGGTCACGGTGGGCTACATCTACATGCTGAAGTTGCACCACCTCGTGGACGACAAGATCCACGCGCGGTCGATCGGTCCCTACTCGCTGGTGACCCAGCAGCCGCTGGGCGGCAAGGCCCAGTTCGGCGGCCAGCGCTTCGGCGAAATGGAGGTGTGGGCGCTCGAAGCCTACGGCGCCGCCTACACGCTGCAGGAGATGCTGACCGTGAAGTCGGACGACGTGGCGGGGCGCACCAAGGTGTACGAGGCCATCGTGCGCGGCGAGGACACGTTCGAAAGCGGCATTCCCGAGAGCTTCAACGTGCTCGTGAAGGAAATGCGCTCGCTCGGCCTCAATGTGGACCTCGAGAACAGCTAAGGGGCTCGCGACCCTTTCCGCTTCAGGCGGATTGCCGCTTCGGCCCGATGGCCGGAGCGGCGCGAAGAGATAGCCGCCCACCCCGTTTGGGAGCAGCATATGAACCAGGAAGTCCTGAACGTCTTCAATCCGACCGTTCCGGCCCCGAGCTTCAATCAGATCCGCATCTCGATCGCGAGCCCGGAGAAGATCAAGTCCTGGTCCTACGGCGAGATCAAGAAGCCGGAGACCATCAACTACCGCACGTTCAAGCCTGAGCGTGACGGCTTGTTCTGCGCGCGCATCTTCGGTCCGATCAAGGATTACGAGTGCTTGTGCGGCAAGTACAAGCGCATGAAGTACAAGGGCATCATCTGCGAGAAGTGCGGCGTGGAAGTCACGCTCTCGCGGGTGCGGCGCGAGCGCATGGGCCACATCGAGCTCGCGGCTCCCGTGGCGCACATCTGGTTCCTGAAGTCGCTGCCGAGCCGCATCGGCCTGCTGCTCGACATGACCCTGAAGGACCTGGAGCGCATCCTGTACTTCGAGTACTTCGTCGTGATCGAGCCCGGCACGACCAAGCTCAAGTATCGGCAGCTGCTCTCCGAGGAAGAGTATCTGCGCGCGCAGGACGAGTATGGCGAAAGCAACTTCAGCGCCATGATCGGCGCCGAGGCCATCCGCGAAATTCTGCGCGGCATGGACCTGGAGAAGATCGCCGCCGACCTGCGCGTGGAGATCGCCCAGGCCACCACTGAGCTGAAGCCGAAGAAGCTCGCCAAGCGGTTGAAGATCGTCGAAGCCTTCCAGCAGTCCGGCAACAAGCCGGAGTGGATGATCCTGACGCATGTGCCGGTCATTCCGCCGGACCTGCGTCCGCTGGTTCCCCTCGACGGCGGCCGTTTCGCCACCTCCGACCTGAACGATCTCTACCGTCGCGTCATCAACCGCAACAACCGCCTGAAGCGGCTGATCGAGCTGCGGGCGCCGGACATCATCATCCGCAACGAGAAGCGCATGCTTCAGGAAGCGGTGGATGCGCTGTTCGACAACGGGCGTCGCGGGCGCGTCATCACCGGCGCCAACAAGCGGCCGCTGAAGTCGCTTGCCGACATGCTGAAGGGCAAGCAGGGTCGGTTCCGCCAGAACCTGCTCGGCAAGCGCGTGGACTATTCCGGCCGCTCGGTGATCGTGGTGGGCCCGGAGCTGAAGCTGCACCAGTGCGGCTTGCCCAAGAAGATGGCGCTCGAGCTATTCAAGCCGTTCATCTATTCGCGTCTGGATGCGAAGGGCCATTCGGCAACCGTCAAGCAGGCGAAGAAGCTGGTGGAGAAGGAGCGTCCCGAGGTTTGGGACATCCTGGACGAGGTCATCCGCGAGCATCCGGTGATGCTGAACCGCGCGCCGACGCTGCATCGCCTGGGCATCCAGGCGTTTGAGCCGGTGCTGATCGAAGGCAAGGCGATCCAGCTGCATCCGCTGGTCTGTTCGGCGTTCAACGCCGACTTCGACGGCGACCAGATGGCCGTGCACGTTCCGCTTTCGCTGGAAGCCCAGCTGGAAGCGCGCGTGCTGATGATGTCCACCAACAACATCCTGCATCCGGCGAACGGCCAGCCAATCATCGTGCCGTCGCAGGACATCGTGCTGGGGCTCTACTACCTCTCGCTGATGCGCGAGAACGAGCCCGGCGAAGGCATGATGTTCGCGAATATGAGCGAGATCGACCATGCGCTGAACGCCAAGGCGATCACGCTGCACACCAAGATCCGCGGCCGCTACATCGGTCTCGATGCCGAGGGCAAGGAATATTCGAAGATCTACGAGACCACGCCCGGTCGGATGAAGATCGGCGAGCTGCTGCCCCGCGATCCCAAGCTCTCCTACGACGTCGTCAACAAGCTGATGACGAAGAAGGAGATCTCCAACATGATCGACTCCGTCTACCGCCACTGCGGTCAGAAGGAGAGCGTGATCTTCTGCGACCGCATCATGTCGCTGGGCTTCTACAATGCCTTCCGCGCCGGAATTTCGTTCGGCAAGGACGACATGGTGGTGCCGAAGAAGAAGTGGGCGTTGGTGGAAGACGCGCGCGTGCTCACCAAGGAGTACGAGCAGCAGTATAACGACGGTCTCATCACCCAGGGCGAGAAGTACAACAAGGTGGTCGATGCCTGGGGCAAGGCTACCGACCGCATCGCCGAGGAGATGATGAAGGAAATCTCCGCGGTGAGGAAGGATCCGGAGACCGGCCGCGACAAGCAGATCAACTCGATCTACATGATGAGCCATTCCGGCGCCCGTGGCTCGCCCACCCAGATGCGCCAGCTGGCCGCCATGCGTGGCCTGATGGCCAAGCCTTCCGGCGAGATCATCGAGACCCCGATCATCTCGAACTTCAAGGAAGGCCTGACCGTGATGGAGTACTTCAACTCCACCCACGGCGCGCGTAAGGGCCTGGCCGATACCGCCTTGAAGACCGCCAACTCGGGCTACCTCACCCGCCGTCTGGTCGACGTGGCGCAGGATTCCATCATCACCGAGCGCGATTGCGGCTCGGAGAAGGGAATCCACATGCGCGCCATCCTCGATGCGGGCCAGGTGGTGGCCTCGCTGGCCTCGCGCGTGCTCGGCCGCACCGCGGCTGAGGACCTGATCGAGCCGGCGACCGGCACCGTCATCGTGGCCAAGGGCACGATGATCGAAGAGCCGGACATCGAGCGGATCAACAAGTCGGGCATCCAGGAGATCAAGATCCGCTCGGTGCTCACCTGCGAGACCCGCAACGGCGTGTGCGGCACCTGCTATGGGCGCGATCTGGCCCGCGGCACGCCGGTGAACATGGGCGAGGCGGTGGGTGTCATCGCCGCCCAGTCCATCGGCGAGCCGGGCACCCAGCTCACCATGCGCACGTTCCACATCGGCGGCGCGGCGACGCTGGCGGACTCCTCGTTCGTGGAGTCCAATTTCGAGGGCTCGGTCAAGGTCCGCAACCGCAACGTGGCGCGGAACTCCGACGGCGATCTCGTCGTCATGGGCCGCAACCTCGCGGTGGTGATCGTCGATCACGACGGCACCGAGCGCGCGGTGAACCGTATCCAGTACGGCGCCCGCCTGAAGGTGGACGAAGGCGACACCATCAAGCGCGGCCAGCGCATCGCGGAGTGGGACCCCTACACCCGCCCGATCCTCACCGAGGTGGACGGCATCGTCGCCTTCGAGGATTTGGTGGAAGGCGGCTCCATGAACGAGACGGTCGACGAATCGACCGGCATCGCCAAGCGCGTGGTCACCGACAGCCGCAGCGGCCGCGGCCCGGAACTGCGCCCGGCCATCCTCATCAAGGGGGCGGACGGCAAGGTGCTGAAGGTGGCGCGCGGCGGCGACGCCCGCTATGCGCTGCCGGTGGAGGCCATCATCTCGGTGGACCCGAACCAGAAGATCAAGGCCGGCGACGCGGTGGCCCGCGTGCCGATGGAAAGCGCCAAGACCCGCGACATCACGGGCGGCCTGCCGCGCGTCGCGGAGCTGTTCGAGGCGCGCCGTCCGAAGGATGCGGCGATCATCGCCGAGATCTCGGGCACCATCCGCTTCGGCCGCGACTACAAGAACAAGCGCCGGCTCTCCATCGAGCCGGTGGACGGAGATCCGGTGGAATACCTGATCCCCAAGGGCAAGCACATCCATCTCCAGGACGGCGACGTGGTGGAGAAGGGCGACTTCATCGTGGACGGCAATCCCGCGCCGCACGACATCCTGGCGATCAAGGGCGTGGAGGAACTCGCTGCGTTCCTCGTCAACGAGATCCAGGAGGTCTACCGGCTCCAGGGCGTGAACATCAATGACAAGCACATTGAGGTGATCGTCCGGAACATGCTGCAGAAGCTTGAAATCGACGATTCCGGGGAAACCGAATTCCTGGACGGCGAGCAGGTGGACCGCATCGAGTTCATCGAGGCCAATGAAAAGGCCATCGAGGAAGGGCGCAAGCCGGCCACCGGCCATCCGGTGCTGCTGGGCATCACCAAGGCGAGCCTGCAGACGCGGTCGTTCTTCTCGGCGGCTTCGTTCCAGGAAACCACCCGGGTGCTCACCGAGGCGGCGGTCAACGGCAAGATCGATCCGCTGGAAGGCCTGAAGGAAAACGTGATCGTCGGCCGCCTCATTCCGGCGGGCACCGGTGCGCGGATGAACAAGCTGCGGGCAGTGGCGAACTCCCGCGATGATCTCATCGTTGCCACCCGCGACGAGCAGACCGAGGCGCCGGCGGTGTTGGTGGAGGTGCCGGCCGAGCCGGTGGCGCCGCCGCCGGCCGAGTGAGCCTTCGGCACGCGATTCAAGAGTGAGACAGGGCCGCCCTTGGGCGGCCCTTTTTCGTTTGGGCGCGCGGCGGCCGAGACCGCAGGGCTGGGCGCCGTTGGCGTGGCGCTGGATCTTCTCTGCAGCTCTGCCCAAGGGGTGCGTCAGGGCACGTCTCGGAAGGAGCGCAGGTTCGGCAGCTTCCACGATGGCACCCGCGCGGGCGCGCCCGGGACGGCGCATCGGGGCCCGGCTCTCCGAGATGGCGGCCGCTTCCGGCCGTCGCTCCCGTTCCATCTCAGCGGGGCGCCGCCGCCGGTTGCGGTGAAAGGGCAGGCTACGGTGTAGGCCGCGGGGGCGGGCAGCCGGAGAGAAGCGAACGCCGCGGACATGGGGGATTAAACATCCTCGCCCATACTCGCGCAGATGATTCGCTCCTGGGGTTCCGCCATGTCCGATGGGTCCAGTCGCAGGCCGCTGTTGCTCGCCCGGCGCGGTGTCCTCCAGCTCGGCATCGCCGCCGTCTGCGGCCTCGGGTTCGACGCGCTCATCCCGGCGCTGGCGGGACCGGACCCGGACATCGCCGCGATCGCGGCGCTGAAGCCGGGGGCGTTCGTCTGGTATCCGGATCGCGCGCCCGACGGTTTTGTGGCCGTCGTGGTGAACCTGTCGGATCAGCGCGCCTATGTGTACCGCAACGGCGTGCGCATCGGCGTGTCGTCGGTGTCATCGGGTCGCCAGGGTCACGATACGCCGACCGGCGTGTTCACCATTCTGGGCAAGGACGTGGACCACCACTCCTCCCTCTATGACGATGCCTCCATGCCCTACACCGAGCGCCTGACCTGGTCGGGCGTGGCGCTGCACGCGGGCGGGCTGCCGGGCTATCCCTCGTCCCATGGCTGCGTCCATCTTCCGCTGGCATTCGCCAAGCTGCTGTTCGGCATCACGCATGTGGGAACGCCGGTGATCATCGCCGACACCCACACCGCGCCGCAGGAGGTTTTGTCTCCCGGGCTGGTGATGCCGGAGGCGCTGGGACAGCAATTGGCGGTGGACGCCACCGGAGCCGGGGCGCCGGCGGCCGATGCCGAGGCGGTGTCCATGGTGGCGAGCGCCGCCGACCGCTCATTGACCGTGCTTCAAGGGGCGCAGATCGTGCTGCAGGGACCGATTGCGGTGAAGGACCCCGCCACCCCGCTCGGGAACGTGGTCTATGTGCTGACCCCGCGTGACGGCGTTCCGCGCTGGAGCGCCATATCCTGCGAGGGCGGAGGGGCCACGGCCGGCGCGCCGCAGCAGGCGCTGGCCCGCATCACCGTCGATCCGGCCATCAATGGCCGGGTGGCGGCCCTGGTGAAGCCCGGAGCCACCTTGTTCGTCACCGACCTGCCGGCCCATCCGGGCACGCGCAGCGGCGACGGCTTCGTCATCCTGACCCACAAGGCGGTGAGCTGATGGCGGCCGGACCACGGAGCTGCCAGCGCGCGGCGCCGGCGCTCGGCTTCGCGCTGGCGGTCGTGGCGGCGCTGCCGGGCGCGGCTGGCCCCGCCACCGCCCAGCCGGCGACTCCGGCCAAGGAGCTGTTCGGCCGGGTCCGCGCCCCGGCCGACAACTTTCTGCCCGAGGCCATCGGCTTCTATTCCAAGGGCTGCCTGGCGGGGGGCGCGGCGCTGCCGGTGACGGGACCCGAAGCGAATGGCCCGCTGTGGCAGGTCATGCGGTTGTCGCGCAATCGCAATTTCGGCCATCCGGAGCTGGTGGCTTTCCTGGAACGGTTCGCGCGCAAGGTGCCGCAGGTGTCGTCCTGGCGGGGCATCCTGGTCGGCGACATGTCGCAGCCGCGGGGCGGCCCCATGCTCACCGGCCATGCGTCCCACCAGGTCGGGCTCGATGCGGACATCTGGCTCACCCCCAGTCCCGGCCGGGCGCTGAGCCGGGAGGAGCGCGAGAACCTCTCCGCCACCATGATGGTGCGCAAGGACCGGCGCGATATCGACCCCGCCGCATGGCGGCCGGATCACTGGCGGGTGATCCGCGTCGCCGCCACCGATCCGCAGGTGGAGCGGCTGTTCGTCAACGCCGCCATCAAGAAGGCGCTGTGCCGCGACGCCACGGGCGATCGCGCCTGGCTCGGGAAGGTGCGGCCCTATTGGGGCCACGACTACCACATGCATGTGCGGCTCGGTTGCCCGCAGGGCAGCGCCGAATGCAAGGGGCAGGAGGCGCCGCCCTCGGGGGAAGGCTGCGGCGCCGAGCTCGACTGGTGGTTTTCCGACGAGGTGCTGCATCCCAAGCCCGACAAGGAGCCGTCCAAGCCGAAGCCGCCCATGACCCTGGCCGATCTGCCCCCCGCCTGCACCACCGTGCTCGGCGGCAAATAAGCGACGCGGAGGACCACCCATGACGGATCTCTCAGACCTCTTTCCGGGTTTTGCCTCTCACTACGTGGATACCAAGGCGGGGCGCATCTTTCTGCGCCAGGGCGGGGAGGGGCCGCCGCTGCTGCTGCTGCACGGTTTTCCCCAGAGCCACGTGATGTGGCACCTGGTGGCTTCGAAGCTGGCCGAGCGCTTCACCGTGATCGCCCCCGACCTGCCGGGCTATGGCTGGAGCGCGGCGCCAGAGCCGGGCGACGATCTCCTCCCCTACACCAAGCGGGCCATGGCCGCCGCCATGGTGGAGGTGATGGAGCACCTGGGGTTCGCCCATTTCAACCTCATGGGGCATGATCGCGGGGCACGGGTGGGCTACCGGCTCGGCCTCGACAATCCCGGCCGGCTCGACCGGCTGGTGCTGCTCGACATCGCCCCCACCTATGTGATGTGGCACAAGATGGACCGGGCGCGGGCGCTGCAGGTCTATCACTGGGCGTTCCTGGCGCAGCCGCATCCGCTGCCGGAGAAGCTCATCGCCGGCCATCCGGCCTTCTATCTCGACTGGACCCTGGCGAGCTGGACCGGCGCCAAGGATCTCGGCGTCTTCGACGCGCGGGCGCTGGCCTATTATCGCGCCGCGCTGTCGTCGCCGGATCGCATCCACGCTATGTGCTCGGACTATCGCGCCGGCGCCACCTTCGACCTCGCCCACGACGAGGTGGACCTTGCCGCCGGGCGCACCCTGTCGTGCCCCACCTTCCTGGTGTGGGGGGAAAGCGGCATTCCCAGCCGTGGCGTCAGCCCGCTGGATGCGTGGCGTGCGTTCGCGCCGCAGATCACCGGAACCGCGGTGCCGGGCGGCCATTTCGTGTGCGAGGAGGCGCCGCGCCCCACCCTCGACGCGGTGCTACCGTTCCTGCGGGGCGCGGCCTGACCCTCCGGATGCGCCGGGCGTGGGATTGCTCGCGGTCAATGCGCCCGGCGCGCGCCTTGCGATGATAGGGTGCGGGGCGGAAAGCTCCGGCGACCTGTCATCTCCACCCCTTGAAACCATCCCCGCCTGCTGCAGGCGCTCCCAGGGTAAGGACCTGAACCCCATGGCCATCGGCGATGCGTTGAATGTTCGTGCGCGTGCTCCCCTGCGCCTCGGGCTGGCCGGCGGCGGCACCGACCTGTCGCCCTATTGCGACGAGTTCGGCGGCAATGTGCTGAACGCCACCATCGACCGCTTCGCCTATGCCCACATCCGCACCAACCGCATCGGCGCCCTGGTGCTGCGCGCCCGCGACGTGGATACCGAGGAGGTGCTGGAACCGAGCGTGGACCATTCGGTTCACGAGGGACTGGTGCTGCATCGCGCCGTGTATGCCCACATGATGAAGACCTATTGCGACGGCGTGGCGCTGCCGCTCACCATCTCCACCACCATCGACGTGCCGGCGGGCTCGGGTCTGGGCGCGTCATCGGCACTGGTGGTGGCCCTCATCGAGGCCTTCCGCTCGGCGCTGCACCTGCCGCTGGGCCCGTATGAGGTGGCGCGCCTGGCGTTCGAGATCGAGCGCGTGCATATCGGCCTCGCCGGCGGGCGGCAGGACCAGTATTCGGCGGCCTTCGGCGGGCTCAACTTCATCGAGTTCCTGCCCGGCGAGCGGGCCATCGTCAATCCGCTGCGCATGCGCCGGGAGTATCTGAACGAGTTCGAGTCCTCCCTGGTCATCTGCTTCTCGGGGCAGTCGCGCCAGTCGGAGAACATCATCAAGCAGCAGGTGGCGGGGCTGAAGCAGCTCGACGGCAAGACCCTCGAGAACATGCATAAGCTGAAGCAGGACGCCATCGACATGAAACTGGCGCTGCTGCGCGGCGATATCCGCGGCACGGCGGAGATTCTCGGGCGCTCCTGGGCGGCCAAGAAGGCGACCGCCGCCGGGGTCGCCACCGAGGCCGTGGACCGGCTGTTCAACGAGGCCATGGCGGCGGATGCCTGGGCCGGCAAGGTATCGGGGGCGGGCGGCGGCGGCTTCCTGATGTTCCTCACCGATCCGGAAAACGTGTATCGCCTGAAGCGGGTGCTGAACGCGGCGGGCGGCCAGGCCAGCGCGGTGAAGCTCACCTTCGACGGCGCCGAGGGCTGGCCGATCTGCACCTGAGCGGGCGGGACCTTCAGGACGGTGAACGGAAGGCGGGGCGCGGTGCGCGCCCGATGCGGATCACGGGGGGACGGGCTGGTGGTGAACCAATGTGTGATTCTGCTCGGCGGGCTCGGCACGCGCCTCGGCGCGCTCACCGCCGACACGCCAAAGCCGCTGCTGCCGGTGGGTGACATTCCGTTCGTGGAGGTGCTCATCGCCGAGGCGCGGCGGCGCGGCTTCACCAAGGTGCTGCTGCTGGCGGGCCACCGCGCGGAGGTGGTGACCGACTATATCGACCGGACCGACGTGCGCGGCCGCTTCGGCGTCACCGTGGATATTGCCATCGAGCCGACCCCGCTTGGCACCGGCGGCGCCCTGGTGAACGCGCTGCCGCTGCTGGACGACACCTTCCTGCTGCTCAACGGCGACACCTGGTTCGACTTCAACTGGCTGGATCTGGTGGCCCAGACCCTGGCCAACGCATCCGACGTGGGCATGTCGCTGCGCCTGGTGGAGAAGCCGGACCGCTATGAGACCATCGTCCTGGAGGGCGCGCGCATCGCTGCGTTCCGCCCGCGCGGGGCGGGGCTCGACCGGGCGCTGATCAATGGCGGCGTCTATGTGATGCGTCGCCGGGCGGTGGAGACGCTGGCCTGTCCATCCTCGGTGGAAAGCGACCTGCTGCCGCGTCTGGTGGCGGAGGGCAAGGCGACCGGGGTGGCCTACGAGGGCTTCTTCATCGACATCGGCATTCCCGAGACCTATGCGGACGCCCAGGTGTCGGTGCCGGCGCGGCGGCGGCGGCCGGCGGTGTTCTTCGATCGCGATGGCGTGCTCAATGTGGATACGGGCTATCCCCACGACCCGGCCGACATCACCTGGGTGCCGGGCGCGAAGGCGGCGGTGAAGCGCTTCAACGACTTGGGCTTCTACACCTTCGTCGTGACCAACCAGGCCGGCGTGGCGCGCGGCTATTACGGCGAGGAGGCGGTGCGCGGGCTGCACGCCTGGATGGAGGAGGAGTTGCGCGCCGTTGGCGGCTCCATCGACGACTGGCGCTATTGCCCGTTCCATCCCGAAGGCACGGTGGCGCGCTACACCGGCGCCCACCCCTGGCGCAAGCCGGCGCCGGGCATGCTGCTCGACCTGCTCGACCATTGGCCGGTGGACGTGAAAGCAAGCCTGCTCATCGGCGACAAGGCGTCCGACCTTCAAGCCGCCACCGGCGCCGGTGTCGCCGGGCACCTGTTCACCGGCGGCGACCTTCTCACCTTCGTCGAGGGACTGCACCCCGCGGCGTCCCGTCCCGCCGGCCAGCCCTGAGGCGACCCGCCATGCCCGCCGCTCCCGCTTCGCCCGCCGTCGCCAGCCTCCAGGACGTGGCGGCCGACGCCCGGCACTGGCTGCTCGAGGTCGCCGCTCCCCTGTGGTCCACGGTGGGGCGCTCGCCGAAGGGCCTGTTCGCCGAACGCCTGACCCGCGCCGGCGCCGCCGACGATGCGCCGCGCCGCCTGTTCGTGCAGGCGCGCCACACCTATTCGTTCTGCGAGATGGGGCGGCTGGGCTGGGCCGGGCCGTGGCGGGAACTGGCCGGCGCCACGGTGGATTATCTGCTCGCCCACGGGCGGCGGGCGGATGGCCTGTTCATCCATTCCTTCACCACCGATGGTGCCGTGCTCGACGCCCGCGCCGACCTGTACGATCAGGCCTTCATGCTGTTCTGCCTGGGCCATGCCGCCGCGGCGCTGGAGCGGCCGGAACTGCTGGCGGTGGCGGCCGATCACATCAAGGTGCTGGAGGCCGATCACCTCCACCCGGCCGGAGGGTTCGTGGAAAAGGATGTTCCACGCCCATTCCGCCACCAGAACCCGCACATGCATTTCTTCGAGGCGTTTTCCGCGCTCTACGCCTTGAGCGGCCAGCCGCAGTGGAAGGCGCGGGCGGAGACCATGGCCGGCCTGTGCCGCGACCATTTCATCGACGGCGCCAGCGGTGCCCTCACCGAATATTTCACCGAGGATCTACAGCCCGCGCCCGGGCGCGACGGCATCATCGTCGAGCCGGGCCATTGCTTCGAATGGGCCTGGCTGTTCGAAGGGCTGGTGCCGTGGGGCTGGCCGGGGGCGGAGGTCTCGGACCGGCTGACGGCGTTCGGGCGCGCCCATGGCATCGATCCGGTGCGCGGGGTGGCCATCAACGAGGTGACCACCGCCGGGGCCGTGGTGAAGGCCACCGCCCGCCTGTGGCCGCAGACCGAGCGGCTGAAGGTGGCGCTCGCCCGCCTGCGCCGCCTGGGCACGCGTGAGGAGGCCGACGAGGCGCGCCGGGCCTATGCCGGCCTCAAGCTCTACCTGGACATGCCGGTTCCCGGCACCTGGCAGGATGTGTCCAATCCCGACGGCTCCTGGGTGGACATGCCCGCGCCGGGCTCCTCGCTCTATCACATCACCTGCGCGCTGGCGGAGCTGCTGGACACGGTGGAGGGGCGCCGCTGAGGCGGACGGCGCGCCGGGTCCTGGTCGCATCTCGGCCCGGTTTTGCCGGCGGCGTTGGGCTGCCGCATGAAAATGGCCGGGACGTGCCCGGCCATTTTCATATCCGCTCCGCCGTGCCCTCAGAACACCGAGGGGCCGGCCATGCCCTTGGTGATGGTGAGCACCATGATGCGGATGTCGAGCCAGATCGACCAGTTCTCGATGTAATAGAGATCGAGGGCGAGCCGCCGTTCCGCCTTCTCCACCGACTGGATGGGCCCGCGCGAGCCGTTGATCTGCGCCCAGCCGGTGATGCCGGGCTTGACCCGGTAGCGCGACACGTAGTGCTGGATGGCCTCGTACACCACGTTCGGCGACACCAGCATGTTGGGCACGTGTGGGCGCGGCCCGACGATGGACATGTCGCCCTTCAGCACGTTGAGCAGCTGCGGCAGCTCGTCGATGGAGCTGGAGCGCAGGAAGCGGCCGATGCGGGTGATGCGCGGGCTGTCGCGGCGGGTGCCGGCGGAACCGTCGTCATTGGGGTCCACGGTCATGGTGCGCAGCTTGAAGACCTGGAACACCTTGTTGTTGCGCCCCACGCGCGGCTGGGTGAACAGCACCGGACCGGGGGATTCCAGCTTGATGGCGATGGCCGCCGCCAGCAGGATCGGCGAGGTGACAATGAGGCCGAGGGTGGCGACCACGTAGTCCTCCACCGCCTTCAGCAGGCCCAGCGAGCCCTTGAACGGCTGCTGCTGCACCTGGAGCGCCGGCTCGCCGGCAAGCATGGTGAGGTGGGCATAGTTGAGCGAGAAGGAATGGGGGTCCAGCTCCACCACCACGTCCGTGGCGATCTGGTGCAGCTCGCCCACCAGGGCGCTGATGGCGGCCGGGTCGGACCAGGACTTGGTGATCACGACCATGTCCACCGGGGCGTTGCGCGCATAGTCCAGAAGCTCGCGGACGCCGCCGCGCTCATGCGGGTAGGACTTGCCGGTGACGGGCGAGATGCCGCTGTCGGGGGCCTCCGGATCGTCGCTGAAGATGCCGACGAAGGACAGCAGGCCGCCCTGGGCCTCCTGCTCGTTGTAGCGGTCCACCAGCTCGCGGGCGCGGACACGCTCGCCGAGCACCGCCACGTTCCGACGCAGGACCGCATGCCGCTTCACCAGGATCATGCCGAGGCGCACCAGCACCAGACGGCCGAACGCCAGGGCGACGATGGTCGTGACGCTCCAGCCCACCAGGGCCCGCAGGCTGGTTCCCTCGGTGGGAATGAGGGCGTAATAGCATACCACGACCACCGCCGCGGCGGGAATGCCGCCGACGATGATGTGGCCGATCTGCCGTCGCACGAGCGAGTAATGTTCAACGCGATAGGCCCGGCCAAACTGAAGAATTTGCACGAAGCTGAAGATGCCGATGATCCAGAGAATTGAAATCTGGCTCCAGGACAGGAAATTCCAATGCAAATGCGCCACGATTGCCGCCAGCAGCGTCATGGCGATGTCGCAGACGATGACGAGGCGATTGATAAGGCCGTGGGTCCAACGAGTCATGGTGCCGCATTCCCGCAAGCCCAACCTATGATGCGATCGAGGCTTATCCTGAACTTCTCCTTAATCGCGGCTGGACCGTCAAGGGTAGCCAGCCACTGATTTTAAGCTTTGATTAATGCCGGCCGGTCTCACGGATTATGTCTGATTCCAACGCTTTGGATCGTTCGCGGCGCCACGGCGCGCGGGCGGCGCTTTTTTCGGCTTGCCCAGGGGGCGCCCGCGCCTAGACTGAAGACTTTCCAGGTTTTCATTTTCGATCTTTTTGACGGATTTTCACCATGTACAACAAACGTCTCGAAGCATTGCGCAGCAATCCGGGCGGCGACTGGCGGCCGGCCGACCTTGAAATCACAGCTTCCCAATATGCGCTGAAGTTTCGCAAGGTCACGGGAACCCACGTGGTCTTCACCCATCCCTCGGTCCCCAATTGCGTGGCCGTGCCGATGAAGGGGAGGATCCGCGCGGTGCACGTGCGGGCGTTCGTCGAGATGATCGATCGCATGGACGGGTTCGACCAATGACCGACATCGCCGCCTATCGCCATGAGCTGAAGCCTATCGCGCCCGAGGAGGGCGGTGGCTTCGTTGCGTGCTTTCCCGACATTCCCGGATGCCTGGGTGTCGGTGATACGCCAGAGGAGGCGCTGGCCGACGGGCGGCTGGCCCTGTTCGCCTGCATCGACGCCCTGAGGGCCGCAGACCGGGTGCCGCCGGAGCCTTCGGCGGGCTGACCTGCGATCTCATACCATCGGCCCCGGTCTTCAGACCGGGGCCAAGCGGGGCCGCTCAAGCGCCGTGCGGGCTTGACCAAAAGCCCATGAGTCAAGCTCACGAACTTTGGTCTCAGCGCCCGCCGGGTGGGCGGCGCGCGGCCTGCTCCTCCATCCAGGCGGACACCGTGTCCAGCAGGCGGATGGCCGCCGGCAGCTGGGCATGGGCCTCCGCCTGGGCCGGGGTGTCCGGCTCCAGCGTCCGCCACCAGGTGATGAACTGGCCGATCAAGGCGCGCCCGGGGATCTGCCCGAAGGCCAGGCCCGGGAAGGCGACACGTCCGAATGCCGCCTCCACGTCCCGCAGCCGGCCCGACACATAGGCGCGGTCGTCGTCCTCCAGGGGGAAGGGGTGCTCCGGCGCGCGGCGCACCATGCGCACTTCGCTGAGCTCGGGAATGTAGTCGGTCCGGGTCACTGCGGCCTCGCTGCGGGCCCCCGCGCCGGGCCTGGGCGGCGCCGGGCGGAGTCGGCCGCATTCTTGCACGTTTGGTGCCATGGACTTCGCGAGCGACAATACCGGCGGCCTCGCGCCCGCCATCCAGGCGGCGCTCGCCCGCGCGTCGGCAGGCCATGCGGCGGCCTATGGCGGCGATGAGGGGTCCGCCCGGCTGGACGCCGCCTTCGGCGTCCTGTTCGAGACCGAGGTGCGGGTGTTTCCGGTGCTCAGCGGCACGGCGGCCAATGCCCTGGCCCTGGCGCACCTGCTGCCGCCCTGGGGCGCGGTGCTGTGCCATGCGGACGCCCACATCCAGACCGACGAATGCGGGGCGCCGGAATTCTTCAGCGCCGGCGCCAAGCTGCTGACCCTGCCGGGCGATCACGGCCGCATCGACCCGGCGGCGCTGGCGGCCCGGCTCGATGCGCCGGCCTCGGCGCATCAGGTGCAGCCGGCGGTTCTGTCGCTCAGCCAGGCCACTGAGGCGGGCACATGCTACGCCGCCGCCGCCCTTGCCGCCTGCGCCGGGGCTGCGCGCGCCAGGGGCCTCAAGGTGCACATGGATGGCGCCCGCTTCGCCAACGCCGTCGCCGGGCTGGGGCATAGCCCCGCCGCCCTGACGTGGCGGGCGGGGGTGGACGTGCTGTCGTTTGGCACCAGCAAGAACGGCGGGATGATGGCGGAAGCGGTGGTGTTCTTCGATCCGGCGCTGGCGGCGGGCTTCGACCGGCGGCGCAAGCGGGCCGGCCAGCTCATGGCCAAGGGGCGGTTCCTGGCGGCGCAGCTTCTGGCCTCCATCGAGGACGGCCTGTGGCTGCGCCTGGCCGGACACGCCAATGGTCTGGCGCGGCGGCTGGGGGCCGGGTTGGCGGCGCTCGGGTACGTTCCGGTGCATCCGGTGGAGGCCAACTCTGTTTTCGTGCGTTTGCCCGAGCCGCTGGCCCAGGCGCTGCGGCACCGGGGCGCACGATTTTATGATTGGCCGACGCTGGGGCCGCAGGGCCGGCGTTTCGTCACCTCCTTCGCCACCGGCGGGGAGGAGGTGGACCGCCTGATCGAGCTGGCGAGGGTGGGCTGATGGACCCCGCCGCGCCCCCAGACCATCGCGCGCCCCTGGAGCATCTCGCACCCCTGGAGCATCTCGCACCCCTGGAGCATGCCGCGCCCGCGACCCATGCCGAGGCGGTCGCCATTCACGCGGTGCCGGCGGTGCTGGGGCCATCCGGCTTTCGCCTGCTGGTGCTGCGAGAGTTCCGCGCGGCGGACGGGCCGCCAGCCTTCGCCCTCATCACCCAGCATCTGCTGCGCCCGCCGCACCGGCTCAACCGCCATGGGGTGTCGTTCGCGCTGACCTTCCAGCCGGACGTGATGGCGGCGCTCTGCGCCCAGATCGGCCGCCCCGCCCGTCGCGACGGCGCCGGACAGGTGGCGCGCAACCCGTCCTGGCCGGCCTTCGGCTGGTCCCCCGCGCCGCGGGCCTGGGCCGACGGGACCGGCACCGTCGAATGGTGGGCGCGGGTGGAATTTCCAGCCCCCGCTGCCTGGACCGCCTTTCAGGCCCGTTTTGCTGAACGCCTCGCCGGGCGGCTGGAGCCCGCCTGCGCACTGGAGTGACCCCATGAGCCCGCTCACCATCGCCTGTCCCCATTGCGACGCCCGGATTCCGCACGCCTCCAGCGTCGAGCTGAAGGCGGCACGGTGCGGCGCCTGCTGCCAGCCGCTGTTCACCGGCCGTCCCATGGTGCTGACCGCGGCGCGCTTCGATGCCCACACTGCCGCCGACGGATTGCCGCTGCTCATCGACTTCTGGGCCGACTGGTGCGGCCCCTGCCGCTCCCTGGCGCCCATGTTCGCGGCCCTGGCGGCCGAGTTCGAGCCCCATGTGCGCTTTGCCAAGGTGGATACGGACGCCGAGGGCGAGCTGGCCAATTCCTTCCGCATCCAGACCATCCCCACCTTGAGCTTCGTGCATCGCCGGCGGGAGGTGGCGCGGGTGTCCGGGGTGCTCGCCGCCGGGGAACTGCGGCGCTGGATCTACAGCGCCCTGTCGGAGGCCGACGCGGCGTTGGAGCCGGCCCGCTGACGGCGCCGGGGCCGAAGTCATCCGTTCTTCATCGTCAGATTGGGAGTTGCACCGTGACCCTCGTTGCCGAGACCCGTTTCATCGAGAAGGAAGCCGAGTTCGCCTTTCCCGTGGAGACCGTCTGGCGCGCCATGACCGATTCGGAATGGCTTGCCGTGTGGTTCTTTCCCAACGACATCCAGCCGGTCGTGGAGCACAAGTTCACCATCTGGAGCCGTCCGGTGGAGCGCTGGGACGGCGAGTTCCGCTGCCAGGTGGTGGAGGTGCAGCCCGAAAAGCTGCTGAAGTTCACCTGGCGCGGCGGCCATGAGGAGCTGAAGGGCTTCGGCCGCTTCATCGACACGGTGGTGACCTGGACCCTCACCCCCACCGAGACCGGCACCCGCCTCACCTTTCGGCATGACGGCTTTGCCGCCGAGGCGGCCTCCGACAACGTGTTCGAGATCATGTCCAAGGGCTCGGAAAGCGTGCTGCGGGCCCTGGCCAAGCGCCTGCCGGACCTGGTGGAGCACGGCGCCTGAGCCGGTCACGAAAAAGGGGCCGCGCGAACGCGGCCCCCTCGATGCGGCCTGCGCCCGGCGGGCGCGCGCGGCTCACTTCTTGGCGGTGACCAAGGGGCAGTTGCCATCGGCCAGCGGGCGGAAGGCCTCGTCGGCGGGGATGGTGGCGACCAGCTCATAAAGGTCCCACGGGCCCTTCGAGTCCGCCGGCTTCTTCACCTTGAACAGGTACATGGGGTGGGTGGCGCGGCCGTCGATGCGCACTTCGCCCTTGCCGAACAGCGGGTCGTCGATGGGGGTGGCGCGCATCTGCGCCATCACCTTGGGGGCGTCCTTGGTGTTGATGGCCTTCACTGCGTTCAGATAGTGCATGGCGCTGGAATAGACGCCGGCCTGGGCGCTGGTGGGCATCTTGCCGTTGAACTTCTCGGCGAAGCGCTTGGAGAAGGCGCGGGTGTCGTCGTTCAGGTCCCAGTAGAAGGCTTCGGTCAGCAGCAGGCCCTGCGCCGCCTGCAGGCCCAGCGCCTTCACGTCGCTGGAGAAGATGAGCAGGCCCGCCAGCGACTGGCCGCCCTGGGTGATGCCGAACTCGGATGCCTGCTTGATGGCATTGATGAGGTCGGAGCCGGCATTGGCGAAGCCGATGACCTTGGCGCCGGACGCCTGGCCCTGCAGCAGGAAGGAGGAGAAATCGGTGGCGCTCAGGGGGTGCTTGACGCTGCCGGCCACGGTGCCGCCGGCCTTCTTCACGGCCGCGGCGGCATCGCGCTCCAGCGCGGCGCCGAAGGCGTAGTCGGCGGTGATGAAGAACCAGGGCGTTCCACCCTGCTTGGTGAGGGCGGAGCCGGTGCCGTTGGCCAGCGCCCAGGTGTCATAGGTCCACTGCACGGTATTGGGCGAGCACTTGGCGCCGGTGAGATCGGAGGTGCCACCACCGGAAACGAGGAAGATCCTGTTCTTCTCGCGCGTCACGTCCGTCACCGCCAGGGCCACGGAAGACGTGGTGGTGTCCATGATGACGTCGACGTTTTCCTGGTCGTACCACTTGCGGGCGATGGCGGAGCCGACGTCCGGCTTGTTCTGGTGGTCGGCGCCGACCACTTCCACCTTGATGCCCTTGTTCTTGGCCATGAAGTCGTCGGCCGCCATCTGCGCCGCCACCACCGAGCCGGGGCCGGAGATGTCGGCGTACAGCCCCGACATGTCGTTGAGCACGCCGAGCTTCACGGGGATGTCCTCGGCCTTCGCGCCGGTGGTGGCCAGGGGCGCGGCCAGGGTCAGCAGCGTTGCCGCGAGCAGCAGGTTGCGTGTCTTCAATGTTTCCTCCCTCATCAGAGCTTGTTCGCGTTCTTGTTGGGCGCGAGCATAGCCGAGTTTCTTTCCTTGGCGTGTTTTGATCACGCAAAACTGAGCGTCATCCGCAGAAGAGTGCGCCCTTCGCCGCGCCGCCGCCGGCTCACGCCATCTTCAGGGTGACGCCGCCGTCCACCACCAGGTCGAGCCCGGTGACGTAGCGGGATTCGTCGCTGGCCAGGAACAGGGCGGCATAGGCCACGTCCCAGGCGGTGCCCATGTGGCCCATGGGCACCTGCGCGTCGCGGGCCTTCCACATGGCCTCCACGTCGCCCTTCGCATAGGTGTCGGCGAGGCCGGTGGACTTTTCCACCATGGGCGTCTTCATGAGCCCGGGCAGCACGCAGTTCACCCGGATGTTCCTGCCCGCATATTCCACCGCGGTGGTGCGCGAGAGATGGTTCATGGCCGCCTTGGTGGCGTAGTAGGTGGAATACGGCACGCCGGTGTAGCGGATCGAGGCGATGGACGAGATGTTGACGATGGAGCCGCCGCCCTGGCGCTCCATCACCGGGATCACGTGCTTCATGGCCAGGAAGCAGCTCTTGAGGTTCACCTGGAACATGCGGTCCCACACCGCCTCGTCGAGCTCCACCACGCCGCCCACTTCGGCAAGGCCCACATTGTTGTCGAGCACGTCGATGCGGCCATAGTGGCGTATGCAGGCCTCGACGAAGCCGGCGATCTCGGCGGGCTTCGACACGTCGGCCTGGAACGCCTGCGCGTCGCCGCCCTCGGCGCGGATGATGTTGGCGGTCTCCTCGGCGGCGGCGGGGTTCACGTCCACGCAGAACACCTTGGCGCCCTCGCGGGCGAACAGCACCGCGGTGGCCTTGCCATTGCCCCAGCCCGGTCCCACCGAGCCGGCGCCCACCACCAGCGCCGTCTTGCCCGAAAGCCGTTCACCCATTGCATCTCTCCCTGATCTTGTCGTTGTCCGCCGGTGTGCCCGGTCGGGTGTCGGCGGCGAGCCGAGGGGCCGCGTTGGCGCGCGGCGCTCAGCGTGCGGGGGCCGGCCGCCGCTCGGCGGTCTCGGCCCGCAGCACGGTCTTGAGAATCTTGCCGTAATGGCTCTTGGGCAGCTCCTGCCGCCGCTCATAGCGCTTGGGACGCTTGAAGCGGGCGATGGCTGACAGGCAATGGGCGTCCAGCTCGGCGTCGGTGACCGCGGCGCCGGGGGTGGTGACCACGTAGGCGATCACGTTCTCGCCCCACTCCGGGTCTGGCTCGCCCACCACGCACACCTCGGCCACGGCCGGATGGGTCAGCAGCGCCTCTTCCACCTCGCGCGGGTAGATGTTGGTGCCGCCGGAAATGATGACGTCCTTGGAGCGGTCGGTGAGCGTCAGGAACCCGTCCTCGTCCATGCGGCCGAGATCGCCGGTGAACAGCCAGCCCTCCTTGATGGCCGCGGCGGTGGCCTTGGGGTTGCGCCAATAGCCGCGCATGACGGTGGTGCCCTTCACCACGATCTCGCCGGTTTCGCCCGGCGGCAGGGTGCGCCCGTCGGCATCGGCGATGCGCACCTCCACCACGCTCTGGGCGACGCCCACGGAGGCGAGCCGGGCGCGCCCGGCCTCGGTGCGGGTGTCGGCGTGATAGCCGCGGGCGAGGGCGGTGATGGCCATGGGGCTTTCGCCCTGGCCGTAGATCTGCACGAAGCGCTGGCCCATGACCGAGATGGCCGCTTCCAGGTCGGCCAGATACATGGGCGCGCCGCCATAGATGACGGTCTTGATGCCCGTGCCGTCCTCGCCGCGCCGTCGCGCCGCCTCGGTCAGCCGGCGCACGATGGTGGGGGCGGCGAAGAAGGTCAGGTTGCCGATCTGGTGGCCCAGGTCGAGCACCTCGTCGGCGTCGAAGCCACCGGAGGCGGGCACCACATGGCGCGCGCCGACGCGCACATGAATGAAATTGTAGAGCCCGGCGCCGTGCGACATGGGCGCGGCATAGACGATGGCGTCCTCGGCCCGGGCCTGATCCACGTCGGCGAGATAGGCGAGCGACATGGCGACGAGATTGCCGTGGCTCAGCATCACCCCCTTGGGGCGGCCGGTGGTGCCGGAGGTGTAGAACAGCCAGGCGAGGTCATCGCCCGCGCGGGCCAGGGGTTCCGGCTCGGGCGGCGGCGTGCGCAGGGCTTCGAACGCCGGGCCCTCCACGTCGATCACCGGGGGCAAAGCGGCGGCCCCGCCGACCTCCTCCAGCGCCTCCAGCGCATGGCCGGCGGCGAAGGCGAGCTTGACCTCGGCATCGGCAAAGATCCATGCCGCCTCGTTGCCGTGCAGCTTGGCATTCACCGGCACCGCCGCCGCGCCCGCCCACCAGATGCCGTACAGGCATTCGAGGTAGCGGGTGTGGTTGCCCATGAACACGCCGACCCGGTCGCCGGGGGCGATGGCGTGCCGGTCCCGAAGGGCGCGGGCGATGGCCCCGGCGCGGCGGGCGAAGGTGGCGTAGTCGGCCTCCACGCGCGTGCCGTCGAGCAGCGCCGGGGCCCGCGGGGCGAGACGCGCGCGCGCCGCCAGCCAGAGGGCGATGTTCATGGCCGCACCACGGCCACGCGGACGCAAAGGGAACGAGAACCGGCGCGGCGGCCGGGCGGATGTGGCGTCATATTTCCTCACCTGTGGGGAGATGATCTCCCCCGCGCCGGTGGTCCGGCGTCGTTCAAGGTTTCGTGCGTTCAGGTAAGCCCCGGTGACAGGCCGGCGGCAATGCGTAGAATTACGCGATGTTCGTTCACGAAAGGCCGGCCATGGAGGACGAGGCTCAAGCTCTGGCGGAAGGATTCCTGAGCGCGCCGGTGGCGCTGGCCCTGTCTCGCCATCGCATCATCGCCGCCTGCAACGGCGCCTTCGCCGACCTGTTCCGCACCGATCCCCAGGCGCTGGCGGGCCGCTCCCTGGCGCAGCTCTATCCCTCGGTGGATGCGTTCGCCGACGTGGTGGACCACTGGCTTGCGCCCCTGCGCGAGGGCGGCGCCTTTGCCGACGAGCGCTTCATGAAGCGGGCCGACGGCGAGCTGTTCTGGTGCCGGGTGGCCGGCCGCTCGCTCAGCCCGGCGGACCCGCTGGCCCGCGCGGTGTGGAGCTTCGGCGAGCTGCCGACGCCCCCGTACCTGGACGCGACCCTGTCACGGCGCGAGCGGGACGTGGCCTGCCACGTGGCGCGCGGGCGCACGAGCAAGGAGATCGCCAAGCTGCTGGGCCTGTCGCCGCGCACGGTCGAAGGCCACCGGCTGCGCCTGATGCGCAAGCTGAAGGTGAACAACGCCGCCGAGCTGAACCTGCGCATCGGCGGCGGACTCGGGTGACGCCGTCCTCGTCCGTTGCCGCGCTTCAGGTGTAGGCTGGCCGCCGGAAGATCCTCGGGAGGCCCCGGCGCATGTATCTGTTCGTCATCCTGGCCACCATGCTCGTGCTGCCGGTGGCCTCCATCGGCGCGGAACTGGCGCTGCACGGCGGGAGCCTGCCGGCCCTGGCGGGCAAGTGGTTTACGTTCTGGGGCGTCGGCGTGCGCATCATGCTGGCGGCGGTGAAGCAGATGGCGCAGCCGGAGTTCACGGCGCGGATCCTCGGGCTCGCCGATCCGCGCGCGCACATCGTGGTGCGGGAGCTGGGCTTCGCCAATGCCGCCATTGCCCTGCTGGCGCTGCTGTCGCTGGCCTGGCCCGCCTTCCTGGTGCCGGCGGCGCTGGCCGGGGCGGTGTTCCTCGGGCTGGCCGGGGTGCAGCATGCATGCGTGGCGGAACGCAACGGCCAGGAGAGCATCGCCATGGTCTCCGACCTCGGCCTCGCCGTCGTGCTGGCCCTGGCCCTGGCGTGGCGCCTGGCTTGAGCGAGACGCCGGGCCGGGGGAGGCGTGCGCCTAGGCGTTGACCATGCCGGAGACGCCGGCGAAGGCGCCGGGGCTCAGCTCCGCCACCAGCAGCCGCGCCGGGTCCACCGGGCCGGGCAGGGCGACGGTGCCGGGGGGCACCGGCTTGAATCCAAACTTGGCATAATAGGGCGCGTCGCCCACCAGCACCACCAGCCGGTGGCCGGCGGTCTCCGCGGCCTTCAACGCCACGTCCATGAGCCGGGCGCCGATGCCCACCGACTGGAACGGCGGCTCCACCGACAGCGGGCCGAGCAGCAGCGCCGGGGTGGCGCCCACCCGGACCTGCGTCAGCCGCACCGAGCCCACCAGCATGGTGCCCACCCGGGCGGTGAACGACAAGGACCGCTCGTGGCCGGCCTGCTCGCGAATGCGGAACGCGGTGCGCGCGAACCGGCCGGGGCCGAAGGTGCGTTCGTGCAGCCGGTTCACGGCTGCGTCGTCGTCGGGGGTCTCAGTGGCGATGGTGAGGGGAAGCTCGGTCATGCTGGTCTTCGGCGATCGGAGGGCGGGATGGTGCAATCCGCCCGGGCCCCGGCGCGCGGGGCGTCGCCGAAGGGGGGTCAGGCGGGCAAGGCGACGCGTGCGCTCTGGCGCACCGCGTTCATTCGTCGTCGCTGCTGGCCCCGGGCCATGGCGGTCCTCTCGCCGGTGTCTCGATTCTTGAGGAGGCGGGCGATAGCATGCTCTCTGGCGCCGGTCCAGGGGGAGCCGGCGGCATGGGTCCGGCATGGACGCAAGCGGTGCTTGCCCGCGTGCGCATGGCCGTGGCGGGAGCGGGTGCCTATCTGCAGCGCAGGCGGACGCGCGCGGCCCGGGCCCGGCGCCGCCGCCCCCATTCAGGAGCGAGGTCATGGGCCTTCTCATCGACGGCGTCTGGCACGACCAATGGTACGACACCGCCAAGACCGGCGGGCGCTTCGAGCGGCAGGTGTCGCGCTTCCGCAACTTCGTCACCGCCGACGGCGCCCCCGGGCCGAGCGGGGAGGGCGGCTTTCCCGCCGCAGCGGGGCGCTATCATCTCTATGTGTCGCTGGCCTGCCCCTGGGCCCACCGCACCCTCATCATGCGGGCGCTGAAGCGGCTGGAGCCGGTGATTCCGGTGAGCGTGGTGGAGCCGTTCATGGGGAGCGAGGGCTGGACCTTCGCCGCGCCCGATCCGGTGCTCGGCAAAACCCGCCTGCACGAGGTCTACACCACAGCCGATCCCGCCTATTCCGGCCGGGTGACGGTTCCGGTGCTTTGGGACCGGGAGCGTTCCACCATCGTAAGCAACGAATCCGCCGAGATCATCCGCATGTTCAATTCGGCCTTCGCCGCCTTCACCGGTGATACGGCCGATTACTATCCCGGGGCCCTGCGGGCCGAGATCGATGCCGTCAACCAGCAGGTGTACGACGACGTGAACAACGGCGTTTACAAAGCTGGATTCGCCACCACCCAGGCCGCCTACGAGGCGGCGGTGGGGGTGCTGTTCGCCCGTCTCGACGCGCTGGAGGCACACCTGTCGCGCCATGCCTGGCTGGTGGGCGACGTGCTGACGGAGGCGGACATCCGCCTGTTCACGACCCTGGTGCGGTTCGACCCGGTCTATGTGGGCCATTTCAAGTGCAACCTCCGCCGCATCGCGGATTATCCCAACCTCTTCAATTATTTGAAGGCGCTGTACCAGCGCCCCGAGATTCGCCCCACGGTGAATTTCACCCATATCAAGCGGCATTATTACGAGAGCCACCGCACCATCAATCCCACCGGCATCGTGCCCGTGGGGCCGGTGATGGACCTCGACGGACCGCAGGATCGCGGGCGTTTCGCCGGGGCCTGACAGGGCGGCGGGTCGCTCGTCGTGAAGCTGTCACCGCGCCCGCGCAGAAGGGCGCGGGCCGGGCCGCGCTGGCGCACCAGGGTGTTCGGGCGTAGCGTGGCGTCCGCGCCGGCATCCCTCAATCGAGGAACGATCGTGAACCCTCCCCTGCATACCGAGCGCCACCTCGTGGATCGCATCGGCTGGCTGCGCGCCGCCGTGCTCGGCGCCAACGACGGCATCATCTCCACCGCCTCGCTGATGGTGGGCGTCGCCTCGGCGGCCACCGCGTCGGAGGATGTGCTGGTGGCCGGCATCGCCGGCATCGTCGCCGGCGCCCTGTCCATGGCGGCGGGCGAATATGTCTCGGTGTCCTCGCAGGCGGACACCGAGGAGGCGGAGCTGGCGCAGGAGCGGCGCGAACTGGCCGCCATGCCGGACTTCGAGCAGCGCGAGCTGGCCGCGATCTATGTGAGCCGGGGCGTGGAGCCGGAACTGGCGGCGCAGGTGGCCGCGCAGCTCATGGCGAAGGATGCCCTCGGCGCCCACGCCCGCGACGAGCTGGGCATTTCCGAAGTGGTGGTGGCGCGGCCGATCCAGGCGGCGCTCACCTCGGCCGGCACCTTTTCCGCCGGCGCCATCGTGCCGATCATCACGGCGGCGGTGGCGCCCCAGGGGGTGCTGGTTCCGGCCATCTCCATCGTGTCGCTGCTGCTGCTGGCGGCGCTCGGCGCGGTGGGAGCGAGGATGGGCGGCGCCGCCGTCCTCAAGCCCACCCTGCGCGTCGCCTTCTGGGGCGCGCTGGCCATGGCGGTCACTGCCGGCGTCGGCCACCTGGTGGGGGCGGCGGTCTGATCGCTCCGGCCGGGGCCGTCAGGCCTCGTAGATCCAGCCGTAGCGGTCCAGCAGGGTGCTGCCCTGGCGCCGGATCACCAGATCGCGGGCGAATCGGGGCACGCCGGAGAGGTGATAGATGACGCCGTTGCGCCGCGCCTCCCGCTGGATCCGGGCGGTGCGGGCCTGCCGGTCGCTCTCGTAGCTCCGGAGGGCGGCGGCCGCGTCACGGTGACCGGTGACGGCGCGGGCGAGGGCGGCCGCATCCTCAATGGCCTGGGCCGCGCCCTGGGCGAGGAACGGCAGCATGGCATGGGCGGCGTCGCCCAGCAGGGTCACCCGGCCGGCGCTCCAGCGCGGCAGCGGGTCGATGTCGTAGAGGCCCCAGCACAGGAAGTGGCCGGCGCTCTCCAGCAGCGTGCGCGCCTCGGGGGCCCAGCCGGCGAAGGCCTGATGCACGGCGGCGCTGTCGCCGGGGGCGTTCCAGCGGGCCACCGGCGTCGTTTCCTTCACGATGGCGACCACATTCAAGCTGGTCCCGCCCTTCACCGGATAGACCACCAGATGAGCGTCGCGGCCGAGATAGAGCCGCACCTCGTTGGGATGGCCGTCGGGCACGTTGACGGTGGCGCGATAGGCGAGGCGCCGCGCGAACACCGGCGGCGCCGATGGGCCGACATGGCCGCGCACCGCCGAGCGCACGCCATCGGCGCCCACCAGGATGTCGGCGCCATGGGCAATGAGATCGCCGCCCTGGTTCACCACCGCCCGCACGCCGCCGAAGGCGGGCTCGACGCTGGTGAGATCGGCCCCCAGCGCAATGGCGGCGCCGGACTGGGCGGCGGCGTCCGCCAGCAGGGTCTGCAGGTCGGCGCGATGGACCACCAGGAAGGGCGCGCCGTAGCGGGCGGCGGCGGGGGCGTATTCGGCCCGGGTCAGGGTGGCCCCGGTGCGCCCGTCGCGCACGTCCAGGGCGCGCGGCGCCACCGCCACCGCCTCCAGCCGGTCGAGCAGGCCGAAGTCGCGCAGCACGCGGGTGGCGTTGGGGGTGAGCTGAAGCCCGGCGCCCACCTCGCGCAGCCGCTTCGCCCGCTCCACCACCTGGACGGCAAGGCCGGCCCGGCTGAGCGCGATGGCGCAGGCGAGGCCGCCGATGCCGCCGCCAACGATGACGGCGCTGCGGGCCGCGAGCTGCGGCTTCGGTCGGAAGGGGATGGGATCGGGCATGTCAGTTCCGACCGCCACGGCGGCCGGCGGAAAGCGGCGGCGTCAGGCGGCGGCGGATGTCTCGTCCTCGTCGTGCCACACGCACGCCTCCGGCTTGGCGGCGCCGGCGCCGAGCGCCGGATTGTAGCGGTAGAGGGTGGAGCAGTAGGGGCAGACCTTCTCCGTATCCTCGCCGAGGTCGAGGAAGATATGGGGATGGTCGAACGGCGGCGCGGCGCCGACGCACATGAACTCCTTGCTGCCCACCTCGATCACCGTGAGCCCGAGGTCGTTGCAGAAGTGAGGAATGCCGGTGTCCGCCATGGCTCTGCCTGTAGAGGATCTAAATTGCGCCGCGACCTTATCCTCTGCGCGGCCATGATGAAAGGGGGGCCGGCGCGGCACTTGCGCCCGAGCCGCGCGCCGGCGGCATTGCCCGGCGGGCTGAGCCCGGCCGCGTGCCGCCCGTGAACCGGGGCCCTGTTCGCGCGGTGGCGGTGGGCCCATATGGTGGGGGACATGGCTCGCATCCTCGCCCTTCTTGCCCTTCTCGCCGCGCTCCTGGGGGCGGCGCCGTGGCTCGTGCCGCTGGCCAAGCAGGGCGTGCGCCTGGTGGCCGCGCGTGATGATCCGGCCGTTCTCGCCGACCTCGGCCTGGCCGATTTCTCGGCCGCCGACGCGGCCTCCGCCATCGACGCGGCGTTGCGGGGGGACGACGCGGCGCTCGCCGCCTCCTACGTCGCCCTCGCCGATGCCCGGGCGCTCCCGTTGCCGGCCGAGCTGCGCGCCCGGGTGGCGGCGGCCACCGCCCCGGCGGCGCAGGCGGCGCGGACCGCGCGCAGCTTCGGCGCCGGCTTCGCCACCGGCCAGCCCGAGGATCTGGCCGGCCTCACCGGGGCGCTGGTGGGCGACATGATGGTCTGGGGCGACATTCGCGACGCTTCCCGCGAGGGCTGGAAGCTGGCGCGCGGGGAGGCGGCCGACGAGCTGATTCTCGGCCTGTCCGCCGTGGGGCTGGCGCTCACCGCCGGCACCTATGCCACCGGCGGGGCCAGCCTGCCGGTGCGGGCCGGGATCACGGTGGTGAAGGCGGGCGCCCGCACCGGCCGGCTTTCGGTGGGGCTGGCGCGCAGCCTGACGCGGGCGGCGCGCGAGAGCGTGGACCTCGCCGCCCTGCGCCGGCTCGCCGCCAATCCCGTCGTGGCCGATGCGGCGGCGCTCAAAGGCGTGGTGCGCACCGACCGGCTGGCGGGTCTCGCCCGCATGCTGGACGATGTGGCGACCGTGGAGGCCAAGGCCGGCACCCGCGCCGCTCTTGAAGGGCTGAAGGTGGCCGATGGCGGGCGCGACCTTGGCCGGGTGGCCCGGCTGGCGCAGGCCAAGGGCGGGCAGACCCTGGCCATCCTGAAGACCCTGGGGCGCGGCGCCATCGTTGTCACCGGGGTGCTGCTGAAGCTGGTGTGGTGGGGGCTTGCGGCCTGCGCCTATGCCTATCTGCTGGTGTCCTCCATCAACGCCCTCTGCGTCGCCTGCGCCCGGCGGCTGTGGCGGCGGGGCGGGCGGCGGGGCGGGGTTGGCAGCGGCGGGGCGCGGCACTAGGGTCGCGCCGGTTCCGGCATCGCGGGGTCGCGGGCCGCGCGCAGGACGTCTCCATGCCCCATTTCAATTCCGACGGCATCGACATCGCCTATCTCGACCAGGGGGCGGGCGATCCGGTGCTCCTCATCCACGGCTTCGCCTCCAACAAGGAGATCAACTGGGTCGGCCCGTCCTGGGTGAAGACCCTGACCGAGGCCGGCCACCGGGTGATCTGCTTCGACCACCGCGGCCACGGCGCCTCGGGCAAGGTCTACGACCCGGCCCTCTACGACACCGCGCGCATGGCCGAGGACGCCCGGCGCCTGCTCGCCCATCTTCACATCGAGCGGGCCGACGTGATCGGCTATTCCATGGGCGCGCGGGTGGGGGCCTTCATGGCGCTGCTGTTTCCCGAGGCGGTGCGCGCGCTGGTGATCGGCGGGCTCGGCATCCACCTGGTGGACGGGGTGGGCCTGCCGCAATCCATCGCAGACGCCATGGAGGCGCCGCGCCTGGAGGATGTGGCCGACCCCATGGGCCGCATGTTCCGCGCCTTCGCCGACGCCAACCGGCAGGACCTGAAGGCGCTCGCCGCCTGCATTCGCGGCTCGCGGCAGGTGCTGACGCGGGAGGAGGTGGGCCGCATCTTCCAGCCGGTGCTGGTGGCGGTGGGCACCCGCGACGCGGTGGCCGGCGACCCGGGCCCGCTGGTGGACCTGCTGCCGGACGGCGAGCTGCTCCCCATTCCCAACCGGGACCACAATCCGGCGGTGGGCGACAAGGTGTTCAAGCAAGGCGTGGTGGAGTTCCTGCGGCGCCGGCCCTGAGCCCGATCTCGTACTCGTGAAAGGCACGGCTGCACCGCGCTACCGGGCGTTCTCGCCGGGGCGCGGGCTATGATAAGAAGGCAGCCAAGTGTTCTTTCTCGAGGAGGCATGCATGGGACAAACTCCGGTGCCGGTTCAGTCCACGCCCATGATGCAGGGTGAGGCGTCCACGGTGCGCCTGACCAAGGCGGCCGTGGACCGCTGGCATGACGTGGTGGACCCGGTGTGGGCCCGCGTGCGCAACGAGGCCGAGGACGCGGCCGAGCGCGAGCCGCTCATGACCGCGTTCCTGACCGGCGCCGTGCTCGGCCAGCCGAGCCTGGAGGCCAGCGTCGGCCAGCGCATCGCCATGCGGCTCGACCATGCGGACGTGCCGGCGGCGGTGATCCTGGCCGCCTATCTGGAGGCCACCGCCGACGACAAATCCATCGCCCAGGCGCTGCGCGCCGACATCATGGCGGTGGTGGACCGCGATCCGGCGGCCGGCCGCGCGCTTGATCCGGTGCTCTATTTCAAGGGTTTCCATGCCATCCAGACCCACCGCCTCGCCCATTGGCTGTGGATGCGCGGCCAGTTCGACCTGGCGCTGTACCTGCAAAGCCGGGTGTCGTCGGTGTTCGCGGTGGACATCCATCCCCAGGTGCCCATGGGCCGGGGCATCTTCCTCGACCATGCCACCGGCGTGGTGATCGGCATGACGGCGGTGATCGAGGACGATGTGTCCATTCTCCAGGGCGTCACCCTGGGTGGCACCGGCAAGGAGACCGGCGACCGGCACCCGAAAATCCGCCGGGGCGTGCTGATCGGCGCCGGCGCCAAGGTTCTGGGCAATATCGAGGTGGGTCGCTGCGCCCGCATCGCCGCCGGCTCGGTGGTGCTGAAGCCGGTGCCGCGCAACACCACGGTGGCCGGCATTCCCGCCAAGGTGGTGGGCGAGGCCGGCTGCGCCGAGCCGTCCCGCTCCATGGACCAGGTGTTTGAGGATGTCGCCATCTTCGCCGGCGCCGACATCTGACCGTGGCGCCGTGCCCGGCGGCCCTCCGGAGCGCCGGCCGGGCAGCGGGCACATATCTGGGATTTGTGCGCCGGCGTGCCTTGAATGCGCCCGGCGGGACGGTCATAAGGCGGCTGGCGGACATCAGGAGGCCAGCCTTGGACAAGAAAGACATCGAATCCGTTCAACGTTATCTGCGCACAAAGTTCGGAAACCCGCAGATCAAGGTCGTGGCACGGCCCAAGAAGAAGGATTCGGCTGACGTTCTTCTTGGTGAAGAAGACATCGGCATCATCTTTGAGGACAAGGAAGATGGCGATCTTTGCTATCATTTCCAGATGACGATATTTGATGTGGATCTTGAGGACTGAGGCGTCCTTCGCCTCGTTTGTGAAAGGCGCGGGGATGGGGACGTGGCGCGCCGCATGCCGTCGCCCCGCGGGCGTCCAGAACGCGCCAAGGACGAGGACATGACGCCATGAGCGGGTCGCAACCGCCGCGGGCGGTCGAGACCTCCACGGCCGGCGCCGGGGGCCATGGCCCCGCCGCCCGCTCCGGCGCGGAAATGGCGGCCGCGGGAAGCCGCGATCCCGCCGGGTTTTCGCGGTGCTTCTTCCCGCATGCCTCGTCTTGTCGCGCCCCAGGCGGAGTGGGCGCGGGCGTGACGGCTCCGTCGCCGCTGGTGTTCGGCCTTGCCGTCGCGCTCAACCTGGGTTTCGTCGCCACCGAGGCGGTGGTGGGGCTCTGGGCCGGGTCGCTCGCCTTGGAGGCGGATGCCGGCCACAACCTGTTCGATGTGCTCGGCCTGCTGCTGGCCTCCGGCGCCGCCTGGCTGCTGCGGCGCTCGGCGCGCACCGGGGCGGCGTTCGGGCCCGGCGGCCTGCCGTTCCTCGCCATCTTTGCCAATGCGGTGCTGCTGCTGGTGGGAACCGGGGCCATCATCGTCGAGGCGGTGCTTCGCTTCTTCTCGCCGCATCCGGTGCATACGGGGGTGGTGATGGCTGCCGCTTCGGTCGGGCTGGTCATCAAGGTGACGACGGCGGCCTTGCTGATGCGCGGCGGCGCCGGGCGCCGGCGGCAGGGCGCGGGCCTGCGTGTGGCGGCGGATGGGGCGGTGTCGCTCGCGGTGGTGGCTGCGGCCGCCGGCATCGCGCTGACCGGCTGGCTGTGGCTCGATCCGGCCGTGTCGCTGGTGATTGCTGGGATTATCCTCGCCAGCACCTGGCGCCTTGCCCGCGACAGTTTCAGCGTGAACGCGACGGAGGTGGGCGAAGCCGCCGACCGAGCCGAAATTCTGGCCTATCTGTCGCAACTGCCGGGGGTAAGCGCGGTAACGGAGCTGCGCATCTGGAGAGCGAACGCTGCGGAACTGGCGGCATGCGCCCATCTGGTGCGCCCCGGGGCGACGCTGGACGACGCTTTCCTGGCGCGGGCGAGCGAGCATCTGCGGGTCTGCTTTGGCATATCCCTGGTCACCCTCCAAGTGGAGGAGGGCGGCGCAGCGGCGCCCTCAGTTGCCGCACCCGGCCGCTGATCCTAAAGCCCGGCGAGCGTGGCGCATGGTGTTTTCTTCAAGCCGGTGCCGCGCTTGAACACGTCCCCGGGCGGCGGTTTTCCAAGCGAGCACATCCCTTCTGTCCGGCTCGAAGACCGGGCCCCGACCTGCGGCCGGCCGGGGGAGCGGGAACCGTCCGCAGGGGCGTCACCCCCGCGCGGCCGCGCTCCCGGGGCGGCTCGCCCCTCATGTCTTCACCCGCCCGTGCGCCCGTGGGGCGGAACGGATGCGCCATCGGACCTAGGCCGCCTTGATCGGAGGCAGGCCGTCCAGGGCCTCCCGGGCGACGGGCAGGAGGCCTTCGCCGCCGGCGGCGACGTGCGCGGCGATCTTGGCGCGCATGCGCGGGTCCCAGAACTTGGCGATATGGGTGCGCGTGGACTCCACCGCCGCCTCGTGCCGCTGCTGGGCGAAGGCGGTGGCGATCTGGTTGGCCATGTAGACGAGCTTATCAGCTGAACTATGCGACATGGGCGTCGTGCTCCGTCTCGTTGCCGAGCGCGATGCGCCCGGGATGGGTGAAGATCTCGAACCCGTCGACGCGCACCACCGCGCACAGGGTGATGCCGGCGGCCTGCGCCGTGCGGATGGCGAGGGAGGTGGGCGCTGAAACCGCGGCGATCACGCCCACGCCCAGCACCGCGGCCTTCTGCACCATCTCGATGGAAACCCGGCTGGTGAGCAGCAGCAGGCCCTTGTTCGTCTGCAGGCGGCGGGTGGCGGCGATGCCGACCAGCTTGTCGAGCGCATTGTGCCGGCCCACGTCCTCGGCCAGGGCGAGGATGCCGGCGCCGGGCTCGGCATAAGCTGCGGCATGGACCGCACGGGTTTCGCGATTGAGCGCCTGGAGCGGGCCCAGCGCCGCCATGGCGGCCAGGACCTGGTCGGGCGTGAGGCGCGGGCCGGCGACGACCCGGGCGGCGGGCTTCACCGCCTCGGCCAGGCTCTCCACCCCGCACAGGCCGCAGCCGGTGGGGCCGGCGAGGGCGCGGCGGCGGGCCGAGAGGGTGCGCATTTTTTCCTCGGCGATCCACATGCGCGCCTCGATGCCCTCCTCCACCACCAGCTCCTCCAGGGAGAGGATCTCGGATGGGTCAGCGACGATTCCCTCGGTCAGGGCGAAGCCAAGGGCGAAGGCGGGGATGTCGCTGGGGCTGGCCATCATCACCGCATGGGTGGTGCCATTGAAGGTGAGCGCCACCGGCGTCTCTTCCGGCACCGCGCGGCTGCCGCTGCTGACGATGCCGTCGCGCACCTGTACCCGCTCCACGCGCCGGGCCGGTGGCGGCGCCGGCAGGTCGGGTTGTGGCTCCCGCGGCAGCGGGCAGGCTGGCGCTGCGGCGAGGGCGGGGTCGGGCACGTCGGTCATGGGGCGCTTCGTTCCGCGCAGCCGAGGCCGCGCCTGTCATGGCAAAGACGGCGGCCCCTGGCGCGCCGTTGCGGATCGGGGCCTCTCCCCGCCAAGGAGAGGGATGGGCCTCGGCGGGGAGAGGGGCGGCGGGATGAGGGATCCGCGCCGGGTCTATTCCGCCGCTTCCGCCGCGACGCGACGGCTCTTGCGGCTCAGGTCCTCGTAGTCCTCCTGCCAGGCGGTGGGGCCGTTGGAGGGCGAAATCTGCACCGCCGTCACCTTGTATTCGGGGCAGTTGGTGGCCCAGTCGGAGAAGTCGGTGGTGACCACGTTGGCCTGGGTCACGGGGTGGTGGAAGGTGGTGTAGACCACCCCCGGCGCCACCCGGTCCGAGATCACCGCCTTGAGCGAGGTGGCGCCCGCGCGGCTCTCCAGCTTCACGAAGTCGCCGTCGCGAATGCCCCGGTTCTCCGCGTCGCTGGCGTGGATTTCCAGCACGTCCTCGGGGTGCCAGGCCACGTTCGCGGTGCGCCGGGTCTGGGCACCCACATTGTACTGGCTGAGGATGCGCCCGGTGGTGAGCAGCAGCGGGAAGCGGGGGCCGGTCTTCTCGTCGGTGGGCACGTATTCGGTGAGGATGAACTTGCCCTTGCCACGCACGAAGCCGCCGATGTGCATCACCGGGGTGCCGGTGGGGGCCTTCTCGTTGCAGGGCCACTGCACCGAGCCCAGCTCCTCCAGCTTCTGATAGCTCACCCCCGTGAAGGCGGGCGTGAGGGCGGCGATCTCGTCCATGATCTGCGAGGGATGGGTGTAATCCATCTTGAAGCCGAGCGCGTTGGCCAGCATCTGGGTGACTTCCCAGTCGGCATAGCCATTCTTCGGCGCCATCACCTTGCGCACCCGCTGGATGCGACGTTCCGCATTGGTGAAGGTGCCGTCCTTCTCCAGGAAGGTGCAGCCCGGCAGGAACACATGGGCGTAATTGGCGGTCTCGTTCAGGAACAGATCCTGCACGACCAGGCATTCGAGGGCGGCCAGACCGGCCGAGACGTGCTTGGTGTCGGGATCGGACTGAAGAATGTCCTCGCCCTGCACATACATGCCCTTATAGGTGCCCTCCACCGCCGCGTCGAACATGTTGGGAATGCGCAGGCCCGGCTCGTCGTCCAGGTGCACGCCCCACATGGCCTCGAACGCGGCGCGGGTGGCGTCGTCGGAGATGTGGCGATAGCCCGGCAGCTCGTGGGGGAACGAGCCCATGTCGCACGAGCCCTGCACGTTGTTCTGGCCCCGCAGCGGGTTCACGCCCACGCCCTCGCGGCCGATGTTGCCGGTGGCCATGGCGAGGTTGGCGATGGCCATCACCGTGGTCGAGCCCTGCGAATGCTCGGTGACGCCCAGGCCGTAATAGATGGCCCCGTTGCCGCCGGTGGCATAGAGGCGGGCGGCGCCGCGCACCAGCTCGGCGGGCACCTGGGTATACTTCTCCACCGCCTCGGGGCTGTGGCGCGCATCGGCCACGAACGCCGCCCATTCCTGGAAGTCTTCCCAGTCGCAGCGCTCGCGCACGAATTGTTCGTTCACCAGGCCCTCGGTGACCACCACATGGGCCAAAGCGGTGACGATGGCGACATTGGTGCCGGGCTTCAGGGGCAGGTGATAGGCCGCCTCGATATGGGGCGAGCGCACGATGTCGGTGCGGCGGGGATCGACCACGATCAGCTTGGCGCCCTCGCGCAGCCGCTTCTTGAGCCGCGAGCCGAATACCGGGTGGCCGTCCGTGGGGTTGGCGCCGATGATGAGCACCACGTCGGCCTTCTCGACGCTGTCGAAATCCTGGGTGCCGGCGGAGGTGCCATAGGTCTGGCTGAGGCCATAGCCGGTGGGCGAGTGGCAGACGCGGGCGCAGGTATCCACGTTATTGTTGCCGAAGCCGCCGCGGATCAGCTTCTGGACCAGGTAGGTCTCTTCATTGGTGCAGCGCGAGGAGGTGATGCCGCCCACCGATCGCTTGCCGTACTTTTCCTGGATGCGCTTGAACTCGGAGGCGGCGTAGGCGATGGCCTCCTCATAGCTCACTTCCTTCCAGGGGTCCTGGATGGAGGCGCGAATCATGGGCTTCAGGATGCGGTCCTGGTGGGTGGCATAGCCATAGGCGAAGCGGCCCTTCACGCAGCTATGGCCGCGATTGGCCTTGCCGTCCTTGTAGGGCACCATGCGCACCAGCTCGTCGCCGCGCATCTCCGCCTTGAAGGTGCAGCCCACCCCGCAATAGGCGCAGGTGGTCACCACCGAATGCTCGGGGGTGCCGATGTCGAACATGGCCTTTTCGTTCAGCGTGGCGGTGGGGCACGACTGCACGCAGGCGCCGCAGGAGACGCACTCCGAGGTGAGGAAGCTCTCGTCCATGCCCGGCGACACGCGGCTGTCGAAGCCCCGGCCGGAGATGGTCAGCGCGAACGTGCCCTGCACCTCCTCGCACGCCCGCACGCAGCGATTGCAGACGATGCACTTCGACTTTTCATAAGTGAAGTAGGGGTTGGACTCGTCCTTGCCGAGCTTGGTGTGGTTCTCGCCCTCGTAGCCATAGCGCACGTCGCGCAGGCCAACCACGCCGGCCATGTCCTGCAACTCGCAGTCGCCGTTGGCGGAGCAGGTGAGGCAGTCGAGCGGGTGGTCGGAGATGTAGAGCTCCATCACCCCCTTGCGGATCTGCTTCAGCCGCTCGGTCTGGGTTTTCACCACGATGCCCTCGGCCACCGGCGTGGTGCAGGAGGCGGGGGTGCCGTTGCGGCCCTCGATCTCCACCAGGCAGAGGCGGCAGGAGCCGAAGGCGTCGAGCATGTCGGTGGCGCAGAGCTTGGGGATCTGGTTCCCGATCTCCATGGCCGCGCGCATGATGGAGGTGCCTTCCGGCACGCTCACGCTCATGCCGTCAATGACGAGGGTGACCAGCTTCTCGGAGGTGGAAGCCGGCGTGCCGTAGTCAATTTCGTGAACGAGGGACATGGGCGTTCCTCCTGATTATTCTGCGGCGGCCGGCAGGCTCGGCGTGGCGCCGAAGTCTTCCGGGAAGTGGGTGAGGGCGCTCAGCACCGGATAGGGCGTGAAGCCGCCCAGGGCGCACAGGGAGCCGAGCTTCATGGTGTGGCAAAGGTCGTTGAGCAGAGCGAGGTTGGCCTCGCGCCGCTCGCCGGCGATCACCTTGTCGAGGGTTTCGACGCCGCGGGTGGAGCCGATGCGGCAGGGCGTGCACTTGCCGCAGCTCTCGTGGGCGCAGAACTCCATGGCGAAGCGCGCCATGCCGGCGAGGTCCACGGTGTCGTCGAACACCACCAGGCCGCCATGGCCGATGAGCGCATCCTTGGCCGCGAACGCCTCGTAGTCGAACGGGGTGTCGAACTGGGACACCGGCAGGTAGGCGCCGAGCGGACCGCCCGCCTGCACCGCGCGCACCGGCCGGCCGGACTGGGTGCCGCCGCCGATGTCGTTCACCAGCTCGCCCAGCGTGATGCCGAAGGCGGTCTCGAACAGGCCGCCAAACTTCACGTTGCCGGCGATCTGGATCGGCATGGTTCCGCGTGAGCGGCCCATGCCGAAGTCGCGATAGAACTTGCCGCCCTTGTCCAGGATCACCGGCACGGTGGCGAGCGACACCAGGTTGTTGATGACGGTGGGCTTCTGGAACAGGCCCTTGTGGGCCGGCAGCGGCGGCTTGGCGCGCACCAGGCCGCGCTTGCCCTCCAGGCTTTCCAGCAGCGCGGTTTCCTCGCCGCACACATAGGCGCCGGCGCCCATGCGCATCTCCAGGTCGAAGTCGAGCCCCGAGCCCAGGATGTTCTTGCCCAGCAGGCCGGCGGCGCGGGCCTTCTCGATGGCCTTTTCCATCACCACGAAGGCGAGCGGATATTCCGAGCGCGAATAGACGTAGCCGCGGGTGGCGTTCACCGCGAGGCCGGCGATGGTCATGCCCTCGATGAGGCAGAACGGGTCCGCCTCCATGATGAGGCGGTCGGCAAAGGTACCGCTGTCGCCCTCGTCGGCGTTGCAGACGATGTAGCGCTGGTCGGCCGGCGCCGCCGCCACCGTGCGCCACTTGATGCCAGTGGGGAAGCCGGCGCCGCCGCGGCCGCGCAGGCCACTGTCCACCACCTCCTCCACCGTGGCGGAGGGGCCGATCTCGATCGCCCGCTTCAGGCCGCGATAGCCGCCATGGGCCTCGTAGTCGGTGAGCGAGAGGGGATCGATGATGCCGACCCGGGCGAAGGTGAGGCGGGTCTGTTTCTTGAGATAGGGAATCTCATCCACCACGCCGACGCACAGCGGGTGGTCGGCGCCGTGCAGGAAGCCGGCGTGCAGCAGGTCTTCCACGTCGGACGGCGTCACCGGGCCGTAACCCACGCGGCCGTTCGCGGTCTCGATCTCGATCAGCGGCTCCAGCCAGAACAGGCCGCGCGAGCCGTTGCGGGTGATGTCGGCGGTGACGCCGCGGGCGAGCAACTCATGCTCCAGCTTGCGGGCCACCCGGTCGGCGCCGCAGGCCACGGCGGTGGCGTCGTTGGGAACGAAGATGCGGGGGGATTTCATCACGCCTCTCCGAAGCTTTTGCCATGGGCGAAGCCATCGGCCATGTCATCGATGGTGTCGCGGTCGAGCCGGCCGACCAGCTGGCCATCCACCAGCGCCGAGGGCGCGCAGGCGCACAGGCCGAGGCAATAGATGGGCTCAAGCGTGATCCTGCCGTCCGGCGAGGTCTCGCCCATGGCGACCCCCAGCCGGTCCTCGGCATAAGCGGCCAGGGCCTTGCCACCCATGGACTGACAGGCTTCGGCGGCGCACAGCTTCACCACATGGCGGCCCGGCGGCTCGCGGCGGAAGTCGTGATAGAAGGTGAGCACGCCATAGACTTCGGCGCGTGACAGGTTGAGGCTGTCGGCGATCAGCGGCACCGCCGGGTCGGGCACGAAGCCGAAGGTCTCCTGCAGCGCGTGCAGGATGGGCATGGTGGCCCCTTCGAGATGTCGAAGCTCCGCGATCACCTGAGCTGCGCGCTCGGTGCTCCAATCCTCATAGACCGCCATGGGCGTCCGCCTTCCCGCGTCAGACCGTTTCATCCGGGCCGCCAGGGCGACCCTTTCCTTATGATGATTTCAAACAGACTGTCACAAACGCGGCGGGGATCAATGCAGCTGTGGGATGGTGCAATAGAACATTTCTATGGTCCAGCCCCGTGCGTGCGGGGCTGGACGCTGCGTCATCGGCCTTCAGCCTGCGGCAAAAGGGGCGTTTTGCCGGTTTCAAGGCCTTGAACGATTGGACTTCTCTATGTGTACCCGGGTGCGCGGGGGAATGGCCTATTGCATCGCGGCAAGGGCGGGATCGGCCAGGCCCTGCTGGTCGAGCTTGGGGGCGATGCGCCGCGCCTCCGCCACCAGCGCGGCAATGATGGGGGTGGTGGGCTCGCGGTGGGGCACCACCAGGCCGATGGAATGGGAGATGTCGGGGTCGAGGATGGGGATGGAGCGCAGCCGCGCCGTCAGCCCCAGGGAATCGGCCAGCATGGCCGGCATCACGCTGGCCCACAGGCCGGTTCGCACATGGGTGAACAGCACCGTCATGGAATTGGATTCCAGGGTCGGCTGGGGGCGTGCGCCCGCCGCCGCCAGCAGGCCGTCGACGATGCGGCGATTCTGCATGGTGGGAGTCAAGAGCGCCAGCGGCAGCTCGCCCACCTCGGCCCAGGTGACGCTGGCGCGGTCGCCGAAACGGGCGTCGGCGGCCGTGACCAGGCGGTACCGTTCGCGATAGAGCGCCACCGTGTTGACCCGGCCCAGGGGTTCGTTGTCGAGATAGGTGATGCCGGCGTCGACCTCGAGGTTTTCAAGGTCGCTCAGGATTTTCAGCGAGGTGCGGGACACCACGGTGAAGCGCACGTCGGGATGGCGGGCGCGGAACGGGGTGGTCAGCGCCGCCACCATGGGCAGCGCGGTGGGGATGGCGGCGATGCGCAGCGGGCCGGACAGGCCGCGTTTCAGCGCGTCGATGTCCTGGCGCATGGCGCGGGCGTCGGAAACGATGCGCCGGGCCCAGTCCAGGGCGCGCTCGCCCTCGGGCGTGAAGCCGAGGAAGCGCGAGCCGCGCTGCACCAGCAGCACGCCCAGCATGTCCTCCAGCTGCTTGATGCCGGCTGAAAGGGTGGGCTGGGTGACGCCGCAGGCTTCGGCGGCGCGGCCAAAGTGACGTTCCCGGGCGAGGGCGATGAGGTATTCGAGCTTGTCTATCATTCCCGCCATATCAGGGGCGGGAGGGATGGCATGCAACTTCCTTCGTCGCTGCAGCGCAGCGAAATCACGCCCGGACGCCGGCCCTTCCGCTCTCGCGTGTTCGTGAAGGCGGCGGGTGGGAACTGCCCGGCGGCCTTCATCTTTTCTTTACAATCCCGCGCGGCGGGGGCGGGCCGGCGGGGGCTCGCGGTTCGCGCGCGGCTGTCGCAGCATGTGGCCCCGGCGCCTGCCGCGCGCTGAGGCGGAGAGGAGTTCCGCCATGAACAGGTCGGCTTCCTGGATCGCTCCCGCGGTCGCGCGCGGGCCGGGTTCTGCGCGTCGCTGGGCCGGGGGACGGGCGGCGCGCCAGGCGTCCTTCGGCATCTCCCTCGTGCTGATCCTGCTGGCGCTGCTGCTCATCGCGACGCCGCCGCTGGCGCTGCTGACGGTGCCGGCGCAGCACCCGGCGGCCCCGGCGCCGCAGCCGCTCAAGACCTTCTCGGTGTCCCTGCTGGCGTGAGCGGAAGCCGGCGCCTGGAGGTCTCGCCGGCCGAGGTGTATGTCACAGCCCGAATTCGCACCTGATTCGGGCGGCGACGGCGGCGTCCGGGCGGCAAGCGCAAGGTGCGGCACGCCGGGGGAGATGTCGTGACGACGCAATGGGGGCGGCGCGCCCTTCTCACCGCGCTCTGTGGCGGCCTGCTGCTGCCGGCGCTTCCCGTCGCGGCCCAGAGCGTCGGCGCGCGGTCGTTCATCCAGGGCGAGGCGGGGCGGCAGGGGGCCGCAGGCGGCCCGGCGCGCGGGCCCGCCCGGGAGTCACCGCCCGCGCCGGCCCGGCGGGGCACGTCGCAGCGGGAGTTCGTGGCGCTGCTGTTCGGCATGCGCGGCGATGTCGCGACCACCGGATCGCTTGGCGGCGGGCGGGAGCGTCCGCGCATTCTCATTACTCCGGCGCCGCCGGCCGGCGCCTCGGCGGGCGGCAGCCGCATCGCTTATTGCGTGCGCACCTGCGATGGCCGCTTCTTTCCCCTGAGCGGGCGGGTGGCCGGCGCCGCCGATGCTGCCGCTCAGGCCCAGTGCAACGCTTTCTGCCCGGCCGCCGAGGTGGCGGTCTACACCTCGCCCGACCTGGCCAAAGGCATCGACGGCGCCGTCGATGGGGGCGGGCATCCCTATTCCGCTTTGCCCAATGCCTTCGTGTTCCGCCAGCGGCTGGTGGAGGGGTGCGCCTGCACCCCCGGCGGCGGCCCGGCGGGGGTGGCGCGGGTGGATGTGAAGGCCGACGTGAGCCTCCGAAGGGGCGACATCGTGGTCACGCCGGAGGGACCCCGGGTGTTCGCCGGCAGCCGCAGGGGACCTCCGTTTCGCGCGGACGATTTCGTGCCGCCGGGCGCTCTGCCGGATTTGCCCCGGGACCTGCAGCAGCGGCTGAAGGATCTCGCTTTCGTCAGCGACTGACTGTGCGGCCCGGCGCCCACCCGGCAGGTGCGGGCGTCGGGAGCGCAGGTGCTGGAGGCGGGGAATCGGGAGCCCGCGGGCGCAGGGGCGCCGCCGGTGTTACTCTGCGGCTTGCGGCGCCTCATGCAGGAGGGCGCGGATGCGGCCGGCAAGGGTCGCCTCGCCTGCCGGCGCCTCGGCCACCAGCGCCGGGATGGGGGAGGAGGCACCCTCCACCTGCGCCGTGAGCACCACCACCTTCGCCGCCAGCTCCGCCAGGGTGGCACGCAGCGCGGCGTCGGGGCCGCCCGCGGTTTCCAGTTGTTCCAGGGCCATCTGCAGCCGCGCGGCGCGGGCCTGCTCGGCGGCGAGGCTCTCCTCGCGCGCGGCCAGCGCAGCGGCGAGCTGATCCAGCTCCATCCTGAGCCGGCCGGCGGCCTCGCTGGCCTGCGCCAGCTCCGCGAGGCGGAGGCCCAGTTCCTCGTCGAGCCGGGCCGCGGCGGCGGTGCGGTCGGCCACCTGGTCCTGAAGCTCGCCCACCACCACCGCCTGCTCCGCGTTGAGCCCCTCAAGCCGGCGCGTGGTGTCTTCCAGCGCGGCCTTGGCCTGTTCCAGCTCCACCACCTTCAGGCGGTGCCGCTCGATGGTGGAGGCATGGGCGACGATGGTCTCGCGCATGGCGTCCGCCTGCAGTTCCAGGCGACGCTGGTTGAGGGCGAAGAAGGCCCGCTGCTGGTCCTTGTCCGCCTGCACCTCGAACAGGGAGACGGGCACCGCCGCTTCCACGCGGCGCGTGGTCAGGCGCACGGCCCGATGCCACACCGCCGGCAGCACGAGCAGGGCCACGAGCGTCGCCATGAGGACGCCCAAAGCGAAATACATGATCTGCTCGATCACGTTGGCCCTTGTCCTTCAGCTCCGATCCCGCAACCCGGATCTCTCATCCATTCATGCCAGAACTGGACGCGGCGCACCAGCCCGCCGCCATCGGCCGGAGGGCGCGGGGCCGTCCCGTCGCGCGGGCTCAGAACGGATTCCAGGTGGGGGTGGGGGTGAACTTGAGGTAGCCGAGATTGGCGCCAAGCCGCACCCCGACGCCGGACCGGATGGGAACCACCACGATGCCGTCGGCGCCGAGCGCGGTCATGCCGAAGCCCGCCACCACATAGGCCGAGCCGGACAGGCCGGCGAAGCGGCGGAAGATGTCCTCCACGCTGCGCAGGTTGTAGACCAGGATCATGGTGCGGGCGCCGTCGCCGCCGAAGTCCCAGCCCACCGAGGGGCCCTGCCAGTACAGCTTCAAGTCGCCGGCATTGCGGGTATAGAGCACGCCCTCGCCATAGCGCAGGCCGCCCACGAACGCTCCGGAGCCCTCCTGCCCGAGAATGTAGCCATTGGGCTGGCCCCATTGGGAGACCGCCTTCTCGATGGACAGCGCCAGCCCCCGCGACACGCTGCCGAAGAAGGAGTGGCCTTTGCTCACCAGTTCGCCGGTGGAATAAGTCTGCGGGGCCTGCTGCTGTCCCTGCTGTTGCGCGGCGGCCGGCCCTGCGGCCAGGGACGCGAGCCCCAGGGACGCGAACCCCAGCCCTGCGGCCAGGAGGCCGCGCAGGACGGTGCGGCGCGCGGCAGGGGTGAGGAAGCTCGATGAGAAGCGCATGGGGGATCTCGCGAAGGGCTTCGGTGGACGGCGGACGCCGCGATTCGAGCTTCGATTATTGCCAGCACTGTGACGGCCGGAAGGCGGCGGCGCCCGCGGGGCCGTCGCCGGCTCACGCGCCGGCGGGCGTGGGCGGCGTGCCGGCGCCCCAGGCGAGGAAGCCCCGCACCTTGAAGCCCTGGTCGGCATGCCCGTAGGTCAGTGGGCTGCCGTCCGGCCGGGTGAGCCGCCCGCCGGCGGCCGCCACCAGCGCGTGCCCGGCGGCGGTGTCCCACTCCATCACCGTACCGAGGCGCGGATAGAAATCCACCCGCCCTTCCGCCAGCAGGCCGAACTTCAGCGCCGAGCCGGCGGGGGTGTATTCGGCCACCCGGTAGCGAGCCACCAGGGCGTCGGTGGCAGGGTCGCCATGCGACCGGCTGGCGGCCACCGCCAGGGGGCCGTCCGGCAGCGGGCGGCAGGTGATGGACGTCCACCCGTCGGCATCCACCGCCGCGCCGGGCGCGCGCGCGGCGCGGAAAGCGCCCCCGGGCCGACCGGCGTAGAGAATCTCCCGCGCCGGTGCGTAGACGACGCCCAGCACCGGCGCGCCGTTCTCCACCAGGGCGATGTTGACGGTGTACTCGCCATTGCCGGAAATGAATTCGCGCGTGCCGTCGAGCGGGTCCACCAGGAAGAAGCGCGGGCCGCAGGCGACGCTGGCGCCGGCCGAGGTGGCCTCTTCCGCCACCACCGGCACGCCGGGGGCGAGCCGTTCGAGGGCCGCGCAGATGATCGCCTCGGCCGCGCCGTCGGCCGCGGTCACCGGGCTGAGGTCGCTTTTCTGGTGGGCCTGGATGCCCTCCCTCTCGATGCGGCGGATGGCGACGCCGGCGGCGAGCGCCGCTTCGGCCAGTCCGGCGAGGAGGGGGGCATCGGCGGGCGAGGAGGGGCGCGGCAACGGAGCGGAAACAGGTGTGGTCATCGGCGGTGCATAGCGGGGCGCGGACCGTGTGTCGACGGCGGCTTGTGAGCCGGCCCCGGTCGGGTGTATCAGAGCCGACCCTTACCCTTGCGATTACCTCCGCCGCCAAGGGCCTGCCGTCGCAGGCGGTTTCGGCGGCGGAATCGCAGCACGCCCGGAAGCCCCGCCCCCATGTCCAATGCGAAGCCGTCCGATGCGAACCTGTCCGACGCGCAGCCGCTCGACACGCCCATCGCCGTTTCCGCCCTGGATCTCGCCGCGCTGCTGTGCTCGCGGGTGTGCCACGACGTGATCAGCCCGGTGGGCGCCATCGTGAACGGCATCGAGGTGCTGGAGGACGAGGGCGCCGCCGACATGCGCGAGGTCGCCCTCGATCTCATCGCCAAGAGCGCGCGGCAGGCGTCCGCCCGGCTCCAGTTCACGCGGCTCGCCTTCGGCGCCGCCGGCTCGGCGGGCGCGCAGCTTGATCTCGGCGACGCGGAGCAGGTGGTGCGCGGCATGATCGAGGACGACCGCACCAGAATCGAATGGCTGCTGCCGCGCGAGTTTCAGGCCAAGAACAAGGTGAAGTTGTTACTCAACCTGATGCTGCTCGCCGTCACCACCGTGCCGCGCGGTGGCGTGATCCGGGTGGCGCCCCTGGGCGGCGGCGAGGCCATGGGCTTCACCCTGGCGGCGCGCGGTGTCAGCGCGCGCATCCCCAAGGGGGTCGAGGCGCTGCTGGCCGGGGAGGCGCCCTCGGGCGGCCTCGATGCCCATGTGATTCAGCCGTACTATGCCGGCCTTCTGGCCCGCGCCTGCGGTTTCGTCACAAGCTTCGACCAGGACGGCGAACTCGTGACCCTGACGGCGCAGGCGGCCTGAGGCTCGGCCTTTCCGCATCTCGCGGCGCGCGGGGCAACGGCCGCGCCCCGGGCCAAAATAAAATGCCCCACCGGAGGTGGGGCAGGGCGACGCGCGGAAATCCTTGAATGGAGAAGGCGGCTCGCGCCGCCCTTCACACTGCCATGCGCTCGGCGCCCGGCGCCGGCTCGCGCAGCACGTAGCCGCGGCCCCAGACCGTCTCGATATAGTTCTTGCCGGCGGACGCATTGGCCAGCTTCTTGCGCAGCTTGCAGATGAAGACGTCGATGATCTTCAATTCGGGCTCGTCCATGCCGCCGTAGAGATGGTTCAGGAACATCTCCTTGGTGAGCGTGGTGCCCTTGCGGAGCGAGAGCAGCTCCAGCATCTGGTATTCCTTGCCGGTGAGGTGCACGCGGCCCCCTTCGACCTCGACCGTCTTGGTGTCGAGGTTGACGATGAGGTCGCCGGTCTGGATCACCGACTGGGCATGGCCCTTGGAGCGGCGGACGATGGCATGGATGCGGGCGACCATCTCGTCCTTGTGGAAGGGCTTGGTCAGGTAGTCGTCGGCGCCGAAGCCGAAGCCCTTGACCTTGTCTTCCGTGTTGGCGAGGCCCGAGAGGATGAGGATCGGGGTCTTGACCTTGGCGACGCGCAGCGCGCGCAGCACCTCAAACCCGGACATGTCCGGCAGGTTCAGGTCGAGCAGAATGATATCATACTCGTAAACCTTGCCGAGATCGACACCCTCCTCACCGAAGTTGGTCGTGTAGACGTTGAAGTTTTCGGTTTTGAGCATCAGTTCGATGCCCTTGGCCGTCGCACTGTCGTCTTCGATGAGCAAGACGCGCATGGCAATCCCTTTCCTCGCAACTTACCGGGAGACGGCGATGCCGACTTCCGTTGCTCGGCCGACGGGGTGATTCGCGTGACGTGTGCGGAATCGATAGCAGACCCCGATTCGCGCGGACAAGGCCTTGTTAAAAAACAATTGTGCACGGTTTCGAAGAGCGAATCCCCGTCAGGCACTTAACTGTTTTCGCCCACTGCCGAGCCCTCGTTTCACCCGTCCCCGGTCATCCCCCCAGCCGGCGTTAGAGCGGGCACGTGATGCGCTTCGCTCGAACCGTGGAGCCATGATTAACGAAGGCGGTAAACGATTGGTTGCCGTGGGGCCATCCGGTGCGATTTTCCGCAACGTCGTTCGGCGCCGGTAAGAAACGGGCAACCGTGAGCCGCCATGGTGAGGCGTGTTGAGGGGGCCCGAGGGTGCTCGGCCCGCATTGCCTCGTTGCGTACCGGAGTTGATGGCGATGAAGTCGCGAGAGCCCTTGATCCGCGCCAAGAAGTTTCAGATCGACGATGCCCGCCGGCGCCTTGCCCAGATCGATGCCATGATCGCCGATTTCGAGCGCATGGCGGTGGAGCTCGACCGCGACATCGCTGGCGAGGAGGAGCGCTCCGGCATCAGCGATCCCGCCCATTTCGCTTATCCCCCGCTGGCCCATGCCGCCCGCGGCCGCCGTGACAACCTGCGCCGGTCGGTGGAGGACCTCGCCGGCCAGCGGGAGGCGGCGAGCGCCGCCTTGAGCGAGGCCGAGGCCGAGCTGACCCTGGCGGAAGCGGCCGGCGAGCTCGACCGTACGGCCAAGCCCGAGCTGGGCAGCCGGCGCGCCGCGTGGCGCCACGCGGATTCCTCGCGCCCGTGAGGGCGGGTCGGAACTTTCGCGCCGGATTGCTATTTTCCCAGTGTCTTGCGCCGCGCGCATGCGCTTCAATGGGGGCGCCTGACGGTGGCGGGAATGCCCGTGGCCGTGAAGGGACGGCGGCTCCGAGGGGGCGGACGCTTTTCGCCGCTCGGAGAAACGCGAGAATGGCCTGGCGCCAATGCAGCCCCGATGCGCCCGAGCGCGGCCCGGCGGCGAGGGAGGTGGACCCGCCGTGACACCCCAGCGAGAGCTGCGTGAATTGCTGGCGCGGCCCGGCGATGCCGCCGCGCGCGAGCGCGTCTATGCGCTGTCCGCGCCGAAGATCTATGGCCTCATCCTCCGCCTGGTGCGGCGTCCGGAACTGGCGGCCGAGACCATGCGGCGGACCTATCGGCACATCTTCTCTCATGCCGCGGCCGTGGCTGCGGATCACGATCCCCTGGCGGCGATGGTCATCATCGCGCGTGGCGCCGGGCTCGACGTGATGCGCGAGCATGGCGGGGCCGACGCCTATGAGCCGTTTCGCGTGGCCAACCCGGCCAAGGACCCGCTCGCACCCCCGGCCCGCAGCAAGGCGCTGCTGCGCCTGCTCGCCGGTCTCGGCAGCCTGTCGGAGGAGCGGCGGCGGATGGTGCTGCTGGCCTATTACGACGGCTGGACCCGCGATGCGCTGGGCGTCTATTTCGATGTTCCCCCCGCCGGGGTGCGGGCGTGGCTCGCCCGCAGCATCCAGCAGCTCGCCACCGAGCTTGGAGTGCGGGGATGACCGGCGACGACCTCATCGCCGCCGAATTCGTGATCGGTACGCTCGACGCGGCGGAGCGCGCGCAGGTGCGCACCCGCATCGCCGTCGATGCCGCCTTCGCGGCGCGGGTGCGCACCTGGGAACGCGCGCTGGTGCCCCTGTACGAGCTGGTGACGCCCATCGATCCGGCGCCGGGGCTGTGGCGGAGCATCGCCGAGGATCTCGACAGCCTCCGCCTTGGAGCCGAACCTGCCGCCGCGGGCAAGCGCGGCGGACGCACGCGGACGGCGGCCGGCAAGGGGAACAAGGACCGCGCGAAGGCCTCGCCGGCGGATGGCGCGAGCTCCGCCGCCGGCGGGACGGCGGGTGGTCGCGTCGCTGGCGCCCTCCGCGCTCCGTTCCAGGCCATGAAGGGGTTGATGCGTGGCCTGCGGGCGCGGCGGGCGGCGGCCAAGAGCCCGCCTGCCGCGCCTCCGCGTGCCGCCAAGCCGCGCCGCGTGCCGGCGCCGGAGGCGGCGGCTTCGCTCTCGGCGGCCGCGCCGGCCCGCGCCGGCGCCGAGCCGCCCCCTGCGCGGGCACGGGACATCGCCCACGCGCGGCGGCGGCTGGAGGAAGAACTGTCCCGGGCGGAGCCGCCGCCGCGCCGGCCCGAAGTCCCCTCGCAGGCCGCGGCGGCGGCTCCCGTGGCGGCGCTTCCGGCGCCGTCCGACAGCCCCCTCGATGCGAGCACGCCACCGCGCGCCGGTGTGGCGCGGGGGGAGCGCAGCAAGATCCGCCGCCGGCGGGCCGATTCCACCAGCGTCGCGCCAGCGCCGCCGGCCATGGAGGCGGCCGAGGCGCCGCCCGCCGGGGCGGCGGATCGGCCGAAGGAGACGTCGCGCCCATCGGGCGCCCGGGAGCGCGTTCGGCGGGTGAGCGCCCATCAGGTGCGCGACACGGGCCGGGACGCGAACGCGGAAGCCGCGCCGGCCGACGCGCCGGTGGACGCGGGGCTGGAGATCGCGCCCCCCGTCGTCCCTGGCGGCGTGCCGCCGGCGGTGGAGACGCCGCCGCGCGCGGATGCGGACGCCGGGGGCTCAGAAGCGCCGCCGCCGACCGCGACAGGGCGTGTGGAACTGTCCCTGTCGCTGGAGCGGCGCCGTATCGCCCATCCCGCCCTGCTGCTGGGCCGCCTGGTGGCGCGCGCGGCCTCCACCACGCCGGACACCGTGGCGCCACCGCCGGCCGAAGCCGCGGGGCCGGGCAAGACGGCGCGCGCGGCGGCGACCCGCCCGGTGAAGCCGGCTGAGCCGTCTCGGCCGCTGTCGGCCACGCCATCGGGCGGCGGGCGCGCCCCGGTGAAGCCGGCCGCGCCCGCGCCGAACACCGCGCCGTCCCGGCCGGCGGCCCCCGGCGCGCCGGCGCCGGCCCCCGTCATCCGGACCTTTCACCCGGCCGAGTCCCTGTCCCTGCGGGCCCGCCTGCTGTGGGGGGCGGCGGCCCTGGCCGGAGTGCTGGGCGGGGCGGTGGGCGCCGACATGCTTGCGGTTTCGGTGGGCGGCCCGGTGCGGCAGCCGCGCACGGTGCCGCTGGTGCCGGTCTATATGGCCAGCCCGCCGCCGGATGTCCGGCTCAAGCTCGATGTGCGCAGCGGCCTGCTGGATCTGCGGGTGACGGCGCCGCCGGCCCCGCCCGGCCGCATCTATCGCCTGTGGTTCAAGACCGAGGCCGGACAAGCCCATTTGCTCGGCAGCTTCACCAGCAGCCTGTTCACGGTGGCCGACGTCGGTCCGCTGATGCTCGCCGGCGCCCCTGGCACGGCGCGCCTGTCGCTGACCGTGGGGGCCGTGGAGGATCCCGACGGCGTGGGCGATGAGATCTACAGCAGCCGCATCGGCGGCTGAGGCCGGGGCGGTGCGGCCCACACCCGGCCGGCCTGTCGCCGGGCGGGCTCAGGCGGGGGCCCTAAGGCCGCGCGGCGTGCCGGAGGGCGGCGACGGCCGGCCGCGGCCGGCCACCCCGACCCGGTTGCGGCCATCGGCCTTGGCCTCGTAGAGGGCGAGGTCCGCCGCCTGCATCAGGCTGGCCAGGGCCGCCGGGGCGCTGGCCGGCGGATCGAGGGTGGCGACGCCCACCGTGACGGTGGCGTGGATGGGCAGATCGACGACGGTGCGCAACTCGCGTTCGGCGATGCGGCGCAGGCGCTCGCCGACCTCGCGGCCGGCATCCGCGTCCGCCCCCGGCAGGATGGCGCAGAATTCCTCGCCGCCGAGACGGCCGATCACGTCCCCCGAGCGCAGCTCGCGGGCGGCGGCCTCCGCGAAGCGCTGCAGCACGGCGTCGCCCACATGATGGCCGAAGCGGTCGTTGATGGACTTGAAATGGTCGAGGTCCACCATCAGCACCGACACGGCCCGCCGCCGGGCGCGGGCGTCGTCCAGCAGCAGCCGGCCGCGCGCCAGCGTGGTGCGCCGGTTGAGCAGGCCGGTCAGGTCGTCGGTGGAGACGAGGCGGTCGAGCACCATATAGAGCGAGCAGAAGTTCCAGCTCGTGGCCAATGCCAGTCCCGCGGTCACGAGCACCGCCTGGGACGCGCCCGTGAGCGCGGCATCCGCGGTCATCCAGCCGGCGCCGAGCGCGGCGGTCCGCGCGAGATAGGAGATGCCGAGCACAAGCAGCAGCACGGCACAGGCGCCACGGGCGAACGACCAGCCGTCCCGCTGCGGCCGCGGCCACAGCGTGCCCACCGCCGCCAGGCACCAGCCGGCGTTGATGATCGAGGCGATGATGATCCGCTGGCCCAGGTCGTCGCCGAGGAAGAGCGACCCGGCCAGCAGCCCGGCCCCCGCGAGGGTGACGAGGACCACCGTGCCGACCATGGCCGTCTTGCCATCGAACACCCGCACGCCGGCCAGCATCAGGCCGAGGGCGGCGAAGATCAGGCCGTTGCCGGCGACGACGCTCAAGGCCATCGGAATGTCGCCGCGCAGCCCCAGGAGGAGCCCGCCGACGGCCACGGCGATGTTCGCCGCGGCCCAATATCTGAGCGAGGGATTCTGGAGACGGCGGCTCGCGAACACCTGCAACAGCGCCACGAGGCCGCTGATCATGGCCGACGTCAGCATCAGGGTCGGAACATGAAGCATCATGCGCGTCGTCCTGTGGCGGGAAAACCGAGACGGCGGCGAAGGTCGAGCATCGTACACCCCGGCGACGACAATGCGAGGGGCAAATGGCGGACCAAGTGGCGCAGGTGGACGACGACCGGCCATGAAAGCCGCCATCGGGACCGGAGCCGGAAGAGCTGGAATGATCAGGCGCGCTGATTATCATGCGCCGGCCGGCCCGTCGAGCCGAGAGGTGCTGCATGATGAATCCCGCGTTGCCGCGTCCCGTGGATCGGGCCCTGGACCCGTCCTTCCGGCATGGCCAGTCCACTGAGCCGAATTATTCCGGCGTCACGTCCTTCCTGCGCCGGCGCTATGCCCGCGACGGCGGCGGCGCCGAAGTGGTGGTGTGGGGCGTGCCGCTGGATGTGGCCGTGTCCAACCGCCCCGGCACCCGGTTCGGCCCGCGCGCGATCCGCGCCGCCTCGAGCATCCTGGACGGCGACCCGTTCTACCCGTTCGGCATCGACCCGTTCGAGACCCTGGATGTGGCGGACGCCGGCGACTGCGTGTTCGACTATGGCGTACCCGCCGGCATCCCCGAGGCCATCCGGGCCCAGGCGGCGGCTCATTATGCGCGCGGCAGCCACCTCGTCACCGTGGGCGGCGACCACTTCCTGACCTATCCGGTGCTGAAGGCGCTGGTGGAACGTCGCGGCGCGCCGGTGGCGCTGATCCAGTTCGATGCTCACCAGGATACCTGGGATGATGCCGGCGACCGGGTCGATCACGGCACCATGATCACCCGTGCCGTCAAGGACGGGTTGATCCGCGTGGATCGTTCGATCCAGGTCGGCATCCGCACCCATGCGCCCAATACCTACGGCATCGAGATCGTCGACGCGCTCACCGCCGGCGAGCTCGGCCCGGCTGCTTTGGCGGCGCGCATCACGGAGCGGGTGGGGGACGCGCCGGTCTACCTGTCGTTCGACATCGATGCCATCGATCCGGCGTTCGCGCCCGGCACCGGCACGCCGGTGTGCGGCGGGCTCACCCCGCGCGAGGTGATCGCCTGCCTGAAGCGGCTGGGCGGGCTCGACTTCAAGGGCTTCGACGTGGTGGAGGTGTCGCCGCCCTACGACCACGCGGAGATCACCGCGCTCGCCGGGGCCACTTTGGCCTCGCTTTATCTGTGCCTGCTGGCGCAGCGGAAGACCGCGGGGCATCCGGTCGCGCCCTGATCGCGGCGCAGGGCGCAGGCGCGGCGCCGCCTTGCCGTTGTCGTGATCCTGTGGGAGAGCGTCGCCGGTCCGGGACGGCAAGGCGGGCGAAGTGAGGTCGGCGGTGTGAGGAAGACGCGGTTCGGCGCCTACGCCTATGTGTTCCCGGTCCTGGCGGTCGCCCTGGCCGCCGTGTTCGCGGCGTGCCCCGCGATCGCGCCGGACGGTGCGTCCGATGGCCTTGCGGAGGCCATCGGCGGAACGCTGGCGGTCCTGTTCCTGTGCGGTTCCGCCTTCTCGGCTGTGGCACATGCCGACGTGGTGTCGGCCCGGCTCGGCCAGCCGTACGGCACGCTGGTGCTGACGCTGTCGGTGACGCTGATCGAGGTGTCGGTGCTCGCCTCGATGATGCTGCACGACGCCGGCAACCCGACGCTGGTCCGCGAATCGGTGTTCTCGGTCATCATGATCGTGAACACCGGCATCGTCGGCCTGTGCCTGCTGCTGGGCAGCCTGAAGCACCGCGAGCAGACCATTCAGCAGCAGGGCGTCAGCGGCTTCCTGTCGGTGCTGATCGCCCTCGGCGTGATGCTGCTGATCCTGCCGAGCGAGACGCGGGATGGCGCGACCGGCCAGTTCACGCCGTTCCAGCTCGGGTTCATGGCCTTCATCGCGGTCGGCCTCTACGCCGCTTTCCTCTACATGCAGACGGTGCGGCATACGGAGCACTTCGCCGCCCAGGAGCCGGAACACGGCGCCACCCGGCCCTCCACCGGGGATTTCCTGCGGGCGCTGGCCATGCTGGCGCTCAGCCTCGCCGGCGTGGTGAGCCTGTCGGGGCAGGTGGCGGCCAGCTTCGAGGATTTCCTGTCGTTGTTCCCGCTGGCCGATCCCGACGCGGTGACCGGCGCGCTGGTGGCGACTCTGCTGCTGCTGCCGGAGGGCATCAGCGCGGTGCGCGCGGCCAGCCGCAACCACCTCCAGCACAGCCTCAACATCGCGCTCGGCTCGGCGCTGGCCTCCATCGCCCTCACCATCCCGGCCATGGCCGCCATCTCCATGATGCTCGGCCTGCCCATGGTGCTGGGGCTGGACCCGGAGGATCGCACCATGATGGTGCTCACCTTCGTGCTGTCGATCCTCTCGTTCGGCACTGGCCGCACCAATGCCCTGAACGGCGTGGTGCACCTCATCCTGTTCGGCATGTACGTGATGCTGACCTTCGTCCCCTGAGCCGGTCCCGCGCCATCCCGCCGGGCGGGGCGAAGCGCCGTCGGGCGGCTCTGGACGGTGGACAGAGCCGAGGGCAGATGGCATGGTCCGCCCGATTTTGGAACGAGGCGTCGGCCGTGAAGAACCTGCTGCTTTATATCTTCACCTGGTGGAACAAGCAGACCCCCGGAACTTGGCTGTGGACCAAGCGCTACGGCGAGTTCGTGGGTTCCGACGAGTTCGGCAACCGCTATTATCGCACCAAGGGCGGTGCCATCGACCCCACCCTCGGCTTCCAGCGCCGCTGGGTGGTCTATCCCGGCTATGCGGAAGCCTCGGCGATTCCCCCCGGCTGGTGGGGCTGGATCCATCACCGGGTCGATACCCCGCCGGTGGACGAGGCCTACACCCCGCGCGAGTGGCAGAAGCCCCATCGGGCGAATCCCACCGGCACGGCGGCGGCTTACCACCCTCCGGGCTCGGTGCTGGCCGGCGGCCATCGTCCGCGCGTCACCGGCGACTACAAGGCCTGGGCCCCCGGCGAGTGAGGCACGGGGCTGGCGTTTCGGCGCGTTCATCCTGTCCTTGACGCGCGTCGCTCCATAGAGTCCTGGCCGGGTGTCGCCGACACCGGGCCTGCCGCAGAACGGCGCGAATCTCCACCGGCGCGCGGGCTGGGATGGCCAGTGTCCGATGGCGTTGGCGTCGTTTTGTGCGGGTATTGGGCCGCCACAGCGGGGAACCGGCTACGGGCAGGGCCGGGATATTCAGGGCAACCTAAAGTTGCCCGCGTCGAAGCATCGCCCTGGCGTCGAGTCCGCAACTGGACAGGATGGGGCGCCATGCGCCGATCCCGCCTCAAGAGCGTGCTTCATTCCCGCGCGTTTTCCAGCGAAACAGGCCCCGGTTCGCGGGAGCAAAATGCGTGAGCTCAAGGCGCTGGAGGGCGTTCCCGATTCCGTGAAACGGGAAAGCGCTGAAGCGCCAAGGGCGGGGGCGTCCGCCGAGCACCAGGTTGCGGTGGCGATTCGGGCGGGGAGGCGGTCGCGCCGTCGGGCTCCGGGTCGGTGCGGCGGGCATTACGCCCTGTTCAAGCCGCATTGTCGGTGCTAATCGGCGGCGTCTGAAGATTCAGCGGTTCGGGTGCGCCGACCGGCACGCTCGTGTCACCCTCCGGCGTTTTCGCGCGAAGCGGTTCGGCCCGGGTGATGAAGACGCGTCCATTCCAGTTTCTAGACCGGTGCGCCTGAAGCATGATGCGGATGTCCCACGGCCTCGCGGCGGTCGCCCTGGTGGCGGTTGCGCAGGCGGCATGTCTCTCGCCCGCCGTGGCGCAGTCCCAGCGCTCGGGCATCGAGCAATCGGCGGTGCCGCCGCCCTCCGGCTTCGGCGCGCCCACGGCGCCCGAGCCGCGCCGTCCGGCGCCGCCAGCTCCGGCGCCCTATCAGCCGACCCCCTACCAGCCCGCGCCTTACCAGCCCGCGCCCGCCACTCCGGCCGCCGGCGCGCCGGTGGACGTGGACGGAGACGGTGTGGTGGTGCAGCCGCCTTCGGTGAAGATTCCGAACCACCTGGCGGTCTATGCGGGGCTCGACAAGATCACCGGCCGCATCACCTCATTCGACGTGGCCATCGGCGAGACCGCCCAGTTCGGCGCGCTGCAGGTGACGCCGCGCGTGTGCTACACCCGACCCGCCAACGAGACGCAGAACACCACCTCGTTCACCGAAGTGAACGAGATGACCCTGAAGGGCGAGGCCAAGCGCATCTTCACCGGCTGGATGTTCGCCGCGAGCCCGGGCCTGCACGGGGTGGAGCACCCGATCTACGACGTGTGGCTGATCGGCTGCAAAGCCCCGGCGCCGGTCACCGCCGCGCCGGCCGGCCAGCAGTAGAAATCGCCTTCCGCCGCCAGCGCGTGATCGAGCAGGCGGTGGTAGTGGCGCCGGGAGACCTCGACCGCGCCGAAGGTCTTCAGGTGGCTGGTGACGAACTGGGTGTCGAGCAGCCGGAAGCCGCCGGCGATCAGCCGCCCCACCAGATGCACCAGCGCCACCTTGGAGGCGTCGCGCTCGCGGTGGAACATGCTTTCGCCGAAGAAGGCGGCGCCCAGCCGCACGCCGTAGAGGCCGCCCACCAGGGCGCCGTCGCGCCAGGCCTCCACCGTGTGGCAGCGCCCGCGGGCGAACAATTCGCCATAGAGGCGGCGGATGCGGGTGTTGATCCAGGTCTTCTCGCGGCCGTCCTGGGGCTCGGAGCAGCCGTCGATGACGCCTTCGAAGTCGGTGTCCACCCGCACCTCGAACCGATCCGACCGCACCGTGCGGGCGAGCCGCGAGGAGATGCGGAAATCATCGAGCGGGATGATGCCGCGCCGCTCGGGCTCGATCCAGTAGAGCCCCGGATCGTCGGCGCTCTCGGCCATGGGGAAGATGCCGCAGGCGTAGGCCTTGAGCAGCACGTCGGGCGTGATTTCGACGATCTGGTCGTTCATCCGGCTCATGGCGAGCGACAGTAGCAGAAAATCGAGCGGGTGTGTGACGCGCGCTCGCCGTTGGCGGCCGTGCGTCGTTGCTCATTCCCGCCGCAGGAAGGCGCCGATGCGGGTGACCGCCTCGGCCATGTCGGCCGCCGAGCCCGCATAGGACAGGCGCAGGAACTGCTTGCCGCGGAACGGATCGAAATCCACCCCCGGCGTGGTGGCCACGTGCACCGCGTCCAGCATGCGGGTGGCGAAGGCGGCGGAATCCCCGGTGAAGGCGGAGACGTCCGCATAAAGGTAGAAGGCGCCGTCGGCGGGAAGGAAATGGCTGAGGCCCACCCGGGGCAGTCCCTCGGTGAGGATGCGCCGGTTTTCCACGTAGCCGGCTTTCACCCGGTCCATTTCCGCCCGCCCGTCGAAGGCGGCGGCGGCGGCGATCTGTGACAGGGTCGGCACCGAGATGGACAGGTTCTGCTGCAGCCGCTCCATGGTGCGCGACAGGCCGGGCGGCACCACCATCCAGCCGATCCGCCACCCGGTCATGCAGAAATATTTGGAGAAGGAATTGATGACGGTCACATCGTCGGCGATCTCCGCCGCGCTCACCGCCGGGAAGGCATAGTCCAGGCCGTGGTAGATCTCGTCGGAGATGAAGGCGAGGCCCAGGTCGCGGGCGCAGGCATGGAGCGCGCTCAACGCCGCGCGGTCCATCATGGTGCCGGTGGGGTTGGCGGGGCTCGCCACCAGCACGCCCTTGAGCGGGGCCTGCCGGTGCGCTTCCAGCAGCCGCTCGGGGGTGAGGGCGTGGCGATCCTCGGCGCGGGTCTCGATCAGCACCGGCTCGCAGCCGAGCGCCGACAGCACATGGCGATAGGGCGGGTAGCCGGGGGCGGCGATGGCGACCCGGTCGCCGGCCTCGAACAGGGCGAGGAAGGCGAGGACGAAACCGCCGGACGAGCCGTGGGTCACCACCACCCGCTCCGGATCGATGGCGATGCCGTGGATCTCCTGATAATGGCGGGCGATGCGCGCCCGCAGCGCCGGAATGCCGAGCGCGGCGGTGTAGCCCACCTGGCCGGCGGCGAGCGCGGCGGTGGCGGCCTGCCGCGCCACCAGCGGGGCGGGGGCGGCGGGCTGGCCCACCTCCAGGTGCATCACCGTGCCGCCGGCGGCCTCAATGCGCGCGGCATGCTCCATCACGTCCATGACGATGAACGGGGCGACGGCGCTGCGACGCGAGGGCTGGAGGTTGGCGCGCGGGCCGGAAAGGGGGCGGGTCATGGGGCACATCCTTCGGCTCGGACGGCGCCCGGCCGGAGCGCCTGCCGCGCTGCCGCCGTATTCTCGCGGTCCTTGGGCTCATGTCGCCCCAATGTGAATGCGGTCCCGTTGACTTGGGTCCGCGCGGGGCTTCACTGTCCGCCCGCTTCCTACCGCGTGCCGGACGGTCCGCCAAGGGACGTGCGCGACGGGCGCGCGCGGGCCGGGGCGTTGGGGCGCCGCCGGAGCCGCCCATCGCCGGCGGGGGCGGGGCAGTGAGACGAGGCGGGAACGAACGTCGGGGCGCATGGACGTGTCATCTTCGGACGCATCATCATCTTCCGGCCGGCTGCGCCGGGTGGCGCGGCGCTGCGGGCGGCTGCTCGCGGCCGTCGCCGTGGCGGCGCTGCCGCTGCATGGGGCGCAGGCCCAGCAGGGCGGCCAGGGGCGGGTTTCCACCATCCGCGACACCGAGATCGAGGCCCTGCTGCGGGACTATACCCGCCCGATCCTGAAGGCGGCGGGCCTGGCCCAGCAGAATGTGGAGGTGGTGCTCATCAACGACCGCTCCTTCAACGCCTTCGTGGCCGACGGGAAGCGCATCTTCGTCAACACCGGCGCCCTGGTGGAGTCCAAGACGCCGAACCAGATCATCGGCGTGCTCGCCCATGAGACCGGACATATCGCCGGCGGCCACCTGGCGCGCATGCGCGAGCAGCTGGCGGGGGCGCAGACCATGGCCATCGTGGCCATGCTGCTGGCCGGCGCGGGGGTCGCGGCCGGCGCCGCCAGCGGCGCGGGGGGCAGCAATCTCGGCAGCGCCGCCGTCGCCGGCATGAGCGCGCCGCAGGAGATGATTCGCCGCTCGCTGCTGTCCTACCAGAGGGGCGAGGAGCAGGCCGCCGACCGTTCGGCGGTGAAATATCTGGACGCCACGCGCCAGTCGGCCAAGGGCATGGTGGAAACCTTCGAGCGGTTCCAGAACGACCAGCTGTTCCTCAGCCAGCGGGTGGACCCCTACCTGCTCAGCCACCCCATGGCGCGTGAGCGCATCGCCGCGCTGGAGCAGCTGGCCAAGGCCAGCCCCTATTACAATACCAAGGACCCGGCGGAGCTGCAGGCCCGGCACGATCTGATGCGGGCCAAGCTGGTGGCCTTCACCGAGCGGCCGGATGCGGTGGCGCGGCTTTATCCGGCGTCCGACGGCTCCATGGCGGCGCAATATGCGCGGGCCATTTCCGCCTATCGTTTCGGCAATGTGAACGGGGCGGTGGCGCAGATCGACGCCCTCATCGCCAAGCAGCCGAACAATCCCTATTTCTACGAGCTGAAGGGACAGGCGCTGCTGGAAAGCGGGCGGGCGGCCGAGGCGGTGGCGCCGCTGCGCAAGGCGGTGGCCCTGACCAACGGCGCGCCCCTCATTCGCGCCATGATGGGCCAGGCCATGGTGCAGTCCGGCTCCAACGTCAATCCGGACGAGGCGGTGCGCGAGCTGATCCAGGCCACCCAGCGCGATCCCGATTCCGCCAGCGCCTGGCGTTCGCTCGCCATCGCCTACGGCCGCAAGGGTGATCTTGCCAATGCCGACTTGGCGGCCGCCAACGGCTATTTCGCCTCGGGCGAATATAAGACCGGGCGCGAGCTGGCCGCCCGCGCCCGCCAGCGCTTTCCCGCCGGCTCGCCGGGCTGGCTGAAGGCCGACGACCTGGTGAATTTCAAGCCGCCCAAGGGCGCCGAAAAGGGCGGCCCAGGTGGCGGGCAATAAGACTGACCTTTCTCACGCGATGGAGATCTTCATGTTTTCGCGCCTCGGCCGCAGCGCCGGCCTCGTTCCGCTGGCGCTCGCCGCCGCCTTGGCCACGAGCCCGGCTTCCGCCTTCACCGACGAGGAGAAGAAGGAGCTCGGCCCCGTCATCCGTGAGTATCTGTTGCAGAACCCGGAAGTGCTCCAGGAGGCGATCGCCGTGCTCGAGGCGCGCCACAACGCCACCGAGGCCAAGGCGCGCAGCCAGGCCGTGGCCGAGCTGAAGCCGCTGCTCCTGGACAGCCCGCGCGGCGTGGTGGTGGGCAACCCCAAGGGCGACGTCACCCTGGTGGAGTTCTTCGACTACAATTGCGGCTACTGCAAGAAGGCGCTCGTCGACCTCCAGGAGCTCATCAAGCAGGACCCGAACCTGCGGGTGGTGCTGCGGGAATTCCCGGTGCTCGGCCCGGGCTCGGTGGAGGCGGCGCAGGTGGCGGTCGCGGTGCGCCTGGTGGCGCCCGAGAAATACATGGCCTTCCATCAGGCGCTGCTGAATGGCAGGGGCCAGGCGGATCGCGCCAAGGCCCTGGCGGCGGCCAAGGAGGTGGGCATCGACCCCGCCCTGCTGCAGAAGCAGGCCAGCTCGCCCGAGCTGAACGCCACCCTGGACGAGAGCATGAAGATCGCCGAGGCGCTGTCGCTCAACGGCACGCCGTCCTACGTGGTGGGCGACACGGTGGTGGTGGGCGCCGTGGGCTTCGACAAGCTGAAGGCCGCCATCGCCGAATCGCGGGCCGAGAAGAAGGCGAACTGATCGCCGGCCGCCGGCCCCCGTGGCCGGCGGACACGCGGTTCGATGCCGGGGCCGGGCCCCGGATGTGTTGAAGGACGGGGGCATGCGCCCCCGTGCCGGCCCGGCGGGCATCGGCTGGCCTCTTTCCTTGCGCCGTGAGCGCTCCTATAAGGGCCGCCAACCCGGCCATGGGGCCGCAGGCAGATGTCTTTGGGATGTCCGATACCATCCACGTTCTGAACGGGCCCAACCTGAACCTCCTCGGCACCCGCGAGCCCGGCATCTACGGCGCCGCGACCCTGGCCGATGTGGAGGCGCTGTGCCGTGAGGCGGCGGCGCGGCACGGCTTTGCGCTCGTGTTCCACCAGACCAATTCCGAAGGCGCGCTGGTGGACCTGATCCAGGCGGCGCGCGGCGCGCGGGGCATCGTCCTCAATGCGGCGGCCTATACCCATACCTCGGTCGCCATTCGGGACGCGGTGGCGGCGGTGGGGGTGCCCACGATCGAGGTGCACCTCTCCAACGTGTTCGCCCGCGAGCCGTTTCGGCACCATTCCTATCTGTCGCCGGTGGCGCGGGGCGTCATCTGCGGCTTCGGCCCGCAGAGCTACGTGCTCGGCATCCAGGCGCTGGCGAGCCTTTCCCAAGGGACATGATGGCGCGCCATCGCCTCCCGCGCGCGGGGGCGGGCGCCGCCGGCAAGAGCAGGACCATGATGAAGCCTTCCAAACCGCAGATTGATACCGACCTCGTCAAGGACATCGCCAAGCTCCTGTCGGACAGCGACCTGACCGAGATCGAGGTGGAGCACGAGGGGTTGCGCATCCGCGTGGTCCGCGCGCCGGCCCAGGTGATCGCGGCCGCGCCGGTGGCGGCGGTGCCGGCCCCGGTCGTCGCGCCGGCCGTGGCCGCGGCGGAGGCGCCCGCCGACCTGTCCAAGCACCCTGGCGTGGTCACCTCGCCCATGGTGGGCACCGCCTATCTGGCGTCCGAACCCGGCGTGCCGCCGTTCGTGGAGGTGGGCGCCACCGTCCGCGAGGGCCAGACGGTGCTGATCGTCGAAGCCATGAAGACCATGAACGCCATTCCCGCCCCCCGTTCCGGCACGGTGACGCGGGTTCTGGTCGGCAATGGGCAGCCGGTGGAATACGGCGAGCCGCTTGTGATCATCGAGTGAGCGCCGGTCGCCGGCGCTCCCCGGCGTGTCGCGACCGCGCGCCGGGAGGCCGCGGCCACGACACGCCGCAGTGTTTCCATGCGAAGCGGCAAGTGCTTCGCCAGCAGAACGCGGAGCGGCGGACGCTTCGCGGGCACATGCTCCAGGGGCAGGCCTGATGTTCAAGAAAATCCTCATCGCCAACCGCGGCGAGATCGCGTTGCGCATCCTGCGCGCCTGCAAGGAGCTCGACATCGCCACGGTGGCGGTCCACTCCACCGCCGACGCGGACGCCATGCATGTGCGCCTCGCCGACGAGAGCGTGTGCATCGGCCCGCCGCCGGCCCGCGAGAGCTACCTCAACATTCCCTCCCTTCTCGCCGCCTGCGAGATCACCGGCGCCGACGCGGTGCATCCCGGCTACGGCTTCCTGGCGGAGAATGCCCGCTTCGCCGAGATCCTGGCCGATCACAACATCGGCTTCATCGGCCCCAAGGCGGAGCATATCCGCATCATGGGCGACAAGATCGAGGCCAAGAAGACCGCCCAGTCCCTCGGCATCCCGGTGGTGCCCGGTTCAGACGGCGGCATCCGCGACGATGAGGAGGCCCATCGCGTGGCCGCCGAGATCGGCTTTCCGGTGCTGGTGAAGGCCGCCGCCGGCGGCGGCGGGCGCGGCATGAAGGTGGCCCTGGCCAAGGAGGACCTGTCGCAGGCCCTCTCCACCGCCCGCATCGAGGCCAAGGCCGCCTTCGGCGACGATGCCGTCTATCTGGAAAAGTACCTGTCCACGCCGCGCCATATCGAAGTGCAGGTGCTGGGCGACGGCAAGGGCCACGCCATTCATCTCGGCGAGCGCGACTGTTCGTTGCAGCGCCGGCACCAGAAGGTGTGGGAGGAGGCGCCCTCGCCGGTGATCACCGCCGCGCAGCGGGCCGAGATCGGCGAAACCTGCGCCAAGGCCATGCGGGACCTGAAGTATCTGGGCGTCGGCACCATCGAGTTCCTGTATGAGGACGGGCGCTTCTATTTCATCGAGATGAACACCCGCATCCAGGTGGAGCATCCGGTGACCGAGATGATCACCGGCATCGACCTCATCAACGAGCAGATCCGCGTCGCCGCCGGGGAGCCGCTGACCCTCACCCAGAGTGACGTGGTGATCGACGGTCACGCCATCGAGTGCCGGGTGAATGCGGAGCATCCCGCCACCTTCCGCCCCTCGCCGGGCCGGATCACCCATTACCATGTGCCGGGCGGCCTGGGCGTGCGGGTGGATTCCAACGCCTACCAGGGCTATGTCATTCCCCCCACCTACGACAGCCTGGTGGGCAAGCTGATCGTGCACGGCCACACCCGCGACGAGTGCCTGCGCCGCCTGCGCCGCGCTCTCGACGAGTTCGTGGTGGACGGCATCGACACCACCCTGCCGCTGTTCCGGACCCTGGTGCGCACCCGGGACATCGCCGAAGGCCGGTATGACATCCATTGGCTGGAACATTTCCTGGCCGATGTGGCGAAGGCGCACGGCTGAGCCCGCGCCCGGCGCTTGCCGGACGGTGGGGCGGATGGCCGGGCCGCCGCCGGGGTCGCCGCAGGGCGACCCGGAGCGCCTGCCGCCGAGAGGGCTGTGACTGAGAGGCTTGCGGGCGTGGCGCCGGGCAATACATCGGCGCCGTCTCTTGGTCTTTCTCCCGCCCCTTGGGGAAGCGTTTGCTATTCGCCCAGCATTGGCCGCAAGACTTTCCGTTTAACATCTTGTTAGCTACGTGCGTTGTTTTCTGTGCCCAAGTTGGGGCGGGTCCCTTAGGTCAGCTTTCCCGAAGCTTGGCGGTCAAAGTTGTTGCGGCAGGGCCACAGTTGGCGATTGATTGCCGTTTCCCGGCGAAATGACGCCTGAAAAAGCCATTTACCTGATGCGTCTTCACCTGGGCGCAGCATAATGCAGCCGAGCATGCAGGCCTGGGAGTCGCTCCGGTTGCAGGCGGCGCGCAGGCGCCACGTTTGCGCCGCAGCGTGGACATGATAAAGGCAAGCATCCGGGGATGCCGGTTCCGCCCGCGACCGTACGGTCAGGTGTCGGCATCGTCGCGGGTCTAAGGTGCAAGGGCGCGTATCCACCGGCAGTTGAGCGTCGATTGCCGGCGGTCATTGCAGTCAGCAAGAGGGCCTGGGGGAATGGTGTTGAATTGGCTCCGCAAGTGCCGGCACACGTTCGGGGAAGCCGTTCGGCCCGCGCATGCGCTTCTGGTTCTGGCCATGGGCGCCGCGTTGGGTCTCGCCGGCTGCGAAACGCCGCGCAGCGGCCCGATGGCGAGCGACATCCAGCAGGACAACGAATATCCGCACGACTTCCCGTTCCGCCTCGTCCCCGTGGATGTGGCGGTCAGCGGCGTGCTGCTGCGGGTGCCTGACGACAGCTTCTCGACCCGTGGCTTCTTCCGCAGTGATCGCTCGCCGGGCGGGCCGGTGCTGGGGCCGGGCGACGTGCTCGCCATCACCGTGATGGAGCCGGCCTCGGGCGGCGTGTTCTCCGGCATCAACTCGCAGAGCGTCGGTGGCCAGTCGGCCGCGCTGGTGACGTTGCCCGAGATGTCGGTGGATGCCCAGGGCTCCATCAGTTTCCCGCTGGTGGGCACTGTGCATGTGGGCGGCCTCACCACCCGGCAGGTGGGCTCAAAGCTCGAGGAGGAGCTGAAGAGCCGCATCATCCAGCCGCAGGTGATCGTTCGCCTGGTGGGCAACCAGTCCAACAAGGTCATCATCGCTGGTGCCGTGAAATCGCCGGGCGAGTTCGACGTGACCGCCGCCGGTGAGACCCTGCTGCAGCTCGTGACCCGGGCCGGCGGGCCGACCGTGCCGCCGAGCGATGCGATCGTGGAGCTGACCCGCAACGGCTCCACCCGCTCCGTGCGTCTGCAGGCGCTCATCAACCAGCCCACGGCAGACGTGAAGCTGAAGGGCGGCGACTTCCTCAATTTGTCGGTCAAGCCGCGCATCTACATGATCATGGGCGCCGTGAACCGCACCACCGAGGCCGCGTTGCCGCCGGAAAAGGTGACGCTCGCCAACGCCCTGGCGCGCAACGGTGGCCTCATCGACACGCGCAGCGACGTGAAGGGTGTGTTCGTGCTGCGCTACGAGCCCAAGGCGGTGATCAACCAGCTGACGCCCGACCAGCCGGCGGAGAGCACCTACGTGCCGGTGGTCTACCAGTTCAACCTTGGCGCCACCTCGGGCTTCTTCCTGGCGGACAGCTTCGTGCTGCGGGACCGGGATATCGTCTACCTGTCCAACGCGCCGACCGTGGAACTGCAGAAGATCCTGGACGTGTTCCGCGTCGCGGTCTCGCCGGCCATCTCCGCTGTCTCGGTCGCCGGCAGCGTCAACAACTTCTGACCTTGAGAGGTCCCGCGCTTCAGGGCGCGGGACCTCGGCCGGCTGGGGCGGACCGCCGGCCAGGGATAGGTGTTGCCGAACCCGCTGCGATTCGTATATCCGGACGCATATGCCGATGGGGTCCATGCACCGCCCGGCACCGGAGCTTGTCCCGCGGGACGCGCAGCCCTCGCGAGGCCGGCTCCGGCTCGTTGCTTCAACGCGGTTTCGGACGCGCGGGCGCTTCCCGCTCTGGCTGAAATCGCCCTGAAATGCCGCCGAACGTCGGGGACTTCCATGATCATCATGTCGCGCAAGGTTTTCCTGCCCGCCCGGGCCAAGGCGGCCGTCACGGCACTGGCCTGGACGCTGGCCGCCGCGCTCGGCGGCGGAACGGCGCTCCAGGGGTCGGTGGCGCGGGCCGAAAGCCCGGCCGCGAGCGAGACGCGGTCCACCCATGACGACTGGGTGGTGCGCTGCAAGAAGGACGCCTCTCCCAAGGAGTGCGAGGCGGTTCAGACCCTCCAGACCCCGGATCTGAAGGGCGTGCTCGCGCATGTGGCGGTGCGGGCGCGGCAGGGCGGCGAAGTGCTGCTGGTGGTGCTGACGCCCCCGGGCGTGTGGCTTCCCGCCAATGTCACCTTCAAGGTGGGCGGCGTCCCCGACCTGACCTTGAGCTACAAGCGGTGCGGCCAATTCTGTGTCGCCAGCCTCGCGCTCACGCCGGAGAATCTGGCGGCGCTGAAGGCGAGTGCCGGCAAGGGCGAACTGACCTTCGAGACCGGCTCGCGCAATCCCGTGATCCTGCCCGTCTCCTTCAAGGGCCTGGGCGAGGCCATCGCCGCCAGCCTCAAGAGCTGAGGACGCACGTCGCGCCCGAACGGGTCGGCGGTGGGGCGAAGGGATGAGGGCGGCGGCGCGACCGCCGTTCGTGGGCCCGGCGTTGGCGAATATCGCCAATCGCGCCGGCTCCCGAGACGGGAGAGCGCGTTGCGCTGCGCATCCGATCGCAGCCGGCGCTGTCGCGGGGGCGCGGATTGGCCGGCTTTTTCGCGATCTCGCGGGCAGGGAAATGGTCGGCCGGCCGTCGGGTCCGGCATCGGCGGCAGCTTCCCGCGTGCTGGCGGCATGACGGGGTCTCAGGCCCCACGGCTGCGCAGGGAGGCCTCGGTCAGCCCGGCTATAAAGCGCTCTTTATTGGCCAGCAGGTCCTTCACCAGCAAGGTCCTTCACCAGCAAGGTCCTTCACCAGCAAGGTCTCGGGCTGGCAGGTCATGGGCCGTACCCGCGTTTCCGCGCGCCCAACGACATCGCGGCCGGGGAGGCCGCGGGATCTCGCGTGGATATCCGGCGACGGTGCCAGGAGTGACCGCGGACCTCGCGGGACGCAGGCGCGCGAAGTCCGCGGTCGGCCGCCGGTATTGCGCGGTCGCGCCCGGCATGCCTGAAGGGCGCCCCCTTCGATCGGCGGCGGGAACTGCGTTCACGACCGGTCCAAGGCGGCGGGGGCGGCCATCCGGGGGCTCGATGCCGCATGGGGCCTGCGGCTCCCGCCAAGCCCGCGCCGGCGAAGGCTGGGTGCCGGCCGGTCGGGGCGTCTGGCCTCACTCCGCGTACGGATTGTCCTTCTGCCTTAGGGTCAGGCGAATGGGGACGCCGGGCAGGTCGAAGGTCTCGCGCAGGGCGTTGGTGAGGTAGCGGATATAGCTTTCCGGCACGGCATCGGCCCGTGAGCAGAACAGCACGAAGGAGGGCGGCCGGGCCTTGGGCTGAGTCATGTAGCGCAGCTTCACCCGCCGCCCCGACACCGCCGGTGGCGGATGATTGTCTACCACCTGTTGCAGGAAGCGGTTCAGCGGATTGGTGGCGACCCGCTTGTTCCAGACCTTGTAGGTGGCGGAAATGGCCTCCACCAGCTTGTCGAGGCCGTGCCCGGTAAGGCCCGACAGGGCGACGATGGGCACACCCCTCACCTGCGGCAGCAGGCGGTCGGCCTCCTCGCGCAGGCGGGTGGCGAGGCCGCCGCGGGCGATGAGGTCGGACTTGTTGTAGCCGATCACCACCGCACGGCCCTCGCGCGTCACCAGGTCGGCGATGCGCAGGTCCTGCTCCTCGAACGGGCGGGTGGCATCGATGAGCACCACCACCACCTCCGCGAACTTCATGGCGCGCAGGGCGTCGGCGGCGGAGAGCTTCTCCAGCTTGTCCTCGATGCGGGCGCGCCGGCGCAGGCCGGCGGTGTCAAACACCTCCAGCCGGGTGCCACGAAACTCCACCTCGACGGCGATGGAATCGCGGGTGATGCCGGCCTCCGGGCCGGTCAGCAGGCGGTCGGCGCCCAGCAGGCGGTTGATGAGGGTGGACTTGCCGGCATTGGGCCGGCCCAGCACCGCCACCTTGATCGGCCGCTTTGGCTGTCCATCCTCGGCCACGGGCTCGTCTTCGTCCGCCTTCTGGGCCTCCAGGCTGGTCTGCTCCGGCAGGGCGGCGCAGATGGCGTCATAGAGGTCGGAGAGCCCTTCTCCATGCTCGGCGGAGAGCGGCACCGGGGTGCCGAGGCCGAGGGCGTAGGCCTCGATGGCGCCGGCCTCGCCGCCGCGCCCCTCGCTCTTGTTGGCCACCAGGATGGTCGGCTTGCCGGAGCGGCGCGCGAGGGCCGCGAAGGCCCGGTCGGTGGGGGTCAGCCCGACGCGGGCGTCGATGAGGAAGAGAATGGCGTCGGCGTCGCCGATGGCGGCCTCGGTCTGGGCGCGCATGCGGCCCTCGAGGCTGGCGGCGTCCGCCTCCTCCAGGCCGGCGGTGTCGACGATGCGGAAGGCGAGGTCGCCGAGCCGCGCGTCGCCCTCGCGGCGGTCACGGGTGACGCCGGGGCGGTCGTCCACCAACGCGAGCTTCTTGCCCACGAGGCGATTGAACAGGGTGGACTTGCCCACATTGGGCCGGCCGACGATGGCCAGGGAGAAGGTCATGGGATCGGCTCGTCGCCCGAAATGGAGGAGGGGAAGGCCCTGCGTCGCGCCTCAGCGCGACGCGTTCGCGCCCGAGGGCGGCGGATTGGGCAGGTCGATGGGGGCGTTGGCGTTGCTCGGCTGGCCGGGGCCGGTCGAGTAATCGACCCCGGGAACCCCCTGCGGGAACACCTGCTGGCGTGCGCCGGGCAGGGGTTTTTCCTTTTCCTCGAAGGGGTTCATCTTCTCAAGCGTTTCGCACCCGGCGGCCGCGAGGGCGAGGGACAGCCCGACGGCGACACGCAGCGAGCACAGCAGACGGCGGGACTGTCCCATAGGCGGCATCCTTACTGTACGGCGGCAGGGGCGGCGACGGCCGGGGCGGGCGGGGCGTCCGCGGGCGTGGCGGTCAGGCGGCGGATCAGCTCGGCGCGGGAGCGGACCCCGGCGGTGGCGCCGGCGTCCTCGGTGATCCGGGTGGCGGTGGCGTTGGCTGCGGCGCGGTCGCCGGCTTTCAGCTGGGCCACCGCGAGCATCTCGCGCGCCGGATTGCGCAGGGGACCGGTGCCGGCCGCCAGATCGCCCACGCGTCTGGACACGTCGGCGAGGTCCGATGTGTCGAGCAGGATCAGGCCGGCGCGCAGCCGCGCCATCTCGCGCACCAGGGCGTTGAGACCGCCATCGGCGGCGATGGCGTCGAAGGCGGCGACCCCGGCCGCCTTGTCGCGCGCGGCGGCGGCATTGGCGGCGTGGAACAAGGCGATGGCGCGGTAGCCCTGCGGCCCGCTCCGGGCGATTTCCTGGAACGCGGCCTCGGCCTCGGTGAACTTGCCGGCGGCGTTCAGGTCCACGGCGTCCTGGAGGGCGAGGCTGGCGGCGACCGCCTGCTGCTGGCGCCAATAGGAATAGCCGCTCCAGGCGGCGGCCCCGGCGACCGCCAGCACGACGGCGGCGATCAGCACGATGCCGTATCGGTCCCAGAGCTTGCGCATCCGCTCGCGACGGAGGTCTTCCTGGATCTCGTGGAAAATGTCGGTCATCAAAGGTCCGCAGATGCAAGGAACGGTCGGTCGGCACGGCAAGACGGGGACGGCGGGAAGGGCCGTCGCGCCGACTTCGGCCGCGTAACGTATCCATGCGGCCTCTTCGTGGCAAACCCGGCGTGGCCGCCTGTGGGCGAGGCTGCCGGTCGACCGGCGGAAGCGATGGTGTAAGGTCGGCCAACCGGGCGCCGGACGCCCCGGCAGGAGAACAGCCCATGGCCAGGCCGACGGAGGACCCGGGGCCGCGCGCGGCCCCGCCGTCGTTTGAATACCGGCTCAGCCGCACCCCCGTGGGGGTGGTGATGCTGGACGCCGATCTCGTCATCCGCGCGGTGAATCCGGTGGCGCTGCGGCTGCTGGCGCCGGCGGGGGCGCAGCTGATGGGCGCCGGCATTCTCGATCTCCATCCCGACGAGGCGCGCGAGAAGGTCGGCTGGCTGATCGCGCGGGCCGCCGCTGCGGCCGACGGCACCGCCTCGCTGGTGGTGACGACCGCCATGGGCAGCCTGGTGGCCAAGGTGAGTCGCCTCGACGGCGCCAATGGCGCAGCCGGCTATTGCATGATGATCCATGCCCTGGCCGACGCTCCGGTGATGGGCCGGGCCGAATCGGAGGCCGGAGAGGAGCGGGTGGAGGCGGTGCCGGTGGCGGCCGCCGCCGGGCAGGCGCTGTGCCCGCTGATGAAGCTGCCGCTCATGCGTGGCAAGGGCGCCGTCATCTCCCTCATCGACGTGGGCGAGGTGGTGTGCCTGGTGGCCCAGGGCCATTATGCCGAGGCGCGCACGCTCGCCTTCTCCGCCTTTTGTCCGCGCTCGCTCGCCGACCTGGAGCGGCGGCTCGATCCCGCCGCCTTCATCCGGGTCCACCGGCGCTACGTGGTGAACATCCGCCATGTGCGCGGGGCCGAGCGCGCCGATGGCGGCTGGCACCTGATCCTGGCCGACCGGGAGGCGACGCGGGTGCCGGTGAGCCGCGCCAAGGTGGAGGCCATGCGCCGGATGCTGGCGGTGTAATCCGCCGTTCGTGCAGCGGGAGTGCCGCTCGTGCGCGCCGCTCGTGAGCCGTTCCCGCATCGTTGAGCGCCGGGGCGGGGGGCGACACGCTTCGGTCATGCGCGGCTTTCGCGCCTGATCCCGAAGGGTGTTCCATGGATTCATCCGTTTCCGCCGACTTCTCGCAGCTGCCGGGCGACCTCGACAATCCCGATCGCTATGTCACCTTCCGGGGCATCGATTTCGACGGCAATATGAGGCAGGTGCTGGGGCACCTGTTCCGCTACATCGACGATCCGGCTCACGGCAACGCTTTCTGGGCCCGCTTCAAGGCGCGGCTCGTGGCGGCGGAGAAGGGCGGCGCCGCTCTCTGCGACAAGCTGCTGCTGCTCCATTCCCATGTCTATTACATGGTCGATCTGTTCGAGGAGCAGGAGGACGAAGCCGCCCTTGCCGCGCTCAAGAAGCTGGAGGAGGAGTGCTTCTGAGCCGGGCTCAGGCGCCGGCGGTGAAGCCGGCTCGCTTCAGCCGCACGATGGCGAGGTCGAGGGCCGAGAGGAAGGCCGAGCGGTCGCGGGCGGAAAACGGCCGGGGGCCTCCGGTCACCGCTCCGGCCGAGCGCAGATCGTCCATCAGGTTGCGTGTGGCCAGGGCCATGCCGATGGAATCGGGCGTGAAGGGCTTGCCGGAGGGGGCGATCACGTCCGCCCCCGCCTTCACGCAGCGGGCGGCAAGCGGCACGTCGGCGGTGACCACCACATCGCCGCGTGTCACCCGGGCGGCGATGAAATCGTCGGCGGCATCGGGCCCGGCCGGCACCACCACGCGGTGAATGAGCGGGTGGGACGGCACCGCCAGCGGCATGTTCGCCACCACGTGGGTTTGAAGAGCATGCCGCAAGGCGACCTTGTAGGCCTCCTCCTTCACCGGGCAGGCGTCGGCGTCGAGATAGAGGGCGATGGGGGCGTCACGGGGGGTCATCCCCGGCACATGGCAGGGGCGGGGCGCCAGGGCAAGGGGCCGGGCAAAGCGAGCTTCCGAGCACGGGGGGGGCCGGGGCCCCGGCAAGGGCTCCCGATCGCGGAGCGGTCCGCCGGGCCCGGTGTCCGGGCGAGTGGCGCGCGGGGGTGTCCGGCCCGGCGGGCCGGCCATGGCATGCCGCTGCGTCATGGGCCGAAACGGGCGGTTGACGCGGGGCCCGGGTCGCGCCAAGCCTTTGCCCATGACTTCGCTCATCACCCGCGGCCGCCGCCGCCTCGAAGCCCTTCCCGTCATCGGCCGCCTCCTGGCCTCGGTGAGCCACATGGAGCGGATGACGCTGGCGACGCTGGGTTTTGCGGCCTGCGCGCTATACATCTTCGCCCGGATCGCCGACGAGGTGCTGGAAGGGCCGGCCGGCAGTCTCGACCGGGGCATCCTGCTGGCGCTGCGCGATCCCAACAATCTGTCCGATCCGCTCGGCCCGGTCTGGCTCGAGGAGATGATGCGCGATTTCACGGCGCTGGGCAGCACCGGGGTGCTGACCCTGCTCACGCTGGTGGTGCTGGTGTTTCTGCTGATGACGCAGAAGCGCCATGCGGCACTGCTGGTGGCGGTGTCGGTGGCCGGCGGCACGGCGCTGTCGCAGGTGATGAAATGGGGCTTCGACCGGCCGCGCCCGGACCTCGTGCCCCATGGCGCCGCCGTCTACACCCAGAGCTTCCCCAGCGGCCACGCCATGCTGTCGGCCATCGTCTATCTGACGCTTGGCGCGCTCCTGGCGCGCACCCAGGCCCGCACCCGGGTCAAGGTGTTCCTGGTCGGCACTGCCGCCGTGGTCACGGTGTGCGTGGGCGTCAGCCGCATCTATCTCGGCGTGCACTGGCCCACCGACGTGCTCGGCGGCTGGATGCTGGGCGCCGGCTGGGCGGCTCTGTGCTGGCTCGTCATGCTGTGGCTCCAGCGCAAGGGCGACGTCGAGCCCGAGCCCGGCCTGCCCACGCCCGACACGGCCAAGCCCAAGGCCTGAGGCAAGCCCAAGGCGGGGCAAGCTCAAGGCGGGGCAAGCTCAAGGCGGGGCAAGCTCAAGGCGGGGCAAGCTCAAGCGCCAAGCGGGCCGACATCCGCCGTCATGCCGCCCGCAGGCCGGTGGCGCGCGTGGAATTGGCTCGCAGCAGCCCTGTGGCCGCTGAGGTTCGTGGCGGCGGGGAGCGTCGCGCTGGACGCGGTCGCGGCGCACGGTGCAAGGGGGCGCAGGCGGCGCGATCGGTGCCGCCGTCCGGCGGGGAGGCCCCGCGGCAGGCTCACTTCTCCGGGCGGTAGCGGCCCTGGTCGATGCCGTGGCGGCGCAGCTTGTCGTAGAAGGTCTTGCGCGGAATGCCCAGGGCGCGGACGGCGGCCTGCACGTCACCCTGGGTGGCGGCCAGGGCGGCGCGGATCTCGGCGGCCTCGAACGCCTCCATCCGTTCCGGCAGGGAGGGGGCGTTCTCGGCCTCCGCCGGTGGCGGCGGCGCCTCCGGCGCCACATCGCCGGCGTCGCCGATGAGGCCGAGTGCCACCCGTTCGGCGTAATGGGCCAGCTCGCGCACATTGCCCGGCCAGTCGTGGGTGTCGAGGTGCCGGCGCGCGGTGGCGGTGAGGGGCGGCGGCTCGCGGCCGAAGCGCTTGGCCGCGCGGGCGAGGAAGTGGCCGAACAGCAACGGCACATCCTCCCGCCGTTCCCGGAGCGCCGGGATGCGGACACTGGCCACATGCAGCCGATAATAGAGATCTTCGCGGAAATCGCCCTTGCGCACCAGGTCGATGAGATCGACCTTGGAGGCGGCGACCACCCGCAGGTTCACCCGCCGCACCTCGTTGGTGCCGAGCGGGGCTACCTCGCGCGCCTCCAGCACGCGCAGGAGCTTGACCTGGAGCGCCGGGGACATGGCCTCGATCTCGTCCAGGAACAAGGTGCCGCCGCTGGCATGCTCGATGCGGCCGACCCGCTTCTTGACCGCGCCGGTGAAGGCGCCGGCCTCGTGGCCGAACAGCTCGCTCTCGATCATGCTTTCCGGCAGGGCGCCGCAATTCACCGCCACCAGCGGCCGGCCGGCGCGCCGGCTCCAGCGGTGCAGGGCATGGGCGACCACTTCCTTGCCGGCACCGGTCTCGCCCTCCACCAGCACGTCCACGTCGGCGTCGGCGAGCTGGCGCAGGGTCTGGCGCAGCCGCTCCATGGCCGGGGCGACGCCGATCAGCGGCTCTTCGGCGCTGACCGCCTCCGCACGATGCTTCAGCTCGCGATTCTCCAGCACCAGCCGCCGCTTTTCCAGGGCGTGGCGCACCGCGCCGAGCAGGCGGTCCATGGGGTAGGGCTTGGCGAGGAAGTCATAGGCGCCCTCGCGCATGGCATCCACCGCCATGGCGATGTCGCCATGGCCGGTGACCAAGATCACCGGAAGATCGCAGTCCATGCGCTTGAGGTGGCGGAACAGGGTGATGCCATCCATGCGCGGCATGCGCACGTCGCTCACCACCACGCCGGGAAAGCTCTCGTCCAGGTCGTCGAGGGCGGCCTCGGCGGAGGCGAAGGGTTTCACCTTCAGGCCGGCCAGCATCAGCGCCTGCACATTGGCGGCGCGCAGCACATCGTCGTCGTCGATGAAGGCGACATCCATCAGGCAGCCTCCGGCAGGGTGATGATGAAGCGGGCGCCATCGGCATTCTCGGCGGCGAGGCTGCCGCCGAACTCGCGCAGGATGTCCTGGCAGATCACGAGGCCCAGGCCCAGCCCGTGCGGCTTGGTGGTGGTGAAGGGCAGGAACAGCGCCGCCATCACCTCCGGCGTCAGCCCCGGTCCGTTGTCGGCGATGGTGAGGGTGATGGCGCCGCCGGCGCGGGCGGCGAGGATGCGCAGCCGCCGGTCCGGCCGGTCCGCCAGGGCCTCGATGGCGTTCTGCAGCAGGTTCACCAGCACCTGTTCCAGCCGGCCGCGGTCAGCCCGCGCCACCAGGGTCTCGGGAATGTCCAGGGCCAGGGCGATGTTGTGCTCGCGCAGCCGGTAGCCCATCAGCCCCAGCACCCCCTTGACCGCCGCCGCCACCGGCACCGGGCCGATTTCGCGCGCCGGCTTGCGGGCGAAGGCGCGCAATTCCTGGGTGATGGCGCCGATGCGCTCGGTGAGGGCGGCGATGGTGCCGAGATTGTCGCCGGCGGCGTCGGGCTGGCCCTGCTCCAGGAAGGTGCGGGCATTGTCGGCGAAGACGCGGATGGCGGCCACCGGCTGGTTCACCTCATGGGCGATGGAGGCGGCGATCTGGCCGAGCATGGCGAGCTTGGTGGCCTGGGCCAATTCGTCCTGCAGCGCCTCCAGGGCGATGCGGGCGCGACGGCGCTCGACCATCTCGGCCTTGAGCTGCCCGTTGGCCGCCTTCAGTTCGGCGGTGCGGGTCTCCACCTGTTCCTCCAGCTCCCGCCGGGCCTCCCGCTGCCGCGCCTTTTCCCGTTGCCGCTGGGAGCGGCGGGCGACAAGCAGGCCGCCGGCGCCGAGCCCCACAATCCCCGCCAGCAGCGCCACCGAGCGGCCGGCGGTGGCGGCAAGGTTCACCGCCGGGGCGGTGGGCACCAGCACGTGCAGGGTCCAGCTGGTGGTGGGAACCTCCGCACGCGCCTCGACGAAGCTGCGCGGAGCGGCGGTGCCGGGCAGGCTGGCGCGCACCACATGGTCGCGGTCGGCGGCGGAATGGAAGGCGAGCGGCTCCAGCGGCGCATCGCCGAATTGCAGGCTGGCGCGGATGGCGGCCTTCTGGTCCTCGGCGATGGGCGCGAGGGCGCGGAAGCGCCACGCCGGCTCGCTGGTGACGAGCACGATGGAGCGGGTGTCGGTGACGAAGGTGGGGGTGGGCAGCGGCAGGCGCCGCCAGTCGCTCTCGATGTCGTCGAACTCGGCCTTCACCACCACCACCCCCAGCGGGCGCCCGTCTGCGGCGTCCACGCGCCGGGCCAGGTAGAGGCCGGGATGCAGGCTGACGGTGCCGAAGGCGAAATGCTCGGCGCTCCCCTCCGCCAGGGCGCGCTGGAAATACGGCCGGAAGCCATAGTCGGAGCCGACGAAGCTGAGCGGCGTGCCGGCATTGCTGGCGGAAATGCACAGGCCGGAATCGGTCATGAGATAGATGACGCCGGCCCGGGTGGCCGCGGCCAGGGTCTTGAACTTGGCATCCAGCGCGGCAATGGCGGAGGCATCGCCCTGTTCCAGCGCGGTGCGCACGTCGGGGTCCTGGGCCAGCACCACCGGCAGGGTGCGTTGCTTCTCGATCTCGCTGCGCAGGGCCGTCACCCGGATGTCGGCGGCGAAGGCGGCCTCGCCCTGGACCTTGGAGATGGCCCAGCGGTCGGCGCCGAAGACCGCGAGTCGGTCCAGCCCCACCAGCAGCAGCAGCCCGCCGGCGGCGAGCCCTAGCAGCGCCGGCAGCCGGCGGCGGGTGGGCCGGCCGATGCCGGCACCGGCCTCTTGCGAAAACTCGGACACCATGGGCCTCGCGCATGGGGTGATGTGCGGATTTTCGCACGACCTGACCTGCCCTTTGTGTGGCAGCTCGCACGGCCTGTCGAGCGCGCGGAGCGGAGGTGGGGATCGGTTAACGTCTTTTCAATGCTTTGCCGGCTGCGCGCCAGGCCGGCTCACGTGGCACGGGGCTTGCGCAAAGGCGCTGTCCGCGCGGTGCGCGTGCGGGCAGTGCACAACCCATTCGGTTCGACGCCGCCCGATTCAAGAGGCGCGACGAGGCCGGCAGAGGAAACGGTCCATGGCCCCCATGATCCCGGCTGCGGCGCCAGCGGCGCACGCGGCGCCCCGCAAGCTCCACCATCACCTGTATGTCCAGGTGCTTGTCGCCATTGGCGCGGGCATCCTGCTCGGCCATTTCTACCCGAGCCTCGGCGCCGACCTGAAGCCGCTGGGCGACGCCTTCATCAAGCTGGTGAAAATGGTCATCGCCCCGGTCATCTTCCTGACCGTGGTGATCGGCATCGCCGGCATGCGCGACCTCGGCAAGGTGGGGCGCGTGGCCGGCAAGGCCATGGCCTACTTCCTCACCTTCTCCACCCTGGCCCTCATCATCGGCCTGATTGTGGGCAACGTGATCCAGCCCGGCGCCGGCCTCAACATCAATCCGGCGACGCTCGACCACAAGGCGGTCGCCGACTACGCGGCCAAGGCCCATGATCAGACCCTGGTCGGCTTCCTGATGGGGGTCATCCCCAACACGCCCATCAGCGCGCTCGCCTCCGGCGACATTCTGCAGGTGCTGTTCTTCTCGGTGCTGTTCGGCATCGCGCTCGGCGCCATCGGCGAGCGGGGCGAGCCGCTGATGCATGTGCTGCAGTCGGCGGCGCAGGCCATGTTCAAGCTGGTGGCCATCCTGATGAAGGCGGCTCCCATCGGCGCCTTCGGCGCCATGGCCTTCACCATCGGCAAGTATGGCATCGGCTCGGTGGCCAATCTCGCCTTGCTGATCGCCACTTTCTACATCACGGCGCTGATCTTCGTGCTGGGCGTGCTCGGCGCGGTGGCGCGCTACAACGGCTTCTCCATCCTGGCGCTCATCCGCTACATCAAGGAAGAGCTGCTGCTGGTGCTCGGCACCTCGTCGTCGGAAGCGGCGCTGCCGAGCCTGATGGAGAAGATGGAGCGCGCCGGCTGCGGCAAGTCGGTGGTCGGCCTGGTCATTCCCACCGGCTATTCGTTCAACCTCGACGGCACCAACATCTACATGACCCTGGCCTCGCTGTTCATCGCGCAGGCGGTGGGCATCCACCTCTCGCTGTGGGACCAGATCCTGCTGCTGCTGGTGGCGATGCTGTCGTCCAAGGGGGCGGCGGGCATCACCGGGGCCGGCTTCATCACCCTGGCGGCCACCCTTTCCGTGGTGCCCTCGGTGCCGGTGGAGGGCATGGCGCTGATCCTCGGCATCGACCGTTTCATGTCCGAGTGCCGGGCGCTCACCAATTTCACCGGCAATGCGGTGGCCACCATCGTCGTCGCCCGCTGGGAGAACGACCTCGACACCGCGCAGCTCGACGCCGCTTTGCATGGCCGGGTGCAGGACACGGCGGACGTGCCGATCGACATGCCCACCCCGGCGCCCATCGACTGACCGGCGGCGCACACAAGAACGGCCGCCCCGCATCGCGCGGGGCGGCCGTCGTCGTTTCAGGCGTCGATCAGGCGGCGTCGATCAGGATCACCTCGGCCTCGTCCACGGCGGTCACCGTGAGGGTGGCCTCGTCGTGGATGGCGGCGCCGTCGCGTTCACCGACCCGCACGCCGTTCACGTCCACCGCGCCGCGGGCGGTGACGAGATAGAGGTGCCGGCCGGGCTCCGCCGCATAGGTGGCGCTTTCGCCGGCGGCGAGGGTGGCGGCCACCAGGCGGGCATCGGCGCGGATGCGCAGCACGTCCGCATCATCCGTGCGGCCGCTGGCCAGCGGCACGAAGCGGCCGGCGCGCTCGCCCTTGGGGAAGGGCTGGGCGGCCCAGCGGGGGGCGCCGCCGCGCTCCTCCGGAATGATCCAGATCTGGAAGATCTTGGTCACACCCTTTTCCAGATTGTACTCGGAATGGCGGATGCCGGTGCCGGCGCTCATCACCTGCACGTCGCCGGCCTCGGTCCGGCCGCGGTTGCCCTGGTCGTCCTGGTGGGTGATGGCGCCCTCGCGGACATAGGTGATGATTTCCATGTCGCGGTGGGGATGCAGCGGAAAGCCGGTGCCGGGTGCGATTTCGTCGTCGTTCCACACCCGCAGGTTGCCCCAGTGGATGCGGTCCGCGTCGTAGTAATCGGCGAACGAGAAATGGTGCTTGGTGTCGAGCCAGCCGTGGTCGGCGCCACCCAGGCGGTCGAAGGGACGAAGCTCAATCATGGCGAACTCCTTGTCGCCCGTGCGGTGACGGGCCGTTCGATGTCCTCGCTTGGACTGCGGCGAATATGGCATTGAGCTTCGGTGTGAAAAATGGAAACAATGGAAACCCATGGTTTCCAATTCTACACCTCATCGCCTGCCCGACCTGGAGGGCTGGGCCATCTTCGCCAAGGTGGTGGAGGCGGGTTCGTTCGCCCGCGCCGCCGGTGATCTCGGCCTCTCCAAGGCCACCGTCTCGAAGGCGATCGGCCGGCTGGAAGAGCGCCTCGGCACCCGGCTGATGCACCGGACCGCGCGCCGGCTTTCGCTCACCGCCGCCGGGCGCGCCGCCGCCGCCGCCGCCGCCCGCCTGCTGACGGAGGCGGAGGCGGCGGAGGCCGAGGCGGTCTCGCAATCGGTGGAGCCCCATGGCGTGGTGCGGCTGGCGGCGCCCATGTCGTTTGGCCTCCGGCATGTGGCGCCGCTGCTGCCGGAACTGGCGGAGCGCTTCGTGAAGCTCTCGATCGACCTGCATCTGAGCGACGCCCAGGTGGACCTGGTGGGCGAAGGCTTCGACCTGGCGTTGCGCATCGCCAATCTGCCGTCGTCGAGCCTGAAGGCGCGTCGCATCTGCGCGGTGCGTCGCATCCTGGTGGGGGCGCCGGCCTATTTCGCGCGCCATGGCCGCCCGGCCCATCCGCGCGACCTGGAGGCGCACCGCTGCCTGGGCTACGCCTATCTGCCGGTGCCGGATCGCTGGCGCTTCGTCGATGCTGGCGGGGAGGTGGTGACGGTGACGCCGGCCGGGCCGCTGCGGGCCAACAATGCCGATGCCCTCACCCCGATGCTGCTGGCCGGCCAGGGCCTGGCGCTGCAGCCCGAATTCATGGTGTGGCAGGACCTGGCCGCCGGGCGGCTGGAGCCGGCCTTGCCCGGCTGGTCGATGGCCGACCTGACGCTGAACATCGTGATGCCGCCGGGCGGCCTGCGCCCGGCGCGGGTGACGGCGGTGGTGGACTTCCTGGCCGTGCGGCTGGCGGCGGCGCCCTGGGCGGCCGCCGGGGCGGGGCTGGCACCGGGGGCGCCCGGAGCGAGGCGCCCTGAATAGCTGCCCTGCATCCCCGGCGACCGCGGCCGCCGGGGATGAGACGGGGCCGCGGCCTCAGTTCAGGTCGAGCGCGCTGGTGAGGTCGGAGGCGGCGGCGTCGCGATCAGAGAGGGGCGCAAGGCCGTGCCGGGTCTCGATCAGCTTCAGCACTGAAGTGGTGTCGGCATAGCTCTTGTCCACGAAGCCCTTGCGCGCGAACGGCGACACCACCAGCGTGGGAATGCGCAGGCCCGGGCCCCAGCGGTCCACCTTGGGCGGCGCCACATGGTCCCAATAGCCGCCGTTCTCGTCATAGGTGACGATCACCACCGTGTCCTTCCAGATCGGGCTGCGCTCGATCAGGGCCAGGATGTCGGCGGCCTGGCGGTCGCCGGCCAGCACGCTGGTGTAGCCGGGATGCTCGTTGGCAACGCCGATGGGCTTGTAAAAGGACACCGGCGGCAGGGTGCCGGCGTTGATGGCCTCGATGAAGTCGATGCCGTCCTTCAGGTGCCTGGCGCGGGCCTCGGTGCCGTCGCCATAGGCCTTGAAATAGGCGAACGGCTGGTGGTGGAACTGGAACGACATGTCGGGATGGCCGGCGATGGCGTCGTTCCAGCCGCCCGAATACCAGGCCCAGTCCACGCCCTTCTCACTCAGGCGGTCGCCGATGGTGGGCGCCTCCTGGGGCGGCAGCAGCTTGGCCGGGTCGTTGGCCGAGGCCGGGCGCGGGGTGAAGGAGGAGTAGGTGGTGTTCACCGCATAGCCGTCGGGCGTCACCGGGCCGTCCTTGGCCAGGGTGCCGTCGGGATTGAGCTTGGCGCGGATGGCCTCGGGCGCCGACTTGAACTCGGGCGTGCAGGCGCACACCAGATACATGTGGTTGAGGAACGAGCCGCCGAACGCCGCGTGGAAGAAGTTGTCCATCAGCGTGTAGCGCTGGGCGGTGCGCCACAGGGGCAGGCGGGCGCCGTCATAATAGCTCATGGTGAGCCCGCCGGCGTCGGAGATCGCGGCGAAACGGTCCATCTTGCCGCCGTTGATCTGCTCCTGCTGCTGGTAGAAGCGGTGCACCAGGTCGCCGGTGGTCTGGTCCAGGTCGGCGAAGCGCTCGGCGCGGAAGGGGCCGTTGGGCAGCGCGTCGGGGAAGCGGTTGTCCACCACCGGCGGCTTGATGTTCAGGTTCATGACCAGGGGCAGGTGCTCATAGGGCTTGCCGTCGCGGTCGGTCTGGATGGCGGCGGCGCCCGCGTCGGCGATGCCGTTGGCGCCGGGGAACAGGCCGTAGAGATTATCGAAGCTGCGGTTTTCCAGGAACAGCACGATGATGTGCCCGACCTTCTCCAGCCCCGGCTTCGGGGCCGGGGGCTCGGCCGCGCCCGAGGGGCCGGTCATGGCGAGAAGGCAGGCCGCGGTGGACGCGAGAGCCAGGGAACGAATGCGCATGGTGGATGCCGCCCGATGGAAGAGGCGGCACCATCCCTCCGCGGTATGACCCGGCGATGACATTTGGAACGCTTCCAAATACTGCCCCAACGGCAGGTTGCGCGCCCGCGGCCGGACGGCGTGGCGCTTCCGGCCGCGCTCAGTCGAACAGGCTGGAGACCGATTCCTCGTGCGCGGTGCGGGCGATGGCCTCGCCGATGAGGGTGGCGATGGACAGCACGCGGATGTTGCGCGCCACCCGCACCGCCTCGGTGGGCTGAATGGAATCGGTGATCACCAGCTCCTTGAGCTTGGAGGCGGTGATGCGGGCCACGGCGCCGCCCGAGAGCACGCCATGGGTGATGTAGGCGGTCACTTCCTTGGCGCCCCGGGCCAGCAGGGCCTCGGCGGCGTTCACCAGGGTGCCGCCGGAATCGACGATGTCGTCCACCAGGATGCAGGAGCGGCCTTCCACATTGCCGATGACGTTCATCACCTCGCTCTCGCCGGGGCGCTCGCGGCGCTTGTCGACGATGGCGAGCTGGGCGTCGATGCGCTTGGCGAGCGCGCGCGCGCGCACCACGCCGCCGACGTCCGGCGACACCACCATGAGGTTCGACAGCTCGAACCGTTCCTTGATGTCGCGCACCATCACCGGGGCGGAATAGAGGTTGTCGGTGGGAATGTCGAAGAAGCCCTGGATCTGCCCGGCGTGCAGGTCCAGCGTCATCACCCGGTCGGCGCCGGCGTGGGTGATGAGGTTGGCCACCAGCTTGGCCGAGATGGGCGTGCGCGGGCCGGGTTTGCGGTCCTGCCGGGCGTAGCCGAAATAGGGCAGCACCGCCGTGATGCGCTTGGCCGAGGCCCGGCGCAGCGCGTCGATGATGATGAGCAGCTCCATCAGGTGGTCGTTGGCGGGGAACGAGGTGGACTGCACCACGAACGCATCCTGCCCGCGCACGTTCTCCTGGATCTCGACGAAGATTTCCATGTCCGCGAAGCGCCGCACCACCGCCTTGGTGAGGGGGGTGGCGAGATAGGCGGCGATAGCTTCCGCCAGCGCGCGGTTGGAATTGCCCGCGACGAGCTTCATGGGACCGTTCTCCGCTGACATCTGACGCTCCACCCGCCACCGCGGGTTCTGAGAGGCTTGGGACGCTCTGATAGGCGTCCCGTCGCAGTCTTGTAAAGATCGCGGATCAGTTGGCTGCGTAGGCGAGCACGGGTGCCGCCTCGGCGAGGGCGGCCACCGGCCCCCCGGGTTCCGCCGCCGGCGCCGGGGCATCCGCGGCCGGGGCGGGAGCGGTCGCCGCCGCCGGGGCTGGGCGGTCGCCGCCGCTGCCGCCGAGGGCCGCCGAGAGTTCCGCCATCGACCGGTTGGCGATCCGCTCCAGCACGGCGTCGTCGCAGGCGGCCCAGCCGCCCGCGCCCTTCACCGGCCCGGCGCTTTCCTCGCCGGTGATGCGGGCCACGCGGTCCTTGCCGGGGTCGTAGACGTCCCAGGCATAGGCCACCGAGGCCTTGCCCCGCTCCACATGCATCGAGAGGTAGCCCTTCACCCGGTAGGCGCGCGGGTCGTCGCGCGCGGCCATCTTCATCTGCCGGCTCTCGGCCTCCGAGGAGAGAGTGTTGACCAGCTTCTCGAAGGTCGGCTTGGGCGGCCCGTCGATGGAGACGAAGGCGAGGGCGCCGGAACTGGTCGCCATCCCCGAGCCGTCGGTCTGGCATGCGGCGAGCGCAAGGCTCGCCGCCAGGAGGCCGGCGCGGAACACGAGGCGCAGGGGACGGGACGTGGAGGAAGAGGGGGTGGAACGCGCACGGCGCGCAATGCGCCGGTGTTCGACCGTCACGTGTCCGGCCGGTGCCTGAGGTACCCGCATGGCGGCTCCCGCGTGCTGCTTGGTCCGGCAAGGGGTAGCGGCAAACGCGGGCGCGGTCCAGAAAAACGGTTAATGGGGTGTTAACAACGGGGATTCTCAACCCGAGGCCGCAGTCAGCCGAGAGACCGCAGGAAGCCCAGCAGCCGCATGGAGCCCTCGGGCCACGGCCCGAACCCGGCCGCCGGGTTGATATGGCCGGCCTCGCCCGCGTCCAGCAGCTCGGCGCCCCAGGCAGCGGCCAGCTCCTGCGCGTGGGCATAGCTGCAATAGGCATCGTTGCGGCTGGCCACCACCACCGAGGGGAACGGCAAGGGCGCGCGGGGCACTGGCGCGAACGAGGAGAACAGCGGGTTCAGCGGCGCGGCGTCGAGGTCGGGCGGCGCCACCAGGAAGGCGCCGGCCACCTTGCCGGGGGGGAGGTCCGGCACGGCATGGACCAGGGTCGGCACGCCGAGGGAATGGGCCACCACCACCACGGGCTTCTCGGCGGCGGCGACGGCGGCGCCGAGCGCGGTGGTCCAGGCGGCGCGATCGGGTCGGGCGAAGTCCGCCTGTTCCACCCGGCGCGCGGTCGGCAGCCGGCTTTCCCAGCGGCTCTGCCAGTGGTCGGCATCGGAGCCCTGCCAGCCGGGGACGATGAGAAGGGTGGTGTCGGAGGATTTCATGGGGCGTGTTCCGGCGTCGGCGGGCGCGGGCACGCCCGGGGGTTTGGGCTGGGCTTGCCATATCCCGGCGGCCGGGGCCAGAGCGGCGCCGGACGCGCGGCCGCCGCCGGGAGAGAGCAGGCATGCATTGCGGAATCGACGTTGCTGCAGAGCAGCGGTATAGCTGTCACAAACTGCCCGGAGCCTGTCGCCTTTGCTGTCCGTCGTCATCGCCACCCAGAACTCTGAGCGTCAACTGGTTCCGGTGCTGTCGGCTCTGGTCCAGGGTGTCACCGCCGGCGTGCTGCGCGACGTGATCTTGGTGGACAGCGGCTCCACCGACGACACCGCCGCCATCGCCGATGCCGCCGGCTGCGCCTTCCTACATGCGGTCAACGACGTGGGCGTGCGCCTGCGGCAGGGCGCTGCGGCGGCGCGCGGGCGGTGGCTGCTGTTCCTGTCGCCCCAGTCCTTCCTGGAGGAGGGCTGGGCCCGCGAGGTGGCCAATTTCATCGAGACGGCCGAGCGCCGGGGCCATGCCGAGCGGGTGGCCGCCACCTTCCGCCTGGCGGTGGACGGCTACGGCCTGCGCCCGCGCCTGGGTGAGGCCATGGCGGCGGCGCGCCTGGCCCTGCTCGGCCTGCCGAACGCCGGCCAGGGCCTCCTCATCTCGCGCAAGCATTACGAGCGCCTGGGCGGGCACCCCGCCGGCGTGAAGGCGGAACGCCGGCTGGTGGCGCGCATCGGCCGGCGGCATGTGCATCTGCTGCGTGCCCATGTACTGCTGCCCGAGCGCGGCTGAGCCGGTTCTCGCCATTTCCTCTTGGCGGCGCGGCGCGCTTTCGACTAGATGACGGTGCGGGGTCGGGCCAGTCTCGTCGTGGATGCGGCGGACCGGCGTCGATGAGCCATTTCTGAGGGCGCGGTAACCTTGGCGCTCCCGATATTTTATAGTATTTTCAATCGGTTGTGCCGGGGTGTTTGCAGGCTGGTTCACCACGAAGTTCACCAAGGCGGTGCACCGCCCGACGAACGTTGTCTTCACGGTTTATTTCAGTTCTGAAACAAAATTACAGATGGCGGTTCGCGGGTGCGGAAAGGTCCTCGCCCCCCTTCACCCACTCCTGAACACCGTTCACAAAAACCGATGACCGGAGGCGCGATGGCAGATAGATCGTGCACGATATAATGAAAAACCACAGGTAAGCCCCCGCGCACCCCTCATCCCGGCCCCTCCTGAAGCACGCGATAGACGCTGGCGCGGCCGATCCCGAGGCGCCCGGCGATCTCGGTGGGGCTCACGCCCTCGCCCTTGAGCCTACGCACCTCGTCAGCCTTGGCGCGTGCCGTGGGCTTGCGGCCGCGATAGCGTCCTTCAGCCTTGGCCTTCTCGATCCCCGCCCGTTGGCGTTCCAGCATGAGGCTGCGCTCAAACTCTGCCACGGCCCCGAACAGGGACAGCGTCAGGCGCCCGGAAGCGCTCGTGGTGTCCATTTGGCAACCTCCGAGGTTGCGGATGATAAGCCCCACGCCCTTGGCGTCGAGGACTCCCACGATCTGCCATAGGTGCGTGATGGATCGAGCGAGCCTGTCGAGCTTGCAAACCATCAGGGTGTCGCCCTCGCGAACGAAGTCCAAGGCCTGTTCCAGCTCCGGCCGGGACGCGGCGACGGCGCTCACATGCTCCTTGAACACGCGCTCGCATCCCGCCGCCTGTAGCTCGGTCACCTGGGCGTCGAACCCTGCGTGCTGTTCGTCGGTGCTCACCCGCGCGTAGCCTACCAACATCGCCCCGTTCTCCTCTTCCCGCTTCTCGGGTCCCTCTGTCTGCACTCGCAAGAGCCTCTGTGTCTTTCTAGGGGGCTCCCCTGCGAGACGGTGTGGAGGGCGTCCGATAGGGTCCATTCCGGCATTTCGGACGCCTCGTCTCGCAGGGCTTAGGGCGCCATTGGGACGCTGCCTCCAGGCTGCTTGCCCTGCGCCCTCGCCGTCGCCTTCAGGCCGTGGGCATGGCCTCTGCGGCGTCCCTGGCGGCCCGTGCGATCCACTCGGAACGCTGGCGCACCGGAGCCGGCGCTTCGACGCGGTGGCCGCTGTAGGCGTTGCAGTCACGTTCCGCCGCCGCCCGCTCCTCGGGGGACCAGTGCCGGGCGTTCGCCGCGATGTTCAGGACACGATCCGCCCAGCTCTCCCAGATCGTGGAGCCGGTCGGCCGGTGGTTCGCCCAGGGCAGAAGGCCCATCTTGTCCGCCTTCGCCGCGACTTCGGTGTGGTTGTAAGTCATTGGATGCTCCCTTCAGGCCTTGTCGCTGGTCCGGATTGCGGTCCTGCCGCTCATGCGCCGCCGCTTGGTCGCGTTCCCGCTGGGGGCTGGCGCCGGGGCCGCGCCTTCCTCCCGCTTCGCGGGTCCATCCGCCTTGACCGCTTCGTCGAAGAGTTTCTTCAGGTCCATGTCCGTCTCCCTGTGTTGTGTGGAAGATGTTCCGCCGTGTTTGGCCTCAAACATGGGAATTATGCTGATTCGTCTCGCTAGAACTGTCAATGATAAATTTGATATTTGCTCGATATTTCTCAGATGTAATTGAAGACAAAAGCGAATTTCAACTTATCAACAACTTCAGAAATAAGCGGAAAGACGGGCGCGTGTACATGCGCTGTGGGTGCGTGTGCTTGCGCGGGAGCGCCTGGATGCGGGCATGGGTGGGCTGGCGGGCGGGTGCGGCTTGCCGTCCGCCCTCGCGCGGTGTGCCGTGTCGCGGGCGCGGGAACGGCTAGACGGGCGCGTGGGTGCGCGTTTTTCCGTCCGCGCGAAGGGGGCATGGGGGGATCGCGCCACTTTTTATTCTATCGATGGGGCTTCAGAAATTTCCCCCGGATTTTCCCGGGCGGTTACGTCCCACTGGAAAGCGGCAACGCGATCTTGAAGCCCCCCACGGGGCGGCGCTGCCTCGGGATTGGACCGAGCACAGGTCGCCGTGGCGAGGCGTTCAGAGGCTCCGCCGAGGGACCCGCGAGGGACCCGCGAGGCGGGACGAAGCGGGACGAAGCGGAGTGCAGGCAGCGGCACATTGCAGGGCTTGGACCTGCCAATGGTTGCATGGGCTCATTCCGGCCGGGGGCCGCCCACGCGGGTTCCGGTCCCGGTGTTGCCCAGCTTGGCGAAGGTGGCCTTCATGCTGTCCAGCGCCGTGAGGGCCTGCCCCGGCGTGTCGAAGCTGCCGAGGAACACCGGACGGCCTTGAGGATCATCCAGGGTCGCCGCGTAGCGCCGCGTCACGGGCGACCACGACACGCCGGGAATGTGCCGGGGGCCTTGGCCGTCCCGAAGGTCCACCAGGGCCATGTCGTGGAGAGAGGGCATTAGATGCCGTCGCCGTTCATGCCCTCGCCAGCGCCCAGGGTGGCGGCGTGCCGGGCGTAGGCCCGGTCCTTGGCGGCCTCGATAATCTCCCGATCCGCGTTGAAGGCGTCGCGGGCGGTGCGTCCCTCCTCGGTGGTCACGTCGAACAGGGCTCGGGGCTGGGAGCCGTCGGGCCGAAGCGCAGCGGGGCAGAGTTCGTAGAAGCCGGAAGCGATCATGTTCGCTGGAATGTAAGCGGCCGGGGCGGTGCCATAGATGGCGTGGCCGGCGGTGACGGGGATGGTGTCGATGGTGGTGGTATGGGTCATGGGTTGTCCTTGTCTGAGGTGATTGGGGAAGTGTGAGGGTCAGGCGGCCACGGGAAGCCGCTCTGCGGTCACGGGAAGGCCGATGGCGGCCATGCGTTCGGCCGCCCATGCTTCCGCCTCGGCTTGGGCAAGGCGCTGGAGCGCGGCCGTCTCGGCGTCGTGCGTGTCCGCGAGCGCCACCTTCAGGTCTGTGAACGCTGCGGCCGTCTCCAGCATCTCGGCGCGGGCGGCGACCACGACGGTTTGCGTGGGCATGACTGTTCGTCCTTTGTGACGATGCGAGGGAATGGCCCGTGTGACCGCGTGGCCCGTCCCCCGGTGCAGGATGGACAGGGCTGCGGGTCCTCGATCACCGGCAGGCGGCAGGACACGGGATGGATGGACACGGGATGGATGGACACGGAGCGACGCCCCCGGCCTCACTCGGAGTGGAGCAAGGCCGGGGCAGTGTGCAGGGGGCTAGGCGCCGGCTTCAGGCTCGGGCGCGATCACCCCGGCGGCGCGGAGGGACGCCAGCAGCGCGTTGAGCTGCGCCAGGGCGGTGGTGGCGTTGGTGGCGTCGGCAACGGCCGCGCCCTGCCGCACCCCGCCGGGAACGGCCGGAGCGGCTTCCGGCAGCACGTAGGGGGCCTGTCCGCGCCGGACGATGGCGAGGGAAGCGGAGTTCAGGGGAATGTCAGCCATCCGCCGTCACTCCACGCCGCCGGTGGCCAGTTCCAAGGCGCAGTCGCTGCGCAGCACGTCGTGGCCCACCGCGTACTTGGCAATGAAGAACGTGCCCTGGCGGCGAATTTCGTAATCGCTCTCCAGGCTCAGGTCCATGAGCTGCACCGTGCCGGCGGCCATCTTCTGGAACACCAGACCCACGGTGCTGGTGAAGTCGCCCCGGTACTTGGTGGGGCCGGTGGTGACGTTGGTGGACGGGACGTTGTTGGACTTCACGATGGGCAGGCCGGCGATGGTGTCCACCTTGCCGGAAGCCACGGCGCCGGAGCCGCCTAGGTTGGTGTCCACCAGCCGGTCGCGCTGGGCGAGAAGGTAATACTGCTGCGGGCGGAACACGGCATAACGGTCGTTCTGGCCCACGTTCTTCTCGTCCAGCATCTGCGTGGCGGTGAACAGGGCCGCTTCCAGCTTGGCCGGATCGGTCGCCATGCTGGGATCAATGATGCGGTCTCCGCCGGGACGGTCGGCCAGGGGCGAGGCGGCGCGGGCGGCAAGGGCCAGCACCTGCCCCAAGTGCTTGTCGTACTGGTGGGAGAGTGTGGCGCCCAGCTCCTGGCTGTAGATGCTGCGTACGTCGTAGTGGTTCATCGCCTCTTCGACGCTGGCGACGAAGGTGTTGGCCTGGAGTAGGTCATCAACCGCGATCACCTTCTCGGCGTGGTCAATGGCGGTGCCGTCGATCCAGGTTCCGGGGGTGTGGTAGGCGGACGACGCGCGGCCCACCAGCGGGAACGTGGCCGTCTTGCCGGCGGCGATCTGGCGAACGTAGGTGAGCGCCTTGAAGACGTTGTTGCGCTCGAACTCGGTCAGCACCTCACCGGCGAAGACCTTGAGGAACAAGGCATCGGTGGCGCCGGCCTGATTGACCTGCCCGAGGCGTGAAACGGTGGAATTGGTCACTTAGGTGGTTTTCCTGAATGCTTGAGGATGTTTCCTCGGCACCGGGGACGGGGCCGTGGTAGCCCCCTTGAAAGGGGCACTACTTCACGGGCATTCAGGATGGACACCATCAAGGGGCGTCCGCTTTGGGGCCGGCGGTGGCGAGCTTCTCCTCGGCGACAGCGGCTCGCTGGGCCTCGATCATCCGGCCCCGGTACTCCTTGGCGAATGCCTCGGCGGCCTCGGCAGGGTCGAGGAAATTCGGGAGCTGGGGAAAAGCGCCCGCAAGCTGCGCCTCCAGCTCCTGCCAGCGGTCCACCACGCGAGCCGTGAACTCCGGGGAGAGCTGGGCGACGACGATCAGGCTGGAGCGCTTGTCGAGGCGGTACTCGCGGACCCGCATCGGTTTCGTGGCCGTGGGGATTTCCTCAGACTGAGGGAATTTGAAAACGCCTTTCCCCGCAAGGGTTTCAACAGTGCGCTTCACGTTGTCATGCCGGTTCCCGAGAAGCTCGGCGATCTCCCGCGAGGACATGGTGAGCGGCTCGCCGGGCGCTGCCCCGGTAGTGGGAAGGATGGCGGGAACGGCTGCGAAAGTCGTGGTCGTCGGGGCCGTGTGAGTGGCCGTGTCAAACATGCGGTGTGGGTGCTCCTTCATGAGGAAGTGGAAAGAGCGGCGCCGCGTCGGGGTCAGGGCGGGCAAGGCCCGCTGGGGACCGACAGCAGGTCGCATGGGTGTCACGGGCGCACGGGACCACCCTCCCTGCGGAGGGCCGAACGATACGCCAGGGGAACGGGTTGCCGCCACGCCCGCTCCCGCCGTCCCTGGAGAAAGGACGAAAGCCAGGGGCAGCGGCCAGCTTGCTGGCGCAAGGGAAACGGGCGCGGCGGCAGGCGCTGCAACTCCATGTGGTGCATGGAGCTTTTGACGGCCGGTGCGAGCGGCCGGAGCGCGATGGGAAATTGTCACGGTGATGCCGGGCAGGCGGCTCACGGCCGCTCCTTGCGACCCACGTCCCACACTCCGGCTCAGGCAGTGGGGGAACACGGGAAGCAAGGAGCGGCGTGGCTTCTCCTCAAGCATCACAGGAGCGCCGTCACCAGGGCGGTGAGGCGTCTTCTGGATTTCGTTGAACTTCGTGAGGTACGGCGGCCGGCGGCGGAGGAACGATCACCACCGGGCCGGTGAGGCCGTCGAGGCGGTGCATGCGGATGCTGCGGGTCTTGCCGCCCTCCGGCAGGTTCTCGGAGCGCATGGCGAACGGGGCCTTGCCCTTGTTGGCGACCACGTGCCAGCGGTGGCCGTCAACCAGGGGCACGTCAGCGGCGGCGATCATCGCGCTATAGCCTTGGGTCAATGGCACGAGGGCCTTGCCGTCGTCGGTGAGGGTGATGGCGCGGGGCGGCGAAGGCGGGCGGGGAGCGCGGGCCACTTTCGGGGCCGGGTCCGTCGTGGGCGTGGTTGCCTGCGTCTGCGGCCTCTGGCGGGCCTCGGCGCGGCGCTGGCGCTGGTCCGTCGTCCGCTTCTCGCGCTTAGCCTCCTTGGCGACGGCGGCCCGTTCCGATGGCGGCATGAGAAGGAGCTTGAGCCACTCCGACGATGGCTTGGATGGGATGACGGCGGGGCGGCAAAGCCATCCATGGTCGTCGTCCAGGCCACCGGCGGCGGCAATCTGCGCCCAGACATCGCCATTGGCCCGAAAGATGCGGCAGGCGAATAGCAACGGGTTGTTGCCGCGCCCGGAGAGCGAAGACCAGCCCCACCACGGCAGGGTACAGCTCGGATATCGGACCTGCCGGCCATCGTGGACCGGGTTGACCGCGATCCACGCGTCAAAGCTCATGGGCTCGAAGGGAAGCGCCATGATCTCGTCTTCGGTGGACCACGGCCCCGGCGGGTGGCACTGCGCCTCGCTCCAGCCCATCCGTGTGCAGCCGGGGGAGCCGTCGAGGTGGCGCCGGGCGACCAGCAGGCCACGGGTGAGGGACGCCAGATGCCGGCAGCGCTCCAGGCGGGCCTCGTAGGCGACCACATGGGCGTTGTGCTGGTCGCCCTCCACGTCGTCGTCGTCCGCCTCGTCGTCGCCCTCACCGAGGCAATGCAGCAGCTCGGCCGTGAGCCCGAAGGCTTCGGGGTCTTCCAGGGCGGCGGCGTAGAGCGATCCGCGCGTGTCGTATGTGTCGTCGTCTTCTGCGGCACTGGCCCATGGGGCATCCTCGTCAAGGTGGCCGAAAGAAGCGTCCAGGAGAATAGCGGGGGTCCTTTGATGAGAAGTGAAAGTGCCTGAAGCCAAAATTTTAACAGGCGCTGGATGGGCAAGGTTCCGGTGTAGGCTCCTGTGCAACCTAACTCGGCGCGGGCAAGGTTCCGGTGTAGGCTCTCGTGGGTGTTAAGTCGCGCTGGGCAACCAGCTTCTTCGCCGCTGCCATGAGGTAGAACAGGCCCTCGGAGTTGGTCAGGACATCCAGCGTTTCCGCCTTCGGGCCGGCAATGGCGAGCTTCTCCTCGGCCGCGACGGCGCGTTCCGCCTGCTCGGCGGCCAGCCGGAGCGCCTCCGGGAGGGTCTGGGGGATGCGGAAGGCGGGAGCTTCGCCCGCAAGCTGCGCCTCCAGCTCCTGCCAGCGGTCCACCACGCGAGCCGTGAACTCCGGGGAGAGCTGGGCGACCACGATCAAGCTGGAGCGCTTGTCGAGGCGGTACTCAGTCGCCTTGCGTCCGGTGGTATCAAGATATTCCTCCGTCGGAGGATAGCTGATGGCGGAACGGTTTGTGAGGCGTTCGATGGTCCGCTTCACGTTGTCATGGCGGGAGCCGAGAAGCTCGGCGATCTCCCGCGAGGACATGGTGAGCGGCTCACCGGACGCCGCCCCGGTGGTGGGAAGGATGCTGCCGGCGATGGTGCTGGCGGAGGCGATGGCGGGCAGGTTGTGTACGGTCACTTCGAGAGCACTCCGAGTTCCTTGGCGATGACGTGGCCAATCACACCGGCGGCGACCATGGTCGGCACGACGATGGGCAGGGCGAGGAGGAAGGTGATGAAGGGGCTCATTTCGTCAGCTCATGCTCCGCATAGAGACGCAGCGCCCGGAACTCCGGACGCTCGCCGTGGACGGTGTCGGCCGCCATGTTCCGGGCGGTCGTGGGGGCTCACACGGAGCGCCCGGCAGGCATCCGCCGCCACGAACCAAGGTGCCCCGTCGATGTCCATGGTGCGGATTTCGTGGCCGTTGAAGGCCAGCTTGAGGAGGTCTCTGCATTCGTAATGCCTCCATCGGGGGAGGGGCTTTGCCCCCTCCTCCTCAATGAACAGGCATGCGGGTGGCGAAAAGTGCAGGCGCCTGCACTTTTGACCCCGAGACAGGAGGCCTCTGCACTACCCCTCTATGAATAGCTCTCTGGTGAGAACTCTGCACTCCACGTACGTCCCGCTGTGCGGGTCCCTCGTGGAGCCTCTGGATATTCGTATAGGAGTAGTCTGTCTCAATTCTCCTACGGGTATCTTCAAAAGTCTTATAGATACCTTCAAGATACCTACAGGATATATCTATATGTATATCACCCCGGAGAGCTAATGCTCTCGTGCAACCTAAGTCGCCTGCGCTAGAATCGATTGGGAGGGCCGCAGGTGGCAACCTTTCATTCTGTCGCCTTCGGGTAGCCCGGCGCATCACGTGGCCGTCTTGGGTGGCCCCAATCGATCTGCGGCATGGTGGAGGTGGGCGGGGGTTATCCCGGATGCGGCCCCAAGGTCCGGCGAAATGCCGAGGGCTGACTGTGCCGCGCAGCGGCTGCCAGCTTGCTGCACTCCACGTACGTCCCGCTGCGCGGGTCCCTCGTGGAGCCTCTGGCGCAAGCGGAGCGAAGGGCAAGGTCGTGTTTCCAGCCGGTAAGCGTCATGTGTACTACACCGTAGACCCAGGGGTCACAGGATACGATCTTCAAGACATCAAGAGGATATATGATACTTATTCATGATAATCTCCCCATGCGTAAGCCGGGGCAGTTCTGCGGCTTTCGATTGACGGGCCTTCGCCCGCTGGCGTGACCGCAGAGCCGACCATTTGAACACGGCTGCTTCAGTGACACCCAGGACCGCTGCAATCTCCCGTGTCGTGATCTCTTGGAAGTGGTCCAGCAGCCAGCACACGTCCATCTGGGCTGTCATGGCGGCCCTTCCTCCCGCTACGCGGGTCCCTCCGCGCCACTCCCGATAGGATTGCAGGGCCTCCGCAGCCTCACGCACCACGGGCGCGGCGGTGGCTTCACGCGCCTCCACGACCGCCTTCGCCGCAGACCACCTCTCCATGGCCCAATCCTGCCCGGCGGGGTGGAGCACATCGAACGGAAACTTTCCCTCCTTCTTCCGCAGGCGCATGCCAAGGCCGGTGGCTTGGTGTTCCGGCCTGAGCCGGAGACGACCCCCCTCAAGCTGAAGCAAGCCCATCTCCGCCAGGATCGACCGACCGAGGCGCAGGGGAACGCCCATGCTGTGGGTGAAGTCGGTGAGGGTCATGGACACGCCGAGGTCGTGGAAGACCACCTTGCCCGTGGTGGGGTCGATGGTCTCCAGCACATAGGGACGATCAAGCCTCGTCCCCATCGTCCCACCGGCTGGCGGGCAACATCCGGTCCCGGATGCGGCCGTCCTCCACGCCCATGTCCGTAAGCCCGAGGAGGGCACGGAACTGGCCCTCCACGATGCCCGGGCGGCGGGGCCGGGCTTCCCGCTGTACAGGCGCTTCGGGGGCCTGAAGGCGGCGTCGTTGGTTCTCGGTGGCGGCCGACGCGATCATGCGAACAGCTCCCGCAAGATGGGATCGGGGAACAGCAGCACCGTGGCGATGCCCGCTTCCCGCGCTTTCACCGGAGCCTGCCATTCGAGGGGCTCCATCCCCTCCTTCGCCATGAAGGCAAGGGCGGTTTCCTGGCGAGCGTTCCGGAAGTCGCCTCTTGCCCATTCTGCGAAGAGGTCCGGCATGTGTTCTTCGAACAGCCAGAAACAAGACGGTTCAATCAACGCGAACCAATGCGGGATGGAATACCAGCCGGCGGGTGGAGCACGGTCCCGCCCGTCTGGTCTGTCGAGGTTGATGCAGTCGAGCGGCGACCACCCGTCCCAGGTCACGAGAGGTCGTCCGTCCGACAAATGGGTCGGAATGTCTTCGACACGGCATCCGTGGGGGTGGAGCGGGATCGGCGAGGGGTAGGCCATTGATGCACTTGCGCCGAACTGCGCCGCGTGGTCGGACGTGACAGCATTCATTTCGCATTCTCCATGGTGTTCTATTCATTGAATGCGTAGATTTTCGGCATCTGCCTCCGGCGCGTCCAACGACATTTTGGAATCAATCGACAGGCATCGATTCATGTTTGTGATGCATGCCGTACTCCGCTCATGGCGGAGCCTCTGCGTGGCCTCGTTCGTCACGATCCACGTGTGCTGAACACCGCTCTCCGGCCCGTATCGGAGACTTGGGGCGCACTGGGTCCGGCTCGCCTCCTGCTGGCGCAGGCGAGGTTCCGGCCGTCGCTACGGCATCAGCCCGGCCGAGATTTGTTCGCCCTCGGCTCAGGGTGTAGCCCGCGAGGGATCGGCGCAGGGGCTCGTGAGGCGCGTTCATCCCCTCCGGCGAGCCATTGCCGGTGAGCATGAGCGGCCCCTCACGCGGCTCTGCGGGAGCCTGCGGGCGGTCTTCTGGTGTGGGAAGGAGGTGTGTGGGCTGTCGGAGCGCGTCTAGTCGCTCACGGCATCCCCTGCCGCAGGTATTGCGGGGGCCTTCACGCCTCTGGACCGTGCCGGGAGTGGGTGCGGAAGGATGTTCGGAAGTCGGTCGGCGTCGTCAATGGGGGTGAGTGGTTGCGTTCCCATGCCGCGAAGATGCATTGGCAAGGCCGTCTGGTCAACGGGCAAGTATTTGAGTAAAGGTGATAAAATTGGATATTTAGTCTGCTGTGTCGGATTGTTTCGCAAGGGGTTGCGAACGGGCAGCGACAAATTTGGTGACAGGGTGCGCCCGTCTGCCGCAGATATTGGTAATTTTCCACCACCGGCATGTGCCCCCAATTTTGAGGTGACATTGGGAGCCGGCACGACCTCTTCAGCGGCCTTGTCGAGATGGTTGGAGGAGGTCGTGTTTTCAGCCGGTAACTGCCCGCATATGATAACGATCAATCTGGCGGCGCCAGTTCGCATCAGCGAGATTGCGCGATGAGCATTAGGATCAGTTCTTGGTACACCGCTGTCGCAATGGTGGTTCTCCTCGGTCCCGCACAGGCGCAGCCGAACCCAGCCATCGACTTCGCCGGCCCCAAGAGGCATTGGGTCGACACGGCTCCCCCATTCACCCCCGCCGGCTCTCCCAAGGACGCCTACACCGGTGTCCGCCGGCACGGCATCGACACCTCGGTCCCGTACCCCCTCGCCGGGACGCCGGAAGCCGCCGCCCAGCCCGACCCCCGGAAGACCACACCAAGCCCGGGCTATTGGGCGATGACCGAAGCCGCCTGGAGCGAGTCCTCCACGGCCTACGTCTTCTCCGCCACGCCCATGTTCAAGCCCGTTGACGGCTACCGGCCGGACCCGGAAATCATCCGGCAGGCGCAGAAGGAGCTGCCGGAGAAGTATTGGGGCAAGTTCATTGGCGTCTCTGAGGCCCATTCTACCTACCTAGGCTCAGGACTCACTAATCAGAGCCAGAAGATGACGGTGGCTGCGATGCAGATGGCTGAGAAGAAGGTGTGGGCGCACCGGTCGTAGCGTGTGGCGATGCGGCGCCAGTCCTTGAGTTTGGCGAATAGGTTCTCGACCTTGTGTCGCTGGCGGTAGAGGGCCTTGTCATAGGCGAAAGGCCGCTTGCGGCTCCTGGATGATGGAATGCAAGGCGCGATCCCCTTGGCGGCGAGCGCGTCCCGGAACCAGGCGCTGTCATAACCCCGATCGGCGATCAGACTCTTGGCCGGCGGCAAGGCATCAAGGATAAGGCGGGCGCCCTTGTGGTCGCTCATCTGGCCTTCCGACAAGAGCATGATGATCGGCCGGCCTTTATCGTCGCAGACGGTGTGGAGCTTGGAGTTCAGGCCACCCCTTGTGCGCCCGATACGACGGGGAACAGCCCCTTTTTTAAGAGGCTCGCCGCAGTGCGGTGGGCTTTGAGATGGGTGGCATCGATCATGACCCGATCGGGTTTGGGCCCTTCGCCGGCGAGGCTGGCGAAGATGCGGTCGAACACCCCGAGCCGGCTCCAGCGGATGAAGCGGTTGTAGAGCGTCTTGTGCGGACCGTAGTCCTTCGGCGCATCCTTCCACTGCAGGCCGTTGCGGATCACGTAGACGATGCCGCTCACCACCCGCCGGTCATCCACCCGCGGAACCCCATGGGCCAATGGGAAAAACGGCGAGATCCGCGCCATCTGGCGCGCGCTCAACAGGAACAAATCACCCATCGCAGCCTCCTCAACGGAGACTGTGAATCACACCCGCAGCTCAATTAATAGGTCCTGAGCCTAGCCGAGCAGGCCCACCGGCAGTTTGCGAATGAGCATACTCTCGGCCTCCTTAGCACGGCCCAACGGCTTTCCATCTCTGTGCTTGTCGGGCTATTTGATCCCGTAAATCTGTTGCTATGGCTCGTAGCTATCAGAATTGGATGGCGCGTTGCCGGTGGCGCTGGGTTTGGTCGTGTCGGGCAATTTGTGGCAGGCACCGTAGGCGGCGCTATCGGAAAAATGATTGCTGTTGGTGTATCGGACGTCTTTGGCAAAGTTACCGAAGGCTCCGATTATGCTCATGCTGCAATACTCGGAGCGGGGCAAGCGGGGGTGGTGCTGTCTAGTATATGCATATGGCGATGGATTCGTGCCGATGCTCACAGGAAAGCAGCCATCTCGATTCAGCGGCAGCTTGGAGAACTGGACCGAGAGCGGCGCTTCGGGTTCGTCGTGCTGCTTCTTTGGATTGTTCTGTTTCTTGCACACTGGTTCATCGCCAATCCATATCGTCATGAGTATGGACCTACCTATGTTGGGCTGTTCTTGCTCTGGCTGATCTTTCCGCCGATTGTTGCATTTGGAGCGTTGAAAGCCTTGAAATGGGCATCGCGGGGCGCTCCTCTCCCGGATCGCGGAGTGGGCGACAAGGGGCTTGATGGCGGATAAGGCGCCAGGGCGGGGCCGACCACCTCACCCCACCTCATACCTGGGCAGCTTGGCAATGGCCGCCACCTTCGCCTTTAGCGACACGTCCCCTAGCTCTCCGCGACTGTGTCGGCACTATGCCCCTGGATTGCGGCCCCCACACCGGGGGCCATCCCAACGTCCCGCGCCAAGGTCTTGAAGCGATGCCGCCAGCCGTGCGCCGGCTGCACATCCGGGTCCGGATTTGGGGCGCTAAGCCGGCAGCTTCACGGCCAGGACACACGCCCGCTTCGCCTCCATGCCTGCCGCTCCAGGGTATCGCCCCATCGTCATGGGCAGCGGCCCGGCTTCCTTGGAATGGCCCACCACGTCCGCCAGGGTCCAGGCGGTGAAGCCGGTGCGGGCTTGCCTGTGTCCCGGCAGCTTGTCTTCCAGCTTCAGCTCGCGGAGAAGGCGGGACGTGGCGAGGGAGATTGAGGCTCCTCGGGAACGCTCTTGACTCTCCGGTGTCGTCAGTTCGGGGAATAGGTAGGTGGGGCCGGCCTTGCCCTGGCATCGGGCCGTGAGGAGGGGCAGCAAATCGGGGTGCACGGGGACGGCGCGGGACGCAGCGTCGGTCTTGCCCTCGACCACCTGAAGGAATGGCCCCTCGCCCTGCAAGTGCACGTCCGCGACCCTCAATGCGGCGATCTCTCCAAGGCGCATTCCCGTGAGCGCCGCGACCTGGCTCATATCGCCCAGGTGGGTGCCTTCCGAGGCCTTAAGAAGGGCTGTCACCTCTGCGTCGGCGAAGGGGCGGGTTGATCCGCCACCGTCTGGCGCCTTGGCCTTCTTCGCTTTCAGCCCTTGGCCCCGCCATGGGTTCTCATCCGCATGCCCCCGCTTGATCGCCCACGACCACAGCGCCGACAGCCCCGCCAGTAGCTTGTTCGCGACTGCGGCGGATGCGCCAGGGGTGATGAAGGCGTCTTGCATAAATTTGCCGGCCACCTTCCGGGGCAGCGCCTCGAATGCAAGGGGCACGCTTTCCGTAGCTGCCCATTTGGAGAGCATGGCGAACGCTTGCCGGTACGCGGCCTCCGTGCGGCCGGCGTACTGTGCCTCGGTCAACCACATATCCACGAGCGGTTCCACCAAGGTCGCCTTGCCGGTGGCGACATCCACGAATGCCTTGGCCGTCCGGTAGCCGTGCCGGTGTTCGATCTCGTAGGCCCTGTCGGTGAGGAGGGACGACATCACCCCTTCGCTTGGATCGTCTTCCGCCTGGAGCCGGTCCCGCCATTCCATCGCCTCGCCACCGAGAAGATCGGCGCCCCGGACCTGCTGTCGAGCCTGTTCGATACGGCCCTTGAGGCGGGCAATTACCTCCCACTTCCTGGCGTTGGCGAGCGACAGGCTGTCGGTGTGGAGGCCCTCCACCAGAAAGGCGCTGCCAATGGTGGGGCGCACCTCCTTCGGCACCTTGATTCGAACCCTCCACTGGTTCCCGTGCTGCTCAAGGTGGCGCCTGTCGTGCCTAGATGCCATAGTGCGGTGGTGCTCCACTGGTGAACCGCTGCAAGTTCACCAAGGAGAAGGCGGAAAGCCCTTTAAGTCAAGGCGGATAGGGGTTTTCGTGTGGGGTGGTAAGTCGTTCTGATGACATGAGGGTGCGTCGCGTCACGCGGACCCCTGTGCCGGAAGGTCGCCCGCACAGCCGCCAGATCGCGAGGTCCCCTCGACCATGATGCTTCGCATCGGGGGAGGGAGCCCATGCCGTTCGTTCGTCGTCTGGTTGCCCGTGGCGTGCGAAAGGGGGGCGGCGCCGTCCGCCTCCTGGCGCTGGCGGCGAGCGTCGCGCTGCCGCTCGCCGGCCTCTCCTTCTCTGCTGCCCCGGTGGCGGCGCAGGCCACGCGTCCGCCGGCGCCGCTGCCGCCCCCGGCGACCACGCCGCCCGCCACCATGCCGCCGCTCGCGGGTCCGCCCGCCGCCGCCCCGGTGCCGGCGCCGCCTCGCCCGGCGGCGCTCAAGAGTTTCCAGCGCGCCGATCTCGTCACCGGCGCCCGGCGCTTCGAACGGCACCTGCGCCGCGAGGTGGTTCCGCCCACGGTTCCCGTCGAGCGCATCCGCCGCGAGGCGGAGCAGGCATTGCAGCGCAATGACGCGCGGTCCGCCGTCACCGCCTACAGCGGGCTTGCCCTGGTGACGCCGCAGGACGCCGGCGTGTGGCTGCGGCTGGCCCGCGCTCTCGCCGCCGTCAAGCCCAATGAGGATGAGGACGCCGGCGCCCTCACCGACAATGCGCTGGCCGCGGCCTATATCTCCTACCGTCGCGCGGCGACCCGGGCCGAGGAGGCGGATGCCCTGGCCGTCATCGGTCGCCTTTATGCCGCGCGCGGCCTGTGGAACGCGGCGCTGGAGACCCTGAAGGCCTCGCTGGAGCTGCGCGACGCGCCCGCCGAGCGCGCGTTTTATGACAAGCTCCGCGAGGAGCATGGCTTCCGCCTGCTCGACTATACGGTCGAGGCCGATTCGGCGGCGCCGCGCGCCTGTGTGCAGTTTTCCGAAGACCTTGCCGCCGCCACCGATTTCGCCCCGTTCGTGCAGGTGGCGGGGCTCGATGCGCCGGCGGTGACGGCGGAGGCGCGGCAGATCTGCGTCGAGGGCCTCAAAGCGGGCGAGCGCTACACCCTGCGCGTGCGCCCCGGCGTTCCGGCGGCCACCGGCGAGAGCCTGCGCAAGCCGGTGGAGCTGTCCTTCTATGTGCGCGACCGCGCGCCCTCGGTGCGCTTCACCGGCCGCAACTACGTGCTGCCGCGCACCGGGCAGAAAGGCATTCCCATCGTTTCGGTGAACACCCGGGCGGTGAAGGTGAACATTCTGCGCATCGGCGACCGGGCGCTGGTGCCCACCGCCATCCAGGGCGAGTTCCGCCAGAACATCGACAGCTACGTGCGCGAGCAGATGGCCGCCGGGACCGCCATAGCCCTCTATTCCGGCATCCTGGAGGTGGAAAGCCCGTTGAACGGCGAGGTCACCACCGCCGTTCCCGTCACCGAGGCCATCGGCAAGCTGGAGCCGGGCGTCTATGTGATGACGGCCAGGCCCGACCGGGTGCTGGGCGATGACGACTACGGCGCCGAGGCCACCCAGTGGTTCATCGTCTCCGACCTTGGCCTGACGGCCCTGTCGGGACAGGACGGGGTGCATGTGCTGGTGCGCGCGCTGGGCAGCGCCCGGCCGGTGGCGGACGCCACCGTGCAGCTGGTCGCCAAGTCCAACGAGGTGCTGGGCGAGGCGAAGGCCGATGCCGATGGCCATGTGCGGTTCGATCCCGGCCTGTCGCGCGGGCCGGCCGGCCTGGAGCCGGAGGTGGCGATCGCCCGCACCCCCGCCGGCGACTATGCCTTCCTTTCCCTGAAGGAGAGCGCCTTCGACCTCACCGACCGGGGGGTGGCCGGCCGCGAGGCACCGCGCGCCCTCGACGCCTTCGTTACCCCCGAGCGCGGCGTCTACCGCTCCGGCGAGAGCGTGCACCTCACGGTGCTGCTGCGCGATGCCCAGGGCCGCGCGGCAACCGGGGTGCCGCTGACCCTCATCCTGCAGCGGCCGGACGGGGTGGAGGATCGGCGCCTGGTGGTGTCCGACCAGTCGGCGGGCGGGCGGGTGGCGGACTTCGCCTTGCTCAAGGGCGCCGCCACCGGCACCTGGCGGGTGCGCGCCTTCACCGACCCCAAGCTGCCGGCGCTCGGCGAGGCCGCCTTCCTGGTGGAAGACTATGTGCCCGACCGGGTCGAGTTCACCCTGTCGGCCAGGGAGGGACGGGTGTCCCGCAGCCGGCCCGCCGAGCTGCTGCTGGAAGGCCGCTTCCTGTTCGGCGCCCCCGCCTCGGGCCTTGACGTGGAGGCGGAAACGGAGGTGCGCATCGCCGAGAACCGCAAGGGCTTCGAGGGCTACCGCTTCGGCAATGCCGACGACAGCGTGCTGCCCGAGCGCCAGCCGGTGGCCGATGCGCCGCGCACCGATGCCGCCGGCCGCGCCAGCCTGAAGGTGGCCGCCACCGCCCTGCCGTCCACCGCCCGGCCGTTGGAGGTGGAAGCCCTGGTGCGCCTGGTGGAGGCCGGCGGGCGCGCCGTCCAGCGCACCCTGGTGCTGCCGGTGGCGCCGGCAGGCAGCCAGATCGGCGTGAAGCCGCTGTTCGCCGACCGGGTGCGGGAAGGGGAGGTGGCCCAGTTCGACGTGGTGGTGGCCGGCATCGACGACCGGGTGCTGGCGGCCCCCGGCCTCAGCTGGCGCCTGTCCAAGGTCGAGACCCGTTACCAATGGTACAAGGCCGGCAGCTCTTGGGACTATGAGCCGGTGAAGGTGGTGACGCGGGTGGGCGAAGGCCGGCTGGCGACCCCGGCGGACGGCCCGGCCCGGCTGTCGGTGCCCACCGAATATGGCCGCTATCGCCTCGACATCTCCGGCGACGGCCTGCCGCTCACCTCCCTCGGGTTCGATTCCGGCTTCGGCGGCGACGGCACCGCCGACACGCCCGACAAGCTGGAACTGACCCTGGACCGGGCCGCCTATGCGGGCGGCGACACGCTCGCCGCCACCCTCACCGCCCGTGCCGCCGGCACCGCCACCGTGATGGTGCTGAACGAAGGGCTGCTGGCGCAGAAGGTCATTCCCGTCTCGCCCGGCGCCAACCCGGTGAGCTTCAAGGTGGCCGATGGCTGGGGGCCGGGGGCCTATCTGGTCGCGTTCCTGCACCGGCCGCTGGACGTCGCGGCGGGGCGGATGCCCAGCCGGGCCATCGGCCTCGCCTGGTTCTCCGTCAACCGGGAGGCCCGCACCCTGGGGGTGGAGCTGACCCCGCCGGCGCAGATGCGGCCCGACGCGACGCTGGCGGTGCCGGTGCGCGTTTCCGGCATCGCCCCCGGAGGCCAGGCGTTCGTGACGGTGGCGGCGGTGGACGTGGGCATCTTGAACCTCACCGGCTTCAAGCCTCCGGCGCCGGATGCGGTCATCTTCGGCCAGCGCCGGTTGTCGCCGCAGATCCGCGACCTCTATGGCGCGCTCATCGACGGCATGCAGGGCAATGCCGGGCGGCTGCGCTCCGGCGGCGACGGCGGGGAGGCGGCCTTCCAGACGAGCCCGCCCACCCAGGCGCCGCTGGCGCTGTTCTCGGGGATCGTGCCGGTGGCGGCGGACGGCACGGCCCTGGTCTCCTTCCCCATTCCCGCCTTCGACGGCACCGTGCGGCTGATGGCCATGGCCTGGAGCGCCGACAAGCTGGGCCACGCCGCCACCGACGTGGTGGTGCGCGACAAGGTGGTGGTGCTCGCCACCCTGCCGCGCTTCCTGGCCAGTGGCGACCGCTCCACCCTCACCCTCGACCTTGCCAATGTGGAGGCGCCGGCGGGCACCTACCGGCTCGACGTGACCGCCTCCGGCGCCGCCGGCCTCCCGCAGCCGGCGGGCGAGGTGACGCTGGCGGAGAAGCAGCGCGTGGCCGTTCGCCTGCCTCTGGAGGGGCGCGGCGTCGGACCCGCCACGGTCGAGGTGCGGCTGACCGGGCAGGGGGTGGACATCGCCCGCAGCTTCGCGCTGAACGTGCGGCCGGCCTATCCCGAGATCACCCGCCGCACGGTGCGCACCCTGGCGCCGGGGGAGAGCCTGACGCTGTCGAAGGCGCTGGTGGCGGACCTGCTGCCGGGGACCGGAGCGGTCGCCGTGAGCGTGACCCCCAACAGCAGCATTGACGTGCCGGCCCTGCTGGCGGCGCTCGATCGCTATCCCTATGGCTGCGCCGAGCAGGTCACCAGCCGCGCCTTGCCGCTGTTGTCCTATAACGACCTGTCGGCGCTGGTCGGCCGCGCGCCCGATCCCGTCGCGGACGCGCGCATCCGCGACGGCATCACCCGCCTCATGGCCCGCCAGGGGTCTGACGGATCGTTCGGCCTGTGGGCGGCCGGCGGCGGGGATACGTGGCTCGATGCCTATGTCGCCGATTTCCTGACCCGCGCCAGGGAGAAGGGCTTTGCCGTGCCCGAACCGGCGTTCGCACTGGCCCTGGACCGGCTGCGCAACACGGTGAACCTGGCCGGGGCGGAGATGCAGTCCACCTCCGAGGGCCTCGCCTATGCGCTCTATGTGCTGGCCCGCAACGGCCGCGCGCCCCTGGGCGACCTGCGCTACATCGCCGACACGCGGCTGAAGGCGCTCTCCACGCCGCTGGCGCGGGGGCAGGTGGCGGCGGCGCTGGCGCTGCTGGGCGACCGCGCGCGCGCCGAGCGGGTGTTCACCGTGGCGCTGGAGGGCCTCCCCGCGAGCCCGGCCGACCCGCAGGCGGGCCGGGCCGATTTCGGCTCAGTGCTGCGCGATGCGGCGGCGCTGACCGTGCTCGCCCGCGAGGCCGGCCTGGAGAACTATGCCGACATCGCCCTCGCCCGGGTCGATGCGGCGCGGCTGCGCACCGAGCGCACCTCCACTCAGGAGAACGCATGGCTCATCCTGGCCGCCACCTCCCTCGTCGACAGCGCCAAGGCCATGCGGCTCGAGGTGGACGGCGCCGAGGCCCGCGGCGTGTTCGGCCGCGCCCTCTCCCGCGCCGAACTGGAGCGCGCGCCCCTCACCGTACGCAACGGCGGCGCCGAGCCGGTGAAGGTGGTGGTCTCCGTTACCGGCGCGCCGGCCGCCTCCGAGCCGCCCATCGCCCGCGGCTTCGCCCTTGAGCGGCGCTATTTCAGCCTCGACGGCAAGCCCATGGACCCGGCGCGGGCCACCCAGAACCAGCGCCTGGCGGTGGTGCTGAAGGTGGCCGAGGACCAGGGCGCGCTGGCCGATATCTTGCTGGTGGACTACCTGCCCGCCGGCTTCGAGATCGAAAACCCCAGTCTTGTTCAAGGTGGGGAGGATGGCGGCTTCGCCTGGCTGGACCAGACCAGCGAGGCGGCGCATGTGGAGTTCCGCGACGACCGCTTCGTGGCCTCCGTGACCCGGCAGGAGGGGGACGACCCGTTCGTGGTGGCCTATGTGGTGCGGGCGGTTTCCCCCGGTCGCTACGCCCATCCGCCGGCGGTGGTGGAGGACATGTATCGTCCGGACCGGTTCGCCCGCACCGGCGCCGGCACCGTGGAGGTGGCGCCCGGGCGATGAGCGCGCCAGTGCCCGAACCTCCGGCTGCTCTTCCCCCCGGCTTCGGCGGGCGGCGGTTTGCGCTCGGCGTCCGCCTGGCGGCGGTGACGGGCATCGCGCTGGCGCTGATCGGCGGCGGCGCGGCGGCGGGGCTGGCCGGGCTGCGCGGGGCGGCCCCGCCCGCGCCCCATCCCGCGCTCTCGCGGGAGGTGCTGGATCGCGACGGGCGCCTGCTGCGCCCCTTCGCCCTGGCCGACGGCCGGTGGCGTCTCGCTGCCGGGCTGGAGGACGTGGATCCGCGCCTGGTCGCCCTGCTGGAGGCCTATGAGGACAAGCGCTTCACGGCTCATGGCGGCATCGACCCGGTGGCGCTGGCGCGTGCCGCCTGGCAGGGGCTGTGGGCCGGGCGGGTGGTGTCCGGCGGCTCCACCCTCACCATGCAGGTGGCGCGGCTGCTGGCGCCGCCGCGCCCGCGCACCTTCGCCGCCAAGCTCGCACAGATGCGCCGGGCGCTGGAGCTGGAAGCGCGGCTGTCGAAAGCAGAGATTCTCTCACTTTATCTCACCCTGGCGCCCTATGGCGGCAATATCGAGGGCGTGCGCGCCGCGGCGCTCGCCTATTTCGGCAAGGAGCCGCGCCGGCTGACCCTCGGCGAGGCGGCAGTGCTGGTGGCGCTGCCCCAATCTCCCGAGGCCCGGCGGCCCGACCGTGACCGCGCGCGGGCGGTGGCGGCGCGCGACCGGGTGCTCGATCGCCTGCTGGGGGAGGGCGTGGTGTCCGCCGACGAGGTGCGGGTCGCCAAGGCGGAGCCGGTGCCCGGGCGCCGCCGCGAGATGCCGCGCCTTGCCCCCCATCTGGCCGAGGACATGGTGGCCGCGCGCCCGGCGGCCACCCGCCACCCGCTCACCCTCGACGGGCCGCTTCAGGAGCGGCTGGAAGCGCTGCTGCGCGAGCGCACCCAGGCCCTGGGGCGCGGCCTGTCGGCGGCGCTGGTGGTGGTGGACACCGACAGTGCCGAGGTGCGGGCCTATGTGGGCGGGCCTGACTTTTCCGACCGCACCCGCGCCGGCGAGGTGGATCTCGCCCGGGCCGTGCGCTCGCCCGGGTCCACGCTGAAGCCCTTCATCTATGCCCTGGCCTTCGACGATGGCATCGCCCATCCCGAAACCCTCATCGAGGATCGCCCGGTGCGGTTCGGCGCCTGGAGACCGGAGAATTTCGACCACGGCTTCCAGGGCACGCTCTCGGTGCGCAAGGCGCTGCAGATGTCGTTGAACGTGCCGGCGGTGCGGCTGCTGGATGCGGTGGGGCCGCAGCGCCTCGCCACCCGCATCCGCGAGGCGGGCGCGCGGCTGGAACTGCCGCCGGGGGCGGCGCCGGCCCTGCCCATGGGCCTCGGTGGCGTGGGCATCCGCCTGACCGATCTGGCCTTGCTCTATGCCGCCCTGGCGCGCGGCGGCGAGGCGCGCCCGCTTGTCTACCGGCGCGACGAGGGCGCGCTGGCGGCGCCGCGGCGCGCGCGGCTGGTGGGCGAGGTGGCGGCCTGGTATGTGGGCCAGTGCCTGCTGGGCACGCCCGCGCCCGAGAACGCGCTGGGCGGGCGCATCGCCTTCAAGACCGGCACGTCCTACGGCTATCGCGATTCCTGGGCCGTGGGCTTCGACGGCCGGCGTACCGTTGCGGTGTGGGTGGGGCGGCCGGATGGCCAGCCGGTGGCCGACCTGACCGGGCGCAGCGCGGCCGCGCCGCTGCTGTTCGAGGCCTTCGCCCGCATTGCGCGCACGCCAGCGGCCCTGGGACCGGCGCCGCGAGGGGTGCTGGTGACGTCGAACCCGCGCCTGCCGCCGCCCCAACGCCATTTCGGCGGGGCCGGCGAGGGGCGCGCGATGCAGGTGGTCTACCCGCCGGACGGCGCCCGGGTGGCGCGCGAGGGGGAGGCGGCCGGCGGGGGGGGCTTCGCGGTGAAGGTGGAGGGGGGCCTTCTGCCCCTGACGCTGCTGGTGGATGGCCGGCCGGTAAGCCGCTCAGAGGACCGGCGTTTGTTGTTCTGGAACCCGGAGGGGGCGGGCTTTGCCCGGATCACCGTCATCGACGCCAGCGGCCGGGCCGACAGCGTCACCGTACGCGTGGAGTGAGGCCGGTCCGGCCCGCCGGATGTGACGCCGCCCTTTTCCGCCAGAGACAAGAAAAATCCCGCACATCGAAAGATGTGCGGGACAAGTCCTTGGGAGGAAACGCAAACTCTAAATGGCTCGAACCGGGTCAGTGGCGGGGGTGGAGCACCGCGGGAACATCTTCCCGAGGCAGTCCCATCAGGTCCTGTTCGCTGTTGCGCAGGTGGGTGGGATCCTCGAAACGATCCGCCATCCGTCGCGCCTGGGCGACAGCCGCGAAGAAATCGGACATCGCCGCGCCAACCCGCGCGATGAAACCGTGCCCGTCCTGGGCGCTCGCATGCACCGTAGCCATTTCCAACTCCATGATCTGACGCAGAGATAGGCGGATCGCGCGCGGCGCGGCAGGGGGCTTTGTGCATGGCACCATTGCGCGACCTGTATGAGTGTCCGCCTGTGGATGACTCAAAAAGGGTCTGGACCCACCGATGCCGATTGGGTACTAAGCGCCAGTGCCTTCGGGCACACCCTTCGAACCCCCGCTCATCCGGCTCCGCCGGCGGCGGTAGGCGAAGCTGGTGGGGGATAGTTCAACGGTAGAACCGCGGACTCTGACTCCGTTAATCTAGGTTCGAATCCTAGTCCCCCAGCCAACTGAAAATTCTTCGAAATCAGAGCATTGAGAAAGCGTCGCGTCGCCTTGGTGGCGCGCGCTTCCGGCTTTTCTCGCTCTCCTCATGCGGGTCTCCGGTGCCGTGCGAACGGCCGCCATGGCACCGTATGGCGCGGTCGCGGGGCGCCGCGCTGCTGGTCACGCTGGATCAGGTGGCGATTTTCGAAGGCGGCCGTGAAGGCGGTGGGGCGTCGATGGCGAAACCTCGCCAGAGGTGCCGGGCGCTGTCCCGTGGGCGGGCTGTCTTGTCGCGGCCCGGCTGGGGACCTGCGGGATGCGCCGACGTCCCTGCACGTGCGGGGATGATGTTCGAGAGGCGCGTGGGGCGGGCGGTGGGCCGCAGATGCTTCGCGTCGTCGCGGGCGGGGGCTTGGCCGGACCATGGTGGCGCAGGCCGCTGGCGCACCACTGCGGCGGGCTGTTCGGCGGGGTACCGCGTCCGTGCCCGCGGCGGCGGCGCTCCGCGCCCGTCGCCCCCAGGCGGACATCTGCGGCGGGCGTTTCAACCCGAGATGGCACCGCGGCCCGCTCGCCAATTTCCATGCGGCGTCGCGCGGGCAATGGTATGAATTCATCATTGCGCTCGCTTCGGATTGGTTGACCGTCTCATGAGGAACTTCAGTCCCCCGACGCATGGGCAACGCTCAGGTCGCTATTCGATCAGGCTGCCATTATTGATGGCCAGTGCCATTGTCGCATCCATGCTTTCAATCGGCTTCGTCTTGATGTGGCAGGGTTGGAATGCGGCTCGTACGGCCCTGCTTTCATCTGCCAAGGATCAAAGCCTCTTGATGGCGAGGCTGGTTGATGAGAGGGCGCAGAATATATTGAGCTCCGCCGCGTTCGCGCTGACAAGTCTTTCATTCGATATCATTGGGGATGCAAGTACGATAAATGATAGAATTTCGAGAATTAATATATTTTTTGATTCTCTCAATAATATAAAAATATTATCTTCAATATATGTCGGATATGAAAACGGAGAGTTTTTTCTGCTGCGGAGAATTGGGAGTGCTGAGGAGAGAAAAGCCTTTAATGCCCCTTCCGATGCCGCATTCCTCCTGCAAACGCTCACAAAATATGAAAATTCAGATCTGCGGGGAGAGTGGCTTTTTTACGATGAGCAGATGCAGCTTTCAGGTCGGCGGCTCATGCCGGACTACAGATTCGATCCCCGCTCGAGGCCTTGGTACAAATTGGCTGAACAATCGGGCGGAATTCAGCTTTCAAGCCCATACGTCTTCTTCACGACGCGTAATGTCGGTGTAACTTTAAGTAAAAAATCAGCCTCCAGAAATGCCGTCGTCGCCATAGACATCGAGCTCTCTGAGTTGAACCGGCAGATGGAAAGCCTGCTGCCGACGCCGCGGACAGAGGTCGCGCTGACGGGTGGCAACGGGTTGATTGTGGCAAGCACCGATAGCGGGCAGAATTTTTCTCAACAGGGTGATGTTGTCAGGGTAAAATATATTTCAGATTTGAATGAAGAGCCCATAAAAAATCTTGCAGGCCTCAATTCAAGTCCGGATCAGATCCGTAGTTTTTATGCGATGGATGAGCAGTGGCAGGGTATCAAGGTGCCCCTTTCTGCCATTCGTTCCAATGAATTGGTTCTTTATATCGCCATGCCGGACGGCGATCTGTTCCAGGCCGCCCGCCACGGGTTGGCGCGCCAGGCTTTGGATGCGACCGTGGTCGTTTTCGTTCTCATGCTCGCGGGGTGGTTCGGTGGCGCGAGGCTGGGCCGAAGCGTCTCTCAGGTGACGGATCGGGCGGAGCGGATGTTGCGGTTCGATTTCGAAACGCAATCGAGCGGCGGAAGCGCCATTTCTGAAATTCAGGCTCTCGAAACGGCATTAAACAAAGTCTGTGTCACCATTGATAGCTTTCTTGTCACATCCGATGTGATCGGGCGTGAAGGAAATGTCGATCGAATGAATGGAAAAGTGCTTAAGAATATCGTTGCCGCAACAGGATGTTCTTTTGGTGCTCTTTATCTCATGGATTCCGCCGGGTTTCAGCTTCAGTTGAGCGCGGTATCTCAGAAGCAGTCGGACAATGCGATCTTTCCGGAGCCGACGCTGCCGATATCCGCCATATCCGGAGAGCGCGTCATTTCCGAAGATCTCTCGGGCCGTGGGCAGATGATCGTGCCGCTCACCAATCGGCAGCACCGGCCGATCGGATTGATTGTTTTGGTCTATCCGCTGGACAACCGGAGCGGCGGGGCGGCTTTCACCACATTCGTGGAAAAGCTGTCGGGCGCATTGTCGTCCGCGATCGAGACGCGGCAGCTGTTTGAGGCGCAAGAAAATCTGCTCGACGGATTCGTGCGTCTCGTCGCCGACGCCATCGACGCCAAGAGCCCCTATACCGGCGAACATTGTCGGCGGGTTCCCGAACTGGCGATCATGATGGTCGACAAGATGGCGTGTGAAACGCACGGACCATTCCAGGCGTTTCGTCTCACTGACGCGCAGCGCTACGAGTTTCGCCTCGGCGCCTGGCTGCACGATTGCGGGAAGGTCACCAGCCCTGAGCACATCATCGACAAGGCAACGAAGCTGGAGGCGGTCTACAACCGGATCCACGAGATTCGGACCCGTTTCGAGGTGCTGTGGCGCGATGCGGAGATCGCCCATCTGCAACGGCTTGGCAAGGGAGACGACGCGTCGCGCTCGGCCGCCGAGCGCGACGCGCTCCAGGGCCGGCTGAGAGAGGAGTTTGCCTTCGTCGCCAACAGCAACATCGGCGGCGAGTTCATGAGCGAGGAGGCCATCGCGCGCATCCGCGAGATCGGCGCCCAGACGTGGCTGCGGCACTTCGATGACCGCCTGGGACTCTCGGTGGAGGAGGCGCGGCGGCTGGAGGGGCGCGCGAAAGAGAGCCTGCCCGCGCAGGAACGCCTTCTTGCCGACCGGCCGGAACACATCCGGCCATGGGGTAGCGTCCGCCCAGCGGTGGAGACGGGTGATCCGGCCAATGCCTATGGTTTCGACATGAAGCTTCCGGCGCATCGCGCCAACCTGGGCGAGATCCACAACCTCTCCATCGGGCGGGGCACGCTGACGGAGGAGGACCGTTTCAAGATCAACGACCATGTGGTCCAGACCTACATCATGCTCAAAAGCCTGCCCTGGCCGAACTATCTCTCGCGGGTGCCGGAGATCGCCGCGACCCATCACGAGCGGATGGACGGCAAGGGGTATCCGCGTCGCCTGACGGGAGAGAAGCTGTCCACGGAGGACCGGGTGATGGCGATCGCCGACGTCTTCGAGGCGCTCACGGCCGCCGATCGCCCCTACAAGCCGGCCAAGACGCTGTCGCAGTCGCTGCGCATCATGGCCCTGATGTGCAAGGGCGGGCATGTCGATCCGGTGGTGTTTCGCTATTTCCTTGAGAGCCGGCTATGGGAAACCTACGCCGGGCGCCACCTGAACGAGGCGCAGAGGGACGCGGTGGATGTCGATGCGCTGTGCGCGCTCATCCCGCGGGCAGCCGAGGCGGCGTGACGACTGTTCGAGCGTGCGCCGCGGGGTCTTGGGGGCGCCCGCACGGCACGTGAGCCGTCATCCCCCCGGTCCGGGTCAACACCGGCGTCGAGGGGAGACGTCAGGGGCCGGGCGGACCCGGTGGCGGCGTCCGCGGCGCTCAGGCCGCCTTGACGAAGTCGACGAACTTGCGGACCTCTCCCCGCAGGGTCTCCGCATGGTGGGCCAGCTCGCTCGCCGAGGAGAGCACCTGCGCGGCGGCGGACGAGGAGACTTCCGCGGCGTGGGTGACGCCGGTGATGTTCGAGCGCACCTCATTGGCCCCGGTCGCGGCCTGCTGGACATTGCGGGCCACCTCGGTGGTGGTGGCGCCCTGTTCCTCCACCGCCGCGACGATGGCCGCCGCGATGGCGTTCATGTCGCCGATGGTCTTGCCGATGGCCGATATGGTGGTCGCCGCGCCGGTGGTCGAGCCTTGCATGCCGTTGATCTGGCCGGAAATGTCGGCGGTGGCACGCGCCGTCTGCTCCGCCAGGCTCTTGACCTCCTGGGCAACCACCGCGAAGCCGCGCCCCGCCTCGCCGGCGCGGGCGGACTCGATGGTGGCGTTGAGGGCCAGCAGGTTGGTCTGCGCGGCGATGTCGCCGATCAGCCCGACAATGGCGCCAACCTTTTCCGCATCGGCCCGCAGACTGGTCATCTGCAGGTTGGTTTCGTCGGCCTGGCCCACGGCGCGGCTGGCGATGGAGGTGGATTGCGTGACCTGCCGGCCGATCTCATGGGCCGAGGCGGCAAGCTCCTCGATGGCGGCGGCGACGCTCTGGACGTTGGATGCCGCCTGATCGGCGGCGCTGGCCACCGCCGCCGCCTGGGCGGAGGTCTCCTCGGCGGTCGCGGTGAGGCTCTGGGCCGCGGCCTGCAATTCCGTGGCGGCCGAGGACACCATGTCCACCACGCCGCCCACCGCTTTTTCAAACTGCTCGCCCAGCGCATTCATTTCCGAGCGGCGGAGCGCCTCCGCCTCGGTCCGCGCCTTGAGGGCCTCCTGTTCCAGCGCGGCATTGCGTTCAAGGCCGGTCTTGAAGACCTGGAGCGCGTTCGCCATCTGGCCGATCTCGTCGCGCCGGCCGAGGCCGGGTACGGCGGTGGACAGGTTGCCGGCGGCCACCGCCTCGATGGCGCCCGCCATGTCGAACAGGGGTCGGATCGCCCGCCGCGACACCAGGATGAGAATGACCGTCACGGCCACGACGACCGCCGTCAGGCTGGCAAGGGCCCAGGCGAGGCTCGTCCAGGCCGCCTGGATGGCGCCGGACATGGCCTTCTCGGCCTCGTCAAACGCGGCGTCCCGCAGCGCGATGACGCTGCTCCACATGCGCACCGTCTTTGAGCGGTAGCCCGGTCCATCAAGGGGGAAGTCGCCGCTGTCGAACGCCGGCAGCATGTCGCGGCTCAGGTCGGCGAAGCGCTGCACATAGTCATCGTTCGCGGTCTCGAGGGCGGCGACGAAGCCCGGGGCCCGGGTCCTGAGGGCGCGCAGCGCCCACAGGTCGCCCCAGGTCTGCTCGACGCGGCCCTGCAGGGCAAAGAAGGCGTCGCGCTGCGCCGGGGAAACCGGCTCGCGGGCGGTGACGAGGGTCTGCAGCATGCCGGCCTGTCGCCCGCCTTGATTGCGCAGGGCCAGCACCGTCACGGCGGTGTCGCTCCAGGCGAAGCCGACGCCGTTGGCGGCGGCAAGCCTGCGCAGTTGCGCCGCCATGGCGTCCGATGACTTGGTCACCATGGCGTCGGTCTTCTCGACCACGATGTTCCAGGCCGTGCCGCGCTGGTCGATCGGCCGGCTCAGGGCCTCGTCGGCAGTCGCGCGCAAGGCGCGATAATCGCTGGCGATCTCCTCCGCCGCCGCGACGATGGCCGCCGCGTCGTCCAATGCGCCAAGGGTGGCCCGGGCGCGGACCTTGATGTTCTCCATCGCCTTCTCCGTGTCGGCCCGAAACGCGGCGAGCTCGGTGCCGGCGGCCTGGGACGCGGTCATGGTCTGAAGCGCCAGGGTGGTCAGTCCGCGCTCCGGGTTCAGCAGCTTGGGCACGTCCGCCAGGGCGCGGATCACGTCGAGGCGCGCAGCGGCGCCTTGCGCGGTGGTCAGTTGCTCCCACTGGCGCACGGCCATGAAGATGGCGAGTGCGCAGGCGATCGCCGCGATGACGAAAATGGAGAGCGAGAGCAGGCGTTTGATGGACATGTCCCGGGCATCCTGGACTGGAGCGGCGGAGGTCTTGAATGGGATAAATTCAAAGACGAAGGCTTGCGCGAGGATGGTGGGTGCGGCGCTTTTGCGCGGAAATCGGCGGCCTTGGCGCCTCGGGGAGCGTCCTGGGGGATGTCCCTGCGCCAGCTCGCCCGGCGGGGTTGCGCGCGGGGCGGTGTGGAGGCGAAATCCGTAGTGTTTTATTGACGTTACGTCATATCGATGCACCGCACCGATGTACCAGTGTTCGTGCTTCGCGTCCTGAAGAACGGCCACGGCCGGTGAGGCAAGCTCACCGGCCGTGGATCGAATCGGGCCCGTGGCGACGCCACGGGCGGTTGGGATGGCGCCCCAGGCCTCAGGCCGGGCGCGCGCCGGTGTGGACGATGGTGCCCACATGCTCGCCGCGCAGGGCGGCGGTGAGGCGGCCGGGCACCAGGCCATTCACCACCTGCACGCGTTCCAGGTGGCGGGCATTGGCCATCACCTCCACCAGGGCGCGATCGAACGGCAGGGTGCCGTCGTGCTTGGCGAGGTCGTCCACGGTGGCCTCGCGCAGGAGTTGCGCGGCCTCGCCGCCCGGCGCCTTGGGATCGGCCGTGTACACGCCGTCCACGTCTTCCACGATGGTCAGGCCGGCGGCGCCCAGGGCGTCGGCGAGCAGGAAGGCGCCGGTGTCGGCGCGGTGCGCCGGGATGCGGGCGCCGGGGAACTCATGGTGATGGTAGGGCGGGAAGGCGCTGCCCACCACCGCGCGAGCGGCCTGGAGATGGATCGCCAGCTGGCTGGCGATGGTCGGGTGCTCCACGTAGGAGACCCCTTCCGGCGCCAGCAGCGAGGCCAGGATATGGCCATTCTGACCGGCCTCGCTCGCCGCGAGCGGGGCCAGGGAGCCCACCGGCAGGCCGAGGTCGAGGCCGACGCCGTAGAGATGGCGGGCCCGCACGCCGGCGCCCGTCAGGATCAGCAGGCGGTGCTCCGGCAGCAGCTTGCGCAGCTCGTCGACGATGGGAAGGATCGCCTCGGCGCCGCGATCCATGATGGAGCGACCGCCGATCTTCACCACCTGCAGCCAGGGCAGGAGGCGGATCGGGCGTCCACCGGCGATGGGGCGGGTCAGCTGCCCGTCGAGAAGGGTCTGGCTCGCGAGCGGCGAGGCGACGTGCTTGATGCTGCTGGTGTTGAAGTCGGGCATGGCAGTTCTTCTCAGCTCGCGGTGATGAGGGTGCCGACGTGCTCGCCGGCCAGGGCGCGGGTCAGGTTGCCGGGAACGAGGCCGTTCACGACCTGCACCTGGCGCACGTGGCGGGCGGCCTTCAGCAGGTCGAGCACCGGGAATTCGAGGATGGAGTCGTGGAGGCCCCGGGCCTTCATCTCGTCCACGGAGATCTTGGGAATGAAGGTGGCGTCCTTGGAGGTCTTCGGATTGGCGGTGTAGAGGCCGTCCTCATCCTTGACGTAGATCATCGCCTTGCAGCCGAACTGCTCGGCCAGCAGGAAGGTGCCGGCATCGGTGCGATAGGGCGGGATCACGCCGTCGGCGGCGGGGCGAATCCACAGCGAATAGGGTGGCATGCCGCTGAAGACCACGGCGTTCACCTGCTCCAGGTAGAGCGGCACCGCCGACAGGCCGGCGCCGTCCACCTTGGAGATGCCGTGCTTGGCCAGCAGCTGGCCCACCATCTCCGCGTTCTGGTCGGCCACCGAGGCGCCGAGCTGGGCCAGCACGCCCGCCGGCAGGTTGAGTTCCGCCGCGATGGAATACAGGTGCCGGGCCCGGGTGCCGGCGCCGGTGCCGATCAGCAGCTTGTGGTTCTTGCGAACCGCGACGATCTCCTCAAGGAGCGGGAAGAGCGCGGCGCGGCCACGGTCGATGAGGCTCTGGCCGCCGATCTTGATCACCGTCGCGTCCGGCAGGATGCGAAAGTCCGCAGCCGTATCCGCCGCCGCGAGAAGCTGGGCGTCGGTCAGGGATCGCTGGGTGAGGAGCGCGTCAAGCTCCGCCGTCGTGTTGGCCATCGGGATGCCTTTCGTTGCTTCCGTGTATTGCTTGTTCTTCGGGGAGCTTGATACTGCGCCTGGACAGGCCCGGGCAATATGCGAAAAACATGTACCTTTTACATCGTCGGGAAAAAACGACGAGAAATGCAGGGGGCGATCATTCTTTCCGGATTCCAGGGCGGGTGGCATCGAAACCAGGGTGCGTAGAATAAAGCCCCGGCACCCTTCAGAAATCGCGGCCGCAAGCCCGTTACGGCCGGGCATTCCCTCTATGGCCGTGGCCGGACATCCTGGCGTCCGCCGCCGGAAACTGACCCTTTTTCAGGTTTCCCGCCCCTCCGGCCCGCGACGATCCGATGATCGGCAACCCTTCAAATGGATCTTCGCAGGGGGCGCCGGCCCTGTCCATCGTCCTTGCGGCGCACAGGTGAAGAGGTGGTCTCAAGGTAACGAGTGTATTTGAAATATAATTTAAAATCCCTATCGATATAGGGCTTTGACGCGTAATTTTTATTGAATGCTTTCAGTGCAGTTATTTTGTTTCGCGTTCCAGATCTGGTCTGCCGGGCGGTTCTTATGGCGGGCCGGTGCCTGAGGCTTGGTGCGATGCGGTGGAGTTGATGGGGTGGGCCAGGACGCCGCGCGAAGGTGAAATTCTTGTGATCTGAATAAAGATCATATTCTTACACAAGTCATGCCATCGGCCCCGGTCTTCGACCGGTGCCAAGCGAGTCCGCTCAAGCGCCGCGCGGGCTCGACCGGAGCCCCATCAGTCAAGCTTACGGGCCTTTGGTATCACGAGGCCGCCCCGGTGCGGCCGCGGGCGCGACCGCAGCCATCCGCCCGCGCGCCGCGCGCGGTGTTCAGCACTGGCGGCGCCGGTTCGCCGAAGGCTGGATGGCGGGGCGCGCTGTCAGGGGGCGGGGGTCGGCTCGCCCAGGGACAGCATCAGGCGGTTGGCCCAGTTGAAGAAGGCGGCGGCGTGGATCACGTCCGCGATCTCGCCGTCGTCGAGGCCGGCGTCCCTCAGCCGCACCACATGGCCGGCATCGAAGGCGGGCGGCGTCTGCGTCAGAGCCCCCGCTGCCGCTGCGATGGCGCTCCAGCGCTGGTCGAGCGGCGCTGACAGGCCGCGTTCGAGCAGGCGCCGGACCGCCTCCGGCTGCTTGGAGAGATGGACGGCGAAGCGGGCATGGACCGAGGCGCAGAAGATGCAGCCATTGACACGCGAGACGGCGGTGGCGGCGAGCTCGCGCGCGTCGCGAGGCAATCCGTCCGTGGTGTTGTAGAAGATGTCCTTGTCGGTGCGGGTACGGGCGGCGAGGATGTCGGGGTCTCGCGCCAGCAGCATGAAATAGGCCGATTTCGCCCGTGCCGGGTCCACCAGGGCCGCGCGGTGGTGCTCGGTCAGCTCGGCCTCGGGCAGCGGCGCCAGCCACGGGGTCCAGCCGATCTGCTCCAGGGTGAAGGCATTGGGCGGGGCGGCGATGGCCGGTTCGATCAAGGCTTCGGTCATGAGGGGCTCCGCTCAGGCTTGCGCCAGGACCCTGAGGCCGGCGACGACACGGATCTGGAAGGCGAGGAACGCCACCAGCTGGGACAAGGTGACGATGCCGGTGCTGCTCCAGCCGGCGTCGATCAGGCGCCCGAGATGCGCCGGCCGCGCGTCGCGCGGGTGGAACACCAGCAGGTGAGCATGGGCGAGCGCCGCCGCGAGCCGGGGGCCGAGCGTCGCCGCGTCGTTGGCGGCGAACGCGAGATCGGGACCCGGCTGGTCCTCTGTCGACAGCGGACCGGCGGGGTAGCGGCCATAGGGGCCGTGCGCGGCGCCCCTGGCGGCGGCGGCTTGCACCGCTTCGACCAGCGCGGCCCCGCCCGGCTGCCGGCGCAGGGCATCGGCATGGTGCGCGGCGAGGTTTGGCGCGGCGTGCAGGAGGGTGACGAACAGCGCCACCGCATGACGTTCGGCGCGGCTCGCGTCGGCCTCGGAGCGGGGGGTGAACAGGGCCTCGTGGCTGTCCTGCGCTGCCTGTGCGGTCACCGGGCGGCGGGCGCGTAGCCGATCATCCGGCGGAACGCCGGAGGCCTCGGCGATGATGTCGGCCGAGACTCCCGGCGCGGAGACTCCGGGCGCCGGGGCTCCCGGCGCGGAGGCGCCGATCGTGGCGGTGGTGGACGGGGAGGTTTCGGTCATGGGTGGCTCCCAGGTCTGTCGGCAGGTCTGTCGGCAGCTTGGTCGGCGGCGGCGCGCGGGCCGGCGGCTTGATGCCAGCCCAGCGCCGGGGCGACATGGCGTGCGGTGAGGGTCAGGGAGGCGAGGACATCGACGTGGGGCGGGTCGATGGAATGCACCTGGAACACGATGTCGGTGGCCCGCGCCAGCGCGGTGTCGGCCTTCAGCGAGGCGATCACCTCCTCGGGCGTGCCCACATGGCTGTCGAGGGCGGCGATGAGGTCCTCCACCCGGGTGCTGGCGAAGCGATGGCCGGCCGCCTCGAACCGGCGCGCCACCCGCGACAGGCCGGCTTCGGCCAGGCGCAGCGCGTGGCCGCGGTCCTCGGCCACGAACAGGCTGCGCGAGGCCAGGATGCGCGGCGCCCGGCCGGCTGGCAGGGCGGCGAGATAGGCGTCGATGATGGGGGTCTGAATATCCCACAGGGTGGCGCCGGGGGCCTCGGCCGGGCGCGGCTGGGTGCGCGAGAGCATCAGCCCGTCGCCGCTTTCCCCCGCGAGTCGTCCGCCGGCGACGGAGAAGGTGGCGAGCCAGGTCCGGTCGAGCAGCCCCGGTGCGGTGGGGTAGAGGGTGGCGGCGGCGGCCAGCGGCCGTCCGGCCCAGGCGTCGCGCACGATCAGCAGGTTGTCGCCGTAGACCGCGCCGCGCCGGTCGCTGGCGATGCCGAAGGCCTCGAAGGATTCCCGCGTGCCGCCGGTGCCGAACCCCACCTCCAGCCGGCCGCCGCTGATCAGGTCGAGCACGGCGGTGTCCTCGGCGGCGCGGATGGGGTTCTCCATGGGCAGGGTGATGACGCCGGTGCCGAGGCGGATGGCGCGGGTTCGCGCCGCCACATGCGCCAGGAACACCGCCGGCGCCGGCAGGCCGCCCTCGTCGGGGTGGAAATGATGCTGGGCGATCCAGGCGCTGTCGAAGCCCAGTGCCTCGGCATGGAGGATCTGCGCGGTCGCCAGGCGGTAGCGCTCGCCCGCGTCGCCGTCGTCGAGCAGGCGGGTGAAGAAGCCGAGGCGCCGGGCGGGGCGCTCGGCGGCGGGCTTGCCGGGGGTCCCGGTCATGACACGTCCTCCACGCGGGGGATGAAAGGCGGGGCGGGCCGGGGCAGGGCGCGGCCGGGAATGGCGTCGATCAGCTCGCGGGTGTAGGCGCTGGCCGGACGCGCGAAGACGTCCGCCACCGCCCCCCACTCCACCTGCCGGCCGTGGTGGAGCACCGACACCGTGTCGGCGATCTGCCGCACCACCGCCAAATCGTGCGAGACGAACAGGTAGGTGAGACCGAGATCGCGCTGCAGCGTGCCGAGCAGGTCGAGGATCTGCGCCTGGACCGTGACGTCAAGCGCCGACACCGCCTCGTCGAGCACCACCACGGCGGGATCGAGCACCAGCGCCCGGGCGATGGCCACCCGCTGGCGTTGGCCGCCGGACAGGGCATGGGGCCGGCGCTCCAGCGCCGCGCGCGGCAGGCCGACACGGTCGATCAGCGTCTCCACTTTCCGCGTCCGCTCGGCCGGGGAGAGCGGGGCGAAATTCAGCAGCGGCTCCTCCACCACCGCGCGGATGGTCTGGCGCGGGTCGAGGGAGGCGAACGGGTTCTGGTGCACCATCTGGATGATGCGCCGGAACGCGCGCCGCGCGTCGCCCTTGAGCGTGGCGAGGGCTTGGCCTGCCACCTCGATCCGCCCGGAGGTGGGCGCGAGGAAGCCGGTCACCGCGCGGATGGCGGTGGTCTTGCCGGACCCGCTTTCGCCGACGATGGCATGGGTGGTGCCCCGTGCCACGGCGAAGGAGACGTCATCCACCGCCCGGAAGCGCCCGCGCCCGGGAAGCGTGAACTCCTGCACCAGCCCGTCCACCCGCACGGCGATGGGGGACGCGGGCGGCACCGGCGGCCGGGCGACGGCCGGGCGCAGCGCCGGCGCATCGGACAACAGGCGCCGGGTGTAGGGGCTTTGCGGATCGGCGAGCACGGCGCGGGTTTCTCCCTGCTCCTGGATGCGGCCGTGCCGCATCACGATCAGCCGGTCGGCGCGGTCGGCGGCGACGCCGAGATCGTGGGTCACCAGCAGCACCGCCGTGCCGTGGGCCCGCCGCAGCGTGTCGATCAGGTCCAGGATGCGCCGTTGCACCGTCACGTCGAGCGCCGAGGTGGGCTCGTCGGCGATGATCAGCGCCGGTTCGAGGGCGATGGCAATGGCGATCAGCACCCGCTGGCGCATGCCGCCGGACAGCTCGTGGGGATATTGCCGGGCCCGCAGCTCCGGTTGGCCGAGCCCCACGTGGTCGAGCAGTTCCACCGCCCGCGTGCGCGCCGCGCGGCCGGAGGCGCGGCCATGTACCTTCAGGATCTCCGCCACCTGCGCGCCGATGGTCAGCACCGGATCGAGGGAACTGGTCGGGTCCTGTGGCACCAGGCTGACCACCGCCCCGCGCACGGCATCGAGCCGCCGGGGGCTGAAGCCGGTGATGTCGATGCCGTTGAGGCGCACCGTGCCGGCCTCGACGGCGCCGCCGGCCGGCAGCAGGCCGATGACCGCCTGGGCGGTGGAGGTCTTGCCGGAGCCGCTCTCCCCCACCAAGGCCACCACCTCGCCCGGCGCCACCTGGAACGACAGGTCGTGCACCACGCGGGCGCGCCCGGTCCCGGCGCCGTAGGCCACCGTCAGGCCGTCGACGTCGAGCACAGGCGCCGTTGCGATCCGGCTCATCGGTGGTCCTCCCCGTCGGCACTCATGGGCGGGCCGTGCCGATGGCGCGGCCGACGCGATTGGCGGCGAGCACCACGACCACCACCACTGCGCCGGGCGCTGCCGCCAGCCACCAGGCGGTGGCGATGTAGTTGCGCCCCTCGGCGATCAGCAGGCCCCATTCCGGGGTCGGCGGCGGGGCGCCATAGCCGAGGAAGCCGAGGGTGGAGATCTGCAGGATGGCCCAGCCGAACTGGAGCGCGGTGAAGGCCAGAACCGATGTCAGGGAGTTGGGCAGGATGTGCCGCCGCAGCACGGCGAGGACGGTGCCGCCGGAGCCGAAGGCCGCCTCCACGAATTCGGAGCGGCGCACCCGCACCACTTCCGAGCGCATCAGCCGGGCGAAGCCGGCGACGGCGGTCGCGCCCACCGCCAGCGCCGCGTTGAGCGTGCCGAAGCCGAGGATGATGATGATGCTCAGCGACAGCAGCAGGGTGGGAATGGACAGCAGCACGTCCACGAACCGCATGGCGGCGGCGTCGGCGATGCCGCCGAGGGTGCCGGCCAGCAGCCCGAGGGCGGAGCCGGCCAGCAGTCCCACCGCCACCGCCGCCAGCGCCCCGGACAGGGAATGCACCGCCCCATGGACGATGCGCGCATAAAGATCGCGGCCGAGGGAGTCCGTGCCAAGGAGATGGTCGGGCCCCGGCGGCCGCAGCTGCTGCCCAGGCACCCCGACCAGGGGGTCGGAGGCGGTGAACAGGCCGGGGGCGAGCGCCCACAGCCCGGCCAGGGCCAGCACCAGCACCGCCAGCACCAGCCCCGGTTCCACCTGGGCGAGGCCCGCACGCAGCCGTCCACGTGGGCTTCGCCCAGGTGGAGCCTCGGTGATCGCGAAGGCGAGCGCTGAGGGTTCGGCGGTAGGGGGGGCCTCGCCGGGCGTGCCCGGGGGGCAGTCGAGGCGGCTCATGGCTGGCTCCCCTGTGATGGTGCGCCGGTGTGCGGCATGGCGTGGCCTCGCCCTCCCGGCGCGGCGGCGGTGGGCCGCGCGCCGGTGGCGAGACGCGGGTCGAGGAGCGGATAGGCGAGGTCGACGGCAAGGTTGATGAGAACGAAGGCGGTTGCGGAAACCAGGACCACCGCCTGCAGCACCGCGATGTCCTGGTTGCCCACCGCCTGCTCCGTGAGGCTGCCGAGGCCGGGCAGGCCGAACACGGTTTCGGTCACCACCGCGCCGGCGAGCAGTTCTCCGAACAGCACGCCGGCGATGGTGATGACCGGCAGCACCGCGTTGCGGGCCACATGGCGCCACAGCACGCGGGCGCGCGAGGCGCCCTTGGCCCGCGCCACCGCCACGAACGGGCGGGTCTCGATCTCGTCCATGTTGCGGATGAGGATCTGTGCCAGCGGCGCGCTGATGGGGACGGCCAGCGTCAGCACCGGCAGCACCAGGCTTTCCACCGGCCCTGGGGCGATCACCGACACCAGTTTCAGCCGGAACGAGAAGATCTGGATCAGCATGATGCCGAGCCAGAAGGTGGGGATGGACACGAACAGCGACGGCGCCGCGTGGGCGAGGTCGCGCAGGATCGCCAGCCGGCGGACGGTGGCGAGGGCGGCGATGGCCATCGCCAGCACCGCCGCTGCCAGGAAGCCGAGGCTGGCGAGCGTCAGCGTCGCTGGCAGGTTGGCGGCGAGCAGCGCGGTGACCGGCACGCCGGCCTGGAGCGAGTAGCCGAGCCGGCCCTGGAGCACGTTGCCCAGGGTGGCCAGGTATTGCGCGAGGAGCGGGGCGTCGGTGTCGTAGGCGGCACGGATCTCGGCGATCTGCGCCGGGCTGAGGCCGTATTCGGGATTGAGGAACTTGATCAGCACCGCATCGCCGGGCAGGGCCTGCAGCAAGATGAAGGAGAGCGTGAAGGCCGCCCACAGGACCAGAGCCGCCTGGGCGATGCGCGCGAGGACATATTTCGTCACCGGGGATGTTCCGCCTCATTGCCAGGCCGATGCGCGGCCGGAGGGGCCGCGCCGCGGGCGCCTTATTTGCGCTCCAGCCACACGCCGTAGAAGCTCGGCCGGCCCACCGCCTCGAAGCCGACGCCCTTCACGTGGGGCGCGCCGGCGAAGGCCTGGGGCTCCTCGAAGATCGGGATGGCATAGGCCTGGTCGAGCACGTAGGCCTGGACTTCGCCCACCAGCTTCAGGCGCCTGTCGCGGTCGGGCTCGGAGGCGATGGCCTCCAGCAGGCCGTTCAGCTTCTCGTCCACGAACGCCTGCACCTTGGCGCTGGCGCCGCCCTTCTGCCGCAGCACGTCGCGGTTCTTGGGATGATACTGGCTCTTGATGACGTCGGGGTCGGCGCGGCCCACCATGGCGGGGGCGACCGGGGTCTTGAGCGGGTCGAGGTCGTCGAGGGTGCGGCTGCCGCTGTCGCCGGCCAGCACGTTCAGCTTCACCCCCACCTTGGCCCATTGCTGCGCCACCAGTTGCAGCATGGCCTTGTTCTGCGGCTGGGGCAGGCTTTCATAGGCGGTCAGCTCCAGGCGCCTGCCGTCCTTCTCGCGGATGCCGTCGGCGCCGGGCTTGAAGCCGGCGTCGTCGAGCAGCGCCCGCGCCTTGTCGAGATCGAAGCCGAGCTTGTCCGACTGGTCCACATAGCCGATGGCGTCATGGGCGATGATGGAGGTGGCGGCCGGATAGTGCGGGGAATAGAGGGTGGAGAGGATTTCCTGGCGGTTGGTGGCCAGCGACAGCGCCTTGCGCACCCGCACGTCCGCCACCAGCGGATTGTCCGGGCGGAACACGATGGAGTTGTTCTGCCCCCGGGTGCTGGGCGCGTAGATGGGAAAGCCCTTGGCCTCCACCTGCGGCTCGTCATAGGCCTGCACCTGGCGGATGAAGTCGGCCTGGCCGGCCAGCAGCGCGCCGATGCGGACGCTGTCCTCGCCGGTGACGATGAAGCGGATGCCGTCGAGATGGGCGGGCCCCTGGTGGGCGAGCCTGGCCGGCCCCCAGGCATAGTCCGGGCGGGCCTTCAGCGTGAGCTCCTTGCCGAGCCGCTCGGCGGCGACCACGAACGGGCCGGAGCCGATGATCTTGGTGGCGTCGCCGAGCTGGTCGAATGGCAGGTCCAGGGTCTTCTGGGCCACCAGGCCGGAGCCGATCGCCGAAGTGCCCTGCAGGAAACCGGGAGAGGGCCTGCTGAAGAAGAACCTCACCGTCAGCGGGTCGATCACCTCGCTGCGGTGGTAATTGTTCACCACCTCCGACACCGGTTGCTTCAGCGCCTTGTTGCCGAGGCCGAAGGTGTCGAAATTCCGCGCCACCGCCGCCGCATCCAGCGGCGTGCCGTCGGAGAAGGTGACGCCGGGGCGCAGCTTGAAGGTGTATTCGGTGGCGTCCGGGTTCACGCTCCAGGTTTCGGCGATCCAGGGCTCGATCTCCAGCGTCCTGGGATTCTGGTAGGTGAGCTTGTCGGTGATCTGGTTGAGCACCCCGCCATTGGGATAGAAGCCGCCCGCCGGCGGGTAGAGGTTGGTGTGGGCCTGCTGCTCCAGATAGATCAGGGTGCCGCCCTTCACCGGCTCCGCCGCTCCGGCGCTGGTGGCCAGCAGGGTTTCGGCCAGCACCGTTCCGGCCAGAAGCGTCGCCGCCCAGAATGTCCCGGTCGCGTGCGTGGCGCGGCCGAAGGCCGCCAGCCTGCCATATGTCCTCATCGCCTGTGTCCCTCGGATGCGCGGCGGGGTGGGGATCCCCTGAGACTCAATTTATATAAATATGATAGAATATGTATACTAAACATTGGGCGCGATCCGGTCCGAGGCTGCGACACAGCTTCGCGGTGAAGGGCGCTCATTCCGCAAGGGTGGCGCGTGGGCGGAAGCGAGGGGAGGGCAGGGCATGTCCTGGCACGCCGTTCGTTATTGTCTGGACGCCGGGGTTCCCCGGCGATCCCTGTGCGTGGCGCTGGTGGTGGGCACGGTCCTCAATCTGATCAACCAAGGTGATGCCTTGCTCGGCGCCGGGGCGCTCAACTGGGGTAAGATCGTCCTCACATTCCTGGTGCCCTATTGTGTCGCGACCTATGGCGCGGTGTCCTACCGCCTGCGGCAGGAGGCGGCCGGGGCGGCGCGCTCCTGAGCGGCGCCGGGCGTGGATCGCCGCCCCGCCGAAATCGCGCGCGCGGCCCTCTCATCCGGCCCCCTCGTCCGGCCCCCGGTGCGCCTCACCCCCTGCGCCGCCGCCGGAAATGGCTGGCCGCCCTCCTTCTGTCTCGCGCACGCGGCGCGGTCCCTGGCGGCGCGGTAAAGCCCGTCGCCTTTTGTATATTTAATAGATAGACAAAGTCTATTTTATGCGGTTGAATCATTCTCAACGGCAGCTGCCGCGCGTGTCCGTGCCCCATCGTCGGGCACCCGGGCCGGCCGGCGCGGTCGCCGCCGGTTCGATTTCGATTCGACAGCTGCGCCATGAGGTCGCCATGACTGCATCGCCTCCGCCATCGCGTGTTTCGGCTGCTCCCGTCGTCCTCGCGGACGGCCAGATAGAGCCATTGTCCGGGCGCCTCGGGGCTGAAATTCGCGGCGTGCGGCTGGGTGGAGAGCTGCCGCGGCCGCTGTTCGACGAGATCCATCGCCTGCTGCTGAAGCACAAGGTGCTGTTCTTCCGCGACCAGCACCATCTGGACGATGCCGCCCAGGAGGCATTCGGGGCGCGCTTCGGCACCCTTGTGGCGCATCCCACGGTGGGCGCGCTCGCCGGCACATCGTCGGTGCTGGAACTCGACACCGGGCGCAGCGGCGCGCGTGCGCCGGGCCAGGGCGCCGGCCGCGCCGACCAGTGGCACACGGATGTGACCTTCGTGGATGCCTATCCGAAGATCTCGGTGCTGCGCGGGGTGCTGATCCCCGCCGCCGGCGGCGACACGGTGTGGTCCAACACCACCGCCGCCTACGCGCGCCTGCCGGAGCCGCTGCGGCTGCTCGCGGACGGCCTGTGGGCGGTGCATTCCAATGCCTACGATTACGCGGCGGTTCGCCCCCACGCCTCGGCCGACGACCGCGCCCAGTTCGAGCGGACCTTCACCCGGACCGTCTATGAGACCGAGCATCCGGTGGTGCGCGTGCATCCGGAAACCGGGGAGCGGTCGCTGGTGCTCGGCAATTTCGTCCAGCGCTTCGTGGGGCTCAACAAGGGCGACAGCCAGAAGCTCTACGACCTGTTCCAGAGCCACGTCACCGCGCCGGAGAACACCCTGCGCTGGCGTTGGCGGGCGGGCGACGTGGCGGTGTGGGACAACCGCGCCACCCAGCATTACGCGGTCAATGACTATGACGAGGCCCATCGCATCGTACGCCGCGTGACGGTGGACGGCGAGGTGCCGGTGAGCGTGGACGGGCGCACCAGCATCGTCCGCTCGCGCACCGACAAGGCCGACGCCAGCCGCGCCGCCTGAGGCCGGGCCGCCGCGACCGTCGGTCCCGGAGCCGCATCTTCCCGCTGGGGGCATCGTTCCAAGAGGTCATCCATGTCCGAACCGAGTTTTCTGAACCGGTCGCTGAAGCGGCTTTCCGCCTGGCTCGCGCGTCCCGCCGCCGTGGCGCTCGCCGCCCTTGCCCTGTCGGCCCAGGCCGCCGGCGCCGAGATGGTGATCCGTTTCGGCCATCCCGGCGTCGGCGCCGAGCAGCGTCCCTATTCGCACGGCGACGCCACCACCTATGCGCGGGCGCGGCAGTGGATCGAGAAGGAGTTCGAGAATGACAAGGACATCAAGATCGAATGGACCTTCTTCCGTGGCGCCGGCCCGGCGCTCAATGAATCGGTGGCCGCCGGACAGCTCGATTTCTTCCTGCTCGGCGACCTTCCCGCCATCGTCGGCCGGGCGCGGGGACTGAAGCACAAGTTCATCTTCGCCACCGGCCGGAACAACCCGATCTTCCTCGCCGTGCCCACCGACAGCGACATCAAGAAGGTCGAGGACGTGAAGGGTCGCAAGGTGGCGCTGTTCAAGGGCACCAACCTGCAGAACGCCACCGACCGCATCCTGGCCCTGCACGGGCTGGGTGAAAAGGACGTGCGCTTCATCAACCTCGACGCCAACGCGGCGGTGGCCGCGCTCACCTCCGGCAATGTGGACGCGGTGTTCGGCGGGCAGGAATATCTGCCGCTCGCCGCCAAGGGTGTGGCGAAGATCGTCTATTCCACCAAGGACGACGACCCGACGCTGGGGCGCAACTCGTCCTATTTCGTCACCGAGGCCTTCGCCGCCGCCCATCCCGAGTTGACCCAGCGCGTGGTCAACACCTTCATCAAGGCGGCCCATTTCATCGCCCTCGACGAGAATCGCGACGAGGCGTTCGAGGCCTGGACCCTCTCCGGCCTGCCCAAGCCCACCTTCGAGACCAATTTCGAGGGCGTGCGGCTGTCCCTGGTCACCAATCCGCTCATCGATGACTATGTGGTCGCCCGCTACAAGGAGCAGGCGGACGCCGCCAGGCAATACGGGCTGCTGAAGGGCGACCCCGCCATCGATACCTGGTTCGACCGCACCTATCTCGATGCCGCGCTCAAGGCGCTGAAGCTCGAGGACTTCTGGTCCACCCGCGATGCCAACGGACATATCGAGACCCGCGGCAGGATCGACCAGAAGGCCTCCAATTGAGCCCGCCGGCCACGGCGGCCGGCTGAAGCGAAGGCGGGCGCCGGTCGGCGGCGCCCCATCGGTCCCGCCATATCGGGGTGACAGCATGAGCCTGACGCAGACCTATGACGAGCCGGCTCTGGCCGCCGGGGCGGATGCGGCCGCCCCGCGCCGGCGCGGGCGGCGGCGCCCGCTCGTGCCCGCCTTCGCGCTCGGCCTCGTCTTTCCCTTCGCGCTGGTCGCCCTGTGGTGGGCGGCGGCGCGCGCCGGCCTCGTGCCGGAGCAGATCCTGCCGGCGCCGCCGGTGATCGTGGCGACCACCCTCGAGCTCGTCGGCGACGGCTCCCTTGCCACCCATCTGTGGGTGTCCACCCAGCGGGTGCTGGTCGGTTTCGGCATCGGCGCCGTGTTCGGGCTGGCGTTCGGCGCCGCCGCCGGGCTGTGGCCCACCTTCCGCGCCTTCGCCTATCCGCCGGTGCAGGCGGTGGCGCGGGTCAACGTGCTCGCCTGGATGCCGCTGCTGACCTTGTTCATGGGCATCGACGAGCCCTTGAAATATGTGGTCATCGCCTGGTCGGCCTCCATTCCCGTCATCCTCGGCACCGCGCGCGGCATCGAGAACATCTCCCCCGCCTTTCGCGAGCTCGGCCGGGTGCTGCAGTTCAATCCGCGCGACACACTGCGGCTGGTGGTTCTGCCCGGCGCCGTCCCCTCCATCTTCGCCGGCCTGCGGGAGGGCCTCGCCAATGCGTGGCAGACCCTGGTCCTGGCCGAGCTGTTCGCCTCCTTCGAGGGCCTCGGCTACCTCATGACCTGGGGCCGCCAGCTGTTCCAGCTCGACCTCGTCATCATCGCCATGATCGTGGTGGCCCTTGCCGGCCTCGCCATGGACCTGCTGCTGCGGCTGCTGGAGCGGTGGGCCCAGCCCTGGACGCGGGGGACCGCCGATGTCCATTGACGCCGTGGCCGATACGCCGGCCGCGCCGGGCGCCAGCGCCAACCCCGGCGCGCCTGCGCGACGGCACGGCCTGCGGGCCGACTGGCGGCCCTGGGCCTCGTTCGGCGTGCTGCTGGCCCTGTGGTTCGCTGCCCACCACCTGGGCTGGGTGCCGGCCAAATACCTGCCGTCGCCCGTCGCGGTGGTCCAGCGCCTGGTGCGGGAGGTCCATTCCGGCACCATCCTGCATGACCTGGCGGAGACCATGCGTCGGAACCTCACCGGCCTGGCTTTGGGCGCCGCCGCCGGATTGGCGCTCGGCGCGCTGCTCGGCATCTTCGGGCTCATCGGCCGCATCGTCGGGCCCACCGTGCTGGCGCAGCGCCAGACGGCGCTGTTCGCCTGGGTGCCGCTGCTGGCCATGTGGTTCGGCGGCGGCGACACCGGCAAGATCGCCTTCATCGCGGTGGCGGCGTTCCAGCCGGTGGTGGTGAGCACCTGGCGCGGCATCTCCCTGGTGCCGGCCACCTATCGCGAATTGTCGGCGGTGCTGCTGCTCAGCCGCTGGAATTATTTCCGCCTGGTGGCGCTGCCGAGCGCCGCGCCGATGATCTTCACCGGGCTCCACGGCGCGCTCATCTATGCCTGGCTCGCCACCGTGGGGTCGGAACTGTTCCTCAACATCACCGCCGGCCTCGGCGGGCGGCTGAACGAGGGCAGCCAATTGTTCGAGATCGACCTGCTGTTCCTGTCCATCCTTTTGTTCGGCCTCATCGGCCTCGCTTATAATGCGCTGGCCGAGCGCGGCGAGGCCCTTCTCCTGCGGTGGAATGCCCGATGAACGCGCCCTTCGCTCCTCCCGCCGCCCCGGTGCCCCTGGCCGGGCGGCCGGCTCTCGACATTCGTAACGTCAGCAAGGCGTTCGCGGTGGGGCGCGGCGCCATCGAGGTGCTGTCGGGCATCAGCCTCGCGGTGGAGGCCGGATCGTTCGTGAGCATCGTCGGCGCCTCCGGCTGCGGCAAGTCCACGCTGCTGCGCCTCATCCTGGGCCTCGACCTCGACTATAGCGGCGAGATCCGCCTCGACGGCCGGCCGGTGACCGGCCCCGGCCCGGAGCGCTCCATCGTGTTCCAGGAGCATCGGCTGCTGCCCTGGCTCACGGTGGAGGCCAACGTGGGCGCGGCCCTGCTCCATTCCGGGCTGGACAAGGCGCGGCGGCGGCAGGCGGTGGCCGAGCACCTGGAACTGGTGGGCCTCACCGCTTTCGCCCAGGCTTATCCGGCGCAGCTGTCGGGCGGAATGGCGCAGCGGGTGGCGATCGCCCGGGCGCTGGCCAACCGGCCGCGCTTCCTGCTGCTCGACGAGCCCCTGGGCGCGCTCGACGCGCTGACGCGGCTGCGCCTTCAGGACGAGCTGAAGCGCATCGTCGCCCACGAGGGCGCCACCGCCATCCTCGTGACCCATGACGTGGACGAGGCGGTCTACCTCGGCAACCGCATCGTGGTGCTGCATCCCCGGCCGGGCCGCATCGCCACGGTGCTCGACGTGCCCGACAGCGCCCGCGCCCACCGCTCCAGCCCGGATTTCGTGGCCTTGCGCGACCAGGTGCTGGAACTGCTGGGCGTCGCGCGGACCTGAGGGCGCGGCGGGTGCGCTTGCCCGACGCGGCGTGCTCCTGCCGCCCCCGGGCCTGCCGCCCCGCTTCCTCGCGCCGCCTCCTGGCGCGGCCGAAGGCGGTGGGGCGGGGCTTGAGGGAGAGTGCCGGAGGGTGAGCTATCCCCATCATGGTGCCCTTCCCGGCGCGACCCGCCCCATTGGCGCCGTGTTCGCGAGATGGTGTCGCGGGGTCCGCGGCAGGCGCGGACGGCACCATTCGAGGTTCAGGATGTTCGCACCCCTTCATGCCGCCGCGGCCTTCGCCTTCGTCAGCCTCGCCGCGCCGGCGGCGCTGGCCGCCACCATCACCGTGGCGGGTGAGGCCAGGATTTCCGTGGTGCCTGACGCGGCGGTGCTGACCACCGGCGTGGTGTCCGCCGGCAAGACCGCGGACGAGGCGCTCGCCGCCAATTCCAAGGCGGTCAGCGCGCTGATCGAGACCATCAAGGCGGCGGGCGTGGAGCCGCGCGACATCGCCACCTCCAGCTTCTCCCTGCAGCCGCAGTATGCGACGGGGCAGGGCGCCCAGCGCGAGGCGCCGCGCCTGGTGGGGTTCGAGGTGCGCAACAGCGTGCGGGTGACGGTGCGCGATCTCGCCGCCCTCGGGCCGCTGCTCGACAAGATGGTGCAGGCGGGCGCCAACCAGGCCTCGGGCCTCGCCTTCACCGTCTCGAATCGGGCGAAGCTGGAGCAGGACGCCCGGGTCGCGGCCGTGAAGGATGCCATGGACCAGGCCGCCGTGGTGGCGGGCGCGGCCGGACTGCGGCTGGTGCGCATCGTCTCCATCACGCCGGAGGCCGACGGTTCCGGCCCCATCATGCCGGTTCCCATGTTCGCCAAAGCCGATGCCGCGCGCATGGCCGTGCCGGTGGAGGCGGGGGAAGTGGAAGTGCGCGGGCGCGCCAGCATCGTCTATGATGCCGAACCGCAATGACGGTGAAGTGAAAGGTTTTTCTGTGGCGCGGCTGTGATAGATCAGCGTCAGTGACTGATTGCGCCCCGGTGCCCGGCCGTGTCCGGCGCCGGGGCGCGCGAGATCCGAGGCGGATCGCTCATGTCTGTGACCGGCAACCCACCCGCGGGGCGACGGGTGCAATACGCGGCTTTGCCCTATCGCGTCCGGCGCGACGGCGAAGTGCAGGTGCGGTTGATCACCTCGCGCGAGACACGGCGCTGGGTGATTCCCAAGGGCTGGCCCATCAAGGGCCTCACGCCCGCCAAGACCGCCGCGCGCGAGGCCTATGAGGAGGCTGGCCTGACGGGCTCGGTCGATCGCGAGGCGATCGGCGTCTACACCTACGAGAAGAATCTCGGCATCCGCTCGGTGCTGTGCGACGTCATGGTGTTTCCGCTCAAGGTGAAGCGGCACCTGCAGAAGTGGCCGGAGCGGGCGCAGCGATATGGGTTCTGGTTCTCCATCGACAGCGCCGCCACGGCGGTGCTGGAGGAGGAGTTGAAGGCGCTTATCGTTGTTTTCGGGCAGCAGATGGCCGCGCGCTTCGCGGCGGCGGCCGCCGCCAAGGCCAGCGCGGCGCTGGACGGCAAGAAGAAGAGCGGCGCCAAGGCCAAGGTGAAGGGAACCGCCGCCGCTGAAGCGTCCATGGAAACGCCGGAAGCCCGGGTCGAGGCTGGCGCGTTGTCCGCGGGCGCCGTGACGGCACGGGCCGATGTGGCCGCCGCGGGTGCCACGAAGGGCCGGTCCAAGGGCAAGGGCGCGGGTTCGGGCAAGGCGAAGGAGGCGGCGAAGGACGCCGCCGCGCTCGAGGCCGGACAGGGCGCCGCGGCCGAGCCCGGCGCTTCGGCCAAGAAGACAGCCAATAGGACAGCCAAGGGCGCGGGCAAGGGTGCGGCCAAGGGCGCGGCCAAGGGCGCGACCAAGGGCACGACCAGGGGTTCAGAAAAGTCGCCTGCGAAAGCCAAGGCGAAGGGGCGCGCGCCGGATGAGGCCCTCATCGCGGTCGAGACCATATCCGGAGCCGGGGGCGCGGGCGGGAAAACCACCAAGATCGCGGGCCAGGACCTGAGCCGGGACCTGAGCCGGGACCCGCGCAAGGACCTGCCCCAGAGCGCGACCGGGAAGGCCGGCAAGGCAGGTGGCAAGGCGGGTGGCAAGGCGGGCGGAAAGAGTGGCGGCAAGGGGGGGGGCAAGGGGGGCGTCGAATCCGTGGCGGCGATCGAGGGACCGGAGCTGGATGCGGCCGCCTCCCGGAACACGGCGCCCGAAGCCGCCTCCCTGGCCAACCCGCCGGTCGATGGTGCGTCCGGGGACGACAGCCGGGCGACCGCTGCCCCGGGAGGCGGGCCCGCCTCGCCCGCCGGGACACCCGCTCTCAAGGGCAAGACATCGGCACAGGCGCAGGCGGCTGTTGCCGGCAAGGCCCGGGTGGTGGCCCGACGGGGTACGATGCCCACGGGCGGCAGCGGCGTCGGCAATCGGAGAGGCGCCGCTCCGGCGAGTTCGCCGGCGTTGCCGGCCCGGCCGCCGGGGACGCGGCGGCGCGCGAGCGGGGCCGGCGCCGAGCCGGTTCCGGCCGTGACCGGGACGGCGCCAGCGGGCGCGAAGGCGGGCAGCAAAGCGAAAGCCAAGCCCGTGGCCGCGGTCCGCAAAGGCGAGAAGAAGCCGGCCAAGCCGGTGGCACGGAACGCGCCGCCGAAGCGCGGTCCTCCCGGTCCTGGGGATGGCGAGCCCGCCGCCTCCCCCGAGAAGCCCCCGCGGCCGGGCAAGTCATAGGCCGGGCAAGTCATAGGCCGGGCAAGTCATAGGCCGGGTTCTGCATGCGGTCCCCGGCCGGCGCTTCGCACGCCATGTCGCCGCATGGGTCCAGGCTCTGCTGCGGCCCAGGCTCTGCTGCGGCCCAGGCGAGACAGAGCTTCGGGCATCTGGGGCCGCGCGCCGGCGGGGCCTTTCCCGACGGCAGGGTTGCTTCAGGCGCGCGACGGCAGCACCGTGCGCCGGTAGAGATGCCAGGTGGCGTGGCCGAGCACCGGCAGCGCCACGATGAGGCCCAGAAAGGCGGGCAGCGAAGCCACCAGCAGCGTGGCCACCACCAGGATGCCCCAGGCGATCATCGGCCCCGGGCTGAGCAGGACCGCCTGCACGCTGGTGATCATGGCGGTCACCACGTCCACGTCGCGGTCCATCAGCAGCGGGAAGGAGATGACCGACAGGGAGAACAGCGCCAGCGCCAAAGCGGCGCCGACCACATGGCCCACCGCCAGGAAGGCAAGGCCATCGGAGGTGGTGAACAGCACGACGAGGAAGCTGTGCAGCGTCGAGAACGAAGCGAAGCCCAGGAACAAGGCCAGGAGCAGCCGCACCTGGTACATCCAGATGATGAAGGCGAAGATGGACACGAAGGCCATCCAGCTCATCTCCCGCTTGCGCTGGTCGAACACGACGCGCAGCACGTCGGTCCAGGTCGGTGTCTTTCCGGCCTCCATGTCGCGGCTCACGGCGTAGAGGCCGGCGGCCACGAACGGGCCGATGAGCACCGAGCCCGCCACCAGCGGATAGGCCAGGTAGCTCACGCCGAGGGCGAAGACCGTGGACAGAAGGACGATGCCGCCGGCCGCGTAGATGCCGCCGAAGAACAGCCCGAAGACGGGTGCCCGGCGAAAATCCTCCACCCCGGCGCGCAGCGCCGCGGCAACATCGGCCAGTGTGATGGGACGAACGCGCGGGGCAGCGGGCATGGCGGCCGCGCCCTTGTCGAAAATGTCCGACATGATTGCCTCCCGAGGGACATTTCTTATTTTCCTGGAAGTCTGGGATCGGTCCGGTGGGTTGTAAAGGGGGCGCCATGCGACGAGAGGAAGGGAATGCGTGTTTTCGAGGCCGGGCGGACCGGCATGGGTAGCCGCGTGTGGAACCTGTGAAGCAAGGGGCGGGGGCGTTGACCGTGAACGCAGATGTCGAACGCGGGCCGGGGACGCGGAGGGCCATGCCCCGCCGCGCGGTGCTGGCGGGGCTTTGGGCCGGTCTGGTCCTGCTGACGGCGCCGGGCGCGCTTCATGCGCAAGATCCCATCGGTGTGCTGGCCGCCACCGGCCGGCTGGGGATCGGCACCGTCGAGGCGGTGACCGGCGAGGTGCGGATCGAGCGCGACGGCGCCCCCGTCGCGGCCGAGCCCGGGGCCGCCGTGGTGGCCGGGGATACGGTGCTGACGCAGGACACGGGGCGGGCGGTGCTGCTGCTCGGCCCCTCCACCCAGGTCCGCCTCGGCCCGGACACGCGCCTGCGCATCGATCGCTTTACGCAGGGGGAGGGGGCAACCTTCACCTTCGGCGGTGGTGCCATGCTCTACACCCGCTCGGAGCGCGGCCAGCCGCCGCCGGTGAGCCTGACCGCGCCGTTCGGAACCCTGATCGGGCGCGTGGGCCGCTTCTTCGTCGGGCGCGTCGAGGCGCAATATGGGGTGCTGGTGATGCGGGACAGCCTGAAGGTCAGCTCCGGCGGCGGCGTGGTCAACCTTGAGCCGGGCGATGCGCTGGACATTCCGCGCAACGGCTTGGCGCCGGGAGCGCCGCAGCCCTGGAGCGAGGCCCGCATCCGCCTCGCCCTGTCGCTGGTGGAATAAGGCGGGCGGCGCGCGGTGAGGGCCCGCGCGCCGGGCTCAGCCGGTGAGCATCTCGATGCGAGCAGTGGCGCGGCGGATGCGTCCGGCCAGCAGCACCGCGAGATTGCGGATGATGCGCTCGGCGGCGCGCGGGTGGGTGTCCTGGAAGGCGCGGAACTGCTCCACCGGCAGTTCCATGCAGATCGCCTCGGTGTCGGCGCGCACATGCCCTGCGCGGGGCTCGTCGATCAGCGCCAGCTCGCCGAAGGCCATGCCCGGGATGAGGGTGTCGATGCGGGTGTCGTGGCTGCCGCGCGCGCTCACCACCCCGCGCAGCAGGAAATAGACGGTGGCCGTGGCGGCGTCCTTCGACATGATCTCGGTGCCGGCCGGGTAGGCGGTGCGGGTGCACAGGCGCCCGAGTTCCGCCACGTCCTGGGCTGACAGGCCGAGCAGCAGGGCCTGGCGCCCGAGGTCCGAATCCAGGCTGCGCTCGGGAAAGCCGCCGTGGCGGTAGATGATCTGGTCTTCCGCCCACTCCACCGCCGCCTCGTAGGTGGGGAAGATGCGGACCCGCGCGCCCTCGTTCTTCAGCGCCCACACGCGCGGCGCCACCGGCGCGCCGGCATCCACCCCCGCCACCACGGTGGTGGTGGCGGGGGGCAACTGGTCCTTCAGCATGTCGAGCAGCAGCGACATGCCGGCATCGGTGATGGTGGTCACCCGATGCAGGTTGAGGATGAGGAATTCCGGCACCGCCGCCGGATCGGCGAGCCGCCGGCTCACGTAGTCGGTGCTGGCGAAGGAGAGCTTGCCGGCCAGTTCCAGCACCCGGATGGCGCCCAGGCGGGCGGCGAGGATCTGTTCTTCCCGCTGCTGGCGGCCGGGCTTGGCGGGCACGGCGCGGAAGTCGTAGTCGGCGAGCACGCAGGAATGGGCATCGTCCCGCCGCGACAGCAGGTGCAGGTCGAAGGCCTCCGACAGCATCTCGCAGGTCTTGATGCCACGCACGCTGTTGCCGTGAACGTCGAGGCGCGGAGAAAAGGTGCCGAGCCCGAGCTGGGACGGCAAGGCGGCCAGGATGCCGCCCCCCACCCCGCTCTTGGCCGGCACGCCCACGCGGTAGATCCATTCTCCGGCGAAGTCGTACATGCCGGAAGAGCTCATCACCGCCAGGGTGCGGGCGATGGCATAAGGCGAGGCGACGGTCTCGCCGGTGACCGGGTTGACGCCGTGATTGGCGAAGGTGGCGCCCATGATCGCGAGATCGCGGGCGGTGACGAGCAGCGAGCACTGGCGGAAATAGACGTCCAGCACCGCGTCCACGGTGCCGCGGATGCCGCCATAGTTGCGCAGCAGGTAGGCGATGGCCCGGTTGCGGTCGCCGGTGATGCGCTCGGAGGTGAACACCGCCTCGTCCACCTCCAGCGGCCGACCGGCGAATCGGCCGAGGGTGGCGGCGATGAGCGGAAACGCCTCCGCGCCCCTGGCGTCGGCGATCAGGCCGCTGCAGGCGATGGCGCCGGCATTGACCATGGCGTTGAAGGGCCGGTTGTCGGCGCTGAGGCGAATGGAGTTGAAGGCGTCGCCCGATGGCTCGACGCCAATGGCGGCCTCCACCGCCTCAGCCCCGAGCGTATCGAGCGCGAGCGCGAACACCACCGCCTTGGAGATGGACTGGACGGTGAAGGGCACGCGCGTGTCGCCGACCTCGTAGAGGTGGCCGTCGGTGGTGGCCAGGGCGATGCCGAACTGGTCGGGCGCGGCCTTCGCCAGCTCCGGGATGTAGCTCGGTACCTCGCCGTCATGCAGCGGCGCGAGGGCGGCGTGGGTCCGGTTCAGGAAACGGTGCAGGGGTGTTTCGAGCACGGCGGCCTTGGCGGCTAGGGCACTTTGGGGCACGGGTTGGGTTCCGACGCGCGGAGCGCTCAAGGAAGCCTAAAGCAATTCGCCTCCGGGTTGAAACCGGAAAAGGCCGCGTCGCGGCCGCCGCCGCAGCGCCGGCCCGGCGGGGCGAGTTGACCTTCCCGGGCGAAAGGGTTGAAACAGGGGGCGGTGCGCGGGGCTCCAGGCTCGGCCCGCTGCCGTTGTGGTCTGGGCTCCCCGTCGCGGACGTGGGCCGGCGGCGGTGGGGATGTGTGAGCGCGCATGTCCGGTTGGTGAGGGGCTCGATGACGCAAGGTCCAATCGTACCGATCGTGATGGCGGGTGGGGCGGGCACGCGGCTGTGGCCACTCTCGCGCGAGACCATGCCGAAGCAGTTCATTCCCCTGCTCGACGGCGGCCTGTCCACGTTCCAGGCGACTTTGCTGCGCATCGCTGACCCGCGCTTCGCCCGCCCGGTGGTCATCACCAACCATGCCTTTCGCTTTGTGGTGGCCGAGCAGATGCAACTGGCCGGGGTGGAGGGCGAGATCATCCTGGAGCCGGAGCGGCGCGACAGCGCCGCGGCGGTGGCGGTGGGCGCGCTCCTGGCGCAGGCCCGCCACCCGCAGGCGGTGGGCCTCGCCCTGGCGGCGGACCATGTGGTCGGCGACACCGAGGCCTTCCGGGCCGATTGCGTGGCGGCGGCGGAGCGGGCCGCCGAGGGGCTCATCATGACCCTGGGCATCGTGCCCACCCATCCTTCCACCGCCTATGGCTATATCGAGGCGGGCGCCTCCCTTGCAGACGGGGCAGCCATCGCAACACCGGCGGGCGGGGCGCGGGCGCGCCGGCTCGCCCGGTTCGTGGAAAAGCCGGACGCGGCCACCGCCGAACGCTATGTGGCCCAGGGCTTCTTGTGGAACAGCGGCAATTTCGTGTTTTCCGCCCAGACCATGCTGGAGGAGCTCGAGGCCCTGGCGCCCGAGGTGCGCGCCGCCGCCGCCGCCGCTGTCGCCGAGGCCCGCGCCGATCTGGATTTCCTGCGCCTTGACGCCGCCGCCTTCGCCCGCGCCCCGCGCATCTCCATCGATTACGCGGTGATGGAGAAGACGCGCCATGCCGGCGTGCTGGCGGCCCGCTTCGACTGGTCGGACGTGGGCGCATGGGATGCCATCCACGCGCTGAAGGCCAAGGACGCGAACGACAACGTGCTCGAAGGCAATGTGATGGCGCTGGAGAGCCGCGGCTCGCTGGTGCGCAGCGAGGAAATCCTCACCACCGTGATCGGTCTCGACGACGTGGTGGTGGTGGCCACCCGCGACGCCGTGCTGGTGGCGAGCAAGGCCTCGGCCGGCAAGGTGAAGGGGCTGGTGGAGGCGCTGAAGCGCGCCAACCACCGGGAGGCGGACGAGCACCTGCGCATCTACCGGCCCTGGGGCTGGTATCAGCGGATCGACGTGGGCACACGGTTCCAGGTCAAGCGCATCAATGTGAGGCCGGGGCGCAGGCTGAGCCTGCAGAAGCACTTCCACCGCGCCGAGCATTGGGTGGTGGTGTCCGGCACCGCCGAGGTGACTCTGAATGGCGTGGTGTCCCATATCCATGAGAACGAATCCATCTATCTGCCCATCGGCTGCACCCACCGCCTGCACAACCCCGGTCGTATCGACCTGGAATTGATCGAGGTGCAGGTGGGCAGCTACACCGGCGAGGACGACATCGTCCGCATCGAGGACGAATACGCCCGGCTGTGACGGCGGCGGACCGTCCCGGCGGGCGGGGTGAGGTGACTTGCGTCCGTGCCGGCGTTGCAGCGCCACCCGGCCGCTCGGCCCCCGCGCGGTGGCGCGGAGCGGGCGAGCGGTCCATGATCCGGCCACTAAACCCGCGCCGACTTCCGACACACGACACCTGCCATGATCGATCCCACACGCGTTTCCACCGCCATCCGCGCGGCCTCCGGCTCCGGCCCGGCCTTCAACCTTGCCCGCTATTGCCTCGGGTCCGGGGCGGATCCCGACAAGCCGGCGCTGCTGGTGGCCGAGGGACCGCGCGGGCAGATCGTCGAGACCTGGAGCTACGGCGCCATGACGGATGCGGTGGCGCGCGCCGCTGGCGGTTTCGCCGGCTTCGGCCTGGAGCCGGGCGCGCGGGTGCTGCTGCGGGTGGGCAATACCTCCACCTTTCCCATCCTGTTCTTCGGCGCCATCGCCGCCGGGCTGGCGCCCATTCCCACCTCCACCCTGCTCACCGCGCGGGAGGTGGACCTGATCCTGGCCGATTCCGGCGCCGGGCTGGTGATCGGCGACGGCTCCGGGGCGATGCCCACCGATCCCGGCGCGGCAGTGGTGCTCGGCCCGGACGGGATCGGGGCACTGCGCGACTCGGCTCCGGTTGGCTTTGCCGCCACCGCCGCCGACGACCTCGCCTTCCTGGTCTACACTTCTGGCACCAGCGGTCGCCCGAAGGGGGTCGCCCATGCCCAGAGGGTGGTGCTCGGCCGCCGCCCCATGCATGAGGGCTGGTATGGCCTGCGTCCCTCCGACCGGTTGTTCCACGCCGGGGCCTTCAACTGGACCTACACCCTCGGCGCCGGCCTGATGGACCCCTGGTCGGTGGGCGCCACCGCCATCGTGCACCTGGGCGAGCGTCCGCCCGAGGCCTGGCCGGACCTGCTGGAGGCGACCGGGGCGACCCTGTTCGCGGCGGTGCCCGGCCTGTATCGGCGCATCCTGAAATATGCCGCTGTCACGCCGGATCGCTTCGCCAGCCTGCGCCACGGCCTCACCGCCGGCGAGGCGCTGAAGCCGACGCTCCACGCCGAATGGGTGGCGGCCACCGGCCGGCCGCTGTTCGAGGCGCTGGGCATGAGCGAGATTTCCACCTACGTCTCCTCCGGCCCCGGCGTGCCCACCCGGCCCGGCAGTCCCGGCACGCCGCAGGCCGGGCGGCGGGTGGCGGTGCTGCCCCTCGCCGGCGGAGGGCCCGAGGCCGAGCAACCCTTGCCCCCGGGGGAAGGCGGCCTCATCGCCGTGCACCGTTCCGACCCCGGCCTGATGCTGGGGTATTGGGGCCTGCCGGAGGAGACCGCCGCCGTCCTGCGCGGCGACTGGTTCCTGACCGGCGACGTCGCCCATTTCGATGTCGATGGCTACCTCTGGTACGAGGGCCGCGCCGACGACCAGATGAACGCCTTCGGCTATCGCGTGGCGCCCGAGGAAGTGGAGCGCGCCATCGCCGAGCATCCGGCGGTGGCGGAAGCGGCGGTCAAGGAGACGGCGGCCGGCGACGTCTCGGTCATCACCGCCTTCGTGGTGCGGCGCGAGGGGGCGGTGGTGGACGCCGCCGAGCTCGACCGCCATGTGGCCGGGCGCCTCGCGGACTACAAGCGGCCGAGGGCGTGGGTGTTCGTTTCGGACCTGCCGCACACCGCGTCTGGCAAGGTGATGCGCCGCGCCTTGCAGCGCTGACCGACCGTCGTCGGGCGGAGGGCGCGCCGGCCGGGGCGCCGGGTGCTGGTTCCGGCCCCACGCCGGCACGGGCCGGGCGGATCGCCTGTCGGGTCGCCGGTGGCGCCGGCTCTGCCCCGTACCAAAGGCCCGTGAAGGTGCCTCGTGGGCCTTTGGGCAAGCCTGCGCGGCGCTTGAGCGGACCCGCTTGGCGCCGGTCGAAGACCGGGGCCGATGGTCTCAATGCAGCGAGGTGGGGCTGATCTCGCTGGCTGTGGGAGCTGCCGCAGGCGTGGTCGCAGTCTCGGCGGGGGCTGGCGGCACCGGAGGCGTGTCGCAGAACGACTTGGAACTGTCGGTCCACTCGCCGACCCCGGCCGCCACCAGGTTCTTCATCACCCGGCACACATAGCGGTGCTGGCCCACGGTGTTCTTCGGCCCGGCATTGTAGCGGGCCAGGGCCATGGTCCAGCTGCCGTGGCGCTTGCGCAGTTCCTGGAGGAAGCGGGCGGCCTGCTCTACATTGAGGCGCGGGTTGAAGATGTCTTCCAGAGACTTGAACTCTTCCTTGTGCCAGTAATAATTTACCTGCATGCAGCCGATGTCGATCAACTGCACCCCGCGCGCATTCGCCTCTCGAAACAGCTTCAGTGCATCCTGGAGATTATTCGAGATGTAGTCCTTGCCCTCGATATAGAGGGTGTAAGGCTGCAGAAATCCGCCATATCCGCTTTCGGTGAGGCCGACCGCGTAGAGGATCTCAAGCGGGATATTGTATTTCTTCGATGCGCGCGCCAGTTCGCGTTCGCATATGTTCGGCGGTCCGCCTTTTCGTGGCTTCTGGACCGAGGCCGGCGGCTTCGCCTTGGCTTCGGGCGGCGGCGCGGCCGTGGGCGCCCCTCTCGGGGCGTCCGGCTTCGGCGCGTCCTTCGCCGGTTCCTTGGGCGCGCTTTGGAAGGGCGTGCCCTGGAAGGGAATCGAGCCGAAGCTGTTGGCGGCCCCGGGGCTAGCCGTCAGCAGTGTCAGAAGAACGCCGGTTGCGAGACTGCGCGTCGTCATCTGCCGAATCCTGGCGGGAATTATCGCCATTTCTCTCCTGTTCGCGTGGGGGCTGACCGTCCTGCTCCGTGCTGGTGGCGGCCGATTGCGGCGCATTCCAGGCCGGCCGCACCGAGGCTTCCACCGGGCTGCTCGCGTTCCGCACGATGTCGAGGCTGTCCACCTTCGCGCCGTTGGTCTCCAGGATGCGCACCAGGGCGTCGCGATCCTGGGCGAGCATCTGGGCGGTGGCCGGGTCGGTGGCCCTCACCTTCACCTCGAGGCCGGTGGAGGTCAGGCGCATGCGGATGACCACGCGCCCGAGAGCCTCCGGCGTGACGGCCATTTCCAGGATGCGCACCGGCCCCTGGAGGGTGGTGTTGGGCCCGGCGGGCTGCCCGCTTTGCATGCGCGCCGCCTCCTCGGTGATGGCGCGGCTGACCTGGGTGGCGGTGGCCAGGGGCAGGGTGGTGAGGCCGCCCGTCGCCGCTGTGGTGGTGGGTGTCGCCGCCGCCGTCGTCACGGCGACGAGGGGCTCCTCCACCGCCACTTCGGCAGTCCGTTCGCTTCGGGCTTCCGTGGTTTCCGCGCGCGCGGGCTCGCTGGCGGCGGCCGCTGCCGCGCGGGGCGGCTCGGCGTCGCGTGCCGCATCCTGCAGGTCGAACCCGCGGACCGGCGCGAAATGGGTCTCCCGATGCAACACGTTCACCTGAATCCGGTCGGATTGCCCGTCGGTGGCGGCTTCGGTCCGGGGCAGATCGGAGTGCGCGCCGGATCCGGTGTCGGCCCGGGCGTGGGTCGGCTCGCTCGCGTCATCGTTCTTCGCCCGCGCCTGTTGCGGGGCGATGGGGGCGAGCGATGCGATCACGCCCGGCAGCACCGGGGCGGGGGCGACCGGGGTGTCGGCGGCAGGCTCAGCGGAGGCCTGCAGCTCGGTGTCCGGCGCCGGCTCCGTCTGCTCGGCGGCGGTGGTCTCGTCCGCGGAGGCGTCGGGAGGGGGCGCCTGCACACCGCTGTCAGCCTCCACCGGCGCGGCGGCACCCTCCGGCCTTGTCTCGGCCGCGTTGGTCACCGGCTTGGCCACGGGCTTCGCCGCCGGCTCGGACACGGGCTTGGCGACGGCCGCGTCGGCAGGGACGGCGGCGGGAGCATGCGGTTCAACGATCTCGCCCGCCGATTGTTCGGGCAGCGCGGCTGCGGGCGCGGCGGCATCGTCCGCGGTGGACGTCGCCTCCGGCCGCGTTTCGGGCGCGGCCTGCGGAGCGCTGGCGGTCTTCACCGGCTCGGCCACGGGCACGGCGTCCTGCGTGCCGGTCTTGGGTTCGGCCACGACCAGCCGGTCGCTTCCAGCCGCCACCATGCGGTCCGGTTCGATGTCGATCTTCGGTTCCGGCTCGGCCAGGGCTTCGCCGACGGGGGCATTCGCGCGGGTCAGGGGGGCCGAACCCTGGCGGTCGCGCTGGTCGTCCGAGGCCTGCGGATTGGCATCGGTGGCCACTGCGGTATGGGACTCGGCCGTGGTCGGCTGAGCCGTGTCCTTGGGGGGGGCATCCTGCGCTTCGGCCACCTCGGCCACGTCCACCGGCGCGGGGCGCGCGGTGGCGCCGGCTTCGGGCGTGGGCTTGGCGCTGCTGGTTGCGCCAGCGGCGGCCGGAACGGCGGGCTTGGGCGCGGCGTCGGCGTCCTGCGGGCTCGGGGTGGCATCCGCAGTCACGGCGGCATCGGCCGGGACCACTGGCTTCGACACGGCTTCGGCGCTGGCTGGCCGCGGCGTGGTGCTGGTGCTTCCGCCAGAGGCGGCCGGAACGGCGGGCTTGGGCGCGGCGTCGGCGTGCTGCGGGCTCGGGGTGGCATCCGCAGTCACGGTGGTATCGGCCGGGACCACCGGCTTCGATGCGGTTTCGGCGCTGGCCGGTCGCGGCGTGGTGTCGGTGTTTCCGCCAGCGGCGGCCGGGCGGGCGGGCCGGGGCACGTCATCGGCGGTCGGTGGGGCAGACGTGACGTCCGTCGTCGTCGTGGCCTGGGCGGTCGGCTTCGGCGCGGCGGCTTCGGTCTCCCTTGGCGCACCGGCCGGGGCGGCCGGCTTCGACCCGGCTTCGGTCACCGCCGGGCGCGACGGGGCGCTGGTGCCCTCGGCGGCATTGGCCTGGGCGGCTGGCGTGATCGGGGCATCGGCGGCCACGGGACGGGACGCGGTGTTCCCAGTCCCGGTGGCACCGGCGGTCGCCGGGTGCGATGCGGGGGTTGAATGTGGAGGCGCGTCGGCCCGAGGCGTCGTCTGCGGCGCGGGAGCGGTCTTCACCGGGGCGGCGTTGGCACCGTCATCGCGGACCGACGTGTCTGTGGTGGCATCCGCGGTCTCAGTGGCCGTGGCTGCTGCCGGAGCCTGCGCGTCCTGGCGCGGCACGGCGGTGTCGGCATGGGGTCGAGGTGGCGTGCCGGTGGCGGTCGCGTGGGGGCGGGCCTCGGGGCCGCTGGCGAGGGGGGCGGTGGGCGCGGGCTGATCGGCAGCATGCGCCGGCGTGTCATTGCGCGACGAGGTGGTTTCCGACGCAGCGACCGTGCTGCTGGTTGCGGCCCGAGGCGTGGCAGGGCCCGCCATCCCCTGGGGCGCCGACGTGCCGCGTCCCGTGGCTTCGGAAGCGGCCTGGGGTTTTGCGCCGGTGGTCTGCGGCGCGGTACCGCCGCTCGTGGTGTCCGTGCTTCGGGTGTCGGTGGCGCTGGCCTCGGTCGTTCCGGGCGCGCTGGCCTCGGTCTGCGTCGACACGGGGTCGGCGGCCACCGGTGTCGCGGCGGGACCGCCGACGGCGTGCGCGGCGCCCGAGCCGGCCGCCGGCCGATGGGTCGCGGTCGCCCGCTGTCCGGCGGTGCTGGCCTCGGTTCCAGCGCGCGCGCGCGGACTGGCGGGTGTCTGGGGCACGGCGGCATCGGCCGCCGCACCGCCATCGGCGGTGGCACCCGGCGTCGCGGTGCCAGCATCCGCCATGGGTGTCACCGGACCCTCGCCGGGCACGGAGGCATCGGATTTGGCCGTGGCTTGGGCGCTGGTCGTCCCCGTGGCCTGCCGGGGGGTGTTGCCATGGACCAGCGTGCCGCCGGCCATTGTGGTGGCCGCCTTCCGGCCGCCGTCGGCGACGGCCTTCTGGGCCGTCGCCTGGGTGCTCTGGGCCGTCGCGGCGAGGGGAGAGCTGGCCTGCCGCGTCGTGCCGGAGGGGGGGGCGCCGGCCGCCGTCGCCCGTGTGTCGCGCTCGGCACGGGCCGGGCTGGAGCCGGGCTCCGAAGTGGTCTCGGTGGCGGCCTTCGGTTCAGCCTCCCCGGGGGAGGACGTGGCCGTGGTGTTTTCAGCGCCGGTCCGGCGGGTCGCGGTGTCGATGGCCGCCGTGGCATCGGCTGCAGTGCCGGTCGCCTTGGACGCGGCTTGCCGTCCGGCCTCGGCTTTCCCGCTTGCGTGGCGCTCGACGGCGGCCGACTGGGCCTGGGCCTGGCTGGCGGCGTGGGTCTTGGTCGTGGCTTGGTCCTTGGTCGTGGCTTGGTCCTTGGCCGTGGCTTGGTCCTTCGCCGTGGCTTGGGCGCTGGTGGTGGCGTGGGCTTGGCCCACGGCCTGAGTCTGGGCCTTCTGCCCGGCGGCGGTGTGGGCCGTCTGTTCCGCTGTGCGGGCGGCGTGCGCGGTTCCGCCGGTGCTGGCAGCGGCCTTTTCGCCTCCAGCGCCGGTTCGGCTGCGCTTTGCGCTCGTGGAGTCGCCGGTGGGCTGGCCGGTCGCGCGACTGTCGGTGCTCGAGGCTTCGGCCTTGTTCTTGGTCGCCGCCTGCCGCGCGGTCTCGCCGCCGGTCGTTTCCTCGTTCCCTTCGCCGTTGGCCCAGCGCTGCAGCAACAGGCCGAAGGCGGCGGCATCCCGCGCCGGGGTCGCGCGGCCCTCGCCGGTGGTCGCGCCGTCTTCGACGGCAGCCGTGCCGTCGGCGGCCGATTGCGCCAGGTTGGAGAAAATCTCGTCAAACTGGCGGCCATCGGCCGGCGGCTTCGGGAGCTCGGTGTTGCGGCTCGCGGCGGCAGCGGCTGCCGCGGCGTGGGAGAGTTCGGCAGGAGAGGTCATCGTGGCGCGGCCTTTAGTAGCGCGTCTATTTTGGTGAGTGAATCACGAGCGCGAGACATCACCGGAGAAGTTTTCGAATCTTCGGGCGCACCGGCTACCGCCGGGGCGCGCCGGTCTGGCGGCGGCAATTGATCGGCTTGGCGCAGATTGTCCGCCGCCGAGAGAGCGGCGTCGACCAAAGCGGAATCGGCCGCGTCGAGGCGGCTGCGATCCACTTTCCCCAGCGCCTGGCTGGCGGCCTGAAAGCGGTCGGGCATCACCGCCTGCGCGGCTCCGAGGTAAACCTGGGCCCGCTCGGCGTCGCGGCTGGCGGTGGCGGCCAGGGACCGGGCGCGCTCGGCGGCGCGGGCGGCCAGAGCGGTCTTGCCCTCCACCAGCGCCGCGCGTGCCACCAGGAGGTACATTTCCCGCCGGCCGGCATCGTCGAGCACGCCCAGCAGTCCGTCGACCCGGTCCAGCCCTTCGGCGGTGTCGCCGAGCGACATGTGGGCGAGGGCATTGGCGAAGCGCTGGCGGAAGCTGTCGGCGTAGGCGGAGCGGTTGAAGCGGTAGAGATAATGGCGCGCCAGCCGCTCGAAGGCCGGCACGTCGCCGGCCTGCGCGGCCACCAGGACCTCGCGGCGCAGGGCGGCCTCCTCCACCAGCGTGCCCGGCACCACCAGCCGCGCCAGGTCCAGAAGCTCCGACGCCTTGTGCGGGTCGTTGCGGACGGTCAGCGTCGCCTGGGCCAGGGCGATCTGGCCGGCAAGGGTGTTGGGCAGCTTGCGCGCGTCCACCTCGCCGAGCTCCCGCAATGCGGCATCCTCGCGCCCCTCCACATAGAGCAGGGTGCCGAGCAACAGCTTCTCGTCGATGGCCGGTCGCGGGTCGCGGGTGATGATGGTGCGCAGGACCGTGGGCGAGCCGCCGCTGAGAATGTAGCTGACCAGCGCCCGCGCGTTGGCGGGGTCCTGCCAGATCTGGGGATCGGCTGAGGCAAACGCCTCGTCCATGTCGGCGATGATGGCGCGCTGGGTGGAGACGCCATCGGCGGAGCCGGCCGCGATGCGGTCCTGCAGCCGCTGCAGCCGCCGCACCATCTCCACCGGCCGCAACGTGCCGCCGCCGGCGGCCGGCTGCGGGGCCGGAGCCTGTGGCCGCGGGGCATCTGGAGTATTCCCCGCCGCAGGGCGCGGCGCGGCGATGGCCGAGGCGGCGAATGCGGGGTCAGGCGCCGCGGTGATGTCGGCGGGCGTGCGCTCGCCGGCTCCCGCCGGGGGCGCGCCGGGGGCGGGCGGCGCTGCCGCCGGGATGGCCGGTTGCGGGCGGGCGGCCGGCACGCTGGGTGGGGGAAGGGCCGGCTCGGCCACCTCGATCGGCTGTGGGGCCACGACGGGCGGCGCCGTGAGGTCCGGCCGCAGCTGGGTGCGGGTCGGCGCGAAGGCGGAAATGGGCGCATTGGCGGCGGCTGGCGCGGCTGGCCGCTGCGGCGGGGGCATCGGAACGGCGGTGAAGGGAGGAACCGGACGTGCCGGATCAAGGCCGGGAGCGGCCACGTTCTCTCGCGCGGGAACTTGCGCGGGGAGCGGGGCGATGGGCGCGGGCGTCGCCATGGCCGGACGGGGGGCGGGCAGCGGGGCGTCGGCGGCTGGCAGGGTGGCCGGTGGCGCGGGGCGCGGGGCGGCGCGTGAAGCCGCCGCCGGCGGGGGAACCGGCCGGGTGGTGGAGCGTGTGGCCGGCGGCGGCGTGCGCGTCTCGGCGGGCGCTTCGGCAGGTGTCGTCGCCGCGGCCGGGCGGCTCGCGGGCGCCGGGCGCGCCGAAGGGCGGGGCCGTTGTTGCGCAGCCGGAATGTCTCCCTGCGTCCGCAGCCCGCCCCAGGGGTCCTCCGACTGGGCGTGCGCGGAGGCGCCGGCCAGTAGAACCGGCAGCAGGGCGAAGACAGCCACGCCTCTCCTCATGGTGCGGGAGCCCGGAGCAGGATCTCGATCCGGCGGTTATGCGGCGCGTTCGGATCCTTTGGCTTCTTCAGGTTGCGATCCGCGACGCCCTCGATCTTGACGACCCGCGTCTCATCCAGCCCGCCGCGCACCAGCATGTAGAGCGCCATGTGGGCCCGTGCCGAGGACAGCCGCCAATTGTCGTAGGTTTCCGAGCGAAACGGGCGGCCATCGGTGTGGCCGCGAATCGTCACGTCGCCGGGGCGTTTCTGCAGCACGCGGGCGATCTGCTCCATGGCGCGCACCAGGCGGCCATCCGGAATGGCGGAGCCGACGGCGAACATGGAGTAATCGATATCGTCCGTGAGATCGATCACTAGCCCTTCCGATGTGGCCTGGACGGACAGGCTGGGCGTGTGCGGTCCGTTGATGGCGCCGGCCAGGGCGCTCTTCAGCTCGCTTTCCAGGGCCCGGGCATTGGCCGGGGTCGCGGCCGCCGCGGCGCCGTTGGCCGCGGTTTCCGTGGCCTTGGCGGCGCCGGTATCCTTGCCCTTCGACCCGGCCGTGTCCCGTCCGGCGGGCGCCGATGCGTCGCGCTGCGCATCGGCCCGGGCGGCGCGGGCCTGCTGCGCCGCCGACGCCCGCCAATAGGTGGGGTCGAAGGGATCACGGTTCACGTCGCCGGCCCCGGTGCCGGGGGAGCCGAGGTCGCCGGCGGCGGACGAGGGCGCGCCCCCCGGGCTGGGGTCTGCCTCGCCGGCAAGGCGCTTGAGGACGGCATAGGGATCCTGGAACGCCGCCCGCTCCTTGTCCCCCTGCTGGCGGTCGTCGCCGGCTCCGCTCTCGTGCCCAACCGTATTTTTCAGGCTGGATGTGGTCTTGCCATCGGCGGACGTGCCGGTCTGGACCGCGTCCTCGGGGTCGTTGACCCCTTTCACCGCGCTGATGTTGGCGGCGAGGTCCACGGGATTGAAATAGTTGGCGATCGCCTTGCGGGTTTCGCTGTCGGTGACGTTGATCAGCCACATGATGAGGAAGAAGGCCATCATCGCGGTCATGAAATCCGCGTGCGCAACCTTCCAGGCGGTGGAGTGGTGCTCCTCCTCCTCTTCCTCGTAGCGCTTGATGATGATGAGGTCGCCGTGATCCTTCTTATCCGCCACCGACGCCTCCCTTGTCAGTGTCCTCGGTACCGGCGGCGGCAAGCAGATCGGCCCATGCCCCGAGGCGGGTTTCGATCAGCGTGTCGGATCGGGTCACCTCGATGTCGGCGCCGGCTGCCGGGCTGAAGACGATTCCCTCCGGCTCGCCGAGGCGTTCCCTCAGGGCGGCCAGAAGATCCGATGGCCCGCGCACGGTGATCACCGCATCGGGCGCGCCGGGCGGAGCCGGCTGGGTGAGCAGGCCGGCGATGGCATGGCCGACGTCCTCGATCACGCGGCCGCGCACCGCCTGGCTTACGAATGGAGCGAGAATGCGCCCGAGCGCATCGCCGATTCGCTTTTCCAGCAGGTTGAAGGATTCGCCGACGGCGGTGGCCAGGCGTTCTGCCTCGGTCTCGCTCCATTCCGCCCGGGCGATGGCCAGCCGCTCGGCCATGGTCGCCTCGAAGCGCTCAGCGTCCTCACGCCGCGCCGCCTCGCTGGCCGCGAGCTCCGCCTTGGCCTTGGCCTTGGCTTCCCGCGTGGCCTGGGCCACTGCAAGGCTGACCTCTTCCTGGCTGTACTTCGGGGCCGGGGGCTCCGCATGCACCGCGTCCATCGCGGCGTGCCCGCCATTGACCGGCGGCGACCGCCCCTGGCCCTCGCCGCCCGCCGGACGCAGCGTCCCGTCGATGTGAAAATGCGGGAGGTAGCGCAACAGGGGTTGCATGGTCAGGTTCGAGCCTCTTGGTGCAGCCATTGCCGCAGAATGGCGGCTGCCTGCTCCTCATCATAGTCGACGATCTGCTCAAGCCGCTTCTGCGGCGAGCGATTCTTCCGACTGGTGAGGTCCTCGATGAGATTGATGGGGCCACTCTCGCCGTCGCCTTCGAGCGCTGGCATGGTGGGCGGCGCGCCCAAGGCGGGGCTGCCGGGCAGGCCGGTCACGGCGGGAACCTGCGGTCCACCCAGCATGGCGGCCTCCAGCCCGGCGACCTCGTCGTCCACCTCGTCCTGCTGGCGCGACAGCACCGCGCGCACCGCGGGGCGCAGACCGAACCAGATGAGCAGGCCCGCCACCGCAAGGATGGTGAGGGCGTTGATCATGGTGCCCGCCTGCCGCAGCAGCAGTTCGCTCCACGGCAGCGGCGGCACCGGCTCCAGCGCATGACCGTTGTCGGCGAAATTCACCGCAGCGACCTTCAGGCGGTCGCCCCGGTCCTTGTCGTAGCCGGCGGCGGACGCGACGAGCTGCTCGACCTCGTAGATCTGCTGCTCGATGGGAATCATTTCGGTGCTGGGGCCTGCCGGCGTGGCAAGGCGATCCCGGTTGACCAGCACGGCGATGGAAAGCCCGCGGACCACGTAGGCATCACGCACCGTCTGGATCGTGCGGCTCGAGACCTCGAAATTGGTCAGCTCCTCGCGTCGCGAGGAGCTTTCGCTGGTGTCGGTGGTGGGCTGGCTGTTGGTCTGGGCATTGGGAATATTCTGTTGAACCGTGGCGGTCGGCTGCTTGGTGCGGTTCTGGCTTTCCCCGAGCTCCTTGACCACGCGAACCGAGCGCTCCACCCGCGACTGGGGGTCGAAGGTGGTTTCCGAGGTGGTGACGCGGTCGGTGTCGAGGCGCGACGACACGCTCACCTCGAAATTGCCGAGGCCGAGATAGGGCGTGAGGGTGCGGCGAATCTTCTCCTCGGTCTCCCGGTTCACCTGCTGTTGCAGGGCCACCTTGCGTCCGGTGGACGCGTTGGTTCCGTCGTCGGTGGAGGAGAGCACCGCGCCGTCGGTGTTGAGCACGGTTACGTCGTCGAGGCGCAGGCCGGGCACCGCCGCCGACACCAGACGGCGAATCGCCTGGGCGGTCGAGCCGTCCTCCGCATTCTCGGTTCGAATCACCACGGACGCCGAAGCCTGCTGCTGGTCGCGGCGGAAGGCCGCCCGATCCGGCAATACGATGTGCACGCGGGCGGCCTTGATGCCCTTCATGGTCTGGATGGTGCGGGCCAGCTCGCCCTCGAGGGCGCGCACCCGGGTCACCTCCTGCATGAAGGAGGTGAGGCCGAAGGAACGGACGTCGTTGAACAGCTCGTAGCCGGTGTTGGTGCTCTGGGGCAGGCCCTTCACCGCCAGCAGCATGCGCGCCTTGGCGGTGTCGGCGTGGGCGACGAGCACCGTGGTGCCGTCGGCGTTCACGTCGAAGGGGATGCCGGCGTCCTTGAGGGCGCCGCCGATGCGGGCCACGTCGTCGCGGGTCAGGTTGGCGTAGAGAGGCTCGCGCTCGGGCTGGCCAAGGTAATAGACGCCGAGCGCGATGGTTCCCACCACCGTCAGGGCGATGAGGCCCAGGGCGACCAGCCGGCGGGCGCCGAGGTCCCGCAGGTTCTGCAACAGGAGTTCGAGTTGCTTCTGGCCGATCATCCGTTGATCTCGCACGCTTGGACACCGGTCTCGCGCCGGATGGTCCGGCGCGGCGGTCAAACTGAGGATCGGACACGCGAAGCGAAGCCGCTCCGACTATGTGCCAGCGGACACTTTCGGCGGTCAAACTTGCCTGGGCGTTGCAGGCCGGGAGGTAAAAAAATGGCTGCGCTCCAAATGAGGCGCAGCCGAAATGCAGCTCGGGGGAAGAGCCGCATGAATCCCGGCGATTCCGAAACGGTGCCGGACATTATGAAGCCCCCGCGCCCAGGAGGGTTGGGCGCGGGGGCTGTAGGCTCACTGGAAGAGCTGCAGAACGTTCTGCGAAGAGCTGTTCGCGATCGAGAGCGACTGGATAGCCAGCGACTGCTGGGTCTGCAGCGCCTTCAGGCGAGTGGACTCTTCTTCCATGTCGGCGTCCACCAGGGCGCCGATCGACGACTTGTTCAGCGTGATCAGGCTCTTGGCGAAGGTCTGCTGAGACTCCAGACGGCTGGAGGTCGAGCCGAGCTTCGAGCCGCCTTCCTGCAGCTGCGACAGGGTCGCGTTGACCAGCTTGGTGTAAGCTTCGATCAGGTTCGCGTCCTTGTCGGTCAGCGACGACACGTCGAGGCTGCCCACCGACGCAGTAACGGTCTGGGCGGTGCCCGCCGCGTCCGTGTACTGGATGGTGTACTTGGTGTCCATGAAGCCGCCGGTGTCGCCGGTGGCGGTGCTCACGGCCACGGTGATGGCGGTGCCGTCGGCGGCGTTACCGCTGGCGTTGGTGGCGACGTTGGCCAGAGCGTTGGTCACGGTCGAACTGGTGGCGTTCGAGGTGTTGGCGTCATAGAGACGGAAGGAACCGGTATCCAGCGCGGAGGTGCCGACGCTCACCGTGTCGCCGCTGCGCGAGAAGGACGACAGCAGGTTGCGGTTGTCGGTGAACGACGTGGCGCTCGAGTCAACGGACAGCCAGTTGTTGCCGTTGCTCACGGTGTTCGTGGCAGTCGTGCTGATGTTCTTCTGCAGCGCGGAGATTTCGTCCTGCAGCGAGGAGCGCGACATGCTCGAAGACACCGCCGACGCCAGCTTGCTCTGGATGGTCGTCAGGTCGTCGAGAACCGAGGTCACGCCCTTGTAGGTGGTGTCCACGGCATTCTTGTCGAGCGACATGGCGTCCGTAACGGCGCTGAGGGCGCTGTTGTCGGAGGTCAGGGTGGTGGAGATGCTCCAGTAGGCCGCACCGTCAGCAGCGCTGTTGACGGTCTTGCCGGTGGACACCCGGTTGTTGGTGGTCTCGAGCTGGTTGTTGATCGAACGCAGCGTCTGGAGAGCAACCGTCGCCGAGTTGTTGGTGATCATGCTGGTCATGATGATGTCCCTCTTCGTAACACAAACAGAAGATGCAGGGGGACATGCCGGATTTTCACCGGAATAACAGGGCGGCGTCATGCCTTTGAGGGTGGATTTCTCCAATCCCAGGTTCGCCAGGGCGAACCGATCAACCTGTCATGAGTTGAGAATTAGCACGCGAAGCTTGCGCGAGGCAAGCTTGCGGGAGGGCTCCGCACAAAAAAACCGCGCTCATCGGAGCGCGGTCGTGGCAGGCGGGCGGCGGTCCGCCGGTTCAGAAGAACGAGCGGACAAGACCGCTCACCAGCAGATTCCAGCCGTCGATGAGGATGAAGAAGAGGATCTTGAACGGCAGCGAAATCACCGATGGGGGCATCATCATCATGCCCATGGACATCACCAGGGTGGCAACCACCAGGTCGATGACGAGAAACGGGAGCACGATCAGAAAGCCGATTTCGAAGCCGCGCCGCAGTTCCGAGATCATGAAGGCCGGGATGAGCACCCGCATGGAGACCTTGGGCGGTTCCGGCTCGCCCACCGACGTGGGGGGGGCGCCTGCGGTGGGCGCGGGCGTCGGCGGCAGGATATTCTGCCGCACGGCGATGTCCGAGAACAGCTGCAGGTCCTTGCCACGCACGTGATTCAGCATGAAATCGCGGAACGGCTCGGAAATCTTCTCGATCGCCTCCTGTTCCGTGATCTTGTTCTCGGTGAGCGGCATCACGCCGTCGTTCCAGGCGCGATCGAAGGTGGGGGCCATGACGTAAAAGGTCATGAACAGGGACAGGGACACCAGCACGAGATTCGCCGGCGTCGACTGCAGCCCGAGCCCCGAGCGCAGGAAGGAGAAGGCGATGACGAAGCGGGTGAAGCTCGTCACCATGATGAGCAGGCCCGGCGCGACCGACAGCACGGTCAGCAGCGCCACCATCTGGATGATGCGGCCGGCGGTGCCGCCGCTGAGCTCGGGCAGGATCTGGTCGAGGCTCGGCACGTTGGCCTGGGCGAACGCAGGAGCGCTCCAGGTCAGGCCCGCGCTGAGCAGCAGGGCAAACGCGGCCGCCAGGTGCCGCAGGCGCGTCGCGGGGATGCCGGTCACTGCACCACCAGGGACAGCAGCACCAGCTCCGTGATCTTGCCCTGGGAGCGGGTGCTGGCGCGGTCGTTGAGGTCTTCGCGCAGGTGCTGCAGGGCGCTTGGTCCTTCCAGCTGGCTCAACGACAGCGACCGCATGTAGGCCATGATGTCCTCGCGGACCTCGGCTGCGGTCACGTCGGGATTGGCAAGGGCGCCGTTCTTGAACACCAGCGCCGCCTCAAGCCGTACAAACGTGGAGGAGGGAGCCGCGAGATTCACCACCACCGGTTTCAGGTCCTTGATGGTGAGGTCGCCGCTGTAGCGCAACGGCGCTGCCGCCTTGCCCGGTGCCGCCGTGGCCACTGAGGCGGCGACGGCGGCCTTCACCGAGTGCCCCAGCTGATAGCCGATTCCCCCGCCGGTGATGATGGCGATCAAGGTGAGGATCAGCACCGCGAGGATCAGGCCGCGGCGGCTGCTGGCGGGATTGGCGTCGGTAAGGAGGCTAGCCACCGTGAGCGATCCTCACCACGGGGCCACGACGTCGTAGATGCGCTGCCCCCAGGCCGGCTGCTGCACATCCATCTGGCGTCCGCGTCCGCCGTAGGAAATGCGCGCCTCGGCGATCTTGTCATAGGGAATGATATTGCTCGACGAGACATCGAGGGGATTGACGATGCCGGCGATGTTCAGCACCCGCACCTCGTAGTTCACCTTGATTTCCTGCGAGCCGCTGATGATGAGGTTGCCATCGGGCAGCACTTCGGTGACCACCGCCGCGATGCTCAGGCGTAGCTTCTCGGAGCGGTCGATAGTGCCCTTGCCCTTGGTCTCGGTGTCCGAATTGACCGTGAAATTGCCGTTGGCATTGCCGGCGTTGGCGCCACGCCCCAACCCCGAGAGGCTGATTCCGGTGTCGAAGTCCAGGTTGGACTTGGACTTGCGCTCCCGGTCGGTGGCGTTGTCGAACTGTGCCTTGTCGTCAAGCACGATGGACACGCGGATCACGTCGCCCACCTTGGAGGCGCGCAAATCGCGATAGAGGCTGCCGGAACGGTTCTGGTCCCAGGTGGACCGGAAGCTGCGGACGGGAGGCTGCTGGAAGGTGACGGGGACCGGCTCGCGATTCGTCTCCAGGCCCGACCCCAGCGGGCTGAGGGTGGGGCCGGTGATCAGGTTGTCGTTCGTGGTCTGGCAGCCGGCCACCAGCAATGCCGCGCCGAATGTCCATGCGAGCCGATTCATCCGGGCTTGCCTTCCTGCGCGCGGCGCGTGAGACCGACCATGGTGGAGGTGAGGCGAGCAGCGCGAGCGGGCTCGAATTCGTTCAGGATCGAGCTGGCCACCCGGGGGCTGAGCTTGGACAGCAGCGCGGCGGCCATGTCCTCGCTCATCGCCGCCATCTGCGCGGCGGCCGCATCGGGGCGCATCTGCGAGATGACCGCCACCAGGGATTCGTCGGCCTTCTTCAGGAAGTTCTCACGACGCTGGAGCCAGTCCTGGTACTCGGCGCGCTTCGCCTCGAGCTGGGCGATGCGCGCCTCGATCTCTTTTTCCATGGTCGCGAGCGCCTCCTTCTGCCGCGCGAAGCGGGCATCGGCGGCAGCATCGGCGATGTTGCGGCAATATTGGGCGGCCTGCTCGTCGCGGGTGGCGACCGCCACCTGCTGGGGGGCGCTCTGGGCGCGCGCCGCATCGGGGCCGGACGCCCCGAAGATCGTGGCCAAGGCGAGAAGTGGGAGGCCCCGGCCCGCGATCCGCGCCGCGCACCTGGCGACAGCGGCGCCGACGCGACGCCCGGAAGGCCCCGTGAACAGGGTGGGCAGTGTGGGGTTCGTCATACACTCCCTCCATGGTGAGAGGACGCGCTCCGCGCGCGAAGCAGACCGATGGGTGAGTTTGTTTTAGGAAGGCTGTCTTGCGCGACGCTGACCATTCTGCCCGAGCCGCCTCCGGCGGCCCGCGAAAGGGCGAAGGCGGCGCCTTCGCGCCACGCTGGCCTACTGGAAGACCAGCTCGGCCTGCAGCGCGCCCGATGTCTTTACCGCCTGCAGGATGGAGATGATGTCGGTGGGCTTGAGGCCGAAGCGGTTGAGCCCGTTGACGAGGGATTGCAGGCTGGTGCCGCGCACGATGCCGATGGGGCCGCCCGCCTCCTCGGCCGCGATGTCGGTGCGCGGCACCACCACCGTCTCGCCGAAGCTATAGGGCATGGGCTGCGACACTTCCGGCGTCTCGGTCACCTGAACGGTCAGGTTGCCCTGGGTGACGGCGAAGGTGGAGATCTGCACGTTGCGTCCGATGACCACCGTCCCGGTGCGCTGGTCCACCACCACCCGCGCTGGCGTGTCCGGCTCCACCTGAAGGTCGCCGATCTCGGCCAGAAAGCGCGCGGGATTGATCTGCGCCGGGCGCTGCACCAGCACCGTCCGCAGGTCGATCTCCCGCGCAAGGCGCTTGCCATAGCGGGCCTGGGTGTAGGCGTTGATCACGTCCGCCATGCTGGCGGCGGTGCGGAAGTCCGGATTCGTCAGGTCGAGATAGAATTCCGGCAGCTCGCTCAGCCGGCCCGGCACCTGCTTCTCCACCAGCGCGCCGTTGGCGATGCGTCCGGCGGTCGGCACGCCCTGGCTCAAGGTCTCCGCCTGCCCGGTGATCTGGATGCCCGACACCAGCTGGCCCTGCGCGACCGCGTAGACGATGCCGTCGGCACCGTTGAGCGGGGTGACGAGAAGGGTTCCGCCGCGCAGCGACGTGGCGTCGCCGAGCGAGGCGACGGTCACGTCGATGCGGGACCCGACGGCGGCGAAGGCGGGGAGATTGGCGGTGACCGCCACCGCCGCCACGTTCTTTGCCCGCAGCGCGATGCCCTGCACGTTGATGCCCATGCGATCGAGCATGGATTGCATGGCCTGCTCGGTAAACGGCGAATTCCGCAAGGTATCGCCGGTGCCCTGCAGGCCGATGACCAGCCCATAGCCGACCAGCAGGTTGTCGCGCACGCCCTGGATGGAAGAGATGTCCTTGATGCGCGTCATGGCCTGCGCCGTCGGCGCGCCCAGTCCGACGAGGCCGGCGGCGATGAGGACGGCGAAACGCAGAAGACGCATCATCTCATCTTGATCCTGACGGTGCCATCGGCCTGCACCTCGCCGACGATGATCTGCCCGCTGTCCATGTTCTTGAGGCGGACGATGGAGCCGGCCGCGCCAGATTCCAGCGGAATGGCATAGCCGGAGATCTGCAGTCCGCCTTCCTTCAGCAGGACCCGCGCCGCGACTCCCTTGGTGACCATGAGCGCGTCGGTGACGGCGCTCATGGGGATCGGCATGCCGGCGATCAGCACCCGACGGGCGACCTTGCCCGCGAGGTTCTCAGTCCGGGTGGCATAGGTTCCGCTCTCCACCACATGCTGCGGCGCCGGACGGGCGGTGAGCACCGCGGCATTCAGGGCATCACCCGGATAAAGGGTGACATTCGGCACCGGCAAGGTGAGCTCGACGCCCTTGGCGGCCACGGGGCCCGGGGTCGCGGCGGGGGCAGACTGGGGCTCGGTGGCCGTGCCGGCGCGTTCCGCCTCGGCTTGCGCCGCGAGCGTCGAGATGCTCTGCGCGCCCGCCGGAGCGCCCCCCAGCAGGAGCGCCAGAGCCAAGCCGAGGCAGGGCCACATGGCCGGACGCGCGCGCATCAGCGAATGCCCGTGGAGACGATCTTGGACATGTCGTCGGCCGCCTGGATCACCTTCGAATTCATCTCATAGGCGCGCTGGGCAGCGATGAGGGAGGTGATCTCCTTCACCGGGTCCACATTCGAACTCTCAAGATAGCCCTGGACGATGCGGCCAAACCCGATGTCCCCGGCCACGCCTTCCACCGGCTGGCCGGAGGAGGTGGTTTCGCGGTAGAGGTTGTCGCCGAGCGGCTCAAGGCCGGAATCATTGGCGAAGGTGGACATCTGCAACTGGCCGAGCAGCTGCGGCGCCACCTGGTTGGACACCTGCGCGTAGACCTGCCCCGACTCGTTGATGACGATGGAGCTGGCGTTGGTGGGCAGCGTCATGGCCGGGTTGACGGTATAGCCGTCCGCGGTCACCAGCTGGCCGGTGGCGCTGCGGTTGAAGCTGCCGGCGCGGGTGTAGAGCGTCTCACCGGTGGGGCTGGTGACCTGGAACCATCCGCGCCCGTTGATCGCGACGTCGAGCGGATTGGAGGTCTGCGCGAGCTCGCCCTGCACGTGCAGGTTGCGAATGCCGATGGTACGCACGCCGAGACCCACCAGGGCGCCTTCCGGGATCGCTTCCGCTCCGTCCTGGTTCGGCACGCCCTGGGCGCGCTCGGCCTGGTAGAGCAGATCGGTGAATTCCGCGCGGGCCCGCTTGAAGCCGGTCGTGTTGATGTTCGCGATGTTGTTCGCGATCACCTCGACGTTCGTCTGCTGGGCCGACATGCCGGTGGCTGCGATGGCTAGGGCTCTCATGATGGCTCCCTCGAGACGTCAGATGGTCATCCGGCTGATTTCTTGGTAGGCGGCGACGACCTTGTCGCGCACGGCGATGGCGGTCTGCAGCGACTGTTCAGCCGTCATCACCGCCTCCACCACCTGCTGCACCGAGGCGCGGCCATGGATGCCCATGATGGAGGTCGCCTCGCCAGCCTTCAGGGTGTCGACGGTATCCGACGACACGCGCGCCAGCACGCTGGAGAAATCGGCGGCATCGACCCCCTGGCTCCCCTGGACGCGGCCCGCCTGGGACGTTTCCATGTGGGTGTCGCTGCGGGTCAGCGACACCCCGGACGTGCCGCCGGTGGAGGTGTTGAAACTGACGGAATTGATCATGACGATGCCCTCAGCAGGTCGATGGTCATAGTCACCATGGCCCTGGCTTGCTTGATCATCTGCAGATTGGCCTCGTAGCTGCGCCCGGCCTCCCGCATGTCGGCCATTTCCACGAGCGGGTCGACGTTCGGCATCAAAACCTGCCCTTTGGCGTCCGCCGCCGGATTGCCGGGATCATACTCGACCCGGAAGGGCGCGTTGTCGACGCCGGTGTTCTTGACCCGCACCCGCGAGCTGCCGATGGCCCGGTCGAGCTCCGCCGTGAACTGGACGGTCTTGCGCGCATAGGGCTCGGCGCCGGGCGTGGAGCCGGTGGAGCGGGCATTGGCGATGTTCTGCGCCACCACCCGCATGCGGGTGGACTGGGCCTCTAGGCCGGTGCTGGCGATGCTGGTCGCCGCCTTCAGGGGATCGATGATCGTCATTTCAGGCCCGACAGGAGCATGCGGTGGAAGGAGCGGACGATGGAGGTGTCGAGAGTGTAGGCGCGGTTCACCTCGCCCGCTTTCAGCATCTCCTGCTCGATGCTGACGTTGTTGCCGGAATTGTTGGAGCCCCAGCTGTCGGACGCCGCGAGGGTCCGGGTCGGCACGTCCACCGTGGCGGTCTGGAGATGGTTCTGGGACGTGCGCGTAAGGGCCAGCTGGGTCTGGTTCATCACGGCGTCGAACGCCACCGCGTCCACCGCCTTGTATCCCGGCGTGTTGGCGTTGGCGATATTGCCGGCGATGGCCGTCTGGCGCACCGATGCCCACTGCGCGTGGCTGGATGCGAGTCCAAACAGGAAGAGGGGCTGCATCGCGATCTCCTCCGAGCGTCTCCGGAGCAATATGAAGTGACGGTCTTCGCGGGGCGCCCCCCATTCAAGGGAGTTTCCGCGAGGTTCATCCTCTCCATGTACCGCCTGAGGCTTGCCCGAAGCTGAGGGCCGCGGTCAGCCTGCCTGTTCGCGGGACTCCTCAAGCGCCGCGGTCAGCAGGGCGATGCCCTCGGCGTGGTTCGCGAACGGCGCGCGGAAATCGATGCTGTCGATGGCGAGCCCCACCGAGGTCGCGTCGAATACGACCTTGAAATACACGGTCAGCCGGGGGTGATGGAATTCGAGGTTCATGCTGACCGTCGGCGGCCGGCCCCAATCGGATTGGGTGAACGCATGGCGCCCGTAGCGCAGCACCCCGGGCTTCAGGGTCCGCTCCGCGGACGAGGCCAGGATATCCTCGATATTGTTGGCCTGGCCGGTGTTGATGTAGCCGATGAGCAGGCCCGCCTCGGTGAAATACAGCTCCGCCAGGACATTGCGCAGGGCCGTCGCCAGCACGCGCTCGAAGGCCTGCACCTCCAGTTGAGGGCGAGTATTCAGGTCCAGAAGGATCCGGCGACTATTTTGAACCATTGGAGCGCTTCGAATAAATGAAGTGGAGGATTTGGGCTACCGGGCGATAGAATTCCTTGGGAATCCATTGGTCAACTTCTACGGCGTCGTACATGGCCCGAACCAGCGCCCGGTCCTCGATGACCGGAATGGCGTTGTGCTCGGCGATCTCGCGGATCTTCAGCGCGACGAGGTCGAGCCCCTTGGCCACCACCTGCGGAGCGCCGCCCAGATCGCGATCATACTTCAAAGCAATAGCATAATGAGTCGGATTGGCGATGACGACCGTGGCCTTGGGCACGGCGTTCATCATGCGGTGCCGCGCGCGCTGGCGGGCCACCGCCCGCATGCGGGCCTTGACGAAGGGGTCGCCTTCGGCCTGCTTGACCTCGTCCTTCACCTCCTGCTTGGTCATGCGCAGTTCCGACTTCCAGTGGAACCGCGACCACACGAGGTCGGCGCCGACCAGGACGATGGTGGCGACGCATACGGCCGAGACCAGGCGCATCGCCAGCTGCAGCACCGCGGCGGGCAGCTGCATCGGATCGCTGAGCATGGCGTCCACGACGCGATGCTCCTCCCAGTACAGCACGAGGCCGGCGACGATGCCCACCGCCAGGAGCTTGAACAGCGACTTGGCGAATTCGATCTGCCCCTGAATGCCCATCAAGCGCTTGAGGCCGGAACTCGGGGAGATGCGTTCCCACTTCGGGGTGATGCGTTCGAGCACCAGCGACGGAACGTTCTGGAACGCGGCCGCGATCACTCCGGCGAGCGCCAGGATGATCACCATCGGCGTCAGGAATCGCCCGGCGGCCATCATCGTGTCGAACAGCAGTTCCACGGCATCGCTCCCGTGCTCCAGGCGGAAGCCGGCGGGGTCGTCGAGCAGGCGGGCGAGGTCGTCGGTCAGCAGCCGCGCCGGCGCCGACACGAAGAACGTGAGGCAGGCGAGTATGCCGAGGAGCGAGGCGAACAGCGTCGCTTCCCGGGAGAACGGCACGTTGCCCTTCTCCACGGCGTCGGAGATCTTCTTCTCCGAAGCTTCCTCGGTCTTACTCTCCTTGTCCTGATCCTCAGCCATGTCCTCCCATCCCGTCAGTGCGCTGTTGCGTCTTGTTCCTTCAAACGGGCACTCCTCGCGCCTGAATGTGCATGCCCTGGGTGGCCGGCCGGCCCGAACCTGGGCCGGCCGGCGTCACCGCACGTAGAATTCATCATCGCTGTCGCTGTTGAGCTCGATCTCGCCGCGGCCGGCCATGTCGAGGGCGAGGTCGGTGATGGTGCGCCGGGCCTCCGTGACCTCCCGCGACGGCACCGGCTCGCTGCTGGCCATTTCCTGCTCCACCATGCGGCGCACGCGGGCGCCGAGGGACTGGAGAATCATCTCGCGGAACTCGATGTCGGTGCCCTTGAGGGCCAGCACCAGCTTGTCGGTCGGCACCTGGTCGAACAGCGAGGTGCGCGCCCGGGGCGTCAGCTTGACGATGTCGTCGAAGGTGAAGAGCAGGCCCTTGAGAATTTCCGCCGACTTCGGTCGCGTGGCGGCGAGGCTGGTAAGCACCGTCTCCATGTCGTCGCGCTCCATCTTGTTGATGATGTCGGCCATGCGGGCGTGCGGGTCGGCTCCGGCATTGCGCGAGAAGTTCATCATGAAATCCTCGTACACGGTGCGCTCGATCACCTGCATGGTGGCATCGACGATGGGCTTGAACGTCAGCATCCGGCGCAGGATGCCGTTGCGCCGTTCCTCGGGAATGTAGCTCAGCACCTTGGCGGCGCAGGCCGGTCGCACCTTCGAGAGCATCAAGGCGGCGGTCTGCGGGTGTTCCTTGGCGATATAAGTGGCGAGGATGCTTTCCGAGACGGTGGAGATGCGTTCCCAGATGGAATGGTTCGCCGTTCCCAGCAACTCCGCCATGATCTCGGCGATCTGCTCCGGCGGCAGCACCCCGGAGAGCAGGCGCTCGACGTCGGCCGCGGTGCCCATGAGGCTGGTGCCGGAGGCGAACTGAGTGGCGAAGTCCTCCACGATGGCTTCGATCTGGGCCGAGGTGATGGACTTCAGGCGGGCGATGGACCGCGTGACCAGCTTGATCTCATCGGGGTCGAAATGCTTCAGGATGCGGTTCGCCGCCGGCGCCCCCATGGTCATCAGCAGCGCCGCCACCTTGTCGGTGCCGTGGAGGGGGCGCGATTTGCCCGGAATCTGGCCCTGGTTCGTCGGCATCACCATGGGGGTGTCTCCGTCAGGCCGCGTCGGTGCCGCCCGGGCCGACGATCTCGGTCAGAGAGACGCCGAAACGGGAGCTGTCGTCCTCGACCACCATCACTTCGCCGCGGGCGATGACGCGGCCGTTGACCACCACGTCCACCGGCTCGCCGACCCGGTGGTCGAGCGGCACCACCGCGCCACGGCCGAGCTTCAGCAGGCTGGAGACCGGCATGCTGGCGGACCCCAGCACCACCTGCAGCAGCACCGGAATGCGCTTCACCGCCTCGAAGCCCTGGGTGCCGCCGAGGGTCTCCTCGGTGTCGGTCTTGCGCGCGGCGGCGAGCAGCGCGTCGTCGAGGGCGGACTGGGTCTTGTCATTGGGGTCGGGCATGGCGGGCTCCGGGGCGGGGGGAGGGGATCAACGCGGCTTGACGGGGGTGCCGGCGCGGGCGTCGAGCTCGGCGATGACGCCTTGGGCATCGTCGATGCGCTTGGAAAGCTCGGCCAGCACCTCGCGCCCGTCGGTGCTGAAGGTCTGGAACGAATCGCGGGCGGCGGTGAGCGCCCGCGCCGCATCCTCCAGCGCCCGCCCATATTCGGTATTCAGGCGGTCCAGGCGGGCGAGGCGCCGGTAGAGCACGAGCAGGGTGGCGGTGGTGGCCACCAGCGCCGCGAGCAGAAGGATGTCAACGGGGAAGGATATCATCGATGAAGTCCTGATTCTGCTCGATCTGCTCGTCGATGCGCACCACATAGGCGCCATCGGACTGGCCGAGCCGGCCCCAGAACAGCGGCTGGGCGGCGCTTTCCAGCTTCACCCGGCTGCTCGGCGTGGCGTTCAGCTTCAGCACCTGCCCCACCTTGAAGTCCGCGACATCGCCCAGCAGCACCTCGCGCTCCTCGAGGATCGCGCGGAGCTTGACCTCGGTGCGGTTGATCTCCTGGCGAATCTTCTGCGCCCATTGCGGGTCGCGATTGTTGCTTTCCGAGAATGTGGTGTGGGCCAGGGCACGGCGCAGGGGCGTGAGCGCCGACTGCGGAATGATGACGAACATCTCGCCGCCGCGATTCAGCGCCTGCAGCAGGAACTTGGCCACCACCGCCAGATTGTTGCGCCGGCCGATGACGGCGAAGTCCATGCGGGTTTCCTGCCGCTCGAACTGGAAGGTGGTGTCGCTGACGATGGCGAAGGAGGCCCGCAGCGCCTTCGCCATCTGCTCGAACAGCAGCTGGGCGACGCGGCCTTCGATATTGGTGAAGCTGCGCTCGTCCTCCACCGGCGGCTCGGAGCCGTCCGAGCCGAACAGCACCTCGATCATGGAAAAGATGAAGTCCCGGTCGAAGCCGACGATCAGCTGGCTGTCCCAGGAGGGCGCGCGGAAGATGCCGGCGATGGCCATGCCCTCGTAGGCCTCCAGCACCTCGCCGATGCGGCCGTTCTCGATGCTGAGGAAGGAATAATAGGCCTGGGACGCGGCGAACTGGCGCAATCCGTCGGCGCAGGTGGTGGCCATGCGGTCGAACAGCACGTGCAGCATGGGCAGCCGGTCGAGGGACAGCCCCGCCGCGTCCAGCAGCATGTCGCGGATGTCCTGGTGCTTGCGCGATGACATGGATCAGGCCGCCTGCTGCACGGAGGCGCCGGACGAATTGGGCGCGGTGTGGATGGCTTCGCTTTCCACTTCGTCGATGCTGGGACGCTCGGCGGCGGAGATGGTCTTGCGCCCGTGCTCGAGGGCGATGGGGGGGAGCGCGCCGTTCATGAATGCGATCAGGGTCTGCTTGACGATGATGAAGGGCTGGCACTGCTTCTCACGCGTGGTCTTGATCTTGGCCCCGAGCGGGGAAAGGATCGCGTACGAAGAGTAGATGCCGAGGAAGGTGCCGATGAGGGCGGAGCCGATATAGTGGCCGAGCACCTCCGGCGACTGGTCGATGGCGCCCATGGCCTTGACGATGCCGAGCACCGCCGCGCAGATGCCCAGCGCCGGCAGCGCCTCGGCCACCGTGCCGATGGCGGAGGCGGGCTTGGTCTTGTGCTTCTTGATGGTGGAGATTTCCTGCTCCATCAAGCCTTCGATCTCATGGGACTTGGCGTTGCCGATGAGGATCAGGCGCGCATAGTCGCAGATGTATTGAGTCAGCTCCTTGTCCCGCAGAATGGTCGGGAACTGCCCGAACAGCGTCGAGTTCTGCGGGTCGTCGATATGCGCCTCGACCTCGTTGCGCGGCTTCTGGCGCATGTCGCGCATCAGCGCGTACAGCAGGCTGAGGAGGGCCAGGAAGTCCTTGCGCTTGGGCGCCACGCCCATCGCCGCCTGCAGGATCGCCGCCCCGGTGTCCTTGATGACCGACATCGGATTGGCGATGATGAAGGTGGAGAAGGCAATGCCGCCGATGATGACGTACTCGAACGGCTGCCACACCACGCTCAGGTGACCGCCCATGGCGACAAACCCGCCGAACGTGGCGGCAAGGCCGAGGATAATTCCGATAATGACCGCCAAGACGCCATCTCCCTCCAGCAGAGGTGCTGAGTCTAGGGTTAGGTGAGCAGGATTGCGCGAGGCTGAAGTTTGCGCGCCCCCGGTGGCGGGCGCGAGGGAAAACTTTGCCCCGGGGCCGCCGTCGGGCCCGTCGGCGGTGGCCGGGTCGGTCGGGGCAGGCTCGCACAAGCCTCGGCGGTGCATAGTCGGGGTAACGAGGCGTTCTCTCGTTCATCCTCGACCTGAAGTCCGGGAGCTGGCGTGTCATCCAATCTCTACGTCGCCCTGTCCGCCCAGATCGCCGCCGACCGGCGGCTCGCCACCGTGGCGAACAATGTGGCGAACATGAACACGCCCGGCTTCAGGGCCGAGCAGGTGCGCTTTACCGAGCTGCTGTCGCAGACCAGCTCGGACAAGACCTCCTATGTGTCCCCGGGCGAGACATTTACCTCCCTGCGGTCGGGCGCGATCACCCAGACCGGCAACCCGCTTGATCTGGCGGTGGAGGGCGAGGGCTGGTTCGCCGTGCGCACCTCCAGCGGCGTCGGTTACACCCGCGACGGGCGCATGCGCATGACCCCCGAGGGCGCGCTTCAGACCATGAGCGGGATGCCGGTGCTCGATGTCGGCGGCGCCCCCCTGATGGTCGACCCCAATGGCGGTACGCTGCGGATCGGCGAGGATGGCTCGATTTTCCAGAACAGCCGGCCGGTGGCCCGGGTGGGCCTGTTCACCATGGCCGCGGGGGCCAAGCTGGACCGGCATGATGGTGTGACCATGCGTCCCAGCCAGCCGGCGGCCCTGGTGCAGGAGTTTACCCGCAATCAGATCCGCCAGGGCTATGTCGAGGGGGCGAATGTGGAGCCGGTCATGGAAATGACCCGCCTGATCTCGCTGCAGCGGGCGTTCGAGCAGGCGGCCAGCGCCGTTCAGCAGACCGAGGAAAGCACCACTAGCGCCATCCGCCAGCTTGGCCCGTCGAGCTGACGCGCCGCTCCCGCGCGGCGTGGGTCAAACCAGGATAGGGCGGCCGCGGGTCGCCCGGGGGCAGTGAGAGATGAACGGACTGGAGCGTCTCGCCGCCGTGGTCGAAGCCGGGCTGGAGGAGTGTCCGCCGGTTCGCGTCGGCGGCGTGGTGCGTCAGGTGGCGCCCACCCATTTCGAGGTCTCCGGCCTCTCCCGCGTGCTCAAGCTGGGCGAGCGGGTCGGCTTCGAGAGCGACGGGGCGATGCGGTACGGGGAAGTGGTGCGCATCGACGGCGCGGCGGCGGTGGTCAAGCCGTTCGACGGCCAGGTGCATGTGGGCCTCGGCGCGCGCGCCTATCGGGTGGGGCCGCTGATGCTGCGGCCGTCGCACCAGTGGAAGGGGCGGGTGGTGAACGCCCTGGGGCAGGCGCTGGACGGGCAGGGCCCGCTGCCGAGCGGGCCACGCGCCATGCCGCTGGATCGGGATCCGCCGGCGGCCATGGCCCGGGCGCGGATCGAGCGGCCGCTGCGCACCGGCGTGCGCGCGGTGGATATCTTCACGCCCCTGTGCCACGGCCAGCGCATGGGCATCTTCGCCGGGTCCGGCGTCGGCAAGTCCACGCTTCTGTCCATGTTCGCGGGCAGCGCGGGGTTCGACACGGTGGTGGTGGCGCTGGTGGGCGAGCGCGGCCGCGAGGTGCGCGAATTCCTGGAAGGGCCGCTGGCGCCCAATCGCGCCCGGGCGGTGGTGGTGGTGTCCACCTCCGACGAGAGCCCGATGATGCGGCGGATGGCGCCCCAGGCGGCGCTGGCGGTGGCCGAGCATTTTCGCGACGCCGGCGAGAATGTGCTGCTGATCGTGGATTCGGTCACGCGCTACGCCCATGCCGCGCGCGACGTGGCGCTGGCGGCGGGCGAGCCGGCGGTGGCGCGCGGCTATGCCCCCAGCGTCTTTTCCACCCTGCCCAAGCTGCTGGAGCGGGCGGGGCCGGGCGAGGAGGGGCGGGGCTCGATCACCGGCATCTTCTCGGTGCTGGTGGATGGCGACGACCATAACGATCCGGTGGCGGATGCCATCCGCGGCACGCTCGACGGGCATATCGTGCTCGACCGCGCCATCGCCGACCAGGGGCGCTTTCCCGCCGTGAATGTGCTGCGCTCGGTGTCGCGCCTCGCCAATCTGGTGTGGACCGAGCCCGAGCGCGAGCTGGTGCGCCGGCTGCGGGCCATGATTGCCCGCTTCGAGGACACGCGCGACCTGCGTCTCATGGGCGGATACCAGATGGGCAGCGATCCCGAGCTGGACCAGGCCATCGGCGCCGTGCCGCGCATCTACGACGCCTTGCGGCAGAACCCTGGGACACCGCCGAGCCGGGACCCGTTCGCCGATCTCGCCGTGGCGCTGCGGGCCTGATTCCGGCAGCTTCGCACAAGCCATTTAGGATCAAATGACCCCCCAACAGGCGACCAGGGTGGCCATCGTTTTCGGGAGCTGAGCGAAATGAGCCTTTACAGTATGCTGCGCACGAGCGTGTCGGGTATGGGCGCGCAGTCGAACCTCCTCGGCACCGTGGGCGACAATATCGCCAACGCCGGCACCACCGGCTACAAGAACGCCGGTGCCGCGTTCTCCAGCGTCATGCTGGCCACCGCCGGTACCGGCGACTACCAGTCCGGCTCGGTCGACACGACGGTCACCTACGGGATCTCCAAGCAGGGTGGCCTGAACTACACCGACAAGACCAGCACCGACCTCGCGGTGCAGGGCAATGGCTTCTTCCTGGTGGCCGATTCCACCGGCGGAACCCTGCTGACGCGCGCCGGCGACTTCACGCTTGATGCCTCGACCGGTGAGCTGAAGAACAGCGCGGGCTATACGCTGCTGGGCTATTCGTTGGCGCCGGACGCTGCGACGGGCTCGACCAACAGCACCGTCGGCTTGGTGCCGGTGAATGTGGGGGCGACTTCGGTCACCGCGACTGCGTCGAGTTCGGGGACTTTCACCGCGAACCTGCCGTCGACTGCGAAACCGACGGATGGTAAGTTTACCTCCACTTTGACCGTCTTTGATGCGCTCGGCGCGGAGCGGTCGGTGGAGATGACCTTTGAGAAGGGGTCGACGTCATCTTCGGGTGTCAGTACATGGAAGCTGTCCGTCGGAGAGGACGCGGCTCTTCAGTATTCTACTTCTACAACAACTACTTTTGATTATGCGGAGTTGTCTTTCGATTCCAGTGGCATTTTGACCGGTGTGGTTGGTTATCGTACGGTTTCAGTTGGCACGCCGCCTGTCGATACCCTCACGCCTACAACGCTTGATCCGGCCGCGCTGTCGGTCATTGTGGAAAATTCGCAGGCGTCCGGTGGCGGCGCGAAGACTTCGGTCTCGCTTGATATATCCAACATGACGCAGAAGGCGACGGACTTTTCAGTTTTGACCGCAGTCGTGAATGGTAATTCCGCCTCCGTCATCAAGGATGTGGCGATCGAGAGCGATGGTACTGTGTATGGCGTGAATGAGCAGGGTGAGAAGTTCAGCATCTACAAGATTCCGCTCGGCTTTGTGGCGAGCACTGACAATCTGACGCCGGTGACGGGCAACGCCTACACGACCAACCTGCAGTCCGGTCCCCTGCAGATCGGCACCGCCGAGCAGAATGGTCTGGGTGCCATCCGCTCCGGCGCTACGGAGAATTCCACGGTGGACACCGCCACGGAATTGACCACCATGATTATCGCTCAGCGCGATTACACCGCGAATTCCAAGGTCTTCCAGACCGGCGCGGAATTGCTTGACGTTCTCATGAACCTCAAGCGCTGATCCGCGAAGCATTTGGGGGGTCGTCATGAGTCTGTCTGCTGCCTTCGATACGGCGCGGTCGTCGCTGCAAACCACGTCGTCACGCTTGTCCGTGTCGGCGCGCAATGTGGCGTCGGCGGACGATTCCTCGGTTTCGCGCAAGATCGCCGTCGTCACCACCAATGGCGACGGCACCACCCGCGTGGTCGGCATCACGCGGGCCACCGATTCGGCCTTGTTCGAGCGGATGCTCTCGGCCACCTCTTCCAGCGCCAAGCTCAGCGCCATCAATGATGGCCTGACGGTGCTGCAGCAGACCATCGGCGACACCGAGAGCGAAACGTCGCCGGCGGCGCTGCTCAGCGCCTTCTCTGACGCCTTGTCCACGGCGGCGAACACCCCCGACAGCTCGACCCTGGCGCAGGCGGCCGTCACCGCGGCCCAGGATCTGGCGCAGTCGCTGAACGATGCCACCACGGCGGTGCAGCAGGTGCGCACCGATGCGGATTCGAGCATCGCCACCTCCGTCAGCCGCGTGAACGAGCTGCTGACCCAGTTCAAGGCGCTCAACGATTCCGTGGTCGAAGGCTCGGCCAACGGGCGGGACGTGACCGACGCCATGGACAAGCGGGACGCGGTCCTGTCGCAGCTGTCCGAGGAGATGGGGATCGCCACCCTGACCCGGGCCAACAACGACATCGCCATCTACACCGACAGCGGCGTGACCTTGTTCGACAAGTCGGCCCGCGCCGTGACCTTCCAGGCCTCGGGCGCGCTCGATGCGACCACCTCGGGCAACGCGGTCTATGTGGACGGCGTGGCGGTGGCGGGGCCGGGCGCCAGCACGTCCATGGCCCTGAAGTCCGGCACCATCGTCGGTCTCGCCACGCTGCGCGACGACATCACGGTCACCTATCAGGCGCAGCTGGACGAGGTCGCGCGCGGCCTTATCTCCGCCTTCGAGGAGAGCGACCAGAGCGGCTCGGGCGGGGCGACGCTGGAGGGGCTCTTCACGTCCGGCGGGGGCGATGCCTCGGTGTCGGGAATTGCCGGCACGCTTTCGGTGAACGCTGCCGCGGACGCCAGCCGCGGCGGCTCGCCGCTGACGCTGCGCGATGGCGGAATGAACGGCAGCGACTATGTCTACAATACGAATTCGGAGGCCAGCTTTTCGAGCCGGCTGACCGCTCTCGTCGATGCGCTGGGTTCGTCCCGGACCTATGATTCCTCGACGCAACTGCAGAGCGGCACCACTCTCGCCAAGTTCGCGACGAATTCGGTGAGCTGGCTGGAGGGGCAGCGCTCCACCGTGTCCTCGTCCCTCGACCGGCAGAGCGCGGTGCTGTCGCAGACCTCCACTGCTCTGTCGTCGGCGACGGGGGTCAATCTGGACGAGGAATACGCGCTTCAGCTCCAGTTGGAGCGCAGCTACCAGGCTGCTTCCAAGCTAATCAGCGTGGTGAATGATCTGTACGACAATCTGTTCGCCGCGATCGGGTGACGCAAATGAAGAGCTCTTATATTTCGACCTTGGCCTGGACCAGCAGCGCCATGTCGTCGGTCAGCCGGCTCCAGACCGAGATTTCCAAGACGACCAAGGAAATCGCCAGCGGGCGCCACGCCGACGTCGGCCTGACGCTGGGTTTGAAGACCGGGCAGAGCGTGTCGCTCTATGCCACCCAGGCGTCGATCACCGCGCAGACGCAGAGCAACACATTCGCCGCCAGCGTGCTCAGCACCACCCAGACGGCGCGCTCGCATATTCTGGAGAACGCCAACAGCTTCCTGGCGGATCTGGTGACCGGCTCCTCGTCCTTCGCCGACGACAGCACGCTGGTGTCGCAGGCTGACAGCACGCTGTCGACGCTGATTTCGGCGCTGAATACGTCGGACGGCGAACGTTATGTGTTCGGCGGCACCAACAGCGGCGTGGTGCCCATGGCCGAGTATGACAACGGTCCGGCGACGGCGGTGAACGATGCTTTCTACGCAGCGTTCGGCATGTATCCGGACGATGCCAATGTGAGCAGCATTTCCGCCAGCGACCTGACCACGTTCCTGGATGGCGACTTTGCAGCTCTCTTCGGCGATCCCGGTTGGAGCAACACCTGGTCGAGCGCTTCGGATACGGTGTTGACCAGCAAGATCTCCAATTCGTCGCGTGTGGATATCGCTTCCACGGCGAATGAAGAAGGCATGCGGAACCTCACGATGGCGGCGACCATGGTCGCCAAGCTCGGCACGGCGAACTTGTCCGCCGCGGCGCGGGAGGTGCTGCTCAGCAAGGCAACCACCGCGGCCGGCGCGGCGGTGACGCAGATTACTCAAGAGAGCGCGAACCTCGGTATTTCCCAGAACCGCATCACCCAGGCGAACAAGGTCTTGACCGAAAGCAAGACATTGGTCGCCACCCGGCTGACGAGCCTGGAGGGCGTGGATACCGCGGAAGCCAAGACAAGACTGGATACAATGACGACGCAGCTTCAGATGTCGTATTCGACGACCGCGAAGTTGATGCAGTTGTCGCTTCTCAACTACGTCTGATCCGACGCAAGAGGACCGCCATGTATAAATTCGCATATGCGGAAATTCTCGACGAGGCAGGGTCCACGAGTCGGGAGCGCGAGCGCGAGGCACTGGACCACGCGATGGATCTGCTGGCGGACGCGAAGGCCGCGGGTCCCGATTCCAATGAAATGAGGACCGCGCTGCTGACGGTGCAGAAGCTTTGGCGCTTCTTCATCGCCGACCTCGCGGACACACAGAATGAGCTGCCTCAGGCGTTGCGGGTGAATCTGGCTTCGCTTGGACTTTGGATCATTCAGGAAGCGGATCGCATTCTCAACGACCCGTCGCGGGACGTGGGACTCCTGATTGACGTGAACAAGACCATTAGGGATGGGCTGAAATGAACAAGGCCATGCATATCTCGCTGAAGGCGGGCGAAAAGATCTATATCAACGGCGCCGTCTTCCGCGCGGATCGCAAGGTGAACATCGAGCTGCTGAACGATGCGGTTTTCCTCCTGGAAGGCCACGTGATGCAGGTGAAGGACACGACGACCCCGCTGCGCCAGCTTTATTTCATTGTCCAGTCCATTCTCATGGACCCGGTCAATGCCGACGAGGCGCGGCAAATGGCGGTGTGCCATCTGGCGGAATTGGTGAAGGCGTACACCAACCAGGAAGTGCTCTCGCAGCTGCTGGTGGTGAATTCGCTGCTGGCCAATGATCGCTGCTTCGAGGTCCTGCGCCTGGTGCGGCAGCTGCTGCCGCTTGAGGACACGATCATCGGCGAGGCGGCGGCGCAGCAGAGCGAAGTCGCTTGAGCACGGGCTCGGGCCACCGTCGTCTTGCCGGGGCGAATACGGGAAGGATGCCGCGATGACTTCAGTCAGCAGTACAACAGGCGTCACAGGCACGACGCAGTCGTCGTCGAAGTCGTCCACCGCGTCGGCGACGTCCATCGATTACGATACCTTCCTGAAGCTGCTGGTGGCTCAGCTGGAGAACCAGGATCCGACGAACCCGATGGATTCGACGGAATACCTGTCCCAGCTTGCCTCCTTCTCGCAGGTCGAGCAGCAGATCCAGACCAACAACAAGCTGGACACGATGCTGACCGCCTCCGCGCTCCAGACTGCTGATTCAGCGATCGGCAAGACCCTGACCTCGGCGGACGGCAGCGTGTCGGGCACGGTCTCGTCGGTGAAGATCACCAGCGACGGCATCGTGGCGACCCTCACCAGCGGCAAGACCATCACCATCGAAGACGGCGTGACGCTGAGCGGCTCGTGAACGAGGCGGACGCGCTCGACCTGGTCAACACGGCCATCTGGACCGTGCTCGTCGCCGCCGGTCCCTCGGTGGCGGCGGCCATGGTGGTCGGCATTCTGGTGGCGTTGTTCCAGGCGTTGACCCAGATCCAGGAAATGACGCTGACCTTCATTCCGAAGATCATCGCGGTGCTGGTGGTTGCGGCCTTGACCGGCTCTTTCATGGGGTCGCAGATCATGGCCTTCACCGAGGAGATCTATGGCCGCATTGCCACCGGCTATTGATTGGGCGGTTCCAGCGCGTCCCTGCGGGCAAAGCTCCGGGGACGCGCTTTAGTTTGGTGTCTTCACGCGATTTCGGACGCAAGACCGCTGCACATTCTTGCCGGACTTGCCCTGGGGCCTTTTGTGTCCCGCGGAGATTGAGCGCATGGCCGATATTCCCGTCTCCGATGCCGCGACGCGTTCCCGCCGCGATATCGGCTTCGCCATGGGCATCGTGGCGATCCTCGGGATCATGTTCCTGCCCATCCCGCCGATGCTCATCGACATCGGGCTGGCGCTGTCCATCGCGCTTTCGGTGCTGATCCTGATGGTGGCGCTGTGGATCAACAAGCCGCTTGAATTCTCGTCCTTTCCCACCGTCCTGCTGATCGCCACCCTGTTGCGGCTGGGCCTGGGCGTGGCTACCACCCGCCTCATCCTGTCGCACGGCAGCGACGGCGTGCACGCCGCCGGCCGCATCATCGCCGGCTTTTCACAACTGGTCATGAGCGGCGACTTCGTGATCGGCATCGTGGTGTTCGTGATCCTGGTGACGGTCAACTTCCTCGTCATCACCAAGGGCGCGACCCGCATCGCCGAGGTGGGCGCGCGCTTCACCCTCGATGCCATTCCCGGCAAGCAGATGGCCATCGACGCCGATCTCAACGCCGGGTTGATCGACGACCGTGAGGCACAGCGCCGGCGCTCGGAGCTGGAGGAGGAAAGCGCCTTCTTCGGCTCCATGGACGGCGCCTCGAAATTCGTGCGCGGCGAGGCGGTAGCCAGCCTCATCATCATCGCGGTGAATATCTTCGGCGGCATCATCATCGGCGTCACCCGCCACGGCATGCCCATTGGCGACGCAGCCAACATCTTCACCCGCCTTTCGGTGGGCGACGGCCTGGTGGCGCAGATCCCGGCGCTCATCGTGTCGCTGGCGGCGGGCCTGCTGGTGTCCAAGGGCGGCACCAAGGGGCGTGCCGAAACAGCGGTCCTGGGGCAGCTCGGCGCGTACCCGCGGGCGCTGTTCGTGGCGTCGGGGCTCATGTTCGCCATGGCGCTGGTGCCCGGCCTGCCGCTCGCCCCGTTCGCCCTGCTGGGCGGCGTCATGGCCTTTGTCGGCTACTCCATTCCCAAGCAGCTGGCGCGGAAGGCGGCCATCGACGCGGAGAAGGAAGAGGCCGAGCGGCAAAGGAAGGAGCAGGAGGCGCGCGATTCGGTGAAGGAGAGCCTGCGCACGCCGGAGATCGAGGTGTGCGTGGGCAAGCAGCTGGCTGGCCACGTGCTGCGCACGCCGACGGAGCTCAACAATCGCATCGGCAAGATGCGGCGCAAGTTCGCCATGCGCTACGGCTTCGTGGTGCCAGACATCCGCATGACGGAAAGCCTGTCGGTCCAGACCAAGAGCTATCAGATCAAGATCCACGGCACGGCGGTGGCGGTGCAGGAAATGCGGATCGGCGAGATGCTGGTGGTGGTGGGCGATGGCCCCAAGCCCGACGTGCCGGGCGAGGAGGTGCGCGAGCCCGCCTTCGGCATGAAGGCCATGTGGGTGGCGGAGGCCTATGCCAGCGAGGTCAAGCGGGAGGGGTTCGCGCCGGTCGACAACCTGACCGTGATCCTCACGCATTTGAGCGAGGTGATCGCCAACAACCTGCCTCAGCTGCTGTCCTACAAGGACATGAGGGGGCTGCTGGACCGCCTCGATCCCGAGTACAAGCGGTTGATCGACGACATCTGCCCGGCCCAGATCTCGTTCTCCGGCCTGCAGGCGGTGCTGAAGCTCCTGCTCGCCGAGCGGGTGTCCATCCGCAACCTGAACCTCATCCTGGAAGCCATCGCCGAAATCGTGCCGCACGCCCGGCGTTCGGAACAGGTGGCGGAGCATGTGCGCATGCGCATGGCGCAGCAGATCTGCGGTGATCTGTCCGATGGCGGCGTGCTGAACGTGCTCCGGCTCGGCGGCAAATGGGACCTGGCGTTCCATCAGAGCCTGAAGCGCGATGCCAAGGGCGAGGTGATCGAGTTCGACATCGACCCGCGGCTGGTCGAGCAGTTCGGCGCCGACGCCGGAGCGGCCATTCGCGAGCGCATGAAGACCGGCGGCAACTTCGTCCTGGTCACCGCCCCCGATGCGCGGCCCTATGTGCGCATGATCGTGGAGCGCATGTTCCCCGCCCTGCCGGTGCTCTCGCATGTGGAGATCGCGCGTGGCGTGGAGATCCGCTCGCTCGGAACCATATCGTGAACGAGGCGGCCAGCGTCGCGGTCTTGACCGCCATGCTGGTGTTCTGCCGGATCGGCGCCTGCCTGATGCTGCTGCCGGGCGTGGGCGGGCGGAATCTGCCGGAGCGGTTCCGCCTGTTCCTGGCGTTCGCCCTCACCCTGGCCTTCGTGCCGGTGCTTTACGGCGCGGTGGCGCCGCGGGTGGAACTGGTGGCGCCGGGACGCCTGGTGGCGATGATCTTCGCCGAGGTGCTGACGGGCGCGCTCCTCGGGCTCCTGGTGCGCATCTATATTTCGGCGCTGGAGACGCTGACCAATTTCGTGGCCCAGGCGGTGGGATTGGCGGGCATTGCCGGCATGTCCGTCGAAGACACCTCGCTTCCCTCGCTGGCCACCCTGATCGGCTTCGCCGCGGTCGCCCTCATCTTCATCATGGATCTGCACCTGGAGGTGGTTCGGGGCCTGCTCGACAGCTACCGGGCGATTCCAGCGGGGAACCTGCTGAACCTCGGCGCCGGGCTGGCGAGCGTGGTCGATCAATTCTCCGCATCCTTCCTCGTGGCCTTGCGCATCTCCGGCCCGTTTGTGCTTTACTCCATTGGTATCAATATCGCGGTGGGTCTCATTAACAAGTTCACGCCGCAGATCGCGGTCTATTTCATAGCCGGGCCGTTCATCACCGCCGGAGGGCTGCTCCTGCTCTACATGAGCATGTCGCAGTTCCTCTCGCTGTTCATGCTGGCTCTTGGCAACTGGCTGCGGGCGCAGTGAGGGGGCGGGATGAAGGAGCGGCTGAAGAAGGCGGAGCGGATCCGTTCCGTGCGGGAGCAGTTGCAGCGGGCGGCCGAATGGCGGCTGGCGGCGGCCACCCGCGAGCGGGCGGCCCTTGAGGAGACCCGCGGCGCCCTGCTGGCGACGCTGGCCGACGATCTGTTCGGCCCCCTGCTGCTGGAGCAGGCGGCGCGCCATCTGAACCGGGTGGCGGTCGAGGCCGCTCGAGCGGAGGCGTACCAGAGGCAGCAGGAACTGCGGGTGCGCGACGAGGCGCTGGCGCTGAAACGGGCCGAGCGCATGGAGGAGAACGCCCGCCGTGCCGCGAACGCGGCGGACGAGCGGGCCCACACCGCGGAGATCGCGGAGACGAGCGCGCTGCGGTCGCCGCCGGATGCAAGCTCCACATAAGCATACCCCGTCAGCATGTCTTGGTACGTGACCACACGGGAGCGCTCCTGATGGGCATAAGCCCCCCCACCGATCTCGTCTTTGATGTGATGCGCGCCGCCGACACCGGCCGCGCCCAGCAGGTCGTGAGCAAGCTCAAGGCCTTGTCGAGCGGCGATTCGGCGGACTTCAGCGCGGCTCTGGCGCAGACGGGGGAAACAGGGGGCGGCGTCAATCCGGTGGCCGACGATCAGGCAAAGGCGCTGGCGGCGATCCCGAGTGGCTTGGCGTTCTCCGGGATGAGCCTCACCACCCTGCGCAATGCTCACGCCCTTAGCGGGCGCGCCGTCAATCAGTTCGCCACCACCCAGCCGGAGGCGGCCACCCTCAAGAAGTTCGAAGGCATGGTGCTCTCGAAGTTCCTCGACACCATGATGCCGGCGACCTCCAGCGTGTTCGGCAGCGGCATCGCCGGCTCGACCTGGAAGAGCATGTTGACCGAGAAGATGGGCGAGAGCATCGCCCAGTCCGGCGGCATCGGCATCGCCGCGACCATGGCCCGGGCCGCCGCGGCACGGAACGCTGGGGACAAGTCCGGAGGCTCGACATGAGCGCTCCGGCCGGGGGGGCTGTGGTTCCGGCGGTTGCCACCCTGCTGAGCGCCATCGAGCATCTCGAGGATACGATCGACGCGGAAAATTCCGCATTCGAGGCGGGCGTTCCGTTCGATATCGACGAGATCAACCGACGCAAGAGCCGCTGTCTGCTGGAGCTCAGCCGGGCCGCCCGGGCGATGCCGCCGGGTTCGGATCCGGAGCTGGCGGCGCGTGTGGCCGGCCTGAAGGCCAAGCTTGAGCGCAATTGCTACATCCTCTCGGTGCAGTTGGCGGCGGCGCAGGAGGTCGCTTCGATTCTGGATGAGGCGATGCGCGAGGCGGAATCGGACGGGACCTATTCCGCCGCGATGGGGCGCAGCGAGAGGTCTCGATGATCCGGTTTCTCATCATTGGCATCTGGGTCTGCATGGTGGCATTGGCGTCGAGTTACGCAGCGGCATATTGGGTGACGGGAGCCGACAGCACCAAGTCGGAGGACTCCTACCTCGCCGGCCTGGAGTATCGACGCCTGCCGGTGGTCACCATCCCGATGATCATCGACGGTTCGGTGAAGGGCTATGTGGTGGCGAAGCTCGTCATCACGGCCGATGCCGGCGAGCTGCGCAAGCTGCCGATCGATCCCAGCATCTTCGCCGTGAATGCGGCGTTTCAGGAAATCTACGTGAACGGCCGCATCGAGAGCGGCAAGATGTCCAAATACAACCTTCCCGACATGTTGGCCCGGATCAAGCAGGCGACCAACGCCCACCTGAATGGGGATGTGGTCCACGAAGTGCTCGTGGACTCGCTGAATTTCATCGACAAGACAGATATGCGCAGTGGGCCGCCGGCCGCATCGGCGTCGGCGGATGACGAGCGGCCCCGGCGCTGAGGTGGCTGGAGCAGGGGGGCAAGGATGAAGATCGCGGGGAAGATCTATTCCATAGTTGCGGTTCTGGGTGTGTCCGCGCTCGTCATTTGCGGCGCGGCGGTGGTTGGGCTGATTGAAGTTTCCGGCGTGGCGGCGAAGGTCGACAACGTGTGGCACCGGGCGTTCCTGGCCGAGCGGCTCAGCAAGGACGTGGCGATGGTCACGGTGAACACGCGCGGCGTGTATGTGGCGCGGACCGATGCCGACGTGCGGGTGGCGGCGAACGAGGCGGAGAAGTCGCTTGCGCAGCTGACCCTCGGTGTCGACGAGCTCAAGGCGGTGACCCCGCCCGACGCCTCGGCGGACGTGTTGCAATTGGCGACCGACCTCAAGGCATTTCGGGAGCTGGTGTCGGCCATCCTGAAGGCGGCGCTGGCGGACGGCCCGCAGGCGGCCCTCAACGCCGGCAGCGGCCTCGCCGCGAACGCCGCGACCCGGGCAGCCCTTCAGCGCAGCATCGAGCGCGTGACCGCCGACATCCGTGCCAAGCTGGACCCGCTGCGCGAGGAGCAGGAATCGACCCGCCGGACCACCATGTGGATGCTGATCCTGTTCACCGTGGTGGGCGTGGCGGCGGGCGTCGCCGTGGCGCTCTACATTGGCACGCGCAAGCTCAGCCAGCCGCTGCAGCAGGTGTCCGACGCCATCCAGCGTCTGGCCGGCGGCGACCATGACGTGGCGCTGGCGGTGAAGCGCCCGCGGGACGAGATCGGCGAGCTTTGGAACGCCACCGAGCTTCTGCGCGACGAGTTGAGGGCGGCGGAATCGGCCCGTGGCGAACAGCGGGAGGCGGCGGCCCGCGCCGGCGACGAGAAGCGCGCGGTGATGCACCGCCTGGCGGAGGAGTTCGACCGCGCGGTGACCGGCGTGGTGCAGACGGTGTCCGAAGCGGTCGGGGTGCTGGAACGCAACGCCGGCGCCATGCGCAATTCCGCCGAGGAGACCTCGCGCCAGTCCACGGTGGTCGCCGCGGCGGCCGAGCAGGCGACCAGCAACGTGCAGACCGCGGCGTCAGCCGCGGAGGAACTCGCGGCGTCGGTGCGTGAGATCAGCAGCCAGGTGACCATCTCCGCCAAGGTGGCCCGTGAAGCCACCAGCCAGGCCAATGGCACCGCCGAGGTGGTGCGGGGGCTCGCCGCCAGCGCCGGGCGTATCGGCCAGGTGGTCAACCTGATCACCGACATCGCCTCCCAGACCAATCTGCTGGCTCTCAACGCCACCATCGAGGCGGCGCGCGCGGGCGATGCGGGACGCGGATTCGCCGTGGTCGCGCAGGAGGTGAAGAGCCTCGCGGAGCAGACGTCCAAGGCGACCGAGGAGATTTCCGGGCAGATCGGCGAGGTGCAGCGGGCGACGGACGAAGTGGTGCGCGCCATCGAGGCGATCAGCGGCACGATCCATCGCATCGACGAGATCTCCAGCGCCATCGCCGCGGCCATCGAGGAGCAGGGCACGGCCACCGGCGAGATCGCGCACAATGTGCATCAGGCGGCGCAGGGAACGCAGGAGGTGTCCTCCTCCATCTCCGGCGTCAGCAGCGCGGCGGCCGATACCGGCCGCGCGTCGGGGGATATCGTGCATGCGGCCTCGGACCTGTCGTCGCAGGCAACCCATCTGCGCACCCAGGTGACCGCGTTCGTTGAACGGGTTCGCGCGGCCTGACCCTGGCGTGGTGGTGAATACGGCCCGCGCCGCCGCTTGCGGCGCGGGAAATTATGGCCAAGCTTAGGCGGGCGCCGCCTGTCCTCCCGGAGTTGAGATCATGGACGACCTGTTGCAGGAGTTCCTGACGGAGACCAACGAAAGCCTCGACGTGGCCGACGTCGAGCTGGTCAAGTTTGAACAGGACCCGAACAACGCGGAAATCCTGAACAACATTTTCCGTCTCGTGCACACCATCAAGGGCACATGCGGCTTCATCGGCCTGTCGCGTCTGGCGGCGCTCGCGCACGCGGCGGAGACGCTGATGGGCAAGTTCCGCGATGGCCGGCCGGTGACCGCCGATGCGGTGAGCCTGGTGCTCACCACGGTGGACCGAATCAAGTGGCTTCTCGCCGCCATCGAGGACGCCAATGGGCAGGAGCCGGAAGGCGGCGATGCCGATCTGATCGGCCTTCTGGAGGCGCTCGCCGCCGCCGAGCCCCCGCCCCCCGAGCCTGTTCCCGCGCCGCCTCCAGTGGAGGCGGCGCCGCAGGCCCTGGAGCGCGAGCTGCTGCCGGGCGAAGTGCCGCTCGACGAGCTGGAGCGCCTGTTCCGCGAGACGGAGGTCGAGCTTCCGGTGCGTGGCAAGGACAAGGCCGCCGCCGTGCCGAAAGCGGAGCCCGAGGCGTCCACCGCTTCCTCCGCCGCCGCAACCGGCGCCTCCGTGCCGGCGCCGGTGTCGGGTTCCGTGGCCGTGAGCGTCGGCAAGACCGGAGCCGTCACCGTGGCCGAGGTGGCCGCGACGCCGGTGGCCGCCGCCCGGTCCACGCCGCCCGCCGCCAAGCCGCGCGGACCAGGCGCGGTGCCGGCGGGAGCGGGAGCCGCCGGTGACGAGCCGGCCCATGCCTCCGCCGTCTCTGCGCAGACCATCCGCGTGAGCGTGGGCGTGCTGGAACAGCTCATGACCATGGTGTCGGAGCTGGTGCTGACCCGCAATCAGCTGATGGAAATCGCCCGGCGGGAAGGTGATTCGGAATACAAGGTCTCCTTGCAGCGTCTCTCCAACGTCACTGGCGAGCTCCAGGACGCGGTGATGCGGGCCCGCATGCAGCCCATCGGCAATGCCTGGCAGAAGCTGCCGCGCATCGTGCGCGACCTGGGCCAGGAACTGGGCAAGCACATCGAGCTTGAGCAGATCGGCGCCGACACCGAGCTCGACCGGCAGGTGCTGGACCAGATCAAGGACCCGCTCACGCACATGGTGCGCAATTCGGCGGACCATGGCCTGGAAAGCCCGGAGGAGCGCCGCGCCGCGGGCAAGCCGGAGAAGGGCACGATCCGCCTCTCCGCCTACCACGAAGGCGGCCATGTGATCGTCGAGATCGCCGACGACGGGCGGGGCCTCAATGTCTCCCGCATCAAGGCGAAGATCGTCGAGAAGGGGCTCGCGACTGCCACCGAAGTCCAGAAGATGACGGACGTCCAGGCGTTCCGCTACATCTTCCAGGCCGGCTTCTCCACCGCTGACAAGGTTACCAGCGTGTCGGGCCGCGGCGTCGGCATGGACGTGGTGCGCACCAATATCGAGGCCATCGGCGGCACCATCGAGGTGCATTCCAAGCCGGGGCAGGGCTCGGTCTTCGTCATCAAGATCCCGCTGACTTTGGCCATTGTGCCGGCGCTCATCGTACGCGCCGCGGGCGAACGCTTCGCCTTGCCGCAGAGCGCCGTCGTGGAACTGGTCCGGGTCCAGCCCGGCACCGACCATTCGGTGACCTGCCTGAACGACGTGCCGGTGCTGTGCCTGCGCGACAAGCTGCTGCCGATCGTCTCTCTCGGGTCGCTGCTCGGCCTGTCCTCGGCGGCCGAGGCACGGCGCGCCGACCAGTGGACCGATGCCCTGGTGGTGGTGCTGCGGGTGGCGGCCGAAACCTTCGGCGTGGTGGTGGACGCCGTGTCACACACCGAGGAGATCGTGGTGAAGCCCATGTCGTCGGCGTTGCGGCAGGTGCCGATGGTGTCTGGCTGCACCATCCTGGGTGACGGTCGGGTCATCATGATTGTCGATCCCTCGGGCCTTGCCCACAGCGCCGCGGCGCGGGGAACGGAGGCGTCCGAAATCGCGCTTGGGGCCACCGAGGCGGCACAGCGCACGTCGGCGGAGGAGCGGACCTCGCTGCTGCTGTTCCGGGCCGGCTCCGCGGAGCCGAAGGCGGTGCCCCTGGGGCTCGTCACCCGCATCGAGGAACTCGATGTGTCGGGCATCGAGCGCGTCAAGGGCTATCCGGTCATCCAGTATCGCGGCGCGCTGATCCCGGTGCTGTATGCGAACGAGGAGGTGGGCCGCGTCAAGGACGGGGCCCAGCCGATGCTCGTCTTCTCCGAGGCCGGGCGGGTCATGGGCCTGCTGGTGGACGAGATCGTGGACATCGTCGAGACCGACCTCGACATGCAGCTCTCGCCATCGGGCATGCCGGAGGTGCTGGGCGCGGCGGTGGTCGCGGGCCAGGCCACCGAGATCCTCGACGTGGGCTTCTATATTCACGTGGCGTTCGGCGAGCGGTTCGACCGGCTGACGCGCGGCGCGGCGCGGCCGAAGCTGCTGCTGGTGGACGACAGCCCGTTCCATCGCGATCTGCTGACCCCGGTGCTGAAGGGCAATGGCTACGAGGTCACCACCTGCGCGTCGGCGCGCGAAGCCCTGGATCATCTGGAGGGCGGCGGCGGCTTCGATGCCATCGTCAGCGAGCTGGAACTGCCGGACATGGACGGCTTCGCCCTTGCGGCCGCGGTTCGCGACAATCCCCGCAACCGTGACCTGCCGATCATCGCGGTCAGCTCGGCGCGGGATCGCGACGCGATCGAGAGGGGGCGGGCGGCCGGTTTCACGGACTATGTGGCACGCTATGACCGCACCGGCCTCATTGCAGCGCTGAAGGAATTCGCCGGACGACAGGGAGCTGCCGCATGAGCGACTACGATTCGGCCCAGACGGGAAGTCCGACGGGGGCCTATCAGCAGTATGTCACGGTGCGGATCGGGCCGCAGCTGTTCGGCCTGCCGATCCAGACCGTGCATGAGGTGTTCGCTCCCGATTCGATCACCCGCGTTCCGCTAGCGCCGCCAGCCATCGCGGGGGTGCTGAACCTGCGTGGGCGCATCGTCACCATGCTCAACATGCGGTGCCTGCTCGGGCTGCCTCCGGCGGAGGGGAAGGGCATGGCGGTCGGCATCGAGTATGAGGGGGAGGCCTTTGGCCTGATGATCGACGACGTGGGCGAGGTGCTCGGCCTCGACGGCGCCAAGCGGGAGGCGAACCCGGCAAACCTCGAATCCCGCTGGGCGTCGGTGGCCGCGGGCGTTCATCGGCTTTCCGGCGGGTTGATGCTGATCTTGAATGTCGAGCTCGTGTTGCGCGGCGCGGTCGCCGGTCAGCCGCAGCTCGCGGTCTCCGGCTTCTGACGGCGGCCACGAGGCACCGGGCGAGCGGCGGCTGGCGCGATCGGCGTCACCCGCCGCAACGTCTGCCGCATACAAAGCAGCTGGTGATCTGCCGCCGGCTCCCATAACCTTCGAAAGTGCCATCCATGCTTGCTTCGAAGCACGTCCTGCCGGCAATCCGGTGTCATTTTCACGCGAAGCGTCACAAGGAGCTTCACGGATGAGGACCTGTCTCGTAGTGGATGATTCCGGCCTCGTGCGGAAGATTGCCAGGCGCATCCTTGAGGGGCTGGGGTTTCTGGTCGAGGAGGCTGCCGATGGGCAGAAGGCGCTCGATCAGTGCGACACCGCCATGCCGGATGTGATGTTGCTCGATTGGGAAATGCCGGTGCTCAACGGGCTGGACTGCCTGCGCCTGCTGCGTGCGCGGCCCAATGGCGGGGTCCCGAAGGTGATCTTCTGCACCAGCCTCAACGATATCTCGCACATCGCCTTGGCGCTGGAAGCCGGGGCCGATGAATACATCATGAAACCGTTTGACGACGACATCCTGCGTGAGAAGCTGGAAGCCGTGGGCTTGGTTGAGAAGGATTTTCAGTGACCCTTGCTTCCTCTCCGTCTGACGCTGGCGTCACCGGTCAGACCATCCGGGTCATGGTGGTGGACGATTCGGTCTTCGTGCGCGGCATCATTTCTCGGTGGCTGGGTGAAGATCCCTCGTTCGAGCTGGTCGCGACCCACAGCAATGGCCGGCGCGCGGTCGATGACGTCTCCCGGTCCCAGCCGGACGTGGTGATCCTTGATCTCGAGATGCCGGAAATGGACGGCGTGACGGCCTTACCGCTGATCCTGAAGCAGCGGCCGGGCACCATGGTGGTGGTGGCCTCGACCTTGACCCGTCGGGGCGCGGAGGTCAGCCTGAAGGCATTGACGCTCGGCGCGGCCGATTATCTGCCGAAGCCCGAGGCTGGGCCAGGCATGTTCAATGCCGAGGATTTCAAGCGCGAGTTGATCGCCAAGGTGCGCAGTCTCGGCGCCAGGGTGCAACGTCGCCGCGCGCTGGGCGAAGTGGCGCGCGCCGCCGCCGCGCCTCTCAGGCCGAGCGCGGTGCCTCCTATCCCCGCGCCGCGGGCTGCGAGCAGCGCTGTCACGGCAGGGACGGGGGCCACCTCCGGGCCGGCGCCGCGGTTGCGGCCCTACTCCATGTCTCCGGTGACGGTGCTCGCGGTTGGCAGTTCGACCGGCGGGCCGCAGGCGCTCACGCGCCTGTTCGGGGAGCTCGGCCCCCATCTGAAGCGCATTCCCGTCTTTATCACTCAGCATATGCCGGCGACCTTCACCGCCATTCTCGCCGAGCACGTCGGCCGTGCCGCCGGCCTGCCGGCCGCCGAGGGGGCGGACGGTGCGCCGGTTTTGCCCGGGCATGTCTATGTGGCGCCGGGCGGCCATCATATGCTGGTGGAGAAGTCGTCGACGGGCGCGGTGATCCGCCTGTCCGACGCGCCTCCGGTGAATTTCTGCAAGCCTGCGGTCGATCCGATGTTCGCGGCCATTTCAGCGGTGTACCGCCAGCATGTGCTGGCGGTGGTCCTCACCGGGATGGGAAGCGACGGCGCGAAGGGGGCGGGCGTGGTGGCCGATGCCGGCGGCAGCGTGATCGTTCAGGATGAGGAAAGCAGCGTGGTCTGGGGCATGCCGGGGGCGACGGCCACCGCAGGGAATGCCTGCGAGATTCTGCCGCTGGATGCGATCGGCCGCAAGGTGATCCGGATGGTCGAGGGGGGACTGCGGTGATCAGCGCTTCCGATTACGAGTTCTTTTCTCGCTTTCTCAAGCAGAGGTCGGGCCTTCTTCTTTCGGAGGATAAGCATTATCTGCTGGAAAGCCGGCTGATGCCGCTGCTCCGCAAGTTCGATATCCCAGACTTTGCTCGCCTTGCGGCGGTCCTGCGCGATTCCTCATCGTCCATCATCGCCTCCGCTGTGGTCGAGGCGATGACCACGAACGAAACCCTGTTCTTTCGGGATAAGGCACCGTTCGAGGACTTTACGCGCACCATGCTCCCAGCCCTGCATGCGGCGCGGCCTGCCGGGCAGCGCCTGCGGATCTGGTGTGCCGCAGCCTCCAGTGGCCAGGAGCCCTATTCTCTGGCGATCCTGCTGCTGGAGAATCCCGGCCTGATCGGTGGCCGGGAGGTGGAGATCCTGGGCACGGACCTGTCGAATGACGTCCTCGACCGCGCGCGCGCGGGCCGCTACAACCAGTTTGAGGTTCAGCGCGGCATGGGCGTCCAGATGTTGCTGAAGTACTTCACCAAGGTCGGTGACCTTTGGGAGGTGAATGCGCGTGTGCGCAACATGGTGCAATATCGTAAATTCAATCTCCTCGATTCCTATGCCGGTCTTGGAACGTTCGATATTCTGTTCTGCCGGAACGTGCTTATCTATTTCGATGCTCCGACGAAGACCGACATCTTGTCCCGCATGGCGCGGGTGGTTGCTGGGGATGGGTATCTGGTGCTTGGCGCGGCGGAAACGGTGATTGGTGTCGGCGATGCCTTCAAGCCGTTGCCGCAACACCGTTGTACCTACGTGCCGAACATCGAAGCTCGCGAGCGGGCGATTCCCACGCGGGCGCGTACGTAATACAGAAGGCCCGTGAGCTTGATTCAAGGGGCTTTCGTCAAGCCCGCGCGACGCGTGAGCGGGCCACTTGGCACCGGTCGAAGACCGGGGCTGATGGTATAAGTCTCGCGCTTTCTCAAGCCGACGCGCCAATTCTTTCCAGTGATGCGCGCGAGTCCCACGGCAGCGAGGGGCGATCTGCTGCTGGTTCAGCAGCCAAGGTCAATGCCAAGGTCACGATCTGACATCCGAGCTTTCCACAGCAAGGGATGAGATGCCAGATCGTGCCGGCTTACAGACAATGACGTGAAGCAGGAAGCGCAGAAGACTTTTCCCGCGCCGGCATTTATTGCTCATCGGCGGGGGTGGCGACGGCCTCTCTCAACCAGCCGTCGCAATCACGTCATGAGGGGATGTGCATTATGCTGCGTCAGCTGAACATGCTGTCGATATCGTCCTGGGACACCACGTTGGAATCATGGGAGAGCGCGGGGCCATTCAGCAACGCCGCGTCGCCCTCGCGCTTGTCCACCGCGGCGTTGCGCGCAATGAGTTCCGCGCCGCCCCAGATTTCGGTCATGCGGCTGACCCGCTCTTCGATAAAGACGAGGAGCTTGACCACCTTACGGATGCGCTGACCGGTAACGTCCTGGAAATTGCATGCCTCGAACAGCTTGACCACCTCGCCCTGGATGGCGCGAGCGAGTTCCATGTCTTCCTTCGGCAGGCGGCTGGTCATCCGCTGCGTCAGGGTGTCGATGGCCTCCGCCGAGGACAGGATGGTCTCGGTGGCCTCCTCTGTGTCGGCCACCACGGCGTCGAGTTCGCTCGTGGCCCGCATCAGGCGTTCGCCGCGTGGCCCTTCCGCATGCAGGGTCGCGATTTCGTCGCGGGTGTTGCGGATTGCATCCTGAATGGTCTCAATGCCGGCCCAAAGAACATTTCGGTCGCGCTCGCGGCTCAGAGCCGGATCACGCTCCTGAAACTTCTTGATTTCGTCCCGAACCTCGACAAGCTGCGACAGGATCTTATTGATCTGATCGTCGAACGCATTAGGGCTCATCCCCCCTTCGCCGTCGCTCGTCTTGCTGCCGATGCCAGTCTCGATGCGAAAGGGGCGACGCGCACCTGACATGCAACTCTCCCGGGACTCTTAGGAACCACGATATCACCTCTATAGGGCGGAAAAAGACGAACTGAAAGCCCCTTTCGGATGCCGCGGCAAGCTTCGTGCAAGCTCCTAATTGCAGAAGGGGAGGCGGGCTGGTGGCAGACGTCGCCACCGGGAAAGACTTCTCGCCTGTTTGCGGAGTGAGAGATGGCGATTGATCTTACGATGCCGATCCTCGTGGTGGACGATTACAAGACGATGGTTCGCATCATCCGCAATCTCCTCAAGCAGATTGGCTTTGAGGACGTAGACGAGGCTGCCGACGGAACAGAAGCTCTCGCGAAATTGAAGGAGCGTAACTACGGTCTCGTGATCTCTGACTGGAATATGGAGCCGATGACCGGTTACGAACTTTTGAAGCGGGTACGCGGGGACGATGCTCTGAGCAGTATTCCATTCATCATGATCACGGCCGAGGCCAAATCGGAGAACGTGATTGCGGCCAAGAAGGCGGGCGTGAACAACTATATCGTCAAGCCTTTCAATGCCCAGACCCTGAAGGGGAAAATCGACGCGGTATTCGAGAGCTGAAGCGCGTCGCTCGGGTGCGGACTCTCATCGCGCGGCGAGGTGGCAGCGTTCGTCGCGAGGCTGGTGGGTGTCAGCGATCCTATGTGTCTTCATCGAATGCGCGCGCGACGGTCGTCGGTGGGTGTCAGGGCGGTCCTCGTCGGGTTTCGGTGGTGCGCGCGTCGGGGGGGCATCGTTTTGGCTTTGATGGTGTGTGGTGGTCGCGTGCGCGTTCTGACTGGGGCGTGTCAGCTTGTTGCGTCTGCTGCGTTCAGGGGATGGCTGGAGTTGCGATTCGGGGATTTTCGAATGACGGTTTTTCTGTAGTCAACCCCGAAAATCGGATAGTGTAGGGTAGTTAAAGTGGTCGTTCTTTGATCTGGATCATGGTCTAGCGGGGTTGTGAGCTGGAATTTGTTCCAATTCCTGGTCGCTTTGTATCAATGTGCGTCAGTATGGAATTATTAATGGGCCGTTAAGGTATTTCCACGGCTTGCCGCAACGGGAATCGCGCATATGCTACCTTCCATGACGGTTGCCTCTGGGGGACTCAAGTTCCGCGTTTGGCGCGAAATGCGAGCAGGGTGCAGCCGTAGCGAGTATGGAGGGAAGTATGTACGTGGTCGTGGACGAGCGGCCGTCCGTCATTAAAAGTTATGTCGGCGCTTTTTCTCGTGAAGGGGTGGCTTCTCAGGGCTTCACACATAACGAGTTTCGCGATTGGATTTTGACGACGTGTGAGGAGGATCTTGGCGCAGTCGAGAGCTTCGTGGTCGGCGATGTCGATGGCCGGGTTGCATATCCCGAACTCATTCGCGGCTATTCTAGCGCGCCCATCATCGCGCTTGAGGATGTGAAGTCGCTTACCCATACGCTTGAGCTGTTCACTGCGGGCATCGACGATGTGGTGCGTAAGCCTGTGCATGTGAAAGAGATCATGGCGCGTGCGGACGCTGTTTGGCGTCGCGTCCGGGCGGGCGAGCCTCAGGTCGTTGAGTACAATCGCCTTAAGGTGTTTTTCGACGGGCGCGATCCTGAAATCGACGGGCAGTCGCTGGCGTTGCCGCGTCGCGAGCGTCATATTCTTGAATACCTCGTCAAGAACAGCAAGCGGCGCGTGACCAAGACCCAGATCTTCAATACCATCTACGGCATATTCAACGATGACGTGGATGAAAGCGTGATCGAAGGGCACATGAGCAAGTTGCGCAAGAAGTTGCGCCTCAAGCTCGGTTACGATGTCATTGATGCCAAGCGCTATCTTGGCTATCAGTTCGTCGGCTGAAGGCGTTCAGCGGCGGGGCTTGTTGGGGTTTCCCAAGGGAAACCCTGATAACGTTTGAGCCAGGGCTATGAGGCTCTGAAACTCCCTTCGAAAGCCGCTTGATCAGATATTTTTGGCATCAGACATTTTTGGTGTTGATCCGACCTCGGGGGGCGTTGGTCTGTGCGGTCCGGGGCTTAAAGTGATCTTGAGAAGCCAGCAAAGCCCTGCTGGGGCGGTCTGATGAGCGAGGAGTGGGGGGAGCGGGCGCTGGGTGCTTGATCCCGAGGCTTGGAGCGGCTCACAAAACCGACTGATGGCTCTGAAGCCTATGATGGCAGCAGCGAAAACGAGGAACGCGCGGTAGAGGTCGGCGTGGCACTCGTAGCGGATGGCGAGGTGGCGGAACGGGTTGATCCAGGCGAAGGTGCGCTCGCCCCCCCAGCGATGCTTGCCGAGATGCGTGCTGCTGTCGATGCCGCGGCGCGCGATGCGGGGCATGATGGCGCGCTTGTGCAGGTCCTTCCGGCAACGGTCGAAGTCGTATCCCTTGTCGGCGTGGAGCTTGTCGGGCCGCTTGTGGGGTCGGCCCCGCCGTTGGCGAACCGGATGGATCGCATCGACGGCGGCGGTCAGCGTCATGCTGTCGTGGCGATTGGCTCCGGTCAGGACGACGGCAAGAGGCAGGCCCCTTCGGTCGACCACCATGTGTCGCTTGGTGCCCGGCGTGCCACGGTCGGTCGGGTCCGGCCCGATCGCGTTACCCCCCTTTTTTGCGGCAACCGACTACGCGTTCAGGTTGGCGCGCGACCACCCGACTTCCCCGGCGAGGGTCAGGCGCTCCGGCATGTGGCGATGGATCTTGTCTCATAAGCCGGCGTCCTGCCAGGCCCGCAGGCGGCGCAGCAGGTCATGCCCGAGCATCCTGCCACCTCGAACGGCAGCCGCTCCCAAGGGATTGCGGTGTAGAGCACGAACAGGACGCCGATCAGCGCCTCACGGTCCCCCACGCGAGGCCGCCCGCCCTTCGGGCGCGGCGCAGCGAGTGGAAACAGAGGGGCGATCTCGGCCCAAAGGGCATCAGGCAACAACGTCTTGGCCATGCCCAAACCTCAACCAAATAAGGGTAACACGCGGTCTTGTTAGGGCGTGTCGTCAGTTGAGCCAAAACAGCGCTCAGGCGAGCTGAACGGCGGCAAGAAATGAGCTGGCGAGTCTGTCGTAGCGTGTTGCAATTGTGCGGAACCATTTGAGGTTGCAAAAGAATCGTTCGACAGGATTGCGTTCGTAATAGAGCGCGAAGTCGGTTTCCCCTTGTATGATCCGGTTGGCCTTGGAGGGAATGACGGGCTCGATCCCACGTTCTTCCAGGCCTCGATCAAAGCGTCGGCGTCATAAGGCTTGTCGGCCAGAAAGGCTTCCGGCTCGACCTGATCCAGCAAAGGCTCGGCTTGGCTGAGAGCGGATTGCTGACCGGGTGTCAGCGATATGGTAACCGGGTCGCCCAGAGCATCCACGATCGCGTGGATCTTCGTCGTCAGACCGCCTCGGGATCGACCGATGGCTTGGCAGCCTCCCCTTTTTTCCGCGCCCCCGCGCTATGCTGATCGACGCGGACGATGGTGGAATCGAGCATCATGTATTCGTTGTCGCTGTCCGCTGCCAACGCTTTGAAAATGCAGTCGAAAACGCCGCTCTCGCACCATCGTCGGAAGCGCCTGTGCGTATTCTTCCAATCACCGAAGCGCGCCGGAAGATCGCGCCATGGAATGCCAGCGCGATAGCGGTAAATGACAGCCTCGACAAACAAGCGATTGTCCGCCGCCGTGCCGCCGACATCACGCTCACGACTAGGAAGAAAATCCTTGATCCGCTCCCATTGGTCGTCGCGCAGTCCGTAATGTCGCATCGGTCAGCTCCACACAAAGCCGACCTTCTATGAATCACATCATCCGTGCAGACAGTAGACTCGTTCTAGGCCCGCCGACCACAGCTGTTTGATCCCGGGCTTTGATGGTGCAGTCTTTTCGCAGGACTGGAAGGATGCGCTATGGGCTAGGCTCAGGACCTATTAATTGAGCTGCGGGTGTGATTCACAGTTTCCGTTGAGGAGGCTGCGATGGGTGATTTGTTCCTGTTGAGCGCGCGCCAGATGGCGAGGATCTCGCCGTTCTTTCCTCTGGCCCATGGGGTTCCGCGGGTGGATGACCGGCGGGTGGTGAGCGGCATCGTCTACGTGATCCGCAACGGCCTGCAGTGGAAGGATGCGCCGAAGGACTACGGTCCGCACAAGACGCTCTACAACCGCTTCATCCGCTGGAGCCGGCTCGGGGTGTTCGACCGCATCTTCGCCAGCCTCGCCGGCGAAGGGCCCAAACCCGATCGGGTCATGATCGATGCCACCCATCTCAAAGCCCACCGCACTGCGGCGAGCCTCTTAAAAAAGGGGCTGTTCCCCGTCGTATCGGGCGCACAAGGGGTGGCCTGAACTCCAAGCTCCACACCGTCTGCGACGATAAAGGCCGGCCGATCATCATGCTCTTGTCGGAAGGCCAGATGAGCGACCACAAGGGCGCCCGCCTTATCCTTGATGCCTTGCCGCCGGCCAAGAGTCTGATCGCCGATCGGGGTTATGACAGCGCCTGGTTCCGGGACGCGCTCGCCGCCAAGGGGATCGCGCCTTGCATTCCATCATCCAGGAGCCGCAAGCGGCCTTTCGCCTATGACAAGGCCCTCTACCGCCAGCGACACAAGGTCGAGAACCTATTCGCCAAACTCAAGGACTGGCGCCGCATCGCCACACGCTACGACCGGTGCGCCCACACCTTCTTCTCAGCCATCTGCATCGCAGCCACCGTCATCTTCTGGCTCTGATTAGTGAGTCCTGAGCCTAGGTTCTGCATGGATGCGCCACGACGACAGAGGCGGTCCGTCGAGCGATACAGCATAGTCAAGAGCGCCTGAGGGCTCTGGCCAACCGCTACGGGATCAACCAGAAAACAGTCGCGAAATGGAAGAAGCGGACCTCGGTCGCCGACCTGCCAACCGGACCTAGCTGTTTAGTCCCAGAGTGTGATGGCATAGGTTTATCGCCACCTGAAAGGGACACGCTATGGTGCAGGTTCTTCACGGGAGCGCCAAGACCACGCACGCCGTGCGAGCAGAGCTACAGCGATCGAAAGCTCCGACCGCGGAACTCGCGCGGCGCTACGGGATCAACGAGAAAACCGTGAGGAAGTGGCGTTCCCGTTCGATGGTCGAGGATGAGCCGATGGGGCCCAAGGAGCGGCGAAGCTCTGTCCTGTCCGCCGTCGAAGAGGCTGCGATCGTCGCGCTCCGTGTGCAGGCCCGTCTGCCGCTGGATGACGTCTTCCTCGCCCTGAAGGACGTTATCCCGCATCTGACGCGCTCCTCCCTGCATCGCTGCCTTCCGCGTCATGGCATCTCGCGCCTGCCGAAAGCGGATCGCGAAAAGCCAAAGCGGTTCAAAGCCTACGAGATTGGCTACTTCCACATTGACGTCGCCGAGTTGCATTATGAGGGTGGGAAGGCTTACCTCTTCGTGGCGGTGGATCGGACAAGCGAAGCTCGTTTTCGCCAGGATTTACCGCAAAGCGACAAAACTGGTGGCTGCGGGCTTCCTCAAGGCCCTGACCTGCACCGTTCCGTATCGGATCCATACGGTGCTCACCGACAACGGCGTGCAGTTCATCCCGCACGACAGGAAGGCAGCGGAGGGCTTCGTCAGCCACGTCTTCGGCAGGGTCTGCGCTGAGCGTGGCATCGAGCATCGCTTGACCAAACCCTATCATCCGTGGACCAACGGTCAGGCCGAACGCATGGTGCGCACCATCAAGGAGGCCACCGTCCGTTCCTTCCACTCTGCTTCTTTGATCGATCTCAGGCGCCATGTCCGCGACTGGCTGCTGGCCTACAACTACGCCAAGCAACTCAAGGCATTGCGTTTCAAAACACCCTTCGAAGCCATCCGGCAGATCGCGACGCAGAAGCCCGAACTCTTCGTTCGCCAGCCAAGCCATCACATGCTGGGACTAAACACCTAGGCTGGCTTGCAGTCGTCCAGATAGACGAGATCCTCGATGCCGGTGGGCTGATCTCCCGCGCAGGGCTCATAGACCACGTCGACAAGGGTGCGGGGACCGTAGCGGCGGAAGCACATATGCCAGCGATGGGGCACCACTTGGTCCACCTCCAGGCTCATCATGCGCTCGCTGACGCCGCTGGCCAGCCCCAGGTTCCCGGAGACGATGGCATGGCGAAGGTCTTTGTCGAAAAACAGCTTCTGCGCCTCGTTCACCAGCCAGTCCGCCAGGCGATGGTCCCGCAGTTCCCCTGTCTGAGGCCACAATGCACAGAAGCCGCGCGACGCCGCGATGAAGCGCGCGCCGTCGAAATCGATCAGTGCCCGCACACCGGCCTGCCGTTCCACGAAAAGCCGCTCCACCATTACTTCATCGCGGGCGGAGTGGGCCATGAGGGCCTCGAGGCGCGTCAGGGCTGCGGGCGAAGGCAGATCGCGCCTGCCTTCCCAGAATGACACCGCGGCCTGCGAAACGCCCAGCATGTCGGCCAGCGCGGCCTGCTTGATGCCGTTCATCTTCCGCCACGTCTTGAGTCGGCCGGCAAAGGCAGCCTTCGTCGCGTCGGCGTCGAGGCTCGGCAGCGTGGCCCCGTCCTTCGGCTTTGCGTCCCGCGATCGCATGTCGCCCGTCCCGTGTCCCCTGGCGATCCGTGATACGCCAGAATACGACCCCTTCGAAAGACGGCGACCGGGTTTCCCACCGAGCGGCAGTTCTCTTGAAGCTTCATGTGGGCGTCAGAGGCGGAAATGGACGGCGCGGACGTCCTCCGTGGATCCGCCTGAGCGCGCGCCGCGGCTGATGGCGCGCGGTCGCGCCGGCCAGCGGCTGGGTGGGGCGATGTGAGCCTTGCCAATATTCCGCGGGTGCGCTTTGGCGCGCCGGACCGGAGGCCGGGCGCCGAAGCTGCGCGGTGGCGCCCCCGCCCTGTCGGGATCGACGCGCGGGCGGGCCTGATGCAGCACCGCTGCCACCATCGCCTTCAAGGTTCGATCATCGCGTCCTGAACTCCGCTCACGGTCCGCGCAGGCACCTTGGGGGCGGCGCGCGGAGCCGTGGCCGATGGGCACTCGATCACATCGCCCGACGGGGCCTCTCCTGTCCCGCCGCACCAGGTGGATGCCATGGATGGCGCGGGAGCGGCATTCGCGTCGGCATCGAGAACACATGCGGGTCCCGCCCGCAACACGCCCCGACACCCCGCGTTCCAGGCGGGCTTCAGGCCGCCGGGCCCGGCGGCGCACAGGGGCCGGGAGCGGAGGAGGCTTCAGGGGGCGAAGCGCGCGCGCACCGAGCCGAGCCCGGCCACATAAGCCTCATAGCATCCGCCGGCCTTGACCGGCACCATGGGCCCCAGCGCGCCGGACAGCACGGTGTCGCCGGCCTTGAGCGGGCGGCCGGCACGCGCCATGGTCCGCGCCAGCCACCACACCGCGTTCAGCGGATGGCCAAGGCAAGCCGCGCCCACCCCGGTGGAGACCAGATCGCCATGGCACTCCATGGCCATGCCGGCGAGGCGCAGGTCCAGCCCCTCCAGACGGCGCGGCGTGTTGCCGAGCACGTAGAGGCCGGATGACGCATTGTCGGCGATGGTGTCCAAAATGCCGATCTTCCAGCCGGCGATGCGCGAATCCACCACCTCAATGGCCGGAACGGCATAGTCCACCGCCGCGATGACGTCGGCCAGCGTCAGCCGCTCGCCGGACAGGTCGCGGCCGAGCACGAACGCAACCTCCGCCTCCACCTTGGGCTGGATCAGCCGGTCGGCGGCGATCTCCCAGCCGTCGGGGATGGCCATGTCGTCGAACAGCATGCCGTAGTCCGGCTGGTCGACGCCGAGCTGCTTCTGCACCGCCGTGGAGGTGAGGCCGATCTTGCGGCCCACCAGCGCGCGGCCATCCGCCAGCGCCCGCAGCGTGCCGACCTCCTGGACCTGATAGGCGGCCTCAAGATCGCCCGCCGGCAACAGCGGGGCGATGGGATCGCAGGGCTGACGGCTTTCGCTTGCCTGCCGCAGGCGTTCGGCGATGGTGGCGATGAGGCCCTTGTCGCCGGCGGCGGACGTATCGGGATTGGTCATGGCGACGCTCAGCGGCCCAGGAGGAAGTCGAGGTGGATGCGGTTGAAGGTGTCCGGGTCCTCGTATTGCGGCCAGTGCCCGCAATTTTCCATGACCACGAAGCGGCTGCCCTTCACCTGTTCGGACATGCGCCGGCCCACCTCCACCGAGGCGGTGGGATCATGGGTGGTCCACAGCACCAGCGTTTCGGCGGCGATGCGCCCGAGTTCCTCCGGCCGGAGCATGTTGCGCTGGCGCACGTCCATGTCCTGAAGGCACATGATGCGCTCCATGGCCTCAACCATGCCGGGCCGCTGGAAGCAGGCGAACCGCGCCTCCACCAGATCCTCGGTGACGATGGTGGGGTCCAGCATCAGGAATTCAAGCCGCTTGCGGGTCGCTTCCCGGTCCGGCGAGCGGACCGCGGCAAGGCTCAGCGTCTTCAGGCGCTCCATCACCCGGGGGTCGGCGATCATGCCGCCCGCGGTGTTCAGGACCAGCCGGTCCACCCGCTGCGGATACAGGGCCGCGAAGCGCGCCGCCACCCAGCCGCCGAGGGATTCGCCTGAGATGTGCGCCTTCTCGACCCCGATCGCGTCGATGACGTCGCGCAGATGCTCCACGTAGTCGATGATTTCGTAATTGCGGTCCGGCTTGTCGGTGAAGCCATGGCCCAGCATGTCGATGGCGAACACGCGGAAATGCTCCGCATGGGGCAGGACATTGCGGTGATAAGCCTCAAGATGCCCGGAGACACCGTGCAGGAAGATCAGCACCGGGCCCGAGGTGCCGGCCTCCAGCACCCGGGTGCGCACGCCATTGGCGTCGAGATAATGCAGGCGCACCTCGCCGCCGGCGATGGCCGACCATAGGGAGCGCAGCTCCGGCTGGGTGGCGGACGGGGCCGGCGCGTGGGCTGCTGTCGCCTGAGACATGGCGTATTCCTCCGTTTGGTCTTTGAACCTGCGGGAAGATGGGAAAACGCCCGGCGGGCGGCCAATACATAATCCCGACCGCAACCATACGAAAAACGTCTTACAAAGGAGCCCGTCCGAGGGCCTCGCTCACCAATGCGCGAAAGGTCGCGAGCTCGGGCGCGTGGTTTTCGCGGTGCCACGCCATGGCAAGGTCCACCCAGGGCGCATCCCCCTTGAGCGGCCGGGTCGCCACATTGCGGAACAAGAGATGGGCCACATAGTCCGGCAGCAGGGCGAAGCCGGCGCCGAGGCCCACCAGCGTCATCATGGTCATCACATTGTCCACGTCCTGGGCCGTGATCACCTCCACCTTCCGCTCGCGCAGGTAGCCCTCCACGATGCCGTGCAGGCCGCCGGCGTGGCCTGGGGCGATGCGCAGGAACGGGAAGGTCGCCAGCTCGGCGATGTCCACCTCCGCCTCCTGGGCCAGGGGATGGTCGGCCGGCATCACGGCCATCAGCCGCTCGGTCAGCGCGATCTCGAAGGCCAGGGCGGGATCGCCCACCGGCAACCGCAGAAAGCCCACGTCGATGGCCCGGCGGGAGAGCGCATCGAGCTGCTCCGCCGTGGTGAGGCTTCGGAACACCAGGTTGAGATCGGGAAAGCGCGCCCGCATGACGGTGAGCATGGTGGGGAAGATCTTCACTTCCGCCGAGGGCAGGAAGCCGATGGTGAGCCGCCGTTCGTCCAGCCGCGCGGCGTGGCGCGCCAGGGCCAGCGCCCGCTGGGCCTGGGCCAGAACCAGCCGCGCCTCGTCGAGGAACACCCGTCCCGCGGGCGTCAGCTCCACATGGCGCTTGGTGCGCAGGAGCAGCGGCGTGCCGATCTCCGTCTCCAAATCGCGGATCTGCTGGCTGAAGGAGGGCTGGGCGGTGTTCAGGCGCGCGGCGGCGCGGGTGAAGTTCAGCTCCTCCGCGACCGCCACGAAATAGCGCAGGTGTCTCAGTTCCATATTTTAATTAGACGCATTACGTCTTAAACGGCAAGGAACAAAATATTTCATGTGCCCCTCTTCGCGCGTCTAGTGTTTCCCGGCTCGCACGCTTGGTCCTTCAAAATGAACCGGGCGGCACGCAGGGAGGTGCAGATATGGATGACAGGCTCAACGTCCGAGCTCTGGTCGATGCCGAGACAGGCACGATCAAGCCGGCGATCTATACTGACCAGGCGATCTACGAACTGGAGCTTGAGCGTGTGTTCGCCCGCTCCTGGCTGTTCCTCGCCCACGATTGCATGATTCCGAATGCCGGTGACTTCTTCAATACCTACATGGGTGAAGATCCGGTGCTCGTGGTGCGCCAGAAGGATGGCTCGGTCGCCGCCTATCTCAACCAGTGCCGCCACCGGGGCATGAAGCTGTGCCACGCCGAGGAGGGCAACACCCGTGCCCTCACCTGCCCCTATCACGGCTGGTCGTTCGGCATCGACGGCGCGCTGGCCTCCGTGCCGCTGGAGGAGGAGGCCTATCGCAACAAGCTCGACAAGTCCAAGTGGGGGCTGCGCAAGGTTCCGCGCGTGGTCACCTACAAGGGGCTGATCTTCGGCAATTGGGACGTGAACGCGCCGGAGCTCGAACAGTATCTCGGCGACATGGCCTGGTATCTCGACGGATTCCTTGATCGCCGCGAAGGCGGCACCGAGGTGGTGGGTGGAATCCACAAATGGGTCATCGAGTGCAATTGGAAATTTGCCGCCGAGCAGTTTTGCTCGGACCAGTATCACGCTCCCTTCACCCACGGCTCCGCCGTGCAGGTGCTCCAGCCGGTGCCCACCAACAAGCCGGACGGCGCCCCGCTCGGTGAGGGGCAGACCGCCAAGCCCGCCTGGGCCAATGGCCTCGGTGGCGTGCAGTTTGCCGGCAACGGCCACGGCAGCGCGTTCTTCTTCACCGAGAAGCCCGACGCCAACGTGTGGGTGGGCGGCGCCGTTTCGACCTATTTCCGCGAGACGTTCGCGGAAACCGAGCAGCGGCTCGGCCGGGTGCGGGCGCTGCGCCTCGCCGGCCACAACACCATGTTCCCGACCCTCTCCTGGCTGAACGGCACCCAGACGCTGCGCATCTGGCATCCGCGGGGGCCGAACCAGATCGAGGTGTGGGCGTTCTGCATCGCCGACAAGGCGGCGCCCGACGAGGTGAAGGAAGCGCTCAAGCAGAGCCACGCCCGCGCCTTCGGCCCGGCCGGCTTCCTGGAGCAGGACGATTCCGAGAACTGGGTGGAGGTGCAGAAGGTGCTGCGCGGCCACGTGGCCAAGCAGACCGACATGTGCGTGCAGATGGGCCTCGGCTTCGAGGAGCGCCGCACCGACGGCATCCCCGGCCTCACCAACCACACCTTTGCCGAAACCGCCGCCCGCGGCTTCTACCAGCGCTGGGTGGACATGATGACCGCCGAAAGCTGGGACGAGATCGAGCGCCTGAACACCTCCGGCCTGAAGGAGGCTGTCAATGCTTGAGGCCGTCGTCTCCGCCCCCGTCCTGACCGCGCCCGCGGCGCAGGTCTCGCCCGAGCTGCAGCACGAGGTGGAGCAGTTCCTCTACCTCGAGGCCGCCCTGCTCGACGAGCGGCGCTTCCGCGAGTGGCTCGACCTCATCGCCGAGGACATCGCCTACACCCTCGACACCAACACCCTGGCCCAGGCCCGCGATCGGCGGCGTGGCCTGCGTCCCCCCACCACCTACATCTTCCACGAGGACAAGTACCAGCTGGAGCGGCGCATCGCGCGCCTGGAGACCGGCATCGCGTGGTCGGAGGAGCCGGCCTCCCGCACCCGCCACTTCGTCAGCAACGTGCGCATCCTGTCGGTGGCCGGCGACGCGATCGAGCTCTCCTGCAACTACATGGTCCATCGCGCCGCCAAGGCCCGGGATCACCACACCTTCATCGGCACCCGCCGCGACCGGCTGCGGCGCGCGGACACGGCCGGCGGATGGCAGCTGTTCGGCCGCGCGCTGGAGCTCGACGAATTCACCCTGACCTCGGCCAACATCAGCATCCTGTTGTGATCCATGGAAAAAGTTCACGTCTGCTCCGCAGCGGACCTGTCCCCCGGCGAGGCACGCCGGGTGGACACGTCGCCCGCCATCGCCGTCTTCAATCTCGCCGGGGAATTCTATGCCCTGGCCGATCTGTGCAGCCACGGCAACGCTTCCATGTCCGAAGGGTACCTGGAGGATGACTGCACGGTGGAATGCCCCGTGCACACCGCCCGCTTCTGCCTGAAGACGGGCAAGGCCCTCACCCAGCCCGCCACCGTCGACCTCGCGACCTTCGCGGTGGAGGTGGAGGACGGCGAAATCTATGTGCGCCTGCCCGGGGCGGCCGCGTGATGGGCGCGCTCGAAGGAGAGGTCATCCTCATCACCGGCGGCGGGTCCGGTCTCGGCCGCGCTTTGGTGGAGCGCTTCGTGGCGGAAGGCGCCCGCATCGGCGTGCTGGAGCGCTCCGCCGAGAAGGTGGCCCAGCTCCAGGCGGATTTCCCCGCCGCGGTGGTGGCGGTCGCCGGCGACGTCCGCAGCATGGCGGACAATCAACAGGCGGTCCAGCAGACCGTCGCCCGGTTCGGGCGCCTGGACTGCTTCATCGGCAACGCCGCGGTGTGGGACCACGGCGCGCGTCTGGTGGACATCGCGCCGGAACGTCTGGCGGAAGCCTACGACGAGCTCTTCGCCATCAATGTGAAGGGCTATCTGCTGGGCGCGAAGGCGGCGGCGGGGGAGCTGGTGCGGTCCGAGGGCAGCATGATCTTCACCCTGTCCAACTCCGCCTTCTATCCCGGCGGCGGCGGCCCGCTCTACACCGCCTCCAAGCATGCGGCGGTGGGGCTGGTGCGCCAGCTCGCCTATGAGCTGGCGCCGAAGGTGCGGGTGAACGCGGTGGGGCCGAGCGGCATGGCGAGCGACCTGCGCGGCCCCGAGGCGCTTGGCCAGCAGGACATGCGGATCATGGATTCGCGCAGTCCCGATGCGATCCGCGCCATCCTGCCGCTCCAGTTCTTCCCGGAGCCGAAGGACTTCACCGGCCCCTACGTTCTGCTCGCCTCGCGGGCCAACAACCGCACCCTCTCCGGGGTGCTCATCAATGCCGATTGCGGCCTTGGCATCCGCGGCATCCGCCACGTGGCGGGGGGCCTCGATCTCTGACCAAGCAATGACAAGGCCCGCGCCGAACGCGGCCTGGGGAGGACGTTCGCCATGTGCATCAAGCTCATCTGTGTCTCGCACAGCCCGATGATGGATTTCATCCACCCCGAGCCGGCGGTGGAGGCCGCCGCGCGCGGCATGTTCGCCACGCTGGCGAAGGAAGTGGAGGCCTATGACCCCGAGCTGGTCGTGGTGTTCGCGCCCGATCATTTCAACGGCTTCTTCTACGACCTGATGCCGCCCTTCTGCCTCGGCCTGCGCGCCCGCTGCGCCGGCGACTGGGACATCGGCGAGGGTCCCCTCGACGTGCCGGAGGCCCTGGCGCTCGACCTCGTGAAGGCTGTCCAGGCCGAGGATGTGGACATCGCCTATTCCTACCGCATGCAGGCGGACCACGGCTTCACCCAGCCGCTGGAACTGCTCGCCGGGAATGTGGGGCGCTATCCCGTCATCCCCATCTTCATCAACGGCGCGGCGAAGCCGCTCCCGCCCTGTCGGCGGGTGCTGAAGCTGGGGGAGGCAGTGGGACGCTTCCTCGCCCAGCGGCCAGAGCGCATCCTGGTGGTCGGCTCGGGCGGCCTGTCCCATGATCCGCCCACCCCGCAGTTCGGCTCCGTGCCGCCGGAGGTGGAGGAGTTCCTCATCGCCGGGCGCAACCCCACGCCGCAGGCGCGGCAGGCGCGGCAGGAGCGGGTCTTGAGCAACGGCCGGCTGCTGGCCGAGGGCAAGGGCTCCTCCCAGCCGCTCGACGCCGATTGGGATCGCGGTCTTCTGGACACCTTCGTGAGCGGTGATCTCGAACGCTTCCGCACCATGAGCGACGAGGAGATCGGACGCCGGGGTGGCCGTGGCGGCCATGAGATCCGCGCCTGGATCGCCGCCTTCGCCTGCCTGAAGGCCGCCGGGGCCTATCGCGCCGAGACCCGCTATTACCATCCCATCGACGAATGGATCGCCGGCATGGGCATGGTGAGCGCCGAAACCCTCGCGGCCTGAGGGGGGCGCATCATGAACGCGCCAGCAAACGCCGGCCCCCGCGATGCCGGGCCGGTTCACGTGGTGGTGGGCGGCGGCCAGGCCGGCGCGGCGGCGGTGACCGCCATGCGCGCGGCGGGCTTCACCGGACGCATCATCCTGGTGGGAGCCGAGCCCCATCTGCCCTACGAGCGCCCGCCCCTGTCCAAGGAGGTGCTCGTGAAGCCGGAAAGCGCGCGCCTCGTCCTTCACCCCGAGAGCTTCTATGCGGAGAAGGCGGTGGAGTGCCGCTTCGGCGAGGCCGCGTGTCATCTCGATCCGGAGGAGCGCCGCCTGGAGCTCGTCTCCGGTGACGCCGTTCACTTCGACAAGCTCCTGCTCGCCACCGGGGCGCGGGCCCGCGCCTATCCGCTGCTCGACGCGCTGGGGCCGGCGGCGCACACCCTGCGCACCATCGACGACGCCACCGCGCTGCGCGGCCATATCTGGCCCGGCCGGCACCTGTTGGTGGTGGGCGGCGGCATCATCGGACTGGAGGTGGCCGCCAGCGCGGCGACCATGGGGGCCCGGGTCACCGTCATCGAGCGTGGCGGCCGCCTCATGGCGCGCGGCACGCCGGCCCCCATGGTGGACATGCTGCGCGCGCTGCACCTGACGCACGGTGTCGTCTTCGAGCTCGGCGCCGAACTGACGGACGCCGCGCAGGGGCCGACCGGCGAGGTCACCTTGAAGGCCGCCGACGGCCGCGTCTTCACCGGCGATGTGGTGGTCTACGGCATCGGGGTGGAACTGAATGCCGACCTCGCCATAACCGCCGGCCTGAAGGTCGAGGACGGCATCCTGGTCGATGAATATGGCCGCACCAGCCATCCGGACATCTTCGCCGCCGGCGATGTCGCGCGGCAGTGGAATCCCGCGCGCGGCGCGCATCTGCGCTTCGAGACCTGGGACAATGCGCAAAATCAGGGAACCGGGGTCGGACGCGCCATGGTGACGGGCGAGCCCTGTGGCTTCGAGGTGCCGTGGTATTGGACCGACCAGTATGGCCACAATTTCCAGGTGGCCGGGACCCATGAGGCCGACGAATGGCTGCCGCGCGGCGATCCGGCGGCCCTGAAATGCACCCTGCTCGGCCTCAGGGACGCCGTGGTGGTGGGGGCGATCACCGTGAACAACGGGCGCGAGATGCGTCCGGCGCGCGCCATGATCGCCAACGGCTTCAAGATCACCGACCGCGACGGCCTCGCGGACCCCAAGGCCGACCTTCGCAAGCTGGCCGAGGGCCGGCGCTGAGCCGGCGCGAGCCGCGACGCCACGCGGACCGGGGCCGCTCCGGCCTCGCGGACCGGGGGACCGACGAAACGGCATCATCGCGCGGCTGCGCTCGAAGGCGCACTCCAGGGAGAGGGAACATATGGCAAAGATCAAATCAGCGATCATTGGTTCGGGGAATATCGGGACGGACCTGATGATCAAGATCATGCGCACGTCGCGCCATCTTGAGATGGGGGCGATGGTGGGCATCGATCCGAAGTCGGACGGGCTGGCGCGGGCGGCGCGGCTCGGCGTGCCGGTGACCCATGAGGGGATCGAGGGGCTGCGGGCGATGCCCGGCTACGGCGACATCGGCGTGGTGTTCGACGCCACCTCCGCCGGCGCCCACATCCGCAACAACGCGCTGCTGCAGCAGGACGGCAAGAAGGTCATCGACCTCACCCCGGCCGCGCTCGGCCCCTTCACCATCCCCGCCATCAATGGCGACGCCAACATCGATCAGCCCAACGTCAACATGGTCACCTGCGGCGGCCAGGCGACCATCCCCATGGTGTATGCGGTCAAGCGCGCCACCCGGCGCCTGATCTATGGCGAGATCGTCGCCTCCATCTCCTCGCGCTCGGCCGGCCCCGGCACCCGCGCCAACATCGACGAATTCACCGAGACCACCTCCAAGGCCATCGAGGTGCTGGGCGGTGCCGAGCGCGGCAAGGCCGTCATCATCCTCAATCCCGCCGAGCCGCCGCCGATCATGCGCGACACCGTCTTCACCCTCAGCCAGGGCGGCGACCGCGACGCCATCGCCGCCTCCATCGAGGAGATGGCCGCCACGGTCCAGAAATACGTGCCCGGATACCGGCTGAAGCAGAAGGTGCAGTTCGAGGAGATCGGCAACAACGCGCCCGTGCGCATTCCCGGCATCGGCTATTCCAGCGGCCTCAAGACCACCATCCTGCTGGAGGTGGAGGGCGCCGCGCACTACCTGCCCGCCTATGCCGGCAATCTCGACATCATGACCTCGGCCGCCCTGGTCACCGCCGACCACTGGGCCGCCAAGATGCTCGCGAAGGAGGCCGCGTGATGGCCCGCCCCAACCCGGACAAGATCTACATCCAGGACGTGACCCTGCGCGACGGCATGCACGCCGTGCGCCACCAGTACGCCCTCGACACCGCCCGCGCCATCGCCCGGGCGCTCGACGCGGCCAAGGTGGACGCCATCGAGATCACCCATGGCGACGGCCTCACCGGCTCCACCTTCAACTACGGCTTCGGCGCCCATGACGATGCCGAATGGATCGCCGCGGTGGCGCAGGTGTGCACCCACGCGGTGCCCACCGTGCTGCTGCTGCCGGGCATCGGCACCGTGCACGACCTGAAGGCGGCGCATGCCGCCGGCGCCCGCTCGGTGCGCATCGCCACCCATTGCAGCGAGGCCGACGTCTCGCGCCAGCACATCGAGGCCGCCCGCGCCCTGGGCATGGACACCGTCGGCTTCCTGATGATGGCCCACATGCTGGAGCCGGCGCAGCTGGTGGAGCAGGGCAAGCTGATGGAGAGCTACGGCGCCGAATGCGTCTACGTGACGGATTCGGCCGGCGCGCTCCTGCCGGAGGACTATTTCGTCCGCGTGCGGGCCATGCGCGACGCGCTGGCGCCGCAGACCGAGATCGGCGTGCACACCCACCACAACCTCACCCTCGGGGTGGCCAATGCGGTGGCCGGCATCGCCGCGGGCGCGGTGCGGGTGGATGCCTCGCTGGCCGGCATGGGCGCGGGCGCCGGCAACGCGCCGCTGGAAGCGCTGATCGCGGTGCTCAACCGCAAGGGCATCGCCACCGGCTGCGACCTCTACGCCCTCATGGACGCCGCCGACGACCTGGTGCGCCCGCTGCAGGACCGCCCGGTGCGGGTGGACCGGGAGAGCCTGGCGCTGGGCTATGCCGGCGTCTACTCCAGCTTCCTGCGCCACGCCGAGACCGCCTCCGGCCTCTACGGCGTCGACACCCGCGAGATCCTGGTCGAGCTCGGACGCCGCCGCATGGTCGGCGGACAGGAAGACATGATCCTCGACGTCGCCCTCGACATCCTCAACGCGCGCAACGCCGCAGAGTAGGGCCGGGCGGAACACGCCGGGCGCGCCTGCCGGAGGGTTTCCGATCGGAAATCCCCGGCCTCGCCCGCCGTCTCGCGCCCGTTTCTCAATAAAAATCAACGCCAAGAAACAGATCAAAACAAGTCAGATGAGGGAGGTTCACCATGGGGAGTTTTCCAGAATCCACGGCGCTTTCGGGCGGGATTGCATCGGAGCGCAATCCCGCCGGCGTCGTCACGATTACACTGTGCTTCCTGGTTGCCATGATGGAAGGCCTGGACCTTCAGGCGCCGGGAATTGCCGCGCTGGGCATGGGTGAGGCGCTGGCGCTCAACAAGCAGGCCATGGGAGAAATCTTCAGCGTCGGCATCCTGGGACTGCTGCCGGGCGCGGCCATCGGCGGCTGGCTCTCCGATCGCATCGGCCGCAAATGGGTGCTGACCGGCGCCGTGACCTTGTTCGGCGTGTGCTCTCTGCTGACCGCCATGGCCTGGGATTACTGGTCGTTGGCAACCTTCCGCCTGCTGACCGGCATCGGCCTGGGCGGGGCCCTGCCGAGCCTCATCGCCATCAGCGCCGAAGCGGTGGCGCCGGACTTCCGCAACCGCGCCGTGGCGATCATGTATGCAGGCGTCCCGGCCGGTGCCATTTTCGCGGCCCTGATCGGCATCGCCGGCTACACCGGCGCCGACGGCAGCTGGAAGATGGTCTTCTGGATCGGCGGCATCGTTCCGCTGCTGATCGTGCCGCTGCTCATCATGTTCCTGAAGGAGTCCGGCGGCGTGACCGCCAGCGCGGAGACGGGTGCCCGCCCCGGAGTCATCGATGGCCTGTTCCGCCAGGGCGCGGCCCTGCCCACGCTGATGCTCTGGATCAGCTACTTCTTCACGCTGATGGTCGTGTATATTCTCATCCAGTGGCTGCCGTTGCTGCTGCGCGACCTCGGCTTCTCCAAATGGGAGGCAAGCTGGACGGTCTTCTGGATGCACATCGGCTCGACCACCGGAACAGTGTTGCTGGGGTGGGTGTCGGACCGCCTGCGCCCCTGGGCCATCACCGCGCTGGTCTATGGCGGCATCCTGGCCGCGCTCACCGGCCTCGGTCTCGCGGATAACTTCATCGTTATGGTTCTGGCGGCGATGGTCGCTGGCTTCTTCGCCGTGGGCGGCCAGGGGGTTCTCTATGCCTTCGCCCCCTCGTGCTATCGCACGGAGGTGCGTGCGACCGGCGTGGGCGCGGCGGTGGCGGTCGGGCGCCTCGGGGCCATGAGCGGACCGCTGGTGGCCGGCAAGGTGCTGGCCATGGGCGGGGGTGCCGCCGGCGTGCTGCTGGGCGTCATGCCGGGTGTGGCCTGCGCCGCCCTCGCCATGTTCATGCTCTCGCGACGCGTCATCCGGCGGTAACCGGACCTGCGATAGCGACGGCGCCGGCGTGAGGCTCGACAACAGGGCCATGCCGGCGCCATTACCGCTGCCATTGAGACACGGACGACCGGATCGCGATCCGCCACTGCCGTACGGCCCGTGTCATGGCGGCGCGGCAACGGCGAGCCGCCGCCGATGCGCGGGGCGCCTCTCCCGCACCGGCCCGCGAGCCTTCGGGCACCGAATGTGCTCTTCGCCATGATGGAGACGCCCCGGGTCCGTGGCGCGGCCCAGATGGCGCGTCCGCGACGGGCGCGAACCCGACCGATCGCGGCAGGCTGGGCAACAGGCGCCACATCGTCCACCAACAGGCCCCGCTTCTCGCCGTTGTCCCGGCCGGCGGCAACCACCACGACAGCACGGTGCCCCTGCCGTCGAAGACGGGCGGCGGCGCCACCCTGACCGACGATTGCAGGCGCCACGGCACGACCGCGCCGCTCATACCATCGATCCCGGTCTTCGACCGGTGCCAAGCGGGTCCGCTCAAGCGCCGCGCGGGCTTGACCAAAGGCCCATGAGCCTGGCTCATGGGCCTTTGGTATCATTCAGCCCGCGGGCCCTTCAACCGCGGTCTCGCCGTGCCCGGCGCGGCGGCGCGTCCCGGGGCGCAGTCCTTCCAGCGTGGCGAAGAAGGCGGGCACGAACAGCACCGCAAGCCCGGTGGAGGCCAGCATGCCGCTGACCACCGCCACGCCGAGCGACACCCGCGCCCCGGCGCCGGCGCCGGACGCCACCGCCAGCGGCAGCATGCCGAGGATGAAGGCGAAGGAGGTCATGAGGATGGGCCGGAAGCGCAGCCGCGCCGCCTCCACCGCGGCCGCTCCCGCATCCAGGCCGTCGTGGTTGAGCTCCCGCGCATATTCCACGATGAGGATGGCGTTCTTCGCCGCCAGCGCGATGAGCAGCACGATGCCGATCTGGGTGTAGAGATCGTTCGGCATGTCCAGCGCCTTGAGCGCGATCACCGTGCCCAGCAGCGTCAGCGGCACCGAGAGGATGACCCCCAGCGGCTGCACCCAGCTTTCATACTGGCCCGCCAGCACGAAATAGACCAGCAGCAGCGCGACGCCGAACACATAATAGAGCTGATTGCCGACGGCCCGCTCCTGATAGGACATGTCTGTCCACGCCGTGCCCATGGTGGGCGGCAGGGTGCGTCGCGCCACCTGCTCCATCAGGTCCAGGGCCTCGCCGGAGCTGTAGCCCGCGGCGGCGGCGCCCATGATGCTGGCGGCCGGATACAGATTATAGAGCGTGATGAGCGGCGGCCCGACCTCGTCGACGATCCGCGCCAGCGTGCCGAGCGGCACCATCGTGCCGTCCTTGCCCTTCACCTTCAGCTTCAGGATGTCCGCCGGCTCCAGCCGATAGGCGGCATCGGCCTGCACATAGACCTGGAACACCGTGTTGAACGTGTTGAACTGGTTGACATAAGACGAGCCGACATAGGCCTCCAGCGCCTGGAACACGGCATTGACGGTGACTCCCAGCCGCTCTGCCTTCACCCGGTCCACGTCCAGGCGCAACTGCTTCACTGCGCCCTGGAAGGTGGAAACCACATGGGACAGGCTGCTCTGGGTGCCGGCGGTCTCCGCCAGCAGGTCCGCCGCCTCCTGAAGGGCGGTGAAATCCGATGAGCCGTCGCGCATCTGCGTCATCATGGTGAAGCCGGACGCATTGCCGATGCCCTGAATCGGGGGCGGCAGCATCACCTGCGCCACCGCCGTATCCATCTCATTGAGCGCCGCCTGCGCGCGGGTGCTGATGCGCGCCAGGCTGAGGGCCTCGGTCTGGCGCGCATCCCAGTCCTTGAGCACCACATAGAGCATGCCGGCGTTGTAGAGGGTCGCGTTGTTGTCCACCGGGGAGATGCCGGCCACGCCGATGACGGTGTCCACCCCGTCCACCGCCCGCACGCGTGCGACCGCGTCGTCCACCACCTTCGCGGTGCGCTGGGCGGAGGCGGAATCCGGCAGGCGGACATTCACGATGAAGTAGCCCTGGTCCTCGGCCGGCAGGAAGCTGGAGGGCACCTGCGAGAGCCCCCAGAAGGCGACGCCGATGAGCCCCAGGCCAGCGAGCGTGGTGAGCCGGGCGTGGGCCACCAGCCGCCCCACCAGCGCGACATAGGCCCGCTCGCACCGGGCATAGCCGGCGTTGAACGCGCGATAGACGCGGTTGCGCCGCTCGGGCGGCGTGGCGGGCCGCAGCCAGAGGGCGCATTGGGTGGGCTTCAGCGTCACCGCGTTCACGGCGGAGATCAGCGCCGTCGCCGCGATCACCAGCGCGAACTGCTGGTACATCTTGCCGGTAAGCCCGCCCAGCATGGCGGCGGGCAGGAACACCGCCATCAGCACCAGCGTGATGCCGATGATGGGGCCGGTGAGCTGCGACATCGCCTTCACCGCCGCGTCCCGGCTGGACAGGCCCCGCTCCATGTGGCTGGCCACGCCCTCCACGATGACGATGGCGTCGTCCACCACGATGCCGATGGCGAGAACCAGGGCGAACAGGCTGGTGGTGTTGACCGTGTAGCCCATCGCGGCCATCGCGGCGAAGGCGCCGATGATGGTGACCGGTACCGTGGTGGCCGGCACCAGCATGGCCCGCCAGTCCTGCAGGAACAGCAGGATGACCGCCAGCACCAGCACGGCGGCGATGGCCAGCGTCTCATACACCTCGTCGATGGAGGCGACGACGAACTTGGTGCTGTCGAAGGAGACCTTGTAGTCCAGTCCCTGCGGGAAGCTTTTGGCGAGCTCCGCCATGCGCGCGTCCACGCCTTGTGCCACGGTGAGCGCATTGGCCCCGGACAGCTGGGAAATGGCGATGGCGGCGGAGGGCTTGCCGTCCAGCGTCGCCGTGGTGCCGTAGGAGGCCGCGCCCAGTTCCACCCGGGCGACATCGCGCACCCGCACGATGCGCCCGCCGCCGCCATCCAGCGCCTTCACCACGATGTTCTCGAAGTCCGACACCGCGCTGAAGCGGCCGGTGACATTGAGGACGTACTGGAAATTGGCCGTGGGGGGCGAAGGGGGCGCGCCCACGAGGCCGGCGGTGACCTGCGTGCTCTGCTGCGAGATGGCGGTGATCACATCCTCCGGCACCAGCCCATAGGCCTGCATCCGCTCCGGATTCAGCCAGATGCGCATGGCATAGTCGCCCGCGCCCAGCACTGTCACGTCCCCCACCCCCGGCAGGCGGGCCAATTCGTCCTTGAGGCTTATGGTGGCATAGTTGGAGAGGAAGAGATTATCGAACCGCCCGTCCTGCGAATACAGGTTCACGAATTGCAGGATGGAGGTGGACTTCTTCTTGACGCTCAGCCCCTGGGTGGACACCGCCGACGGCAACTGCGCCTCGGCCAGCGAGACGCGGTTCTGCACCAGGATCTGCGCGGTGTCCGGGTTGGTGCCGATCTCGAAGGTGACGACCAGCGTATAGCTGCCGTCGCTGCTGCTGGTGGACTGCATGTAGATCATGCCTTCCACCCCGTTCACCTCCTTCTCGATGGGCAGGGCCACCGTATCCATCACCGTGCGGGCGCTGGCGCCGGGATAGGTTGCGGTGACCTGGACCGTCGGCGGCACCACGTCGGGATATTGCGAGATGGGCAAGGTGAGCAGCGAAAGCACGCCCACGAAGACGATGACCAGCGCCAGCGTGTTGGACAGCACCGGCCGCTCGATGAAAAAGCGGGAGAACATAGGCGTCGCTTTCGAAAATTGCCGATGGCATCAACGCGAGGCGGAAGGAGCGGCAACCTCGGCATTCTCCTTCGGTGCGAGGCCCGCCGGCAGGCCGGCCATGGCGCCGGCCACCGGCGTTACCGTGTTGCCAACCACGGCGCGCTGGATCGCGCCGACAACGACCCTGTCGTCCGCCGAAAGCCCGCCGGTGATGACCCGCAGCTGGCCTTCCACCGGGCCTGTGGTCACCGGCCGCTGCTCCACCACATTGTCCTTGCCGATCACCTTCACATAGCTGCCGGCCTGATTGGACAGCACTGCCGTGTCGTTGACGAGCAGCGCGTTCTCGATGCCGCCCACCCGCAGGCGGACCCGCACGAACAGGCCGGGAACCAGGGATATGTCCGTATTCTCCAGCACCGCGCGCATTTCCAGCGTTCCGGTCTGCGCGTCCACCTGGGGCGCGACATAGTCGACCCGCCCCTCGTAGGCCTCTGCCGCGCCGGAGGAGAGCAGGACCTCGACCGGCATCTCAAGCTTGTCCCCGCGCAGGCTTTTCAGGGTCTTCCCCGCCTTGGCGAGGCTGTCGCGCAGCTCGATCTGCTGCTGCTCGGTGATGTTGAAATAGACCAGAAGAGGGCTCACCTGAAGAATGCGCGCCAGCTTCGTGGGGCCGGAAGACCCCACGAGCGCGCCCACGTCCACGAGATGCCGTGTCACCACCCCGTCGAACGGCGCGGTGACGGTGGTGTAGGCGAGCGAGGCTTCCGCGAGCTTCAGGGCAGCCTCGGCGGAGGAGACGTCCGCGTTGGCGGTGGCCAGCGCGGTCTGCGCGTCCTCCACCTTGCTTTGGCTCGCGACCTGCCGCTCCCCCAGCGCGGCTTGCCGGTCATTTCCGCGCAGCGCATTGGCGGCGGTGGCCTGGGCGGATTCCAGCCGGGCCTGCTGTTGCTCCACCTGCGCCTGATATTGCGTCTTCTCGATCTCGAACAGCACGCGGCCCTTTTTCACAGCCTCGCCATCGACATAGTTGATGGCGGTGAGGTAGCCTTGCACCCGCGCGTCCAGGTCCACCGTGGCCGAGGCGGCGGTGTTGCCGGTGAACTCAACATAAAGCGGAACTGTCGCCACCATGGGCTGGGCGACGGTGACCTTCACGGGAGGCGGCGCCACATAGCTGTTGTCGTCATTGCAGGCGCTCAGAAGGAGCGTCGCCGCCACCATCCCGACGGCCGCCCGGACACGCGGGCGCAAACACCGATGAACGCAGATCATCCGACTCCATCCGCCAATGATTATCACCATTTTGTATTTTATATTAGAATGTAATTATTTCATTTTCAATAAATCGTCCCGTGAATGAAGAAAATTTATCGCAATGGAGTACGGGCGCACTTAAATTCCAAATAAAATTCTGGCAACTTATATTTTATAACCCCAGGCGTGGGTCCCGGCCATGGAGGGCTGACCCCGTGAGACCAAAGGCCTGTGAGCGGGACTCGTGGGGGCTCGGGTCAAGCCCGCGCGGCGCTTGAGCGGACCCGCGTGGCACCGGCTGAAGACCTCGGCCGATGGTATGACGTGGCTGGTGTTGAACATAGGTTGCAGGGCCATCATTCCAGAATACTGGGTGCGGAATTCGGACCTGCCCTGGCTGGAACACGCGCGGCAAGCAGGGGTCTATGACCGCCGGGTGATCCACGACAGCATCCATATGCTGAAGTCCGGGGCGGGCAGCGGAGCGATGCCCAGGCCCGCGAAACCCCGTGCAATCGCCATTGCCCGCCGGGCGGCCAAGGGGGCGGGTTCTTCCACACCTTCGTTGGAACCGGAGGGCCATCCGCGCGGATTCTGGCCGACAGCTCGGTGGTCAAGGCCGACCGCTTGGCCTCTGGCGGCAAGGGCAACGCGCCCGGGCCATCGGCCGTGCGCGCGGCGGTCGCGCGAGCACGGCTCATGGGTTGACCCATGGCGCTCCCGGCCCCGCGTCGCCCCGCTCCACCAGACGCCGCGGGCGCGCATCCTTCAGGGGGCAAGGCTGCGACAGCAAGGTGGCGCTCCGCCAGATGCAGGAGGCATGCTCCCCTGCCGGGCATCCCGTCCGCTCTGGCCTGGAAGGCTGGTCGAATGAGTCGCGGCGCCACCGGCCCGAGTGATGCCATGATCGGCATGTTCTGGTTGACGCTACAGTGAAGCGAGGCTGCGAGACCGGCTGGTGCGCTCGACTTTCGTACATGGCGGGCCCCGCAGCCAGGGCCGGAGCTTGCCAGTTGAGCCCTGTGGCGGCAATCTCCGCCCAGCAAGACGCCCAGCGGGTATGTGCGGCGTATCTTCTCGTCGGGCAAAAGGACATGGGACACAGCCAGATCATGATCATGGATGCTGGAAATACCGCCGCTGGCGGACGTGACGAGTTCGCCGTCCCAGGGTCTCGCTCGGCAGTGCTCAGCCGTCGCTCGTTTCTGTTCGGCTCCGCCATCGGGCTCGGTGCGATCGGGCTGGCCGGTTGCGCGTCGCCCGACGGCATGAGCCTCGCCGAGGCGGAAAAGGTCTACGGGCCGGTGCCAAACGAGAAGTTTCCGATTCCTGCGGCAGATGTCAGAAAGGTCAATCCCAAATATTATCGCCGGACGGTGCGCTACGAAACCAAGGAAGCGCCCGGAACGATTATCGTCGATCCCGGCAACTACTATGTCTACCGCGTCGAAGAAGAGGGGCAGGCCACCCGCTATGGCGCCAATGTCGGCCGCGCCGGCTTCTTGTGGAGCGGTGACGCCTATGTGGGGCGCAAAGCCGAATGGGCGACATGGACCCCCCCAAAGGAGATGATCCAGCGCCAGCCCGAGGCGGCCAAATATGCCGGCGGCATGCCGGGCGGCCTTGAAAACCCGCTTGGCGCCCGCACGCTTTATCTCTATCAGAACGGCGCCTACACGCTCTACACCATCTATGCGTCCAGTGATCCCGAATCCATCGGGACGGGCGTCACAAGTGGCTGCGTCGGTCTTCTCAGCCAGGACATGATAGATCTGTACGCGCGCACGCCGGTCAAGACGAAGGTGGTCGTCCTGCCGGCATAGCCGCGGCCGGTTCCGGCTCCTGCGGAACCCCGCAGGTCTCGCAAGGAGGCTTCCCCCTCCCGGCCGTCTGGTGATGGCGGATAAGGCTGTCCCAGGAGAGGTCGCCAATCCGCCTCCCAAGCGCATGGGGCTGGGGGCGCATGCGCTTGGGCCCCGATATGCGGCGGACGAGGACCTTGCGGTGGATGCCGTCGCGGCGTTTGCCGGGAACGGCGAGGCTGCGGAACAGGCTGACCCGCACCAAGGTGCGCTCGCCCCCTCTATAGACGTGCTGCGGGAACGCTGGTGTCGAACCCACGGCGGGGAGGTGATCCCCGATTTTCCTTCCGGGGCGGCGCAGCTGCTTTTGAACCCCGCCACTGCCGGGCGAGCGTTCACGAGTAGCATTAGCTCAACCTGTCGAGATGGCCGCGCCCGACGATCGAGCTTTCCTCGCGAGAGAGCCGCGCGCAGGAGCGCCGCAGCATTGGGGCAGCGGCTCATACCATCGGCCCCGGTCTTCGACCGGTGCCAAGGGGGTCCGCTCAGGCGCCGCGCGGGCTTGACCAAAGGCCCATGAGCCAAGCCCATGGGCCTTTGGTATAAGGTGGCCCTGTCTTGCCCTTCATGCGAGCGGTGCGGGCCGCCCACACGCCTGCGTCATATGGATTTCATCTTCCGCGTCCGGCTCGCTGCGTTGTCCGGATCGGTTCGGGGCATCGCAGCGCGTGCGCCGAGATGATCCCACCCGTCGGCAGCCCGCCGATATGCGGGAAGGCGGAATTGTGCAGTGCGGAGAGGACGTGTGCCGCGGGTTTCCAGTTTCACGCTTGCGCCTTGTTGATCTCATGGCGAACCTGCGCGGCGCCGCGGACGTGCGGCACGCGACCTGCCTCTGAGCGCCGGATCCCAAGTCGCCTTCGTGTCGGCGGTGGGGTCACGGACGGCGCGCACCGTCCCGCCCGGCTCGCGGACCGCCGCGACCTTCTTTGTGTTCAACCGATTTAGCTGGCCTGGTCCGTCTCCTTGGTCCCGGTGCTGGGACCCGTTTCGGCGAGGCACCATCCTCGGAAGGGCGCCACATAAGTGGAATGTAAAATAAAAATCATTAAATAGTAATGGCTTGCCGCGCTCTCCGCCGGCTCTCTCCGGGCGGCTGGGCCCCTTGGCGAACGACTTGCCGGCGGCCTCCGTTTCCGCTGCATGCCGTGTCCCGTCCAGTGGATTGGCTTCATCACGGATGGCCGGATCTCGCGCCGCGACTGCGCGGCATCGGCGGGCCTTGTTCGTCCGGGCGTGGCGGGCCATAGGCGATGATGCCCATCGTCCGACGAGTTCTCCCATGATTCCCTGGTCCTTGCTCGACACCGCGAAAGTGCCCGATGGCTTTGGCGACCTGCGCCTGATGCGGCGGGGCGACGAATTCTCGATCATGTCCGGCGCCACGGAGCTCATGAACAGCCGCCTGAGCGGCTCCGAGCAGGCGCTGGCCACCCTGGTTTGCGCCCGGCTTGGATCGCGCCGCGCGCCACGCCTGCTCATCGGCGGTCTCGGCATGGGCTTCACCTTGCGGGCGGCGCTGGGTGCCCTGGGGGCGGATGCGGGCGTGGTGGTGGTGGAACTGGTGCCGGCGGTGGTCGCCTGGGCGCGCGGGCCGATGGCGGCGCTGTTCGGCGCCAGCCTCACTGATCCGCGCGTGACGCTGGTGGAGGACGATGTGAGCGCCGCGATCCGCTCCGGCCGCGCCGCCTATGACGCCATCCTGCTGGATGTCGACAATGGTCCGGGCGGGCTGATGCGGGCGGCGAACGACGGCCTCTACGACGCCGCTGGTCTTCAGGCCGCCCGTGCCGCGCTGCGTCCCGGCGGCCTGCTGGCGGTGTGGTCGTCTGCGCCGGACCGTGATTTCACCCAGCGCCTGCGCCGTGCCGGATTCCAGGTGGATGAGGTGAAGACGCGGGCGAACGGCAAGGGCGGCGGGGCCCGGCACGTGATCTGGATCGCCACCGCGCCGGTGGGCGGGCCCAGGCCCATGCCGCGCCCTCTGGCGCGCCGGGCAGGCCATGCCCGCCCCTCGTGACGCGCGAGGCGAGGGGAGGAGGCCGGGAGGCGCCGCCCGCATCCTTCCCTCGCGACGGATGCCGTCCGCGAGTCACCCGATCGGGCGGTGAATCGGCGTCAGTGTGGCGGGCTTCGACCATCCGGCAGGCGCGCTGGAGCCCTGGCTCGGGTATCCCCCCGACGGCCCGCAGCGACCGCCCGACGGGGGCTCCAAGGCCCCCTGACGGCCCCGGGAGTTTAACTTCTTATAAAGCAGAAACAATTGGTTACCCGGGTTTTCCGGGGACTCATCGGAGGTAATATGATGGCGTTTTTCAGCCGTGCCCTTCTTGCAACACCTGCCGGAAAACAGGCTGCGGAGGCCGCCGTTTGGAGTGCTTCCGATTGATCGCTGATCCGCCTTTTGTATGTTGGCTTTGCGACGAAGGGGGGCAGTCCCCGGTCGACCTGATTGCTGCTGACACGTTCGGAAACGGAACTGCGGGAGCGGGATGGGAAACGGGGCAAGAACCTCTCAAACGTGCAATCGCACCGGCGAAGCGGCGCTCGCTCTCTCGGAACAAAACTTGGAGGTCACGATGAAGATGGTGAAGAGCCTTCTCCTCGGCAGCGCGGCGGGTCTCGTCGCGGTGGCTGGAGCCCATGCTGCTGATCTGCCTGTCAAGGCGAAGGCGGTCGAGTACGTCAAGGTGTGCTCCGCTTACGGCGCTGGCTATTTCTACATCCCGGGCACCGACACCTGCCTGAAGATCGGCGGCTATGCCCGCTTCGACACCTATGTGAACGCCGTCGGCACCTTCCGTCCCGACATCGCGACCACCGCTGGCGCGGGCTTCAACGGCCCCGGCGCCGGTGCGCTCGCCTTCCCCTTCCGTGACAACGACGATGCGGACTACCTGACCCGCGCCCGTGGCGTCGTGGACTTCGACGCCCGCACCCAGACCGACTACGGCACCCTGCGTTCCTACGTCCGCTTCGGCGGTGAGTGGAACTCCCAGGCTGGCGCCGGTTCGGGCCCGAACAACGCCTTCTACTTCGAGCGCGCGTTCGTGCAGTTCGCCGGCCTGACCGCCGGTTATACCCAGTCGTTCTTCGAGCTGGGCACCAACTACACGATGACCACGCTGTTCGCCGGCTCGAACACCTGGACCTCGGTCCTGGCCTACACCGCGCAGTTCGGCAACGGCTTCTCGGCCACCATCTCGCTGGAAGACGCCGCCAACCGCACCACCGGCGTGCAGGCGACCACCGCCAGCGGCATCTCGGTTGCCGCCTTCAACAGCAACCCCTTCACCCCGTATCTGACCAGCTACAGCGGCTCGCTCAGCTACTCCAACTACCAGGGCGGCCAGACCGCTCCTGACATCGTCGCCAACATCCGCCTCGATCAGGCGTGGGGCACCTTCCTGCTCTCCGGCGCCCTGCATCAGGTCAATGCCCTCGAGTATTCGCCTCCCGGCGCTTGGGTGGGTGATTCCTCCACCGACAGCTGGGGCTGGGCCATCGGCGCTCAGGCCGAGTTCAAGCTGCCCTTCCTGGCGGCTGGCGACAGCCTCCTCATCCAGGGCAACTACTCTGACGGCGCGCTCAACTATGCCGGCGTGAGCGGCAACGTTCAGGGCACCGCCAGCGGCTGGGGCAAGATCACCGTCGGCTCGAACGGCGGCCTCTCCGGCGCCTACGTGCCGCTGGCCGACGCCGTGCGCACCAATGCCTTCGGCGATTACTCGAAGGTGGAAGCTTGGGCCATCCAGGCTCAGCTGCGTCACTTCTGGACCCCGGGCCTGCGCTCGATCGTCTATGGTGGCTACACCGACATCAACACCCCCGACTCGACCGTCGTGGCCACCACCAGCGCCAACCTGTGGCAGGTCGGTACCGACCTGATCTGGTCGCCGGTGAAGAACCTCGATCTCGGCGCGCAGATCCTCTACACCAAGGTTGAGGCGTCTGACCCGCTGCAGGTCACCTACAACAGCGCCGGTCAGGCGGTCGGTGTGATCGGTGGCTCCACCGACATCTGGTCGGGTGGTATCCGCGCTCAGCGTAACTTCTGATCTTCGTATCAGTCGTATCGAGGAAGAACCCCGGCGGGCAACCGCTGGGGTTTTTCTTTGTCTGCAAATGTTCGTCATTCGGCTGCGGTATAGTTTAGAATAGGAACATAGTAGCGACGCTTCTATTCCATTTGGTGCGGTCTCGGTTAAAAGTAAAAACGACGCGTTCTTGTCCTTCAGTGGACTCCCAAGGGTTTTGAGTTGGGGTGCGCGCCTGCCGTTCGATCCGGGGACGCCGCTCGCGGCGGGGCCGGAGGGCGAGGGTCTCGAAAGTCGCGAGGTCCAGCTTGCCGCCGTGCGCCCTTTGTGGCACACGGTAGATGATATAATATATCAATTGGGGGTCCGATATGAGTCTTGCCCTGCATCTCCCGCGTTTGCGGCTGTTTGGTGCGTCGGGTGTGCTGGCCGCGACCGTTGGGGGGCTGGGCGTGGTGGCGGCGGCGATGCCGGTCCAGGCGGCCGACCTGCTGTTGAAGAAGGCGCAGCCGACCTATCTGAAGCAGTGCCTCTCGCAGGGCGAGGGCTTCTTCTATATCCCCGGCACTGACACCTGCTTGCGCGTGGGCGGCTATCTGTGGGCGGAAGGCTATTACAACACCTATTCCGACTACCCGGCCGAGAACGACAAGACCTATTCCATCGCCACCGGCGGCGTCATCCTCGATGCGCGCACGGAAACGGAATACGGTACCCTGCGGTCCTATTTGGAGACCCGCTTCAAGTGGCGCACCTCCGATCCGTGGTCGGATGGTGTCGCGGCAAAGAACGAGATCGAGGTCTGGAACGCCTACATCCAGTTCGCGGGCTTCACCTTCGGCCACGCTCAGTCGTTCTTCGATTTCTATGCCAATGCCAACGTGCTCGGCACTGATCCGGCGACCATCGGCGATGACGTGCGCCTCAACCTCATCGCCTATACGGCGGAGTTCGGCCAGGGCTTCAGCGCCTCCGTTTCGCTGGAAGACGCGGCGGACCGGAACTCGGGCGTGTCCCCCAACGACCCGGCGGCCGCGAACGTACTGGACGACTACCAGGCCGGCATCCAGGTGCCCGACATCGTCGGCAACCTGAATTATACGGGCGAGTGGGGCCAGGCGCAGATCTCCGGTGCGCTGCATCAGGTGCGCGCGGTCAACTATCTCAACCCGCAGTCCGGCACCACCGACACCTGGGGCTATGCGCTGCAGGCTGGCCTGATGTTCAAGCTGCCGACGCTGGGCGAGGGGGATACGCTCTACCTGCAGGCGGCCTATGTGGATGGCGCGGTGTCCTATCTCGGCCTGCAGGACCCCTCGGGCCAGTATGCGGCGCCGGATGGCTTCCAGGGCCTTGGCGGTGTCAGCAAGGTCAGCGGCTGGAACGCCACCGCCTCGCTGCTCCACAATTGGAACGAGAAGTGGAGCACGGCCGTGTTCGGCGGCTACGCCGCCTATGACTATAACAATTCCGTTGCGGAGGCCGTCTATGGTGCTTCGGGCGGCGAGAACGCCAATGTGGGTGGCTACGTGGGCTTTGCCCCGGTGAAGAATCTGTTCTTCGCTTTGCAGTATGACTTTACCTACAACAAGGCGAACGACTACGTGTACACCGGCTTCGGCGCTAGCCGCGGCTCCACCGATGCCAACCGGGTTCTGCTGTTCGCCCAGCGCGAGTTCTGAGGCGATCAGCACGGTTTCCAGGTGGGACACGACGGGCCGCCCGGGCATATTCCGGGCGGCCCGTCGCGTTTGGGGCGGGTCGGCTCATCTGTGCGTCACTCCCCGGGCTTTCGGAGCGGCGGCCAAATGTGCTGAACTCTCTCCCGGGTCGCGGAGCGAGCGGGGAGAGACGGGTTGATGGTGGGCGATAAGCCGGGCGAGGGGGCAGGCGGCGGAGGGGCCGCCGGCACCGGGGGGCCGCCGGCGGGGGCGTCGGCGGGACGCTCGCGATGGCGGTTTTGGGTGCTGCTTCTGGGTCTTGCAGCCTTGGCGGGGTTGGCGGCGTTCACCATCGCCACGGCGCGCAGGCCGATCGAGGACGACCTCACCCGCAGCGCGGAGGCCGTGCTCGCGCGCACCGGCGAATCCTGGGCGACCGCACGATTCGAGGGGCGTGACGCGACGCTGGAGGGCGAAGCCCTGGCGGAGGAGGCGCGGCTCAAGGTCCGCGCCTCGCTGGAGGGATTGTTCGGGGTGCGCGCGGTGCGCGATGCCACCACCCTGTTGCCGGAACGGCGTCCCTTCACCTTCAGCGCCGTCAAGGACGGGCGCATGATCTCCCTCGATGGCTACGTTCCGTCGCGATACGCGTTGGCGCGGATCGTGGCGATGGTGAAGGCGTCGGGGAACGGGATCACCGGCCAGGACCGGCTGGTGCGCGCCCGCGGCGCCCCCCCCGGCGACTTCGCGGGGCTGGTGGAATTCGCTCTGGGGCAGCTCAATCGGCTGCCCTCCGGTCGCGTCACGCTGTCCGATGGGGCGCTGGCCATCGAGGGGCGGGCGCCGGATCTGGCGACCTACGACTCCATTGCCGCCACCGTGCGCGGCCCGCTCCCCCAGGGCCTGACGCTGGCCCGTTTCGCCGTGCGGCCGCCGGTGGCTTCGCCATTCGTCTGGTCGGCGAGCAGGGAGGGCGAGATGCTGCGGCTGTCCGGCTTCTTTCCCTCGGACGCGGCGCACGCGGAAGTGGCCAAGGCGCTGGCTGCGGAGCTTCCGGGCGTTCGCGTGCGCGACGACACCCATCTCGCCGACGGCGCCCCCAGCACCGATCTCTGGCTGAAGGCGGTGCGCTATGCCGCCCGCCTCCTGGCGGAGACGCCGCAGCTTCAGGTGACGGTGGCCGACAGCACCATCACCGTCGAGGGCCAGGCGGCCACCTTCTCCGCCTTCGAAGCGCTGTCCGCCGCGCGCAGGACGCCGCCCGAGAGCTTCCAGGTGACGCGCTTCGCGGTGGAAGCGCCGCGCGCCGTGCCCTTCACCTGGGACTTGCAGCGCACCGCCGACAGCGTGCGCCTCGAAGGCTATGTTCCTTCGGAGGAAGCGCGCCGGCTGCTTCTGGATGCGGTGCGCAGCGCCTTTCCCGGGGTACCGGTGCGCGATGAGATGCGCCTCGCCTCCGGCGGGCCGCCGGCCGAGATCTGGGGGGCGGGAGCCAATTTCGCGGTGGCGCAACTGGCGCGGTTGAGGATCGGCACGGTTTCCGCCAGCGGCGCCACTCTTCGCCTCAGTGGGGAGGCGCTGGATTCGGCGGCTTTCCAGTCGCTGACCCAGGCCATGAAGGCGGTGCCCGCCGGGCTCGCGGCCGATGCCGGCGCGGTGGAGCCGCCGCGCATCTCGCCCTATGTGCTGGCGGTGCGTCGCGATGGCGATACACTCACCATGTCGGGCTTCTATCCGGACGAGAAGACCCATCAGGCGCTGCTGGCGGCGTTGGAACGCGACTTCCTGAAGGAGAAGGTGAACGATCTGTCCGCCATCGGCGGCGGTGCGCCCGCGGGCTTCCTGCCGGCGGCGCTGGCGGGGCTGGCGCAGCTGTCTCGGGTGGCAAATGGCGAGCTGACCTTGGCCGACACGCAATTGCGCCTGGCCGGGGCGGCCCTGGGCGGGCGGGCCGCGCGGGAGATCGAGGATGAGCTGAAGCGTGCCCTCAAGCCCCCCTTCGCCGCGGAGGCGGTGCTTGATGTGGCAGCGCCCGGAGCCCTGGTGGGCGCGCGGGAGTGCCAGGGCCTCCTCTCCGACCTCATGGGGCGCGGCACCATCCTGTTCGAATCCGGCAGCGCCCGCATCGACCAGCACTCTCTGGGGCTGCTGGACCGGCTGGTGTTCGCGCTGCAGCGCTGCCCGGCGAGCGTGGTGGAGGTGTCGGGCCACACGGATAACGTGGGGGAGGCGGCGGCCAACCTGCGGCTGTCGGAGGCGCGGGCGGCCGCTGTGGTGGCGTTCCTGGCGGAGGCGGGGATCGCGCATGAGCGTCTCGCCGCCTCGGGGCATGGTGCCACCCAGCCGGTGGCGAGCAACGACACGGACGCCGGCCGTGCCCAGAACCGGCGCATCGTGTTCGTGGTGAAGGAGGGGCGGGCGCCATGATCTATCTTGCCCTGTCGCTGTGGCCCCATCTGCTGGCGGCGCTCGGCATCGGTGTGGTCACCGGTTATTTTCTGCGGCGGGAGCAGACGGGAGGGACGCCATGACGGCCTTCAACTGGGATGTTCTGCTGTTGCTGTCGGCGGCCTTCCTGCTGGGGCTGGCCCTGGGGCTGTGGCTGCGTGGCTCGCGGCGCGGAGCGGCGCCCGGGTCCATTCCGGTGGCCGGGGCCGGAGGCCGCGCGTCGCCGGCCGAGGCGACGGCCGCCGTGGCGCCGGGGCAGGCGGGCGACCCGGGAGAGGGGATGTCCATCCGCTCCGAGCCGGTGCCGAGTCCGGCCGGGCCACCGGCGCTGCCGCCGCTGCGGGAGCCGGTGGCGGATGTGTTCGGCCATTTGCTGAAGGTCCCGCCCGGCGCCATCGTGGAGGCGGAGGACCAGGAGCCGGAGCCCTCGCGGCGGACGGAGGACCGGGGCGCTCATCCGGGCGTGCCGCCGCCAGTGCTGGCGGCGCCGGACGGAGGCGTCGCCGACGACCTGAAGCTGCTGAAGGGGATCGGGCCGCAGAACGAGCAGCGCTTGCAGCGGCTCGGCATCTTCCATTTCCGCCAGATCGCCGCCTGGACGCCGGATGAAGCAGCGTGGGTGGGAAGCTATCTGGCCTTTCCCGGCCGCATCGAGCGGGAAGACTGGATCGGCCAGGCGAAGGCGCTGGCCGCTGGCGACCGGCCGGACCCGCGCGCCCCGCGCCGGCCGCGGGCACCGGGCTGAGCGCGCCCGGGCCGCGGGGGAACCGAGCCGGGGCCAGAGGCCCCGCCTCAGCGCGTCCCGCGCAGGTCCGCTTCCATCTGCAGCTTGTTGGGGCTGTTGAAGCGAACCTTGTAGGCTTGGTAGTTCTCCATGACCCGCTGCACATAATTGCGGGTTTCGGCGAACGGGATCAGCTCCACCCAGTCCACCACGTCCACATTGGGGTCGCGCGGGTCGCCATAACGGTCGATCCACTTGCGCACGCTGCCGCGCCCGGCATTGTAGGCCGCGAACACCAGCACGAAATTGCCGTCGTAGTTCTTCACCAGTTCGCCCAGCTCGGCGGCGCCGAACTGCACGTTGTAGGACTGGTCGCTCATCAGGCGGGCTTCGTTGTAAGGCGCTCCGGTCTTGCGGGAGACCTCGAGGCCGGCCGCCGGGGTCACCTGCATCAGGCCCATGGCCTTGGCGCTGGAGAGGGTGCGCGGGTTGAACTGGCTCTCCTGCCGGGCCACCGCATACACCGCCGCCTTTTCCACCGGAATGCCGATGGAGCTGTAGGCGGGCAGGCCGAAGGTGGGGAAGGCTTCCTGCTCCAGGGGGTGGCCCTCGGCCATGCTTTCCTTGCCCACCACCAGGGCGCCGCGGGCGTCGCCATTGGCTTCGGCGAGGTTGGCGAGCAGGGCGAGCTGGCCGGAATCCTCCATGCGCCAGGCGAGGTCGTAATAGATGGTCAGCGGCGTGTCCCGGTCGCCGATGGCATAGAGCAGGCGGATCGCCTTGACCGGCTCGATGCGCGGAAATTCGTTGCGGTCCTGGAACGACACCTGTGCCGTGCGCAGCACCACTGGCGACTGGCCGAGCTGGGTGCGGGCGAGCTGGCCATAATAGGTGGCGGGGAAGCGCGCCGCTTCCTCATAGGCGGCGCGGGCACGCCCGGTGTCGCCCATGGCTTCGGCCGCCCGCGCCTGCCAATAGGCGGCGCGCGACAGGGTGATGGGGTGCTTCTGCCCATGGCCGATGCGGGCGAAATGCGCCGCCGCCGTGCGCGGGTCCTTCAGGAAGCGCAAGGCGATCCAGCCGGCGGTGAACTGCTGCTCGGCGCGGTAGTTGTCGGCCTTGGGGGCGACGCCGGTCGCCGCCACCTTGTAGGCGGTCTGCGGATCGCCGGCGTCGAGCAACTCGCGCGCCACCAGGCGGCGCTCGATCCACCATTCGTCCGGATCGGCATTGGCCTCGGCGGCGGCGGCGCCGCCCAGCAGGGCGCGCGCGGCTTCCTGCGGCTTGTCGGCGCGGCGCAGCAGCTGGGCCTTGGCGAACAGATAGGCGGGATCGTTGGCGAGAGTGAACGGCACGGCGCCGAGCAGGGCGCTGCCGTTGCCGTCCTTGCGGGCGATGGCGAGCCGCGCCTTGGTAAGGGCCACCACGTCGGAGCCGGCGCGGGAGGCCGCGCGCAGGGCGCGCTCCGGGTCCGGCTTGTAGCTGAAGCGGTCGGCGCGCAGCTTGTGGTCGGTGCGGGTGAGCACCGAGCCGAACTCGTCCATGATGGTATTTTCGAACCGCTCGTTCAGCAGGTCCTCGCGCCACGCCTCGCGCACCCAGTCCACCGCGTCGGAGCGGTTGCCGGAAACGATGAGGGCGCGGGCCAGCGCCACCTTGCCCTCGCCGGTGATGGGCGGACGCTCGGCGAAGAAGGCGCGGGTGCGGGCGGGATCGCGATTTTCCTGGAACAGCACCCGCTCGGCCCGCTGGCGCAGGGTGGAAGGGGTGGGCCAGCCGGGCTTTTCCCGCAGGAATTCGTTGATGTTGTCGAAGCCCAGGTCATTCGGCGCGTGGCGGATGACCAGCCAGGTCACCAGGCTGCGCGCCACCGGATCGTCGAGTTGGCTGGCGGCGGACATGGCCTCGCTGGCGCGTCCCCCCTTGGCGGCGGCGACGGCGGCGCGCAGCGTGCCGAGCTCACCGGTGGGCATGGCGGAGGATGCGGCCAGCGTGGGGGCCGCCAATGCCGGCGCCGCGGCGCGGGCGAGGCTCGGCTTGGCCGCGACCGATGCGGTCTTCACGGAGCCGGTGGTGTCCGAGCCCTTCTTTTCGGTGGTCTTGGCACCGGCCTTGGTTGCGGCCGGCTTGGCTGCGGCAGCCTTGGACGTTGCGGTCTTGGATGCAGACGCCTTGCTGTCCGAGGCCTTGGCGTCGCCTTTCTTGGCAGCGGTCCCCTTGGCGTCCTTCGACGATGTGCTGGAGGACGATTTGGCGGACGACGGCTTCGCGGACGACGGCTTGGCGGTGGGCGCGGGGGCCGCTTCCGTGGCTGCATGCGCGACGCCGGCCAGGGCGACGGTGATCGCCAGGGCGCTCGCGGAGATCAGGCTCGAAAAGGGCGACATCAGGGGTCCTCGCACTGCGGGGCGCTCTTCAAGGGTGGCCGCCATGGTGGGCGAGGTGCCTTTACGAAACCCTAACCAGATCGCCGGATCCGGCTTGCCCGTGTCGCGCGCGCCTCACCCTGGCGTTGCAACCTGCCCGGCGAAGGCGGCGAAAGCGCGGCTTGTCGCGGCTTTGCGCCGTGCCCCTTTCCGGACGGCCCGCGACAGGCTATGGGATCGTTTCCGCGCCGTCCCGGCCGGGGGCTGTCATGGCCTTCGGCGGCGTCATCACAATGGCGTCATCCGGGAGCCGTGTTCGCGGTTCAACCCAGTCCTTCAGGAACCAAGGCGCCCGCCATGTCGCCCATCCCGTCCCCGTCGCCGTTCCGCGGCTCCTTCACCGCCCTTGTCACTCCGTTCCGCGACGGGGCGCTGGACGAGAAAGCGTTTCGCGCGTTCGTGGATTGGCAGATCGCGGAGGGCACGCATGGCCTGGTGCCGGTGGGCACCACGGGCGAGAGCCCGACCCTGAGCCACGATGAGCACAACAAGGTGGTGTCCTGGGCGGTCGAGCAGGCCGCCGGCCGGGTGCCGGTGATCGCCGGCGCCGGCTCCAACAACACCGCCGAGGCTATCGGCCTCGCCACGCACGCCCAGAAGGTGGGCGCGAACGCCCTGCTGGTGGTGACGCCCTATTACAACAAGCCCGGCCAGGAAGGGCTCTACCACCACTTCAAGGCCATCGCCGACGCGGTGGACCTGCCCATCTTCATTTACAACATCCCCGGCCGGTCGGTGATCGACATGTCGGTGGAGACCATGGCGCGCCTGTTCGAGATCAAGAACATCGTGGGCGTGAAGGATGCCACCGCCTCCATGGCGCGGGTGTCGCTGCAGCGGCAGGTGCTGGGGCCGGACTTCATCCAGCTCTCCGGCGAGGATGCCACCGCCCTTGGCTTCAACGCCCATGGCGGCCATGGCTGCATCTCGGTAACCTCCAACGTGGCGCCGCGCCTGTGCGCGACGTTCCAGGAGGCCTGTCTCAAGGGCGACTTCGCTGCCGCCCTCGCCATCCAGGACACGCTGATGCCGCTGCACACGGCGCTGTTCGTGGAGACCAACCCGACGCCCACCAAATACGCCCTCTCGCTGCTCGGCAAGATGACCGCCGACGTGCGCCTGCCCATGGTTCCGGTCAGCGAGGCGACGCAGGCGGTGGTTCGGTCGGCCATGGTTCACGCAGGGCTCATCGATTGAGCCTAAGATCCGGCGCGGCGTCCGTCTTTTCCGGCGGGCGCCCCTTGTCTGCCGGGGCCGCAGACATCAGGTTCTGAGCATGAGCGACAAGAAGAAGGACGCCCCCCGCAAGGTGGCGGCGGACAACCGGCGGGCCCGGTTCGATTATGCCATCGAGGAGGTGTTCGAGGCCGGCGTCGCCTTGACCGGCACGGAGGTCAAGAGCCTGCGGACCGGCAAGGCCACCATCGGTGAGAGCTACGCCGCGCAGAAGAATGGCGAGATGTGGCTCTACAACGCCTACATCCCGGAATATCTGGAAGCCAACCGCTTCAACCACGAGACCCGGCGGCCTCGCAAGCTGCTGCTGCACAAGCGCCAGATCGCCAAGCTCGGGCAGGCGGTGGAGCGCGAGGGCATGACCGTGGTGGCGCTGAAGATCTATTTCAACGATCGCGGCCGCGCCAAGGTGGAGATCGGCCTCGCCAAGGGCCGCAAGACCCATGACAAGCGGGAGGCGCAGAAGGAGCGCTCCTGGGCCCGCGACAAGGCACGCATCATGCGCGACCGGGGATAGGCCCGGAGCCGCCGCTGCGGGCCGCCCGCGCATCTGCGCCTGCGGTCTTGCGCGTTGCGCGCCGCCGCTGCTTTGATGCCCGGCGCGATCATCGACATGCCCCGGAGAGGCCGCCCATGACCCACTACCAGACCCTGCCGCCTGACCTGCCCGCGCCGCAGGACGATGGCGCCGCCGATCACCTGCCGGGCCTGGAACTGCCCATCATCGCGCTCGCCGCCACCGACGGGCGGGCGGTGGACCTGTCGGCCCTGTCGGGCCGGGCGGTGGTCTATGTGTATCCGCGCACCGGCGTGCCTGGCGAGCCCCTTCCGGAGGGGTGGGACGCCATTCCCGGCGCGCGCGGCTGCACCCCGCAATCGTGTGCCTTCCGCGACCATTACCAGGATCTGCGCGCTGCCGGCGTGGAGCACGTGTTCGGCCTTTCGGTGCAGGACACGGCCTATCAGAAGGAGGTGGCCGAGCGCCTGGGGCTGCCGTTTCCGCTGCTGTCCGATCATCGGCACGAACTGGCCCGCGCCATCCGCCTGCCCACGTTCGAGGTGGACGGCGCGCGGCTGCTGAAGCGCATCACCCTCATCGTTGACGAGGGGGCCATTTCTCACGTCTTCTATCCGGTGTTTCCGCCCCATGAGAATGCGGCGGCGGTGCTGGCCCATCTGCTGGCCCGGCGCGGTGGGGCTGAGGCCTGATACCATCGGCCCCGATCTCGACCGGTGCCAAGTGGGTTCGCTCAAGCGCCGCGGGGGCTCGGCCAAAGGCCCATGAGTCAAGCTCACAGGCCCTTGGTATGACACGCCGCCGCGCGGGTCTTCGGCCCGTCACGAGAAGGCTGCGCGAACGGTCCGGCGCCGTCAGCCGGCCAGGAACGCCCGCACATCGCGGAACACGGCATGGAACATGGCGGGCGTCAGCACGCCCGTGTTGGTGTTGTAACGCGAGCAGTGATAGCTCGCGAACACCCGCAGACCGCCGATCTCGCCCGAGACGCCATGGCCGAACTTGAGGTGGGAGGCCTTGGCGCCGAGCGCGGCGAGCGTGGAATCGTGGGCGATCTTGCCCAGCGTCACCACCGCCTTGACATGCGGGGTCGCGAAGGCGGGGGAAAGAAAGCGCCGGCAGGTGCGGATTTCGTCCGGCGTCGGCTTGTTCTGCGGCGGCACGCAGCGCACCGCGTTGACGATGCGCGCGTCCCTCAGCGCCAGTCCGTCATCGGGCCGGGCCTGATAGGTGCCGGTGGCGAAGCCGAAATCGAGGAGGGTGCCGTAGAGCAGGTCGCCGGCATAGTCGCCGGTGAACGGCCGCCCCGTCCGGTTGGCCCCGCGCAGGCCGGGCGCGAGGCCGACGATGAGCAGGCGCGCGTTCTCTGGCCCAAAGCCCGGCACCGGAGCATTGAACCATGAGGGCTCGGCCCCGCGCCACTCGTCGCGGAAGGCGGCGAGGCGCGGGCATAGCGGACAATCAGCCGCGGGCTCGGCCGGAACCGGACGCGCCATGGCGCGCGCTCAGCAGCCGTCGGAGTCGGGGCTGGCGGGGGCGCCGCGGCGCTCCAGGAAGCGCGGGGTTTCCTGCATGCGGCCCTGTCGCTCGGCCGGGTCGCGGCCGATCTTCGGCTGGAGGTCGACCAGGTCGATGAAGATGTCGGCCTGACGCCGGAGGTCGTCGGCGATGAGCGGGGGCTGGGTGGAGATGGTGGAGACCACCGACACACGGATGCCCCGCCGCTGCAGCGCCTCCACCAGCGAGCGGAAGTCGCCGTCGCCGGAAAACAGGACGATGTGGTCCACGTGCCCGGCGAGTTCCATGGCATCCACCGCGATCTCGATGTCCATGTTGCCGCGCACGCGGCGGCGGCCCTGGGCATCGGTGAACTCGCGCGCCAGCTTGGTCACCACGGAATAGCCGTTGTAATCCAACCAGTCGAGCAGCGGGCGGATGGAGGAATACTCCTGATCCTCGATCAGCGTCGTATAATAAAACGCGCGCAGGAGGTACCCGCGGCTCTGGAATTCTTTCAGAAGGCGCTTGTAGTCGATGTCGAAGCCGAGCGCCTTGGTCGCGGAGTATAGATTAGCGCCATCGATGAGAAGAGCGATCTTTTCAAGGCCCTGCATAAAAAATTCCGCCGGTCGAATGGGATGGGCGTAACGCTGGAACGGCTGTATCCCGTGCCGTCCGCTGCCTTTCTCCGACGAAGGCCGATTCAACGCAAGCGAAAAAGGCACCCGCCGCTTGCTCCAATTGGTGAAGTGTTGTATCGACGCCCTCTTCCCAGGCTATGATCCAGCGCAATCGCGCATGAGGGAGTGCCGAGCCCATGGCGCGCGTCACGGTTGAAGATTGCATCGACAAGGTGAACAACCGGTTCGAACTGGTGCTGCTCGCCGCCCATCGCGCCCGCATGATCTCCTCGGGTGCCCAGATTACCATCGATCGCGACAACGACAAGAACCCGGTGGTGGCGCTGCGCGAGATCGCGGACGAGACGGTGAGCCCGGAGGATCTCAAGGAAGATCTGATCCACTCGCTGCAGAAATACACCGAGGTGGACGAGCCCGAGCCCGAGGCGGTTCCGCTCATCGCATCCGGCGAGTCGGGCGGTGATGACAGCGATGTCATGCTCGACCGCATGACCGAGGAGGAGCTGCTGGCCGGCCTCCAGGGGCTGGTGCCGCCGGAGCATACGGACGACGACGAGGGCTGAGCCCCGGCCGTCCGCTTGATGCTTGCAACGCCCGTTCGGCTCCCCGGACGGGCGTTTTGCCTTTTCGCGCCGGGCGGCGCGGCGAGCTGTGCATGTCATCCCGGGCGGGGCGGCCGCCCGCTCTTCCGCATCAGCATTGGCCTCCGCAACAGTATTGGCCTGCGCATCAGCATTGGCCGAAGGCGTGCAGCGCGGCGGGGGCGCAGTTCCCATGGGGGGCATGTGCGGGGAGAGCCGGGGGCCCGCCAGCCAGCCCCGCAGCCCGCCGACGGGGCCGGCCTCAGAAGCCGGCGGCGGTGCCCGACAGGTCGTAGGGGCCGGAGGCCTCGATCTTCACGCTGACGATCTCGCCCACCCGCAGCGGCCGGCGCGCCGAGACGGTCACAGTGCCGTCGATCTCCGGCGCGTCGCCCTTGGTGCGGCCGATGCCGCCGGTGGGCGTCACGGCGTCGATGATGACCTGTTGGCGGGTCCCGACCTTGCGTTTCAGGCGCCGCGCGGACACCGCCTGCTGGGCGCGCATGAAGCGGTCGTGGCGCTCCGCCTTCACCTCGTCCGGCACCGGGTTGTCCAAGGCGTTGGCGGGGGCGCCGGCCACCGGCTCGAACTTGAAGGCGCCGGCGCGGTCGATTTCGGCTTCTTGCAGGAAGTCGAGCAGCTCCTGGAACTCGGCCTCGGTCTCGCCGGGGAAGCCGACGATGAAGGTGGAGCGCAGGGTGAGGTCCGGCACGGCCTCCCGCCAGGCCTTGATGCGGGCCAGGGTCTTGTCCTGGGAGGCGGGCCGCTTCATGCGCCGCAGCACCGAGGGGCTCGCGTGCTGGAAGGGAATGTCGAGATAGGGCAGCACCTTGCCGGCCGCCATCAGGTCCATCACCGGGTCCACATGGGGGTAGGGATAGACATAATGCAGGCGCACCCAGGCGCCGAGCTCGCCCAGCGCGGCGGCCAGGTCGAGGAAGCGGGTCGCGACCTCCCGCTCGCCGTCGGCGCCCGTCCACAGGCTCGGGGCATAGCGCAGGTCCTGCCCGTAGGCGGAGGTATCCTGCGAGATGACGAGCAACTCCTTCACCCCCGCCTTCACCAGCTTTTCCGCCTCGCGCAGCACCTCGCCGGCCGGACGCGACACCAGGTCGCCGCGCAGCTTCGGGATGATGCAGAAGGTGCAGCGGTTGGAGCAGCCCTCGGAAATCTTGAGGTAGGCATAGTGGCGCGGGGTGAGCTTCACCCCCTGGTCAGGCACGAGGTCCAGGAACGGGTCGTGCTGCGGGGGCACCGCCTGATGCACCGCCGCGAGTACGCTTTCGTACTGCTGCGGCCCGGTGATGGCGAGCACGTCGGGATGGGCGGCCACGATCTGCTCGGGTTCGGCGCCCATGCAGCCGGTGACCACCACCTTGCCGTTTTCAGCCAGGGCATCGCCGATGGCCTTGAGGCTTTCGGCCTTGGCGCTGTCGAGGAAGCCGCAGGTGTTCACGATAACGAGATCGGCCCCGGCGTGGGTCTTGGTGAGTTCGTAGCCCTCGGCGCGCAGGCGCGTGACGATGCGTTCCGAATCCACCAGCGCCTTGGGGCAGCCGAGGGACACAAAGGAGATGCGGGGCGACTTCTGCGCAGTCTCGGCCATGGGGCGCGGCGGTTTCTTCAACTGTTGGGGCAAGGACAGGAGCAAGGGGCCAGGGGTTAGGGGAGCGCGCGCGTTCCGTCAATCCCGGGGTGCGGGCGAGAGGAACGCCGCTGCCGCTGCTGGCGCCCTGCGATCGCCGGCCCCGCTCAAGCGGCGGCCGCCGGCTTGCCGCCAGGTCGCCTCCACCAGCTCCAGGACCAGGCCGGCGTGCGCCGCGATCCGGGCGAAGAGCGTGTCACCGCCGTGCGGCTGGGCGGCGCTGCCGCGGGCCCGTTGCCGCCCCCTTCGACCGAGATCGTGACGTTCCCCCCTCACTGCCGCGAAATCCCGCGCCGCCCTGCGCGCTCGCCGCCGGCGTCCGGGACCATCGGCCGGGTTCGCGAGGGGCGAAGGCCAGGCGGCGCATCCACCCCCCTTGGCCTTCGATGTCCAGCGGCCAGGACGCGGCGATCAGCTCCAGATCTCGGCGGCGTTCGATACCCGAAGCTTCGAGCCGAGCGCGTTCAGCGCGATCCGATGGACGACCTCGATGGGCGCGGTGCACAGATCGCCGACGACCTGCACGTCAAATCCATCGGCGAGGCGCGACAGGGCGGTGAAGACGACGCAGTTCTGGGTCATCATTCCAAAGACCAGCAGGTCGCGGGTTCCGGCGAGATGGCCGGCAAGATCGGTATCCTGAAAGGCGTCCGCATAGGTCTTGGTCACGATCGGGGCGTCGCCCGCCGCGTTGAGGATCGCCGGGCGAATGTCGGCGCCGGTGCCGTTGGCGGCAAACAGGCCCGTCGGCGCCTTGGACACATGGCGCACCAGGACGATCCTGTCGCCACTGGCGCGCGCCTTGCCGATGGCGGCCACGATCCGCGCTTCGGTCTCCTCCGCCTGCCACAGCGGCAGAGCGCCGCCGGGAAAATAGTCGTTCTGGATGTCGATCACGAGCAGGGTGTGGGTCATTGGAAGGCTCCTTGGGTTGCCCCACCTCTACGGGCTGGAGCGCGTCGTCGTCAGTGGCCTGATGGACATTATTCGTGTAGATCAGGCCAATGCGCCTGGCCGTTCTCGCCTATGACGGCATCAGCCCGTTCATGCTCTCCACGCCGCTCGCGGTGTTCGGCGAACCCTTCGTCGCGGGCGAACACCGGATCGAGGTATGCGCGCGCGTGCCTCGGTTCGCGGCCAGCGGCGGCTTGACGATCGAAGCTTCCCGTCCGCTCGAGGCCGCACGGGAGGCCGATGTCGTCGTTCTCCCCGGATGGCGGGATGCCGATGAGCCGGTCTCCATCGACATCGTGGCCGAACTCCGTGCGGCGCAGATGCGCGGGGCGGTCGTCGTGGGTCTTTGCTTGGGGGCATTCGGTTTGGCGGAGGCCGGCTTGCTCGATGGACGGCGCGCCACCACGCATTGGGCGCGCGCCGCGGCCTTCGCCGAGCGGTATCCAAAGGTCATGGTCGATGCGGGCGCGCTTTTCGTCGACGAAGGGCAGGTGCTGACCTCCGCCGGTGTCGCGTCGGGGCTGGATTGCTGCCTCCATCTGCTGGCCCGGATGTCCGGGACAAGCGAGGCCAATCGCGTCGCGCGCCATCTGGTCGTCGCGCCCCAGCGCATGGGTGAACAACCGCAACTGATCGACCGGCCGGCCATCGGCACATCGGCGGACCGTCGCGTGACAGAAATTCTGGAAGCGCTGCGCACCAATCCCATGGCGGCGCCGGCCCTGGACGATCTGGCGGAGCGCGCCGGCATGAGCCGCCGCACCCTGACGCGCCATATTCGGGCACGAACCGGGGGTAACCTCGGGGAATGGCTGAAACGGGCGCGGCTCGCCCGGGCGCAGGAACTCCTTGTCGGCGGAGCGCGCGGCCTTGACGATGTGGCCATCCGCTGCGGCTTCCCGGATGCCCATGCGCTGCGCAGCGCCTTCCGCACAGAACTCGGGGTGACACCCACCCAATGGCTGGCCCGGCAGCGGGTGCGTTAGGCCGTTTCCCCATGCCTTTGCGTGTGTCGGCGTGTCGTGAGGCAAGCTCGGGACCATCGGGCCTGAGCGATGCGGCGGGATCGGTTGACGCGCCAGTGTTCGCGTACACCCCCTACAACCGTTTCGTGCGCTGGCGGGCTGACCGGGGGAGCGGCGGCCGGAAGCGGTGTCGGCCGCCCAGGTGGCGACACCGCGAGGATCGACGGTTCCCGCGTTCGGGTGGAGGCCCCTGCGGCTGGGTGCGGCGGGCCCCGGCGGAGGCCTCCATTCATGAATTTCAGATATGAGGCCATGCCGTTTCGTGACGCTAATCCATGGCCGCTGACGGACTTAATCTTTCGGCCATCCTGGCAACGGGCAGGCACCGCATGGACGGAGGATGGGCAATGCAGAAGCGCGTACTCGGCAGGGAGGGGCTCGAGGTTTCCGCCATCGGCTTCGGTTGCATGGGGCTGAACTTCAGCTACGGCCATGCGCTGGCGAAGCGCGACAGCATCGCGTTGATCCGCGAGGCGGTGGATCTGGGCGTGACCTTCTTCGACACGGCCGAGGTCTACGGCCCCTATACCAACGAGGAGATCGTCGGCGAGGCGCTGAAGCCTGTCCGCGAACGGGTGGTGATCGCCACCAAGTTCGGCTTCAACATCGTCGATGGCAAGATGGCAGGCATGAACAGCCGCCCGGAGCAGATCAGGGCCGTCGCGGATGCATCACTGAAACGGCTGCAGACGGACGTCATCGATCTCTTCTATCAGCACCGCGTCGATCCGGACGTGCCGATCGAGGACGTGGCGGGCGCCGTGCGGGATCTGATCGCGGCCGGCAAGGTGCGGCACTTCGGCCTGTCCGAGCCCGGCGCGCAGACCGTGCGGAGGGCCCATGCCGTCCAGAAGGTCACGGCCCTGCAGAACGAATACTCGCTGTGGACGCGCGGACCGGAGACCAACGGCATCCTGGAGGCGTGCGAGGAGCTCGGCATCGGCCTCGTGCCCTATAGCCCGCTCGGCAAGGGGTTCCTGACCGGCACGATGGGCAAGGACACCGCGCTTGCCGAGAGCGACTTCCGCAAGATCCTGCCGCGCTTCACGCCCGAGGCCATGGAGAAGAACCAGGCGCTGATCGATCTCCTCACGCGCATCGCGGCCGAGAAGAAGGCGACGCCGGCACAGATCGCGCTGGCCTGGCTGCTGGCGCAGACGCCCTGGATTGTCCCAATTCCAGGCACCACCAAGCCGCACCGGCTCGCCGAAAACCTCGGCGCCGTGGATGTGGCGCTCAATCCGGCGGATCTCGCCGAGATCCGTCACGCGCTTGCGGGCATCGACATCGAGGGGGAACGCTATCCCGCGCAGCTCATGGCCACCACTGGCCGCTGAGCACCGCTGGCCCACGGCGGCGCGAGGGTCCTGCCGGAACATCGCGAGGTTTCGGCGGGGCGCGCGGTGGCGCGCCTCCTGCCCTCGCGCGCCTCCTTGCATGGGGGCGCCAGTTTGCCCCTGGGGTCACGCCGGCTTGCTCGCCGTCACCGTGTAGCGCAGGTGAACGACGCCGTGCCCGACGCTGTCGCAGGAGGTGAGCGCGAGCTGCACCCTGCCAGCGAGGCCGTCCGGCCCGAATGCGACGAAACCCTGATGCCCCGCCCTGCCGTCGAGGGCGGGGGCGACGAGCAGGCTCAGCTCGTCGACAAGGCCGGCCGCGAAGAAGCCGCCATTGATGGTGGCGCCCCCCTCCAGCAGCAGCCGGTGGATGCCGAGTTCGCGACCCAGCACGTCGAGCATCGCGGCGAGATCCATGCCGGCCGTCTCGGCGACGATATAGGAGATGCCGTCGGCGGCGAGCTCGGCGAGATGGCTGTCGGGCACGTCGTGTCCAAGCAGCACCACGACCGGGTCGCCGCCGACGTCCGGGCCGGCGAAGTGGAGCTTGCCGGACGGATCGAGCGCCACGGCGTAGCTGCCCGCCGCGCGCGCGGCGAAATGGTGGGGCCGATCCACCGCGCCCGGCCGCGGCGGCGGATGCGGGCCAGCCTTGCTCATCTCCGCCATGGTCACCCGGCCGACGATCCAGGCATCGCCCGCGAGCGATTGGTGGACCTGTTCATAGAGGCTCGACCACTCCGCCCGGGTGCCGTCGGGGCTGGTCGTGAAGCGGCTGGGATGCAGGCTCCCGTCCAGTGACGCGATCATGTGGCAGATGACATGCGGTCTCATTGTGTTCCCTCTCAGGCCACGCCGTCGCCGGCGCCGGAAACGAGCCTCGCGCGCTGCGGCGTCCCGGGTTCTTTCCGGTCCTGCCGCCGGCGATCGGCGACAGCTCAGAAATACGTCGGCAGACGCGGCGTGTAGGGCCGTTCCAGCGCGGCGACCTCGTCGTCGGTGAGCTGGAGATCGAGCGCGGCGACCGCATCGTCAAGATGCTTCGGCCGGGTGGGACCCACGATCGGCGACGTGACGCACGAATGCTTCAGCACCCAGGCCATGCCGACCGTCGCCATGGAGACGCCGCGCGCGCCCGCGATCTTCTGGACCGCGTCCACGATCGCCTTGTCGCTGTCCTGAAACAGTGGCCGGCCGAACATGTCGGCCACCGGATTTTCCGCGCCGCGGGTGGTGCTCCTGTCGCCCCATGGCCGGGTCACGAGGCCGGCGGCCAGCGGGCTCCACGGCATCGAGCCAACGCCCTGATCGGCCAGCAGGCCGAACATCTCGCGCTCTTCCTCGCGCTGCACCAGATTATACTGGTGCTGCATGGAGACGAAGCGGGTCCAGCCGTTGAGCCGGGCGGTGTACTGCATCTTGGCGAACTGCCAGGCCCACATGGAGGAGGCACCGATGTAGCGGGCCTTGCCGGCCTTCACCATATCGTGGAGCGCCTCCATCGTCTCCTCGACCGCCGGCGTCGGCTGTTAGACGCGCAGGAGCGTCTTGATCGCGCGCCGCTCGTTCATCGCGCGGTAGCCATCGGCGATGTCGGCGAGCGGGACGCGCGCCAGCGGCGCCTGGGCTCCGGTCATGAACGCGCGCTTCTCGCAGGGCGACTGGAAGCCGAAGCGACAATGCGGGCAGGTGTTGTCCGACAGGCAAAACGAGCCGACGACGAACTGGCCCGGGCGAACGGTCGTGACAGCGCTGCCGACCTCATCGACGATGCTGCAGTACTCTTGGCCCATCGCCATCGGCGCGGCGATGGCGTTCAGGCCGCGGAAGGGCCACAGGTCCGATCCGCAGATGCAGCTTGCCGACAGGCGGACCATGGCGTCGGTGGTATGGAGGATCTTCGGCTCGGGAGCCTCCTCGCAACGCACGTCGCCCGGCAGAGAATGGTTCCCAGCATCAGATCTGCTCCTTCGCGACAGGGGGACGTTTTCGGGCCGTACGTCCGCGCCGCGCGCGTGACCGCACGGGCCCTCGACCACATCCCACAGGCTAATCGTGAGTCATTGTGACGATGAGCTGCTGTAAATGGCATGAAGTTATATCGGAGGTTCATGAATGCGGCGCGAGGATCTGGTGGACCTCCAGGCCTTCGTCGCGGTCGCGGAGGAGAGGAGCGTCACCCGCGCCGCAGCGAAACTCGGCGCCTCTCAGTCGACATTGAGCCACACAATCCGGCGGCTTGAAGCGCAGATCGGCGTGCGCCTGCTGACCCGCACCACCCGCAGCGTTTCGCCGACCGAGGCGGACGAACGGCTGCTCGGCACCCTGAGGCCGGCCCTGGAGAGCATCGGCGCGAAGCTGGATTCGCTGAGCGCGCTCCGTGACAAGCCCGCCGGCACGATCCGCATCACCACGTCCGAGCATGCCGCCGAGACCATCCTGTTGCCGGTGATCGAGAAGCTGCTGCCGAGCTATCCCGACATCCATGTCGAACTGAGCATCGATTCCAGGCTGACCGATATCGTGGCCGAACGATTCGATGCCGGCGTGCGGCTGGGCGAGGCGCTGGCCGAGGACATGATCGCCATGCGGATTGGGCCGGATGTCCGAATGGTCGTGGTCGGTTCGCCCGCCTATTTCGAGAGACATCCGCTCCCGCGCACGCCGCAGGATCTTGCCGAGCACGTGTGTATCAACCTGCGCATGCTGAGTTCCGGTGGCCTCTACGCATGGGAGCTTGAGAAGGAGGGCCGCGACGTGCGCGTGCGCGTCGAGGGCCAACTCACCCTCGACAGCGTGCGGATCATCGTATGCGCCGCCACCGCCGGCCTGGGGCTCGGCTTTGTCATGCAGGATCAGGTCGAGGGCCATCTCGCGGAGGGGCGCCTCGTTCGCGTCCTGGAGGACTGGTGCCCGTCGTTTCCGGGCTATTACCTCTATTATCCGAGCCGGCGACAGCCCTCCGCCGCGTTCGCCGCGCTGGTGGAGGCGCTTCGATACCATGGATGAAGGCATCGCCCCGCGACCGGTCGCGGGGCGATGTGCTGCGGGCCCCGCGAGTCGGTCGCGCCTGATCGCGCAGGGGCCCTGCGCCAACCCGCGTGCCGGGGTGCGGCACCTTGAGGAAGAGGCGCAACGCCTGTGCTTCCAGAATGCGCGCGAGAGTGCGTGACTATATTATTTATCAGCGCTTTGTCTTGCATCCGCCGGGCGAGGGGCATCGGCGCACTTGGCGGATTTCGGTGCTCCCGTCCCGTCCGCCGGATGGCAGAGGCCGAGCTGGACGTCCCTGAAATCATGCTTCGCCCGCTCCCGGTAGGTGCGGGGGCGAGGGTCGAGGGCGCTGGCGCTGTCGGCGAAGGGCACCGACAGGAGAAAAGCGCAGGCGAGAATGGTGCCCCTGGAAAGGATCGGGCGCCTGCGAATGGACGTCTTCATGGGTCTTGCTCCTCAATGTGATGGCATGAAATGCGGACGGCGGGCCGGTGGCTGCCGAGGGGATCGGGTCGCGGCCGATCAGGCCGCGCCCGTGTCGAGGCGCGCGGGGGTGTTGGCGGCGGCCGGCGCATGCTCCTGGCCGGGCACGCGCCGGCGGCGCGGCTGGCGCGCCCAGGGTCGGCGCAAATCGAAGGTCGCGACGTAGGGATAGATGACCGGCAGCACCACCAGGGTGAGCAGGGTGGCCGAAACCAGCCCGCCGATGACCACGGTGGCGAGCGGGCGCTGCACCTCCGCCCCGGCGCTGGTGGAGACCGCCATGGGCAGGAAGCCGAGGCTCGCCACCAGGGCCGTCATCAGCACCGGGCGCAGGCGCATGGCGGCGGCCTTCTGGGCGGCGGCGCGGGGCGAGAGGCCATGCGCCTCCTCGTCGCGCACATAACTCATCAGCACCACGCCGTTCAGGATGGCGATGCCGAAGGTGGCGATGAAGCCGATGGCGGCGGAGATGGAGAAGGGCATGTCGCGCAGGTAGAGCGCGATGATGCCGCCGGTGGCGGCCACCGGCACGTTGAGGAAGATGAGGGCGGCGACCCGCGCATCGCCGAACATCACCACCAGGGCGACGGCGATGGCCGCCATGGCCGCCGGCACCACGATGGCGAGCCGGGCGGTCGCATCCTGCATGTTCTGGAACTGGCCGCTCCAGACCATGGAATAGCGCGGCGGCAGCTTCACCCTGGCGGCGACGGCGGCTTCCGCCTCCGCCACGAAGCTCTTCACGTCGCGGCCGCGCACGTTGGCCTGCACCGAGATGCGCCGCTGCAGGCGGTCGCGGCTCACCTGGGCCGGCCCGGAGGCTACTTCCACCGAGGCGACGCGGGAGAGCGGCACCATGGCGCGGCCCGAGCGGCCCACCGGCAGGTTGCGCAGGCGCTCGGCATCGCTGCGGTCCTCGGGCGGCACGCGCACCACGATATCGGTGATGGAATTGTCGTCGCCATAGACCATGCCGGCCGTGCGCCCGCCGATGCTCTCGACCACGTCAAGCACCTCGGAGACGTTGATGCCGTAGCGCGCGGCCATGGCGCGGTCGATGGCGATGGAGACGGAAGGCTGTCCGGCCTGGGATTCCGCCTTCACATCCGCCGCCCCCTCGACGCCCGACACCACCCGCACGATCTCGTCGGCCTTTTCCCGCAGCAGCTTGAGATCGTCGCCGTAGAGGCTGATGGCCACGTCGCCGCGCACGCCTTCCAGCAGGTCGTCCATGCGCATCTGGATCGGCTGGGAGAAGCTGAAGGCGACGCCCGGCACCTTGGCCCGCAGGCGTTCGTCGATGGCGGCCACCAATTCGTCCGGAGTGTGCGCCGTGGTCCAGGTGGCGGGGTCGGCGAGGGTGATGAAGCTGTCGGTGGCCTCGACCCCCATGGGATCGGTGGGGATCTCGGCGCTGCCGGTGAGCGAGACCACGCGCTTGACTTCGGGAAACGCCTTCAGCACCTGCTCCATGCGGTTCACCGTGCGCACGGAGGCTTCCAGATTGATGCCCGGCAGCTTCTCCGAGGTGATGACGATGGAGCCTTCCGAGAGCTTGGGCAGGAACTCGCCGCCGAGCCGGCCGGCCAGGACCACGCTGGCGCCGAACACCGCGAGGGTGAGCGCCACCGTCATCGCCGGATGGCGGGTCGCGCGCCGGAGCGTGGGGGTGTAGAGCCAGCGCGCCGCCCGCACGAGGCGCGTCTCATGCTCCGAGATGCGCCCGCGCGCCAGGAACAGGGCGGCGAGGGCGGGGATCACCGTCATGGTCAGCACCAGCGAGCCGGCGAGCGCCAGGATGACGGTGATGGCCATGGGGCGGAACATCTTGCCGGCCACCCCGTCCAGCGACAGGATGGGCACGTAGACGACGATGATGATGGCCACCGCGAACGCGATGGGCTTGGCCACCTCGGCGGTGGCGTCGCGGATCACCTCATAGGCGTTGCGGCCCGGCTCCTCGGCGCGGCGGCGCATGATGTTCTCGATCATCACCACTGCACCGTCGACGATCAGGCCGAAGTCGATGGCGCCGAGGCTCATGAGGTTGCCTGAAAGGCCCAGGGCCCGCATGCCGGCGAAGGCGATGAGCATGGACAGTGGGATGGCGGCGGCCACGATGAGCCCGGCCCGGAGGTTGCCGAGGATCAGCAGCAGCACCACGACGACCAGCACCGCGCCTTCGATGAGGTTGTGCGTCACCGTGGTGATGGTGCGCTCCACCAGGGTGCTGCGGTCGTAGAAGGGGCGGATCTCCACCCCCGGCGGCAGCTGGGCTGCGAGTTCCGCCACGGTGGCCTTGATGGCCCCCACCACGGCGCTGGCGTTGGCGCCGTACTGCATCATCGCCACGCCCACCACGGTCTCCCCGGCCGCGTCGTGGGTGACGGCGCCGAGGCGCACCTTGGGCGCCTCCACCACCTCGCCCAGGGTGCGGACCGTGATCGGCACGCCGCCCTCGCCGGTGGCGACCACGATGTCGGCGATGTCGCCCATGGTCCGCACAAGGCCGAGGCCGCGGATGACCTCCTGCTGGTCGTTGTGGCTGAGGTAGGCGCCGCCGCGGGCGGAATTGTTCTGCTCCAGCGCGGTGAAGAGCTGGGCCATGGTGACGCCGTAGCGGCGCAGGGCGTCGGAGGAGACGCGCACCTCGTAGGTGGGCATCTCGCCGCCGTAGATGTTCACGTCGGCGACGCCAGGCGTGAGCCGCAGGCGCGGCGCGATGGTCCATTGCAGCAGGCGCCGCAGCGCCATGGGCGAATGGCCGGGCCCGCGCACCTCGAACTGGTAGACCTCGCCGAGGCCGGTGGCCATGGGGCCCATCTGCGGCTCGCCCACGCCGGGCGGCATCATCGCCTTCGCCTGGGTGAGGCGCTGGAACACGTCGTCGCGCGCCTGGGCGAGCGGCACCCCGTCCTCGAAAGTGGCATAGACCGCCGACACGCCGAAGCGCGAGACCGAGCGCACGCTGTCGAGCCCCGGCGCCCCGGCGAGCGCATTCTCCACCGGGAACGTCACGAGCCGCTCCACCTCCAGCGGGCCGAGGCCGGGAGACTGGGTGAGGATCATCACCTGCTTGGGCGAGATGTCCGGCACCGCATCCACGGAAAGGGCCCTGAGGCTGACGAGCCCCGCCAGCGCGCCGGCGAGCACCAGCACCAGGATCAGCCGGCGGCGGGCGATGAGAAGGGAGAACCAGGCCTTCATGGGTGTCTCCTCACTCGCCGGAGCCCAGGAGGGCGCGCAGCAGCACGGCCTTGAGGGCGAAGGAGCCCTCGGCGGCGACGATCTCGCCCGCGGCGACGCCCTCGCGCACCTCCACCCAGTCGGTGCGCTGGAGGCCGAGCTTCACCGCCCGCCGCTCGAACGCGCCGTCGGTTCGCTCCACGAAGACGATGGGCCCCTCCTCGGTCTGCTGCACGGCGCCGGCGGGCACAGTGACGCCGCGCCGGCCGAGGTCGGCGGTGATCTCGACGGTGACGTACATGTTGGCCTTCAGCGCCCCGCCGGCATTGCCGATCTCGACGCGCGCGAGGGCGGTGTTGGTGGCCATGTCGAGGGCGGGGTTCACGGAGGCGACGCGCCCCGCGTAGCTGCCGTCCAGCACGCCGGGCGCCGCCACCACCGCCGGGTCGCCCGCCTTGACGAGCGAGATGTCGTCGCCGAACAGATTGGCCTTCACCAGCACCTGGGAGGGATCGGCGACGGTCAGCGCATCACGGGTCGCGTCCACCACGTCGCCGAGGGTGACGCCGAGATCCACCACCACGCCGGAGATGGGCGAGACGATGGCGCTGGTGCCGGGCTCCTCCCCCGGCGGCGGCGCCAGCCGCTGGTACTGGGCGGCATAGAGGTCCACCTGCGCCTGCGCCGACTGCACGGCGGCGCGGGCCTTGGCCGCATCCACCTGCCGCCGCTCCAGGTCGATCTGGGCCACGCGCCCGCTCTGGATGAGGACATTGCCCCGGTCCAGCGCGGTTTCGGCGATCCTCTCGGCCACCTGCGCCTCGGCCAGCGCGGCCCGCGCGGCGGCGAGGCCGTTGCGCGCGTCCAGCACCCCGCTCGCGTCGAGGGTCGCGAGCACGGCGCCCGCGCTCACGGCGTCTCCGGGGCGCACGGCGAGGGACAGCACGCGGCCCTGGGTGCGCGCCTTCACGCGGGCGATGCGCCGCTCGTCGAAGGCCACCGTGCCGGGTGTGCGGACGATCTTGCGGATCTCGCGCGCGTCCGCCGGGGCGGTGGTGATGCCGAGGTCGCGGCGGGTCGCCGCGTCGAGGGTCACGAGGCCGGGGTCGGGCACCGGCGTGGCCGCGATCGGCTCCGCCGGCGCCTCCGCCGCCGTGAGGGGCATGTAATGGGATGCGGCCATGCCGAGCGCAGCCAGGGCGATGACGCCGACGATGCCGCGAAGAATGTTTTTCATGCCCATGTATCCCAGGAGGCGCAGATATGCGGCAGCGGATGGCGTTCGAAAGCTTCCCTGAGATGGGTGCAGACCTCATTCGCGATGAGATGGTCTTGCACCCTTTAGAGCTTCACTTTCACCAGTCGTCCTTATCCCTGGGTTAGAGGCCACGGCGCGCGGCGAAGCCATTAAATTCGAGTTTAGAGTTATCTCCCGTGGGAATGCGCTATGACTGTTTCCATCAGCCGGGCGGATGGGCGGGAGAACCCGGCGAGGGGCACGCGTGATGGCGAAGGTGCTGCTGATCGAGGACGACCGGGAGACGGCGGAGGAGGTGCTCGGCGACCTGCGCGGGCGCGGGCACGAGGTGCATTGGGCCGCCACCGGCCCCTCCGGCCTCGACCTCGCGCGGGAGCGCGCCTGGGACATTCTCGTCACCGACCGGCTTTTGCCGGGACAGGATGGGCTGAGCGTGCTTCAGGAGCTGCGAAGCGAGGGCGTGCGCACTCCGGCGCTGGTGTTGAGCGCGCTCAGCAGCGTGGACGAGCGCATCCGTGGCTTACGGGCGGGCGGCGACGATTATCTGGTCAAGCCCTTCGCCTTCGCCGAGCTGGCGGCGCGCATCGAGGCCCTCCTGCGGCGGCCGGCGGAGCCGAAGGAGACCCTGCTGCGGGTGGGCTCGCTGGAGCTGGACCTGATCTCCGCCGCGGCCCGGCGCGGCGCGCGGGAAATCGACCTGCTGCCGCGCGAGTTCCGCCTGCTCGAATATCTGATGCGCCGTCCGGGGCAGACCATCACGCGGGCGATGCTGTTCCAGGACGTGTGGAAGTATAATTTCGTGCCCAAGTCCAACCTGGTGGACGTGCACATCGGCCGCCTGCGCCACAAGCTCGATGCGCCCGGCGAGCCGGGCCTGATCGAGAATGTCCGTGGCGTCGGCTTCGTGTTGCAGCCCGATGCGTAGGCTCCTGAAGACCACCGCCTTCCGCTGGGCCTTCGCCATCGCCGCGTGGTCCAGCCTGCTGTCGCTGGTGCTGTTCGCGTTCGTCTACTGGCAGACGGTGTCCTTCGCCCGCGAGCGGCTTGATCATCTCGTGCTGCACGAGGCGGGGTTCGCCGCGGCGGTGCCGGCCGAGGCGGCTCACCGCCTGCAGGTGTGGCTGCAGGAGGATTTGCACAGCGTGCGCTTCGCCGGCCTGTTCTCGGTCGAAGGCACGCCGCTGGCCGGCAATCTCGGCTATTTCCCGCCGGACCTGCCCACTGACGGGGCCGCGCGCCGCATCCAGATGACGGTGCAGCTTGGCGGGCAGAACATTTCCGAGGAGCTGCGGGCGGTGGCGCTGCGCCTTGATGACGGGCGGCGGATCGTGGTTTCCCATGACCTGGACGAGGTCCAGCGCGGACGGGGCGTCATGCTGCGGGCGCTGGCGCTGGCCATGGGCCCCATGCTGTTGCTCTCGGTCGTCGGCGGCGTCGGCCTCGCGGCCCAGGCGCGCCGCCGGGTGGGGAAGGTGGAAGCGGTGCTCGCCAAGCTCATGCGCGGCGACCTGCGCCACCGCCTGCCGGTGAACGGCACCGGCGACGAGTTCGACCGCCTCTCCGCCGGCGTCAACGCCCTGCTGGCGGAGATCGAGCGGCTGATGGACGAGGTGCGCGGGGTCGGCGACAGCATCGCCCACGATCTGCGCACGCCGCTCACCCGCCTGCGCGCGCGCCTGGAGCGCAGCCGCGACGGCGCGCGCAGCGTCGAGGAGTTCCAGCAGGCCATCGACCAGGCCCTGGTCTGGCTCGACCAGACCTTGTCGCTCATCACCGCTGTGCTGCGCATCGGCGAGATCGAGCACGAGCGCCGCCGGGCCGCCTTCCATTCGTTCGACCTCGTCCCGATGCTGCGCGAGGTGGCGGAGCTCTACGAGCCGACGGCCGAGGAGAAGGCGATCCGCCTCCCCCTGGACCTGACAGGCGGGGAGGCGGCGATCACCGGCGATTGCGACCTCATGTTCGAGGCCGTGGCCAACCTCGTGGACAATGCTGTGAAGTTCACGCCCGCCGGCGGGACGGTCCGCCTGGGCCTCCGCATGCGCGAGGGCGCGCCGGTGATCGTCGTGGAGGACACCGGGCCGGGCATCCCGCCGGCGGAACGCGCGGAGGTCTTCAAGCGCTTCTACCGCTCCGCGCCCGAGCGCCACAGTGATGGAAACGGGCTGGGCCTCAGCATCGTCGCCGCCATCGCCGGGCTCCATGGCTTCACCGTCTCGGTCGGGGAGGCGCCAGGCGGCGGCTGCCGCTTCGAGCTGTTCTGCCGATGCGCGCCCGCCGAGGATCGCGCCGACCACATCCGGCGGGCCCCCACGCCATCGCCGGACGGCTCGGGCGAAACGCTTCTCGGCTATCGCGCCGCGCAGCGGTGATGGCGGCGCGCGGCAGGATGGCCGGGCACGTCTCGGGATGGATGTCGCGCGTCCGCCGCTCATCGTGCGGGCCGCGAGGCTCGGGGCCGCTGGAGCCGGGCATGCCGTGATATCGCCGCCTCGATGAAATCCATCGGTTGCGCGTCCGCTCCGCGGGCTTCCGCCAAAGGCGGCGACGCCTTTGGCCCAAACCTCATTCAAACCTGGCTCGAGCCTGGCCCATCGCCGCAGGCCGGAGCCGCGATGGCTGCGGCGGACGCAGATGCGCCCGTGGCTGCGCCGGGCCGGCGGGCGAGGCCGTGGGCATGCCGCTTGGACAGTCCGCAAGGGCAGATTCGGTTCTGACGAAGGAGGTTGCGGAAGACAGCGGTGGCATGGCAAATCTAGCCCCGGCAGGGTGCGTATTGTCGATGTCGATGGACATGCCGCATGAGGCAATGTGCTGATCTAAGGTCACATGGTGCTGATCTGAGGTCGCGTGACTTGGCCGGACGTCCGGGGTGCAGCGCCAGGAGCGATGCGCCGGGCCGCCGGGGGAGAAGTGTATGGACGGCCAGACGCAGAGCGTGCCCCGTGTGCTGCTGGTGGACGATGATACCGACTTCTTGAACGAGATGCGTTACGGCCTTGATGTGCTGGGCTTTCCGGCGCTGACGGCGCATACGGCGGTGGAGGCTCTGGATCTCGTGCGGCAGAACGATGCCCTGCGGGTGGTGGTCACCGACCTGAACCTCCCACGCATCGGCGGCATCGAATTGCTGCAGAAACTGTCCTTGCGCCGGCGGCGTCATCCCCTTTCGGCCATCATTCTCACCGGGCATGCCACCATCGACCGGGTGGTCAGCGCGTTGCGCGTGCGCGCCGTCGATTTCCTGCAGAAGCCCGCCGCGCCGGAGGAGGTGGCGAACGCCATCGCCCGCGCCCTGATGCTGATGCGGGAGCCGCCCGAGCCGGCGACCACGACGATCACCGGTGCCATCGACCGGTCGGACTATCTGCGCGCCCTGGTGGCGGCGCGCGCCGACCGGGCGACGGTCTTCCAGGTCGATCTGTTTTGCGATCCCACGTGGGAGATGATGCTCGACCTGGCCATGGCCGAATCCTGCAACCGCTGGATATCGGTCACCAGCCTGTGCATTGCGTCCGGGGCTCCCACCACCACGGCGCTGCGGCGCATCGACGACCTTCGGGCCGCCGGGCTGGTCGACAAGGTGCCCGATCCGCACGACAAGCGCCGCATCGTGGTGTGTCTCACACCGCTCGGGCGGGAGCGGATGGAAGCCTTCGTTCAGCGCCAGGCGGAGCGGATGGGCCTGAGGCTCGATTGAGCCGTCGGCCACGGGTCTCGGCCCCCGGCGCGGATGGGCGCATCGCGTTCGCGCGTCGGGGGTGACGAAGGGTTCGCCTTGAAAATCCGGCAACCCTGGCTTATGTTACCATTCAATCAGGACGCTGGGGGCGCGCGTCGGATTTGCGATCTGCGCCGGGTGCCGGAGTCCGCTGCAGAGTCGAGCTTCGCGCCATGACCATTTATCTTGGATCCACGTTCGCGACCTATAATTACTACGCGAACAACAACGCCTCGGCTATGAAGGAGGCGTCTGCTGATCCACAGATCTCCAATGCGACGAAGTATTACGAGGAAAACATCGGCAAGGTAAAGTCGGTGGATGATTTCGTCAGTAATTATCGCCTCTTCAGCTACGCGATGACGGCCTACGGCCTGAGCGACATGGTCTATGCCAAGGCGATGATGACCAAGGTGCTGAACAGCGACCTGTCGGATTCTTCCAGTTTCGCCAACAAGCTGACGGACACGCGGTTCACGAATTTCGCGAAGGCCTTCAGCGAGCTGGGGTCGACGACGTCCTCCACGGACACGACCACCTCAGGGGACACGACCACCGGGGACACGACCGATACGACCAGCACGGCGGCCACCACGGCCGAGGTGGTTTCCGCTTATCTGGAGCAGTCCGTCGAGGACAGCCTGGGGCAGACCGACCAGGGCGTGCAGCTCGCATTGTATTTCAAGCGGACGGCGTCCACCGTGAGCAGCGCCTATGGGTTGCTGGCCGACAGCGCGCTGTGGAAGGTGGTGCAGACCGTATATGGCCTGCCGGCAAACCTGGGCAGCATGGAGCTTGAGACTCAGAAGTCGGTGGTCGAATCCAAGTTTGACGTCGCGGATCTGCAGGACCCGGAGAAGGTGGAAAAGCTCCTGAAGCGCTTCACCGTTCTGTGGGACGCGACCGAGAATGCCGCCTCCGATCCTATCCTCCAGTTGTTCGGCGTTGGATCGAGCAGTTCCAGCAGCTCGGGGGGCGGTGCCGAGGTGCTCACCCTGTTCTGATGGCGTTGCCCCGGGGGGCGAATACGCGGCGGCATTCAACGCGGCAAGCGCCGCTGGTCATCTGCGGCCGGCGGCGTCGTTGTTTTGAGATCATGGCGTGCCGAGGCTGGTGTCCTGGGCGGGTGCGTGCGGCGTAGCGCGGGCTGCTCTTCTGTTCCCGGTTTTTGTGTGCGCCGGATGTCTCTGGACGTGATCGGGCCGGAACAGGAGTCCATCATGGACAGCCCGCGAGCGCCCCGCTTGCGGTTGAGCTGGTGTTCACCGCCATTGGCCTCCCTCCAGGGTTTGCGTGAAGCGCGGCAGGCGCACACGATCCATCCCACATGGCGGCTTCATGACCCTTCTCTCTCGCGCGCCCTTGGCCATGCAGTTGGCCTTTGCCGTTGGCGGAGAGCGTGGCCTGGAGCGTTGAGCGCCTGTGGGTAGCGTGTGGAGCCTCACACCAGGTGAGGCGCGCTCGGGGCGGAGGCCCCCTGGTTGCAATTTCATCAACGGGGGCAATCAGTGTTTCCCGCGTGCATCGCGCCTCCGTGAGCCAGACCGGAGATGACGCCCACGCCCCCGCGGTGTCCCGACGTTCGGTCGCGCCTACGGGAAGATGACCGGTGTGCGCCGGTCGCCGTCGAGCGCATGGAGTCCGCGCGACAGGACGATCCCTTGCGGTGCCCCTGAACCTTGAGCCGGCGCTTGCGCCATGGCCTCCGCGCGGCGCGGATGGGAGCCCGCACTCCGCCCCCGTCGGGGAGAAGGAGCGAGCCGCCGCATGGAACCGGGGCGGGACGGCAACTGGGGCGGGGGGAGCGCCATGAAACCGGCGTCCGGCCGTGCTGTCGCGTGGAGGGCCTGTCGGCTCGCGGGGCAGGGCGGGCGGCGTGGCGTGCCCGGGGCGGCGGCCTGCCGGACTTCGCCGGCGCGCCCGCGGCGGGGCCTCACTCGCCGCGAAAGACCGGCGGGCGCTTCTCCAGGAAGGCGTTTATGCCTTCCTCGTAGTCGGTGCTCTCGAACACGCGCTGGCGCATGTCCTGAATCCGTTCGAACACCTGTGCCGGCACCGGCTGGTCGTCGGTGAGCACGCGCAATTGCTCCTTCACCACCGCGACAGCCAGCGGCGCCTTGGAGGCGATCAGCGTGGCGAGGGCGCGCGTATGTGCCTCGATCTCCGCCGACGGAACGAGCTGGTTGATGATGCCCCAGCGCGCCGCCGCGTCCGCCTGCAGCGGCTGGGCGGAAAAGAACATCTCCTTGATGAGGTTGACCGGCACGCGATGCAGGAAATGCAGCAGGCCGGTGGTGTTGTAGGGCAGGCTCAGGTTCGCCGGGGTAATGGCGAAGCTCGACGTCTCGTCCGCCACGACGATGTCGCAGCACAGGACCAGATCGAACGCGCCTCCCCAGACCGAGCCCTGAACCATGGCGATGACCGCGCCGGGATAGGTGCGAATCGCCCGCAGAAGCTGTTCCATCGGGTCGCGATAGGCCAAGGGGTCCTTCTGGCCGCGGGGCAGCTCGCGGATGTCGTGCCCGGCGGACCACACCTTCATGCCCGGCGCCGCGCGCACCACCACCACGCGCACCTTGCGGGCGCGAAAGGTGTCGAACGCGGCCAGCACGCCGTTCATCAGGGCATGGCTGAGGGCATTGCGCTTGGCCCGGTTTTCCAGGGTGAGGATGCCGACGCCGTCCACGATCTCGAACGCCACGAGGGGGGCTTGCGTGTCCGGTATCTGCGGGGAAACGGTCATGCCACGACTCCTGTTGGCGGCCTGCGCGCATGGCGCGGATCGGGCGTATCATTTTTCCGTTGCGTTCGGGAGACGGCGGCCTGCTTCAGGGGGCCGGCTTCGCGAACATGGCGAGCTTGGACACCAGCTCCGCCTGGCGGCCGACATCCAGTTTCTGGAAAACGCGCTTCAGCACCACCCGCGCCGTGCCCTCGGTGATGCCCAGCTGGGATGCCGCGTCCTTGAGGCTCTGGCCGGCGCCCAGCAGGGCGGCGAGGCGGGCCTCTCCAAGGGTCAGCTCGAACACGTTGCGCAGGACGCCGGGGTCGATGACGCGGTCCTGCTCCAGCGGCTGCGCCAGCACCAGCACATGGGCGTCGGGCTGGGTGATCCCCAGGTGGTTCGCCGATGCGCCGACCACGGGCAGGGTCCAGACCACCAGCGGACCGCCCCCTTGCGGATCGGAAATGGTGGTCGGCTGCGGGGCGCCGCTGGCCTGCGGATCGGCGGCGTGGGCATTCCGCACCACCGCGCTGAAGGCCTCCTGCTCGTGGCGCCGGGCCGGGACGAGCCGGCCCTCGTCATGGGTGAAGTAACGCCCCATCAGGTGTTGCGCCGGCTGGTTGACGATGACGGGCCGCTGTTGCCCGTCCAGCACGAACGCGGCGTGATCCATGGTGTCCAGCGCTGCGGCGGCCGACCCCTCCGCGGCGCTGGCGGCGGCGAACTTGGAGGAGATGCGCAAGGATTGCTCCAGATGGCGCGACACCAGCTGCAGGGTGTCCATCTCCGCGGTGGCATAGGGGCCCTTGGGCTTGGCGCGCTGCACGACGAGTCCGGTGGGCACGCCGAGATCCGCCTGGATGACCGCCGCCATCTGCCAGCCCAGGCCCACGCGTGGCAGGAATTGCGAATAGAAGGGAAGGTCCGTGGCCCTCTTGTCGCCGATGATGTCGTGGTCGCAATAGACATCCCCCACCCGGAACCCCACCTCCACCGATTGATCGAGCCACGGATTGTGCTGCCACCAGTGCTCGTCCGCGTAGATGCGCACCGCGTCCGCGAGCCCCGGGGAATGGGCGGCGATGTCCCAGCCCGTGGGCCGTTTTGCATAGACCAGCGCGCCCTCCGATCCGGACAGGGTGGCGATGCCGTCAAGCGCGGCGGGCCAGTGCTCCGGACTCAGCGTGGCCTCATAGATGCGATAGACGACGTCACTGAATTTCAGCAAGATTTTCGCTCGTCGGGTGGGGCGGGGCAAGGAAGCGCGGATGGCGCGTCAGCTAAGGGCGCCAATAGGCCGATGTCAATTCGAGCGCTTCACGCCTGCCGGCGATATCGGCAAGGCGCAAATATCCGGTTTGGGATAGGCCGCGACCTCCGCTCATCTTGGCGCGGGCGCGCGGGTGGGCGTCCGGGCCTGCCGGCAAGGCGGGCGGGAGCCGGCGCCGCGACATTCGGGGCCGGCTACGGGTTGAAGCGCGAGGGGGCATGAAACGGGGCCGCGCGCTCGGCTCGCGGGCCTGCGTGGCGCCGCGCCGGCTTATGGCGGGCGCCGTTCGCGGTTGGATGTCCGCCCCGCCGCTGCCGGCGTCCCGGGCGCGGGGAGTTTCATTTCCCGGCGCCGGGAAATGAGCCGGAAAATCGATCAGGCCGTGACTGGTCTCGAAACTTCGGCGCGCGGAGATTCCCGGGCTTGACTGGAAGGAATTGCAGCTCCTAGCTGTGTGCAGCGCGAAAGTGTACCGCATCCCCGGCGCGGCCATGTCGGTCGTCCACGGGGCGAAGGCCGGCCTGATCCGAGCGAGGTATCCATGAGCAGCGAATCCGCCACGTCAATCGCGTCTCCGCTTCTCGATCCGCGGACCTGGGGCATGCCGGTGTCGGGGTGGAGCGCGCCGGGCGCCCGTGCCGCATCCGGCGGGCCGGGGGCCGTGGCCGGCGCGGCGGGAGCGTATCTTCTGGATGTGTGGCAGCGTTCCGTCCTGTTCCTGGACCTGCTGCGCCAGCGCGGCAACGTTCAGGAAGAGATCACCTCCCGTCCTCAGGCCACGGTGCTGCGCTTCGGTCATGAGGTGCTGGTGAGCGGGCGGTCGCTGCCCCGGCCCATCAATTACGCGCTGTCGCGGATCGTGCCGCCGCCCGGCGTGGAGGTGGACCCCGGGAAGCGCCCGGTGGTGGTGGTGGATCCGCGCGCCGGACAGGGGCCGGGCATCGGCGGCTTCAAGACCGAAAGCGAGATCGGCGAGGCGCTGCGCAGCGGACATCCGGTCTATTTCATCGGCTTCGCGGCCACGCCCGAGCCCGGCCAGACCTTCCTCGACGTGGTGGAAGGGCAGGTGGCCTTCTTCGAGCGCGTCGTGGATCTGCATCCGCGCGCGCCTCGTCCCTTCGCCATCGGCAATTGCCAGGCGGGCTACCAGACCCTGATGGTGGCGATGCTGCGGCCCGACCTTTTCGGCCCCTGCATGGTAGCCGGCTCGCCCATGTCCTATTGGCAGGGCGTGCATGGCAAGAACCCGATGCGTTATTCCGGCGGCCTGCTGGGCGGCTCCTGGCTCACCGCTCTGGTCAGCGATCTCGGCGGCGGCACGTTCGACGGCACCTGGCTGATCTTGAACTTCGATGCCCTGAACCCCGCCAACTGGCTGTGGGGCAAGCAATACGAGGTCTTCGCCACGGTCGACACCGAAGGGTCGCGCTATCTCGAGTTCGAGAAATGGTGGGGCGATTTCATCACCCTCAACGGCGACGAGATCCAGTTTCTGGTGGATGAGTTCTTCATCGGCGACAAGCTGACCCGCAACGAGGTGCGCGCCACCGACGGCCGGGTTTTTGACCTGCGCAACATTTCCTCGCCGGTCATCGTCTTCACGTCGCAGGGTGACAATATTTCGCCGCCGCCGCAGACGCTGGGGTGGATCCTCGATCTCTACAAGGACGTGGACGACATCCGCGCCGAGGGGCGCACCATCGTCTATTGCATGAACCAGAAGGTCGGCCACCTTGCCATCTTCGTGTCCTCCAAGGTGGGGGCGAAGGAGGACGAGGAGCTGGTGCGCCTGATGGACCTCATCGATTGCCTGCCGCCCGGCCTCTATGAGCTGGTGATCGAGCCGGCCACCGATGCCGCCGCGCGGGCGGAAGGCCGCGCCTGGCACAGCCGTTTCGAGCTGCGCTCCCTCGACGATATCCGCGCCTATGGCCGCAACAGTGTGGAGGACGACCGCGCCTTCGCGGCGGCGCGGCGGCTGTCGGAGATCAATCATTCCCTCTACCGCACCTTCCTTCAGCCTGCCGTGCGGGCCATTTCCACCCCCCAGCTGACGCAGGCCCTGTTCGCCTGCAATCCGCTGCGGACGAGCTACACCGCCTTCGCCGACAGCAATCCGCTGATGCGGGGCGTGGCCACCCTGGCCGAGGCTGTGGCCAAGGAGCGCCGGCCGGTGGCCGACGACAACCCGTTCCTGCTGGCACAGAAGCTGTTCTCCGACCAGCTCACCGCCGGCCTGGAGGCCTACCGCGAGGCTCGCGACCAATGGGTGGAGAAGGCCTTCTTCGCCATTTACGGCGCGCCGGCGCTGCAAGGCGTCCTGGGGCTCAATATCGATGCGAAGGTCCGGCAATTGCCGGCCAACAGCCCGCAGAAGGACGCCTTCCGCGCTCGCAAGATCGCGGAGTTTCGCGCCCGGGTGGCCGAGGGCGGGTTCAACGAGGCCCTGGCCCGCGCTGCGCTTTACGTCATCTCCGCCGTCCGGGCCCTGGATGAAAGCGCGGCGATGTCGCTCAACGACGCCCGCCAGCACCTGCTGCAACTGCCTCTGGAGGCCTTCAAGGCCCTGGTGCGCGAGCAGTTCTACATTCTGCTGCTGGAACGCGAGGCGGCGGTGGACGCCATCGCCGCCCTGGTGCCGGAGGTCGCGCAGCGTCGGGAACTGGTGCAGAAGGTGGCGGCCATCGCCGCGGCGGATGGCACCTACAGCCTGGTCGAGCGCGAGCGCGTCGAGCGGCTGGCCTCGATCCTCGATGTGGCCGCGCCCCAGCCGCCATTGCCGGCGGTCGCCGCCGCCGCCGGCGCGGCCGGTGTCCGCCAGATCGCCGCCGACACCGCGGGCTGACGGCATGCGGGCGTGGCGATCCGTCGCCGGGCCCACCCGGTTGCCGGCGGTGGCCGCACGCCGATGGCGGAGGGGGATGCGCTCCGGCCGGCGGGCCCGCCGCCATCCCATCCCGGTTTCCCGCCTTGAGGTTCTTCAATGCCGGCCATCGCAAATCAGGGGGCGCATCTCGCCCCGGAGCGGCCGTCTGATCGACCGGCCACTGGACCCGGGTGCCGTCGGGGGATGATGCCGGAGATCACCGATTCCATCGGGCACGCGGCGCCGGCGGTGGATGTCACGCACCCGCCGCCGACGCCTGGGTTGGTCCCGGTCCGCAGTGGCGGTGGAGACCCGGGCCATCGCAAGGCGTGGTCCGGTGAAAGCTCCTAAGATGTCCGGGAAACATGATCCGGTGGGCGTTCCGCCTGCCGGGAGGGGAAAAGGTCACCCTCCCGGGCGGGGCGGTGGCCGGATGAGGAGAGGAGAGCGGGATGGGCCTGCGCAAGAAGCTCATTGTGGAGCCAGGGACCCGGGTGCGGCTGAAGGACGTGGATGCCGCCTACCACGGCGATTACGCGTCCGCCGAGCATGCCAAGGAGGATCTGGCCAAGAACGTGGCGCGCCTCGCCGAGCTGCAGCAGAAGCTGTATGGCGAGAAGAAGCACGCGCTGCTGGTGGTGCTGCAGGGCATTGACGCCGCCGGCAAGGACGGCACCTGCTGGCATGTCCTGGCGGCGATGAATCCGCAGGGCACGTCCGTCACCGGCTTCAAGCAGCCCACGGCGGAAGAGCGCCTGCACGACTTCCTGTGGCGGGTGCATCCGCACACGCCGGGATTGGGCCAGGTGGCGGTCTTCAATCGCTCGCATTACGAGGACGTGCTGGTGGTGCGCGTGCACGAGCTGGTGCCGAAGGCGGTGTGGTCGCAGCGTTACGACCTCATCAACGATTTCGAGCGGCTGCTCACCCAATCCGGCGTGACCATCCTGAAGTTCTTTCTCTACATCACCCCGGAAGAGCAGCTGGAGCGGTTCCGCCAGCGTCTCGACGATCCGGCCCGGCAATGGAAGATCAGCGAGGCCGACTATACGGAACGGGCCCTGTGGGACAAATATGTCGAGGCCTATGAGGACATGCTGGAGAAATGCTCCACCCAGCATGCGCCCTGGTACGTCATTCCGGCAAACCACAAGTGGTTTCGCAATCTCGCCGTGTCGCGCATCATCGAGGCGACCCTCGACGAGATGAACCTGAAGCTGCCCGCCCCCACCGTGGACCTGGCCAAGATCCGCAGGGACTATCACCACGCCGCCCAGGCCGAGCCCAAGGGCGCTTGAGCCCCGCTCCGCCTGCCTGGCTGCGGTCCGGGGCCCCGCGCCGGCGCTGCCCGGCGTTTTCGCAATTCGGCGAATCGTGAAAATGTCAGGGCAATGTCGGCGCGGCGCGGGTTGCTGTCCGGCGATGGCTCCAGCACCGGCGGGCTTCATGGACGTTACCCTCCTCATCTTCCTGCTGGTCTATGTGGCCATGGGCTTTGGCAAGCTGCCGGGGTTCAAGGTGGACCGCACCGGGGCCGCCATCGTCGGCGCCCTGGCGATGATGGTGGTGGGCTCCATCAGCGCCAAGGCGGCGTGGGATTCCATCGACTACAGCAGCGTCGGCATGCTGTTCGGGCTGATGGTGGTGTCGGCCGCCTTCGTGGTGTCGGGCTTCTATGGCTGGACCGCGCAGAAGGTGGCGATGCTGCCGGTGAGCGCGCCGGTGCTGCTGGCGGTGCTGGTCGCCGTCGGCGGACTGCTCTCGGCGCTGCTCACCAATGACGTGGTGGTGGTGGCCATGACCCCGCTGCTGGTGTCGGTGACATTGGCGCGCGGGCTCAATCCGGTGCCGTTCCTGCTGGCGTTCTGCTTTGCCGCCAATACCGGCTCTTCCGGGACCTTGATCGGCAGTCCCCAGAACATGATCGCGGCGCAGCAGCTGGGATTGTCGTTCAACGGCTTCCTGGGGGTCGCAGGCGTGCCGGCGCTGGTGTCGCTGCCGCTGGTGTGGGGCATCGTCGCGATGATGTACCGGGGCCGCTGGTCGCTGCCGCAGGCGGCGGGCGAGCATCCGGTGTTCGCACAGACACAGGTTCCGCGGCTCGACAGGACCGAGACGATCAAGGCTGCCGTCGTCACCGTGCTGGTGGTGCTCGCCTTCGTGCTCAGCGACTGGCCGCGCGATCTCATCGCCATGGGGGCCGCCGGCGTGCTGCTGATCAACCGCCAGATCGCCTCCAGCGACGTGATGAAGAATGTGGATGGCAATCTGCTGCTGCTCATCATGGGTCTTTTCGTGGTCAACGCGGCGATGGCGGCCACCGGACTGCCCCAGTCGTTGCTCAACGATCTGCGCGCCACCGGCCTGAACCTCAACGATCCTTTGGCCCTGTTCCTGGTCAGCGGCGTGCTCTCCAATGTGGTGGGCAACAATCCCGCGGTGATGCTGCTGGTGCCGTTCCTGGCGCCGGGGAGCGAAGCCGACGCGCTCGGCGCGGCGCTCGCGCTCGGCACGGGCTTTTCCAGCAATCTCATCGTGTTCGGCAGCCTTGCCGGCATCATCGTGGTGGAACAGGCGGCGGCCTGCGGCATCAAGATCTCGTTCGGCGAATTCGCGCGCGCCGGGGTGCCGGTGGCGGTGGCGTGCATGCTGCTTGCGGCCGCGTGGATCGTGCTGATCGGCCATTGAGGGCGGGGGCCTCCCGGTGCGTCCGGCGCTGGCGCGGCGGGGGCGGTGCCCGACGGGCTCAGCGGTGGCGGCGGGGGCGCGAGGCTCGGATTTTTAGCGTCCGGGACGGGGAGTTTGCTGGAAGTCAAATCAACCGTCACGTGTGGCGGTCATCATGGCGTGCGCTCGGGCGGCGGGGGCCGGCCCGAATTCCGGGGGATGACATGTCTCAGACAGCCGCCGTTTCGGGTGCAGACGCACCCCCACATGCAGAGCCGGTGAGCCGCGCGACGAGCGGCAGCCCGACGCGCCTGGATGCCGCCGGCATCGCCGCAAAGTTCACCGAGCTCGGCAGTGCACCGCAGGGCCTGAGCGCGGCTGAGGTGAGCGCCCGGCAGACGAAGTATGGCCCCAACGCCATCGCCGCCCAGGAGGAGAGCCGCTGGAAGAAGCTGCTCGGCTATTTCTGGGGTCCCATTCCGTGGATGATCGAGGCGGCGGCTCTGCTGTCGCTGGTGCGGCTCGACTGGGCGGATTTCAGCGTGGTCATGGGCCTGCTGATCTACAACGCCATCGTCGGCTTCTGGCAGGACAGCAAGGCGGCGAGCGCGCTGGCCGCCCTCAAGAAAGGGCTGGCGCTGAAGGCGCGGGTGCTGCGCGACGGCCAATGGGCGACGGTGGACACCGCCGACCTGGTGCCGGGCGACGTGGTCAGCGTGTCGGGCGGCGATACCCTGCCGGCGGACCTCATCCTGACCGAGGGCAAGTATCTCTCCGTGGACCAGGCGGCGCTGACGGGCGAATCCCTGCCGGTGTCGAAGGCCGTGGGCGATAGCGGTTATTCCGGCTCCATCGTGCGCCAGGGCGCCATGACCGGTCTCGTCACCGCCACCGGCAACAGCACCTTCTTCGGCCGCACCGCCAAGCTGGTGGCCTCGGCCGGCGCCAAGTCGCACGCCGAGAAGGCGGTGCTGCAGATGGGCGACTTCCTCATCATCCTGTCGGCGGCGCTGGCCGTGCTGCTGGTCGTCGCTCAGGTGCACCGCGACATCGTCGCCGACGGCCATTGGGAATGGCAGCACGCCGGCGCCATCGTGCAACTGGTGCTGGTGCTTCTGGTGGCCTCCGTGCCGGTGGCGACGCCGGCGGTGATGTCGGTGACCATGGCGCTGGGGGCGCTGGCGCTGTCGAAGCAGCAGGCCATCGTCTCGCGTCTCTCCGCCATCGAGGAACTGGCGGGCGTGGATGTGCTGTGCTCGGACAAGACCGGCACCCTCACCCTGAACAAGCTGACCCTTCAGGCCCCCATTCCCTGGGGCGATGCCAGCCCGGACGAGCTGATCCTCGGCGCCGCCCTGGCGTCGCAGAAGCAGAGCGACGATGCCATCGACAAGGCGGTGCTGGCGGCGGTCACGGACGCGCAGGCGCTCGGGGCCTATACGCCGGTGGATTTCACCCCGTTCGATCCGGTGAACAAGAAGACCGCGGCCACCGTCAAGGGCCCCGACGGCAAGATCGTGCACTATGCCAAGGGCGCGCCGCAGGTGATCGCCGCTTTGGCCGGCCTGTCGCCGGACACGGCGGCCGAATACTTCGCCACGGTGGCGAGGCTCGCCCAGAGCGGCACCCGGGCGCTCGGCATCGCCCGCTCTGCCGACGGCACGCATTGGACCCTGCTCGGCCTGCTGCCCATGCTGGACCCGCCCCGGTCCGATGCCGCGGAAACCATCGCCCGCGCCAAGGAACTGGGCGTGACGGTGAAGATGGTGACCGGCGACGACGTGGCCATCGGCAGCGAGATTTCCCGCCAGCTTGGCCTCGGCGACCACCTCCTGGTGGCCAGCGAGGTGTTTGGCGAGGACTCGAACCCGGAGCATATCGCCGTGGACGCCGCCCGCGCGGTGGAGGTGGCGGACGGCTTCGGCCGGGTGTTCCCGGAGCACAAGTTCCAGATCGTCAAGGCGCTGCAGGAGCGCGGCCATATCGTCGCCATGACCGGCGACGGTGTGAACGACGCCCCGGCGCTCAAGCAGGCCGATTGCGGCGTGGCGGTCAGCGGCGCCACCGACGCGGCGCGCAGCGCGGCGGCCCTGATCCTCACCGCTCCGGGCCTGTCCACCATCATCCATGCCATCATGGAGGCGCGCGCGATCTTCGAGCGCATCACCAGCTACATCTATTACCGCATCGCCATGACGCTCAACATCATGCTGGTGGTGGTGCTGACCTATCTGACCTACAATTTCATGCCCCTCACCGCGATCATGATCGTGTTCCAGGCGCTGCTGGACGACATCCCGATCATGACCATCGCCTATGACAACGTGAAGGTGCAGGACAAGCCGGTGCGCTGGAACATGCACCGCATCATCTCCTTCTCCACCATCATGGGCATCATGGCGCTGGTGCAGAGCTTCGGCATCGTCATGCTCGGCATGTTCTGGATGAAGAGCCCGGAGCTGACCGCCATCCTGCCCATGGACCTGCCGCATGTGCAGACCATGCTGTTCCTGCAACTGGCGGCGGGCGGCCACCTGCTGTTCTTCGTCTCGCGGGTGCAGGGCACGCTGTTCAAGCCGCCCTATCCCAGCCTGCCGGTGCTGGGGGCGATCTTCGGCACCCAGGTGTTCGCCATCTTCATGTGCGCGTTCGGCTGGTTCATGCCGGCTCTGCCCTGGCTGCTGATCGGCGTGGTGTGGGCCTATTGCCTGGCGTGGACGCTCATCATGGACGCGGTGAAGCTGCTCTACTTCAAGGTGGTCAACGCCCGCGACAGCAAGGCCTCCCTCATCGACGCCTCCATCGGCCCGGTGATGCCGGGCTGAGCGGCCGGCGCCGGCCAGGGGCTACGGCTCCCTTTCTGCAGGAAGGCCGGCGGGTGCACCCCGCCGGCTTTCGTTTTTCCGGCGCCCGCCGCCGTTCGGTTGCGGCGGCTCGCACCGCGCGGCGGCGGCGTCCGCTCACTCCGGCCGGAAGGCGAGAAGCCGCAGGGCGTTCATGGTCACGAGGACGGTGGCGCCGGTGTCCGCCAGGATGGCCGGCCACAGGCCGGTGATGCCGGCCACGGTGGTGACCAGGAACACCGCCTTCAGCCCGAGGGCGATGGCGAGGTTCTGATGGATGTTGCCCATGGTCCGGCGCGAGAGGGCGATCATGGCGGGAATGTCCTTCACCCGGCCATGCAGGGCCGCCGCGTCGGCGGTTTCCAGCGCCACGTCGGTGCCGCCGCCCATGGCGATGCCGATGTCCGCCGTCGCCAGCGCCGGGGCATCGTTGATGCCGTCGCCCACCTTGGCAACCACGGCGCCGGTGGCCTTGAGCTCGGCGACGATGCGCTGCTTGTCGGCCGGCAGCAGCTCCGCCCGCACGGCGATGTCGAGCCGTCGGCCGATGGCCTCGGCTGTGCGGCGGTTGTCGCCGGTCAGCATCACGGTGGCGATGCCGGCGCTCTTCAGGCTTGCGAGGGCGCTGGCGGCATCCGGGCGGGGCTCGTCGCGCAGGGCGATGAGACCGGCCAGCGTGCCATCCACCACCAGCAGGGACACGGTCTTGCCGTCGTCGTTGAGAGCGGCGATGCGGCCGGTCACGTCGGCGCCCACAGGAGCCAGCTCGGCCGCGGCCTTGGGTGCGCCGAGGAACACCGCGCGTCCGTCCACCTGCGCCGTCACGCCCTTGCCACCCAGGGCCTTCGCCTCCTCCGCCGCCGGCACGGCAATGCCGTCGGCTGCCGCCTGCTCCAGAATGGCGCGGGCCAGGGGATGGCTGGAGCCGGTCTCCAGGGCGGCGGCGAGCCGCAGCACCTCGGCGGCGGGCAGGGCGAGGGGGAGGAGATCGGTGACCTTGGGCTTGCCTTCGGTGAGGGTGCCGGTCTTGTCGAAGCACACGGTGGTCACCTTGCGAACGGTTTCCAGCACCGCGCCGCCCTTCAGCAGCAGCCCGCGCCGCGCCCCCGCGGCGAGGCCGGAGGCGATGGCCGCCGGGGTGGAGATGACGAGCGCGCACGGGCAGCCGATGAGCAGGATGGCCAGGCCCTTGTAGATCCACTCGTCCCAGGGCCCGCCGAAGGCGAGGGGCGGCACCAGCGCCACCAGCGCGCCAGCCACCAGCACGGCGGGAGTGTAATAGCGCGAGAAGCGGTCGATGAAGCGCTCGGTGGGAGCCTTCTTCTCCTGCGCCTCCTCCACCAGCTTCACCACGCGGGCGATGGTGTTGTCGGCGGCGGCAGCCGTCACCTCGACCCGCAGGGCGGCGTCGCCGTTCACGGTGCCGGCGAACACGGCGGCCTCCACGCCCTTGCGCACGGGCGTGCTCTCGCCGGTCACCGGTGCCTCGTCGATGGCGCTTTCGCCGGCGACGATGCGGCCGTCGGCGGGAATGCGGTCGCCGGGGCGCACCAGGATGATGTCGCCGATGGCGAGGCTGTCGGCGCTCACCTCACGGGTGGTGCCGTCGCGCTCCACCCAGGCGGTCTTGGGCACCAGGTCGGTGAGCGAAGCGATGGAGGCGCGGGCCCGTCCGGCTGCGACCCCTTCCAGCAGTTCGCCCACGAGGAACAGGAACACCACCGCCGCCGCCTCTTCGGCCGCGCCGATGATGACGGCGCCCACCGCGGCGACGGTCATCAGCGTCTCGATGGTGAACGGCATGCCATTGGTGGCGGCGGCGAACGCGCGGCGGGCGATAGGCACGAGGCCCACCAGCATGGCGAGCACGAACAGCGGCGTGTCGAAGCGCGGCGCCAGCAGGCCGGCGCCGAAAGCGGCGGCCAGGGCAACGCCGCTGGCCAGGGTCAGGCGCGCCTTGGTCGAGCGCCACCACGGGCCCTCGATCGCCTCATGCTGGTGGCCATGCCCACCGGCGGGCGCGGGGGCATGGTCGTGCCCCGAGTGGTCGTGCCCCGAGTGGTCGTGCGCGGCGTGGTCGTGCCTGGCATGGCCATGCTCTGCAGGGTCATGCCCGTGTGCGGCTGGGGCGGCCTCGCGCGCGGCGAGCGGGGACAGGGTGTAGCCGAGCGTGCCGAGACGCTGTTCCAGCGTATCGAGATCGGCTTCCGGCGCATGGTGGAGGGTCACGGTGCCAGCGGTGACCGAGACGGAAACCTCGGAGATTCCGGCGACGCGCCGCGCGGCGCCCTCGATCTTGGTGGCGCAGGAGGCGCAGTCCATGCCGGTGACACGATACCGACTCTGCACGATGGGAGCGTTCACGTCGGGCCCCTTTCCTTGAAGTCGCGGGCACCCTACATCCTCTAGCGACTAGAGGAGCAAGGGGCGGGAGAGCGGAAAATGAGCGCGGGCGTGTCCATCGGCGCGGCGGCGAAGGCGAGCGGAGTGAAGGTGCCCACCATCCGCTTCTACGAGCAGATCGGCCTCATGCCGCCGCTGGTGCGCACCGAGGGCAATCGCCGCCTGTACGGGCCGGCGGACCTGCGGCGGCTCGCCTTCATCCGCCACGCGCGGGAACTCGGCTTCGAGATCGAGGCCATCCGCGCGCTGCTGGCGCTGCAGGACCATCCCGAGCAATCCTGCGCCGGGGCGGACGCCATGGCCCATGCCCGGCTGGAGGAGGTGCGCCGGCGCATCGCCAGCCTCAGGGCCCTGGAGGCGGAATTGGAGCGCATGGTGGGCGAGTGCAGCCATGGCCGTGTGGCTGAATGCCGGGTCATCGAGGTGCTCGCGGATCATTGCGAGTGCCGCTTCCATGCCCATGAGGAGGGCCGCGCCGGCACCGCTGGCGAGGCCTGAGCCGCACACGCACCGGTCCTGATCCCGGCCTCGCGCGGGTTCGCCCGATCATTGACGACTCCTATGATTATCGAATATCGATATTGATATGCGATATATCGCCATGTCCGGCAGGCGGGCATGCCGCGCCGCCGTGCTGTCGGCCGGTCATCCGGGGGCAGGTCCATGGGTTGCGACGCCGTCGAACACGCCGTCCCCACGGGTGCCGGATCGCCGGCCGAGGTGTTCCGGGCCTTTCTGAAGCTTGGGCTCACCTCATTCGGCGGTCCTGTCGCCCACATCGGCTATTTTCGGGACGAGCTGGTGCTGAAGCGGCGCTGGCTGGACGATGCCGGCTTCGCCGATCTCGTGGCGCTGTGCCAGTTCCTGCCCGGCCCGGCGTCCAGCCAGCTTGGGTTCGCCCTTGGCATCCTGCGCGGTGGCGGCCTGCTCGGCGGGCTTGCCGCCTGGTGCGCCTTCACGCTGCCGTCGGCCCTGGCGCTGGTCGCCTTCGCCCTGGGGGCGGCGGCTCTGAGCGGGCCCTGGATGGCAGGCGCCCTGCATGGGCTCAAGCTGGTTGCGGTTGCGGTGGTGGCCCAGGCGGTGTGGGGCATGGCGCGCACTCTCGCGCCCGATGGCCCGCGCGCGGCCCTGGCGCTGGTGGGCGTGCTGATGGTGGTGTTCGTCGGCGGCGCGGTGGGGCAGCTCGGCGCCCTGGCGGTCGGGGCCGTGGCGGGCCTGAGATTGTGTCGCGGCGCGGCCGGCGCGCGCGCTGGCGCGTTCGCCTTTCCCCTGTCGCGCCGGCGTGGCGCGGCCCTGCTCGTGCTGTTCGCGCTGCTGCTGACGGTGCCGCCGCTGCTGGCGGGCGGGGCGCAGGGGGTGGCGCTGTTCGAGGCGTTTTATCGATCCGGCGCCCTGGTGTTCGGTGGCGGCCACGTGGTGCTGCCGCTGCTGCAAGCGGCGGTGGTGGAGCCGGGATGGGTGAGCAACCAGGCTTTCCTCGCCGGCTACGGCCTCGCCCAGGCGGTGCCGGGGCCCCTGTTCACCTTCGCGGCCTATCTCGGCGCGGTGATGGGGCCGGCCCCGACCGGCCTCGCCGGCGCGGCCATCGCCCTTGTGGCGGTGTTCCTGCCCGGCCTGCTGCTGGTGGCGGGCATGTTGCCGTTCTGGAACGGGTTGCGGGCGCGCGCTTCCGCCCAGGCCGCCATGCGGGGGGCGAACGCGGCGGTGGTCGGCATTCTGGGGGCGGCGCTCTACGATCCGGTGTGGACGGGAGCGGTGCTCGGCCCGGCCGACTTCGCCCTCGCTGTGGCCGGCTTCCTCCTGCTCACCCGCTGGCGGGCGCCGCCGGTGCTGGTGGTGGCGTTGCTCACTCTCGCCGGCCTCATCGGCGTGCACGTGTAAGCGCCGCCCGTTTCTCATATGGAGGGGGACGGGCGAACACGGCCCATGTCCGGCGCGAATCGGCGCCGGCGCGCGTCGGAGGGGCGAGACTACGGGCTCTCCTATTAAGGAGGTGCCAAAATACCAATGTTCCGCCTGTGGGCGCGCCCCGGTGATCGACCTCTCCAATTCGTGACCGGCGCCCCGGCCCGCCGTTGCGGCGATGTCCGAATTCTCCGCGTTTACGACCTTAGGCGCAGTGCCATCCGGCGACTAAGCTTCTCCGGAACATTTCCAAGCTGGACATAGCCATGAGCACCATCCGCGTGAACGGACGCCCGCATGACGTGACGGTGGAGCCTGACACGCCCCTGCTGTGGGTGCTGCGCGACACGCTGGGGTTGACCGGAACCAAATATGGCTGCGGCGTCGCCCAGTGCGGGGCCTGCACGGTCATCATCGATGGTGCGGCCGCGCGCTCCTGCCAGGTGAGCGTGGACAGCCTCGCCGGTGCCGACATCCGCACCATCGAGGCGGTGGAGGAGGATGAGGTGGGGCGCAGGGTGGTGGAGGCCTGGACCCGGGTGCAGGTGCCGCAATGCGGCTATTGCCAGTCCGGCCAGGTGATGGCGGCCACCGCCCTGCTTGCCAGGACCCCCCATCCCACCGACGCCGAGATCGCCGACGCCATGACCAACCTGTGCCGCTGCGGCACCTACAACCGCATCGCCGAGGCGATCCGCCAGGTGGCGGGCTGAGGGAGGCCATCATGAACGCTCTCGTCAAGCTCACGCCCGCCACCACTCTGCCACTGATGCGGGAACAGGGCGTCTCCAACCTGTCGCGCCGGCGCTTTCTCGGCATCGGCGCCGGGGCCCTGGTGCTCGGCGCGGTGCTTCCGACGGCGGTGCGCGCCGCCGTGCCGGTGGCCGACGCCGTGAAGCCGGGCACGCGGGTTCCCGCATTCCTGGTGGTGACGCCGGACAACCGCTTCACCCTGCTCAGCCCGTTCGTGGAAGGCGGGCAGGGCATCAGCACCGGGCTTGCTCAGATCCTGGGGGAGGAGCTGGACGTGGCTCCGGCCCGCTTCACGGTGGAATGCGCGCCGCCGGGGCCGGACTATGCCCTCGTCGATGGCCTGCGCCTTACTGGCGGCAGCTTCTCCACCCGGTCAAGCTATGCGGCCCTGCGCCGGCTGGGCGCCACGGCGCGCGACATGTTCATCCGCGCCGCCGCGACCCGGTTCAAGCTGGCGCCCGAGGCCATCGCCACCGATGACGCGACGCTCGTGCTGCCGGACGGGCGTCGCATTCCCTATGGTGAGGTCGCCGCCGAGGCGCTTGCCCTGGCGCCGGCGGATGACGTGAAGCTGCGCGATCCAAGCACCTTCCGCTATATCCGCCAGCCGGTGCCGCGCCTTGATGCCCGTGCCAAATCCACCGGCCGGGCGGTCTATGCCATCGACCAGAAGCTGGAAGGCATGCTGTACGCGGCGGTGGTGCATGCCGATCACCTGGGCACCGAGCCGGTGTCCATCGCCAATGAGGACGCGGTTGCCGCCATGCCCGGCGTGCATTCGGTGCATTGGCTGCCTGGCGCGGTGGCGGTCGCGGCCGACAGCTGGTTCCGCGCCCGCAAGGCGGTGGAGGCGCTGAAGGTCACCTGGTCCAGGCCCGTCGCCACCGGCCTGGATGCCATGGCGGCGGACTATTCCTCCGCGGGCCTTCTGGCGGCGCTCAAGGCGTCCGAGGCGAAGGGGCTGGTGGCCGAGCAGCAGGGCGATGTGGCCCGCGCCTTCGCCCATGCGGCCAAGGTGATCGAGGCGGAGTATGACGCGCCCTACCTTGCCCATGCCCAGCTGGAGCCCCCATCCTCCATGGCGCGCTTCAACGGCGACGGCACGCTGGAGCTGTGGGTGCCGAACCAGATGCCGGACCTGTTTGTATCGCTGGCGGCGCGGGCGGCGGCCCTGCCGCCGGACAAGGTGATCCTGCATTCGCCGCAGCTCGGCGGCTTCTTCGGTCGCCATTTCGCCTACGGCACCGCCAACCCGTTCCCGCAGGCCATCATCCTGGCCAAGGCCACCGGCCGGCCGGTGAAGGTGCTGTGGTCGCGGGAGGAGGAGTTCAAGATGGACGCGCTGCGCCCGCTGAGCTTCAGCCGCTTCCGGGCTGCCCTGGACGCCGCCGGCCAGCCGGTGGCGATCGAGGTGCGCACCGTGGGCGAGGGGCCGCTCGGGCGCTATTTCGGATTGCCGGACGGGAAGGTGGACGATTCCGCCGTGGAGGGCATCATCAAGAAGCCCTATGCCATCGCCAACCGGTCCGTGGCCTTCGTGAAGCGCGCCCACCCGGCGCCGCTCGCCTTCTGGCGCTCGGTCGGGCACTCCATGAACGACTATTTCTACGAGAGCTTCTTCGACGAGATGGCCGATGCCGGCGGGCAGGACCCGTTCGCCCTGCGCCGCGCGCTGTTGCAGCACGATCCGCGCCGCCTGAAGCTGCTGGACACCGTGGCCGACCTCTCCGGTGGGTGGCGGCGCGGGCCCTATGCGGCCGAAGGCGGGCGGCGGGCGCGCGGCGTCGCCATGGCCTCGCCGTTCGGCTCCGAGACCGCCACCATCGCCGAGGTGTCGGTGGAGGGCGGCGCGGTGAAGGTCCATAATGTGTGGGTGGCGTTCGATCCGGGCAGCATCGTCAACCCGGCCATCGTCACCTCGCAGGTGGAATCGGCGGTGGCGCTGGGCCTGTCCTCCACCCTGGTGGAGGAACTGGCCTATGCGAGCGGGGTGCGCCAGTCGCACAATTTCGATGACTATCCCATCCTCACCCGCGCCGACATGCCGGCGGTGCATGTGGCGATCGTGGAGAGCGGCGCGCCCATGGGCGGGGTCGGCGAGCCGGGATTGCCCGGCGTGCCGCCGGCGGTGGTGAATGCGGTGGCGGCCCTCACCGGCCGGCATATTCGCAGCCTGCCGCTGGCCAAGGCGCGCTTCGGCGCCTGACACTGGCGGTCACGCAGGCGAAGCAGGCGGGGGCCGGCAGGCCGGCTCCCGCCGCCGATCACAGCGGGCCGAGCGTCAGCACCAGCGACTTCGGCGCATGCACGCCGATGTAGCTGCTCTGCTCGCAGGTGTCGTCATAGCCGAAGGCGTAGGCCTTGCCGCCGATGGCCAAAGCGTGCAGGGCGCTGGCATAGATGTTCACCGGCTCGCTCTTGTAGAACTGGGCCTTGCGGCAGGCGTTCAGGTCGTCGCTCGTCAGCAGGGTCGTGCGCATGTAGGCGCCCTGCAACAGCGCCCCGATGGCGCGTCCCCGCCGTTCCAGGACCGGGTCGGTGGGGAGCGGCGAGGGCACGAAATTGCCGATGTAGGCGTTGAAGGAATCCGGCCGCGGGAAACGGAAGGTGCCCTTGGTCTTCGGATCGGTGAACACCAGGTCGCGGCCCACGGCGCGGCCGGTGAAGGTCACGCCCTCGGAGGTGCCACGCAAGGTCTTTGTGGCATATTGGATATAGGCTTGGTTGATGTAGGATTGGAGCTGGCCGCGCGGGAACCAGCCCATCTCCATGCCGTGATAGGGGGCGATCACGCGGATCGGTTTGCCGGCGGCATCGCGCATCACCAGACGGCTCCACGGGGCACCGGCCTTCAGCAGGGCGGAGAAATAGTCCCGCCGCATGCTGGTGTTGGGATTGACGGCGAAGCCGACGCTCTTGGTCACTGGGGTCTTCAGGTCGCTGTCGAGGCCGGCGAGGTCGATGCGCATGGCCATGCCGACCATGTCCACCTGGGTCAGGTTGCCGCCGAGGGAGGACAGCCCGTCCTTGACCCAGGTGAATTCCGCCCAGTCGAAGATGGTGTTGAAGTTCGGATCGTTCGGCACCCATCCGGCCGGCGCGCCGGGCACGCCATCGGGGCTGGTGTTCACCAGCAGCGGCTTGTCGAGCGAGACATAGATGCGCATGCCCACCAGCTGCGGCAATTGCAGGTCCATTTTGGTGGCCTTGCCGATGTTCAGCGCGAACGCGCGCGGGGTGGGCGAATAGGTGGAGCGTGCCACGTTCCCCTTGGCGTCGGTGACTGTGTACCAGTTTCCATTCACCATTCCGGTGATGGAGACATAGACGTTCTTGCCCGATGCCGTGTTGTTCTTGATGGTGAGCGGCAGGGTTTCGAGCCCGAGATTGTTGGCGGCGAGCGCGGGGGGCGCCAGCAGTGCGGCGGCGGCAAGAAGAGCACCGCCGAGGCGGGTGCGAAGACGCGACAGGCGCGTGCTCATGGTTGTCTCCGTGGATCGTGGAATGATTGCGGCTGGCGATCCGGCCGGGCCGATGCCGGCGATGGTCTTGGCCGTCAGCGGACGGGTTCCGATGCGGGGGCGCCTCGGGCTGGCCAGGGCGGGGAGCGCCCCTGGGCTCCCGGGGTGGTGCATGAGGCCTGGATTGTCTGGCCCTTTTCCGATGAAGCCGTCATGGGACTGATGTTTCCGTGTCCGCCGCAGATGTGAGGCGTGGAGTGCGCCACCTCGTCACGCTGGACTCTGTAGCTGTTCCCGAGCGGTCCTGCATCGGGTCGGACGCGGCCGGCGCCTGTTCTGGCGAACACTTGTGCGTGTAATGACGATGGCCCGGTTCGATTCATCGCCGGCGCCGCCACTTGCGGTGCCGCCATGCCGCCGGCGTTCCGGCTGCCGTTGCGCAGGGGCTTGCGCCGGAGCTGCGCCGTCCCGCGGGCGGTGGCGCTCGATCCGCGCGGCGTCCCGGCCGGTCCGGGCGGACGTGGGAGGAGGAGCGGCCTATGCCTGCGCCAGTGCCGCGTCGGGACGGATGACGACCCGGTTGCGCCCCGTCGCCTTGGCGGCATAGAGCGCCTCGTCCGCCTGGCGCAGGATCTCGGCCGCGGTATCGCCCGGGGTGGGCCGCATCGACGCCACGCCGATGCTGACGCACACCTGGTGCAACGCCGGGGTGCTCGGGCTGGGGGTGGTCAGGTGCATGATGTTGGTGCGGATCTTCTGGGCGACCTGCATCGCCGCGATGGCGCCGGTGCAGGGCAGCAACACCGCGAATTCCTCGCCCCCGTAGCGGGCGGCGAAATCGCCGGGCCGCCGCACGCTCTCGGAAATCTGCCGGGCGATGCGCCGGAGCACCTCGTCGCCGACCGCATGCCCATGGCTATCGTTGATCGCCTTGAAGTGATCCACGTCGATCATGAGAACGGAGACTTCCACCTTGTGCCGGATGGCGCGCCGGATCTCGTTGCTCATGGCCATGTCGAAGGCGCGCCGGTTGGGGATGCCGGTCAGGGCGTCGGTCACCGCCATCATCTCGAGCTGCTCCTCCATGTCCTGGCTGCGCGCGAGGGCCTGGCGCAGGCCATGGAACAGCAGCACGATGAGGATGCAGACGATGATGGTGACCGCCAGCGTCACCAGCGCGCGCTCGTTCCATTCCTTCATGGCCGCGGTGGTGGAGATGCCGATCGACAGCAGAAGCGGAAAATCACCTACCTTCGCGCTGAGATAATACCGACGCGTTTGATCGAGGCGGGAGCTGTCGACGAACGGCTCGCCGGGCTGCTGGAGCATCTTCTGGAATATGGTGGACGTGGAGATGTCGACGCCGATGTTCTCGTCGTTGGCGATCGGCGGGTAGCGGTACAGCAGGACCCCGTCGGTGCGTGCGAGCGCGATCGCGCCGCCCGGGCCGAGGTCCACCTGCTGGAACATCCGGCGGAAGAACTCCATCCGGATCGAGGCCACGGCGATGCCGGCGAACTCCCCCTCTGCGGTGGCGATGCGCCGGCTGAGCGCGACGCTGGGCTCGCCGGCGCGAATGCGGCTGAAAAAGGGGCGGCTGATGAAGGTGGCGCCGTGTCCCGGGGTGCGATGGATCTGGAAATAATCCCGGTCCGCGAAATTGAAGTCGCGCGGGGTGGGGAAGCTGGAATCGAACCGGATATTGCCGTTTGCGTCCATGGTCAGCATGGCGCCGAGAAACTGGGCGCTGGCGGCGCGGTCGAAAAGCAGCATGTTGCGGACTTGTGGGGGAAGATCATCAACCCCTTCAATGCGTGACGCCGTTTCCAGTCCGATCAGCGAAAGCTCGATGATCTCCAGGTTGCGTTCGATGGTGGCGGCGATGGTGTGCAGCACGTTTTCGGCCGACCGGGTCGCGAGCAGCCATGTGGCCTGGTACGAGCGGTACAACGCATAGCCCTGGGCGCAGATGATGACGGCGACCAGCAGCGCCAGAATGAAGGGAAAGCCCGCGCCCCGTGCGAGGCGCTTCAGGGAATCTTTCATGTGCGCCATCTTGCCCCGGGACGTGGTCCAGCCTGCTTGCGTCTTGAACGCGGCCGGCTTCGCGGCAGACCGCCCTCGGCGCCTCATGATGCACACAGCGCAGGTCTTTGGCATCACCTGCGGGCGCGCGGTGACCTTGCGTTCGTTCGGTGCGCGTGTCTCCTCCATCCCAGACCAGGGCACCTGTCATCGGAGTGTGATGATATTTGGAGCGAGGCCGGCATGGCAATGCGGTCCGCGTGCGCCGGGTGGCCGCCGGCGGCGCGGCGGCACGGTGGTGACCTAGGGTCATGTGTGAGCTAAAAATAGTCGTGACCCTGAAATTCACTGTTTCTAACGTATAGCTGTGTATTTTCGGGGCCAGGGGACGGGCTTTGCTTCCGCGCGCGCGAGCGGGCGACGGGGGTTTATCAACACGATTTTACAGCGATTCTGGGCCGCGGGCGTTCCCCTCGCCGGTTGCCGGCACCGGATTCCCAGGGGGGCGGCGCTGGGCGGCGCTGTCTTCAGCGCGCCGGGCGGACGACCGGGCCGCTGGCGGGGCGCGGCGTTTGCGCGCGCCTCCTTGCGGGGCTGGTCCTGGCGGGCGGCGGCGGCTGGCCGGCGATCCCCCGGAAAGGCCGTGAATGCGGGTCCTTGGTGCCGCCTGCGCTGCGCTGCGCCAAAAGTCATTGACGTCACGCAAGGATGAAAATTCTTTTGCCGCCTGTGGCCGCAATGTGTCAATGATCCGGCCGGCGAACGAATTGAATTTATGAGGACGCGATCTCATGGCCGAAACGAATGCCGCGGGCGGAAACCCGCTCGCCGCGATTTTCATTCTTCTCATTCTGGTTGCGGCTCTTGCCGGCGGCATCGTGTTGTGGGGGCCCGCGGTTCTCGGGCTGACTGGCGTTGTCGGAACCTTCCTGATGTTCATCGCCCTGCTGGTGGTGACCGTTTCCTGACGCAAGGTTCGGAGCGCGCCGGCCGCCAGTGCCGGCGCGCCATCGCCGGCTCCGGGTGCCTCCACCGCTGCGAGCGGAGACCGGGAGGCCGATGGCCTCAGCCCGCGAGCGGGCGTGCGGCGACGCGGGCGGGGGCGCCATCGCCGCCCACCACCGGCAGCGCGCCGAAGAAGAACTCCGCCCTTTGGCCGACCAGCGCATCATGGCCGGTGAGGTGCTCGCAGATCAGCACTCCGTGGCTCAGGAGCAGCTTGTGGACCGGCCAGTCGAAGCCCGCCGGGCGCAGGTGGCCGGCAAGGTCCGGGGTGGGAAAGTCCACGGCCAGCAGCTTGATGCCCTGCGCCACCAGCCACGCCGCCGCCTCCAGGCTCAGGCTGGGGTGCCGGTCGTAGAGCGGGGTGCCGGTGTGGGCCGACCAGCCGGTGTGGAGGGCGAGAATATCGCCCGGTTCCAGGCGCGGCGTCGCCGCTTCGAGCGCCCGCGTCTCGATCAGCCCTTCCGCCTCCACCGCCACCGGCCAGACCACGCCGGGACCGCTGAGGCGGTCCAGCGGAATGTCTTCGAACGCCGGGCCGTCGGTGAAGAAGTGGCGGGGCGAGTCCACATGGGTGCCGACGTGGGCGACGAACTCCAGGCTGGAGATGGTGATGGGATCGGCCGGCAGCGCCTTCAGCGTGTCGAAGCGGGGCGGCGGAAAAACCGGCAGGCGCGGCACCTCGGGGCCGAACGGGTGGGTCAGGTCCAGCCAGGGACCGGCGGGCCGGGCGTCGGGCCGGGCGGCAGGCAGGGGGCGCCATCCGGTCCATCCGGTGCCGAAGGTGTGACGGTCGCACATGGCCTTGTCTCCTCGTCGGGGGGGATCACTCCTGGCCGAGATAGGCCCGCTGCACCGCCGGATCGCCGGCCAGTTCCGCCGCCGGGCCGGCGCGCACCACCGCGCCGTGCTGGAGCACGTAGGCGCGGTCGGCCAGCTCCAGCGCCAGCCGGGCGTTCTGCTCGACGATCAGCAGGGTGAGCCCGTCGGCCTTCCAGCCCGCCAGCACGTCGTGCACCTGGTCCACGAACAGCGGCGACAGCCCCATGGAGGGCTCGTCGATGCACAGCAGGCGGGGCCGGCGCAGCCATGCGCGGCCCAGGGCCAGCATCTGCTGCTCGCCGCCCGACAGGGTGCCGGCCGCCTGCCGGCGCCGCTCCTTCAGGCGGGGAAAGGCGGCGAACACCCGCTCCAGCTCCGCTTCCAGGCCCGTGAGGTCGTGCCGGCGCGGGTAGGCGCCGAGCAGCAGGTTTTCTTGCACCGACATGCGCGGAAACACCCGCCGGCCCTCGGGCACGCTGCCGAGGCCGGCGGCGATGATGTCGGGCGTCGGCTGCCCGTCGATGCGCACGCCGTCGAGGAAGATGGCGCCCCGCGTGGGCCGCACCAGGCCGAGCACGGCCTTGAGGGTGGTGGACTTGCCGGAGGCGTTGCCGCCCAGCACCGCCACCGCCTCGCCGGCCTTTACCTGCAGCGAGACCCCGAACAGCGCCTGCACCGCGCCGTAATGCACGTCGACGGCCTCGATGCGGAGACGAGGTGCGGGTTCAGCCGGGGCGGGTTCAGCCAAGATGGGCGTCCTTGAACAGCTGGCGGTCGGGGCGGGCGTGGCCGAGATAGGCTTCCACCACCTTGGGATGGCTGAGCGCGTCCTCCGGCGGGCCCTCCACCAGGAGCGCGCCCTGGTTCAGCACCAGCACCCGTTGCGCCACCTGCCGCACCAGGGACAGTTTGTGCTCGATGACCAGGATGCCGATGGCCGGATGGGTGCGGCGCAGGTCGCCGATCAGCGCCGTCAGCTCGGCGGTTTCCGTGGGGTTCATGCCGGCGGTGGGCTCGTCCAGCAGCAGGTAGCGCGGCGCGCCGGCCAGCACCCGGGCGATCTCCAGCCGTCGCCTGTTGGCATAGGAGAGCGAGGCGGCGGGCGCCGTCCGGCGCGGCCACAGGCGATCGCCGAACAGCTTCAGCGCGGCCTCCGCCGCCGCTTCCTCGCGGGCGACGCGCCGGCGCCAGAACGGCAGGCCCAGCACCGCGCCGAGGCTTTCGCGCAGCGGATCGATGGCGCGCCGGCCATCGCCCCGCAGCAGGTGAAGCTGGCGGCCCACCAGCACGCTCTCCCACACCGAAAGGGCCGGGAACACCCGCGAGGTCTGGAAGGTGCGGCCGACGCCGAGGGCGGCGATGCGCTCGGGGGACCGTCCGTCCACCCGCGCGCCGTCCACCAGGAGCCGGCCGCCGTCGATGCGGTCCACCCCGCTCATGAGCTGCATCACGGTGGATTTGCCGGCGCCGTTGGGCCCCACCAGCGCCACCGTCTCCCCCGGCTTCAGGTGGAGCGAGACGCCGTCCACCGCGCGCACGCCGCGAAAGGCCTTGAAGACGTTCTCCACCCTATAGCCGGCGGTCATCAGCGCGCTCCCAGAAGACCTTGCGGCCGCAGCCGCAGCATGGCGAGGAGAACGAGGCCGAAGGCGATCATCCGCCAGTCGGCGAGGGCGCGCAGCAGCTCAGGGGCGAGGGTCAGCAGGAAGCCGGCCAGGGCCGCGCCGGTGATGTTGCCGAGCCCGCCCAGCACCGCCATGGTGACGACGACGATGGACAGCTCCACCGTGAAGCTTTCCGGGCTGACCACCGTCTGCACATAGGCCAGGAGTCCGCCCGCCAGCCCGGCCAGGGCCCCGGAGACGGCGAAGGCCAGCAGGATATAGCGCCGCACCGGGATGCCGGCGGCGTGGGCGGCCAGCCGGTCCTCGCGGATCGCCCGCCAGACCCGGCCGATGCTCGACCCCACGAAGCGCTCGGCCACGAGCAGGCCGAGGGCGACGGCCGTCAGCACCAGCCAGTATTTCTGCCCGAGGCTGGCGAGCTTGAGGTCGCCGAAGGCCGCCAGCACCGGCGCCGGCACATTGGGAATGCCGAGCGGCCCGCGCGTCAGCGATACCCAGTTGAGAAAGACGAGATGGCCGATCTGGCCGATGGCCAGGGTGCCGAGCGCCACCGTGTGCCCCGACAGGCGCAGCAGCGGCAGGGCGGCGGCCACCGCCACGGCGGCGGTGAGGACGATGGCGGCGGCGAGGGCGGCTTCCGCCGGCCAGCCCTGGAACCGGGCCAGCAGCGCCACCGCATAGGCGCCGACGCCGAACAGGGCGGAATGGCCGATGGACAGCAGCCCCAGCGTCCCCGACACCAGGCTGACGCTGGCGGCCAGCAGCGCGAAGATGAGGCCGAAGGTGACCGCCTGAAGCCCATAGCCGGCGCCGATCAGCAGCGGCAGCGGCGCCAGCGCGGCGGCGACCAGCGGGAAGCCCCAGGCCGGAAGGGTGATGACGCGACCGCTGGCCGGTCCGCCGCCGGCGGCGAGCAGGCTGGTGCTGGGTGCCGCGCCGGCCGCCGCGTGGGCGCCGCCGAGGGCTTCCAGGCGGTGGTCCCCGAGCAGGCCCTGGGGCCGGAAGGTGAGCAGCAGCAACAGGATGGAGAAGGCCACCACATCGCGATAGGTATCGCCGAAATAGCCGCTGGCCAGCGTCTCCGACACGCCGAGGACAAGGCCGCCGACAAGGGCGCCGGGAATGGAGGTGAGCCCGCCCAGCAGCGCCGCCGCGAAGCCCTTGAGGGCGAAGGGCAGGCCCATCTGCGGGAACACGCTCTGGAAATAAAGCGCCACGAAGATGCCGCTCAGCGCCCCGAGCGCCCCGGCGAGGGCGAAGGAATAGAGCCGCATGGCATCGGTGCGGATGCCCATCTGCAGGGCGGCGTCGCGGTCCTCAGCGGTGGCGCGCAACGCCCGCCCGACCCAGGTGCGCGACAGCACCAGCACCAAAGCGGCGGCGGCCAGCAGGCCGAAGCCGAAAATGGCGATGTCGGTGCCGGTCACATAAGCGGCGCCGATGAAGATGCGCTGCTCGGACAGGGGCGAGGGGAAGGCCTGCGGCTCGGGGGTCCAGATGATCTCGGCGGCCTGGTCCAGAATCATGGCGATGGCGAGGGTGGACAGCAGGGGCGCGATGGCGCTGGCTCCGCCGAGCGGGCGCAGCGCCACCCGCTCCAGCAGCGCGCCGAGGCCGGCCACCAGGATCACCGACAGCAGCGCCGCCGGAATCAGCGGCAGGCCCAGCCAGGCGACGCCGGTGTAGGCCAGGAAGGCCCCCAGCATGAACAGGGCGCCCTGGGCGAAATTGATGATGTTCGCCACCCCGAACACCATTGCGAAGCCGAGCGCGATGAGCGCGTAGACCTGGCCGATGACGAGGCCGTTCAGGATCTGGCTGAGGAAGAGTTCCATGGAAGGCCTGACGGGGACGGCGGCGCGCCGTCGCGGGGGACGAACGCGCGGCCAGGATGTCGCGCTCACGTCGCGGGCGGTTCTGGGCTGATGGCTTGGATTTGGCGGCTTGGATCTGGCGGCTTGGATTCGGGGTGGCGAGCATCTGCCGCCGCCGGCGGCTACCTCGGGCCCGGGTGCCGGGCGATGGCCGACCTTGGCCCGGCGCGGAGGGCCGGGAGCTCCGGGATGCGCGGTGGCGGCGCATCCCGGAGCCGCTACAGGGCCGAATAGGCGCCGTCGCGGATGGTGATGATGGTGGGCTTCTTGGTCACGTCGCCGCGATTGTACTTGGTGACGCCGGTCACGCCCTCGTAGGCGGGACCGTTGTCGAGCGCGTCGCGCACCGCCTCGCCGGTGATCGGCTTGCCCGAGGCCGCCACCCGGCGGATCGCGTCGATGGAGACGCCCGCGGTGTCGTAGGCGAGCGCGGCCCACTGGTCGGGCGGGCGCTTGTAGCGGGCCTCGTAGGCCTTGACGAAGTCCTGCTTGGCGGGATCTCCGACGAAGAAGATGGTGTGCAGCACCACCCCGTCCGCATCCTTGCCGGCGAGCTCGATGAACTTGGGATTGGTGAGCGGGGTCGGCCCGCCGATGGGGATGTTCACTCCCGCCTGTCGCAGATGCTGGGTGAGGATGGCCGCTTCCTGGGCGTAGAGCGCCACGAACACCGCGTCCGGATTCAGCGACTTGATCTTGGAAACCAGCGGGCGGAAGTCCTTGGAGTTCGGCGCCACCGGCTCCAGCAGCAGCACCTTGCCGCCGCCCTTCTCCACCGCCTCGGCGGTGGTCTTGGAGGAGAACTGGCCCCAGTCGTCCTGGTTGTAGGGAATGACGACGGTCTTGGCCTTCAGCTTGTCGAGGATGATCTCGGCGTTGGTGAGGGCGAGATTGTCCTCGCGGTTGTTCTGGCGGAACTGGTAGTCGCTCTGCCGGGTGAAATCGGGATGGGAGACCGAGGGGCTGACCTGCGGAATCTTGGCCTCGCCGAAGATGGGCGCGGCGGCGAGCGAGGCGGTGGTGGAGAAGCCGCCGATGGCCAGCACCAGGCCGGGGGTGTTCACCAGCTTCTGGGCGATGGTGGCGGCGTCCTTGGGCTGGTTGCGGTCGTCCTCGACCACCAGCTCGATGGGGCGGCCGTCGATGCCGCCCTTGGCGTTCACCTCATCCACCTTCAGTTCCACCGCCTCGCGAAAGCGCACGCCATAGGCGGCCACGTTGCCGGTGAGCGGGGCGAAGAAGCCGATGCGGATGGGCTCGGCCGCGCGCGCCGGCGCCATCGCGCCGGAGAGCGACACAAGGGCGCCGACCGAGGCCGCGAGGGTTGCGGCGCTGAGGAGCGCGCGGCGGTTCAGGGGGGGGTCTGAGGTGCGTGACATAAGTCTATTAAATCAATAAAATAACTTTATTGTCAACGTCACCACGGCTCCGCTCCCATGCGCGTCCACGCATAGCGGCTATGTTGCCGGGGTGCCGGGCGGTTCGCCGCCGTCAGCTCCCCGCATCGACGCTGGTGGCGGCGCGCGTGGCCTCGGCCTCGATGAGGGTCCACACCTCGTCCATCAGGCCGAGAAAGGCCGGCGTGCGCTTCAGCGGCAGCGCGCGGGGGCGGGCGAAGGGCACGGCGATGTCGGCCACCACCCGGCCGGGCCGCGCGCCGAACACCAGCACCCGGTCGGCGAGGTAGATCGCCTCGTCGATCTGGTGGGTGATGAACAGCACCGTCTTGCGCCTTTGGGCCCAGATCTTCAGCAACTCCCGCTGCATGATCTCTCGGGTCTGGGCATCGAGGGCGGCGAACGGCTCGTCCATCAGGAGGATGTCGGGATCGATCGCCAGCGCGCGGGCAAGGTTGACGCGCTGGCGCATGCCGCCGGACAGCTCGTGGGGGAACAGCTCGGCGGCATCGGCGAGGCCCACCAGCTCGATCAGCTCGGCCGCCCGCGTCAGCGCCGCCTTGCGGCTGGCCCCCTGCAGCTCCAGGCCGAACACCACATTGTCGACCACCCGCCGCCACGGCAGCAGGCTGTCATGCTGAAACACCAGGCCGCGGTCAGGCCCCGGGCCGTGGATGGGGTGGCCGCCGACCCGGATCTCGCCGCCATCGGGTGCCGCCAGCCCCGCCACCAGGCGCAGGAAGGTGGTCTTGCCGCAGCCGCTGGCGCCGACGACGCAGATGAACTCGCCCGGGGCGATGGCGAGCGACACTTCCGACAGCACCGTGCGGCGGTCGGCACCGCGGCCCTCGAAGCTCTTGGACAGGTTTTTGACTTCAAGCGCGGGCGCCATCAGGAAATCTCCGCCACGGTGGCGCGCCAGGGGGCGATGCGCCGTTCCAGCGCGTGCAGCGCCTCGGTGAGGATGAGGCCCACCAGCGACAGCACCAGCACTCCGAACAGCACCACCGGCGTGTCGAAGCTCTGGCCGGCGGTGGCGATGAGGAAGCCCACCCCGCCATTGGCGGCGAACAGCTCCCCCACCACCACGCCGGTAAGGCCCCGGCCGATGCCGAGCCGCAGGCCCACCACCACCGCCGGCAGGGCGGCGGGCAGCAGGATCTTGGTGAAGCGCTGCAGGCGGCTGGCATTGAAGGCCCGGCCCACGTCCACCAGATGGCGATCGATGGTGGACACGCCCGAATAGGTGGAGAGCAGGATGGGGAACACGGACACGATGAAGACGATGGCGATCTTGGAGGCGTAGCCGAGCCCGAACACCACGATCAGCAGCGGCATCAAGGCCACCAGCGGGCTCGAATAGAGGAACGACACCCAGGGGTCGAAGATGTCGCGGGCGAAGCGGTTTACCGCCATGAGCAGGCCGAACGCCACGCCGACCAGCGCCGCCAGGGCGAAGCCGCCGGCGAATTCGGCCATGCTCACCGCCAGATGGCGGCCGAGCTCGCCGCTCGCCGTCAGCGTCCAGCCGACGGCGAGCACCTTGGACAGGGGCGCGAACAGGATCGGGTTGGTGACCACGAAGCGGCCCACCAGCTCCCACAGCACCAGCCCGCCCACCACCGAGGCGAGACCGCGGACCAGCCGGCAGCGCCGCGCCCGGACGACACGTCGTTCAGCCATGGCCGGTCACGGCTTGCCGGCGGCGGCGAGGGCCGACAGATCGACGAACCCGGCCGGATCGTCGGTGCTCTTGCGGATGTCGAGATAGGGCTTGAGATCGGCGGCGGTCAGGGCGAGATCGGGGGAGATCACCCGGTCGGGGCCGAAATAGAAGTCATAGGTTTTGGCGGCGTCCTCGGGGCTGGACTTGATGGCCTTGACCAGGATGTCGATGGCGGCCTGGCGGTTCTTGTGGTCGTACAGCCACTGCGCGCCGCGCCGGGCGGCGGCGAGGAAGCGGGCGGCCTCCTCGGGGTGGCTCTTCAGCCAGGTCCCGGTGGCGGCGAACACGATGTAGGGGCCGGTGAAGGCGTCGGCGGTGTCGCCCAGCTTCACCTTGCCGTCGGCCACGGCCTTGAAGTCGATGGGCTGCGACAGCAGCGCCGCCGCCACGCCGCCGTTCTGCAGCGCGGCGAAGCGGTTGGGCGTCGCTCCCAGCGCCACCAGCTGGTAGTCGTCCGCCTCCAGGCCGTTCTTCTTCAGCAGCTGCCGCACCATGGTGGCGGCCGCCTCGTTGAGCTGGGTGACGGCGATGGCCTTGCCCTTGAGGTCGGCATAGCCGCGGATGTCGCCCTGGGCGACGAGCGAGAACGAGGTGCGGCGGGTTTCCGTGCCGATGGCCTTGACGTCGCCGCCCTTCTCTGCGGCGGCGATGACCAGTTCCGCCGGCACCGACACGATGTCCACCGCCCCCGTCACCAGGGTCTGGATGGCCTGGCTGGCGCTGTCGATGCGCGTCGCCGTGATGTCGAGGCCGGCTTCCTTGGCGAAGCCCAGTTCGATGGCGGCGAACACGTCCCAATAATAGGCGGTGGAGGAGATGTAGCCGTAGGTCAGCGGCCGCACGGGGGCCGGGGCCGTCTGGGCGAAGGCGGTGGGGGCGCCGAGCAGCGCGCCGGCGAGGGCGAGGGTGGCGAAGGCCGAACGGATCATGGGGCGCAACCGGGGCGGGAGGAACGGAAGGGGACGGCGGGCGCGCGGGCTCATTTCCGGAAGGCGCTCCACAGCGGGGCGAAGGAGGTATCCACCACCTCGTCGAAGCTGGGGGCGGGAGCGGCGATGGCGCCGCTCTTCAGCAGCAGCTCGGAGGTCTTGGCCACGTTCTCGGGGCTCAGCGCCGGGGCGAAGCTGTGCGCCTGCCGGGCCAGCGAGATCTTCACCACGTCCACCCCCGAGCCGCCGTACTCGCGATCGGCGATGGCGGCCAGGGCATCGATGTTGGCGGGATCGACGATGTAGCTCTGGGCCTTGACCAGCGCCCGCACCACCTTCTCGACGATGGGGCGGTTCGTCTTCACATAGTCGCGGGTGGTCTGCAGGGTGATGTAGCCGAGGCCCTGGAACACCTTCGGTCCCTCGCCGGTGGTGATGTTGAGCACATAGGCCCACTTGTTGCTCTTCTCCACCGCGATGACCGACCACGGCTCCATCACGAACGCAGCCTCGATCTCCCCCGCTTCGCCGGCGGTGAGCTGACGGTCGGCGCCGCGGATGGGCACCAGCGTCACGTCCTTCTCGGCGTCCAGGCCGGCATCGGCGAGGATGTAGCGGGTGGACACGTCGGCGAAGCCGCCGCGCGCCAGGGTGCCGATCTTCAGGCCCTTGAGGTCGGCCACCGTCGGCTTGCCGGCGAGTTTATCGGCCACGTCCTTGCGCACGATGACGGCGCCGGCGAAGTCGGTCTGCAGGTTGAGCACCGACACCAGCTTCTGCCCGTTCTTCACCGCCTTGATGTTGTTCTCGAAGGCGGCGTCGATGAACTGCACCGAGCCGCCGATGAGCGCGGCGGTCGCCGGGGTACCGCCGGCGAAATAGTCGATGCCGACGTCCAGCCCTTCCTCGGCGAAGAAGCCGCGCTCCTTGGCCACCACCACCGGCAGGCCCAGAAGCGAGCGGTTGGAGATGCCGATGGCGATCTTTTCCGGCGCGGCGGCCGCCTTGTCCGCGGCGTGGGCGAGGCCGGAGACGAGGCCGCCGGCGAGCGGCAGGGCGAGGCCGGCGGCCAGCACCAGCCGGCGCAGGGGATTGAAGCTGTGGGTCACGGGGCTCTCCTTGGATCGGGTGCGGAAGGGAAGGGGAGGCGGCCGGCGGCTAATGGGCCGCGTCGCGCCAGCGCATGAGGGCGTTGGAGATGGCCAGCACCAGCCGGTCGAGGCCGAAGGCGGCCAGCATCAGCACGGTGAGCGGCATCAGCATGCCGGTCACGTTGAAGTCGCCGGCGGCGCGGTCGATCATGTAGCCGATGCCGGCGCGCGCCGAGATCAGCTCGCCGACGATGGCGCCGATGATGGCGAAGGAAATGGACACCCGCAGGCCGGAGAACAGCCACGGCACGCAATTGGGCAGCAGGACCTTGAAGAAGATCTGCGCCCGCGACGCCCGGAACACCTGCATCAGCTTGACCAGAGCCGGATCGACGCTGCGCAGGCCCTCGTAGGTGTTGATCATCATCGGCACCACCACCAGCGACACCGCCAGCACGAACTTGGAGGCGAAGCCGATGCCCACGAACATGATGATGAGCGGCGCCAGCGCCACCCGAGGCAGGCTGTTGAGGGCGATGACGAACGGTTCCAGCGCCGCGCCCACGAGCCGGCTCAGGCCCAGCAGCAGGCCCAGCAGCACGCCGAGCCCGGCGCCGACCGCGAGCCCGGCCAGGGTCTCGCCGCCGGTCACCAGGGTATGGCGGACGATCTCGCCGGTGCGCAGCGCGGCGATGAAGGCCTCGAGGATGCGGCTCGGGCTGGAGACCCAGAACGGGTCGATGACGCCGATGCGCCCCAGCCCCTCCCACAATGCCAGAACGACCACCAGGATGGCCGCCTGAAGCGACAGGATGGTGCCGGGCGCGGCCGGCCTTGGCGCGCTCATGCGGGCTCCTCCCCGGCGTCGGGGCCATCGGGCGGCTCCTGCCGCAGGTGGTCCCAGATGCGGTCCAGGAGCAGGTTGAAGCGCGGCAGGTTGTGGAGCCTCTGCACGTCGCGCGGGCGGGGCAGCTCCACCGCGTATTCGGCGACCACCCGGCCCGGCCGGGCGCCCATCACCAGCACCCGGTCGGCGAGGGCGATGGCTTCGGCCAGATCATGGGTGACGAGCAGCACCGACTTGCGTTCAGTGGCGCTCGCCGCTTCCCAGGTGCGCAGGAACAGCGCGTGGGCGTTCAGCTTGGTCTGGGCGTCGAGGGCGCCGAACGGCTCGTCCATGAGTAAAAGCGCTGGGTCGGCCACCAGGGTGCGCGCCAGCGCCGCCCGCTGGCGCATGCCGCCGGACAGCTCGGCGGGAAAATGCAGGGCGTGGCCCTCCAGGCCCACCTGGGCCAGCATATGGGTGGCCCGCCGGCGCCGCTCGGCGCGGTCCATGCCGGCCACTTCCAGCCCCAGCTCCACATTGCGCAGCACCGTTCGCCACGGCAGCAGCGCATGGGTCTGGAACATGTAACCGACACCGGCGGCGCCGGGCGGCCCGCCCAGCACCGAGACGCTGCCGGTTTTGACCGGTAGCAGGCCGGCGATGAAATTGAGCAGGGTGCTCTTGCCGCAGCCGCTGGGGCCGACGATGGCGACGAACTCGCCGGCCGCGAGGGTGAGGTCGATGCCGGACAGGATCGGGGTGTGCCCGCCGCCGCGTGCGGCGACGCGAAAGCTAAGGCCGCGGATGGAGACGGCGGGCGCGCCCGCGCCCGCCGCCGCGCCCGGCGCGGTGGCGCGGGCCGCGGCGTCCGCCGTCGCGGCCATCAGGCGGTGAACCCGGTGACGGCGTGGAAGTGGTCGAGCGCCGCCTGGGCCACCACCTGGTCCTCGCCGGCAGTGCCGGAGCTGATGCCCACCCCGCCGACGATGGCGCCATCCACGATCACCGGCAGGCCGCCACCGATGATGGAGAAACGCCCGCCATTGGTGATGTGGATGCCGAAGGTGGGCTGGCCGGGCTGGCAGAGCTGGTTGTAGACGTGGGTGCCCTTGCGCGCCGCCGCCGCCGTGAAGGCCTTGTCGATGGCGATGGAGATGGAGCTGATCTTGCCGCCGTCCATGCGCTTGAAGGCGATCAGGTTGCCGCTCTCGTCGGCCACCGCGATGCACATGGGAATGTGAAGGGCGAGGGAGGATTGAACCGCCCCGTCCACCAGGATCGTGGCTTCGGCGTCGGACAGGCGTTTGATCTCAAGCATCGGCGGGCTCGCGGGCGGGGACGGGGGAGGCGAGGGCGGTGGTGGCGAGATAGGCGTGAAGCGCCTCGAGGTCGGCGCCGGACACCGGGGCATAAGGCGGGTAGGGCAGGCCGGCGGGCACCCCCAGCCAGGTGGAGGCGGCCTTCATCACGGCAGCGAGGCCATTGCCCATCCAGCGGTTTGGAAAGGTGGCGAACTGCTTCTGCAGGGCGATGGCGCGGGCGGTGTCGCCGGCCGCGAAGGCATCGATGGCGTGGCGCGCGATTTCCGCCGCCGGCGGCGGCAGGGTGATGCCGGAGCCGCCGAGCTGCAGGGTGATCAGCAGCATCTGCATGGTGGTGAAATAACGGGCGTGCCCGGCGAGCTCGATCTCGGCGATGAGGCGCGAGACCCGCGCCAGGTCGCGCGAGCTTTCCTTGATGAACTTCACGCGGTCGAGCTTGGCCAGCTCGATGGTGGCGGGAATGGAGACGTCGGCGCCCGGGCCGGCGTTGAGATAGAGCATGATGGGCAGGCGGGTTTCCCGCGCCACCAGCTCGAAATAGCGCACCAGCTCGGCGGTGGTGGGGGCTCCGCCCGTGGGCTTCAGCGGCGCCAGCAGCTGCAGGGCGCTCGCCCCCAGTTCCTCGGCGAAATGGGCAAGGGCGACCGCGACCTTGAACGAGGGGTGGGAGATACCCACTGCCACCGGGCGCCGTCCGTCCACCCGCTCCACCGTGGCGCGGATGAGGTCCTTGCGCTCCTCGAAGGTGAGATACTGGTATTCTTGCGCCTCGACGCCGGCGGCGATGACCATGGAGGCGCGGCAGCGCTCCACCACATAGTCCACGCCGGCCCCAAGCGCCGCGAAATCCACCTTCAGGTCGTCGGTGAACGGCGTCAGCGGGGGAACGATCGTCCCGGAAATCATCTGTCACGTCCTCAGCCGGAGCGCGAGCGGGCGCAGGGCGCGCCGGTCGCGGGGTCCGTAGGGTAAATCACAATATATAAAATCGATAAAATTAATCATTTCTCATAGCAGCTATGGCCGGTGCCGCATTGGCCTCACCGGGGGCGCTATGTGACCCTCGCCTCGGCCGCTTCCGAGCGATGGGTGAAAATGTGAGTATCGTCAGTAGTGTAGACCGGCCCGTGGCAAGCGGTGCGAACGGCGTCTGGGGCAGCGATGTGATCGCCGACACGCTGCGTCGTCTCGGCGTGAAATATGCGGCGCTCACCCCCGGATCGAGCTTTCGCGGCCTCCACGACAGCCTCGTCAACCACCTCGGCAACGAGGCGCCGCATCTGCTGCTGTGCCTGCACGAGGAGCATGCGGTGGCCATCGCCCACGGCTACGCGAAGGTCACAGGCGAGCCGCTGGCCGCCATCGTGCACAGCAACGTCGGCCTGATGCATGCCTCCATGGCCGTGTTCAACGCCTGGTGCGACCGGGTGCCCCTGCTGCTGCTGGGCGCCACCGGCCCGGTGGATGCCGCGGCCCGCCGCCCCTGGATCGACTGGCTGCACACCTGCCGCGACCAGGGCGCGTTGATCCGCCATTACATCAAGTGGGACGATCAGCCGGCCTCGATCCCGGCGGCGGTGGAGGCGCTGGTGCGGGCGGATGCCATAACCCGCACCGCTCCGCACGGCCCGGTCTATGTGAATCTCGATCTCCAGCTCCAGGAACAGCGCCTCGACGGCGCGCCGCCGGCGCCGGACCTGCGGCGGTTCAAGCCGCCGCGGCCGGCGGCGCCTCCCACCGAGGCGGTGGCCGAGGCGGTGGCGCTGTTTGGCGGCGGCGCGCGGGTGGTGATCCTGGCCGGCCGCACCTCGCGCCGGCCGGCCGACTGGGCGCGGCGGGTGGCGCTGGCTGAGCGCCTGGGCGCGCGGGTCATCACCGACATCCGCGTCGGCGCGGCCTTTCCCACCGATCACCCGCTCCATGTGGGCAAGCCGGCCATGTTCCTCGATGCCGCCGGAGCGCAGGCGCTGCGGGCGGCGGATGTGATATTGAGCCTGGACTGGCTCGACCTGGCCGGCACCTTGAAGCTGGCGGCGGCCGGCGGCGCGCCGCTGCGCGCCCGCGTGATCCAGGTGTCGCTGGACCACCAGCTGCACAACGGCTGGGGCATGGAGCATCAGGCGCTGCCGGCGGTGGACCTCTCCATCGCCAGCCTGCCGGACCTCGCCGTGCATGCCCTTGCCGATGCCCTCGGCGTGGGCGAGGGCACGGCGCCCGCCGAGGCGCCGACCCGGCCGGCGGTGGCGCCGGTTGCCGCCGACAGCGCGCTCGACATCCGCCGCCTCGCGGCCGCCCTGGGCGCGGGCCTGGCGGGCGAGCGCGTGTGCCTGGTGCGGTTGCCGCTGGGGTGGAGCGGCGATGAATGGCATTTCCGCCATCCCCTCGATTTCCTTGGCTATGACGGCGGCGGCGGCGTCGGTTCCGGTCCCGGCATGCTCATCGGCGCGGCGCTGGCGCTCGACGGCAGCGGCCGGCTGCCGCTGGCGGTGCTGGGCGACGGCGACCTGCTGATGTCGGCGAGCGCCCTGTGGACCGCCGCCCGCTATCGCATTCCGCTGATCGCCGTGATCGCCAACAACCGCTCCTTCTTCAACGACGAGGTGCACCAGGAGCGGGTGGCGCTGCACCGGGGCCGGCCGGTGGAGAACAAGGGGATCGGCCAGCAGATCGCCGGGCCGGACGTGGACATCGCCGCCCTGGCGCGGGCGCAGGGGGTGGAGGCCATCGGCCCGGTGGCGCGGGCGGGCGAACTCACCGCTGCCGTGCGCCGGGCGGTGGAGATCGCCAAGGCTGGCGCGCCGGTGCTGATCGACGCCCGGGTCGTGCCCGGCTACGGCGCCGGCGTGTCCTCCGCCCTCACCGCCAAGACATCGAGCTGACGGTCAAGGCATCGAGCTGGCCGTCAATCGCACCCTGACCGCGGCGGGGCTTGCCTGCCCGCGGGATGATCGCTGCCGAAGGAGCACGCGTCATGACCCCTCTTGAGACCCCCGCGCAGGGGCTGCCCACCTATGGTCTTTACATTGGCGGAGCCGAGGTGCCGGCCCGCCGCAGCTTCCAGAGCCTCAACCCGTACACCGGCGCGCCGTGGGCGGTGGTGGGGGAGGCCGATGCCGAGGAGGTGGACCGCGCGGTGCGGGCAGCCCGCACGGCCTTCGCCGAGGGCCCCTGGCCGCGCCTCACCGGCGTCGAGCGGGCGGCGCTGCTGCGGCGGCTCGCCGACATCATCGCCCGCGACGCCGAGGTGCTGGCGCGCATCGAGCTGAAGGACAATGGCAAGCTCTATCGCGAGCTGATCGGCCAATGGCGCGACCTGCCGAACCACTTCCTGTTCTTCGCCGGCCTCGCCGACAAGATCAGCGGCGAGGTCGCGCCCTCCGACCGGCCCAATTTCTTCATCTACACCCGGCGCGAGCCGCTGGGCGTGGTGGCCGCCATCACCCCATGGAACTCGCCGGCCCTGCTGCTGGCCTACAAGCTGGCGGCCGGACTGGCGGCCGGCTGCACCTTCGTGGTGAAGCCGTCCGAGCATGCGCCGGTCTCGACGCTGGAGCTGGCGCGGCGCATCGCCGAGGCCGGCTTTCCCGACGGCGTGTTCAACGTGGTGACGGGCCAGGGCGAGACCGGCGCCGCCCTGGCCCGTCATCCCGGGGTGGACAAGATCGCCTTCACCGGCGCCACCGCCACCGGCAAGCGCATTGCCGCCGAGGCGGCGGCGAACCTGACCCGGGTGTCGCTGGAACTGGGCGGCAAGTCGCCCAACATCGTGTTCGATGATGCGGACCTCGATCTTGCCGCCAACGGCGCCGTCGCCGGCATCTTCGGCGCCACCGGACAGACCTGCATGGCCGGCTCGCGGCTTCTGGTGCATGAGCGCGTTCACGACGCGCTGGTGGAAAAGCTGGCGGCGCGCACCCGCGCCATCCGCCTCGGCGATCCCGAGCACCCCGAGACCGAGATGGGGCCGGTGGCGAACCCGCCGCAATACCGCAAGGTGCTGGACTATCTCGACGTGGCGCGGGCCGAAGGCGCGCGCCTGGTCACCGGCGGCCGCGCCGCCCCGCTCGGCGGCCTGTTCGTGGAGCCCACCATCTTCGCCGATGTCACCAACGACATGCGCATCGCCCGCGAGGAGGTGTTCGGGCCGGTCCTGTCCGTCCTGAGGTTCAAGGACGAGGACGAGGCGGTGCGCATCGCCAACGACACACGCTTCGGCCTGGCCGCGGCGGTATGGACGCGCGATGTCTCCCGCGCCCACCGGGTGGCGCACCGGCTGCGCGCCGGAACGGTGTGGATCAACGCCTATCGCGTGGTGTCCTACACCGCCCCCTTCGGCGGCTTCGGCGAAAGCGGCCTCGGCCGTGAAAACGGGGTGCACGCGGTGCAGGAGTTCACCGAGCCGAAGTCGGTCTATGTGGAGCTGTCAGGGGCGCCGCGCGATCCCTTCAAGCTCGGGTAACGGCCGTCCGGGTCTTGGAATAAATATATTAAAACAATCATTATAATTGACATAAAAACGGCCGCCCCCCTATCCTCGGCCGGGCAGAGGGGCGGCCCGGCAATCCCCCCGTGACAGACGAGGGACCCACTTGAACATCCGGCAGCTGCAGCTTTTCGTCGAGATCGCCCGCAGTGGCAGCCTCTCGGGCGCGGCGGCGGTGTTGGGCACGGACCAGCCGTCCCTGAGCCGGCAGGTGAAGCAGCTCGAGGAGGAGGTGGGGGCGCGGCTGTTCTTCCGCACCGGGCGCGGGGTCAAGCTCACCGACGTGGGCGACGACCTGCTCGGCATCTCCAACCGCTACCTTAACGACATGTCGGACCTGCGCCAGCGCATCCAGGACGAACGCGCCCATCCGCGCGGGCGGGTCTCGCTCGGGGTGGTGCAGTTCCTCGGCGCCACCTTCGCGCCCGATCTGCTGATGCGGTTCCGGGAGATGTTTCCTGACATCGCGGTTCACATCACCGGCGGCAACAGCGGTGTCATCCACGAATGGCTGCTGAACGGGCGCATCGATGTCGGCATCCTCTACGATGCCGGGCGCTCCCATGAGCTGAGCGGCGAGCCGATCCTGAAGGAAAGAACCCATCTGTTCGGTTCCCGCGCCCTGGCCGAGGCGCACGGCATCGCGGATGCCGACCATGTGCCGCTGACGGCGCTGGCGCGATTGCCGCTCATCCTCACCAGCCGCCATCACGGCCTGCGGCGGGCCATCGAGCATCAGGCGGCCCGCGCCGGAACGCGCCTGTCCATCGCCTATGAGGTGGACAATCTGGCCACCATCAAGGCCCTGTGCCGCGCCGGGGCCGGCTTCGCGCCGCTGCCGTGCGGCGCCCATGCCGAGGATTGCGCGCTGGAGCAGGGTTTCGCCGCGCCCATCACCCCGGACATCGAGAGCGTGTTCTCCATGGTGTTCGCGCGCCACCGCCCGCTGACTCCGGCGACCCGGGAACTGGCCGGGCTGATCCGCACCGAGATCCGCAAATATGCCCTGCGCCAGGGGCAGTCCGCGGCGGCCTGCTGAGCCGCGGCGCCTTCAGGGCCAAGCCTTTCCGCGACACTTGCGGTTCCCGACATGGCGGTTATGGCGCTCCGCCGGGCGTCCCCTTTGGTGTGGGGCGTGACAAGCTGCGCGCGAAACTCCCGCCCCGCTGAAGCGGGGCGGGACCCCCTTGTCCGCCCCGTTCCAACAGCGCGAAAACCCATGACCTCAGCTTCCGAAGCCGTCGCCGGGCCCCTCGATTTCGAGGACAGCCCGCTTGCGCGCGCCGCCCGCCAGCCGCTCATGCTTGGCCTGTTCCTGCCCACCCAGACCGGCGGCTATTCCCAATCCACCCACCCGCGCGGCACCCGCTGGGATTTCGAGTACAACAAGGCCCTCACCTTGAAGGCGGAGGCGCACGGCTTTGACTTCGTGTTCAGCCTGCAGCAGTGGCTGCCCAAGGGCGGATTCGGCGGCGAGGCCCATTATCGCGAGAACTTCCTCGATCCTTTCATCACCACGGTGGCGCTCGGGGCGGTGACGCGCCGCATCATCGCCATTTCCACCGTGCACGTGCTCTACGGCAACCTGCACCCGCTCTACCTCGCCCGCTTCGCCGCCACCGCCGACCACATCACCGGCGGCCGCTCCGGGGTGAACGTCATCACCGGCTACGATGCCCACGAGCCGCGCATGTTCGGCATGCAGCGGGTGGACCACGACCTGCGCTACGAGCAGGCCGATGAGTTCGTCTCCATCATGGAGGAGTTGTGGGAGGGGGAGGACAACGTCACCCGCGATGGCCGCTTCTACCAGCTCGACGGTGCCTATGTGTCGCCGCGTCCCCACTACGGCCGGCCCATCGTGGTGTCCGCCTGCGCCTCCGACGCCGGCTTCGACTTCGCCGCCCGCCACGCCGACGTGGTGTTCACCTCCAGCCCTGGCGGCGCGGTGTTCGAGACGGCGATCGCGGCGCTGCCGGCCCACACCGCGCGCATCCGCGCCGCCTATGCCAGGACCGGGCGCGCCGGCAAGATCATCATCTTCCCGCTCATCATCTGCCGGCCCACCCGCGCCGAGGCCCTGGCCTATCGCGACGCCATCGTCGAGCGGGCGGACATCGCCTCCATCGTCGCCTATACGGCGCGCCATTCGGGCGGCGACGCGCAGGGCTGGCCCAAGCACGTGCCGGCCGACCGGGTGCTGGGGGGCCACCTGCAGATTGTCGGCGACCCGCAGAGCGTGGCCGACGACATCGCGCGCCTGCACGCCGCCGGCTTCGACGGCATCCAGATCGGCTTCTACGACTATGGGCCGGAGCTGGATTTCTTCCTCGAGAACGTGTTGCCGCTGCTCGAGGCAAAGGGCCTGCGCCTGCCGGTGGCGGCGTCGTGAGCGCGCCCGGCCTCATCCTCAATGTCGCGGTGCTGGGCCTCGGCATGCACCTGGGCGGCTGGCGCAAGCGCGAGGGCTCGCCGTTCGACTATCTCGATCTGTCCTATTACCAGGACATCGGCCGCATCGCCGAGCGCGGCAAGCTGCACGCCGTGTTCCTGGCCGATACGCTGGCGGTGGCGGAGGAGAATTTCGAGCGCCCCAACCTCGGGGCGCTCGATCCGGCAGTGACGCTGGCGGCGGTGGCGGCCTCCACCCGCCACGTGGGCCTCGTGGCCACCGCCTCCACCACCTATAACGAGCCCTACAACCTGGCGCGCCGCACGGCCTCCCTCGACCATCTCAGCGGCGGTCGCGCGGCCTGGAACATCGTCACCACCTTCGTGCCCGACGTGGCCGCCAATTTCGGCGGCGACCCCCTGCCGCTCGGTCCCGAGCGCTACGCCCGGGCCGAGGAGTTCGTGGACGTGGTGCTGGCGCTGTGGGACAGCTGGAAAGAGGGCGCGCTGATCGGCGACAAGGCCGGCGGCCGCTTCGTGGACCGCGCCAAGGTGGCGCCCATCGACCACGTCGGCCGCTATTACAGCGTGCGCGGTCCCCTCACCCTGCCACGCTCGCCGCAGGGCCGGCCGGTCCTGTTCCAGGCCGGCAGCTCGCAGCAGGGGCGGCAACTGGCGGCACGGGTGGCGGACGCGGTGTTCACCGTCCATGCCACCCGTGACAGCGCCGCCGCCTATTACGCCGACATGAAGCGGCGCGCCGCCGGTTTCGGGCGCGCCGCGGATTCCCTCAAGATCCTGCCCGGCATCGTGCCGGTGCTCGGTTCCACGGTGGCGGAGGCGCGCCAGCGCAAGGCCGAGCTGGACGCCCTGGCCGGTGATGCCGAGCTGCGCAAGCTGGCGCTGCGGGTGGGAGTGCGAGTGTCCGATCTCGATCTCGACAAGCCGCTGCCGTTCGATCTCATCGCCGCCAACGGCGGCTTTCGCGCCTCCGAGGGGTTCCGCTCGGCGGCGGTGGAGCTCGGCCGGGCGGGGCCGCTCACCGTGCGCCAGATCGTCTACGAGAACGGTGGCGGCCATATCCAGGTGGTGGGTACCCCCGAGCAGGTGGCCGACACCATCGAGGATTGGTATCGCGCCAAGGCTGCCGATGGCTTCAACCTGATGATCGACACCCTGCCGTCGAGCCTCGACGACTTCGTGGATAGCGTCGTGCCCATCCTGCAGAAACGGGGCGTGTTCCGCACCGATTTCGCCGGCACCACGCTGCGCGCCAACCTGGGCCTGGAGACCCTGCCATGATCGACTACTCGGCCGCCGACGGCGTCGCGCGCATCACCTTCAACACGCCGCAGACGCACAATCATTTCACCTATCAGCTCATGCTCGATTATATCGCGGCCCTCGACGCGGCCCGCGCGAGCGGCGCCCGCGTGCTGGTGATCGCGGCCGAGGGCGAGCATTTCACCCTCGGCCGCGACCAGAAGGAGGTTCGCCCCGATGTGCCGCGCCGCCAGAACCTGGGCCTGATCCTGAAGGCCAACGCGGCGTTGCGGGCGTTTCCGGGGGTCAGCATCGCCCTGGTCAACGGCCGCGCCATGGGCTTCGGCTCCGGCGTGTCGCTGCACACCACCATCTCGCTGGCGGCCGACGATGCCATCTTCGGCTTCGACGAGATCGGCCATGGCCTCGCGCCGCTCATCGTGCAGGTCTACCTGCCTTATTTCATCGCCCCCCGCACGGCGCTGGAACTGGTGGCGACAGGCCGCGACGTGAGCGCCGAGGAGGCGGCCCGCATCGGCCTCGTGAGCCGGGTGGTGCCGAAGGCGCAACTCAAGGCCGAGGGCGAGGCGCTGGTGGAAAAGCTGCGCGCCAACAGCGCCGCCGCGCTCAGCCTCATCACCGCGTTCGGGCGGGAGGTGAACGGCTATCCCGATCCGGCGCTGGGCGAGGCGGCGGCCGACCGGCTCGCCGAGTGGATCGCCGCCGGCAAGCCGGTGCTGGCTGGCGCGTGACTGGCGCACGTCGCTGACCGGCCGGGGTGGGCCCGGCGAGGACCGGGCGCGAAGGCCGGGACGGCCTGCGCGGCATGTCCCGTCCCGGCCTCCCGCGCTCAGCGGGCCAGCGCCGGGGCGCGCCGCGGTCGGTGGCGGATCGTCCGCTGCCGGCGTTTCCCGTCAGGGCCGTGCCGCCCGCGACAGCGGTGGATCGTACCGGCGTCGGACATGGGGATGCCGTCGCCATCATCGCTCCGCCGGGGTTAGCGGGGCACGCTCTTGCAGGGGTAGGCGTCCAGAAGCGACCAATATATGAGGAGCGAGGGATTGTATTTCAGGTCATCCGGATTGTCGTGCACATATGTAAGGAAAAGGTCGACAACCTGACGGCTGGTGATCCCATCGGGCAGGCACACTCCAAGCGTATGTTGTCCGGTTTCGTTGTGAAAATTGAGGAAGGCGAGGGCGGAGTTGATCCAGCCGAGACAATATCCGCTTTGGTAGTTCTGAGTGTATTTGGTGATTTCCTCAGCTTCGTCGGTCTTCACCGACCATTCGAAGGCCGTGCAGCGTTCAACCATGCGTTGCGTGGAGGTCGAGCCTGTGCCGTAGGGCCCCTCCTGAAGCGGCGCGGTGATGACATCCTCCCACACGCCGAGATGAGGCCGCGGCCCGGCTGCATCCTCTGCCGACGCCGCGGCCAGTTGGGCGACCACGCCCAGGCTGAGGGCGGCGATACGAACACCTTCCATCTGCATTCTCCCGTGAGCTTCGAAGTCTGCCGTCCGGCGAGAAGGCCGCGCGGTGGCGGGCCTCCTCGCCGGTGTGGTCCTCAGCACCGCATGCCCGGCCTGCAGGGTTGCGGCCGCGCGGCTGGCGCGGCGCGCGGCACGCTTGGCCGTGGTGGTGCCACCGCCCGCGGCGCGGCTGGATGGGCGGGCGCCGCCGCGCGGGGCGGCGCATTCGGCCGGGACGGTACCCCGGGCCGGGCATTCGGCCGGGTGGGCGCCACGGCCCGGGGCGTGCCGGGGCGGCTCGGGGACACGGCCCGCGATGACGGATGGGGCCGGCTTGGCGCCGCGCCCTGCGGGCGTGCCCCGGGCCGGACGGGGGCCACCTGGCGTGTCGGCACTCCGGGTCGCGTCGGTTGAACCCGGGTCGGCGGCGCGGTGACTGCTCCCGGCCGGCCGGAGTGGGTTTGCGTGCGCGGCCCCGGCCCCGGCGCCGCCGGCACCGGCCGGTTCGCAGGACGCAGGCCCGGCCGGGTGGGCCCGGTTAGGGTGCCGCTTGGCGCCCGCACCCCGGGGGGATGGGCGCCCGGTTGCGTCGGCAGCGCGGCCGGCGCTCCAGGAGGACGCGCGCCTGGGAGAAGGCCACTCGGCGGTCGTCCGCCCGGCTGCGTGGGCAGCGTGGTGGGCGCGCCGGGCAGGTGCCCTCCGGGCGGGCGAGCCCCGGGTGCCGGCAGCGTGGCCGGAGCCCCCGGCAGGTGCCCTCCGGGCGGGCGAGCCCCGGGTGCCGGCAGCGTGGCCGGAGCCCCCGGCAGGTGTCCTCCGGGCGGCCGGACGCCGGGTGTCGGCGGCAGGAGCGGGCTGGTCCCCGGCAGGTGACCGCCGGGCGGCCGGACGCCGGGTGTCGGCGGCAGGAGCGGGCTCGTTCCCGGCAGGTGACCGCCGGGCGGCCGGACGCCGGGTGTCGGCGGCAGGAGCGGGCTCGTTCCCGGCAGGTGTCCTCCGGGCGGCCGGACGCCGGGTGTCGGCGGCAGGAGCGGGCTGGTCCCCGGCAGGTGTCCTCCGGGCGGCCGGACGCCGGGTGTCGGCGGCAGGAGCGGGCTTGTTCCCGGCATGTGTCCTCCGGGCGGCCGGACGCCGGGTGTCGGCGGCAGGAGCGGGCTCGTTCCCGGCAGGTGTCCTCCGGGCGGCCGGACGCCGGGTGTCGGCGGCAGGAGCGGGCTCGTCCCCGGCAGGTGCCCTCCGGGCGGCCGGACGCCGGGTGTCGGCGGCAGGAGCGGGCTCGTCCCCGGCAGGTGACCTCCGGGCGGCCGGACGCCGGGTGTCGGCGGCAGCAGGGGACCCACCCCCGGCGGGTGGCCGCCCGGAAGCGGCGGGCACACCTGTCCCGGCTCGCAGTGACCCGGAGGCCGCGGCGGCAGCACCGGCGGGTAGTGCGGAGGACCGAGAGGCGGCACATACACCGGCGGCACATACACCGGCGGGACGTAGAGCGGCGGCAGCGGATAGACCGGCGGCTCGTAGATGGTCGGCGGGGGCACGTAGTCCGGTGGCACCTCATCCGGCGGCACATAGAGCGGCGGAGCATAGACCGCTGGTGGCGGCGCATGGACCGGCGGCACGTACACGTTCGGCGGTGGGCTCCGCACCACCGGCGGGCGCACGTAGGCTGGAGGCGAATAGGACGGCGGCGGACGCGAGATCAGTGGCGTGGCCGGAGGCTGCGGCGCTGGCGGGCACACCAGCTGCAATTCCCATTGGGTGCCGGTGCCGGTGCCCGGCTCGCAGTTCGGCTCCACCCGCACCCTGACGTTCTGCGCGCCGGGAGGAAGGGTCAGCGGCACGTCCCTGGTTCCCTCCGACCCGACGCAGGTGGTGTCGAGAACATTCTGGCCGTCCACATAGACCAGGATCCGGTCCTTCTTCGAAAAGGTGTTGAACTTGAAGGTCGCTTGTCCTGGACGGTTGGTGACCGCGATATCGATGGTCTCCGGAGTGTCACCCCCTGGATGGAGCGCTTCATCGCAGCTTCCCGGTCGCGGCGTCTCCGGCGTCGGCGTGGGCGTCGGCGTGGGTGTCGGAATGGGCGTCGGCGTGGGCGTGGGAATGGGCGTGGGAACGGGTGTCGGCGGCGTCGTGTTGATGGGGATGCAGGCGCCCTCCGCGCAATTGACGCTGCCCGCCGGCAGGTCGGGCGGCAGTTGCACCGTCAGCGTCAGCGTCAGCGCTTCTCCCGGATTGAGGACCGCGCCGGGATATTCGCACGTCACCTGCAGGCCGTCGGGCGCGCAGGCCCAGGGCTCCGAGGCGCTCAACGCGGTCACGCCGGGCGGCAGCGTGTCGGTGACGCGCGCGGTGTCCGCAAAGACGCCTGCCCCGGAATTGGTGAGCACCACGTTGAACGTGCATGGGCCGCCGGCGGTGCAGGCGGGCTCCACCTGCGCCTTCGTCACCGTGATGTTCGGGGGCGGGGCCGGTGGCGGGAACGGCGGGGTCGAGGTGATGACGATGCAGGTATCGTCGGCGCAATTGACGCTGCCCTGCGGCATGTCCGCGGGCAACTGCACCGTCAGGGTCAGGACCAGCCAGTCTCCGGGATTGAGGGCTGTTTCCGGATACTCGCAGGCCACCTGCTCCCCCAGCGGCGCGCAGGCCCAGGGTTCGGACGCGCTCAGCGGCGTGGTGCCGGGCGGCAGCGTGTCGATGATGCGTGGAATGCCGCTCCACACGCCAGGGCTGTTGTTGGCCAGGACCACGTTGAAGCTGCATGCGCCGCCCGGCGCGCAGACCTCCTCCACCTGCGACTTCGTCACCGTCAGGTCCGGAGCGGACGGCGGGGGCGGCGGCGTGGTGGTGATGACGATGCAGGTGCCTTCGACACAGTTGAGGCTTCCCTGCGGCAGGTCGAGGGGCAACTGCATGGTCAAGGTCAGGCCCAGTTGCTGGCCGGGGTAAAGCACCCCCTGCGGATAGTCGCAGGCCACCTGGTCGCCGATGGCCACGCACCGCCAGGGCGCCGAGGCGCTCAGGACGGCGGTGCCCAGCGGCGGCGTGTCCATGAGGCGCAGGAGACCGCTCCACACATCGGTGCCCACATTGGTGACCATGACCTCGAACGTGCAGGCGCTGCCCGGCAGGCAGGCCGGGTCCACCTGCCGCTTCAGCAGTGTCAAGGTGGAGGGACGGGCCGGTGCCGCCGGCCGCGGCACCGGCGGCGGCGGCGCCTGTGCCTCCCGGGCGCAGGGCTCGTAGATCGCCACATCGCCGATGCGCGTGGCGTCGTTCCGCGTCAACCCGCTGCGCTCTACCTGCCCGTCGGAGCCGACGTTGATGTCGGTGTCGATCAGATAGGATTGGGCAAGGCCGACGGGAGGATAGGGCGGCCCCGCTGGCGGATAGGCCCGCGCGGCCTCCGGCGGCAACAGCTCGTCGGCCATTCCCGCTGGCGTGCCCTGGATGCCGTTCACCTCGGAGCCATCCACGGCGGCCTCGGAACCGGGCGCGAAGCACGGCCCCTTGGCCGAGCACAGGACATCGCCGGAAAGCCACGCCGTCTGGTCGGGCCTCGCCCGGTCTATGCTCCAGTCGCCCGGCGAATAGCCGTAGCCGAAGGCGACGCCGCCGGCGCAATTGGCCCGCACATAGGGCTGCCCCTCGCCACGGCGATCATAGAAGCCCACGTCGTAGCGGCCGGCCGCACGCCAGCCCCCGCCGGCGTCGAGCGCATAGCGCAGGGCCCGGGCCTCGTGGGGCCGGGCGAATGCGTTCTCCGCCGCGAGCCCGAGGTTGCGCAGGCCGCCGCGCTCGCCGAGCAGCATAACGTTCCGGTCGCCGCATTCCGAAAAGGCGATGTCGCTCACCGGGTGGCTGTAGCCCCACCGCGCCACCTCCTCGGGCCGCGTGAAGAAGGCCGGAACCAGAAGCTCGCGACGCACGTCGGTCAGGTCGAACGCGCCATCCTGCGCGATCCGCACCGACCAGACCGCGTTCTGCTTCTCGTCGTCCGGCAGCCGGCTCCAGTCCGTCGCGCCGGGCCCGGGGCCGCTCCACACGGAATAATAGAGGCGGACCTCGCCGGTGCGGACATCGGAGCGCACGGCGATGCCCCAGGTGCGCCGACCGGAGGCGGCGAGGTTCCAGCACTCCGGCGCGCGGGCGAAATCTCCGGCGGGGCAGTCGGCGATGCGCGCGCGCGTGGCGGGGTCGAAGACAAGCGGCGGCAGGCTTTTCAGCTGTCCCGAGGGTGCGTCGACAAACCGTGGCCGCCCCTGTGTTCCGTGATCGTAGGCGCCGAGATCCACGCCGTCCGCCTCGCGGAAACGATGAATGAAGCCGGTCTCGAGATCAGATGCGAAGAGCTGCCGGTGGGCGCGATCAAACGCCAGATTGCCGAGCGCGGCGCCGGTGTTCGGTCGTCCGTTCAGCGTCACGTTCGCAAACACCCGCGGCTGGTAATTGCGCGCGGCGTCGAGGCGATAGATGGTTCCGGGGCCTCCGTCTCGTCCCCACATGCCGGCCATCCATTGCCGTCCGTCCGCCGCCAGGTGCAGGCCGAACGCGGCGGTGGCGCCAACGTAGATGTTGGGCGGCGTGGCATCGTCCAGGGCGATGCCGAAGATCTGTCCCACCTCGCCCGCGCTGACAGGGGTGCGCTGCGGCTCGTCCAGCCAGTGCTCGCCGCGCGGAGGCCGGCCCGGCGCGCGAATATCGATGATCCCGCCCACCGTTCCGTTCACATCGATGGCGGCGCCATCTGGCGTTACACCCGAGAACCGGGTGACGTAGGCCTCACCGGGACGAAGAGGGAATTGCTGCGCTGCGGCCGGATGAGCGCAGACAAATGACAGAAAACAGGCCACCACCACAAGATACCGTCGAACACTGAAGGGCTCTGCCGAGCAGAACGCGAAAGCGCGGTCACCGTCTGGCATTTTCCAACCCCTATATTATGTTCTATTTTCTTGAAACGTACTCCCCTCCTGCGGGATTTGAAATTGTCGGATGTCAAATTTTAAAGTGGGAATCCTTCCATAACACCATACCGGTGAGCGAGGCGGCGCGCGCGGGCGGGCGAGATATGGCGTGTGGCCCCCGACCTGGCGACCTTCGGAAGGCGCGGGTGAAAGAGGCTCGGTCAGCCCAAGCTCGGCGCCGGTGCCCTGTCTTTACGGAAGGACCGGTGCGATGGGGCCTTCCCGCGGGAGGCGAAGCGCCGCTCGCGGCCGGGCCCCGCGGTTTCGCTCCGGCGGCGGTCAGGCGGCGGGCGCTTCCTTATGATTGCCCCCCGATGTGGGGGGAGCCCTGCGGGCGAGCAAGATGTCGGCCGGCGCCGCTTCAGGCGGGAGCCGTGTCAGGATTCCATGGAAGCGCTGGCTGGGCATATCCAGGACCGGAGCGCCGACACCACCAACCTTCCCGCCCCCGCGCGGACGCTGCGTCTCGTCCCGCCAGTAGGGGAGTGCACGGCGCGTGTCGTCACAAGAGCACGGTGAAGCGCCGCCGCCGAAGCCTCCGCGCATCGGCCGGATCGCCGACGCGCTGGTCCGGGGCATGCGGAGCGCCGTGGAGGACGGCGTGCAGAAGGAGGGCGGCGCGCAGAAGAGGGATTCCTCGCCAGTCGGAATCGATGCACAAGCGCCTCGGTCCGGACGAATGGAACCCGCTGAAGCCCTGTCGCGGCAGAGTGGAAGCAGCTATTTGAGCGCCGTCATGACCAATCAATGAACGTCATGTGGCGCGCCCTAGGGGAGTCGAACCCCTCTCTCCACCGTGAAAGGGTGGCGTCCTAACCGATAGACGAAGGGCGCTGAGCGCAGGGTCCTTATAGGCAAGCGCCGGGTGTTCGGCAAGCGTCGGGGGGTGAGTTTTCCAAAGGCTTTCCACGGCGGCTGCATGACCAAGAAAAAGGGGCGCCTCGAACGGGCGCCCCAGTCGCAGAAAACGTGCACATCACGGAAGCGGCCCGGCACGGGCCGGGCCGCCTCGATCCTCACACCGAGTAGTACATCTCGAACTCGACCGGGTGCGGCGTCATTTCGAAACGCATCACTTCGGTGTACTTGAGCTCGATATAGGACTCGATGAAGTCCTTCTGGAACACGTCGCCCTTCAGCAGGTACTCGTGGTCGGCGGCGAGCGAGTCGAGCGCCTCGCGCAGCGAGCCGCACACGGTCGGGATCTGCTTCAGCTCGGCCGGGGGCAGGTCGTAGAGATCCTTGTCCATGGCCTGGCCGGGGTCGATGCGGTTCAGGATGCCGTCCATGCCGGCCATGAACAGCGCAGCGAAGGCGAGGTAGGGGTTCGCGCCGGGATCGGGGAAGCGGACCTCGACGCGCTTGGCCTTCGGGTTGTTGGTGTAGGGAATGCGGCAGGACGCCGAGCGGTTGCGCGCCGAATAGGCGAGCAGCACCGGGGCCTCATAGCCCGGGACCAGGCGCTTGTAGGAGTTGGTCAGCGGGTTGGTGAAGGCGTTCAGCGACTTGGCGTGCTTGATGATGCCGCCGATGTACCACAGGCAGTACTCGGAGAGGTCGGCATACTTGTCGCCGGCGAAGAGCGGCTTGCCCTCCTTCCAGATCGACTGGTGGACGTGCATGCCCGAGCCGTTGTCGCCGAACACCGGCTTCGGCATGAAGGTCGCCGTCTTGCCGTAGATGTTGGCCACCTGATGGATACAATACTTGTAGATCTGCAGGTGGTCGGCCATCGTCACCAGCGAGCCGAACTTGAGGCCCAGCTCGTGCTGGGCGGAAGCGACCTCATGGTGGTGCTTCTCGACCTTGGCGCCCATCTTGGCCATGGCGCCGAGCATCTCGGAGCGGATGTCCTGGGCGCTGTCGATCGGGGGCACGGGGAAGTAGCCGCCCTTGGTCTTCACGCGGTGACCGAGGTTGCCGCCTTCGTACTCGGTGTCGAAGTTGGTGGGCAGCTCGACGGAGTCGAGCTTGAAGCCCGTGTTGTACGGGTCGGCCTTGAAGCGCACGTCGTCGAAAATGAAGAACTCGGCCTCGGGGCCGAAGTACACGGCATCGCCGATGCCGGTGGACTTGGCGTAGGCTTCCGCCTTCTTGGCGATCGAGCGCGGATCACGGCCATAGGGCTGGCCGGTGGTCGGCTCCAGGATGTCGCAGACGATCGACAGCGTGGTCTCGGAGAAGAAGGGGTCGATCACCGCGGTGGTGGGATCCGGCATCAGCTGCATGTCGGATTCGTTGATGGCCTTCCAGCCGGCGATGGAGGAACCGTCGAAGGCGGTGCCTTCGGAGAACAATTCTTCATCCACCATGGAGATGTCGAAGGTGACGTGCTGCCACTTGCCGCGCGGATCGGTAAAGCGCAGGTCGACGTACTTCACATCCTCGGCCTTGATGAAATCGAGGACGTCTTTGCCCGTCTTGATCGTCATGTGGTTGTCTACCTTTCTGCGGAAAACTGCTGAATCTTGAAGGTGTCAGATCGCGTCGAGGCCGGACTCGCCGGTGCGGATGCGGATGGCTTCTTCGACGGGCGAGACAAAGATCTTGCCATCACCGATGCGGCCGGTCTGCGCGGCGCGGCGGATCGCGTCCACGGCCTTTTCGACCATCTCGTCGGGAAGCACGACCTCGATCTTCACCTTGGGGAGGAAGTCCACGACGTACTCGGCGCCGCGATAAAGCTCGGTATGGCCCTTCTGCCGCCCAAAGCCCTTCGCCTCCGTGACGGTGATGCCCTGCAGGCCCACGTCCTGCAACGCTTCCTTCACCTCATCCAGCTTGAAGGGCTTTATAATCGCCTCGATCTTCTTCATGCGCTCCGTCTCCCGTGGCTCGACCCCCCGCCGCAGGGCCAAGCCGGCGACAGTTAAGCAGGATGCGTGCCATGCGCCGGTCCACGGGCAGACGCCGTCGCGTGGCCGAGTTATGGCTTGTAAGTGATGTAAAAATAGTCATTACGCCTAATAAATGTGCAAAGTTTGCCCGTCGGGCCGTTCGCAATTGTGCATGAACTAGGCATTGCCGAGAGGAGACCGGAGTGTACGCGCTTCTCGACCCCCAGGAGATGGGCCGTGCGGACCGCCGTGCGGTGGAAATGGGCGTGCCGTCGCTCGCCTTGATGGAGAAGGCCGGGCGGGCGGTGGCCGATGTGGTGGCCCGCCGCCCCTTCACCACCCGGGTGCTGGTTCTGTGCGGTCCGGGCAACAATGGCGGCGACGGCTTCGTGGCCGCGCGGGTGCTGGCGCAGCGGGGGTACCGTGTGCGGCTGGCGCTGCTCGGAGGCCGGGAGCGGCTGACCGGCGATGCCGCCGCGGTCGCCGCCTTGTGGAGAGGGCCGGTCGAGGACACCGCGGTGGTGGACGTGGAGGCCTGCGACCTGATCGTGGATGCGGTGTTCGGGGCCGGATTGGCGCGGGACCTGGACGGGGCGGCGCTGGCGCTGGTGCAGCGCATGGCCACGTCGGGCCGGCCGATCGTGGCGGTGGACCTTCCGTCGGGCCTGGACGGCGCGACCGGGCAGGTGCGCGGCGCGGCGGCACCTGCGGTCGAAACCGTAACGTTCTTCCGCCGCAAGCCCGGGCATCTGCTGGAGCCCGGCCGCAGCCTGTGCGGGAAGGTGCGGGTCGCGGATATCGGCATTCCCGAGGCGGTGCTCGATCTGGTGCGCCCGCGCACCGCCGTTAATGGTCCCGAGTTCTGGGCCGGGACCTTTCCGCTGCCGCGCCGCGTCGGGCACAAATATGCGCGTGGCCATGCGGTGGTGGTAAGTGGTGGCGCCTGGACCAGCGGCGCGGCGCGGCTGGCGGCGCGCGGGGCGCTGCGCGCCGGGGCCGGGCTGGTCACCGTGGCCTGTCCTGAAGACGCGCTGCCGCTGCATGCGGGTTCCTACGCGGCGATCATGGCGCGGCCACTGGAGTGTCCGCAGGATCTTGCCGCCCTGCTCGCCGATTCGCGGCTCGACACGGTGCTGCTCGGTCCCGGACTGGGCGTCGGGGCGGTGGCGCGGGATCTGGTCGCGATCGCCGCGCCAGGCCGCCGGCTGGTGCTGGATGCGGACGCGCTCACCTCCCATGCCGGCGCGGCCTGGGCGGTGGGCGACTTGGCGCGGCGCGCGCGCGCCCTGGTCATAACCCCCCATGACGGTGAGTTTGCCCGCCTGTTCGAGGGGGTGCCGCAGGTGCTGGAGGCGTCCGGCAAGCTTGCCCGCGCCCGCGCCGCGGCGGCCGCTGTCGGGGCGGTGGTGGTGCTGAAGGGGCCGGACACGGTGGTGGCGGCCCCCGACGGGCGCGCCGCCATCGCCGAGAACGCACCGGCTTATCTCGCCACGGCTGGGGCGGGGGACGTGCTGGCGGGTTTCATCCTCGGCCTGCTGGCGCAGGGCATGCCAGCCTATGAGGCGGCGGCTGCGGCGGTGTGGGCGCATGGCGAGGCCGCGCGCGCCGCCGGCCCCGGCCTCGTCGCCGACGATCTGCCGGAGGCGCTGCGCGGCGTTTATGCGCGGCTCTATGAAACGCTCGGCGCCGATTGAGCGCGCGGGTGGGGTGCGATGAGTCCTCCGCTCCACCGCCGGGCCGAGGCCGCCTGGCCCCGGCGGTCTGACGGACGGATCGCGCGCTCGGGCCGGTCAGGCCGTGACCTGATAGGTGCGGGCGGCGACGACGGCGGTGTCGCCGCCGCGCTGGGCGATGACGGACCATGTGCCCGCCGTCTCCGCCTTGAAGGCGACGCGGGCGATCCCTTTCGCAGGCACCGGGACGGTGTCGTGCCACCACGGGCTCCAGCCGTCGTAATTGGCATCGAGCAGGCGCGCCGGATGCCCGTCGATGCGCACCACCACCGGCGTCTCCAGCGGGTTGTCCAGGGTCAGCACCACCACCTGCCCAGCCTTGACGGTGCCGAGCGAGGACGGCTTGGCGGCGGAGGCCGGATCGTCGAGCTTGAAGGTGAAGCGGGCGGCGTTCGACAGGGGCAGTTCGGCCGGCAGGCCATTGCCCGGCAGCGGCGCGGGCGGGCCGCTGGGCGCCGGGCCGCCGGCACCCACCGGATTGACGATGGCGAGCTGGATCGGGTCCTTCGCGGTCTCGATGGACAGGATCGCGGGGTCCGCCGCATCCAGCGTCACCGCCAGGTCGATGCGGCCACCGGGGGCGATCTGCACCCGCTGGTCCTTGGGGGCGAAGGGCTCGGCGGGCTGGCCGTCCACCGCGATCACGTAGGATGCGGGCGCGTTCACGCGGATCTTCAGGAACAACGGCGTGGCGTTGATCAGGCGCAGGCGGGTGCGCCCGTTCGCAGGTCCCTGGAGGGTGGGCGAGATGGCCCCGTTGACCGGAAACAGCGGTACGCCGCTTTCCGGCGGAAAGCTCTGGATGAGCAGCACCTGGTCCGAATCGTAGGCGGGTCCACCCGCCTCGTCCACCACCAGGGCGCCCGCCAGCGCCCGCCGCGTCAGTGCCGGGCTGGCGGCGTGATACCAATAGGTGCCGGCATCGCGCGGGGTGATCTGGGCACTGGCCTGGCTGCCCGCCGCCACCGGGGCGGGTGCGGTGCCGGCGGCGGTCCGAACCCCGTGCCACACCAGAGCCAGCGGCTCCGGCAGGCCATTTTCGAGGGTGTAGGAGAGAGGCGCGCCCGCCTTCACCCGCAGCAGGGGGCCCGGCAGTGCGCCGTTGAAGAGGGCGATCGGGCCCTGGCCGGCGAGTTCCGGCAGGCTGGCGTTCGCCGCCTTGAGCACGACGGCGCCGGCGTCTTGCGCCGCCGCGGGCAGCGCCAGCGCCGGAGCGAGCAGGGGGGAGCAGGAGAGGGCGGCCGCCCCCTTCAGTACGGTACGCCGGGAGACAGTGTGCGTGGTCACGCGAGGCTCTCCAAAGGGGCAGCTCTTCCGGGCGCCCGGCGCCGCGCCGGGGCGGGCGCGCCGGGACGCTCAGCGGACCTTACTGATCTCGCGCGCCCAAGGGCAAGCCGCATTCCCGCGGCGATCCCGGTCAGACCGTCCCCGCCGTGCGGTGGGGAGGGCACCATTTTCTTGCTGCGCCCCGCATGGAGCGTGATATAAGCCGCGACCCGTCCGGCGTTTGCGCGCCGGGCGAGGGCCTCCCATGGCGCGCGGCCCCAGCGGACGTGGCGATGGTATGCGGCAGCAGCAGCCGAAAACGGCAGGCGGCACCTACGGTTCGCACCGGAGGGTGAGCGCCGCCGGATGCGGCGCGCGGGCGTGGCGGAACTGGTAGACGCGCGGGATTTAGGTTCCCGTGACGCAAGTCGTGGGGGTTCGAAACCCTCCGCCCGCACCACGGTGCCGGTGAGTTCCAGTGCGTCGCCGGTCCTGCCGCAACCCCGCCCGGCCTAGCCCGCGGCGGGTCGGCGAGGCCGTTTCCGGCGCGCCGTGGGGCGCCCCTCGTGCCGTGCCGGCGCCCATCGCGGGAGCCACCGGATTCTCAAGTTTCCGCCCTGACGCGGCGGCAAGGATGTGAAGGCAAGACGATGCAGGTGACCGAGACCCAAGCCGAAGGCCTCAAGCGCGCGTTCCGCGTGGTGGTTCCCGCCGCGGACCTGGACGCGAAGGCCGACGCGCGCCTGAACGAGCTCAAGGGGCAGGTGAAGCTGAACGGCTTCCGTCCCGGCAAGGTACCGGCGGCGCACCTCAAGCGCGTCTACGGCAAGTCGGTCATGAGCGAGGTGATCGAGCAGACCGTCAACGAGACCAACAGCAAGATCGTCGAGGAGCGCGGCTTCCGCCTGGCGCTTCAGGCCAAGGTGACCCTGCCTGAGGAAGACCCCCAGGGCCAGGGCCTTCTGGATGGCGGCAAGGACCTTGCCTACGATCTGGAAATCGAGATTCTGCCCAAGATCGAGTTGGGCGACTTCGCCACCATCGCCATCGAAAAGCCGGTGCTCGAGGTGACCGACGCGGAGGTTGAGGAGACCGTTCAGCGCATCGCCGATTCCAATCGCCCGTTCACCCCCAAGGAGGGCGCGGCGGCCGAGGGTGATCGCGTCACCATCGACTTCACCGGCTACGTGAACGGCGAGAAGTTTGAGGGCGGCTCCGGCGAGAACATCGACGTGGTGCTCGGTGCCAAGGGCTTCATTCCCGGCTTCGAGGAGCAGCTGGTCGGCATTGCCGCCGGCGAGAACCGCACCCTGTCCGTGACCTTCCCCGAGGATTACGGCGCGGCGGAGCTGGCCGGCAAGGCCGCCAGCTTCGAGGTGACCGCCAAGGCCGTGGCCGCCCCCGGCGTGGTGACCGTCGACGACGAGTTCGCCAAGACCCTGGGCCTGGAGAGCCTCGAGAAGCTTCAGGGCATGGTGCGCGAGCGCATCGGCGCCGAGCACGCGGGCGTTGCCCGCCAGAAGGTCAAGCGCGCGCTGCTGGACGCGCTCGACGGCCTGCACCAGTTCGAGGTGCCGCAGGGCCTGCTGGAGCAGGAATTCGAGGGCGTGTGGAACCAGGTCCAGCAGGATCTGGCCGCGCAGAAGCGCAATTTCGCCGACGAGGGTACGACCGAGGAAGAAGCCCGTTCCGACTACCGCAAGATCGCCGAGCGCCGGGTGCGCCTGGGTCTGGTCCTTGCGGAAATCGGCGAGCGCAACAATATCCAGGTTTCCGACGACGAAGTGACGCGCGCGGTCGTGGAGCGGGCGCGTCAGTTCCCCGGTCAGGAACAGCAGGTGTGGGAGTTTTATCGCCGCAATCCGCAGGCGCTGGCTTCCGTGCGTGCCCCCCTGTTCGAGGAGAAGGTCGTGGACTTCCTCCTGGGCCTCGCCAACGTGACCGAGAAGAGCGTCACCAAGGACGAACTCTACAAGGTGGAAGACGAGGACAAGGCGGCCTGAGGCGTCCGGCCGCGATCGTCCTCAGCATGAACCCGGGTGGCGCGCCGTGGTGCGCCACCGCCTGCGCCGAAGATCGACTGCGCGACGGCACAGCAGCCCTGGCCCGACAGCGCCCGAGGACAAGATATGCGTGATCCTATTGATACTTATATGAATTACCTGGTGCCCATGGTGGTTGAGCAGACCAACCGTGGCGAGCGGGCCTACGACATTTATTCGCGTCTCCTGAAGGAGCGCATCATCTTCCTCACCGGTCCGGTGGAAGACGGCATGTCGACGCTGGCGGTGGCGCAGCTGCTGTTCCTGGAGGCCGACAATCCGAAGAAGGAAATCTCGATGTACATCAACTCCCCCGGGGGAGTGGTGACGTCGGGTCTCGCCATCTACGACACCATGCAGTTCATCAAGCCGGCGGTGTCCACCCTGTGCATCGGCCAGGCGGCCTCCATGGGCTCGCTGCTGCTGACCGCCGGCGAGAAGGAGCTGCGGTTCGCGCTGCCAAACGCGCGAATCATGGTTCACCAGCCGTCGGGCGGCTTCCAGGGCCAGGTGACCGACATCATGCTGCACGCTCAGGAAATCCTGAACCTGAAGAAGCGGCTCAATGAAATCTATGTGAAGCACACCGGGCAGCCGCTGAGCGCCATCGAGGACGCCCTGGAGCGCGACAACTTCATGACGGCGGAAGCCGCCAAGGACTTCGGGCTCATCGATTCCGTGATCGAGAAGCGCCCCACCGAGGAAGCGCCCAAGGCCTCCTGAGAGGTGTTGGGCGAGGGGTGAGGGGAGGTCGCGGCCACCCCGGGGGAGATAATCTCTCTTTGTGCCCCTTGCGTGCGGTGCGAGATCGCGCTTGCATGTCGTTAAGCCGGCATCGGATGCCGCGTGTCGGCCCTCGCCCTCGGTGGCGGGGGTCGTTGCGTTTCAGGGTTCCCGTCATCGACGGACGGGAGCGGCGCTGACGAGACCGGGCGACGACGCGATCTGGCGCGCGGCCGTGGTCTGCTTTAACCAGCACCCATGATGCCGCTGGGGAATTGACCTCAATCGCCTTGATCGCGCCGCCGGAGGGTGATTGGCTGACCATCGGCCAAAAACCAAATCGGGGTTGGCGAGCTTTTTGCTTGGTCCAACTCCCCACTGGTGATCTGTACGACACAGGCGCGCTTTGTGTCCGTATCGATAGATCGTAGGAGACGAAGATGAGCAAGACCGGCGGCAGCGACAGCAAGAACACGCTTTATTGCTCGTTCTGCGGCAAAAGCCAGCATGAGGTCAGGAAGCTCATCGCCGGACCGACCGTGTTCATCTGCGACGAGTGTGTCGAGCTGTGCATGGACATCATCCGGGAAGAGTCCAAGTCCTCTCTGGTGAAGTCGCGGGATGGCATCCCGACCCCGAAGGAAATCCGCAAGGTCCTCGATGACTATGTCATCGGCCAGGACCACGCGAAGAAGGTCCTCTCGGTGGCGGTGCATAACCACTACAAGCGCCTCAATCACGCCAGCAAGCATGGCGACGTGGAACTGGCCAAGTCGAACATCCTGCTCATCGGCCCCACCGGCTCGGGCAAGACGCTGCTGGCGCAGACCCTGGCGCGCATCCTCGACGTGCCCTTCACCATGGCCGACGCGACCACCCTCACGGAGGCGGGCTACGTGGGCGAGGACGTGGAGAACATCATCCTCAAGCTGCTCCAGGCGGCGGATTATAATGTCGAGCGAGCGCAGCGGGGCATCGTCTACATCGACGAGATCGACAAGATCAGTCGCAAATCCGACAATCCCTCCATCACCCGCGACGTGTCGGGAGAGGGCGTGCAGCAGGCGCTGCTGAAGATCATGGAAGGGACGGTGGCTTCCGTTCCGCCGCAGGGCGGGCGCAAGCATCCCCAGCAGGAGTTCCTGCAGGTGGACACCACCAACATCCTCTTCATCTGCGGCGGTGCCTTCGCCGGGCTCGACAAGATCATCTCGTCGCGGTCGAAGGGCTCGACCTCGATCGGCTTCTCCGCGAAGGTCGCCCCGCCGGAAGATCGCCGTCCCGGTGAACTGTTCCGGGAGGTGGAGCCGGAGGATCTGCTGAAGTATGGCCTCATTCCCGAGTTCATCGGCCGTCTGCCGGTTCTGGCGACGCTCGGCGACCTGGATGAGGAGGCGCTCAAGAAGATCCTCGCGGAACCGAAGAACGCGCTGGTGAAACAGTACCAGCGCCTGTTCGAGATGGAGAATGTGGACCTCACCATCCACGAGGAGGCTCTCGGCGCCATCGCTCGCAAGGCGATCGAGCGCAAGACCGGCGCCCGTGGCCTGCGCTCGATCATGGAGGGCATTCTGCTCGACACCATGTTCGACCTGCCGGGTCTGGAAGGTGTCGAGGAAGTGGTGATTTCCCGCGAGGTGGTCGAGCAGAACGCGCGCCCCCTCTACATTTACGCCGACCGCGTCTCCGACGCGGGCGCCAGTGCCTGAGGGCGCTTTTCCGACACTTCTCCCTCGCGCCGCGCGCGCGGGGGACCCCAGGTTTTTTGACAGATCGGACGTTTGTCGCTCATCCCGTGTCGTTCTTCGCGGGTGCTCGCGCCGGCTCTTGAAACGGGCTGGCGGCGTATCCATGTTCTTAATCGAAGATCCGGTCTCCGTGCTCGGACCTCATGCCTTCCGCGGCATCCGCCGCTTCAGCATTGAAAAGCCGTTCCGGTCAGCCGGCCGCGTGCACGCGCGGCAGCGCCTTCGCGCGTGCACCACTTGAAAGGATTGGGTCATGACGAGCCAGAAGCCGCGCCCCCCGCTCGTTGCCGGTGTGTCGCAAACCTACCCGGTGCTCCCGCTTCGGGACATTGTGGTTTTCCCTCATATGATTGTTCCCCTGTTCGTGGGGCGCGAGAAGTCTATCCGCGCCCTCGAGGAGGTGATGCGCGGCGATACTTATATCCTGCTCGCAACTCAGGAGAATGCGTCCGACGACGATCCGGCGCCCGATGCCATCTACAGTGTCGGCACGCTGGCGACGGTGCTGCAGCTGCTCAAGCTCCCCGACGGCACGGTGAAGGTGCTGGTGGAAGGCGTCAGCCGGGCCCAGGTGTCGCGCTATACGGATCGCACCGACCTCTATGAGGCCGAGGCCATGATGCTGGACGATGACGCCGGTGATCTGGTCGAGGCGGAGGCGCTCGCGCGATCGGTGGTCACCGAGTTCGAGAATTATGTGAAGCTCAACAAGAAGGTGTCGCCGGAAGTGGTGGGCGTGGTCGGCCAGATCGACGACCACTCCAAGCTGGCCGACACCATCGCCTCGCACCTTGCGGTGAAGATTCCGGAGAAGCAGGCGGTGCTGGAGACCGTGAAGGTTTCCGACCGGCTGGAGAAGGTGCTCGGCCTCATGGAGAGTGAGATCTCCGTGCTGCAGGTGGAAAAGCGCATCCGCTCCCGCGTGAAGCGGCAGATGGAGAAGACCCAGCGCGAGTACTACCTCAACGAGCAGATGAAGGCGATCCAGAAGGAGCTGGGCGACGAGGACGGCAAGGACGAGCTGCAGGAGCTGGAAGATCGCATCAAGCGGACCAAGCTCACCAAGGAAGCCCGTGAAAAGGCCACCCACGAGCTGAAGAAGCTGCGGCAGATGTCGCCCATGTCGGCGGAAGCCACGGTGGTGCGCAACTATCTCGACTGGCTGCTGTCCATTCCGTGGAGCGTCAAGAGCAAGATCAAGAAGGATCTGAACTACGCCCAGGAGATCCTGGACGCCGAGCACTACGGGCTTGAGAAGGTCAAGGAACGCATCGTCGAGTATCTCGCGGTGCAGAGCCGCGCGAACAAGCTCACGGGGCCGATCCTGTGCCTTGTCGGTCCGCCTGGCGTCGGCAAGACCTCGCTCGGCAAGTCGCTGGCCAAGGCGACCGGACGTGAGTTCGTGCGTGTCGCCCTCGGCGGCGTGCGCGACGAGGCGGAGATCCGTGGCCACCGGCGGACCTATATCGGCTCCATGCCGGGCAAGATCATCCAGTCCATGCGGAAGGCGAAGAAGTCGAACCCGCTGTTCCTGCTGGATGAGATCGACAAGATGGGCGCCGACTTCCGTGGCGATCCGTCGTCGGCCCTGCTTGAAGTGCTCGACCCGGAGCAGAACAAGACCTTCGCGGACCACTATCTGGAGGTCGATTATGACCTTTCGAACGTGATGTTCGTGACCACGGCGAATACGCTGAACATCCCGCCGGCCCTGCTGGACCGCATGGAGGTGATCCGCATCGCCGGCTACACCGAGGATGAGAAGGCGGAGATCGCACGTAAGCACCTGATCCCCAACGCCTTGCAGAAGCATGGCCTGTCGGCGAAGGAATGGACCATCGACGACGCGTCGCTGCAGACCCTGGTCCGGCGCTACACCCGCGAGGCGGGCGTGCGCAACCTGGAGCGCGAAATCTCCACCCTCGCCCGCAAGGCGGTGAAGGAGCTGATGCTGTCCAAGAAGAAGTCGGTGAAGGTGACGGTCAAGAACCTTGAGGATTTCCTCGGGGCGCCGCGCTATCGCTACGGGGAAATGGAATCCGAGGACCAGGTGGGTGTCGTCACTGGCCTGGCCTGGACCGAGGTGGGCGGAGAGCTGCTGACCATCGAGGGCCTGATGATGCCCGGCAAGGGCAAGATGACGGTCACCGGCAACCTCAAGGACGTGATGAAGGAGAGCATCTCCGCGGCGGCCTCCTACGTGCGGTCGCGGGCGGTGGACTTCGGCATCGAGCCGCCGCTGTTCGAGCGCCGGGACATCCACGTGCACGTTCCCGAGGGGGCGACCCCGAAGGATGGCCCCTCGGCGGGTGTGGCCATGGCCACCGCCATCGTCTCGGTGATGACTGGCATCCCGGTGCGCCGCGATGTGGCCATGACGGGTGAAATCACCCTGCGTGGCCGGGTGCTGCCCATCGGCGGCCTCAAGGAGAAGCTCCTGGCCGCTCTGCGCGGCGGCATCAAGAAGGTGCTGATCCCGGAGGAGAACGCCAAGGATTTGGCGGACCTGCCGGCCAACGTGAAGAATGCGCTGGAGATCGTGCCGGTGTCGCGGATGGATGAGGTTCTTGCCAATGCGCTGGTGCGCCGGCCCGAGCCCATCATCTGGGAGGAGAAGCCGGTCAACGCTCCGGTCGGAGGCGAGGACGCCTCCGGAGTGGTGGCGCATTGAGGCCCCGCCGCCGGGCGGAAAGGCTCCGCCCGGCGGCGGGGGCGCTCCGTCGGGCCCGCTTCGGGCGTTCGAAGCCGTCGTTCGTTATATCAATGGGTTAGAAGCTTAGGCCGGGCGGTCCGAATTTCGGGCCGCCCGGCTTTCTTTCGCGGTTGCAACGGCGGAAATCGTGCATTGGCGCGGGTTTGTAGCGGATGATGCTTGCAAAAGCCGCATTTTCCGTGATTCTCCGGCCGATCGTCGGGGCCTGCCCTCCACGATTCGCGTTTTGACAACGGAAGGAATGGTCAGATGACCACCAAGAACGAACTGATCGCCGCGGTGGCTGAGGAGGCCAAGCTGACGAAGACGGCGGCTGCTGCGGCCGTGGAGGCGACCTTCGACATCATCACCAAGGCGCTTCAGCAGGGTGAGGAAGTCAAGCTGATCGGTTTTGGCAGCTTCTCGGTGGTGACCCGCGCCGCGCGCGAGGGCCGCAACCCGCGCACCGGCAAGCCGGTGAAGATCAGCGCGTCCAAGGCGCCGAAGTTCACCCCCGGCAAGGGGCTGAAGGAAGCTGTCAACGAGTGATTCCGGACCCGTCGGACCGCGCTCCGCGCGATGTTCGATGTCGTCACCGTGCCGATGGCGAATGCCGGCCTGCCATGAGGCAGGGGGCAGGGCGGAACGGGCCTGGCACGGGGATGACGGGGCGCAGCCGCTTCTGAGCGCGTCCATCGCGCGCCAGTGCTGAGCGCGCCTCCTCCCGGCGGCTCCGACCAGGGCCGCCAGCGCCCGCGCGCCACGTGCGGGCGCTGTCATGCGCACGAATCTTGCCCGGAGAGGATGTCGCAAGGCTTCCGGTCGACCCGTTTTGGGCGATCAGGCGCCACCGTGGGCGTTGCCACGCGTGGGTGTTGGGCCGGGATGGCGGCCGGATGGCGCGGGCGCCGTTTTGGGCGATGCGCGGCGATGGTGTGACGCCCATGGTCGGGATGCCGGTCCACGTCCCGTTTTCAGGATGCCGTTTCCACCGCGAGCATCCCGCGGAACTCTTGCCGCTGAGGGCGGGAGGTGGTTTAAGGTGCCGGTCGCGCAGGGTGGGGCGGTTAGCTCAGTTGGTAGAGCATCTCGTTTACACCGAGAGGGTCGGCGGTTCGAGCCCGTCACCGCCCACCATATTTCTCAATGACTTGTGAGTTCTGTTCATGCGCACGGGGACAGTTATAGGGACAGATTAGAGCGCCACGACATTGCCCCGTGGCCTCCCGAGCTTGGCCTTGCCTGTGGCGGGCGCTTCTCCCCGTTCCGATGAGGGATTCAGCAGTCGGGGGGATGTTTCTTTAACTGGATACGACGCTCGTCGACTTGCGATTCGCGTGGGAGCGCCGGGCTCGTCGGCGTTCGATCTCGGCTCGCTGCGGGTGCCGGCCGTCGGTGCGGATTGCCGCGCCAGGGATGGCGCGGCGATGGGTGATGTCGCGCCGATGCGGCAAGGCGAATGCGTCACCCGAAGGTCTGGGCAACCTGGGCGAGGACGGACTGGATGGTGGCGGCGAACCGGTCGCGGACTGCGGGAATGGTGCTCGGGGCGCCGTTCCAGTTGATGCAGAACGCGAAGGTGACGGGGGTGGCGGCCGCCACCTGCATCTGGCCCGGCAGGCAGAAGCAGTTGAAATTGTTCCATTCAATGCTGCCGCCCTTGCCATAGGCAGCGGTGTTCTGGGGCACCACCTTCCACAGCGCGTCGCCCATGGAGGAGATGCGGCGGAACTCGGTCTGCATCTCCGGTGTGCGCAGGAAGGCTCCGCCGAGGAGACGTTCGTAATATTGAACGAAGTCGGCCGCCGAGGCTTTCATGCTCTCGCGCGTGTTCATCGCCGGGCGCACGGGCCCGAATAACTGGCCCTTGGCGATCCGTTGCGCCCCCTCCCAACCGACATCGACGCCGTATGGCGCGCCGGCGAGATAGGAAATGAGCCGGCGGGTAGAGGCGGGAACCTGTACCGACGTGAGCCCGGCGCTGGCGATGAAGGCGCGCACGCGCTCGATGCCCACCTGGCTGATGGCGATGTCGGTGGCGGTATTATCGGAGTGGGAGATCATCGCCTCGAGCACGGACGTGCCGGGGGTCTTGCCGGTCAGTTCGAGAAACACCGAGCTGTCGAGGGTGCGGACGGCGTCGTTGACCGCGAGCTGCTGGCTTTCGTTCAGGCGGCCGTCCTCAACGTCCTTCAGGAACCGTGTGAGGATGAAGGTCTTGACGGCGCTGCCGACGAACATCTGCGTGGTGGCGTTGCGGCTCGTTTCCCAGGCTTGGCGGCCGGGCTTGCCCACGCGGATCATGTAGGCCACGGTGCCTGGAAGCTTGTCGAAGCCCTGTAACGCCTGCGTGATCGCCCGGCGGTCCGTGGCGGCGATGGCTTCGGTGCTGAGCGCGGTCGGCGCCATGAGAGCCGCCGCCGCAGCCCCGCCCCAGCCGAGAAACGCCCGGCGATCGATCCCCATGGCCATCGGGCCCCTCCGTCTGGTTTTGATATCCAAATTGCACCATGCACCGGCGCTGAGCGGCTCGGTTTCCGTTCGGTGTCCTGGAGCCAGGCTCGCGCCAAGAGCGGTGGATCGCCCTATATTACCTGCGGCCTATATTACCTGTGGCCCATATGACCTGCGTCCCACGGCGGCGTCGTTCGCAGGACGGGGAGACGTCTGATACTAGGCTGGGTCCAAATCGGACACGCGGGCCACGGGGCCTCCCGGATGCGAGGAGCGACGGCGGCCATTTTGGCCAGCGGCGGGCGTACGTCAATACTCCGCTCCGGCTCATCGCGGCCGGTCGGCGCGGCATCGAAGGGGGCGCTCCATTTCGCGCGGTCGCGCAAGCTCATCTTGCGTCCCATTCATAATGCCCGAATCAGCGTCCCTTGCCGGCTGCCGCAGGTCCTCGTCAGCTTGCCGGCGTTTTCTTCGACGCTTCGGTCGATACCAATCGTGGCATTCTCAATCGCGCCGAACAGGACGGCCTCAAGAAGGCGGAAGGCAAAGGGCGGGGCAGATCTTCGGTGCTGAAATTGCGGAAGCTCCATGTGGCGCTTCGCTCGGCCGCTGCGGTCATTTCACTTTCGGCATCCACAGGAAACCGACTGCGGAGTGTCGCACGGCGTTCTGCTGTTCCGCAGTCCGGTCGTGTTCCATCACCGTCTCGATCTGGCGGACGGCGGGCGTGTCCGCCGCTTGGGCGCGAGAGTGGCCAGGGGCGCCCGTTGCGCGCGGGTCAGTCGATCTCTTCGGAGCCGTCTTAATCTGAGGGAGGATCGGCGCCCGCCCCCTCCCGGAGGTCCAGGCCGTGTCGCTGTCCGACGTGGAAAAGGAGAGTTGGATATTTCCAATTATAGATCGGAATTTTGAGGGTTCGGTACCTCGGGGTCGGCTTGCGTGTTCTTGAAGTGTTCTCAATTCCGAGTCAGTGTGCCACAACTCCAAGTGAGGGCGCAGACGTCAGGGGGATCGATGGTGAAGAAGACGTTCTACGTGGTGCAGCCATATGTGGTGGGCCGGCGCGGCGCGTTGACGGCGGGGCCGGCGCGGGAGGCACGAAGCGCGGCGGAGGCGGAGCGAATCGCTCAGCGCCTGGCGAGCGTGGGAAGTGGTGCCATCGCGTTCTCGCGGGAGGTGGACCCGGATTCGGACGATGCGGAGGCGCCAGTGCTCATCGCAAGCTATGGGCAGGTGCCGGATGAGGTGCGGGATGGGGGGATGGAGGCGGGCTAAGGTCGGCGCGCGATAAGGTCGGCGCGCGATAAGCTCTCGCGGCGCACGCCGATTGGCATTTCGACGCTGACGGGAAACGCCCTGGGGTGGCAGTGCCGATCCCAGGTGCCCTGCTGCTGCGTCTCATGGGCTTGATCAAAGGAAGAGCATGTGGAGAGGGCTCCGGCAGATGATGCAAGTCCGATCCGAAGTGGCAGGCCATAAGGGGCGTGCAAATTGACGGAATGAGACTGGTTACGCAGGGCTGATGGGTTCACGTCCCGCTGATCTCGGGCCTCGGCGGCTGTCCGCGGCTCACCGTCTGTCGTATTTTCCCACCACTCGGTGGCAGGTCGGCCAGTCGCCCCGCAACTCGGTCCAGGCTTTGGGTGGGTTGTATTGCTCCAGGCGCCACTCCAGTTCGGTCCAGGTCACCAAATGCTTGATGATGGCTTCTGCGTCGCCGTTCGGCGGATGGTCGTAGAGCACCACGTCTCTGCCGGCGGCGGGGCCGAGGCCGGGATGGATCAGCGCCATGTCTCCATGGCGATAGGCGGGGGACATGGAGTCGCCGTACACCAGAAGTCCATAGGAGCCGGGCACCCCTTCCAGGATCGCCGGACGCTTGACCCATTCGATGGCGTCGAATGTCACGATCAGGTGGCCGGAGCCGCCGGCCGCCGCGGCGTAAATCGGGAAGTCCTTGTTTCCGACCAGCTCCGCGCCGGAAACGATCTCGGGCCTGAAGCTGCCGACTGTCGGGTGGCGCTGCCGGGCGATCTCGTCGCCCTGCTGTCGCGCCGTGAGCGCCTCCAGGCTGAGGTCGAGCGCAGCCGCCATCTTGGCCAAGTTATCGCCGCGTACCGACCGCTTTTTCCCTATCAGGATATCGTTGACGAAGTTGCGCTCAAGCCCCCCGATCCGAGCGGCCTCGAACGGGTTGCGGTTGAGTTCGGCGAGGCGCGCCTCGATCACATCCTTCAACGTCGGCATGCGGATTTATCCGACGAATGGCCGGCGGCAATCCAGACGGAAGTTTCCGATTGACGGTCGGGGAAAAATCCGACTAATCTCCAACTTATGGAGACTGAACTTCGTCAACACCTGCGTGCCTGCGCTGTGGCTTATGCCGACGCGAGGGGCGTTGAAGTTTCCACGGTCGGACAGCGCGCCGCAGGGAATTGGCGCTTCTTTGCCGGAATGGCCGAAGGAGAGAGTTTCACGGTGCGCACGTACGACTGTGTGCTGGAGTGGTTCGCTTTCGATTGGCTCGACGATGTGCCCTGGCCCGACGGTGTGCGCCGCCCTGTCCCTGCCTGGCAAGGAAAGGTGGCATGATGGACGGGGCAACCATGGCAACCATGGCAACCGCGGCGGCCTGCCGGGGGCTGGCTCGGGTCGCGCCCGTCTTCGCCGCCGGGGCGTGTGCTGCGCGGCCGTGCGGCCTTACGTCCGGCACCTTCGCGGAGGCGGGGCGGTGGATTGGAGTTCCGCCGCGCCGCGCGTGCCCCTCGCGGTCCTTCACAGTCTGCGATGGCGCCAATCGCGAAGAGGCGATCGCGGTTGCCTGTTCCACAATCGTGGCCGGGCGGAGGCGCGGCATGAACCCGGGTCGCGCCTTGGCGGATCCAGGCGGCAGCGCCAGCTCCCGAGCCGATCTTGCGCGCCCTCTGGTCGAGCCGAGGCTTGGACATGACGGCGCATGGCGGCGGCCCTCCGCAACATGGCAACCTGGGATTGTCTGGCGCCTCGTGGCGCCGCTGCTCCCGGCGCATTGCAGGCTCTGGATTCCTGATCGCCCCGCGGTCGGCAGAGACGCGCACGCCGATGTCGGATTGGCTGACAGGCCGATGACGCTGGCCTGACCGCGCGGCTTCGGTCGCATCCCTCACCATCCGCCGATCACCGGCATTTCGCCGGGCGCCGACGTGCGCCCGAACCCCGGAGGCTTGCCATGTTCGCCGATCTTCCGCAGCCCATGTCTGGAGGCCGCAGTGGGCTTCGACAGGAAACATATCGCATCCTTTATTTGGCGCTTCCGGCACCTTGAACAAGAAGAAAAGGGTGGCGAGGATGCTCTGAGGGCCATGCGCGGGGGCGCGAGCCGATGGCTTCAATCCGAAGACTTCGCGCTCGATCCTGAAGACCCGCAAGACAAGCCTGCGAGTGCCGCTGACCCCACGCCATGGCCGCGCTTCGACGCCGGGCCTTGGGCCTCGTTTCGTAAGAGGGGTCGAGGCTGTGCCGGCCCGTAGTCGGGGAAGCCTTCCTGGCTGGGCAGCCCCCACGGCGGCGCGGGGCGCCATGAGCGGCACGGCCTCGTTTCTTCCGAGCCGGCGCGCGGGCGCCGCCGCGCGTGATCAACGGCCTGCCGGCCGCTCGATGCGATGGCCAGCCTCTCCGGTCGGCGCGTCAGCCTCCGGTTCGCGACGGTTCGGCGTCGCGCGCAACGGATGCAGCCCACGTCGACCCGTGGGCTCATGGCCACGCCGATGGCGTGGCGCGAGCGCCAGGAGTTCCCGCCAGGGCCTCCCGGTCAGCTCGATCACGCGCAGGCCACGGGCGGGACGATGCCGGCAAGGCCGCGGCCGTGGCCGTCGCCATGCCCGTGGGTTTTCCCGCCGGTGACAACCAGCCCGATGGCCGCGTGCCTTTGCATCGGGCCTTTGAAACAAAGGGAGCCACCCAATGGCCCGCCATCCCATCCTTGAAGATCATCTCGCCTTGCACCGCGAAGCCTCCGCCGTGGCCATGAACATCCTGCACCGCCAGGCTCTCCGTTCACTGCTGACGCCTCCGATCATCACTTATGCGCACCCGGTGTCCCAGTTCGGGGCGCCCATCAAGATTCTGGATGCGCAGACGCGTGCGCTCATTGATGCAGCAATCGAGGCGCGCCGGTCATGATCCGCACTTTGGCGCGCACGCGGTGGCACAGCGGTCCGCGCCGCTCGTCTTGCTTCCTTGGCCAAATTGACCCGCGCGCCGACGAAGAGACCGGCCGGGGCATGCGCGTGGCCTGCGAAACGGGGGAGCGGGTATGAGCGGGCACCCTTGGTACAAGCGCTATGGCGCCGACTTCGTGCACGGCTGCCTTGGGCTGAGTCTCGAAGAGAAGGGAGCCTACAGCCTCTGCCTGGATCTGATCTACGACCATGGCGGTCCGATCCCCGACGACGGGAGGTGGCTCTCCGGTGTGTGCGGCGTCTCGCTGCGCAAGTGGAGTGCCCTGCGGGGCCGTTTGATCGAGGCCGGGAAGCTCGTGGCCGCGGATGGGCGGTTAACCAATCGCAGGGCTGAGAGAGAGATCGAAAACGCCGCGAAAGCCGCCCGGAAACACGCCGAAAACGGCGCGCAGGGCGGTCGAAAGCGCGCCGATAATGAAGTCGAGCGATGCAAAGGCAAGACGTTAGGCGAAGCCAGCCTGAGGCATCGCGAGCGGAACCAGAAGCCAGAACCCAGAAGCCAGAGTTCCGATGCTGACGCATCGGGCGCCACGCCGGCGCCGGCGGAGCCCGTATATGCCGATGCCCGCCACGCGCTCTACGGCGAGGGCAAGCCCATTCTGCTGAGCCTTGGCGTCGCCGAGAAGCAGTGCGGAGCGATGATCACCCGCTGGCTCCGGGACACCGCCGACGATTGCGGCGGCGTGCTGGATGCGATCCGCCGGGCGCGGGACAAGCGGGTGCTGGACCCCATCTCCTGGATCACCCGCGCCCTGCCGACGAGGACCCGCAATGACCGCCCTGACCGTCCCCACGCCGACCGTCGCTCTCCTGTGCCCAGCACGTTCAACACCGCCCTGGCTGATGCGGTCGCTCGACGCGCTGGGCGCGGGCATCCGCCCGACGATCCCGGAAGCGCAGGCTTTGACTGATCACCGTCGCGAAGTGGTGACGCAAACGCGGGCGCGGCTGACGAAGCATCTGGCGCCAGCGGAGGCCGCCGAAATCGCGAAGTGCGTGGCCGTGCTTCAGGCGCAGTTTCCCGGGCGGGAGACCGATGCCGCCAGCGCCGCGGCACGGGCCGAGGGCTACCTGCTGGCTCTGGAGGGCGTGCCGCTGTTCGCCCTGCGCGAGGCGGTGCGGCTCGTCCTGAGCGGGAAGGCGGAGGGCTTCAGCTCGAAGTGGATGCCCACCTCTGCGCAACTCCGGGAACTGGCCGACAGGCTCGCGCTGCCGGCGCGCTGGCACGCGGTGCAACTGCGCCGGCTGCTGGAGGCCGAGGTGGAACGCGAGATCAGCGCGCAGGAGCGGTCCCGCGTCGCGGCCCGGTTCCGGCACATCCTGTCGCTGGCCGAGGAGGCCGGCCCATGACCGGCGGCATCGCGCCGCCCATGGGCAGGCCGATGGATCGCGCTGGACCGAGCCCCTGCGCGATGACGGTGGAACCCAGGGGCACGCCGGGTGATCTGCGATCCCGCGTGCTCATCGCGAAAAGGCGTGGCGATGCGGGAGCTGCGGATCGCGTCCGGGCTGCTGCGTGTCTGGTCGAGGAAGCCCTCAGCCGCGGGCGTGAGGGGTGTTGCATGGGTCTGATGATGCGGGAGGCAGTTTGATGGGGAACAGGAAGCGGAGCGGCAGGCCGTCGAAGGCTGTGGCACGGTACCCGAGCGGGCAGCCCATCCATTCAGCGCGCACGCCACGCGGCGAGACGGAGGGACAGATCATGGCCACCGCATTGGCCTATCGGCAGAAGCTCGTGCCGGTGAAGGACGCCCGGCAGCCGGAGGCCGGGTATGAGCTTGGGCGCATGTACCTCGCCGGCAAGGTCACGGCGCAGGAGCACCGTGCCGGCTTCGAGTTGATGAAGCTGGTGCGCGACTACCGGATTTCTCATGGCTATCCGAGCCCGTTCCCGCGGAGCCTGGACATCGGCGAGGTCCACGGGCTTTCGCTGTCGGCGGAGCCGGACGCCGCCAGGATCCGTCGCACGGCGAACGAATACATGCGCGCGCAGACGGCGCTTGCCGATGCCGGGCGCGCCGCGATGACCGAGGTGCGAGAGGTGTGCATCTTCGATCAGACGGTGCGGAGTGTGGAAGACCTGCGTCTGGGATTGCAGGCTCTTGCGCGCTTGCGACAGATTCCACTTGACACCCAGGCGAGATAGGGCTATAGAAAAGCATAGTCGGAGCGGTGTGCGAGAAATTCGCCCGCTCCGATTTCATTTCAAGCCGACGCGCTGTGATGTGGGACCGTCCTGGGGCCTGAGGCGCGCATGTGGCGGGCAAGTCCTTCAAAGGCAGGCCTCTGGCCTGTGCCGGCCGAGAAATCGGCGCCGGTGATCTCTGAGCAAAACGGATACTGAAGCTGAAGCACGGAGCTCGTGTCCGTGCAGCGGGCGCGCATGTCGCGCGGCACGGGACAGCAACAGGCTCGGGGACGTCGAGCATGGGCGGACGAGATTCGTGCTGGCCCCGATGTTCCGTGCGTCCGTCTCCGAATTCGACGCATGCTTCTGTCGGGGGAGGGGCGGCGGCGCAGGGATTGGCGACCAACGCCGGGGCGCCACGGTTCCGATCCTGTTCCGTCGTCCGCTTGTGCGGCGTCGCGTGCGGCGAAATGAGGGACGGAACCCGACCACGCTGCCGCCGCGCGGGTGTTCCGGTCCACCCGCCACAGGTTCTTTGCGGTTTCTGCTGTCTCCCGCGTTCTCCCCATCGCCGGGCCTGGAGGGGGGGGCACGCCGCCGGATCGTTGCCGGCGGCGTGACCCCCTCCGGCACGACATCTACGGCCGGGGGGTGAGCGGCGAGAGCCGCTCTGGCCGAGCGTCTCGGATCGAGGCCGGAGCCTGCGCCGGCTCCGCCTGGCAAGGCCCGTGCGTCTTGCCTGGAGGTATCTGGCTCCGTGGCCTCTCATTTCGACCGGCTCCACCCGATGTGCGGCCCCGGGTTTCACACCCTCCACGACCACTCCACCGTCGCGATGTTCATCCAGACGGCCAGTTCCTGCGCACCCCCGCCATGATTCGTTGACGGGGTATTTACCAAGGAGCACCCATGTCCAAGATCACGAATGCTGGAAGCAAGTATTATGTCTGCGCCGCGCCGCAGATCGCGCCCGTCGCCCAGGCGGCGCTCGCGGCGCTGACCTATGTCGAGATCGGGTTCGTCGGCAATCGCGGCGACATCGGCGCCGACGACAACATCGTGAACTACAGCACCATGGGCGAAACCGTGGTGAGCAAGGCCAAGGGCCAGAAGGACGCAGGGTCCTTCGAGATCGAGTGCGCCTTCGAGGCCGCCGACCCCGGCCAGATCATCATGCGCACGGCCTGCGCCAACAAGAGCAAGTACGCCGTCAAGATCGAGTATGACGACGCCCCGACCTCGGGTGCCTCGCCGAAGAAGACCGTCAAGTATGTGCTCGCTCTGATCGGCGGTCCGACCCACTCCGGCGGTGGCGTGGATGACTTCGTGGTGGAAAGTTATTCGGTCAATGTGACTGACCAGGATGTCATCACCGTCCCGGCCTCCGCGTCCTGATCCATTCTCTGGAGCGAATATATGGACATTCTTTCCATCAAGCCCAACACCATCTCGCTCGACCTCAAGCACCCCGGCACCGGTGCGCCGCTGGGCGTGACCCTGGAGCTGGTCTCCATGGACAGCGACGAGGTCAAGGCGGTGACCCGGCAGATTGCCAACGCCAATCTGCGCGCCAAGCAGGCGGTCCAGACCGCCGAGAAGGCGGAGGGCCATGTGGTCGCGATCCTGTCGGCCGCCATCGTCGGCTGGACGTGGTCGGCCGCGGCGACCCTCGACGGCGAGGCCAAGCCGGCGCTGAACGCGGAGAACAAGCGCAAGCTGCTCTCTGTTCCGTCCATCTCCAAGCAGGTGGACCAGGCATTGGGCAATGAAGCCGATTTTTTCGCGATCTCGGCGAGCGCCTAGCCGAGCACATCCGGACAACCGTCCTTTGGGGCACGAAGGACGACAAAGGTGAGACGCGGGCAGACCGCGCCCGCCGCTACGGACAGGGAAACACCATCCCCCAGATCGAGCCGCCCGAGGGTGCCGAGCATCTCATCGGGTGGTTCTGGGGCCTTTCGGCCTCCCGGCCATCGGGCATGACCGGCCCGCTGCCTGTGCCGTGGAGCGAGCTGCAGGCGTGGCTCTCACTTTCGGGCGAGCACGCCTCGCGCGCGGACGTCGCCCTCCTGAGGCAGATGGATGCGGCGTTCCTGTCCGGGCTCGATGACTGGCGCGCCTGGCACGAAACCCTGACCAAGAACAAGGGGAAGTGAAGGCCGGTCCCGCGTTGCCGGTCAGCGCGGGCATCGGCTGATGGTGCCGGCTGACTCATCCACATGCACGAGAACGCGGGACGGGGACTGCGCCACGGCCAGGCCCCGCCCCGTGTCGACCATCCCAACCCTCGCGCCAGCGGGGATGAGCGCTGACGTGCTCCCGTGAATTCCGGACACGGACAAGGTGGCTCTCCGGTGAGGCGAACCCTTCCGGCCGCCCCCCGTGATCCTCCCGGCCCGCTGTCAAAGGCACGGCGAAGGGCTGCGCGTCACAAGCTGTCGAAAGCTCACTGGCCCTGAAGCCCGCGTCGGCGCCGGGGGGAAGCGGGAGCGCTCGCGTGATGCCGCCCCCTCTCCGGGTGGCTTTTCGATTGGAGCCCACATGACTGCGATAGAGTCGAGTCTCAGCTTCAGCTTCGACAGGTCCAGCCTGAAGGCGGCGACATCGGGGCTCAATGAGCTGACCCGCGTGTTGAAACGTGCGGACCTTGCCGCTGCTGGCTTCAGTTCCGGTGCCACCAACGCGGCGAAGTCGCTCGGGTCGTGGACCAATCAAAGTAAAAAGCTCAGCGGTGCCATGGGGCAGCAGGCATCGGCGGCGGGAATGGCCGCCGCCGCCGCCAGCCAGAACATGAGCGGAAGCGCCGGGATTGCGACAAGCGGCCATGGTCTCCAGAAGGTGAAGAACCCCCCTGAGGACAAGGCTCGGGAGCGTCGGGGCGCGATCCTCGGCCAGATCGGGGCTGTGGACGCCGAGATCGCGGGCCTTGGAAAGACGGCGGCGGAGGCGGAGCTTCTGCGCCTCAATCAAATAACCTACCAGGACCTGCGCCGCGAGGCGGATGAGAATGGGCGCCCGGACATCGACCAGGCGCAATACAGGGACCTCCAGGCGGAGAACGCCAAGCTGGCCTTGCGCAAACAAACGCTCAGCCAGCGAAAGGCGATGGGCGAGATGATGGGCGAGGCAAGCCAGTTCATCTCCAAGCAGCGCCTGGGTGCCCAGGTCCTCGGGATGTCGACGCAGGCCGCTGCCGCTCTTGGTCATGAATATAATTTCCTGAACAAGGCGCGCCAGGCCGGCATCGTCCTCTCGGACACTGAGCGTGCGGCACTCCACGAGACCGCCAATGCGATGGCTGCGGAGGAGGAGTCAACGCGCAAGGCGAAGGAGGCTTACGATGACGCGCGCTCTCAGACAAAAGGGTTCATCGTCGATACGGTGAAGGGCCTGCGGGAAGGAAAAAGCGCGACGGATGCTTTTATCGGCGCCATGAATAACCTTTCCGCCAAGATGGTGTCGAAGGTTGAGGATCGGTTCGCGGACAGCATCGTCAACTTGCTCTTCACCTCGAAGGGTGACGGCGAGGATTTCCTTGCGCGGACCTTCGGCGGCAAGGCGAACGCGGATACCGTCGCGCTCAACGGTGCCGTGGCTCACGTCAGCGGTGCTTCGGGAGGCCTGGGCCGGGCGCTTCCGGGCGGCGGGCCGGCGCATCCCTGGAGCGTCGCCGGCGCGGCTGACAGCGGCTGGAGCGCGGGCCTGTCCGACCGGCTGGTCAACGCAGTCAAGGGCTTTGAAGGTTTCACGCCGCAAGCCAAGTGGGACAATCGCCAATATTCCATCGGCTATGGAACGCGGAGCGTCGCGGGAGAGGTCATCACGCGTGACGTCGCGGATGCGCGGCTACGGGAAGAGCTGCAATCGGCCCAGGCTGCTGTCGACAAGTTCGCGAGGGACATCCCGGCGGGCATCAGAGATGCCCTGACCTCTTTGACCTACAATACTGGCCAGCGCTGGATGTCGTCCGGGCTGGGCGATGCCATTCGTGCCGGGGATTATGAGACCGCCAAGCAGCGCTTTCTGCAATACAATCGCGCGGGCGGGAAGGTGCTGCCGGGGTTGGTCGAGCGGCGCCAGATGGAGGCGTCGTGGTTCGACGCGGGTGCAGGTGGCGTTTCCGCTCCGCTGGGTGGCAAGAGTGCCGGGCTGAACGACGAATTCGCCGCGCGACTCCAGGCGTTCCAGACAGCCGCGCAAGCCGCCGGTTACGACATCTCGGTCTCGTCTGGCTATCGCTCCATCGCCGAGCAGCAGCGGCTTTGGGATGCCTCCGACAAGACCGGCCGCACCGTGGCCGCTCCCGGAAAGTCATACCACAATTACGGCTTGGCGGCAGACCTGAAATACGGGCCGGGAGCGCGTGACTGGGCGCAGCAGAACGCGAGCACCTACGGCCTCAGCTATCCGATGGGCTATGAGCCCTGGCATATCGAGCCGTCCGGTGTTCGCGGCGCCGGAAGCGCGGCCGCCGCATCCTTGCAATGGAATGCCGGTGGGGCGTGGCCGTCCGTCGCCGCGCCCGTCCCGGTGATGCCGGGGGCGCCGGGACAGCCGTCCGCCGTCACTGCCAGCGGCGTCTGGCCCTCTGCCGGCGCATTGTCCGCGGCCGGATCGTGCTGCACCCAGATGCAGGCGTCCGGGAGCAGCGCGGCCAGTGCTCTTGATCGCACCGCGGCGTCCGCCGACCGGGCGGGAACCAGCGCCGCGGGCCTCGGCGTGGGCACCCAGAATGCCGCGGATGCGGCGAATGGGTTCGCCGGCGGGCTTGGAGGAGCGCTCCAGCAGATCATGTCGGGTCTCGGCAATGTGCTCTCCGGGGTCATGAATGTCGCGGGCGGCCTGGTCAAGGACGGCGGCGACCTGCTGTCCGGCGTGCTCGGGGCCTTTACCGGGTGGGGTGTCCATGCCGCCACCGGCGGCCTGATCCGGGGGCCGGGCACGGCCACCTCGGACAGTGTCCCGGCCATGCTCTCGCGCGGCGAGTTCGTGGTCAATGCCGCGGCCGCCGGACGCTACGGCCCGCTGCTCCAGGCGATCAACGACAACAGCGTCTCCCGCCTGGCTGCGGCTGGCCGCGTCAGCCGACCGGCCGCGATCCGCATGGCCCAATACGATGGACGAACAATCATGACGCCAAATAGCAGCGGCAGCCCGCCTCCGGCGGCGCCGCAGATCGCGGTCCATAACTATGCCGGCGCCCAGGTGCGGGCGGAAACCGACCCGACCACCGGGCGGACCGACATCTACCTGGACCAGCAGGTGTCCAAGGTTCTCGGCAAGACCGGCTCGGCAAGCCAGCGGCAGCTGGCGCAAGCGGGGGCCAAGCGCCCGCCGGTGCGGCTATGAGCATCGCGATCTGGCCGCAGGACCTGCCGCAGCGCGTCCTTGCCGACGGCTACCAGGAGGGCGTGCGCGACGGCCGCCTGGTGCAGGCCATGGACAAGGGGCCGCCCAAGATGCGGCGCCGCACGTCCGCTGCCGTGAAGCCGGTGCAGGCGGCGATGGTGGTCGATTTCAACGGCCGCGCGCGGTTCGAGCGGTTTTGGGACGACGACACGGCGGGCGGCGTGCTGCCGTTCTATGTGCGCGACCAGGCGCTGGACAGCCTGGCCCTTGGAGTGAGCGCCGACGGGGAAGCCGCCGGTCCGCTGCTGACGGCCCATGGCGCGCCGGTCCTCATCGCCGCGAGCTGGCTGTGTCAGTTCGCGGAGGAGCCGCCGTCCGTCACCGCCATGGACGGGATTTGGTTCCGCATTTCCTTCGGACTGCTGGTGCTGCCATGAGGACACGGGCATGAGAACACTTTCGCTCACCATGCGCGAGGCGCTGACCGCGCAGGCGACCGACAAGGTGCCGGTCACGCTGGTGACCCTCACCCACCCCACCACGGCGGACGTGGTGCGGCTGTCGTCCGACCCGACGGTCAATCTGATGGACCTCGGGCTGTCGTCCGATCTGCGCTACGGCACGCTCAGCAATGGGGAGGTGTTCACCCATGTCCTGATGACGCGCGTCTGGCCCGACGACAAGGAGGGCGAAAACCCCTCCGGACAGATGACGTTCGACAATGTCGCGTCCGATTACGTCAAGGTCCTGCGCAGCTTCGTTGTGCCCGCCACCTGCAACATCCGCCTCGTGCTGTCGGATGCGCCGGATACCGTGGAGATGGAGTTCGACGCGATGGCGACCCTGTCCGCCACCGGCAACGCCAGCACCATCACCGTGGACATCTCCCGCGAGGATTACACCCACTGGCCCTGGCCGTGCCACCGCATGACCAAGGACCGTTTCCCCGGTCAGCACTGATGCACTGGTCGGCGGACTACGTCGGGCTGCCGTTCCTGGCGACGGGGCGGGACCGGGCCGGAGTGGACTGCTACGGGCTGGTCGCGCTGTGCTACCGCGAGGTGCGCGGCATCGTGCTGCCCAGCTACACCGGGCATTACACCTCCATTGACGAACGGGCCGAGATCGCCGCCGCCCTGAACGCGGGTAAGGCGGCGTGGACCCGCGTCGACGCGGCGCGCGAGTGGGACGTGGTCCTGTTCTCGGGTGCGGTGGGGGCCTGCCACGTGGGCCTGGTCGTGGCGCCAGGGCGGATGCTGCACACTTCCTCCGGCCATGACAGCCGGATCGAGCGCTACGAGGCGCCGCAATGGCGGCGCCGGCTGATGGGAGTTTATCGCCGGTCATGATCCGCGTCATCCTCATCCCCCACCTGGACCACTCCGGCCGGCGCGAGCACACGGTGTGCGCCGGGACCTCGGTTGCAGCCATCGTTGCTCTGGTAGCGCCGGTGGCGCCTCTCGATAACGTGCGCGTCGTACTGGTGGGCCCCGCGGGCGATCACGTCATCACCCCGGACATGTGGCGCGCGGTGCGCCCCAAGAGCGGCGCCGTGCTGGTGGTGCGCGTGGCGCCGGGCGACAGCGGAGCCCTGCGCTCGGCCCTCACGATCGGCGCAAGCATCGCCGCCATGACCATCGGCGGCCCGCTGTTCGCCGGCCTTGGCGCCTTCGCCCCCGTGGCCACCGCGGCCCTGGGCATGGGCCTGACGCTGCTCGTCAACTCCCTGGTGCCGGTCGAAACCCCCGCCAAGGCGAGCGGCAAGACGCCCCACACCATCACCGGGTTCCAGAACCAGCTCAGCAAGGACGGCGTGGTGCCGGCGGTGCTGGGCAAGGTGCGCTGGGCGCCGGTGTACGCGGCGGCGCCCTGGACCAAGGCCGACAGCCACAAGCGCTTCATCACGGCGGCCTTCCTGTGTGGCTACGGCCCCCTGCGCCTCAGCGATATCCGCATCGGCGACACGCCCATCGAGAAGTTCAAGGGCGTTGAAATCGAGGTGCTCGAAGGCTTTCCGACCGATGGAAAGATGAGCATCTACAACAAGCAGGTGGTGGAAAAGCAATTGTCCATCAACCTGACCTGGGTCGATGGCGAGGAAATGGGCCCGGAAAGCGAGTTCACCGCCATCGACGGGACAGAGTTTTCGTTTGACGTCTCCTTCCCTCAAGGCCTTTACGCCATGACGAAGGAGAAGAACCCCCGGCAGATCCAGATGGGGGTGGGTATCGAGATCGGCTGGCGTCCGGCCGAGTCCACCAGCGAAGCCGATTGGGTCATCAAGACCTATTCGTATTGGGCGAAGTCCATGCAGCCGGTGGTCTTCACCACCCGCATCACGCCCCGCGACAAGAATGGCGCGCGCCTGCCGCGCGGGCAGTACGAGGTGCGGTGGAAGCGCCTCACAGAGGATTGGGACGAGGTCAACGACATCGGCCCGTTCCAGGCCTGCTCGCGCTGCGACATCACGGCCTTGCGGACCTTCCGCCCGGAATATCCGATCAACTTCGGCAAGCCGCTCGCGCTCATCAACGTGCGCATCAAGGGCACCGGCCGGCTCAACGGGATGCTCGACACCCTCAATGTGCTGTGCAGCTCGATCCTGCCCGATTGGGACCGCGCCACCGGCACCTGGATCGCGCGGGAGACCAACAACCCGGCCTCGATCTTCCGCCACATCCTGACCGGGCCGCAGAACGCCTATCCCGTGCCGACGAGCGCCATGCGGGCGCTGGAAGAGTGGCATGAGTGGTGTGCGGCGAAGGGCCTCGAATACAACGCGGTCATCACCGACGAAGGCTCGGTGCTGGATCGCCTGAAGGAGGTGGCCGCCGCCGGCCGGGCGAGCCCGCAGGATCTCGGCGCCGAATGGACGGTGGTGATCGACCGCATTCTCGATACGGTGGCGGGCCACGTCACGCCCCGCAATTCCTGGGGCTTCGAGTGGACGCGCAACTACAGCCGCCTGCCCGACGCCTTCCGGGTGAAGTTCCTCGACCAGGCGAACAGCCATGAGGCGGCCGAGCGCATCGTGCCGCTGCCGCATTTCACCGGCGGCGAGCCGCAGATCGTCCAGGACCTGGAACTTCAGGGCTACACCGACGCCGCCAAGGTGTGGCGCGAGGCGCGCCGGCGCGGTTACGAGCTGCTGCACCGGCCCGACACCTACACCGCCTTCCAGGATTGGGAGCACCTGGCGGTCACGCGCGGCGACCTGGTGATGGTCTCCCACGACGTGCTGGACCGGGTGCAGCAGCAGGGCCGCGTGGTCGAGACGCTGACCCTGGGCGACAGCGTCATCGTGCGGCTGGATGAGCCGTGCGCCATGGAGGCGGGCACCGCCTACGTCGCCCGGTTTCGGCTGGCCGATGGATCCACCTTGCTGCGCACCGTGGCGACGGCGCCGGGGGAGACGGACATCCTGCGCCTCACCGGCACCGGCGGCGTGCCGCAGCCGGGCGACCTTTTCATCTTCGGCGTCGCGGGACGCGAGGCCCTTGAGTGCATCGTCAAGGGCGTGGAGATGCAGGAGGACCTCAGCGCCAAGCTGTACCTGATCGACCACGCGCCGCAGATCGAGACCCTCGCCGATGCCGAGGTGGCCCCCCCCTGGTCCGGCCGGGTGGGCGAGGAGACGGGCGCGAGCACCGTCGTTCCCGGCGCCCCGATCCTCTCGGTGGTGTCGGGCGACAATGGGGTGATCGTGGACGGCGAGACCGTCGCCGGCGCCGTGGTGGTGACGCTGCGGCCGGGCCTCGGCGCCGGCGAGGCCGCCACCTATGAGGTGTCGTATCGGGTGGCGGGCGAGGCCGCGTGGTCCCTGGTCACGGTGGACGCCAGCGCGGGGGCGGCGGTGCTCACCGGCATCGCGGTGGGCACGGCGCTGGAGATCCGCGCCCGCGCCCTCGACGAGGACGGCGATCCCGGCCCCTATTCCGCCCTCGTCACCCACGAGGTCGGCGCAGTGACGCCGCTGTCCGAGGACACGACGGTGGACGCGCCGGCGCTGGCGGCGGCGCTGGTGGCGCTGCGGCGGGAGGTGCGCTCGGCGCTCGATGAAAGCGCCCATGCGCTGGGCACCGCCATCGGCGAGGTGGCGGCCACGATCCCGGCCACGCTGCCCTGGGATGCGGTGACCGACAGGCCGGCCACCTATCCGCCCGCGCCCCACGGGCACGCCTGGAGCGAGATCGCCGACCCGCCGGCGACGTTCCCGCCGGCCGCCCACGGGCACGCCTGGAGCGCCATCGCCGGCACGCCGACGACGCTGGCGGGCTATGGGATCGCGGACGCGGTGCCGAGCACCCGCGCCGTTTCGACCGGCGCGGGGCTCACCGGCGGGGGGGCGCTCTCGGCGGATCGGACCCTGTCGCTCGCGACCAGCGGCGTCACGGCAGCCTCGTACGGCAGCGCCACCGGGGTGCCGGTGATCACGGTGGACGCGTATGGGCGGATCACCGCCGCCTCGGCCGTCACCGTGGCGCCTGCCTGGAGCAGCATCACCGGCCGGCCGACGACGCTCACCGGGTATGGGATCACGGACGCCCTGTCGGCCACCACACTGGCCGAGGCGCGGGCGGCGGACCGGGCGGCGGACCGGGCGGCGGTGCGCCGGGCGTTGGACGATCTCACCTATGCGCTGGGGACGGCCATCGGTGCACCCATGCAGGGCGATATCTACGATCCGTCGGGCTCCGGCAAGGTGCTGGCGGCGGTGACGGCGGACACGATCCCCTGGGCGGGCGTGACCGGCGTGCCCGCGCTCACAGCCGGGGCCGGCGTGAGTATCGGCGGGAGCCTGGCCGGCACGGCGGGCGTGACGCTGTCGCTGGCGACCAGCGGCGTCACCGCCGGCACCTATGGCAGCGCCACCGAGGCGCCGGTGATCAGCGTGGATGCCTATGGGCGGGTGACCGGCGCCGGGAAGGTCGCCACCGATGTGGTGAGCGGTACCGCCCTGGCGGCGGCGCGGGCCTCGGACCGGGCGGCGGTGCAGCGGGCGCTGGATGAGCTGCGTTATGCCGTTGGGACGGCGCTCGCCGATGCGGCCAGCATGCCGTGGACCGGCATCACCGGCACGCCGACCACCCTGGCGGGCTATGGGATCGCGGATGCGGTACCGAGCATCCGCGCCGTTTCGGCGGGCGCGGGGCTCACCGGCGGCGGCGCGCTCTCGGCGGATCGGACCCTGTCGCTGGCGACCAGCGGTGTCACGGCGGCGTCCTACGGCAGCTCCACCGGCGTTCCGGTGATCACCGTGGACGCTTACGGGCGGGTCACGTCCGCCTCGGCGGTCACCGTGGCGCCTGCCTGGAACAGCATCTGGGGCAAGCCGGAGACCTATCCGCCGAGCGCCCACACGCACACGGACATGGATAGCGGGCTCACCATCTCCGATAATGACGTGAATTTATGGGGTTCTAGATTGATCCTTCAAAAGGATTATGGCGGACCACTTCCTAAAGATGTGGGAATCGGAGCTTTATATTTCAACGTGCGCTCATATTCCGAGAGTCACGCGCCCAGCTTCGACATAGCGGCCGTGATTCGCGCTGTTTCATCCGCATCACACGCCCCCGTGTCCGGATATGGGTTTAATTTTCCAAGCCGGCTTGAGTTTTGGACCAGCACCGGGCCGACAAACGACATACCTGAGACCCTGCAATACACGATGGATGAGACCGGAGCCCTGATCCACAAGGGCGCGCGCACCCTCGTCACCAAGGACGGGCATCTTCAACTTCGCCCTTACACCGTTTCGACTTTGCCGCCCGCCACGCCGGCGGGGCAGCTGATCTACGTCTCCAACGGCACATCGAACAAGCGGCTTGCGATCTCGGACGGCGCCGCCTGGCGCTGGCCGGACGGTGCCGTCGTCTCCTGAGGTTGAACCATATGGCACTGATCACCACTCCGGGCCTCGCCCTCATCGCCCCGCTCGCCCCGCCGACCTGGCACAAGGAGGCGGATTATCTGCTCAATGGCGTCGCGCCCGTGCTCGCCGCCGATTTTGCCCGCGAGCGCTATGTGATCGAGGGGGTGAGGTGCCGCGCCAAGGACATCATCAGCCGCGCCGGCGTCGCCAAGCGGGTCATCGGCCCGAGCGGCGGGCTGGAGCTGGTGCCGGCCAACACGCTTTCGTACACTTATTCCGGAGGGCGGAGAAGATTGTATGCTGAAGGGGCAGCCACAAATCTGTACCGTAACGATCAGATTGTGAAAGATAGCGGCACTGACTACACAGTGACGGCGCAACCTTACACTTTGTCATTCTTGGGGGGTGGGCGGTTAAACATCGGCAGTGCGGGGCCGTCTGCGGATGTCTATGGTGTCGGCCGCACGGTACGCACGACATATACATTTACGCCGACCGCTGGAACGCTGTGGATCTCTCCCACTTGGGAGGGCAGCCAGAGCATCGAGGCGGTGCAGCTCGAAGCCGGCTATTACGCCACCAGCTACATTCCGACCACCACGGCGGCGGTGACGCGCGTCACGGACGTGATGACCTTCTCGGCGGCGGTCACGGCGCTGCTCTCCGCCGCCGGGCCGTGCACCCTGGTGCTGCGGGGCACGATCACCCGGCCGGGAACCGCGCTCTATTCGATTCTCACCTCCACCAGCCGTGTCCTCAGCCTGCACGGCACCGGCGCCTTCCTGGTCGAGATGGGCGGGGCTTCGATCACCGCGCCGGTTGGCGTCGAGACCGGCGCGGAGCTGGAAATGGGGGCGGCGCTGTCGTGGGGGCCGGCGGGCCGGGCGATCTCGGTCAACGGATCGGCGGTGGCGAGCAACGCCGCGCTCGCCACCTCCGCCATGGGCTCGCTCTGGCTGGGCGCCTCCACCGGCCTGCCGGCGGGCGGGCGTTACGAGCTGGACCAACTCCTGATCTACCCGGGGTATGACGCCGGGACCGCGCTTCGCGGCGCGGCCCGCGTGTGGAATGGAGCCGAGCTGTGAGCATTCTCTACCTCACCTTTCCCGACCGCGCGGCGGCGCTCGCCGCGCTCGCCGCCGCCCTTGGCTACGAGACCTCGGCCGAGGCGCCGGGCGGCGCCGAGGGCGTGACCTGCGGCTCATTCGGCGGCACGCGCTACGACCTGTGCTTCCTGGCTGACGCCGGGGTGATCGCGCCCGGAGGCGTGGACCTCGTCAACCTGCGCTGGTGGGGCGCGCCCGAGGCGGCGCCCGACTTCGGCGCCGCCGTGGTGGCGCCGCTCACCCCGTCCGCCGCATTTTTGGAAGAGGTTTGAAATGGCTTCGAACTCTGGCGTCCAGGCCAACAATCTGCCCCGTGCCGCGCTGGTCACCGACCTGATCGGCCTCACCGGCGCCATGGGCGATACGGCGCTCATCTCGCTGGCGCGCCTCGGCGTGCTGGTCGGCGCGGCGGCGACCTATACCCGCGCCGGCTATGCCACCAAGGCGGCGCTGCTGGCCGACCTCACGCCGCCCGCGAATACCATTGGCGAGGTGTTCGGCGATCCGGTGGCCGCCAACAATGGCTATTACCTCAAGGCCGGCGCCGGCGGCACGGGCGGCTGGACCTATGTGAAGGCCCTGCCCGAGGCCGATTTCGCGACCGCCGCCGAAGCGATCGAGGGCCTGATGGCCGGGCGCGCCCTGTCCCCGGCGGCCCTGTCGGCCGCCCTCGATGCCGACCGTGGACCGCCCATGACCGACCACCGCTATGCGGCGGTGTGGGGCGTGGGCGCCGGCGGCCTTCCGGCCCAGGTGCTCACCCACGACGGCGCCCTGCGGCGCCTCGCCCCGAGCGTGATCATGACCAGCGAGGTGTGGGAGACGGCGCTGGTGGACCTCGATGGCGTGGTGCTGTGGGGCAAGCGCTGGGACGACGAGGTGGCCGTCAACGGCCCGGTCTACGAGACCTCGGAGGCCTATGACGCGGTCCTCCTTGGCGCCTCCCCGGCGCGCGTGGCCTATGTGCTGGCCGACGACGAGGCGGTGCGCGTCTCCAGGATCGGCGAGGACCCGGTGGCGGCGCGGGTGGACGGCGCCGCTTTGGTCTATCGCACCCTCGCCGGCACCACCGTCACCACCACCCGCGAGGACCTGACCTGCCAGACCCAGCTTTCCGCCGGCCGCACCAGCCTGCATCACCTGCTGCTGCTGGGGCAGTCGCTGGGCAAGGGCACGGTTGGGGCTGTCACCACGGCGGCGGAGGGGGCGGGCCGCTACATGATGTTCAGGGGTGGTATCCGCGTGCCGCTGGAGGCGACCACGCCGGTGACCTCGGCCGACACCGTCAGCCTCGCCGAGGCGGTGGAGTTCGATACCGAGAGCCCGTGCCGGGCGCTGATGGAGGCGCTCGGCGCCGGCTGGGCCGACGATGGCACCGCGTTTCTGGCCAGCAATCATGCGCTCGGCGGCGCCTATTACAGCCAGATCAAGCGCGGCACCGTGCCGTTTGCCAATGCGGTGGAGGCGATGCGGCGGGGCCACCTGATCGCCCGCCTCAACGGGCTGGCCTACGCGCCAAGCGCCCACATGGTGCACGGCGAGGCCGACAGGGCCGCCACCGCCACCGCTTACGCCGGCTATCTCACCGAACTGCAGGCGGACCTCACCGCCGCCTATCGGGCGATCACCGGCGCCACCGACGAGGTGGTGCTCTACGTGAGCCAGGTGGCCGGATGGACCGCCTATGTGGATGCCGCCGGCATCTCGCATGTGCCCACCGGCATGGCGCAGGCGGCCACCGCCAGCCCCGGCAAGATCGTGCTCGTCGGCCCCCGCTACACCCTGGCGACGGATTCCGGCGGGACTCATCTTCTGGCCAGCGCCAGCCGCCAGCTCGGCGACATGCACGCCCAGGCCCAGCTGCGCCACCGCGCCGGCCGGCCCTCCTGCCTGCGGGCGCTGCCCTATACGCGGGCCGGCGCCACCCTCACGATTCCCTGCGCGGTGCCCACCGCCCCCATCGTGCGCGACACCTCTTTGGTCACCAACCCGGGCGGGTGGGGGCTGGTGTATGCGCAGACGGGCGGCACGCCGGCCACGGTGGTCAACGCGGTGGCGGAGGGCTCCACCATCGTCGTCACCCTCTCGGCCAACCCGGGCGCGCCCACCGCCGAGAGCCTCCGCATCGCCCTCGACGGCGTGCCGCTGGCCCACGGCGGACCCACCACCGGTCCGCGCGCCTGCTTCCGCGATTCGACGCCGGGCGTGGACGCCACCGGCATGAGCCGCGCCTGCTACCTCGCCGCCGGCGAGATCACCCCCGCTATCTGAGGACCATCATGCAGCGCTTCGAACAGCTCCCCACCACCGTTTCCGCCACCAGCGCCGCCGCGCGCATCTCCATGAGCGCGCTGGACACCGCGATCGCCCGCATCCCGGGCCTGGTGCACGACATGGACGTTTCCCGCCTCGCGGACGCCGCGAGCGCCGGCCGCTGCCGGGGCTCCGGCGCCAAGGTCGCCAAGGTGGGCGCGGGGGTGAGCCGGGTGGCCTCGTCCTATCTCAATGGCAAGGCCGCGTGGCGCATGGCCACCGAGGGCGGCTCCAAGGTCCGCATCGCCAGCGCCTGGCCGGGCGCGGATGCCGACTTCACGCTGGTGTTCGCCGGCACGCTGGGGGCGGGCACGTCGGGGTCGACGCCGACCCGCAACATCGTGACCATCGGGTCAGGGACAGGGGCGTTCGCGGTGCTGTGGCAGGTCACCGGGGGGGCGATGCGATTCCGCCTGGGCACCTCCGGCGGGCTCAACACCACGTCCATGCCGGTGGCCAACACGCCCTGCATCATGGCGGTGCAGCGCAAGGGCGCAGTTCTGTCGCTGGACATCAACGGCATCATCGTCGCCACCGCCACCGACACGGACATCCTGCCCGACCTCGCCGTCCAGCCGATCCATCTGGGGTCCTCGATGCCGGTGACCACCGACCCGACCTTCGACGGCGATTGCGCCCGGTTCCTCGCCTACAGCGCCGCCATCCTCACCGACACCCCCGCCGCCTGGGCCGAGCTGGTCGCCGAGGCCAGGGACGAATTCGGCATCGCCTGATCCCCGGCCCACACGCTCTGACCGATCCCCGCCGCCTCCGGGCGGCTTTTTCATGTGCGCATGGCCGCCCCTTTTCGGGGCGGCCTTTTTGCTGGGAACACCTTATGTTGCGTGCCATCGACATCATCAAGAAGCTCGCGCCCAAGGCGAGGCCGGCCTATCTCGACGCCTTCGCCGCCGGCGACAGCCTCCTGGTCGCCTATGGGCTGACCACGCCGCTGCGCCTCGCCCATTTCCTGGCCCAGGTGCTGCATGAGACGGGCGGGCTCACCCTCGCCCGTGAGAGCGGCAGCTATACCGCGAAGCGCATCGTGGAGGTGTTCGGTGTCGGCCGGCACACTGCCGCCATCACCGCCGCCGAAGCCGCCCGGCTGGCCGGCGACGGCCCAGCCCTGTTCGAGCGGGCCTACGGCCTGGGCAATCCCCGCAAGGCGAAGGAACTGGGCAACACCAGGGCCGGTGACGGGTGGACCTATCGCGGCAACGGCATCATGCAAACCACCGGGCGCGATGCGCATCGCCGGCTCGGTGGCGTGGTGGGGCTCGGGGCCCTGTTTGAGGACCGCCCCGAGGCGGTGACCGAGGCGCCCTATGCGCTGCTGCCGGCGCTGGCCGAATGGAGCGAGATCGGCGGCAACGCGCTGGCCGACACGAACGATCTCGCCGGAATCACAAAGCGCATCAATGGTGGATACAACGGCAAGGCGGACCGGCAGGCTTGGCTCGATCGCATCTATCCGCTGCTCAAGGCAGGCGGTGCCGCCTGGAAGGATGCGGCTGAGGATGACGAAATCCGCGCTCTCCAAGAGAAGCTGAACGCTCTGGGCTATGGCCTCGCCGTGGATGGGCGCAAGGGGCCGGAGACCGAGGGCGCCGTCGAGAATTTCCAGTCGAGGAACAGCCTGAAGGTGGACGGCATCGCCGGCAGGGTGACGCTGGCGGTCCTCGACGCCCGGCTGTCGGAAACGAAGGTGCCGCCGGCCGCGTTCGCGCCCGTCGCCGAAGTCTTGCCTGATCCGGCGCCCTCCATCGCGCCCGGCCTCCCGCCCACTTCCCCCGTCTCCGCGCCTTTTGGCGCGGCGCCGCCCGGCGCTTCTCCCTCCTGGTCGGCGCGCCTCGCCGCCGCGCTGCGTGACCTGTTCGCCAACGCCTGACCGCTCCCCGCGTCCGGCGACCGCCGGACGCCTCTTCTGCAGATGAGGCCCTCCATGTCGATGCTGAAGGATGCCGTCGAACAGGCGGTGCGGTCCGCCGCCGCGAATCCCTCCATTCCGCTCGATCCCGCCGGCGTGCGCCAGGTGGCCGAAGCGGTGTCCGCCGCGCTGCCCGCGCCGGTGGCGGTGGAACTCCTGTGGCCGCAGCTCGCCCGTTACGCCGTCTCCATCGCCGGGTCTGTCCTGGTGGGCCGGGGGCTGGTGGCCGAAAGCGACTGGCCGGTGATCGCCGGCGCCGTCCTGGCTCTCGCCCCGCCGCTCTATCGCTCGCTCGCCACCTGGGCGGCGCGGCGGAAGGCGGCGGCGTGATGGCCTGGCCAGATCCCGATTCCACCGTGTGGGGGGTGAAGCTCTCCACCATCGCGGCGGGGGTCGGCGGCGGCATCGTCCGCGCCCTGCTGCTGCGCCATGGCTGGCTGAAATCGTGCCTCGGGGTGGTGGTCGGCACCGTGCTCGGCGTGCAGGGCACGCCGCTGGTGGCGGCCATCGTGGACCGCTATGGGTTCGACTACCTGCCCGACCCGCAGGTGGATTATGTCGCGGCCTCGCTGCTGGGCATGACCGGGCTGACCCTCGCCGAGGTGGTGCTGGCCCGGGTCAAGGCCCTGGCCAAGGCGGCGCCGACAGGCGCGGGGGCCAAATGACCGGGACCCGCGCCTTCGTGCGCGTCGACTGGGAGCGCACCACCGACGGCGCGCCACGACCAGGATGTGGCGCGGAGCGCGGAACGGTAGGAGAGGGCGGAGCGAGGGCCTCCGTTCCGAGGGCGTGATGTCGTGGGGGGGCGTTCCATTGCTCCCGCTCTTGAGGGTGAGCGGGAGCGCGAGAGGTCCTGCGACGTCCGCGGCGCTCTCTCCCTCCGTGCCTTATGCGGCGCGGATGGAGAGAATGAAGTCGTGGATCTCCGTCTCCAGCCGCGCGCCGCCGGTGGAGAGCTTTTCGGCCGCGGCGGACACCTTCTGGGAGGCGCTGCTGGCCTCATTGGCCGCCACATTGACGTTGGCCACGTCCAGCACCACCTGGGAGGTGCCGCCGGCGGCCTGTTCGATGTTGCGGGCGATCTCGGCCACCGCCGCATCCTGCTCCTCCACCGCGGCGGCGATGGCCCCGGAGGTTTCCGCCACCTTGCTGATGGTCTTGCGGATGTCCCGCACGGACGCGACCGCGCCGGAGGTCGCCTCCTGGATGCTGGAGATCTGGGTGGAGATGTTGCCGGTGGCCTGCGACGTCTGGTCGGCCAGTTGCTTCACCTCCTCGGCCACCACGGCGAAGCCGCGTCCGGCCTCGCCCGCGCGGGCGGATTCGATGGTGGCGTTCAGCGCCAGCAGATGGGTCTTCCTGGCGATGTCATCGATCATCTGCGTGATGGTGCCGATCTGCGCCGCCGTGGTGGTCAGGTCGGCGATCAACTGGTCGGTCTGCTCGGCCTTGCTGACCGCCTCTCCCGCGATCTGGCTGGAGGCTTGCACCTGGCGGCTGATCTCGCGGATGGAGGCGGAGAGCTCGGTGGTCGCGGCCGCGACCGCGTGGGCGCTCATGGAGGCGCTCTCGGAGGTCCGGGTGACCATCTCGGAGGTCTCGCGGGTGGTCGCGACCGTGCGGGAGAGCGTGGCGGCGGTGTCCTCCAGCGAGATGGCCGAGGTGGAGAATTCCTTCACGATGCCGCCCACCGTCTCCTCGAAGCGGTTGGCGATCTGCTCCATCTCGTCGTGCCGGCGCATCTCCGCCCGCGCTTTCTCCTCGGCCTGCTCGCGCTCCAGCTCGATGCGCCGGATCTCGTGCTCGCGGAACACGACGACAGCGCGCGTCATCTGGCCGATTTCGTCGTCCCGTGCGAGCTGCGGCACGGATACGCTCATATCCCCCGCGCGCATGCGGGCCATGACATCGCACAGGGCGAGCAGCGGCCGGGTCTGCCGGCGCAGGATGAAGAACAGGATCGCCCCCACCAGCAGGGCGGCGAGGGTGGCCTGGATGATGATGGTCATGACGAGCGTACGGACGATCGCCATGAACTCGCTCTGCTTCAGGCCGACATAGAGGATGCCGACCACCTGGCCGGAGGCATCGCGCAGCGGATCGTAGGCGGTGAAATACGGTTGGCCGAGAATGTCCGCCTCGCCGCGATAGGGCTGCCCCTGCTTCAGCACCGTCTCATAGGCGGGGCCGGGCTTGAGCGTGGTGCCGATGGCGCGGGACCCATCCGCCGCCTTCACGTTGGTGGCGATGCGGGTGTCCCCGAGGAAAATGGTGGCTGTGCCGCCGACCAGGTCCTGGAGGCGATCGACCAGCGCGGTATCGCCGTTCAGGACGGTCTTGCCTGCCATGAGCTTGCCGTCCTCCATCCGAAGCTCGCCCAGGGCGCCGAGTAGCTCGCGGGCGACGCGGATGTTCGAATCCTGGCGATCCTGCGCCTGCTGTCGCATCTCCTTCGAAATGTCGTGCGACACCACCAGCAGAACGGTGGCGAAAATGACGAGTATTCCACAGAAAACCAATGCGGAAATCTTCGTCGGGAGGGACATCTTGATGTGAATTGGAAATGACCTCGACACCGCGCCCTGCCTTGACTGTCTAGATTTCTCCGCTTCAAAGAACACGAAGCCTCGGCGCGGTCTTTGCGCTACGTCATATGGGCATTCATCGTCCGCGCCCGCCCCGGGCCGCCGGCGCGTCAAGGCGGAGGGGTGGCGGTGCGAGCCGCAGCGCCCAAGGGCATCCCGGCGATGCCAAGGTCACCGATCTCGATCGGCTTTTTGCTGCTGTGGCGTGCGCGACGGTGTCCGTGGCTCGCGATTCCTCGGCGCTCTTGGAGCGCTCCTGCCGCAACCCCAGGGCGGAGCGAAAGGACGGAGCGAAGGAGGATCACGTTCCCCGAACCTTTCACGCGCACAGATGCCATGTTCGCATTGGTGCGCCGGAGTTTGCCGGGCGAATGTCTTGGCTGATGGCGACAAAGCCTGCATCTGCAAGGCTTGGAATGGTGGGCGATGCAGGGATTGAACCTGCGACCCCTCCCGTGTGAAGGGAGTGCTCTCCCGCTGAGCTAATCGCCCATTCCGTCGCGGAGGAGTGCTTGTTAGAGCGAAGGCCCCCTTGGTGTCAAGGCGGGTCTTCGAGACCCCCGAAACCGGCCTCATCTATCCACAGCCTCTGGGGACAAGATCCGGCGCCGCCGCCGCCGGATTGTCCAGAAAGCGTTGAGCTTTCAGGGAAAACAGCCCTGTCTCAAGGTCGGGCCTCAGGCCGGGGCTTGAGCGAGCAGGGCTTCGACGGCCCGAGTCAGCTCGTCGAAGTGGTGAATCAGGGCGTCGGCCCCGAGTTCGCCGGCGGGGGTTTCGGTGTAGCCGAAGGACACCGCGATCACCGGCACGCCGGTGGCGCGGGCGGCGCGGATGTCAGTGATGCTGTCGCCCACCATGATGGCGCTGCCGAGCGCGCCGCCGGCTGCCGCGATGGTGGCGGTGAGGGGCAGGGGATCGGGCTTGGGCTTCTCATAGGTGTCGCCGCCGGTGACCACCGCGAAGCGGGAGGTCAGGTCGAGGGCATCCAGCAGGCTGCGGGCCAGGTGCTCCAGCTTGTTGGTGCACACGCACAGGCGCGCGCCGGTGTCGGCGAGCCGGTCCAGCGCCGGCAGCAGGCCGGGGAAGGGACGCGATTCGTCGGCGATGTGGGCCGCGTAGTGGGCCAGGAAGCGCTGGTTCAGCTCCGCGAGGTCGGTGTCGGACACCGGCACGCCGGCGCTGTCGAGGGCGCGCTGGATCAGCACCCTGGCCCCGCCGCCGATCATGTTGCGGGCCGCCGTCCGGTCCACCGGCGGCAGGCCGTGGCCGGCCAGCACCTGGTCGAGGGTGTTGAGCAGGTCGGGGGCGGTGTCCACCAGCGTGCCGTCGAGGTCGAAGGCGATCACGGGTGGAACCGGGGCTCCGGCCGGGATGGGCGCGGGAGGGCGGGGGAAACTTGGGGCGGACATGGACGTTCCTCGGCTGTGCTGTGTGGGGCGTGGGCCTTTATGGGCGGCCCGCCATAAATCCTGCCGCTTTTCGGCGCCAGCGTCGCGCTTCCAGTTGGCCCTGCGGCCACACGGCGCGGGCCGTGGCCGCTGATGGAGGTGCGAATGCGGAGGACGAGGTGGACGCTGCCGCGTTGCGGACAGGGGACCGGGGCGGGCGCGGCGCGGCGGCCGGCGATGGCCTGCGCCGTGGCGGGGCTGGTGCTGGCCGGCGCCTCCGCGGCCTCCGCGCAGAGCTTCGGCGCGTTCGATTTCACCGCACCGCCCTCGGCGGATGCCAACCGGGTCTATGGGGTCAACCGCAAGACCGGGGAGGTGTCCGCCTGCCAGTTCGAGCGTCCCGCCGGGTCCTCGGTGGGCCTCACCCGCTGCTTTGCCCAGGGCGAGGGCGCCGGCACCCAGAAACAGGCGCGCTATGGCCTCGTCTCCACCCACTATGCCGGCGAGACCGGGGTGTTCCGGGTCAATTACGACACCGGCGAAATGAGCATCTGCTACGTCCGCGATCTGCCCAAGGCGGACGGCAAGACCGAGCCGACCATCCTGTGTACGCCCCAGGGCCGGTGAGGCGGGGCCGCGGCCGGGAGGGATGAGGCGTCGCGGCGCTTGTCGGCTGGGGCGATCGGGGCTAGAGCCGGGAGGAACGGGGGGCCTCGCCTCGCGCCGGCGCGGCGCCCCTTCCGCATTCGCGCACCAAGACGGAAACGCCCCATGGTCCACGCCGAAGACTTGAAGCGCCGCGCCGCCGCCCATGCCCTGGAATACGTCACCGACGGCATGCGGCTGGGCCTCGGCACCGGCTCCACCGCCCGCCACTTCGTGGAACTGCTGGCGGAGAAGGTTTATGCCGGCCTGAAGGTGATCGGCGTGCCGACCTCGGAGCAGACTTTAGCCCAAGCGGTGGAACTGGGCGTGCCGATCGGCACCCTCGACGAGGTGGGCGAACTCGACCTGTGCGTGGACGGCGCCGACGAGGTGGGCCCCGGCCTTGCTTTGGTGAAGGGCGGCGGCGGCGCGCTGCTGCGCGAGAAGATCGTCGCCCGGGCCGCCAAGCAGATGGTGGTCATCGCCGACGCCACCAAGAAGGTGGATGTGCTCGGCCGCTTCCCGCTGCCCATCGAGATCGTGGACTTCGGCGCCGGAAGCATCGCCCGCAGCCTGGAAGAGGCGATCCGCTCCGCCGGCTGCGTCGGCGAGCTGCGCACGCGCCGCGACCGCGACGGTCATCCGTTCATCACCGATCAGGGGCATGTGCTGCTCGACGCCCACCTCGGCCGCATTCCGGACCCGTCGGCGCTGGCCCGGGCCATTTCGGAAGTGCCCGGCGTGGTGGAGCACGGGCTGTTCCTGGGGCTCGCCACACGGGCGGTCCTGGCCGGCTCGGAGGGCATCCTGGTGCTCGACCGCGAGGGCGCGTGACCGGGGCGTGTGAGCCCGAGCTTGTGACACTTTGCGCTTTTCGGAGAAGATGATGCGTTGTTCCAACTTCGCCCCTCGGCGGCTGGGCTTGGTGATGGCCGCTGCGGTTTCGGTGTCGGTGCTCGCCGGCGCGGTATCGGCGCCGGGCGTGGCCCTCGCCCAGCAGGCGGCGCCGACGCCGGCGCAGGTCGCCCTCGCCAGGGACCTGGTGGAGGCCAATGGCGAGGCCCGGGCCTTCGACGGCGTGATCGCCAACATCGTGGACGGCGCGGCCCTGTCCTTCCTGTCCACCAATCCCGACCTCGCCAAGCAATTGCGGGACGTGGCCATCGCGGTGCGGCCGGAGTTCGAGAAACGACAGGCCGAGATCATCCAGATCCTCGCCACCGCCTACGCCTCGCGCTTCACCGAGGCCGAGCTGAAGGAGGCGCTCGCCTTCTTCCGCACCCCCACCGGCAAGAAGCTGGTGACGGATCGCCCCGCCATCGTCCAGCAGGCGGTGCAGGGTATCCAGGCCTGGGGCGCCCAGCTCAACGCCCAGGCGGTGGAGCGGGTGCGCGCCGAGATGCGCAAGAAGGGCTTCGACCTCTGATGCCGGAGGCCCGCGAGTTTCCTCGCGGGCCCAGCCCGCGCCGCGCCTGAGCGCCGGTCAAGGGGCAAGGGGCCGGGGCCGGCGGCAGGAGCGCGGGCCTGCGGCTGATGGTCTTTGGCGCCGCGCGGACCTGTGATCCCATGGCCGGGCGCCGCCACCGCCGGTAGCGGCGCCCGGGTGCGTCAGATGGCGTCGGTGCGGGGGTCCCGTGGGCCTTCCGGGGCGGTGGCGCAGGCGGCGAGCAGGCTGTCGCGCTTCAGGTTGGGATTGTAGTGCGGGTCCACCAGGGTGGACGCGTGCCACACGGCATTGAAGCTGGCGCGCTGGGCCTTCAGGCGGGCGCGATGCTCGGCGGTGCGGCGGCGCCCGCGCGAGGCCGATTCGTGGTGGATGAGCAGGGCGAACGGGGTCTGCACCACCCCGTAGCCGGCCCGCCGGGCCCTCAGGCACAGGTCGATGTCGTTGCAGTCCTCGGCGAAGCGGTCCGCGTCGAGGGGGCCGATGGCGTCCCAGGTGTCCTTGCGGATGAGCAGGCAGGCGCCGGTCACGGCGCTGAGGTTCTGGCGCACCCGCAGCCGGCTTTCATGGCCCGGAGCGCCCTGCGGGCAATGGGCGAACCAGTGGGCGGCATAGCGGAACAGGCCGGCGATGACGCCGGCATGCTGCACGGTGCGGTCTGGAAACAGCAGCTTCGCGCCCACCACTCCGGTGTCCACCCCATGGTCCCGGCGTGAGATCAGCGCCACCATCTCGTCCAGCCAGCCGCCGTCGATGACCTCGATGTCGTTGTTGAGCAGCAGGATCAGTTCGCCGCTCATGGCCTCAACGCCGGCGTTGCAGATGCGGGGAAAGTTGAAGTCTCCGTCGTCGCGTACGATCTGGGTCTCGGGCCATGCCGCCTTGGTTTCCTCGAACAGGGCGAAGGTTTCCGGTTCCATCGAGCCGTTGTCCACCACGATGATCTCGAAATTCCGGTAGGTGGTGTTGGCGACAAGGGTGCGCAGCGTCATGCCCAGCACCGCGGCGCGGTCGCGGGTGGGAATGACGATGGAGACTTTCGGCGGGCGTGCCGGCAGGGGAAACAGAGGGGTGAGGAAGCGGCCGTCCGTGCTCACCTCCACCGGCACGCCGAGCCGGGCGGTCAGGGCCCGCGCCCCTCGCGCCGCGGCCTCCGGATCGGCGAAGCCCGGCCCTGGCGCGGTCCGGCCATAGGCGACGCGGGGCAGGTGCAGAATGTCGGCCGGCGCCAGGCTGTCCACATGGCGCAGCAGCAGGTCATAGGCAGCGGCATCGCCGAAAGACGGGTCGAGGCCGAGCGCCTGTGCGCGGCCGGCATGGAGCACGGTGAGCGCGCCCATGTAGGGCCAGGCTTCCAGCAGGTGGCGGTTGAAGGCGGGCTTGAACACGCCCTCCAGGGGGGCGCCGGCCGCGTCCCAGCGCTCCTCGTCGGTGTAGAGCAGGCGGCAGCCGGGGTGGGCGGCGAAGGTGGCGCGGATCATGGCGACGGCGTCGCGGGTCGGCCGTCCGCCGGCATCGAGCGCGCTCACCAGGGCGTCGGGCGTGGCGGCGGCGAGGGCCGCGGCAAGGCCGTGGGAGGGCTCCTCGCGTTCCACCGGCAGCAGGCGCCCCAGGCCGGCGACGATGCCGCGAAGGGCCGCCTCCTCGCGCTGCAGGCGGGCGGCGGGAACTGCGACCAGCCAGTCGAAGGCGGGGTCGGTCTGGGCCTTCAGGGCGGCGGCGCAGGCGGCGAGGGCGTCAAGGCCCGGCCCCTGCGCTCCGAGCGCGGTGAGCAGGGCGAGGCGCGGGGCGGCGTCCGGGGGCACGGTGGTGGCGAAGTCCTCCACCCAGCGGGCGCGGAAGCGCTGGTAGTCGGCCTGCCGGGCGTAGCGGCCGAAGGGCGAGGAGACCAGGAGCGTGGACAGGCGGGCCCGGAGCTCGCGGGCGGCATCGGTGGCCACCCGCCAGCGCGGCCGCAATCCGGCGAGGCCGCCCCGGGTGCCCGGTGGCAGCTCCAGCCGGCCGCGCAGCATGGCGTTGAGCTTCAGCAGCAGCCGGCCGAGCGGATACGAATCAGGCAGCGGCAGGAAGCCGGCGCGCAGCGCCGCCCCGCCGCCCGCCACCACGATGCGCGCGGCTCCGCGCGGCAGGGGCACCAGCACCAGGCGGTCGCCGGCGTCCAGCGGCGCCGCGAACAGGGGCGAGCCCCGGCGGTCCTCGACCCGCAGCGCGAGGCCCTGCGCCGGCGCCGGAAGGCTGAGGGCGATCAGGGTGTTGCGGCGGCGCGCCGTCAGCTGCAGCGGCACGGGGAGATGGAAGGCGGCGTCGCCCGGTCCCGCCCGCCCGCGTCGCAAGGGAAGGGGAGGGGTCTCATCGGCCATGACACGCACTCGCACAATTGCCCAGGCCGGCGTTACACCACCGACCGGCCTGAGAGCGCAAGGGGCGCTCCGGTGAGGCGCTCCGGTGAGGCGCTCCGGCGGGGCGGCCGGTCCCGCCCCTCGCGGCACAGTGACGGCTTGACGTGGGGCAGCAGGGCGGACTTGTCTGGGCGCCTTACGATGCGGCCAGAAGGTGGAGCCCCATGTCGCAAAAGGAAGTGGATCTGTTTGTCATCGGCGGCGGCTCCGGCGGCGTGCGCGCGGCGCGGATCGCCGCCCAGCATGGCGCCAAGGTGATGATGGCGGAGGAATACCGGATCGGCGGCACCTGCGTCATCCGCGGCTGCGTGCCCAAGAAGCTGTTCGTCTATGCCGGCCGCTATGCCCACGACCTGGAGGACATGGCCGGCTTCGGCTGGCGGGTGGACGCGGTGGAGTTCGACTGGCTCACCCTGGTGGCCAACAAGGACAAGGAGATCGCCCGCCTGGAGGGGATCTATACGCGCAATGCGCTGGCGGCCGGCGTCGAGGTGGTGGCCTCCCGCGCCGTGGTGGTGGACCCCAACACCGTGCGCATCGTCGCCACCGGCGAGGAGGTGAAGGCCCGCACCATCCTCATTGCCACCGGCGGCCAGCCCGCCCTGGGGCCGGCCATTCCCGGTGGCGAACTGGCCATCACCTCCAACGAGGCGTTCAGCCTGCCGCGTTTCCCCAACCGGATCGTGGTGCAGGGCGCCGGCTATATCGGCGTCGAGTTCGCCTGCCTGTTCCGGGCGCTGGGCGCCGAGGTGACGCTGGTCTATCGCGGCCATGCGGTGCTGCGCGGCTTCGACGAGGAGGTGCGCACCCATATGACGCAGGAGCTGACCAACGCCAACCTGCGGCTCATGCCTGGCCAGTCGCTGGCCGCCATCGAGGCGGTGGCGGGCGGCAAGAAGGTCACCTTCACCGACGGCTCCACCGTGGAGGCCGACGAGGTGATGCTGGCGGTGGGCCGTATTCCCAATACCCGCGGCCTGGGCCTGGAAGCCGCCGGGGTGGAGCTGGACAAGGTGGGCGCGGTGGTGGTGGACGCCGGGTCGCGCTCGTCCGTGCCGTCCATCTATGCGGTCGGCGATGCGACCAACCGGGTCAACCTGACGCCCATCGCCATCCGCGAGGGTCACGCCTTCGCCGATACCGTGTTCGGCAACAAGCCCTGGACCGTCGATCATTCCCTGGTGCCGACGGCGGTGTTCTGCGAGCCGGAGATCGGCACCGTGGGCCTCAGCGAGGAGGCGGCGCGCGCCGCCGGGCGGCCGGTGGACATCTACAAGACGGCGTTCCGGCCGCTGAAGGCAACCTTGTCGGGGCGCGAGACCCGCATGTTCATGAAGCTGGTGGTGGATGGCGAGACCGACCGGGTGCTCGGCGTCCATATCGTCGGCGAGGGGGCGGGGGAGATGATCCAGGTGGCCGGCATCGCCGTGGGCATGGGCGCCACCAAGGCGGACTTCGACCGCACCGTGGCGGTGCATCCCACCGCGGCGGAAGAGCTGGTGACGATGCGCACCAAGGTATCCTGACGCGCCGCAGGCGATTCCGGCCGCGTCCGCAGCGTCCGGTGCGGGAGATCGCCCGCCCGCGCCGGAGCGCGGGCGGGCGTTCGCGCGACCCGGCGGGGGATCAGGCCGCGCAAAGGGTGCCAGAGCGCGGCGGCGTGGCCGCCATCGCCTCAAGCAGGGACAGAAGGGGCGAGGCCTCGGCTTCCGCCTGAACCTTGCGCCCGAGATCGACGGCGGCAGTGGTGAAGGCGGGCTCCTCCAGCAGGCGCACCAGCGCCGCGCGGATTTCGGCAACTGACGCCCCGGCCGCCAGGGGCAGGCCGGCGCCGCGGGCGGCGATGCGGGCGGCGTTGTCCGCCTGGTCGCGGCCGTGGGGCATCACCAGCATCGGGCAGGCGTTGGCCAGGGCCTTCATCACCGTGCCATGGCCGCCATGGGTGACGACCACCGCCGCCTCCCGCATCAGCGCCCCATGGGGGGCGCTCTCCACCACGGCGACATTGTCGGGGATGGTCCCGAGATCGGACCGCACCAGGGCGCCGCCGAGCGTGACCACGCCGCGTATGGGCAATGGCCCGAGGGCCTCCATCACCCGCTGCACCGCGCCGGCGTGATTCTGGAACGTGGTGCCGAAGGCCACCAGCACCAGCGGCCGGCGGTCATCCCGCGCGAAGGGCGAGGCGAATGGGGCCGCCCAGCCCGGATCGCCGAGGAGGGGGCCGACGTAGCGCAGGCCGTCGGGCATCGGCTCCGGGGCGAAGTCAAAGGCCCGGCTGGTGGCCAGCAGCAGCCCGCGCGTGGCCTTGTGCTGGTCGGCCAGGCTGGCGAGCGGCGCCAGGCCCAGGGCGATGCGCGCCGCATTGAAGCCGGGCAGGGTGGCGGCGTCGAGCGCCTCGCGGATGGCGGTGCGCATGGCTTCGTGCGCGGCGGCCTCGTCGGCGGAGCGGGCCGGCATCAGGCCGGGGCCCATGGGCAGCGCGCCGGCCGCGGGGAACAGATTGATGTTGACCCCGAGCAGGACCGTGTTCTGCGCCGCCGCCTCGCAGCCCAGGTGCACGCCGAACAGCAGCTCGTTCGCCACCACCAGGTCGGCCGGCTCGCGGGCGAGTTCGTTCATGACGTCGCCGGCGAAGGCGAGGGCGGGCCCGGTGAACACCGCGCGGCAGGCGGCCAGGATGCCCTCGAACGGCGTCGGCGCCGCCCAGTCCTGGAAATAGTCGAACGCCCGCCCCCGGCCGATCTTCGACGGCGCGGTGGTCCAGGGGACGAAGCGGGCGTCGGCGGCCAGGGCCTCGGGCCGGTTGCAGGCGTCGCTCATGAGGCGCACGCGGTGACCGCGCGCCACCAGCCGGCGTGCCAGCTCCACGAACGGGGGCACCGAGCCGCCGCCCTCGAAGGTGGCGAGCAGGAACGACTTGCGCGGGGCGTCGGCGGTCGGGGCGTCAGTCATGGCGGGGCTCCTGCGCGGGGGCATGGCTTGCGGGAGGCGTGAGCGGAAGGGGGCCGATGGCGGCGGTCACCAGCGTGCTCATGAGGGCGCGCGTCTCGGCGGGGGTGCGCCCCATGTCGCGGCGCAGCAGCTTCCAGACATAGAGATCGGTGGCGACCACGAGGGCGTCGAGGCGGGCCTGGCGCGCGGCGGCGTCGAGGCTGTCGAGCCAGGGCGCGAAAATGCCGGCGATCCAGGCGCGGTGTTCGCGGCGCCCCTCATCGGCCATGGCCTTGAACGGCGCATGGCGCTCCTCCTGGGACAGCACCCGCATCACCAGGTCGCCGGCCGCCTCATAGTCGTCGATCAGGGCGGCGAGGGCGCCTTGCACATCGCCGGGAGCGATCCGGCGCCGGGCGTGGATCTCCCCCGCCGTCCGCCGCTGCACCGCCGCCAGCAGCCCGTCCTTGCCGCCGAAATGGCGCACCACGGTCGGCACCGTCACGTCCGCTTCCTGGGCGATCTGGTCGAGGGTGATCTGGTCGAGCCAGTCGTCGCGGATGCGGCGCGCGAAGACGTCGAGGATGCGCCCCGCGGTGAGCTCGGCGGCGCGGGCGCGGGCGCCCTGGTTGTAGGCCCGCTTGCCGGGCACGTCGGAGGGGGCGTTCGCGGATTTCATGATAGTATGACTATCGCGAAATCTGCGCCCGGTCAACAATTCATTTAATGACCACTAATGCGAATTTGCGCCAGCCGCTCAGGGCTGGTGGCCGAACAGGCGCCCGCGCTCGGCCCACAACACCGCCACCAGCGCCAGCGCCGACAGCACCACATAGGTCAGGCTCAGCGGCAGGACCGTGCCGTCGAAGGCGCGGCCGGCGGCGAGCGCCAGCAGCGCCGCCAGCAGCGTGGTGAAGCAGCCGATGAAGGACGAGGCCGTTCCCGCCACCGCGCCCAGCGGCTCCATGGCCATGGAGTTGAAGTTCGACACCGTCAGCGCGAACAGGAACTGGCCGAGGCCGATGAACAGGCAGAACAGCCAGAACGGCGGCCGGCCGTCGAAGGCGAGGGCGGCGGCGGCCAGCCCCGCCGACACCGCCAGGAAGCCCACGACGCCGCCGTGCGACAGGCGCCGCATGCCCATGCGGCGCACCAGGCTGGCATTGAGGAAGGAGGCCACCGCCATCACGCCGGCCACGCCGGCGAACACCGCCGGGAACAGGGTGCCGAGGTGGTACACGTCGGTCTGGAACACCTGGGAGGCCGAGCCCACATAGGTCATGAGGCAGCCCATCATGAGGCCCATGGCGAGCGCGTAGCCGGCCGAGCGGCGGGTGGTGAGGGTCAGCTTCATGCCGGCCAGGATCGCCCGCACCGAGAACGGGACGCGGTATTCGGGGTGCAGCGTTTCCGGCATCCTGAGGCCGAACCACAGGGCCAGGGCCAGCGCCAGGCCCACCATGGCGACGAAGATCAGCCGCCAGGAGCCCACGAGCAGGATGAGGCTGCCCAGCGCCGGCGCCAGGATCGGCACCGCCAGGAACACCATCATGGTGAGCGACATGATGCGGGCCATGTCGCGACCGGCGAAACGGTCGCGCACGATCGCCACCGCCAGCACCCGCGCGGCGCCCGCGCCCAGCCCCTGGATGACCCGCGCCACGATCAGGGTGGAATAGGAATCGGTGAGCAGCGCCAGCAGGCCGCCGGCGATGTAGATGGCGAGCCCCACCATCAGCACCGGCCGCCGCCCCACCACGTCCGACCACGGGCCGTAGAAGATCTGCCCCACGCCGATGCCGATCAGGTAGGCGTGAACCGTCAGCTGCACGTCATTGGCGTTGGCCAGGGCGAAATGGGCCTGCATGATGCCGAAGGCCGGCAGCAGGTTGTCGATGGAGAAGGCCGTGATGCCCATCATCAGGGCGATCAGGGTCACGAATTCCGCGAAGCTGGGAACCGGCTTGCGGGCCGGCGTGGCGGAGCCAGGGAGCTGGGACATGACGCACTCGAAGGGTGGGGTGTCCCGCAACAGACACGCGAGGAGATCGCGACGGCGGAAGGAGGGTGCCGCGCGGCGCGCCAGTCATAAGTGAACGCCGGGGGGATGAGAAGGGCGGGCAGGCCCGCCCCGCCCGCGGCGCGGCATGGACTTGCGATTGCGATGCAGCATCGCCACATGGCCATCAGCGGCCGTCCTCGCCTTTCACAGGCCACGGTGTTCATGTATAAGCCCGCTCTCCGGCTGGGCGAACACAAGAGGAACGCCAGTCCGGGTCCGGCTTGGAACCGTCCAGGCCGGCGAACCTCATGGAGAGTCAAATGGTGACCCGCCCGCAATCCGCACCTGTCCCTGGCGCCGAGGTGTCTCGCCGCGCCGAAGGCTGGCGTCCGGATAGCTGGCGATTTTATCCAGGCGTGCAGATGCCGGATTATCCCGACAAGGCCGTCCTCTCCGAGGTGGAGGCGAAGCTCGCCTCCTATCCGCCGCTGGTGTTCGCCGGCGAGGCCCGCAAGCTGAAGGCGGAGCTGGCGCGCGTCGCCAAGGGCGAGGCGTTCCTGCTCCAGGGCGGCGACTGCGCGGAGAGCTTCGAGGAGCATTCGGCCGACAACATCCGCGATTTCTTCCGGGTGTTCCTGCAGATGGCGGTGGTGCTCACCTTCGCCGGCTCCTCGCCGGTGGTGAAGGTGGGCCGCATCGCCGGCCAGTTCGCCAAGCCGCGCTCGTCGGACAACGAGACGGTGGACGGCGTGACCCTGCCGAGCTACCGGGGCGATATCGTCAACGATCTCGCCTTCACGCCGGAGGCGCGCATTCCCGATCCGCGCCGCCAGCTTGAGGCCTACCGCCAGTCGGCGGCGACGCTGAACCTGCTGCGCGCCTTCGCCAACGGGGGCTATGCGAACCTCGCCAATGCCCATGCCTGGATGCTGGGCTTCGTGAAGGATTCGCCGCAGTCCTCGCGCTACCAGGAGCTGGCGAACCGCATCACCGAGGCGCTCGACTTCATGCGCGCCTGCGGTATCGACCCCAAGAGCCATCCGGAGCTGTCGTCCACGGACTTCTTCACCAGCCATGAGGCGCTGCTGCTCGGCTACGAGCAGGCCTTGACGCGGGTGGATTCCACCTCTGGCGACTGGTACGCCACCTCCGGCCACATGATCTGGGTCGGCGATCGCACCCGCCAGCCGGACCACGCGCATGTCGAATATTTCCGCGGCATCCGCAATCCGATCGGCATCAAGTGCGGGCCGTCGCTGGCGCCCGACGGCCTGATCCGCCTCTTGGACATCCTCCAGCCGGACAACGAGGCCGGCCGCATCACCCTGATCTGCCGCTTCGGCGCCGACAAGGTGGGCGACCACCTGCCGGCCCTGGTGCGGGCGGTGGAGAAGGAGGGCCGCACCGTGGTGTGGTCGTGCGATCCCATGCACGGCAACACCATCAAGGCGGCCTCGGGCTACAAGACCCGCCCGTTCGAGCGGGTGCAGGCGGAAATCCGCGCCTTCTTCGACGTGCATGCGGCCGAGGGCACCTATCCCGGCGGCGTGCACCTGGAGATGACCGGCAAGGACGTGACCGAGTGCACCGGCGGCGCCCGCGCCATCTCCGACGAGGACCTGCGGGACCGCTACCATACCTATTGCGACCCGCGCCTGAACGCCGAGCAGTCCATCGAAACCGCCTTCCTGGTGGCCGAACTGCTGAAGCGCGAGCGGGTCGCCCGTGGCCGCGTGCACGTGGAGGCGGCGGAGTAATCCGCTCCCGGCCGGAGGTTGGCCGGTCGGCCTTCGGCTGGGCCGGCGGCTTCTGGTGGCAGACATGAAAAACCCCACCGCGCCTGCGCGGTGGGGTTTTTTCGTTCATCCTCTTTTTCGTTCACCCTCATGGTCCGGCGCCGGCACCCGGCGTCAGGGGCCGGCGGCGGCGGGGCCCTATTCGGCCGGATGGACACTGCCGGGCGTGCCGTGGCCGGCGGGATCTTCCGGCTCGTCCCTGCCCCCCACGAAGCGGCCGAACAGCCGGCCGAACAGCCGGCTGAGGTCGTCCATCACCGTGAACACCGCCGGCACGAACACCAGCGACAGCACGGTGGAGGTGATGAGGCCGCCGATGACGGCGATGGCCATGGGGGCGCGGAAGCCGCCGCCGTCGCCCAGCGCCATGGCCGAGGGCAGCATGCCGGCCGCCATGGCGATGGTGGTCATGACGATGGGCTGGGCCCGCTTGTGGCCGGCCTCCATCAGCGCCGTGGTGCGGTCGGCGCCGTGCTTGATGGCCTCGATGGCGAAATCCACCAGCAGGATCGCGTTCTTGGTCACGATGCCCATCAGCATCAGGAAGCCGATCACCACCGGCATGGAGATGGAGTGGCCGGTGAGGAGCAGGGCGATGAAGGCGCCGCCCACCGACAGCGGCAGCGACACCAGGATGGTGATGGGCTGCAGCACGTCATGGAACAGCAGCACCAGCACCGCCAGCACCAGCATCAGCCCGGCCGCCATGGCCAGCGCGAAGCCGGAGAACACCTCGCCCATGATTTCCGCGTCGCCCGCTTCCTTCAGGACCACGCCGGGCGGCAGGTCGCGGGCGGTGGGCAGCGCCTTCACCGCGTCCACGGCGGTGCCGAGCGGCGTTTCGCCCACAAGGTCCGCCTCCACCGCGATGCGGCGGGCGCGGTCATAGCGGTCGAGGGCGGTGGGGCCCTTGCCGAAGCGGATGTCGGCCACTGCCGAGAGCGGCACCGCCCCGCCGGCGGCGGTGGGCACCTTCAGGGCGTCGAAGGTTGAGAGCGCGGTGCGGGCCTTCTCGTCCAGCTTCACGCGGATGTCGATCTGGCGATCCTTGGCGGAGAACTTGGCGAGGTTGGCGGAGATGTCGCCGATGGTGGCGATGCGCACGGTCTCGGCGATGGTGTCCACCGAAACGCCCAGCTCCGCCGCCTCGTCCAGCTTCGGAACGATGCGGATCTCGGGCCGGTCGAGGGCGGCGGAGGACACCACGTTGGTGAGCACGCCGACGTCGTGGCGCATCTCCTTTTCCAGCGCCAGCGCGGCCCGCTCCACCGCATCGCCGTCATTGCCGGACAGCACCATCTGGAAGCCGCGCTGGGCCGCCTGGCCGTTGGAGCTCCAGGTGAAGCGCATGTCGGGCAGGGCGGCCAGGGTGGCGTTGAGGGCGGCCTCGAAGGCCTTCTGGTCCTGCCTGCGCTCGGCGCGGGGCTTCAGGTTGATGACGATCTGGGCCTTGCGCACCTCGCCCGCCAGCATGGCGAGCCCGCCGGCGCCGCCGGCGCCCGCAGTGGCATAGACGCTGGCGACCTCCGGCTGTTCCCGCAGCAGGCGGGTGATCTGGTCCGACACCTTCTGCGTTTCCGCCAGCGTGGTGCCCGGCGGCAGCTCGATGGACAGCATGGAGCGGGAGATGTCGTCGGACGGCAGGAAGCCTGACGGCAGCAGCGTGGACAGGAAGATGGTGCCGACGAAGATACCGAGGCCCATGGCGATGGTGAGGAAGCGGTGCTTCAGCGACCACCACAGCAGGCGCATGTAGCCGCGCATCACCCGGCTGTCGGTTTCGTGCCGGCGGCCGGTGTCGCGCAGGAAATAGGCCGCCAGCAGCGGCGTGACGAGCCGCGCCACCGCCAGCGAGAACAGCACCGCGATCGCCACCGTCAGGCCGAACTGCTTGAAATACTGCCCGGCGATGCCGCCCATGAACGACACCGGGGCGAACACCGCGACGATGGTGAGGGTGGTGGCCACCACCGCGAGGCCGATCTCGTCCGCCGCCTCGATGGCGGCGCGGTAGGGCGACTTGCCCTGCCGCATGTGGCGCACGATGTTCTCGATCTCGACGATGGCGTCGTCCACCAGGATGCCGGTGACCAGGGTGATGGCGAGCAGGCTCACCGCGTTGAGGGAGAAGCCCAGCATGTCCATGACCCAGAAGGTGGGCAGGATGGACAGCGGAATGGCGAGGGTGGTGATGATGGTCGCCCGCCAGTCGCGCAGGAACAGGAACACCACGATCACCGCCAGGATGGCGCCCTCGATCAGGGTGTGCATGGCCGAGCGATAGTCCGACTTGGTGTAGCGCACCGTGGTGTCGATCTCGGTGATGGCCATTTCGGGGTGGTGGGCGCGCAGCTCCTGCACCGCCTCCTCCACCCGGTCGTAGACGGTGACGTCGGAGAAGCCCTTGGCGCGGTACACGCCGAACGCCACCACGCTCTTGCCGTCCAGGCGCGCGAACACCCGGGGCTCGGCGGCGCCGTCGGTGACGCTGCCGAGGTCCTTCAGCCGCACATAGCGGCCGTTGCTGAGGGCGATGCGGGTGTCGGCGAGGTCGTCCACCGAGCCGGCGCCGGCCAGGGTGCGGATCGACTGCTCCTGGGTGCCCACCTCGCCGCGTCCGCCGGAGACGTCGAGGTTGGTGGCGCGCAATTGCCGGCTCACGTCGGCGGCGGTGATGCCGAGCGCCATCAGCCGGTCGGGGTCGAGGGCGATGCGGATCTCGCGGTCCACCCCGCCCTCGCGCTTCACCTGGGCGACGCCGCGCACGCCCTGCAGGGCGCGGGCGATGGTGTCGTCCACGAACCAGGACATTTCCTCCGCGCTCATGGAAGGCGAGGATACCGCGAAGGTGACGATGGGCAGGCCCTCGATGTCCACCCGCTGGATCAGCGGCTCGTCGATGGCGCGCGGCAGCTCGGAGCGGATCTTGGTGACCGCGTCGCGGGTGTCGTTCACGGCCCGGTCCACCAGGGTCTCCAGGTGGAATTCCACGGTGGTGATGCTGGTGCCCTCGGAGATGGACGAGGTGATGTGCTTCACCCCGGCGACGCCGGCGATGGAATTCTCCACCCGCTTGGTGACCTGGGTCTCAAGCTCGCTCGGCGCGGCGCCGGTCTGGGTGATGGTGACCATGACGATGGGCACGTCGATGTTCGGCATCTGGGTGATGGGCAGGGTGCGGAAATGCACCAGGCCGAGCACGGTCAGGATGACGAACAGCACCAGGGTGGGAATGGGCTTGCGGATGGCCCAGGCGGAGATGTTGATGGCCATCAGCGCGCCTCGCCCACGGAGATCTGGGCTTCCACCGGGTTGACCCGGTCGCCGTCGCGCAGGAAGCCGCCGGCCCGCGCCACCACCAGCTCGTCGCCGGCCAGCCCCTGGGAAATCAGCACCCGGCCCCGGCTCTTGAGCGCCGGGGTGATGCGGCGCGTGGCCACGGTGCCGTCGGCGACGACCAGCACATAGGCGCCGTCGGCATCGAACATCACCGCCGACTGGGGCACCACCAGGCCGCTGCGGGCGCCCACCGTCACCAGGGCGCGGGCATAGGCACCGGGCTTCAGGCGGTCGTCGGCGGGGAGGGCGATCTTCACCCGGCCGAGGCGGGAGGCCTTGTCCACCTCCGCCGACACCAGCCGCACCGTGCCATCCACCGGCTGGTCGAAGCCGGCCGGGGTGACCTGGGCGGAAAGGCCGGTCTTCATGCGCGGCATGGCCGCCTCGGGCACTTCGGCGTCGAGGTCGATGGCGCCATTCTCGGCGATGCGGAACAGCGGCTCGCCCCGGGCCGACAGGGCGATGGCCCCCACCTTGGCGTCGCGCGAGAGGATGATGCCGGCTTCCGGCGCGCGGATGTCGGTGCGCTTCAGCTTCACCTCGATCTCGTCGCGCTGGGCTTTGACGAACACCGCCTCCGCCTCGGCGGCGATAAGGCTTTCGCGGGCGGCGGCCACCTGGGCCGAGGCCACCTTCACCGCGCGCTCGCGCTCGTCGGCGGTTTCCTGGGAGACGGTGCCGGTGACGCGCAGCTTGCGGGCGCGGTCCACGGCGGCGGCGGCCTCGGTCTCCTGGGCCAGGGCCTGGTCGAGGGCGGCGCGCTGCTGGGCGATGGCGGCCCGCGCCTTGGCGGCGCTGGCGGTGTTCTGGGCGAGCTGGGTGTCGAGCATCTCGCGGGAGAGGCGGGCCAGCACCTGGTCCTTGTCCACCCGGTCGCCGGCTTCCACCAGGATGTCCTCGAGCCGCAGGCCCTCCACCTCCGGCCCCACCTCAATCTCCTCGCGCGGCAGCAGCGAGCCGGTGACCAGCAGGGTTTCCGCAACCGTCTCGGTGCGCGGGCGCAGAACCGAGACGGTGAGGGCGGCGGGGCCGGCTGCCGGCGGCGTGCTCTCGGCGCGGGCGGCGCCCATCCCGGGGGCGGTCCACGGCGCGCCGCCCGCCGCGCCCAGCAGACACATGGCGAGCGCAAGGGTGCGGGCACGGCGGGAGAAGGCGGGCATGATGGAACGAACCTCGTTCAGACGGCGGGCGGCAGGGTGACGGATCACGGCGGCATTCCCGTGACGGCGTGAATCGGCGGGGCGCATCATGTCTCAGCTTCCGCCGGCGGCGGTGGGCGCCAGCATGCGGCGCACCAGCGCGGACAGCGCCGACATGCGCCGGGGCAGGTCCCAGGCGGGGTGGAGCTGGTGATGCAGGATCAGGCCGTCGGCCATCACCTGGAGCATGATCATGACGTCGTCCAGGTCGAGGGCGGGGTCGATCTCGCCCCGCGCCATGGCGGTGGCCAGGGCCTCGCGCAGCTGAGTGCGGGTCTCCTCCTCGCACGGCTCGATGGCGGCCCGCATGCGGGTGTTGCGGATCGCCTCGGCCATGATCTCCGGTCCGAGCTGGGCGGTGGGCAGGCTGGGTTCTTCCAGCATCAGCCGCAGGCAGTCGGAGAGGGCATCGAGGATGGAGGGCGACTGCGCCACCGCGTCGAGCATGTGCTGGCGCTCGCTGCGCTCGTCGGCGACGATGGCGGCGATCAGCTCCTCCTTGGAGGGGAAATAGCGATAGAGCGCGCCGGGGCTCATGCCGGCCTCGGCGCAGATCTTCTGCATGGACGTGCCGTGGAAGCCCTCGCGGGCAAAGCAGGCCATGGCGGCGGCCAGGATGCGCCGGCGCTGCTCGGCGCGCCGGTCGGGCGGCGCGGGCGGGCTGTCCGCCGCTGCGGGGGCGGCTGCGGGCGCGGGAGGGGAAGAGGTCATCGCCGGCGGGCCCTGTTGGAGGGTGTGAGCGAACATTCGTTCGCTTGCTCTGGCGACCCTAGCGCGACCGTCGCCGGCGGGGCAAGAGTGAATGTTCGTTCGCACGGTGCGGCCTGAGGCCGCCGGGCGCCGGGCGCCGGCCGGCGCATGCTCACGCCGCCGCGCGGGCTTTGGGGCCAGGAGGCTTTGGGGCCAGGAGGCTTGGGGCCAGGAGGGTGGCGTCGGGAGCGGGCGCGGGGATGCGGCGGGGAGGGGCCGGGCGCTGTGCGGGGGGCGGTCTGTGGGGAGGCGTGGCCGGCGCCCCTTGAGGCGGGGGAGCGGAGGCCTTACCTCTCAGCTCTCACCGGAGACGGATGCCAGATGCTCGCCGCCGCCCTTGAAGCCCTGCGCCAGACCTTTTCGCCGCTCCTGCGGGGGGTGCTGCTGCGCTCCGTGGGGTTCGCCCTCGGCCTGCTGGTGGTCCTCGCCATCGCGCTCGAGGCGGCCCTGGCCCATGTGGTCGACGTGCCGTCCTATCCCTGGGTCGAGACCACCCTGGCGGTGGTGGCGGGGCTGGGGCTGGTGTTCGGGGTGTTCTATCTGGTGCCGGCGGTGTCCTCGCTGGTGGCGGGCCTGTTCCTGGACGAGGTGGCGGAGAAGGTGGAGGCGGCGAGCTACCCGGGCGATCCGCGCGGCACCGCGCAGCCGCTGTTGCGCGGCATGGTCTATTCGGCGCGCTTCTTCGGCCTGGTGCTGGCGGTGAACCTCTGCGCCCTGCTGCTGCTGCTGGTGCCGGGCGTCAATGTGGTGATCTTCTTCGTCGCCAACGCCTATCTCATCAGCCGGGAATATTTCGAGCTGGCGGCCATGCGCTATCGTTCGCCGCAGGAGGCCCGCGCCCTGCGGCAGGCGAACGCCACCACGGTGTTTCTGGCCGGCCTGCTCATTACGCCGATCCTGTTCATCCCGGTGCTCAACCTCATCATGCCGGTGTTCGGCACCGCCTTCATGGTGCACCTGCATCGCCGCCTCGCGCCGCTGCCGGCGCGGCGCGCCGCCGATGGCGGCCTCGTCATCGAGGGCAAGGCGCTGTGAGGACGAGGGACGGCGCGCCGGCGCATACCGTCAGTGCAGACCGGTGGCGGCGAGGGCGGTGATCTGCCGGATCGACACGCGCCCGGCGTCGAAATCGCCGATGACGGCCTCGAACAGGCGGTGGAAATTGAGCTGGGCGCGCAGATGCAGGAACGCGGCGCCCAGCCCCACGGCGGCGCGGTCCATGAACACGAACTCGCGCGGCACCGTCACCGGGCCGAGCCGCTTCAACTCGGTGTGGACCTTGAAGGCCTCCTTGCGGCCGTATTGGCCGGGCGCCACCCCATCGGCGATGGTGCGCACCCGGTCATCCAGGAGCGGGCCATAGATGAAACGGGCCCAGATGTTCAGGGCGTCGATCAGGTCCTTGTTGAGCCCCTTGAAGCCCCAGGTCTCGTAGGCGTGGACCACCCGCGCCGCATCGCCCTCCAGAAGGCCGCGATAGAGGTCCACCACCCCGGCCACGAACAGCGGCGGAAACACGCGGATGCAGCCATAGTCCAGCAGGTTGATGCCGGCGGGCCGGCCGGCGGCGTCCAGGAACACGGTGTAGTTGCCCAGGTGCGGGTCGCCATGAATGACGCCGAACCGGCTGAAGGGCTGCCACCACGCCGCGAACAGCGCCTCGGCCAGGGTGTTGCGGTCGGCCAGGGGGTGGCGGGTGAAGGTGAGGATCTTCTCGCCCTCCAGCCACTGCAGGGTGATCAGGCGGCCGGTGGAGAGCTCGGCCCGGGTGGCGGGCACCCGCACCCGGGGCTCGTCCGCCAGCATCAGGGCGTAAAGGGCGGCGTGGCGGGCCTCGCGCCGGTAGTCCAGCTCCTCCCGCACCCGATCGCCGATCTCGCGGGCGATCTCGCGGGTGTCGAGGGTCTGGTCCATGCGCCGGTGCAGGGAGAACAGGAGCTGGAGCTGTTTGAGGTCGGCCTCGACCGCCGCCTGCATGTCCGGGTACTGGAGCTTGCAGGCCACGGTCTCCCCGTCCAGCGTCACCGCCTTGTGCACCTGCCCGAGGGAGGCGGCGGCCGAGGGCTGGTGCTCGAAGCGGGCGAAGCGCTGCTCCCAGTCGCGGCCCAGCTCCGCCGTCATGCGGCGCTTCACGAACGACCACCCCATGGGCGGGGCATCGGATTGCAGGCGGCGCAGCTCGGCGGCGTATTCCGGCGGCAGCAGGTCCGGCACCGTGGCCATGAGCTGCGCCACCTTCATCAGCGGGCCCTTCAGCCCGCCCAGGGCGGCGGCCAGGGCGGCGGCGGTGTCGCCGGCGGTGTCCGCGCGGCCGAGCAGGCGGTTGCCGGCCATGCGCGCCGCCACCCCGCCCATGTTGGCGCCCACCTTCGCATAGCGCGCGGCGCGGGCCGAAAACCGGTTTCTCTCGTCGTCAGCCATGCTTGCTCGCGCCTCGCCGCCGCGCCGCCGTCCTCACCGCGCCCGTGCCGACCGGAAGGTCAGGGCGCTGAGAATGAGGAGCGAAAGGGGCGTCAGCACGTCGGTGTAGAGAATGGGGCCGGCATTGCCCGGCGCCAGGTTGCCGGTCGAGGCGATCTCCACCACGTGCACCGCCGCTGCGCCGCCGAGGAAGCCCGCCGCCATCACCGCCGCCGCCAGGCGGAAGCCCCAGCTCGAATAGAAGGCGGCGATGACGCCGACGAGGCCGATGCCCAGATTCGCCGCGCCCACCTCGGTCTGGAACGGGCTCGTCGCCCAGCCGATGGCTTGCGCCGACTCGGCGGGAAACACGATGTGCCCCAGCGCGCCCCACAGACCCATCAGCCCCAGGGGGATCAGATTGATGTAGCGCAGCAGCCGGTCGGTGATGAGCGCGAAGCCGCGTGGCCCCGGCGCGCGCGCCACCGACACGGCGGCGAAGGCGAGTGCCGCCAGCCAGGAGATGATGGGGACCCAGAACACCATGTGCGGCACCTCGATCAGCGTGCGCTGCAAGGTGACAGATACCGCGTCCCCCCGCCAGGGGAACGTGGCCGAGGGGAACGTGGCCGAGGGGAACGTGGCTGCGGGGAACGTGGCCGAGGGGGACGTCGCTGAGGAGGCTTGGCCGAGAGGGACATGGCGGCCGGACATGGCGGAGAACCGGGCGCGGGCCGGGGTCAGGCCACGGCGTAGAGCGGATGCTCGCGGCGGATCTCCTCGCTCAGGATTTCCTCCACCTTGGCGAGGGCGGGGCTGCGGGCGCCGGGCCGGCCGTAGAGCACGAATTCCATGTCCGGCAGGGCGGCGGTGCCGAGGTCGTTCACCACCGCGAGGTCATGCCGCAGCGAGCGCGGCGCCCGCACCGTGACACCGATGCCGGCGCCCACGGCAGCCATCAGCCCCGGCAGGCTGGGGCTGGTGAAGGCGACGCGGAACGCCCGCCCCGCCGCGCTCAGGGCGGCGATGGCGGCGCTGCGGCAGATGCAGGGATTCTCGAACAGCACCAGCGGCACCGGCGCGTCGCGGTCGAGCCTGAGGTGGCGCGAGGCGATCCACACCAGCGGCTCGCGCAGCAGCGCCGTGGCCGGAAGGTCGGTGTCGTGCCGAAAGCCGACGGTGAGGTCCAGCTCTTCCACCATCAGCTTCTCCAGCATGGCGGCGGTGGAGCAGACCCGCACCGTGATGGGCGCCTGGGGGAAGGCGGTGGACACGCGGGCCAGGATGCGCTGCATCACCCCCTCGCCCACGTCCTGCACGAAGCCGAGCCGCAGCGGCTGGGCAAAGGTGCCCTCCACATGCTGGGTCAGCACCTGGTCGTTGAGGTCCAGCAGCCGGCGCGCGTCGTCCAGGAAGGCGCCGCCCCGCGGGGTCGGCACCACGCCGCGGCCCTTGCGCTCCAATACCGCGAAGCCGAGGGTCTCGGTCAGGCGGTCCATCTGCAGGCTCACCGCCGACTGGCTGCGCCCCACCCGCCGCGCCGCCGCCGAGATGGAGCCGAGGTCCGCCACGGCGACGAAGCTGCGCAGCAGGTCGAGATCGAAGTTCCGGATCATTCTATGAGGATAGCAAAATCCTCGAATTTTTTAATTCAATTTTTTTCATGAATAGGTCGGCCCTAAGGTCAGTCTCGCCGCTCCGATGGCGGCAGGAGATGGACCCATGCCCTTGCTGAACGTGACGATTTCCGGAGACGCCGACGACATCCTGGCGGCCCGCGTGGCCGCCGCCCTGAGCGCGCTCACCGCCCGCATCCTGCGCAAGGACCCGAGTGTGACGGCGGTCGCCGTCGGCTTCATTCCCGCCGCCCGCTGGTTCACCGGCGGCGTGTCGCTGGCGCAGAAGGGCGCCTCGTCCTTCGCTCTCGACATCCTGGTGGTGGACGGCACCAACACCAAGGACGAGAAGGCGGCCTATCTGGAGGCGGTGTTCGCCGCGATGGCGGAACTGCTGCCGAATCTCGATGCCGACAGCTACATCCTGGTGCGGGAGGTGAAGGCCGACGCCTATGGCTATGGCGGCCGCACCCAGGAGCGGCGCTATGTGGAGAAGCGCCTCGCGGCGTCGGCATAGGGCGGGGCATCGTCGCGGCCCTTTCGTCGCGGCTCTTGCATTCGGCGGCGGGTTGCGCCTCAACTCCCCCGCATTCCCGCAGCGCAAGGGACCGAGGGACGAAGACATGACGCGACTGACGCTGGCCCTGCTCGCGGGCGCCGTTCTGCTGGCCGGCGCGGCGCGCGCCGACACCGCGGCGGGGGATCGCTGCGCCGCCAAGCTGCCCCCCGAGGCCCGGGCCATCTACATCGCCAGCGCCCCGAGGCTGGTGCCGGGCGCGGACGGGCGCGCCGTCGTCACCGAGGAAACCCGCAAGCTGGTGCTGGCCGGGACGGTGGATTTCGCCAAGGCGCAGGACTCCGCCCTGGCCGCCGCCGATTGCCTGGTGCTGCGCTGAGGCGGCGCCACGCCCGATCCTCGCATCTGTTGTCAGCGCCGCGCGCGCTGACTATAGAACCAGACGGACGAGATGGATGCGGCGCCCGGCCGTCCCGCGCGGGACGCGGCGCCGCACGACGAAGCGGGCTGGGAACCATGGTGGCACGCATCTACAAGCCGACACGCAACGCCATGCAATCCGGCGTGGCCAAGACCAAGCACTGGGTCTTGGAATACGAGCCGGAGAAGCCACGCACCGTGGAGCCGCTGATGGGCTACACGTGCTCGGTGGACATGCACAGCCAGATTCGCCTCACCTTCGACACCAAGGAAGAGGCGGTCGCCTACGCCGAGCGCAACGCCATCCCGTATCAGGTGTCGGAGCCCCATGAGACGGCCCGGCGCAAGATCGCCTATTCCGACAATTTCGCGTTCCGCCGCGTCGGGCAGTGGACCCACTGAGGCCATCGCCACGCGGTGGGCCAGGAGACCGCGGTTAAGCAGGGGACCACGGGTTAAGCAGGAGACGAAGGGTGAAGCGGCCGGGGGCGTGAGCGCCCCCTGATTCGCTGTTCACGGCCCGGGTTTCCCGTCTTTGACCTGGGTTCGCCCGCGAGCGGTGGCCCCGCGGGCGGGGCGCGTGGTGAATCGCGCGCGGGCTGATTTGACCGGCCGGACTTCCGGCCCCGTAGCTCAACTGGATAGAGCACTCGCCTTCTAAGCGAGCGGTTGCGTGTTCGAGTCACGCCGGGGTCGCCATCTTTTCCGCATGCGGTGCCGACTCAATCCGGTCCCGGGGGCCGCCGAGGCGCATCCTCGACGCCTGCGCCCGACCCGGCGCGGTCGTGCTTCGAGCGGTTCCTGGTCTTGCGCGCCTTTACCTTGGCGAGCTCCTCCGGCGCATAGTCGGAGGCGAGGTCGAGTCGGCGGATGCCGATTTTCACATAGGCCTCGTTCAGCTCGATGCCGAGGCTGCGCCGGCCCAGGCGCCGGGCCACGGCGCTGGTGGTGAAGGTGCCGGCGAAGGGGTCCAGCACCAGGTCGCCCGGCCGGCTGGAGGCGCGGATGATCCTCTCCAGCAGCGCCTCGGGCTTCTGCGAGGGGTGGTTTTCGTATTCGGCCATGCGGAAGCGCACGCGCGGCAGGCTCCAGACATTGCCCGGCACCTTCTCGCGGCCATAGGGGGCCGGCGGGTCCTTGCGATAGTCGATCAGCCCCCGGCGGGCGCCGGTCTTGGCCTCGACCATGATGTCGTCGGCGTTGAAGGTGTAGGCGCCGCGATCCATCACCATGTGCAGGATCGGTTCCCACATGGAGCCGAACATCTTGCGCGCCTGCACGCCCGAGCTGTCGTAGGCCCAGACGATGCGCGAGAGGATGTGGAATCGCGCGCGGCAATACAGGTCGAGGCGGGGCATCGTCTGGGTGGAGCACATGAGGTAGAAGCTGCCGCGCGGCGTCAGCACCCGGTGGCATTCGTCGATCCAGCGCCGGCACCAGTCGAGATATTCGCCCTCGTCCCGCAGGTCGGTGAGGCCGTCGAAATCCTTGCCGATGTTGTAGGGGGGGTCAGCGAAGATCAGGTCCACCGTGCCGCTGCCGAGGCCGGCGAGGGCGTCGAGGGCGTCGCCGTGGATGACGGCATGGTCGTGCGATCCGATTCTGCGCATGGGTCCTTCCGTCCGGCCCGCGACCCGCCGTCGGGGAGCGCGCCTTGGGGGCGGACCTTATCGCGGGCCGGGCGGACGCGGAACGCCCGCGCCGCCAATGGAGCGCGGCCGCCATGCGCTGTCCGCAGAGCGGCGGGCCGCCCCCGGTCCTTGAACTGCATACCGGATTGGCCGATCAGGTCTGCAATGAATGCGGACCCGTCTCAAGGGCCGCACGGCGGCGCGCGCCGAGGCGCCGCCGGCATCGGGAGGAACTATGTCGGCTCAACTCCCCCTGCGTCGCCTGTTCGACGCGCCCTATCTCCTGCTCTGCCTCACCGCCCTGCTGTGGGCGGGCAATTTCGTGGTGGGGCGCTATGTGGCCGGCCATGTGCCGCCGCTCACCCTGGCGCTGGTGCGCTGGGTGGGGGCGACGCTGCTGATCCTGCCCTTCTCCCATGCCCAGGTGATGCGCGACCTGCCGGTGATTCGCGCCCATTTCTGGTCGCTGCTGCTGCTGGCGGCGACCGGCATCTCCTGCTTCAACGCCATGAGCTATTACGCCCTGCAGTACACCGAGGCCTTGAACGGCCTGCTGCTGCAATCCATGGCGCCGCTGCTGGTGGGCGTGTGGAGCTTCGCCTTGTTCCGCGACCGCCTCAGCCTCGGCCAGGCGGCAGGCATCCTCACCTCCCTGTGCGGGGTGCTGCTCATCATCAGCCGCGGCGACATGGACACGCTGATCCACCTCAAGCCGAACATCGGCGACGTTTGGATCGTGGTGGCGCTGCTGATCTACGCCTTCTACGCGGCGATCCTGCGCACCCGTCCGCCGCTGGGGCAATTGTCGTTCCTCACCGTCATCATGGCGCTGGGGGCGGTGCTGCTGGTGCCGTTCGGGCTGTGGGAGGCGCTCACCGGCCATGTGCTGGTGTTCGACGCGCAATCCCTGCTCGCCCTGGCCTATGTGATGGTCGGCCCCTCGCTGGTGGCCTACCTGTTCTTCAACCGGGCGGTGGAACTGATCGGCGCCAATGCCGCCGCGCCGTTCCTGCACCTGATGCCGGTGTTCGGCACCGGCCTTGCCATCGTCTTCCTGGGCGAGGCGGTGGCCTGGTTTCATCTCGGCGGCTATGCGCTCGTCATCTGCGGCATCGTGCTGGCCACCCTCTCCGCTCGCAACGCCCGCCGGGCGGCGGACGCGGCGGGCGGCGCGGCGGATCGCGGCCAACGCTGAGGCGGGGCCGCGCGCGGGTCAAAAGCTCAGGCTCTTCAGCTGCCGCACCTGCGGCAGCGCCTGGAGCCGCGCCAGCACCGGCGCCGGCACGGGGCCATCCACCGCCGCCAGGGCGATGGCGCGGCCGCCGCGATGGTCGCGGCCGAGGGCGAAAGTGGCGATATTGACGCCTGCCTCCCCGAGCATCCCCGCGAACTGGCCGATGAAGCCGGGCGTGTCGGCACTGGCGGCATAGATCATGGACGGGGCGAAGGCCGCGTCCAGCTTGATGCCCCGGACCGCCACAATCCGCGGCTGCCCGTCGGCGAACACCGTGCCGGACAGCGTGCGCTCATCCCGGTCGGTCACCACCGTCAGGGTGACGAGGCTGTCATAGTCGCCGGCGGCGGCGCGGGTGGTTTCCTCCACCACCACGCCGCGGGCCTTGGCGATGGCCGGCGCGGAGACGGCATTGACCTCGGCCAGCATGGGCCGCAGCAGGCCGGCGACGGCGGCGGCGGTCAAGGCCTTCACTTTCAGCGCCGCGACGGCACCCTCGTAGGTGACGGTGACGGTCTTGATGTCGGTGTCGGTGAGCTGGCCGGCGAAGGCGCCCAGCTTTTCCGCCAGGGCGACGAAGGGCGCGAGGCGCGGCGCCTCCTCCGCGGTGATGGAGGGGAAGTTGAGGGCGTTGGCGATGGCGCCGTCGAGCAGGTAATCGCTCATCTGGGCGGCCACCTGCAGCGCCACGTTCTCCTGGGCCTCGCGGGTGGCGGCGCCGAGGTGGGGGGTGCACACCACCGTGTCGCGGCCGAACAGCGGATTGCGCCGCGCCGGCTCCTCCACGAACACGTCCAGCGCCGCGCCCGCCACGTGGCCGCGATCGAGAGCGGCGGCCAGCGCCGCCTCGTCCAGCAGTCCGCCGCGGGCGCAATTGATGATGCGCACCCCGGGCCTGGCGCGGGCGATGGCCTCCGCCGAGAGGATGTTGCGGGTCTTTTCGGTGATCGGCGTGTGCAGGGAGATGAAGTCGGCGCGGGCCAACAGCTCGTCCAGCTCCACTTTCTCCACGCCGAGGGCCAGCGCCCGCTCCACCGACAGGAAGGGATCGAAGGCGATGGCCCGCATCCGGAGCCCCAGCGCCCGCTCGGCCACCAGGGACCCGATGGTGCCGCAGCCGATGATGCCGAGGGTCTTGCCGGTCAGCTCCACCCCCATGAAGCGGTTCTTTTCCCATCGGCCGGCCTGGGTGGAGGCGTCGGCCGCCGGAATCTGGCGGGCCAGGGCGAACATCAGGGCGATGGCATGCTCGGCGGTGGTGATGGAATTGCCGAACGGCGTGTTCATCACGATCACGCCCCGGGCGGTGGCCGCCGGCAGGTCCACATTGTCCACGCCGATGCCGGCGCGGCCGATCACCCGCAGCCGGTCGGCCCGCGCCAGGATCTTCGCCGTCACCCGGGTACCGGATCGGATGGCGAGGCCGTCATATTGGCCGATGACCTGCGCCAGGCGCTCCTTGTCGCGGCCGAGGTCGGGCTGGACGTCCACCGCAATGCCGCGATCCGCGAACACCTGCACGGCGGCGGGCGAGAGGGGGTCGGAGATGAGAACGCGGGGGGCCATGGGATGAACTCCGGTGAGGAGCGCCACCGCGCCCGTTCGCAAGGCCACGACCCGCCCGGGCGCGGTGGGAAGGCCCCGCGTCAAGGGGCCCCGGGGGGGGGGCGCCAAGGGGTTCGGGCCGAAGGTTCGCGCCAAAGGGGTTCGCGTGAGGGGCTTCCGGCCAGGGGGCCGGACGGCCGCCATGCCTTGCGTCCCCTGGCGCTGGCCGGGGCGCGCGACGCTGGGAACTGCCCGCTTCGCGACCGCCCGATGGCGGCCCCGGGGGCGCGATCCCGGTGTGCGGGATCCCGCAGGCCCGATCCCGCAGGCGCGATCCCGCAGGCGCGATCTTGGCGCCGCGACCCTGAAGGTGCGGTCCTTGGCGCGCGGGACCTTCGGGGCGCCGGTTGCGCCCGCCGGCCCGCCTTCAGGCGCGGCCGGCGGGCGGACGGGCTCACGCCGCCTGGGGCAACGCTGCCTTGGCCTCGGTGAAGGCCCAGTCCAGCCAATGGGTCAGGGCCGCCACGTCGGAGCGCTCCACGGTGGCGCCGCACCAGATGCGCAGGCCGGGCGGCGCGTCGCGATAGGAGCCGATGTCATAGGCGATGCCGCCCTTCTCCAGCCCCGAGGAAATGGCCTTGGCGAACGCCGCCTGGGCCGCCGCCGGCAGCGCCGTCACGTCCGGGTCGACCACCCGCAGGCACACCGAGGTGTTGGAACGGCTCACCGGGTCCTTCGCCAGGAAGTCCACCCAGGGCGTCACCGCCACCCACTGGGCGATGGCCTCGAAATTGCGGTTGGAGCGCGCCTGCAGGGCCGAAAGGCCGCCGATGTTGCGCGCCCACTTCAGGGCGTCGATATAGTCTTCCACGCACAGCATGGAGGGGGTGTTGATGGTTTCGCCCTCGAAGATGCCCTCGATCAGCTTGCCGCCCTTGGTGAGGCGGAAGATCTTCGGCAGCGGCCAGGCCGGCGTGTACGTTTCCAGCCGCTCCACCGCGCGCGGGGAGAGGATGAGGATGCCGTGGCCCCCCTCGCCGCCGAGCACCTTTTGCCAGGAGAAGGTGACCACGTCGAGCTTGCGGAAGTCCAGCCGCTGGGCAAACGCCGCCGAGGTGGCGTCGCAGATGGTGAGGCCTGCGCGGTCGGCCGGAATCCATTCGGCATCGGGCACCATCACGCCGGAGGTGGTGCCATTCCAGGTGAAGACCACGTCGTGGGTGAAATCCACCTGGGCGAGGTCGGGCAGGGCGCCGTAATCGGCGGTCAGCGCCCGGGCGTTGGCCAGGCGCAGTTGCTTGGTCACGTCCGTGATCCAGCCTTCGCCGAAGGATTCCCAGGCCAGCATGTCCACAGGCCGGGCGCCCAGCAGCGACCACAGCGCCAGCTCCACCGCTCCGGTGTCGGAGGCGGGCACGATGCCGATGCGATAATCCGCCGGCACCTCAAGCACGTCGCGGGTGAGGTCGATGGCTTCCTTGAGCTTGACCTTGCCCACCTTGGCGCGATGCGAGCGGCCGAGCGGGGCGTCGGCCAGCGCCTCCAGCGTCCAGCCGGGACGCTTGGCGCAGGGGCCGGACGAGAAATTGGGATTGTCCGGCCGCGTGGCAGGAGCGGGATTCGCGGTCATGTCGCCATCCTTCCAGATGATCGCCTCCCGTTGGGGGGAGGTGGCCCACCGCAGGCGTTACGCCCGCCGCGGAGGGGGCGTCAAGGACAAGATGGCGTCACCCGGCGCCGGTCGAGCCGGGGCGATCCGGACCGGGGCCGGCCCTTCGTTCACGGCGCCAGGCCGGCCCGCGCCGGTGCTGCGGGGCCGGGGCCTCACATCGTCGGCGCCATCCGCGCGGCCCGCCGCGCCTTCAGCCGCACGCCGATGAAGGCGGCGATGAACACGGCCGTCATCAGCAGCACGATGGTGGGGGCGGGGGCACTGTCGAGGAAGAAGGAGGCGTAGACGCCGAGGACCGCGCAGCCCGCCGAGACCGCCACCGCGATGCACAGCATCTGCCCGAACCGCCGGGCCACCAGGAAGGCGATGGCGCCGGGCGCGATGAGCAACGCCACCGCCAGGATGATGCCCACCGCCTTGAGCGCCCCCACCACGGTGAGCGAGAGCAGCACCAGCAGCCCGTAATGCAGCAGCTTCACCGACAGGCCCATGGCCTTGGCCTGGGCGGGATCGAACGCATGAAGCAGCAGGTCGCGCCAGCGCACCACGATGACGCCGGTGACCAGGGCGGCGATGAGCCCGGTTTCCAGGATGTCGGCGGGCCCCACCCCCAGCATGTCGCCGAACAGGATGTGGTCGAGATGCACGTCGGACTGAATCTTGGTGTAGAGCACCAGGCCCAGGCCGAACATGCCGGAGAACACCACCCCCATCACCGTGTCTTCCTTGATGCGGCTGTTCTCCTTGAGGTAGCCGGTGGCGAGCGCGCAGCCCATGCCGGCCACGAACGCGCCGATGGCCAGCGGCAGGCCGGCCATATAGGCCAGCACCACCCCCGGCAGCACCGCGTGGGAGACCGCGTCGCCCATGAGCGACCAGCCGCGCAGCACCAGGAAGCAGGACAACAGCGCCATGGGCACCGCCACCAGCACCGAGATCACCAGCGCGCTCACCAGGAAGTCGAACTGGAACGGCTGGGCGAGGGTTGCGAGCAGGCCCATCATCCCGCCTCCGGCAGGCGCTTCAACGCCGCGGCGGCCTGGCGGCGGGCGGCCAGCAGGCCGTGCCTGGGGGCGAGCACGAAGGCGATGAGAAAGATCAGGGTTTGCGCCACCACGATGATGCCGCCGGTGGCGCCGTCGAGGAAATAGGACACGTAGGCGCCGATGGCGCTGGTGAGCATGCCGATGGCCACCGAGATGGCGATCAGGCGGGGAAACCGATCGGTGAGCAGGTAGGCGGTGGCGCCCGGCGTCACCACCATGGCGATGACCAGGAAGGCGCCCACCGTCTGCAGCGCCGCCACGGTGCAGGCGGCCAGCAGGGTGAAGAACATCACCTTGAGCGCGGTGGTGCGCAGGCCGATGGAGCGGGCGTGGCTCTCATCGAAGAAGGTTACCATGAGGTCCTTCCAGAACACCAGCAGCAACGCCAGCGAGATGAAGCCGATGAGCGCCAGTTGCAGCGTGTCTTCCGGCGAGATGGCGAGGATGTTGCCGAGCACGATGGTCTGGATGTTCACAGAGGTGGGCGACAGCGACACCATGAACAGGCCCAGCCCGAAGAAGGAGGTGAAGATGAGGCCGATCACCGCATCCTCCTTCAGCTTGGTGCGCTCGTTGAGGAACAGCATGGCCCCCGCCGCCAGCGCGCCGGAAAAGAACGCGCCCACGGAGAACGGCAGCCCCAGCATGAAGGCCCCGGCCACCCCCGGCACGATGGCGTGGGAAAGCGCGTCGCCGATCAGCGACCAGCCCTTCAGCATCAGGAACGCGGACAGGAAGGCGCACACCGCCCCCACCAGGGCGCTCACCCACATGGCATTGGTCATGTAGGAATAAGCGAACGGCTCCAGCAGCACCGACATCAGCCGATCCCCTCCGAGGCGCCGGCCGCGCCGGAGGCGGCGGGCCGGTCCTTGAACAGCACCAGCGGGCGCTCGTCGTCGGTGAGCACGCCGACGGTGCCGGGGGCGGTGGCGTGGCCCTCGTCCAGCACGAAATGCCGCAGCACGCCGCCGAACGCCTTTTCCAGGTTGGCCTGGGTGAAGATCTCGTCGGTGGGGCCGGCGGCCAGCACCGTGCCTTTCACCAGCACCGTGCGGTCGCAGAACTCCGGCACCGAGCCCAGGTTATGGGTGGACACCAGCATCACCCGGCCCTCGTCGCGCAGCGCCTTCAGCAGGGCGATGATGGCATCCTCGGTCTTCACGTCCACGCCGGTGAAGGGCTCGTCGAGCAGGATCACCCGGGCGTCCTGGGCCAGGGCCCGGGCCAGGAACACCCGCTTCTTCTGCCCGCCCGACAGTTCGCCGATCTGCCGCGTGCGGAACGCGGCGAGGTTCACCCGCGCCAGCGCCGCCTCGACCGCCGCATGGTCGCGGGCGCGGGGAATGCGCATCAGGCCCATGTGGCCATAGCGGCCCATCATCACCACGTCTTCCACCAGGACCGGGAAGTTCCAGTCCACCTCCTCCGATTGCGGCACATAGGCGACGATGTTGCGCTTCAGCGCCTCGCGCACCGACAGGCCGAGAATGCGCACCTCGCCCCGTGCGGCGGTGAGGAAGCCCATGATGGTCTTGAACAGCGTGGACTTGCCGGAGCCATTGACCCCCACCAGGGCGGTGATGGTGCCTACCGGAATGTCGAAGCTGGCATCCCGCAGGGCGGTATTGCCGTTGCGATAGGTGACGGTGACATGCCGGACGCTGAGGCCGCCGCCCGGCGCGGCGATCTCGGGGGAGGTCTGTGCGGCGGGAAGCGGCGCGTTCATCGGGCGGACCCTTCAGGGGCGGTCTGTGCGGAGGCAAGGCTTTCGGCCAGGCCGGCGGCGATGGTGCCGGTGGTGGCCGTCAAAAGGTCGAGATAGGTGGGCACCGGGCCGCCGGGATCGCTCAAGGAATCCACATAGAGCACGCCGCCATAGCGGGCGCCGGTCTCCCGCGCCACCTGCTCGGCCGGCTTGGGGGAAATGGTGCTCTCGGAAAAGATGACGCCGATCTGGTTGGCGCGCATGGCGTCGATCACCCGCCGCACCTGCTGCGGCGTGCCCTGCTGGTCGGCATTGATGGGCCACAGGTACAAGGTCTTCAGGCCGAAGTCGCGGGCCAGATAGCTGAAGGCGCCCTCGCTCGTCACCAGCCAGCGCCGCTCCGCCGGAATCGCATCGAAGGCGGCGCGGGCTGGGGCGATGGCAGCGGTGATCCGCGCCTTATAGGCCTCGGCATTGGCCTTGTAGGTCTCGGCATGGGCCGGATCATGTTTGGCGAAGGCGTCGCGGATGTTGTCCACATAGACCAGGGCCGCCTGGGGCGACATCCAGGCGTGGGGGTTGGGCTTGCCCTTGTAGGGCCCCTCGCCGATGCTCATGGGCTCCACGCCGTCCGACACCACCACGCCCGGCACGCCCTTCAGGCGCTGGAAGAACTTCTCGAACCACAGTTCCAGGTTCAGCCCGTTCCACAGGATCAACTGGGCATCCTGCGCCTTCAGGATGTCGCCCGGGGTCGGCTGGTAATTGTGAATCTCGGCCCCGGGCTTGGTGATGGATTCCACGATGGCCGCGTCCCCGGCCACGTTGCGGGCCATGTCGGCGATGACGGTGAAGGTGGTCACCGCCTTGAACTTGTCCGCCGCGTTGCCCGCCGCGTTGTCCGCCGCTTGGGCGCACGAGCCGGAAAACGAAAAAGCCAGCACTCCGGCGACCGCCGCGCCTAGAAAAGACCGGCGCGCCCTACGCTCCGACATGGCTCTCTCCTCACGCTCCCCATCCATGACCGGAGCATAATCCGCACGATATGCAATTGCAAATTAATCGCATTAAAGATCATTATGCGATCGTAGCCGGTACGCGGGACGCAGCCAAGCCCGCATCGGCGGGTCCGGCGCCGGTCGCCGAGCGCGCGGGGGGACCGTCCGCAGGCTCCAGCGGCGCATCCTGGGGCGTGGCCGCGCGCGCCTCGCCGGCCCTGTTCTCCCGCTCCGCCGGCACCAGGGGGCTGGGCGATGCCGCGGCGTCGTCCTCGCCGCCGGTGAGGACATGTCCAAGCAAGCCGCGCGCCACTTCCCGCTCGCCCATGATGATGTAATTAGCGCCGCTCAGGCGCAGGCGGTCCACTTCCTCGTCCGAATGGGCCCGGGCCATGATGTCGATGCCCGGATTGATCGCCCGCGCCTTGCGCAGCACCCGGCTGGCCTCGAAGCCATTGGGAATGGCCAGGATCAGCCGCTTTGCCCCGGCCACGTTGGCGGCGGCGATGGCGGCGGGAGAGGCGGCGTTGGCATAGACCACCTCGAAGCCGCCGGCGCGCAGCGCCTCCACCCGGTCTTCCTGGTCCTCGATCACCAGCAGCGGCAGCCCGGCCGCTTTCAACCCGTCCGCCACCAGTTGCCCCACCCGGCCATAGCCGACGAGGATGGTGTGGTGCTCGAGCGTGGTGCGCTCGAGGGGCTCCGGCTCCGCCTGCATCCGCTCTGTCGGTGGCGCGTCGGCGGGGGCTTCGGCCGCCGGCTCCGGCGCCTTGCCCCTGGCTGCGGCCTTCGTGGTGGCCTTGACCATCTCCTGCCCCATCTTGCGGGTGCGGAAGCGGTCGAGAATGAGGAAGAAGAAGGGGTTGGCGAGAATGGAGAGGATGGCGGTGGCGAGGATCAGGTCGCTGCCGGCCTTCGGCAGCAGGCCCAGGCTCACGCCCAGCGCCACCAGGATGAAGGAGAACTCGCCAATCTGCGCCAGCGAGGCGGAGATGGTGAGGGCGGTGAACTTGGCATAGCCGAACATCCGCACCAGCAGATAGGCCGCGGCCGACTTGCCCACCAGCACCACCGCCAGGGTGGCCAGCAGCGGCAGCGGGCTGGTGATGAGGATGGAGGGGTCCACCAGCATGCCCACGGACACGAAGAACAGCACCGCGAAGGCATCGCGCAGTGGCAGCGTTTCTTCGGCCGCCCGGTGGGAGAGGGGCGATTCGCTCAGCACCATGCCGGCGAAGAAGGCACCGAGGGCAAACGACACCCCGAACAGCTTGGCCGAGCCGAAGGCGACGCCCAGGGCGATGGCCAGCACCGCGAGCCGGAACAGCTCGCGCGAGCCGATGTGCGCCACCCAATGCATGAGGAAGGGGATGACCCGGCGGCCGATCACCAGCATGAAGGCGACGAAGGCCACCACCTTGGCCAGGGTGACGGCGATGGAGGTCCACACGTCCATGGGCCCGAACCAGGCCGCCGCCGCGCCCGCTTCCACCGGCTTGCCGCCCAGCGCCTCGGACAGGGCGGGCAGCAGCACCAGCGCCAGCACCATGGCGAGGTCCTCGACGATGAGCCAGCCCACCGCGATCCGGCCTTGCTCGCTCTCGATCATGCGTCGTTCCTGCAGCGCCCGCAGCAGCACCACCGTGCTCGCCACCGACAGCGCCAGCCCGAACACGATGCCGCCGCCGATGCCCCAGCCCAGCAGGTGGGCAAGGCCCATGCCCATCAGGGTCGCGACCGCGATCTGCAGCACCGCGCCCGGCACCGCGATGGCCTTCACCGACAGCAGGTCGCTGAGGGAGAAGTGGAGGCCGACGCCGAACATGAGCAGGATGATGCCCACCTCCGCCAGCTCCACGGCGATATGCTGGTCGGCCACGAAGCCGGGGGTGAAGGGGCCGGCCATGACGCCGGCCAGAAGATAGCCCACCAGCGGCGAGAGCCGCAGCCGCTGCGCCACCGCGCCGAAGGCAAAGGCGAGGACGAATGCCCCGACGAGGGTCGCGATCAGCGGCGTATCGTGGGGCAAGCGTCACCTCCGGGGCAGGGGCGGTCAGGGGGAGGAGCATGTGCGCGGCGTCGCGCGGTCATGCCGCTGTGCAGGCATGCCCTCGGATTAAGGGGAACCGAAGGCGGAGCCGGCTTTTCCCGCATATTTGCCGCGGCGCGGAAATGTCGCGACGACCCGTGCGCCCATGGGGCTCGCCCTCAAGCAAAAGGGCACCCGCCGGGGTGCCCTTTTCAACATCGTGCCGCGTCGCGGAGCCGGTCACAGCCAGGGCTGCTCGCCGGCCTTGGCGGTCTCGTAGGCGGCGATGGCGGGCGCCTTTTCCAGCGTCAGGCCGATGTCGTCGAGGCCTTCCAGCAGGCAGCGCTTGCGGAACGGGTCGATTTCGAACCGCACGGTGCCACCGTCGGGGCCGCGGATCTCCTGGGCGGCGAGGTCTACGGTGAGGGTGGCGTTGGCGCCGCGCTCGGCGTCCTCGAACAGCTTGTCGAGGTCGCCCTGGGAGACGACCACCGGCAGGATGCCGTTCTTGAAGCAGTTGTTATAGAAGATGTCGGCAAACGACGTGGAGATCACGCAGCGGATGCCGAAGTCGAGCAGCGCCCACGGGGCGTGCTCCCGCGACGAGCCGCAGCCGAAATTGTCGCCGGCCACCAGCACCTTGGCCTTGCGGTAGGCCGGCTGGTTGAGGACGAAGTCGGGGTTCTCCGTGCCGTCCTCCATGTAGCGCATCTCGGAGAACAGGCCGGTGCCGAGCCCGGTGCGCTTGATCGTCTTCAGATACTGCTTGGGAATGATCATGTCGGTGTCGACATTGACCAGCTTCAGCGGCGCCGCGACGCCTTCGAGGACGGTGAACTTCTCCATGGACCTTGTGAACCTTCCCTGATTTAAGCCTTCGCCCCCGGCGGGCGGCAGGATGCCCCGCCACCCGCGCGAGCGCCAGTCCGTGTGCGGGCGTCAGCTGCCGCGATCGGGCAGCATCCGCTTCAGCACGTCATCCTTGAGAATCACGTGGTGTCCGATGGCTGCCGCCGCATGTGCCAGAGCGACGATGACGAGCCCGTTCGCCAGCCATTCGTGCACCCCCTGCACGGTGCGGGCGAACGTGCGGTCCACCGGCAGCGGCGAGGGAATGGTGAAGAGGGAAAAGAAGGTGACCGCGTCGCCGCGCAGGAACGCGAGATAGATGCCCACCAGCGGCGTCACGATCACCAGCAGATACAAAAGCCCGTGCGCCGCCTCGGAGGCGATCACCACCGGCCGGCTGAGCTGGCGCGAGGGCGCCGGCATGCGCCCGAAAATGCGGTTGGGAATGCGCAGCGCAAGGATCACGAGCAGCAGCAGCCCCACCGAGATGTGGGTCCACCAGATCCAGCCGCGCGCCGGCGTGCCGCGCGCGAAGAACGCCTCCAGGTAGGTGACGCCATAGATGACGAGCACCGCCAGCGCGGTCAGCCAGTGCAGGGCGCGCGCCGTGGGCGGATAACGGGTGAGGGACGGGTCGACGGACATGGGAGGCTCCAGTGTTTGGAAAAGTTCTAATCCCGTGTCCCGGGGTGGTCCAGCACGGTGGTCACTCCGCGTCCGCTTCCACCTCGGCCATGTCGTCGTCCGACAGGCCGAAGTGGTGGCCGATTTCGTGCACCAGCACATGGGTGACGATGTCACCCAGGGTCTCCTCGTTCTCGGCCCAGTAGTCCAGGATCGGCCGGCGATAGAGAAAGACCATGTTGGGCATCTGCCCGGTCTGGGCCAGCGCCCCGCCCTGCGCCTGGCCCACGCCCTGGAACAGGCCGAGCAGGTCGAACGGGGTCTCCGCCTCCAGCGCGTCAAGCACCTCGTCGGTGGGAAAGTCCTCCACGGCGATCACCACGTCGGCGCAGCGCCTGCGGAAGTCCTCCGGCAGCCGGGCGAAGGCGGCCTGCGACAGGTCCTCGAATGCGGCGAGCCCGGGGGCGAGCAGGTGGTGCCAGTCCGGCCCGCCGCCGGCGCTCGCCGACGCGCTCGCCGCCGCTGCCGCGTGGGATGTGGCGCCCGTCTTCGACTTGGATTTGGCGTTGGCGGACATGTCCTGCTCCCTGGCGCGCAGAGGGCGCAAGCCTCCCCGCCGCGTGTCGCGATCCGGCTTTCGGATCGGCTGTGTGCACTGCAGTGCTGAGCCTCAAGATGTTTGCGCTGCACATCTTTGCGCCCGGCGCGGTGATCTTCCCCGACACGGTGCGAACGCCGCCGTTCAGAAAGCGTTCAGTCGCGACTGGTTAAGGAACTCTTAATCGTCTGCATCGTTCACCCCTGCAGACAGCGATCAGGAGTGCAACCATGCTTCGCAAGCTCGCGGTCGCCGGTACGCTGGCGGCCATCCTTGGAATTGCAGTGTTTTTTGCCCCGCACGAGGCGAATACCGCCGCCTTCGCGCTCACCGGGGCCGCCCCCGTCTGAGATTGGCCCGCCGCGCCGGGCACTGTGCCCCCTGCATGATCACGCTTTTGTGATTGTATGACGCGCCAGAATGCCTGGCGCGTCACCTTTCGGCAACGGTGGCCGGTCGTTCAGCCGGTGGTTCAGCCGGCCTTGGGGAACGTGCGCAGGTCCACGAAGTGGCCGGCCACGGCGGCGGCGGCGGCCATGGCCGGCGACACCAGGTGGGTGCGGCCCTTGAAGCCCTGGCGCCCTTCGAAATTGCGGTTCGAGGTGGAGGCGCAGCGCTCCTCCGGCCGCAGGCGGTCGGCATTCATGGCGAGGCACATGGAGCAGCCCGGCTCGCGCCATTCGAAGCCGGCGGCGGTGAAGATCTTGTCGAGGCCTTCCGCTTCCGCCTGCTCCTTCACCAGCCCCGAGCCCGGAACCACCATGGCCGACACGTTCGCATTGACCCGATGCCCGGCAATGGCGGCAGCAGCCTGGCGCAGGTCCTCGATGCGGCCATTGGTGCACGAGCCGATGAAGACCCGGTCGATGGCGATGTCGGTGATCCGGGTGCCGGCGGCAAGGCCCATGTAGGCGAGCGCCCGCTTCTTGGCGGCGCGCTTGACCTCGTCGGCGATCAGCTCCGGATCGGGCACCACGCCATCCACCGCGATCACGTCCTCGGGGCTGGTGCCCCAGGAGACGATGGGCGGCAGGTTGGCGCCGTCCAGGCGGATCTCGGAATCGAACACCGCGCCCTCGTCGCTGCGCAGGGTCTGCCAGAACTGGAGCGCCTTGTCCCAGGCTTCGCCCTTGGGCGACTTGGGCCGGCCCTTCAGATAGTCGAAGGCCTTCTCGTCCGGCGCCACCAGGCCGGCGCGGGCGCCGCCCTCGATGGTCATGTTGCACACCGTCATCCGCCCTTCCATGGACAGGGAGCGGATGGCCTCGCCGGCGAACTCCACCACATAGCCGGTGCCGCCGGCGGTTCCGATGGTGCCGATGATGGCGAGAATCACGTCCTTGGCGCCCACGCCTTCGGGCAGGACCCCGTCGACGGTGACGCGCATGTTCTTCGCCTTCTTCTGGATCAGCGTCTGGGTGGCGAGCACGTGCTCCACCTCCGAGGTGCCGATGCCGTGGGCGAGGGCGCCAAAGGCGCCATGGGTCGATGTGTGGCTGTCGCCACAGACGATGGTGGTGCCCGGCAGGGTGAAGCCCTGCTCCGGCCCTACCACATGCACCACGCCCTGGCGCTTGTCGAAGCCGTCGTAATATTCGATGCCGAACTCGCGGGTGTTCTCCGCCAGCGCGGCGATCTGGGCCACGCTCTCGGGGTCCGGATTGGGCAGGGTGCGGTCGGTGGTGGGCACGTTGTGATCGACAACCGCCAGGGTCTTGCCCGGCGCGCGCACGGCGCGGCCGGTCATGCGCAGGCCTTCGAATGCCTGCGGGCTGGTGACCTCGTGCACCAGATGGCGGTCGATATAGAGCAGGCAGGTGCCGTCGTCCTGGCGGGCCACCACGTGGTCGTCGAAGATCTTGTCGTACAGGGTGCGCGGGCTGCCGGCGGGTGCGGTCATGGTTCTTGTCCTTGGGGTCTTGGGCCGAGGGACGGCCGGCGCGCGGCGAGGCGGCCGGTCCGAGCACGAAAGGCGGAAAGGATGCGCCTCAGCGCGCGTCCACGGCCGAGGCGGCGGTGGTGAAGCGGCCGAAGAAGCGGCCCGGCAGGCGCACATGGTCGGGCACCGCCGCGAATTCCATGGTGGTGCGCGCGAACGGCCCGGCGGCGCAGAAGGCGGCCCGGCTCCGGTTCGAGAAAATGGCGCACGAATGGAACATGGGTGGGTTTGTAGCAGTTCCACGCTGCCGCGACAATCGGGCCTCGCGACATCGTCATGTCATGCTTAGTCGCGACACATCCTGACGCCTGCGCGCCCGCGCGCGCCCAACCGGAGGAGACCCCATGGCCGAAGCACCGGGAACCGTCGTTCCCTATCTCACCGTGAACGGCGCGGCCGAGGCCATCGCCTTCTACCAGCAGGTGTTCGGCGCCCGCGAGACCTATCGGCTGCCGGCCGACGACGGGCGGCGCCTGCTGCATGCCCGGCTCACCCTGGGCACCGGCCTGCTGATGCTCTCCGATGATTTTCCCGAATACTGCACCGGCGGTGGGGCGCCGGCTTCGGGCGGCGTCGCGAGCGTCGCCGTCTCCCTGTCGCTGGCCACCGCCGCCGAGGTCGACGCCACCCACGCCGCCGCCGTGGCCGCCGGCGCCATCTCGGAGACGTCGCCCCAGGATGTGTTCTGGGGCGATCGCTTCGCCACCGTGCGCGACCCGTTCGGGCATCGCTGGATGCTCACCGCGCCCAAGGGGTGAGACCTGTCGGGCTGAGACCGGCAGGGATCAGGCTTGCAGGGATTAGATCTGCAACGGGTGAGACGTCCCGGCCGCCGCGCCGGATGGCTCGGGCTCGCGGGGCGGGCTTTGCGCGTATCCGCCGTCGCCCGGCTTGCGGCGGCGGCGGCGGCAGGGCAGGCACGGTCAAGAAGTACGATCAACACGGGGGTCCGGGGTGCGTTTCATCGAGTCGTTCGAAATGGTGAGCTTTCTCGACACCATTGTGAGCCTTGGCGCCGCCTTCCTGCTGGGCACGCTCATCGGCGCCGAGCGCCAGTATCGCCAGCGCACCGCCGGCCTGCGCACCAATGTGCTGGTGGCGGTGGGCTCGGCGGCGTTTGCCGATCTCGCCGCGCGGGTCGGCTCGCCGCAGGATGCCATGCGCGTGGTGGCCAATGTGGTCACCGGCGTCGGCTTCCTTGGCGCCGGCGTCATCATGAAGGAAGGCCTCAACGTGCGCGGGCTGAACACCGCCGCGACCCTGTGGTGCTCGGCGGCGGTGGGGGCCTGCACCGGCACCGACATGCTGGCCGAGGCCATCCTCATCACCTTCATCATCATCGCCGGCAACACGGTGCTGCGGCCCCTGGCCGCCGCCATCGACCGCATTCCGCTGGACGAGCGCGCCTCCGAGGTCACCTACGAGGTGCGGGTGTCCACCGATGCCGCCTCCGCCGCCGACGTGCGCGACCTGGTGAGCGACGCCCTGGATGCCGCCAAATATCCGGCCGGCGATGTGGTGACGATGGGGCAGCCGGGTGGCGGCGTGGACATCGTCGCCAAGCTGGTGAGCACGGCCGTGAACCGCGCCGAGCTCGACGCCGTGGTGGAGCGGCTGGAGCGCTTGCCCAAGGTCACCCACGCCACCTGGGAAAGCTCGACCCAGGATTGAGCCGCCGGCCCGGGGCGCCGCCCGGGCCTAAGCCCCGGCTAGATGGTGCAGGACGATGCCGGAGGTGGTGGCCACGTTCAGGCTGTCGAAGCCCGGCGCCATGGGGATGGCCACGGTGCGCGCGGCGGCGAGCACGCGGGTCGGCAGGCCCGGCCCCTCGGCGCCGAACAGCGCCGCCACCCGGGGCGGCGGCACGACGGCGGAGAGCCGCTCGCGCCCCGATGGCGACAGCGCCACCACCCCCACGCCCGCCGCCGCCAGGGCCGCCAGCATGGCGTCGGCGTCGGCGAGCCGGGCGAAGGGCACGATGAGGCTCGCCCCCACCGAGACCCGGATCGCCTTGCGATAGAGCGGGTCGCAGCACGCGCGGTCCAGCAGCACCAGGTCGGCACCGAAGGCGGCGGCATTGCGGAAGATGCCGCCCATGTTGTCATGATTGGCGATGCCGGACACCGCCACCACCAGCGCCCGCTCCCCGAGCCCCGCCAGCAGCGCTTGCGCCGGCACCTCCTGCCGCGCCACGCCCAGCGCCAGGATGCCGCGATGGATGGGAAAGCCGACGATGGCGTCCATCACGTCCTGGGGCGCGACGTGAACCGGCATGTGCGACGGCAGCGCCGCGAGCAGGTCCGACAAGCGCTCCGCCTGACCTTGGGACAGCAGCAGCGAGAGCAGGCGGTGGCCCTGGGCGGTGCGGCCGTCTGCGTCCACCTGCGCCGCCAGCAGGCGCAGCACCACTTCGCCCTCGGCGATGAAGCGGCCCTGCCGCCCCACAAGGTCGCGCTCGCGCACGTCACGATATTCGGCGATGCGCGGATCGTCGGCGGCGGGGACGGGAACGATCATCGGCGGTGGGGCAGGGGAGCGAACGTCATGCCGCCTTATAGAGCGCCGCCGGCGGTGCCGCGCCCGCGACAGGCTGTCCCACTTGAGATGGGTCAAGGACGCTGCCGGGTCCCGGGGCGACAGAAAGACCGCCGCCGGCGACATGCTCCGGTCAGGGCCATGGGGCCCGGCGGCGGCGCGGCCATCGGGAAACCGGGGGCAGCCCGGCGCCCTGGGAGGAATCCCCCCTTCCAGGGGCGCCGCACGCGGCCGGCCCGTCACGCCCGGCGAGGGCCCGGCGCGCCGCTTCCACCCGCCCCATTGGCGGGCCGCGAACAGCACCCGCGTCAGGCCCGCGGGCGTGGATGGGCGGGCGATGACAACAATTTGAACATGAATTATGCGTAGGATCTGCTGCACTGCACAGCTGCGGTTGGCGTCGCGTCGCGACGGGAACGAAGCCGGCGCAGCGGCGTTTTCAAGGGGCAGTGGGAGGTAACAGCGGTGGTGCCAGCGGATTCGCGCATCGTCAGCATCGACTTCTGGCGTGGCTTCGCCCTGCTCACGATCTTCATCAATCACGTGCCTGGCCATCTGCTGAGCGCCTACACGTTCCGCAACTTCGGCGTGTCCGACGCGGCGGAACTGTTCGTGCTGCTGGCGGGCGTCTCGGCGGCGTTCGCCTATGCGCGGCCGTTCGAGCCGGGGCGGCGGCTTCGGGTGGGCGCGCGCATCCTCACCCGGGCGTTCAACCTCTATGTGGCCCATCTGGCGCTGGTGATGGTGGCGGTGGCGGTGATCGGCGGCTTCGTGGTGGAGACCGGAGATACCCGCGTGCTCGGCTGGTACCATCTCGACCTCATCATCGAGGCGCCGGTGGAGGCGCTGGTGGGCATGGCGCTGCTCACCTTCCAGCCGGCCTATCTCAATATCCTGCCGCTGTATGTGAGCCTGCTGCTGATGGCGCCGGTGCTGGTGGCGCTGGCGCGGCGCAGCCTGGCGCTCGCTCTCGGTGTCTCGGCGGCGCTGTACCTCGTCGCCCAGCTTGCCCATCTCGGGCCGCCGGTGTGGCCGGGGGCGGGGCGCTGGTATTTCAACCCGCTGGCGTGGCAATTGCTGTTCACGGCCGGGCTCGCCATCGGCATCGTCCTCGACCGGGGCGGCGCCAGGGTTGCCAACCGCGTGCTGGACGTGCTGGTGCCCGTTTATCTGGTGGCGACGGCGGTGTGGGCGCAGCTCGATTTTCCGGTCTCGCTGCAGATCTGGCGCCTGCCCGCCTTCGTGTGGGATTTCGACAAGTCGAATCTCGATCTGCCGCGGGTGCTGCACATTCTCGCGCTTGCCTATTGCGTCACCCGCCTGCCGGTGGAACGCTGGCTGCGGGGGTGGACGGCAAGCGCGCCGCTCATCCTCATCGGCCGCCACGCGCTGCCGGTGTTCTGCCTCGGCACGGTGCTGAGCCTCGGGGCGCAGGTGCTGCGGCCGGCATTCGATGGCGCGGTGTCGTTCGACCTGCTAATCGTGGTGGTTGGGTTCTCGCTCCAATGGTTGCTCGCGTGGGCACTCGAATGGCAGAAGGGCGGACGCGCCGCCGACGCCAAGGCGTCGGGCGAACGGGGGGTCGCGCGCGCCTGAGCGCCGCCGCGGCGCTGGGCCTTGTTCTGCTCCTGGCCTGTTTTCCGTTCGCCCCGGCGCGGGCGGATATGTCGAAGGCCTGCCGGGTGCCGGAAATCTTCCTCACCTTCGACAGCGAGTTGAAGCGCACCGAGCGGCTGGTGGACCGTTCCCAGCCGGTGCGCATCCTGCTCATCGGCCCGCAGCCGGACCGGCTGGCCCTGTCACCGCGCAAGCGCAGCCGGCTCGAGGTGGAGCTGAACCGCCGCCTGCCGGACATCGCCTTCACCATCATCGAGGAAGGGCCGCAGCCGGGGCTGGCGCGGGAGGATTTCCAGCGCATCCGCTCCGCCATCGAGCAGTTCGAGCCGGATCTGGTGATCTGGCAGGTGGGCACCGGCGATGCCCTCGCCGCGACCGATCCGGAGGATTTCGCCCACACCCTGGAGCAGGCGGCGGACGACCTGAAGGGGCGCGACATCGATCTCGTGCTGATCGATCCGCCGTTCGTGCCCAATGTGCCGCATGAGAAGCTCTATGGGCGCCTCGTCAGCCAGATCGACGCCATTTCCGACCAGGAGAAGATGAACGTGGTGCAGCAATACGCCGCCACCAGCTATCTCCTGTCGCGCCTCTCCCGCCCGCCCGCCGCGCCGGACGGCGTGAGCCCGGCCGAGCAGCAGGGGCGGCTGTGCATGCCGGAACTGGTGGCGGAAGCCATCGTGCGGGCGGTGACGCGCTAAGAGCACCTCACAAAACCATTTATTCACCCTATTGGGCAGAGGCTCGGGCATGGCCGAGAGGCTGTTGCCCGATGGGCTTTGGGTCGAGATCGCCCCGTTGTTTCCAGCCGCTGCGCCGCGCCCGAAAGGCGGGCCCCGGGGGTGGCGGACCGCGAGGTTCTGATCGGCATCCTGTTCGCGCTGTACGCCTCGATCCCGTGGGAACGCCTGCCGCTCCAAGTGGCCGGATGCTCGGGCATGAGCTGCTGGCGCCGGCTGTGGGCCTGGCAGGGTGTCGGCGTGTGGGACCAGATCCATCGCCACATGCTGGAGCATCGCAGCCTTTCCGGAGAGATCGACCGGTCGCGCGCCCGCGTGGATGCTTCCTCGGTGCCGGCGAAAAGGGGGGCGACGCGATCGGCCCGAACCCCACCGATCGCGGCAAGCCGGACACCAGGCGGCACATCGTGGTCGACCGAAAGGGCCTGCCCCTCGCCATTGTCCTGACCGGGGCCAACAGGCACGACAGCGGGGTATTGACCGATGTGGTCGACGCCATCCAACCCGTCCGCCAGCGGCGTGACCGTCCCCGCACGCGGCCCACGAAGCTCCACGTCGACAAGGGCTACGACTTCGACCGCTGCCGCAAAGACCTGCGCAAGTGGGGCATCACGACCCGCATCGCCCGCCGCGGCATCGCCAGCTCACAGCATCTCGACCAGCACAGATGGGTGGTCGAGCGCACCTTCGCCTGGATCATCCGGTTCCGCCGCCTCACCCTCCGCTATGAGCGCTCTGCCGACCTCTGCCGCGCCTTCTGCGTCCTCGCTGCCGCTATCATCTGCTTCCGATCCCCCAGCAGGTTTTGTTGGGCGCGCTAAGAGCGCCGCCCTGGTGTGCGTCAGCCCTTGGGGGCGGGACGTCGCTGGAGCCATCTGGCGGCGCCGGATGCAGGGGCGTTACCGATGGCGGCGCGACACCGGCTTGCGAGCGGCTGCCTCCGCTTTCAAAAAGGGGCATGGCATCTGGCCGCTTATGGCCCCGGCCGCCGCAGTCAGACACCGTCGAACTTGGCTGGGGCCAAGGATGAAGGGCCAAGGATGAGGGGCCAAGGGCATATGTGCGCCGCAAGACGGGGTGTGGGCGGGCGCGTCAAAAAGGCCGGGTCCGCGTACTCGTGAGCCCTGGGCACATGATCGCGGAGGCACACCGGTGACGCCGACGCTTCGCACGCCCGTCGCGGTTGGATCGAAGAGCGCGTGAGCATACAGAGCCGCGCCAGATCGCGCAGGACCGGACATCGCCGCACGGGATATCTTCGCTTGGGATGCGCCGCACCGAACATGCAGCAGGTCGCACGCGTCTGCATGGGCGCTTCGCGGCATCTCCAGACCACTGCGGAGTGAGATTCGGGGCCGGAGCCAGACTGGTGGCCGGAGCCCTTCAGGGGCCGCCCAGGGCGGGAGCGTGTCCTTAGGGGAAGCGTCGCGGAGCGCGCGGTGGCCAAGTCAATGACGCGGGCGTGTTCGCCTACGCTCTGGCTCCTTGTGGGATCCCTTCATGCTCTCGCCCATTGCCCCGCCGTCGTCACTGGCGGGGGCGCGGGCGCCGCTAGCCGAACTTGAGCGGCTTGAAGACGACGTCGCCGTAGAGCTTGATCGTGCCGTCCTCGGCGACCAGCGACTTCAGGGAGGCGGCATCCTGCGGCGTCGGCGGCGTGATGGTCACGACGGTTGGCTGCGAATAGGACGGCGTTGCTACCTTGAACAGGTTCGGCGCCTGCTTGGCGAGACTGGCTAGGAATGTCTCACGCTGATCAGGGGTCGGGAACTTCAGCTGCATGTCAGCCTCCGGAACGCACCCTCACTATCACCTCCCATTTGCCGCCAGCGCAAACACCCAGTGAGGGCAAACGGGTAGTAAAAATGAAGATTGCGGCAATTATGCTACACGAGTGACGCGAATTCGAGCGCTTTCGCAACCCCCGCATCACAATTGATGACTCCACGTCCCACGCAGGCCGCTCCTTCGTGAAGTGGATCGGAGGTGTCGCGGATGATGTCGGCCACGACCTCCGGGCGCAGGGTCGGCGCCACCGAGAGGATGAGCGCGGCGAGGCCGGCCACCTGCGGGCAGGCGCCGGAGGTGCCCCACCAGCCCATCTTGCGATAGCTGCCGCCCCAGGGCACCTCGCCATAGGTGGGGGCCACGCAGTCCGGCTTCAAGCGATTCACCGCCCACTCCCCGGGACCCCGGCTCGAATTGGCGTGCGGTGTCAGCGGATCGCAATTGGTGAGGGCGCGGTTGACGGTGCCGACGCTGACGATCTGGTCGTGGGAGTTCGGCCCCCAGATGGTGTTGGGGCCGCATTCGCGCGGGTCGAAGTCGCATTTGACGTCGTAATGGTTGTTCCCCGCCGCGAAGCACACGAAGACGCCGCGCGCGATGGCCGACAGGATGACCTGGATGTAGGGATGGTCGATGGGCAGCACGTTGGGCGGCGTGCAGGTGTAAAGGCCGTACGAGTTGGTGACCACCAGCGGGCCGGGGAGGGTCCCTTTGTCCCGCAGCATGTTGATGTTGTCGAACACCCCGTAAAGGTCGTCGGAGGTCAGGTTGGTCCGCGCGGCGAGCACCGTGGCTTCGGGGGCCACGCCCTGGAAGCGGCCGCCGGCGTCCCGCGAGCCCGCGGCGATGGCCGCGCACATGGAGCCGTGCCCCACGGCATCCGCCCAGTGGTCGCCGCGATAGTGGGTCTGCAGGTCCACCCCGAGGCGTCGCGCGGCGGGAATCTCCTTGAGCTTCCCGGATATGCCGGTGTCGACGACGGCGATGGTGACCCCCTTGCCGCGGGTGTGCGCCCATGCGCCCGGCGCGCCGATCTGCGCCACGACGTCATCGAGGGAGAAGTCGTGGTCGTCTTGTCCGGCGGTCGTGTGCCAGTCCGTCCCCGCGTCGTCGTCATCCTCGCCGAGGGGAAAGACGCTGAACTGGACATTCTCGTAGATCGTGGCGCCGTTCTTCTCCAGCCAGTCCCGCTCCTTGTCGCTCACGTCCAGGGCGAGAACATCCGGCTGCGTGGCCGAGGGCCGGATATAGCGTGCCGCGCGCTCTTTCGAGGCGACATTCTGCAGGATGTCGATTTTCAGCTTCGCCGTGGGCACCCTGACGAACACACGCTCCATCGCATCCCCCCATTCCTGCCGGTCGCCCGCCCGCGAGTCGGCCACAGGATCGGCCACGGGAATTGAATATGCAACCTATGGAGGCTTGCAAGTACTTTGCAATTGTTCAGCCGGGACCCCGGCCCTTCACCGCCCCTTAACCCGGCGCCGCCACACTGCGACCCGTGAGTAAGCGTTGCGTAGGGTTGCGTCATGCGTAGTGTGGTCAAGGGGGCGCCCGGGCGGGTGGCCCGCCAGTACGGCGAGCACGCGAAAAAGCCTGCGGTCATCCCCTTGACCACAAAAACCGCGCCGCCATTGCCGCGCGACGAGGTGCTGGTGGGCGACAGCATCCTGGAGCTGTCGCGGCTCCCGGCCCATTCCGTGGACATGGTGTTCGCCGACCCCCCGTACAATCTCCAGCTCGGCGGCGAGCTGAAGCGGCCCGACGAAAGCCGGGTGGATGCGGTGGACGACGCCTGGGACCAGTTCGAGAGCTTCGCCGCCTACGACGCGTTCACGCGGGCCTGGCTGCTGGCGGCGCGGCGGGTGCTGAAGCCGAACGGCACGCTGTTCGTCATCGGCTCGTACCACAACATCTTCCGCGTCGGCGCCGCGATGCAGGATCTGGGCTTCTGGATCCTCAACGACATCATCTGGCGCAAGGCCAATCCCATGCCCAATTTCCGCGGCCGGCGCTTCACCAATGCGCACGAGACGCTGATCTGGGCCGCCCGCGATGCCGATGCCAAGTACACTTTCAATTATGAGGCGCTGAAGGCCGGCAACGAAGACGTGCAGATGCGCTCCGACTGGCTGTTTCCCCTGTGCACCGGCCAGGAGCGGCTGAAGGACGAGGCCGGGCGGAAGCTGCACCCCACCCAGAAGCCCGAGGCGCTCATCGCCCGCATCCTGCTCGCCGCCACCAAGCCCGGCGACGTGGTGCTCGATCCCTTCTTCGGCTCCGGCACCACGGGGGCGGTGGCCAAGCGCCTGCGCCGCTCCTTCATCGGCATCGAGCGCGAGGAGGGCTATGCGACCGCCGCCCGCGCCCGCATCGACGCCGTGGAGCCGCTGCCCGAGCACACCCTCATCGCCCCGCCGAGCGCGCGGGAAGCCCCACGCGTCGCCTTCGCGGCCCTGGTGGAGCGCGGCTTCGTTTCTCCCGGCGCCGAGCTGACCGACGCCAAGGGCCGCTTCCGCGCCGTGGTGCGGGCCGACGGCACCATCGCCCTGGACGGCACGGCGGCGCAGGTCGGCTCCATCCATCGCGTCGGCGCCCTGGCCCAGGGCGCGGAAGCCTGCAACGGCTGGACCTTCTGGCATGTGGAGCAGGACGGCCGCCGCCACCCCATCGACGTGCTGCGCGCGCGCCTGCGCGCCGAAATGGGCATCGCCGCCGAATAGGCCCCGGGGCCCCTCGCGCCGGTTCCAGCCCCCGGGAGGCGATTTTCGCGCTGTCCGCACCGGGCGGACGACGGGGCGCGGGCCTCGATGCCGGGGGCGTCTTCCCGTCTATGCCAGCGCGTCGCGTCCCCTTGGCCCATGTCGCCACCGGGCTCGCGACCCGGCTCGAGACCGGGCTCGCGCCCCCGCCCGCGACCTTTGCATCGGCGCACGGCCGGCGGCCTCGCCGGCCCGCCCGAAAGCGCCGCGCCCTATCCCGCCCGCCCGTGGGCCAGCACCTTGCGCATGACGGAGGGCAGGGCCTCGCGGTCGAAGGCCTCCGGCAGGACCCAGCGATGGCCGTCCGGCGCCGGGGTGCTGGCGGGCAGGTCGGCGCGCTGCACGCTCAGCGTCAGCGCGAAATGGGTGAAGACATGGGCCACCGCGCCCGGCAGCGGGCGCCAGCGCGCCGCCAGGGGCGCGTGCTCCTGCGGCCGGGCCGGAGGCGGCCCCCACGGGGTTGAGGGCACCTCGGTCATCCGCGCCAGCAGGCCCTTTTCCGGGCGGGTGCGCAGAAGCACCGCCCCGTCGGCGCGCACGGCGAGGAAGGCGACCCCGGCGCGCTCCGGCTTCTCGGCCTTCCTTGCCTTCACCGGAAAGCGGGCCATGGTGCCCTCCGCCCGCGCCCGGCAGGGGGCGTGAAAGGGGCAGAGCGCGCAGGCCGGCGACTTGGGGGTGCAGATGGTGGCGCCGAGATCCATCATCGCCTGGGCGTGGTCGCCCGGCCGGTCGGCGGGCACCAGCGCGGCGGCCAGGGCCTTGATGCGCGGCTTCGCCTTGGGCAGCGCTTCTTCCACCGCGTGCAGGCGGGAGACCACGCGCTCGATATTGCCGTCCACCGGGCTCGCCGGCAGGTCGAAGGCGATGGCGGCGATGGCCGCCGCCGTGTAGGGGCCGATGCCTGGCAGGTCGATCAGGGCCGCCTCGTCGGCGGGAAAGCGCCCGCCGTGGCGCTCCACCACCGCCCTGGCGCAGGCATGGAGATTGCGCGCCCGCGCGTAATAGCCGAGCCCCGCCCAGGCCGAGAGCACCTCGTCCAGCGGCGCCGCCGCGAGGTCCGTCACCGCCGGCCAGCGCGCCAGGAAGGCGCCGAAATAGGGCCCCACGGCCTTCACCGTGGTCTGCTGCAGCATGATCTCCGAGAGGAAGACGTGGTAGGGGTCGGCGCGAGACCCGCGCTCGGCCCGCCATGGCAGGCGGCGGCGGTGGGTGTCGTACCAGGCGAGCAGGGCGCGCGGATCGGGCGCGGGGGATGGCCGTGTCGCGGCGGCGGGGGGCGTGATCATGGCGCCAAGGTGGCCGCGCCCGCGCGTTCGGGCAAGGGCGTCTCGATAACGGCGATGGGACGGCCGGAGACGAAGGCGGGCCATCACCGGGCCACAAAGGGACTCCACACGCGGACGATGCCTGCCGGCGCGGCCGCTCCGCGCCGGCGCGAAGTCCGTCTCCAGCTCGCGGAACACCATGAGCCAGCCCGTCAAGCGCGCCTTCCGGCCCCGCAATGCCCGTCCTCTGGCCGATTTCGTCGCGCCCACCATCGCCGACGTCTGCGGCAAGGCCGGCTTTTCGGTGGTCGAGGTGGTGACCCACTGGGACGAGATCGTGGGGCCGGACCTCGCCCCCCGCAGCCTGCCGCTGAAGCTGCAATGGGCGCGCGGCGGCGAGACCGAGCCGGCGACGCTGGTGGTGCGGGTCGAAGGTGCCTACGCCATCGAGATGCAATATGCCGCCGCAGTGGTGATCGAGCGCATCAACGCCTATTTCGGCTGGCGCTGCGTCGGGCGGCTGACGCTTCGCCAGGGGCCGGTGCCGCCGCGCCATGCCCGCGCGGTGGTGATGCCGCCGCCCGATCCGGCCGCGGTGCGGGCGATGCGGCAGGAGATCGCCCAGACCATCGGTGGCTTCGAGGACGAGGCCCTGGCCGCCTCCTTGTCCCGTCTCGGCGCCCTGGTGCGGCGCGAGCGCGGCGGGCCGAAACGGGGCGGCTGAGGCGGCCTCGGGCGTGGGGCGGGGCCGGGCGGCCGGCGTGCTGCGGCCGGCGCCGGCCGGCACATGACCGATCTGTGATCGCCGGAGGATTTGCCGCCACACCGCCGGCATGCTAGCGCGCTTGCGTTGGTGCCGTGGGGCTTCCGCCCCAGGCTTCCCCATGGAGACGACCCATGACTTTCGACCGCCGCCGCGTCCTCGCCGGAGTCGGCGCCGCCGCCGTGCTCGCGGGCCTCGGCCTGCCCCTTTCGCCGCGTGCCGCGCTGGCCCAGGCGGCCGATCAGGCGAAGCTGCTGGCCCCCGCCGCCACGCCGCTGACGCAGAAGGTGCTCGGCGATCCCAAGGCCCCGGTCACGGTGGTGGAATATGCCTCCATGACGTGCAGCCACTGCGCGGAGTTTCACACCAAGGTGTTTCCCGAGCTGAAGGCGAAATATATCGACACCGGAAAGGTGCGCTTCATCTTCCGCGAGTTCCCGTTCGAGCCGGTGGCGACCGCCGCGTTCATGCTGGCGCGCTGCATGCCCGACGACAAATACTTTCCCATGGTCTCCACCCTGTTCGAGACCCAGCGCAGCTGGGCCTACAGCCAGGACCCGGCGGCGGGCCTGTTTGCGGTGGCCCGGCAGGCCGGCATGAGCCAGGCCGAGTTCGAGAAGTGCCTGAGCGACAAGGACCTGGCCCAGAAGGTCCAGGAGAGCGCCCGCTACGCCAATGCCGAGCTGGGCGTGAACGCCACGCCCACCTTCTTCATCAACGGCAAGAAGATTTCAGGCGCCATCGGCATCGCCGAGTGGGACAAGGAACTGGAGCCCCTGCTGGCCGCCAAGTGAAGCCAGGGGCCGGTGAGTTGGACGCGTGGGTTCTGGTCGAGCCCGCGCGGTGCCCGAGCGAACCCGTCTGGCACCGCTCAAGGACCGGGGCGATGCGCTGATCTTCGCGTTCGGTCCTGTCCGCGGCGGGCGGGGCGCGTTGGGGCAAGGGTCGTGAGACCCGGTGTGTCCATTGTCAGGACGATTGGCACATTTGGTGGCGTAAATGCCCGGAGGGCGGGCCTCGTCCGGGCTCTGCCTGCCGGCCAGCGCGCGGTGTTGCAGACGGCGATGTGCGATGCTCTGGCGCCTGATGGCGTCTGGCGGCTTGATGATGGCAGCGGCATTGCCGAAAAGCGGCTGGGCTTCATGTCCTGGTTCCCGCGTCGGGCCGGAACACGTTTCAAGCCGGATTATCGCGGGGCAACGTCACCCGCGATAATCCGTGCTGTTGGGGATAAGGTCGCTCGGCGGAAGCCGCCAGGCGCGGCCGCGCATCGCATGGCGGATTGCGTTCACGATCTCGCGCAGTGGCCAGGGCCGCGGTCGCTCCGTTCGCGTCGGCGCCGGCGGCCGCCGGCGTCACGCTCATCCGTCATGCCATCGGCCCCGGTCTTCGACCGGTGCAAAGCGGGTTCGCTCAAGCGCCGCTCGGGCTTGACCAAAGGCACACAAGGCAAGCTCGCGGGCCTTTGGTATCAGATCCGCTTCATATCGAAGTCCCGCGCGACCATGCGGCCAGCGAGTGGCTGGGGCCCGCTTCGCTCGCTCCAGCATGGTCTGAACGCTTCCTTGGAAACACCTGCGTCCCGACCGCTCGACCGTTTCGGGGAGGGGTTCCAAGAAGGGATCTCAGACTCGTTTCAGGAAGCCGTCCGCGGAGGCGGTTATGGCGATCTTGTGTTCGATGGTGAGGTCGGTCTCCAGCATCAGCGGCGCGCCATCCAGCCCCACATGGGGCGTTTCCCGGAGAGACTTCTGATAGGCCCAGACGGCGGTCTTGGGATTATTGCCCTTGCCCCAGGGGCGGTCGGCGCACATGCCATCGGGCAGATCCTCCACCCCAGTGTCCCACACGACCACATAGGACCCCTTGGTGACCATCGGCGCATAGTGCTCAAGCTCGGCCAGCACGTGGGCATGTGAGTGGTTGGAATCCAGGAACACCATCACCCTTTGCGCGGCGGCTGCCTGGGAGCGGATCTGGCTCACGATCTCCTCGTCGATGGAGGAGCCCTGGAGCATCTGAATCTTGGGCGCCAGCGGATGCGCTTCAATGGCGGCACGATTATGGGCCCGGATGTCGATGTCGACGCCGATCACCCGGCTGGTCCCGGCCCGCGGATCGAGCGGGATGCCCTTGGCCATGGCATCGCAATAGTCGATGAGCGCCAGCATGGAGGCGCTCATTATCAAGGAGCCGCCATGGGCGATGCCGGTTTCGATGATGAGGTCCGGCTTCACCTTCCAGACCAGTTCCTGGATGGCATATATGTCCGTGGGCACCTGAATGATGGGGCGGCCGAGCCAGGAGAAATTGTGCGCGTAATTATGCCTCAAGCATTCCCGTACCCAGATGTTGGACAGGCCGATGAAGTCACGATCCTGGCCGATGCCTGCGACGTTCTTTGCGACGTAATTGGCGAATGTTTCTTCTGGTGTCATCACACGTTCCATTTTATCCTCTTGATGCGCGATGCGCATTTCTTATGAGGAAGGGGCTCCAATGGCACCTGCCTCATCCCTGCCGGTTCCAGCATAAAAATAACATAATTTAAATGTGAATAATCGGCCACCGCATGCGCGGGGCGACTTGGCTTCGCGCCCGGTTGCGGGTGGCGGTGGAGTATGCGGCGATCACCTCGTCCCTGCTCAGCCGGGAGCCCGGCATCCCGTCCCCGAAGGGATCCGAAGCTCCCTTGGGGAACGCAAACCCGCGGGCTTGGTCGAACAGTGTGGGCACTGCGGACTGGGCCGACAGCTTAAAGCGGCCGTCGCTCGTTCCGGCAAGGGGCTCGATATGGTCATTGCCGTCCTGCGTGTGGCCGCCGCGCATGAAAGCGGCGAGGCGGGGCTGTGTTCAAGAGCATAGGGTTTCACGCCGCCTTTGGCCATCACGTCGAGCATTGCCCATTCCGGTAGGTCGAGACGGCCGCGCGCCAGCGCCGGACCATGCAGCAGGTGCGTGCCATCCCGTGAGACGACGGCGAGGTGCGCCTTGCCCGCGAGCCTCTGGTCGCCCGCTCCGGATGGCCGGCCGGCCGGTGCGCGGGGTCGATGGATCTCCACCCGCACGTCCGGTCTTTCTCCATGCGCTGGCGCGGCGCGTCGAAACCGCTGATCTAGCGGCCCACGATCAACAGGGGGGCGGGGATAACTGCAGGTTCCTCGACGCGCGCTCGTGGATGGCTGGCTCGGGCGCCGGCGGGCCCTCGGGATGCCCCTGGCGGTGGGGCCGTCCAGCCCCTCCAAGGCGGCAACACGGTGGCGACAAGCGATTCCGCCGCACCGGCGCATCTGTGCGGCCGTCTCTAAAGTTTGTTTAATTTCATAATGTTAAATGGTCGGAGCAGCAGGATTTGAACCTGCGACCCTCTGCTCCCAAAGCAGATGCGCTACCAGGCTGCGCTATGCTCCGACACAAGGGAGAACCGCGCCACTGCTACATTCCAATGCCCCCGAACGCAAGTGCGATCGATGGCTTATGAGGACAGAAAACGAACAGAACGGCCATGTCGCGACGTCGAGGCTCGGAGAAGTCCCGGATGATGTTCTGCCGTTGTTCTCGGTCATGTGGTCAGGGATAAGGCCCTCCTTCCTCAACTCCACCCCGCTCCCCAAATACGCCCGGTCCGCCACGCTCCGCGCCACATGCGGATGGGTGGGCGGGACGCGCTCCAGCGCCCGGTCGATGCGCACGTAGGTGCGGTGCCCGGTCATTTGACCCGCGGCTACCGTCACCGGCTGCAGCCTTGTTCCACCCCGCGATGGGAGCGGTCGGGACGATGGAATTGAAGGGCTGGCCGGCGTATTGAGAAGCGGCTTCCTTGGGGGGATTTCGCGATGATCCGATCCATCAAACTCTTTGTGCCGATCTTCTGCATGGTCTTGGTTTCTCCGGCTCATGCCCAGCCACGGCCGGAGATTTGCAACAGAAGCAAGTCGTGCTTCATGACCTTCAACGGGCCGGATCGGGGGTTCTGCGAGGCCTATGTCGAGGGGAAGTCCTGCTTCATGGCCTTCAAGGATGCCGTGGACATCGGCTGGTGCCAGACCATCCGCGAGGGGAAGTCCTGCTTCATGGCCCTGAACGGCCAGGAGCGGGCCCAATGCGAAGCGGGACGGATACCGCGTGAGCATCGGTACTGGCTGAGACTCTGCCGCCGCTGAGCCCGGAGGGCCCCAGGAGCCCCGGGCCGCTCGCGCCCGCCGCCGGTCGCGGCGGGTGGAGGTGCTCACAGGGCGAGGGCTTCCGCGCCGGGGGGCGGCAGCGCCTGCGGCATGGCGCGGAAGCTGATACGGTTCCGGCCGGCGCTCTTCGCCTCGTAGAGCGCGGCATCCGCCTGGCTCACCAGGGCGTCCACGCGTTCCCCGGGCATGACCCGTGCCGTCGAAACGCCCACGCTGACGGTCACGCCCACCTCGACGCCATCCTTGATCAGGGCGATGTCGGCAATGGCCGCGCGCATGCGCTCGGCGATGAGCAGCGCGCCGTCGCTGCCGGTGGCGGGCAGCAGGACCACGAATTCCTCGCCCCCGAAGCGGGCCGCGAAATCGCCCGGCCGGCGGATGGCGGCCTGGATCTGCCGGGCGATCTGGGCCAGGATCTGGTCGCCGAACGGGTGGCCGTGACGGTCGTTCACCTGCTTGAAATGATCGACGTCGATCATCAGTAGCGACAGGTCCTTCTGGTCGCGGGCGGCGCGGCGCATCTCGGTCTCGGCGGCCATGCCGAAGCCGCGCCGGTTCGGCATGCCGGTCAGCGGATCGGTCAGCGCCATGGTCGCGAGCTGCTCTTCCATCTCGTAGCTGTGGCGCAGCGCGCGCCTGAGATTGACGATCACGTACAGAAGCAGACCGCAGACGGCGATGGTGAGGCCCGACAGGATGACCGCCTGGATGAACCAGTGCCGGAGCGCCTGATCCACTGAAATGCCCACCACCAGGAGCAGCGGAAAGGCGCCGATCCTGCGGCTGAGGAAATAGCGCTTCACGCCATCGATGCTGGCGACGGTGATGAAGCCTTCTCCCGGCTGCGCGAGGGATTTCTGGAACGAGCGGGAATTGGCGACATTGGTGCCGGCATTGCCGCGGCCGTCGACGGAGGGCTGGCGGTAGATGATGGTGCCGTCGGTGCGCACGAGGCTGACCACGCTGCCGGGCCCAAGGTCGAGCTTGCCGAACAGGCTGCGGAAATAGGACAGCCGCACCACCGCCACGGCGACGCCTTCAAAGGTGCCGCCCAAGGTGGCGAGGCGACGGCTGAGGGCGATGCTGGGGTCGCCGGAGCGCACCCGGCTGTCGAACGGAACGCTGATGAAATGCGGCCTCGGCCCGTTCTGCTGCGCGGTGAAATAGTCCCGGTCGGACAGGTCGACGGCGATGGGGGTGGTGTAGCCGGAATAAAAAAGCACCTTGCCGGCAGTGTCCAGGACCAGCATGGAACCCAGGAATTCCGCGCTCGCCGACCGGTCGAACAGCAGCATGTCCCGCGCATGGGGCGACGCCGTCGCCAGCTCCGGCAGGCGCAGCGCCTGCTCCACCCCGTCCAGGGACAATTCCAGGATGGACAGGTTGCGCTCGATGCTGGCGGCCAGGGTCTGCGTCATGTTCTCGGCCGACCGCTCGATGTCGCGCCAAGTATCGGCCCGGGAGCGGATCAAGACATAAGCCTGAATTGCGATGATCATGAAAATGATCAACGCAGTCAATAAGCTTAGTAACGGGCCACGAGTCAGGCGGCGCAACAACCCAAAAGACATGCCTCAACCCATGGGCCCAGAAGATATCCTATAATATCGGGAGCGGCTGTCGAATTCCAGTTTAATCACCGGTTGCGTCACGTTTCCGGATAAGACTGTAAGTGTTGTAAATTCCCGTTTAGGTTGATTTTTTTCGGAACTCAAGTCTTTGTTCGCCGGGCCGTGCGGGGCCCGGCGCGTGTTCTTCCGGCGGCGCGCCGGCGGGCGTCGCGCTCACGCTACGATGACGGGCACGCGAGTCGCCGGCGGCGTGTTGCGCGAACGCTCGGTCCGCACGAGACCGTCGATGATGGTCATGCCGATGCCTGGCAGGTCGCCCAGGCGCACGCTGTCCAGCAGGGTCTTGCCGGCGGAGTGCTGGGGGGTGTCCATGATGACGAAATCCGCCGCCCGCCCCACCTCGATCAGGCCGCAGTCCAGGCCGCGCATGCGGGCGGTGTTGCCGGTGGCGAGGCAGAAGGCCTGTTCCGCCGGCAGGTCGCCGAGCGACGACAGAAGCGCGATCATACGCAGGATGCCGAGCGGCTGCACCCCGGAGCCGGCCGGCCCGTCGGTGCCGAGGATGACGCGGGACAATTCGCCCATCTCCCGCGCCGTGCGCAGGGTGAACAGGGCCGAGCGCTCGTTGCCGTTGTGCACCAGTTCCAGGCCGCGCTTGCAGCCCTCGCAGATGCAGCGGATCTGGTCGTCCGGCAAGGCGGTGTGGCCGCCGTTGATATGGCCCACCACGTCGGCGTCGGTTTCCAGCACCACGTCCTTGTCGATCAGGCCGGAGCCGGCGATGGAGGGCCCGCCGGTGTGGATGGTGGACTGGATGCCGTATTTGCGGGCCCAGCCCACCATCCTGTTGGCGGTGGGCCCGTCCTTCACGCCGCCGAGGCCGATCTCGCCCAGCAGCCTCACCCCGGCGGACGCCAGCTCGCGAAAGTCGTTCTCCTCCATCTCGTGCTCGATCACCGGGGCGCCGGCGTGCAGCTTCACCCCGCCCGGGCGGAAGGCGGAAAAGGCCCGCTGGGCGGTGATGGCCAGCGCCTTGATGCCGATGACGTCGCGCGGGCGGCCGGGATAATGCACCTCGCCGGCCGAGATCATGGTGGTGACGCCGCCGTGGAGCGACGAGTCGATCCAGCCGCTCTGGTTCTGGCGCGGGGTCCAGTCGCCGGCCACCGGGTGCACGTGGCTGTCGATGAGGCCGGGCGACACCGCCGCGCCGTTGGCGTTGACGGTGGTGGTGGCGTGGTCGGCGTCCACGTCCTTGAAGCGGCCGATGGCGGTGATGCGGCCGTTCTCGGCGACGATGGTGTCGGCATCCAGGATCGGCCGTTCGAGATCGCCGCTGAGCAGCAGGCCGATGTTGAAGATGACGAGCTTGGTGGGCCCTTTGGGGCCGGTCTGGGCGTCGTGAGCCATGCCTGATGTCTCCGGAAGGATGGGCCGGAGAGGCGACGCGATCCCGGCCGTTTATTTGTAGGCATATAAACTTTAGAGCAATCCCGGCTGGCGTGTGAAGCGATTTCACCCGCGGGCCGGGCGGGCGGGAGGCCGGGGCCGGTCAGCCCGCGGGCGTGGAGTTTGGGGCGTGGGGCGGCATCCCGGCCCCGCGCCGGGTCGCCGGGCCCGGGTTCAGCGCTCGGCGAAAGCCTTTTCCAGCACGAAGTCGCCGGCTTCGCCATGGTTGCCTTCCGTGAAGCCGAGGCCGGTGAGCCTGGCCTTGAGGTCGGTCATCATCTGCGGCGATCCGCACAGCATCACCCGGTCGCGGGCGGCGTCGAGGGGCGCAAGGCCGATGTCGGCGGCGAGCTTGCCGCTGTCCAGCAGGGTGGAGATGCGGCCCTGGTTGCGGAACGGCTCGCGCGTCACGGTGGGGTAGTAGATCAGCGCCCGCCGCGCGTCCTCGCCCAGCAGGTCATGGGCCTGGAGCGCGGCCACCATGCCGTCCCCATAGGCCAGCTCCGCCACCTGCCGGCAGCCGTGCACCAGCACCACCTTCTTGAAGCGGGCATAGGTTTCCGGGTCGCGGATGATGGACAGGAAGGGGGCAAGTCCGGTGCCGGTGCCGAGCAGGTACAGGTTGGCGCCCGGCCGGAGGTTGTCGATGACAAGGGTGCCGGTGGCCTTGCGGCCGACGATGATGGGGTCGCCGTCCTTCAGGTGCTGGAGGCGGGAGGTGAGCGGGCCGTCGGGCACCTTGATGGAGTAGAACTCCAGCGTGTCCTCATGGTTCGGGCTCACCACCGAATAGGCACGCAGCAGCGGGCGCCCGTCCACCTTCAGGCCGATCATGGTGAACTCGCCGTTGCGAAAGCGGAAGCCGGGGTCGCGGGTGGCGGTGAAGGAGAACAGGCGGTCGGTCCAGTGGCGCACGGCGAGCACGCGCGCATCCATCAGGTTGCTCATGGGGACGGTCCGGTGGCTGGCGGCATAGGGGTTATATTGTTTGTATACAAATGAAATAGACCGGCCGCTTCCCCCTGTCAACGCGTGCTCAGCGGTGTCGGCGCGGACATTTCAGGCAGGCCTGCCGGGTTTCCGGGCAGGCCGCCGCGCGGCGGCCTCAATGGGGGCTGGGGCTGGCGCGCAGGCGCGCCACCGTGGCCTCGATGTCGCCCCAGGCCGGCGCATCGGGGGCGAAGGTGGCGCGGATGTAGCGTGTCAGCGCCGCGACCTGTTCGTCACTCAGGCTGTCGCGGAAGGCGGGCATGTCGCCGAGGTCGCGGGCGGCGGGGGTGGGGATGCCCTCCAGGATGATGCGGATGAGATTGTCGGGCCGTCCGGCATGGACATTGGTGTTGAGCGCCAGCGCCGGGCGTGCGCCCAGCAGGGTCGGGCCATCGTCGCCGTGGCAGGCGGCGCAGGCGCCTTCGTAGAGCCTGCCGCCCATCGTATCGAGCGGGCGCAGCGCCGCGCGCGCCCGGGCCTGGAGCGTGGCGGCGCGGGCCTCGGGGGCGTCGGGCGCGGGCGGGGCGAAGGAGGCGAGATAGGTGGCCATGGCGCGGATGTCGGCATCCGGCAGCGCCGACAACTCCCGGACCACCGGCGCCATGGGGCCGGCGGCGGTGCCGTGGAAGCGCGAGAAGCCGGTTCGCAGATAGGCGAACAACTCGTCTTCGGTCCAGGCAATGGGGGCCTTGGACAAAGCGGTGAGGGCCGGGGCTTCCCAGCCGTCCACCATGGCGCCGCCGAGATGGGCGGCACCCGTCCGCTCGGCCCCCAGCAGGTTGCGCGGGGTGTGGCAGGCGCCGCAATGGCCAAGGCCCTCCACCAGGTAGGCGCCGCGATTCCATTGCGGCGCGCGGCCGGTGTCCGCCGGGAGCGGGCCGGTGTTCAGGAACAGCGCGTTCCAGCCGGCCATGAGGGGGCGCAGGTTGAAGGGAAAGGCCATCCGCGCCGCCGGGCTCGGCGCCGGCACCGGCGGCGCGCTCATCAGGAAGGCGTACAGCGCCTGAAGGTCGGTGTCGGAGGCGCGGGTGAAGGCGGTGTAGGGAAAGGCGGGGTAGAGGTGGCGCCCGTCCCGGGAGATCCCCTCGCGCATGGCGCGCTCGAAGGCGGCATAGGACCAGCGGCCGATGCCGGTCTCCGGGTCCGGGGTGAGATTGGTGGAAAAGACGGTGCCGAACGGCGTCGCCATGGCCCGCCCACCGGCATAAGCCGCCCCGCCGGGGGCGGTGTGGCACACCGCGCAGTCGCCCAGTGCCGCAAGCTGGCGCCCGCGCGCGATCATGTCGGCGGAGAAGGAGGCCGGGTCCGGCGGCGCGATGGGGGCGATGGCGCCGCGCAGCGGCAGGGCCAGGGCCGCCATGCCGAGCGCACCGGCCAGCGCCGCGCCGGCCATGGCGCGCCACGGCCGCCTGCGCGGCGGCGGCGGGGCCTCCTCCGGCGCGGGATGGCCCAGCGCCGCGCGCACCCGCTCGGGCGTGAACGGCGGCTCGCGCATCCTGACCCCGGTGGCGTCGAAGATGGCGTTGGCGATGGCGGCGGCCGAGGGCACGGAGGCGGATTCGCCGGAGCCGAGGGGCGGCTCGTCCGGGCGCGGCATCAGCACCACCTCGATGACTGGCACCTCGGGGAAGGTGAGGATGGGATAGGCGCCCCATTCCCGGTCGGCGACGCCGGTGTCGGTGAAGCGCACCTGTTCCTTCAGCGCCCGGCTGGTGGACTGGATGACGTTGCCGTGGATCTGGTGCTCGATGCCGGCCGGGTTGATCATGAGCCCGGAATCCTGGCCCACCACCACCCGCTTCACGGCGACGTCGCCGGTGACGGTGTTCACCTCCACCTCGGCCACCCAGGCCGACCAGGCGGCGCCGTAGCCGGGAAACTTGGAGTGCACGTAGAGGGCATAAGCGAAGCCCTGGCCACGCACCACGTCGCCCGCGACCACCTCGCGACGCGCCCCGGTGCGGGGGACCCAGCCGGCGCGGGCCGCGACTTCCCTGATGAGGTCCACCGCCCGCGGGTCGTGCAGGTGGCGCAGGCGGTATTCAACCGGATCGACCCCGGCGGCGGTGGCCAGCTCGTCGATATAGCTCTCGTGGGCGAAGGAATTGGGCAGGGCCGAGACGCCGCGCAGCCACGCCGCGCGCACGATGGGCGCCATGTCGTGCACCTTCACCCGCAGGTTGTCGTAGGCATAGGGCGGAATGGCGGTGCGGTCGCCCATCTGGAACACGGGATTGTCGGCCGGCACCCGGCCGGTGAGCAGCAGCGCCAGGGTGGTGGCGGCGTTGGAGGGATAGCGGGTGGAGAAATCGTAGGCGGCGGGGGTGCCATCGGCGGCGATGCCGCCGGAGACCTCCATGAGCTGGGCCGCGCCCTTGGGTTCCCAGGCGTGCTCCTGCTCGCGGGTCAGCTGCACCCGCACCGGCCGGCCCACCGCCCGCGACAGCAAGGCCGCATCGGCGGCCACGTCGTCGGCGCAGTTGCGGCCGTAGCAGCCGGCGGCCTCGAACCGCAGCACCTCGATGTGCGCCTCGGCCATGCCCAGCAGCACCGAGATGTCGAGCCGCAGCGGATAGGGATTTTGCGTGCCGGCCCAGATGGTGGCGCCGTCCGCGCGCACGTCGGCCACCGCGCAGGAGGGGCCGATGGAGCCATGCATCTGGTAGGGCCAGACGTAGGTGCGGTCGAGCGGCACGGCGGCGGCGGCGCGGGCCGTCTCCACATCGCCCCGGTCGATCAGGGTGCGTGGCGTGGCGGGGTTGGCGCGCAGCGCGGTGGCAAGGTCCGACAGGGGCGGCACCGGCGGCGGCGCCTTCCACTCCAGCTTCAGCACGCGGGCGGCCTCCGCCGCCTGCTCCTCGCGCTCGGCCACCACGCCGACGAAGTCGCCCATGGTCACCACCGCCACCACGCCGGGGATGTGGGCGACGGACGCCTCGTCCACCGCGATCAGGCTCCTGCCGATGAAGGCGCCGGCGTCGATGCCGGCATAGGGCGGGCGCACCACCCGGCCATGCAGCATGCCGGGCACGCGCACGTCGTGGACATAAGTGAAGGTGCCGGTGGCCTTGGCGGGAATGTCCACGCGCGGCACCCGCTGGCCGATGATGCGATGCTCCGCCACCGGCTTCAGCGCCACCTGGTCCGCCAGCGTCAGCCGCTCGCGCCGATTGGCCAGCAGCGTGGCGTAGGAAAGCCCGGCGGCCGTGCCGGTGCGCGGATGCACCACCCCGCCGGTGACGGCAAGCCCCTTCGCCGGCAGGCCGAGGGCGAGGGCGGCGAGGTCCACCAGGTGCCGGCGGGCCTGGGCGGCGGCGCGGCGCAGCGGCTCCGCCGCCTTCTGGATGCTGTCGCTGGCGATGGTGGCACCCTGGTTGGGGGTGCCGGAGGTGTGGCCGAGCACCATGGTGACGGCGGCGAAGGGAACGTCCAGCTCTTCCGCCACGATCTGCGCCAGCGCCGTGCGGATGCCGGTGCCGAGGTCCACATGGCCATTGAAGGCCAGCACCTGGCCGGTGTCGTCCAGCAGCAGGAACAGGTCGAGCGCGCCGTCGGGCGGCGGGGCGGTGGGCACCAGGCCGTGCACATGCTGCGCCGGCCGCAGCACCGCCAGGGTGCCGGCGCGCGCCAGCAGCAGCGAGGGGGAGGGCGTGGGCTCGCTCATCATTCCCCCTCGGGCTGCGGCGCCGCGGGTGCGCCAGGGTTCCGCGCTGCGGGTGCGTCCAAGTCCCGCGTGGCGGGCGTGCGAAGGTCCTGTGCCGCCTGCAAGACGGCGCGCAGGATCTCCACATGGGTGCCGCAGCGGCACAGGTTGTAGCGCAGGGCTGCGCGCACCTGGTCGGGGCTGGGGTTCGGGTGGCGCTGCAGGAAGGCGGTGGCGGTCATGATCATGCCGTTGAGGCAGTAGCCGCATTGGGCGGCCTGGGCGGAGATGAAGGCGGCCTGCACCGGGTGCGGCGCCTCCAGCGTGCCGAGCCCCTCCAGGGTGGTGACGGCGCGGCCCTCCACGCTGCGCAGCGTGGTCACGCAGGCGCGCGCCGCCACCCCGTCCACGAGCACGGTGCATGCGCCGCATTCGCCCAGGCCGCAGCCGAACTTCGGGCCGTTGAGCGCAAGGTCGTTGCGCAGCACGTAGATGAGCCGGGTGTCGCGGGGTAGGTGAAAGCTGCATGCCGAGCCGTTCACGGTCAGGGCCACCGCCGCGCCCGCGGGGGCGGGGGCGGGGGCCATTCAGGCCCCTCCAGTGGTGTGCGGGCAGCCCTGCCGGGCGCCCCGAAGTGTTTGCAGTGCAATATGTTTCCGCTTCGCCATGGTGGCCGTTCCGGAACCGCAGGGAGCCCTGTTGTCTTTCCAGATTGTTTCTGTACGAATGAGGATCGTCAAGCGCCACATGGCCGAAGATGCCCATTAAGGCAGCGTGCCCATTCCTTGTGCTTGACAGGGACGGTGGCGGATACTTCATTAGTATACATACGAACCAGGTCGCAGCCGACGGCGTGTCGCGCCTCCGGCGGCGCCCGGTCGAGAGCTGCGAGCGAGGGCCAGATGCCTGACGAGACCACCACCGGGGCGCGGCCGCAGGGCGATGGCAGGATCCGCTGCGATGCCTGCCCGGTCATGTGCTACATCAAGCTTGGGCTTGCCGGCGCCTGTGATCGCTATGCCAATCTCGCGGGCGAACTGGTGCGGGTCGACCCCCATGTGGTGCTGGACCGGACCTTGTCCCAGGGCGGGGCGGTGGTGCCCTTCCATCGCGACGGCGCCTGGGATGGCCGGCTGGTCTCGACACCCGACACCTTCGTGACCGCCATCGGCGCCGGCACCACCTATCCCGACTACAAGCCCGCGCCCTTCATCGTGTCGTCGCAGGTGGACGGGGTGGATATGGTGACCGTCGTCACCGAGGGCATCTTCAGCTATTGCGGCGTCAAGGTGAAGATCGACACCGACCGCTTCCTCGGCCCGGAGCAGGCCACGGTTCGCGCCGGCGGCGAGCCGGTGGGCCATGTCACCACATCGGAATACGGCTCGCAGATGCTGTCCCTGGGCGGGGTGCACCACCTCACCGGCGGCGGCAAGAAGGAAGGGCGCCTCACCTGCGCGGCGCTGCTGGAGCTGTGCAACGGCAAGGCGGTGGAGCTTTCCATCGACGGCGGCGCCACGGTGGTGGTGGAGGCCGGCCGGCCGCCTGTCGTCAATGGCGTGGTGGAGGAGCGCATGCGGGTGGGCTGCGGCTCCGCCACCATCGGCATGTTCGCCAAGCAGTGGTTCGACAAGGCCGACGAGGTGGTGGTGGTGGACGACCACATCACCGGCGTGCTGTCTGAGCACCAGGCCGGCAAGGTGCTGGGCGCGCGCGACACCGGCATCAGGATGAAGGGCCGGCGCTCCACCCCCGGCCGCTATTTCCAGGTGGCGGAGCCCGGCACCGGCTGGGGCGGCACCAGCATTTCCGATCCGCTGTCCATCATCGGCCCGTTCGATCCCAAGGTGGCGTGGCCGGGGCTGCGCCTGTTCTTCATCTCCACCACCGGCGAGCACGCGGCCTATTACGAGCTCGACGACGCCCTGCTGCCGGTGCGCAAGGACCTGCCGCCGGCGCTCGCCGCCTCGGCCCAGCGGGTGAAGGACAATTGCGAGCCGGCGCTCGCCACCGTGCTGTTCATGGCCGGGGCCGGCGGCTCCCTGCGCGCCGGCGTCACCGAGGACCCGGTGCGGCTCACCCGCTCGGTCAAGGCGGCGCTGACCCGTGTCACCTGCGGCGGCGCGCCGGTCTATGTCTATCCCGGCGGCGGCATCACCTTCATGGTGGACGTGACGCGCCTGCCGGAGAACGCCTTCGGCCATGTGCCCACCCCGGCGCTGGTGGCGCCCATCGAATTCACGCTGCCGCTGGCCGACTACCAGGCCCTCGGCGGTCACATGGCCGAGGTGCGGCCCGCCGCCGCGCTGGCCGGGGAGGATGGCATCAAGCCGGTGGCGCCGCATCTCGATAATCCCTGGCCGCTGGCGCCCCAGGCCGGCAGACGCTCGCACGGCTGACCCATGACCGCTCGGCTTTTTCTTTTTCCCCCCCGGCGGCGCGGGTCCCGCGCCCGCCCGCCCCAGGCGGCGCTGCTGGCGGATGGCCGCCGCCTGCACCTGCAGGACGGTCCCATCGACCTCGTGATCGAGGCCATGGGGGAGGAGGATGCGGTGCAGGCCGCCTATGCAGCGGCGGTGGAGCGCTTCGGCGGCCTGCTGGCGGCGCTGTGCGCCGAGCTCGACGCCCTGCGCACCCCCTCGGGCCGGGGGGCGCCGGCGCTCACGCATCCGGCCGCCCGGCGCATGGGGCTGGCGGTGGCGCCCTTCGCCGACGAGGTCTTCATCACCCCCATGGCGGCGGTGGCGGGGGCGGTGGCGGAAGAGGTGCTCGACGCCCTGGTCCTGCCCGGCATCACCCGGGCCTATGTGAACAACGGCGGCGACATCGCCCTTCACCTGCCCGCCGGCGCGCGCTTCGCGGTGGGGCTGGTGGACCGGCCCGACCAGCCGCGCCTCATCGGCGCCGCCGAGCTGGACGCCGACGGTCCGGTGCGCGGGGTGGCCACCAGCGGCTGGCGCGGGCGCAGCTTTTCCCTCGGCATCGCCGATGCCGTGACCATCCTGGCCCCCACCGCCGCCATGGCGGATGCGGCCGCGACCGTGGTGGCGAACGCGGTGGACCTGCCGGGCCATCGCGGCGTTGTGCGGGTGCCGGCCTGCGATCTCAGTCCCGACAGCGACCTCGGCACGCTGCCCGTCACCCGCGAGGTGCCAGACCTGACCGCCGCCGAGCGAACCGAGGCGCTCGAGGCCGGCCTCGGCGTCGCGCGCGCGCTGGTGGCGCGCGGCCTCATCTGCGCCGCTGCGCTGCATCTCAAGGGCGAGAGCGTCGGCACCGGCCCCGGCCTTCTGTCCCTGCCGCCGATGGCGGCGGATGTTCCACCTTCCCCGCAACCCCGATAAGAGCGCCCCATGCCAGAGGTGAAAATTCGCAAGCGGCTCCTCGTCACCGAGGACACCTTCCACGAGGGCGGGCCGGTGGCGGCCACCCCGCGCCGGCGCGGCGCCATCCTGTGCGTGATCGAGAATCCGTTCGCCGGCCGCTATGTGGCGGACATCGCCGGCTTCATGGACGACCTGACGCCGCTGGGCGTGGCCCTCGCGGGCGACCTGCTCAAGGCCCTGGGGGGCGATGCGGCGGCTGTGGATGGCTACGGCAAGGGCGCCATCGTCGGCGCCGCCGGCGAACTGGAGCATGGTGCGCTGTGGCATGTGCCGGGCGGCTACGCCATGCGCGCGATCCTGGGCGAGGCCAAGGCCATCGTGCCCTCCACCAAGAAGGTGGGCGGCCCGGGCACCCGGCTCGACGTGCCGGTGACCCATGTGAACGCCTCTTATGTGCGCAGCCATTTCGATGCCATGGAGGTGGGGGTTCCCGACGCACCGCGGGCCGACGAGATCGTGCTGGCGCTGGTCATGAGCTGCGGCCCGCGCGTCCATGCCCGGGTGGGCGGGCTGGCGGCGGACCAGATCAAGGGCGAGGACGGCCTGAGATGAGCGCCAACATCCGCAAGATCGTCACCTTCGTGGAAGAGACCCTGACCGAGATGGGGCGGCCCGTGTGCCCGCCCACCCGCCGGGCGGCGGCGGTGGCGGTGATCGAGAACCCGTTCGCCGGCCGCTATGTGGAGGACCTCTCGGAGCTGGTCGCCATCGGCGAGGAGCTGGGCGGGCTCCTGGCCCGCCGGGCGGTGGAGGCGCTGGGCATCGCCGGAGCGGCGGCGCAGAGCTACGGCAAGGCCGCGCTGGTGGGCGAGAATGGCGAGCTGGAGCACGCCGCCGCCCTGCTGCACCCGAAGATGGGAACGCCGGTGCGCGCGGTGCTGGGCAAGGGCGCGGCCCTCATTCCCTCCTCCAAGCGGCGCGGCTGCCTGGGCGCCGAGCTGGATATTCCCCTGGGGCATAAGGACGCGGCCTATGTGCGCAGCCATTTCGACGGCATGCAGGTGAGCGTTCCAGATGCCCCGCGCGCCGGCGAGATCGTGGTGGCGGTGGCGGTCACCTGCTCCGGCCGGCCACTGCCGCGGGTGGGCGGGCTCACCATTGCACAGATCAAAGGCGAGGACGGGTTGCGCTAAGCTCACGTCGGGTTCGACGTGCGCTGACGGGAAGGTGCATCGAAAAACCAGAGGGGATGACCGTATGAAACGAATGATGGGCGTGGCGCTGGCGGCGCTGGTGCTGGCCACAGGCGCGGCAAAGGCGCAGCAGGGCGAAATCAAGGTCGGCGAGATCAATTCCTATTCGGCCCTGCCGGGCTTCACCGAGCCCTATCGCAAGGGCATGGAACTGGCGCTGAAGGAGATCAACGACGCCGGCGGCATCAAGGGCAAGAAGCTGGTGGTCATCTCCAAGGATGACGGCGGCAAGCCCGGCGACGCGCTGACCGCCGCCAACGAGCTGGTGTCGCGCGACGGCGTGGTGCTGATCGCCGGCGGTTTCCTCTCCAATGTCGGCCTGGCGCTGTCCGACTTCGCCAAGCAGAAGAAGGTGCTCTACGTGGCGGCCGAGCCGCTCACCGACGCCATCGTCTGGTCGAAGGGCAATGACTACACCTTCCGCCTGCGCACCTCCAACTACATGCAGGCCGCCATGCTGGCGGAGGAGGCGGCCAAGCTGCCCGCCAGGCGCTGGGCCACCATCGCCCCCAACTATGAGTTCGGCCAGTCGTTCGTGGCGGTGTTCAAGGAGCTGCTGAAGGCCAGGCGCCCGGACGTGGAGTTCGTGGCCGAGCAGTGGCCGCCGCTGAACAAGATCGACGCCGGCCCGGTGCTGCAGGCCATCGACGCCGCCAAGCCCGACGCCATCCTCAACGCCACCTTCGCCGGCGATCTGGTGAAGCTGGTGCGCGAGGGCAACACCCGCGGCGTGTTCAAGGACCGCGCGGTGGTGAGCTATCTCACCGGCGAGCCGGAATATCTCGACCCGCTGAAGGGCGAGACCCCGGAGGGCTGGATCGTCACCGGCTACCCCTGGTATGCCATCGACACGCCCGAGCACAAGGCGTTCCTCGACGCCTACCAGCAGCTCAACAAGGACTATCCGCGCCTCGGCTCCATCGTCGGCTATTCCACGGTGAAGAGCATCGGCGCGGCGCTGAACGCCACCGACGACCACTCCACCGAAGGCCTCATCAAGGCCATGAAGGGGCTGAAGGTCTCCACCCCGTTCGGCGACATCGTCTATCGGGGCGCCGACCACCAGTCCACCCTCGGTGCCTTCGTGGGCCGGACCGCGCTCAAGGACGGCAAGGGCGTCATGGTGGACGTGGTGTTCAAGAAGGGCGCCGACTACCTGCCGAGCGAGGCCGAGGCGGCCAAGCTGCGGCCGGCCAACTGATGGGCGCGCGGGGCGCGTCCGCGGACGCGCCCCGATTTCCGCCCCCTGATTTCCGCGGCTCGGCGTCCATGGCTTGAGTGCCGCGGCCCGGTTCTCGCGACCGGCCTTCCGCCCTCGACGGCGGGCGGCCACAACAAGAACACCACCTTCCATACCGGTGAACGAAAGGCGGAGCCGTGGAATTCCTCCTGGTCCAGGCCCTCAGCGGGCTCGCCAGCGCCGCGTCACTATTTCTGGTGGCGTCGGGGCTCTCCATCATCTTTGGCGTCACGCGCATCGTGAATTTCGCCCACGGCGCCTTCTACATGCTCGGCGCCTACGCCGCTTTCACCCTCACCGACCGTTTCTCCGGCCCGCTGGGCTTCTGGGGCGGGCTGGTGGTGGCGGCGCTGGCGGTGGCGGCGGTGGGCGCGCTGATGGAAATGGTGCTGCTGCGCCGCATCTATCAGGCGCCGGAGCTGTTCCAGCTGCTCGCCACCTTCGGCGTGACGCTGATGGTCCAGGATCTGGTGGTGCTGATCTGGGGCCCCGACGACCTCATGGGGCCGCGCGCCCCGGGCTTCACCGGTGCCTTCAGCGTGCTCGGCCGGCTGGTGCCGGCCTATGACGTGCTCTTGATCGTGCTCGGGCCGGCGGTGCTGGGTCTGCTGTGGCTGTTGTTCCACCGCACCCGCTGGGGCGTGCTGGTGCGCGCCGCCACCCAGGACCGCGAGATGGTCGCCGCCCTGGGCGTGAACCAGAAATGGCTGTTCACCTCCGTGTTCGCGCTCGGCGTGTTCCTGGCGGCGCTGGGCGGCGCGCTGCAGATCCCGCGCACCACGGTGACCCATTACATGGACCTGTCCATTATCGTGGAGGTGTTCGTGGTGGTGGTCATCGGCGGGCTCGGCTCGGTCGCGGGCGCCTTCATCGCCGCGGTGCTGGTGTCGGAACTTAACGCCTTCGGCATTCTGGTGCTGCCCAAGATTTCCATGGTCACGGTGTTCCTGGTGATGGCGGCGGTGCTGGTGGTGCGGCCCTGGGGCCTGTTCGGCAAGCCGGACACCACGCCGCGCGCCAGCGCCGGCATGTCCTTCCGCCCCTGGAAGCCCATGTCCGTGGTGGAGCGGGCCGGCGTCGGCCTGGCGGTGGCGCTGGCGGCGGGGCTGCCGCTGTTCGCCGGCAGCTATGCGCTGAGCGTCGGTTCGGAGATCCTGGTGTTCGTGCTGTTCGCGGCGAGCCTCCAGTTCATGATGACGGTGGGGGGGCTCGCCTCGTTCGGCCACGCCGCTTATTTCGGCCTCGGTGCCTATGGCGCCGCGTTCGCCGTGACCTATCTCGGCGCGCCCATGGAACTGGCGCTGCTGGCCGGCCCGCTGCTGGGGCTGGCGGGGGCGGTGCTGTTCGGCTGGTTCTGCGTGCGGCTGTCGGGCGTCTACTTCGCCATGCTCACGCTCGCCTTCGCGCAGATCACCTGGTCGGTGGCGTTCCAGTGGGTGGAGGTGACGGGCGGCGACAACGGCATCCTGGGCATCTGGCCGTCGGCCTGGGCGTCGAGCCCGCAGGGCTTTTTCTGGCTCACCCTGGCGGTGGTGGCGGCGGGCGTGGCGGTGCTGCGGGTGCTGGTGTTCTCGCCCTTCGGCTTCGGGCTGCGGGCAGCCCGCGACAGCGCGTTGCGGGCCGAGGCCATCGGCATCGATGCCAAGCGCACCCAATGGGCCGCCTTCATGGTGGCGGGCACCTTCGCCGGCATCGCCGGGGCGCTGTTCGCCTTCCTCAAGGGCTCCGTGTTTCCCGAGACCCTGGCCATCCCGGTGTCGGTGGACGGGCTGGTGATGGTGCTGCTGGGCGGCATCGAGACCGTGTCCGGCGCGGTGGTGGGCGCGGTGGTCTACAAGGCGCTCGCCATCTGGCTGATGAGCCAGACCGAGCTGTCGAAGCTGGTGCTCGGAGCCATCATCGTGCTGCTGGTGGTGGCCTTTCCCAAGGGCATCGTCGGCTTCCTGGAGGACTGGCGCCATCGCCGGCCACCGGCGCCGGGCGGGGCCGGGCCGCAGCTGGCGGGGGCCGCCGCGCCGGGCGGGCCGCCCGATGCCCTCGGCATCGCCAAGGTGGAGGCCGCCCGATGACCGCGCTGCTGGAGGTGAGGGGACTGGTGAAGTCCTATGCCGGGGTGCATGCCGTGCGCGGCGTGTCCTTTTCCCTGAGGGCCGGGGAGATCCTGGCGCTGATCGGCCCCAACGGCGCTGGCAAGAGCACCTGCTTCAACATGCTGAACGGGCAGATTCGCCCCAATGCCGGCTCCATCACCCTGGCGGGCGAGGAACTGGTGGGCCTGCCGCCGCGCGCGGTGTGGCGGCGGGGCGTGGGGCGCACGTTCCAGATCACCGCCACCTTCTCCTCCATGACGGTGCGGGAGAATGTGCAGGTGGCGCTGCTCTCCCATCATCGCCGCCTGTGGTCGCTGTTCGGCCATGCCGGCGCCGCCTTCCGGGACGAGGCCGACGCGCTGCTCGCCCTGGTGGGCATGGCGGGGGAGGCGGAGCGGCCCTGCGGCGAGCTGGCCTATGGCGACCTGAAGCGGCTGGAGCTGGCGGTGGCGCTGGCCAACGCGCCGCGCCTGCTGCTGATGGACGAGCCCACCGCTGGCATGGCCCCCAAGGAGCGGGTGGAGCTGATGCGCCTCACCGCCGCCATCGCCCGCAAGAAGGAGATCGGCGTGCTGTTCACCGAGCACGACATGGACGTGGTGTTCGAGCATGCCGACGCGGTGATGGTGCTGAACCGGGGCGAGCTGATCGCCCGCGGCGCCCCGCAGGAGGTGCGGCGCGACCCCCATGTGCAGGCCATCTATCTCGGCGAGGGCCTGCTCTACGCTGCCAAGCACCGCGCGGAGGCCGTGCAATGAAGCTCGATGTCTGCGGCCTCAACAGCCTGTACGGCCAGGCCCACATTCTGTTCGATGTCGCCTTCGCGGTGGGGGAGGGCGAGGTGGTGGCGCTGCTGGGCCGCAACGGCGCTGGCAAGAGCACCACCTTCCGCTCGGTGGCGGGGCTGGTGCCCCAGCGCTCCGGGCGGGTGGTGTTCGAGGGCGAGGATGTCTCGCGCCTGCCGGCCTATGAGATCGCCCGGCGGGGCCTCGGCTATGTGCCGGAGGACCGGCGCATCTTCACGGACCTGACGGTGGAGGAGAATTTCGAGGTGGGCCGGCAGCCGCCCCGCCCCGGCGTCGCCACCTGGACGCCGGAGCGCCTCTACGCCCTGTTCCCGAACCTCGGCGAGATGCGCAAGCGCCCGGGCGGCCACATGAGCGGCGGCGAGCAGCAGATGCTGACCATCGGCCGCACCCTGATGGGCAATCCCTCCCTGGTGCTGCTGGACGAGCCTTCCGAGGGGCTTGCCCCCAAGATCGTGGAGCAGATGGCCGACGCCATTCTCGCCATGAAAAGGGAGGGACTCAGCATCCTCCTCTCGGAACAGAACCTGCACTTCGCCCGGCTGATCTGCGACCGCGCCTACATCATCGAAAAGGGGCGGATCCGGTTCTCCGGTTCCATGGAGGAACTGGAGGCCAATCCCGAGGTGCGGGATGCCTATCTTGCGGTGTGAGGCGCCCCGGCGCCGGGGGGCGGGCGGGCCGGTCGGGTCGCCCGCTTTCCATCTTGAGCTCCAGGGGAAGCTCGGCAAGACTGTGACGCGCGGGCGCGTCGGCCATGCGCAGCAACGATCCGCCCCACCCGGCGGATGGGGAAAGGCGAAACGGTGAGCGTCAAGGCTCCATCCGGCACCCGGCGGCGGACGAGGCAGACGCCGCCCGCTTATGTGCTCGACACCCAGGTGGGCTTCGTGCTGCGGCAGGTGGCGCAGCGGCACACCACCATCTTCACCAGCCGCATGGGCGAGGACATCACCGCCACCCAATGGGCGGCGCTGTCCAAGCTGTTCGAGAAGGGGCCATGCTCCCAGAACCTGCTCGGCCGCCTCACCGCCATGGACGCGGCCACCATCAAGGGGGTGGTGGACCGGCTGGTGAAGCGGGCGCTGGTGGAGACCCGGCCCGATCCGGAGGACGGCCGGCGCCTCGTGGTGGGGCTCACCGCCGAGGGCGCGGCCTTCGCGGAGCGCGCCATTCCCCTCGCCCGCGAGATCACCGAGGAAACCCTCGCCCCGCTGGACGCCGGCGAGCAGGCCCAGTTCCTGGCGCTGCTGGAGCGGCTGAAGTAGCCGCCCGCCGGTGCCCGCTCCGCGCAGGCGGCTGCGGGCGTTCGCTTCCCGGTTCGCACCGGCGGGCGCAGGCAGGGGCGCTGGCCCCCGGGCCTTACCCGCCGGCATTTACCCCCGGGCGCGCAGCTCCCGGCGCAGGATCTTTCCGGTGGCAGTCATGGGCAGCTGGTCGGTGAAGGCCACCTGGCGCGGGTATTCGTGGGCCGAGAGGCGGGACTTTACATGGTCCTGCAACTCGCGCGCCAGGTCATCGGTGCCGGCGACGCCGGGTTTGAGCACCAGCCACGCCTTGACCGCCTCGGTGCGCACCGGGTCCGGCACCCCCACCACCGCCGCCAGCGCCACCGCCGGATGCTTCAACAGGCAATCCTCGATTTCCGCCGGGCCGATGCGATAGCCGGCGGAGGTGATGACATCGTCGGCCCGGCCCACGTACCACAGGTAGCCGTCCTCGTCCTGCCGCCCGCGATCGCCGGTGAGCAGGACGTCGCCGGCGTATTTCTCGCGGGTGGCCTCGGGGTTGCGCCAGTATTCCAGCATCATCACCGGATCGCCGGCGCGGACGGCGATATGGCCTTCTGTGCCCACCGGCAGTTCCACCCCCGCGTCATCGACGATGCGCACGTCGTGGCCGGGCATGGGCTTGCCCATGGCCCCGGGGCGCAGGGGAAAGAAGTTGGAATTGGAGCCCACCACCAGGTTGCACTCGGTCTGGCCGTAGATTTCCCGGGCCTCCACGCCCAGGCGCTCGGCCACGAAGGCGCCGAGCTCGGCGCCCAGGCTTTCGCCGCCGGTGAGCAGGGAGCGCAGCTTGAGCGCGCGCGGCTTCACGTCTGCCTGGCGCAGCAGCTTCAGCGCCGTGGGCGGCAGGAACACGTTGCGCACGCCGTGGTCGGCCATCAGCGCCATGGCCGCCTCGGGGTCGAACTTCCTGGCCCGATGGGCCAGCACCGGCACCCCCAGGTGCAGGGTCGGAAACAGCACGTCGAACAGGCCGCCGATCCAGGCCCAGTCGGCCGGGGTCCAGTGCAGGTCGCCGGGCTGCGGCATGCCCTGGTGGATGACCTGGAGGCAGGGCAGGTGGCCCAGCAACACCCGGTGCCCGTGCAGCGCGCCCTTGGGATTGCCGGTGGTGCCGGAGGTGAAGATGATGATGCCGGGATCGTCCGGGCCGGTCGCCACCGGGGTGAAGCGGTCGGAGGCCGCCTCCAGCGCGGCGTCGAACAGCCGGGTGGAGGCGGCGCCCGGGTCGGTGCCGACGATGAACACATGCTCCAGCTCGGGCAGGCGGTCGCGCACCCGCTCCAGCTTGGCGAGGCCCGACAGGTCGGTCACCAGCGCCCGCGCGCCGGAGGCCGCCAGCCGGTATTCCAGCGCCTCGTCGCCGAACAGGGTGAACAGCGGCACCGAGATCATGCCCGCCTTGAAGGCGCCGATATGGGCGATGGCGGTTTCCGGCGCCTGCGGCAGGAACACCGCCACCCGGTCGCCGCGCGCGAGGCCGCCGGCGACCAGGGCATTGGCGAAGCGGTTGGTGAGCGCCTTCAGTTCGTCGAAGGAATAGGCGCGGGTGGCGCCGCTCTCTTCCACGAAGATCAGCGCCGGCTTGCCCGAGCCGTCGGCATGGGCGTCGGCGCAGGCCACCCCCATGTTGAAGCGCTCCGGAATGCTCCAGGAAAAGGCGCGCCGCAGGGTTTCGTAACAGGGGGTGGGCGACGACATGGGGGGTCCTCCGCGCGGCGCCGATTCTCGTTTCGCGCCGGCCGCCCCGGCATTTCCAGGACGTGGCCGGCGCCGGCGGCGCCTTCGATGCGTTCAGGAAACGATCGAACGTTTTTTTCCGGAGGAGGTCAAGGGGGGGGCACGCAAGCGAACGGCGCCGGTGTGCGCCGGCGCCGTTGCTGCTGCAGCCTTCAGACCGGCGGTGAAAGCCGCGCCGGGTCAGTAATAAGACGCGATCTTCTCCACCTCGGCCCTGGAGCCGAACACCAGCGGGATGCGCTGGTGGATGTGATGGGGCACGATGTCCAGAATGCGGGTCTTGCCGTCGGTGGCGGCGCCCTTGGCCTGCTCGGTGAGGAAGGCCACGGGGTTGGCCTCGTAGATCAGTCGTAGGCGGCCATTCTCATAGCCCTTGCGCTTGTCGCGGGGGTAGATGTAGACGCCGCCGCGGGTGAAGATGCGGAAGGCGTCGGCCACCATGGAGCCCACCCAGCGCATGTTGAAATCCTTGGCGCGCGGGCCCTCCTTGCCGGCGAGGCAATCGGCGATATAGGCCGCCATGGGCGCCTCCCACTGGCGCACGTTCGACTGGTTGACGCCGTATTCCTTGGTCTCCGCCGGGATCTCCACGCCATCGCGGGCCAGGAAGAAGTCGGCCTTGTCGCGGTCGTAGACGAACACCTGGGTGCCCTCGCCCAGGGTGGAGACCAGGATGGTGGCCGGGCCGTAGGCCAGGAAGCCGGCGGCCACCTGGTGGCTGCCGGTGCGCATCACCGCCGCCGCCGGCGTGGGGTGCTCCGCCGCGTCATAGGGCAGGATGGAATAGATGGTGCCCACCGACACGTTGGTGTCGATGTTGGAGGAGCCGTCCAGCGGGTCCACCGCCACCACCAGGCGTCCCCCCTCGGTCACGGGAATGAGCTCCTCGCTCTCCTCGGAGGCAAGGAACGCCACCTCGGTGCCCTTCAGGGCGGCGACGATGCGTTCCTCGGCGATGACGTCCAATTCCTTCTGCGCGTCGCCGCCGGCATTGGGATCGGTACCGCGGATCTTGGCGAGGCCCTCCTCGAGCGGCCCGCGCGCCACCAGCTCGGCGATGCCCACCCCGGTCACGGCGATGGTGCGAACCGCGCCGGCCACGGCCCTGCGGCCCGCGTCGGTTCCCGCCCAGCGATCGAGGTACGCCTGAAGGGTCACGATCTCACTCACCATCATCTCCCTGACATCCGGCGGACACCGCCCGCCGCCCTTATGACCCAAGGCAAGCCCGGCGGCAAAGCAAATGCCGCCAACGCCCCGCGTGGCGGTAGGCTGTTAAGCCGCGACGCCTCAGCGCCGGCGCACGATCTCCACCCCCACGTCGCCGAACACGCCGGTGACCGGGGCCCCGGGCTTGTGCACCACCACGCGCACCTGTTCCAGCAGGTGGAAATGGTCCAGCAGCCGGGTGGCGATGCGCTCCGCCAGGGTCTCGATCAGGTTCACGGGGTCGTCGTTCACCACGGCGGCCACGTGCTCATAGACTTGCTGATAGGAGATGGTCAGCGCCTCGTCGTCGGCCCAGGCGGCGGGGCGGGTGTCCAGCCACCAGTCCACGTCGATGACGAATCGCTGCCCCAGCTCGCGCTCGGCCTCGTGCACGCCGTGGCGGGCGAAGAATGGCAGGGCCCGCAGGAACAGGCGCCCGGATTGTCCCGGTCGCGTGGCCGGGGCGGCATCGGTGGCGGCGGAAGCGTCGGCGATGAGGTCGGCGTCGTCGGAAGGTGTCATTCACGCCTCGCGCGGGCAAAAGAGCACCGGATTGCGCGGACGCTGGACCGGACCGGATCAGGCCGGCCGGACCTGTCTGAAGCGCAGGCGGATCGGGACGGCCCAGGTGCCGCGCGCACCGTGGAATTGGCCCTTTCCTATTGCGTTCCCGCGCGCCTTTCAACGGATCATCACGTCCACCGGGCGCGGATGCGGCAACGGAGGCAGGCTTGACGGCCGGCCGATGCCGCCGAGTTCCGGCAGCAGGGCGGCGGGGTTGAGGCCCAGGGCGGCGTGGAGGCCGGCGTAAGCGATGGTGGGGCGGGCATGGATCTCCAGCACCAGCGGCCCGTGCGGGGTCAGCAGCAGGTCGATGCCGACGAAGCCGGCAAGCCCCGGCACCGCGTCCACCACCCGCCGTCCGAGGGCGGCGAGGCGCCCGTCGGCGTCCTCGACGCCGCCGACGATGACGCCGTGGGTGCGGAACAGCCCCACCAGCTGCCGCACATCCAGCCGGTTGGCGGCCAGCAGCGTCACGCCGTCCGGCCGCGCCAGCAGGCTGAGACTGGCGGGAGCGCCGGCGACATAAGGCTGCGCCACCAGTCCCGGATCGTCGGGTAGCGCCGAGCGGTCGGGCCAGGCGCACACTGCCTCGCAGCCGGTGCCCTGGTCCGGCTTGGTCACCAGCGGGCCGGCGAGGTCGGCGGGCAGGTCCGGCAGGGCGAAGGTGGGCACATGGGGAATGCCGGCGGCGGCGAGCCGCGCCGCCGTGGCGCTCTTGCTTATGGCGACGGCGATCGCCTCCTCCCGCGCGGCGATGACGCGGGCGCCGGTGGCGGCGAAGAGAGCGGCCACCCGGCCGAGGGCGCCGCCGGTCTCCGGCGCCACGGGCCACACCACGTCGGCGTCGGCGGCAAGGCGGGCCCACAGGGCGAAGGGATCGTCCCCGGCGCGCACCGGAACGCTGGCCGGGTGGGGCGCGGGCAGGCGGTCGTCATGGGCCAGCAACACCTCGGTGTCCGGCAGGTCCTCCACGTCGGCGACGAGGGCATCGCGGATCAAGGCACCGCCGGGCAGCAGGACTTCCGGCAATGGCTTGTCGCGTAGCCCGCCGGATGTCACGTACTCGCAGATGAACACACGCATGGGACTTCTTCGGGGTTCCAGCTGGCCGCCCGGAATGGCTCCGGCGACGGAAGGTCAAGACAGATGCAGCTTATCCCGGTGATCGACCTGAAGGGTGGAATTGTGGTGCACGCCCGGCGTGGCGCGCGCGACACTTACGCGCCCCTGGCCAGCCCCTTGTCCGCGTCTGCGGCCGCCGCCGACGTGGTGGCGGGCTTTCTCAGGCTGGCGCCGTTCCGCACTCTCTACATCGCCGATCTCGATGCCATCACCGGCACCGGCGACAATGCCGCCGTCATCGCCGGCCTGCGCCGGGCCTTTCCCGCCCTGGAGCTGTGGGTGGATGCCGGGGAGACCACGGTCGCGGCGGTGCGCGCCCGCGCCGCCGCCGGCCTGGGCGTGAGCGTGGTGGGCACCGAATCGCTGCCCCAGGGGGCGGAAGACATCGCGGCCACGCGGGCGGTGCTGGCCGAGGATGTCGTTCTCTCCCTGGATCACGACGGCGCGGGGCCGCTGGGCCCGCGCGCGGTGCACCAGGATGCGAGCCTGTGGCCTGCCCGCGTCATCGTCATGACCCTGGCCCGCGTCGGCGCGGACGCGGGCCCGGACCTTGCCACACTGGCCGCCGTCGCCGCGCGTCGCCGGGCCGGCCTGTTCGCGGCCGGCGGCGTTCGTGGCCCGCGGGATCTCGACGCCCTGGCGGCGGCGGGCGCGTCAGGCGTCCTGGTCGCGAGCGCGTTGCACAGCGGCAGGATTGGCGGCAGCGGCCCGGTCCAGCCTGCGGCTTGAGTCCGCTGTCGGCGCGCTCATTTCAGACACCGGTCGCGGCCGGCAGCGCCGCGCGGCCGGTGCCTCATCGCCCGGTGGGCGCGCGCGCGGCGGCTGCCTCCATTTCCGACGCCTCCGGGCTGCTGAACAGGTAACGGCGCATCCTCGGCCATCCGATCAACCGTGTCAGGTTCTTGAAGGCGAAGAAGGGGAGCAGCGACACGAAGAGAACCACGGCGATGAGGACAACCCCAAGGTAGCCGCCTCCGCCGGTCGAGAGGCTGTCCTCTCCTCCCTGCGGTCCGCGGATCAGGCTGACGACCAGCCGCTCGATCACGTGGAAGACGATGAAAAGCACCGTGCAGAGCAGGGCTTCCAGCAGGATGGAATATATCGCCGGCTTCTTACGCAGCCCGCGCGCCAGATCCAGATGCTCGGCGATCAGCATGACCTTGCCGAGGACGAGGGCGTTGAGGAGCGCGAAGCCCTGGAAAACGACGCCTCCGCCGTGCTCCCGCAGGACGATGTCCTCGTGGAGCACGAACACGCCCAGCAGGACCCAGAGATAGATGAACAGCGTGAAGAAGAGGCGGAACTCGCCGATCAATCGCGCGCGAAGCGTGGGACGGCTCGCGCCCTCCGAATTATGGATGTTCATCGTTTCTCCACCCCCCGGGGAAAACAGGCTCTCACTCGACACAGCTCGATCGCGCCGGCTCTTCCGCGCGGACCGGACCACCCCTGCGCAGCGCCGCGACACCGCGGGCGATGCGGACCTTGTGCGCCGCTGCGACCCTGGCCAAGGGCGCCGGGCGCCCGCGGACCGATGACCTGGCGCCGCGCGCCAAGCGTGTACATGTGCGTGAAGGATGCGTCGAAGGCAATGTCGAGCGGCTCTCCCGACGACCCCTTTCATGCCTTTGGGCAGGTCTGCTTCCCCGGCTACCCCTCGGCTTCCGCTCCCGCGCCCCGCACCGGCGGAAGCCCCCACCGTTCCGCCCCCTCCCGCCTTGACTCCCCCACAATCCGGGTGTTCCTGCGCTCCCCGATTTTGGCTGGACGCCCCAAGCGTCCCAAACGCACGTCCCCGGAGGGCCGCCCATGAGTGATGGACCGCGCGCAGCATCGCAGACCGCCTTCGTCTTTCCCGGCCAGGGCAGCCAAGCGGTTGGCATGGGCAAGGCGCTGGCCGATGCCTTCCCCGTCGCCCGGGCGGTGTTCGACGAGGTGGATGCGGCCCTCAACGAGCACCTCACCCGCGTCATGTGGGAGGGGCCGGCCGAGACCTTGACCCTCACCGCCAATGCCCAGCCGGCGCTGATGGCGGTCTCGCTCGCCGCCCTGCGGGTGCTGGAGGCCGAGGCGGGGCTGGACCTGGCGCGCGAGGCCGCGTTCGTGGCCGGCCATTCGCTGGGCGAATATTCGGCGCTGGCCGCCGCCGGCGCCCTGACCGTCACCGAGGCGGCGCGCCTGCTGCGCATCCGCGGCCGCGCCATGCAGGAGGCGGTGCCGGTGGGCGAGGGCGCCATGGCCGCCCTGCTGGGCCTTGACTACGAACAGGCGGTGGCGGTGGCGGCGGAAGCCGCCGGCGACGAGGTCTGCGAGGCCGCCAACGACAATGCGCCCGGCCAGGTGGTGGTGTCGGGCTCCAAGGCGGCGGTGGACCGGGCGATCGTCATCGCCAAGGCCAAGGGGGCGCTGAAGGCCGTGCTGCTGCCGGTGTCCGCCCCCTTCCATTGCCGCCTCATGGGCCCGGCCGCCGAGGCCATGGAGGTGGCGCTGGCCGGCTCCACCGTGATGACCCCCAAGGTGCCGCTGGTGGCCAATGTGCGCGCCTCCCCGGTGACCGACCCGGCGGAGATTGTGCGGCTGCTGGTGGAGCAGGTGACCGGCACCGTGCGCTGGCGCGAAAGCGTCATCTACATGGCCGGGGCCGGGGTGACCCGCATGGTCGAGGTGGGGGCCGGCAAGGTGCTGTGCGGCCTGGCCAAGCGCATCGACAAGTCGATCGCCACCGCCAACGTGGGCGGGCCGGAGGATGTCGCCGCCTTCATCGCCGCCCGCGCGGCGAGCCCGGTGGCCTGACCCGGCGCTGCGATTTTAACGCCGCGGCACGCCGCGCCCGCTTGCGGGGGCAGAGCGGGCACGGCAAAAGACGGCCCGAACCTGGCGGGCGGCGCCGAGGCCCTCGGCGCCGCCCGTTGATGTGTCGTGCGTGTCTGGTCCGGCGCTGCGGCGGGGCTTCCCGGCCCCGCGCCGGACCGGCCATGCGCCGCCCCCTCTTCGCCGGCTGCGTGCCGGCCAACTCAGATTAAGGACTGGGCTTTCATGTTCGACTTGACTGGCAAGACCGCGCTCGTCACCGGTGCCACGGGCGGCATCGGCGGCGCCATCGCCAAGGCGCTGCACGCCCAGGGAGCCACCGTCGCCGTGTCCGGCACCCGTCGCGAGGCGCTGGACGCCCTGGCCGGCGAGCTGGGCGGCGCGCGGGTGGCGGTGCTGCCGTGCAATCTCGGCAGCACGGAAGAGGTGGAGAAGCTGGTGCCCTCCGCCGAAGAGGCGCTGGGCGGCCACGTGGACATTCTGGTGAACAACGCCGGAATCACCCGCGACAACATTTTCATGCGCCTGTCCGACGAAGCCTGGGACCAGGTGATCGCGGTCAATCTCACCGCCGCCTTCCGGCTGTCGCGGGCGGCGGTGCGCACCATGATGCGCCGCCGCTCGGGCCGCATCATCTCCATCACCTCCATCGTCGGCGTCACCGGCAATGCCGGACAGGGCAACTACGCCGCCGCCAAGGCGGGAATGATCGGCATGTCCAAGTCGCTGGCGCAGGAAGTGGCCTCGCGCGGGGTGACGGTGAACTGCATCGCCCCCGGCTTCATCGCCACGCCCATGACCGACGCCCTCAACGACAAGCAGCGTGAGAGCATCCTGAAGGCGGTGCCCGCCGCCAAGCTGGGCACGCCGGACGACATCGCCGCCGCCGCCGTCTACCTCGCCTCCGACGAGGCCGCCTACGTGACCGGGCAGACCCTGCACGTCAACGGCGGTATGGCCATGATCTGAGCGTGGATGCGGCGCCGCCCTCGGCCTTGCTGGCCAGGGCGGCGCGAGTATGGTACGAGCCGCACAGCCGGTCCGGATTCGGGGGCGCCATCCGGCGGCCCCAGGTCCGTCACGCAGCGTCAGGAGACGTGCGGTTCGGCGCCACGGCGGCGAACACATGCGCCAGTGGCGCCGAGCCCATGCACAAGATGTGGGCGAGGGGGCTGGGCACGGCGGAAAAAAGGCATTATGCCCACCTCCAGCCGCCGAACGGCAACGGGATTATCCGAACAACGAGGGTTGCATCGATGAGTGACATCGCCGAGCGGGTGAAGAAGATTGTCGCTGAGCATCTGGGCGTCGAACCTGAGAAGGTGACCGATGGCGCCTCCTTCATCGACGATCTCGGCGCCGACAGCCTCGACACCGTGGAGCTCGTGATGGCCTTCGAGGAGGCCTTCAACTGCGAGATCCCCGACGACGCCGCCGAGACCATCCTGACGGTGGGCGACGCCATCAAGTTCCTGGAAAAGAACGCGGCGTGAGCCTCGCCTAGGGGTCATGTTCCGGTCGCGCGGCGCGGGGCGCCCGCGGCCGTTGTCTTAAGTTCGGCCCGCCGCGGTCGCGACGGCGACGGGACCCGACAGCAGGCGCGGAGAGCACGGTCAGCGTGCTCTCGGGCCGAGTCGCTTGCACGCTTTATCGAGCGTCTGCCGGAGTTTGCCCATGAGACGTGTCGTCGTCACCGGTCTCGGCATGGTGACGCCCCTCGGCTGCGGCGTGGAACCCACGTGGCGCCGCCTTCTTGCCGGCGAAAGCGGCGTGAAGGCCGTGACGCACTTCGATGTGTCCGATCTCGCCTGCAAGATCGCAGCCAACATCCCACGTGGGGATGGTTCCGACGGCTCCTACAGTCCCGACCAGTGGATGGAGCCGAAGGAGCAGCGCAAGGTCGACGAGTTCATCGTCTTCGCGATGGCGGCCGCCTCCCAGGCCCTCGACGACGCGGGCTGGCATCCGTCCGCCTATGAGGACCAGATCAACACCGGCGTGCTGATCGGCTCCGGCATCGGCGGCATCGAGGGCATCGCGGAAGCCTCGCTCACCCTGAAGGAGCGCGGCCCGCGCCGCATTTCGCCGTTCTTCATCCCCGGCCGACTCATCAACCTCGCCGGCGGCTATGTTTCCATCGCCCACGGTCTCAAGGGGCCGAACCATGCGGTGGTCACCGCCTGCTCCACCGGCGCCCACGCCATCGGCGACGCCGGCCGGCTGATCGCCCTGGGCGATGCCGACGTGATGGTCGCGGGCGGCACCGAATCGCCCATCAACCGGCTGGCGCTGGCGGGCTTCTCGGCCTGCAAGGCGCTCTGCACCGCCTTCAACGACGAGCCGACCCGCGCCTCGCGTCCCTATGACCGGGATCGCGACGGCTTCGTGATGGGTGAGGGCGCCGGCGTTGTCGTGCTCGAGGAACTGGAGCACGCCAAGGCACGCGGCGCCCGGATCTATGCGGAGCTGGTGGGCTACGGCCTGTCGGGCGATGCCTACCATATCACCGCCCCGTCCATGGACGGCGACGGCGCCTACCGCTGCATGTCGGCGGCGCTGAAGCGGGCCGGCATCACCGCCGACGAGATCGACTACATCAACGCCCATGGCACCTCCACCATGGCCGACGAGATCGAGCTGAAGGCGGTGGAACGGGTGCTCGGCAACGCCGCGGGCAAGACCGCCATGTCGTCCACCAAGTCGTCCATCGGCCACCTGCTGGGTGCCGCGGGGGCGGTGGAGGCGATCTTCTCCGTGCTCGCCATCCGCGACCAGATCGCCCCGGCGACGCTCAATCTCGAGAATCCATCGGTGGAAACGCCCATCGATCTCGTGCCGTTGAAGCCACAGCCGCGCAAGATCGACACGGTGCTGTCCAATTCCTTTGGTTTCGGTGGCACCAACGCGTCGCTGATCTTCCGGCGTTACGCGGCCTGAACCGGCGCGGCAGGGATGCCGCGTCCGCCGTCCGGCCGTGGAGACCGGCGTGTCAGATCGCCTGACGCCGCGCGTGGGAGGCCCGCTTTGGAGACGCCAGACACCAACCAGACCCCCGGCAAGGGGGTCGCGCCGCCCTATCTCGTGACGCGGCGCGACAAGGGCAAGCCGAAGAGCGGGCCGGCCAGCCGCCCCTCGCGGGCGGCGCGCCATCCGGCGGTCACCATCGGCAGCGGCATTTTCACCTTCCTGCTGTTCGCCCTGCTGGGCGGGGGCCTCGCCGCCTGGTACGGCGAGCGCGCCTATAACGGGCCGGGGCCGCTGACCACCGAAAAGACGGTGCTGATTCCGCGCGGCGCCGGCGTTCGCGACATGGCGGAGACGCTGGAGCGCGAGGGCGTCATCGACAATTGGCTGGTGTTCACTGTCGGCCAGAAGCTGTCGCACCCGGATGCCAAGATGAAGGCGGGCGAATACCTGTTCAAGCCCGGCCAGTCCATGGCGAGCGTGGTGGAGGCGATCGCTTCCGGCAAGGTGGTGGTGCATCAGGTGACCATTCCAGAGGGCCTGACCAGTCTCCAGGTGGTGCAGCGGCTGATGGCCAACGACATGCTCACCGGCACCCCGGTGGTGCCGCTGGAAGGCACGCTGCTGCCCGAGACCTATCGCATTACCCGGGGCATGAGCCGCGACGAGCTGCTGCGGCAGATGGCGGATGCCCAGCAGAAGCTGGTCAAGGGCCTGTGGGAGAAGCGCGCCCCCGACCTGCCGCTGCGGAGCCCGCAAGAACTCATCATCCTCGCTTCCATCGTGGAGAAGGAGACGGGTGAGCCCGACGAGCGGGACAAGGTGGCGGCGGTGTTCGTCAACCGCCTGAACAAGAAGATGCGGCTGCAGTCGGACCCGACCATCATCTATGGCCTCGTGGGCGGCAAGGGAGCGCTGGGCCGCCCCATCAGCCGCACCGACATCGTCTCGCCCACCGCCTACAACACCTATGCCGTCGACGGCCTGCCGCCGGGACCCATCAGCAATCCAGGTCGCGAGGCGCTGGCGGCGGTGGCCAATCCGGCCAGCACGCGGGACCTCTATTTCGTGGCGGACGGCACCGGCGGGCACGCCTTCGCCGAAACCTTGGCCGACCACAACCGGAATGTCTCGCGCTGGCGGGCGCTTGAGGCGGTGCAGTCGGGTTCGGCTCCGCCGGCGCAGACGCCCGCCCGCCCGTCCGCCACCACGCCGCCCGTGGTTCCCGCGCCCGGCGCCAACTAGGGCGCCATCGCCCGCCTGGCGGGGCGGCCCCCGTGGGGCAGGTGGGCTCTACGTTCGTTCGCCGCCGGTCGGCGTGGGGCCAAGGCCCGCGAGGCGTCTCGCCTCGCGGGTGTTGTTTGCGCCATAGGCGCGCGTCACGTCTCGATCCAACGCGCCACTTGATCTGACGCGTCATCGGCGCCGGCGGGCTTCGCCCGTGTCGATGGACGTCCCAAAGAAGGCATGCGGCGGTCCTGCGCCCGCGTGAGCATCCATGACCCAGCCTCCATCCGCGCCGACGAAAGTCCCTCAACCGCTCGCCAGCATGACCGCTTTTGCCCGGTCCTCCGCCACCGCAGGGCGCTGGCGCTTTGGCTGGGAGCTGCGCTCGGTCAACGGCAAGGGGCTGGACCTGCGCCTGCGCCTGCCGCCCGGCTGCGAGGACATCGAAGCGCCGGTGCGTGCCCGGGCGGGCGCCGCGCTGGCCCGGGGCTCGGTGTCGGCGACCCTGACCGCGGCGCGGGAGGGGGAGGAGGTGACGATTCGCGTCAACGAGGCCGCGCTCGAAAGCCTGGTCCGGGCGGTCCGCCGCACCGCCGAGCGCCTGGGCGTGGCGGCGCCGGGCATGGATGCCTTGCTGTCGGTCAAGGGCATCGTCGAGGTGGTGGAGGCGGAGGAGGACGAGGCCGCGCGCGGCGCCCGGACGACGGCCTGCGTGGCGGCGTTCGACGACGCGCTCGGGGCGCTGACCGAGATGCGCGAGCGGGAGGGGCGGGCGTTGCAGACGCTGCTGCTGGAGCGGCTGGAGGCCATCGCCGGCCTGGTGGCGGCCGCCGAGCGGCTGCCCGAGCGGGCTCTGGAGGCCATCCGCGCCCGGCTCGTCGATCAGGTGCGGGCACTGACCGAAGCGGCCCCGCAGTTGGATCCGGAGCGGCTGCACCAGGAAGCGGTGCTGCTGGCCACCAGGGCGGACGTGCGCGAGGAGCTGGATCGGCTCGCGGCCCATGTGTCGGCGGCCCGCGAACTGCTCGAAAATGGCGGGCCGGTGGGTCGCCGCCTGGATTTCCTGGCCCAGGAGTTCAATCGCGAGGCGAACACATTGTGCTCGAAGTCCGGCTCGGTGGCGCTGACGCAGATCGGCCTTGACCTGAAGCTGCTGGTGGATCAGTTCCGCGAGCAGATCCAGAATTTGGAATGACCGCGGTGACCACGCCTTCTCCCATCTCGTCCCATTTCGCTTTGCCCGGATGGAAGCCCGGCGCCGGCTCCGGGCTTGCCCGGCGCGGGCTGATGCTGGTCTTGTCCTCCCCGTCCGGCGCCGGCAAGACCACCTTGTCGCGGCGTTTGCTGGAGACCGATTCGCGCATCACCATGTCGGTATCCGTGACCACCCGCCCGCCGCGGCCCGGTGAGGTGGAGGGCCGCGACTATTTCTTCGTGGACGTGCCCACCTTTGAGCGGATGCGCGACGGCGGGGAACTGCTGGAGCACGCGGTGGTGTTCCACAATCTCTACGGCACCCCCCGGGGCGCGGTGGAGACGGCACTGTCGGCCGGCCGCGACGTTCTGTTCGACATCGACTGGCAGGGCACGCAGCAATTGGGCGAGAGCGCCCAGCAGGATCTGGTCAAGGTCTTCCTGCTGCCGCCGAGCGCGGCCGACCTGGAACAGCGCCTGCGCACGCGGGCCCAGGACAGCGACGAGGTGGTGCACCAGCGCATGGCCAAGGCGTCCGATGAAATCAGCCACTATGACGAGTATGATTACATTCTTATCAATCACGAGATCGAGGACAGCCTGACCAAGCTGCAGGCGATCCTCCAGGCGGAACGGCTCAAGCGCCGGCGCTTGACGGGCCTTTCCAGCTTCGTGAAGACTCTGCGCGACGGCTTGTAAGGCCCAATGCCGGGACCCGGGGCGGCGGGGTGCCGCGCCGGGTGTGGACGGCGCGTGAGGGGGAGCGTGCGGCTGCCGCAAGTCCGCCGGAATGTTCAGGGAGGATGCGGCCATGAAACAGCTTCGCAACGTCTTCGGCGGCTTCGCCGGTCTCGCTGTGGCGGCCCTTGCCGGCTTTGCCCTGTTCACGGTGATCGGCGGCCTCATCATCGTGGCCGGGGTGGTGGTCACGGCGCTGCTCCTGGGCGGTGGCATCTATGCCCTGGTCACCGGGCGCAAGGCGTTCTCGGCGCGCGGCGGCGCCTTCCAGGGGGTGCGGATCTTCGATCTGCGCACCGGCCGGCCCGCGGCGCCGCCGTTCGAGCATGAGATGATCGACATCACGCCGCCGAAGGAGCGCAAGGGCCGCTGAGCGGCGTGCTTGCGCAGGGGCGCCGGTTCAGGGCCTATCCCCTTCGCGCGGAAAGAGCTTTAGTCTGCCCCCGCGCGAATCCATGTCCGGCGGGGAGCCGAGCTGATGTCCCAGGCGGTGCAATACGCCAACGTGGTCTTTGTCTGCCTCCTGCTTGCAGTGCTCACAGTGATGATTCACATGTGTGGACTGTATATGCTGCGGCGATGGATTCACCGCCTGGTGCGGACCGAGAATTTCCATCACCACGTCATGCGCGAGACCTATGTGGTGAGCGCGCTGGTGCTTGGGCTGTGCGTCATCCACATTGCTGAAATCATGGTCTGGGCAACGGGCTACGTGTCCATGGGCGCGCTGCAGGACTATGGCGACGCTGTGTATTACTCCCTGACCACCTACACCACCGTGGGGCCGGACGGGGTTTCGGTGGGCCGCACCTATCGCGGGGTCGCGGGGTTCGAATCGTTGCTCGGGCCGATGATGATGGCCTGGTCTACGGCGGCGCTGGTGGGGTACGTGACGCAGGTCATGAGCGCCAATCTGCACCCGCCCCACGCGGCCCCTTCCCCACAAAGCGGATCGTGACATCGAGCCTGTGAGCGCGTCCGGCGCCGCCGAGGGCCCTTGCCTGCGGGGCATTTCGCGGGGGGCTTCACGGGGGCTGGCAGCGGGCGTTCGCGTGCCGCGCGCGTGGCTGCGTCGGCAGCCAAAGAGGCTGACGTCTTGCGACCTTGGCGGTAAGTATATGCTCCATGATGCTTTGTGTTGTGGTGCAATATAAGTATATTATATTTATATTATTTATAATATTTGCGTCATTTCTGTCCATGTGTCACATCTGCGAAGGTGGACTCATGCAGGGCCGGGCGGCATTTGCCGCTGCGCAGGTTTCTGCGGCGCATGGGGAACAACGTTTCTCGCCATGAGGCGGATGCTCCCGATGATCTACTCCAAGACGCAGAATTTTATTTTCATGAAGACCCGAAAGACGGGCGGTACCAGCGTAGAACTTGTGTTGCGGAGCGTGTGTGGCGCCGCCGACATGGTCACGCCAGTGGATGAACCGAACTTGTGGGGTGTCAGCGCGCAGAATTACATGATGCGGCGGCGCGACTGGCGCTTGAAACATCGCATTCGCTGGACGCTGGGGCTGCGCGCGCCCCGCTTCAGTCCGTTGGTCCCCATTCCGGATCACATCCATGCGGTGGACCTGCGCCGGCATGTGGGGGCTTCGGCGTTCGACGCGGCCTATCGCTTCTCCATCGAGCGCAACCCGTGGGACCGCCAGGTATCCAATTACTTCTGGCAGACCCGCGACCTTGCGCCGGCCGACAAGCCGGCGTTCGAAACCTGGCTCCACTCCGGCGCGCCGGAGGTGCGGGTGGACAATTGGCAGATCTATTCCATCGCCGATCGCATCGTCGTGCATCGGGTGCTTCGCTACGAGCACCTTGAGGAGGACCTGGCGGACCTGGCGCGCGATCGGGGATTGGCGTTGCCGGCCTTGCCCCGCGCCAAGGGACACTTGCGCCCCGCGGGCAGCTATCGCGCCTATTACACGCCGGCCACGCGCGATCTTGTGGCGTCCTGGTACCAGAACGAGGTGGAGGCGTTCGGCTACACCTTCTGAGTGCCGCCGCCGGCAGGCCGGCGGAGCAGGCAAAGAAAAGGCCGGCGGCTCGCGGGAGCCGCCGGCCTTTTGCATGCGGGGTGCCGACGGCCCGGCGCGATGTCAGACCGAGGTGGGGTAGTTCGGGCTTTCGCGGGTGATGAGCACGTCGTGCACGTGGCTTTCGCGCAGGCCGGCGGAGGAGATGCGCACGAAGCGCGCCTTCTCGCGGAATTCCTGCAGGTTGCGGCCACCCACATAGCCCATGGCGGCGCGCAGGCCACCGGCGAGCTGGTGCAGCACCGCGCCCACCGGGCCCTTGTAGGCCACCTGCCCCTCGATGCCTTCCGGCACCAGCTTCAGGGTGTCGCGCACTTCGGCCTGGAAATAGCGGTCGGCGGAGCCGCGCGCCATGGCGCCCACCGAGCCCATGCCACGATAGGACTTGTAGGACCGGCCCTGGTAGAGAAACACCTCGCCGGGGCTTTCATCGGTGCCGGCCAGAAGCGAGCCGACCATGGCGGCGGAGGCGCCGGCCGCCAGGGCCTTTGCCAGGTCGCCGGAATATTTGATGCCGCCGTCGGCCACCACGGGCGTGCCGGTGGCGTGGGCGGCTTCCACTGCGTCCATCACCGCCGTGAGCTGCGGCACGCCCACCCCGGCGACGATGCGGGTGGTGCAGATGGAGCCTGGGCCGATGCCGACCTTGACCGCGTCGGCCCCGGCGTCGATGAGCGCCCGGGCGCCCTCGGCGGTGGCGATGTTGCCGGCCAGGATCTGGGTGGTGTTGGACAGGCGCTTGATGCGGGTCACCTGGTCCAGCACTTTTCGGGAGTGGCCGTGGGCGGTGTCCACCACCACCAGGTCCACGCCGGCGTCGATCAGGCGCTCGGTGCGCTCGTAGCCGTCCTCGCCGACGGTGGTGGCGGCGGCGACCCGCAGGCGGCCCTGCTCGTCCTTGGCGGCGCTGGGATAGGCCACCGCCTTCTCGATGTCCTTGACGGTGATGAGGCCGACGCAGCGATAATCGGCGTCCACCACCAGCAGCTTCTCAATGCGGTTCTGGTGCAGCAGGCGCTTGGCATCGTCCTGGGTGACCTCGCCCTCGCGCACGGTGATGAGCCGCTCCTTGGTCATCAACTCGGCCACGCGCTGGTCCGGATTGTGGGCGAAGCGCACGTCGCGATTGGTGAGGATGCCCACCAACCGGCCGGGCAGGCTGCCGGCGGACCGCTCCACCACCGGAATGCCGGAGATGTCATAGCGCTTCATCAGCGTCAGGGCGTGGGCGAGAGTTTCGTCGGGGTGGATGGTGACCGGGTTCACCACCATGCCCGATTCGTACTTCTTGACGATCTTGACCTGTTCGGCCTGGAGTTCCGGCGTGAGATTGCGGTGGATCACGCCGATGCCCCCCGCCTGGGCCATGGCAATGGCGAGCTTGGCCTCGGTCACCGTGTCCATGGCGGCGGAGATGATGGGCAGGTTGAGGGTGATGGTCTTGGTCAGCCGGGTGACCGTGTCTACCTCGCCGGGCATCACCTCGGAGGCGCCGGGCGTCAGCAGCACGTCGTCGAAGGTGAGCGCCTCGCGGAACAGGCCGCCGGGAGGGGAGAGCAGAGGGGCAGTCATGGCCAACTCCTGTTGGCGAGGCCGGGAAGGGGCGCCGCGCGATGGTGGTCGAGACGGGGCGGCGGCGGTGAACGCCGGCCGTTGTCGCCCGTTTCGAGTTGGCAGTGGCCGATACCACGGGTCTACGACGAAAAGAAGTCCCGTTGCGCAGACTCGGCGCGCAATGGAGCCATGCGCCTGTCACATCTTGCCTCTCCGGCCGCGGATCCGGCCGCCCCGTTGAGTGGTGTCAACGGCGGATCTGGATGAGCGTGTTGTCCGGCCCATGGCTGCGCACCAGGGCAAAGAGCGTGGCGGCGTGGTCCGGGCGCAGGCGGACACAGCCATGGGAGGCGGGCGCGCCAAGCTGGCTCACCGCCAAGCTGCCGTGGATGGCATAGCCGCCGCGGAAAAAGATGGCGTAAGGCATGGGCGAATTATAGTATTTTCGGGAATAATAGCTGCGATGGAGCCGTTGCGGCCGGTAGGCGCCGGTGGGGGTGACATAGCCCCGCCGGGCGGTGGACACCGGCCAGCTGTGGCGCGGAACGCCGTTCACCAGAATGGTCATGCGCTGGGTGGAGAGGTCCACCCGCGCCAGGACGTCGGCCGCCGCCGGCTCCAGCAGCGGGAACATGAGCGCAAGTGCACACAGGACAATGGCGCGGGACAGGCGCGCGCCCCATGCGTGCCGCCGGCCGACACTCCTGGGGCCAGTCCCGCGGCCACGCCTGTCGCCACGCCTGTCGTTCGTCGCGGCCATTCCCGTCATGCCCGGCCCCTCCCGTGTTCAGTGTGGCAGGCCTGTGATGCAATGCAAGCCTGTAGCCGATGCGCCGGGTGCGGTGCGGCACGGGCTGCGGCACGGGCTTGCCCTTCGGCGCTTTGGCGTGCACTTGAAACCGGAGCGCGGATGCCGCGGGCGGAGGGCGAGCCATGGTGATGATGCTGTTGGGCCTGGTGGTGTTCATCGCCATCCATGTGGTGGCGAGCCTGCGCGGTCTGCGCGCCCGCTGCATCGCGGCGGTGGGCGAGGGCGCCTACAAGGGCTTCTTCTCGTTGCTGGCTGGCAGCGGCCTGGCGCTGATCGTCTACGGTTTCGCGCTGTGGCGGGCGGCGGGCGCGGCGGAGGTGTGGACCCCGCCGCTGGCGCTGCGCCATGTCACGCTGCTGTTGATGCTGCTGGCCTCGATCGCCGCCGTCGCGGCCTATGTGCCGAGCCACATCCGCACCGCTCTCAAGCATCCGCTTCTGGTGGCGGTGAAGGCCTGGGCGGTGGGCCACCTGCTGGCCAATGGCGATGCCGCCTCCATGGTGCTGTTCGGCGCGTTCCTGGCGTGGGCGGTGTATGACCGCATCGCCCTGAAGCGGCGCGGCGCACCGGTGCCGCCGGCCCCCGCGGGATGGACCGGCGATGCCCTTGCGGTGGCCGGCGGTGTGGTGCTCTATGGTCTTCTCGCCTTCGTGTTCCATCCCCATGTCATCGGGGTGCCCGTCATGTGAGCGCGGGCGGCGGGCGCGGGTGCGGCCGTTCGACCGGGGCGAGCAGGGGGCCGCGAGGTCCGCACACAAAATTTAGAGGAACGTCATGTCCAGCCAGGCAGACAGCCGCCGCATCACCGCGCCGGAGATCCAGGCCCGCAAGGGCGGCGAGCCCATCGTCTCGCTCACCTCCTACCACGCCCACACGGCGCGCCTGCTCGACCGCCATGTGGATGTGATCCTGGTGGGGGACAGCCTGGGCATGGTGATGCATGGCCTGGAAACCACCGTGCCGGTGACGGTGGAGATGATGATCGTGCATGGCCGGGCCGTGGTGCGCGGCACCCGGCGGGCACTGATCGTGGTGGACCTGCCCTTCGGCAGCTATGAGGCCAGCCCCACCGAGGCCTTCCATACCGCCGCCCGGGTGCTGAAGGAGACCGGCGCCGGCGCGGTCAAGCTGGAGGGCGGCCGCCGCATGGCCGAGACGGTGCGATTCCTGGTGGATCGCGGCGTGCCGGTGATGGGCCATGTGGGCCTCACCCCCCAGGCCATCAACACCCTGGGCTCGTTCAAGGCGCGCGGGCGCGACGATGCGGAGGCCTCCATCATCCTTGACGACGCCCGCGCGGTGGCGGAGGCCGGCGCCTTCTCCATCGTGCTGGAGGCGATCGCCGAGCCGCTGGCCCGCCGCATCACCCAGGAGGTGGCTCCGCCCACCATCGGCATCGGCGGCTCGGCGGCCTGCGACGGCCAGATCCTGGTGCTGGAAGACATGCTCGGCCTGGGCGACCGGGTGCCCAAGTTCGTGAAGAAGTTCGCCAATCTCGGGCCGGAGATCGAGAAGGCGGTGGCGAGCTATGCGGATGAGGTCCGCGCCCGTGTGTTCCCGGGCCCCGAGCACGTCTATGCGCCGCGCCTGGTGCAGAAGGCCAAGGCCTCCTGATCCGGACCGGGCCGGGATTCCCGTGGCCCTCTTCTTTCCAGCCCCCGGGAAAGGCCCGCGCGCCATGGCGCGCGGGCCGGGGTGCGCTGCGTCCTGGGCGTAGCCGGCTCGGGCTCATCCCAGCAGCCGGTGTTCCAGGCGCTGGAGGGCGCGGGCGAACACCTGCGGATCGGCCAGCGCGCGGGCGAGGGTCAGGGCGCCCTGGATGGATGCCAGGGCCTCTTCGGCCAGCGCGTCGGCGTCTGGCCCCGGGTGGCCGGCGCGGCGCAGGGCGTCCGCCAACGCCGCGCGCCAGCGGCTGAAATAGCCCTCGACCTGGGCCGCGAAGCGGTCGCGCTCGGCGCCGAGCGCGAACACGCCCACCAGGCAGACCCGCCTGCCGCTGCGGAAATAGGCCTCCACGCTCGCCAGCATGTCGCGAATGGCGGCGGCGGCCTCCGCGTTCTCGCGCAGCGGCGTGAACACCTGGGTTTCGAACCAGCCGTCGATCTCCGTCAGCACGGCCGCCGCCATCTCCTCCTTGCCGCCCGGGAAGAAGTGATAAAGGCTGCCCTTGCCGAGGCCGGTGGCGGCAGTGATGGCGGCCAGGCTTGCCCCCTCGAAGCCGCGCTCCCGGAACACCTCGGCCAAGGCGGGCAGGGTGTCCGCCCGCTGCATCACGATCCGCGCCATCACAGCCCCAGTTCGGTGAGCCCGGGATGGTCCGCCGGGCGCGGCCCGGCCGGCCACAGGAACTTGCGGTCCTCGGCGCGGATGGGAACGTCGTTGATGGAGGCTTCCCGCCGCCGCATCAAGCCGGCGGCATCGAACTCCCATTGCTCGTTGCCGTGGGAACGGAACCAGGCCCCGGCCGCGTCGTGCCATTCGTATTGAAACCGCACGGCGATGCGGTGGCCGGTAAAGGCCCAGACGTCCTTGATGAGCCGATAGTCCAGCTCCCGCCGCCACTTGGCCTCCAGGAAGGCAACGATGGCCGCGCGCCCGGCGAGGAAATCGGAGCGGTTCCGCCAGCGGCTGTCGGCCGTGTAGGCGAGGGAGACCCGCTGCGGGTCGCAACTGTTCCACGCGTCCTCCGCGAGGCGCGCCTTCTGCGCGGCGGTTGCGGCGGTGAAGGGGGGAAGAGGGGGGCGCTCGATCATCTCTGTGTACCAATCGGTTTTGTATGTACTGAACGGTACGGAAAACGGGAGCGAAGTCAAGGGGCGCGCGGCACCAGGCGAGGGCAGGACGCGCGGCACGGCGCCGGCACCGGCGCGGCCACGGGGCCAAGCGCTGGGCCAAGCACTGGGCCAACCACCGGGCCAAGCGGGGGGGGTAGAGGCCAGGGAGCCGGGCCAGGGCGCCGGCAGCGCGCAAAGGCGGGGCGTGGGGCCGGGGACCGTTCGCGGCGCGAATCGGCTATCGGTGCCGGCGCCGGTCCGCTTCGTCCGGCGCGGAGCCTTTCGCGCGAGGTCGCTTGCGTTTAGGCTGTGCGCGCCGGTCGCCTGCGACCGCTGTGGCATTCAGAACTTCGGCGAGGACCAGTGCGTTACGTTTCCACCCGCGGTGAAGCCCCGGCCCTGTCATTTTCCGATGCCCTGCTCGCGGGTCTCGCCCGCGACGGCGGCCTCTATGTGCCCGAGAGCTGGCCCACCCTGTCGGCGGACGCCATCGCCGCGCTGGCGGGCAAGCCTTACGCTGCCGTGGCCAAGGCGGTCATCGCCCCGTTCGTGGCCGACACGCTGCCCGAGCGCGCCCTCGACCTGATGATCGCCGATGCCTATGCGGGCTTTCGCCATCCGGCGGTGACGCCGCTGGTGCAGGTGGCGCCGAACCGCTTCGTGCTGGAGCTGTTCCACGGGCCCACGCTGGCGTTCAAGGATGTCGCCATGCAGCTGCTGGCGCGGCTGATGGACCATGTGTTGTCCGCCCGCGGCGCGCGCGCCACCATTGTCGGCGCCACCTCCGGCGACACCGGCAGCGCCGCCATCGAGGCGTTCCGCTCGTCCGACGCGGTGGACGTGTTCATCCTGTACCCGCACGGCCGCGTGTCCGAGGTGCAGCGCCGCCAGATGACGACGGTGGCCTCGCCCAACGTGCACGCCATCGCCGTGGAGGGCACGTTCGACGATTGCCAGGGCCTGGTGAAGGCCATGTTCAACCACCACAGCTTCCGCGACCAGTTGGCCCTGGCGGGGGTGAACTCCATCAACTGGGCGCGCATCGTCGCCCAGGTGGTCTATTATTTTTATGCCGCCACAGCGCTCGGGGCGCCCCATCGCGAGGTGTCGTTCGTGGTGCCCACCGGCAATTTCGGCGACATCCTCGCCGGCTGGGTGGCCAAGAAGATGGGCTTGCCCATCCGCGACCTTGCCATCGCCACCAATGTCAACGACATCCTGGTGCGCACCCTCGACACCGGCCGCTACGAGGTGAAGGGTGTGACGCCCTCCCTCTCGCCGTCCATGGACATCCAGGTGTCGTCCAATTTCGAGCGCCTGCTGTTCGACGCGGTGGACCGCGACGCCGCCGTCATCCGCCAGCTGATGGCCTCGCTCGCCCAGTCCGGCAGCTTCACTCTGCCCCTTGACGCGCGCGCCGCCATCGCTGCCGATTTCACCGCCGCCCGCGCCGACGAGCCCGAGACCAGCGCCACCATCGCCCGGTTCTACAAGAGCGCCGGCTACCTGGTGGATCCGCACACGGCGGTCGCCCTCACAGTCGCCGACAAGGTGGAGCACGCCGCCAGGGTGCCGCAGGTGGTGCTGGCCACCGCCCATGCGGCCAAGTTCCCCGACGCGGTGGCCGCCGCCACCGGCCATCGTCCTCCCCTTCCGCCCCACATGGCGGATCTTCTGACCCGGCGGGAAACCGTCACCGTGCTGCCCAACGACCTTGCCGCCGTGGAGGGCTTCATCCGCGCCCACGCCCGCATCGCCACCGGCGCGGCGGCCTGAGGCGCATCATGGGTGTGAAGCTCTCGACCCTCGACAACGGCATCACCGTCGTCACCGACGCCATGGACCATCTGGGCACGGCCTCGCTCGGCATCTGGGTGGGCACGGGCGCCCGCGACGAGCAGGAGGACGAGCACGGCATCTCCCACCTGCTGGAGCACATGGCCTTCAAGGGCACCCGCCGCCGCACCGCCCGCCGGATCGCGGAGGAGATCGAGCAGGTGGGCGGCGACATCAACGCCGCCACCTCGGTGGAGCAGACCAGCTACAATGTGCGTGTGCTGGGCGAAGATGTGGGCCTGGGCCTCGACATCCTGGCCGACATCCTCACCGAGCCGGCCTTCGCCGCCGACGAGCTGGCGCGCGAGAAGAACGTGATCGTCCAGGAGATCGGCGCGGTTCAGGACACGCCCGACGACCTGGTGTTCGACCTGTTCCAGGAACAGGCCTTTCCCGGCCAGGCGCTGGGCCGCTCCATCCTCGGCACGCCGGAGACCGTGCGTGGCTTCAACCGGCAGCAGCTCGGCGCCTATCTCGGGCGCACCTACAGCGGCCCGCGCATGGTGGTGGGCGCCGCCGGGGCGGTGGATCATGACCAGGTGGTGGCGGAGGCGGCCCAGCGCCTGGCCACCATCGGCGGCGCAGCCAAGCCAGCCCTGCCCCCAGCCGCCTATGCCGGCGGCATCCAGCTCACGCCCCGGGAGCTGGAGCAGGTGCATGTCCTGATCGGGCTGGAGGGGTGCTCCTATCTCGATCCCGGCTATCACGCGCTGCAGGTGCTCACCAACGTGCTGGGCGGCGGCATGTCCTCGCGCCTGTTCCAGGACGTGCGGGAAGAGCGGGGGCTCTGCTATTCCATCTACGCCTTCCATTGGAGCTATGCCGACACCGGGCTGTTCGGCGTCTATGCCGGCACCGATACCGGCGACGTGGGCGAGTTGTCGGAGGCGGTCATCGACCAGTTGTTCGCGGCGGGGGAGACCGTCACCGAGGTCGAGGTGGCCCGGGCCAAGGCGCAGATGAAGGTGGGCCTGCTGGCGGCGCTGGAAAGCTCAGGCGCCCGCGCCGATCAGCTGGCGCGGCAGATCCTGGGCTTCGGCCGCATCATCCCGGTGGATGAGATCGTCGCCAAGGTGGAGGCGGTGGATGTTGCGGCAGTGCGGCAGGCGGCGCACACTCTGGTGGCGCGGGGGCGGCCCACCCTCACCGCTTTGGGGCCCAAGGCCGGCCTGGAGCCGGCCGCCCGCGCGGTGGAGCGCTTGAAGGCCTGAGCGGCGGGGGCTTGCCCGGCGCTTGCGAGACGCCCATCGGCGCCCGGTCGCGGGCCGGCGCCGGGGGCATGGGGACGAACCGGAGAGGCTTCGAGACCGTCGATCATGTGGCCGCTGACCACGCTGTTCGCGCCGGAATTCCTGCCGACCATCGAAGGCGAGAGGGTGTATCTGCGCGTGCCGCAGATGAAGGACTTTCCGGCATGGCGCGACCTGCGGTCGGCGAGCCGGGCCTTCCTCACCCCTTGGGAGCCGGTGTGGCCGGCGGATGATCTGAGCCGCGGCGCCTTTCGCCGGCGCCTGCGCCGCTACGCCCGGGATATGCTCGCGGACGAGGCCTACCCCCTGCTGGTGTTCCGCCAGTCCGACCACCAGCTGCTGGGTGGGCTGACCCTGTCCAACGTGCGGCGCGGTGTCTGCCAGGCGGCCAGCCTCGGCTATTGGATGGGCGCGCCGTTCGCGGGGCAGGGCTATATGAAGGCGGCGGTGACGGCGCTGCTGCCCGTGGCCCACGAGGTGCTGCACCTGCACCGGGTGGAGGCGGCGTGCATGCCCAGCAACCAGCCCTCCATCAGCCTGCTGGAGGGGTGCGGCTTCGCCCGCGAGGGCTATTCGCGCGAGTATCTGTGCATCAATGGCACGTGGGAAGACCACCTGATGTTCGCCCGCCTGCGCCATGACGCCCTGCGCCCGCTGCACCGGCCACGGCAGAGCGTGGCGGCGCTGTAGACACGGCGCCCCGCGACGTCGTCCGGGATGTCGGGGCTCAGTTGGCGGGGCGGCCGGCGTCGGCCGGCAGCGGCGCGGCGGGCTTCACCAGCTTCTCGATCACGGTGTGGACTGCGGCGCCGGACCTGTGGCTCTTCACCGCCTCCAGCAGCGGCTGGGCGGCGCCGGAGCGCTCGATGAGGCTGACCGGATCGGCCATGATACGCGGTGCGCTCCAGGGGCCTTCCACCACGAACGGCAGCGAGATGTCGTGCGGCTCTCCCGCCTTCGGCCCGGCCTTGAGGCTGGCCTCGCCGGCCATGTCGAGGGTGCGCTGGGCAACATCGATGGTGCCGTCCAGGTCGAGATGGATCTGCTTTCCGTCGATGGACATGTCGTCGATGGTGGCGAGCCCGTGGCGCAGGCTGGCCCGCGCCACCAGCGCCGAAAAGGGCGTGCGGCCGCCGCGCGGATCGGCTGCGCCGGACAGGGGCCGGCGCTCGATGCGCCGCAGCACCTGGGCCACGTCGAAACCCACCAGGCTGCCGCCGCTGCTGGAGAGGGCGACGCTGCCCGTGAGGCCCTGCGCGATGTCCTGGACGCTGCGCCCCTCGCTCTGCAGATCGAACTGGAGCGTGCCGCTGCCCTCGAACAGGCCGACGCCGGCAATGTCGTCCAGCGCCCGCTCCAGGGAGATGTCGGCGCATTCCGCCTCCACGCGCAGGGACAGGCCGGTTCCGTCGGCGCCGCGACCGGGCCAGTTCGGGCTGAGGGTGGCGGTGCCGCGCAGCATGCCGTTCCAGCCGCTGGTCTGCCCGAGCGCCAGCACCAGCCGACCGCTGGTGAGCACCGCGCTCGCGGCAACGGTGGTGAAGGTGGCGGTCTCGGCGACCACCTGGCCGGCGGACAGGCGCAGGTCCAGGTCGACGGCATCGAGGGCGGACAGGTCCAGCGGATCGCGCGACCACTCGCGTCCGTTGTCCCCGGTCAGCCGCATCTGGCCGTAGGGCGTGAGGCTCAGGCGCTCGGCGGCGAGCGTGCCCTGGATCACCGGCCGGTTGCCGCCGAGCTTCACCAGGAGGCCGCCTTCGCCGCGATTGCCGTCGAGATCCAGCTGGGTGTCGGTGAGGGAGAGGGTTTCTCCATCCAGCGCAAGGCGGGAGTTGAGGGTGAAGGCGCCGAAGCCGCGGCTGGTGGGCGCGGGGACCCGCACCCAGTCCAGCAGCGCGCGCAGCGAATCGGCATCGGCGGTCACCGTGCCGTCCGCAGCGGGCCGGGCGGAATAGCTGGCCTGGCCGCGAAAGCGCATGCTGGCGAGATCGGAGACCAGGGCGGCACGGGTCGGGGTCGCCACGCCGCTGAGGAAGGCCTTCACGTCGTCGACGGAGAGACTCGCCTCCACCACCACGTCGCGCCAGTCGAATACCACGCTGACCGTCATGCCGCGCCCGCCGATGACCCGGTCGAACCGGCCGACGATGCCGCTGACCAGTTCCCGGGTGAGGCCGCTTTCCGAGCGCCAGGCGATGGTGCCGTCCACCACGCGCAGCTCCGGCCCGTGGGCGGCGGCCAGGAACGGAACGATGCCGAGCTGAGGCAGCCGCTGATCGCCGGTGAGCACCAGGGAGGGGCTTTGAAGCGTCACGTCGGAAATGGCGAGACGCCCGAACAGCAGCGGCCACAGGCTGATACGGCTCACCACCGCGTCCGCGTCGAGGGACTGGCCGTGCGGCAGGCTGAACGTGACCTTGCGCAACTCCACGCGCGGGGAGGGCAGGAGCCGGAGCACCGGATCACCGGAAATGGTGACGCCCTGTTCGGTGGTGCCGGCCACGGCGGCGATGGCGGCGCGGCGCAGGTCCGCGGCGGGCACGAGCAGCGGCAACAGCACCGTCGCGGCCGCCAGCGCCGCAAGGGCGAGGCCGCCGGCGGCCGCGGCGACCAGCGCGACGCGGCGGGTGTTTTCGCGCAGTCTCAACATCCACTCTCGATCGATTGGATTTCGGGGCGTCGGTACCCCTGCCGGCGGTCCGGTCGGGCCTCCGGCGGGCGCAAGACTGTCGGCTACCCGAGGTGAATGCCGCAGCGAGCGAGCCTCCCCCAGGATCAATTCTGGCTGGCGGCACCTTCCAGAGTCTCTGTGTCGCTTTCATGGCCTGGAGGATGGCCATGGCGAAGCGGGGCGGCCGGGATCGGGACGCAAAAAAGCCCGGCGCGAGGCCGGGCTTTCCTGTCACGACCGAAATCGGAGCGAACTCAGTCTTCGTCGAGCTCGCCGATGTGGTGCTGCGCGTACAGCGGCAGGCCGAGCTTGGCGACCAGATCAAGCTGGGTCTCAAGGAAGTCGATGTGACCTTCCTCGTCCGCCATCAGCTCCTCGAACAGGTCGCGGCTGGGATAGTCCTTCACCGAATGGCAGTAGGTGGCTGCCTCCTGGTAGAGGGCGCGGGCGTCGAGCTCGGCGGCGAGATCGGCGTCGAGGATTTCCTTCACGTCCTGGCCGATCCGCAGCGGATCAAGCACCTGCATGTTGGGGAAGCCATCGAGGAAGAGAATGCGGTCGGTGAACTTGTCGGCGTGCACCATCTCTTCGATGGACTCGGCGCGCCACTTCTTGGCCAGCGCCTTGTAGCCCCAGTTGTCCAGCATGCGATAATGGAGCCAGTACTGATTGATGGCGGTCAGTTCCGAACGCAGACCTCTGTTGAGGTATTCGATGACTTTCGGATCGCCCTTCATGATCTGCTCCTCATGCCTGAAACGGCATTTTCCCTGGTTTCTTTAAAACGGTCTTAGATCAGTTCTAATCTAAAATCAATACTGGGAAACCGCCCGCGCCGGAGTGTGGCTCCGGGGCGGGCGGCGGATTCCAACAGCGATCGGGGTCCTATTCGGCGGCCACCAGGCCCGTCAAGCCCGCCACCGCGCAGTCCTCGGCGCACTGGCCGCAGCCGTGGGCCTGGGCCTGATCCATGAGCGCGCGGATGGTGCGGGCGCAACGGCCGCACTGCGGGGAACAGCCCAGGCAGCGATAAACCTCGCCGGGGGTGCGCATGCCTTGTGACGAGCCGGCGATCGCGTCGAGAACCTGACGGTCTGAAAAGACATTGCACGAACAAACGATCATGGTAATGCCCAAATCAAAGCGATTGGAAAGCGTCTAAAAACTGCTTCTGATTATCAATTTACGCAGAAATGGTGCGTCGCAGTCAACCGTTGAGAGTGGCGGCGGAGTGTTTCAGAGGAGGTCTAAGGTACGACCGGTCCGGCCTGCCGTACTTGCGCACCGCGCGATGGCCCTGGCGGGCGCGCGGTGGTGTCTGAGTGCTAGCGCGGCAGGGTCAGCTGCGCGGTCATGCCCTTGGCGATGCCGCGGCGCAGCGCGAAGGTGGCGCCCAGCGCGTGGGCCTCGTCCACCAGGCGGGCCATGCGCAGAGGCCGCCCGGCGCGGCTGAAGCGGTCGGTGCCGGGCGAGGGGGCGAGGGGCGCGCGGGCGGCGGCCTCATCCACCTCGTCCACCGGCGGGCCGGCGTCGCTCACCTGCAGCACCACCGGCGCCCCCCCGTCATGATCGTCGCACAGCAGCGACACGATGATCGCGGTGTGGGGGGGCGCGGCGTCCAGGGCGTCTTCGAGAATGAGGCGGACCAGCCGCGCCAGCCGCGCCGGCCGGGTCGCGATCCGTGGAACGTCGTCGATGTCGGTCCGCACGCTGACATGGCGCCGTCGGGCCCGTGCCAGGGCGAACGCCACCGCGGCGCTGACCAGCGGCGCCGGCGCCGTCGGTTCCCGTTCGCCCTCCGCCAGCGGCGCCGCCAGGGCGCCCAGGTCGTCGATGCACTTCTGCACCGTGGCCAGCGCCGCGTGCACGGCGGGCGGCAGGGCCACGGCATCGTCGGGTGCATAAGCGGCGAGGGTCGAGAAGGATGGGCCGAGGCTTTCCGACAGGCGCCGCGCGACCATGTGCAAGGCGGCTTCCGGGAGCGTGGTGTCGAGCGGCGCGCCGGGTGCGGCCCTCTCGGTCTCCGCGCGCGGGGCTTGGGGCGCTCCGGCGCCCTCCACCGGGGCCGCGCCGCCCGCGGGGCTTGCAGCTTCGCCCGGCTTGGCGTCCGATCGGGTCTCGGCGCGCGGCTCCGGACCCAGCACCAGGCACATCTGTCCGGTGTCCTCGCCCACCGGAGCCAGCCCGGCGAGGGCGTGGAAGGCGCCGCCGCCGTTGGGGCGGAGCAGCAGCACCCGGGGGCGCCGCCCGCCCGGCCGGGCGCGGGCGCGGTCGAGCCAGCCCACGGCTTCACCGCGGCCTTCGGGTGCCAGGACGGTGGTGATGGGTTGGCCTTCCAGTTCCGTCGCCGGAAAGCCCAGGCGTTCGCTCGCGGCATGGTTGGCGAACAGGATGCGGTGGGCGTCGCCGATGAGCAGCACCGGCCACGGCACGAGATCCAGGGCGGCGCGGCGCGGATCGACGGCGGATTCCACCTGCGCGGACGCGGCCTCGCGCCGGCGCAGCACGTGCAGGCGGGCGTCGGGAGCGTGGAACGGGGCGTCCACCATCCGCGCCTCGACTGGCAGATGATCGCCGTCCGCAGTCAGGAGGGTGCCGTCGCCGTCGTCGCCGGTGGTCAGCACGTGGGGCACGCCGCCGACGGCGCGCACGGCGTCGACATCCGGCCAGCCGGTCCATTCCAGGAAGGCGCGGTTGGCGTGCACCAACTGGTCCGCGTCCTCCAGCAAAGTGGCGAGGGGCAGGGTGTCGAGGATGGCCCCGGAGGAGGCGGCGGTTTCGGCCGGCTCGGGAGGGGGCGGTGGTGTCGGGGCCGGCGGTGTCTGGGCCGGCGGGCGGGCATCGGCGCGCATGGCCGCCTCGAGCGTGCGGCCGATCTCGTCGAAATAAGTGCTCTCGCGGGGGGTCAGGCCGCTGAAGGCCACTACGTTGGAAGGCGTCTGGCGCGGCGCCGGCGGATGCGGGGCGGCGGGCGGCGGCGGCCACGACCCGGCTTCGGCGGCAACCGGTGCCGCCGGTGCGGGGCCGTCGGGACCGGCGCGCCAGCGGCGCAGGACGCCGAAGCCCCGCGTCGCCAGCCGGCGGCGGGAGGCATCGAACAACGGCACGCCGCCCAGCTCCAGTTCGATCACCACCGGTCCCGGCACGGTGACATGGACGCCGGAGAAGGCGGCGCCGCGCGCCAGGGCGTCGGCGGCGGCATGGCCGGAAACGATCCGGCCGGCCGCCTCCAGTTCCGGAAAGGTGGCGCCGAGCCAGGCATCGGCGCCGGCGCCGAGCGCCGATGCCAGCGCCGCGGAGAACGAGCGCAGCCGGTCGTCGGCGTCGGTCTCAAAGGTGAAGCGCAGCGCCGGATCGAGGGCTTCGAGCGTGACCGCCGGGCCGGGCGCGGGCTGGCGCGCCTCCACCGCCAGCGCCGGATCGTCGCGGAAGGCGGCGGGATCGGCGAACAGGGCCATGGGCGCGCCGTCGATGTCCAGAAGCTGGGCGCGGAACAGGCGGGGGGTCAGGCTGCGCGGCAGCCGCAGCCGCACCAGGGCCGCCGGCCGGCCGCCCCCGAGGGCGCGCGCGGCTTCCGCCACCTGGGGCGGCGGGGCCCGCTCCGGGCCCATGCCGAGCCGGGCGCCGGCGGCGGTGGCGGCGAGGATGGCGCTGCTGGAGACATCCACCAGGAAGGAGGGCAGGTCCTCCTGGCGCAGGGGCGCAAGGCGGGGGTCCGACAAGTCGAGCGCGCGGGCCTTCGTCTCCGTCATCATGTCCCGTCCGCAATGACCGCCGGAGCCCGGCGGTCTCATGAATCCCAGTGCTTGGCCGAACATGGGCCAAATGGGTTAACATGGACGCAATCGCGGGCACTTTCCGTCCTTTTCATGTTGGCACAGTATGGATGGAGCATATTACACTGTCGCCGGGGCAGCCGTCAGGGCCGTTCCCAACGCCCGAGGAGCAACCACCATGACGAAGTTCGGTCCGAATCTGGAACTGCCGTCCGAAGTGCGCGCCATCGCCGAGAAGAACGTGGCGCAGGCCAGGGAGGCCTTTGAGACATTGTTCAAGAACACCCGCGAGGCCGTGGGGGACAACGAAGGCCACCTGGAGGAAGTGCGCGCCGGCGTCACCGACCTGCGGCAGAAGGCGCTGGGCCTGGTGGAGGCCAATGTGGAGGCCGGCTTCGACTTCCTGCAGAAGCTGGTGTCCGCCAAGACCCCGCAGGAGGCCTTGACCCTGCAGGCCGAGTTCCTCTCCAGCCAGGTGCAGAAGGTGGCTGATCAGGCCAAGGAACTGAGCAGCGACGCGAAAAGCCTGGGCGAGACCACCGCCCGCGCCCTGGACGAGCGCGCCAAGGCGTTGGCGGAGCGGGTCCGGGAACTGTCCGCCGCCGCCGCCCAGAGCGCCCAGAGCGCCGCCGCGGACCTCCGGAGCGTGAGTGAAAGCGTGATCAATGAAGCCAAGGCCAAGGCTGGTCAGGCACTCGACCCAGGGCGGAAGGCTTGACGCGCGTTTACCTCGGTTTTTGTTTCTTATTGTGCGGCGCGAGATTGTTTTTGCGCCGCATCTCACCTTGAGCTATGTATTGAACCCGTCGAGGCAAGACTCCGTATAACTCCAGCTCGTGACTGGTTTTCAACGGTCCGGGAGCCTTCCGTCTGCGGGGAGGGGGCCCTTCGGAACGAGAAACTGGCCGGGAGGCTTGCCGCTTGTGCGAAATCCCCCCTGCGCGGCCCGAGGATGATATGAGCGACTCCTTCATCAAGGCATACCAGGACCAGATCGAAGCAGCGAAGAAGGCGTTTTCGGCCAATGGCATTCCGCCGGTCGAGGTGCCGCCGGCCGTGCGCGAGATCGCCGAGAAGGGTCTTGCCACCCTGCGCGAGAATTACGACAAGCTGAAGGTCTCCGCCGACCAGGTGAACGCGGCCCTGGAGGACACCTACACCACCGCCAGCAAGGGCGTGGCGGAATACAATTCCAAGGTGCTCGAGGCGGTGCAGTCGAACGTGAACTCCACCTTCGACTATTTCAACGCCCTGCTGCAGGCGAAGAGCGTGGCCGAGGCGGTGGAGCTCTCCACCAGCCACGCCCGCAAGCAGTTCGAGACCGTGAGCGGCCAGACCAAGGATCTCACCGCGCTGGCGCAGAAGGTGGCGGCCGAGTCGTCCGAGCCGATCAAGAGCACGGTCGAGAAGAGCACCCGCCCGGTCGCCTGAGGCCCGGCGCGTCGGCCTCGGCCCACCCCGCACATGGAGGGCGCCCGTCTCGGGCGCCCTTTTTATTTGACCTGCCGTTTATTTGACCTGCCGTCGTCCCCGGCCGGGTGTCAGGTCAACTCCCGCATGGCGGCGTCGATTCCCTCCACGGTGAGGGGGAACATGCGGTTGTCCAGGATGTGGCCGATCAGGCGGATGGAATCGGTGTAGCCCCAGTGGGCCTGTGCCACCGGGTTGAGCCATACCGCGTGGGGATAGGTCGCCAGCAGCCGGTCCAGCCACACCTTGCCCGGCTCGGGGTTGTTGTGCTCCACCGAGCCGTTCGCATACATGATTTCGTAGGGGCCCATGGAAGCATCGCCCACGAAGATCAGCTTGTAATCGCTGGCATAGGTGTGCAGCACGTCTTGCAGAGCGATGCGCTCGCTGGCGCGGCGAGTGTTGGAGCGCCACACGCTCTCATAGACGCAATTGTGGAAATAGAAATGCTCCAGGTGCTTGAACTCGGAGCGCGCGGCCGAGAACAGCTCCTCGCATTGGGCGATGTGCCAGTCCATGGAGCCGCCGACGTCGAGGAACAGCAGCACCTTCACCGCATTGCGCCGTTCGGGCCGCAGCTTCACGTCGAGATAGCCGGAGCGGGCAGTCTCGCGGATGGTGCCATCGATGTCGAGTTCCTCGGCGGCGCCCACCCGGGCGAACTTGCGCAGGCGGCGCAGCGCCACCTTGATGTTGCGGGTGCCGAGTTCCACCTGGTCGTCGAGATCCTTGAACTCGCGCTTGTCCCACACCTTCACCGCGCGGAAGTTGCGATTGCCGTCCTGGCCGATGCGCACCCCCTCGGGATTGTAGCCGTAGGCGCCGAAGGGGGAGGTGCCGCCGGTGCCGATCCACTTGTTGCCGCCCTGGTGGCGCTCCTTCTGCTCCTTCAGCCGCTCGGCCAGGGTGTCCAGCAGCTTGTCGAGTCCGCCGAGCGCCTCGATCTGCTTCTTTTCCTCCTCGGTCAGGTGCTTTTCGGTGAGTTTGCGCAGCCAGTCCTGCGGGATGGCATGGCCGTCCTCCCCCAGCGCCGCTTCCAGGCCCTTGAAGCAGTGGCCGAACACCTGGTCGAACTTGTCCAGGTGCCGCTCGTCCTTCACCAGGCTGGCGCGGGCGAGATAATAGAAGGTTTCCACCTGTCGCCCGGCCAGGTCGCGGTCCATGGCCTCCATGAGGGTCAGGTATTCGCGCACGGACACCGGCACGCCCGCCGTTTTCAGGGCTTCGAAGAATGCGATGAACATGGCGCCCGGTCCTCCCGCGCGGAGTGAAGCACGAGCCGGCAGCCAGCGCCACCGGCCGTCCGTTCAGGTGGACAGGATGGCCCGCTCGGCCCCGTCGAGCACCAGGCAGGTGAGGCGCCCGCTGGCGAAGGCGCCGGTGTCGATGCCGATGCGATTGCTGCGCACCTCCGGTTCCGCAACCGGGGTGTGGCCATGCACCACCACATGCTCGAACGGCTCGCCATGGTCCAGGAAGGCGTGGCGAATCCACAGGCAGTCGTGCCGGGTCTGGGCCTCGACCGGTACGCCCGGCCGCAGCCCGGCATGCACGAACAGATAGTCGCCGCAGACATGGGTGGTGCCGAGCCCGCGCAGGAAATCGATGTGGGACTCCGGCATGGCGCCGCGCCAGCGATGCCACAGGTAGCGGTCCTCCACGTCGTCGGCGGTCGCGGCCAGCCGGGGCAGGTAGGACAGCGCCGCCGCCCGGCCGCCGACCCTGAGCCAATGGATGAAGGCATCGTAGGTCCGATACGCCTCCAGCATCAGTTCCTCGTGGTTGCCCGAAAGGCAGATGGCCCCCTGGCGGGCCTGTCGCCGCAACAGGGTGTCGAGCACGCCGGCGGTGGCCGGGCCGCGATCCACATAGTCGCCGAGATAGATTTCCCGGTGGGCGCGGCCGGGATGGGCGGCCTGGTCCTGCTCCATCTGCCGCAGCAGGTTTTCCAGCAGGTCGAGATGGCCATGGATGTCGCCCACCGCATAGACCCTCACGCCCTCGGCCACGCGGGGAGGCCCGTCCGTGGCCACGGGCGCGCCGTTCATGCCTTGCCGCACAATGCCCATGGGTGGTCCGTCTCCCGGTTGCGCACTGCATCATAGGGCCAGAACCAAGCCGGCTACAGCAGCGAAATCGCCTCCTCCGCCCCCGTGGCCGCCAATCGCGCGGCGGTGTCGGGTCATGGCACTATGGCAGGATGGCACGGGTGGAATCACCGGCGCGGGGCCTGCGCGCGGCCGGGCGGAGGGGGCGGCATGGCGTTCGACAGCACGGCGGTGGCCATCATTTTCGAGGCGCTGTTCGGGTATCCGGCGGCTCTGGTGCGGACCATCGGGCATCCCGTCACCTGGATCGGCGCGCTGATCGCCCGGCTGGACCGGGTCTGGAACCAGCCTGCGTTCAGCGATCGCCGGCGCCGGCTGCTGGGAGTGGCGACGGTGGCGGTGCTGGTGCTGGTGGCGGCGGGGCCGGCGCTGATCCTGGAGGAAGGGCTGCGGGCGGTGCCGTTCGGCTGGATCGCCGTCGGCCTTCTCGGCAGCACCCTGATCGCCCAGCGCTCGCTCCATTGGCATGTGGCGGCAGTGGCCACGGCGCTGGAAACCGGCGGGCTGGAGGCCGGGCGCCAGGCGGTGGGCCACATCGTGGGGCGTGATCCGCAGCGGCTGGACGAGGCGGGGGTCGCCCGCGCCGCTATCGAGAGCCTGGCCGAGAACTTCTCGGACGGCATCGTCGCGCCCACCCTGTGGCTGTGCGTGGGCGGGCTGGCTGGCGGCGCCGCCTACAAGGCGCTCAACACTGCCGACAGCATGATCGGCCACCTCACCCCCCGCCACGCCGCGTTCGGGTGGGCGGCGGCGCGGACCGATGACTATGTGAACCTGCCGGCCTCGCGGCTCGCCGGCGGGCTGCTGATCGCGGCGGCGGCGCTGCTGCCGGGCGCCTCGCCGCGCGCGGCCTATGCGGCCATGGTGCGCGATGCCCCGCGCCACCGCTCGCCCAATGCCGGCTGGTCCGAGGCGGCCATGGCCGGGGCGCTGGGCCTCAAGCTCAACGGGCCCAAGGTCTATGGCGGCGTGCTCACCGAGGACGCGGTCATGGGCGATGGCCGGCGCGAGGCGACGGCGGCCGACATCCGCACCGCCCTGCGGCTCTACCGGCGGGCCGACGGGCTCCTGATGGCGCTGGTGGTGGCGGGGGCGCTGCTGGCCTGGGCGCTGTGAGGGATCAGCCGCCCTTCACCGTCATCGGCAGGCCGGCCACCATGAACAGCACCGTGTCCGCCTGCCGGGCCACGATCTGGTTGAGCCGACCGGCGGCGTCGCGGAAGCGGCGGGCCAGGGCATTGTCGGGCACGATGCCGAGGCCGACCTCGTTGGCGACGCAGACGGTCAGCCCGGGCCGGCGGCTCAGTGCCGACAGCAGCGCGGCGCCTTCCGCCTCCAGGTCGTGTTCGGCCAGGAGGTGATTGGTGAGCCACAGGGTCAGGCAGTCCACCAGGGCCGGCTGGCCGGCCGGCAGGGCCGCCAGCGCCGCGGCGAGCGCCAGCGGCGCATCGTGGGTGTGCCAGCCGTCGCCGCGCTGGGCCCGGTGCAGGGCGATGCGCTCCGCCATCTCGCGGTCCAGCGCCTCGGCGGTGGCGAGATAGGCCCAGGGGCCGGGCGTGGCGGTGACGATTCGCTCGGCATGGCCGCTCTTGCCGGAGCGGGCGCCGCCGAGCACCAGGATGAGCCGGCTCATCGCCGCGCCCCGGCGCGGCGGCGGCCGGCGCGCCCCTCTCCGGCGCGTGCGCCGCCCGCCTCGCCGGACGGTGGCGTTTCACCGGGTTTCGTCCCATTCATGGCCGTGCCTCCCCGCCTGTTGGGCGTGCACAGTAGCGGCGCGCGCGGCGTGCGCAACGCGGCGTGAAATTTGTGCACCGGCGCCGGACCCGCCCGGGGCTATACTGCGCGACAGGATCAGCACCCGGAGACCCCCGTCCATGGCGGCCGAGCTCACGCTGGACTGGCTGTCGCGCCTCGTCGGCTTCGACACCACCAGCCGCAATTCCAACCTGCCCCTGGTGGAGGCGGTGGAAGCGTTCTTCCACGCCCGCGACGTGGCCTTCGAGCGGGTGGAGGATGCGGCCCAGGGCAAGGCCGCCCTCATCGCCACCATCGGCCCGCGCGACGTGCCCGGCATCGTGCTGTCCGGCCATACCGACGTGGTGCCCGTGGACGGCCAGGAGTGGACGGCCGATCCCTTCACCCTGACCGCCCGCGACGGCCACCTTTACGGGCGCGGCGCCTGCGACATGAAGGGCTTTCTCGCGGTCTGCCTGGGCCTGGTGCCGGAGATGCAGGCACGGGCGCTGAAGCGCCCGATCCACTTGGCGCTGTCCTATGACGAGGAGGTGGGCTGCCTGGGGGTGCGCCCGCTGCTCGCCCATATGGTGGCCAGCGGTTACCGGCCGCAGGGCTGCATCGTCGGCGAGCCCACCTTGATGCAGGTGGTGGTCGGCCACAAGGCGAAGCGGTCGCTGCGCACCCTCGTCACCGGGCGGGGGGGCCATTCCTCCCGGGCGCCGGAGCTGGTCAACGCGGTGGAGGCGGCCGCCCTCATCGCTGCCCGAATCGTCGCCCTTGGCGTCCGCCTCGGGGGCGGGCGCAGCGATCCGCTGTACGACATCCCGGTGTCCACCACCCATGTGGGCACGCTGCACGGCGGAACGGCGCTCAACATCGTGCCCGACCACGCGGCGATGGACTGGGAGATTCGCGCCCTGCCGGAGGAGGACATCGACGCCCTGGTGGCGGAGATCGTCGATTACGCCCGCACCGAGCTGGAACCGGCCATGAAGGCCAGGGCGCCGGAAGCGGGAATCGAGTTCCGCGTCAAGGCGGCGTTTCCCGGCCTGTCGGCCGATCCCGGCGCGCCCATCACCACCCTGGCCAAGCGCTGGGCCGGACGCAACGACCACGCCAAGGTCGCCTATGGCACCGAGGCGGGGCTGTTCGTGGAAATCGGCGACATCCCGACCGTGGTGTGCGGACCCGGCTCCATCGTCCAGGCCCACCAGCCGGACGAATATATCGCCGTGTCCCAGATCGAGGCGTGCGAGGATTTCGTGCGCAAGGTCATCGACTATTGCGCCTGAGCGCCGGGCTCACGCCCTGGCGACGGAGGGCAGGAGCGCCTCGCGACCGGCTGTGGTTCCCCCTGTTCCGGCACGCGGCGCCTTATGCGCCGCCCTCGGCCGCCAGTCCGAAGGGGCCAACCGGCGTGCAAACCTCAACGCTTCGCCCGCGCCGAAGCCGGGGGCGGCGGGGCCGGCCTGGGGTTCTCCGCCCGCCGTCCAATGCGTCCGCTCGTCGCCGGCGATGCGACCTGTGAACTCCTCGGGGGGCCACCGGGGTCTGTGCCGCCGCCGGGGCGAGGGGGCGCCGGACGCCATCGGGTGTCCCTTGCAGCGCGGACGGTGAGGACGGGCAGGGTGTTGCCCCCTCTTGGCGTCATCTGCCCGCTCTTGCCCTGAGGCGGGGAGGCCGGCAGGGCACGCGCCCGCCGGTCAGTTTCGGGCCTTGGCGACCAGGGCGGAAGTGGAGCGGCCCTCAACCAGGGGCACCAGGGCGACACGGCCGCCCCAGCTTTTCACCAGGTCGCCGCCCACCACCTGGTCCTCGCGATAATCGGCGCCCTTCACCACCACGTCCGGCTTCAGCGCGGCGATGGCCTCATAGGGGGTGTCCTCGTCGAACAGCACCACCAGGTCGACGCAGCGCAGCGCCCCCATCACCCGGGCGCGGGCCGCTTCGTCCTGCACAGGGCGGCTCGCGCCCTTCAGCCGGCGCACCGAGGCATCGGTGTTGAGCGCCACCACCAGCCGGTCGCCCTCGCGCGCGGCGGCTTCCAGCAGCGCCACATGGCCCGGGTGGAGGAGATCGAAACAGCCATTGGTGAACACCACCCGCGCTCCGGCATCGCGCCAGCCGGCGATGATGCCGGCGGCCTGCGCGCGGCTGACCAGCGCGCCTTCCTCGGCCCCCTCCGGCACGCTGGCATCGAGGGCAGCGGCCACCTCGGCGCGGCTCACCACCGCGGTGCCGACCTTGCCCACCGCCACGGCGGCGGCGGCATTGGCATAGTGCACCGCGGTCTCGAGCGGATGGCCTGCCGCCAGCGAGACCGCCAGCGCCGCCAGCGCCGTGTCGCCGGCGCCGGAGACGTCGAACACCTCCCGCGCCTTGGCCGGCACATGCAGCACCCGCCCGTCGCGCCGCCACAGGGTCATGCCCTTCTCGGCCCGGGTCACCAGCACGTCGCCGCCGAACTGGGCGGCCGCGGCCTGTGCGGCCAGCGCCGCCTCGGCGTCGGTGGTGTCGGGCCGGCCGGTGGCGGCGGCCAGCTCCAGCCGGTTGGGGGTGACGAGGCTGGCGCCGCGATAGGCCTCGAAGGTGCGGCGCTTGGGATCGACGATCACCGGAATGCCGGCGGCGTGCGCGGCGGCGATGGTGGCGGCGATGACGCTGTCGGCCAGCACCCCCTTGGCATAGTCGGAGAGCACCACCACCCGGCTGCCGGCGACCGCCGCCGCCGCCGCCGCTGCCAGGGCGCCGAGGGTGGCTGGGCTGGGCGGGGCCTGGGTTTCCGCGTCGATGCGCACGATCTGCTGGCGCCCGCTCATGACCCGGGTCTTGGTGATGGTGGGGCGGGCCGGGTCGGCCACCAGCCGCGACAGGTCGATGCCGGGATAGGGCGCGAGCGCGCCGGCGAGGGCGGCGGCCTCGGCGTCGGTTCCCACCAGGCCCACCAGCGTCACGTCGGCGCCCAGGGCGGCGGCGTTGGCGGCCACGTTGGCGGCGCCGCCGGGCACGATGCGCTCGGCGCCATGCACCAGAACCGGGACCGGCGCCTCGGGCGAGATACGCGAGACCGAGCCGACGATGTAGCGATCCACCATCACATCGCCGACGACGGTGATGCGCGGCGCGCCTTGATCAACCATGCTGGACATCCGCTAGAGCATTTTCAGGCGACGTGGAGACCGGTTCGCGGGAGGAAAATGCGTCAAACCAATAGCCTGGAGCATTTTCAGCACGGGCTTGAACCGGCGTTGCGCCCGAAATTGCGTTGAACCGAGAGCCCGGCGGCTTTCCCGGCCGGGCCCGCGAGGCCTCACCCCTCGCCCTCGCCGCGCCCCTTCAGGTATTCGTTGACGTAGGAATCGACGCCGCTTTCCAGCGAAAGGAACGGGCGCTTGTAGCCGGCGGCGCGCAGCTTGGTCACGTCGGCCTCGGTGAAGTACTGGTAGGCGTTCTGGAGGCTTGCCGGCATGTCCACATAGGTGATGCGCGGGGCCTCGCCCAGCGCCGCGAACACGGCGGTGGCGAGATCGGCGAACGAACGCGCCTTGCCGGTGCCGACATTGAAGATGCCCGACACGTCCGGGTTCTCCAGCAGCCAGCGCACCACCTCCACGCAGTCGGAGACATGGATGAAGTCGCGCAATTGGCCGCCGTCGGCGAACGCGGGGTTGTGGGACTTGAACAGGGTCACGTTCTCGCCGCGCGCGGCGGCGGGATAGATCTTGTGCACCACCGAGCGCATGTCGCCCTTGTGGGCCTCGCCGGGGCCGTAGACATTGAAGAAGCGCAGGCCCGCGAACTGCGGCGGGCGCGGCGCGTCGGCCTCCACGTCGGCCATGATGCGCCGGTCCACGAACAGCTTGGACCAGCCGTAGGGATTGAGCGGCGCCAGCAGCGAGAGGCCCTGGGTGGAATCGTCATCGGTGAAGCCGGCGGCGCCGTCGCCATAGGTGGCGGCGGACGAGGCATAGATGAAGCCCAGGCCCTTGCGCGCGCACAGGTCCCACAGGTCGAGACTGGCGCGGATGTTGCGGGTCACGATCTTGTCGGCGTCGCGCTCGGTGGTGGCGGAAACGGCGCCCATGTGCACCACCGCCGCCAGCCGGCCGGCTTCCTTCTCCACGAAGCCGTTGATGGCTTCCGGACGGATCACGTCATTGAGGGCGATGTCGGCGATGTTGCGCCACTTGGGGCCGTCCTCCAGCCAGTCGGCCACCACCACCCGGTAGCCGTCCTCGGCGGCGGCGCGGGCGATGTTGGAGCCGATGAAGCCGGCTCCGCCGGTGACGAGGAGGATGTCGCGGCTCAAGGCCACTCGGCGCGTCATGGAGTTGGTGCCCTCTCGGCGGTCACGCGGTCATGCCCCGTGTGCCACGCTTTCTCACCCTTTGTCCACGGTGGGCCCGGCCCGGAGCCCGCCAAGCGCCTGCCAGACCGTGTCGGCGGCGTGGTCGGCGAGGCAGGGGGGGCCTTCGTGGGTGTCGGGGGCGATACGGCAGCGGGCTTTCTCGCAGGGCGCGCAGGCCCGCGCCGAGGGCAGCTCGCGCACCCGCGCACCGAACAGGCCGGTGAGGCGCGGATTGGTGGGGCCGTAGAGCCCCAGCGTCGGCACCCCATAGGCGGCGGCCAGATGGCCGAGGCCGGTATCCACGCTCACCACCCCGGCGGCGGCCTGCAGCAGCGGCGCCAGGGTCGCCAGCGATTGGGGCGGCAGCAGCTCCACCGCCGGCTGGCCGGCGGCGATGGCGTTCGCCCGTGCGGTCTCGGCGTCGCCATGGGCGAACAGCAGCACCTTGAGGCCGGCATCGCCGGCGCGGGCGGCGAGCGCCCGCCAGCCGTCCCGGGTCCAGGTCTTGGTGGGCCAGGTGGTGCCGTGCAGGAATACCAGGTAGGGTTGCCCCTCCGGCCTCGCGGGGCGAAGGCCAGTATCGGCCGGGCGGTCCTCCAGGGTATAGCCCAGGGCGGCGGCGAACAGCTTGCGGATGCGCGTCGCCATGTGCTCGGTCTCGGGCACCCGGTAGCGGTGGGCGTAGGTGAGGCTCGCCAGTCCCTCGCGGGCGCTGGCGCGGTCGAAGCCGTGGCGGGTGCCGTGGGCAAAGGCGGCCACCAGGGCGCTTTTCACCAGGCCCTGGGCGTCGATCACCACATCGTAGCGCCGCTCCGCCAGGGCCCGGCGCACGGCCCCGGCCGCGCCGGAGCGGCAGGCCGCGAGCGGGCGCCGGCGCAGCCGCCGCAGCGGCACGACGATGGTGCGACGCACGGCGGGGTGCAGCGCCGCCACCGGCGCGAACGCCTCCTCCACCGCCCAGTCCACCTCGAGGCCGGGGATGGCGGCGGCGGCATCGGTCAGGGCCGGGAAGGTGTGCACCACGTCGCCGAGCGAGGACAGCTTGACGAGCAGCAGCCTCATTGCCGGGTCTGCTCGGCGGCGGCGAACACCTCCTCCGGGGAGATGCTCTCCAGGCACGCCAGGGTGCCGAGCGGGCATTCGCGCTTGTGGCAGGGCCGGCACGACAGGTCGCGCCCCAGCACCCGGGCGTTGCGGGAGGCGGGTGGCGTCATCTTTTCCGAGGACGCGCCATAGATCACCACCAGCCGCCGCTCGAACGCCCCGGCGATGTGCATGAGGCCGGAATCGTTGGAGATCACCACGTCGCTCGCGGCCAGGATGGCGGCCGCGTCGATGAGGCTGGTGCGGCCCACGAGGTTGTCCACGGCAACGCCGCTGGTGGCGGCGATGGTGTTCGCGGCCTCCTGGTCCTTGGGCGAGCCCAGTACCCGCACCCGATAGCCGGCCTTCACCGCCAGCGCCGCCAGCCGGGCGAACTTCGCGGCCGGCCAGCGCTTGGCCGGGCCATATTCGGCGCCGGGGCACAGCACCATCACCGGCCCGTCGCCGGGAAGGGGGAACTTGGCCTCGGCCGCGTCCAGCGCCCCGTCGGGCAGGATCAGGTGCGGGCGCGGCGACAGGGTGGGCGTGCCCTCGGGCAGGGCGAGGGCGACAAAGCGGTCGATGGTGCGCGCGGTCTTGCGGCGGGTGTCGGGCCGCGCATCGGTGAGCAGCGGCGAGCGCAGCTCGCCGCCGTAGCCCACCCGCTCGGGAATGCCGGCGGCGAACGGGGCGATGGCGGCCTTGAACGCGCGCGGCAGGATGATGGCCTTGCCGTAGCCTTCGTCCCGCAGGCCCCGGCCGAGGCGCCAGCGGGCGACGAGCCCCAGCGTCCCATGGCCGAGGCCGAGGGGGATGGAGCGCCGGACGCCGGGAATCATGCGCGCCACGGGCAGGGCCGCCGCCGGCGCCAGCACGTCGATGGGCCGCCCGGGCTCGCGCAGGCGCAGCACTTCCACCAGGCTCGCCGCCATGACCATGTCCCCGACCCAGGACGGGCCGACGAGCAGCAGCGGGGAGACGGAACCGAAGGCACGCATGGGCGGACTCGAGGGGCACGCGGAAAAACCAGGGTTCTCATGGCAAGGCCGGCCCGTCGCGTCAAGCGGCGCCAGCCGCGCGGGGTGGCCGGGTGTGGCGCCGGCGCCCCCGGCCTCCTTTGACCCGGTGTCCCTTGACCCGGTGCCCTTGGACCCGGTGCCCTTGGACCCGGTGCCCTTGGACTTGGTGCCCTTGGACTTGGTGCCCTATGGCCCGGTGTCGCTGGGTCAGGGGCGCCACCGCCAGGGGAGAGGTGCCGGGGGAGGCGCCCCAGGCGCGGCGAATGCCGCCTTATGGGAGCGAGGGCGGCGCTGCACGCCGTCCGGGAGAAGCCCCGCGCCCGCCGCCCGAAAGCGCGCGTGGGCAGAGGCGCCAGCGGCGGACAAGGGGGCGCCAGCACGCGGCATTTCCGAAAAGGCGGTACCCCCTTTCGCGGGGCGCGCGCTATACCATCGCCCCTGACGCGGGCGCCGGCTCGGCGCGCCTGGCCGGGGGCTGCGCCCGGGTGGCTTGGCGGGGTGGCTTGGCGAGGTGGCTTGGCGGGTGATTTGAGCGGGCTGACTTGGCGAGGCTGATTGGGCGAGGCTGATTGGGCGAGGCTGATTTGGCTGGTTGATCTGGCCAGGCCTCCTCGGCCGCCTTTTGCAGGCCCCCCGGCGCAGGCCACGCCCGCCGGTGGCAACATGCCGCTCCGGCGCGCCACTGTGTGCGGGCTGGGTGGCGAGGAGCGGGACGAGTGATGACGCATTCCGGCTGGGATTTCTGGATCGACCGCGGCGGCACCTTTACCGACATCGTGGCGCGCCGGCCCGATGGCGGCCTGGTCGCCCGCAAGATGCTGTCCGAGAACCCGGAGGCCTATCGCGACGCCGCCATCCAGGGCATCCGCGAGCTGATGGGGGTGGCGGAGGGCGCGTTGATCCCCGCCCACCGGATCCGCGCGGTGAAGATGGGCACCACCGTGGCGACGAATGCGCTGCTGGAGCGCAAGGGTGCACCCACCGTGCTGGTCATCACCCGCGGCTTCCGCGACGCCCTGCGCATCGGCTACCAGGATCGCCCGGACATCTTCGCCCGCCGCATCGTCAAGCCCGACCAACTCTATGACCGCGTGGTGGAGGTGGAGGAGCGGGTGCGCGCCGACGGCACCGTGGAGCGCACGCCGGATCTCGCGCAGGTGCGGGCCGATCTCGAGGCCGCGCGGGCGGCGGGGGTGGAGGCCTGCGCCATCGTGTTCATGCACGCCTATCGCTACCCCGCGCACGAGCGGGCGGTGGCGGAGGTCGCCCGCCGCGTGGGGTTCGCGCAGGTGTCGGTCAGCCACGAGGTGTCGCCGCTCATGAAGTTGGTGGGGCGGGGCGACACCACGGTGGTGGATGCCTACCTGTCCCCCATCCTGCGCCGCTATGTGGACCAGGTGGCGGGCGAGCTCCAGGGGGCTGGCGAAGGCTGCCGCCTGATGTTCATGATGTCCTCCGGCGGGCTGACCGACGCGGGCCTGTTCCAGGGGCGCGACGCCATCCTGTCGGGTCCCGCCGGCGGCGTGGTGGGCTGCGTGGAGACGGCGCGCATCGCCGGATTCCGCAAGGTGATCGGCTTCGACATGGGCGGCACCTCCACCGATGTGTCGCATTTCGATGGCGAATACGAGCGCGCCTTCGAGACCGAGGTGGCCGGCGTGCGCATGCGCGCGCCCATGATGTCCATCCACACGGTGGCGGCGGGCGGCGGCTCGCTCCTGCATTACGACGGGGCGCGGCTCACGGTCGGTCCCGATTCGGCCGGCGCCAATCCCGGCCCCGCCTGCTATCGGCGCGGCGGCCCGCTGGCCGTTACCGACGCCAATGTGATGGTCGGCAAGCTGGACCCGGCGTTCTTTCCGCAGATCTTTGGCCCCGGCCGCGACCAGCCGCTCGATGCCGCCGCGGTGCGGGCCGGATTCGAGGCCCTGGCCGCGCGCATCGGCGACGGGCGCCCGCCGGAGGCGGTGGCGGATGGCTTCATCCGCATCGCCGTGGAGAACATGGCCAACGCCATCAAGAAGATCTCGGTGCAGCGGGGCTATGACGTCACCGACTACGCGCTGCAGTGCTTTGGCGGTGCCGGCGGCCAGCACGCCTGCCTGGTGGCGGACGTGCTCGGCATGCGCACGGTGCTCATTCACCCCTTCTCCGGCCTGCTCTCGGCCTATGGCATGGGGCTGGCCGACATTCGCGCCACCCGCCAGGGCACGGTGGAAGCGCGGCTGGACGCGGATGGCGCCGCCCGCGCCGCCGCCGCCCTCGACACGGCGGCCGCCCAGGTGCGGGCGGAACTCATCGGGCAGGGGGTGTCAGAGGGGGATATCGCGGTGTTCCGCCGGGCCCATGTGCGCTACGCCGGCACCGATTCCGCGCTGGCGGTGCCGTTTGGACCGGCGGGGGAGATGAAGGCCGCGTTCGAGGCCGCCCACCGGGGCCGTTTCGGCTTCATCGATGCGGCGAAGGCGCTGGTGATCGAAGCCATATCGGCGGAGGCCGTGGGCGGCGGCTCACGCGTGGAGGAGGCCGAGGGCGCCCTGGTGGACGGGCCGGCCGAGCCCGCCGCGCGCACCCGCTTCTATTCCCAGGGGGCATGGCACGCGGCGGCGGTCTATCGCCGGGCCGAAGTTGCGCGCGGGCAGACCCTGGCCGGCCCGGCGCTGCTCATCGAGCCGCACCAGACCATCGTCATCGAGCCCGGCTGGCGTGCGCAGATCACGGCGCGCGACCACCTGCTGCTCACCCGCCGGGCCGCCGCGCGCCAGGCCCCGGCGCTGGGCACCAAGGCCGACCCGGTGCTGCTGGAGGTGTTCAACAACCTGTTCATGTCGGTGGCCGAACAGATGGGGCTGACGCTCCAGAACACCGCCTATTCCGTGAACATCAAGGAACGGCTGGATTTTTCCTGCGCCATCTTCGACGCCGCCGGGCAGCTGGTGGCCAATGCGCCGCACATCCCGGTGCACCTGGGCTCCATGGACAAGTCGGTGGAGAGCGTCATCCGCGCCACCGGCGGGCGGTTCGAGCCCGGCGACATCTATGCCCTGAACGCGCCCTACAACGGCGGCACCCACCTGCCGGACATCACGGTGGTGATGCCGGTGTTCGACGCGGCGGGCGCGCGCCTTCTGTTCTACGTGGCGGCGCGCGGGCACCATGCGGACGTGGGCGGCGTGGCGCCGGGCTCCATGTCGCCGCGCGCCACCGTCATCGAGGAGGAGGGGGTCTATATCGACACCTTCAAGCTGGTGGAGCGCGGCCGCTTCCGCGAGGCCGAGCTGGTGGAACTGCTGACCACCGCCCGCTACCCGGTGCGCAATGTGGTGCAGAACGTGAACGACCTGAAGGCGCAGATCGCCGCCGCCGAGCGCGGGGCCGGCGAGCTTGCCAAGATGATCGCCCACTTCGGGGCGGACGTGGTGGCCGCCTACATGGGCCACGTGCAGGACAACGCCGCCGAAAGCGTGCGCCGCGTCATCGACCGCCTGGACGACTGCGCCTTCGCGGTGGAGCTGGACCAGGGGAGCCGCATCGCCGTGGCGCTGCGTGTGGACAAGGCGCGGCGCGAGGTGGTGGTGGACTTTTCCGGCACCTCGCCGCAGCGGCCGGACAATTTCAACGCGCCCGGCCCCGTCACCCAGGCCGCCGTGCTCTATGTGTTCCGGGTGATGGTGGAGGGCAAGATTCCCCTCAACGCCGGCTGCCTGCGGCCCATCCGCATCATCGTGCCCGAGGGCTCCATGCTGGCGCCGGCCTATCCGGCGGCGGTGGTGGCCGGCAACGTGGAGGTGAGCCAGCATGTCACCGACTGCCTGTTCGGCGCCCTCGGCACGCTGGGGTCGGCGCAGGGCACCATGAACAACCTCACCTTCGGCAATGCCCGGCACCAATATTACGAGACCATCTGCTCCGGCGCACCGGCGGGGCCGGGCTTCGACGGGGTGGGCGGCGTGCACACCCACATGACCAATTCGCGCCTGACTGATCCGGAAATCCTGGAATTCCGCTATCCGGTGGTGCTGGAGGATTTCCACCTGCGCGCGGGCTCGGGCGGGCGCGGCCAGTGGAATGCCGGCGACGGCACCGCGCGCACCCTGCGCTTCCTGGAGGAGATGGAGTGCGCCATCCTCTCGTCGCATCGGCGGGTGGCGCCGTTCGGCACCAAAGGCGGGGCGCCCGGCGCGCTTGGGCGCAACCTGGTGCGCCGCGCCGACGGGGCGGTGGAAGAGATCGGCGGATGCGCCCAGGTGCGGCTGGCGGCGGGGGAGGCCATCACCATCGTCACCCCCACCGGCGGCGGCTACGGCGATCCCGCCCTGCGGGACTGCGCCTGAACCACGCGCGCCGCCAGCGCGGCGCGCGTGTCCGGCGGCCTTGAACCACGGGCCGGTGAGCCACGCGCGCGGGCCTTTCGCGAAGCCCGCGGGGCGGTCGGGCGAACCCCGCGTGGCGCCGGTCTAAGACCGGCCCGATGGCTTTACTTGCGGATCATGGCGGTCTGCTGCGCCGGCGGCGGATTCCACAGCGGAATGATGATGCGGCCCCATCCGCGCGTGTCCTGGCCGCCGTAATTGCTCTCGTAGACATCGGTGGTGAGATAGGCCTGGAGGATTACCGGGCCGAAATCGTAGCCCACCAGACCACCCACCGCGAACTGGCTCTGCTTTTGGTAGAAAGGCACCGGATTGTTCAGGTCGGTGGAGTAATAGGCCACCGGGCCGACTTCCCACTTGCCGAACTTCTTGGTGGCGGTCAGGTCGACGTTCAGGAAGTCCGGATTGACGGTGCTGGTGTTGCCGTCGAACTGGATGCCCCAGATGGCGTTGGCGGTGAGGTTCCAGCCGTCGGCGGTGTAGCTGATGGCGAAGCGCTGGTTCAGCGACGACGAATCGAAGCCGACGGAGGTGTTCACGCCGGCATAGAAGCCCAGCAGGTAGCTGACGCCGAAGCCGTTGCCGAGATCCCAGGCGAGCTGGCCGGCGAAGAAGGGATTGTAGAAGCCGGAGGTGTAGTCGCTGCCATCCACGCCAACCGTGACGGTGGGAACGGCGGTGAGCAACTGCACCCGGGCGCCGAGGAAATTGACCGGGGTCGCCCAGGCCAGCACCGGAATGTTGACACCGACGCAGGTGTCGCTGGGCGAGGTGTTGCGGCACCCCCAGTCGGCGGTATTGACGAAATAGACTCCCTCGGGCAGAGGCGCGCCCACGGCAAGACCGACGGTCTCGCCGGGCTGGGTCACGGAGCCCGCGTGGGCGGCCGGGCTGAAGGCCGCGACGGACAAAAATCCGGCGACCGCCATTCTTGCGAATGTCGTCATGGCATCCTCCGATATGCGCATGGCCCCACGGCCTTCAGGCTCTTCGGGCACAGGCGCTGGCGTTTCCTCGATGCGCTCTTGGCGGCGCGCGACTACTGGCGCCGGGCACGCGACCGCGTGTCCGCGACGGGTTCGAATCAGGCTGAAGCCTGAAAACTTCAATATGCGTCCGGCCGGGCGCGGGGCCCGGAAGGCTTTGGGTGGCATTGGGGAAAGCTTGCGGCAGCGTGTCACGACCCGACGGCGTGGGCAGAAAGCCCGTGAGTGCCGCGCGAGACCTTCGAGGAGATCCGGAGAAGCCGAGTTCCAGAGTCCTTGAAGCCGAAGCTGTGGATCTTATAAGCCCGCCCCGGCGCGGACACCATGCGCATCACGTGTGTCGACGGCCGCGCGGTTCAAGAAACGTCAAAGATGTTGCTTATGGGCAACAAATAAGGAAGCTGTGCTGTCTGGGTTTGAAACAGGATGCCGCGTCGCATCATTCGGTGGTGCGGTGCAGAGGAGCGCAGATGTCTGGAGAAGAGCAGGGTTTGGAGTGGCTCAACGGGCTCATCAAGGCGGTGGCGGTGGAGCAGGCGCGCTCCATGGTGCAGCATTTCATATTGCGCGACCTGGTGATCCAGATCGCACAGGCGCAGCCCGACGCCAATTCTTATGTGGCATCCATGTTCGAGCGGGTCAGCACCTTGGTGGACCAGTGCGAGCTGGCCGGAAAGCCGGAGGTGGAGGCGGAAATGCTGTGGTACGCCGAGCAGTTCTTCACTCAGGCAGGCAATTCGGCCCGCAAGCCGTAGGCATCCTCCCGGCGCCCGATTTGGGATTCCCCCGCCCCCGGCGCCACCGCGGCAGGGGGCGGGGCGCCGGGGCATGGCGGGACGGCGCGGGTGGGCCTGCCGCTTACTTCTGCCGGAAGATGGGGTGGGCCACCCGGTCGCCGGGGGCGATGCCGAGCTTTTTGGCCGACCCGCCGGCGATCTCCACCACCGCCCGCACCGGCTCGCCGGAGGGGATGGTTTCCGTGGAGAGCGGGGTGGTCATGGCGGCGATGCGCGAGATGGTGCCGTCCGAGCGGATGAACAGCATGTCGAGCGGGATATAGGTGTTCTTCATCCACATGTAGATGGGTTGGTCCACCTTGAAGTCGAACAGCATGCCGTGATGGTCCGGCAGCGACTTGCGATACATGAGGCCGGTGGTGCGCTCCGCGTCGGTCTGCGCGACCTCCACCTCCAGCACCACCACGCCGGAGGCGGTGGCGATCTCGATCGGCTCCACCGTCATGGCGGTGGCGGCGCCGAGCGCCGGGAGCATCACCGCCGCCGCCGGCTGGCCGGCCAGCGCCAGCAGCACCGCCGCCAGCAGGCGCCGGGAAGTCTGAGGCCGGAGGGCCTGACGGCGGGGCGCCCGCGAAGACGCGGCGGCCCGGCCGAACGGGAAAGAGCCGCCCGCCCGCCGGCGCGGCCGCGGGGCTGCGAACAAGACCATGATCAGTGATTCCCACCAGGGCCGGGGTCGGCCTTCACTTCCGCCGCCATCAGGCCTTTCGGCCCGTCGCCGAAGCGCACCAGCACCGTCTGGCCGGGGCGCAGCTCGGTGAGGCCATGGCGGCGCAGGGTTTCCATATGGACGAAGATGTCCGGCGTGCCTTCGCCCTGGCTGAGGAAGCCGAAGCCGCGCAGCCGGTTGAACCATTTCACCTCGGCCCGCTCGAACCCGCCGCGGGGTTCCACCTCCACCCGGGTGCGGGGCGGCTGGGGCACGGGGTGCACGGCCGTGGACAGATCCAGCGAGAGCACGCGGAAGGCCTGCCGGCCCTTGGCGCCGCGCACCGCCTCGCACACCACCCGGGCGCCCTCGATGGCGGTATGGAAGCCGTCGCGCCGCAGGCAGGTGACGTGCACCAGCACATCCGGCCCGCCGTCGTCGGGGATGATGAAGCCATAGCCCTTCGAGGCGTCGAACCATTTGATGGCGCCGCAGACTTCCTCAAGCCCGACGGGCTTCTCGGTCCCCTCGTTCATGATGCCGGCTGCCCGTGGCCCCAATCCCAGTGCGTCAGACCCCATGAGCGCCTCGAGACCCCTGCGCGCGCATGCACGTGGTGTTGCTGGAAACGCAGGATAGCAATTCAAATACCGTTCGCCCACCCCATCTTCACGCCGCCGGCGCGAACGGGGCCAGCACGTCGCCGATGTCGGCATGGACCACCAGGTCGGCGAGCCCGTCGAATTCGGTCGGTTCCCGGTTGACGATCACCAGCCGCGCCCCGTTGTCCTTGGCCTGCAAGGGAAATTGCGCCGCCGGGAAGACCACCAGCGACGAGCCGAGGACGATGAACAGATCGGCCCGCCGGGTGAGCGCGTCGGCCCGCCGCATCTCCTGCTCCGGCATCGCCTGGCCGAACGAGATGGTGGCGGCCTTGATGGGGCCGGTGCAGTGCGGGCAATCGGGGGCGATGCCGCCGGAGGCGTCGAATCGCGCCTTCACCCAGTCGAGCTCGAAGCGCACCCCGCAATCGAGGCAGGTGGCGTAGGTGGCGTTGCCGTGCAATTCGATCAGGTCGGCGTCGGCTACGCCCGAGGCCTGGTGCAAGCCGTCGATGTTCTGGGTGATGATGCCGCCGAGCCGGCCGGCCGCGAGCAGGGCCGCCAGCGCCCGGTGGCCGCGCCCGGGCCGGGCGCCGCCGAAGGCTTCCTCCATGGCGAATCGGCGCCGCCAGGCCTCGTTGCGGGCCGCCTTCATGGAAAGGAAGGCATCGAAGGGTATGGGCTTGTTGCGGCTCCACAGCCCGCCGGGGGAGCGGAAATCGGGAATGCCGCATTCGGTGGAAATGCCCGCCCCGGTGAAGGCGACCGCGCAGCGCGCCGCGCCGAGCCATGTGGCGAGGCGCTCCTGGGTACCCTTGAGATCAGCGTCGAAAGTCATAATTGAGCAGCGCCGGACAGCCGGCACCCCTTCCTGCCGCGGCGCCGGATTTCCGGCGCCCGTTTGCCAACAGCGAGAGCAAAGCGATGCGCTTCCTGCACACCATGGTCCGCGTGACCGACATCGACCAGTCCCTGGCCTTCTACCGCGATAAGCTGGGGCTTGAGGAGGTGCGCCGCAAGGAGGTGCCGCAAGGCCGCTTCACCCTGATCTATCTGGCCGCCCCCGGCCAGGCTGACGTGGCCGAGGTGGAGCTGACCTACAACTGGGATCCGGAAGCCTATGGGGAAGGCCGCAATTTCGGCCATCTGGCGTTCGAGGTGGATGACATTTACGCCACCTGCGCCCGCCTGCAGGCCGCCGGCGTCACCATCAACCGCCCGCCGCGCGACGGATACATGGCCTTCATCCGCTCGCCCGACAACATCTCCATCGAGCTGCTGCAGAAGGGCGGTCCGAAGGCGCCGGAGGAGCCCTGGGCCTCCATGGCCAATACCGGCACGTGGTAGCCGCCAGGCGCGCGCGGGGCGCAGGCGGCGAAGGTGGCGGCCGAATGGCGTAGCGCTTCACGATTTATCCATGAAGAGCGCTCAAGGTGTGCCATGATAAAAACGCACCAGACTGGGATGCCGACGCCGTGAAACCGCTCCTGCTCGCTTCTGGACTCCTGGCGCTCGGCGCCGTCAGTGGCGCCGGCTACGCCTTCGGTCCGGCGCTGCTGTCGCCGCAGGACGCGGCCAAGGCGCCGCCGCCGGCGGTGACCCAGGCCGCCGCGCCCGCCGCCAACACCGCGCTGCCCCCGGCGCCGACGGTGACCGGTTCCATCGCCGCCGCGCCGCCGGCCGCCGGCCATGCCGGGCCGCAGAAGGGCATGATCTATCGCTCCTTCAACGTGGACCAGCCCTATATCGCCCTCACCTTCGACGACGGCCCGAACGCGGAGACGACGCCGCGCCTGCTGGCCATCCTGAAGGCGCGGGGCATCAAGGCCACCTTCTTCGTGCTCGGCAACATGGCCGCCAAGCATCCCGACGTGCTGAAGATGATCGCCGACGACGGCCACGAAATCGGCAACCATTCCTGGAGCCATCCGCAGTTGACGCGCGTGCCCATGGCCGTGGTCGACAAGCAGGTGGGCGAGACCTCGGCGCTGATCGAGGAGGTGACCGGCAAGAAGCCGCGGTATCTGCGTCCGCCCTACGGTTCCATGAAGCCGGCCTTGCGCGACCATATCGAGGACAGCTTCGGCCTCACCATCGTCAACTGGTCGGTGGACCCGCTCGACTGGAAGCATCGCGATTCCAAGATCGTCTATGACGAGATCATGAAGCAGGCGAAGCCCGGCGCCATCGTGCTGTCGCACGACATCTACGCCTCGACGGTGGATGCCATGGAGCGAGCCCTCGATGATCTGATCGCCAAGGGCTACAAGTTCGGCACCATGTCCGAGCTCATCGCCATGGACAAGCCGGTGTCGACCCGGATGGTGGCGTCGTTGGCGCCGCGCCCGGACATGAAGGCCCAGGGCCAGAAGAAGCAGGCGCAGAAGCCGCAGAAGCCGGCCAAGCCGCAGACGGCCTCCAATGCCAAGCCGTCCGGCCAGGGCGGCGGGGCGCAGCCGAAGAACGGCAATCTGTACTGAGCGTGCTCCTCACTCATCGGCACGAAGGGCGCGCCCAGGGCGCGCCTTTCGTCGTTCAGGGGGCGGCGGTTGTTCCCGCCGCCCAAGGTTGCTACAGATCTGGGCGAGAGTCGACACGCAATCTCCCGTTGCGGGAGGTGGGGGCTCCTGGGCCTGTAGCTCAATGGTTAGAGCCGACCGCTCATAACGGTCTGGTTGGGGGTTCGAGTCCCTCCAGGCCTACCAATGATTTCAATGTTTTACACAGATAAAACCGGCTTGCCCGCGAGTTGCCTGGAACCGGCGCGCGTGGCGACGAGACGGCGCGCGGCGTAGCGAAGTCGAGCGCTGCCGCGGCGTTTCGAAGGTGTCGTGGAGAGACGCGCGCGTAGACGCGGCGCGTGATCCGTTTATCCTCGCGTCCCAGGTCTTGGGCGCTGTCCTTCATGTCCACGTCGCCATCGGCCCCGATGGCCCCGTCCGCTCGCGCGTGGCGGCGCGCCGCATCTCACCCCTTGAGAAGGTTCGGGACGCGCGGCATTGGAGTCTTTCCGGTGAAAACGGATCTTGTACCGCCGGATCGGCCGAGGCGTGTTGGATAGTGATCGCATCGGGAGGGACGGACGAAGGAGTGGAGGAGTGTCGGTGGGCGGTCTTCTGGTGAGGAGGCTTCATTGGCGGTGGTCATCGTGTTCCGCCGCCCGCGCGAGTGAAGTAGGCTTTTGGTCCGGCGTGCAGGTCCAGGCACTGGCGAGGGTGGCGTGAGGGTATCGGGCGGCTTGCACCGGTCCGGTTCGTGCTCCATTCCGCCCAAGAGATGAGCGAGGAGCGAGCCAGATGGCCGGTCGCGACACCAAGCGTTGGATACCTCGCCGCCTGAGCCGTGCCGAGGCCGCGCTGCGAAACAACAGCACGCGTCCCCTCGTCACGCCCGCTTCCGTGCTGATTTCCTTCGCCGCCATGCTGGCCATCATGGGGATCACCTCCACCTCGTGGGAGTTCGCGCTGCAGCAGCGCGTCCTTCCGCGTCTCGGCGTGTTCGCAGGCGATCAGCTCGGTGATCTCTCGCGCTGGCGTTTCATCGCCACCTCGGTCGCGTTCGCGGCGCTCAGCCAGATCGGGCCGGCCTTGCTGCTGTTTCGGGTGATGCGCCGCCTCGACCAGGCGCGGATCGCGGTCATCAAGGCGCGCGAGGAGGCGGACGCGCTGGCTCGCCACGACCCGCTGACCGGGCTCGCAAGCCGTCGCATGCTGCGCGAATATATGCGCCGGCGCCTCGCGGGGGCGGCGGGAACCGGCGGGTATGCCTTGCTGCTCATCGACATCGAGCGATTCAAGGCCATCACCGACCTGCATGGCCACCAGACCGGCGACCGGCTGCTGCTCGAGGTCGCCAACCGCATGAAGCGGCTGCTGCCGCCCGAGGCCATCGCCTCGCGGGTGAGCGGGGAGGAGTTCGCCGTCTTCCTGCCGCGTCCGCGCCCGGTGGAGGCGCTCGCCAAGGTGGCGCGGCAGCTGATCTCCCAGCTTTCCGGGCGCTACCAGCTCGACAGCCTCGACGCCCGCCTCGGCGCCACCATCGGCATCGCGGTGACGCCGGAAAACGGCACCGACGAAGGCGAGGTGATGCGCTCGGCGGAAGCCGCGCTCTATCGCGCCAAGGGCAAGCCGGGCAGCTACCGGTTCTTCGAGCCGTCGCTGGACCGGGAGCTGAAGCAATCCCAGCGCCTCCAGCGCGACTTGCACGACGCCATCGCCACCAATGGCATCACCCCTTACTATCAGCCGCTGGTGCGCCTGAGCGACGGGGCGGTGGTGGGGTTCGAGGTGCTCGCCCGCTGGAACCACCCCATGCAAGGCTTCATCTCGCCGGAGATTTTCATCCCCATCGCCGAGGATACCGGCCTGATCGGTCAGCTGACCCAGTCGATCCTGAAGCAGGCCTGCGCCGACGCCTCCAGATGGCCCGACCATATCAAGATTTCGGTGAATCTCTCGGCGGTTCAACTCAAGGACTATTCGGTTCCCGAACAGATCCTGCACACGCTGAAGATCGCTAAATTTCCCTCCCAGCGGCTGGAGATCGAGGTCACCGAAACCGCGCTGGTGGACGACGACAAGTCCGCCAATGCCATCTTGAGCCGGTTTCGCGCCGCCGGCATCGACATCGCGCTCGACGATTTCGGCACCGGCTATTCGAGCCTGCAGAACCTGCGCATGTTCCCGGTGACCAAGCTGAAGATCGACAAGTCGTTCGTGCGGTCCATGAACGTGGACGTGAACGCGAAGAAGCTGATCTCCGGCATCCTGGCGCTCACCCGCAGCCTCGGCATCCTCACCACCGCCGAGGGCATCGAAGAGGCGGAGGAGGCCGACTATCTGCGTTCCATCGGCTGCGATTTCGGACAGGGATACTGCTTCGCCAAGGCCATGAAGGCGGACGACGTGCCGCGGTTCCTCAAGGCCCAGGTGTCTGCATAGGGCCGGCGCGGCTCGTCCGCCGCGCCGGCCCGTGCTCCGCCTGGTCTCGCATGGCGCCGGCGGGTGCGGCGGGGATCATTCGAGCTGCTTCAGGCGGCTCATCTGCCGGTCGATCTCGGCGATCTCCGCGTGCTGGGAGCTGGTGGCCCGGCCCAGATCGTCAAGGGTGCGGCCGATCACGCCGGATTGGTCGAACAGGCGCTCCACCTGCTCGATGGTCTGGCGGTAGTGCCGTTCCTCGTCCTCGAACTGGCCATGGGTGGCGGCGATGATGGCGCCAAGCTGGTCCAGCGAGCGCTCCATGCCGCCGATCGCTTCCTGGGTCTGGGAGAGGGTGGGCTTGGTGTCGTTGGCCAGGTTCTTCACCTCGGCGGCGACCACCGCGAACCCCCGGCCGCCTCGCCCGCGCGCGCCGCCTCGATGGTGGCGTTAAGGGCGAGCAGGTTGGTCTGGCCGGTGATGCCGTCGACGACCGAGAACACCTCGCGCAGCCCCTTCATGGCGCGGGCCAGGGACTGGAATTGCGTGGAGAGGGCTTCGGCATTGGCCTCGGCGGTGTTCGCCGTCCCGGTCCGGGATGCGGACAGGATGGTGGCGCGCAGGCCCTCCATGACGTCCTTCATCGCTCCGGTGCGTTCCACCACCCGCTCGATCTCGTGGGCGAAGCTCATGTGCTCGGCCAGCCGGGTGATGATCTGCGAGCGGAAGGCATTCGGCATTTCGGCGCGCTTGAGCGCGCATTTGGTGAAATAGCTCTGGAAGCGCGCGTAGTGAATGGGGAACGCGTCGATGAATACCAAAGGCCCATGAGCGTGACTCATGGGCCTTTGGTCAAGCCCGCGTGGCGCTTGAGCGGACCCACTTGGCACCGGTCGAAGACCGGGGCCGATGGTAGAAGGCGTCGGTATAATTGCCCGCGCGGGTGTCGAAGAACATCACAGCGCTCAATGTCTGGTTGACATGGATGCCGAACAGCTCGCCGAAGGTGGAAAAGCCGGCGCTGGGGCAGGGCCATAGCCCGGTCGCCGCCGGCAGCGCCCGCTCATTGTTCAGCCGGCGCAGGATGCAGTCGTTGAGGATGGCGCCGAGCGGCTTCGGCTTGCCCTTCAGGAACGCCTGGAGGTCGCGGCGGGTCTGCTCGGTGAAGTCGGTGGCTTCCAGCAGCAGCAGTTCGTCGCCGGGGTTGACGTCGCAGAAGAACGAGGCCGTGCCGGCGTGCAGGTCGATTCCGGAAAGGGAGCGGACGAACAGCTCGCCGTCGATCTCGATGCCGAACGTGCTGGCGAGCGCCTCCAGGAAGGTCGTCACGTCGCCGTTGCCCGGCTGGATCACGCCGGCGACGACGCGCCGGTCGGGATCGGCATCGGCGACCGAGAACGAGCGGCCGGTCTTCTTGAAGTTCTGCGTTTTGAAGGCACCGTAGCGGCGGCCCTCGGCCACCTTCTCGAACAGCACCACGGCGTGGTTCTGGACGATGCTCTCGCCGTTGAAGATGTAAGTATCGCGGAAATCGAACGTGCCGCCGGCGGAGCCGCCGATGAACAGGCAGGGGAAGCGGCCGGTGCGATAGACGGCGTCCGTGAAGCAGTTCTCGCAGGCCGACAGCCCATCGATGAAGGCGAGGGCGAAGACATCGCGCGCATCGACCCGGAACACCGGATGCACCAGGCCCAGCGATTGAACGATTCGCTCCACCCGTTCCTCGCGCGGCAGGGTGGGCGCGCCGGCGCGGATATCGGCATTGTGCAGGGGAACCGAGTGGACGGAGACCGCGCCGATGAGATCGGGCGGAAAAATCTGCAGCGTCACCGACGACCACCGGCTGCCCGTGGGCCGATAGAGCGGCGCCGTGCCGTCGCCGCACAGCTCGCCGGCGGTGGATACCGCCACCACGGGACGGCCCTGTGCCAGCCGCTTCAGGCGGGTGGTGACCGCCGCGACGTCCACGTGGGGGGAGACATAGGCCGGCACCAGGGTCGCGTCGCCGGACTCGAAGCGGAAGGTCGCGCCGTCGATGCCACGCAGGCTGTCATCGGTCTCCTTCACCCGAATCTCGTCCGCGGCACGGGCCGCCGGCGGGGCTTCGGCCGGAACCGGAGCGGGAGGGGCGAGGGCCGTCGCACGGGAGCGTGAAAACACGCGGAAGTCCTTAAATCCATGCCCGTCCGGTCGGAACGCCGCCGGTTGCAGCACTGTCGGGGCCGTTGACGAAAGCCCCCGGCCGGCGCGGAATCGTCGTTCGACACAACATCTTCGGCGCGCCCGCGCCCGCCTCGGCGGCCGTGTTCCATTCACCGCCGGGAACGTCCAGGGAAGCGGATGACGCAGTCCCGCGCTATGCTCCGAAAGCATGGGGCGGCGGCGCGGGCGGAGCCGGGTCCGCGATCCTGGCCCGGCCCCATGGCGGCGGACGCTGTCGTGGGCGGGTGGCCGCCGGGGCCGATCCGGCGGTGGTGTATATGACGGCATCGGCGGCGCGGCAGGCGCCACGGGCGGGGACAGGATGCGCGCAGGATCATGAGTCGTTTCAAGCAGACCCTCTCGCGCTGGGCGCCGGGGCTCGCGGCCATCAGTGCGGCGCGGCCCGCCGATCTCCTCGCCGACATGCGCGCGGGCCTCGCGGTGGCGGCGGTGGCGGTGCCGGTGGGCATCGCCTATGCGCAGCTCGCGGGGTTCCGGCCGGAGGCCGGTCTCTACGCCAGCCTGTTTCCGCTGCTCGCCTATGCGGTGTTCGGCAGTTCCCGCCAGCTCATCCTGGGGCCGGACGCGGCCACCTGCGCCGTCATCGCCGCCACCGTCGCCCCCCTGGCGATGGGGGACGCGGGGCTCTACGGCGCGCTCGCCGCGACGCTGACCATCCTCACCGGCCTGCTGTGCCTGGTCGCCAGCGTGCTGCGGCTCGGGGTGCTCGCCGACTTTCTCTCCAAGCCCATCCTGGTGGGCTTCATGAACGGCATCGCCGTCACCATCATCCTGGGCCAGATCGGCAAGATCCTCGGGGTGTCCACCACGTCCGAGGGCGCGATTCCCCTGGTGATCGAGCTGGCCGCCAAGCTGCCGCAGGCCCATGGACCGACCGTGATGCTCGGTCTCGGCGCCTTTGGCGTGTTCGTGCTCTGCACCCGGCTCCTGCCGGCCCTGCCGGCGGCGGTGGCGGCACTGGGCGGGGCGGGACTGGCGGTGTTCGCGCTGGGGCTGGAGGCGCAGGGGGTGAAGACGCTGGGCGTGGTGCCCTCGGGCCTGCCCGGCCTGCAGGTGCCGGAGCTGCGGCCGGAGACGTTGCCGCAGCTGTTGCCGGCGGCGGCGGGCCTGGCGCTGGTGAGCTTCACCAGCATGATGCTCGCCTCGCGGGCATTCGCCTCCAAGCATGGCTATGAGGTGGACCCGGACCGCGATCTCGCCGCCCTGGGGCTCGCCAACATGCTCGGCGCCCTGACACGGGGGTTCGCCGTCAGCGGCGCGGATTCGCGGACCGCGGTGGGCGACGCCGCCGGCGGGCGCACCCATGCCACCGGCCTCTTCGCCGCCCTGGCGGTGGCGGCGGTGCTGGTCTTCCTGATGGCGCCCTTGCGCTATGTGCCGGTGGCGGCGCTGGGGGCGGTGCTGGTGATGGCCGGGCTTTCGCTCGTCGATCTGGCCTCCCTGCGGGTGATCTTCCAGCTCGACCGGGCCGAGGCCGCGATCTCGCTGCTGGCGACGGCGGGCGTGATCGCCCTCGGCGCCACCGAGGGAATCTTGATGGCCGTGGTGCTGGCGCTGCTGCGTTTCCTGCGCCTCACGGCGCGCCCCCGGGTGGAAATTCTGGGCCGGGTGGAAGGAATGCCCGGCTTTCACGCCATCGTCCGCCACGCCGGCGCGGTGGCGCCGCCGGGGGTGGTGATCTTTCGGTTCAACGGCCCGCTGGTGTTCTTCAATGCGGACCACTTCCGCCGCAGCCTGCTGTCCGCCGCAGGCGATCTCGACGGGCGCGCGGAAGGGGTGGTGCTGGATCTGCTGCCCATCACCGAGGTCGACGTGACCGGGCTCTTCGCCTTGCGGGAGGTCACCGAAAGTCTGACCGGCCGAGGCATCCGCGTGGTCGCGGCCGGCCGCCAGACGGAATGGATGGCATGGATGCGCGAACGGGGCCTTGAGCCGCGTTTGGTGGAGATCTTCCCGACCCTCCGGCATGCCGTTAAGTCATTCCGGCCGCCGGTTGCGGTGGACGATGGGGCACGCCTTGCGCCCGGCCCGGAGCCCCAGTAAAGCTGGAAGACTTCTGCGGCGCCGGGGCGGGCGCGCAGCCCCGCATGCTCCTGGCATGCCGGTGAGGGAGGCGGAATCCACGTTTTTCGACGGCTCCTCTGATTTGGGGAGCATCAGGCGCTGTCTGAGTTCTTCAATCCCATGCGACGCCGGCCCATACGGCGCCGGGCGGCTGGCCCGCCGCGACGCAGCGCGGGCCTTTGGCGGAGGACGGGAATGCCCGGCGGCGCGGGGACGCGCCGAATCGTCGATGGTGATTCCGGGCGGACGGCGCGGAAGCCCTTCTTCAAAAGGGGCATGCAGGAAAAGGGGCATGCCGGGCGCGGCGAGGACTCGTGGCGTTCGGGTGGGCCGGGCAGCAGCCGAGGTCCGCCGTCATGCGATGCGGCCACGCACCGGCAGGACGGCCGGTGCGGTGGATGGGTGGCAAACGGGTGCAGGTGAAATGCGATCGGGCGGCGCGGGGGCGCAGGCGCCCGAGGCGTCGCAGCGGGGAACATGTCATGTTGCGGAAATTCTCAGCGATGGCGGTGGCGGCGATCGGTTTCGCCCTCGCCGGCGGTGTGGCGCGGGGCGCGGACGACGCGGCCATTCCGGTCGGCGTGGTGGCGGCGCAACTGCGCCCCGTGGCTCGGTCCATGGAGTTCGTGGGCCGCGTGGAAGCGCCCGAGCGGGTGGACATCCGGGCCCGCGTCAAGGGCATGCTGGAAGCCGTCCTGTTCAAGGAAGGCGAGGTGGTGAAGGAGGGCGCGCCCCTCTACCGCATCGAGAAGGACCTGTTCCAGGCTGATGTGGAGAACGCCAGCGGCGACCAGGAGCGGGCCAAGGCGGCCTTGACCCTCGCCGAAATCCAGCGCAAGCGCGCCGAGGAACTGGTGGAGCGCAATGCCGGCACCCTGGTCGCCCGCGATCAGGCGGTGGCGGGGGAGGATTCGGCCCGCGGCGCGCTGTTGTCGAGCGAGGCGGCGCTGCGCACGGCGAAGATCAACCTCGGCTACACCGACATCACGTCCCCGATCACCGGCCGCATCGGCCGCTCGGCGGTCACCAAGGGCCACATCGTCGGCCCGGACAGTGGCGTCCTCGCCACCGTGGTGAGCGAGGATCCCATGTATGTGGTGTTCCCGGTCAGCCAGCGCGACTATCTGGAAGCCCAGAAGGAGGGCCACACCCTCGATCTCACCACGCTCGAGGTGCGGATCAAGTTTTCCGACGGCTCGGTCTATGACCAGGTCGGCCGCATCGACTTCGTGGACGTCTCGGTCAACCGCACCACCGACACGGTGATCCTGCGCGCCGTCGTGCCCAACCCCGCCGGCAAGCTCATCGACGGTCAGCTGGTGCGGGTGGAGATCAAGACCGGCGCCCCGGAGGAGCGCCTGCTGGTGCCGCAGGCGGCGCTCATCGCCGATCAGGCGGGGCTCTACGTGTTCGCGGTGGAGAACGGCAAGGCGGTGGTGCGGCGGGTGACCATCGGCGCCAACCAGGGACAGAACGTGGTGGTGGAGAGCGGGCTTGGCGCCGGCGAGCCGGTGATCGTCGAGGGCTTCACCAGCCTGCGCCCCGGCGTGGCGGTGCGCGCCACCCCGGTTCCGGCCTTCGGAGGCTGATCCATGCTCTCCTCCGTCTTCGTCGATCGCCCGCGGCTGGCGATCGTCATCGCCATCGTCACCGTCATCGGCGGCCTGCTGTCGCTGCTGGCCATCCCGGTCGCCCAATATCCCGACATCATCCCGCCGCAGGTGTCGGTCACCACGGTGTTTCCCGGCGCTTCCGCCGAGGTGGTGGAATCCACTGTCGCCCAGCCCATCGAGGCGCAGGTGGTGGGCGTGGACAAGCTCATCTACATGAAGAGCGTGAGCGGCGACGACGGCAGCTATTCGCTGGTGGGCTCGTTCGAGCTCGGCACCGATCCCGACATCAATACCGTCAACATGAACAACCGCGTCCAGGTGGCCCTGTCCAAGCTACCGGACGACGTGAAGCGCCAGGGCGTGGTGGTGAAGAAGAAGTCTTCCGCCCTGCTCGGCGTTCTGGCCGTCTATTCGCCCAAGAAGACCTGGGACCCGCTCTATATCTCCAACTACGTCACCATCAATATTCTTGATGAGCTGAAGAGCATTCCCGGCGTGGGCGACGCCTCCCTGTGGGGGCCGCAAGATTATGCCATGCGGGCCTGGGTGAAGACCGACCGTCTCACCGGCCTCAACCTCACCACCGACGACATCGTCCAGGCCATCCGCGCCCAGAACGTGCAGGCGGCGGTGGGCCGCATCGGCGCGCGCCCCATTTCCGACGATCAGCAGCTCCAGCTCAATTTGCGCACCAAGGGGCGGCTCTCGTCGGTGGAGGATTTCGAGAAGATCGTGCTGCGCACCAATGCCGACGGCTCGGTTCTGCGGCTCGGCGACGTGGCGCGGCTGGAGCTGGGCGCCTCGAATCTCGATCGCGAAACCCTGTTCAACGGGGGGCCGGCGGCGGTGCTGGCGCTCTATCAGTCGCCCGGCGCCAACGCCATCACCACGGTGGAGGCGGTGCGCGCGCGCATGGAGGAACTGGCGAAGGCATTTCCGGAGGACCTGGCCTGGAAGGTGACCTACGACCCCACCGTGTTCGTCACCGACACCATCCATGAGGTGCAGAAGACCCTCATCGAGGCGTTCATCCTGGTGGTGCTGGTGGTCTACCTGTTCCTCGGCTCGTTCCGGGCGACCCTGATCCCCACGCTGGCGGTGCCGGTCAGCCTCATCGGCACCTTCATGGTGCTGAACGCCATCGGCTATTCGGCCAATACGGTGTCGCTGCTCGCCATCGTGCTCGCCATCGGCATCGTCGTGGACGACGCCATCGTGGTGGTGGAGAACGTGGAGCGGGTGATGGAGGAGCATCCCGAGCTCTCCCCCGCCGAGGCCACCAAGAAGGCCATGGCGGAAATCACCGCGCCCATCATCGCCATCACCCTGGTGCTGCTCTCGGTGTTCGTGCCGGTGGCCTTCATTCCCGGCATCTCGGGCGAATTGTTCCGCCAGTTCGCGGTGACCGTGGCGGTGGCCATGTTCCTCTCCGCCATCAACGCGCTGACCCTCTCGCCGGCGCTGTGCGGCATCCTGCTGAAGCCCAGCCACGGGCCCAAGCGCGGGCCCATCGGCTACGTCATGCGCGCCATCGACCGGGTGCGCGACGCCTATGGCGCGGCGGTGGCGCGGCTGGTGCGTTTCTCCGTCATCGGGCTGGTCTGCGTGTTCGTGGCCACCGGCGGCATCATGGCCCTGTCGAAGGTCACCCCGTCCGGCTTCCTGCCGGAGGATGACCAGGGCGCCTTCTTCGTGGTGGTTCAACTGCCTGGCGGCGCTTCGGTGGGGCGCACCACGGACGTGATCCGCAAGGCCGAGGCCGTGCTGAAGGAAGAAGAGACGGTGGAGGACTACACCTCCGTCATCGGCCTCAACTTCATCGACAACTATTCGCAGCCCAATGCCGCGTTCATCGTGGTGACGCTGAAGCCGTTCGAGGAGCGCAAGGGCGCCGGCGAGGGCGCGGACGCCGTCCTAGCCCGGCTCGGCGAGAAGATGCGGCAGATCCAGGGGGGCACGGTGGTGCCGCTGGCGCCGCCGCCCATCGTCGGCCTCGGCACCGGCGGCGGCTTCTCCTTCGTCCTGCAGGACCTGCGAGCCGGCGATCCCAAGACGCTGGCGCAGGTGCTGCGCGGGCTGCTGGTGGCGGCCAACCAGGACCCGCAATTGACGCGGGTGTTCTCCACCTATTCGGCCACCAACCCGTCCATCTTCCTCGACATCGACCGCGACAAGGCGCAGGTGCTCGGCGTGCCGTTGAACGACGTGTTCACGGCGCTCCAGACCTCCCTCGGCGGCCTCTATGTCAATGACATGAACCTGTTCGGCCGCACCTGGCAGGTGCAGGTCCAGTCCGAGGGCGAGGACAGGAAGAGTGTCGACGACATCTACCGCATCCATGTGCGCAACGCGGATGGCCAGATGATCCCGCTGCGCTCCATCGTGGAGGTGCGGCTGGAGGTCGGCCCGCCAGCGATCATCCGCTACAACAACAAGCGGGCGGTGACGGTGCAGGGCACCCCGGCGCCGGGCGTGTCGTCCGGCCAGGCACTGGCGGCCATGGACCAGGTGGCGGCCAGGACGCTGCCGCAGGGCTTCTCCGGCGCCTGGACCGACACGTCGTTCCAGGAGAAGCGGGCGGAGGGCAAGACCGGAACCATTCTCGGCTTCGCGGTGCTGTTCGCCTTCCTGTTCCTGGTGGCACTCTATGAGAGCTGGTCGATTCCGGTGCCGGTGCTGCTGTCGGTCACGGTGGGCATGCTGGGGGCGTTCGCGGCCATCGTCGTCGGCCAGCTCACCCTCGACCTCTATGGGCAGATCGGCATGATCGTGCTGATCGGCCTCGCGGCCAAGAACGGCATCCTCATCGTCGAGTTCGCCAAGGAGCGGCGCGAGCACGGCGAGGACCTGCTCGACGCCGCCACCGAGGGCGCGCGGCTCCGGTTCCGGCCGGTGATGATGACCTCGCTGGCCTTCATCCTCGGCCTCTACCCGCTGGTGGTGGCCACCGGGGCGGCGCAGATGGCGCGGCAGAACGTGGGCACGCCGGTGTTCGGAGGCATGATCTTCGCCTCGGTGCTGGGCATCTTCGTGATCCCGCCGCTCTACGTCACCTTCCAGAGGCTGCGTGAGCGGCTGCGGCCGGGCGCGCGGCCGAAGGTGGCCGCCTCCGGCCCCGGCGGCGGCGCGGGCGGGCACTGACGGCAACCCCGGACGGCAACCCCGGACGGCGGCCCCGCGCGGGCGCCGTTCGGCTGGCTCCGCGCTCTCGCCCCGGTGCTTGCCAGGGCCGATAGTGCGCGGCCGGCCGGGCCGCCTGCAGGATGCGTCATCCGAAGGTGTGGCGAGGGAAGGCCGGGCGTGCCGTCGCCTGCCCGCGGCCCTTCCCCGCGAACGCCTCGCAGCCCTCGCGCGTCCGTGTGCGCCACGCCGCATCTCGTGATTTGAAACAGCGCGGCAAATACGAAAAACCGGCGCCATACGGTCGAGGTCGCGTTTCCGCGGGGCTCATACCAAAGGCCTGTGAGTTTGACTCATGGGCCTTTGGCTGAGCCCGCGCGGCGCTTGAGCGAACCCACTTGGCACCGGTCGAAGATCGGGGCCGATGGTATCAGGTGCCCCGCCCGGGCGGGAAGATGCTGCCTCTCCCTTTCAGATCCGGGGCTCTCCAGGATCGTCAGCAAGGATGAGACATCATGAGTCCACCCGGACCAGGCGCGTCGCCGAAGGCCCAGGCCCCCACGGCCCTGGATGCGGGCCTGGGCGCCATCCATCCCGCGTTTGTCGCGGTGGTGGTGTTCAGCTTTTTCATCAACATCCTCGCCCTCAACGGGCCGCTCTACATGATGCAGGTCTATGACCGCGTGCTGGCGAGCCGAAACCTTGAGACGCTGGTGGTGCTCACCCTCATCGCCGCCTTTCTCTATGCGGTGTGGGCGGCGCTGGAAGGGCTGCGGGCGCGGCTGCTGGCGCGGGCGGGCGTCGCCTTCGACACGACGGTGAACACCGCCGTGTTCGATGCGGTGCTCCGGCTGGCGGCGCGCAGCCCGGGGTCGGGCCAGGCCCAGCCCCTGCGCGACCTGGAGACGGTGCGCGACTTTTTCGCCGGCGCCGGCATCGTCTCGTTGTGCGATGTGCCGTGGGTGCCGATCTACATCGCCTGCGCCACCGTGCTCCATCCGCTCTATGGCGTGCTGGCGGTGGCGAGCTGCGTGTTCTCCGGCGTCATCGCGGTGCTGAACAACCGCGCCACCCGCCGCGCGCTGGAGCAGGCGAACCGCGCCTCCATCAGTGCCAATGCCGTGGCCACGGCCACCTTTCGCAATGCGGAGGCGCTGAAGGCCATGGGCATGGCCGGCCCCCTGCGCGAGCGCTGGCGCAAGGTGCATGACGACGCCCTCGGCTGGCAGGGCGAGGCCGGCGACCGTGGCGCGGTGCTGGTGGCGCTCACCAAGTTCAATCGGGCGCTGGTGCAAAGCGTGGTGCTGGGCCTCGGCGCCTATCTCGCCATCGAGCGGGAGATTTCTCCGGGCATGATGATCGCCGGCTCCATCCTGCTCGGGCGCTGTATCCAGCCCATCGAGCAGGCGGTCAGCAATTGGAAGTCGGTGGTGCAGATGCGCTCGGCCTATGATCGGGTCCAGCTTCTGCTCCGGGCTGCGCCGGCGCCCGAGGCGCGGCTGGAATTGCCGGAGGCGCGGGGCGAGGTGACCGCCGAGGCGCTGTTCGCCCGTGCCCCGGGCCGCGACGTGCCGGTGATCCGCAATCTGTCCTTCAAGCTGCCGGCGGGCGCGGCCCTGGGCATCGTCGGGCCCACCGCGGCCGGCAAGTCCACGCTCGCGCGGGTGCTGGTGGGGGTGTGGCCGGCGGCGGCCGGTTCCATCCGCCTCGACGGCTCGGAACTGGCCCATTGGAACGAGGACCAGCTTGGCCGGCAGGTGGGCTACCTGCCGCAGGATGTGGAGCTGTTTGCCGGCACCGTGGCCGAGAACATCGCCCGGTTCGGCCCTCCGGACGATGCCGGCGTGGTGGAGGCCGCGCGCATCGCCGGCGTGCATGAGATGATCCAGCGCCTCCCCCAGGGCTACAACACGCAGATCGGCGAGGGCGGCGTCGCCCTGTCCGGCGGCCAGCGCCAGCGCGTGGGGCTCGCCCGCGCGGTCTACGGCCTGCCAGCCCTGGTGGTGCTGGACGAGCCCAACGCCAGCCTTGATCCGCCCGGCGAGCAGGCGCTTACCCAGGCGATCCGGACCGTGAAGGAGGCCGGGCGCACGGTCATCATCATCAGCCACCGCGCCGCCGGTCTCGGCCAGTGCGATTTTATCCTGGGGCTGAAGGACGGCGCCCAGCAGGCGTTCGGTCCGCGCGAGGCCACCCTGGCCAAGCTCGCGGGCGGTGCGCCCACGGTGGTGCGCGCGCGCACGCCGCTGCTGCCGACCGACCCCCTCCAGGCCGGCGCGCCTCCGCACGCCGCCTCTGCCGGGCGGGGACCGATGCCGCTGCCCGCGTCTCCCCCCTGGCCCCGCGCGGCCGCACCCGCTTCGCCCGTGCCCGCGGCACGACAGGAGGCCTGAGCCATGACCCTTCTGGAAACCGGCCCAAAGGGACGCAATGCCGTGCGCGACCAGTGGGACCACATGCGCCGGTTTGCGCGCCGGTTTGCGCGCCACGGCGCCGCCACGGGAGCGGGCCTCACGGGCGCGGGCCTCGCACGGGGGCTGAGGGCGGGCGCGGCGTTCGCCTGGATCGGCGGCGGGCTGCGGAGAGGCGTGATGTCCGCCCCGGCTGAACCCTCGCTCCCGGGTGCCGCGCCGCCCCCGTCCGCCGACTACCGGGCGTTCGCGCGGGCCGGCTACGGGCTCATCGCCTTCACCTTCATCGGCGTCGGCGGCTGGGCCGCGCTGAGCAACGTGGGCAGCGCCGTCATCGCCCCGGGGGTGGTGGGGGTGGAGAGCATGCGCCAGGTGGTGCAGCATCTGGAGGGGGGCATCATCGGCGGCATCCTGGTCAAGGAGGGCGACGAGGTGGCCCGGGACCAGGTGTTGTTCCGCCTTGCCGATACCCTGCCCAAGGCCAATTACGATGCCGCGCTGGCGCAGCTGGGGGCGGCGCTGGCCCTGGAGGCGCGCCTGCTGGCCGAGCGCGACAACGCCGGGGAGGTGATCTTCCCGACCGAACTGTCGGAGCAGACGGACCGGCCGGCGGTGCTGCGCGCCATGATCGACCAGATCACCCAGTTCAAGGACGGCCGCGCCAATTTCGACAGCCAGATCGAGATTCTGGAGGGCCGAGTCGCCCAGTTCAACACTGAGATCGAGGGCCTCGGCCAGGAGCGTCAGTCGGCCCGGCAGCAGCTGTCCTTCGTGGAGGACGAACTGGGGGCGGTGCGCGAGCTGGAGCGCAAGGGGCTGGTGAACAAGTCGCGCATCTCGCAGCTGGAGCGGGAGAAGGCGCGGCTCGACGGAACGGTGGGCCGCAACGTGGCCGATACCGCCAAGGCGGGCGGCTCCATCAGCGAGATCAGGATGCAGATCGCGCAGTTGCGCCAGCAGCGGGTGGAGGATGCCGGCCAGCAATTGCTGGAGGTGCGCCAGAAGCTGTCCGACCTGCGCGAGCGGGTGCGCGTCGCCCAGAGCGTGCTGGAGCGCATCGACATTCGCGCCCCGCGCGCCGGCACGGTGCAGAACATCAATCCGCGCATCTACACCGTGGGCGCGGTGGTGCGCCCCGGCGACACCATGCTGGAGATCGTGCCCACCCACGAGCCGCTGGTGGTGGATGCCCAGGTGCCGGTGCAGGACATCGACCGGCTGGAGAAGGACAACGAGGTGGAGGTGAAGTTCCCCGCCTTCCATGCCCGCTCCACGCCGCTGGTGCTGGGCCGCCTGCAATCGGTGTCCCGCGACCGGCTGATGAACGAGACCACCCACGAGCCCTACTTCCTGGCCCGGGTGGCCGTGGCCGACACGGACATTCCCGCCGACCTCAAGGCGCGGCTGCGGCCGGGCATGAACGCGGAAGTGGTGTTCTCCACCGGCGATCGCTCGGTCCTCAGCTTTCTGGTGCGTCCCTTCACCGATGCCATGAGCCACGCCTTCACCGAGCGGTGAGCGCGAGGCCTTCCCCCGGTTCCCGAAAAGCCCGGCCTTGCGCCGGGCTTTTTGCGTTCAGGCCCGGGCGGGCCCGCGCCCGCGTCGGGGCAGGCCGGGCGGGGCGATCAACGGGTGGGCGACGAGTGCCGGGTGCTGTAGCGGCCGGCGTGGCTGGGGCACGCGGCGGAAGGCGGGGCGCGGGCGGAGGAGGCGGAGTACAGGCAGGGGCGGGGCCGCGCAGTCATACCATCGGCCCCGGTCTTCGACCGGTGCCAAGTGGGTCCGCTCAAGCGCCGCGCGGGCTTGACCAAAGGCCCATGAGTCACGCTCATGGGCCTTTGGTATCGGGGGCGTGGTCAGGGCAAAAGAAAAGCGGCCGGCTGGGGGCCGGCCGCTTCGCTGTGACGTGGCGCGATCTTCAGACGGTGCCGAAGATCTTGCTGAAGTCGTAGTCGTCCTGGGTCAGGCCGCTGCCGACCGGCGAGACATAGCCCACCACGTCGCCGTTATCGCGGCCCAGCGACCACATGGAGATGCCGGCGATGTCGTCGTTGGACTGCACATAGTCCACCAGCTGCTGGGCGTCCTCCAGGGTGAACACCTCGCTGGTCACGTCGTTGATGCCGATCATGGGCGTGACGACGATGTCGGCGTCGAGCCCGATCGACTTCAGCTGCGCCAGGGTGGCCTCGGCCGCCGAGATGGCGTCGTCACCCATGTCGCCGCTGTCGTAATAGGCGCCGTAGTCCATGGCCATGATGTTGACCGTGGAAATCTCCACGCCCGCTGCCATGGCGTCCTTCAGCAGGTCCAGGCCGTCCTGGGTCAGCCCGTCGGTGAGCACCGGCAGGGTGAACGACACCTCCAGGTCCGGGTTCGCCTCCTGCAGCGCGGCCAGGGCCTCGTTGCGCAGGCCGTTGGCGGCATCGTTGGCGATGGACGCGCCTTCGATGTCGAAGTCGAGGTGCGTCACCCCATACTTGTCGACCACGGACTGGTAGGCCGCCTCCAGCGCCGCGGCACTGGAGAAGGTCTGCGCCGCCTCCTGGCCGTTGGCGCCGCCGAACGAGATGGTCACCTCGACCCCCATGGCGTGGAGCTGGTCCACGATGGAGGAAATGGTGGTGCCGTTCGAAAGCGCGTCGTTGGCGATGCTGCCGACGCCGCCCCAGCCGATGGTGTCGGTGCCGGAGGACAGCACGAACGCCAGCGTCACCGCCTCCAGGCCGGCGTCGGAGACCATGTTCACCAGGTCCTGGCTGGTGGTCAGCGACATGTCCACATAGGGCGAGAAGCTCTTGTCGGTGCCGACGGAAGACCCGGCCTCGTCGGTGGTCACGCTCAGCGCCGCCGACGGCTGGGACGCGCCGGCCTCGTCGACGGCCACCACGGTGAAGGCATAGGTGGTGTCCGCGTCCAGGCCCGTCACCTTGAAATAGGTGCCGGTGCTGGTGCCGATGAGCTCGCCGTCCTTGTAGATCTCGTAGCCGGAGACGGTGCCCACCCCGTCCACCTCGGCCGCATCCCAGCGCAAGGTCAGCGTGGTGTCGGAGACGGCGGAGGCGGCGAGATCGTCGGGGGCGTCGGGCACCACCGGGGTGGTGTCCATGTAGCCGATGACGGTCCACACCTTGCCGCTGCCCTCGGCCCCCGAATTGGCGGCGGGCTCGTCGCCCTGGGTCCACCAGTTCGCCTCATAGACGAGGTTGCCCACGCTCACCTGGTCACCGGCCACGTAGACCGTGGTCGAGGTCCAGGGATCGGCATAGTCCGCCTCGCCGCCGGTGCCGGGAGTGTCGGTGCCGCCGCCGGTGCCCGGATCATCGGTGCCCGGATCGACGGTGCCGCCACCCGAGCCCGAGCCGCCCGAGCCCGAGCCGCCGGCGAGCGCGTCCCGCCACTCGGCTAGGGCGGAGCTGTCGTTGGCGACGATGTTGTCGAGGCTCAGCTCGTCCAGGGTCACACCGGTCAGGGTGTAGGTCTGGTCGTTGGATGGGATCGAGATCACCACCGAGCCGTTGACCTCGGAAATGGTGAAATTGTCCGCCGAGAACCAGCCGAAATCGAGCTTGTCGCTGTCCGGGTTGAAGGCCAGCACGGTGTCGCTGCCCCAGGACCAGGTGATGACCGTGGTGGTGGCGCCGGTGCTGCCGCCGCCGGTCGAGCCGCCGCTGCCGGTTCCCCCGCCGGTCGAGCCGGTTCCCCCGCTTCCTCCGCCGGTCGAGCCGGCCAGGGCCTCGGTCCATTCCGCCACGGCCGAGCTGTCCTTGGCGACGATGTTCGCGAGGCTGAGCTCGTCGAGGGTCACGCCGGCCAGGGTGTAGCTCTGGTTGTTGGACGGGATGGAGATCACCACCGAGCCATTCACTTCGGCGATGGTGAAGTTGTCCGCGTTCATCCAGCCGAAATCGAGCGTATCGGCTGCCGGATCGAAGTTGAGGGTGGCCTGTGTGCCCCAGGCCCAGGTGATTGTCGTCTTTGTCATTCTGGCTCCTTTGTCGCCGCCGCTGGGAAAGGAGCCCACGGCCAAGTCATGGTCAAGTCGATTAGGTTCATGAGTTTGTGAGATCTGCCGTTATCTCATTCTTGTGAAGGAAAATGAATGTCATTTTCGCGGTTCAAGACTTAAAAGTCATTGTCAAACAAGGAATGTTTATGCAATTCATTACTGCAGTATCTGGGATTTCAACTCTTGAATTTATCACAAGGCTGTCATCCCCCCGCCTGCACGCGAGCGTGATTTGCGTTTCGTGGCGTCGGCGGGAGGCTCGGCCGCGCCTCAGGACTGCCCGGCCGTGGCGCTCTCACGCATGGAGAGGAGGGCGCCCACCAGAAAGCCGAGCGCGCCGAGGAACAGGTGGACATTGGCCAGAACCGGGATCCACCCGGCCTCCGGGCCCGCGGGTACGTAGGCGAGGACGGCGGCGGTCATGAATGCGATGCAGCCCAGCAGGTTGGCGAAGACGATCCGCCATGCCAGCATCTTCGGCTTCCAACTCCAGTATCCACGGCTGGTCTCGATGAAGGCCAGATAGCCGGACACCAGGAACAGCAGGGAGCCGAGCAGGTCTGGCGCCCACACCAGAAGGTCTTGCGCGGTGGCGCCTTCGGGCGCGTGCAGGGCATCGAACGTGTTGAGATTGAAGGCCAGGGTGCCCAGGAACTGCGTGAAGGTGCTGAGCCATCCGACGCTGCGGGGCTGCCAGCCGATCACCGCGATGGCGCGGGGCGCCGCCGGTGTGGGGGCCAGGGAGAAGGCGCCCGCGTTGGCGGCCTGGAAATGCTGCATGTAGCCGGCCACGGTAAACGGCAGCGAACCGGCGAAGAAGACGGCATTGGCGATTCCCGCCGACGGCGGCCAGACCTCGCGGGGAATGAGCGAGAGCGCGGCGCCCAGCATGAAGAGCGCCGAGCCGATGGCGAAGACGAGGCCGGTAATCCAATTATAGGTTTCGCTCTGCCAGCAGGGAACCGGCTCTGCTTCCACCGCCCGGGCGGTGCGGTCCAATCCCTTGCGGTGCTGCCGCGCCCGCCAGATGATGTGCCGGCCGGCGAGCACATAGCTGCGGAAGGTGATGAAGGGCCATGGACCGGCGCTGCGCATATGGCGCGCCAGGGCGGCGCCGAAATGCTTGCCGAAGGGGCTCTTGCCGAAGGAGCTCTTGCCGAAGGGGCTGTTCATGCGCGTGGGGCGCGCTGGCGCGCACCGCCGTGCTGCGCGCCGCGTGGGAGGGCGCGGCGCCCCTGGCGCCGGATGCCTGCGGAACGGCGCTGCGGTGACGGGTGGCGGGCTGACCCGTCCGGCAGGGTGGGGCGGCGAGCCGAAGAGTGCATGGTCGCGTTTCCCCTGCCGTCCGCCCCGGCCCCCGCGAAGTCGATTCGGAGGCGATCACAAGTGATCGCACACCTCCATCCGGGCGAAAAGGGCGAGAGGTGCTCCGCCGCCCCATTCCGGCGTGGCGGCGGGAGCGCGGCGCGCCCCTCCCGCATCTGCGCTCACAGGCCGTTGTAGTCCCTGTACCAGGCGACGAAGGCCTTCACGCCATCCTCCACGCTGGTGCGCGGCACGTAGCCGGTGAGGGCCTCGAGCAGGGCAGGGGAGGCATAGGTCTGGGGCACGTCGCCCTTCTGCATGGGCAGCATCTTGCGGATCGCCGGACGGCCGATGGCCGCCTCCACCGTATCCACGAACGGCAGAAGCCCCACCGGCTGTCCGCCGCCAATGTTGACGACGCGATAGGGGGCCTGGCGCGAAAGGCTGTCGATAACGCCCGCCTGCGTCACGCGGTTGGCCTCGTCGGGGGCGACCGGGATGAGGCGGACGATGGCTTCCACCAGATCGGCGACATAGGTGAAGTCGCGCCGCATCTGGCCCTGGCCGTAGATCTCGATGGGCTCATCCTTGAGAATGGCCGATACGAACTTGAACAGCGCCATGTCGGGCCGGCCCCAGGGGCCGTAGACGGTGAAGAAGCGGAAGGCCGTGGTGGGGATCTTCCACAGATGGGCATAGCTGTGGGCCATCGCCTCGCCAGCCTTCTTGGTGGCGGCATAGAGGGTCAGCGGCTCATCGGTCTTGTCGGCCTCGGCGAACGGTACCTTCTCGTTGGCGCCGTAGACCGAGCTGGTGGAGGCGGTCAGCAGGTGCTTCACCTGCCAGCGCTTGGCCAATTCGAGCACGTTCCAGGTGCCGAGCAGATTGGCGTCCACATAGGCCTTGGGATTTTCCAGGCTGTAGCGAACGCCCGCCTGCGCCGCCAGGTGAACGATCACCTCCGGCTGGATCAGGTCCGCCGCCTTGGCGAGGGCCTCAGGATCCTCGAGCAGGCCCACGACCGGCTGGAACTTGGCAAAGCCCGACAGAATGGCGTGGCGCGCTTCCTTGAGGCGGACGTCGTAATAAGGGGTCATGCCGTCGAAGCCCACGACGTCATGGCCCGCTTCCAGCAAACGCTTGGCCAGGTGGAAGCCGATGAAGCCAGCGGTGCCGGTGATCAAAACACGCATGAGATGGGCTCTCCCCACGAAGCCGTCCGGCGCCAGCCGGGATGCAGGCGCGGCAACGCGCACCCGCGTCTGTGGAAAATTCACTGTTCGCCGCCGAAGATGGCCGCTGACCCCGGCCTTGATCCCCGCACGCGCCGGTGCGCCCCCGCGTCAAGACCCAGGCGATGCGCGCACCCCCGGCGGCCTCCTTACTGCCCATGGATGTGGCCGCTGTCATTGGTTTTTTTTGAGCCCTGGGAGTGGCGGGCGGACGCACGGGCGAGTTGAAGCGGCGATGGGGCCTTGGGGTGGTACCGTGCTCACGCCCGGCGGGGCGCGGGTGGGCCAAGCCATCCGGCCGGCGTCCCGGCCATCGTCGATCTCGTCAGCACGTCGATTGAGGACAGGCAGGTGGGCTGGCGGCATAGCCTTGCGCCTTGGTCTGCCCTTGGAGTCGAGGCAGAGGCCCGTGGCCGTGCGATGTCCCGGCGGTGGGCGTGGCCGCGCCGCGGGGACCGGACCGAGGTGTGCGCAATGGCCGTCATCCGTGCGCCTCTATCGGGTCTGACATGTCCGGCGACGGCGTTCTTAGCTGAAGCGTTCGTAGCTGAAAGCCATGTTGGGGCGTGGAACATCGCCTGCGCATGGCAGGGGGAAAACGTCCCAGGCCAATCAGCCGGATATCCTCAAGCTGAGCCTCTCTGCGAGAGGCTGCGCGTCAATCCCGTCCGGGAACGCCGGCAAAGCCGAGGCCGCTCACCGGCGCGGCGCCCGAGGACCATCCGCTGGCCGCGACGTTCACCATGCGCGGCTGAGGCACAGGTGCTGGCGCACGGGAGGCATCGGCGACGTGCGTCGGCACGGGCTTCGCGGCAACCGGCTTCGTGCTGCCGGAGGCAGTGGGCTTGGTGGCCGCGGCCCGGGAGGCTGTGCCCCGGGATTCCGCAACCTCTTCCGCCTCGGCCACCTGAGTCTCGCTCTCCGTGCCAAGATCGTATGGCCGGCTGAGGGGCAGCGGTGCTTCCGCCGTGCTGGTGGGAACGGCTTCAGGTACGTTGGGAATGAAGGGCTTCGCAGACGCCACCATGACACCGGATGCGTTCGGCACCTGGGCCGGGCTGCCATCCTGGCGCAACGTCATGGCCAGAACCGTATCGTCGGAGCCATTCAACGGCGCGCGACCGACATATTCCACGCGGACGCGGGCGACGCCGAACTTGGCGAAGCCCAGCAAGGTCGCGGTCTTGTAGGACACGTCGACCAGACGCCCGCGCGCGTAAGGACCACGGTTGTTGACGCGGGCGATGATCGAGCGGTTGTTGGCCAGATTGGTCACGCGCACGTAGGACGGCATGGGCAGCGTGCGATGCGCAACCGAAATCGAATCCATGTCGAACACTTCGCCGTTGGCCGTGCGTCGTCCATGGAAGTCGCGTCCATACCAGGACGCGGTGCCTTCTGCCGCATAATCGGGATCTTCGGACGGCACATAGGTCTTGCCGGCGACCGTATAGGGCTTGCCGACCTTGTAGCGCCCGCCGCCCTTGGGAACCGGCTCGCCTTCCGCCACCACGCGGGGGCTGACCTCCACACCGTAGGTGGGGTCCAGCTTGCTCACGGACTCTACCGAACTGCAGCCGGCCAGGGACAGCCCCAGCGTCGCGCCTGCGGCAAGCACGGCGAACCCGCGCCACGAAGAGGCTCCGATGCGCATACGAACATTCTGTTCGCGTGCAGTGGCCAGATCGTTCGACGCGCGCCTTTTGCTCATCCGCGGCTTGCCCCCGGTTATTGCCATCTTACTTCGAACCGTCGGCCCGGACTATGGCCTAGCCTGTGCCTCCGGCTCTCGCACGGCGCGGTCGAACACCCCGCACGCTAGGCAAGGAAGGCGATAAAAGATGGCGAAATTGGGGCGGAGGCGACGACAAGGTAAATAATTCGTGTCCAGTTCATGGCAAAGACAGCGCGCGGAAGGCTTTGGCCCAGCGGTGGACAGCCGCCGCTGGGCGGGGCGCCGCTTTGGGCGAAGAGGGCACTCGACGCCGGCCTCGGGCATTTGGTAATAGCCCCCTGGAGGCCCCGTGTGGCGGCATGGAAGGGTGGCCGAGTGGTTTAAGGCAGCGGTCTTGAAAACCGCCGTGGGGGCAACCCCACCGTGGGTTCGAATCCCACCCCTTCCGCCATTTCAGTCCCAAAGTGGGCACGCCGATTCCCGCTTATTGCCGCCCTTGACCGGCAATAAGCGTCTTCAGCAGCTCCGTTTTCGATCCCATGATGCGAATTGCGTCGTCTGCGACCTCGACGCGCTGCGCCAGGGCGCGCAGGTGATCCCGCCGATAGCCGCCCTCGTGGCCTCGAATGCGCTCCCGCGCGCGGCGTGCAAACCCTTCGATCATTGCGGGGCTGAGCGCACTGTGGCCGGGGCTTTCGAGCAGGGCTTGCGCCCGGTCGGCATCGGCCCGCGCCTGATCGCGGAGAACCTTGAGACCAGCGATGCGCTCCTTGAGCGCCGGGTCGTCCAGATCGGCCACGCCCGCCTCAATGGCGTCATAGAGCCGCTTGAGGCGTGATTCCGATTCGGTCGCCTGCCGCTGCAAAGAGGCGATGTGTTCGCGGCGGCGCTCGGCCTGATCCTCACGGCGACCAAGGATGCTGCCAAGCAACTTCTCCAGACGGGCGGGATCGAGCAAGCGGTCTTCGATATGGTTGGCCACCATGTTGTCGAGCTTGTCCATGGGGATCGCTCGGCCCTTGCAGCCGGTCTCGCCCTGCCGCGCCTTGATCGAGCAGGCATAGTAGCGATAGCGGCCGCTCTTTCCGGTGCGGCTGGTCATGGCTCCGCCGCAGTTGCCGCAATAGCAGATGCCGGTCAGCAGGGTCGGCCCGATCACCACACGCGCGGGCAGCTCGGTCTTGGGGTTTCGAGCCTGCAAAAGACACTGAACGGCGTCGAAGGTCTCCCGCTCGATGATCGCGGGCACCGGGACGATGACGATCTCGCCGGGAGCGCGCGGGTCGTTGTGCTTGCTGCGCTTCCCCCATTCATGTTCGCCGATATAGGTGCGGCGGGTCAGGACGCGATGGACCTGGCCGATGCCCCAGCGGCCGCCGTCGCGGGTGAAGATGCCCTTGGCGTTCAGATGCTTGACGATCGCCTTGACGCCCATCTGGCCACTGTCGCCCTGACCTTCCAGAGCGAGCCGATAGATCAGACGGATCGTGTCGGCGTGCAGCGGGTCGATCTCCAGCTTCTTCTTGGTCTTGGCCCCACGCTGTTCGGCGGCGGCGATCCGGTAGCCGATCGGCGGCAACGCGCCGTTCCAGAAGCCTTGCCGGGCATTCTCCTTCAGGGCGCGCGTGACGTGCTTACCGTTTTCCTTCGACTTGTATTCGTCGAACAGGGACATGATCCGACGCATCATGTGTGGATCGGGTCGTCCCCCAACTCTTGCGTGATGGAGATGAGCCGCACGTCGTTCTTGGCGAGCTTGCGATAGTAATATTCCATGTCGAAAGCATCGCGGAAGAAGCGCGAGAAGCTGTGAACCAGCACCACGTCAAAGGGGGGCGGGTTTCGACGTGCCCGCCTCGATCATCCGCTGGAACTCCGGGCGGCGGTCGTTGGTGGCCGTGTTGCCCGGCTCCACGAAGATTTCGACAAGCTGATAGCCGCGCGCCGCGCAATACGCCTCGCCCTGCTTGCGCTGGTCGGGGATCGACACGTCATGCTCGGCCTGCCGGGCGGTAGAGACGCGCAGATAAAGGGCGGCCCGCAGGGCGACATTGGGGGATTGTGCGTTCATTTGCGGGTTCCTTTCGACTTGCGCCGCTCGATCAGGGGCAAGACCAGTTCCACGCGGTCATGGATGACCTTGGGGACCAGCTTGAGGCCCTTGCCCTTCTCCATGCGGACAAGGCCGTAGCCGGCCATGGCCTTGAGTGTCCGGGACAGGTTGGATTTTGCGCGGCCGGTGATCTGCGCCAGTTCCTCCAGCGATCCCGGCTCATGCTCATGGATGATGCGAAGCAGTTCGCAATTGCTGGGCGACAGGAACTTGGCGAAGGACATGGTGGACGCGAACCAGACGGTCGGATCGCTGGGTGCGGGCTTCTCTTCGCCCTTGGCGATCCGCATGGTGCGGGCCTTCATTTCATCGGGTTCGGCGATCCCGACCTTGAGTGCCGTCATGGCGCGGCTCGATCATTAGAGCGATTTCCTCGCGTTTTGAGTCGTCTGGGGTTCCCAAATCAGCGGCGTTCTGATTCACGCTTCGTGTCGGAGAGGGAGGCCGACATGCATGGCCAGGACGCTGTCTTTGGACCTGCGGGAGCGGGTGGTTGCCGCCGTCGAGGGCGGGATGTCGCGGCGGCAGGCGGCCGAGCGCTTCGGGGTGAGTATCGCCAGCGCCGTGCGCTGGTGCGCCAGGGTACGGGAAACCGGAAGCGTCGCGGCCAAGCCGCGCGGCGGTGACACCCTCTCCGCCCGGATCGAGGCGCAGGCCGACCTGATCCTGAGGCTGGTGGAGGAGACAAGCGACATCACCCTGATGGAGCTTCAGCATCAGCTGGCCGCCCACGGGCACCGCTTTGCCATCGGCACGCTTTGGCGCTTCTTCGACCGTCACGCCATCACTTGGAAAAAAAGACCGCGCACGCGGCCGAGCAGGACCGCCCCGATATCCTGAAACAGCGCCAAGCCTGGTTCGACGGCCAACTGGACCTGGACCCGGAGCGGCTCGTCTTCATCGACGAGACCTGGGCTTCCACCAACATGGCGCGCCGCCACGGCCGTTGCCGGCGCGGGAAACGCCTGCGGGTCGGCGTGCCGCACGGCCACTGGAAGACGACCACCTTCGTCGCCGGCCTGAGATCCACCGGCATGGTCGCACCCATGGTACTCGACGGCCCGATCAACGCCGTGGCATTCCAGGCCTATGTGGAACAGGTTCTCATTCCCGAGCTCATCCCAGGCGACATGGTGGTGATGGACAATCTCGGCTCCCACAAGGGGCCACAGGTCCGCGCCGCCATCGAGGCTGCCGGCGACGGTCTGCTTTATCTGCCGCCCTACAGCCCCGACTTCAATCCCATCGAGAAGGCATTCTCAAAGCTCAAGGCGCTCCTGCGCAAAGCCGCCGAGCGCTCCGTCGCCGGCCTGTGGGACACCATCGGTCGCCTCATCGACTGCTTCACGCCAAAGGAATGCCAGAACTTCTTCATGGCCGCAGGATATGAGCCATTATGAACGGAAATCGCTCTAATGGGAACCGCAATCGAACTGGAGGTCGGCGATGTGCCGATCGCCTACGCCAAAAACCACATGGGCATGGACTTCGGGTATCTATTCCAGCCGGGAGATGAGATGCGCCGTAAATCGGACGCCATCAAATACGACTATTACGAAGAGCGTCGGGAGGAAAAGGACGAATTGGTTGCGCATGAGGCAGCCTTCGTTAGACCTTTGTCGCGTGTGCTTCCCCGCCTTTTGCTCTCCGGGTCCAATATCGAAAGCGCGCGCTTTGAATACGAGGCAATCGTCGTCGATGCTCGCGAGATGGCGTCCTATAGCAATCCACCTGAAAAAAGTGATTTCCTGACCTTCGAGGAATTCTGCGCTATGGTTCGGCGCTATCCGCTTTCAAGACTTTGAGGCGGAACAGAGTTTGAAGATGAAGAAAAGGAGAAAGGTAGGCTCGCGACGGATAAGGATTTCGCACGCATCCCTTGGGCCGACAACTAATACCAACGGCCCTTATCTCTGACCGATGTGTGCCCAATCTCGCCTTCCGATTGAGGTTATGACGTGGGGACTTTCGAAGAGCCTGTGCCAGGCCTCGCAGGCCGCATCGATGATGTCGGCGTAGGTCTCGAAGATGCGATTGGAGAGAAAGTTCGAGCGCAGGTACTGCCAGATCTGCTCCACCGGATTGAGCTTTGGGGATCGGGAGGGCAGGAAGATCAGCGTCACGTTCTTCGGGACGGCGAGATTTCCGGTGGTGCGCCATCCGGCGCGGTCAAGCAGCAGGACGGCGTGCGATCCGCGTGCGACCATGGCGGAGATCTCGTCGAGGTGCATCTGCATGGCCTGGGTGCCGATGTAGGGGAGAGCCAGCGCGGCGCCCACACCGCGTGCCGGGCAAATCGCCCCGAACAGCCAGGCATTGTCGTAGCGCTGGTCGGCCGGCTGGCGGGGCCGGGTTCCTCGTCGTGCCCATTGCCGGACGATGCCGTTTTTCTGTCCGATCCGGGCCTCGTCCTGGAACCACACCTCGATCCGCTTGCCCTTCGGCAGGTGTCCGACGTGGGCGTTCAGCGTCCGGGCAAAGTTTTTTGAACTCCTCCATGACATTTGGATCCTGCCCCGGATGGCGGGGCCGTGCGCTGATGTGGGAGAAGCCGAGCGCCTTCAGGATCTTGCCTACGGTGCGCTCATGGTAGTCGACGCCGAAGCGCTCGAGGACGACCTGTCTCAGGTCGACCCGTCGCCAACGGACGACGCCGTGGACGGCCCGATCCGGGCCGCTCTCGACGATCGCGGCGAGTTCGGTCAACTGTGCCGCCGTCCACCGGGGCGGATGCCCCTTCGAGCGGATATCGCAGAGGCCGTCGGGCCCCTGTTCGTTGAAGCGGTGAACCCAGTCCCGCAGCGTCTGGCGATCCATGCCGCCGATCCGGGCCGCCTGCTCGCGGTCCATACCGTCCACCACCGCCGCCAGAGACAGAAGTCGCCGGTTTTGGTTGGCGTGCTTCGAGGCGGCGGCGAGCTGTCGCAGATCCGAAGCCGAGTAGTCCGTCCGAAGCTTCACCGCAGCAGCCATGGTGCGAATCCTCCCCGCACCATGGAATCAGCGTTCCGAACCGCCGAAAAGACCCCGTGAGTCAGCCCCAAAGCCCGTTGGTATAACCTCATCATGGGGCTGGCGTGGCGACCGTGACCGGCTTCCGAGACTGCCTCACCAACCGGATGGGAGCTTCCCGCGAAATGTCCGCCGCCGCCCCTTGCGTTATGGGATTGAAGCCGAATGGCGGAAACGCGCCCTTGGCGTGGTTCCGGCGCAGCCGAAAGCCCGGCCCAGAGGGCAACGCCCAATCACAATAACTTCAAGGTATAGTTTTCAGCTTCAACAGAATGCCATTACTCTGCGACACGGACAACGAGCTTGCCAAAGTTGCGACCTTCTAAAAGGCCGATGAAAGCCTCTGGCGCATCCTCCCTCTCATATAGGGGTCCAACGAGAGGTACAGAATCTTGAGCAGAACTTGCCCCTCGTCTGGCTCTGCGAGCGGCGCAATATCAAGCTTGAAATTATCTAAGGTGGGCTTACCGGCAGGACGGCTTGCAAGAAGTATTCGACGGTTATTCTCAATCACGGCATGGCCTTCCTGTGACGTTCGACAGCGTTCATCATGGACTCGGGTGCGAGGCTTTTCCCAATCGTGCAATCGTCTTGGGGTCGGAAGCCTCCTTGTGCAGCGCGTCCCAATCATCGGGCGGATTGCCGTTATCCAGCATCCCCTTGAAGACCTTGTAGGCATCCGTTTTGGAGCCGTAGGTCCGCAAGCTGTTTTCGTCGTTCACCCAGGCGAAGATGATGACCTTGCTGGCGCTGCTGTAGCGGAAAAAGAGCCGAAAACGACCATTGCCGAACTTGGCGCGAAACCAGTGCTTGCGGTCATCGCCAAGGGTCGCGCCCTGGCGGTAGATGGATGCCGTCGGGTCCGATGGCACATTGACGGTGACGAGCTGGACCAGGGACGCAAGCAACTTGGCGTCGGCGGATTTCTGATAATCGTCCGGTTTCTTCGCTTTGAGCGCGTCGACCGCCTCGATCAGCTTTTCCCACTGATCGAGAAAGAGAGGGTGTGCGAGGACGGTCCAGCCATTGATCGTCGGCATATCAGATCGAAACGTCCCCCTCGATCTCGGCATCGAGATCGACCGTCATGCCCGCGGTCAGGGCAACAGCCCGGTCGAGCAAGGATTGCGGGAACGGAAGAACAGACTTCTCGGGCTGCTTCGCCATGTCCCGCGCGAGGAATTCGAGAAAACGATCGATCACGGGATCGGCGGTTTCTTCAATCTCGGCCTTCTGGACATAGACGCGATGCTGTTCATCGACGACAAAGGCAATGCGCCCGCCATAGTCAACGCCCAGCGCCTGCCGAACGGACTTCGGCACGGTGGTCTGTCCCTTGGCGGTGATGGTGCTTTCTTCTTTCAGCAGGGCTCCCATGGCGGGCCTCCATAAATCGGTCGAGCAGAATGTAAGGAATATTCCTTATCGTGTCAATATTGGCGTCGCCTTGCTCTGCCAGCTAGTTCCGCGCCTTTATTTTGCGGGCTGGCCGATGCCACCGGCCAGCCGCGAAAATGCGGAGAAACCGACGAATCCGCCGCCAGCAATACAGAAGATTTGCCGCCAGATGTCGGACGGCACGCCTTCCTTGGTGACGCCAAGGACCAGCGCCTAGCCCGCAACGGCGGCGGGCGCGGCGGAGATCAGCGCCACGATCAGGCGAATGACAGGCGAACGGATCGTCTCGAACAGTCCGGCCAGAATGCCGAAGGCGGGACCAGCCGAGAACAGGCCGATGAGTCCCGCGCCTGTCCCGTAGGCGAATTGTGCTGCGGTCAGTCCGAGCATGAAAGGCAACGCATGGACGGCGAGATTGTAGGCGAGGACGCAGAGAAGTGCTGTCAGCGCAACGCTCATGAACATGACGGCGACCATGATTTTTCACCTTTGCTGACAGCACCGCCTTTCGTGCAATCTCAACGATGGCCGCTGCACGTTCCAATGTGTGCCGATGGGTTCTTGTTGTGTCGAGGTCATCCGGCCGCGCGGGAAAGCCGCGCGGCCGGATTTTTACGGGTGGAAGGCCGGGACCGCTGACGCGATCCCGGCCCGCCGTTCATTCCGCCGCGACGGCGAAAGGTTCGTCCTCCACGGTTTCGGCGCTGTCGGTTTCGGGCAGAGCTTCGTCCTCCATAGCCGGGGCTTCCGGCTGCTCGTCCACCGCCAGCCATGCGGGCCGCTCGGTGCGCAGGATCGGCGGGAGCCATCCGGTTCCGGCCAGAGGCTGTTCGGCAGCTTCCGCCATTTCCGGCTTCTTCTTGTCCGCGATCCGCTCGGCGGCCTCATTGCCAAGCGCCTCCCGCACGGCGTCAAGGATATGGGCCTTGGTGACACGCCCGAGATAGGCCCGAACGGTTGGCGTCCAATGCGCCGTCATGTCGAGCGCAACCGCCGTCGCCAACCTGTCCGCCGTTGCATGGGCGTGGCGCTTGTTCTGCTCTCACGGCAGCTTGAGGACGTTGACGGTCTGCGCGGCGCAATGGGCGAACAGCGCCATGACGCGGGCATGGTCCAGACCGGTGATGAAGCCCCAAAGCTCGGCTACGTCGCGCGGCATATCCGCCGCCCATCCGGCGTGACGATCCGCCAGCGCCTTCGCCGCCGCCGTGTCCTCGATGCCGTCCGCATGCCCACCAAGGTTGGCGCTGATGGGGCGGATTTCGAGGGCGTGGGCATCCCCGCCGCCGCGATAGAAAGTCTGCGCGGCAAGCGAATGGGTGACGGCGATCAACGCCATGTCCGGCTGCTCGCCAAGGGCGAGCCGCAAGCCAAGCGTCCGATGGGCGGTCAGGTCGCGGATGAGAAGATCGGAAATCGGCTTGCCGTCTTCCTCCGCTTCCTCGTCCTCGGTGTCGAGCGCGGAAACGTGGTTCCCGTCCTCGTCATATTCGCCGTCTTCCCCGATGATCTCGCCATCGCCGTTGACGCGAACGCCGTCGATGATGGTTTCGCCGTCCGCGCCTTCTTCCTCCGGTTCCGGGGCCTCGTCCTCAGGCCGGATGAAACCGCGCTCGATCCGGGCTTCCCCTTCATGGTTCAGAACCACGAAAGCCCCGCCGCGCCCGATCTCGTCGGCATCATAGGCATGGCGTAGCCCGTCGATGCGCTCGATCTCGGCTTCAAGCTCCGCAAGGCGCTGATCCACCTCGGGCGGCAGGTCCTCGTCCGCGTCCTGCCATTCCGCCGACAGGGGCTCAAGTTCCTCCTGCGCAGCGTCGTAGGCGGCTTCCTGTTCCTCGGAAAGCTCCACCGGCTGCGGATAGGTGCGGCGCATGCCGTGGGCGTGGGGCCAGTCGATATAGGCCGAAACCCATTTCCATCCTTCCGCCTCCTGAACCCCGGTGGGGGTCCTTTCCAGCTTGTCCAGCGCGAGCGGGTCCAGCAGCGCGGCGTCCTCATAGAAGCCCCCGCGATCCTCGGTGAACAGGTCACGGATGATGTTGCCGCCCGCCTCGGTATAGGTTTCCGGGCCGACGAAGATCGCCCGCCGATCCGAAGCCGCCACATTGCTCGCGGTCAGGTCGCGGCGGATGATCCAAGGTTCCTTGTTGTAGGACAGATTCTCATAGACCTGTTCCTGCCGGTCGTGATCGTCGGTGATGGCGAACGCCTGCAACTGGTCCATGGTCAGACCGCCATCGCGGTAAACCTCAATCAGCTTGGGGCTGACAGCGCCGAGGCGAAGCCGCTGCTTAACCACATGCGCGGACTTGCCGAACCAGGCCGCGATTTCCTCCGCACCCCATCCGCGATCTTCCGAAAGCTCGCGGAACTTCTCGAACTCGTCGGCAGGGTGAAGGTTTTGCGGTTGACGTTCTCGTCAAGGCTGATCTCGGCGGCGTCGTTCGCCGTGTCGATGACGCAGCGGATCGGCTCGGTCTTCTTGATCTCCTTGCGCTTGGCGCGCAGAAGCTGCGCCAGCCTGCGGCCTTCCCCGACGCTGACGAGATAGAAGCCGGTCGGCTCCCCGCCCGCGTTCGTTTCCGGCTCCACCACAAGGTTTTGCAGCATCCCCTTGGCGGCGATGCTCGCGGCCTTCCCCTCGATAGACGCCTCGCTGTGCGGGGTCTTCCGGGCGTTTTTCGGATGCTTCTTGAGCTTGGTGAGCGGAATGAAAACCGTTTCGCCATGTTCGGGAACGGTCGTGGTCGTGGCATTGGTCGTCATGATCTTGATCCTCTTGGTCTGGGTTGGAGCGCAGCGCTGCGCTCCAACCCTGGCCGTCGCCGAGACCGGGGGGTGCAAGGCGCAAGGGCGGACGGGCGGAGGGGGATCACCCGGCCTGCACAAGCGGATTGAAGTCATGACGAAGGTGCGAAGCCCGCATCCGCGCGGAAGGCCGGGGATACCGCCCGGCCGCCCTTGTGCCGCGCCAGGGGGCGGCGCCCCCAAGCAACCAGCCGGGCCAGAGCGAAGCGGAGGCCGGGCAGATAGAATGGATCAGGACATGGGAGATTGGGAACAGGCCCAGTGCCATCCATAGTTACCGCCCGGCCAACAGCGCCATCATTGGGTGTCCGTCGTCATAACATTTGGCACAGCAAGCGGCGTAAATTAACCGAGACTGGGCTTGGTCTGGGGGCGGATTTTAGGCGGCGAGCTTGCGGTGTAGCAAGCGTCGATGTTCGATGGTCTGTCGCTTGATGGTTTCGCGCTGCTTGATGATGGCTGGCGCCCTGCCGAAGTAGGCATCAGCGGGCGTCACGTTCTTCAGGCTCTCATGATAGCGCTGATGATTGTAACGCTCGATGAAGGCCTCGATCTGGGCTTCGAGGTCGCCGGGCAGGAAATAGTTCTCCAGCAGGATGCGGTTTTTCAGGGTCTGGTGCCAGCGCTCGATCTTGCCCTGGGTCTGGGGATGCATCGGGGCGCCGCGCACATGGCTCATATCGCGAGCCTTGATGTATTGGGCCAGTTCCTCGGCGATATAGCTGGGACCATTGTCGCTGAGCAGGCGTGGCATGTGCGGGACCCTGGCGCTGTCGCAGCCCGAGGCGGCCAGGGCTAGGTCGAGCGTGTCGGTGACGTCCTGGGCGCGCATGTTGGTGCACAATTTCCAAGAGATGATGTAGCGCGAATAATCGTCGAGCACGGTGGATAGATACATCCAGCCCCAGCCGATGATCTTGAAATAGGTAAAATCGGTCTGCCACATCTCGTTCGGGCGGGTGGTTTTGGTGTGGAATGCCTCGGCCGCCTTGATCACCACATAGGCGGGGCTGGTGATCAGATCATGGGCCTTCAAAATCCGGTAAACCGTTGCCTCGGATACGAAATAGCGCTTTTCGTCGGTGAAGCGCACAGCCAGTTCGCGCGGGCTCAGCTCGGTCTGCTCCAGCGCCATCTCGACGATCTGGTCCTGAATATCCTCGCCAATGCGGTTCCATACCCGGCTTGGCGCGCTGGGCCTGTCTTCCAACGCCTCCGGCCCACCTTTCAGGAAACGATCATACCAACGGTAGAAAGTTCGCCGGGCGATGCCCAACTGATCCAGCGTCTGTTTGGCTGGCAGATGCGACTGCTCGACGAACCTGATAATCTCAAGTTTCTCGGACGCGGGATACCTCATTCCTCGTCGCCCCCATCCGCGATCATGCTTTTTTTGAGCAGCCGGTTCTCCAGCGTCAGGTCAGCCACGCATTCCTTCAGGGCACGGGCCTCGCGGCGCAGATCCTGCACTTCTCCGCTGGTCGCGGCGCGGGCCGTGTCGCCAGCCAGGCGGCGCTTGCCGGCCTCCATGAACTCTTTCGACCAGGTGTAATACAGGCTCTGGGCGATGCCTTCCTTGCGGCACAACTCGGCGATGCTATCCTCGCCGCGCAGGCCATCGAGCACGATACGGATCTTGTCTTCAGCGGAGAAATGCCGCCGCGTCTGTCGGCGGATGTCCTTGACCACCTGCTCGGCAGGGGCCTTCGCCGGCAATTTTCTCGAGGAGGATTGGGGCTTCATCTGCGTTCCTTCGTCACTACGACGAAGCCCCAATCCTCCTCAATTCACAATCTCGAATCTGTGCCAAAGGTGCTGACGGGGGACAATGCCGAAGGCGGCCGCAATCGCCGTCATCCGGGCTGACGTTGCCCCTGCTAGGTGTTTAGTCCCGGCATTTGCTGGAGTGGATTGAGCCTGAATCGTTCGGGCTCGTTTGTCCAGCATTTGCAGATGAATTCGTATGGCGTGAGGCCCCTGAGGGTCTTCAGGCGGCGACCGAAACTGTATGCGGTGACGAAGTCGTCGAGATGGGTCTGAAACTGCCGGTGGTCGTCGTAGTGAAAGCGCTTGACGGTGGCTTCCTTGATGGTGCGGTTCATTCGTTCCACCTGGCCGCTGGTCCAGGGATGTTTCACCTTGGTCAGGCGGTGTTCGATGCCGTTTTCCCGGCACCGCATGTCGAACATATGGGTCATGTAGCGTGCGGTTGGACCATTGGCGTAGCGCGGCGGGAAAGTGAATTGGATGCCGTTGTCGGTGAGCACGGTGTGGATCTTGTAGGGCACAGCCGCGATCAGGGCCTCCAGAAATGCTGAAGCCGAAGTCCGCCCGGTCTTGTGGGTCACCTGGACGAAGGCAAATTTGCTGGTGCGATCGATGGCAACATAGAGGTAGAGCTTCCCCTCGGCAGTTTGCACTTCGGCGATGTCGATATGGAAATAGCCGATGGGGTAGGTTCTGAAATTTTTCCTGACAGGCTTGTCACCCTCGACTTTTGGCAATCTTGAGATGCCGTAGCGTTGCAGACATCGGTGGAGGGTGGAACGCGTCAGGTGAGGGATCGTCGCCTGCAAGGCGTAAAGGCAGTCTTCGAGCGGCAACAACGTATGCCGGCGGAAGGCGACGATGATCGCCTCTTCCTCCGGTGCCAGAACGCTGGACCTCGGCGCCTTTGGTCAAGCCCGCGCGGCGCGTGAGCGGACCCACTTGGCACCGGTCGAAGACCGGGGCCGATGGTATTCGGGCCGGTTGGCAGGTCAGCACAGGACGTCCGCTTCTTCCATTTCGCGACGGTTTTCGGGTTGATCCCGTAGCGTTTCGCCAGCGCCCTCAGGCTCTCTTGACTATGCTGTATCGCTCGACGGACCGCCTCTGTCGTCGTGGCGCATCCATGCAGAACCTGGCCCATAGCGCATCCTTCCAGTCCTGCGAAAAGACTGCACCATCAAAGCCTGGGATCAAACACCTAGCGATCCGCGGAACGATGGAGCCCGCGCGGTGCGGTGCGATGGAGGGTTGCGTGTTGGCGTCACCCTGCGTGCCTGATCGCCGCGCGCCGTGTCATACGAAGTGCTGACGGTGCGGGAGCTGTCGCCATGAATCTCATGTGAACGTCGGTGCCGTCGGGCCGGGGGCGAGCCGAGAGCCCCTTTGCGCTGGGCGGCAAGGTCGCGGTCTCCGGGGCCCGGACGCGCCCATGCCGGGGCCGCTCCGCGCTCGCCCCGCGTCTCCCATCATCCGCATCTCCCGTCTGAGTGTGTCCCGTCTGTGTGTCCCTTGCCGGGCGCCGTCATCGCTCTCACACTGCACTGGTTAAGAACAAGGCAACGAACGAGGAGGGGAGCCATGCTGGCCCTGACGTTGATCATCGCCTGTGGCCTCGCCGCCATTGCTTATGGCGTGTGGGCCGTCCGCGGCCTCATGGCCGCGGACCCCGGCTCGGCCCGCATGCAGGAGGTGGCCGCCGCCATCGCGGAAGGCGCGCAGGCCTATCTCAAGCGGCAGTATCTCACCATCGGCGCGGTAGGGGTGCTCATCTTCGCGCTGGTGGGCGTGGCGCTGGGCTGGCTGGCGGCGGTGGGCTTCGCCATCGGCGCGGTGCTCTCCGCCCTCGCCGGCTTCATCGGCATGAACGTCTCGGTGCGGGCCAATGTGCGCACCGCGCAGGCGGCCGCGCGCTCGCTTTCGGGGGGGCTGGAGCTGGCCTTCAAGGCCGGCGCCGTCACCGGCATGCTGGTGGCCGGCCTCGCTTTGCTGGGAGTTGCCGTCTATTTCCTGGTGCTCACCCAGCTCCTGGGCTTCTTCCCCGCCAGCCGCGCGGTCATGGACGCGCTGGTGGCGCTGGGCTTTGGCGCCTCCCTCATCTCCATTTTCGCCCGGCTCGGCGGCGGAATCTTCACCAAGGGCGCGGACGTGGGCGGCGACCTGGTCGGCAAGGTGGAGGCCGGCATTCCCGAGGACGATCCGCGCAACCCCGCCACCATTGCTGACAATGTGGGCGACAATGTCGGCGACTGCGCCGGCATGGCTGCCGACCTGTTCGAAACCTATGCGGTGACGGTGGTGGCCACCATGGTGCTGGCCACCATCTTCTTCGCCGCCACCCCGGCCACCCTGCACGCGTTGCAGCTCTATCCGCTGGCCATCGGCGCGGCCTGCCTCCTGGCCTCCATTGCCGGAACCTTCTTCGTGCGGCTCGGGCTCAACGGCTCGATCATGGGGGCGCTCTATCGCGGGCTGGCGGCCACCGCCGGCCTCTCGGTGTTCGCGCTGGCCCTGGTGACGTGGCTGCTGCCCGGGTTCGGGCCCATCGAGGGCACCGGCTTCACCGGCATCGCGCTGTTCCTGTGCGCCGTCGTCGGCCTGCTGGTCACGGCCGCCATCGTCGTCATTACGGAATATTATACCGGCACCGGGCATCGCCCCGTGGTGTCCATCGCCCAGGCGTCGGTGACCGGGCACGGCACCAACATCATCCAGGGCCTTGCGGTGTCGCTTGAATCGACGGCGCTGCCCACCCTGGTCATCATCGCCGGCATCCTCGCGGCCCATGGGCTGGCCGGCCTGTTCGGCCTGGCCGTCGCCGCCACGGCCATGCTGGCGGTGGCGGGCATGATCGTGGCGCTCGATGCGTTCGGGCCGGTCACGGACAATGCCGGCGGCATCGCCGAGATGGCCGGCCTGCCGCAGGAGGTGCGCCGCTCCACCGATGCGCTGGATGCGGTGGGCAACACCACCAAGGCGGTGACCAAGGGCTATGCCATCGGCTCCGCCGGGCTCGGCGCCCTGGTGCTATTCGCCGCCTATAACCAGGACCTGAGGCATGTCATCGCCGAGGCCGGGGAGGGAGCGTATTTCGCGGGCGTCGTGCCGAATTTCTCCCTCGACAACCCCTATGTGGTGGTCGGCCTGCTGTTCGGCGGGCTGTTGCCGTTCATGTTCGGGGCCCTCGGCATGACCGCGGTGGGGCGCGCCGCCGGCGCCATCGTGGAAGAGGTGCGCCGCCAGTTCCGGGAGAATCCCGCCATCATGGCGGGCACCGGCCGGCCCGATTATTCCCGCGCGGTGGACCTGCTCACCCGGGCCGCCATCAGGGAGATGGTGGTTCCCTCGCTGCTGCCGGTGCTGTCGCCCATCGTCTGCTATTTCGCCGTGTATCTGGTGGCGGGCGGCGGGGTGGCCGGAAAGTCGGCGGCGGTCTCCGCGGTGGGGGCGATGCTGCTGGGGGTCATCGTCACCGGCCTGTTCGTGGCCATTTCCATGACCTCGGGCGGCGGCGCCTGGGACAATGCCAAGAAATCCTTCGAGGATGGCTTTGTGGACAAGGACGGCGTGCGCCACTTCAAGGGCTCGGAGGCGCACAAGGCCTCGGTGACCGGCGACACCGTGGGCGATCCCTACAAGGACACGGCCGGCCCGGCGGTGAACCCCATGATCAAGATCACCAATATCGTCGCCCTGCTGCTGCTGGCGGTGCTGGGACGCTGACGGGGGACGACGGCCGGGCAGGGGCGGGGCAGGGTTGTTCACGGGGCAGGGTTGTTCACTGGGCTTGCCTCGGGCATCGTGCGCCGGCCCCGCGCCGACGCCCGGCGCCACGATGGAACCTGCCGATGTCGTCCGCCTCGCTCCCCACGCCCCGCCCCCTCAAGCCTGGAGACAGCGTGTTTCTGGTGGATGGCTCGTCCTTCGTGTTCCGGGCCTATTTTCAGTCCATCAACCAGGACCGCAAGTACAACTTCCGCTCCGACCGGCTGCCCACCGGGGCGGTGCGGCTGTTCTGCACCAAGCTGCTGCAGTTCGTGCGCGACGGGGCGGTGGGCATCCGCCCCACCCATCTCGCCATCATCTTCGACAAGTCCGAGGACAGCTTCCGCAAGGAGCTCTATCCCGCTTACAAGGCCAACCGCTCCGATCCGCCGGATGAGCTGATCCCCCAGTTCCCGCTGATGCGTGAGGCGGTGCGTGCCTTTGGCCTGATCCCGGTGGAGCAGGCCCGCTATGAGGCCGACGACCTCATCGCCACCTATGCCGACCACGCGGTGAAGGCGGGGGCGGACGTGCTCATCGTCTCCGCCGACAAGGACCTGATGCAGATGGTGGGGCCGAAGGTCGCCATGTACGACCCGGCTTCCGGCGAGAGCGGCGGGCGCGGGGCGCGGCCGGAACGGCGCATCGGCGTGGGCGAGGTGCTGGAGTATTTCGGGGTGCCGCCGGAAAAGGTCACGGACGTCCAGGCCCTGGCGGGCGATTCCACCGACAATGTGCCCGGCGTGCCCGGCATCGGCATCAAGACCGCGGCCCAGCTCATCGGCGAATACGGCGACCTCGACACCCTGCTCGCGCGCGCCGGCGAGATCAAGCAGCCCAAGCGCCGCCAGTCGCTGATCGAGAACGCCGACGCCGCGCGCATCTCCAAGACCCTGGTGACGCTGGTGCGCGACGTGCCGCTCGACGTGCCGCTGGAAGACCTGGTGCTGGAGGAGCCGGACGCCCGGCGCCTCGTCGCCTTCCTGAAGGCCATGGAGTTCACCACCATCACCCGGCGCGTCGCCGAGGTGTATGGCGTGGACGCAGCCGCCATCGACGCCGATCCCAAGCTGGCGCCCCAGGGCCTGTTCAGCCCCGGGGCCGGGGACGAGCCGCCCAAGCCCAAGGCGGCGAGCGGCACCGAGACCGCGGACGCCGGCGCCGACCTGATGCTGAAGCCCTCGGAGCTGGCCCAAGCCCGCGCCGAGGCCGCCCGCGCCACCCCGGTGGACCGCGCCGCCTATCGCACCGTCACCGATCTCGCGGAGCTGGAGGCCTGGTGCGCCAGGGCCATCGGCCAGGGCGTGGTGGCGTTCGACACCGAGACCACCTCCCTCGATCCCCTGTCGGCGGATCTGGTGGGGGTGTCGCTGGCGCTGGGCCCCAACGAGGCCTGCTATATCCCGCTGGCCCATGTGGGGGCTGGCGATGGCCTGTTCAGCGCCGGGCGGCTGGAAGGCCAGATCCCGCTGGAGCAGGCGATCGCGGCGCTGAAGCCCCTGTTGGAGGATAAAGGCACGCTCAAGGTTGGCCACAACGCCAAGTATGACGTGCTGATGCTGTCGCGTTACGGCCTCGCCGTGGCGCCCATCGACTGCACCATGTGCCTGTCCTATGCCCTGGATGCGGGGCGTCATGGCCACGGCATGGACGAATTGTCCACGCTCCACCTGGGCCATGTGCCCATCGCCTTCACCGAGGTGGTGGGCAAGGGCAAGGCCCAGGTGACTTTCGACAAGATCGCCCTGGAGCCGGCCACCCGGTACGCTGCCGAGGATGCCGACGTGACGCTGCGCCTGTGGCGGGTGCTGAAACCCCGGCTGGTGGCGGAAGGCCGCACCACCGTCTACGAGACCCTGGAACGGCCGCTGATCCCGGTGCTGACGCGAATGGAGGGCCGCGGCATTTCCATCGACAAGGCGATGCTGGCACGCCTGTCATCTGAGTTCGCGCAGGGCGCGGCGCGGGTGGAGGACGAGATCGCCGAGCTGGCCGGTGAGCGGCTGAACGTGGGCAGCCCCAAGCAGATGGGCGACATCCTGTTCGGCAAGATGAACCTGCCCGGCGGTTCCAAGACCCCCACCGGGGCCTGGTCCACCAAGGCCAACGTGCTGGAGGAACTGGCGGAGGCGGGCCACCTCCTGCCGCAGAAGATCCTGCAATGGCGCCAGCTCGCCAAGCTGCGCTCCACCTACACCGATGCCTTGCCCAATTATGTGAACCGCGACACGCATCGGGTTCACACCTCCTACGCGCTGGCCGCCACCACCACCGGGCGCCTCTCTTCCTCAGACCCCAACCTGCAGAACATTCCCGTGCGCACGGAGGAAGGCCGGCGCATTCGCCGCGCGTTCGTGGCCGATGCCGGCAACCTGCTGGTTTCCGCCGACTATTCGCAGATCGAACTGCGCCTGCTGGCGGAGATCGCCGCCATTCCCGCGCTGCGGCAGGCGTTCCAGGAGGGGCTGGACATCCATGCCATGACCGCCTCCGAAATGTTCGGCGTGCCGGTGAAGGACATGCCGAGCGAGGTGCGGCGGCGCGCCAAGGCCATCAATTTCGGCATCATCTACGGCATCTCCGCGTTCGGCCTTGCCAACCAGCTGGGCATCGGGCGCGAGGAGGCGGGGCAGTATATCAAGCGCTATTTCGAGCGCTTTCCCGGCATCCGCGACTACATGGAGGAGACCAAGGCCTTCTGTCGCGAGCATGGCTATGTGGAGACCCTGTTCGGCCGGCGCTGCCACTATCCGGATATTGCCGCCAAGAACCCCTCCATCCGCGCCTTCAATGAGCGCGCGGCCATCAACGCCCGCCTGCAGGGCACCGCCGCCGACATCATCCGCCGCGCCATGATCCGCATGGAACCAGCCCTGGAGGCGGCGCGGCTGTCGGCCCGCATGCTGCTGCAGGTGCACGACGAACTGGTGTTCGAGGTGCCGGAGCAAGAGGTGGAGCAAACCTTGCCGGTGGCGCGGCAGGTGATGGAGACCGCCGCCGACCCGGCGGTGGTGATGGCGGTGCCGCTGCTGGTGGAGGCGCGGGCCGCACGGAACTGGGATGAAGCACATTAAACGCAATAATAATGTGATTAAATGAAACAACGAAAAATCGCGTTGAATAAGGGTGCGGGCTCGTCTATTCAGTGAAATGCGCAGGTCGGGCCCGGCCGGCGTCACTGAATGGAGTTGAGCCGCCCATGGCCGTTCCCGGTCCCGCTCGCCGGCCGCAGCCTGCCGCCAGCGCCCGCATGGCGCCGCTGGCGCGCCTGCCCGTGTTCTTCGACCTGAAGGGGCGGCGTGTGGTGGTGGCAGGGGGCGAAGACCCCGCCGCCTGGAAAGCGGAGCTGCTCTCCGCCGCCGGGGCGTGGGTTGAGGTGTTCACGGACCGTCCGTGCCCGAACCTGGAGCATCTTGCCGGCACGCCCGTGGACGGCCCCGTTCAGCTTCACGCGCGGGCCTGGAGTGCGGCGGATTTCGCCGGTGCCGCGCTGGCGGTGGGGGCGTTCGACGATCCGGCCGAGGGCGCGCGCTTTTCGGCCGCGGCGCGCGCGGCCGGGGTGCCGGTGAATGCGGTGGATCACCCGGGGGTGAGCGACTTCACCCTCGGGGCCATCGTCAATCGCTCGCCGCTGGTGGTGGGCATTTCCACCGATGGGGCCGCCCCCGTGTTCGGGCAGGCGGTGCGGGCCAAGATCGAGGCGCTGTTGCCGCATGGCTTCAGGGGCTGGGCGCAGGCGGCCAGGTCGTGGCGCGGGGCGGTCGGGGCTCTCGGGCTTTCGGCGCCGGCCCGCCGCGCCTTCTGGGAGCGTTTCAGTGCCAAGGCCCTGGCCGAGCCGCATCGGGCGCCCGATGCCGCTGACCGCGACGCTTTCCTCGGCGCGGTGGGGCACGACGCCGGGATGGCTGTGTCGGCCGGATCGGTGGTGCTGGTGGGGGCGGGGCCGGGCGATCCGGAATTGCTCACGCTCAAGGCGGTGCGCGCGCTGCAGGCGGCGGACGTGGTGCTTTACGATGACCTGGTGTCGGCGGCGGTGCTGGATTTCACCCGTCGCGAGGCCCGCAAGATGCTGGTGGGCAAGACTGGATACGGCCCCTCCTGCAAGCAGGACGACATCAACGCGCTGATGGTGAGCCTCGCCCGCGAGGGCCGCCGGGTGGTGCGGCTGAAGGGCGGCGAGCCCATGATCTTCGGCCGCGCCGGCGAGGAAATCGCCGCCTGCCGGGCCGCCGGCATCGCGGTGGAGGTGGTGCCGGGCATTTCCTCGGCGCAGGGCGCCGCCAGCCGCCTGGTGGCCTCTCTCACCCATCGCGACCATGCGCGGCGGCTGCAGTTTGTCACCGCCCATGCCCGCAATGGCAGATTGCCGGAGGATCTCGACTTCAAGGCTTTGGCAGACCCGGCCGCCACCACCGTGGTCTACATGCCCCGTCACACCCTGGCGGAGCTGGTGGGGCGCCTCATGCCCGCGGGCATCGATCCGGCGACGCCTGCGGTGGCGGTGTTCGCCGCCACCCGGCCCGACGAGCGCCTGGTGGGAGCCTCCATCGCGACGCTGGCCGCAGCTGTGGATGCGGCCGTGGCGGACGGCGCCGCCGGCCCCTGCATCGTGCTCTACGGCCACGCTCTGGCCGAGGCGGCGGTGGAAGCGCAGCGCGCCGTGGGTGCCGAGGCGGCGCCCACGGCGCGGCATGCGGTGGGCTGACACGCAGGCCGGTGCGCACCGGCCGAAAGGCGCTTGGTGCCGCTCCGTGGCGATCTTCTCCCGTCCGGCATGTGGCGTGGCGTTCGCTGCCGCGAATGGTCCCGCTCAGGCCGGCGGCTGGAAGGACAGCAGCTTGCCTTGCGGAAAGTCGTAGAGCTTGCCGGTCTCGGTAAAGCTCGGCAGGCACAGCGGCAGGATGGCGGCGGCCGCCGCCTCGGGGGTGGGCAGGGTGGCCGGGTCCTCGCCGGGGAACGCCTTGGCCCGCATGCGGGTGGCGATGGGGCCGGGATTGAACAGGTTCACCTTGAGATTGCCGTTCACGGCCTCCGCCGCCCAGGTGCGGGCCATGGATTCGAGTGCCGCCTTGGTGAGCGCGTAGGGCCCCCAATAGGCGCGCGCCTTGTGGGCGGCGCCGGACGAGATGACCACCGCCCGCGCCGTGGTGGACAGGCGCAGCAGCGGGTCGAACGAGCGGATGCAGCGCCAGTTGGCGGTGAGGTTCACCGCGATGGTGGACTCCCAATCCTTCGGAAATACATGGCCCAGGGGCGACAGCGGGCCGAGCACGCCGGCATTGGCCACATAGACGTCCAGGCGGCCATAGCGCTCATAGAGCGCCGCGCCCAGCCGGTCGATGCCGTCGCTGTCCTTGAGGTCGAGCGGCACCAGCGTGGTGGTGCCGCCGATGGCGGAAATAGCGTCGTCGAGTTCTTCCAGGCCGCCTTGGGTGCGGCTCACCGCCACCACGTGGGCGCCAGCCCTGGCGAGGGCCAGGGCGGTTGCGGCGCCGATGCCGCGGGAGGCGCCGGTGACCAGGGCGATCTTGTCGGCCAGGGGCTTGGGGGCGGGCGTGTCGCCGGCCGGGCTGATGTCGGTCATGGAGGTTCCGCGGGCGTTTCCGTTGAGAGGAGGAGATGAGCCGGCCCGGCCGGAAAAGTCCAGCCTTGGCGCACGGGAGTCCCCCGCCGCGTCCGTGTGGCGCCCCGGTTGCGTCCCCCGGTGTCTTCCCACCCCTCGCTTATGGCCTCGCGGCGCCGCTCCTGGGGCGGGAGCGGGACGCGCTCTCCCTCTGCCGGCGGTGGATGGGCCGGCGCCGTGTTGGGGCCAGGGAAGTGGAATAACGAAGTGAGGCAGGGAGGTGGGACCGGGAGGCGGCCCGGCTGGCCAGGGTCTGCGCCATCACCGGGCGGCCGGGCTGGATGGGAGCGCTGCCACCTCCTGCCCGTTCCCGTTGCCCGTCCCCCTCGCGCGTCCCCTTTGGCCCGTCCCCCTTGGCCCGTCCCCCTTGGCCCGTCCCCCTTGGCCCGTCGGCGGAGGGCGAGCCGGCGACGGCGTCTCCGCGTACAGGGCGCCGGACCGGAGGGCGCAGGGCGTGCACACAGGCGATGGCGCGCGCGGGTTGTCGCGCGCGCCGGCTGCGTCAGCTCGCCTCGGCGAGAAGCGAGAGCTGCTGGGCGCCGATGGCGCCGGAACGGTCGGTGAGGGGGGTGGGATAGTCGCCGGTGAAACAATGGTCGGTGAACTGCGGCCGGGCGGGGTCGCGGCCCTCGTAGCCCATGGCCCGGTACACGCCGTCCACCGTCAGGAAGGCGAGAGAATCGGCGCCGATGTAGCGGCGCATGCCCTCCAGGTCGTGGGTGGCGGCGAGCAGCTTGTCGCGGTCGGGCGTGTCGATGCCGTAATAGTCGGGGTGGGTGATGGGCGGGGAGGCGATGCGGAAGTGCACCTCGCGGGCGCCGGCATCGCGCATCATCTGCACGATCTTCACCGAGGTGGTGCCGCGCACCAGGCTGTCGTCCACCAGCACGATGGAGCGGCCCTCCACCACCGAGCGGTTGGCGGAATGCTTCATGCGCACGCCCTGGTCGCGAATGGACTGGGTGGGCTGGATGAAGGTGCGCCCCACATAGTGGTTGCGGATGATGCCGAGCTCGTAGGGAATGCCCGAGGCCTGGGAGAAGCCGATGGCGGCCGGCACGCCGGAATCCGGCACCGGCACGATGACATCGGCATTGGCCGGGCTTTCCTGGGCCAGCACTTTGCCGAAGGTCTTGCGCACCTGGTAGACCGAGCGCCCGCCCACCACGGAGTCCGGCCGGGCGAAATAGATGTATTCGAAGATGCAGGGCCGCGCCGGCATGTCCGGGAACGGCTTGTAGGATTGCAGGCCGTCCTCGTCGATGACGATGACCTCGCCATTCTCCACGTCGCGCACGTAGCGCGCGCCGATGATGTCGAGGGCGCAGGTTTCGGAGGCGAGGATGGGCGAGCCGTCCAGGGTGCCAAGCACCAGCGGCCGGATGCCGAGGGGATCGCGGGCGCCGATGAGCTTCTTGTTGGTGAGCGCCACCAGCGAATAGGCGCCCTCCAGGGACTGCAGCGCGTCGATGAAGCGGTCGATGAAGCGCGGCTTGCGGGAGCGGGCGACGAGATGAAGGATCACCTCGGTGTCGGTGGTGGACTGGGTGATGGCCCCCTCGCGCACCAGCTGCTTGCGGAGGGTCAGGCCATTGGTGAGGTTGCCGTTGTGGCCCACCGCGAAGCCGCCGGCGTCCAGCTCTGCGAACAGCGGCTGCACGTTGCGCAGCAGGGTTTCGCCGGTGGTGGAATAGCGCACGTGGCCGATGGCGGAATCGCCGGGCAGGCGGTCGATCACCGCGCCGTCGGAAAACGCGTCGCCCACCAGGCCCAGGCGCCGTTCCGAATGGAACCGCCGGCCATCGAAGGAGACGATGCCGGCGGCTTCCTGTCCGCGATGCTGCAGGGCGTGCAGGCCGATGGCCGTCACCGCCGCGGCATGGGGATGGTTATAGATGCCGAAGACGCCGCATTCCTCGCGCAGGCGATCGCCGTCGAGATCGAGGTCGACCCCGGAGGAATAGCGGGTGTGGTCACCCGCGCCGTTCATGCCGCCCGCGTAAGTCTTGTCCATTGTGCACCTCCGCTCGGCGGCCCTACTGGCCGGTCCCGCGCGTGCTCTCCAGCAACTGATCGAACCCCTGCTGGTCCGCGCGCCGATAGCTGGCGGACGCGGCCCCCGGGGTCCCCTGGCCTTGGACGGCTCCCGCCGCCTTGCCCCCGAGCCCCGAGCCCGTGCTGTCGGAACGCTGACCCCCTGCCGGAGCGGCGGGAGCCTCGCCTTCGTCGGCGGCGGGCGGCTTCTTCAACTTGTTCAAAATGGTGTTTTCAGGGTCGTCCGGCAACTGGGCCATCAGCCAATCGCCCGCACTTTGCAAGGCAGGGCGCGATTTTGCGTCCGCCACCCATGGCGGCTGGCTCTTCGCCGGAACGAGCCAGTTGAAGAACAGGAAGGCAACGACCATCACGAGCAGCCCGCGGGCAAGGCCGAACATGAAGCCGAGGGTGCGGTCCAGGGCGCCGATTCGGCTATCCAGCACCACGTCGGAGATGCGGGCGGTGATGATGGAGGCAATCAGAAGCGTGCCAAGGAACAGTATTCCCACGGTGGCGGCGGTGGCCGCCATGTCCTGGGAGATGTACTGCTTCACGAACGGCAGGGCGGGCTTATAGAAATAGAGCGTGACGCCGGCCGCGACAGCCCACGACAGGATGCTGAAGACTTCGCGCAGCAGGCCCCGCACCATGGCGAGGATGCCGGAAATCAGCATCACGGAAATGACAATGATGTCCAGTAAGGTGACAGGCATTGGCGCATCGGTCCGTGGTCGGTGTGGCGCGGAAAAGGAATATCCTGCCGCGCCACGTCATGCGGAGCGCGCCGCGCCGGTCATATAGCCCGCGCGTCCCGGCTCGTCATCCCTCCTGTTGGGTCAGTCCTCGTCCGTGTCCGCCTCGCCGGCGCCAATGGCCGCGCGGGGCTTGGCGCCGCCCGTGCCCTGTGCCGGGCGCATGGCAGCCTTTCGCGGCGCGCGGGCGGCGATGGACGCCACCAATTGGGCCAGGGAGGTCATGGCGTCCACCTCCACCGCCGGGCCGGTGCCGTCCTGGCCGCCGGCGGGAATGACGGCGCGCGTGAAGCCCAGCTTCGCCGCCTCCTTCAGCCGCGCCGGCCCCTGGGAGACCGGGCGCACGGCGCCGGTGAGGCTGGCCTCGCCAAAATAGACCGCGTCGGCCGGCAGCGGTGCCCCGGTGAGCGAGGAAACCAGGGCCGCCGCCACTGCCAGGTCGGCCGCCGGCTCGGCGATGCGCAGGCCGCCGGCGACATTCAGATAGACATCGTGTCCGCCCAGCCGCACGCCGCAGCGGGCATCCAGCACCGCCAGCACCATGGACAGGCGGTTGGGGTCCCAGCCCACCACCGCCCGTCGCGGCGTGCCGAGGGAGGAGGGGGCCACCAGCGCCTGGATCTCCACCAGCACCGGACGGGTGCCCTCCATGCCGGCGAACACGGCGGTGCCGGGGGCGCCGAGGTCGCGGTTGGAGAGGAACAGCTCGGAGGGGTTGGCCACCTCCTTGAGGCCGCCGCCGGTCATCTCGAACACGCCGATCTCGTCGGTGGGGCCGAAGCGGTTCTTCTGCGCGCGCAGCACGCGGAACTGGTGGCCGCCGTCGCCCTCGAACGAGAACACCGCGTCCACCATGTGCTCCACCACCCGGGGGCCGGCGATCTGGCCGTCCTTGGTCACGTGCCCGACCAGGATCACGCAGGCCCCGGTCTGCTTGGCGTAGCGCACCAGCAACTGGGCCGAGGTGCGCACCTGGGTGACGGTGCCGGGCGCCGATTCCACGCTGTCGGACCACATGGTCTGGATGGAATCGATGACCACCACATGCACCGGCGGGCCGCCGGACAGGGTGGCGAGGATGTTTTCCGCATTGGTCTCGGCGGCAAGGCCCACCTTGGCGCCGGCGAGGCCGAGCCGTTGCGCGCGCATCCGCACCTGGTCCACCGCCTCCTCGCCGGACACGTAGACCACGTTGAGCCCGCGCCGGGCCAGGGCGGCTGAGGCCTGAACCAGCAGGGTGGACTTGCCGATGCCCGGGTCGCCGCCGATGAGCAGGATGGAGCCCGGAACGAAGCCGCCGCCGGCGACCCGGTCCAACTCGCCGATGCCGCAGACGAGGCGTGGCGCCGGATTGCCGGCGCCCTCCAGGCTTTCGAGGGCGAAGGCGCGGCCCTTGCGGCCCGAGCGCTGGGCGGCGGGCACGCTGGCGGCCACCGCCACTTCCTCGGACAAGGTGTTCCAGGCGCCGCAGGCGTCGCACTTGCCCTGCCAGCGCGAGTAGACGGCGCCGCAGGACTGGCAGACGAAGGTATGGTCGCGCTTGGCCATGAAGCATCCCGGTCGAGGCGGGCGAATCCGCCCCGTTCCGGACACCCTATACCAAGGCGCAGAAGGGCTTGATACCAAAGGCCCGTGAGCCTGACTCATGGGACTTTGGTCAAGCCCGCGCGGCGCCTGAGCGGACCCACTTGGCACCGGGCGAAGACCGGGGCTGATGGTATGGGGCATCCGCGCCGTGAAATCGCGCGGGCATTCCGGTGCCGGTCGCGCCATGGCGCGGCCAGCGCTCGGGTCGAGGGCTCCGCCTTCAGCAGGCTTCGCGCAGGGCGACGGGCTGGAAGCCGGCGAGCCCGGAGGCGATGAGCTGCTCGATCTCGCGGAAGGTGGCCTCCATCTCGCCGGAGATGGCCTCGTGCAGCACGCTCAGCTTTTCCACGCGCTCGCGCTCGCGCCCTTCCAGCAGGGCCAGGGCGGCGCCGATGACCGCCTGCGGGCCGTCGAAGCGGCCGGAGGCGATGAAGCGATCAACGAGACCGGAGTGTTCCGGAGAAAGAGCGAACCGTTCCGACATGAAAGCCTCCCCACGAACCGCGAGCGGCGCACCGCGAGCAACGCATGCGCGGATGCGCATGTCCGGCGCCGGAAGCAACAGGGGGCGAACCGGGGCTCCGCGCGCTCGGCACGCGCGTCGCGGGGATGGATCGCCGCCCTGGCCAGCTTCAGGCGTGGACCGAGGTTAGGGAGCGCATGGTTAATTTTGGATTAAGGGTTGGCCTGCGCTGGTCCGAGGGCGGGTGCTCAGCCGCCGACATGGCGGCGCAGATAGCGCCGGCCGAGAGCGGTGAGCACCTCGTAGCCGATGGTGCCGGCCTTGCCCGCGAGCTCGTCCACGGTGATGCCGTCGCCCAGGAATACCGCCTTGTCGCCGCGCGCCACCGCGTCCGGAGGCAGGTCGGTGATGTCCAGGGTGGCGAGGTCCATGGAGATGCGCCCCACCAGCGGGCAGCGCCGCCCCGCCAGGATCGCCTCCGCCCCCTTGCGCGTATCGGTGGAGCCGGCGGCGCGGAACAGGCCGTCCGCATAGCCGATATGCACGGTGGCCAGCCGGCTGTCGCGCTTCAGCCGGGCGGTGGCGCCATAGCCCACGCTCTCGCCGGCGGGGGCGGTGCTCACCTGGATCACCCGGGCCTCCAGGCGCACCACGGACCGCAGCGGCGGCACGCCCGCGATGGCGACCCCGCCGTAGAGGAAGATGCCGGGCCGGACCAGATCGAAGCGGAAGTCACGCCCCATCAGGGTGCCGGCGGAATTGGCAAGCGAGGCCTTCACGCGCGGAAAGCGCCGTGCCACGTCGGCGAACACCAGCCGCTGGCGGGCGGTGAGCACATGCCCGGGCGTGTCGGCGCAGGCCAGATGGGTCATGACGAGGCTGGGCTTGAAGCCGAGCAGCCGATAGGTCTGCGACAACTGCACGGCCTCTTCCAGCGAGATGCCGAGCCGGTGCATGCCGGTATCCACATGGATCGCCGCCGGCAGGCTGACGCCGGCCTCGCGGCAATGGTCGCTCCACTCGCTGATCTCGGGCGCCGAGCCGAGCACCGGGCGGATGTCGTGGCTGGCGAAGGCGGCGGCGGTGCCGGGCAGCAGGCCGTTGAGGGCGTGAATGACGGCGTCCGGCAGCAGGCGCCGCAGGTGCAGCGCTTCCTTGAGGTGGGCGACGAAGAAGGTGCGCGCGCCGGCACGCCACAGGGCCGGTGCCACCTGGTCGATGCCGAGGCCGTAGGCGTCGGCCTTCACCACCGCCGCGCATTCCGCCGGGGCGGCAAGCGCGGCGAGGGTGCGCCAGTTTTCCACGATGGCGGACAGATCGACGGTGAGGATGGCGCCGGCTTCCGCTTCCTCCGCCGCTTTCCGGGCCGCCGCGTCCGCGTCGTCGTCGCTCACTGGCGGTCCGGCAGGTGGTCCTCCCGCGCCAGGTTGGAGAAGCGGGTGAACTGGGGCTCGAAATGCACCCTCACCGTCCCCGTCGGGCCGTGGCGCTGCTTTCCGACGATGATTTCGGCCGTGTTCTCGGCCGCCTTCATGTCGATCTCCCACTTGAACCACTCCTCTGTGCCCGGCTTCGGTTCCTTGCCCTTGAGGTAGTATTCCTCGCGGAACACGAACATGACCACGTCGGCGTCCTGCTCGATGGAGCCGGATTCGCGCAGGTCCGAGAGCTGGGGCCTCTTGTCGTCGCGCGCCTCCACCTGGCGGGAGAGCTGGGACAAGGCCATAATGGGCACCTGCAGCTCCTTCGCCAAGGCCTTCAGGCCGGTGGTGATCTCGGTGATCTCCTGCACACGCCCCTGGGACGAGCTCTTGGAGGAACCCGACAGCAGCTGGAGATAGTCCACCACCATGAAGTCGAGCCCGCGCTGGCGCTTCAGCCGCCGTGCCCGCGCCACCAATTGGGCGATGGAGATGCCGCCGGTGTCGTCGATGTAGAGCGGAATCGATTGCATGGTCTGGGCGGCGGCGGCGAGCTTGGAGAACTCGCTTTCCGAGATGTCGCCGCGGCGGATCTTGTAGGACGCGATCTCCGCCTGCTCGGCCAGGATACGGGTGGCGAGCTGCTCGGCCGACATTTCGAGCGAGAAGAAGCCGACGATGCCGCCGGAGGCCGCCTCGATGGAGCCGTCCGGCTTCTGCTCGCCGCGATAGGCGGCGGCGATGTTGAAGGCGATGTTGGTGGCGAGCGAGGTCTTGCCCATGGCGGGGCGCCCCGCCAGGATGATGAGGTCGGACGGCTGCAGCCCGCCCATCTGGTGGTCGAGGTCGTCGAGGGCGGTGGCGATGCCGGACAGGTGCCCGTCGCGCTGGAACGCGCGGGAGGCCATGTCCACCGATTCCCGCAGCGCTTCGCCGAATTTCTGGAACCCGCCGTCGTAGCGGCCGGTCTCGGCGATTTCATAAAGGCTCTTTTCCGCCTGCTCGATCTGCTCCTGGGGTGAGGCCTCCACGCCCGCGTCATAGGCCTCGTTGACGATCTCCTCGCCGATGCGGATGAGGTCGCGGCGCATGGACAGGTCGTAGATGGCCCGCCCATAGTCCTCGGAATTGATGATGGTGGTGGCTTCCGCCGCCAGCCGCGCCAGGTATTGCGGGCCGGTGAGGCCAGCCACGTCCAGCTCCGCCGGCAGGAAGGTCTTCAGCGTTACCGGGGTGGCGATCTTGCCGGCGCGGATGAGAGCGCTGGTAATTTCGTAGAGCTTGCCATGCAGAGGCTCGTAGAAATGGCGCGGCTCCAGGAAGTCGGAGACCCGGTAGAAGGCCTCGTTGTTCACCAGGATGGCGCCGAGCAAGGCCTGTTCCGCCTCCAGGTTGTGGGGCGCCTGACGATAGGAGGGGGCGAAGTCCCCCTTGTTCGGAAGGTCGAGCATGGTGACGAGTCCACGGCTTGGGAGTCTCGTTTAGCAGACCTGGGGTTTAAGAGTCCGTGGACGGCCGGATTCAAGCGGGACGGAGAGCTGAATCCCGGCGCGGTCCCGCCGCTTCATCATGCACAGTTGAGAACTCCGGGGATAGCGGCGAAAACTCCGCCGCGCCGGTTGGCCGGCCCCACAGCTGCCGCCGCGCCCCTCGTGGCGGAGGCCGGAAGGGGAGAGGCGGCAAGGGCTTGTCGCAGAATCAGGCGATCGCCTCCAGGATCCGCACCCAGCTGCGCGTGCCCTTGTGGAACGAGGTGAGGTCGTACTTCTCATTGGGGGCATGCACCCGGTCGTCGTCGAGGCCAAAGCCGATCAGCAGCGTATCCACGCCGATCACCTGCTTGAACTGGCCGACGATGGGAATGGAGCCGCCGGAGCCGACGGTCACCGGGGCGACGCCCCACTCGGCTTCCAGCGCCGCCGCCGCCTTCACCAGGTCCGGGCTCTGCGGCGGCACCAGGAAGGCCCGCGCGCCTTCGCCCGGCGACAGCTCAACCTTGACATCCGCCGGCACCCGCGCCGCAACGAAGGCGGCAAAGGCCTCGCGGATCTTCGCCGGGTCCTGGTCGGCCACCAGTCGGAACGAGATCTTGGCGGAGGCCTTGGAGGGAATGATGGTCTTGGTGCCCTCGCCGGTATAGCCGCCGGTGATGCCGTTCACCTCAAAGGTGGGGCGCGACTGGATCTGCTCGATCAGCAGCCGGTCGCGCTCGCCCACCGACTGCCGCAGGCCCACCGGGCCGAGGAAGCCCTCGGCGGTGAGGCCAAGGGACTCCCAGCGCGCCCGCACCTCCGCCGGCGGTTCGCGCACATCGTCATAGAAGCCGGGAACGGTGACGCGGCCGCTGGCGTCGTGGGCGTCGGCGATGATGGCCGCGAGGATGTGCACGGGGTTGGCCGCCGCCCCGCCGTAGAGGCCGGAATGCAGGTCGCGGTTGGCGCCAGTCAGGGTCAACTCGGTGTGCAGGATGCCGCGCAGGGAGGTGGTGATGGACGGGGTGGTCGCATCCCACATGCCGGTGTCGCAGACCAGGGCGAGGTCGGCCTTGAGCGCGTCCGCGTGGGCCGTCAGGAACGCCGGCAGACTCGGCGAGCCGCACTCCTCCTCCCCCTCCAGCAGCACCGTGACGTCCACCGGCAGGCGCCCCGTGGCCGTCTTCAGGGCCCGCAGGGCGCCGAGGAAGGTGAGGACCTGGCCCTTGTCGTCGGCGGCGCCGCGCGCGACGATGGTGCGCCGCCCGTCCGCCGTTTCGCCCAGGCCCGGCTCGAAGGGCGGCGTGTGCCACAGGTTCAGCGGGTCCACCGGCTGCACGTCGTAATGGCCATAGAACAGCACCCGCCGCGCCGCGCCGGTGTCGGTGCGTGCCAGAACCACCGGATGTCCGGCCGTCTCGTGCACCTGCGCCGTCAGACCGAGATCGCCGAGTTGGGCGGCCGCCCATTCGGCCGCCGCCCGGCAGGCGGGCTTGTGCGCCGGGTCGGTGGAGATGGAGGGAATGCGCAGGAACGCGAACAGCCGCGCCAGGGCGTCGTCGAGCCCGTCGTCCACCGCCTGCAAGGCTTGATCCACCGCCGTCATTCCATCCTCCGCTCAAGCCGGCTGGCCGCGCGACAGGGCGGCCAGCCTCTGCAACCTGTCTCACGGCAGGGGCGGCGCGCCCGTCGGGCCCAGCCGACGGCGTCCGCCCGTGGCCGGGCGGCGTCCCACCTGGACGTACCCTATTACCTGGACCTTGCCCACCTGGACCTTGAGGTTCCGCGTGGCCGAAGGGGCGCCGCCCGTGACTCTCCGGCGGATGCTGGCCCGCCGTTGCCGCAGGCGCAAGCCTTGCGGTGGCGTTCATGGCTGCTGGGCCTCTGGCGCAAGGCGTCCGGGCCGGGGCGGGGCCGCGCTCCACCGGCAGGCGAGGGTGGACACGGCGGACCGGGCGGTGGTTGGCGCTGCGGGCGTGCCGTCTGTCTCCGGACCCCGGCCGCCAGTGGCCATGCCCCGTCCCACCTATGCGCGCGCGGCGCATCCAGGCGGTGGCCGAAGCTCGCTTTTGGATGAGGCGCAGCCGCCTGCTGGTCGCCGCCCGGGGCCGGGATCAATCGGAGCATCGGTGCCGGCGCGCATGCGCCAAAGCAGGGGCTCGGCGTGGGCATGCCGGCCGGCGGCGCTCGGGGAGGGAAAGGGGCGGCGCGGCACCGGACCTCGCGTTCGCCGTCGGTTGGCCTCGTTCCCGGTGGATGCCTGGACGAAAGGGGCGCCGAACGGCCCCCGAGGTCGACCAGGGCGCTAGGCGAGGCGCACCGGCCTTTGGCTCGAACTGATTCATCAGGAATGGGACGCGCGGCAGCCCGGCGGTGCGCGGCGCCGGACGAGGGCATGCGGGGGGAAGTGCCGGAGGGGCGGAATCTGCGTTGCCGCTGATGCATCCGGCGTGCGCTTGGATGATCGCGGGCGGACGTGGCAACCCGGTCGCCGGCTCACATCGGTGCGCAAGCGGGCCGATGCTCGCGGATGACTGGCCGGTCGCGTCCGATTGCCATGGCTCGTGTCCTGTGACGGCTGGCAGGACCGGTCCCGTGGTGGAGGCGGCTGGGCCCCGGTGTCGGGCGCGGGCCCGGCCCCCGGCGCGCGCGACACGCCGGCGCCGTAGTTTCGTGGGTTCCGGCTTCGCGGGTCCCGGCCTCGCGTCGGGGCCGCCGCCGATATGCCGTGCCCTTGGCCACCGGCGGAGTCGACACCGGAGATCGCCGCAGGCCCGGGGGGACGGGCCGACCCGGGAACGCTCCAGGCGGGCGCTGTGTCGCCCGTCCTTGGCTTGGTCCCGTTCTCGGTCCTGGGGCGGGATCATCCCGCGCGACGAAGGGGCCGGACCCGTGCATGGCGCGGCGCGCCTTGGATCGGCGGCGGGGGAGGGCGCCGTGCCGGCCCTTCATCGCCGTGGGGCGAACCCGTCGAGGCGTATCCCACCGGTCCCGTCCTCAAACCGGATACGAGGGCGAAAATGCAAACCGCTCCGGGCGCCTGAGGCGCCGGAGCGGAGAAGACGTGCGCCGACCGTTGCCGGCTCTTCAGTTGATGGCGGCCTGGGCCGCCGGGCGTGCCGGGTCGGCCGGCAACGAGTCCGAGGCGACGGGAAGCGCGGCCAGCCCCGTGCGCACCACCCGGCGTGCCCGCTGCAACACCGAGCCGATACGCCGGTAGAGCAGTCGCGGCGCCAGCGGGGCCCCCAGAGCGGCATCATAGCCGCCCCGCGCCGCCGCGCGCACCAGCGCCGCGGTCGCGACCTCCGCGATCAGGATCGCCGGGGTGCTGTTTCCATCACGAAAGGGATTCTCCGGGATCTGCTCGAGGTCATCGGCATACACCACCAGCACGTCGGCGGCCGGCTGAGTGGGAACCTCCTCGATCTCTCCGAGAGTCGCGGCGCCCTGGATGGCGCCCACGCCAAACACGGCGAGTGCTTCGCGCAGCGCTTCGCGGCGTTCAGATTGGGAATCGACAATGAGAATGCGGGCAGTGGGTAACACCTTCATGAGGCGCTCCTTCTGTAGCCGCGCCCGGCCGGCGATGCCGAATCCAGACGCGCACGTTCAGAAAACTGGCCGAGGGGACCCCGCAATCCCACCGGTTGACATTCAGGTTACCTTTTATGGGGCGATCAGGCAAGCCTCTCCGTTACCCGGGTCGGGTGCCGTGGCTGGGACCGGTGGCGTCCGGCGGTGCCGGGGCATCCGCCCTCAGCGGCGGATGCTGCCCAGGATGCCGCGCAGGATGGCGCGGCTGAGCTGGGTGCCGACCTGGGTCGCCACCGAGCGCGCCACCTGCCGCACCACCAGTTCCGTGGTGGACATCTGGCTGCTTGAGCGGCTCGAGGGTCCGCTCTTGGGCACGCTGGTGCGGCCGCCTCCGGCGCGGCCGCCGCCGCTGCGTGGCCCGGTCGGCTTCGGGGTCACCCCGGGCAGCCCGAGCACGGTGCCCAGCACCGCGTCCAGCAAGCCGCCGCCGGTGGACGGGGCCTCCTGTCCTCTCGGCGTGCCGCGGTCATCCGGCGCGGCGGACGCAGGCTCAGCGCGGCGTTGCAGCATCTCAAACGCCGATTCGCGGTCCACCGCGGTGTCGTAGACGTGGCCCACCGGGCTGCGGGCGGCGATGGCCGCGCGCTCGTCCGGCGTCAGGGGGCCCACCCGGCCCGAGGGCGGCCGGATCAATGTGCGCTGCACCATGGACGGCACGCCGTTGCCTTCCAGGGTGGAGATCAGCGCCTCGCCCTTGCCTAGTTCCATGATGACCTGGGCGGTGTTGAGGGCCGGATTGGGGCGGAAGGTCTCGGCGGCGGCCCGGACCGCCTTCTGGTCGCGCGGGGTGAAGGCGCGCAGCGCATGCTGCACCCGGTTGCCCAATTGCGCCAGAACGCTTTCCGGCACGTCGAGCGGGTTCTGGGTGACGAAATAGACGCCGACTCCCTTGGAGCGGATCAGGCGGACCACCTGTTCCACCTTCTCCAGCAGGATCTTTGGCGCCTCGTCGAACAGCAGATGGGCCTCGTCGAAGAAGAAGACCAGCTTGGGCTTGTCCGGATCGCCGACCTCGGGCAGCTGCTCGAACAGCTCCGCCAGCAGCCACAGGAGGAAGCAGGCATAGAGGCGGGGCGCGCCCATCAGCTTGTCCGCCGCCAGCACCGAGATGGTGCCGTAGCCCGACCGGTCGATCCGCATCAGGTCGCGAATGTCCAGCGCTGGCTCGCCGAAGAACTTGTCGGCGCCCTGGTTCTCCAGCATCAGCAACTGCCGCTGGATCGCGCCCACGCTCTGGGCCGAGACATTGCCGTACTGGGCGGCGAGGCTGGCCGCGTTCTCCGCCACATGGGCGAGCATGGCGCGCAGGTCCTTCAGGTCCAGCAGCAACAGGCCCTGCTCGTCGGCGACGCGGAAGACGATGTTGAGCACGCCTTCCTGAATGTCGTTGAGGTTCATGAGGCGGGCCAGCAGCAGCGGCCCCATCTCCGATACCGTCGCCCGCACCGGATGGCCCTGCGCGCCGAACACGTCCCAGAAGATCACCGGAAAGCTGTCGGGGGTATAGGTGATGCCGACCTCGGCGGCGCGGGACACCACGAAATCCTTGGCCTCGCCCGGAGCGGCGACGCCAGACAGGTCACCCTTGATGTCGGCCGCGAACACCGGCACCCCGGCGCGCGAGAAGCCTTCCGCCAGCACCTGCAGCGTCACCGTCTTGCCGGTGCCGGTGGCGCCGGTGACGAGGCCGTGGCGATTGGCGAGGCGCAGGGTGAGGTATTCTCCGGCGTCCACCACGGCGCCGGCGGTCTGTCGCCGGCCGCCGGCTCTGGGCGCTCCAGCGGCGTCGGCCGCCGGCGGGGGCGCCACGCGTCCGAGAAAGATCTTGCCGTCCACGTCGGGGCTCGATGCTGGGGCCTGGAGCGTCATGGAATCATCCCTCGGGTGGATCGGCGCAGGTGGCGAGTCACGCCTGTTGTTGTCGCGCGGTTTCCGCCATCTGGGCAAGCGGTGCCGGGAGGGGCGGCCGCCAGCGGGCCCTTGCGCCCCGGGGCCGGCGTGGGCAAGGTGAGGCGGGCCGGGGCGCCAGCCTCTGGCCAGCGCCGTGATCGCCGGATCGGACATGAGCCAAGCGGATATGGACCCAGCGGGCAGGAGCCAAACGGAGATCGACAAATCCGACGTCGACGCGCTCATGGCCCGTCTGGCCGCGCGGCTGGAGGTGGACGCCGTGACGGCGCGCGGTGTTTTGCGCATCGTGCTGAAGTTCCTCGACCAGGAGGCGCCGCCGGATGTCCTGCGGCCGTTGCTCGACGCGCATCCCTGGATTCCGGCGCTGGTGGCTGAGGTTCCCGCCGAGGCCGCACTCGCGCCCTCCACCCGTCATCTTGGCGGGATGGGGCGGCTGATGCAGGCCGCCGACCGGCTGATGGCGCTCGGTCTCACCATGGGGCAGGTGCAGGCCGCGGTTCATGAGACGGTGACCTATGCGCGCGAGACGGTGGGAGCCGAGCCCATCGACCGGCTGGTGCGCGCGGTGCCCGGCCTGCGTCAGGTGGCGTGAGCGGCGTCGGTGCCGGGCGCCGCGCGGCTCATGGGAAAGCCGGGATGTGGACGTGCGCGGTCGCTGCGGTCATTTCGCATCCCCTGCCCTTGAAAACCGTTCGCGCACTCCGTATGAGGATGGCGCGTGCCGCGGTAGCTCAGCTGGTAGAGCAACGCATTCGTAATGCGTGGGTCGGGGGTTCGAATCCCTTCCGCGGCACCAGATCGGCTCCCAAAGCTGTCTTGAAGCATAAAATTACTGAAAATCAGTAGATTATGCGGATCGAGGGCTGGTCCGGCTTCCTGAGGCCCGGTTGCCTCGCGGGCAGGCTTGCCTGGACTTGGCGGGCCTGCGCAGCGGATGGCGCCTCAAGTGTGGTTTGGCGCGCGATATGGCGCTTTCCACCCTGCCGGGTGCCCGGCGGGGCCGGCATCGCCCACCTTCTCCGGCCGCGCCGGTGGCTGCGACGAGGCGGCATTCCCGGGGGCCATCACTGGATTCAGCGCGGCCATTCCAACCGGTGGCGACCAGACCGGGGCCCTGCATCGTCGCATTCGCGACAGGAACCGCCGATTGGATGGGTTCTAAAGGCGATTTCTCTGGCGTGAAATTTGCGTGCGGGTACCGCAAGCTTCCTTTCCGAGGGCGGTCCCGATGGCGTTCACTTCCGTGTGTCACACAAGTGCCGTGAATGAAGGGGCGATGGGCCTTTTCCAGGTCGGTCGCAAGAGTGTGCTTCTGGTCTGGCCGACCGGCGGCGAGCTCAAGGCCTATCGCGGGCGCTGTCCGCATGCCGACATGCCGATGAACGAGGCCACCTTCGATGGGCGGACGGTGACCTGTCCCTATCACCACTGGGGATTTGAGGGGGCCAGCGGCAAGTGCTCGACGCATCTCGTGCGCAACGAGCTCCATCCCTATCCGGTGCGGGTGGAGGGCGAGGAGATCCAGGTCGATGTGGGGCCCGTCAAGGCGCCTCGCGCGCCGGCATAATACCAAAGGCCCATGATCTTGACTCATGGGCCTTTGGCCGAGCCCGCGCGGCGCTTGAGCGAACCCACTTGGCACCGGTCGAAGATCGGGGCCGATGGTATAAGGCAGATCCCCGCTCACGCCCGGGGCGGGGCGGGGATCGACTCGCGCCGGTTTCAGCTGTGTGGCCCTGGCGCTCGTCATGGGCATGGCTTCGACGGGGTCGCGCGGCCGGCCGGGGATGGGGAATGGGGCGGCGCATCGTCCGCCCCGCGGGTCACGCCGCGGCGAAATCCGCCACGAAGTTATCGACCACCTGACGCAGCTCGTGGGCGCGCTCGGAAAGGCCGCCCGATAGCGTCATGAGCTGCGTGGAGGCGGCTCCGGTCACGCCCGCCGCCTGGCCCACCCCGGAGATGTTCTGCATCACCTGCTGGGTTCCCGTGGCCGCCCGCTGGCAATTGTGGGCGATCTCGGCGGTCGCCGCGCTCTGCTGCTCCACCGCGCCAGAGATGGCCTCCGCGATCTCCTGCATGGTTCGAATCACCTGGGCGATGCCGCTCATGGATTGCACCGAGCTGTTGGTGGCGTTCTGAATCTCGCTCACCTTGGTGCGGATGTCCTCGGTGGCCTTGGCGGTCTGGAGGGCCAGCTGCTTCACTTCCTCGGCCACCACCGCGAAGCCCTTGCCGGCCTCGCCGGCGCGCGCCGCCTCGATGGTCGCGTTCAGCGCCAGGAGGTTGGTCTGGTCGGCAATGGTCTTGATGAGGTTGACCACGTCGCCGATGGCCGCCGCCGCGATCGCCAGTTCGGAAATGCGGCTGTTCGAGGCCTCGGCCTCGGTGAATGCGGTGTCGGCCACCTGCACCGAATGGACCACCTGGCCGCTGATCTCGCGGATCGAGGCGGCCATCTCCTCGGAGGAGGCGGCGACGGTTTGCACGTTGGACGAGGCGTCTTCCGCGGCGCCTGAGACCGCGACGGCCTGGCGCGAGGTTTCCTCGGCCGTGGCGGACAGGTTCTTCGCCGCGTGCGCCACTTCCGTGGACGAGCCCGCGAAGCCGGAGGCCAGCCGTTGCATGTGGTCGACGAACTCCTTGGCGAGCTGTTCCCGGCGCGCCAGCGCCTGCCGTTCCGCCTGGGCGTGGGCGGCCTGCTCCTGCTTCAGACGTTCGCCTTCGCGCATCTTGTCGCGCATGTAGGCGACGTTCTTGCCGATGACCCCGATCTCGTCCCGGCGGCGCGCCGCCTCGATCTCAACGCCGAGATTGCCGTCGCCGATCTGGAGCACGTCGGCCGACAGCGCGTCGAGCGGCCGGGTGATGGAGCGGGAGAAGAAGAAGGCGGATATGCCCAGGACAACGATCACCAGGGCGATCACCGCCGCCAGAAACAGGGCCTGGGTGAGGAAGACCGCGTCGATGTCGTCCACGTAGATGCCGGCGGCCACCACCCAGTCCCATGCGGGGAAGGGCGCCTCGTAGGAGATCTTCTCGCGCGGGGTCAGGTCCGCGCCGGCCTTCGGGAAATAATAGGTGGTAAATCCGCCGCCGGCCCGGGCGTTGGCGATCTGGTGCTGGGCAAAGGCGTTGCCGAAGGCGTCGCGCTCGTTGTTGGCGTTCACGCCCTCGCGGTCCGCGCGGGTCCCGTGCAGCTGCGTCACGCCATCGAAGCTGTAGACGAACAGATAGTTGTTGCCCTCGAAACGCGTCAGATGAATGAGGTCCGCCGCGCGCTTGCGTGCTTCCGCCTCGGTCATCGCACCGTCGCGGACCGCCTGCTGAAAGCCTTTGATCTGCGAGACCGCGGCTTCAACAATCTGGCGAACATAGTTCTTGCGCTCCGTCATCATGCTGTGCCGGAGGTCGACCAGAAATACGGCGCTGACGGCCAGGAGGCCGATCATGAACGTTCCAACCAGGAGCAGAAGCCGCGTCTTGATCGAAAATGAACTCATGGCAGATCACACGCTCCATCAACACACGAGATCTGCTCAATTATTGGGTCGATATGCGCTGAATGTATAGTCTGAATTTTGGTCAAGTGCGGATTTTCACGGAGGCGGTGGACAACTCGAAACGCGCATGAAGCATTCCAGTCAAGATGAACGCTTGATGGCAGGTCAATCTAGACTTGAGGATAGGGGCGCACACCTCCGCGCCTTGCCATGCGTGGGCAGCATACCGCGCCGCCGCGCCGGGCGCGCCGAAAATAGGCGGATATCAATGGATGAGCCCCGCGCCGGGGAGGATCCGGCATCCGGGTGGGGCGATGCGGAGATCAGGCCGCCTCCGGAGTGGGGCGGTGGGGGCGGCGGCAAGGCCGTCCGCGTCAGGCTTTCCGCGTCCGGTCGGCCGGCATCGGCCGGGTCGGGCAGGCCCGGTCCGCCCGCGGCGATGTGGGGCGCCGCGGGCGAGGGGATCAGTTGCGGGCGTCGGCGGGCCTGCCGCCCTTGGGCCAGTCGTTGACCGCGGCGGGGAAGTCCGGGCGTGGCATGTGGGTGAAGTATTCGGCCACGTCCACGGCGTCCTGGTCGGAGAGGCCGCCCTGGCCCAGGGGGAACTTCTCGTGGAAGCCGATGGGCATGTTGCGCTTCACGAAGGCGGCGGCGGTGTAGGTGCGGGCCATGCCGGCACCGATGTTGAAGGACTTGTCGCCCCACAGCGGCGGGTAGATGAAGTTGCCCTTGGCGTCCTGCAGGCCCTCGCCATTGGCGCCGTGGCAGACGGCGCACTGGGCGGCATAGACCAGCTTGCCGTTTTCCACGTTGGGCTTGATCTTCTGGTCGATCTTGCCGACGCCGCGGCCTTCCACCTTGTCCTCCGGCCTGGTGGCGCCCTTCATCCAGTTGAAGTAGGCGACCATGGCCTTCATGTCCTCGCCCTCCTTCGGCAGGGCCTTGCCGTTCATGGAGCGCAGGAAGCAGCCGTTGATACGGTCCTCCAGCGTGATCTCCCGCCCGGCGCGGGGCGCGTAGCTCGGGAACATGGCCGAGACGCCCACATAGGGCGAGCCGTCGGCCACCGTGCCGCCGTTGAGATGGCAGCTCGTGCAGTTCAGCACGTCGCCGACATTCTTCGGCAGCAGGGTGTGGGTCTCCGTGTTGAGGCGCATGCCCCACACCAACTGCTTGGCGTTCGGCGCGTCCAGCAGGTTGGCGAGGCGCGGCGTCTCGAACTTCGACGCGTCGATCTTGGGATCGATGAGGGCGCGGGCCGTCTTCACCTGCTCCGCGGTCACGGCCGGAGCCGCGTTGCCCCAGTTGGAGCGGACGAAGGTGAGGATTTCCGCCACTTCCTGGTCATCCAGCCGGGCGAAGCCGGGCATGGTGAACACGCGGGGATAAGCGTTGGTCTCGGCGGTCTTCCAGCCGGTGAGGGTGATGTGGATCAGGGTCGCCGGATCATCCGACATCACGGTCGGGTTGCCGGCGAGCGGCGGGAACACCTTGGGCACGCCGGCGCCGTTCAGCCGGTGGCAGTCGGTGCAGAACTGCGCGTAAGCGAGGCCACCACGGGTGGTGAACATGGCCTCCGGCACGGTGTCGTCCGCCGGCAAAGGCGTCACCTCGTGCGGGTGGGCCGTGGGCAGCGACTTCAGGTAGGTGGCGATGGCGATCAGGTCATCGGTGCTGAAGTGCTGCGTGGAATTGTGGATCACCTCCGTCATGGAGCCGGAGACGGTGGCGAAGCGGTTCTGGCCGGTCTTCAGCAGTTCCACCGTGTCGGGGACCGTCCACAGGTCGCGCAGGTTGATGGCGTTCCACTCTTCCACCTTGGCGCCGGAGACGAACTTGTCGCCGTTCGGGCCGCGGCCGGACATGGCGAGTTCCTGGAAGCCGATGCCGCGCGGGGTGTGGCAGGCGCCGCAATGGCCGAGGCTCTCAACCAGATAGGCGCCGCGGTTCCACACCGCGTCCCTGGTGGGGTCGGGCTCGAACCCGCGGGTGTCCATGAAGGCCTTCTGCCAGAAGGCGAGGCCCCAGCGCTGGTTGAAGGGGAAGCTGATGCCCAGCGGCTTGTTCGGCGCCGCAACCGGCTCCACGCCCTGCATGAGGTAGGCGTAGAGGGCATACATGTCGTCCGGCGCCACCTTGGCATAGGAGGGGTAGGGCATGGCCGGGTAGAGGTGCCGGCCGTCCGCCGTCACGCCGTGGCGCATGGCGCGGTCGAACGCGCCGAAGCTGTATGTGCCGATGCCGTCCTTGGCATCGGGCGTGATGTTGGTGGAATAGATCACGCCGAACGGCGTCTCGAGCGGCAGGCCGCCGGCCATGGGGTGGCCGCCCGGCGCGGTGTGGCAGGCCACGCAGTCACCCAGCTCGGCGACATATTTGCCGCGCGCGATCAGGTCGGCATCCGCCGTCTTGGGCAGGGCGCGGCCGGCGTTCTCGACCGGAGGCGGCGTCACCACCCACCAGAAGACCCCCGCGCCCGCCACCACGGCGGCGGCGGCGAGCGCGCCCACCACCTTCCACCTCCACTTGCGTCTGCCTGAAACGTCCTTGTCCATCGCAAAGCCTCCGGGTGCGGGCGGTGGCGGGATCGGGGCGCCTCGCTTCCGGGAAGCGCGGGCCGGTCATGCCCACGGGCCGGTTTCAATACATCCGACATCCATCACCGCAGCGTACCTGCCGCCGACATTGGAGGCGGAATGTATCGATGTATTGACGTTCATCAACTGTGAAATATCCATCAGGTGGAAAAGTCAGGGTCGTCCACGTGAAATGCAGCGCGGCAGCCGTCTTCAGCCGTTCCAATTTTCGATCACGTTTTCGTGTGTCGGCCGAAAAACGCCGCGACTCGATGTGCGGCCAACCATCGGTGATTGTGTGGATCGTGCTCTTGAAAACAATTTTTGCGAGCATTAACGTTTGGTAATTGAATCATGCCATAGGCGCGCGCGTTGACTGCCAAGGGGGCTGGGGCGATGCGGATCGGAACTCTCGTCGGCAGGCCGTTCAAGGCGGTCGCCATTCTGGCTGCGGCGCTGCTGTTCGCGCCACCCCCGGCCCACGCCGGGTCCGCGCGGACGGCGCTTGGCATCGCCGCCGGGGCCATCGTGGGCGCCGCCGTGCTGGGTGCCATCGCCGGCAGCAGCCGGGCGCAGGCGGCGCCGCGCCCGGCGAAGCCACGGAATTCCGCGCAGGGCTCCGGCCAGAAAGGAAGCAAGAAGGTGGCCAGCGGCAAGTCGTCCGGGGGCAAGGCGTCGGGCGGGTCATCCGCGCAAGCCAGCGCCGGGGACGATCCCTTCGCCAAGCCGGCGGGGGAAGCCGTGCCGGTTTCCGCCAAGCCATGAGCCGCAGGGCTGTGCCCCTGATATCGGCGCTCCGCCGGGGCGTGGCCGCCGGTCTGCTCGTCATGGCCGCGCTTCTGGCGGCGTCGTCGGCGGCCATCGCCCAGGGGCTGCTGGTCATGGACGAGACCTTCGGCGAGGTCCGGGGCTGGGACATCGGCATCAACGCCAAGGCCCTCGGCTGCCTTGCCAAGGCGAAATACGAGGACCAGACCACCGTCTGGTTCGGCATCGTCGATGGCGACAAGTCGTTCTTCGCGTTGTCCAACCCGCGCTGGCGTTCCCTTGAGGAGGGCAAGCGCTACAAGCTCCAGCTGGTGGCGCGAGGGGGTGGCCGCTGGCAGGGCACCTTCACCGGCGCCGATTCGAGCGCCGGTCGCAGCCTGGTCGGCACCGATCTCAAGGACAGCTTCATGGTGGACCTCGCCCGTGCCGGCGGGCTTGATGTGCGCTATGAGAACAAGAGCATCACCCGCTTGTCCCTGGCCGGGTCCATGGCCGCGCTGGACGCGGTGCTGGACTGCCAGAAGGAGCTGATCGCCGGGCTCAAGGAGCGGCGCGGGCCGGCCCAGGCGAAGGCCGCCCCCGGCGAGGGGAAGGGCGGCGGCACCAGTTCCGGCACCGGCTTCTTCATCAGCCCGGCCGGTCATCTGCTCACCAATTTTCACGTCATCGACGGCTGCAAGGCCGTCGAGATCACCCGCCAGGGTTCCGTGAGCGAGCCCGTGCAGGTGATCGCCCGTGACGCCACCAACGATCTTGCCTTGCTGAAGGCGCAGAGCGGCCCGGCCGGCCCGGTGCCGACGCTGGCGCCGCGCACCCGCATCGGCGACAGCATCTATGTCTACGGCTTTCCGCTGGCGGGGCTGCTGGCAAGCTCGGGCAACTTCACCGTGGGCAATATCACCGCCACCTCGGGCCTCAATGACGACAGCCGCATGCTGCAGGTGTCCGCGCCGGTGCAGCCCGGCAACAGCGGCGGTCCATTGATGGACCAGTATGGGAACATCGCCGGCGTGGTGGTGTCGAAGCTCAATGCGCTGCAGCTGGCGTCGGTGACGAAGGACTTGGCGCAGAACGTGAACTTCGCCATCAAGAGTTCGGTGGCACAGACCTTTCTCGACGGCAGTTCCGTGCAGCCCGCCATCGGCGCCGCCAGTGGCGCGCCGCTGGATCCGGCGTCCATTGCCGAAAAGGCTAAGGCGTTCACCGTGTTTGTGCTTTGCCGCTGAATCCCGATGGCCCCGGGCACTTGCCCGCCGGGTGTGCGTTGTCCATGGAATTGCCCCGCCGCCGGTGCCGGCGATGCGCGTTGGTGGCGTGGGGGCTGGCGGCGGGGTATCCGGCCAAGAGGCTATTCGGTCAAGAGGCTATTCCGCCAAGAGGCTATTCGGCAGGAGACGTCGAGCGTGACAGGCCGGGGGCTGGGCAAGTCCCCGCGCCATGATCGCGTGCTCCACCTTGGTGCCGGTCGCGGACCGGGACCGATGGTGTCAAGCCAAAGGCTGGCGGGCGGACCTCACTGGGCCCGCCGCTAAACCGGCGGGACGCGTGAAGGTGGTGCCTCAGTCTGGCCGGAAGATCGGCGCCTGGGTCCTCAACTGGCGCGCTTCAGGAGGTCCGCCGGCAGCTGGCGGCAGATTTCCGCCACCTGCATCAGCAGGGCCGCCATGGCCGAGGTCTTGCGCCACAGCAGGCCGATTTGCCGGCTGGGGCGGGAATCGACGAAATCGAGCAGGTGGATGTTGTCGGTGCGCTGCGGCTGGTTCTTGGTGGCCAGCATGGGCAGCAGTGTGAGACCGGCGCCCGCCACCACCATCTGGCGCAGGGTTTCCAGGCTGGTGGCGCGAAACTCGGTCTTCTCCCGTGCCCCGGACAACTGGCACACCTCCAGCGCCTGGTCGCGCAGGCAGTGACCGTCCTCCAGCAGCATCAGATTGTGCTGGCCGAGTTCGTCCAGATGCAGCGAGCGGCGCTGCGCCAGCACATGGTCGCGTGGAACCGCAAGCAGGAAGGGTTCCTCGAACAGGAACTCGGCGTGGAGGTGATGGTCGTGCACGGGCAGGGCAAGAAAGGCGGCATCCAGCGTGCCCGCGGAAAGCCGGGCGATGAGATCGGCGCTCTTCTCCTCGAACAGCGCCAGCTCAAGCTGGGGGAAGCGGGCCCGGATCATGGGCACCACATGGGGCAGCAGATAGGGGCCGAGGGTGGGGAACACGCCCAGCCGCAGGGTTCCGCCCTCCGCGGCGCGGCTACGGCGGGCCGCTTCCTTCATCTGGTCCACTTCACTGAGGATGCGCCGCGCCCGTTCCACCGCGTCGCGGCCGGCGGGAGTCAGCATCACCTTGCGCGGGGCGCGCTCCACCAGCGGCACGCCCAGCTCTTCTTCGAGCTTGCGGATCTGCATCGACAGCGTCGGCTGGCTGACCAGGCAGGCTTCCGCCGCGCGGCGGAAGTTGCGGTGGTCGGCCAGGGCGATGAGGTATTGCAGCTCGCGCAGGGTCATGATGTGCCGATCCGCACCGCCCGCCGGGATGATCCGGCGGGCGGCGGAGGGATCACGCCGCCTTGCTTTCCGGCTCGCCCGGAGCCGAGGTGCGGATCAGGTAGTCGAAGGCGCCGAGGGAGGCCTTGGCCCCTTCGCCCATGGCGATGATGATCTGCTTGTAGGGCACGGTGGTGCAGTCGCCGGCTGCGAACACGCCCGGCACCGAGGTCTGGCCCCGGTCGTCCACCACGATTTCCCCGCGCCCGGTCAGCTCCAGGCTGCCCTTCAGCCATTCGGTGTTGGGCAGCAGGCCGATCTGCACGAAGATGCCCTCCAGCTCCAGGGCGTGGGTCTGGCCGGACACGCGGTTCTCATAAGAGAGCCCCGTCACCTTCTGCCCGTCGCCGAGCACCTCGGTGGTGCGGGCGGAGAGCTTCACGTCCACGTTCGGCAGGCTGTACAGCTTGCGCTGAAGCACCTCGTCGGCCCGCAGCTTGGAGTCGAACTCGATGAGGGTGACATGGGCCACCACACCGGCAAGATCGATGGCCGCCTCCACGCCGGAATTGCCGCCGCCGATCACCGCCACGCGCTTGCCCTTGAACAGGGGGCCGTCGCAATGGGGGCAGTAGGCCACGCCCTTGGAGCGATACGTGTCCTCTCCGGGCACGCCCATCTGCCGCCAGCGGGCACCGGTGGCGAGGATGACGCTCTTGGCCTTCAGCGCCGCGCCATTGGCCAGCTCCACGGAGACGTAGTCGGCGCCGGGCACCAGCTTTTCGGCCTTCTGGAGGTTGAGGATGTCCACCTCATACTCGCGCACGTGCTGTTCCAGCGCGCTCGCCAGCTTCGGCCCCTCGGTGTAGGGCACCGAGATGAAGTTTTCGATGGCCATGGTGTCGAGCACCTGGCCGCCGAAGCGCTCGGCGGCGACGCCGGTGCGGATGCCCTTGCGCGCCGCGTAGATGGCGGCGGCGGCGCCGGCCGGGCCGCCGCCCACCACCAGCACGTCGAACGGTTCGAGGGCGGCGATGCGCTTGGCCTCACGCTCCACCGCGCCGGTGTCGAGCTTGGCGACGATCTCCTCGACCCCCATGCGGCCCTGGCCGAACACGGCGCCGTTCAGGTAGATGGTGGGCACCGACATCACCTGCCGGGCATCCACTTCCTTCTGGAACAGCGCGCCGTCGACGGCCGCATGCTTGATGCGCGGGTTCAGCACGGCCATGAGGTTGAGGGCCTGCACCACGTCCGGGCAGTTCTGGCAGGACTGGGAGAAGTAGGTCTCGAAGGTGAAGTCGCCGTCGAGGCCCTTGATCTGGTCGATGATCGCCTGCTCCACCTTAGGCGGATAGCCGCCGGTCTGCAGCAGCGCCAGCACCAGAGAGGTGAACTCGTGGCCCATGGGCAGGCCGGCGAACACGAGGTGGATGTCCTGGCCCGGGCTGGTGAGGGCGAAGGAGGGAATGCGGGCGCCGGGCGTGTCGCGGCTCTCGACAACGGTGATCTTGTCGGACAGCGGGGCGATGTCTGCCAGCAGCTCCAGCGTCTCCTTGGACTTGGCGCCGTCGTCCACGAAAGCGGTGATCACGATCGGACGGACCACCCGCTCCAGATAGGTCTTGAGTTGAGCCTTCATCGTATTGTCGAGCATGGCAATCCTCCGATGAACAGATGGAAGTGAAGTCCGGCCCCCCGCCGGGGAAAGCAGCCTTCCCCCGCCGGGGGAAGGCTGCCATGCGCACGATCAAATCGCGGTGCGAACCGGTCTTGTCGCGATCAGATCTTGTCGCGATCAGATCTTGCCGACGAGGTCGAGCGAGGGAGCGAGGGTCTTCTCGCCTTCCTGCCACTTGGCCGGGCAGACCTCGCCGGGGTGGGACGCCACGTACTGGGCGGCCTTCACCTTGCGCAGGAGGTCGGCGGCATCGCGGCCGATGCCCTCAGCGGTGATTTCCACGGCCTGGATGACGCCGTTCGGATCGACGATGAAGGTGCCGCGGTCGGCAAGGCCCTGGCCGGGACGCAGAACCTCGAAGTTGGTCGAGATCTCGTGGTTGGCGTCGCCGAGCATGGTGTATTTGATCTTGGCGATGGTCTCGGAGGTGTCGTGCCAGGCCTTGTGGGTGAAGTGGGTGTCGGTGGACACCGAGTAGATCTCCACGCCGAGCTTCTGGAACTCCGCATAATGGTCGGCCACGTCACCAAGCTCGGTGGGGCAAACGAAGGTGAAATCGGCGGGATAGAAGAAGAAAACCGACCACTTGCCAGCCAGGTCCGCGTCGCTCACCTCGATGAACTTGCCGTCCTTGAAAGCCTGGGTCTTGAAAGGCTTGATCTTGGTATTCACGAGAGACATGACAATTCCTTGGGTCAGGTTGTGGTGCCGAAGGGGCGAAGCCTTCGCGACGCAACATATGGGGGCTGTCGGGATAAAGGAAATAGATAAATTTGTGCATTTTGATAGGCTGAAGCTATCACTGGTGCGCTAAGCCTTTCATCCCAATGCGACTGCGGTCGGAAGGCCGGGGCAGAAGCCGTTCGTGCGCTGCGGCAGAACGGCGCAGCGCACGAAGATCAGCCTTTGGGAGCGGGGCCGGCATCCGGCCGGGCGCGGGGCGGCAGCAGCACCAGCAGGGTGCCGGCCAGCACCAGGGCGATGCCGAAGGCGGCGCCGAGGGTCCAGTGGAAGGATTCGAACCATGTGGACAGCGCCAGCGCCACCAGCGGAAACAACACCGTCGCATAGCCGGCGCGGCTGGCGCCGATGCGGCGGATCAGTAGGAAATAGAGCGCGAATCCAGAAAGGGTCTGCGCGCCCACGAGGTAGAGCAGCGAGCCGATGTAGCGCGCGTTCCATTCCACCATGAACGGCGCGCCGCGCGCCAGCGCCAGGGCGAGCAGGATCACGAAGCCGTAGAAGAAGCCCCAGGCGCTCATGGACACCAGCGGATAGCCGCGCCGCCCCGCCACGCCCGAGACCAGGCTTCCCACCGAGAAGCAGAAGGTGCCGGTGAGCGCCAGGGCCAGCCCCTCGCCGGCGCCGCTCACCCCTTCCCCGGATGCGACCGAGGGCCCGAACACCAGGGCCAGCCCCGCCACCCCCACCAGCGCGCCGGCGATCACCCGCCGGCGCAGCGGCTGGCCCAGCACCAGTGCGCCAAGCAGGGGAATCATCACCGCCGCCAGCGCGAACACCACCGAAAGCAGGCCGGAGGGCAGGTGGTAGCCGGCATAATAGAAGGTGATGAAATTGAGCGAGAACAGGGTCGCCCCCAGCACCGCGAACACCAGGTGATCGCGCCAGCCGAACATGAATCGGTCGCGGCGCACGGCGAGCACCGCCAGCATGACCAGGGTGGCAAGCAGGAATCGCCAGGTCAGCGACACCTCAGGCGCCACCACGCCCAGCTGCATCCGCAACGGCAGCCAGCCGGAGCCGAAGATCAGCACCGTCAATGTATAAAGCAGCAGGCCCGCCGGCCCGAACGGGGCGGCGGAAGGGGCGGGGGCCGAGGACATCGTTGTGCTCCGGGGATCAGCAGGCACCCGGCCGGGGGCGGGACGGCGGCCTGGGCAGATCCAGCCGGCGCGTCTAGCGGCTGGCGTCCGGATCTGCGTCATTAAAGCGCGTCAGCCCCTGTTCGGTGCGCCGGTGGGCGGCGAACCCGGTCGTGCAGGGCAGGGAGGAAACCTCATTTCGCCGCTGTCATAGCATTGGCGCTCCGGCGCGTCCGGTGCCGCGCGGGCGGCGTTCAAGGCGCATGCCGGGAGGTATCGCGTTGGCTCATGCCTCGAATGGCCATCACAGGCGCGTGGAACGCCGCCGCGCCGGGCTTTGAACCGGCCCGCCGCGCCCACCCGCCGGCTGGCGGACGATCAAGCGCCATGCGCTTTACGCATGGCAGTCCGGCGGTGCCAGCGCACCACGCCGCTGGGGAAGAGCGGCTCAGTAGGCGAGGGCGGTGAAGGCCGGTTCCACCTGCTCGTTCCAGTCGCCGTGGAAGTGCTCCAACAGCACCTCGGCGGGGGAGCGACCGGAGAACACGGTCTCTTCGAGCGGCGCCAGGAACCGCGTCTCGTCGCGGCCCTGCCGATCGAGCTGGGCGCGCCGCGCCAGCCCGGCGCTGGCGATGGCCAGTGCCTGGCGCGCCACATCCCGCAGCCGGCGGCCGCGAATCTCGGCGTTCAGGGCCAGCCGGGGCACGTCGTCGCGCAGTCGCTGGCGCTCCTCGGCGGTCCAGTCCTTCACCAGGTCCAGGGCCGCATCCAGGCTCTGCTGGTCGTAGAGCAGGCCCACCCAGAACGCCGGCAGGGCGCACAGCTTGGCCCAGGGGCCGGCGTCGGCGCCGCGCATTTCCAGGAACCGTTTCAGCCGCACCTCGGGGAAGATGGTGGACAGGTGGTTGACCCAGTCCGACTGGGTGGCGGTCTCACCGGGCAGCAGCGGATGGCGGCCGGCCAGCAGGTCGCGGAAGGAGGTCCCGGCCACGTCCACATAGGCATCGCCGCGCTTCACGAAGTACATGGGCACGTCGAGCGCGTAGTCGACATAGGCCTCGAAGCCGAAGCCGGCGTCGAAGGCGAACGGCAGCATGCCGGAGCGGGCATTGTCGGTGTCGCGCCAGATCTCGGAGCGGAACGAGAGGAAGCCGTTGGGCTTGCCCTCGGTGAAGGGGGAATTGGCGAACAGCGCGGTGGCCACCGGCTGCAGCGCCAGGCCCACCCGCATCTTCTTCACCATGTCGGCTTCGCTGGAGAAGTCGAGGTTCACCTGAACGGTGCAGGTGCGGAACATCATGTCGAGGCCGAGCGTGCCCACTTTGGGCATGTAGTTGGCCATGATCTTGTAGCGGCCCTTGGGCATCACCGGGGTTTCGGCGCGGCTCCACTTGGGGCTCATGCCGATGCCGAGGAAGCCGATTCCCAGCGGCTCGGCCACCTGCCGCACCTGGGCGAGATGGGCGTTGAGCTCGGCGCAGGTCTCGTGGATGGTCTGCACCGGCGCGCCGGACAGCTCGAATTGCCCGCCCGGCTCCAGGGAAATGGCACCGCCGCCAGTGACGTCGGCGAGGCCGATGATGTGCTCGCCCTCCATGATGGGCTCCCAGCCGAGCAGCAGGCGCATGCCTTCCAGAAGCTGGCGGATGCCCTTGGGCCCCTCGTAAGGCACCGGCTCGTGCCGGGAGAGGGTGAAGGGGATCTTCTCGTGCTCGGTGCCGATACGGAAGGCGCTGTCCGGCTTGTTCCCCCTCTCGATCCAGGCGACCAGCTCGTCGCGGGAGGTAATGGGGGTCGCGTCAAGCGTATCGCGGGCCATACGGACAATCTCTTCAGCACGGAAGGAACACTGGAGGGGCTACTCGGGGGCGCGCGACCATACACGGCTGCCGGGCCGAGGCAAACGGGGCCCCGCGCTGGCCCGCCGCGGCCGGCGGCGGCAGCGGTGTTTCGGCACGCCTGATGCAAGCCGGCTGCCCTCCGCTTCCGGCGCCCGCGGGTCCTCGGCTCAGGCGGCCTCGGTGTCCGGGCGGGCCCGCACGGCGGCGAACACCAGCACCGTCAGCGGCGTGGCCAGCAGCACCCCGAGCGGGCCGAACAGGCTGCCGAACACCACCACCGCGAACAGCGTCACCGCCGGCGGCAGCGCCACCATGCGCTGCTGCAGCACCGGGGTGATGAGGTTGCTCTCGGTCTGCTGCACGGCCACGAACATGGCGAGGGTCCACAGCGCCGAATCAAGGCCGAGGGTCAGGGCGATGAGCAGGGCGGGAATGGCCGCCACCACCGGCCCCACCATGGGCACGAACTCGGCCAGCGAGGCGAACAGCGCCAGCGCCAGCGCCGAGGGGATGCCGAGGAGGGTCAGGCCGATGAAGGTGAGCACGCCCACCACCAGCATGGCGATCACCTGTGCCTTCAGGAAGCCGCGCAGGTCCTCGGCGATGAACATCATGCGCCGCAGCACCCGCGGGCGCTCCTGCTCCGACCACAGGGCGAGGAACAATTTGCGGTAGAGCGCTGGCTCGACCGCGAAATAAAGGCCGCCGACCAGCACCAGGAACAGCCCGACCAGAACCTGGAGCAGGTTGGTGGTGAAGCTTTGCACCATGGTGATGATGACGCTGCTGGGCGGCGCCGCGGCCTCGGCCCGCTGCAGCAGCTCCGGCATCATCTCGCTCAGGTGGAAGCGGTCCTCGAACGCCTTCCAGGCCTGGGGCAGGTCCTGCACCAGCTGGCTCACCTGCACCTGGATGGTCGATCCGAACTGAAAGCCCACCAGCATGAGCCCGCCGATGACCAGGAGCGCCACGGGGAACACGGCGTAATGCTCGCGCAGGCGCGTCACGCGGGCGAACGGAATGGCGAGGCTGTGCAGCCCCACCGCCACCAGCACCGCCGCGAACACCATCAGGAAGACGCTGACCACCTGCCACGCGAAGTAGAATCCCGCCATCACCAGGACGGCGATGGCCACGACGCGGGCCACGTTCCTGTCCGACATCATGAGCGTTCCCTTCCCCAGCGGCCCGAACGGGCGGGTGACAGTCTCGACCATATCGCGCGGCGCGCGAAGCCCCGATGGCGCGCCGCCGGCCTCAGTGGATGCTCAGCCGGAACAGCAGGTCGCGGACCGCCTCGCGCACCGGGCGCGGCGCCAGCTTGCCGAGGCCGATCAGCGCCACCAGCGGCCAGGGGAAGTCCACCCGGCCCCGGCCCCGCGCGGCGGCCCGGGCGATGTGGCGGGCGGCCTTGTCGGCGCTCCATTCCAGCGGCCGCCAGCCCTCATAGCGGGCGCTCATGCCGGTGGCGATGAAGCCGGGACAGGCCACCGTCACGGTGATGCCGAAGCGCCGCAGCCACGGCCGCGCCGCCTCGCCCCAGGCCAGCAGGCCGGCCTTGGTGGCGCAATAGGTGGGCTGGTCCGCCAGCGGCTCCAGCGCCGCCAGCGACGACACCAGGATCACGCCGCCGCGCCGGCGGGCCTGCATGGCCGGCAGCAGCGGCACGACGCTGGCGAGCGCCCCGGCCAGGTTGGTTTCCACCTGCGCCAGCACTGCGTCCAGCGGCTCCGGCGCGCCGTCGGCGCCGATGCTGGCCTCGACGCCGGCATTGGCGATCACCAGGTCCACCGGATGGGCGGCGTCGCGGGCGTGCAGCGCCGCCGCCAGCGCCCGGGTGTCGCGGATGTCGCAGACCAGCGCATCCACGTCGGCTCCGCGCGCGACGCAGTCGGCGACGGTGGCCTGAAGCCGCCGGGCATCGCGGCCGATCAGCAGCAGGCGCACGCCGGGCGCAGCATAATGCCGCGCGAACGCCGCGCCGAGGCCGCCCGAGGCCCCGGTGACGGCCACATGGCCCGGCCCTGCCGCCGCGGCGCTCACGGCTTCGACTCGGGCGTGGCAGGGGAAGAGGCGGGAGCGGGGGTAGCGAGGATGCGCTTGCTGGCGCCCACCACGGCGGCGGCGATGCCCTTGCGGGAAAAATAGCCGCCATTGATCTGGGTGCGCTCCAGCAGCACCCGGCGATAGGCCCGCCAGAGCTCCGCGTCGGGCGGCTCCGCCTTGGTCCAGAAGTCGTCGAGGGGGCCTTGGAAGGCGAGACCCGGAATCTTGTAGGTGGCGCGGCCCAGCACCATCAGCGGCACCCCGTTGTTCAGGGCGAAGGTGGCGGAGGTGGAGTTCACCACGATGGTGCCGGCGGAGGCGGCGATGAAGGGCACGATGTCGCCGCTCTCCACGAAGGTGAGGCGGTCGGCGAAGCCGTGGCGCTCCGCCAGCGCCGTGATCTGCCTGCGGCGATCGCACAGGGGCACGTCGTAGGGGTGGCGCTTCACCATCAGCCGGGCATCGCGCGGCGCGGCGCGGGCGAACGAGGCGAATACCATCTCCGTGGCCTCGCGGGTGTCGCGGAAGTCGGAATGGACGCGGATCTGGAAGTCGCCGTCGAGCTGGAGCGGCAGCACGTAATAGCGCGCCCCCGAGGCCCGCAGGGCCTGGAGCGCCACCGCGTCACGCGCGGCGATGCGGCGTTGCCGGGTGAACTGGCGCAGCCAGCCGGCATACTCGCTCACCGGGTGCAGCGTGGCATGGCGCCGGTAATGCGGATAGGCGGGCGTGCCGAGGATCAGGTTCGAGTTCCAGGCCACGTCCCAGAGCGCGCGAAGGGAGAAGCGGTCGTGATAGATGCGCGGCTTGGGCGCCGGGCCGAGCCGCTCGGCCTCTTCCAGCAGCACCTTCGGATCGCGCGGGAAATCCGAGAAGGCGTTGACCCCCTGGTGCTCCAGGGTGATCCAATGCGGCCGCAGGTAGCCTTCCTCGAACAGGTGCAGGCGCACCCGGAGCGCGCGCGCGGCGAGAATGGCCTGGGCGTGGTAAAAGCGGCAGTCGCCGAACAGGATGAGGTCGGTGACGCCCTCCTCGCGCATCAGTGCGGCCACGTATTCGGGCCAGCGTTCCGGGCGGCCCCGATAGGAGAGGGCCTTGCCGGGCCACAGCACCCACTCGCCAGCGCACAGATGCACCTTGATGATGCGCGCGCCGCGCTTCTGCAGCGCCTGGCCCAGCTCCCAATGGAATTGCGACGCCGCCCCCTGAAGCATCAGGATCACGCGGCCGCTGGCCCCGGCCGCGCGCGCGGGGCGTTCGCGCACGGGGGCATCCGGCGTGGTGCCGGACGGCGCCGCGCTGTCCTGGGAGGCCGGGCGCGATTGCGCCTGCTCTGGACCTCTCATCTGGCCTCGATCCCCTCCCTCGCCCTCGTGCGCGCCCCTCGGTTCCGGGCTCGCTTTTTCTTGCCCGCGACGTCCCGGCCGGGACGTCGCGGCGCCGGCCGGGGCCTTCAGGCGCGTTTCAATGGCCGCGCCCACGACCACGGCCATCTCCTCTTAGAAGTGTTTTGGAGTTCTGCAACGTCATGCTGCAAGGCAAGGGCGCGAACCACCGGGTGGCTCCACACGCTTGCACCGGCGGTCGCGGCCAGCGGCGCCGCGCCGAACGGAAAGGCATCGATCAGGCGGTCGCCGTCGAAATCGAGGGGGCTCCAGGCGCTGTCGATGGCGGCGATGACGTCCTCCCAGTCGGTGGCGGTGCGGCGGGGCTGGAAATAGGCCTGCCGCCGGCGCGCGCCGACGCCGCCGTACAGATCGGCGATGCGCGGGTTGGTGGGCGCCTGGGGATCGAGCTCGAACGCCGCCAGGCCGGCCTTGTCGCGCGCGGCGGCGAAATAGAGGCAGGGGATGCCATAGGCCTCGGCGATCACCAGGCCATGCAGGCTGGTGGAGACGATGCGCTCGCAGGCCAGGATTTCATCCACCTTGGCCTTCAGCCGGCCGACGCCGATGGGCGTGACCGTGGTGATGAGGCGCACCTCGCTGGCGAGGCCCGCCGGCAGGTCATAGCGCCGCAGCGCCGGCAGGGGGTGCGCCTCATAGGCGCGGTCGGCGAGGTCGGAGAGGTGCAGCACCACGCCCAGGCGCCATTTCTTCCTGATGCGCGGGCGGTAGAAGCGTGGCAGCAGCCAGACCGGGTCGCCGAATACGCCGGGACTCGTGTCGCCGCCGGAGAGCAGCGCCCGCGAGATCGGGCCCCGGGTGGCGTGGATCACCATGTCGGTGCCGCGCGGGCGCACGTACGGCACGCGCCGCGCCTTGGGCGCGGAGGGATTGGCCCAGTGCGAGCAGCCGGTGCCCCAGAAATGGACCGTCCCGCCGCGAAAGCCGTGGCCGATGGTACCCACCGCTGCCATGCGGGTCTCGTCGGAGGCGTAGGCCACGCGGCGGACCGCACGCCCCCCCACCAGCGCCACCATCACCGGACTCATGGCGTCGCCGAAATTCAGATAGGTCATGCCGAGCGAGGCGCCGGCCCATCCCAGGGGGATGGCGTCAGGGCTGTCAATCACGCGCGATCCGCTCATGCTTTCAGGTCTGCTTCCGGTCCTCGGGCTGCTGCGCGTCGAATCCGCAGGCCTTTCCGCCTGGAGCCTTTTACCATGTCGGCGGCATGCCGCCATTCGGAAGGCGACGGGGGTGGCGCCTCTCGCGCCGCCGTGGCCGCGTCCCCATTTCAAGGATCCGCTCCGGCCGCGACGTCGCGATGGTTGCCACGACGCCAACTCGCGGAGTAGGGGAAAACAAGATGAATGCGGCACCGCCGCGACACGGACTAGGACGACGATGACGGTTCACACGCGCCCCGCCGACGCCAAGAAGCTCATTGCCGGCGCCACCGGCGACTGGGAGGTGGTGATCGGCATGGAGGTACATGCCCAGGTCGCCTCCAACGCCAAGCTTTTCTCCGGCGCCGCCACCGCCTTCGGCGGCGAGCCCAACGACCATGTCTCGCTGGTGGATGCGGCCATGCCCGGCATGCTGCCGGTCATCAACAAGGAATGCGTGGCCCAGGCGGTGCGCACCGGGCTCGGCCTCAAGGCGCAGATCAACCTGCACTCGGTATTCGACCGGAAGAATTATTTCTATCCCGATCTGCCCCAGGGCTATCAGATCAGCCAGTTCAAGTATCCCATCGTGGGCGAGGGTGAGGTGATCGTGGACCTGACCGACGGCGAGAGCATCGCGGTCGGCATCGAGCGCCTGCACCTGGAGCAGGACGCCGGCAAGTCCATCCACGACCTGTCGCCCACCCAGAGCTTCGTCGACCTCAACCGCTCCGGCGTGGCGCTGATGGAGATCGTGTCGCGGCCGGACCTGCGCTCCTCCGAGGAGGCGAAGGCCTATGTGACCAAGCTGCGCACCATCCTGCGCTATCTCGGCACCTGCGACGGCGACATGGAAAAGGGCAACCTGCGCGCCGACGTGAACGTGTCCGTGCGCCGGCCGGGCGGGCCGCTGGGCACCCGCTGCGAGATCAAGAACGTCAATTCCATCCGCTTCATCGGGCAGGCCATCGAGGTGGAGGCCCGCCGCCAGATCGAGATCCTTGAGGATGGCGGCGCCATCGACCAGGAAACGCGCCTGTTCGACCCCAACAAGGGCGAGACGCGTTCCATGCGCTCCAAGGAGGAGGCGCACGACTACCGCTATTTCCCCGACCCCGACCTGCTGCCGCTCGACCTCAAGCCGGCCTTCGTGGACGACCTCAAGCAGCATCTGCCGGAACTGCCGGACGAGAAGAAGGCGCGCTTCATCGCCGATTACGGCCTCTCCCCCTATGACGCGGGGGTGCTGGTGGCCGAGCGCGAAACCGCCGACTATTTCGAGCAGGTCGCCCGGGGGCGCGACGGCAAGGCGGCCGCCAACTTCATCATCAACGAACTGTTTGGCCGCTTGAACAAGGAGGGCAAGGACGTCACCACCTCTCCGGTGTCGCCGGAGCAGATCGGTGCGATCCTCGACCTGATCGCGGAGAAGACCATCTCCTCCAAGATCGCCAAGGACCTGTTCGAGATCATCTTCACCGAGGGCGGCGATCCCCGCGTGGTGGTGGACGCGCGCGGCCTGAAGCAGGTGACCGACACCGGCGCCATCGAGAAGGTGGTGGATGAGATCATCGCCAAGAACCCGGACAAGGTGGCCCAGGTGCAGGCCAAGCCCACCATGCTCGGCTGGTTCGTGGGCCAGGCCATGAAGGCCTCCGGCGGCAAGGCCAATCCCCAGGCGCTCAACGACATCCTGAAGGCTAAGCTCGGGATCTGATCCCCGCGCCGGCGCCGCCTCCGCGCGGCGCCGGTCGTGATCGGGGCCGGCTCACAGCGCCGGCGGGTCTGCCAGCACGGTCGGGCCGAACACCTCCTCGAACGCCACCCGCATCACCGCATCCACCTCCGGCAGGCTCACCGGCAGGCCGAGGTCGGCGAGGCTGGTCACGCCGTGCTCGCGCACGCCGCACGGCACGATGCCGCCGAAATGGGTGAGGTCCGGTTCCACGTTCAGAGAGACGCCGTGGAACGTCACCCAGCGTCGCACGCGGATGCCGATGGCGGCCACCTTGTCCTCGTCACCATGGCGGCGCACCCACACGCCCACCCGGTCCTCGCGCCGCTCGCCGGTGACGTTGAACGCCGAGAGCGTGCCGATCAGCCAGGCTTCCAGCGCGCTGACATAGCGCCGCACGTCGGGCGCCCGCCGGTGCAGGTCCAGCATCACATAGGCCACCCGCTGGCCGGGGCCATGATAGGTGAACTGCCCGCCGCGCCCGGTCTCGAACACCGGGAAGCGCGGATCGGTGAGGTCCTCGGGCCGGGCACTGGTGCCGGCCGTGTAGAGCGGGGGATGCTCCAGCAGCCACACCGCCTCGCCGGCGGTGCCATCGGCGATGGCGGCGACACGGGCCTCCATGGCGGCCAGCGCGAGCGGATAGGGCACCAGTCCGGGGCTGACCATCCAGGCCACCGGCGGATTCGCGGCCTCGCGGGGCAGGAAGGTGGCGTCCAGGGTGGCGCGGGGAATGGAAGGTGAGGCGGGTGCGGACATGGCGCGAGGGCATAAACCATCCGCGCGCCCCGTCCAGAGTCATTTCCGCCCGGCGGCCGGAGCGCCGCTGCCCGCGCCGTGCTGATTCCCATCGTCGGACCGGCGGCGCGCCGCCGCGCGCGCCGCGCCGGTCCGGACGGGCCTGCGGCTCCGTCTCTGGAAAAGCCTTGCCGCAGGCCGCGTTCAGGCTGCGTCATCCACAGGCTGCGGGGCGTTCGGCCTGCCGGATCATGAAGCTCTTGTGGCACCCGGGTCGATCTGTTAGACGATGGCTCCCCGCCGGAAGCGGCCCCCTCGAAAGGGTCCCGGCGGTGCCATCCCTGACTGCGGTCGTGGCGGAATTGGTAGACGCGCTAGCTTGAGGTGCTAGTGGGGAGACCCGTGGAGGTTCGAGTCCTCTCGTCCGCACCAGGTGATTGATTTGCCCACGAAAAAGGCCGGTCCCGGAAAACTCCGGGCCGGCCTTTTTCGTGCGCTGGGGCAAGGCTTGGGTCAGGATTTCTCGTGGCCGGGTCAGGCGGCGGCATCATCGCCGCGGACCCTGGCTCCGGCTCCAGCCGGTGGGCGGCCGTGCGCGCCGTCAGCGCGCCGCGCCACCTTGTGCCGGCACCATGTGCACCACTTTGTAGCCACGCTCTTTCAAGGCGGAGAGGAAGGCGGGAATCATCGCCGCCGTCTGGGCCTTGGTGTCGTGGAACAGCACGATTCCGCCCCCGGCCGCGTCGAGCCGCTTCAGCACCAGTTCCAATTGCTGCTCCGGCGTCATCACGTTCCAGTCGCTGGCCCAGAAATCGGCGCCGAACACGGCGATGCCCTCGGCGTCGAGGAAGGCCAGCAACTCCGGTGTGGAGGCGAAGCCGGGGAAGCGGAAGAACGGCACCCGCGGCGTCGGGCCGTTGGCGCCATAGGCGGCGGCCTCGTCGGCGGCGATGCCCTTGCGGATCTCGGCCACCGCCGCGTCGAACGGCAGCTTGGCCAGGGTGGCGGCGGGATGGGTCATGGAATGGTGGGCCACGGTGTGGCCCTCGGCCAGGGTCCGGCGCACCAGGGCTGGCCGTGCCGTCGCATTGTCGCCGATCAGGAAGAAGGTGGCCCGCACGCATTCGGCCTTCAGGGCGTCGAGAATGGCGGGGGTGGTCTTCGGCCAGGGGCCGTCGTCGAACGTGAGCACCACCTCGCGCGGGGCCAGCGGCAAGGTGCCGGGGAAGGATTTGGTGCCCACCCGCACCCCCTTGGGGGCGATCTCCATCACCCGCTCGGTGCCCAGCGCGTCGGGCCGGCCGGGGCAGGGCGCCGCCAGGGCGGCTGCGCCCGGCGCGCCCAGGAGCAGCGCCGTCAGCAGCCCGGTGACGGGCCGGAACCTTGAAGCCATGATGCGGTTTTCCCTGCCTGTGTCCGCGCCGTGTGGCGGTGGGGCGGGGACATAGGGCGCCGTCGGGGCGAAATGAAGGTGTTGCAAACGCGTCTCGCCGCGTCTTTGTTGCACGTTGTTCGGAACGCTGCGGTGTTTGCCGCTTCCCTAAACCGGCCAGGCACTCTAGAGGCAGAACAGCGCTTCGCTCCAAGGATGCCGCCGGCTGGTCCGGGCGCGCCTGGTCGCGGGCGTTCACCCCCCCCATTCGTCCGGACCGGGAGCAGCCATGCGCGAGGATCACGATCCCGCCGACGCCGAGCGCGCCGATCACCTGCCCGTGGTGCGCGACGAGGCGGGCAACATCGCCGATGCATTCCGCGATTCGGTGATCGCCGCCATCGGCGAGCGCGACGTGGAGCGGCTGAAGGGGCTGACCTCCAGCCTGCATGAAGCGGACATGGGCGACCTGCTGGAAGCCCTGGAGGGGGACGAGCGGCGGCGGCTGATCGAGCTGTCGGGCGACGGCTTCGACTTCACCGCCCTGACCGAGCTGGACGAGACCATCCGCGTGCAGATCCTGCACGGCCTGTCGCCGCAGACCGTGGCGCGGGGCATGCGCGGCCTTGATTCCGACGACGCGGTCTACATCCTGGAGGACCTGTCCGAAGAGGACGTGGCCGCCATCCTGGAGCACATGCCGGCGCCGGAGCGGGTGGCCCTGCTGCGCTCCCTCGACTACCCGGAGGAGAGCGCCGGCCGGCGCATGCAGACCGAGTTCATCGCCGTGCCGCCGTTCTGGACGGTGGGACGCACCATCGACTACATGCGCGAGACCCCCGGCCTGCCCGAGACCTTCTACGAGGTGTTCGTGGTGGACCCGGCCTATCGCCTGGTGGGCGCCGTGCCCCTCGACCGGCTGCTGCGCACACGCCGGCAGGTGCTGATCACCGCGGTGAAGACCGAGCACGCCCAGGTGGTGAAGGCCACCGAGGACCAGGAGGAAGTGGCGCGCCAGTTCGAGCACTACAACCTCGTCTCCGCCCCGGTGGTGGACGACGCGGGACGGCTCGTGGGCGTCATGACCATCGACGACGTGGTGGACGTGATCCAGGAGGAGGCGGACGAGGACCTGCGCGCCCTGGCCGGCGTCGGTTCCGACGAGGAACTGTCCGACACGGTGGCCTATACCGCCCGCAGCCGGCTGCCGTGGCTGGTGGTCAACCTGGGCACGGCGTTCGTTTCGGCCTCCATCATCTCGCTGTTCGAGGCGACCATCGAGAAGATGGTGGCGCTGGCGGTGCTGATGCCCATCGTCGCCTCCATGGGCGGCAATGCCGGCACCCAGACCATGACGGTGGCGGTGCGGGCGCTGGCCACCAAGGACCTGTCCACCCGCAACGCCCGCCGCATTGTCTCCCGCGAGCTGCTGGTGGGCCTGTTCAACGGCGCCACGCTGGCCTGCCTGCTCGGCGGCATCGCCGCCCTGTGGTTCGTGAACATCCACCTGGGCGTGGTGATCTCGGCGGCGCTGGTGATGAACATGGCGGCGGCCGGACTGTTCGGCATTCTCATTCCGCTCGGCATCTCCCGCCTGCGGCTCGATCCGGCGGTGGCCTCCGGGGTGTTCGTGACCATGGTGACCGACTGCGTCGGCTTCCTGGCCTTCCTGGGCCTCGCCAGCTGGTGGTTCTCCGGCGGCTAGGGGATTTTCCTCCCGGGGTACCCCTAATCGCTTGCAAGGAGATTGAAACTGTCGATCATGCACCTACGCGCGCATCATCGGTGAAGCGGGTTGCGCCGTATCGGATCAGTTGTGTCAGGGAGATTGACCATTCCACCGCGAAAGGATGCGAGAACGCATCGATCTCTAGTCTTCGGGGTGGTCGCCCTTCTGCTGTTGTTTACCGCTTCGGTGGCGGCGCTCGGCTATGCCATCCTGCACTACGACCGGAGCATCGCCGCCCGGGAAGCGGAGGCGGTCAAGTCCTCCATCATCGATCGCGAACGGGCCATGACGGACGCGCTGTCTGGCGCGCTCGCGGAACGCGATGTGCTTGCCTACCTCGCGCGCGGCGACCTCGATGAACTGCACCGGCGATTCGGCAGGCGGCTGCGCGAGGGCGCGGGGCTCGAATACGTCTATGTGATCGATGCCGAGGGCAAGCCGCTCTATGCCTCGGAAAACGGGCAGCTCGGCATGGGCGCGGCGGGCCGCGCGCTGAAGCCGGCAGTGGGCCGGCTCCTGGAGCAATTGCGCGGGGTCCCGCCGGGGGAAGGACGCGCCGGCCTTTCGGTGGGCGACGGCGAGGGCGTGCTGCTGGTCGCCTACGCCTTCCATCAGCAGAGTCCCGCGGTAAGCCAGGCCCAGCCCCTGGTGGCGGTGGCGGCGGACGTGCTGGACGCGCCCCTGCTGGCCTCCCTGGCGCGCTCCTCGGCCATCGACGGCGGCGCCATCACCGTCGCCGAGCGCAACACCGGCCACGGGCGCAGCGAGCTGGGCCTGCAGAACCTTTATGACGGCACGGACCTGCTGCTGACATGGCGCAGCGACCGGCCCGCGACCTATCTGATGCTGGCGGCGATGCCTCTGCTGCTCGTCATCGCAACCCTCGCCTCCCTCATCTTTTTCGTGCTGATGCTGCGCGCCCGCCGGCTGGCGGCGGCGCTGCGGGAGAGCGAGGCCCGCGCCCGCGCCCTGGTCAACCAGGATCAGCTGACCGAGCTTGCCAGTCGCAGCTATTTCATCACCCTGCTCGACCAGACCCTCAAGGCGCCGCTGCGCACTCCGCTGTTCGCGGTGGTGTTCGTGGACCTCGACGGCTTCAAGGGCGTCAACGACACCCATGGGCACGCCGTGGGCGACGAACTGCTGAAGGTGGTGGGCCGGCGCATGCGCGGCTGCCTGGGCGATCGCGGGGTGGTGGCGCGCATCGGCGGCGACGAGTTCGTGCTGTTCGCCCATTACGAGACCGAGGCGGAATTCAGCAGCCTGGTGGCCAGTCTCTATGGCGTGCTCAGCATTCCGGTCCAGCTGGACGCGGCGGAGCTGCGCGTGGGCGCGTCCATGGGCGCGGCGCGGGCGCCGAAGGACGCCGTCTCCTCGGCCGAGCTGATGCGGCTCGCCGATATCGCCCTGTATCGGGCCAAGTCGGATGGCGGCGGCATCTTCCGCGATTTCGAGCCCGCCTTCGAGCAGGAGCAGCTGCGCCGCCGGCGCACCGAGCAGGAGTTGCTCACCGCGCTGGAGCGCAGCGAGCTGACGGTGCTCTACCAGCCCCAGGTGGATGTGGAGAGCGAGCGCGTCATCGGCTTCGAAGCCCTGGTGCGGTGGGATCATCCCAAGCGCGGACGCCTGCTGCCGGGCGAATTCGTGCCGGTGGCCGAGCGTTCGCGCCTCATCACCCGCATCGACGCCTATGTGCTGCGGCGCGCCTGCGCCGATGCCCGGCTTCTGCCGGGGGTGACGCTGTCGGTCAACCTGTCGCCCATCAATCTGCGCACGGCCGGCATCGCCGACGATGTCCAGGCCACCTTGCGGGCGACTGGGTTCGATCCGAACCGGCTGGAGTTGGAGATCACCGAGAGCGCCATCATCGATCCCGGCACGGGCGCGGCCCTGGCGCTCAAGCGGCTGCGGGAGACCGGCATCCGCCTTGCCCTGGACGATTTCGGCACCGGCCACGCCTCGCTGGTGCATGTGCGGCGCTACCCCATCACCAAGATCAAGGTGGACCGCTCGTTCATCATGAACCTGGGCCAGCAGCGCGACGCCGCCTCGATCGTGGAATATGTGGTGCGGCTCGGACAGTCCCTGGGGGTGACGGTGACGGCGGAGGGGGTGGAGACGCGCGAGCAGCTGCGCTTCCTGCGCGCCTTCGGTGCCCACCATGCCCAGGGCTACCTGTTCGCGCCGCCGCTGCCGCTGGAGGCGGCGGTGAAGATGCTGGAGCGCCAGCGCCTGGGCGAGGCGCCGTCGGCGCGCCGTGGCGCGGACGGCGGCGCCGACGGTCCCGGCGATGCCGCCGCGGCCGGGCCAGGGGGCGCAGGGGTGTGACTTCCCCCGCGCGGATGGCGTCATGAATTTCTTTTAAAGAAAATTATTTTCTGTATAAGGCGTCGAGCTTCGCTTCTGGGCTGGCCGGCGCCGGTTTTGTCTTGCGTCCGCGCGGCGGCCGTCCAAGAACGCGGGCCATCGTGCGCATGGTCCGGCCCCTCGCCCTGGCGCGTGGGCCTCGCGGGCCTGCCCTTTCCCACCACCGGATCGGAGCGGGGCTCGCCCGCCCCGGCACCGTGCCAGCGTTTGCCCTTGTCGGCGCCAAAATGACGGGATCTTGTCCGTGATCGAAACCAAGCCCATTGATGGAAAAGCCTTTGCCGCCAACCTGCGTGCCCGCATCGCCGAGGAGGTGATCGCGCTTGGCCGTGATCGCGGCATCACCCCCGGCCTCGCGGTGGTGCTGGTGGGCGAGGACCCGGCGAGCCAGGTCTATGTGCGCAACAAGGCGGCCCAGACCCTGGAAGCCGGCATGGCCTCGTTCGAGCACAAGCTGCCGGCGGACACCGCCGAGGCCGACCTGCTGGCGCTGGTGGCGAAGCTGAACGCCGATCCGGCGGTCAACGGCATCCTGGTGCAACTGCCGCTGCCGGGCCACATCGATTCCACCAAGGTGCTGGCCGCCATCGACCCGGCCAAGGACGTGGACGGCTTCCATGTGGTGAACGCCGGCCGCCTGGCCGTCGGCCTCGACGCGCTGGTGCCGTGCACGCCGCTCGGCTGCGTGATGCTGCTCAAGCATCATCTGGGATCGCTCGCGGGGATGAAGGTGGTGGTGGTGGGGCGCTCCAACATTGTCGGCAAGCCCGCCGCCCAGTTGCTGCTGAAGGAGGACTGCACCGTCACCATCGCCCATTCGCGCACCCGTGACTTGCCGGGAGAGTGCCGGCAGGCGGACATTCTGGTGGCGGCGGTGGGCCGGCCGGAGATGATCCGGGGCGACTGGATCAAGCCCGGCGCCACGGTGATCGACGTGGGCATCAACCGCGTGCCCAGGGAAGACGGCAAGACTCGCCTGGTGGGGGATGTCGCCTATGGCGAGGCGCAGGGCATCGCCGGCCTCATCACGCCGGTGCCGGGCGGTGTCGGTCCCATGACCATCGCCTGCCTGCTGCAGAACACGCTGACGGCGACGCGCCGCCAGAACGGCCTTTGAGCCCGCCAGGGAAGGGAGCCGCGTCATGAGCATCGATCGCAAGAAGACGTTCACTCCGGAGGAGATCGAGGCGCGGCTGAAGGCGGACCTGCCGCACTGGCGCCTTGAGGATGGCTGGATTCGCCGCACCTATCGCACCAACAGCTGGAAGGGCACGCTGATGGTGATCAACGCGGTGGGCCACCTTGCCGAGGCGGCGTGGCACCATCCCGACCTCACCGCCTCCTACGCCTGGGTGGAGGTGCGCCTGATGTCCCACGACGCCAAGGGCATCACGGTGCGCGACTTCGCCTTGGCGCAGAAGATCGAGGAGGTGGTGGGCTGGCAACCCGGCGCCGTCGAGGATGCCCCGCTCGAGGGCACGCCCGCTCACGACCTGCGCTTCGCCTACATCAAGTACGACTGAGGTTGGCTCCGGTGCGCAAGCCCTCTCCCGCTGTGGCGGGACGGGCCGGCACTGGACCGCCTCCCGGCGGCGGGCCTATGAAGGGTGAAAAGCACCCGGGAGACCCGTCCATGACCTCGCTGCTCCACCGCCTCGGCATGAGCATTCCGCTGATCCAGGCGCCCATGGCGGGCACCTCGACGCCGGCCCTGGCGGCGGCGGTGGCATCGGCGGGCGGGCTCGGTTCCATCGCCCTCGGCGCCGTCGATGCGGAGGCCGGGCGGCGGATGATCGCCGCGACCCGGGCGCTCACCGACAAGCCCTTCAACGTCAATGTATTCTGCCACGCGCCGGCAATCCGGGACGCGGTCCGCGAGGCGGCTTGGCTGGAGGCGCTCGCGCCGGCCTTCGCCCGTTTCGGCGCGACCCCGCCGCCGGCCATCCATGAGATCTACACCAGCTTTCTTGCCGATCCCGCCATGGCCGACATGCTGGTTGCGGAGCGGCCGGCGGTGGTGAGCTTTCATTTCGGCCTGCCCCCGGCGACGGTCATCGGCCGGTTGAAGGCGGCCGGGGCGGTGCTGCTGGCGAGCGCCACCAGCCTGGCTGAGGGGCGCGCCGTGGAAGCCGCCGGCATCGACGCGGTGGTGGCGCAAGGCCACGAGGCCGGCGGCCATCGCGGCCAGTTCGACCCCGATGCCCCCGACGACCGGCTCTCCACCCTGGCGCTGGCGCAGGTGTTGGCGCGGGAGCTTGGCATTCCCGTCATCGCGGCCGGCGGCATCATGACCGGCGGCGGAATCGCCGCTGCCCTTGCCAGCGGCGCCGCCGCCGCCCAACTCGGCACCGCTTTCATCGGCTGTCCGGAGAGCGCGGCGGACGCCGGTCACCGTGCCGCCCTGTTCAGCGCCGCCGCCCATCACACCGTGCTCACCGATGCCATCTCCGGCCGTCCGGCCCGTTGCCTTGCCAATGCGTTCACGGCGCTCGCCGCCACACTGCACACGCCGCGCGCCGCCTATCCGGTGGCCTATGATGCCGGCAAGGCGTTGAATGCGGCCGCCAAGGCGGCGGGGAACACCGGCTTCGGCGCCCAATGGGCCGGCCAGGGCGCCCCGCTGGCCCGGGCGCTGCCGGCCGCCGAGCTGTGCGACCTCCTGATGCGGGAATACGCTGCGGCCCGGGCGGCGCTGGTGGTGCGCTGAGGGCGCCTGCGCCGCACCTCTTTTGTGCGCCACGTCAGGCGGCATCGGGCGAGGGTGGAAGGGGCATCCTGTTCTCTTTCACCCGCACTGCGCCGGCCGCCACCCAAGCCCCGACGACACGGTGGCAAGCCCGCCGGGCGCCACGCGGCTCTACCGCTGCCCGAGCCTGCCTGCCCGGCGGCTTGGCGCTCCGGGCGGTGGCCGAAGTGGGGCCGAGCCGGACCGTTCTCGTGCTCGAGTCCAGGGACTATGGCCATGGTCAGGCCCAGGGTCAGGCCCAAGGTCAGGCCCAAGGTCAGGCCTAGGTTCAGCTTGGCCGATCGCCGCAGAGCATCCGGGCGCTGTCCGCCCGACGGCGTGGCGCTCGGGGCGCGGTCATGGCGGGTCAAAAGCAAGGGCCGTTCTTGTGGTGGAGACCCAGGGATTGAGGCCTATGGTCAGGCGCGGGGCTGATCGCCGCGGGTCGTCGGGCCCCGGCACGCAGGTCGATCGCCGTGGCCTTCCTTCCCCGTGAGTGAGCGCGGGCTGCGCCACGGCCTCGTCCGCCACAGACCGGCGGCGGCGGGAGTGCCCGCGTGCGTGATCGGCGTCTTGTGCTGGGGCGGGAGTATGCTCGGTTGCCGTGTGGAGGTGTGCCATGCAAGGGGAAGTTTGCCCTTGCCGGTCCGCAGGACAGGCCCCGGCGACGCCACGGGTGCGCGTGGGGCCGCCTTGGCAGCACCTGTTGCGGGTTGCCGGTCGGGGGGGCCATCGCGCGGCCGAGTGGGCGTGGGCCATGCCCTCTCAGGCGGGCACTGTTTCCCCAAGGTGAAGGGCGCGTGCCACCGCCGCGAGGCGCTCCGGATCGAGCGCGCCGGTGCGACCCTCGGCGCACAGGGCGCCGCGAAAGCCCAGATAGTCCGGGCGCAGGGCCGCCAGCGGTGGAATGTCCGCCACCGCCAGGGAGCCGGCGAGGCCGGTCATCAGGCCGTTCTGGCGCGCCAGCGCCACGAAGCGCGCGAGGGTCGCCGTATCGAGATGGCGACGCAGGCCGCCGGCCGCCTTGTCAGCGGTGTCCAGCATCACCCCGGCGAAGCCAGCGCGCGCAAAGGCGGGAATGTGCGCGAGGTCGGGCCCCTGATCGGCGAACAGCACGGCGATGAGGCGGGTGCGGCGGGCCAGCGGTGCCAGGGCCGCGAGGCAGGGCGCCAGGGCGGCCGCAGTCCCCTGCGGTGGCAGGGCGAAGCCGATCTTCACCAGCGGCACGCCGGTGGCGGCGGTGCGCGCGGCGGCGTCCGCGAGGGTCGCGGCGTCGAGCGGCTGATCGCCCACCGTGGCGCTGAGGTTCGGCCTGTGCGCCTCCGGCCGGTCTCCAAGCGCGCGCCAGAGCTCCACCGCTTGTTCCAGCAGCGCCGGCGGCCAGGCGCCGAGCGCCCCTTCGGCGGGATTCTTCAGGTCCACGATGTCCACGCCGAAGGCGAGCGCGGTGCTCATCTCGGTTAAATCAGCCACGGAGGCGAGGAAGCCGGGCGCGCTCATGATGCAGCCTCGATGCGGTGGGCCTCCACCGCCGCCAGCAGCCAGCTCCAGGCCTCGCGCTCGTCGGGGCCGGCGGTCTTCTCGACGGCGATGGCGAGGTGCGCCATCTCCCGTTCGACCTGTTCGCGCGGGAGCATGTGGAGGCGCGACACCAGCACCGCGCCTTCCACCACGGCGGCGACGGCGCGGTTGAGGCCGTGGAACAGGCGGTGGCTTTCCTCCCGCACCACCTGGCAGAACAGGCGGGGGCGAACGGCATCCTCCTCCACCCGCTCCACCGTGAACTCCGCATGGGCCAGGGTGTCGGCGAGGCGGACGCTGGCGCCGGCGGGAACGGTCGGCCAGTCGCGCCGATGGCCAGTGACGCAGCCGGCGAAGACGCGGGCATCGTCGGTGTAGTTGATGACCCCCGTTCGGGTGGCCAGGAGGTTGTCGAGGGTCCGGGAGGGACGGAACGGCAGCAGCAGATAGCCGTCCTCCAGCACGCTCGCGCCCATGGGCGCCACGTGCGGCGCGCCATCCGGCGAGGCCGTGGTGACGATGGTCTCCCTAATCACGTGCTTCGCCTTTCGATGCGGCCTTCTTCTTGGCGGAGAGGGTCGATCCCGCGTCCTTGAAAGTCAACTTGTGGGCGTCGTCCACCTGGCCGCCGGTCTCGCCCGCGACGCCCCAGCGCAGGGGCTCGTCCTGGGCGTAGCGCTTGCCGAGGCGGTAGGCGATTTCCGCCCGCGCCGTCTCCACGCCGAGATAGAAGGCGTGGGCGCCGTCGCCGTCCACCTTCAGATGGGGAAACAGGCCGAATGGCTCCCGCGCCACATGGTGGCCCTCGCGGTTGTAGGCGTGGATGCCGTCCTGCGTCACCTCGATGCGAAACGCCTTGTCGGTCACCTCGCCGGCCAGTCGCGCCACCTCCTGCGGGGTGGTGGTGAAGGGCTTGCGGTCGCGCAGCGCCATCAGCCCGCCGCCGAAGCCCTGCGGCAGGGACCGCGCCTCGCGGGCGGCGAAGAATTCGCGCCGGGCCCGGTCGAATTCGCGCACGGCGGTGCGGCAATGGGGGCTCACCTGAACCGCCAGCACCGCGTCGAGGCGCAGCTCGGAGATGACGCCCATGAGAAGGGCGTTGATGCCGGTGGTGTCGGCGTCGGTCAGTTCGGTGACGTTGCCGATGCCCATGAGGATGGGGATGTCCGGCTTCAGCCGCCGGAGTTCCGCATAGCGCACCAGCGAGCCGGCGAAGCCGAAGTGGATGGGGTCGAGGATGGGATCGGCCAGGAACGCCTGGCCCGACGCCTCGCACACCTCCACCGCCCGGATGAGCGAGGCCAGATCGCCCGGCTTGGCCGGCACCAGCACCGGCACCGCTGGCCCGTCCTTCGCGATGTCGAGATTGGTCTCGTTGAGGGAGAGCAGGAAGTCGGCCCCGGCGCGGGTGGCGCGGGACAGTTCGGCCGGATCGAAGGAATCGACACTGACCCGGAATCCGTCGGCCTTCAGGGCGCCGATGCTCTCCTCCAGGTGTGGGAAGGGGGCATCCGGCAGGGCGCCGAGGTCGATCACGTCGGCGCCGTCGGCGCGCAGCCGCCGGGCGCGCTCCAGCAGCTCGGGCACCGAGAGGCGGGTGGCGTCCACGATCTCGGCGAACAGCATCACATCCTGGCGGGAGAGGTCCACCGCCCGCCGGCCCTTGCCGAAATAGTCCGGCAGGTCCGCCGCTTCCTCCGGCCCGCGGGCGAAGGGGAGACCGAAGCGCGCCGCCAGCCGGTCGAGATCGCCGCGGAAGCGGCCCGGCATCACCACCCGGTCGACGCCGTCGGGCAGCTTCAGGCGGCGTTCCACGATCTCGGTGGTCATCAGCGCCGCCACCTTCACGCCGATGTTGATGACCACCGGCTGCAACGCCGCGTCGGCGATCGCCTCGGCGATGCGGGCGATGCGCGGCTCGGCCAGCGATCCGGTGATGAGCGCGACCCGCTCGGCCCCAGGCCCGGCCATGGCTCAGCGGGCCGGGGTGGAGTCGCCGGCGGCGGCGAGTTCCGCCCGGCGGCTGGCGATGGCGGCCTGCAGCTCGGCCAGGCTCTCGGCCACCACCGTCGCCTCGAACGCCTTGAGCCGGCTGGTATTCTCCAGGTCGATGCGGCGCGGGTAGACCGGCACCGGGCCTTCCGGCGCCATGGTGATGAGTTCCGGCGCGCTGTCGCAGGCGAACACGATGCAGGGCACCCGGCACTTGCCGGCCTGGGCGAAGCAGTTGGTGACGAGCGAATCGGAAATGCCCCAGACCGCCTTCGCCACCGTGTTGGAGGTGGCGGGGGACACCACCAGAGTGTGGTACTCGCCATGGTAGAAGCGACCGACAGAGGCGGAAGAGGCGCTGTCGTCGCGGTAGATGTGGACGGTGTCCGGCAGCGGTTCCTTGTCCTGGCGGTACATGCGCAGCACTTCGGCGGCGGCGGCGGAGATGAAGAGGTCCACGTCGCCGAGGGCGCGGATGATCTCCATGCTCTCGGTGAAGAAATGGCCGGAACCCGTCAGGGCCCAGGCCCAGCGGGGATTGGTCACTTTGGTCATCGGGCCTTCGGCCTTCAGGGTTCGTGGGTCCTGCCCGCCGCGTCAAGAGGGGCCAGGACGGTGTCGAGGGTGGACGTGTCGTCCGCGGCGGCCAGCACAATATCGCCTTCATAGCCGAGCGCCATGGCCTCGAAGGCCCCGTCCACCAGGCCAAGGCGGCTCCAGGCGGAAACATCCTCCGCCCGGGTCCCGGTGGGCGGCGGAGCGGCCACACCCGCCGCCTTCACCAGCAGCAGGCGCGGCGCGGCGAGCTGGCGCGCCAGCCACAGGGCGAGGCTGTCGGAGGTGACGTCCCAGCTCTCCGCGATGCCGGGATGGCCGATCACCAGGGCGGCGGGAAACCACAGCGCCGCGCCGGGGCCGGTGGCGGCGAGGCCCGCCAGGGTGCGGGCCGGGCGCAGCACGGGCGCCAGGTCGTGGAGGAGATGGGCGGTCTGCTCCATGGCGAGGATGGCCATGCGATGGGCGGCACCATCGCTCAGGCCCAGGCGCGGCTGGGCCTCGCGCACCAGGTCGGCGAAGCCGCCGCCGCCCGGCACCAGCACCAGCCCGGGCAGGGGCGCCAGCCGGGCCAGCAGCGCCCGGGGCGGGCCCTGCCGCGTGAGGCTGCCGCCCAGCTTCGCCACCAGCGCCGGCGGGGCGTCCGCATGTGGGGAGGGGGGGAGAGGGCTCAAGGTCGCATCCGTTCGCCGGTTGGAGTCATGATAATGAAAGGGTGTGATCCGTCCCGGACCGGGTGGCCCGCGCGGCGCAGGCCTACCACGGCATGTTCCAGCGCGGCACGGCAGAGCGTCCGGCCCCGCAGGGAGAGTGCCCCGCATGCGCGGGCAAGAGGAAACGAACGGGCGTGGTGTGGCGGTCCATCGCGCCGAGAAAGAGGACATAAGGTCATGCGTCTCGTTCTGGCTTCCATGCTGCTGCTCGCGGCCACCGGCGCGGCTTTCGCCGATCCCGATCCGGCCAAGCCCGACACTCCGCCCGCCGCCGCGGCTGCGGCCCCCGCCTCGGCTGAGGCCGGTGATGCCGCCAAGGGCGAAACCGTCTTCAAGAAGTGCATGGCCTGCCATGCCATCGGCCCCGGCGCCAAGACCAAGGTTGGCCCGCCGCTGAACGGCATCGTTGGTGCCAAGTGGGCACATTTCGAGGGCTATGCCTATTCCCAGGACATCAAGGACGGCGCCGCCGCCGGCAAGGTGTGGGACCTCGCCACCCTGGACAACTACCTGACCAATCCGAAGGTGCTTGCCCCCAAGGGCAAGATGGCCTTCGCGGGCGTGAAGAACGACCAGGAGCGCGCCGACCTGATCGCCTTCCTTGCCCAGTTCGACGCCGACGGCAACAAGAAGTGAGTCTCCTGGCCGGCGGGCGTGTCCCGCCGGTCATCCGGCCCGGGCCGCAGCGCCCGATGCCGTTGCAGGCCGCTTGCCGGCTCGCCCCGCCGGGGCTGGAGCGCGCCTTGGCGCAGCGGCAGACTGTCCTCCGCTCCCCGCCACGTCCCCTTGCACGCAGGGCCGTCGTCGCCCGCAAGAGGTAACAGGATGCCGTCGTTCGCCCGCCACCCGCATAGGCGCGGTGTGGCGTGGCATGGCGCCTCCAGGGGCGGCCGCGGCGCGCGCGGGCGAGGGCCCGGCGAAGATTCGGGGCGCGTTGCCAGGACCAAGTGCCAGGACCATGTGCCTGGGCCATGTGCCTGGACCAAGTACCAGAGCCAGTCGCCGGGACCCGGCGCCATCAAGACATTCCAGACGTTTGCGCACTGGACCCGCGCACTGGACCGGGCCTTGGCCCCCCAAGGGTTCTGCGCCAGGGCTCGGCGCCAGGGTTCTGCGCCAGGGCTCGGCGGTACGGCGAGGCGCCAGAGCGAGGACTCGGGGCGCGGAATGGGCCCGGGCCTGGCTTTGAGGCACCGCGGCGCGTACCCCGGGCAGCATCGCCGGGCTGGCTCGGCGGGATGGCCGACAGCATCGCACGCGCGGTGGCCGGCAGGGTGGCCGGCAGGATGGCCGGCGGGGCCGTGGGCCACCGGCTCGGGCTGCGCACCTTCTGCAAGGCTGCGCCGGCAGGATTGCACTTGACGGGGTCATCCTCATTCACATAGCTTTGTGACAAAGCTAATTAACGATCCTTCCGGTGAGTCCCAGATGTCGCATTCCGACTTCCCCGCGCTGGATTCGCGCACGTTCCGCCAGGTGCTGGGGCAGTTCGCCACCGGCGTGGCGGTGGTGACCGCGAGCGCCGACGACGGCACCCGCATCGGCGTGACCATGAGCTCGTTCAACTCGGTCTCGCTCGACCCGCCGCTGGTGCTGTTCTGCGTGGACCGGCGCGCCCATTCCCTGCCCGCCCTGCGCGCCGCGCGCGGCTTCGGCATCAATATCCTGGGGGAGGGACAGCAGGCGCTGTCAGACCGTTTCGCGCGGCCCCTGGAGGACAAATGGAGCGCGGTCGAGCACCGGCTCGGCGCCCATGACGTGCCGCTGATCTCCGGCGCCCTGGCGCATCTGGAATGCGCCCCCCATGCCATCCATGCCGGTGGCGACCACGAGATTTTCGTCGTGCGGGTGCTGCGGATTTCGGCGGCGGGAACAGAGCCGCCCCTCGTTTTCTTCCGCGGGCGCTATCATGCGCTCGCGTCCACCGACATGCCGCGGGGCTGAGCCGGCCGCGGCCAACATCGAAGGACCTTCCAGATGATCAAGACCGGAGCCCAGCACACCGCCAGCCTTCAGGATGGCCGCGCGGTCTATATCGACGGCCAGTTGGTGAAGGATGTCACCACCCACCCGGCCTATGAGCGGGCGGTGGCCTCCGTGGCCAGGATGTTCGATTTTCACAGCGCGCCTGAAAATGCCGAGCTGATGACCTTTGCCACCGACACCGGCACCCGCGCCAACCGCATCTGGCAGCTGCCGGAGAGCTATGACGACCTCGTGACCCGCCGCAAGGGCCTGGAGGCCTGGACCGAGCTGCACGCCGGTTTCCTCGGCCGCGCGCCGGACCATGTGGCCTCCTGCATCGCCGGCATGTACATGGGGCTCGACCAGTTCGAGGCCTACGATGCCTCCCGCGCGGCGGCGCTGGCGGACTACTATCGCTATGCGCGCGACAACGACCTTTACCTCACCTATGTCATCATCAATCCGCAGGCGGACCGCTCCAAGGGCGCGGCCGGGCAGGCCGATCCGTTCCTGTCCGCGGCCATCGTCGATCGCGACGCTGAGGGCATCACCGTGCGCGGCGCCAAGATGCTGGCCACCGGCGGCATCATGGCGAACGAGGTGTTCGTCACCTGCATCCAGCCGCTGCAGCCGGGCGACGAGAAATACGCCCTGTCATTCGCCATTCCCATGAACGCCAAGGGCCTGAAGGTGCTGTCGCGCAAGTCCTACGAGGCGGGCGCGCCCTCGGTGTTCGACAATCCCCTGGCCAGCCGCTTCGACGAGAACGACGCGGTGCTCTATTTCGACGACGTGAAGGTGCCGTGGGACCGGGTGTTCGTGGTGGACGACCTCGCCATGACCTTGAAGCAGTTCCACGCCACGCCGGCGCACGTTTACCAGAACTACCAGGCGCAGATCCGGCTTTCGGTGAAGGTGCGGTTCCTGGTGGGCATCGCCCGGCGCATCGCCGAGGTCAACGGCATCCTCAACTTCCCCCAGGTGCGCGAGACGCTGGGCCAGCTCGCCGCCGAGGCCGGCATGGTGGACGCCTTCGTGGCCGCCATGGAGGCCAAGGGCACCCGCTACGGCCGCTATTTCATCCCCGACCGGCACACCCTTTATGCGGCCCAGACCCTGGCCCAGCAGCTCTATGGAAAGCTCATCTCCACCCTGCGGGAACTGGCCGGCGGCGGGCTCATCATGCTGCCGTCCTCGGTGCACGATTATGAAAACCCCGAGCTGGCCGCGCTCATCCGCAAGACCCAGCAGTCGCCGGCGGCGAGCGCCGACGAGCGGGTGAAGTTCTTCAAGCTGGCCTGGGACGCGGTGGGCTCGGAGTTCGCCTCCCGCCATGCCCAGTACGAGATGTTCTATGCCGGCGCGAGCTTCGTGGTGAAGGGCCATTCCTTCCGCACTTACGACTGGGACAAGGCCGGTAGCCTGCTCGACCGCATGCTGTCGGGCTACGCCCTTGCCGACGAGGTGCCCGCCGCCCCCGCCCGCGCGGCGGAATGACGCCGCCCGCGACCCGTTTCAAACCAAGGACTGCCCCCGATGGCCATCACCAAGATCCATGACGAGTTCAGGACGGTCGATCTCTCGACCGGCTGGGAAGTGCCGCCCGGCTATCCGTCCGGCATTCAGCAGAAGATTTTGTCCGGAAGCCTGGACGAGACCGGCAAGAGCGGCTCGCGCACCCGCATCCTGCGCTTCGATCCCGGCATCTACACCACCAAGCCGTTCGTGCACGACTATTGGGAAGAGGTGTTCCTGTTCTCCGGCGACCTGACGGTGGGCAATGACGAGAAGGGGGAGGGCGGGGAAGCCTTCCAGCCCTTCACCTATGCGGTGCGCCCGCCGGGCGCCTTCCACGGGCCGTTCAAGTCGCAGAATGGCTGCATGCTGCTCGAAATCCATTATTACGATCCGGTCTGAGCCGTATCGTCCGATCGGCCCGCCCCGTGTCCCTGACGGGGCGGGCGTCTCTGTTTGGGTAGCCCCGATGTCTGCTTTGTCCGCACTGTCCCCCGTTCCCGCCGGCCCCACCCTCGCCGCCCTCGCCGCCGATCTGGCCACCGGCCGCGTCAGCGCCCGCGCCCTGGTCGAAGATTGCCTCGCGCGCATTCAGGACCCCGGCGGCGAGGGCGCCCGGGCCTTCGTGCGGGTGGATGCCGAGGCCGCCCGCGCCGCCGCCGATGCCCAGGACGCGTTGCGCCGGGCCGGCGCCGCGCCCTCGCTCTTCGCCGGCATCCCGATCGCCGTGAAGGACCTGTTCGACGTGGCCGGCCAGGTCACCGCCGCCGGCTCGCGGGTGCTGGCGGATGCGGCGCCGGCCACTGCGGATGCCCCCGCCGTCGCCCGCCTGCGCCGTGCCGGGTTCGTGCTGCTGGGGCGCAACAGCATGACCGAGTTCGCCTATTCCGGCCTCGGCATGAATCCCCACTCCGGCGATCCGCGCGCGCCGTTCGAGCGCGCCGTCGGCCGCGTGTCCGGCGGCTCCTCGTCCGGCGGGGCGGTGGCGGTGGCCGATGGCATGGCCCACGCGGCGCTCGGCACCGACACCGGCGGCTCCTGCCGCATCCCGGCCGCCTTCTGCGGCATCACCGGCTTCAAGCCCACCGCGCGCCGGGTGCCGCGCGCGGGCGCCTTCCCCTTGTCCTCGACCCTCGACAGCATCGGCCCGCTGGCCCGCTCGGTCGGCTGCTGCGCCAGCCTCGATGCCCTCCTGGCCGGCGCCGAGCCGGCGCCGCTGGCGGCGCGGGAGGTGAGCGGCCTGCGCCTGCTGGTGCCCACCACCGTTGCGCTGGATGGGCTGGACGAGGAGGTGGCGCGGGTGTTCGAGGCGGCGCTGTCGCGGCTTGCGGCGGCGGGCGCGCGGGTGGTCCAGGCCCCGTTTCCGGAATTCGCCGACATCGCCCCCATGAATGCCAAGGGCGGCTTCACCGCGGCCGAGAGCTATGCGGTGCATCGGGCGCTGCTGGCGGAGAAGGGGGCGGCGTATGATCCGCGGGTGTCGGTGCGCATACGCCGGGGCGCGGACCAGTCGGCGGCGGATTATCTCGATCTGGTGGCGGCCCGCAGCGCCCTGGTGGCCCAGGCCGCGACGCGCCTGCTGCCGTTCGATGCGCTGGTGCTGCCCACCGCGCCCATCCTGCCGCCGCGCATCGCCGATCTCGCCACCGACGATGCCGCCTACGGCGTCGCCAATCTCGCCGCCCTGCGCAACCCCACCCTCATCAACATGATCGACGGCTGCGCCATCTCGCTGCCTCTGTCGGGCACCGGCGGGGCTCCGGTGGGCCTGATGCTGGCGGCCGCCGGCGGGCAGGACGCGGCGCTTCTGGCCATCGCCGCCGCGGTGGAAACGCTGCTGCGTGCTTGACCCGGCGAGGCCCGTCGGCCCGCGCCTCGGGCCGACGGGCCTCGCGGCGCGGGCCGCTTCCCGGCCGGCGCGAGGGCGGCTCAGAGCTGGCGGTTGAGATTGTCGGCGAACGAGCGGATATGCGCCCGCACGGCGGCTTCCGCCGCGTCGGGGTCGCGCGAGCGCAGGGCCTCGACGATGGCGGCGTGCTCCTCAACCACCCGGCGGTGGTGCTCCGGGGCGCGCAGGGAAACGAACCACACCCGCTGCGACTTCTCGTGCAGGGTCTTCAGGATCTCCGCCAGCACCGGATTGCCGGCGGCTGTCGAGATGATGGCGTGGAAGCTCCGGTCCAGCGCCATCAGCGTGGCCACATCGCGGCTGGCCGCCGCCTCCACCCCCAGCGCCACGTTGGTGGACAGGGCGCTGAGGTGCCCGGGCTCCGCGCGCGCGGCGGCGAGGCGGGCGCAGAAGCCCTCGTTGATGAGGCGCACCTCCACCATGTCGTGCACTTCGTCATGGGAGATGGGGCGCACCACGATGCCCTTGCGCGGCAGCACCTCCACCAGGTTGTCACGCATCAGCCGGTCGAACGCCTGGCGCACCGGCGTGCGGCCGATGCCGAGCGCGGCGGACACCGCCGCCTCGCTCAGCACCTCGCCCGGGCGGAACACGCACATGATGATGCGCGCCTTGATGAGCTCATAGGCCTCGTCGCGCAGCGAACGGGCCGGCGCGACGGCGTCGTGCGGCGGCTCCTCGGAGGCGTCCAGAACGCCGTGGTCCTCGATCATCTGCACCGTCCCGTACCCTTGAGCCCGGCCGCTCCGGCGGCTCGGGAGTGATCATCCGGCGACCGGCAGGGTCGCCACGTCATAGCCATGGCGGATGGTGCGGCCGAGCACCGGGTCCACCAGCTCGAACTCGAAGCGCTCGGCCGGGCGGATGCCGCCATGGGCGGCCAGCGTGCCGCAATACATCACCGCGCCGTCGGCGAAGGCGGCGTCGTAGCCGGCCAGGATGTCGGCGGGCGGCAGCATGGCGGCCACGGTGCCCTCCTGGTACAGCTCCTTGCGACCGTCGAAGACCGCGTAGGAGCGCAGCACCAGGTCATCCCAATGGGGCGCCACCTCGTCCAGCGCCCACAGCTCGGGGGCGATGGGCTTGTCGCACATCTGCTTGGAAACAGTGATGTTGTAGGTTTCCACTTGGCGGTCGGTGTGGTCGGAGCCGACGCCGAGATAACGCCGCCCGTCCGCCGCAACGATCACGAACTCCACCTCGCCGGACGACGCCCCGCCCGTGCATTCGATGGCGCCGGCGGTGGTGAGGCGGGCGGCGCCGACCCGGTAGTAAATGGGGGTGGAGGCCGGGCGCGGCACGCCCAGGGCTTCCAGTTCCGCGATGTGCTTCTCCAGCGCGGCCTTGTCGCGGCCGGTCCAGCCGGCGATGACGGCGGTGCGGATGGCCAGCGTCTCGCCGTAGGTGCGGCCGTCGGCGTGAATGGTGAAGGTGAGGGCGGTGCCCGACATCAGGGTTCCTCGAACAGGTCTGCAACACGGGTCGTGAACGGCAGGGAAAGAGGGCCGGCGCCCCCGGATGTGGGGGGCTTGAGGGGCGCCGGCCCGGCGCGGCGCCGAGGTCAGTTCGGCAGCCGCGTGTCGAGCAGGGTCCACTTGCCGCCCTTCACCTCGATCACGTAGACCGGCTTCACGGCATCGCCGTCGGTGAAGGAGATGGAACCCTCCATGGCGGGATAGTCCTTCAGCTTGGAGAGCTGGTCGCGGATGGCGGCGCGCTCCTCGGCGCGCTTGGCCGCGTCGCCGGTGACGCCGGCCCGCTGCATCGCCTCGCCGTAGAGATAGACGATGTCATAGACCGAGGCGTCCATCTGGTTGGGGTCGGTGCGCAGGCCGGCGGCCTTGGTGCGCTTGGCGAACTCCTGCGTGAAGGCGCGGGTCTTGTCGTTGGCGTCGGCGAAGAAGGTGGTGCCGATGGTGAGGTTCTCGCCGGCGCCGTCCATGCGCTTGGGCAACTCGGGATCGGCGATGGTGGTGCCGCCGATGACGCGGGTGGTGACCCCCTGGCGCTTCAGCTCCTTGGCGAGGTTCACCGCGCCCTCGGGCGGGGAGCCGAGGCCGACGATGTCCGGGTTGATCTGCTTCAGCTGCGCCACCTGCGGCGACAGGTCGAACGCGGCCAGCTGGAAGTCGACCGAGCCCTTGAGCGGAATGGCGTACTTCTCGAACATCTTGGGCACCACATTGGTGCCGATGGACTTGGACACCACGTCGTCGGTGGCATAGGCCGCCGCGCCCGAGGCCATGGGGAGCTTCTTGTCCTTGATGGCGGCGAGCACCTGGTCGATGACCTTGCCCTCGTCGGTGGTGTTGCGGAAGCCGTAGGTGAAGCCCTTGGTGAGGCCGGGGGCCGAGGAGGCCATGGACATCTGGGAGATGCCCTCGCGCTCGCCCACCGGGAAGGTGGTGCGCACCTCGGAGGAGGAGAACGGGCCGATGATGGCCAGCGCCCCGGCATCCTGGGCGAACGAGCGCACGGCGGTGGTGGCCTGCTTGGGGTCGCCGGCGGTGTCGAACTTCACCACCTTGATCTTGCGGCCGTTGATGCCGCCCTTGGCGTTGATCTCCTCCACCGCGAGGTCGACGGCGATCTCATTGGTGTTGGCGAGGCTCACATAAGGGCCGCTCTTGGCCATCATGTAGCCGAGCACCAGCTCGTTCTCGGCCCGCGCGGCTCCGGCGGCCACCAGCGCCGCCAGCATGGTGGCGCCCAGAAGAACCTGTTTCTTCATGTTCCAACTCCTCTGAAGGTTTCTTGTGATGGCTCAGGCGGAGGCGGTTTCGCCCGCGCCGAGATAGGCGGCCTGCAGCCGTGGGTCGGCGGCCAGCGTCTTCGGGTCGCCGGCCATGGTCACGCGGCCGAGTTCCAGCACGGTCGCGCGGTGGGCCACCTGCAGCGCCTTGCCGGTGTTCTGTTCCACCAGCAGCACGGCGAGGCCGTCGGCGTTCACCTCGCGGATGAGCTCGAACAGCTTGGAGACGAACAAGGGCGACAGGCCGAGCGAGGGTTCGTCCAGCATCATCAGGCGGGGCTTGGCCATCAGCGCGCGGCCGATGGCCAGCATCTGCTGTTCGCCGCCCGACAGGCAGGAGGCGGCCATGTTCCGCCGCTCCGCCAGATTGGGGAAGCGGGCATAGATGGCGTCCATCTCGCGGACGATGGTGGTGGTGTCGCGGCGCATGTGGGCGCCGAGCAGCAGGTTTTCTTCCACCGTCAGCGAGATCAGGATGCGCCGGCCCTCCGGCACCAGCACCAGGCCGGCGCCGATACGGGTGTGCGGGGCGGCGCGGCTGATGTCGGCGTCGGCGAAGGTGATGCCGCCGCTCTTCAGCGGCACGGCGCCGAGGATCGCCTTGAGCAGGGTGCTCTTGCCGGCGCCGTTGGCGCCCAGGACGGTGACGATCTCGCCTTCCTTCACCTGCAGCGACACGTCCTGAAGGGCGTTGACGCGGCCGTAGGAGACGCTGATGCCGGAGACGTCGAGCAGTGCCATGGTCAGGCCTCCTCCGCGCCGATATAGGCTTCGCGCACCTTGGCGTTCTGGCGCACCTGGGAGAGCGGGCCCTCGGCGATCTTCTCGCCGAAATTCAGCACCACCACGTTCTGGCAGATGCTGTCCACGAAGTGCATGTCGTGCTCCACCACCAGCAGGGTGATGCCGCGCGCCATCAGCGCCTTCAGGTGATCGCGCAGGGCGTTGGTCTCCGAGGGGTTGAGGCCGGCGGCGGGCTCGTCGAGCATCAGCACGCTGGCGCCGGCCAGCGTCGCCCGCACCAGGTCGATGCGTTTGCGGACGCCGTAGGGCAGGGCGCCCACGGTCTCGTCGGCCCATTCGGCAAGGCCGCTTTCGGCCAGCGCCTCCCGCGCCTCCACCTTCCAGCGGTGGCCGGGGATGAGGCGATAGGGGATGAGCAAGGCACCAAGCGAGGCGTTGCGCACATGCTGGCCCACCAGCATGTTTTCCAGCACGCTCAGGTGCGACATGAGCCGGATGTTCTGGAACGAGCGGGCGATGCCGGTGGAGATGCGCTTGCGCGAGGGCATGCGGGTGATGTCCACGCCGTTGGCTGTGATGGTGCCGGCATCCACGCCATAGACGCCGCTCACCAGGTTGAACACCGTGGTCTTGCCCGCCCCGTTGGGGCCGATGAGCGCGGTGGTGACGCCCTTGGGCACCTCGAACGATAGATCGCGGATGGCCTTGACGCCGGCGAACGACTTGGCCAGTCCCTGGATGGAGAGAGCGGGGCTCATTGCGCGGCCTCCGAGCGGTCGGCGGGGCGGCGGCGGGTGAAGCGCAGCAGCGAGGGCGTCACCAGGCCTTGCGGTCGCACCGCCATGAAGATGATGATGAACACGGCGAACAGGGCATAGCGCCACTGGTCGGAGGCGCGCAGCAGCTCCGGCGCCAGGGTGAAGAAAGCCGCGCCGACGAGCGGGCCCCACACCGTCTGGGTGCCGCCGAACAGCACGTACAGCACCGTGAACACGCTCAGCAGCACGTTGAAATGCTGGGCCTCGACGAAATTGTAGTGATGGGCGTAGAAGGCGCCGCCGAAGCCGGCCACCGCCGCCCCCAGGGCGAACGCCGCCACCTGGATGCCGCGCACCGACACGCCCAGCAGGTCCGCCACCGTCGCATCGCTCTTCACCGCCGTGAGGTAGAGGGCAAAGCGGGTGCGGGAGAGGTAGAGCATCAGCACCACCACGCCGGCGGCGGCCAGGAACACGCCGTTCGGCCCCACATAATCGGTGACCGGATAGCCGGCGGCGCCGCCCACCACCTCCAGGTTCAGGAACACGGCGGCGATCACCTGGCCGAGGGCAAAGGTGGCCATGGCAAGGTAGATGCCGTGGGTGCGGAGCACCGGAATGCCGATCAGCACGCCGGTGAGGCCGGCAAGGCCGGCGCCGACAGGAATCGCCGCCCACATGGACCATTGGTATTCGTTGGTCAGGAAGGCGGAGGCATAGGCGCCGATGGCCATGAAGCCGGCGATGCCGAGATTGAGCTGTCCCGCCGCCAGCGGCAGATAGACCGCGTAGGCCGCCATGACGTTGAAGGCGAGGACGACGAGGACGCCGGTGAGATAGCCGCTCATCACAGCTTCTCCCGGGTGGCGGGGCGGCCGATGAGGCCCTGGGGACGGACGATGAGGATCAAGAGCAGCAGCCCGTAGACGGTGATGTTGACGACGTCGGCGCCGATGAAGGTGATGGAGAGGACCTCGGCGAGGCCGATCAGCAGCCCGCCCAGCACCGCGCCCCAGATGGACCCCATGCCGCCGATGATCATGGCAGCGACCCCCTTGAAGCCGACCCCCTCGCCCATGAAAGGCGACACCTGCTGGTAGTTGACGGCGAACAGCAGCCCGGCCACCGCCGCCAGCACCGCCGAGGCGATGAACAGCAGCGGCACCAGGCGGCCGGTGTCCACGCCCATGAGCACGGCGGTGTCGCGGTTCTCCGCCACGGTGCGGATGCAACGGCCGGTGGCGGTGGAGGACAGGAACCACGACAGCCACAGCACCAGCGCCACCGAGAGCGCCAGCGAGCCCAGTTGGGCGATGCCGATCACCAGCCCGCCGAAGCGCAGGTTGAGGTCTGGCATCAGCGCCGGAAAGGATTGCTGGTCGGAGCCGAAAAAGATCAGCATCAGGTTTTCCAGCAGCACCAGGAAGCCGAGGGAGGAGACCAGCGGCACCTCCGGGTCGCCGCCCTGCATGGGGCGGTAGGCGAAGCGCTCCACCAGCAGCGACACCAGGGCGGCGGCGGCGAGGGCGGCGGCGAAGGCGAACAGGACCGGCGCGCCAAGCCGCATGAAGCCGAACGCCAGCATGCCGCCCAGCATGAACAGCCCGGGCAGGGAGAAGTTGAGGAAGTTCAGGACGCCGATGGCGAGGGTGAAGGCCACCGCCATCAGCATGTAGATGGCCCCGAGCATGAGGCCGTTGACGATCTGCTGTGCGAGCATGGAACCCCGCGGGAAACCCAACTGGCAAGAGGGGCCGGAGCGGGTGGAGCAGGCCTCCGCGCACCGGAATTAGATAATAGACAAAGCTAATTTCACGGCCGGTTCAAGCTGAAATTTCAGGCGTATTTCAGTGGTGTCTCAGTTTTGCGATGCACATGACGCAGTGCGAAAGTGGCTTCGTTTCCAAGTGATTGCAGGCGTGGCGCGGGCGCGCGCGGGATGGGGCGGTGATGTCGCGCTGGCTAAAAGGCGGGCAGGCCGCCCGATTTTGGTGCGTCGCACATGCGCGAAGGGAGGCGCGACTGGCGCGGATGCCGGTGCCCCGCCACCCCATCCGGCGCGGACCTAGCCCCAGGAGGCGGTGAACGCCCCCCGCGTCGATCCGCCTCTCCCTCGAGGTGGATCATAATTTGACAAAATATATCTATTTAATAATTTATCTCCTCTGCCTGCCCCGCACCCTTAGGACCTCTCCCATGAGCGATCACTCGGTTCTGAATTTGCGTCCGCTGGCTGGCCGGCTCGGCGCGGAAGTGGCGGACCTGCGCGTGTCCGGCGATCTGCATCCGGCCACGGTGAAGGCGATCCACGCCGCCCTTCTTGAATACAAAGTGTTGTTCTTCCGCGGCCAGGACCATCTCGACGACCCCACCCAGGAGGCGTTCGCCCGTCTGTTTGGCGATCTCAACGAGCACCCCACCATCCCCTCCAAGGACGGCACCGAGGCGATCCTCGAGGTGGCCTCCGAGCGGGGCGAGGTGGCGAGCCACTGGCACGCGGACTTCACCTTCCTCGACACCTATCCGCAGATCACCCTGCTGCGTCCGGTGGTGCTGCCTCCCAAGGGCGGCGACACCCTGTGGGGCAACACCGAGGCCGCCTATGACGAGCTGCCCGAATCGCTCAAGACCCTGGCCGACCAGCTCTGGACCCTGCACACCAACGACTATGACTATGTGAGCGACCGCCCGTTCCGCGAGAAGCGCGAGGTGCGCCACAAGGAGCTGTTCACCCGCAAAGTGTTCGAGACCGAGCAGCCGCTGGTGGCCGTGCATCCGCATACCGGCAAGAAGGTGCTCATCGTCGGCAACTTCATCCAGCGCATCCTCGGCTATCGCTCGTCGGATTCCCACGATCTGCTGGAGATCTTCACGCGCCACGCCACCAGCCCGGAAAACACGCTGCGCTGGTCCTGGAAGCTGGGTGACCTCGCGGTCTGGGACAATCGCGCCACCGTGCACCGCGCCATCGACGACTTCGGGTCCGCGCCGCGCACCCTGCGCCGCTCGACCGTGGTGGCGGAGCCGGCGGTCGGTGTCGATGGTCGTCGCGCCACCACCCGCGTCGTCGGCGAGAAGCCGAAGGCGGTCGTCGCCTGAGGCGCCCACGCTCCGGGCGCCCCCGCCGCCCGGAGCGTCCCTAGAGCGTTTTCGAGCGAAGTGGATACCGGTTCGCGTGAAGAAAACGCGTCAATACAAAGTTCTAGAGTGATTTCCGTGAGCCAAGGCGAGCGGAAAATGCTCTAGACGAAAGCATCCACCGGGACCGGAACGGGTCCCGGTGGATGCTTTCGTCTGGCGGTCCATCCGGTCCATCCGGTTCGGCAGCATCGGCGCGGCGACCGTGGCACCGGCCGTGATCACGGGCCGGGCGCGGCCGGCATCGTGGTGCGAACGTCCGCCGCTGGCTTCAATAGCGCAGGCGGGCGTAGTAGGAGTCTTCCGATGCGGCGCGGGCCTCGCCGAGGGTGCGGATGCCCTGCTGGCGCAGCAGCGGCAGCAGCTTCAGGAACACCTCCGCGCACACCAGCGCGTCGCCGAGCGCGGTATGGCGGCCAGAGACCGTCACCCCCAGCCGTGCCGCGATGGCCTCCAGGCTCTGCGCCTCTGCATTCGGATGCACGATGGAAGCGAGCAGCAGCGTGTCCAGCACCGGCTGTTCGAAGCGCACGCCGGTGCTGGCTTCCTTCAGCTTGAGGAAGCGCAGGTCGAACGCCACATTGTGCCCCACCAGCACTGTGTCCGAGACGAAGGCATGGAAGGCCGGCAGAGCCTCGGCGATGGTCGGCTGGCCACGCACCATGGCGGGGCGGATGCCATGGATGGCGATGCCGGCCTCCGGAATGGAGCGGCGCGGGTCCACCAGCTGGTCCAGGCACTCGGCGCGCAGCAGCTTGCCGTTGACGATGCGGGTGGCGCCGATCTGGATGATTTCGTCGCCCCCCGCCGGGTCAAGCCCGGTGGTCTCGGTGTCGAACACGGTGAAGCTCAGGTCCTCCAGCGGGCGGTGGTCGCGCTCGTGGTGGCCGTCGCTGGCGGCGAACAGGGCGAAATCGTAGAATTCGGGCCGGCTTTCCCCCGGTTGCGTGCGGGCCTCTACGGCTGCCGCCAGCGGCAGCAGGAAGCGGAACAGGGCGCGCGGCGGCGTGCCTGCGCGCGCGTGCTCCAGCCACACCTCGCCGCCGTGGCGCTCGGCCACGTCGCGGACGCTGAGCGGCGAGCCGCCGCCGCTGCCGCCTTCCATGGGGCAGGATTGCCAGCCGGCAGCAATGGCGGCGCCGCCGGTAAAGGCGAGATCCAGGTGGGCGCGCCCGTCCACCCGCGACAGGCGCAGTTCCAGGCCCGGCGCCTCGCGCCCCTCCGCAGCGCGGCGCGCCAGGAAGGCGAGGGCGGCGATGAGGGCGAAGCTGTCCACGCTCAGCCACAGCTCGGGATCGACGGCGTCGATCCGCACCTCCTGCCCCGTGTCCTCCAGGATACGGTGGGCGGCGGCGGCGGCGAGGTCGGTGCCGGCCATGTCCTGCAGCGGCCAGCGGGTGCGGATGTCGGCTGCGGCGTCCGCGGCCAGGGCGGTGATGCGCGCGCCCATGCCGGCGACTTCCTCGCGCACCACCTGCTGGAACCGCTCGCGCTCGGCGGGCTCGAGGTCCGGATAGTCCAGCATGTCGAGCGCGGCTTGGATGTTGCCGACGGTGGCGCGGCTGGCCTCGGTAAGCGCGAGCCACTGCCGGTCCTGCCGGGCTTCGGCCTCGTAATCGTCGGTGATGTCGTCGAGCAGCAGCACGAACCCGCTCACGGGGGAGCCCGCCGCGGCGCCGCGCACGGGGGCGAGACTGACGCGCAGCAGGTGGCCGGACGGCGTGTGGGTGACGAAGTGGGCGGCCGGCGCCGGCTCTCCCTTCACGATACGCCGTTCCACGCCCTCCCGGGCATGGGCGATGAGGGCGGCGTCAACCACCCCGTGGATGGAGCGGCCAAGGCCGATCAGCTCGGCGCCGCCGGCCCCGCCCGGCGCCCGCGAGATGCGCCGGCACAGCGCCCGGGCGCGGGCGTTGTAGAGCAGGATGCGGCCGTCGAGATTGCACACCACCACGCTTTGCTGAAGCTCCGCCACCAGGGCACCGAGCTGGTCGCGCTGCTGGGCCACGGCATGGCTGGCCTGTTCCACCAGCCGCGCCATGTCCTGGCGCAGGGCGAGCCGTTCCCGGGCCAGCGCGTTGAGGGCATCGGCCAGGGCCCGCAGGGTGCGCCCGCCGGCCGCCGCCACCGGCGGCGCATCGGCATCGCCCACCAGCACCCGCGCGCCCTCGGCCAGGCGCGCCGGCGCCGAAACAAACCGCGCATGCAGCTTCTGCACGCCCCAGGCCGCGCCGGCGGCCGCCACCAGCCACCAGAACACCACGAGCATGCCGTGGGTCTCGACCAGCGGGCCGAGCGCGGCGGACAGGGCGGCGGCGGCCGGCGGGTCGAGGCTCGCATAGAAGCCTGCGGCGCCCAGCGCCATCCACAGCGCCAGCGCCACCCCCGGCGCCAGCATGGCGGCCACCTGCGACCGGTCGAACGTCATTCGGCGGCGTCCCTGGCCATCATGTCCTTCACCGTCTGCACCAGCTCGCGGGTGGAGAAGGGCTTGGTGACATAGGCATCGGCCCCGGCGCCGACCCCGCGCGCCTTGTCGGTCTCGCGGCCCTTGGCGGTGAGCATGACGATGCGGGTGTTGCGCGTGCCATCGTCGGAGCGCACGGCCTCGCACACGTCGAAGCCGGTCATGCCGGGCATGGTGGCGTCCAGCAGCACCAGGCGGGGGTGCTCGCGGCGGATGGTCTCCAGCGCCTTCAGCCCGTCGCGCGCCACCAGCACCTGGAAGCCCTCGCGCTTCATCATGAATTCCAGGGAGACGACGATGTTGGGCTCGTCATCGGCGATCAGCACCTTTTCGCCCGCGGCGACACGGGGGGCCGCGCCGTGGGTCTCCGGCGTGGTCGCGGTGGCGTGCTCCGTCGCGGCGTTTTCGGGTGCGATCCCGGTGGTTGCGATCTCGGTCATGGCGTTCTTCCTCCTTCCGGCTGGAGGGGCAGTCTGAACGCGAAAGTCGCGCCGCCGCCCGGTTCTGACACCAGCCACATGCTCCCGCCGAAATGATCCACGATCTGGCGGCTGATCGGAAGCCCCAGGCCGGTGCCCTGCGGCCGCGACAGGGCATCCCCGCCTTGGCGGAACTTCTCGAATATGGTGCCTTGCTCGGCCCTTGGCACCCCCGGCCCGTTGTCTTTGACCTCCACCACCAAGCCATCGTCGGCCTGTCGCAGGGTGACGTCCACCTGTCCATGCGCGGCGGGCACGAATTTCGCGGCGTTGGAGAGGAGATTCATCAGCACCTGGGTCAGCCGGTCGGCATCGGCGCGTACCGTGGGCGCCGATGCCGGCAGATGGGCCTCGACCCGCGCGCCCCGGGCGCGGAACAGCTCCGAAGTGGCCTTGATCGCGTCCGCCACCAGCCGCCGCAGGTCCACGTCCTCGGTGTGCCAGTCGGCGAGGCCCGATTCGATCTTGGCGAGGTCGAGCACCTGGTTGACCAGCCGGCCCAGCCGCTCGCTTTCGGCGATGATGATGCGCAAGAACTCCTCGCGCTGCGCCTCGTCCATGTCGGGGGCGTCCAGCATCAGCTCGGAGAAGGCGCGGATGGAGGTGAGCGGGGTCCTCAACTCGTGGGTGACGGACGAAACGAAATCGTCCTTCAACTGGTCCAGGGTCTTCAACTGGGCGTTGGCGGCCTTCAGCTCGGCGCTCGCCGTCTCGAGCTTCCGGGCATAGATGCGCAGCTGCGAGGCCTCATCGAGAATCCGCAACACATCGTCCAAGTCCAGCGGCTCCTCGTCCACCACGGAGGCCACCAGCACCCGTGCCGAGGCGCTGCCCACGGCGCCGGCCAGGGCGCGCTCGACCCGGTCCACCAGCCGGGCGTCGGCGGTCAGGGCCTGAATGTCGGCGACGCCCATGTCCCGCCCGTGGGCCTCGAACACGGCGCGGGCGCGCTCGGCCCCGAGCAGGCGGCTCGCCAGGGCCAGGAGGTCGTCGCGCCGCGCCGCCCCGCGCCAGAACACCGGCGCCGCCGCATCGTGGGTGCGCGCGAACGCATCCACGAACAGCAGCGCCTGGCTCGCCTCGCGGCCGGACGGGGCCCGCCGCAGCGACAGGCCCACGTACAGGCCCACATTGACGAGCAGGCTCCAGAACAGGGCATGGGTGAGGGGGTCGAGCCCGGTGAGGCCGAACAGGCGCTCGGGCGCCAGCAGGGCGATGCCGAACGGGCCGTCGCGCACGAACGCATCGCTGATCCAGCCGGATTTCGCCACCGAGGGCAGCATCAGCGTATAGGTCCACAGCAGGAAGCCGCCGACGAGGCCGCCCAGGGCCCCGGCGCGGGTGGCGCCGCGCCAGTACATGCCGCCCAGCAGCGCCGGGGCGAACTGCGCCACCGCCGCGAAGCTGATGAGGCCGATGGAGACCAGGGCATAGGCCTCCCCCGCAACCTGGAAGTAGAGATAGCCGAGCAGCAGCACGCCGACGATGGCCGCGCGGCGGATGTTCAGCAGCAGCCCGGTGAGATCGCCGCCAGAGCGCGCCGCGAAGCCCGGCCGCCGCAGCAGGGCCGGCATCACCAGATCGTTGCACACCATGGTGGAGACGGCGATGGTCTCGACGATCAGCATGCCGGTGGCGGCCGAGAGCCCGCCCACATAGGCGAACAGCGCCAGCGCCGGCGTGCCATGGGCGAGCGGCAGCGACAGGATGAAGGTGTCGGCGTCCATACGGCCGGGTCCGAACAGCACCAGCCCGCCAAGGGCGATGGGCAGCACGAACACGTTGATGGCGAGCAGGTAGGCGGGAAACACCCAGGCGGCGCGGGTCAGGTGGCGCTCGTCGGTGCACTCCACCACCATCATCTGGAACTGGCGCGGCAGCAGCAGCACCGACAGCAGCGACAGCAGGGTGAGCGCCAGCCACTGGGTGTAATCGAACGGATGCCCGGCGGTGGGGCTGAACAGCGAGGCCAGCTCGGGAAAGGCCTGCGCCCGCGCCCAGATGTCGGCCATGCCGCCGAACAGGCCGTAGGTCACGAACAGGCCCACCGCCAGGAACGCCACCAGCTTCACCACCGATTCGAAGGCGATGGCCGCCACCATGCCCTCGTGCCGCTCGGAGCTGTCGAGGTGGCGGGTGCCGAACAGGATGGTGAACAGGGCAAGGGCCAGCGTCACCAGCAGCGTGCCGTCGCGCCACCACGGCAGGCCGGCGGCGCCCGCGGTCCCGCCGGCGTCGGTGAGGATCTGGTAGCCGGCGGACACCGCCTTCAATTGCAAGGCGATGTAGGGGACGATGCCGACCACGGTGATGAGCGTCACCAGCGCCGCCAGCAGCGGGCTCTTGCCATAGCGGCTGGCAATGAAGTCGGCGATGGAGGTGATGCGATAGGCGTGGGCGATGCGGATCATCTTGCGCACCACCACCCAGGCCAGACACATGGCGAGCATCGGCCCGAGATAGATGGGCAGAAACCAGATGCCCCCCGCCGCCGCCCGCCCGACGCTGCCGAAATAGGTCCAGGCGGTGCAATAGACCGCCAGCGATAGCGCATAGACGGTGGCGCTGGAAATCATCGAGCGCCCGCGCGCCGCCGCGCTGTCGGCCGCCGCGGCGATGGTGAACAGCAGCGCCAGATAGCCGATGGAGACGGCCAGGACGAGGGGCGCCGAGATCATGGCGGTCCGTCCGTCCGCCCGCGCCGGCCCTCGCAGGCGCGGGCGAGCAGCGCGATCAGCAGCGCCCAGACCGTGAACAGCGCCACCGGCAGCAGCGGCAGGCCGAGAACCGTGGCCGGCACGTTCCACACCGCCAGCAGCGGAAAATTGAACAGCGCCAGCCCCGCCGCGAACAGCGCCAGCAGCACCGCGGTGCGCGGGCCGCCCCCGGCGCCGGAGCGTGCGCGGGTAGGGGAGGGGCGGTCCTCGCCGTCCTGGCCCCGGTCCTGTGCTCCGTCGCCGTCCGTGGTCACAGCAGGTCGAACCTGTAGTGCCGGCCAAGCCATTGCTTGAAGCCGCGCACGATCGACAGGGAATCCTTCAGAGCCTGCTTGTCCAGGGTGCCGAGTTCACCCAGGGGCACCTTGTTGCCCGGCTGCCGGCCGGCCTCGAGCTGGCGCAGGTTGTTGGACAGTTTGAGGCCCATCAGGCAATGGAGCGCGTCCGCCAGGTCGCGGCCGAGGGCGGGGTCGAGCCGGCCTTCGGCCACCAGCGCCTTGATGCGCGCCACCGTGGAGAGCGGCTTCACCCGGTATTCGAGCGCAAGCGCGCGCACGCCGTGGACGATGGGGAAGATGCCGAGCTTCTTCAGGTCGATCTCGGCCGCTCCCCGCCCGCGCAGGCCCGGCAGGCGCGACCACCAGGAGGTATTGTCGGCGAATTGCTCCACCGCGCGGGCGAAGCGGGCGAAATAGGCGGCATCGTCCTGCAGCAGCTGGTCGAGATGGGCGCGGGCCTGCGCCAGCAGGGCCGGGTTCCCCGCCGCCACCGAGGCGTCGAGGAAGATGGCGAGGTTCATGGGCCCGTCCGCCTCGGCCGCGAACAGCCAGCGCTTCAACGTGTCCTTGAAGGCGGACAGCTCCTGGCACCAGAGCGGGCGGCTCAGCATGATGCCGCCGGGGCAGGGCGGGTAGCCGAAGCTGATGAGGGTGGCGGTGAAGGCGGCGGTGATCGCCTCCAGCCCCTCGAAGGCGAAGCCGTCGGCGAGGATCAGGGCGTTGTCCTGGTCGGTCTTGATGAGCTGCTCGCCGCGCCCCTCGCTGCCCATCACCAGCAGGCAGGAGTTCTCGCGCAGCTCCGGCGGCGCCAGCAGCTCCCACAGGCGCTGGAACAGGCGGCGGTTCAGTTCGCCCACCAGGTCGCCGATCACCTCCACCCGCACGCCGTCGTCCTGCAGGCCGGCGATGAGGTCGTCGATCTGGGCGGCGGCGGCGCGCAGTTCGTCGGCATCGGCGGCCTCGGCGATTTCAAGGGCGATGAGGTGGGAATGGCTGGCCACGAAGGCCATCAGGTCGATCTGGCTGAGCAGGCCGACGATGTCGTCGCCCTCGCGCACCACCACCCGGTGGATGCGGTGGCGCAGCATGAGCAGCATGGCGCCATAGAGCTCATCGTCGATGGACACGCTCCACGGCTCGAAGGTGGCGACCTCGCGCACCGGCAGCAGGTGGGGCGGGGTGTCGCGCAGCAGCGCGTCGCGCAGGTTGGTGGTGGTGAAGACGCCGACCCGGTCGCCGTCCCGCACCAGGGCGTCTGTCAAGGCGCGCTGAGAAAGCGCCCGGCAGACGCTGACGAGGTCGGTGCCGCCGTCCACGAAGAAGGGCTTGCGCACATAGGCATCGCGCACGCGCGAGGCCATGACGGAAACGAACTCCCGGCGCTCGCGGCGCCGGGAGCGGACCCGCCCTTGATCGGGCGGGTCCTGGGGTGCCGGTGTCCCGACGGGGAGGTCTGGGGGCACCGGTCCCCCAGCCGAGATGGAGCCCGGCTGCGACATGGCCCGGGCTCAGTGCGCCGAGGCTTCCGCCGCGCCGATGCCGGTCTCCGAGCGCACTTCCTGCGCCGGGAAGCCCGCGCGATCGATGCTCGCCCGCTTGCTCTTGTCGGTGATGGAGAAGAGCCAGATGCCGGCGAAGCCGAGCGTCATGGAGAACAGGGCCGGCGAGGTGTAGGGGAACGGCGCCGAGCCGGCCGGGTTGCCGAGGGTGGCTTCCCACACCGAGGGGGACAGGATGGTGAGGATCACCGAGGACGCAAGGCCCAGGAACCCGCCGATCACCGCGCCCTTGGTGGTGCAATCCTTCCACAGCACCGACATGAACAGCACCGGGAAGTTGGCCGAGGCCGCCACCGCGAACGCCAGGGACACCATGAAGGCGATGTTCTGCTTCTCGAAGGCGATGCCCAGCAGCACCGCGATCACGCCGAGGCAGAGCGTGGTGATGCGCGAGACCTTCAGCTCGGAGGCGCTGTCCGCCTTGCCGCCCTTCAGCACGGTCGAGTACAGGTCGTGCGACACCGCCGAGGCACCCGAGAGCGTGAGGCCGGCCACCACTGCGAGGATGGTCGCGAACGCCACCGCCGAGATGAAGCCCAGGAACACGTTGCCGCCGACCGCATGCGCCAGGTGCACCGCCGCCATGTTGTTGCCGCCGATCAGGCCGCCCTTGGCGTCCAGGAACTCGGGGTTGGTCAGCACGAAGGTGATGGCGCCGAAGCCGATGATGAAGGTGAGCAGGTAGAAGTAGCCGATCCAGCCGGTGGCCCACATCACGGACTTGCGGGCTTCCTTGGCGCTGGGCACCGTGAAGAAGCGCATCAGGATGTGCGGCAGGCCGGCGGTGCCGAACATGAGCGCCATGCCGAACGAGATCGCCGAGATCGGGTCCTTGATGAAGGTGCCGGGACCCATGATGGCCTGGCCGGCGGCGGCCGCGGCCTCGGGGGTGACGCCGGGCTTGGCGGCGGCGATCTGGGTCTTCACGCCCACCGCGGCCGCGAACATGGCTTCAGGGCTGAAGCCGTAGGCCAGCAGCACCATGAACGCCATGAAGGTGGCGCCGCCGAGCAGCAGGCACGCCTTGATGATCTGCACCCAGGTGGTGGCCGTCATGCCGCCAAACAGCACGTAGACCATCATGAGGGCGCCGACGATCACCACCGCGATCCAGTAGTCGAGGCCAAACAGCAGCTTGATGAGCTGGCCGGCGCCTACCATCTGGGCGATGAGGTAGAAGGCCACCACCACCAGGGTGCCGGAGGCGGCGAACACGCGCACCGGGGTCTGGGCGAAGCGGAAGGCCGCCACGTCGGCGAAGGTGAACTTGCCGAGGTTGCGCAGGCGTTCGGCCATCAGGAAGGTGAGGATGGGCCAGCCCACGAGGAAGCCGATCGAGTAGATCAGGCCGTCGAAGCCGGAGATCATCACCGCGGCGGAGATGCCGAGGAAGGAGGCCGCCGACATGTAGTCGCCGGCGATGGCGAGGCCGTTCTGGAAGCCGGAGATGCCGCCGCCGGCGGTGTAGAAGTCCGCCGCGGACTTGGTCTTGGAGGCGGCCCACTTGGTGATGAACAAGGTGCCCACCACGAACACCGCGAACATGATGATCGCGGTCCAGTTGGTGGCCTGTTTTTCGGCGGCGCCGAGATCGCCGCCGGCGGCGAAGGCGGGGGCCGACAGGAGGGCGAGGGTGGCCACGCTCGCGGCGTGGGTCAGAAGGCTGCGCGCGCGGGTCACTTCAGCACCTCCGCCTTGATCTTCTCGGACAGGGCATCGAATTCGCCGTTGGCGCGGCGCACGTAGATGGCGGTGATGAGGATGGTGAACACGATCACTCCGAAGCCGATCGGAATGCCCCAGGTCATGACGCCGCTGCCGATCTTCGCGGCGAGCACGTCCTTCTTGAAGGCGATGAGGATGATGAAGCCGTAGTAGACCACGAGCATGGCCAGGGTCAGCAGCCAGCCAAACTTCGCGCGCGTCGATTTCAGGCGTTGGTAGTCCGGGTTGGCCGCGAGGCGCGCGGCCAGAGAATTGTCCATGGGAAGCTCCTCTCCAACCCGCGGGCTATTCCGCGGGCCTTGTTCTTCTGGGTCGGGCGCGCAGGGCGGCCCGGTGGCGAGACGCGCACTCTCAATGCGTCGGCGGTGGCGGTCAGCCATCGCAGACGTGAGGCGCGTGATCTCCGGCATGCGGGCAAGGCGGCACGAACCACCTGGCCGAATGCCGTAGTCTGGTTGCGGGTCCTTGCGGCTCGCACATCAAGCCAGGCACGCGCGCAGGGCGCACGGACATGATTCGGGCGGAGCCGATATTTTTCGCGTGAGTTATCGTTCCGCGACTCGGCATCCTCCCCATGCCGGACAGCGGAATGTCTTCAAGCTCTTGACGCACCGGTCGCTTTGACGTGACCCCGTACCACACGCGGCAAGCGGTAGCCGGAGCCATCGGGCGATTCTCAGTACGCCGACAGCTAATGGCGGAAATCTAAGCGACGACGGCGCCGGAGGCGACTCATACTTAGGTCCGACGCTGGCGGCGGCACGGCGGAGCGGCATTGGTGGGTGTGCACCTGCCGGGGCCGGCGCGGCATCTTCCCGCCACATTCGCGGCCCCATTGTGCCGGCCGGCCATGTTGTTAACCATCTTTGGCTAGGAAAGGGCGGATGCGCGGGACGCGCGCCGGCCGGGATCGAAGCATCACCGAGGGATGGCGCGTGGAGGCACACACGGGACGCGGCGGGAGCGGGACGGGCATGAACGATGTGTTCACATCGGCGCTGAAGAACCAGGGGCGCAGCCTGATGGCGATGCTGATGGCGGAATATTCCGCCCGCGTCTCCAAGCGTTCGCTCGGCATCGTCGAGGAGATTTTCAGCCTGGGCGTGGTCGCCGGCAGCATGCTGGTGCTGCGCCTCATGTCCGGAGCGCCGACGCACCATGGCATGCCGGTGTTTCCGTTCGTGCTGTCGGGCCTGGTGCTGTTCTGGATGTTCCGGACCACGCTGTTTCGTGTCTCCTCCTTCAAGACCGCGAAGGCGGGCTTCCGGAACAATCCGCGCGTGACGGCGCTCGATGTCCTGGCCGCGCGCGGCATTCTCAATGTGATTTTCTATATCTTTCTAGGATTTCCGATCTTTCTGACGCTGTATTTTCTTGATCTCTCCCCATTCATGAGCAATCCGGGAGAGGTATTTTTGATCATGGTGCTCATGGGCATCTGGGGTATTTCCCTGGGGCTGTGTTTCGGCGCCCTGTTCCTCTACATGCCGTTCATGCGGCTCGTGGTACAGGGCATGATGATGATGCTGATGTGGGTCAGCGGCGTCATGTTCATCTGGGCCGAGGCGCCGTACATGCTGCGCTGGCTGATCATCTACAATCCGATCTTCCATTTCATGGAGTTGATGCGCTCCGCATACTTCGGCAGCTATGTCACGCCGGTTGGGGATTGGTCGTTCGTGCTGACCACGGTGGCGGTGTCTCTGGCGCTCGGCTTGATGCTGGAGCGGGTGACGCGCAAGCGGGCGGAGAATGCGGTGCAGCGCCAGGCCGCCGACGATGACGCCTTCGACGGAGAAATGGCGTGACCATGGCCGGCGCCGCACCGGCGCCGTGGGGGAATCCGGGGGCGGGAGGTGCTTGAATGCCGATGCTGAAAGCCTTGTGGCATGCCCTGCCCCGCCGTCGCCAAGCCTTGGCGCGCCCCGCCGAGGGGCCGCGCGAGGACGGCGCCGGGGCTGAGGTTTCATCGGTGGTCGCGCTGCGGCGCGAGGGGCGTGACCATCTGCGCGGCGAAGGCGCCATCGAGCTGCGGGGCGTGAGGAAGGCGCTGGGGCGCCGGCCGAAGGAGACGCAGGTCCTGACCGGCGTCGATGCCATCTTCCCGCGGGGACGCACCATCGGTGTCCTGGGGGCCGCGGGGGCCGGAAAATCCACCCTGGTCCACCTTCTGACCGGCAACACGCGGCCGGACCAGGGGCAGGTGGTGCATGGCATGCGGGTATCCTGGCCGATGAGCGCCCGCGACATCTTCCGCAAGGAAATGACTATTCGGGGCAACGTTCGCCTGCTGAGTGCCCTTTATGGCGCCTGGGCGCCCGAGATGATCGACGCGGTTAAGGAAATCGGAAAGATCCGCGGGCAAGATCTCGATACGCCGATCAACAAGTTGGCGCCTGACTTCATGATCCGCGCATCGACCAGCCTGTGCTATGCGCTCGACTTCGATTGCTATGTGGCTGACGATAATCTGTGCGGGGGGTCAAAGACGTTTCGCGAGTATATCAAGGCATTGTACCAGGAACGGCAGAAAACACACAGTCTCATCATTGTCACGAAGAATGCGGGTGCGATTCGCGATCTCTGCGATGATCTGTACATCTTGGAAGATGGTATCATAAAGACCTATGAAAACCGCCTCGATGCCTACAGAATCTTCAAGGGCGCCGCGCTGAATCGACAGCTTGATCCGAAGGGTGAAGAGGGTGATGATGAGCTTTGAAGCGCAGAGAGGTTCAGCTTGAACAGCCCCGTGAATGCGCGCCAGCGTTCGGCGACCCCGGTTGATCCGGCTGACCTGGACGGCGCCCGTGACGAGAGCCCCGTGAGCCTGCGTCGGCGCCGGGCCGCGGCCCTGCCGCAGGTGCAGCCGGAGGCGGCAGGCGCGGAGGCAGCGGCCAATCTGCGTCGGCGTCGGCCTGCCGCGGTGCTGCCATTGACCGGCGCCGCCCCGGCTGAGACGCCGGCGGTGTTACGCCTGCGCCGCTCCGCGGCGCTCAATCCCGGGCACGCCGCGCCGGCCGACCCGCGCGAGGGCGAGGAGGTTTTCGGCCTTGGCGGGGGGGCGGACGGCGCGCCTGAGGCGCGTCAGCAGGACGCTTTTCCCGCCCCCGCCGCCGAGCCGGAACCGGCTCGCAAGGCACCGTGGCGCCGGGGCGGGCAGGTCAAGTCCATTTTCAACTGGCTCAAGGCGCCGGGCGACGACGTCGTTCAGGAAGAAAAGCCGCAGCCGCTGATGCAGCGGATCGTCGTTCGCGAGTTCTGGCAGTCGAACATCAAGACGTTCAACCGCCTGTTTCTTGCACTGCCTATCATTGCGGCGGCCGGCTACCTCTATTTGATCGCTCCGGACGGCTATCAGGTCGATACGGTGCTGTCGATCCGCAATCCGAGCAACAATGTCGCCATGGGCGGCGCCTCCATGGCGGGGATGGCGGCCTCGCTCGGCAGCACAGGGCAGGGGTATGCGGAGCGCGCCATCGACGAATCCTTCGCGGTGGTGAACTTCATCCGCTCGCGAGAGGCTTTCAACGAGCTCGAGCGCAGCATGAAGCTCAGCGAGCGCTTCATGACCGGGAACATCGACTGGTTCCACCGGATGTCGCCCACGGCCAATTACGAGGCGCGCTACAAGAACTACTTGAACCACATCTCGGTGTCCTATTCGGATATCGAAGGGCAGATCACCCTGACGACGGACGCCTATGATCCCGAGACGTCGTTCGCGATGGCGAAGGAGCTGGCGCGGATCAGCGAGCGGCTCGTGAACCAGTTCAACGAGCGCGCCCGAACCGACATGATCAAGCTCGCCCAGGTGCAGATGACCGAGGCGGAGGACGGCCTGCGTGGCTCGATGCTGGCGCTCACTGACCTGCAGATCAAGAACGGCATGCTGGATCCCGCCGGCGAGGCGGAGAGCTATACCAACATCATTTCGTCGCTGCGCGAGCAGGTGGCGGTGAAGCGGGCGGAGCTTGGGGCCCTCACCAGCACCTCGGCGCCCGATTCGCCACGCGCGGTGGAAATCCGCAACATGCTGGGTTCGCTCGAAACGCAGATCCGCACCGAGCAGAACCGCCTCACCGGCCGCACCGACGCGCTGGCGCCGCTTATCGGCAAGTTCAAGCTGCTGAACATCGATGTGCAGCTTGCGCAGCAGAAGTATAATTCGGCTGCCGCCATGTTGCAGAGCGCGCTGCTGCAGTCTGAGCATCAGAAGCTCTACGTGGTGAATGTCGTCTCCCCGACACCTCCGCTGGAATCGACCATTCCGAAGCGCTTTTTCATCCTGCTCTGTGTGGTGGGAGTCACCTTCCTCGCGTGGCTGATCGCGCGGCTGATCCTCGCCTCCATTCGTGATCACAGCGTCTGAACGGGATGGCGGGCCCTTGGGGGGCCGCCTCCACCCTCAGGTAAGGAATTCCGGCTGATCGCGGGCGCTCATCTCGGGGCAGCGGTTCGGTTTCTGGAAGGGCGGGGCCGGGATGTCCTCCGGTTTCCGCCGCCCTGGGCTCGCACGGTGTGAGGTGCTGTGGGTGCGGGATCGGGCCGGGCAGACGTTTGGAAGGGCGCGGTCGCACCGCGGTAGAGGGTGCCGGGAGCGCCGGGCGTTATCCAGCATCCGCTTCGGCGCTGCATTCTCTTTGGCCTTGCGTCCGCTTTGGCCCTGCGTCCGCTTTGGCCCTGCATCCGCTTTGGCCCTGCATCCACTTTGGCCCTGCGTCCACTTTGGCCCTGCATCCACTTTGGCCCTGCATCCACTTTGGCCCTGCATCCACTTTGGCCCTGCGTCCACTTTGGCCCTGCGTCCGTCTCCGGCTTGGGCGTCGAGCGGGGTTCCAAGGGACTGTCTGTGCGTTGGCACGGGCACTTCAGGGCGCGGCTTTAATCCTTGCTCCGCGGGCCGCGGATGGCCACTTCGGCCTGCCTGTCGTGCTGCGGCGTGATGTCGGGAGCCGGCGCTCGTTCGGAAAGCCGTGATTCTGTCGTCCCGGAAGGGCTGGGACCGAATGTGGGCTTGCCCTCGGCATTTGAACGCTGGGTCGGGTTGGCTCTGTAGCATGCCCGCGGAGGGTGGCGGCTTAACTTGATCTGCCATGCGGGTTCTCGCGGCAGAGCGGCGGGCGCGATGCCGGAGCGGCCTCCCGCGCGGCGGTGGGCTCGGGATCAGGCGCGGGTTCAGGCGGCGGCGTGCTCGTAGATGTCCTCCTCCTGCGCATTGTGCATCCGCGCGAGGGCTTCGATGGCCTCGATCATGCGCTGGGCGTCGCGGATCAGGTAGCGGTCCGTCTCCGCCTGCGTCAGGCCGGCGGCGAGATGCTCCAGCAGGCGTGCAAGATGGAGGATCTCGCGATGGGCGCGGCTCATGGCCGCCAGCCCGGCGTCATCGTGCCGGGCCGCGCGGAGCCTGGGAAAGAGGGTGGTTTCATCCCCCCGCTCGTGCGTGACGATCTTCGTCGTCACCAGCTGGCTCGCCTCGCGGATGAGGGCGAGGGCGTCCGCGCCGGTCGCGTCGTCCAGCCCGTCGGCGATTTCGCGCATCCGGTCCAGGGTGGCCTCCAATCGCAGGTGGTCCTGCTGGAGGGCAATGACGGCGGAGCGCTGCAGCCCGCCGCCATGGCGGAAGCCCCGGCCCGAGGACAGCGCGCGCAGCGCGTTGAGGATGACGGCGACGTCGATCGCCTCCTGGGTCAGCGCTCCGGCCACTGGCGCCAGCCAGCCGAGCGCCGCCGCCACCATGGCGAGACCCGACAGGCCCATGCCCACGCCGATGCTCTGCAAGGCGATGCGCCGGGTGCGCCGGGCGATCGCCACCGCGTCGGAGACCCGGTCGAGCTGGTCCACGAGAATGACCACGTCCGCCGCTTCCGAAGAGGCGGTGGCGCCGTGCGCGCCCATGGCGATGCCGACGTCGGCCGCCGCCAGCGCCGGCGCGTCGTTGATGCCGTCGCCCACCATCAGCGTCGGCGCGAGACGCTGCTCCACGATGACCGCCTCCAGCTTGTCGGCCGGGCTGCGGTTGGCGAGAACGCTGTCGAGATCCAGCGCGGCGCCGATGGTCTCGGCTACCGCTGCGTTATCGCCGGTCAGCATGACGATCCGCTGCACGCCTGCCGCGCGCAGGGACTGGACGGCGCGGGGCGTTTCCCGCCGCAACTCATCGGCCAGCAGAATGGCGCCCTTCAGCTCGCCGTCGACGGCGACGAAGACGCTCAGCGCGGATCGCCATGCCGCCCGGCGCAAGGCGCGCACCGTCCAGGGCGCGGGCTGGAGCCGCCCGCAGACCAGATCGTAGGAGCCGGCCTGCACCCTCTGGCCGCCGACCCGGCCCTCAAGGCCGGACCCGGGCGCCTCGCGCGCGTCCTCGGGGAGTTCCAGCTCCAGCCCGCGCGCATGGGCGGCGCCGACAATGGCGTCGGCGACCACGTGGTGGGAGGCCTGCTCCAGCGAGGCGGCGAGGCGCAGCACCGTATCGGGCGCCACGCCTGGAGCGGTCTCCACGGCCACCAGCCGGGCACCGCCTACGGTGAGGGTTCCGGTCTTGTCGAACATCACCGTGTGCGTGCGCGCCAAGGCTTCCATGGCGCTGCCGCCCTTGACCAGGATGCCCAGCCGCGCGGCGTGGGAGACGCCGGCGATGAAGGCGACCGGGGCCGCCAGGATCAGCGGGCAGGGCGTGGAGGCGACCAGCACCGCCAGGGCGCGGATCTCGTCGCCGGACAGCCACCAGGCACCGCCGGCAAGGATGAGTGTCGCCGGCAGCAACAGCAGGGCATAACGGTCGGCGAGCCGGATGAACGGAGCCCTGGCGGTGCGGGCATCCGTCACCATGCGCACGATGCCGGCGTAGGTGCTGTCCCCGGCGGCCGCAGTGGTCCGCAGCTCGAAGGTCTCGCCGGCATTGAGGGTGCCGCTGAACACCGGGGCGCCGCCCGCCTTCACGACGGGAAGCGGCTCGCCAGTGAGGGCGGCCTCGTCGATCACCGCCCGTGTCCCGAGCACCAGGCCATCGACCGGAATGACCTCGCCGGCGCGCACCACGAGCACATCCGCGACCGCCACGTCCTCCACCGGGATGTCCTCGATGTCCGCCCCGCTCTTGCGGTGCGCGATCCGCGGCGCGCGGTCGACCAATGCCCGAAGGTCCCTTTCCGCCCGGGCGATGGCGAAGTCTTCAAGCAGGTTTCCGCCGGAATACATGACCGCGACCACCGCCCCGGCCAGCCCCTCGCCGAGCGCCAGCGCGCCGGTCATGGACAGCAGGGCCACGGCATCCACCCCCAGCCGCCCCGCCAGCAGGTCCCGCAGGATCGCCACCGCGAGCCAGCCGATCACCGGGACCGTGCCGGCCATCCACAGCCGCCCGGCTAGGGTAGCGGCGCCCAGGGACCAAGCGAGAACGCCGCCCGCCAGCGCCACCAGCGCAAAGCCCGCGAGGATCTGGCGCAGACGACGCGCGTTCATCACACGGCCCATGTCATCGCCTTTCTGCTGGCTCCGTGGCGATCCGTCGCCCGATCTTACAGCAAAGCGCGGCGCTTGAGCGGGGCTCTCGGCCGGCCGGTCGGGGATTTCAAGGCCTGATGACCACCGTCGCGGCCTCGGCTTCGCTGTTCCGGTCCGTTCCCCGCCGGGCGATGGTCATGGAGTGGGGGCAGGCGCGTCGTCGCTTCGCGCCCGGCCGTCCGTTCGCCAGCGGGCGCCAGAAGCTGGAGCGAGGATGTGTGTGCCGCCCATGGGGCCGTCGCGCTCTGCCCGGTCGCGGGCGCACCGCCGGCGCGATGCTCGTTCGCCGGGCATGGGTTCAGCCTACGGCCTTCATTCCCCGCCGCAGGTGGCGCGGGTGGAGGTTGGGACGGGCACGCGACAACGTTCCGTGGACCGGCTCGACCTCGAAGGGGAGGGCACGTAATACCATCGACCCCGGTCTTCGAGCGGTGCCAAGGGGGTCCGCCCAAGCGCCGCGCGGGCTTATACCAAAGGCCCTTGTGTCAAGCTCACGGGCCTTTGGTATAAGCCGCCACCGGCGCCGGGCCGCGTCCAAGGGACCGGGGCCAGGTGCGAAGGGGGAAGGCGAGCGCCCGCTTTTCTGGGGCGCGGCGTTTCCGGCGTGTGGTCTTGGCCGGCTCGGATGCGTCACTCGGCGGCGGTGGGCAGCGGCCGCGCCCCGCCGGGGGCCGAGACCGCCGGATCGAGCGGCACCTGCGCCTTGAAGCGGGCGAGCAATTCTTCCCGGTAAGGGTCGATGTTGTCCGGCAGGCAGTGGGAGAGCTGGCCACAGCCGCCACACACCGCGTTTTCCCGGCGCTTGCCCTCCAGGTGCTGAAGGCGCAGGGCGTTCATCAGCGGCGCGTTCCAGATGTCCTTCATGGACTGGGTGCGCACGTCGCCGATGACGAGCTTGCGGCCCCAGTCGAGGAAGCAGGAACTCACCAGTCCGTCCGCGTTCACCGAGTAGCCGTAGAAGATATAGGGGCAGGTCTCGGTCGCGCCGATGGGCTGCTTATAGATGCCCTCGGTGATCTGCACCCCGGTATGGGCCTCGATGTCGAACTCGGGCCAGCAGGGGGCAAAGTTCTCGATGAAGATGCGGTCGCAATGGTCGCCGAAGGTGTCGTAGAACTCCTGGCGCTGCGGCTCGGTGATAAGCTCGCCGGGAATCTTCACCACCACCTCGCACTGGCCGCGGTTTTCATACAGCCACTTGACGTTGCGGACGAAGCCGTCGAAATCAAAGTCGAAACCGGTGAAGCGTTGGTATTGCTCCCGCGTCATGCCATCGACAGAAATGTTGATCTTGTCGAGCCCGGCTTCCAGCACCGGGCCCAGCCGTTCCGGCGAAATGAAGGTGCCGTTGGTGGTGGTGTCGATATAGTCGACATGGCCGCTTTTCTTGGCATAGGCGACCATATCTGCGAAGCGCTTGTTGAGGAACGGCTCGCCGTCCTTGTAGAGGCGCAGCACCTTGATGGGTTGATCGAACGCGCCGAGGTCGTCGACGATCTTGGTGAAGACCTCGAACTTCATCGCCCCCTGGAAGCGGCCGGTGTCGCGAATCATGTCGCGATGGCCGGTGGGGCAGAAGGTGCATTGGAAGTTGCAGGAGCTGGCCGGGTCGACGAACACGATGAACGGCGTCGCGAGCGGAATCACCGTCTCGAGCCGGGTGCGACCATCGAGATTGATACGCGGCTTGATCTCAGCCTTCATCGTTCCGGCCCCTCACTCTCAGCCCGCTCCAGATTGCACACGCCCACGACCACCGCCGGATCGCCGGGGCGCGGTGGCGCGCTCCCGAAAGACAGCAGGTCGCGGCGCCCGAGCGCGTCCGCCGTACGCTCGGCCAGCTGCCGAACCGTGACCGGAACACCTGAGCAGATGTTGATTGCGCCAAGCTGTCGTGTGTCGACGATCCGGGCCACCATGGCGCCGGCCTCGCGCACGTCCAGGAAGTCGCGCACCTGGGTTCCCGCCGAGAGCTGGGCCACCTCGCCGGCGGCGAGGCGCGCGCGGATGTGCGCCACCAGGCGGCTGGGATGTTCGCCCTCTCCATACAGATAGAACAGGCGCGCCCAGGAAAAAGGCGTCCCGGTGCCGGCGAAGAAAGCGGCCAGGGTGTGGTAGAGGCCGAGCTTGGCGGTGGCATAGAGGGAGGTCGGGCCGAGCGGTGCCGTCACGTCGAGATGCGCCGAGGGCAGTGCGTATTCGAAGCAGGTGCCGATGCCGATGACATGCCCGATACCCGCCTCGGCGGCGCCGCGGGCCAAGGCGAGGCTGCCGCGCACGCAATCCAGATTGAGCGGGGAGGCCAGGTACTGGCCGGGCGTCGCCTCCCAGGCGGCGTGCACCAGGGTGTCGGCTCCGGCGGCGGCCTCGGTCCAGAAGGCGGCGTCGCGCGCGAACAGGTCGTCGGTCTCGATCACCTGCGCCGGGGCGGCAAGGCGGCTGGCGGTTCCGGTCCGCAGCACCGCCCGCACGGTGTGGCCGCGCGCGGCGAGCGCCGCGTGGATCTGCCGCCCGACGAAGCCGGTGGCGCCGGTGAGAACCACCGTCCGGGCCGGGCCGGCAGGCGCGCCTCCGTGCGGCTCGGCAGACGGGGCAGGCGGCGTGAGGGGGGGTCGGGGTGTGGACATGGGACAGCATCCCGCAGGGTCGGTTCGCGCGTCCTTATACCATCGGCCCTGGTCTTCGACCGGTGCCAAATGGGTCCGCTCAAGCGCCGCGCAGGCTTGACCAAAGCCCCGTGAGTCAAGCTCACGGGGCTTTGGTGTTATGGGCAGCGCGGATGGTGCGGGGCTGACTCCGCACGGCGCGGAGACGGCGGTGGACGCGCGGAGGACACAAGGCCGGCGACAGCCTCCCGGTTCATGGTGCGCCCCCGAACGGCCGCGCTGCCCGCGCGGCGCTGCCCTTCGATGTGAGTGAGAGATGCCAGACGCCGCGCCTGCGCCTGCTCAAGACCGGGGTCGGACTTGATGCGCCGTCCCACGGCACCCCATCTCAGGCTCGTTTCCGATGCCCATGTCGCCCGCCGTTTCCACGGCTTGCCGGACCGCGCCACCGCGGTGGCGCTGTTGAGCGAGGCGAATGCCCGCGCGCCGGCGGGCGCGCCGGTGGTTCCCGGCCGCCGGCCGTTGTGGCTCTATGGCGCCGGCAGCCTTGGCAAGCTGGCCTACGCTCATCTTGCGGCGGTGGGCCAGCCGGTGGCCGGGGTGATCGACCGCAATGCAGCGGCCTGCGCCGCCGATCCCGCCTGGGCCGGCGTTCCGGTTCTGGCGCCCGAGGCTGTGCCCGAGGCGGTGCGGGCGCAGGCGCTCTGCGCGGTGGCCATCGTCACCTTGCCCTATGCCCCCCTCGAGGCCGCGCTGAACCAGGCCGGCTGGGCCCATTGCGTGCCGGTCTATGACGTGACCGAAGCCTTCCGTGACCAGCATCCGCTCGGCAACGGCTGGTTTGCCGCGCCCCTCGGCGCCGACGCTCTGGAGGCCGCGGGCCGGGTGCTGGCGGGATTCGCCGATGCGCAGTCGCGGGCCCATTACCTGCGTTTCGCGGCCTGGCGGCTGGCGCGCCAGGAATGGGAGTTCTCCGGCGCCCCGGTGGAGCCGGCCACCCGCTTCTTCATTCCCGAGGTCTCCCGCGCGCTCGGGCACGCCGAGCGCTTCCTCGATGCCGGCGCGCACCATGGCACGGTGGTGGCGCGGCTTCTGGAGATCACCCGTGGCGCCATCTCCACGGTGTGGGCGGTGGAGCCGGATGCCGAAAGCCGCGCCGTGCTGAACGCCTATGTGGGGGGGCTCGACCTCGACCTGCGGGCCCGCATCCAGGTGCTCGACGCGGTGCTGGGCGCGCGCGCGGAGGCCGTGCGCTTCCATGAGGGGCTGGGCTATGCCTCGCAGATCGCGCCCACCGGACGCACGCTGCGGGCCAGCGTGCCGCTGGACGCGCTGACCCTCGACCCGAGCTTCGTGAAGCTGCACCTGGAGGGCGGCGAGCGCGATGCGCTGGCCGGCGCCCGTCAGACCCTGCTGCGCCATCGGCCGATCATCGCCGCCACCGTCTATCACGACGCCGCCGGCCTCATCGAGACGCCGGCATGGCTGATGAGCGAGCTGCCCGATTATTCCGTGCTGATGCGCACCCACGGCTGGTGCGGCACCGGCGCGGTTCTCTATGCCATCCCCACGGAGCGCGTCGCCCGATGACGGTCTTTGCCGATTCCAGCCGGTTCATCATGGACCTCGGCATGAACAGTGGCGACGACACCGCCTATTACCTCGCCAAGGGGTTCGAGGTGGTGGCGCTGGAAGCGAATCCGCTGCTGGCGCAGGCGGCGCGCACCCGCTTCGCCGGCGCCATCGCCGCCGGACGGCTGTCCGTCGTCGAGGCGGCGGTCTGGTCGAAGGCCGGTTCCGTGACCTTCCACGTCAACGCGGTCAATGACCACTGGAGCAGTGTCGTGCGCGCCTTGGCCGGCCGGGAGGGGGCGGCGACCCGCGCCATCGAGGTCGAGGCGCTCACCCTCGGCGATCTGTTCGACCGCTTCGGCACGCCGCTCTACCTCAAGATCGACGTCGCGGGCGTGGACAGGATCGTGATCGACCAACTGACCGGCCAGCTGATCAAGCCGCTCTATCTGAGCGTGGAGGACGGCCGCTCCGGCCTGGATCATGTGGCCGCGCTCGCGGCCGCCGGCTACAACGGTTTCCAGCTCGTGGACCGGTCGGAGGTGCCGCAGATGAGCGATCCCGATCTGCCCTACAGCTTCCCGCCCCTCTCCGCCGGGCCGTTCGGCGAGGCGCTGCCCGACTCCTGGCTGGAGCGCGAGGCGTTCGAGGCGCTTTACCTTTCCACCGTGCGCGACGCTTCCGGTGCGCCCATCGCGCCGCCCACACGGTGGTTCGACATCCACGCCGCGAAGCTCTAGAGCATTTCCCGTTCGCATCGGCGCGCGGCACAGGCTCTGGATTATGGGTTTAACGCATCTTCTTCACGCGAACCGCTAACCGCGTCGTTCGTAAAAGCCCGCCCTGCGGTTTTCGCGCGCCGGCCCCTGCACGCGGGGGGGTTGAAACCGTCTGGCGGTGGCCGGGCCGCCGGGCAGGCATCGCGCGTGACCTTAACACATGGACCCTCCAAGGCCGGTGGCGCCGGGGGCAGGGAGATCGAGGCAATGGCGAAGGGGCACGGGGACGCATTCGGTTCGCCGGCGGGGGGGCGGATGAAGACGCTCCAGGATTCGCTCAAGGCAGCGGAACTGCACAAGGCGGGCAAGTTCGCCGATGCGGCGGCGGCCTACGCCGGCGTTCTCCAGCGCGAGCCGAACAACCCGCACGCCAAGCACATGATGGCGCTGTGCCTCAGCCGCATCGGTCGCCTGCCGGAGGCGGCGAAAGCCTTGCGCGAGGCGGCCAGGAGCCTGCCGGGCGACGCCGACATCGCCGGAAGCCTCGGCAACGTGCTGGCGCAGATGGGGGAGCGCGAGGAGGCGCAGGCCAGTTTCGAGCGCGCGCTTGCGATCAAGCCCGGGCACCGCGCCGCCCAGGCGGGGCTCAGCCAGCTGGCCGCCGCCGATGGCCGGCTCGATGTGCTGCGCCGCGCGGTGGCCGAGGACCCCGACAATGGCGAGGCGGCGCTTGCGCTCGGCTGCGCGCTGATCGCCACCGGCTCCGACCCGGGGCTCGCGGTGGAGGAATGGAGCCAGGCCGTGGGGCGTGGGGCGTTGACGGTGGAGCGGCTGGCGGAGATGTCGCGCCAGGCCTATGCCCAGCTTCGCGACCGCGAGGCGATCCTGCTGTTGCAGACGGCGGCCAGCCTCAGGCCCACCGACGCGGCGCTGTTCGGCAGCCTCGGCGCCCTGCTGCTCGACAAGCAGCGCTACAACGAGGCGCTGGACGCGGTTCGCCGGGCCCTGGCCCTGGACCCGGCAGATGTGAACAGCTGGACCAATCTCGGCACCATCTATGTCGACATCCGGAAGTTCACGGATGCCCTGGCCTGCTACCGGAAGGCGATGGCGCTGGCCCCGGACAATATTTTGGTGCGGGTCAGCTTCAGCAAGGTTGCCCGCGCCGTCTGCGAGTGGAGCGAGGTGGAGCTTCGGGAGGCGGAGACCGCCCGCCTGCTCACGCGCACGGGCGCCATGGCGGGGCTGCGGATCGACCCGTTCTCGCCGCTGTCCAGCCATATGACGCCAGCCGACCACCTGCGCTTCGCGCGCAACTACGCCGCGAGCCTGCGCGTGCTTCCGCAGCACGTGTGCCCGCCGGCACCTCCGGCGAACCCCGGACGCCGCATCCGTGTCGGCTATTTCTCCCGCGATTACCACCACCATGCCACCGCGTTCCTGGCGGTGGAGATGTTCGAGCGGCACGACCGCGAGAAGTTCGAGGTCTTCGCCTATTCCTATGGCCCGAATGACAATTCCGACATGCGTCGGCGGGTGGTCGGCGCGTTCGATCATTTCGTCGAGGTGGCCGGCATGAGCAACGAGGACGTGGCCCGCCGCATCCACGATGACGGCATCGACATTCTGGTGGATCTCAAGGGCTATACCGCCAACTGCCGCACCGAGGTGATGGCGATGCGGCCGGCCCCGGTGCAGGTGAACTTCCTCGGCTTTCCCGGCTCCATGGGCGCGAGCTTCATCGACTACATCATCGGCGACCGGGTCGTGACGCCGCTGGCGGATGCGGCGAACTACGATGAGAAGATCGTCCAGCTCCCCGGCTCCTACCAGCCCAACGACAGCCGCCGTCTCATGTCCGACGTGGTGCCGAGCCGCGCGGACTGCGGCCTGCCCGAGACGGGCATCGTTTTCTGCTGCTTCAACAATACCTACAAGATCACGCCGGACATGTTCCGGCTCTGGATGCGGCTGCTCGACCAGGTGCCCGACTCGGTGCTGTGGCTGTACGAGGCCAACGCCACCGCGCGCGACAACCTTGCCTATGAGGCCGCGAGCGCCGGGGTCGACCCCGACCGCCTCATCTTCGCGCCCTGGGCCGATGTGAAGGATCATCTGGCGCGCCAGGTTCACGCCGACCTGTTCCTCGACACCCGGCCCTACAACGCCCACACCACCGCCAGCGACGCCCTCTGGGCGGGCGTGCCGGTGGTGACCTTTCCAGGCGAGAGCTTCGCCTCGCGGGTGGCCGCCAGCCTGCTCCATGCGGTCGGGCTGCCGGAACTGGTGACCTCTTCCCTGGAGGAGTATGAGGCGCTCGCTTTGGCCCTGGCCCGCGACCCGGAGCGAGTGGCCACGCTCAAGTCTCGCCTGCTGCGCATGCGCGCCGGCGCCGCGCTGTTCGATGCCGCGGCCTACACGCGCGGCATCGAGGCGGCCTATCTGCGCATGCACGCCCTGCGTGTTGCCGGCCGTCCGCCGGAGCCGATCGTGATCTGACCCCCGACAAGGGGCACGGTCGCGGTCGGCGCCGGCGCGTTTGATTTTGGTCAAAGCTCCTTCGCCGGCTATGCTGCAAGCTTTGCCGTGAATGGACGTCCGCGCGGTTGGACGGCGAAGGCGAGGCTCGCGGCGCTGGAAGCTTTGGGGAGCGGCGGTGCGCGCGTCTGTGTCTCCTGTCAAGCGTGGGACCGCGACCGGCAGCGCGGCGGTTTTGGCTGCGGCGCCGGGGCGGAGGTTTGATTAAGGTGTACATCGCCGGCCGCCCGGCACCTCGGGGGGCGGGGCGCGGCTTCGGGCGCGGGGGGATCCGCCTCGTGCGCTGACGACGCGGTGTTAAAATACCGCAGTGTTCAGATACATGGACCGTTTGACGTGAGCCGGTGCGAACGAAGAGCGCTCCAGAGACAGAGGACGACACAGTTCATGGTCGACGAGTCCAAATCCGTGGAGGTGACGATCCAGACTGATGTCACCGCTATTCCCGAGGCTGCCCAGGGCGGTCTGGCGGAGGAGCGGGTGAAGGCCGCGCAAGAGGCAAAGCTCTCGGCGGTTACGGACATCGTCACCAATGCCTCGACAGCCGAGGGGCTGGAGGCGATCATCGCCGGTGCCGCGCCCGACGACGCCGCGCGGTTGCGCGCCTCGCTTGGCCTGCCGAAGGCGCCGGGACAGCCGCGCGTGAGCAGCGACGAGCTTGCCGACGACTGGCGCACCGGTAGCTATCCCTACAAGTTCCGGCTGCTGCGCCGTGATTACGAGCAGCAGAAGTTCCTGCTGCAAAGCGAGCTTCTCAAGCTTCAGTCCTGGGTGAAGGAGGCGCGGCAGCGCCTGATCATCCTGTTCGAGGGGCGCGACGCGGCCGGCAAGGGCGGGACCATCAAGCGGTTCATGGAGCACCTCAATCCGCGTGGCGCGCGGGTGGTGGCGCTGGAGAAGCCGAGCGAGGTCGAGCGCGGGCAGTGGTATTTCCAGCGCTATGTGGAGCACCTGCCCACCACGGGCGAGATCGTCCTGTTCGACCGCAGCTGGTATAATCGTGCCGGCGTGGAGCGGGTGATGGGCTTCTGCAGCGATGAGGAATACCGCGAGTTCCTGCGCCAAGCGCCCGAGTTCGAGCGCAATCTGGTGCGCAGCGGCACGCACCTCATCAAGTTCTGGTTCTCGGTCAGCCGCGATGAGCAGCGCCGGCGGTTCAAGGAACGCAAGGTGCATCCGCTCAAGCAGTGGAAGCTTTCCCCCATCGACCTTTCCTCTCTGGACAAATGGGACGATTACACCCGGGCCAAGGAGGCGATGTTCTTCCACACCGACACCGCGGATTCGCCCTGGACGGTCATCAAGTCCGACGACAAGAAGCGGGCACGGCTGAACGCGCTGCGCTACGTGCTGCATTCGTTGCCCTACAAGGGCAAGGACCCCGAGCGCATCGGCCCGGTGGACAGCCTGCTGGTGGGGCGCGCCAACGCCGTTCACGAGCGCGACGAGTACGTCTTCGGGAAGGCTAAAGGTCTTTAAGTCCGTCCCGCGCCGGCTCTCGTGGGGCCGTCCGGCCGTAACAACGGCCGGAGCGCGGTTTGGCGTCGGTTCCGCCTTGGCGCGGGGCCGGCATGTCCATGAGGGCGTGGCAGGCGGAGCGCTCTTTCCGGTTCCGCGGCGCCTCGCCAGGACGCCGCCTCGCCAGGACGCCGCCTCGCCAGGACGCCGCCTCGCCAGGACGCCGCCTCGCCAGGACGCCGCCTCGCCAGGACGCCGCCTTGGCTCAGCGCCAGAAGGAGTCGATGGGCAGCGTGCGTCCGCGGGCTTCCTCGCGGACGATCTGCCAGAATCGCCGCACTTCCTTGCGAACGTCGTACGTCTCCTGACCCACCGCGCGCAGCATCAGGCCAGCCGCGTGGGGAAGGCGGCTCACGCCTGAAATCGCGCGCGGCGTGGGCGCTGGGAAGTGGGTCTCGAACCGCGCCTTGATGCGCGCGGCGACCTCGGGCGGGGTGAGGCACAAGATGTTGGCGAAGGCATCGAAGCCTTTCATGACGGCGCCATAATCGATTGTCGGGTCGTTCTTCTCGATCAGGATCTTTTCGGCGAACAGCTTGCGGCCGTCCGGGCGCTGGACCGATACCGCCAGCGACAGCAGGTCGAGGCCGAAGCGCTCATCCGCGCGGTGGTGCTTGCGTCCGCTCATCACCATCTCGCCGTGCAGAAGCGTCGCATCCGCCGCGATCACGATGTCGGTCTGATTGATGAAGCGGGAGCCGCGATAGGGGATGGTGAAGTCGGGCAGGTATTCCAGATAGGCGCCGCTGGCGAGGGTCACCGTCTGGTGTTGGGCGGCGTAGTTCGCATCCATCTGGTGGATGCGGTTGGCGCTCTGCGAATGCACGTGGGCGCAGGCGCCCTCACCGACGGCAATGTCGATCTTGTAGCGATCCCCCTGCAGGATGCCGCCCCCGACCGAGATGATCGAGCAGATCGGCAGCTCCGGCATGGCCTCGTCCCAGTAGAGCGCCCGCTGCACCAGCAGCGGGGCGACCCGGTAGAGGTCGTGCAGCACCGAGCGGCCATGCCGTATGGAGAAGCCCAGCCGCAGCTCTCCCACCTTCCCGGGCGCCGCCGCGCGCATCTGCGCCGGCTGCGTCTGGTAGCCACGGACTTCCTTCGCGTCGTCAAGTCGCCGCAGCTGCTCGTGAAGGGGCATGGCTCACTCGGCCGCGTTGACGCCAGGGGTGGGGGTGATGTCGAACAGGGCCAGGTCCAGGATGAGGCGGAGCAGCTCGTCAATGCCCTCGCCGGTCTTGCAATTGGTGAAGACGAACGGCTTCCTGCCGCGCATCAGCCGGGAGTCCCGATCCATGACCTCGAGGCTGGCGCCGACATAGGGCGCAAGGTCCTTCTTATTGATGACCAGGATGTCGGACTGGCAGACGCCGGCGCCATTCTTGCGCGGAATCTTGTCGCCGGCGGCCACGTCGATCACGTAGATATAGAAATCGGCGAGGGCGGGGCTGAAGGTCAGCGTCAGGTTGTCCCCGCCGGATTCGATCAGAATAACGTCGCTGTCGGGGTATTTCTCCTCCAGCTCCTCCACCGCGGCGATGTTCATGGAGGGGTCTTCGCGCACCGCGGTGTGCGGGCAGGCGCCGGTCTCCACCCCGACGATCTTTTCCTCGATGAGAATGCCGTTCAGCGTGCGGCGCACCTGCTTGGCGTCCTCGGTCGTCACCACGTCGTTGGTGATGATCAGCGGCTTGATCCCCATGTCGATGAGGCGCGGCGTGATGGTCTCGATGACCGCCGTCTTGCCGGAGCCGACCGGGCCGCCGATGCCGATGCGCGTGATCTTCTTCATGGTGGGGTCCTCCTCCGACGCCGGCTTCAATTCATGAACAGCCGGACGTGGGTCGTGGTGTGGTGCGCGACGAGAACGTCGAAGACTGGCGCGAAGGCGCTCATCTCGTCGAGCGAAAGGTCGCGCACGGCGCGATAATCGTCCTCCACGTGCCGCTGTACCGCGAACAGGATGCGCTGCGTGTCCAGATGATCGATCCGCATGAGCCGCAGCGCGGCGCCGAGGATCATGGAGGCGATGCCGTATTGGTGCATCACGAAGGCTTCCGCCTCGTCGGCGCCCAGATGGGCGAGGGCGATGGCCTGGCCGATGGGCAGGCATCCCGGCGTGGCCTCGGCCCGGATGTCGCCCAGCCAGCGCTCCAGCCCGGGAAAGGGGGAGATCTTCAGCGCCAGCTCGGCGAACTTCTTGCCCATCCGCGCGAGCATGAGCTGCTGCTCCTCGCCCACCCTGCGGCACCACAGCTCCTGGTCGGCGGCGCGGATCGCGTCGTGGTCGCCAGCCCGCGCCGCCCGGTGCGCATGCAGAAGCGCCACCCCGTCCATCCGCGCCGCCTGCCGGGTTGCCAGCTCGACGAACTGCAGAAGGCTGGCGGGATCGGTGACGATTCCGGTCTGCAGCGCCGATTCAAGGCCGTTCGAGAATGCGAAGGCGCCGATCGGCAAGGTCGAATCCGCGAACTGCAGCAGCCGCGCCAGGTGCACCATGTCACGTGGCGCCGGGCGGGCTCCGGCCTCCTCGCGCGCCATCACTTGGTTCCGGCGGGCGCGTGGTGATGGTCGTGATCGCCGTGATGGTGATCGCCGTGGTGGTGGTGCGGCGTGGCGTCGGCGCCGGCGAACAGCAGCCGCATTTCCTTGGCCGTCAGTTTGTCGGCGATCTCCGCGCCGGGCGCGAATCGCGACGTCACATGCGCGAAGGCGTGGGTACGCATGACCGAGGCCATGACCTTCTGGTCGACCGACAGCGGCACATAGATGGTGCTGCCCTTGATGACCGCCGGCCAGTGCTGGTTTCCCAGGCCATGGCCGAGCTCGAAGCAGATCCGCACGATATCCACCGGCGGCAGGCCCTCCAGCCCGTTGAGCTCGATCACCAGCACGTCCTTAAGGGGCACGCGGGCGACGACGAGATAATCTTTCGCGGCGTCATAATAGAGCACGTCGCCGTCGTGCAGATGCTCCGAGCGCGGCAGCGAGATCGCCAGTTCGAGCCCGCCCTCGCTGGCTTTGCGCAGGCGGCTCTTGGGCGCCTCCCAATGCTCCAGGACGAGGGGGTCCACTTGCCCGCGATGGGAGCGGTCATGCCAGAGTGGATCGCTCACGTTGCCGAGCGTCTTCTCGATGATGATCATGATGGCTCCAGAAGGGATGGATGACGGGCGCGGCGGCGACCGCATCCGGTGAGGCGCGCGCCCGCAGGGCCGGTGGATGCAGCCCCGCCCGGTGCGTGCATCCACTGCGGCAAGGCCCGGGGGCCGCGGGCGGGCGGAATGTCCTGGGCGTGGCGGCGGCCGCCGCGCCCAGGCAGGGGCGTCAGCTGAAGAAATACAGCTGGTTGAGGGGTAGGGTCGTCGCCGGCTCGACGGTGGCGTGCTTGCCATCCACGGTGACGGCGAAGGTTTCCGGGTTCACCTCGATGGTGGGCAGGGCGGAATTGCGCACCATCGATCCCTTGCTGATGGTGCGCGTGCCGTGGACCGGCAGCACCTTGGACTTCAGCTCGTAGCGATCGACGATGCCGTCGTGATAGGCGGCCTGGGAGGTGAAGGTGACGCGCGTCCGCGGAATCGCTGCGCCCAGCGCCCCGAACATGGGGCGGTAGAGAACCGGTTGCGGCGTGGGGAGCGAGGCGTTCGGGTCGCCCATCAGTGACCAGGAGATGAAGCCGCCCTTGATGACCATTTTCGGCTTGGCGCCGAAGAAGGCCGGCTCCCACAGCACCAGGTCGGCCATCTTGCCGACCTCCACCGAGCCGATCACATGGCCGACGCCCTGGGCGATGGCGGGGTTGATCGTCACCTTGGCGACGAAGCGCAACACCCTCTGGTTGTCGTTGTCCGAGGCATCCCCCTCGTAGGCGCCCGTCCGCTGCTTCATGAGATGGGCGGTCTGGATGGTTCGCACCCAGTTTTCGCCGACACGGCCCATGGCCTGGCTGTCGCTGGAGAGGATCGAGATCGCGCCCATGTCGTGGAGCACGTTCTCGGCGGCGATGGTTTCGGCGCGCACCCGGCTTTCGGCGAAGGCGACATCGGTCGGAATTTTCGGGCTGAGATGATGACAGATCATCGTCATGTCGAACAATTCGGCCTGGGAATTGATGCCGTAGGGCAGGGTGGGGTTGGTGGAGCTCGGGATCACGTTGGACAGGCCGGCCACGCGGATGATGTCGGGGGCATGGCCGCCGCCGGCGCCTTCGGTATGGTAGGTGTGGATCGTCCGTCCCTCGAACGCCGCGATGGTGTTCTCGACGAACCCGGCTTCGTTCAGGGTATCGGTGTGGATGCAGATCTGGATGTCGTTCTGGTCCGCCACCGTCAGCGCCGCGCGGATGGTGGCCGGCGTGCTGCCCCAGTCCTCATGGATCTTGAGGCCGATGACGCCGGCCCGGATCTGCTCCTCCATCGGGCGCAGCGACGAGCAGTTGCCCTTGCCCAGCACGCCCGCGTTGACCGGCCAGGAGTCGAACGCCCGAAGCATCATCTCCACATTCCAGGTGCCGGAGGTGATGGTGGTTCCGTTGGCGCCGTCGCTGGGCCCGATGCCGCCGCCGAACAGCGTGGTCACGCCATTGCTCAGCGCCGCCTCGGCCTGCTGGGGGGAGATGAAGTGCACATGGGCGTCGATGCCGCCGGCGGTGAGGATGTAATGCTCGCCGGCGATGGCGTCGGTGGCCGGCCCCAGCGCCAGGCCGGCGGTGACACCGGACATGGTGGAGGGATTGCCCGCCTTGCCGATGCCGCAGATCACGCCGTTCTTGATGCCGACATCGGCCTTGATGACACCCAGCACCGCATCGAGAATGGTGACATTGGTGATGACGAGATCGGGCGCGCCGGCGGCGGAGGTCAGCTCGGTGTCGTACCCCATGCCGTCGCGCAGGGTCTTGCCGCCGCCATAGACTGCTTCTTCCCCATAAATGCGAAGGTCCTTCTCGATCTCGATATAGAGGTCGGTGTCGCCAAGCCTGATCTTGTCGCCGGTCGTGGGGCCGTAGAGATCTGAATAGTGTTGTCTTGAGATCTTTGTCATCTCAAAGCTCCATTCGCAAATGTCGAGGCGGCGCGTTACGGCTTGGTCTTGAACCCGTAGCGGGTCGCGCGCTCCAGCGCGTCGGTCAGGCGCGGGCGATAGTCGTCGTGGGTCTCGTCGCCCACCCAGCCATTGGCCAGCCCGTTGAAGCCGAGCACCCGCTGCTTGCCCTGATAGGGAACCAGCGTGACTTCCTTCTCGTCGCCCGGCTCGAAGCGCAGCGCCGTGCTCGCGGGAATGGAGAGGCGCTTGCCGAAGGCCTGTGCGCGGTCGAACTCGAGGAAGGCATTGACCTCGAAGAAATGGTAGTGCGAGCCGACCTGAATGGGGCGGTCCCCGGTGTTCCGCACCTTGAGCGTCGTCGTCGGGTAGCCGGCGTTGATCTCGATATCGCCGGCGGCGAGAACCAGACCGCCCACGGGGGCCTTCTTCTGAGTGGGGCTCATGACGGCGTTCCCTTCCCGGACTACTTGATGGGGTCGTGCACGGTGATGAGGCGGCTGCCGTCGGTGAACACGGCTTCCACCTGGACGTAGGGGATCATCTCCACCACCCCCTCCATCACGTCGTCGCGGGTGATCGCCTTGCCGGCGAGCTCCATGACTTCCTCCAGTGTCTTTCCGGCCCGCGCGCCGTCCAGCGCCGCCACCGAGATGAGGGAGACCGTCTCGGGATGATTGAGCTTCAGCCCCTGATCCTTGCGCCGCTGGGCAACCTGCGCGAGCATGTAAATCAAAAGCTTATCGATTTCTCGTGGGGTGAAATGCATGCGCAATCCTCCTGGAGATCCGGACAACGCCTGGTTCCCAGGCATCATTTCTGCTGTTTTCTGGTGGCAGTCAATCGGCTTGGGTGTGGGTATGTTTGAGGCATCTGGTGTTGAAGACGGATGCAGTTTCTGCATCTGTCTTCAGGGCATTCAAATACTATAAACCGCAGGTTTTCAGGGCGCTGTTGAAGCTCGGGCCGGTCCGTGGCTGCCTTCTCTTTATGCAACGGCGTACCGGCCGCCCTGCTCCCGCCGTTGATCGACGCGCGGTGCGTTGCGGCTGGCGCGCCGTTCAGTCGAAGGATGCCCTCAGGGCCAGGGGCTGCGCAAGACGCTTCGCGAGCCGTTCCGTCGCGGGCGTTTCCGTGGCGGATGCGGGGTGGCGTGCCCGGCGCGGCCGGCCAAAGTCCGGGCGTCCGGGGACGGCTCCACGTGCGGCTACATCCCACGGCGGCGAGGCGCGGTGGGAACCGCCGATGCCCCGCCGCCGCCCGGCATGCGCGGTGCGCCGTCCGCGTCCGCCTGAAGGTGGCGGGACAGCAGGAGAGCACAGGGGTTGGATCCTCGGCCGGCGCCACTGGAGAGGCGAGCGCGCAAGCGCCCCCAGGAGGGGATGGCGTGGCCGCGATGCCGGGTTATTTTCTGCGCTTCGGAACCGGCTGCCGGGCTCCGGCCATGGGCGCGCCGGGTCGCAGAGGGGAGATCGTGGGAAAGGGGCCGGATCCGGTGGCCGGGGCCACCCTGATCTGCGTGGCTCAGCCGGCAGGGACCCAACCCAGGTTCGGGGCCACGGTCCGCGCGAGGTCGGTGAGCAACTGCACGTTTTCCGACAGGTTATAGGCCGGCGGCAGAAAGAGCACGATCTCGTCCGCGCTCGCGAGGCCCGGGTCGGCGAGGATGGCCGCGCTCACCTGGTCGGGGGTGCCGTGGAAGACCGGGGAAATCTGGGTGCCGGGCGGCTGGTTCACCCGCGCGGTCGGCTCGATGGCGCCCCTGGGGCGGGAGGCGGCGATGCCCAGTGTCTGGCGTTCAAGGTCATACGCGGCATATTTCTCCCGGAGTTCAGCCGTGGTGCCGACGAGGATCGAGGCAGCCACCGCGACCGGCGGTGGCGCGGTGCCCCATGTCTCGCGCCAGGTGTCGCGGAACGCCGCGATGCAGCGGGCCTGGTAGGCCCCGAAGGTTTCGCCCTCGGCGTGGCCGTGCTGCACGGTGCCGGACATGAGGCCGATGCCGAGCTGGGCGGCCTGCACCGCCGAGCCGAGGCTCGCCGCGCCCTGCCGGATGCGCGCGCGCAGGGTGGGGCTGTGCGGCGTCACGCGCAACCCGGTGCCTTCCGGAGCGCCTTGTCCCGGTCCATCCACGGTGTGGAGAATCTCGCCCGAGATCGCCGCCAGGAACCGGGCCTGCCGCCGCTTGGCCTCCATGCGGGCGTCGGTGTCCACCGTTCCGAACACCGCGTCGAAGGCCGCATTCGCCCCGGTGGCGATGGCCAGCTCCAGCCGGCCGCCGATCAGGAGGTCGGTGGTGCCCGCGGCCTCCGCCAGCAGGATCGGGTCCTGATAGCGCATCGGGATGACCGCCGAGCCCAGCCTGATGCGCGCGGTGTGCTGGCCGGCGGCGGCGAAGAATGGCAGCGGCGAGGACAGATAATGGTCGAAATGCCGCTGGTAGACCCAGCCTGACTGGTACCCCAGCCGCTCGGCGGCCTTGAACAGCTCGATCCCGTCGCGCAGCCCCTGCGCCGGTCCGGCGTCGTCGGTGAAGGACACGCGGGTGTTGAAGCCGAGCCGGGCCTTCGGGCGGAACCGCGCGGATGTCGTCATGCGATTTTCTGCGCGTTGAGAGCTGGCGCCGCGCGCGGTGTCCCGGGAGCGCCGCGTGCGGCGCCGGACGGGATCGAGTCCAGCAGCGACCGGGTATAGGGCTGCCGAGGGTTGTCGAAGATATCGGCGACGGTCCCGTGTTCGACAATGCGCCCGCGGTGCATCACCGAGACGGTGTGAGCGAGCTGGCGCACCAGGGCCAGATCATGGGAGACGAAAATATACGTCAGGCCGAGGCTGGCCTGGAGCGTCAGCAGCACCTCGACGATGTCGGCCTGCACGCTGACGTCCAGCGCGGAGGTGGGCTCGTCGAGAACGATCACGTCCGGCCTGAGGACCAGCGCGCGGGCGATGGCCACGCGCTGGCGCTGGCCTCCGGACAAGGCGCCCGGCCTGCGGGAGAGCAGGTGTTCGCCGAGGCCTACGTTCGCCAGCGCCTCGCGCACCCGCCGGGCCCGCTCCTCGCGGGTGCCGACCTGGAACCGGTCGAGCGGCTCGCGCACGAGGTGTTCCACCTTCCATGTCGGATCGAGGGAGGTGAACGGGTTCTGATAGACCAGTTGCAGGTGGCGCCAGACCGCGCGCAATGCGCCGGGCGGTCTGCCGGTGAGGCGCTCGCCGGCGATGGTGATGTCGCCGCTGTCGGGCGCCTCCAGGCCGAGCAGCAGCCGGATCGTCGTCGTCTTGCCCGAGCCCGACTCGCCGACCAGCGCATGGGTGGTGCCAGCCGGAACCGTGAACGACACGTCGTCGACGGCGGTCAGCGTCCGGCCGTCGACCGTGAAGCTCTTGGTGACGGCGCTGACCTCGATCTTGGAGGGGCCGCCCGCCCCGGTTCGCAGCCGATGAAAGCCGGGATCGCGCACATCCGCGTAGCGGTCGGGATTGAGGGCCGGAACGTCGGCATGCAGCTTTCGCGCATAGGCCGAGGCCGGCGCGGAGAAGACCGTCGCGGTGCCGCCGGCCTCCTGGACGCGGCCGTCCTTGAGCACCAGAAGCGAATCCGCCCGCTCCGCGGCGATCGCAAGATCGTGGGTGATAAGGAGCAGGCTGATGCCGAGCTCGCCTTGCAGACGCGAGAGCAGGTCGAGGATCCGCTTCTGGATGGTGACGTCCAGCGCCGATGTGGGCTCGTCGGCGACCAGCAGGGCCGGGCGCGGCAGCACGGCGAGGCCGATCAGCACCCGCTGCAGCATGCCGCCCGACAATTGGTGCGGGTAGGAGCCGTAGACGCGCAGGGGATTATCGAGGCCCACCTGGGCGAATGTCTCCAGGATGAGCGCCTTGCGGGCTGCGGTATTGGCCGTGTCGAGGAGCGCGGCCGCCTCCATCGCCTGGGCGCCGATGGTCCGCACCGGGTTGAGAGCGTTGCCGGGGTCCTGCGGCACGAAGCCCAAGGCGCGTCCCCGGAGCGGCCGGAACCGGCGTTCGGACAGCCCGAGCACCTCGGCGCCATCGAACGCGACGCGACCGCTGGCGCGCGCCTCACCGGGCAGTAGCCGCAGCACCGCGCGGGCGATGGTGGACTTGCCCGAGCCGGATTCGCCGATGAGGGCGAGGCTCCTGCCCCGGCTCAGCTCGAATCCCACCCCTGTCACGACCGCGTTCGGGCCGTAGCTGACGGACAGGTCGTCAACCCGGAGCAGCGTGGCCGAGCGCTGCGGCCCCGGCGCGGGGCCCCCGCTGGACATCACCGTCAGTCTGTCTTGCGGAGCCATCGGCTGATCCTGTTCACGGAGAGGACGGTCGCGATCGTGACGAGGGCAGGCGCGTACACCAGCCACGGCCATTTGAGGTAATCCTTGCCGATGGAGATCAGCAGGCCCCAGTCGGAGGCGGGGGGAGGGTCGCCGTAGCCGAGGAAAGCGAGGCTGGCGATCACCAGGATCGACAGGCCGAATTGCAGCACCGCCAGCGGCAGCACCGAGCGCGAGGCATTGGGGAGAACGTGCCGCCACAGGATGTGCCAGGACGAGCCGCCCGAGAGGAAGGAGGCTTCGACGAAGGTTGCCTGCCGTGTCTTGATGACCTCCGCGCGCATCACCCGGGCGAACACGGCCACCGCGGAGACGCCGGTGGCGATGGCCGCGTTGGTGGTGTCGAAGCCGATGGCGGTGACGACGATGACGGCCAGCAGGAAGTTCGGGATCGCCAGCAGCACGTCCACCAGGCGGGCGAGCACGATGTCCGTCCAGCCGCCGAGAAAGCCGGCCAGAAGACCGACCAGGCCACCGGCGAGCACGCCGATGACCACCGCGATGAGGGCGCTCGACACCGACGAGGCCGTGCCATGGACGACACGGGCGTAAAGATCGCGGCCGAGGTGGTCGGTGCCGAACCAGTGCCCCAGGCTGGGGCCGAGCAGCTTGTCGGCGGGAACGCCGTTGACCGGGTCATGGCTGGTGAACAGGCTCGGGGCGAGCGACCAGGCGACCACCAGCGCGACCATCGCGAAGGCGAGGGCGACCGTGGGCGGTACCCGGAGCGCTGCCAGCCGGCGGGCCGCCGAGGCGCGCGGAGTGCGGGACAGGGCCGCGACGGTCATGCGGCCACCGTGCGGGATGGGTCCGGCGCGTCGTCGGCGGTGGTCTGGCGGGGCCCGCCGGCCTCCGCCAGCTTCACGCGCGGGTCGAGCAGCGGATAGACGAGGTCGGCGATCAGGTTGACCAGCACGAACACCACCGCCGCCAGCGAGACCACCGCCTGCAGCACCGGCAGGTCCTGGGTGGTGACCGACCGCTGCACCAGGCTGCCGATGCCGGTGCGCCCGAACACCGTCTCGGTGATCAGCGAGCCGCCGAGCAGCTCGCCGATGGTGAGCGCGATGACGGTGACCACCGGCAGCGAGGACGGCTTGAGCAGATGCCGCGTGAAGAGGCGGGCGGGCCCAAGGCCACGGCCGCGCGCTACTGCCGCGTATTCCTGCCGGGACTCGTGGTCGAGGTTCGCGATCAACACCTCGGCGATCTGCGCCGAGACGGGGATGCCGAGGGCCGTGGCGGCGAACAGGGTGGCCCAGAAGCTGTCGGGCTCGATGACCCGGAACAGGCCGAGCTGGAAGCCGAAGGCATGGATGAGCACCAGCCCGATCACGAAGTTGGGCACCGACAGGAACAGGGACGGGAAGCCCCGCACGGCGCCCTGGCCGAGCCGCCTCGGCAGGAAGCGGGTGGCATAGGCGATCGCCATCGCCAGCAGCAGCGCGACAGCGAGCCCGCTGGCGGCGAGGATCAAGGTCGAGGGCAGCACCTCGGCGATCAGGGTTGCGACCGGCCGGCTGGAGCGCATGGACAGGCCCAGATCGCCGCTCAGGAAGTGCGACAGGGACGTCCACAGCTGCACCAGGATCGGCCGGTCGAGCCCCTGGGCGGCGATGATCGCCTGGATCTCGTCCTCGGTGAACCCGTTCTGGGGATCGCGCAGCACGTTGGTGACAGGATCGCCCGGCAGGATGCTGACGACGACGAAGGTGAAGACATAGGCGAGCAGAATGACCACCACGGCCTGGGCGATGCGTTTTGCTGCGTAGGTCAGGTAGGCGTTCCTCATGCCGGTCACCTCCTTGCGTTGTCCGGCGGCGCGGCGCGTCACTCGCTTTTCGAGGCCGTGTAGTAGCTGGCGTAGGCGATGCCGTTGTAGACTTCACCCTTGAGCTTGGGTGTCTGCACGTAGATGCGCTGGACGATCTGCGTGCGCGGGATGAAATAGCCCTGCTCGAGGACATAGCTCTGCAACTGGTCGAGGAGGGGCGCGCGGATTTCGGCGGAGCTGGCGCTGGCGATTTTATCCCGCAGCTCGTTGATCTTGGGATCGCTCTCTCCAAGAGCGAACCAGTTCTCTCCGTTGTTGGCATTGGTGAGGATGCTGGCCACCGTGCCGGCGTCGATGAAGCTGCGCGTGACCTCGTAGGCCGGCACCGCCGGGCCGCCGAACTTGACCTTCTCTCCAAAGGTCACGACGTCGTAGGCGCGGATGTTGACCTTCCAGCCGATCTTGCCGAGCTGCTGGGCGATGAGCTCGTCGATGGCCTTGGAGGTCGCGAGATAGGGGTTGGAGTGAAGTGTCAGCGTCAGCGGCTTGCCGTCCTTGACGCGGACGCCATCGGGGCCCTTCGTCCAGCCCGCCGCGTCGAGGAGCCTGCCGGCCTTGTCGGGGTCGTAGGCGAGCAATTCGCCGTGGTCGGTGGCGCCGGGCACGTTGCTCTGGATGAAGGACGTCGCCAGCTTCCAGTCGGGCGTGTAGACGGTGTCGATGATTTCCCGGCGATTGATGCCGGCCTGCAGGGCCTGACGCACCCTCGCATCGTCGTATGGCGCCAGCTTGGTGTTGATCGCGAGGCCGTTGACGAAGCCGAGATAGCGCGGTGTGGCGACGGTGAAGCCCTCGTCCTTGAGCGACTTGAGCTCCTGGGGCGAGGCGCTGTAGGCGACGTCGGCCTGGCCGGACTGGACTGCGGCGACCCGAAGCGAGGGCTCGGACACCAGCTTGTAGGTGATGGTATCGAGATGGGCGGGGCCGGTGTGGCCCACCGCCGGCGGCCCCCAATTGTAATCCTTGCGCTTGGCCAGCTTGACGAAGTCGCCTTCCTTCCAGGCTTCGACCACATAGGGGCCGCTGCCGGAGGTCTTCCCCAGATCCGCCTGTTGGGCGGCGGGTTGGGCCAGGGTCTTCGGGGAGATGAGAATGGAGCCGTGGTAGCCGAGAGTCGGGATGAAGCCGAGCGTCGGCGCCTTGAAGAAGACCTTCACCGTGCGCGGGTCGAGCGCCTCGGCGCGGTCGTAGGTCTTGGGAAAGAGGCCGATGGGATTGATGCCCTCACCCTTGCGGCCGGCATACCAGATGTCGAGGTTCGCGACCACGGCGGCCGCATCGAGCGGGGTGCCGTCGGAGAAGGTCACACCGTCCTTGAGGTGCAGGGTGAATTCGGTGGCGGCGTCGTTCTGTTCCCAGCGTTCGGCGATCCAGGGGCTGACCTTGCCGTCCGCATCCACATAGACGAGCTTGTCGGTCACATGGCCCCAGATGTGGCCCTGGAAGCTGGAAATCGCGCTGTTGTTCGGAATCCAGGTGCTGCCGAGGGAGTCGATCAGAAAGGTGATGCCCCCGCCCGCGCGCGGGCCATCGGCGCTGTGCGCCGGCCCCAGCCCCGCCGTCGCCACCAGGGCCACGGCGGCGAGCGCCGAAGTCGCGATCAGCAGGCGGCGCCGGGAACGGGAAAACACGGACAAGGATTGGGTCATGACGAGATCCTGAGGTTCGATGGTGTCCGGGCGGGTGGCAGGCCCGGGTTTTTGTCCGTCACGCGCAACGCCGTTGCGGCCCGCCGCCCGGCTGCCATGCCCGCGCGGGCGGGCGCCGATGGGGAGTTGCGGTGCGTTGACCACGGCTCCGGTGTCCGCCCCGACCAGGAGCGGGTGATGAGCCGCGCGCCCGGCGATCCCAGGCGCCGCCCGTGCGGATGATCGTGATGGTGCGTTGCGCCTGCCGCTTCGCCACGGCTTGCCCCTGTGGATGCGCGAAAATGGTCGATGCGATGGGCGGCAAGAGCCGCGATGACAACCAGTCTAGGATCAAATATTATTTTGTCTATGGATTTGATATAATAATGATGGGAATGCGGCACCGCCCCCGGAGGGCTCAATCGGCGGCGAAAATTTAGGCTGAAGTCATTGGGTGCCGGTCGTGCCGCGCGCTGCCCAAGGACTCCGGATTCGCGGACACCGGGTTCGCAAGGCCTGGATTCGCGGGGGCGCGGCGCGACTGGCCGCCTCATCGGAATGGTGGGCAGGAGTCATCCACAGGGTTCTGGCCTCGTCTTGTCCACTCCCCCTGCCTCGCATGCCGCCGGCCTGCGAAACCAATGCCGGCGCCGTCTCGCGACCCCTGCGCGCGGGATGCCCGCAGCCTCTATCCACAGGGCAGGGAACGAGAACATGGCCGTCATGACGTTTTTTTGGCGCTCGGCTCTTTCCTTCCCGGGGGTGGGTTGCTACATACGCCTCACCGAACGACGACGCCGCCGGCAACGAACTTCGGACTTGACGCGGGGTGGAGCAGCCCGGTAGCTCGTCAGGCTCATAACCTGAAGGTCGCAGGTTCAAATCCTGCCCCCGCAACCATCTTTACTTGCGAAGACCCCACCCCCGAGGTGGGGTTTTTCGTTTGCGCGGAAATCGCAAGGATTCCAGCGAGATCGCCCTGTACGTCGATCTCCACCTTGCCCTCCACAGGCGTCAGCACAATCTGATCCACCAGCGAGCGAATGGTGTCGGCGGCTTCGATCCGTTTGCCCTCATCTTCATCCTGAAGGGAATCGTAGAGGTTCTGTATCCGCTTGCGGTATTGCAGCGCCATGCTCGGGTGGAGCAGGGGAGGCGGCTCGTCCGCTTCGGCGAGGAACCGTTCCAGATCGACTTTTCTGGCTTCAAGCTTCTTGCTTCGCTCTTTCACCATTTCTACGGAGAGCGCATCGCTCAGGTAGAGATCGAGAATCTTTTCCAGTTCTCGGTTGATCTTGGCCAACTCGGCCTCAGACGAGGCGATGCCGGCGCGGCTTTCCATGCGGAGACGATTCATCTCCTGCGTGAAGACCTCACAGAAATGGGCAAACAGCTCAGGATCAACGAGCCTGGTGCGCAACGCATTCAGGACCCGTGATTCCAACTCGTCACGGCGGATGTTGACGCGGTTGTCACAGGTGCCCTTGTTGCGGGCGGTCGAGCATCCGATCAGCGTTGCCGAGATCGCGGAGTACCCGCCACCGCAGCATGCACATTTAGTCAGGCCCGAGAAGAGGTATTTGGGGCGCCGCCTGTGATTGACAGTGCGGACATCCGTGCTGCCGTTGTCGTCGCGGGTGAGCTTGTTCTTCTCCTGCCGTGCCTTCACTGCATTCCAGAGATCGTCGTCGAGGATCCGGAGCTCTGGCGTCTCCTGGATGACCCATTCCGATTCCGGGTTGGGGCGGGCCTGTCGCTTTCCGGTGTTCGGGTCCTTTACGAAGCGTTGCCGGTTCCAGACGATCTTGCCGACATACATCTCATTATTGAGGATGCCGTTGCCACGTTTCGGGTTGCCGTTGATCGTGCTGAAACCCCAGTCGCCGCCCGAAGGGGCCGGAATGCCGTCCTTGTTCAGTGCAAAAGCGATGGTCTTTGCCGACTTACCGGCGGCGTAGTCGCGGAAGATGCGGAGAACGACGGCGGCCTGGTCTTCGTTGATGGTGCGGTCGCCGCGAATGGGTTCGCCATTGGCGTCCAGCTTCTTGACCACATCGTAGCCATAGGAATTGCCGCCACCCGATTTGCCAGCCTCGACACGGCCGCGCTGGCCGCGGCGGGTCTTGTCAGCAAGATCTTTAAGGAAGAGGGCATTCATCGTGCCCTTCAGACCGACATGCAGATGGCTGACCTCGCCTTCAGACAAGGTGAACATCTTCACATCCGCATAGGACATGCGTTTGAAGATACCGGCGATGTCTTCCTGATCACGCGAGAGGCGATCCATCGCCTCAGAGAGGATCACGTCGAACCGGCCACTCATGGCGTCGGTCATCAGGGCCTGGATGCCCGGACGGATCAGGGATGCTCCTGAAATCGCGTGGTCCGTATATTCTTCGATGACGTGCCAGCCCTGCTTTTCGGCATGGAGGCGGCACATGCGAAGCTGGTCGGCGATGGAAGCGTCGCGTTGATTGTCAGAAGAATAACGGGCGTAGATCGCGACTTTCAAAACATTGCTCCCATCCGCATCAGGAGGTGCGCTTCCTCCTTTGCCTGGACAACTTCACTTCCTCTGCAAAGCATTCCCGTGCCGCCTGCTTTGCCAGGATGCCGACCAGACGCAGAAGGCGAGGGTCGGGACTGCCGCACGGCGTAAACGTCAACTCCGGCGCGTCCAGCAGCAAAGATTCGAGCAGGGCTTCGCGCTCGGCTACTGTCATCTTTGCTGTGTTTTGTGGGGCTCGCAAGGTCATAACTGACAGCATTCGTCCCATGCCCGGCATTAGCAACGAAATTTGCGGGCGAACATTTGGCGGCGTTCAGTGTGCCAATGCGCGTTACGGCGTGCGGCGGCGTAACATGGCGTGCCATGGCAGAGTAAAATAACCTGTCGGAATCGCTCGCTGTCGCCGTCATCTTTTGCCTCGTTGCTGGTCCCTCGGAAGCTGTTGCTTGCAAATGAGACTTTATCGTATTGTAATTAGAGATACAAGGCGCTATCTTCCGACTAAGGAGACTCGCTATGGGCAACACTGCCGAACGCAAGGAATATCCGATCTCGATGCGTCTGCCCGAAGCGGATGTTGCCATGATCGATCGCGCCGCCAGCCTGCGCGGCCGCTCGCGCACCGATTTCGTGCGAGATGCCGCTGTGCGCGCGGCCGAGGAGGTCGTCATGGAGCAGGGCCTGATCCGGATGAGCCCGGAAGGCTTTGCTCAGTTCATGGATGTGCTGTCGCGCCCGGCCGCTCCTGTTCCGGAGATGGTTGAAGTGCTGAAGCGGCCTGCGCCGTGGGAGCCCGGCTACGCGGCGAAGCGGTAATCCCTTGCTGCTTTCAGGACCCGAGCTGCTTTCCGCCGCCCACGATGTTTCCCAGTTTTCCTGTGGCAAACCGACGCTCGACCACTGGCTGAAGACCCGCGCGCTCTCCAATCAGCAGAAGGGCTTTACCGCCGTTCTCGTCGTGCATGAGGCAGAGCGTGTGGTGGGATATTACGGCCTTGCACCAACAGCCGTTGTGCCATCGGTGCTACCGCGCTCCATCCGGACGGGGCAGCCGCCTAATCCAATTCCCTGCATGCTGCTTGGTCAGCTCGCGACCGATATCGGCTCGGCCGGGTTGGGCATCGGGACTGGCCTTGTGAAGCACGCCCTCCAACGGTGCGTTCAGGCCGCATCGCTGATCGGTGGGCGGGCATTGATGGTCAACGCCGTCGACGGGGAGGCTGCCGAATTCTGGCAGCGCCGAGGATTTGAGCCTACCAGAGATGATGAACTGGTCCTGTTTCGCTCGATCAGCGATATTGCTGCGTCGCTCCGTGAGGCTGGAAGGTGAATAGCCCCATGTTTGGTGGACGTCTTCCTTGCTAAATTGAGGCAAGGACCTACGCCGGACATTCAAGACGGTGACCGGCAAGGCGAGGATCTCGAAGGAAATCCGCGACCGCCTCCAGAACCACGCGTTGCAGGATGCCAGCTGCGAGAAGCATGACTGCTAGGCACTACATGGTGGAAAAGCGCGCCGACATGACGAAAAGGGAAAAGTTCGTCTCCGCCACGCTTGCCAAGAAGTGCCGGAAGGGCATGCAATAGCCCGGCGTTCGACGGCATTCAGATCCTGTCTGAAAACCGATCATAGGCATCGATCCGCCGAACCGGGGGATCGACCTCATACCGATAGATTTCCGTTCTCAAGAACCGTAGCTCGGCCTCGAGCTGAGCCTCGGGAACGTCAATATACCATGCGCGCGGCTGCGGGCCGGGATCGCCGTTCCAGCGGTATCCCCGCGCTTTGAGGACATCCTTGAGGTCAAAGGGTGCGTTCTCCGCCCAGATTCGCCAAAAAACGGCACGGGCGCCGTCCAGGAGACGGCTGAGACCTGTAGCGCCAGATCGGGGCAGCCACATTGCCAGCAACTCGACCGTAGCAAGACAGTCGTACATCGCGCGGTGGCGGTCGTAGAAGAAGCCGGCGGCCTGAGCGAGATAGGCGAGTTTCGTGCCCTCGAACCCCTCCGCTGCCCAATCGATCTGGCTGAGCGAGCATGCCCACGGCTTCGTCGAGAACACGTCGCTGAATCGTTCAAGGAAGCGGCGGTCGAACGCCGCATTGTGCGCGATGACGAGCGAAGCCGGCGCTGCGAATGTGGCTACCGCTGCGGGATCAATAATCTGGCCGGCCACCATCTCGTTGGTGATGCCCGTGATCGCGGTGATTTCCGGGGCGATAGGCTCGCTCGGCTGACGCAGCCCTTGGAAGCTGTCACCCACGCTGAAAATGGTGCCATCCAAGCCATAGTTGAATGGTGTCATGGCGAGTTCGATGATCTCGTCGCGCTGATGGTCGAGCCCCGTGGTCTCCACATCGACCACCAGGCCAAGGCGCAGCGGCGTGCCTGGCGGAGGAACGATGCGAGGGCGCGGCTTGAGACGCCGGACGACCCGGTAGTCTCCCGTGGCCTCCAGCGTCTGCGCCAGGGTCTCCAGATGGTCAGAAGATGTCATCGTCTGACGCTTCGTTTGCTGCCATCGGCTCCCCTCCAGCGGTATCGACCGGAGCGAGTCGAATGCCGGCAGCTCGACCTTCTTCGTGGAACCACAAATCGACCACGGCGGTGTCGTCGCTGCGCGGCCGCGGTGATGCCTCCCGCACCTTGAATGTCGTCGGGAGATTGACCGAGGTTCCGAACACCAGCGCGTGCTGCCGAGGCAATGACGGTAACCGTTTCAGGACCGAATCCGAGATGAACGGCGTCATCTGCCGAATCTGAGAAAGATCGTCGGGGTTCTGGATGCGGTGAACCAGGAAATTGGAGCACTGGCTGAGAACCGTCTTGGACAGCTCACTCGGGCGTTGTGATGCCAAGAGCACGAACATGCCGTATTTGCGTCCTTCCTTGGCGATGCGCTCGAATATCTTGGTCGCGTCCACTGCATAGCGGGATGGCGTCGCCGAGATGTAGCGGTGCGCTTCTTCCAGCAGAAGATGGATCGGAAAGCGATTGCGCGGATCGGCGCGCCGGAGCAGGCGAAACAGCATCCGCGCGATCACGGCGCTGACCAGTTCGACCACCTCGTCCTCGACGTCATTCATGTCGATGATGATGATCTGATTGGCCTTGGTGTGGCCGGTTCCCTTGCCGGTCAGGCCGACCAGCCGAGTGAGAAACTCCAGCTCTCCATTGTCGGCGGCCGCGCCGCCCGCCTCATGCCGGAGGAATTCATACTCAGGGCGATCTTCCAGTGCCTGGAAGCGCGTCACCATCTGGGAGCAGTAGTCTCGGATTTGCCGATTACCGTGCGCCTCCGCATACAGGATGGCGAGGTCTATTGCATCGCCGAGTGCCGAAAAGTCGAATGGCAGGTTTTGATAGGCAGGAAGCTTCAAATCCTCCAACTCGAAACCGTTCGGGCCAACCAGATAAGCATCCAGACCCGCAGGGTTGGCCATTTGGCCAAAGTTGATCGCAATATATGGCCGGATTTTTGCCGCGTTGATCTCGTTCGTGCTGAAGCGCTGGAGGATGCCAATGATCCGATCATGCTTGGACGGGCTCGACGAGTCGTCGCGCATAATCTGGGTGATGCACTTGGCGAGGATGTGATTGCGGACGCTGTTGAGTTCTGCGGCCCCCGCATTTGAGAACAAGGTCGAGAGCCCGAGCGCCATGCGCAGGATGGGCACCTGAGTGCGCTCGCTGGCTTGCAGCAACAGCTCCCATTCCGCCAGTTCCAGAAACCAGTGCGGCAAGCGGAAGCCCGCTGCCGTACCGTCGAGGACGACACGCCCGACTCCGATCGCTCCCTCCTTCGCGGAAGCGCTCAGAGCGGCGTGATACTCGCCGTTGACGTCGAAGACGATGAAGGTCGCGCCGCGGGCGTGATGCTCCTTCGGCTTGCAGAAAAGGGACTGCAAGACCGAGGCGACCGTGCAGGATTTACCGCTGCCGGTATTGCCCAGGACGGCGACATGACCGCCGAAGAACTCGTTCAGACGAACTTTGACGTCGTAGTCCTCGAACACCACCGACTTGCCGATCGGTAGAACCCGATAGCGCGTGGCCCCTTCGGGTTGGCAGGCGCCGCCATCCGGGCCGACTGACGGCTCGACGGCGGCCTCGGTCTCAAAGATGCGATCGAGCTCGCCATCCAGCGCATACAGTGCGTCCGCATACAGAGACGGGAAAACCGACACACCGAAGCGAAACGCGCCGCCGCGCATCGGCAACATGCCGACGGGCACCACGTCCAGATATTTCGAGGAGCCGGCCCGGTCGAAATCGCCCCGCTCGGAAGGCGTGCTCGCGTCGCGCTCACGCAGGCCGACAACCTCGACCACGACATATTCCGACTGCGACGGAATCATCAGGAATGATCCCAGCCGCGCCACATAATGCACGTCGTCGAAGCCGACGACCGTGAAGTTATCGGTGCCGACGTGCATCTCGACGACAAAGCGGTCGGCCGCAACCGAGACCACCTTGCCGATCGCCCGCTTGCGATCGTCGTGGCTCATGCCTCGCCATCCTTCGTCTCGTCGTCCCTTTTCGGCGCCAGCTCCGACAACACCTTGCGGACGGCATCATCAATCCTGTCGCTGGGGCGCTGGGGCATGAAATGCTCGACGATCATGTCGAAGTAGTGCGCCCTCGTTCCGTCGGAAGGGCCATTGCCTCCAATGATCCAAATGCGCGGATCGCGCAGCGCCCGCAGCTTGGCGATCTCTCCCTCCGTATCCGGCGCCGCAAAGATCACCAAGCGGAAGGTCGGGATCGTCAGAGCCTGATAGATGATGTTGTTCAGGTGCTCGTCGCCGAAGGCGTAGCCGGCCGTGATGAGAACGCTCTGCTCGCGCACGATCCGGGACTGAAATTCCCGGAACAGGTCTGCGTAGGGCGAGCCGAGCGAAGAGTTCTGCTTCGCCGGCGTCGGATAGATCAGCATCTGGTTTGAGGATTCCGGCGGCCAGACCTCCTTGATCGGGAACAGGCCATGATCGTCCTCGGTCCAAGTGACCGAACCATGCAATTTGCAGAGATAGACGAAGGCGTCGACGGCGGTCCATTTGCGGCTGGCGACGTCGAGCTGCTCGGCCAGAGCATAGCGGAAGATCGCCGGGTTGAAGCGGCGTTCTACGACGCCGGAAAAACCGTTGGCATAGGGAATGCCCAGGCGATCCATCGCCAATTCGCTGAAATGATCGTAGTTGGTCGTGAACACCCAGGGCCGGGGCAAGGACCGATCGCGTAGGACCAGTTTCTTGTAGAAACGCTCGTAGAGGTCGCGCACGGTCGTGTCGCCCTCCGTGGCGAAGGCCCCTTGGGTGACACGGGTCCATAGGAAGTCCTGGACCTTCTTGATGATGCCGTCGAGAACAGCGCGATAGGGGTGAAGATCGGGATTCTCGCTCTGGCGCAGCACGAACCGTTGCGCGAACAGCACTTCCATCAAGCGTTCCAGGTTACGGCTGTAATCCTTCGCCAGGTCGACCCCGAGCGCGTCGAGATAGTCGAGTTCGCCTTTGGTCAGCCGCCACGGTGCCGGTACAGCGCCGGCTGTTGGCGGATCGCTGTAGAATCCCGCCGCGCGTGCCTCGATGGTTTCGCCGCAAAACTCCTTGGCCAGCGGCGCCATGGTCGCAATGCCGAGTTCCTTTTTGTCCTTCATCAGGGAAGAACATCCGGCGCCGAGCAGAAATGCGATGTTCTTGGCGTTCATGGCCTCGGAAATCGCCTTGCGGGCGCTCTCGATCCCCTTGTTCCAGTCCAGTTCAGATGGCTCGGCATCGCCGTCCCGCAGAAACTGGAATTTTCGCTCGTCTTCGACTTCGCTCATATACCCCCGGTCCTCCCAGTTTCTTACTTGGCTGCTCTGTTCGCGCGCGCGGCTATATCAGCGCACTGCGCCATGAGCGCTTCGAACGGCTCCTCGTCGTCGAAGAGCAGTCCATCCTCAACCATGCGGGCATAGTCATCCTCCAACGCCTTCGCGCCATCGCCGACCGGCACGAGTTGCAAGCCGCCGCTGACAGCCGCTGCATAGTCGATCGGCGTGCGGTCGGCGGCCTTCTCTGCGAAGAACATCGACTTGTGCCGAGCGACAGCGTTGGCCAGGTCGCGATCGGCAAAAGCGGCTTCCGCGAAGCCGGCTTCGTCCAGTCGGACGACATCGTGCCAATGTCGCGCGAAGCGGTCGCCGCGCAGCCGCTCCTGAAGGCAGAAGGCGTGGATGGCGGTCGCCTTCTCCCAGAACGTCCGCTCCGCGTGCATGACGCGCGGCCGCGCCGTCGGAAACACCAGGCCGTCGATCAGGCCGGCCGCGTCGCAGACGACGTCGCGCAGGCTCGCGGGTTCGCCCGTCGAGCGCGCGCCGAACTCCAGCATGACGCTTGGAGCCACATAGCCGGACCCGGCTGCGGTCGCCTCATAGTCGATGAAGAGCTTCTCATCCTCGACGCGGACGGCCGCCGCCAGCCCTTCAGCGGCTAGGGCCTTCGCGATTACCGGCTGCACCGTCTCTGCGACCCAGCCCGCAAACGCCGGCGGACCTCGCTGGACCAGCGCTTTTCCTCGCTTCGTGTCTTCGGCAGACCCTCGCCATTGTCCCCGACCAGATCGGGCGCAATCGCCCGAATGTCGTAGGTCAGATCCACATCCTCCGAAAAACGGCGAATGACCTGATAGGCTTTTGACAGCGACGTCCCGCCCTTGAACACCAGATGTTCGCCGAGCGGTGCCGCGTAGAGGGTCGCCAGCGCCCACACCACCCACACATCCTTTTCGAGAAGATGGGTGGGACGACCCGAACGGTCGGCGACGACGCCCAACGCGTCACGCCGATCCTCGGCCGAAAGCTGGAGGAAAACGTCAGCCATAGGCCGCCTTTCCGACGCTCTGCGCGAGCCATGTCGGAAGCTGCGGCGCGGCGGCGACCAGTTCGCCGAACACACCAGGCGGCATCTTCCGTTTCAATGTCGTGAGCGCGGCCTCCGCCCTTTCGGGGCCGAGCCAGGCCAGCGCCCGCACGGCCTCCCCCGCGGGGCGGTTGGCCAGGGCCAGTTGCCAGCGCGGCGCGTGCCGCAATTCGACGACCTGCTTGCCGAGGTGCATCTTTCGGCTGCGCCCGGAGGTCAGATAGACCGAGCGGACGGGCACCTGCGTCGTCAAGCCAAGCGCGTTCGCCGCGGCGGCTCCGTTCGAGACGATGATCTCCCCTTTTTGGGTCGCGAGGGCCTCGACAGCCTGCTCGACCGAAGGTGCGCGCGTGCCAAACCGACTGGCGATGGGGCGCAGATAGACGCCACGACCGGCGCGGATGAGCTGCCCGCGCTCGGACAGACGCGACAATGCCTGATCCACGGCTGCCCGGTTTCCGAGGTGGAGCAGGCCCTTGGCGGACACGGGCATCCCTTCGGGAAGTCCCGTCGCATGTGCCAGAATCTGTTCGGTCAGCCGTGTCATCGTCTTTCTCCTGTTGGAAATATACGCGAGTTTCTGACAGTTTTCAAGGAAGCGCAGGGGAACATACCGAATAGGGGGAAAGCCTTCCCCTGCGGCCGAGCCTTGGTCTCTGCCTACCCCTTCTGCGGGGAGATCCCCGCAACGCCCCCTTCAGAGTGAGAGTGCGGACGGATTTTCCGTGACGGGTTAAGAGCTGGAGGAGAGGCTTCCGGCGCCCGTCGCGGAGATCATCCCGATGGCCAGACAGGGTCGTAACCTCGCGGAAGGTGGCGCGCGCAGCAACCTTTACGACGACATCACCAACAAGATCATCGCCGAGCTGGAGCAAGGGCGGTTGCCATGGGTCCAGCCCTGGGGTGCGTCGCCTGATACCGCCCCGCTGGGCCTGCCGAGAAATGCCTCAACCGGCCGGTCCTATTCCGGTATCAATATTCTCATCCTCTGGGGCGCTGTCATCCAGCACGGCTTCCCCGGTCAGACGTGGCTGACTTTCCGCCAGGCCCTTTCGCTTGGCGGCAATGTCAGGAAGGGCGAACGTGGCACCACCGTCGTTTATGCCGACCGTTTCACTCCCGAGGACGAAAAGCGCCGTGCCCGCGAAACAGGTGAGGATGCGTATGCCATTCCATTCCTGAAGCGGTTCACGGTCTTCAATGCCGCGCAATGCGATGGTCTGCCTGATGACATCACGGCAGTCGCGCCGCCACCGCCGCCGGGCCTGATAGCACCTCGGGTCAAGGAGCTGATCGGAGCCACCGGCGTCGATTTCCGTATCGGTGGTAATCGCGCCTTCTACATGCCGTCCCTCGACTATGTGCAGGTACCGCCTCCGCAAGCCTATTTCGAGCCGATCAACTGGCACAGGACGGCCCTGCATGAGCTGGGGCACGCCAGCGGCCATCACAGCCGCCTCAACCGCGATCTGACCGGCTCGTTCGGTTCGAAGAAATACGCCTTCGAGGAAATGATTGCCGAACAGACCGCGGCCTTCAGTTGCGCCGCGCTCGGGATCGTGCCGACCGTCCGCCATGCCGATTATATCGGATCGTGGTTGGAGGTCATGCGCGAGGATTCCCGCGCGATTGTCCGCGCGGCCTCGCAGGCCAGCAAGGCGGCGGACTGGTTGCTGTCGCATCTTCCGGCCGACGACGCCGGGGAGCCCGATACGAGCGTAACCGACCGGAGGGCTGCGGCATGATCCTCCTGACCAGCACACAGCGCGACCGCCTGCTGGAAAATGGCCGCCAGCGCGAACAGGATCACATCCCGGTCGTGAAGTTCTTCAACCCCCTCGGCGAGGGCGCCTGGCTCGCCACCGAGCTGGATGAGGATGGCGACATCATGTTCGGCCTGGCCGATCTCGGCCATCCCGAACTGGGTTCGTGGAGCCTTGGCGAGATGGCATCAGTCCGGCTGCCCTTCGGCATGGTCATCGAGCGCGATCTGCTGTTCACCGGGGATTTCCCGATCTCGGTCTGGGCCGAGGCCGCCCGCGAAACCGGCAGCATCCGCGCCGCCGAGCGTCTGCTCTACCGCATCGGCGCACGATTCTCCCGTACATCCGCCGATACAGAAAACCGGAGTGCCTGATTTCCGGGTTTCAGGTTCTGCGGCTGGCGTCGCTCTCTGTAGAGTAGGGATGAAGCGCCTTGCCCCGTTACTGGGGCAGGTTTCTTCATCCCCCTCTCCGAACCGGACGTGCAAGTTTCCCGGCATCCGGCTCTCCATGCGTGGCGATTGCCACGGGTGGCCCTCACAATAGGGCGAGGGTGTTGGTCGCCTCCCAGAACTTGTTGGCTCCGTTCAGGAACCACTCATCCGGGGTGGCGTTCCATCCGTTCGGTATACGTATGCCCCGGTCCGGGAAGCGTTTCTGGTGAGCCTCGGTAAACAGAGCGACTTGCCGTTTGCCGTGTTGCCAGCGTTTTCGCTTCCCGCTCCTCGATTGCGCATATTGGCGGAACAGCTCCGCCCACGTTGTTTTATCGTGTTTCCTGCGCAACCAAAGAGTAATGCGCTGATCCAGCCACCAATCGAGTTTGCCAAACTCCTTCCACGCCCGTGAGGCATATCGGTAGTAGTTTCGCCACCCGATGATCATTGGATTGATGGTGCCTATGAGATCGGCGAGAGTCCGGCCGGTTGGCGTTTTCCTCACCTTGCCCTTGATCTTGTCGCGCAACAATTGCAGCTTGCTCTTCGGGATGAAGAGATTGCCGACGTGCCGGCCCGTTGCGGGCGACCGTTGCTGTACGACTCGATAGCCGAGAAAGTCGAAGCCTTCTCGGACATCGGTGATGCGGGTCTTTTCCATCGACAACTCCATACGCAATTCCTCTTTGAGGAACTGCGCCAGCGCGTGACGCTCCTCTTCGGCCTCCTGCCGGGTTCCTTGCACGAGGACGACAAAATCGTCCGCGTAGCGCACCATGTAGAAGGTTGGACGGCCAAGCTTGCGATCCCAGCTGTGGCGACCGCTTACTTTGCTTACTCCCTCCCTTGGGTCAGGAATCCAGCGTTTATATCGCTCGTCGATAGCCGACAGATAGATATTGGCCAACAACGGCGAGATGACGCCCCCTTGCGGGGTTCCCGTCACCGGATGTCGAAGATTGCCCTCGATCATGATGTCCGCCTTCAGGAATGCGAGTACGAGCCGCAGGACCTTGGGGTCCCGAATGCGACGACGTACCCGCTCCATGAGCACGTGATGATCGATGGCGTCGAAGCAGCCCTTGATGTCCCCCTCGATCACATAGCGGGTCCAGGATGGACCAGTGGATGAAGGATGCAGGCGTTGTTGAATTCGCGCCAATGCATCATGAGTGCTTCGACCGGGCCGGAAGCCATACGAGATGGGATAGAAATCCGCCTCGAATATGGGCTCCAGCACCATTTTGAGCGCCATTTGAACCAGTCGATCCTTCAGCGTGGGGATGCCCAATGGCCTGAACTTTCCCGGCTTTCCCGGCTTCGGAATAAGCCTCTGCCGGACAGGTTGTGGCCGGTAAGTTTCTTGCCGTAGGTCTTGCCGGATTTCCTCCAGAAAACCCGTGGCGCCGTTGGCACGCTTTTGGATCGTGTCCCGCGTCACGCCGTCCGTGCCGGGTGTCCTGCTGCCCGCGTTGCGGGCGAGCCTTTCCCAGGCGTGAGACAGCGTCCTGCGGTCGCATACGAAGTTGAACAGATCCGCGAACCTCTTCTCGGGGTCCGTGGAACTCCACCGATACAGCTTGCGCTGCATGTCGAGAATGAACTCGGTATTCACCGTGTCCGACAAGTGTCGATCTCCTGCCTGCAAATTGTATCCACTGCCTGCCTTCGCCATGTGGACGGCTTTCCCGTCCTCGAACTACTACACAGGCTCCGTCCCTGCTCCGCGTGTTCGCCGGTCGATTCGACCATCCGTTCCCCGAGTGGTTCGGAAACACGGGCAGGTTCCCAAGTTCCACCGCCGTCCTTTGTCCGCTTTAGGAGCCGACTGTTCCCCGTGTGGATTCAGACCTCCGAGCCTTGCAGGCTTTCCCGGCGGCTGGCGTTTGAGTGATCAAACGCCCCTGGCGCGCACCTCTAAACAACGCGCCGGCGCTCCACAGGTCTTGCGACCGCTCCACCCACTTCCGAGTTGGTGGAGACCCTCTTGACGGGGAGTCAGCCATCGGTTCGGTTTCCCTCTCCATGGCGGTCTCGCTTGCCGGGCCGCGTCGGGATCGGAAGTCCCCTCGCGCCCGGCTTCAACGGGTTCTACTGATTTATGGCTTGTCGGAATCACCCGGCTCACCTCACCCGCTTGCTTCTCGCCCCACGCTGCACCGTGTGGCGGTCGGGGTCTTACACCCCGAAGGACTAATCGGTAGTTTTGACCGATCTGGTTTCTCCTTTTATTCCAGTTGGTTACAGACTTGGCGTACTCAGAGGAAGAGGGCGGCGCTTCGCTTCGTGACGGGCTGATAGCCGGAGAGAGAGGCTCACCGGCGTCCGTCATGGAGTAACCGACATGGCCACTGCCGCTCAGAAGATCACCCTGTCGTCCTCGCGCGATATTCCCTTCAACAAGCTGGTGCTTTCCCAGTCCAACGTCCGGCGCGTCAAGGCCGGGATCTCGGTCGAGGAACTGGCCGAGTCCATCGCGCGGCGTGGGCTGATCCAGTCCCTGCACGTCCGCCCGGTCGTAGATGCCGAGGGCAAGGAGACCGGCATGTTCGAGGTGCCCGCCGGCGGTCGCCGCTTCCGGGCGCTGGAGTTGCTGGTCAAGCAGAAACGCCTCGCCAAAATCGCGCCGGTTCCGTGTGTGGTGTCGGAGGCCAGCGCCGATGTGCTGATCGACGAGGTATCGCTCGCCGAAAACATCGAGCGCGCACCGCTGCATCCGCTCGACCAGTTCCGCGCCTTCCAGGCCATGCGGGAAAAGGGCATGACCGAGGAAGCCATTGCTGCCGCCTTCTTCGTGGATGCCAAGGTGGTGAAGCAGCGCCTGCGGCTGGTTTCTGTCTCACCGGCATTGCTCGACGTCTATGCCGAGGACGGCATGACGCTGGAGCAGCTCATGGCCTTCAGCGTCAGTTCTGACCATGGCCGTCAGGAGCAGGTCTGGGAAGCGATCAAGGATGGCTGGCAGAAGGAACCTTACCACATCCGCCGCCTGCTGACCGAAACCACAGTCCGCGCCGCTGACAAGCGGGCGGTTTTTGTCGGTATTGCCGCCTATGAGGAAGCTGGCGGCTGCGTCTTGCGCGATCTCTTCCAGCAGGACGATGGTGGCTGGCTGCAAGATCCTGTGCTGCTCGACAGGCTGGTGGGCGAAAAACTGAAGGCCGAGGCCGAAGCCATCGCCGCCGAGGGCTGGAAATGGATCGAGGTCGCCATCACCTTCCCCTATGGTCACGATCATGGCCTACGCCAGATTGTCGGCACCACGGTCGATCTGAGCGAAGAGGAACGCGCCACCCGCGAAGCATTGCGCGACGAATATGACCGGCTTGAAGCCGAATATGGCGAGGCCGACGAGCTGCCTGACGAGATCGACGCCCGCCTGGGTGAGATCGAACGGGCGCTGGAAACCTTCGAGCGCCGTCCGATGACCTTCGAGCCGGACCAGATCAGCATGGCGGGTGTCTTCATCAGCATCGACGCCGATGGCGCATTGCTGATCGAGCGTGGCTATGTTCGCGCCGAGGATGAAACGCCTGCGGAACCGGAAGCTGAAATCGTTGACCCGGAAACCGGCGAGGTGATCCAGCGGGCAGAACCGGAGGTAAGCCGCATGGGTGCAGTTATCACGCTGGGCGGCCAGGCGGTCGAAACTGAGGAGGAAGACGAGGCCGACACCATCAAGCCGCTGCCCGATCGCCTGGTCAGCGAGCTGACCGCGCATCGGACGCTGGCGCTGCGGGATGCGGTGGCAGTAAACCCGCATGTCGCTATGACGGCACTGCTGCACAGGCTGGTCATGGATTGCTTCATGCCGCATTCCAGCAAGGGATGCCTCGAAGCCCAGGTCCGGGAGGTTCATCTGCCCGCTCAGGCCGAGGATCTGCGCGATAGCGCTTCGGCCAAGGCCATCGCTGACCGCCACGAACGCTGGGGCGATCATGTCCCGGCAGACGATGCCGCCCTCTGGGATTGGCTGACCGATCTGGACGACGGTTCGCGCATGGATCTGCTCGCCCATTGCGTCAGCTTCGGTGTCAACGCGCTCTATGAAAAGCCCAACCCTTACAGCGGCGCGGGCGTTAGTCAGCACGGGCTGGACATCCGCCTGTCGCAGGCTGACCGGCTCGCCCGTTCGACCGACCTTGACATGGTAGCCGTGGGCTGGCGGCCGACGGTTGGCAATTATCTCGGTCGCGTGACCAAGCCCCGTATCCTTGAAGCCGTGCGCGAAGGGGCCGGTGATCGGGCCGCCGATCTGATCGGGCATCTGAAGAAGGGCGACATGGCGAAAGAGGCCGAACGCCTGCTGGCCGAAACCGGCTGGCTGCCCGAGCCGCTGCGCATGGTGGATGACGGAATCGGGACAGATTCGGCCACGGGCGCTGACGTAGAAGCCGACGATCTGCCCGACTTCCTCTCCGGCGATGGCGATGACGACCCGGCTGACGAAGAGGAAGAACAGCATATCGTCGCTGCTGAATAGTTCTCAGGCGGGGCGGCTTCGGCTGCCCCGTTTGCACCCTCCGTTTCCGCAACGCGCCCGGTCCTTGTGATCGGGCTTTTTCATTGGAGCGCTTCCATGCCCGCCATCATCGACGTCAATCAAATCTTTCTTGAGGATCACGAACATCCCCCATCGGAGCGCAGCTTGCCTTGGGAGGAAACCCGCGACGGCATCACCGTGGTCGTGGAGCCAAAGCCCCATTGGGCCGAAGACATGCGGGTTTTTCGGCTTAGTGCGCGTGAATATTGCCGCTACGCCGACTGGACGGCTCATGGCGCTCGTGCCCGTTTCTTCGGTCATGTCGACACATCAGGCGACGATCTGATGATGAAGGCCCGCGTTATGATCGCGCGTGAGATCGCCGATGGGCTTTGGACCTGAAGACCTGATCGCGGGGTGTCGGGCCGTGAGGATGATAGCTGTTCACCCCACAGGTCCACCTCCAGCTTCACCACAAAACCCGGCCATCCCTGCACATGGGCAAGCGACGGCCATTTCCAGCCTGATGGGAACACGATCCTGATGCCCGCATGGCGGCAAGGCTGGCGCGGCAGAGCATCTGCGGGCGGGTATCCGGCATCCTGTCAGATGCAAAGCACCACCCCCGCTTCCATTCGCAAACCTTGGTCCGATCCTTCTCTTTGACAATCAACCCGTAAAGGGTCGGCTTACGCGAGCGTGCCGCCCTCGGGGATTCGGAAAAAGTCCGAACGCCCGAGGGTGATTGCAGATCCGGTCAGACACTTCGGGCGCCTGTCGCGCGGGGGATGGTCCCCCGCCTCCAAAGACAGGAGCCGGAACCCATGTCCTATGCAGATGCCACCGCCTTCGCCGCCAGCCTCGCCGCCACGCTGATGGTCGAGATCGTCGTGTTCCAGGCCGGGGACGGCACCCACGCCGCTTGTCCCGCCGCCGAGTTCGACGGCGACGACGACATGGTGAAGCTGGAGCTGGATCCTTGGGGGTAAGGCGCGACCGCGCCTCATCCCCGACGGCCTGGCCGCGACAAGCCCGCGACCGGGCCTTCAGCGCGTCGCTATGGTTGCCCATCGCCGACGGCGGAACCGGGCTGCCCCGGTCCGAGAGGAAGAGTGCGGGCCGTTCGGCCGTGACGGGTTGAGTGTCGGAGAGAGAGGCTCACCGGCGCCCGTCATGGAGTGATCCCGATGACCTTTGTCCGTTCCGAAACCTTCCGTTCCATCGGTCAGATTCTGGCTGCCGATGTTCTGCCCGCGCTTTATCGAGCGCAAAAGCTGCCGCTGCGCATCTCTTGCCTGGGCGTCGCCAACTATGACGCCAGTGACGCGGCGAACAGCTTCGACCGCATGATCCCGCTTGGGGAATGCCCGTCACCGGAAGAGGCCATCCAGGCCGCAGCCGTGCGCGTGGCGCGCGGTGATATTTGCACGGGGCCGGACAGCTTCCCGTATTTTCAGCCGCGTATCATGCTCATTCAGGACCGAGATCAGCGCCTGGTCCTCGCCGGTGAAATCCGCGCCGGCATTATCCTCTGGCAACAGCCAGTCGCATCCGAGGCCGAGGCACGCAGGATCGTGACCGAGGCCAGCCGCCTGCGCGGTATGGCATTCAGGGCCTCGGACCCCGGTGATGCGAGACGGCTGCGTTACCGCGCCGCTGCGCTGGAGGCCCGGTTGGTCGATCCCTTCTGGCGCGAAACCTCGGCCGATCTGCTCCGCCTGCCGCAGGCCGCCTGAGCTTCACCCTTTCCATCACATTCGGCTCGGTCATACGCCGGGCCATGTCATGTTCGGAGACCGTCATGGCCGACTATTACACGCACTTTTCCTGCCTCCTCGACGTAGGCACCCCCGAAAACGCCGCCCGCGCGCTCGAGCTCTACAACGCTCTGGCGGATGACAATGCCGCCGAAGACCCGCCATCGGAAGGCTTCCTGCTATCCATCCAGCCAGAACATGGTGGCACACAGCTCTGGATGCGCGATGACGTCACCGGCGATCCCGAGCATGTCATCCAGTTCGTCAAACGCTGCGCCACCGAGTTCGGCCTGACGGGTCTATGGGGCCTTCAATACGCAAACAGTTGTTCTCGACCCCGCCTGGATGGGTTCGGTGGCGGCGCGCACGTCCTCGATCTCGCCACCGGCGAAACGGTGGACTGGATCTATACCGATGGCTGGCTTTCCTCGGTTCTTGAAGGGAGAGATCCCTATGCCTGAGATCATCGAAACCACCGTCTATCGTCTCGATGAGCTTTCCGATGCGGCGAAGGACAAGGCCCGCGCCTGGTATCGTGAGGGCGGCTTCGACTATGACTGGTACGATGCCGTCTATGAAGATTTCCAGCGTATCGCCGAAATCCTCGGGCTGAACCTCAAGACCCGCACCGTCCGGTTGATGGGCGGCGGCACCCGGCAGGAACCCTGCATCTGGTTCCGGGGCTTTTGGTCGCAAGGTGACGGTGCCTGTTTTGAATGTTGGTATTCCTACCAGAAACATGGGCCGCGCCAGATTAGGGAATACGCCCCGCAGGACATCGAACTGCACCGCATCGCCGACGCCCTTCAGGCGATCCAACGCCGCAACTTCTATCAGCTTCGCGTCGAGGCCAGCCATCGCGGCCATTATTATCACGAATACTGCATGGCGATCTCGGTCGAGCGAGACAGCCCGACCTGGCAGGACATGACCGCCGATGCCGAGGAGACGATCATCGAGGCGCTGCGCGATCTGGCTCGATGGCTCTACCGCCAGCTTGAACGCGAATATGATTATCTGTCCTCGGACGAAGTGGTCGATGAAACCATCGCCGCCAATGAATACACCTTCACCGAATCCGGTCGCCGCTTCGGATGATCCCGGGAAGACACTGACAAGCGCCCCGCCGTCCGGTTGGGGCGCTTTTTCTTATGCTGCGGTTTGAGAGTCGGAGGTGGGCCGGAAAGGGTCAGGTCCGGGTGGTCGAGAGAGAGCGCCGTCCGAGCTTGTCCTTCCCGCTCTCCTGAGGTTCCCGCCATGAACATGGTTTTCCCCGTGGCCGATCCGGTCACGCCGATCGCAGTTGCGCCCGCGATCCTGGCTGCGGCCAATCTTTTGCTCCCCCATCTCGAACGCGGTGAACGCATCGATGCCGCCACCTTGCGCCGTGCTATGGAAACGGCCTTCGGCGCATCCGATGCTACCGGCGCCTGGGACTGGAAGCTGGCCTATGAGGCCTGCGAAGTTGCTACCGTCCTTTTTTTACGCAAATACGGAAAGGCGCTTTTCCGCAAAGCCGCGTCTCCGGCTGCACGGCTTTCCGTGCTGGCAAAGATCGCCGGACTATTGCCGACGCAGACCCGGCGTTCCGAGGAAAGCCAGAATTTCCAGCAGTTTTCGACACCGCTTCCGCTCGGCCTTGCCTCTCTGACAGCCGCTGCGATCACGCCTGATGACAGGGTGCTGGAACCATCGGCGGGCACCGGCCTTCTGGCGATCCTGGCGCAGACCGCCGGCGGCTCGCTGATCCTCAACGAACTGGCCGATACCCGCGCTGAACTGTTGGCCGAGCTCTTTCCGGCCTTTGCCGTCAACCGGTTCGACGCCGCCCAGATCGACGATCATCTAGCCCCGGATGTCGTCCCGTCCGTGGTGCTGATGAACCCGCCATTCTCGGTCATGGCCAATGTCAACGGGCGTGTCGCTGATGCGGCCTATCGCCATGTTGCCTCGGCGCTGGCTCGCCTTGCTCCTGGCGGTCGGCTGGTGACGATCACTGGCGCAGGCTTTGGCCCGGAAGCTCTGGCATGGCGGGACGCGTTCATCCGCTTGCAGGCCCGCGGCCGGGTGGTCTTCACCGCCGCCGTTGATGGCGCGGTCTATGCAAAGCACGGCACCACTTTTCCCACGCGGCTGACCGTGATCGACAAACTGCCCGCCGAAGATCCGGCGAGTTTTCCGGCCTCATCGGGAACTGCACCCGATGTTGCCACGCTGATCGGATGGATCGAGGCGCATGTCCCACAGCGTTCGCCGGTATCATTACCGAAGATTGTCGTGCCCGCTTCGACCGCCGCGCCGAAAACTGTGCGAGGCTATCTGGCCCGCGCGACAGCACCGCGGCCTGCCGCTGCTCCGGCCAACGATCCGGAGGGCGTCGAACTCGTCTATGAGACCGTGGACTGGACGCCACCGGAAGGCGCTCGCCTGTCCGACGCCATCTATGAGGAATATGCGCTGCAATCGCTGCGCATCCCAGACGCACAGCCGCATCCGACCAAGCTGGTGCAATCCGCCGCCATGGCCTCGGTCGCACCGCCCAAACCGTCCTACCAGCCCATGCTGCCCGCCGACATCTGCGCGCGTCTGTCGGACGCCCAGCTCGAAACGGTGATCTATGCCGGTGAAGCCCATGCCGATCATCTCGCCGGCGCATGGACCGTGGATGAGCATTTCGACAATGTGAGCGCTGCACCCGAGGATGCTGCCGGATCGATCCGCTTTCGCCGGGGCTTCATGCTCGGTGACGGAACCGGCGCTGGCAAAGGCCGCCAGTCCGCCGCCATCATTCTCGACAACTGGCTGCGCGGTCGGCGCAAGGCGATCTGGATCTCCAAATCCGACAAGCTGATCGAGGACGCGCAGCGCGACTGGTCGGCGCTCGGCATGGAACGGCTGCTGGTCACGCCGCTGTCACGCTTCCCTCAAGGCGTAAAGATCAAGCTGTCGGAAGGCATCCTTTTTACTACCTATGCCACGCTACGCTCCGACGACCGGGGCGAGAAGGTTTCCCGCGTCAAGCAGATCGTTGAATGGTTGGGGTCCGATTTCGATGGAGCCATCATATTCGACGAGAGCCATTCCATGCAGAATGCCGGTGGCGGCAAAGGCGAACGCGGTGATGTCGCCGCTTCGCAGCAGGGACGTGCGGGCCTGCGGCTCCAACATGCGCTGCCCGACGCCCGCGTGGTTTATGTCTCGGCAACCGGCGCCACCACCGTCCACAATCTCGCCTATGCGCAGCGCCTCGGCCTCTGGGGTGGTGAGGATTTTCCGTTCCAGACGCGTGCCGAGTTCGTCGAGGCGATCGAAGCTGGCGGCGTTGCGGCCATGGAAGTTCTGGCCCGCGACCTGCGATCTCTCGGCCTCTATACCGCCCGCTCACTCTCCTATGATGGCGTCGAATATGAACTGATCGAGCATCAGCTCACTGACGAACAGCGGCACATCTACGACTCATATGCTGCCGCCTTCGCCGTCATTCATGGGAATCTGGACGCGGCGATGGAAGCTGCCAACATCACCGGCAGCGAGGGGACGCTGAACCGGCAGGCCAAATCCGCCGCCCGTTCGGCCTTTGAAAGCACGAAGCAGCGCTTCTTCGGCCATCTGCTGACCTCCATGAAAACCCTGACCCTGATCCGGTCCATCGAGGCCGATCTGGAAGCGGGCCATGCCGCCGTCATCCAGATCGTCTCGACTGGCGAAGCCCTGATGGAACGGCGGCTGTCCGAGATCCCGACCGAGGAATGGAACGATATTTCCGTCGATGTCACGCCGAGGGAATATGTCGGCTCGTATTTGCAGCATTCCTTCCCGGTGCAGCTCTATGAACCCTTCACCGATGGCGAGGGCAACCTGTCGTCACGCCCCGTCTTCCGCGATGGTCAGCCGGTGAAATGCCGTGAAGCCGTGGCGCGGCGCGACGAGATGCTGGAGCAGCTGGGTTCGCTTCCGCCTGTCCCCGGAGCGCTCGACCAGATCGTGCAGTGCTTCGGCACGGATATGGTGGCCGAGGTCACAGGCCGTTCGCGCCGGATCGTGCGCAAGGGTGATGGGGTATCGGCACGTCTTGCGGTCGAGAACCGTGCGCCTTCTGCCAATCTTGCCGAGACCTCGGCCTTCATGGATGACCAGAAGCGCGTTCTGGTCTTCTCTGATGCCGGTGGTACGGGGCGCAGCTATCACGCCGAACTCTCGGCGAAAAACCAGCGGCTGCGCGTGCATTACCTGCTGGAACCTGGCTGGAAGGCCGATGCCGCCATTCAGGGGCTGGGTCGCACCAACCGTACCAATCAGGCGCAGCCGCCGCTCTTCCGGCCCATCGCCACGGATGTCAAAGCCGAGAAGCGCTTTCTCTCGACCATCGCCCGCCGCCTCGACACACTGGGCGCGATCACACGCGGCCAGCGCCAGACCGGCGGTCAGGGGCTGTTCCGTCCCGAGGATAATCTGGAATCCGCCTATGCTCGCGATGCGTTGCGCCAGCTCTATCTTCTGATTGTGCGCGGCAAGGTCGAGGGATGCTCGCTCGAACGGTTTGAATCCGCAACCGGCCTGAAGCTGATGGACGGCAATGGTGTGAAGGACGACCTGCCACCGATCACCACCTTCCTCAACCGCCTGCTAGCATTGACCATCGAATTGCAGGGTATCCTGTTCGCCGCCTTCGAGCAGCTTCTGCAGGCGCGTATCGACGGGGCGATTGCATCCGGCACCTATGATATGGGGCTGGAAACGCTGAAGGCCGAAAGTTTCATCGTCACCGACCGGCAAGTGATCCACACCCATCCGGGCACCGGCGCGGAAACCCGGCTCCTGACGCTCACCGAGCGCAAACGCAATCAGCCGGTCACGCTCGATGCGGCCCTCGCGGAACTGGATGATCCCCGCGCAAGATTGCTCATCAACGAGCGATCCGGGCGTGCCGCCGTGCAGATCCCGACCACCAGCGTCATGCTGGATGATGGTGAGATCGAACGGCGTGTGCGGCTGATCCGGCCCATGGAGACGATGAACATTCCTGTGCGGGCGATGGGTGAGACCCACTGGATCGAGGCCGACCGTGCCGCCTTCACCGTGTCCTGGAAGGCGGAACTGGCCGAGGTGCCGGAGTTCACCGACAGCATCCTGCATATGGTGACAGGGCTGCTTCTGCCGATCTGGAAACGCCTGCCGCAGGACTCCGCCCGCGTCTATCGGCTCCAGACCGACGAGGGCGAACGCATCATCGGTCGCCGGGTATCGCCGGCATGGGCCGCCAATGCCTCGACCAGTGGCGTCACCAGCAGCCTGACACCGGATGCCGCCTATGCCGCGCTGATCGAAGGTCGCACGATCCTTGATCTCGCCGAGGGGCTGCAACTGCGCCGCGTCCGCGTCATGGGGGCCAACCGGATCGAACTGACCGGCTTTACTGATCCGATGCGCGACCGGCTGCGGGCCTATGGTCTCTTCAGCGAGATCATCTCCTGGAAATTGCGCTTCTTCGTGCCCGTCGATGCAACGGGGCCGGAGATCATCGGCAAGCTGCTTGAACGCTTCCCCGTTGAGCGCATCGGCGAGCGGGAGGCCGCATAATGGCGCGCCTCAACGCTTCCGAACTGGCGCAGCGTCTCGGCCGACAGGCCGAGGCGGTGTGCCGTCACTATCTGTCGAATGGTCGCAAACAGGGCAATTACTGGCAGGTTGGTGATGTCCGAAACACGGCTGGCCGCTCCATGTTCGTCCGGCTGCACGACAGCGTGAAAGGCATTGCCGGTAAATGGCAGGACTCGGCCACGGGTGAATATGGCGATCTGCTCGATGTCATCCGGGATTCGCTCGGTCTGATCGACTTCGCCGACGTTGCCGAAGAAGCCCGGCGCTTCCTCACCCTGCCGCATCCTGAACCGCAGCCGCCATCCCGTCCGTCCCGAACGCCAACACCATCGAGATCATCCGAGGCCGCACGCCGCCTCTGGCGCATGACCCAGCCGCTGATCGACAGTACCGCAGAAGCGTATTTACGCGGACGCGGCATTACAGATTTACGCCAGACCACAAATCTGCGCTTCCACCCCAACTGCTACTGGCGGCCCGAGGATGATGGCCCGACGCAAGCCTGGCCCGCCATGATCGCCGCCGTCACCGACCTCAGTGGCAGGATCACCGGCGCACATCGCACATGGCTGGCCCCGGACGGTTCCGGCAAGGCATCCATCGATCCGCCGAGGAAGGCAATGGGCGACCTGCTCGGACATGCGGTTCGTTTCGGGTGCGTGAGGGATGTCATGGCAGCGGGGGAAGGTATCGAAACCATCCTGTCGCTGCGTCAGGCTCTGCCCACCATGCCGATGGTTTCCGCGCTCTCGGCCGGACACCTCGCTGCCATCCTGTTCCCGCCGCAACTGCGCAGGCTCTATATCGTCCGCGACAACGATCCGGCAGGTGACAGCGCCCGCGATAGCCTGGTGGACCGGGCGGTTGATGCCGGGATCGAGGCCATCACGCTCTCGCCCGTGATGGGGGACTTCAACGAAGATCTCGCAACTTACGGGCTGGATGCCGTTCGGGCAGAAATCCGGGTGCAAATCGCTCCCGAGGACGTCTGCCGCTTCATGGCTTCAAGTGCATAGCCGGTACGGGGCCGTGATCGGGCCGTTCCGATCCTGTCATGCGCGCAGGCTGCATCCTGTCACCAGCAGAGGACCGCGCCTTGGCCTTCCGAGAGGGCGATCGGCCCACAAACGCTTCGGTCAGGCAATGGCGGCGCCCGACTGATTTCCGTCGGCGGGCAAGCCCGCCTTTACAGCGCGAAACAAATCAGCCGGGCTTTGCCATCAAGGCCCTCGCCACAGGCTCGCGCTGCCAGACCGGAGCGCCCGTGAGCTTTCGTCGCCATGAAGGCCGCGACGGTCGCGGTCCAACTGACGGAAGCATCCCATGTACGCGCACGACGATTTCGAACCCGATCACAGCACGTCCCCGACCGGCCATGCCATCGAAGAACTCGAACTCTACGGCTATCGCCCCTCCGAAGACGAAGCCGATCCCCGGATCACACCCGAAAATCACGTCATCCAGGGCGCAGTCTCCGACATCTTCGATGCCCTGATTTCCACCATGGCCGACACCAGCCTCGATTTTGACCTCGACGAGATCCTCTGGTCCACCGTCAACACCTTCCACCGCGCTGTCGAGCGGATCGAAACGAAACTCGACGATAACGAGCAGGCACAGAAGCGCCTTCAGCGCGAACAGGACGGCAGCGAGGTCAAATCCGTCCAGCTCGAGACACTGATCGGCGCGGGGCAAAGCCTGATCGAGCGCCGCGACAGCATGGAAACCTTCCGCGAGACCGCCGCCGACATCTATTTGCGCACCACCGGTACGCCCTGGTCGCAACGCTCCGGCTCACGGGTCAACCATCGCCAGATGACCTCGGCCATGATCGACAGCCGCGACTTCATCGCCGCCAAACGCCGGGCCGACAACGAGGTGCTGCTGCCCGCCGGACCGAAGATCGCCTTTTCGGGCGGAGACGCCACCGATCACCGGACGATCTGGGCCAAGCTCGATCAGGTTCACGCCAAGCACCCGGACATGGTGCTGATGCACGGCGGATCACCCAAGGGCGCGGAACGCATCGCGGCCACCTGGGCCAATAACCGCAAGGTCGCACAGGTCGCCTTCAAACCTGACTGGGCAAAACATGCCAAGGCAGCACCGTTCAAGCGCAATGACCAGATGCTCTCCATCATGCCGATCGGGGTCATCATCTTCCCCGGCACGGGTATTCAGGACAACCTGGCCGACAAGGCCCGCAAGATGGGCATCCCGGTCTATCGCTTTGGGATAGGCAGCGCATGAGCGCTGCCTATCCACATCACCGCGCGCCGGATGGTCGAAGCCACCGATCATTCCGGCTCGCGCAGCTGTCCATGTTCATGCTAGATTCTCTTTTGCCCATGGTGGTGGTGGAGGGCGCGACCGTTCAATCCCTTGCACGGAGACACCACCATGATCGTTCTCGGAATTCTTGTTTCCATCGCAGCCATCGGCACCATGTGCTGGCTGATGTTCAACCTTGCCGTCTTTGCGCTGCCGTTCTTCATCGGCCTGAATGCTGGCACCTGGGCTTATGGCACGGGTTCTGGTTGGCTTGGCGCGATATTCGTTGGACTCGTCGCCGCCGGCCTGACACTGGTTGTCGGTCAGGGCTTGCTCGTGCTGATCCGCCCGATCTGGGCGCGATTGCTAATCGCCCTAGCCTTTGTTGCACCCGCGGGCATAGCCGGGTTCTACGCCACCCTCGGTATCGTCAAGCACATGATGCCGTCTGAGACATGGCAACTCATCTTCTCGGTCATCGGTGCGGTCGCAGTGGGCGTGACGGCTTTCCTGTGCGTCGCGGGCACGGCGGCGACCGATGCCTCCGCCGGAGGGTTTTCGCGCGCCTGAAAGGCTGCGCATAGTTACTTTGAGCCCAAAGCTACCGTTCGGATGCTTGCTTTGTATCTCTGTTCACGACCAGTTATACGCCATTTTGCGGCAGCGACACTGACGACGCGTCCGATCCATGAGCCGCCTTCAGCCAAGAGTAAAATGGCCCACCAACTTCGAGTCCATATTTTACCAACGACGTACCTAACTCAGCGTCGAAATATTGGCGCACCTCTGTGATCTGAACCCGTCATACTTCGTTCTCCTTTGGAGCGGCCGAGCTTTGCTCACGTTCAGCAAAGTCACTAATTGACGCCTTGCCGGTTACCCGTCCACCGAGCACTTCAGTCATAACCCTTTCGAAAGCCTCGACGACCTTACCCGGTGTTTCAACGAGCTTGTGCTCGAACAGCAGAGCATCGTGCATTGGCAAAACGACCCTAGCGTCTTGAATGGAGGCAACTGCCAGCAGCGTCCGCTTGAATATCAACGATGCAGTTCCCTGGACGACTTGGCTGACGGCTGAACGCTGCTCTTTACCTGTTAGTTGGCCTCCGTTGGCTCGCCGGTAATGGTTGCCTAGGATAGTGGCTACCCGGCCGGAACTCTGAAATTCGCTCCACACTTCCTTTTTCCATTCTTCGTAGCGTTGGAAAAGTCGGAACGCCCCCTTTGCCTTCTGCCTGTCAACGCCGAGGGATACGGCGGCGTCCACAAGCGCCTTGCGGCTCATTCCGTAAGCATAAGACAGAAACAACTGCTTGGCGGCCTTACGATTTCCGACAAGACCCAAGTGCGTAGTCGCGAAGAGAGCGTACATGTCACCATCCGAATAGAGCCGCTTAAGCTCCTCATCCCCTGACAGGGCTGCCATGATTCCGACCTCGAACTGGTCGAAGTCGACGTAGCCGAGTTGGGCGTCACCACGAGCGGTGATGATTGACCGATATCTTTTCGGGATGTTCTGGAGGCTGGGACTACGAAGTTGTACACGGGATGTGCGCGAACCGAATACGTCAACCACCGGTCGCGTGCAGTCTGTCGACAACGTAAGGGAGCCGAGAACTTTGCGTGTCGTGTCCAAGGCGAGAAGTGCCATGGTGTCACCGCCGAAGTCGCGCTCGTGCGGCACGAACTCAAGGAGGTACTCGACCGAAACCTCGTCCAGCTCAAAGCCCTCCTTGACCAGCTTGGCTTCAATGGCACGCCTGCTCGGCGTTTCGAGCGGCATGTCGTGTTTCGCGGAATAATCCTTCAGTTGCAGGAAATAGTCGTGCTCCGCCTGAGCCCGTTTGTTCGAAAGCCCTGCCGTGTCAATTGAGATGCCGGCAGACATAGCAAGCTGGAGCAGCCGGTAGGCGGGTACCTCGACTGAGAAGAAGCGCTCAAACTCGTCGTCGACGGACGCCTTCTCGCAGAGGTCGAGATACATTGCCGCTATCGCCGTTGCCGCCTTGACTGCGACCGCCTCGTCGAACGGGACGCCCTTGTTGAACATCTTTTGGTAAGTGTCACAGACCTCTTGTTCGGCCCCGTACTGCCCCAGATGCGTTGTGACGTCGCGCTTCTCCCGGGAGAGCCGTTCCTCTGGAATTCCGCTGACTGAGATGCGAAGCTCGTCGACGTCGATGATCGTACCTGGTAGCGTACCCGTCCTATCAAACAGTGCATCGCGGATCATCCAGAAGTCATGGCACACAACGGAGCCTGGAAATGTGACGACACTGGCAGCATCGGTCTCCTGGATCTGACCATCATGGAACCAGTAGAAGGCGTCCGCTCCCCTCCCGGTGAAGTCCTTTACAAAGAGTAGCAGCCTAGCGGTCAGGTCAATCATAGCCGCTAACCTCGTCGACGAGGTTCAGGAGATCCGTGCTTTCCCTTACGGCGAACGGGAGGCCATCTTCGTTGCAGTACCGCTCGGCCCTAGGCCCCGTCCCCTTTAGGCAGACGGGGACATTGCCATACAGCGGACGGCGCGCCTCTTCGTTCAGGACTGACGAGGCAATGAGGAGGTAGCGAGCGTTCTGGTAGGGTAACGTCGCGAACTCCTGCATGCACTTCTCGATCAGTGCCTTCTCATCTACGCAACGGAGCCAGATCAGTATAGCTGCTGACTCGCCCGACTTCATGTCCTCCCGCAGCTTGCGATCCGCGAGTGCGACGAGATCGTCGGACCGGTGCCGCCGCATAGCGAGCAGCATCCAGATGTTATAATTCTGCCAGTCGTGGATCGCCCCGTCCTCTGCGAGCAAGAACGCCTCCAGGGCCGGTAAGCAGCGCCCATCACGATCGAGCGTGGCGATCAACCGACAGTACTGATCAGTCGTAACGGCGTGCTCGGAGAGCGAGCGCGACAGTGTGTCGAGAAGGTTGACCGACAACGCGTCGCCTACGTCGAAGAGGCCGGACTCCACGATCTTCGCCACCCGGTTCACGGCGAAGCGGAAGGTCCGCGTCTGCGAATCACCATCTGCAATGCACCGGCTCAGAATCTCGAAGATGTACGTTACCGACCTGGTCACGATTCGACGGCTGCGGGACTGCCACATCTGGTTGATCGCGATGGTGGAACTGTCCTGTGACGGGAAGTACTCCGCGACTTTCTCACTCGACACGTCGGGCGCAAGTATCTCGGTCTTGTTGGCGTTGATATTGAGGCCGACCGTCCGCAACTGCCGGATAAGGTCCTGGAGGGCGCGCTGCGCGTGCAACTGGGAATCGGCGATGACGCGGATGTCATCGACATAGCGATAGTAATCGTAGCCCTTCCTCGTCATTGCCATGTCCACGAATGACAGCAGGATATTGGACAGGAAAGCCGATGCGTCACGGTTCTGCGGCAGCCCGTGGTCGCGGCTGAACGTCCATTGCGTGAGTAGCCGGTCGAGAGTGGCTATCGCGTTGCGGATCTGCAGCTTCTCCGGTCCGGTTGCCGCGAGGTGGGGGACTGCCTGCTCGAGCGCTTTGATGATCTGCACGCGCGAGATGTTCTCGAAGAAATTGCTCAGATCGGTGACCAGCAGATGGCGTCCCGATTTACGGAAGGTCAGCGTTACACCTTCGAACGTGAACCAGCGGTCGATTTTGTTCTTAAACAGATACTTAGCATTAAGAGGAGCGGGATCGAACCGATAGCTCAGGACGCGATGGCCAAGGAGTGGATCGTAATACGGGATCAGAAAACTACAGATGGCCTGATAGACGAAGCGATCGAAAAAGTCGGTTTCCAAACCATAGCGTTCTCCATATCCTTTCTTTGGAATATTGCGAACAACGCTACGCGTACCCCGGTACTCGCCGTTCCATTCCTGCAAAAGCGAGATGATGATCCGCTTCGCCTCAGCTGGATCTTTGAAAAGATCGTCATACTGAAGGCAGTCAAAATACCAATCGTCACGCATGTCCTGACGGAGGTGCTTCAGTACCAGATCGAACTTGACTGGAAAGCCGAGCGCTTGTCCGTTCAGCCAGAATGCCGGATCAAGCACGTAGTCAATCTTTTCGTTAGCTTTACTATGATTATTCACTCTGTTATATGTGCCCCGTTTTTAGTGGATTCGGCCCCAAGTGCTGCATCCGTCTGATGCAGTGTTATCGACTGCTCAGCAAAAGCCAAGGTTCTCGCCGTTCCTTACAAAAAATTGAGGCTACCTTCACGTTGCCGCCGAAGGTAGCAGGTGTCTTCTGCCGCACCCGGCCATTCGACGTCGCGGCGCCTGACGGCGGCTTTGTCCCACAGAGCAGTCATTGCCCTTCTCGTAGCGTGACGGCTTACCTGCGCGTTGCGGGCATGGCAGCACACGACTAGGCGAACGACCGCTTTGCACCCACCGGAACCTCAATGATCCGTTGATGGCGACCAGACGCGGGTGCGGATCATCTTCCATCTTCGTCAGGAAAATGGTGGTAGACACCGGGCACGCATCGGAGCAGCGTGAGGCGCAGACGAGGCCCATAGGAGCGCGGAACGGTCAGCGCGAGCGTTTGTGGTCTGACCAGAACTCGGTTGGGAGCAGTGCCGATAGAACAGGCCGGGAAGAAAGATGCGCATGACCTGAGATGGCGGGGTGACAAAAAGGCCGGTATTACCCGTCTGGTCATCATGATGGCCTCAAGATTGCCACGTCTCCGTTCAGCCCCCGTGTCTCAACCGCTCCAAACGGCCTCTTCAATGGCCTGATCTGGCCGAAGAACAGCGCGATGCGCTTCGACCGCTTTAGCGCAACAGCGTCGTCACAACTTTCTTCCCCTGTCGGCAAAGCCGCCATTCCGCGCGGAACAAGAAAGTTCCTCCTGTGCTGTCCAGCCCCTTTGGGGTGCGCCAGCGGTCGTCTCCGGCCGGTCGATCGCCATCGAGGCCGCAATGGTGCGGGCTCGGAAACGGAAAACGGAGACTTAAAATGGCAACCATCGGCACCTTCAAGAAGATCGGCTCGAACGAATTCACCGGCGACATCGTCACCCTCAGCGTCCAGGCCAAGGGCGTGCGCATCATCCCCGACCTGCGCGCCACCGGCGAGAACGCCCCCAGCCACCGCGTTCTGGTCGGTCGCGCCGAAATCGGCGCCGCCTGGTCCAAGCGCTCCAACGAGGGCCGCGACTATCTGGGCCTCAAGCTGGACGATCCGAGCTTCAACGCTCCGATCTACGCCAACCTTTTCGACGAAGAAGACGGCGAAACCTTCTCCCTCATCTGGTCCCGCCCCAACGGTCGCCGCGGCGACTGAGGCGCGGAACAAAGGCTCCGACCGCAAGGTCGGGGCCTTTCTCATGCCTGCGGGAAAGTCGCCAGGCCCGGTGACCTGTCCGGGCTGGAACTGCTCAGCCGGTCAGGATCGGGATCATGGTTTTCACATGGGCGTCGATCCGTTCCAGCACGAGCGGGGGGACCACTTCGCGTTCCGGCAGGGTCCACCATTTTGCATCGATGCGTTTCACCGTCTCGACAACGGCCTTGAGCACGGCTGGCTCGGGAAGCCTTGCCCGATTGGCAAACGTCTTCCAGCGGGCCGGGGCCAGGCCCTTGAAGGCCCGCTCCCCGCCCAGAGACAGCGCCAGCCCATCTGCCGGAATATAGGGCACGGTCGAAAGCATGTCGTAGATCGGTGCAAGCGCGGGCGTGTCGCCGTCGCCCGGATAGATCAGCGACCAGTTCTTGAGGTGCATGTCGCCATTGCCCATGACCACCGAGAAGGTCAGCCGCCGGACAAACTCCAGCGCGGCGAACGGCGAGATCGCAACATTCAGCACAGAGGCGATATCGTGGGAGGCGGCGCCATCATATTTGCGCGCCGGGTACAGGCCGAAAACCTGCGCGAAATCCTCGATATGGATGCGCTGCCCGTCTGTCCCGCGATCAAAACGCCGCACGAGCAGAACCAGCCCCTCGGCAAGTGTTTCGAACTCTTCGGGTATCCCCTCGAACTGGTCTCGGCTGACCAGTTCCCGCTCGGGCACGTCCATGCCGATTGCTTCGGAAAGCGCGAGGTTCGCAAACTCGTTTTCCGACACGCCCGGAAAGGCGGTCGAGGGGAATTTTGCAATATACTGGCCCTCGTCATCCCCGAGCGGCAAGGTCAGTCCGCCACCCTTGCCGGTGTTCTGCATCACCGAGAGCTTCATCTGCACGCCCGCCAGCGAGAAGCGGGCTTTTGGCCGCCCTTGGGATGGGGCCGCCCCGATGCCCGGTTGACCGTCACTGGGCAGCACCCGAACGGCACCCGGCAGATCCGCGCCTAGAGCTGCCAGGAGATCGAAATCATTCCCCGGCCGCACATTGCCCGCATGGTGCTTTTCCATCGCCTCGCGCAGCCGGTCTTCGGGTAGCAGGTTGGCAAAGAAGGGCGGCAGGCTGCCTGCGACAGGTCGCGGATCCTTGCGCAAGCCCCCTGATGCCGCGCGCAGGGACAGGCTCAGAACCGGAATACCGCCGGCCGCGCGATAGGCCGGATCAAGGCTGAAGGCGTTGAAATCACCCGGCGTTCTGACGATCGTGCCAACCTTCGCACTGTTCAGGAACACGTCCAGCGCGGTGATGGTCTCAGCGGTACGGGCGGCTGTCATCGTCGCTCTCCGGTTGCGGGCTGAAGGCCGGATGATCGTCCTCGGCATCGGGGCGCAAAAGCGCTTCGATGGCGGGCACCATCGCCTGCGGAACCAGCATCATTTCCAGCCCAAGCGCCCTGGCAATGTTGATCAATGTCGTGGTGCGCGCAGCCGCTGCTCCCGTCTCGATGTCGCGGTAGCGCGGGCGCGAAATGCCCGCAAGATCGGCTACCTGCTCCTGGGTCAGCCCCGCTGCCAGCCGGGCGCGGCGAAAATGGTCGCCGATCAGCCCTAGTGTTTCTGCTTCCGCCTTCATGTGATGCCTCTACGGATCATTTTTGCCGCATTGATCTGAATAGGTATCATATTTTGCGCAAGATGCAACAGTATTGATCTCCAAACGCATCGTTGGAATTCCGTATGATGCGTTTAAGGATCATTCTAGGTCTGCCGTACCTCAAGACCGTGCAGGCGCTGAATATGCGGCATACAGGCGACTCAGACTGCCTGAATGCTCAGCCGTGCAAATAACGCCCTGCGCAGATTCAACGATTTCATGTGGCGTATCGGGCGAGGGCGACTAAAATAGCCGTAGTTCTGGAATGCGCGCCGGTCGCGATGGGAGGTGATCATGCATGATCACCGCTCGACAGTCGCGGGCCGCACGCGCGTTGCTGGGTTGGACGCAGGAGACGCTCGCTGACAAGGCCCGAATATCGCTGACTGCCCTGAAGCGCCTCGAGTCCGAGAACCGGCTCGAGGTGTATGAGACAACGCGGGATCAGGTGCGCCGGGCGCTTGAAGCAGCAGGGATTGTTCTCCTGTCCACGGATCGCGGGCAAGGAGTGTTGCTGGTTCATGACCAAGACGAGAAGAAATATCGCCAGATCCATGGCGCCTGATCGGCACCGGCGGCATCATCAATCCGCCGCTGCGGACCGCGCCCTGCGGCGGCTCTCGACATGACATCCGCAGTCATCCCCTTTGACGACATCGCGCCTGTCGGCAACGAGCTGACCGAATATGATCGCGCGCATGTCAAGCTCTACATGCGTTTGCTTGATGCTCACGCCGATGGTGCGGAATGGACCGAAGCCGTCAAGATTCTGTTCGGTCTCGACCCCGCCCTGGAACCAGTGCGCGCCCGGAAGGTTCATGACAGCCATCTGGCACGGGCGCGCTGGATGACACAGAGCGGCTATCGTCAGCTGCTGCGTCGTCCGACAGATCGGACCTGACCTCGGCGCCGTCGCACCAGTGATGCCCCGAGGGCATCACCTCATGTCTTCGTTCCGGCTTCCATCTTGGTAGAGGCGCCGCAATTCTTTCACGCTCCACCTGTGCAGTTTCAACCAGGAGCGGAGCAATGAAGCCGGATACATCCCGCTGGCGAGACCAGGACCAGTATGAATTCTACGACGCGTTACCCGTTGAGGGCGTCGCCTGGGAATGCCTGCGCCGTAACGCCACCTATCAAGCCAGTTTCGAAGATCTTGTAGCGCAAGGCACCGGGCATCTTCCCTTTGCGGATGACGTCCAACATCGCTGGGGGTTGCGATTTCCCGGCAGACCCCGGCTTTTCCGCTCTCGGCCAACCGGTCATCTGGTCGCCTGTTGCCAATCCGGACATGCTGCTGTTCGGGGCAGCGCCCGATTTTCTTCCGCCTTCTCCGTCCGCCTTATCGGTCGATCTTGCTGATGCCATCTGCGGACCAGAGGGGACATATGGTGTCTTTGACGCCAGAGACGGCGTTCAATATCTGATCCTCGCCGACACCGATGCCAATTCGCAGCCGGCGATCATCCTGCCACTTGACGAAAATTTGCCGGATCGGCTCGAAGCCATACTCAGGCTCTGGCACATGCTGGTCGGGAAACCCGCACGCCGCGACCCCAGGATGACGCCGTATCAGCGCCGGCGGTTCCGCCTGATGATGCAAGCCGCCGACGGAAACGCCAACCACGCGACCTATCGTGAGATTGCCATCGCCATCTACGGAGAGGCGCGCGTCCGGGCCGAACCGTGGAAGACATCGGCTTTGCGCGCCTCCGTCATCGCCCTTGTCCGATCTGCCGCCGCGCTGATCGACGGCGGTTATCAGGACCTTTTGCGCCATCGTCGCAAACCCTGACACTGACGTCTGATCGAGGGTGAGGATTCTACCCCTTCGATCTTCCTCATCCCCCATGCCGCCGCGCCTTCGCCACCGTGCGCATGTCATGCCGTTGATCGTCAGCGGCATCCTGCACAACCACGGAGGCCACCCCATGCGACCTGATCTCGCCGCCTTGCCGCCACGCTATCTGCGCACCAAGGAAGCCGCCGATTTCCTCAGTCTGTCCGCGCGCACGCTGGAAAAGCACAGAACCTACGGAACGGGACCTGCCTATCACAAGCTCGGCGGCCGCGTTGTCTATTCGGTCGAGGATCTCGCAGCCTGGGTTGCGCGCGGATCGGTTACCTCCACGTCGGACCCACGCGGACAAGTTCTCCCGGCGAAACCTATGCCGCCGACCGCATTCACCTCGCCCAAGCGCATCACGCGCTGAACACGGCGGTCAGCCCCTGATGGCAGCGCAGCACCCATCCGCCTCGGAACGCGGGCAACTCGATCTGTTTCGGGCGCTTCCCGGGGAATTCGCACCACGAGACGCGCAGGATCTCATGGCCTATCCTTTCTTTTCCCTTTCCAAATCGCACCGTATCCGCCCGATTGACTTTGCCTTGGGCAACGTCTCGATCCGTGTCGAAGCTGTTCCCGATCACGGTATGGCGACGATCTGGGACGCCGATATACTGATCTGGGCGGCCAGCCAGATCGTGGAAGCGCGGGACGCCGGTCTGCGCACGTCGCGCCTGATGGCGGCAACGCCCTATGAAATCCTGACATTCACAGGGCGCGGAACCTCCCTGAGGGACTATCAGCGCCTAAAGGCGGCGCTGGACCGGCTGCAATCGACCACGGTTGCAACCTCGATCCGCCAGCGCGCGAATGGACGGCGACATCGCTTTTCGTGGATCAACGAATGGCACGAGCGGACCGATGCCAATGGCCGTCCGGACGGCATCGAGATGATCGTGCCCGACTGGTTCTACAGTGCGGTTCTGGATGACGCCCTGATCCTCACCATCGACCGGGCCTATTTCAATCTGACCGGCGGGTTGGATCGCTGGCTCTATCGCCTGGTGCGCAAGCATGGTGGGCGACAGAAAAACGGTTGGCGGTTCGACTTCCGTCACCTGCACCAGAAATCGGGCAGTCTGTCGCCGTTCAAGCGCTTCGCCTTCGAGCTGCGCGACATTATCCGCCGCCAGCCACTGCCCGGCTACACCCTGTTCGCCGAGGTCGAAACCGGCGGCCGGATGCTGCTCGCTTTCGAGCCTGTCCCGGCCTGTGGAAAACCTGTGGATAGTCTCGTGCTATCGGGAACCCGGACTATCGTGCCATCAGGAACCCAAACACCTCCTATCCTTCGGTAACAAAAGCGAAAATCGCGCCCTTAACTTAGAGTCTAACACAGAATCTAACTTTGAAGAGCGGCGGCGCGATGTGGAAAAGCTCATCGCGAAGGCTGGTGCGGCCCTCAGATCGGGTGCCCATAAAGGCAAGCTGACACCCCCAAAGCAAGGATCGCCCGCGTCAACAAGCACGCCTGAACTTCCTCTTGGCAAGCCGGGAGGACAGCGATGATCGTCGCTCTCCTCAATCAGAAAGGCGGTGTCGGAAAAACCACGTTGGCGCTGCATCTCGCCGGTGCGTGGGCTGCGGAAGGCAAACGCGTCATCCTGATCGACGCCGATCCGCAAGGCTCCGCACTCGACTGGTCGCAGCGGCGTGGCCATGAAGGGCTGCCAAGGCTGTTCAGTGTCATCGGCCTGGCCCGCGATACGCTGCACCGGGAAGCGCCGGAGCTGGCGCGTGACGCCGACCATGTCGTCATCGATGGTCCGCCCCGTGTCGCTGGTCTGATGCGCTCAGCGCTGCTTGCAGCCGATCTGGTGCTGGTCCCGGTGCAGCCATCTCCTTTCGACGGCTGGGCCTCCGCCGAGATGCTGGCGCTTCTGAACGAAGCACGCATCTATCGTCCTGAACTGGCCGCCCGTTTTCTGCTGAACCGATGCGCTGCGCGCACCGTCATCGCCCGCGAAACGGCTGAGACACTGGCGGACCAAGATCCGCCGTTGCTGGCCACGACCATCGGCCAGCGCGTCGCCTTTGCTGAAGCCGCACAAACTGGGCGACTGGTCTCAGAGACCGATGGCGGCGAACGGGCTGCACAGGAGGTCACAGCGCTGGTGGCCGAGATCGATAGCCTCGGGATCGGGAGGATTGTGCGATGACACGTCCACCCGCCAAATCCGGCTTCGCATCGCGTCCGGGTAATCCCGATAGCTGGGTCAGGGCCGCCGATGCGCCGGCAACCGGAAAGATGGCTGCCGAGGCGTTTACCGCCCGCCTGACCATCGACATCACACCCGAACTGCGCGGGCGCATCAAGGTGGCCGCTTTCCGGCGCGGCGTCACCGTCGCCGTGATGCTGCGCGAGCTGCTGGGCCGCGAGTTTCCACCCACCGAAGGAGACCGGCCATGACCGGCAAAACCGGGCGTGGTGCGCATGAACATCCGCTGGCGGACGGTCCAGCGCCCTTCACCACACTTGTCGAACTGGCCTTCCAGAAGCGGAAGGTTGAGCACTGGATACGCTTCGGCCACAAGAGCTTTGAGCAGATCATCGACCGCCGCCGCAGTCTCGTCGGCTTCGCACCCGAAAGCATCTTCGCCTTCGTCCGCTGGGCCTCCAACGACTACGGCACCATCGTTTCGCGGCTCGACATCCTGCGCGCTGTCGGGCGTGGCGAGCCGTTCCAGACCGTGCCCTTCGTTCGCCCCGGCGGCGAGATCCTGCTGCGTATTGATGGCTGGCCAAAGGTGCAGCAAGCGCTGGCCGCCATCGACGCCGTGGACGCGCTTGGCGTCGATCCTGCGGATGCTGCGCCGGACCATTGGCGGCACGTCCACAACCGCATGATCGCCGGTCAGGACCCCAACCCCTACACGCCGGAACGCCATGCCGCATGGGTCAGCCGCCGGAGGATCGCACCATGAGCCGCCCTCATATCCTCGCCGTGTCCATGTTGGCCGTCGGTACGCTTGTCGCCACGGCCGTTGCCGATCCGCCAACCAGGCTGATCTGGAATGCGACCGCCAGCGCGCCCATCGGCTTCTACACAGTTGTTCCTGCCGATGTGGTCGAAGTTCCTGAACTCGTCGTCATCGCGCCGCCCGAACCGCTGGAGCGGTTCATGGTCGAGCGCGGCTATATCGGGCGGGACGTGCCGCTGCTGAAACGCGTCCTCGGCTTGCCGGGACAGCGCGTCTGCCGCAGCAGTGCGACGATCACCGTCGATAACGTCGAGATGGGCGATGCACTGGAGCGCGACCGGATGGGACGCGATCTGCCGGTCTGGCAGGGCTGCCGCATCATCCGCGACGGCGAACTCTTCCTCATGAATTGGGAAATCCGGGACAGCCTCGACGGCCGTTACTTCGGACCTGTTCCCGCCAGTTCCGTCATCGGCCGGGCGCTTCCGCTCTGGACCGATGAGGAAGGCGATGGCCGCTACGAATGGCGGGCGGTCACGCATTGAACCCACGCCAAACCCACCAACACAGGAGACATACCATGCCACAGATCGGTCAATTTGCGCGTGACGCATCCGGCTTCGCCGGTCAGCTCGTCACGCTCACCATGAAGCGCGATCTCGTCATCGTGCCCGCTGAACATTCCGATGCGGAGAATGCGCCGGACTATCGCGTCCATTACATTGAGCATGACGGTCCCGAGGTCGGTGCTGCATGGAAACGCACCGGCGAAAAGGCTGGCGAATATCTCTCGGTGCTGCTCGACGATCCGGCCTTACCGCACCCGATCCGCGCCAACCTGTTCCGCGACGACGATGCAGGCTCGTCATGGTCGCTGCACTGGAGCCGCCCGCGGCCCCGCGAAGATCGCGACTGAGATCATGCGATCCCGCACCTTTCTTCTCTTCACGGCCCTGCTGTCGGCTGGCAGCGGCTCGATGCCGGCCATGGCGCAGGTCACGCTGCAACCTGCGCCTGTCACCGCGCATCCCCATGCTGCGTTCATTGCCGAGGCGTCACAGCGTTTCGGCATTCCAGAGCACTGGATTCGAGCCGTGCTGCGCGTGGAAAGCGCGGGCGATGTGCGCGCAATTTCATCGGCGGGCGCGATGGGACTGATGCAGGTCATGCCCGATACCTGGGCGGGCCTGCGCCGCCGCCATGGTCTCGGGCGCGACCCTTACGATCCGCGCGATAACATCCTCGCAGGCACGGCGTATCTGCGCGAGATGTGGAACCGCTACGGCAATGTTGCGGCCATGCTTGCCGCCTACAATGCCGGTCCCGGTCGCTATGACGAGCATCTGGCGACGGGCCGCGTTTTGCCCGCAGAAACGCGCGCCTATGTCGCCACGCTCGCGCCGCTTCTTGGGCATGCGACTGCGCCCGATGTGCCGACAATCGTGCCGCCACCACCACCGGATTGGCGCGAAGCCCCGCTCTTCGTTGCGCAATCCGGCGGCATTTCAGCGGCGGCCAATCAGCCGTCGGGCGACATCCAGGCAACCGTTTCTCTGCGCGATCCCGCCGTTCAGGAACCGCAGGACAGCGGCATATTCGTGGCCCTTGCGGGCGATGGCGACAAGCCATGAGCATGGCGTTTTCGCGCTCGTTCGGTCCATTTGCGGTGTGCAGTCAGGCTTGGGGGCGCCTGGCAGCATTCCCGGCAGGAAGGGCAAAAAGGGAAGGAAAGGCGGAGGGCAAGATAAAGGAAACCGGCACCCTGTCGGGGCGGTTTCTGGGCAAGCCCTTGTCTGCACACTGTTTTGGGACGCGGCGCACGGCACCATGCTTTTGGGTTTCGCGTGCCGCGATTTGGCGCAAAGCCTTGGCTTCGCTGGGTTTTGACCGGCACTATAGCCGAATATATGTCGTTTGCGTGCCTACACGGCATGGGATGCGCTCATGAGCGCCGACGACGAGAACCGCTTTCGCCCGAAGCCTGGCCGCATCAGGTCGGACGTGCCGAAGGCGGGCAAGGCGAAGAGCTTTCTGACGCAGGCGAAGAAGCTGGCGCGTCAGCATAGCAACAGCCCCGGCAGATCATCTTCATTCGCATCACGGACATCCTCGTCGTCTTCATCTGGTTCTGCTGGAAAGAGCGGGAAGGCGTCGCAGGCTGGCAAAGGTCCGGGCGTCAAGCGTGGTCGTGGTGCGGCCTTTATCCGCGCCCGAACCCTGTCGGGCGGTTGGCGTCACAGTACGGCCGGAGCGCGCCGCGTCGTCGTCAAAACCCGTTATGTCCAAGGCGCGGGAAAGAATGGCAAAGGGGCTGCCCATCTGCGCTACATCCAGCGCGACGGCACCTCGCGCGATGGCGAACGTGGCCAGCTTTATTCGGCGAACGAGGACCGCGCCGACGGAGATGCCTTCCTTGATCGCGGCAAGGATGATCGCCACCAATTCCGCTTTATCGTTTCGCCCGAAGATGCCGCCGATCTTTCCGATCTCACCGAGCACACCCGCGAACTGATGAGCCGCATCGAGGCCGACCTTGGCACGAAACTCGATTGGGTGGCTGTCAATCACCACAATACCGGCCATCCCCATGTCCATGTCATTATTCGGGGGAAGGACGATCTGGGCGAGAACCTGGTCATCAATGGCGATTATCTCGCCAATGGTATTCGTGAGCGGGCGAGCGAACTGACCACGCTGGAACTCGGCCCCGTGACCGAGATCGAACAGAGCCGCAAGCTGTCTGCCGAAATCGATCAGGATCGCTTCACGCGCATCGACCGCGCCATGACCGAGGAGGCCGATGAAAGGTTCCTCGATCTGCGCCATGAACCAACAGATGCACGCCGCCAGTTCAACCGGACGCTTCGCCTGCGCCGTCTCGCCAAGCTGGAAAAGATGGGGCTGGCCACCGAACACGCACCCGGCGTCTGGGAGCTTGGCGCGAAGATGGAACCGGCGCTGCGTGAACTGGGTGAGCGCGGTGACGTCATCCGCAACATGCACAAGGCGCTGAAGGCCGATGGGCAGGAACGTGATCCAATGACCTTCCAGCTTCACGATGCGGCTCCCGCGGCTCCCATCACCGGCCGCGTCGTGGACAAATATCTCACCGACGAGATTGGCGAGAACCTGACGCTCGTGGTGGATGGCATCGACGGGCGAACACACCATCTTCCTGGCATTGATCCGGCCCGCGTCGAGGACGCCCGGATCGGCAGCATCGTGGAAGTCGGCCCCGCTGATACAGCACAACGTCCGTCTGATCGCACCATCGCTGCGATCTCGGAGAACGGCATCTACCGGCCCAGCCGCCACCTCGAACAGGCGAAGTTCGAGGGACGTGTGCCTGGCGGTGATTACGAGGGCTATGTCGATGCCCATGTCCGGCGACTGGAGGCATTGCGCCGTGCTGGCATTGCTGAACGGATCGATGCGGACCAGTGGCGCATTCCCGATGACTTCGAGAGCCGCGCCACCGCCTATGATGCCGGTCGCAACCGGCAGGCCAGCATCCGTGTGGTCTCGACCTTCGATCTGGAAAAGCAGATCGGCGCCGATGGCGCGACCTGGCTGGATCGGCGGCTGGTTACTCCCGACGCTTCGGATCTTACCCCGGCAGGGTTCGGTCAGCAGGTGCGCGAGGCTATGGACCAGCGCCGCGACCATCATATCGCACAGGGCGATGCCACGCGGCAGCAGAATGGACGCATCCTCTATCGGCGCAACCTGCTCGCCAATCTGCGAGAACGAGAAGTGGCACGCGTCGGTGCGGAGATGGCCGGGACCATAGGATTGCCGTTCCGTGCGGCTGCCGATGGAGAAACTGTCAGTGGCAAGTTCACCGGGACTGCATATCTATCGAGCGGCAAGTTCGCCATTGTCGAAAAGAGCCACGAGTTCACCCTTGTCCCATGGCGACCAGTGATCGACCGGCAGCTCGGGCGCGAGGTCGCCGGCATCGTGCAAGGCGGATCGGTGTCATGGCAAATGGGACGGACGCGGGGGCTCGGGATCTGAGCCTTCCCAACTGGCACCTACTTGTTCTGTCGAAATCGACATGTGAAGGGGCCTGTCCGATTTGCCGCCGATGGTATCCGACGGCCCTCCGGCACGGCCTTTGCTATTGTCACTCGCGCAAACGGCTATTCTCTGATCGGCTCCGTCTCTCTTGCCGATTGGAGCCTGTATGCGTGGAGGCCGAATACTCTGGGGCCAGATCATTGTCGTGTTCACCATCGTCGTGGTGATGGTGTGGGCTGCAACGCAATGGGTGGCCTTCCGGCTCGGCTTCCAGCCCCAGCTCGGCAATCCCTGGTTCGACGTTGCGGGATGGCCGTTCTATTATCCACCGGCCTTCTTCTGGTGGTGGTTTTCCTATGACGCCTATGCGCCCGGTATTTTCACCGAGGGCGCGTTCATCGCCACGTCCGGGGCGGTGCTCGCTATCGCCGCCGCTTTTTTCATGTCGATCATCCGGGCGCGCGAGGCGCGCAACGTCGCCACCTACGGTTCGGCGCGATGGGCCGAGGACAAGGAAATCCATGCTGCCGGACTGCTCGGTCCCGATGGCGTGGTCCTTGGCAGGCACAGCAAGGATTATCTGCGTCATGACGGCCCCGAGCATGTTCTGTGCTTTGCACCAACGCGATCCGGCAAAGGCGTGGGCCTCGTCGTACCGACGCTGCTGACCTGGCCGGGAAGCTGCATTGTCCATGACATCAAGGGCGAGAACTGGAACCTGACCGCAGGCTTCCGCTCCCGTCATGGCCGCGTCCTGCTGTTCGATCCGACCAATGTACATTCCGCAGCCTATAATCCGCTTCTGGAAGTGCGGCAGGGTGAATGGGAAGTCCGTGATGTGCAGAACATCGCGGACATTCTCGTTGATCCCGAAGGCAGTCTCGACAAACGCAACCATTGGGAAAAGACCTCGCACAGTCTGCTCGTCGGCGCGATCCTGCATGTTCTCTATGCCGAGAAGGAAAAGACACTCGCTGGTGTCGCCAATTTCCTGTCCGATCCACGCCGTCCGGTCGAGGCGACCTTACGCGCGATGATGGACACGCCGCATCTGGGCGAAGCCGGTGTGCATCCCGTCATCGCTTCGTCGGCACGCGAGCTGTTGAACAAATCCGAGAACGAACGCTCCGGCGTGCTGTCCACGGCGATGTCCTTTCTCGGCCTTTACCGAGATCCGGTTGTGGCCCGCGTGACGGCCCGCTGCGACTGGCGCATTGCTGATCTGGTCGGAGCAAAAGAACCCGTCAGCCTCTACCTCGTCGTACCGCCATCGGACATCAATCGCACAAAACCGCTGATCCGCCTCATCCTCAATCAGGTCGGGCGACGGCTGACCGAGGAACTGGAAACCTCCGGCAAGCGCCATCGCCTGCTGTTGATGCTGGACGAGTTCCCCGCGCTCGGGCGGTTGGACTTCTTTGAATCGGCATTGGCTTTCATGGCCGGCTACGGTCTCAAAGCCTTCCTGATCGCCCAATCGCTCAACCAGATCGAGCGCGCCTATGGGCAAAACAATGCCATTCTCGACAACTGCCATGTGCGCGTGGCCTTCGCGGCCAATGACGAACGCACTGCCAAGCGGATCAGCGATGCTCTCGGCACGGCCACGGAAATGCGCGATTCCACCAACTATGCCGGCCATCGCCTCGCACCATGGCTGGGGCACCTTATGGTTTCGCGGCAGGAAACGGCGCGGCCACTCCTGACGCCCGGCGAAATCATGCAGCTTCCACCCACCGACGAGATCGTCATGGTGGCGGGGGTCCCGCCGATCCGCGCTGCCAAGGCACGCTACTATGCTGATGCGCGGTTTCAGGAGCGAGTGATGTCACCGCCCGATTTGCGCAAGCAGCCGGCGACAGTCACCACATCGGCGCCAGACGACTGGACGAGCCGCATTGTCGCGGCTGCGAGCGGCAATGGACCCGCCTCAGATATATCCGACGGCGATCCGGCCAATGCCGGTATCCGGCGTGAACCGGAACTGCCCGAGCATGAGGAAATCATCCCGCCACCTCCGCCGCCATCGCAGGAGTTCGATTTTCTCGATGATGAGCCCGACGTCGATGCCGCCAAGGCCCGCGCCATGCGTCAGCGGATGCGGATGATCGCCCGGCAGGCGTCCATGAATCCCGATGACGGCATTGAGCTTTGAGGGGCAACCAATGACAAACCGCACCCGCATGAACGTCTATTTCGATCCGGAACTGCTCAAGCAGGTCGAAGGCCTGGCGCTGCGCCGCAATGTTTCCAAATCCGCAGTGATCGAGGCGGCGGTCGCATCCTTCCTGTCCGGTGACACGACCGAACGGCTGGAAGCCGCAATGTCGCGACGCCTGGACAAGCTTGGCCGCCAGTTCGACATGCTGGACGAAGATGTCGCCATCCTCGGCGAGACGCTTTCGCTGTTCGTACAATTCTGGCTCACCATGACGCCGCCGCTGTCAGACAGCGCGAAACAGTCGGCACGCATCAAGGGCAACGAGCGCTTCGAAGGCTTCATGCAGACGCTGGGCAAGCGTCTTGCAACTGGCGACAGGTTCCTGAAAGAACTATCACGGGATGTGGATACGCCCCACGATCATTCGGCGCAACGCCAGGCTGAAGCCGATGGAAACCAGCCCTGAACGTTCGATCCATCCGATTTGCCGCCGTCAGCCGCCGATGCCCGCATGCGCACAAACATCTGTTGAAACGGCCCTAAATCAGGTTCTTTTAATCGACCCCAATCCGGGGTCCGTCTTTTGCGCGTCCCGCCATGAACGGGGCCGCCATGACCGCATCACATCAGAAACCCGAGACGATTGCGCGTGGTGCGCGGATGCTGCGCACCGCACTCGGGGCATCGATTGCCCGGTTTCTGGAAGATCCGGCTGTCGTCGAGGTGATGCTGAACCCCGATGGCCGCATCTGGGTGGATCGGCTCTCCGAAGGTCTGGCCAATACGGGGGAGAGGCTGTCTGCGGCTGATGGCGAGCGGATCGTCCGGTTGGTCGCCCATCATGTTGGCGTCGAAGTTCATACCCGAAGTCCGCGTGTATCGGCCGAACTGCCTGAGACCGGAGAGCGCTTCGAAGGGTTGCTGCCGCCTGTTGTCACGGCGCCGACCTTTGCCATCCGCAAGCCCGCCGTCGCGGTGTTCACGCTCGACGACTATGTAAACGCCGGGATCATGACCAGCCCTCAGGCCGAGGTGTTGCGCCTGAACGTCGCCACGCGGGCCAATATCCTCGTCGCGGGCGGCACCTCCACTGGCAAGACCACGCTGACCAACGCGCTGCTGGCAGAAGTCGCCAAGACTTCGGATCGCGTCGTGATCATTGAAGACACGCGCGAACTGCAATGCGCCGCGCCTAATCTCGTCGCCATGCGCACCAAGGATGGCGTGGCGACGCTCTCCGATCTGGTGCGCTCCTCGCTGCGCCTGCGCCCGGATCGCATCCCGGTCGGCGAGGTGCGCGGGTCCGAAGCTCTCGACCTCCTTAAAGCCTGGGGCACCGGCCATCCGGGCGGGATCGGCACCATCCATGCCGGTTCCGGCATTGGCGCGCTGCGACGCCTCGAGCAGCTCATCCAGGAAGCCGTCATCACCGTCCCGCGCGCCCTGATCGCCGAGACCATCGACCTTGTCGCCGTTCTTGCCGGACGTGGATCGTCCCGCCGCCTGGTCGAACTCGCCCGCGTCGATGGGCTGGGACCGGACGGCGACTACGCCATCACGCATCCCATTACTTTGGCAACCACCCCGAAAGGAAACCCTTCATGATCCGCACGATTTCATGCGGCTGCCGTATCATGGCAACCGCCGCCGCCACTGTTTCCATCAGCCTGATGCTGGCGCCTGCCGCACACGCTTCCGGCTCCTCCATGCCCTGGGAGGCGCCGCTTCAGTCGATCCTCCAGTCAATCGAGGGGCCTGTCGCCAAGATCATTGCCGTGATTGTCATCATCGCCACAGGCCTGGCGTTGGCTTTCGGCGATACCTCCGGCGGCTTCCGCCGCCTGATCCAGATCGTCTTCGGTCTGTCGATCGCCTTCGCCGCGTCGAGCTTCTTCCTGTCGTTCTTCTCGTTCGGCGGCGGGGCGCTCATCTGATGGCGGGTGGCCTCGAACAGCTCGACGCGGTGCCGGGCTTCTCCATCCCGGTTCACCGGGCGCTGACCGAGCATATCCTGCTCGGCGGCGCACCGCGCTCCATCGCCATCGTCAACGGAACGCTGGCCGGGGCCATCGGCCTCGGCCTTCGTCTCTGGCTGGTTGGCCTTGCGATCTGGGCAGTCGGTCATTTCCTCGCGGTATGGGCTGCCAAACGCGATCCGCTTTTTGTCGAGGTGGGCCGCAGGCACCTGCGCATACCCGGTCATCTGTCAGTGTGAGGGCGCGGCCATGATGAACCTCACCGAATATCGCCGCACCTCCGCTCGGCTTTCCGACTATCTGCCATGGGCAGCCCTGGTCGGCCCCGGCATTGTTCTGAACAAGGATGGCAGCTTCCAGAGGACGGCAAAGTTTCGTGGGCCGGATCTGGATTCTGCTGTCGCCGCCGAACTTGTCGCGGTCGCCGGTCGGATCAACAACGCCGTCCGCCGTCTGGGTTCGGGCTGGTCGATCTTCGTCGAGGCACAACGCTCCGAGGCTGCGACCTATCCCGATAGCAAGTTTCCAGATGCGGCTTCCGCACTGGTCGATGCTGAGCGCAAAGCCGGGTTCGAGGAAGCGGGCACACATTTCGTGTCGGGCTATTTCCTAACTTTCCTCTGGCTGCCGCCTGCCGAAGATGCCGCCCGCGCAGAAACATGGCTTTACGAGGGACGCGAACAATCCGGCGTCAATCCATGGGAATTGATGCGCGGCTTCATTGACCGCACCGACCGCGTGCTGGCGCTGCTTGACGGCTTCATGCCGGAATGCCGCTGGCTGGATGATGCTGGCACGCTGACATACCTCCATTCGTCGATTTCCACGAACCGGCATCGCGTGCGCGTGCCCGAAGTGCCCATGCACCTCGATGCGCTGCTCGCCGACCAATCGCTGACCGGCGGGCTGGAGCCGCGCCTTGGTGACGCGCATCTGCGCGTCCTGACCATAATCGGCTTCCCGACCGCGACCACGCCTGGCCTGCTCGACGAGATGAACCGACTCGCGTTCCCGTATCGTTGGTCAACCCGCGCCATCCTGATGGACAAGACGGATGCGACGAAGCTCCTTACCAAAATCCGCCGTCAATGGTTCGCCAAGCGAAAATCCATCGCTGCGATCCTCAAGGAGGTCATGACCAACGAGCAATCGGCGCTGGTGGACACCGATGCGTCCAACAAGGCGCTCGATGCCGACATGGCCTTGCAGGAACTGGGCGCTGACGTTGCCGGCATGGCCTATGTCACAGCAACCGTCACCGTCTGGGACGCCGACCCCCGTATCGCCGACGAGAAGCTGCGTCTGGTCGAGAAGATCATTCAGGGCCGTGACTTCACGGCCCTGCCGGAAACTGTCAATGCCGTCGATGCCTGGCTAGGCTCGATCCCCGGACATGCCTACGCCAATGTCCGGCAGCCGCCGATCTCGACGCTCAACCTCGCCCACATGATCCCTCTATCGGCCGTGTGGGCCGGGCCGGAACGGAACGAACATCTCGGAGCGCCCCCCTTGCTGTACGGCAAGACCGAAGGTTCGACTCCGTTCCGGCTTTCCCTTCATGTCGGCGACGTGGGCCATACCCTCGTCGTCGGCCCGACCGGCGCGGGCAAGTCCGTGCTGCTGGCGCTGATGGCGTTGCAATTTCGCCGCTATGATCGCAGTCAGATCTTCGCCTTCGATTTCGGGGGATCGATCCGGGCATCCGCGCTCGCCATGGGCGGCGACTGGCATGACCTCGGCGGTGGTTTGACCGAGGGATCGGAGGTTTCCGTCTCCCTGCAACCGCTCGCGCGAATTGATGACGCTTATGAGCGGTCATGGGCCGCTGACTGGATCGCTGCAATCCTGATGCGTGAGGGCATGACCATCACGCCGGAGGTGAAGGAGCATATCTGGACGGCGCTGACCTCGCTGGCATCCGCCCCCGTCAGCGAGCGCACCATTACCGGCCTTGCGGTCCTGCTGCAATCCAATGACCTGAAACAGGCGCTGCGACCCTATTGCATCGGTGGCGCCTATGGCCGGTTGCTCGATGCCGAGGCGGAACATCTCGGCCACGCCGATGTACAAGCCTTCGAGATCGAAGGACTGGTGGGCACAGGCGCTGCACCTGCCGTGCTGGCCTATCTGTTTCATCGGATCGGCGACCGGCTCGACGGTCGGCCAACCCTGCTTATCATCGACGAAGGTTGGCTGGCGCTGGATGACGAGGGCTTCGCCAATCAGCTCCGCGAGTGGCTGAAAACGCTCCGCAAGAAAAACGCCTCCGTCATCTTCGCTACGCAGTCGCTCTCGGACATCGACGGCAGCAATATCGCGCCTGCGATCATCGAAAGCTGCCCGACACGGCTGCTTCTGCCGAACGAACGCGCCATCGAGCCGCAGATCACGGCAATCTACCGCCGCTTCGGCCTCAATGACCGGCAAATCGAAATCCTGGCGCGGGCCACGCCCAAGCGGGACTACTACTGCCAATCGCGGCGCGGCAATCGCCTGTTCGAGCTTGGCCTCAGCGAGGTCGGCCTCGCGCTCTGCGCCGCATCATCCAAATCCGATCAGACCCGTATCGCCGAACTCGTCGCCGAGCATGGGCAGGACGGTTTTCTCGCCGCCTGGCTGCGCGATCGCGGCGTCGAATGGGCCGTCGATCTGATCCCGAACCTCACCAATCTTGTCGAACGGGCAGAGCCTGCTCGGCCGGTCTCGCCAGATCAAATCCATCCAGATGACAGCCAAGAAAAGGAGACCCTGCCATGATCCGTATCCCCGTTTCCCGATATGTCAGTGCATCCGTGCTGGCGCTGACGCTCGCCATGCCTGTTGCACTGTCGCCCATGCTGACGAGCCCCGCTCACGCTTTTGGCTTCGGCCGCATCGTCTATGATCCGACCAACTATGCGCAGAACCTTCTGACCGCCGCCCGCACGCTGGAGCAGATCAACCACCAGATCACCTCGCTTCAGAATGAAGCGCAGATGCTCATCAATCAGGCGAAGAATCTTGCCAGTCTGCCATATTCCTCGCTCCAGACTTTGCAGCAGAATGTCCAGCGCACGCAGCAGCTTCTGGCCCAGGCGCAGAACATTGCCTTCGACGTGCAGAACGTCGATCAGATGTTCCAACAGAAATACGGCAAGGTTTCGCTATCCGCGACCGACGCCCAGCTCGTCGCCGATGCACGGTCCCGTTGGCAGAATACGGTCGGCGGCTTGCAGGACGCCATGCGCGTGCAGGCCGGTGTCGTCGGCAATATCGACACCAATCGCGCTGAAATGTCCGCTCTTGTCGGGCAGAGCCAGAACGCGACCGGCGCGTTGCAGGCGACACAAGCGGGCAATCAGCTTCTCGCGCTCCAGTCGCAGCAGCTTTCCGACCTGATCGCGCTGATGTCCGCCAATGGTCGCTCCGAAGCTCTGATCGAAGCCGAGCGCGCCACCGCCGCCGAACAGGGCCGCATCCAACGCGAGCGTTTCCTGACACCGGGATCGGGCTATCAGCCCGGCAATGCCCGGATGTTCGGCAACGGCAGCAACTGACCGGACAGGAGGGGCGCGACATGGACGGCAAGACGCTGGCCCGGCTTGGCGCGATCATATTTGTGGCCATCGCCATCACCGCGACGGTGATCGAAATGACACGCGAGGACGAACCAGCGCAGCCCCGTACGGCCCCGGCGCTTCAGGCGCCTGCCGATCCACTGCGCCAGAGCCTGCGCCACTGCCAGCAGTTAGGCGAGGCCGCCGTGAACGATCCCGGCTGCCTCGCCACCTGGGCCGAGAACCGCGACCGGTTTCTCGGTCGGACGCCGGTGCCCGCCGCCCCGCATCAGAACGGGGGTCAGTGAACCATGGGCGGCACCGGCGTCATCGACAATTTCCTGGGCGTTTTTACCAGTTATATCGACAGCGGCTTCGGCCTGCTTGGCGGCGAGGTCGCCTTCATCGCCACCACCCTGATCGTCATCGACGTGACGCTGGCCGCACTCTTCTGGTCTTGGGGCGCCGATGACGACATCATCGCACGCCTCGTCAAGAAGACGCTCTTCGTCGGTGTCTTCGCATACCTGATCGGCAACTGGAACAATCTCGCCCAGATCATCTTCGACAGCTTCGCAGGTCTTGGCCTGAAAGGTTCGGGCACCAGCTTTTCCGCCGCCGATCTGCTGCGGCCCGGCAAGGTGGCGCAGACTGGCCTCGATGCCGGTCGCCCGCTGCTCGAATCCATCTCGGACATGATGGGCTATTGGTCGTTCTTCGAGAACTTCATCCAGATCGCCTGCCTGATGTTCGCCTGGGCGCTGGTACTGCTCGCCTTCTTCATTCTCGCCGTGCAGCTCTTCGTCACGCTGATCGAGTTCAAGCTGACTACGCTGGCGGGCTTTGTCCTCATTCCCTTCGGCCTGTTCGGCAAGACCGCCTTCATGGCCGAGCGCGTTCTTGGCAATGTCGTCTCCTCCGGCATCAAGGTGCTGGTGCTCGCCGTCATCATCGGCATCGGCTCGACATTGTTCTCGCAGTTTACGGCCGGTTTCGGCGGCGTAACGCCGACCATCGACGACGCCATGGCGATCGTGCTGGCAGCCCTTTCCCTTCTCGGCCTTGGCATCTTCGGTCCTGGCATCGCTTCCGGTTTGGTTTCTGGCGGCCCGCAGCTTGGCGCAGGTGCAGCAGTTGGAACCGGCCTTGCAGCTGGCGGCATGATGCTTGCCGGCGGCGCTGCCGCAGGCATGGCCGCGAAGGGAGGGGCAGCGGCGCTGTCGGGTGGAGCTGCTGCCGTCCGTGGCGGTGCTGCTGCCGCAGGTGCGGCGAGCGCCGCCTATAGTGTCGGATCGCTCGGCCAGTCAGGCGCTGCCGGTGTTGCCTCCGGGCTCGGCGGTGTTGCCCGCGCGGCAGGCTCCGCCGCCGCATCGCCTCTGAAACGGACGGCCTCGAAAGCAGCGGAAAGGGTCAAATCCAGCTTCTCCGATGGCGCGCGCGCCGGGCTCGGCGTCACCGGTGGATCGTCCTCGCAGGGAACCATTGGCGGTGCGAGCGTGGCCGGCCCTGCCGGGCCCGCCTCCGCGGGCGGCCCGCCTGCATGGGCGCAGCAGATGCACCGCCGCCAGGCGCTCAATCACGGCACGACCATGGCCGCTCATGCCGTCCGCTCCGGTGACAGCCACGGCGGCGGCTCTTCCGCCAACATCTCCGAAAGTGACCACTCATGAACATCTTCAGACGTCCAGCGACCCATTACGGCAAATCGCCCGAACCCGAGACGCCTTACCAGAAAGCCGCACAAGTCTGGGACGAGCGCATCGGCTCGGCTCGCGTGCAGGCCAAGAACTGGCGCTATATGGCCTTCGGCTCGCTGATCCTCTCTGCGGGCTTCGCTGCCGCGCTCGTTCTGCAATCGGCGCGCGGGACCGTCGTGCCCTGGGTGGTGCAGGTCGATAATCTCGGCCAAGCCCAGACCGTCGCCGCAGCCACGGCCGATTACCGTCCGACCGATCCGCAGATCGCCTTCCATCTTGGCCGTTTCATCGAGCAGACGCGCTCGATCCCAGCGGATGCCATCATCGTGCGCCAAAACTGGCTGCGCGCCTATGAGTTCACCACGGATAGGGGAGCGGCCGCGCTCAACGACTATGCCCGCGCCAATGATCCGTTCACCCGTGTCGGCCGCCAGCAGATTGCCGTTGAGGTGTCGTCGGTGATCCGCGCCTCGAACGACAGCTTCCGAGTCGCCTGGACCGAGCGCCACTACGAGAACGGGCAGCTTTCTACGACCGAGCGCTGGACCGCGATCCTGACCATCGTGATCCAGACTCCGCGCGATGCCGAGCGTCTGCGCGTCAATCCGCTCGGCATCTACGTCAATGCAATTTCATGGTCGCGGGAGATGAGCCAATGACCATCGCGTCTTCCCGCAATTCCGCCCTGCCGGTTTTCCGAAAGCCCGCCTTCGCGGCTTTGTTGCTTTCGGTCACCATGCTGGCAGGCTGCGCCACCAACAAGACGCCGCAGTTCAGCTATGATGCCCATGTGCCGGCGTTGCCCGTCGTGCCGACCGCTGTCACCGATGACCGGCCTCGGCCGCTTCACACGCCGCCGGCCTGGACGGTCGCACGCGGCGGAACCGTTGCCGGAACACCGGCAGGCCGGGTTGAGAACGCCAATGCCGCCGCCCGCGTCGAGCCGCGCCGCGAGGGTTACTATAACGCCATCCAGATCTATCCCTGGTCGGAAGGCGCGCTCTATCAGGTTTATGCCGCACCGGGCCAGATCACCAATATTGCGCTGGAGCCGGGCGAAAGCCTGACCGGCGCGGGACCGATCGCGGCGGGAGACACCGCCCGCTGGATCATTGGCGATACCGAGAGCGGGAGCGGTACGTCGCGCCGGGTCCATATTCTCGTCAAACCATCCCGACCCGACATTTCAACCAATCTCGTGGTGACGACCGATCGGCGCACCTACATGATCGAGCTGCGCGCCCGTGAGGCGCTCTACATGCCGTCGGTATCCTGGTCTTATCCGGCGCTGCCTGCCGGTCAGCGCCAGACCGTTCCCGCAGCACCCATCATCCCGGTCGAGGCGGCACGCAACTATCGTTACGGCCTGACCGGAGATACGCCGCCATGGCGGCCGATTTCCGTCTTCGACGATGGCCGCCGTGTCTATGTCGTTTTCCCGCGCGGCATCGTGCAGGGAGAGATGCCGCCGATCTTCGTCATTGGTTCCGAGGGCGAGACCCAGATCGTCAACAGCCGAATCCACCAGAACGTCTTGATCGTCGATCGGCTGTTCGGAGCGGCTGAGCTGCGTCTTGGTAGCGGCAAGCAGCAGCAGACGGTCAGGATCGTTCGCATCGAGCAAAAGCAAGCTGCCCAGCCCGCTAAAACCGGGGAGCAACCGTCATGAGTGAAGAGGCTACTACCAACCCAACGCCGATGCGTCTGCGTGCTGAGCCGCCGCGCGTCACGCGCCTGTCGCGCAAGATGCTGACCGGTGCCGGGGCTGTTGCGCTCCTCGGCATCGGCGGGGCGCTGATCTATGCGCTCCAGACGCGCGACATGAGCGGAAACGGTGAAGAACTCTATTCGACCGAGAACCGCGCCACGGCAGATGGACTGGCGGGGCTGCCGAAGGATTATACCGGGCCGGTCCTGGGGCCGGCATTGCCGGGCGATCTCGGTGGCCCGATCCTGGATGCCCAGAACCGGGGTCAGCCCGTCACGCCGCCCGCCATGGCGACGCCTGCCCGCGATCCTGCCGAAGAGCGCCGGCTTGCCGAGGAAGAAGCCGCACGTCTTAGCACCGTGTTCTTCCAGTCGGGGCAGAGATCGGCGACGACGCCTGGCTCCAATATGCCGGGCCTTGCTGGCCTTGACCTTGGTGGCCAGCCCGCAACACAGGACCGCCACACGGCATTTCTGAATGGGCCGGTGGAACGGCAGACCGTTGCCATGGATCGGATCATGGTGCCAGCCTCGCCCTACATCCTTCAAGCAGGGGCCGTAATCCCTGCGGCGATGATTACCGGCATCCGCTCTGACCTTCCCGGCCAGATCACCGCGCAGGTCACGGAAAATGTCTATGACAGCCCGACCGGCAGCCTGCTCCTGATCCCGCAGGGAACCCGCATCATCGGTCAGTATGACGCCGGTGTGCAATTCGGTCAGCGCCGCGTGCTGCTGGTCTGGAACCGCCTGATCCTGCCCAATGGCCGCTCCATCGTGCTGGAGCGCCAGCCCGGTGCGGACGTTTCCGGCTATGCCGGGCTGGAAGATGACGTTGATTACCACTGGTGGGATCTGATGAAGGCGGCGGGGCTGTCCACGCTGCTCGGCATCGGCACGGAACTGGCGACCGACGACGAGGATCGTCTGATTCGCGCTATCCGCGACGGAGCGCAGGATACCATCAATCAGGCCGGGCAACAGATCGTCCAGCGCCAGTTGCAGGTTGCGCCGACCCTGACCATCCGGCCGGGCTACCCGGTAAGGGTCATCGTTACCCGCGATCTCGTACTCGAACCTTACAGGAACTGACCATGACGAAGCTGAAACTCGGCCCCCTCATCGAAGACAAGCCCGTGAAGGTGACGGTGGAACTGCCGGCGCCGCTGCACCGCGATCTTGCCGCCTATGCAGAAGTGCTGGCTCGCGAAACCGGCCAGCCCGCTGCCGATCCTGTCAGACTGATTGTGCCGATGCTGGAACGGTTCATTGCGACAGATCGGGGCTTTGCCAGCGCCCGAAGGTCTCGCTCATGAGGTGCCGCGCGAGTCATGGCGCGTCGCGGCGATGATTTCCATCAACGTATCGACGGCCTTTCGTGTCGCATCCCATTTGGCGGTCTGATCCATTTCCCGGTTCTGAAGGGTGAGGCTCACCGCGCCGTGTACCGTTGACCAGAACATAAAGCTGTAACGGCTCAGATCCATGCCGGGCGAAAAGCCTTGGTCCTGAGAGCAGCGAAGTCCCGTCAGCAATAGATTTAGTATCTGTCTTCCAGCTTCGCCCGACCATGGATCATCGCTGACTCCGAGCCGTGGCGGCGGTGTGAACATCAGCCGGTACAGGGTGGGGTTTTCCAGGGCAAAGCGGACATAGGCATAGCTGCCATCACGCAAATAGCCGAATGGATTGCCGCGCATCTGCTGGAAGACGGCCAGTTTTTCTCTGTAGAGCTGGTTGAAACCTTCGTCCCGAACGGCGCGCAGCAAGGCGCTTTTGTTGCGAAAATGGCCGTAAAGCGCTGGCGCTGTGCAACCGATGGCATGCGCGACCGCAGTCAGCGGTACGCCGAGGTCGCCACGCTCTGACAGAAGCCGGATCGTTTCGTCGATCGCACGACGAGCAATATCAAGTTCTTGCTCTTTCCGGGGACGGGCCATTCAGATGCCTGTTGCAACTTGTCGTAAAAACTAAACGACATTTACTTTTTTCGTTGACGGGCTGGAAGTCAAGAAGCAGCATTCGGTAACTGAACGTCGTTTAGTTTGAGGATGTGCGGAGAGCCGATGAACGCACACAGATCGATTTTCGCGTTGATGATGGCGGGGTGCCCGTCAGAAACCGAACGCTGTTTCGGATGATGCACCATGGCTGTGACCGGGAACAATCAGACCTCGCCTGATGATAGCCTCACAAAGGCCGTTGAGGGGAAACCCGGTACATCTGTGGTCCGGCTGAACCAGTTGCGATATTTTGTTGCCGCCGTCGATTATGGGAGTTTTCGCAAGGCTGCTGCCGCGCTTTCGGTGCAGGAATCCTCCATCAGCCGACGAATCCGTGATCTCGAAGATGAACTCGGGGCGTCGCTTTTCATGCGGCATTCTGGCGGGGTGCGGTTGACCGTCGCCGGGCGGGAATTCCTGCGCAACGCTCGCCATGCTCTTCGCCAGATCGACATTGGGGTGACCAAGGTGGCGGCGGTTGGCCGGGCGGAGCAAGGGCTGATCAAGGTCGGGATATTTTCGTCCCTTGCGTCAGGATTTCTGTTCGATCTGTTGCGTGCCTTCGGCACGCGCCACCCGAACGTGCAGGTAGACCTTGTTGACGGCAATCCGCCCGAGCACATCGCGGCTGTCCGGAAACTTTGTCTGGACGTCGCATTCATCACGGGAACCGCGGCATGGGATGGCTGTGAGGCGGAGCATTTATGGTGCGAGAAGGTTTTCGTGGTGCTGCCCGAAAACCACCCTTTGACGGGCAAGCCGGAACTTGGATGGGGCGATTTGGTCTCCGAGCGGTTCATTGTGAGTGACGTTGCGCCGGGTCAGGAGATCCACGACTATTTGGTTGCTCACCTTGCCGGTCTCGGCCGCCACCTCGATATTCAGTCTCAGCAGGTCGGCCGCGACAATATCCTATCGCTGGTCGCTCTCGGTCGCGGCCTCACTCTGACGAGCGAAGCAACGACCGTCGCCCAGTTTCCAGGGATCACCTACCGGGAACTTGCGGATGAGGTGCTGCCGTTCAGCATGGTCTGGTCCGCGCAAAACGACAATCCGGCGTCTCGGCGGTTGTTGAGCCTGGCACGATCGCTGACAGGGCTGGCCCAGCGAAAATAGGGTTTGACGGCACTGTACGATCACTCCCTAGCATTGGCTGCAATCGACATTGACCGTGTCGGTATCGAAGATGTCGTGGCCCTGCCCACGTCCAGGTTGACCGACTTCGATAGCGCTTTTGCCCCGCCGTGTTTGTGCACGGTGACACGGTGCGCATCCGGCCTTCCTCGGGCTTGACAGTCTTAGGTTTGTTAGAATAGAAAATATACGGACATCGCAAGGTGTCCCATATACTTTTTATCCTTTCAAGTGCGGCGGGACGAGCAATGCTGAAATGGGGTGTCGAGAGGCGGTTGGAGTTCATCGAATTCCGCCTGTTCTGGGAGGGGGGTGTCAATCGCTCTGACCTGATCGATACGTTTGGCGTCTCCGTTCCGCAGGCGTCAAAGGACTTGACCCATTATCAGGAGCGTGCGCCGCAGAATGCGGTCTATGACAAGAGTGCTCGCCGCTACGTTGCCGGCCCGGACTTTCAGCCGGTGTTTATGGATCCGGATCCGGATGCCTATCTCATGCGCTTGCGCTCAATGGCGGAAGGTTTCGCCGAGCCGGGTGCGAACTGGCTCGCTGCCCCGCCTGATATGGACGTCGCCCTTACGCTGCGTCGTAAGGTCGATACCGAAGTTCTGCGTTCGGTTCTGGCGGCGGTGCGTGAGGAAAGATCGCTCGTCCTTCACTACCAATCCATGAACCGTAATCGGCCCGATCCGGCCTGGCGGCGGATTACCCCTCATGCTTTTGGCTTTGATGGCCTGCGTTGGCACGTTCGGGCCTGGTGTCATGAGACGGAAAGGTTCAAGGATTTCCTGCTTTCACGCGTCCTTGGCCATGGCGAGTCTGGAGAGCCGGGCGCTCGAGCGGCGCAGGACAGGCTTTGGCAAGAAACATTCGACATCACCATTGTTCCGCATCCCGAGCTGTCGGCCGGCCAGCAGGCAGTGGTCGCGAAGGACTACAACATGGCGGATGGGCGGGCTGTGCTAACAGTTCGCTACGCCATGTTGTTTTATGTGCTCAAGCGGTTGGGACTTCTTGAAGGGGCGCTGACGCGTGATCCGCGGACCCAGCATATAGTTGCCGCCAACGAACATGAGGTTGCTGCCGCCCTTGAGCGTGCGCAGCGGGAATTCGATGAGGCTGACGTAGCAAGCGGGGCGGCGCCTCGATAATGGCTACCGTATCGAAATACCGGATGTCCTTCAGTGTGGGCGGGCTTATGCTCAATGAGAGCCTGGCGATCGCCCAGGCCTATCACCCTGGAGAAACATGGGCTTGTGCTCGCGAGCGCCTGCTTGCCCAGGGCGCGTCGTCCTTGCCCAAACTGGCCTCGCAAACTCGCGCACTTCGTGAAGTGTATGACCGGATAGGTCATCTCTCCGATGCAGAGCGCCATTACCTGTCGGCAGAGGCTGACCGCGCCGAGCAGCAGGCGATGGTCTGGCTAGCCATCTGCCGGACTTATCGGTTCGTCCACGAGTTCGCCGTCGAGGTGATCAGTGAGCGTTACCAATCCTGGCGACTTGATCTGGGCCATGAGGTCTTTGACCGTTTTCTCGCGGAGAAAGCTGAGATCGATCCTGCCCTTGCGGAGCTTTCGTCATCGACTTGCGCGAAATTGCGTCAGGTCCTGTTTCGGATTTTGCGTGAGGCCGGATTGAGGAGCATCGAGGGCAGAATTCAGCCGATTTGGTTGTCGGGGCGCATGAAGCGGCTGATTGAGGAGAGTAATCCGGCGGACTTGCGGGTCTTTCCCGGAAATGGGGGGTAATTGTGAGCACAAAGACTGATCGGCGCGCCCGTGCCGAGCACCTGTTCAAAGTGATTTCCAGTGAACGGTTCCTGCAAAAGCAAGGACTGGGCAACGAGGTTCCCTTTTTCATCTGTGCTTTCGATGCAGAGGACGGGCTGAGCCTGGGGGAAGACCGCGAGGATCTGATCACCCGGCTGGGGCACGCCGGTGTGCGGGTGCTGGATGTCGACCTCTATGACCTTTCGCTCGGGATACTGACGGACAGAGGGATCCTTGAGCAAATTCTCGAGGTCGAAGCCGAGACGGAGAAGGGGGAGCTCAAGGAGCTCTTGCAGGGCGTTCTGGATCCGCAGGAACATCTGATTCCGGAGATCGCGCGGCGCATCGCGGATGTCCCGCACGATGTGATCTTCCTGTCCGGTGTAGGCGAGGTTTACCCCTACCTGCGATCGCACAACGTACTCAACAACCTGCAAAGCACCGCCAAGGACCGGCCGACGATCCTGTTCTTCCCGGGAAAATATACCCATGCGCTGGCGACGGGGGCCTCACTGGAATTGTTCGGGTTGCTGCACGACGACAAATACTACCGCGCGTTCAATATCATGAATTACGAGGTCTGACCGATGGCTACTCTTCTACGTGATATCTTTGCCAAGCCGGTCGACCGGTCGATCGATGGGGTGATCAAGGCTGATGACAAGGCCAGCCTCCTGACCGAGCTTGATGAATATGTCATCACCAACGAGATCGGCGCTCGGCTGGAGCAATTCCTCGACGCCTACAACAATTACGATACCGCGAACGGAGTGTGGATTTCTGGCTTCTTCGGGTCAGGCAAATCTCACCTGCTGAAGATGCTCGCCCTGCTGCTGGAGAATGACGAGGTCGAGGGGCAACGTCCCGTCGAAATCTTTGAGCGCAAGCTTGAGGGCGATCCGATGCTGGCGGGTGCGCTGCGCAAGGCCGTGTCGATTCCGTCCCGGTCGGTCTTGTTCAATATCGACCAGAAGGCGGATGTGATCTCGAAGACGGATGTCGATGCGCTTCTGGCCGTCTTCCAGAAGGTCTTTGACGAGATGTGCGGCTATTACGGCAAGCTCCCGCATATCGCGCAGTTCGAGCGTGATCTCGACAGCCGCGGGAAGCTTGATGCCTTCAAGGCGGCCTTTGCGCAGTCTTCCGGCAAGCCCTGGGAGCGCGGGCGTGAACAGGCTCTGATGGAAGGCAAGCACATTGCCGCCGCTTTCGCGGAGGTCACGGGCGATGAGGTCAAGGATATTCTTGGCCAGTATCGTAAGGATACCAAGGTCTCGATTGAAGATTTCGCCAACATGGTGAAGTCGTGGATCGATGCGCAGGGGCCAAAATTCCGGCTGAACTTCTTCGTCGATGAGGTCGGGCAGTATATCGCCGACAACGTCAAACTCATGACGAACCTGCAAACCATCGCCGAAAGCCTGAACACGAAGTGCAAGGGGCAGGCCTGGATTGTTGTCACCGCCCAGCAGGACATGGGTTCGGTCATCGGGGATCTGACGGCACAGCAAGAGAATGACTTCTCGAAAATTCAGGCACGCTTCGCCAACCGGATGCCTCTGAATTCTCAAGATGTGGCCGAAGTCATCCAGCGCCGCCTTCTGGCTAAGACCGAGGCTGGTCAGATCACCCTTGGCAATCTTTACGATGCCGAAGAGAACAACCTGCGCACCCTGTTCGATTTTGGAGATAATTCCTTCAAGTTCAGGAATTTCTCCGGAAAGGAGCAGTTCGTCGCGAGCTACCCGTTCCCGAACTACCAGTATGATCTGTTCCAGCGCGCGATCATGGGGCTCTCTCAGCACAATGCGTTTGAGGGCAAGCACAGCTCGGTCGGTGAACGCTCCATGTTGGGGGTGTTTCAGGAGGTGGCCAAAAAGCTGGCGGATACGCCAGTCGGGGGGCTGGCGACCTTCGACCTGATGTTCGAGGGGATTCGCACTGCCCTCAAATCCTCGGTTCAGCAGTCGATCCAACTGGCCGAGAAGAACCTTGGTGATGATTTCGCCGTTCGGGTTCTGAAAGTCCTATTCCTTGTCAAATATGTCAAGGAATTCAAGCCGACTGCCCGCAACATATCGATCCTCCTGCTGTCCCGGTTCGAGGCGGACCAGACCGAGCAGCGCCGTAATATCGAAGAGGCTTTGTCGCTTCTGGAACGCCAGACGCTGATCCAGCGTAATGGTGAGGTCTATGAATTCCTAACCAACGAGGAAAAGGACGTCGAGGCCGAGATCAAGGCAATTGCCGTCGATCCCGCAGAGATTGAGCGGCAGCTCGATGAACTGGCGTTTGGGGCGATCCTCCGTCACGGCAAGATCAAGCATGCCGGCACGGGTGTGGACTATGCTTTTACCCGCAAGCTCGACGGGCACAGCCTGAACCGGGAGCATGAGCTTTCGGTGAACATCGTCTCGCCCTTCAGCGACGATTCCGACGCGCCGGATGTGGTTCGTTCGAACAGCATGGCAAGCGATGAGATGGTTGTCCTGCTGGGACGTGATGTGCGCTTCACGCGCGATCTCGTCCTCTGGCTCCAGACCGTGAAATTCGCCCGTCAGGTCACCAGCGGTGACGCCCAGCCCGGTCGTGATCGCATCATTGCGGAAAAGCGTGATCAGAATACGCGGCGCGAAAAGGAACTGGTGCAGCGTCTCCGCACTCTGATCGCGGATGCTCGCCTTTTCGTGCGTGGAGCCGAGCTGGAAATCGGAGGCGAAGACCCGCAGGAACGGCTTATCAAAGGTTTCCAGGTCCTGGTCGACAAGGTCTACACCAGCCTGCCTGTCTTGCGCGGCGCCACCTACACCGAAGCCGATCTTGGACGCGCGGGCCGTGTCGATGGTGGGCTTTTCGGCGGCGAAGGCAGCGGTCTGACTGAAGCCGAGCAGGATGTGCTGAATCACGCTCAGGCCCAGATGCGCCTCGGGACGCGGGTCTCGGTCAAGGCATTGGTCGAGAAGTTTGGCGCCAAACCTTATGGCTGGCCATCCATTGCGGTGCTGTGCCTGACCGCGAGCCTTGTCGCGCGCGGCAAGCTTGAGGCAAGGGCCGACAGTGCTCTGCTGGAAGGGGATGCCCTGGTGCAGGGGCTGCGCAATAGCCATGCCCTTGGCAACATATTGCTCTCCCCGCAGATCGAGTTCACCGGCCCCCAGATCCGCAAATCGCGCGAGCTGTTCCAGGCACTGTTCGATCTGCCCGCCTCGGGCAATGACGCCCGCAGTCTCGGGGCGGAGTGGCAGGCGCAGTTGCGCAAGCTGACCAGCGAACTGGAGGGACTTGGCCGGCAGTCGGCTGGCTATCCCTTTATTGCAGCCCTCGATCCTCTGCGGACTCTGCTCGATAGCATGCGCGACCAGTCGGCGACCTGGTTCATTACCGGCCCGGTTGGGCAGGAAGATCAACTGCTGGATGCCAAGGAGGATATCCTCGACAAGATCCGTAGCTTCATGTCCGGACCGCAGAAGGGCATCTATGACGAGGTGCGCGCTTTCCTGACGGCGCAGGATCAGAACGTCACCTTTGCCGAGGATTCTGCCGCCGATGCGCTGCGTCAGGCGCTAGCCGATCCGCAGTGCTTCAAGGGCACCGCGATTCAGGAACTGAAGGCGGATTTCTACGCCCTGAAGGAGCGCATCGAACAAACGGTTCTGGCCGAGCGCAACGCCGTCATCGCGGCAATTGAAGAGGTGGCCGAGAAAACCACCCAGACCTCGGAATTCCGTGCGCTACCGCCAGAGCAGCAGACCCGTATCCGCGATGAGCTTGCCGCGCAGAAAGCCAGCGTGGCTTCGCAAAACCTGATCCCGGCCTTGCGCAATCGGGCGACAGAGGTGCGTTCCAACCTTCTGGCCGACACGCTGACGCGGATCGCCGAACTAACGCCTGCACCGGCGCCGACGCCCGCGCCGCAGTCCCAATCTGCAGGTGGCGTGGCCGAAGCTCCGGCTAAGCCATATGTGCCGCCGGCACCGGCCAAGCCTCAATATATCAAGGCCCAGTCGATCACCGTCCCCTTCGCGAAAACCTATCTCGAAGATGAGGACGATGTGACGCGCTACCTTGATGAGATGAAAAAGACCCTGCTGGCCGAGATCGGCGCGGGCAAGAAAGTGATTGTCTGATGGATACCAACGCGCTCAAGAAATTTGCGCAAAGCGCGCGCAACCTGCTGATCGATCAGGTCACCGCCCGGCTGGACATGGTGCTGGCCGAGGGCGCAGCAGCCCGCCGCGAACATCCCAAGGCGATTGCGAAGCTGGAAGCCGCAGCCAACAGCAACCGTGGCCAGGTGATCGAACAGGCGGCCTACACATGGTTCAACCGCTTCACCGCACTGCGCTTCATGGATGTGACGGGCCTGACCAATGCCCGTGTCGTATCGCCTGCCGACGGTGCTACCCGGCCCGAGATTCTGGCTGAGGCTATGGCGGGCAACCTGCCGGACCGCGCCCGGCCTGAGATTGCTGAATATCTGAACGGCACCCGTCCCGCCCATGACGGGCAGGCGGAAGCCTATCGGCTGCTGCTAATCCATGCCTGCAACGAATGGCACGGCGCGATGCCCTATATGTTCGAGCGTGCCGACATGCTCGACCGGGCCGAGGATTATACCGAACTGCTGATGCCCGACGATCTTCTGTCGCCAGACAGCATCTTGGCGCGCCTGCGCGAGGTGATGACGGAAGAGGCCTGCCAGGATGTCGAGATCATCGGCTGGCTTTACCAGTTCTATATCAGCGAAAAGAAGGATCAGGTTTTTGCGGGCCTGAAGAAAAACCAGAAGATCACGGCCGAGAATATCCCCGCCGCGACGCAGCTGTTCACCCCGCACTGGATCGTCCGCTATCTGGTGGAAAATTCGCTGGGGCGGCTGTGGCTGCTGAACCGCCCGCAATCGAAGCTGGCGGCGAAGATGGACTATTACATCGCGCCGGAAGAGCCGGAGACGGATTTTCTGCGCATCACCCGGCCCGAGGATATCCGCATCTGCGATCCGGCCTGCGGCTCGGGTCATATGCTGACCTATGCCTTTGACCTGCTCTATGAAATCTATGCCGAGGAAGGCCATGACGCGGCCGAAATCCCGGGCCTGATCCTGAAGCACAATCTGACCGGCATCGAGATTGATGATCGCGCCGGGGCGCTGGCGGCCTTTGCGCTGTCGATGAAGGCGGCGGCGAGGCTGGGGCGGCGGCGGTTTCTGCGGATGGAGCCGAAGCCCGACATCTTCGTGCTGCAGGATGTGCGCTTCACGCCTGCCGAGATGCAGGACGTGGCCGCCGTGGTGGGCAAGGATCTGTTCACCGATGAGTTACGCGAGACGCTGGGGCAGTTCGAGCAGGCCAAGAATTTCGGTTCGCTGATCGTGCCGAAACTGCGCGACCCGGCCGAGACGCTGCGGGTGGTGGCGGCGCGGGACTTCGGCGGCGACCTCCTGCTGAAGGAGGTGCAGGAGCGCGTCGTGGCCGTGTTGCGCATGGCCGAGGCGCTGTCGCCGAAGTATCACTTGGTGGTGGCCAACCCGCCTTATATGGGCGGCGGAGGAATGACCGGACTGCTGACCAACTGGCTAAAGGACAACTACCCATCCACCAAGAGTGATCTGTTTTCGGCATTTATCGAACGGCTTCTTGGAATCGTCAAAGATGACGGTTTCGCGGGAATCGTGACGCCATTTACTTGGCTATACATATCTTCCTTTAAGAAGCTGCGCCACTTGGTCTTAACGAACAGCCATGTCCAGTCTTTCGTAAAGCCATCATATACAGCCTTTTATGAATCCGCGATTGTTCCTCTTATGGCGCTGGTTCTGCGTGAAGGTTCTCAACCCGAGCGTAAAGGTAAGTTCTTTGACCTCGGGTATCTTGGCACCGGCGCTCAACAGCCCGGCCTCTTTAGAGAAAAGATCGAGCGGAACGATTTCGTCGAGAGAAGCGCTTCGCAGTTCCTGTCGTTTGATGGGAAAGAAATGGCATATAATCTGCCGACTGGCTTGGTTGAGCATATCGAAAGCAGGACCAAGCTTGGAGAGATATGCGATATCTCAGAAGGCCTAAAAACGGGTGAGAATGACCGATTCATTCGATTTTGGCAGGAAGTCAGTTCATCTAGATCGGGCAGTTTCGGCGAAGGAAGAACGTGGGTTCCTCACGCGAAAGGAGGAGATTTTCGTCGTTGGTTCGGAAATTTGAGTTGGGTGGTAAAATGGGGGCATGATGGCTCCGAAATGCGGGCAACTGGAAAGGCAGGTTTTCAAGGTCAGCCGAACTATGGAAATGAAGGTGGTGTTTGGTCAAAGATATCCACGAGCTACTTTAGTGTTCGATATCAGCCAGATGGGTGTATTTTTGACTCGGCTTGCCCTGGATACTTCCCAAGGGAAAAGCTAACTGCATACCAGTCCGTGGCGCTTCTTTGCTCCATAGTCGGACAAACCTTCATCAAGTCGCTCAACCCCACGATGAATTTTCAGGTTGGCAACATCGCAGGTATGCCACTTTCTGACGACCTTTCGTGGCAGCAGGAAATCCAAACCGTTGCCGAATCCGCAATCGAATTAAGCAGAACCGACTGGGACGCCTACGAAACCTCCTGGAATTTCACCGCGCTTCCGCTGCTCGCGCCCGATCGCCGGGCCGAGACACTGACGGCAAGCTACAACCGCCTCCGCGCCCATTGGCAGGACATGACGGACGAGATGCAGCGGCTGGAGGAACAGAACAACCGCATCTTCATCGACGCCTATGGCTTGCAGGATGAACTCGCCCCCGAGGTGCCGGTCGAGGAAATCACCCTCACCTGCAACCCGGCCTATCGCTATGGAGTGAAGGGGATGAAAGAGGAGCGTGAGGCGCGGCTGTTGCAGGATACGGTGGCCGAATTTCTTCATTATGCCGTGGGCTGCATGTTCGGGCGCTATAGTCTCGACGCGCCGGGCCTGATCCTCGCCAATCAGGGCGAAGGGATAGAGGAGTATTTGGCCCGCGTGCCGGAGCCCAGCTTCGCGCCCGACCGCGACAATGTCATCCCTGTGCTGGATGCCGACTGGTTCGCCGATGACATCGTCACCCGCGCTCGCGATTTCCTGCGCGTCACCTTTGGCGAGGCGAAGTTCCGCGAAAACCTCGCCTTCATTGAGAAGGCGCTCGGTAAGGATCTGCGCCGCTGGTTCACGAAGGATTTCTTCGATTATCACGTGCGTCGCTACAAGAAGCGCCCGATCTACTGGATGTTCTCCAGCCCCAAGGGCAGCTTCAACGCGCTGATCTATATGCACCGCTACCGGCCCGACACCGTCTCGGTCGTGCTGAACCAATATGTGCGCGAGTTCATCCATAAGCTGGAGGTAGAGCGCGCCCGGCTGGAAAAGCTGGCCGACGATCCTGCCGCTACGCCCGCCCAGCAAACAAAGGCGCAGAAGGAAACGGCCACGGTCATCAAGCAGATCGCCGAGCTGACCGAATGGGAACGCGAAGTCGTCTATCCGATGGCGCAGCAGAAGATCGCCATCGATCTGGATGACGGGGTGAAGCGCAACTATCCGCTGTTCGCCGGTGCGCTGAAGCCGATCAAGGGGCTGGAGGCTGCGGATGACTGACCGCATCACCGCCGGCCTGATGCGGCTCTATGAGGATCAGGGCCATCGCATCGTCTTCTGGTATGACGCCGCCCGCGATCTGCGCACGGCGTTCGATGCCGTTGACCTACCCAGCTTGACAAAGCTGGAGATCGCCAACAACGAATTCGGCCTGAAATACCGCATGCTGCGGCAGGAGCCGAAGGCGCGGTTCCTGCTCTACAAGGATGGCCCGGAACCGCCGATGCCTGAGAACTGGCTGCTGGATGTGCAACTTGCCAGCGCCGTCTTTCGCGCCGATCAGGCGGCGATCTGGATGGCGGATCTCGGCATTCCGGCAAAATACGAAGCGGCCGTGCGCGATCACGCCGAATTCTATCGTTCTGGCAAACGGCTGGAAGCCCTGCGCGCCATCGAGCGGGAGCGCCCGTCGCAAAGCGCCAACGATGTCCGCCGCAAGATGCTGGCGGTCTGCGCCGGAGCAGATGGCGATCTGGATACGGTGATCGAGGCGTTGCTGGCCGAACTGGCTGATGGACAGGATGATGCACTGCGGCTCATCGACCGGGTCGGGCTGTCGGAGTTTTTCTGGAAAGAGGTTTCGGCGCGCTATGGCTATGCGCCGGATACCCCTGATTTTCAGGATTTCGCCATCACGCTGTTTTCCAGCGCCTGGGCGCGGGCCGTGGGTGAGGCTGCGTCCCTGAATACCGATGCCGCGCTGATGTTCCGCCGCTGGAGCGCTTCGCGCCGGTGGGGTGAGGCGTTCGAGAAGCTGTCGGGCGACTATCAGGATGTGTTGAAGATCAGGGACGATCTGGCCTCGCGCGATTTCCGCGCCCTGATTCCGCATGACCATTTCGAGGAAGTGGACCGGCGGATCGTTGTCGCCATCGTGGAGGGGCTGGCCCAGCAAAGCCTGCCGGCCACAGATGTGCTGAAATGGGTGCGCGACCGCCGCCAGAGCCATTGGTATGGCCGTTACGCCGATGTCTATCAGGCCATCGGTTATGCGACCGAGTTCCAGCAGGCGTTGGCCGAAGCTGATCTGACGATGACCAGCCTGTCCGATGGCGTGAAGCGCTATTCCGCAAGCTGGTTCCGGCTGGACCAGCTTTATCGCAAGTTTATCTATCACATGCAGAAAAGCGGGCAGTCGGGGCTGCTATCCGCGCTCTATGAGGCGGTTGAGAACCGCTACACCACGAATTTCGTGCTGAAGCTGAACGATGCCTGGCAGGACCAGGTTGCGCGCCTGACGGACTGGGCGATTCCGGGCTTCCCACGGCAGGTGGATTTCTACCGCGAGCAGGCCGCAGAGTTCAGGCGTAAAGACCAGAAGGTCGTCGTCATTATCTCGGATGCGTTGCGCTATGAGGTGGCCGAAGAGGCGCTGCGCGAGATCCGCAAGCTCAACCGGTTTGATGCCGATCTAAAGCCGATGATCGGGGCCTTGCCCAGCTATACCCAGCTCGGCATGGCGGCGCTCTTGCCGCACCGGCAACTGGCGATCCGCGATGACAATGATCTGGTGCTGCTGGACGGTGAAAGCACCATGGGTGCCGCCGCCCGTGAAAAGGCGCTGGCTGCTGGCAGGGCTGGAGACCGGGTAAAGGTTCTGGCGGCGAAGGATTTCATGAACCTTGGCTCGTCGGAGGGCAAAGACCTCTTCCGGGATCATGACATCCTCTATCTCTACCACAATCAGATCGACGCGATCGGTGACAAGCTCGCCACCGAGGAGTATGTCCCCGCAGCGGCAGAGACCGCCATTGAGGATCTGGTGAAGCTGGTGCGCAAGCTGACCTCGGCCAATTTCTCGAACATCCTGATCACGGCCGATCACGGCTTCCTGTGGCAGCACAAGGCGTTGGAAGAGAGCGGTTTTGCGCTGAGCGAGCCGGAAGGCGACATCGTTACACGCAACCGGCGCTATGTGATCGGACGCGGCCTCAGCAGCGCCGGTGGCATGAAGAAGTTCACCGCTGTCGAGCTTGGCCTGGAGGGTGATCAGGACATCCTGATCCCGAACTCGATCAACCGCCTGCGCGTCAAGGGATCAGGCAGCCGCTTTGTCCATGGCGGGGCGAGCCTGCAGGAGATCGTCCTGCCGGTTCTGCGTGTGGGCAAGCAGCGCAAGGAGGATGTCGGGCAGGTATCGGTGCAGATCATTCCGCCAGCCCGTGCCCAGATCACCACGGGCCAGATCCAGGTCACCTTCTATCAGGCTGAGCCAGTTACCGAGAAGCAGCAGCCCCGACAGGTGCATGCAGCTATCTTTGCCGACGATGGGACTCTCATCTCTGACGAAGCCGAGCTGGAGTTCGATTTCGCGTCCGAAAACCCGCGTGAGCGCGAGCTATCGCGGAGCTTCCTGCTGTCCAAGGCGGCGGACGCCTATAACAATCAGACAGTCTTCCTGAAGGTGCGTACGCGCATCGGCAAGACCAGCCATTTCGAAGATCACGCTTCGCAGCCGCTGCTGCTGAAACGCGGGATCAGCACAGATTTCGATTTCTGAGGTGCCGATGTCGACCCTTGATGACAAGATCAACGAGCATTTTGCCGGTTTCGTGGTCCGCAAGGACCTGGTGAAGGCGGTGAAGGGGAACGCCATTGTTCCCACCTATGTGCTCGAATACCTGCTCGGCCAATATTGCGCGACCGATGACGAAGCCTCGATTGCGACGGGTATCGAGACGGTCAAGGACATCCTGCGCAAGCACTACGTCCATCGTTCCGAAGCGGGGCTGGTCCAGTCGACGATCAAGGAGCGCGGCCGCTACAAGGTCATCGATCAGGTCAGCGTGGCGCTGAACGAAAAGACCGATGCCTATGAGGCGGTGTTCGAAAACCTCGGGATCAAGCGGGTCGCGATCGACAGCGCCACGGTCAAGGCGCACCCGAAGCTGCTTGTAACGGGCATCTGGTGCATCGCCGATGTGCAGTACGAGTTCTCGGAAGACAATCGGATTTCCCCCTGGATCATCGACACGCTGAAACCGATCCAGATCGCCCGCGTCGATTATGATGGCTATCGCGAGACACGGGACAAGTTTACCACGGAGGAATGGATCGATCTGCTGATGCAGAGCATCGGCTTCGATCCGTCATTGTTCGGGCGCAGGTCAAAGCTTTTGCAGTTGCTGCGCCTGATCCCCTTCGTCGAGCGGAACTACAACCTCATCGAGCTTGGTCCCAAGGGTACGGGCAAATCGCATATCTATTCCGAGTTCTCACCCCATGGTCAGCTGATCTCCGGCGGTGAAGTTACGGTTCCCAAGCTCTTCGTGAACAACTCCAATGGGCGGATCGGGCTGGTCGGCTATTGGGACGTCGTGGCCTTTGATGAGTTTGCAGGCCGTGAGAAGACGGCCAACAAGGCGCTTGTCGACATCATGAAGAACTACATGGCGAACAAGCAGTTTTCGCGCGGTGTAAATCCAATGGGTGCCGAGGCCAGCTTCGCCTTCGTCGGCAACACCGACCATAATGTTCCATGGATGCTGAAGAATACCGACCTGTTCGAAGCCCTGCCGCCGCAGTTCCACGACAGCGCCTTCATCGATCGGCTGCATGCCTATCTGCCCGGATGGGAGGTCGACATCATCCGGGGCGAGATGTTCACATCCGGCTATGGGTTCATCGTCGACTATCTGGCCGAAATCCTGCGCCATCTGCGTGCCGAGGACTTCTCGCACCGGCCGGATCGGTTCTTCACCGTTCCCGTTCAGACCCATATCCGCGATCGCGCCGCGATCAACAAAACCATGTCAGGTCTGCTGAAGCTGATCTTCCCGAATGGAGGCGAGACAGAAGCCGAAGTTGAAGAGCTGCTGCGGTTTGCGATTGAATGCCGTAAGCGGGTGAAGGACCAGCTCCTGCGGATTGACAGCACCTTCGAGGACGCGGACTTCCATTACGTCGCCTCGGATGGCGCAAAGCGCCCTGTCACCACGCTGGAGGAAGAGGAGTTTCCCCAGTTCTACCATCGCCGATCGACTGGCGATGGGGATCGCAGTGGGGGGCAATCTGCAACCACGCCGGATCCCACGCATCAGTCCTCAACGCTGGCCACTTCTGAAGCACCTGCTGTTGCCGTTATCCCAGCGTTTGCTCCGAAGCCTGGACATGTCGTTTTCACAGAGAACCGCAAGGGCGTGAGTTTCGACAAGATCTTTGGTCCGTGGACGGATGGCGCGACCAGGATCATCATCACCGATCCTTATATCCGGAAGTTCCATCAGGCCCGCAACGTGATGGAATTGATCGAGATGCTGATTCGGCGCAAACAGCCCGAGGATCAGGTCGCGGTGCATCTCGTCACCGCTCCTGATGATGGAAACATTCAGGAGCAGCGGGAATGCCTGGACGGAATCGCCGAGGCTTGCACGGGCACGGGTGTTGATTTCACCTGGGCGTTTGATGGGAGCGGAACGCTCCATGCCCGCGACATCACCACAGACACCGGATGGAAGATGGTTCTGGATCGTGGGCTGGATATTTTTCAGCCGACCCCCCGGAAGATGAATGGTTTTTCACTGGGGGAGCGAATGCAAGAGCATCGAATGGTCAAGGGTTTCTACGTGACCTATGTCAAAGATGAATAAAAATGTAGTCTACAGCATCGCTGACGTCGCGTCTTTGTCCAACCATGATGGGTCAATTTGCGTGAACAGTGGCCGCTCGAGATAGAAGTGAGGTTTAGCATCGGGTTTCAAGGAGAGCCCAAGCAAAGGGGGTAGATGTGAGGGCTTGTCGGATAACGATAAGTAACTTCAGGGGCGTTAAATCCGCGACTTTGCTGCTGCCGCAGCATGGTGTGCTTATCGGTGACAATAACACCGGCAAGACGACCATACTCGAAGCGCTTGATCTGGTCCTTGGGCCTGACCGGCTCAATCGTCAGCCGCCTATCGATGAACACGATTTCTTCCGGGGGACGTATCTTCTCGCGCCTGCTGCGCCAGCGGCCGAAGCGGCTAGTGACGGCGGCGATGGGGAGCTTCCGGCACCGGAAACCGACGTCGAACCACCGAGGATCGAGATCGAGGTGACCGTTGCCGACCTCACCGACGAGCAAAAAGGGAAATTCGGAGACTACACCGAATTTTGGGACGGAGCGACCGACACCTTCTACGACGAGCCGAATCCGGCCGGTGTGGATGCCGCCACCATCACCGAAGCGCTGCGTGTCACGTTCCTCGGCTGGTACGACGCCGAGGAGGACGATTTCGAGGGGAAGACCTATTTCACCCGCAGCCTAACCGAGAGCGACCGGCCCGAGCCGTTCTCCAGGAAACACAAGCAGGTGTGCGGCTTCCTCTACCTGCGTTCCCTTCGCACAGGTTCACGCGCCCTGAGCCTGGAGCGGGGCAGTCTGCTCGACATCATCCTGCGACTCAAAGAAGTCAGACCACAGATGTGGGAGGCCACCCTCGGCACCTTGGCCGGCATTTCGGTCGCGAGTGATCCGAAGCTCGGCATTTCCCCCGTGCTGGAGAGCATCAACACGGCGTTGAAGAAGTACGTGCCGAAAGAGTGGGGCGTGGAGCCCCATCTCAAGGTCTCCAATCTGACCCGCGAGCATTTGCGCAAGGTGATCACGGCCTTCATCGCTACGGGTGACGGGGACCATGCGGCGCCGTTCTATCGGCAGGGCACTGGCACCATTAACATGCTCGTCCTGGCGATGCTCTCCCAGATCGCCCAGGACAAGCAGAATGTCATCTTCGCCATGGAGGAGCCGGAGACAGCAATCCCGCCCTACGCGCAGAAGCGTATCGTTCACGAGGTGCGGAAGCTCGCGTCACAGACGCTCTTCACGTCCCACTCTCCCTATGTTTTGGAGGAGTTCGCGGTCGAGGAGACTGTGGTGCTCGGGCGCGATGGAGAAGGGGTCCTGGAGCAAAAGGCCATCACTCTCCCGGACAATGTGAAGCTGAAACGCTATCGGCAGCAGTTTCGCACGCGGTTCTGCGAGGGGTTGCTTGCCCGCCGTGTTCTTGTGGCGGAGGGCGCCACTGAAACCTCGGCCTTCCCCGTCGCGTGCCGCCGCCTGGCGGAGCTCAAACCCGATTCCTACGCATCCCTTGAGGCGCTCGGCGTCTGCATTGTTGATGCCGGCGGTGAAACCGACATCCCGGGCATGGCCAAGCTCTACCGAGACCTCGGAAAACGGGCTTTCGCGATCTGCGACAAGCAGAGCGACGCCAACAAGGACCTCATTGAGGCGCAGGTCGATCTGCTCTTGATGCACGACGAAAAAGGCTTTGAGGCCATGGTGCTGAAAGGCACGACGGAGGCCGCCTTGAAGCGGTTCACCAAGCTGATCGACTGGCCCCAAGACTTGGCTCAGAAATATTCCGATCCGGAGGCGCAGGCCGCTGCCGCCCTGACGGACTATTTCGCCAAGTCGAAGGGGAGCTGGGGCATTGCCGATTTTCTCGCGCAATGCAGTGAGGCTGAGATTCCCCAATGGCTCCGGCATGCGGCGGTCAAGTTGAAGGATGCCTGTCTTCCTGCGCCTGCGGGCGGTGACCAACCTGCCGCACCCGTCGCTGCGGAGGAGCACCTGGAAGCGGTCGTACATGGAACTGACTAAGGGCCAACAGGATATCATGGAGTCGGGCGGTCATCTCCTGGTCACAGGCGGGCCGGGCTCCGGCAAGACCACCATCTCCATCCTCAAGGCGGCGCAGATTGCCGAGTGGGACCTTCGCCCCGGTCAGAAGGTCCTGTTCCTCAGCTTTGCCCGCGCCACGGTTTCCCGCGTGGTCGAGGCGATCGAGTACGAGCAGCAGATCCCGCCCGCTCAGAAGCGCCTCATCGACGTGGAAACCTACCATTCCTTTTTCTGGCGCATCCTTAAGGCGCACGGCTATCTCATCGGGCTGCCGCGGCGACTCTTCATTCTCACGCCGCCCGGTGAGGCTATCGCGCTCTCGGCCGCCCGATCAGGCTTCCCCGTCCGGAATCTAACGGACGCGCAGAAAGCAGCAAAAAAGACCGCGGAAGAGACGGAACGGGCCCGCCTTGCAACGGAAGACGGCCGCGTGTGCTTTGATCTTTATGCCCCCTATGTGGGCGACCTTATACATGGCAGCGCGCGTATCCGACGCCTTATCGCCATCATGTACCCTGTCGTCATCCTCGATGAGTTCCAGGACACCAACGAGGCGCAGTGGCGTGTTGTCCAGGCGCTGGGCGAAGTCTGCCGCCTGATCGCCTTGGCGGATCCGGAGCAACGCATTTACGACTGGATCGGCGCCGATCCTGCCCGACTCGACCATTTCCGGGAAGCCTTCAAGCCAACAGAAGTGGACCTGAGCACAGTCAATCACCGTAGCGCCGGAACCGAGATTGCCCTGTTCGGCAATGACGTGCTCACCGGGAAATTCCGGCAGGATTCCTATAAGGGCATCAAGTTAGATGTCTTCGACCCGTTTCTCGATCCGGCGATGACCAAGCTCGTGACGACGGTTTACAAGGCGCGGAAGCGTCTCGTGGATGCGGGCGTCGTCAATTGGTCACTGGCCGTTCTGGTGCCGACAAAGAAAATGACTCGCCTAGTATCCGATGCCTTCCGCCAGCCTCCTGCCGGCATGGTCGAGGTGCCCCACTCGGCAGTCATCGAACTGGAAGCCGCCATTCTCGGCGCGGAAATCATCGCTCTTCTCATGCAGCCAGCCGACGACCGCCATTTCGGCCAGTTCATCGACCTGATGTGCAACTACTTTCAGGGCAAGGGCGGCGATGGGCCGACACAGGGGGCGCTCAAGGAAGCCACGAACATCCGCAAGGCCTACGACGAGTGGCTGGCCTGTCAGACGGCAGGCAAAGCGATCCGCAAAAACAGCATCCTCGTCAACATGATTGCCGTCTACGAGCAGGCCCGTGCCGTTATGTTGACGGGTGATCCCGACGAGGATTGGCGCGCAGTGCGGCGGGTTCTGGAGGATGGGGGCTGCGCGCGCCTGAAGGAGATTGGGCAAGAGGTGCGCAATCTCCGCATTCTAGAGCGCGGCACCCAGCTTCGTCAGGAGCTGTCCCAAGATTGGCGTGACAGTGGCGGCTATCGCAATGCCCTAGCTATTACGCGGCAGGCTTTCATTCAGGAGCACTTCTCGACGAACGCGAAGCCCGAATCCGGGGTCGTCGTGATGAATATGCACAAGGCGAAGGGAAAGCAGTTCGACGAGGTCATCATCTTTGAACACTGGCCGATCAAGCGAAAGGGGCAGCCGCCCTACAATGGCGACAGGATCGTGCGCTTCAACTCCAAGGAGCAGATCGACGATCAGGCGCGGCAGAATTTCCGTGTCAGCGTGACCAGAGGCAAGCGGCAGACGACCATTTTGACCCCAAAAAGCGATCCTTGCGTTCTTCTTCTGGGAGACAATAGTTAGATGGCACTCTATCGCATGCCTGAATCCAGAAGCGCAAGTTATGCTCAGTCTTATATAGTGGCCCAACCTAACGCAGCCCCGGGATAACTACTCGATGGCGTTCTGAAGAAACTGCTCAAGAGATGCCTTTCTCGCAAATCTGTCAAAGGCATAGGCAGTTTGTTTGAATTCCTTTCCGTCCAGTAGGCCTTGAATATACCCCGAGACAGTGTCGGCCGCCATGACGAGTGTGTTGTCCAGCGTATGGACATATCTACTGGTCACCGAACTGTTGGCATGGCCAAGGAGCGCTGCAATTGTGATCTCACTGAGGCCAAGATCATTGGCAATGCTCGCAAAACTGTGCCGAAGGACATGGGCTGTGATCGCCTCAAGTGCAGTCCCGGCGAAGATCTTCTTCCACTTGTTGGGAAAGGCGCCATACGCCTTGCCACCCCGCGATCCAGGAAACACGTAATCTCCCGCAGCAACTTCGCGCTGCATCTCCAGGAACTCGACCACCGGAAGGCCAATCGGGCGTATCGACGCGCCTTCCTTTGAATCCGACAGTCGTAGGCAACTGTTCGAGAGGTCCACGTCGCTCCACCGCAGACCAATGATTTCGCTGCGCCGACAACCGGTCAGGGCAATCTGACGAACGATGTCGGTCATCATAGCAAGATCAGGGTCGGTTGCCGCTCGCCTCAGCGCCTCACCCATCTCTCGATACTCGGCGGTGCTTAGGCGTCGGTTTCTAACCTGATCCTTTGGTTTCTTGATCCCATGGGCAACATTTCGATCCACAATCCCAGCGTCATTCGCATAGGTAAGAATCCCACCGAGTAAGCCGACAGTACGACTTGCTGCCCCTGGTCCACCGCGAAGAATGGATTTGCCACGAAGGTTCTTGGTCTTCCTGACCGCGCGCGTTTTCCCGATCAGAATGTCGTTCATCATCTTCGTCACGTCCGCCTTACTCAGATCGCGCACGCGCTTTTTCCCGAGGACCGGGATGATGTGGCCATTGATTCTGCCGATATCGGTAGTGATTGTTGCTGGCTTCTTGGGCCGACCACGTTTGCCCTGGATAAGACCCGCATGGAGATCGCCGATATAGCGTTCGCAAAGCTCCTTGATCGTCATGGCATTTCGGTCCTCCAGCTTTTCTTCAGCCGGATCGTCGCCTTGAGCCACGCGCCCGAGTTGTGCCTTCGCCTCGCGTCGTGCAGTCTCGGGCGTCCAGATACCGTGAAGGCCGATAGTGAAGCGCCGGGAGGATCCGTTGCTTCGATATTGGATCACATAGCTGCGCTTGCCCGACGCGAAGACTCTCAACCCGAAACCGGGTAGATCATCGTCCCAGATGACGTAGTCGTTGGGCTTGGTTATGGCGCTCTCAACAAGCCGTTTCGATATCTTTGGCATGGAATTTATCCTTTCCAGTTGGGCTCTCGCGTAAGCACCACGTAAGCACATGGGGGAAAACCACAGCGTAGAGCCGGTTACGTTTTTCCGTCGTGATGCGCTGGAAAGTAAAGTTATTTCAGTGCCTTATCGCACTGTAGCGTAGTCCATCGCACGTTTCGGATAGACTGCTAATAATTGCTCCAGACCCGCGATGCCGGCCGGAACGCAGAGGAGCTTTACTCGACCAACAACCGCCAGACGGCAGATGGCCTCGCCGGCCTGCCGCGCGACTATACCGGACCAGTGCTTGGACCTCCGCTGCCTGGTGATCTCGGGCGGCCGATCCTCGACGCCCAGAACCGGGGCCAGCCAGTCGTTCCGCCGACGATCACGACGCCGACTATCGACGAGGCGGAGCAGCGCTGGCGGGCCGAGGAAGAGGCTGCGCGCACCAGCCGCGTCTTCTTTCAGACCCAACCTGGCTCGACAGCGACGGCACCCGGCAGCTCAACCACGCCGAATGTTCCCGGCTTCGATCTCGCCGGACTCGCTGGACAGCCCGGCCAGCAGACCGCCCAGGACCGGCAGCTTGCGTTTTTGAATGCGCCAGTTAATCGCCGCACCACATCGTCGGATCGGGTCATGGCTCCGGCTTCGCCCTTCATCCTTCAGGCCGGGGCCGTGATCTCAGCCGCACTCATCACCGGCATTCGGTCGGATCTGCCCGGCCAGATCACGGCGCAGGTGACGGAAAACGTCTATGACAGTCCTACCGGCAGATTGCTTCTGATCCCCCAAGGCACACGTATTATCGGTCAGTACGACAACAACGTGCAGTTCGGGCAAAGGCGGGCGTTGCTGGTATGGAACCGGCTGATCTTCCCGAACGGCCGCTCCATCGTGCTCGAACGCCAGCCCGGAGCCGATGCGCGGGGCTATGCCGGTCTTGAGGATGGGGTGGACTATCACTGGTGGGACATCGCCAAGGCGGCCGGTCTCTCCACGCTGCTCGCCATCGGGACCGAACTCGCCGTCAGCGACGAGGACCGCCTCTTGCGCGCGATCCGCGACGGCGCACAGGACACGATCAACGACGCCGGACAGCAGATCGTCCGCCGTCAGTTGCAGGTCGCGCCGACGCTGACCATCCGGCCAGGCTTCCCCGTCCGCGTCATCGTCACCAGAGATTTAATTCTCGAACCCTACAGAGGCTGACCATGGCAAAGTTGAAACTTGGCCCCATCGCCGACGACAAGCCCGTAAAAGTCACGGTGGAGCTGCCTGCGGCGCTCCATCGTGACCTCACGGATTATGGCCGTCTTTTGGGGGAAGGGGGCGCGCCGATCGAACCGGCCAAGCTGATCGTGCCGATGCTGGAGCGGTTCATCGCGACGGATCGCGGGTTTGCCAAGGCCCGACGCCCGGTAAAATCTACGACAGGGATGCCCTGATCGTCGCTGGCTCTGCCGCGGCTTTTGCCATAGCGAGGAGCCTTCGGAGCGCGGGGTTGTCGTTGATCGGCGACCAGACGGCGGAGAATGGCAGCAGCTCCCCGGTAATTGGCCGGTAGGTGATGCCGGGAAGGGCGGCGACGGTCATGGCTTCGCTCACCAAGGTCATGCCCCGGCCCATGGCCACCAGCGGCAGCAGGTTGTCTCGGCCCACCGACTGGACCTGGATCTCGGGGTGCCGTCCGAGCGCGGCCAGTTCCCGCACCAGATGATCGTGGATCTCCTGGCCCGGCGCGGCCTCGCTGACGATGAAGGGCTCGTCGACCAGATCGAGCCAAGTCAGCTCGGGCTGCGCGGCGAGGGGATGCCGGTCGGGCAGCACCACGAAGACGCGCTCGGTCCACAGAGAAGCCCGGTCGCAGGCAGGCCAGTCTCTGGCGCCGGTCAGGAAGGCGACGTCGATGTCGAGCTTGCGGATCGCGGCGATGTGCTCGTCGGGATTGCCGTCGACCAGCTCGATGCGGACCTTGCCGTGGCGGGCGCCGTAGCTGTGCAGCAGATCGGCGAGGAAGCCGGAGGCGAGGGAGGAATAGATACCGATCCTGACGCAGCCGTTCTCGGCGCGGCCTGCGGCGGCGATGTCATGGGCGCTCTCGCCGAGGTTGCGGACGATCTGGCGGGCGCGCTGCAGGAAGCGCTGGCCTGCGAAGGTGAGGTGGACGCCGCCGCTGTGGCGGTGGAAGAGGGATGCGCCGAGGCGGTCTTCGAGATCGCGGATGCCGCGGCTGATGGCGGATTCCTGAACGCCGACGGCCGGCGCCGCCTTGCGGAAGCTGCCATGCTCGGCGGCGGCGATGAAATACCGGAGGTGGCGAAATTCGATGCCATCGACCTGCTTCATCACCTCCCGCTTCATGAGGCGACAGCCCTGGCCTTTGCCGAGAGGGTAAAGGCCGCAATGAGACTGACAAGGATGCCGGCAGCCGCGATCCAGAAGGCGAGTTGCGTGCCTTCCGTGCCGGCTCGCTGACACGCGCTGCGCAGCGACTCGGTATCACCCAGCCCGCCGCCTCCGCGTATATCGCCGCGCTGGAGACAATGCTGGGCAAGCCTCTTTTCATACGTCAGGCGCGCGGCGTCACCCCGACGCCAGCAGCTGACGATCTCGCCCGCTTGGTCGCCGCCCATCTCGACGGGATCGAGACGACGATGGACGCGGCGCAGGCGCGGTCGTCCCATCTGAGGGGCACGGTGCATATCGTAGGCCCGGCCGAATATCTGTCGTTGCACGTTGCGCCAAGGCTCGCGCCATTGACCGGAGAAGGCTTGCGGCTGCGCATCCAGACGGTCGACCGCGCGCGTATCTATGCTACTCTCGATGGCGGACATGCCGATCTCGCCGTTACGGCCTCGCCGCCCGAAGGTAGGGCGCATGGCTACGCGGAATTGGGACGGGAACGATTGCTGCCGGTGGCGGCGCCGGGATTCGCCGAGCGGGCGAAGGCCAGGAGCGTGACGGCCGAGCTCCTGTGCGGCCTTCCGTGCGTCGCCTATGGCGAGACCCTGCCGCTGGTGCGCGAGTTCTTCCAGTGGGTATTCGACAAGACCCCTGCGATGCAAGCCGTGGCGACCGCGCCGGACTTGCGCCTTCTTCGGGAGATGGCGAAGGCCGGCGCAGGCTGGACGGTTCTGCCCGACTATCTTTGCATGGATGCAGTCAAGGCTGGCCAACTCGCCGTGCTGCCGACGACAGGCGCGATACCGGAAAACACGCTTTACCTTGCTTGGAACAAGCCCGCGCTGCGCCATCCGCGTGTCGTCTATGTGAGGGATTTCCTGCCTGGAAACAATGAGCGTGGAGACTGACACCCCAGAGGCACGAACTACCATCGCTGCCCTCGCAGATGCGTCTTCATCGATGCTTCGAGCGTTTCAATCTCATCGCCTGACAGGTCCAGCGACAGCGCTCCGAGCGCGTCTGCAAGATGATGCGGCTTGGACAGGCCGACGATGGGCGATGTAATGCCCGGCCCGGCCAATACCGATGCGAGCGCGATCCGCGCGGGCGCCTCGCCGCGTGCCGCAGCAACGCTTTCCACGGCTGCGACGGTTTCACCGACGCCGCCGCGCCCCTCATACCATTGCCTGACCTGCTCATCGGTATCTGCGCGCAGCGTCCCGGCCTTGCGCGCGCCGGCCAGAACACCCCGGCCTAGCGGCGACCAAGGCGTCAGCCCGATCACTTCTTCCCTGCAAAGGGGGATCATCTCTTCCTCGTCCTCGCGCGTGATGAGATTGTATTGGCTCTGCATGGAGACGAAGCGCGCTAGCAGGTTGTGCCGCTGGAAGGCCAGCAGCTTCATGAACTGCCAGGCATGCATGGAGGATGCGCCGAGATAGCGGACCTTGCCGGCCCGAACCACGGCGTCGAGCGCCTCGGCCGTCTCCTCGATCGAGGTTTCCGGATCGAAGCGATGGATCACGAACAGGTCGATGTAATCCATGCCCAGTCGGTGCAGCGAGGCATCGACGCTGGCGAGGATATGCTTGCGCGACAGGCCCCGGTCGTTCGGCTTGTCGCTCATGGGGAAGAACGCCTTGGTGGCGACCACCACGTCCTCGCGCCCCGCGAAGTCCTTGACGGCGCGGCCGACGATCCGCTCGCTTTCGCCGCCCGAATAGACATTGCGCTCGGCACCGCCGAGATCGGACGCGTGGCATGAGACGAACGGGGAAAGGGGGGCTGCTCGCTCAGACGCTGACTTTTGCAACAATGCCCATTTGCTGCCTCGAAAAGATGATGGTGTCCGGTTCATTTACAAATTACGATTAACCTCGCGTCCCTTTGGTAAGAACGATCTGGAGGGGCTGACTGACAAAATCGGGACCATATTGTGTTACCTATGAATGCCATCGACAAGCTATTTGCCGTATTCGGCCTGTTTTCCGACGAAAAGCCTGAATGGACAGTCGAGGCAGCGGCCGAGCAACTTGGGCTGCCTGCCAGTACAACCTATCGATTCTTTAAAAGTCTCAGCGACGAGGGATTGATCGTCGCCTATCTCGCGGGCCGATACGTCCTGGGTCCGGCGATCATTCAGCTCGACCGACAGCTGCGGATACAAGATCCGCTGATCAAGGCTGCGTTGGTGACCATGAAAGAGCTTGCGGAAGGTACAGTCGATGGCACCTTCCTGCTCTGCCGACTTTACCGCAATCAGGTCATCTGCGTTCACCAAGAGACCAAAGGTTTTTCGGCGCTGACCAGCAGTTATGAACGCGGCCGGCTTATGCCGCTGCATCGCGGTGCCGCTTCGAAGATCATTCTTGCGCAAATGCCGGCCCGCACTGTGCGCTCGTACCACAATGCGAATGGTGCCGACATGGCCGACGTCAATCTGGGCGGCGATTGGGATGCCGTGAAACAAACCCTCCGATCGATCAGAAGGTCCGGATGGTGCATGACACACGCCGAACTCGACCCCGGCGCGATTGGTATAGCCGCGCCGCTTTTTCTTGCGGACGACATCGTTGTCGGCAGCCTTGGTTTTGTTTGCATGGAAAAAGATATCGACGGAAATGCTGTTGCCGCGATCAGGAAAAACATTGTCAAAGCTGCACATATAGTCACGTCTCGCCTTAGAGACGGAATCTCTTCGAACCAAACGCCTTGAACATCCCGAATGCGCGCCTTCGCAGGCGAAGCGGCCCTAAAAAATGGCCGAGACGATGGATACCTGGTGAATGCTGGCCCACAGGGATGCGGGCCAGCATGGCTTGTTTATGCAGTCGACAAGCTCCTGCCGACCTGTGTCGGGCAGTCATGATCGTCCTGACACCCGTCAGCACAACTATCCTCAAACCTAATTGGTGCAATCGGATCGTAGAGCCATGCGAGACTCTCGAAACTTTGTTCGGGCGTTCGTCCGGCCAGCATGAGATTGCGGAGTTCCCGCCGGACACCGGTTGCGTGGTAGAATTCGCCGTAAAGACGCGCGGTCAACTGGCAGCGCCCGGTCCGCAGGTATCGGGCGTTCTGGTAGCGATGGAATGCGACAGCGGTATCCGGCGATGTTTCAACCATGTCGGCAAGAGTGACAGCATCCTCGATCGCGGTGCATGCCCCTTGGGCGAGATATTGAAGCATCGGGTGAGCGGCGTCGCCAAGCAGGGTCACGCGGCCCTTGCTCCAGTCCTTGACGGGTTCGCGGTCGCAAAGCACCCACATGCGCCAGGTCTGGATCTTGCGCAACAGCGTCTGTACGGTGTCGCAGGTCCCTTCGAAGCGCTTGTAGAGTTCCTCCGGATCACCTTCGGTGTTCCAGCCCTCATCGTACCGGTCGCTGTGGAAGACTGCGACGAGATTGAACAGCTCACCGCCGCGTAGCGGGTACTGGACAAGGTGGTTCTTCGGGCCGGCCCACAGAATCATCGCATTCTTGCGAAACTCTTCCGGCACGTCGGCGATCGGCAGCACTGCGCGATAGGCGATATGGCCCGATACGCGCGGCTTTCCGTCCCCGACGATCGTTTGGCGAATTTTCGACCAGAGGCCGTCAGCGCCGATCAACGCTCGGCCATCGAAGCGGTGCCCCTGCTTAGTCTCGATGGAAACTGAGGTGCCGTCGTCTTCAAACCTTTCGACACACTGACCGGCGTGAATGCGGATCATCCCCGAGGTCTCTGCAGCTTTCAGAAGTACCGAGTGGAGATCGGCCCGATGGATAAGGGCATAGGGGTATTGAAAGCGCTTGCGAAAACCCTCTCCTACGGGAATTCGGGTTACCTCCTCGCCCGCGGCGCTATCCATCAGAATGAGGTCGTCGGGGAAGACGGCGAGGTGATCCGCAGCGTCACGAAGCCCCAGCCTCTCCATCATCCGGAACCCATTTGGGCCAAACTGGATACCGGCGCCAATCTCACGAATTTCCTCAGCCTGCTCGAGCACATCGACCTCGAAGCCCTTGCGAGCCAGAGCGAGTGCGGCGGCAAGGCCGCCGATCCCGGCGCCCGATATTAGGAATGGTTTGTTCACCTCGGACATTCTTCCCTCCCGTTGCTATGCAAGCACTTCGACGTTGATTTCGCCGATCCCATCGATACGCGCGGACATCACATTTCCTGCCTCGATCGGGCCGACGCCTTCCGGCGTACCGGTCAGGATCACATCGCCCGGCAGAAGGGTGTAGAAGCCGGATGCGAATTCGATCAGTTCCGGCACGTTCAGGATCAGGTCGCGTGTATTGGCCTTCTGGCGGGTCTTGCCATCGACCTGAAGCTCGAAGTCGAGGCCGGCGGGATCGGAGAGCTCGTCGCCGGTCACCAGCCACGGCCCGAGAACGGTGTAGGTGTCGATCGACTTGCGAAGGCTGCGCTCTTCCGGCCCGCGGACGGTGATGTCCAGACCGATTGAATAGCCCGCGACGTAATCCAGCGCCTCGGCGGCGCGAACGCGATCACAGGTTTTGCCAATCACCACGGCAAGCTCGATTTCGTGGTCGGTTCTCCGCTCCGGATGCCGGATGCGGACACCTGCCGAAGGGCCGATCAGTGAACTCGTCGCCTTCAGAAAGAGGCCGGTCTCTTGGATCTGGCGGACATGAGCCCGGGAATAGGTCTCGGGTTCGGCGATGGCTTCCTCCAGATGCTTCCTGTAATTGACGGGCGCCGCGACGATCTTGCCGGGGTTGGCGACGGGACTGAGAAGCTTGACCTCTGCCAGGGCAAGCAACGGAGCCGTGCTTGCGGCCTTTTCGATTTCGGGGCGCAGCGCAGGTAATGCTGCGATGAGCAGGTCATGGGTCGGCAACGGATAATGTTGCGCGGGAAGCGATGTCAGCACGGAGCTGACATCGCGAATGCCTTCGGCTTCGACAACGCCGAGCCGGTTGTCGTTGAACATGCAAAGACGCACGGGGTATCCTCGATTGATGGTGGTTAGGGGGCGACGGTTACTTGCGCTGCTCGCGCCAGAAGCCCAGTTTCTGTTGCAGCGGTTTGTCGGAGAAGCTGAACAGGATCAGGTCATCGCTGGCCGCGAAGCTGTGCCACATCCAGCTCGGCACCACGAAAACATCCCTGGGCTTTACGTCCCATTGTTGATCGCCGACCTTGACGGTCCCCGAACCCTCTACGACGCAATAGACAGTGCCGTCCGTTGAGCGGATATCGGTGCCGTTGAATCCTGACGGCAGAAGCTGCATGAATGCGCCCATGGTGCGGATCGGCGAGTCGCCGGTCGTCGGATCGGTGAAGGCGAGGCGCAGCCCTTCGGCGCTATCCCATTCATCGACGTGACGCATCTTCTCCAGCGCCGCACGCGTGCGCTCGTAGGGATACCAGAAGATCGGGCTTGCCGCGCCCTTGGGCTTGTAGTTGACAGGAACCAGGCCGCTGGCATAGCGGGCCACGGAATCGCCGTCCGAACGCGTGACGACCTGCTGCTCGTCTTCACCCTCGTCAGAGAAGCCGGCGCTCAAAAGCTTGACGATCGGAACGTCCAGACCGTCAAGCCAGGTGACCGGCTCGTCACCGTCGCTACCGTGATCGTGCAGGCTCCAGGTCGGGGTGATGATGAAATCGCCCGGATGCATCTCGACACGCTCGCCATCGACGATCGTATATGCGCCTTTTCCCTCCAGGATCAGCCGGAGCGCCGAGGCCGTGTGACGGTGGGTGGGGGCGACCTCACCTGGCAGGATGAGCTGCACGCCGGCGTAGAGCGACGTGGTGATCTGGGATTGCCCGCGCAGGGCCGGGTTTTCCAGCACGATCACGCGGCGCTCGGCCTTTTCGGCGGTAATGAGCTCTCCGGCCTTGAGAGCCTGCTGACGCAGCAGGTCAGCTTTCCAGATCACGGGCACAGCGGGCGTGCGCGGCTCGCGCGGCACGAGGTTCTTCATCACCTCCCAGAGCGGTGCCAGACCATGGCTGTCCAGCTCGTTGTGAAAGGCCGACAGGGCGAGTTCGGATTGATGCGCGTTCATCTTGCTCCTCCAAGTTTCGACTGAATTGCCCCATTAGGCTACAAAATTATCATAATGCAAGAAAAAAGTTGCATAACTTTAGAAAAACTCCATAGTGTCCTGCGGCTGATTGCCAGCCATTGCCTTATCGTCGCCATCAGGGGAGGAGACCTTCAGCGATGAAAAACAACCATGACCAAATTGATATCGGCGCGGCCATCGACGTCGGTGGCCTTGGGAAATTTCAGATACGCACCATCATGTTCTGCGCCGGCGCCGCCATTCTGGATGGGTTCGACACGCAGATGATCGGGTTCCTTGCGCCATCCATTTCCGAGAGCTTCGGGCTTGAGGTTCGTGCCTTCGCTCCGGTCTTTGTCGCGGGCCTTGTCGGCCTGATGGTCGGGGCGCTGTTACTGGGACCGATCGCGGACAAGATCGGGCGCCGCTGGCTAGTGATCGTTTCGACATTCGCCTTCGGGCTGTGCACCTTCCTCACCGCCAGCGCGACCACGATCGATGAATTTATCATCCTGCGTTTTCTGACGGGCCTGGGTCTCGGAGGCGCCATGCCGAACCTGACGGCGCTTGCGACCGAATACTCGCCCCGCAGATATCAGGCGATGATCGTTGCATGGCTATTCGCGGGGATTCCCGTGGGTGCCATTCTCGGTGGCCTGCTGAGCGCGTGGCTGCTGCCGATCGCTGGATGGCAGACAGTGTTTCACGTTGGCGGCGTATTGCCTATGCTACTTGCCGTCGTACTTGTCTTCGCGTTGCCGGAATCGCTTCGGTTTCTTATTCTAAAGAAGGCGAGCGTCCAGCGGGTCCACGGAATTGCCGACCGTATTTTTCCCGGGCGCTTTCCGGCGGACCAGCAGTTCGTTTCGCCTCAGGAAGCGGTCAAGGGCGTTCCGGTCAAGCATCTCTTCACGGACGGCCGCGCAGTTGGCACTTTCCTCTTGTGGGTTCCCTATTTCATGAACCTTCTGATCATCTATTTCATCATCAGCTGGATGCCTGCGGTGCTGCGCCAATCGGGGATGCCGATTTCCGCCGGCATCGAGGCCGCGACAGCCTTCAGCTTCGGTGGTGCGATAGGGTGCCTGGTGACGGGAAAGCTCATCCAGCATCTTGGCACCAGAACGGTGACGCTTGTCGAGTTCGTCTGCACGATCCTGCTCATCGCTCTTCTGTCGATCTATTCGCATGACTACTGGCCTGTCATGATGATCGCCGGTGTCCTCGGCTTTACCGTTCAGGGTGCCCAGGCGGCTCTCAACGCGCTCGTTGCCGGTTTCTATCCCACTGCCATCCGCTCGACAGGCATTGGCTGGGCGCTAGGCATCGGTCGCGTCGGCTCGATCATCGGCCCGTTGCTCGGCGGTTTCCTACTTTCGATGCAATGGTCGGCTTCCGCGATCTTTCTCGCGACCATCGTTCCCGCCCTTGTTGCAGCGGCGGCAGTTGCGGTGATGATCGCGCGCCATCGCGGTTCCCCCGAAGAGGCAGGCGATCCGTCGACGGTCATCGCGCATTAATCCTGCAAGACGGCATCGGTCAACTCGTCGCACTGCGCATTGGGTTGATCGCTTAACCCTGAGAACCGACGAAAGAGGCTTTTGTCGATTCTCGACCGACCTGTTGAAAAAATCCTTTCCGACACGTTCCGCTCACCGCAGGTCGGGGCGCTTTCCGCCCCGTGGAGGCTGGCATGAATACACCGCGTACTCTATACGACAAGATCTGGGACGACCACATCGTCACGCAGGATCCCGATGGAACCTGTCTCATCTACGTCGACCGCCATCTCGTGCATGAGGTAACGAGTCCTCAGGCTTTCGAAGGGCTGAGAAACTCTGGGCGGCGTGTCCGCGCCCCGACCCGCACCCTAGCAACCGTCGACCACAACGTACCGACCACCAAGGATCGCGTCGAGGGCATTGAGAATGAAGAGAGCCGCATCCAGGTCGAGGCGCTGGCGCGCAATACTGCGGAGTTCGGCATCGAATATTATTCGGAGCGGGATCGCAGGCAGGGCGTGGTCCACGTCGTCGGCCCGGAGCAGGGTTTTACCCTGCCCGGCATGACGATCGTCTGCGGCGACAGCCATACCTCGACGCATGGCGCTTTCGGCTCGCTGGCGCACGGCATCGGCACCTCGGAAGTCGAGCATGTTCTCGCCACCCAGACGCTGATCCAGAAGAAGGCCAAGAACATGCTGGTGCGCGTCGACGGCCGGTTGCCGGAAGGCGTGACGGCCAAGGACATCATCCTCGCCATTATTGGCGAGATCGGCACCGCCGGCGGCACCGGCCATGTCATCGAGTTTGCCGGCGAGGCGATCCGTTCGCTGTCGATGGAAGGCCGCATGACCGTCTGCAACATGACGATCGAGGGTGGCGCCCGCGCCGGCCTGATCGCTCCCGATGAAAAGACCTTCGAATACATCAAGGGCAAGTCCAAGGCTCCGACCGGCGAAATCCTGGAGCAGGCCGTCGCCTACTGGAAGAGGCTACACACCGATGAGGGCGCGCATTTCGACCGTACCGTCGTGCTCGACGCCGCTAACCTGCCGCCGATCGTTTCCTGGGGTTCGTCCCCGGAAGACGTGGTGTCGATCCAGGGCGTCGTGCCGAACCCCGACGAGATCCAGGAAGAGGCCAAGCGCGTCTCCAAGTGGCGTGCGCTCGAATACATGGGCCTCACCCCTGGAACGAAGATGACCGACATCGCCATCGACCGCGTCTTTATCGGTTCGTGCACCAACGGCCGTATCGAGGACCTGCGCGCTGCCGCCGCCGTGATCGGAGGCAGGAAGGTCGCATCGACGGTTTCCGCCATGGTCGTGCCGGGTTCCGGCCTCGTCAAGGAACAGGCCGAAGCCGAAGGTCTTGACAGGATCTTCAAGGAAGCCGGCTTCGAATGGCGCGAGCCGGGCTGCTCCATGTGCCTTGCCATGAACGCCGACCGGCTGAAGCCGGGCGAGCGCTGCGCCTCGACCTCGAACCGCAACTTCGAGGGCCGTCAGGGCTACAAGGGCCGCACCCATCTCGTCTCGCCGGCCATGGCCGCCGCTGCCGCCATCGAAGGCCATTTCGTCGATGTGCGGGCGTGGAATTGAAAGAATGGGGCGTATGCATTGTTGGTCGGAAAGAATTGTCCGCGCATGCCGGCATTGGGGCTTGCGAGGACGCGGCAGCTCTTTTTTGGCCGGCGACGATGCAGGACTGCGTGTGGTTACGAAGGGGTATGCCACGGATACGCGCAATTACGGTCGAAAAGCCGGCAGAAAGACTTCAATCGCCTTGTCAACGGCGGCCTCACAGACTTCTTCGCTGGGAGCTTGGTCAAGGCCCCACAACTGCCGCTCCACCAGTCCCGCCTCACAGAGGGCCTTGAAGTAAAGTCCGGTCTGGCGGACTTCCGCTTTTCGCAGCAAACCCCGCGCCATGAGAGACTCGATGACGATGCAGATCGAAAGCAGCGTCTGCCGGGCGCCGTTCTCGTAAAATATCCGGCTCAGTTGCGGCTGTCTCCCGGCCTCTCCAATGATCAGACGATTCATGGCGATAATGTCTGGACGCGTCACCAGGAGCAGATAAGCCATCCCCAGACGGCGGAGGCTTCGCTCGGTATCGGGTTCATTCCGAGCAGACTCGATTTCTTCAAACCGCCCCTTGCCGGCTTCGATCACAAACGCCTCGAACAGGCCCTCCTTGTTGGGGAAGTAGCTGTAAAGCGTCACTTTCGACGAACCTGCTTCAGCCGCGATTGCTTCCATCGTCACGGCATCGAAGCCCTGTTCGATGAACAGTTTCCCCGCCGCGTTCACGAAACTCAGCCGTCTGGCTTCGGTTTTCCTGCGCATTGCCGATTCGATGCTCCCTTATTGAATATAGCCCGATCCCAAGCCGCCATCCTACGGTATTCCAAACAGCCAAACCATTTAAATGAACGAATACGTACAGAAAACTTGATTCTTGATAATGGTCAGCCTATATGTGAACGACATCGTTCATTTATAAGGTCGTCCATCGTGGCCGATACAGCACTTCTCCCATCGCCACAACAGCACGGAACCGAATTGCCCGGCGATCGCCCGGCGGGGCTGGAGAGTGAGGGAAGGCGCAGGGAAAACGGCATTTCTCCGGAAACGCGGAAGGAGAAGCCGGCGATCTTTGCCGTCCGCACGACGATTGCCGCCCTGCTTGCGCTGGCGGCCGCAGCGGCACTGGATATCCAGCATCCGTGGTGGGCAGCCATGACGGTATGGCTTGTCGCCCAACCGACCCGTGGCCTTCTGCTGGAACGCAGCCTGGCCCGACTGGCGGGGACGGGATGCGGCGCGGCCGTGGGCGCCGTCATTCTGTACGGGCTTGAGGGGCGCCCCCTCCTGTCCCTCGTCGCCCTTGTGCCCTGGCTGGCCTTGTGTGCCGGGTTCGGCAACCTGTTCCGGCATTTCCGCAACTACGGCTCCGTCCTTGCCGGCTACACTGCGGCAATCATCGTTCTGTTCGGGCTGGACGCTGGCAGGACGGATGCGGCACTTGCGATGGACCGTGTTCTCTGCACGATCATCGGTATCGTCTGTTCGGCGATCGCATCGATCCGCGCCATTCCCGGACGCGATCAGGAAAGCCTTGATCGGCGTCTCGATCATGTCATCTGCCTCAGCCTCGATCTTGTCCAGGCGCACCTCTGCAACGGTAGTTCACGATATTCCCCGGAACGCCTTGTTGTCGAGATCGGGGCACTCGAACGCACGGCGGATGAAATGGCAGCAGGCTCCGTCACGGGACGCCGTCTGGCGACGCATGTTCGCTGCGTTGCCGGGCTGCTGCTGGAACTGGCCGCGCTGACGAGCCAGCCTGCCGCTCGTGCCGTTGACGGACCGGCAAGGGTCGGGGGGACGGGCAACGGGCGGATCGCCGACCTTGCGGCGTCCGCCATGGCATCAGGCCGGCCGGATCTCGGGAGCGTTCTGGGTGAGCTGTCGCTGGTGGTGAACCTGCCCCGGCGAGCTGTGTTATTTGGCGATCTGTGGGCTGAGGTCGATCCGAGTGCAATTCTGCGCGCGGCAGCAAGGCCGATCGTTGCGCTGTCGCTGGCATCCGTCATCTGGTGGTCTACCGGCTGGTCGGTCGGCGCGATGATGACAATGACAGCCATCCTGTTTTCATCGCTGTTCTCCAGCAATGACCAGGGCAATCACCTCGTTCTCCAGGTTCTGATCGGTACGCTGTGCGGAGCCGTCTTCGGCGTCGCGGCGCGCCTCTTCCTTTTGCCCGAAGCAGGCAGCCTCCCGGCGGTTCTTGCCATCGTCGCGCCGTTCCTCCTGTTCGGGGCATGGCTGATGCGAGGGTCCATAACGGCCAAGATGGCGATCGATCTCAACATGACGTTCCTGCTGACGGCACAGCCCTTTTCTGCTCCCGCAGCGCCGGACATCGTTTTCAGCGAGACGGGCGCCATCATCGTCGGCGTAGCGATTGCGGTTGCAACCTTCTGGCTGATCCTGCCGGCCACGCCGGGTCATCGTTTTCTGCAACTGGCGCATCGTATCGTGGATCTGACGCGCCGGGCCGCTTCCGGCGGGGACATCACCGGCCTGCTGCGAAGAGTTCGGGCCGCCAACGTCAAATTGCTGCACGTCTCCGATCCGGCAAGCGACCTTTCTCGCGCCGCCCGGGATTGTCTGGCGGCAGTGCGTCGGGCGGTGGTTGTGCGTGAGTACCCGAATTGTCCCGAAGTCTCGCCGGCGGCTGCCGACGACACCCTGCGGCGCGCCAGCGCCGCACTTAACGCCCTTATCCCAACCAAATGATGGAGGAAGCCACATGAAGAACGAGCCTCATATTCGACCAGCCTTTACCGGCCAATACATCGCCGGAAAATGGCGGTCAGGCAGCGCGGGAACCGTACTGCCCGACACCAACCCCTATGACCAGTCGCTGCTAACCGAGATCGCCCAGGCTTCGGTCGAGGATCTCGACGAGGCCTATGCCTCGGCCGCAAGGATCCAGCACGACTGGGCACGCCTGCTGCCAGCCGAGCGCGCTGCCGTGCTTTATCGCGCGGTTGAGGTGATGGACCGGCGTCATGCCGAAATCGTCGACTGGTTGGTCAAGGAATCCGGCGGCACCCGGATGAAGGCCGAGCTCGAATGGTTCTTCACGCGGGCGGGCACACTGGCTGCGGCCGGAATGCCGCACCGTGTCGCCGGGCGAATCCTGCTCACCGACATTCCCGGCAAGGAAAGCCGCGTCTATCGCAAGCCGGTCGGTGTGGTGGGCGTCATCAGCCCCTGGAACTTTCCGATGCATCTCTCCAACCGGACCATCGCGCCCGCGCTTGCGGTAGGCAACGGCGTTGTGGTCAAACCGGCCGAGGATACGCCCGTGACCGGCGGCCTGCTGCTGGCGAGTATCTATGAAGAAGCCGGCCTGCCGCCGGGTCTTCTGAATGTCGTCGTCGGTGATGTCAGCGAGATCGGCGACGCTTTCGTCCTGCATCCCATTCCGAAGTTCATCTCCTTTACCGGTTCGACCCGCGTCGGACGCCACATCGGCGAGTTGGCCGTGAAGGGACCGCTTAAGCGGGTGGGGCTGGAACTCGGCGGCAACGCGCCCTGCGTGGTGCTGGACGATGCCGATCTGGAGCTTGCCGTCACGGCGGCGACCGTCGGTCGTTTCCTGCATCAGGGGCAGATCTGCATGAGCACCAACCGCATTATTGTCGAGGAGGGGCTGTACGACCGTTTCGTCGAGGCTTTCGTCGAGCGTGTGCGTAACCTGAAGGTCGGCGACCCGAACGACGCGGACACCGTGATCGGCCCGCTGATCAACGCAAAACAGATGAAGGCGGCACTCGGCCATATCGAGGCTGCCCGCTCGGCAGGCATCCGGCAGGTTCTCGGTGAAGCAGCTTTCGGGCAAATCCTGCCGCCGCAGGTCTTTGTCGATGTCGCAAGCGACTCTGTACTTGCCCAGACCGAGCTCTTCAGCCCGATCGCGCCGCTGATCCTTGCCGCTGACGAGGCGGATGCGCTGCGGATCGCCAACGATACCGAATTCGGTCTGTCGAGCGCGGTCTTCACGCGGGACGAGCGGCGCGGCCTGCGCTTTGCGCACGGCATCGAAGCCGGGATGACGCATATCAACGACATCACCCCGAACGACGACCCGAACATGATGTTCGGCGGCGAGAAGAACAGCGGTCTCGGTCGCTTCAACAGCGACTGGATCATCGCCGAACTGACGACCGACCACTGGATCGGCGTGCAGCAGGAACCGCGAGCCTATCCCTTTTGAAAAAATGTCCAGTTAAAGGAACCATGCTATGAGCAATGCACCCAGGAAATGGATCAGGGCAGAGATCGAAAGCCTCGACCCGGAAAAGGATTATGTCCGCATCTGGCAGCTTGCCAGCTGTTACGATTCCAGCGAATTCATGTCGAACCTCATGTATGCGCTGACCTTCCCCAACTTCGTCGTCACGACATGGGGATCGGAGGTCGTCTGGCGCGACAAGGGCGGCAAGGTCGTCGAACGGGCCAATTCCCGTGTCGAGCAGACCCAGAGCACCAACGCCTTGTGGTGGTGGTACGGTCCGCATGACGAGCGAACCAAGAAGTCCGTCAACGGCATCAACAATCTTCATGCCTATTGGGCCAAGAAGTATCCCGGCAACTTTGCATATGAGGAGGACTATATCTACGTCTGCGCGTTCTCGGCCATCCTGGGTCACCGGTTCCGGCTTCGCCTCGGGCTGCCTGGCGTTTCGGAGAAGGAACAGATCGGCTCCTTCATCTTCTGGCGCGAAATGCTGAAATTGTTCCGTGCCGAGAACGGCACGCCCATCGAAGGTTTCCCCAAGGATTTCGCCGACTGCATCCGTTTTTGCGAGGAATTCGAAAACACACCCAAGCCCAAGCCCGAGCAGGGTAACCTGATCGCCAAGGCGATCTACGAACAGTTCGTCTTCCGCTTCTTCCCAGAAGAGCTGCACTGGCTGGGCCATCAGCTGATCCGCTGCCTGGCGCTGCCCTCGACGCTTGAGACGATGCAGATCGATCCGCCGCTACCGATGGCGCAGGAGATTGTGCCGAAGATGATGGCCTTCATCCTGTGGTACAAAGACACCTATGAGGATGACCCACCGCGCAGCTATATCGAGATGCGCGAAGCGATGAGCGACGAGCAGCGCCGTGCTGCGCGGGACAAACTGCGCGATCTGGACAAGAAGTTTCCAGCGCATTTTTCCGCGCTCTACAAGGACGATCCCCAGTTTGTTGGCTGCCCCTTCCATTCGGCGCTGCCTCGGTATGAAGGCGAGGTTGCCTTCAACGCGCCTGAGCCGGTGCAGGCGATCGAAACGACCGTCGCGGGCAAGGTTGGCGTAGAGGCCGCCGAGTAAAGCCAACTGCACTTAGCTGGCCACGGACACATGCCCTTCCAATCGGAGGGGCATGTGCAATGAGCTGATATTCATGAAACAAGGAGGCAAGCGATGAACGTTTCCGGCAAGATCCGCCCATGCCGGGTGGTGGTGGTGGGCGGTGGCTTTGCGGGCGTGCAGCTTATTCACAGCCTGCGACGTGCGAACGTGTCCGTCACGCTGATCGACCGGCGCAATCACCATCTGTTCCAGCCTTTGCTCTATCAGGTCGCCACGACCGTACTGTCGACGTCGGAGATCGCCTGGCCGATCCGCCACCTGTTCCGTGACCGGCCCGAGGTCGAGACGTTGCTGGGTGAAGTGACGGCGGTCAATCGCGACGGCAAGGCGGTGATCCTGCAGGATGGCACCCGTATCGGCTACGACATTCTCGTGCTGGCGACGGGTGCACGCCACGCCTATTTCGGCAAGGACGCATGGGAGCCTCACGCGCCGGGCCTGAAGACGCTTGAGGATGCCACGACGATCCGGCGGCGGATGCTTCTTGCCCTTGAACGTGCCGAGCTGGAACCCGACCCTGAAGTTCGTGACGCGCTTTTGACCTTCGCGGTTGTCGGTGCGGGTCCCACTGGCGTCGAACTGGCCGGAACCCTTGCCGAGCTGACTCACCACGTCCTGCCGCGCGAGTTCAGGCGGATCGACACGCGCAAAGCCCGCATCCTGCTCATCGAAGGAGGCCCCCGCGTTCTCGCCGCCTTCAGCGAACCGCTCTCCGCCTATGCGAAGACGGCGCTGGAGAAGATCGGCGTCGAGGTGCTGCTCGGACGGGCCGTGACCGATTGCGGGCCCGACGGTCTGAGGATCGGCGAGACGCCTCTCGCCTGCCGCACCATCATCTGGGCCGCGGGTGTGCAGGCGTCGCCTGCCGCTGCCTGGCTCCGCGTCGAAGGCGATCGCGCGGGGCGCGTCCCGGTCGGTCCCGATCTGTCGCTACCCGATGATCCAGACATTTTTGTCATTGGCGATACCGCGCTCGTGAAGCAGCAGGACGGCAAGCCCGTCCCGGGGCTGGCGCCTGCTGCCAAGCAGCAGGGCGCGTATGTCGCCAAGGTCATCAAGAATCGGATGGGCGGAAAGCCCGCGCCGGCGTCCTTCCTGTATCGCCATCAGGGCAATCTCGCCACAATCGGCCGGCGCGCCGCGATCATCGAGCTCGGCAGCTTGCGCCTCAAAGGCGGCCTTGCCTGGTGGCTCTGGGGCATCGCGCATATCTATTTCCTGATCGGCACCAGATCGCGCTTTTCGGTCGCCTGGAGCTGGCTGTGGATTTTCCTCAGCGGACAACAAAGCGCCCGCCTCATAACTCAGCGCGAGGAGAAACGTGCGCCTGTTGGTGTTGATGGTCTGAGCTTCTAGATTGCTGGCATTGGTTTACCAGCCAGGCGGCAATACTCGGAAACCCTTGTCGTCAGCACCGTTCCGTCCTTCGCGGCGTGCTGCCTGACATCGCGCCTGGGCCGCTTCACGATCGCGCATCCGGGGATCGAGGTGGGGATTGAAACCTCGATACAGCTCGCGGATTTGGGCGGTTCGGCAGACGTGGCACTCAGGCACGGTTCAGGGAACTATCCCGGCCTTGACGCGGTGCGGCTGTTTTCTCCCCAACTTGCTGCGGTTGGAAGCCCCGACCTTCTCATAGACGGACCAGGGTCCGGGTCGTCAGCGAGTTTCTGGTCGAACTGGCGCGGGAAAACCGCGTTGCGCTGGAAACACCGGCTGGGTAGCCGACCTGCTGAGAGGTGCCGGGCGGTGGGATTGTCGTTCTTCAGCGACTACGACGGAGAAGGGGACATCTCTCCGCTTATCGGCCTTGGGGAGCAGGGCGACAGTCACGATCTTGCTCACCATCGGCAGGTTTCCGCCTGATCGCGATGAGCGGCGGTCCATCGACTGAAGGAATGACACCATCTTCCTACGCTGCCACGCGAAAGAGCCCCCAATGACCGCCAACAGGGAGAAATTCCGAAAGGGATTGAACCGGCATCGGTGATCGTAAGCTAAGATGGGTGCAGGCTCCCGCAACCATCTTTACCGGCGTCGATTGCAAGTTATGATCGATGCTGGTCCCCGCAACCATCTTTACTTGCTCGGGCAGCAAGTAAAGATTAGATCTTGCCCCCGCAACCACTGATACAAACAAAACCCGCAGCCTCGGCTGCGGGTTTTGTTTTTCTAGCGGTCTTTCCGATTGCCTGGCGCTCGGTCCATTCCAGGATGGTGCGCAGCTCGCCGTGCAGCGCCGCGAACATCTCGCCTCGCTCATTGCCGGGCGTCAGCACGATCCGCTCGATCAGCATCCGCCAGGCTTCCGCTGCCTGAGGCCTTTCTTCCGGCCTGTTCAGCGCATGGGTCAGAGTCGCGACTTTGCTCGCATAGATAACTGCGGCCCTTGCCAACATGTCCGGCACGTCCTTAGGAAGATCGACCAGCAGCGCTGAAAGCTCCTTCTTTCGGGCCTCCAACGTGTCCATCTCGGCCTTCATGCTCTCATGGAACATTCCGGCCTTGATGGCCTCGATGATACCCCTGATCTGCTTCTCTACCTTGACCAGCTCCGCTTTCCAGGCGTCGCCATTCGAGCGGCGTTCCCGATTGAGCCGGTTCATCTCTTCGGCATAAGCACGCATCGCCTCTGCCGCGACCTCAGGTGCCATCATCCGGCCTTTGAGACCGGCCAGCACGCGGCGCTCTAAGTCCTCGCGCGGGATCGTCCGGCTGTTGGAGCAGCTCCCCTTGCTGATGTGGTTTGAGCATGCGAAACGGTCGGATCCGCGGAGAGAATACGGACCACCACAGCAGCCGCAGAATATCAGCCCCGAGAGCAGCGATTTCGGCCGGCGGCCACCGTTCAGCCGATTCTTGGTATGGTGATCACGGATCGCCTCAGTGACATTCACATACTTCTCGTTGATCTCGCCTTGCCGCTCGCGCACGGCTTGCCACAGCTCGTCGTCGACGATGCGGAGCTCGGGGACGTCCTTGACGATCCACTCCGAGCGCGGATTCATTCGCGAGACGCGCTTCCCGGTTGACGGGTCTTTGACATATCGAAGCCGGTTCCAGAGCAAGCGGCCTACATAAAGCTCATTGTTTACGAGGCCGGTTCCGCGCTTGACGTGACCGCGGATCGTTGTGTCGCTCCACAGTTTGCCGCTCGGGCCGGGAATGCCCTCCTCGTTCAGTCGGCGCGCAGTTGTGCGCGGACCTACACCATCCGCAAACTCGCGAAACACACGTCGAACGATGTTGGCTTCGACCTCGTCGATCTCACGGTCTCCCCGAACGGGATTGCCGTATGTGTCGAGCTTCTTGACCACCTTGTAGCCGTAGCAGAGCCCACCGCCCGACTTGCCGTCCTCGATACGACCACGGAGGCCGCGATGCGTCTTGGCGGCAAGGTCCTTGAGAAACAGCGCGTTCATCGTGCCCTTCAGGCCGACGTGCAATTCGCTGATTTCGCCTTCGGCCAATGTGACGATCGGCACGCCGGCGAACTTTAGGTGCTTGAACAGCGTCGCAATGTCGGCCTGGTCGCGGCTGATGCGGTCCAGCGCCTCGGCCATCACCACATCGAATTGTCCCGCCTGCGCGTCCTGCAACAGCATCTGGATGCCAGGTCGCAGGATCATGCTCGAACCGGAAATCCCTGCGTCCTTGTAAGTGGCGACCACGTTCGACGTGTCGCGCCTCGCCTGCTCACGGCAGAGGCGAAGCTGATCTTCGATCGAGGCTTCCCGCTGATGATCTGAGCTGCTGCCGATTTTGTGGACAGGGAGTTAAGCTAGGCAGCGGACTCATAACGCATTGATCCAGATTCGGACGGCAGCGAGCTTGAGGGCCGCGAGGAAGTTGTCCGGACGGCGATCGTAGCGCGTGGCGAGGCCGCGCATCTGCTTGATGCGGTTGAAGAAGCGCTCGATTTGGTTTCTCTGGCGGTAGAGCCAAGGGCTGAAGGCGAAGGTTCGCTTTCGGATGACACGTGGCGGCACATTGGCAAAGGCGCCGCGTTCCGCCGCTTCAGTGCGGATGGCGTCCGTGTCATAGGCCTTGTCGGCGAGGAGGATGCCGCCGGGTGCGAGCCGGGCCAGGAGTTCGCGCCCCGCCGGTGCGTCGCCGGCCTGCCCTGCGGTGAGCAGGAGGTGAATCGGACGGCCCTCCGCATCGACCAAGGCGTGGATTTTCGTAGTCAGTCCACCCCGGGAGCGTCCCATGCAACGATCGTCATCGCCCCCTTTTTGATCGCGGCGCCGTGCTGGTGAACGCGAACGCAGGAGCTGTCGATCATGACGATGTCCCCGTCATAGGCGGCCGAGACCGCTTCCAGCAACTTGTCCCAGACCCCCGCGGCCCGCCAGCGCACGAAACGGTTGTAGAGGGTTGTACGTGGTCCATAGCGCTCCGGCACATCCCGCCACGGCGCACCGGTCCGAAAGCGCCAGAGGATGCCGTTGATCACTCGGCGGTCATCCACCCGCGCCACGCCGCGCACCTTGTTCGGCAGCAGCGGCGAGATGATCGCCCATTCCTCGTCGGTCAGCTCGTGGCGGCGCATCTGTCAGGCTCCCAGTTCGGGAGCTTGAATCACGATACGCTCAGACGCGCAAATTTATGGGGCCACGCCCTAGCATAGCGCGGGCTTCGAACTCCATGGGGCTTAGAGCCCGTTTGGAAATTCAGGGATGTGCATTTCTCCGGGCGAGATTTGCGCCCATGGCGACGAGGATCATCGCGGTTGAGACGTCGATGCGGCGCTCATAGTCACGCACAAGGCGGCGCCATCGGGTCATCCAGCCGAACGTGCGCTCGACGACCCAGCGGCGCGGCAGGACTTCGAAGCCCTGCACGCCATCGCGGCGGCGGATGATCTCGACGACGAAGGCGAGATAGGCCGCCTTGTCCATGAGCGTGAGCCGGTCGTAGGCGGCGTCGGCGAAGAGGTGCTTCACCCACGGCCAGCGCTTGCGGATCGCATCGAGGATCATCTGTGCCCCGGCGCTGTCGGAAATGTCTGCGGTCGTCAGATGGACCATCAGGAGCCGCCCGTCGGTGTCGACCGCAATGTGGCGCTTGCGCCCGACGATCTTCTTGCCGGCATCGTATCCCCTGGCTTCGGCTTGCGGCGCCTTGATCGTCTGGCTGTCGATCACCGCCCCCGTCGGGCTCGCTTCACGCCCCGCCCGCTCGCGGTCGAGCATCAGTTCGACATCGTGGATGGTCTGGAACAGGAAGCGGCGCGCCAGTTCGCGGAACCAGCCATAGACCGTGCGCCAGTGACCGAAATGGATCGGCAGCATCCGCCAGCCGCCGCCTGAACGCACCAGATAGCGCACCGCATTGATGACTTCCCGGAACTCCACCTCGCGGGGCCGTCCCCGGCGTCCGGGAGCCGGCATCAACGGCGCCATCCGCTCCCATTCTTCATCCGTCAGATCCGACGGATAGCGTTTCGTCTTCCGGGCGATCCTGGCCATCCGGTCCCGCTGTTCTGCTGTCCACATCCACAGCTTGAATCATAAGCACGGACAAACAGGAATCCCTGGATAACGAATTTCCAAACGGGCTCTCAGGTACCCCAGTTTCGAATGCCGCCGACGCGGGTTGTAGAAGCGCTCGATGTAATCGAAGACATCGGCACGGGCTTCGTCGCGGGTGCGATAGAGCTTGCGGGCTGTGCGTTCGGTCTTCAGCGTTGAGAAGAAGCTCTCCATTGCCGAGTTGTCCCAGACATTCCCGGCACGGCTCATCGAGCAAGTGATCTCATTGTCAGCCAGAAGCCGCTGGAACTGCTCGCTTGTGTATTGCGATCCCTGGTCCGAGTGATGAAGCAGAGCGTCGGCCTTGCCACGTCGCAGACCGCCATCATCAGCGCATCCATGACCAGGGAGGCATCCCGCTCGGCCTTCATGGACCAGCCAACGACACGCCGGGAAAACAGGTCGAGGACGGCAGCGACGTAAAGCCAGCCGTCCGCGGTCCAGATATAGGTGAAGTCAGCCAACCACTTCAGGTTTGGCCGGTCGGCCTGGAAGTCGCGGTCGAGAATGTTATCGGCGATGACCGCGCGTTCGCCGTCATCCTTCGGCTTGCCACGGCGCCTGGGCCGCGCCCTCATGGCATTGACCCGCATCAGCCGTTCGATCCGGTGCAGCCCGCAGGCCAGCCCCTCTTCCAGAACATCGCGCCAGACACGGCGCGCGCCGTAGGTCCGGTCGCTGGCCCTGAAGCTTGTTTCGATCGCCATGACGAGCTTCGCGTCATGGATCTCGCGGGCTCTGGTCGGGCGATTGAACCAGGCATGGAAGCCTGAGCGCGAGACCTCCAGGACCTTGCAGAGCCAGCTGACCGGCCAGATGTGGCGGTGTTTGGCGATGAAGACGAACCTCATATCGCCTCGCGCGCGAAAAAAGCCGCGGCCTTCTTGAGGATGTCACCCTCCGCACGCAGCCGCGCGACCTCTTTCTTCAAGGCTGCAATCTCGGCCAGGTCGGCCCGCATCTGCCCGTTCCCAGGAAACGCTGTCGCCGGGGTCGCGGTCAGCTCCCGCATCCAGCGGCGCAGCACGCTCTCCGCCACATCAAGGTCACGGGCCGCCTGCGCTACCGAGACACCCCGATCCGTCACCAGCCTGACGGCCTCGACTTTGAACTCGCGGCTGAATTTCCGCCTCGTCATATCCTCTCTCCAGGTCCTTGGTCACGATCTTATCTTCGTGTCCACGAAACCGGCAGCAGCTCACTCCCCCTGGATATCGTCGTGGGGTCTGCCGAGGGTGATGGATGCGTGCCGCTTGTCCGCCGGGTCGATGCTGAACGCGACGCCCATATCGGGCTCGGCTGCGTGGAGCTTCATGAAGAGGGCCGGATTGCACCACGCCCGGATGATGGCCTCGGACCGGGCGAGGATCAGGCGGCGGTGGCGGACGAGAAGCTGGTGCTGGCCGGCAGTGGAAACGTGCGGGAACATGAGACGACCTCTCGCGTGAGAAGAACGCCTCATCCCGGCCTGGGTGGCTTTACGGAGAAGGTCGAGAGAAGAGCCCGGCGGATTCTTCCTCTGGGCAAGATGAGAGGGGAGAAAAGAGGGGGCTGTTGTTGGTCTTGAGGCAGAGGGACCCAGGCCGGGAATGAGACGCTGCCGGGCGGGAGTGCTTCGGCTCACGTCATATAAAAAGGGGCCTGGGGCTGAAATACACGGGACCTCTTCAGGGTATGAACCCGCCGTGGCCGTGAGTTTTCAATCCGCTGCGTCTTGGAGCACTGCGGCTATCCTGGCCGCCAGTTCGTCTTCGCTCAGCTCGCTTGCGGCCAGCGCCAGCCAGGTGGTCACCGCCGTGGCGTCGTCCATGGCGAGGTCATAGCCGTTGAGGGCCAGGAACAGCTCGCACACCACGAAGGAGGTGCGCTTGTTGCCGTCCACGAAGGGGTGGTTCCTGGCGATGCCATAGGCATAGGCGGCGGCCAGTGTAGCTATGTCGGAGGTGGACACCTGCGTTCCGGCAGCTTCGTCCGGCTGCATGTAGTGGTAGCGGTTCTTCGGACGATCGAGAGCCGTCTCCAGCAACCCTTCGTCCCGCACGCCCCGGCCGCCGCCATGCTCTGCAAGCTGGGCGTCATGAACAGCCAAAACGACGGCCTTGCTCACCCAGCGCGGCTCGCCCCGATGGCGCCCACTCATTTCGCGAGTTCGCGCAGCACATTGCGGCGCTTCTTCATGATCTTGCGGGCTTCCTCCATCTGCGCCTCGAACTCTGGCTCGTAGGGCGACAGGTGGTAGCCGTCCGGGGTCTCGGTCAGATAGAGGGTGTCACCCTGGCCCACCTTGAGGCGCGCCAGTACTTCCTTGGGCAGCACCGCGCCCACCGAGTTGCCGATCTTTCCAAGTTTGAGCGCAACCATGACCGTGCTCCCTTCCGTATGAACGATTGTATGAACCAAATGGCGACGTCAAGGCCAGTCCGCTCCGTTATTCCGGACAGGAAGCGGACGGACTTCGTGCGGCTCACGCCTCGGTGAACGGCTCCCAATCCTCGATGAGGCGATGAACTGGCGTGAAGTCGGTGTAGCGCTCGTGCAGGCGGGCGGCGAGGTCAGGGTCCCCGGTCTCGCCAATGGCCGCAATCACGGCCTCCAGCGTCAGGGCCATGAAGGGCACGCCGTCAGTCCGGTCGGCCAGCATGGTGCGGTAGAGGTCCACGGCATTCCAGACGTCGCGATTGCCGGTGGGGGCGATGACGACGAAGAGCGCGCGGGCGCCCGGCCCCAGACGCTCCCGGATGAGAGCGGCGAGGAGGTGCTCTGCGGTGAGCTGGCCCAGCGGATCAACCAGGAGGCTTGGTGCCTCCGGGTCGAGGTGGAGGGCGCAGGCGCGGGTCAGCTGCCGGTAGCGGGCCGTGCTGCTCCGGCCCTGTTGGCGCATGGTCTCGGAATATTTCATCTCGATGGCGATGAAGGCCGGGCCGCCGTCCGGGGCAAGGCCGCTCACGAAGAGGTCGAAGGCGGTGTAGTCGCCGAGATAGGTGGGGTCGCCCCGGCCGGGCGAGTGCTCGAAGGCGAATTTCCCGACTTGGCCGAAGAAGCCGGGGAAGAGGTGGTTGAAGAGGGCGAGGCCGTGGTCGGGTGCGGCCTGGCAGTGGGCGAACAGGTTGAAGGTGAGCGGCTGGCTCGACAGGAGGTTCTCCCACAGCCTCTGCTCTTCGATGAAGGCGCCAATCTCCCGATAGGCCGTCGCGCGGCGGGTCAGGCGGGCGATGTCGGGGGGCAGGAGGTTGCGGCCCCGGCGGGCGTCGTCTGGATCGAGGCGGCTGCCGAGGATGCGCTGGCGTCCGTCCCGGCTCCGATGCCAGCCCGGGCCAGGCCTCGGCTTTCCCGCAAGATGGATTGAAGAAGTCGGGCGCAGCTCGCAAAACGCGTGTCACCCGGCTCATTCACATGGTGGCGATGGAAAATCTCACGAGGCACAATGGGGAGGTGTGAGTTTTCATAACCATATGCATTATCTGACATTTCGTCACCCGATTGCTGATCGGTGACGATATTTCCTGTCGACCTGCGACAACATTATGCAGCTTCGCGACCGTCTGATTCGGGTTCCAAAACTCTATATTTATTGTCCGGCAAATTCCGGGCGCCTTCGCCAACCTCCTGTGAGGCGCTTTCATGTCCTTCGATTCGTTCTCCTCTTCTGATCTCCTCCCGCAGCTTTCGATCCAGTCCAGTGGACAGTTCACGGGGCCATTTGCACCTGCCCTTCGCGTGACCGGGGCGAGGGGCGACATGGTGTAGCGCGGGAGGCTGAGGCGGCCCACGCGCTACACCAGCCGAGATGAACTGTGTCGCCTGTAAGAAGGCATCCTGTTTGCGAACTATCAGGGCGCGGTGTTGAACGCCGAGGTTACCTTCTCTTGGCGCCTTGCCGGTTACGAGAGCAGCATCCAGATGAATGGAGCCCTCAATCGGGTCTTGGACCGATTCCGAAAATTTGCGGCTCATCGAGAAATGAAATCATATTATTACGAAGTCAATGAACACGGTAAGAATATTGGATATCATACACACATATCATTTCATATCCCGGACAGATACCGGGACGATTTTCGCCGGTGGCTGAGTGACATCAATAGTGATACGGCTAATGCAAGGCGCACGAAGGGGTTCATTTCCCTGCGATCCCATAAACAGGATGCTGTACATAGCCAGTGGCGCTGGTTCCAGTATTGCATGAAAGGCCTTGACCCAAAGCTGCTGAAAGGCGAGGCAAAGGGAGAGGGTTATGAGAGCCCGTTTGGAAATTCGTTATCCAGGGATTCCTGTTTGTCCGTGCTTATGATTCAAGCTGTGGATGTGGACAGCAGAACAGCGGGACCGGATGGCCAGGATCGCCCGGAAGACGAAACGCTATCCGTCGGACCTGACGGATGAAGAATGGGAGCGGATGGCGCCGTTGATGCCGGCTCCCGGACGCCGGGGGCGGCCCCGCGAGGTGGAGTTCCGGGAAGTCATGAATGCGGTGCGCTATCTGGTGCGTTCAGGCGGCGGCTGGCGGATGCTGCCGATCCATTTCGGTCGCAAGCGCCACGCCCTCGTCGACACCGACGGGCGTGACCTCGTCCTCTTCGCCCATGCCGCCAGTGTGCAGGATCGCGATGGGGCGGGCCCGCTGCTGGCTGCCTCGCGTCGCCCGTTCCCCTTCATCGAGAAGGTCTTCGCGGACGCCGGCTACCAGGGCCCGCGTGTCGCGACCGCGACCCGCATCGCCGTCGAGATCGTCCGTCGCAAGCCCGATCAGATCGGCTTCGCCGTTCAGCCCCGGCGATGGGTCGTCGAGCGCTTCTTCGCCTGGATCAATCGGAACAGACGGCTCTGGAAGGACGCCGAAGCCACCATTGCCTCAGCGACCGCCTCCTCTACGCCGCCGCCATGGTCCTCATCCGCCGCATCGCCCGAACGTCATGAGGTTCGGGACGGACTCTGAGGTTCGGATTGACCACCCATGGTGGCCGTCGTCGCCACCAGTAGATCGCGCCGCGCCGGAACACATGCTGGATATGCGTCATGTCTCACCCCGTAACGGGTGAGCGGGTTGAACCGCACCGGCTGCCAAGCGCCGATCCTGTACGACAGTGCTGTACGACAAACGCGTACGACAATGCCCCCAGAAGAGCCCCAGCCAAGCTGGAGCCCAGCAAAATCAACAGAAATCGCGGTTTTGGCTGGGGCGCCAGGATTCGAACCTGGGAATGGGGGAATCAAAATCCCCTGCCTTACCACTTGGCTACGCCCCAACGACCGGTTCAGGCTCGGTGGGCGCGGACCTTATCGCCCATGCTCTATCCTGTCCAATGCGGCGTGCGACATATCCAAAGCCCAGGGCGTGGTGCCGGCGTGCCACCCGCGCGGGGGCGGCACGCCGGCGATCGGGGCCTCAGGCGCCGGTGAAGCGCGGGCCGCGCTTCTCGGCGAAGGCGAGCCGGCCTTCCCGATAGTCGGCACTGGCATTGGCGGCGCTGGTCGCGCGGCGGGCCTCGGCGAGGAGCGCGCCCGAGCCCCCTTCCGCCGCGCGGATCGACAGCTTGGCCGCCTTCAGCGTCAGCGGCGCGTTCTCGGCCATGCGCAGGGCCAGCTTGTCGGCGGCGCCATCCACGTCCTGCGGGCTCGCCAGCAGGTCGATGGCGCCGATCTCGAACGCCCGGCGGGCGGGGAGGCGATCCGCCGTGAAGAAGAGCTGGCGCGCGCCCTGGCTGCCGAACACCCGCAGCACCCGTGGCAATCCACGCGGATCGTAGCCCAGGCCGAGGCGGGCGGCGGGAATGGCGAAGAAGGCGTCGTCCGCCGCGATCCGCAGGTCGCAGCTGGCCGCCAGCGCCGCCCCGGCACCGACGCAGGCGCCGTGGATCAGGGCCAGGGTCGGAAACGCCAGCCCCTCGATGGCGGCGCAGGCGCCTTCAACGATGTCGTCATAGCTCTGCGCGCCGGAAGCATCGGAACGGGCGGCGTCAAAATCGGAGATGTCGGCGCCGCCGGAGAAGGCCAGCGCCCCCTCGCCGCGCAGCACCGCCACGCGGATGTCGGTGCGCCGCGCCGCCTCGCCGGCAAAGGCCGCGAGCGCTTGCCACATGCCGCTGGAGATGGCGTTGCGCCGCTCGGGGTTCGACAGGACGAGACGGGCGATTCCGTCCTCGACGGTGATGGCGATGCTGCCAGCCAACTTCGGCCTCCCAGTTTCAACACGGCGCGGATCATGCGCGAGGGGCGGTGCGCCGCGGGCCCGCGGGTCCTGGTCCCTCCAGGTTCGCGACGCATGCGGTGATCGGCGGCGGGGCGCCACCTCCCGATGCGCGGCTCCGCCACGATGGTGGAGCGGCCCGCGATCCGGTCGTGCACATATGCCCGAAACCGCAGGGGAAGGCCATGGCGGGCGACTGGGGAGCCGGTGGCTGGTGAAGATCTGCCCCATGGGATACGGGACGACGCCCGGAGGCGTCGTCCCGTCCCGACGGGCGCCGGTCAGGGCTTGGCACCCGAAGCCATGTGAGCCGCGCGGCTCGCAGGTTTCATGTTTCGCGTCTTCTTGGCGCGTTCAGGGTTGGAATTCAAGCTAAAAAGCGAATGCCGCCGCCGTCGGGGGTCAGATGTCCGCAGGCGACTTCACGCTGCGCAACTCGGTGCCCTGTATCTCGCTAGTCCGCAATTGAACGACTGCGAGGTCTCTATTCTTTTCGAAAAAGAAAATTTCCAATAAATCCGATTATGAGACTGCCTATGGCTACGACTATGCCATAAAATAGTGCATTCGTCTGAGCGAATGCCGCGACCTCTTGTTCAAACCCCGTCTTGTTGACCTCGAAATGCAACAAGGATTGCGCTGTCACTCGGCCTTCCCGAAGCAGCTTGACGGAGATGTCGTAGTGGCCGAGGGGGGCGCGGCCGGGAATGGCGAAGTCCGCCCGGAACACCCGTGGCGCCAGGAACACCACGCCGCGCGGGTTCTCCTGGTAGAGCTGCTCGGCCTCCTGGGTCCGCAGGAAGGCGAGGCGGAAGGGATCGGTGGGCACCACGTCGGCATAGTCGGTGCCGATCATCTGCACCAGCACGTTGCGGGTGAGGCCGATCTGCTCCACCCGCAGCACCTCTGGCGGGGCCATTTCCTCCGGCGGGCGGTTCGACTGCACGCTGAGAAAGGCCGGCACGTCGATGAAGGTGCGGCTGTCGGTGTTCACCCACAAGCCGAACAGGCGCGACTTGCGCCAGGTGATGAAGCTCTCCTTGGGGCCGCGCACGGTCACCACCACGTCCGGCGAATCGTCGGGAGCCGAGGTTTCCGCGACGCCGAACACCACCAGCTCGGTTCCGGTGAAGCTGGACGTGATCCGAACCCGGGGCTGGGAGATGGAGACCACCAGCCGGTCCGGGGCCGGCGCCGTCTCGGCGGGCTGGGCCTGCGCAGGCAGGGCGTGGAGACCGGCGGCCAGCGCCGCGGCGCGCGCCAGCCGCGCGGCGGGCCACCGCCGGCGGCCGCTCACCGGCGCACCTCGATGGGGTGGAGCACGTAGATGTCGGCCGGGGTGCGCACCAGATCGACCGCCACCCGCAGCCCCACGGACAAGACCAGCAGGCCCAGCAGGAAGCGCAGGTTTTCCGGGCGCATGGTCTGGCCGGTGCGGGCGCCGAACTGCGCCCCCATGGTGCCGCCGATCATCAGCACGAAGGCGAGCACGGCATCCACCGTGCCGTTGGCCACCGCGTGCAGCACCGTGGCCGCCGCCATGGTGACAAGGGTGAGCACCAGGGAGGTGCCCACGGAGGTGGTGGTGGGCACGCGCAGCAGATAGATGAGCGCGGGCACCAGGATGAAGCCGCCGCCGACGCCCAGCACCGCCCCCAGCACGCCGATGATGAAGCCGATGCCCGCCACCGGGATGGCCGAGACATAGATGCGCGAGCGGCGGAACCGCATCTTCAGCGGCAGCCGCATGAACCACGCGTGGGTGCCCGGCCGGCGCACGCGCGGTCGCTCTCCCCGCCGGCTGCGGCGGATGGCGCGCACGCTTTCGGTGAGCATCATGATGCCGATGGCGCCGAGCAGCAGCGTGTAGGCGATGCGGATGAACAGATCCACCTGGCCGATCATCCGCAGCCACAGGAACAGCGCCACCCCCGCCACCGTGCCGAGCAGGCCTCCGATGAGCAGCACGCCGGCCAGAGGCAGGTCCACCATGCCCTTGCGCAGGTAGGAGAGGGCGCCGGAAAAGGAGGAGGCCGCCATGTAGGGCGACACGCTGGCCACCGCCACCGCTGCCGGAACGCCGGTGAAGATGAGAAGCGGGGTCATGAGGAAGCCGCCGCCGACCCCGAACATGCCGGAGATGAAGCCCACCGCGAGCCCCATGGCGAACACGGTGAAGATGAACACCGGCAGCTCGGCAATGGGCAGATAGATGGTCACGGCATCGTCCGTTTTGGATCACGGCGCAGGGGTCGGACTTACGCCATCGCCGGGCCGGTGAGAAGGCCCCGCACGTGCGGCCGGACGTCTTCCGCTGGCTTTTGGCGCCGTGGAGGCCGGCGGAAGGGGCGCGCGCGCCCGCCAGCGGCCTTGCCGGGGGCTCATGCCGTCGGCCCCGGTCCTTGAGCCGGGCCAAGGACCCGGGCCAAGGACCCGGGCCAAGCGGGTTGCTCAGAGGCCGCCCCGGCTCGGCCAGGGGGCAAGGGGCATGCTCAGGGGGCATGCTCAGGGGGGTGGCTCAGGCGCCGGTTCCGGGGCGGACCTGCGCGGCGAAGGCGCGCAGCAGGACCCGCAGCGCCAGGCCGAGGGCGGCGCCGTGACGGTGGGGCCGCCCGGGCACATGCACGAAGACAACGGGGATCGCGTCGCCGGTTCGCGCCAGGGCTATGAAATAGCTGGCATTGCACAGGTAGCGCCCGGCGTCCCGCGACGGCGCGGCGGGACAGGCGGCGCGCGCGGCCGCCACCAGGTGCGGGATGCGTGCCGGGCTCTTCAGCACCGCCGGGGCGCTGGCGTCGATCCGCCGGCGTGGCGGATGCCGCCCGGCCGAATCGGGGCGGTCGGCGGCGGCGTTCACGGCGCGGGTCTCGATGCTCAGCCGGCGGCGGCGCGGCGCAATGCCGAACAGCAGCATCCCGTCCGGCCGGTGCCGGGCGATGAGGTCGGCGAGGACGGGGAGGGAGGCCCAGAGCGTCGGCAGGATCTCCAGGCGGAGATCGCACGCGGCGAGCGCCGGCCGGCGGGCGCGGACCAGATCCCGGGCGAGGCGGGCGGACGGGTTCACCGGCACGCCGGGGAACGGCCCGAAGGCACAGATCATGATCTTTTTGCGCCCGCCCACGGCGCGCTCAAAGGCCGATGAGGCGGGCGATCTCCGCCGCCGCCAGGGCCGGGGCGAGGGTGCCGGCGGCCACCTCCCGCTCCAGGGCCGGCAGGCGCGTCCTCACCCCCGGGTCGGTGGCCACCTTCTCGGCGAGGCGCTCGTTGAGCAGGGTCCACATCCAGCGCACCTGCTGGGCCTGCCGGGTGGCGGCGAAGGCGCCGGCGGCCTCGCACCTCTGGCGGTGCAGCTCCACCTGGCCCCACACCTCGGCGATGCCGTCTCCGGTATAGGCGGAATAAGTCAGCACCGGTGGCGACCAATGGGCCTGGCGGGCGCCGAGCAGGTGCAGCGCGGCGCGGTATTCGCTGGCGGCGGCGCGGGCGCGCATGACATTGTCGCCATCGGCCTTGTTCACGGCGACGATGTCGGCGAGCTCCAGCACCCCCTTCTTGATGCCCTGAAGCTCATCGCCGGCCCCAGGCAGCATCAGCACCAGGAAGGTGTCGGTGAGGTCGGCCACGGCGGTCTCGGACTGGCCGACGCCAACCGTTTCCACCAGCACCACGTCGAAGCCGGCGGCCTCGCACAGCAGCATGGTTTCGCGCGTCTTGGCGGCGATGCCGCCCAGGGTGCCGCCGGAGGGGGAGGGGCGGATGAAGGCGCGCGGGTCCACCGACAGGCGCGCCATGCGGGTCTTGTCGCCGAGGATGGACCCGCCGGTGCGGCTGGAGGAGGGGTCCACCGCCAGCACCGCCACCTTGTGGCCGAGGCCGGTGAGATAGGTGCCGAGCGTGTCGATGGTGGTGGACTTGCCGACCCCGGGCACGCCGGTGATGCCGATCCGGAAGGCGCCGCCGGTGCGCGGCAGCAGGGATTGCAGCAGGGCCTGGGCACGGGTGCGGTGATCGGCGCGGCGGGATTCGACAAGCGTGATGGCCCGCGCCAGCGCGGCGCGCTCACCCCTCGCCACGCCGTCGGCGAGCTTGGCATCGTCGTGCTGTGGCGCAGCCGTCATCGTCGTTTGTCCCCCAGGCTGCCGGCACCGGCCGGCGTCATTTTCCCAATCGCGCGGGAACTCGTCATGCCGTGCCGGCGTTGTCCAGGCAAATTTCCATTCGCGTCGATCGGCGGCGGCCTGTCGCCAGGATCGGCAAACCCGGCGCCGCCCCTTGGGCCGCGCCTGATCGCGGGGTGCCCGGCGGCGCGACGACGTCGCCAGAGCCCCGGCCAATGGAGGTGAAGCCATGAATTGGGATCGCATCGAAGGCAATTGGAAGCAGGCCACCGGCACCGTGAAGGCCCAATGGGGCAAGCTGACCGACGACGACCTGACCGAGATTGCGGGCCGGCGCGACATTCTGGAGGGCAAGATCCAGGAGCGCTACGGGCTCGCCAGGGATGAGGCGAAGCGCCAGGTGGAAAACTTCACCAACGCCTTCGATTCTGCGCGCCGCCACTGAGGCGCCTCCGACCCCCCGCGTCGCTGGTCGGCGCGGGGGCTTTTTTGCGCTCAGCAGCGCCCCACGGCGACGATGTCGCCGGTGTCGAGGCCCGCCAGCGCCCGCGCCGCCTGGACCCCGTCGATGCGGATGTCCGGCGCGATCTCCAGCAGCGGCACCAGGGCAAAGGCCCGCTCCATCAGGCGGGGGTGGGGAATCTCAAGGTCCGGCTGGTCGATCTTGTCAGTCCCGAACAGCAGGATGTCGATGTCGATGCGGCGGGGGCCGAAGCGCACTTCCCGGCTGCGGTCGCGGCCCAGCATCCGTTCCACCAGCAGGCCCAGGAACAGCAGGCTGCGGGCGTCCACCGGGCTGTCTACTTCCACCACCTGGTTGAGATAGGGCCCCTGCGGCACCGGTCCCCAGGGCGGCGTTTCGTAAAGCTGCGAGCGGGCGCGGATGGTGAGGCCGGCCCGCGCCAGCACGCCGAGGGCCAGCGCCAGGGTGGCGGCGCGGTCCCCCACGTTGGAGCCGAGGCACAGATAGGCGGTCTGGATGCTCATGGGGCGTCCCGGATGGCCTCCGCGACCCGCGCCGCCTGCACATGGGCGGCCACGTCGTGCACGCGGATGATCTCCACCCCCGCCAGGATGCCGATGACGTTGGATGCGATGGTGCCCGGCAGCCGCTCCGCCGGGGTGGTCTCGATCACCTTGCCGATCAAGGACTTGCGGGACGTGCCGAGCAGCAGCGGCAAGCCCAGCGTGCGCAGCTCGTCCAGCCGGCGGATGGCGGCGAGGTTCTGCGGGAAGGTCTTGCCGAAGCCGACGCCGGGGTCGAGCACCAGACGGTCGCGCCGGACGCCGGCCCGCTCCGCCTTTTCCAGGGCGATCTCGAAGAAGGCCAGCATGTCGGCGATGATGTCGAGGCCCGGGTCGACCTCGGCGCGGTTGTGCATCACCACGGCGGCGGCGTCGTGGTCGGCCACCACCCGCGCCATGTCGGGATCATGGGCGAAGCCCCACACGTCGTTGACGATGTGGGCGCCGGCCGCGAGCGCCTTGGCGGCCACCTCCGCCTTGTAGGTATCCACCGAGATGGGAACGCTCGCTTCTCCCGCCAGCGCCGCCAGCACCGGAGCGAGGCGGGCCCACTCCGCATCGGCGGGCACCGGCGTGTGGCCGGGCCGGGTGGATTCGCCGCCCACGTCCAGGATGTCGGCGCCCTCGGACACCAGCCGGCGGGCGGTGGCCAGGGCGTCGTCCGGCGCGGCGCTGCGGCCGCCGTCGGAGAACGAATCGGGGGTGACATTGAGAATGCCCATCACCAGTGTGCGCGGACCGAGCGGCAGGGCGCGGTCGCGGGCCTGAAGGATGCGGGGGGCGGGGGGGATCTGCGGAGGGAGCGAGGCCATGGCACGACTGTGTAATCAGGTCGCGCCACTCAAGCCCCTGGGCGTCGCCGTGGCAAGGGTGATCGTCAGGCGGCGCCGCAGGGGTGGGACGCCATGGCGTCCAGGGTATCGAGGATCGGCGCCGGCGCGATGCGCATGGGACCGGCGAACGGCTCGCCCATTTCCACCACCAGGAACAGGGCCGCGGCGATGGCGAGACTGGAGAGGGACAGCGCCACCAGGGCCGGCGGATTGCGCGGGGCGAACCAGCCGAAGCCGGCGAAGATGAGGGTGAGCCAACCCATGACCACCAGCACGAACAGGGTGGGAATGCGACTGTCGGCGTCGCTGCTGAGCTTCCAGCGGTGGGTGAGCAGCGCCTTCAGGCTGCGGGCGGCGTCGGCGCGGGCGAGCTTCTGGTCGTCGCTTGCCGGCGACAGGGCGCGGACCATCTCCTCCAGGCGCAGGAGCTGGCGCGCGGAGGCAGCTTCGAATCGGGTCGGCGTCGGCGCGCTCTCGATGCCGCCGGGACTGCCGCCCCAGGTCTCATCGAGGACGAGCCGCGCATAGGTGGCGAGCGCGTGCCGGGCCGGGCAGGCCTGCGGCCCGAGCTGGCGCAGCTCCATGTCGGCGGTGAGCAGCGTCACCGCGTATTCCTGCACATCCTGCCCGGCGGCCGAATAGGTGTAGCGCATGGAGGTGGTCATCAGGCCGAGGATCAGCGAGGTCATGGCGGCGGTGAGGCCCACCGTGAGCTTCAGCGTGTATCGGGTATCGTCGGACAGATAGTCGGCCGGCGACCGGCGGGCGACCACCATGGCCAGAAAGGCACCCGCCAGCATCGCGGCGCACGCCAGCGGCGCCACCATCCAGGATGTCATGTCGTCTCCCGTCGGGATTGCCGGGCCCGGCAGGGCACGCGGCTGCGCCCGAATAGCGCGCGCCGCGCCGACCCCTCAAGGCCATGCGTGACCTTGAGGGGACGGCGCGGTGGGCTTACATCTTGACGATTGCTTCAGAAAGGACGGCCCCATGCCCGTCGTTCATTTGATCGATCGTGCTCTCATTCGCGCCACCGGACCGGAGGCGGCCAAGTTCCTCCACGGTGTCATCACCTGCAACGTCGCCACCATGGCGGCGGGCGATTCGCGCTATGGCGCCCTGCTGTTCCCGCAGGGCAAGATTCTCAGCGACTTCCTCCTCTATCGCGACGGCGAGGACAGCTTCCTGTTCGACGTTCCCGCCGAAAAGGCGGACGAGCTCCTGAAGCGACTCACCTTCCATCGCCTGCGCGCCAAGGTGAATTTCGAAAAGGCCGACGACCTGGCGGTGGCGGCGGTGTTCGACGAAGCCGGCCCGCTGCCGGAAGGGTGGGTGTTCGCCGATCCGCGCCTCGCCGCGCTGGGCCAGCGCCTGGTGCTCCCCGCGACGGCGGCGGCGGCGCTCGGCACCGGGCTGGAGGTGTACGAGGCGCATCGCATCGGCCTCGGCATTCCCAAGGGCGGGGCGGATTTCCCCTATGGCGAGACCTTCCCGCACGAGGCCGACATGGACCAGCTCGGCGGCGTGGACTTCAAGAAGGGCTGCTACGTGGGCCAGGAGGTGGTGAGCCGCATGGAGCACCGCACCACCGCGCGCAACCGACTGGTGGAGGCCATCTTTCCCGGCCCGGCCGAGATCGGCGCCGAGATCACGGCGGGGGACAAGGTCATCGGCCGGGTGTCGTCGGCCGCCGGCGCCAAGGCCATCGCCAGCGTGCGCCTGGACCGGGCCACCGACGCCAAGGCCGGCGGCGTGCCGCTGCTCGCCGGCGGGGTCGAGATCGAGCTGAAGGCGCCGGACTGGGCGGCGTTCCCCCTGGAGTGGGAGAAGAAAGTGAGCGAGCTCGACAAGAAGCTGAAAGGCGCCAAGCCATGAGGCAAAAAGCCATGAGGCAAAAAGCCATGAGGCACAAAGCCATGAGGCAAGAAGCTGTGGAGCAAGACGCCGTGGCGGCGAAACCCGGGGCGGAGAGCGCCTGATGGCTGCCGGCGAGGCCATTGCCCACCCGGACGGGCGGGCGCGCTGCCCCTGGTGCGGCACCGATCCGCTCTATGTCGCCTATCACGACGAGGAATGGGGCGTGCCGGAGCATGACAGCCGGGCGCTGTTCGAGAAGCTGCTGCTCGACGGCTTCCAGGCCGGCCTCGCCTGGATCACCATCCTGCGCAAACGGGACAATTTCCGCCGCGCCTTCGACGGCTTCGAGCCGGAGCGGATCGCCCGGTACGACGCCGTCCGGATCGAGGCGCTGATGGCCGATGCCGGCATCGTGCGCAACCGCGCCAAGATCGAGGGCGCGGTGCTCTCCGCCCGCGCCTATCTCGATCTCCAGGACCGGGGGACGGCCTTCGCCGACCTCATGTGGGACGCGGTCGGCGGCGCGCCGGTGGTGAACCGTCCGCGCCGGCTGGCCGACGTGCCGGCGCAGACGCCGGCCTCGCAGGCGCTCTCCAAGCGGCTGAAGGGGCTGGGCTTCAAGTTCTGCGGCCCGACCATCGTCTATGCCGCCATGCAGGCGTGCGGCCTGGTGGACGACCACCTGGCCGACTGCCATTGCGCCCGCGCCCGTTGAGGGCCGGGCGATCAGAACCGGGTGACGACCTGGGCGAGGTCCGGCCGGGGCCGGTCCTCCAGCGTCTGGCTGGCGGTGCCCAGATAGATGAAGCCGGCGACACGCTCATGCGCCGCAAGGCCCAGCGCCGCGCGGGCATCGGCATCATAGGTGGGCCATTCGCTGATCCAGGTGGCGCCGTAGCCGAGCGCGGCGGCGGCCAGCAACAGGTTCTGGCAGCAGGCGGCGGCGGACAGCAGCTGTTCCCATTCCGGAATCTTCACGTGCGGCGCGGCCGACGACACGACCCCCACCACCAGCGGCACCCGCAGGAAGCGGTTGCGCTCGTCGGCGAGGCGCTTCTCGCTGGAGTCGGGGTCCTTGGCGGCCAGCACCCGGGCGAAGGCTTCGCCGGCCCGGGCGCGGCCCTCGCCCTCGAACACGATGAAGCGCCACGGGGCAAGCTTGCCATGATCGGGAACCCGAGCGGCGATGGTCAGGATGGTGTCCAGGTGCTCCGCCGTGGGCGCCGGCTCCTGGAGGTCGATGATGCGGGAGGAGCGGCGGGTGCGCAGCAGGTCGAGAGCGTCGGGCATGGGCAGGGCCTTCGCGGAGAAGCGGGGAGGGGCGGCGGTGGGCCGGGGGGCGATCTATACGGGGGATCGAGCCATGTTTGAAGGCATGCGGCCATTGCCTGTTCCGCTGCGGCAGTCGCGCGGGTCCGCACGCGCCGACTTGAAACCGCCCCGAATTTTGTGCACGTCAAGATCATGACCTGCTTCGTTCGCCTGTCTCCGCGTCTCATCCGCCGCCCTGGCCGGCGCGTGCCGCCGGCGGCGCTCGGGCTGGCGCTCGCCATGGCCTGGGGTGCCCCCGTCTCGGCGCAGAGCTTGCAGTTTCTCGGCCCGCAGGCGCCGCCGCCGTCGAAGGCGGGCCCGTTCGCGGCGCCGCCGCCCGGTGGCGGCGCCCGCGCACCGGTGCTGGCGCCGGGGGCCGGCGGCCCCGCCGCCGGGCCGCGCGAGCCGCACCAGGTGTTGCCCAATGCTCCCGCCGGCAAGGCCGCGCTCGGTGTCTTCGCGCGCTTCGGCGACGAGGGGGCGCCGATGACGCGCGGCCTCGTCTGGCGCGTGTTCGCCGATCAGCCGGAGAGCACGGGGGCCTTTCCCCTGGTGGCGGAAAGCGTGGAAGCGGCGCCGGTGTTCTTCCTCACGCCCGGCGGCTACATCGTTCATGTCACCTACGGCCTCGCCACCACGGCGCAACGGGTGGTGGTGGGCTCGGTCTCGCGCCGCGAGGCGTTCGCGCTGCCGGCCGGCGGCCTGCGGCTCCAGGCGGACGTGGAGAACAAGGCGGTCTCGCCCCAGAAGCTGACGTTCGACATTTTCGAGGGCTCGTTCCTGCAGGGGCGCACCTCCAGCCAGCCCTATTACCGCGGCGCCGGCGCCGGCGAGGTGATCCTGCTGCCGGAGGGCACCTACCACGTGGTTTCCACCTATGGTGACGCCAATGCGGTGGTGCGCGCCGACGTGAACGTGGTGCCGGGCAAGCTCACCGATGCCACGATGCACCATCGCGCCGCGCAGGTGATGCTGAAGCTGGTGAAGGACAAGGGCGGCGAAGCCCAGGCCGACACGCAATGGACGGTCATCACGCCGGGCGGGGACACCATCAAGGAATCCATTGGCGCGTTCCCGCTGTTTGTGCTGTCGGAAGGCGACTATACCGCCATCGGCCGCCACGACGGCAAGAATTTCAGCCGCGATTTCAAGGTTGAGGCCGGTAAGGACCAGGAATTGGAAGTGATGATGCGCTGAGCGCGTCGCGCGTTTGATCATCTCCCCAGCGAAAGGCAAGGCCCGTGATCCGCCTCCTGCGTCGACCCTCCGGCCCGCCGATGATGGCGGCCCTCGTTCTCGCCGCCGGCCTCGCCGGGCTTGGCGCCCCGGCCCGCGCCGCCGATGTGACGGCGGGCGCGGCTCTGGCCGAGGAGTGGTGTTCAAGCTGTCATGTGGTGAGCCGCGTCCAGCAGCAGGGACAGAGCGACGCGCCTTCCTTCGTCGCCATCGCCCGGCGCACCGCCGATCTGTCCCCCGAGTGGCTGGCGTTCCGCCTGCTGACCCCGCATCCGTTGATGCCGAAGGTGTCCTTGACCCGCGCCCAGGCCCAGGACCTGGCCGCCTATCTCCACAGCCTGGACACGCTGCAAGACTAGCCGGCGCGGTCCCTTCCGCCGCCGGCGGGCAGCCCCCGGCGGCGGCGTGGACCGGACCGCCCTCGTTCAGAACACCTTGTTGATGGAGACCATCACGGCCTGCACGTCGGCGCTGCCCGAATAGGTGCCGAGCGCGAGGCCGGTGAAGGTGTAGCCGTCGTTGAGGGTGCTGAACGGGGAGGCGAAGCGGTTGGTCTTGGTGGTGGAGACCGTATAGCTGTAGTTCAGGTCCACGAACCAGTCCGGAGCGAGGAAATAGGTGACGCCGGTGGAGACGGTTCCGCCCCAGACCCAATTGGTGCTGGAGAAGTTGCGCGGCGCGCCGGTGAGATCCAGGTGATCGCCGAACAGGCTGGCGAAGCCCACCAGGCCGTTCAACTCCGACTTGATCTGAGTGAGGGTCGGGCCGGCGCCAAGATAGACGAAGCTCTTGTCGAAGCTGTAGCCGAGGAAAGGCACCAGTTCGAACTGGTTGGTGGCCTTCATGGTGTAGCCATGGGCATAGACATTGCCCTTCAGGACGCCGCTGACCTCGCCGGTGTAATAGCCGGCCTGGGGGATCAGGAAATTGTCCTGGGTGGAGGAGGCGTTCAGGTAATTGTAGGTGAACTTGGCGCCCCACATCCAGCTGGTGCCGGCGAAATGGTCAAAATAGCCGAATTGCGCCATGGGCGCGAAGTCGGTCTGCGCCGCCAGATAGGGTGAAGTGGAGCCGCCGGCCTCGCCCCGGGCCACCAGGGTTTCACCCGAATAGATCTTGGACAAGCCTTGCCCGAACACGTCCTGGTCAACGAAGGTTGAAAAGTTCGCGCTGCCGCCGACGCCGACGAAGACGCCCTTCTGCGGCACTCCACCCGCCGCCGGCCCGGCCGCGACCTGCGCCTGCGCGCCGATGGTGCCGCTCCAGGCTGTCGCTCCGGCAATCGCCGCCGTCCATATCCACTTCCGCATCGCCTTGCCCCTCGTCACGGTCCGGGCCGGGAGCCGGCGCGGTTTCGCCGGATGCGGATGACCAAGCAGACTCGATCGCCGGCACGCGTTCCGTGGCCGCGATGTCGTCTGCGCCGGTTCGCGCCAGATCGGTCCTGAGATCCCCCGAGCCCGAGGCCAAGGTTAAGAGGGGGGTACGGGCGGCACAACGCGCAGGGCAAAGGCGGCCAAATTTCAGCAGGGTAACAGCCCCCAAAGTTGGCTTCGGGGGCTGAAGAAGGGTCAGGCGGCGGCGAGGGCCTTGCGCTTGAGGTCTGGAGGTACCGCCTCCTCGCTCAGCGCGGCGAGGATGGCATCCAGGCTGCCGCTCTCCTGGGCGTTGGAGCCGAGTCGGCGGACGGAGAGGGTCCGCTCGGCGGCTTCCTTCTTGCCCGCCACCAGCAGCACCGGCACCTTGGCCAAAGAGTGCTCGCGCACCTTGAGGTTGATCTTCTCGTTGCGCACATCGATCTCGGCCCGGAGCCCGACGGCCTTGAGCTTCTCCACCACTTCCTGCGCATAGGCGTCGGCGTCGGAGGTGATGGTGGCCACCACCACCTGGGTCGGCGCCAGCCACAACGGGAAGTGCCCGGCGAAGTGCTCGATGAGAATACCGGTGAAGCGCTCCATGGAGCCGCAGATGGCGCGGTGGATCATCACCGGCGTCTTCTTCTGGCCGTCGGCGTCCACATAGAAGGCGCCGAACCGCTCCGGCAGATTGAAGTCCACCTGGGTGGTGCCGCACTGCCACTCGCGGCCGATGGCGTCGCGCAGGGTGTATTCGAACTTCGGGCCGTAGAACGCGCCTTCGCCCGGCAGGATGCCGGTCTTGATGCGCCCGCCGGAGGCTTCCTCGATCTGCTTGAGCACGCGGGTCATCACCTCCTCGGCATGGTCCCACACGGCGTCGGAGCCCACCCGCTTCTCGGGGCGGGTGGACAGCTTCACGATGATCTCCTCGAAGCCGAAATCGGCATAGGTGGAGAGGATCAGGTCATTGATCTTCAGGCACTCGGCCGCCATCTGCTCCTCGGTGCAGAAGATGTGGGCGTCGTCCTGGGTGAAGCCGCGCACGCGCATGAGGCCATGCAGCGCGCCCGAGGGCTCGTAGCGGTGCACGGCGCCGAACTCGGCGAGGCGCATGGGCAGGTCGCGATAGCTCTTCAGGCCGTGCTTGAAGATCTGCACATGGCCGGGGCAGTTCATGGGCTTCAGGGCGAACACGCGCTCGTCCTTGGTCTCGTCGCCGGCGGACTGGACCTTGAACATGTTCTCCTTGTACCAGCCCCAGTGGCCGGAGGTTTCCCACAGGCCGGCATCCAGCACCTGCGGTGCGTTGACCTCGCTATAGTCGGCCTTCAGCCGGCGGCGCATGTAGGCCACCAGTTCCTGGAACAGGGTCCAGCCCTTGGGGTGCCAGAAGACGGTGCCGGGGCCTTCCTCCTGGAAGTGGAACAGGTCCATCTCCCGGCCCAAGCGGCGATGGTCGCGCTTCTCGGCTTCCTCCAGGCGGTGGAGATAGGCGGCAAGCTCCTTCTCGTCGTGCCAGGCGGTGCCATAGATGCGGGTCAGCATGGGATTGTTGCTGTCGCCGCGCCAATAGGCGCCGGCCACCTTCATGAGCTTGAAGGCGTTGCCGATCTTGCCGGTGGAGGGCAGGTGCGGGCCGCGGCAGAGGTCGAACCACTCGCCCTGCTTGTAGATCTTCACGTCCTGGTCGGCGGGAATGGCGTCCACCAGCTCGACCTTGTAGGTCTCGCCCAACGCGCCGAACACGCGCTTGGCCTCGTCGCGGGTCCACACTTCCTTGGTGAAGGGGCGGTCCCTGGCGATGATTTCGCGCATCTTGGCCTCGATCACCGGCAGGTCTTCGGTGGTGAAGGGCTCGTTGCGGGCGAAATCGTAATAAAAGCCGTTCTCGATCACCGGGCCGATGGTGACCTGGGTGCCCGGCCACAAAGCCTGCACCGCCTCGGCCATCACATGCGAGCAGTCGTGCCGGATCAGCTCCAGCGCGCGTGGATCGTCGCGGGTGACGATCTCGATCCGGGCGTCGCGGCCGATGGGCTCGGCAAGGTCCGCGAGCGCGCCGTCCAGGGTGACGGCGACCGCCTTCTTGGCCAGGGATTTGGAGATGGCGGCGGCGATGTCGGCGCCGGAGGTTCCCTCGGCGAACTCGCGCTGGGCGCCGTCGGGGAAGGTCAAGGCAATCATGTCACTCCTCCTGCCCACTCCTGCGGACCACGCAGGTAGGCTTCATTCCCATATGGGGCGGACCTTTTAAGGGGGAAGGGGGCGGGCCGTCCAGATCGCCGCGCCGCGCCGCCCGGTCCGACGATGAGGCGGTTGTGATCGAAAAGCGCCACGGATCGCGCGTGTCTCCCCCTTTCGCATCCGCTCCGGCTCAGCTAATCGAAATACGGGGACGTGGGTTGTGCATGCCGCATGTGTTCGCGTAACGCCCGATGGGGAATGCCTCAGGGGCCGGCATGGTGCGCACGGGGGTGGCGCGTGAACGGGGGAGCGGGGCGTTAAGGCGCGCTTAAGCTGAACCCGGCGAAAAACATTCGCTCCCGAAGGGACGCGACAGATGAGGCGGGCATGATTTCCTCGACGTTCAAGACCTTGACTTTCGCCGCCCTGCTTCAGGTCGGCCTCCTTGGCGCGATGGGCGCGAGCCAGGCGCAGACGCCGCCGCGCGGCGTGCCGGGCGCAACCATGGACATCGACGACCAGCCGGGCTTCGTGCCGGCGGACGACGACGAGGCGCAGCTGGACCCGGCCTATCGGCGCCAGCCGGTCTACTTCCGCACCACGGAAAAGCCGGGCACCATCATCATCCACACCAATGAACGCTACCTCTATCTGGTGCAGGGCGACAACCGCGCCATGCGCTACGGCATCGGTGTGGGCCGCGACGGCTTTCAGTGGTCGGGCCTGAAGTCGATCGAGCGCAAGGCCGAATGGCCGGACTGGACGCCGCCGCCGGAAATGATCCAGCGCCAGCCCTACCTGCCGCGCTTCATGGCCGGCGGGCCCGGCAACCCCATGGGCGCCCGAGCGCTCTACATCGGCGGCACGGTCTATCGCATCCATGGCACCAACCAGCCGCAGACCATCGGCTACGCGGTGTCCTCGGGCTGCTTCCGCCTCGTGAACTCGGACATCATCGACCTGTACCAGCGGGTGCCGGTGGGCACCAAGGTGATCGTGCGTCAACAGGCCGTGCTGTGAGGACGGCCCGATTTTCCCATTTCTCTCTTGTCCTGAACCGGGGGCATTCATGAAGAAGATCCTGGCCGTTCTGGCCGGTGCCGTCGCGCTGATCGCCACTGGGGCGCAGGCGCAGACGCTGAAGGCCGTGAAGGACCGTGGCGAACTGCTGTGCGGCGTATCGAAAGGCCTGCCCGGCTTCTCGGCGCCCGACGCCAGCGGCCGCTGGACCGGCTTCGACGTGGACCTGTGCCGCGCCGTCGCCGCCGCGGTGCTCGGCAGCGGGGAAAAGGTGAAGTTCGTGCCGCTGTCGGCGGACGAGCGCTTCCCCGCCCTCAAGAAGGGCGAAGTGGACCTGCTCTCACGCAACTCCACCTGGACGCTGGACCGCGAAAGCAAGCTCGGCCTGCTGTTCGCCGGCATTTCCTATTACGACGGCCAGGGTTTCCTGGTGCGCGACGCCCGCAAGGTCACGTCGGCGCTGGAACTCGACAAGTCCAAGGTCTGCGTGCAGGCCGGCACGACCGCGGTGGAAACCACAGCCGATTACTTCAAGGCCAACAACATGGCCCTGGAGCTGGTGACGCTGCCCAATTCCGTGGAACTGCTGAAGGCCTACGAAGACGGCAAGTGCGACACCCTGACCACCGACGTGTCGCAGCTCTACGCGCTGCGTTCCGGGCTGGCGAAGCCCGCCGACCATATCGTTCTGCCGGACGTGATCTCCAAGGAGCCCCTTGGCCCGGTGGTGCGCCAGGGCGACGACCAGTGGTTCAACGCCGTGAAATGGGTGCTCTATGGCCTCATCAACGCCGAGGAGCTGGGCGTGACCTCCGCCAATCTCGACCAGGCGGTGAAGTCGCAGAAGCCGGACGTGAAGCGCCTCCTTGGCGTCGAAGGCGACAACGGCACCTCGCTCGGCCTGCCGAACGACTTCATCCTGGTGGCGGTGAAGACCGTGGGCAATTATGGAGAGAGCTATGAGCGCAACGTCGGTGCCGCTTCGAAGCTGAGCATTCCGCGTGGCATCAACCAGCTGTGGAGCATGGGCGGCATCCAGTACGCCCCGCCGATCCGCTGATTGCGGCCCGGCGCAGGCCGGGAACCCGCTGGCGCGCGCAGGTCGCGCGTGCTTCCGCAAAGGCGCCGCTCGCAGGCATGTGAGCGGCGCCTTTCCTTTGCGGTATCGACCTCCGGCATGGCGGCGGCTAGGCTGGCGTTCTCCGCGCCCGTCGGGTCAGATCCGTGTGGGCCAAGTCCGTGATCGTGACCAAGGATGCCCATGACCGACCTGTCGCGCCGCACCGTCCTCGCCGGCACCGCCGGCGCCACCGCCCTCCTGGGCACGGCCATGAGCAGCACCCTGGCGCCGGCCCAGGCCCCGGCCCCGGCCGTGGCGCCTTCGCCGACGGCCTCCGTGCCGTTGCCGGTGGCCTATCGCTATAAGGTCGGCGATGTGGGGGTGACGGCGGTCAGCGATGGCGTGCGGACCTTTCCCATGCCCGACGGCTTCGTGCGCAACGCCCCCAAGGACGCGGTGAACGGCGCGCTGGCGGCGGCGTTCCTGCCGCCGGATCGGATTTCCATCCCCTTCAACGTGCTGCTGCTTGAGACCGGAGGCCGGCGGGTGCTGGTGGATACGGGCAATGGCCCGTCGCAAGGCCCGGTCGGCCTTTTGCGCGGCACGCTGGCGTCCATCGGCGTGGATCCCGCCAGCATCGACCAGGTGGTGATTTCCCATTTCCATGGCGATCATATCAACGGCCTGCTCACCGCAGAGGGCACGCCGGCTTTCCCGAAGGCCGAAGTCTTCGTCCCGGAGGCGGAATGGGCGTTCTGGACCGACGAGGGTGAGGCAAGCCGCGCGCCGGAGGCCCTCAAGGGCAGCTTCCAGAATGTGCGCCGGGTATTCAAGCCGTTCGAGGGCAAGGTCACGCGCTATGCCTGGGACAAGGAGATCGCACCCGGCCTGACCAGCGTGGGGACGCCGGGCCACACGCCCGGGCACACCTCGTTCCAGCTCGCTTCCGGCAACGACGCGCTGTTCATCCAGTCCGACGTCACCAACATTCCGGCCCTGTTCGTGGCCAATCCGTCGTGGCATGTGATGTTCGACATGGACCCCGCCAAGGCCGCCGAGGTGCGCAAGCGCACCTATGACCGCCTGTCCGCCGACCGGACCAAGGTCGCCGGCTATCACTTCCCCTTCCCCGGCGCGGCCAATGTCGCCAAGGAGGGGGAGGGCTATCGCTACGTGCCGGTGTTCTGGAACCCGGTGCCGTGAGTGCTCTGGCCCGCCGGGCTAGAGGCTCATCCGCAGGCTGAGGGAGCCCATCTGGTTGAGGAAGCCGGACGGGCTCACCTGCAGATCGTATCCCACGCGCAGGTCGAGGCCGGCGGTCCGGCCCGCCGTGAGGCCTGCGCCGGCGGTGAAGAGCCAGGGCGAAAGGTCGGCTCCGGCCGTGACGAAGCGCGTGCCGCCGCCCAGGAAGGCGGCGGTGGCCCGCGTTCCAGTGTCAAGGAGGTTGTAGCCAACCCCCGCATGGGCGGTGAGGCTCAGCGGCGCCGACAGGCGGTAGGTGCCGCCAAGCGCGCCGGACGCCAGCAGTTCCTGATAGGTCTGGCCGTCTACGGCCAGATTCAGCGCGCCGGCTCCGCTCTCGGTGTAGGCCTGCGCGCTGACGCTCGCATAATCGAGCCGCAGCACCGGCTGCAAGGTCAGGTCGGGGGTGACGGCCAGGGTCGGCCGCACGCCGGCGCCGGCGTGAAAGGTGTAGCTGTCGTAATCGGCGCGGGCGGTGGCGGCGGCGAGGCCCACCAGCCGGCTTTCCGCATTGGCGTTGAAGGCGCCGTCGATCTCGACATCGAGCGCGAGGTTCGCCAGCGGCGCGTAGCTGCCGTAGAGGCCCAGGGCATAGCTCGTCAGGCCCAGGCTGCTTGGCGCGCCCACGGCGGTGCCCGACAGCGCCATGTCCGAATAGGCCGCCATGCCGCCGAGGACCAGATCGCCGCCGATCGGGCGGTCGATGCCGGCAACGAAGCCGCCGCCGCTGGCGTTGAAGCCGCTGTAGCCGGCCTGCGCGGTCTGGCTCGCGAACGCGCCGAACGGTTGCAGCCAGGCGTCCGGCCGGTCCGGATCGGCGGTGTCGCCGCGGGTGGCGAGGCGGTCGGAGACGATCTGGCGCAGGCCGCGCTGGGTGTCGTAGGTGGCGCGGGCGGCGGAGCCGGCCAGGGGCGGCAGGGTCTGGCTCAGGGCCGCCGACAGGGCCGGCCCCTCGAAGGCATCCAGCGCCGCAATCGCCGGGGCCAGCGGTCCGAACAGGCCGGCCGGGGTGCCGGCGACGGCATAGAGCACCCGGGCGGCGCCAAGGGGTGCGGGCGTGCCGGTGGCGCGCAGCGTCTGGGCATAGGGCTGGACCAGAGAGGCCCATGCGAATTCGCCGGTCATGGTGCCCGAGGAATCATAGACGCCCAGCAGCATCTCCGCCGCCTCGGCGCTGCCGGTCACCTCGCCGTAGAGGGTGGTGAGCTTGGGGTCGGCATCGGGCAGGGTGCTGTAAAGCACCTTGCCCTCCGGGGTGATGGAGCCGATCAGCGTGAAGGTGGAGCCGTTGGGGGCTACGCCCTGGCCCCAGAAATAGCCGCTCTTGTAGTCGGTGATGATGAAGCGGCCCGGTGCGGCGGTGCCGAACAGGGTGGGGCTGGTGACCCGCCAGGGGGTGCCCTGCGTCCAGGCCCACTGGGGCGAGGCATTGCTCGGCACCACCTGCGGCGCCGGCGGGGTGAAGGTGGCGGGGTCGTAGGGCAGCATGTAGGCCCAGTGGGTCACCAGCAGCGAGGTGCCGGTGATCATCTGCATCTCCATGGTGGTGACGCCGTTCATCTCCCGCATCATGCCGAGGCCGACCGTGGTCAGTCCGGTGGAGGGGTCGGTGAACAGCATGGTGATCTGCCCCGATGGGGTCACCACCCCCGAGATGGACATGGAGGAGGGGCTTGTGATCGGGCCGATGGCGAGCTCGGCGGAACTCGATCCGGTGAAGACGCCGTTGGTGGAGGTGCCAAGCGCCCACAAGGTCTGGTCGCCCACCGGGATCGGCTGGGCGAAGCTGGTGTTCGATGAGGCATAGGCCAGCATGTTGGGCACGCCGACGTACCAGTGCGACCCCGAGATCACGGCATCCCACTGGGATTGCGCGGCCGCCGGCCCGCACAGCGCCCCCGTCGCGAGCGCGCCGGCGATGAGGCCCGCGCTCCGGCCCGTTCCACGTCGCGCGCGAGCGCCGAAGACGTCCTTCCCCATGACCGCCCGATTCCCCCCTGATGCGATGTCCCGAACCTGTCGGGGTGGCCGGGGCGCCAGAATGACACTAATTGGCCGCGCTCGTCGTCTGGCTTGCCACCCAGGCCGCGAACGCGGCGTCGGCGGCCTCCACCGGCAGCAGCAGGATGGCGGGCACCTCGTAGGGATGGGCGGCCTTGAGCGCGGCCATGAGGGCGGGCGCCGCCGCCGCGGTGGTCTTGAGCAGAAGAACGGCCTCCTGCGTCCGCTCCAGCCGGCCGTCCCATTCATAGATCGACACATGGCCCGGCAGGATATTGCCGCAGGCGGCGAGGCGCGCCTCCACCAGGGCGCGGGCGATGTCCTCGGCGGCGGCGGCCGAGGGCAGGGTGGTGTAGACGATCTTAAGGCTCATGGCGGGTCCTGTGGCGGCGCCCGGCGAGAATGGCGCCCGCGCGCCACCTCGACAAGGCCGGCGCGGGAAGCTACGAAGGCCGGGCGCTGTCCCAGATGCGGCGGCTAGGATCGGTGGGCGCGACTGTCCTGATGACTACTTCCTCTCCGTCGCTGGCGCGGATCGCCTTCGTTTCCAGCCAGACGCCCGAGGCCGAGGCCGCGCGGCAGCGGCTGTCCGATCGCTACGGCGGGGTGCCCGAGGACGCGGCGGATGTCATCGTCGCCCTCGGCGGCGACGGGCTGATGCTCCAGACCCTGCATCGGTTCCGCGACCACGGCCTGCCCATCTATGGCATGCATCGCGGCTCGGTCGGCTTCCTCATGAACACCTTCCGCGAGGACGATCTGCCGGAGCGGCTCGCGGCGGCGCTGCATGTGAAGATCCATCCGCTGATGATGGAGGCGATGGACCGCAACGGCACCCGCCACAAGGCGCCGGCCATCAACGAGGTGTCGCTGCTGCGCCAGACCTATCAGGCGGCCAAGCTCAGGGTGTCCATCGACGGCAGGGTGCGGCTCGACCAGCTCATCTGCGACGGCATCATCATCGCCACCCCGGCCGGCTCCACCGCCTATAACCTCTCGGCCCATGGGCCGATCCTGCCGCTGGGCACGGCGCTGCTCGCCATCACCCCCATCTCGCCCTTCCGCCCCCGCCGCTGGCGCGGGGCGCTGGTGCCGGACAAGGCCCGCATCGACATCGCCGTGATGGAGGCGGACAAGCGCCCGGTGAGCGCCGCGGCGGACCATTTCGAGGTGCGCGACATTGTCGCCGTCACCGCCCGGCTCGACACATCGTCCTCCATCGACATGCTGTTCGATCCCGATCACGGACTGGAAGAGCGCATCCTGCGCGAGCAGTTCGTGTATTAGGCCTCTCCTTGATCGCGGCGCGTCATGGTTTTTTCCTCCGTCACCTTCCTTTATTATTTCCTTCCGGCGTTCCTGATCTGCTATTTCAGCATCAGGGGCCTCAAGGCGCGCAATCTCGTCCTGCTGGTCTTCTCCCTGGTCTTCTATGCATGGGGCGGGCTCGCCAACGTCGTCGTGCTGGGCCTCTCCATCGTCGCCAACTATCTGTTCGCGCGCGGCATCGACGCGCAGCCGGACGGGCGGCGCCTGAAGGCGTTGGGATGGGCGGTGGCGGCCAATCTGGCCGGTCTCATCGGCTTCAAATATCTCGGCTTCCTGGCCGAGAACCTCAATGTCGCGCTGGCGCCGTTCGGGCTGGCGGTGCCGGTGATCCATCCCAGCCTGCCCCTCGGCATCTCCTTCTTCACCTTCCACGCCATCTCCTACCTGGTGGACGTCTACCGGCGCCGGGTTAAGGCGAACGTGCGGCTGGAGGAGATCGCGGTTTACATCACCATGTTCCCGCAGCTGGTGGCCGGCCCCATCGTGCGCTATTCCACCATCGCCCGGCGCATCCATGCCCGGCGCACCACCCTCGGGCGGGTATCGGCGGGCCTGCGCATCTTCATCATCGGCCTGTCGTGGAAGGTGCTGATCGCCGACGAGGTGGCGCCGGTGGTGGCGGTGGTGTTCGACCAGACCGCCGTCCCGAATCTCCAGGAAGCGTGGCTGGGCGTCGTCGCCTACGCGCTGCAGATCTATTTCGACTTCGGCGGCTATTCCAACATGGCCATCGGCCTCGCCCTGGCCATGGGGTTGAAGTTCCCGCGCAACTTCAATTTGCCGTACGGCGCCTTGTCCATCGGCGATTTCTGGCGCCGCTGGCACATGAGCCTGTCGAGCTGGTTCCGCGACTATGTCTACATTCCTCTCGGCGGCAACCGGCTCGGCCACATGCACACGGCCATGAATTTGTGGACCGTGTTCCTGCTGTGCGGGCTGTGGCATGGGGCGAGCTGGAACTTCGTCATCTGGGGCGTGCACCACGGCTCGTTCCTGGTGCTGGAGCGCACCCGCTTCGGCGAGCTGCTGCGCCGGGCGCCGCGGCCGGTGGCCCACGCCTATACGCTGGCGGTGGTGCTCACCGGCTGGGTCTGGTTCCGGGCCGACAGCCTGCCGCTGGCGCTGTCCATGTTCAGCGGGCTTGCCGGGTTCAACGGGGTGGGGGAGCTGTCGGCGGCCCTGTCCTCGGAGCTGCAGATGGCGACCATCGTGGTGATGATCCTGGGATGGCCGCTCGCCATGTTCGGCCTGCCGCGCCCCGGCGGGCGGATGCTGCCCGAGCGGGTCCGCCTCGCGCTCTACGGCGTGGCCGACACGGCGGTGACGGCGGCGCTGTTCATCCTGTGCGTGCTCTCGGTGGGGGCAGCGGCCTACAGCCCCTTCCTTTATTTCCGGTTCTGAGGGGGAAACGGCCATGCCCCTGCTGATGAAATTCCGGCGGTTCTGGGCCATTTTCGTGGTGGCGGTGCTGTGCCTGCCCACCATCGGGTTCTTCACGCCGGACCTGCCGGCGCCGCTGCGTTCGGTCGCCGCGCCGGAAGCGCGCTGGTGGACCAAGGCCGCCACCCGGCTCGACCCCTACATCAACAACGTCTTCGGGTTCCGCGGCGCGGTGCTGGCCGCCCATGGCCAGTACGGGCGCTGGATCGGCTCCGGTAAGAGCCGGGTGCTGAAGGGCGAGGACGGCGCCTTGTTCCTCAAGGAGGATCAGGCGCTGGAACAGTCGCTGGGTCAGGTGCTGCGGCCGCAGGCGGTGGCGGCGGCGGCGGATGTGGCGGCGCGCCTCGACAGGATGATGCAGGCCTCCGGCGGGCGGTTCGTGATGATCTCCCCGCCCAATTCGCAGACGGTGAATTTCGAGCTGCTGCCGGCCTACGCCCGCAAGCTCAAGCGCGCGCCCACCGAGGCCGACCTGCTGGCGCAGGACCTCAAGGCGCGGGGCGTTCCGTTCGTGGACCTGCGGCCACTGCTCATTGACGCCAAGGCCGAGGGCCCGGTCTATCTGCGCATCGACACCCACTGGAACGAGCGCGGCGCCCTGATCGCGTTCAACGCGGCCATGCGGGCGGTGGGCCGGCCGGACCTGGAAGTGGACCCGGCCGAGGCAATCGGCGAACAGGTGGCGCGCACCGAGGGCGACCTGGTGCGCATGGCCGGCATGACGCGGCCGGAAAAGCCGGATGTGGGCTATCGGATCAAGGGACCCATGGCGGCGCAGCCAGGGCTTTCGCCCTTGACCGGGGTGATCGCCCCGGTGGGGCCGCGCGATCCGTTCGTGCCGCAGGTCTTCACGACCGGGCACGCCGGCCCGCGCATCATGGTGATCGGCGATTCCTTCACCCAGGGCTATTGGAAGGGCCTGCTCGCCTCCCGCGCCTCGGCCTATGCGTGGATCCACCACCGCCGCTGCCGCTTCGACTTCGCCGATGTGGAGCGCTTCAAGCCGGACATCCTCATCTACGCGCCCACCGAGCGCGGCATGCCCTGCCTGCCGGCCAAGCCCTGAGCCATCCCTCTGAGCCGGGCTCAGCGGGGCGCCGTCGGGCGCGCGCGTTCCACCAGCCGGTCCACCGGCGCGTAGTCCATGTAGCCGCAGCGGGCGAGCACATGCAGGCGGGCGATGTCCACGCGCCCATCCACCAGCGCGTCGTCATCGATATGCACGCCGACGATCTCGCCGATGACCATATAGGTGTCGCTCTCCTGCCCATCCCGGCCGCGCAGGCGGATGGTTTCCACATAGAGGCATTCCAGCGCGCAGGGGCTGGCCGCCACCCGCGGCGGCTCCACCAGGCGCGATGGCGCGGTGGCGATGTCGAAGGCGACGAACTCGCTCGCGCTCGCCGGCAGCGGCGCGGAGGTGAGGTTGACCGCGTCGATCAGGTCCAGGGTCGCAAGGTTGCAGACGAAGGCGCCAGTGGCCTCGATGTTCGCGACGCTGTCCTTGCGGCCGATGGAGGAGAACATGACCAGCGGCGGCGCCTCGCTCACCAGGTTGAAGAAGGAGTAGGGGGCAAGATTCGCGGTTCCGTCGGCGGCCAGCGAGGAGATCCAGCCGATGGGACGGGGCGAGACGATGGCCTTCAGTGGCGCGTGGGGCAGTCCGTGGTTCTTCTTCGCGGGCTCGTAGAACATGCGGGCGGATCTTCCGAGGGGGCGGCGTGGCCGGGGAAGGGAATCGATAGCCCCCTTCGCCGGGCGCGTCACCCCCGGTTCGGCCCCGGAGGGGAAGACGGCGGCTTGAGCGCCGCCACGGCGGCGGCGATGTCCTCCAGGCCCCGCTCCGCCGCCTCGGCGCCAGCGGCGATGGCCTCGCGGGCGCGCTGGAAATCGAACAGGCCGATGCCGCCCAGCTTCGGTGCCAGTGTCAGGTCCGGCGGGTCGCCAGCGAGGCGCGAGCGGGCGATGCGGTCCTGGGTGATGTTGAAGGCGTCGATCATCACCGTGGACAGGCCGCGCGGCCCGTCGTCCGCCGGCGCGGCGAAGAACTGGCGGCGCAGCCGCTCGGGGGAGAGGCGGGACATGAGGCTCCGGCGCTTGCCGGCAATGGCAACATCCGCAACCTGGCCCACCACGCCGCCATGGTCGTGCACCACGGTGCCACGGCCGAACACCTCGGAATTAAGGTTCACCGCCAGCACCAGGCGCGCCCCGAGCGCCCGCGCCGGGGAGACCGGAACCGGATTCACCAGCGCCCCGTCCATCAGCCAGCGCCCGCCCACGTTCACCGGCGTGAAGATGCCGGGCAGCGCATAGGACGCGCGCAACGCCTCCACGAAGTCGCCGCGGGTCAGCCAGATCTCGTGGCCGGTGCCGAGTTCCGTGGCGATCGCCCCGAACACCACGGGCAGATCCTCGATGGGCAGGTCGCCCACGTTCTGGCGCATGAGGTCCACCAGCTTCTTGCCGCCGATGAGACCGGCGCCGCCCAGGGCGAGGTCGAGCATGCCGAGCACCCGGCGCTTGTTGAGCCCCAGCGCCCAGTCCTCCAGGGCATCGAGCTTGCCGCAGGCCCAGAGCCCGCCGACCACCGCGCCGATGGAGGTGCCGGTGACGACGCCGGGGGACAGGCCGTTCTTTTCCAGCACGCGCAGGATGCCGATATGGGCGAAGCCGCGCGCCGCGCCGCCGCCGAGGGCCAGGCCGAGCGCCGGCCGTGTGGCGCGGGTGGCGGGATGCGCGGGCGCGGCGTCGAGATCGGGGCGGCGCCCGTCTGCGGACCCCATGGGGTCGCCGATGGCGTTGGGGCTGGTCTCGGAAGGACCGAGCGGCGCTTCGGTGCGCCGATGGAAGGGATGAAACATGCTGGCCTCGCCCTGCGTCCGTCGCCGAACGCGTACTGTGCAGTAGCAATGCCCCCACCCGCGCGGTGGTTCCGCGCATCTTGTTCTTGGCAGAAGAATGCTACGGGCGAGTGTCCGGGGCGTGGCCCTGGCGTGGCCGGCCGCGCCCCGCCGGGCGCGGCGAAAAAGCCGGGCGCGTCAGCGGCAGAGGGCGCCCCGCCTCAGTGATCGTGGGGCTTGCCGTAGACGGCGGCGGGATCGAAGCGCGGGGTGTCGCCGGTGAAGCCAAGCCGGGTGTCGGGGCCCGGGGCGGCGCCGAGCGGCACCGTGCGGTAGAAGCAGGAGCGCCGGCCGGTATGGCAGGCGGCGCCGGTGCCGCCCATCTCCACCTTGATGATGACCGCGTCCTGGTCGCAGTCCACGCGCATCTCCAGCACCTTCTGGGTGTGGCCGGAGCTTTCGCCCTTCTTCCAGAGCTTGCCGCGTGAGCGGCTGAAGTAATGCGCCTCGCCGGTGGCGATGGTGAGCGCCAGCGCCTCGGCATTCATGTGGGCGAGCATCAGCACGTCGCCGGTGGCCGCGTCCACGGCCACGCAGGTGATGAGGCCATGGGCATCGAAACGCGGGGTGAGGGCGGTGCCCTCCTCCAGCGCCGCGCCAGAGGCGGCGGCGGCGAAGGGCGCGGGGGAGGTGGTCATCTCGGGCTCTTCAAGCAATCGGGCCGCCCCTCTCGGAGCGGCCCGGGTTGGTGATCCGGCGATGGGGAACGCTCAGGCCTTGCCGGCGCGCACCATGGTCATGAAGCGCACCTGCTCGGCCGGATCGTCGCGGAAGACGCCGGTGAACTGGCTGGTGAGGGTGGAGACCCCCGCCTTGGTGATGCCGCGCATGGACATGCACATGTGCTCGGCCTCGATCATCACCGCCACGCCGCGCGGGCGCAGGCCCTCGTCCAGGGTGGTGACGATCTGCGAGGTCAGGTGCTCCTGGGTCTGGAGCCGGCGGGCGAAGGTGTCCACCACCCGCGCGATCTTGGAGAGGCCCACCACCCGCTCCACCGGGAAATAGGCGACGTGCGCCTTGCCGTAGAACGGCACCATGTGGTGCTCGCAGTGGGAATGGAAGGGGATGTCGCGCACCAGCACCATGTCGTCGAAGGTGCCGATCTCCCCGAAGGTGCGGTCCAGGCTCTCGTCGCCCCCCTCGCGATAGCCGGAAAACAGCTCGTCATAAGCCTTGATGACGCGCTTGGGCGTGTCGAGCAGGCCCTCGCGCGCGGGGTCCTCGCCCATGTAGGCGAGCAGGGTGCGCACGGCCGCTTCCGCGTCCGCCCGCGAGGGGCGGGGGCTGCCGTCGGACAGGGGGGGGAACTCCACTCGGGGGGTGGGCTGGCCGTCCTCGGCCGCCTTGCGGGATTTCTTATGGGCCTGACGCTGGCGTTCTTCATGCTCCGCCTGCGCCTTGAACAATTTCACAACCGCGTCCATGACGTACACAACTCCGTTCGACCCGCCGTCGCGCATGGCGAAACTGGCGAGAGTGTCACCGGTCGTCGGCTACGCATGCGCGGGTGCCTTCCCCATCCGCGCCCCGCCTTGCGGCGGTGGCCTTGCCGTCCGTACCCAAGAGGCTGGAACGCTTCAATGAGCGCCTCCAGGCCAAGCTCCATCATGCTGCCACCGACGCCCGCGCGCAAGAGCGGCGCGCGGGGCGGCGAAGCGAAGGCGGCGGGGCCTTACCTGCGCCCCACACAGCGCTATATATGACGGGGAATGGTCGTTCGCGGGGCCCGGCGCCGCGCGGGGGATCACGTTTTCGTTCAAGGCCGGCGCCGCCGGCGGGTTCCTGCCCATGATCAACGACATCTACAACGCGCGCATCCTGGCGCTGGCCGCCGAGATTCCCCGCCTCGGCCGGCTTGCGGCGCCGCAGGCGACGGCCAAGGCCCATTCGCGCCTGTGCGGCTCGACGGTGGTGGTGGACCTCGCCATGGACGGCGACATCGTGACCGATTTCGCCCATGAGGTGCGCGCCTGCGCGCTCGGGCAGGCCTCTTCCTCGCTCATGGCGCGCCATGTGATCGGCGCCAGGGCGGCGGACCTGCGGGCGCTGCGCGAGCGGGTGTCGCGGATGCTGAAGGAGAATGGCCCGCCGCCCGACGGCGCCTTCGACGACTTCAAGGTGCTGGAGCCGATCCGCGACTACAAGGCGCGTCACGCCTCCACCCTGCTGACCTTCGACGCGGTGGTAGACTGCATCGCCCAGATCGAGGCCGCGCGCGCCGCCCAGGCGGCCGATGCCGCGCGTTAGGCGGGCCGATCATGCGTCCCGCCGATCCCTTGTCCGACCTGCCCTGGTCGCGGCCGGAGAGCGCCGGCCGCCGGCTTGCGCGCCGGCTCGGGCGGGTGCCGCGTCTGCTGCTGCGCGGGCCGGTGCTGTTCTATCGCTACACCCTGTCGGCCTTCATGGGCCGGCAATGCCGCTATTTGCCGACGTGCTCGGCCTATGCCGACGAGGCGCTGGAGCGGCATGGCGCGTGGCCGGGCCTGTTCATGGCCACCGCCCGCGTCTGCCGCTGCCATCCGTGGGGCGGCCACGGCTTCGATCCGGTGCCGGCGGAACTGCCGGCGGCGGGGCGCTGGTACGCGCCATGGCGCTACGGACAGTGGCGCCAGCCCGCCGAGGCGCCGGGCGGGCCCTCGGAGCGCTGAGGCTTCAGCGCCCGGCCAGGCAGGCGGAGGACGGCGTCGCCAGGGCTTGCCAGACGGCGGCGACGGCGGCGTCGTTGTTGCAGCGGTCGCCGGTGTGCTCCAGCTGCTCGCGCAGGTTCATCTGCACCGGCTTCGACAGCCACCAGCTCATGGAGACGTCGCGGATGGCCTTCGGCGTCGCCACGCCCACCGGGCAGGTGCCGTCCAAGGCCTCCGGCCAGACCTTGATGTGGGCGAGGTTGCTGCGGCACCCTGTGCCGAAGCGTTCTTCCAGCCACCGCCCGGCCTCGGCCACCGCGAGCCGCCCGCGTCCGCTGCGCACCGTGCCGATGGCGCCGATGGGGCTCGTCGCCTCGGAGAACCACACGTGCTCGGCGGCGTCGGGCACCACCACCGCGCGCGCCGTGCGCTCCTCGGTCAAGGTGCTGCCAGGATCGTTGGAGATGACGAGGATGAAAGGCGCGAGCTGTGGCGCCACGTCCACCAGGGCCTGGGCCAGCTCCAGGGCGCTGGCGGCGCCGAAGTTCTCGAAATAGCCGCCGTCGACGATGCGGTCCACGACGTCCTTCTCCACCTGGTAGATGGAGCCGGGCGGGGAGATCACCGGGAACCGTGCCGAATTGAGCGCGGCGGTGGAGAGGCGGACATCCAGGTCCGCCCGCACCAGTCCGTGAAAGTCGATGGCGTGGGTGAACAGCGGGCATTCGGACCGTGCGCCGCCGCTAGGGCAGGGCCGGCGGGTGGAATAGGTGGGCTGCAGGTCGGTGGTGACGATCCGCTGGCCGGTTTCCACCGAGGTGCCGTTGAGCACCAGGAACGGCACCCAATGGCTGGGATCGCGCTCCTTCGCCAGGAACGGGGCCGCCATGCGCCGCGCCATCGCCGCATCGGGCGGCGTGACGACCTCGGCGAAGCGCCGCTCCCAGGATTGTTCCAGCAGCGCGGCGCGATCCTCCAGGAAGGCCTGGACCTGGTCGTGGAAGGCGAGGCCGAAGAAGGCGGCGGTGAGATAGTCGCCGCTGGTCAGGCTTTCCAGGCAGTCCTGCCAGGTGGTCACACGGCCGCCGAACCACTGGGGCGCGGGACCCGCCGCGCAGGGTGGCGCCCCGCTGGCGCGGGCCTCGAGCGCCGCCGCCGTCGCCGCCGCGCCATAAGCGCCGCCCGAGACGCCGGAAATGGCGAAGATGCGGGTGGCAATATCCACGTTCGCCAGCGCCTGGGCGGCCTGCGGGCTGATGCGGGCATCGTCCCAGGCGCCACGCACCAGCTTGGAGCCGTCCGCGCGGGTCAGGGTGAAGCCGTCCGCGTGTCGCGCGAAATCGAGGAAATGGCCGATGACGCTGGCGGTGAAGAAGCCGGCGCGGCTCGCCCCGCCGGCGGCGGCCACGATGATCGGGCGCGGGCAGGTGGCCGGCGCTTCCGCGCAGCCGTTGGCGCGCATCCACAGGAAGGCGGCGGTGTCGATGGTGGTGCGCTGATAGGACGGCGCGGTGGCGGTGAGGGTCCGCACCCGATGATTGTCGCCGATGAGGTAGACGCCGGCGGCGCCCAGCAGCAGCAGCGCGGTGACGAAGGGAAAGCGCCAGCGCCGGCCGATGGAGGCGAGATAGGACAGGATCGGCACCCAGCCGCCGAAGATGAGCGGCACCGCCAGCGCCAGCGGGAGCTGGCCTGCCAGCCACAGCGGATTGGCCACGAGGATGGCGACGACGCCCAGAGCGTAGGCGAGCAGCAGCAGCCGGCCCGTGGCATGAAGCTCGCCGCTCGGGTCGTCGGCGCGCGCGGTGATGCCCAGCGCGCGGAACAGACCCGCGCAGGCCCGGCCCACGGCCGCGTCCGCCGCCTGGAACGGGCCGATGCGGATCAGCCGGCCGCGCAGCGCCGCATAGGCGAAGAAGACGGGAACCGCCGCCAGCATCACCCATGCGATGAGCTGGAGTTGCGCCCGCGCCGCGCGCGCCACCTGGGCATCCACCAGGGTCGGCAGGTTCGCCACGGCCGCCACGGCGCCGATGGCGAAGGCGGCGAAGGTGAGGGCACCAAGCAGCCGTGGGGTCTGGCGCAGGATGAAGCTGGTCCAGCGGTCGGTGCTGCCGCGGGGCGTGGTCTCGGCTGCGCGACGGCGGCGCAGGGCGGCGATGCCGTCGTCGGTTTCCAGCAGCAGGCGGGCGGCATAATGCAGCGGAATCGCCCAGAGCACGAAGGTGGCGGCGAGCAGGCCGAGGATCGCCTGGGACAGGCCGGCCGCCTGCGCCAGCGGTGCGCCGGACATGGCGACATCCACCAGTGTATCCTGAGCCTGAGTGACCGCCAGCATCAGCAGCAGGCCGAGGACCAGGCTGGCGAGCGGAATCCGCACCACCCAGAGCACCAGGCCCATGTCGAGCACCCGCGACCAGAGGCGCGCGGCAAGGGGCTTTCCGGGCGGCGGCAGGCCGTCCGGCGGCGAAACGCGGACCTGCCCCGGAACGGTCCGGCGCGGCAGAGGCGGATCGATATGGGCCATGGTCGAGCGTGCCTTTCGTGCGCCCCCGCACACACGCTGGATGAACGCGGGAACACTACCACCTTTGCCCGCGCAGGGCGAGTTCGGAACCATCTGCGGCCCGGGCGGGGCGGGCTTCTGGGCACCGTGCGCGCAGGCCGCTTGCCGCATGCGGCGGGGGCTGCCTATGCTTCCGGCCTGTCCGCCGCCGGTCGCGCGCGGACGCCGGAGGGGCTGGCGTGACGATTTCGGTGATCAGCGGCGGGCCGGTTACGGATGCCGCCTCGGCGGCGGCGAGCCTCGCCCTCGGCACCATGGACCTGATCGGCCCGGCATCGGCCGGCGCGCCGCTGCTCGCGCGGGTGCGGCTGCCGCTGCAGCCGTTCGAGGCCGGCGCGGGCGTGGCCCAGCAGGTCGCCGACCCCTGGTTCGGCACCGTGCGACAGAGCGGCGTGCCCGACACCTTCCGGCTGGCCTCGGGCGACGGCGGGCTGGTGCTCACCGGCAATGTGGGCTCCGACCTGGTGCTGGACGCGCGCAGCCTCGCCTATGGCAAGGTGGTGGATATCGTTTCGGGGCGCCTGTCGGCCAGCGCCCGGGGCGCGGTGTCGCTGTCCCTCTCCGGCAAGGTGGCCACGGCGGAACCGGCGGGACAGGAATTCCATGTGCATTGGGATTCCTGGTTCGAAAAGCCCGACCCCGCCTATCCCGAGCGCTTCTACCTCACCAACCTGCCGCCCTATGTCTCCACCGTGACGCTCTGTTTCGCCCGGCCGCAGGCGACCTATCGCGGGCTCGACGACAACGTCTTCGAAACCACCGGCCTGCAGTTCTGGGGCACCGGGCACCAGCTCAAGAACGCGCTTGACCTGCTGCGGCTGCGCCGGCCCGACATCCGCATCGCCCTGGGCGTGCAGCAGGGCGGCCCGCTCGGCTTCGAGCCCTATGACCGCGACGGCTGGGCCGGCATGACCTCCGGCCATGTGAGGGCGCTGCGGGTGTTCGCGGACCAGATGGGCATCCGCGACATCAGCGTGGACTATGAGTGCGTGTCCTCGTCCATGGATTCGAACAAGCACTGCGTGGTCAAGGCGAACAACGAGGTGTGGTGCTACACGGACGGGGAGTTCGTGCGCGTCATCAAGGCGTTCCGAGACCGCTTCCCGCGGCCCCGCTATCGCCTCGCCATCGACGCCTACAACACCGGCGCCTATTTCGGCCCGTTCGCGCAGCAAATTCCGGTGGGCTGGAACCACGGCTATGTCGCGGCGGTGGCGCGCGATCCCAAGGCCCGGGCCGCCATCGACAGCATCAACATCATGTCGTTCGACGAGAAGCCCGGCTACGACCCGGTGCGGGCGCTGCAGGCTTATCAGTACCATTTCCCCGACGCGTCGGTGTTCCTGGGGCTGCGGTCCGGCCCGCCGTGGCACGGGGACGTGAAGCGCTCGTTGACCGAGTGCCTCGATTTCATCAACGCGGCCATCCGCCTCAAGGCCGGTGGCATCTGGCTGTATTCGCTGCTGTGGGACATCGGCGAGCCGCATGGCCCCTACAGCGCCGACAATCCCGACACGAACATGATGGCACGCCTGGTGGCGGAACGCTTCCGCCTGCCCGGGGCCGACCTGCCGCTGGTGGCGAGCCTGGGCTGACGGCCCCCGGGCGGCACGCGCGCCGCCCGGGGGCCTTGCGCGCCGCCCGGGGCCGCCCGGGGCCGCCGCTGCGGGGGCGGCGGGCCTCGGCACGGCGCCCCGCCCTGCCGGAGGTGGCGCGACGAACCGGGGTCAGCTGGCGATGGCGTCGTCGGGGCCGCGCTCGGCAAGCTGTTCGAGGATGATGGCCCTGACCGCCTTCTTGGAGAGCTTGCCGGTGGCGGTGTGGGGCAGCTCCGGCACCACCACCACGTCGTCCGGAATGCTCCATTTGGAGATCTTGCCCTCGTAATGGGCGCGCATGTCGGCGCGGCTGAAGGTGGCGCCGGGCTTTAGCACCGCCACCAGCACCGGCCGCTCGCCCCAGCGGGCGTCGGGCTTGGCCACGATGGCCGCCTCCTGGATGGCGGGATGGGCCTGGGCGATGTTCTCCAGGTCGATGGAGGAGATCCATTCCCCGCCCGATTTCACCACGTCTTTGGTGCGGTCGACGATCTGGATGAAGCCGTCGGCGTCCTGGGTCACCACGTCGCCGGTGTTGAACCAGCCGGGCTCTTCTTCATGGGCGGGGCTGCGGGGCGTGTTGAAATAGGCCCCGGCCACCCACGGGCCGCGCACCAGCATGGCCCCGAAGCTCTTGCCATCGCGGGGCACGGCCTTGCCGTCAACGCCGGCGACGCGGAATTCCATGCCGAACAGCGGGCGGCCCTGCTTGCATTCCAGGGCCATGCGGGCCTCGGGGTCGAGCGCCTCGTGCTTCGGCTTGAGGGCGGCGGACAGGCCCACCGGGCTGGTTTCGGTCATGCCCCAGGCATGGCGCACCTTCACCCCCATGTTGTGGAACCGGCTGATCATGATCGGCGGGGTGGCCGAGCCGCCGATCACCACCCGCTTGAGGGCGGAGAAGGTCCGGCCGTGGGTGTCCATCCAGTCGAGCAGGCCCAGCCAGACGGTGGGCACGCCGGCGGTGAAGCTGACGCCCTCGCCCTCGAACAAAGCGTGCAGGCTGGCGCCATCGAGATGCGCCCCCGGCAGCACCAGTTTCGCGCCCACCATGGGCGCCGCGAACGGCAGGCCCCAGGCGTTCACATGGAACATGGGCACGATGGGGGCGATCACGTCCGCCGCCGACAGGCCGAGGCTGTCCGGCATGGCGATGGCCATGGCGTGCAGCACGCACGAACGGTGGGAGTAGAGCACGCCCTTGGGGTCGCCGGTGGTGCCGGACGTGTAGCACAGGCCGGAGGCGGTGTTTTCGTCGAAGGTGGGCCAGTCGAAGTGGTCCGGCTCGCCGGCGATGAGGGTTTCGTAGCAGATGAGATCGGGCAAAGCGGCAGACTGCGGCATGTGCGCCTCGTCCGTCATGGCCACGATGGCCTTCAGCCCCTTGAGCTGGTCGGCCAGCTCCTCGACGATGGGCAGGAAGGTGAGGTCGAAGAACAGCGCGCTGTCTTCGGCATGGGCGATGATGAAGGCAATCTGCTCGCGGAACAGGCGCGGGTTGATGGTGTGGCAGACCAGGCCGGAGCCGGAGACACCGTAGTACAGCTCCATGTGCCGGTAGCCGTTCCAGGCCAGGGTGCCCACCCGCTCGCCGGGCGCGAGGCCGAGCCGGGCGAGGGCGTTGGCGAGCTTCTGGCTGCGGGCGGACAGCGCGCCGTAGGTGTAGCGGTGGAGGCCGCCTTCCACGGTCGCGGAAACCACCTCCCCGTCGGCGTGGTAGGCTTCCGCGTGCCGCAGGATCGAGGAGAGCAGCAGCGGCACGTCCATCATCGTTCCAAGCATCGTTTCCTCCGTTGACGTGTGTTGTGTTGGGCGTCGGCGTCGGCGTTCAGAAGGCGTCGGCGGGCAGCGCCATCAGCGAGGGTGCGCCGTGGGCGAGGGCGGCGTCCAGGGCCAGGGTCTGCGGCAGCGTCCGTTCCACGAACACCCGGGCCAGCGCCGCCTTGCGGCGGGCGACCGGGCTTGCGTCCTCCCCCAGGGCCTGGGCGGCGGCGACCATGCGCGCCCACATCCAGCCGAACGAGACCAGGGCGAACAGGCGCAGGTAGTCGGTGGCGGCAGCGCCTGCTTCCACCGCGCCGCCGGCCGCCGCAAGGCGGGCGGTGGCGGCTTCCAGCCGCGCGAGGGCATCGGCCACCGGGGTCACGAGCGCCGCGCCCGCCGCCGGCCGCGCGGCGTCGAGGTCGGCGCGGACCAGGGCGAAGAAGCGCGCCACGGCTGCCCCGCCCTCCAGGGCGAGCTTGCGGCCCACGAGGTCCATGGCCTGGACGCCGTTGGTGCCCTCGTAGATCTGGGCGATCCGGGCATCGCGGACATATTGTTCCATGCCCCATTCGCGGATGTAGCCGTGCCCGCCCAGCACCTGCTGGGAGGCGACCGCCGTCTCGAAGCCGAAATCGGTGAAGGCGGCCTTCACCACCGGGGTCAGCAGCGCCACCAGGGCGTCGGCCACACGCCGGGTCTCGGCGTCCGGGTGGCGGGCGGCGATGTCCATCTGCAGCGCCGTCCACACCGCCAGCGCGCGGGCGGCCTCGGCGAAGGCGCGGCCCGTGAGCAGCATCTTGCGCACGTCGGGATGGGAGAGGATGGCGACCGGGCCGGGGGTGCCATCGGCGCCGTGCCCCTGCAGCCGCTCGCGGGCATAGGCGACGGCCTTCTGGTTCGCCGCCTCGGCGATGCCGAGGCCCTGGATGCCCACGAACAGGCGCTCGGCATTCATCATGGTGAACATGGCGTTCAGCCCGCGCCCGGGCTCGCCCACCAGCCAGCCAGTGGCGCCGTCATAATTCATGACGCAGGTGGGCTGGGCGTGGATGCCCATCTTGTGCTCCAGCGCACCGACCGAAAGGCCGTTGCGGGCGCCAAGGCCGCCGTCCGCGCCCACCAGGAACTTGGGGGCGAGGAACAGGCTGATGCCCTTCACCCCTTTCGGAGCGTCCGGCAGGCGGGCGAGCACCAGGTGGATGACGTTGCCGCCGAAATCCTGGTCGCCGGACGAAATGAAGATCTTGGTGCCGGTGATGGCGTAGGAGCCGTCGCCGTTGGGCACCGCGCGGGTGGTGAGCAGGCCGAGGTCGGTGCCGGCATTGGCCTCGGTGAGGGCCATGGCGCCGGTCCATTCGCCGGAGATCATCTTCGGCAGGTAGGTGGCCTTCAGGGCGGCGCTGGCGTGATGGCCGATGGCCTCCACGGCGCCACGGGTGAGGCCGGGGAACAGGCCGAAGGACAGGTTCGCCGACGACAGCATCTCGTCGAGCAGGATCTGGAGTACCCGCGGCAGGCCCTGACCGCCATATTCAGGATCGCCCGAAAGGCTGCACCAGCCGGCCTCGACGAACGCGCGATAGGCCTCGGCGACGCCCTTCGGGGTGGTCACGCGGCCGTCGGCGAGGGTGCAGCCCTGCTCGTCTCCGGGGCGGTTGAGAGGCTCCAGCACGCCGGCGCAGAACTTGCCGCCTTCCTCCAGCACGCTGACGGCGAGGTCCGAATTGACATCCTCGAAGCCCGGCAGGCCGGCCATGGCGTGGTCGAAATCGAAGACGTGCCGCAGCAGGAAGGCGACGTCATCGACGGGGGGCACATAAGCGGCCATGGGTGGGTCCTCTGCCTTCGAAAAGATTGAAGCGCCGATGTCCGGCGGCGCGGATGGGCGCGGGGAGCGGGCCCGGCGACCGGCGGACGCGCTCCCGCGCGCCTGGGACAGAAGGGGCGTGCCTCGCCACGGGGGCGTCGGGCCATTGCGGCCCGCGCCACGAAGGGTTGCCGATACATGCGCTCGGCGCTGCCAGGACTGGAGCCACGTCAGATCGTCTCCGCTCTGGTGTTCTGTATCAAACGATTGTTACAGTCGGCAAGAGGGCGAAGCGCGTGGCCGTGACGCACCCTCTGCGCGCGGTGCGGCCTTTCTTCCCGTCATCGATGGTCGACCGGCGGGTGTTTGCGACGGCGGTGCGGCGGGGTAAGGGAGGGCATGGCCGGACCGCGGCGGGCGCGGAATGGGTCCGGGCCACGGCGGCGCGGCCGACGGGCGCATCGAGAGGTATGTGGTGAGCGACACGACGCCGGCGAACAAGGCTGAGGGAGCAGCGGCGGCAGTACCTGGCGGGGTGGGCGGAGACCTGTTCGCCGGAGAGATCAGCGAGCGCTATCGCGCCATCCTGGAGGCGGCCGCGAGCCTGTTCGCGGAGCGCGGCTATGCCGCCACCTCCGTGCGGGACATCGGCGAGCGGGTGGGCCTGCTCGGCGGCTCCTTGTACCATTACATCAAGTCGAAGGAGCTCTTGTTCATCAAGATCCACGACACCGCGCTGCAGGTGTCGGAAGATCGCATCCGCGCCGCCATAGACCAGGAAAGCGACCCATGGGCGCGGCTGGAGGCCGCCTGCGTCACCATGCTGGGCATCCAGCTCGATCCCCAGTCCATCACCATGCCGTTGATGAACGACTTCCTGGCTGTCCCCCGCCATGTCCAGGAGAGCCTGATCGCCAAGCGCGATGCCTTCGAGCAGATCTTCGTGACCCTGGTGGATGACCTGCCGCTGGCGGAGGGGATCGATCGCGGCGTCTATCGCCTGCTGTTGCTGACGCTGCTCAACAATGTCGGACTCTGGTACCGGCCGGGGCGGTTGTCGCCGGCAGAGATCGGTCGACAGATCGTGGCGATCTTCCGCCATGAAACGGCGGTGGCCGCGCGCCCTGGCGCGGGTGGTTGAATCATACCTAAATGATATGAGTCTGTTGATTTAGTAGATTATTGGTGCCGAAATCTGAGGTTGCAGGTACCAAGGCCGCGTCCGTTTCCATCGGACTTGAGGGCGGCATCATGGAAATCGAGAATCTGAAGACCCACGATCGGCATTTGACGCAACTGAAAGCGGCGAGCCGAACCAAGCACCTCATTCAGTTCAACCCCGCGCGACCGCTCCAATCGCTGCGCAAGTGGATCGCCGCCGTCGACCGGCGCGTGCCCTACAAGCTTCCAGACAAGCAGCTGATTCCGCGCGAGTTCATCCGCCAGGAGCCGTGGGAGATCGAGTATCTCTACATGCTCGCGCGGCGCGCCAAGGCGGGCATCATCGAAACCGGACGGTTCAACGGCGGATCGGTGCTGATTTTCGCCCTGGCCAACGGGGATGTGCCGATTCACTCCGTCGACATCGCCCCGCAGGACGACGCACGTCTGTCGGGGCTGCTTTCGGGCCTCGGGGCCGGGCAGAACGTGAACCTGATCGTCGGCGACTCCCAGGCCACCAAGTATCCGCAGGTGGGGGAGGCCGACCTTCTCTACGTGGACGGTGACCACAGCTATGCCGGCTGCAGCGCCGATTTGAACAATTGGTGGGACAAGGTGCGCATCGGTGGCCATGTGGTGCTGCACGACAGCTATTTCGGCATCCAGAGCCAGGACGCCGCCATCGATTTCATCGAAAGCCACGAGGTCAGCGTGGTGGTGTCGCCCTACAAGCTCGGCGGGCACTATCGGCACGCCGAAGGCTCGCTTTGCCATTTCATCAAGCGCGGCGACTGACCCTGCTCCAGGCCCCGGCGGTTCCCTCCTGAACCGCCGGCATCGCACGGCTCTAACGTCGCGGCCGAAAAGCGGCCCGGAAATCTTGCCAGGGCTCGCGTCACAGGGCCCCGAAAGGCCGGTTCCCTGCGGTTCGACCGGCTAAAGCAGGAAGCTGGCCGAACTCAGCCTCGGTGTACCGTCGAGTCGGATCACGCCTTCGACAGTGTCGAGGTTGCGATCAGTATTCAACGCGAGGCAGGTGTATCCCGATTCAGAATAGGAACGAACTTGCCCCGCTCCGCTGAAAGCGGCTCCGGCAATGTAGCGGAAGGCCTGGTCACCCGAGGTGGTCGTGTCGGCGTCGATGGCGGTCAAGCTGATGCGGTCGCGCTGCGCCGTGCTGAAGTCGGTAATGATATCGGCATACCAGCTGTTATCGGCTGTTTCCTCCACGTCGGTCCACACAAAGGTATCGCGCCCCGCGCCCCCCGTGAGGGTGTCGGTGCCAAATCCGCCTTCGATCCGATTGGAGCCTGAGTTGCCGCTGATCACGTTGTCCAATTCGTTGCCGGCGGCCGTGAGACTTTTGGTGCCGAGCAGGACCAAATTTTCAAGCCCGATTCCGAGTTCAAAGCTGATCGAGCTGCGCACGAAGTCGTTCCCTCCACCCGGCGCTTCAATGACTGTATCCCCGGCATTATCGACGGTGTAGGTATCGTCCCCATCGTTTCCGACCAGGGTGTCGGCGCCAGTGCCGCCGTCAAGAGCATTGGCCCATTCGTTGCCGACCAATCGGTTGTCGAGGGCGTTGCCCTGGCCATCCATGTCTCCGGACCCGACCAGTTCCAGATTGTCCAGCTGCGCTGCCAACATGTAGCTGATGGTAGAATAGACGGTGTCAGTGCCCCCGCCGGCGGCTTCGATGATGCGGTCAGCAGCCTCGTCGACATAATAGATGTCGTCGCCGGCCCCGCCGGTGAGGCGGTCGCTGCCGGCTGCAGGGCGTAGAGGCAGTCGTCGAGCGGCAACAGGGTGTGCCTGCGGAAGGCGACGACGATCGCCTCTTCCTCAACGGACAGGACCGTCGACTTGGCGTCCTTCGGGCCGGTGGGAAGATCCGCGCAGGAGGTCCGCTGCTTCCATTTCGCGACGGTCTTCTGGTTGATCCCGTAGCGTTTCGCCAGAGCCCTCAGGCTCTCTTGACTATGCTGTATCGCTCGCCGGACCGCCTGTGTCGTCATGGCGCATCCATGCAGAACCTGGCCCATAGCGCATCCTTCCAGTCCTGCGAAAAGACTGCACCATCAAAGCCCGGGATCAAACACCTAGGTCGAGACCTCGCATGCGAGGCCGGAGTGGGTGATGCGGTGCTGCAACACCTTTCGTAGCGGCATATTCCTCGACGCGAAAACAACCTTGTCGTGCATCTGGGGCGCTGTTAGCTCCCACCTTGTGTTGTGTCAGGGTGGTCACACATGTCAGGCGAGGGTGATGCGGGTGTGAAGCTGGATTCCGGCCTCGGCGCGCTTGTGCTCCTGTTGCGTTTCCACGGCGTGGCGGCGGAAGCCGATCAGCTGCGCCATCAACTTGGCGTTGCGCAGGTCGGAACCGCAGACATGCTGCGGTCCGCCCGTGCGTTCGGGCTGAAGGCCCGCATGGTGTCGTCCGGCTGGCGCAAGCTTTCCGGCACGCCTTTGCCGGCGATCGCCGCGTTAAAGGATGGTACCTTTGTCATCCTTGCCAAGGTCTCCGATGACGCGGCGCTCATCCACGATCCGGCTTCGGGGCGGCCCTTGCAATTGGCGCGGGAGGCGTTCGAGGCGCAATGGAGCGGCCGGCTGCTGCTTTTGACACGCCGCGTCCGCTTTTCGGATCTCGCGCGGCGGTTCGATATCTCCTGGTTCATCCGGGCGATGCACAAGTATCGTGCCCTGCTCGGGGAAGTCTTGGCGGCGTCTCTCTTCCTCCAGGTGCTGGCGCTGATCTCGCCTTTGTTCTTCCAGGTGGTGATCGACAAGGTGCTGGTGCACCGGGGACTGACGACGCTCGACATCCTTGTCGTCGGCCTGGTCGTGGTGTCGGTATTCGAGGCGCTGCTTGGGGCCTTGCGTACCCACGTCTTCGCGCACACCACCAATCGGATCGACGTGGAACTGGGCGCGCGGCTTTACCGGCACCTGATGGGTCTGCCGATCGCCTATTTCGAGGCGCGGCGGGCGGGGGATTCGGTGGCTCGCGTGCGCGAGCTGGAGAACATCCGCAGTTTTCTGACCGGCTCGGCACTGACCCTTGTGGTCGATCTGGTCTTTGCGTTTGTCTTCATCGCCGTGATGTTCATGTATTCGGCGACGCTGACCTTCATCGTTCTAGCATCATTTCCAATTTATATTGGGGTGTCGGCTGGAGTGACGCCGCTGTTTCGCCGGCGGCTGGAGGACAAGTTCAACAAGGGCGCCGAGAATCAGGCGCTGCTGGTGGAGAGCGTCACCGGGGTCGAGACGTTGAAGGCGATGGCGGTAGAGCCGCAGATGCAGCGCCGCTGGGAGGAGCAGCTCGCGGCCTATGTGAGCGCCAGCTTCAAGGTGCAGAACCTCGGCAATTGGGCGAGCCAGAGCGTGCAGCTCACGGCCAAGCTGGTGACGGCGGCCACCCTCTATTTCGGTGCCCGCCTGGTCGTCGACGGCAGCCTCACGGTGGGCGAGCTGGTGGCCTTCAACATGCTGGCCTCGCGGGTGTCGCAGCCGGTGCTGCGGCTGGCGCAGGTGTGGCAGGACTTCCATCAGGCGCGGATTTCCATCGACCGGCTCGGCGACATCCTGAACACCGCGCCGGAGCCCTCCCATGCGCCGGGACGGGCGGCGTTGCCGGCGATCCGGGGGGCGATCCGGTTCGATCATGTGGCGTTCCGCTATCGCACCGGCGGCCAGATCGTGCTTCCGGACCTGTCGCTGGACATTGCGGCGGGGCAGGTGGTGGGTATCGTGGGGCCGTCCGGCTCGGGCAAGTCCACCCTCGCCAAATTGGTGCAGCGGCTCTATGTGCCCGAAGGCGGCCGGGTGCTGATCGACGGGGTCGACCTCGCCATGGTGGATGTGGCCTGGCTCCGGCGGCAGATTGGCGTGGTGCTGCAGGAGAACGTGCTGTTCAACCGCTCGGTGCGGGAAAACATCGCCCTGGCCGATCCCACCATGTCGATGGAGCGGGTGGTGGAAGCGGCGCGGCTTGCCGGGGCGCATGATTTCATCCTGGAGCTGCCGCAGGGCTATGACACGGCGGTGGGCGAGCGCGGCAATGGGCTTTCCGGCGGCCAGCGCCAGCGCATCGCCATCGCGCGGGCGCTCGTCACCAACCCGCGCATCCTGATCTTCGACGAGGCGACGAGCGCCCTCGACTATGAGAGCGAGCGGGCGGTGCAGCAGAACATGGCGCGCATCGCCAACGGGCGCACCGTCATCATCATCGCTCACCGTCTGTCCACGGTGCGCCAGGCCGATCGCATCCTCACCCTGGAGCGCGGCCGGCTGGTGGAGGATGGCAACCACGAGGCCTTGGTGCGCGCGGGTGGGCGCTATGCCAGCCTGCACCAGCTGCAATCGGGAGAAGCATGATGGGGCGCGAGACCTCCGCCCCCGTGGTGCCGCTGAAAGCGGCGCGACGCGGCCGCCAGGAGCTGGAGTTCCTGCCGGCGGCGCTGGAGATCATTGAAACGCCGCCCTCGCCGGTGGGGCGGGCCATCGGCGCCAGCATCGTCGGCTTTTCGCTGCTGGCGCTCGCCTGGAGCTGGTTCGGCAGCATCGACATCATCGCCACCGCCGAGGGGCGGGTGGTGCCGGCGGGGCGGACCAAGATGATCCAGCCGCTGGAGACCGGCGTGGTGCGGGCGATCCTCGTGCGCGACGGCATGGCCGTCAGGGCCGGGGACATTCTGATCGAGATCGACCCGACCGCGAGCGATGCGGATGCCCGCCGGCTGGGCCATGACCTGGCGCAGGACCGGCTCGACATCGCCCGGCTGGCGGCGCTGCTGGCGGACGATCCGGCCGCGTTCGCGCCGCCGCCGGGGGTGGCGGGGGAGCTGGCGGACACCGCGCGGCGGCAGATGGAGGCGCAGCGGGCGGAGCATCAGGCGCGGCTGTCGACCCTTGAGCGTCAGATCGCGCAGAAGGCGGCGGAGCGCCGCGCGGTGGCGGCGACCATCGCCAAGGGGGAGGCGCTGCTGCCGCTGTTGAAGGACCAGCGCGACATGCGCGAGACCTTGATGCAGAAGGGCTACGGCACCAAAGTGCTGTATCTGGACGCGCAGCAGAAGGTGGTGGAGCAGGAGCAGCAATTGCTGGTGGACGCGCACCGGGCGGACGAGGTGGCGGCGGCGCTCGGGGCGCTGGAGAAGCAGCGGCTGGAGGCGGCCTCCGAATATCGCAAGAGCCTGTTGTCGGACCTCGCCAAGGCGCAGATGCAGGCGGTTGAGCACGGCGAGGAGAAGGTGAAGGCGGCGCGGCGGCGTCTTGACCAGACGCTGACCGCGCCGGTGGACGGCACCGTGCAGCAATTGGCGGTGCACACCATCGGCGGGGTGGTGACGCCGGCGCAGCAACTGATGGTGATCGTGCCCCGCGACGGGCGTCTGGAGATCGAGGCGGAGCTGATGAACCGGGACGTGGGGTTCGTGCACGCGGGCCAGGAGGCGGAAGTGAAGGTGGAAGCCTTCACCTACACCCGCTACGGGCTTCTGCATGGGGTTGTGGAGAGCGTGAGCCGGGATGCGGTGACGGGCGGGTCGGCGCCGCGCCCGGGCGAGGCCGCCGCCGACGAGACGGCCCGCCAGGCGCGCCAGCCCACATATGTGGCGCGGCTTTCGGTGCGGGAGAGCGGCCTTGAGACGGAACAGGGCTTCCGCCCGATCGAGGCCGGCATGGCGGTAACGGCGGAGATCAAGACCGGCCGCCGCCGCATCATCGACTTCCTCCTCTCCCCATTGCTCAAATATGCCCACGAAGGGGGAAGGGAAAGGTGACGCAGCCCGTGTGCATGGCATGAGGAGGGCATTGAAAATTACGGCCGGCACCCATTGGCGAACATCAGAGGTAGGGCAATGAGATGAGGTTTCTTCGTATACTTTTCATATTTGTTGCGATTATCGTCGCCATTCCCATCGTCGGCGTCATTGCGCTGATGATTATTGCCAGATACGATCAGGGGCCTCATCCCGATGGCACGCGGTGGCCGGTGTTCGGCTCGCGCCCGGCCGGCGCGAGGGCGGCCAGCGGGCCCGCATACAAGGACGTCTGGTTCGGCCGCACCTTGTACCGCCTTCCCGTGCGGAAATACTGGATCTGGGTGCAGCAATATAATGCGGAGCGCGACTACGCGGCCTTCGGCTTCGACGCCCTGGTGCCGGATGCCACCCCAATGGCGGACGACCCAGCCGAAGTCGCCGTTTGGGGAAAGGGCCAGGGCTGGCACCGCAACCTTCATGTCATGGTCGAATATGGAAAGAACCTCATATCACAGTCGCAAATGTTGGAAAATGCATTTGAGAATAACAATACAATGAAATACTTAAGCGAAAACACGGCTATAGAGCTAAGTGTCAACAAAAAATATGACATTTTATTATTAGATAATTCAAAATATACATTATTAGCAAATGGATGTAAAAGATATGATGGCATTTTCATGGGTGGAAGCATAATTCAGGCCTGCGGCGATGGAGATGGCATGATTATTATACAGTGTAATACTGGGTTTCCAGGGATCAATGTTAAGCCGCCATCCCCAGGCTGTGTTGTTAATTTCAATTTATACGATAAAACTGCAATATCATATGCTTATGGGTATGATTATTTCGATTTAGCTCCGGACATACACAAGAACATTGTTGCCTTGCTGACTTCGTTTCGGGTTGAGGCCGGGGGTGAAACTGGGTCTGCGGCGGGTTCTGCTTCTGCTAATTAACTCTTGGAGGGTGTCGTGCCGACATATAGCCGTTCGAAATTAGATGAAATTGGTGGATTTGTTCAGCGCGCTAGTAATTCATACGAGTACGGTGATTTTCAGAATGCCGAAAACTATCTTCGTTCATATTACAATGTACAGGTTGAGTTTCGAGGTTACGCCGCGAATGCACTCAAGGTGATAAATAACGAGGGGATATTCGGGCAGACGGCGAACAATAATGTGATAAATGCAATTGGTGAAGGTCGCTACCAGCAGGTGCGGCTTGGATTAATGCTCGATCTTGCTAACGCTGATTTTAGATATATCAATGAACGCTCAGGTGGTATCCCAACTGAAAATGTCATAAATAATATTCATTATATTGTCTATCCGCAGTGGAATATTCCGCTGGAAGCATTCGGCGGAGCGGCAGATGCATCTTTAGGTAGGGATTGGTCGTCTGGGACGTTGATGTCGTATGAAATAGATGCTGATCTCACAGACAATTATTTCTACAAGAATTTTTCTTATGAAATGACAGGAGTGGCAATTGGGCATTTGATGTATTCTGGGGTATTCGCGCTCGGAACAACGTGGTCGAATGCAGCATCAACGCCGACGTCGTGGCCGGTCACGGAAACCTTAAGCGGAGCCGCTCATATCACGGCTCTTACGGGGGCTTGGGTGCTTACATCCAGCGCCGCGCAGGTCCAACATTCCGCAGCCGCCGTATCTGAATCGATAGATTCGGCTTATTATTCCATAAATAATACATATAATTCCATAAAATATATTTCTGAAACCGTGAACGATATCTCTGAATACATAGCATATATTATTGATTATTCTAATTATGATTATAATTCATACCTGAGCATGGGAGAACTCGCGGCGGCTGGTATCTTCGGCTTCACGGCCATGACGTCATCGGGCGCAGCCTCAGCCGACACCAACGCCGCCCAGCTCACCTTCACGGGCCTGTCGGGCGCGGATGTGACGAGTGCGGTTGACTGGTCCACGCCGAATGTCGGCGGTTACATCTCCCAGGACGCCATCAATTCCGCGCTCGGTTACGCGTCCTTCTCGGACCTCGCCGGCATCCCGGTCACCGGACCGAACCTTGGCGCCTATGTCCCTTCCGGCCTGCCATCTTCCGGCGGGTTCGGCGAGGGCGTCGGCGGCGCCTGGGCGGTCTATGGCGGCTCCAACGGCGGGTTCGGCTTCTCCGGCGGTATCAGTTTCTCGTTCCCGGTTGTGCTGGACCTCAACGGCGACGGCGTAAGCATCATCGAGAGCACCGATTCCGACATCTACATGGACATGGAAGGCGACGGCACGCAGCACCGCACCGCCTGGGCCGGGGCCGGCGACGGCGTGCTGGTCTATGACCGTAGCGGCACCGGGGACGTGGACAATCCGCAGGCGTTCCAGTTCACCCAATACAGTCCCGGCGCCGAGAGCGACATGGAAGCGCTCGCCGACGTGTTCGACACCAATGACGACGGCAAGTTGAGTGCGCTCGACGACCAGTGGTCCAAGTTCAAGGTGCAGGTCACCGGCTCCACCGGCACCCAGGTGCTGAAGACCATGGACGAACTGGGCATCACCGAAATCGCGCTGACGCCTGACGACACCGAGCAGAGCTTCTCCGACGGCTCGCAGATCCTCGGCTCCGCCACCTTCGTGCGCAACGGCGTCGCCCGCGCCGCCGCCGACACCGTGCTCGCCTATGAGGCCACGGGCGAGATCGTCGCGCGCACTTCCGCCAAGCAGGCTGATGGCTCCACCGTGGTGGACGTGAAGGCCTATACCACCGATGGCGCCTTCTCCAAGGAAACCATCACCACCATCAGCGCCGACGGCCTCACCCGGACCTTGAAGCAGGATCTCAACGCGGACGGCCTGTTCGAGAGCCGCCAGACGCGCATCGTCGCCAAGGCCGACGACGGCACCCGCACCACTACCGTTTCCAATTTCGATGTCGCCGGCGCGCTCACCGACCGCACGGTCACGGTGCGCAATTCCACCGGCAAGACCACCACCATCAGTTCGGACCTCGACGGCAATGGCACCGTGGATCGCACCGAAGCGCGGGTGACCACCGGCGGCACCACCGTCACGGTCACCGATGTCGCGCCCGACGGCAGCGTCATCGACAAGACCGTGACCATCGCAACCGTGGTGACCGCCACCGGCCATACGCAGGTCCAGCGTTCCGACCTCGACGGCGACGGCACCTATGAACAGACGCGGAAGGACGCGACCGTCGTCAATGCCGATGGCAGCGAGGTCGAGACCATCGAACAGCGCAGCGGCGATGGCGGTTCCACCAGCACCCTTCTCGGCCGCACCACCATCACCACCCGCGCCGACGGACAGGTGACCACCACCGCCGTCGACAGCGATGGCGACGGCACCACCGACCTCACCCGCGTTGCCGCCCTCTCCGTGGACGACAGCGGCAGCACCGTCACCACGCAGACCACGAAGAGCGCCTCCGGCGCGGTCATCGGCAAGATCATCACCGAGGTCGGCGCCAATGGCATGACGCACAGGGAACGCATCTATTCGGGTGCCAGCAGCACGCCGGACCAGACTCTGCGCGACCAGACCGTGGTTTCATCGAACGGTTCGTCGACCCGCACGGTCCGCGTTACCGCCGGGGACGACACCACCCTGCTCTCGCAGCAGATCACAGTGTGGACCGCGGACGAACGGTCCCGCACGCTCCGGACCGACGCCAATGGCGACGGCCAGTGGGAGCGGAACGAAACCATCACCGTCGATGCGGACGGCTCCAAGACCGACACGCTCGATCTTTATGCAGGCCAGACCCTGGTTTCGCGGACCCGGACGGAAACGTCAGCGGACGGCAAGTCCACGGCCATCACCCGCGCCTTCAACTCTGCCGGCACCGTCAGCGAGACCGAGCTCGACTCGACCGTGACCAATGCCAGCGGCAGCATCACCACCACCGTTTCGCTATATGATGGCGTCTATCACGGCGACACCACCGACGTTCTGCACAGCCGGTTCACGCAGATCACCTCCGCCAACGGCCTGAGGACCATCACCCGCAGCGACATCGATGGCGACGGGATCATCGATGCGACCGAGACCGACACCTTGGCGCTCAATAGCGACGGCAGCCGGACCGAGACAGTGGAAGTCACCAATGCGGACGGCTCGCGGCACTCGCTCTCGGTCACCAAGGTGAGTGCCAACCGCCTCGCCACCAGCCTGTTGGAAGACCTCAATGGCGACGGCCTCAACGACCGCGCCACGATGAGCGCGACAGGCGCCGACGGCACCGTGACCGACACTTTCACCAGCTACAACCTCAGCCGCAAGGCGATGACCGTCGCCACCATGATCACCAGCGCCGATGGCCTCTCCACGACCACGAAGCAGGACGTGAACGGCGACGGCACGACCGACGCCAGCCATACTGATGTGCGCGCCTATGCCGCCGATGGCTCCACCATCGAGACGGTTCGGGACTTCAGCGGCACCACCCTGGTGCAATCCACCCAGACCATCACATCCGGCAATGGTCTGACGGTGACCACCACGCAGGATCTCGACGGCAACGGCGTCTTTGACGCCACAGTGGTGGACAAGAGCGAACTGCTGGACGACGGTTCCACACGCGAGACCATCACCAATACCGGGACGAGCGTGCTGGCCGCCCGCTCTCAGGTGGTGACCGCCAGCGCCGATGGTCGCTCCGTGACGACCCAGGCCGACGCGGACGGTAATGGGGTGGCCGAAAGGGTCACCAAGGATGTGACCGTGCTCGACAGCGCTGGTGATGGCGATCGCACGCGCACCGTGTCGGCGTTCAGCGGCGAGGCGACCCCCCGCCTGATCTCGCGGACCGTCACCACCACCGGCGCTCACGGCAATGTGACCGTGCGCGCCGACATCGATGGCGACGGCGATACGGACCAGATCGTGTCGACCGCCCTGTCGAGCGACGGGCGGACGACGGTCACCGCCACCGACTACAAGGCGGATGGCGCGCAGAAGGACAAGCTCCAGACCATCACCAGCGCCAACGGCCTGTCCATCACGACCCGTTGGTATAATGGGTCTGATAGCGCCATCGACCAGTCGCGCACCGACGTCACCTCCCGGGGGATGGACGGCAGCAGCACCCGCACCGTGACCGATTTCGACGCCGGCAACACGAAGACCGCGCAAACCGTCGCCTGGCGGCGCGGCGACGGGCTGAACGACATTACCCAATGGGATCTCGACGGCGACGGCACTTTCGACCTGCGGGAGGACCATCTCGTCGTGGTCGCCACCAATGGCGTGCAGACCGAAACCATCAGCGACTACAAGCTGGGTACTGGCGCGACCTCTCCGACCGTGCTCGCGTCCAGCTGGAAGAGAGTCGTCAGCGCCGACCAGTTGCTCACCACCACGACCCTTGACCACAACGGCGACGGCAAAGTCGACCAGAAGGTCAGAACCGAGCTGCAGGCAGGCGCCACCAACACGGATGACGATCGTCTCGTCACGACGGCGCAGGACCTCACCACCGCGGGCGTGGTTTCCGATGAGCGCGTCGTCACCCGGACATCCACCGGGCTCTCGACCACCACTCAATGGGACACCAACGGCGACGACGCCTTCGAGGCGGCGTTGACCGACGTCATCGTGCTGAAGACCGACGGAAGCCGAGTGGAGACCGCGACGTATGTGGCTGGTACATCGAAGAAGGATGTGACCGTCGTCATGACCGCGGCCGGCGGCGCGTCGGTCACCACCAAGTGGAACCTTGACGGCACGGGCGGCTACGAGGGGGTAAAGACCGACCAGACGACCCTGTCTGCTGGCGCAACCACCCACACGGTCTCCTATTTCGATGGCACCGGAAAAACCCTCCAGACTCAATATGCCCAGACCATCAGTGCCGATGGATTGACCGTCAGCACCGACTGGGACATCGTCGGCTCTGACGCTTTGAGCCAGTCGTCCACCGACAAGACCACGCTCAACGCCGATGGCAGCCGGACGCGGACCGTCACCGCCTCCAAGGGCGGCAAAAAGCTCTCCTCCGTCACCACGACGACCAGCGCCTCGGGCCTCAGCAGCACCAGCAAGGGCGACTTTGACGGGGATGGGACCATCGACCGGATCCGGACCGTCTCGACCCTGAAGAATGCCGACGGCAGCACCGAAAGCACGCTTCTTGACACGGCCGCCGACGGCTTGACGGTTCAGGGGCGAGCCGCCACCATCACCTCCGCGGATGGGCGCACCACCATGACGACCCGCAATGCCGATGGCAACGACACGCTCGACCAGAGGATTGTCGCGGTGACGGCCATCGATGGCGGCGTCACCACCACCACCGCCGACTATGGCAGTGACGGCAAGGCCGCCGCCAGCTCGACCGAGACCGTCAGCGCCGACGGGCTGACGACCACCACCACGTGGGACTTCGATGGCGACGGCGTGACCGACCAGACGCGAACGGACGTGGTGGTCGCTTCCGCCGACGGCCATCAGGTGGAAACCGTCACCGACACGGCCGCCAACGGAACCTTGGTCCAGAAGGGGATCATGACCACCAGCGCCGATGGCCGGACCGTTACGCTGGAGAAGGACACCGACGGCGACAAGATCATCGATCACACGGAAATCACGACCCTCGCCGCCGACGGCAGCTCCCAGACCAGCATCACAGACCGCAGGACCGACGGCTCACTGAGCCAAAGCACCGTGACCGTCAGCGCGGACGGACTGACACGCACCACCAATACGGATGTCGATGGTAACGGCACCTTTGATAACCATGAAGAAATGACCATCAACGTCGATGGGTCGCGTCACGTCATAAGTTACCGTCTACGTCCGAATGGCCATGTGGAAGACCGGGTTGATACGACGATCAGCGCCGATGGCTCTCTGCGGACGGCACACTTCAGCGCGGATAATACCGATGAGGTGACGCTTACGCATCTGGATGGCAGCGTGACCACCACACGCGTCGCGGAAAATGGCAAGGGCAAGGTTATCAGCACAATCGTCGCCTCGACCAGCGCCAATGGAAAATCTGGAACGATAGTCGAGACCACATCGGATGCGACGCGAACATTTATAACGAGTGACGACAATACGGTAAAGCTTAATGCCGGAGAGGTCGATGTCGTCGTGTCTGGAAAAAATAATACAGTTCTACTGGAGGGTGGAAGCCTTCTGGTCGGACCGGAGGCTTCGGTCGTCATCAAGGGGTCTAACGATATAATTATCGCTGCGCAGGACGCGTCGGTAACTTCATCCGGAGCCAACAACCGCATCTTCCGCGTTAAGGCCGATTTGTTATATACTCGCGGTGCAAGCGGTCGAAATCCCGGGGCGGAGATCGCGTTGGGGGCAAACACAAACGCATACATTTCAAAGGATGGAAACGTAAAAAATTACTACGATTCCGAAACGCTTCCGGTGCAAGTTGATGTTTTGTGTGTAGATGAAAATACAGATAAAACATTCGTTTTATCATCTCGTGTTCATGTATTTCTGAATGGATCTATTGATAAATACAAAAATGCAAACGGAAATTACTGGCCTTATACCAAGATTTCCATTAGTGACAAATCTGGAAAAAATGTAGCGTCTATAGCTAGCCTTGAGATCGGCGGCGATGGCTATGAAGGCGGTGCTGGAAGTTGGGTCACAGCGTTCGGGGATAAGGAGGTTTATATCTCTGGATCGACGACATTTGATGCGAGTGACTATCTGGAAGGGGCAAATGGAAATGACGTGATAGATGGTGGCTTCGGCGATGGTGATGTGCTTTCTGGCGGAAATGGAGACGATACCATTTATTTTGATTGTAGAAGCTACGGAAAAAGTGGCGATCTTGAATTTATAGATTACTTTGGTTTTGCCTCTGCCGGCAGGAAAGCTCGCGCGGTCGATGGGGGAGCAGGATATGATACCGGAGTTCTCACCACGTCAGCCGATGCCGTCATCGACCTCACCAAGGGAAACTTCGAGGCTTTGATCGCGAGTGCCGGCAACGACAAGATCACAGGAAATTCGGCCGCGGAGGGCTATATTGACGGCGGAGCGGGAAACGACACCATCGTCGGAGGTGCAAAAAACGATGTCTTGATCGGAGGTGCTGGAAACGACTCCCTTGATGGTGGAGAGGTAGGTGACATTGGAGCCGACCTGCTGGAAGGGGGTGCCGGCAACGACAGGCTGTCCGGTGGAGCTGGCGCCGACACACTGGATGGTGGCGCGGGCGTGGACACGGTGGACTACTCCTCCTCGGGTGCCGCTGTGAAGGTCACCCTCGGCGTCCGGGGCGCGCAGACCACGGCGTCTGGCGGGAGCGGCAGCGACGCCCTGGGCGACGTGATCCGGAACGTGGAGAACGCCACAGGAGGGGCCTTCAACGACGTCCTCACCGGCAACAGCTCGACCAATGTTCTCGACGGACGCAAGGGTTCCGACACTCTGAACGGCGGCGGCGGCAACGATACGCTGAAGGGAGGGGGCGATTTCGACACCTACATCTTCGGCGCGGCGCAGCAAAGCGAGATTATCGTCAACGGCCTGTCGTCGAACACCGGTGCCAGCGGCGAATTGGATATCGCCTTCGATTCCGACCAGCTCTGGTTCGTCCACTCCGGCGATGACCTCGTCATCGACGTGCTGGGCACCACCCGGCAGGTCGTGGTCAAGGACTGGTATGATAGTGCGTCGAGCCAGGATTGGGAGCGGCTCTCTGTCATTTCAGCCAATGACGGCTTGGAGCTGACGTCCGCGCAGCAGGTGGATAGCCTCGTACAGGCCATGGCGACCTTTGCAGCCAATTACAAGACCAGCAAAGGCATCGCCTTCGATCCCACCGCGGTCGGCGCCTCGGACGTTGCCGCCACGACGATCGCGCAGGCAACGAAAAGCGCCAACACCTGGCATAGCTAGGCGCCTGTCCGAGCAACGGATTTGCCGGACGTTTTGAGATTGCGCATGGGCGGTGATTGCCGTGTGTTTGGGGTCAGTGGGGGGGCAATTTGAGGAGGTTGTGGGCGGTGCGGATCATCGCCCATTCGCATCGGACCTTGTCGAGCCCGCGCAGCAGGAACGGCCGGAAGCTTCTGGCTTGCCTGATCTGCCCGAAGACGGGCGCGACCACCTGCTGTCTCAGGCGGTCGCGCCTTCGACGGCCCGCCCGCTTCAGGCGCGCGGCCATGGCGCGCATCAAGGGCATCTGCGTCGGCTTGCGCCGCCCCGCCGCATTCGCCTCGCCATGACGTGCCCGTCCTGGAGCCAGATAGGCCGTGATCCTGCGCGGCTTCAGCGCGGACCGGTTCGCCTCGTTGGCAAACCCGGCATCGCCCGAGACCTCACGCGGCTTGCGGCCGAGGTGGATGTGAATGTCATCGATGAGCGGCACGAGGGCACGGGAATCCGCGGAATTCGTCACGAGGCGATGCGCCACGATGACCTGATGGGCCGCGTCGACGGCGATCTGGCCGTTGCAGCCATGCATGAAGCCGTCAGGGGAGGGCAGGATGCGGCTGTCCGGATCGGTGAAGGTGTGCTGTGCCCGGTCGGAGGGACCGCCATCCTCGCCGCGCAGGGGCCGGCCCTGCCAGCGCATGCCGGACGATGCGCCCGGTCCGCTCTCGTCGTCCGGATCAGGCGGATCGGCGGCTTCCGCCTCCAGCGCGGCCTTGGCGGAGCGGTCTTGGCGGCGCGGATCGTCTCCAGCCGCGGCTGCGTGTCGGCCATCCCGTCCGGCGTCTCGTCGCCGCGCCGGTCCGGGCCCAATGCCCCCCCTCGGCCGCATCCGCCTCGCGCGCTCGGCTCAGCCAAGCCTCGACCTCGGCGGCCAGCGCCGGCTCGGCCGTCTTCATGCGGCCATGGCTCATCGCCTTGTGACGCGGGGCGTTGGCCTTCTCCTTGGCTCCATCGACGGCGACATAGGCGAACTGGACGAGCCCCGCCGCACGGCACAGGCGCAGTACCTGCACGAACAGATCCGACAGAGCCACGAGGTAGCGCTTTGTTTGATCCCAGGCTTTGATGGTACAGTCTTTTCGCAGGACTGGAAGGATGCGCTATGGGCCAGGTTCTGCATGGATGCGCCACGACGACAGAGGCGGTCCGTCGAGCGATACAGCATAGTCAAGAGAGCCTGAGGGCGCTGGCGAAACGCTACGGGATCAACCCGAAAACCGTCGCGAAATGGAAGAAGCGGACGTCCTGTGCTGACCTGCCAACCGGCCCGAATACCATCGGCCCCGGTCTTCGACCGGTGCCAAGTGGGTCCGCTCACGCGCCGCGCGGGCTTGACCAAAGGCGCCGAGGTCCAGCGTTCTGGCACCGGAGGAAGAGGCGATCATCGTCGCCTTCCGCCGGCATACGTTGTTGCCGCTCGAAGACTGCCTTTACGCCTTGCAGGCGACGATCCCTCACCTGACGCGTTCCACCCTCCACCGATGTCTGCAACGCTACGGCATCTCAAGATTGCCAAAAGTCGAGGGTGACAAGCCTGTCAGGAAAAATTTCAAAACCTACCCCATCGGCTATTTCCATATCGACATCGCCGAAGTGCAAACTGCCGAGGGGAAGCTCTACCTCTATGTTGCCATCGATCGCACCAGCAAATTTGCCTTCGTCCAGGTGACCCACAAGACCGGGCGGACTTCGGCTTCAGCATTTCTGGAGGCCCTGATCGCGGCTGTGCCCTACAAGATCCACACCGTGCTCACCGACAATGGCATCCAATTCACTTTCCCGCCGCGCTACGCCAATGGTCCAACCGCACGCTACATGACCCATATGTTCGACATGCGGTGCCGGGAAAACGGCATCGAACACCGCCTGACCAAGGTGAAACATCCCTGGACCAACGGCCAGGTGGAACGAATGAACCGCACCATCAAGGAAGCCACCGTCAAGCGCTTTCACTACGACGACCACCGGCAGTTTCAGACCCATCTCGACGACTTCGTCACCGCATACAGTTTCGGTCGCCGCCTGAAGACCCTCAGGGGCCTCACGCCATACGAATTCATCTGCAAATGCTGGACAAACGAGCCCGAACGATTCAGGCTCAATCCACTCCAGCAAATGCCGGGACTAAACAGCTAGTCCCAGAGTGTGATGGCGTAGGTTTATCGCCATCTGAAAGGGACACGCTATGGGGCAGGTTCTTCACGGGAGCGCCAAGACCACGCACGCCGTGCGAGCAGAGCTACAGCGATCGAAAGCTCCGGTCGCGGAACTGGCGCGGCGCTACGGGATCAACGAGAAAACCGTAAGTAAGTGGCGTTCCCGGTCGATGGTCGAGGATGAGCGGATGGGGCCCAAGGAGCGGCGAAGCTCTGTCCTGTCCGCCGTCGAAGAGGCTGCGATCGTCGCGCTCCGGGTGCAGGCCCGTCTGCCGCTGGATGATGTCTTCCTCGCCCTGAAGGACGTCATCCCGTATCTGACGCGCTCCTCCCTGCATCGCTGCCTTCCGCGTCATGGCATCTCGCGCCTGCCGAAAGCGGATCGCGAAAAGCCAAAGCGGTTCAAAGCCTACGAGATTGGCTACTTCCACATTGACGTCGCCGAGTTGCATTATGAGGGTGGGAAGGCTTACCTCTTCGTGGCGGTGGATCGGACAAGCGAAGCTCGTTTTCGCCAGGATTTACCGCAAAGCGACAAAACTGGTGGCTGCGGGCTTCCTCAAGGCCCTGACCGGCACCGTTCCGTATCGGATCCATACGGTGCTCACCGACAACGGCGTGCAGTTCATCCCGCACGACAGGAAGGCAGCGGAGGGCTTCGTCAGCCACGTCTTCGGCAGGGTCTGTGCCGAGCGTGGCATCGAGCATCGCTTGACCAAACCCTATCATCCGTGGACCAACGGTCAGGCCGAACGCATGGTGCGCACCATCAAGGAGGCCACCGTCCGTTCCTTCCACTCTGCTTCTTTGATCGATCTCAGGCGCCATGTCCGCGACTGGCTGCTGGCCTATAACTACGCCAAGCAACTCAAGGCATTGCGTTTCAAAACACCCTTCGAAGCCATCCGGCAGATCGCCACGCAGAAGCCCGAACTCTTCGTTCGCCAGCCAAGCCATCACATGCGGGGACTAAACACCTAGGCATTTAAGGGGAGCGGCGATTTCCGGCCGGCTGCACTTTCTGGCGCAATCCAGTAAGTTCGTTGCGGACGCAGGCCGCAACTTCTTGTCGGCCGAGGGACACCGGTGGCTATGGCATTCGTCAATCTTTCTATTCCGCTTCGGACCACGAGCCAGAACGGCTTCTTTATCCATGGCGACAGCTCTCCGCGATACTTGCTCGGCTACGCCGTGCGTATGCGACTTCAAGAACCGTACGTGTATCTGGAGCTTCAGAATATCCCATCAGAAATGGCCCGCGGTCTATTGGATAAGATTCGGCTTATCGTTCCTTGGGCCGCACTGCGACTACGACTAGACTTTGGCATCCTTTCCGCCCCAGGCGATTTGCGTGACCTCCATAAAGCTGACTTTGACGGTCAAAAAGCTGACTTTGACGGTCAATTCGCCACTGCGTATCCAGCACACCTCACGCCTCAGCCTGCCCGAATCGAGGCCAACCATCGGAGGGAGGAGGCAGACACACTCTTGTTTTCGGCCCTTATCGAGGGCGCCGAGTTGCAGCGGCTCATCGGATCGGATGCGCGCCCCGAACTCAAGCTTTCCTGCGAGATGTTCGCTTCGGTCGATTTCGAGGCATCGGACACCGCGCAGTTCCTCGCGCTGATTTCGATCCTGGAAATCATGGCGAAGCCGGCTCTTCGGCCGGCGCGTTGCCTCGAAATCATCGACAGCGCGATGGCGCAAATGAAAAGCGAGGCGGAGGCAGCTACAGACCCGGAACTCCGCCAGGATCTTCTGGACATGCACAAGGGTGCGGTTCACTGGAAGGCGGAGTCGATTAGGAGTTCCGTCCGACGCTTGGCGGTCGACACATCGCGAACGCTTGGAGACGCGGCCCCGGAGAGTGCGGGTAAATCGGCAGTGAAACTGTATGACAAGCGAAGTCGCATCGTGCATGGCGGCGAAACCGCCACGGCCGACGAGGCGCGGGAGGCGAGGCGAATCGTCCGTGAGGTGCTAGCGGTTGCAGCCGACAGCTACCACCGTATTCGCGAACGGTTTCCGACGAGCTGAGCGCCTCCAGGGCGCGCCTGATCGAGTCCAGTTTCCGCTCGGCTCCGCCCCTTTCTGGATCCGAGTGTGAACCGCCCCGGCTTTGCCGGAGGCCCCAGCTCCTGAGAGGATGGGGCTATGACGAGCAAGAAGACGAACAAGTTCTCGCCTGAGGTGCGTGCCCGGGCGGTGCGGCTGGTGCTGGATCACGAGGCTGAACACCCTTCGCGCTGGCAGGCGATCGTGTCGATTGCGGCGAAGATCGGCTGCTCGGCGCACTCACTGAACGAGTGGATGAAGAAGGCCGAGGTCGATGCCGGTAAGCGGGCCGGCGTGACGACGGATATGTCGGCGAAGCTGAAGGCCCTTGAGCGCGAGAACCGCGAGTTGCGGCAGGCGAACGAGATCCTGTGCAAGGCATCCGCATATTTCGCCATGGCGGAGCTCGACCGCCGGTCGAAGACATGATCGCGTTCATCGATGATCATCGCGGTGCGTATGGGGTCGAGCCGATCTGCAAGGTGCTGCCAATCGCCCCATCGACCTATCATGCGCATGTCGCCCGGCGGCTTGATCCGTCGAAGTAATCGGCACGGGCGCTACGGGACGCGGCCTTGCGGCCCGAGATCGAGCGCGTGTTCGCCGAGAACTTCGAGGTCTATGGAGCGCGCAAGGTCTGGCGACAGATGATGCGCGAGGGGCTCGATGTGGCGCGCTGCACCGTCGAACGGCTGATGCAGGGCATGGGCTTTGACGTTGGCCGTGACCGCTGCGTGCACTGTGGTGGGCCTGCCGAGATGGTGGATCACCGCACCGCGCCCAAGGGTGACATGCGCCTGTTCTGGGACACGGCCAACTGGCAGCCCGCCTGCCGGGCCTGCAACACCCGCAAGGCCATCCGCGAGGAAGGCGGGTTCGGCAAGCTGGCATCGAGGTAGGGGGGGGGGTGGATCGCGACTTCGCCCCCCTCGCCCCCTGACCGGTGGTGCAGTCTTGCGCGCACTCTCGGGCAAATGGGGTTTTTGGAAAGGGAGGTTCCCCACATGAAAGGCCGTAAGCCGACGCTCCAGATCGTGGCCGGCAGCAAGGGCGCTGGACGCTGCCCGCCGCCGCCCGGATCGCTCTGCCCTCACGGGGCCGCGGAATGGACGCGCACCGCACCGCTCCTGCATGAGCGCGGGCACCTTGCCGCCGGCACCCTGGCGACGCTGGAAGGCGACTGCCGGGCCGTGGGCCTCGCGCGCACCTGCACCGAGATGATGAACGCCGAAGGCCATGTGCTCCAGACCGACAAGGGGCCGGTGACGCACCCCGCCTTCAAGATGCTCATGGGCGCCATGCGGGAAGCGCGCCTGCTCGCCGCCGAACTCGCGCTGACGCCCCATCGGCGTGGCACCGCCGCCAAGGAGGGGGACGCCGCCAATGGCTGGGACACCGATCTTCTCGCCTGAGTCGGGGCTCTATCCCGACCCCACCGGCCGGGCGGATCGCATGTGCCGCTTCGTGCGCCGGCTCAGGCTGTGGGAAGGGCGCTTCGCGGGCCAGCCCTTCACCCTGCATCCGCTTCAGGAAGCCATCATCCGCCGCATCTATGGCCCCTCGACGGACACCGGGGCGCGGCTGGTGCGCACCGCCTGCATCTGGATTCCCCGAGGCAATGCCAAGACCACCCTGGCCTCAGCCCTCGCGCTCGCCCACTTCATGGGGCCGGAAGCGGAGGCCGGCGGGCAGGTGATCCAGGCGGCGGCCGACCGGGAGAATGCCGGCATCGCCTTCAAGCATTCATTCGAGATGGTGAAGCAGGACGGCGCCTTGCTCTCCCGCGTCGCGCCCATTGAAAGCCGCAAGACCCTCAACCATCCCGGCACCGCGAGCGTGCTGAAGGCCGTCTCCACCGAGGCCTATTCCAAGCACGGCCTGAACGTCTCCTTCTTCCTGGCGGACGAGGTGCATGCGTGGCCGGCTTCCGAGGCGCGCAAGCTGTTCAAGGTGGTGACCGATTCCATGGTGAAGCGCGACCAGCCCCTGACCATCGTCATCTCGACGGCCGGCGAGGGCACGGGCGGGCTTGCCGCCGATCTGTGGGCGTACAGCCACAAGGTGGCCTCCGGCGAGATCGACGACCCGACCTTCGCCCCCATCATCTTCGCCGCGCCGATGGGCGCCGACTGGCGGGATGAAAGCGCCTGGCACAGCGCGAACCCCGCCATCGCCGCTGGCTTCTGCTCGCTGGAAGAACTGCGCATCAAGGCCCGGCGGATCGAGCACTTCCCGGCTGAGATTGCCGACTTCAAGCGCTTCCACCTCAATCTGTGGCAGGAAGGCGCCGCCGAGCCCTGGCTCGCCCTTGAGGTGTACGACGCGGCCGAACCCATGGCCCCGGCGGAAGAGCTGGAAGGCCGGCCCTGCTGGGTGGGCATCGACCTTTCCAGCGTGGAAGACCTCACCGCCGTGGTGGCCGTGTTCCCCTCTGCAGGCGCGGACGGCCACGCCCGCTATGACGTGGTGCCCATGTTCTTCCTGCCCGAGGCCGGCCTTGCCCGCAAAGCCGAGCGCGACCGGGCGGACTATCTGCGCTGGAAGGACGAAGGCGTCCTCACCGTCACCGCCGGCAACGTGGTGGATCACGGCGCCATCATCGCGCACGTGGTGGGCCTGGGGGAGCGCTTCGGCGTTCAGGAAGTGGCCATCGACCGATGGAACTCCACCGCCGTGAACACCGCCCTTCAGGAGGAGGGCTTCACCATCAACCAGTTCGGCCAGGGCTTCGCCAGCATGGCGGCGCCGGTCAAGGAACTGAAGCGAGCGATTCTCGCCGGCCACTTCCGGCACGACGGCAATCCCCTCCTGCGCCTGTGCTTCGGCAATGCGGTGGCCGAGCGCGATGCGGCCGAGAACGAGAAGTTCACCAAGGAGAAAGCCCGCGAGCGCGGCCGGATCGACGGCGCCGTCGCCGCCGCCATGGCCATCGGCCGCATCCTGACCACCGACACCGCCACCAGCATCTACGACAGCGACGAATGGACCCCCGACATGATGGTCATGTGAGGGGAGCCAAAGAGGAAGGCGTTGCCGACTTGAGGCGCAACAGCTTACCGGCCGCTGACTTCTTGCTGACTTCTTGCTGACTTGAGATTTTTGGGTGACTTGGCCTTCGATGCTAAGTCTTTGATTTATTTGGTACAGGTGGGTGGGCTCGAACCACCGACCTCCGGTTCCACAGACCGGCGCTCTAACCAACTGAGCTACACCTGCACACGCTTCAGCGCGAGGCACCGAAGAGAGCGCGGAACCTACGCAAGCTCCCCGCCGATTGCAAGGGGGGTGCCGCGAAGATGGCCCCTCGTCCACAGCCCCGGGGGCGGAGGCATGGCGGCTGCCCTTGCATCCGGACGCGCGGTGGGCGATGGCGGGGCGGGCCCATCGGTGTCATCCTGAGTGCGCGGGCCGGTGGCGGGCGGAAGGCGACCATGCAGCAATATCTCGATCTCCTGGACCGCGTGCTGCGCGACGGCGCGCGCAAGGACGACCGCACCGGAACCGGCACGCTGAGCGTCTTCGGCCACCAGATGCGCTTTGCGCTGGAGGACGGCTTTCCGCTGGTCACCACCAAGAAGCTGCACCTCAAATCCATCATCCACGAGCTTCTGTGGTTCCTGGCTGGCGACACCAACATCGCCTACCTCAAGGCCAACGGCGTCTCCATCTGGGACGAGTGGGCCGATGCCCATGGTGATCTCGGCCCGATCTATGGCCATCAATGGCGGTCCTGGCCGACGCCGGAGGGCGGGGTGATCGACCAGATCGCCCAGGTGGTCGCGGATATCCGCCGCAGTCCCGATTCGCGGCGCCTCATCGTCACCGCCTGGAATCCGGCCGATGTGCCGAAGATGGCGCTGCCGCCCTGTCATTGCCTGTTCCAGTTCGCGGTGGCCGAGGGCCGGCTGTCGTGCCAGCTCTACCAGCGCTCGGCCGACGTATTCCTGGGGGTGCCGTTCAACATCGCCTCCTATGCGCTGCTCACCCACATGGTGGCGCAGGTGACCGGGCTGAAGCCGGGCGACTTCATCCACACGCTCGGCGACGCGCATCTCTATCTCAACCATCTGGACCAGGCGCGCAGCCAGCTCGCGCGGGCGCCTCGCGCCCTGCCGCGCCTGGAGCTGAACCACGCGGTGAACGACATCTTCGGTTTCCGCTACGAGGACGTGCGCATGGTCGGCTATGACCCGCACCCCGCCATCAAGGCGCCGGTGGCGGTGTGACGCACGCCCGGTGGCACTCGCGGTGCATGGCGCGCGGACGTTGGGGCTTTACCGTCAAGGGTGCTGGGGCGCGAGATGATCATTGGCGAACAGGCCGAAAGGCATGCGGTGGCGGCAACCTCCCTCCGGGGGTGGCTGATCTGGGGAACGGCGGCGCTTTTCTATCTCTATGAATTCTTCATAAGGGTCGCGCCCTCGGCCATGGAGCCGGAGCTTCAGGCGAATTTCGGCCTGTCGGCGGAGGCGCTCGGCGCGGCGGCGGGGGCCTATTATTTCATCTACTCGCCGATGCAGCTCGTTTCCGGCACGCTGATCGACCGCTACGGGCCGAAGCGCACGCTGGTGGTCGCCGCGCTCATCTGCACGCTCGGCGCGTTCGTCGAACTGGCGGGCACCAGCCCCCTGCTGCTGTCGCTTGCGCGCTTCATGCAGGGCTTCGGCTCCGCGTTCGCCTTCGTGGGCACCATGTACCTGGCGGCGGACTGGTTTCCGCGCTCCATGCTGGCGCTGCTGGCGGGCCTCACCACCTCCCTCGGCATGGCCGGCGCCATCATCGGCAATTCCGGCACCGCCTTCATGGTGGAAACCGTCGGCTGGCGCGGCGCGCTGCTGGCGGCTGGCGCCTTCGGCTTCGCCATCATCGTCCTCATCCTGCTGGTGGTCCGGCCCCATCCCCTGGCGCAGGCCGGCGCCGCGCCCGCCGCCCCGCCCATCCTCTCCGCGCTCAGGGTGGTGTGGTCCAATCCGCAGAGCTGGTTCATCGGCATCGTCGGCGCGGCGCTGTACATGCCATTGTCCATTCTCGGCGCGCTGTGGGGAGAGGACTACATCGCCGCCGTCACCGGCGCCGATTCGGATCAGGCCGCGGCAGCGGTGTCGGCCATGTACGTGGGCTGGCTCGTGGGCGGCCCGGTGGCGGGGTTGGTGTCGGACCGCTACCGCACCCGGCGGGCGCTGCTGCTCGGCGCCAGCCTTGCCACCTGCGCCGTCACACTGGCCATCGCCTCCATCAGCGAGATATCCATCACCGGCATGTACGGCCTCATGCTGCTGCTCGGGCTGGCCTCCACTTCGCAGGTGGTGTGCTTCGCCGCGGCGGTGGAGCATAATCCGCCGGAGGTGACGGGCACCGCCATCGCCGCCACCAACATGCTCATCATGCTGCTGGGCGGTCTGGGGGAATGGGGCTTCGGCGCGCTGCTCAACGCCTTCGGCGGGGCCGGCGGCACCGACCCGCATGCCTTCCGGCTCGCCATCGGCCTTTTGCCGGCGGTCTGCATCGTCGGCCTCGGCGCGGCGCTGCTGCTCAAGGAGGCGCCGCCGAAGGCGTGAGCCAGCGGCGCGGCGGCCGTCGGGCCGGCCCCTCACGCGAACTTGCGCGCGCCGGCTGTGACGCCAGCGAAACGACGGCCTATGGGAAGGCGGCGGCGGTTGACCGCCGGTTCGCCGCAAAGGCCCGCTCATGTCGCTTTTTCACGAACGCTCCGGTGTCTTCAGCCGGGAGAAGACCGCGTTCCTGGTGCTTGCGGTGCTTCCGGCGGTGTGGCTGGCAGGCCTCGCGCTGTCTGGCGGGCTCGGCGCGCGCCCATGGACGCAGGCCATCCACTTTTGCGGCCTGTGGGCCATTCGTTTCCTGGTGGCGACATTGGCCATCACGCCGCTGCGGCGCCTGCTGTCGGCGCCCAAGCTGTTCTTCGGCCGGCGCATCCTCGGCCTCGCGGCGCTGGCTTACGCCCTGCTGCATGTGGGCCTGTTCGTCATCGATCAGGGGCCGGCGCGGGCGCTCTCGGAAATCGCGCTGCGTTTCTATCTGCTCATCGGTGCCGGCGCGGTGGTGCTGCTGGTGCTGCTGGGCGCCACCTCCACCGACGGCGCGCTCCGCCGTCTCGGGGCACGGCGCTGGACCCTGCTGCATCGTGCCGTCTACGGCATCGCGGTGTTGGCGGCGCTGCATTTCTTCATACAGTCCAAGCTCGACGTGACCGAGCCGGTGCTGGTGGCCGGCGTCATCGTGCTGCTGTTCCTCTACCGGATCGCCTTCAGGGTCGCGGGCAAGGTCACGCCACTGGGGTTCGCCCTGCTGGCGGTGGCGGCGGCGGTCCTCACCGGGGCGCTGGAGACCGCGTGGTATGGCCTTGCCACGCGGGTCGATCCCTGGCTGGTGGCGGAAGCCAATTTCTCTTTCGATCTCGGCCCCCGCCCGGTGTGGTGGGTGCTGGCGGGCGGCCTGGCGGTGGCGCTGGCGGGGGAGGTCCGCCAGCGCGGAGCTGCCCCCCGGCGGCGCCCGCGCGTCGCGCCGTCTCAGCCGCGCTGACCGGCCACGGCGGCAAGCAGCGGCTCCAGCGCCGCCTCGGGCGCCGCGCGGGGCCAGTCGGCCATCTGGGTGCGGAAGAACGTGCGCTGGCGCTTGGCGTAGCGGCGAGTGTCGCCCTGGCCCTCGGCGACAGCGTCGGCAAGGCTGAGCTCGCCGGCCAGATGGCGCGTGAGGGCGGGGGCGCCATGGGCCTTCAGCACGGTGCGGGCGGGGTCGAGCCGCCGCGCCGCCAGCCGCCGCACCTCCTCCAGCGCGCCGGCCTCCAGCATGGCCAGGAAGCGGGCGTCGATGCGCTGGCGCAGGGCCTCCGGGTCCACCTCCAGCACCAACCGCACGCATGATTCGGGGGGCAGGAACGGCGCCTGCGGTGCGTCCTGCCAGGCCGAAAGCGGCCGGCCGGTGGCTGCCTCCACCTCGAGCGCGCGCAAAATGCGTTGCCGGTCCTGGTCGCCGATGCGGGCAGCGGCGACCGGATCGACGGCGGCCAGCAGGACGTGAAGGCGCGGGGTCGGCGTGTCGGCGGCTCGGCCGCGGACTTCGGCCCGCACCGCCTCGGGAATCGGCGCTACCTCTACAAGTCCTTGTGTTAGCGCGCGAAAATAAAGGCCGGTGCCGCCGACGAGAATGGGCAGGCGCCCCGCGCTCCAGGTCGCGGCGAGGGCGTCGGCGGCCTCGCGGCGCCAGTGGCCGACCGAGTAATCGGCGTCCGCGTCCACATGGCCGTAGAGACGATGGGGCGCGCGGCGAAGGTCCGCGTCGCTCGGCCGCGCCGTGAGCACCGCAAGATCGCCATAGACTTGCATGGAATCCGCATTGAGGACGACACCACCCGTGCGCTCGGCGAGCGCGAGGGCGAGCGCCGACTTGCCGCTGGCGGTGGGACCTGCGATGAGCACCGCCGTCCCCCTCTCCTGTCCTGTGTCCGGTTTTTCCATGGCCTATGTTGCGACCCTCATCTCGTCTCCTTCTGCCCCGGCTTTGACCCGCGATGCAATCCATGACGCACGCGCCGTCCTGCCCCATGCCCAGGAGCCGGTGACCCTCGATCCCGAGGTCGCCGCCGACATCCATTTCGCGCCCGAACTGGGCGCCGATGCCCGCGCCATTGCCGATACGGTGCGCGCGGCACTGAAGGGCGCGCCCATCGACGTGGTGGTGCAGCTGGAGGCCGGCCGGCGCAAGCGCCTGTTCCTGGCTGACATGGACTCCACCATGATCGGCCAGGAGTGCATCGACGAACTGGCGGACGTGGTGGGGGTGAAGGCCCATGTGGCCGCCATCACCGAGCGCGCCATGCGCGGCGAGATCGAGTTCGAGCCGGCCCTGCGCGAGCGGGTGGCGCTGCTGCGCGGCCTGCCGGCCGGGGTGGTGAGCGAGGTGCTGCGCGACCGGGTTCGTCTTACGCCCGGCGGGCGCGAGCTGGTGGGCACCATGAAGGCCAACGGCGCCTATACGGCCCTGGTGTCGGGCGGCTTCACCCTGTTCACCTCGGCCATCGCCGCGCAGGTGGGTTTCCACGAGCATCGCGCCAATACGCTGCTGGTGGACGGGGGCGAATTCGTCGGCGCGGTGGCCGAGCCGATCCTGGGCCGGGAGGCCAAGTTCGCGACCCTGGTGGAATTGCGCGACCGCTTCCACCTTGCGCCTTCGGAGACCATGGCCGTGGGCGACGGCGCCAACGATCTGGCGATGCTGGCGGAGGCGGGCCTGGGTGTCGCCTTCCATGCCAAGCCGCAGGTGGCGGCGGCCGCTCACGCCCGCATCGACCATGGCGACCTGACGGCGCTGCTCTATATGCAGGGCTACACGCGGGAGGATTTTCGCACGCTTTGACGCCGGGGGCGGGGCGCCGTGGCGCCCCGCAGCGCGCGCCCCGCCCCGCAGGGAGAGAGGGCCGGCCACGGCTGCGACATCGGTGCATCCCGGCGCGCCGAACGCCCGCCGGGGTGTGACGCGCGCGCCGTTCGGTCAATCCAGCGGCAGGGTGACGAATTCCTGCTGGCCCTGGCCGTCGGACACCAGCAGCAGGGCAGACTTCTTCTTCGCCTTGCGCAGGGCCTCGATCTGCTTCTGCACGTCAGTGGGGCTGGTGACCGTCTCCTGGCCCACCTGCACGATCACCTGGCCGGGCTTCAGCCCCTTGTCTGCGGCGTCGCTGCCGCTCTCGACGCTGGTGATGACGGCGCCGTTGATCTCGCTCTTGATCGTGTAGCGCTTGCGCAGGTCCTCGCTCATGGGCGAAAGCTCCAGGCCAAGTGTGCGCTTGGGCGCAGCCTTCTGGGTGTCGCTGCCCTTGGCGCCCTCCGGCTTGTCGTCGTCGGGCATGCGGGCGACCTTGAGGCGCAGGGACTCCTCCTTGCCCTTGCGGATCACCACCACGTCCACCTCACGTTCGGCCATGGTGTCGGCGACGGTGCGGGTCAGGTCGCGAACGGTCTTGATGTCGCGTCCGTCGAACTTGACGATCACGTCACCGGCCTTGAGGCCCGCCGCGGCCGCCGGCCCGCCCTCGCTCACCACGCCCACCAGCGCGCCGCGCGCCTTGCCGATGCCCAGGCTTTCGGCGAGGTCGTCGGTGACGCTCTGGATGCGCACGCCGATCCAGCCGCGCCGGACCTCCTTGAATTCCTCGATCTGGGCGATCACCGGCTGGGCGGTGGCGGACGGCACCGCGAAGCCGATGCCGATGGAGCCGCCGGAGGGCGAGATGATGGCGGTGTTCACCCCCACCACCTCGCCGTCCATGTTGAACAGCGGCCCGCCGGAATTGCCGCGATTGATGGCAGCGTCGGTCTGGATGAAATTGTCGTAGGGGCCGGAATTGATGTCGCGGTTGCGGGCCGAGACCACGCCCACCGTGAGCGTGCCGCCGAGGCCGAAGGGATTGCCGATGGCCATGACCCAGTCGCCAACCCGCAGCTTTTCGGAATTGCCGAACTTCACCGCGACCAACGGCTTCTCCGGCTTCACCTTCAGCAGGGCGAGGTCGGTCTTCGTGTCGCGGCCGATCAACTCGGCCTTCAGCTTGGTGCCGTCGTTGAAGTTGGCGTAGATCTCGTCGGCATCGGCGATGACGTGGTTGTTGGTGACGATCAGCCCCGAGGGATCGATGACGAATCCGGAGCCGAGCGAGGATACCCGCCGCGCGCCGCCCTCGCCGCCGTCCTCCTTGCGGTGCTTGAAGAATTCGTCAAAGAAATCCTCGAACGGCGAGCCCGGCGGCAGTTGTGGCGTGGGCACGCTGCGGGCGGCGGCAACGGTCTGGGAGGTGGAGATGTTCACCACCGCGTCCATGACCCGCTCGGCCGCGTCCGCCACCGTGTCCGGACCTTTGCCGGGGGCCGCCGCCAGCGGGGTGCTGGACAGCATCGGGACGACCAAGGAGAGGGCCAGAGCCGCTGCGAGAATCGGCCGGCGGCGAGGGAAGCGGCGGGGCAGGGGCATCGGTCTCCTCGGAGCTGCTGCGAGGTGCCGAGGCTGCGCCGGGCCGACGCGGGGCGCAAGGGCAAATTCGGCGCGACCGTTCACATCGCGCGCACCGACCGGTCAGGCCGGTTGACGTCAGGGAGGCGGCGGATCCCGGACAGGCCGTCGCTCCCGTCTCCCGGCGTGCGGCCGGTCGCCTCCTGCCGGACCGGCGGCCAGCGGTCCTGGCGGACGGCTCGGGGCCGGTCCGCCCTCGGCTATGGTCTTACCGGCCGGCGCTCCGAACCAGGAACACCAGCAGCACCCCCAGCGCGCCGACCACAAGGCCGGCGATCCGCATGGGCATTTCGGGGGCGTGAAGAACGGCCTCCATGGCTCGCCGCCAGACGCTGGGAAAGGCGGCGAGGCACAGGCCTTCGATGGCGAGCATAAGCCCGAGGGCGGCGATCAGGTCGGTCATTCCGCCCCGGGCCGTCCTCAGTTGGCGCCTGGCGCCGCCGCGGCCGGCTTGGCCGTGGCGCCACCGAAGGGATCGCGGAAATAGCGGAAGAAGCTCGAGTCCGGGCTCAGCACCAGGCGCGTCTCGCCCGCCTTCATGCTGGCTTCGTACGCCTGCATGGAGCGATAGAAGGTGAAGAAGTCCGGATCGCGCCCGAACGCATCGGCGAAGATGCGGTTGCGCTCGGCATCGCCCTCACCGCGCAGCTGCTCGCCCTTGGAGGCGGCCTCGGCGAGGACGATGGCGGCCTCCCGGTCGGCGCGGGCGCGCAGGCGCTGGGCGGCCTCGTTGCCCTGGGCGCGGATTTCGGCGGCCTCGCGCTGGCGTTCGGTCTGCATGCGCTGGAACACGGCCTGGGAGTTGGCCTCCGGCAGGTCGGCACGGCGAATGCGGACGTCCACCACGGTGATGCCGAAATTGGCGGCCTCGCGATTCACCTGCTCGCCGATCAGGCGCATCAGGTGCTCACGCTGGTCGCGGACCACGGCGATGAAGGTGTTCTCGCCCAGCACCCGGCGCAACGAGGAGTTGAGCACCGTGGCGAGCCGCGAGTTGGCGGCCTCGATGGTGCCCGCCGCCTGGTAGAAGCGCAGCGGATTGGTGATGCGGTAGCGCGCGAAGGCGTCCACCACCAGCCGCTTCTGGTCGGAGGCGATCACCTCCTGGGAGGGGTTTTCCAGGTCCAGGATGCGGTTGTCGATATAGACCACGCTGTCGATGAACGGCAGCTTCCAATGCAGGCCGGGCGTGGTGATGGGGGCGAGCGGGTCGCCGAGGCGCAGCACCAGCGCCTGCTGGGTCTGATTGACGATGAAGGCGGACGAATAGACCACCACCAGGGCGATCACCGCCACAATGGCGAGCACGCCGCCGAAAACAGGATTCTTCATCGCGTGGCTCCCTGCGGCTGGGTGGTGGGGGCGGTGGGACGGCGCAGCAGATCGTTGAGCGGCAGCACGGGCACCACCCCGCCCTGGGCCGGCCGGCCGGTGGTGGAGGCCGCGCCGGGATCGACCAGCACCTTCTCCACGCCGCCGAGCACGCGCTCCATCGTTTCGAGATACATGCGCTCGCGCGTCACTTCCTTGGCCTTCGCGTATTCGTCGAAGACCTTGAGGAACCGGGCGGCCTGGCCGCGGGCCTCCACCACCGTGCGTTCGCGATAGGCCTGGGCCGCGTTGTCGATGCGCGAGGCTTCGCCGCGCGCCTCGGGCAGCACCCGATTGGCGTAGGTCTGGGCTTCGTTCTGCGAGCGCTCGGCATCGGCGCGCGCCGCCTGCACGTCGCGGAAGGCGTCGATGACCTGGGTGGGCGGGTCCACCTTCTGCAACTGCACCTGGGTGACGCGCACGCCGGCGCCATACTGGTCCAGGGTATGCTGCATCAGCTCCTGAACCCCGGTCTCGATGCCCTGGCGGGCGCCGGTGAGGATGGGCTGGATCTCGGTGCGGCCGATCACCTCGCGCATGGCGCTTTCAGCCACGGCCTTGATGGTGCCCTCGGGATTCTGCACGTTGAACAGGAACTTCTCGGCGTTCGAGATGACCCAGAACACGGAAAAGTCCACGTCGACGATGTTCTCGTCGCCGGTGAGCATCAAGCTCTCCTCCGGCACGTCGCGCGGCAGCGCGCTGGTGCGGCGCATGTCGTCAGCGACCCGCATGCCGATGTCGATGCGGTTGACGCGCGTCACCTTGGGGGTGAGCACGGTCTCGACCGGGTAAGGCCAATGGTAATTGAGGCCCGGCTGGGTGATGCCCACGAACTTGCCGAAGCGCAGCACCACGCCCTGCTCGTCCGGTTCCACCCGGTAGAAGCCGGACAGCAGCCAGCCCACCACCACCAGCGCCACCACGAGGATCGCGCCCTTGAAGCCGAACGAGTCGGGCATCATCGTGCGCAGCCGGTCCTGGCTGCGGCGGATGATGTCTTCGATGTCCGGTGGCGTGGGTCCCGAGGATTGCGGTCCTGAACCCCATGGACCGCGCGGCCCGCTTCCCCATGGGCCGCCACTCTGATTTTTCCACGACATCCGTCGTCTCCCGTCGGCGGCGCCGCGCAAGGGCGCCCGCGTCACACCGTGTCTCGTCCGAGCGCCGCGCGAGGCATCATGCCCCGCCCGTTCCCAAGGCCACGCGGTCCGGAAAACCGGCCGCCCGGCTGGGCATGAACCCGCTGGGTCGGGGATGGGACGCCATCCCGCCGAGGGGGGCGGTTATAGAAAACCGCGCGCCACGTTTCAACGTGGCGCGCTGTCCGCCAGGGAAGCAGATAAGGTCTCGGTGCGCATTACGCAACGGGAGGGCTGGCCACGCCGACTCGCTCATTGGCGCCGACGGCGCGCGCGCTCTGCGCTGCACCGCGATAGTGATCGAGGACGAACAGCCTGATCGCTGACGACAAATTGCCCTGCGAGCGCGCGGAGTCGATGGTGGCGACAAGGTCCGACAGGGTCAGTCGCCGGCTTGAGGCGATTTCCTTCAGGGCTTCCCAGAACGCATCCTCAAGGCTCACGCTGGTCTTGTGGCCGGCGATGACGATAGACCTCTTAACCACGGGGCTCTTCATGTTCATCCCTCTCGGTCAGCGCATGGCCTTCATGGCGCTGACGCTGGCGCTCAAGCTCCCGCGCGGCGGCTTCTCGCGCGGCCTTGGTCTGCCCGAATCGAATCCGGTTTTCCTCGGCCCGCGACTGCGCCGCACGGCGCGCCCGCGCCTTGCGTTCACGATGAAGATTCACCACGTCGCCCAACTCATATCCCTCACAGGACAGAAACGGCCGGCTCCCCCAAAAACCCACCGTCGTCGCCTCACATCATGCACGACGCCCCGCGCCGGAACACAATGTGCATGCAGAGACTAGATTACCGCTGCGAGGATGGTGAAGATATGGCGAAATGCTAGGGGTGAAGCCTCCACGGGCTACCTTTCTGGAATTATTTTAATCGACCTTACGGAACACTTACGGTTGCAGCCCGCGCCTTTGCGGAATCCGCTTCGCCGCATGGATGTCTCCCCGTCCGCCCATGACCTGTGCTATGAGCCCGCCGCCGCGCGATGTGGTGTACCTTGGCGTTCATTGGAATGGCGAGCGTGCGCCAGATCCCCGAGTCGATGCGTCTTCGGCGGGCGAGCGGGGAGCCGCTTCGGTCGAACGCGCTTTAGGAGAGAGGGCAGACGCATGAGCACGCGTACCGAGACCGATACCTTCGGTCCGATCGAGGTTCCTTCCGACCGCTACTGGGGCGCCCAGGCGCAACGCTCGCTGGGCAATTTCAAGATCGGCTGGGAAAAGCAGCCGCTGCCGGTGGTGCGGGCGCTCGGCATCGTCAAGCGCGCCGCCGCCGAGGTGAACCAGGAACTCGGGCGGCTCGACCCCGGCGTGTCGCAGGCCATCGTCACCGCCGCTCAGGAGGTGATCGACGGAAAGCTCGACGATCATTTCCCGCTCGTGGTCTGGCAGACCGGCTCCGGCACCCAGTCCAACATGAATGCCAACGAGGTCATCTCGAACCGGGCCATCGAGCTGCTCGGCGGGGAAAAGGGCTCCAAGAAGCCCGTGCATCCCAATGACCACGTCAACATGAGCCAGTCGTCCAACGACACCTTCCCGACCGCCATGCATGTGGCGGCCGCCGAGGAGGTGGTGCATCGCCTGCTGCCGGCGCTGAAGACCCTGCACGACGCCCTCGAGGCCAAGTCGAAGCAGTGGGAGCACATCATCAAGATCGGCCGCACCCACACCCAGGACGCGACCCCGCTGACCCTCGGCCAGGAGTTCTCTGGCTACACCCAGCAGGTGGCGAACGGCATCAAGCGCATCGAGATGACCCTTCCGGGCCTGATGCAGCTGGCCCAGGGCGGCACCGCGGTGGGCACCGGCCTCAATGCGCCGATCGGCTTCGCCGAGAAGGTGGCGGCCAAGATCGCCGAGATCACCGGCCTGGAGTTCACCTCGGCTCCGAACAAGTTCGAAGCGCTCGCCGCCCACGACGCCATGGTGTTCTCCCACGGTGCCATCAACACCGTTGCGGCCTCCCTGTTCAAGATCGCCAACGACATCCGCCTGCTCGGCTCGGGCCCGCGTTCCGGCCTCGGCGAGCTGGCGCTGCCCGAGAACGAGCCCGGCTCCTCCATCATGCCGGGCAAGGTGAACCCCACCCAGTGCGAGGCGATGACCCAGGTCTGCGCGCAGATCTTCGGCAACCACGCCACGCTCACCTTCGCCGACAGCCAGGGCCATTTCGAGCTCAACGTCTACAACCCGGTGATGGCCTACAACTTCCTGCAGTCGGTGCGGCTGATGTCGGACGCGGCGCTCAGCTTCACCGAGCATTGTGTGGTGGGCATCGAGCCGCGCGAGGACAACATCAAGGCCGGCCTGGAGCGCTCGCTGATGCTGGTGACGGCCCTGGCGCCGAAGATCGGCTACGACAACGCCGCCAAGATTGCCAAGACCGCCCACAAGAAGGGCACCACCCTGCGCGAGGAAGCTGTCGGCGGCGGCTATGTCACCAACGAGGAATTCGACGCTGCGGTGCGCCCGGAGAAGATGATCTCGCCCGGCTGAGACTGCCCCGATTGCGTGTATCGAGATGCGGCGCCCCCAGGGGCGCCGTTTTCGTTTCCGGCCGGCGGCACGCCCAGCCTGCGATTAACGGTTGCGTCGGAACGCGGCTAGCATGCCTCTATCATCGTCGCAGCGGGCGACACGGCAGGTGCCGCGACAGCCACGATCGGGGGAGCGCATGGGACGGGTTCGCGAAGGGGACGAGGTCGGGATCGACGGGCTGCATCCCACCCAGCTCACGCTCGGCATGAGCGAGGTGAAGAAGCGCGCCAAGTCCATGGATGGCCTGGCCAAGGACGAGCTGAAGGCGCTCATCGCCCGCAAGCCCATCCCGCACGTGCTTGGCCCGGCGGGGCGACTTTATATGGTGGACCACCACCATCTGTGCCGTGCGCTGCTGCGCATCGACGTGGAAAAGGCGGTGTTGGGCGAGCGTGTCGATGACCTGTCGGCGCTCGATCTGCCGCGCTTCTGGCAGGAGATGGAACGCCGGAACCTGTGCTGGCCGATCGACGTGGACGGCAATCGCCGGCCCTGTGTGAAGATCCCGTCGCATGTGAAGGACCTCACCGACAATCCCTGGCGCACCCTGGCGCGCGGCGTGCGCGGCCGGGCCTATTCGAACGAGGACACGCCGTTCCAGGAATTCATGTGGGGCAATTACTATCGCTCCTTCATGGGCACGCGGCTGCTGGAGGCCGACATCGAGCTCGCCGAGGATCTTGCCATCAAGGTCTCGCGCCTCGACGAGGCCCAGGACCTGCCGGGTTATCTCGGTCCCGCCTGAACGGCGCGCCCGCCGCCCGGCGTGCTATAATTTGTCGAATGACAGCAAGGAGAGGTGCGATGGCAGGTTCGTTCGCGGCGCGGCTCGCCGGGGTCAGGGCGCCGGTGTTCGTGGTCTTGGTCTCGCTGCTGGTCGCCGGTTGCGGCGTCAATGCGATTCCCACCACCGAGGAGCATGCCAAGGCCATGTGGAGCGAGGTGCTCAACCAGTACCAGCGCCGCTCCGACCTCATCCCCAACCTGGTGGAGACGGTGAAGGGCTATGCCACCCAGGAGCGCGACGTGCTCGCCACCGTCATCGAGGCCCGCGCCAAGGCGACGGCGATCAACGTGGACGCTTCCACCATCACCGATCCGGAGAAGTTCAGGCAGTTCCAGGCGGCCCAGTCGGAGCTGGGTCGCGCCCTCGGGCGCCTGATCGCGGTGTCGGAGGCCTATCCGGACCTGAAGTCGAGCCAGAATTTCCTGGCCCTGCAGTCGCAGATCGAAGGCACGGAGAACCGCATCGCCGTGGCTCGGAGGGACTATATCCGCGCGGTCCAGGCCTACAATACCGAGCTGAAGACCTTTCCCGGAGTGGTCTGGGCCTCGACCGTCTATCGCGCCTACAAGCCCATGGAGACCTTCACCATCACCGACGAGCAGAGGCAGGTTCCGAAGGTGAAGTTCAACTGAGGCGGCGGCCGTGAGCAGTCCAGCGAAGCGGGCGGGGAGGCGGGCGAGCGGCCTTTCATGGGGTTCCGCGCGGGCGCTTCTCATGGCTGGCGGGCTGTTGCTGGCGGCGTGCGCGGGGGCGCTCGCGCTCTCCTTCCCCCCGCTCACGGGGCGGGTGGTGGATGCCGCCGGCGTGCTAGACGCGGCCACGCGCGCCCAGCTTGAGGCCCGGCTGGCCGCCCAGGAAGGCAAGACGTCGGACCAGGTGGTGGTGGCGACGGTGCCGGGGCTCGAGGGACTGCCCATCGAAGACTACGGCAACGCGCTGTTCCGCGCCTGGCGGCTCGGGCAGGACGGAAAGAACAACGGCGTGCTGCTGCTGGTGGCGCCGATGGAACGCAAGGTTCGCATCGAGGTCGGCTATGGGCTTGAGGGCATTCTCACGGATGCCGTGGCGAGCACCATCATCCGCAACGCCATCGTTCCCGCCTTCAAGGCCGGCAACATGGCGGGAGGCATCCTCAGCGGCACCGATGCGCTGCTGGAGGTGCTCAATCTCGATCCGGAGGAGGCCCGCGCCCGCGCTCGCGCGGCGGAACCGGAGGCGGCGACCGAGGACTGGCTGGGGCTGATCCTTCTGCTGCTGATGATCGCGCTGTGGATCTACATCTTCTGGCGGGCCGCGCGCGGTTCCGGGCCGGGCGGCCCGACGGCGGGCCGGCGGCGGCGCGCCGCCACCGCCGCGGGTCCGGTCACCACCTGGGACTGGAGCCGGGACCGCGGGGGATCGTCCGGCGGCTCCGGGGGGTGGTCCGGCGGCGGCGGCTCCTCGGGCGGCGGTGGCGCGTCGGGAAGCTGGTAGGGCCCGGATGGCGCCGCGCACCGCATTGTGTGGGGCGAGGACTCGCTTTCGCACGCCGGTTCTGACAAGACTGAGGGGCCGCAAGCGCCCATGCGCGGACTTCTCGCCGGGCGGGGAGGGGCCGTACGGTCCGAGGCGAAGTGGGGCGTGCCGCGTCGGCGCGGCTGGCCTGCGCGGTGCCCGCGATGGTATCGTGCTGGCGGTCGGGGCCCGCGCGGTCGGCGCCCCACGTGGAGCGGAGGCATGAAATGAGCTATGTCGCGACCGCGACTCCCGCGCCTGCCGCGGGCCGGGTGGGCCTGCCGCCGGACGCTATCCGTGAGATCACAGAGGCCATCGCGGCAGCGGAACGCAAGACGTCTGCGGAGATCCGCGTCGTCATCACCCGGGCTCCCCTGGTCCAGCATCCCTTCTTCTCGGTGATGTGGTCGGCCCTGGCGGCCTTGGTGCTGCCATGGGCGGTGGCCGTGGCGTGGCCCATGGGGGCGCTGAGCATCCTGCAGCTGCAGGCCATCATCTTCCTGGTCGCCGCCGGCGTGCTGATGCTGCCGCAGCTCACCGAGCGGGCGGTTCCCAGGCTGGCGCTCAAGGCCGCCGCGCGCTCGGCCGCCATCGAGGCGTTCCTTGCCCACGGCATATCGCGCACCAAGGGCCGCACCGGCATCCTGATTTTCGCGGCCGCGCGGGAGCGCCTGGTGGAGGTGGTGGCCGACGAGGGCGTACATACCCCGCTCGGCCCCGTGGCCTGGGCGGAGATCTGCGATGCCGTGGCCCGCGAGGCCAAGCGGGGCAGCTTGGCCGGCGGCCTCGTTTCCGGCGTTCAGAAGGCCGGCGACCTGCTCGCTGGGCCGTTGCCTCATCGGCCGGGCGACGTGAACGAATTGACCGACCGGGTCATCATTCTCTGACGGCGCTGGTCCGACTCGCTGCGCCGGACCCGGCGCCGTGGCCCTTCTGCATCCGGCACGCCGCGCCGCGCGGCGTGGTCAGCGTCGGCCGTAACGGTGCGAGGACCGCCGCGCGGACCGCCGCCATGTCGTCGAACGCCCCTTGCCCGCGTGGCAGAGGCCTAGACGAAGGAAGCGGGGAGCACGGTGCACGTCGGTGTGCATTCGTCTTTCCAAGCGCGGTTCAAGAGCATAGATTGCGCGCCCGAGCCTGAGGGGCTCACTCAAGGCAAAGGGCATTTTCCCATGACCAAACCCGCCGTTCGCGTCGCCGTCACGGGCGCCGCCGGTCAGATTTGTTACTCGCTTCTGTTCCGCATCGCCAATGGCGATCTGTACGGCAAGGACCAGCCGGTTATTCTGCAGCTTCTCGATCTTCCGCAGGCCCAGGGCGCGGTGGGCGGCGTGGTGATGGAGCTCGAGGATTGCGCGTTCCCGAACCTCGCCGACGTGGTCATCACCTCTGATCCCAAGGTCGCCTTCAAGGACATCGACTCGGCTATCCTGGTGGGCGCCCGTCCGCGCTCGAAGGGCATGGAGCGCGCCGATCTGCTCCAGGCCAACGCCGAGATCTTCAAGGTGCAGGGCGCGGCCCTGAACGAAGTCGCCAAGCGCGACGTCAAGGTGCTGGTGGTCGGCAATCCGGCCAACACCAATGCCTACATCACCGCCAAGAGCGCGCCCGACCTGCCGGCCCGCAACATCACCGCCATGCTGCGGCTGGACCACAACCGCGCCCTGTCGCAGTTCGCCAAGAAGGCCGGCGTGCTGAGCCAGGACATCGAGAAGCTGGCGGTGTGGGGCAACCACTCGCCGACCATGTACGCCGACTATCGCTTCGCCACCGTGAACGGCAAGCCGCTGCCCGAGCTCGTCAATGACGAGGCCTGGTATCGCGAGACGCTGATTCCCACCGTCGGCAAGCGCGGCGCCGCCATCATCGAGGCGCGCGGCCTGTCGTCGGCCGCCTCCGCGGCCAATGCGGCGATCGACCACCTGCACGACTGGATCCACGGCACCGACGGCCGCTGGGTCTCCATGGGCGTGGCTTCCGACGGCTCCTACGGCGTGCCGGAGGGCATCGTCTTCGGCGTGCCGGCGGTGTGCGCCAATGGCGATTACGAAGTCGTGAAGGATCTGCCGATCGACGACTTCTCCAAGGGCAAGCTCGACAACACCCTGAAGGAACTGCTGGAAGAGCGCGACGGCGTCGCCTCCCTGCTGGCCTGATCCTCGGGCATCTCCGACAACCGGGCGCGGCTTCCTGGAGCCGCGCCCTTTTCTTTGTGACAGTCCGCAAATCCTCCGCGTGGGGTGCCCAGACCTTTTCGAATGTCCGAAAAGCCGGGTTGGTCGAGCTTTTCCTGGCTCGCGAGTATTGAAACTCTTGACGCAGAGCGACTCTGCGGCTAAAAGCACCCCACTTTCGCGGCAGGCGAACGGTGTTTTAGGGATTTGAAGTGCTTCCATCGATCGCGGTTCCAGCCCCGGTCAAGCGCTTTTCCCGACACCAACCGCTGCCAGGAACAGCACTGCGATAACTTCAGGTGCACGATCGCAGCGCCGCCTTCGGGCCTTCGGGTCTTGAGGATTGTGCGTTGTGATCCTCTGTCGCGAACAAGGCGTCTTCGCCGCCGATGTGCGGTGGCGGGCGACGCCTTTTCTGTTCGTGGTGCGGCCGACGGCATCCGCTGTCGGTCGAAAGGAATTTCGTACGGCCGCCGCGAGGTGGCCAGCCGTGGCGGTCCTAAGGGGTCGTCGAACTTAAAAGTGCGGTCGAGGCCGCAGGTCAGGACGAGGCGAAGGCGTACATGCCGACGATCAACCAGCTGATCCGTAAGCCACGGGAAGCGCAGAAGGCGCGGGAGAAGGCGCCGGCGCTCCAGTCGAGCCCCCAGAAGCGCGGCGTGTGCACCCGTGTGTACACCACGACCCCGAAGAAGCCGAACTCGGCTCTTCGTAAGGTGGCCAAGGTGCGGCTGACCAACAGCTACGAAGTGATCGGCTACATTCCCGGCGAAGGTCACAACCTTCAGGAGCACTCCGTGGTGATGATCCGCGGCGGACGCGTGAAGGACCTTCCCGGCGTGCGCTACCACATCCTGCGCGGCGTGCTCGATACGCAGGGCGTCAAGAACCGGAAGCAGCGCCGTTCGAAGTACGGCGCGAAGCGTCCGAAGTGATCCGGCTGAAGTGAGGAACTGAACGATGTCACGTCGTCACAAGGCCGAGCGCCGCGAAGTCATCCCGGATGCCAAGTACGGCTCCACCACCCTGTCTCGCTTCATGAATTCCGTGATGCGCGACGGCAAGAAGTCGGTGGCCGAAAGCATCGTGTACGGCGCCCTCGACGTGGTCGAGGTCAAGGCCAAGCACGATCCGGTGGAAGTGTTCATCCAGGCGCTGGAGAACGTGGCGCCGGCGGTGGAGGTTCGCTCCCGCCGCGTGGGTGGCGCCACCTATCAGGTTCCCGTGGAAGTGCGGAACGAGCGTCGCCAGACCCTGGCGATCCGTTGGCTGATCGCTTCCGCCCGGGCGCGCAACGAGAAGACCATGGTGGAGCGTCTCTCCGCTGAGCTGCTCGATGCCGCCAACAATCGCGGCGCCGCCGTGAAGAAACGCGAGGATACGCACCGTATGGCGGAAGCCAACCGTGCCTTCTCGCATTACCGCTGGTGATCGGAGAGGACGACTTCCATGCCCCGTACTCACGCGATCGAGGACTACCGCAACTTCGGCATCATGGCGCACATCGATGCCGGCAAGACCACGACCACGGAGCGGATCCTCTACTATACCGGCAAGAGCCATAAGATCGGCGAAGTCCATGATGGCGCTGCCACCATGGATTGGATGACCCAGGAGCAGGAGCGCGGCATCACCATCACGTCGGCCGCGACGACCGCCATCTGGGCCGGCAAGCGGCTGAACATCATCGACACCCCCGGGCACGTCGATTTCACCATCGAGGTGGAGCGCTCTCTGCGCGTGCTCGACGGCGCGGTGTGCGTGCTCGACGGCAACCAGGGCGTTGAGCCGCAGACCGAGACGGTGTGGCGCCAGGCGGACAAGTACAACGTGCCGCGGATCGTGTTCGTCAACAAGATGGACAAGATCGGCGCCGACTTCTACCGCTGCGTCGAGATGATCGTGGATCGGGTCGCCGGTAATCCGGTGTGCTGCCAGCTGCCCATCGGCTCGGAGAGCAACTTCAAGGGCGTCATCGACCTCGTCCGCATGAAGGCGGTCGTTTGGGAAGATGAGGCGCTGGGCGCGAAGTATCACGACGAAGAGATCCCCGCGGATCTCGCCGACAAGGCTGCCGAGTATCGCAACAAGCTGGTGGAAGCCGCCGTCGAGCTCGACGACGACGCCATGGCCGCGTACCTGGACGGCAATGAGCCGGACGAGGCGACCCTCAAGTCGCTGATCCGCAAGGCTGTCATCGGGCGCAAGTTCAACCCGGTGTTCTGCGGCTCGGCCTTCAAGAACAAGGGCGTGCAGCCCCTGCTCGACGCCGTGGTGGCCTACCTGCCGTCGCCCATCGATCGCGGCGCGATCAAGGGCATCGACTTCAAGACCGAGGAAGACACCGTTCGCCTGCCCTCGGACGACGAGCCGACCTCCGTGCTCGCGTTCAAGATCATGGACGATCCCTTCGTCGGCACCATCACCTTCTGCCGCGTTTACGCCGGCAAGATGGAAACCGGCATGGGCCTGCTCAACTCCACCCGCGACAAGCGCGAGCGCGTCGGGCGGATGCTGCTGATGCACGCCAACAACCGGGAAGACATCAAGGAAGCCTATGCGGGCGACATCGTCGCTCTCGCCGGCCTCAAGGATGTGCGCACCGGCGACACGCTGTGCGATCCGAGCAATGCCGTGATCCTGGAAAAGATGGAATTCCCGGAGCCGGTCATTGAGATCGCCATCGAGCCGAAGTCGAAGGCCGACCAGGAGAAGCTGGGCATCGCCCTGTCGAAGCTGGCCGCCGAGGACCCGTCCTTCCGCGTGTCGACTGACCACGAGAGCGGCCAGACCATTCTCAAGGGGATGGGTGAACTGCATCTCGACATCAAGGTCGACATCCTGAAGCGGACCTACAAGGTCGATGCCAACATCGGCGCGCCGCAGGTCGCCTATCGTGAGACTCTCACGAAGAAGACCGAGGTAGACTACACCCACAAGAAGCAGACCGGTGGTACCGGCCAGTTCGCGCGGGTGAAGTTCATCGTGGAGCCTAACGAGGTCGGCAAGGGCTTTGCCTTTGAAAGCGCCATCGTCGGCGGCGCGGTGCCGAAGGAATATATCCCGGGTGTCCAGAAGGGCCTCGAGAGTGTTCTGGGCGCGGGTGTCCTGGCCGGCTTTCCGGTGGTGGACGTGAAGGTGCAGCTCATCGACGGCGCCTACCATGAGGTGGACTCGTCGGCCCTGGCGTTCGAGATCGCGTCCCGCGCGGCGTTCCGTGAGGCCCTGCAGAAGGGCGGCTCGGTGCTGCTGGAGCCGATCATGAAGGTCGAGGTGGTGACCCCCGAGGATTACACGGGCTCGGTCATCGGCGACCTGAACTCCCGTCGTGGCCAGATTCAGGGCCAGGACATGCGCGGCAATGCGAACGTCATCAACGCGATGGTGCCGCTGGCCAACATGTTCGGCTACGTGAACACGCTCCGCTCCTTCAGCCAGGGGCGCGCCACGTTCACCATGCAGTTCGACCACTACGAGCAGGTGCCGTCGAACGTGGCTCAGGAGGTTCAGGCCAAGTACGCCTGACGGCGTCGGCCTGAACCCCATTCACCCTTTGAAGATCACGCCAGAGAGACCCAACGGAGCGTCCCATGGCCAAAGAGAAGTTCAACCGTTCGAAGCCGCACTGCAACATCGGCACGATTGGTCACGTTGACCATGGCAAGACGTCGCTGACGGCGGCGATCACGAAGGTGCTTGCGGAGACCGGCGGCGCGACGTTCACGGCGTATGACCAGATCGACAAGGCGCCGGAAGAGAAGGCGCGTGGCATCACGATCTCGACCGCGCACGTGGAATACGAGACCCAGAACCGCCACTATGCGCACGTCGACTGCCCCGGGCACGCCGACTATGTGAAGAACATGATCACCGGCGCGGCGCAGATGGACGGCGCGATCCTGGTGGTGTCGGCCGCCGACGGCCCGATGCCGCAGACCCGCGAGCACATCCTGCTCGCCCGTCAGGTGGGCGTGCCGGCGCTGGTGGTGTTCCTGAACAAGTGCGACATGGTCGACGATCCGGAGCTGCTGGAGCTGGTCGAGCTGGAAGTGCGCGAGCTGCTCTCCAAGTACGACTTCCCCGGCGACGACATCCCGATCGTGCGCGGCTCGGCGCTGGTTGCGCTCGAGAACGGCGATCCGGTGCTCGGCCGTGACGCGGTGCTCGAGCTGATGACCCAGGTCGACGCCTATATCCCGCAGCCGGAGCGCCCGGTTGACCTGCCGTTCCTGATGCCGATCGAGGACGTGTTCTCGATCTCGGGCCGCGGCACGGTGGTGACCGGCCGCGTCGAGCGCGGCATCATCAAGGTCGGCGACGAAGTGGAAATCGTCGGCATCCGCCCGACCCAGAAGACCACGGTGACCGGCGTCGAGATGTTCCGCAAGCTGCTGGACCAGGGCCAGGCCGGCGACAACGTGGGCATCCTGGTGCGCGGCACCAAGCGCGAGGACGTGGAACGCGGCCAGGTGGTGTGCAAGCCCGGCTCTGTGAAGCCCCACACCAAGTTCAAGGCCGAGGCCTACATCCTGACCAAGGAGGAGGGTGGCCGTCACACGCCGTTCTTCACCAACTATCGCCCGCAGTTCTACTTCCGCACCACGGACGTGACCGGCGTGTGCACCCTGCCGGAAGGCACCGAAATGGTGATGCCCGGTGACAACGTGTCCATGGACGTGGCGCTGATCGTGCCGATCGCCATGGAAGAGAAGCTGCGCTTCGCCATCCGCGAGGGCGGCCGCACCGTCGGCGCCGGCGTCGTCGCCGCCATCATCGAGTGAGCCGAAACGAAAAGAAACGGGGGCACGCCGCATCGCGCGATGCGCATGGTGCGCGTGCCCTTCATTCCCGGAGCCTTTGAGCCATGAACGGCCAGAACATTCGAATTCGCCTGAAGGCGTTCGATCACCGCATCCTCGATGCGTCGACGCGCGAGATCGTCGCCACGGCCAAGCGCACGGGTGCGCAGGTGCGCGGCCCGATCCCGCTGCCCACGCGGATCGAGAAGTTCACCGTGAATCGCTCTCCGCACATCGATAAGAAGTCGCGCGAGCAGTTCGAGATGCGTACTCACAAGCGGTTGCTCGATATCGTCGATCCGACGCCCCAGACGGTGGACGCGCTGATGAAGCTCGACCTCGCCGCCGGCGTTGACGTCGAAATCAAGCTCTGAACGAGAGGCGAGGAGACACGACCATGCGGTCAGGCGTCATCGCCCAGAAGGTCGGCATGACCCGCATCTTTACCGATGCCGGTGAGCACGTGCCGGTCACTGTGCTGAAAGTCGAGAGCTGCCAGGTGGTTGCCCACCGTACGCTCGATAAGAATGGGTATGTCGCGGTGCAGCTTGGCGCTGGCCGTCGCAAGCCGAAGAACGTGACCCGCGCTGAGCGCGGCCACTTCGCGGTCGCCCAGGTGGAGCCCAAGCACAAGCTTGCGGAATTCCGGGTGCCGGAGGAGGCGCTGATTCCAGTCGGCGCCGAGATCACGGTGGACCATTTCGTGGTGGGCCAGTACGTGGACGTGACTGGCACCACCATCGGCAAGGGTTTCGCCGGCGGCATGAAGCGGCACAACTTCGGCGGTCTGCGGGCCTCCCATGGTGTGTCGATCTCGCATCGTTCGATCGGTTCGACCGGCGGCCGTCAGGATCCGGGCAAGACCTTCAAGAACAAGAAGATGCCCGGCCACATGGGTGACGTGACCGTCACCACCCAGAACCTCAAGGTCGTGATGACCGACGTCGAGCGCGGCCTGATCGCCGTGGAAGGCGCGGTTCCCGGTCACGCCGGCGGCTGGATCACTGTGCGCGACGCCGTGAAGAAGAAGCTCCCCGATGACGCGCCGAAGCCCGGCGCGTTCAAGCTGGGCGCGGACGGCGTGGCCGAGGCGGCCCCTGCGGCTGAAGCCACCAACGAGGAGGGCGCGTGATGGAATTCACCGTCAAGACGCTCGACGGCGCCGACGCCGGTTCGGTGACGCTCTCGGATGAGATCTTCGGTCTCGAGCCGCGCGCGGACATCCTGCACCGCATGGTGACGTGGCAGCTTGCCCGCCGCCAGGCCGGCACGCACCGGACCAAGGGACGCTCGGAGATCAACCGCACGTCCAAGAAGATGTACAAGCAGAAGGGCACCGGCAACGCGCGTCACGGTGCGGCGTCTGCGCCGCAGTTCCGTGGCGGCGGCCGCGCCTTCGGTCCGGTGGTTCGCTCGCATGCGTTCGACCTGCCCAAGAAGGTGCGGGCCCTGGCCCTGAAGCACGCTCTGTCGTCCAAGGTGAAGGCGGAGCAGATCGTGGTGGTCGACGCTGTGTCGCTCGCCGATCCGAAGACCAAGGCCTTGAAGGACCGCTTCGCGCAGCTCGGCTGGGCGTCGGTGCTCATCGTGGACGGGGCGCAGGTGGAGCAGAACGTGGCGCTGGCCGCTCGCAATCTGCCCTACGTGGACGTGCTGCCGGTCCAGGGCATCAACGTCTATGACATCCTGCGTCGCGATACGCTGGTGCTGACCAAGGCCGCCTTGGATGCGCTGGAGGCGCGCTTCAAATGAGTTCCGCGCGCAATATCGAGCCGCGTCATTACGACGTGATCCTCTCGCCGGTCATCACCGAGAAGGCGACGAACCAGAGCGAGCACAACAAGGTCGTCTTCAAGGTGGCGAAGACCGCCACCAAGCCGGCGATCAAGGAAGCGGTCGAGAAGCTCTTCGACGTCAAGGTCAAGAGCGTCAACACCCTGGTCCGCAAGGGCAAGGTGAAGATTTTCCGCGGCCGCAAGGGCGTCCAGAGCGACGTCAAGAAGGCGGTCGTGACCCTCGAAGAGGGGCAGAAGATCGACATCACCACGGGCCTCTGAGAGCGACGGGGAACGGAAAAAGACCATGGCGCTGAAGCATTTCAAGCCGGTCACGCCGAGCCTTCGCCAGCTCGTGATCGTGGACCGCTCCGGCCTCTATAAGGGCAAGCCGGTGAAGACGCTGACCGAGGGCAAGAGCTCGTCGGGCGGCCGTAACAACAATGGCCGTATCACCGTCCGTTTTCGCGGCGGTGGACACAAGCAGACGTATCGCTTGGTGGATTTCAAGCGCACCAAGCGCGGCGTGCCGGCGACTGTGGAGCGGATCGAGTACGATCCCAACCGCACCGCCTTCATCGCCCTCATCAAGTATGAGGACGGCGAGCTGGCGTACATCCTGGCGCCGCAGCGCCTCGCGGTCGGCGATCAGGTGATCGCGGGCAGCCAGGTGGACGTGAAGCCGGGCAATGCCGGGCCTCTGTCGTCGCTTCCGGTGGGCACCATCGTCCACAATGTGGAGCTGAAGCAGGGCAAGGGCGGCCAGATCGCCCGCTCCGCCGGCAGCTATGCGCAGATCGTGGGTCGCGACGAGGGCTACGTGATCCTGCGCTTGAACTCGGGTGAGCAGCGCCTTGTGCACGGGGCGTGCTACGCCACCGTGGGCGCGGTGTCGAACCCGGACCACATGAACATTTCTCTCGGCAAGGCCGGGCGGAACCGGTGGCTGGGCCAGCGCCCGCACAACCGTGGTGTGGTCATGAACCCCGTGGACCATCCGCATGGCGGCGGCGAAGGCCGCACCTCGGGTGGCCGCAATCCGGTCACGCCCTGGGGCATTCCCACCAAGGGCAAGAAGACCCGCAGCAACAAGGCGACGGACAAGTTCATCGTGTCCAGCCGCCACAAGCGGAAGAAGTGAGGGCCTGACAGATGACACGGTCGGTTTGGAAGGGCCCGTTCGTCGACGGCTATCTGCTGAAGAAGGCGGAGGCCGCTGCGGGCTCGGGTCGCAGGGACGTGATCAAGATTTGGAGCCGGCGCTCCACCATCCTGCCCCAATTTGTGGGCTTAACCTTCGGCGTCTACAACGGTCACAAGCACGTGCCCGTGACGGTCACCGAAGAAATGATCGGTCAGAAGTTCGGTGAGTTCGCGCCCACGCGGACCTATTACGGACACGCGGCCGACAAGAAGTCGAAGCGGCGGTGATCGGTCATGGGTAAGCAGGCAAAGCCCCGCGCGCTCGCGGACAACGAAGCCAAGGCGGTGGCGCGCAACCTGCGCGTTTCGCCCCAAAAGTTGAATCTCGTCGCGGGTCTGATCCGCGGCAAGAAAGTGGCTACGGCGCTCGCCGATCTCGAGTTCTCGCATAAGCGGATCGCCCGCGACGTGAAGAAGTGCCTCGAGAGCGCGATTGCCAACGCCGAGAACAACCACGAGCTGGATGTCGACGACCTGGTGGTCGCCGAGGCGCACGTGGGCAAGGGTTTGGTCATGAAGCGGTTCTCGCCGCGGGCGCGTGGTCGCGCCTCGCGCATCGAGAAGCCCTTCTCCCACATCACCATCGTGGTGCGGGAAGTCGAGGAGCGGGCCTGATGGGTCAGAAGGTCAATCCGGTCGGGCTCCGGCTCGGCATCAACCGTACCTGGGACTCGCGCTGGTTTGCCAGCAAGGGCGAGTACGGCAGGCTCCTGCACGAAGACATCAAGATCCGCGAGACGCTGCTGAAGCAGCTCAAGCAGGCTGCGGTGTCCAAGGTGGTGATCGAGCGTCCGCACAAGAAGTGCCGCGTGACCATTTACTCGGCGCGTCCGGGCGTGGTGATCGGCAAGAAGGGCGCGGACATCGACAAGCTGCGCAAGAAGGTCTCCGAGATGACCAACTCGGAGGTTTTCATCAACATCGTCGAGATCCGCAAGCCGGAGACCGACGCGCGCCTCGTCGCTGAGTCCATCGCCCAGCAGCTGGAGCGCCGCGTGGCGTTCCGTCGCGCCATGAAGCGCGCGGTGCAGTCCGCGATGCGGCTTGGCGCGGAAGGCATCCGCATCAACTGCTCCGGTCGCCTCGGCGGCGCCGAGATCGCGCGTCTGGAGTGGTATCGCGAAGGCCGCGTGCCGCTGCACACGTTGCGTGCCGATGTGGATTACGGGACCGCCACTGCGTTCACCACCTACGGCACCTGCGGTGTCAAGGTGTGGATCTTCAAGGGCGAGATCCTCGAGCATGATCCCATGGCGCAGGACAAGCGCCAGGCTGAGCAGGAAGCCGGTCCCTCCTCGCGGCCCCAGCGGCGCGAGCGCGGCGACCGTGAGCGTGGTGATCGCGAGCGTGGTGATCATCACCGCGGCGAGCGCGCCTGACGGCCGGCGAGAGAGAAGGCGATTAAGCCATGCTGCAACCCAAGCGCACCAAGTTCCGCAAGCAGTTCAAGGGACGCATCCACGGCGTCGCCAAGGGCGGCACGGAACTGAACTTCGGCGAGTTCGGCCTGAAGGCCGTGGAGCCGGAGCGTGTCACCGCCCGCCAGATCGAGGCGGCGCGTCGCGCCCTCACCCGTCACATGAAGCGTGCGGGCCGGGTGTGGATCCGCGTGTTCCCCGATGTTCCCGTGTCCGCCAAGCCCACCGAGGTGCGTATGGGTAAGGGCAAGGGCGCTCCCGAATACTGGGCGGCCAAGATCAAGCCTGGCCGCATCATGTTCGAGATCGACGGAGTGAGCGTGGATCTCGCGCGCGAGGCGCTGACCCTCGCGGCGGCCAAGCTGCCCATCAAGACGCGCTTCATCCAGCGCATCGCCGAGTGAGGAGAGGCTCATGAAAGCCGAGGACGTTCGGGCCCTCAGCCCCGATCAGCTCGCCGATGAGCTGCTGAAGCTGAAGAAGGAACAGTTCAACCTGCGCTTCCAAAAGGCGACGGGGCAGCTGGAGAATACGGCGCGGACGAAGGAAATTCGCCGCGACATCGCGCGGATCAAGACCGTGCAGACCACGAAGCGCGCCGGCTCGCCGGCGCAGAAGGCGAAGTGAGGAAGCGATGCCGAAGCGCGTGCTCCAGGGCGTCGTGGTGAGCGACAAGACCGACAAGACCGTGGTGGTCCGGGTGGAGCGTCGCTTCACCCATCCGCTGCTGAAGAAGACCGTCCGCCGGTCCAAGAAGTATCACGCCCATGACGAGGCCAACGCCTGGAAGGTGGGCGACACCGTTTGGATCGAGGAGCATCGGCCCCTGTCCAAGCTGAAGAACTGGATCGTCGTCCAGGGTGAGAAGCGGGCGGAAGTCTGATATGAAGTCGATTCTCACCCGGGTGATGCCATCCGGGTGAGCGAAGGCTCCGATGCTGGGTCCGTCGTGCCCTCGCAGGCGCGAGAGGAGACCGCATCGCGGCAAGCCGTGTTCCGATGAGCGGGCACGGGGAACAAGGGTTAAGGCAAAGCCGGGTCATCCGGTGGCGCCGGATGACGAGAACAGGTGCGTCATGATCCAGATGCAGACCAATCTCGACGTGGCGGACAATTCCGGCGCGCGTCGCGTCATGTGCATCAAGGTGCTTGGCGGCTCTAAGCGGAAGTATGCCCATGTGGGCGACATCATCGTGGTGTCGGTCAAGGAGGCCATTCCGCGCGGCCGCGTGAAGAAGGGCGACGTGATGAAGGCCGTGGTGGTCCGTACCGCCAAGGACATCCGGCGCGTGGACGGTTCGGTGATCCGTTTCGACCGCAACGCGGCGGTGCTGATCAACAATAACAAGGAGCCGGTCGGGACCCGTATTTTCGGACCGGTTCCGCGTGAGCTGCGCGCCAAGAACCACATGAAGATCATCTCGCTGGCGCCGGAGGTGCTGTGATGGCCGCGAAGATTAAGAAGGGCGACAAGGTCGTCGTCCTCGCCGGCCGCGACAAGGGCCGCACCGGCGAGGTCATCCAGGTGTTGCCGAAGGAGGAGCGCGCGCTCGTCCGGGGCGTGAACATCATCAAGCGCCACCAGCGCCAGACGGCGAACCAGGAGGGCGGCATCATCTCCAAGGAGGCGCCGATCCATCTGTCGAATATTGCCGTCGCCGACCCCAAGGGCGGCAAGCCGTCCCGCGTTGGCTTCCAGGTGCTAGAGGACGGGAGCAAGATCCGCGTGGCCAAGCGTTCCGGGGAGAAGATCGATGGCTGAGGCGACCTACACCCCGCGGCTGCGCGCCCATTATGATGAGGTCGTGCGCCCGAAGCTGATCGAGCAGTTCAGCTACAAGAATCCCATGGAAGTGCCGTCGATCGAGAAGATCGTCATCAACATGGGTGTGGGCGAGGCGACCGCGGACACCAAGAAGGCGACCACGGCCGCCGCCGACTTGGCGCTGATCGCCGGCCAGAAGCCGGTTCTCACCCGCGCTCGCAAGGCGATTTCGAACTTCAAGCTGCGTGAAAACCAGCCGGTCGGCGCGAAAGTCACCCTGCGCAAGGTTCGCATGTACGAGTTCCTGGACCGTCTGGTGACCATGGCCCTGCCGCGCGTCCGAGACTTCCGGGGCCTGAACCCCAAGAGCTTCGATGGCCGCGGCAATTACGCCATGGGCATCAAGGAGCACATCGTGTTTCCCGAGATCAACTACGACCGCGTCGAGCAGATCTGGGGCATGGACATCATCGTGTGCACCACGGCGAAGACGGATGAAGAGGCCCGGGCGCTGCTCAAGGCCTTCAACTTCCCCTTCCGCCAGTGATCGATTAGAAGGGGCGCTTCGATTCGGTCCGCCGAAGTCTGGCGTCCCTTGCCGCTGCCGTGAGGCGGTGGCGAAAGGTGTGACTGTTTCGGGTGCTTTTCCGGCCGTGAGGGGGTGATTGCGCGCCCTCAGACGCGGAGAACAGGAGCAAGAGATGGCGAAAAAGAGCGCGGTCGAGACGAACGAGCGCCGTCGCAAGCTGGCCGCCGGCCAGGAAGCGAAGCGCGGGCGTCTGAAGGCGATCGTGAACGACAAGACCCTGCCCATTGAGGAGCGCTTCCAGGCGACCCTCAAGCTGGCGCAGTTGCCGCGCAATGGCGCGAAGATCCGGATTCGCAATCGGTGCGAAGTCACGGGACGTCCGCGCGCGTTTTACCGGAAGTTGAAGATGAGCCGTATCGCGCTGCGCGAGCTCGGGAACCAGGGTGTCATTCCCGGTCTCGTGAAGTCGAGCTGGTGAGGGGGATCGCATGTCTGTGAATGATCCGATCGGCGATCTCATCACCCGCATCCGCAATGCGCAGATGCGCCGCAAGGAAAAGACCCTGACCCCGGGCTCGCGCCTGCGGGCCAGTGTTCTGGATGTTCTGCGCGACGAGGGCTATATCCGCGGTTACACGACCACGGATCACGGCAATGGCCGGAGCGAGTTCTCGATTGAGCTGAAGTATTTCGACGGGCAGCCGGTGATCCGCGAGATTGCGCGCGTGTCGAAGCCGGGTCGGCGCGTCTATGCGTCCGTCAAGAACCTTCCCCGTGTCGGCAATGGTCTCGGCATCGCGGTTGTGTCCACGCCCCAAGGGGTGATGGCCGACCACGAAGCGCGTGACAAGAATGTCGGCGGTGAAGTGCTCTTCACCGTGTTCTGAGGCGAGGGAGGATCGAATGTCGAAGATCGGCAAGCTTCCCGTCGCCATTCCGGCTGGCGTGACCGCCACGTTGGACGGCCAGACGGTGAAGGTGAAAGGGCCCAAGGGCGCGCTTGAGCTGACCCTGGTGGAAGAGATCGTCGCCAAGGTTGAGGGCTCGGAGATCGTGCTCGCGATGACCGGCGACACCAGCCGTCACAAGGCGATGTGGGGGATGTCCCGCACCCTGGTGGCGAATCTGGTCGAGGGTGTCACGAAGGGCTTCGAGAAGAAGCTGGAAATCACGGGCGTCGGCTACAAGGCTGCGGTGCAGGGCAAGAACCTGAACCTGGCACTCGGGTACAGCCATGACGTTCTCTATCCGATCCCGGAAGGGATTCAGATCGTGACGCCGAAGCCGACGGAAGTGGTGATCAGCGGCATCAACCGCCAGCAGGTCGGTCAGGTGGCGGCCGAGATCCGTGAGTTCCGCGGCCCCGAGCCCTATAAGGGCAAGGGCGTCAAATACGCTGGCGAGTTCATCTTCCGCAAGGAAGGCAAGAAGAAGTGACGGAGGCGAACCATGGCTAAGGATTTGGAGGCGCTGGCGCGCCGCAAGGCCAAGGTGCGCCGCGCCATCCGCGCCGCTGCGAACGGGCGCCCGCGCCTGTCGGTGCACCGCACCTCGCAGCACATTTATGCGCAGATCATCGACGATGCGAATGGCGAGACCCTCGCCGCCGCCTCGAGCCTGGAGAAGGAGCTTCGCTCGTCTCTGAAGACCGGTGCGGACACCGAGGCGGCCAAGGTCATTGGCAAGCTGGTGGCCGAGCGGGCGGTGGCGAAGGGCGTGACCGCGGTCGTTTTCGACCGTGGCGCATTCATCTTTCACGGGCGCGTCAAGGCGCTCGCTGAGGGCGCCCGCGAAGGCGGCCTTCAGTTCTGACGCGAGGACGTAAAAATGGCCCGTGAACGGGAACCGCGCCAGGAGCGCGAGGATCGCGACAATACGTTTGTGGACAAGCTGGTCCACATCAATCGTGTCGCCAAGGTGGTGAAGGGTGGCCGTCGGTTCGGCTTCGCGGCTCTGGTCGTCGTCGGCGATCAGAAGGGGCGAGTCGGCTTTGGTCATGGCAAGGCGCGTGAAGTGCCGGAAGCCATCCGCAAGGCCACCGAAAGCGCCAAGCGCGCGCTGATCCGGGTGCCGCTGCGGGAAGGCCGCACCCTGCATCATGACGTCCATGGTCACCATGGCGCTGGAAAGGTCATCCTGCGGGCGGCGCCCGCGGGTACCGGCATCATCGCCGGCGGTCCGATGCGCGCCGTGTTCGAGACGCTCGGCATGCACGATGTGGTGGCGAAGTCCTTCGGGTCTTCCAACCCCTATAACATGGTGCGTGCCACGTTCGACGCCCTGAAGAACCAGGACAGCCCGCGGTCGGTCGCGGCCAGGCGCGGTCTCAAGGTGTCGCAGCTTCAGTCCCGCCGCCGCGTCGAAGACGCGGAAGCGACCGACTGAACGGCGCGAACCGACGCATAGGAGCGCGCTATGAACGCAATCAGCGACAAGACCATCACCGTGGAGCAGATCGGTTCGCCGATCCGCCGCCCGTTCGACCAGGAAGCGACCCTCAAGGGCCTTGGGTTGAACAAGCGGCATCGCCGTTCCACTCTCCAGGACACGCCGGCCATTCGCGGCATGATCGCGAAGGTCGCCCACCTCGTCCGTGTGGTCGAGGGTTGAGGAGCGGACTCATGAAGCTCGATGAAATCCGGGACAATCCCGGGGCCCGTAAGAGCCGGATCCGCGTTGGACGCGGTATCGGTTCCGGCAAGGGGAAAACCGGCGGCCGGGGTGTGAAGGGTCAGAAGTCCCGCACCGGCGTGGCGGTCAAGGGGTTTGAAGGTGGTCAGATGCCCGTGCATCGGCGTTTGCCGAAGCGCGGCTTCCACAACATCTTCCGCCTCGACTACAACGAGGTGTCGATCGGTCGGATCCAGGCGGCCATCGACGCCGGGATCGTGAACGCGGCGGAGCCGGTCACGGTTTCGGTGCTCGTCGCGGCCGGCGTGCTGCGGCGGCTCAAGGACGGCGTGCGCGTCCTGGGCGGCGGCGAGCTGACTTCCAGCGTCACCCTCGAGGTGGCCTATGCCACCGCCTCGGTGACGGCGGCGGTGGAGGCCAAGGGCGGGAAGATCATCCTGCTCGCGCCTCCGACTGTGGCGGCCGAAGCGGTCTGAAGATCAGGCGGCCGGGCTTCGTGCCCGGCCGTTTTGGTGCGTGGCGCGGCATCTCGTGCAGCCTTTCGCTCTTGGCAACCCGGCCCTGCGCCGGGTAAATGCTTTTCAGGGCGATGCGCCGGCGCCGCCTTGGCACCGCGTTTCCTGCCCATATATCAGGGCTGCCCTCAGGGGTGGCGTCCAGCGGAGCAAGGCATGGTCTCGGCGGCGGAACAACTCGCGGCGAACCTCAATTTCGGCGCTCTCGGCAAGGCCGAGGAGCTGAAGAAGCGCATTTGGTTTACCCTCGGCGCGCTCATCGTCTATCGGCTCGGAACCTATATTCCGATGCCCGGCATCAATCCCGATGCGCTGGCGGACGTGTTCAAGAACGCGCAGCAGGGGATCATCGGGCTGTTCAACATGTTCTCGGGCGGCGCCGTCGAGCGCATGGCCATCTTCGCCCTGAACATCATGCCCTATATCTCGGCCTCCATTATCATTCAGCTGCTTACCAGCGTGTCGCCCACGCTGGAGGCGCTGAAGAAGGAAGGCGAGGCGGGCCGCAAGCAGCTCAATCAATATACCCGCTATCTCACCGTGGTGCTGGCGCTGTTCCAGGCCTACGGAATCGCGGTCGGGCTCGAGGGTTCCGGCAGCGTGGTGGCCGAACCGGGCTGGTTTTTCCGTATCTCTACCGTTTTGACACTGACTGGCGGTACCATGTTCCTGATGTGGCTGGGTGAGCAGATCACCTCGCGCGGCATCGGCAATGGCACTTCGCTGATCATCTTCGGCGGCATCGTCGCGGAGTTGCCCGGCGCCTTCGTGCGGACGCTGGAGCTCGGTCGGGAAGGCGCGATCTCCACGGTCGCGATCCTGGGCGTGCTGCTGATGGCAGTGGTCGTTATCGCGTTCATCGTGTTCATGGAACGGGCCCAGCGCCGGCTCCTGATCCAGTACCCCAAGCGGCAGGTCGGCAACCGGATCTACGAGGGCCAGTCGTCGCACCTGCCGTTGAAGCTGAACACCTCCGGCGTCATTCCGCCGATCTTCGCGTCTTCGTTGCTGTTGATTCCCACCACCATCGCCAGCTTCACCCAAGGGGCGGGGCCGGACTGGCTCCAGACCATTACCACCTTTCTCGGGCACGGCCGGCCGCTGTACATGGCGCTCTATGTGGCGCTGATCGTGTTCTTCTGCTTTTTCTACACTGCGATCGTGTTTAATCCGGTGGAGACAGCGGACAATCTGAAGAAGCACGGGGGCTTCATTCCCGGCATCCGCCCGGGTGAGCGTACGGCTGAGTATATCGACTATGTGCTCACCCGCATCACGGTGGTGGGCGCAGCCTACATCGCCGCGGTTTGCCTCTTCCCCGAACTGCTGATTTCCTATGCGGCGGTTCCGTTCTATTTCGGTGGAACGTCGCTCTTGATTGTTGTCAGTGTGACGATGGACACTGTGTCGCAAATTCAAGGCCACCTGCTCGCCCACCAGTACGAAGGATTGGTCAAGAAGGCGAAGCTGCGTGGGGGGAGGAGGAAGTGATGAGGCTCGTTCTGCTTGGCCCGCCGGGGGCGGGAAAGGGCACCCAGGCGCAGCGTCTGGTGTCCCGGCACGGCATCGTGCAGCTGTCCACGGGCGACATGCTGCGCGCGGCGGTCGCGGAAGGGACGCCGATCGGTCTGAAGGCGAAGGCCGTGATGGAGGCGGGCGGGCTCGTCTCCGACGAGATCGTGATCGGGATCATCGCTGATCGCCTGTCCCATCCCGACGCGAAGAAGGGTTTCATCCTTGACGGCTTCCCGCGGACGGTGGCGCAGGCTGAGGCGCTGGACCACATGCTGGCCGAGAAAGGAATCAAGCTCGACGCGGTGATCGAGCTGGTGGTTGACCAGGACCAGCTGGTGAATCGCATTATCAACCGGGCGGCGGAAGCGGTCGCACGCGGTGAGGCGGTTCGTAAGGATGACGATCCGGAGGTCTTCAAGAGCCGGCTTGCAGCCTATAACCGCGATACCGCAGTGGTGGCGCCGTATTATCGGACGCGCGGGCAGCTCAAGCAGATCGACGGCATGGCCGCGATCGATTCTGTCACCGCCGCCATCGACAGCGTGCTGCGCCAGGCCGCCTGATAAGGCGGATGTCGAGACACAGGGCCCTTTCGCAGATGGCGAAGGGGCCTTTTTTTGGATTCGTCGAGGACACGGTGGCGTCAGGCCGGCGGAAGGGTCTGGCGCCGTGGCCGCGGGGGCGAGGCTCCAGGGGACGCTGATTATCGCGTCGCGCCAGAAGCGAGGGTTCGCCGGAGGCGTCTTCTGCGCACGCCGGGTGGCGCGAGGCAACGAATTGACTCTTTCGTTAATCCCGGCTATGGGCTTCTCCTCACTTCGGAAGTCGGTGCCGTTCGGTCCACCCGGAAGGGTCGGGTTGAGCGGCATTTTTGTCGTATCCGTGGTGCTTTGTTTCCCGCAGGGGCCGGCCTCCACCGGACGCGGGGTGTCATCGTCGTCGGCGCCTCGGGGCGCGGGCGCTACATGGAGAGAGCCGTGGCTCGTATTGCAGGCGTCAACATTCCCACCAACAAGCGCGTGCTCATCGCGCTGCAGTATATTCACGGCATCGGCCCGAAGAAGGCTGAAGAGATCGTGGAGAAGGTGGGTATTCCCGCTGAGCGTCGCGTGAATCAGCTCACCGACCAGGAAGTGCTGCAGATCCGTGAGGCGATCGACCGCGACTATGTCGTGGAAGGCGATCTGCGCCGGGAAGTGGCCATGAACATCAAGCGGCTGATGGACCTCGGCTGCTACCGCGGCCTGCGCCATCGTCGCGGGCTGCCGGTGCGCGGGCAGCGGACCCACACCAATGCCCGCACCCGTAAGGGGCCGTCGAAGCCCATCGCCGGCAAGAAGAAGTGATCGGCCGCAAGGCCCGATGAAGGGGAGGCCGGCGACGCCGGCCTTTCCGCGTTGTCCCGGCCTCTGTAAGGGGGCCATCCCGAGCGCCTGGAGTTACGGGCGCGCCTGAAGGATTGAAGGTTAAAGATGGCTAAGGAAGCAACACGCGTGAAGCGCCGCGAGCGCAAGAACATCGCCTCCGGTGTGGCGCATGTGAATGCCTCGTTCAACAACACCATGATCACGATCACCGACGCGCAGGGCAACACCATTTCCTGGTCGTCCGCCGGTGCCATGGGCTTCAAGGGTTCGCGCAAGTCCACGCCCTACGCGGCGCAGGTCGCCGCCGAGGACGCCGCCCGCAAGGCCGCCGAACACGGCATGCGTACCCTCGAGGTGGAAGTGTCCGGTCCCGGTTCGGGCCGTGAGTCGGCGCTGCGCGCGCTGCAGGCGGCTGGCTTCCTCGTCACCTCCATTCGTGACGTGACACCGATCCCGCACAACGGCTGCCGTCCGCGCAAGCGCCGCCGCGTCTGATCCGCTCTTGGTCCCGTGGGCGCAAGCCTGCGGGTTGTTTGCCCGGTTTCTCCTCCCCGTGATCGGGACGGGTCTGCACCTCCGGATGAGGTCTCGACACCCCGGCAGCAGTGACAGCCCGGCGAGAAAGCAAGGTGATGCAAGTGATTCAGAAGAACTGGCAAGAGCTGATCAAGCCCGAGAAGCTGCACGTGAATGCCGGCAGCGATCCCAAGCGCCTCGCCACCGTGGTGGCGGAGCCCCTGGAGCGCGGCTTCGGCATGACGCTCGGCAACGCGTTGCGCCGCATTCTGCTGTCGTCCCTCCAGGGCGCGGCGGTGACCTCCATCCACATCGACGGTGTGCTGCACGAGTTCTCGTCCATCCCCGGCGTGCGAGAGGATGTCACTGACATCATTCTCAATGTGAAGGATGTCGCCATCAAGATGCAGGGCGATGGCCCCAAGCGCATGGTGGCGAAGAAGACCGGTCCCGGCGTGCTCTATGCGGGCGACATCCAGACCGTGGGCGATATCCAGGTGCTGAACCCCCAGCTGCCGATCTGCACCCTCGACGACGGTGCGGAACTGCGGATCGAGTTCACGGTGGATACCGGCAAGGGCTATGTCGCGGCGGATCGCAACCGCCCGGAGGACGCGCCGATCGGATTGATTCCCATCGACAGCCTCTATTCACCGGTGCGCAAGGTCTCCTACAAGGTCGAGAACACCCGTGAGGGTCAGATTCTGGACTATGACAAGCTCACGCTGCAGATCGAGACCGATGGCTCGATCTCGCCCGAGGACGCGCTCGCTTATTCGGCCCGCATCCTGCAGGATCAGCTTGAGATCTTCGTCAACTTCGAGGAGCCCAAGCGCGAGAGCGAGGCCACCGCGATCCAGACGCTGCCGTTCTCGCCGGCGCTGCTGAAAAAGGTGGATGAGCTCGAACTCTCGGTGCGCTCTGCCAATTGCCTGAAGAACGACAACATCGTCTACATCGGCGACCTGATCCAGAAGAGCGAGACGGAGATGCTCCGCACGCCGAACTTCGGACGCAAGTCGCTTAACGAGATCAAGGAAGTGCTGGCCTCCCTGGGGCTGCATCTGGGCATGGAAGTGCCCGGCTGGCCGCCGGAGAACATCGAAGAGCTCGCGAAGCGCTTCGAGGAGCATTATTGATCTGAAATCCGCATGCGGCGTCAGCCGCTGTCTTCAGACTTGAAGCGGCTCGAGCCGCCCCATCCATCGGCTCGCCGCCGTCATCCTTAGGAGTTCGCCGTCATGCGTCACGGCAAGGTACATCGCAAGTTCAACCGCACCTGGGAGCATCGCAAGGCGATGTTCTCCAATCTCGCTGGCGCCCTCATCACCCACGAGCAGATCGTCACCACCCTGCCGAAGGCCAAGGACCTGCGTCCCGTGGTCGAGAAGCTGGTGACGCTGGCCCGCCGGGGCGATCTGCACGCCCGCCGCCAGGCCATCGCCGAGCTGAAAGACCTGACGGTGGTCAAGAAGCTGTTCGATGTGCTCGCGCCCCGTTACGCGGCGCGTCCGGGCGGCTACACCCGCATCATCAAGGCTGGCTTCCGCTATGGCGACAACACGCCGGTGGCGGTGATCGAGTTCGTGGATCGCGACGAAGCGGCGAAGGGCGCGGCGGACCACGCGCGCACCGCGGCTGCGGCCGGCGAGGCCGAGGCGGCCTGAACTTCGGGCAGGCCTGTGATTTGAAAAGGGGCGGTCTTCGGGCCGCCCTTTTTTGCGTTCAGGGCAGCGATATGGTTTGACTCGGTCGAGCGTGCCTGGGACCCCGGCAGGGAGGCCGGTTCGCGCTGGCGGGGCCGGCCAAGGGTATGAGGATGAAGGAAGGCGCAATGGTGCAAGGTCTGTCATCGGTTGTGGTCGCGGCGGTGCTGGCGCTGGCGGCCGTTGAGCCGGCGGGCGCGCAGGCGCAATCGCGGGCGCCGGCGAGCCAGGCCGAGGTGAAGCTCTCGTTCGCGCCGGTGGTGGCACGCACCGCACCGGCAGTGGTGAACGTGTATGCGCAGAAGACCGCGCAGCAGCGGGCTAACCCCATTTTCGACGACCCGTTCTTCCGGCGTTTCTTTGGCGGTCCGGGCGGAGCACCGGGGCTCGGCGCGCCGGAGCGCATGCAGCGCTCGCTGGGTTCGGGCGTCATCGTCGATGGGGCGGGCCTCGTGGTCACCAATTTCCACGTGATCGAGGGGGCGGATGAAATCCGCGTCGCGCTCAACGACAAGCGCGAGTTCGAGGCCGAAGTGCTGCTGCGGGATCAGCGCACCGACCTCGCCATCCTGCGCATCAAGGCGGAGGGCAGGGAGTCCTTCGCCTCCCTCGAGCTGGGCAATTCGGATGAGCTGGCCGTGGGTGACCTGGTGCTGGCCATCGGCGATCCCTTCGGCGTCGGGCAGACGGTGACCCAGGGCATCGTTTCGGCTGTGGCGCGGACCCAGGTCGGGGTTTCGGACTACCAATTCTTCATCCAGACCGACGCCGCCATCAATCCGGGGAATTCGGGTGGCGCCCTGGTGGACATGGCCGGCCGGCTCGTGGGCATCAACAGTGCCATCTACTCGCGCTCCGGCGGCTCGCACGGCATCGGCTTCGCGATTCCGGTCAACATGGTGCGGGTGGTGGTGGAGCAGGCCAAATCGGGCGGCAGGTCGGTGCGCCGTCCCTGGCTGGGCGCGCGGCTGCAGCGGGTGACGCCGGATATCGCCGAGAGCCTGGGCCTGGCGCGGCCCGCCGGCGCCCTGGTCCAGGCGGTGGCGCCGGGAAGCCCGGCGGCGAAGGCGGGGCTGAAGGTGGGCGACCTGGTGGTCGCGGTGGAAGGGCAGGGGGTGGACGATCCGGAATCGCTGAATTACCGGCTGGCGACGCGGCCCATCGGCAGTCGGGCGGCCATCGGTTTCAGCCGGGGCGGGCGGACCGAAAGCGTCGTGGTGGTGCTGGAGAGCGCGCCGGAGATGCCCCCGCGCGAGGATCTTCTCCTGCGTTCCCGCTCGCCGTTCAGCGGCGCGACCGTCGTGAACCTGTCGCCGGCGGTGGCGGAGGAACTGCGGGTGGACGGCGCCGCCAGCGGCGTGGTGATCGCCGAGGTAGCCGAAGGCGCGCCAGCGGCGGCGGCTGGTTTCAAGCCAGGAGACGTCATCGTCGAGGTGAACGGCGCCAAGGTGGGGCGGACCCGGGAGCTGGAAGAGATCACGCGCACGCCGGCGCGCGCGTGGCGGATCACGGTGATCCGGGGCGGGCGCACCATTTCCGCCTTGCTACCGGGCTGAGGCACGACGATGGGCGATCTGTTCGAGGTGGCCGGCATGGCGGAGGGCGCGGCGCGACCGCTGGCGGACCGGCTGCGCCCCACGACCCTGGCGGAGGTGGTGGGGCAGGAGCATCTGGTGGGCTCAGATGGCGTGCTCACGCGCATGCTGGAAGGCCGCTCGCTCGGCTCGCTGGTCCTGTGGGGGCCGCCCGGCACCGGCAAGACCACGGTGGCGCGGCTGCTGGCCTTCGCCACTGACCTTCATTTCGAGCAGATTTCCGCCATCTTCTCTGGCGTCGCCGACCTGAAGAAAGTGTTCGAGCAGGCGCGCGCGCGCCGGCGCATCGGCCAATCCACCCTGCTGTTCGTGGATGAGATTCACCGCTTCAACCGGGCGCAGCAGGACAGTTTCCTGCCGGTGATGGAGGACGGCACGGTGACCCTGGTGGGGGCCACCACCGAGAATCCGTCCTTCGAGTTGAACGCGGCACTGTTGTCGCGGGCGCGGGTGCTGGTGTTCCGGTCTCTTGACGCGACGGCGATCGGCCGGCTGCTCGCCCGGGCTGAGACGGTGGAGGCGCGGCCACTGCCGCTGACGGAAGAGGCGCGCCTTGCCCTGGTCAACATGGCGGACGGCGACGGCCGCGCCGCCCTCACCCTCACCGAGGAGGTGTGGCGGGCGGCGCGGCCCGGCGAGGTGTTCGACGTCGCGGGCCTGGCCGATGTGGTGCAGCGCCGGGCGCCGATCTACGACAAGAGCGAGGATGGGCACTACAACCTGATCTCGGCGCTGCATAAATCGGTGCGGGGATCGGACCCCGACGCGGCGCTTTACTATCTGGCGCGGATGCTGGATGCGGGGGAGAGCCCGCTGTTCCTGGCGCGGCGGATCGTCCGCATGGCCATTGAGGACGTCGGCAACGCCGACCCCCAGGCGCTGGCTGTGGCCAACGCCGCCAAGGATGCCTTCGATTTCCTCGGCTCGCCCGAGGGGGAACTCGCGCTGGCCCAGGCGGTGGTCTACGTGGCCACGGCGCCCAAGTCGAACGCGGTCTATGCGGCCTACAAGGCGGCGACGCGGCTGGCGAAGGAGGGCGGCTCGCTGACCCCGCCCAAGCACATTCTCAATGCCCCCACCAAGCTGATGAAGCGCGAGGGCTATGGCAGCGGCTACCGCTACGATCACGACGAGCCCGACGCCTTTTCCGGGCAGAACTACTTTCCCGAGGCGATCGGCCGGCAGAGTTTCTACCATCCGGTGGAGCGGGGCTTCGAGCGGGAGATCCGGAAGCGGATGGACTATTGGGCGCGGCTGCGGGCGGAGCGCGGCGAGCGCTGAGCGGGACTTGCGTCAGCAGGACTTGCCTTGAGCGGGACTTGCGTTGAGCGGAAATCGCCCGGCACCGGCGGTGTTCAGAGCTTCGGCAGGCCGGCTTCGAGTGGCACCACCGGGGCGTTCTTGACCTGCTTCAAGGTGAGAGCGGTCTTGACATTGCGCACGTTGGGCGTCGCGGTGATTTCCAGGACGAAGTTCTGGAAGGTGCGCAGGTCCGGCGCGACGCAGAGCATGATGAAGTCCACGTCGCCGGACAGCATCCACGCCGCCCGCACCAGGGGCCAGTGGTCGATGCGATCCTGGAAGGCGCCGAGATCGGTTTCGGCCTGGCTGATGAGGTGGACCATGGCCACCGCCGTCAGATCGTAGCCGAGCCGCTTTTCATCCAGCAGGGCCCGGTAACCCTGGATGATGCCGTCCTCCTCCAGCGCGCGGACGCGGCGCAGGCACGGCGGGGCCGAAATGCCCACCCGGCGGGACAGCTCCACATTGGTGATGCGCCCGTCGCGCTGCAGCTCGTCGAGGATTTTCCAGTCGACAGCATCGAGGCGGACGGTCAAGGCGGGCTCCCGGTGGGCAGGCGCGCCGATGGCCAGCGCCCCGGCACCTTAGTGCGCGATTGCGGCAACGCAACGAAATAATCTTTCGTCCAACTGGCGGTGCACAAGGGTCGTGAAAAGGTGAGCGCAGCGGCCGCCTCAACGCCTTGTGGCGATGCGGCGTAGTCCCTACATTTGCGCATAGCTTACGCAGCGCTCGGGCATGGCAGCCGGTTTCGCGCCGCCCGCGAGCGTCGCGTCTTCGCCCTGGCGGGCAGAGCGCTTCGAGGACGTTATGAGTGTGAAGCATACCAAGGTCGTCATCATCGGCTCCGGCCCGGCGGGTTTCACGGCGGCCATCTATGCCGCCCGCGCCATGCTCAAGCCGGTGCTGTTCGAGGGCATCCAGCCGGGCGGACAGCTGACCATCACCACCGACGTCGAGAATTATCCCGGCTTCGCCGAGCCCATCCAGGGGCCGTGGCTGATGGAGCAGATGCGCGCCCAGGCGGAGCACGTGGGCACCACCATCGTCGCCGATCACGTGGCCAGCCTCGACCTGTCGCAGCGGCCATTCCGTTTCGTCACCGAGTCGGGTGAGGCCTACACCGCCGACGTGGTGATCCTGGCCACCGGCGCCCAGGCGCGCTGGCTCGGGCTGGAATCGGAGGGCACCTATCGTGGCTTCGGCGTGTCGGCCTGCGCCACCTGCGACGGCTTCTTCTATCGCGGCAAGCATGTGATCGTGGTGGGCGGGGGCAACACCGCGGTGGAGGAGGCGCTGTTCCTCACCAATTTCGCCTCGAAGGTCACGGTGGTGCACCGGCGCGACGACTTCCGGGCCGAGCGCATCTTGCAGGACCGCCTGTTCGCCAATCCCAAGGTGGAGGTGATCTGGAACGCCGAGGTGGCCGAGGTGGTGGGCGCCGACGAGCCCCCCCATGTCACCGGCGTCGTGCTGCGCGATACCCGCACCGGCGTCAGCCGGCAGATCGAGGCCGACGGCGTGTTCGTCGCCATCGGCCATGCCCCGGCGACCGACCTGGTGAAGGACCAGCTCCGGCTGAAGCCGTCCGGCTATGTCTGGACCGCGCCCGATTCGACCGCCACCTCGGTGCCGGGCGTGTTCGCCGCCGGCGACGTGGCGGACGATGTCTACCGCCAGGCGGTCACCGCCGCCGGGCGCGGCTGCATGGCGGCGCTGGAGGCCGAGCGCTTCCTGGCCCACGCCGTGGCCGCCGCCGCCGAATAGGGCGGCTGACGGGCGTCGCCACGCGGCGGCGTCCGCTCCTGCCTTCGCGGGACGCGCCACGATCCGCCTTCCGCTGCCAGCCGATGGATCGCACACACCGGGCATCCCGCCTTCGCCGGATGCCGCACATGCCGGGGCCCCGATGGATTGGGACAAGCTGAAGGTCTTCCACGTCGCCGCCGAGGCCGGTTCCTTCACCCACGCGGGTGAAACCCTGGGCTTGTCGCAATCGGCGGTCAGCCGCCAGGTGTCGGCGCTGGAGGCGGAACTCAAGGTTCCCCTGTTCCACCGTCATGCGCGCGGGCTGATCCTGACCGAGCAGGGCGAATTGCTCTACCGCACCGCCCATGAGGTGTTCCTGAAGCTGGAATCGGCCCGGGCGCAATTGTCGGACAGCCGCGAGAAGCCCAATGGCGAATTGCGCGTCACCACCACCGTAGGGCTCGGCACCCATTGGCTGACGGCTCGGGTGGGCGAGTTCGTGGAGCTGTTTCCAGATATCCGCATCCAGCTCATCCTCACCGACGAGGAACTGGATCTCGCCATGCGCGAGGCGGACGTCGCCATCCGCATGCGCCAGCCGGTTCAGCCCGATCTGGTGCAGCGCAAGCTGTTCACGGTACATTTCCATGCCTACGCCTCGGTGGATTATCTCAAGCGGCATGGGCAGCCCCGCACGGTGGATGAGCTCGACAAGCACCGCATTCTTCTGCTCGGCGGGCCTATACCCTCCTATTTCCAGGGCCTGAACTGGCTTGAGCATGCGGGGCGCGACGGCAGCACGCCCCGCATCCCCGCGTTCGAGGTGAACAGCGTTCTCGGCCTGAAACGGGCGGTCGAGCGGGGAGTGGGCATCGGCACGCTGCCGGATTATCTGACCGACGACGCGACCTCCCTGGTGCAGCTCTTCACCGATCGCGAGACACCGAAGCTGGAGGCCTATTTCACCTACGCGCAGGAAATGCGGTCGGTGGCGCGCATCCAGGTGTTCAGGGATTTTCTGATCTCGAAGGCACAGCGTTGGAATTTCTGACGTTTTGTCTTCACCCGACGTTTTCCGCAGGGCTGGGAATATGAGATCAGCGCTATGCGCATGCCTGATATGCCGTCATTTGGCGTTGCATTCTGCCTAAGAGACGTGCACTTTGCCTACGCGCTGATCGCATCGTGATTGATGCTTCAGCTGTTCCCCTCTGGAAGGTTCGCCGCTTTGCGGCGATACTTGCCGGGTCCCTCACCGGGCCCGGCATTTTTCTTTTCGGGGCGAGGACATCTGATCGTCGAGGTATGGTGGTATAGAGTTTGGGATCGCTCATTATCGGTGGCGTCAGGGGCGGGGCGCCGTTGTAGCTCGGGAGAGATTCCATGGCAGTGCTGAAGCGTGGATTGGCCGGAGAGCCGGTGAAGATCCTGCAGACGAAGCTGGGCGTGCCGGCGGACGGCCAGTTCGGGCCCGCCACCGAGGAGGCCTTGAAGGCTTTTCAGAAGGCGCACGGGATCGCCGCGGACGGCATTGCGGGGCCGGACACCTTCCTGGCTCTGGAGTTGCCGGAACTGATCCTGCTGTCCGAGGGCAGCCGCGGCGAGGCGGTGAAGAAGCTGCAGGCGGCGCTCGGCGTGGGTGCCGACGGCGTGTTCGGTTCGGGCACCGCGAAGGCCCTGAAGGCCTTCCAGGAAAAGAACGGGCTCGATCCGGACGCCATGGCGGGGCCGGTGACGCTGGCGAAGATTCCGGCGTTCTCCTCGGTCATCACCGCCGCCTCGGTGGCAAAGTCCTTGTCCGGCCCCGAGGTGGCCAGCCCGGATGCCAAGCCGGCGGCGGCGGAGATCTCGGCGGCGCCGCACAAGAGCATCTGGCAAACCATCACCAGCTTCTTCTCCTGAACGGCGCGGGCCCCCGGGGGCACCGGCGCGATGCGGGTGCCTCTTGGCCGTGATGCGTTGCCCCTTGCGGCGGGGTGGGGGACGGCTAGAGTGGGTAGGCGCCGAGCCCGGCGTTTGCCCGTTGAAAGCTTCATGCTCCGCCGTTTCATGACTGATCTCCTCAAGCCTGCCGCCGTCGCCTTCGGGGTCGCGGGGCTTTCGCTGGCCACCCATGCGCGCGCGGAGCGTCCCTCCGTGTTCGTGGACGTGGCGGACGTGGTGCCGGGTGTCGTGCTCGACGTGCGCTATGCCGGCACGGAGAATTTCGTCGGCACCCCGGTGGATGGCTACGGCGCGGCCCGTTGCCTGCTTACCCGTCCGGCGGCGGAGGCGCTGGCGGGCGTGGCCCGCGATGCACGGGCGAAGGGCCTGCAACTCAAGCTGTTCGACTGCTATCGCCCGGCCCGGGCCGTGGCCCATTTCGCCCGCTGGGCGGCAGATCTTGCCGATACCCATACCAAGCCCACCTATTACCCCGATCTCGACAAGGGGCAGTTGTTCGCGCTGGGCTATATCGCCGAGCGGTCCGGCCATTCGCGCGGGTCCACCCTCGATCTGACCCTGGTGGACGCGGCAACGGGCGCCGAGCTCGACATGGGCACCCCGTTCGATCTCTTCAGCACGTTGTCATGGCCCGATTCGGATGCGGTCACCCGCGCACAGAAGGCGAATCGCCAGCTGCTCGCGGGCCTGATGACAGCGCACCGCTTCAAGCCCTTCGAGCAGGAGTGGTGGCATTTCACGCTCGCCGGGGAGCCATTTCCCGATACCTATTTCGATTTTCCCATCGAATGAGCCGCACCCGCGCCGCCGGGCGTGGACGCTGGCCGGCAAACGAGGGCGCACGCTGTTGCCGGCAGGCCACAGCGCTGGCGTGGTGATCGCCGTGGCCATGGCGGAGCGCGACGAGGTCTCGCGGCCGTCGTAACGTCAGGCTCGCGGACATCTCCCCTCCGCCCGGATTCCCGCCCGATGCCCTTTCTGCGCTCATCCGTCAGCCGCCTCGTTCTCACCTTGCTGTGCGCCGGGCTGGGGGCCCCGGCCGTGGCCGGGTCGTTCAGCGTGCCGCCGGCGGCCGGCCCGCAGTCCGTCGCGGGCACCGATCGCGGAACCATTGCCGTCGGCGCCACCCTGGATGGCGGTGCAGATGCGGCCATCACCTGGAGCGCGCCGGCCACGGCGACGGGCGTCGTCATCGAGAATGCTGGCGTCATCCGCTCCAATGACCGCGCCGTCGATACGAAGGACGACGTGAGCGGCACGTTCACCCTCTTCAATTCCGGCACGGTGACGGCCTCGGACGATGCGCTTCGCATCACGGGCGGCTTTGCCGGCGGCGCGCTGGACGTGGTGAATTCCGGCATCATCCGTTCAGCCGAGGGGCAGGCGCTCGATTTCGACAAGGCGGTGGATGCCTCGGCGGCGATCACGGTGCTCAATTCCGGCCGGCTGACCTCCGCTGGCAGCGACGTCGTGCGCCTCGGCGGCGGCGATGTGCTCATCGGCAATTCGGGCACCATCGCGACCACCGCGCCCGGCAAGCGCGCCATCAAGCTGGACACGCCGGAGACGTTGGACAGCCTCGCCTCGCTCACCATCAGCAACGGCCACGGCGGGTTGATCTCCGGCAGTGACGACGGCATCAAGCTCTCGTCCACCGAGAGCAGCGTTGCCGCGCCGATCATCGCCATCAACAATGCCGGTGTCATCCGCTCCACGGTGGACGGGCAGGCTATCGATCTTGGCGGCATTTCCGCCCGGAACGCCCTCATTGTCCTCAACAATTACGAGACCGGCCTCATCTCCGCCGCCGATGACGACGCCATCCAGGGCGCCAACGGCATGGAGGTGTACAATTACGGTCGCATCCGCTCCCATTATGCGGCCGGCACGGCGGACACCCAGAACAACTCGGCCATCAAGATCGACGGCGCCAATCTCGCTGGCGGCATGTTCGCCTACATCGTCAACGACACCCCGGGGGTGATCTCGGGCGCCTATCACGGCATCAAGGCGTCCGGCAGCGAGGATGTGCTGGAGGTGCTGAACTACGGCACCATTGAGGGGCGCAACGGGTCGGGTGTGAATTCCAACGGCACCGGGCTGCTGGTCAATTACGGTCTCGTCACGGGTGGCTTTGACCCCGCCGCCAGCTTCGGCGACGGTGATGGTGTCGATCTCGACAAGGCCGGAGCCATCTATAATTTCGGCACCATCTCCGGCCTTGGTTCCAAGGGCATCAAGCCGGGCGAGACCCGGCCTTCCACCAGCGAGGGCATCGCCATCGGTGGTGGCACCATCGTCAATGGCGACGCGGCGACGCCGCGCGCGCTCATCTCCGGGGCCAACAACGGCATCCTTGCCGACGACAGCAACGGTGGCGATGTCTTCAGCGCCTTGACGGTGACCAATTATGGCACCATTCGCGGCGACGACGGGTTCGGTATCCGTGTCGTCAATGGCGCCGGCGCGTTCGGCAACACCATCGTCAACTACGGCACCATTTCCGGCACCACTTATGCCGTCGCCATGGGCAATGGCGATGATCTGTTCGTCTACGAGGCCGGCTCCAGCGTCGTCGGCGCGGTGAAGGCGGAGGGCGGCACGGACACATTCCGCCTCGGGACGTTCGACGGCGGCTTCGACGTGGCCCTGCTGGGCGAGGCGGCCACCTATCGGGGCTTCGAGCGGCTGACGCTCGCCACCGGGTCGAGCTGGGTGGCCTGGGGCCGCAGCACCTTCTCCGGCGACGCCCTGGTGCAGGGCGCCAGCTTGCAGCTGATCGGCGCCGCTCTGCCGGCCGCTACGGTGACGGTGGGAGGCGACGCCGAAAGCGGCCTGAAGGGCGCGCTGCTGGGCGCCGGCACCATCGGCGCGCTGAAGGTCGCCGATGGCGGCCTGGTGGCGCCCGGCGGCATCGGCCCCACGGGGACGCTCAACGTCTCGGGCACCGTCGCCTTCGCTGACGGTTCCACCTATGGCGTGCGGGCCTCAAACGCCGGCACGGTGGATCGGATCGCCGCCGCCGGCACCGCCACCATCGATCCCGGCGCCGGCGTGCTGCTCGACGCCGCGCCCGCCGGCCTTGCCTGGGGCACGCGCTACACCATCCTCAGCGCCGCGGGCGGCGTGACGGGCATGTTCGGGTCTCTCGCTGGCGCCCCGGACTATCTGTTCGTGACCCCGACCCTGGGCGCCGACGCCACCGATATCTTCCTGACCCTCGAGCGCAATAGGGTCCCCCTCGCGCGCTACGCGGCAACGCCGAACGGACGGGCGGCGGCGTTCGCCCTCGACCGCTATGGCCGGTGGGCCGTGCCCGGCGGCTCGGCGCTGTACGACACGGTGCTGCAGCAGACCGGCCCAGCCGTCGTTCGCGCCGCGTTCACCCAGCTGGCGGGTGACATTCATGCCACCGTGGGGGGAACGATCTTCACGGAGAATGCGCTGGTCAACGATGCCATCCTCGGCCGCTTGCGGCAGGCCGGCCACGCGGGCGAGGCCGGAGCGGCGACGGCGCTCGGCTCCGGCGGCCCCGTGACTGCTTATGTGCAGCCGGCGCCGGCCCAGGCGGAGCCGGTGGGGCCGGTGCTCACCGCCTGGGCCCAGGGGTATGGGCAATGGATCGATGCCAACGCCGGCGCGCTTGAGGCCAGCACCCGGCTGGGCGGCGCCCTCGTCGGTCTGGACGTGACCGCCGGCAATCTCGTGTACGGCTTCGCGGTGGGCTATGCGTCAAGCTCCACCACTTCCGGGACTGCTTCCGCGGATGCCGACACGGTGCGCCTCGCCGGCTATGGGGCGGTGCACGGCGGTGCCTGGACCGTGCGCGCGGGTGCCGACATCGGCTGGGCCAACCTGTCCACTGCGCGCGCCGTCGCCCTCACCGGCGAGCAGCCCAAGGCGGACTACGACGCGACCTCGACCAGCCTGTTCGGAGAACTCGCATATGCTGCGGGTCTCGGCGGGTTGGCGCTGGAGCCGTTCGCGGGGTTCGCCTGGAGCTACATGGACCTCGGCGGCTTCACCGAGAGGGCGGCGCCCGTGGCCGGCCTGCGGTCGGACGGCGACAGCCTGAGCACCCCTTATTCCACCCTGGGGCTGCGCGCAGCCACGCGCTTCGCCGCATGGGACGGGGTGGATCTCACCGCTCATGCCTCAGCGGGGTGGCGCCACGCATTCGCCGACGTGACGCCGACCCGTTCGCTCATCTTCCAGAGCACCGGCACGGCCTTCACCGTCGAGGGGGTGCCGGTGGCGGCCGATAGCCTGGTTGGGGGCGCCGGCCTCGATGTCATCTTCGCCAACGGCGTGACTCTGGGGCTGGCCTATGACGGCAGCTTCGGCGACGGCGTCACCTCCAATGCCGGGCGCGGCATCCTCGCGGTGAAGTTCTGATCCGTCGCGGGCGGGGTCTGCCGGCTCGGCGCGACACCCTCAGAGGGCCAGCAGGGCGGCAAGGATGCTGGCCACGGTCAGGTCGGCGGTGGTGCCGGGGTTGAGGCCGCGCGCCTTCAGCCGGGTGTCGAAGGCCGCCAGGGCGGCGCGGCGGGCTGCGGGTGCGGCGGTTGCGATGTCGCGGCGGAGCTGATCGGCCTCCCGGCGCACTCCCTCCGCCGTGGCATCGTCGAACTTCCGGGCGATGTGGCTGTCGGGAAAGGCGGCGAGCAAAGCGAGATAGGCGTTTTCCACGCCGTGAGGGGCATCGGGCCGCGTCTCGAGGGCTGGAACGCCGATCTCGAACACATCCGCGAAATCGGTCACATATTGCCGGGCGATGCGATCGCGGTCGGCGGCCAGGGCCATGGCGGCGCGCAGGTCGATCCGTGCCGGCGCCCGCACGTCGGCGGTTTCCGAGGCCCCAAGCCCGCCGGGATTGGCGCGGGTGATGGCCGCGAAGGCGGCCTGGGCATCGGCCATGTCAAGGCCCGCCAGAACCGTGACGAGCCGCTGGCGAAGGCCGGCGCGTCGCCGGGTGGCCGGTTCCGCCTGCGCTCCGGCGGTGTCCGTGCATGGGCCGGCGGTTTCCCCCGCCGCAGCCGCGATCAGCGGCGCCGACAGCAGGACAATGCCGAGGTTGGTGTTGCATCCGGCCGCCGCCAGGGAAGCTTCCACCGCCCGGCCGATGCGCGCGCCCACCGTGAGCCCCGGCGCGGCGATGACAGGGGCAGCGGCCGCCGCCGCGTCCTCGAAATGGCGAACGTCCATCCCGTGCCCAGGGGCGAACACGTGCACGTTGCCCGGCTTCAGCGCTTGCAGTTCGGCGCGGCACGCGGCCAGGAAGGCGGCGGCGGCGAAGCCGGCGGGGTCGCGCACGGGCATGGTCCGGCGTCAGGCCACCGGCTCGCGTGACGGCGCGAAGCCGAACTGGCGGCGCACCTCGTCCAGCAGCGTGGCGAGGCGGGCCCGGGCGGCCTCGGCGCTGGGGCCGCTGGCGCGGACGGTGCACACCGGCGCCCCCTTGGGAATGGCCGCGCCGGCTGGCGGACGGTCGGCGATGTGGGCGGCGAGGGGGGTGGCGGGAACCAGCAGGTCGTGTTCCGCATAAAGCACGCTTGCGGCGTGCACCTCGGCGGGGGTGGGTACGGCACTGGGCAGCCGCCCGCCGCAGGCGGCGAGGTGCAGGCCCAGCAGGGGAGGCAGCGGGTCCACGTCGAAGATGTCGAGGGTCGCGCCGAGGCGGGGGTTCACCTCCACCAGGAACCAGCCGTCGTCATGCACCACGAAGTCCATGGAAACGAGGCCCACCAGCCCGCAGGCGAGGGCGATCCGCGTGGCGGCGGCGCGCATGGCGTCGCCATGGGCGGCAGGCAGCGGCACCGGACCCACCACGCCGCCATATCGGAACGGATGCTCGAAGTCGTGGTCGCGCCATTGCCGGGAGGCGCCCACCACCAGCGCATTGCGGCCATTGGCCAGCAGCAGCAGGGAATAGGGTTCGCCCTTGACCTCGCGCTGGAGATAATAGCCCGGCTGCGGCGGCGAGAGATCGCCCGCCGCCCGGCGCCGGATGTGGCCGCCGCCGGCGCCGCCGATCTTCTTCTCGATCACCGGGGCGCCGTCGAAGCGGCCGGCGGGCGGGGTATCGAGGCTGACATCGGGAAACGGCACGTCCAGATGGGCGCAGATCCCGGCGAGGGCCAGGGGATCCTTCAGCACGCGCACCGTTTCCGGCGAGTTGCCGAGAATGGGGTTGCGCGCGGCGATTCGCGCCATCAGGTCCGGATCGTCCTCCAGGCCGCTGCCGAGCACCACCGGCAGGCCGGCCGGAGCCAGGCTGGAAAGGGCCTGGATCAGGTCGTCGCCGTCGAAGGCGAAGCCGTTGCGCTTGTGCACCCGCACACAGCGCGCGGCGTGGGCGCAGGTGTCGAGATCGGCGAACAGGTCCAGCGCCAGGGCGGCAAAGCCGGCGCGCGCGGCACTTGCGGCCAGCGGCCGGGCGGAGAGGGCGATGAGAGCGAGATCCATGCTTGGTCGGCCTGCCTGTTCGTTTGGTCCGCCCGCTTGCTTCGGCGCCATTGCGGCTTCGGGGCGGTTCCTGCGTTCTCGATAACCGGGTCGTCCGCCGGTGGTTCAACCGGATGCCGAATCCGAGGGTGGCGGTCCCGCATGGCGCGGGGGCCGCGGGGGCCGCGGCGACCGGGCGTGCGCGGCGCCCTCCGCTTCAGGCCCGCAGCCCTTTGGCCCGGACGCTCAAGCTTGAGCTCCAGAGCCCGCGACCGGCGTCGGCGGGCTCGGCCGGTCAGGTGAGGCGGGTGCCGCGCGGCTCCAGCTCGGCGCCGCTATTGTTCCCCGCCACACATTCGAACTTCAGATTTGTGAACGATGCATAGCGCCGGCGCAAGGCCTCGACCAGTTCTTCGGCCTGCGCGGCGTCGCCGACGATGGCAAATCCTGTGGGCCCCCAGGAGCTCTGGCCGACCCCTGGGACCCCCTGTGTCTCGATGAAGGCGACGGCCTCGGCCACATCCGGGCTGCAGAATCGTCCGCCGCCCTGCGCCGCCGCGTAATGATCGCCAAGCGCGCGCTGCCAGGCGCCGATGGCCGCTCCGAAGCCACGCGCGTCGCCTTCCGCGAGGGCCGGAAGCGCCTGGAGCAGCATCAGATGGCACAGGTGCGCGGCCAGCGTTTCGGGAAAGGGCGGCAGGGCGGCCATGGCGCGGGTCTCGGCATCGCCGCTCAGGCCTTCCCGCGCCGAATCGAACACCAGCAGAACCCGCCAGTGGTCTGGCAGCGGCAGGCGGGCCAGCAATGGCGGCGGCGCTGGCCGGGTCACCGCGCCGGTGGGCTTGCCGCCATCCAGGATGACGCCTCCCTGGGTGAAGGCCTCCAGCCCGATGGCCGAGCGCAGGCCGCGCCCGAGCAGGCCGGCGACCGCGCGCGCGTCGAGCGCGTGGCCCGACAGGCGGGCCACCGCGACACCCACCGCCAAGGCCAGCTGGGTGCCCGAACCGAGCCCGCCGTGGGGCGGCAAGGCGGACTCCATATGAACCGCGAACGGCGTGGCGACGCCGAGGGCGGCGCGGATGGCGTCGCGCGCGCGGGCCGCGCGAGGGGCGTCGGGCCCGGTGGCACTGTCGGCCTCGGCGCGGGTGACGGTCACCTGCGTGAGCGGACGATCCAGCGTGATGCCCAGGCTGCCGAAGCGGCGGCCCAGCGCGCCGCCCAGGTCGAGAAATCCGAGATGGAGCCGCGCCGGTGCCCTGACGGTCAGCGCGGCGGCGCCGCCGCTCACTGTCCGAGCGCCGCGCGCAGGCGTGCCGCGTGCTCGGCCAGCACCTCGGGCTTTTCGATCTCGCTGGCCGGCGGCTTCATGGGGACGCCGAGGTGACGGGGAATTACATGCACATGGAGATGGAACACCACCTGCCCGCCGGCGTCCTCGTTGAACTGCTGCACCGTCACCCCCTCCGCGGCGAAGGCGGCCTTGGCGGCGATGGCGATGGTCTTCGCCACCTTGGCCACATGGGCGAGGTCATCGGGCGCGATGTCGAGGATGTTGCGGGCGGGCGCCTTGGGAATGACCAGCGTATGGCCCGGGCAACGGGGCATGATGTCCAGGAAGGCGAGCGCCTTGTCGTCCTCATAGACGGTGTGCGCCGGCAGCTCGCCGCGCAGGATCTTGGCGAAGATGTTGTTGGGATCGTACGCCGGCGCGCTGGGCATTGTTCGGTCTCCTCCTGTTTGAGCGAAGGACATTGCAGGGGCGGGCCGAGGGGTCAAGGGGAGACCGCCGCGCTTTCGGCGGCGGGTGGCGGCAGGGGCCGGGGCGTGCCGGCGGACGGGCGCCCGCCAGCTGTCAGCCGAAGCGGCCGGTGAGGTAATTGCTGGTCCGCTTGTCCTTGGGCCGCGTGAACATCGGGTCGGTCCGGCTGAATTCCACCAGCTCTCCCAGATACATGAAGCCGGCATAATCGGAGACGCGCGCGGCCTGCTGAAGATTATGGGTGACGATGATGATGGTATAGTGATCCTTGAGATCCAGCATCGTTTCCTCGATCTTCGCCGTGCTGATGGGATCGAGCGCGGAACAGGGCTCGTCGAGCAGGATCACCTCCGGCCGAACCGCGATGGTGCGGGCGATGCACAGGCGTTGCTGCTGGCCGCCCGAGAGGCCGAGCCCGCTCGCCTTCAACTGGTCCTTGACCTCGTCCCACAGGGCGGCGCGGTGGAGCGCCTCCTCGACCCGCACCGCCACGTCGGCTTCCAGCGGCGCCTCGTTCAGGCGCACGCCCAGGGCGACATTGTCGAAGATGGACATGGGAAACGGTGTCGGACGCTGGAACACCATGCCCACCCGGGCCCGCAGCGCGGCCGGATCGACGGTGGCGCCGAGGATGGAGCGACCATCCATGAGCACCTCGCCGGTCACGCGCTGGTCCGGATACAGCTCGAACATGCGGTTGAACACCCGCAGCAGGGTGGACTTGCCGCAGCCCGACGGCCCCAGCAGGGCGGTGATGTGATGGGCGCTGATGCGCAGCGACACGTCGTGCAGAGCGCGGCGCGCGCCGTAGTGGAAGTCCAGGTGTCGGACCTCCAGCTTCGCCGGCGGCGCGTCCGGCGGCGCGGCGCCCGCTTCCGGACCGGGGCGCAGGCGAACGGCCTGGCTGTCGGCTGGCATGTGCTTGGACACGGCGAGAGCCCTCCGTGTGGCCTCGAAGGACCCTATCATGGAGGTTGTCTTGCCGCGTCTTGATGACACTTCGCCGACGGGCGGCACTTTGTCCCGATGGGGCGCCGCCGGAGGGCGCCAGGGGCGCGACCGGCCCCGGAACGGGGGAGCCGGCGGGGCTAGCTTTGCCCCTGGCTCTGCACCTGCGCCAGCCGCTGGGGCGCGCGCCCGTCCTGGGCGCTGACGCTTTCGCGGAATTCCAGGCCGGTGCTGCGCATGGGCGCGACCCCGAAGGCGTCGAGGCCGACCGCAAGCCGCACGTAATTTTCCGTGGCGCACAGGTTGCGGCCGGCATCGAAGGCGATCCAGCCGGTCTTCGGCACATAGGCTTCGGCCCAATGGCGGGCGGAGCCCTCATCGTCGATGGCGAGATAGCCCGAGATATGGCGGGCGGGAATGCCCAGGTGCCGGGCGGCGGTGACGAACAGGTGGGCGATGCCGCCCGAGCAGGCCGATTTGGCGGCAAGCACGTCGTGGGCCGAGGGCGGGATGCTGGCCGATGCCGTGTCCACCTCCGTCACGGTCTCGTGCAGGCGTACCATCAGGGTGTGCAGCCGGCTGAGCGGATCGTCGATGCCGGCGGTGACACTGTCGGCGAAGGCCATCACCTCGGTGCTGGGGTGCGCCAGGGCGGTTTCCCGCAGATACAGCGAGGGCGGGAACGGCTCCACCGTGCCGCGCACGATGCCGGTGGTGTCGTAGGTTTCCACCTCGCCTTCCGCGATCACCGTCACATGATCGGTGGGGCCGTCCACGCTGAACGCATGGCAGAGGTTGCCGAACGCATCCTCCTGCGGGTGAAGGCGGCCGTCGCTGTTGAGATCGAGGGTCCAGCGCTGGATGAACTGGCCCTCGTGCGGGCGCGGCGTGAGCCGGACCGTCACCGACAGGTTGCGGCTGCCAGGCTCGAAGCGCTGAGTGATCTCATGGCGGATGCGCACACGCATGGTCGGACCCTGAAGGTTCTCCGCGCCTGAAGGCGGTCGGATACGGATAGAGAGTTCACAACGGCACCGGGGAGGGGCGCGAGGAGCGCCCCGCGCCGGATCAGGTCAGGTACTGCTCGGTGATCTCCGCGCCCAGCTTGTTGTTGTCGGAGATGAAGCCGGAGATGAACTCGTGCAGGCCGGTCTGGAAGATGTCCTCAATGTTGCGATTGGTCAGCCGCGCGAGCATGGAGCGCGCCAGCCGCTGCGAGGGGCCCTGGCGGCCATAGGCGGCGGCGATGTCGTCCAGGTTGCGGGCGACGCTGTCGTAGCAGGCGGCCAGAGAGCGCGGCATCTGCCGGTTCAGGATCAAGAGGTCGGCCACCAGCCAGGGCTTCACGCTGTCGCGGTAGACCCAGTGGAAGGCGGTGAGCGCCGAGACCGAGCGCAGGATGGAGGCCCACTGGAAATAGTCGAGCGGCCCGCCCACGTGCTCCTTCTCCGGCAGCAGCACGTGATACTTCACGTCGAGGATGCGGGCGGTGTTGTCCGAGCGCTCCAGCTGGGCGCCGCAGCGGGCGAACCAATAGGCATCGTTGCGCAGCATGGTGCGGAAGGTGGCGCCGTCGAAGCGCAGCGAGGTCTCCTTCACGAAGGCCAGGAAGCGCGAGAGCTCGTCGCGGGTGAGCGCCCGGTTGGGGAAATTGCGCAGCTCGATCCAGGCGGTGTTGATGACCTCCCACATCTCCGACGTCAGCGCCGTGCGCACCGAGCGGGCATTGGTCCGCGCCACCTCGAAGCAGTTGCGGATGGAGGACGGGTTGTCCGGGTCGAAGGCGAGGAAGGAGACCACTTGTTCCTCCTTCGCGTCCTCCAGCGGGCCGTAGCGCTCCACGAACGGCTCGGCGCAGCCGGCGGTCAGCAGCGCCGAGCTCCATTCGTTGGTGGAGCCGCCATAGGTCACGGGGGTGTAGGCGAGCCGCTGCGACACGTCGAGAATCCGCGCGAGACAGTCGGCGCGTTCGACATATCGGCTGAGCCAGTAGAGATTGTCAGCGGTGCGGGAGAGCATGGGGAACCCATCCGGAGGAGAAAGAGGCGGGAGGCGTCGTGGCGTGGCGCCCGCCGGCGGTGCGCCTGAAGGGCGCGGCGCCTGCCCGGGCGGGGCGCCGCGCCCTCGATCATGCGTCGAGCACCCAGGTATCCTTGGTGCCGCCGCCCTGGCTGGAATTGACCACGAGGGAGCCTTCCTTCATGGCCACGCGGGTGAGGCCGCCGGGCACGATGCGCACCTTGTCCGAGCCCGAGAGGATGAACGGCCGCAGGTCCACATGGCGCGGCGCGATGCCCTTTTCCACCAGCGTCGGGCAGGTGGACAGGGCCAGCGTCGGCTGGGCGATGAAGTTGGCGGGATCGGCGATCAGCTTCTCCCGGAACTTCTCGATGGTGGCCTTGTCGGAAGCCGGTCCGACCAGCATGCCGTAGCCGCCGGAGCCGTGCACCTCCTTCACCACCAGCTCGGGCAGGTGCTCCAGCACGTACTTCAGATGGTCGGCCTCGCGGCAGCGCCAGGTGGGCACGTTGGGCAGCAGCGGCTCCTCGCCGAGATAGAAGCGGATGATGTCCGGCATGTAGGAATAGACCGCCTTGTCGTCGGCGACCCCGGTCCCCACCGCGTTGGTGAGGGTGACGTTGCCGGCCTGATAGGCGCTCATGAGCCCCGGCACGCCCAGCACGCTGTCGGAGCGGAAGGCGAGGGGGTCGAGGAAGTCGTCATCCAGGCGGCGATAGATCACGTCCACCCGCTTGGGGCCCTCGGTGGTGCGCATGAAGACGATGCCGTCCTTCACGAACAGGTCGCGGCCCTCCACCAGGTCGACGCCCAGCTTGTCGGCCAGGAAGGAGTGCTCGTAATAGGCCGAGTTGTAGATGCCGGGGGTGAGGATCACCACGTTGGGCTCGTGGCCGCCGTAGGGCGAGAGCGAGCGCAGGGTGGCGAGCAGGTCGTCGGCGTAGTTCTCCACCGGCGCCACCTTGTGCATGGAGAACAGTTCCGGGAACAGCCGCAGCATGATCTCCCGGTTCTCCAGCATGTAGGACACGCCGGATGGAGTGCGGGCGTTGTCCTCCAGCACATAGAAGGTGTCCGGGTCGGTGCGCACGATGTCGATGCCGGCGATATGCACATAAAGGTCGTGCGGCACCCGCTGGCCGTTCATCTCCGGACGGAACGCGGGATTCTTGAACACCAGATCCTCCGGCACGATGCCGGCCTTGAGGATCTCGCGCTTGCCGTAGACGTCGCGGATATAGAGGTTGAGCGCCTTGACCCGCTGCTCAAGCCCGGTGGACAGGCGCGTCCATTCGTTCTTGGTCAGAATGCGCGGCACGATATCGAAGGGAATCAGGCGTTCCTGGGCGTTCTGCTCGCCATAGACGGCGAAGGTGATGCCGATCCTTCTGAAAATATACTCCGCTTCCTTGCGGCGATGATCCAGCACGTCCTGCGGAACGGTGCTGAGCCATTGCCGCAGCGTTTCGTAGGCCGGTCTCACATGCCCATCGATGCTGGACATCTCGTCGAACGCTTGCCGCATTGGGACTGTCACTCCACGTCCGCAGGTATCAGATTCAGAACGCTACAAACATCGTGCCAAAGAAGTGATAAAGGGGAAAGGCTTCCTGGCGGCGACGCTCGCGTTCCGGGTGTGGCTGTGGTTTAGGCAAAAAGGCTCTGAGTGCTGCTTGAAAGGGCAGGTGAGGCGTCATGAGTGAGGCAGACGGCGCGCATTTGGTCACGGCGGGACTGGTCGTCATCGGAGACGAAGTCCTCTCGGGGCGGACCAAGGATAAGAACATCGGTCATATCGCGGAACGGTTGACCGAGGTGGGGATCGATCTGCGCGAGGTGCGCATCGTGCCCGATGTGGAGGAGGACATCGTCGTCGCGGTCAACGCGCTGCGTCATCGCTTCACCTATGTCTTCACCACCGGCGGCATCGGGCCCACCCACGATGACATTACCGCCGATTCGATTGCCAAGGCGTTCGATGTCAGCATAGACGTGGATCCCCGAGCTCGCGCCATGTTGCTCGAATATATTGCCGAGAAAGATCTCAACGAAGCGCGCCTGCGCATGGCGCGGATTCCCGCCGGCGCCTCGCTGGTGGTGAACGAGGTTTCCAAGGCGCCCGGCTTCCGCATTGGCAACGTCATCGTCATGGCCGGCGTGCCGCGCATCATGCAGGCCATGCTGGAGGCGGTGCTGCCGGAACTGGAGAAGGGCCGGCCCATGCTCTCCGAGACGGTGCTGGCCGATGCGCGCGAGGGCGACATCGCCGCCCCGCTGGCCGAGATCGCGCGCCGCTATCCCGCGTCCGTCATCGGCTCCTACCCGTTCCGCGACGAGGACGGCCGCTTCAAGACCCATCTGGTGGTGCGCGCGCGGACTCCGGAGCTGGTCGGCGAGGTGGCTGGCGAGGTGCGGGCCATGGTGGCGCGGGCCACCGCGCAACGGTGAGCCGTGGCCTCCGCCAGGGCATGCCGCACGAAAGTCGCAAGCGGCAATTGGCCGCCGTCGTGCTCGCGGAAGCGTGACCGGGCGGAGGTACCTTCAGGTTGGAATATTTGTAGGGTGTCGCCTCTTCGGGTGCCTCAACGGAGCAGAAGATGCGATTTTTCGTGACCGCCGCGGTTCTCGCCGGGCTCGTCGCCGCCACCGCGGCGGTGGCCCAGACCAACGTCATCCAGCAGCGCCGCGAGGCGATGAAGGTGATCGGCGAGCAGACGGACGTGGCTGCCTCGATCCTGAAGGGCCAGACGCCCTTCACCGCCGCCAAGGCGGAGCTGATCTTCCAGACCTACAAGGACAAGATGGTCGGCTTCGAGAAGCTGTTCCCGCCCGGTTCCGACAAGGGCGAGACCAAGGCGACCTCGGCGGTGTGGAGCGACCGTGCCGGCTTCGACGCGGCGATCGTGAAGTTCAACCAGGCGGTGGCCGATAATGCCGCTGCCGGCGTGACCGAGGCGGGTTTCAAGGCGGCCTTCCTTGCCGTGGCCGAAAACTGCCGCTCCTGCCACCAGAGCTTCAAGACGCGGTGACACATCCGGCGGGCGGCCCCTCGGTCGCCCGCCCTTTCCCCACGGGCCGGCTCAGCCGATCCGGGTCAGGGCGAACACGCCGCCGGCCGCCAGCGCCAGCAGCACCAAGGCGAGGCGGGGCGAGGCCAGGCGGGGCGCGGCGATGGCCGTGGGCAGGCGCTTCCAGCCGGTGATCATGGGGCGGACCAGGTCCTGCCGCAGCAGCACCGCGTAGGCCAGGATGGCGGCCACGTGCAGCGCCACCGCGATCAGGATCAGATCGAACGACAGCCCGTGCAGGACGGTGAGGCGGTCGCTCAGGGCGCCACCCGCCAGGGACGCCAGCGGCCCCTCGGTGAACAGGCCGTCGTTGGCGAACAGGCCGGAGACGGTCTGCACCAGCAGCAGCCCCAGCAGCGCCAGGACCATGTAAGCGCCGGCGGCATTGTGCCCGGTCTCGGGCTCCCCCTGGCGTTTCAGCACGTGGCGCAGGTGGGCGACGGCGGTGCCGGGTGCCTTGACGAAGGACGCGAAGCGCGAGGTCTCGCTGCCGAACAGGCCCCACAGGATGCGGAACGCCACCAGGGCCAGGATCGCGTAGCCGGAATAGAAGTGCCAGTCGATCCAGCCGTTGCGGGCGGTGACATAGGACGTCGCCACCAGGCCGACGAGGGACCAGTGGAACAGCCGCGTCGGCGCGTCCCAGACCTTGATCCAGCGCCAGTCGCGGACCGTGGCTCGTTCGCTTTTTGGGGCGGCGCTTCCGGTGGCGTCCCGCAGCAGGGTGTCGGTCATGGCTTCCATCTCGTCGCAGCGCGGCAGGCCTTGCCGCAAGGCCGCATGTCTACAGAGGCGTTGCGGGCGGTAGAAGACGACCTTTCCAAAACGTGATCGGCGGCGCCGACTTTTCGTGCCGCGCGGAGGAAGACGGGTTAAGCTCCCCGGCGCGGTGCCCGTCTCGCGACGGACCCGTGTTTTTCCGGAGCCGGATCGCCGTCGGCGAAAGTCGCGGGGCGATGCGGGATGCAATTGCAGTGTGAGATTGCCATGAACGACGTTGCCGAAGAGGGCGTCCCGGTCGAGGGCGCCGCGCAGGACCAGATTGAAGTCACCGCCGAGGCGCTGGACCGGTGGCGGGCGCTGGAGTCCGGAGTGCCGCTGAAGCTGAGCCTCTCGCGGGAAGACCTGGACCATCTGCTGCTGGGGCTGCGCAGCCTGGCGATCGGTCAGAATCAGCTGGTGGCGGCGCTCACCGGGCACATCAACCAGGACATGAAGGCGAGCGCCGAGGCGCTGCTGGCGGCGGATCAGCTCTGCGTCGCCGCCTACAACCGGATCAACGCCTTCATCACCATGGTCATGGTCTCGGCGACGCCCGAAACCGGCGGTCCGGCCGGCGAGGGGGCTCCCGTCTCCGGGGACGGGGCAGACCCAGCCTGAGGCCGGGACCGGCGGGGCGCGGAGCCGTCCAGACGGGCTGATGAATATTCCAGCAAGCCCGAAATTTAGGCGATGGAGGCCGTGGCCCGCGCTTGTCGGCGGCTTCGGCCGCTCTTAGGCTGCGCTATATAAATTTCATATCGAACGCTGGCCGGCCGCCGGTTGGGCGCGTGGGACGCCGCGCGCCTCCGCGCCGCGCGAGGAGAGCATGCCCATGGCCATCGACAGAAGCGACACGCCCATCCCGCCCCGTTTCGTGCAGGGCACGGCGGTCCGTGTCCGCCCGCCGTGGCAGAAGACGGCGAAGGCAACCGCCCGCTCGCGCAGCGGTTTTCGCGTGGTGGCCGACAACAGCTCCCGCGACCGGCCCGACGAGACGAAGGACTGACCCCCGCGCTTGGCAAGGAGTGGGCACGCATGACCATCTCGAGCACCGTTACCGCCGCACCGCATTCCGCCTCGGCGCGGCACCTGCCCCTGGCGTCGGCCGGGGAGGCGAGCTTTGCCGGGGTGGCGTTCCGCGCGGCGGCGCGGGCGCCGTCGCGCCCGGGCATCTTCATCCTCACCCGGGGCATCGGTGAACTGGCCTATCCGGTCTATATCGGCGAGGGCGACGATATGGCAGTGGCGGAAGAGGCGGTGCGCGCCACTCTCCCCGCCGACACTGCCCTGGCCGATGGCCTGTTCTACATGGAACGCGCCAATGCGCGGCTGCGGTCCCACACCGTGCGCGATCTCGTCGGCAAGTTCGATCCGCCGCTCAATACGACGGACCGCAAGGGGCCGGCGGCGCCGGAGCTTGCCGCGATCATTCCAGACCGGGCCGAGAGCTGGCCGGAGGGGGCGCGCGAGCAGCTTGCCACCGAGATTCACGTCACTGAGGCGGATCTGGAACGGCTGGTGAAGGAGTTCTACGCCGCTGCCGGGGACGACCCGGTGCTGGGCCCGGTGTTTACCCGCGCCATCCCCGATTGGGAGGGGCATTATCGCGTGGTTCAGAACTTCTGGTCGCGCGCGCTGCTGGGCACCAGCCGCTATTCGGGAAACCCGTTCTCCGCCCACCTCGCCTTGAACCTGAAGCCCGAGCATTTCACGCGCTGGGTCTCGCTGTTCCAGCAGACCGCGCGCCGGGTGCTGGAGCCGGCGGCGGCGGATCGCGCCATCGCCAAGGTGGAGCATATGAGCACCTGTTTCCAGGCCGGCCTCTTTCCTCCGGGCCTGGATGCCGCGCCTTCTCATCCCCATGCGGGACAGGGCGCGGCGAGCGCCTGAGCCGCGCCGGCCCGCCGCCACGGGGCGGGGGCTTGGCTTGGCTGGCGGGCCCGCGCTCAGGCGGTGCCGCCGGATTTCAGGACACGCCGTTCCGCCGCCGACAGCTCCTCGGGGCTCAGGGTGGCGCGGACGGTGTCGAAGAAGCGGTCGGCCAGCGTGCTTCCGCCGGATTTGGCGCGCAGCAGCCAGGCAAAGGCGGCCACCCGATCCCGCGGCACGCCGACCCCCAGGTGATGGGCGGCGCCGATCAGCGCCTGGCCATCGGGGTCTCCGGCCTCGGCGGCCTTGCGCCACCAGCCGGCCGCCTCCGTCTCCTCGGGACTGCCCGGCGCATGGCTGGCCGCCTCCAGGTGGGCGATAAGGCCGAGCCGGGTCATGGCCGTGGCGATGCCCTGGGCCGCCGCCGCCTCGGCCCAGCGCCGCGCTTCGTCCCGGTCGCCGGGCACGGCGCTTTCGAAAAGCAGGAAGCTCAGCATGTCCTGGGCTGGCGCGTCGCCGGCGGCGGCGGCGAGGCGGTACAGCTCAATGCCGCGTTCGGTGTCCTGGTCACCGCCGAGGCCCTTCACATAGAGCCGCGCAAGGTTGCGTTGGCCGACCGGGTCGCCGGCCTCGGCCGAGAGTTCCAGCCATTCGCGCGCAAGCTCAAGGTTCTGGTCCACGCCGAGGCCGTCGATGAAGCAGGCGCCGATGTTGTTCTGGGCGCGGCCATGGCCTTCGCGCGCCAGCGGCTCCCAGATGGCGAGCGCGGTGTCGTAATCTCCCGCCTGCGCCGCGGTCAGCGCGGTCTGCATGTGTTCCTCGGTGCCGGCCCATTGCTCGGGCGGCAGCTCGGTCGCCTCGTCCGGTGTCGGCGCGGGCGCGGCGGCGACCGGCGCGCCGACCGGCACGGCGGGCGCCACGGCGGGTTCTGTGGCCTCGGAGGCGGTGGCACGGTCGGGCATCGGGCGGTCCTCGGCGGTCTGGGCTTCGTCGGCGCCTTTGCCTTTCAGGCGGTCGAGCCAGCTCATGGGGTGTCTCCTGCGACGGCGAAAGCGGCGGCGCGAAGGGGGACGCTGTGGAACACGGGCGCGCAGGCGCGGCCATGCGGGCGCGGACGCAGGCAGCCGCGCGCGGCGCCGCAGGGGCGCTCGCTCGTCGGCCGGCCGGCTGAAACGCGCTGCATGACTTCCTTCGCCTCCGGGCGTGCGCGGGGCGCCTGCCGCCTGCGGCGGTGGTGCCCCGGTTTCTCGACGATTCGGCGGCCGGCTCGCGTGATGCGGGCCGGAACCACCCACGCATGCACCCTTCGCCTCGCAGATGGTGAGGGCCGCGAATCAATCCAGGCCGCATGCGTGTCGAATTGTCCCTGGCGGGGATGAAATATTCGTTCCCAAAGATGTGTTCGCGGGCCGCGTGCTCTCAGCCGCTGGTCAGCCGGCTCCAGGTGAGGGGGCCGATGTCGTAATCCTGCTGGCGGCGCGCGACGGCGCTCCCGGCGTCGGAGGCATCCCGGCCCGCCGCCTGGCGATGCTCCACGCGTTCCACCCGCACGTTCAGCGGCGCATCGAGCCAGATGCCGTGGAACGGCACGCCTCGTTCCCGCGCCACGGCCGCCACCGCGTCGCGCTCCTCCGGCCGCGCGTGGACGGCGTCCACGACCACGCTTTGCCCGGTGGCGAGCACGCGCCCGGCCAGATCGCACAGGCGCGCATAGACCCGTCCCGTCACGCCGGGATCGTAGGCCGCCTCCGGCAGGGGCTCTGTTTCCGCCACGCCGAACAGCCGCTTGCGCTCGATGTCGCTGCGCAGCACCACGGCGCCCGGCGCGCGGCCGATGAACGGCGCCCACTGCCGCGCCCGGCGCGACTTGCCCGATCCGGACAGCCCGCCGATGGCGCACAGGCGTGGCTCCGGCTGCAGCAGCGCGGCGGGAAGGTCTGCCGGAGCCTCCCGCGGCTCCGGTCCGGGCTGCAGGCCAAGGAACGACCCGGCGCTGTCGAACAGATGGCGGACGCGCCGGGCGGCGGCCTCCCGCGCCGACGCGGGCAGATGGGGGAGGCCGGCGGCTTCCACTTTGGCGCGGATGGCCGCGCGCAGCGACAGGAACAGGGGCAGGGCGGAGAGCCCGTCGAGGGCGTCGTCGCGCCGCTCGGCCCACAGATAGCGGTTCATGACCCCGTTGGCGGCCACATGCAGGCCGCGTTGCCACAGGTCCATGAGCAGGAAGGCGAGGTCGTAGAGCACGTCGCAGACGGCGATGTCGTCGCTGAACTCGATGGCGTCGAACAGCACCGGCGTGTCGTGCAGGAGCACGATGTTGGCGAGGTGCAGGTCGCCATGGCAGCGCCGCACGAAGCCATCCCGCGCCCGCGCCCGGAGCAGGGGCGCGATGCGCTCCAGCGCCGTCGCGCTCGCCGCCGCCAGCGCGACGCCCGCCTCCGCCGGGAACAGGTCGCCATGGCGCGCGAACGAGAGGCGGTTGTCGGCCAGATAGCGGGCGAGGCGCTCGCTCACGTCGACCTCGCGGTGGATCTCCGCCCGCGCATGGGAGCAGGACACCGCGTGCGCCAGCGCCGCCACCAGCTCGCGGGAGAGCGGCGCGCGGGCCGCCACCTGGTCCAGGGTGTCGGCGGGATCGAAGCGGCGCATCTTCACCGCGTAGTCCACCGCCGCGCCGTCGCCGCCCAGGACCAGGCCGGTGCCGGAGCGGGTGATGGGCACGACGCCGAGATAGAGGCCCGGCGCGTTGGCGCCGCTGATGGCGACCTCGGCCTCGCAGGCCGCCTTGCGCTTCTCCAGCGTGGAGAAGTCCATGAAGGGGAAGCAGACCGCCCGCTTGACCTTGTAGGCGTGGGGCCCGGCCAGGAACACCGTGGCGCCGTGGGTGTTCACCCGCTGCACCGCCTCGCCGGCGGGAAGTCCGTGGGCGGCGGGATCGGCGAGGACATCGAACACGGCACTCTGGTCGGCCACCACGTGGTCGTCCGAAAGGGGCCCCGGGGTGGGGGCCGGATGCGTCGAAGGGGCCAATTCCGTCTCCTGCGGATGGGCGGCCGACGCTCGTCGATCCCGAAGGTCAGCGGTCCAGGGATTTGGCGTGCAGCAGCGCCAGGGTCATGGCCTGGCTGAACAGGGTGAGGCCAGGACCGGCGATCCGGCCCCGCGCGATTTGCACCGCCCCGGCCGCGAGCAGGCCCATGAAGGCGGCGTTGGTCAGGTCCATGCGCCCGTTGCTGGCCTGCGAAATGGTGGCATTGAGGCGAGCGACCGCGGCATTGGCCTTGCCGATGGGGTCCAGCGGGGGCGGCGGGGCCAGCATCAGCCCGGCGGTCTCCAGGGCCGCTCCAAGCTGCGCCAGGGAATAGTCGTGGCTGACGATCAGGCTGGCGCCGCGAACCTGCGCCTGCACCTGGCCGCCGGCGCTCAGCCGCGCTGCCCGCGCGCGCAGGTCCGCCTCGGGAACATGGGCGGGGGCGGTGAACCGCGTGCGCCGCTCCATGTGGTGGGCGAGGCGGAGCGGGATGGAGGGAGAGGGCGCCACTTCAGTCGTCCGTGGCCGGCGTCACTGGCGGAGCGTTCGCCTCCTCCGACGGCGTGGCCGCCGCCACCTTGGCGCCGCGCCTGGATGCCGCGCGGGAAGCGGCCGTGCCCGCTGCCGGCTTCGCGGCACGGCGTGGCATCTTGCCGGACCCCACCCCTGCGGGCGGGGCCGCTGCCGTGCCGCCGGCCTTTGCCTTTCGCGGCGTCCGGGCCTTCGCGGGCGCGGCGCCGGAGGGCGTCTCGCTGGCGGGTGCGGCCGCTGTCCTGGCGCGCGTGCGCCCGGCTGGGGAGGCGTCACGCGCAGCGGCCGGCTCGGCCGGCTCCGCGATGGGCTTACGCGCCGGCGTGCGCGCCGGCGCCGGCCGCGCGAGGCGGGGATTGCGGCTGGTGCCCCGGATCACGGCGTCGGCCGGGCGCGGGGTCGGGGTGGGCGGGATGATCTCGGTGACCTCCACCACCTCCACCCCGGGCGGAACGTCATCGTCGGCCTTGGGCGCGCGGCCGGTGATGGTCCTGGCCCCGCGCCGGGCGGCAGTCGCGGCCACAGCCGCGACGGTGGCGATTCGCCCCGCCGCCGCCTTCAGCCCGCCGGCGGTGTCCACCACCAGCTCCTTCACGTCGCCTCCGGTCTTCGCCACCGCCTCGCGGGCGGCGTCGGCAGCGCCCTTCGCCGCGTCTTTGGCCGCGGGTCGGGCCGCCTTGAGCAGGCGGGGCCCCACCGCCACCGCACCGGCGCCGAGGGCGACGCCCAGCAGGAAGCCACCGGGCAGGAGAAGAAACGGAAGCATTCTGGGCGGCTCCTTGGGCCTTCGGCGCGGATCATCGCAATTCGCATCCTAAGGGCGTTCCGACGCGAAGTGGAGACCGAAATGCGCGAAGAACAGCGTGTTCTCAAGTCTCTGGATCATTTCCAAAGCCGCGCGGGCGCCCCCGCGCGGCCGCTCCGCCCCTCCGGCCTACGGGGTGATCGCCACTTTCAGCACACCGTCGCGCTGGTTGGCGAACAGGTCGTAGGCGGCCTCGATGTCGTCCAGCTTGAAGCGGTGGGTGACGAGGGCGCGGGCATCCACCCGGCCCGAGGCCACCACGTCCATCAGCCGGCGCATGCGCTCCTTGCCGCCCGGGCACAGGGAGTTGACGATGGTGGTGTCGCCCAGCCCGGCGAAATACGCATCGAGCGGGATCCTCAGGTCGGACGAATACACGCCGAGCGACGACAGCGTGCCGCCGGGTCGCAGCACGCGCAGCGCTGCCTCGAACGTCTCCTGGCGGCCGAGCGCCTCGATGGCCACGTCCACGCCGCGCCCGTCGGTGAGGCGCAGGATCTCCTCCACCGGGTTCACCTTGGAGAAGTCCACCACCGCGTCGGCGCCCATGGCACGGGCCACCTCCAGGCGGGCCGGCACCCGGTCGACGGCGATGATGCGGGTGGCGCCCATCAGCTTCGCCCCGGCGGTGGCGCACAGGCCGATGGGCCCCTGGGCGAATATCGCCACCGTGTCGCCGATCTGGATCTTGCCATGCTCGGCGCCGGAGAAGCCGGTGGACATGATATCCGGGCACATCAGCACCTGCTCGTCGGAAAGCAGGTCCGGCACCGGCGAAAGATTGGTCATGGCGTCGGGCACCAGCAGGTACTCGGCCTGGGCGCCGTCGATGGTGTTGCCGAAGCGCCAGCCGCCCATGGGCTTGAAGCCGTGCCGGGTGCGCGGGCCGTCCTGGGAGCCGCAGCCGCACAGGCAGGCGTTGGAATAACCCGACGGCGTGATGGCGCCGGCGATGACGCGCTGGCCTTCCTCGTATCCCTCCACCGCCGAGCCGAGCTTTTCGATGATGCCCACCGGCTCGTGGCCGATGGTGAGGCCCTTGGCCACCGGATACTCGCCCTTGAGGATGTGCACGTCGGTGCCGCAGATGGTGGTGGTGGTGACGCGGATGAGCGCGTCGAGCGGGCCGACGTCGGGAATCGGCTTTTCGTCGAGGACGATGCGATTCTTCTCGACGAAGATGGCCGCCTTCATCTTCGGCGTCTGCGGCGCCGGACGGTGCGACGCGGGCTTTTCCAGAATTTCCGACATGGCCATCACGCTCCCTGTGTTTCGTTTCCGGAACGATACAGGGCGCGGCGCGAAGCTGGTTTGACACCGGTCAAGCTCGACGCGCCCCGCGCCCTGAGTGCAACGCGCCGGACCCGCCGGCGTTCCATGGCACCTCAGGCGATGGCCGGCGGGGCCACTTCCTCCACCGCCAGCTCGAAGGTGATGCACACCGGATTTTCCCCTGCCAGCCGGCCCTGCGCCAGCGCCCCGGACAGGCCCACCAGCGCGATGTCGAGCTCGGCCGCCAGCACGCCGTCGGCGCCTGGGGCAATGCGGCCATGGCGCACGAACAATTCAGTGGCGTGGTCCGGCAGATCCGGCGCATCGGCGAAGCGCGCGCCGATGAGGCTGCCGATGCTGCCACGCACCCGCCCGGCCGCGAAGCCGTGGCGCCGGCACAGGTCCACCAGGGCGGCGGAGATGTCGGTGTTCGGCCGCACCCGGGCGAAGGCGATGCGCGGTCCCGGCCCCGGCGCCCGCAGGACGCGGGGGGTGAACAGGGTGAAGTTCGTCTCTGCGTCGTATTCGGTGGTCAGCGCGATGTCGGCGGTGCCGTAGGCGCGGGCGAGGATGGGCGCGGCGACCACGCTCTCCAGCGGCATCACGTGGCCGCCGTGGCGGCCGCCGTCGGCCTCGCGCCAGACCGCGTGGCAGTGCACGAAGGGCGCGCCGTCCCTGTGGCCGAAGCTGAGGCAGCCGGCCTCAAGGGGGCTGGCGCCAGCCGGCGTGAACGGGGCGCTGTACCATGCGGCGTGGGTGTCGTCGGGTGCCGCGGCGGGCATCACATAGGTGAAGGGCCCGAAGGCGCCGCCGGACAATTCCACCTGCGCGGCGGTCAAGCCCGCCCGCAGCAGCGGCCCGGCGATGGCGGCGTTGAGGGTTTGCCCCGGTTCCAGGGTGAAGTCGAGCGTCGCGAGGCGGCCCACCGCGCTGATGATCCGTTCCGCCGCCACCGGCCCCGGCTGCGCCAGCCGTCGCGCCTGCGCCATGGTTCGTTCTCCCTCGCTTTTATGGTTGCCCCTCTTATAGCGGCTTCGCGGACGGCGCGCCCGGTCCTCTGGAAACCGCCCTGCGTTCGGCCCGCGCCAGGGAGCCTAGGCGTCCGGTGGGTAGAGATGCACGCCGCCGCAATTGTCGGTGACGCGGAAGCGCTCGCCATCGGCGGCGGGCACCGCCTCAAGGTGGTCCGGCAGCAGCGGCACCTTGCCGGCGCCGCCGGGGATGTCGAGCACGTAGGTGGGCAGGGCCAGACCCGACAGGCGGCCGCGCAGCGCCCGCATCAGCGCCTGGCCCTCGGCGATGGTGAGCCGGAAATGGCCGGTGCCCGGGGCGAGGTCCGGATGGTGCAGGTAATAGGGCTTCACCCGGCATTCCACCAGGGCGCGAAACAGGTCGGCGAGGGTGCCCGCGTCGTCATTCACGCCGCGCAGCAGCACCGTCTGCGACACCAGGGGAATGCCGGCGTCGGCCATGCGGGCGAGGGCGGCGCGGACCTCCCGCGTCAGCTCGCGGGCGTGGTTGGCGTGCACCGCCACATAGGGGGTGAGGCCGGGCGCCTTCAGGGCCTCCACGAACGCGCCGGTCACCCGCTCCGGCGCGGCGATGGGCACGCGGGTGTGGAAGCGCGCCACTTTCACATGGGCGATGGCGGCCAGCCGCGCCACCACCTCGCCCATCCGGCGGGCGGACAGCATGAACGGATCGCCGCCGGTGAGGATGACTTCCCAGATGCCGGGGTGGGCGGAAAGATAAGCGAAGGCCGCCTCCAGCGCCTCTGGCGACAGGGTGGTCTCGGCGCCCGGCCCAACCATCTCCCGGCGAAAGCAGAAGCGGCAATAGACGGCGCAGACCCCGACGATCTTCAGCAGGGCCCGGTCCGGGTAGCGGTGCACGATGCCGGGCACCGGCGAATGGGCGTCGTCGCCGATGGGGTCCGGCCGTTCCTGGGGCTGGATATCCAGCTCGCGCGCGTCCGGCACGAATTGGCGGGCGATGGGGTCGGCCGGATCGGCGCGGTCGATGAGGCCGGCGAGGGGGGCTGTCACTGCCACCGCGTAGCGTTCCGCCACCGGCGCCACATCACCGGCCCGGGCCACCAGGCCGGCGTCCGCCAGTTCCTGCGGCGTGCGCAGGACGAGGGCGCGCAGCGGCGCGACCGTGGGCGGGTTGGGTCGGGACGGGCCGTTCGGGGGCATGCGGCGTCTTTCAGGCGGTCTTTGGGGCGATCTCCGCGGGCATCGGCGCGGATGCGTCGGGCGCCCGGGGGCACTGGCGCCGGGCCGGCGGCAGGGGCATCTATATAGGCGACAGGCCGTGGGTGCCACCGTGCGCCCGATGCGTGAGGAGAGCCGCCGGATGGTCGTGTGCGAGGACGATGTGCTCGAAGCCGCCGAGCGCTGGCGGCGGGAGGGGCGCGGCGTGGCAATCGCCACCGTGCTGGAGACCTGGGGCTCGGCGCCGCGTCCGGTGGGCAGCCGTTTGGTGATCGACGCCTCCGGGGCTTTCCTGGGCTCGGTGTCCGGCGGCTGCGTGGAGGGGGCGGTGGTCACCGAGGCGCTGGAGGTGATCGCCTCGGGCCGGCCCCGTCAGCTCGATTTCGGCGTGGCCGACGCCACCGCCTGGACGGTGGGGCTGTCGTGCGGCGGGCGCATCCGCGTCTATGTGGAGCCGGTCGCGTAAGGCGGGGCTGGTGTGCCGGGCGGTGGGTTGCGTTATGTTCCTGCGGGAAGAAGACTGTTGTGGCGGCGCTGGCGCCGTGCGATCCCATTCCAGCTGCGGCGCCGGTCCGCGAAGGCTTTCGTGATGCGTCTCGATCTGCTCGCCGCTCTCAACGCCGAACGCACCGCGCGCCGGGCCTGCGTGCTGGTGACCGAGCTGGCGAGCGGGGCGCAGCGGCTGGTCCGCGCCGGCGAGATCGCCGGCGATTCGCTGGCGCCGCTGCTGCAGGAGGCCCTGGCCCAGGGGCGCAGCGCCCTTGCGGCGGAGGGCGCGTTGTTCCTCGCGGTGGATATCCCGCCGCCGCGTGTGTTGCTGATCGGCGCCGTGCACATTTCCCAGGCGCTGGCGCCCATGGCGCGGATCGCCGGCTTCGACGTCACCATTGTCGATCCGCGCACCGCCTTCGCCACGCCGGAACGCTTCCCGGAGGCCCCGGTGATCGCGGAATGGCCGGACATCGCCCTGCCGGCCTATGGGCTCGACCCCTTCACCGCCATGGCGGCGCTGACCCACGACCCCAAGATCGATGATCCGGCCCTGGCGGCGGCGCTGGCGGCGGGCTGTTTCTACATCGGCGCGCTCGGCTCGCGGCGCACCCATGCCGCGCGGCTCGATCGGCTGGCGGCGCGCGGTTGCGATGCCGCGGCGCTGGCGCGCATCTCAGCGCCCATCGGGCTCGACATCGGCGCGGCGAGCCCGGCGGAGATCGCGGTGGCGGTGCTGGCGCAGATCATCGCCGCCCTGCGCCGGCCGGCGGCGCGGCGGACGGAAGGAGCCGCGGCGTGAAGTTCGGTTCACTGTCCCTGGACGAGGCGGAAGGGGCGCTCGCCGCCCATGCGGTGCGGCTTGAGGGGGGCGCCATCAAGAAGGGCATGCGGCTCGGCCCGGGCGAGATCGCGCGGCTGCGGGCCGCCGGCTATCGCCAGGTGGTGGCGGCGCGGCTGGAGCCGGGCGACCTGCCCGAGGACACGGCCGCCGTCATCCTGGCCGACGCCGTGGCCGGCGCGGGCGTGCGGGTGGACCGCCCCTTCACCGGGCGCAGCAACCTTTATGCCGCCACGGCCGGCGTGCTCCGGGCGGCGTCGGCGGCCGTGGATGCCTTCAATGGCGTCGACGAGGCGATCACCCTTGCCACCCTGCCGGACCTGCGGGCGGTGGCCGAGGGGGAATTGATCGGCACGGTCAAGGTCATTCCTTATGCGGTGGCCGAGCCGCTGGTGGCGCGCGCGGCGGCGCTGGCGCCGGGGCTGCTGGCGGTGACGCCGTTCCGGGTGCGGCGGGTGGCGGTGGTGTCCACCCTGCTGCCGGGCTTCGCCGAGAAGGTCACGGCCAAGACCCTGGCGGTGACCCGCGCCCGGCTGGCGCCCGCCGGCGCCGAGCTGTGCCGCGCCGCCGCGTGCGCCCATGAGGCCGGGCCCTTGCGCGACCTCCTGCGGGAGGTGGTGGCGGAGGGGGCGGAACTGGTCATCGTGTTCGGCGCCTCGGCCATCGCCGACCGGCGCGACGTGGTGCCCCTGGCGCTGGAGGCGGCGGGGGGCGAGGTGATCCGCCTCGGCATGCCGGTGGACCCGGGCAACCTGCTGCTGCTGGGCCGGCTCGGCGCGGTGCCGGTGCTGGGCGCCCCGGGCTGCGCCCGCAGCCCCAAGGAAAACGGCTTCGATTTCGTGCTGATGCGCCTTCTGGCCGGCATCGACGTCAGTTCCGCCGACATCGCCCGGCTCGGCGCCGGTGGGCTGCTGGCGGATATTCCCACCCGCCCGTTTCCGCGCACCGAGAACGTGGCGGACACCCATGGCTTCGCCGCGGTGGTTCTGGCGGCGGGGCGCAGCACCCGGATGGGCGAAGGCGCCAACAAGCTGCTGGAGGAGGTGGCCGGGGTGCCCGTGATCCGCCGGGTGGTGGAGGCGGCGCTGGCATCGCGGGCGCGGCCGGTGATCGTGGTGACGGGCCATGAGCCGGAGCGTGTGGCGGCGGCGCTGGAGGGACTGCCGATGCTGCTGGTGCACAACGGCGACCATGCCAGCGGCATGGCCTCCTCGCTGCGGGCCGGTATCGCGGCGGTGCCGGACGAGGCGGCCGGCGCCCTGGTGGTGCTGGGTGACATGCCGCTGGTCGAAGGCGCGCTGCTGGACCGGCTGATGGACGCCTCTGCACCGGACGAGGGCCGGCTGATCGCGGTTCCCGTGTCGGGCTCGACCCGAGGGCATCCGGTGCTGTGGTCGCGGCGCTACTTTCCGGAGTTGATGGCGATCGAGGGCGATGTGGGCGCGCGCCATCTCCTGGCGCGGCATGCCGACGCGGTGGTGGAGATCGCTGCCGGTGGCGCCGGCGCCTTCCTGGACGTGGACACGCCGCACCTCCTGGCGGAGGCGCGGGCCTTGGCGCGGGCCGAGTAGAAACGACCCGCCGGTTCGCACCGACCGTTCGCCATGGCTCCGCCGCGCGCGTCCAAAGGGGCGGGGTGGTTGGCTCGCTCAGAACGGCGCGGTGATGAGATGATCGACGCCGATGTCGAGCCGCTGGCACAGCCACTGCGACAGGCGCAGGCGATGGCAGCCCTCCACATGGCGCTCATAGCACAGCAGGCAGAGCCGCCGCCCGCGCGCCAGGCTGGCCAGTTCCTCCAATGCTGCCTGCGCCGGGGCGGTGGCAAGGTGGGCGTCATAGATGCGCATGAGAGCGTCGTGATCGCCGGAGCGGGCGGCGAGGCGCCCCTCCTTGGGCGTGCCCAGCGCCTTCAGGTGCACATAGGCCATGGCATGCTCGGCGATGCCGGCGGCCAGGGCGGTCTTGGAGAATCCCGGCCGGCGCGAGGCCGCCACCGCCCGCACGTCCACCACCAAGTCCACGCCTGCCTCGCTGAGGGCGGCCTGGACGGCGGAGGCAGTGGTCTGCTCGTAGCCGATGGTGAAGAGGGCGGTGGTCTCGCGCATGGGCCGATCATGGCGCCTTGCGCGGCGCGCGTCACCTGCGATGTCGCGCCCGTGCTGGCCGGCGCATTACTGCGGTGCGAAAGACCTGCGCGCGCTCCGGCCCGGGAACAGTGTTTTCGCTGCATGGCAGCATTGTTCAGCACAGGTGCTGAAACCGCATCCCCTGGCACTGCCGGGAATGGAATTTTACCGACAGGTGCGCGATATTGCCTGAGATCTATCTCGATCGGGTGCACAGGGGCGAAACGATGCGGCTGTTCCGGTGTGACGTCTGCGGCCAGCTCCTTTATTTCGAGAATCGCCGCTGCGAAAAATGCGGCCATGGCCTTGGATATCTGGCCGAAGTGAACAATCTGGTGGAGCTTGAGCCGGAGGGTGAGGCTTTTCGCGTGGTCGGCGTGGAGAACCGTCGTTTTCGCTTCTGCGCCAATGCCGCCTATGATGCCTGCAACTGGCTGGTTCCGGAGGAGCAGGACGGTGAATATTGCCTCGCCTGCCGGCACAACCGCACCGTGCCGGACCTGACCAACCCCGACTATCTGAAGAAATGGCGCCGCATCGAGGTGGCGAAGCACCGGCTCATCTATTCCCTGCTGCGTCTCAACCTGCCGTTGGACAGCAACGAGGACCGCGAAGGCGGCCTGTGCTTTGACTTTCTGGCCGATCCCGAGGACAAGGACAAGCCGAGGGTGATGACCGGCCACGATGAAGGCCTCATCACCATTGCCCTCGCCGAGGCGGACGATGCCGAGCGGGAACAGCGGCGCAACGATCTCGGCGAGCTCTATCGTACCCTGCTCGGCCATTTCCGGCACGAGGTGGCCCATTATTATTGGAACTGCCTGGTGCGGGATGCCGGCCGCATCGCCGCTTTCCGTGACATGTTCGGCGACGAGAGCGCCGACTATGGCGAGGCGCTGAAAGCCTATTACAAGGCGGGTCCGCCCGCCGACTGGCAGAGCGCCCACGTCTCGGCTTACGCCACCTCCCACCCGTGGGAGGATTTCGCCGAAACCTTCAAGCACTACATCCACATTGTCGATACGCTGGAGATGGCGAGCGCGTTCGGCATGCGGGTGGACCCCCGTCTGGACCGCAGCGGCGGATTGAAGTCGCAGGTCGATTTCAACCCGTACCGCGCCTACGAGATCGAGGAGATGGTCAACGCCTGGTTGCCCATCGCCTTCGCGCTCAACAGCCTCAACCGCTGCCTGGGGATGGCCGATGCCTACCCCTTCATCCTCAGCCCCGGCGTGGTCGCCAAGCTGGGCTTCATCCACCAGCTGGTGCACCGCGCGGCGCCCGCCGACCCGGTGCGCGCCGCGGTCGCGGAGCGGGTGGAGGCGCCCGCCGCGCCGGCCGGGGACACCATCGGCGAGGGCAACGCTGCCGCCGAATGAAGATGGGCGGCGCCGGCGCTGCCGGAGAGTCTCCCGATGGAGGCGCGCGGGACCGATCAGCCACCGGCCGAGCCGGCGGTCCGCTGCTGGCCGCCGCGGTCGAGGGCGGGCCGTGGCGCGACATCTGTGTGGTGACATTCGTCCCAGGATACTTCCGTCGCGAGGCGTTCGCCGCCGTCCGGAACGCCCGACGACGCCCCTCGGCCATGTCCGGAGCGAGGGGCTGGGGCCAGTGTTCTGCGCCGGTGTCAATGCTTGCAACTTGTGCACGCGGGCGCTGGGCTTCATCTTCGGCGCCCGCCGACTCGGGGGCTTGTGCCCATGGGCTGTCTTTCCGCCGGGTGGCGCCGCGTGCCGGGCTGGCGCGCGGCCTCCACCGGATGCCCGCCACGAAGGCCCGCCGATGACCTGTCCCCGCGCGACCTGTTCCGCCCCGTCCGCGTTGCCCGACGGCGTGGCCGCCGCACCGGTGGCCCTGGCGCACCGGGATGTGCGGCGGGTGATCTTCGGCATCATGCTGGCCATGTTCCTGGGGGCGCTGGAACAGACCATCGTCGCCACGGCGCTGCCCACCATGGGTGAGGCGTTCGGCGACTTCGTCAATCTGTCCTGGGTGGTCACGGCCTATCTTCTCGCCTGCACGGTGGCGACGCCGCTCTATGGCAAGCTCAGCGACATTCACGGCCGGCGCGTCATGCTGCTGGTGTCGGTGGCGGTGTTCACCCTGGCCTCGGTGGCGTGCGCGCTGGCGCCGAACCTGCCCGTGCTGGCCCTGGCGCGGGGCCTGCAGGGGCTCGGCGGCGGCGGCCTCATATCGCTGTCGCAGACCATCATCGCCGATGTGGTGTCCCCCCGTGAGCGCGGCCGCTATCAGGCGCAGATCGCCACCGTGTTCGCCGTCGCCAGCGTCGCCGGCCCGGTGCTGGGCGGAGCCCTGGCGCAGCACCTGCACTGGTCGCTCATCTTCTGGATCAACGTGCCGCTCGGCATCGCCGCCTATGCGGTCACTGACCGCGCGCTGCGCCGGCTGCCGCGCCATGAGCGGCGCCACCGCATGGACTATCCCGGCGCGCTGCTGATGGTGTCGGCCAATGTCTGCCTGCTCCTGGCCCTGTCCTGGGGCGGGGTGCGCCATCCCTGGGGATCGGTGGAGATCCTGGGCCTGCTGGCGGCGGCGGCGGCGCTGGGGGCGGGCTTCGTGTGGCGCATGCGGGTGGCGGCCGAGCCGTTCCTGCCGCTCGACCTGCTGTGCGACCCGGTGGTGAGCCGGGCGATTCCGGCGGCGTTCGCGGCGGCCGGAATCATGGTGGGCCTGTCCATCTTCGTGCCGCTCTATCTCGAGCTGGTGCGCGGCCTGTCGGCGAGCCAGTCCGGCCTCGGCCTCATTCCGCTGGTGGGGGGCGTGGTGTGCGGCGCCACCGCCTCCGGGCGGGCCATGCTGCGCCTTGCCCATTACCGGCTGCCGGCCCTGGCGGGCGGGGTGCTGGCGGCGGCGGCGCTGGCCGGGCTGGCCCTGGGCGCGGGCGGCCTGCGGCTCGACATGGTCAGCGCGTTGCTGGCCCTGACGGGCATCGGCATCGGCATGATCCTGCCGGTGTGCACGGTCTCCATCCAGAATGCGGTGGAGCCGCACCGCATGGGCACGGTGACGGGCATCATGACCTTCTTCCGCCAGCTGGGCGGGGCCACCGCTGTGGCGGTGCTCGGCGCCATTCTGCTGGCGATCGCCGGCCTCGGCGGTTCCGGTGGCATCGAGATGCTGGGCCGGGGGCCGGGCGGCCCATCCCTGGACGCGGCGTTCCAGGTGGTGTTTGGCGCCGCCGCCCTGGTGGTGCTGGCAAGCCTCGCCTTCATGGCCACCATGGTGGAGCGGCCGTTGCGCGGCGCCGTGCGCGTGGCCGCCGACGAAGGCGGGCTCGGAGCCGAATGATGGCGGCCCGCTGGTCGGGTGCCCTGGGGGTCCCGCCTCGCTCCGCCATGCCCCTCCGGACCGGACGGCCGCGCCCCGGCGTGGATGGCTGCGATGCCTGATACCATCGGCTCCGGTCTTCGAGCGGTGCCGAGTGGGTCCGTTCAAGCACCGCGCGGGCTCTTGACCAAAGGCCCAGCAGTCAAGCTCATGGGCCGTTGGTCTGAGGCGGGAATGGCCGCGACGGCGCCATCGGCCCCACCCGTCCTGTCAATGGCGGCACCGGAGCGGCCGGGCATCCGAGCCTGCCGGGAACAGGTGATGCCAGAGGCCGGCGCGGCGTCCGAGCCAACCCATTTGGCGCGGGGTCGTGGACCGGACCCGATGGATTAAGAACACCTCACAAAACCTGCTGATGGCTCTCAAGCAGATGATAGCGGCGGCGAAAACGAGGAACGCGCGGTAGAGGTCGGCGTGGCACTCGTAGCGGATGGCGAGGTGGCGGAACGGGTTGATCCAGGCGAAGGTGTGCTCGCCCCCCCCCAGCGATGCTTGCCGAGATGCGTGCTGCTGTCGATGCCGCGGCGCGCGATGCGGGGCATGATGGCGCGCTTGTGCAGGTCGTTCCGGCAACGGTCGAAGTCGTATCCCTTGTCGGCGTGGAGCTTGTCGGGCCGCTTGTGGGGTCGGCCCCGCCGTTGGCGAACCGGATGGATCGCATCGACGGCGGTGGTCAGCGCCATGCTGTCGTGGCGATTGGCTCCGGTCAGGACGACGGCAAGAGGCAGGCCCCTTCGGTCGACCACCATGTGTCGCTTGGTGCCCGGCGTGCCACGGTCGGTCGGGTTCGGCCCGATCGCGTCGCCCCCCTTTTTTGCGGCAACCGACTACGCGTTCAGGTTGGCGCGCGACCACCCGACTTCCCCGGCGAGGGTCAGGCGCTCCGGCATGTGGCGATGGATCTTGTCTCATAAGCCGGCGTCCTGCCAGGCCCGCAGGCGGCGCAGCAGGTCATGCCCGAGCATCCGGCCACCTCGAACGGCAGCCGCTCCCAAGGGATTGCGGTGTAGAGCACGAACAGGACGCCGATCAGCGCCTCACGGTCCCCCACGCGAGGCCGCCCGCCCTTCGGGCGCGGCGCAGCGATTGGAAACAGAGGGGCGATCTCGGCCCAAAGGGCATCAGGCAACAGTGTCTTGGCCATGCCCGAGGCTCGCCCAGATAAGGGTAACAAATCGTTTTGTGAGGCGCTCTAAGGCTGGAGCCGCGCGCCGCCGCCGGGCCTCGTCTTCTCCAGCGGGCCTCGACGCCATGCCAGGAGCCCGGCTCCAGGCCGCCGGGTCCCAGCCCGCCATTTCCAGTCCCCGTCCGCCGCGACCACCGGCGGGCGGAGGTCGGTCGTGCGGTGCGCCCACAGGACGGTTCCGGACGATGCTCCGGTGGGCCCGCCCCGCGCTGAACCGGCCCGGTCGGGACCCGGCCGGAATCCTCCGCTTAGTCCGACGCGGTGGCGGACTTGGCCGATTTGCGGGCCGGCGCTTTCTTCGGCGCGGGCGCGTCGGTGTCGGCTTCCGCCGAAGCCGCGGCTTCGGCCGTCTTGCCGGCGGCGGCCTTGGACGCTGTCTTGGTCGTCGAGGTCTTGGTTGTCGTGGTCTTGGTTGTCGTGGTCTTGGTTGTCGTGGTCTTGGCCTTCGCCTTCCTGGCGGGCGCCTTGGGGGCGACGTCCGTTTCGCCGGCGTCGCCGCCTGCCTCCGAGGTCTTCGTTCCGGCCTTGGACGCGGCCTTCCTTGTGGCGCTCTTCGCCGTGGCTCCCGTCGTCGCTGCGCCCGTCGTCGCGGCGCCCGTCTTGGCGCTGGCCTTGCGCGGCGCCTTGGCCGGCGTGGTGGCGGCCTTGGCGTCGATCAGGGTCACGGCGTCGGCCAGGGTCAAGGCTTCCGGGTCCATGGACTTGGGCAAGGTGGCGTTGATCTTGCCCAGGTTGACGTAGGGCCCGAAGCGGCCGGCGCGCACGGTGATGGCCCCGCCGAGGGTCGGGTGGTCGCCCAGGGTGCGACCGGCCGGCGCCGCGTTGCGCGGGCCCCGGCCCTTGGTCTGTTTCTCGGCGATCAGCACCACGGCGCGGTTGAGGCCGATGTTGAGCACATCGTCGTCGCCGTCGAGGTTGGCATAGGTGCGACCATGCTGGACATAGGGCCCGTAGCGGCCGATGCCGGCGAGGATCGGTTCCCCGTCGTCCGGGTGCTTGCCGATCTCGCGGGGCAGGGCGAGCAGCTTCAGGGCGGTGTCGAGGTCCACGTCCGCCGCCGCCAGGCCCTTGGGCAACGAGGAGCGCTTGGGCTTCTCCCCGTCCTTGCCCTCGCCGAGCTGCAGATAGGTGCCGAACCGCCCGGAGCGGACGGTGACTTCCTCGCCGCTGTCCGGATCGACGCCGATGATGCGCTTGCCGTCGCCTTCCGGTGTGCCGTCGCCGTTGAGCGGCTGGGTGTGGCGGCACTCGGGATAGTTCGAGCAGCCGATGAAGGCGCCGAACTTGCCCATTTTCAGCGACAGCCGGCCGGCGCCGCAGGTGGGGCACAGGCGCGGATCGGTGCCATCGGCCTTGGGCGGGAAGATGTGCGCCGTGAGCATCTCGTCGAGGGCGTCCAGCACCTGCGACACGCGCAGATCCTTGGTGGCCTCGATGGCGGCGAAGAAGTCGCGCCAGAAGTCGCGCAGCACCTGCTTCCAGTCGAGCTGCGCCGCCGAGACCTCGTCCAGCTTCTCTTCCAGGTCGGCGGTGAAGTCGTATTCCACATAGCGCTTGAAGAAGCTTTCCAGGAAGGCGGTCACCAGCCGGCCCTTATCCTCGGGCACCAGCTTTTTCTTTTCCAGCTTCACGTATTCGCGGTCGCGCAGCACCGCCAGCACGGCCGCGTAGGTGGAGGGCCGGCCGATGCCGAGCTCCTCCATGCGCTTCACCAGGGAGGCTTCCGAATAGCGTGGCGGTGGCTCGGTGAAGTGCTGGGTGGTGGTGATCTCGCGCTTGTCGAGACCCTCGCCGGCGCTCATGGCCGGCAGGCGGCGGCCCTCCTCGTCGTCGTCCTCGTCATCCTTGCCTTCCCGATAAAGGGCAAGGAAGCCGTCGAACTTCACCACCGTGCCGGTGGCGGTGAGGTCGAGGGTGCGCTCGCCCGCCGGGGCGGCGACCTTGGCCTCGATGTCGGCGGTGGTGCGCTCCAGCTCGGCCGATTCCATCTGGCTGGCCACGGTGCGGGTCCAGATCAGATCATAAAGACGCGCCTGCTCCGCATCGAGGTGGCGTGCCACCTCGCGCGGGTGGCGGCCGGGATCGGTGGGGCGAATGGCCTCGTGCGCCTCCTGGGCGTTCTTGGCCTTCACCGTGTACTTGCGCGGCACGCCCGGCAGGTAGCGGGCGCCGAACTGCTTGCCGATGGCGCCACGGGTGGCGGCCACCGCCTCCGGCGCCATGTCCACGCCGTCGGTTCGCATGTAGGTGATGAGGCCGACGGTCTCGCCGCCCACGTCCACGCCCTCGTAGAGCCGCTGGGCGATCTGCATGGTGCGCGCCGGGGCGAGGCCGAGCTTGCGGCTGGCCTCCTGCTGCAGGGTCGAGGTGGTGAAGGGCGGCTGGGGGTGGCGCTTCAGCGGCTTGGCCTCCACCGCGCGCACGCGGAAGCGGCCGCTCTCCAGCGCCGCGCGGAAGGCCTTCGCCTCCTCCGCCGTGCCCACCGAGAGGCGGGTGATCTTCTTGCCGTCGGCGCCGGACAGGCGGGCGTCGAACTCATCGCCGCGGGGCGTGGCGAGGCGGGCGAGGATGGACCAGTATTCCCGCGCGACGAAGGTTTCGATCTCGCGCTCGCGCTCGCAGACGAGGCGCAGCGCCACCGATTGCACGCGGCCGGCGGAGCGGGCGCCGGGCAGCTTGCGCCACAGCACCGGCGACAAAGTGAAGCCCACCAGATAGTCGAGGGCGCGGCGGGCGAGATAGGCATCCACCAGCGCCACGTCGATGGCGCGCGGCGCCTTCATCGCCTCCAGCACCGCCTGCTTGGTGATGGCGTTGAAGACCACGCGCTCGACCTTCTGGTGCTTGAGCGCCTTCTTCTGCCGCAGCACCTCCAGCACGTGCCAGGAAATCGCCTCGCCCTCGCGATCCGGGTCGGTGGCGAGGATCAGCGCATCTGCTCCCTTGACCGCGCTGGCGATCTCGTTGAGTCGCTTCTGCGCCTTGGGGTCCACCTCCCAGAGCATGCGGAAGTCGGCCTCGGGGTCCACCGAGCCGTCCTTGGAGGGCAGGTCGCGGACGTGGCCGTAGGAGGCGATCACCTCATAGCCCGGACCCAGGTATTTGTTGATCGTCTTCGCTTTAGCCGGCGATTCGACGATGACGACCTGCATGACGATAAAGTCTCTCTCTGGTCCGTGGCCCCATTGCGCGGACCCCCCTTTGCGCCGCCATCTGGAGGTCGCTGGCCGGAGATGGAACCGCGCCGGGCGCGGCACGTGCCGCTGGCCGGTGACGGATCCGGTCTCGTTGCGCCGACGGCTCCCCCGGGGCCGGGCCTCGCGGAATGGGATGCTCATTTCACAATGGAAATGGCATCTTTCATCCTCGAGGTTCCCAAAAAGGCGGGCTGCAAGATGGGCACGCCGGCGGCGCCTGTCAAATGCCAAGGCCCCGCGGGCCACCGGATGACGTTCCGTACGGAATGCAACCTTGAGTATGTTTTAATATGAACATCAACCTGTAAGACCATGGGCTTCGACCGTTTGGATGGTCTTAGCAGGATCGCTCCATGGACAAGACAGCAGGCGACAGGACACCTCGGGGCACCGCTTACGGGCGCAAGTCATCCGAGCCGCCGCTGGTGAGCGAGCCCGCCGCGGTGGCGGCCTACGTCGCTGCCCTGACGGAGGAGTTGGCGCGTCTGGCGCGCGGCAGCGGCCTCGTGACTCTCTCCTACCTCCTCGACATCGCTCGCCTGGAGGCGCGCAATGCCGTGGCGGTGGACGGAAAGGGAGACGAGGACGCGCGATAGGACCCCCCGGCCCGTGGCGCCAACGCCGGCGCACGTTTCGCCGCGCGCTGCGGCCGTGGCCGAATCGGCCGTCCGCCGATGACGGGCGGAGCGCGCCGGTATTGCGGCATCTCCCCGGCGGTCGGGCCAGGTTCCGGGCCCCTGGTGGCGGTGCATCCGCGTTGCCGCCACGGCCGATGGCCCAATGGGGAGAAGGCCCGCTGCCTCAAGGGGCGGCGAACAGCGGGGAGACGCCTTCGGTGTCGATATAGACGATGCCGTCTTCCACCTTCACCGGATATTCGGCGAGCGCGCTTTCCTGCGGTTCCAGCGGCGCCCCGGAGGTCAGGTCCCAGGTCCAGTAATGGATGGGGCAGGTGAGCACGCGGCCGTCGAATTCGGCATCGGACAACGGCGTGTTGGTGTGCGGGCACACGCCCTGGAAGGCCTTCAATTCACCATCCTCAGGCCAGGCGAGGACGATGAGATGGCTGTCGGCGATGACCAGCCGCATGCCACCCTCGGGCACGGTTTCGGCTTTGCAGACGCGCGTAAACATTCAAAAATCTCACCAATGCAACAAGAAAACCCGAGCATGATGGCCTGTCCCGCCGGCGCTGAAAAGCCCCGGGGCGGCGCGGGCGGCTGGCCAAGTGAGGGGAAATCTGTGACGCTTTCGGCCGGCGTCGCATTTTCAAGGGGGTTCGCCACCCCGACCTGTTTTGGAATTTCATCCATGCCATTGCCGGAAACGAGCCGTCTCAAGCCCTTCATCCTTCAGCGCAAGGATCAGCTCACCAAGGCCAAGGCCCGCCGCTCCCTGGGCCAGATGCAGGGCAAGATCGGCGAGCTGCCGCTCACCGTCGGCTTCCAGGGGGCGCTGGCCGCCAAGTTCCGCGACACCGGCGTGCCGGTGGTCATCGCGGAACTGAAGGGTGGATCGCCGTTCGATCCCGGTTTCCGCCTCATGGTGCCCTACAAGGCGCTGGCTGAGGATTTCGAGGCGGTGGGCGCGGGCGCGCTCTCGGTGGCGGTGGAGCGGCAGGTGTTCCGCGGTTCGGCTTCCGATCTCGCCACCGTGCGCGGCGCGGTCGGCCTGCCGCTGCTGGCGCAGGACATCATCTTCGATGTCTACCAGATTCTTGAGGCGCGCCTCGCCGGCGCCGATGCGGTTCTCCTGTCGGCGGCGCTCCTGGGCGACAAGCTCGGGGCCTTCCGCGAGCGGGCGGCGGCCATCGCCCTCGACGCCCTGGTGCAGGTCCACACGCCGCAGGAGCTTGAACTGGCGCTGGCGGCCGGCGCCGACTTCATCTGCCTCACCAATCGCGACATCCACACCTTCGAGCTGAAGCCCGGCACCTGCGAGGCGCTGGCGCCGCTGGTGCCCGCCGGCAAGGCCCTGGTGGTGGCGGAGGGCGGCCTCGCCACCGCCGAGGACCGCGCCCGCCTCGGCGCGCTCGGCGTCAAGGCCCTGCTCATCGGCACCGCCTTGATGCGCGACCCGGACCCGGCTGGCGTGCTCGAGAAGGTGCTGGGGGTCGAGAGCCCGGCGAGCTGACCGAACCGGCGGGACCGGCAGGGGCGCCGGTCGCGCCCCTGCCGGTCCCGCGTCGCCGTGCCGGGGTGAGGCACGGGCATTGCATGGGCCTTCCCATGATGGGCCGCCGGTTCTTCCGGGGCCGGTCGCAGCACGGAGGGAAGTCAGTCATGCCCTTGAAAGAAGAGGATATTCAGGTCGGCAAGTGCTACAAGACCAAGGGCCCTGACAATTACAAGGTGATCGCCATCACCCGCGGCATTGTCACCTACCAGACATGGACCTCGCCGCTGCGCATCAATACCGGCATCAAGCCGTTCGCCGATGCCGTCTACAAGGTGGTGCCCTGCCCGGGCTGAGGCGGGCGGGACTGATGCTGGATAGGATCGCAGCGAGGATGACCATGAACAGGCCGGTCCGGACAGGCGCGCCGACGGAACCTCTCGCCGCGCGGCGGGGGGTGGCATGAGCGCGATCACCGAGGGCCCGGGCATCGCGGCGCTTTCGTGCGGCAAGCCGGTGTATCTGGTGGTTTTGCTGCATGGAGAGGGCGCCGATGGCCGCTCCATCATCGATCAGGCGCTCAACTGGGCTCCCGCGCTGCCGAAGGCCGATTTCCTGGCCGCGGAGGCGCCCTGGCCGGCGCCGGGCGGGGGCCGCTCCTGGTTCGACGCGGACCCGGCCCGGGGGCCGGCGTCCATCATGGCGGCAGCCTCGGCCTTGAACACCTTTCTTGACGCCGCGCTGGCGGCCCGGCGCCTGCCCGACAGCCATCTCGCCCTGGTGGGCTTCTCGCAGGGGGCGACGCTGGCCCTGTGCGCTGCGTTGCGCCGGTCCCGCCCGGTGGCGGCGGTGGTCGGCTTCGCCGGGGCGCTCCCGGAAGCAGAGCCGGAAAGGGTGGCGCCGGCGGTTCCGGTGCTGCTGATCCATGGCGAGGACGATCCGGTGGTGCCGTTCGCCGCCATGACCGCCGCCAAGGAGCGGCTGAAGGCGGCTGGCGTGCCGGCGAAGAGCGTCCGGCGGCCGGGGCTCGGCCATGCCATGGACGACGACGGGATTGGCGCCGCCGGCGCGTTCCTCACCCTTCACCTCGCTCCCCGCCCGGCCGCCACCGCCACCGGGACGCACCGTCATGACCAGATTTGACCGGGGGAGCCGGCGATGAGCGCGCGTGTGCCTGAGACGTTGAGGCGTTTCATCTGGGACATCCAGTCCATGGTGGAACTGGCCGACAGTCCTCGGGAGATCCTGTTCATCGGCAGCGACCTCATGCGCCGCCTCGTGGCCGTGGACGACTGGCTGCCGTCGGCCTTCGCCACCCCGGGGGATGGCCCGCGCTTGTTCGAGCTCTATGCCGACGCCATGGAGCGCTTCTGCGTGGCGGCCTCGGTGCTCGCGCCGGGCCAGGGCTGGCCGAGCCTGCAGGACGGGATCTGGGAGATCAGCGGCGTCTTGCGGGGCGAGGTGGTCCGCGAGGTCCGGGGCGTGGGCGCACCCGCCCGGCGTTTGCCGGCTGGCGCGGTGGAGACCGGATCGGGGCGGGAGCCGGTGTCCGTCGTCAACGGGCGCGACGATGCGGTGGCGGTGGTGATCCACGTTCATGGCGGCGACATCGGCCGCAGGGTGCGGCGCGTGGCGCAGGCCGATGGCTGCCAGAGCGACTGGGTGAGCGGATATGCGAACCCGCCGGAGGCCCCGGCCTACGATATCCTGTCCATCCAGGCAGAGATTACGGACTGAGCGGATGCTGGCGCCCGGCGGGCTTTGACCGACGCCGCAGGGGTTCGGCGGCATCGTGTCGGTGGTTTCAGTCAGCAGGGCTGTCCTTCAGGTCCGGTGTCGGACACGCAACACAGCGCCACCTGCGGCCGTGGTCTTCTCCGACTTCAGGCGAAAGCGGCACCGGCCCGCCGCAATCCACCGGCCTGCGACCGGCGGAGCCGGGCCCGGGTGGGCCGGGTCCCACCCGGGCCAAAGGTCACTTCTTGACCTTGCGCAGCATCATCTCAATGGCTGTCACGGATTCCGAGACGTTGAGCCAATTTTCCGCCTGCTCATCGTTCTTGAATTCGCGCCCCAGGTTGATGGGTTCGTCATGACCTTCGACGTTGAGGAAGCACGCCCATTTTCCGCTCGGCAACTGCTCCACCGTAACCTTGTAGTCTGCCATCTTCAGATCCTTCGCCTTTGGCTTTACAGCCGATGACGGGCACTTTGCCCATTCTGGCGCCTCTCCGCGCGCGCCCCCGCGATGCAAATCGGCGGCCAGCATGGCCCAGCCGGCAGGCCGGGAGGGGGAGGAACGGGATCGAAGAGGGGGTGGGGCGCCGGCAGATCGGGCAAGGGGCTCGCCGTCATGGGCCGAACCTGCCGCGGAGGCTGTCAAGGGGCCTGATGAGCGAGGGAGCGCTGCGCTCCTGCCGGGCCTGGCCGGTCCGGGTGAGGCGAGGGATGGCCCTTCACGGCGGCGCCGGGGCCCGGCCGCCGCGACGCCGGTCTACTGGAGGATCCACCCGATGCAGAGGGCGCATAGAACCGTGGTGATCGCAGCGGTTCGAATCACCTCGTGCGGCGACAGGCTGGACATGGCTCCTCCACGACGTTTTATTCTATGGACATTAACCATAGGTCCAATGCGCGGCTCATGCCTATCTCTTTTGTGGGAAATGCGCTGAATTTCCGGCGTGGCAGGTATGATGTTGAGATTTAACGTGTCATCATTGGAGTTTGACGAGATCGGGTGGTGCCTGCGTGCCGACGAGCCCGGGTTTGGTGGCGCCTGTCTCGTGGGATCGGCCGGCGGGGCGGCGGGACTCACCCGCCGATGTAGCGGCGGGCGTACCGGGAGCCGAGGCTGGTGAGCAACTCATAGCCGATGGTGCCCGCCGCCCGCGCCAAGGCATCGAGGTCCTGATCCGGGCCGAGCAGATCCACTGGGTCCCCAGGGCCTAGGGTGCCTGCGGGCAGGGCGCTCGCGTCCAGCACGATGCTGTCCATGGAAACTCGTCCGACCAGCGGCAGCCGCACGCCCCGGTGCCAGGCGCTGCCGACGTTGGACAGGCTGCGCAGGAAGCCGTCCGCATAGCCGACCCCCACGGTGGCGAGTTGGGCGGCGGCGGACGTGGTGGCGGTATGCCCATAGCCGACGGCGGTTCCGGCCGGCACCTGCCGCACCTGCACCACACGCCCTTCCAGGCGCACCACCGGGCGCAGCGGATTGGGCTGGCCCGCCTGGGGAGCGATGCCGTAGAGCGCGGCGCCGGGGCGGACCAGATCGAAATGGAACGCGGGACCCAGGAAGATTCCGGACGACGCGGAAAGACTGGCCGGAATACCGGGCAGGCGCGCGCGGGCGGCCATGAACGCGGCCTGCTGCGCCGCATTGGCGGGGTGCGCGGGCGTGTCGGCACAGGCAAGGTGGCTCATGTGGAGCACCACATCGAGGCTGTCCAGCGTGCCGGCCGGGAGCAGCGCGTCGAGTTCCTCCAGAGTGAGGCCGAAGCGCGCCATCCCGGTGTCGCTCTGCAGGATCGCCGGCAGACGATGGCCGCTCCGGCGGGCAAGTCCGGCAAACGCCGCGACTTGCGGCATCGAGTTGAGCACCGGAATGAGGTCGTGGGCGGGGAAGTCGTCTTCTGTTCCCGGCATCGGCCCGTGCAGCACCGCGATGCGTGTCGAATGGCCGAGGATCCGCCGCAGGGCGATGCCTTCCTCCAGGTGGGCGACGAAGAAGGAGTCGCATCCGGCGGCCGCCAGCGCCGGCGCCACGTGCGCGGCGCCAAGGCCATAGGCATCCGCCTTCACCACCGCGGCGCAGCGCGCCGGGCGGACCTGGGCGGCCAGCGTGGTCCAGTTCCGGACGATGGCGGCCAGGTCGATGGTGAGCACGGCGCCGGCGCGAAGGACACGGGCATCGTCGGCGGCGCGGGGCAGGGGCGGGGTGACCGTCATGGACCCATGAACCTGTGGAAGTGTTCGAGGAGCCTAGGCGCTAATGCTGCGAATCTCTCGCCATTCTTCAAACGAAGCTGGCGTTTGGCCGGGCGGCTTCGAATGAAATGCGAAGATATCGCATAATCTGCGCCACGCCCGTCGTTGCTGGCCGGCCCCCGGCCGGCGCCGGCGAGGAGGGTTACAGCGTGTCTTCGGAATCGATCATGCGGATGCACTCCCGGCATCTCTTGGTGATGTAGGAGGCATGCTTGTTGAACGTCTCGCGCTCCTGGGTGCCCGGGTCCGGCACCGGGGATTCCGCGAACGCGCTGTTGAACAGGTGAATGCCGCGGTTGATGAGGGTGATGCGGAAGTGCAGGTCGTCGCTGATGCGCCAGATGTCGGGATCGGTCGCCAGCCGCTTGAACTCCTGATGCTCCTCGTTGAAGCTGCGGCGCAGGGTGGCCCAGTTCCGGTCCCCCGGCTCCGCCTTGCCGATGGCGGTGAAATCGGCTTCGGTCGCGGCCAGGGTGGAGCGCACGTTGTTCAGGATCTTGCGCAGCCGGCTGCGATGCTCTGCGGTGGCGAGATCGAGCATCCGGGTCTGCGCCTCGATCTGCTGGCGCGCGGCGGTCCAGGCCAGCACGCCGGCGCCAACGCCCAGCAGGCCGCCGACCAGACCGCCGGTGACCGATCCATAAAAGCCGAGCCAGTCACCGGAGAGCCTGGAAAGCGCAGGTATCGCGCTCCAGGCTGCCGCAGCTCCGAAGACGGTTCCGCCGGCGAGCAAGGCCAATGGGTTCCAGAAGTCGGTTTTCTTCATGCGGGGAAACTGCTACGTCCCCGAAAAATTGTCGAGTGGGCGCCGTTCGCGCCATTCTATTGACCCATCGGAAGACAAGGGACTGTTTCTCTTGACCTAGGGAAGGCCGATTACAGTCTCCCCACGGGCAAGAGTGGCGCGCCGCGTCTCAGCTGGCGGTGGTGGCCAGCGGCAGCGCCCGTTCCACCAGCCGCACCCAGAACGACGCGCCATAGGCGATGGCGGAATCGGCAAAGTCGTAGGCGGGATGGTGGAGGCCGGCCGAGGGGCCGTTGCCCAGGAACAGATAGGCGCCGGGCTTTTCCTCCAGCATGAAGGCGAAGTCCTCGGCGGCCATGAGCGGGGCGGTCGCCGCGTCCACCGCCGCCGCGCCCGCCACTTCCCGCGCCACCTCTGCCGCGAAGGCGGCCTGGGCCGGATGATTGCAGGTCACCGGGTAGCCATCGAAGAACGCGACCCGGGCGATGGCGCCGTGGGCGGCCGCAATCCCCTCGGCGATGGCGCGGACCCGCGTCTTCACCAGGGCCCGCACGTCGGGGTCCAGGGTGCGGGCGGTTCCGATCAGCTGGGCGGTCGGCGGCAGGACGTTGTCCACCTCGCCGGCATGGAAGACGCTGATGGAGACGACGGCCGACTTCAGCGGGTCCACATTGCGCGCCGCCACCTGCTGCAGGGCGGCGACGATGGCGGCGCCGGTCAGCACCACGTCCACCCCCTGGTCGGGGCGGGCGGCGTGGGCACCGCACCCGGAAACCTCGATCTCGATGCGGTCCGCGGAGGCCATGATGGCGCCGTCCCGCATGGCGAAGCGGCCGATGGGCAGCCCGGGCAGGTTGTGCAGGCTATAGACCTCGTCCACCGGAAAGCGGCGGAACAGTCCGTCGTCGATCATGGCCTTGGCCCCGGCGCCGCCTTCCTCCGCCGGCTGGAAGATCAGCACGGCGGTGCCGGCGAAGGCGCGCGTCTCGGCCAGGTGGCGGGCGGCGCCCAGCAGCATGGCGGTGTGGCCGTCGTGGCCGCATGCATGCATGCGCCCCGGGGTGAGGGAGGCATAGGGGGCGCCGGTCTCCTCGCGCACCGGCAGGGCATCCATGTCCGCGCGCAGGCCGATCATGCGCGCGCCGGCGGCGCGGCCGTGCACCACGGCGACGACGCCGCTGCCGCCGAGTCCGGTCACCACCTCGTCGCAGCCGAAGGCCCGCAGCTTGTCGGCCACGAAGCCGCTGGTCAGCGGCAGGTCGTATTGGAGCTCGGGATGGAGATGGAGATGGTGGCGCCATTGCGCGATGTCTTCGACGCGCGCGGCGATGCTGTTGTTGAGGGGCATAGCGATCCGGGGGTCGAGGTCATCCGGCCGCCATGGTGCGCAGGGCTGGCGGCGAGGGTCAACGGGCGCGACGATTTTCACAGGCATCGCCCTCGGAACCGCTCCACGCGTCGCACCGGCCTTGACCGTGGGCCGCCGCCGGCCTAACCACTGTCGGGAGTGAGCCCGTAGCTCAGCCGGTAGAGCACGTGACTTTTAATCATGGGGTCTCGGGTTCGAATCCCGACGGGCTCACCAATAAAAACAAAAACTTAGGCATTCTTCCGCTTCCTGAAAATCGACACCCTGAAATCGACACCAGGAAGCACATAGGAAGCAAGAGGCGTTATCGCGCCTCAAGCCACTTCCTGAGTTCCCCTGCTCGTATGCCAACGCGCCGAGGGGACATCCGCACTCCGGGAGGCCCATCTCCGGCCTCGATCCGGTGCCGGAGGGTAGCAAGGCTGATGCCGGTGAGATGTGCGCTGTCCTTGAGGCTCACCACCCGCATGTCTTCCATGCTGCCTGTCATCGATTCGCTCGCCGCTCTCTCCTTCCCGCCTGCACGCTCCCGCGAGGCTTGAGCGAGTGCCAGTTTGCCTTTTTGCGCAACGTGCTTCATTCCACGTCTTCCGCCGGAACCGGAGGTACGTCGACCATGAGCCCACCCGGCGTCCGGGTGACGGTGGCATGGTGGAGCCCGTTGACGCGCAGCAGCAGGCGGCAGCCTTCAATGGGGGTCTCCGCGATGTATTTGCGGGTCTTGCGGACCAGCTCTTGCCGGCCGTTCACCTTCCGTCATTCCTTCTCCGCGGTAAGGGCGCGCACCACCACGTGGTCGTCATAGTGGTCGAGCATGCCGAGGAGGGTTTTGTCCGTGCACTGGATCGCCAGGGGGTAGTGGATCGGGCTGTGGGCGAGCGGCAGCTTCCGTTCGGCACGGGCCCTGCGCTTCATGGGGGTGACGTTCATGGCGCGGCCTCCCCGCCGAGGTACACCTTGCCGAACTGGTGGATCGTCGCCCGGATCATGTTCAGATCATGACCGAGATCGCTCGCGCCGATGCCCGGCTCGGACAGGACGTCGTCGAGCCATGATGGGGTGATGCCCGCGGTGGCAAGGGCCCCGCGGCAGGCCTCGGCGGCATATTGGATGCCGCGGTCCAAGTGTCAGGCCGGGTGCCGGCCTCTGGCGCGCGAGGGCCATCGCGAGGGCCTCCAGCGCGCTGTGTGTGCAATGTCTCGCGCATGGACCAGCCGACCAGCTTGCGGGCGAGCCGGTTGGGAGCGATTGGATCGGAATGGCGGCTGTCGGTGGTCCGCACGCTCCTTGGCATGGCGGCCTGGCAAAGACGGCCAGGCCCCGGATGCCGGCGCGGCGCATGAGCCGCTCGATCCGGGACCGGCCCGCGCGCCGACCGTGCCTCCCTCAGGACCGCATGGATCCGGCGTGCACCATAGGTCCCGCGGCTCTGCGCGTGGATCAGCCGGATGTCATCGGTGAAACACCTTTTCGCCGACGCCGCCTCCGAGCGGCTCAAGCTCATGGACAAGGCCGCCTCTCTCGACTTTGTCGTCGAGATCATCCGCCGCCGGGATGGCGCGCAGGGCTTCGAAGTCCTGCCGCGCCGCCGGGTCGTCGAGCGCACCTTCGGCTGGATGACCCGATGGCGCCGCCTCGTGCGCGACTAAGAGCGCCGCATCGACGTCTCAATGGCCATCATCCTCGTCGCCATGGGCGCAAATCTCGCCCGAAGAAATGCCCATCCCTGAATTTCCAGATGGGCTCCAAACAGGTGACGGGCGGTGCGGGCTTCGCCTTGGGCACGACATTGAAACTGTTTGGCGTTGCGATTTTTGATTGCGCAGGTGGAGGTCGCCGGGTAGCTATTGCGCGTTGAACGTAGGTCGGTTCATGCCCCGAAAGGGCCGGCAGGCGGGCACATAATCGCGTTTGCCCTCCAAGCAACGGGGCCCTGTCGGCTGCGGTGGTACTTGCCCTCCGAGGGGACTCCAAGAGTCGCCAGGACATGCACGACATTCACCTGTTCGTTCCACATTTCGATGTCGAAGCATCTCTCGCGGAAATCCGGACCTGCCTTGAAAAGGGCTGGACCGGCCTTGGCTTCAAGACGGTGGAATTCGAGACGGCCTGGACCGAGTACACGGGCCTGCCCCATGCCCACTTCGTCCACCTCGGGATTGCATCTGGCGGTCAAGATCCTAAAGGATCGCGGCGGCTGGCAGGACGGTGACGAGATCATCACCACCCCATTCACCTTCGTCTCGACGAACCACGCCATCGTCTACGAAAACCTGAAGCCGGTGTTCGCCGACATCGACACGCACCTGTGCCTCGATCCGATCGCCGTGGAGCGCTTGATCGGGCCGCGCACCCGGGCGGTGATGTTTGTCGGCATTGGCGGCAACACCGGGCAATGGCCGGTCATCGTGGAGCTGTGCCGCCGGCGCGGCCTCTCCCTCATCCTCGATTCCGCCCATCAGGCGGGCACCACGCTGGCCGGGCGCGCGCCGGGCCTCGACGCCGACGCTACGGTGTTTTCATTCCACGCGGTCAAGAACCTCGGGACTGCAGACGGCGGCATGGTCTGCTTCGCCGATGCGGCCGACGACGTGCGCGCCCGGCGGCTGTCGTGGCTCGGCATCGACAAAGACACTTTCCAGCGCACCCTCGACGGCGGCAACTACAAGTGGCGCTACGAGGTGAACGAGATCGGCTACAAGTACCACGGCAATTCCATCATGGCCGCGCTCGGCCTGGTGCAATTGCGCCGGCTGGAGGCGGACAATGCCCATCGCCGGCGGATCAGCGCCGTCTATGACGAGGAGCTGGCCGGCATCGCCGGCATCAGCCTGATTCCGCAGCCGCGCGACACGGTGTCGTCGCGCCACCTGTATCAGGTGCGGATCGCGCGGCGCGACGCGGCGATCCCGTTCCTGAACGGCCACCGCATTTTTCCCGGTGTGCACTATCGCGACAACACACAGTACCAAGTCTATATCGAGGCGCAGGGCACCTGTCCCGAGGCGGCCCGCGCGGGCGATGAGGTGCTGTCCCTGCCCCTGCACCTGGGAGTCGCGGAGGACGATGCCCGGCGCGTCGCCGGCGTGCTGCGCCAGTTCGTCGTCGACGCGACCTGAGGGCGGTCATGCTCACCGCGGCGGCCTTCCAGACGGGAGAAACCCTCCTTCCGCGCCGGAGCCGGGAGCGGCCGGATGTCTCGGTGCTGATGCCGTTGCTGCGGCCGCGCCGTTCCCCGCACCTGGAACGGGCCGTGGAGAGCGTCCTCGCACAGCGCGGAGTGGCGTTCGAGCTCGTGCTGATCGACGACGGCAGCGGCGACGACACCTTCTCGCTGCTCCAGCAATGGCATGCCCGCGACCCTCGGGTGACGGTGGTGCGCTATCCGCGCCATTGCGGCCTGCTGGGCCTGCGGCTGGACGACGGCCTGCGGCATGCCACCGGACGCTTCATCGGCTACCAGCTTGACACTGTGTTGCTGCGCCCCGGGGCGCTCGCCTGTCTCTATAGCGCCGCCGCCGCGGCGAGCCCGGACACGGTCGTGGTGTTTGCAACCGGCGCGCGCGTCCCGGCACCGGAGGACATCTCGCCCGGCGCTCCGGTGGCCGGTCTTGCCGGCATCGGCATCGATGAGCCGCACCAGCTCACCTACGAATCGACGCGGCCTCTGCTGCTGCCGGCCAGCCTCCACCCGCGGGGTCTCGTCGCGAAGATCGGGGGCTTCGATCCGCGGGTCGTCCTGGATGGCGTCACCACCCGCGACTTCTGGATGCGGGCGCGGCAGGTGGGCGGATTTCAGCGGCTGGACGAGATCCTGGTGCTGGTCATCGACGAGCCGGCCCCCGGTCCGGCGATTTCCATCGCCGATCTGGTGCGCGGGCTGCGCGATTGGCGCGCCCTTGCTCCGCAGCTCGCGCCCGAGGCGGTGGCGCGCCTGGACCTGCTGGACATTCGTGAGCCGCTGCAGGCCGTCGACCGGCAAGTGCTGTGCGATGGCGTGCTGCGTGCGTTCATCGCCAGTCGCTGCGCGCTGGGCGAGATCGTCGGCACCACCGTGAACGGCCTGCTGCTGGCCGGCCACCACATCCACCTGGATGTCGTGGGGCGGGCCGACGGAACCCCAAGCGCCAAGATCGCCTTCGCCGACTTCGCGCGGCTCTACCCGGAGCATATCGCCTTGCGCTTCACCAAGCGCGCCCCGGTCTACGCCTGGACGGACCCACCCCGCGCGCTGGTCGAGTTCCGCACCTTCCAGCCGCTCGACGAGACCGCCCGGACGCGGGCGCGGGCGCGCGGCGACGCGATATTCTACGGCATGGACGACGACCTGCTCAGCATGGAGCGCCTGGTCGACGACCCGGGCTGGCAACCGGAAGGTGAATTTACCCGCAACGTGCGCGCCAAGATCGCCGATGCCGACTTCAGCTTCGTCTATTCAGATCCGCACCGGGCGCGCATCGGCTCCCTTTCGCCGCGGGTGGCGACGCTGAGCACCAACAGCGAAGCACGCCTGCTGGCCCCCGCGCTCCCGCCCCGGCGGCGGCGGCGCAGCTATGCCATTCTCAGCCAGCAGGTGCGAAGCGAGGAGATGGATGCGTTCGCCGAGGAGGTTCTGTCCTTCTTCGACGATAATCCAGACACCACGGTGCTGAACGTCTTCAGCCGGCCCAAGGACCGACAGCGCTACGAGGGCCATTTCGCCGGGGGCAACATCGAGTTCCTCAATGCGCTGACTTTTCATGAATTCTACGAATTCATCCATAGGCGTGGATTTGACTTCATCATCAATATCCAGAATGACGACCATGCCTTTTATACGGCAAAGTCTCCTCGGAAATTCATCGATTCTGTGATCGCAGGCGCCGTTCTGGTCACTTCCGACGCGCGGATTTTCGCATCCGTGCCCGATGATGTCTGCATCAAGGTTCCCTCCCGCCCCGGCGCGTGGCGGGAGGCGCTGGAGCGCACCCTGGGCCTGGCGGACGGTGCGCGGCGAACCATGGTCGAGCAGGCGGCGGCCTGGACACGGCCGCGCTTTGCCACCGAAAGCCAGTTCTTCCGGTTCATGGCCACCTACACCGCTGGCGCGCTGCATGCGCTGCTGCGCTCGCGGGCCCGGGCCTCGGGCCGGGCCCGCATCGTGCTCGCGGAGGAGGTGGCGCGCGCGGCGGCGCTTGCCCCCGTGCTGGAAGCTTTCGGCTTCGAGGTCGTCACGGCGCCGCCGGCCGCGTCGGAGAGCCTCATCACGCAGACCCTCGCGCGCGCGGATTTCCTCCATGCCGACACGCCGGACTCGCCCTGGATCGCCGCCGCGGCGGCGCGCGGGCTCCCGACCGTCGCGGGGCTGCCGTCGGCCGCCGAACAGGCTTGTGTCGGCTTCGCCCTGGGCGTGGAAGGGCCCGACGGACTGATCGCCGAGACGCCGCAGCGCTGGGCGGAGGCGGCGCGGCTCGTTCCAGGGCTCGGGTTGCACCTGCTGCCGTCCCCCCAGGCCTTTCCCCTCGATCCGCCCCCGCCACCGGAGCCGCCCGCCGCGCGGCTGCGGTTCGCCCTGGCGTGCGCGCCGGAAGACCGCGAATTCGGCACGGCTCTGCTGGCCGAGGCGATCCTGCTGGAGACGCGGCAGCACGCGTGGCGCGGCGCGGCGCGCGTCGAGGTCGCCTTGCCGTTCACCGTGGACGAGCTGGAGGCCTGGCGGCGCCGCTGGCCGCTTCTGGCGGACACCGCTATGGTTCCGCTGGCGGGGACGGCAGCCGATGTGATCGTGGCGTGCGGAGAGACGGCGGAGAGCTTCCGGGCCGTGCTCGGCGCCCTTCATGCCCGCATCCCGGTCATTGCGATCGGCTCGCGGGACGCGGCGGCGCTCCTGATCTCCGGCCATAACGGCTTCGTGGTGCCGCATCGCGACAGCGCCGCGCTGGCCACCGCGCTGCAGCAGGTGGCGTCCCTGTCCATGGACCAGCGCCTGGCCATCGCCGCACAGGGAAGCGCCACCGCTTTCGCCTATTGCGGCGAGACGCAGATCGCGGCACGGCTCTTGGATGCGTACGTTCTGGCGGCGCGGACGCGGCGGGATCGGTCGGCCGACAGCGCGCGGACCCGCTTGTCTCCAGCCCCGCGCCGCCGCATCGAGATTACCCTTCCGCCGGGGCCGCAGCTCCTGCTGCTCGGCTTCCGTTCCCCTGATCCCGATGGCGCGCGGATTCGGACGGGGCGCTTCTCGACCGGCTGGCGGGCCACGGCATACCCGCACCTGCCGCCCCGCCTGCGGGCCCGAAGCAACGTGACCGAGGCGGCCTGCTTCGAGGTGGAGGCACACAGCCTGCTCGTCGGGCTGCGGGCCGGGCCGGGCGGCGCCAGCGTCGGTGTCAGTGTCGACGGCGTGCGCCGTGATGTCTTTGTCAGGGGTGTCCTCTGGTACGACATCGGCCAGCACGTGGAGGGGACGGCGGAACGTCCCACGCCTGCCGCGTGACGCCACGGCGCGAGGGAACGCAGGGTGCCGACCGAGGTTCAAAAGGCGTGGAGCCAATGACGATCGCCGACGAGATCACCACCCACACGGCCGAGGCCCGGCGCATCAGGGCCCTCCTGCTCGGCCAGTCCTGGCCGGGCATGGACCCGCGGGCACACGACGCATGGAACGACGTGGCCACAGCCATGGCCGGCCTGTTCGAGGCCCTCGCCCGCGCCGGGGCGGGCCCGACCTTTCTCGCCGGCGTCGAGGAGGCGATCCTGGCCGCCCAGGCGGAGCAGCCAGCGGGCGAAGGCCCGGTGCCCGGCACCTTCGCTGCCTTGAACCAGCCCGGTCTGCTGACGCTGAACCTGCAGCGCCACCGCGCGCCACCGCCGGACACCTGCCTCCGCCTGTCCAGCCGGATCGAGCACAGCTATATGCTCTCGTTGTCGAACGACTGGAAGGGCGGCGGCCTCATCACGGCCCGGTTCGAAGCCTTGCCGTTCCAGGATGCCAGCATCGACCGCATCTATTTTCCCCACGGCTTTGAATCGAGCCTGGAGCCCGGCGCGGTCCTGGCCGAATGCCTGCGCGTGCTGCGTCCGGGCGGGATGCTGCTGCTGCGCACGCCGCAGCGCCTGTCCCTGGATGCCAGCCGCACCGACTTCATGCGCCTGACAGCGAAGGGCTATCGCCGCATCTTCGCCAGCCTTGACGCACAGGACGTGCGCGTCAGCTCCGATGAGAACGGGTGGGCGCAGGTGCGCCAGCTGGTGCGCGAGATGGAGCCTGCGGCCGGCCTCGCCGACGCCGCGCAGACCCAGGCACGGGTAATGCAGCAATTGGTGCTGCGCCTGCTGGAAGGGCTTGCGGCCGGCGACCGGCAGTTCGCCGACCTCGTCCTGCCCGGAGGCCCGGTCACGGTGTGCGCCAGCAAGCGCGGACAGCACGCGCCCCGAAGCGATCTGCCCCCGCTCGACATCCAGGCGGAGCCCGGCCCGCTCCTCGCCCTGGTGGCGAAGCTGCTGCGTTGCCCGGTGTCCGGCGGCCCGCTGGAGGCCTGCGCCGAGGGCTTGCGCAGCCACGACGCAGGCCGCACCTATCCGATCATCGCCGGACGCCTGCGTTTCGACGCCGTGGCAGGGGGAGGACAATGATGGCCGTGCTTTCATCCGACGCGCGCCTGGCCCTGAAGCCCCAGCCCCTCAAGGGCAGCTCCGTGGCGCTGGAGCCGCTGCACGCGGACCATGCCGACCTGGTGGTGGCGTGGCGCAACCATCCGCAGATCCGCCCCTATTTCTTCGCCGGTCCCGCCTTCACCCGCGAGGGTCAGCTCGGCTGGACACAGCGCCAGCGGGCCCGGGACGACGATTTCACCTATGTCATCCGCGATGCGGGAAACACGGCGGTGGGCATGGCCGCCATCTATGACTTGCAGCCGGAGACGGCATCGGCGGAATTCGGCCGCATCCTGGTAACGCCCGACGCACGGGGCCACGGCCATGCCGCGGCCACCATCGATGCGCTCCGCATCCTGGCGTTCGAGCGGCTGGGGCTGCGGCTGCTGTACGCCTGCTGTCGCATTGAGAACCTGCGCATCCACGCGATCCTTCGGAAAGCCGGCTTCCAGGAACTGCCTGGCGTCCGCTCCACCGAAGGCGGCGAAGCCATGCTCCGCTTCGAGCTGCACGCCCCGGATCCCGCCCCGGCGGGCGCAGCGCCCACCCCATAGGAAGGCCTCGACACGCGCGCCCTCCTGCGGCCAGGGCGCGCGTGCGGGGAGGGAGGAACACAGGGCTGGTCTCCCCGCTCCGACGCCCCGCCCCGAATAGCGCCACCGAACGTCCCGCGCGCGTCTTGACGCATCGGCGATACGTCAGAGGCCCGCAAGCGCGGGAGGCGTATTTAACACATAATACCAAAGGCCCATGAGCGCGACTCATGGGCCTTTGGTCAAGCCCGCGCGGCGCTTGAGCGAATCCACTTGGCACCGGTCGAAGACCGGGGCCGATGGTATAAGGACTGTGCTCAAGCCTTGACGAAAAGCTCGGCGAGCGTGACTGCGGCCTTGAGCTTCCTCAGCGAGACATAGCGCGGGCCCTGCATCGCCCCCTGCGGGGCCGCTCCGAATGGTATCGGAGAAACGGGTTGCGCGGGTTCGGAAAAGAACAACTGGTATTTGCCCGCTTCGCCGTAGGGCTCAATCCTGGCCACGGGCGCGATATGGGTCACAGCCGAGATGGGCTGTGTCTGATAGGCCGCGACAAACTTGATCTTCGGCAGCATGCCACCGGAAATGCGGATGGCACGCCAGGCATTTTCACCGAGAAAGACGGCCTCGAATCCCTCTCGCTGCGCGGGGACGATCACCGTGTCCGGTTCATCGGACGAGGCCACGAGACGCGCGGCGACGGGTGCCGGTGCAACCGGCATGGCGGCCGGCATTGCCTGCGGCCCGACGGCTCGGGGCTGCTCGAAGGCCCGAAGTCCAACCAGAGGCAGGATCTGCAATATCTCACCTAGAAAACCGCTGGTGTCCGCCTTCTCAGCCTCCGACAATCCCGGCTCAGAGGGGGGCGTTCCCATTGTCCAGCCGACTTCGGCGGGCTTTGATGGCCCGCTCAATCAACGCATATTCAAGCCATGTAATATGTGCTCGGTTGAGTCCGCCGCCTGCTGAATGCGAAACGAAGGCGATGCCCCAATGCCAGAAATCCTTCGCGACGAAATGGGCGTCGATCCGGTTCCGCACGCCGTCGCCCTGGCCGATATACATCATCGGCAAGTCATCATCCCCCGCGTAGCCGACGAGAATATACACCCCTGGCCGGGAGAACTCGGCACGCTGTTTCACGCGCGGCCATTGCTCCCTTGGAAAGGCAATACCGAGCCCGGTCCAGTTCATGCGGTCAATGATGCGCAGTCCTTCTGGATCGCCGTCCGGCACGAAAATGCGAATTGTGAACGGGGTGGCCATGGCTGTGCGACTCAAGAACTGTACGACTGGCGAGATTCGGCAACCATCACGGTCGAACGGTTGGGGTGACGTTGCAAGAGGCCGCCATATTATCGGGGGCGGCGCGTCGAAAATGTCCACGGCGCAGTGAAATCAACTCCCTGAGAGCATGGTTTACACGGGCCTGAGGGATGTCATCAGATCGCGCTTCCCGTCTGGTGCCGAAATCAATGGGTTTCGACTGTCCCCGAGCGGTATCGCTGCGTGACAGCGATCACCTATGCGCAGTTTCGCGGGGTATCCCCCACCCGGTCTCTTTCCGCGACACGGGTCCCTCTCGAAGCATCTGACAGACGCTCGCCCCGCCGATGCCGAGGCGTCGGGCCTTCTCCGATTTGGCGATGTCGGCCTTCTGGCGCTTGAGGAGGAGCTCGCGCTTGAAGACGGCCACGGCGCTGAACACCGACATCATGAGACGCCCCGAGGCACGCGACGTGTTCACCCGATCACCTCCCGGGTTGAGGATGATCAGGCCCATGCCCTCCTCTCGCGCGCCTCCCTCAGCCGCCGGAGGCGTGCGATCGAACGGGCGCGGCGCTCCGGCTCGGTTACCATGACGGGTGCGCCCTCGCGGGCGAAATCCAAGGCCCGTTCCCCTTCCCGCCGGGAGGCGGCAGGGGCCGTTGACGCGCTCAGGGAAGATGCACTCTGGGTGGTGTTCCGGGCTGATGTCGAGCAGGTCCGGGCCGCGGCGCCGGCATGGCGAGAAACTCGGCGATTACGCCGAAGGTATTCTGTGGCGCGTCCCCGGATGAGGCCTGTCCGGCTGTCCTGGCCGCCTTGACTGCGGCGGGATCAGCCCCGGATGTGTCAGCGGCTTTCTGGCGCCCGTCCGGCGTTCGCGGGTGTTCCTGAGGCTCACATTGTCATATGGCTCCGGGAAAGCTGCTTCTCTTTTCCCCCGAACCGATGGGCGAGGCGGCAGAGCTTGCCGACGGCAGGCGTCACGCGGAGATTCGGGCGCTCGCCATCGGAGAGCTTGTAGGGCCGCACCTGCGGTTTTGCGGCTTTGCGGCTTTGCGGGCGGCTTCGGTGCGTGCCGTGGTGTTGGCATCCATTCTGTTGGCGTTGGCGATGCCATACAGAATGTCAGCAGATTTCCTGGCCGCACGCACACAAGCAGATGCGCTGGCGCGCGCCTGGAAACAAAACACCGTGCTTTCAAGGGAAGCTGCCGTTGGTCAACAGCTAGAAACAGGTAGATGGCTCCCCGAGCAGGACTCGAACCTGCGACCATTCGATTAACAGTCGAACGCTCTACCAACTGAGCTATCGGGGACCAGTTCGACCGCGAAGTGTTTCGCGACCGAGGCCGGCGATATAGCAACCGGTTCGGGGCTTGTGAAGCCCAAAATGATGGGCGTCGCTTCCCCCTGTGGACATCCGCCCCGCCGGAGGCGTCGCGGATGCCCTTGAAATCAAGCCCGCAGAAGCGTTTCCGGTGGTTCGTCCCCACCCGGCCCATGTTGCTCGTGGGCGAACTGGAGATGATAGAATCCGTAGTAGCGGCCGCGCTTGGCCAGCAGCTCCTCGTGGGTGCCCGATTCTACCACCCGCCCGCCGTCGATCACGCAGATCTTGTCGGCGCGGACCACCGTCTGCAGGCGGTGGGCGATGACGATGGTGGTGCGCTGGTGCTGCAGTTCATTGAGCGCCTTCTGCACCTCGGCTTCCGACTCGCTGTCCAGGGCGGCAGTGGCTTCGTCCAGCAGCAGGATCGGCGCGTCCTTCAGGAAGGCGCGGGCGATGGCGATGCGCTGGCGCTGGCCGCCCGAGAGCTGGGCCCCGTGCTCGCCCACGCGGGCGCCGTAGCCGTCCTCGAAGCCCATGATGAAGTCGTGGGCATGGGCGGCGCGGGCCGCCGCCACGATGTCCTCCTCGGTGGCTCCGGGCCGGCCGTAGCCGATGTTGTCGCGGATGGTGCCGGAGAACAGGTAGACATCCTGGCTCACCAGCGCCACCGCGCCCCGCACCGAGCGGCGGGTGACGCCGCGGGTGTCCACGCCGTCGAACCGCACGGCGCCCGCCTGGGGATCGTAGAAACGTTCGATGAGGTTGATGACGGTGGTCTTGCCGCCGCCCGATTGCCCCACCAGCGCCGTGGTCTGGCCGGGCTCGGCGATGAGATCCAGGCCACGCAGCACCGGTTCGCCGGGCCGATAGCCGAACACCACGCCGTCGAGCTCCACCCGTCCGCGCGGGCGCGGCAGGTCGGGCACGCCGGGCGCCTCTTCCTCCGGGGCTTTCGAATCGAGCAGGTCGAACAGCATTCGCGCGCCCATCAGGTGGGTCACGAGATCCACATGCAGGCGGGCGAGGCGCTTGGCCGGCTCATAGGCGAGCAGCAGCGCGGTGAGCACCGAGAAGAACTCGCCCGGCGACTTGCCCACCACGATCACGTTGTAGCCGGCGTAGAGAATGACGCCGCCGATGGCCAGGCCGCCCAGCGTCTCCATGAGCGGGCTGGATTTCGCCTGGGTGCGCACCAGCCGGTTGGCGTTGCGCTCCACGTCGTCGATATACGCCTCGGTCCGGGTCCGCATCACCGGTTCCAGCGTGTAGGCCTTCACCGTGCGGATGCCCTGGAACACCTCCAGCGCGATGGAGGACAGCTTCACCCCGGACTTGAAGCCGGTGGTGAACAGCCCCTTGGCGCGGCGGATGAGCTTGCGCGTGCCGAACACCGCCACCGGCATCACCACCAGGGCGATGAGGGCCAGGAACGGGTCCTGCACGATGGCCACGCCCGCCAGCATCAAAAGCGAGAGCAGGTCGCGGCCGATGGACGAGATGACGAGGTCCAGCGTGCCGCGCGCGCCGTTGGCGCCGGCGTTGAAGCGGGAGGATACCTCCGCCGTGTGCCGGGTGGCGAAGTAGGAGACATCCTGCTGCATCAGCTTGTTGAAGGCGCGCTTCTGATTGTCGGCGACGATGCGGTTGCCGACCCGCGCCATGGTGATGGTCTGCCCGTAGGCGGAGGCGCCCTTGACGATGGACAGCACCATGACCGCCCCCGAAACCAGCCAGACCGCCTCGGGCGTGGGCTGGATGAAGATGGCGTTGACGGCGTCCCTCATCAGATAGGCGAGGGTCGCGGTGCACGCGCCCATCAGGGCCATGAAGGAGAAGGCGAGGGCGTAGCCCTTCCAGTGTCGCTTGCCGTCCGAGAGCAGGAGCCGGCGCAGGATCGACACCGTCTCCTCATTGCTCACGGGCTCCCGCGACGGGGGGACCGGTTTGGCGTTCATGCGGTTCTCCAGCGGCGGGCGAGGCGCCGGCCGCGTGCGCGCTGTTCAAGCGCCATGGTCGTGGCGAGTCAATTGACGATGGCCCGTCAACCGGCGGCGGCAAGCCCCGGGACGGCAGCGGCGCGCGTGATGGCATCGCGATGCGGCCGCTGGATCATGTCTTGGATGAGGCCTGCCCTGGCCGTGCCTGAAGCGCCGGGCGGCTCTCTGCGCGTTGCGCCTGAATGGAGGCCACGGAGGGAATCGAACCCCCGTACACGGATTTGCAGTCCGCTGCGTAACCACTCCGCCACGTGGCCTCACGAGGTGCGCTTCATACGGTGTTCGCCGTGAGGGCGCAAGCCGTGCCGTCCGTTCATTCGGTCCGTTATGAACAGGAGGCGTCAGGCTTCTTCCGGAAGGGGCGCGATGCGGGTGCTGTCTTCGCCGCGGTGCACGGCGAGGCCGAGCCGGAAGCTGTAGGCCATGCGCTCGGCGTGGGCGATGGCGCGCAGCGCCGCCTCGGGCTCCAGCACGCGTCGCGCCACCGGGCGGAACAGGGTGAGCCAGCGGGCGAAATGCGCATCGCTCATCGGTCCGAGCGTGAGGTGCGGCGGCAAGGGGCGGCCGTCGTAGCGCTTGGTCTTCAGCAGAACCGACGACCAGAAGTCGCACATCTTGGCGAGATGCGCCGGCCACGCGTCGGGCGCGATGCGGGCGGCGAACACCGGGCCGATGAGGGGATCGGCCTGCACCGCCTCGTAGAAGGAGTGGACGAGATCGCGCACCGCCTCCTCGGACGGCGCCAGCGGGCCGGGCTCGGAGACGGCGATGCTGGTGGGAGAGGGGGGGCGCGTCATCGGGGGCTCCGGTCGGTGGCTGGCGGTGGAGGATGGTGCGGCTGAAATCGGTCAGCACAAGGCCCGAGCCGCCCGGTGCGACGCGCTGCCACGGCCTCCGGTCGCCACAGGAGCGAGCCGGAGGGAGGGGCACCTGCCGGCAAGCCCTCTGGCGCCTTGCAAACGGGGCGGCAATGTGGCTCTTGAAGCCGAGTTGACCCGCCGGGCCGGCCCGCCAAGGCGCCCGGGCGTAGTGGTCCGGAGGGAAGACATGATCGATTTCGTCGAGCTTCGCCGCGGCATGGTGGACGGGCAGGTCCGCACCAACGACGTGACGGACCATCGCCTCGTCGCCGCCATGCTCGAGATCCCGCGCGAGACGTTCGTTCCGGCGGCGCTGAGGTCCCTGGCCTATATCGACGACGATCTGGTGATCCGCCCCGCCGAGGGGCAGGCGCCGGCCCGCTACCTCATGGAGCCGATGATCCTGGCCCGGCTGATCCAGCTTGCCGACGTGAGCGAGAAGGATCACGTGCTCGATGTCGGCGCCGGTACGGGTTATGGCGCGGCGGTGCTCGCCCGCCTGGCCCAGCAGGTGGTGGCGCTGGAGGAGGATCCGGAGCTTGCCGCCGCCGCCACCAAGACCCTGGCCGGGCTCGGCGTGGGCAACGTGGCGGTGATGCAGGGCCCGCTGGTGGCCGGCTGGCCGGCGGAAGCCGATTACGACCTCATCCTGATCGAGGGCGCGGTGGAGGTGATTCCCGACCGGCTGTTCGCCCAGCTCAAGGAGGGGGGGCGACTCGTGGCGGTGGTCGGCCGCGGCGGCGCCGGGCGTGCCAGCCTCTTCACCAAGGTGGCGGGTGCGGTGAGCGAGCGGGTGGCCTTCAACGCCGCCGTGCCGCCCTTCTCCGGCTTTGAAGCCGCGCCACGCTTCAGGTTCTGACCCCCCTGTGGCCCGTTTGCCGCGGTAATCCGAAAAGCGACGGGGGAATCGAACCGTTCGGTTTCGTCTCTCCCGCCCTGCGGATATGTTGCCACTTCGTTACCGTGCGGCGGGTGCGCTGGGCGCATCGGGTGGCGTGCCGTGCCGGGTCCAGGAGATCGTAGATGTCGCTTGCGACGAGCATTCGCCGAAACGTATTCGCTTTCCTGGCGGGGTTCGGGGGCATCGCGCTGTCTGTCACCGTGGCGGGCGCTCAGCCGCTCGATGCGGCGCTCGCAGCCGCCTATGTGAACAATCCCACGCTCAACGCCCAGCGCGCCGGCACTCGCGCCACCGATGAGAATGTGTCGAAGGCCCTGTCCGGCTACCGTCCGACCTTGTCGGGCAGCGTCTCCGCCGGGCCGGAGGCGCAGCGCCAGAACGTGTCGGGCGCCATTTCCAGCGGCAACGTGTGGACCCGCACCTTCGCCCTGACCGCCACCCAGACCATTTTCAACGGCTTCGTCACCGGCAACACGACGCTCAGCGCCGAATCCCAGGTGCGCGGCTCGCGGGAAACCCTGCGCAACACCGAGCAGACGGTGCTGCTGGACGGCGTGACCGCGTATATGAATGTGATCCAGGCGATCGCCCTGCTGGATCTGCAGCGGCAGAACCTTGCCGCCCTCGAGCAGGAATTGCGCGCCACCCGTGACCGGTTCAACGTGGGCGAGGTGACTCGCACCGACGTGGCCCAGGCGGAGGCGCGCGTCGCCGATGCCCAGTATCAGGTGAGCCAGGCGGTGGCCAACCTCTCGTCGGCCCGCGCCGTGTATCGGCAGGTGATCGGCGTCGAGCCGGGCACCCTCACCACGCCGAAGTCCATCGAGTGGATGATTCCCTCTACCCTGGGAAAGGTCATCTCCTCGGGTCTGGGGACCCATCCGGCGGTGAAGGCCTCGGAGTTCGCGGTGGATGCCGCCGTGTTCCAGGTCAAGGTCGCCGAGGGCGCCCTGATGCCGAATCTGGCGCTGCAGGGCCAGCTCTCGCAGGCTAACGACACCTCGTTGTCGGTGCAGTCACAGGGCGCGGCGGCGGTGGCTCTCAACCTGACGGTGCCGATCTACCAGGGTGGCGCGGAGTACGCGAACATCCGTCAGGCGAAGGAATTGCTCAGCCAGACGCGGATCGAGGTGGACATCAATCGCGATGCCATCCGCTCCCAGGCGGTGCAATATTGGGGTGCCCTGGAGGCGTCCAAGGCTCAGATTCAGGCCGCGCAGGCGGCGGTCGCCGCCAATACGCTGGCGCTGGAGGGCGTGCGTGAGGAATGGCGCGTGGGCCAGCGCACCACCACCGACGTGTTGAATGCACAGCGCGACCTCACCAACTCGCGCTCGGCGCTGGTGGTGGCGCAGCGCGACCGGGTGGTGGCGGCCTATTCCCTGATCTCCATCATCGGCAAGATGGATGCGGGCTCGCTGAAGCTGAAGGTGAACGTGTACAATCCGGCCGTGCACTACAATCAGGTCCGCGACAGCTGGGTCGGCGTGCGCACGCCCGATGGCAAATAAGGGGACGGCGGCGGGCTGGCCCCTGGCCCCGCGTGGAGCGTGGGTGTCATACTTCCGGTTGTTGGTGATTCTGGTGTCGGGTGCGCGCCGTGGTCTGGTTCGTGCTCGCCGATTGTGGTCGAGGTCGCGACATGCCTGCTAGCCCGAAGGCGCAAGAGCCGTCGATGGAGGAGATTCTCGACTCGATCCGTCGCATCATCGCCGATGATGAGCCCGGTCGGGCTGATCTGCCCCTGGAGCCGCTCCGCCCGGTGCCGCCTGCCCGCCGTCCGGTGGCGGGCTATGGCCAGCGTCCGGCGGGGCCAGCCGGGGAGCGGAGCGCGGCGACGCCGCAGCAGCGCGCCTACGGGCGGGAGCCGGACCAGGGTGTTCCATCGTTCGATGCGCAGGAGCCCGGACGCGACGACCCGCGTTATGGGCGCCCGGCGGGTGGCGAGCGGCGCCAGCCTGTTGCCCCGCCGCCGGACGACCGCTTCGCCGACTTTGAGTATGACGAGGAGCGGATCGGGCGTGCGGTCCAGGCGCCGCCGCCCGCGTCCCTCGGGCGCACCGGCCTGCGGCCAGAGGGACGCCAGGAGGGTCGTGCCACTGGCGGGGGGGGCGCGCCGCGCGCCCCGGTTCGCGCGGCCACACCGCGCCGCTCATGGGATGAGGTCGCGGACCACGACAGTCCGGCGCGGGACGCCGAGCTGAACGGAGGTGGCCTCGACCATGCGGCGCCCTCCGATTCGGCGGGGGAGCGCGGCAGCGCGCTTCAGCGTGGCGGGGCTGACGCCCCGATCGCTTATGAGGCCGTGCCGCAGCGGCCCGATCCGAGGCCGGTGGCGGATTTGCCGCCGGTGAGGCCGCAGCCGGCGGCCCGTGTCGAGCCGGCCGCGCTTCCAGCGGTCGAACGGGAGACGCGGGTAGAGCCGCCGCGGGTGGAGCGCCCCGCGCGGCGTTCGGAGCCGGTAGCGGATGCGCCGCAGCCGGCGGCGGCCGTGGTCGCGGGGGAGTGGCGCGCCGCCTTGCCGCGCAAGGACCTGCTGTCACCCGCAGTGGACGTGGCGGTCGCCGCGGCCTTCAAGTCGCTGGGCGACTTGGTGCTGCCGCAGCAGGAGCGGACGGTGGAGGATCTGGTGAAGGAGATCCTGCGGCCGATGCTCAAGGAGTGGCTGGACCAGAATCTCGCGGGCATCGTGGAGCGCCTCGTTCGCGCCGAGATCGAGCGCGTCACCAGCACGCTGCGCTGAGGACCGGATCCCGTCCCCTGGCTGGTGCGGGTGGACGCGTCCTGGCGGCTCCCGACGCGCTGGGCGGTTGACCTTTTCTTCGCCGTGCGGCTTTAACCCCCATCGAAACCCATCTTGTCCCAAGCGCGACGGATGCCGGTGCCGTCGGGCCAACGCCCGCGCGGGCGGGACGTCGTGACGATGGAGCTGACCCATGCTCGAAAAAGTGTTCGATCCCGCATCCGTCGAGGCCCGTATCGCCGCCGCATGGGAACAGGCCGGCGCCTTCCGCAGCGGCCGGCCGGAGCGCAAGGACCAGCCGGGCTTCTCCATCGTCATTCCGCCGCCGAACGTGACCGGCTCCCTGCACATGGGCCATGCGCTCAACAACACGCTGCAGGATATCCTTGCCCGCTTCGAGCGGATGCGCGGCAAGGACGTGCTGTGGCAGCCGGGCACCGACCATGCCGGCATCGCCACCCAGATGGTGGTGGAGCGCCAACTCGCCACCCAGAAGCTTCCGGGCCGCCGTGACATGGGCCGCGCCGCCTTCATCGAGAAGGTGTGGGCGTGGAAAGCCGAATCGGGCGGCACCATCGTCGGCCAGCTGAAGCGCCTCGGCGCATCCTGCGACTGGTCGCGGGAGCGCTTCACCATGGACGAGGGCCTGTCCCGCGCCGTGCTCAAGGTGTTCGTGCAGCTCTATCGCGAAGGGCTGATCTACAAGGACAAGCGCCTCGTCAATTGGGACCCCAAGCTGATCACCGCCATTTCCGACCTGGAAGTGGTGCCGACGGAGGTGAAGGGCCACCTCTGGCACCTGCGCTACCCGGTGGAGGGCGAAAAGGACCGCTTCATCGTCGTCGCCACCACCCGGCCGGAGACCATGCTGGGCGATTCCGCCGTCGCCGTGCACCCGGACGATCCGCGCTATCAGGACCTGGTGGGCAAGAACGTCATCCTGCCGCTGGTGGGACGGCGCATCCCCATCGTCGCCGACGCCTATTCGGACCCGGAGAAGGGGTCGGGCGCGGTGAAGATCACGCCGGCGCACGATTTCAACGATTTCGAGGTGGGCAAGCGCCATGCCTTGCCGATGATCAACGTGCTCGATGCCGAGGCCCGCATCGAGACCTCCGGCATCCGCGACGATCACGGCGCGCGGCCCGAGGCCTATGTGGACGCGCCAGACGCCGCCGGCATCCTGGCGCACCTCAACGGTCTCGACCGGTTCGCCGCGCGCAAGCAGATCGTTGAACTGCTCACCGGCCTGGAACTGCTGGAGAAGATCGAGCCGCACACCCACATGGTGCCGCACGGCGACCGTTCCAACGTGGTCATCGAGCCGTGGCTGACCGACCAATGGTATGTGGACGCCAAGACCCTGGCCCAGCCGGCGCTCGCCGCCGTGCGCGAGGGGCGCACCACGTTCGTGCCAAAGAATTGGGAGAAGACCTATTTCGAATGGCTCGAGAACATCCAGCCCTGGTGCGTCTCGCGCCAGCTGTGGTGGGGCCATCAGATTCCGGCCTGGTACGACGCGTTCGGCAACGTGTTCGTCGCGCTCGACGAGGATGAGGCGTTCGAGCTGGCGCTCAAGCACAATGTGGGCAACGAAAGCCTCTCGCCGGAGGAGGCCGAGGCGCTGATCCAGGACGCGGACCGGCGCGCACAGTTCCTCACCCGCGACGAGGACGTGCTGGACACCTGGTTTTCCTCGGCCTTGTGGCCGTTCTCCACCATGGGCTGGCCCGACGAGACCGATGAGCTGAAGAAGTTCTATCCCACCAGCGTGCTGGTGACCGGCTTCGACATCATCTTCTTCTGGGTGGCCCGCATGATGATGATGGGCCTCCATTTCATGGACGGCGAGGTGCCGTTCAAGGACATCTACATCCATGCCCTCGTCCGCGACGAGAAGGGGGCGAAGATGTCGAAGTCCAAGGGCAACGTCATCGACCCGCTGGACCTCGTCGACAAGTACGGCGCCGATGCCCTGCGCTTCACTCTTGCTGCCATGGCCGCCCAGGGGCGCGACATCAAGCTCGCCACGTCCCGTGTCGAGGGCTACCGCAATTTCGCGACCAAGCTTTGGAATGCGGCCCGCTTCTCCCAGATGAACGGCTGCGTGCGGGTGGAGGGCTTCGATCCCGCCAAGGTCGAAAATACGCTCAACCGCTGGATCATCGGCGAGGCGGCGCGCGCCGGCGCGGAGGTGAGCGAGGCGATTCTCGCCTATCGCTTCAACGATGCCGCCGGCGCGGTCTATCGGTTCGTCTGGAACGTGCTCTGCGATTGGCACCTGGAACTGGCCAAGCCGCTGCTGTCGGGTCCCGATGGCTCGGCCAAGGACGAGACCCGGGCCACCACCGCCTATGTGCTCGACGTGGCCATGGGGCTGCTGCATCCGTTCATGCCATTTCTCACCGAGGAATTGTGGGCGGAGACCGGCCGGGAGGGACCGGCCCGGGCCGGGCTGCTGGCGCTGGCGCCCTGGCCGGACCTGTCGGGCCTGGAGGCCCCAGATGCCGAGGCGGAGGTCGGCTGGGTGGTGGATCTGATCACCGAGATTCGCTCGGTGCGGGCGGAAATGAATGTCCCGGCCTCGGCCCAGGTGCCGCTGGTGCTGGTGCAGCCGGGTGCCGAGACGGCCGCTCGCGCGGCCCAGTGGGACGAGGCGATCCGCCGCCTGGCGCGCCTCGGCGCCGTCTCCGTCACAGAGGCGATGCCCGGGGAATCGGTGCAGATGGTGATCCGTGGCGAGGTCGCCGCTTTACCTTTGGCGGGCGTGGTGGACCTCGGCGCCGAGCTCGTCCGCCTGAGGAAGGAGGAGAGCAAGCTCGACCAGGAAATCGCCCGCATCGATGGCAAGCTTTCCAATGAGAGCTTCGTTGCCCGCGCGCCGGAAGAGGTGGTTGAAGCGGAACGCGAAAAGCGCGCCGAATATGTGGTGCGCCGGGAGAAGGTCCGCGCCGCTATCGGCCAGCTCTCGGCCTCCTGACCCAGGCGGGCCGGTGGACCTGCCATCGGTCTTTCCCTCCGCTCCGGGCGTCTTTCCGCCGCGCGGGTGTGTCTCGCGGGCCACACCCAGCATCCGTCGCGCGCACATCATGGTGAATCGCGATGGTGGGCGCGGCGCCTCTTCCTGAGTCTCCGAGGGGATCGATGTGACGGCAAAGTCACATCCCCCTCGTTTCCATCCCAGCATCCGCCGGCCTGCCGCAAACGCCGCGATCCCGCCACAAAACCCCCCGACACCAAAGTCCGGGACGGGGCGGAGTGCGTAGCTCGGAAGGTGTTTCCGACCGCCGCGTTGAAGGTAGGGTCGGATGCGCACGCGTTGGACGGCAGACAGCTTTGAAATGCGGAGCGCGGCGGGTGGATGCCCCGGAGAGGCCTCGGACCGGCCTTGCCTCGGCCCCGATATTGCCGCCGGCTGCGGCGATAACACCTCCATCATGTGTGCGGATCGTTCACCAAGCTTGAGGGGGCACCCCGGCGCCCCCGTGCGGCGGGCAACCGGCGGGCGTTCTGCGCGGCTGGCCCTGGCTGCCGTGGCCGGGCTTCTCCTCGCCACGCCGGCGGCCCAGGCGTTCGACGGCACCACCACCACGGCTCCGCCGAGCGTGCAGCCGCTGACGCCGCCGATGGACGTGCCGCTGGCGCCGGCCACGCGCCCGGTGGACGAAGCGTTCCGCACCGGCGCCCAGGCGCTCCGCTCCGGTCAGACCGCGAAGGGCCTCGATGCGCTCGGCTATGCCGCCGCGCAAGGCCATGCGGTGGCGCAATGGAAGCTCGGCCGCATCTATGCCGACGGCGACGGCGTGAAGCGCGACGACGCCAAGGCGTTCAGCTATTTCAGCAAGATCGCCAATTCCCATGCCGACGACTACCCCGGAACGGCCCAGTCCCGTTTCGTGGCCAATGCCTTCGTCGCCCTTGGCGGCTATTATCTGGTCGGCATCCCGGCTGCCGGTGTGAAGCGGGACCCGGCCCGCGCCCGCGACATGTATTCCTATGCCGCGTCCTATTTCGGCGACGCGGATGCGCAATACCGCCTCGGCAAGCTCTATCTTGAGGGGGTCGGCGGCCCGAAGGACGCGCGCAACGCCGGCCGCTGGCTGACCCTGGCGGCCCAGAAGGGCCAGTTCGAGGCCCAGGCGGTGCTGGGGCAGCTGCTGTTCCGGGGCGAGGACGGCGTGCCGCGCCAGGGCGCGCGGGGCCTGATGTGGCTGACCTTGGCGCGCGATGCTGCCGCCCGTCCGGAAGATCATTGGGTGGTGGAACTGCACGAGGAAGTGTTCGCGGAGGCGAACGCCGACGAGCGCGCCATGGCGCTGAGCTATCTGGAAAACTGGCTCAAGACGGCGAAGCGCTGACGCCCCGCCGACTGGCCAGACGATCATGAAGCCGCGGGGCCCTCGGCGGGCCTCGCGGCTTTTTTGCCTTCATGCCCGCGTCGGAAACGCCCCCGCGATCCCTCCCGGGTGCCGCGGGGGCGTATGTTGCCTCACAGCACGAAGTTGCCGCTCGTGAGGTTTTGCGACGAGACGACCTTGATGGTGAGATCGGCGATGCGGTCGCCGTTGGTGTCGGCCTGAACCAGATTGTCCGAGTAGCGCAGCTCGCCGGCGGTGCCGGAGAAGGCGGAAGAGCCGATGAAGACGAAGGCGTCGTTGCTCGTGCCGCCGCCGCTGTTGGCGTCGATCCGCGACAGGTCGATGCGGTCGCGGTCGGTGACGGAGAAGTCCGAGATGGTGTCGAACAGCTTCGACGTGGAGTCGGACAGGGCCGTATAGACGAACAGGTCCGCTCCGGTGCCGCCGGTCAGAAGATCCGCTCCGGCGCCGCCGGTGAGCGTGTCCTTGCCCTCGTCGCCCGAGAGGGTGTCGTTGCCGGCGCCGCCGTTGAGCCGGTCGTTGCCATCGGCGCCGTAGAAGGTGTCGTCTCTCTTGGCCCCGGTCAGCGTGTCGTTGCCGTCGCCGCCGCTGACGGCGATGGCTTCGATGTTGACCACGGAGGACGTGGCCTTGCCGCCCACGGTGGCGATGGACTTGGCGCCGTTCTCCTTCAGGGTGAACACCACCGGCTGGGAGGTGCCATAGAACTCCAGGGCGGCGTAGTCGGTGCCGGCGCCGCCGTCGATGACGTCGGTGCCGCCGCCGCCATAGATGAAGTCGTTGCCGGCGCCGGTGGTGATGAGGTCGCTACCGCGTCCGCCGGAGATGTAGATGTTCTCCACATTGGTCACCGACGTCGCCGTCTTGCCGCCGACGGTGGCGACCGAGGTGGCGCCATTGGCCTTGAGGACGAAGTTCACCGACTTGGTCTGGGCGGAGAAGTCCAGAACGGCATAATCGTTGCCGGCGCCGCCGTCGATGACGTCCCGCTCGATTGCGGTGGAGATGCCGCCATAATAGAGGCCGCCGCCGATCAGGGTGTCGTTGCCGGCGCCGCCGTTCAGCTTGTCGCTGCCGGTGCCGCCGATGAGGGTGTCGCCGCCGTTGCCGCCGGTCAGGGTGTCGTTAGCGGACCCGCCGACGATGTTGAGCACCTCGACATTCTTCACCGTGGTGGCCGACACGCCGCCGACGGTGGCGGTGGAAGTGGCGCCGGCCATGGTGTCGAGGGCGAAGACCACGGCTTTGGTCTGGGTGGAGAAATCCAGGTAGGCGGTGTCGGTGCCGGCGCCGCCGTCCAGAACGTCGCGCTCCAGCAGGGCGGTCGTGCTGCCGAACTGCCAGGCGGTGTTGGCGTGGAGTTCGTCATTGCCCGCGCCGCCGGTGAGCCGGTCGTCGCCGGCGCCACCCACCAGCAGGTCGTTGCCGTTGCCGCCGGTGAGGGTGTCGTTGCCGGCGCCGCCGAAGACGTTCACCGCTTCCACATTGGTGACCGTGGTGCGCGCGTCGCCGCCCACCAAGACGGTGGAGGTGGAGCCCGCCGTGGACTTGAGGGCGAACGAGATGGCCGCGGTCTCATAGGAATAGTCGAGGATCGCCAGGTCGTAGCCGACGCCGCCGTCGATGACGTCCCGCTCGACGATGCCGAAGGTGCCGGGATAATAGGAGCCGCCGCCGTTGAGGGTGTCGTTGCCCGCGCCCCCCACCAGGCGGTCGTTGCCGGAGCCGCCGTAGATCTGGTCGTTGCCCGCGCCGCCGTCGAGCTTGTCCTCGCCGTCACCGCCGGAAATAGAGTCGTCGCCTGCCGCGCCCTTCAGGGTGTCGTTGCCGGTGCCGCCGTTGAGGGTGTCGTTGCCGGCGCCGCCGGTCAGGATGTCGTTGCCGAATCCGCCATTGATGTGGACGGCTTCGATGTTGGTGAGCCGGGTGGTGGCCACGCCGCCCACGCGCACCGTGGAGGTGCCGGCCGACGAGAAAGTGAAGGTCACCGCTTCGACGCGGTCATAATAATTGAGGACGGCGAGGTCGTTACCGGTGCCGCCGTCGAGGATGTCGTTGCCGGTGCCGTCTTCAAGCCGGTCATCGCCCGCCCCGCCGTTCAGGCGGTCGTTGCCGTATCCGCCGTAGAGGGAGTCGTCGCCGCTGCCACCAGTCAGGACATCATTTCCATTGGTACCATAGTAGGTCGCCATAATCTACCTCTCGCCCATGTAAGAGAATCACAAGGTCTAGGGATAACAGATGTTATCCAGAACATGCGATCGCACCCGCTTCATGCATGTATGTACCTGAACGAGGGATGACAATTCATATTCACCCGTGCGCTCCATGGTGTGATGCGCCTGTTGCCTTTCAGTCAGCAGCGGCAGGAGGTGGAGGTAGCGGAGGCTGGAGTGGAGCCGGCGACGCACGGTATTGCCAGCGGCGCGCGCGCGGGCGGCTGGGGGCGAGTCGGTTGGGCTGTCGCCGGTTCGGGGGCGTGGGCGGTGGCCGGCGGCGCGGACCATGCGCCTCATTCCATGGCCGACCGGCCGGTGAGACAGTCCATGCGCCGCGTCCTCGTCCGGGGCGAGGGGGCCATTGGTCGCCTTCAAGCGCGCTGGCGGGGGATCAGGCCGCTGGCGCGCCGGCTTCGGCGGCTGGGCTCCGGCGCGAGGCCGGGCTCAGCCGCCTGGAGTCACAGCACGAAGGCGCTGGCCGTCAACGCGCCGCCGCCCGTGACGCGGATGGTGAGGTCGGCGATGCGGTCGCCATCGGTGTCGGCCTGGACGAAGCTGCCGTTGGCCCGCAGCTCGCCGGCCGTGCCGGAGAAGGTGGAGCGGCCGATGAAGGTGAAGGCATCGTCGCTCGTGCCGCCGGCGGTGTTGGCGTCGAGCCGCGACAGGTCGATGCGATCCCCGGCAGCGGCGGAAAAGTCCGCCAGCACGTCGGTGGCCGTTGCCGTCGAGTCGGCGAGGTCCACATAGACGAACAGGTCCGCCCCCTTGCCGCCGGTGAGCGCATCCGCCCCGGCGCCGCCGATGAGGGTGTCGTTCCCGCCGGCACCGTCCAGCGTGTCGCGCCCGGCGCCGGCGGTGAGCGTGTTGTGCCGCCCGTTGCCTTTGCCGGAGAAGTCGGCGGCGCCGGTGTAGGTGAGGTTTTCAAAATTGGCGCGGAGGGCATAGGCCTCCAGCGCGGTTTTGATGGTGTCGATGCCGCCTTGATAGGCGTCCTCGCCGACGATGTCGCCGGCATCGACCACATAGATGTCGTTGCCGGCCCCGCCGTAGAGGCGGTCCCGGTCTGCGCCGCCGATGAGGGTGTCGTTGCCGGCGTCGCCAGACAGCACGTCGCGCCCCGCCGCGCCGGTCAGCACGTCATCCCCATCGCCGCCATCGAAATAGTCATTGCCGCCAGCGCCGATCAGGGCGTCGTTGCCCGCCCCGCCGGTGACCGAGGCGGTTTCGATGTTGCGCAGGGAGGATGACGTGCGCCCGTCGATCCGGGCCACCGAGAGGGCGCCATTGTCGGCCAGGGTAAACGTCACCGCCGCGCTGATGGCGGAAAAGTTGAGCACGCCCTTGTCGTTGCCAGCGCCGCCGTTCAATGTGTCCTTGCCGCCGGCGCCGCCCTCCAGGATATCGTCGCCGCTCCCGGTGATCAGCACATCATCGCCCCGGCCGCCGGAGATCTCCACCCTCTCGACGCGAGTCATGCGGGCCGCGACGGCCCCGCCGATGAAAACGGTCGAGGTCGCGTCGATCTTCGCCTTGAAACTGAAGGTCACGGCGCGGGTCTCGGCAGAAAAGTCGAACTGAGCTATATCTCGACCGGCGCCACCATCAAGGACGTCGACGCCCTTCTGCTTGTCAGGCGCGCTATATAGCGTGCCGGCAACAAGTCTATCGTCACCGTCACCGCCGGAAAGGGTATCGCTGCCGCGGCCACCCATCAAACAGTCTTCGCCGTCGCCTCCCGTCAGGGTGTCGTCGCCGTCACCACCAAAGACAACGACGTTCTCCACATTTTTCACCGAGATCCCGGATACGCTGCCCACTTGGACCACGGAGACGGCATTGGGCGCGGTGTCCAAGGTGAAGGTGATGTCGTGGCGCTCATTGCTCAGATCAATCAACGCCTCGTCATTGCCCGCGCCACCGTCAATGATGTCGCGTTCCACGCTGATCTTGCCGGCATCAACCGGATAATAGAATCTGCTGCGGATGGAATCGTCGCCATCTCCGCCATCCAGTCGGTCGTTGCCCAAACCACCGGTCAGGCTGTCATTGCCTGCACCGCCGTTCACCACGTCGTCGGCGTCGCCGCCATACAGCACGTCATCCCCGGCGCCTCCGGTCAGGGTGTCGTGGGCGGCGCCGCCATACAGAACGTCATCCCCGGCACCCCCGGTCAGCGTGTTGCCGGCGTCGCCGCCGAAGATTGTGACACTCTCCACATTGGTGAGGGTGATGGTGGTTTGTCTTACGGCAAAGACCAAAGCGCTCCCATCGGCGCTGTCGGGAAGGAGAGTGATGGCATCTGTGCCCATTTCGTAATTCGCGTAGAACCAGTCAAAGCCGTCGCCGCCGTCGAATGTGCTCTGGCTGAAAATCGAGTGTGTGTCGCTGCTCCAGACCGACAGCCCGTCTTTGCCGTCGCCCCCGATGAGGGTGTTGAGCCCCGGGCCAATCCCAAAGGTGTCGTTGCCGGCTCCGCCGTCGAGGATATCGTTCCCTTCGGTATCGTTAAGGAAATCGTCGCCAGCCTTGCCTAAGACCAGATCATCGCCGTCACCGCCGTTGAGTTCGTCGTTGCCCGGAGTGCCGCTATAGGTCGCCATCTGTGCCGCCTGCGTGTGAGAGCGATCGCCTCCGTCATCCGGCCGCCGGATGCGAGGCGGCGGGTGATTGCGACCAAAAGATGCCGCATGTTGTAGTGTGCAATCCATGGCGTGCAATCGCTATTGCGGCGTCGTGGATAGCGGCCATGGTCACGTTGCAGCTTGGCCACAAACGCAGGTTGGTGGCCCGGCGCAGGGGCCTTTCAAGTCCTTGTGGGCGGCGGTTCGGCTTCGTCGCCGGTGCGCTCCGCGGCAAAGCGGGGCAGGTGGGCGCCGAGGCCCTCGCTCATGGCCAGGGCGGTGGAGGTCCAGATGTGGTGGGAGGGGCGCAGGCGGTCGGGTTCGTCCAGCGTGCCGAGGGTGACGTCCACCGCGTCCTCGGCGGCCATGTCGAACAGGATGGGGCTGCCGCAGGCGGCGCAGAAGCCGCGCGCCACGCCGGGCGACGAGGCATGGGTCTTGAGGACGCCGGCGGTCAGGTGGAAGTCGCCGCGCGCCACCGTGGCCCAGGGCAGGGCATTGGCGCCGCTGGCGCGCCGGCACAGGGTGCAATGGCACCAATAGGCGCTTTTCACCCGGTCAAGCCGATAACGCACCGTGCCGCACAGGCAACCGCCGAGCAAGGGGGTGGGCGAGGGCATGCTGGTGCGCGCCGCTTCAGGCGGCAATGGCGAAATCGGCCCAGACGGGCACATGGTCGGAGGGTTTCTCCCACCCACGCACATGCTTGTCGATGCCGGTTGCGATCAGCCGGTCGGCCGCCTGGGGCGACAGCAGCAGATGGTCGATGCGGATGCCGTTGTCACGCTGCCAGGCACCGGCCTGGTAGTCCCAGAAGGTGAAGGTGCGGGCGGCATCGGTGCTGGCGCGCACGGCATCGGTGAGGCCGAGGTTCACCAGCGTGCGGAAGGCCTGGTGGGTGCGCGGCAGGAACAGCGCGTCGCCGGCCCAGGCGGCCGGGTCGGCGGCGTCGATGGGGGCGGGGATGACGTTGAAGTCGCCGGCCAGAATCAACGGCTCCTCCAGCTTCAGCCGGTCGGCGGCGAAGCGGGTGAGGCGGTCCATGAAGCCCAGCTTGTAAGGATATTTCTCGGTGTCCGGCGGATTGCCGTTGGGCAGGTAGATGCAGGCCACCCGCACCACGCCCCCTTTCACCGACACCACCGCCTCGATGAAGCGGGCCTGCTCGTCGCCGTCGTCGCCGGCCAGGCCATGGGTCACATCCTCCAGCGGCAGCCTGGACAGCAGGGCGACTCCGTTGAAGGTCTTCTGGCCGTGCACTGAGACATTGTAGCCGAGCGCTTCGAACGGCTCCCGGGGGAAGGCGTCGGTCTGGCACTTGATCTCCTGCAGGCACGCCACGTCCGGGCGCGTCTCCTTCAGCCACGCGACGGCGTGATCGAGCCGCTGGCGAATGGAATTGACGTTCCAGGTGGCGATGCGCATGGGAACCGGCTCTCCGCAACCCGGCCAAAGCGGGCGGGGGTGCATACTTTGCCCCGCCGCCGGGGCAACGGGCAAGGGCTGGTTCTCCCGCCGGCGGCCATGGTGCGCGGCACCCCGGGGCCAGGGCCCGCCAAGTCGTTCGCGGACGGCGCGAAGATGGCTGCGGCTACACCCGCGCCACCGGGGCCAGGCGCCATCGCGCGGCCGCGGGCTCTGCGCGCCGGCGCCAAAGGGTTGCGGCGCCGGGCAAAGGGTGGCATGCAACGGGCTTGTCCGTGCAGGGATGGCGGCCGCATGACGTTCGCGTCGATCGAGTTTCTGTTCTATTTTCTTCCGCTCTTTCTCGTCTCCTATTTTTCCGCGAAGACGATAACGACGCGGAACTATATCTTTCTGGCTTTTTCTCTGGTCTTTTATGCTGCAGGCTACACGCCGCACATCCTCATTCTTCTCTTTTCCGTTTGCGTGAACTTCTTCCTTGCTCGTGCCATTGATGGGCGCGACGGGGCGCTGCGCAAGCGGGTGCTGGTGCTGGGTGTCGTCTTCAATCTGGTGCTGCTGGGCGTGTTCAAATACACCGGCTTCCTTTTGGAGAATTTGAACGCGATTCTGGAGCCGCTCCATCTGGCGGTGCCGGTGCCGCAGATCGCCTTGCCGCTCGGTATTTCCTTCTATTCTTTCCACGCCGTCTCTTACCTTGCCGACATCTACAAGCGGAAGGTGAAGGCCAATTCCGACCCGGCCCAGTTCGGGCTCTACATGTGCATGTTCCCGCAGCTCGTGGCGGGCCCCATCGTGCGGTATTCCACAGTGGCGCGGCAGCTGGCCGAGCGGCGCGTCACCCTGGGGCGCTTTTCCGCCGGGGCGCGGCTGTTCGCCATCGGCCTCGCCTGGAAGGTGCTGATCGCGGACGAGGTGTCGCGGCTGGTGGTGGGGGTGTTCGATGCCACCACCCATCCCACCTTCGTCGAGGCGTGGCTGGGGCTTTATGCCTACACGGTGCAGATCTATTTCGATTTCGCCGGTTATTCCACCATGGCCGTGGGTCTGGGCGTGATGGTGGGCTTTGCCCTGCCGCGCAATTTCCGCCTGCCCTATACCGCGCGGTCCATCACCGATTTCTGGCGGCGCTGGCACATGAGCCTCAGCGCCTTCCTGCGTGACTATCTCTACATTCCGCTGGGCGGCAACAGGCGCGGGCCGCTGCGCACCTATTTCAATCTGTCGGCGGTGTTCCTGCTGTGTGGCCTGTGGCATGGGGCAAGCTGGAACTTCGTCATCTGGGGCGCCCACCACGGCGCCTTCCTCATCATCGAGCGGGCGTTCCTGGGCCGCTGGCTGAAGCGCCTCCCGGATGCCGTCTCCCATCTTTATGCCGTGGTGGCGGTGATGCTGGGCTGGGTGTGGTTCCGGGCCGATACCTTGCCGGGCGCCCTGGACCTGTTCTCCGGTCTGTTCGGGCTCAACGGCTTTCACCGGCCCTCCATGGCGCTGGGCTTCGGCCTGCACAGCCTTTCGATCCTGGCCCTGGTGCTGGGGGGGCTCATCGGCTTCTTCAGCTGGCCCCGCCTCAAGCTGCTGTCGCGGGAGGGCCGGGTGGCGACCACGGCGGATTTCGCCCTCATCGGCGTGCTGCTGCTGCTGAGCGTCATCTGGGTGGGCGGAACCGTGCCCACGCCGTTCCTCTATTACCGGTTCTGAGGGGCGCACCATGACCCTGCTCGCGCGTCATCGTCGTCGTCTGGGCCTGCTGGTGGCCGGCTTCTTCCTGCTGCTGCTGGCGTCCAACCTCATTCCCGATCCGCTCGGCGGGTGGAAGGTGCGCACCCCCCTCGAACCGGATTGGGGGCTGGTGAAGACGGTGCAGGTGATGGCGCGCAATGCGCCTGCCTTCCTGCAGGACAATTTCGGCTTCCGCGCCACCCTGCCGGTGCTGCGCCGCACGCTGCGCGCGGCCCTGGACGCGCCGGACAGCTATCCCATCTATGCCGGGCGCGACGGCCAGTTGTTCTGGGGCGTGGAGCGCACGCCCGAGCAGTCCGCCGGCGCCGTGGTGCGCGCCTCCGAAGTGGCGCGCTTCGTCACCATGATCGGCGTCCTGCAGCGCCAGTTGGCGCCGCTCGGCACCAAGGTGGTGGTGGCGCTGCCGCCCAACGCGCAGTCGGTGGAACTGGAGGCGCTGCCGGCCTGGACCGATCTTCTCGCTTATCCCACCACCGAATACGACCTCGCCCTCAAGGCGCTGGCGGCCGAAGGGGTGCGCGCGGTGGACCTGCGGCAGGTGCTGCGCGCCAGCCCGCGCCCGCGCTATCTGCTCACCGACACCCATTGGAACGCCCGCAGCGCGGTGCTCGCCTTCAACGCGGTGATGGTGGCGGCCGGGCAGCCCGGCTGGCAGGTGAATGCGGCGGAGGTGGTGGGGCCGCTGGAACCCATGGCCCGGGGAGACCTGCTGCGCGCCATGCGCATGCCGCCGGATGTGAAGGAGGAGAATTTCAGGATCCGCCTGAAGGATCGCGCCGGTGATGTGCGGCTCGATCCCGCCCTCATCCACCACAACACGCACCCGGCGTTCCGTTCCGTCGCCCGCGATTATGCGCCGACCGGGGCGCGGGTGCTGATCCTGGGGGATTCGTTTACCGCCGGCCTGTGGCAGCGGCTGTTCGTGAACGCCGACGTGAGCGTGGTGGCCTGGATGCACGCCTCGCACACGGTGACCGGCACCTGCGACTTCAACTTCACGGATGTGGCCCGCTTTAAGCCGGACCTGCTGATTTACGCCCGCACCGAGCGCTTCTTCATCTGCCCGCCGCACGCCTGGCCCGTGGGCCTGCCGGAGCCGGACGGCAACGCCATCCCTGTCGGCGCCGCCCCCTGAGCGGGGGCCCGGCGGCGCGGCCCGCCGCCGGGCCATGCCGCCCGGCCGGGCCGTGGATCAGACGGCGAAGCTGGAGCCGCAGCCGCATTTGGCGGTGGCGAGGGGATTGTGGATCTTGAAGGCGGAGCCCATCAGGTCGGCCACATAGTCGAGCTGGGAGCCCTTGACGTATTCGAGGGAGATGCGGTCGACGACGATCTTGGCGCCTTCCTTCTCGATGACGAAGTCGTCTTCGCCCTCCTCCGTCGTCATGTCGTACTTGTATGAGAAACCGGAGCAGCCGCCGCCCTCCACCGACAGGCGCAGGAAGGTGCCTTCCGGCTCGGAGGACAGGATCTGGCGGACACGGCGGGCGGCCGCGTCGGTCACGGCGAAGTCCGGCGCCTCGGTGGCGGGCTGGGTGGCGGGGTCGATCTGGGTCGGGGCGAGTGTGGTCATGGTATCGACTTTATGAAATGAAGCTGGCAATGGCCCTGAAGGTAAGCCCAGAACCGTTCAAGTGAAAGGGCGGCGGCTGGGAAAAAGGTGAGCGGGAGGAGCATGAGATGGCGGTTTCCGGCGCAAGGCCCAGAGTTCCATGGGCTTGCGACCCCGAGGGTTCGCGCGGGCGGCTGGTGTTCGAGCCGGAGATGGCGCCGCGCAGCAGCTTTCGGCGCGACTGCGACCGCATCATCCATTCCACCGCCTTTCGCCGCCTGCGGCACAAGACCCAGGTGTTCGTCTTCAATGAGGGCGACCACTATCGCACCCGCCTCACCCACACGCTGGAGGTGGTGCAGGTGGCCCGCTCCATCGCCCGGGCGCTGGGGCTCGACGAGGACCTGGCGGAGGCGCTGGCGCTGGCGCACGACCTTGGCCATCCCCCCTTCGCCCACGCCGGCGAACGGGCGCTGGACGCCTGCATGGCCGGCCACGGCGGCTTCGACCACAATGCCCAGTCGCTGCGGGTGGTGACGCGCATCGAGCGGCGCTATGCCGAGTTCGACGGCCTCAACCTGACCTGGGAGACGCTGGAAGGCATCGTCAAGCACAATGGCCCGCTCGCCGACCGGGAGGGGCGCGGCATCGGCCATTATGCCGCTGGCCTGCCCCATGCGATCGCCGTGCACGACGCCCGCCAGGACCTGGAGTTGTGGAGCCATGCCGGGCCGGAGGCCCAGGTGGCGGCCCTGGCCGACGACATCGCTTATGACGTGCATGACCTGGACGACGGCATCCGCGCCCGCATGTTCACCCTGGAGGAGCTGGAGCTGCTGCCGCTGGTGGGCGAGGCCATCCGCGAGGTGGGCGCGCGCTATCCCGGCCTCGACCGCACGCGCACGGTGAACGAGGTGCTGCGGCGGGTCATTACCCGCCTCATCCACGACGTGGTGCGCGAGGGCGAGGCGCGGGCTGCGGCGGCCGGGGTCGCCACCGCCGACGAGGTGCGCCGGCTGGGGCGCACGCTGATCGCCTTTTCGCCCGGCATGGCGGCCGCGGAAAAGGCCCTCAAGGGGTTCCTCTTTCCGCATATGTACCGCCACGAGCGGGTCGAGCGCGTGATGACCGAGGCCCAGGGGGTGGTGCGGCGGCTGTTCGGCCACTTCATGGCGGCGCCGCGCGACATGCCCGCCTCCTGGCAGGACGACCTGGAGAGCCTGGACCAGCCTCGCCTCGCCCGTCGCGTCACCGATTACATCGCCGGCATGACCGACCGCTACGCCCTGGACCAGCACGCCCGTTTCTTTGACACGACGCCCGATCTGCGATAGGCGCCCCCTCGACCAACCGGATCGGACATTTCCATGAACGTCTACGCGATCTTCGCCGATCATGTGCGCGAAGCCATCGCCACCCTCGTCGCCGAGGGGCAGTTCGCCGAGGGGCGGGGCGCGGGCCTCGACCTGTCCCGCGTGGTGGTGGAGCCGCCGCGCGACGCCAGCCACGGCGACCTCGCCACCAACGCGGCGCTGGTGCTGGCCAAGGACCTGGGCCTGAAGCCCCGGGACCTGGCGGAGCAGATCGCCGGCAGGCTGCGGGCCACCGCTCATGTGGTGAAGGTGGACGTGGCCGGTCCCGGCTTCATCAACCTCACGCTCGATACCGGCTTCTGGCCGCAGGTGCTGGCGGCGGCGCTGGAGCAGGGGCCGGCGTTTGGCCGCTCCGCCCTGGGCGCCGGGCTGCCGGTGAACGTGGAATATGTCTCGGCCAACCCCACCGGGCCGATGCATGTGGGCCATTGCCGGGGCGCGGTGTTCGGCGACGCCATGGCCAACCTGCTGGCCTTCGCCGGCTACAAGGTCACGCGCGAATATTACATCAACGACGCCGGTGCTCAGGTGGATGTGCTCGGCCGTTCCGCCTACCTGCGCTATCGCGAGGCGGCGACTGGCGTGGCGGCGGACATTCCCGACGGCCTCTATCCCGGCGACTATCTGGTGCCGGTGGGCGCGGCCCTGGCCCAGGAATACGGCCCGGCCTTCCTGGAATCGCCGGAGAGCGAGTGGCTGCCGATCTTCCGCAGCTTCGCCATCGGCGCCATGATGGTGATGATCCGTGAGGATCTCCAGGCGCTGGGCATCGCGTTCGACGTGTTCTTCTCCGAGCGCTCGCTGTCCGCCGGGGCGGTGGACAAGGTCGGCGCCACCATCGCCGCCCTCCAGGCCTCCGGCGAGGTGTATGACGGCCGTCTGCCGCCGCCCAAGGGCGCGCCCATCGAGGATTGGGAGGACCGCGAGCAGACCCTGTTCCGCTCCACCGCCTTCGGCGACGACGTGGACCGGCCGCTCAAGAAGTCGGATGGCAGCTACACCTATTTCGCTGGCGACATCGCCTACCACAAGGACAAGGTGGAGCGTGGCTTCCTCACCATGATCGACGTGTGGGGCGCCGATCACGGCGGCTACGTCAAGCGCATGCAGGCGGCGGTCAAGGCGGTGTCCGGCGGCAAGGCCAGCCTGGATGTGGAGCTGATCCAGCTGGTGCGGCTGTTCCGCAATGGCGAGCCGGTGCGCATGTCCAAGCGGGCCGGCTCGTTCGTGACCCTGCGCGACGTGGTGGACGAGGTGGGCCGTGATGCGGTGCGCTTCATGATGCTGTTCCGCAAGAACGACGCGCCGCTGGATTTCGACCTCGCCAAGGTCATCGAGCAGTCGCGCGAGAACCCGGTGTTCTACGTGCAGTATGCCCACGCCCGGGCCAAGTCGATTCTGCGCAATGCCGCGCTGGCGCTGCCCGACCTGCCGGCGACGGGCGCCGCCTTCCTGGGCGCGCCGCTGGCGCGCCTGGACGATGAGGGCGAGCTCGGCCTGCTGCGCCGCATTGCCTCCTGGCCGCGGCTGGTGGAGCAGGCGGCGAGCGCCCGCGAGCCCCATCGCGTGGCCTTCTACCTGCATGAGCTGGCCAGCGATTTCCACGGCCAGTGGAACCGCGGAAAAGACCTGCCACATTTACGCTTCATTATTGAGAATGATCGAGATTTGACCTCGGCTCGCTTAGGCTTGGTGCATGGCGTGGCCACGGTGCTCGCCTCGGGTCTGAAGGTGCTGGGGGTGGAGGCCGTCGACGAGATGAAATAGGCGCTCGTCCAGCGGCCTTACGCGACCCGATTGCCGGGCAGCAGATCCGTCAGGGGCGGGGCGGACGACAAGACATCGAGGCGACATGGTCGACGAAAGCAGGTTCCGCTACCGGCGTGACGGGAGTTCCCGGGACGAAGGCGACGTCGCCGGGCGGGGGCCGTCCGCGCGTGAGGACGCACGCCAGGCACAGGACCCGCGCCACGCAGCCGGGCGTCCTGAACCGGGGCGGCAGGATCTGGGGCGGCAGGATCTGGGGCGGCAAGAGGCTGGCCGTCCAGCTCCCCAGCGTCCGGCTCCCCAGCAGGCGGAGGCCTCGCGGCAGGACCTCGCCCGGCAGGAGGCCCTACGGCAGCGGGCCCTGCGCCAGGAGGCCCTGCGCCAGGAGGCCGTGCGGCAGGATGCGTTGCGCCAGGAGGCCGCGCGCCAGGACCTCGCACGCCAGCAGGCTGCTCGTCAGGAAGCGGCCCGCCAGGCCGCGGCCCAGCGTCCCGCTCCACCGGTTCGTGAGGCAAGCTCGCAGGGACTGGCTCCCGGGGCCGGCGCGGCCCAGGGCCAGCCTGCGCGCCCGGCATCGCGCCCCGCCGCTGCGGCACCTCGTCGCCCCACAGCGGCGCCCGCCGCCGATCCGCTGGCCGAGCTTGCGCGGCTGATCGGCGAGCAGGACCCGTTCTCCGACTTTTCCGAGCTTCAGCCGGAGCCGCCGCGCGGCGCGGCGGTGGCCGAGGCGCCTGCGGCGGAGCCGCGCTCCAGTCTTCAACGCCAGGATGCGCGTCTGGCGGCGCGGCGTCAGGCCGATCTGGAATCCGGCCGGGTGCCGGCGCAGGAGGCGCAGCTGCGGCAGCAGGCGCGCGCGCCCGCCCCGCGGCAGAGCATCGAGCGCGTGGGCCAGGAGCCGGCGCAGGCCCGGGCCGTGCCACAGGACCCCGCCTTCGCGCGCGCGCCGGCGCCGCAGGCCCGTCGCCCCGATGCCGCGTTCGATGCGGGCGAGGGCGGTGAGGCATCGCGTCGGGCGCCGCCACGTCCGGCGGCGGCGCCGGAGCTGCCCCGTCGCCAGGCCTCGCTCGCCGCGCCGCCGCAGCGCACGGCCTTGATGCCGCCGCGCAGTGAGGCGGAGCCGGTGGATCGCAGCGCCACTTCGGTGCGGCTGGGCTACGGGTCGCTCGCCCATCAGGCGCAGGTTCAGCCTCCGCCGGCGGGACCGGCCGGTCGCGCGGCGCCGGACGCGCGCCAGGCACCCGTGGACGACGACTATTATGACGCGGCGCCGCCGCGTCCGGCGGCAGCGCCCGAGGCGCGCCGGCCGCAGGGGCAGGCTCCGGCCCAGGAGCCGGCGGCGGGCTACGCTTATTCCGCGCCGCGGCGCGAGGGCGCCGACGACGATTACGATGAGTATGACGAGGCCTACGATCCCCAATATGGGGAGGACGGCTACATGCCGCCCCATGGGGAAGAGGTCTATGACGGCGAGGCGCGGCGGCGGAAGGGCCGCTCGGCGCTGCTGCTGGTGGCCTCGGTGCTCGGCATCATCGTCGCCGGCACCGCCGGCGTGTTCGCCTACCGCATGGCGGTGCACGGCCCGTCGTCCAGCGCCAGCAACGGCCCGCCCGTGATCCGCGCCGACACCGCGCCGAGCAAGATCGTGGCACCGCCCAGCACCACCCCCCAGGACGCCCAGCAGAAGCTGATTTATGACCGCGTCGGCGGCACCGCCAGCGGCAATGAAAAGATGCTGCCGCGCGAGGAGCAGCCGGTGGACGTGGCGGCGGCGGCCATGCGTGCCAGCCCGTCCATGGCGACCGATCCGGTGATCAATTCGCTGTCCACCGAGCCCAAGCGGGTGCGGACCCTCACCGTGCGCGCCGATGGCTCCATTGCGCCCGAGGCGCCGGCATCCAATGGGCCCAGCGCCGGCGTGCAGGCCTTGCAGGCCTATGCGGCGAGCCAGATGCCGGGCGCTCCGCCGACCATGGTGAACGTGCCGGGCGCCGCCGCCAAGCCGGCCACGCCGGCGGTGAGCCGGAGCGGCGACTTCGTGGTTCAGGTGGCCTCGCAGCGCTCCGAGGCGGATGCGATGGGATCGTGGAAGGCGCTGCAGACCCGCTATCCAAACCTGCTCGGCTCCTATGTGGCGTCGGTGAAGAAGGCGGATCTGGGCGACCGCGGCATCTACTACCGCGCCCAGGTGGGCCCGTTCGCCTCGAAGGACCAGGCCAACGAGCTGTGCCAGGCCCTGCGCGGGCAGGGCGGCGACTGCATGGTCACCAAGAATTGACCGGCGGCGCCCGGAGGGGCGCCGGGTGACGTCCGTATGCGGACGAGTTCAAGGCCCCGGATGCCGCCGCATCCGGGGCCTTTCTCGTCCTGCTGCCGCTCAGGCCGGCTTGAGCGGCGCGCCGATGCGACCGGCGAGATCCTGGATGTATTGAAACGCGGTGCGGCCGGAGCGGGCGCCGCGGGTGGTGGCCCATTCCAGCGCCTCAGGCCGCCACCGGCTTTCGGCCACCGGCAGGGCGTGATGGGCCACATAGGCGGCGACCATGGCGAGATATTCGTCCTGGCTGCACTTGTGGAAGCCGAGCCACAGGCCGAACCGATCGGACAGGGACACCTTTTCCTCCACCGCCTCGCCGGGGTTGATGGCGGTGGAGCGCTCATTGTCCATCATGTCGCGCGGCAGCAGGTGGCGGCGGTTGGAGGTGGCGTAGAAGATCACATTGTCCGGCCGCCCCTCGATGCCGCCCTCCAGCACCGCCTTCAGCGACTTGTAGGAGGTGTCGTCTGCATCGAACGACAGGTCGTCGCAGAAGACGATGAAGCGATGCGGCGAGCCGCGCACCAGGGCCATCAGCGCGGGCAGGGTCTCGATGTCCTCGCGATGGATCTCCACCAGCTTGAGCCGCCCGGCGCGGTCGGCCGGCAGCGCCGCGTTGACGGTGGCGTGGGCGGCCTTCACCAGCGAGCTCTTGCCCATGCCGCGGGTGCCCCACAGCAAGGCATTGTTGGCGGGCAGGCCGGCGGCGAAGCGGCGGGTGTTGTCCACCAGCTGGTCGCGCACGCGGTCGATGCCCTGCAGCAGGTCCATCTCCACCCGGTTCACCCGCGGCACCGGCTCGAAACGCGGCGGCTCGTTCTGCCAGACGAAGGCGTCGGCGGCGTCGAAGTCGGGGTGCGGCACCGGCGGGGGGGCCAGCCGGTCGAGGGCGGCGGCGACCCGTTCCAGCAGGGCGAGAGCCGAAGAGAGAGTGGCCGAATCCAGCAATTGCGACATGATTTCCTCCCGTTGGTCCCGATAAAGCCCGCTCCGCGCGGCGGCAAGGCGCGCGGAGCGGGGGCGGGCGCGGCAGCCATGCCGGAACCGCATGGACCGGCGAGAGGTGTGGTGCGCGTGCATCAGGCCGTGGATCGAATGTGCAGTGCGGAAAGGCTGCCTTAACTTCTCCGCATCAGGCTGTGACCACTGGGGTGTTCGGGGCGAACCGACGTTCTGTTGCATGCGCCGGGTCAGGCTGACACGGCGGGAGCAGGACGGGGGGAACGGTTTGATTCGCGGGGCGGTGTCGCCGGCGGCCATGGGTCGCGGGTGCCGCCCTTTCTGAGAGCACTTGCCGGAGAGGCCGATGCGACCCACACGACACGCGCCCGCCGCCGTATTGACGTCTTCCCTCCTGCTGCTGGCTACCGGAGCCCAGGCGCAGAGCGAGATGACCGCCAAGCGGACCTTGAACGCCGATGGCACCACGTCCATGACCTATGCTGGCGACCTGTCGAGCCTCGCGACCCAGGTCGGCATCGATTTGTCCACCACCAAGACCAGCGCCGCCCCGGTGGCCCAGCCGGGAACCGACACGGTGAGCGGCACCGCCTACGCCAAGGTGACGCTGGCGGCCTTGCCGGAGTGGCTGCTGTGGCAGAAGGGGGCGGTGAACGTCGCCGTCAGCCCCACCGAGGAAGAAAGCCGGGTGGGTACCACCCTTTCGCGCAGCTGGACCATCAACGACGGGCTCAAGGCCGAACTGGCGGACAGCTACCAGGTGGGCCGTTCGGGCGCCACCAACGGCTGGCAGATGGACAAGTCCCTGAGCCTGCAGAACATCGATACCAACACCACGTTTTCCGTGGGGGCCCGTGCCACCGACACGTCGTCGCGCCTGCTGCCCAGCCTCAGCGCCCAGCAGAAGGTGATCGGCGACCTGCACGTCACCACCACGGTGGCCGATACCGGGTCGGACATCAACAAGAGCATCACCGCCGGCTTCTCTCATCGCTGGTGAGGCTCCGCAAACGGCGTCCCGGGGCATGGCTGCCCTGTGCGGGGCTGGCTCACGCCGCGGCGCGCTCGCGGCTTGGTTGCGGATCTTGGGCCGTATCCGCTGCCGCTTATGCTTGGCTCCGGCGGTGCGGCGGGTCGATGGGCCGGTGGCCTTCGTCCCGCGGTTCCTTCTAGCGCCAGGCCAGGGCGAGAACGAAGCGGGCGGCGACCAGCAGCAGGAAGGTTCCGAATCCGATTTCCAGGTGGCGCCGGCTCAGCCGGTGCGCCAGCCGTGCGCCCACAGGCGCAAGCAGGGCGGCCAGCGGCGCCATCAGCGCGAAGCCGAGCAGCGATACATATCCGATCGAGAGGGGTGGCAGCGCGCCGAGGTGCGGCCAGCCGGCCACCGCATAGCCGATGACGCCGGGAATGGGAATGAACACGCCGATGCCGGCGGAGGTGGCCACCGCCGCGTGGATCGGCACGCCGTAGAGCAGCAGGATGTTGGTGGCGATGCCGCCGCCCGACACGCCCACCAGCGCCGACGCGAGGCCGATGAAGAAGCCGTAGACGGCCATGCCGCGCGCATCGGGAAGGGTTTCGCCCAGGCGCCAGTCGTTGCGTCCCACCAGGCTCTTGAGGCCCAGAGTGCCGACGATCAGCGCGAATGCGGCCTGCAGCACCCATCCCGGCACCCAGGCGGCGATGGCGCTGCCGGTGATGATGCCGGCGATGGCGGGGATGCGCCATTGCTTCACCACCCCCGGCAGCACCGCGCCGGTCTTGCCATGGGCCCGGTAGGAGGCGATGGCGGTGGGAATGATGATGGCCAGCGAGGTGCCCACGCACAATTGCATGCGAACATCCTCGTCCACCCCCATGACGGCGAAGACCTGATAGAGAACCGGCACCATGACGCCGCCGCCGCCGATGCCCAGCAGGCCGGCGATGAGCCCGGTGAGGACACCGCCGGCCACCAGGGCGAGGCACAAGGTGGCAAGGTCGCTCCAGGATACGGCGGAAAGCATGGGAAACGTCCGAATCTGGCGGGTCCGTCTCGCGGATCGGTGATGGGATGGCGCCATCCCGCAGGTTGGCGGCCCTCCCATTCCACTCAATGGAGACGTGGATGAAGCGCCTGTGTGCGCCGGTTCCCCCGTCCTGTCCAGCGCTTGCGGCGGGTTCAGGCGGCGGCGCGGTCGCGCTGGCGAACGTGGTCCACGGCGTCGCGCAGCACCTCCAGCCCGGCGCCGGGCGCCACCGCGAGGGTGGACAGGTGGCGCCGATAGAGACGGGAGCCGCGCTTGCCGCCGAACAGCCCCAGCATGTGGCGGGTGATGTCGGAAAGCCGCCCGCCGGCCTCCAGATGGGCGGCCACATAGGGTTCGAACGCCTCGAGGGCGGCGTAGGTGTCGGCGACGGGCGCGGGCGCGCCGAACAGGCGCGGGTCGACCTGGTGCAGCAGTTCCGGGTCATGATAGGCGGCGCGGCCCAGCATCATGCCGTCGAGGCCGGCGGCGGCGGAAAGGCCGGCGTCGATGTCGGTGATGCCGCCGTTCACCGCGATCGGTACATGGGGCAGCCGCTGCTTGAGGCGCCGCACCCGGTCGTAGTCGAGCGGCGGGATGTCCCTGTTCTCCCGCGGCGAGAGGCCCTTCAGCCACGCCTTGCGGGCATGGACGATGAGGGCGTCGGTGCCGGCGGCGACGACGGCATCGGCGAGGTGGTCGAGCGCCGCCTCGGGGTCCTGGTCATCGACGCCGATCCGGCATTTGACCGTGACGGGCACCGCCACCCGCGCCTTCATGGCGGCGACGCAGTCGCCCACCAGCTGCGGCTCGCGCATGAGGCAGGCGCCGAAATTGCCGCCCTGTACCCGGTCGGAGGGGCAGCCGACGTTGAGATTGACCTCGTCATATCCGAAATCGGCGCAGATGGCCGCCGCCTCGGCGAGCTGCGCGGGATCGCTGCCGCCGAGCTGCACCGCCACCGGATGTTCCTGGGCGCCGAAGCCGAGCAGGCGGGCGCGGTCGCCGTGGATGACGGCGGGGGCGGTGACCATCTCGGTATAAAGCCGGGCATGGCGGGAGAAGATGCGATGGAAGGCGCGGCAATGCCGATCAGTCCAATCCATCATAGGCGCCACGGAGAATTTAAACTCTTGATTTTTTGGCATTATTTTCGTAGTTTCATAACGTTGGGTCGCGTCTTGTGCACTCGATCTCACGCCACGATACGCCCCATTTTTCGTTTTTCCGATGCGTCAGTGCACACGGATTGGCCACGTTCACTAAACTAAAATCCGGCTCCTGGAGAGACCAGATCCGTCGGAAGGGGCAGTACGTCAACGAGACGTTCCTGCGCCGCAAGGATGCCGAGGAGTGGGCGCTCGACATGGAGCGCCGCATCGACCGCCAGGAACCCGCCGTCACGCGCAGGTCGCGCGACGCCAAACGTTTCCGCGATCTCGTCGCGCTCCACCGCCAGGACATGGCCGAGGTGGGGATCGGGATCGGCTGCTCCAAGGACTTCTGCCTTACCGCCATCGACGAGGCGCTCGGCGCCTTGAAGATCGGCGAGCTCGACCGCGAGCGCCTTATCAAATACGGCAAGGACCGCGCGAAGGAAGGGGCTGGCCCGGTCACGGTCAGCATGGACTTCGGATATATCAAGACCGTGCTCTCCCACGCTGCCGCGGTCCACGGCGTGACCCTCTCCACCGAACCCCTCGATCTCGCGCGCATCGCCCTGAAGCGGCTCGGCCTGATCGGGAAAGGCAAGGAGCGGGATCGCCGACCGACGCGGGATGAGCTTGACCGCATCATCACGGCGCTGGACGAGAACCCTCGGCAGAACATTCCCGTCGGAAGGATCGTGCGCTTCGCCGTAGCCACCGCGATGCGTCAGGAAGAAATCTGCCGTGTCGAATGGCGCGACTTCGAGCCAAGGACGCGCATGCTGCTCATTCGGGACCGCAAGGATCCGCGCCGGAAAGACGGCAACCATCAGCGCATCCCGCTGCTCGACGTGTCGGGCTACGACGCATGCACGATCATCGAAGAGCAAGGAGCCGCCTTGAGCCGTCGAGAAGGCCGCATCTTCCCCTACAACGGCCGCTCGGTCGGCACCGCATTTCGTCGGCAGTGCCAGGACCTCAAGATCGAGGATCTGCATTTCCACGATCTGCGCCACGAAGGCACCAGCCGGCTGTTCGAGGCCGGCTTCACCATTGAACAGGTGGCTCTCGTGACCGGCCACAAGGACTGGAAGATGCTGCGACGCTACACCCACCTCAAGCCGGAGGCGCTGCACACCATCCGGGCTGCGAGAGCGGCTTAGGTTTTATGGCAGTTTTCTTCCCTTTTGTGGATGTCAGCATCGTCAAGCAGGCCCACTGGAGGGGCGGCCGCTCGCTCTTTCGCCAGTCTGACGCTGCCTCCAACGTCTATCCAGCGGCGAGTTCGCGCTGGTAGTTGAGCGGGATTGCGTCTTCCACTGCATCGTGCGCCGGAATGTTACCGTTTGCGCGCTTGAGTTGACTGCATGAGCGATTTTTCAGTCCATAAGATGTGAGATCTCACCCGCGATATCTGCGGCGGTCTGCCTGAGAAGCTTCAACGTCTGCACGGTTCTGCGCGCGCCAGTCTCTCCTAGGAAGAACATGTGGTTGCCCGGCAGCGTCGCGCTCAGTCGCTGGGCGGCGTGCCCGACATGCTCGACCAGCGCCGCCCATTTGTCGGAGGGAAGCGCGGCGAGCCTCTCCGCTTGCGCGAACACGAGAGATTCGCACAGCTGCTGGGTGATGTAGACGCCCCATGTGGAGCGGTCGGTGAGCGCGTGCCGGGCATCGATCGCAGAGGCGTGCGTCATCAAGGCGAGCGGCGGAAAGGCGCGATACTGCGCGGTGCCAACCTCGAGCGCGTCTCCGGCCGGGTCGGGAACGAAAGATTCGTCTCTGTAGCGCATGGCCGATGCCGCAAGCCCGACCGGGAAATCGCCGGTCATCTCGCGTGTGAATTCGTCGGTATCAAGCACCATGTGGCCGGCAGCCGCGTTCTGATTCGCAAGGCAATGGAGCAGCCAGTCCAGGTAGGCGCCCCTGATCGCGGCGAGGCCGCTTTCGGCTGGCTTCAGGTGGTCGAGACCGGGCAGGGTATTGGGAAGCGCCGTTGCGGCGGCCATCGCGATGAAAAGCTCGATGCCCTTTCCCTTTCGGCGCAGCGCGGCATGAAGCGGCTCTGCAATGCGCCCCGCCATGCTCCAGCCGAGCACGATGGCGTTCGCCGGCAGGCCATTGCGGTCCATGTAGCGCGCGATGATCTCCGCGCTCTGTTCCGCCCAGTCGGTGACCGAGAACTGCGGGAATGCGGTCCCGAATACGCCCCTGTTATCCATCGGATAGGACAGGACAAGCGAGGGAAATCCGTCCTCACGCAGCCAGTGGCACAGGAAATCGGAAGCCCTTCCTCCGGGCGGCCCATAGGCGACGCGGCCGAGCACCCCGCCCCCTGTGACGAAGACCACGAGGGGAAGGCCCTCTCGCCCCGCCTCGAACCGCACCAGAGCCGGATAGCCGGCCGCCTCGGTCAACTCCTCGCCCGGATAGAGCATTGGGGATCTCGTCTGTGCTTCCGCGTGAGCGCGCCATGTCGCGCCCAAGGCTATACCGAGTATCGCGACTTGACGACGATTGAGGTCCAATACCGCCATTGTCGAACGTTCCATATCCCGCCGGTCGCCGGTGCCCATCAGCCCACGTTGCGGCGCGTCGCATAGCCCGCGGGCAGGTCCTCGGGGGCGCAGGCGATGACGCTTTCGTCGTCGCGGCCGCACTCCTCCACGAAGGTGATGTCAGCGAACTCGTCGACGAGCATGGTCGGATAGGTCGGCCCCGCATCGCGATACTGGCGCATCAGGTCGATCTTTTCGTTCTGGAAGCCGATGATCTTCTTCGGTTCCTCCTCGATCCAGCGCGGGAAGAAGGTGGCGCCGTGGGCGCGGTTCTCATTGAGATTGTAGGCGACGCTCACGCAGGTGCCGGTCGGCTCGTGCCAGGAGACCTTGTACACGCCGTCGGCGAGGCGAACGATGTGGACTTCCTGGCCTTTGACCCAGCGCCCGCCCACCATGCCCCCATGGACGCGGTAGTCGATGGTGCGGTCGTTCTTGAAGTACATTTCGTACTGCCAGCCATTGGCATAGGTGTAGATGATGTGCTTGCCCACGAAGGGGGCGATCTCCGCCGGACGGGTGGAGTCGAATGCGTCGGTCATGGCTTTCCTCTCCCCGGCGCCGGGCTGATGCCCAGACCACCGGCTGTTGACGGGGGTGGATGGGGACGCTCAACTGAACCCGTATTCGCGCCAGCGCCGAGACACGCGGTCGACGATCTCCGCCGGATAGCCGTGGCGGAACGAGGCCCGCATCGGCAGGGCTTCGCCCCATTCGTCCGGGGCAAGACAGTTGTAGACAATCTTGCCGGTGTGGCCTGAAACCTTTTCGCTCCTGCGCAAATAGGCGAGAAGCGGCGCGGCCTCGATGTCGTCGAACACGGCATGGCCCAGCAACGGGTGGCAGCGGGTCGCGAAGGCCCAGACCAGTTCCTTCAGGTTGGTCGGATCGATGTCGTCATTGAGCACGATCACCTTGGGGATCACCGCCCCCGCCTTGCTCGCGAACACGGTTTGGCCGATGCGCCGGCACAACGCCTCGCTCTCGCCGACGCCGCTCCGGCGACGCCAGTCGCGCGGAACGGTGACCACCAGCCAGTGCAGCGCCGACTGCAGCGGGATCCATGCCGCGGTGGCCGGGACGCCGGCCTGGCGCAGCTCATGCAGGAGTTGAGCCGCGCTCGGCAGGCCCCAGGCGGTGTGGTTCTCCTCCACCGGCTCGCCGGCAACGACAACCGGCAGGATGGCGCTGTCGCGATAGCTTATGGCGGAGACCCGGTAGGTGGGTCGGCGCATCTGCGTATCGAGAGGGACGTAGCCGGCGAACTCGCCCATGGGGCCTTCCTCGACCAACTCATCGAGATGGAGGTGCCCTTCGATCAGGACCTCTGCGCTGGCTGGCGCTTCAAGGTCGATGGTCTTGCAGCGCACTGTCCGGATCGCCCGCCCCAGCAGCGCGCCGAGGCGCCCGCTTTCGTCGACATGGGCCGGCAGCGGCATGCCGCAGATGAAGGGAATCGCAGGCTCCACCCCGAGCGCCAGGGCGAACGGCATCGGCCTGCCCAGATCCGCCCAGGCCTTCGCCACCATCCCGAGGTGCTGCTCCGGCGCCACGATCCCAGAGAGGCGTTTGCTGTCTATCACCATCATTCGGGCGATGGACCAGTTGGTCCAGGTTTCGTCCGGCATGCGCGCGACGATGCATCCGAAGGTGTTTAGGTATCGTCCGCCGTCCCCATAGTGTAGGAGTGGTATGGGAAGCGCGGTGAGATCCACCGCGGCGCCGGTGACGGTGTTTTCGAAGACCGGCGCATCGTCCACAACCACGGGGTCGATGGCCGGCTTGTCGAGGCTCGCGGTGATGGCCTCCACTATGGCGAGGCCGCCCGTTGTCGGCGGTAGCTCCAGCGCGAGGGCGGTGCGCACCAGCTCCAGCCCGGGCTGGGCGCTGGTGCCGCCCGGCGCGCCGAGGACGCGGAAACCGCCGGGGTGATCGGAGAAGGCGTTGAACAGGGGCGCCGGCGCCCCGGTCTCGATGCAGCGCCGGATGATGGCGCCAAGCTCCAGATCCAGCGAGACCGGCGCGCCGATCTCCTGGATTTCTCCAAGGCCGCGCAGGGCCTCGATGAAAAAGCGCAGGTCGGTGAGCGGCATCATGCATCTCCCCCGGAGCGGGCGGCGGCGGCCTTCGACCCGCCGTTCCATCGGTCAAACAAGCCGGCGTCGAGGTCGTAGAGGTCGAGCACGCGGCCGACCGTATGGTTCACCATCTCGTCGAGCGAGGTCGGTCGGTCGTAGAAGGCGGGGACAGGCGGAAACACGATCGCGCCGTTCTCGGTGGCCTGCGCCATGGAACGGATGTGACCCGCATGCAGGGGCGTCTCCCGGAACATGAGGACCACCCGGCGGCGCTCCTTCAGGCAGACGTCGGCCGCGCGGGTGAGCAGACCGTCGGTGTTACCCGTGGCGACGGCGGACAGGCTCCTCACCGAACAGGGGGCGACGATCATGCCCATGGTGCGAAACGAGCCGGAGGCGATGGTGGCGCCGATGTCGGCGTCGCCATAGCTGAAGTCCGCCATGGCGCGGACGTCGCGCACTTTCAGATCGGTTTCATATACGAGGGTGCGTTCGCCTGGCCTCGACATGACGAGATGGGTCTCGATGTCGAGGCTCCGCAACACCTCCAGGATGCGCAGCCCGTAGATGATCCCGGTGGCGCCGCTGATCCCGACGATCATGCGCCGGCGTCGCGCAGGAATGACGTGCTGTTGCATGGCGTGCGTCCGGTCCCGGTTCGATTGAACGGAGCCTAGCCAGCCGGGCCAGAGGCCTCATCGTCAGAACTGTCTATGCGGGACGTGTGCCGACCGACGGGCCGGCCAAACACCCCTCAGCGCAGCTGCGGCACAAGCGCCCCGAGGGTCGCCATGGTGCGTTCGAAATCGCGCAGGTTTTCCGCTTCCGACTTGCCCAGGATCGAGCGGATCTGGCTGCGGACGGTCATGAGCGAGACCCCGCGTCCGCGCGCCACGTCCTCGGCGCTGGCGCCGCCGGTGAGCGCGACCGCGACCTCCGCCTCGGCACGGCTGAAGCCGAACATCTCGCACAGCATGTCCGCCTGCGGCACAACCTTGCGATTAAGCGGCCGCAGGAGGATGAGAGCCAAAGGGTCCCTGCCATCGCCTTCGTCCCGCCCTCTCACGTCATTTGCAAGGCCCAGCGGCGCCGGCGCAACCGTCAGCGCGGCGATGGCGCCGTTGCGCGAGGTGACACGCATAGCCCCCCCTGGCCCCCCTGACGTAGCGGAGGTAACGAGTTTGCGCAGCAACCCGGCCTCTTCGCGGGACATGGCGGAGAGGTACACGCCACTGCCCGCAAAAGGGCCGGAGCGCATGGAGAACAGGGCGGAATCGGGACCGGCCAAGTACCTGCGAGCAAGATCGTTGACGAAGCGGATCTTCAGGCCCGCATCGACCACCCCCACGCCTACGGGAAGCGCGTCCAGGGCAGCGCGCGTCAGGGCGGCGGCCTCGTCCTCGCGCCCGAGCCGCGCGCGCAACTCGATGGCGCGCTGGACATGCGGCATCAGGGTTTTGAGCAGGCGGACATGGGTTTCGTCGAATGCCCCCGTGTCGTCGCCGCGGGACACCAATATCGGAGTTGCCTCCGTGAGGCCGGCCATGCCGCCGATCACATGACGACGCTCGTGATGCCGCGCGAAGTCGAAGTAATATTCGCTGCGGAGGAGTTCGGTTTCGGCGACCAGCTCGGCGCCGAGCTTTGCGTTGCCGAGGTGGTGGGCCCGCGCTGTCGCAAAGTCGTAGCGGGCCTTGGCAGCGTAGGGGTCTCTGGCGTGGAAATAGGCCGAATAGGCGCTCTCGCTGCCGTCGGGCTGCATCAGCAAGTTGCGCGCCCCCCCGGGACCGCCGAGGACCAGCACAGCGCGCCGCGCATCCATGATGCGGCAGATACGGTCGCCGACGTCCAGCCAACTGCCGTCCCCGGCGCCGGCCTGGTAGATGGCGCCGACGCAATCGGCGAGTTCGCGTTCCGTGTCTCTCACGCTGGGGCAGCCCCGAAAGTAGCCGGAAGATGGCAGAAAATTTCAGCCCGCTCAACGCATCCCGGCCTCCCGGGATGCGGATGAAGCGGCTCGACCTGATCCGCCGCTCTTCTTTCAACCCGAACGACGGGCTTGCAGATTGTCGGCCATCAATTGCTTGAATTTGATCGGCTCGCCCTCAGTCGCCGAACTTGCGGGCGGCATAGTCGATGCCCGCCTGCACCTCGGTTATCGCCTGACGGATCAGCTCCATCGCGCGCTCCCGGTGGCCGCCCTTGTCGGGCGTCGCCTCGCGCAGGGAGCGCAGGGCGACCTCGAGTTCGCCGATGGCGCGCTCCATATTGCCCTGGTACGCCGTCGCGCTTTGAGCGGAAGCTGCCACTACGGCGGCGCCGGCGGCGATGCTTGCGAGGCGGAGCATGGCGCGGCGGGAGGAGGTTCTCTCTTGCATGATCTTTCCTTCCTTGGGTACGGCAGGGGTGGATTGAGGCGGCGGTGAACGTTACGTCATCCTGGTGCGATCACGGGGCAATGGTTAGATCGGTAAGGGGCACCGCCTGACAGGCGAGGCAGGTGCCGGCATCCGCCTCCACCGGCACGCGGTGGGCGACCTGGCCATCCACCAGCGCGACGGCGCAGCTTTCACATTGGCCTACCCGGCAACCGCTGCGCAGTTGGATCCCCGCCGCCTGCGCGGCATCGAGCAGCGAACCCGCTTGCGGCGTCCACACGAAAGACCGGTTGGGTCCCACCACGGTCACGCGCCTCGGCGCGAGCCGGGCCGGCATCTCGGGCGCGACCGAAAAGGCCTCGGTGAAGATGTCGAAGCCCGACACCCCCCATCGCAGCAGCCCGTGCCGCATGGTGGCGATGAAATCCGCAGTTCCGCAGATATAAGTGATCGCCCTGCCCGCCGGCGCGTCGGGCAGGGCATCGCTGACGCGGAGGGCGTCGATGTCGAGGCGACCCGCCACGACCCGGTGCGAAACCCGGTGCCCGGCAAGGTCCTGTACATCGGGCCGTGAATAGGCCGTGATTCTGCGCAGCGCTGGAATGCGCTCTGCGAGGGCATCAAGCCGGTCGGCGAGCGGGTGTTCAGCGCGGCGGCGGCAGCCGTGCAGCAGCAGGACATCTCCGGCGCGTCCGGCCCGCGCCCCCGCCAACGCTTCAAGAAGCGGCAGGAAGGGAGTGATGCCGATGCCGTTGGCGATCAGCAGAAGCGGACGGTCCCCGCCGACGGGAAGTGTGAACACGCCGGATGGAGGCTCCAGCAGCAGCACGTCGCCGGCCTCAAGCTCCTGGATGCGGTGAGAGAGAAAGCCGGCCTCCTCGCCATCCGTACACGCTGGATTGCGCCGCACGGCGATGGAGAAGGTCTGCGGCGCGGCGGGCGGCCCGGTCAAGGAATAGGCCCGTGCCGGACCGCCCTGCGGCAAGCGGACCATCACATGCTGACCGGGCAGGAAGTCCGGCAGAGCGTCGCCGTCCTCCGGCGCCAGCGTCAGGGCACGGGTCTTCGCATCGGCCGCATGCGCGTCGGCGACGATGAAGCGGCGCTCACCCTGCCATCGGCCGCGATTGGCCTCAGGCAGCGGGATGATCTCGCAGCGCACCGCCCTGAGCGGCACCGAGCCGCTGATCGGATCGCGCACCGCATCGCTCAGGGCGGCGTTGATGTTTGCTGTTCCCGGCCCATGGCTGCCGGTGCCGGCCCGGCCGAGAGGGGCGCACGCCTGCCACCAGCCGAAGTCGGCCACCACGGTCGCCGCATCCAGCGAAGTGTTGATGCGCACCCGCAGGCGCGCTGCCCCCTCCCGCGTGCGCACCTCGGCCCAGTCCCCGGCCGCAAGGCCACGGGCGGCGGCGAGGTCCGGGCTGATCTCGACCACGGGGTCCGGCGCCTTGCGGCGCAAGGAAACCACATGGCGATGGGAGGTATGGACGAACCAGCCGCTCTTGGCGGTGGTGAGGATCAGCGGCAGCGCCCTGTCCTCGTCGGCATAGGGGAGTACGAAATCGGGCAATGGGTCGTGGCCATGCTCCAGCAGGCGCTCGCTATAGAGCTCCACCCGGCGGGTCGGGGTGTCGAAGCCGCGCACGGTGCCATCAGCCTCCTGCGTCGCGAACTTCTCATGGGCGAAAGGCTGCGGCACGCGCACCCCGTCCGGCGCGCCGCGCAGGTCTTCGACGGTGAGGCCGAGGGGCGCCAGCTGGTCATTCCAGCCCGCCTCGATGTCGCCGCCGAAGAACTCGGCTGCCATACCGAGGCGCGTCGCCAAAGCCATCACAATCTCATGGTCCGCGCGGCTCTGCCCCAGGGGTTCGAGGACCTTCCGGCGGAACTGGATCGTCTCCGCCGCCGCCTGGGTGATCTCAAAGCCGATGCGCAGGGCGTCGCGCTCCCAGGGCATGTTCACCGGAAGCACGATGTCCGCACGCGCGGCCGTGGGGTTCATGAACATGTCCGCGTGGACATGGAACTCGAGCGCATCCAGCGCTGCGAGGTTGCGCGCCGTGTCGGCCTGCGACACCGCGAAATTGGTGCCGAAGCTCATCAGCGCGCGCACCTTGTAGGGCGCGCCATCGATGGCAGCACGGGCGAAGTCTCGGGCGGTGATCCAGCCGTGGGTAGGCGGGCCCAACGGCAGCTCCGCGAGGCCGAGCGCCTTCTCCTTCTGTCCGGGTGGCAGCAGGGAGAGGTCGTTCAGCGTGTTGGCCGGCGGCGGGACGGTCCAGATGTTGCCGCCCTCCCGGTCGCAGGAACCGACGAGGGCGAACAAGGTGGCGATGGCGCGCTCGGTCTGGGTGGCGTTGGCGTGCTGGCCGACCCCGGTCCAGGTGTAATAGGCGGCGCGCGGGGCGCCTTCCAGCAGGGCGTAGAAGGCCGCGATCTCGTCCGCCTCGAGCCCCGTCAGGGCGCTCACGCGGGAGAGCGGATATCCGGCTGCCCGCGCCGCAAGCCGGCGCAGAACCGTTTCGGCGACGATCCCGCGCCCGTCCGCGCCGCGCAGGCGCGCCGCGCCGTCCAGCACCCAGCGCGCGGCGTTTTGCGGCGCGCGGGTCGTGTCGCAGGGCTGCGGACGACCGTCCACATCAAGCACGAGGAACCCCTTCCTTGCGCAAGTCTCTTCGGCGCGCACCAGCCGACCGGTATGCGCGTCCACCAGCAGCGGCGCATTGGTCCAGCGCCGCACGAAATCGTCGGCAAAGCGCCCGGTTGCGATCAGATGATGGATCGCGCCCATGGCGAGGGCAGCGTCCGCACCCGGCCGCATCCGCAGCCACAGGTCCGCCTGCTGGCCCGAGCCATCCGGCTTGGGATCGATCACCACCACCTTCGCGCCACGCTGGCGCGCCTCCGCTACCCGGCTCGCCTGCGCCAGCCAGGTGCGCGCGGGATTGTGCCCCCACAGCACGATCACATCGGCATGATCGTAGTCCGGCACGCCGAGCCCGCGCCCGAAAGTGAGCGCATGGGCGTAGTCCTTATGCCAGCCGCACACCTCGATGGCATAAATGAGGTTTGGGCTGCCGAAGCACCGCACGAAGCGTTCTACCCATTCGTAGCTGTCGACGATGGGCGATCCGCTGAAGGTGGTAGCGGCGAAGGCCACCGCTTCGGCGCCAGACCCGCTTTTGATGGCACTGAGGCGGCCTGCAATCTCGTCAAGAGCCTCGTCCCAGCCGATCTCCTCCCAGCGCGCACCCTCGCCCTTCGGCCCGGTGCGGCGCATCGGCTTGGTGAGGCGGTTGGGGCTGTGTACCAGCTCCGGCGCTGCGCGACCCTTGGCGCACAGGGCCCCGCCGGTGGGATGGCCCGGACGCGGCTCCACACCGACCATCCGCCCGTTCTCCACCAGCGTGATGGAGCCGCAGCGCGAGCGGCAGAGAGTGCAATAGCCTTGGTGTCGTTCAGCCATGGTCCGTCTTTCGCGCGCTGAAGGGCGCGCGGCTTCTCCGGCCGCGGAAGACGGCCGTCAGATCGAGGGAGAGGTTCAGGCGCCGGATGAGGCGCGGGGCTCGGGTTTAGAACAGCATCGGCGCATCCGCCGGCCAGGAGGCGATCACGCGGTCTCCCGGCCGCAGCTCATCGCGGCCGAGGTCGGCATTCTGCAGATGCGCCGCGAGCTTCGCACCCGAGGCGGTGCGCACGACGAACTCAGTCAGGGCGCCGCGATAGATCACGTCCTCGACAGTCGCCGCCAGGGCGCAGGCGCCATCGGGCCCGGGGTCACCCCGCAGCAGGCTTACATGCTCGGGACGGATGGCCAGCACCGATGCGTTCGGCGGCGCGTCCGCCTTCCCGGTCGAAAAGCACTCGCCGCTCTCGCACCGGAACCGGCCCGGGCCATCGAGCCCGCCGGGGAACAGGTTGGTGAGACCGATGAATTCGGCCACGAAGCGCGTCGCCGGCCGCTGGTAGATCTCGCGCGGGGTACCGACCTGCTCCACCCGCCCCGCCGACATCACCACGATGCGGTCGGCAACGCTGAGCGCCTCGTCCTGGTCGTGAGTGACGAAGATGGTGGTGAGCCCGAGCGCGGATTGCAGCCGCCGCAATTCGGTGCGGACCTCGGTGCGCAGTTTCGCGTCGAGAGCGGAGAGCGGCTCGTCGAGCAGCAGTACCTCGGGCTTGTAGACGATGGCCCGCGCCAGCGCGACCCGCTGCTGCTGGCCGCCGGAGAGCTTTTTCGGCAGACGTTCGGCAAGGTGTGCGAGCTTCACGAGAGAGAGCGCCTCGTCCACCCTGCGCCGCACCTCCGCGCGGTCGACCTTGCGCATCTGAAGCCCGAAAGCGACGTTCTCCGCGACGCTCATATGCGGGAACAGGGCATAGCCCTGGAACACGAGGCCGGCGTCGCGCAGGTAAGGTGGCAGGTTGGTGACCTCGCGCGTACCGAAATGGATCGAGCCGGCGCTCACTTCGGTGAGGCCCGCGATCATGCGCAGGGTTGTCGTCTTGCCGCAGCCGGAGGGGCCGAGAAAGGCGATGAACTCGCCCTGACCGATCTCCAGGGAGACGCGGTCGACAGTCACCTGCGCACCGTGGCGTTTCACGAGGTCCCGGATGAGGATGCTAGACATCTCCGTTCCTCAGAATGCGCGCGCAAGCTTGAAGTAGCGGTCGGTCAGGACGAGTCCCGCCGAAATGATGGCAATCTGGACGGTCGCGACCGCAGCAATGGTCGGGTCGATGCTCCACTCCAGATAGTTGACGATGACGATGGGCAGCGTCGTCATTCCCGGCCCCACCAGGAACAGGGATTTCTCAAGGTCCACGAAGGATGCAATGAAGGCGAATAGCGCTCCCGCCACCACCCCGGGCCGGATCAGGGGCCATGTCACCAGCCGGAACGCGGTGAACTCCCGCGCACCCATGGTGAGCGCGGCTTCCTTCAGTTGGGGATCCAGGCCCACCAGCGAGGCCGTCACCAGCCGCACCGTCCAGGGCAGCGCGATCAGGCTGTGGGCGATGGCGAGGCCGGTAAAGGTCATTGCGACCTGAACGCCGCTCGCCAGTTCCACCTCGATCAGGAACATATAGAGCGCCGCCCCAGCGACGATTCCGGGCACTATGAGCGGCGCCAGCAGCAGCGACTGGATCGCCTCGCGCCCGGGGAAGCGCCCCCGGGCCAGCACAAGGGCCGCCGGCACACCGACGACAAGGCTCACCAGCATCGCGACGAGGCCCAGCTCCAGGCTGGTGAAGAAGCCGTCGCGGAACTGGGGCATTGACGCTGCGGCCCGATACCAGTCGAAGGTGTAGCCGGTCGGTGGAAAGCTGATGATCTTGTTCTCGAAGAAGCTGACCCAGATGATCGCCGCCAGCGGCGAGAGCACCATGACGAAGGCCGCGACGCAGCCGCCCACGATGACCGGCCAGAACGATCCGTCCGACAAGGAGCGCAGGAAGGGGGAGCGCGAGCCGGTCATGGTCACAGCACTCCGTAGCGCTTCTGCAGCGCCAGGCTGGAGGCGACGCTCAGCGCCAGCGTCACGGCCATCAGCACCAGAGCGATGGTGGCGGCGAACGGCCAGTTGTACACCTTGATCGCCTGCTCGAAGACCTTCGGTGCCATCATCTGGAACGAAGGGCCGCCGATGAGGACTGGGGTCGCATAGGCGTTCATCGCCAGCACGAAGCACAAGAGGCAACCGGAGAAGATGCCGGGCATGGCGAGGGGAAGGGTCACGCGGAAGAATGCCGTCCACGGCGGCGCACCCATGGTCTGGGCGGCTTCCTCATAGGCCGTGCCGATGTTCTCGAACACGCTCTCGAGCGAGATCACCATGAACGGCAGCAGCACGGCGATGAGGCCAATGACCACCGCCGATCCGGTGTAGAGGATACGGACCGGCTCGGCGATAAACCCGCCGGACAAGAGCGCCGAATTGATCAGTCCCTTGTCGGCGAGCAGAACCATCCAGCCCGCCGCGCGCACCGCGTTCCCCATGAGCAGCGGAATGATCGTGGCGAGGATGAGCACCGCCTTCAGCGCGCGGCTCTCGACCCGGCTGATGACGAACGCTGCGGGGACACCGAGGACCAGGCAGATGGCCGTGCAGATCAGCGCGACCACCAGCGTCCGGGCGAGGATCATCAGATAGAACGGCTCGCCGAAGAAGCGGACATAGTTTTCCAGCGTGAAGCCCGCGAGATCCGGTGAGGCGGCATCGAAATGGGCGACGCTGGTACGGGCCATGAGGGCAAGCGGCAGGATCAGGCCCGCCAGCACCAGCGTCAGGCTGGGAAAAAGCAGCCAGCCGGCGGTGGAGCGCCGGCGCCCGCGGCCGGGGCCGCCCGGGGCCGGCTGTCCGCCGGTCAGGCTGTCCTCCCCGGTGATGGCGAGCGCGCTCACGCCTTGAATTCCTTGTTCCACCACTCGATCCACTGGGCGTCGCTCTTCGCCGCATATGGGTAGTCGACGAAATTGAGCTTCGCGATCTGGTCGGCGGTGAATTCGAGGCGCTTGCGATCCACCACGGGGACGTCGGCATTGTCGGTGGCGACGGCATAGGACGTGGCGAGGGAGATGGCGCCCATGGCCTTTGGCTGGAGCATCGCCTCCAGATAGGCGTAGGCGCCGTCCACGTTGCGCGCCCGCTTCGGGATGCCCGCGCCGAACGCGATGGCGACAGCACCCTCCTTCGGATAGGACCAGCGCATCGGCAGGCCCTCCTTCTCCCACTGAATCGCGCGGGCGCTGTAGTTGACGGAGATCCAGACCTCCTCCGCCTTGAACGCCGCGGCCAGCGCCTGATGAGAGGGATAGAGCCGTGGCTGCACCGTCTTCTTCAGCTCCAGCAGGGCCGGAAACGCCTTGCTGACATCGCTCATGGAGCCGCCGTAGCCGAGCGCGGCGGCATAGATATAGTTGAAGTAGAGCTGATCGATGATGCCGACGCGCCCCGCGTATTTCGGGTTCCACAGGTCGGCAAAGCTGGTCGGCGGCTCGGGGATGCGGGCGGGATTGTAGATCAGCACCACGCCGCCATAGGCCGCGGGGATGAAATAGGGCCGCCGTAGCGAGGGGATGATGTGGCCAGCGCTCGGGATGCGCGACATGTCGAGGGTTTCCAGCACGCCCTGGGCGCTCATCTCATAGGCATCGGCGTCGCTCAGCCAGGTCACATCGACGCTGGAGCGCGGCAGGCGCCGCTCCGCCAGCAGCTTCGCCTTGCGCTCCGGCACGGGTGCGAGATCGTGGATGATGCGCATGGCGGAGGCGGCGAAAGCCGGCTCCTCGAAGCCCTGGGCGATGCGCTGGTTCCAGTCGCCGCCCCAGTTGGAGACGACGAGCTCGCCGCTCTGCGCGCGGGCGATGCGGGGAAGGAGGGCGGCCGCGCCAAGGACGGCTGCGCTGCCAAGGAGGCGCCTGCGATCCATGACATGGCCCAAGATGGTCTGGTCGGTCACGAAGTTCCCCTCACATCTTCTCTGGAATTGTGGCAGGAGGCCGCGCGCGTGTCTCCGCGCTTCGGCGGGTGTGGAAAGGCGCGCCGGTCCCGGCGCCGGTTATCAGGCCGGGTCTGCGGCCGCTGCCAGCAGTCGCGGCCGCAGCGAGGGCAGCATTCCGCCGGTGTCGCCCGGATAACCCGCCGCCACCATGGCCCGCGCCTTGGCCTCAAAATAGGCGCGCGACCAGAGCGGCCGGGGGCCGCCATCCTGGCCCACCGTCCTGGCAATGGATTCCAGGCTGATGGGCTGGCCGCCATCGCCCCAATTGCCCTCGGTCACCTCGTTGATGACGGTGAGCAGGCTTCCGGCGGGATCGGAGCAGCCGGTCGCCGCAGCGATCGCTTCCGCCACCCAGGCATGAACCTCGTTCTTGTGCGTGACGTTCATGTACCCTTCAGGGATGAAGACATTGACCAGGAACTTTCCCGGCCCGGTCACATAAGTCCCATCGGTTCGGCCGCCGATCCACCAGTCATCGGCGGCGAAGGCAGTGAAAAACACCCAGGCGAACGCACGCCCGCCGGGCGTGTTCGCGCCGCCCTCCATTTTGATGAGCACGTCGGTGAGGCGCGCGGCAAGATCGGCTTTCGCCGCTGCATCGAGCGTCCCGGCGGCATAGCGCACGTCCATGATCGGCATTGTCGTCTCCCTTGGGATGGATCGCCGGGCTCGGCCTCAGTCGAGGAGGTCGGCTCCGTGGGCCTTTTCCCAGGCGCGGATACGGGCATCGTCGAGCATGGCGGTCTCGACGAAGAAGATGTCGGAGCTGTCGGGAGCCTCGATCGCGAGGGCCTCGACGCCGCTGATGCCCAAGCTGTCGCGACGCGCGAGCGCGACGTCGTTCACGGTGGCGCCGCCCTCCGCGACGAACACGTAAACGCCGTGCTCCGGCGTGCGTGGGGTGTAGGTAAAGCGTCCGGCGCGGTCGGTCACCAGACGCGAGACGCGCAGGTCCTGAGACACCTGCAGCGCGCCGTCCGCGTCGCCCACGAGCTGAGCGATACGGTTGCGTCGGGTGCGGATGTCGAAGTGGGCGCGATGGTAGCTCGGCGGCAGATAGAGCTGGCCGGGCATGAGCCACAGATAAATGGCGTTCATGTTCTCCGGGCTGATCGACAGCTCGCAGTGCTTGCCGCCCGAACCGGCCGAGAACACGTAGTAATCGCCCTGCCGCAACTGGTCCACGGTGCCGCGGCCGGCGGTGTTGATGTGGGTCAGCTCGCCTTCCAGCACAAACGCGCAGATGATGAAATTGTGGTGCGGGTGCATGTTGTAGCCGCAGCCGGCACCATTGAACACTTCATCGCCGAACACGCGGACAGTGCCGAAGCCGGGGCGTCCGCTTTGGTATTGATGGAAGTTGAAGCTGGACTCGCGGGCGATATAGCTGCCAGGGTGGCCGGCCACATAAGACGAGGCGCTTCCGTCGGAATAGATCACGTCGTGGCCACGCTCGTTCGCCCGGAGCACAAAGGATTTGGGCATGGTTCGTCTCCCGTAGGTTGTTGCGGGCTCAGGCGATACGCGCCAGATCGACGCCGCCTTCGGCGTAGCCCATCTCCACCATCTCGAACTGGTTTTTGGGGGTGCCGCAATCGGGGCAGACCCAGTCGTCAGGGACATCGGCCCAGCGGGTGCCGGGTGCCAGCCCGTGCTCCGGAAGGCCGAGGGATTCGTCATACGAAAAACCGCACCCGAGGCAGAGCCATCGCTTGAGAGGCGCATTCATGGTGAGTATCCTGCATTACAGTAGCGCGTCACACGTCACGTTTTAGATTGGCGCGCCACCAACGGCAAGCGCAAAGTTTGTGCAGGCTCAAAAGTGCCGACTTTCCCAGCGATCTCTGTCGCCGTCACCGCTTGCGTTGCTTGCGCGGTGCGCAGTGCCGCATTATTGTAGAGCGCTACCAATTGTGCCTCAGGGCACCAACTGCGGGCGGGTAATGGATCCGAATTTGCGTGAACAGGTGCTGCGGCAGGTGCGGTCGGAGATCATCTCGGGACAAAGCGGCCCGGGTAAGATGTACTCGGTGCCCACCCTGGCGGCCGACCTCGGCATGTCCACGACGCCCGTGCGGGAAGCGCTGCTGGAGCTGGCACGGACCGGCCTGATCGAGCCCATGCGCAATCGCGGGTTCAAGGTCGTGGAGCCGACCGTGGACGATCTGCGTAATCTGTTCGACATGCGCAGCCTGCTCGAGGTGCATGCCGCCGAACTGTTCGCCCTCAAGCCGCGGAAGAAAAAGAAGCTCATCGAGCAGCTCACCGGCCACGCCGACGCGGTCCGCGCGGCTGTGGAGAATGACGATCTCTACGGCTACCTGGAGAGCGACCGCAATTTCCACATGGCCTTCATTGGCGCGGCCGAGAATGCACTGCTCACGGAGGTGGCCATGGGCCTGCGCGACAAGATGCGTCTCCACGGCATCTCGTCGCGCGCGGGCCTGGATCGGCAGGCCGCATCTGTGGACGAGCATTACCAGCTGACCGCCCTCGCCGAGGCGGGCAACGTGGACGGCATCCGGGAGCTCATGCGGAACCACATCCTCACCTGGGAGCCAATCTTCATGGAAGCGCTGCTCAAGAGCAGGAGAGAAACGAGCGGAACGCGGGCCTGAGAACGGGCGCCGGACCACTGGGGCTGATCCATCGGCCATGAGTGGCACTCCCACGCCCCCCTCTCGGCACGGTCCCGAGGGGCCCGCGGTGAGGACGAATAAGGCGCGCCACGGGAATATGTCGCATCACCACTTCTGGCGATGCTGCACAGCGGGGCTCCAAATAGGCTGAGATCATCGATCCTTGTCGGACGGCGCACTGGCCGGCACACGACGGGACCGCCCGATCAAGCCGCTTCGTGGATCCTGTCGGGGGCCACAGGTTACGAAAAGGGGGGAATGGTTGCCATGGATGCTGCATTTCTCGACCTGACCATTCCGGCGGGCAAAGCCTCTGCGCGAGAGGCGGCCGAAGGCGACGCAATCCTCATTGCGGAGCTTCGGGACATCGCCGGTCGATCGCATGTCCTGACGAGCCCCGAGGCGACGCGGCGCTTTCGCAGCGGCATCCGCTTCGGTTCCGGCCCGGTGGTCGCCGTGGTGCGGCCCGGCTCGCTGGTGGAGCAATGGCGCGTCCTGAAGGCCTGCGTAGCGGCGGACAAGGTCGTCATCATGCAGTCGGCCAACACCGGGGTCACCGGCGGCTCGACCCCGGACGGGGACGACTACGATCGCGGCGTGGTGGTCATCAACACCATGCGCATCGAGGGCCTGCACCTGATCAACGACGGGACGCAGGTCGTGTGCCTGCCCGGCACGACCTTGTTTCACCTGGAGAAGGCGCTGGAGAAGATCGGCCGCGCGCCGCACTCCGTCATCGGCTCGTCCTGCATCGGCGCATCGGTGTTCGGCGGCGTCTGCAACAATTCCGGCGGTGCCCTGATCCATCGTGGCCCGGCCTTCACGCAGCTCGCCTTGTTCGCGCGGCTGGATACGGCCGGCGAGTTGCATCTCGTCAATCATCTCGGGATCGCGCTGGGCAATGATCCGGAAACGATCCTTCAGCGGGTCGAGAGCGGCGATTTCACCCCCGCCGACATCGTCAACGATCCCTCCCGCGCCGCCTCGGACCATGAGTATGCGGACCATGTGCGCGATATCTCGGCGCCGACTCCCTCCCGCTTCAATGCCGATCCGCGTCGTCTGTTCGAGGCATCGGGCAGCGCCGGTAAGGTGATGTTGATGGCGGTGCGGCTCGACACTTTCCCGAAGGAGAGGGATCAGGTCGTCTTCTACATCGGCTCGAACGACACCCGCGAGCTCGAAGGCGTTCGCCGCCATATCCTCGGAACCTTCAAGGACCTGCCGATCGAAGGCGAGTACATGCACCGGGACTCGTTCAATTGCGCGGAGGTCTACGGCAAGGACACCTTCCTGGTGATTCATTACCTCGGCACCGACATGATCCCGCGGCTGTTCGCGCTCCAGGCGGCATTCGACAATTTTTGCCGGCGGATCGCGTTCCTGCCGAAGAATCTCAGCGCCAAGATGCTGCAGGTCCTGAGCCATCTCTTCCCGAAGCACCTGCCCCGGCGCATGACGGACTACCGCGACCGCTTCGAGCACTACCTTCTGTTGAAGATGGGTGACGACGGCATCGCGGAAGCCCGCGCCTATCTGAAATCGATCTTCCCGTCGAAGTCCGGGGACTATTTCGAGTGTACGCCCGATGAAGGCGACAAGGCCTTCCTGCACCGCTTCGCCGCCGCCGGCGCCGCCATCCGCTATCGCGCGGTGCACGACAGGGAGGTGGAGGACATCGTTGCGCTGGACATCGCGCTCCGCCGCAACGACGAGAACTGGTTCGAGACACTTCCGCAGGAGATCGATAAGCACCTGATCCGCAAGCTCTATTGCGGGCACTTCTTCTGCCACGTCTTCCACCAGGACTATATCGTGGCCAAGGGCAGCAATTGCGAGGAGATCGAGCACGCCATGTGGAAGCTGCTCGATGCCCGCGGCGCGGAATATCCCGCCGAGCACAATGTGGGGCACCTCTATTTCGCGAAGCCCGCAATGGTCGACCATTTCAAGGCGCTCGATCCTTGCAACACCTTCAACCCCGGGATCGGGCGCACCACGAAATGCGCGCACTGGATGCCGCGCGGACAGAACGTTGCACCAGGCGCCTTCCGGTGCGACGGCTGACCATGTGAAATGCCAAGTACGGCGCACGCCACTCGGCTGGCTCCGGCAAGATCATTGGAGCGAACATGACGACACGGACCGGCGGCGAGCTCATCCAGGATTTTCTGGAGACTTATGAAATTCCGTTTGTTTTCGGGAATCCCGGGACCACGGAGACCACCTTCCTGGCGGCGGTGGCGGCCTCGAAGGCCACCTATGTCCTGTCGCTGCATGAATCGAGCGCGGTCGGCATCGCCGCGGGCTATGCCCTGATTACCGGCAAGCCCTCCATCGTCAGCCTGCACACCTATCCGGGCCTCGCCAACGGCATGTTCAACATGCGCAACGCCCTCATGTCCGGGGTGCCGCTGCTGGTCATCAACGGGCAGCAGGATTCCCGCTTCCTCATCCACAATCCGGTGCTGGGCGCGCCCAATGTCCAGCTGGCCGAGACCGCAACCAAATACGCCTATGAGGTGACCCGCACGGACGATCTCGCCGTCGCCCTGCAGCGCTGCTACCTGCACGCGCGGCTTCAGCCGACAGGCCCGGTTTTCCTCTCCATACCCATGAACTTCATGCTGGAGGAGACCGAGCACGCCACCTTCAAGAAGACGCGCATCATCGAGGACGTGGTGCCCCGCGCCATCGGCGAGGTGGCCGCTGCGCTCGCCGCGGTGCCGAGGGGGAAGCTCGCCATGGTCGCCGACTATGCGGTGGGCGCGGCGCACGGCATCGATGCCATCAGCCGCATCGCCAGCGCGCTCGGGGCCGACGTCTATGCCGCGCCCTTCCATGTGCAGGGCACGGTTGATCCGCTGCATCCGAACTTCCGCGGCCAGCTTCCTCCCACCACGAAGGCGATCAACGAGACGCTCGGCCGCTACCACACCATGCTGCTGATCGGCGAGAAGGTGGACAGTTTCACTTATGACGGCCTCCAGGCGCTGCCGCCGGAATTGCAGGTCATCCAGATCGCGCCGGCAGCCAGCCAGCTCGGCTTCGATTTTCCCTGCGACATGGCCGTGCTCGGCGACATCTATGCAACTCTGGACGCGCTGGCTACAGCGCTCGGCGCCGACACAGCGCAAGCCGCCGCGCGGACGATCAGCGAGGCCGCTCTGGATGCGAAGTATCCAGCTTCGGGACCGCGCGCGAGCGATGCGCTGATCCTGGCGGTGCTGCGCCATCTCGACCGATCGACGCATGTCATTACGGAAGGTTCGTCCGAGGACGCCATCGTGCAGGACATGGCGGTGAGCCTCGGCTTCCGGAACGTGCATTTCTCGCCCCGTGGCGGCGGGCTGGGCTGGGCCCTGCCGCTGGGCGTGGGCATCGGCCTGGCAAGCGGCCAGCATGCCGCCTGCTTCGTCGGCGACGGCGGCAGCCTGTTCTCCATCCACGCACTCTGGACGGCGGCGAAGTATTCCATCCCGTCCATCTTCATCTGTTTTGTGAACAATGAGTACCGGCTGCTGAAGGACCTGTGGTGCAATGTGATGGGCACGACCATCGCGAGCACCCACTTCGTCGGTCTGGACTTCAGCGATCCCGACGTGGACATGCGCAAGATCGCCGAGGGGTTCGGTGCTCGCGTCGAGACGATCGACTCTGTCGAGAGCGTCGGCGACGTGCTCGCCCGCGCGCTTGCGCATCAAGGTCCGAGCTTCCTGATCATCAATCGCGAGCCGTGAACCGGCGGCGGCGCTGCTCCGCCGCATCCCCATCAATGCAGAATAAGGGAGGCATCCGTGTCCGGGGATTTCGAGAAGGAACTGACGCGGCGCGTGTGGACCGACGACGCGTTCGCCGCGCAGGTGGAAAGCGATCCCGCCGAGGCGCTCAAGACCATGGGCGTGGCGGTGCCGGCCGGCGTCAAGGTGAAGGTGGTGGTGCAGCGGCGCGACCGGGTCTACTTCACCATTCCGCCCGCCCGCGCGCCCCATGCGCCGCCCGCCGCGACGCCGCTCAACCAGATGGACCTGTGGTCCAGCCAGGGCCTGTTCATCTGGCTCGTGCCCGTGGCCGCCAAATTCAAGCTGCTGGCCCTGCGCAACGCGGCCCGCACCGAGGGAGATCAGCCGTGAGCAACGCCGATTTCGTCGAGAAGAATTACGAGCGCATCGCCACCGATGCCGATTACCGCGCGAAGCTCCTCGCCGATCCGGTTGGGGTGGTCTGCGCGGAGTTCGGCTACACGCCGGGCCCGGATTTCAGGATCGAGATCGTCGAGCAGGCGGAAGACACCATCGTCATCATGGTGCCCCCGAAGCCTGAGGCGGGAGTGGACATGGAGCAGGCGCTCACCGCGGTGACGGAGCGGGTCTTCGACCTGCTCTTTTCGTCCGGGATCGGCGGTTTTTTCATTCCGGACGACAAGCAGAAATGGGTCGTGCGCGAGATGCGCCTCGCCGCGCAGAAGAAGACCGGCCTCGACATTTCGCAATTGTAGGGCGCGCCGGCGCGAAGATCAGGCGCGGTGAGCCCGAGACCGGGGAAGAATGCACATGACGGCCAAGAACGGGAAGCCGGGCTTCTGGGACAATCTCATCGCGCCGAAGGGCGGCCTGTTCGGCGCGCAGCTCGCGGGCTGGACGCCGGGACCCGCCGCGAAGTCGGGGCTCGGCTGCCGCGTCCTCGCGGACCAGATGGTCGAGGTGGCGTCCTCCATCGCGCTCGCTGCCGATGTCTATGTGCCCAAGGCACCCGGCCGCTATCCGGCGGTCGTCTGCTTCGCGGCCTATTCCAAGGAATTGCAGGCCGCCGGCGTCCCGGCCGGAAACAATGAGACCGGCAGCCCGCCGGTCTTCACCGATCGCGGCTATGCCCATGTCATCGTCACCCGCCGTGGCATGGGCCGTTCGGGCGGGGAGGATGCCGTCTACCTCAACGACACGGACGTGGAGGACCACGCCAAGGTCATCGCATGGGCCGCGGCCCAGCCCTGGTGCGACGGGCAGGTGGTGCTATTCGGAACCTCCTATTACGGGCTGACCCAGCCGCAGGTGGCGCGGCTTCGCCCGCCGGCCCTGAAGGGCTTCTTCACCAACGAGATGTGCACGGACTACTTCCGCCACATCGCCATGTTCGGCGGCGCGCCACAGCCCGATTTCTTCGCGCTCTGGATGGGGGCGAACTTCACGCCCCTGCAGTTCCGGCTGCGCGTGCCGCCGCTGCTGCGCGCGGTGGTGAGCCACATCACCAACTCGCCCCTGAAGCACGTGTGGTGGCCGCAGCTGAAGAAGCGCATGACGCGGATCATGAGGACCTTCGAGCGGGAGGTGCCGGCGCCGCAGACGCGGCGGCTGTTCGCCGGCCTCATGCTCGACGGCAAGACCCGGGGGACGAGCGTGCTGCCGGCTGGCCCGTCCGGCGCGCTGGAGGACATCGAGGTGCCGTTCGTGGTGGTGCAGAATGCCGGCTATCTCAACCTGCATCAGTTCGGCGCCTACGATCTGTTCGAGAATGCCGGCACGCCGAAGGATCACCGCTGGCTGATCGTCGGCCCTGCGACCTATGACCTGCCGGTCTATGCCTGGCAGCTGGAGGCGCTCGCCTTCTTCGACCATCTCGTCTACGGCGCGGACAACGGCTATGCCGCGCAGCCGCGGGTGCGATACTGGACGGAAGGGGCTAAGGATTATCGCAGCGCGCCGGACTGGCCCCTTCCCGGCAGCACGGCGCTGCGCCTCTATCCGGCCTCCAATGGTGCCGACGGCGCAACCCATCGCCTCGACCGAGCGCCGGGCGAAGCCGGCACCAACCGATGGGCGGCTGTGCCCCTCGGCGCCATCGTGACGGCGGGCTTCGACGAGGTGGAGAGCCAGCGCCTCACCTTCGATCTGCCGGTGGAGGAAGAGACGGAGCTGGCCGGGCCGGTGACGCTGAGCCTGTCCTTCAGCTCCAACGAGATTGATTCCTACGTAGTGGCCCGCACCGGCATCGTCGCGGCTGACGGCGGCTACCAGATCCTGTCCATGGGCGCGATCCGCCCCGCCTGCCGCAGGATCGATGCGGCGCGTTCCACCGCGACCGAGATCGCCATCGACATCGACACGCCCGAGCCCCTGACACCCGGCGTGCCGGTGGCGCTGCGCTTCAGCCTCACGCCGCAGCCCGTGGTGCTGAAGCCGGGCGAGCGGCTGCGCCTCGACATCGCCAGCCGCACCGATCTCCTGCGCAGCGACGTGAGCCACGGACACGCTCAGTTCGACATGCAGGTGCCGCCCTATTACGCCCGCAACACCCTGCATTACGGACCTGACACCTACATCGAACTTGCCCGGGCCGGCGGGTCCAGGAGCGATCTTCATGTCTGAAGCGACCCCCGCGCTCACATCCACCGCGCTGAGCGGATACGAACTGCTGGCCGATCCCCAGCTCAACAAGGGCACGGCGTTCTCTGAGACCGAGCGCGACACCTTCCACCTGCACGGACTGCTGCCGCCGCATGTCTCGACCCTGGACGAGCAGATGTTCCGCGCGCTCCAGTCGCTGCGCCAGTTCGAGACCGATCTCGAACGCTATGCCTTCCTGCGCGAGTTGCAGGACATCAACGAGACCCTGTTCTACGCGACGCTGGTCGGAAACCTGGAAGAGCTGCTGCCCATCGTCTACACGCCGACCGTCGGCGCCGGCTGCCAGCAGTTCAGCCGGCTCTACCACAAGCCGCGCGGCCTCTTCCTCAGCATTCCGCACCGCTCAAGGCTCGACCAGATCTTTGCCCAACCGCGCTTCGACGCGGTGGAGGCGATCGTCGTGACCGATGGCGAGCGCATCCTGGGGCTGGGAGACCAGGGGGCGGACGGCATGGGCATCCCCATCGGCAAGCTCGCACTCTATTCCGGCTGCGGCGGCCTGCATCCGGCCACCACCCTGCCGATCCTGCTCGATGTCGGGACCGACAATGCCGACCGCCTCGCCGATCCGCTCTATGTGGGCTGGCGCCACGAGCGGGTGCGGGGGCAGGAGTATGACGATTTCATCGAGGCCTTCGTCTCCGCCGTGATCCGGCGCTGGCCCAAGGTTCTCCTGCAATGGGAGGATTTCGCCAAGGGCAATGCGACGCGCATGCTGGAGCGCTATCGCGACCGGCTCTGCACCTTCAACGATGATGTCCAGGGCACGGCAGCGGTGGCGACCGGCACCTTGCTGGCGGCCGTCACTGTCACCGGCGTGCCGCTGACCGAGCAGCGGGTGGCGGTATTCGGCGCCGGCTCCGCCGGCTGCGGGATCGCTGGCCTGATCCGCTCCGCCATGTGCGATGCCGGCCTGTCGGAAAGCGAGGCAGCACAACGCTTCTTCATGGTCGATCGCGACGGATTGCTGATGGACGGCATGCCCGGTCTTGCGCCCTTCCAGGCCCCCTTCGTGCAGAGCAGGCGGGCCATCGAAGGCTGGACGCTCGACCATCCCGACACGATTGCGCTCCTCGATGTGGTGCGCAATGCACGTCCGACCGTGCTGATCGGCGTCTCAGGCCAGGCGGGCGCCTTCGGCGAGCCGGTGGTCCGCGCCATGGCCGAGTGCAACCAGCGGCCTGTGATCTTTCCGCTGTCGAATCCGACCTCGCGCGCGGAAGCAACGCCAGCGGATATCGAGGCCTGGACCGACGGGCGGGCTCTGGTCGGCGTCGGCAGCCCCTTCCCCCCGCTCCTGCGCGACGGCGCCCGCTTCAAGGTCGACCAGACCAACAATTCCTACATCTTTCCCGGAGTTGGCCTCGGCGTTCTTGCGGTCGGCGCCAGCCGCGTGACCGATGGCATGTTCATGGCGGCCGCGAAGGCGCTGGCAGATGCCTCGCCTGCGCGCGACAACCCGAAGCATAATCTCCTGCCCCCGGTGAGCGCCCTGCGCGAAGTCGCGGCCAAGGTCGCCCTCGCGGTCGCAATGCAGGCGCATCGGGAAGGCGCCGCACCCGACGTCCCGGTCGATCAGATCCAGCAGCGCCTGCGCGCCAAGGTCTGGACACCGCGTTACGTCCCGCTCGCTGCGAAGTAGACGTAACCCCCACACCGCGCCCCGCGCGTCGGCACAGGGCCTCTAGTGTGCGCAGACTGAATCGAGCCTCCCGACGAAGCCGTCCGAAATGGCGCGGATCGTTGCTGGAGTGGCGAACTCTTCCACATAGACGACGTTGGCGATCAGCGTGCCGTCATAGACCGACACGGAAACATTGGGGAATTTCTTCATCCAGCCCAAGGCATACTCGAAGCCGGTCACGGCCAGCCGCTCGACCGGCCAGTGAAACTGCACCGTCTGGATGTCGGAGACATTGATGGCGACCGGCGCCTGCTGAGGGCTGCCGAACGCCCTGGGATAATTGATGTAGTCGTGAAAGATGCTACCACTGGCCAGTCCCTGATGGACATCGTCAAAGATGAATCGGGCGATCTCGATCATGGGCCGGTCGAGGTCGGGCACGGGCGTGATGTGCCCGGTGATGGCCGTGAAGACCAGTTCGGGGGAAACGTGGGGCTCGAGCCGCCGGCGCATGTCCACCGATGATCGCATGAGGATCTGGCGCGGGTGGCCGTCCGCGACGTCACCTATGGCGAGCGCGAATGCGGCCAGCAGGAGCGCGTGCACGGAAGAGCCGGTGGCGTGGCTCGCCGCCTTGATCCGATGTACAGCATCCGCCCCGATCACGATCCGCTCGAGCCGGTGGGTCACGGGGCCGCCATCATGGGGCGCAGGCATGGGAATCTCAGCGAACACTCCGGAATAGGAAGACGACGGCGCATCGGTGCCAAGCGCCGCCAGGCTGCGGCTCACGGCTTCATCGACCGGGGTCGGGAACGGCTGCACGCCGAGGGCTGGGGCCTCGCCGCGCACGGCGCAATCGCACATATGGGCGAGACAGGAATGCAGCTCGATCAGCGATGTCGCGTCAGTGATGGCGTGGGATGTGAGCATGAAGACATCGATTGCGTCATCGGCAGCGATGACGTGGATGGCATAGAGCGTCTTCGACGTGTCGAGGTCGGCATTCAGCAACTGCGCGTACAATGCCTCGGCGGAGCAGCTATCGGCGGGCAACCAGCTCTCGACAGCGGATCGGTCATCCATCCGTTCGACGAAATACCCATCCTCGACCACCGCGCGCAGGATGCCATATCGCGCTTCGAGATGCGCGACGGCCGCCTCGAACTGCGCCCTGCCGATCGTCCCGGAGATGCTGCTGCGGCTCACGACGATCATGCGCGTGGCGATGTAGATCAATTCCGTGGGCGAGGCTTCGCGATACACGCTCCGACCGGCATCGTCGTCCGTTGTGGCTCATGGACACGGCGCCAGTCCAGCCCCTCGAGCAGGGCCTGCAACTGCGCCGCTGTCAGCCGTAACGCGCCGTCCTCGATCTTCGGCCAGCGGAACTCGCCATCCTCCAGACGCTTGGCGACGAGCACGACCCCAGTGCCATCCCAGAACACCAGCTTCACCCGGTCCGCGCGCTTGGTCCGGAACACGTACACCGTGCCGGAGAACGGATCGGCGCCCATGGTCTCGCGCACCAGCGCCGCGAGCCCCTCCGCCCCCTTGCGGAAGTCCACCGGCCGCGTCGCCACCATGACGCGGACCGCGCCGCTTGGGCCGATCATGATCGATCCTTCAGCGCGCCGATCACCGCTGCGATGATGGTTGGCGAAGCCCCGTTCTCGATCATCACCCTGACCCCAGCGACGTCGACCTCGATCGCCGCCGCGCGATGTTGCCGACCGCGCCGCTTCCGCCGCAAGCATGTGGCCGCCGGCTCCGATGCTGGAGCCGGTTCCGGCGGGACCACCGCCGGCACGAACGCCTGGAACGTCTCGGCCGCCTTGCGCGCCTCCCGGCGCCAGGTGAACAACTGCTGCGGCGACAAGGCATGGCGGCGCGCCACGTCACTCACCGTGGATCCAGGCTCAAGGCTCTCGGTGACAATCCGCGCCTTCTCCTCGGGAGCCCACTCTCGGCGACGCCCCACTCCGGTGAAAACCTCGAACCGCCGCACTGGCCCCTCGGCGCTGGATTTAAGCGTAAGCTCTGAAATCGTCATACGTCCAAGCCCTCCAGGCTCGGAACATCGCCCCCTCAGCCTCGCCCGCGAAAGGTGGGGGCGGGACACCGCTTACGAATTATATTTAAGATACTGCGTTAAACTAATGCTCAATTCGCGAATTTCCGCGAAGGTATCGAAATAACTCAATCTACCCTCCGTCATGCGAGACGCCGCCCATTGGGCGGCGTCGGATACGTCATGCCCTTCCCGGTCAGCAGCAGCTGGTCCTGTCCTGGATCTCGATCTTGTATTGAGATGCGAGCTGTTCGAGACCGCGCAAAGACAGATAGGCCATAAAGGTGGACTTTGCGACGCTTGCGGCGGCGGCCGCCCTCGTGAAGGGCTCTGGGCTCGGGCTGGCCATAAAAGTCCCCACGCCCGCCGAGATGGCTGCCATGCCCGCCTCTTCTAGTAGCTTGCGGGTCGCTTCTTCAGGGCTGCCGGGGCCATTGATCACCAGGAAGATCTCGTGCTGAAGGAAGCCGATCCGTCCGCCCAGGCACACTTCCTTGCTGCCCTTTGCGGGCCACGGCCAGTGTATGGTCTTCCAGTTATCGCACTCGAATCGCGGCTCAAGGCCGAACTGCATCAGCTTGCGTTCAATCGTTCCCGCGTGTGTCACGGTTGGCAGGGTCGCTATACCCCAAACCAGTACGGCGATCCAGGACAGTATCGCTTTTGACATATCATCTCCTCCACTCCTCCCGCAGCGCGGAAGGTTCGATGGCGGAAGGCTGACAGAGGTCCATTCTTAACGAGGTGCACGAAAGGGGAAAGTCGATGGAGAGGGCAGATGAAGACGACGCCACATTCGATGCTGAGCACTTGGCGGCAATCGCCAAGAGGGTGCGACACCTGCGGAACATGCACGGACTCACACAGGAGCAGCTCGCCCTAGATACAAATTACAGTGTGAGAACGATCAAGAATGTTGAAGCGGGCAGGAAGGTGTCTATCGACACATATAATGCCATTGCAGTGATATTCGGGACAGCGGCGAAAGAATTATTGACGTTTAAGCGTCGTCGCGAGATGGGTCAGCTTGAATTATTCGCTGATCATGTCGTTACAAGTTACAGCAATGATATGAGTGGCAAGATACAGAGAGGTGGTAATATTGACAAATTAATGAGATTAAACAAAATACTTGTTGAAAAAATTGATCGACAATATTCTGGCTATGACAACAGGCTGAGCGCTACGTTCACGGCAATGGGGTTGTACTTGAAGTATGAGTTGGATGATTACTTGGACCAAATGGTTGACTTTGGATTTAAATGGGAGCAGGCATTGTGCCTGACTCATATGTATTTTTTGGAAGTCATCAAGCTGTATACAATGAAAGTCGAACCCCATAATGTTCCGCATATGATCGATTTCTATGTATCCCAGGTCAATCTTACATTCGAGGAGTACAAGCCTTTTGGTTGAGCGTGCGGCGGGAACCGAGGGGCTGGTTTACTTGGCTCAGAAGGTCTCCTGTAGCCAGGCGCGCAGGGGCGCGTGCATGAAGTCGATCTTTTGGAAGGGGCGATCTCAAAGCTATCAGGTCAGCCGTTCCAGGCGATAGCCCTTGGAATGGTGTTCGCTGGGGTTGGCGGTCGTGATGTAGCGGTCACTCCAGTCCGCCGCGCCTGCGAGGGCAAGATCCACCGGGCCGTTGATGCGCTTGGCGAGTCTACCTGCCTTGGCACGCGCTGCGCTGTCGCTGCCCAGTCGTGCGAACGAGACGTCGGCCGAGCACGCTATCGCTCCACTATCGTCGCCGACATAGGCATGAAACTCGAATTGCTGCATCGGTTGTCCCTCAATTGGAAATCAAAAAGTGTCCGCTTTTCGGATCGCGCGAGGCAGCAGCGTCGATATATCCTGGGCGACGAGGACTCGGCGATGGTGAGGTGGCGTTCTGGGGGCAGGCGCCCTGAGCCGCGGTCGGGTAGACGCGGATGGGGCCAGGTTCCAACTGACGCACGGATATCGAGGAGGGGATCATGAGCGAGGCTGAGGATCGGGTTTATCTGTCGGTATCGCGAGCGGAGCTGGATCGCCTGCTCAAAGCTCTGGCGGTCGCGGGGGCCGTCGACACCGGGCCGGAGCTGGCCGCGCTAGGCAACCAGCTCGAGGGGCGTGCCGTGGATGCAAGGGAGATCGTGCAGGTGCTTCAGGGAGCCGTGCACGGCTTCAAGAGCTACGCGACCGGGACTAACGCTGCGACGGATCTTGCCGAGGGCCTGGCGGAGCGCTGCGGAGCCCTTCTCCTGCGCCTGGCCGGCCGGGGCGATCCTCTGGCTCTGAAGGTCGCTGCGGACCTGTTCTTAGAGCCCGTTTGGAAATTCAGGGATGGGCGTTTCTTCGGGCCAGATTTGCGCCCATGGCGACGAGGATCGTGGCGGTTGAGACGTCGATGCGGCGCTCATAGTCACGCACAAGGCGGCGCCATCGGGTCATCCAGCCGAACGTGCGCTCGACGACCCAGCGGCGCGGCAGGACTTCGAAGCCCTGCACGCCATCGCGGCGGCGGATGATCTCGACGACGAAGGCGAGATAGGCCGCCTTGTCCATGAGCGTGAGCCGGTCGTAGGCGGCGTCGGCGAAGAGGTGCTTCACCCACGGCCAGCGCTTGCGGATCGCATCGAGGATCATCTGTGCCCCGGCGCTGTCGGAAATGTCTGCGGTCGTCAGATGGACCATCAGGAGCCGCCCGTCGGTGTCGACCGCAATGTGGCGCTTGCGCCCGACGATCTTCTTGCCGGCATCGTATCCCCTGGCTTCGGCTTGCGGCGCCTTGATCGTCTGGCTGTCGATCACCGCCCCCGTCGGGCTCGCTTCACGCCCCGCCCGCTCGCGGTCGAGCATCAGTTCGACATCGTGGATGGTCTGGAACAGGAAGCGGCGCGCCAGTTCGCGGAACCAGCCATAGACCGTGCGCCAGTGACCGAAATGGATCGGCAGCATCCGCCAGCCGCCGCCTGAACGCACCAGATAGCGCACCGCATTGATGACTTCCCGGAACTCCACCTCGCGGGGCCGCCCCCGGCGTCCGGGAGCCGGCATCAACGGCGCCATCCGCTCCCATTCTTCATCCGTCAGATCCGACGGATAGCGTTTCGTCTTCCGGGCGATCCTGGCCATCCGGTCCCGCTGTTCTGCTGTCCACATCCACAGCTTGAATCATAAGCACGGACAAACAGGAATCCCTGGATAACGAATTTCCAAACGGGCTCTAAACAACAGGCTGTCAGCGCCCCGCCCCAATGTGGTCGAGATAGGGGATAAGGGCTTCCCAGTCCGCGTCCTGCACTGCGGCGGCGAGGTAGCCGTCCGGCCGGACCAGCGAGAGGAGAGTCTCCTCGCCAGACGGACACGCCAGCGCCACCACGAGCCGTGGGAAGCGCGAGGCGAGTTCGGTCGCGCCGCTTCCGCCGCACGCGGTGAATACTGGTGTGTTGCCTGAGCCGAACGGCGCCACGCCGGCCACCGGCCGCACCCGCGCACCCGCCTTCACTTCACCGAGGGAGGGCCCGTTGAGCGGGCTGTTGGGATAGCCGATGGAGACTTCCGCCATCAGTCCGGTGATGGCCCGCTGTACCGGTGGCAGTCCCATCAGGATATGCGCGACGAAGTCGCGTACATGCTGCAGCGTGTGATCGGGCAGCGTGCCGATCCGGGTCATGCGCCCCGAGGCCGCGATCACCTGCGCGCCCACCGGCCGGCGTTCCAGATCGTAGCTCTCCAGCAGCGCCGGAGCGGAAGCGACGCCATGGCTCACCAACGCCAGCTTCCACGCAAGATTGATGGCGTCCTGCATGCCGGTATTCATGCCCTGTCCGCCAGCCGGGCTGTGGATGTGGGCGGCGTCGCCAGCGAGGAAGACCCGCCCCGACCGATAGTTTTCTACCTGCCGCTCGTTGATGCGGAACGCGCTGACCCATTCCGTGCCGGTGAGGGTGATCCCCCCGGGGCCGCGGGCGTCCACCATCTTCTGGAAGGCCTTCTGTTCCAGCGCCACGGGTTCCGCTCCGGTCGAAACGCCGAGGCTAGTGATGATCCGCGCGCGGTCGGGCGCCATGGGAAAAAACAGCAGTGGCCCGTCCTCATGCCAGAAGATCGCCATCTGCGAGGACGGGAAGGGATATCCGCTGAGATGAAAATCGCCCTGCGTCCAGTCGAGGCCGAGCGTATCGCCTTGGAATTCCAGGCCAAGCCGATGACGCACCACGCTGTGCGCGCCGTCGCAGGCGATCAGAAAGGCGAAGCGCTTGATGCTCTCCGTGCCATCCGGTTCCCGCAGGCGGGCGGAGACGCTATCGTCGTCCTGCTCGAAGCCGAGAAGCTCGACGCCGAACTCGGGCTCGACGCCATGGGCGGCGAGGTGACGCCGCAAAACGGCTTCGGTGTCGTACTGCGGTACCATAAGCGCGAACGGATACGGCGAGGGCACCTCGTCGAGAGACAACGAGGCCACCGCCCGGCCGCCCGAAAGGATGTTGGCGACGGTGACCTTGTTGCCCATGGCAATGATGTCCGCCGCCGCCCCGGAGCGGTCGAGAAGCTCCAGAGTGCGCGGCCACACCGCGACCGCACGGGAGGTGTGGGTCGCCTCCGAAATCTTGTCGATGAGACGAACCGGAACGCCATAGCGCGTCAGTTCGAGGGCCATTGTCAGTCCAACCGGTCCGGCACCGGCGATGAGAACGTTGTCCTTCATGATTCCTCCCCCATCAGTTCATGCGTTGGCCGGCCGCGCGCGCGGCAGCGCGGCCGGCCCGGTCGTGGGCCGATGGCCGCGGTGCCGATGAGTCTCAGTCGGTGGGCTGGTCGTTCTTGTTCACCGGCGGGCCGAGGAATTCCACCTGCCACTTCAGACCGAAGGCATTGAGTGCCGCCTGGTCGGGGATGCCGTCATGCATCACGCCGGCGAGCTCCGTGAAGAAGGCCGCCGCATCAAGGGCCGGGGCCATGAGGATGTACTGGCGCGCGGGCTTGTCGGTGACATTGCAGAAGCCGTGTTCGACCCCGCCTGGAATGCTCACCACGTCACCAGCCTCGGCATAGAAGCGCTGGCCGTCCGCCTCATAGAGATACCGGCCCTCGATGACGCGAAAGATCTCTGCTTCGCGATGACGATGCCGGGGCGGGCCGGCGCCCGGTGCATTGATGGTCTCGATGAAGCAGAACTCGCCGGAGCTCGCTGCTGGCGGCATGCGCACGAAGAGGTCGAGCCCGATGGCGGGGATCTTGATGGGCGCTTCGGTGCCCCTTGAATGCAGGAAGGATATGGACACGGGGGCCTCCTTGAGACTGAGGTTGACAGGATAAAAATGATCCAGCCTAGTTCTCTTCTTCGAACAGCCAGATCTCGGCGGTGGGCTGGGGCAGGCCGGCGCCTTCGCGCAGGCCGAGGAAGGCGGGGATGCGCCGCTGCTGCTCCGCCGTGAGAGACCCGACGAGAGGCTTCAGCGCGACCGTCACCATCTTCATGTCGCGCGCCCGCAGAGCCTCGGCGTCGGCGATTCGGTCTAGGATATCCACGAAATCGGCCGGCTGTGGCGCCTTCGCGCGCTCGGCGCGGCGCTCGGCTGACTGCTTCGCCACCGCGCGGATGGCGGCTTCCACCGGCGGCCAGAGCTTTTCCTGCTCAGGGGTCATGTTGATCACCGTCTTCAGCGCGAGAATGCGCGCATTGAGCACGGCCTGCGCATCCGCTGCGCTGTAAAGTTCCACAGCAGGAGGCGCCAGCGGCGTGCCGACGGACGGGGCTGTTTGGGCTCGCGCGGCGGGCGCTGCAATGACGAGTGTGCCCATGAGGGCGGCCATGAGGGTGCGGTTCATGGTCAAATCCTTCGTGTCACCGGATTTCAGGGGAGAGACGCCGCTTGCCGTCACTGCCATCCGCCTCCGGGCAGCCGTCCGTGATAAGGGGTGTCGCGGCAATGTCCCCAGGGGCCATGCCAATAGCCGGGCGGGCAGCCATTGCCGAAATAGCCGTAGGTGGGGGGCAGGTCATAGACCCAACTGCCGCCCGGCACACGGCCGGTATAGGGGGTATCGCGACAATGGCCCCAAGGCCCGCGCCACCAGCCCGGGCCGCAGCCCTGGGCGACGGGGGTTACGATGGCGGTGTCAGGCACCGGGGATGGTGCAAGAGGCATCGCCAAAGCCGGCAACGCCGTCAGCATGCTGAGCCACAAGCCATAACTCAGTCCGAAGGTGTTTCGCATGGGGATCACTCGCAGTGAGACGTCCCGGGCCCCAAACCGCAGCCCGCACCAAGGTCCTTTTTGTGGACCCGAGTGTCAGAATTACCTCTACCGCTATGGAGGCGCATCGATAGAACTGGTGATGCGCCACGTTGTTTATCGTCTCTCCCCATCGAAACGGTGGTGACCATCGGCGCGACCCGGCTCGAGGCCGAACAGGTCTAGGCTCAGGACTCACTAGGTCCTGTTGACGAATAGGATTCCGCTTCGGGCCAAGGAATGATTCAACGTCGCTTTCGGAGGGCGGCGGCGTTGATTCGAGACCTGATGAGTGACGAGGCGAGGCCCACACAGCGGCCGCCGGCCGCAGGATCATCGCCGCGTTCTCGACGGCGTCTTCTGGATCGCGCGCACCGGTGCACAGTGGCGCGATCTGCCCGAGTTTTTCGGAAAATGGTCGTCGGTCTATCGCCAGTTTCGTCGATGGACGCTCTGCGGGCTCTGGGATCTGCTGCTCGAGGTGCTGAACGACACCGAGGGCGTCGGTGAGACGGTCCAGATGATCGACAGCACCGTCATCCGGGCGCACCCCTGCGCCGCCGGCGCAAGGGGGGGCTCCAAGACAGGGTCTCGGGCGCTCGCGAGGTGGGTTTTCGACCAAAATTCATCTCCGCACCAACGGCGCCGGTCTCCCCGTAGCCGTCGACATCGCACCCGGCCAAGGCTCCGATTACACCGGCGCTCTGCCTCTGCTCGATGCCGGCGGGCCGGAGCCGAAGGTTCTTCTCGCCGATCGCGGCTATGATGCCGATGCCATCCGCACAGGGATGGAAGCGCGCGGCATCACCCCGATCATTCCGATGCGGCGAAGTCGGAAGGTCCAGTTGCCCGTAGACGACCACGTCTACGCGCTCCGGAACCGGATCGAACGTTGCTTCAACAGGTTGAAGAACTGGCGCCGTCTCGCCACCCGCTACGGCAAGACCGCCGACAGCTACCTCGGCTTCGTCCTCATCGCCGCCATCCATCTTTGGATGCGCGCATTCGTCAACAGGACCTGGCGTCGCTGGTTCACTGCGCTTCGGCTCTGCAGGGCAGCGGTTGCGGATGGCGCAGCAGGTTCTCGGCCATGAACGAGACGAAGGCGGACAGTTTCGGCGACGGGTGGCGGCTTGCCGGCCACAGGATATGGAATGCGCCCACATCGCGAATGAAGTCGTCGAGCACGCTGACCAGCGTGCCGCGTGCAAGCTGCGTGCGCACGGTGAATTGCGGCAGGCAGACGAGGCCGAAGCCTTCTTCCGCCAGACAGATCTGCGGTTCCAGCGTGCTCGCCACCAGCGTGACCGGCAGAGCCATGTCGATATCGACCCCGTCGCGCGCGAGCGGCCAGCGCTCCAGCTTGCCGGTCGAGGGATATTTGTGATGCAGGCAGGCGTGGGTGACGAGATCCTCCGGCAGCCGAGGCACGCCGTGCGCGGCGAAATAGGCCGGCGAGCCGACGATGCAGTGGGAGAAGGCGCCGACGCGGCGCATCATCAGCCGGCTGTCGCGCGCCTCACCGGTGCGGATCACCGCGTCGAAGCCTTCGTCGATCACATCCACCAGCCGGTCGGTGAAGTCGAGGTCGAGCTCGATCTCCGGATAGGCGCGCATGAAGGCCATCACCGCCGGCATCATCAGCATCCCGATCAGCGGCAGGCCGACGCGGAGTTTTCCGCGCGGCGCCACGCGGGTCTGCGACAGTTCGAGTTCCGCCGCCTCGATCTCGCAGAAGATGCGGCGACAGCGGTCGCGGAACAGCTCACCCTCGGGCGTCAGGGTCAGCGACCGGGTCGAGCGATGAAACAGGCGGACACCGAGCCGTTCCTCGAGCCGGGCTACCGCCTTACCCACGGCGGATGCCGAAATGCCGAGTTTGATCGCAGCGGCGGCGAAGCCGCCGGCCTCGGCCGTCTGGACGAAGGCGTTGAGTGCGCCGAGGTGTTCCATGGGGGCCTTCCGAAATTGCGGACGCGTATGTCCGATATGAGCGGAATTCTAGCCGATTATTCCCGATCGGCGAGTGCCCTAATCTCAGGGGCATGACAGAGACATGCTCCCCCGACGCGGCCGGCCGCGCGCTGCCGTCCTCGGCGCCCTTCCCGTGGTCGAGCCTTCTGGCGCTCGCCATGGCCGGGTTCATCACCATCCTGACCGAAGCGCTTCCGGCGGGGGTGTTGCCGCAGATCGGTGCGAGCCTCGACGTGTCCGAGGCACTCGCCGGGCAACTCGTCACGCTCTACGCCATCGGTTCGCTCGCGGCGGCCATTCCGCTCACGACCGCGACGCAAGGGATACGGCGCCGGCCGCTGCTTCTCGTCGCGATCGGCGGGTTCGCGATGGCGAACACGGCGACAGCCCTATCGGGCAGCTATGAGCTGACGCTCGTCGCCCGGTTCATTGCGGGCGTTTCCGCCGGTCTCCTCTGGGCGCTGATCGCCGGTTATGCCGCGCGCATGGTGCCGGAAGGATCGAAGGGGCGCGCCATCGCCGTCGCGATGATCGGCACGCCGCTGGCGTTGTCGCTCGGCATTCCGGCCGGCACCGCCCTCGGCTCGATCATCGGGTGGCGGGCTTCGTTCGGGATCATGAGCGGGCTCAGCCTCATCCTGATCGCCTGGGTGGCGATGAACGTCCCCGACTTCCCGGGCCACGCGGAAGACAAGCGGCGTCCGCTCGGCCACGTCTTCGTTTTGCCGGGCATCCGCACGGTGCTGTTCGTCACGCTGACCTTCGTGCTCGCCCACAACATCCTCTACACCTACATCGCCCCATTGCTGGGCGGTGGTGGCGGGGCCGTCAGGACCGACATCGCTCTGCTCGTCTTCGGACTGGCCGCGCTGGCCGGGATCTGGATCGTCGGCATCCTGATCGACCATCACCTGCGCTCTCTCACCTTGCTCAGCATCGCGCTGTTCGGCCTCGCGGCACTCGCGCTCGGCATCGCCGGTCATGCGCCCGTGATCACCCTGAGCGCCACGGGATTCTGGGGCCTCGCCTTCGGCGGTATCGCCACGCTGTTTCAGACCGCCCTCGCCAAGGCCGCCGGAGACATGCACGACCTCGCCCAATCGATGCTCGTCACCGCCTGGAACGCGGCGATTGCCGGCGGCGGCCTGATCGGCGGGGTGCTGCTCGATCACGTCGGCGTCGGCGCCTTTGCACCCGTCGCGCTCCTGCTGCTGGCCGCCGCCTACATCGCCGCCCACCGCGCCTGCCGGCACGGTTTCCCACACGCCTTCACCCCCTGACCCGAAACGGAGCCCCGATGCTCGAACGTCCGCTTCAGCCCTCTTCCTCCACGCTCAGCGAGCGGCTCGATGACGTCATCGAAGGCGCGATCGCCGCCGAGCGCATCGTCGGCACCGTCGTGCTGGTGCACCGGAACGGCGAGCCGATCTACGCCCGTGCCGCCGGCATGGCCGACCGCGAGGCCGGTACTCCGATGCGCGACGATGCGCTGTTCCGCCTCGCCTCGGTCTCCAAGCTGTTCGTCGCGGCAGCGGCCATGGCTCTCGTCGGCCGAGGCAAGCTCGATCTCGATCGGCCGATCACCGCGTGGCTTCCCGCTTTCGAGCCGCGCTTCGAGGGCGAGCCCGTCGTCCTCTCGCTCCGGCACCTCCTCACCCACACCTCCGGTCTCGGCTACGGCTTTCTGGAACCGGGGGACGGGCCGCTGCATCGGGCCGGCGTCTCCGATGGCATGGACCGGGCCGGGATCACGCTCGCCGAGAACCTCTCACGGCTCGCCCAGGTGCCGCTGCTGTTCCGGCCGGGCACGCGGTTTTGCTATTCGCTCGCCCTCGATGTCGTGGGTGCCCTGATCGAGGCCGCGACGGGCTCGGCGCTGCCGCAGGCGGTGCGCCGACTGGTGACCGAACCGCTCGGGCTGAACGACACCGGCTTCGCGATTGCGGACCCGGCTCGCCTCGCCGCGGCCTACGCCGACGACACTCCGTATCCGCGCCGGATGCGCGAGCCGGATCTGGTGCCGTTTGTTCCGGGTCTCCCCGGCCTCCGCATGGACCCGTCACGCGCCTTCGACCCGCACGCCTTTCCATCCGGCGGCGCGGGCATGATCGGCTCGGCCCTCGACACGATGGCCCTCCTCGAAGCACTGCGATCGGGCGGCGCGCCGTTGATGCCGCCGGCACAGGCGGCGGACATGGCGCGCGATCACATCGGCGGGCTCGATATCGAAGGCTCGCCCGGCTGGGGTTTTAGCCTCGGTTTCTCGGTCCTGCGTGATGCGAATGCGGCCGGCGTATCCGAGTCGCCCGGCACTTGGCGTTGGGGCGGCGCCTATGGCCATAGCTGGTTCGTCGATCCCAGCAGGAACCTGACGCTGGTCGCCTTCACTAACACCGCGCTCGAAGGCATGTCGAACGGCGGACGCTTCTCCGCCGACCTGAGCCGCGCCCTTTATGCCGCGATTGAATCATGAGGCGGCCCCTCCGAAAATCTCGCCATTGCCGCCATTTCCCGCACGCATACGCCAGCCGGCTTCAAACCACGTGCAACATGCATCATCTTGGTCGCAGTCATTCCACTGCGATCGAAGGCGATCGACAGGCGACGCGAACAACCCTTCCACCAAGACGAAGCTTCGGACGCCGAGAGCACCTCCAGACGGTTTCGGCCGCCTGTCGACCTGCGCAAGCGCGTGATCCGCCGCCCGGAGCTTCGCAAGATCGTGCCACTCGCCGACACGACGCTCTACGAAATGGAACAGCGCGGCGAGTTTCCGAAGCGCTTCTTCCTGACGCCACGCTGAGTGGTGTGTGATTTGGCCGAAGTTGAGACCTGGCTCGATGAACGGCGCCGCGCATCGGAGGCGGACGCCTTGCGCAGGGCACCGGCTCCGGATGTTCGCCAACGCCGTGCGCGACCGGTCAAAGCATAATTTCCGAAGGTCCAGCGAGCGCGGTAGACCTGATGACTGCCGCTACAGGGTCCACTCTTTGCGTAGGATGGCGTATTGCATCGTATTCTCGTAGATCGGCACGCCCTGATCGTCATTGACGAATGACACGAACTCCCGGAACAGCCCCTCCTGTCGCATCCTCAGCCTCTCGCAGAGGCGCTGTGAGGCGAGGTTGCCGTCCTCTACGTAGGCATAGAGCCGCCGGGCCTCTTTCACCTTGAACAAATGGTCGAGCAGCGCCCGCGCCGCCTCGGAGGCGTAGCCGGCACCGCCGAAATTCGCGTTGAAATTCCAACCAACCGAGTATGTGTCGGGAGGTTCGCGGACAAAAAACAGATCGCCGATCAGTCTATCGGAGCTGCGCAGGCATACGGCGACATGTTCATCGCTGCCGCTGCGGGCCTCCACTTCGGCTTGGGCGGCACCGAGATCGGCGAGCTTGAGAGAAGCAAAGCAGCTCGACCTGGGTTGGTGCAAATATGCAAACAGATCAGCAGCGTCACCCTGCCGGAAATTTCGGAGAATCAGCCGGTCCGTTTCGACCACGTTCACTTGAACTTCCTCTCAGGCTTTATCGGTTTTTCTCGCCCATGAATGTCATCGACGGCGGCAAGAGCGTCGGCGCCCGCTTCTCTCCGTTCACCCAGGCGTCGATCATGTCGGCCCATTCCTGGAGCATGTGCCGGCGCTGCGGTTCGTATTCCGCCTTGTTGTAGACGCCGCGTGATGAGCGCCCGTCCTCGTGGGCGAGGCATTTCTCGATCCAGTCGCTGTTGAAGCCCATCTCGTTCAGGAGTGTCGAGCCAGTCCGGCGCAAGTCGTGGACCGTGAACGGCTCCAGCGGCAGCCCCTCCTTCTTTGCCCGCGCCACGACAGCCGCGGTGACGCGATTGAAGGTTGCACGCGACATGGGGGCATTGGCGTCATAGCGGGACGGCAGCAGATAGCGCGAGTTGCCGTCGCAGGTCTTGAGCGCAATCAGGATGTCGAGCGACTGTTGCGACAGATAGACGTTGTGCGCCTTCGACCGCTTCATGCGCTCCTTCGGAATGGTCCAGACCGCGTTCTCGAAATCGACCTCGTCCCAGGTGGCATCCTGCAGTTCACTCTTGCGCACCATGGTGAGCAGGATCAGGCGCAGCCCGAGGCGGATGGTCGGCAGGGTCGGCACATGCTCGATCTGCTGCAGCATGATCTTGATCTCGGCCGGCGACAGCGCGCGGTCCTTCGGCTGGAAGGTCGCGATCGAGGCCGGCCCGACCTCGTCAGCCGGGTTCGGCACCTTCTCGCCGTGCAGGATGGCGAAGGCGAAGATCTGTTTGACGATGTCGCGGACGTGGACGGCGGTCGCCGGGGCGCCGCGCTCCTTCACCTTGGCGCAGAGCTGGCGCAGATCATCCGGCGTCACCTCGGTCAGAAGGCGGTTCTTCCAGGCGGGGAGAATGTCGCGATCGAGGATGGCCTTGCGCATCGAGCGGGTGCTTTCCGCCATGCGCGCGTCCTTGATCCATAAGGCGCTGACAGCACCGAAGCTGCGCTCCATGGCCTTGCGCCGTTTGTCACGCTGCTTCTCATGGGCAGGGGAAAGCCCCTCCGCCAACAGCTTGCGGGCAGTGATGCAGTGCTCGCGAGCCTCGGCGAGCGTGAGGCCATCGGCGCCATAGCGGCCGATCGTCAGCGTCTCCCGGCGACCGTTCAGCCGGTAGTCGTATCGGAAGGTGATTTGGCCTGTCGCGGCGACGGAAACGTACATACCGTCACGGTCGGCTACCTTGTAAATTTATCCTTTGGTTTCAGCCTCTTGATGGCCATGCCTGTAAGCATGGGGACGGCCTCGTTGACGATCGAAAGCGTCTTTTCGAGTTCCAATTTTACCGTCAAATCCGATACCGTCAATCAACGCGAATAATCATTATAAAACAGCATACTAGATTTGTTTTCCGTGGGCTGCTTCCGTTTTCGGCCTGACGGTAGGGCAAAAATCCGACTGACGGCGGAAAACGCATACCGTCGCGCACACCGTCAGAGCCCGTCGCTTCAAGGCGATAGGTTCCGATAGTCAACACTTGAATTTTTGTTTAATTTCAGCTAGTTATGATGATGCTGCGATAGTTCGCGAAACGCCGCGAACCACATCATTTCACTCCCACTTTGTCGTATCGTTCAGCCCATCGGCATTCCGCCAGATCACGACCTGTGCCGTCTTGACATTGGCAGCCTTGAAACTGGTGAGGGTACGGGTCGTGCTGGCGTCGTCTGCCCGAACCGTGACATCGGTTTGCGTCCTGTCGATGGTGTTATCCGGGCCTTGAAACCAGCGGGTGGTGATGGATAGACCATCAGCGCTTATGTCTGTCAGCGCTTTGTCCTTTTGGGCACCGTTCTCATCATGGTCCGTGGCGATGACTCTCGTGATCCCGTTTGCCGTGCGCGACGTCGTGATCTTTTGCTCAGTGTCGCCGTCTCCATCGATATCCCGCAGCACGGTGATCGCGCCGTGGGCGTCGATGGTGGTGGTTTCCCGGGATATCAGGGCGGGGGTCGCCGCGTCGTTTTCCACCGTCACCGAGCGGGTGGTGTCGCCATTCGCGTTGATGGTCGTGACATCCGTGGTTTTGCGCTCGAACGTTCCATCGCCATCGACATCAACCTTCGTGGTGGTGGACAGCCCATCACCGCGTGTCTCGATGACGGACGTTTGGGCCTCAAGCACGCGGTTGCCCGTATTGGTGATGGTTCGCCGGGTTGAACCGTTGGCCAGGAGTTCGGTCTCGTCCACGATCGTCACATCGGTGACATCGATGCCGTTGGTAGCGATGTCACCGTCGAGATTTTGCTTCGTTGTCGTCTTCAGGCCATTGCCCGTGGTGGTAACCACGCTGCTTTGCGTGAATGTCGTGCCCTCGAAAGCCTTCACGCTCTGGGTGATCGATCCATCCGCGCCATGGACCTTGCTTTCGATCCGGGAGGAATCATCCACACCGTCGCCGTTCACGTCCCAGCTGCTGTCGACGGTGAGCCCGTCGGCGCTGGTGGTGACGGTGGAGATATCCTGCACTTTGCGGTTGATGTTATAATTAATGAATTTCGTCACCACCTCGCCGTCCGGCTGCGTTGTGCGCCTGGTGTCCCGATCGATCAGGCGGTCGCCGTTGAGGTCCTCCGAGGTCCGGCTGATGAGCCGGTCGGCACTCACCGTCGAGACCGTCGCGGAGCGGAGCGTTCCGTTGGCGTTGAGCACCTCCACGGTCCGTTTGCGCCCGCCATCATCGGTCTGTGCGACGGTGTCGGTCTGAGAGCCGTCGAACGTGCCGTTGCCGTCGCGGTCCCAGCGCGTGGTCGTGCTCAGGCCATCGGCGCTGGAGAGGGATACGGTCTTGTTGCGCAGGTCGCTGCTCGCGGTGCCGGCACCGTCATATGTGGCCACGGTCGTCGCCACGGTGCCGCTCGCGTTGGTGATGGTCGTGACGGTCTGGGTCTGGTCGATCGTGCCTGCGACATTGAAGGCGCTGGTGACGGTGGATGACTTGCCGTCGGCGGATGTCACCGTCGTCACGCAGCTGGTGAGTGTGTTGCCGGCGTAGAGGGAGACCACGTCCTTTCGCCCACCGTCGCTGGTGATCGTTATGTTCTCGGTGCGTTCCGGCTGGTTGTCGCCATTGGCATCGGTAGTGATGGCGCGGGTCCGGCCATCCGCGCTCCAGGTGGTGACCTCTCTGGACAGTTGCGTCGTGTCGTCGCCGCTGAAGACACTTATAGTGCGTGTCGATGTTCCGTTGCTCTGAACCACGGTCTGGTCGCGGGTGATCCGGTCGGCGCCATCGTCGAGCCCCCCATTCATATCCAGATAGGACTGCTCGGTGCGCGTGAGACCCCCGTTCTGGATGGTGGTGACGGTTCGGCCGATCCGCGTGCCATTGGCGGTCGACACGAGTTCCGAAGTCTTGGTGCCGGTCTGATCGTTGGTGATGAGGGATGTGACGCGGGTGAGATCGACCGTCCCATCCCCGTCGCTGTCTATATTGGCCGTGGTCCTGCTTTTGTCCTTCAGTGTGGTGATCTCGGTGCGGCTCACAAGCGTGTTGCTCGTGCCGGCCACGGTCGCGATGGTTTCCACCTCGCTGCCGTCGGCGTTGACGACGGTTTCATCCGTCTGGGTGACCTCGTAGGTCCCGTCGCCATTGATGTCGGAGCGGACCGTCTTCTTGTGGCCGCTCGCGGTCAAGCGGGTGGCGACGATAAGGGTCCGGTCGATGAGCGTCGTGCCGTCCGGCGCGAGAGTATCGATGGTGACGGTGGTGCCGCCCGTGGTCAGCCGGTGCTCGACGCGGTCATTCTTGCCGTTTCCGTCGCTGTCGGTCTTGATCCAGGTGTCCTTGCCGTCGGCGCTTCTGGTGGTGACGGTCCTGGAGGTCAGCGTATCGGCCGCGTCATAGTTGGATTGGGTGACAGTCCGGCTGCCATCCGCGCTCTTTACGGTGACCTGCGTCTGCTTCTGCTCGAACAGTCCGTCGGCATCGAGGTCCTGTTCGATGGTGCGGGTGAGGCCATCGGCGCTGAGGGTGGTGAGGGTGTGCTTGGAGAGCGTCCCGTCGACGCCATAGGCCTTGACCCCGACGAGGGTGGACCCATCCGCCAGCTTGGTGGAACTGCGCTGGACGCTGTCGTCTTCCGTGTCATAGGCGAGCACGGTGTCGGCGGCGGCGCGGGCGACACCGTTGCGCACGAAGGTGGCGGAGCCGAGGATCTGCGAGCCGTCGGAGAACATCTGCCCGTTGTCGTCCGCCGTGAGCAGGATTTCGGTGATGCCCAGTTCGTCCATGGTCTTCAGCACCTGAGTGCCGGTGGAGCCGGTGACCTGCACCTTGAACTTCGACCATTGGTCGTCGGAGGCATCGAGCCTTCCGTCATCATTGGTGTCGAACACGTCGGCGAGCGCTTCCATGTCGCTGGTGGCGCCGGGACTGTACTGGGTGAACTGGAACGCCTGGGGGTTGTCCACGTCGCCGGAGCCGGTGCGGTCATAGACCAGCACGCCGTCGCCGGCCCCGGCCCAGGCGGTGCGGTGCGGTGCTCGGTGCCGTCGCCCTCCATGTCCATGTAGATGTCGGAATCCGTGCTCTCGATAATGCTCACCCCGTCGCCGTTGAGGTCCAGAACAACCGGGAACGCGAAGCTGATGCCGCCGGAGAAGCCGAACCCGCCGTTGGAGCCGCCATAGACCGCCCAGGCGCCGCCGATGCCCTCGCCGAACCCGCCGGAAGATGGCAGGGCGGAAGGGACATAGGCGCCAAGGTTCGGTCCGGTGACCGGGATGCCGGCGAGGTCCGAGAAGGACGCGTAACCGAGCGCGGAATTGATGGCGTCCTGGGAGATGTAGGACTCAACGTTCGGTGACGACCAGTCGATGCTGCTCGTCACATCCCCACCCCAGGAGGATGTGAAGGTGAGTTGAGTGGCATTGGCGCCTCTCGGTATCGCATCGACATAATTATAAACCGCGTTAAACGAATACCCACTCGCAAACCGATCAAAATAATTATAATACATATATCCTTCGAGTTCGGCCTGATCAACGACACCATTGCCAAAGCCCGCGTGCAAAATTGCCGCTGCAACCAACCTCAGCACGTCAACGGATGTTCTCGCGGCCGGTTCAGTTGATATTAAATCATATAATGTTACATCATCTCCGGTTAGATGAATTTCTCCAGGTTCGATCGGCCGGCCGAACGACGCGTCCATCGCCTCCAGAGCAGATACCATGGAATCGATACCATGGCCCTTTAGCGCTTCGGAAGCAGCCAATGAATAAGCAAAATTATTAAACGTACCATAATTTGCATATGACGTTGCGGCCTGAATTTTTCGGCTATGTAACGCGGATCTGCACCCGTCGCCACATAATTAACTTCACCGGGAAACGAATATCCAAGCGCTGCCGTAACCGCGGATACAGGATCAGCGGACGACACGATATTGTATATATTAAAGTATTTTTGTCCATCGAAATAGCTTGGATTCATAAGTGGCGCATCAAAAGCCACAGCACTAACCCTAGATCCGAGATCCAATTTAGATGTCGCGGTTCTATCCCTTAATAAAATTTGATTCAAAGCAGATGCCGCCACGGCCGCGTGCGCGCCACCGAGCGAATGCCCGATAAAAACAACACTACCGCCCCCATCGAGTATAGATTTTGTTTTTATCCCATAATTTTTTGCACTCAATAACGACTGCGCATCATCTCGGCCGAGAAATATTTTGGCATCATCTCTCAATTTATCCCGCGCAGACGCCCCATTAACATCCGTCCCCGTGAAAAAAATATATTATTATTATATCGCCAAGATTAGAACGCAGTCTATACCCAAATGGCAGTTCAATGCATCGACCCAAGTACACAGATGCACTAAGCTTCGCAAGTGCGACGGTGGATATTTTTGCAGGCATATGAAAGCTCCGACCTAAATGTTAACATCATAGACATTAAGCGTGTTTCCCGTAATCGTAGTCAGTACAAGACCCGATTTCGAAAACATTGGAAGCCAAACATTTCGCGCCACATCCAAACGCTGTAGGGCTTCACCGGTACGAAGATCCCATAAAGTCACCAGTCCACCGGAAAACAAACCCTGATTCGTGGATGCAGATGCAGTTGTCACTGCGACGGGCTTTTGCGGGTGAACATAAAATCCATTTATATGGTTTCCCTCGATCGCTCCATAGCCTCCAAATTTAGATATTAATTTTTTTTCGTCATCATATACAAATATAGATGCATCCAGTGAATAATCTACATTTCTCGATTCTAGAATTACACCCGATCCAAAAAAACAACATATAAATTATGAGTAATAGAATGCATACAATTATCGGGAATTTGGCGCATTATACCAGAATTATTTACACCATTAACCATATCAACCTTGAGCTCTAGATCAAACCTGCGAACACCTTCTTTTGAAAAATCAACAAAATTTGCATATAAAATTTTCTCATGCCTACCCTCGGCACGACTCGTGCGCCACGAAATGGTGGAAAAACCGGTGAAATCACCAGAGAAATAAAAACATCCACCATAACTTTCAATGTCTTTTGGATTTTTATATGCAATAATGTCTATTCTATCTTCACGCAACGACATCGACCCTAACATATAGTCGGCACTTGAAATCAAAGGCGAAAAATAAATATTTTTCAAATCAGCAGATATTTGAGATGAATACTTTATACGAATATTATTTTTAATATAAAATTCATTTACTATATTAAGTGTTTTAATATCATATATAGATACACGCTGTCCGGATGCATGACATAGCGCATCTCCGCCCGTGCTCCAGCTCAGCGTGCTGTTAACGCCGCGCCCTACAATGCCAGTATTATACGCATCACCAGATTCTAAATTGATAACATATATTTCTTCATGTGAATCAAATACAAGCGCGATCATGCGTCCATCTGGGCTTAATGAGCAAATAATAGGCTGCCCATCAAGCTTTATATTTCTTCTCGATATTATATGCTCATTTTTATTTTTTCTCTTATCACTCAAAATCATGGCGGCTATCCCCCCCCGAAAACATTGTTGCCGCAGAAATTCCTAACAGGACACGCCGTGTGTATCTCATTCGTCGCTCCAGTCCTATTATCTATTGAATCCAACATTTCGATTTCACCTCTCCCTTCCTCCTTCGTGTGCATATCTGAGGAGGGGGGAGAGGAGGAAGTCGAGGATGCGGCGGCGGCCGGTCTTGATCTCGGCGGTCACGGACATGCCCGCTTCCAGGGGGCGGAAGCCCTGTTCCGTCTCAAGGCCGCTCTCCCGCACCGAAAGCCGCGCCACATATGTGGGCTGGCGCGCCTGGCGGGCCGTCTCGTCGGCGGCGGCCTCGCCCGGGCGCGGCGGCGACCCGCCCGTCACCGCATCCCGGCTCACGCTCTCCACGACCCCATGCAGAAGACCGTAGCGGGTGAAGGTGAAGGCCTCCACCTTCACTTCCGCCTCCTGGCCCGCATGCACGAACCCCATGTCCCGGTTCATCAGCTCCGCCTCGATCTCCAGCCGCCCGTCTCGGGGCACCACCCCCATCAGCTGCTGCGCGGGCGTCACCACCCCGCCAATGGTGTGCACCGCCAGTTGTTGCACCGTGCCGTCCACGGGGGCAACCAGCGTCTGGTCCGCTCGCCGCCGGGCCGCCTTCACCTTTTCTTCCAGATGCCCGCTCGCCAGGGACTGCGCCTTGGCCAGCTCCGCAAGCAGGCTCTTGCGGTACTCAAAGCCGGCTTCCGCCCGCTGCTTTTCCAGCGCGCCCAGGGCGGCCGCAGCCTCCGCCGAGCGGTGCCCGTCCACGATCAGCTGCTGTTCCTGCTCCACCAATCGCTGCTGCGCTTCGAGGAACAGCACCTTGGTGCCCAGACCCTTGCTCATCAGCGTCTCGCGCATGGCGAGTTGCTCCCTCAGCAGGGGCAGAAGCGCCTCGCCCTTGGCGATCACCGCCTTCACCGATTGCAGCTCCGCCCCCTTCTGCGCCATTTGCCGATCAAGGCCCGACAGCCGCGCTTCATGCTCGGCCTGCTGCTCCTCCATCTGCCGCCGCGCCGTCGCGATCAGCTCCGGTGCCGCATCCGCGGGAGGCGCGAAGGATGCCGCATCCTCGGCCAGGAGCGCCGAAAGCCGGGCGATGTCCAGCCGATCCTGGGCCAGATCATGGTCGAGCCGCCGCGCATCCGCATCATTGGCTGTCGGATCGATTTCCACGAGCACGTCGCCGGCCTTGACGATGGCCCCGTCCCGCACATGGATGGCCCGCACGATGCCGCTCTCGGACGGCTGAATGACCTTGGTGCGCCCGCTGGGCACGAAGCGCCCCTGCGCCGTGGCGATGATATCCAGCGTGCCGAAGATGCTCCAGGCCAGCGCGATCAGCGAGAAGCCGATGATGCTGGCGGCAATCGCCCGTCCCGTGGGAGAGGGCGGGGTTTCCATGATTTCCAGCGCCGCGGGCAGGAATTCCAGCTCGGCGCGGCCGGCCTGCCGCGCGGCCCGGGGCAGTCGCCAGCCGCAACACGGGCTGCGACACCCGTGACGCCAGCATGTTGAAGGCGACGAGCTCGCCCACCGTGGGGCTGCCGTCGATGACGAACTTCGCGCCGAAATAAAGGGTTGCCGCCGTCACCAGCTTGCTGACGAGCTGCACGCTTTGACTCGCCCAATTTCCGAGATTCTGAACGCCGAAGCTGGCGCTCACATAGGCGGCGAGCTGTTCCTTCCAGCGCCGCTGCATCTGTGGCTCCACCGCCATGGCCTTCAGCGTTTCGACGCCGGTGACGCTCTCCACCAGCAGCGCCTGGTTTTCCTCGCCCTTGTTGAACTTGTCCTCGAGCCGCTTCTGAAACAGGGGCGTGACGCCTGCCGAGATCGCGATATAGAAGGGAAAGGAGGCGATCACCACCAGGGTCAATGTTGTCGAATACATGAACATGACGGCGATGAAGATGATGGCGAACACAAGGTCGACGACGAGGGTCAGGGCGGACCCCGTCAGGAAGCTTCGGATGTTCTCAAGCTCACGCACCCGCGCGACGGAATCCCCCGCCCGGCGCGCCTCGAAATAGGCGATGGGCAATCCCAGCAGGTGCCGGTAGAGCCGGGCGCCGAGCTCGACATCGATCCGGTTCGTGGTGTGCGCGAACACGTGCGTGCGCAAGGCCCGAGCAAGGCCTCGAAGGCCAAGACCACGACGAGGCCCAGGACGAGGACATCAGGCGTCGTCAGTCCCCGGTGCACCAGAACCTTGTCGATGATCACCTGGAAGAACAAAGGCGATATCAGCGCCAGCACCTGAAGGAAGAGCCAGGCCGCGAGCACTTCGCCCATAAGCGCGCGATACTTGTGCATCGCCCGGATGAACCAGGAGATGTCGAACCGCCGGGCAAGTTCGGAGAACTTGGCGCGGCGCGCCATAAGCAACAGCCGGCCGCTCCATTGCAACTCGAACCCCTCCCGCTCGACCTGCTGCGGGCGCCCGGAAACCGGGTCGTGAATAAGGGCCTTGTTGTCCACGACCCTGGCCAGGACGACGAACGAGCCATCCTTGCGCTCGGCGATGGCCGGCAGCGGTGTTCCGGCAAGCCGCCGCCAGGACGATGACACGATGCGGGACTTGAGCCCCCAACCCGCGCGCGGAACGCAGCATGTCCGTCAGGTTGAGGGACTCACATCCGATTTGATGGCGGAGTTGGTCGGGTTCCGCAGCGACGCCGTGAAAACGCAACATAAGAACGAGCGCGCCGAGGCCGGAATCCGCCCGCGCGCCCGCATCACCTTCAGCAGACATGTGTGATCGCCCTGACACAATCGCAGCGAGAGCTATCACTCGCTTTACCATTCGGCAAGGTTGCTTTTGTCGCAGAATATTACGTTGCGTCAGAATTCGCGGGGGCGGGGAGGGGGATGCGCCAAATCTGGTGGTGTTTGGCGAACTTTTCCCGCATCACATTTGCTATAGGGCTGAGGGCATAACGTTCATCGTCATCTGTAAGAGCGCGTTTGAGAAGGATTCCCAAGGCGGGTTTTGCGTGGTTCACAGGGGGCCGGATCAGGGAGACGAGCCGTCCCCCTATGCCCCGGAAGAAGCCGCTTTCATGGCGTCGCGACGACACCGACCGGACTGACACACAATGGGATCTGATCGCGCCCATGATCCCCGATGCGCGAGCTGGCGGGCGGCCTCGGAAGGCGACATCGCGCGAGCGGGTGGATGCCATTCTTTATGTCCTGCGCGCCGGCATGGCGTGGCGGCTTTTGCCCCATGACCTGCCGCCGTGGCAGATGGTCTATTATTATCCGCAGCGCTGGCAGCGCGAGGGTGTCTGGGAGCGCGTCCACCACGCCCTCGTCATCGCCGATTGCGAGCGCGGCGGCAGGCCGGCGTCGCCCTCGGCGGCGATCCTCGACAGCCAATCGGTGCGCACCGCCGATCAAAAGGGGGCGCGAAGGGCGACGACGCGGGCAAGAAGACCGCCGGCCGCACGCGGCACATCCTGACTGACACCGATGGACGCCTGCTGTGCGTGCGCGTCCAGGGAGCCGACATCCAGGACCGCGACGGCGGCAAGCCGCCACTCAAGGCCTCGCGTCGACGCTGTCCGTTTATCGCCCACTGGACCGTCCGCGCCACGGCCAAGGCCGCCGGGCTGGCGGCAGGTCAGGCTTTCGGGCGATCCGGCCTTCGCCGGGAAGCTCCCTGACGTGGTCGGGCTCCATTTCAGTCCGCTGGCTCATGCCCTGGTGCTGAGCCTTGACGAGAAGTCGCAGATCCAGGCCCTCGACCGCACCCAGCCCAGCCTGCCGCTGAAGGCGGGACGCGGCGCCACCCTGATGGTTGGCAGGCCGACGAGGGGGCGGAAGACGGATCAGAACACCTGGAGCAGGCGCACCGTGCCGCGGAAAGCCTCGGGAAAGCCGCCTGATGTTGCCACATCCCGCTGCACCAGGCCCAGCACCTGGAAGGTGGGCGTGATGAACTTGGAGAGTTCGATCCGCACCTGGGAGCGTTCGGTGGCGTTGCCGGTGGGCACGCCGGTGAGATATTCCGTGCCGCCCCAGAACTGGGAATAGCCGGCGGCGGCGGACCAGGTGGGGGCGAAGGCGTAGGAAAGCCAGGCTTGCAGCTGGTAGGTGGGGTCTTGCGACAGGGTCTGCGTGCCGTTGCCGGCCCGGGTATTGTCCCCATACCAGATGACGTCGCCGGTGAGCTGGAAGGCGAGCCCGTTCGTAAGGCCCTGGTACCATCCGGCCTGCAGATCGAGCTTCCAGCGGTTCTCGCCCAGGTTCAGCACATCGCCGGCGCTGTATTGGCCGAGGGGCAGGAACACGTACGGCATGATGCCGACATAGGTCTGCGTGGCCTTGTTGTTCACCACCCACACGGTGGTGGCGAGGATGGGATCGCCGAGCCCGGCGGCGGCATCGAACGATGTGCCGGCGAGGCGGCCGTTATAGAGCGTTCCCACCGGCACGAGCACCTGCGGCGCAATGGTGAAGCCGCCGATTTCGAAGTAATGCACGTAGCGCAGGATATCGACGTATGAATCGAGCCCTGTGCCGTTCGAATAGGTCTGGCCAGTGGTGCTCTTATATTCGTCGCGGGTGGCATACTGGCTGTAGAAGACCAGAAGATTGGTGCCGGCGGGGGCTGGCAGGTAGTCGCTGGAATTGACATCGGCGGCATGGGCGGTGCCAGCCATGAAGGACAAGGCGATGAAGCCGGCGCGAAGGCCGGCGTTCGAAAGGCGGGTCATGCTTCCTCCGGGAGTTTTGTCGGCGCCCGCCGGTTTCAAGCGCGGGCCGTTGCTCTCCCCCGCGCGGGCGGGGGAGAAATGTCAGGCCCGCAGGCGTGCGAGGTGTCGCAGAACCGCCTCGGGTTCCGTGCCCACGGGGATCTCCGCGAAGTAGAACTGGCCATCCCCAAGCGTGGCGAGGGGGCCGCCGTCCCACAATTGCCCGCTGACATCGAGCCCCAGGGCCAGGTCTCCGCCATCGGGCAGGGCGGTGGAGATGACGGTGTCGACATCCTCCGCCTTCCGGCCCGGACGCCCGCGCAGGGCAAGGCCCCAGCGATAGTGGCGGGCGACGTTCACCAGGGGGCGATAGGCCGCGCCGTCGGCGTCGCCGGTCCCGTCCTCTTCCTCCAGCAGCAGCCCGCCGATGGGGAGGTGGGAGACGGAGCGCGCCAGATCGGCCATGTACATGGCGGCATCCTCGACGGTGTCGGCGTCGATCGCGGTGCCGTCGCGGCCGGCCAGCCGGGCGGCCTCCCCGAGCCAGCGGCGGGGCGCCGGCACGGCGAGCACAAGGGGGGCCGCACCGCGCAGGCTTGCGGCCACCGCCTCGACCACCTCGGCGAGCAGCCTGCGGGGGCCCTCGTCCTCCAGCATGCGTTTGAGGGGAAAGGCGGCCCGCTTCTTGGACCCCATCTCCGCCTGCAACGCCGGATGGCGCGCGACCCAGGAGCGATAGAGGTCGCCCACATCCACCACGCCCACGTCGGGGCGCAGCAGGCCATGGGCCTGGGTGAAGAAGGCGAGATAGCGCGGGGCGCTCTCCCACGGGTCGCCATCCTCCCCGAGGAGAAGGCGCCGGGCATAGCCCGACGACTTCAGCCACACGCGGATGCCCGGCGCCCCGGAAGGCCGGGGCAGGTCGTCCACGAGGCGGGGGCTCATTGCTTCTCGCCCCCCATGGCGCCCAGGGCCGCGAGGCGCGCCTCGAGCTCGGCGATGCGCACGTCCTTGGGGTGGGCCATGTAGTTCGGGCGGGGCGTATCGGCGGCGCGGGTCCGGTCCGGCGACCCCATGTAGAGCACCGAGACATCATCGCCCCAGGCGCCGAAATACTGCAGGTGTTCCGGCGGCTTCGGCTGGCTCCAGTCCTTCACGAATTCGGCGTAGGGCTTGGAGCGGGCGATGCGGGCCCGGCGCTCGGCGGCGCGGGCGTCTTCGGTCGCCTTCTCGTCGATGGCCAGGGTCTGCGGGTCGAACACCACCTTGTAGAGGCGCGCCGCCACCGCGGTGGAGATGAGGCCGTCCTCGATGTCCTTGATGACGCCCCGGGGGTCGCGCTCCAGCAGGTCGCCATAGCCGGCGCCGGCGCCCTGGGAGATCATGAACAGCTCGCCGCGCTTGGAAATCTCGAAGCCCATGCCCATGTGGTGGGTGGTGTAGCTCGCCTCCTCGAACGGCTGCTCGTTCATGATCTCCTCGATGGAGTGCCGGAACTTCTCCGGCGTGTTCATGAGCACGTCATAGACATCCACGCCCTTGACCTTGGACAGGGGGTAGCAGCCGCAGGCATAGCCGCCGAACAGGCCTTGCAGCGGGGGAATCTTGGCACCCTGGCAGGTGGTCATGAAGCCCCACTGCTCACTGTCCTTGGTGGCCACCATCATGGTGTAGCCCTGGCCTCCGCGATACTTGCCGGGGGCGATGGCGTCGCGCGTCATTTTCTTGGAGACGAGCTGCAGGAAGGGCACTTCCTCTTCGTTCAACTCCTGCTCGCCGATGTCGGCCATGGTGGCGAAGATGGGGGCAAGCGCGTGCTCGCCGTCGCGGTCCGCTGTGGCGCCGGCCCCCATGCCGTTGAGGTCGGCGCAGAGATTGCCCAGCGTCTCGCCGTGCTGGGACACGCCGCCCCAGATGAAGGTGTTGATCATGTTGAAGGTGGGCGCATGCACCTTCGTGAACTTCTCGGGGCAGGAATAAAGGAACTTCGCCACCGCGTGCTGGCCCGCCGTGAAGCCCGTGAAGATGGACATCAGGCTCTGCGAGTTTGGCGCGTCATAGGAGCAGTTGACGATGGAGTGCGGATCGGTGATGACCTCGATGGGGGCGAACGCGGCCTGGCCGCGCGGCAGGTCCGGCCAGACATAGCAGAGGAACACCTGCGCCAGCATTCCCTTGAGGCCCGCCACGATGGTGTTGGTGGCGCGGTTGGTGAATTCGGGCGCCGAGCCGCGGAAGTCGAAGATCAGCCGGTCGCCGGTCTTGGTGAGCTTGCAGTTGATCTTCACCACGCAGTTCTCGCGCAGGGTCGAGTCCTGGATGATGTAGGTGCGCACCGTCATGTCCGGCCATTCGGAGACGCGGCGCTTCACCTCGGCGCGCACGTTCTCCATGGTGAGGCGCAGCGTGGAGACCAGGGCCTGCGGGCCGTCGGTGTTCAGCGTCTCCTCGATGCGCTGCTTGATGCGCAGGCAGGCGAACAGCTTCACCTTCATGTCTTCATACTGAAGCTTCGGCTCGCGCACCGAGTTTTGCAGGAAGGTGAGGATGTCGCGCTTGATCTGGTAGTTTTCCACCACGCGGAAGGGGGACATCTTCAGTCCCTCGTCGGAGGGGCTTTCGGCCATGGACGGCATTCCGCCCGGCTCGATGGCGCCGTTCTCGCCCTCGTGCACGGTGGAGGCCACCCAGCACACCAGCTTGCCCTTGTGGAAGATGGGCACGATCATGGACTGGTCGGTGTTGTGCACGTTGCCGTAGCGGCTGTCGTTATGGATGAAGCCGTCGCCCTCGCGCACGCCGACGGTGGGGTCGTTCATCCAGTTCTTGATGATGAACTTGATGGGGTGATGCACCAGCGCCGAGAAGATCAGCACGCCGCCCGCCGAGGCGATGGCGAGATCGCCGGAGGCCGAGTACACGCCGGTGATGACGTCGCCCCACTTGGCGCCGGGGGCGGCGCCCATCTGCTCCACCATCTCATAGCCTTCGTCGCAGCCGGACTGGATGCGGTCGCGGATCTTGGCGATGGTGTGGGCGTCGGAAACCTTGGCGACGGCTTCTTCCTCGTCCGCCGTGCGCGGCATCAGGTCGTGGTTCTGCATGATCTCGGGGTCGGGCCCGAGGAACAGGGTGGTGTCGTTCAGGAATTTCTGGACAAGGGCCATGTCTTCGGCGCTGGGCAGTTTGCCGCGGCCGGTGTTGCTCATGTCGTTCATGGGGTATCCTCCCGGAATATCTTCAGTGATCGCAGCGCGATGGGCGCATTGCTCCCCGCCCGCGGGGGCAGGGAGCGAGAGGACGTCAGTGCGTCGTCGGGGGCGTGCTGGCGCGCAGGAACCAGGAGGCGCCCTGCTTTGCCGCCACGAAGGTCCAGCCCGGGTTGACCAGGAAGGTCGTCACCTCGGAGGCGACGATGGCCGGCCCCTCGATCTGGACACCCGGCAGGATGTCCGAGCGGCTCCACACCGGTGTTTCCAGCGGGCCGTCCTGTCCCACGAAGTGGCAGACGCGGGTGGCGGCCGGCGCCGGCGGGCCCTTGCGCTCGCTTTCGGGCACCGGCTTGATGTCCTCGAACTGCACGGTTTCGTGGTGCACGTAGGCGGCGATCCGGATGGTGTTGATGCGGATGCCGGCCTCCGGGGCCTGCGAGCCCTCGCCGAAGCGCTTGCCGTAATCGGCCGAGAACTGCGAGATGATGGCGAGCACGTCGGCCGGCCCGTTCACCTCGTGCCTCGGGATCACCGCCGTGGTCTGCACCAGCTGGTTGCCGTAGCGCATGTCCAGTTCGAGGTTGTGGCGGATGTCGGCCAGTGGCACGCCCTGGCGCAGCAGGTCCTGGGTGCCCCGTTCCTTCAGCTCGGCGACGATGGCGTTGAAGCGGTCATAGTCGTCGAACAACGCGCGGGTGTTGCTGTCGTACAGCACCATGTAGAGCGACTGCTCGTGGATATGGAGCTGGTGCATGTTGCCGGCGCCCACCGCGGAGAACACGGAGGACAGGGGCGGGGCCAGGATGCGGTCGATGTTGAGGTTCTGGGCGATGCCGCAGCAATGCAGCGGCCCGTTGCCGCCATAGGCCAGCATGGTAAAGTCCTTGGGGTCATAGCCCCGGGCGCGCAGCTCGGTGAACAGGCCGTTGGCCATGTTGTCGTCCACCTTCTCGCGGATCAGCAGCGCCGCCTCGATCACCGAGCAGTCGAGCTCGTCGCACAGCGCGTCCTCGATCGCCGCCTTGGCCCGGCGCGGGTTGAGCGGAATGGAGCCGCCCGCGTAATTGGCCGGGTCGAGATAGCCGAGCAGCAGGTCGGCGTCGGTCACCGTGGGCTTCATGCCGCCGCGGTCGTAGCAGGCCGGGCCGGGGTCGGAGCCGGCGCTTTCGGGCCCGCACTTCACGGTCTTGTACATGCGGTCGTAGGCGGCGATGGAGCCGCCGCCGGCGCCGAGCGTGACGAGGTGCACCATGGGCACCGAGACCAGCCAGCGGTCGATGACGGGGTTGAAGTCGTAGTGCTTCACACCGCCGTCCACCACGATGCCGATATCGTAGCTGGTGCCGCCCATGTCGGTGGCCACCACGTTGCCGAGGCCGGTGAGCATGGCAAGATGCTCGGAGGCGCCGATGCCGGAGACCGGGCCGGAATGGATGGTCTGCAGCGCGTCGGTGGAGTTGAGCTGCGCCATGCCACCGGAATTGTGGATCACCAGCATGGGCTTCTCATAGCGATGGGCCCTGAGGTTCTGCTCCAGCGCCGAGAGCGCGTGATACATGGTGGAGTGCAGATAGCCGTCGACGATGGCGGAGGTGGCCCGCACATACTCGCCTTTGCGCCCCGCCACCTGGTGGGACAGGATGACCGGAATGGCGCCGAGCAGGTGGGAGGGGTACTCCTCCAGCAGGATTTCCTCGATGCGTTGCTCGTGGGCGGGGTTCACCACCGCGTTCACCAGCGCCACCACGATGATCTGGGCGCCGCGATCCACCAACTCGCGGATCTGCGTGCGTACGTCCTCCTCGTCCAGCGGCATCACCAGCTTGCCCTGGAAGTCGAGCCGCTCGCGCACGCCGCGGATCATGTGCGCCTCCACCAGCGGGTCGGGCCGCTTGGCGTTGGGCATGTCCTGCTGGCCGAGGTTGTCGAGCCCCTCGCCATAGCCGCGGGCGCGGCTCAGCGGCACGGTGGCCTCGTAGCCGGCGGTCACCAGCATGCCGATCTTGGGGCCCTTGTGCTCGATGAGGGCGTTGGTGCCGAGCGTGGTGGCGTAGCGCACGCTGTCCACCGCGCCGAGGATTTCCTCCAGTTCAAGGCCGAGCACGCCGCAGGCCTTGCCCAGGGCCTCGTTGAAGCCCATGGCGAGGTTGTGGTGGGTGGTGAGGGCCTTGGCCTCGATATACTGCTGGTCCCAGACCACGAAGCAGTCGGTGAAGGTGCCACCGATGTCCACGGAAACGCGTTTCATGTCTCCTCCCTGAGGATGCTGGCGAGGGCGCTGCTGCGCCGTATGTCGTTGGGTGGCGCGACACCGTCCCGCGCGGGGACGGTGTCGTCCGGGGATCAGTGTCCGTGGCCGTCGTCGCGCACCACGGCGGGGCCGGCGAAGGGCGCGGCGGCCTCGCCGCGCGCGGCCCACTGGGCCTTCAGCGCATCGAGGTTCACGTCCATGTCGTGGAGCGGCGGATGGCCGGGCACGGCATATTCGGTCTCAACCTGCGTGCCGCAGTTCGGGCAGCAGTATTCGAGGATGCGCACCCATTCCGGATCGGGGCTGAAGGTGAAGCGGTATTTCTGCGGATCGATGATCGGCGGATGGATCTCACGCGGGTCACGGTCGTGGACGAGAAGCCCTTCCTTGTAGTTGCCGCGCGCCGGGGCGATCTCGTGATCGCAGACGCGGCACTCCCACTTCTCCGACGTCAGGTCGATGCGGAGATATTCTGTCATGGCGACTTTCATTGTCTTCAATCCTTCCGGCTCAGCAGGATGTCGCCTGCGTCGCTGATCACGAACTGCCAGCCATCGGGGACGCGGCAGGTGAAATAGTCCTCCTCCAGGATGGCGGGGCCGGAGGCGAAGGCGCCTTCGGCAAGGTCGGCGAGGCGGTAGACCGGCACGTCGATGCGGCCATGGTCGCGGATCAGCACATGGCGCTTGCCGTGGGCGGTCGCCGGCGCCCCGGGGGCGAAGGCGGCGGCCTTCTCGCCGGCCGCGCGCAGGCTCTTCACCGCCTTCAGCTCCAGCTCCACCGAGCGCGCGCCGGCAAAGGCGGCGGGCACCTGCGGGGTGCCGTCGAGCGCCACGCTCTCCACCCGCCCGTCGCCGAAATCGGCGTTGAGGCGGGCCTCGATGGCGTAGGTGCCTTCCGCGCAGCCTTCCGCGAACATGTCGCGGGCGGCCTTCACCCTCAGGGTCTCCAGCGTCTTTCCGAGGTCCGCCGGATCGGCCAGGGTCACCTGGTAGCGCTGGGAGATGTCGCAGGCGCCGATGCCGTAGGCGGAGAACACCGCTGCCATCTGCGGGATGGCGACGCGGCGGATGCCGGCCTTGTCGGCCACGCCGCAGGCGTTGAGCGGGCCGGCGCCGCCGAAGGCGAGCATCACCGTCTCGGGCGAGATCCGCGTGAAGCGGTGCAGTTCCGCCGCGATCTTTTCCTCATAGGCGAACTCCATGCGCAGCAGCGCATCGTCCAGGCTGACGCCGAGCGGGGTGGCGATGTTGGCGGTCACCGCCGCCGCCGCGCGGTCGAGGTCCAGCCCCATGCCGCCGCCGAAATAGGAGGCGGGATCGAACAGGCCGCTCAGGAGGCTGGCGTCGGTGATGGTGGCCTGCTGGCCGCCGCGCCCGAAACAGGCCGGTCCCGGCACCGCGCCCACGCTCTCCGGGCCGATGACGATGCGCCCGTCCACCACCTTGAAGATGGAGGAGCCACCGGCGCCGGCGCTGAGGATCTCGCACAGCGGGAAGGACACGGAGATGCCTTCCACATGGCCCCGCCGCACCTCGGTGACGGTGCCGTCCTTGTACTGGCCGATGTCGGTGGTGGTGCCGCCCACGTCGATGGAGACGCTGTCGGTGAAGCCGTAGCGCCGGGAGAAGGCCTTCACCCCTTCCATGCCGCCACGGGGACCGGACGAATAGGTCTTGATGGCGATGGTCTTGGCGACGCGGGAAGCATCGCCGTCATTGCGGAAGATGAGCAGCGGGTTCTTGGTGCGATAGGCGCGCAGCCGGTTCTCGGCGTTGAAGAGGAACGCTTCCATGGACGGGTGGAGGAAGGAATTGATGAGCGCGGTCCAGGTGCGCCGCTCGCCGTCGGTGTCGGTGGTGAGGTCGGAGCCGTAGAGGATCGGCACCGCGCCCAGCAGGTGGCGCGGGTACTTGCGCAGCGCGACCAGCCGAAACGCATTCTCCACCGACTGGAAGTCGGCCCCGCCAAAGCTCACCACCAGGCGGTTCGCGCCGGCGGCGGTCAGCGTGTTGATGGCCTTGACCACCTCCACGTCCGCGTCCGCGCCGGTGACAACCGCGGCATCAAGGTAAGCGATGCGGTCGCCCACCAGGGCTTCGAACACGTCCTGGTCGTGGGCCGCAAGGCGGCTCGGCAGGTCGCGGGCCCCGGCGTCGAGGATCAGGCCGAGCCGCGGCCCCTTGCGCTCGCAGATGGCGTTGGTGCCCTGCGTGGTGGAATAGCGGATGAGGTCGACTTCCTCCAGCAGCCGCTTCACGTCCGGCGCGCCGTAGAGTACCCCGGACGCCTTGGTGAGGCCTTCGAAGAAACACTTGCTGAGATCATAAGGCGTGGTGAGAACCTTGGTCTTCCTCACCTGATCGTCGGACAGAATACAGATGTCCGTCAGTGTGCCGCCGTTGTCGATGTTGATCTGCAGGGACATACGCTGGTTCTCCTCCCACTTTTTCTCTGGCCGGTGCCGCACGGGTCGACCTCTTCGGACGACAGAACGCGAGATCCATTTCCGGATAACGCGCGATCCGCGAGGCTCCTGCACTGGATCGCAAGGGGCGTGCCAAGAGATGACGGGGGAGGGGAGTCGTTATTTTTCCTATATTTGCATCGATTTCGCTGAAAAGATCACGCCTGGAGGGAAATGGCGGCGACGTCTTTACGAATACCCGTTTGAAAATCAAACTATATTGTGCAACGCAAGAGTATTTTGCGTGCGGCGCACCATGGCCATCCGGGCAAAAAAACACCGCCGAACGAGGTCGGCGGTGTGGAGGAGGGCTCTCGGGGGAGAGGCGCGAAAACTGAATTATTCAAAGCAAGGGGCATGCCGGGTGCGACCTATAGGCCGTGCCAGTCGTGAAGTCCTGCTCCTGGGATGCCTCAAATCTGGAAGCGCCGGGTTTCACCGATGATGCCTTCGAGCCCGAAGCGACGCAGCTTGGCGTAGACCGTGCTCTTGGCGATGCCCAGGTCGCGGGCCACGGCGGTCAGGTTGCCCTTGTGCGCCTGCATCGCCTGGAGCAGCGCGAGGCGCTCGGCATTCTCCATGCCCGTCAGGCCGAGCTGAGGCTCGGGCGGCGCCGGTGTGCCGGCCGGCAGGACGATGGCGGCTCCGGCCGGCGTCCGGATTTCGTCCGGGATGTCGGCTTCGGTCAGTTCCTCGCCCTCGGCGGTGAGGAGCATGCCTTCGATCACGTTGCGCAGCTCGCGCACATTGCCCGGCCAGGCATAGGCCTGGAGCGCCTCGATGGCCCGGGGCGACAGGGCGCGCGGCGTGAGCCCCCCTCGCTCGGCGAGCTCGCCCATCAGGTGCGCGGCAAGGAGGGAAACGTCCGATGCCCGCTCGCGCAAGGCGGGGATGGCGATGCTGGTGACGGCGACGCGATAGAACAGATCCATGCGGAAGCGCCCGGCTTCCACCTCGCTCCTGAGGTCGCGATTGGTGGCGGCGACGAGGCGGAAGTTGACCTTGCGCGGCCGCGTCTCGCCGATCCGGTAGACCTCGCCGGATTCCAGTACGCGCAGGAAATGCGGCTGCAGGTCCTTCGGCATCTCGCCAATCTCATCCAGGAACAGCGTGCCACCGTCCGCCGCCTCGATCTTGCCGACCATGCCGCCGCGGCGTGCTCCGGTGAAGGCGCCCTCGACATAGCCGAACAGCTCGCTGGTCAGCAGCTCGCGGGAGAAGCCGCCGCAATTGAGCGCCACGAAGGCGCCGTCCTTGCCGGCTCCCGCGGCGTGCAGGCACTGGGCGAACACGTCCTTGCCCACGCCGGTCTCGCCGAGCAGCAGCACCGGCGCGCGGCTTTTCGCCAATTGCCGGGCGCGGCCAACCGCCTGGCGCAGGGAGGGCGCGTCGCCCACGATGCGCGCGAAAGCGCCCTGGCCGGCCTCCCGCTCCACCGCGGGGGAGGTGTCCCGGCCAGCCGTGCGCGAAGGCGTGGCGCGGCGGGCCGGCAGGCGCAGCAGGATGCCGAGCCGCTCGCCGTCCTTCACCATCGGCTCCAGCCATTCGCGCCGCATCCAGGAGGGCAACTCGTCCGGCAGCTCCGCTTCCTTGCGCCAGTTGAGCCTGAGCCGCGAAAGCTCGGAGCCCGGCGCATCGTCGCGCTGCCGCCGCAGATCGATGAGCGCGTCGGTGGCGGCGCCGTTGGCCTTCACGGCGCGGCCCCGGCGATCGAACACGATCACGCCTTCGCTGCTCGATCCCGCGAGGCGGTCCATGCAATGGTCCAGGAGGCGCAGCCGGAAATCCATCTCCTGCTGCGCAAGGCGGTTCTCGATGCGCCCCGCCGTCGCCACCACGAGCGCGAGGCTGTGGCGGTTGAAGGTATCGGAAAGTCCGGAGACGTCGATGACGCCCAGGATGGTGCCGTCGCAGGGATCGCGGATGACATTGGCGGAGCACGACCAGAGCTTGATGCCGGAACAATAGTGCTCGGCGGAGTGGATCTGGATGGGCTGCCCGACCTCGATGGCGGTGCCGATGGCATTGGTGCCGCACGCGAGCTCGCTCCAGCTGGCGCCCGACAGGAGGTGGATATCAGCGGCCGCGTCGCGCAGCCGCGGATCGCCCTCGAGATTGAGGATGACGCCGGCCCCGTCGGTCAGCACCATGACGGTTCCGGTCTCGGCCAGGAGCTCGCGGGCCGAGGCCATCACCGGCTGGCTGGCTTCCAGCAGCTCGCTGCAGCCGTCGCGCAGGGAATGCAGCGAATCGTCGCGCATGGGCGGCGGAGCCTGCGCCCGCTGCGGGTCCACGCTGTTGCTCAGGCAGCGCCGCCAGGAATCATCCACGAGCCGGCGCAGCGCATCGGAGCCAAACTCACTGCCGCCGAGAAATTTCTCCCACGACGCCATCACCTTTTCGTCGTTCTCGGGAACCGAGAACTTCTGTCCGGGTCGTCCGAAAGGCATTTTGTTTCCTCCCCTCGGCGGGCCCGGGAGCCCGCCGGTGCGCCGCCCCGGGGCAGATCTGATGTCTGCGTCCTCTTGAGCGGACTTCTCATGTTCTAACTTATAGCAGCCGCCGTTCGCGCCCGTTGCGGCTGCCTTGACGTAATGCCCACTCCTTCTGAAGCGGAAACGACCCCGCGTGAGGCCGGCCAACACCTGGAGTGTCGCCTTAGCATCGATCGTGCCACCCGCAGCGCACACCGGGCCTTGGGATGTCTTGCCGTCCCTGCCGCTTGGCGACGTTGCGGCAGGCCTTGGAATGCGTTCGATTTTGCAACGCGCCGGTGGCTGAAAATCGAACGCTTCAGGCGTCCGCCCGAGACGCCGGGCCGATGCCGGCACCGCTGGCATGGGCGTTGCTGCGCGCGGCCACCGCCGTCGTGCCGCCATCGCCGCGCCACCGGCACAGCGCCTCGGAGACCGCCCATGGCCGAACGTGATCCCCTCGACCCGCGCATCCCCGTCACCCTGCTCACGGGCTTTCTCGGTGCCGGCAAGACCACCTTGTTGAACCGCCTGGTCACGCATCCGGACATGAGCGGCACGGCGCTGCTCATCAACGAATTCGGCACCGTGGGCATCGACCACCATCTGGTGGAGCGGATCGGCGAGACCATGATGCTGCTGGACTCCGGCTGCGTGTGCTGCACCGTCCGCGGCGATCTGGTGGAGGCGCTGGAGCACCTGCATGGCAAGCTCGCGCGCCGCCAGATACCGGACATCCGCCGGGTGGTGATCGAGACCACCGGCCTCGCGGACCCGGTGCCGGTGGTCTGGACGCTGATGGAACAGCGCTTCGTCGCCGCGCGCTTCCGCTGCGACGGTGTCGTCACCCTGGTGGACGCCCGCCTCGGCGCCGACCAGTTGGAGCGCCACGAGGAGGCGCGGCGGCAGGTGGCGATGGCGGACCGCATCCTCCTCACCAAGCCGGACCTTGCCGACCGCGACGCCCATGAGCGGCTGGCCGCGCGGCTCGATGTCCTCAACCCCTCCGCCCCGCGCCTCGCCACGGCCCATGGTGAGATCGAGCCGGGGCGTATCCTCGGCGCCGGCCTGTACGCGCCGGGCAGCCGTCCGGCGGAAGTGGCGCGCTGGGCGGACGAGGCTGAAGCCGCCGCGCGCGATGGCACCGCTCCGCCGTCGGCCCACGCCGCCGGCGCGCCACCGGCGAGCTTCACCTGCTTCTTCACCCGGCAGGTGTCCTGGCGCGGCTTTGCCGTGGCCATGGGCGGGATTCTCTCGGACTACGGCGCGGCCCTCCTGCGCGTGAAAGGGCTCATGAACGTGGCCGGCCTCGGCGGGCCGGTGGTGGTCCAGTGCGTCGAGCGCGTCGCCTACCCGCCGGTGCGCCTGCCGCGATGGCCGGCGGAGGGCACCCGCTTCGACATGCGCGGGCGTCTGGTGTTCATCGCCCGCGACCTGCCGGAGGCCGCGATGGACGACATCCGGCGGCGCCTGGACGACCTGCCCGGCGATGCGGCCGCCCTGCGGATCGCCGCCCGCGCGCCAATGCTGCCGACGCGCTGCTGGCTTGGCGCGCGCATGCCGGTGCGCGGCCGCGCGGCCGTGGAGACGGACGGCTGGCATGTCCAGGCCCTGCGATTGGGCGCGACCCGAGGGGCGGCCTCGCAGCCATGAGGGCGCGCGGCCTGACTGTCGCCGCGCGGGCGGAGGCCGGCTCCCTCCCGGTGGCTGATATCCGGACGCCGGTGTCGTGAAAGCGAACGGCGGTGCCTCCAGGTCCAGCCCCAAGGGCACGCAAACACTCGGCTTGCGGCGCTCATGCCGGTGGCATCCCTCTTGCCCAGGACCCGGGGCGCAAAGGACGCGGGGCGCAAACGCGGCCGCCATCCGGCGGGCCGTGCGTTCAAGGACAATGGAAAAAGGGGAGGTCCCTCATGAAGGGTCTGGTGTATCGCGGTCCCGGCAGGAAGGCTCTGGAAGAAGTGGCGGATCCGCGGATCGAGCAGCCCACAGATGCCGTGGTGAAGATCCTGCGCACGACCATTTGCGGCAGTGACCTGCACATTCTGAAGGGCGACGTGCCGACGGTGAAGCCCGGCACGGTGCTCGGCCATGAGGGCGTCGGCGTCATCGAGGAGGTGGGCCCGGCGGTCTCGACCTTCAAGAAGGGTGATCACGTCCTCATCTCCTGCATCTCTTCCTGCGGCCGCTGCGAATACTGCAAGCGTGGCATGTATTCCCATTGCTCCGTCGCGGGCTGGATGCTCGGCCACACCATCCATGGGACACAGGCCGAATATGTCCGCATCCCCTTCGCCGACACCTCCCTGCATCGCATTCCCGAAGGCATGGACGAGGAAGCGCTCGTCATGCTCAGCGACATCCTGCCGACCGGCTTCGAATGCGGCGTGCTGAACGGGAAGGTGCAGCCGGGCAGCACGGTGGCCATCGTCGGCGCGGGGCCGGTGGGCCTCGCCGCGCTGCTGACCGCGCAGTTCTACTCGCCCGGAGAGATCATCATGATTGATCTCGACGACAACCGCCTCGATGTGGCCCTCACCTTCGGGGCGACGAAGACCGTCAACAGCGGCAGCGAGAATGCCGTCGAGCGGGTGAAGGCCCTCACCGGCGGCATCGGCGTGGATACGGCCATCGAGGCGGTGGGCATTCCGGCCACCTTCGTGCTGTGCCAGGACATCATCGCGCCCGGCGGCACCATCGCCAATGTCGGCGTGCATGGCACCAAGGCGGATCTCCACCTGGAACGCCTGTGGGCGCACAACATCACCCTCACCACCCGCCTGGTGGATACGGTGACGACGCCCCTGCTGATCAAGACCGTGCAATCGAAGAAGCTTGATCCGCGCAAGCTGATCACCCACCGCTTCGCCCTCGCCGACATCCTCGCCGCCTATGAAACCTTCGAGAAGGCGGCGCAGACGAAAGCGCTGAAGGTCATCATCGGATAAGGCCACAGCTTCAATTCGCCTTGGCCGCAGGGTAGCGGAGCCGTGATCGGACATGCCGTAAGGGCATGGACGATCTCGGCCATTGAGTTGGCTCCCATTCCGCGGACAGATGGGCGGCTTTTCTAGGCGGTGTGGACGCAATTGATGAGGATGAAGAAGAAGGCGAGAGCGACGATGGCGGCGATGCCGCGCTCTGTGTTCTCGCAGCGGCCGCAGGAAGAGATGCAGGAGATGAGGACGTGATCACCCTTCTTGAAGGTCGAGATCGCCGGGCCCACCTCCTCGATGATGGCGACGCGATCGGAGGTCTTCGCAACTTCGGCCAGCCTCGATGCCGAGCTTCGCGATCTCCCCTGGCCGACAGTCAACATGTTCCACCGCGCCGTGGACCAGATCGAGCGGAAGCTTGACGGTAATGAGCAGGCCCGGAAGCAGCTTCAGCGCGAACAGGATGGCTCGGAGGTGAAGTCACTGGAGCTCGAGCGCCTGATCGACCTCGGCATGAACCTGATCGGCCGGCGCAACGGCATGGGATCCTTCCGCGAGGCCGCCCCCGACCGCTACCGCATCGCCACCGGCTCGCCATGGACGCAACGGGCCGGATCACGGGTCAACCATCGCCATCCCACCGCGTCATTGATCGACAGCCGAGATTTCCTCGCCGCCAGGAGGCGTGCGGATAACGAGGTGCTCGTGCCCGCCGGGCCGAAGATCGCCTTCTCGGGTGGCGACACCGCCGATCACAGGCAGATCTGGGCCAAGCTCGATCAGATCCACGCCAAGCACCCGGACAGGGTGCTGCTGCATGGCGGCTCACATGCGGAACACATGCCTTCAACTTCGGCATTGCGTAGTTAAAATATAAGCAAAAATTCAAATATTGACTAAAAATACGCCGATTATGGCATGTTAAGACTGGATTTCACTGTCATTTTTGATTCCGGCCGGACTCTTCGATTGACGGCGCTGCGCTGCAATAGAATATATTTATTCAGAGATGCGGCATTAGGCCAGCTTCCTGCCGGGGAGAATGCTATGGGTATGCAGTCCATGGTCGACTTCAAGTGGCCGGGTCTCACGCGGCCGGACGGCCATCGCCTCAGCCTCAATCGCGGCGCCTTCGTCGCCGTCGATCGCCATCGGGACATCAGCTACGATCCCGTCTACAGGCCCCAGGCCCTTTATCACCGCGCGCTGGACGGCCTGCACGCCAACAACGACGCTTTCCTGCTGCAGGAGGTGGCGACCAATCTCCCCATTTACCGGGACGACACCGGGCCGACCGATTTTCATCTTCATCTGCCGCCCGGCGGGTTCCAGCTGGTGCTCGTCACCTCGGGCATGTTCACCTTCGACTACGACGGACGGCTCCATTATGTCGGCCCAGGCGCGGTGATGCTGCAGAGCGCCATCGTGCATCGCCAGCTGTTCTACACCTGGTCGGGCCTGCCCACGGACGAGAACCTGAAGACGCCGCAGACGGTGGTGCCCGACCCCTTGTGCATGGGCTATTCGGGCAAGTTCCTCGAGGCCTTCATCACCGATCCCTCCACCTTCCCGAACCCGAGCGTGGTCGCTCCCGCGCAGATCCGCGAGGACGAGACTCCCCGCACCGCCTGGAAGCACCCGTTGCACAACCGCCCGGCCGGCGCCGGCTTCTGGTTCCAGGACCCGCTCGCGCTCGATGCCCTGTTCCGCGCCTATCCCTCGGACGCCCTGGGGCCGGTGGCCTCGCCGGGGCCGCTCCATGTGCGCGACCTCGGCATCGAGGCGCCGAGCGGCAGCCTGGTCACGGGGCACATCATCGCCACCGATCCGCGCGGCGGCTCGGTCCTGCCCAAGTCCGCCGCCGGAGCGGACGCGGAGGGGCTCGCGAAGGGCGAGGTCGTGGTCTACCGCGTCATCCGCGGCACCGCCGCGTTCTCGGATGGCTCGGGCCGGCCCCTGGAGCTTGCGACCGGCGACACCGTGACCGCCGGCGGCGGCGTCCTCCGGCTCACGGAGGTGGGCGAGGACACGCAGATCCTGCGCCTCGGCCTGCTCAAGGGCATGGAAGAGCTGCGCATGTGGACACCCACCCAACGCGACGAGATCGACGCCCTGGCGGGCCAGATCATCACCCGCTCGGACCTGCGCGGCGACCGGCTGGCGGGAAGCCCGGTGGGCTACCTTTACGAATAGGCGCCCGCCGCATCCTTTCTTCCGGCTGCAAAGGTGTGTTGCCGGTCACGGATATCCAGGCAAGAGCCGTCACGGCGTAGGATCGGGAGGCGAGGCTGCGGGGATGGCCGTCGCGGCCAGCGTGTCTCGGGAGGCGCATCGCCTTCGGAAAAGGACGATACGGAGTGACCATGGCAAGTGGGACCGAGGCAAGTGGGACCGAAGCCCGGGTGGCGTGCGCCGGGCTGCAAATCGCGCGTGCTCTGCACGATTTCATCGAGAATGAGGTGCTTGCCGTCGCCGGCATCGAGGGGGCCGCGTTCTGGGCCGGCCTGTCCGCCATCGCCCACGATCTGGCGCCGCGCAATCGGGACCTGCTGCAGCGCCGCGAGGACCTGCAGAAGACGCTGGACCAGTGGTATCGCGACAATGGCGCGCCGGTGGATCTGGAAGCCTACAAGGCTTTCCTCGCCCAGATCGGCTATCTGGTGCCGGAAGGACCGGCCTTCAGCGTGACCACCTCCAACGTCGACCCGGAGATCGCCCAGGTCGCCGGACCGCAACTGGTGGTGCCGGTGATGAACGCGCGCTACGCCCTCAATGCCGCCAACGCGCGCTGGGGTTCGCTTTATGACGCGCTCTACGGCACCGACGCCATCGCCGAGGACGACGGTGCCGAAAAGGGCAAGGGCTACAATCCTGTGCGCGGCGCGAAGGTGATCGCCTGGGGCCGCGCCTTCCTGGACGCGAGCGCGCCCTTGGCGGCGGGCTCCTGGGCCGAGGCCGGCCCGCTCCGCGTGGCGGACGGTGTCCTTCTCGTCGGCGCCACCGGCCTGGCGGACCCGGCCCAGTTCGCCGGCTATCGTGGCGATGCCGCCGCACCGGCCGTCGTGCTGCTGAAGAAGAACGGGCTGCATGTGGAGGTCGTCATCGACCGGTCGAGCGTCATCGGCAGGGAGGATGCCGCCGGCATCTCCGACATCGTGCTGGAAGCGGCCCTCACCACCATCCAGGACTGCGAGGATTCGGTTGCCGCCGTGGATGCCGAGGACAAGGTCGCCGTCTACCGCAACTGGCTGGGCCTGATGACGGGCGAGCTGAAGGAAGAGATCGCCAAGGGCGGCCGCGCCTTCACCCGCAGCCTCAATCCCGACCGTGCCTACACCGCCCCGGACGGCGGCACCTTGGTGCTGCCGGGCCGGGCGCTGATGCTGGTGCGCAACGTCGGGCACCTGATGACCAATCCGGCCATCCTGCTGAAGGATGGCTCGGAAATCCCCGAGGGCATCCTGGACGCGGCCGTCACCGCGCTCATCGCCCTCGCCGACATTGGCCCCAACGGGCGCCGCGCCAACAGCCGGACCGGCTCCATGTATGTGGTGAAGCCCAAGATGCACGGGCCGCAGGAGGTGGCGTTCGCGGTGGAGATCTTCGACCGGGTCGAGGACCTGCTGGGCTTGCCCCGCGACACCATCAAGATGGGCATCATGGACGAGGAGCGGCGCACCACGGTGAACCTGAAGGAGGCCATCCGCGCCGCGTCGCGCCGCGTCGCCTTCATCAACACCGGCTTCCTCGACCGCACCGGCGACGAGATCCACACCTCCATGGAAGCCGGCCCGATGGTGCGCAAGGGCGACATGAAGCAGGCCGCCTGGATCGGCGCCTACGAGGCCCGCAACGTGGACATCGGGCTGGAGTGCGGCCTTGCCGGCCACGCCCAGATCGGCAAGGGCATGTGGGCCATGCCGGACCTGATGGCGGCCATGCTGGAGCAGAAGATCGCCCACCCCAAGGCCGGCGCCAACACCGCCTGGGTGCCATCCCCCACCGCCGCCATCCTGCACGCCACCCACTATCACCGGGTCGACGTGCACGCGGTGCAGGCGGCGCTGCGCAGCCGCCCCAAGGCGAAGCTGGACGATCTCCTCACCATTCCGGTCGCGGTGCGGCCGAACTGGACGCCCGAGGACATCCAGCAGGAGCTGGACAACAACGCCCAGGGTATCCTCGGCTATGTGGTGCGCTGGGTGGACCAGGGGGTCGGCTGCTCCAAGGTGCCGGACATCCACGACGTGGGCCTGATGGAGGACCGCGCGACGCTGCGCATCTCCTCCCAGCACATCGCCAACTGGCTGCGCCACGGCGTATGCGGCGAAGCGCAGGTGATGGAGACCCTGAAGCGCATGGCCGTGGTGGTGGACCGGCAGAATGGGGGGGATCCGCTCTACCGGCCCATGGCGCCGGATTTCGACGGCTCCATCGCCTTCCAGGCGGCCTGCGACCTGGTTTTCAAGGGCTGCCGGCAGCCGAGCGGCTACACCGAGCCGCTGCTGCACCAGCGCCGGCTGGAGCTGAAGGCCGCGCGCGCCGGGGACTGACCCAGCCACCGGCCGGAGCGCGGTCGCCGCACGCCGCTCCGGCCGCTTCGGTGGCGACTACGGGCTGTTTTGCCCGGTCCGCGGCCGCCCGATCTCGCGTCGCAGGCACTCGGGGCAGAGGCAATCGTTTTCGGCCTGCCTGACCTCCAGTTTCGGCAGGTCCTGGCACCAGCACCGGGCGCCGGTGTCGGGGCGGCCTGATCCGCACGTGAACTCAGCGCCGCATCGTTCGCAGCGCAGCTGGCGGGTGGGGGTGACGACAGGCACGGAATCGCCTCGTGCGGACGCGCCGGCCCGCGTCCCAGCGGCTGCGCGCCGATGGTGTTGCGAGGCTGGGGGACCGGCGCTCCCAGCACCCGACCATATCGCCTTTCGTTCCAGGGAGGGAAGGGCTCCAGCCTGGGGACGTTCAGGTCGAGCGAGGGGGCTGGGCCCGGCGTCCCGCGGCCCCTGCCCCCACGCCGGCTGCACCCACCATCCTCACGCTTGCAAGCGTGAGGATGGTGGGCGGGTGGCGCGGAATGTCCCGCCAATCTGGAACAAGGATCTCGGCCGTGCTGACGGAGTCGGCGCTGTTTTGGCAGAGGTTCGATGCCGCAGCCTCGGCAACCATCTGCGCATCGATCCGGCCTGCAAGACCGCGCGCGGTCCCCGCCATCGGGCCTGCGCTGCATGTGGTCGAGAAGCGCGCGCAGGCCGTAAGACAGGCTGTGGTGACGATTTAGGATTTTTGGGATTCCCAGGGGGGTGGCAAGTCAGCTTCAAGGCCGGTTTTCGGAGATCGGCTATGGATTGCGGCGCGCTTCGCGACGACCGGTGGGATCGGATCAAGGTCTTCATGCCGGTCGGGACCAAAGGCCGGCGCGGGCCGCGCAGGGATAACCGCACGTTCCTCGACGCGCTCTTGTGGACGGCGCGCTCGGGCGGGCGCTGGCGTGATCTGCCGGAGCTGCGGGGCGATGATCGATCGGCGAAGCGGCGCTATTATCACCGGATCGAGATGGGCGTGCTGGACGAGATGCTGGCCGTGCTCGCCCGCGAAGCCGACCTTGAATGGCCGATGATCGTTTCAAGCATCGTGCGGGCCCACCAGCATGCCGCTGGTACGCGCAAGGTCAAAGGGCAGCGGATGCCCAAGGCCAGGGCCGGTCTCGGGGGGGGCCTGAGCACCACGATCCACGCCGCCAGCGCGGCGCTGGGTCTTCCAGTGCGCCTGATCGGCTCGCCCGGCCAGCGCAACGACATCGCCTTGGCCCATCAGCTGATCGAAGAGAACGATCCCGACGCGACCATCGCCGACAAGAGATCCGATGCCGACCATCTTGTGGACCGGATCACGCAGACCGGTGCCGATGCGGTCATCCCGCCAGAGCACAACCGCATCGAGCGCTTCTTCAGCAAGCTCAAGCCGTTCAGACGCGTCGCCCCCCGATGCGACAAGCTCCATGCCAACGTCATGGGCTTCGTCAAACTCGCCGCCATGGCCGTCTGGCTCAAATAGAGAAATCGTAACCCCGTCCTAGGGCTACCTCCAAATATCGACGCGTTCAGCGCTATTACCACAACATCTGGGGGCCATGGTCTTTCGGCTCGCAAGATCGAGAGCGAAGAGGGAAGCCGGCTCAATGCCGACGTTGCCTCCGCGATTGTAAGCGGAGAACAGTCAGCCCGGCCGGCGGCCCGGGCGGACGGTTTTGCGGCGATATGCGCGACCGGGGATCATGGAGCGAGCTGGGAGCGAGCCGGCTGGAGCATCGCGGTTGCGGACGGACCCCGCAAGATGACGGCGCGTGCCCGCAAGCCATACGCGAAAATAATACAGTAAATTGAAGTATAAATACCATTTCAAGCATCCATCACGCCGCGATGGACCGCCTGAGCATCTGATATGGGGTGATTTTCAAGCGTGAGGCAACCAGGGGCGCATCCTGCGCGCCCGGTTTCGCGCCGGGTGGAGGCCGTTGCCTGGGGGATGTGTTGCGCCGGCGCGACCGCGCCGCCGTCCCGGGCGGTTCCGGCGCACGATCGCCCGGTGCTTCGGATCGAAACGGGGCGGCGGCGTAGCCGGCGACGGAGAGGGTGCGCGGCGCCGCCCGGGCCTTTCCCAGCCCGGGCGAACCTGTCCGGCTTCGGCGGGAGCCGTCAGATGCCGACCTTGTTCAGCTCCGAATAGACTTGGTCGGCCCAGGTGCGCAGGTCCATCAGGCCCGCATAGGCCGACCAGATCTCGATGCCGAACTTCTCCGCCAGCTCGTTCTCGGTGGCGGCGAGGGCGTCTTCCACCGGGGTGAAGGTGCGCTCCAGGTGCGGCCAGAGCTCCGAGGTGCAGCGCGGCAGGTCGATGAGGTGCAGGTTGCGCCCGATGCCGGCCTTCTCGATGCGGGCGAAGCTCTGGGTCTCGAAGCTGCCGCCCACTTCGTTGCGCACCACGATGATGTTGGCCACCGGCAGCGCCCCGCCCACCACCACGTCCTCGATCAGGGTCGAGACGTTCTCGATGGAGTGGGTTTCCGGCTTGGTGATCACCAGCAGATCGATCTCGGGCGAATTGCGCTGCTGCATGATGTGGGCGACGCGGCGGTGGTGCGCCCACTGCACCAGCTGCGGCACCACGTTGGCGCCGAGGTCCAGCACCGCGCCGCCGGTGAGCAGCAGCCCGCCGAACCGATCCCAGTAGCGCAACGGCGCATTGGCGTCGTTCTCGGTCTTGGAGGAGGCGAGCGATGAGCCGATGCCCAGCTCCAGCACCTTGGTGGGGAAGAACTTGCCGATCTTGGAATGGCCGGTGCCGTCGGTGAAATCCGCGGCGACCAGCTTATAGGCGAGCTCGCGCTTGCGAAGCGCGGTGAAAACCATCTGGGCGAGGGTCGTCTTACCCTGGCCACCCGCGTAAGCAGCGCAAATATAGGTTTTCATGATGAAAAGGCTCCCCTGCTGGGCCTCTGGCGAAGGGTGACCGCCAGCCGGACGGCAGACGGGAACTGAACCGAAGTCTCATGACGGGACAAAGTCGCCCGCCGCGGTGTTGGGGCACAGGTGCGCCCGGTGCGCCGGGCGGGGGTTGCTCCCCGCCGGCGGTGGCGCTCCGAACCGCCGCGTCAGTCGAAGCGGCCGGCCAGGTGGGCGAGCAGCGTATAGACCTTGCCCGCGTCGGAGGTGAGGTAGGTGCGGGTCAGCGTCTCGCCTCGCTCGCCGGTGCTCACCTGCTCCAGCAGCCGGTCGAACTCGGCGATGTAGCGCTCCACCTGGTCATGGAAGGCCGGCTCGCCGCGATAGCGCCGCCGCATGGCCTCGAAGGTCTGCAGCCCCTGGAGGGTGTAGATGCGGCGGGTGAAGGCGGCGCGCTGGCCCTTCAGCTGGCGCTCCCAGCACTCGGCGGCGGCCGGCGCGTCGATAAGGCGCCCGATCTCGGCGTTGAGCTCCTCCAGCGTCTCGGGCAGGGCGCGCGGTGCCGGGCGGGGGGAGGGGCGACGCGCGGGCGCCGGGGCCTCGGCCGGGCGGCGGGGGGCGGCGTCCTGCTGCTGCAGGTCGTCGGAGGCCAGGGCGAGCAGTTCGCTGAGCAGTTCCTCGCGGTCCACCACATCCGTCGGGGCCACGGGGCGCGGCTCGGCCACCGGAGTGGCGGGGATGGCGGGCGCCTCGACCCGGCGCGGCGGGGTCGGCGCGCGGCGCGGCTCGGTCGCTTCCGGCTTCACCGGCGGCGCCGCCACCTCCCGCGCCACCGTGGCGCGGGCCAGGTCCTGGCTCGCGGCGCGGGCACTGGCCTCCACCACGTCGAAGGCCTGGCTCTGGCGGGCGACGATCTCGTTCAGCTCGGCGAGCGCCTTGATCTGCTCGGCCACGGCCCGGCGCATGGTGGCGGCGCTGGCCTCGGTCTCCACCGGCAGCTCCAGGATGCCGCGCTTCATTTCGGCGCGGGCGAGCTCGATGGACTGCTGGACGCCCTCGCTGGTGCGCTTCAGCTCGCGCGCGGCCTCGGTGAACTGCGTGGCGCTTTCGCCGAACAGCCGGTGCACGTCCTTCAGGGCGGCCTCGTAGGTCTGCTTGAGAGCGGCGGCCGCGCGCTCGCGCTCGGCATCGGCGGCGCCGCGCATCAGGTCGAACTGGGCTTCCACCGCCTTGGTGGAGCCAGAGGTGGCCTCGGCGACCACGCCGGCGATCTGGCGGGCGCGGTTCTGGGCGGTCTTGAAGCTGTCCTCCAGCATGGCGTGGAAGTGCTGCAGGCGGCCATCCATGTCGGCCACGCGGGTGGTCAGCGCGGCGGCGAGCTCCTCCATGGCGCCGCGGCGGCTGTTGAGCGTCGCCTCGACCCGCTCGTGGGTGGCGCCGAGGGCCTGGGACGCCTCGCCGAGCGCGCGGCTCTGCTGCTCCACCCGCTCCGCCAGGGTGCTGACCTCGGCCAGGGTGCCGCCGGACAGGTCCTTGAGCGCCTGGATCTGGGTGTCGAACCGGGCGGCGGCGGTGCCGGCGGCCTGGCCGATGCCCTCCACCGTGTGGCTGAAGCCCTCCACCTGCCGGGAGAAGGTGCCGGAGAACTCGCCCAGGTTGCTGACCGCGCTCGCCATGGCACCCTGGAAGGTGGAATTGGCGTCGCCCAGGCGCTCGATGATGGACTGGACGTCGCCCTTCAAGGCGGTGTTGGTGGCGGAGATTTCGGCGACGGCGCGCTGGCTGGTGCGCTCCAGGGCCACCAGGAAGGCGCCGTTCTTGTCGTCGATGAGGTGGGCGATCTCGTTGAGGCGGGTGCCCAGGGCGTCCGCCACCTTCTCGGCGTGGCTGGTCAGCGCCTGGCCGACATTGAGCGACAGGTCGGTGAGCGAGCGCTCGACGTCCGCGGCATTGACCTTGAGGGTGCCGGACACATCCTCCATGCGCTTGACGAGGTTGTCGGCGATGGCACTGCCGTGCGCCTCCAGCTCGGTGGCGACGCCATCCAGGCGGCCGAGCACGAGGTCTTCGATGCGCGTCACGCGGCCATCGAGCACGGTGGCGATTTCCTGGGCGCGGCTGCCGAGGGCGCGATGCACGACCTCCGCGCGCTCCATCAGCACCTCGCCCAGCACCTTGTTGCGGCTGGCGAAGAAGCCGTCGAGCGTATCCACCGACTTGTCGAGCGCCTCGGTGGCGCTGCGGGTGCCCTCGGCCAGGGTGCGCGCCAGGTTGACGGTGCGGCTGGCCAGGGTTTCGGTCAGGCTCTGGGCGCGCTGGTCCAGGGTCTGCTCGATGCGGGCGATGCGCTGGTCGAGGGTTCCGGCCACGTTGGAGGTGGTGGAGGCGAGGCGCTCGTCCAGATTGTCCACGGCCAGGCGCAGGTTCTCGTTCACCTCGTTGACGCGCAGGTTAATCTGGTCGATCAGCTCGGGCGCCTGCACCTTCACGGTGTTCTCATAGGCGCGCACCCCGTCGTTGACCGCGCGGGCAAAGGCGGTGCCGTCGTGGTGCAGGCGCTCGGCCAGCTCGGCGCCCTGCACGGTGAAGGCCTCGTCGATGGCCTTGAGGCGCGAGCCGAGCATTTCCTTGATGGCGTCTCCCTTGGTGCCGATGGTGGTGACCAGGGTGTCGGCGGTCTCGCGGAAGGCGTCGGTGACCTTGCTGCCGCGCGCGCCCACGGCCTTGGTGACCTGGGTGCCGACGACGGCCAGGCGGTCGGTGATGTCGGCACCGGCGCTGGAGAGGGACGCGGCGATCTCGTTGCCCTTCTCCGCGAGATTGGCGCCGATCTGCGCGCCGGAGCGGTCCAGGGTGGCGGCGATGCGGTCGCCGGTCTCGGCCAGCTTCTGCGGCAGCGCCTCGCCGCGCACCGTAATGGCGTCGGTGATGCGCTGGCTGGTGTCCTCGATGCGCTCGGCGAGCACGGCGCCGCGGGTGGCGAGGCCCTCGTTGATGGCTTCGCCGCTCTTCTCAAGCTGCGCCACCAGTTCGCCGCCGCGGGCACCGAAGTCGGCGACGATGGCTTCGCTGGCCACGCGGAACGCGTCGCTGGCGGCATCGACGCGGGCGGCGATCTCGCTGGTCAGGCGGCCGCCGTTCTCGGCCAGGGTGTCGTCGATGTTCTGCTTGAGCCGGTCGATGTTGACGTTGACGTCTTCGCCCCAGCGGTCGATCAGCATCGCCACGTCGGAGGTGGTGGAGAGCAGGTTGGAGGCGAGGTCGTCGGTGCGCGACTTGAGGGTCTGCACCATCACGTCGCTGGAATTCGACAGGTCCTGGCGGATCTCCGAGCCGGTGAGCTGCAGCCGGTCGATCAGCTCGGTGCCCTTGGCGGTCAGGCCGTCGATCATGGAATCGCCGACCCGGGCGAGGGCGGTCATGATGTGCTCGCCCTTCTCCCCAAGGGTCTCGGTGACGCGCTCGCTGGCCATCACCATGGTCTCGTGGATGCGGGCGGACGCCTCGCGCACCTCTTCCGAGAGCACCGTCTCGGCGCCGGCAATGCCTTCGCGCAGGCGCTCAGTCTCGAGCTGGATGTTGTGGCGCTCGGTCTGCAGTTCGTCGATGAGGGTGCGGATGCGCACCTCATTGTCCTCATAGGCGCGCTCGAGCAGCGACACTTCCGTGCGCACCATGGCTTCCAGCTCGCCGGCGCGGGCCACCGCGCGGTCGAGGCCGTCGCCCATGGCGGCCACCTCGCGCCGCACCGCCTGGCCGACGCTGATGACGCTTTCCGTGGCGATGGAGTCGGGCTGCGCCAGGCGCAGGGCCACCTCGGTCATGGACCGCGAGATCACCTGCATCTCCTGCGACCGGCGCAGCACCGCGGCCAGGCCGAAGAAGGCCACCGGCGGCACCAGGATCGAGGCGATCATGCCCAGCAGGGCCGGCGAGCCGAACAGCGACTGGGCGCCGTCGGGCCCCGCCAGCAGGGCGCGGCTGGAGGTGTAGGCGAGGGCGAGGCCGATCACGATCCAGGCCAGCGACGCGCCGGCTGCCCAGAGATAAGGCGCAGCCGTCGTCGGGCGCCGCAACTGGTTGACCAGCTGGCCCACGGTCTGGCGGTCGTCGTTGGCGGCGCGGCGCTCGGGCGCCTCGCGGCCGCGGGCGGCCTCGCGGCGGGTGTCCTCGGCGGGAGCGGCGGCCGGGGCGGTGCGCTGGGCGCGACGGCCGATGGGGCGGGCGCCGGTGGCGGGCTGCGGCCGCTCCGGCGGCGGCACGGGCCGGTCTGCGGCGACGCTCGGCTCGGCGGCGAGCGGGCGTTCCGCCCCGCGTGGCGCGACGGGTGGGGCCGCCGCCGGCTCCGCCTGCGCGGCGCTGTCGAGTTCCAGCGTCAGAGCCTCCTGAATCGCCGAGAGCGCTGCCTCGGTCGGATCCTGGATCTTCATCGGAGTCTTCATTTCGCCGTCGCCTTTGCCTTCGGTGCGGGGTCCGGCCGCTCGTGCCGATCCGTCACCGCCGATCCCATACGCAGGGCCAGCGAAGGCCCCCCATGGCCGCGCGCGCCCATGGCAATGGTTTACTGATCCTTATCCTAACCAGGGCGGGGTGGGGTTTGAACCGGGCGTGGCGCGAGAATGAAGATATCGTTAATGCCGCGCCGCCGCTTGCCGCTGGCCTCGGCCGGGGGTTGGGGCTATAGGCGCGCAAGGCCGTCCCTGGAACGGCTCCATTCCACTCGGCACGGTGACGGCAAGCCCATGGTCGCGATCACTTTTATCGAATTCGACGGCACATCCCATAAGGTGGAGGCGCCGGAGGGCGCCACCGCCATGGAGGCCGCCGTTCGCAACGGGGTTCCCGGCATCGTCGCCGAATGCGGGGGGGCCTGCGCCTGCGCCACCTGCCATGTCTATGTGGATGCGGCCTGGGCCGACAAGGTGGGCGAGCCTTCCGAGATGGAGGAGGGGATGCTGGATTTCGCCAGCGACGTGCGCCCCACCTCCCGCCTCTCCTGCCAGATCAAGCTGACGCCGGCCCTCGACGGCCTGGTGCTGCACACGCCCGAGAACCAGGGCTGACGCTACGGCATCTGGAGCCGGATTGCTCATGTTTCCTTTACGGTGCGGCGCCACAATGTCGCCCGCGCCGTTGAGGATAAGCTATGGGCTTCGTCACTGCTTCTGCCGAGAGATCCGCTCCCGTGTTGCCCGTTTCCCATCCGGCGCCGACGATCCTCGTGTTCGATTCCGGCGTCGGGGGCCTCTCCGTGTTCCGCGAGGTGGCGCACGCGCGCCCCGACGCCCACTTCATCTATGCCGCCGATGACGCCGGCTTTCCCTATGGCGGCCTGAGCGACCAGGCCCTGGTGGCCCGTGTCGACGAGGTGGTCGGCCGGCTCATCGCCGCCACCGGGCCGTCGCTTGTGGTGATCGCCTGCAACACCGCCTCCACGGTGGTGCTGCCCAGCCTGCGGGCGCGCTATGGCCTGCCGTTCGTCGGCACCGTGCCGGCGGTGAAGCCGGCCTGCGCCGCCTCGGCCTCCGGCCGGGTGAGCATTCTCGCCACGCCGGGCACGGTGCGGCGCGACTACACCGCCGGCCTGATCCGCCAGTTCGCCGCCCGCTGCGAGGTGACGCTGGTGCCGAGCGTGCATCTGGCCGCCCTGGCCGAGGCGGCCCTGGCCGGTGCGGCGGTGGCCGACGACGCCATCCGCGCCGAGATCGCCCCCTGCTTCGTGGACAGGGACGGCCAGCGCACCGATACCGTTGTGCTGGCCTGCACCCATTATCCGCTGCTGCTGGATCGGCTGGAGCGGGTGGCGCCGTGGCCGGTGGCCTGGGTGGACCCGGCCCCGGCCATCGCCCGGCGGGTGATCCAGCTTCTCGGCCCGGCCCCGGCCGATGGCGACCGGGCGATGCCGGTGCGCGTCGTGTCCACCGGGCGGGCGCTGGACGGCGCGCGTGTCGCCGCCGTCATCGGCCGCGCCGTGGAGCCGCCGCGAGTGCTCGGTGCCATGCCGGCCGAGGGGCTCGCGCACGCCGGATTCCGTTTCGCGTGACCGCCGGCCCGGCCCATGACGTCATTCACACTGAGGGAGGGTTTGTCCATGGCCGTTCGGGTCGACCGCCGCGCCGTCTCGTTCGGTCTGCTGGGCGCCGCGCTGGCGGGTTTTGTGCCTGGAGCCGCACGGGCGCAGAGCGCGGCCAAGCCGTTTCCGGCCTGGGTGGAGCAGTTTCGCGCCCGTGCCCGCGCGCGCGGCATTTCGGATGCCACCTACGACCAGGTGTTCGCGGGCCTGAAGCCTGACACCACCGTCTATGCCCAGGATCGGGCGCAGCCCGAGTTCACCGAGCAGACCTGGCAATATCTGAACCGCCGGGTGTCCGACTGGCGCATCGCCACCGGCAAGGAGCGGGCGCGCCAGTATGCGGGCCTGTTCAGCCGCATCGAGCAGGCGTTCGGGGTCGATCGGCGGGTGATGCTCGGCTATTGGGGCATGGAAAGCGCCTTCGGCGACGTGCTTGAGAACGGCAAGCACATGAAGCCCATCTTCCCCTCGCTGGCGGCGCTGGCCTGGGGCGATGCCCGCCGGCGCAGCTATTGGGAAACCGAGCTGCTGAACGCGCTGGTGATCGTCCAGCGCGGCTGGGGCCGGCCCCAGGAGATGACCGGCTCATGGGCCGGCGCCATGGGGCACACCCAATGGATGCCGGAAGTGTGGCTGAACATGGGGGTGGACTTCGACGGCGACGGCCGCATTTCCCCCTTCGGCAAGCCCGACGACGCCCTGGCCGGCACCGCAAACTATTTGGTGCAGCGCGGCAAGTACCGGCGTGGCGAGCCGTGGGGCGTGGAAGCGCGCCTGCCGGACGGCTTCAACACCGCCTTCGCCGACAACAAGACCCGCCGTCCGCTCTCCCAATGGGGCGACATGGGGGTGACCACGGTCGAGGGTCAGTCGCTCTCCGCTTATGACGAGGCGGCGCGGCTGTGGCTGCCGGGCGGGCCCGGCGGGCCGGCGCTGCTGCTGTTCCACAATTTCTATGCGGTGCGCTCTTATAATCCCTCCTCCAACTATGCGTTGGCGGTGGTGCACCTGGGCGATCGCATCATGGGGGAGGGGGCCTTCGCGACCCCGTGGCCCGGTGGCGAGCGCGCCCTGACCCTGGCGGAGCTGCAGGAGATTCAGAAGCGTCTCAGCGCCGCCGGCTTCGACACCGGCGGCACCGACGGGCGGGTGGGCACCGACACCATGCGGGCGGTGCGCGCCTTTCAGCAGAAAGCCGGTATCAGCCCGGCCGATGGCTACGCCTCCATCGCCGTGCTTACCGCCCTGCGGCAGGGGCGGTAGGCGCGCCGCCCCTCACGGGGTGATCACGCGCTTGAAATTGGCGTAGAGCTGCCTCGCCGCCGCCTGGAACACCGGCATTTTCTCCCGCGTCGCCTGCTCCAGCGCGGCCTGTCCGTCGGGGCCGGTGATGGCTTCCAGGGCGCAGCGGTATTCGGTGATGGCGCCCCATTCGGGCACCGTCGCGTCAGTCAGTTCCACATGATACTGGATGCCGAAGGCGCGTGCGCCCAGCTGGATCGCCTGGATCGGGCAATGGGCGTTCTGCGCCAGCACCGTGGCGCCGGGCGGCAGTTCCAGCACCGCCGCGCCGTGCCATTGCAGGGTGGGGAAGGTGGGCGGCAGGCCGGCGAACAGCGGCGCTTCGCGCCCGGCGTCGGTCAGCGACACCTCGGTTACGCCCACCTCGGGCCTGGCCATCAGCCCCACCTTGCCGCCCAGCGCGTCGGCCAGGAGCTGGTGGCCGAGACAGACGCCGAGATAGGGGCGGTCCCTGGCCACCCAGTCGCGGATGGCGGCCTTCTCGGGCACCAGCCAGGGGTGCTCCTGCTCCTGCCACACGTCCATGGGGCCGCCGAACACCATCAGGGCGTCGAAGCCGTCGAGCGGGGGAATCGGCTCGCCCTCGTCCAGCTCCACCGGATGCCATTCGATGCCGTCGGCCCGCATGAGATCGCGGAAGCTGCCGGGGTGCTCGGCGGCGACGTGCTGGAACACGAGAATCTTCATGGGACGTGGCTCCGGTGACAACTGCCGGCAAGCTAGGAGATGGCCGCGCGCCCGCAAGGCCAAATGACGGGCAGGGGTAGCGCCGGGATGATCGCGAAGGCGGCAAACCTTGACTTTGTTCGGCCCGTCCCCTATCAGGCACGGACCTTTCGGGCCGGGTTCGGCCCGCTCGGCGTTTCACGCACCCGTGGCGTCCTGTGGCAGCGCGCTGCAAGAGCCTGTCGGCGAAGGATATTTCGGCCCGCGAGGGCCGCGAGCCGTCGCAGAGGAGGGGCGGGATCCAAACCCAACACGAGAACTTCTAAGGATCCGCGTTACATGAGCAAGCGCATTGCGGCCAAGCACAAGATCGACCGCCGTCTTGGCGAGAACATCTGGGGCCGCTCCAAGAGCCCGGTCAACCGTCGCGAGTATGGCCCCGGCCAGCACGGCCAGCGCCGCAAGGGCAAGCTGTCCGACTTCGGCGTGCAGCTGCGCGCCAAGCAGAAGCTGAAGGGCTATTATGGCCCGATCGGCGAGAAGCAGTTCCACAAGACCTATGTGGAAGCCGGCCGCCTGAAGGGCGACACCGGCGCCAACCTGATCGGCCTCCTGGAGCGCCGGCTGGACGCCGTGGTCTACCGCGCCAAGTTCGTGCCCACCATCTTCGCCGCCCGCCAGTTCGTGTCGCATGGCCACATCAAGGTCAACGGCCAGCGGGTGAACGTGCCGTCCTACCTGGTGAAGGTGGGCGACGTGGTGGAAGTGAAGGAAGCCTCCCGCCAGCTCGCGCTGGTGCTGGAAGCCCAGCAGCTCGGCGAGCGCGACGTGCCCGATTATCTCGAGGCCGACGCCCACAAGCTCGCCGTGCGCTTCGCACGCATTCCGGAGCTGAACGAGGTGCCCTATCCGGTGCAGATGGAACCGAACCTGGTGGTCGAGTTCTATTCGCGCTGATCGCGAAGACAAAGAAAAAGGCCGCCCCGCGCGGCCTTTTTTATTGGCTTCAGATGCATGCGACGCAGGCCGGGCGCGCGGAAACAAGCCCGGCCGAGCGCGGGCTCGTTCCGGTGCGGGCTGTCAGCCGCCCTTCACTTCGCTGGCGGCGACCGCCAGGAACTCATCCATGCTGCGGCGGATCTGGTGGTCGGAGACGACCACGCCCTTGGCGTCGAAATCGGCGCGGAGCTTGCGGAACACGTCCTCGTCGCCGGCCTCCTCCAGGTCGGCGATCACAACTTCCTTAGCGTAAGCCTGCGCTGCCTCATCGGTGAGGCCGAGCTTCTCGGCCGCCCACAGGCCGAGCTTCTTGTTGCGTCGGGCGAGCGCCTTGAAGCGAGTCTCCTCGTCCAGCGCGAAGCGCTTCTCGAACCCTTCTTCGCGCTTGTCGAACGTGGTCATGGCAGCCCTCTTCCTGACGATTTCGTGACCGGCTCTTGACCGGGATTGGTTAGCACGGTTTCCAGAAGGGGAATCCTGATCCGCGCGCGCGCCTTGAATATAGGGCGACTTTTCCTAGATCAATGGCACCGCACCGCTGCCGCGTGTCGCGGGCTAGTCGTCGATCCGCCATCGTAACCCGGCGCGGAATCTGTCAGAAGCCTGCCGAGCGATGCGTTTGACGGGCCAAACGGCCCAATCATGCACCATGTTACCGCTCGGTAGGCGCCGGCCTGCCTCTTTCGTATCAATGTCGCTGTCGCGTTGTGTCTGCGCCCCGGATCGGCTACTGTCCGCACGGGCTCGGCGTGAACTGTTCGACAGCCACCCGCGCCCCGCCGAGGAGCGTCACCAGAACGGAGCCTTGGCACACCCATGGATTTCCTCAATCAGCGGTATACCCCCATGTCGCGCCGCCGCCGTATCTACGAAGGCAAGGCGAAGGTCCTCTATGAAGGCCCGGAGCCCGGCACCCTCATCCAGCACTTCAAGGATGACGCGACCGCCTTCAATGCCAAGAAGCACGATGTCATTGATGGCAAGGGCGTGCTCAACAACCGGATCTCGGAGTATGTCTTCTCCCGGTTGAACGACATCGGCGTGCCGACTCACTTCATCCGTCGCCTGAACATGCGCGAGCAGCTTATCCGCGAGGTGGAGATCATCCCGCTTGAGATCGTTGTGCGCAACGTGGCGGCGGGGTCCCTGTCGACCCGTCTCGGCATCGAGGAAGGCACCCAGCTGCCGCGCTCGATCATCGAGTTCTACTACAAGAACGACGCTCTCAACGACCCGATGGTGTCGGAAGAGCACATCACCGCGTTCGGCTGGGCCGCCACCCAGGAGATCGACGACATCATCGCCCTGGCGATCCGCGTCAATGACTTCCTGTCCGGCCTGTTCCTCGGCGTCGGCATCCGTCTTGTGGACTTCAAGATGGAATGCGGTCGCCTGTGGGAAAACGACATGATGCGGATCGTCGTCGCCGACGAGATCAGCCCTGATTCGTGCCGGCTGTGGGACATCAAGTCCAACGACAAGCTGGACAAGGATCGCTTTCGCCGCGACATGGGCGGGCTGGTCGAGGCTTACACCGAGGTCGCCCGGCGTCTGGGAATTCTCATGGAGAATGATCCCACCCAGGGCAAGGGCCCGGTGCTGGTCAAGTGAGGCCGCCGGCAGGGCATTGAGTCTCGTCGGGTAATAGTGCTAGGCGGGGGCCCGACGGCCCCCGTTTGCGTTGAGTGCCGCAGCCGCGAGAGGCGGGCGGCCGGGCGCGGGGCGGGCCAGCCCTGGGCGCCCGGCGCGAAACGAGAGCGCCCGGCGCGCGAAACGAGAGAAGGTGTCATGAAGGCACGCGTGATCGTCACATTGAAGTCGGCGGTGCTGGACCCGCAGGGCAAGGCCATCGAGGGCGCGTTGCGCTCGCTCGGCGTCAACGGGGTGCAGAGCGTGCGCCAGGGCAAGGTCTTCGACGTGGAGCTTGCCGGCAACGACCGCGCCAGCGCTGAGGTGGCTCTCAAGGACGCCTGCGAGAAGCTGCTCGCCAACACCGTGATCGAAACCTACCGGATCGAGTTCGCGTGAGGCTGTGCTAAGCTGGCGTCCCGGTGCGGCGTCCGCCGGCGGGCGGCATCGCCGCCGCCGGACGGGCGATGCGCCGGGATCGAGCCGGCGCGCGGGCGCCCGGAGCGGGCACGCTTCAGTCTCCCGGCTCCGGCCCAACGCCATCCGGCGGGACGTTCAAAACCGAGTACGGCCGTCGCCCGCCGGGACGACCGGATGGATCGCATCGAACGCCGGCCCGGCCGCGCCGCAGCCGCCCATTGAGAGATCATGAAACCTGCCGTCATCCTCTTTCCCGGCTCCAATCGCGAGCGGGATGCCGCGCGTGCCCTGAAGCTCGTCGCTGGCGCCAAGCCGAACATTGTCTGGCACGCGGAGCATGAGCTGCCGGCAGGCACCGATCTGGTGGTGCTGCCGGGGGGCTTCTCCTATGGCGACTATCTGCGCTGCGGCGCCATCGCCGCCCGCGCCAACATCATGACCGCGGTGCGCGCCCACGCCGCCCGCGGCGGGCTGGTGCTGGGCATCTGCAACGGTTTCCAGATCCTGTGCGAGGCCGGGCTGCTGCCGGGCGTGCTGGTGCGCAACGCGCGCCTGCGTTTCGTCTGCCGCGAGGTGCTGCTGCGGGTGGAGCGGGCCGATACCGCCTTCACCAAGGCCTATCGCAAGAGCGACCTGATCCGCATTCCGGTGGCCCACGGCGAAGGCAATTACACCGCCGACGAGGCCACCATCACCGAGCTGGAGAAGGAAGGGCGCGTCGCCTTCCGCTATGCCCGCGCCGATGGCCAGATCGACGAGAGCGACGGGCCCAACGGCTCCATCAACGGCATTGCCGGCATCTATTCCGAGAAGTTCAACGTGCTCGGCATGATGCCGCATCCGGAAAACTACATCGAGCCGGAGATCGGCCCGACCGACGGGCGCGGCTTGTTCGAAAGCCTCGCCGGCGCCCTGAAGGCGGCGTGACGCGCGCCCAAACCCGGATCGAACCGCTGTGACCCTTCCCAACACGCCCCGCATCACTCCGGACATCGTGGCCGAGCACGGCCTGAAGCCGGACGAATACGCGCATTTCGTCAAGCTCATCGGCCGCGAGCCGACGCTGACGGAGCTTGGCATCGTTTCCGCCATGTGGAACGAGCATTGCTCCTACAAGTCGTCCAAGGTGTGGCTGCGCACCCTGCCCACCTCCGGCCCGCGGGTCATCCAGGGCCCCGGCGAGAATGCCGGCGTGGTGGACATCGGCGGCGGCCTCGCCGTGGTGTTCAAGATGGAGAGCCACAACCACCCGTCCTTCATTGAGCCCTACCAGGGTGCGGGAACTGGCGTGGGCGGCATCCTGCGCGACGTGTTCACCATGGGCGCGCGGCCGATCGCGGCGCTCAACCTGCTGCGTTTCGGCGACTGCCACAACACCAAGACCCGCCGCCTGCTCGCCGGGGTGGTGGCCGGCATCGGCGGCTATGGCAATTCCTTCGGGGTGCCCACGGTGGGCGGCTCGGTGGGCTTCCACAAGCGCTACAACGGCAACATCCTCGTCAATGCCATGGCGGTGGGCCTCGCCAAGACCGACGAGATCTTCTACGCGGCCGCCACCGGCGTCGGCCGGGCCATCGTCTACCTCGGGTCCAAGACCGGTCGCGACGGTATTCACGGGGCCACCATGGCCTCGGCCGAGTTTGGCGCCGATGCGGAGGAGAAGCGTCCCACCGTGCAGGTGGGCGACCCCTTCGCCGAAAAGCTGCTGCTGGAAGCCTGCCTGGAAATCATGAAGGCCGGCTGCGTGGTGGCGATCCAGGACATGGGCGCTGCCGGCCTCACCTCCTCGGCGGTGGAGATGGGCGCCAAGGGTGACCTGGGCGTGGAGCTGAATCTCGATGCCGTGCCCTGCCGCGAGGAGGGCATGAGCGCCTATGAGATGATGCTTTCGGAGAGCCAGGAGCGCATGCTCATGGTGATCGCCGACGGCAAGGAGGACGAGGCCGAAGCGATCTTCCGCAAGTGGGGGCTCGATTTCGCCATCGTCGGCCACACCACCGACACCCTCCGCTTCGTGGTGAAGCACAAGGGCGTCGTGGAAGCCGACTTGCCCATCAAGGATCTGGGCAATGAGGCGCCGGAATATCACCGGCCCTATAAGGAGCCCGCCGACCGGCCGATCATCAAGCCGGAGGACGTGCGCACGCCGCTGTCGGTGGCCGATGCGCTGGAGCGGCTCATCGCCTCGCCGGACCTGTGCTCCAAGCGCTGGGTGTGGGAGCAGTACGATCACCTGATCCTCGGCAACACCGTGCAGAAGCCGGGCGGTGACGCCGCCGTGGTGCGGGTGGAAGACGGCCCCAAGGCGCTCGCCCTCACCACCGACGTGACCCCGCGCTATTGCGAGGCCGGCCCGTTCGAGGGCGGCAAGCAGGCGGTGGCCGAGGCGTGGCGCAACCTGACCGCCGTGGGCGCCACGCCCATCGCCGTCACCGACAATTTGAATTTCGGCAATCCCGAAAAGCCCGAGATCATGGGGCAGTTCGCGGCCTGCGTGAAGGGCATCGGCGCCGCCTGCGAGGCGCTGGACTTCCCGGTCGTCTCCGGCAACGTGAGCCTCTACAACGAGACCAACGGCCAGGCGATCCTGCCGACGCCTTCCATCGGCGGCGTCGGTCTCATCGACGACCTCGCCCAGGCCATGACGCTCGATTTCAAGGCTTCGGGCGAGCTGGTGCTGCTGATCGGCAAGAACACCGGCTGGCTCGGCGCCTCGGCCTTCCTCGCCACCGTCTGCGAGCGGGAGGAGGGCGCCCCGCCGCCGGTGGACCTGGTGGCGGAGAAGCGCAACGGCGATTTCGTGCGCGCCCTCATCCGCGACGGCATCGCCACGGCGGTCCACGACATCTCCGACGGTGGCCTGCTGGTGGCCCTGGCCGAGATGGCCATGGCCGGCCGCATCGGCGCCTCGCTGGAGGCGCCGCCCGACGGCATGGACCCCTATGCGTGGTGGTTCGGCGAGGATCAGGCGCGCTATGTGGTCACCGTGCCCACCAGCCAGAGCGCGGAAGTGGTGCGCCACGCCCAGGCGGCCGGCGTGCCGGTGCTGAAGCTGGGCAAGACCGGCGGCGACCGGCTGGTGCTGCCCGGCGACCGCGCCATCGCCGTCGAATCGCTCCGGGATCGCCACGAGACGTGGTTGCCCATCTACATGGGCGCGTCCTGAACGGACGCGCCGCACGCGCAGACTGCGGAGACGTCAGCCATGCCAATGCAGGCCAGTGAGATCGAAGCCCTCATCAAGTCCGCCTTGCCCGATGCCTCAGTGGTGATCGAGGACCTGGCGGGCGACGGCGACCATTATGCCGCGCGCATCGTCTCCGAGGCGTTCCGCGGCAAGAGCCGGCTGCAGCAGCACCAGATGGTCTATGCCGCGCTGCAGGGCAACATGGGCGGGGTGTTGCACGCCCTGGCCCTGCATACGGCGGTTCCTGAGCGGGCCTGACCGGGGCCAGAGACAGGAGCGCTGTGCGGTGCATGCAACCGCGCGGTGCCGCCGGCCTGTTGTGCCGGCACAGCTTTTCCCCTCTCCCGGGGGTGCGGCGCCATCCCCAGGGCTGTTGCCGCGGCGGGTCTTGCGCTTTGCCCGGTCAGGGTCGATCTTTAGGCGACAGGGCCGGCGTTTCGGCCCACCAGCTTGGAACGGATCTCATGGGCATTCGCGAAGACATCGAAGGCATCGTCAAGTCCAGCGACGTGGTCCTCTTCATGAAGGGCTCGCCGCAGTTCCCCCAGTGCGGCTTTTCCGGTCAGGTGGTGCAGATTCTCGACCACGTGGGCGTGCCGTTCAAGGGCGTGAACGTGCTGGAGAGCGACGCCATCCGCCAGGGCATCAAGGATTACGCCAACTGGCCGACCATTCCCCAGCTCTACATAAAGGGCGAGTTCATCGGCGGCTGCGATATCGTCCGCGAGATGTTCCAGTCGGGTGAGCTGGTGCCCTTCCTGGAAGAAAAGGGTGTCGCCATCCGCGACAAGGCCATCGGCTGACCGCGCGTGGCGCAGGACAAGGGTGAGGCACCCGGGTCGCGGCCGGCGCAAGGTCCGGCCTGGACGCTGAAGGCGGTGATCGGCCTGGGGCTGATCGCCGATGCCGTTTTGGTGATCGTGCTGCTGGCCATCTCGGGCTTCGTCTTCGGCGGTCCGGAAGGGGCGAACGGCGCGCTGGCCGCCGTCACCGGATGGGGGATGACCCTGGCGGTCTGCATCCTGTCGCCGCTGCTCGCGCTGCCCATGTGGCGGCGGGGCCGTCGCGATCTGGCGGTGGCCATGGTCTGGCTGCCGGTGATCGCACTCATGGTGGGCATTCTGATCGGCTCACTCTGACGGCGTGAGAAGCAAAAAGAAAAGGCCCGCCTTTAGGCGGGCCTTTTCTTTTGCGTGATTGAGGCCGATGGCGTTGAAGGCCTGCGCGGTGTTGGGCAAGCTTGCGCGGCCCCGGTCAGAAACCGGGGCCGATGATTTCAGGCGTGGCCGAACACCCGCTTGAAGATGGTATCCACATTCTTCAGGTGGTAGCCGAGATCGAACTTCTCGTTGATATCGTCTTCGGAGAGGTATTTGCGCACATCCGCATCGGCGAGCAGGAAGGTGCGGAAGTCGCCCTCGCCGCGCCAGACCCTCATGGCGTTGCGCTGCACCAGGCGATAGCTGTCCTCGCGGCTGGCGCCCTTCTGGGTCAGCGCCAGGAGAACGCGCTGGGAGTGGATGAGACCGCCCAGCTTGTCCATGTTCTTCTGCATGTTGTCGGTGTGGACCACCAGCTTGTCCATGACGCCGGTGAGGCGCGCCAGGGCGAAGTCCAGGGTCACTGTGGCGTCCGGGCCGATCATGCGCTCGACGGAGGAATGGGAGATGTCGCGCTCGTGCCACAGGGCAACATTCTCCAGCGCCGGCGTCACATAGGCGCGCACCATGCGGGCCAGGCCGGTGAGGTTCTCGGTGAGCACCGGGTTGCGCTTGTGCGGCATGGCGGAGGAACCCTTCTGGGCCTCCGAGAAATACTCCTCCGCTTCCAGCACTTCGGTACGCTGGAGGTGGCGCACCTCGGTAGCGAGCCGCTCCACGGAAGAGGCCACCACGCCCAAGGTGGCGAAGAACATGGCGTGGCGGTCGCGCGGGATGACCTGGGTGGAGACCGGCTCCACCGCGAGCCCGAGCTTTGCCGCCACATGTTCTTCAACCCGCGGGTCGATATGGGCGAAGGTGCCGACCGCGCCGGAGATGGCGCAGGTGGCGATCTCGGCGCGAGCGGCCACCAGCCGGGCGCGGTTGCGCTGGAACTCGGCGCTGGCGATGGCGAGCTTCACGCCGAAAGTGGTGGGCTCGGCATGGATGCCGTGGGAGCGGCCCACCGTGGGGGTGAGCTTGAACTCAAAGGCGCGGCGTTCCAGCACCTTCAGCAGGGCATCCACGTCGGCGATGAGCAGGTCGGCGGCGCGCACGAGCTGCACCGACAAGCAGGTGTCCAGCACGTCCGACGAGGTCATGCCCTGGTGGACGAAGCGGGCCTCGGGGCCGATGAATTCGGCCAGATGGGTCAGGAAGGCGATGACGTCGTGCTTCACCTCCCGCTCGATCTCGTCGATGCGGTCGATGTTGAACTCGGCCTTGCCGCCCAGCTCCCAGATCTTGGCGGCGGCCTCCTTGGGCACGATGCCAAGCTCGGCGAGAGCGTCGGCGGCATGGGCCTCGATCTCGAACCAGATGCGGAACCGGGCTTCGGGCGACCAGATGTCGGCCATCTGCGGCCGGCTATAACGGGGGATCATCGCAGCACTCGTGAAATCTCAGGCGAGGGCTGGCTCTAGCAGATCTCGGCGCGAAAGAGTAGCGCCCACGCCGGGGTGCTCACCGGCCCTTGCGTCGCTGGCGGACGTCGGAATCGAGCAACAGCCCGCGGGAGACCGCGCCGCGCCCGAACTTCGCGGCCAGGGCGTCCATGGCGCTCTCGGCCGCCTTCAGGCGCTCGGTGGTGGGGTCCACCAGGTCGGCCGGGTCGGCGGCGCTGCCGGGCTCCAGCTCGGAGACGCCGACGCCGATCAGGCGAAAGCGGGTGCCATCGGCTTCCTTCACCAGCAGGTCGTGGGCGCTGGCATAGATGCGGCCGGCAAGGCAGGTGGGGCTGTCGAGGGTGCGCGAGCGGGTGCGCAGGCGGAAGTCCGCCGTCTTCAGCTTCAGCGTCACGGCGCGGCCCGACAGGTCGGCGCGCTTGAGGCGGGTGCTGACCTCCTCGGCAAGGCCGTACAGGGTTTGTTCCAGGGGGCGCAGGGCGCCGATGTCGGTTTCAAATGTGGTCTCGGCGGATACGCTCTTGGCCTCCCGGTGCGGCTCCACGGCCCGGGTGTCGATGCCGCGCGCGAGGCGGGCGAGGCGCAGGCCCTCGGCCCCGTAGCGCCGGGCAAGGTCGGCGGCGTCGGCCCGCTGCAGGTCGGCGATGGTGTGGAAGCCGTCACGGGCGAGCCGGCCGCCGAACGCCGCGCCGACGCCCCAGATGAAGGTGACCGGGCGCGGTGCCAGGAATCCCGGCGCCTCGGCGGCGCCGAGCACGGAGAAACCACGCGGCTTGTCGAGATCGGACGCGGTCTTGGCCAGGAACTTGTTGGGCGCGAGCCCCACCGAGACGCTGATTCCCACCTGCCGCTCCACCTCCCGCGCGAACCGCGCCAGGGTGCGGGCGGGGCTGAGGCCGTGCAGCGCCTGGGTGCCGGCGAGGTCGAGGAAGGCCTCGTCGATGGAGAGCGGCTCCACCAGCGGCGTGAGCGCCTGCATCAGGGCGCGAACCTGGCGTCCGGCGATGCGGTACTTCTCCATGTTCGGGGGCAGCACCACGGCGTCGGGGCACAGGGCCTTCGCCTTGAACATGGGCATGGCCGAGCGCACGCCGGCGATGCGGGCGATGTAGCAGGCGGTGGAGACCACGCCGCGCTTGCCACCGCCGATGATGAGCGGCACGTCGGCCAGCGCCGGATTGTCCCGCTTCTCCACCGCGGCGAAGAAGGCGTCGCAATCCACATGGGCGACGGCGAGGGTGTCGATCTCGTCGTGGCGCGCAAGCCGGGGACTGCCGCAGGCAACGCAGCGCCCGCCGGCGCCCGCATCGGCGAGGCAGTCGCGACAGAAGCCCGGGGGCAGTCCTTGGGGCAGGGGAGCCATGGCGCAAGTCTGCCGCGCCCGCCGGCCACGCGCAACTGGCCCCGGGCCGCCGTCACCCGTTGCGGGCTACATGGGCGGGCGGGCCGGGGCGTCGGGGTCCTCCACCGGGGCGAGGATGGCATAGGCGCTCACCACATGACGGGGCTCGAGCTTCTGCGCCTCGGCGAAGGCGATCAGCAGCGGCTCGTCCGACATCACGTAGGCGAGCACGCCCGCGCCGAAATCGGGCTTGCCCGCCGCCTCGCGCAGGGTGGCGGGCGAAAGGCCGGTTTCCGAGAGGAAGCGCACCAGCCGTTCGCCATCCGCGGCGATGAAGGAGAGAGCGGCCACCGCGACGTCCTGGGCGGCGGCGCGCTGGGCTTGCAGGCCTTTGGGTTTGTCTTGAATTGGCATTTGCGCTTCCGCAACGATTGGGCTCTAGCTGTTCCCATTCCAGCACGTTCGCGATGGGCTGCGAAGCGTGAAGCGGGGATGGCGTCCGATGTCGAAGACGGTGATGATCGTGGAAGACAATGAGCTTAACATGAAGCTCTTCCATGATCTGCTGGAAGCTCATGGCTACCGCACGGTCGAGACGCGCACCGGCGTGGAGGCGGTGGACCTTGCCCGCGCCCACCGGCCCGACCTTATCATCATGGACATTCAGCTGCCGGAGATCTCAGGGCTCGACGTGACGCGGAAGCTGAAGGCCGACCGGGACCTGCGCGCGATTCCCGTGGTGGCGGTGACCGCCTTCGCCATGAAGGGCGACGAGGAGCGAATCCGTGCCGGCGGCTGCGAGGCCTATCTCTCCAAGCCGATCTCGGTGGCGAAATTCCTGGAAACCGTTCGCCATTTCACCGGGGGTTGAATCTTCGCCCGCGCTCGCCGAGTCGACTCCAGTTCTTTCCCTTTTGTTGTCCTTGCGCTAGACTTTGGGCGACTTAGAAGTGTAAGGCTACCGCTAGAGGCGCACCGAATCTGCGACTCGGCATCAGTGGCGCAAATGCGACTCGGATAAGTCGAGCCGTCGAATTCGAGACAACCCTACGGAGTGCTCAGGTCCGCCGCATCTCCTGGGTCCGTGGGGTTTGGCCGGTGGGCGAGCGCTGACGGGAGGCCTCCCCGCGCGTTCCCCACCGGCCACCTCTGTCCCGCGAAAAATTGCGACTCGCGAAAAACTGTGGCTCGCGCAAGACTGCTTCGCGCGACACCGTCCTGCACCCCGAGTAACTTGCAGACGGCCGGCTTTCCGCTCCACCGGGAATGCTCCGACCTATCCGTAGCATGCGCCGGACGTGTCCGGCCTCTGACGCATCTCCCGACCCGGCGCAGCAGGCATTGGCTGAAACATCGGATGCGGCTGCGCGTCCTGGGCTGCCACCGGGCGGCGCCCACCGAAGCCTTGGCGCGGCCTAATCTTTTGGCGCGGCTGGTTCCTCTTGGAGTGGCCGTCGCGTGCTGGCTTTGCCTTTTTCCTCCTTGCGTTACCCTCGCCCAGACACCCTGCGGTTCTGACTTGCGCGCGGTCCTGCTTCAGGACGAAGACGAATCCCTCTGGCGGGCGGGCGATAGAGGCGGGACATCATCCCCACCGCGCGAACGGGCAGGTCTCGCCTTTCGGTCCGCGCCTGTCATCCGCCCGCTGGCCCGCCCCGGCTGGCGGGGGCGCGGCATGGTCGCCCCGCGGCGCCCGGGGCGTGTGCTCCCGCCGGTGTCATCCGTGCGCCTTGCCACTCCTGCGCGGCGGTGCGGTGGGCGAAGCGCTGGCGGGCTGGGGGCCTGCGACGCGCCGCTCGCCCTTTCTGATTCTCTGCGCACGAACGGGCAGGGGGGCTGGGGGCCGGGCTCGCCTTTTCGACCTGCCTCTGTCGTCCGTCCGCTGGCCCATGCCCCTGTCGGAGCGTTCCGTGAGGCGTGTTGGTGCCCTCTGGCTGGCGGGGCGCGGCATGGTCGCTCCCGCTGCGCACGGGGCTCTGCTCCCGCCGGTGTCAACCGTGCGCCCGGCCTTGCCTCTTCCGCGCCGCGGTGGGCGAAGCGTTCCTGGGCCTGGGGCCTGGTCTGGGCTTCCGCTGTTGCTGCCCCCTTGCGGTTGAAGCGAAGGCCGGCGGCCGTTCCGGCGCCGGGCATCGCCCAGCCGGGCGCGCGGTTGGGCAGCCGATGGGTGGCACGCCAGCGCTGGGCCAAAAGAAAAGGGCGCCGCAGGGGCGCCCCGTCCTTCACGAAGCGATGGGCGATACGCCCATGGGCCTCACTTGATCTTGGTCTCGCGGAACTCGACGTGCTTGCGGGCGACCGGATCGTACTTCTTCAGCACGATCTTCTCGGTCTTGGTCCGGGAGTTCTTCTTGGTCACGTAGAACGAACCCGTGTCCGCGGTGGACAGGAGCTTGATCTTGATGGTTGCAGCCTTGGCCATGTCTTGATCCCTGGTGCCGCTGGTGGCGCGCAAGTTCTGGCGCGCAAGCCGAATGCCGGCGAAAAGAAACACGCACGCGCTGCCGGTCCGGCGGCTCGTATGCCTCGAAATGCCCCTAACAGCCCTTCATTGTCAAGGCCTGCGGGGTTTCAGCGCTTCGCTGCCGAAAAACAGGCGCACCGCCACCAGCACGGCATAGGCGCCGAGCATGCCGGCGATGACATAAGCGAAGCCGTACGGGTTGTAGATGTCCATGCCCTTGCCCGCCAGCGGCGGCCCGGCGATGAGCCCGAGGGAGTAGAACATCACGAACGCCGCATTGGCGGAGGCAAGGTCGGCGCCGTGGAATCGCGCGCCCAGATGCGCGAGCCCCACCGTGTAGAGCGAGCCCACCACGCCGGTGGCCAGGAACACGGCGGCGAGGAAGCCGAGGCTTTCCACCTGCAGCGCCGGCAGAATCGCCGCGCCGATGGTGCCCACCGTGGCGCAGAGGAACAGCAGCACGCGCCGGTCGATGCGATCGGACACCAGCCCCAGCGGAATCTGGAACGCCACATTGCCCAGCACCGCCACCGTCAGCAGCAAGGTGGCGTCGGCGTCGCCCAGCCCCAGGCGCACGCCATAGAGCGGCAGGAAGCTCATGACCGAGGTTTCCATGGCGCCGAACACCAGCGCCGCCAGCAGCGCCGTAGGCGACTTGCGCAGGAACGACAGGACACCGTGGTGGTCGCTGTCGTGGATGCGGGGGGTCATGCCGCGCGCCAGCAGAATCGGAATGGCGCCCAGGCACAGCACCACCGCGCCGGCGAGGTAGGGTTCCCAGCCGACGGTGCCGGTCACGCTCAGGATCACCGGCCCCAGCGCCGCCCCCACCGAGAGGGCGGTGGCGTAGATTCCCATGATGAGGCCGCGCCGGCGCGGCGGCGCCACCGCGTTGATCCAGAACTCGCTCACCGCGAACAGCACGCACAATGCTGCCCCGAAGGCGAATCGCAGCGGAAACCAGACCACGAACGACGGCACCGCCTTGAACGCCAGCAGGCTGGCCGCGCTGACCGCGATGGCCAGCGTCAGCAGCGCCCGCACCCCCAGGTGGCGCACCAGCCAGGGCACGAACGGCGCGGTCGCCACCGTGGCGATGCCCGCCACCGCCGTGTTGAGGCCGATGAGGGTACCCGAGACGCCCCGCGATTCGAGTTCCAGCGCCAGCAGCGGAATGGAGAGGCTGATGCCCACCCCGACGACGGCGATGGCGGAGATGGCAGCGGAGATCGAGGCCGCCCAGCTCATCTGGGCGGGCTGCGGCTTTGGCGCGTGCATGAAGAAGGGAGTCCGGTCAGTCGAGGAGCGTGCGCACGAAGTTTCCGTGCCGCATGGCATAGGAGGGAACGGGGAGGCGGGGATGGAAGCCGGCCTCGATGCGCGCGGCCAGCTCTTCCAGCACCACGCGGGTGACGGTGGGCAGCTCCTGCGCCTTCGTCTCCTCGAAGGTGAGCCACTTGAGATCCACCAGCTCCGATGCCTCGCCCACCTTGCCCGGCTCCTCGTCGCACACGGCTGCGGCATCGGCAACGAAGAAGCGGGTGTCGAAACGGCGGGGGCGGCGCGGCGGCGTTATGGCGCGGGCCACGAAGGTGAGCGCCTCCAGGTCGGGGAAGATGCCGCGCTGCTCGAAGGCGCGCCAGTCGTCGCAGGGGGCCGCCGGCGCGCCGAGGTCCTTGGTGCCGACCATGAGGCCGGTTTCCTCGTACATCTCGCGGATGGCGGCGGCGGCCAGCCCGCGCACCCGGCCGAGGGTGGGGCGCTGCACCGCCTGCATGAGCCGGCGCTCGCTAAAGGCCTCCACCACCCCGTGCACCGGCATCAGCTTGTCGAACGGCTCCAGCCGGCCGCCGGGGAAGACGTACATGTTGGGCATGAACTTGAGATTGGGGTGGCGGCGGCCCATGAGCACGCGCGGCGCCGGGCCGTCGCGATCCACCAGGATGAGCGTGGCCGCATCCTTGGGGCGCACGTTGGGGGAGTTCTGTCCGCGCTCGGCGGCGCTCAGTCGGCTGGCAAAGTCGGTCATGATGCAAGGGGCGTCGCGCTGGGAGGGAAGGAGGGGCGAACGGCGCCCGCCGGCGGCGGCTCGCGTTCGGGGCTGGCAGGGTCGAAGCCGTGCATGCGCAAGGCCCATTGCAGGGCGATGAGCAGGCCTTTCGCGGGCGGCAGCAGGACGAGGCTCAGCACCAGCGTCAGCGGCAGCCACAGGGCCAGATGGCTCCACAGCGGCGGGCGGAACAGCTCCTCCACCAGCACCATCGCTGGCACCACCACATGGCCTACCACCAGGATCACCGCATAGGGCGGGGCATCGTCGGCCCGGTGGTGATAGAGCTCCTCGCCGCAGCGGCCACAGAAGCTCTCGACCTTCAGGTAGCGGGAAAACAGGCGGCCGGCGCCGCAGGCGGGACACCGGCCGCGCGCGCCGCGCCGCAGCGCCGCGGGGACGGCGCGGGGCGCGGCTTCCGCCAAGGGGCGTTCCGTAAAGGGGCGCGCCAGGGTCGCTGCCGCCGGCGCGCCGGGTGTTCTGGCGCTGGATGTCATGGCGTGCTCGATATCATGGCCTGCTCATGGGCGGGTTCGCCCCTTTCCGTTCCGGCTGCCGCCGGCACGGGACGGCGCGCGGCCGGGGCCGCTCTTCGCTCCGCCGGACCGTCGCGCCGGCCCGGGCCGGCCGCGCGGACCCTTTACATAGGTGCCTTCGGAGAGAAGCTCAAACCGCAGCGCCCCGGCCACCGGGGCGGCCTCCACCAGCCGCACCTCCACCCGGTCGCCGATGCGGTGCATCTCGCCGGTGCGGTCGCCCACCAGCGCCTGCCGCACCTCGTCGAAGCGATAATAATCCGCCCCCAGGGTGCTGGCCGGGATGAAGCCGTCCGCCCCGGTCTCGTCCAGCGACAGGAACAGGCCGGCCTTGGTGGCGCCGGTGAGACGGCCCCTGAACACGGCGCCGATCTGGCTGGCCAGGTGGTGGGCGATAAGCCGGTCCACGGTCTCCCGTTCGGCCGCCATGGCCCGCCGCTCGGTGACGGAGATGGCGGCCGCCACCTCGGCGAGGCCTTCCGGCGTCACCTCCTCGGGCAGGCCGTCCTTGCCGAAGGCCATGGCGCGGATGAGCCCGCGATGCACCACCAGGTCCGCATAGCGGCGGATGGGGGAGGTGAAATGGGCGTAGCGGCGCAGATTGAGGCCGAAATGGCCGTAGTTCAGCGGCGAATATTCCGCCTGGCACTGGCTGCGCAGGATCACCTGGTTGACCAGCGGCGCCACATCCGTGTCCTTCACCAGGGCGAGGATGCGGTTGAGATGGGACGGGCGCACCGCGTCGATCTTGGGCAGGGCGATATCCAGGGTCTTCAGGAAATCCCGCAGGGCGGAGAGCTTTTCGAGCGAGGGCGTGTCGTGCACGCGGTAGATGAGCGGGGTGCGTTTCTCCTCCAGCGTCTCGGCGGCGGCGACGTTGGCGAGGATCATGAATTCCTCGATCAGCCGATGCGCGTCGAGCCGCTCCGGCACCACCACCTTGTCCACCGTGCCGTCTTCCTTCAGCACGATCCGGCGTTCCGGCAGGTCGAGATCCAGCGGCTGGCGCTGGTCGCGGGCGCTCTTCACGCAGGCATAGGCGGCATAGAGCGGCTTCAGCACGCCTTCCAGCAGCGGATCGGTGGCCGCGTCGGCGCGCCCGTCGATGGCGTCCTGGGCCTGGGCATAGGCGAGCTTGGCGGCCGAGCGCATCATGACCCGGTGAAAACTGTGGCTCTTCTTGCGCCCGTCCCGGCCGATGACCATGCGCACCGCCAGCGCCGGCCGGTCCTCCCGCGGGCGCAGCGAGCACAGGTCGTTGGAGATGCGCTCGGGCAGCATCGGCACCACCCGGTCCGGGAAATACACCGAATTGCCGCGCAGCAGCGCTTCGCGGTCGAGGGCGGTGCCGGGACGCACATAAGCGGAAACATCGGCGATGGCGACGGTGACGATGAATCCGCCATCATTGTCGCCGCTGTCGTCGGCGGCGGCATGCACGGCGTCATCGTGGTCCTTGGCGTCGGGCGGGTCGATGGTGACGAGGGGCAGCTTGCGCCAGTCCTCGCGCCCGCGCGCCGTGACCTTGGCGGCCGCTTCCGCCTCCCGCGTCACGGCCTCGGGGAACGCATGGGGAATGCCATGGGCCTGCAGGGCGATGAGGCTCACCGCCTTCTCGGAGGCGACGGAGCCGAGCCGCTCCTTCACCCGCGCGCTGGGCAGGCCGAACACGCGCTGGCGCAGCAGCTCCACCGAAACCAGGTCGCCGTCTTTCGCCTCCTGCTCGGCGCCGGGGGGCACTTGCAGCTCGCGGCCCAGCGCCTTCTTGTCGATGGGCACGATCCGGCCGCCGCCGCTCGGCAGGGCATGGAACACGCCGAGCGTCTGCTTGCGCGCCTTCTCCAGCACCTTGATGACGCGGCCCGCATAGCCCTCGCCGGCGCCCTCCACGATGCGCAGCAGCACCCGATCGGACAGGCCCGGGGCGGGGCCGGCGTCGCGGCCGGGGCGGCGCTGGGCCTGGATGACGATGCGCGGGGCCTCGCCATGGGCCTCGGTGTCCCATTCCACCGGCTGGGCCACCAGCTCCCCGTCGGCGTCGCGGCTGACGATGTCGGCCAGCACCACGCCGGGCAGGGCGCCGGGCACGTGCAGCTTGCGGCTGCGCCGCTCCACCGTTCCATGGTCGGCGAGGTCGCGCAGCAGGGCTTTGAGCTCCACCTTCTGGGCGGCGGACAGGCCGAAGGCGCGGGCGATCTCGCGCTTGCCGACGATGCCGCTCTGGCTGGCGATGAAGGCCAGCACCTGTTCGCGGGTGGGCATCTGGCCGGTGGCGTGGGCTGCCACCACCAGCGCCTCGGCGCGCGTGCGCTCAGCCGCCACGCGCTTGCGGCTGGCGCGGGTCTTGGTGGGGCGGGACGGCGACTTGGTGGGACGTTTGGGCAAGGCAACCTGCTTTTGTGCGGATGCCTGACGCTATCTGGAACAGGCGCCCGCGGCTAGCGGCTTTGGCGCGGGCGGAGGGCCCCGGTGTCCGCGCCGCCGCGAAGATGGGACGGCACGAGGTGGGACGCCGCCCCTGAAAAGGAGACGGCCGGGCACGAGGCCCGGCCGTCCGATTCGCTCTTCCATGCCGCCCGCATCGATCGGCTGTCGCCGGTCGAGCTTTGGCGCTTTTCGCCGGGCGGCGCCGAAGGTCGGGTGGACCTCAGAAGTCCATGCCGCCGCCCGTGGCGACCGGCTGTTGCCGGTCGCACTCTTGCGACTTTACGCCGGGCGGCGCCGAAGGTCGGGTGGACCTCAGAAGTCCATGCCGCCGCCCGTGGCGACCGGCTATTGCCGGTCGCCCTCTTGCGACTTTACGCCGGGCGGCGCCGAAGGTCGGGTGGACCTCAGAAGTCCATGCCGCCGCCCGGCATGGCCGGGGCCGCGGGGGCGTTCTTCTTCGGCAGCTCGGCGATGAGCGCCTCGGTGGTGATCAGCAGGCCAGCGATGGAGGCGGCATCCTGGAGCGCGGTGCGCACGACCTTGGTGGGGTCGATGATGCCGGACTTCACCAGGTCCACGTATTCGCCGGTCTGGGCGTTGTAGCCGAAGGCGTAGTCGGAGGACTCGAGGATCTTGCCCACCACCACCGAGCCGTCGTCGCCGGCATTCTGCACGATCTGGCGCGCCGGAGCCTGGATGGCGCGGCGGACGATCTCGATGCCGGTCTTCTGGTCGGCATTGTCGACGGTGAGACCTTCGAGCGCCTTGATGGCGCGCAGCAGGGCCACGCCGCCGCCGGGAACGATGCCTTCTTCCACCGCAGCGCGGGTGGCATGCAGGGCGTCGTCCACGCGGTCCTTCTTCTCCTTCACTTCCACTTCCGTGGAACCGCCCACGCGCACCACGGCGACGCCGCCGGCGAGCTTGGCCAGGCGCTCCTGCGCCTTTTCGCGGTCGTAGTCGGAGGTGGTGGTCTCGATCTGGGCGCGGATCTGGGCGACGCGCGCCTCGATGTCGGCCTTCTCGCCGGCGCCGTCGACGATGGTGGTGTTCTCCTTCTCGATCACCACCTTCTTGGCGCGGCCGAGGAACGAGAGGTTCACGCTGTCGAGCTTGATGCCGACTTCCTCGGAAATCACGGTGCCGCCGGTCAGGATGGCGATGTCCTGCAGCATGGCCTTGCGGCGATCACCGAAGCCGGGGGCCTTCACCGCCGCGACCTTCAGGCCGCCGCGCAGCTTGTTGACCACCAGGGTGGCCAGCGCCTCGCCTTCCACGTCCTCGGCGATGATGAGCAGCGGACGGGCCGACTGCACCACCGCCTCGAGCACCGGCAGCAGCTCCTGCAGGCCGGTCAGCTTCTTCTCGTTGATGAGGATATAGGGCTCCTCGAACTCAACGCGCATCTTCTCCGCATTGGTCACGAAGTACGGCGAGAGGTAGCCGCGGTCGAACTGCATGCCCTCGACCACGTCGAGCTCGGTCTCGAAGGACTTGGCTTCCTCGACGGTGATGACGCCCTCGTTGCCGACCTTCTTCATGGCTTCCGCCAGGAAGGCGCCGACCTCGGAATCGCCGTTGGCGGAAATGGTGCCGACCTGGGCGATTTCCTCGTTCGAGGTCACCGGCTTGGAATTGGCGGCCAGGTCCTTGATGATGGCTTCCACCGCGACGTCGATGCCGCGCTTCAGGTCCATCGGGTTGAGGCCGGCGGCAACCGCCTTGGAGCCTTCCTTGACGATGGCCTGGGCCAGCACGGTGGCGGTGGTGGTGCCGTCGCCGGCCAGGTCGTTGGTCTTGGAGGCCACCTCACGCACCAGCTGGGCGCCGAGGTTCTCGAACTTGTCCTCGAGCTCGATTTCCTTGGCGACGGAGACGCCGTCCTTGGTGATGCGGGGGGCGCCGAACGCCTTCTCGATCACCACGTTGCGGCCCTTGGGGCCGAGCGTCACCTTCACCGCGTTGGCGAGGATGTCCACGCCACGCAGCACCTTGTCGCGCGCGTCGACGGAGAATTTCACGTCCTTGGCAGCCATGTGCCGTGCTCCTTCAGCTTGGGACGAATGTTCCGGGAATGGTCAGGGGGCGGGCCCGCCGGGCGGGCCGCGGCCGGGTGTTGACTGGGCGGCTCAGGCGGCCTTCTGGGCGCCGGCGGCGCCTTCGATCACGCCGAGGATGTCGCTCTCCTTCATGATGAGGAGATCCTGGCCGTCGATCTTGACCTCGGTGCCGGACCATTTGCCGAACAGCACCACATCGCCGGCCTTCACGTCGAGGGCGACGATCTCGCCCTTCTCGTTGCGGGCGCCGGGACCCACCGCGATCACTTCACCTTGCTGGGGCTTTTCCTTGGCGGTGTCGGGAATGATGATCCCGCCAGCAGACTTCTGCTCGGCGTCGATGCGCTTCACAACAACGCGGTCGTGCAGAGGACGGAAACCCATAGGGTAAACCTCCAGTTGGTTGCCTATTTTACAGACACCGAGCACCCACGGCCCGGCTCAACGCCCATCTAGGGGGGACGGGAAGGTCCCGCAAGAGGGCCCGCGCATTTTTTGGCACTCGATTGTCGGGAGTGCTAGCACCCGGCAAAATGCTGCATTGCGAAGAGGTTGCGGCGGGGGCGCCGGCGGCCGACCGGGACGGGCCGCCACGGCACAGCCGTCAGGGGTGTGTCAGCAGTCCTGGCCAATCGCTGCTAGTTCATTGTTTTTGCACATGGAAACACAATTTTAGTCTTGGCCCCGCGACACTGTTGAGCCGACAATCGAAACGTGATCCCCCGGGCGATCCGGCCCCCTCGGCGCCGGGCCCGCCCGCGGATCACCGTTCATTCGATATTGCCCACGGAGGTCTTCATCATGGCGTCCAAGAGTGCATCCGAACTGTCGCAGAACGGCGTTTCCAACGACTTCAGATTGCAGATGGAAGGCTACGGCCTCGCCACGGCCGAAATTCTCTATCACCTGCCCGACCATCCTTCGGTGCTCCAGAGCTTCCTGTGGCAGGAGTACGATCTGTGCCCCAAGTTCCCGGAGCTCAATCGGTTCCTGGAGTTCTGGCGGCGCGAGATCGAGGGGCGGCTGCATTCGGTGCGGGTGGCCCATTGCGGCCTCATCAAGCCGGCGGAGCTGCGCACCGTGGACGGGCTGTTCGTGCTCCACTGAAAGCACGCCAGTGAGCGCGCGCCGGCGGGGTGCCACAGCGGGCTAACACCCATGGCGCGGCGCGCTCGCCTAGCATTCCTCGCGGCTCGCCAGTGAGCCGCGAGGGAGGATGCCATGGGCGCGAAGAAAATACTGATGATCGTCGGCGACTTCGGCGAGGATTACGAAATCATGGTGCCGTTCCAGGCGCTGCTGGCGGTCGGCCACCAGGTGCACGCGGTGTGTCCCGGCAAGGCGGCCGGCGACCAGGTGGCCACCGCCATCCACGACTTCATCGGCTTCCAGACCTATGTGGAGCTGAAGGGCCACAATTTCACCCTCAACGCCACCTTCGCCAACATCGCGGTGGAGAGCTACGACGCTCTGGTGGTGCCCGGCGGGCGGGCGCCGGAATATCTGCGGCTCGATCCGGCGGTGATCGCCGCCGTCCGCCACTTTTTCGAGGCCGGCAAGCCGGTTGCCGCCTTGTGCCACGGCCCGCAGCTGCTGGCGGCGGCCGGCGTGCTGAAGGGGCGAACCTGCTCAGCCTATCCGGCCTGCCAGCCCGAGGTGGAGCTGGCCGGGGGCATCTATCCCAAGATCGCGGTCGACGAGGCCATCACCGAGGGCAATCTCGTGTCGGCCCCAGCCTGGCCGGCGCATCCGGCGTTCATCGCGCAATTCCTCGTGTTGCTCGGAACGCGGATCTCCCTTTGAACGCCGGCGTGGGCTAAGGTCGCCGACGCGGCGAGAGGCGTGCGCGCTCTGCGGGGGTTGAGCGCGCACGCCGGTCGGTCGAGCCCGCCCCGGGCGTGCGCCGGGGCGTTGGAATGCGCAACAGCGAGCCCGCCATGTGCAGCCTCTTCACCTCAGCCGATCCCGACCTGTGGCAGATGCAGACCCGCTCCGTGCGGCTTGGCGGCATGAGCACCAGCGTGCGGCTGGAGGCCTTCTTCTGGACCGTGCTGGAGGAGATCGGCGCGCGGGACGGGCTCAGCGTGTCGCAACTGCTGGTCCGGCTGCAGGACGAATTGAGCGCAGCCGACCGGGCCATCGACAATTTCGCCTCGTTCCTGCGGGTGTGCTGCGGGCGCTACCTGGCCTTGCGGGCGGATGGGGCCATTGCCGGCGAAGGACCCCTGCGCGCCTATGCCGCCACCGCCTTCGAGCCCGCGCGCGGCCACGCCCGCCCGCTTGCGCCGCACGCCACGCGCTGACGCCGCCGCGCCCCACCGGCACCAATGCCCTGACACCGCCGCTTTCTCGGTGCTATTAGGGGCCACCCTGGGGACGCCGTCGGCCGGGGCAGACGCCGTGGAAGAGGCTGCATTGGACCACCGTACGCCGAGAACGTCCGAACTGCTCGCCGCCGTCCTGTCCGCCCAGGAGGGCGAGAAGGTGGCGATTGGCGATCTCATCAACGCGCTGCGCAACCGTGCCTTCGGCATCCTGTTCCTCATCTTCGGCATTCCCAACTGCATTCCCATGCCCCCCGGCGTGCCGGTGATCTGCGGCATCATTCTTGGCCTCATCGGCCTGCAGATGGCCATGGGCCGCCAGGAACTGTGGCTGCCGGAGCGGATCGCCAGGCGCACCTTCTCGCGCGCCATGCTGGAAACCATCGTTGCCCGGTCGCGGCCATACATCGAGAAGTTCGAGCGTCTCTCGCGCCCCCGCTACGAGCAGTTCGCCGGCCCCACCGCCCGCCGCATCGTGGGGGCGACCGTGGTGCTTTTGGGCTTCACCCTGCTGCTGCCGATTCCCTTCCTGGGCAACCTGCCGCCCGGCTTCGCCGTGTGCGTGTTCGGCCTCGGCCTGGTGGAGCGGGACGGGCTGGTGATCCTGGCCGGTTTCGGCGCCACCTTGGTGGGCCTGCTCATCACCGGCCTCATGAGCTGGGCCATCTGGCAGGGCGCGGTCGCCATCTTCTGACGGCGGCGCGCCCTCCGCCGCGCCGCGGGCCGACTTGCGTTCCCGCGCGGGCGCTGTAGGAACGCGGCTCCTCCCCATTTAGAAGCCCTCCTTCCAAAGCTTTGCGATGCGTGTCGACGCCTTCGATTTTGACCTGCCGCCCGACCGGATCGCCCTGCGCCCGGCGGAACCGCGCGAAGCCGCGCGGCTGCTGGTGGTGCGCCCCGGCGGCCTGCCGGAGCTGGAGGATGCCCGCATCGGCGACCTTCCCGGCCTGCTCGCTCCCGGCGACGCGCTGGTGGTGAACGACACCCGGGTCATCCCCGCCGCCCTGGAGGGCACGCGGACGCGCGAGGGCGCCGGCACGGTTCATGTGGAAGCAACGCTGGTGAAGCGCCGGGACGGTCACCGCTGGACCGCCTTCGCCAAGCCCGCCAAGCGCCTGAAGGCCGGGGACGTCATCCGCTTCGGCCAGGCCGGCAACGCCTGCCTGCTCGGCACCCTGGACGCGCGGGTGGAGGCGCGGCGGGACGGCGAGGTGGATCTCGCCTTCGAGCTGTCCGGACCGGCCCTCGACGCGGCCCTGGCGGAGGTGGGGCACATGCCGATTCCCCCCTACATTGCCGCCCGCCGGGCCGAGGATGCGCGCGACCGGACCGACTACCAGACCCTGTTCGCCCGGGTCGACGGCTCGGTGGCGGCCCCCACCGCCAGCCTGCATTTCACGCCGGAGCTGATGGCGGCGGTGCGGGCCCGCGGGGTCGATGTGGTGACGGTCACGCTGCACGTGGGCCCCGGCACCTTCCTGCCGGTGAAGGCGGACGACACCAGCGGCCATCGCATGCATGCCGAATGGGGCGAGGTTTCGCCGGAGGCGGCGGCCAGCCTCAATCGGGCCAGGGCAGGGGGCGGGCGCATCGTCACCGTGGGCTCCACGTCCACCCGGCTGATCGAGAGCGCCTGCGCCGAAGATGGCGCCATCCGCCCGTTCGTGGGCGAGACCGACATCTTCATCACGCCCGGATACCGCTTCCGCGCCGTGGACGCGATGATGACGAATTTCCACCTGCCGCGTTCCACGCTGGTGATGCTGGTGGCGGCCCTGGTGGGCCATGAGACGCAGAAGCGCGCTTATGCCCACGCCATCGCCGAGGGCTATCGCTTCTATTCTTACGGGGATGCCTGCCTGCTGCTGCCGCAGGCATCGCCCACGCGAGTTCCGGAATGACCCTGCCGCTTCCCGACACCTTTTCCTTCACGCTGGCCGCCACCGACGGGGCGGCGCGCACCGGCGCCATTTTCACCCCGCGCGGGATCATCCGCACTCCGGCCTTCATGCCGGTGGGCACGGTGGCCACGGTGAAGGGCCTCTACTTCGACCAGGTGAAGCAGGCGGGCGCCGACATCGTGCTCGCCAACACCTATCATATGATGCTGCGGCCGGGCGCCGAGCGGGTGGCCAAGCTCGGTGGGCTGCACCGCTTCATGGGCTGGGACGGGCCCATTCTCACCGATTCCGGCGGTTTCCAGGTCATGTCGCTGTCGTCGCTGCGCAAGATGAGCGAGGCCGGCGTCACCTTCCGCTCCCATGTGGACGGCGCCGCCCATGAGCTGACGCCCGAGCGGGCGGTGGAGATCCAGGGCCTGCTCGGCTCCGACATCCAGATGCAGCTCGACGAGTGCGTGCGCCTGCCGTGCACGGACGAGGACGCGGCCCGCGCCATGCGCCTGTCGCTGCGCTGGGCCGAGCGCTCCAAGCGCGCGTTCGAGGCGCAGCCGGCGGACTTCACCGCTGGCCGGGCGCTGTTCGGCATCGTGCAGGGCGGGGCGGTGCCGGAGCTGCGGGTGGAATCGGCGCGCGCCCTGGCCGACATGGACTTCAAGGGCTATTCCATCGGCGGCCTCGCGGTGGGCGAGCCGCAGGAGGTCATGCTGGCCATGATCGAGACGGTGGAACCGCACCTGCCCCTCACCAAGCCGCGCTACCTGATGGGGGTGGGCACCCCCGACGACCTGCTGCAGGCGGTGGCGCGCGGCATCGACATGTTCGATTGCGTGATGCCCACCCGCTCCGGCCGCCACGCGCTGGCCTTCACCCGCTTCGGCCGCATCAACCTGAAGAACGCCCGCCACGCCGAGGACCCGCGCCCGCTGGACGAGACCAGCGACTGCCCGGCCCTGCGCGACTATTCCCGCGCCTACCTGCACCACCTGGTGCGGTGCGAGGAGATGCTGGGGGCGATGCTGATCTCCTGGGCCAACATCCATTATTACCAGCAGCTCATGGCCGGCGCCCGCGCCGCCATCGCCGCCGGCGGTTATGCCGATTACGTGGCCGGGGTGAAGGACGGCTGGGCCCGCGGCGATCTTCCCGTGTGGGAGGGATAGGGCGCCCCGCCGCGGCTCACAGGAAGCTCAGGGGGTCCACGTCGATGGCGACCTTGATGTTGCCGGTGGGCCGGGGCGCCACCTCCCGCCATGCCCGCAGGTAGGCGGACAGGTCGAAGCCGCGCGGCGAGCGCGCCAGCAGCCGCCAGCGATGGCGCCCGCGCAGCACCGCCAGCGGGGCTTCCGCCGGCCCGAGCACGCGCACCCCGGCCACGATGGGCGCGCAGGCGGCCAGCCGCCGGGCATGGGCTTCCGCCACATGCGCCTCGCTGGCCGAGACGATGAGCCCCGCCATGCGGCCGAACGGGGGAAGCTGGGCCTCCTCGCGGGCGGCGATCTCGGTGTCGTAGAAGGCATCGCGGTCGCCGGTGACGAGGGCGCGCATCACCGGATGCTCAGGGCTGCGGGTCTGGATGAAGCCGCGCCCCTCAGTCTTGCCGCGCCCGGCGCGCCCCGCCACCTGGTGCACCAGCTGGAAGGTGCGCTCCGCCGCGCGCGGATCGCCCTGGCCCAGGCCGACGTCGGCATCCACCACCCCCACCAGCGCCAGGCCGGGGAAGTTGTGGCCCTTGGCCACCAGCTGGGTGCCCACCACCACGTCCACCTCGCCCTTCGCCACCGCGTCCAGTTCCGCCCGCATGCGCTCCACCCCGCCGAGCAGGTCGGAGGAGAGCACCAGGGAGCGGGCGGCGGGAAACAGCGCCTGCACCTCCTCCTGAAGCCGCTCCACGCCGGGGCCCACCGCTACCAGGCTGTCCTTGGCGCCGCACTTGGGACATTCCTCCGGCACCGGGGCCTGGTAGCCGCAATGGTGGCAGGTGAGGCGGCGGCGAAAGCGGTGTTCCACCAGCCATGCGGTGCAGGAGGGGCAGCGCATGCGATGGCCGCAGGCATTGCAGAGCGTCAGCGGCGCATAGCCCCGCCGGTTGAGGAACAGCAGCGCCTGGCCGCCGGCGGCCAGGGTGTCGTTGATCTCGCCCTCCAGGCGCGGGGCGATCCAGCGGCCGCGCGGCGGCCCCTCCTTGCGCAGGTCGATGGGGGTGAGGCCCGGCACCTTGGCGCCGCCGAAGCGCACCGGCAGGGCCAGCCGCTGGTAGCGGCCGCGCCGCGCGTTCACCTCCGTCTCCAGCGACGGCGTGGCGGAGGCGAGCACGATCGGGGTGGCGCACAGGCGCGCCCGCACCACCGCCATGTCGCGGGCGTGATAGGTTACGCCGTCGTCCTGCTTGTAGGCGGGGTCGTGCTCCTCATCCACAACCATCAGGCCCAGGTCGTGGAACGGCAGGAACAAAGCGGAGCGGGCCCCGGCCACCACCTGCACCTCGCCGGCGGCCACCCCGGCCAGGATGCGCGCGCGCCGCCGCGCCGAGATGCCGGAATGCCATTCCGCCGGCTTGACGCCGAAGCGCCGGGTGAAACGGTCCAGGAAGGCCTGGGTGAGGGCGATTTCCGGCAGCAGGATGAGTGCCTGGCGCCGGTCGCGCACGGCCTGCGCCACCGCTTCGAAATAGACCTCGGTCTTGCCGGACCCGGTGACGCCGTCCAGCAGGAAGACGCGAAAGGCATGGGCCTCCACCGCCGCCCGCAGGGTTTCGGCGGCGGCCGCCTGCACCTGCGACAGCGCCTGCGCCGCATAGCCGGGATCGGGTGGATAGGCCGCCGGCTCGGGGGGCAGCACCAGGGCCTCCAGCGCCCCGTCGTCGATCAGCCCATCCACGACCGAGGGCGAGACGCCGGCTTCCCGCGCCGCCTCCGCCTTGCCGCGCACGAAGCCATCGGCCACGAACGCCAGCAGCCGGGTGCGGGCGGCGGTCATGCGTTCCGGGCTGCGGCCGGTGGCCCGCACGCCCACCCGCTCACGCGCCGGGCCGGGGGACTCGCCATGCTTCAGTGCCAGCCGCAGCACCATGCCGCGTGGCGCCAGAGTATAGTCGGCCATCCAGTCGATGAGCCGCAGAAGATCGTGCGGCAGCGGCGGATAGTCGAGCCGGGCCTTCACCGCCTTCAGCTTCTTCGGGTCGAGGACGGCTTCGGGGCCGGCGGCGCGCGGCCACACGCAGCCCATCACCGTGCGCGCGCCCAGGGGCACGGTGACGAGGTCGCCGGGGGCGAGGGCCAGCCCCTCCGGCTGAAGGTAGGAATAGGGGGCGTCGAGGCCGAGGGGGAGCAGGACATCGACGGTGGTCGCGCGCGGGGGCGGGGTCATGGCGGTGTTTTGGGCCGCGCCGCCGCAAAGGTCAAAGGGCGGGGGCACCTTGCGCGGCCCGACGTGCGGCGTCATCGTGCGCCGGATTTCAGCGGGAGGCGTGGAGCCATGAGCAGGCGCATCGCCCTGCTGCGGGCGGTGAATGTGGGCGGCACCAAGGCCCTGCCCATGGCGCGGCTGCGTGAGGTGGCGGCCGGCCTTGGCCTGGGCGCGCCGCAAACCGTGCTGCAATCCGGCAACCTGGTGTTCGAGGGAGGGGACGCGGGTGAGGCGGAGCTGGAGGCGCGGCTGGAGCGGGCCCTGGCGGCGGAGGCGGGCCTTGCCACCGCAGTGCTGGTGCGCGACGCGCCGGCCTGGGCGCGCCTGATCGCCGACAATCCCCTGGCCGAGGCTGCCGCGGCGGCGCCGGCCCGTGTCCTGGCAGTGTGCCTGAAGGGGGAGCCTTCGGATGCCGACCTGGAGCAGCTGCGCGCCCTGCGCCGTGATGGGGAGCATGTGGAGGGGCGCGGACGCGTGATCTACGCCGGGTTTCCCCATGGGCTCGGCCGCTCCCGGCTGGCGACGGCGCTTTCCTCCGGGCGGGGGCTGGCGGGCACCGGCCGCAACTGGAACACGGTGCGCAGGATCGCCGCGTGCCTTGAGGGCCGAGTCGGCGACGAGGCCAACTGCCCCTTGCGTTCCGGTGGCGGCGCGTCTACCTCCAGCCCATGAAATTCCTCGATCAAGCCAAGGTCTATGTGCGCTCCGGTGATGGCGGGGCGGGATGCGTCTCGTTCCGGCGCGAGAAGTTCATCGAGTTCGGCGGTCCCGATGGCGGCGACGGCGGACGCGGCGGCGACGTGTGGATCGAATGCGTGGACGGCCTGAACACGCTCATCGACTACCGCTATCAGCAGCACTTCAAGGCCAAGAAGGGCGACCACGGCAAGGGCGCCAACCGCACCGGGGCCAGGGGCGATGACGTGGTGCTCAGGGTGCCGGCCGGGACCCAGATCCTCGACGAGGAGGAAGAGACGGTGCTTGCCGACCTGACCGAGGTGGGCCAGCGCATCAAGCTGCTGGAGGGCGGCAACGGCGGCTTCGGCAACGCCCAGTTCAAGACCTCCACCAACCAGGCCCCACGCCGCGCCAATCCGGGCCTGGAGGGCCAGGAGCGCTGGATCTGGCTGCGGCTGAAACTCATTGCGGATGCCGGCCTCGTCGGCCTGCCCAATGCCGGCAAGTCCACCTTCCTTGCCGCCACCACGGCGGCCAAGCCGAAGATTGCCGATTATCCCTTCACCACGCTCCATCCCGGCCTGGGCGTGGTGCGGGTGGACGGGCGCGAGTTCGTGCTCGCCGACATTCCCGGCCTGATCGAGGGGGCGCACGAAGGCGTCGGCATCGGCGACCGGTTCCTGGGCCATGTGGAGCGCTGCCGCGCCCTGCTGCACCTGGTGGACGGCACCAGCGAGCACGCCGGCAAGGCCTACAAGACCGTGCGCGCCGAGCTGGCCGCCTATGGCAACGGCCTGGACGAGAAGCCGGAGATCGTCGCCCTGTCGAAGGTGGACGCGCTCTCGCCGGAGCTGCTCAAGCAGCAGAAGGAGCGCCTGAGGCGCGCCGCCGGCAAGACGCCGCTGCTGGTGTCGGCCCAGTCGGGGCAGGGGGTGCAGGAGGGCCTGCGGGCGCTGCTCGCCATCGTCGAAGAGGCGCGCGTGGAGGAAAAGGACGCCGAGCCGCGCGACGCCTGGCGTCCCTGAGCCCCCCCTTCCGCTGCCGGCCCGGCTGTGCGTCCCGGCGTCCAATTCGCCGGGCCCCACCGTCGTTTGCATCCCATCTGCCGCGCCCCGACGGGGCGCCGCTCCCATCGGGGCCCCTCAGCTCCCCTCGTCCGCGCTGCGGCCGGAGGGGGCGGCAGCGCGCCGGCCGTGCACTTGCCCGCATGAACCTGTGCGCACCCCATTGAATAAACGGACAACCGTTTTATTCTAGCGCCGCGTCCCCGCCGCGCCGCACCGGCGCGCAAGAACAGGGGAGCGAGGGAGGATGCCCATGCTGCCGAACAGTGCCGCCGGATTCGATTTCGACCTCGGCGAGACCGCCGACATGCTGCGCAACACCGTGCGCCAGTTCTCGGACGCGGAGATTGCGCCCCGTGCGGCCGAGATCGACCGCACCAATCAGTTCCCGCGCGACCTGTGGCCGAAGCTCGGCGCGCTGGGCCTGCACGGCATCACGGTGGAAGAAGAGTATGGCGGCTCGGGCCTGGGCTATCTGGAGCATGTGATCGCGGTGGAGGAAATCTCCCGCGCCTCCGCCTCGGTGGGCCTGTCCTACGGTGCGCATTCAAACCTCTGCATCAACCAGATCCGCCGCAACGGCACCGACGCGCAGAAGGCGAGCTACCTGCCGAAGCTCATCTCCGGGGTGCACGTGGGGGCGCTGGCCATGTCGGAGCCGGGCGCGGGGTCGGACGTGGTGTCCATGCGCACCCGCGCCGAGAAGAAGGGCGATCGCTACATCCTCAACGGTTCGAAGATGTGGATCACCAACGGCCCCATTGCCGAGACCCTGGTGGTCTACGCCAAGACCGACCCGGCGGCGGGCCCGCGCGGCATCACCGCCTTCCTGATCGAGCGCGGCTTCAAGGGCTTTTCCACCGCCCAGAAGCTGGACAAGCTGGGCATGCGCGGCTCCGACACCGGCGAGCTGGTGTTCGAGGATTGCGAGGTGCCGGAAGAGAACGTGCTCGGCGGCGTCGGCCGGGGCGTCAACGTGCTCATGAGCGGGCTCGACTACGAGCGCGCGGTGCTGGCCGCCGGCCCCATCGGCATCATGCAGGCCTGCATGGATGTGGTGTTGCCCTATGTGCACGAGCGCAAGCAGTTCGGCGCCGCCATCGGCACCTTCCAGCTCATGCAGGGCAAGATTGCCGACATGTACGTGGCCATGAATGCCACCCGCGCCTATGTCTACGCCGTCGCCAAAGCCTGCGACCGCGGCGCCACCACCCGCGAGGATGCCGCCGGCGCCATTCTGTTCGCCGCCGAGAAGGCGACCTGGATGGCCCTGGAGGCGATCCAGACCCTGGGTGGAAACGGGTATATCAACGATTACCCGACCGGCCGGCTGCTGCGCGACGCCAAGCTCTATGAGATCGGCGCCGGCACCAGCGAGATTCGCCGCATGCTGATCGGCCGCCAGCTGTACGACAAGACCGCCTGAGGCGCGCCGAACGCCGGGCCGGCGGAGATGTGTTGAATTCAACCCATCCTCCGTCCCGCCTTGGTCTCCCCTTGGTCTCCCCTTGGCCTCCCCTTGGCCCCTTCGCAAGGGCGAAGGGGTCGGCTATCCCTGGAGGTCGGGGCAAGCGGGAGCGCGGCACATGGATTCGTTCTTCACCGTGTCAAAGCTGGCGTGGTTCGTCGCGGCGCCGTCCAACGCCCTGGTCATCGTGCTGGTGCTGGCGGCGCTGCTGCTGCTGGTCGGCTGCCGGCGCGCGGGGCGGGTGCTGCTGGGGCTGGGGGTGGTCGGCCTGCTGGTGTTCGGCTTCAGCCCCGCCGCCAACCACATCATGTCGCCGCTGGAGGAGCGCTTCCCCCAGTTCCATGACGACGGCAAGCCGGTCACCGGGGTGCTGCTGCTGGGTGGCGCCGAGTTGCCTGACATCGGTCTCGCCCGCGGCCAGCCGGCTTTTTCGGAGGCCGGCGAGCGGGTGCTGGCCTTCGCCGACCTGGCCCGGCGCTATCCCGAGGCGCGGCTGGCCTTCATCGGCGGCAGCGGCGCGCTCATTCCCGAGGGCAAGGGGCGGGAGGCGCAGATGATGCGCCAGAGCCTCGGCGTGCTGGGCATCGATCCGGCCCGGGTGGAGTTCGAGGACCAGTCCCGGAACACGGCCGAGAATGCGGAATTCGCCAAGGCTCTGTTGAAGCCCAAGCCGGGCGAACGCTGGTTGCTGGTGACCAGCGCCTTTCACATGCCCCGCGCCATGGGCTGCTTTCGCGCCGTCGACTTTCCGGTGGTGGCGTATCCGGCGGATTTCCGCACCGTCGGCCCGAACGCCCTCGACGACACCTTCTCGCGCGCCGCCAGCGGCCTCGACTTCACCGACGTGGGCGTGAAGGAGTGGGTGGGGCTGGTGGCCTATTATCTCGGCGGCAAGACCCGCACCCTGTTTCCGGCGCCCTGAAACCAAAGGAAAGGCCCGTGAGCATCACTCATGGGCCTCTGGTCCAGCCCGCGCGGCGCTTGAGCGGACCCGCCTGAGCTGATCCCTCGGCACCGGTCGAAGACCGGGGCCGGTGGTCTGAGGGTCAGTCGTTGCGCGGCAGGCCCAGGCGATAGACGCCGCGCAGTTCTGCCGGATCGATCACCTTTCCCTTGCGATAGATGAGCAGGCGCCCGGTCTCGGCCAGGGCGATGGCGCTGCGCCGCACCTGGGGCAGGACGCGCTGCCAATGCTCGCCCGGCGCCACCGCCTGGGCGACGTCCGCCGGCGCGACGGTGCGACCGGGCCCGCAGGCGCCGGCAAGCTCGAGGATGGCGTGTTCCACGGCCTCGGGGTCGAAGCCGCGCGGCGCGCGGGTGTCGTCGGCGGCCATGGGGGATGAGTCGCTGGTCATGACCCCTTGGTAGGGGAAAACGAAAAAAAAGGAAAAGGCGGCCCGAACAGGGCTCGCCGTTGCAAGGCAGCAAAAATCTCCGGCAAAACAGGCCGTTATCGGTTGCGGTGCCGCATTGTGGCGATTCGTGGAGGAATGCGGAGGGATTGGGGCAGATATGAACACACCATGTCACCCCTTGTTTCAAGGTTGAGAAAATCCTAAAGCGAGAGGTGTCGCGGTGCCCCACTCAAGCGTGGGGCGCGCCGAAAACAGGGATGCCAACAAGCCATCATGCACCTGACCGAGACCCGCTCCTGCTGGGGTGCCGCGCGTGTCGCGCTCACCACGTTTCTCCTGGGTGTTGCTGTCGTCTATCTCTTCGGCGGGTTCGAGACCGCCGCGCGGCTCGCAAACTGAGCCGACAGGGCGGCGCGGGCACCCCGCGCCGGCCGACCCTTTAGCCCATCCAGACCACGGGCCGCGCCACGGCGGCATAGGCCGGTGGATCATCGTGCCCGGCGGGTGCGTTTGCCGTCCCGATCCGGTGCGCAGGGGCTATAAGGGGCCATGCCTCTTCATCTGATCAAATTGTGCGTCGGCGCCACCTCCATCGAGGACCTGCGGGCCTGGATCGAGGACCGCAGGATTGATGCCGGCCGCGCCGGCGTGCCGTTCGAGCAAACCCATGTGACCCGCATGACCCCCACCCGGATGGACGAGCTGCGCGACGGCGGCTCGCTCTATTGGGTCATTCGCGGCGACATCGCGGCGCGCCAGCGCCTCTTGGACGTGCGGCCATTCGTGGATGTGGACGGCGTGCGCCGCTGCGCGCTGGTGCTGGACCCGCAGGTGATCGGCGTGCGCCCGCGCCCGGCGCGCCCGTTCCAGGGCTGGCGCTACCTGAAGCCGAATGAGGCGCCCGCCGATCTCGACGCCGTCGACACTTCCGGGGCGGCCGCCATGCCCGAGGAGATGCGGCGCGAGCTGGAGCATCTCGGCCTGTTGTGAGCCCGGGCGCGCGGGCTCAGTCCAGCACCGCGGCCTTCAGCAGGCAGACCATGACCGCCTGCGCCGGGACGCTTCCGCGATTGCGGATGACATGGCGGCGATCGCACCGATACCGCAGCGTCTCTCCCGGTTTCGCCGTCTCGACCACGCCGCCCACCTCGACCTCCAGCGCCCCGGACAGCACGGTGAGGCACTCCACCGAGCCGCGCTGGTGTCCGTCGGAATCGAGCTCGCCGCCCGGCTCCGCCTGGAAGTCATAATATTGCAGCCACTCCACCGTCTTGATCCAGCCGATGATGGACAGCCGGCACAGGCCGTCCTCGGACAGCAGGATGGGAGTGTCGGCGCGGGTCAGCTTCTCGACGAAGGGCGCCTCGTCCGAGGAGGCCAGCACCCGTTCCACCGACATGTCGAGCGCCTGCGACAGGCGCCACACGGTGGCCAACGTCGGGTTGGTCTCGTTGCGCTCGATCTGGCTGATGATGGACTTGGCCACGCCCGATTGCTCGGCCAGATCGGAGAGCGAGAGATTATAGGCCTTGCGCAGGCGCTGAATGGTCTTGCCCAGCTGCCCGGTGATCGCCTGCGCCCCCGATTCGAGGGAGCCGCCCCCCCGATCCTTCACTGCCATGGCGTGCGATCCTTTGTTCCGAACGCGCGTTCGCTGTGACGGACGATACCGCGGATTTCACGCGCCACAAGGGGGGACCGCCGGGAACGACCGTCAGGGAGCGGGGCTTGTGGACCAGTGGGCGAAGAAATGGTGCACCGGCCCATGGCCGCCGCCCACATCGAGCTGGTCGGCGGCGGCGATGGCGCCGGTGATGTAGCGCTTGGCGGCGGCGACGGCGGCGTCGAGGTCGTCGCCCAGGGCCAGGCGCGCGGCGATGGCGGACGACAGGGTGCAGCCGGTGCCGTGGGTGTTCCGCGTGTCCAGGCGGGGTGCGGCATGGCGGGTGGTCCGCCGCGGCGTGACCAGCAGGTCGACGGCATCGGCGCCGCTGGCGTGGCCCCCCTTCATCAGCACCGCGCGCGCGCCCAGCGCCAGCAGCCGGTGGCCCTGGGCCTCCATCTCGGACTCGTCGGCGGCGACGGCGGTGGCGAGCAGGGTGGCGGCCTCCGGCAGGTTGGGGGTGAGGACATCGGCACGGGGCAGCAGCTCGCCGATCAGGGTGGCGACGGCGTCGTCGGTGAGGAGCTTTGCCCCCGAGGCCGCCACCATCACCGGATCGAGCACCACCGGCCGCGCCTGGTGCCGGTCGAGCCCCGCCGCCACCGCGCGGATGGCGCCGGGGCGCGACAGCATGCCGATCTTCACCGCCTTCACCACGAGATCGCTGAACACCGCGTCGAGCTGGGCGGCGATGAAGGCGTCCGGGACATCGTGGATGGCGCTGACGCCGCGCGTGTTCTGGGCGGTGAGGGCGGTGATGACGCTGGCGCCGTAGACCCCGAGCGCGGAAAAGGTCTTCAGATCGGCCTGGATGCCGGCGCCGCCACTGGAATCGGAACCGGCGACGGTGAGGGCGATGGGCGGCGCGCGATGGGACACGGGGCAAACCTCGGCTGGAGGGCGCCGGCGGGGGGACGGCGTGGCGCTGGATTAGAGCATTTCGCCGGCTGGCAAAATTCCAAAAGCTGCGGCGCCGGCACCGGTTCGCCCCGGCCCCTCCCCGCCGTCCCCCGTCGGCGCGTCTCCCCTTGCCTCACGGTGCGCTTTTGTCCACTTTGGCCGCGCCGGTCCGGGAGACGACGCGCGCCCTGTCCCGCGTGCCGTCCCGGCCAAGATGAGAGGCCATGTGGCTTGCCCTCGGTGGCGCGGCGGCGTGGTTTCCAGCGGAGTGCGCCGTGATCCCGTTTTTTGTCCAGATCAAATGTCAGCTCGGCAAGTCCTACGAGGTGGCGGATGCCATCGCCGACGCCGAAATCGCGTCCGAGATCTATTCCACGGCGGGCGAATTCGACCTGCTGGTGAAGTTCTACGTGGAGCCGGGCACCGACATCGGCCAGTTCGTGAACCAGAAGGTGCAGACCATTCCCGGCATCAAGGACACACGCACCATCATCACCTACAAGGCCTTCTGAGCCGGCAGCGACGGTGGCGGCGTCCTGCTGCCGCCGCGCTGGTGGTGGAATTTGCGGTCCCCGGGCGCGCGGGCTATTTCTGCTCGTGCGGGAGTGCGCGTCCGCGAGGCGTGCGTGATCAGGGGTAGCGGAATGAGTTTGGCCTACCGGCCCGACGTCGATGGCCTGCGGGCCATCGCCGTGGGCAGCGTTGTCCTGTTTCACGCCGGCTTCGGCGTGTTCAAGGGCGGCTTCGTCGGCGTGGACGTCTTCTTCGTCATTTCCGGCTTCCTGATCACCTCCATCATCGCCGACGACATGGGGCGTGGGCGCTTCTCCCTGATGGATTTCTATGATCGGCGGGTGCGCCGCATCCTGCCGGCGCTGCTGCTGGTGCTGGCCGGCACCACCGCCATCGGCGCCTTCATCCTGCTGCCCGGGCAGATGCAGGACCTGGCGCGCACGCTCATTCCGGCGACGCTGTTCTACGCCAACGTCCACTTCATGGGCCTTGAATCCTACTTCGCCCCGGCGGCGGAGGAGCTGCCCCTTCTGCATCTGTGGTCGCTGGCGGTGGAGGAGCAGTTCTATATCGTCTTTCCACTGCTGCTGTTCGCGCTCCTGCGGCTGGGCGGCCGGCGGCTGGCGCTGGGCGTGCTGGCGGCGGTGGCCCTGGGCTCCCTCGCCTATGCCCAGATCGAGCTGGAGGACGCCCCGCGCCGCGCCTTCTTCCTGCTGTCGGCGCGCGCCTGGGAACTGCTGACGGGGGCGTTCCTGGCGCTGGCGCCGCTGCCGAAGGTGCGGCCCGCGGTGGCCGCCGGGCTCGGCGCCCTGGGGCTCGGCGCGCTGCTGGTGCCCGTGTTCGCCTATGATCGGAGCACCCCGTTTCCAGGCCTCGCCGCGCTGCCGCCGGTGCTGGGCGCAGCGCTCATCATCTATTCCGGCCGCTTCGCCGCCGCCGGGCCGGTGGCGCGGCTGCTGGCCTTGCCGGGCATGGTCTATGTGGGCCGCATCTCCTATTCCCTTTACCTGTGGCATTGGCCGCTGCTGTCGCTGGCCTTCATCTATCGCGGGCGGGCGCTGACGCCGCTGCTGGCGGCGGCGCTCATCGCCCTGGCGGTGGCGCTGTCGGCGCTGTCGCTGCGGTTCGTGGAAACGCCGCTGCGCCGGCCGGGGCTTCTGGGCGGCCGCCCGGCGGCCCGGCTGGCGGTCGGGGCCGGGGCCTTGTGCGTGGCCGTGCTGGGCGCGCTCGGGCTCGACCGGATCGAGGGGCGGATCTGGCCGCTCTCGCCCCGTGGCGTCCTGGCTGAGGCCGCCATGCGCGAGGGGCACGGCATGACCATCTGCACCACCACGGCCGATTTCATGCCCGGCACGGCGAGCTGCGCCACGGCCCCGCCCGGCGCCGAAGGCGACCCCGCCGTGCTTGTCTGGGGGGATTCCCATGCCCGGGCCAGCTTCCAGGGCTTTGCCGAGCTTGCCGCAGCCGAGGGCGCGGGCAGCCGGCTGCTGACCCTGTCCGGCTGTCCGCCCCTGCTGGGGGTGGAGGCGCCGCGCTTCGGCGACGAGGGCGCCGACTGCGCCAGCTTCAACGCGGCAGTGCTGGGCGAGATCGCCCGGGTGCGCCCCCGGCTGGTGGTTCTGGTGGGGCGCTGGGCTCTGTGGACCACCCACGCCCGGCGCAACGTGGCCTTGACCATGGCCGATCTGCCCGCCGCCCGGGAGCCCAGCGCCGAGGGCAGCCGGGCCGCCTTTCCGGTGGCGCTGCGGCGCACGGTCGAGGAGATCCGCAAGCTCGGAGTGAATGTGCTGGTGGTGGGTCAGGTTCCCGAATACCTCAATCCACCGGCGGGCTGCGTCGCGCGCGCGGAATATTTTGGCGGTGACGCCACGGGCTGCATGACCCAGCCGTTGGCGGAGAAGGATCGGGTGATCGGCTCGACCGACGCCGCGATCCGCCAGGTGGCGCGCGATGTGCCCGGCACCGGCGTGGCGCTGCTGTCCGATCTCTTCTGCGATGCCCGCGACTGCCGCGCCGGCAGCGCCGCAGCCTTCTTCTATAGCGACGGCAACCACCTGTCGCTGTCCGGCGCGCGGCTTCTGCGCGACGATCCCGGCCTGCGCGCCACCATGGGGGGCCTGCTGCGCGCGCCCGCCGCGCGCCTTGATGCGCCGGCGGAGCACGAGCCGGGCGCGGCCGCTGGCCAGAACGCCCAACGGTCAAGCGCCGAGCGGCCGAGCAACTGACGAGCCGGCCGCGGCCGGCCCCGGCTCTCCCGGTCGTGACGTGAACCGCGCCGCTTCAGGTTGCAGTCTTGGGTAGGCTCCCCTAAGAACGCCCGGACCAGCGCGTCCAGGTTGTGTGCCGGTTGGCACCGGGGGAGAGAGCCAAGCATGAGCCAGATCACGGGCACCGCCAACGACGACACGCGCTACGGCACGTCGGGCGACGACACCATCGATGGCGGCGCCGGCAACGACCAGCTGGTCGGCGCCGGGGGCAATGACTGGCTGCTCGGTGGCACCGGCAACGACTGGCTCTATGGCGACTGGAGCGCCGACGTGGCGGGCGGTGACGATCGCCTGGACGGCGGCGCGGGAGACGACAATCTCGTCGGCGTCAGCGGCAACGACATCCTGAATGGCGGCACCGGCAACGACATCCTGAACGGCGGCACGGGCGACGATCGGCTGGCGGGCGGCGCCGGCAACGACGGCCTCTATGGCGCCGACGGCAACGACATCCTCAGCGGCGGCACCGGCAACGATGTCCTGAATGGCGGCGCGGGCAACGATCGCATGGCGGGCGGTCTCGGCAACGACGATTACGTGGTCGACAGCGCCGACGACGTGGTGATCGAGGATGCCAATGGTGGCAATGACATCGTCCGGACCACGCTTGCAACCTACACATTGGCCGACAATGTCGAGGGCCTGATCTACATCGGCGGCGGCTCGTTCAATGGAACGGGCAACGCCCTCAACAACATCATCCGCGGCGGGGCGAACGCCGATAGCTTGAACGGCGCGGCGGGCAACGACAATCTGTTCGGCAACGATGGCGACGACACGCTGTCCGGCGGCCTGGGCAATGACCTGCTGAATGGCGGCGCCGGCAACGACGTGATGCGGGGCGGGGCGGGCAATGATACCTACGTGGTATCGTCGGCCGATGATCGGGTGGTGGAGGCCGCCAACGAGGGCAGCGACACGGTCCAGACCAGGCTCGCGGACCTCACGCTCAGCGACAACGTCGAAAACCTGACCTATGTCGGCGACGGTCCGTTCCGCGGGCTTGGCAATACGCTCAACAACACTCTCACCGGCGGCGCCGGGAATGACATGCTGTACGGCTTGGACGGCAACGACATTCTCAATGGGCGCGGCGGCGTGGACGTCCTGTCCGGCGGGTTCGGCGACGATTATTACATCATCGATTCGGCCGATGACATGGTGGTGGAACTGCGAGGCTATGGCATCGACACCGTTCGCGTCACGTTCGAGGCCTACACGCTCGGCGCGGACGTGGAAAACCTCATCTTCGACGGCGACGCGGCGTTCGAGGGCACCGGCAACGCCCTGTCCAACATCATCACCGGCGGGCGCGGCGACGACCGGCTCGTGGGCGGCGGCGGCGACGATTTCCTGAACGGCCGCGCCGGAAATGACCACCTGTATGGCGGTGCCGGCAGCGACACTTATGTGGTGGATTCCAGGGGCGACGTCGTGAGCGAGGGCGTGGACCTCGGCTCCGATACCGTCCGCACCACCCTCGCGGACTACACGCTCGGCGCCAATCTTGAAAACCTGACCTATATCGGCAAGGCCGGCTTCACCGGCGCAGGCAACGCGGCGGCCAATATCCTCACCGGCGGCGCGGCCGGCGACCGGCTCTCCGGAGAGGCCGGCACCGACACGCTTCAGGGCGGCGGCGGCCGCGACACCCTCGATGGGGGAAGCGGGCGGGACTCCCTGAGCGGGGGCATCGGCGCCGACGTCCTGACGGGCGGTGCGGACGCCGACCTGTTCATCTATTCCCTTGCCCGGGACTCCCATCGCGGCGGCTATGACACGATCACCGATTTCTCGGCGGCCGAGGGCGACCGCATTCATCTCGGCCGGATCGACGCGAACACGCTGAACGGCGCTCGCAACGACCGCTTCGTCTATGTCGGCGCAGCCGCCTTCTCGGGAACCGCGGGCGAGCTGCGCTTCAGCAACGGGCTGCTCCAGGGCGACGTGAATGGCGACAAGATCGCCGATCTCGCCATCAAGCTGGACGGGGTCAAAACTCTCGGCGCCGGCAGCCTCATCCTTTAGGGCCTGCTGCGTACCGTCGCCCACCCGCCGGTCGCCTGGAGTGGTGTCGAAATCGGAGCGCGAGCGCTCCCGCGATCCGGAACACGGCGGACGCGCTGCGCCGCCCCGTTCGCGGGAGAGGGGCGGCCCTTGGCCGGCCCTCAGGGCGGGGTCACGCGTCGCCCAGCAGGCTGGCCAGCTTCAGGGCCACGCCACGCGAGCCCTCCACCTTCAGCCGGCCGGTGGAGAAGGCCAGCATGGCACCGAGGCGGCCGGAAATGAGCTTGTCGAGGGTGGCGGACGACAGGGTCAGAACCGCATCGGCATCGCCGGTGCCGCTTTCCACACTGACAGCGCCGCCAGTGGCGTCGAGGACGATGCTGTCGTCCGTGTCGCTCAGGTCGAACCGCACGCGGTAGCCCAACTCGGACAGGGTGCCGGCGCGCTCGCGCATGGCCTCGATCAAGGTTGCAACGTCAGTCATCTGGAGCATCTCGCAAAAAAGCCGCCCCGGCGGGACGGGGCGGGAGAGGTTCGGGAACCTCGCCACCCGGCGCCGGGTGGCAAGGGCTTCAGAACAAGGCTTCAGAACAGGGCTTCGTCCAGGGCCATGGTGGCGGCCTTGCCGGCCTTGATGGACCCCCACAGGGTTGCCACCTCGGGCAGAAGCTTATCCATGTAGAAGCGGGCGGTGGCGATCTTGGCCTCGTAGAAGGCGGCATCGCCATTGGCGGCGGGCCGCTTTTCGAACGCCACCTGCGCCATGCGCGCCCACATGTAGCCGAGGGCCACCAGGCCGAACAGGCGCAGGTATTCGGTGGCGGCGGCGCCGGCTTCGTCGGGGTCCTTCAGGCCCTTCTCGGCGATATGGGCGGTAGCCAGCTGCAGCGCGCCGAACGCCTTGCCCAGCGGCGCCACCAGCGGGCCGAGGTCGTCGTCGTCCAGCTTGGCGTCGATGAAGGCCAGCACCGGATGGAAGAAGGAGCGCAGGTAGCGCCCCATGTGCGCCGGCAGCTTGCGCCCCACCAGGTCCAACGCCTGCACGCCGTTGGTGCCCTCGTAGATCATGGCGATGCGGGCGTCGCGCACATATTGTTCCATGCCGTGGTCGCGGATGTAGCCGTGCCCGCCATAGACCTGCATGCCGAGCGAGGCGTTGGAAAAGCCGAGATCGGTGAACAGCGCCTTCACGATGGGGGTCATCAGCGCCGTGAAGTCCTCCGCCTCGCGGCGCACCTGCGGGTCGCTCGCGTGCTCCATGAGGTCGAGGGCGCGGGCCACCCAGCCGCCCAGCGCCCGGCAGCCCTCGTTATAGGCGCGCATGGTCATGAGCATGCGCCGCACGTCGGGATGCACGATGAGGGGATCGGCCGGCTTGTCGGGATGCTTGGGCCCGGTAAGCGCCCGGCCCTGCAGGCGTTCCTTGGCATAGGCCACTGCCGCCTGGTAGGCGGCCTCGCCCAGCCCGAGGCCCTGGGTGCCAACCGACAGGCGCTCGGAATTCATCATGGCGAACATGGCGCGCATGCCCTTGTGCGGTTCGCCCACCAGCCAGCCGGTGGCGTCCTCGAACGCCATCTGGCAGGTGGATGAGCCGTGGATGCCCATCTTGTGCTCGATGCCGGTGCACAGCACGCCGTTGCGCGGGCCCAGGGTGCCATCGTCCTTCGGGAGGAATTTCGGCACCAGGAACAGGGAGATGCCCTTGATGCCCTTGGGCGCGTCCGGCAGCCGCGCCAGCACCAGGTGGATGATGTTCTCGGTGAGGTCCTGCTCGCCGGCGGAAATGAAGATCTTGTTGCCGGTGATCTTGTAGCTGCCATCCTGCTGGGGCACCGCGCGGGTGCGCACCAGGCCCAGGTCGGTGCCGCACTGCGGCTCGGTGAGGCACATGGAGCCGGACCACACGCCGGACACCATCTTCGGCAAAAAGCGATCCTTGAGCTCGTCCGAGGCATAGGCCTTCAACGCCTCATAGGCGCCGTGGGTGAGGCCGGGGCAGATGCCGAACGCCAGGTTGCCGGAACACAGCATCTCCTCGACCAGCTTGTTCAGCGAGGCGGGCAGGCCCTGGCCGCCGTATTGCGGATCGCAGGCAATGCCGTTCCAGCCGCCATCGATGAAGGTCTGGTAGGCCTCCTTGAACCCGTTGGGCGTGCGCACCACGCCGTTCTCATAGGTGCAGCCTTCCTGGTCGGCGCTCTGGTTGAGTGGCGCGAGCACCCCGGTGACAAGCTTGGCCGCCTCGTCGAGCACGGCGTCCGCGAGGTCGGGCGTGATCTCCTCGAAGGCGGGCAGGGCGGTAAGCTCCTCCATGCCGTGCAGCTCGTGCAGCACGAAACGCATGTCGCGGAGGGGGGGGGAATAGACCTGCATGGCGTTTGGCTCCCGAATGTCTTGTGTCTTGCGTGCAGGGCCGTGCGGCCGAAGGTGTGGCCGGACGCCCGGCGAACCCTCTCCCGCTTGCTGGGGAGGGCAGGGTGGGCCGGGTGCCGCTCCACCCCGGCGATCTTCGCAGGCAGCGCCGGCACCTCTCTCACGTCGCCCTCCGGCTTGGCCGGAGGGCCCATCTCGCCGCTTTCCAAGTCCGCGCCGCGTCGTCCCGGCGGGGCCGTGGGCCGTCCAGTCCATCCGGACGGCGACGGTGCTTCATCCTCTTAAGCTCCCTCGCACGCGGGAGGGCGGCGGCGCTTAGTTGCGCAGCGGCTTGCCGGTTTCCAGAATGTGCTCAATGCGGTCCAGGGTTGCGGTGGTGCGGATCAGCTGCATGAAGCCGTCCCGTTCCAGCTCCAGCACCCGGGCCTGGCTCACCGGCGCGATGAGATCGGCGTCGCCCCCCGTGAGCACCTGGGCCAGCGCGCCGGACACGACCCGGTCGTGCGGGGTGGCCAGCCCGCGCTTGGCGAAGCCCTCCACCGCCATGTCCATGGCCACCTTGCCGGACGGGCCGGGCAAGGTGAGTTCGATGGGCTTGGGCGGAACATAGCCCTCCACCAGGGCGAGGGCCCTGGCCTTGGCGTCGGCCAGCAGCCGGTCGCGGTTCATGGTGATGCTGTCGCTCTCGCGCAGGAATTTCAGCTCCTTGGCCTCGGCGGCGGACTTGGCCACGGTGGCGGTGGAAACCGTCTCGAACACCTTGGAGGGGGCCGGCATCGGGCCCTTGGGGAAGGCCTTGTCGGCCTGCCAGCGCTCCAGCATGGCGGTGCAGCCGCCCCAGGCCGGCAGCACGCCGACGCCGCATTCCACGAGGCCGATGTAGCTCTCCGCATGGGCCTGTACGGCGTCCGCGTGCAGAAGGATCTCGCAGCCGCCGCCGAGCGCCAGGCCCGCCGGTGCCGCCACCACCGGGAATGGGGCGTACTTCATGTCCTGGTAAGTCTTCTGGCCTGCCGCCACCAGCTTCTCCACCTCGCCGAAAGCGCCGATGTTGCAGGCGAACAGGGCAAGGCCGAGATTTGCACCCACGGAGAAGTTCGAACCCTCGTTATAGATGACGAGCGCCTTGTGCTTGTCCTTCACCAGCTTGAGTGCCTTGCCAAGCAAGGTGATGATGGCCTCGTCGAGCGCGTTGCTCTTGGAGGTGAATTCCAGGCAGACCACGCCGTCGCCGATGTCCCACAAAGCGGCGGAGCCGTTCTTGAGGAGCGGTTGCGATTTCAACTTGATATCCGCCAGCAGCAGCACGCCGTCTGGCCGGGCGATGTCGTGATAGGCACCGTCGATGCCGAGATGCTGTCGCACGCCGTTCTCGACCCGGTAGAAGGCGCGATCCGCCGCCCGGGCCAGCAGGGGCGGAACCTCCACCCCGTCCGCCTCCAGCAGGGCGATGAGGCGGGCGGCGCCGATCTGGTCGATCAGCTCGAACGGGCCGAATTTCCAATTGTAGCCGAGGCGCATGGCGTCATCGACCGCGACGATGTCGTCAGCGGCCTCCGGCACGAGGCGCGCCGCATAGGCCAGGGTGCGGGCCATGACGGAGCGGGCGTAGCGGCCGGCCGGGCCGGGCGCCGACAGGAGCGCGGCCAGATCCTTGCCGCCGCCGTCCTCCAGTTCCGGCACGCTCGCCTTCACCTGCGGCCGGTAGGCGCCGGTCGCAAGGTCCATGGCCTCCTTCAGCTTCTGCCCGTTCTCACGGTTGAGGCGATAGAAGCCGCCCTTGCCCTTGCGCCCGGTGAAGCCGGTCTCGATCATCCGCGCGATCAGCGGCTCCTCGCGCAGGGTGGCATGGAACGGGTCGGCGGCGGGCAGCGCCCGTTTCAGCGAGCCCTGGACATGGGGCATCAGATCGAGCCCCACCAGGTCGATGAGGCCGAACACGCCGGTCCGCGGGAAGCCGAAGGGGCGGCCCATCACCGCGTCCGCCGCCTCCACCGAAAGGCCGAGGGCGAAGGCCTCGCCCACCGCCAGCTGGAGCCAGTAGGTGCCGAGCCGGTTGGCGATGAAGCCGGGGGTGTCCTTGCACGCCACCACCGTCTTGCCGAGCTTGACGTCGGCGAAGCGCGACACGGCGGCCACCGTCTCCGGATCGGTCTGCGGCCCGGCGACGATCTCCAGCAGGCGCATGTAGCGCGGCGGATTGAAGAAATGGGTGATGAGGAAATCGCGCCGGAAGCGCTCGGGCAAGCCGGCGGACAGGTCGGCCAGCGGAATGGTGGAGGTGTTGGACGACACCACGCTGCCGGGCCGGCGCGCCTGCTCGATCCGGGCGTAGAGCGCCTGCTTGATGTCGAGGCGCTCGATCACCGCCTCGACGATCCAGTCGCAGCCGGCGAGATCGGCCAGATGGTCCTCGATATTGCCGGTGCTGACGCGCCGGGCCGCCGCCTTGGACATGAACGGGGCCGGGTCGGCCTTCAGCAGCTTCTCCACCGCCGTCTCGGCGATGATGTTGCGGTTGGCGGCGCCCTCGGGAACGATGTCCAGAAGCAGCACCTCCACGCCCGCATTGGCCACGTGGGCGGCGATCCCCGCGCCCATGACGCCGGCGCCAATGACGGCGACCTTTCTGATCTCGGTCATGCTGGCCTCCCTCAGATGCGCTCGAGGACGGTGGCGATGCCCTGGCCGCCGCCGATGCACTGGGTGGCGAGCGCATACCGGCCGCCCTCGCGCTTCAGCAGTGCGGCCGCCTTGCCGACGATGCGGGCACCGGTCGCGCCCAGCGGATGGCCGAGGGCGATGGCGCCGCCGTCGAGGTTCAAGCGGTCATCGGCGATGCCCAGCTCCCGCTGGCAGGCCAGCGCCTGGGAGGCGAACGCCTCGTTCAGCTCCACCACGTCGATGTCGGAGATGGCGAGGCCGGCGCGGGCGAGAGCCTTGCGGGTGGCCGACACCGGGCCGATGCCCATGATCTCCGGCGCGCACCCCGCCACCGCCACGCTCCTCAGGCGGGCCAGCGGCTCCAGGGCGTTGCGCTCGGCGTAGCTTTCCGAGCACACCAGCACGGCGGAGGCGCCATCGGTGAGGGGGGAGGAGGTGCCGGCGGTCACGGTTCCGTTCTCGTCGAAGGCCGGCTTCAGCCCGGCGAGGGCCTCCAGGGTGGCGTCGCGGCGGATGCAGCCGTCGGTATCCACGGTCTTGTTGACCTTGCCGTTGACATGGACCGGCACGATCTCGGCCTTGAAGCGGCCCTCGGCCTCGGCGCGGGTGGCTTTCTCCTGGCTTTTCAGGGCGAAGGCGTCCTGGTCGGCGCGGGTGATCTGCCACTTGGCGGCGACGTTTTCCGCCGTCTCGCCCATGCCCATGTAGGCGGCGGGCATCCGGGCGTAGAGCGCCGGGTTGGGCAGCGGGTTGAAGCCGGTCATGGGCACACGGCTCATGCTCTCGATGCCGGCGCAGATGAAGGCCTCGCCGGCGCCGAGCTGGATCTGGCCGGCGGCCATGTGCACCGACTGCATGGACGAACCGCAGAAACGGTTCACGGTGGTGCCGGCGACGCTCTGCGGCAGGCCGGCGATCATGCCGATGAGCCGGGCGATGTTGAAGCCCTGCTCCGCCTCCGGGAACGCACAGCCAACGATGAGGTCTTCGATGTCCTGCGCCTTCACCTTGGTGCGGGCGATGAGATCGGCTACGACCTGGGCGGCAAGGTCGTCGGGCCGCAGGCGCGCGAGGTCGCCTTTCTTGGCCAGCGTGAAGGGCGAGCGGGCATAGCCCGCGATCACGACGTTTTGCATGAGCGCTCCTGCCTGTGTTCCATTATTGCCCGCATGCGGCGACGCGCGGGATGCGTGAAGGGTCCGCCCCGCGGCGGTTTCCGCCGGGGGTCACCTGATTTTCCGGCGCCTGCCGTTTCGTCCGACGCAGCCGTCTCGCCCCGCCGGAAGAGGCCCTCTAGCCGGCGGCCTTGGTCTCGCCGGTGGCGGCGGCGAGGCTGGCGAGGGTCTGCTCCTCGATTTCCTTCAGCTCGACGATGGTTTCCTCCAGCGCCAGCCGCTGGTCTTCCAGCAGCTCCAGGCGCGTCTGCACCTGCTTCAGCAGCATCCGCAGCTGCTCGGCCTGGGTCGGGTCCATGTCGTAGAGGTCGAGATAGTTCTTGATGTCCCGCAGCGAGAAACCCAGCCGCTTGCCGCGCAGGATCAGCACCATCCGCGCCCGGTCACGCTTGGTGTAGACCCGCATGGTGCCGGCCCGCCGGGGGGTGATGAGGCCCTTGTCCTCGTAGAAGCGGATGGTGCGCGGCGTCACGGCCAGGTCGCGCGCCAGCTCGGTGACCGTGAAGAAGGTGTCGGTCGGGCCGCCACCGGTGTTGCGCTTGCCTGTCGATGCCACAAGTTCACCTATACGTCACCTAACCGCTCCGACGATACATGCTTTGACCTCGGGCGCAAGTCCCTGTTCCGTGATTTTCCCCGTCCGCCGCGCCGCCGATACGGACCGAGGCAAGCTGATCGCCGCGGTGGAGGCCAAGACGCCTCCGCGCTCCCGCCTGGCGCGGGAAAAGGCACCCGAGAGGAACGCGCAATACGTCAGGTTAAGTGACGTATTTCTGTTCCGCCTGCCAATTGATCTGTTAAGCACGGCAGCAGGGCGGTGGTTGGGCGTGCTGTCCATGCAACGCCACCGGCACAACCTGGAGGGAACATGCGGCAAGGCCATCATCGCTGTTGACGGGGCTATTCGTTTAGGCATTCTGGGTGACGTATAGGGCATGGTAAAAACCTATAGTGCACCGCAACGTGCCGCGCCCTGGGAAACGTCACTTCGAAAACGCCGCGCCGGAAGCGCCGAGCAAGGGGGCCCAATGTTCAGATCCACCGCCATCGCCCGGCAGGTCGGCAGTCTCGCGCTGCCGCTCGTCGCCTCGCTTGCCGCCGTGGAGGCGCAGGCCGGCGGCTTCGGGCTGCGCGAGCAGAGCGCCTATTTCCAAGGCTCCTCCTTCGCCGGCTCGGCCGCGGGCGGCGAGGGCCTGGCGGGCATGTTCTGGAACCCGGCGGCGGTCAGCTTCTCGCCGGGCCTGAATTTCGAGAGCAATTTCACCTACATCATGCCGCATGCCTCGGTGGACGTGCAGAGCGCCCAGGCGCCGATCACTGGCGCCAGCCTGGGGACCACCGGCGTCGGCGACATCATCGACGACGCGCTGCTGCCCACCACCTTCATCACCTATGCCAACGGTGACTTCGCCGTAGGCCTCGGGCTGACGGTGCCGTTCGGCCTGATCTCTGATGCGCCGTGCAATTGGTCCGGGCGCTATTACGGCTGCTACAGCCGCATCTTCGACATCAATGTCCAGGGGTCCGTGGCCTATCGGGTGAATGACTGGCTCACCATCGGCGGCGGCCTCAGCGTCAATTACATCGACGCGCGGCTGAGCAACGCCGTCTTCACCGGCTTCGTGCCGCCGGCCAACAATCTCTATGCCCAGGTGGATGGCGACGATCTGGGCGTGGGCTTCAACCTCGGCGTGCTGCTGACGCCCTGGGCCGGCACCACCATCGGCGTCGGCTACAAGTCGTCCATGGACCAAAACCTGGAAGGCACGCTCGGGCTGTACCTGACTCAGGCCAAGCTCGCCCAATACACGGCTGAGGCCGGGCTGACCCTGCCCGGGCAGATCACCGCCTCCATCCGCTCCCAGGTCGCCCCGCAATGGACCGTGCTCGGCACCGTCGAATGGACCGACTGGTCCAGCGTGGAGCAACTGGTGGTGCGCACCCCGGCGGGCGTCGCCAGCATCCTCGACCTGCAATGGAAGGACGGCTGGTTCTTCTCCGGCGGCGTGGAATACCAGTGGGACCCCAAGCTCGCCCTGCGCGCGGGCCTCGGCTACGAGCTGACCCCGGTGCCCGACGAAACCCGCTCGCCGCGCCTGCCGGACACCAATCGGCTGTGGCTCTCCGGCGGCTTTACCTATGCGGTGACGCAGCAGCTTTCCATGGATTTCGCCTATAGCCACATCTTCGGCGAGACCAGCCCCATCACCCAGACCCCCGACCTGCCGGGCAACATGCTGCGCGGCGTGCTGGTGGGCGAGGTGAGCAACGGCTACGTGGACATCGTCTCGGTCGGCCTGCGCTACAAGTTTGGCGAGCTGGCGCCGCAGCCGGCGGCGCTGTTCACCAAGTAAGGCCGGGCTCCGCGCGGCGGCCGTCCCCGCCGCGCGGTCACGACCGGAACAGGGCGCGCCGCCCTCTCGGCGCGATCGGCGGCGAGCCCGCCCCACGGCGGCCCGCGCAGAGATGGCGCGCGCCTGCCGCCACCCCCATGTAAATTGAAGGCAGCCGGCCCGCGAAACCCGCCGCAGAGCGGTCGCGCCGGCCCTGCCATGCGGGAGAACGCCTATGCTTGAGCGGACCGACGCCGGGCCCATCGTGGCCGTTCCAGTGCCTGACCTTCTGGCCGCCAGCGTCGCGGAGTTCGGCGCCCGCCCGGCGCTGAACTTTCTCGGCCGGCGGTGGAGCTATGCCGAGCTCGGCGCGCTGGTGGACCGAGTGGCTGCCGGGCTGCAGGCTGAAGGGGTGGGGCCGGGCAGCAAGGTGGGCCTGTGCCTGCCCAACACGCCCTATTCTGTCGTCTTCTTCTTCGCCGTGATGAAGGCCGGCGGGACCGTGGTGAATTTCAGCCCGCTCTATGTGGAGCGGGAGCTGCGCCACCAGATCCGCGACTCGGGCACCACCATCATGGTGGTGCCGGACCTGAAGCTGATCCATGCCCGGGTCGCGGCGGTAGCCCATGAGTCCGGGCTGGCGCGCATCATCGTCTGTCCGCTGGCGGGGGTGCTGCCGTGGCTGAAGGGCCTGCTGTTCACCCTGTTCAAGCGCAAGGAGCGGGCCGACTACCACAGCCGCGATGGTCTGCACCTGCCGTTCCGCGCCCTGCTCGCCCACGGCGCGGCGCCGCGGCCGGTGGCGGTCGATCCGTCGAACGACGTGGCCGTGCTGCAGTACACCGGCGGCACCACCGGCGTGCCGAAGGGGGCGATGCTCACCCATGCCAACATTTCCGCCAACGCGCAGCAGGTGATGACGCATGCGGAGTGCCGGCGCATCGGCGTGCGCAAGGTGGTGGGGGTGCTGCCCCTGTTCCACGTCTTCGCCATGCAGACGGTGATGCTCATCCCCATCTGCCTCGGCGCCGAGATCGTGCTGGTGCCACGCTTCCAGCTCTCCGACCTGCTCGACCTGATGGAGCGCGAGCGGCCCACCATGTTTCCCGGCGTTCCCACCCTTTATGCTGCCATCAACAATGCGCCGGGCATCGAGGCGCGGGACCTCTCGTCGTTGACCTTGTGCATCTCCGGCGGCGCGCCGCTGCCCAAGGAGGTGCGCGAGCGGTTCGAGGCCCTCACCGGCTGCAAGCTGGTGGAGGGCTACGGGCTCAGCGAAACCTCGCCGGTGGTGACCGCCAACCCGCCGCTGGGGCTGGTGAAGGACGGCTCGGTGGGCACCGCCCTGCCGCAGACCACCATCGAGATCCGCGACCTCCTGGACCCCTCCCGCCTGTGCGGGGTGGGGCAGAAGGGCGAGGTGTGCGTGCGCGGGCCGCAGGTGATGCGCGGCTATTACAATCGCCCCCTGGAGACCGCCGACGCCTTCCTCGACGGCGCCCTGCGCACCGGCGACGTGGGCTATCTCGACGCCGACGGCTACCTGTTCCTGGTGGACCGCATCAAGGACGTGATCCTGTGCGGCGGCTACAATGTGTATCCCCGGGTGATCGAGGAAGCGCTGTACCTGCATCCGGCGGTGTCGGAGGCCGTGGCCATCGCCATCGACGACACTTATCGCGGCCAGGCGCCCAAGGCGTTCGTGGTGCTGCGCGAGGGCATGGCCGCGACCCCCGAGGAACTGCTGGCCTTCCTGTCGGGCCAAGTCTCCAAGATCGAGATGCCCAAGGCGGTGGAGATTCGCGAGAGCCTGCCCAAGAGCGTGGTCGGCAAGCTCTCCAAGAAGGAGCTGATTGCGGAAGAACGCAGCCGGACGGGGGGGTAAGGGGCCGCTTCGGCTTGCCAAGCGGGCGGGTGCTGGTTAGGCGAGACGGGCGGCGTGCGCCCACCTGCGGTTTGCGGCCCGGGCGCGAGACGCGACCCCTTTTCACCGGCTCGGTGGACGGGAGGGGAGGGGCCGTGCCCCGCTCGCCCGGCCGCCCCAGCCCCGCGCCGCAGACCTTTCATGAACGACCTGTTTGGCCTCGTCTTTCCCTTCTTCGGCCTGATTTTCCTGGGCTATTTCTGCGGACGGCTGGTCCGGCTCCCCGAGGCCGGCCTCGCCTGGCTGACCTTCTTCATCATCTATATCGCGCTGCCGGCGCTGTTCTACCGCATCGTCGCGCAGACGCCGTTCGCGGAGCTGGCAAATCCCTCCTTCATCCTGGCGGTGGTGGCCTCCACCGCCACGGCCGCGCTGATCGCCCTTGGCATCGGCCTGTGGTTCCGGCGCGGCCATGTGGGCGAGGCCGCCATCGCCACTACCGTGGGCGCCTATGCCAATGTGGGCTACATGGGGCCCGGCCTGAGCCTCGCGGCCCTGGGGCAGGGGGCGGCGACGCCGGCCGCCCTCATCTTCGCCTGCGACAGCGTGCTGTTCTTCACCCTGGTGCCGCTGCTGATGGCCACCCGCGGGCGGGGCGAGAGCCTGGCCGCCACCTTCGCCCTGATCGCCAAGCGGGTTTTCACCCACCCCTTCAACATCGCCACCCTGCTGGGCGTGCTGGCGGCGGCGCTGCATGTGCGGGAGCCCGACGCACTGGCGCGGATGCTGGACTATCTGAAGAATGCCGCCGCCCCCTGCGCGCTGTTCACGCTCGGCGTCACCGTGGCGCTGCGGCCGCTGCGGCGCATCCCCACCGAGCTCGTGCCGCTGCTGGCGCTGAAGCTGGTGGGCCAGCCGGCACTCGCGCTCGCGGCGCTCTCCCTGGTCGGGGCGCTCGCGCCGACGGGGGCCCCCGCCTGGTCGGAGGCCTGGGCCCAGACCCTGCTGCTGATGGCGGCCCTGCCGCCGGCCCTCAACTGCTTTGTGCTGGCCCGCCAGTACCATACCTATGTGGAGGAGGCTTCCACGGCGGTGCTGGTGGGCACGGTGTGCTCGGTGTTCACCGTCACCGCCATGCTCTACCTGCTGCGGGCCGGGCTGATTCCGCTCGACCTGCTCCGCTAGCCGGCGCGCGACTCACCGCCCATCGCGCCAGGCCGGTGGGGGCGGCTCACGCCGCGCGGCTGCCGATGCCGAGCCGCATCACCGTGCGGCGCAGCGGTCCCACCCGGTCGAGCAGGTAGAGCCCGAAGCCGCGCACGCCCTGGATCGGCACGAAATCCGACAGCAGCGACCGGTTAAGCACGTCCACCGCCCGCATGCGGGCGTCGATGTCGCCGCGGCGGGCGCGGGCATAGCGCTCCAGAAGCTCCGGGGCGCCCACGTCACGCCCGGCATCGGCGGCGCCGGCCACCAGATCGACCAGCTCCGCCACGTCGCGCAGTCCCAGGTTGAGGCCCTGGGCGCCGATGGGCGGCATGATGTGGGCCGCCTCGGCGATCAGCGCGATGCGCGACGCGGTCAGCCGCTCCGCCGTCTCCGCCGCAAGCGGGAAGGCGCCGCGGCCGGGCAGGATCTCGAATCGACCGAGGATGGAAGACGCCCGGGTCTCCATTTCCCGCGCCAGGGCGTCGTCGGGCAGGGCCATGAGGCGTAGGGCCTCGCGCTCGCTCACCACGCACACGATGCTGGAGCGCTCGCCCGGCAGCGGCACCAGGGTGAAGGGGCCAGTCTCGGTGTGAAACTCGGTGGAGGTGTCCTCGTGGGGCCGGCCGTGGCGCACGATGGCGGTGAACGCCACCTGCGGATAAGCGCGGGTGGCGACGCCGATGCCGGCGGCGGCGCGCACGGTGGAGGCGCGACCATCGGCGCCCACCACCAGCCGGGCGCGCAGCTGCGTTCCGTCGTCCAGGCTGAGTCGCGCCGCGTCAGGCTCCACCGTCAGGGTGGCGAGGCTGCCGCGGACGATCTGGAGCTGCGGCTGGTTCTGCGCCGTGTCCATGAGGGTCAGGCGCAGCGGGTCGTTCTCGATGTTATAGCCGAACGCGTCGAGGCCGATCTCGGCGGATCGGAAGGTGACCTCCGGTGCGCGGAACAGGCGGCGGGTGGCGTCGGCGATGCGCATGTCGCGCAGCGGCGCCGCCTTGGGCGCCAGCGCGGCCCACAGGCCGAAGCGCTCCAGAATACGCACCGAGCCATCCAGCAGGGCGGTGGTGCGATGGTCGACGCCGCGATCCGGCCCGGTGACCAGGGCGGTGGACACGCCCCGGCCGGCGAGACCGAGCGCCATGGCCAGCCCCGCCGGCCCGGCGCCCACCACGACCACGTCGTGCCTGTCATCCGCTGTCATGCTCTTCCCCAGCTTGACCGGCCGCGCGGCCGGGCGCCAACCCTAGACGAGCCGGGCCCCGCGCGCCGCGCGGTCTGTTGACCCAGCATAGCAGAAGCGCACCCGGCCGCCTTGAAGCGCCGCCGTCGCGGCGCGAGAAAGCCCGGACGCCCGCTATCGCGGCGGCGTGCCGCAGGGGAATCAGGGGATGCTCGCGCTCGTCACCTCGCCGGAGGCCTGGGCCGCCTTCGTGACGCTCACGGTCATGGAGATCGTGCTGGGCATCGACAATGTGATCTTCATTTCCCTGGTGATCCAGCGGCTGCCGCACGCGCAGGCGCTCCGGGCGCGCCAGATCGGCCTTTCGGTGGCGCTGGGCCTGCGCATCGCGCTGCTGCTGGCCCTGTCCTGGCTCATCGGCCTGCAACAGCCGGTGCTGGCCGTGTTCGGCCACGATTTCTCGTGGCGCGACCTCATCCTCGTCGCCGGCGGCGCCTTCCTCATCGCCAAGGCCACCATGGAGATGCATGCGGCGGTGGAGGGCGAGGCGCCCTCGGAGGACGCGGCCAGCCCCGCCCAGGTCGCCGGCCGCGCCTTCGGCCTGATCGTCGGCCAGGTGATTCTGCTGGACCTGGTCTTTTCCATCGACTCCATCCTCACCGCCATCGGCATGGCCGAGCACGTGGAAGTGATGGTGGCGGCGGTGATCGTGGCGGTGGGCCTCATGTTCTGGGCCTCCGGGCCCCTCGGCGCCTTCATCGCCATCCATCCCACCACGCGGATGCTGGCGCTCGCCTTCCTGCTGCTGGTGGGCGTGACGCTGGTGGCGGACGGGTTCGGGGTGCATGTGCCGCGCGGCTACATCTATGCCGCCATGGCCTTCTCCGTGACCGTGGAGGGGCTGAACATCGCCGCCGCCCGGCGGCGGCGGCGCCGGAATGTGGAATAGGCCGGGCGAAGTGTTGCGCCGCAAGGCGCGATCATCGCATCAGTGGATTGTCATGGATGCGGCGCCGGCCCTTGCGAGCGCCGTCCCGCTCCCTATGATCCGCCCAGGACACGCGACGGGAAGGGTGAGGCGCCATGGTTCATGCGGTTCGGGTGCATCAGACGGGCGGGCCGGAGGTACTCACCTATGAGGAGATCACCGTCCCGGCGCCGGGACCGGGCGAGGTGCAGATTCGCCAAACCGCCATCGGTCTCAACTTCATCGACGTCTATTTCCGCACCGGCCTCTACAAGGCGGCGGCGCTGCCCTTCATCCCCGGCAACGAGGGCGCCGGCGTGGTGGTGGCGGTCGGCCCCGATGTCACCGGTTTCCACGAGGGCGACCGGGTCGCCTACGCCATGACCGTCGGCGGCTACAGCGAGGTGCGCAACGTTCCGGCCGCCCTCCTGGTGCACCTGCCGGCGGCCATCGACGACCAGACCGCCGCCGCCATGATGCTGAAGGGCATGACCGCGCAATATCTGGTGCGCCGCACCCATCCGGTGAAGCCGGGCGACGTGATCCTGGTGCAGGCCGCGGCCGGCGGCGTCGGGCTCATCCTCACCCAGTGGGCCAAGCGCCTGGGCGCCACCGTGATCGGCACTGTGGGGTCCAAGGACAAGGCCGAGCTCGCCCTCGCCCACGGCTGCGACCACGCGATCCTCTATCGCGACGAGGATTTCGTCCACAAGGTCAAGGAGATCACCAGCGGCAAGCTGTGCGACGTGGTCTATGACGGGGTCGGGCAGGCGACCTATCCGGCCTCCCTCGACTGCCTGAGGCCGCTGGGCCTGTGGGTGAGCTTCGGCAACGCCTCCGGTGCCATCAAGAACTTCGACCTGCTGCTGCTGTCGCAGAAGGGCTCGCTGTTCGCCACCCGGCCGACGCTGGCCACCTTCGTCGCCAAGCGCAGCGACCTGCTTGCCACCGCCAACGACCTGTTCGAGGTGGTGCTGGATGGCTCGGTGAAGATCCCGATTCACCAGACCTACGCCCTGAAGGACGCGCAGAAGGCCCACAAGGACCTGGAAAGCCGCAAGACCACCGGCTCCACCCTGCTTCTGCCCTGATCCCCGGCGCCGGCTCCGCTGGCCGCCGGCGCGGTCTTCCCCTAGTGTTGGTGTGCAATCGACCTTGCGCGTGCCCGGCAGCCCCGGGGCGCGCGACGCCGGGTGCGACGCACCGACCCCCGTCCCGAGAAGCAGAACCAACGTCTTGCGCAAGCTCGTCTTCCGTCCGATATCCAGGACCTTCACAGGGACAGGGTGGCCCGCCTCGCGCCGGGGCCCGTCCCGCCCATGCTGCGACGGATCGTTCCGGCCATGATGCGCCAATACGAACTCGTCGACCGCGTTCGACGCTATAATCGCAACACCGACGAGGCGTTGCTGGACCGCGCCTATGTCTATGCCATGCGCGCCCACGGCAGCCAGCTGCGCGCCTCCGGCGACCCCTATTTCTCCCATCCCCTTGAAGTCGCGGCGATCCTCACCGACCTGAAGCTGGACGACGCCACCATCGTCGCCGCCCTGCTGCACGACACCATCGAGGACACCAGCGCCACCCGGGGCGAGATCGAGCGCCTGTTCGGCCACCAGATCGCGAGCCTGGTGGAGGGCCTGACCAAGATCAAGAAGCTGGACCTCGTGTCCAAGCAGGCCAAGCAGGCGGAAAACCTGCGCAAGCTGCTGCTGGCCATCGCCGACGACGTGCGCGTGCTGCTGGTGAAGCTGGCCGATCGCCTGCACAACATGCGCACCCTGAAATGGGTGCCGCCGGAGAAGCGCGACCGCGTCGCCCAGGAAACCCTCGACATCTACGCGCCCCTGGCGGCCCGCATGGGCATGCAGGACATGCGCGAGGAGCTGGAGGACCTGTCCTTCCGCCAGCTCTCCCCCGAGGCCTATGAGAGCATCACCACCCGCGTCTCCGAGCTGCGGCAGACCAACGGCCCGGTGGTGCAGGAGATCGAACGCGACCTGCGCGAGGCTTTAGGCCAGCGCGGCATGGAGGCCGAGGTGAAGGGGCGGGAGAAGCGCCCCTATTCCATCTGGGGCAAGATGGAGCGCAAGGCCATCGGCTTCGAGCAGCTCTCCGACCTCTACGGCTTCCGCGTCATCGTCGCCAGCATCGAGGACTGCTATCGGGCGCTGGGCGTGGTGCACACCCGCTGGGCCATCGTGCCCGGCCGCTTCAAGGATTATATCTCCACCCCCAAGCCCAACGACTATCGCTCGCTGCATACCACCGTGGTGGGGCCGCGCCGGCAGCGCGTGGAATTGCAGATCCGCACCCGCGACATGGACGAGATCGCCGAATACGGCATCGCCGCCCATGCCCTCTACAAGGACCCCACCGGCGCTCCCGGGGTGATGCTGTCGGGCGAGACGCGGGCCTATGCCTGGCTGCGCAAGACCATCGAGAACCTCTCCCAGGGGCTGTCGCCGGAAGAGTTCCTGGAGCACACCAAGCTGGAGCTGTTTCACGACCAGGTGTTCTGCTTCACCCCCAAGGGCCGGCTCATCGCCCTGCCGCGGCGGGCGACCCCCATCGATTTCGCCTATGCGGTGCACACCGATGTCGGTAACACGGCGGTGGGCTGCAAGATCAACGGCTCGGTGGCGCCGCTGGTGTCGGAGCTGAAGAACGGCGACGAGGTGGAGATCATCACCTCCAAGGCCCAGACCCCGCCGGGAGCTTGGGAAACCATCGCCGTGACCGGCAAGGCGCGGGCGGCGGTGCGCCGGGCGACGCGGGCGGCGGTGCGCGCGCAATATTCCGGGCTCGGCCGCAAGATCGCCGAGCGCGCCTTCGCCAAGGCCGGCAAGTCCTTTTCCGAGGAGGCCATCATCAGGGCCACGCCGCGCCTGGCCCGCGCCGCGGCAGAGGATGTGTTCGCCGCCCTGGGCCGCGGCGAGATCAAGACCGACGACCTCATCCGCGCGGTGTTCCCCGAATGGGTGCCGCCGCGCCCGGAAGATCGCGCCAATGGCGGGCGCGCCTCCACCGCCGAGGGGTGGTTCGAGCTGAAGCGCGGCCACAATCTCAAGTTCAAGATTCCCGAGGGCGCGCCCCTGGAGCGGCTGGACGCCATTCCCATCCGCGGCATCAACGGCGACCTGCCGGTGCGCTTCGCGCCCAATGGCGGGGCCGTGCCCGGCGACCGCATCGTCGGCATCCTGACCCAGGGCGAGGGCATCACCATCTATCCCATCCAGTCGCAATCCCTGCAGAGCTTCGAGGATGCTCCCGAGCGCTGGCTCGACGTGCGCTGGGACGTGGATGAGCTGTCGGATGGGCGTTTCCCCGCCCGCATCGCGGTGACGGCGCGCAACGCACCGGGCTCGCTGGCCCAGGTGGCCAGCGCCATCGGCGACCGGGGCGGCAATATCGAGGGCCTGCAGATGCGCTCGCGCTCGGCCGACTTCACGGAGATGACCATCGACATCGAGGTGTTCGACCTGCGCCATCTCAACGGCATCATCGCGGACCTCAAGGCCCGCGACGTGGTATCGAGCGTCGAGCGCGTGAACGACTGAGGCGCGCTGGCGCAGGGAGTGAGAAGCGATGGACTTCGCGATGCCGGTGCGGCTGGGGGTGAACGTGGACCACGTGGCGACCCTGCGCAATGCGCGCGGCGGGGCGCTGCCCGATCCGGTGCGCGCGGCGCTGGCGGCCAGGGCGGCCGGCGCCGACGGCATCACCGCCCATCTGCGGGAGGACCGCCGCCATATCCGCGATGCCGACATGGAGCGGCTGAAGGCCGAAGTTGCCCTGCCGCTGAATTTCGAGATGGCCTGCACCGACGAGATGGTGGCCATCGCCCGCCGCATCGGCCCCCACGCCTGCTGCCTGGTGCCGGAGAAGCGCCAGGAGCGCACCACCGAGGGCGGCCTCGACGCCGCCGGCCAGATCCGGGAGCTTCGCCCGCGCATCGCCCTGCTCAAGGAGGCGGGCATCCGGGTGTCGCTGTTCATCGCCGCCGAGCCGGCGCAGATCGCCGCCGCGCGGGCGCTGGAGGCGGACATCGTGGAGCTGCACACCGGCGCCTGGTGCGACGCGGGAACCGAGGGGCGCTTCGCCGAGGCGGACGCGGAGTTCGCCCGGCTCCGGGCCGGCGCGCGGGAAGCGGCGGCGCTGGGCCTGGAGGTGCACGGCGGCCATGGGCTCGACTATGCCACCGCCGAGCGCATCGCGGCGGTGCCGGAGATCGTGGAATTGAACATCGGCCATTTCCTGGTGGGCGAGGCGGTGTTCGTTGGCCTGCCGGCCTCCATCCAGGCCATGCGGGAGGCCATCGCCCGGGGCCGCGCCCGGCGCGGGGCGGCGGCATGATGATCCTCGGCATCGGCTCGGACTTCACCGATGCCCGGCGCATCGCCAAGTCCATCGAGCGCTATGGCGACCGCTTCCTCGACCGGGTCTTCACCCCGGCGGAGCGTGCCAAGGCGGACGGCCGGCGGACACGGGCGGAGACCTACGCCAAGCGCTTCGCCGCCAAGGAGGCCTGCTCCAAGGCGCTGGGCACCGGCCTGAGCCAAGGGGTGTTCTGGCGCGACATGGGGGTGGTCAACCTGCCCTCCGGCCAGCCGACCCTCGAACTCACCGGCGGCGCGGCGGCGCGGCTGGCGGCGATGGTGCCCGAGGGCTTCGAGCCGCGCATCCACCTGTCCCTCACCGACGAGGGGCCGCTCTCGGCCGCCTATGTCATCATTTCCGCGGTGCCGCGCGGCTGAGTCGGCGAGGGGGGACGATGAACGAAATCCTGGGCGAGGCCCTGCATTGGATCACCCGGGGTATCGAGGTGGCGGGCACGCTGGTGATCGTGGCAGGCATCCTGGCCGCCGGCGTCGCCTTCGCGCGTGACCTGAAAGCCGCGCGTCCGGTCCAGGAGGCGTTCCGGGCCTGCCGCGCCGCGCTGGGCATGGCGATCCTGCTGGGGCTGGAGCTGCTGGTGGCGGCCGACATCATCTCCACGGTCGCCATCGAGCCCACCCTTTCGAGCCTGGCGGTGCTGGCCGGCATCGTGCTGATCCGCACATTCCTGTCATTCTCGCTGGAGGTGGAAATCGAAGGCCGCTGGCCGTGGCAGGTCCCCCGCCGCCCGGACGGGGCGCCGCGCACCGAGGCGTGAGCGGGCTGTGGCGGCAAATGGGAACCTGACGCTGGGACGCGCGTTGCCGCGGGAGCGGGAAGGCTCTATAGGGGGCACTTCAGTTTTAGATGGGAGGGTCGTCTGGCGTCCCATCCCGGTTTCGGCGACGTGTGCCGCGCGCTGCGTTCCGTTCTCATTTTCTGGGACCCTCGATGACCGCGACCAGCGATTCGAAGAAGGACGGCGGGTTCCTTGAAACCGTCCAGGTAATCGTTCAGGCGCTTCTGATCGCGCTTCTGATCCGCACCTTCCTGTTCCAGCCCTTCAACATCCCCTCGGGGTCCATGAAGGACACGCTTCTGATCGGCGACTACCTGTTCGTGTCCAAGTACAGCTACGGATACTCGCGCTTCTCGATTCCGTTCTCGCCCAACCTGTTCTCGGGCCGCATCTTCGGCTCGGACCCGACCCGGGGCGACGTGGTGGTGTTCAAGCTGCCGCGCGACAACGAGACCGACTACATCAAGCGCGTCATCGGCCTGCCCGGCGACAAGATCCAGATGATCGACGGCTGGTTGCATATCAACGGTGTGCCGGTGAAGCGCGAGCGGCTGTCCGACATCACCGAGGACGACGGCACCGGCCGTCCCGTGCCGGTGAAGCGCTGGCGCGAGACCCTGCCCAACGGTGTCTCCTATGAGACCCTCGATCTGGTGGACAACGGCTTCTACGACAATACCCCCGTCTATGAGGTGCCCCTGGGCCACTATTTCATGATGGGTGACAACCGCGACAATTCGGCCGACAGTCGCGTCTTGAGCCAAGTCGGCTACGTGCCGTTCGAGAACCTCATCGGCAAGGCGCAGATGATCTTCTTCTCCATCGACGAGGGCGCGTCGGCCTGGCAGGTGTGGACATGGCCGTGGACGGTGCGATGGGATCGCTTGTTCAAAATGGTGAACTGAACAGAGTGCACGAGGATCTTTCCGCCCTCGAAGCGCATATCGGCTATTGCTTCAAGAACCGCGCGCTTCTCGACCTAGCCCTCTCCCACATCAGCGCCGTGAAGGGCGAGGCGCCGCGCCTGCGCTCCTATCAGCGCATGGAATTTCTCGGCGACCACGTGCTGGGCTCGGTGGTTTCGCACATGCTCTATCTCGCCTTTCCGGAGGCGGAAGAGGGCGAGCTGTCGCGCCGGCTGGCCGAGCTGGTGCGGGAGGAGGCCTGCGCCGACGTCGCCGCCGACATGAATCTCGGGGCCCATATCCGCCTGGGGCCCGGCGAGACCCAGTCCGGCACCCACAAGCGCCGCGCCATTCTGGCCGACGTGGCCGAGAGCGTGGTGGCGGCGGTGTTCCTCGATGGCGGCTATCCGGCCGCCACCGCCCTGGTGGAGCGCTACTGGCGCCACCGGCTGGAAGCGCCGCGCCGGCCTTTGCGCGATGCCAAGACCGTGTTGCAGGAATGGGCGCAGGCCCGCGGCCTGCCGCCGCCGGTCTACCGCGAGGTGACGCGCTCCGGGCCGGACCATGCCCCGCGCTTCATCATGGCCGTCGACCTGCCGGGCCTTGCCTCGGCGGAGGCCGAAGGATCGTCCAAGCAGGCCGCGCAGAAGGCGGCGGCCGGCGCTTTCCTGCACCGGGAAGGCGTATGGAACGGAAACGAGAACTGAGCATGACCGACAAGCGACGCGGCCAGGGCGAACCCGCCGCGCCCGGCAAGACTCCCGCCCCCGGCCAGCCGGAGACGGACGACGCGGCCGCCTTCCGCCAGGAAGAGATCGAGGCCGTCGAAGACTTCGACGACGAGGCCGACGATTTCGATGACGATGGCGACGCCGGTGACGATGGCGCTCCGGAAGGTGCGCCAGAGGCGCCGCGGCCCTCCGGCCCCACCCGCTGCGGCTTCGTCGCGTTGCTGGGCGCGCCCAATGCCGGCAAGTCCACGCTCACCAATGCGCTGGTGGGCACCAAGGTGTCGATTGTCTCGCACAAGGTGCAGACCACCCGTTCCATCGTGCGGGGCATCTGCATCGAGGGCAATTCCCAGGTGGTGCTGGTGGATACCCCCGGCATCTTCGCCCCCAAGCGGCGACTGGAGCGGGCCATGGTGACCAGCGCCTGGACCCATGCCGCCGACGCCGACGTGATCGCCCTGCTGGTGGATGCCAAGCGCGGGGTGGACGAGGAGATTGAGGCGCTGATCGCGCCGCTGTCGGACATCCGCAAGCCGCGGGTGCTGATCCTCAACAAGATCGACCTCATCCGCCGCGATACGCTGCTGGCGCTGTCGGCGGAATTGAACGCCCGCATGCCGTTCGATCGGGTGTTCATGGTCTCCGCCCATACCGGCGACGGCGTGGACGACGTGCGCCGCTGGTTCGCCGAGGCGCTCCCGCTCGGTCCCTGGCTGTATCCGGAGGACCAGATTACCGACGCTCCCATGCGCATGCTGGCGGCGGAGATCACCCGCGAGAAGATGTTCGTGCGCCTGCACGATGAATTGCCCTACCGCTCGACCGTGGAAACCGAGAGCTGGAAGGAACTGCGGGATGGCTCGGTGCGGATCGAGCAGACCATCTATGTGGAGCGCGACAGCCAGCGCAAGATCGTGCTCGGCAAGGGCGGCAGCGCCATCAAGACCATTTCCTCGGAATCGCGGGCGGAACTGTCCGAGATCCTGGAAGTGCCGGTGCATCTGTTCCTGTTCGTGAAGGTGCGCGAAAATTGGGCCAACGATCCCGAGCGCTATCGCGAAATGGGGCTCGAATTCCCCCGCGGCGAATAGGCCCGGCGCCGGCTTGAGGGCAAAGCGGTGGAGTGGAGCGACGAAGGCATCGTGCTGGGCGTACGCCGTCATGGCGAGGCCAACGCCATCGTCGAGCTGCTCACCGCCCGGCGCGGGCGCCACATGGGCATGGTGCGGGGCGGCGCCTCGCGCAAGCAGGCGCCGGTCATCCAGCCGGGCAATACGGTGAGCGCCACCTGGCGCGCCCGGCTTGAGGAGCACATGGGCAATTTCGCCCTGGAGCCGGTGGTGGTGCGCACCGAGGCACTCATGCGCGTGCCGCACGGCGCCTACGGCATCACCCACATGGCGCAGATGCTGCGCCTGCTGCCCGAGCGCGATCCCCATGAGGGGCTCTATGCCACCCTCGGCGCCATCCTGGATGCGTTCGAGGACCCCGGATCGGCCGGCCTGCTGCTGGCCCGGTTCGAGCTGGCGTTGCTGGCCGAGCTGGGCTTCGGCCTGGAGCTGGAAGCCTGCGCCGCCACCGGCCGGCGCGACGAGCTCATCTATGTGTCGCCGCGCAGCGGACGGGCGGTCTCGCGCGAGGCTGGCGCGCCCTATGCCACGCGTCTGCTGCCGCTGCCGCCGTTCCTGGTGGGGGAGGGCGGGCGCCCCTCCCCCGGCGATGTGGACCATGCGCTGCGGCTCACCGCCTTCTTCCTGCTGCGGCGGGCGCTGGAGCCGCGCGGCCTGGGCTTTTCCGAGGCGCGCGGGCATTTCATCGCCGCCTGGCGGCGCGGGGCGGCGGCGGGCTGATTACCACCAATAGGGACGCGGCGGGCCCCAATAGCGCGGCCCCGGTTCGACCCAGGCGCTGCGGCAGCGCGGCACCACATGCCAGCGGCCGCCCCACCAGCGCCGCTCCTGCCAGCAGCGGCGCACCCAATAGACAGACTCGGGCTTCACCTGGAGGTCGGCGGGCCCGGCGACGGCCGAGGCGGCGCCTGCGAGCGTGGCGGCCGAGGCGGCCTGCGCCTGCGCCGCCAGAAGGCCGAGTGCGACGACGCCCCCCGCTGCCCAAAGGATTGTCCTCATCATCCGCTCCTGTGCCGTGAAACGCGCCCGCTGCCAATGGGGGCGTCACGGCAGGAGACTAGGCCGGGAGGGCGGCGGCAGTTTGTCGATCGGTAGCGCTAAAGGCCGGCAGATACAGCGAGAATCGGTGCACGGCTACCGCGGATATGAACCGTTGTTTAGCTTTCGGGCCGCACTGTGCCCGAGACGACGGCGGGCGCGGCGGCGGGGGCGGTGCACAAGCGCCTTGTCGCCTTTGAGCGCGCGCGGTACTGCCTGGGCATGGCCACCCGTACACTTCCGCCTCCCGCCGGCCCGGACGGGAACATCGAGACCGTCGCGCTCAAGGCGGCGCTGGAAGAGCGCTACCTTGCCTATGCGCTGTCCACCATCATGCATCGTGCGCTGCCGGATGCGCGCGACGGCCTGAAACCGGTGCATCGGCGCATCCTGCACGCCATGCGCCAGCTCAGGCTCGACCCGGGGCAGGCGTTCAAGAAGTCTGCCCGCGTGGTGGGCGACGTCATCGGCAAGTTCCACCCCCACGGCGACCAGTCGGTCTATGACGCCCTGGTGCGGCTGGCCCAGGATTTCGCCCAGCGCTATCCGCTGGTGGACGGGCAGGGCAATTTCGGCAATGTGGATGGCGATAATGCCGCCGCCATGCGATACACCGAAGCCCGCCTGACGGAAACCGCGCGGCTGCTGCTGGACGGCATCGACGAGGATGCGGTGGACTTCCGCCCCACCTATGACGGCTCGGAGGACGAGCCGGTGGTGCTGCCGGCGGCGTTCCCGAACCTGCTCGCCAATGGCTCCCAGGGCATCGCCGTGGGCATGGCCACCTCGATCCCGCCGCACAATGCCGCCGAGCTGCTGGCGGCGGCCCTGCACCTGGTGCAGCATCCCAACGCCTTGGCCGTGGATCTGCTCCAGTTCGTGCCGGGGCCGGACTTTCCCACCGGCGGCGTGCTGGTGGACGATCCGGTGGGCGTTGCGGAAGCCTATGCCACCGGGCGCGGCGCATTCCGGGTGCGCGCGCGCTGGCACAAGGAGGATACCGGCCGCGGCAGCTATCTGGTGGTGGTGACGGAGATTCCCTACGGCGTGGCCAAATCGCGCCTGGTGGAAAAGATCGCCGAGCTGCTGACCGAAAAGAAATTGCCGCTGCTCGCCGACGTGCGCGACGAGAGCGCCGAGGATATCCGCCTGGTGCTGGAGCCGCGTGCCCGCACGGTGGATGCCGAAGTGCTGATGGAGAGCCTGTTCAAGCTCACCGAGCTGGAAGCCCGCGTGTCGCTGAACATGAATGTGCTGGTGCGCGGCCAGATCCCCAAGGTGCTCTCCCTGGCGGAGGCGCTGCGCGAATGGCTGGACCACCGCCGCGACGTGCTGTTGCGCCGCTCGCGCTACCGGCTGGGTGAGATCGCCCACCGCCTGGAGGTGCTGGGCGGTTATCTGATCGCCTATCTCAACCTGGATGAGGTGATCCGCATCATCCGCGAGGAGGACGAGCCCAAGCAGGAGCTCATGCGCACCTTTTCGCTGACCGATGTGCAGACCGAGGCCATCCTCAACATGCGCCTGCGCTCGCTGCGCCGACTGGAGGAGATGGAGATCCGCAAGGAGCATGACGCCCTCTCCAAGGAGCAGGAGGCGTTGAATACGCTGGTCGGCTCCGAGGATGCGCAGTGGAAGGCGATCGCCAAGCAAATCCGCGAGACCCGCAAGACCTATGGGCCCGACACCGCCCTGGGCAAGCGCCGCACCACCTTCGCCGCCGCCCCCGAGCTGGGCGAGGAGGCGTTCGCCCAAGCCCTGGTGGAGCGCGAGCCGATCACCGTGGTGGTCTCGCAGAAGGGGTGGATCCGGGCGCTGAAGGGGCATCAGCAGGACCTGTCCAACCTCCAGTTCAAGACCGACGATGCGCTGGGCCACGCCTTCTTTGCGGAAACCACCTCGAAGCTGATGGTGTTCGCGTCCAACGGGCGGTTCTATACCCTGGATGCCTCCAAGCTGCCGGGCGGACGGGGCCATGGCGAGCCGGTCCGCCTCATGATCGACCTGGAGCAGGAGGCGGAGATCGTCACCGTCTTCGCCCATCAGCCCGGCCGCAAGCTGCTGGTGGCCTCCAAGGAGGGGCGGGGCTTCGTGGTCAGTGAGGAAGAGTGCTTGGCCACCACCCGCAAGGGCAAGCAGGTGTTGTCTGCCGACCCGCCCGACGCGGCGCTGGCGGTGCGCGTGGTGGAGGGCGACTGGGTGGCGGTGATCGGCGATAATCGCAAGCTGCTGCTGTTTCCGCTCAACCAGATCCCGGAAATGACCCGGGGCCGGGGCGTGCGGCTGCAGCGCTATCGCGAGGGCGGGCTGTCGGACGTGAAGGTCTTCCCCATTGCCGGCGGCCTCACCTGGGAGGATTCCTCGGGCCGAACCTGGACCGTGACCGAGCTGCTGGACTGGCAGTCGGAGCGGGCCACCGCCGGGCGCCTGCCGCCCAAGGGGTTTCCGCGCAGCAACAAATTCTCCTGAGCCCGGGCGCCGCTTCGCCCGGTCCGGCGCCTTGCCATGCGCATGAAAAAGCCCGGGCCTGAGGCCCGGGCTTTTTTGTCGGGGCGCTGCGGCGGTCAGCGCCGGCTCAGGCGCCCCGGGTCCAGCGCACGGCGGCTTCCGCCACCCGCTTGCCCAGGTGGGCGGCGGTCTTGCGGTCGGCCTCCGGGGGCACCACGTCGGGGCCCTGGTCCACGTTCGACTGGGCGAAGGCGCCGCCGAAGCCGCCCAGGCGGTTCAGGTCGTTGATGGAGGCGGTGGAGGAATTGTTGCCGGGGTGCAGGCCCAGGCCCACCCACACCATGCCATGCTGCTGCGACAGCGCGATGAGGGCATTCAGGCCCTGCACCTTGTCGCCGCTCTGGCTGCCGGAGTTGACGAAGCCGGCGGCGAGCTTGTCCTTCCAGGCCAGGGACATCCAGCGCTTGGAGCTCTTCTCCGCAAACGCCTGGAACCCGGCCGACACGTTGCCCATGTAGATGGGCGAACCGAAGATGATGGCGGCGGCGCCGTCCAGCACCTCCCACTTGGTGTCCACCTCGTCCACGGAAATGAGGACGCCGTCGACGGCCTCCACTTCCTTGATGCCGGCGAGCACCGCTTCGGCCTGAACCTTCGTGTGGCCGTAGCCGGAATGATAGACGATGGCGACAACGGGCTTCGACATGATGAGTCTCCCCTCACATTCGTTCGACAGCGGTTGTGCCGTGCAAAAGTGATGATTTCCAGGCCTTATTGTGCAAGCCTTATGTGCATCTGCGCAAAGTGACGGGGTGTGCGCTCCGCTGCGGTGCAGCCGGGGCAGGGCCGGCGGTGGCCGGGCGCTGCGTCGGTGCTGGCAATGGGCGCCATTAAGCCGGTGGAAACCGGGACCGCCGAGACTGCGGCCATGCAAAGCCGCTCCCGCCTCCAATCCGCGCTCGCGACCCTTGCCCTGCATGTGGGCGCGGCCGCGCTCATCGCCTACTTTGCCTACAACGCCTACACCGGCGACCATGGCATCGTGGCCCAGCGCAACTACGAGCAGGAGGCCGCCCACCTCCAGGAGGAGCTGGCGACCTTGAAGGCTCAGCGGGTCGCGCTTGAGAACAAGGTCTCACTCCTGGCCGCCACCCGGCTCGATCCGGACATGCTGGACGAGGAGGGGCGGCGCCAGCTCAACTTCATCCATCCGAAGGATTTGGTGCTGCTTCGCAGCAAATGAACTCAATTTCAGTTCAACATACACATGAACCTGAATTTAGTTCAATCATTCAAAATCAAGACTTTACAATGTGTTGCGCTGCAACATGCGCAAATGGCGCTTTGCGGGTGCTGGAAGGTGCGCTAGATGAGTCCGCGAACTTCAGCGCATCCAGAGGTCGCCGATGGCTCCCAGGAAAACCGCCGCTCGTGCCGCCACATCCGCGGCCGGTTCCGCAACCTTCACGAAGGACGATGAACTCTTCGCCTACCGCGAGATGCTCCTGATCCGCCGCTTCGAGGAGAAGGCGGGCCAGATGTATGGCATGGGTCTCATCGGCGGCTTCTGTCACCTCTACATCGGCCAGGAGGCCGTTGTGGTGGGCATGCAGATGGCCATGAAGGAGGGCGATCAGGTCATCACCGGCTACCGTGACCACGGCCACATGCTGGCCGCCGGCATGGACCCGGACGGCGTGATGGCCGAGCTTACCGGCCGTCGCGGCGGCTATTCCAAGGGCAAGGGCGGCTCGATGCACATGTTCAGCATCGAGAAGCAGTTCTTCGGCGGCCACGGCATCGTCGGCGCCCAGGTCTCGCTCGGCACCGGCCTCGCCTTCGCCGACCGCTACAAGGAAAACGGCAACGTTTCCGTCACCTATTTCGGCGACGGCGCGGCCAACCAGGGGCAGGTCTACGAGAGCTTCAACATGGCGGAGCTGTGGAAGCTGCCGGTCGTGTATGTGATCGAGAACAACAAGTACGCCATGGGCACCTCGGTGTCCCGCGCCTCGGCCCAGCAGGACTTCTCCAAGCGCGGCACCTCGTTCAACATTCCCGGCGAGCAGGTGGACGGCATGGACGTGCGCGCGGTGCGCGACGCCGCCGACCGGGCCCTGGCCTTCGCCCGTGAGGGCAACGGCCCCTACATCCTGGAAATGCAGACCTACCGCTATCGCGGCCACTCCATGTCCGACCCGGCCAAGTACCGGTCGAAGGAGGAGGTGCAGAAGATGCGGACCGAGCACGACCCGATCGAGCAGGTGCGGGCGCGCCTGCTGGCCGACCATGGCGCCACCGAGGACGAGCTGAAGAAGGTCGATGCCGAGGTCCGCGACATCGTCGCCGCCTCCGCCGATTTCGCAACTCACAACCCGGAGCCGGACCCGTCCGAGCTCTACACCGACATCCTGCGCTGAGCGCCCGCCGTGGCCGCCGCCTTCCAGCTCCTCGCGCTTCTCGCCATCGCGGCGGCGCTGGCGAGCTGGGGCGTGGCGGTGGCCATCGGCCTTCAGGTGTTCGCCGCGCGGCGGTGGGAGGGGCGGGGCAACGGCATCGGCGCCCGTCTCCTGCTTCTGTTCTGGCCGTTCGCCCTCCGCCGCCGCGCGGATGACGACGGGCCGCTGGCGGCGCGCACCGGCAAGGCCACCGTCGCCTTCTTCGTCGCGCTGACGCTGGCCGTCGCGGCGATTTCCGCATCCACCAATCTGAACCATTCGCGTGCGTCCGCCGGGAAAGCTGCCCCCGTGCCCGGAGCGCCGCCGAGCAAGAGCTGACTGCCATGGCCATCGATGTCCTCATGCCGGCCCTGTCTCCCACCATGGAGAAGGGCAACCTCGCCAAATGGGTCAAGAAGGAAGGCGACACGGTGAAGTCCGGCGACGTGCTCGCCGAGATCGAGACCGACAAGGCCACCATGGAGGTGGAGGCCGTGGACGAGGGCATCCTCGGCAAGATCCTGGTGCCGGAAGGCACCCAGGACGTGGCCGTGAACACCCCCATCGCCATCATCGTCGCCGAGGGCGAGGATGTGAGCGCGGCCGCAGCGCCCGCCGCCGCTCCGTCCCTGGCGCCGACCCCCGTGGCCGCCGCGGTGGCCGCCCCCGCCGTGGTGGCGGCCGAGCCTGCCGTTGCGCCAAGCGATCCGGAAGTGCCGGCCGGCACCGAATATGTCACCCAGACCGTCCGCGAGGCCCTGCGCGATGCCATGGCCGAAGAAATGCGCCGGGACGGCGCAGTGTTCGTGATGGGCGAGGAAGTCGCCGAGTACCAGGGCGCCTACAAGATCACGCAAGGCCTGCTCCAGGAATTCGGCGCCAAGCGGGTGGTGGACACTCCGATCACCGAGCATGGCTTCGCCGGTCTCGCTGTAGGCGCGGCGTTCGCGGGGCTGAAGCCCATCGTGGAGTTCATGACCTTCAACTTCGCCATGCAGGGCATCGACCACATCATCAACTCGGCGGCGAAGACGCTCTACATGTCGGGCGGGCAGGTGCTCAGCTCCATCGTCTTCCGCGGACCGAACGGCGCGGCGGCCCGTGTCGGCGCCCAGCACAGCCAGGATTACGCCGCCTGGTATTCCAACGTGCCCGGCCTCAAGGTGGTTGCCCCCTATTCCGCGGCCGACGCCAAGGGCCTGCTGAAGGCCGCGATCCGCGATCCCAACCCGGTGATCTTCCTGGAGAACGAGATTCTCTACGGTCACTCCTTCGAGGTGCCGAAGCTCGACGACTTCGTGCTGCCCATCGGCAAGGCGCGCATCGCACGGGCCGGCAAGGACGTGACGCTGGTGTCGTTCTCCATCGGCATGACCTATGCCCTGAAGGCGGCCGACGAGCTGGCCAAGCAGGGCATCGAGGCGGAGGTGATCGACCTGCGCACCATCCGCCCCATGGATGTCGCCACCATCGTCGCCTCGGTGAAGAAGACCGGGCGCTGCGTCACCGTGGAGGAGGGCTGGCCGCAGTCCGGCATCGGCGCCGAGATCATCGCCCAGCTGATGGACAAGGCGTTCGACTATCTCGACGCCCCGGTGCTGCGCGTGACCGGCAAGGATGTGCCCATGCCCTACGCCGCCAACCTGGAAAAGCTGGCCCTGCCGTCGGTCGCCGAGGTGATCGAGGCCGTCCATGCCGTGACCTATCGCTGAGGGGGACTTGCGATGCCCATCGAGATCCTGATGCCAGCCCTCTCTCCCACCATGGAGAAGGGCAACCTCGCCAAGTGGGTCAAGAAAGAAGGCGACACGGTGAAGTCCGGCGACGTGCTCGCCGAGATCGAGACCGACAAGGCCACCATGGAGGTGGAGGCCGTGGACGAAGGCGTGCTGGCCAAGATCCTGGTGCCGGAAGGCACCCAGGACGTGCCGGTGAACCAGCTCATTGCCGTGCTGGCCGGCGACGGCGAGGACGCCAAGGCGGTTGCGGCGTCCGCCGGGCAGGGCGGGGCTGCGGCTCCGGCCCCCGTTGCCGCCAGCGCGCCCGTCGCCGCGGCACCGGCTGCCGCACCGGCCGCGCCCCAGGCAGCGCCGGTTGCTGCCGCTCCTGCTGCCGCTCCGGCCGGCCGGGTGTTCGCCTCGCCGCTGGCCCGGAGGCTCGCCAAGGAGAAGGGCGTGGAGATCGCCGCCATCGCCGGCAGCGGTCCCCATGGCCGCGTCATCGCCCGCGATGTGGCGGGGGCCCAGCCCGGGGCCAAGCCTTCCGCCGCTCCGGCTGCGGCCCCCGCTGCCCTCGCCGCGCCGGCGCCGAAGGCGGCGCTTGCCAGCGCGCCGGGCGTGGATCAGGTGAAGGCCTTCTACGAGGCCGGCAGCTACGAGGAAGTGTCGCTGGACGGCATGCGCAAGACCATCGCCCGCCGGCTGGTGGAGAGCGAGCAGGTCACGCCCACCTTCTTCCTCACCGTGGATTGCGACCTGGACGATTTGAATGCCCTGCGCGAGCAGGTGAACGCCAATGCCGCCAAGGACAAGGACGGCAAGCCGGTCTACCGGGTCTCGGTCAACGACTTCATCATCAAGGCGCTGGCGCTGGCCCTGCAGAAGGTCCCGGCCTGCAATGCGGTGTGGGCGGAAGACCGCATCCTGCGCATGAAGCATTCCGACGTCGGCGTGGCGGTGGCCATCGACGGCGGCCTCTATGCCCCGGTGGTGAAGAAGGCCGAGCAGAAGACCCTGTCCGCCATCTCCAACGAGATGCGCGACCTGGCCGCCCGCGCCCGCACCAAGAAGCTGAAGCCGGAGGAGTATTCCGGTGGTTCGTCGTCGGTGTCGAACCTCGGCATGATGGGGATCCGCAACTTTACGGCCATCATCAACGCGCCGCAGTCTTCCATTTTCGCTATCGGTGCGTCGGAACAGCGGGTGGTGCCGCGGGGCGGCGAGGTGAAGATCGTCACCCAGATGACGGTGACCATGACCTGCGACCACCGCGTGATGGACGGCGCCCTTGGCGCCGAGCTTCTCGCCGCCTTCAAGGGCTTCATCGAGAAGCCCATGAGCATGCTGGTGTGACGACGCCCGGGCCGGGTCGCGGCGACCCGGCCCGGCTGTCCGGCCCTGTCCGGCTGGTGTAAGGCAAGCCCGGCTCGCACCGCGAGCGCCTTGCGCCCCATGGGCGTGCGAGAGGACTGGCGGCGCCGCCCTGAGCGGGCGCGGCGCGGCCCAAGACAGGTGAACTGAAAAATGAGCAACACGCCCCACGAACTCGCCGCCGATTTTCCTGAACACGCCGAGAAGATCCAGGCCCTGAAGGCGAGCGACGCACATTTCGCCAAGCTTTACACCGCCTACCACGAGGTGAACGGCCAGGTGCACCGGGCCGAAACCAATGTGGAGCCCACCGGCGACGCGGAGATCGAGTCCCTGCGCCGCGAGCGGATGAAGCTCAAGGATGAGCTTTACGCGCTTCTGACCCGGTGACGGTCTCCACCTGACCTGCAGCGGGCCCCGGCCCGCTGTCCTGTCCTATCGCCGCCGCGTCCCGGGTGCCGGGCGCGGCGGCCGTCCAGGGCCGGCGACCCGCCGCGCCGGTACCGGAGAACGGGCAAGCGCCATGAAGCTCTATCTCGCCGGCCCTGAAGTGTTCCTCGACGATGCGCGCGAGATCGGCCGGCGCAAGCTGGAGCTGTGCGCCCGCTTCGGTTTCACCGGGCTGTTTCCCATCGATGGCGAGCCCCTGCTGGTGGATGAAGGCGGCAGCCTGGCGCGAACCATCTTCGCCAACAACCTGTCGCTGATGCGGGCAGCCGATGCCGTGGTCGCCAATCTCACACCGTTCCGGGGTGTCAGCGCCGATCCGGGCACCGCGTTCGAGGTGGGGTTCGCCTTCGCTTTGGGCAAGCCGGTGGCCGCCTATAGCAACGCCCCCGGCGAGCTGAAGCACCGTGCCCGTGCCGCCATCGGGCCGGCGACGGGAGAGGACCACGCCCCCACCTTTCTCGCCGACGGGCTCCATGTGGAGGACTTCGGCCATTTCGACAACCTGATGCTGGCGGAGGCGCTGGCCGCAAGCCGGCTGCCGGTGCTCCAGGCCGAGGCCCCCCTGGCTGACCCGTTTCGCGACCTGATCCTGTTCGAGCGCGCGGTCGCGGCGCTGGCCGAGGCCCGCGCCGCCGGGCAGCTCGCGCCACCTTTATCCTGAACTCCACAGCTCGCCGAAAACGCGCCCGGCGAGACGGTATCCCGAGGAGGGCTCCTTATGGCTGAGACCTACGACATCATCGTCATCGGCGGCGGGCCGGGCGGCTATGTGGCCGCTATCCGCGCCGCCCAGCTGGGCTTCAAGACCGCCGTCGTGGAAAAGAGCCACCTGGGCGGCATCTGTCTCAACTGGGGCTGCATTCCCACCAAGGCTCTGCTGCGCTCGGCCGAGATCTATCATTACATGGAGCACGCCAAGGATTACGGCCTGTCGGCGGAGAAGATCGGCTTCGACATCGCCGCCGTGGTGAAGCGCTCGCGCGGCGTCTCGGCCCAGCTCGCCACCGGCGTCGGCTTCCTGTTGGCGAAGAACAAGGTGGACGTGATCTGGGGCAAGGCCACCTTCGCCGCCCCGGGCAAGCTGAAGGTTGAAGCCGCCGCCAATCCGCCCAAGGGGGCCAAGGGCGGCGGCGATTACGAGGCCAGGCACGTCATCATCGCCACCGGCGCCCGCCCCCGCGCGCTACCGGGCATCGAGCCCGACAAGAAGCTGATCTGGACCTATTTCGACGCCATGGTGCCGGAGAAGGCTCCGAAAAGCCTGCTGGTGATGGGGTCGGGCGCCATCGGCATCGAATTCGCCTCTTTCTATCGCACGCTCGGCGTGGAGGTGACGGTGGTGGAGGTGCTGCCGCAGATTCTGCCGGTGGAGGACGAGGAGATTGCCGCGCTCGCCCGCAAGCGGTTCGAAAAGCAGGGCATGAAGATTCTTTCCGGCGCCAAGGTCTCCGGCGTCACCAAGCATGCCGACAGCCTCACGGTCCATGTGGTGGACGACAAGGGCAAGACCCAGGACATCACCGTGGAGCGGATGATTTCCGCCGTCGGCGTGGTGGGCAATGTGGAGGGCCTGGGCCTGGAGGCCATCGGCGTGAAGCATGAGCGCGGCATCATCGCCATCGACGGCTTTGGGCGCACCAACGTGCCGGGCGTCTACGCCATCGGCGACATCGCCGGCCCGCCCATGCTGGCGCACAAGGCGGAGCACGAGGGCGTCATCTGCGTCGAGACCATCAAGGGCCTGCATACCCACCCCATGGACAAGGGCAAGATCCCCGGTTGCACCTATTGCACGCCGCAGATCGCCTCCGTCGGCCTCACTGAGAAGAAGGCCAAGGAGGCCGGGCGCCAGATCAAGGTGGGGCGCTTCCCCTTCATCGGCAACGGCAAGGCCATTGCCCTGGGCGAGCCGGATGGGCTGGTGAAGACGATTTTCGACGCCAAGACGGGTGAACTGCTGGGCGCCCATCTGATCGGCGCCGAGGTGACCGAGCTGATCCAGGGCTTCGTGGTGGCCATGAACCTGGAGACCACCGAGGAAGACCTGATGCACACGGTGTTCCCGCATCCCACCCTGTCGGAGACCATGCACGAGAGCGTGCTGGCCGCCTACGGCCGGGCGATCCACATCTGACGCGCCGTCCGCGCGGAGCGGGCGGGGGACGGGGCGGGGAGGGGAGCCTCCCGGCCCCGCCAAGCTGAGGCGCGGCTGCGCGCGGCGGAGATTTGCGCTACAAGGGGATGTGGCCCCTCGCGGGGCGGGAACCAGGCGGGGGCGAGCATGACCGGCGAGACCTATGCGATCCTGAACCAGCCGGGCGTCGGCTTCTTCTCCATGCTGCTCATCGGCGTCATCGCCGGCTGGGTGGCCGAGCGGGTGACCGAGAGCAACCACGGCCTGCTCACCAACCTGCTGGTGGGCATCCTGGGCTCGTTCTTCGGCGGCTGGCTGGCGGCGCTGCTGGAAATCCCGGTGTTCGGCTTCTTCCGCACCCTGGTGGCCGCCATCGTCGGCGCCATCATCCTCCTGTGGCTGTGGCGCAAGATCCGATCCCGCTGAGGGCGGGGCGGATCGAGAGTCCCCACCCCCGCCGCGGGTGGCGCCGGCGCCGGCGCTGCCCTATATGGGGGAAGGGTTTGCATGACGGTGTCGTCGGCCGCAGGGCGGGCACCCAGGAGTCTGGCGCCACCGGCAGCGGGGGCGACGTTTCCGGCTGTCCGCCGTCGCGGGGCCGCACGAGGTTGGGCAAGGCCATGGTCAATGTCATCAACACGCTGAACCGTCCCCGCCACCCGGAAAAGGCGCACAAGCCGTTGACCGAGGTGCAGCGCAAGCCGGACTGGATTCGCGTGAAGGCGCCGGGCTCGGCGGGCTGGTCGCAGACCGCCGGCATCGTGCGCGCCAACGGCCTGCATACGGTGTGCGAGGAGGCGGGCTGCCCCAACATCGGCGAGTGCTGGGAAAAGAAGCACGCCACCATGATGATCATGGGCGACACCTGCACCCGCGCCTGTGCCTTCTGCAACGTCCGCACCGGCATGCCCGGCCCGCTGGACCCGGACGAGCCGCAGAAGGTGGCGGACGCGGTGGCCCAGCTCGGCCTTTCCCATGTGGTCATCACCTCGGTCGACCGGGACGACCTCGCCGACGGCGGGGCGCAGCATTTCGCCCGGACCATCGCCGCCATCCGCGCCAGCAGCCCGCACACCACCATCGAGATCCTCACCCCCGACTTCCTGCGCAAGGATGGGGCGCTGGAGGTGGTGGTGGCGGCCCGGCCCGACGTGTTCAACCACAACCTGGAGACGGTGCCGGCGAAATATCTCACGGTGCGGCCCGGGGCGCGCTATTTCCACTCCCTGCGCCTGCTGCAGAAGGTGAAGGAGATCGACCCCTCCCTGTTCACCAAGTCCGGCATCATGGTGGGCCTGGGCGAGCAGCGCAACGAGGTGCTCCAGCTCATGGACGACCTGCGCTCGGCGGACGTGGACTTCATCACCATTGGCCAGTATCTCCAGCCCACCCGCCAGCACCACAAGGTGGAAGCGTTCGTCACCCCGGACGAGTTCAAGGCCTATGAGACGGTGGCCTTCGCCAAGGGCTTCCTGATGGTCTCATCGAGCCCGCTCACCCGCTCCTCGCACCATGCGGGCGAGGATTTCGCGAAGCTGCGCGCCGCCCGCGCCGCCAAGCTCGGGCGGGCCTGACACACCGTGCCCTCCTTCTCCAACGCGCGGCGCGTGACGCACGGCGCCGTCGAGATGTTTGATCTGGTCGCCGACGTGGAGCGCTATCCGGAGTTCGTGCCCCTGTGCGCGGCGCTGCGGGTGAAGCGGCGCGTGCGCTCGGACGAGGGGGTGGAGATTCTGGTGGCCGACATGACGGTCGCCTACAAGATGATTCGCGAGACCTTCACCTCGCGGGTGATGCTGGACCGGCCGCGGCTTGCCATCCATGTGGAATACCTGGACGGCCCCTTCAGCCGGCTGGACAACCGCTGGGAATTCCTGCCGCGCGGGGAGGGGGCGTGCGAGGTGAAGTTCTTCATCTCCTACGAATTCCGCTCCCGAACCCTGGGCCTGCTCATGGGCGCCATGTTCGACGCCGCCTTCCGCCGCTTCGCGGACGCCTTCGAGGCGCGGGCGAACGCCGTTTACGGCACCGTCTGATCCCTTTGCACCTGCGCCGGTTCGCTGTTAAGTGCCCGCGGCGCGGAGCAGCCGTCGCAGCGATCAGGGGAGACCACATGGACCGCCCGGAACTGACTTTTCCGCCCGATGAAAGTCGGCATGTGCGGGAGGCTTACGGCGCCGCCACAGTCATTCTGGAATATGGGACGGGTGGTTCCACGGTGCTGTGTTCGGAATTGCCGGGCAAGACCCTGTTCGCGGTGGAGAGCGACGGCGCCTGGCTCGACGGTGTGCGCGGCTACATCGAGGGCCAGGGCACTGGCTCGACCATCGTGTATCACCATGCCGACGTCGGCCCCACCAAGCGCTGGGGCTACCCGAAGGACCCCAGCAAAGCCCGCGAGTGGAGCGCCTATTCGGTCGGGGTGTGGAAGCGCCCGGAGTTCCGCCAGCCGGAACTGGTGCTGATCGACGGCCGCTTCCGCGTCGCCTGCTTCCTCGCCACGGTGGCGCTGACCCAGGCGCCGGTGACCATCCTGTTCGACGACTATACGCCGCGCGAGCATTATCACGTGGTGGAGGAACTGGCGAAGCCGGTGGAGTATCACGGCCGCATGGCGGTGTTCAAAGTGCAGCCGGGCCTGCTCACCGTCAGCCGCCTGCTCGACTACATCGGCTATTTCCACGACACGCGCTGAAGCATCGCCCGGTCACGGGGACACCGGCGCGCCGCTCTCCTTCCACGCCTTGAAGCCGCCTTCGACGTGCAACACCGGCTTCAGGCCCATGTCGAGGGCGGTGGCGGCGCTCAGCACCGAGCGCCAGCCGGCGGCGCACAGGAAGATGAAGGCCCGATCCTCGCCGAACACCGGCTTGAAATAGGGGCTTTCCGGGTCGATCCAGAATTCCAGCATGCCGCGCGGGCAGTGAAAAGCGCCGGGAATACGCCCCTCGCGCTCCAGCTCGCGTACGTCGCGCACATCCACCAGCACCGCTTCCCCGGAGCCGAGGCGCTGTGCCGCTTCCAGCGGCGCCAGTGCCGGCACGCGGGCGTTCGCCTCAGCGAGCAGGGCCTTATAGCCGCGGGTAATGATCTGGGTCATGATTTGCCCTCCCGATTTTTGTGAATTGTGCACGGGAGAAAACCGGGCAGGGGCGGCCTGTCAAGGCCTGCCCGCGCCCCGGGCCGGGGTCAGGCCGCCGCGTCCGCCAGCAGCGCCAGCGCCACCAGCACCGAGCGGCGGCGAATCTCGGCGCGGCCGAGGTCGCCGAACGCCATTTCGCAGGCGCGCGTGGTGCCGTCCGGCCGGGCACAGGCGAAATGCACCAGCCCCACCGGCTTCCCGGGCGAGCCGCCGCCGGGACCGGCCACCCCGGTGACGGACACCGCCGCGCTGACGCCGGCGGCTGCACGCGCGCCTTCCGCCATGGCGCGGGCGGTTTGCGCGCTCACCGCGCCGTGCGCGGCCAGCGTCGCCTCGGGCACGCCGAGCATGGCGGTCTTGGCAGCGTTGGAATAGGTCACGAACCCCCGGTCCACCACGTCGGAGGAGCCCGGCACGGCGGTGAGCGCCCCGGCGACGAGACCGCCGGTGCACGATTCGGCGGTGGCCAGGGTCCACCCCCGGGCGCGGAAGGCAGACAGCACGGCCTCGGCGGCGGCGTAGGTGGCAGCGTCGGTCATGCGTCGTCCTCGGGGAAGGGGAGGCGAACAGTGGCGGTGGCGAGGGCGGCGATGCCTTCGCGCCGGCCGGTGAAGCCGAGCTTTTCCGTGGTGGTGGCCTTGACGCTCACCCGCCCCAGCGGCACGCCGGCGATGCGCGCCACGGCGGCGCGGATGGCCTCGCGGTGCGGCCCCACCTTGGGCGCCTCGCAGATGAGGGTCAGGTCGAGATGGGCGATGCGCCCGCCCCGGGCCGCCACGCGCTGGGCGGCGTGGGCGAGGAAGCGGTCGGAGGAGGCGCCCTTCCACTGCGGGTCGGAGGGGGGGAAATGGGCGCCGATGTCGCCCTCGCCCAGGGCGCCGAGCACCGCATCGGTGAGGGCGTGCAGTCCCACGTCGGCATCCGAATGGCCGGCCAGGGCGAAGGCGTGGGGAATGGCGACGCCGCCCAGCATCACATGGTCACCGGGAGCGAAGGCGTGCACGTCGAAGCCGCTGCCGGTGCGCACGTCGCCGAGCTCGGCCAGGGTGGCCGCGCCGGTGGCCCGGGCGAGATCCTCTGCGGACGTGAGCTTCAAATTGGAAACCTCCCCCTCGAAGGTGGCAACCGAATGGCCGGCCCACTCCATCACCGCCGCATCGTCGGTGAGGTGGACCAGGCCGGCGGCGGCGGCAGCGTCATGGGCGAGCGCCAGGGCATCGAAATCGAACGCCTGCGGCGTCTGCACGGTGCGCAGGGCGGTCCGGTCCAGGGTCGAGGCCACGGCGCCGGCGTCGTCCACGGTCTTGATGGTATCGGTGACCGCCAGCACCGGGATGGCGGCTTCGTAACGCTCGGCGGCGGCGACGGCGCGGGAGATGAGGGCGGGCGAGACGAAGGGGCGGGCGGCATCGTGCACCAGGACGCTGCCCGGAGAATGGGCGGCCAACGCCAGCAGCCCGGCGCGAACCGATCCTTGCCGCGTCGCCTCTCCCAGGGCCGGTGCCAGTATCTTGGGCAAATCGGCCGCGGCATCCGCAAAGAGGTCCGAATCATCCTTATGAATGACCGTGAGAACGCCGCAGATGTCTGGATGAGCGGCGAACCGCTGCAGCGTGTGGCGCAGGACGGATTGGCCGCCGATCACGCGATATTGCTTGGGCAGCGCGCCGCCGGCGCGGGTGCCGCGCCCCGCCGCGACAACGATGGCGAAGCAGCGCCTGGAGCTGGTCATGGGGGTCTCTCTTTGGGTCCCGCCTGTTCAAGCGCGCTTGGCGCCCCCGCGCAAGGGGTGAGACGGCGGCGGGCCGGGAACACGCCGTCCATGCCTAATTTGATGCTGCGCCGCACATCTGCGCACACTGCACTTGCACGGTCGGCGTAAATGTCTAACATCTAGGCAACATCGAGCTGGCCCAATTTCTGTGCATCAAAATGACACCCCTTCGCCCATGACGCTCCGGATCGGACCTTATGTCCTTCCCAACGCGGTGCTGCTCGCCCCGATGGCGGGAATCACCGATGCGCCGGTGCGGCGCATGGCGCTGCGCTACGGCGCCGGACTGACGATCTCCGAGATGGTGGCGAGCAACGCGCTGCTGGAGGGTCACCCGGAAATGCTGCTGCGCGCCGAGGGGGAGGGCGTGGCGCTGCACGCGGTGCAGATCGCCGGCAACGACCCCTATTGGATGGGCGAGGCGGCGCGGATGGCGGAGGCCGCCGGCGCCGGCCTCATCGACATCAACATGGGCTGCCCGGCCAAGCGGGTGACCACCGGCGCGGCCGGCGCCGCCCTGCTCAGGGACCTGCCGCTGGCGCGGCGCATCCTGGAGGCGGTGCGCGCCGCGGTGACGGTGCCGGTCACGGTGAAGACCCGGCTCGGCTGGGACGCCGCCAGCCCCACCGCCGTGGACCTCGCCCGCATGGCGGAGGCGACCGGCCTGGCCCTGGTGACGGTACACGGCCGCACCCGCTGCCAGTTCTACACCGGCCGCGCCGATTGGATGGCGATCCGGGCGGTGAAGGCGCAGGTGGGGATTCCGGTGATCGCCAATGGCGACCTGGCGGTGGCGGAGGACGGGGCAGCGATGCTGGCGGCCTCCGGCGCCGATGGCGTGATGATCGGCCGCGGCGCACAGGGGCGCCCGTGGTTCCCCGGGCAGGTGGCGCGGGCGCTGGCCGACGGGCGGGCCCCCGCCGATCCCGCCCTCGCCGAGCAACGCGACGTGCTGCTGGAGCTCTACGAGGGGTGGCTCGCCCTTTACGGCACCGCGCTCGGCGTGCGCCAGGCGCGCAAGCACATCGGCTGGGCGCTCGACGCGGCGGGCGGCCAGGGAAGCGATTTCACGCGCGGGTGGCGGGCACGGCTGCTCACCGCCGAGGACCCGGCGCAGGTGCGCGCGGGCCTCGCGGCCGCCTATGACGAACTCATGTGGAGGGCGGCGGCATGACGGCCGAAGCCAGGACGATGGATACAAAACGCAAGTCGCAGCAGGAGCCCGACCAGTGCCTCACGCGGGCGATCCTGGACGCGGTGCCGCACCCGCTCTTCACCATCGCCGGCAACGGCCATGTGGTGGATGCCAATGTCGCAGCGGAAGCCTTCTTCGAGGTGAGCGCGCCGCTGCTGCGGCGCCGGCCGTTCACCGAGTTCGTGCCGTTCGGCACGCCGCTGCTGGGCCTCATCGACCAGGTGCGGGCGCGCGGCGCGCCGGTGAATGAGTATCGGGTCGACCTCGGGACCCCGCGCAACGGCGGCGAGCGCATCGTCGACATCCACGTGGCGCCGGTGGCGGAGCAGCCGAACCATGTGGTGGTGATGCTGCAGGAGCGCACCATCGCCGACAAGATGGACCGCCAGCTCACCCACCGCGGCGCCGCCCGTTCGGTCAGCGCGCTGGCCTCCATGCTGGCGCACGAGATCAAGAATCCGCTGTCCGGCATCCGCGGCGCGGCGCAGCTGCTGGAACAGTCCGCCGGCGACGAGGATCGCGCGTTGACCCGCCTCATCTGCGACGAGGCGGATCGCATCGTGAAGCTGGTGGACCGCATGGAGGTGTTCTCCGACGAGCGCCCGGTGGAGCGCGAGCCGGTCAACATCCACGCCGTGCTGGAGCATGTGCGCACCCTGGCCATGAGCGGGTTCGCCCGCAACATCCGCTTCGTGGAGGAGTACGACCCCTCGCTGCCGCCGGTGCTGGCCAACCGCGACCAGCTCATCCAGGTTTTCCTCAACCTGGTGAAGAATGCAGCGGAGGCCATCGCCGGCGATCCCGACGGCGAGATCCAGCTCACCACCGCCTTCCGCCCCGGCGTGCGGCTGACCGTGCCGGGCGCCTCCTCCCGCGTCAGCCTGCCGCTTGAATTCTGCGTGCGCGACAACGGCAAGGGCGTGCCCGACGATCTCGTGCCCCACCTGTTCGACCCGTTCGTGACCACCAAGCCCACCGGCAGTGGCCTTGGACTTGCTTTGGTCGCCAAGATCATCGGCGACCATGGCGGCATCGTCGAATGCGAAAGCCAGCCCCGCCGCACCACGTTCCGCGTTCTCCTGCCGATGTATCGCGGCACGAGCCCCGCCCGAGAGGCCAACTGAGGTGTCCATGCCTACCGGAAGCATCCTGGTCGCCGACGACGACGCCGCGATCCGCACGGTGCTCAACCAGGCCCTGTCGCGGGCCGGGTATGAAGTGCGCTCCTGCGGCAATGCGGCGACCCTCTGGCGCTGGGTGAGCCAGGGCGACGGCGACCTCGTCATCACCGACGTGGTGATGCCGGACGAGAACGCGTTCGACCTCCTGCCCCGCATCAAGAAGGCGCGCCCCGACCTGCCGGTCATCGTCATGAGCGCCCAGAACACGTTCATGACCGCCATCCGCGCCTCCGAGCGCGGCGCCTATGAATATCTGCCGAAGCCGTTCGACCTGAAGGAGCTCATTTCCATCGTCGGCCGCGCCCTGGCGGAGCCGAAGAAAGGCGACCACGGGGTCGCGCTGCCCGAGGAGCAGGACAATATTCCCCTGGTGGGCCGCTCGCCGGCCATGCAGGAGATCTACCGCCTGCTTGCCCGGCTGATGCAGACCGACCTGACGGTGATGATCGTGGGCGAGAGCGGCACCGGCAAGGAGCTGGTGGCCCGCGCCCTGCACGATTACGGCAAGCGCCGCACCGGGCCGTTCGTGGCCATCAACATGGCGGCGATCCCGCGCGACCTCATCGAATCGGAGCTGTTCGGCCACGAGAAAGGCTCGTTCACCGGCGCCACCACCCGCAACCCCGGCCGCTTCGAGCAGGCCGAGGGAGGCACGCTGTTCCTGGACGAGATCGGCGACATGCCGATGGAGGCCCAGACCCGGCTGCTGCGGGTGCTGCAGCAGGGCGAATACACCACCGTGGGCGGGCGCACCCCCATCAAGACCGACGTGCGCATCATCGCCGCCACCAACAAGGACTTGAGGACCCTGATCCAGCAGGGGCTGTTCCGCGAGGACCTGTTCTTCCGCCTGAATGTGGTGCCGCTGCGCCTGCCGCCCCTGCGCGAGCGCTCCGAGGACGTTCCGGACCTGGTGCGGCATTTCTTCCTGCAGGCGGAGCGGGAGGGCCTGCCGGCCAAGCAGGTGGACGGCGCGGCGCTGGACCGGCTGAAGCGCTACCGCTGGCCGGGCAATGTGCGCGAGCTGGAAAATCTGGTGCGGCGCCTCGCGGCGCTCTACCCGCAGGAGGTCATCACCACCGCCATCATCGACGCCGAGCTGTCGGAACCGATGCCGAGCCCGCTCGGCGAGGAGGGGCCGGTGGACGCCACCCTGGCGGCCTCGGTGGAGCGCCACCTGAACACTTATTTTGCCGGCTTCGGAGAGGACCTGCCGCCGCCAGGCCTGTACCACCGCATCCTGAAGGACGTGGAATATCCCCTGCTGTCGGCGGCGCTGGCGGTGACGCGGGGCAACCAGATCAAGGCCGCCGAGCTGCTCGGGCTGAATCGCAACACCCTGCGCAAGAAGATCCGCGACCTCGACATCCAGGTCATCCGCACCAGCCGCTGAGGCGGAAGGGGCAGGACGGACCCCAAGCCGGCGCGGGAGCCGGCTACCCGCCTGCGCATCATGCCTGGGTGCAACTTCCCGCGCCTGTGGCGAATGTCACATTTTTGCACCAGTGTCGTTCCACTGCATCACCGGCTGCAGCCCGCGCCAGGCCTTGAGTCGCTCCACTCAAGCCGGTGCGGCAGTGGGGAGACGACCGCCGCATGATGAACGCGCCCGCCGAGGACGCCCCGGGCCTTCCAAAGCCCCGCCGCAGGCTCATGGCGCGCCTGTTCGCGCCCACCGTCGTGGCCCTGGCGCTGGCGTCGGCGCTGGCGGCATTCCTGATTCTGATGGGGCTGACGCGCATCGTGCCGTCTCCCCAGGTGGCCGTGGGGGTGCTGGCGGGGTGCGGCGTCGCCGGGCTCATCCTGCTGGCCATCATCGCCCGCGAGGTGTGGGGCATCTTCCGCGAGCGGGCGCGGGGGCGGGCGGCGGCGCGGCTGCTGGTGCGCATCGTCGGGCTGTTCGCGGTCATCGCCGTGGCGCCCACGGTGGTGGTGGCCATCGTCGCCAGCCTCACCCTGGATCGCAGCCTGGACCGCTACTTCTCCAGCCGCACCCAGAACATCGTCGCCTCGGCCGGCTCGGTGGCGCAAACCTATGTGCGCGAGCACGCGCTCTCCATTCGCGGCGACGCGCTGGCCATGTCGACTGACATCTCGCGCTTGAAACCGCTCTATGACAGCGACCTGGAGAAGTTCCTGCAGATCTTCACCGCCCAGGCGGCGCTGCGGAACGTGCCGGGGGCGCAGATCATCCGCCGCGACCTCAGCACCGTGCAGCGGGCGAGCCTCCACACCGACCGTGAATTCATGGTGCCCACCAACATCGCCGTCAACGAGGCGACGCCGGAACAGCCCATCATCTATCTGCCGTCCGACGCCGATTTCGTGGGCGCGGTCGTGCCCATCAGCGGGTTCGACGACCTGTTCCTCTATGTGGCGCGGCCCATCGACCCGCGGGTGATCGGCTACCTGAAGGTCACCCACGACACGCTGATGGACTATCGGGCGCTGGAGGAGCGGCGCTTCAACGTGCAGCTCGCCTTCGCGCTCATGTACGCGCTCATCACCCTGATCGTGCTGCTGTCGGCGCTGTGGCTGGCCATCAACTTCTCCAAATGGCTGGTGGCTCCCATCCGCCGCCTGATGTGGGCGGCGGACCGGGTGGCGGCGGGCAACCTCGATGTCCAGGTGCCGGTACACAAGTCCGAGGGCGACCTTGCCACCCTGGGCGAGACCTTCAACAACATGACCTCCGAGCTGAAGGGGCAGCGCAACGATATCGTGCGCGCCCGCGACCAGATGGACAGCCGCCGCCGCTTCACCGAGGCGGTGCTGGCGGGCGTCGGGGCCGGGGTGATCGGCCTCGACGCGGACGAGCGCGTCACCATCCTGAACCGCTCGGCCGAGCGCCTGCTGGGCTTGAGCGAGGCGGAGGCCCTGGGCCGCCAGCTGGCCGAGGTGGTGCCGGAGACCGCCTCGCTCATCACCGAGGCGGAGCACGCCGGCCAGCGCATCATCCAGGGTAACATCACCCTGCAGCGCGACGGGCGCGAACGGGTGTTCGCCATGCGCGTCACCACCGAGCAGTCGCCGGAGGCCGAGCATGGCTGGGTGGTGACGCTGGACGACATCACCGCCCTCATCACTGCGCAGCGCACCTCGGCCTGGGCCGACGTGGCGCGCCGCATCGCCCACGAGATCAAGAACCCGCTGACGCCCATCCAGCTTTCGGCCGAGCGGCTGAAGCGCAAGTATGGCCGCCATATCACGCAGGATCGCGACGTGTTTGACCAGTGCACGGACACCATCATCCGCCAGGTCGGCGACATCGGGCGCATGGTGGACGAGTTCTCCTCCTTCGCCCGCATGCCAAAGCCGGTGGTGGATGCGCAGGACCTCACCGAGACCATTCGCCAGGCGGTGTTCCTGATGCGCGTCGGCCACCCCGCCGTGACCTTCGAGACCGAGCTGCCCACCGCGCTGCCGGCCCGCTACGACCGGCGCCTGATCTCCCAGGCGCTCACCAACATTCTTAAGAACGCGGCAGAAGCCATTGATGGTCTTCCAGAATCCGAGCGCGCCGCGCCGCGCATCAAGGTCAGCGCCGAACGCCTTGGCGAGGACCTCGTGATCGACGTGATCGACAACGGCATGGGCCTGCCCCAGGACAAGCGCAACCGTCTGCTGGAGCCTTATGTGACCACCCGCGAGAAGGGCACGGGGCTCGGCCTCGCCATCGTCGGCAAGATCATGGAAGAGCATGGCGGCGGCATCGAGCTCAACGATTCACCGGAAGGACGCGGCGCCTGGATCCGCCTGCGGCTGCGGGCCGACGGGCAGCCGGGCGGCGACGGTGCCGCTGCGTCCGCGACGCTGCCTTCCCCCCCTGCTGCCGGGAGAGCCTGAGACATGGCCATGGACATCCTCATCGTCGACGACGAGGCCGACATCGGCGATCTGGTGGCGGGCATCCTGGAGGACGAGGGCTATTCCGCCCGCACCGCCCGCGACGCCGACAGCGCCCTGGCCGCCATCGCCGCGCGGCGCCCCAATCTCATCTTCCTCGACATCTGGCTGCAGGGCTCGCGCCTCGACGGGCTGGAGCTGCTCAACGAGATCAAGGCCCAGCATCCCGAGGTGCCGGTGGTGATGATCTCCGGCCACGGCAACATCGAGACGGCGGTGGCCGCCATCAAGCGCGGCGCCTACGACTTCATCGAGAAGCCGTTCAATGCCGACCGCCTGGTGATGGTGGCCGAGCGGGCGCTGGAGACGCTGCGCCTCAAGCGCGAGCTGAAGGAGCTGAAGCAGCTGGCGCCGCACACGCGGGCGCTGGTCGGCCGCTCCAGCGCCATCCAGCAGTTGAAATCCACCATCGAGCGGGTGGGCCCCACCAACAGCCGCATCCTCATCGTCGGTCCGTCCGGCTCCGGCAAGGAGCTGGCGGCGCGCATGATTCACGCGGCGTCCGGCCGCGCCCAGGGGCCGTTCGTGGTGCTGAACGCCGCCGCCATCACCCCCGAGCGGCTGGAATACGAGCTGTTCGGCGTCGCCGACGGGGAGGGCAGGGAGGCCAAGCGCGGCGCCCTGGAGGAGGCGCACGGGGGCACCTTGTTCCTGGACGAGATCGCCGACATGTCGCGCGAGACCCAGAACCGGGTGCTGCGGGTGCTGGTGGAGCAGACCTTCACCCGCATCGGCTCCAGCGAGCGGGTGAGCGTGGACGTGCGCATCATCTCCTCCACCGCCCGCAACCTGGAGGAGGAGATCGCCAAGGCCCGGTTCCGCGAGGACCTCTACCACCGCCTGTCGGTGGTGCCGATCCGGGTGCCGCCGCTGGCCGAGCGACGGGAGGATATTCCCGACCTGGTGCAGTTCTTCGTGGACACCATTTCCCAGACCACCGGCATGCCGCGCCGGCCCATCGGCGAGGACGCCATGGCGGTGCTGCAGTCCCATGACTGGCCCGGCAACGTGCGCCAGCTCCGCAACAATGTGGAACGCCTGCTGATCCTGGCCGGCGGCGACCCGGAGGCGACCATCACCGCCGGCATGCTGCCGCCGGACGTGGGCGCGCTGGTGCCGAGCCTGCCCAACGGCAACGGCGGCGAGCACCTCATGGGGCTGCCGCTGCGGGAGGCGCGGGAGGTGTTCGAGCGCGAATACCTGGCGGCGCAGATCAACCGCTTCGGCGGCAACATCTCGCGCACCGCCGAGTTCGTCGGCATGGAGCGCTCCGCCCTCCACCGCAAGCTCAAGGCGCTGGGCGTCGGCTGAGCCGCCCGGCCGGTCCAGCCGCCGGTTTGCCGGCATCCGCGCGGCAAACCGGCGCCTGCCGTCGAAGCGGCGCGGAAGCGGACTCGTCATCCGCATGGGAAACGCCTAGCTTCAGGCGGAATCGGGCCGGGGGCGCGCGCCGGTGCGTGGAAGGCGGGAACCGGAGCCAACCGGTTCCGGCAGGCAAGGGGGACTCCATGAGAGTCGTGATCTGCGGTGCGGGGCAGGTGGGGTTTGGAATCGCCGAGCGCCTTGCCGGTGAGCAGAATGATGTCTCCATCATCGATTCCGACGCCCGCCGCATCCAGATGGTCACCGAGCAGCTCGACGTGCGGGGCGTGGTGGGCTGGGGCTCCCACCCGGACATCCTGGCGCGCGCCGGCATCGAGCAGGCGGACATGCTGATCGCCGTGACCTTGCACGACGAGGTCAACATGGTGGCGTGCCAGGTGGCGCACGCTTTGTTCAACGTGCCCACCAAGGTGGCGCGCATCCGCGCCCAGACCTACCTCCAGCCGGAATGGCGCGACCTGCTCTCGCGCGATCACCTGCCCATCGACGTGGTGATCTCGCCGGAGATTGAGGTTGGCGAGACGGTGCTGCGCCGCCTGTCCCTGCCGGGCGCCATCGACACCGTCAGCTTCGCCGACGGCGCCATCGTCATCGCCGGCGTGGTCTGCGGCGAGGAATGCCCCATCGTCGATACGCCGCTGAGCCAGCTCACCCAGCTTTTTCCCGACGTCCAGGCGACCATCGTCGCCCTGAGCCGCAAGGGCAAGACGCTGGTGCCCCGGTCCACGGAGCAGATCCAGGTCGGCGACATCGCCTATTTCGTGGCCAAGGCGGACCAGGTCCAGCGGGCGCTCGGCCTGTTCGGCCATGACGAGGTGCCGGGCCAGCGCATCGTGGTGGCCGGCGGCGGCAACATCGGCTTCTACGTCGCCAGCGAGCTGGAGCGGCGCAATCCGGCTGCCCGCATCAAACTGATCGAGCAGTCCAAGGATCGCGCGCAGACCGTCGCCGAGCTGCTGTCGCGCACCGTGGTGCTGAACGGCGACGCGCTGGAACGCACCCTGCTGGACGAGGCGGGGGTAGGCGAGGCCGACACCATGATCGCCCTCACCAACGATGACCGCATCAACATCCTGTCCTGCCTGCTGTCGAAGCAGATCGGCGCCAAGCGCATCCTGGCCCTGCTGAACGAGCAGGGCTATGCCGCTTTCGCCCGGGGGCTGGGCATCGATGCCCATGTGAACCCGCGCCAGATCACCGTCTCCAAGGTGCTGCAGCATGTGCGGCGCGGCCGCATCCGCGGCGTGCATGCGCTGCTGGACGGCACCGGCGAGATGATCGAGGCGGAGGCGCTCGAAACCTCGCCGCTGGTGGGCAAGACCCTGCGCGACCTCGACATGCTCGACGGCCTGCGCATCGGCGCCGTGGTGCGGGGCGGGCAGGTGCTGCTGCCGCGCGGCGATTTCGTGGTGCGGGCGCACGACCGGGTGGTGCTGTTCGCCCTCGCCGACCGCATCAAGCGCGTGGAGCAATTGTTCCGCGTCGCGCTCGAATTCTTCTGAGGGCCGGGCGCGATGATCAACGCCGCCCGCCCGCTCGCCGCCGCCCTGGCGGCCATTGGTCTCCTGGCGCTCATCCCGGCGGTGGTCGAGGGACGTTCCGGGGGGGCTTTCCTCGGAGTGTACCTGGCCACCAGCGGCTATTGCCTCTTTCTCGCGCTCATGGTGCGCTTCACCACCGACGGCAGCTCCCTTCACTTCCGCCGCGCCCATGGGCTGGCCGGGCTCACCCTGCTGTGGCTGGTGCTGCCGCTCGCGGCGACGCCGGCGGTGGCGCTGGCCGGCGGGCTCGCGCCGCTGGCGGCGTGGCTGGAAGCGGTGTCCGCCTTCACCACCACCGGCCTCACCTCGCTGCGCCAGGCGCCGGCGAGCCTTTATGTGTGGCTGGGGCTGCTGCAATGGTGCGGCGGCCTGCTCACGGTGGTGTCGGCGGTCACCGTGCTGGCGCCGGCCGGCCTCGGCGGCCTGCCCGACCGCACGCCGAAGGGCGGCGTCGCCCTCGACACCGTGGACGTGAAGGGGGTGGTGGGGGCCATCGCGCCGCTCTATCTGGCGCTGACGGTGCTGGCGCTGCTGGTGCTGATGGTGTCCGGCCACAGCCTTTATGTCTCGTTCACCCTCGCCACAGCGGTGGCCTCGGCCGGCGCGCACCTGCCGCCCGAGGCGCAGCTGGCGCTGACCCTGGAGGAGAGCCCGAAATGGCTGCTCCTGCCATTCCTGCTGTGGGCGGCCACCTCGGTACGCTGGCACCGCGCCTTGGTCACGCGCCGCGTCCATGCCGCGCCCGAGCAGAAGGAAAGCCTGGTGCTGCTCGCCTATTGGGCCGTGCTGGGGGTGGTGCTGGGGGTGGTGCTGTTTCGCGGCGCGGATGTTCCCGCGCTCGCGGCGCTGCGCGACGGCCTGTTCACCGCAGCCTCGCTGATCTCCACCAGCGGCATCGGCCCGCACGAGGGCACCTACGCCAACCTGCCCATGGGGCTGGTCATCGCCGTGGTGCTGCTCGGGGGCGGGGCACTGTCGGTCGCGGGCGGGCTCAAGATGCTGCGCCTGCGGGCCATGCTGCTGCGGGCGCGGGGCGATCTGCTGCGGCTGGTCTATCCCCATCTGGTGCAGCCGGCCTCCCTGGGTGAGGGGGGCGTGGGGTCGGCCATGCGCGGCGTGTGGGTGGGCGCGGCCACCCTGTTCGCGGTCTATGGCGCGCTCATCGTCGCCCTCGCCCCCGGCCTGCCGAGCTTCGACGCGGCGCTGGCGGCGGGGGCCGCCGTCATCAGCAACACCGGGCCGGTCTATGACGCCGGCGGCAGCTGGCCGGCCATCGGGACCCTGCCCGCCGGCTCGGTGCTGGCGGCGGGCTTCGGCATGATCGCCGGCCGGCTGGAGGTGATCGGCTTTTTCGTCATGCTCCACCTGTCGTTATGGCGCACGTGAGCGGCCCCCCGATCCGCTATAAAGCGCGCATCAGCACCTTGGATTTGCCATGTCCCGCATTGCCTATGTGAACGGCCGCTACCTGCCGCACCGCGACGCCAGCATCCATGTGGAGGATCGCGGCTATCAGTTCGCCGACGGCGTCTACGAGGTTTGCGAGGTGCGCGACGGCCACCTTGTGGATGCGCGGCGCCACTTCGACCGCCTCGACCGCTCCCTGGGCGAATTGCGGATTGCCGCCCCCATGAGCCGGGCCGCGCTCGCTCTCGTGCTGCGCGAGACGGTGCGGCGCAATGGGGTGCGCGACGGTATGGTCTATCTGCAGGTCACTCGCGGCGTCGCCCGGCGCGACCACGCGTTTCCAGCCGCGGACACCCCCGCGAGCATCGTCGTCACCGCCCGCCGCGCCGATGTCGCCGCCCAGGACCGGCTGGCGGAGGCTGGCGTCAAGGTCATCAGCGTACCTGAGAACCGCTGGCCGCGCGTGGACATCAAGACCGTGGGCCTTTTGCCCAACGTGCTCGCCAAGCAGGCCGCCAAGGAAGCCGGCGCGCGCGAGGCCTGGTTCGTGGACGCCGGTGGCCATGTGACCGAGGGTGCTTCCACCAACGCCTGGATCGTCACCTGCGACGGGACCATCGTGACGCGCCCGGCGGAGGAGGGGATCTTGCGCGGAATCACACGCACGGTGGTTCTCGAGGAGGCGACGTCCCTCGGCTATCGCCTTGCGGAACGCGCCTTCACGCTGGCTGAAGCCCATGACGCGGCCGAGGCCTTCATCACCGCCGCGTCCACCTTGGTGATGCCGGTGATCGCCATCGACGGGCGCCCGGTCGGCGACGGCCGGCCGGGAGCGGTGGCCACGGCCCTGCGCCGTCGTTTCCACGATTTCACAGAAATCTCTGGCTGATGATGGGGGGATGCACGCCGGCCGCGCCGCAAAATATTATTGCGCTGCCGTTGGGCTGTGCCATTGTAAGCTGATAACTCCCATGGACCATCGGGCAACGTATAATTGCAGCGACCGTGGGTTCAACGCCGAAACAAATGGATACGAAAATGGCGGCGGAACGGACACAGAATCTCCAAGACACTTTTCTCAATCACGTCCGCAAAAATAAGACTCCCCTCACGATTTTCCTAGTGAATGGGGTGAAATTGCAGGGCGTCGTCACTTGGTTCGATAACTTCTGCGTGCTGTTGCGGCGCGATGGTCACTCCCAGCTGGTCTATAAGCACGCTATTTCCACCATCATGCCCGGTCATCCGGTGCAATTGTTCGATCCCGCGGACGAAGGAACGGAGAAGGCCTGATCGCCGTGAACCGCAGCACCGCCAAGGGTGCGCATGAGGGTTGCCCATGACCGGCGCCCCTGAGCCGGGGAAGAGCGGCGGACCTGCCGCCGCCCCCCGCATGACCCCATCTGGAGCCGGTGTGGACCATCGCGCGCCGCCAACGCGGTGTGCCGTGGTCACGCCCTATCTCACCAAGCGGGCCCTGCGCGGCGCCAGCGAACGGCGCGCGCCGGAAGCACGCCTCGACGAAGCCGTGGGACTGGCCGCCGCCATCGACCTGGAGGTGGTCTTTTCCGGCCTCGTTCCCCTCTCAGAAATCCGGCCGGCCACTTATCTGGGCACCGGCAAGGTGGAGGAGATCGGCGGCATCGTCCAGGCGGAGGCGGTGGACCTCGTGTTCTTCGACGCGGCGCTGAGCCCGGTGCAACAGCGCAATCTGGAAAAGGCCTGGTCCGCCAAGGTGGTGGACCGCACCGCCCTGATTCTGGAGATCTTCGGCCGCCGCGCCCGCACCAAGGAAGGCGCGCTGCAGGTGGAGCTTGCCCACCTCAATTACCAGCGCTCGCGCCTGGTGCGCTCCTGGACCCATCTTGAGCGGCAACGGGGCGGCTTCGGCTTCCTCGGCGGCCCGGGCGAGACCCAGATCGAGGCCGACCGGCGGCTCATCGGCGAACGCATCCTTCGCATCGAGAAGGATCTCGAGCAGGTGAAGCGCACGCGGGGCCTGCACCGCGCCAGCCGCAAGCGCGTGCCTTACCCCGTGGTCGCGCTGGTGGGCTACACCAACGCCGGAAAATCCACGCTGTTCAATCGCCTGACGCGGGCCGAGGTGACCGCCCAGGACCTGCTGTTCGCGACCCTCGACCCGACCCTGAGGTCGGTGGACCTGCCCCATGGCACCCGCATCATCCTGTCGGACACGGTGGGCTTCATCTCCGAGCTGCCGACCCAGCTCGTGGCCGCCTTCCGCGCGACCCTGGAAGAGGTCCTGGAGGCTGACCTGATCCTCCACGTTCGGGACATTTCCCATCCGGACACCGAGGCTCAGGCCGCCGACGTGGCCGATGTGCTGTCGGAGCTTGGGGTGGAGGTGCAGCCGGGCGGCCGCGTGGTGGAGGTCTGGAACAAGGTGGACCGACTTGAGCCGTCCATCCGGGAAGCCACCTTCAACAGCGCACAGCGGATCGACGCCCTGGACGCGCCGGTGCTGGTCTCGGCCTTGACCGGCGAAGGCACCGGGGACCTGCTGGATGTGGTGGAGCGGCGCATCACCGCCGGGCGCACCACCCTTAACGTGACCTTGGCCACGGAGGACGGCGAAGGCATGGGCTGGCTCTATCGGCACGGCGAGGTGCTGGAACGCACCGTCGATCCGGACGGCGCCACCCATGTGAAGATCCGGGTCGCTCCGGAGAAGGCGGGCTTGGTGAAGCGACGTTTCGGCAGCCGCCACGTCGGCGGCGCCTGATCCCTGCCGCGCCCACGGGAAGCACGGCTCAGGCGCCGGGCTTTTCGCGCGCCGGGAGGCCAGGCCCGCCCTGTTCCGGCGCGGAGGGCACGCGGGGCTTTTCCGTGCCCTTCGCTTCCCTCCACAGCGCCTCCATGCGCTCAAGGTCCGCCTGCCCGGGCGTTCGGCCCTCCTGGGCGAGGCGGGTCTCGATATGTCGGAAGCGCCGGGTGAACTTCTCATTGGTGCCCCGCAAGGCGGTTTCCGGATCGACGCCGGCATGGCGCGCGAGGTTCACCACGGCGAACAGAAGGTCGCCGATCTCGTCCTGAACCGCCTCGGCGCCATGGTGCGCCAGGGCGTCGGCGACCTCGTCGGCCTCCTCGCGGATCTTGGCGAGCACCTGAACGGCATCGGTCCAGTCGAAGCCTACCCGCGCTGCTTTTTCCTGCAGCTTCAAGGCCCGGGTGAGGGCAGGGAAGGGCAGGGGCACGCCGCCGAGCACCCCTTCATCCGGTTCCCGCACCAGCCCCGCCGCCGCCCGGCGCGCAGCTTTCTCCTGCTTCTCCTGGGCCTTGATCTCGCCCCACAGCGCCTTCACCCCCTCCGGCGAAAGGTCGCGGGTCGCGCCGAACACATGTGGATGGCGGCGAATGAGCTTGGCGGTGATGGCCTCCACCACATCGCCGAAGGCAAAGGCGCCACACTCCTCGCCCAGGCGGGCATGAAAGACGACCTGCAGAAGCAGGTCCCCCAGTTCTTCCCGAAGATCGCCCATGTCGCCACGGACGATGGCATCCACCACCTCATAGGCCTCCTCAAGCGTATAGGAGGCAACGGTCTTGAACGATTGCTCAAGGTCCCAGGGACAGCCCGTTCCAGGCGTCCGCAGCGCGGCCATGATCTCGATGAGGCGCGCAATGTCGCGGGACGCTTCCATGGACTTCTCCTTGCAGCACGGGCGCCGCACTCTAATCTTCCGGCCTTCCTGACGTGAAGCTTGTTTCCCGTCCGAGCGCCGGATGTTCCCCATGGCTCACAGTCCCGATCCCAGCTTCGACCCGGCAATGACCGGCGGCATCCGTTCCGGCGAGCACCGCATCGACCTGCCGGCCCAGTTCGATGCCCACCTCTATTTCATCGGCCGCATCCGCAGCCCCTGGACGCATCGCGCCGAATGTCCCCGCCGTGGCGATCCGCTGGTCGGCCCGGTCTGCACGCTGGAGATCGATTCGCGGTGGGCCGACGCTCTTTCGGGCATCGAAGCGAATGCCCGGCTTCAGGTGCTCTATTGGATGGATCAGGCCCGCCGCGATCTGGTGCTTCAGGTGCCGCGCGCCGGCCGGCCATTAGGCACCTTCGCCCTGCGCTCACCCGCGCGCCCCAACCCCATCGCTTCGTCGGTGGTGACGCTGCTGACCGTGGACGGCCTGCGCCTCACCGTGCGCGGGCTCGATTGCATCGACGGCACCCCCCTGGTCGACCTGAAGCCCGAACATCCGCCAACCTGAAGCCGGCTTGCCCCGGTCTCCCCGATCTTCGGCTCGCCAGTTCCTCCAAGCCGCTCCTCCAAGCCGCTCCTCCAAGCCCGGCCGCTCCAAGCCCGGCCGCGCGCGCCTCGCCAAGGCCGTGGCGGAGGGGCAGGGTAGGGGCGGGCACCGCCACCCTCCGGTCCCCGCCCGACCCATGGATTCGCGATGGATTCGCAATCGTGCGCCCCGCGCCGGCCGCCGGAAATCGCCCGCCTCCCCGCAGCCCTTAGAGCTCTCCGAATATCTCCCCGGAAGACGAGGCGTTAGAGCCTCACTCCGAACACCTCGCCGCAGCCGGCGTCGGAAGTGCTGCGGGCGCGCCATCGAAGGCCGAGGCGAACCGACCAGCCGCCATGTCGGCTGATCCATTCGATCAATCGATAGTTTAATATATTACCACCCAACTCGACCAAAAGCTCAGGCAAATGAGATTCGCAGAAGAGATATTATGGAATATAATATCCGCTCGCGATCGCCGTTGATGCGCTCGTTAACCAAAATACCAGCGGACCCAGGATGCGCCCCCGATGCGCTCCCTAGGATCGGGAGGATTGCCACTAGGACGAAGTCAGCGGTTCGCTCCGGACGCCTCACGCCCATTGCCGCGAATCTCCACCCTCCAGCCTGCCGTCAAGATTGGCCTAAAATCACAAAAATATCGTTAAATATCAAAAATTTATATTCATATTCGAAAGTCGATTATCAGCTGGGAACCGCGCTCAGGCAGGATGCGTTCGCTGGAGTGGAGGCTGGGAATATAGTCCTTGGCTGGTAAATGACAGTCCGTCATATGCGGGCTCTACGCGCTCAGGCAGCTTTCGCTTCAAGGTGGCGTAATCGAGATCGGTATGCAGATCCGTGAGGATCGCCCGGCGCGGCTGCAGGGTCGCGATATGGTTGAGTGCGTCCGTCACCGAGAAATGAGATGGGTGCGGCGTCTCTCGCAGCGCGTCGATGATCCACACATCGAGCTGGCGGAGCCTCGGCAGGGAACTTTCGGGAAGACCGTTCACGTCGCTGGAATAGGCTACGTCGCCAAACCGGAACCCGAAGGACTCGACATCGCCGTGATGCTGCCGGAACGGCAGGGCGACAATCGGCCCCCCCGGCCCTTCTATGGTGATCTCACCGCCGTCATGGAACCGGTGCGCTGTGAGAATCGGCGGGTAGCCGCTTCCCGGCGGCGTTTCAAAGCAATAGCCGAAGCGCTTGCGCAATGCCGCCAGGGTCTCGCCATCGGCGTGAATGTCGATGCGGCGGCGATGCTCGATGGCAAGCGGCCGCAGATCGTCGATGCCGTGGGTGTGGTCGGCGTGGGAATGGGTGAACAGCACCGCGTCGAGCGCGGTGACACCGGCGTCGAGAAGCTGCTCGCGCAGGTCCGGGGAGGTATCCACAAGGACGCGGGTGGTTCCCGTCGCGCCCCTGCGCTCCACCAGGATGGAGCAGCGTCGCCGGCGATTGCGGGGCTCCAAGGGGTCGCACGCGCCCCACCCCTGCCCCACGCGTGGTACGCCCCCGGACGACCCGCAGCCCAGAATGGTGACGGTCAGGGACGCGTGGACGGACATGGGCACCTCGCAAGGACGCGGTCGCGGCGGTCCAGCGGGCCGGCATCGACGGATTCGCTCCGCCGCCCATCTAAACCGGCTTTGCCGTCGGCTCAAACTCCGCGGTTCAGGGCGCCTCACTCATCGCTTGGCTCCGCGTGCGGGCGCAGAAACGGATACCAGGGCGCTCTGCCGATGATGCTGAACGGGCCTGAGCAAGCCCCGCAGGCCATCTTGAGAGGCATCGCGACCCGCATTGAAACCCAAGTCCGTGCGGAGAGGGCGGGCCGGATGGTTGGGATGGAACAGGCGCCCGCGGAATCAAAAAAGACGCCGCACGGCGTCTTTTTTGATTGTCCTGATCATTCAGGGTGTTGAATGGTCGGAGCGAGAGGATTTGAACCTCCGACCCCTAGTCCCCCAGACTAGTGCGCTAACCGGGCTGCGCTACGCTCCGACGTGAGGGGAGGCTTAAAGCATCGTTTTGGTGACGACAAGAGCTATTGTTTTTTCATCCCCAGTCATCCCCAGGGAAGCGCGGATACCAGCACGCGGCCCCCTCCCCTGTTTGCTCGAAAGCCAGAGTCCATAACGGATCGAGCTGGAACGTGAGCAATCACGAGTCGAAATGGATTGAGGCGAAAATCAGACGTAACCGTGCTCATTGCCGCATCTGGGGCAACGAATCGAGACATTGTGAACATATTTCACGGGCAATTGACGTTCTGTCTTCATCAACAGGAAGAATGAACGCATGAAGAAACGCGTGGTCCTGTCATGTGCGGCTCTGAGCTTGATGGCTTTCGCCCCGAGTTCCGGACGTGCAGACACCTCCACCGGCATCGCCTCCTATTATTGGCAAGGCCAGGGCACTGCGAGCGGGGAACGGTTCAAGCCGGGCGATATGACAGCCGCCCATCGCTCCCTTCCATTCGGAACCAAGGTGCGAGTCACGAATCTGCGCAATGGCAAAAGCGTGGTCGTTCGAATCAACGACCGCGGCCCCTACGTCCGCGGACGAATCATCGACGTCTCCAAGGCTGCTGCCAGCCACCTTGGCTTCGCGGGGAACGGGCTGACCCGCGTTTCCCTTGCCGTCCTCGATTGAAATAGGCGGCATCACGCGTTTTGCAAGGGCCGGAGAGGTGGATAGTTCCTCTCCGGTCCACTCAGGCATGATGTGAGTCGGGCTTTCGCTCCGTGGTTTCGCGTAACAGGCGCCGACATTCTCCGAGCTCATACAGCGCCGCCTGCAGCCGGTGGACATCGTCACGCGACAGCACCGGCTGCACACCGCCCGGCCCCGCCGGACGCGGGGGCTCACCCCGCAAATGCGGCGGCAAGTAAGGCTCGATGGGCGCCGGGCGCGCCGCTGGCGCCTCGAACGGGTCACGGCCCTGCCAGAAGGCCGGCGCGCCCGAGGGGCCTGGCGGATATCCGCCGGCTGTCGGTTCACGCGAGCCGGCCCCCGGGCTGTCCGCCGGCCGATCCCAGGGCCCGGTCAGGCCCGCCGGTGGAACCGCAGGCGGCCCACCTTGGACACCAGCTTGAACCGATGCCGCGCCACGCGGTTCCACCGGCGGAAAATCATCCTCCAGGGGGCCGGTGAGCGGCCCGACCCGCCGGGACGGCGTCTCGGGCGCCGCCCAAGACGGCGGGGCCGATGGGGCTGCTGCGGGCGGTGCTGTGGGCGCCGGCCTTGGCTGCGGCGGCACGCGAGATGGCGCGGTCCCCCAGGGTGCGCTCCCCGAGGGGCTGGCCGGCGGCGCAGCCGCCGATGTGGCCTTTCGGGAAACGGGAGGCTGAGACGGCATGGCGGCCTCGCTGGCGGAGGGAGGAGACGGACGCATGGCGCCGGCGATCCCGGACACGCCCGCCAGCGCGCCCATGCCAAGCCGGGCCGAAATCGGAGCGCTCACCTGGAATGCCACCGGCGGCAGCTCGGGCGGCGCCGGTGGGTCGAAATCGTCCACGCCCGCGGCCCACGCATCCTCAAGCGGGGCGTCGTCTGGCCACGGGGCATCGTCGACGTCATCCGCGTGCCAGGGGCCGTCATCGTCCCCGGCCATGTGGAGCGCTTCGCCATCGGGCGTTTCGCCAGGGTCCACGGCATCTTCGGCCGCGTCGGCCTCAAACGGCCCGGCCTCCTCCTCGTCGCTGTCGAAGGGGGCCTGATCGGCACGGGGCGCGGCGAATGCGGGCTCCGGCCCCGGCTCAACGGCCGGCGGAAGGGCAAGGTGATCGTGCCACACCGCCAAGTCCTGCTCAGCCGCCTGCGTGGCCCGCGCCAACTCCGGCCATGCGCCGGACGCGGCCGGAGCCATGGCGGAACGGCTCGCCTCGGCACGCCGCGCGGGCGGTGTCGGACCGGGCCGGCGCCGCAGCTTGGGAGGGAGATATTCCTCCGGCGGACCGGCCTCCTGCTCCTTCAGCCGGCGGATGCGCTCATCCAGCGGTGCCACCGGCGGAGGGGCCGGCTCGTGGTCGAGGAATGGCAGCAGGGGATCGTCGCTCTCCGACGTGGGCGCGGTCGAGACATGGGCCGCGGGGCCGCGGGTCGGGCGCCGCTGCGCCACCGGCTCGGGCCGCACCGGCCGGGGCGGCGCGAATGAAGGCGGTTCCGGCGGGGCGGCGCGCTGCGGCCGAACCGCATCCGTGGGCGGCGCCGGCTGGCGGGAGGGACCGGGCGTGGCGTCCGCAGGCCGTGGCGAGACCGGCCGGGGCGGAGGCACCTCCACGCCATCGTCCGCGCCGGCGCCGAAATCGGGCTCCGTGCGGGCCGGCCAGGCGTCGTCGGTCAGCCGCGGCTCCCGATGGCGCGCGGGCGGGGGCGAGAATTCGCGCTCTTCATAGATGCGCTCTTCATAGACCCCGTCGTCAAACCGGCGCTCCGCCAGGCGGCGCTCGCGGGTCTGTCCACGCGGGGGCAGGGGCGCGACCGGCTCGCCTCGGTCGGCGGCAAGATCGCGATCCAGCTCCGGATCGGGAAACGGCAACGGCAGTTCGACATCGCGCGGCAGCTCGCCCGGAGCGACGTCGTCGGCGCCCTTGCGGCGGCGCGGCAGCAGGCCGAGCAGGCCGCCGAAGATGACCCCCTCCTGCGACGCTGGCGGCCGCTCGGCGGGGGCCGACCGCATCACCGCCACGTCGCGCTCGACGCCGATGTCCTGGACATGTCGAATCCCCTGCTCTTTCAGGATCTTCTGCACGCCTTTGATAGTGTAGCCTTCACGATAGAGCAGCTGCCGGATACCGCGCAGCAGATCCACGTCCTCGGGCCGGTAGAAGCGCCGGCCACCGGCGCGCTTCACCGGCTTGATCTGCGGAAAGCGGGTTTCCCAGAAGCGCAGGACATGTTGCGGCAGATTGAGGTCCTCGGCGACCTCGCTGATGGTCCGGAAGGCGTCCGGATCCTTGTCGGTCTCGCGCGCGTCGCCCACCTTGCCTCACCTTATTGCCGGCCCGCCCGGCAGCCTCGCTTCTTTCGAATCGAAGCCCACCCCATGCGGAACAGGGGAATCATACCGGCAATGGCATAGCGCGGAAAGGTGAGGTGAAATGTAAGGTTATCAATCCTCTTCCGAACCGTCGGGGGTGGTGCCGTTGATGCGATGCTTGAGGATGGAGGAGGGCTTGAACACCATCACCTTGCGTGGCTCGATGGGCACCTCCTGCCCGGTCTTGGGGTTGCGCCCGATACGCTCGCCTTTTTCCCGCACGACGAACGAACCGAACGAGGAGAGCTTCACGGTCTCGCCCCGCGCCAGGCAATCGGCGATCTCCTTCAGCACCTGCTCCACCAGCGCGGCGGATTCGGTGCGCGAAAGCCCAACCTGCTGATAGACGGCCTCACACAGATCCGCCCGCGTCACAGTCCGACCAGCCATATGTTTCCCCGACCCCAAGAGAGCCCGCCGCCGCAGCATAAGACGGCGCGTGACGGCTCCGGCTCTCAAATCCCGCCGATTTCAAACCAGCCCGGATTCACGATGATGACACTGCGCAATCCCTTGCGCATCGCCCGGCCAGCGGGAGCCCGGATGCCGCTCAAGCCTAGACGCCGGGCGACGGCGTGGTCAACGCAATTCACCCGCCCGCCCCGCCAGATAGCTACCACCGCAGCAGCGCCGACCCCCAGGTGAAACCGCCGCCCATGGCCTCCAGCAGCACCAGTTGGCCGCGCTGCACCCGGCCGTCCCGCCAGGCCACGTCCAAGGCCAAGGGAATGGATGCGGCAGAGGTATTGCCGTGCAGGTCGACCGTGGTCACCACCTTCTCGGCGGCGATGCCCAGCTTCAGCGCGCTGGCGTCGATGATACGGCGGTTGGCCTGGTGCGGCACGAACCAGTCGATGCTCTCGGCGCTCTCGCCGGTCGCGGCGAAGGCGTCGGTGATGACGTCCGTGATCATGCCCACCGCGTGCTTGAACACCTCCCGCCCCTCCATCCGCAGATGGCCGACGGTGCCGGTGGAGGACGGCCCGCCATCCACATAGAGCTTGCGGCGATGGCGCCCGTCCGAGCGCAGGTGGGTGGTGAGCAGGCCCGCGCCGCGCGCATCGTCCTGCTGCACCGCCTCCAGTACCATGGCACCGGCACCGTCGCCGAACAAAACGCAGGTGCCGCGATCCTCCCAGTCGAGAATGCGGGAGAAGGTCTCAGCGCCGATCACCAGCGCCCGCTCGAAGGCACCGGACTTCAGATGCGCATCCGCCGTCGCCAGCGCGAACACGAAGCCCGAGCACACCGCGTGCAGGTCGAATGCCGCGCCGTGGGTGATGCCAAGCTCGGCCTGGACAGTGACCGCGGTGGCCGGAAAGGTCTGGTCCGGGGTCGCCGTCGCCAGCACGATGAGGTCGATGTCGCCGGGGGCGAACCCCGCGTCGTTCAGGGCCCGGCGGGCCGCCACCAGGGCGAGGTCCGAGGTCATCTCGCCCTCGGCCGCCACATGGCGCTGGTGAATGCCGGTGCGCTGCACGATCCAGTCGTCGGATGTGTCAATCCGTTGCGACAGTTCGGCGTTGGTGACGACCCGCTCCGGCAGGTAGGAGCCGATGCCCCGGGCGACAGACCTGATCCCGCTCACGATTGACCTTCCACCCCCGCAGGTTGTCGCGCCGGCGCGGCGGGCGCCGCATGGCCGACGAGACTCTTCTCGATGCGCGCCAAAAGCTCGTAGCGCACCATGTCGTAGGCGACATCCACCGCGGAGGCGAAGCCTTCCGCGTCGGTGCCGCCGTGGCTCTTGATGACAATGCCGTTGAGGCCCAGGAACACGCCGCCGTTGGAACGGCGCGGGTCCATCTTTTCCTTCAGGGCCTGGAACGCGTCCCGCGCGAACAGATAGCCGATGCGCGCGCGCAGGCTGCGGCCCATGGCCGCGCGCAGGTAGGCGGCGAGCTGCTTGGCGGTGCCCTCGGCGGTCTTCAGGGCGATGTTGCCGGCGAAGCCCTCGGTCACCACCACGTCCACGGTGCCGGCGCCGATGTCGTTGCCCTCGACGAACCCGTGATAGTTCACGCCCCAGCCTTCCTCGCGCAGGATGCGCGCGGCTTCCTTGACCTCCTCGACCCCCTTGATCTCCTCGACCCCCACGTTGAGAAGGCCGACGGTGGGATTTTCGAGATCGAACAGCACCCGCGCCATGGCCGAGCCCATGACCGCCATCTCCACCAGGCTCTTGGAGGTGGCGCCGATGGAGGCGCCCACGTCCAGCACCACGCTTTCACCGCGCAGGGTGGGCCAGATGCCGGCGATGGCCGGACGGCTGATGCCCGGCATGGTGCGCAGGTTGAAATTGGCCATGGCCATGAGCGCGCCGGTATTGCCGGCGGAAACGGCGGCGTCCGCCTCCTTGAGCTTCACCGCGTCGATGGCGCGCCACATGGTGGACTTGTAGCGGCCGCGCCGCAGTGCCTGGCTCGGTTTGTCGTCCATGCCCACCACCACCTCGGTGTGGACGACGCGGGAGGCCGCCGCCAGCTTGGGGTGGCGCGCGAGCACCTGCTTCAACCGGCCTTCGTCGCCGTACAGGATGAAGGCTGTGTCGGGATGGCGGCCGAGGGAGATCTCCGCACCGGCGAGAACCGTCTCCGGGCCATGGTCGCCGCCCATGGCGTCGACAGCGATGCGGACGGATGCGGTCATCTAAAAAGCAAGTCCCATTGATTTCGAGCGTGCCGCGATGCCGCAGCCGGAAGCGCGACCTCCGCCGCGGCGGAGGCGCCTGTGGATCTGAGACCGAGTCTCTGCACCTTCATACCTTCATGCGGCACGGATGACGACGGTCGGGAACGGATCCCGCGCGGCCGGTCCCGCCGCCGCATCGGGCGGGCGGACAATAGCGGCTCGCGGGCGCATGGCAAGGCATCTCGCGCGCAATGGGAGCGGTGATGGCGCGAGATGCGAGGGCGCTCATGCGTCGTCGTCGCCCTTGAGGCGCGCGAGCGCCGAGAAGGGGGAGGCCGCCGCCGGGTCCTCCGCCGGCGGCTCGAACACGGCGCCGGGTTTGCGCGGGTAGGGATCGATGCCGAGCGCGAGGAATTCCATCGCCAGGGCGCCGACGTCGATGCTGCCGTTGTCGATCTCGTCCGGCGGCTCATAGGTCTCGTCGTCCTCGGCCTCCGGCGGCACTGGAGTTCCGGCCGGCACGAAATGCACGTCCACCACTTCCTTCACCGGCGCCTCGAACGGCTCCAGGGTGACGCCGCACACCTGCACCACGCTGGCCTCCAGGGTGCCGGTCACACGCAGGCCGTCCCGTCCCTCGGGCGCCACATGCAGCCTGGCTGCGAAGCTCGGCACCGCCAGCACTCCCAGATGCTTGGCGAGGCTCTCCCGCACCGCTTCCGCTGGCGCGATGCGCACGTCGAGGCCGTGGGGCGGCACCTCGGCCAGGCTGACGGACTGGGAAAAGGGCAAATGATCGGTCATGGTTCAGTCTCGCATGGCCTCGGGGGCCGGCAGGTCGAGCGTGCCGCGCGCCAGCCGGTCGAACGGGGTTGCCGCCAATTGGCGCACGATGGCGCGGACATAAGCGGCAAGCGCCTGCGGGTGCCCGCCGCGGGCGGCGACATCCACCTCCAGGACATTGCGGGCCAGGGCGGCCACAAGCAGCGTGTCGTCGTCGGCCGCCAGGGCCGCGTCATAGGCGGCGGCGCGCCCATAGAAGGCGGCGCCGATCTTCTTCATCTTCTTCGGCACCGACAAATCGCCCACGCCCATCTCGCGCAGGGTGCGGTCCATGTCGGCGGCGAAGGCGTCGAAGACACCCTGGGACACCGCCTGCTCGGTCGCGTTCCCCGCCTTCAGCCGGTGGCAGACCAGAATGGTGTGCAGAAGCACCATTTCAAACCGGCCCTCCAGCGTATCCGGCACGCCGAAGTCGGTATAGAACCCCGCTCGCCGCGACTGTGCCACGATCACGCCATACAGGCGCTCGATGGTCTCGCGGGACTTGGAGGAGCGAAACAGTTTGAACATCGCGTCCTTGAGGGATCGGCGGGCCGACGCCATGGCGCGGCCCGGCTCTCGGGCGGGGAAAGTCTCGCCAGCGGCGTAACGCGCCGGTGGCGCAGGCGCAAGGGCCGCGGGACACCCCCCGGGCGGGGAGCGGGACCGGAAGCAAAAGCATAGCACGGGCGCTGGCGCTCGTGTGGTATGTCAATCGGGCGGGGGCGTCCGGCCGCGCGCCGGGGGCGTCAACTTATGGGGATGCGTGTGGTGACACGGCACATCGGAAATGCGCGGCGCTCGCCGCACCGGCGGGCTGACGCGGTCCGTGAACGGCGCGGCGGAAAAGCGGGCGCGGCGCTGACGCTGGTATTGGCCGCGACCGCCCTCACCGCCTGCTCCAACGTGGTGGGCGGCAGCGGCTCGTCGCTCTCGGGCGTCACGCGCACCTATCAGCGCGGCTACGTGCTGAGCGAGGGCGCGCTGGAGCAGATCGCCGTGGGATCGAGCCAGGAACAGGTGCTGCTGGTGCTCGGCACGCCCTCGACCGTGGCGACGGTGAATGGCGAGGTGTTCTATTACATCTCGCAGACCGCCACCAAGGTGGCGTTCCTGAAGCCGGAGATCACCGAACAGAAGGTCCTGGCCATCTATTTCGACAAGAACAAGCGCGTCGCCCGCATCGCCCAATACGGCCTGAAGGACGGCAAGGTGTTCGACTTCGTGTCGCAGACCACGCCCACCAGCGGCGACGAACTGAGCCTGGTGCAACAGCTGATCGGCCTCGTCACCTTCTGATTGCGTCCCCCTCCTCCCGGCCGCGGGCCGGGAGGAGGGCCCGCATCACAGAATGGCGCGGGCGATGGCCAGGAAGTCGGCGGCCTTCAGGCTCGCTCCGCCCACCAGGGCGCCGTCCACGTCGGCGACCGCCAGCAGGGTTGCGGCATTGTCCGGCTTCACCGAGCCGCCGTACAGGATGCGGACACCGGCAGCCTCGGCGCCGAATCGCTCCGTGAGCACCCGGCGAATGGTGCCATGCACCTGCGCCACGTCGTCGGGGGTAGGCGTGCGGCCGGTGCCGATGGCCCAGATCGGCTCATAGGCCACGACCAGGCTGTCGGCGGTCGCGCCCTCGGGAATGGACTGGCGGATCTGCCGCGTCACCACGGCGCTCGCCTCGCCCGCATCGCGCTCGGCCAGGGTCTCGCCCACGCAGACCACGGGCAGGAGGCCGGCGCGCCACGCCGCCTTTACCTTGGCGTTGACGATGGCGTCACCCTCGGCATGGTCGGCACGCCGCTCCGAATGACCGACGATGACCGCCACCGCGCCGGCATCCTTGAGCATTTCCGGGGAGATGTCCCCGGTATGGGCGCCGGCCGCGTTGAAGTGGCAATCCTGCCCGCCAAGCAGGATGGGGCTTCCGGCGACCTCGGCGACGAAGCTCGCGAGCAGCGTGGCGGGCGGGCACACCAGCAGGTCGGCCCGAGCGGTCAGCGCCGGATCGAGGCCCGCCACGATCCCCCGCAATTCGCTCTTGGCGCTGCGCAAGCCGTTCATCTTCCAGTTGCCGGCGATGAGGGTACGGCGGGCGGCGGACATGGGCATCTCCGAAAATGTTGTTGTTGACGGTCGGTCTTGCGCATCGTCACCTAGCAGAGCGCGCAAAGGCCCGCAAACGGGCGCAATTGCATGATGAACCGCCGTTGCGGGGCCCCCTGCCCCTCCCTATGATGCGCCGCCTCCGCGCCGGCCCCGCCAGCGCCTATCGAACGAATGGACGATGGTACTTCAGACTCTCCGCAAGGGTGCTTCCGGCTGGATCGCCAAGATCTTCCTTCTCCTGCTCACGCTCAGCTTCGTGGTCTGGGGCATCGCCGATGTGTTCCGCGGCTTCGGGGCCAGCACGGTGGCCACCGTGGGCGGCACCGACATCGCCGCCGCGGACTATCGCAACCAGTTCCTGGAGCAGATCCAGCGCATCGGCCGCAGCACCGGCAAGGGCCTGACCCCGGAGCAGGCGCGGGCGTTCGGCCTCGACCGGCAGATTCTGAACCAGATGATCGCCGACGCCACCCTGGACGAGGAGGCGCGGCGCCTGGGCCTGGCCATCGGCGACGCCCAAATCGCCAAGGCCATCGCCGCCAATCCCAATTACCGCCGGCCGGGCGCGGATAGCTTCGACGCCGCCTATTTCGACCAGCTTCTGCGCGCCAACGGCCTCACCGAGCAGCGTTTCGTGGCCAGCGAGAAGAAGCGGGCGCTGCGCGAGCAGGTGATCGATGCCCTCGGCGACGGCATCGTCGCGCCCAAGGCCCTGCTCGACGCGCTGCACCGCTATGATGGCGAGTTGCGCAACGTGTCCTACATCCTGGTCACGGCGGGCACTGCCGGCACCCTCCCCGTCCCCACCGACGCGCAGCTCCAGGCCTATTTCGACGCGCACAAGGTGGCGTTCCGCGCGCCCGAGTTCCGCAAGGTCTCGGTGCTGGCCCTCACCCCGCAGACGCTGGCCGGGGGCATCGCCGTGTCCGACGCCGAGCTTCGCGCCGCTTATGACCGCGACGTCTCCCGCTTCGGCGTGCCCGAGCGCCGCCAGGTGCAGCAGATCGTCTTTACGAAGGCCGACGACGCCATCGCGGCGGAGGACAAGATCAAGGCCGGCACCAGCTTCGACGACATCGCCACCGCGCGCGGCCTGACGGCGAAAGACATCGACCTTGGACTTGTGACCAAGGCCAGCATCATCGACCCGGCCGTCGCAGACGCCGCCTTCAGCCTGCCGGAGGGCGGCACCAGCGGTGGCGTCGCTGGCCGATTCGGCACGACCCTGGTGCATGTGAGCAAGGTCGAGCCGGGCTCCACCCGTCCATTCGACGAGGTGAAGGGCGAGTTGGCGCAGGAGCTGGCCTTGGCCAAGGCTCGCCGCGAACTCCTCGACAAGCATGACGCCGTGGAAGACGATCGCGCCTCCGGCGCCACGCTGACGGAGACCGCGCAGAAACTCGGCCTCAAGCTGCAGGTCATCGACGCCGTGGACCGCTCCGGCCGCGGCCCCAAGGGCGAGCCGGTGGAGGTGCCCGGCGGCACCGAGGTGATTTCCGGCGCCTTCAACGCCGCCCCCGGCGTGGAGACGGACACGGTGCAGCTGCCGCAGAACGGCGGCTTCATCTGGTACGAGACCAACGCGGTCACACCCTCCCGCGAGCGTACGTTCGAGGAGGCGAAGGCGGCCGTAACGGCCCGCTGGACCGAGGATGAGACCGCCAAGCTGGTGGGGGAGAAGGCCAAGGCCCTGCTCGCCAAGGCGGAAGCGGGCATGCCGCTGGCGCAGGTTGCCGGCGAGGCGGAGTTGCCAATCCAGGTGGCGGACGCGCTGCGGCGTGGCCGGGCCGACGGCAACTTCTCGCCGGAGAGCCTTCAGGCCGTGTTCGACGCCAAGGACGGCGGCTTCGGCGAGACGCCCGCCGCCGCCGCGCCCGGACGCATCGTGTTCCAGGTCACCAAGGTGATCGCGCCGCCGCCGTCGGAGGTGGACGCCCGCGTGGCGCAGGATCTCTCGCGGCAGATCGAGAACGACATCGTGCTGCAGTATCTCGGTGCCCTGCAGAAACAGATCGGCGTCCACATCAACGAGCGGGTGTACGGCCAGTCGGTCGGCGCGCAGACCAACTGAGGCGGCGGTACCCATGAACGCACCGTCCGACTTTGCCCTGTTCGCCGCCCGCTACCTGAAGGGGGAGGCGCAGGTGGTCTCCACCACCCTGGTGGCGGACCTGGAAACTCCCGTTTCGGCCTTCCTGAAGCTGGCCGGCGACCTGCCCAATGCCTTCCTGCTCGAATCCGTGGAGGGCGGGCAGGCGCGCGGGCGCTATTCCATGATCGGCTTCAAGCCTGATCTGCTGTTCCGCGTGCGCGGCGACCTGGCGGAGATCAACCGCGCGCCCGACTTCGATGCCGATGCCTTCGCCCCCTGCCCCGAGGCGCCCTTGCAGGCGCTGCGGGCATTGCTGGCGGAATCCGCCATCGACCTGCCGCCGGGGGCTCCGCCCATGGCGGCAGGCGTGTTCGGCTACCTCGGCTATGACATGGTGCGGCAGATGGAGCGCCTGCCTGCCGCCAAGCCCAACATCATCGGCGTGCCCGACGCGCTGCTGATCCGGCCCACCCTGATGGTGGTGTTCGATTCGGTGAAGGACGAGCTGACCGCGGTCACTCCGGTTCGGCCCCGGCCGGGCGTCACCCCCCAGGCGGCCTATGAAGCCGCCCTCGAGCGGCTGGAGAGCGTGGTGAGCGCCCTCGACAGCGCCGTGGCCCATCCCGCCCCGGAACCGTTCCATGGCAAGGTGGCGGCCAGCTCCAACACCACGGCGGCGGAGTATGTCGCCATGGTCGAGAAGGCGAAGGAGTACATCCGCGCCGGCGACATCTTCCAGGTCGTGCTGTCGCAGCGGTTCGAGAGTCCCTTCACGCTGCCGCCCTTCGCCCTCTATCGCGCCCTGCGGCGGGTCAACCCGGCGCCGTTCCTGGTGTATCTCAACTTCGCCGGCTTCTCGGTGGTGTGCTCCAGCCCGGAAATCCTGGTGCGCCTGCGTGACGGCAAGGTCACCATCCGCCCCATCGCCGGTACCCGGCGGCGCGGCGCCTCCCCCACCGAGGACGAAGCCCTGGCCAGTGAGCTGCTGGCCGATCCCAAGGAGCGGTCCGAGCATCTCATGCTGCTGGACCTCGGCCGCAACGATGTGGGGCGGGTCTCGCGGATCGGCTCCGTCACGGTCACCGACAGCTTCTTCATCGAACGCTACAGCCAGGTCATGCACATCGTCTCCAACGTGGAAGGCGAGCTCGATCCACGGTTCGATGCCCTCGACGTGCTGGCGGCCGGCTTTCCGGCGGGCACCGTCTCCGGGGCGCCGAAGGTGCGGGCCATGCAGATCATCGATGAGCTGGAGAAGGATGCGCGCGGCATCTATGCCGGTGCCATCGGCTATTTCGGCGCCAATGGCGAAATGGACACCTGCATCGTGCTGCGCACCGCCGTGGTGAAGGACGGGCGCATGTATGTGCAGGCCGGCGCCGGCATCGTCTATGATTCGGTTCCGGACAGCGAGCAACAGGAATGTGTGAACAAGGCCAAGGCCTTGTTCCGCGCCGGTGAAGAGGCGGTGCGCTTTGCCGCCACCGCGCGCAAGGGGCAGTGACGCGAGCCGACCCGAAACGATCTCCGCGGCTGGTGTGAGGGGGATCCCGCGCCCGGCACCGGTGCCCCCACGGACCTCTGAGGCACAAGGCCCGCGAACCGACGTTCGCGGGCCTTGCTCATTGTGCGGCCTCGGTCCACGGCCTCGGGGCGCCGCAGACGACGTTCGCCCCTGAAGGCGGATCACGAACGCCTTCAGGCGAAGCTCATCCTTCACGTTAAGTTTGAGGGTGGCTAATAATTTATTTTAAATTCAATTACTTGCGTCCATCTTCTCGCACAGCGCGAGAGCGTCTGAATGGCGGCGGTCCTGCTTGCGTCCAGGCCCCCGTTCCAGCGTCGGTTGACGTAGCGCCGCACCGGCGGTCAGTCCCCCTGGCGATGCGCCGAGAGATCAGTGATGCTCGGCTGTTCCCCGGTCAGGGGGTTCTCGGGATCCCACGCATAGGAGAGCGTCTCGAACCGCATGTCGGCGGCGTCGATCATCAGCAGCCGGCCCACCAGGCCCTGGCCGAAGCCGACGATGACGCGGATCGCTTCCAGGGCGGCAATGGAGCCGGCGACGCCCGCCAGCGCCCCGATCACCCCCGCCTCGGCACAGGCGGGTACGAGGCCGGGGGGCGGCGGTTCGGGAAACAGGCAGCGATAGGTCGGGTTCGGCGCCCCATCCGGCCCCCGCTCATGGGTGCGCAGGGTGGTCACGGTGGCATCGAAGGTGCCCAGGGCCGCCGTGACCAGCGGCTTGCGCGCCAGCACGCAGGCGTCGGAAACGAGATAGCGAGTGGCGAAATTGTCCGACCCATCCACCACCACGTCGGCCCGGGCGATGAGGTCGAGGGCGTTATGGGCATCGATGCGCACGGCATGCGCCTCCACCGCCACGTGGGGATTGAGCGCGGTGAGGGTTTCCCGGGCGCTGTCCACCTTGGGGCGGCCGATGTCCCCGGTGCGGTGGATGACCTGCCGCTGCAGGTTGGAGAGGGAGACGACGTCGTCCTCCACCAGGATCAGCCGGCCCACGCCCGCCGCCGCGAGATAGAGCAGAACCGGCGCGCCGAGGCCGCCGGCTCCCACCACCAGCACGCTCGCCGCCTTGAGCTTCTGCTGCCCCGGCCCGCCCACGTCGCGCAGGACGATATGGCGGGCGTAGCGTTCGATTTCTTCCGTGGAGAACATCAGGTCAATATGGCCCGCCGCGGGGCCGCCGTCACGGGGCCGGCGCGGAAAGCTTGGTGACGAGAGGCAACAGCGTGTTCCGCACCACCTCCGGCGTCAGTGGCCCGACGAATTTATGGACGATGAGCCCATCGCGATCGAGCACGAAGGTTTCTGGCACCCCGTAGACGCCCCAGTCGATGGCGGCGCGCCCCCTCGGGTCCACGCCGACCGCGGCGTAAGGCAGGCCATACTGCCCCAGGAAACGGCGCGCATTGTCCGGCGCGTCCTTGTAGTTCAAGCCAACGAGGCGCAGGCGCGGATCGGCCGCGAGCTGCATCAGGAGCGGATGTTCCTCCCGGCACGGGGCGCACCAGGATGCCCAGACATTCACCAATGTCGGCTTGCCCCTCAGCTCCGCCACGTCGAAGCCAGGCACCGGCACGCCGGCCCGGGTCAGGCCGGCCAAAGGCTCCAGCGCCACGGCCGGCGCCGGGCGCCCCACCAGGGCCGACGGCACCCGCGAGGGATCGCCCCCGGTTTCCAGCCGCGAGAAGAAGAGGGCCGCAAGCGCCAGGAACAGCACCAGCGGCAGCGCCACCAGCCATGGCCGGCGGCGCTGCTGCCGGGCGACAGGACGGGAATCGGGGGGGGTGTCGCTCATTTCGCCCTCGCCGCCGGCTGGGTCGGCGCACCCGCGTCCGCCGCGGCGCGGGGGCGCCGGCGAATGCCGCGGGCGTCCAGCTCGGCCAGGATGCGTTGTTGCCGCCGATAGGACAGGACCATCCACGCCGTGAGAAGGCCGAGCCCCAGGACTGAGACCCCATAGGAGGCGGCGATGAAGAGAAAGTGGCTCATGGGCGGTCCTAGGCCAGGGCCTCGGCGGCGGCGCGCGCCTCCAGCGCCTGCACCCGGCGGTGCAGGATCTCGGTGCGCATGCCGAGCATGTGGAGCGTGACGAACAGCAGCGTGAAGCCGAGGGCACAGCTCAGGAGCGGCCACAAAAGACTCGACTCGATGGTGGAGCCGCCCATGCGGAACACCGAGGCCGGCTGGTGCAGGGTGTTCCACCAATCCACCGAGAACTTGACGATGGGAACATTGATGAAGCCCACCAGGGTGAGCACGGCGGCGGCGCGGCCGGCGCGGTTGGGGTCCTCGATGGCGGCGCGCAGGGCCATCAGGCCGAGATAGAGCAGCAGCAGCACCAGCATGGAAGTGAGCCGCGCATCCCACACCCAATAGGTGCCCCACATGGGCCGCCCCCACAGGGCCCCGGTGATGAGGCACAGGGCGGTGAAGGTGGCGCCGATGGGCGCCGCCGCCTTGTGGGCCACATCCGCCAGCGGGTGGCGCCACACCAGGATGCCGATGGAGGACAGCGCCATCAGGCTGTAGCCAAACAGGCCGAGCCACGCGAACGGCACATGGATGTACATGATCTTGACGGTCTCGCCCTGCTGGTAGTCCGGTGGGGCGCGGAAGGCGAGCCAGAAGCCCACGGCCAGCACCAGCACGGTCGCCGCCGCCAGATAGGGCAGCAGGCGGGCCGAGAAGCTCAGGAAGCGAACCGGATTGGCAAGATCGAGAATGGCCATGAGAAGCGTTCTAGTGCGCCTCGGCGGCGGAGGGAAGCCGCCCGCCCCTGCCCTCGCGGTCGCAGGGCGGGGACGCGACGAATTGCGGCTCCGCCCCCTTGACCAACGCTATATCTAATTGAATATAGCGTCATGCGATCTGCACTGGCTCGCCCGGTGGCCGGGATCGGCGGTGAGGACCACGGCGAGGATCACATGGCGCTTGTCGAGATCATCGGCCAGGATCTGGTGAGCTATGATGGGGCGGCCGATGGCGCCGCATGCGCCCCGAGCCTGCCGAGCGAGTGCCTCCAGACCCGGGTGATGACGCTGCCGCGCATGATGGCGGAAGCCTTGCGGGCGCGCCACAGGGGCGAGGCCCTGCGCATGGCCGATCCGGCCGACACGGTCCGCGTCGGGCAATCCAGCGACCCGCGCAAGCTCATTCTTACCCTGTCGATGCCCGATGGCTTCGAAGTGTCCTTCGCGCTCGACGCGCCGCAGATCGAAGCCCTCGGCACGGCGGGGAGCGCCGCCGGCCTTTCCGCCCACGCCACATGCTTCAATTCAGGCGGCAAAGCAGGTGTTGGAGGCTGGCGCCTCGCATCGCGGCGCGCGGGAAGGCCGCGCGGCATTCTTCTTCTGCGGCACGCCACCGCGCGTGCCGCGTCCCCCGACTCCGTGGTGGGAGTACTCGACGAGAAAGAAGCCGGGCGCAGGCAACTGCGCCCGGCTTCGCTTTGATCGAGAAGCCAGGCGGCAGCTGCTGCGAAGCCGTCATGGGGTGGGCGATGGCCGGCGGAGCCCGGACCCGGCGTAAGGCCCCCGGCGGATGCGAGCTGGGCACGCGGTCGGCATCGCCGGCCGGCCGCCGCAGCGCGAGAAGGCTCCGGCGTTCGTTTCAGGCGGGTTCGTGCCGGTGCAGGTCGGCGGGCGCGGCGGCGGGCTCGGCGCGCGGCTGGGCATGGCGCAGCAGCGCCGCCGCCAGGGGGGCGGGGGGATCGCGATCGGGAATGACAAGGCTGACGGCGGAGCGCCGGTCCGGCTCCACCAGGGGCCGGGCGGCCAGGCCCGCCGGGAGATCAATCGCCTCGACATAGCTGTGGGGCACGATGGAGCACCATCCGCCGCCCCGCACCTGCGACCACACCGCCGGGAAATCCCCCACCTCCAGCCGGGGTTGAGAGGACAGGCCGAGGGTGGCAAGCACCGAATCGACGATGCGCCGGGTCTCGGTATCGGGCGTCAGCAGGCACAGGGGATGATTGGCGGCCTCGGCCCAGGCGATGGCGTCGCGGTGGGCCGCCGGTGACCGGCCCAGGAACACGTAGCGTTCCTCATAAAGCGCCGCCGACCGCACCCGGTTCAGCGGATCGAGGGCGCCGAGGGTCACGGCCGCGTCCAAATCCCGCTCATCAAGGCTGCGCTGGACCTGGCCGGCGCGGAGCGGCTGCACTTGCACCCGCACCTTCGGATGGCGGGCGCAGAAGCCATTGAGCAGGGGGGAAAGCGCCGGCATCGCCGAGGCCACCGCGCCGATGCGCAACAGGCCGCACAAGCCCTGCGTGGTGCCGGACAATTCCTGAAGCAGCCCGTCGTAATCGGCCACCATGCGCCGGGCCCATGTCAAAACCCGCACGCCCTCGTCGGTCAGCCCCAGGAAACGGTGGGAGCGAATGACCAGCGGCAGGCCCAGTTCCTCCTCCAGCCGCCGAATGCCGGCCGACAAGGTGGGCTGGGAAACCTGGCACACTCCGGCGGCGCGCCCGAAGTGCCCCTCGCGCGCGACGGCCACGAGATATTGCAACTGCCGCACGAACATGACCGCCATTCCCTCTGCCTGCCCGCCCACGTTATATGTGCAAGGGAATAGCGACAAGGTGTGTCCGCATTTGTTAGAGTGGTTCCGCGCGGGTCGGCCACGGATGGCAGGCCGCGCCGGGCGGGAAGGCACGATGGCTTCGCTGAGTGTGAGAATTGACCTGAAACCGGGCAGCCGCATCGGGCCGGGAAAGATCGAGCTGCTGGAGAAGATCGCCGCCTTCGGCTCCATCTCCGCCGCCGGACGCGCCATGAGCATGTCCTATCGCCGCGCCTGGGAGCTGGTGGAGGAGATGAACGGCCTCTTCCCCTCCCCGCTGGTTTCGGCGCGCACCGGCGGCAAGCATGGCGGCGGCACCGCACTCACCCCGCTGGGTCTCGCCGTGGTAACGAGATACCGAGCTATCGAGCAGGCCGCCACCGAGGCGGCCCGTCAGCACCTGTCAGCACTGCAAGCGGAGCTGGCGGCGGCGGAGCCGGCGGCGCAGGCGGACCCCCTGCCCTGAGCCTGGGGCGCTCAGCCGCGCGCCGCCCGCAGGGCCGCCGCGGCCGCGACCGGCCCCAGCACCACGGCGAACAGGGCCAGCCCCAGCAGCACGCGGAATGGCGTGCCGAACGGCACCGGGCCGGTGACGGCGGAGGTGGTGGCGGCCACGGCGAAGATCAGCACCGGAATGGCGAGCGGAATCACCAGCACCGCGATCAGCAGCCCGCCGCGCCGAAAGGCACCGGCAAACGCGGCGCCGATGAGGCCGAGGAAGGTGACCGCGGGCGTGCCCACCAGCAGCGTCAGCACCACGGCGCCGATGGCGGCCGGCTCCAGGTTCAGCATCAGCGCCAGCGCCGGCGCCGCCACCACCAGCGGCAGGCCGGTGGCGATCCAGTGGGCAAGGCCCTTGGCGGCGGCGGTCAGTTCCAGGGGCAGCGTCGAAAGCGTGAGCGCATCCAGGGAGCCGTCCTCCGCATCGGCCGAGAACAGCCGTTCCAGGCCGATCAGGCTGGCGAGGAGCGCGCCGATCCACAGAATCGCCGGGCCGATGCGCGCCAGCAGCACCAGGTCCGGCCCCACCGCGAACGGCACCACCGTGACGACCGACAGGAAGAACACCACGCCGAGACCGGCACCGCCGCCGGACCCCACGGACAGGGCGAGATCGCGCCGCACCACGGCGAAGAAGGCGTTCATCATGACTCGAACTCCGCTTCGGTGGCGAGCAGGGCGCGCCCGGACAGCTGCAACTCATCGCTTTCGCCGAGATCGAGGGGCGCATGGGTGGCGGCCACCAGCACCCCGCCGGCCGCCAGATGCGCCCGGCCGAACGCCGCAAAGCGGGCCTGGGCCCGCGCGTCCAGCGCCGTGGTGGGCTCATCCAGCACCCAGGCCGGCCGCCGCGAGACCAGCAGGCGGGCGATGGCGAGGCGCCGCTTCTGTCCGGCCGACAGCACTGACGCCTTGAGCCCGCCCAGCCCGCCCAGCCCCACCTCCTCCAGCGCGTCCTCCACCCCAAGGCCGGTGGGGCCGAGGACCTGGCGCCAGAACGCGAGGTTGGCGCGGACGGTGAGCGCCCCCTTCACGGCATCGTCATGGCCGAGATAATGCAGATGCTCCCGCAGGCTGGAGTCGGCGGCGGCCCCCTCCAGCCTCACCTGTCCGGCCGTGGGCGCCAGGAGGCCGGCCAGGATCCGCAGAAGAGATGATTTTCCGGCCCCGTTCGGGCCGGTCACCACCAGCGCCCGGCCGGAACGGGCGGAAACGTCAAGCTGCTCGAAAAGCAGCTTGAATCCGCGGCGGCAGCTCAGTTTTTGGCCAGCGAGGGCGGCTATGGAAAAAACTGTCATGACCCCTGCTTTGGATGCATTGCGAATTCCCTGTTCTTAGCGCATGACCGCGCTTTGAAATGGCTCTATAAAGCCGCCGAACCGCACCTTTCGAGGTGGTGGGGTGCCGCTCCGACCACCTGTGATTTTTGGCGTTGATCGTCATTGCAACGGAGAGAACGCGCCGTGACATCCCTCGACAGCTTCAAGTGCCGCACCACCCTGAAGGTGGACGACCACGAGTACGTCTATTACAGCCTTGAAGCCGCGGAGAAGAACGGGCTTGAGGGCGTGTCCCGCCTGCCCTTCTCCATGAAGGTGCTGCTGGAGAACCTGCTGCGGTTCGAAGACGGCCGCTCGGTCACCAAGGACGACATCCTCTCGGTCGCCGACTGGCTGAACAACAAGGGCAAGGCGGAAAAGGAAATCGCCTATCGTCCCGCGCGCGTGCTGATGCAGGATTTCACCGGCGTGCCGGCCGTGGTGGACCTTGCCGCCATGCGCGACGCCATGGTGGCCCTCGGCGGCGACCCGGCCAAGATCAACCCGCTGGTGCCCGTCGACCTCGTCATCGACCACTCGGTGATCGTCAACTACTTCGGCTCCGACAGCGCGCTGAAGAAGAATGTGGACGAGGAATACAAGCAGAACCAGGAGCGCTATCGCTTCCTGAAGTGGGGCCAGAACGCGTTCGACAACTTCCGCGTCGTCCCGCCCGGCACCGGCATCTGCCACCAGGTGAACGTCGAATACCTCGCCCAGACCGTCTGGACCCGCGACGAGAAGATCGACGGCAAGAAGGTGGTTGTTGCATACCCAGACACACTGGTGGGCACCGACTCGCACACCACCATGGTGAACGGCCTGGGCGTGCTCGGCTGGGGCGTGGGTGGCATCGAGGCCGAGGCGGCCATGCTCGGCCAGCCCATCTCCATGCTGATCCCCGAGGTCATCGGCTTCAAGCTCGATGGCAAGCTGAAGGAAGGCATCACCGCCACCGACCTTGTGCTCACGGTCACCCAGATGCTCCGCAAGAAGGGCGTGGTGGGCAAGTTCGTGGAGTTCTACGGCCCGGGCCTTGACCACCTGTCCCTCGCCGACCGCGCCACCATCGCCAACATGGCCCCCGAGTACGGCGCGACCTGCGGCTTCTTCCCCGTGGACGGCGAGACCATCGCCTATCTGGAAGAGACCGCCCGCAAGGACAGCCGCGTGAAGCTGGTGGAGAAGTACTCCAAGGCCCAGGGCATGTGGCGCAAGAAGGACACCCCCGATCCGGTGTTCACCGACACGCTTGAGCTCGACCTCGACAGCGTGCTGCCGTCGCTGGCCGGTCCCAAGCGTCCCCAGGACCGCGTGCTGCTGTCCGACACCAAGAGCGGCTTCCTGACCTCTCTCGAAGGTGAGTTCAAGAAGCCCGGCGAGGCGGACAAGCGCGTGCCGGTGGCCGGCACCGACTATTCGGTGGGCCATGGCGACGTGGTGATCGCCGCCATCACCTCCTGCACCAACACCTCCAACCCCTCGGTCCTGATCGCCGCCGGCCTGCTCGCCAAGGCGGCGGTGAAGAAGGGGCTGAAGTCCAAGCCGTGGGTCAAGACCTCGCTGGCGCCGGGCTCGCAGGTGGTGGAAGGCTACCTGAAGGCCTCCGGCCTGCAGGAAGACCTCGACGCCATCGGCTTCAACCTGGTGGGCTTCGGCTGCACCACCTGCATCGGCAATTCGGGCCCGCTGCCGGAAGCCATCTCCGAGGCGATCAATAAGAACGACCTCGTGGCCGGCGCCGTCATCTCCGGCAACCGCAACTTCGAGGGGCGCGTGAACCCCGACGTGAAGGCGAACTACCTCGCCTCCCCGCCGCTGGTGGTGGCCTACGCCCTCGCCGGCTCCCTCCAGATCGACCTGACCACCGAGCCGCTCGGCACGGACAAGGACGGCAAGCCGGTGTTCCTGAAGGACATCTGGCCGTCCAACAAGGAGATCAACGACTACATCCGCGAGAACATCACCCGCAAGATGTTCAAGGAGAAGTATTCGGACGTCTTCAAGGGCGACGAGAACTGGCAGAAGATTGAGGTTCCCACCGGCCAGACCTATGCTTGGCAGGATGCCTCGACCTATGTGCAGAACCCGCCCTATTTCGTGGGCCTGCAGAAGGAGCCGGAGGCGGTCAAGGACATCATCGATGCCCGCATCCTCGGCCTGTTCCTCGATTCCATCACCACCGACCACATCTCGCCCGCCGGCTCCATCAAGCAGGCTTCGCCGGCCGGCAAGTACCTGATCGAGCACCAGGTTCGCCCGGTCGATTTCAACCAGTACGGCACCCGTCGCGGCAATCATGAGATCATGATGCGCGGCACCTTCGCCAACATCCGCATCAAGAACCAGATCGTGCCGGGCGTGGAAGGCGGTGTCACCGTCCATTATCCCGACGGCGAGCAGCTGGCCATCTACGATGCGGCCATGAAGTACAAGGCGGAGGGCGTCCCGCTGGTGGTGTTCGCCGGCAAGGAATACGGCACCGGCTCGTCCCGTGACTGGGCGGCCAAGGGCACCAAGCTGCTCGGCGTGCGCGCCGTGATCGCCCAGTCCTTCGAGCGCATCCACCGCTCGAACCTGGTGGGCATGGGCATCGTGCCGCTGGTGTTCAAGGACGGCGAGAGCTGGCAGACCCTCGGCATCAAGGGCGACGAGATCGTCACCCTGAAGGGCATCGAGGGCGACCTGAAGCCCCGCCAGATCCTCACCGCCGAGATCAAGTTCGCCGACGGCACCGTGAAGAGCGTCGACCTCATCTGCCGTATCGATACGCTGGATGAGCTCGATTATTTCCGCAACGGCGGCATCCTGCCGTACGTGCTGCGCTCGCTCGCGGCCTGACGTCAGCTTCAACCAACATGGCCGGCCCGGAGCGATCCGGGCCGGCTTTTTTTGGGCCGGCCGACGGACGGCTCTGGCCTTCAAGCCCATACAGGCGGTGACACCCCCAGGTGGTGACACCCCTTTGTGACTGGTCGCGGCGCACCATGTCGGCTATCCCGGAAGCAGCTTCCTTTCAGCATCGACCATTGCGAAGATGATATTCTCCCGCGCTGCGCTCGCTTTCGCCCTCACGCTCGTCGCCCTGCCCGCCGCCGCGCAGAGCCAGCCCAAAGCGGTGGTCGAGCTGTTCACGAGCCAGGGGTGTGCCTCCTGCCCGCCGGCGGATTCATTGCTGCAGGAACTGGCCAAGGACCCGCAGATCATCGCCCTCACCATGCCGGTGGACTATTGGGACTATATCGGCTGGAAGGACACACTCGCGCTGCACGGCCACTCCGTGCGCCAGAAGGCCTATGCCGAACGGCGGGCGGATCACAAGGTGTTCACGCCCCAGGCGGTGGTGGACGGTGTCCATGCCGTGAAGGGCAGTGATCGCGCGGCGTTGCAGCGCGCCATCATGGGTGACCCCAGCGGCGGGCGATCCCTGACCGTCCCCCTCACGGTCCGGCAGAACGGCAACCTGCTGGAGATCGAGATCCCGGACTCGTCCCTTCCGCCGGAAGGCGCCGAGCTTTGGGCCTGTCCGGTGGCAAGCACCAAATCGGTGACCATCGGCCGCGGCGAGAACACCGGTCGTAGCATGACCTATGCCAACGTAGTGCGTGGCTGGGTCAAGATCGGCCCCTGGACCGGATCCAGCCAGCGCCATCGTGTGAAGCTGAGCGACCTCAGCCTCGACGAAGCTGATTCCGTCGCGATCCTGCTTCAAGCCGGTACCGCGACCGCCCCCGGCCCGATCCTCGGCGCCGCGCTTCTGTCCCTGGAATAACGCCGGCACGCCGACTCAACGCTCCCGACCGCCGAAGCCGCATGACGCCGTTCCGCTGGAAAGCGGCCGTCCGTCTGCCGCTGGGGCAAAAAAGAAGCCGCCCGGATGGGCGGCTTGAACTTGGGGGTCTGAAGTCGATGCGCAGCAGTGGCCGGTTCGGATGCACCCCGGGGGGCTGGGGGGCTGGGATAGACCGGAGCGCTTCACGAACCGGCCCTGCTACGAGAAGGACTATCCCTCCGCGCCACGGCAAGCGATGGGCCGAAATTCGGCGACACTGTGATTCAGCTAACGTTGGCGTGATCACGCTTAATGCTACTATGGCACCACTCAGCCTCTCGCGCCGGCTATAGAAGAAGCTTGAACGGGCTGGCCTGGGCAGCGATCATGGCTGCATTGGACATGCTGCGGCGCACGCACCCTTGCGGAAGGAAAGGCGATGGGAGACATCGAGCCCATAAGCGCGGCCCTCAAAGGGACGGACCCCCTTGCCGATCAAAGAGGGGGAATGCGCACGCCCGCTCTCGCGGTGCAGGTAACCTTCGATCGCAGGGAACTGGATCGCATCCTCGATCTCTACGGACGGATGGTGGCGCTCGGTGAATGGCGCGATTATGCGATCGACTTCACCCGCGACAAGGCAATCTTTTCCATCTTCCGTCGCGCCCTGGACGTGCCGTTGTATCGCATCGAAAAGGATCCACGCCTGGCGCGGCGCCAGGGTGCCTATTCGGTGGTGTCGCAAACCGGCCTGATCCTGAAGCGCGGCCATGAACTGGCGCGCGTGCTGGCGGTTCTGGAAAAGCCGCTGCGGGAAGTCTGAGGCGAGAGGCTCCCGCGTGGTCGCCGATCCCGCCGATCGTATCGCACGATCAGCGGCGAACCAGCTCCTACCGGGCTGATCCTGGCGTCCCATTCAAAAAAACGCGTGCCCAGCTGCCCCTCATCCCCGAGGGCACCTTGGCACGCGTTTCTTAAACAACCGCGGCACACGAAGGGGTGCCGCGGTTGATGCGCAGTCAGAGAGGAGCGCGCCGCCCCTGTCAGGAGGCGCGATGACTCTTGCGGCGCAGGCGCACGACCACGTCGACGCGCGCCACCTCATAGCCCTCGGGAGGCTCCGGCAGCAGGTTCACCGTCACGTCGCTCGCGGGGATGTCGACCAGATCGTTCTGGCCTTCCAGATAGAAATGGTGGTGATCGGACGAGTTGGTGTCGAAATAGGTCTTCGACCCATCCACCGCCACTTCCCGCAGCAGGCTGGCTTCCGTGAATTGGTGCAGCGTGTTGTAGACAGTGGCCAGAGACACGGGGAAACGGGCCTTGATGGCCTCCTCGTGCAGGATTTCGGCGGTCACATGCCGGTCGCCCTTGGCGAACAGCAGCCAGCCCAGCGCCAGGCGCTGGCGGGTCGGGCGCAACCCCACTTCGCGCAGCATCTCGCGCACGTCATGGAACGGACAGCCGGTGCGGCGCGCGACTGTGATGTCACGCAGCTGGGCAACCGGAAGGGCGGGCTCGTCATGGCCTTCGCTGCTCTGGGCAACGGGAGTACCGAAGGCGGATCGGGATCGGGGCATCTCGTTCATTTCGGTCTGCAATCTTCGTAGCTACCACCAAAATATGCCAGCGGAGGGGAAACGCAATGCGAATGCCTCCGAAGACGACTAGCAACTTATACCGCATGTTGCGGTGCGGAGCCATACCGGCAGCGTGAGTAGGAATAACTCTAAGGTAACCGCGTGCCGCACAGGTCACACCTGCGGCATCGCGGCGCCCGGCCGTGGACAGCCGGCCCGGCTCGGTCTATCGCCAGCGCGGCGCCCGAAGGCGCCGCAGTCCGGCATGTCACAGACAGAGGCCCCCGCGTGATCGCCCGCCCGTTCCTTTCCTTGCACTCGCCCGCGCCGGCGGCCTTGCTGGTGGCGGCAACCTCGGCATTCGCCCTCGCGGCGGCGTGGTTCTTTCAGCTGGTGGTGGGGCTGGCCCCCTGCCCGCTCTGCCTCGACCAGCGGATTCCTTATTATATCGGCCTTCCCTTGGGACTGGTGGCGTTCGTCCTGCTGGCGCGGGGGCAGACTCGCACGGGCCGCGCGCTGCTGGCCCTGCTGGCGCTGCTGATGCTCGGCAACATGGGGCTCGCCCTTTTTCATGCCGGCGTCGAGTGGCGTTTCTGGCCCGGTCCGACGGCCTGCACCGGGGCGCCGACGGTGGTGACGGGGGATATTCTGTCTGCCCTGAAGGGGGCCCGCGTACCACGCTGCGACGAGGCGGCATGGCGCCTGTTCGGCCTGTCCATGGCCGGGTGGAATGCACTGATCGCGGCGGCGCTGGCCGGTATCGCCGGCCGCGCAGCGGCGACAGGTCGCACGCTCTGAATCCGCCTGTTCGGCGCATCAGCGCCATGCGCAGACGCGGTGATGCGCTCAGGGATCGAGCTCGGTATCCCAATAAAGATAGTCGAGCCAGCTCTGGTGCAGATAATTGGGCGGGAAATGGCGGCCGTTCTGGTGCAGGTCGTGGACGGAAGGCTGATACGGCATCTGGGCCGGCCACATGTCCAAGCCCCCGGGCATATGACCGCCCTTGCGCAGATTGCAGGGGGAGCAGGCGGTCACGATATTTTCCCAGGTGGTCTGCCCGCCCCGGGAGCGCGGAATAAGGTGGTCGAACGTCAGGTCCTCGCGCGAGCCGCAGTATTGGCAGGAAAAACGATCGCGCAGGAAAACATTAAATCGGGTAAAAGCGGGTTGTCGCGTGGGTTTAACGAAGGTTCTTAAAGAAACGACACTCGGCAACCTGATCTCTAACCCCGGACTTCGTACCGCCTTGTCATAATATTCGACAATGTTTACGCGTTCCAGAAATGCCGCTTTTATGGCGTCCTGCCATGACCAGACAGATAAGGGGTAATAGCTCAACGGGCGGTAGTCCGCGTTGAGCACGAGGGCTGGCCATGCGCCTGATGACAAAGCAGTGGTCAATGACCGAACTCCTCGTCCTCTCCCATCGAATCGAGCCGGTCGATCACGATGTGCGGCGATACTCTATAGCGACCGTGTCAGTGTTGTGAAGGCGCGCGCCGGGCCGGTGCCGGCGCTCACCGGCCCTTGGCGCCCAGGCATTGGGCCAGGAAGGCGCCGCCAAGGGCCAATTCCGCCTCATCGATTCCGTGGCCGAGCCCGGGGCTCAGGTGCCATTCCACCGGCACGCCGGCGGCGGCCAGCGCCTTGGCCGAGCCGAACAGGGCCTGGGCGGGAATCACCTCGTCGTCCTCGCCGTGCATCATCAGGATGGGGGGCGGATCGCGGAAGGGGATGGAACGCGGGGTGGCGGCGTCCACCCACATGCCGGAGAAGGCCACGACGCCCGCCGGCCGGAAGTCATCGGCGAGTCCGGCCTTCAGTGCCATCATCGCTCCCTGGCTGAACCCCACCAGAGCGAACCGCTCCGGCGGCAGGCTCAGCTTCGCCAGCTCCGTCTCGAGGAAGGCGCGCAGGAGCGGCGCCGCCGCCTCGGCCCCTCGCGTCAGTTCATGCGGGTCGCGGAACGTGAGGGGAAACCACTGCCGGCCCACCGGTGCCTGGCCGCACGGCTCCGGCGCGTGGGGAGAAACGAAGGCGGCGCGGGGCAGCAGGCTGGCCCAGGCATGGCCGAGGTCGATCAGGTCCCGTCCATCCGCACCATAGCCGTGGAGCAGCACCACCAGGGCCTCGGGCGCCCCGCCGGCCGCCGGCCGCAGGCGCGGGCCGTCGAGAATGGGTTCGTCCAGGGAGACACCGTCGAGAGGAAAGGACATGGCACCGCGCCCCCGGGCATGGATCGAATCAAGTCAGGCCGGCGCCCCGGCGCGGGCGCGGCACGTGCCATAATAGGCCCACAGCAGGTGCGCGGCTACGCCCCTGAGCGGACGCCACTCCTCCGCGACGGCCAGAAGCCCCGGCTCGGTGCAGCGCCCGCCCAGCGCGAAGCCGTCGCCCAACGCCACCTGCAACGCCAGGTCGCCGCTGGGAAACGCATCGGCCCGGCCAAGGCAGAACAGAAGGTAGAGATCGGCTGTCCAGCGGCCGACGCCGGGCAGCCGGATCAGTTCGGCCACCGCTGCCTCCGATGAAAGATGGGCGATCCGCTCCAGGTCCGCCATGCCGCTGGTGACCGCACCGGCGATTCCCGTGAGCGTGCGGATCTTGGGCGCCGAGAGACCGGCCTGCCGCAGCAGCTCCGGAGCAGCGGCAAGCATGCCCGCAGGGGTCACGACCCCGCTCAGCGCCAGCTCCAGGCGCTCCGAGATGGCCCGTGCGGCCGCCACCGAGAGCTGTTGTGCCACCACCAGGCCCACGAGACCGCCAAAGCCAGGCGGACGACGGCGCAGCGCGGGGACGCCGGTGGCGCGGGCGAGCGGCTCCAGGCGCGCGTCGAGGGCGATGAGGCGCGCGAACGCCGCCGCGAAAACGCCCTGGTCTCTGAGGATGACATCATCCATGACGCGTGTTCCTTCTCGGACATCCGGCGGACGCCCCGTGATATGCCAGGGCATCATGACTCGCCCTCCCGGTCCCTTCGTCTGCCGCTTCGCGCCCAGCCCCAACGGGCGGCTGCACCTCGGCCATGCGTATTCGGCGATGGTGAACGAGGCCGCGGCCCGCGCGGCCGGGGGCACCTTCCTGTTGCGCATCGAGGATATCGACGCCACCCGATGCCGTGCCGATTACGAAGCCGGCATCCTGGAGGATCTCGCCTGGCTGTCGATCATCCCCGATGCGCCGCCGCGCCGGCAATCGGAGCATTTCGCCGACTATGCGGCCGCCCTCGCCGCGCTGGAGGCACGGGGGCTGGTCTATCCCGCCTTCGAGAGCCGGAGCGACATCCTGCGGGCCGTGACCGCGCGCGAGGCCGCGACCGGCGCGCCCCATCCCCGCGACCCGGACGGGGCCCCGCTCTTTCCCATCCCGCGCGCGGCAGTGTCTGAGACGGCCCGGGCGGCGCGGCGGGCGGCCGGCGAGCCGTTCGTGCTGCGGCTCGACATGGCGCGGGCGCTGACCACGCTGCCGGCGCCCCTGACCTGGCTGGAGGCCCAGGACGCGCCGGATGGACCGACGGTGCCCGTGCCGGCCGACCCGGCGGCCTGGGGCGACGTCATCCTGGCGCGGCGGGAGGTGCCGACCTCCTATCATCTGTCGGTGGTGGTGGACGACGCGGCCCAGGGCATCAGCCATGTCATCCGCGGCCAGGACCTGTTCCACGCCACGGCGGTGCATCGCCTGCTGCAGCATCTGCTGGGCCTGCCCTCCCCGGTTTATCACCACCACCGGCTGATCCTGGATGAGAGTGGCCGCAAGCTCTCCAAGAGCCACGATGCCACCAGCCTCGCGGCGCTGCGGGCGGCCGGCGTGACGGCCCGGGAGATCCGCGCCCGGCTGGCGCCGCCGGTCCTGGCACGGCCCGGGATCGGTCAGCCGACACCGAGCACGTAGAGCCAGAAGGCGACAGTGACGACCGCGCAGGCAGTGGAGAGCGACACCGCGCTGGTGGTGGTGCCCACGGCGACCCCGTAGCGCTGCGCCAGCAGATAGCCGTTGATGCCTGATGGCATGGCCGCGAACAGCACCGCCACGCCCGCCCATACCGGCGGCATGGGAAAGATGAGCGTGAGGCCGAACACCGCGGCCGGATGCACGATCAGCTTGAGCGCGCTGATGAGGACGGGCGGGCGCATGTCGCCGGTGACGCCATAGTGCCGCAGCGACAACCCGAGCGAGATGAGGGCGCAGGGCGTCGCCGACGCGCTCAGCAGGTCGACCAGCTGCTTGGGAATGCCGCTCGCCTGCACCCCCGACACCTGGGCAAGCCCGCCGGCATAGATACCGACCAGAATAGGGTTCAACGCCAAAAGCTTCACCAGCCGGATGATGGTGACCCGGGAAAAGCCGGCGCTGCCCTCCAGCAGGATCGTGGCGGCGATCATCATGACCGGCAGGTGGATGGCGATGAGCAGGAACAGCGGCACCGCGCCCGGCTCGCCATAGGCCTTCAGGATCAACGGCACGCCCACGAACACGGTGTTGGCCTGCCCGGCGGCGAAGCCGTGAATGACCGATTCCTGGTGGCCGCGCCGGAACAGCCGGCGCGCCGCCAGCATCGCCAGGCCGAACACCAGGAACGCGCCGGCGAAATAGGAGATCCAATAGCCCCAGGGCTGGGCCTCCGGCAGCCGGGCTTCGGACAGGGTGCGAAAGATGAGCACCGGCAGGGCCAGGTTGTAGACATATTCCGCCAGCCCGTCGGAAGCCCTGGCGCTGATGAGGCCGAAGCGGGCCACGCCGTAGCCGATGGCCACCATGCCGAACACGGGCAGCACGATGACGGCGATGTCGGCGATGATGGAGAACATGGCGTCCACTGTGGTTCTGGGGCGCCACGCCGGCGCAGCGCCGGGAAGGGAACGGGTCAGGCGGCGGCGTGCACCGGGGCTTCGCCGACGTGCTCCAGGACGGCGCGAAACACCACGGGCATGACGGCGAGACGCATCTTCAGCCGCTCCGCCAGATCAGCATCGGCATGGAAAGCGAGCGACAGGCGCAAGGCCTCCGCCTCCACCTCGCTGTCCATGCGCAGTGGCAGGACATCATGGACGACGAACGGCTCAAGCAGACGCAGCAGGACATTCGCGGCGGGCTCGGCCTCCACCACGAGGCGATGGAGCGCAGCGCCGGCAGGCGCGGAAAGAGTGGTGAGCATGAGGGGACTTCCGGACAGAACGGACGCTGCAGCGTCGCGGGCCACGACATCTCGCACCGAAGTCATGGCGCGGAGAGGCGGGCCGAAGGGAGCTTAAGACCGACGCATCATTCTTTACCCCGGCCGACACAGTCGACCGGGTGGGGAATTCGCCGCGCAACGGGGGCGAAGCCCGAACGATGGAGTCCGGAAACACGCATGCGTTAATCATAGAGCGGCGTTGGAGAGGGCGTCAACATGCCACTCTCCGCCGGGTGCGGATGCGACGCGCCGACGCCTTCCCTGACCGCGCGCAAGCGTGAACAGCCGGCTTCGCCACCCGCTTGGCGGGCGGCGGGCGGGCGGCTACGGTAAAGGGGAGATTCCCGCGATCAGGATACGGTTGATGCGCCCGGCCGGCCCCGCCCCCACTGCCCTGCCCCCTGCGGCCGCGCCGCCGCCCGCGGCGCAGCGGCTTTGGCATGGCATCGGCGTGGCGGCGATGACATCGGGGGGCGTTGCGCTGCTGGCGTTCGCGCTGGTGCTGTGGTGGCGCCATGGCGCCACCGTCTTCTTCGATGTGCTGTCGGCCGGAATCGCTTCGTGTCTCTAGCGGCGCGCACCCGGCTCCGCCGCCTCCCGTTGCCCCTCCCCCTTCTCCCTCTCTGCCCCATAGAGCCATGACGCCCCGCACCAAGCTTCTGACCCTTTTCGGCGCCTTTGCCGCCGGAGCCCTGATCCTGGTGGCCGCGGTCACGGCGCTGGTGCCGGGTCCGGCGCCAAGCGAAACCACCGGCGCGGCAGTCGGCGGTCCTTTTGCGCTGGTGGACCAGAACGGAGCTCCGGTGACCCAGGCGGCACTCAAGGGCAAGCCGACGCTCATCTTCTTCGGCTTCACGCACTGCCCGGACGTGTGCCCCACGGCGCTGTTCGAAATGTCCGAGATCTTCGGCGCGCTCGGCCCCGATGCCGACAAGGTCCAGGCGTTCTTCGTGTCCGTGGACCCCGAGCGCGACACGCCGCCGATCATGAAATCCTATCTGAGCAGCTTCGCGCCGCAGCTCCGCGCTCTCACAGGCACCCCGGAGGCGGTGGACGCCATGAAGAAGGCGTACCGGGTCTATTCGCGCAAGGTGCCCCTGACCGGCGGCGATTACACCATGGACCACACGGCGGTCGTGTACCTCATGGACAAGAACGGGACATTCGTGGCGCCATTCAATTCGAAGCGTCCACCGGCGGATGCGGCGGCCGAGCTCAAGCGTTACTTCTGATACCATCGGCCCCGGTCTTCGAGCGGTGCCAAGTCGGTCAGCTCAAGCGCCGCCCGGTCCGGACCAAAGGCCCATGAGTCAAGATCATGGGCCTTTGGTATGACCCGCCGGCCGCGTGCCGGCGGCACGGTGAGTCGAAAGTCCGTGCGCGGTCTTCTCCCAGTGGTAGGGGCGGCGGACCAGCTCGAACAAGGCGCGCCAGGCGGCCAGCGACAGCAGCAGCCAGTAGAGCGGAATGCTCCAGAGCAGGCTGGCCCGCAGCCGCTCCCCCCGGCGCCGCAGGCCGGTGGCCATGGTGATGGCGGTGCCGCCGTAGCCCACCGCCAGGGTCACGTAGGTGAGAGCCGAGGTGAGCACCTCCGCCCAGGTGGTGCAGGGCTCGCCGAGCACGCCCCACGCCAGATGCCAGCCCAGCACCGCGACACAGAAGGGGTGCAGCAAGGCGGAGGCGAACGGCCCGGCCGTGAGCACCGCCACCGCCGCCGTGCCGCGCCAGCCGAGATCGCGCACCAGGCGGCGCGGGGTGCGCCCATGCACCAGCAGGGTCTGGGCCCAGCCCTTCAGCCACCGGGTGCGCTGGCCGAGCCAGGCCTGCCACGTCACCGGCGCCTCCTCGAAAGTGCTGGAGCCGATCACCTCGGTGCGCCATCCGGCGCGGGCGAGCCGCACGCCCAGGTCGGCATCCTCCGTCACATTGAAGGGGTCCCAGGCGCCGAGCCCCTCCAGCACGTCGCGGCGGAAGTGATTGGACGTCCCGCCGAGCAGGATCGGCAGCTTCAGCGCGCTCAGCACCGGCAGCAGCACATCGAACTGGCCGGCGTATTCGGCGGCGAAATGACCGCTGATCCAGCGTTCGCCGCCATTGTCGATGCACAGCCGCGCCTGCACGCACGCCACCCGGGGCCCTCCCCTGCGGAATGCGGCCAGCGCCCGCTTCAGCTGGTCTTCCTCCGGCTGATCCTCGGCGTCGAAGACCGCCACATAGCGGCCGCGGGCATACGTGAGCGCCACGTTGAGGGCCTTCGGCTTGGTGCGCGGCCCGACGTTGGGCACCGCGACTTCCTCCATGTGCGCGGGCAGCCCGACGGCGGCGATGGCGGCCCGCGTCTCCGCGTCGTCGGCCTCCACCACCAGCTTGATGTCCAGCTTCTCCGGCGGATAGTCCAGCGCCCGCATGGCTGCGACCAGCCGGGGCACGCTGGCGGCCTCCTTGTAGAGGGGGATCAGCAGGCTGTAGACCGGCAGGTGGCGGTCCTCGAAGTCCGGCGCCGGCTCATCCTCGAGCGCGTTGAACCAGCAACCGGCGAGCCGGAACGCGAGCCAGGACAGGAAGATCAAGGACAATGCCGCCTGCGCGGCGAGCACGGTGACCGAGGGCGACACGACCCAGCCCGCCGCCGCCACCGAAATCAAGACCATGGCGAGCCAGGACAGCAGGCGCGTGGCGTCGAGCGCCCCAGCCGACTTGGCCGGCGCGCCGTCGCGGAAGGAGAAGGCCGCGTCATGGGCGATGGCGGCGCCGGCCAGCGTCGTCACCTGCCGCCGCAGGGCCGGTGGAGAAATAAGGCGCGTGCGGGCGCGCAGGCCGGGATCCGCTTTCAGGGCGCGCGCCAGGCGGGTCACCGCGCGGCCCCGCACGGCCACCGTGAACTCCACGCGACGACCGTGATCGAGCCCGGCGCAGATCCCGGTCTGCAGCAGGGCGCGCGCCCAGGCCGCGACCTCTCCGGGCCCGGCGGGCGACGGCGGCGCCAGCCCCTCGATCCACGGGACAACCGGCAGGCCCAGATGCCGGGCCAGGGTGTCGGTCGCCGCCGTGTCGCTCACCTCCGTGTTGCTCACCTCCGTGTTGCTCACCTCCGTGTCGCTCACCTCCGTGTTGCTCACCTCCGTGTTGCTCACCTGGTCCCGGCATCGCAGCACCTCGTCGGCGCCGACGCCGACCCGGCGGGCGCGGGCGAGCACCGCGGCGAGGACGGACGGGGACAGCGTCGGCGCGAACGCCGCAAGTTCCACGGGCAACGGGCGAACGGCGCCCGGCCCGGCGGACGATCGCTCATCTGACGCGCGCGGCCACGCCCCCTTGCCCGCGCGCAGTGCCTCGCCCACCATGCCGCCCCCGACCGCCTGTGACGCAACCGAAGGGTATCATAAGCATCATGGCACGACTTGCTTTCTTCAGCCTGCGGTTGCTTTTTCCGCGCGGGGGACACGGCATGCTGCCGGTCCTGGCGGTGGCGCTGTCGATGCTGTGGGGCGCGCCGGGCGCCGATACCGCGCGCGCGGAAGCGCCGCGCCCCGATGCGCCGACCCAGGGACTCACCGGCGCGGTGGTGGTGCCGAACTTCTGGAACGCTGAGCGCCGGCTGGAGCGGCCCGACGCGGCCGACCTGCCGAAGGAACTGCGGATCGTCACCTCGGACGACTATCCGCCCTTCAACTTCCTCAATGGCGACGCCATCCTGTCGGGCTTCAACGTGGATCTGGCGCGGGCCATCTGCGCCGAGCTGCAGGTGGCCTGCGTCATCCAGGCCGTGGCGTTCGACAGCCTGCTGGACGCCATGGAGCAAGGACGGGCCGACGCCGCCATCGCCGGCATCGCCGCCACTCCCGCCAATCGGGCCGCTCTGGACTTTTCCGAACGCTATCTCGGCACGCCGGCCCGCTTTGTCGCCCGCAAGGGCCAGGCGCCGGCCGTCGCGATCCCCGAAACCGTCGCCGACAAGAAAATCGCCGTGGTGTCGCGCACCGCGCACGAAGCCTATCTGCGGTCGTTCTTCAACGAGGCGGCCATCCGCCCCTACCCGGATCTCAAGACCGCCCAGGCGGCGCTCCGCAATGGCGAGGCCGACCTGCTGTTCGGCGACGGCATCGGCCTGTCGCTCTGGCTCAACGGCACCGATTCGGCCGGCTGCTGCGTGTTCGTCGGCGGAGCCTTCACGGAAAGCCGGTTCTTCGGCGACGGTTTCGCCGTCGCGGTGAAATCCGGCAATGACAAGCTGCGCCATGCCCTCGACTACGCGCTGCAACGCATCTGGGAAAAGGGGGTCTACACCGACCTCTATCTGCGCTGGTTCCCGATCGGCTTCTATTGACGGCGGGCGGCCAGGGTCCGTGCCACGATCTCGATGCCCTCGGGATCGTCGGCGATGCGATCCGTCAGCAGGTGCACCCAGTTGAAGCCGATGTAGAGCGTCAGCAGATGCTCCACCGCCTGCGGCTCGATCTCGCCGCGCGCGGCGGCCTCCTCAAACATGCGCCGCACATCCTTCAGCCGCTGCGGCAGGAACTTGTCGCGCAGGGCAACGAGCGCCGGCGCGCTGGCCTGGGCCTCGGCGATCAGCGCGCGAAAGGTGCGGCCCGAGGGCGTGTCCCGCCAGAATGCCCACAGGGCGCGGGTATAGGCCAGCAGATCGCTCCACAGCGCCCCTGTGCGCGGCGGCGCCAGGGTGGCGCTCTTCTCGGCGCTGTAGACGTCGATGAACAGATCGGCCTTGGTGGGCCACCAGCGATAGATGGTGGGCTTGCCCGCCCCGGCGCGGCGCGCCACCTCCTCAATGGAGAAGCCCGCATAGCCCCGTTCCGCCAGCAGCGCCCGCGCCGCGTCCAGGATGGCCGCTTCCGCCTCCGGATTGCGCCGGGCGCCGATGGAGGCGCGCCGATGGCCCGCCGCGGCTGTCGTGTCACCGGTCATGCTGCACCGCCTTCATCACGTTCCCGCATTGCGGGCCTTGATAAACGGAACGGATCGTATATATCAAACGCCGATAACGAAACGATCCGTTTCGTTAAATCGGTGAGTGCCAGCCATGATCCGCCTGCCTTCCATGTCTCACCTGCGTTTTCTCGGCTTGATGATGATCGGCGCCTATCTGCTGATCAATCTCATCCTGGGCCTTTTGTCGCCGCTCACCGCCGGCTGGCCGGTGTGGGCCACCACCTTGTGCGCGGTGCCGCCGATGGTGGTGGGCATGGTGCACGTGGTTCTGCCGCTGGCGCGCCAGCGGGTTGCCGCGCGTGCGCGTTGACGCCACCGCCGCACCTTCCTAAGTATCGCGCTCCTTGTCTGGAGCCTGTCATGACTGAAGCCTCGTCCGCCTTTGCTGTTCCGGCAGATCTTGCCGGCGAGCTGAAGCGCGTCGCCGAGACGGCCACCGCCTGGCCGTTCGAGGAGGCACGCAAGCTGGTGGAACGGCTGAAGCGCAAACCCGAGGGCGCCGCGCCGCGCGAGGTGCTGTTCGAGACTGGATACGGGCCCTCGGGCCTGCCGCACATCGGCACCTTCGGCGAGGTGGCGCGCACCACCATGGTGCGCCACGCCTTCCGTATCCTCACCGAGGACAAGGTGAAGACCCGGCTGCTGTGCTTCTCCGACGACATGGACGGCATGCGCAAGATTCCGGAGAACGTGCCGGACCCGGCGGCGCTGAAGCCCTATCTTCAGATGCCGCTGACCAAGGTTCCGAACCCGTTCGGCGGCGATTATCCGAGCTTCGGCGCGCATAACAACGCCATGCTCCGCCGCTTCCTCGACACCTTCGGCTTCGATTACGAATTCGCCAGCGCCACCGACTATTATTTTTCCGGCAAGCTGGACCCGGTGCTGCTGAAGGCGGCCGAGAAGTACGACGAGATCATGGCCGTGATGCTGCCGACGCTGGGAGAAGAACGGCAGGCCACCTATTCGCCCTTCCTGCCCATCTCGCCCACCTCGGGCCGGGTGCTGTATGTGCCGCTGAAGGCGGTGGACGCCAAGGCCGGCACCATCACGTTCACCGACGAGGATGGCGAGGACAAGACCGTTCCCGTCACCGGCGGGCATGTGAAGCTGCAGTGGAAGCCGGACTTCGGCGCCCGCTGGGCCGCGCTCAATGTCGATTTCGAGATGTTCGGCAAGGACCACCAGACCAACGCACCGGTCTACGACAAGATTTGCGAAGTCCTTGGCGGCGTGGCTCCGGAGCACTTCGTCTACGAGCTGTTCCTTGATGAGAAGGGGCAGAAGATTTCGAAGTCGAAGGGCAATGGCCTGACCATCGACGAATGGCTGACCTATGCGAGCCCGGAGAGCCTTGCCCTCTACATGTTCCAGTCGCCCCGCTCCGCCAAGAAGCTGCACTTCGACGTGATTCCGAAGGCGGTGGACGAATACTTCAACTTCCTCGCCCGCTATCCGCAGCAGGACTGGAAGCTGCGGCTGGGCAATCCGGTGTGGCACATCCATGCCGGCAACCCGCCCGTGATCGACATGCCAGTGTCCTTCACCATGCTGCTCAACCTCGCCTCCGCCTCCAACACGGAGGATGAGAACGTGCTGTGGGGCTTCCTGCGCCGGCACGTGCCGGGCGTCTCGCCGGAGAGCCACCCCAAGCTCGCTCAACTGGTGGGCTACGCGGTGAAGTATTTCCATGACTTCGTGAAGCCCAACAAGGTGTTCCGTAGCCCGGACGATGTCGAGCGCGAGGCCCTCGCCAAGCTCGACGCCGCCCTCGCCGGCTTGCCCGAAGCCGCCGGTGCCGACGACATCCAGGCCGCGCTCTATGACGTGGCCCGGCCCTTCCCCCGCTATCAGGACCTGAAGGCCAAGGGCGCCACGCCCGAGCGGCCGGGCGTCTCCGTCGAGTGGTTCAACACCCTCTACCAGGTGCTGCTGGGCCTGGCGCGGGGGCCACGCTTCGGCTCGTTCGTGGAAATCTACGGCGTCCCGGAAACCCGCGCGCTGATCGCCAAGGCCCTGGCGGGAGATCTCGCCGCCGCGTGACGCTCCCGCCCTCCTCCCCCGCCCGGGCGGGGGAGGAGCCCCCGGCTTCGGCACCGCTTCTGCATGGTCGCGAGGCGGCCCCTCCGGATGCCGTCCGGTTCCCGGCCCCCTTGGGTTCAGCACGCGGCCAGTCCGCGGCGTGCACGCAAGGGGGCCGGTGTGGACCCCCACGCGTCAAGGCCGTTCCGGCCGGCGCGGGTCAGGGTTCCGTGCTCATCGGGGCTGCACGGCCCCGGCCACCACGAAGCGGTTTCGTCCCGCGTCCTTGGCGGCATAGAGGGCGGCATCGCCGGCGCGCAGCAGGCTTTCCACGCAAAGCTCATCGGTGACGGTGGCCGGGGCGGCGATGGCGATGCCGATGCTCAGCCCCACGGTGATCGCCGTATCCTGAAAGGAGATGGGTTGCGCCATCGCCTCGATCAGTTGCGCGGCGCACCCCTCCGCCGCCTCCAGCGGCGCGTCGCCCGGGGCCATGACAATGATGAATTCGTCACCGCCGAGCCGGGCCACCAGGTCTCCCCGCCCGCAGGCCAGATTGAAGCGGTCGGCTGCGGCCCGCAGGACAGCGTCGCCCGCGGCGTGACCGTGGGTATCGTTCACCTGCTTGAAGTGGTCGAGATCAATGCAGAGCACGGCGAAGCCGGTGCCAGCCCGGGCGGCGCGGCGCACCTGCGTGTCCAGCCGATCCTGCAGCAGGCTGCGGTTTGCAAGGCCGGTCAGCGCGTCGTGCGTCGCCAGGTGCTCCAGGCGGAGCTCGGCCGCCTTGCGCCGGGAAATGTCACGCACCGAGACCACGTAGCCGTCGGGCGCACCAGTCGCCTTGTCGTACGTGAGGCGGATGAAGGCCTCGATCCAGACCCACCCCCCCTGCTTGTGGCGCTGGCGCTGCTCGCTGCGCCCCACATCGATGTGCCCGCCGCGGATCTGGCCCATCAGCGCCTGAAAGGCGGGGAGGTCGTCCGGATGGACGATTTCCGCCGCTCGCCTGCCCACCAGTTCGTCGGGCGTGTAGCCCAGCAGCGCATGCACCGCTGGCGAGACATAAAGACGAACGCCATCAAGATTGCCGCGCACGATGGTATCCGTGGAATTGTCGGCCAGCAGGCGATACAGGCTCGCTTGCTCGCAGGCGCTCACGGCCACGGCCTCAAGGCGCAGGTGGGACGTGGCGATGGCCCCGAGGTCGGCAAGCTGGCGCCGCTGGAGGTCAGAAAGCGCGCGCGGCGCGGGGTCGCTCACGATCAGCACCCCCAGCAGGGCCGCGCCCGGCCCATCGGCGCGCAGCGGGACCACCGCGCAGAAACGCGCCCTGCCCGCCACGCTGCCCGATACCAGGGCCGCAAGCAGGGCCGAGAGCCGGGAATCGCCCGATGGGTCGCCCGCCAGCACTCCGTCCCCGGATGGGGCGGTCCGCCGGCAGAACTCCGCGAGTTCGGCCGCGCCCATCGCGCCACCGGCTCCGTCACGAACGCAGACCGATGCGACATCAAGCAGCGCACACGCGGTGCGGCAGAACGCATCCCATGCCGCACCCGGAGGACGACTCTCCTGTCCCACCATCTCCTCGGCTTCACCTGCATCCCGCATCGGCCCGACATGACCGCCAATGGGCCGGATCACCCTAGGATAAGGTCAGCGGCCTTTCCACCAGGCCGACATCACGGAGCCGTCTGTCCCCCCGTTTTCCCGGCAGTCCGCGCAGCCGGCGCGCCGGATCCCCTTGCGGAAGGCCTGGGGCATATTTTCAATTCAAGTTTACAGATTTGGTGGTATATTGGGCCATTGACGCTTTTCATGCGTGAATTGGAGTGCGATATGAGCTTGCGCCTTGGGGATGTTGTCCCGGATTTCACGGCCCAGACCACCGAAGGGCCTATCAGCTTCCACGAGTGGCTCGGCGACAGCTGGGGCATCCTGTTCTCCCACCCGAAGAACTTCACCCCGGTGTGCACCACCGAGCTCGGCCAGGTCGCTCACCTCAAGGGTGAATTCGACAAGCGCGGCGTGAAGGTGCTCGGCCTGTCGGTGGACACCATCGAGAACCATCCGGCCTGGGTGCAGGATATCAAGGACGCCACCGGCGCGAGCCTGAACTTCCCGCTCATCGCCGATTACGACAAGAAGGTGTCGGGCCTCTATGACCTGATCCACCCCAACGCCAGCGACACCGCCACCGTGCGCTCGGTGTTCATCATCGGCCCGGACAAGAAGCTGAAGCTGTCGATCACCTATCCGGCCTCCACCGGCCGCAATTTCCAGGAAATCCTGCGGGTGGTCGATTCCCTGCAGCTCACCGCCAAGCACTCGGTGGCCACCCCGGTGGACTGGAAGTCCGGCGACGATGTCATCATCGTGCCCTCGCTCTCCGACGAAGCCGCCAAGGAAAAGTTCCCCGAGGGCTGGAAGGCCGTGAAGCCCTACCTGCGCGTGGTGGCCCAGCCCGGCAAGTGACCGTGCCGCAGGCGGCATCGCCGGCGCGCCTCGGGTGACCGCCTCCCAAGCCGGGGCGATCCCTTCTCCGGTCGGCTCCCGCAGCCGACCGGAGCCCATGTCAGGCCGACATGATGTAATCGCGCATGGCGGCGTGCTCGCGCTCCATTTCCTCGACGCGGTGCTTCACCACGTCGCCGATGGAGATGATGCCCACCAGCCGGTCCCGGTCCACCACCGGCACATGCCGGAACCGCCCGCGCGTCATGCGCTCCATGATCATCGGAACGGTCTCGTCGGCGGTGCAGGTGACGACCGCGCGGGTCATCACGCTCTCCAGCGGGGCGGAAAGGGCTTCCGTACCCCGCTCGCCGAGCAGGCGCACCACGTCGCGCTCGGAAATGATGCCTTCCACCGCCAGATGCTCATCCACCACCACGATCGCGCCGATGTGGTGCCTGGCGAGGCGCGCCACCGCGTCGCTCAGGGTGGCGCGCGGCGAGATGGTGACAAGATCCCCTGTTTTTTGCTGCAGAATCCGACCCACAGTCATTGGCGTTCGCTCCCTTCGGACGCCGGCCGGGGCCCGGTATTTTCCGGTTGCTTTGACCCGTGCCGGCCTGATCCGTTGAAAATGATCCATCGCCACGGCCGATGACGCAAGTGCGTTCAGCACTTATTCAACGCAAAGATGTAACAGAATACCAACCCAATCGGGCGTGCCGGCCCTCGCCCTCGATCGCGGCGGCGCCCGTCATGCTCGATAGCCTTGATGTGCCGATCCTTCGAACCCACGCCGATCCGGACGGGGCGCACGGGCGAGAGATGCCGCCGCCTGCGATTCACCGCCGTTTTGAGATCGAGCCGGCAAGCCACCGCGCGCCAGACGCCGATCAGGACGTTCTATGCCATGCGACGGCGCGGCACCGGATCGAACAGTCCGAACAGCAGCAGGCCGGCGGCGAAGCCGCCCACATGGGCTTGCCACGCCACCTCCGACCCTTCGGTGCCAGGCATGGAAACGCCGAGCCCGAACAGCAGGTTGAGACCGAACCAGATGGCGATGAAGATCAACAGCTGGGGGTTCCGGAAGCTGTCAAGCAGGGATTCCGCCGGGTGGTGATCGCCGCCGCTGGCGCCGCCGGCGAGGATGCCGCCGGGCGATACCGCGAAACGCATGGCGGCCGCCATGGCGCCGGAAACCGTGGCCGAGGCACCGATCAGCGGCACGATCCCATCCGGATACGACAGATAATGGGCGCCGGCGCCCGCCGCCGCCGTTACCGCGCAGAACAGGAGGAAACGCACTGTTCCGAACCGGCGCGCCACCGGCGTGCCAAACGCCAGGAACCAGATGAGATTGACGCCCACATGCATCCAGTTGGCATGCAGCAGCGCGTAGGAAACCGGGGTCCACACTTTCGCTTCCCAGCCACCGGGCAGGTAGAACAGCGTGTCCGGAAGAGTGTAGCGGGCGGGGATGAAGGCGAAATAGGCCAGCACCTCCAGGTCCGCGTCCGCGCTGAGGAGGATGACCCGCACGGCATGGATGGCGATGAGCACGAGCGCCACGCCGACGATGCTCGCGGGCAGGTTGAAGACCGGCTCACGGGCCGGCGTGGCGGGAAAGGGCGGGCGTTTCAGCACAGCTTCGACATAGGCACGCCCACGCCCCTCGGCAAGGAAAATCCCCCGCGCGCGGCGCCTCCCCCAAGGCGGCGTCCACAGCGTCCGCGGCGCGTTAAGGTTAATGGAAGGTTGACGGCGCAATTGCGGCCGACCTCGGGCATTATCATTTCATTAACCTCTTGCGGATGCCCGCGATGCCGAAGCGCCTGCCCCGGACCCTGCTGCAGATTGTGCTCCCCCTGGCCTTGCTGTCGGCGGGCCTCTCCGGGGCGTCCGCGCAGGAGCAGCGCTTCGCCAACCTCGCTCCGGCCTTCGCGCCGCGCCACCTCGCGGACGGGCGCGCCACCACGGCGCCGGCGGGGTACCTGCGCTTCTGCGCCGAGCATCCGCGCGACTGCGCGCCGTCGGGCCCCGCCGTCGCCTTCGTTCGTCTCGACGCGCAGCGGGAAGCGGAGCTCGACCGGGTGAATCGGGGCGTCAATGCCCGCATTCAGCCGGTGACCGACCTCGAACACTATGGAGAAGCCGAGCGCTGGGCATATCCCGACGACGGCAAGGGCGATTGCGAGGATTATGTGCTGGAGAAGCGGCGCACCCTGCTGAACCTGGGGTGGCCCGGCTCCGCGCTGCTCATCACCGTGGTGCGCGACCACGCGGGGGACGGCCACGCGGTGCTCACCGTCGTGACCGATCGCGGCGACCTCATTCTCGACAATCAGGAAGACGACATCCTGTCCTGGAAGGACACCGGATACCGCTACGTCAAGCGCCAGTCCCAGGCGGGGGCGGCGGCCTGGGTGTCCCTTGGGGAAACGCTGGTGCCGCCACCGCCGGTGGTGGGCGGCGGGCGCTGAGGCGCTCCGGCCGCCTCCCTCAGCCAAGCCCGTCCGGCGCCACCCAGGTTCGAGGCCGCGACCGGCGATCAGCCGACCTGCACGAAGCCCTTGGCATAGCGCTGCGCGTTGCGCTGATAATTGAGGGCGCTTCTGCCAAGTCCCTCGACGGCGGCATCATCCAGGCCGCGCACGGCCTTCGCCGGGGCGCCGACGATGAGCGAGCGCTCCGGAAAAGTCTTGTCTTCGGTCACGAGCGCCCCCGCCCCCACCAGGCAGCGGGCGCCGATGACCGCCCGGTTCAGCACCGTCGCGCCCATGCCGATCAGGCTGCTGTCGCCGATGCTGCAGCCGTGCAACACCACGTTATGGCCGACCGTGACATTGGCGCCGATGGTCAGCGGGCAGCCCGGATCGGTGTGCAGCACGCTGTTTTCCTGGACGTTGCTGCCCTCACCCACCACGATCGGCTCGTTGTCGCCGCGCAGCACCGCGCCGAACCACACGCTTGCCCCCTCCTTGAGGATGACCCGGCCGATGAGCACCGCCGTCGGCGCGATCCAGAAATTGCCCGAGGCGGGAAGTTCGGGGGCAACACCGTCGAGTGCATAAAGCGGCATGGGCAGGGTCCTCGTTCCGGGCTGAGCGCCCTGCCCTCCCCTACTGCCAAAGGCGCGTGGAGGCCAGAGCGTCGCGGACCCAGGCCGCCGGTCAGGCCGCCTGGAAGTCCTTCACGAAGGTCTCCACCACCACCTTCAGGTCGCCGGCCTGGGCCGAAAGGTCGGTGGAGAGGCTCATGAGCTGGGTCGAGGCGCCGCCCGTCATCTCGGCCGCCTGTCCGACGCCGGAGATGTTCTGTGTCACCTGCTGAGTCCCGGTTGCCGCCTGCTGGCAATTGTGCGCGATCTCGGCGGTGGCGACGCCCTGCTGTTCGACCGCCCCGGCGATGGCCGCGGATGTTTCCTTGATGGTGGAGATGACCCGGACGATCTCCGCCATGGACTTGACGGTGCCTTCGGTGGCCTCCTGGATCTCTCCCACCTTCTCCGAAATGTCGTCGGTGGCCTTGGCGGTCTGGTCGGCCAGTTGCTTCACTTCCGCGGCCACCACGGCGAAGCCCCGTCCGGCCTCCCCGGCGCGCGCCGCCTCGATGGTGGCGTTGAGCGCCAGCAGGTTGGTCTGCGCGGCGATGCCCTTGATCAGGTCGATGACGTCGCCGATGGCCACCGCCGCCGCCGCCAGGGCGCCGATGCGGGTGTTGGAGGATTCCGCTTCCGCGAAGGCGGTGTCGGCGACGGTGGCGGATTGGAGCACCTGGCCATTGATCTCCCGGACCGAGGCCGCCATCTCCTCCGACGACGACGCCACCGTCTGCACGTTGGTCGAGGCCTGCTCGGCGGCGGCGGCCACGGCCTGGGCCTGGCGGGATGTCTCTTCCGCCGTGGCCGACAGGTTCTTCGCCGCGCCCGCCACCTCATTCGAGGACTGAGCAAAGCCCGCGGCCAGCGACTGCATGCGCGAGATGAAGTCGCTGGCCAGCTTCTCGCGATGGGCGAGGGCCTCGCGCTCCACCTTCTCGCGGGCGGCAGCCTCCTGGCGCACGTGCTCGGCCTCCTGCAGCTGACTGCGCAGGGTGGCCAGCGCCTTGGCGATGGTGCCCACCTCGTCGGCCCGCTCGGTGCCGGAGACGGTCACCTGCAACTCGCCCCTGCCGAGCGCCGCCATCACGTCGATGGAGGCCCGCACCGGCCGCACCACGCCCAGGCGCACGACGAGGGCCGCGAGCGCGATGACGACCAGCGTTGCGGCGGCGATGCCGATGAGGGTGGTCCAGGCGGTGTAACGGGACATGACGGCCAGATCGGCCTTCTTCTGCTCGATCTGCGTGGCAAGCGCCCCATTGAAGGTGAGCAGCCTCCCGACCACGGCATCCAGGGCCGGGTCGCAGGTCAGCTTCATGGCCTGCGCCGCGCCGGTCCGTTCCTCATCGCTCTTGCCCCGGGCCAGGACACCCACATCCGAGCAGGGTCCCTCCACGGCGCGCTGGAAATCGGCGCGAATGCTCTTCAGCTCCTCGGCCTGGGCCGGCAGCAGAGCGATGGCGTCGCCCATGTTGTCGTTGAACGCCTTCAGCGCCTCGTCCTGGTGGCGGATCGCACTGAGGATGCCCGCGTCGGTCTCCTCCGCCGCCTCCTGATAGAGGCCGCCGCTATACCGCGCGATGAACCGGCCCGCGCGGGCCAGCTTCAGTGCCGCCATCGAGTCATGGCTCAGCAGATGCGAGTAAGACGCATCGATCGAGAACATCTTCGACGTGGCATAATAGGCGCCCCCGAGGCTGACGGCACCAAGGATCAGCAGAAGGCTCACCACCTTCCACGCAAGCGACCAATTCTTGAACGACATGACACCCCCCATCATATTCGCTTTCTATTCAGCCCACATCGCGGACAGTAAGGCGCTTCTTATTCCTTGAATTATATGGCTCATCTTTTTTAGATGATATATGCTATATATACGTAGCGCCCCTGGTGGCATTCCTACATCCGGCCGGCCAGCCTGCCCCCCCTGGAAACGGTGACACCTGGCGATCATCCCGCATCGGCCGCCACTGCGGCGACATCGGAAATCCGGCGGCATGCCAAGCCCTGGTGCCCGCTGGATATCTTAAGATACCTCTACCAAAGTCGAGACTGAATTCATTGCCCTAGGTCAACCCTCCCCTGCTAAGTCGCAGCCGCACGGCACGGACCTGGGCATTCCGCATCGCTCCGGCGGTCCGGTGATTGACAGATCCAGCGTGGCGGCGGAGGAGTGCGTTTTCAGCCGGTTTCAGGTGACCCGATGGACGACCCCGCCCGCCACCTTCTCTCCGTCGGCGGCCATGACGTGCTGCTCGTGATGGCCACGAGCCAGGAGTTCGGGCCGCATCTTCAGGCCCGCATCGACCCGCTCATCACCGGCGTCGGCCCAGTGGAGGCAGCGGTGGAGACCGCGCGCGCGCTCGCCCGCCTGGACCACGTGGGCCGGCTACCCCATCTCGTCCTCACACTGGGCTCGGCCGGCTCGCGCCGCCTGAGCCATGCCGAGGTGTATCAGGTCTCTCGCGTCGCCTATCGCGACATGGATGCCTCGGCGCTGGGCTTCGAAAAGGGTCGCACCCCGTTCCTGGACGAGCCGGCGGTGATCGAGCTGCCGCACCATATAGAAGGTGTCCCTTCTGCCTCCCTCTCCACCGGTGGCGCAATCATCAGCGGCGGCGCCTATGATGCCATCGCCGAGGACATGGTGGACATGGAGAGCTTCGCGGTGCTGCGCGCCGCCCGCCGCTTCCACCTGCCGATCATGGGCCTGCGCGGCATCTCCGACGGCACGTCGGAGCTGTCCCGCTATGAGGACTGGACCGAGTATTTGCATATCATCGACGAGAAGCTGGCCGCCGCGCTCGACCTGTTCGTGGCGCAAACCGTGGCGCGTGGCCTGGTGCCCGTGGCGGGGCGCGGCGCATGACGCCCGCCGCCCGCCTGTCCGCCGCCATCGAGGTCCTTGCCGACATCGCCGCCCGCCGCCGCCCGGCCGCCGACGCGCTGAAGGACTGGGGCCTGAGCCACCGCTTCGCCGGTTCCGGTGACCGCGCCGCCATCGCCGGCCTCGTCTACGATACCCTGCGCCGGCGCGCCTCCTCGGCCGCGGTGATGGGGGCGGAGACGCCCCGTGCCCTGGTGCTGGGCATGCTGGCGGTGATGCGGGGGCTGGACCTGGCCGCCATCGCCCAGCTCGCCGACGGTTCCCGCTTCGCGCCCGCGCCGCTCAGCGAGGACGAGCGGGCCCGGCTTGCCGCGCCCGATCTCTCCGGTGCGGCGCCGTTCGTGCGGGGCGACTATCCGCAGTGGCTGCATGCCTCGCTGCGCCATGTGTTCGGCGACGATGTGGTGGCGGAAGGCCAGGCCCTGGCCACCCGCGCCCCGCTGGACCTGCGCGTCAACACGCTGAAGACCACGCCGGAAGCGGCCCGCGCCGAGCTGGCCCACCTGCGGCCGGAGCCGGGCCGCTATTCGCCCCTGGCCCTGCGCATCGTTCTCGATGCCGAAGGCAAGGCGCCGCCCGTGTCTTCCGAGCCGGCATTCCTGCGGGGCGAGGTGGAGGTGCAGGACGAGGGCTCCCAGATCGCCGCCATCCTCGCCCAGCCCCTGCCCGGCTCGCAGGTGCTGGACCTGTGCGCCGGCGCCGGCGGCAAGACGCTGGAGTTCGCCGCCCTCATGGACAACAAGGGCCAGATCTACGCGCACGATTCCGACATCCGCCGCCTCAAGCCCATGCATGAGCGCCTCGCCCGGGCCGGGGTGCGCAATGTTCAGGTGCGGGCCCCGCGTGGCGCGGAAGCCGTGCTCGCAGATCTGGAAGGCCATATGGACCTGGTGCTGGTGGACGCCCCCTGCACCGGCACCGGCACCTGGCGCCGCAACCCAGACGCGAAATGGCGCGTGCGCCCCGGCGCCCTGGCCCAGCGCCAGGCGGAACAGGCGAAGGTGCTGGAGGAGGCCGCCCATTACGTCCGCCCCGGCGGACGCCTCGCCTATGTCACATGCTCGCTGCTGGACGAGGAGAACGGCGCCCAGATCCGCGCCCTCATGGCCAAACGCCCGGACTTCACCCCCATTCCGCCGGCCGAGAACCTGCTGGCCCTGGGCGCCCAGGGCCTTGCCCTCAAGGAGGCGGCGATCACCACGCGTGAAGGCGTGCTGCTAACCCCCCGTCGTACCGGCACGGACGGCTTTTTCATCAGCGTGTTGAGGCGAGGCGCTTAAATCTAGAGTTGTTAATCCAAAAAGTGCACCCTAAGCTGCGCAGGCAGTGAAGGGGGCATCTGGATGGATCTGGCGGACCGCTGGAAGATCGGCGTCAGCATCGCCGACATCGCCATCAAGTCCGCCATCGCCCTTGCGCTTGGTTATCTGGGCGTGGTGCAGAACACCGCATCCGAGAATGCCAGGCAAGCCGACCGCGCGGCGCAGGAGGAGCGCGAGCGCTTCAATCGCGAGACCGCCTGCTGGACTGTCATCCGCGACACCATGGCGTTCATCGCCACCAACGGAAAGACCCTTACCGGCGACCAGATCACGGATCTCCGCGCCCTGCTGCCAGATTCCTGTGGAGTCGGGCCGCGGCCCCCGGGCGCGCCAAACGGCGGCGCCTCGAAATCGGAGCGGCTGAGCGCGCTGCTGCTGGCCCTGCTGCCGAGCCCGCCGGTGGGAAGCCCGGCGCAGCCGCCCTCCACCCGCCCGGATTCGGCGGCCGAGGCCTGGGTGGCGGTGGGGTTCTTGAACACGCCTGATTTCAACTTCACCCGGGCCAATGGCGCGGCGATATCTACCATGCCCAAGGACGGCGATGTCCTGCGTGCACGGTGGTCGGTCAACATCCGGCCGGGCGCCGCCGCCTGGGGGCAGTCCTCCGGCGTGCTGGGCGAGGGGCGCTGCTTCAAGGTCGCCCGCACCAAGGCGCTGTCCGCCGGTGGCCTGTCCCAGGCCTGGGCCCAGGGCAGCATCGTGGACTGCCCGGCGAGCTGAGCCGGAGCCCCCTCCCCCGGCCGGCGGCGACGCGGCGACGTCCGGCTTTTGAATTCCGCGCTTTCCGGCTAAAGGATGCGCCATCGTTCCCGCACGCTGGAAAGCCGCATCGCCCATGCCCGCCCCCGCTTCGCAAGACACCATCCTCATCATCGACTTCGGCAGCCAGGTGACCCAGCTCATCGCCCGCCGCGTGCGCGAGGAAGGCGTCTATTCCGAGGTGGTGCCGTTCCAGAAGGGCGCCGAGGCCATCGCACGTCTGCGTCCGCGCGCCATCATCCTCTCCGGCGGGCCCGCCTCGGTCATCGAGGGGGAGAGCCCCAAGGCACCGGAAGAGGCGTTCACCGCCGGCGTCCCGGTGCTGGGCATCTGCTATGGCGAGCAATGCCTCGCGGCCCAGCTCGGCGGCGCGGTGGAAGCCGGCCACCATCGCGAGTTCGGCCGCGCCGAGGTGACGGTTCAAAAAGTGGTGCCCCTGTTCGACGGCGTGTGGCGGGAGGGCGAGCGCCACACGGTCTGGATGAGCCACGGCGATCGTGTCACGGCTCTGCCCGAGGGGTTCGAGGTGGTCGCCACCTCGGAGAACGCACCGTTCGCCGCCATCGCCGACGTGGCGCGCGACTATTATGGCGTGCAATTCCATCCGGAAGTGGTGCACACGCCGGATGGAGCCCGCCTCATCTCCAATTTCGTGCGCAAGGTCGCACGGCTGGAGGGCACCTGGACCATGGGCGCCTTTCGCGAGCGGGCCATCGCACGCATCCGCGAGCAGGTCGGCCAGGGCCGGGTCATCTGCGGCCTATCGGGCGGGGTGGACTCCTCCGTGGCGGCCGTGCTCATCCACGAGGCCATCGGCGATCAGCTCACCTGCGTGTTCGTCGACCACGGCCTGATGCGCAAGGCCGAGGCGGACGAGGTGGTGTCGCTGTTCCGCGGGCATTACAATATCCCCCTGGTGCATGTGGATGCGTCCGATTTGTTCATCGGCGCGCTGGAGGGGGTCGAGGACCCCGAGCAAAAGCGCAAGATCATCGGCAAGCTGTTCATCGACGTGTTCGAGGCGGAGGCCAAGACCGTCGGCGGCGCCGACTTCCTGGCCCAGGGCACGCTCTATCCCGACGTGATCGAAAGCGTGTCGTTCGCCGGCGGCCCCTCGGTCACCATCAAGAGCCACCACAACGTGGGCGGCCTGCCCGCGCGTATGAACATGCAGCTGGTGGAGCCCCTGCGCGACCTGTTCAAAGACGAGGTGCGCGCTCTGGGCCGCGAACTCGGCCTGCCCGAGAGCTTCGTGGGCCGCCATCCCTTCCCGGGGCCGGGCCTCGCCATCCGCTGCCCGGGCGGCATCACCCGCGAAAAGCTGGACATCCTGCGCCAGGCGGATGCCATCTACCTGGAAGAGATCCGCTACGCCGGCCTTTACGACGTGATCTGGCAGGCCTTCGCGGTGCTCCTGCCAGTCCGCACGGTGGGCGTGATGGGCGACGGACGCACCTATGACCACGTGCTGGCGCTGCGCGCGGTCACCTCCGTGGACGGCATGACCGCCGACTTCTACCCCTTCGACATGTCCTTCCTGGGCCGCACCGCCACCCGCATCATCAACGAGGTAAAGGGCGTCAACCGCGTCGTCTACGACGTAACGAGCAAGCCTCCAGGGACGATCGAATGGGAATGAAATGATGTGGTTCGTGGCGTTTCGCGAACTATCGCAACATCATCATAACTAGCTGAAATCAAACAAAAAATCAAGCGTTCACTATCGGAGCCTATCGCCTTGAAGCGGTGGGCTCTGACGGTGCGCGCGACGGTATGCGTTTTTCGCCGTCAGCCGGATTTTTGCCCTACCGTCAGGCCAAAAACGGCAGCAGCCCACGAAAAACCAAGTTAGTACGCTGTTTTATAATGATTATTCGCGTTGATTGACGGTATCGGATTTGACGGTAAAATTGGAACTCGAAAAGACGCTTTCGATCGTCAACTAGGCCGTCCCCATGCTTACAGGCATGGCCATCAAGAGGCTGAAACCAAAGGATAAATTATACAAGGTGGCCGACCGTGACGGTATGTACGTTTCCGTCGCCGCGACACGCCAAATCACCTTCCGATACGACTACCGGCTGAACGGTCGCCGGGAGACGCTAACGATCGGCCGCTATGGCGCCGATGGCCTCACGCTCGCCGAGGCTCGCGAGCGCTGCATCACTGCCAGCAAGCTGGTGGCGGAGGGGCTTTCCCCTGCCCATGAGAAGCAGCGTGACAAACGGCGCAAGGCGATGGAGCGCAGCTTTGGTGCGGTGTGCGCCTTATGGATCAAGGACGCGCGCATGGCGGAAAGCACCCGCTCGATGCGCAAGGACATCCTCGATCGCGACATTCTCCCCGCCTGGAAGAACCGACTTCTGACCGAGGTGACGCCGGACGATCTGCGCCAGCTCTGCGCCAAGGTGAAGGAGCGCGGCGCGCCGGCGACCGCTATCCACGCGCGCGACATCGTCAAACAGATCTTCGCCTTCGCCATCCTGCACGGCGAGAAGGTGCCGAACCCGGCCGACGAGGTGGGGCCAGCCTCGATCGCAACCTTCCAGCCGAAGGACCGGGCGCTGTCGCCGGCCGAGATCAAGATCATGCTGCAGCAGATCGAGCACGTGCCGACCCTGCCGACCATCCGTCTCGGCCTGCGTCTGATCCTGCTCACCATGGTGCGCAAGAGCGAACTGCAGGACGCCACCTGGGACGAGGTGGATTTCGAGAACGCCGTCTGGACGATCCCGAAGGAGCGCATGAAGCGGTCGAAGGCGCACAACGTCTACCTTTCGCAACAGTCGCTCGACATCCTGATTGCGCTCAAGACCTGCGCCGGCAACTCGCGCTACCTGCTACCGTCTCGTTACGACGCCGACGCGCCTATGTCGCGCGCAACCTTCAATCGCGTCACCGCGGCTGTCGTGGCGCGGGCAAAGAAGGAGGGGCTGCCGCTGGAGCCGTTCACGGTCCACGACTTGCGCCGGACCGGCTCGACGCTCCTGAACGAGATGGGCTTCAACAGCGACTGGATCGAGAAATGCCTCGCCCACGAGGACGGGCGCTCTTCACGCGGCGTCTACAACAAGGCCGAATACGAACAGCAGCGGCGACATATGCTTCAGGAATGGGCCGATATGGTGAATGCTTGGGTGAACAGCCAGAAGAGGATGCCGACATTGTTGCCGGAGTCGATGTCGTTCATGGGCGGCCGGGTCGAAGTTTAGTGTGAGCGAGTACGTTCCGCCCGCCAGCCATAGGCATATCCCCGAAATAGTTGCAGGGAGAGAATTCAACGGAAAGCGCGCTGGTAGAGACGCGAGACTGGTTCTTCTTCCGCGGACTTGGCAAGGTTGCATGGCTCGCAAAGGAGCTGGAGGTTGGTCACATCGTTGGCGCCGAAGCAGGCCAACGGTACGATGTGGTCGTAGCGTTCGGTCTCCAGCCGGTTGATGACTGCGGCAAGGCTGCGCTTGCACGATCGGCACTCGCCCTTGTCGCGGTGGAATATCGCCCGGCGCGCCCACTTCGGAATCCTGACCCGCTTGAGGCAGCCCGTCTGGGTCTTCAACTCGTCACCGAAGCCGCTGGCTGACTCGATATAGGTGGCGCAGATCTGGTTGAACGCCTGGAGGAAGCCGACGTCATTGAACAGGACGTGAAAGACCTCTTCGGTCAGTTCGTCGAGTGCGTTGTGGTAGCGGCTCGACTCCGACGCAAAACGCCAGAAGCTATCTTCACTCTCAAAGGCGTCGGCCGGAAACGGCACGTTGAAAGTGTTCAAGAATTCTCGCAGGTAGCGGCAGTGCCCGTCCTCTTGCTCGACTTCCTCCGTCAGGATGTCGGTCGCGATCTCCCGGATGAATTCATGTAGGTTGGTGTAGCGATGAAAGCCGCGCATCAGGTGCGCAGCGCGCGCATCTCCAAGAATTTCTTCAATTCCGCGCAGGTAATCGCCAGAGTGCAGGACGATGTTGAACACCGCGTTAGCAAGGTAATAGACGCTGAAACCGCGCGCCTCATAGTAGTTCTCTTTCTGTGTGCCGGTCATTGGGCGGCCGGCTGGTGCGGGGTGGGCTGAGGCAGCTCGAAGCCGGCCTGGGCCATCTTCTGAACCATGTACTTGAGCGCGTTGCGCTCCGAGGCAGGCAGGTGGATGTCGCCGCGGGTCAACCGCTTGAGGGCAGCGTCCGACTTCGGCGTGAGAAGGCGCCGGCTGCGGGCGAAACTTAAGAAGGGCTGAGTGTCGGCCAACATGACCACCAGCACATGATCAAAGTCGATGTCCTTGTCGACCTTCCTAGCGGCGACCGCCGCCTTGCGGGATATCTCGGCTTCGTCATGGTCGACAAGCAGGCCGTCCAGTCGGTCGTCAAATACGAACTCCGAAGCCGCTACGGCGGCCCAGCACGCTTGCTGCTTGCAGTATTCGCCGACGTTCTTCATCGCTGGCGGCGCATCCTTTATGATCTCGGCAACTTGCGGCGCGATCTGGCCGAGGGCGTCGGCGATTTCGGCGGGCAGCTCCTGCTGCTGCCAGATAGTGTCTAGGTTCAGTTCTTGACCGCGGGCCTGGAGGTGATGAACGAGCCACGCGATTGAATACGTGACGATCTGCAGCTTATAACCGCGATCTTGCTTATACCACTCGGCGCGCGCGACTAGGCGGTCCAAGCTCTTGAAAACGATCGCCTTGGCGATCACCGACTTGAACCAGTACTCGTTGAAGTGTGCCTCTGAAACCTCCCAGACCTTTCCAGCTTTTTCAGCATAGTCGAGGAAGCACTTTTGAGCTAGGCGGCTGACGATATGCGGCCGGCAATCGAACGTGAATTCAAATTTGGCGAGATCTGTCTTTTCGATCAGCTGATCAGCGGGATACTCCAGCTCGAACCGCTTGCGTTCAGTTTGGGTGCCATAGGCAAGTCTATCGCGGTACTGGCCGCGCGCGCGCTCGTAAAACCATTTCGAACCAGACAGTGCGCCAGCCCTGGGGGGCGCCGGCAGGTGCCGAGAAAAGCGTTCCAGCACTAGATGAATCGGGTGACTGGAGAAGAAGTCGGCTTCACTGATCTTGTTCTGCGTGTTGGCGTACCGCGAGATGAGCGGAACCACCTCCTCGAGGCGGTCGAGGTTTACCACCGAGAGCTTCATCTGGACGAAGACTCGGCTGAGGTCCGCTTTCCTATCCTTCCGATGGCTGTCGCTCGCGTAGAGGATTGAGGCGGTGGTCTGGCCACCGTTGACGATCTGGAGATTGTCGATAGAAGCGATGCCCAAGCCGCCGCCTGGCAGCGACGATGTGGTAATGCCGGCGGCGGTTGCGGTTAGCCCATTATTGTAGGCGAAGAACATCTCTGGCGCCGTTTCCAGAGTGCGAATTATGCCAGCGTTCACCTTAGTCCGGGCCTGGAGGAAGGTACGGACGTTCTGCTCCAGCAGCTTAGCGCCGTATAGGCCGTAAATTTCCGCTAGGAAGGTTCCGGGAACCGCGACGAGGTAGGAGGTATGTTCGCCGTCGATGCTGTGCGCCGGCAGGCATGGCAGCGGCGCGCCGTTGATGGCGGTCACGTCAATTTCGATGGGTTCGACGCCGCCCTTGGTGTTGAGGATATTGGCATAGCGCGCAAAATCGAGGACGCTGCAGACGAAGGGCACGCCTAGCACCTCGCCAGTCATCTCCGGCTTGCGACGCGTGGACAGGCGAGCATTGGAGAAAGCAATCACCCGGATGCGCTTAATCTGGCTGCGACCGTCGTAGATGGGCCATGCTGCCTGGAACGACGGGCTTGTCTCATCCACCGCGTTGATGAAGGCGGGCTGCACCGCCAACTCGCAAAAGCGACGGACGCGCTCGAATAGAGCGTCGATCTGGGCGGCATTCAGCGTTTCCAAGTCTCGGCCGGATCGGAAGTCCGAGACGGCCAAGTAGAGATCGCCCCGATCGCGTTCGAGGGCGAAGCCGTCGACCTGGAAAGAGCCGCGCCTTTCGTTGCGAGCCGGTGTGTAGGTGAGATCGATGCAGTCGCCATTCTCGGCGGCGAGCTTGCTGTAGAGCCGGAAGAAGGCGGCGGCCTGAGGTTCAGCCGAAGCCTCCGCCTCAAAGAGCAGGTCTTGCCAGAAGCGGTCAAAGGCTTCGTCGAGGTCGGGGGCGTTCATGTGAAGACCTCTACCAACGTCGCGTCGAGATCGACAGCGAACCTCTGGCAGGCGCTCAGCAGGATGGCGTAGGAAACCGCATGTATCCCGACTGGCAGCATGGCGGGGGTTAGACGTGGGAAGTCGTCGCGCACTTCGAATAGCTGCCGGTCGGTCAGTAGCCAACTGGGCTCGTCGTATTCCTCCCGCCACGCGTAGCGACAGGCTTCGAGGGCCGTCTCGAACTGTTCGATGACCACCGGTCCGTCTGCGGCTACGTCACGCGTGAGGTCGTCAATCAAGGCATTTAGCGAAAGCGCTCCGCTGCCGATAGGTGCTCGGGCGACGGCTTGATGACACAGCAGCAGACGGCTCCGCGCCGTATCGAGTTGGGCTTCCGAGGAGATCAGCAGTCGATGGTCCGCAGTCGAAAGCTGGGTCTTCACCTCGATCTGGCAGGCACCGACGGCGAAGTCCTGCTCGTCCCGGTGCGCCCCACGCCAAGCCGCCACTCCGGCGCTCGCGCCTGCGCGCGGGATTATCTGATCGCGCAAAAACAACAGTTCGCCGACGAGGCCGATGATCTCTTCGGTCGACAGGAGCGCTTCGCGGCGCCTGCGGAGTATATTGTGCCAATCGGCCAGCCGCCGCAGCACGAGCCGCAGACCAGGGCCGTTGGCGCCGCGCGTATGATCAGCAGTGGCGTCGAGCAGGTGGCCGCACAATGCCCTGAAGATGTCGAACTGTTCGCGGTCCTCAAGGGTTAACAGGAGCCGTGCGCCGCCACCCTGCCGGTGCTCCACCAGGACATCTATGCCGTTGAGTTTCGGCGGCTTAGGGCGTGGCCCCATAAATTTGCGCGTCTGAGCGTATCGTGATTCAAGCTCCCGAACTGGGAGCCTGACAGATGCGCCGCCACGAGCTGACCGACGAGGAATGGGCGATCATCTCGCCGCTGCTGCCGAACAAGGTGCGCGGCGTGGCGCGGGTGGATGACCGCCGAGTGATCAACGGCATCCTCTGGCGCTTTCGGACCGGTGCGCCGTGGCGGGATGTGCCGGAGCGCTATGGACCACGTACAACCCTCTACAACCGTTTCGTGCGCTGGCGGGCCGCGGGGGTCTGGGACAAGTTGCTGGAAGCGGTCTCGGCCGCCTATGACGGGGACATCGTCATGATCGACAGCTCCTGCGTTCGCGTTCACCAGCACGGCGCCGCGATCAAAAAGGGGGCGATGACGATCGTTGCATGGGACGCTCCCGGGGTGGACTGACTACGAAAATCCACGCCTTGGTCGATGCGGAGGGCCGTCCGATTCACCTCCTGCTCACCGCAGGGCAGGCCGGCGACGCACCGGCGGGGCGCGAACTCCTGGCCCGGCTCGCACCCGGCGGCATCCTCCTCGCCGACAAGGCCTATGACACGGACGCCATCCGCACTGAAGCGGCGGAACGCGGCGCCTTTGCCAATGTGCCGCCACGTGTCATCCGAAAGCGAACCTTCGCCTTCAGCCCTTGGCTCTACCGCCAGAGAAACCAAATCGAGCGCTTCTTCAACCGCATCAAGCAGATGCGCGGCCTCGCCACGCGCTACGATCGCCGTCCGGACAACTTCCTCGCGGCCCTCAAGCTCGCTGCCGTCCGAATCTGGATCAATGCGTTATGAGTCCGCTGCCTAGGCAACTCGTGGCAGCCGTCGTCTGCAGTCAGGGCGAATATATATTGGCCGGCGAAATTGCGGCCTCGGAAGAAGTCCAGTGGATGCGAGGACAAGGCACGCCGAACATTGTCGACGTGCGGATCGGACGCAGGGGCGATGTCGCGCCAGTCGCTCTCCTCCATCAGATTTCTCCAGCCTGGATGGCGTCGTCGTCGTCCTCATCCTCGCCCGCGAACGCCTCTTCGATCTGCTTCCGATAGACGGCGTTGACTTGGTAGCTCCGCTCACTGGTCGCCATTTCCGTTTGCGTGAGGCAGAAGCTCAAGGTGACGACTGGTCCCCTAAGCTCGAGGTGGGGCAGTCCTTCGTCGGTCGTGAACACATGAATCAGCAGCATCGGGCGACTACGCTGAGCGCAGTAGGCCTTGTCGCCGCGCAACCGGCCGCTGGCCTTCTCGGCATCTCCGGCATCGATCTGGCTCTGTGTCAGACCGATCTGCGCGTCATTGGGATCGGCCACTCGATTTCGACCGCCGGTTACGCGGAACCCACCGTCTACCACGTCGCCGGACGCGCGCGTCCGCAGCGGCAAGGAAAGATCGGACCGCAACACTGTTCTTCGCTCGCCACTGGCGGGATGGGGGATGGCCACATCCCACTCCGACATCTCGTCCCGGACGCGATCGGCGAAGTAGTCCTCGAATAGGCTAACGTTTCCGCTGATTGGCCCCAGATCGCCGTGGGCCGCTGAGAATCTGAAGGTTTTCAACAGTGCCATAACCGATCGACCGGACTGTCGTTCCCAAACCTTGGCCTGCGACGTTGATTTCTCTGAGGACGGCATACCGAGTTCCGTAACGAAGGCAGAGACCGCCTTCAGATTGGCCTCGTTGTCCTTTTGGTTGTTCGGCAGGATGTAGCCCTCCAAATGCCGCAAGGAATAGTCCTGTGCGATTCTCATCTGGGTTGCGGTGCGCATCTTGTTTGCGGCGGTGATACGAATTGCGGTCGGACTTTCCCTAACCTTTAGCCCAAAATGCTCCGGACTCATTCCGAGATCGTGCATCCGGCGCACCTCGTCGCGTAGCTCCTCGATGGCGCCATTGATCTCGCGATAATGGTTGAGGGCGAGCTGCGGCAGGTACACCCGGCAGACGTCTTCGTAGCCCGGCCGGTAGCCGAACCAGCGTGCCATCTGCATGAGGGTGTCGGAGGCTGCGGTGTTGCGCAAGATGTAGGAGACAGTCAGGCCTTCGAGTGTTAGGCCGCGCGAGAGCGCGAGGCCGCCGATGGCGACGACGTGCAGGCCGCTTTCGCGGTGGGCGCGATAGTCCAGCGCGCCTCCCTTCATGTTCACAGTTACTGACTGGACCCGCGCCGCTTCCGCTAGGGCGGTGCGGATGGCGTCGAAGGTCTCCTCGCCGTCGCCGAACTCGCGGTCGAAGTCCTCATTTAGCAGGGCGATGACGGGATCGCGCAGCGCGTCCGATCCCATGGCCATGGCGGCGGCGTTCTGCAGGGTCTGGAGGTACACATAAACTTCGCCGTGCACCTTCTCCTGGATGGCGTTGAAGCGGCTCACGTTGATCATCATCGTGCAATGCTGCCGACCCTGGCCGCGTAGGATACGGATGGCGCGGGTAAGCAGGAACACCCGGAGTGCAGTCAGCAGAGACGGCGGAAGGGTCACAGGGTGGTCCGCCTTGTGGTTCAACGGCAGGTGCGGAACGTAGTCATTCACCACCGCGACCATCGACTGGCGCAGATCGCCATCGTCGGCGAACACGCGGGAGGCGCCGACGTAGGTGTTGGGCGGGTCGAGCGTCTTGATGAAGTGCTTCGGGAACAGATCGTCCTTCAGCATCTCGTCGTTGGTGTCGGGGTCGATGAAAATGTTGGCAAACGGGGTAGCGGTGTAACCGACGTAGGAACGACGTTCGAAGAGCGCCATGATCTCGCGGATCACCGCATTGATCGCCGTGGTTGCCCGGGGGTCATTGGACGTATTGATAGAGGCGTTGTCGGCTTCGTCATCGATCAGCAGAAGGGGCGAGCTGATGATTTGGCCGTGGCCCTGTTCAATGAGCCAGTCGCGTAGTTTGGCCAATGGCGCCTTGTTCTTCTTGCAGACGAAGATGATCGGCTCATTGTGCGCGGCCAAGCTGAAGACTACGCCGGCGCCAGAGTCGCGGGTGAAATCCTTGTCGCGCGAGGTGCCGTAGGCCGGAAAGCGCTTCTTGATGGCGTACGTGAGGATCGGCAGCGGCTCGGCGGCCAGAGCGTGAAAGATCGACTTCCTGCCAATAAAGGTCTCGTCCAGCCGCTCCTGGGTCTGGGCTCGCAGCGAATTCGTAATGCCGGCCAGCAGTATGATGGTGCGGTAACCGGCGTCCGCCGCTTTGCAGATCAGGGCCGAGTAGTTGGTCGTCTTGCCAGACTGGACATGGCCCATCACCATGCCGCGCCGAGCCCCGATACCCGGCGTGAGGGGATTACCGGCGAAGTCGAGGATCTGATCGGTGACGGCGTCCAGGGTGGCGACGACTGGCGCCGCAAGTGAGCCACCTTCAAGGTAATACCGCTTGAGTCGACTCCAGTAGTAGAAGTCGATCGAGGCGGCATTCTCCTTCAGCCAAGGCTTGAAGTCGCTGAAGACGGAGTAGCCGCGTGTCTGGGTCTGCGTGAAGCTCGCCTCCAGCATCCGCAGCATCTCCGCCTTTTCCTCGTCATCGAATCTGAAAGGCGAGGCGGCGATTTCGGCGGCGATCGCGCCGTCCGGCAGCGCACGTCCGGCGCTGACTTCTTGCGAGTAGGTTCTCCCGAGACTCATCGTCAGGTAAGCCAGCTCGGCACTCAGATCACGCATTCAGCCAACCCTTTTCCTTGAGTACCGCTTCGGTGGCACCCCAGGCTTCGCACCACGGCTCGGTTATCCGCAGCAAGGCTTCCAGAGCGGCGAAATCTCCGCCGACCTGCATCAGCAGCAGCGGCAGAGCGGCGTTCAGGTCGCCCCTGAAGACTGATGGATCAGTGAGCGTTTGATGGATCGCATCAGGTTCGCGCGCGACATCCTGAGCGAATGCGGCGACCGGAAATGCCTGCTCGATCACTTTCAGCGCGGTGCTTGCGGTCTGCTTCTGGCTGTCGTCTCCCGACCCCAGGAGCGCCTCGATCACCGGATGATTACGGTTGATCACATAACGGACCTCGCCACCGCGCCCGTAACGACTCCAGACCGACGTGGTGCCGGCACGGTCCAAGCGGCCTCCACGCGAGCGGAACACACGCGCGGAGCGGCGGCGGAGGCCTTCGACGATCTGGCGTAGCCGATTACGCAGGATCGTCGGGAGCTGTGCGTCCGACTTGTCGATGGTGATCTTCCAGATGTGATCGAGTGCGTTGGGAATATCCACGCGCACCCGCACAAGCTGCGATAGCTCGCCGTGTCGCAGCAGCCGGAACCAAGTACCACTGATGATGAGGCGGTGATTGCGGTAGACGTAGAAGCCCTGGTTGCGGAGAAAACCTTCTTCGCCTCCAAGCTGGTCGTACTGATTGGGCAGCAGTTTCGAGTAGTGCGGCAGTATGAAAGGCTGAATATCAATCGTTCGGCCGCCGATCTCCAGTGGCTCGGCTTCGAGCTGCTGGGTTGCCTCGTGGTCGCGGTAGAATGGGTCTAGCGGCTCGATCTTCCGATTGTTAAGTCGGAGCACTAGGCTCAGGACCTATTAATTGAGCTGCGGGTGTGATTCACAGTTTCCGTTGAGGAGGCTGCGATGGGTGATTTGTTCCTGTTGAGCGCGCGCCAGATGGCGAGGATCTCGCCGTTCTTTCCTCTGGCCCATGGGGTTCCGCGGGTGGATGACCGGCGGGTGGTGAGCGGCATCGTCTACGTGATCCGCAACGGCCTGCAGTGGAAGGATGCGCCGAAGGACTACGGTCCGCACAAGACGCTCTACAACCGCTTCATCCGCTGGAGCCGGCTCGGGGTGTTCGACCGCATCTTCGCCAGCCTCGCCGGCGAAGGGCCCAAACCCGATCGGGTCATGATCGATGCCACCCATCTCAAAGCCCACCGCACTGCGGCGAGCCTCTTAAAAAAGGGGCTGTTCCCCGTCGTATCGGGCGCACAAGGGGTGGCCTGAACTCCAAGCTCCACACCGTCTGCGACGATAAAGGCCGGCCGATCATCATGCTCTTGTCGGAAGGCCAGATGAGCGACCACAAGGGCGCCCGCCTTATCCTTGATGCCTTGCCGCCGGCCAAGAGTCTGATCGCCGATCGGGGTTATGACAGCGCCTGGTTCCGGGACGCGCTCGCCGCCAAGGGGATCGCGCCTTGCATTCCATCATCCAGGAGCCGCAAGCGGCCTTTCGCCTATGACAAGGCCCTCTACCGCCAGCGACACAAGGTCGAGAACCTATTCGCCAAACTCAAGGACTGGCGCCGCATCGCCACACGCTACGACCGGTGCGCCCACACCTTCTTCTCAGCCATCTGCATCGCAGCCACCGTCATCTTCTGGCTCTGATTAGTGAGTCCTGAGCCTAATTTCCGGCCTCGCACTTCGCCGGCCAGATAGCGGTGGAAGGTCAGCGCCAGTTGGTTACCGGCGTGAACGACCAGCGCGTTGAACTCCGCCTGGGTGACGCTGCCGTTCTCCGACAGTCGGTCACAATCGGACCAGATTACCTCGACGCCGTCTTTCGCAAGGAGCTCTGGCGACGCCAACGCCTCAATTTCATTGGCCTCGAGCACACCCATACGCCAAGCGTCTACATCCGAGAGATTCCAGACGCAGCCGGTCAGCGCCTCGTTCTTCTGGCTTAGCACGGTGAGGTGGGTACACTGCGAGAAGGACGCTGACTTCATGCCCCAGCCGAACCGGCCGAGGTCATCCGGTGATCGTTCGGCAAGCGGGTTGCTGCTAGCGGGCCGCATAGCGTCGCGCAGTTCCTGGCCCGAAAGCCCGTGGCCGTCGTCGCGGACGCGTATCTCAGGGTCGCCATCGTTGAACAGACAAGTCAGGACAATCTCGCGGGCTCCGGCCTTGATGCTGTTGTCGATCAGGTCAGCCAGGGCACGGGGCAGGTCGTAGTTTCCGAAGCTTCGGGCCGACATCATCAGTGAAGCGGCGTCGGGCGGATTCGTCTCGTACTTCATCCGGCGGCCAGCCCCTTCGAGAACCGCGCAATGAAGCTCCCAGCAACCGCCTTCATCGATTCCCCCGCAATGCTCTATAGTCAGGCTTCATGGTCGGCAGCCATGAGTAGACGAACGTTGATAGCACAGCTCAGGCGGCTTCGGAGTCGGTATCGTCCTGCATCGATCGCACAGGCTCACGTAGGAGGTCCTGCCTGAGCCAACGGGCCACGGCTTCAGCCAAGAGCGGCGGCACAGCATTGCCGATCTGCCGGAAAGCTGCGTTCATGGCACCGGCGAACCGGAAGCTGTCCGGGAAAGACTGAAGCCGGGCTGCCTCCCGCACAGAGACCGTGCGCTTCTGTCCACTGTCCCAGTGGATGTGAGAATAGGTATCCTTGCCCATGTGCGCAGTCAGCGTCCGCGACGGCAGCGCCGGATCCAACTTCCACCACTTGTTAGGGAACTTGCCCGGATCGTAGGGCGGCACATGTTTTGCGCGCAACTCCTCCCAAGCCTTCGAGCCCTCGCCGGGCCGGATGGCGTGGGCCTCAAGCTTCTCCCTGAAGATCGTCTCGGCGACCGCCCTCGCATGCGGATAGTCGCCGCCGTGCTTCATGCGCCTGAAGATGTCAAAGTCGCGAGGTGTGATGCGTACGACGTGGCCGTCGGTATCGACATCTGAGATCTGTTGGCCTGGCCAAGCTCGCATCTTGCTCGCGTAGGTGCTGAGGTCAGTGCTGTAGGCGTAGGGCAGTCGGTCAGTCAACTTGCGCCGCCGCATGTCGCTCGGAGCAGAGAAGTGTTCGGTGATGCACGGCAGATCGCTGAGCGCTGCCTTGACAGAAACGGCTTCCGGCAGCCCCGGACGGACGGGCGGAGCCTCGCTGAAGTGCGCGCCCTCGGCCGGAACATGCTTCAGCGCTACCGTGCGGGCGCTGTCGTAGCCAGACGGCAGCTTGGCGGCGTGGCTCGGCTCCGGAAAACTCGGCGCGAAGCCCAGCGAGCTGTCAATGGCCAAAAGGAACAGCCGCTCGCGCATCTGCGGAATGCCGTAATAGGCTGCGTTCAGAAGGGTATAGCGGGCGTTGTAGCCCATCGTCTCCAGCGTCTGGCAGATTTCCTCCGGCACATTGTGGCCGCCGTGATTGAGGATATCCGGGACATTCTCGATCAGGATCGCAACCGGCTGGACGGATTCGACGTACTGCAGGAACCGCTGATACAGCTTAGCGCGCGGGTCATTGACATAGGCATCACCGTCGCCGGTCACCGAGCGCAGCTTCGATCGACCGATGCGGGCGAAGGCTTGACATGGAAGACCGGCTGCCAGGACATCGAACTGGTCGGAGATCGCGCCCTCCAGACCGATTTCCTTCGCTAGCATCGCCGGATCGGTCGCGACCATGTCGCGGGCAAGACTCCAAGCCACCTTCTGCGCTTCGACCGGAGGCTTGAAGTTCAACGCGTAGCTGGCTGCTGCGGTCTCGTCGAACTCAACGTGAGCCAATAGTTCGAAACCCGCAGCCTCCATGCCAAGGGACAAGCCGCCGCAACCCGAGCACAGTTCAAGCACGCGCGGCGCACCCGTGCGGCGCAGGTGGTCCAGCTTCGCTTGGCGGGCTGCAAAATTGATTATCATCGGTCGTTAGGTCGTCCAAGGTGGGCCGATAAGCGAGAGGTCACGAGCTCCGAATCTTTAGCCTCGCACTCCCATATTACCAAGGTATCCCAGCTCTGTGCATGAAGCTTTGCTATGGCGTTCTGATCGCGCGCCACGTTCGCTGCAAACTTTGCCGTCCAGAACTCGACGTTCGATTTAGGCTCGTAGGCCAAGCGGCAGCCGGGATGACGATGCCAGTAGCAGCCGTGGACGAAAACGACCTTTTTCCGACCGGGGAAGACGAGGTCGGGGCTGCCGGGCAGGTCCTTGCGGTGAAGGCGAAATCGGAACCCGAGCCGGTGGGCAATGCGGCGCACGATCATTTCCGGATTGGTGTCCTTGCCGCGAATGCGGCTCATCAGCCGAGACCGGGCCTCCTTGTCGATGATGTCCATCATGACAATCTGCGCCGGAGATCGTCATCTGCCAAGAGGTATCGCTGCCGCACGACCCGACGGGGTGAGAACGGCGTCAGCAATACCCTCGATGCGACGAAAAAGTGACGGCGCGCTTCGCTTTTTCACCGGGGCAACTCAGCGATGGCTGTCGCTTTTCGGTCGAATCGAAAAATCGTAGGCTCTGTCGAAGCCTACCGTCGGCGGTATGCGCCATCGCAGCTCGAACCCAATGTCTCTTTGGGCGCGAAGGTACCAACTCCCATAGATACGCGGATGTCCGCTTCCAGACCATGGGCCATGACAAGATTAACGGCTGTCCTGGGGCGCGAAGCCGAATCCGCTATCGAGGCGCCATCCAAGGCCCACTCTGGCGCCTTCTGGACCCAGATCTTATCCACGGCCATTCCCTGGTGATCTCCGGGCGGAATGCCGCTCCGTTCATTGGCGCCGAATTGGTGCCCTGACTGGTCGTGCACGCCGTTGTCGAACATCCGGCGCCGGTGCTTTGCGCACGATATCCGCGTCCGATGCGCGGCGCCTCTCGTTGAGCCAGATCTCGACCTCGGCCAGATCCCACACCACGCAACGTGGTGTCAGGAAGTAGCGCTTGGGAAACTCGCCGCGCTGTTCCATCTCGTAGATCGTCGTGTCGGCAAGAGGCACGATCTCTCGAAGCTCCGGGCGGCGGATCACGCGCTTGAGCAGGCTGGCAGGTGGCTGAAACCGCTTGAAGCTGCTCTCGGCAGGCTCGTTGGCGGGTGGCTGCACAGTGTCGGAGGCCAAGGCCGGATCTTCTCTTGAAATCGTCTGATCGCGCCTCATGTCGATTGCCTTCGATCGCAGTGGAATGACTACGACCAAGGTGATGCATGTCGCTCGTCCATTGAAGACATCGGGCGTCGGCGTGCGGAAATCGGCGGCCATCGCGCGAGAATCGGAAGGTAATCGCGAGCGGCGCCAGCCCCCTTCTTCCACAAAGCCCGGCGCATCTTTTCCTGAGCGCACTGTGGCTGTGGCCTTCGATCTCCCCTCTCTCGACGAGCCCCGGCAACGCTGGCCGCCGCCGCGGCGCGGTCAAGCCCGGCCCGCACCGGACCGTGTGGGGCCTGACCGCGCCGCTCGATTACGCCGGCCGAACGCCTCCTCGCCCTCGATCGGAGGGTGACATCAAATGGAGGCCGACATGGCCGCAGCGCTCATCACCAACGAACTCTATGCCCGGCTTCTCGCCAATGGTGCTCGCAGCGCCGCTGGCGAGGACATCGATCCGCGTCCCGTCGTCAAGCTCTTCACACCGGACGCCGGCGCCACCTGGCTTCTCACCGAAGCCGATCCCGAAGACCCCGACCGTCTATTCGGCCTCTGCGATCTCGGTCTTGGCGAGCCCGAACTCGGCTATGTCAGCCTTGCTGAAATCCGCTCGGTGCGCGGACGGCTCCGGCTTCCGGTCGAACGTGACCTCCACTTCAGGGCAGAGCATTCGTTGAGCTGGTACGCTCAGCGCGCCCGCCAATCCGGCAGGATCGTCACCGACTGACGATCGCAATCGCGCCCCGTCATCGGGCGGGGCGCTTCGTCGTGCTCATGAGGAAAGACGGCGATCAGGATGCTCGGCTTTCAGGTTCTACGCCTTTGCTCATCCTGATCCGGTTCTCATGCCCGGCGCTCGCTTTCGCTCGTGCCGGGCGGGTTGCTTGGGGGCGCTGCCCCCTGGCGCGGTGCAAGGGACCGCAGACGCTCGGCCGGGACGGTTTCCCCGACCTTCCGCGCGGATGCGTGTTTCAGATCCTCGCCCATGGCTTCAATCCGCTTGTGCAGGCCGGGTGATCCCCCTCCGTCCCAGCCGCCCTTGCACCTTGCACCCCCCGGTCTCGGCGACGGCCAGGGTTGCAGCGCAGCGCTGCGCTCCAACCCAAGCCAAAGGATCAAGACCATGACCGACACAATCGAAACGACCGCCACGGTTTCCGAAGTTACCGCCATTGAGAACGGTGCGGTGCTGTTCGTGCCGTTGAACAAGTTGAAGAAGTCGCCCCGAAACGCCCGCAAGACCCCGCACAGCGAAGCCCATATCGAGACGCTGGCGGCGAGCATTGCCGCGAAGGGAATGCTGCAAAATCTGGTGGTAGAGCCGGAAACGAACGCGGAAGGCGAGCCGACCGGCTTCTATCTCGTCACCATCGGCGAAGGCCGCAGGCAGGCGCAGTTGCTGCGCGTAAAGCGCAAGCAGATCAAGAAGACAGAAGCCATCCGCTGCGTTCTGGATACCGAGAACGATGCGACGGAAATCAGTCTCGACGAAAACGTCACGCGCGAGGCGATGCACCCCGCCGATCAGTTCGAGCGCTTTCGCGAGCTGGCTGAAAATCGCGGATGGGGTGCGGAAGACATCGCCGCCCGGTTCGGCGTCAGCGCCCATGTCGTGAGACAACGGCTTCGCCTCGGCGCCGTCAGCCCGAAGCTGATGCAGGTTTATCGGGAGGGCGGCTTGTCGCTGGACCAGTTGATGGCCTTCGCCCTCACCGAGGACCATGCTCGGCAGGTGCAGGTCTACGAGAACCTGTCGTGGAACCGCGACCCATCCACCATTCGACGCGACCTCACCAAGATGAATGTCGCGGCGACCGACCGGCAGGCGATCTTCGTCGGCGCGGACGCTTACGCCGAGGCGGGTGGCACCATCATCCGCGACCTCTTCACCGAGGACCGGGGCGGTTATTTCGAGGACGCCGCGCTACTGGATCGGCTCGTCATCGACAAGTTGGAAGGCATCGCCGCCGAGGTACAGGCAGTCGAGGGATGGAAGTGGGCTTCCGTTCACATCGACTTCCCCCACGCGCATGGGATGCGCCGCAGCTATCCGCATCCGGTGGACCTGTCGGCGGACGATGACGCCGCTTTTGGCGCGGCGCAGGAGGACTACGACCGCCTGTCGTCGGAGTACGAAGGTTACGAGGAACTGCCTGACGAGGTAGATCGGCGGTTCGGTGAGCTTGAAGCGGAGATCGAACGGATCGACGCCAGGCGCCACGCCTATGACGCCCACGAGATCGCGCGCGGTGGCGTGTTCGTCATCCTGAACCATGACGGCACGGCCCGTATCGAACGCGGCTTCATCCGCGCCGAAGACGAGGCCCCGAAATCGGCGGATGTGGAGGGGGCGACCATCACGGAAGATGGCGAAATCATCGGCGAGGGAAGCGACGAGGATGCAGAACCACAGCCGGACGACGAGGAGGTCGAGGATGCGGGGAAGCCGCTATCGGACCTTCTCATCCGCGACCTGACCGCCCATCGCACCCTTGGTCTGCGTCTCGCCCTTGGCGAGCAGCCGGCTATGGCGCTTGTCGCCGTGGTCCATGCGCTGGCAGCCCAGACCTTCTATCGCGGTGGGGAAGCCTCCTGCCTCGAAATCCGCTTGACCAGCGCCTATCTCGCTTCCCACGCGGATGGGATCGAGGATACGCCCGCCGCCAAGGCGCTGGCGGATCGTCATGCCGGATGGGCGTCGGACATGCCGCGCGACGTTGCGGACCTGTGGGCCTTCGTCGCCGGTCTGGACTATGCGAGCGTCATGGCCTTGCTCGCCCATTGCGCCGCGCTGACCGTCAATGCGGTGAGGGTGCCGTGGGAGCAGAAGCCTAGAGCGATTTCCGTTCATAATGGCTCATATCCTGCGGCCATGAAGAAGTTCTGGCATTCCTTTGGCGTGAAGCAGTCGATGAGGCGACCGATGGTGTCCCACAGGCCGGCGACGGAGCGCTCGGCGGCTTTGCGCAGGAGCGCCTTGAGCTTTGAGAATGCCTTCTCGATGGGATTGAAGTCGGGGCTGTAGGGCGGCAGATAAAGCAGACCGGCGCCGGCAGCCTCGATGGCGGCGCGGACCTGTGGCCCCTTGTGGGAGCCGAGATTGTCCATCACCACCATGTCGCCTGGGATGAGCTCGGGAATGAGAACCTGTTCCACATAGGCCTGGAATGCCACGGCGTTGATCGGGCCGTCGAGTACCATGGGTGCGACCATGCCGGTGGATCTCAGGCCGGCGACGAAGGTGGTCGTCTTCCAGTGGCCGTGCGGCACGCCGACCCGCAGGCGTTTCCCGCGCCGGCAACGGCCGTGGCGGCGCGCCATGTTGGTGGAAGCCCAGGTCTCGTCGATGAAGACGAGCCGCTCCGGGTCCAGGTCCAGTTGGCCGTCGAACCAGGCTTGGCGCTGTTTCAGGATATCGGGGCGGTCCTGCTCGGCCGCGTGCGCGGTCTTTTTTTCCAAGTGATGGCGTGACGGTCGAAGAAGCGCCAAAGCGTGCCGATGGCAAAGCGGTGCCCGTGGGCGGCCAGCTGATGCTGAAGCTCCATCAGGGTGATGTCGCTTGTCTCCTCCACCAGCCTCAGGATCAGGTCGGCCTGCGCCTCGATCCGGGCGGAGAGGGTGTCACCGCCGCGCGGCTTGGCCGCGACGCTTCCGGTTTCCCGTACCCTGGCGCACCAGCGCACGGCGCTGGCGATACTCACCCCAAAGCGCTCGGCCGCCTGCCGCCGCGACATCCCGCCCTCGACGGCGGCAACCACCCGCTCCCGCAGGTCCAAAGACAGCGTCCTGGCCATGCATGTCGGCCTCCCTCTCCGACACGAAGCGTGAATCAGAACGCAGCTGATTTGGGAACCCCAGACGACTCAAAACGCGAGGAAATCGCTCTAATGCCCGCGCGACAGCGGAAAAGCTGGCGAGTGCAGTTACGCTCGACATGACGGCACACTGGACCCCGACCGTGCAGAGCTACTTCGGCCGCGTGACCAAGGCGCATATTCTTAACGCCGTGCGGGAAGGTGTTGGTGATGAGGCCGCCGAGCGGATCGCGGGTTTGAAGAAGGCAGAGATGGCGCAGGCTGCCGAACAGCTTCTCGCCGGAACCGGCTGGCTGCCGTCCGTGCTCCGCACCGCACGGCCTGCGTCGCGAGACGCGGAGGCGGAAGCGGTCCCCTTCGCGCAAGCTGCCGAGTGAGGACGAGCCGGGGTCGCGCAAGCGGTCCCGGTTTTTCCCGCTGTTGCTTGGAACAATTGCGGTCGCGCGAGGGCGAGCCTCGCGCGACCGCCCGATGACCGTGACCGTCATCGGGTCAGGAGGAAATTGCAATGATCGCGCTCTTTGGCGTGGCCGTCGCCTTGGTCGCCGGTCTTTGTATCCTGGCCTATGCACTCGCCGTCTATGCGCTGCCCTTCATGCTCGGCGTGGAGGCGGCGCGTTGGACTTTCGCCTCGGGCTCCGGCCTGATCGGCGCGGGACTGGTAGCGCTGGTGGCAGGTGTCGCCACCTATGGTCTGTTGCTGATCCCGTTTATGGCGGTCCGTCTGCCGATCCTCCGTCTTGCGGTGGCGCTCGTCTTCGCCGCTCCGGCTGCCATCGCCGGCTATGCGCTGGTGGATGGCATCGCGCGCGAAGCCGTGCCGTCCCATGTCTGGCGCGTGATCTTCTGCTTGGTCGGAGGTGGTTTCGTCAGCGTTTCGGCGCTGATGCGATTGGCAGCAACAGGCTCGACAATTCATCGCGGAGGCTGAAAATCCCGGTAAGTCACGCTACCATTGCTTAAGCTGATCAACACATGAAAGAATATTCCGTGCTAAAGAGCGTGTCAGACCTCACCCGGCCAGACCCCTATTTTTCAGGGGAAGCCGGTTTTATCGGCTCCGCACTGCAAGACTTGCACAGGGATATGTGCGCGTTCGAGCTTCCCGCTTCACTTCCTGATTCTGTCCGGCGATCCCATGATGCGGTGCGACACGCCTATATCTACGCGTACTTCTCGTATGATCTTTTGACCATGGCGGCGAGCCAGACATTCCCTTGCCTCGAACTGGCTTTGCGCGAGCGGATCGGGCACCAGTTCGCCGGAAGAGTGGACAAGAGAGGAAAGCCTCGCCCTGTCATGCTCGACGAGCTGTTGAAATCCGCCAAGAAGCAGAACCTGATTTCCTCTGAGATCGAACATCTGAGTCAATTGCGCAATATGTTTGCCCACGGAAGCGATACAGTGTTGAACCCGCCCATGTTTCTGACCACGTTCGAGATTGTCACCGACATCATTCGGGAACTCTACATAAGCCAACAGGTGTGATCGGCGTTGCCCCTCCTGGGCCGCGCTCTCGGCTGCGCCGGAACCACGTCTGAGGCGCGTTTCCGCCATTCGGCTTCGATCGCTAACGCAAAGTAGCGGCGGGACGCAGGAAGCCCCGCATTCGACCGATGCGCGATGGCGGATTGCGTCAGTCGGTATGGCGGCGAAACCCAATTGTGGAAGTCTCGCAGCTTTGCCCCCCCCAGAACAGCGATCGTGCCGGGGCGGGTCACTCAGCTTCGTCGTTCGATAACGAAGCCCGGCGGGAGCGGTACGTCCAGCCGCGCTGTCTGGAAATGCCAATGATCCACGAGCCGTGGCCGTAACTTTCACCATCTCGGTCGGGACAGCCAGCCGCCTCGGGGACAGCGCCAGCCATAACAGTGATCCCGTTGGCCGGTCTCATCCCGTGATAGGCAACTGCTCGCATCATCGTATCTCCATGGTTTTGCCGAGTCGCACCCACGGCGTCCTCGAATGGATGGGGTCTGACCGGAGAGCGGCTTCGCCTCGATCATCCTCCCGCAACGGCCGTCGCCAGCTTTTTTCCGCCGCGCGCGAGCGCGCTTTGCATCGCGAGGCAAAAAAGCCATCGTCGTCCGCCTTCCACTTCGTTCCAGCCTTTCAGGTGCGGGCTGATCGTCCCCGGTCGCACGACTACCATCGAGGTCGCGATAGGCGCGGCCCGAGGAACGGAGACACAACAATGGCAACCATCGGCACCTTCACCAAGACCGCGAACGGCGACATCACCGGCACGGTCAAGACCCTGACTCTCAACGTCAAGGCCAAGTTCGTCCCCACCGAAGGCGACAGCGAGTGCGGCCCGGACTATCGGATCTTCGCCGGCACCACCGAGTTCGGTGCGGCGTGGAAGAAGACAGCCCGCGAGACTGGTCGCGACTATCTCTCGGTCAAGCTGGACGATCCGAGCTTCCCAGCTCCGATCTACGGCAGCCTAGTCGAGGACGAGGGCGGCGAAGCTCACAACCTGATCTGGTCTCGCCGCAACGGCGAGTGACCATCGGACGCAAGACGCACCGCTCTTCCGAGCGGGGCGTCTCTACATACTCAACTCCTTGAGCTTCGATGCTCAAGGCTTGGTTTGGGGAAAAGTAGACTCATTTGTTGCCAAGGTGACCTGAGCCCCGCGATCCGTCCTAGGCACTTGCCAGACTCAGCATAACGCCTGAGCGGTCCACGCTCCTTCGCATGCCATAGAGCTTGCACTCGGGGAAGGTCTCCACCCGTGAGAATCCTGCTCCAGCTAGGAGAGCTCGCATCTCATTCGCAGTGTAGAGTCGGATCCGCTCCTCCTCTATCTCATGCATGCTGTCGGGGCCTTCGCCCTCTATACGTTGATTGAACACCACTTCGTGCCTATGCACGTCAAAACTGGATCGCGTATGCAGCGTGACAGTCGAGTCGCTCGCATACTTAGTCGTGAATTCGCCGAGCAAGGCATCAACCCCTTCAATATAAAAGGATATCATAATTAAAGAAGCTCCGGAACGGAGCAGCCGCCGCAGTGAGCGCAGCAGAACGAGATCCCCGCTCTCGCCAAACGAGCCTACGCACGACAAAAAGCTCGCAGCTGCAGAGTAGGTCACCGATGGCTGATGCTCTCTGAGAGCCCGTTTGGAAATTCAGGGATGTGCATTTCTCCGGGCGAGATTTGCGCCCATGGCGACGAGGATCATCGCGGTTGAGACGTCGATGCGGCGCTCATAGTCGCGCACCAGGCGTCGCCATCGGGTCATCCAGCCGAAGGTACGCTCGACGACCCGGCGGCGCGGCAGGACTTCGAAGCTCTGCGCGCCGTCCCGGCGGCGGATGATCTCGACGACGAAGTCGAGAGAGGCGGGCTTGTCCATGAGCTTGAGCCGGTCGGAGGCGGCGCCGGTGAAAAGGTGTTTCACCCACGGCCAGCGCTTGCGCATCGCATCAAGGATCATCTGGGCGCCGGCGCTGTCGGAGATGTCCGCGGTGGTCAGATTGACCGTCAGGAGCCGCCCATCGGTATCGACCGCGATGTGGCGCTTGCGCCCGACGCTCTTCCTGCCGGCGTCGTAACCCCTGGCTTCGGCTTGCGGCGCCTTGATCGTCTGACTGTCGATCACCGCCGCCGTCGGGCTTGCCTCACGCCCGGGCCGCTCACGGTCGAGCATCAGTTCAACATGGTGGATGGTCTGGAACAGGAACCGGCGCGCCAGTTCCCGGAACCAGCCGCAGACCGTGCGCCAGTGTCCGAAATGGATTGGCAGCATCCGCCAGCCGCCGCCTGAATGCACCAGATAGCGCACCGCATTGATGACTTCCCGGAATTCCATCTCGCGGGGCCGCCCCCGTCGCCCGGTAGCCGGCATTAACGGCGCCACCCGCTCCCGTTCTTCATCCGTCAGATCCGACGGATAGCGTTTCGTCTTCCGGGCGATCCCGCCCATCCGGTCCCGCTGCTCTGCTGTCCACATCCAGGGCTTGAATCATAAGCACGGACAAACAGGAATCCCTGGATAACGAATTTCCAAACGGGCTCTAAGAGCCCGTTTGGAAATTCAGGGATGTGCATTTCTCCGGGCCAGATTAGCGCCCATGGCGACGAGGATCATCGCGGTTGAGACGTCGATGCGGCGCTCATAGTCGCGCACGAGGCGTCGCCATCGGGTCATCCAGCCGAAGGTGCGCTCGACGACCCAGCGGCGTGGCAGGACTTCGAAACCTTGGGCGCCATCGCGGCGACGGATGATCTCGACGACGAAGTCGAGAGAGGCGGCCTTGTCCATGAGCTTGAGCCGGTCATAAGCAGCGTCGGCGAACAGGTGCTTCACCCACGGCCAGCGCTTGCGTATCGCATCGAGGATCATCTGTGCGCCGGCGCTGTCGGAAATGTCTGCGGTCGTCAGATGGACCATCAGGAGCCGCCCGTCGGTGTCGACCGCAATGTGGCGCTTGCGCCCGACGCTCTTCCTGCCGGCATCGTATCCCCTGGCTTCGGCTTGCGGCGCCTTGATCGTCTGGCTGTCGATCACCGCCCCCGTCGGGCTCGCTTCACGCCCCGCCCGCTCGCGGTCGAGCATCAGTTCGACATCGTGGATGGTCTGGAACAGGAAGCGGCGCGCCAGTTCGCGGAACCAGCCATAGACCGTGCGCCAGTGACCGAAATGGATCGGCAGCATCCGCCAGCCGCCGCCTGAACGCACCAGATAGCGCACCGCATTGATGACTTCCCGGAACTCCACCTCGCGGGGCCGCCCCCGGCGTCCGGGAGCCGGCATCAACGGCGCCATCCGCTCCCATTCTTCATCCGTCAGATCCGACGGATGGCGTTTCGTCTTCCGGGCGATCCTGGCCATCCGGTCCCGCTGTTCTGCTGTCCACATCCACAGCTTGAATCATAAGCACGGACAAACAGGAATCCCTGGATAACGAATTTCCAAACGGGCTCTCAAGGCGACCGAACCACTTCTTGATGAGCGGTTAGCCCCGGTTCTCCTCCGCAATCTTTTGTTGGGCGACGACGAGTTTTTCGAGAGCCTCTGCAATTTGGTGCAGCGAATTTCCTCACCAGCGGCTGAGCCCCTCCTTTCTGGGTTACTTGGACGATGGGCGTCGCGCTTCAACGTCGCGTCGCCTGACCTGCAGGCCGATAAAATCGAGCTGTGGCGGGGCTTTGCGCGGCTTAGAGTACACCCACGTTTTCACGACGTGCCTGGGTGGCGTCAGACTCTGGAGGGCGTCCTAGCGGCAAACATGAGCTGGTTTCACAAGCAAGATATTGTACGCGTCCTCGAGGGGGACCTTGGCTCCTATGTGACTATTGAGGGCCTGCTGTCGCGGGAAGAGAACTGGGTCCATTTCAATCGATGCGAGATCGATCGATTGGACGAGGCTGCTGAGCGATTGTTCCACGAGACTCGCTAGGGTGGAAGTCGGCTGCGACATTGAAGATTGCCCTTTCCTGTAGATGTGATAAAACCTCTGCTATCTACGAAACTTGCCGAGGAAACATCACATCGCTACGGCCATGGACTCGCAACGCGCCCAAGCGCTCAAGCTGCTGAAGACGTGTCCCATGATGCGGCTGAAGGACTTTGCCGCCCGCGGCATCGCGCCCGAAACCCTGGCGCGTCTTGTCCGGGACGGCGAGGTCGTTCGTCCCGCGCGCGGTCTCTATCAACTCGCGGACAGCTCAGGCGATGCGGCTCGCATCCTGGCGGAAGCGTCAGTGCTCGTTCCCAAGGGCGTCATCTGCCTGACCTCGGCGCTGCAGTTCCATGAGCTGACCCTGCAAATGCCATCCGCCGTTTGGATGGCCATCGATCGCACCGCCTGGCTTCCGAAGATCGACTATCCACCCATTCGCTTCGTGCGCTTCGCTGGCCCCTCGCTGACGGAAGGTGTGGAGCGACACTCCATCGATGGCGTCGAGGTGGCGATCACAAATCCAACGCGGACAATCGTAGACTGCTTCCGCTATCGGGCGAAGGTTGGTCTGGATGTCGCCCTGGAAGGCCTACGCGAGGGGCTTCGGCGGCGGAAAGTCACGAGCGACCAGCTCTGGACCTATGGGACGAAGGGCAAAGTCTGGTCGACCATGAAGCCCTATGTGGAGGCGATGGTGGCCGATGGCGCGTGAACCGAGAAAAAATGTCGGCGCTTCGGTCCGGGCTCGTCTGCTCGACCGATCTCGCGTCGAACGCACGGATTTTCAGATTCTGCTGACGCGCTATGCGCTGGAGCGGCTTCTCTACCGGCTGAGCCAATCACCTCATCGCGACCGCTTCATCCTGAAGGGTGCGATGCTGTTCGTAACCTGGGTGGCAGATCCTTTCCGGCCGACACGCGATCTTGATTTCCTCGGCTATGGCGAAAACAGCCCTGAGTCGATCGGCGGGGCCTTTCGCGAGATATGCGGGCAACCGGTCGATGATGATGGTGTGGAGTTCGATATCGTCGCGATCACGGCTGTTCCGATCCGGGAGGACGTTGAATACGGCGGCATTCGCGTACGCACCTCCGCGACGATCGCCGGTGCCCGCGTTCCGATTCAGGTCGACATCGGTTTTGGTGACTCTGTAACTCCGGGACCGGTCGAAATCGTCTATCCGCCGCTGCTTGACGCGCCGGCGCCCCGCCTGCGCGCTTATCCGGTGACGACCGTGGTTGCCGAAAAATTCCAGGCGCTCGTCCAGCTCGGCATCGCGAACAGCCGGCTGAAGGATTTCTACGACCTCTGGCTGATCGCGCAGACATTCGAGTTTGACCGGGCATCCCTTGCAGAGGCCGTCCGTCAGACCTTTGCACGGCGCGAGACCATGCTTCCAACCGAAAATCCGATCGGTCTGAGCGATGCTTACGTGGAGGTTTGGGGGCGCCAGTGGCAGGCCTTTCTGGGGCGAGAGCGTATGGCCGCGGCGCCGGCGGAGCTGGCTGACGTTGTCTCCGATCTCGCCGGATTTCTGCTTCCCCTGACCGCGCCCGCTGAAAAGGATGAGCGTTGGAAGCCCGGCGAGGGCTGGAGGGCAACGAATGCATAGCCTGCAGAGCAACGCGGAGCGCGCGCGCGGATTCGGCGTCTATCGCAGACAATCGCGAACTTTTGTGATCGGCTCTAGCTATTTCTCCCGCACTTCGTATATAATACGAACGAAGAGATTGATGCCGCGCACCGCGCCACATTTATTGTTGAAAATCAATTGCGTATGAATCTGACGGTATATATGACGGTGCTCGTCTATTTCTTGTCATTACAATCATCGAAAATTCAAATACTTACCACTCCGGTTGATCATCGAGTGGGCATCGTCAAGCGCGGCGAGCCAGTCCCAGAGGGCGTCGTCGTCCTTCGGGATGTCGGCGGCCCAGGCGTCGTGACGCTCCTGCACAGCCCGCGCGGAGGGGCTGTCCTTCAGCGTCTCGTCCTGAACCGGGAAGAAGATGTGCTTCACCCCGGCTTCCATGGCGCCCGTGAACATGCGGGTCATGAAGGTGTCCGAGACGAGCTTGTGGAGAAGCGCCGTCATGGCGATGTGCGGGTTTTCCGCCACCGCGTTGCGCAGCGCGAGGGTGCGGTAGGCGGTCAGCTCGACGACGAGGCGTTCCGGCAGCGGCTTGATCCCGTCGTCCTCATCGTCGTCATCGGACTCGGCAGGTTGGCCGCCGATGGTGATGACGGCGCGTTGCACCGGCGGGCGATCGGCGTCGACGGATTCGGTAACCGTCTCCGATCCATTCTCGCCATCGGTTCGGACCTGAGACACATCCTCGGGCCGGACGAAGCCGCGATCGACCGAAAGCGAACCGTCGGCGTCGATGCTGACGAACACGCCGGCGATGGCGATGTCGGCCGGGTCGAAGTGCTCGGGCCGGTCGTCGAAGCCTGCCAACGCCGTCTCGATCTCGCCAAGGCGCTCGTCGACCTCGTCGGGCAGTTCGTCGGCGTCTTGATATTCCGCTTCGAGCCTGGCCTGCTCGGCGGTGAGCGCCTCGATGGTCGCCTGTTCCTCAGCCGACAGATCGATCGGCGTGCCGGAGACCTCGTGCAGGCCGCGAGCGGCATCGTAGGGGAAGCTGACCGCGACCTCGATCCACTTCCATCCTTCGGCGGCGATCGCCTCGGCTTCGGCCTTCAGCTTCTCGGCGACGAGGCGATCGAGAAGCCCGACATCCTGCAGCCAGCCGCCATCATCGGCCTGGAACAGATCGCGCATGACGATGCCACCAGCCGCCTCATAGGCTTCGATGCCGAGGAAAACAGCGCGCTTGTCGGAGGCGCGCACCGTCGTCTCGGTCAGCATGCGCCGGATCTGATAGGGCTCCTTTGACCATGCGTCCTTGATCGCGTCCCAGACCTGCACCTGTCGCTCGTGGTCTTGGGAGACCGTGAAGGCCATGAGCTGCTCCAGCGTCATGCCGTCGCCGGCATAGACGTCGTGCAGCGCGGGCGAGACGGCCGCGAGGCGCAGCCGCTGCTTGACCACGTTGACGGGGACGAAGAAGGCCGCGGCGATCTCCTCCTCGGTCATGCCCTTGGTCAGCATGTCGTGGAAGGCACGGAACTGATCGAGCGGATGGAGCGGGGCACGCTCGGTATTCTCGGCCAGCGACACCTCCTCGGGGAGGATGGCGCCGTCGCGATCGCGGACCACGCAGGGCACCCTGAGCTGCTGCCGGTTTCGTGGACACGAAGATAAGATCGTGACCAAGGACCTGGAGAGAGGATATGACGAGGCGGAAATTCAGCCGCGAGTTCAAAGTCGAGGCCGTCAGGCTGGTGACGGATCGGGGTGTCTCGGTAGCGCAGGCGGCCCGTGACCTTGATGTGGCGGAGAGCGTGCTGCGCCGCTGGATGCGGGAGCTGACCGCGACCCCGGCGACAGCGTTTCCTGGGAACGGGCAGATGCGGGCCGACCTGGCCGAGATTGCAGCCTTGAAGAAAGAGGTCGCGCGGCTGCGTGCGGAGGGTGACATCCTCAAGAAGGCCGCGGCTTTTTTCGCGCGCGAGGCGATATGAGGTTCGTCTTCATCGCCAAACACCGCCACATCTGGCCGGTCAGCTGGCTCTGCAAGGTCCTGGAGGTCTCGCGCTCAGGCTTCCATGCCTGGTTCAATCGCCCGACCAGAGCCCGCGAGATCCATGACGCGAAGCTCGTCATGGCGATCGAAACAAGCTTCAGGGCCAGCGACCGGACCTACGGCGCGCGCCGTGTCTGGCGTGATGTTCTGGAAGAGGGGCTGGCCTGCGGGCTGCACCGGATCGAACGGCTGATGCGGGTCAATGCCATGAGGGCGCGGCCCAGGCGCCGTGGCAAGCCGAAGGATGACGGCGAACGCGCGGTCATCGCCGATAACATTCTCGACCGCGACTTCCAGGCCGACCGGCCAAACCTGAAGTGGTTGGCTGACTTCACCTATATCTGGACCGCGGACGGCTGGCTTTACGTCGCTGCCGTCCTCGACCTGTTTTCCCGGCGTGTCGTTGGCTGGTCCATGAAGGCCGAGCGGGATGCCTCCCTGGTCATGGATGCGCTGATGATGGCGGTCTGGCGACGTGGCAAGGCCGACGCTCTGCTTCATCACTCGGACCAGGGATCGCAATACACAAGCGAGCAGTTCCAGCGGCTTCTGGCTGACAATGAGATCACTTGCTCGATGAGCCGTGCCGGGAATGTCTGGGACAATTCGGCAATGGAGAGCTTCTTCTCAACGCTGAAGACCGAACGCACAGCCCGCAAGCTCTATCGCACCCGCGACGAAGCCCGTGCCGATGTCTTCGATTACATCGAGCGCTTCTACAACCCGCGTCGGCGGCATTCGAAACTGGGGTACCTCAGCCCCATGGAGTTCGAAGCCCGCGCTATGCTAGCTTAACTCCCTGTCCACAAAATCGGCAGCAGCTCACAGGCGCGATCTTGGCGAGACGCTTTTGCTTTACCAGCAGTTCGAGCGCGCGGAAGCGGCGGCCGCCGGCGGGTACTTCGAACATGCCGGTCTCGTTGCCTTCGGCATCGACGACGGGAAAGACGCTGAGGCTCTGGATCAGGCCGCGACGAGCGATCGAGGCCGCGAGGTCCTCGATCGAGACGCCGGCCTTCACCCGCCGAACGTTGGACTGGCTGAGCACCAGCTTGTTGAAGGGGATGTCGCGCGAGGACGACAGGACGATCTTCTGAATGGCAGTAGCCATCGGGATTTACTCCGCGACGGGCGGCCGAGAGACTCTCTCTCAACCTCCAACCCGTCACGAAGCACGGCGCCACCCTCTTCCTCTGAGTACGCCAAGTCTGTAACCAACTGGAATAAAAGGAGAAACCAGATCGGTCAAAACTACCGATTAGTCCTTCGGGGTGTAAGACCCCGACCGCCACACGGTGCAGCGTGGGGCGAGAAGCAAGCGGGTGAGGTGAGCCGGGTGATTCCGACAAGCCATAAATCAGTAGAACCCGTTGAAGCCGGGCGCGAGGGGACTTCCGATCCCGACGCGGCCCGGCAAGCGAGACCGCCATGGAGAGGGAAACCGAACCGATGGCTGACTCCCCGTCAAGAGGGTCTCCACCAACTCGGAAGTGGGTGGAGCGGTCGCAAGACCTGTGGAGCGCCGGCGCGTTGTTTAGAGGTGCGCGCCAGGGGCGTTTGATCACTCAAACGCCAGCCGCCGGGAAAGCCTGCAAGGCTCGGAGGTCTGAATCCACACGGGGAACAGTCGGCTCCTAAAGCGGACAAAGGACGGCGGTGGAACTTGGGAACCTGCCCGTGTTTCCGAACCACTCGGGGAACGGATGGTCGAATCGACCGGCGAACACGCGGAGCAGGGACGGAGCCTGTGTAGTAGTTCGAGGACGGGAAAGCCGTCCACATGGCGAAGGCAGGCAGTGGATACAATTTGCAGGCAGGAGATCGACACTTGTCGGACACGGTGAATACCGAGTTCATTCTCGACATGCAGCGCAAGCTGTATCGGTGGAGTTCCACGGACCCCGAGAAGAGGTTCGCGGATCTGTTCAACTTCGTATGCGACCGCAGGACGCTGTCTCACGCCTGGGAAAGGCTCGCCCGCAACGCGGGCAGCAGGACACCCGGCACGGACGGCGTGACGCGGGACACGATCCAAAAGCGTGCCAACGGCGCCACGGGTTTTCTGGAGGAAATCCGGCAAGACCTACGGCAAGAAACTTACCGGCCACAACCTGTCCGGCAGAGGCTTATTCCGAAGCCGGGAAAGCCGGGAAAGTTCAGGCCATTGGGCATCCCCACGCTGAAGGATCGACTGGTTCAAATGGCGCTCAAAATGGTGCTGGAGCCCATATTCGAGGCGGATTTCTATCCCATCTCGTATGGCTTCCGGCCCGGTCGAAGCACTCATGATGCATTGGCGCGAATTCAACAACGCCTGCATCCTTCATCCACTGGTCCATCCTGGACCCGCTATGTGATCGAGGGGGACATCAAGGGCTGCTTCGACGCCATCGATCATCACGTGCTCATGGAGCGGGTACGTCGTCGCATTCGGGACCCCAAGGTCCTGCGGCTCGTACTCGCATTCCTGAAGGCGGACATCATGATCGAGGGCAATCTTCGACATCCGGTGACGGGAACCCCGCAAGGGGGCGTCATCTCGCCGTTGTTGGCCAATATCTATCTGTCGGCTATCGACGAGCGATATAAACGCTGGATTCCTGACCCAAGGGAGGGAGTAAGCAAAGTAAGCGGTCGCCACAGCTGGGATCGCAAGCTTGGCCGTCCAACCTTCTACATGGTGCGCTACGCGGACGATTTTGTCGTCCTCGTGCAAGGAACCCGGCAGGAGGCCGAAGAGGAGCGTCACGCGCTGGCGCAGTTCCTCAAAGAGGAATTGCGTATGGAGTTGTCGATGGAAAAGACCCGCATCACCGATGTCCGAGAAGGCTTCGACTTTCTCGGCTATCGAGTCGTACAGCAACGGTCGCCCGCAACGGGCCGGCACGTCGGCAATCTCTTCATCCCGAAGAGCAAGCTGCAATTGTTGCGCGACAAGATCAAGGGCAAGGTGAGGAAAACGCCAACCGGCCGGACTCTCGCCGATCTCATAGGCACCATCAATCCAATGATCATCGGGTGGCGAAACTACTACCGATATGCCTCACGGGCGTGGAAGGAGTTTGGCAAACTCGATTGGTGGCTGGATCAGCGCATTACTCTTTGGTTGCGCAGGAAACACGATAAAACAACGTGGGCGGAGCTGTTCCGCCAATATGCGCAATCGAGGAGCGGGAAGCGAAAACGCTGGCAACACGGCAAACGGCAAGTCGCTCTGTTTACCGAGGCTCACCAGAAACGCTTCCCGGACCGGGGCATACGTATACCGAACGGATGGAACGCCACCCCGGATGAGTGGTTCCTGAACGGAGCCAACAAGTTCTGGGAGGCGACCAACACCCTCGCCCTATTGTGAGGGCCACCCGTGGCAATCGCCACGCATGGAGAGCCGGATGCCGGGAAACTTGCACGTCCGGTTCGGAGAGGGGGATGAAGAAACCTGCCCCAGTAACGGGGCAAGGCGCTTCATCCCTACTCTACAGGGGGCAGCGCCACGAACCGGCAAACCTGAAAGGCACGGAAGCGCAAAGCCGGAGACGCGGAAAACCGCATCCCCGGCTTTGCGGAAATCAGGAAGCTCGATCGAGCAGCTTCTTGGCCTTGCCCTCCATGTCCAGGCGGGCGTCCTGATGCGGCTTGTCGCGTGCGACGGCGGTGATGCCCTGCACGAAATCGAAGATGGACTCAGGCGGGCGACCTTCCTCCGCCAGCACCCTGTCGATGATCTTGCCGGTCTCGGCCTTGGAGAAGCCGCGACGACGCAGGAAGTCGGTGCGGTCTTCGTCGGTCCTGGCGACGATCCGCTCGCGGGCCGCCCTGATGCCGTTGACGAACGGCAGGGGCGAGGAGTTCGCGAAGTTCAGCAGCGCCGGGGCTGCCTCGTGCGCGAAGCGATTGGCGGCATATTTGGAGTGGCGGATGGTGATTTCCTCGAAATCCTCCACGCCCCACAAATTGCGATTCTGGCAGACCGCGCGTAGATAGAAGCTCGCCATGCCGAGCGTCTTGGCGCCGACTTCGGAATTCCAGCAATAGAAGCCCCGGAAATAGAGGTCGGGCGAGCCGTCGGGAAGGCGGCCGGCCTCGATCGGGTTCAGGTCGTCGACCAGGAACAGGAAGACATCGCGGTCGGAGGCATAGAGCGTCGTCGTGTCCTTGGTGATGTCGACGCACGGATTGTAGATCCCGGTCGACCAGTCGAGTACGCCCGGGACCTTCCAGCGGGTGTCGCCGGTACCGTTGCCGGCGATGCGCTGGACGGCCTCGACCAGTTCGTGATCGTAGATGCGGCCATAGTCCGGGCCAGTGACGGCGCGCAGTTCGACACGGCCAGTATCGGTTTCGAGCGTCTTGACCTGCTCGGCCCGATTGGCGGTCAGGCCGTATTGCAGGTTGATGCCAGCAAGGGCGGCGGGGAGCTGCCGCAAATAGGCGGCGGGCGCTCCGACCAGGCTGGCGAGTTGGCCGAAGGACCAGTGCGTCGGCGCGACTGGCGCATCCGTGCCCGGCAGGATCAGGGCCAGCCGCTCCGGGTCGTTGCGGTTCGCCTCGACATGGATGAGCGCGCTCTCCGCCACCCGCGTCCGGCTGCGTTCGGTGCGGTCGCGGACCGTGTGGGCCAACTCGGACAAGGAGAGGTAGCGCTCGTCGGCCGGACGCGAGAACCACTCAGACAAAACGCGGCCGACCCGCTCGCCACGGCCGACATCGACCTTGTAACCGCCGCTGGTGTCACGGCGCCCATTGAGGACCTGCATGTTCATGGGACCAATCTCCATGACGGGCGTCAGAGACCTCTTCTCCGACCTTCAACCCGTCACGGGAAACAAGTCCACTCTCTCACTCTCAGCAGGGCGTTGCGGGGCAGCCGCCCCGCAGAAGGGGTCGGTCGAGACCAAGGCTCGGACGCAGGGGAAGGCTTTCCCCTCCCGGTGCGGATGTACAAGGTGACCCGGTGAGCCGTCGTCGCTGTTGGCTCAGGGGTCCGTTTGAGGCGAACGCGTTTCGTAAAACGGCAGCCTCTTACCGGGCACATTTCCTCACCATGCGAAAATGATATAAATCCTCGGATAGTAAGTCTTATGTTCCGAGTTTCCGTATCGAGTCGTCCATGTCCCAACGCCAGATTGCCCATACCGTTTTGACCGCACGCGGAATTGCGCGCCTGGCAGAGCTGCGCGAGGCGGGCGTAACGGCCGCCACCATGAGCCGCATGGAACGCAACGGCGAGGTGCTTCGACTCGCGCGCGGGCTCTCTCAGCTTTCCGACGCGCCCCTCAACATCCACCACAGTCTTGCAGAGGTCGCCAAGCGGGCTCCCAAAGGCGTGGTTTGCCTCGTTTCGGCCTTGGCGTTCCACGGGCTGACCGATCAACTGCCGAGGCAGGTTTGGCTCGCCGTGGGGCAGAAGGACTGGTCCCCGAAACCCAACGGCACGCCCATTCGGCTGGTACGTTTCACAGATCGTCTGCTGAAGGAGGGGGTTAAGACCTACCCTGTCGAGAGGGTGCCCGTGAAGGTTTTCGACGTCGCAAAGACGATCGCCGATTGCTTCCGATATCGGAACAAGATTGGCCTGTCGGTGGCGATCGAAGGCCTGCAGGAAGCGTTGCGTCAGCGCAAGACGACGCCAAGCGAGATTGCCAGCCAGGCCGAGCGAGGAACGGTCGCCACGGTCATTCGGCCCTATCTCGAGGCACTGACCGCCAATGGCTAAGGAGATCGAGAATATCGGCTCCTCAGTTTGCGCCCCGCCTGTCGCAGATTGCCAAAACGAGGTGATGGTGGACCGGGCGGGCGCGGATTAGAATTCTTGACCTTGGAGCTAATTAGTCATATATGATCGTTTTATAGATTTTTTCCATCATATATGGATGATTGAGATGGGTTCTCCCAAGGCGAAGCCAGCACTGGAACGGCTGGGCCAGGATATCCGCAACGCGCGGCTGCGGCGTGGTATCGCCGTGGCGGATCTCGCCGTGCGTGCGGGAACCTCGCCAAGTTCCATCGCCCGCCTTGAACGGGGTGATCCGGGCGTTGCCATCGGAACGCTTGCCGACGTTCTCGTTGTGCTGGGCCTTCTGGAGCGGCTCGCTGACCTGGTCGATATCCGCAAGGACGATCTGGGGCTGGCGCTGGCAGCGGAGCACGGACCGCGCAGGGGCCGCTCCTTCGCGGCAAGGCTGAAAAAGCAGAAGGCTCAGACGGAGGAGACGCAGGATCGGCAGGATGTTGTGGACCCTGACGGGGCTTCCTTCTGATGGCCGATTTCGTCGCCCATGTCGCGCTTGGCGAAGGCCGCACATCGGTGGGCCAGTTGCGTTTCACCCATACCGGACCACGGCAATTCTCGACCTTCGCCTATGGTGCCGAATGGATCGAAAACCCGCGCGCCTTCGCCATACAGCCCGATTTCCCTCTTGAGGCCGGCCCATTCCACACTTCGGGACTGCCCGGGAACATGCGCGATGCCTTGGCGGGCGTTTTCGCCGATGCGGCTCCGGACAGTTGGGGGCGCAGGCTGCTCGAACGCGCTTATGGCAATGGTCTCAACGAATTCGAGTATCTGACGCTTTCCGACGATACCTGTCGCCAAGGCGCGTTGCGCTTTCTGGATGACAAGGGCGAGGTCATCCGCGGCAAGGCAGCGGACGCCGTCCCGCGTCTGGTCGATCTTGAAACCATCACGGCGATCGCGCGGGCCTATGAGCAAGGCAAGGAAATCTCGCCAGAGGAAATGCAGGCGCTGGCCGGCGCCGGCGGCTCCGGCGGCGCTCGCCCCAAAGCCAATGTCAGGGACGGCGATGCACTGTGGCTGGCGAAGTTCACCTCGGTCCACGATCAGCAGCCGATCGAGCGCGTCGAGGTCGCGACGCTGCGCCTGGCGGCGGCCTGCGGTATCCGCACGCCCGAGGCACGGCTGGAACTGGCGGACACGCCGTTCCCGGCTGCGCTGATCCAGCGGTTCGACCGCCGTGGGGCCGCACGGATTCCGTACATCTCCGCGCGCACCGCACTCGGCAAAACGGGAGTGGAGCTGGGCTCCTATACGGAGATCGTCGATTTCATGCGGGCTTATTCGTCCGATCCTTCTGACGATTTCCGCGAACTCTATCGGCGGCTGATCTTCACGATCCTCGTGTCAAACAAGGACGATCACCTGAAGAACCACGGCTTCCTCTATGTGGGGGCGGGTCAGTGGCGCTTGTCGCCGGTATTCGACGTGAACCCGGCGCCGGATCGCAACCCGCATCTCGAGACGGCAATCCTCGAGGGCGGGCCCCATGACCGCTCGGTTAACCTCGCTCTAGAGGCCTGCGCGTTTTTCGAGATTCCCGAGACCGAGGCACGGGAGATCATCCGAACCATGGCGCAGCGCATTTCGGACGGATGGCGGGAAGCCTTCAGACAGGTTGGCGTTTCTGGCGCGCTGGCCCGCGACTATGAGGCTGCTTTCGTCGGCGACGAGATGGAAACGGCGCGCAGTATTTAAGTCATATTTGACCTATAAGTTCAGATTATTTATCAGATATGAGTGTCTTCGAGGGCCATCCGCCTCAGGATCTGCGGCACTGCTATCTGGGAACCCGAGAACCATGAAGCCGGCCGCCGTACTCAAGGCTTCAAAAACGCGTGCGTTGATATCGCCATGGTTCGATCAGGCGCCCGTGACGGTCAGGTTTCTTCCGAACGGTCTCCACCAAAAGAGCGTCATCTATCCGCCCGCGTGCTGCCTCCTCTTTCAAGCCCAGCGGTTGCCGCTATTCAAAGTCGTGCTCCCATAACAACGCCTCTTGGCATTCGAGGACGGCGCCCCTTTCGGCGAGGACTTTCGATGCGTGTGCAGCCAGCGTAGAAATTAACCGCCGATTGCGCTGCAAGTTGCGGGTGAATACCTAACGCATGCACAACTCTTGACTGCCGCTTGCCGTCAAAGCGGATGCTGCCCTTGGGCCTTCCTGCCGTTGGTGCGCAGTGCTAGAGCCTCGCCCGATCTCCGCTGCCGGCAGTTCAGTCTATGACGAAGGACGGCTGGTAGGTCTTGTTTCCAGCCCTATCAAAATCGAACTCGTAGACGATACAGGGTGCGATTCCACGCTGAGCTGCTGCCGGTTTCGTGGACACGAAGATAAGATCGTGACCAAGGACCTGGAGAGAGGATATGACGAGGCGGAAATTCAGCCGCGAGTTCAAAGTCGAGGCCGTCAGGCTGGTGACGGATCGGGGTGTCTCGGTAGCGCAGGCGGCCCGTGACCTTGATGTGGCGGAGAGCGTGCTGCGCCGCTGGATGCGGGAGCTGACCGCGACCCCGGCGACAGCGTTTCCTGGGAACGGGCAGATGCGGGCCGACCTGGCCGAGATTGCAGCCTTGAAGAAAGAGGTCGCGCGGCTGCGTGCGGAGGGTGACATCCTCAAGAAGGCCGCGGCTTTTTTCGCGCGCGAGGCGATATGAGGTTCGTCTTCATCGCCAAACACCGCCACATCTGGCCGGTCAGCTGGCTCTGCAAGGTCCTGGAGGTCTCGCGCTCAGGCTTCCATGCCTGGTTCAATCGCCCGACCAGAGCCCGCGAGATCCATGACGCGAAGCTCGTCATGGCGATCGAAACAAGCTTCAGGGCCAGCGACCGGACCTACGGCGCGCGCCGTGTCTGGCGCGATGTTCTGGAAGAGGGGCTGGCCTGCGGGCTGCACCGGATCGAACGGCTGATGCGGGTCAATGCCATGAGGGCGCGGCCCAGGCGCCGTGGCAAGCCGAAGGATGACGGCGAACGCGCGGTCATCGCCGATAACATTCTCGACCGCGACTTCCAGGCCGACCGGCCAAACCTGAAGTGGTTGGCTGACTTCACCTATATCTGGACCGCGGACGGCTGGCTTTACGTCGCTGCCGTCCTCGACCTGTTTTCCCGGCGTGTCGTTGGCTGGTCCATGAAGGCCGAGCGGGATGCCTCCCTGGTCATGGATGCGCTGATGATGGCGGTCTGCGACGTGGCAAGGCCGACGCTCTGCTTCATCACTCGGACCAGGGATCGCAATACACAAGCGAGCAGTTCCAGCGGCTTCTGGCTGACAATGAGATCACTTGCTCGATGAGCCGTGCCGGGAATGTCTGGGACAACTCGGCAATGGAGAGCTTCTTCTCAACGCTGAAGACCGAACGCACAGCCCGCAAGCTCTATCGCACCCGCGACGAAGCCCGTGCCGATGTCTTCGATTACATCGAGCGCTTCTACAACCCGCGTCGGCGGCATTCGAAACTGGGGTACCTCAGCCCCATGGAGTTCGAAGCCCGCGCTATGCTAGCTTAACTCCCTGTCCACAAAATCGGCAGCAGCTCATCAGGCCCATCTTCGCAGGAGCGTGGCTGAAGCGGCGATGGTGATGAGGGTTTCGGCGACGGTAGTGATCTGCTTATAGTCGCGGACGAGGCGGCGGTTCTTGAAGACCCAGGCGAAGGTGCACTCAATCCCCCCATCTGCGCGGCAGGACCTGGAAGCCCTTGGCCCTGGCGCCGCGGCGGATGATGTCGAGGGGGATGTGGGTCTTGTCGGCTGCCCCCCCCCACGAGCCGCCCGGCATAGCCGCCATCGGCGAAGACGCGAGCGACGAACCGATAACGCCGTCGGGAGGCCTTCAGCGGCAGCTTGCCGCGTCACGGTCCTGGAATGTCGGCGGCATGGACGCGCACGCAGAGCAGGCGTCCGTCAGTGTCGGTCAGGATGTGCCGCTTGCGCCCGGTGATTTTCTTGGCCGCGTCGTAACCCTTGGCACCCTCTTTTGATCGGCGATGCGCACTGACTGGCTGTCGAGGATCGCCGCCGACGGCGACGCGGCCCTGCCGCTGCGCTCGCGGTCGGCCATGACGAGGGTGTGGTGGACCCGCTCCCAGACGCCTTCGCGCTGCCAGCGGCGCAGATAGGAATACACCGTCTGCCACGGCGGCAGGTCATGGGGCAAAAGCCGCCACGCCATGCCCACCCGCAGGAAATAGAGGATGGCGTTCACCAATGCCCGCGAGGCCGCCTTCCTGGGCCGCCCGCCGGCTCGCGCCTCGGGGATCAGCGGCGGATCAGATCCCACTCACTGTGTGTCGGTCAGGTCCGTGTCGTGGCGGCACCGGGCGGGCGGCTTCTTGCGGGGCATGGGGGATCGGCTCGCCTCGTCGATCCGACGCCCTATCAATCACGCAAAAGCCCCCTTGGTAATCCTTCTCAAACGCGCTCTTATGTGTGGATCACGGGAGACGGCGTATGGCGTTGTTCTGGTTGTCGGATGCTGTGTGGGCGGCGATCGAACCGCATCTGCCGAAGAACCAGCCTGGCGCGCTGCGCGTCGATGACCGGCGCGTGATCTCCGGCATCCTGCACGTCCTCAAGATCGGCTGTCGCTGATGTGATTGCCCCGCCGACTACGGGCCTTCGACCACGATCTACAATCGGTTCAATCGCTGGTCGCGCCGGGGGGGCTGGCTCAAGCTGCTCGACGCGCTGGTGGAGGCCGGCGCAGTCACGAAGAGCACCGCCATCGACAGCACTTACATCAAGGCGCAGCGCGCCGCGTTCGGAGCAAAGGGGGGGGGCGTGCGGCGCAGGCGATCGGCCGCTCGCGTGGCGGCTGGACAACCAAGATCCACGCGCTCACCAACGTCATCGGCCGTCCCTATGCGCTGATACTGCCCCCCGGCAACGTCAGCGACATGAAGGCTGCCCCCGCGCTTCTCGAACGGGCCGGACCGATGCGATACCTGCTCGGCGACAAAGGCTATGACGCCGACCGGCTACGCCGACCGGCGCGTAAGGCGGGCGCGATACCCGTCATACCGGGCGGCCGGAATCGCAGGCGCACCATCCGATACGACAAACTCGCTGCCAACTTCCTATCCGCCGCAGCGCTCGCCACGGCCGTAGCCTTCTGGCTCTGATCAAGCCTCAACTCTAGATCGACAAATAGCGATCGCACACCCGCCATCCGGCGCATGCAGACGTATCAATGGAACATATTGCGAACATCGAACAAACCATGTACGAAGAGCCAGGCCTCATTTCCCCTTGCGCCAGCATTGGAGCGCGGCGATGACTCAGGCGACACTCCGACTCGTCGAAGGTTCTTCCATGGATAAGACCAAGGCTCTTGATGCCGCGCTTTCACAGATCGAGCGCCATTTTGGCAAGGGCTCGATCATGCGCCTGGGCAAAGGCGGAAAGGCGCTGGAGGTGGAGAGTGTTCCCTCCGGATCCCTGGGCCTCGACATCGCGCTTGGCATAGGCGGCCTCCCCAAGGGGCGCATCGTGGAGATCTTCGGGCCGGAATCCTCCGGCAAGACCACCCTTGCCCTTCACGTGATCGCCGAAGCCCAGAAGCGGGGCGGCACCTGTGCCTTCATTGACGCCGAGCATGCCCTTGACCCCATCTATGCTCGCAAGCTCGGCGTCAACCTTGACGACCTTCTGATCTCCCAGCCGGATGCCGGCGAGCAAGCCCTTGAGATTGCCGATACCCTGGTGCGTTCCGGCGCCATCGATGTGCTGGTGGTGGATTCGGTGGCGGCGCTCACCCCGCGCGCCGAGCTTGAAGGCGAGATGGGCGATAACCAGCCGGGCATGCAGGCGCGCCTGATGAGTCAGGCGCTGCGCAAGCTGACCGCCTCGATCTCCAAGTCCAACACCATGGTCATCTTCATCAATCAGATCCGCATGAAGATCGGTGTGATGTACGGCTCGCCGGAGACCACCACCGGCGGCAACGCGCTGAAGTTCTACGCGTCGGTTCGCCTTGACATCCGCCGCATCGGCGCCATCAAGGAACGCGACGAAGTGGTCGGCAACCAGACCCGCGTGAAGGTGGTCAAGAACAAGCTGGCCCCGCCCTTCAAGCAGGTTGAATTCGACATCATGTACGGCGAGGGCGTCTCCAAGATGGGAGAGCTGCTCGATCTCGGCGTGCGCGCCGGCGTGGTGGACAAATCCGGCGCGTGGTTCTCTTACGACAGCCAGCGCCTGGGCCAGGGCCGCGAGAACGCGAAAACCTTCCTGCGACAGAACACCGAGGTCGCCGGCCGCATCGAAGCCGCGATCCGGCAGAATGCCGGGCTCATCGCCGACCAGATTCTCGCAGGCGCGCCCGAGGAAGACGCCGAAGGACAGGAGCCGAGCGACGGCTGAGAGACATTCGCGGCTTTGCCCCATGCGAAGATCGTGGTCACGCATGGGGCATGGGTTTCTGGACAAGCGCGAGCCCCGCCGGTAAACGAAACCGGTTCCGGGTCGCGCCCGCCCTGGTTTCCAGGGGTGGCGGTCTCGGAGCCGGATGGGAGCGAGGGCGCCCTGTCCGAGGTGGTCATCGCCGCTTGCGCTTCCGCATCCGGCTCTTAGGGGCAGTAGCCGGCACATGAGCGGCGTCAACGAGATCCGGTCGACCTTCCTCGACTACTTCGTCAAGCACGGGCACGAGGCGGTCCCCTCCTCTCCGTTGGTGCCGCAGAACGACCCGACCCTCATGTTCACCAACGCGGGGATGGTCCAGTTCAAGAACGTCTTCACCGGAATGGAGAAGCGTCCGTACGCGCGGGCCGCGACCGCGCAGAAGTGCGTGCGTGCCGGCGGCAAGCACAACGATCTCGACAATGTCGGCTATACGGCGCGGCATCACACCTTCTTCGAAATGCTCGGCAACTTCTCGTTCGGCGACTATTTCAAGGAACGTGCGATCGAGCTGGCCTGGAACCTGATCACCGGCTCCTTCGACCTGCCGCGGGAGCGCCTCCTCGTCACCGTCTACAGCGAGGATGAGGAGGCGCACGGCCTCTGGAAGAAAATCGCCGGCCTGTCCGACGAGAAGATCATCCGCATTCCCACCTCGGACAATTTCTGGTCGATGGGCGATACCGGTCCCTGCGGTCCCTGTTCCGAGATCTTCTTTGACCATGGCCCCCACATCCCGGGCGGTCCGCCTGGTTCCGCCGATGCCGATGGCGACCGTTTCATCGAGATCTGGAACCTGGTGTTCATGCAGTACGAGCAGCTTCCCGGCGGGGAGCGGGTCGGGTTGCCGCGGCCGTCCATCGATACCGGCATGGGTCTCGAGCGCATCTCGGCGGTACTGCAGGGGACCCACGACAATTACGAGACCGACCTCATGCGCGCCCTCATTGCCGAGGTCGCGGAACTCACCAACATCGATGCCGCCGGGCCGCAAAAGGCGAGCCATCGGGTGATCGCCGACCATCTGCGCGCGGCGGTGTTCCTGACGGCCGACGGCGTCCTGCCCTCGAACGAAGGGCGCGGCTACGTCCTGCGCCGCATCATGCGGCGGGCCATGCGTCACGCCCAGCTCCTGGGCGCGAAGGACCCCTTGATGCATCGGCTGGTGCCGGTGCTGGTGCGCGAGATGGGCCGGGCCTATCCGGAAATCGTGCGCGCCGAATCCCTGGCGAGCGAAACCCTGCTGCTGGAGGAGACCCGCTTCCGGCGAACCCTGGAGCGCGGGCTCTCCATCCTGGAGGAGGAGAGCGCTGGTCTGACCAGCGGCGCCAGCTTCCCGGGAGAAGTGGCCTTCAAGCTATACGATACCTACGGCTTCCCCCTTGACCTGACCCAGGACGCGTTGCGCGCGCGGGACATCGCGGTGGATCTCGACGCCTTTGATGCCGCCATGGCGCGGCAGAAGGCCGAGGCGCGCGCCAATTGGGCCGGTTCGGGCGAGGCGGCGACGGATGCGCTCTGGTTCCAGTTGCGCGACCGGATCGGGGCGACCGAGTTTCTCGGCTATGAAACCGAGCGGGCCGAAGGCGTGGTGCTGGCCTTGCTCAAGGACGGTGTCGAGGTTGACAGCCTGGCGGCCGGAGATCGTGGCTTTGCGATCGTGAACCAGACCCCCTTTTACGCGGAATCAGGCGGGCAGGTCGGCGATACCGGCGCCTGGAGCGGCGAAGGGGGGATCGCGGCCCGTGTGTTGAACACGCAGAAGAAGCTCGGCGACCTGTTCGTGCATGAGGTCGAAATCAGCGACGGCGTGCTCAAGGTGGGAACCGCCTTGGTCCTGGAGGTGGACGGGGGCCGCCGGTCCGCGTTGCGGGCCAATCATTCGGCCACCCATCTGCTCCACGAGGCGCTGCGGCGGGTGTTGGGCGATCATGTGGCGCAGAAGGGCTCGCTGGTGGCGCCTGATCGCCTGCGATTCGACTTCTCCCATCCCAAGCCACTCACACCGGACGAGGTCGCCCGGGTGGAGGATATCGCCAACCGTTTCGTGCTGCGCAACGAGCCGGTGGAGACCCGGATCATGGCGGTGGACGACGCCATCGGCTCCGGGGCCCGGGCGCTGTTCGGCGAGAAGTATGGCGATGAGGTCCGCGTGGTCACCATGGGGACCGACGACGGCAACGGCGCGCCCTACTCCACCGAGCTGTGCGGCGGCACCCATGTGCGTCGCACCGGCGATATCGGCATCGTCTCCGTGGTGTCGGAGAGCGCCGTGGGCTCCGGCGTGAGACGCATCGAGGCGCTGACGGCGGACGCGGCGCGGCACCACCTCAATGCCGCGAGTGTGGCGTTGCAGAACGCGGCGGCGACCCTGAAGGCTCCAGTGGCCGAGGTGGAAGCCCGCCTCGCCGTGCTGGTGGACGAGCGACGCAAGTTGGAACGCGAAATCGCCGAAGCGCGCAAGCGGCTGGCCATGGCCGGCGGCGGCGATGCGGAACAGGGTCCCCGCGTCATAGAGATCAACGGCACGCGCTACCTGCCCATCGCGATTTCCGGAGCCGACCCCAAAGACCTCAAGGCGATCGCCGACGAAGGCAAGACCAAGATCGGGTCCGGCGTGGTGGCCGTGGCCAACCACGCGGCCGATGGCAAGGCCTCGTTGGTGGTGGGCGTCACCTCCGATCTCGTGTCGCGCTTCGACGCCGTGGCGCTGGTCCGCCGAGGCGCCGAGGCGCTGGGCGGCAAGGGTGGCGGTGGACGTCCGGACATGGCTCAGGCCGGCGGACCAGACGGCGCCAAGGCCGAGGCAGCCTTGGCGGCGATCGAGGCTGCGCTGGCCGGCTGAACGCAGCAGGCGGGCGCGGGTCTGTGCGGGGCCCGAGACGCGCCGCTCAAGGTCTCGATCACCTGTCGCGGTGATCGGCCGGGACGGAATGGCGCGGGCCCGCTCGGGGCGGCGCCGAACAGGCGCCGGGGTGCGCGGGCCAAGCGGCCTGTGGTGGTGAGGGCGTGTTGATGAAACCGGCACGCAGCCGGTGCGGACACGCCCTGGAAGGCTTTGGGAGCATTGGCGGTGGCAGACGCCTTCCTCAAGGACGGGTTCGTCTATCTCCTGGCAGCCGGTATTTTAGTACCGCTCTTTCACCGTGCGCGCATCGGCGCGGTGGTGGGCTTCATCGTCGTCGGGGCTTTGCTGGGCCCCCATGGCCTGGGCAGCTGGGCGTCAGACCTGCCGTGGCTGCGTTTCGTCACAATTTCCAATGCGGAACGGGTGGCCCCCTTTGGCGAGCTCGGGGTCATCTTCCTTCTCTTCCTGCTTGGGCTTGAATTTTCCGCCAGCCGCCTTTGGGCCTTGCGACGAGAAGTTTTCGGCATCGGCGGCCTGCAGGTGCTGTTCTGCGGCGGCGCCCTCGCTTCTGCGGTCGGCCTGTCGGGCTTTACCGAGCCCGCCATCGCGCTCGTGCTCGGTTTCGCCCTCGCGCTCTCCTCCACCGCAGTGGTCACGCAGATCCTAGTCGAAGAACATCGCTCGCTCGCGCCCCTGGGACAGCTGGTCATCGCCGTGCTGCTGTTTCAGGATCTCATGGTGGTGCCGATCCTGCTGGCCACCGAGCTCGTGGCCGGCGGCGGCAGCGTGCTGCTGCTGGCGGCAAGCGCGCTGGCGAAGGCGGTGGGCGCGGTCGCGATCATCCTGGTGGCCGGGCGCTACGTCATGGCGCCGCTGGTCGGCATGGCCGGCAGCACCCGGTCGCGCGAGCTGATCATGGCGATCACTCTGGTGGTGGTGGTGGGCACGGCGGCATTCACCCGCGCCGCCGGCCTGTCCGGCGCCCTTGGCGCCTTCCTGGCCGGCATGCTGCTGTCGGAGACCGCCTATCGGCACCAGATCGAAGTCGACCTCGAACCGTTCAAGGGCCTGCTGATCGGCGTCTTCTTCGTCACCGTCGGCATGAGCGTGAATTTCCGCGCCGTGCTGCCGTTGCTCCCGCTGATCCTGGCGGGCACGGTGGGGCTCCTCGTCATCAAGACCGGGTTCAACTACGCTGCGGTGCGCGTGATGCGGGTGGCCCGCGCGGAGGCGACCGAGGCTTCCATCCTGCTGGCCCAGACCGGAGAATTCGCACTCGTGGTGCTCGGGCTGATGGTGGCCAAGGGCATCTTGTCCAGCACCGACGCCGGCGCGGTGGTGGCGGTGGTGGGGCTCGGCCTGGCCGCAACGCCGCTGCTGTCGGCCATCGGGCAGCGTCTCGGTCATCGCCTGGAGGTGGAGGCGCACGGGCATCTTGCCATGCCAGACATGGACCCGCCCAAGGGACACGTCATCATCGGTGGCTTCGGCCGCGTTGGCCGCATGGTGGCGGAAGCCTTGGAGCAGGAGAACGTGCCCTTCGTCGCCGTGGACAACAATCCACGATGCGTGGCGTTGGAACGGGCGACAGGTCGCCCGGTCTATTTTGGCGACGCGGGACGAGAGGAGATCCTCGAGCGCCTGGGCGCCGATCACGCCATCGCGTTTGTGCTGACGCTCGATTCGCCGGTGGCCGCGGAGCGGATGGCGGAAGCGGTGCACCGCCGCTGGGGGACGATTCCCGTGCTCGCCCGTGCCAAGGACGCCGAACACGCCCGCCGCCTCGCCGGACACGGCGTTTCCGGCGTCATTCCCGAGACGGTGGAGGGCAGCCTGCAGCTTGTCGCCCAGCTTCTCGGCGCCCTCGGGCTTCCGCCCGAGGCAGTGTCCACACGCACCGCGGAGGCCCGGGCCCGCGAGACGGAACGGTTCGGATGCCGTTGACCCCGCCGGCCGCCCCGGTGAGGGTCCGTTCATGACATCGACGATTCGCCGACGCACGTTCGACATTCTCGAACGGGATCTTCCCGGCGACTTTGCCGCCGACCTGGTGCACCACCTGCTCATCGCCATCGTGCTGGTGAGCGTGGGCGGCGCCGTCCTGGCCACGGTTCCGGCTCTGGCCCTGCGGGACCAGGCCTGGTTCTCCGCGTGCGAGATCCTGGCGCTGGCGGTGTTTTCGCTGGAATACGCGATCCGCATCTGGGTGGCGCCGGAACATCCGCTGCGGCGGCGCATGCCGGCGTGGCGGGCGCGCCTGAGCTATGTGGCGACACCGGCGGCCGTGATCGATCTGCTCGCGGTGGCGCCGGCCATCCTCGCTCAGGTCGCGCCGCTTGAGATCCACGCGATCCTGGTGCTGCGGCTGCTGCGCTTCCTCAAGCTCGCGCGGTATTCGTCCGGCTTCAACGCCCTCTATCTCTCCGTCAAGCGCGAGCGCTACGCGCTGCTGGCGTGCCTTGTCCTCCTCGGCACCGGCGTCCTGATCGCGGCCACCGCCATGTATCTCGTGGAGCGCACGGTCCAGCCCGACAAGTTCGGCTCCATTCCAGAGGCCATGTGGTGGGCCATCACCACGCTGACGACGGTGGGTTACGGCGATGCGGTGCCGGTCACCACCGTGGGCCGGATGATCGGCGCCGTCACCATGGTGGGTGGCCTGGTGATGCTGGCGCTGCCCATCGCCATCATCGCCAGCTCTTTTTCGGAAGTCATCTCAAAGCATAACTTCGTGGTCACCTTCTCCATGGTGTCCCGCCTGCCGCCCTTCTCCGATCTCGATGCGCGGGTGCTCGGCGATTTGCTGCCCCTGTTCAATTCCCGCAGCTTCGACCGGGGCCACCATGTCGTTCGCCCGGGCGAGCGGGCCCGGCACCTGTTCGTGGTGCTGGAAGGCGAGCTTGAGACAACAAGCGCCGACGGAAGCGTCCGGCTCGGCGCGGGGGACGTGTTCGGCCTGACACCGGGCCTGGACGACACCCCCCGCCCCGTTCGCGCCCTGGCCAAGAGCAAGCTCATCGCCATCGAGGAAGACGAACTGCACATGCTGGCATTGCGCTATCCGGACATCAGCCGCCGCCTGACGGACATGTCGCGCCGGCCGACCGGGGGGCCGCGCCGGTCAAGGCCGCAACCGCCGCGCCCGCGCAAGCGCACGCCTGAGAGGATGGTCGAATGAGGTGTTGCCGGTTGGCGGGCAGAACGTGCGCCACACCAACAACCCAGCCCAATTGGCCGTGAGCAGATGCGAACGGGACACCGCGCGACGGCACCGCAGGGCAGCCTGAACGACGCCCCCCGCTTATGGCCACCGACGACGTCAGCCCCGTGGCCGGTCGAGGGCCGCGATCGTGACCATCATGACGGCACCGATCAGCATGATGGTGACAACCGTCTGCATTCACCCCTCCCCTCACAGCATCGCTCGCAGAGAGAAAGGATAGGCGACTTCGGCATCATGCTGCAGTGCACAAAACGCCGCGCGCATCCGCGCGGCGCGCAGGGCTAAAGCTGCCGGTCCTCGTAGGCGATGGTCTCGGCGATCAGAACCCGCCACACCGCCGTCGCCACGCCGCCGGGGATGCCCCGGGCCTGGCCGAGGGCTTCCACATGGGCCAGAACCTCGTCCACCCGGTCCTGGAGCAAGGCCGGGATGCCGGCCTCGCGCTTGATGCGCACCACCCCGTCCACCACGCCGAAGCGCTCGGCGATCAGGGCGATGAGGCGCGCATCGATGTCATCGATGCGCGCCCGCGCCGCGTTGAGGGCGGCGGGAGCCTCGTTCAGCCCCGCCACCACAGGTCCTCCACCGGAAAGCGGCCGGCGGCTTCCTCGATGACCTCGCCGAGGGCGAACAGGGTCTGCTCCTCGAACGGGCGGCCGATGAGCTGGAGGCCCAGCGGCAGGCCGTCGGCGGACAGGCCCGCCGGCACCGAGATGCCGGGCAGGCCGGCCATGTTCACGGTCACGGTGAACACGTCGTTGAGGTACATCTCGACCGGGTCGGCCTTCAGCTTCTCGCCGATGCCGAAGGCGGGGGACGGGGTGGCCGGGGTCAGCACCGCATCGACGCCGGCGGCGAAGGCGATGTCGAAATCGCGCTTGATGAGGGTGCGCACCTTCTGCGCCCGCAGGTAATAGGCGTCATAATAGCCGGCCGACAGCACATAGGTGCCAATCATGATGCGCCGGCGCACCTCCGCGCCGAAACCGGCGGCACGGGTGTTCTCGTACATCTCCACGATGTCCTTGCCCGGCACGCGCACGCCATAGCGCACCCCGTCATAGCGGGCGAGATTGGAGGACGCCTCCGCCGGTGCCACGATGTAATAGGCCGGCAGCGCATACTTTGTGTGCGGCAGGGAGATGTCGACGATCTCGGCGCCGGCCTCTTCCAGCCACTTGGCGCCTTCCTGCCAGAGGGCATCGATCTCGTCCGACATGCCATCCATGCGGTATTCGCGTGGAATGCCGATCCGCTTGCCGCGGATCGAGGCGCCGACCGACTCCTGATAATCCGGCACCGGGCGGTCGATGCTGGTGGAATCCTTGGCGTCGTAGCCCGCCATGGAGCGCAGCAGCAGCGCCGCGTCGTTCACCGAGCGGGCGAACGGCCCGGCCTGATCCAGCGAGGAGGCGAAGGCGACGATGCCCCAGCGCGAGCAGCGCCCATAGGTGGGCTTGATGCCGACGGTGCCGGTGAAGGCAGCCGGCTGACGGATGGAGCCGCCGGTATCGGTGCCGGTGGCGCCGGCGCACAGGAAGCCCGCCACCGCCGCCGCCGAGCCGCCCGACGAGCCGCCGGGCACCAGCGGCGCCGCGTCGCCCTCGCGGCGCCAGGGCGACACCACCGGGCCGTAGGCCGAGGTCTCATTGGACGAGCCCATGGCGAACTCGTCGTTGTTGAGCTTGCCCAGCATCACCGCGCCATCGCGCCAGAGGTGGGAGGTGACGGTGGATTCGTACTGGGGAATGAAATTCTCGAGGATCTTGGAACAGGCGGTGGTCCGCACGCCCTCGGTGCAGAACATGTCCTTGATGCCGAGCGGGATGCCTTCCAGCGGTCCGGCATCGCCGGAGGCGATGCGGGCGTCGCTCGCGGCCGCCATCTTCAGGGCGATCTCCGGCGTCTCCAGCACATAGGCATTGAGGTGGCGCGCCTCCTCCATGGCCTGCAGATAGGCCGTGGTGAGCTCGACCGAGGTGAATTCGCCCTGGGCGAGCCCCTCGCGGGCCTCGGTGAGGGTGAGTTGGGTCAGATTGGTCATTCCACCACCTTCGGCACGGTGAAGAAGCCGCCTTCGGCATCGGGAGCGTTGGCGAGCACCTTTTCGGGACAATGGCCGTCGCTGACCACGTCGTCGCGCATGGGCAGTTCCACGGGCACCACGCCGGTCAGGGGCTCCACGCCGGAGACATCGAGATCCGCCAGTTGCTCCACGAATTCGAGGATGGCGTTCAGTTCATTCTGGAGGTGGCCGAGTTCCTCGTCGCGCACCGCGATGCGCGCGAGATGGGCCACCCGGCGGACGGTCGCCTGATCGACGGACATATGACGCTCCCAAAAGCTGAGGGCCGCTATAGCAAGGGCGCGCGCGAAGGCGCAACGCCTCTACGCACCTTCCTCCTCCCGTGGCATCATTGGCCGCATCGGACGGAGCCCCCGGGATCGGGCCCGCCCGCGGGAAGGCCGCGGCGCGTCTGCCCTTGATCCCATGCGCCGGACGGCCCGGGGAGAGGCCGCATCAGCCCTCCCGCACCACATCCAGGAACTGTGCCCCATAGCGGGAGAGCTTGGCTTCGCCGACGCCGGAAATGGCGCCGAAATCACCCAGCGACTGTGGCCGCGCGCGGGCGATCTCGGTCAAGGTGGCGTCGTGGAAGATCACATAGGGGGGCACCCCCTGGGCCCGTGCCAGCTCCAGCCGCAAGGCCTTGAGCTTCTGGAACAGGGCCTCGTCGTCCGGGTCGGAGAGGCCGACACGGGGCGGTCGTTGCGCCGGCCCGCCCCGGGCGGCGCGGGCGGCCTTGGCACGCACCTCCGCCTTCAGCTCCACCTTCTCCGCGCCGCGCAGCACCGGGCGGCATTTCTCGGTCAGGCTGAGGCCGCCGTGGCCCTCCACATCCACATGCAGCAGGCCCATCGCCACCAGCTGGCGCACGATGGCGCGCCATTCGTCCCGCGAGAAGTCCTTGCCGATGCCGAAGGTGGACAGCGTGTCGTGGCCGAACTTCACCACCTTTTCATTGCTTTGGCCCAGCAGGACATCGATGACGTGGCCGGCCCCGAAGCGCTCGCCGGTGCGATAGACGCACGACAGCAGCTTTTGTGCCGCCTGAGTGCCGTCGAAGGTCTTGGGCGGATCCAGGCAGACATCGCAATTGCCGCAGGGCTCTGCCAGGGCCTCGTCGAAATAGGACAAAAGCACCTGACGCCGGCAGGTCGCGCTTTCGCACAGGCCCAGCAGCGCATCGAGCTTCTGCCGCTCCACCCGCTTGCGCGCATCGGGCGCATCGGAGGATTCCACGAACTGGATCAGCTTGGCCACATCCTCGACGCCATACAGAAGCAGCGCCTCCGAGGGCAGGCCGTCGCGGCCGGCGCGGCCGGTCTCCTGGTAATAGGCCTCGATGCTCTTGGGCAGGTCGAGATGCACGACAAAGCGGACGTCCGGCTTGTCGATGCCCATGCCGAAGGCCACCGTGGCCACCATCACCACCCCCTCCTCCTTCAGGAAGCGGTCCTGGTGGCGGGCGCGGGTGTCGGCATCGAGGCCGGCATGGTAGGGCAGCGCCGTCAGCCCCTGGGTGGCCAGCGCCTCGGCGGTGGCCTCCACCTTGGCCCGGCTCATGCAATAGATCACGCCGGCCTCGCCCTCATGCTCCTTGAGGAAGGCGTGAAGCTGGGCCTTGGGATTCGCCTTGGCGGCGATGCGGTAGCGGATGTTCGGCCGGTCGAACGACGACAGGAACTCCCGCCCCTCCTCCAGCGCCAGCCGCTCCACGATCTCGCGCCGGGTCGGCCCGTCGGCGGTGGCGGTGAGCGCGATCCGCGGCACACCGGGAAAGCGCTCGTGCAGAACGGTGAGCTGGCGATATTCCGGCCGGAAGTCGTGCCCCCATTGCGAGACGCAATGGGCCTCGTCGATGGCGAACAAAGCGATATGCGCGCCGGACAGGAGCGTGAGGAAGGACTCGCTCAGCAAACGTTCGGGCGCCACATACAGCAGGTCGAGGGTGCCGCTCGCCAGATCGCGTTCCACCTGCCGGGCCTCGCCGGGCGCGAGCGCGGAGTTCAGCGCCGCCGCCTTCACCCCCAGCTGGCGCAGGGCCTGCACCTGGTCGTGCATCAGGGCGATCAGCGGCGAGACGACGATGCCAGTGCCCGGCCGCACCAGGGCTGGCACCTGATAGCACAAAGACTTGCCGCCGCCGGTGGGCATCAGCACCAGGGCGTCGCCGCCGGCGACCACGTGGTCCACGATGTCCTTCTGCCGGCCGCGAAAGGCATCGTAGCCGAACACCTGCCGCAACACCTGGAGCGGAGCGGGCGGAACGGCGGAGAGAGACTCGGAAACAGGCATGGGGAAGTTATAGGAGCGATGCCGGCCGGCGCAATGCCCGCGCCCGTCCCCCAGTCCATGGGGAGCGGGCGCGATATCCCGAGGCCGGCTCAGACCTCGAACGATTCGCCGCTGGCCGGCACCACCACCTTGACCGGGTGCCCCTCCAGCGCCTCCACGAACGCGGAAGCGTCCTGCACCAGGATCGGGAAGGTGCCATAGTGGCAGGGCACCACCACTTCCACCCCCGGCAGGAAGCGCCGCACCGCCAGCGCCGCCACCTGCGGCCCCATGGTGTAGCGGTCGCCGATGGGCACGAACACCACCTTCGGCTGGTGGATCTCCGCGAGCAGGGCCAGGTCGGAGAAGATGTCGGTGTCGCCCAGGTGCCAGACCGTCGGCTCGCCCGGCGCCTTCACGATCAGGCCGTTGGGGTTGCCCAGGTATTCGGAGGGGCTGCCGGGCCCGCCCGAGGAATGGTCGGCCCGCACCATGGTCACGGTGAAGCCGCCGAGGTCCACCGTGCCGCCGGTGTTCATGCCCACATGGTTGGCGCCGCCGCCCTTGGCGGCGAGGTAGGCGCTGATCTCGGGGTTGGTCACCACCGGAATCTCGGTGCCGGCGTCGGCCGCGTCCTCGACGATGGAGATGGTGTCGCCGATATGGTCCGAATGACCGTGGGTCAGCAGGATGTGCGTCGCCCCGCGGGTGGCGTTCTCGACGCCGAAATTGAAGCTCGGATTGCCCGTGTAGAACGGATCGATGAGCACGCCCTTGCCCGCGAAATCGAGCCGGAAAGCCGCGTGGCCGAACCAGGTGATCTTCATGGAATTGCGCCCCTTAACCTGCGCCCGTTGCCTGCGCCCATTGCGCACCCTCTGGCGCGCGCCTTGAAAAGCCGGCCGGCGGGACGCCGGCCATCACGAATGCGCCCGAGTATCCGGGAAGCTCCGCCCCGGCGCAACGCCGCTCTCGCCCCCTCGCGCCGCCATGGCTGGACCCGCCGGACCGTGCTAGCCAGGAGTGATGAGCGACGCTTCCGCCCCCACCATCGGCGCCCTGGCCGACATTGCCGCCCTCCTGCCCGAGCGCGGCAGCCTGATCGGGCTCGACCTTGGCACCAAGACCATCGGCGTCGCCACCTGCGATCCCGACCGGCGCCTCGCCACCGTGGTGGAGACGGTGTGGCGCACCAAGTTCACCGCCGATGCCCAACGCCTGATCGCCCTCGCGGGCGAGCGCCGCGCGGTGGCCTTCGTGCTCGGCCTGCCGCTCAACATGGATGGGTCGGAAGGTCCGCGCGCCCAGTCCACCCGGGCGTTCGCGCGCAATTTCGCGAAGCTCACCGCGCTGCCCATCGCCTTCTGGGACGAGCGCCTGTCCACCGCCGCCGTGGAGCGGGCACTGATCTCGGCCGACGTCAGCCGCGCCAAGCGGGCCCAGGTGGTGGACCAACATGCCGCCGCCTTCATCCTGCAGGGCGCGCTCGACTTCCTCGGCCGCGGCGCGCGCACGCGGAACGAACCGGGATTCGCCGACCCGGACTGATTCGGACCCGCTGTGTCCCCGTCCTGTTCCCGGCCATCGCCGTTCGCTGTCCCGAAAAGGCACATCCACGCGGCAGCGGGAACAGGTCACGGCGGCGCCGCTCACTTCTTGAGCAGCGTTCCAACCTCTTCATTCAGCCGGGTAGCGAAGCCGCTTACCTCGCCGGCCACCCGGCGCACCACCATCGCCGACTGGCGGGTCTCGGCGGCGGCATCGGACACGCCGGAGATCATGTGGCTGACCGAGCGATTGGTCGCGGCCTGCTGCTCCACGCCAGCCGACACCAGGGTGAAGGCCTCGCTCAATTCCCGCACCTTGATGGTGATTTCCGACACTGCGCTGGACGCCGACTGGCTCTCGTCCTGCACCGCGCCCACCAGGCGGCGGATATCCTGGGTGGCGGCGGCGGTCTGCACCGCCAGCGCCTTGACCTCCTGCGCCACCACGGCGAAGCCACGGCCCCATTCCCCCACCCGGGCCGCCTCGATGGTGGCGTTCAGCGCCAGCAGATTGGTCTGGCCGGCGATCTTCTCGATCAGCGCGGTGACCTTGCCGATGCGCTCCATGCTCTCCGACAGGCCGGCGACGATCCGGTCGGCCGAAACCGCCTTGTCGGTGACCTCCCCGGACAGCCCGGTCATCTCGGCGATCCGGCGGTTGATCTCATCGAACGATGCCGACATCTGCACCGCCGCCGCCGACACCGAGACCGAAGTCTGCGCGCTGCCTTCGGTCAGCTCCAGCAGCCGTGCGCTGGACCCCTGCATCTCGGCCGCGGTGGCGGCCATGGCGCTGCCCACATCGGTGATCTCACGCGCCAGTTTCACCCGGTCGGTGGCCACCGACCACGTCACCATGGGCTTCAGATAGCGGCCGTCCGCAGCGGTCACCGCCGACATGCGCAGGTCCAGCACCTCGGGGCCGATATGGATCAAGGCCGAATGGGGCAGGTTCGAGGGGTTGGCCAGGAGACGCTGCTGAACGTGCGGGTGCTTGTGGAAGATGTCGATGGTGGAGCCGACCACCGCGTCCGCCTTCACCGGCAGATATTGCGCCAGGCGCTTGAAGGTCTCACGGCTGGCGCGGTTGGCATAATCGATGCGGAAGTCCTCAAGCGAGCAGGTCATCACATTGACCGGGACCTCTTCCAGCATCCCGAACAGGTCCTCCGCCCGCCGCGCGTCGCGCGCGGCCTCCGTCACCACGTCCCAGGTGAGCTGGGCATGGGCATATTCGCCCTTGCGGCCGTAGACCGGGTTCGCCTTCACCTCCAGCGTCTCGTCGCCGAGCTTGAGGACCAGCCGTTCCGGCAGCTTCGAGGCGACCGCCAGGAACGACGGGAGCGGCACGGGATGCGCTTTGAACAGAACCTCCGCGGACCCGCCGACCAGCGCCTCCGGCCGCACCGGCAGCAGCGCCTCGAGGCGCTTCAGCAGCGTGAGCGACTGCCGATTGGCGTAGGTGACGACGCCGCTGGCGGGGTCGCACAGCAGCACGGCCACCGGCAGGTTATCGAGAAACGGAAAGCCCTGCGCGGCGGCATCCCGCCCCGCCGATTTCAACGCGCCCACAGACATGACGTCCCCTTGGCAGCGGCCCGGCGCGACACCACCAGGCACGGCACGCGCGAACGCGACACGACCAAGCGTGAAACAGGGCGGCAGGCAGCCGGGAAATGGCCGCGGCGCGAATCCGCGAGATCCCCACGCCTGCGTTTCACCCTTCCCAGGCACCTTTAGTGTTTGCCGGCACATAGCCGGCGAGGCTTGTCCGTGGCTGTGCAGGTGCGCGTGTCTGCGCACGCCCGCCTGGGAGCGAGCCCGCGCGCCCTACCTCCGCGCGCCGCGTCGGCGCGTCCCCGGCTGCCCCACGCGGGCGATCGCGACTCCGCCACGGGCGGCGGGCGGCGTCCCGCCCAGCTCACCCCCGCCTCAGCAGGGGGAAACCCAATAGCCGCCGCCGCCCGGCCCGTTGGCCACCCAGCAGCTGCGCGGATTGACCGCCGGCGGCGGATAGAGCGGGGCGACCGGCCCCTGCACGTATACTTCCGGCACCGGATACAGATAGACCCGGGGCGGCTGGCCGTAATAGATCGGCGGCGGCACCGCCCCCACGGCCACGGGCGCATTGGCGATGCCGAGCCCGACGCCGGGCCCGCCGGGCGAGGCGCCCGGAGGCATGCAATTGGTGCAACCCTGGAACCAGCCCCCGCCCTGCTGCGGTGGCAGCGGCTGGGGCACGCGCGCCACCGGCGCCTTCGCCACAGGCCCCGCGGGATACATGTCCACGGCAAAGGCCGAGGGGGCCGCGCCGAGAACGGTGCCCGCCAGCAGCGCGAACGCCACGACCCGGCCCCTTGCTCCGATCCTGGACGTCATGACTGAACTCCGTTGCCTCTGACTTCGGGCGCGGCCCACCGGGCCGGCCCTGTTTACGATACTGGCGGCGACCCGCCACCCGTCCATTCGCAGCCCCCCGCCACCGGCGCGGCGCGCGGCGGGAAATCCCCGCTGCTCCGGCGCAAAGGCGCGCACCCGGCTTGCCGGGCGCGTCCGCTGCGGATATGCCTGCGGCCTGCCATGCCATCCGCACCCGCCTTCACCCTCTCCGGCCGAGACCTGCTCGGCATCGAAGGCCTCACCGCCAGCGAGATCCTGTCCCTGCTCGACCTTGCCGAGGAGTTCGTCGAACTCAACCGGCAGATCGAGAAGAAACGCTCTACCTTGCGTGGGCGTACCCAGATCAACCTGTTCTTCGAGGCCTCCACCCGCACCCAATCGTCCTTCGAGATCGCCGGCAAGCGACTCGGGGCGGACGTGATGAACATGTCGGTCGGCTCATCGTCCGTGAAGAAGGGCGAGACGCTGGTGGACACCGCCATCACGCTGAACGCCATGCACCCGGACATCCTGGTGGTGCGCCACCACGCCTCGGGTGCGGTGGCGCTGCTCGCCCGCAAGGTCGACTGCTGCGTGGTGAACGCCGGCGACGGCGCCCACGAGCACCCCACCCAGGCGCTGCTGGACGCCCTCACCATCCGCCGCAGCAAGGGGCGGATCGAGGGGCTGACGGTGGCCATCTGCGGCGACGTGCTGCATTCGCGGGTGGCGCGCTCCAATATCCTGCTGCTCTCGGCGCTCGGCGCGCGGGTGCGGCTGGTGGCGCCCTCCACCCTGCTGCCGGCCGGCATCGAGAATTTCGGCGTCGAGGTCTACCGTTCCATGGAGGCCGGCCTTGAGGGCGCCGACATCGTGATGATGCTGCGCTTGCAGCGCGAGCGCATGAGCGGCTCGTTCGTGCCCTCGGTCCGCGAGTACTTCCACTATTTCGGCCTCGACGAAGCCAAGCTGCGCTATGCCGCGAAGGACGCCCTGGTGATGCACCCCGGCCCCATGAATCGCGGCGTCGAAATCGATTCGGCGGTCGCCGACAGCCCGCGCTCGCTCATTCGCGAGCAGGTGGAAATGGGCGTCGCCGTGCGCATGGCGGTGCTCGACACTCTGGCCCGGAAGCTGCCCAATGCGTGATGCCCGCCACCCGGCGCGCGAGCCGCGCCCCCTCCTGCTGGCCAACGCGCGCGTCATCGATCCCGCGCGCGGCGCCGACTTCCACGGCGACGTCTATCTCGCCGACGGCGTCATCAAGGACGCCGCGTTCGGCCTCGCCGCCGCCGGCCGTCCCGACGGCGCGGAGGTGGTGGACTGCCGGGGCGCCGTGGTCGCCCCCGGCCTCGTGGACATGCGTGCCTTCGCTGGCGAGCCCGGCTTCGAGCACCTGGAAACCCTCGCCTCGGCCAGCCACGCGGCCGCGGCCGGCGGCGTCACCACCCTGGTGAGCCAGCCCGACACCGACCCGGTGGTGGACGACCCGGCCATCGTCGACTTCATCCTGCGCCGCGCCCGCGACACGGCGGTGGTGCGGGTGCACCCCATGGCCGCCATCACCAAGGGCCTCAGGGGTGAGGAGATGACCGAGGTCGGCCTGCTGAAGGCCGCCGGGGCGGTCGCCTTCACGGATGCCCACAAGTCGATCATGAGCGCGCTGGTGCTGCGCCGCGCCCTCACCTATGCCCGCGACTTCGATGCCCTCATCGTGCATCACACCGAGGACGCCACCCTGTCCAAGGGGGCCATGAACGAGGGCGAGTTCGCCTCGCGCCTCGGCCTGCCGGGCATTCCCAAGGCGGCGGAAACCATGGTGCTCGAACGCGACGTGCGCCTGGTGGGCGGGGTGCGCGGGCGCTACCACGCCGCCGCCCTCACCTGCGCCGAATCCCTGGAGGTGCTGGAGCGGGCCAAGGAGGCCGGGCTGCCGGTGTCCGCCTCGGTCTCGGTCAACCACCTGTCCTTCAACGAGCTCGACGTTCTCGGCTACCGCACCTATTTCCGCCTGCAGCCGCCGCTGCGCGCCGAGGAGGACCGGCAGGCGCTGATCCGCGCCCTGTCGTCCGGCCTCATCGACGTGGTGGTGTCGGACCATGTGCCGCAGGACGTGGAAGGCAAGCGCCTGCCGTTCTCCGAGGCGGAGCCGGGCGCCATCGGCCTCGAAACCCTGCTGCCGGCGGCGCTGCGCCTGGTCCATTCCGATTCGGTGGACCTCGTGAACCTGCTCGCCGCGCTGTCCACGCGCCCCGCGCAGATCCTCGGGCTCGATGCCGGCACGCTCCGCCCCGGCGCGCCGGCGGACGTGATCGTGTTCGATCCCGACCTGCCCTATGTGCTCCAGCCGGGACAGCTTAAGTCGCGCTCGCGCAACACGCCGTTCGACGAGGCGCGCCTCACCGGGCGGGTGCTGCGCACCATCGTTGCCGGTGACGTCGTCTACGAATACGTTTGAGTCCCCGCCTTTCCCGCCTCGGGTCCGACATGCTCGCTGATCTTCCGCCGTCGCTGCTGCATCCCCTGGCGCTGGTGTTCGGCTATCTCCTGGGGTCGATTCCATTCGGCCTGCTGCTGACCCGCTCGGCGGGGACGGCGGACATCCGCGGCATCGGCTCCGGCAACATCGGCGCCACCAACGTGCTGCGCACCGGACGCAAGGACCTGGCGGCGGCGACCCTCGTCGGCGATGCCCTGAAGGGAACGGTCGCGGTGCTGGTGGCGGCCCATCTGGCCGGGCCGGCGGGCGCGCTGGCGGCGGCGCTGGGCGCGTTCCTCGGCCATATCTTCCCGGTGTGGCTGAGGTTTCGCGGCGGCAAGGGGGTCGCGACCTTCCTGGGGGTGACGCTGGGCCTCGCCTGGCCGGCGGCACTGGCGTTCGCCGTGGTGTGGCTGGGGGTAGCCTTTCTCACACGCTACTCGTCGCTGGCGGCGCTTACCGCCTCGGTGGCGACGGTGGCGACGGCGGTCGCCCTCGATCAGCCCCACATCGCTTTGTTGCTGGCCGCGCTCACCGCCCTGCTGTGGGCCAAGCACCACCAGAACATCCGCCGGCTGCTCACCGGCAGCGAGGGCAAGATCGGCGCGAAGGGCTGAGGCGCGCCCCATGGCCTCAAAACCGCCCTCCGGACCCCAGGGCCCTCGCAAGGGCGAGCTGCTCGGCCCGGAGCAGCGGCTGGACTGGCTGCGCCTGATCCGCACCGAGAACGTGGGTCCGCGCACCTTCCGCACCCTCATCAACCAGTTCGGCGGCGCCGCGGCGGCGCTGGAGGCGCTGCCCACCCTGGCCCGTCGCGGCGGACGCCTGCTTCCCCCGCGCACCCCCACCCGCGCCGAAGCCGAGGACGAGATGGCCGCGCTGGCCCGCGGCAAGGCCCGGCTGGTGGCGCTGGGCGAGGACGATTATCCAGCCGCCCTGCGGACCCTGGACGACGCCCCGCCCCTGATCGCCGTGCGCGGCAGCGGCGCCGTGCTGCGCCGCCCGATGGTGGCCATCGTCGGCGCCCGCAATGCATCGGCGGCGGGGCGCACCTTCGCCCAGCGCCTCGCCCGCGGGCTGGGCGCGGCCGGCTGGGTGGTGGCATCCGGCCTTGCCCGCGGCATCGACGCGGCGGCGCACGAAGCGAGCCTCGACACCGGCACGGTGGGTGTGTTCGCCGGCGGGCTGGCCCGGCCCTATCCGCCGGAAAACCTCAAGCTGATCGAGAGCGTCGCCGAGACCGGCGCGGTGCTGTCCGAAATGCCGCTGACCTGGGAGCCCCGCGCCCGCGACTTCCCCCGCCGCAACCGGCTGGTGTCCGGCATGGCGCTGGGCGTGGTGGTGGTGGAAGCCGCAGAACGCTCCGGCTCCCTCATCACCGCCCGGCTCGCCGCCGAGCAGGGCCGCGAGGTGTTCGCGGTGCCGGGCTCCCCGCTCGACCCGCGCGCCGGCGGCACCAACCGGCTCATCAAGCAGGGCGCCGCTTTGGTTACGACGGTGGAGGACATCCTGGAGGTGCTGGCGCCCATCGCCGGCCGCCCCCCGGACACGCCGCTGGACGCCGAGCACCCCGACGTTCCCCTCGACCTGGACCCGGCGGAGCCGGCCGACGACGCCCGTGCCCGCATCATCGAGCTGCTCAGCCCGGCCCCGACGCCCATCGACGACCTGGTGCGCCTGTCCGGCTGCGGGGTGGCGGCGGTGCAGATCGTCCTGCTGGAGCTCGACCTTGCCGGCCGCCTGAGCCGGCCGGGCACCGGCCTCGTTGCCCTCGTCTGAGCCACATCGGCGGGGCGATGCCGAGGGACCATGCCGTCGGACATTTTATGCTAGAGCTTGTCCGGCGAAGCACCTCCCTTCGCCGGTGCGGGAGACATGGACATGAGTGGTGAGATCGCCGTCATCGTCGGAGCCGGCAAGGGCCTGAGCGCCGCCTTGGCGCGCCGGCTGAAGCAGGAGGGATTCCGCCTGGCCCTGGTGGCGCGCAATGTGGAGAAGCTCGCACCGCTGGCGGCCGAAACCGGAGCGCTGGCCCTGTCCGGCGATGTGCAGAGCCCGCAGGCGGTGGAATCCGTGTTCGCCGAGGTGGACCGCGCCCTTGGCGCGCCGGACCTGGTGGTGTTCAACGCCGCGGCCCGCTATCGTGGCCCCATCGAGGAACTCGACCCCGGCGCGGTGCTGGATGCCTATGCGATCGGCGCCTTCGGCGGCTTTCTCACCGCCCAGGCGGCGGCGCGCCGGATGCTGCGGCGCGGCAGCGGCTCGCTGTTCTTCACCGGGGCGACCGCCAGCATCAAGGGGATGCCGCAGTCCACCCCGTTCGCCATGCAGAAATTCGCGCTGCGCGGCCTCGCCCAGAGCCTCGCGCGCGAGCTCGGGCCGCGCAACATCCATGTGGCGCACTTCATCATCGACGGCGGCATTTCCGCGTCCTGGGCCACGCCTGGCGAACCGGGGCCGGCCGACAAGTGGCTGGCGCCGGAGGCCATCGCCGAAACCTATCTCGCCACCCACCGCCAGCACCGCTCGGCCTGGAGCTTCGAGGTGGACCTGAGGCCCTGGGTGGAAAAGTTCTGATCGCGGCCCGCGCGCGAGGGTCCGCCGGCGACGCGCCGGCATAGCCACATCTTTGCCATGGTGCCTTGGTGATCTGAGGCTGGCGGCGAGAAAGGTAGCCCGCTCGCGGATGTATCCGGGGGCACTTTCTCCAACGGGGCAAGGAGCCCCGGCACGTTTCGCGGGCTTCGCCGGGCGGGCGCGAGGGCGATGACGTGTCGGCACGGGTTTCCAGCCCATCACGCCGATGTGCCCATGAAGCTCGCCGCAATTTCCATGGTCCGTGACGAAGCGGACATCATCGAGGTGTGGGCCCGCCACACCCTGTTCTTCCTGGACCGGCTGTTCATCATTGACGACGGCAGCAGCGACGCCACCGCCAGCATCCTGCGGATGCTCGCGGCGGAGGGCCTGCCGGTCGAGCTGGTGCCACATCATTCCTCCACCAGCGACTATCAGGGCGCCTGCACCACCCAGCTGATGGCCCATGCCCTCCGCGCCGCCCCCTGGGATTTCGTCTTTCTCCTCGATGCCGACGAATGCCCCGCCGTATCGAGCCGGGCAGCGCTGGAGCTGGACCTCTCCTGCGTGCCCGCCGCCGCCGTCGCCGGCCTCGCCAAGCTGGAATATCACCTGAGCCCGCTTGACCATCCCGACGATCCCAATCCGCTGACACGGATGCAGCACCACTTTCCCGTCGAGGACGCGGTGTTCAAAGTGGCGCTTCCAGGCCCTGTCGCGCGCCACCCCCGCATCCGCGTCGCCGACGGCAACCATTCGGCATCGATCGCCGACACCCGGTTGCCGGCGCACCTGCTGCGCGTCACCCGGCTCGCCCATTTCCCCGCCCGCTCCCGCGAGCAGCTGGTGGCGAAATGCCTGTCGGCCGACATGCGCTAGACCTCGCGCCACGACTACAGCGCCGGATTCGCCCAGCTCCCGGTGATGGCCGCCAACGTGCTGCGCAATGAAACCGCACTGTCGATTCGCGATTTCGAGGCTTTCTGCGGCACCTATGCCAGGCGCGGTCCGACACCCTGGTGCGGCGCCCGCTCCATGATTGTCGCGGCGCGCTCACCCGCCCGGACCTTGCCGTGACCTATCCTTACCGCAGCCTTCTCGCCGCCCTGGACCAGCTGGCCGCCGGCGCGCGCGGCGCCGCCCAGCATCGGCACCTGCAGGATCTGGCGCTGGAGCGGGCCCACATGGGGCGGCTCGAACGCTTCATCGACAAGAACTTCCGCTCCGTGACCAAGCGTTGGCGAACACTCACGCGGTGATCCGACGCCGTGGGCCTCGGCAACGGGCGACGGGCAAAAAGAAAGGCGCGGGCGAATAGCCCGCGCCTTGATCGCAGCATCACGCGAGGGTCAGAGCCTCACTGCGCCGCCTCGGCGGTCAGCTGCAGCGGATCGACCACGATGTCGGTGGTCGCCGGCTCCAGGCCCAGCACGTGGCGAATGCGCTGCAGCATCGCCAGGGTGCGCGGGTCCATCTCGCCGAGCGGACCGGGGACGAACTGCACCACCTCCGCCGCCCGCCGACGCTCCTCGGGGCTGCGCAGGAGATCGGCGAGGCTGTCGATGGCCGCGTCGTGGGCATATTCCACGATCAGGCTCTGCTCGTGGATGATCTCGGCCTTGCGCGCCGCCGGCAGGGACAGGAACGGCTCGTCCTTGGTCAACACCTGGGCCGAGCGCTCCAGCCGGTCGCGACGCACGTTGCCGCGCGCCTCCGCCAGCAGGATCAGCATGCGGATCACCGCTTCCACGAACCCGCCGGAGGACACGTGCAGCAAAGCCGAGCGCACTTCCGGCAGCGCCACCAGCTCTTCCTTGGTCTTGCGGGTCCGCTCGAAATTGTAGTTGCGGCCGAACCAGCGCATGAAGGGGGTGGCGTAGATGGAATAGAAAGTGACTTCATACCAGGCGTCGCGCACGTCGCGGATGATGTCGATGGTCTGCTCGAACGCATCCGCGATCAGCTTCTCGGCCGCCACGAACGGGTTGTCCTTCTCCACCGGCTTGCGGCCTTCCTTCACCACCTTGGTGACAGCCTCCAGCGGCAGCATGAGCGGATTGCGCGAGGAGGTGACCGCCCGCTGCACCCGCAGCGGATGCAGCATGCGCCCGACCTCGGCGCTCGCCCGCGTCACCGAGGCCTGGATGGCCGGACGCAGGAACACGTCGTAAAGCTCGGCTTGCAGCTCCGAGATATGCTGCACGGCGGCGAACGGCACCTCGTCCTCGCGGCCGTCGGCGAAGCCGGGTAGCTCGCTCATCTTGCGCTCGGCGAAGGAGACGGTGAACTGGGCGTCCTGCCCCTCGCCGCGAATGTCGTCGATGGTCATCTCATAGAGGCCGGGCTGAAGCGCCTCGATGGTCTTCAGCACGGACGAGACCTGCGCGTGCTCGCGCTTGGCGATGGACGACGACACGAAGATGCCGAGATGGCCGATCTTGTCGTGCACCATGTAGACGATGCGCTGACCGCGGATGCGGATCTCTGTCTCGTCGGTATAGGTGTCGATGATCCAGTTGATGGCCTGCTTCACCGGCGTGATGTTGTCGCCATGGCTGGCGAACACGATGATGGGGGAGCGGATCTGCTTCACGTCCAGCGCGCGGCCATGCTCCAGGCGCGCCTCGTTGCGGGCGAGCTTGTTGCCCACGAACAGCTCGCGCACGATCCACACGATCTCCGGCTCGTTGAGCAGGAAGAAGCCGCTCCACCAGCGCTCGAACTCCAGGAAGCGCCCGCTCTCGGTGTCCACCTTCTCGAACAGGTCGTAATATTTGCGGAACCAGGTGCGGCCCGGATTCAGCATCTCGAAGTTCAGCACCAGCCAGGCGCCGTCGAAGACGCCGTCGCCATAGTCGGCCCAGAACATGGGCTGGACCTGGCCGCCCAGCAGGCCAGCATTGTAGCGCATGGGATTGGCGCCCACGTCGCCGGACCAGGTTTCCACCGGGGCGCCGTTCAGCACCAGCGGGCCGGTGATGTCGGGGTTGGCGGCGCCGAGGATCAGCGTCGCCCAGCCGCCCTGGCAGTTGCCGATCACCACCGGCTTCGGCGCGTCGGGATGCTGCTGCTGCACGTAGCGCACGAAGGTGGCCTCGGCGCGCGACACGTCGGCCAGGGTCTGCCCAGGCTCCGGATTGCGGCTGAAGCTGACGAAATAGACCGGATGCCCCCCCTTCAGCGCCACGCCCACCTGGCTGTCGGACTTGAAGCCGCCGATGCCGGCACCGTGACCCGCGCGCGGGTCGATGATGACGTAGGGCCGCTTCCAGGGATAGACCTCCACCCCGGCCGGGGGCTTGATCTTCAGCAGCGCATAGTTGCACGGGCGCGGCAGGCTGCGCCCGTCGATCACCACGTCATAGTCGTAGACGAGCACCGGCGGGCAGCCGGCCGCCTCGTGCTCGAAGAAATTGTCGCCGCGCTGGCGCAGGGTGTCCAGGGTCAGCACCGCGCGCTGGGCGCGGTCCACGGCATAGGCCTGGGCGTCCTTCACGCGCTCTGAGAGCGAGCGCTCGGTATTGGTGATGGTGCCCACCAGAGCCGTCAGCTCGTTGAAGGTCTCGCGCAGCCGCTCGCCATGGGTGGCCGAGATGTTCATGAAGTGGCGCCCGGCCGCCTTCGAGGTGAGCTGGCTCATGGTGGACAGCTCGGAGAGCTGGGCGGTCAGCGCCAGGGCGCGCTGGCGCGCGGTCCAGGCATTGCCATCCGTCACCTTGGCGAAGAACGGGTTGGTGAACTTCGAAGGCGAGAGCTGAGCGTTCAAGCGTTCCTCCTCGCCGCACCGCGGCGTGTTCCGGTTCGGCCGAACTCCGGCTCGGGGCCACCGGAGATTACTGCACTGCACAATACTAGATCGAGCGTGTTGCATAAAGATGGCAACTGCAAGGTCGCCGTCTTTTCGGGTATTGCTCAAGGCAGGCGACCTCGGATCGCCGCCACGCACCGGGGTATGCCATGCATCGGTGACGAAATTCCAAAGGAGGCGCCAGATGGAAGAAACTGTTTCAGGCCGGCAGATCAAGGCCGCCCGCGCGCTTCTGGGCTGGAAGCGGGCCGATCTCGCCACCCGCTCCGGCGTCACCGCGCCCACGGTGCGCGTGATCGAGACCGACGAGGCCAATGTTCCTGCCCTCGCGCCCACCCGCGCGCAACTCACGCGTGTCCTGCATGCTGCGGGCATCGTCTTCGCCACCGGCGGCGCCGTCGGCGTGCAGCTGGTCCAGGCCGAAGAGGGCCTCGCCGTCGACGAGCTCAACGCCTCCAACGACGATTGAAAAAGGCACCCCCGCCGGCGGCGGGGGTGCCTTATGGTCAGGCTTGTGCTTTGCTGTGCGCCAACAGCCTGGATGGACCCATGATTCTGCACAACATCGCGGCCCGCCACTATGTGGTGGTGGCCATCATCCTCATCGTGGCGGTGCTGGCCTTCCTGGGCAGCTGGTCCTGAACGCTCAGGCGCCGACCCGGATCAGCGCGAAGCCGTCATAGCCCTTGGCGCCGACGGTCTGGATGGCGGTGGCGGTGACGCCGGTCTCCGCCGCCAGCGCGTCGAAGAAGCGGCGCACGCCCTGCACCGAGGCATCGGCGCTCTCGGCGTCCACCACCGCGCCATTGCGCACGACATTGTCGCAGACGATGAGGCTGCCCGGCCGCGTCAGCCGCAGCGACCAGCGCAGGTAGTCGGTGTTGCTGGGCTTGTCGGCATCGATGAAGACGAGGTCGAACGGCCCCGCCCCCTCCGCCTCCAGCTTGGGCAGCGTCTCCAGCGCCGGCCCCACCCGCAGGTCGATCTTGTCGGAGAGGCCGGCGCGCGCGAAATTGGCGGCCGCCACCTCGGCATGAAGGGGCACCGCCTCAAGGGTGACGAGCCGGCCATCGGCCGGCAACGCCCGCGCCAGGAAAATGGTGCTGTAGCCGCCGAGGGTGCCAATCTCCAGGATGCGCCGGGCACAGGCGATCCGCGCCAGCAGGTGGAGGAGCTGGCCTTGCGCCGCCGACACCGCGATCGCCGGCAGGCCGGCCGCCGCGCTGGCGTCGAGCGCCGCGGCCAAGACCTTATCCTCGGGCTTCAGCAGAGAGGTGATGTAGTCGTCCACCGCGCTCCACGTGGCCTGGCCTTGCGCACCCATCGACTTCTCCCTTCGTTCAAGTTTCGTCGCTCTCCCGCGCGGCGCGGATGGAGAGCACCGCATAGGCCACCACCAGCCCCAGCTCCACCAGGGTGAACAGCAACAGCGGCGTCATGCCCGCCGGCGCCCAGGCCGCCAGCACCGCCTGGGTCAGGGTCGCGATCAGCCACAGCACCACCGCCCAGCCGGCGCGCAGCCACAGCCCGACGCCGGCGATGGGATCGATGATGGCGGCCCAGATGACCGCCCCCTGCGCCGCGAGCGGCAGGCCCTCGAACCAGGACGGAGTGTCATCGCCCACGCCGAGGATCACCACCCAATGGGTGATCCCTTCGATGAGCAGGAACACGGCCACCCCCCGCAGGAACAGGAACAGCCGTCGTCGCCAGGGCGAAAGGCTTTCCCAATGGGCGCGGGCGCTGGCGTCGATGGGGTCGTAATGGCTCATGCGCCGGGCGCCAGAAGCTCAAGCTCGTCGTCGATGGGCGCGAAATGCGCGGCGATCGCGGCCTCGTCCACCTCGGCGAGGCTGGCCGGCCGCCAGCGGGGGGTATTGTCGCGGTCCACCAGCACCGCGCGGACCCCTTCATAGAAATCATGGCCAGCGAGCACCCGGCTCACCACCCGGAACTCGGTCTTGAGGCATTCGCCCAGGTCGAGGCCCGGACCGCGCCGCATCTGCTCCATGGCCAGGGAGACGGAGGTGGGCGACTTGGTGCGGATGTCGCCCGCGGTGGCTGCTGCGAAAGCGGCAAACGGCCCGCCCCCGGCCGCCGCCTCGTCCAGGGCGGCCAGGATCGCCGAGACGCTGCCGCGCGCGAACGCATCGGCGATGAACCCCTCGCGGTCGGCATAGGCGCTCGCGGCCGGCGCGACCCGATGGGCGGCGATGGCCGCCTCCACGTCGCCGCCGGCGGCCAGGGCTTCCTCCAGCGCGGCAAAGGCGGCCGACGGCACGACATCCGTGGCGAGCCCGCACGCAAGGGCCTCCGGCGCGCGGATGCGGGCGCCGGAAAGCGCCAGGAACACGCCGAACGCGCCCGGCAGGCGCGGCAGCACATGGGTACCGCCCACATCCGGGAACAGGCCGATGTTCACTTCCGGCATGGCGAACAGGTAGCGGTCGCCGGCAACCCGGTGAGCGCCATGGGCCGAAAGCCCGAAGCCGCCGCCCATGCAGATGCCGTCCACCAGCGCCACATAGGGCTTGGGGAAGGTGCCGATATAATGATTGAGGATGTATTCCTCACGGAAGAAGGCGAGCGCCTCCGCGGTGCGCCCGGCCCGGCCGAGATCATAGACCGCGCGCACGTCGCCACCAGCACAGAACGCCTTCTCGCCGGTGGCCTTGATGATGACGCGGGTGATCCCCGGGTCGCCCGCCCAGGCCCGCAGGCGCGGCAGAATCTCGCGCACCATGTTCAGGTTGAGGGCGTTGAGCGCCTTCGGGCGGTTGAGGGTGATGACCCCTGCCTCGCCCTTCTGCTCCAGGAGGACTTCGGGTTCCTGCCGGTGTTCCATGCGCGCGCACCTCATGTCGAAACCACCCGGAACCGGGTCTGGGAGGGTTAGACGCGGTGGCGGCCAGCGTCAACGCCGCCGGCGCCCCCGGCCGGGCCCCGCACGTGTGACACGCGGGGCCGCGCCGCTCGTCTCGCCGCCGCCGGCCGTGGGCGCTATAAGGGCCGACCCGGCGCATCCCGGTGGCGTCGCGAGTCGCCCCCCGGGATGCGCTGGCCGTTGCATCCGGATCGTCGCCTCAAGACCCACGCGCCAAACCCGCGCGGCCGGCTTTGGCGCCCAGACAAGAGTTGAGACATGGCTTTCAATCCGCCCCGCATCCATCCGGCCCCGGACACCGCCCGCGCGCTGCGGCTCGACCTGGTGCAGCGGCCGCGCCGGAACCGGAAGAGCGACTGGTCCCGCCGCCTGGTGCGCGAATCCGCCCTGTCGGTCGACGACCTGATCTGGCCAATCTTCGTGATGGAGGGGCAGGCCACTCGCACGCCCATCGCCTCCATGCCGGGGGTGGAGCGGCTGACCGTGGACGAGGCCGTTCGCGCCGCGGTCCAGGCCGCCCGGCTGAAGATTCCGGCGCTGGCGCTGTTTCCCTACATCGACCCCAACCTGCGCGACCCCGAGGGGAGCGAGGCGCTGAACCAGAACAACCTGGTGTGCCAGACCCTGCGCGCCATCAAGGCCGAGGTGCCGGAGATCGGCCTCATCACCGATGTCGCCCTTGATCCGTTCACCAGCCATGGCCATGACGGGCTGCTGGAAGATGGCCGCATCCTCAATGACGAGACGGTGGACATCCTGGTGCGCCAGGCGCTGGTGCAGGCCGAGGCCGGCGCCGACGTGATCGCGCCCTCCGACATGATGGACGGCCGCGTGGGCGCCATCCGCGCCGGGCTGGACGCCGCCGGCTTCACCGATGTGCAGATCATGTCCTACGCGGCGAAATACGCCTCCGCCTTCTACGGCCCGTTCCGCGACGCCATCGGCACCGCCAAGACCCTCTCCGGCGACAAGCGCACCTACCAGATGGACCCGGGCAACGGCCTGGAGGCCCTGCGCGAGGCCGCCCTCGACGTGGACGAAGGCGCCGACATGCTGATGGTGAAGCCCGGCCTGCCCTATCTCGACATCGTATGGCGGCTGAAGGAGACGTTCGGCCTGCCTACCTTCGCCTACCAGGTGTCCGGCGAATATGCGATGATCGAGGGCGCGATCCGCAACGGCTGGGTGGACGGCGAGCGCATCGTCCTGGAGAGCCTCACCGCCTTCAAGCGCGCCGGCGCCGATGGCATCCTCACCTATTTCGCACCCCGCGTGGCGGAGCAGCTCGCCGCCGGCTGAGGCCGGAGCGAGGCGGGCGGCGGCCGGCGCGCGGGCCCGCCCTCAACCGCCAACCGCCAACCGCCAACCGCCAAACGCCAAACGCCAGTGGACGCCACAACCTTCGCGACCTGCAACGATCCGCCGGCGGCGTTCGGCGAGGAGGAAAGAGCCATGCCCGCCGATGTCCGCCATGCCGCGCCCGTGACCGGCGACCTGCCGGTGACCCTCGCCGACGTGGAAGCCGCCCGGCTGGTGCTGGCCGGCGCGGTGCTGCGCACCCCCACCTTGCGCGCGCCCCGGCTCTCCGCCCTGACCGGCGCCGACGTGTGGGTGAAGTATGAGAATTTCCAGGTCACCGCCTCATTCAAGGAGCGCGGTGCGCTGGTGAAGCTCGCCCGCCTCACCCCGGAGGAGGCGCGGCGCGGGGTGGTGGCCATGTCGGCGGGCAACCATGCCCAGGCGGTGGCGTTCCACGGCGCCCGGCTCGGGGTTGCCACCACCATCGTCATGCCCGAGACCACGCCCCAGGTGAAGGTGAGCGCCACCGCCGCCTTCGGCGCCCAGGTGGTGCTGTTCGGCGAGACGGTGGCGGATGCGCAGGGCGAGGCCGAGCGCATCGCCAAGGCCGAGGGCCGGGTGTTCGTCCATCCTTACGACGACCGGGACGTGATCGCCGGCCAGGGCTCCATCGCCCTGGAGATGATGGAGGACGGGCCGCGCTTCGACGCCGTGGTGGTGCCCATCGGCGGCGGCGGGATGATGGCCGGAATGGCCCTGGCGTTCGCCGGCCTGTCGCCGGATACCGAGATCGTCGGCGTCGAGGCCGCGCTCTACCCGGCCATGTGGAGCGCGCTCACCGGCATCGCCCGGCCCTGCGGCGGGCCCACCCTGGCCGAAGGCATCGCCGTGCGCAACGTGGGGGCGCTGACCTCCCAGATCATCCGCCGGCTGGTGCCAAGCATCGTGCTGGTGGACGAGACCGCCCTGGAGCGGGCCGTGAACGCCTTCCTGATGCACCAGAAGACCCTGGCCGAGGGCGCCGGCGCCGCCGGCCTCGCCGCTTTGCTCACCGAGCCGGAGCGGTTCGCCGGCAAGACCGTGGGCCTGGTGCTGTGCGGCGGCAACATCGACCCGCGCATGCTGGCGGGCATCCTGCTGCGCGAACTGGAGCGGGAAAGCCGCATCGTCTCGTTCCGCCTCACCATCCTCGACCGCCCCGGCATGCTGGGGCGCATCTCCACCCTGCTCGGCAAGCTCGGCGCCAACATCCTGGAAGTGCACCATCGCCGCACCTTCCTCGACGTGCCCGCCAAGGGCACGCGCCTCGACCTCACCGTGGAGACCCGCGACCAGGCCCATGCCGAGCTGATCCAGAAAGCGCTGGAGGCCGAAGGCCTGCCGGTGCAGCGGCTGGGCGCCGGCGGCGCCGACTGGTGAGCGCCGCCATCCCTTGCGGGAGCAGGGCCGGCGCCCCACCTTGAGGGCCAGAAGGAGCAACGGCCCCATGAGCGAGCGCAGCGACACCACCCGCGATCCCTTTCTCGGCGTGTCCGGCGCGCCGAAGGACCACGCCTACGATCCGGCCACCCAGCCGGAATATTTCGAGGGCGTGCTGTCGCGTCGGCTGATCGCCTTTTTCGTGGACGCGGTGATGATTCTCGGCCCCATCGCCGGCTTGGCGGTGTTCATCTTCGTGTTCGGCATCGTCACATTGAGCCTCGGCTGGATGCTGTTCCCCCTGCTGGGCCCGGCCTTCGTCATCTGGGGGCTGGCCTACACCGCCATCACCCTGGGCTCGCCGGCCTCGGCGACGCTGGGCATGCGGCTGATGGATATCGAGATGCGTACCTGGTACGGCGCGCCCTGCTATTCGCTGCTCGGGGCGGTGCACGCGGTGCTGTTCTGGGTGTCGCTCAGCGCCCTCACGCCGCTGGTGCTGCTGGTGGCGCTGTTCAATGGCCGGCGCCGGCTGCTGCACGATTTCGTCGCCGGCACGGTGGTGGTGAACACGCCGGCCCGCGCCGGCCTGCTGCGGCGCCGGCCGTGAAAATCACGCCGGCTTCCATTTCGCCTTTGACGCGCGGTCCCGCTCCAGCGATCCTGTCTGTCCCTGAGGATTGAGGACCGTGAGCGAGCATCCGCGCGATACGCCGCAATTCTACCTGACGGCGCCCTCCCCATGCCCCTACCTCCCCGACCGGGAGGAGCGGAAGGTGTTCACCCACCTGGTGGGAGAGCGGGCCGCCTCGCTCAATGACGTCCTCACCCAGGGCGGCTTCCGCCGCAGCCAGTCCATCGCCTACCGCCCGGCGTGCGAGGGCTGCCGGGCCTGCGTGTCGGTGCGAATCTGCGTCGACGACTTCCACGACAGCCGGAGCTTTCGCCGCGTGCGCGGCGCCAATGACGACGTGGTGGGCACGCTGCGGCCCGCCTCGCCCACCTCCGAGCAATACAGCCTGTTCCGCGCCTATGTCGCGGCCCGCCACGGCGACGGCGGCATGGCCGACATGAGCGTGCTCGATTACGCCATGATGGTGGAGGACACCCATGTTGAGACCCGGCTGGTGGAATACCGCAAGCGCACCCCCGATTCGCGTTTTCTCGGGCGCGGCACCGGCGACCTGATGGCGGTGGCGCTCACGGACATCCTCTCCGACGGGCTGTCCATGGTCTATTCCTTCTACAATCCGCTGGCGCCGCATCGCTCGCTGGGCACCTTCCTCATCCTCGACCATGTGGCCCGGGCCAAGAGCCTCGGCCTGCCCTACGTCTATCTCGGCTATTGGGTGCAGGGCTCGCACAAGATGGACTACAAGCGCCGCTACCTGCCCCAGGAGCGGCTTTCCTCCCACGGCTGGGAGCGGGTGGACGCGTGAGGCCTGCCACGGGGCGCGCGCCGGCCCGCCGGCGGATTGCGCCATGATCTCGTTTCTCAACGTCTTCGTCGCGGTTTATGCCGCGCTGTTTCCCATCGTCAACCCGCTGGGCGCGGCGCCGATCTTCCTCAATTTCGTGCGGCATTGCAGCCCTGCCACCCGCGAGCGCGTCGCCCGCAAGGTTGCCATCTACGGCTTCCTGCTGCTGTTCTTCTCCATGCTTATCGGCGCCAAGGTGCTGTTGTTCTTCGGCGTTACGCTGCCGGTGCTGCGGGTGGCCGGCGGGCTGGTGGTGGCCGCCGTGGGCTGGCGCCTGCTCAACCAGGACGACCCCCCGCCGGCCGAGCGCGCCGGCGGCGCCGCCGGCGACGACGCGGCGGCGCTGGAGCAGGCCTTCTATCCCCTCACCCTGCCGCTGACGGTGGGACCCGGCACCATCGCCACCGCCATCGCGCTTTCGACCGGGCCCGCCGCGGTGGTGGACCAGGATTTCGCGGTGCTGGCGATGCCATTCATGGAGGAAGTGGCGGGCGCGGTGGCCGGCCTCGCCGCCATCGCCCTTTCGGTCTATTTCGCCTTCCGCGAAGCCGCCGTCATCGAGCGGGTGATCGGCCGGACCGGCACCAGCGTCCTGGTGCGGCTGTTCGCCTTCATCCTCCTGGCGATCGGCCTCCAGATTATCTGGCTCGGCCTGCACGAGTTGATCGGCGAGCTGGCCGCGACACCGGCCTGACGGCAACCAGGTCCGCAGGGCGCCGGCCCCCGAACGCAGGGACGGGGGCGCAAAGGCCCCCGTCCTTAAGCCGGCCGCGCCGGAATTCGCGCCCATGCGACCCCGCCCGATCCCTCGCGGACCCGGCGGGGTCGGCCATTTCAGGCCAGGGCCTTCAGGGCCGCCTTGCCGGCATAGCGCGCGGTGTCGCCCAGTTCCTGCTCGATGCGCAGCAGCTGGTTGTACTTGGCGGTACGGTCCGAGCGGGCCAGCGAGCCGGTCTTGATCTGCCCGCAATTGGTGGCCACCGCGAGGTCGGCGATGGTGGAATCCTCGGTCTCGCCCGAGCGGTGGGACATCACGGCGCGATAGGCGTTGGTGTGGGCCAGTTCCACCGCGTCCAGGGTCTCGGTGAGCGAGCCGATCTGGTTCACCTTCACGAGAATGGCGTTGCCCACGCCCTGCTTGATGCCCCGCGACAGGCGCTCGACATTGGTGACGAACAGATCGTCGCCCACCAGCTGGCACTTGGCGCCGACCGTGTCGGTAAGCAGCTTCCAGCCGGCCCAGTCGTCCTCGGCCATGCCGTCCTCGATGGTGACGATGGGATAGTTCGCCACCAGCTCGGCCAGGTATTTCACCTGGGCCTCGATGTCGCGCACCTTGCCTTCGCCCTCGTAATGGTAGGCGCCGGCCTTGAAGAACTCGGTGGAGGCGCAGTCGAGGCCCAGATAGATATCCTCGCCCGGCTTGAAGCCCGCCTTTTCGATGGCCTTGAGCACGAAGTCGAGGGCGGCCTCGGCGGAAGCCAGGTTGGGGGCAAACCCGCCCTCGTCGCCCACATTGGTGTTGTGGCCGGCGTCCTTGAGGCCCTTCTTCAGGGTGTGGAACACTTCCGCGCCCCAGCGCAGGCCTTCCGCGAACGAGTCCGCGCCGGCGGGCAGGATCATGAATTCCTGGAAGTCGATGGGATTGTCGGCATGGGCGCCGCCGTTGATGATGTTCATCATCGGCACCGGCAGGGTGCGGGCGTTCACGCCGCCCACATAGCGGTAGAGCGGCAGGTTGTTGGCGAGCGCGCCGGCCTTGGCCACCGCCAGCGACACGCCCAGGATGGCGTTCGCGCCGAGCCGCGCCTTGTTGGGGGTGCCGTCGAGAGCGATCAGGGTGGCGTCGATCTTGGCCTGGTCCTCGACCTCGAAGCCACCGATGGCGTCGTAGATCTCGCCATTGACCGCATCCACTGCCTTGAGCACGCCCTTGCCCAGGTAGCGATCCGTGTCGCCGTCACGCAGTTCCACGGCCTCATGGGCGCCGGTGGAGGCCCCCGAGGGCACCGCGGCGCGGCCGATGGAGCCGTCCTCCAGCACCACATCCACTTCGACCGTCGGATTGCCGCGGCTGTCCAGAATTTCCCGGCCGATGATGTCGACGATGGCGGTCATGAACGGTCCTTCCCTCATCTCGTGCGTGCGCCGGCGCCGCGACCGGCGGCCCATCCGCCCGTCGCGCTGCGATCCGTCGCAAATCGATTCTGCCCTTGGCTTGTACGAAAATTTCGTACAAGCCAAGGGCGCGCCGCTTCTAGAGCATTTTCGGCCGTCTTTGTATCGCGAAAACGCTGGCGATCGTCGCCCGCGCCGCGGCGCCGGCCGGCGGGCTGCCGCAGCGGCCCGACGGGCCGGCGCCACGTCTGCACCGGCCGCCGCCCCAGGTACCATCCATCATGGATTGCGCAGGCCCGCCATTGCCCTTGTCGCGGGCCCCGGCGGCTTGTTATGTCGAGAGTGGCGAACCTAAGCCCGGGCGCTCGACAATGGGGGCAAGCCGTGACGCAGCAGGACGATTCCGGGACCGCAAACGCGAGCGAACAGCTCTATGCGGACGGCCACCCCTTCGACGAAGTGCACTACCTGGAGGCGAAGATCATCCTCCAGGGCCTGCGCTTCACCACGGTGCAGAGCTTCTTCGACTTTGCCAAGATCGTCGCCCGCGTCGCCAAGCGCGAGGGCGTGGACTTCGAGCCCCATTCCGCGCGCGGCGTGCGACCGCAGATCCGCGAGGTGCTGTTCCTCGATACGCAGGACTTCAAGCTCTACAACAACGCCTTCATCCTGCGCCGGCGCTTCACCTATGAGGACGGGTTTCCGGTGGGCGACCCCGAGATCGTCTTCAAGTTCCGCCACCCCGACCAGGCAACCGCCGCCGCGCTTGACGTGCGCCCGCAGATTCCCGGCAACTACCGCATCAAGTTCAAGGAAGAGACGCTGCCGCTGAAGAACCGGCTCGGCGGCGTGCGCTCCTTGTTTTCGCACAATGTCGAATTCCCCTACCGGCCGCGCGGGGTCGCCGACCCGACGGCGCCGGAAACCCTGGTGCGGGTCTTCCCCGCCCTTGCCCCCCTCCTGCAGGGCAGCGGCGAGCATGTGGAGCTGGTGAATCACACGGCGGTGGAAGAGGTGCTGCAGCAGCTCGGCACGCTCGACTTCGGCAAGGGCATGATCGCCCCGTGCAACGTTTCGGTCTGGCGCACCCGCGGCGAGCAATTCCAGCTGGTGGGCGAATTCGGATACCAGGTGCATTATGCCCGCCGCGCCGACCTGAGCGCCAAGGCCCTGCAGCGCTCCGACAGCTTTTTCCGCGCCCTGCAGGACGAGGCCAAGGACTGGATCCTGCTTGGCACCACCAAGACCGCCGCCGTCTACCGCCTCAAGGGCAACCCGCCACAGAGCCATGAGTGAGACCCCCGCCCCTGCGCCGGACGTGAGCCTGCGCGAGATCTTCATCGGCTTTCTCATCATCGGCGCCTCCAGCTTCGGCGGCGGCGTGGTGGCTTATCTGCGCACCGGCCTGGTGGGGCGGCGCAAGTGGATCGAGGACGAAGCCTTCGTGGAGCTCCTCTCCATCTGCCAGACCCTGCCCGGCCTCAATGCCTCCAACATGGCGATCCTGGTGGGCGACCGGCTGCGCGGCACCGCCGGGGCCGCCCTCGCGCTCGCCGGCATCTGCCTGCCCGGCGGCCTGATGATGGTGGCGGCGGCCATCGCCTATGCCGCCTCCCAGGGCACCCATGCCGGCATTGGCGCCGCCCTGCACGGCATTTCCGCAGCGGCGGTGGGGCTGGTGCTGGCCGTCACCTTCCAGCTCGGGCGCAAGATGCTCACGCGCTGGAGTGACTTCGTCTTCGTCGCCCTCACCGTGATCGGCGTGAACGTGCTGCACCTGTCGGTGCTGGTGGTGCTGCTGGGCGTGGGGGCCGCAGCCATCTTCTGGTACCGCCCCGGCCACCTGCCGGAGGAGGCGCCCAAGCCATGAGCCAGATTCCCGCCCTCATCGCCGTCTTCGCCTATCTCTCGCTGTTGACGGTGGGCGGCGGCATGGCCGCATTCCCGGAAATGAAGACGCTGGTGGTGGACAGCCACCACTGGATGACCTTTCCCCAGCTCATCCACCTCTACAGCGTGGGGCAGATGGCGCCCGGCCCGAACATGATGATGATCGCCGGCGTCGGCCAGTGGGTGGCGGGGCCGCTCGGCGCGCTGGCGGTGGTGCTGGCCTTCTTCCTGCCCACCGGCCTGCTGACGCTGGCGGTGGGCCGGCTGTGGAAGCGGCTCGACCACTGGCCCTGGCGCGCCTCCATCCAGCGCGGCCTGGCGCCGGTGTCCATCGGGCTGCTGCTGGCCGGCGCCATTTCCATCGCCAAGGGCACCGTCACCGGCTGGGAAAGTGCCGTGCTGACGGTGGCGGTGTTCGCCACCCTGGTGGCGACGCGCATGAACCCGCTGCCCCTCATCGCCGGCTCGGCGATGCTGGGCTTCTTCGTGTTCCGGTAGCCGCCGGCGGTTGGGGCCCCGGCCGTCCTGCTCTAAAAGGCGGCGATGGCGCGCGGCCCGCCGCGCCGCCCCCGCCAGGAGCCCGACCCATGACCGACCGTCCGCTACAGCTGGGCGCCCAGACCCAATGGCCCACCTCGCCAGAGGACGCGGTACTCGACCGCGTGCCGAACCCCCACGCCGACACGGACTACGTGGCCCGCTTCACCTGCCCCGAGTTCACATCCTTGTGTCCGGTCACCGGCCAACCCGACTTTGCCCATCTCGTCATCGATTATGTGCCCGACCAGCATCTGGTGGAGTCCAAGTCGCTGAAGCTCTATCTCGCCAGCTTTCGCAACCACGGGGCGTTCCATGAGGACTGCACCGTGGCCATCGGCAAGCGCCTGGTGGGGCTGCTGGCGCCGCGCTTCTTCCGTATCGCCGGCTATTGGTATCCGCGGGGCGGCATCCCCATCGATGTTTTCTGGCAGACGGGAACCTTGCCGGCCGGCGCGTGGTTACCGGACACGGGCGTCGCGTCGTATCGTGGACGCGGGTGAACGGCCCCGCGCCGGCGTGTGACGTCCATCGCCAGGTCGCGGCCACAGGGGCACGGCTCAAGGGAGGGATGGTTCATGCCGAAGCTCATCGTCACCAATGGCGACTCGGCCGTGGAGCGGTTGCGGGCGGCGCACATCGCCGGCCACCTGCTGCCGTGGCAGGACATGCTGCATGACGGCCCGGTGCCGGGTGGCGCCGTGCTCGACGACGTCTCCGACGCCCGGGCGAGCTTCCTGTCCTCCGCCCTCGGGCTGCCGCTCGACAGCGTACGCGCCGATTTCGCCCATCGCGACGCCCAGCTGGACGTCCACTCGGCCTATGGCGAGGTCGAGCTGTGGTTCGAGCACGATCTCTATGACCAGCTCCAGCTGATCCAGCTCCTGCATTATTTCTCCCACGAGCCGGAGCGCATGGGCCTCTACCTGGTCCAGGCGGACCATTATATCGGCGTCATGGATGGCGCGGAGGTGCAGGCGCTGGAGCACCGGCGGACGCCGGTCAGCGCCATTCAGATCGAGACCGCCCGGAAGGCATGGGACGCCTTCACGGCGCAGACGCCAACGGCCCTGGCCGCCTTCGCTGGAGTGCCCCATGACGCCCTGCCCTTTCTCACCCCCGCGCTGCGGCGGCTGCTGGCCGAGCTGCCCGCGCCCCGCAGCGGCCTGTCACTGACGGAACAGCGCATCCTCGAGCAGCTCGCCGACGGGCCGCGCAAGGTCGCCCATCTCTATGCCGCGGTGCACTCCATGGACGAAGCCCAGTTCCTGGCCGATCTGCCCTTCTTTCTGCGCCTTGATGGCCTCGCCTTCGCCCACGCGCCGCTGATCGCCGGCCTGCCCTTCCCCACCAACGAATGCGGGCCGCTGATCTTCTCGCCCGGCGACGGCAGCGTCGCCGAGCACAGCTATCGTGCCTATGCGGCGGCGGAAATCAGCCTGACCAAGGCCGGACACGCGGCGCTGAAGGGCAAGTTCGACCACGCCTGCGAGAACACGGTGGAGCGAGCCATCGGCGGTTTCCAGGTGATGCCGGGGGCCATGTGGCGCTACGACCGCGCCCGCCGCGAGCTGCTGGCGCCCAACTGAGCGGCCGCGGCAGGCCGTGAACCGCAGAGAGGTCCGCGGTCCCGGACCCGCATGCTGCCGCCCTTTTCGGATCCAGGCACTCGACGCGCCCTGGATCCGCCAGCCCAACGCCCCGCCAACCCACCACGCCGGTCGCCGTCCGTTCAGGGCGTGACCAGCTTCAGCCCGACAATGCCCGCCGCCACCAGGGCGATGCACACCAGCCGCAGGATGTCGGCCGATTCGGCGAAGAACAGAATGCCCACCACCGCCGTACCCACGGTGCCGATGCCCGCCCAAACCGCATAAGCGGTGCCGATGGGAATGCCGCGCAGGGCCAGCGACAGCAGCAGCAGGCTGACAGCAATGCCGGAGAGGGTGAAGACGCTCGGCCACAGCCGCGTGAAACCTTCGGAATATTTCATGCCGATGGCCCAGCCGATCTCAGTGAGGCCGGCCGCCAGCAGATACACCCATGCCATGGGGAAACACCTTGGGGAGGCGGGGTCGTCCCCGCCACGCGAAAGGAGAGGGCGCGGTCGTCCGCGCCCGGCGGGGACAGGGCGTCCCCGGGTCCTTCCTACCCCATCCGGCGCCAACGGCCAGATGGGGTCCTGCACAAATGTGCAGCACTATGCGTTCCGCGGCGCGTCGATCTCGAACACCAGGGTGGCGCCCGCCGCCGCCCGGGGCGGCACCACCACCACGCCGGCGATGGACTCCTCCACCATGCGCCGCGCCGCCAGCGCGCGCCGCAACTCCTCCGCGCCGCTGCTGGCGAACCGCACCGCCGCGATGCGCAGGCCCGGCCCCTTGGGCGCCGCCACGCCGTACCGTTCGGTAAACAGCGGCCGGCTCATCACGTCGATCTCGCCGCGCGGGGTGTGAGCGACATACCAATCGTCGCGCGCGCGCAGCACCGGCACATCCGTCAGCGTGTTCAGGAAGCGCTGGTGCTCCACCGGGGTATCGGCCACCAGCACCACGCCGTTCACGCCGGACACCATGTTGGCATGGCGCTGAAGGTCGGCGGACCAGAAATTTTCCGGGCGATGCTGGGTGCAGGTGAAGACGGACAGGTCCGGCGAGGCCGGGTCCTGGGCGTAGGCGAGGGAGAAGCTCACCTCCACCTCCTGGCCGTCCGGCCGGCGGGCCTTGCGGGCGAAGTCGAACACCTCATAGCCGCCGAAGCCGGCCAGGTCGAACACGCCCTTTTCGCCGACGGCACTGGTGCCTTCCAGCGCCAGCATGGAAAAGCCCTCGCCGCAGGTGGCGAGGAAGCCGGCGTTGAACGCGCCGAAGGAGAACTGCCCCGGCCCGGCGGCGGGAATCTTGGCCGGGTCGGTGATCTGCAACAGCTCGATGAAAAATCCGGGGGTCTGAACGATACGATTCTCGGTGCCCCACGGATGAGCGTTGCGGGGGCCGACGGTAAAGCCGAGCAGGTCGTAGGTCTCGCCTGCCGCATCGATGTCACGAACGAGGTGAACCACGTGATCGAGGCCGCGTCGCATGGCATCTCCTTTGTCTAGAGCAAATCCAGAACAGCTGTCATTCAGTCCTGCGCCCAAATTTGCAGTGCCACGAGGTTGGCTCCTGTTCGCCGAGCCCGTGCATGCTGAACAGGATCCAGAGAGGGTCCGACCCGGACGAAGAGGCAGCGGAAGGCCGGATCGGGAACGCGAGCAAGAGAGCATCGGGCGCCCTGCCCGAACTGGCGGTCAACGACCGCCGCATCCGCAGTGTGCGTACACGCGCAGCACCGGCCGCCACCCGACGGCTTAGAAGGAGAGACGCGCCTTAAGACCACACGCGCTGGGGTGCGCCTCCCTCGCTCGCGGGGGAGCTTAGCCGCTGAATGCCGGATTTGCGAAACAGAAATATGGCGGCGCGCCTGAAAGTTGGCGTCCAAACGCCCCATTCCGCCGGGGCACGCCACCTCGCGCGCGCCGCGACAGACGCCTGTTCAAGGCGTTATGGAGGTAACCGCCTCACACGAGGCGGCTCTGCTCCTTGGCCGCGCCGACGAAGGACGCGATCAGCGGATGCGGATCGAACGGCCGCGACTTCAACTCCGGGTGGAACTGGACACCCACGAACCAGGGGTGATTCTGGTGTTCCACGATTTCCGGCAGCAGCCCATCTGGCGACATGCCCGAGAATCTGAGGCCGTGCTGCTCCAGCCGCTCGCGATAGGCGGTGTTCACCTCGTAGCGGTGGCGGTGGCGCTCGAAAATGTCGCGCTTACCATAGATGGACTCGACGCGGCTGCCCGGCTCCAGGCACGCCTCATAGGCGCCGAGCCGCATGGTGCCGCCAAGATCTCCGGCCTCGGTGCGGCGCAGCAGCTCGTTGCCCTTCAGCCATTCCGTGAGCAGGCCGACCACGGGCTCGACGGTCGGGCCGAACTCGGTGGAATTGGCCTTGTCGATGCCGGCCAGGTTTCGCGCCGCCTCGATGACTGCCATCTGCATGCCGAAGCAGATGCCAAGATAGGGCACCTGCCGCTCGCGGGCGAAGCGCGCCGCGCGAATCTTGCCCTCCGCCCCGCGCTGGCCAAAGCCGCCGGGCACGAGGATGCCGTGCACATGCTCCAGGAACGGGGTCGGGTCCTCGCGCTCGAAGGTCTCGCTCTCGATCCAGTCGAGATTGACCTTGACCCGATGGGCGATGCCGCCATGGGCCAGGGCCTCGATCAGCGACTTGTAGGCGTCCTTGAGGCCCGTGTACTTGCCGACGATGGCGATGGTGACCTCGCCCTCGGGGTTGCGCACGCGGTTCTCGATGTCGGTCCATCGCTTCAGGTTTGGCGCCGGCGCCGGCTCGATGTTGAACGCCGCCAGCACCTCCTTGTCGAGGCCCTCCGCATGGTAGGCGGACGGCACGGCATAGATGTTGTCCACATCGCGGGCCTCGATCACCGCGCTTTCCCGCACGTTGCAGAACAGCGACAGCTTGCGCCGCTCCTCGCGCGGGATCTCCCGGTCGGTGCGACACAAGAGGATGTCCGGCTGGATGCCGATGGAGCGCAGCTCCTTCACCGAATGCTGGGTGGGCTTGGTCTTCACCTCGCCGGCCGAAGGGATGTAGGGCAGCAAGGTCAGGTGAATGAAGATGGCGTGGCCGCGCGGCAGCTCGTTCTTCAGTTGGCGGGTGGCCTCGAAGAAGGGCAGGCCCTCGATATCGCCCACCGTGCCGCCGATCTCCACCAGCACGAAGTCGAAGCCCTCGTTGCCCTCGAGCACGAAGTCCTTGATCGCGTTGGTAACGTGGGGAATCACCTGGATCGTGGCGCCGAGATAGTCGCCCCGGCGCTCCTTCGTCAGGATGTCCTGGTAGATGCGGCCCGTGGTGATGTTGTCCTGGCGGGTCGCCGGATGGCCGGTGAAGCGCTCGTAATGGCCGAGGTCGAGGTCGGTCTCCGCGCCGTCGTCGGTCACGAACACCTCACCGTGCTGGTAGGGGCTCATGGTGCCGGGATCGACGTTCAGGTAGGGGTCGAGCTTGCGCAGGCGAACCGTGTATCCGCGCGCCTGCAGCAGCGCGCCGAGGGCGGCGGAGGCGAGGCCCTTGCCCAGGGAAGACACGACGCCGCCGGTGATGAAGATATAGCGCGCCATGGTCGCGACCTCGTGCAAACGCGATTCGGCGAGGGCGAAGCCGCAGCCGGCCTCGCCTCGCCTGTGGAAAAGGACCGGCGCCGCGGACCGACCGCGGCGACACACTCACTGGGACTGCGGAACCTGCGGGCCCGAGGGCGCCGCCGGAGCGGGCGTGGCCGGAGCCCCGCCCTGCGGGCGAATCTGATCGAGAATGCTGCCGCCGCTCTGCGGCACCGCCGGCCCGCCCTGCCCCTGCCCCGCCGGAGCGAGGATGGAGCGCGGCGACCGGCCCCAGCCCGCCTGGATGGTAAGGGCGAGGGAGGTGATGAAGAACAGCACCGCGAGGATGGCGGTGGCGCGGGTCAACACGTTGGCCGAGCCGCGCGCGGTGAAGAAGCCACCGCCGCCGCCACCGCCGCCGCCAATGCCGAGCCCGCCCCCTTCGGAGCGCTGGATCAGCACCACGCCAATGAGCGCGAGCACCACCAACAGGTGAATGACGATCAGAACCGTTTGCATGGAATCCATCATGTTCGCGCCACGGCCGGAGGACCGGGCACGCCAGTTGCCGCGTCATCTACACGAACAATCGACGGGAGGGAAGGCGGTCTTGCGCCCTCCCATGCGGTGGACGCCGGCCTGGGCCGCCGCCGCCGGGAAAGGCGTTGTGCCGGCTGGCTACTCCAGCGCAAGCATCACCGCCGAGGCCGCCGCGATCAGCCACACCGCCCCGCCGATCTCGCGCCAGCGGCCGGCAATCAGCTTCACCCCCACATAGGCCAGGAAGCCCAGGCCGATTCCGGTGGCGATGGAGAAAGTGAAGACGATGCCCAGCGCCGTCACCGCCGCCGGCAGGGATTCGGTCGGCTCGTCCCACGCCAGGTCGCGCAGGGCGCCAAGCATGGAGCAGGCGACATAGAGCAGCGCCGGCGCCGTGGCGAAGGCGGGCACCGCCAGGGCCAACGGCGAGAACAGCAGGCACAGCAGGAACAGCGCAGCGACGGTAACGGCGACGAGGCCGGTGCGGCCGCCGGCGGCGATCCCCGACGCGCTTTCGATATAGGACACGGTGGGAGAAGTGCCGAGCAGGCTGCCGGCGATGGCGCTGCCGGAATCGGCCAGCAGCACCTGGCGCAGGCGCGGCACCGAGCCGTCGGCCCGCATCAGCCCCGCGCGATGCAGGGTGGCGATCAGCGTTCCCATGTTGTCCAGCAGGTCGACCAGGAAGAAGGCGAGCACCACGGCGACGAGCCCGCCCCGCAGCGCCCCGAGGACATCGAGCTGAAACAAGGTCGGCAGCAGCGAGGGCGGCGGCGCCACCACCCCGCCAAAACTGACGAGGCCCAGCGGCACCCCGGCCAGGGTCGCCGCCGCGATGCCGATGAGGATGGCCCCCGGCACCCGGCGCGCCGCCAGCCCCGCCATCAGCAGGAAGCCAAGGCAGGCAAGCAGGGTGGACGCCGCGCCGAGCGGCCCGAGCGCCACCAGGGTGGCCGGCTTGGCCACCACCACGCCCATGCCATGGAGACCGAGCAGGCCCAGGAACAGGCCGATTCCGGCGCCGATGCCGAGCTTGAGCGACAGTGGAATGGAATTCACCAGCCACACCCGGAACCGCAGCAGGCTCACGGCCAGGAACAGCAGGCCGGACAGGAACACGGCGCCCAGCGCCACCGGCCAGGGCACCCCCATGGCGCCGACCACGGTGAAGGCGAAATAGGCATTGATGCCCATGCCCGGAGCCAGCGCGATGGGATAGTTGGCGATCAGCCCCATGGCGAGGCTGCCGAGTGCCGCGGCGAGGCAGGTGGCGACGAAGGCGGCTCCCTGGTCGATGCCCGCCGCCGCCAGAATCTGCGGATTCACCACGATGATGTAGCTCATGGTGAGGAAGGTGGTGACGCCCGCCGCCAGTTCCGTAGGCACCCGGGCGCCATGCGCCTTAAGCCCGAAGGCGCGTTCGAGCGCCCGGCCCAGGGCCGTGCCGGCAACGGTATCGGCATCCTTCGTCATGCTCACCCCCAACGGTAACCCGGGAAGCCGGCCAGTGGCGCCGGCCGGGCTCCCGAAATCATGGGTGCGACGCACAAACCTTGCGTGCGCAGGGCGTTCCGGCCGCTCTACCCATGTTCAACCCCTGCTGCCTATGGTAGCGTGACTTTAAGTCAGACCGCTTCTGTCTGGCCCCGCCCGTCAGCAATCCTGCCGACATGAGGTCGGCACCGATTCACGAACCTGCGTGCACATGACGTGCCCCGCGGGTCCCGCCTCCCAGGAGGGGCATATGGTGACGAGTGCCGTCAATCCATTAAGCGCGCTGTCGTCGGCTCCGGCCAGTCCCGACGCCGCTCTTGTGACCGCGACCTCCGGCGCCGCCGAGGTGGCCGCGGCGGTCGCTGATCCCCTGAAGGTGGACGCGAGTTCCACCTGGCGGCGCGGATCCAGCCTGGCGACAGACGCCTGGATCGCCAGCGCGGAGATCCAGGGCACGCCGGCCGCCTCCAAGCCCGAGGTCCTCGCCGAATACAATGCCGCTCGCGAGGCCTATCAGAAAACGTCCCTGGCCTTGACCAGCGTGCTGCGCAGCCACAACCCCACCGAGGTCTTCGCCAAGGTGGACGCGCTCCTGAGCCAGCTCGGCGCCGACATCGAGCGGCTCGACCGGGGCACGCTGGCGATGATCAAGGCCACCTGAGGCGCTGCCGGCCGCCGTTGGCGCCGCTTCACCGGTTGTTCCGGTGAGTTTTGGCGGGCCCCAGCGGCGGACGGCACCGGGCACGGAGGTCGTGACTGGCGCGCGCGACGATCTGCCTGACTCGTCGGTTGCGGCCGCGGAAGTGACCGATGGAAGCGCTGAGAGCTGCCGGCCAGGGTTGGAGGATGCATCGTCTCCGCCCTCCCCGGCTGCGGAACTGCGCGCCCCCATCTGCGCTCCCCTATCTGCGCGATCGAGGCGTGGCGCTGGTGAGCCGATGGCCACCGGCGTTGACGGCCGGCGGCCCCGCCGGCCTCCCACGGCATCCTGCGACAAGGCGCGTCGCCCCCCGGGCGACACCTGCGGCCCCTTCAGCCTTGACGATGGTGACTGGCGCGCGCCCGCCTGTGCCCTCCTCCAATCGTTGATCGACGCGTCCGCCATGCGTGTCGCTGCCGATAGCATTCGCTTCGTGACCATCGATTCCTGCCGCCACGACACGCCGGCCGCAGCCGACGCCCCCGCCATGAAATCGGCTTCCGCCCTGTAGAAGGCGCAGGCGCCCGCCCGTTTCACCTACGCTTCGCATCTGGCCTTGTTTGCCGGCTTCACCCCGGGCGCGGCGGAACTGGAAACGGCCGCCCTCAACCCGAAGTTCACCCGGCTGTTCGGGCTGGTGCGGGCCGACGTCGCCGACTGGGGACGCGTCGGCCTCTCGGTTTCGGGAAACGATATCGTTCACGGCTTCCGCAATGCGAGCCAAGCCACGGTGGGGACGACCGCCATGGGCTGGTTCAACCCAAATCCCCCAGCGTCGAGGAAGCTCATCGACGGCTTCGAGCAGTTCCTGTCCGTCAGCAGGAAAGGGGTGGGCGCGCAGTTCGCCTACATCGAGAAGGCCATCGCCCGGGACAGGGAGTGGAATCCGCTCGTGTTTCCGAACGGAGGCGAAACCCACGTTCTCCATTATGCTATCGGCCCCGGTCTTCGACCGGTACCAAGTGGGTCCGCTCAGGCGCCGCGCGGGCTCGCCCTGGGATCAGGCGGACACCCCCTGCCTCCCGTTCCAGACCGTGGACCGGGCGGAGGCCTGCCGCAACCGCCAACGCCTGTGCCGCGCGTATGTGGACCGCCAGATCGCGCCGCTGCTGGCGTTGTTCGCGGACACCACGATCATCGTGTGCGGCGACCACGGGGATTGCTGGGGGCGAGGACGGGCTGTGGGCGCGCGGCATCTCCCATGCGGCATCTCCCATAATGATGGTGACCGAACCGCTGCCCCTGCGCCACCGCGGGCGCTCGGTGGAAGGAGGTGGTGTGACGGACGCCCGGCGCGTCAGTCCATCTTTTCGTCCGGGTAGACGCCGAACAATTGCGCCTGCGGCACGTAGCCGTCGAACCCCTCGCCGGACAGGCGGCAGAACTTGCCGTCGCACTTCTTCACGGTGCCGAGCACACCCGGTTCGAGGCGCGCCACCACCTTGGCGTCGGCGTTCGGCTCCGCCCGCAGCAGGACCGTCTCGTTCTTGAGCCAGGGCGCCACCAGCGCCGTGCGCCGCAGCGACAGCATGGAATGATAGACCCAGCCCTCGGCGCCATCGGCATCGCGGATGCGGCGCCAGGTTTCGAACTCGGCCGTCACCTCCACCGGCAGGCCGGCGCGGGAAAACACCCAGGCCACGTCCTGGTCCTTGTTGGGGCCGTTGCGCACGTTCACCTTGTCCGCCTTCAGCGAGACGAAGCGCGGCACCGGCAGGCCGGAGGTGCCGTCCTCGGCGGCGCCCGCCGTCCCGGCCGAACCCAGCGTCACCACCAGGGCCAGGGCCAGCGCCGGCAGGGTCCGCATGAGATCTTTTCGGGGAAGGGCTCGCGCCATCGACAGCATCGGCTGGTCCTTTCGCACTCGGGTTTTCGGGGAAGAGGCAGTGCGCCCGCGCCCGGATGTCGTCAAGCGTGTGCGGCGCGGGACGCCTTGTGTTTCCCCGCCTGTCTGATAGACGGAACGAGAACGGTTAAGAAATGGGGAATGGGAAGTGCCCATCGTGCGCCGCAAACCGCTGGTCGTCGTCACGCGCAAATTGCCCGAATCGGTCGAGACGCGCATGCGCGAGCTTTTCGACGCCCGCCTGAACGTGGACGACACGCCCATGGATCAGGCGGCCCTCACCGAGGCGGTGCGAACCGCCGACGTGCTGGTGCCCACCGTCACGGACCGGATCGATTCCGCCCTGCTCTCGCAGGCGGGTGAGAATCTGCGCCTCATCGCCTCCTTCTCGAACGGCGTCGACCACATCGACGTCGCGAGCGCGCTCAACCGGGGCATCACCGTCACCAATACCCCCGGCGTCCTCACCGAGGACACCGCCGACATGACCATGGCGCTGATCCTGGCGGTGCCGCGCCGCCTCGCCGAAGGCGCGCAGGTGATGATTTCGGACAAGGACGAATGGTCCGGCTGGTCGCCCACCTGGATGCTCGGCCGGCGCATCTGGGGCAAGCGCCTCGGCATCATCGGCATGGGCCGCATCGGCCAGGCGGTGGCGCGCCGCGCCAAGGCCTTCGGCCTGCAGATCCACTATCACAACCGCCACCGGCTGCCTTCCGGCGTGGAAGAGATGCTGGACGCCACCTATTGGGACAGCCTCGACCAGATGCTGGCCCGCATGGACATCGTCTCGGTCAACTGCCCGCACACGCCGGCCACCTATCACCTGCTTTCGGCCCGCCGCCTCAAGCTGCTGAAGCCGGACGCCTATGTGGTGAACACCGCGCGCGGCGAGATCATCGACGAGAACGCCCTCACCCGCCTGCTGGAAGCCGGCGAGCTCGGCGGCGCCGGCCTCGACGTGTTCGAGCAGGAGCCGGCGGTGAACCCCAAGCTGGTGCGCCTCGCGCGGCAGGGCAAGGTGGTGCTGCTGCCGCACCTGGGCTCGGCGACCCTCGAAGGGCGCATCGACATGGGCGAGAAGGTCATCGTGAACATCAAGACCTTCATGGACGGCCACCGCCCGCCGGACCGCGTGCTGCCCGCCATGCTGTGAGGCGCGGCCCGAGCCGTGATCGATCGGACAGCCGGGCTTGCCCGGCTGTTTTCATGTGAGGGGACGCATGTTTCCTGTGGCGCGACCATGGCCGCGCGCAAGCCGGTGGAGCCCGGCGGCGGCCAAGCCGCTTTTCTTGCCCCGCCTGGCGGCGTACTATCCCCGCTTGATCCGGTGCTTGACTTCTCCCAGCGACACCGCGAAACCGCCGATGGACCCGATGCCGCTGCCGAGGCCATTTTCCGCGCGTTCGAACCGGCCCGCCCTGTCCAGGCCGGCGGGCGGTTGCGCTGGCCCGCGCCGATGGCGACCGACGCGCTGAAATCCATCTTCGCCGTCGCTTGACCGCGCCCGCCGGCGCGCGCTTTAACCACCGGACCTTGAGCCGACATCGGGCCGGAGCCGGCAGCTCGCCGCCAATGGGACGGCGACGGCCGCCAGGAGCCGCCAGGAGCCACCATGACCGCCGTTACGCTGATCGATAATTACGACAGCTTCACCTACAACCTCGTGCATTACCTGGGCGAGCTCGGCGCCAGCGTCACCGTGCACCGCAACGACGCCGTCTCCATCGCCGAGGTGCTGGCGCAGAAGCCGGATGCGATCGTGCTCTCCCCCGGCCCCTGCACGCCCTCCGAGGCCGGCATCTGCTGCGATCTCATCGCCGAGGCCGGAGCCCAGGTGCCCATCTTCGGCGTGTGCCTGGGCCACCAGGCCATCGGCCAGGTGTTCGGCGGCGATGTGGTGCGCGCGCCGACCCCCATGCATGGCAAGCTGTCCGAAATCCTGCATGAGGGCCGAAGCGTGTTCCGCGGCCTCAACCATTCGTTCCAGGCGACCCGCTACCACTCCCTGATCGTACGGCGCGAGACCCTGCCCGACGCGCTGGAAGTGACCGCCCACACCGCCGACGGCCTCATCATGGGCCTGGCGCACAAGACCCGGCCAATCCACGGCGTGCAGTTCCACCCCGAGAGCATCGCCTCCGAGAACGGCCATGCGCTGCTGCGCAATTTCCTGGAGATTGCGACCGCCTTCAACGCGGCCAGAGGCTGAGGACAAAAGATGACCGACGAGTTCAAGCCGCTGCTTGGCAAGGTCGCCACCGGCGCCAGCCTGTCCCGCGACGAGGCCGCCATCGCGTTCGACAAGATGATGTCGGGCGAGGCCACCCCCGCGCAGATGGGCGCCCTGCTGATGGGCCTGCGGGTGCGGGGGGAGACCGTGGACGAGATCGCCGGCGCGGTCTCGGTGATGCGGGCCAAGATGCTACCGGTGGTGGCACCCGCCGGGGCCGTGGACGTGGTGGGCACCGGCGGCGATGCCTCCGGCTCCTACAACATCTCCACCTGCGCCTCCTTCATCGTCGCCGGGGCCGGAGTGCCGGTGGCCAAGCACGGCAACCGGGCGCTGTCCTCCAAGTCCGGCGCCGCCGACGTGCTGGCCGCGCTCGGCGTCCGCATCGACCTGTCGCCGGCCGGCATCTCCCGCTGCGTGGCGGAGACCGGCATCGGCTTCATGTTCGCGCCCGCCCATCATCCGGCCATGAAGCACGTGGGGCCGGCCCGGGTGGAACTGGGCACCCGCACCATCTTCAATCTCATCGGCCCGCTCTCCAATCCGGCCGGCGTGACGCGGCAGATGGTGGGCGTGTTCGCCAAGTCCTGGATCGTGCCGCTGGCCGAGGTACTGAAGGCGCTCGGCTCCGAGCGGGCGTTCGTGGTGCACGGCTCCGACGGGCTCGACGAGATCACCATTTCCGGTGCCACCGACATCGCGGTGCTGGAGGACGGCCGCATCCACACCTTCCAGGTGACGCCGGAGGATGTGGGTCTCGCCCGCGCCCCGGCGGAAGCCCTGAAGGGGGGCGACGCGAAGGAGAATGCCGCCGCGCTCACCGCCGTGCTCGACGGCGCGCGCAACGCCTACCGCGACGTTTCGGTGTTCAATGCCGCCGCCGCGCTGGTGGTGGCGGGCCGCGCCAAGGATCTACGCCAGGGCGTCGAGCTGGCCACAGCGAGCCTTGACAGCGGCGCCGCCCGAAGCCGGCTGGCGCATCTGGTGACGGTTTCGGCGGCGCTGGCGGAGGCAGCCTGATGAGCAACATCCTCACTCGCATCGAGGCCTATAAGCGCGAGGAAATCGCGGCCGCCAAGCGGGCCCATCCGCTGGCGGAGATCGAGGCCGCCGCCAGGGCCGCGCCGCGCGTGCGCCCGTTCGCCGCCGCGCTGGCCCGTGCCATCGCCGACGGCCAGACCGCGCTGATCGCCGAGATCAAGAAGGCGAGCCCGTCCAAGGGCCTGATCCGGCCGGACTTTGACCCCCCGGCGCTCGCCCGCGCCTATCAGCGGGGCGGAGCCACCTGCCTCTCCATCCTCACCGACACGCCCTCCTTCCAGGGCGCGCCGGACTACCTGAAGGCGGCGCGGGCGGCGGTGAGCCTGCCGGTGCTGCGCAAGGACTTCATGTACGACACCTACCAGGTGGCGGAAGCCCGCGCCTGGGGGGCCGACTGCATCCTCATCATCATGGCCGGCGTCGACGATGCCCTCGCCGGGGACCTCGCGGCGGCGGCCGACGCCCATGGCATGGATGCCATATTCGAGGTTCACGATGACGCCGAGCTGGACCGCGCCCTGGCGCTGCCGAGCCGCCTCATCGGCATCAACAACCGCGACCTGCGCACCTTCGAGACCTCCCTTAGCACCTGCGAGCGGCTGGCACCGCGGGTGCCGGCGGACCGGCTGGTGATCGGCGAGAGCGGCATCTTCACCGCGCAGGAGGTGGGGCGGCTGGCGCAGGCGGGCATCCGCAGCATCCTGGTGGGCGAGAGCCTGATGCGCCAGGAGGATGTCGCAAGCGCAACATCATCACTCCTTGCGTCGTAGGCTTGCCCTATACGTCACTTTCCGCCTTAATGGATAGACCCGGCCCGCGAAGAGGCCGGGCCATATGGGAGGATCGTGATGAAATGGGCCTTTGTCGCCGCCTGTCTGGGTCTTGCCGGCCTGGTGTCGAGCCCAGCCTCGGCGGCCGATCCCACCGGCCTGTGGCAGACGCCGACGCGCGGCGGCCAGGTGGAGATCTCCCGGTGCGGCGCGGCCTTGTGCGGACGTCTCGTCTCGTCCGAAGGGTTGGCGGCCGATCCGGCGCTGAAGGATGTCAACAACCAGAATGCCGCCCAGCGCGGCCGCCCGCTCAAGGGACTGACCATCCTCACCGGCTTCGCCGGCGGCCCTCAGGAATGGACCGGCGGCACCATCTACAACGCCGAGGACGGCAAGACCTACTCGGGCACCCTCACGCTGGACGGCAACGATACCCTGAAGCTGAAGGGCTGCATCCTCGCGCCGCTCTGCAAGACCCAGAGCTGGACCCGCCTGCGCTGAGCCCCAAGCTCTTCCCGGATCGACAACGGGGGGCGCGGGCGCGCCCCCTGGCTGCGACCCGACGGTGGTGGACAGCTTCGCCCCCGGACGCCATCTTGCGGCGGTCCGCATCGATTCCGAAGGCGTAGTCCCTGCCATGGCGAGCCTGACCCATCTCGACGACCAGGGCGCCGCGCGCATGGTGGACGTCTCGTCAAAGGCGGTAACCGCCCGCGAGGCGGTGGCCGAGGGCCGCATCGCCATGGCGCCCGCCACCCTCCAGATGGTGCTCTCCGGCAACGCCAGGAAGGGCGATGTCCTGGGCGTCGCGCGCATCGCCGGCATCATGGCGTCAAAGCGCGCTCATGAGCTGATTCCCCTCTGCCACCCGCTGATGCTGTCGAAAGTCGAGGTGGAGATCGATGCCGCCCCCGACCTGCCGGGCCTGGTGGTGACGGCGCGGGTGAAGACCTCCGGCCAGACCGGCGTGGAGATGGAAGCGCTCACCGCCGTCTCGGTGGCCTGCCTTACCCTCTACGACATGGCCAAGGCGGTGGATCGCGGCATGCGGATCGAGGGCATTCGCCTCATCGAGAAATCCGGCGGGCGCAGCGGCGCGTGGCGGGCGGAGGACTGAGCCAACGCGCCGGCCAGACAGCAATAAGAAGGAACCGCGCCATGGCGCTGATGACCGTTGAGGAAGCCCAGAGCCGTGTAACCCAGTCGGCGACCCTGCTCGGCGTGGAAGAGGTTCCGGTGGAGGCCGCGGCCGGCCGGGTGCTCGCGGCCGATCTCATCGCCCGGCGGTCCCAGCCCCCCGCCGACATGTCGGCCATGGACGGCTACGCGGTGCGCGGCGCCGACATCGCCGACACCCCTGCGCGCCTTACCGTCATCGGCGAATCTGCCGCCGGCCGCCCGTTCGGCGGGACGGTGGGGAAGGGCGAGGCGGTGCGCATCTTCACCGGCGCGGTGGTGCCCGAGGGGGCAGACACCGTCGTGATCCAGGAAAATACCACCCGGGACGGCGAGCGGCTGACCACCACGGCGCCCACGGCGGCCCTGCGCAATGTGCGCAAACTCGGCTGCGATTTTCTCGCAAGCACGCCGGGCCTTTACGCCGGACGCCGGCTGACCAGCCGCGACATCATGCTGGCAGCGGCCATGGATCATGCCCTCCTGCCTGTGGCGCGTCGCCCGCGCGTCGCCCTCATCCAGACGGGCGATGAACTGGTGCTGCCCGGGCGCGGCTCCGGCGCGCCTGGGGAGATCGTCGTCTCCAACGCCTTCGGCCTTGCCGCGCTGGCGACGCGCGCCGGCGCGGAGGTGACCGATCTTGGTCTCGTGGGCGACGATCTCGCAGACATCCGCGCCATCGTGGCGCGGGCGCTGAGCGGCGCCTTCGATCTGGTGGTGACTTCCGGCGGGGCCTCGGTGGGCGACCACGACCTGATGGCCCCGGCGCTGCGGGCCGAGGGCGTCGATCTCTACGTGCACAAGATCGCGCTGCGTCCCGGCAAGCCGCTGATGTATGGCAGCCGCGGCGCGGTGCGATGCCTGGGCCTGCCCGGCAATCCCGTGTCCTCGCACGTGTGCGCGCTGGTCTTCCTGGACCCCCTGGTGCGCGCGCTTCAGGGTGACGCAGCGGCGGGCCTGCGCACCGCGCCGGCGCGGCTGGCGGTGGCGGTGCCCGCCAACGACCAGCGCCGCGACTTCATGCGCGCGCGCGCGGAACAGGCCCCCGACGGGTCGGTCCGGGTGACGCCCTTCCCGTCTCAGGACAGCGCCATGCTAAGCGTGCTCGCCGCCGCGGACTGCCTGCTGGTGCGCCCCCCCTTCGCCCCCGCCGCCGCGCCCGGCGACCCGTGCGAGATCATCCCCTTTCACGATTAGCACAAAGGCCGGCTTCGGCCTTTTTGGAGCAAGGTTAAGCCGATCTTCACCCTTGCGGAACACAAAAGGAACAGATACAACCTGTTCTTGATTTGTTTCTTTTCGCAACGCCACCGCACACCCTCCATCCTCCCTGCAGGACGGTACGGTTGAACCAGTGCACGGTGGCTGCGCAACGGGGGGTGAGATGCTGACGCGCAAGCAATACGACCTGCTTCGCTTCATCCATGAACGGCTGAAGGAAACCGGCGTTCCACCCTCGTTCGACGAGATGAAGGAGGCGCTCGACCTGCGCTCCAAATCGGGCATCCATCGACTGATCACCGCCCTGGAGGAGCGCGGGTTCATCCGCCGCCTGCCGAACCGGGCGCGGGCGCTGGAGGTGGTGCGCCTGCCGGACAGCGTGGCTCCCGGCCTCGCGACGCCGCGCGGTACCACGCGCGGCTTTTCCCCCTCGGTGATCGAGGGGAGCCTCGGCAAGGTGCGGCCCGTGGCCGAGGACGAGGAAGACAGCGGGCAGAGCGTCGCGGTGCCGGTGATGGGGCGAATTGCCGCCGGCACGCCCATTTCCGCCATCCAGACCCGCAACGCGACCTTGAATATCCCACCGGAAATGCTCGGCTCAGGCGAGCATTTCGCGCTGGAGGTGCGCGGCGACAGCATGATCGAGGCCGGCATCCTGGATGGCGACACGGTGTTGATTCGCAAGTGCGACAGCGCCGAGACCGGCGACATCGTGGTGGCCCTTGTGGATGACGAGGAGGCCACCTTGAAGCGCCTGCGCAAGAAGGGCGCGTCCATAGCCCTGGAAGCGGCGAATCCGGCCTATGAGACGCGCATCTTCGGTCCGGATCGCGTGCGCATCCAGGGCCGGCTGATCGGTCTCATGCGGCGCTACTGAACGCCCGGGGGCCAGCGCCGGCCTGAACGCAAGCGCACCGGAAGCATCGCGGCCGGCTCAGACGGAGCCCGATGCACCTTTGAGGGGCGGCAGGTGGCGGCATCGAAGCACCCGGGAGATCGGCGCACCCAGGCAAATGCGCCAGGTGGCGGACACCGGTTCGACCCGCCGGAATGAAAAAGACGCGGACACCAGCCGGCGGTCGGCCGGCGCGGTTATGGATGTGCCCCTCTCGATGCACGGCGCGGCAGCCCTGCCCGCTCCCGACGGAACCGTGGTCCGCCGGAAAGGGCGCGGCCTTGGTTACTCCGCGGTGGCGTCGTCGGTCTCGGGCGGCGCGGAATCGGTGGCCATGGCCGGCTCCTCGGGCGGCGAGGGAAGTGGCGGCATCCAGGGCCGGTCGATCCCCGGGTCCCTCGCCGGACGGGCCTGCAAGGCGCCGTCGATCAGGAAGAACGCCAAGGTTCCCGAGCGTTGCAGTTCCGCCGGGGTTACGACCCGCGCCGGGCACCCCCGGGGGGGCACCTCGCGGGTGACGACGATGCGGGCATTCAGGCAGTCCGCCGCCAACCCCTCGGCCCGGTACGAAACGGCGAGGGCGCCGCCGCCCGGAAGCGGGGCGACGCAGCCCAGCCGATCGCAAACGAAGCCCCGCGCCATGTCGTCCCCGCCCGCCGCGCGGCGGTCGCCCTCACGCGTCAGCCACTGCTCGACCAGCACCCGCTGGCCGCGCGCTCCCACGACGGACAACCGCCCGTCGGCGCCGCGCACCGCCACCGTGGCGGCATTCGGCGCCACCAGCACGGCGGGGCGCGGCGGCGCGCCGGAGACCAGGATCGCCGCCAGCAGCGCCGGCAGCGCCAGCAGGCTCGGCACGCCGCGCAGCAGGCAAAGGACCAGAAGCGCCACCGTGAACCAGAGCAGGGCGGCGGCGTTCACGGTGTCGAGCCGGGCATCGGCCCCCGGCAGGGCCGCGACCTGGTCGGACACCGCCAGCATGATTTCGATGCCCAGCCCCATCACCGGCCAGGCCAAGGCGTCCCATCCGAACGGCATCAGCAGCACGCCGATGAGCCCAAACGGCATCACCAGAAAAGTGACGGCGGGCATCGCCGCCAGATTGGCCAGGACGCCGTAGGGCGCGATGCGCTGAAAGTGAAAGGCGCCATAGGGACCGCTGGCCGTGCCGGCCACCAGCGCCGTCAGCACGCTGCCGACGACGAACACCAGCGGCATCAGCGCCAGGCGGGCGGCCACCCCGTCCGGCCGGGGCATCGCCTGCAACGGACGCAGCCGCTCGTAGGCCGCCACCAGGGCCAGGGTGGCCGCGAACGACATCTGTGGACCGGGATCGAGCGCCGCCTCGGGGGTGAGGCCCAGCACCACGACCGCCGCCACCGCCACGGTACGCAAGGTGAGGGCGCGCCGCCCCGCGAGAACGCCGACCAGCACCAGCCCCGTCATCACGAACGAGCGCTGCGCCGGCACGTCATTGCCGGACAAGACGAGGTAGCCGGCGCTCCCGGCCAGCGCCAGCAGCGCCGCCAGGGCCTTGATCGGCCAGCGAAGGGCCAGCGTCGGTACCAGGGCCAGCCCCCCGCGCGCCAGGGCGAACAGGGTGCCGGCCACCAGCGCCATGTGCAGGCCGGAGATGGACAGCACATGCGTCAGTCCCGACACCCGCATGCCCTCCTCCACCGCCGGGGCGATGGCGGAGCGGTCACCGGCCACCAGGGCGACGGCGATCGCCGCAGGCGTGCCCTGCAGCACGGCGCGGATGCGGCCGGCAAGCCCCGCGCGCGCCGCGTCCACCGCCATCGCCACCCGCACCGAGAGGGGAGGCGGGCCGGCGGCCGGCGAGAGCCGTGGGCGGCCGAGCCCGAATCCGACCGCGTCGATGCCCTGGAACCACGGCGCCCGCCCGAAGTCGTGGGAGCCCGGCATCGCCGGACCGAGCGGCGGCAGAAGGCGCGCCGTCTGGGTCAGATGCGCGCCCACCGGCGGCGCAGTGCCCCGCTTGAGGGAAAGCCGCACCAGGCGCGGCTGCCCCTCAAGGCCGGACACCGGCCCCGGATCGAGCCGCAGCAGGATGCGATCGCTCGTCGCGCGCCGCTCCAGCCGCTCCACATGGCCGGAGAGCTTCACCGGAAACGCTGGCGGCGCCGCGACCGCCTCATGCATCACCCACGCGGTGCGCACGCAGCCGGCGGAGAACCCCGCCGCAAACGCGCAAAGGCCGGCCAGGACGCCGGCCAGCACCGCCCGCCGCCGCGCCGCCACGGAGGCCGCCGCCAGCGCCGCCGTGAGGCCGAGCGCCGCCGCCAAAGACGGCTCATGGCGGGCGCCGAAATAGGCGAGAATTCCGGCGGCGAAGGCCACGGGCAACCACAGCGCCAGCCGCCCGGACGCGCTCTCGGCCAGGAGGTCCGCGCCGATCCGGGCCGCCAGGGCGCGCCACAGGGGATCGAACCGCGCCACCGCCGGACGCGCCCCCGCGACGACCGCGACGGCCCGCGCGGGCGGGCGGCCTCCGCCACTCCCCTCGCCCCTGCCCCGCCCCGGCTCCATCGGCATCCCGCCCCGTCGCGCCCGTATTTCTTGTGCGGTGCGCCTATGCTACACGGGCGCCTCGCGCGCGCCACGGCAGACTTTCCGCGGTGCCGGCGGTGCGCCTCGCCTGTTCCCGCGCCCTCCGCCCATGGAGCGCGCCCGGCCCTTCGAGTTCTCCATGTCCGAGATCGTCACCCGCTTCGCTCCCTCGCCCACCGGCTTCCTGCACATCGGGGGCGCCCGCACGGCGCTGTTCAACTGGCTCTACGCCAGGGCCAAGGGCGGCAGGATGCTGCTGCGCATCGAGGACACCGATCGCCAGCGCTCCACCAAGGAGGCCATCGACGCCATCCTGGAGGGCCTCTCCTGGCTCGGCATCACCTGGGACGGCGACCCTATCTACCAGTTCGCCCGCGCCGAGCGGCACCGCGCGGCGGTGGAGGAGATGTTGGCGAAGGGCAATGCGTATCGCTGCTATGCCTCCCCCGAGGAGTTGGAGGAGATGCGCGAACTCGCCCGCAAGGAGGGCCGCCCGCCGCGCTACGATGGCCGCTGGCGGGACCGCGACCCCTCCGAGGCGCCCAAGGACCGCAGCCCCGTGATCCGCCTCAAGGCCCCGCGCGAGGGTGAGACGGTGATCGACGACATGGTTCAGGGCCCGGTCACCTTCCCGAACAAGGACCTGGATGACCTGGTGCTGCTGCGCTCGGATGGCACCCCCACCTACATGCTGGCGGTGGTGGTGGACGACCACGACATGGGCGTCACCAACATCATCCGCGGCGACGACCATCTCACCAACGCCGCCCGCCAGACCCAGATCTACCGCGCGCTGGGCTGGGAGGTGCCGCGCATGGCGCACATCCCCCTCATCCACGGCCCCGACGGCGCCAAGCTCTCCAAGCGCCACGGCGCCCTGGGCGTCGATGCCTATCGCGACATGGGCTATCTGCCGGCGGCCCTGCGCAACTATCTGGTGCGCCTGGGCTGGAGCCACGGCGACCAGGAGGTGTTCTCCACGCAGGAAATGGTCAACTATTTCGACCTCGACAAGGTGGGCCGCTCCGCCGCCCGGTTCGACTTCCAGAAGCTGGAGAGCCTGAACGGCCAATATATGCGCGCCGCCTCCGACGCCGAGCTGCTGGCGGCCATCGACGCGCTGGTGCCGCACCTGCCGGACGCCGCCCATCGTCTCGCCCGCATGACGCCGGAGCGCCGCACGCAACTCGCCGCCGCCATGCCCGGCCTTAAGGAGCGGGCCAAGACGGTGGTGGAGTTGCTCGACAACGCCGAGTTCATCTTCGTGGACCGCCCTCTGCCGCTGGATGAGAAGGCCGAAGCCCTGCTCTCGGAGGCTGGCCGTGTGCATCTTGGAAAACTGGTGCCGTTGCTGGAGGCCGCCGACTGGACCGCCGCCGCCACCGAGGAGGTGGTGCGCGCCTATGCGGTCGAGGCCGGCGTGAAGCTGGGCGCGGTGGCGCAGCCGCTCCGGGCGGCGCTCACCGGCAAGTCCACCTCCCCGCCCATTTTCGACGTGCTCACCGTGCTCGGCCGCGCCGAGAGCCTGGCGCGGCTGAAGGACCAGGCGCGGTGATCGGCCTCAGGCGCGCCGCGCCGGAACCGGAACCGGTGGAGCTGGACCTGATGGGCCTGAAATGCCCGCTGCCGGCGCTGCGCACCCGCAAGGCGCTGGCGGCGCTGCCGGCCGGTGGCCGGCTGGTGGTGACCTGCACCGACCCCATGGCGGTCATCGACATCCCCCATGTGGCGCAGGAAACCGGCGCGGTGCTGGAAGAACGCGTGGTGGATGCCGGCCGCCTCACCTTCACCCTGCGCAAGGGCCATTGAACGCGAACGCCGAGGCGAATAACACCGCTCCCTTGTGGGCAATATCGCTGGCCGCGGCATGTGGGCCGTTGCGGACCGGTGCGAGCTATGATGCAGTGCAACTCAACACGGGCCCGGACCATGGGGGACGTCGTCCCCGCCTCCGGAGCCAGGGGGGATCGATGAAGCTTCCGCGTCAGTTCTTCAAGCCGCTCGCCATCGGCGCGCCCGCGCCCTATCGCGACCTGCCGGTGCGGCTCGAGCGCATGATTCACTTCGTGCCGCCGCACCTGGAGAAGATGCGCGCCAAGGTGCCGGATATCGCCCGCCAAGTGGACGTGGTGCTGGGCAACCTTGAGGATGCCATCCCCTCGGATGCCAAGGAAGCCGCCCGCAAGGGCTTCATCGAGATGGCGCAGGCCACCGACTTCGGCTCCACCGGCCTGTGGACCCGCATCAACTGCCTGAACAGCCCCTGGGTGCTCGACGACATCGTCGAGATCGTCACCGCCATCGGCAACAAGCTCGATGTCATCATGCTGCCGAAGGTGGAAGGCGCCTGGGACATCCATTACCTCGACCAGCTCCTGGCCCAGCTGGAGGCGAAGAACGGCGTCCGCAAGCCGATTCTCATCCACGCCATCCTGGAGACGGCCGAGGGCGTGAAGAACGTGGAGGAGATCGCCAGCGCCTCCCCGCGCATGCATGGCATGAGCCTGGGCCCGGCCGACCTGGCCGCCTCGCGCGCCATGAAGACCACCCGCGTCGGCGGCGGCCATCCCGACTACAAGGTGCTGGCCGACGCCAATGGCGACGCTCCCCGCGCCGGCTACCAGCAGGACCTGTGGCACTACACCGTCGGCAAGATGGTGGACGCCTGCGCCGCCAACGGCATCAAGCCCTTCTATGGCCCGTTCGGGGATTTCTCCGATCTCGCCGCCTGCGAGAGCCAGTTCCGCAATGCCTTCCTGCAGGGCTGCGTCGGCGCCTGGTCGCTGCACCCCACCCAGATCGACATCGCCAAGCGGGTGTTCTCGCCCGACCCCGGCGAGGTGGCGTTCGCCCTCAAGATCGTCGAGGCCATGCCCGACGGCTCCGGGGCGGTGATGATCGACGGCAAGATGCAGGACGATGCCACCTGGAAACAGGCGAAGGTGATCGTGGACCTGGCCCGGATCGTCGCGGCCAAGGATCCGGAAATGGGCAAGGCCTACGGCCTGTGACATAATCCGGCTAAGGACAAGGAGGCGGACGATGGGCGCACAACAGAAGACGAGCTCTCCCTCCGCCGTTGGCGCTGTGGAAGGGGTTGGGGCCATGGCCCCTCCCGCGGTGGTCGCGGCGACGGTCGAGGCTCCGCAGATGCGGTTGGCGAAGTTCCGGATCGGCGAGGTGGTGCGGCACAAGCACTTCCCGTTCCGCGGCGTGGTGTTCGACGTGGACCCGGTGTTCGACAATACCGAGGAATGGTGGCTGTCGATCCCCGAGGACATCCGCCCCGACAAGGACCAGCCCTTCTATCACCTGTTCGCGGAGAATGCGGACAGCGAGTACGTGGCCTATGTCTCCGAGCAGAATCTGGAGGCCGACACGTCGGAGGAGCCGGTTCGGCACCCCAAGGTCAACGAGGCCCTGCTGGACGACGGCGCAGGCGGTTGGCGGGTGCGGCCGGGCAGCCTGAACTGATTCCCACGCACGGCAGGAGGCAAGCCGGCCGCGCCGGTTCGCGCCCGCCGCGTGCAGCGTGCCCCAAGAGTGAGGCTCTCCCCCGCTCTGGTACGATACGACGCGCAAGACCCGCAGGGCGAGGTCTGATTCGCCACCGCCGGGAGAGGCGCCGCTGACGGGCACTCCACAAGACCAAACCCATGCCATCCCATGGCGATGTGGCGCCGGCTACAGGCCCATGCGGCCGCCGCCACATCGGGAATCGGGGCAAGCAGCGCCCCAATACGCCTGTGCCACATAGGTCCCCCGCGATCGGCCGGGCTCGTCAGGGCGCAAGCCCCTGCCCGCGCGTGCCGTGGCGGCGGGTTCTCCGGACGCTGAACACGCAAACGGCACGCGCCGGACGTGGCGCGCGCCGTTTTGATCTCACACGCCCTGCACCCCGAGGGCTCAGCCCCCAGGGCACGGAAGGCGTCATCGGCGGGCGAGCGTCAGCCTCACTTGGCGCTCACAGCCTCACTTGGCGCCCTGGGCGTTGGCCTTCTCCAGCTCCTGCCCCTTCTTCAGCAGCGCCGCCTTGTTCTGCTCATCCTGGGCCTGCTGCTTGGCGCGGGCCTCTTCCATGCGCTTCTTTTCCTGCTCGATGGCCACCTTGGCATCGACGCCGGGGCTGTCGTAGGCCTTGCCGAAATCGGCGTTCGACACCGGCAGGCTCAAGGTGCGGCCGACGCCGTTCACCATCTGCAGATAGACCGCATTGGCCTTCTTCAGCTTGGCGATGAAGCCGGCATCCACCTCCACGTCGCCGATGCAGGTGGCGCCGCCGCCCTGGATGGGATTGCAGATGACGAACGGAATGGAGACGGGCTCCTTGTCGAGCGTCAGGCGCAGGCCGGGCTGCAGGCGCATGCCGAGCGGCACCGAGACGTTGAGGCGCTTCTTCGGCTCGTCCTTCATCTCGATGATGTCGAGCTTGGCGATGGCCTGGCTCTCCACCCCGAGGATCTGGGTGAGCACGCACACCTGCTTCTTGTTCTCGGGATTCTCCTGGCAGATCTTCTGCCAGGGCGAGGCGGAGAACTTCACGTCGGCCTCGGCCGGCGCGCCGGCGGGAGCGCCGCCCTGGGCCCCGCCGGCGGGCTTCGCCGGCTGCGCCTGGGCGGCGGGCTTGGCGGGCTGCGCCTGGGAGAAAGCCGGGCCGGCCAGCGCCACAGTGAACAAAGTTGCGGCGACGCCCGCCGCGAGCCGCGCAATGGAATCGGTCTTCGTCATTGTGGCCTTTCCTGTGGTGCCTGCCGGTCGCTCACCTTCGCGCACGACGGCTGGCCCGCACCTGCTTCATGACCCGCGCTGTCTCTGGGCCAATTGAGGCAAGATGGTGGCGGGCCGCGAACTGTGCCTGCTGGGTTCGACTTTGCGTGCTACCTTGCCGACGAATAAGGCCAATACACGACCGAAGTCCGAGTGAACAAGTCGCATTCATCGGGACTGGGGCAAGCGACGGGGGCATCGGAAGCACTCATGCCGCGCAGATCGACACGAAAGAGGGATGCGTTGCCTCTCGCTGCGGCGCGGGCTTTGGCAGGGCTGGCGGCCGCGGCGTGGCTCGCCACCGTCTCGCCCGTGGCCGCCACCGCCGGCGAGACTGAGGAAAAGGGAGCACCGGCCATCGCCATGCGCGGCGCACCGGACCTGCCGGCGAACTTCTCCGCCCTGCCCTACGCCAATCCCGATGCGCCGAAGGGGGGCCGCCTCACGCTCTCCCTGGTGGGAACCTTCGACAGCCTCAACCCCTTCATCGTCAAGGGGTCGGCACCGGCGGTGGTACGGAATTACGTGGTCGAGCCGCTGATGGCCCGCTCGTTCGACGAGCCCTTCACCCTTTATCCGCTGCTGGCGCAGTCGGTGGCCACCGACCCGGCGCGGACCTTCGTGGAATTCACCCTCGATCCGCGCGCCCGTTTTTCCAACGGCGCGCCGGTGACAGCGGACGACGTGCTGTTCTCGTTCACCCTGCTGCGCGAGATGGGCCGGCCGAACCACCGGCTCTATTACGGCAAGGTGGCAAAAGCAGAGGCGCGCGACCCCCGCACCGTGCGTTTCACCTTCACCGCCCCGGATCGCGAGCTGCCGCTCATCATGGGCCTGATGCCGGTGCTGTCGCGCGCCAGCACCGATCCCGCGCGGTTCGAGGAGACCAGCCTCACCCCGCCGATCGGCTCCGGCCCCTACACCGTCGGCGCGGTGGACGCGGGCGCGTCCGTCACGCTGGCGCGCAACCCCGACTATTGGGGGCGCGACCTGCCGGTGAACCGCGGCCTCCACAATTTCGACACCCTGCATTTCGTCTATTTCCGCGACGGCAACACGGAATTCGAGGCCTTCAAGAAGGGCCTGATCGACGCCCGCTTCGAGAGCGATCCCTCGCGCTGGGAAACCGGCTACGACTTCCCCGCCGCCCGCGCCGGCGACGTGGTGAAGGAGGTCATCCCAACCGGTGTTCCGAAACCCTATTCCGCTTTGGTCTTCAACACCCGGCGGACATTGTTCGCCGACATCCGGGTGCGGCGCGCGCTGATCGAGCTGTTCGATTTCGAATGGCTGGATCGCAGTTTTTATCATGGCCTCTACCAACGCACAGCGAGCTTTTTCCAAGGCTCGGAGCTGTCCGCCCTGGGGCAGCCGGCGGACGCGCGCGAACGCGCCCTGCTGGCGCCGTTCCCCGATGCCGTGACGCCGGACGTGCTGGCCGGCACCTATCGCCCGCCAGTCTCCGACGGCACGGGGCGCGACCGCGAGCGCCTGCGCGCGGCCCTGGCGCTGCTGGGCGCCGCCGGATGGCAGCTGCGCCAGGGCAGCCTGGTGAATGGCGAGGGTGCGTCCTTCGACTTCGAGATCATGGTGGCGACCCGCGACCAGGAGCGGCTGGCCCTGGCCTACGCCGCCCAGTTGAAGCGCGCCGGCATCGTGGCGCGGGTGCGGTTCGTGGACGCGGTGCAGTTCGATGCCCGTCGCAATGCCTATGAGTTCGACATGGTGCCCTTCATCTGGGGCCAGTCCCTGTCGCCGGGAAACGAGCAGGCCTTTTATTTCGGCTCCGCCGCCGCCGATACGCCGGGCACGCGCAACTACATGGGCGCACGCAATCCCGCCGTGGATGCCGCCATCGCTGCCCTGATCGACGCCAGCGACGAGGACGCCTACGTGTCCGCCGCCCGGGCCCTGGACCGAACCCTGATGTCCGGCGCTTATGCCGTGCCGCTGTTCCACACCCCGGGCCAATGGCTCGCGCGCTGGACCCGGATCGCGCGGCCCGGGCGCGCTTCCCTTTATGGCACTTTGCCCGAAACCTGGTGGCGGGTGCCGGGCCGTTGACGGCACCCGTGACGCGCCTACTATGGCACCGCTCCCCGGCACAGATCGGCCGCATTCGCTGGCCAGTGTCCGGACGCCGCCCGCAGGGGCCCGGGGCGTGGCGTTCAGTGATCGGCGGATTTTCGCAGGCAGACTGTCGGGGAGGGAAATGATGGCCAACCTCCAGCGTGCGCCAGAAAACCTCGACATCGAACCGCGCCCGGCCTCCCCGCAGCCCCCGGCCGAGCCGCCGCGCGGCCCGTTCGCGCAGGGCGTTCGCCCCCGCATCGGCGGCGGCCCTGTCGCTACGCCCCGCCGGGGAAACGCCCGTGTCGACCGCGCCGTAGCGCTCCGGGCGCTGGCCATCTCCTGCGCGGTGGCGGTGGTCGTCCTGGGTGGCTTCTACACGCTGCACAGCCTCGGCTTTGGACGTACGGAGGAGGCCGGCCGCGACGCCGCCGCTCCCGGAGCCTCCGTCGCCCCCGCCGGCCTTGTCCCCACCACCGCCGCCGTTGCTCCCGCCGACGCCGCCGGAGAACCGGAACCGCCCGCTCCAGCCCCCGAGCCGGCCCCGGCATCCGCGCCGGCGGCACCGGTACCGGCCGGGCCCACCGCCGAAGACTTCGCGCGGCCTGCCTTTCTTGAGCCCATGTCCGCCGACAAAGCCGACGCCGATGCCACCGACGACCCCACCCCCGAGGTAGCCACCGCGGCCAAGCCGGCGACCGAGGCCGCCGACGGCACCGCCGCGCCCACGGGAGAAAACGGGCGCATCAACACCGCCATCAACCTGCGCAGCGCGCCACAGAAGGGCGCGGCGGTGCTGGCGACCCTGGAGGCCGGCACCAAGGTGACGGTCTATTCATGCAAGTTCTGGTGTGAGGTGGCGGCCAACGGCAAGCGGGGCTATGTATATCGTCGGGCGGTGGACCAATGACCCGCCCCGGAGCGCCCGTTCGGCCGGCGTGACGCGCATCGGCCCCTTGGCGGCGTCCGAAACGACGAACAGGAAGGATCAGCCATGAAGACGAGCATTGCGGCGGGAGCAGCCCTCCTCGCTCTGGCGCTGGCATCCACCGGAGCCTCCGCGCAGGGCGTGGTGCAGGGCGCCCAGCAGGGCGCGGACAAGGGCGCGGCGGCGGGCGACAAGGCTGCGGGGCCGGTGGGTGGCGCCGTGGGCGGCACTGTGGGCGCGGTCGGTGGCGGCGTCGCGGGCGGCGTGGTCGGTGGGGCCAAGGGCGCCGGCGAGGGCGCCACCGAGGGCGTGAAGGCCGGCGAGAAGGCGGCCGGCCCGGTGGGCGCCGTGGTCGGCGGCGCCGTGGGCGCGGTCGGCGGCACGGTCGGCGGCATCCTGGGCATCGACGGCAAGAAATAAGCCCGGCGGCAGCCTCGGGGCCAGGGCTTCGCCGGAGGCTTGAGCCTTCTGGAGGCTTGGTTCTTCAGGAGGCATCGAGCGCCGGGCTCCCGTCCGGCGCCACCGAGGGAACGGATCGCGCATGCCGGCTGCGTCGCGCGCAGCCGGCATGGCCGCGGGTCCGGAGAGGTCGATCTGGAACGCTCCTCAGCCGGGCTCGCGCCGTCCGGCGTTGGACGGCCGTGCGATGAGCGGGGGAAACGGCAGGCGGCGCGCAAGCAGCGGCCGCTCGGTTGTGCCCCGGCCTCACCGCGCCCGCCGGGCCTGGGCCGGGCTTCCTGGGCCGGGCTTCCTGGGCCGGGTTCCGACACCGGAGCCCATCGACCGGCCGGTGCCGCCGCGATGCCCCCTTGGCGGATGCCCCTTGGTGGAAGGCGCCAGGGGCGCGCCCCTGGCGCCGGCCTTCAAAGCCCCTTCTTCTGCGCCAGGGCCGCCAGCTTCTTCAAAATCGCCAACGTGCCCTTCAGCCGGGCATCGGCCGCCGGCCATTCGCGCAGGAACACCACCTTGAAGTCGGGGCGCACCTTGGCCTGAGACCCCTCCTGGGCAATGAGCTTCACCAGCCCCGAGGGGTCCGCGAACTCGTTGCCCCGGAAACCGAGCACCACTCCCTTGGGACCGGCATCCACCTTCTCCACATTGGCGGCGCGGGCCAGGGCCTTGATCTTGGCCAGTTGGATCAGATGCCCCACCTCCTGCGGCGCCGGGCCGAAGCGGTCGGTGAGCTCGGCGCTGAAGCCGTCAATCTCCTGGTCCTCCTGCAGGTCCGCCAGCCGGCGATAGAGCGCGAGGCGGACATGGAGGTCGGCCACATAGTCCTCGGGGATCAGCACCGGCGTGCCGATGGTGATGTTGGGCGACCACTTGTCGTCCACATAGTCGGTGATGCCGGCCTTGATGTGGGCGATCGCCTCCTGGAGCATCTCCTGGTACAGCTCGTAGCCCACCTCCTTGATGTGGCCCGACTGTTCGTCGCCCAGGAGGTTCCCGGCGCCGCGGATGTCGAGGTCATGGCTGGCGAGCTGGAAGCCGGCGCCCAGCGTTTCCAGCGATTGCAGCACCTTCAGCCGGCGTTCCGCCTGCGCCGTCACCGCCCGGGCCGCCGGCAGGGTGAAGATGGCATAGGCCCGGGCCTTGGCCCGGCCGACCCGGCCGCGCAGCTGGTAGAGCTGGGCAAGGCCGAACATGTCCGCCCGGTGCACGATGAGGGTGTTGGCATTGGGCACGTCGAGGCCCGACTCGACGATGGTGGTGGACAAAAGCACATCGTACTGGCCGTCGTAGAAGGCGGTCATGATGTCTTCCAGCGCCCCGGCGCCCATCTGGCCGTGCGCCACTGCCACCTTCACTTCCGGCACCGTCGCCGCCAGGAACTCCTGAACCTCCGCCAGGTTCTCGATGCGTGGCACCACATAGAAACTCTGGCCACCGCGATAGCGCTCCCGCAGCAGCGCTTCGCGCACGATGAGCGGGTCGAACGGGGTCACGAAGGTGCGCACCGCCAGCCGGTCCACCGGCGGCGTGGCGATGATGGACAGTTCGCGCACCCCGGTCATGGCGAGCTGGAGCGTGCGCGGGATGGGCGTGGCGGTGAGGGTGAGCACGTGCACCTCGGCCCGCAGCTGCTTCAGCCGCTCCTTGTGGCCGACGCCGAAATGCTGCTCCTCATCGACGATGACGAGGCCGAGGTCGCGGAACTGGATTGCCTTGCCCAACAGGGCATGGGTGCCCACCACGATGTCGACGGTGCCGTCGGCCAGCCCCTTCTTGACCGCCGTGAGATCCTTGCCCGTAACCATGCGCGAGGCCTGGGCGACCTGCACCGGCAGCCCCTTGAAGCGCTCGGAAAAGGTCTTGAAATGCTGGCGGGCCAGCAGGGTTGTGGGCACCACGACCGCCACCTGCTTGCCGGAGAGGGCCACCGCGAAAGCGGCCCGCAAGGCCACCTCGGTCTTGCCGAAGCCCACGTCGCCGCACACCAGGCGATCCATGGGATGGCCGGAGCCCAGGTCGTCCAGCACGGCGCCGATGGCGGCTTCCTGGTCGTCGGTCTCCTCATAGGGGAAGCGGGCGCGGAACTCGTCATAGAGGCCGGCGGCGGGCACCAGCCGGGGCGCCTCGCCGAGCTGGCGCTGGGCAGCGATCTTGATGAGGCCGGCAGCCATCTCGCGGATGCGCTTCTTCATGCGCGCCTTGCGCGCCTGCCAGGCCCCGCCGCCCAGCTTGTCCAGCTGGGCCTCGGTGTCCTCCGAGCCGTAGCGCGAGAGCAGCTCCAGGTTTTCCACCGGCAGGAACAGCTTGTCGCCGCCCGCGTAGTGAATTTCCAGGCAGTCGTGGGGCGCGCCCATGGCCTCGATGGTCTTCAGGCCGATGAAGCGGCCGATGCCATGGTCCACATGCACCACCAGGTCGCCGGCGGTGAGGGCGGTGAGCTCGGAAATGACATCCTGGGGCTTCCGCGCCTTGCGCTTTGGGCGCACCAGACGGTCGCCGAGAATGTCCTGTTCGCCGATGAGCGCGAAGTCGGGGGTCTCGAACCCGGCCTCGACGCCATAGACAGCGAGCGCCACCTGGGTCTTGGGAAAGGCGCCGAGGCTGTCGAAGCGGGAGATGGGGGCGGCCCCCGTCAGCCCGTGGTCCGCCAGCACCGTGCCGAGCCGCTCGCGCGAGCCCTCCGACCAGCCGGCAAGGATGACCTTCTTGCTCTTCTGCAGCTCGCGCACATGGGCGACGGCGGCGTCGAACACGTTGCCTTCCGGATCGGCCCGCTCGGCGGCGAAGGAATGGCCCTTGGTGCCGCCCACGTCGATCACCTCGCCCCGGGCGGTGCCGGCCGGCGGCGGGGCGAAGGGCGACAGATGGGCGGTGCGGGCGGCGGCGACGCGCGCGGTCCATTCCGCACCGGTGAGATAGAGCCGGTTGGGCGGCAGCGGATTATAGACCGCGCCACCCGCCGGATGGTCCAGCGCCTCCTTGCGGGCGGCATAATAATCGGCGATCTGCGCCACCCGCTCACCCGCCACCTCGTCCACCAGCGGGTCGAGCACGATGGGGCTTTGCGACACATAGTCGAACAGCGTGTCCATGTGCTCGTGGAACAGCGGTAGCCAATGTTCCATGCCGGCGTGGCGGCGCCCCTCGCTGACCGCCTCGTAGAGGGTGTCGCCCTTCTGCGCCGCGCCGAACTCCGCCACATAGGCCATGCGGAAGCGCTTCATGGTGGCGGTGGTGAGCTGGAACTCGGCCATGGGCACCAGCTCCAGCGACCGGAGCTGGCCGGTGGTGCGCTGGGTCTCCGGGTCGAAGGCGCGGATGCTCTCCAGCGTGTCGCCGAAGAAATCGAGCCGGATGGGGGCGTCGAGGCCTGGGGGATAAAGGTCGATCAGCCCGCCGCGCACCGCATATTCGCCGGTGTCGCGCACGGTGGGCGTGCGCAGGAAGCCGTTCTGCTCCGCCCAGGCGGTGACGCCATCGAGGGCGATGGCATTGCCCGGCGCCGCCGAGAGCGATTGCGCCGCCACCAGCGTCCGGGCCGGCACCCGCTGCACCGTGGCGTTCACGGTGGTGAGCAGCACCGCCGCGCCACCCCCCTTCACCCGGGCGAGGCGCGCCAGCGTCGCCATGCGCCGGGCCGAAATGGCGGCGTTGGGCGAGGCCCGGTCATAGGGCAGGCAATCCCAGGACGGGAAAGCGTGAACCTCCACCTCTGGGGCAAAGAAAGCGAGGCCCCGCTCCAGCGCCGCCATGCGCTGGCCATCGCGGCAGATGACGGTGAGCGCCGGCCAGGGCCCGTTCTTCTCGGCGGCGACGGCGCGGGCGAGATCCCCCACCACCAGGCCCTCCATGCCCTCCGCGACGCGGGCGAGGGTCAGGGGCCGGCCTTGCACCAGCGCTTCGGCAAGCAGGCGGGGACGCTTCACGGGATCAACTCCGGGGGCACGGGGGCGGCGGGAGCGGGTGTCGCGCGCATCAACCCGCGTCAACCGCTCCGGACATTTCGAGCGCAAGCGCTGCCGCGGCCCTGGCGGCGGCGGGACGGCCTGCCCTTCTCACTCTTAGGCATCTTCCCTCACGCGCGCCCGCCGCTGCTGCGGATGGGGACGCGCCCAAGGCGGACGGCGGACGGCGGCAGGCCTATGCGGAGAGGCCGCGCCCGTCGTCGTGGAACCCCTTCATGCGGGCGAACAGAGGTGTATCGTATTCGGCCGGCAGCGGCTTGGTTTCAGAAATCCAGGAGAAGATGTCCTGGTCCTGGGCATCGATCAGGGCCTCGAAATCGGCGAGCTCGACCTCTGAAAGACCCGTGATCTCGGCATCGGCAAACTTGCCCATGATCAGATCCATCTCGCGCATGCCCCGATGCCAGGCACGATAGAGCAGCCGCTTGCGACGCGGATCGAGATCGGCGCTGGAGCGCGGTGAGCCGGACATGAACGCGGTCTCCAAATAAAGGCGGCGGCCGGGCCGCCGGCCCGTCCGTGGACGACGCTTATAGGAGCAAGCGGAGGCACTGGCCAGGGGGCAGCCGCCAGGCGCCGCCTGCCGGGAGCGCTGAGGACACACCCCGATCCGGGGCGCCTACTTGCCTTCGAACAGCAAGGCCAGGCGCGTCATCAGCGGCTCGTCGGTCATGTCGAGGCGCAGCGGCGTCACCGAGATGCGGCCTTCATCCAGGGCACGCAGGTCCGAGCCCGGCGCGGTGTCGAAAATGCGGCGCTCGAACGCGATCCAGTAATAGGGGTGGTTGCGCCCGTCGCGCCGCGCCTCGATGCGCATGAGCCGCTGGTCGCGCTTGCCCTGGGCGGTGGCGACGATGCCGGTGATCTCCTCCGGCGGCCGGTCCGGAAAATTCACGTTCATGACGATGCCGGGCGGAATTCCCTCCTCCAGCAAGGCGCGGATGATCTTGGGGGCGTGGGTTTCGGCGGTGATGTAGCTGGGGTTTTCCCGGCTCTTGATGCCGAACGCCTGGGACAGGGCGATGGAGGGAATGCCCAGGATGGTGCCCTCGATAGCCCCCGCCACGGTGCCCGAATAGCTCACGTCCTCAGCGATGTTCTGGCCGCGGTTGACGCCGGACAGCACCAGATCCGGCGGCTTGTCCGCCAGGATGTGGCGCACCGCCATGATGACGCAATCGGTGGGCGTGCCCTTCACCGCGAAGCGGCGCTCTTCCACCTGGCGTAGGCGCAGCGGGTCCGACAGCGAGAGGGAATGGGCGACGCCGGACTGGTCGAACTCGGGCGCCACCACCCAGACGTCGTCGGAGAAGGCGGCGGCGATGCGGGCGCAAGCCTCCAGGCCGGGGGCATGGATGCCGTCGTCATTGGTCACCAGGATACGCATGGCCTCTTCCCCTTTCGACCCGAAGTCACGATCTGCCGCCCGCCCCATGGCGCACCCGTCCTCCCCCACGGGGGAGGACGGGGCAGGTCGCGCTACTTCAGCTTTTCGATCAGCTTGAGCCCGCCCATGTAGGGGGCGAGCGCCTCCGGCACGGCCACCGCGCCGTTCTCCTGCTGGTATGTCTCCAGCACCGCCACCAGGGCGCGGCCGACCGCCACGCCCGAGCCGTTCAGAGTGTGCACGAAGCGCGGCGCCGCCTTGCCATCCTTGCCGTCGGCCGGGCGATAACGGGCGTTCATACGACGCGCCTGGAAATCGCCGCACACGGAGCACGACGAAATCTCGCGGAACGCCGCCTGCCCGGGAAGCCACACTTCGATGTCATAGGTCTTCTGCGAGGCGAAGCCCATGTCACCGGTGCACAGGGTCACCACGCGATAATGCAGGTCCAGCTTTTTCAGCACCGCCTCGGCGCAGGCGAGCATGCGCTCGTGCTCCTCGCCCGACTTTTCCGGCGCGGTGACGGACACCAGCTCAACCTTGTTGAACTGGTGCTGGCGGATCATGCCGCGGGTGTCGCGCCCCGCCGCCCCGGCCTCAGCGCGGAAACAGGGGGTCAGCGCGGTGAGGCGCAGCGGCAGTTCCTCTTCAGCCACAATGCTTTCGCGCACCAGATTGGTCAGCGGCACCTCGGCGGTGGGCACCAGCCACAGCCGGTTGGCGAGCTGCGCCTTGCGGATGTGGGCGGCCAGATTCACCCGATCGAGCGCACTCGCCACGTCGAGCCCCTCGGCCAGCAGCGCCGCGATCTGGGCGGCGGCCTGGTCCTGCGCGCCGGCCACCGCCGCCGCCAGGTCCTCGGCGCGGAAAGTGCCGAACTGGTCATCCTCGAACTTCGGCAGCTGCGCCGTGCCATACATGGCCTCGTCGCGCACCAGGATCGGCGGATTGACCTCGGTGTAGCCGTGCTCGCCGGTGTGGGTGTCGAGGAAGAACTGGCCCAGCGCCCGTTCCAGGCGCGCCAGCGGCCCCTTGTTCACCACGAACCGCGCGCCGGAGAGCTTGGCGGCAGCCTCGAAATCCATCTGGCCGAGGGCCTCGCCCACCTCGAAATGCTGGCGCGGCGTGAAGGCGTAGGCGCGCGGCGCGCCGAAGCGGCTCTTCTCCACATTGTCATGCTCGTCCTGGCCGAGCGGGGCCTCGGACAGCGGTACGTTCGGGATAGCGGCCAGCTCGGCGTCAAGCGCCTGCTCCACCACCTTCACCTCGGCCTCCAGCGCCGGCACGTCCACCTTGAGGGCGGCGACCTCGGCCATCAGCGCCTGGGCGCGGACCTCATCCTTGCGCGCCTTGGCCTGGCCGATCTCCTTGGACGCGGCATTGCGCCGCGCCAGCAGGCCCTCGAGCCGGGTGACGGCGACGCGCCGCTGCTCGTCGAGGCCCAGCACCTTCTTGACCAGCAGGTCGCCGGCGAGGCGCGCCGCATCGGCGTTGCCACCGCGCCGGGCCAGGGCATCCACGAGGCCCTCCGGCTGTTCGCGAATCCATTTGATGTCGTGCATGTGCCGGCCTCTTCGCTTGCGGCCCGTTCTTCGCCGCAGGGGCCAGCCCCGACCACCCGCCTCCGGGTTGTCGTTCCGCCGTCCCGTCGAAATTGGACTGGGGAACCCCGCCGCGCTCAGCCGGCGGCGGAGTCGGCCGCGTCCCGCGCCGCATCGTCCGCCGCCCGCCGCTTCTCGACGATGCCCACCAGATAGACGGACACCTCGTAGAGAACGAGCGTCGGCAGGGCAAGGGAGAGCTGGCTGATGACGTCCGGCGGGGTGAGCACGGCGGCGGCCACGAACACACCGACGATGGCGTAGCGGCGCGCCTTGCGCAGCATGTCCTGCGTGACCACGCCGATGCGCGCCAGCAGGGTGAGGATCACCGGCAGCTGGAAGCAGATGCCAAATGCCAGGATCAGCGTGGTGATGAGGGACAGGTATTCCGACACGCGCGGCAGCAGCGAGATTTCCGCCCGGCCATCGCCACCGGCCTGCTGCATGTTCAAAAAGTAGGTCATCGCCAGCGGCATGGCGATGAAATAGACGAACGCCGCGCCGATGAGGAAACAGATGGGGGTGGCGATAAGATACGGCCGGAACGCGTTCTTTTCGTGCTTGTAGAGCCCAGGCGCCACGAACATGTAGACCTGCGCCGCCACCACCGGGAACGAGATGAAGGCCGCCCCGAACATGCCCAGCTTGATCTGGGTGAACAAGAACTCCTGTGGCGCAGTATAGATGAGCTTCAGCCCCGGCGCGAATCCGGAGGCGAACTCATAGGGCCACAACAGGATGTTGTAGATCTGCTTGGCGAACGTGAAGCAGATGAAGAACGCAACCAGGAAGGCCAGGAGCGACTTGATGAGGCGCGCGCGCAGCTCGATCAGGTGCTCGATCAACGGGGCCTTCGATGCGTCGATGTCGTCCTCGTCGCTCATTGCGCACTCGTGCTGGGCGATTGGGCCAAAGGCGCGCCAACCGGCGCATTTGCCGAAAGTTCATTTGCAGCGGCGGCATTTGCGGGCGAAGCAGCCGCAGGCGGCGCGGCCGCCGGAAACACCGGCGGCGGCAGCGGCGCTTCCGCTGGCGGCGGCACCAGGGATTGCACGGGACTCTCGGACCCGGCAGCCGGAGCGGGCTCCACCTTGGGCTTGCCGGCGCTCTCCACCGTCGCCCGAATCTCGTCGCGGATGGATTTGAGGGGGTCAAACACCTCCCCGGCGCCGACGCCCGCGAACGACGAGCGGGCGGTGTCGGTTACGTCCGAGATTTCCTTGCGCATGTCGGCGATATCCGCCTCGCGCAAGGCCTCCTGGAACTGCCCCTGGAATTCGCCGGCCATGCGGCGCAACTTCGTCACCGTGCGGCCGACGGTGCGCAGCACCGAAGGCAGCTCCTTCGGGCCGATGACGATCAGCGCGACAATGCCGATCAGCATCAGCTCGGACCAGCCGATCTCGAACATGGGCGCCTCACGCCGGCGGCCGCAGCCGCCCTCCTCATCGCGGATGGACGGGAAGAACGCCGTCAGACGGCCTTCTTCTCACCCTCGGTGGCGCTGGTGGCCTGGTTGGGCAGGGGACGCGGCGCCTCCGGCGTGGCGGGCTTCGCCGGCTCGTCGTCGTCGGCCATGCCCTTCTTGAAGGACTTGATGCCCTTCGCCACGTCGCCCATCAGGTCGGAGATCTTGCCCCGGCCGAACAACAGGAGCACCACGGCCAGCACCACGATCCAGTGCCAGATGCTCAACGAACCCATTCCGGTCATCCTCCGAAAGATCAGAGGCCCCGGCGGCAGGCGCCTCGGGGCATTCGGACGCCGACACTAGGCCCCACCCGCGGCGAAAACAAGGACGCCGGCGGCATCCACAGGGCGGGCCGTGCCCGGCCGCGGCCATGCGGAGAACCCACCGATTTACCGCCTGGGCGGGCGCCCGCTCATCCCGGGCCTTCGTCCTCGGGCGGCGGCGCCAGGGTGAAATCGAGCGGCGCCGGCTCCAGGGGCTCCTCGTCGTCGCGCAAGGCCGGATCGTCGGAGGGCAGCGGCATGGCGAAGCCGGCGGGAATGCGCCCGTCCAGCAGCCCGGCGCCCTTCAATTCGTCCATGCCCGGCAGGTCGGACACAGCATCGAGACCGAATTGAATGAGGAACGCCGCCGTGGTGCCGTAAGTCACCGGGCGCCCTGGCGCCTTGCGGCGCCCGCGCAGGCGGATCCACCCCGTCTCGAGCAGCACGTCCAGCGTGCCCTTGGAGGTGGAAACGCCGCGAATCTCCTCGATTTCGGCCCGGGTGACCGGCTGGTGGTAGGCAATGATGGCCAGCACCTCCACCGCCGCCCGCGACAGCTTGCGTTGCTCCGGCACCAGGTCCGCCAGCTCGCCGGCGAGGTCCGGCGCCGTGCGCAGCATCCAGCCGCCGCCGATCCGCGCCACATTGACGCCGCGCCGGGCATAGTCGGCAGCCAGCGCCTCCATCAGCGCCTCCAGGTCGGCGCCCTTGGACAGGCGCGGGCGAAGCGCCCGCGCATCCAGCGGGCTCGACGCGGTGAACAACAGCGCCTCGATCACCCGCAGGTCACGCGCGAAAGCGGCGGCGCGCGCGTCGTCGGGACGAACGTCGAACAGGTCGATGCGCGGCGCCGGCTTCTTCATGGCTCCTCTCCCGACCCGGACCGCCCGCCACCGGCCGGGTCCGCCTTCGAGCGCAGCCACAGCGGCGCGAACGGCGCCTCCTGGCGAATCTCGATCAGTCCCTCGCGCACCATCTCCAGGGTGGCGGAAAAGCTGGAGGCGAGCGCCGTTGCGCGCTGGTCGGGCCGGGCGAGATACTCTAGCAGGAACTGGTCCAGCCGCATCCAGTCGGCCAGCATCTGCCGCCCCAGCAGCCGCTCCAGCCGCTCGCGCGCGTCGGCCAGGGACCAGACCGCCCGAAGCTTCAGCGTCACCGTGGACAGCAGCTGGGTCTGGCGCTGGCGGGCGTAGGCGGACAGGAGGTCGTAGAGCGCGGCCGTGTACACCACCGGACGCGGCGGCAGGCTGGCCGGGTCCGGCCGGGCGCGGGCAAACACGTCCCGCTCCATCTGCGGCCGGGCCATGAGCTGCTCCGCGGCCTTGCGGATGCGTTCCAGGTGCCGAAGACGCCGGGCAAAGGCGGCGGCCAGCTCCTCGGCGCTCGGCCCCTCCTCCTGGGGCGGCGCCGGCAACAGCAGGCGGGACTTGAGATAGGCGAGCCAGGCCGCCATCACCAGATAATCCGCCGCCAGCTCCAGCCGCCCGCGCCGCGCCGCCTCGATGAAAGCAAGATACTGGTTGGCGAGGGCGAGGATCGACATGCGGCTCAAGTCGATCTTCTGGGTGCGGGCCAGGGCCAGCAGCAGGTCCAGCGGCCCCTCGAAGCCGTCGAGGTCCACCACGAAGGCCTCGTCCCCCCCGGTGTCGGGCGTATCGCCAAATGCGGGGAAGTCGCCGCCGCCCCCCGCCATGGTCAGGCGCGCGCGCCCAGCCGGCGCGCCACCTCCGCCCGCAGCGCCGCGCTGTCCACCGGCGGTCCCGGCTGGCGCAGGGCCAGCGCCCGCGCGGCGCGAACCGCCGCCGCCCCCGCCAGCGGCGGGGCTACGGCGGCCACCTCCACCATCTCCTCCAGGCGGCCGTTGCAGTGGAGCAGCAGATCGCAGCCGGCGGCGATCGCCGCCTCGCCCCGCTCCGCCAGGGCTCCCGCCAGGGCGCCCATGGACAGGTCGTCGCTCATCAGTGCGCCGTCGAAGCCGATGGCGCCGCGCACGATCTCGTCCAGCACCACCGGCGAGGTGGTGGCGGGCCGCGCGGGGTCGATATCGGCATAGACCACATGGGCGGTCATGCCGAGGGGCAGGTCGTTGAGGGCGCGGAAGGCGGCAAAATCGCTTCCCTCCAATTCCGCGCGCGGCGCGTGCACCACCGGCAGGCGCTCGTGGCTGTCCGCCGGGGCGCGGCCATGGCCGGGAATGTGCTTCAGCACCGGCAGCACGCCACCTTGAAGCAGGCCCTCCGCGGCGGCGCGCGCCAGGGCCGCCACCGCCGCCGGCTCGGTGCCATAGGCCCGGTTGCCGATGATGCCGTGGCCGTCCGGGTGGCGCAGGTCCGCCACCGGCAGGCAATCCACGTCGATGCCGAGGTCGAGGAGGTCGGCGGCGATGGCGCGCGAGTTGAGGCGCACCGCCTCCAGCGCCGCCGCCGGGTCGGCGAGATAGAGGGTGCCGAAGGCTTCGGCCGGCGGGTCCTGCGGCCAATGGGGCGGGCGCAGGCGCTGCACCCGGCCGCCTTCCTGGTCGATCAGCACCGGCGCGGCCCAGCCCACGGCGTCGCGCAGGTCCGCCACCAGCGCCCGCACCTGGGCGGGGTGGTCCACGTTGCGGGCGAACAGGATGAAGCCCCAGGGCGCGGAGGCCGCGAAGAAGCGGCGTTCCTCCGCGGAAAGAGCAAGGCCGGCACAGCCGGCGATGAAAGCCCGTGATGACATGATGTGCCCCTATGAGCGTCCGCGCGTGGCGTCAAGGTGGCGCGACGCCCACATGAAAACGGCCGGGACAAGCCCGGCCGTGAAGAATTCCGCCGTGGACCGGCTCAGAGGCCGGCCACGTATCGCGACGGATCGACGGCGGTCGATCCCTTGCGGATCTCGAAATGGAGCTGCGGGCTCTGCACGCTGCCGCTCTGGCCGGCCTTGGCGATGATCTGGCCGCGGCGCACGGTGTCGCCGCGCTTCACGTCCAGTGCACTGGCATGGGCATAGGCGGTCACGTAGCCGTCGGCATGCTTGATGAGCACCAGGTTGCCGTAGCCCTTCAGCTCGTTGCCCGCATAGGCCACCACGCCGTCCTCGGCGGCGCGCACGGCGGTGCCCTCCGGCACCGCGAAATTGACGCCGTCATTGCGCGCGCCACCCGGCTTGGGCCCGAACGAGGACACCACCCGGCCGCGCACCGGGGCGCGGAACTGCGGGCCGCTGCCGGCGGCGCGCGGGGCATCCTCCACCTCGGCCACCGCGCTCACCTTGGCGGCGGTCTCCACCTTGGGCTCCACCGCCGGGGCCGGAGCCCGGGCCACCGCGGCCGTGGGCGCCGAAAGGGTGGAACTCATGGGCGGCGCCGCCGCCAGCGTCGCCGCCGGCTTGGCGGGCGCGGGCTTGGCCGCCGCCGTCATGGGCGCGGGCGCGGGAACCGAACTCGGTGCGGGCAGCGGCTTGGCGGCCGCCACGGCGGCCGGTGCCGGGGCAGGCACGGTGCCAAGGGTGCGGGGCGCCGCCGCAAGTCCGGGCGCGGGCGCCTGCATCTGCGCCACCGCCGGGGCCGCAACCGGTGCGCCACCGGTGGGGACCACGAGCGTCTGGCCGGTGCGCACGGTCTTGCCCGGGGAAATATTATTGGCCGCGCCGAGCACCTCGGGCTTCACATTATAGATGCGCGCCACCGAGGTCAGCGTCTCTCCGGCCTGCACCACATGAGTGCCGCCGGCCACCCGTGGGGCCACCGGCGCGGAGGGCGGCGTATAGCCGGGCGCCACGTAGTTGGGCGCGCTGACGGCATAGTTGGGCGCGCCATAGAGGGGCTGGCCAGCAGCGGCCGATGCATAGGAGCTGGGCCCGCCGGTGGGCGGCGGCGGCAGGGCGGCGCCATCCACCCGCGCGGAGGGCGCGGCGCCGAGCGATCCGGTGACATCCGGCGCCGGCTGCGGCTGGGTGCCGCCGAAATTGAAGTCGGGGAAACCGGTGAAACGCGCCGTATCGGAACTGCAACCGGCAACGGTTCCGGACATGAGCCCGATCACGGCCAGTCGCGCGATGACGCGGCGCCCCTTGGTCTCGCTGGAATAACGCATGTGACCGTACTCGCACGCAACAGAACTGCCGCCCATTAGAGGTCGCAGGCGTAAACGTGCCCTTAAGCGAACCTCCGGCTGGAGCGTCCCTGAACACTTTCCTGCCGCCGTTGCAGATTCGACACAGTGCGTGTCCCGGCCGCCCGCGCGATGGCGCCACGCGGCCATGGGCGGCGCGCCGGCACCCGGTCACGGGGAGCGGCGAAGCCTCGGCCCGCACCGGGGGCCTTGACCGGAAGCGCAAATCAGGGTCCCAAATTCGCACCCGTTCCCGGCCCCGTCGCGACGCCCCGGCGCCGCGCTTTCCCCAGGACAAGCACCGCAGATGGCGTTGAAGCCGATCGTCGAGGATGTCATCGCCGCGCTGCGCTTCTATTCGCGCCTGCCGCTGCCCGAGCGGGGCGCCGACCCGCACGCCGCCCCCGACCTCGACCGGCTGGCCTATGCCGTCCCGCTGGCAGGGCTGCTGCTGGGAGCTCTGGGGGGGCTGGCGCTGCTGGCGGCGAGCGCCGCGCACCTGTCGCCGTTCCTGGCGGCAGCGCTCGCGGTGACAGTGCTGGTGCTCATCACCGGCGCGCTCCAGGAAGACGGCCTCGCGGACACTGCCGATGGCTTCGGCGGCGGACGGGACACGACCCATCGCCTCGCCATCATGCGAGACAGCCGCGTCGGCTCGTTCGGCGCCACCGCACTGGTGCTGGCGCTGATCCTGCGCGTCGGCGCGATCGAGGCGCTGATCCAGGCGAGCGGACCGCTGCGGGCAGCGCTGGCGCTGGCCGCGGCGGCCGCCGCCGCACGGGCGACCGGCATCCTCATGCTACGTGCCCTGCCCTCCGCCCGTTCGGACGGCGCCTCCGCCGCCATCGGCCAGCCGGCACCGGCCGCGGCGCTGGCCTGCGGCCTCACCGCAGCGCTGGTGGTGGCCGTGATCCTGGTGCCGAGCTTCGGCGTCGGCGCCACCTTCGCCGGCCTGCTGGCCCCGCTCGCCGCGCTGGCGGCGATGGCGGTGATGGCGGCGCGCCTGATCGGCGGGCAGACCGGGGATGTCGCCGGCGCCACCCAGCAGCTCGGCGAGATTGTGTTCCTGCTCGCCGTGCTTATCTTCTCCAGAGGCTGAAACCGTTTCGGAGATCCGACCCCAGGTGTCCTCCGCCCCCGCCCCTCAGTCCCCCGCCTCGCCGTGCGTGAAGCGCTGCGCGATCAGCCCGACGCATGGATTGTGCACCGGCTGCGGGCGCACGCTGGACGAGATCGCCGCATGGTCCGCGCTGTCCCCGCGCGCGCGGGCCGAGATCATGGCCGGCCTGCCGCAGCGCCGCGCGCGGGCCGGCCTCCCTTCCTGAGCGCTCAGGTGCTGAATGGCCAATCGCAGTGACCGCCTGCTGTGGGTTCTCCTGACCGGGCTTCTGATCGGCCTCGTGGTGCTGGTGGCGCACCATGAACAGGGCGAGGTCGCGGGGCTGAGCCTCGACCAGTTCGGCGCCCTGGTGGCGATGGGGTCCATCGGCATCTGGATCGGCTCGGGGCTGCTGGCGCGCGTTCACGGCCGTTTTCTCGACAGCGTGCTGGCGGTGCTGTTCTGGCTGCTGGTGGCGGTGCTGCTGGCCGGCGTCTACACCTATCGGGCGCCGCTGCAGCAGTTCGGCCAGCGGCTGATGGCCCAGCTCGTGCCCGGCCGCGCCCTCACCATGGCCAGCGGCGGCGCGGTGACGGTGGAGATCGAGCGCGGCGGCAACGGCGAGTTCTCGGCCTGGGCGGCGGTCAACGGCGCGGGGCTCAACATGCTGGTGGACACCGGCGCCTCGTCGGTGGTGCTGACCCAGGAGGCCGCCCGAGCCGCCGGCCTGCCGCTGGACTTCCTGCGCTACGACGTGCCGGTGGAAACCGCCAACGGCCGGGTGAAGGCGGCCTCCGTGCTCATCGACAACATCATCATCGGCGGCATCGTCGAACGGCGGGTGCCGGCCCTGGTGTCGCCGCCCGGGGCGCTGCGCAATTCGCTGCTGGGCATGAGCTTCCTGTCGAGGCTGGAAGCCTTCGAGTTCCGCGGTAACACGCTCATCATGCGCGGCGCGCCGGCGCCCTGAGGCCGGGCGCGGCGCCCTCAGATCATCTCCAGCGCCACCTTGCCGGCCGGCGGCGGGAAATCACTGTCGATGGCGGCAAGGTCGTCGGCATCCAGCACGATGGCGCCAGCCTGGGCATTGGCCTCCACATGGGCGATGCGCGTGGCCTTGGGAATCGCGATCACGTCCGGCCGGCGCAGCACCCAGGCCAGCGCCACCTGGAACGGGTCCACCCCATGCTTGTCGGCCACGCGGCCCAATGCCCCGCCCCGCGGCAGGCGGCCCTGCTCGATGGGACTGTAGGCCATCAGGGGGATGCCCGCCTCCGCGTGGTAGGCGAACAGGTCGAACTCCGGGCCGCGCCGGCTCACATTATAAAGGATCTGGTTGACCGCGCAGCCGCCGCCGCCGGCCGCCGCGAGGTCCCGCATGTCGGCGACGTCGAAATTGCTCACGCCCCAATGGCGGATCTTGCCGGCCGCCTGCAGGGCCTCGAACCCGGCAATGGTCTCCGCGAGCGGATGCTCGCCGCGCCAGTGCAGAAGGTAAAGGTCCAGCCGATCGGTGCCGAGGCGCCGGAGGCTGCGCTCACAGGCCGCCACCACGCCAGTGCGGCTGGCATTGTGAGGATAGACCTTGCTCACCAGGAACACCGTGTCGCGACGGCCGGCGATGGCCTCGCCCACCATGTCCTCGGCGCCGCCCTCGCCATACATCTCGGCGGTGTCGATGAGGTCGATGCCGAGGTCGAGCCCGGCGCGCAGGGCCGCCACCTCGGCCGCCCGGGAGCCGGCCTGCTCGCCCATGTACCAGGTGCCCTGCCCCAGGGCGGAGACGGCCTCGCCGCCGGGAAGCTGAACGGTTTTGCGCATCGGATGGCCTTTCCGGCGCGTGTCGCGGCGCCGGTCTCCCTGGGTGGACGAGCTTCAGGTTCCGGACATAACCCATGCGGGCGATTCACCGAAGCGCGAACCGACGCGCTTTCGCCGGCAGGCGAAGACGGTAACAAAAAACCGCTTCACCCTCACGCTCTCAGATCGCGGATCGGGCGATCATATGCGCAAATGTGAAGAGATCGCCCTTGCGCTCGCGTCGCATCGAAAGTAATTGAGAACACATCACTTTACGTTAAGCAGCAGATCACTAGATTAGATTTATTCTAAAGAACGATCCTCGAAGATATTTTTGCGCAGACTGTACTCAGGGTGGACTCCATGAAGAGATACTTCCTAAAGGGAATCGCGACGCTGGCCCTCGCACTGATGCCGGCCGTGGCCGGCGCCGGCGAGATCACGCTCTATTCGGGCCGTGGCGAGACGCTGGTGGGAGGACTCATCAAGCAGTTCGAGGCCGAGAGCGGGGTCAAGGTCAATACCCGCTTCGGCGGCACCTCGGAGCTTGCCACCCTGCTGAAGGAGGAAGGCGCGCGCTCTCCGGCCGATGTGTTCTGGGGCCAGGAGGCCGGCTCGCTCATCACCCTGGCGCCGCAGTTCGCGCCGTTGCCGGCGGCCGTCAACGCCGAGGTGGCGCCGCCGTTCCGCTCCGGCACCGACGCCTGGGCCCCTACCTCCGCCCGCACCCGCACCCTGGTCTATTCCAAGGACCGCGTGAAGCCGGCCGAGCTGCCCGCCTCGGTGAAGGACCTGACCGACCCGAAGTACAAGGGCCGGGTCGCCTGGGCGCCCACCAACGGCTCGTTCCAGGCCTTCATCACCGCGTTCCGGGCCATCGAGGGCGAGGCCGCGGCCAAGGCCTGGCTGGAGGCCATGAAGGCCAACGGCGCCAAGGCCTATCGCAACAACGGCACGCAGATCGAGGCCATCGCCAATGGCGAGGTGGATTTCGGCCTGGTCAACAACTACTACCTCGGCCGCTACACCGCCCGCGACGCCGCCTATCCGGTGGTGCAGACCCATTTCGTGGCCGGCGACCTCGGCAACCTGCCGCTGGTTTCCGGGGTGGGCGTGCTCGCCACCTCCGACAACACGGCCGACGCGGTGAAGTTCGTGGAATTCCTGCTGTCCAAGGGCGCGCAGCAGACCATCACCGAGAAGGGCTACGAATATGCCGTGATCCCCGGCATTGCCGTGCCCCCCACCCTGGAATCCTATGACACGCTGCTGAAGATCACGCCCAAGGTGGACTTGGCGGCGCTGGCCGATCTCGATGGCACCTTGAAGCTGCTGCGCGACGTCGGCCTGCTCTGATCCTGTGACCCTCATCCCATGACCCTGTCGGTTCCGGGGGCGGCCGAAGGCCGGCCCGCCCCCGTCCCATTCCCCCGGCGTCCGCGCGTGGCGCGCCCGCCCCTGGGGCTGCGGCTGCTGGCCGCGATGGTGGCGGCGGCGCTGCTGGTGCCGCTCGGATACCTGTTGCTGCGGGCCTTCGCCGCCGATCCCGCCACCCTGTCGGGCATCGTCTTCCGCTGGCGCAACCTGGAGCTCATGGGCAACACGGCGGCGCTGACGGGGCTGGTGCTGGCCTTCTCCACCCTCATCGCCCTGCCGCTCGCCTGGCTGACCACGCGTTCCGACCTGCCCCACAAGAAGCTGTTCACGGTGCTGGCGGTGCTGCCGCTGGCGGTGCCGGGCTATGTGATGGCCTATGCGCTTATTGGCCTCGCTGGGTATAGCGGCCTCGCCAATGCCCTGTTCGGCCTGCGCCTGCCCCGCCCGGAAGGGCTTTTGGGCGCGGCGACGGCGCTGACGCTCTATATCTTCCCCTATCTTTTCCTCAACCTGCGCGCGGCGTTGCTGAGCATGGACGCGGGCCTGGAGGAAACCGCCCGCAGCCTGGGATGCGCGCCGCTGGCCACCTTCCGCAGGGTGACATTGCCGCACCTGCTGCCGGCGCTGGCCTCCGGCTGGCTCATCACCGCGCTTTATGTCATCGGCGACTTCGGCGTGGTGGCGCTGATGCGGTTCGAGGTCTTCAGCTACGCCATCTTCACCCAATATTCCGCCGCCTTCGACCGCACCTCCGCGGCGTGGCTGTCGCTGATGCTGCTGGCGGTGACCCTGGTGCTGCTGCTGGGCGCCAGCCGGCTCTCGGCCCGGCGGCGCCTCGCCCGGGTGGGGACCGGGCTCGGCCGGCGCGCGGGGGATGTGCCGCTCGGCCGGCTGCGGCCGCTGGCCTATGCCTTCCTGGCGCTGGTGCATGGCGTCTCGCTCGGCCTGCCGCTGCTGACCCTGGGCTACTGGATGTCGTTCGTGGCGTTCGATGCCACCGCGGGCCAGCTCGCCAGCGTGTTCCTGCACACCCTGAGCGCCGCCGCCCCGGCGGCCGCGGTGGCCTGTGCGCTCGCCGTGCCGCTGGTGGTGCTGCTGGTGCGCTACCCCTCGCCCGGCACGGCGATGCTGGAGCGCTTCGTGTACCTGGGCTATGCGGTGCCGCCGCTGGCGTTCGGTCTGGCGCTGGTGTTCTTCGCCCTTGGCGCGGTGCCGTGGGTGTACCAGAGCCTGACCCTGCTGGTGGCCGCCTATGCGCTGCACTTCCTGGCGCTGGCCATCGGCCCGCTGCGCAGCGCCCTGATGCAGATGGGCGTGCGGCCCGAGCAGGCGGCGCGGGCGCTGGGCTATGGGCGGCTGGAGACCTTCGCGAAGGTGACGTTGCCGCGCCTGCGCAAGAGCGTGATCGCCGGGGCGCTGATGGTGTTCATCGTGGTGGTGAAGGAGCTGCCCATCACCTTCCTGCTGGCGCCGCCGGGCTTCACCACCCTGGCCACCCGCGTGTTCTCCTACACTTCCGAGGGCATGCTGTATGAGGCGGCGCCCTATGCCGCGCTGCTGGTGGCATTCTCCAGCCTGTTCGTGGGCCTCGTGGTCCGCTATGAGGGCGGGCGATGATCACCCCCCTGCTTTCCATCGAACGGCTCGGCAAGGCCTATGCCGCCGCAACCGCGCCGGCGGTGCTCGACGCCGCCTTCGAGGTCCGCCATGGCGAGATCTTCACCCTCATCGGGCCATCGGGCTGCGGCAAGTCCACCCTCTTGCGCATGATCGCCGGCTTCGAGACGCCCGACACCGGCGTCATCCGCCTGGAGGGGCGGGACATCACCACCACGGCGCCGGAGCACCGGCGCATCGGCATCGTGTTCCAGGATTACGCGCTGTTTCCCCACCTGTCGGTCATCGACAACGTGGCGTTCGCCCTGCGCGGCCGGCCCAAGGCGGAGCGGCGCGAACAGGCGCTGCAATTCCTCGCCAAGGTGCGGCTGGACGGGGTTGCCGACCGCTTTCCGGACCAGCTTTCCGGCGGACAGCAGCAGCGCGTGGCACTGGCGCGCTCGCTGGCCGGCATGCCGCGCCTGATCCTGCTGGACGAGCCGTTTTCCAACCTCGACGCCGCCCTGCGCGTCAGCACCCGCCGCGAGATTCGCGACATCCTGCGCGAGAACGGGGTGGGCGCGGTGTTCGTCACCCACGATCAGGAGGAGGCCTTGTCCTTCGCCGACCGGGTGGCGGTGATGCGGCACGGGCGCATCGAGCAGATCGGCGCGCCGGAAGAGGTTTACGCGCGCCCCGTCAACGCCTTCGTGGCCGGCTTCCTGGGACGCACCAATCTGGTGCCGGCCGAGGCGCGCGCGGCCACCGCGCTCACCGTGTTCGGCGAAGTGGCGCTGGCAACCCCGGCCGACGGGCCGGTGCTGCTCTCGCTGCGGCCGGAGCAGCTCGTTCTCGATGCCGTGGCAGGCGGTGCCGGCGAGGTAGTGGCGCGGGAGTTCAAGGGTCACGACGTCACCTTCTGGGTGCGTCACCACGGGCTCGAGCTGCAGGTGGACGCCGAGACGCTCTCGCCCTTCCGCCCCGGCGACCGGGTCCGGATCGCCGCCCGCGCCCCGGCCGTGGTGGTGGCGCACGCCCCTGCGCCAGCGCACGGCTAAACCGCGCGCCGCCGCGCAAACGCTGCCGCAAGCAAGAACGCTCCGCGCTTGAACACCACCGCCGGCCGTTGAACGCCGCCACCGGCGTCTGGCTACAGGCCGCCGTTCCCCTTCTTGCGCAACGCGGGTCCGCGGCCTCCGTGCGGTGGCCCGCAGGACGCGGCGGCGCGCGGGCCTTCAACGGGACAGGATCACGCAGCCGCAGCCCCTGCCGCAGGGCCCGCCCGGTGCAGAACACTCCAGCGCTGGCGACGCCCGGAGGCCGCGGCCCGGCGTCGGTGTGGGCGAAACGGGCGACGCCCCGCGCGGGGACCGCACGGGGCGTCGCTGGACACCATCAAGCCGGAAGAGCGAACAGAGGCGCGGACGCGCGCCCCCGCGCCGGCCCTATCCCTTCACCACCGGGCTATAGCCCTGGCGCAGCGATGAAATCAGCGGATTTCCGACATCCAGATGGCCCTTGACCAGGTCCGCCGGGGTCAGGGCCAGCCACTGGTTCAAGGACACGTCCTTGTACTCGCCGGAATTGAACACGTTCAGCACCCGCATCGGCTCGTCGCCGACGTTCTCGATATAATGGGCGAGCGTCTTCGGCACATAGCCGACATCTCCGGACGTGTAGTCGAAGGTGCGTGCATTGCTGACCGCGTCGAACACCGTCATGCGCGCCTTGCCGCCGAGGTAATACTGAATCTCATCGGCATCGGGATGCCAGTGGATCTCGCGCATGCCGCCCGGCTCCAGGTCGATCACCAGCGCCGCCATGTTGGTGACATGGAACGTCTTGGAGTCGATGATCTTGGTGCCGCCGCCGGCGAAGCTGTTGAACGGCACCTCGGACGCCCGGAACACATACTTGCCGGTCATGGAGACGGCACCGAGCTGGGCGCGCACCTCATCGAGCGGACCCGGCACGGGCTGGCGGAAGATGTACTTCTCAGCCGGCGGGATGCCGTCGAAGGCGCTCTGCGGCACGCCGAAATTCTTCGCCAGCACCTCACGCGGGGTGTGGGCGAACAGCTCGGTGAGGAGCAGGGTCTGGTTCTCGGAGAAGTTGCCGTCGTTGAAGACCAGCACGAACTCTGTGCCGTCCTCCAGGCCCTGGATGGCGTGGGGGAAGCCGGCCGGCGCCAGCCACAGGTCGCCGGGATTGAGATCCTCGATCAGCACCTGGCGCTTGTCGTCCACCAGGTAGAAGCGCACGCGACCGCTCAGCACATAGGCCCATTCGGCCTCCTTGTGCCAATGCAGCTCGCGCACCACGCCCGGTCCCAGGCGCATGTTGACGATGGCGAGCTCCTTCAGCGCCGGGCATTCGCGGATGGTGACCTCGCGGGCCCAGCCGCCATCCTCCAGGCGATTGTGGGCCATGGCGAAGGGGAACTTGAGGCTGGGGATGCCGCCGTTGTCGGTGGGCGGCGGAATCAGGATGTCGGGGTTCTGCGCCTCGACCTGCGGGTTGCGCGGCCCCGCGATGGTGGCGCCCCTCGTGCCCACGATGGGCTGTACCAGATCGGTCATCGCATGCTTCTCCATTGGATGGGGTCAGAGACGTTGGGCATTGAAATTGGGCATTGAAATTCGTCGCCCCTCGGGCGGAGCGCCGGAACCGTCCGGCCCCCCGCCGCGGCGCGGTTCAGCCGATCAGGCCGCCGGAGGTGGGATCGGCACGCTTCAGCTGGCGCAGCGCCCGCACCGCCAGCACCAGGGCCAGCAGACCGGCCAGGAACAGCGAGGCATGATCCAGCACGCGCAGGTCGATGTAGAAACCCAGGGCGCCGCCGCCGGCGAAGCCGACCAGAACCGAAAAGAAAATTCCGGCCCACATCATGTTGGGCTCACCATTGATGCCCTCCTTCTTGAACACGCCCTGCACAAGGAAGTTGAAGGCCATCTGGACGACGAAGGTCACGGCCACGTTTCCGTAAAGCATGCCATGATTCTTATGGAAGGCATTGCCCTGCGCGCCGGCGACGAACGACACCACGTAGGCCACCACGTGCGGATCGATGACACCCAGCCGCGAGGCCACGCCCAGGCCGACCAGGGCCGCGCATTCGAACCCCAGCACCACCGGGGTGAACACCCGCTTGCGGCGCAGCATCCCGGTCATCAGCGCGCCGCAGGCGGCCGAGCCGATGCCGAAGGCGAGGACCGAGCCGAGCGCGAAGACGAACGCCTGCCAGTCGCCCTGCACCAGCCGGTAACCGCTCTGCACCACGTTGCCGGATTGCACGGTGGCGAAGGTCTGGGCGTGGGCCAGGGTCCACGCGTTCAGCAGCCCGGCCATCAGGGCGAGCAGAAACCCCACCGTCCGCTCTTCCATCAGCGGAAAGCGGATCTGTTCCGGATGTTCCTGAATGATCGCAGTCACGACAGCTCCTTCATGTTCCGCCCCAAACGCGCCCAGGCCGATGCGGGCCCGATCCTCACCAGAGGGGAGACGCGGCACAATATCCCAAATAAGGTAAAACACTACCCTGCGCCGGACGCCACGCGACCAAAATGGCGGCGCTCCCGCTGCTGGCCCTGGCGTGGCGGGGGCGGTCTTGACCGGCGACAGGCCCTTCACATGCGCGTGAAGATGAGGAATCTACCCCCGACAGGCCATCGGGACCTGCGCGAGAATCCGCTCGCGCAAGGCCTGGAGGGGGCAGAGGCCCGTCGGACCGCAGCCGGGCAGCGGCACGGCAAGGGCATGCACCTTCGCCGGGTCGAGCGCGCGCATTCCCTCAAGCTCGGCATACCACACGGTCACGCCGAGCAGCAGCGCCCCGCTCTGCGTGTCGCGCCAGCGTTCCAACGCCAGGGCGGTGGCCGGGGCGGTGGCATCGGGTTGCCCCGGCAGGCTCCAGCTCACACCCAGCAGCGCCCCGAGATTCGAGAGATTGGTGTCGTGGCCAGCCAGGGCCAGCATCCGGATGCCGGCGTCCAGCGGCGGATCGGTGGCATTCGCCTCCCCCGACAGCATCTCCAGCATGACGCGCGCCATGACCCCCGATTGACGGGCCGCCACATAAGGCACGCCCCGGGCGATCAGCGCACCGCGATTGCGGGCCGCCAGCAACGGCGCGAGCGCGGCGGAATCGCCCCCGGCGCCCCAGGCCACGTCGCCGGCCGGCATGCCCTGCGCGTACTCCAGAAGGAAGATCTCCGAGGCCGGCGTGGCCACGCTCAGCGCGCCGGTGAGGGACACGCCGCCCGGCTTCACCTCGAAGCCCGTCGGTGCCAGGGGCTGCGGCGGAGCCAGAAGGGCGATCACGCGGCGCACCGCCGCGTCGGAGGCTTCATCCAGCAGGAGATCCTCGCCGCCGACAAGGGCCGTCACGGCGGCGCGGCCTTCGTCGGGGTCGAGCGTGCAGGCGCCCCCCGCGCCTCCGAACACCGCGTCGCGCGCCCCGGCGGGCCGATGGCGGAGCACATCCGGGCAGCCGGGCGCCAGCTGCCCCGCCATCATCCGTCCGCTTTCACGCGTGCGCTGGACATGACTGTCGGCCCACACCAGCAGATCGCCGCCCGGGCAACCGGCGGCAGGCAGCACGCCCTTGGCCACGTAGGCGGCGCGCATCGCGGCGCTCACCAGGGCCACCACGTCCGCGCCATGGGGGGTGAGATCGCCGGTCGCCACCGGCCAGGACGGCCAGGCCCGGCGGGACCAGCCCGCCAGGGTCTCCGCCGACTGCACCGGCGCGCGCACGCCGTGGCGCTGGACCAGCGCCACGCGCTCCAGCACCACCTCCGCCCGGAGGGGACCGGCACCAAGCCAGGAGCCGAACAGCAGAACGAAGGCGACGGCGCCGAACACCCCGCCGCCGCAACACAGACCCGCGCGCGGTGCCATCGGTCCTCCCCCGCGTGAACGCCGCAGCTTACCGTCCCCGCGCCGGGGGAACAACGCGATACCGCGCCCCTGCCGCTCCGTCCCGCCCGTGAACGCCCCTTGACGGACCCGCCCGAACAGTCCGAAACCTGCCTCGCGGCCAGCCGAAACGCACCCGCCGCGCCATCGAATGGGCAGCACCGTGCATTTCGAATCGTCGGACGCCGCAGATCTCCTCGCCACCGCCTCCAGCCTCCTGTTCTTGAACGGGCAGTCCTCCGAGAGCACGGAGGCGACCATCCGGCGCTTCGGCGCGGCCCTCGGCGTCGAGGCGGATGTGCTCCTGCGCTGGGGCGAGGTGGTGCTGTTCGTCAGCAACCAGCGCGTGCCGATCATTCTGCCGGCCAAGCCGACCACGGTGGACATGGGCCGGGTCGCCGCCGTGCTCCATATCATCGATGAAGTGGAGGCGGGGCGCATGGACCCCGGCCAGGCGCGGGCGGCGCTGGACGGGATCACCCGCATGCCGCCGGTGTCGGTGGTGCGCTTCGCGGCCCTGGCGGCGGCGGGCGCGGCGGCCTTGGGAGTCATCTTCGGCGCCACCACCGCGGCGACGCTGGCGGTCATCGCCCTCAGCGCCGGCGGCGGCGCCCTGCTGCGGCGCGCGGTCTCGCATCTGACCCACAATGCCCTGGCCCAGCCCTTCTGCGCCGCCCTGCTGGCCGGGGTCGCAGGCGTGCTCGCCATCCGCGCCGACATCGGGGTGGACCCGCGGCTCGTCCTGGTGTGCCCCTGCATGGTGCTGGTGCCGGGGCCGCACGTGCTCAACGGCACCATCGACCTCGCCCGCGCCCGCATCACCATCGGCTCGGCCCGGCTGATGTTCGCGGGGCTGCTGGTGCTCATGATCTGCGCCGGCCTGCTGCTCGGCCTCACCGCCGGCGACATCTCCCTGCCGGCGGCCGGCCCGGCGACGGTGGTGCCCTGGTATCGGGACATGGCGGCGGCGGGACTCGCGGTGGCCGCCTACGGCACCTTCTTCAACATGCCGTGGCGGGTGCTGCCGGTGCCCGTTCTGGTGGGCATGGCCGCCCATGGCGCGCGCTGGCTGCTGCTGACCTGGGGCGTGAGCCTGGCGGCGGCCAGCCTCGCCGCCTGCCTGATCGTGGGCGTCCTGGTGACCGTGCTGGCGGATCGGCTGCGCTATCCGTTCGCCGCGTTCGGCTTCGCCTCGGTGGTGTCGATGGTGCCGGGCGTGTTCCTGTTCGAATCGGCGGCGGCTCTGGTGGAACTGACCGCCCAAGGCGTGGGCGCGCCGGCCCGGCTGGTGGTGGAGGCGGTGGTGAACGGCATCTCGGCGCTGCTGATCATCCTCGCCATGACAGTGGGGCTGATCGTGCCGAAGATGGCGATCGAGGGGTGGCGCCCCCCCCGCGCCCGCGACCGCTGAGGCCGGCATCGCGCCCATCGAGGGAACCGGCGTGCCACGGCGGCGTTCAAGGCAGGCGTCTCAGGCGCGCGCAATGAACACGGGGCATGCCATGGAAGACAACCAGATCGGCTGGATCGCCGCCATCATCGTCGGCGGCTTCGCCGGGTGGATCGCCTCCGGCGTCATGAAGAGCGACACCGGGCTCTTCATGAACATCATCCTCGGCATTCTCGGCGCGGCGGTGGCGAGCTTCCTGTTCGGCCTGCTGGGGGTGAGCTTCGGCGGCTGGCTCGGCTATCTCATCGCCGGCATCGTCGGCGCCTGCCTTCTCATCGGCGGCGCGCGGGCGGTGCGCGGCTGAGCCGCCGCAGGGACCGATCTGCGGCGGCGGCCCCCGCGGAGCCAAAGCGACGGGCCGACCTGAGGGCCTACCGCCGCAGGCCGCCCGCCAGCAGATAGCCCGCCGCCAGCCCGACCAGGGCACCCACGACACCGGCCGAGGACAACACCGCCGCCGCGGTGCCAGGATTCTCGCCGATCACGTCGGAAACCGCATGAGCTTGCCGCCCAACCGTCCTGGCGGCGCCGTCGGCCCTGGATCTCGCCGCCTCGAACGTGTCCCGGGCGCCCTCCGCCGCATCGGCCGCCCGCGCCTGCACCGATCGGCTGATCCGGCTCATCTCCGCCTTCAGGTCGGCGATCTGCGCCTCCAGGCTCTCGCGCACATCCTTCGGTGAACTGAGGTCCGTCATGCTCTTCCATCCTCCTTCCAGCCTCAAGCCTGCCCATGACGAGCATAACTCCGGCCGTGTGAAGGAAACGCTCTGGAACATGGACGGTTCCCACAAGCGGATGAGCACGGATGAGCGCTCATGACACCACGGCTACAGGGCCCCACACCAGCCGCATGGAGAGGAACAAGATGCAGCTCTTCAAATGCCAGACCTGCGCCCAGGTCCTTTATTTCGAGAACACGATCTGCGAGCGGTGCCAAAGCCGGATCGGCTACCTGCCCGGCAGCGGCGTGCTGAGCGCGGTCGAGCCGGACGGAACCGGCTGGATCGCCCGGGCCAACCCTGGCCCGCGCTATCGCTTCTGCGAGAACTGGGAGCGCAACGCCTGCAACTGGATGGTCGATGCCGGCGAAGGCGAGACGTTGTGCCTGGCCTGCCGCCACAATCGCACCATCCCGGACATTTGCGACCCGGAGAACCATCGGCGCTGGCAGAAGATCGAGGCCGCCAAGCGGCGTCTGTTCTATTCCCTCGTCAAGCTCGCCCTGCCCATCCCCACCGTCGCGAGCGGTGACCACGAGCCGCTGGTGTTCGACTTCCTCGCCGACCCGACGGACGGCGGCCCCCGGATCATGACCGGCCATGACAACGGGCTGATCACCATCGCCTTGACCGAGGCCGACGACGCCGCGCGGGAGCAGGCCCGCGCCTCCATGGGCGAGCTCTACCGCACCCTGCTCGGCCACTTCCGCCACGAGGTCGGGCACTATTACTGGGACCGGCTGGTGAGCGCCTCCCCCGCGCTGGAGGGCTTCCGCGCTCTCTTCGGCGACGAGCGCCAGGACTATGGCGAGGCCCTCGCCCGCCATTACGAGAACGGCCCGCCGCCGGGCTGGCACAACGGCTTCGTGAGCGCCTATGCCACCATGCACCCCTGGGAGGACTGGGCCGAGACCTGGGCGCATTACCTGCATATCGTCGATACGCTGGAAATGGCCGGGGCGTTCGGCATCAAGATCGCGCCGGACATGTCCGACGATCCGGCGCTGGAGGCGGAGATCTCCTTCGACCCGCACCGCGTGCGCCACGCCCGCACGCTGGTGGATGCCTGGCTGCCGCTGACTTATGCCGTCAACTCCCTCAACCGCTCCATGGGTCAAGGCGACCTCTATCCATTCGTCATCCCGCCCCCGGTGGTGGATAAACTTGAATACATTCACGCCCTGGTGCACGCCAACCAGGCAGGGTGAACGCCGCCGCCAGCCGCTTAAATGGGCGGGCGCCGGGCGCGCGCCCGGCGCTCAGGTCATTGTGCCGCGCAGGTCCCATGGCCACTTGCAAACCGGGGACAGGCCGACCAAAAGCAGACGGCTTCCTTCAAAGAAGCATGCACGGGCGATATGGTGGGCTGGGGTTCCGTTGCGGACGGCCCCTGGGGGGACCGCATGAAAGTCGTGATTTTGGCCGGCGGGCGCGGCTCGCGCCTTTCGGAGGAAACCAGCGTGCGGCCGAAGCCGCTGGTCGAGATCGGCGACAAGCCGATCCTCTGGCACATCATGAGCATCTATGCTCACTACGGCCTCATCGACTTCATCGTCTGCGCCGGATATAAAGGATACCAGATCAAGGAATATTTCGCGAACATGGTGCTCCACCACTCCGACGTGACGGTGGACCTCGGTCGCAATCTCGTGCACTACCACCAGCGCGACACGCCGGACTGGCGGGTGAGCATCGTCGATACCGGGCTCAACACCGAGACCGGCGGACGCCTCAAGCGGATCGCTCCTTATCTCACGCCCGGCGAAACCTTCTGCATGACCTATGGCGACGGCGTCGCCGACGTGGACGTGGCGAAGGAGGTGGCCTTCCACCGCGCCCACGGCCTCAAGGCCACCATGTGCGCGGTGGCCCAGCCCGGCCGCTTCGGCTCGGTGAACATCGAGGGACACCGCGTCTCCACCTTCGTGGAGAAGCCTACCGCCGGCAACCAGCGCATCAACGGCGGCTTCTTCGTGCTGGAGCCGGAGGTGGTGGACCTGATCGAGGGCGACGGTACGGCCTGGGAGTGCGCGCCCCTGGAACGGCTGGCGGCGGATCGCCAGCTCGCCGCCTATCCGCACGATGGCTTCTGGCGCCCCATGGACACATTGCGCGAGCGCATCCAGCTCGAAGAAATGTGGAACACCGGCAACGCCCCCTGGAAGGTGTGGGCGTGAGGGACTTCTGGCGCGGACGACGGGTTCTCGTCACCGGCCACACCGACCTCAAGGGCGCCTCGCTCTGTCTATGGCTGGAGCAGCGCGGCGCCGAGGTGAGCGCGCTGGCGCTTGCTCCAGACACCCGGCCCGCCCTCTATGACATCCTCGGGCCATGGACCGGCCAAGCCCAGGGCGAGACCGATATCCGCGATCTTCCCGCCCTCGCCGCGCGGGTGGCGGCGGCGCGGCCGCAGGTGGTGCTGCATCTGGCCGCCCACGCGCTGGTGCGCAGCTCCCACACCCAGCCGGCGGAGACCTTCGCCCGCAACGCGATGGGCATCGTGAACCTTCTTGCGGCCCTGCGCCACGCGCCGGACCTGGAGGCGGTGGTGATCGCCACCAGCGACAAGGTCTATGCCAATGCAGGCGCCGGACGGCCTTTCGTGGAGGACGACCGGTTCGGGGGCAAGGAGCCCTATTCCGTCTCCAAGGCCTGCGCCGAGCTGGCAGCGGACAGCTTCCATGTGCGCTTCTTCACCGCCGGCAATGCGACCGGCTGCGGCGATGGGGCGGCCGAGCGGCTGGAGCCGGACTTCGTGCCCGCCCTGGCCGCGGGCGTGCCGCTGCGGCGGAGCCGTCCCGCTGCGGTGCGCCCCTGGCAGCATGTGCTCGCCCCCCTGGCCGGCGGTCTCGACCTCACGGAGGCGCTGGCGAGCCAGCCCGCCGCCGCGCCGCAGGCGGTGAATTTCGGACCCGATCCGGACAGCTTCGCCTCACTCGCCGCGGTCGCGGAGGCCCTCGGTCGGGCCTTCGATGGCGCTATCCCCCACCTGCCGGCGCCCGGCCCCCACCCCCCGGAAGCCAGCACCCTGCGCCTGCCCTCCGACCGTGCCGCACAGGCCCTGTCCTGGTCCGCCAACCGGTACCGCTCCCACCGCGATGGCGCCGACATGCGCGCCTTCACCCTCGCCCAGATCGCCGCCTACGAGGAGCGCCTCGGCCAATGAAATTCCAGCCCACCGCCGTCGATGGCGCCGTGATCATCGACGTCAGCCCGTTCGAAGACGAACGCGGCAGCTTCGCCCGCGCCTTCTGCGCCGACACGTTCCGCGCCGAGGGGCTGATGGACCGCTTCGTCCACGCCAATACCTCCTGGAACCCGAAGGCCGGCACCCTGCGTGGCCTGCACCTGCAGGATCCGCCGCGGGCCGAGGCGAAGCTGGTGCGGGCGGTGCGCGGCCGTGTGTTCGACGTGGCGGTGGACCTGCGTCCATCATCACCCACCTATCTGCGCTGGGCCGGCGTCGAGCTATCCGCCGACCGCCGCAACGCCTTCCATGTGCCACAAGGCTGCGCCCACGGCTTCCTGACCCTCGAGGACGCCTGCGAGGTGTTCTACCTCGTCTCCGACATCTACGCCGCCGACCTCGCCCGAACCTACCGCTGGAACGATCCCGCCTTCGGCGTGGACTGGCCGGCGGTCCCCCAGATCATCTCGACCCGCGACGCCACTGCGGAGGATTACACGCCATGATCTCGCCGTTCGCCCCCAAGTCTTCCTCCTCGCACCCCAGCGAAGCCCAGGCTGAGATCACGCTCAGCATCTGCGTGCCCACCTACAACCGCTCGGCCTTCCTCGAATATCTGTTCCCGCTGATCCGGGCATGGGGGGAGAGCTGGGATTTCACCTACGAAATCGTGGTGTCCGACAACCACTCCCCTGACAATACCGCCGAGGTGGTGGAGCGCTTTCGCGCCGAAGGCCTGCCGATCCAGTATTTCAAGCAGGAAGAAAACAAGGTTCTCTCAAACCTGTTGAGCGCCTATCACCGCGCGCGCGGCAAATATCTGATCTATTTGGCGGACGACGACCTGCTCATTCCGGAAGCGGTGGCCGACAACATCCACTTCATGGAGGAAAACCCGGAAATCCGGGCCTGCTACACGCCATGGGAAATTTATGACGACCTGAACAAGGTTTCCGGTGGGCTGTACTACAATCAGCCCCAGGACCTTCAAATCTTCAAGCCCGGCGATGAGCTGAACCTGATCGGCTTCATCGTCGAGAATCACATCTTCCCGGAGATCGCGATCTACCGGGCCGACGCCGTCCGCCAGATCGTGTCCGCGCCGCGGTTCTGCTACTGGGCCTTCTCCTATATCGCCGCCGTCGCCTCCGCCGGGCCTGTGGCTTTCCGCCGGACGCCCCATTACCGGTCCGTGACGCTCACGCCGGTCATGCCGAACCGCAACCAGGCCGGCGTCGACGACGCCATGACCATCTGGGATAATTATCGCGGCGGCATCGAATACATGGTGTTCAGTCTGTTGCGGCGGCGCAATCTGGTGCTGGACACCGAAGCCCGCACCGCATTCCGCTCCCTGATCGATCATTTCGTCGAGACCCGCATGCGGGTGGCACTGCGGCTGTGGCTGGAGCGCAAGGACTACACGCGCGCCTATGAGATCATAAGCCGCCTGTCGCACCTTGACGCGAGCGTCCTGGAAAGCTTCGATTTCATGGACAAGCTGCCGCTGCTCGCCATGGCGCAGACGCTGGCCCGCTTTGCCAACGGCGTGGCGGAGATCGAGCGCCTGATGGTGGCCGGGGTGGAGGACGGGCAGGCCCTCGGCCATCTGCTACGCGACGCCGGGCTTGAACGGCGCATCCTGGTCATTCCGCCGCCGGCGGTGCCGTCGGCGAAGAACCTGCGCACCAGCATCGTCTTCATCTCCCGCGAGGATCTGCGCCAGTCGTTCGTCGACCAGGGCTACGCCCCGGGCCTCATCCTCAGCGAGCAGGACATCCGCAGCACCATGTTGCTGTGACGGCAGGCCGGCGCTCAGCGCGCCAGGGCGGCAAGGGCGGCAAGGCCGGGATCGTCGGGGAAGCAGTCGCGGAAATGGCCGAGGCTGCCCTTCGACGAGGAACCGGCCAGCAGCCGCGCGCCGGGGGGCGGCTCCCCGCCCCCCGGGTCGAGTGTCGACAGGAACCAGGCCCGAGCATCGGCGCCGAGCGCGCCGGCGAAGTCGCGCGGCTCACGCGGGCGCGCTGCCACCGCCGCGTAAGCCGTGCGAAAGGTCGCCAGGGTCGCGGCCGGCGTATGGGATCGCGCCATGGCGTCCGCAGCGCGGGCGCCAACCTGCCCCACCTCCCTTGGGTGATCGAGCGCCCAGGCCAAGCGCCCGGCACACACCGACAGATCGTCCACCACGAAGCCGGTCTCGCCGTCGCGCACGATGTGCGTCTCCGCCGGATTAGCCCACACCAGCGGCGCCGCCCCCACCGACATGGCTTCCACCAGGGCATTCTCCGCCGTGCCATAATGCCCGGGCGCCAGCAGGTAGAGAAAGAGATCGAGCGCGCCCAGCACCCGCTGGGGATCGCTGGCATAGCCCTCGAAGCGGACCCGCTCGGGATGCCGCATCGCCGCCGCCCGCGCCGCCACCTCGCCCACGGGATCGAGCTGGCCGAAGAAGGATACGCGCAGGTCGCCGGGCACCGCGTCGATCACGTCGAACACGCCGGGGTGCATCTTGATGAAATCGAGCGTCCCGAGGTAGCCGCACCTCACCGGCCCGGTCCCGCCACGGGCCGCCGCCGGCGCAAAGCCGAAGCCGGAATTCGCCACCGCGAACGCGTCCGGCCGCGCGGCCACCGCCGCCTGCAGGTTCGGCGCGGCGAAGGAACAGGGCGAGGTGAAGAAGGTGCGATCCGCGCGAGACGGCAGCAGGGCCGGCAGGAACGGTGGCGCCAGGCCGGAAATGTGGGTCCACAGCACCAGCCGCATGGCTGGCAGCGGCGTGCGTGCGAGAAGGTCGTAGAGGCGGGGGTGGTTCCACCACTCCACCTGCACCACGTCGGCGGCGGCGACCAGCTCGCGGATCTGTTCCGGCGTCGCCACCCGCACCTCGTCACCGGCGGCGACGATGCGGTCCACATAGGTCAGGTCGCGCGGCGCCTCGATGAGCGCGAAGATGTGCCGCTCGGGTTCGCCGGCCTCGGCCCGGCTCTCGGCGAGCGCCGCATGGGCCTTGCCGACGCCACCGCCCAGATGCGCCGCGACATGCAGGATGTTCATGCCCCGCTCATCGCCACCCAGGCCGGTGTGCGGACCTCCCCGCCACTGACAGCGCGACCCTCGGCCGCGAGAGCCCGATCCGCACCCGCATGAGGCCCGCTTCTCCCGTGTCGTCCCAAAGGTCGCCCCTCCGCCGTGCCCTTATACCAAAGGCCCGTGATCTTGACTCATGAGCCTTTGGTCAAGTCCGCGCGGCGCTTGAGCGGACCCGCTTGGCACCCTTGAAGACCCGGCCGATGGTATGAAGGGGGCGCAAAACTGATGCCCGGCGCCTGGAGCGGAACGCACGTTCCGCCGCGCGCGTGCCTGTTTTCGACCGCCAGCCTAGGTCCCCGCGCCGAAACACGGACCGTGCTTCAGCCCCACAGCTCCGGCGGCGGGGGAAGGACGGTGGCCCCCTGATAGGTCAGGTGAGGTGAGCGGTCGCGCGCCAGCAGCAACGGCCCGTCGAGATCGACCACCGCCGCCCGCTGCGCCACCAACAGGGCCGGCGCCATCGCCAGCGAGGTCGCCAGCATGCACCCCACCATCACCCCGAACCCCAGCCGCTCCGCCTCCGCCACCAGGGCCAGGGCCTCGGTGAGACCGCCGGTCTTGTCGAGCTTGATGTTGACGGCGTCATAACGCGCGCGCAGCGCCGCCAGGCCGGCCCGATCGTGGACGCTTTCGTCGGCGCAGATGGGCACCGGGTGGGCCATGTCCGCCAACGCGGCATCGGCGGCGGCGGGCAACGGCTGTTCCACCAGCTCGACGCCGACCGCCGCGCAGGCGGCCAGCAGCCCGGGCAGGGCATCGGCATCCCAGCCCTCGTTGGCATCGACGATGAGGCGCGCCGCCGGCACCGCGGCGCGCACGGCGGCCAGCCGCTCCCGGTCGCCCGGCGCGCCGAGCTTCAGCTTCAGCAACGGCCGGCCGGCTCCGGCGGCCGCTGCGGCCATTGCGGCGGGCGTGTCGAGGCTCAAGGTGAAGGCGGTCTCCAGGGGCCGCAGCGGCGGCAGCCCCGCGGCCACGGCCGCCGGCACGCCGGAGCGCTTCGCCTCCAGGTCCCAGAACGCGCAATCAAGGGCATTGCGGGCGGCTCCGGCGGGGAGCAGCGCCTGCAGCCCGGCCCGGCCCAGTCCCCCGGCGATGGCCGGCGCCGTGGCGGCGATGGCCGCGGCGACCCCCTCAACGGTCTCTCCATACCGACCGTAGGGCACGCACTCCCCCTGCCCGCAGACTCCATCGGCCTCCAGGCGCGCCACCACCACCACGGCCTCGGTCTTGGAGCCGCGGGCGATGGTGAAGGTGCCGGCGATGGGGAAATGGTCCACGCTCACATTCAAAGTTGGCATGTCGGGTCTGGTCGCGCTCAAGGTGTGCCTCAAATGCCGATGTCGCCGAAAATCCGCCATGCGGGCGGTCGCGAGCCGCAGCACGCGGTTCTGATGTGGTAATGAAGGCGCGGCTATGGCGGCGCGGATCTCGAATCGTAAGCCGATTCGGCAGGTCGGGCCGCAGTTTAGCGCGAAGATCCTGGCTCTGTGCGCCTCGCGTGCGGGCCCTGGCTCGCCAGTCTCGGCGCGGACGGCTCCCCTGGGGCCGCACGCCGCCAGATGTCGAGGCCGGATAGCCGGGTTCGAGGGGGTGAAGACATCCACGGCGGGGAGGGCATTCCCCCGCCGCGCCGAAGCGGGAACGGGCGGCCGCAGCCCGGCCGAGCCGGCCGACTGACACTTGGGTCCTGGAGAGGTCGCGTTGCCCCATACCTCGTTGATTTCCGTGCACACCCAGGATGATCGCCTGACCGTGGCGGGCCGGGGGGCATGGACGTCCGAGCATGCGGACGAGCTGGAGCAGGCCGTCACCAGCACGGTGGCCACCTACAAATCGCCAAAGTCGGTGACCTTCGACCTGTCCGGCGTCGAGCGCATGGATACCTTCGGGGCCCTGCTGTTCGAGCGGCTGCGCCGGGCCTGGGGCGACCTCGGCGTGGACACCAGCATCAGCGGCCTCGCGCCACGCTACAAGATCCTGCTCGAGGAGATGGTCCGCGCCGGCCGCGACCCACGCCCGGCGCCGCGCCGGCAGGAAGGGTTCCTGGAGCGGTTCGGCCACGAGGTGGTCAACACCGCCGCCGACGCGCTGGCCCTGCTCAATTTCATCGGCGCCACCATCGCCGCCATGATGCGCGTGGTCCTGAAGCCGCGCAGCTTCCGCTTCACCGCCATGGTCAACCAGCTCGACCGGGTCGGCCTGCGCGCGGTGCCGATCATCGTGCTCATCACCTTCCTCATCGGCTGCATCCTGGCGCAGCAGGGCATCTTCAACTTTCGCCGGTTCGGGGCGGAGATCTACGTGGTGGACATGGTCGGCGTGCTGGTGCTGCGCGAGCTCGGCGTGCTCATCGTCGCCATCATGATCGCCGGCCGCTCGGGCAGCGCCTACACCGCCGAGCTCGGCTCCATGCGCATGCGCGAGGAGATGGACGCCCTGCGGGTGATGGGCTTCGACCCCATCGAGGTGCTGGTGGTGCCGCGCATCACCGCGCTCATCATCGCCCTGCCGCTGCTCACCTTCATCGGCTCCATGGCGGCGATCTTCGGGGCCGGGCTGGTGTCCTGGGGCTATGGCGGCATCACCCCGGAAATCTTCATGCAGCGCCTCAAGAGCGCCATCGACCTCGACCAGTTCAACGTCGGCATGATCAAGGCGCCGTTCATGGCCGCCACCATCGGCATCGTCGCCTGCCTAGAGGGCATGCGGGTGGGCGGCAGCGCGGAATCGCTGGGCGCGCACACCACCGCTTCGGTGGTGAAGGCGATCTTCCTTGTCATCGTGATGGACGGCGTGTTCGCCATGTTCTTCGCCGCGATCAAGATGTGAGGCGAGGATGGACACGCCCCCCCTCCCCCCCGCCAACGGCAAGGACGCGATCATCAAGGTGCGCGACATCGTCGTCGGCTTCGGCGACCGGGTCATCCTGAACCACCTCGACCTGGATGTGTATCGCGGCGAGATCCTGGGCTTCGTCGGCACCTCCGGCGGCGGCAAGTCGGTGCTCACCCGCACCATCCTCGGCCTGGTGCCCAAGCGCTCAGGACTGGTGGAGGTGTTCGGGGAGAATCTCGACGAGCTCGGCGAGAGCCAGCGCTCGGCGCTGGAGCGGCGCTGGGGCGTGCTGTTTCAGCAGGGCGCGCTGTTCTCCTCCCTCACCGTGAAGCAGAACATCCAGTTCCCGATCCGGGAGAATCTGAAGGTCTCGCAGCGGCTGATGGACGACATCGCATTTGCGAAAATCGAGATGGTGGGACTGAAGCCGGATGTCGCGGAAAAGCTGCCGTCCGAGCTGTCCGGCGGCATGATCAAGCGCGCGGCGCTGGCCCGCTCGCTGGCGCTGGACCCGGAAATCCTGTTCCTGGACGAGCCCACCTCGGGCCTCGACCCCATCGGCGCAGGCGAGTTCGACGAGCTCATCCGCACGTTGCAGCAGACTTTGGGGCTCACCGTTTTCATGGTAACCCACGATCTGGATAGTCTGCACACGGTCTGCGACCGCATCGCGGCCCTGGCAGAGGGGAAAGTGATCGCGCAGGGCACCATTGAAGACATGATGCGGCAGACGCATCCGTGGCTGCGCGCCTATTTCCACGGCGCGCGGGCGCGGGCGGTGCAGCAGGGCCGCGGCTGAACGGCGCGGCCTCTGCGGACGAAAACACGGGCGGGTTCAGGGCAACCGAGAGCAAGGCATGGAAACAAAGGCCAACTACACCATCATCGGGGCCTTCACGCTGCTCGTCATCGCGGCAGCGTTCGGCTTCGTGTACTGGTTCGCCGGGCCGCAGGATTCCAGTGCCCGCAAGACCTACGAAATCGTCTTCGACAATTCGGTGGCCGGCCTGCGCCAGGGCAATTCGGTGCTGTTCAACGGCATTCCCGTCGGCCAGGTGCAGAGCCTCAACCTGGTGCCCAACGAGCCCGGCCAGGTGCTGGTGCGGGTCGACATCGACAAGACCGTGCCGGTGTTGTCCGACGCCCGGGCCGGCCTCGAATCCCAGGGCATCACCGGCATCGTCGCAGTGGGCATCCGCGGCGGCAAGCCGGACGCCCCGCCTCTGCCGGTGGGTCCCGGCGGCTACCAGCGCATTCCCTCCGACAGCGGAACGGGCATGGCGGGCCTGGTGAATTCGGTGCAGGGGGTGGCGCGCAAGATCGAAGTGGTCCTGCAGGCCATCAATCCGGATGAAATCGCCTCCATCATCAAGAATGTGGATGTCTTCTCCAAGGCCGTGGCCGACCGCTCGAACGATGTCGGCACCCTGATCGAGCAATCCAAGTCGCTGGTGACACAGCTGAACGACATCGCCGGCAAGGTGGACACGGTCATGGTGAACCTGAAGGCCGCCACCGAGGACAAGAACGGCCTGCTGGCGCAGGCCACCGACGCCGCCACCTCGGTGCGGCAACTGGCCGACAATCTCGACCAGCGCACGGCGCTGCTCACCACTGAGATCAGCCGTTTCACCGGGCCGGGCCTGCGCCAGTACGAAGCGCTGGCCGCGGACGGGCGGCGCACTCTCGGTGAGATCGAGCGGGTGCTGCGCTCCATCGAGCGCAATCCGCAGCAATTCATTCTCGGCGGCGGCAATGCCGTGCCGACCTACAGGCGATGAGCTCAGGTCATGACCGACGCGCGCAGGAACCGTCTCGCTGTCCGGAGGCGCATGCGGCCATGCCGGGAGGGCGGCTGGCTGCCGCGCGCGGCCGTGCTCGCCCTCGGCCTGCTGCTGGCGGCCTGCGGCTCAACCCCGGTGCCCACCTACAATCTTTCGGCTCCGCACGGCTTCTCCGCCGGCGGTGGCGGCGGCAACGGCCAGCTGGTGGTGACCGCGCCCTACGCCCTGGCTGCGCTCAACACCGATAAGATCTTCGTGGAGCCGAACCCGGGCCAGATCGCCTATCTCGGCGACGCCCAATGGGGAGACACCCTGCCCTCCCTGCTGCAGGCCCGCATCATCCAGGCGTTCGAGAACGGCAGCCGGCTGAAGCGCGTGGCCCGGCCCGGCGACGGCGTGACGGCGGATTACCAACTCTCCACCGACATTCGCGTATTCGGCCTGCGCATCACCCCCGAAGGGCCAGTCGCGGTGGTGGAGCTGTCGGCGAAGCTGGTGGGCAACCAGAATGGCCGCATCCTGGCCGCCCAGGTCTTCAAGGCCTCGGTGCCCGCAGCCGGCACCTCGGGCGCGGAAGCCACGCGGGCTCTGGACCAGGCCTCCGACCAGGTGCTTCTGGCCATGGTGCGCTGGGCCGCCGGCAAGTTCTGAGCGGCGCCCAATCCAATCGCCGGCGGTTTCGACCAGGGCGGGCGCTCGCACCGCGTAACCTGCGTCAAGATTCTGCGGCAAGATCGTGATGCCCTCGCGCGCCCGCGGGGCGGCATCGAAGCGGCAGGCTGGTGCGCGGTCCGTTCGTCGGCCTGCGCGCGGGAACAGGCCTGAGGACCCGTCCGCGGCGAGCGGCGCGCGTCGTCCATGGCACCGCTGTCCCGAAGATCTGTGGGACCTTCAAGGCCCAGAGCCATGGGCCTTTGATTTTACGCAACTCCTTTCGCAGAATCGCGACGCACTTTTGCGGGAATTGCTCTAGAGCGTTTTCGAGCGAAGTGGATACCGGTTCGCGTGAAGAAAACGCGTCAATACAAAGTTCTAGAGCGATTTCCGTGAGCCAAGGCGAGCGGAAAATGCTCTAGCGGGCCCGGCGACGGATCGCCAATGCCAGCAGCGCCCCGGCGGCCCCCAGGGCCGCCGATACCGCGAATGCCCCGGCCCCGAGCGCGACCCAGAGCGGGCCCGACGCAACCGTAGCCCCCGACATGAAGATGTTCACCACCCAGGCCGCCAGCGACTGGCCCGATGCCGAGCGGTGGGCGCTGACGCCCCGCGCCACCATCTCCACCATGCCGAGATAGGTGGCCCCGAAGGTGAAGCCGTGCAGCAGCTGGAGCGGAAACAGCACTGCCAGAGGCGGATCGAAGCTCATGACCCCGAACCGCACCAGGGCCGCGACACCGCCGAGCGCGATCAGCCGGTGCGGGCCCAACCGCCCCATCAGCCGCGTGCCGAAGCGGAACAGGGCGATCTCCGCCGCCACCCCGGTGGCCCAAAGCAGGCCGATGGTGGTGAGCGACCAGCCCTCCGCCCGCCAATGCACCGAGGCGAAGGCATAAAGCAAGGCGTGGCTGGCCTGCACCAGCGCCACCGCCACCACGCTCGCCGCCAGCAGCGCGGGAAGCGGGCCGCGCTTCTCCTCATGGGGTGCGGGCCGCGATGGCCGGGGCAGTTCCGGCAGGCGCAGGGACACCGCGAAATAGCAGAGCTGGCCGAGCACCATCCACACCACCACCGACCCCGCCCCGGTGATGGTGATGACGACGCCGCCAGCCAGATTGGCCGCGAGGAACGCGGCCGAGCCCCATTGGCGCGAGCGGCCATAGTCGGCCCGTCCCGCCTGCGCCTGCCGGGCGGCATAGGCGTCCAGCAGCGCGAAGCTCGGGTGCCAGCTCAGGGCGATCAGGCCCAGCGCCACGAAGATCAGCAGCGGATCGACGCTGAGCGCCAGCAAGCCCATGGTAATGCTGGTCATGGCCGCCAGCACGGTCAGCGTCGCCCGGGGCCGGCCCACCCGGTCGGACAGGAGCCCCAGGACCGGCGTCGCGAACAGGCGCGTCACCAGCGGCACCGCGATGGCGACGCCGATCTCCTGCGGGTCCAGTCCCCGATGCTGCAGCCAGAGCGGCAGATAGGGCATCTGGATGCCGAGCGGCAGGTAGAAGGTGGCGAAGGCGGCGGCAAGCCAGACCTTGAGGTCGCCCCCCCGGCCCGGCCCCTGGGAAGACCCCGCCCCCTCTCCCGGCTCGGAGGAACGACCGGCATCGGGCCCGGCCTGCGGCGCGCGCGTGGACATGCGGATTCCGGCGGTTCGCTTCCCCGGCGCCTGCCGGGAGAATGCTCCGAGGCAGGACAGGCCCGGAAACAGAAGGCGGGATGGGCCGGCCGGCGATCCCGGCCGGCGGGCAGTCAGCCGCCCGTCAGGCAGCGGGTGAAGGTCTCGGCATCGACGTTGCCGCCGGACAGGACGATGACGACAGTGCCCTTAGCCTGAAGCCGGCCTTCGAGCAACGCCGCCAGGGCCACGGCGCCGCCCGGCTCCACCACCAGCTTCAACTCGGTGAAGGCATAGGCGACGGCGCGCGCCACCTCCGCGTCATCGGCGGCGGCCGCCTCGCCCACCAGCTGGCGGGTCACCGCGAAGGTGACTTCCCCCGGCGTCGGCGCCAGCAGCGCGTCGCAGAACGAGCCGGTGGGGGCGGCATTGCGCTCGCGCACGCCGGAGCGGAACGAGCGGGCATGGTCCTCGAACCCCGCGGGCTCGCAGGCCACCACCCGCGCCGCCGGCACCCGCGCCTTCACCGCCAGGGCGATGCCGGCAATGAGGCCGCCGCCCGACGTATTGGCCGCGACCAGATCCGGCGCCAGCCCCTGGGCGGCCAGATCCTCGGCGATCTCAAGGCCCACCGTGCCCTGGCCGGCGATGACGTCCGGATCGTCATAGGGCGGCACCATCACCGCGCCGCGCGCGGCGGCGATGGCCCGGGCGATGGCGTCGCGATCCTCGGTGGCGCGATCATAGCCCACCACCTCGGCCCCCAGCGCCAGGGTGCGCGCGCGCTTCAGCGCCGGGGCATCGTTGGGCATCACGATCACCGCCGGCATGCCGCGCAGGGCCGCCGCCGCCGCCACGCCCTGGGCATGGTTGCCGGACGAGCAGGCCACCACGCCCGCCGCCACCGCATCCGCCGGAATCTGGGCGATTCGATTATAGGCGCCGCGAAACTTGAAGGAGCCGGTGCGCTGCAGCGTCTCCGGCTTCAAGAACACCCGGGTGCCGACACGGTCGCTGAGCACGGGCGAGAACAGGAGCGGCGTGCGCACCGCCACGCCCTTCAGGCGCAGGGCGGCGGCATCCACATCGGCGGCGGTGGGGAGAGGAAGCGGGGCGATCATGCCCCGGAAGCTACCCGACGTCGCAGCCGAAGGCGATAGCGCCGCGCGATCGGCCCGATGTCGTGGGCGATCAGCACATTGTCCAGGAACTGCCGGGCGCTCTCGCGCCAAGTGTAGCGCTCGCCGAAGCGGCGCGCCGCGGCCGGCGACAGTTCCAGCGCCTTCAGGCAGGCAGTGCGCAGGTCCTCATCCAGCACCCCCACCGGCTCGGTGGCGTCCTCCAGCACGTCCATGGGGCCGGTGACCGGATAGGCCGCCACCGGCAGGCCGCTGGCCAGCGCCTCCAGCAGCACGATGCCGAAGGTATCGGTGCGGCTCGGGAAGCAGAACACATCGCAGGCCGCATAGACCTGCGCCAGCTCCTCGCCCTCCTTGGAACCCAGGAAATGCACCTGCGGATAGCGCGCCTTGAGGCTCTCCAGCGCCGGCCCGCTGCCCACCACCACCTTGGAGCCGGGCAGGTCGAGGCTGAGGAAGGCCTCGATGTTCTTTTCCACCGCCACCCGGCCGACGAACAGGAAGGCCGGCCGCGGAATGTTCAAGGTCGCTTCCGGGCGCGGGCGGAACAGGTCCGCGTCCACCCCGCGCGACCAGCGCATGAGACGCTTGAAGCCACGCGCGGCCAAGTCGCGCTCAAGGGTGCCGGTGGAGACCATGACGCCGCCGGCGGCGTTGTGGAACGCGCGCAGCCAGGCATAGGTCCAGCGCTCCGGCACCGGGGCGCGGGCCGAGAGATATTCGGGAAACTTGGTGTGGTAGGAGGTGGTGAAGGTGCGGCGCGTGGCGATGCAGGCGCGCCGCACCAGGATGCCGATGGGCCCCTCGGTGGCGATGTGGACGAAATCCGGCTGCATGGCCTCGATGCGGCGCAGCACCATGCGCGGCGTGGCCAGCGCCAGGCGAATCTCGCCATAGGTGGGCAACGGCACCGTGCGGAACTCCTGCGGGGTGAGGAACAGAAGCTCCGCCCCCAGCTGCTCCGCCTCGCGGGCGGTGTATTCCAGCGAGCGCACCACGCCGTTGATCTGGGGATGCCACGCATCCGTCGCGATGAGAACGCGCATCAGGCGGCCGCCTGGGCCTGTCCTTCCACCAAATCCGTTTCGCTGTTCGGTGCGGCTTTCAGATGGCGTGTCCAGCAGATGATCTCCATGCGGCCGTCGTCGTGCTCGGCGATGGCGGTGCAGCTCTCCACCCAATCGCCGCAATTCACATAGCGCACGCCGAACTGATCGTGAATGACCGCATGGTGGATATGGCCGCAGATGACGCCGTCCACGGCATTGCGCTTGGCCTCGTCGGCCACCGCCTCCTCGAACTTGCCGATGTAGTTGACCGCGTTCTTGACCTTCAGCTTGGCCCACTGGCTGAGCGACCAATAGGTGAGGCCGAGCTTGCGGCGCACCCGGTTCACATAGGTGTTGGCGGTCAGCGCCGCCGAATAGGCCCAGTCGCCCATGAAGGCGAGCCAGCGGGCGTGGCGCACCACCACGTCGAACACGTCGCCATGGATGACCAGATAGCGCTTGCCGTCGGCCGCCTCGTGGATGGCGGTTTCCATCACCTCGATGCCGCCGAAATGGGTGCCGTAATAATCCCGCAGGAATTCGTCGTGATTGCCCGGCAGGTAGACGATGCGGGTGCCCTTGCGGCCCTTGCGCAGCAGCTTCTGCACCACGTCGTTGTGCTTCTGCGGCCAGTACCAGGACGAGCGCAGCCGCCAGCCGTCGACGATGTCGCCGACCAAGTAGATCACGTCTGCATCGTGATACTTCAGGAAGTCGATGAGGAGATCCGCCTGACAGCCCTTGGTGCCGAGGTGGATATCGGAAAGGAACAGGGCGCGAAAACGTCGCGCGTCCGGACTCTCGCTCACGCCAGGACCTCCGCACTTTGGAACCCGACCATGGCCCGCGGACCGATCCGGCGGATCGGGTCCCGGGGCCACCCCCACAGGTTCCCTCCAGTTGCCCCCACCGGAGCCCCGGCCGCTGCGCGGGCCTTCGCGGGCGCTTGACGGACTTACCCGGAGTCGTGATTCCCTTTTATGACGCTACCGCGAAAAACGGAAACCCCATAGCCGCAAACCGGCCCCCGGCAACCCTGGCTGCAGTATCTGGCACCGGAAGGAGAGACGGCTAATAGTCCTTGGTCTGAGAGGTGACAGCTCTTCTCCACACAGCGGCTGGAAAATGCGGAGGGCGGACGCCAGCTATGCCATCGACAGCCCGCGATGTCCCGGCAATGCAGGCCCGCCCGGCAGGAGGAGCAGTTCTCGCAGAGCATGACGCAAGGGAATACAGACATCGCACCGACGGTCGGCATCGCGCCGCGCCCGGCATTGACCCGGCGCCCGTCCCGGGCCAGCGTGCGGCGCGAGCCGCGCGACCGGCGCCGGCGGCGCGAAGGAGCATTTGGCATGAAACTGGTTCGTTTCGGCGCGAAGGGCGCGGAGAAGCCCGGCCTGATCGATGCGGCGGGACGGGTGCGCGACCTTTCGGCTCACGTCCCTGATCTCGGCGGCGCGGCCCTGTCGCCGGCAAGCTTGGCGCGTCTTGCCGCGCTCGACAGCGACAGCCTGCCGCTGGCGCCGGAGGGGGTGCGGCTCGGCGCGTGCGTGCCGCAGCCGGGCAATTTCATCGCCATCGGCCTCAACTTCGCCGACCATGCCGCCGAGACCGGCAACCCCATCCCCCCCGAGCCGGTGCTGTTCAACAAGGCGCCCAACTGCATCAGCGGGCCGAACGACGACATTCTCATCCCCAAGGGCTCCACCAAGCTCGACTGGGAAGTGGAGCTGGCGTTCGTCATCGGCACCCGCGCGCGCTATGTGGAGGAAAAGGACGCCTTGTCCCATATTGCCGGCTATTGCCTGTGCAACGACGTCTCCGAGCGCGCCTTCCAGATGGAGCGCGCCGGCCAGTGGACCAAGGGCAAGGGCTGCGAGAGCTTCGGCCCGCTCGGCCCCTGGCTGGTGACACCCGACGAGCTTGGCGACACCGCCGACCTCGCCATGCGGCTCGACGTGAACGGCGAGACCATGCAGAACGGCTCCACCCGCACCATGATCTTCCGGGTGCCGTTCCTGGTGCACTACCTCAGCCAGTTCATGGTCCTGGACCCCGGCGACGTGATCACCACCGGCACTCCGCCCGGCGTCGGCCTCGGCTACAGGCCACCGCGCTTCCTGAAGGCGGGAGACGTGGTGACGCTGTCCATCGCCGGGCTCGGCACGCAGCGCCAGACCGTGGTGCCCGCCCACCCCTGATCGCGCGGGGCGCGGGGCGACGACGCCTCGCGCCCATCGGCCGGCGGGCATGTGTCGCCGGCCGATGGGCTACTGCAAGGTGGTCTCCGCCAGCCAGCTCTTCACTGCGTTAAGCGCCTCGGAGCGGTTGCCGGTGCGGTGCTGCGCCTCCTGGTAGACGGCGATCTGGGCATCGGCGCTGGTACCTGCCTCGGCGATGGTGCGCACGTGCATGAGGGCGTCGAGGCAATCGAGAGCCTCCGCGTCCTCGGCCACCAGGTTCACCAGCCCCTCCACCGCATCGCGCACCGCCACCGCGCGGCGCTGCGCCAGATCCACGAACGAACCGTGGATGCCATAGCGCTGGGCCCGCCATTTGTTCTCGTCGGCGATGGCGCGATCCACCGCGTCCACATCGCGATTATGGTGGGGATTTCGCACCAGGAACCGCGCCAATGCCCGGTAGAGGGCGGCGATGGCCAGCGTGTCCTCGAGACGGGTGCAGCTGTCGGGCGCGCGCAGCTCCAGCGTGGGCAGCTTGCGCGAGGGGCGGATCGCCCACCACACATAGCTGGAATCCGAGATCGCCCGCGCCGAAACCAGCGCGTCCACATAACGTTCGTAAGCAGCGTTGCTCTCGAACATCTCCGGCAGGCCGGTGCGGGGAAGCTCGTCATAGGCGGCGAGGCGATAGCCCATCAGGCCGGTCTGCTTCGAGGCCCAGAACGGCGACGAGGTGGCGAGCGCGATGAAGTGCGGCACATAGGGCACCAGCCGCCGCATGACATCGACGCGATCGTCCGGGTTCGGCAGTTCCACATGCACATGCAGGCCGCACACCATGTTGCGCTCGCCCAGCATCCTCAGGTCATTCATGAGGTTGTCGTAGCGATGGGCCTTGGTGGCCCGCACCCCGTCCCAATTGGCGGTCGGGTGGGTGCCGGCGGCGATGAAGCCCAGGCCATGCCGCGCCGCCACCCCGCCCACGGCCCGCCGCAGCTGGCGCAATTCGTCCCGCGCGCCGTCGGACGCCGTGGCCGGCTGGGTCGCGATCTCGATCTGGGACTGCAGCAGTTCCACGGTGACCGAGGCGCCCAGCTCCTCCTTCAGCTCCTCGAAGAAGCCCGCCGGCATGCGCCGCTGCACCGCCTTGGTGGCGGCATCCACGACGAAGAACTCCTCCTCGATCCCGAACCGGTATCTCTGCGGCATCGTCTCCTCCAAAAAATTATAATGAAACAACGCACCGAAACGACCAGATCCTTCAAGAGCACCGACAGACTGCCGGAAAATCGGTCGAAAATACGGCGCGCCTCACCTTTTTATGGAGAGCAGCGCTCATTATCATGAGTGCAATGCAAAATAAGGCCGCGCAAAACGCCAGAACACTTGAATGTGCACCGCAACCAGAAGACACATTGGAATAACTTCTAAAACAACCTCATTGTTTGCTGAGAATGAAAATCAAAACTATATGGCGCCACGCGCCGCCTCCACCAGCGCCAGCGCCGCCACCGCCGCCGTATCGGCACGCAGGATCCGCGGCCCAAGGCAAAGCGTGACCGCGCGCGGCAGCAGCATGGCGCGCTCCTCCGGAGCGAACCCACCTTCCGGCCCGACCAGAATGCTCACCGGCCCCGCCGGCGCCTGTCGCAGCGCGGCGACGGGATCGGTCGCCGCCGCCGCTTCGTCACAGAAGGCCAGGACCCTGTCGCTCGGCAAGCTGGCCACCCATTCGGCCAGACCACGTGGCGGATTGACCTGGGGCAGGGTCAGGATTCCGCACTGCTCCGCAGCTTCAACGGCATTGGCTGCCATACGTTCCAAATTCACGCGCGAAACCTGGGTGTAGCGGGTGATGACCGGCGACAGGATGCCGGCGCCCATCTCGACCGCCTTCTGGACCATGTAGTCCAGGCGCGCGTGCTTCAGGGGGGCGAATGCGTATTCCACGGTGAGCGGTGCCGGCTGCGGCCGGATTCGCGCCGACACGCCGAGCTTCACATCGCGCTTGCCCGCCGCCACCCTCTGCCCACGCCACTCGCCATCCCGCCCGTTGAACAGGAGCAGGTCGCCCCCAACCGCGAGACGGATGACATTGGCCACATAATGGGCCTGTTCGGCCGGCAGCGTCACCACGGCGCCCTCGAACAGATCGTCGCTGACGCACAGGCGCTGGGCATTGAAATCATGGTCGGGCATGGGGCGTCCTTTCTCGCCCCGAGGCGAAGCACGGGCTCGCGACGATGACAAGGGCCCCATGGCGGTAATGCGGAAACGGGAAATGTCAGGCCACGCGGCGCAATGGCATCGGGCCCTTGCCCCAGCCAGAGCCTTCAGGGGGCTTTCAGGCGCCACATGGCGCTGATGGCACCGGCCGGGGGCTTTCGAGGCACTGCGGGTGACGCCAGGATGCTGGGCCGCCCGCAGTGCATCAAAGCAGGTGTTGGAGCCCCACCAGCACCCACAGCGCCTGACCGGCCCTCTTGAAATGCCCTATTTCGGCACCTGCGGACATCCCCCGAACAGGGGATGCCTGCCGATGCGTTTCACGCCATAATAATCGATCATCGGATCGCCAGGGGGCGCCGTGCCCCGACGCTCCCGGAGAGGGAGGGCCGAACACGCGCTCACCACTCCGCCGGGAGCCGGCCGAGCGACACCACTTCCGCCGGCATTGGAGCGGCAACGTCCCGCCCCTGCCGGCGGAATGGCAGGCGCCGTGACCTTCGATCTCACACGGCTGGGCTGTGCGCGCGGCAAAAGCCCAGCGCGCATGCTCCAAAAGCCCCTCCCGCACGCGCCGCAGCCCGGGCACCAAGACCCGGGCGGAGCGCTCAGAACAGGCTGGAGTTGCTCGATGGCGGGGTGCCCCGCTTCACCGCCGCCGCCGGGCGCGGGGCCACCGGGTCGTTCGACGCCGAGGCCGCCACCGGCTTCACAGGCTTGGGAGCATTGGCCGTCGCCGCCGGCTTCGGCTTCTTGCGCACCACCGGGGGGGCGAGGGCCGCCACCTCCTTGGCCGGAGCCGGCTTGTGCATGGCGATAAGGTCGGACACGGTCACGAACTTGTACCCCTTCGCCAGCAGGGCATCGAGCACGCGCGGCACCGCCGCCACCGTGGTTGCGTGGATATCGTGCATCAAGATGATGCCGCCGGCCCGGGTCTGCGCCATGACCTTGTCATAGATGGCCTGGGCGTCGCGGTTCTTCCAGTCGAGGGAATCCGCCGACCAATAGACCATGGCGAGCCCGAACTTGTCCTCGATGTGCTTGCGCAGCGCCGACGTCATGGCCCCATAGGGCGGACGGATATAGAGGGGATCCTTGCCGATGGCGGCGCGGATCGCGGCCGAGGTGTCGGCGACCTGACGGTCCGCCTCCGCCACGCTGACCTTCGGCAACTGCGGATGATTCCAGGAGTGGTTGCCGACCTCATGTCCTTCGGCCACCATGCGCCGCAGCAGATCGGGATTTTCCGACGCCCGCGTGCCGACCACAAAGAAGGTCGCCTTCACCCCCCGGGCCTCCAGCATCTTCAGGAGCTTCGGCGTGGTTTCCGGGTTCGGGCCGTCGTCGAACGTGATGGCGATATAGGGCCCGTCCACATCCACGGACGTGTAGGCGGGAAACCGATGTCCGGACGCGGCCCCGGCAGCGGCCGGCGCCTGCATTCCCACCGCGGCGGACGGCGCGGCCAAGACTGCGCCCCCGGCGGGGGTGGGCGTCCCGGGCGCGGCCCCGGCCACCGGCTCAGCGACCACGGCGGCGGCGGCCTTGGCGGCCGCATCCGAGGAGGTGAAGGGAGCGAAGCTGCCTGTCGGAGGCGCCGCCTGTGCCAGCTGCACCAGGGGTGGCGCCGCCGGAAGAGAATTCAAGGCGGAAGCCGCCGGGACGAGTGAAACATCGCCAGCCGGAGCGGACGACACCATCGGGCCGAGCGCGAGACCAAGACCCAGCGCGCCAGACGCCAGAAACGCAGACATGGCCACAAAAGCTCTCACGACGCCGGCTTCCCAAACTGTTCCACAAGAATGATAGCGCACTCTCGACCTGCTTTTATGGACAAATTATGAACTGCGGCCGCCCGCGCACCGCAGCGGCGGCGGCAATCGCGCCTCGACGCAACCGCGCAGCCCCTGGCACGACCTGAGGAAACGCCATGTCACGGCGCCTCGGCACCGGCCCGGGCACGCCCTGTCGCCGCCACGCGATCGGCGCAATCGGCATGAATGCGTTGCAGGCACGTCACACCAATCTTACTATGATACCTCCAACTCAGACTGGCCGCAGCAACTCGACGCGACTCGCCGGCGGAAAAGCCAGCCATTTGGCCCGCCGGACGACGATTTCTCCCTGCCGCCGACTCTTGTCTTGCGCTCCGGCGTGCTCCGGTGGTCCACTTCAGGGATGGCTCGCGAACACCCCCCCCTTCCGTCAGGCCTGGTGCAGATGCACCCGGGACTTGGCCTGCTGCGCTTCGCCGCCCTTCTCTCGGATGGCGCCGAGGCGGACGATGATACGCTCGACGCCATGTTCGAGCAGATGGAAATCGGCGCGCTGGACCGGCTTGCGCCTGAAGAGATGTGGCAGGAACTGGCCCAGGGTCTCATGGGCGCGCAGCCGTCCGCCATGTTGCGGGCGCTTCGGGCGTGCGGCGTGCTGGAAATCGTGCTGCCGGAAGTCCATGCCCTGTTCGGGGTGCCGCAGATCGCCGACGATCCCGGCGAGGTGGACCTGGGGGACCTGCTGCTGCGCTCGCTCGACGAGGCGGCGCGCCTGAACGCCCCGCTGGAGGTGCGCTTCGCCCTGCTCACCATGAATGTGGGCAAGTCCGATTCCCCGCGTGAGCACCTCCCCGCCCACTACCGCCATATGGAGCGCGGCGCGCCGCGCATCTCCGCCATCGCCGACCGCTTCCACGTGGCGCCGGCCTGCCGCGATCTGGCGCTGCTGGCCCTGAAGGAGTGCGAGCGCGTGCACCGCACCTCGGAGGTGCGCGCCGGCCCGGTGGCGGCGATGCTGGAGCGGCTCGGCGCCTTTTCCGATCCCGGCCGCTTCGCGCTGCTGATGAGCGTCGCCCATTGCGATTATTTCGGCCATGGCGGGCGGTCCGAGGCGGTCTATCCCAAGGCCGAGCTGCTGAAGAAGGCGCGTGCCGCCTGTGATGACCTCGGCGACCGCGATTTCGACACCACGGACGAGTTGATGACCGCGCGCGCCGGCGCCATCGCCCGGGCGTTCCGCTCCCAGCGCTGGTCCGACGACGTCAGCTGACCTGACCGACGTTGCCGCCTGCGGGGGATGACGGGCGACGACACCCATCGGGCGACGCGGCGCGGCAAGCTCGTCTCCTTCTGCAGACACGGTGCGGTCGCGAGCGCGGGCAAGTGCATTCCCTGCTTGGCGACCTCGGTCGCGTCACGCGGTTCCGGCGCCGACATCAGCGCTGCGTCACCGCTGGGACGGCTCATTTTATGGTATTTTAATACCTAAAAGACCGACGAAAGAACCGCTCACTCAAATGAACGACGGCTCGTCCGCGCGCCAGCGGAGCACGTCTGTTGTTCGCCACGCCGAAGAAAACAGGACTCCAACACGTTTCAACCGCTCGCAGCCCCGAGGAAATGATCTTCCTCAACGCAAGTGCCAGATTTGGCGTGGCACACTCAAAACGAGTTTTTCAATACGGCACGCGCAAAAAGCGGAACACGAGAGACGTGTTGCGCGCGAGTGGTATGCGGGATCGGTGGGGGCTTGTCGCGCAAGCGAAGCGGGAGCAGGACATGGCGATAATCGTTGGGACAGCGGGCGACGACGTTTGGACCGGGACCGAAGGCAATGATGACTACAACGGCTTATCCGGAAACGACACGATTCAGGCCCTAGGCGGCAACGACCGTCTCGTTGGCGGCATCGGCAATGACACCATGCTCGGCGGTAGCGGCAATGACACCTATGGCGTGGATTCGTCTGGAGATGTTGTAACCGAACTTCCGAACGAAGGAACAGATACAGTTAATACAACAATTTTAGATTACACACTCCCAGATAATGTAGAAGTATTAAAATATACAGGGATCGGAAATTTTGTCGGAAAAGGAAATAGTATAGATAATGAAATTTATGGAAACACAGGAAACGACACATTGTACGGCTATGCAGGAGCCGATCAATTTAGCGGTGGCGACGGAGCAGATGAAATTGACGGAGGTGATGGAAATGACACAATTTTAGCTGGTTCCGGAAACGATTTGGTCCGCGGCGGCGCAGGTAACGACCGCCTTGATGGCGGCGCCGATAACGACACGCTTTTCGGTGGCACCGGCAACGACAGCTATAACGTCGATACGGCCGACGACATTATCTCCGAGTTCGCGAACGAAGGCACCGACATCGTCTACGCGACGTCCACCAGCTACAGGCTGAGCGAAAACATCGAAAATCTCACCTATTTGGGGTCCTCCTACTTCGTCGGCGTCGGCAACGCCCTCGACAACATCATCAATGGCGGTGCGGACAGCAATACCCTCATTGGTGGCTCTGGCAATGACGAGCTCAACAGCTCCGGCGTCAGTGACCAGCTCGTTGGTGGCACTGGCAACGACCGCTATATACTGCGGACATCGAACGCGAGCATCGTCGAGGCTGCGAACGAAGGCTATGACAGCGTCCAATGTCGGCTTGGGATCTTCAAGCTCTCCGACAACGTCGAGAGGTTGGACTATTTAGGCTCAGGCTCCTTCATCGGCGTTGGCAATTCTGTCGATAATACTATCATGAGCAACGATGGCAACGACACCCTCATCGGTGGCGATGGACGCGACAGCTTGGCCAGCCGCGGCGGCAACGACACCCTCATCGGCGGCACCGGCAACGATGACCTTAGAGGCGGGACCGGCAACGACACCTATGAGGTCGACGCCTCCGACGACGCGATAATCGAAAACGCCGACGAGGGCAGCGACATCGTACTCGCGACTGCGTCGTCCTATGTCCTGTCCGCCAATGTGGAGAACCTGCTGTTCACCGGCACCGGCGACTTCGCCGGCACCGGAAACAACCTCGCCAACGCCATCGCCGGTGGCGCGGGCAACGACACGCTCGACGGTGGAGCAGGTAACGATATCCTCTACGGCCAGGGCGGCAGCGACACCTTGATCGGCGGCTCCGGCCGCGACACCTATCATGTCGACACTTCCGACGACGTGATACTTGAAAATGCCGATGAGGGCAGTGACATCGTACGCGCCACCGCGTCGAACTACACCCTGTCCGCCAATGTGGAGCACCTGCTGTTCACCGGCACCGGTGACTTCGCCGGCACCGGAAACGAGCTCGCCAACGCCATCGCCGGTGGCGCAGGCAACGACACGCTCGACGGCGGCGCAGGTAACGATATCCTCTACGGCCAGGGCGGCAACGACACCTTGATCGGTGGCTCCGGCAACGACATCTATCATGTCGACGCCTCCGACGACGCGATAATCGAAAACGCCGACGAGGGCAGCGACATCGTACGCGCGACTGCGTCGTCCTATGCCCTGTCCGCCAACGTGGAGAACCTGCTGTTCATCGGCACCGGTGACTTCGCCGGCACCGGAAACGACCTTGCCAACGCCATCGCCGGTGGCGCGGGCAACGACACGCTCGACGGCGGCGCAGGCAACGATAACCTCTATGGCAAAGACGGCGACGACACCTTGATCGGCGGTGCCGGCAACGACGTCTATTATGTCGATACCACAAACGATGTGGTGATCGAAAACCTGGATGAAGGCAGCGATATCGTACGCACGACCACGTCGAGCTACTCCCTGTCCGCCAACGTGGAGGGCCTGCTGTTTACCGGCATCGGCGACTTCACCGGCATCGGAAACGACCTCGCCAACTCCATGGCTGGCGACACGGGAAACGACACATTGCGGGGTGGCGGTGGCAACGATACGCTCCACGGTCTTACCGGCAGCGACCGCCTCGAAGGTGGCGCCGGTGCCGATACCCTCGTAGGCGGCGCGGGCGCAGATATCTTCATCTATAGTGACTCGGCGCTCTCGATACGGGGCTATGACACGATCGTCGATTTCTCGGCTTCAGAGAATGATTTCATCGACCTGTCCGGGATCGACCTGGCTGCCATCAGCGACGGCGCCACCGATACTTTCATTTATATCAACGACGTGGCCTTCTCGGGCGTGGCGGGCGAATTGCGGTTCGCCAGCGGACTGCTCCAGGCCGACACCAACGGTGACATGATCGCCGACCTGACCCTGCAGCTGACCGGCGTCGATACCCTGAGCTCAAGCAGCCTTATCTTGTGAGGTCACCCAACATTTGACGACACCCGCCTCTCCCGGGCCGAAGGCCGGGGAAGGCGGATGTGAAATCAAGATCCGCCGTGCGCACCGGCGGGGACCACGACGCGCAGGACCGGCAATCGCAGACCGTCGCTCCTCGCGCAGAAGCCAGACCGAAACGCGCTCACCGCGAGCCATCGTCCACACGCGGCAGCGGTTCGTCCTCGGGCAGGCAGACCGTGCGCGAAGCGCATCCCCCCCTGGCCGCCAGCCTCTCGCGCGGCGAAATCGCTGCCTCACGGTGCCTCTATCCCAGCCGGCGCGAAGACTGCTCCGGCACGATCCGGAACAGACCAGCCCGCATTGAACCGCTTACCCGTCGAGACGACGCGGCCCCTTCGACACGCATCCATCACACGATCACCGACTTGTCTGCCGTGAGCAATGATCGCATCAACCTGTCGGCGATCACCGACAACACCATCAGCGGCGGTGCCGTCAGAGCCTTCGCTTATACCGGCGGTTCGGCCTCCTCCGGAACCGCGGGTCTGTTGCAATGCGCCGATGAACTGGTCCAGGCCGGCGCTGATGACGACAACGTCCCCGACCTCACCCTCAGCCTGACCGTCGTCGGCACCCTGAACGACAGCCGCGTCATCCTGTAATTCCTCGCCGCTTCCACGCGCGCCGTAGCCCCCGGTGAACGAGACGGGAGCCATGGCGCACGTGGAGACGACAGCTCACAATCCGCGACCATCCCGCCGTGGACCGATCGACCGTGGCAGGGCGGGCGGCCCGGCGAAGGATCGGGCGCCGGCCACGCAGGCGACCACGGCGACGGTGACTGCAAGCATGGCGCCATCCACCGCCTCCCCCAGGATCAGGGCCGCGAGCGCGAGGCCGAGCAGCGGCTGGAGCAATTGCAGCTGGCCCACCGCGGCGATGCCCCCCAGCGCCAGGCCGCGATACCAGAAAATGAAGCCGATCAGCATGCTGAACAGCGCCACATAGGCGAGGCCGAGCCACGCCGACAGCGGCACCGCGGCAAATCCGGCGGGCGCGGCGACAACGGCCACCGCCAGCATCACCGGCAGCGCCAGCACCAGCGCCCAGGAGATCACCTGCCAGCCGCCCAGGGTCCGCGACAGCCGGCCGCCCTCCGCATAGCCGAAGCCGCAGACCAGGACGGCGCCGAGCATCAGCAGATCGCCCGTGGCGACCCCGCCGCCTGCCCGCGCCCACGCAAAGCCGGCCACCAGCCCGGCGCCGGCGAGGGCGCAGAGCCAGAAGGCCGGACGCGGCCTCTCGCCGCCGCGCAGCACGCCGAAGACGGCGGTGGCCAGGGGCAGAAGCCCGATGAAGACCAGCGCGTGCGCCGATGTCATGTGCTGGAGCGCCAGTGCCGTCAGCAGCGGAAACCCGACCACGACACCGATCGCCACCGCCACCAGCAGGAGAAGATCCGGCATCGCCGGCCGCTTCGCCCGAAACACCAGCAGCAGGCAGAAACCGAGCACGCCGGCGATCACCGCCCGCGCCCCGGTCAGAAACACCGGATCGAAGCCGCCCACCGCCACGCGCGTCGCCGGCAGCGAGCCGCTGAAGATGAGAACCCCGACCCCGCCGCTGACCCAGCCGCCCGTCATTCTGTCCATCGCCGGCTCCCTTTCGCCCCCGCTTATGCGCGGGCGCCCCTTGCCGGGCCAGGGACAGTCCAATACGATTCAAAATAACTGTTATGGATACGTGGGCAGCACAATTGACCGTGGCGGAACCTCCGGGCAGCACGCGCATCGATCAGGTGATGGCGCATGTCCGCGCCCGGATCGCCGCGCGCCAGCTCACCCCGGGCGCCCGCCTGCCCTCGGTGCGGCGCGCCGCCGAGGCCCTGGCGGTGTCGGTGTCCACCGTGGTGGAAGCCTATGACCGGCTGGCGGCGGAAGGCGTGATCCGCTCCCGCCCCGGCGCCGGTTTCTATGTGTCGGCTCCGCTGGCACCGCTGGCCCTCGCCGAGATCGGCCCTCGCCTCGACCGCGACGTGGACCCGCTGTGGATCTCGCGCCAATCCCTTGATGCCGGCGACCAGATGCTGCGGCCGGGCTGCGGCTGGCTGCCGCCGTCATGGATGCCCGACGCCGCCTTGCGCCGGGCGCTGCGCGCAGCGGCGCGGGCACCAGCGGCGGCGCTGACCGACTATGCCACGCCGCTGGGCCTCGCGCCCCTGCGCGCGCGGCTGGCCCGCCGGCTCGGAGAGCGCGACATCCACGCGGCGCCGGACCAGATCCTGCTGACCGGCTCGGGCACCCAGGCCATCGACCTCATCTGCCGCTTTCTGATCGAGCCCGGCGACACGGTGCTGATCGACGACCCCTGCTATTTCAATTTCCACGCGCTCCTGCGCGCCCATCGCGCGCAGGTGGTCGGCGTGCCGTTCACGCCCAGCGGACCGGACGTCGCCTGCTTCGCCGAGGCCCTGGCCCGTTACCGGCCACGGCTCTACATCACCAATTCGGCAATCCACAATCCCACCGGCGCCACCCTCTCGCCGGTCACGGCCCACCAGATCCTCAAGCTCGCGGAACCGGCCGGCCTCACCATCGTCGAGGACGACATCTTCGCGGATTTCGAGGTCACCCCCGCGCCCCGCCTGGCCGCCTTCGACGGGCTCGCCCATGTGGTGCAGGTGGGCAGCTTCTCGAAGACCCTGTCGGCCGCGGTGCGCTGCGGCTTCATCGCCGCCCGCGCCGAGTGGATCGACAAGCTCGCCGACCTCCAGCTCGCCACCCAGTTCGGCAGCCCGCGGCTGTCGGCGGACCTGGTGCTGGCGCTGCTCACCGACGGTGGCTATCGCCGCCATGTGGAGGCCCTGCGCGCGCGCCTTGCCGACGCCATGGCCGCCACCGTCAGGCGTCTGTCCGCGATCGGCATCGCGCCGTGGATCGTGCCGGAGGCCGGGATGTTCCTGTGGTGCCGGCTGCCGGACGGACAGGATGGCGCCGAGATCGCGCGCCGATGCCTGCGACAGGACGTGGTGCTGGCGCCCGGCAACGCCTTCAGCCTGTCGCAGGGCGCGCGCGGCTTCCTGCGCTTCAACGTGGCGCAATCGAGCGATCCGCGCCTGTTCGAGGTGATCGAGCGGGCGCTGAGGTAGCGCCCGCTCACGGGGACGGCGGCCCGAAAGCCTCAAGGTGGCCTTAAGGCGGGCGGCTCACCCGTGCCCGGCGGGCAGCTCGGCGCCGGCCGGCGCGGCGGCATCCGGCACGTCGTGCCGGGCCAGCGGCCGGTTGCCCGCCAGCCGCCGCATGAGGACATAGAACACCGGCGTCAGGAAGATGCCGAAGGCGGTGACGCCGATCATGCCGGCGAACACGGCGATGCCCATGGCCTGGCGCATCTCCGCCCCGGCGCCGATGGAGGTCACCAGCGGCACCACGCCCATGATGAAGGCGAGCGAGGTCATCAGGATCGGGCGCAGGCGCAGCCGGCTCGCCTCGATCGCGGCGTTGAGCGGCGAGCGGCCTTCCATCTCCAGCTCGCGGGCGAACTCGACGATGAGGATGGCATTCTTGGCCGACAGCCCCACCAGCACCACGAGGCCGATCTGGGTGAACACATTGTTGTCGCCGCCCGCCAGCCACACGCCAGTCAGCGCCGCCAGCAACCCCATGGGGATGATAAGCAGGATGGCGATGGGCAGCGTCAGGCTCTCGTATTGCGCCGCCAGCACCAGGAACACCAGCAGGATGGCGACGGGAAACACGATCACCGCCGAATTGCCGGCCAGGATCTCCTGGTAGGTCAGCTCCGTCCATTCGAAGGCGAAGCCCTTCGGCAGCGTCTCCGCGGCAATGCGCACCGCCGCCGCCTGGGCCTGGCCGGAGGAGAAGCCTGGTGCCGGGCCGGCGGTGATATCGGCAGCGAGGAAGCCGTTGTAGCGCATGGCCCGCTCGGGGCCGGCATCGGAGCGGATGTTCAGCACCGCGCTCAGCGGCACCATCTCGCCCGAGGCCGAGCGCACCTTGAGCGCGCCGATATGCTCGGGCAAGGCGCGGAACGGCGCGTCGGCCTGGGCGCGCACCGTGTAGGTGCGGCCGAACCTATTGAAGTCGTTCACGTAAGCGGAGCCGAGATAGATTTGCAGCGTGTCGAAGACATCCGGCACGGCAACGCCGAGCTGGCGGGCCTTGGTGCGGTCGATGTCGGCGAAGACCTGCGGCACGTTCACCTGGAAGGACGAGAACAGGCCCGCGATCTCCGGCGCCGCCGCCGCCTTCGCCATGAAGGCGCGGGTGGCGGCATCGAGGGCCGCGTAGCCGAGGCCGGCGCGATCCTCGATCTCCAGCTTGAAGCCGCCCACGGTGCCGAGGCCGGCCACCGGTGGCGGTGGGAACATGGCGATGAAGGCATCCTTGATGCCCGCATACTGCTGGTTGAGGGCCGCCGCGATGGCGGCACCCGAAAGCGCGGGGTCGCGGCGCTCATCGAACGGCTTCAGGGTCACGAACACGATTCCGGCGTTCGATGAATTGGTGAAGCCGTTGATGGACAGGCCGGGAAAGGCCACCGCGCTCTGCACCCCGGGCGTCCGCAGGGCGATATCGCCCATGCGGCGAATGACATCCTCGGTGCGGTCCAGGGTGGCGGCGTCGGGCAATTGGGCGAAGCCGACCAGATACTGCTTGTCCTGGGCCGGCACGAAGCCGCTCGGCACGGCGCGGAACAGCACACCGGTGAGCGCCAGCAGCAGCACATAGGCCACCATCACAACCGCGCGATGCGAGATGGCGCGGCGCACGCCGCCGCCATAGACCCCCGAGCCCCATTGGAACAGGCGGTTGAAGCGGGTGAAGAACCAGCCGAACGCGAAATCCAGGCCACGGGTCAGCCGGTCGCGGGGGGCGTGGTGGGACCGCAGCAGCACCGCCGCCAGCGCCGGGGACAGGGTCAGGGAGTTGAGGGCCGAGATCACCGTCGAGATGGCGATGGTGAGCGCGAATTGCCGGTAGAACTGGCCGGTGAGGCCGGAGATGAAGGCCAGCGGCACGAACACCGCCACCAGCACCAAGGCAATGGCGATGATGGGCCCGGACACCTCGCGCATGGCCTTGTAGGTGGCCGCGCGCGGGGCTAGCCCCGCCTCGATGTTGCGCTCCACATTCTCCACCACGACGATGGCATCGTCCACCACGATGCCGATGGCCAGGACCAGTCCGAACAGCGTCAGGGCATTGATGGAGAAGCCGAACACATACATGACCGCGAACGTGCCGACCACCGAGACCGGCACCGCCACCAGCGGGATGACCGAGGCCCGCCAGGTCTGCAGGAAGATGATAACCACCAGCACCACCAGCGCCACCGCCTCCAGCAGCGTGTGCACCACCGCCGCGATGGAGGCGCGCACGAACTGGGTGGTGTCGTAGACGATGGCATAGTCCACGCCCTCGGGCATGTTCTGCTTGATCTCAGCCATCACCCGCTGCACCTCGTCGGCGATGGCGATGGCGTTGGACCCCGGCGCCTGGAACACCGGCACCGCCACCGCCGGCTTGTTGTCGAGCAGCGAGCGCAGGGCGTAGTCGGCGGCGCCGAGCTCGATGCGGGCGAGGTCGCGCAGGCGCGTCACGGCGCCGTCGGCGCCGGTCTTCACGATGATGTCGCCGAATTCCTCCTCGTCCTGCAGCCGCCCCTGCGCGTTCACCGAAAGCTGGAGATCGAGCCCCGCGGCGTTGGGCGAGGCGCCGATGACGCCGGCCGCCGCCTGCACGTTCTGGGCGCGGATCTCGCGCACCACGTCGGCGGCGGACAGGCCGTGCTCCGCCACCTTCTGCGGATCGAGCCAGACCCGCATGGCGTAGTCGCCGGAGCCGAACAATTGCACCTGCCCCACGCCATCGATGCGGGCCAGCCGGTCCTTGACGTTGAGCACCGCGTAATTGCGCAGATAGGTCATGTCGTAGCGGCCGTTCGGCGAGGTGATGTGCACCACCATGGTCAGGTCCGGCGCGCTCTTGATGGTGGTGACGCCGAGCCGGCGCACCTCTTCCGGCAGGCGCGGCTCGGCCTGAGAGACACGGTTCTGAACCAGCTGCTGCGCCTTGTCGGGGTCGGTCCCGAGCTTGAAGGTGACGTTGAGGGTCATCAGCCCGTCGGTGGTGGCCTGGCTCGACATGTAGAGCATGCCCTCGACGCCGTTGATCTGCTCCTCGATGGGGGTGGCGACGGTCTCGGCGATGACGCGGGGGCTGGCACCGGGATACTGCGCGCGCACCACCACGGTGGGCGGGGCGACATCGGGATATTCCGAGATCGGCAGCACCCGCAGCGCCAGCAGGCCGGCGAGGAGGATGAGCACCGACAGCACGGCGGCGAAGATTGGCCGGTCGATGAAGAATTTCGAAAGATTCATGGCTGCGCCCCCTGCTGCGCGGCGCGCCGGCGGGTCATCGCCCGCCGGGCTCCGGCTGGGTTGGATCGCCGACGCTCAGCGCGTCTGCGTGTCGGATGTGGCCTGTTCGCTGCGGGCGGTCTCGATCCGGCCGGTCGCGGCTCCCGCCGCCTCGGCGCGCCGCAGCTCTGTCTTCTCGCCCATGGGCACCGGCTCGGGCGCGAGGCTGGCGCCCGGGCGCACCCGCTGCAGGCCGTTGACGACGATGCGCTCGCCGGGCGCCAGCCCGGAGGTGACGACCCGCAGCCCGTCATGGGCGGGGCCGAGGGTGATCTCGCGCCAGGCGGCCTTGTCGTCGGCGCCCACCACGAAGACGAACTTCTTGTTCTGGTCCGTACCCACCGCGCGCTCGTTGATGACGAGCTTCGGCTCGGCCCGCGCCTGGCCCATCTCCACCCGCACGAACTGGCCCGGCATCAGCTTGCCGCCGGGATTGTCCAGCAGCGCCCGGACCCGCACCGTGCCGCTGGCGGCCTCGATGCCATTGTCGACGAAGTGGAGCCGGCCCTGGTGGCGCGCCGCCTCGGCGGTGGCGGTGGTGATCCGCACCGGAATCGGATCGAGCGCGGGATCGTCGGCCGGCAGCGAGGCGAGGGCATCCAGCAGGCTGCGCTCGTCGGCATTGAACGCGGCATAGATGGGATCGACCGAGAGCAGGCTGGTGAGCACCGGGGCACCGGCGCCGGCGGTTACAAGATTGCCGGTGGTGACCTCGAGCCGCCCCACCCGTCCGCTTATGGGGGCGCGGATCTCGGTATAGTCGAGATTGAGGCGGGCGGTCCGCAGGGCCGCCTCGGCGGCGTGCAGGTTGGCCTGCGCCTCGCGCAGCGCGTTGATGCGCGAGTCGAGGTCGCGCTGCGAGAGGTTGCGGCTGGAGAACAGCTGCTGCCCGCGCTCGTTCTCGCCGTTGGCAAGGGCGACCCGGGCTTCGGCCGCGCGCATCTGCGCCTCCACCCGCTCCAGCTCGGCGAGATAGGGCGCCTGATCGATGCTGATCAGAAGGTCGCCCTGCTTCACCAGGCTGCCCTCGCGGAAATGGACGGCCTCCACCACGCCGGACACACGCGAGCGCACCTCCACGCGCTCGATGGCCTCCAGCCGGCCGGAGAATTCCGCCCAGGTGACGATCTGGCGGGGCTCCACCGTGGCCACCGAGACCGGTACGGCCGGCGGCGGGGGGGCGACGACGTCTCCTTGGGCGCGGGAGACGAAGGCATTAATGGAAAACACGGCGGCCAGCGCGACCGAAGCGGCGAGCGCGGCCTTCAGGCCATGACGGGTCGTTCCCTGGGGCATGGGTTCGGGTCCTTGTCGAAACGGGAGGATGGACAGGAGCGGACCGGAGCGAAGGAGCTCCAGCCCGATCGAAACCTAGGGTGGCGCGGTCAGCGCGTAGAAGGCGGCGATCTCCCCGCCGACCCGGCACAGGCAGGCGTCCGGGCGCGGGGCATCGCCATAGGCCTTGGGCCAGTGGCTGGGGCCCGCCTCCACATGGTGGCGAACCGTGACGCCGGCTTCGGCAAGCCGCCGCGCATAAGTGGCCGCCTCATCGCGCAAGGGATCGTCCCCGGCGCTCACCAGCAGCGCCGGCGGCAGGCCTGCGAGCCGCGAGGCCTGGAGCGGCGCGGCATAGGGATGCTCCGCTTTCTCTGGGGTCCCCAGATAGTCGGCCCAGCCATCGGCCCAGCGGCAGCCGACGGGACCGGCCCGGACCTGCCGCAGCGATGCCGTGGCCAAGCCCGCGTCGAGCATGGGCGAGAACAGGATCTGCCCCGCCAGCGCCGGCCCGCCGCGATCGCGCGCCATGAGCGCCAGCGCGGCCGCAAGGTTGCCTCCGGCCTCCTCGCCGGCGACATGAAGGACGCCACGACGGCCGCAAAAACGCGCGCGACCCCTGGCAAACAGCTCCAGCGCCGCATAGATCATTTCCAGCGCCTGCGGAAAACGATGCCGCGGCGCCAGCGGATAGGCGAGCGAGAAGACCGTGGCTCCGGCCCCGGCCAGCGCGTGGGCGACCGCCTCGCCGGCGGCAGGTGAGCCGGAATTGAAGGTACCGCCGTGCAGATGCAGCACCAGCGCGGTGTTCCGTGCCTCTTCAGGCGGGCTGTAGAGCCGGCCGGCGAAGCGCGTCTCGCCGTCCTGGAGGCTTTCGACCCTCCATGTGACGGAGGAGCGCGGCGCGCGGATGGTGCTCATGACGGTGCCTCCGGCCGAAGGCACCGGCCTCCTGCCCTGTCTTGCCGGCCTTCGGCGTCCGCCGTCCGGCCTTGTGCGTGATGGTGCGTTGCGTCAAAACATACTGATGCGCGGGTGGGAATAAATAGCCAGACGGCTTATTCATTATTCACCCAAGGAAACAATATCGGGAGTGTCGCCGTGGACCAGCTCGCCGCCATGCGCGCCTTCGTCCGGGTGGTGGAGGCCGGCACCTTCACCCGCGCCGCCGACCTGCTGGAGATGCCGAAGCCGACCGTGACCAAGCTGATCCAGCAACTGGAAACGCACCTGCGCGCGCGGCTCCTCCACCGCACCACCCGGCGGGTGACGGTGACGCTGGACGGGGCGGCCTATTACGAGCGGGCGCAACGCCTGCTGTCCGAGCTGGACGAGCTCGACGCCGGCATGGCGCTGGCCCAGGCGCGGCCCAGCGGCCGGCTGCGGGTGGACTGCAGTTCGGCCCTGGCCACCTCGGTCATCATCCCGGCGCTGCCGGCCTTTCACGCGCGCTACCCCGACATCCAGCTCGACCTCGGCCTGAGCGACCGGCCCGCCGACCTGCTGGCGGAAAACCTCGACTGCGCGGTCCGGGCCGGCGAAATCCAGGACCAGAGCCTGATCGCCCGGCGCATCGGCGACATGCGGGTCATCACCTGTGCGACGCCCGGCTATTTCGCGCGGGCGGGCACGCCCCAGCACCCCCGCGACCTGGAGCGCGGCCACCACATCGTCGCCTATCGCCCGGCGGCCGGCAGCCGGGTGCTGCCGCTGATCTACCAGAACCGGTCGGAGGCCATCGAGATCGCCGGCCGCTACGTGGTCTCGCTCAATGACGGCATGGGCTATCTGGCGGCGGCGCTGGCGGGGCTCGGCATCGTCCAGCTGCCCACCTTCATGGCCCGCGAGGCGATCACCGACGGGCGGCTGGTGCCGATCCTGCTCGACTGGTGCACGGCCCCCAAGCCCCTGCACATCGTGTACCCGCCCAACCGTCATCTGAGCAACAAGGTGCGGGTGTTCGTGGACTGGCTGGCGGACCTGCTGGCGCAGGACGACCTCGTCTTCCGCGCCAGCGCCGACCTTGCGGCCTGCGCGGCGGCGGCCGAGCCCGCCGCCGCCGATCCCGAGGGCGCCCTCAGCGCCGGCTAGGACGTTTTTCGCGCGGGCGCCCGGCGGGCGCGTGGACGCCGCTCCAGACCTTGCGCCTGCGCCTTGTCTTCACGCGAAGCGGTGTCCGCTTCGCGGGATGCCCCGCCCGGGACCGGGACCGGGGCCGGGGCCGGGGCGTCCGGCCCGGGCCTCACTTCGCCTTGGCATAGACTGCGGCGAACCCCTCCAGCGGCAGGTTCATGTTCACGGTCTGCCCGTCCACGCCCTTGAACGACAGGTTCAGCTCCTTGCCGGTGCGGGTCGCGGTGGCGAAGGCGTCGGGCAAGGGCGCATTGGCGAAGCAGCCCTCGGGACGACAGGTTTCCACCGCCAGGTTGACCGCGTTCTGGCCATCCACCTTCAGCACCACCGGCTGGCTGACCAGGATGCCCAGGGGAATCTGCGACACCAGCACCGGCTTGCGCGTATCCGCCGGCACCCGGGCCGCCACCATCGCCACCAACTGCCCGGAGTCCTTGACCACCACCCGCTGGCCAACCTGGCAATCGACGCCCTTGGCCCCGTTGGTGCATTCGAGCCGCCAGCCGGTGGCGGTATAGACCGGGGCCTTCTCGCCCTCCGCCGCCGCCGGGCTGACGGCGCCGAGAAGGGTCGCGAGCAGAACAAGGGTGCGTGGGTGCATCGTCTGGGCTTTCAAGCTGTTTGAACAAGATGCGGTGGGAAAACAGAGCGGACCCGGCCGGCCTCGGCCCGGGTGCCGGCGCCTCCCATGGGCACCGATCTGAAGCATGATTTTACAGCTTCTGCCCTGTCGCAGATTGACCCGAACGTTAACGTGATTCCGGCTCGCCGTCGCCGGCCGGCCACCCCCGGATGCCCGGCCGCCCCGGCGGGCTGCGGATTTATCGCCGCCGCCGACACCGGGCTGCACTTTGGCGTCGAACCTGCATGGGCGCTCCGAGGTCCAGCAGGCGCGCGCCCTTTGTCACAAACCGGACGGCGTGCGGCGCCGGCTCGTGTTTGAAGGCGCCAGGCATGACGGACAAAGAGGAATGGGTCATCTGGAACGGGTCCCTGGGGATCCTCGACATGGTGGCCATCGGCCGGGTCGAGGAACACGCGGGCGCCCGGCGGGCCTGCCTGGCGGACCCCTATGGCATCGTCGGTCCGTTCGATCTCGACGAGCTCGAGACACACGGCCAGATCGCCTTCGGCGAATGCCTCGTCCTGTCCCGGCGGCGGTGGCAGGAGGACCAGGTGGAATTGCGCCGGGAAGCCTTCCGCAAGCGCCAGGCCTTCCTGTTCCAGCCCGCCCGCCGCGACGACGACAGCGCGCATCGCGAGGTGCTGGACCTGCCGGAAGACGTCGTGCTGGACCCCGCTCAGATCAATGCCGCATTCCGCCGCCTGGCCAAGACCGCCCATCCCGACGTCGGCGGCAGCTCCGAACACTACCGGCGCATCGCCGAAGCCCGCGATGCCCTGCTCCGGCCGTTCGCGAGCGTCCCGTAGGACACCCCCTGGGATCTTGCGCCCCCGCCCCGCCCGTGGACCGGAACGCCCCGCCCGCGCAGGAGCGCCCGGAAGCCGCCGGACGGGGGATGGCCCCGCCTCCTGAGCTCAGGCCGCGATGCGCCGGAGGAAGTGGTCGACCTGGTCCTGAAGCTGGGTGATCTGCTTGTCGAGGGCGCCGGTGGCCTCCAGCAGCGAGCCGGAAAAGTCGCTGGCATTGGCCGCCTTCTCGCGCACCGTCAGAATCGATTCGGAAACCCGCGAGGTGCCGCCGGAGGCCGCTGTGATGTTGCGGCCGATCTCGGCGGTGGCCGCGTTCTGCTCCTCCACCGCGCCGGCGACGGAGGTGGTGGCGGCGTTGATGTCGCCCACGTTCTGAATGATGATCTTCACTGAATCCACGGACTGGCCGATGGCGCTCTGGATCCGGCCGATGCGCTGGTCGATCTCGGCGGTGCGGGTGGCGGTCTCGTTGGCCAGCTTCTTCACCTCTTCCGCCACCACGGCGAAGCCCTTGCCGGCGTCGCCGGCGCGCGCCGCCTCGATGGTCGCATTCAGCGCCAGCAGGTTGGTCTGGTCGGCGATGCCGCGGATGGTGTCGATCACGCCGCCGATGTTGCTGGCCAGCGTCGTCAGCTCGGTGATGGCGATGGAGGTGCGCTGCGCGTCGTCGGCGGCGCACTGGGCCTTGCGGGCGACCCCGTCGATCTGGCGGGCGATCTCGGACGACGATGCGGTCAACTGCTCCGTGGCACCGGCAACGGACTGCACGTTGCCGCTCGCATGCTCCATGTCGGACGACGCGGCGGAGCTCAACGACGAGGTCAGGAGGGCGATGTCATGCAGGCTGGAAGAGGCCCCGCTGACCTGCCGCGCCACCCCCTTCAGGCCCTCCACCACACCCGAGACCTCGCTCTGAAACGCCGCGGCGAGCCGGGCGGACGCCTCGCGCCGGGCCGCCTGCTCACGCTCTGCCGCCGCGCGGTGCGCCTCGGCCGTGCCATCGGCCACGAAATCCCGATAGGAGATGATGGAGCGGGCGATGGTGCCGATCTCGTCCGCATTGGCCTGATAGGGCACCTCAGTGTCGGGCACCCCTGCCGCCAGCGCGCGCACCGATTGGGTGAGGCGCGCCACCGGCGTGAGCACCCGCCGGCGCACCACCACCAGAATGGCACCGTAGAGCGAAATGATGACAGCGAGGCCGACGATCTGCGCCACGTCCAGCCACGCGCTCAGGGCCTCTGCCTCGTCCACCTGCGCGGCGGCGATCTGCGAGAAGCGATCGGCGGACTGGTCCACGATCCGCACCAGATCGCCCACCTGCGCGCTCAAGGCCGCAGCCACGGTATCGAATTCCGGCATGATGACGTTGCCGAGCGTGGGACCGCCGGCCACGTACTGGCGGGCCATCTTCTCACCGACCTGATAATAGGGCGAAAAGGCGGCCTCCACCTGGGAAATCGCGCGCTCCACCTCCTTCAGGCTCAGCTTGCGGGCGATCTCGCGAGCGGCGTCGGCGTTGCGGTTAAAGGTTTGGGCGTGGGTGGCCGCCTTCTTGAAGCCGTCATCCAGGCCGTTCTTGCCCTGGGTGGCCGAAACGTCGGTGAGGAACTGCTGGACCTGGACGATGTCGAGCTGGACGTCCTTGATGCGCAAGGCCAGGTCGGCGCTCAGGCGCTCCTGGTCCGCCGCATCGTCGATGCGAACAACACTTCGCCCCATCGAATAGCCGAGATAGGCGATGATCGAAAAGCACAGAAGGGTGGTCGATATCAAAATTACAAATATCGTCTGAACAATTGCCTTGATCGACATGTCACACCCTTTGGCGCGGAGCCCTTAAGCTCCACCTGGCTACTGCGGTGGCTCAGCCCCTTCTACGGCCTGCAAGCCCACGGTCAAGCCGGCCGGGCCCGCACGCTGGGTGCCGTAGCACGGGGCCGCGCCGCCGGCATTGATCTGGTCGGGTCATCCCCTGGAACCGGTCCCCGCGCGCTGTTCGGCTCCTCCGCCAGCCTCTACACTGCCGGCCGCCGACAGGGCGTGGCCCTGTTCCTCACCATTGCTCCTCTGTTGCGGGAAGACCTCCATGGCGTCACGAAACATCGCCGACCAGATCGTCGAGACCCTCGACCAAGCTGGCGTGGAACGCATCTATGGCGTCGTCGGCGACAGCCTCAACGGCCTGACGGAGGCCCTGCGCCGCACTGGCGGCATTCGCTGGGTGCATGTGCGCCATGAGGAAGCCGCAGCGTTCGCGGCCGCGGGCGAAGCCCAGATCACCGGCCAGCTCGCGGTGTGCGCCGGCTCCTGCGGCCCGGGCAACCTGCACCTCATCAACGGCCTGTTCGATGCCCAGCGCAGCCGCACGCCGGTGCTGGCCATCGCCGCGCAGATCCCCTCGGCGGAGATCGGCGGCGGCTATTTCCAGGAAACCCATCCGCAGAACCTCTTCCGCGAGTGCAGCGTCTATTGCGAGATGGTATCCGACCCCGCGCAGATGCCCTACGTGCTGGAGAATGCCATTCGCGCCGCCGTGGGCGAGCGCGGCGTGGCGGTGGTGGTCATTCCCGGCGACGTGGCCTTGAGCCCCGCGCCCGAGCGGGCGGTGACGCCGGCCGCCGGCCTGCTGCCCCCGGTGCCGGTGGTCACCCCGGCTCCCGCCGAGCTCGACGCTTTGGCCGGGCTGCTGAACGCAGCCCAGCGCGTGACGCTGTTCTGCGGCCGGGGCTGCGCCGGCGCCCACACCGAGCTGATGGCCCTGGCCGAGACCCTCAAGAGCCCCATCGTCCACGCCCTCGGCGGCAAGGACCATGTGGAGTATGACAATCCCTACGACGTGGGCATGACGGGCTTCATCGGCTTCCCCTCCGGCTACGAGGCCATGCACGCCTGTGACACCCTGCTGCTGCTGGGCACCGACTTTCCCTACAAGCAGTTCCTGCCCACCGGCATCCGCATCGCCCAGGTGGACATTCGCCCCGGCCAGCTCGGCCGGCGCTGCAAGCTCGATCTCGGCCTGGTGGGCGACGTGCGCGCGACCCTTGCGGCGCTGCTGCCGCGCCTCGCCGCCAAGGCCGACCGCCGCCATCTCGACGACGCCCTGGCGCACTACCAGTCCTCGCGCAAGGGGCTCGACGACCTGGCACGGGGCACGCCGGGACGCCCGCCCATTCACCCCCAGTATCTGGCCAAGGTGGTGAGCGATCTTGCAGCCGAAGACGCGGTGTTCACCTTCGATGTGGGCACCCCGACCATCTGGGCCGCGCGCTACCTCAAGATGAACGGCAAGCGGCGGCTGGTGGGCTCGCTGGTGCACGGCTCCATGGCCAATGCCCTGCCCCAGGCCATCGGCATCAAGACCGCCCGTCCGGAGCGGCAGGTGGTCTCGCTGTCGGGCGACGGCGGCTTCACCATGCTGATGGGGGACCTGATTACGCTGCGCCAGGAACAGGTGCCGGTGAAAATCGTGATCTTCAACAACGGCACCCTGGGGTTCGTGGCGCTGGAGATGAAGGCGGCGGGCTTCGTGGAGCTGGGCACCAAGCTCGACAACCCCGACTTCGCCGCCATGGCCCGCGCCATGGGCATTCACGGCATTCGCGTGGAGGACCCCGGCGACCTGCCGGCGGCGGTGGCCGACGTGCTGGCCCATGACGGGCCGGCGGTGCTCGACGTGGTGACGGCGACGCAGGAGCTGTCGCTTCCCCCCACCATCGGCCTGCAGCAGGCCAAGGGGTTCAGCCTGTGGCTGCTGCGGGCGGTGATGAGCGGGCGCGGCGACGAAGTGCTCGACCTCGCAAAGCAAAACCTGCTGCCGCGCTGACCGGCAGTCGAACGGCCACCCCCGCCCCGTCTGAGGGGGCGGGGGTGGCGCGGATCAGACGAACACGAAGTCCGCTTCGCTGATGGCGGCGATGCCCACGCCGCTCAGCACGATGGTGTCGGCGCTGTTCTGGAAGGTGACGGTGACACCGTCGGCGCCATCGACCAGCGACACGTCGGCCCAGGTGCGGCCGGCGAGGCGGATGCGATCCGCGCCGTCCTCGAAGTCGCGGATGACGTCGTTGCCCGCCCCCTTGACGAAGATGAAGGTGTCGGCGCCCCCCTCGCCCCAGAGGATGTCGTTGCCGGTGCCGCCGGCGATCAGATCGGCATCGGCGCCGGCGTAGATGACATCGTCGCCCGCATCGCCGGAGATCACGTCCTTGCCGGCGCCGCCATAGAGATAGTCCTTTCCGCCACCACCGGACAGGGTATCGCGGCCAGCATTGCCGTGGAGGCTGTTGGCGCCGTCGTCACCGGTGAGCTTGTCATCGAAGTCCGAGCCGATCACATTCTCGAAGCCGGAAATGGTGTCGCCCTCCGCGAAGCCGCCAGACGCGGTCCAGGTGGCGAGGTTGACCACGACGCCCGCGGTCGATCCCGAGTAGTGAAGGGAATCATAGGTTCCGGCACCGCCTTCGAGCACGTCGGCGCCGGCGCTGCCGTAGATCTGGTCGTTGCCGGCACCACCCACGAGGCAATCCGAGGTGGCGCTGCCGCGCAGCGTGTCGTTGTATTTTGTGCCGATCACGCCCTCGATGTTGAACAGGGTGTCGCCGGTGGCGTCGCCGCCGGACACGGTCTGGGCGGCGAGGTCGGCGGCAATGCCGGCATTGGCCTGGCCGGAATAGTCGATGGTATCGAAGCCGTTGCCCCCGTTGAGCACATCGGCCCCGGAGCCCCCCACGAGGCGGTCGTCGCCCTCGCCGCCGATCAGCGTGTCGTTGCCGACGCCGCCGATCAACGTGTCGTTGCCGGCGCGACCGTCCAGCGTGTCGTTGCCGTCGTCGCCCTTGATGATATTGGCGTGCTTGTTGCCGGTGCCCTTGAAATCATCAGCGAGCAGGGCGGTGAGGTTCTCGATGTCGGAGCCGAGCGTGTAGCTGGTGAGATAGCTGCGGACTTCGTCCTGATCGGTGTAATAAATGCCGGTGTCGGTCACCGTGTCGCTGGCGGAACGCACATAATAGATGTCGCTGCCGGCGCCACCGAGCAGCGTGTTGACGCCCGAGCCGCCGTCCAGGAGGTCGTCGCCATCCTCGCCGCGCAGGGTGTCGTTGCCCTCGCCGCCGTAGAGGCGATCGTTGCCTTCCCCGCCCCACAGCAGGTCATGGCCGCCCTGGCCCTGGAGATAGTCATTTCCGCCATCCCCGAACAGCTGGTCGTTGTCGTCCTCGCCGGTCATGGTGTCATTGCCGCTACCGCCGGACAGCAGGTCGCGGCCGGCGCCACCGGACAGCGTGTCGTTCCCGCTTCCGCCGGACAAATTGTCGTCGCCGGAGCCGCCATAGGCAAAGTCGTTGCCCGCTCCGCCATTGAGGGTGTCGGCGCCATTCTCCCCGTAGAGCTGGTCGTTGCCGTTGCCACCGACCAGGATGTCGTCATGGTTGCCGCCCCACAGGTAGTCGTCGCCATTGTTGCCCCACAGCCGGTCGTTGCCGTCGTAGCCGCGCAGGACATTGCTGCCGTTGGAACCGGTGATGTCGTTGGCCAAGGCGTTGCCATAGCCGCTGGCGCCGTCGGAGAGCAGAACCAGCGCTTCGACATTGGCGCCGAGGGTATAATAGCTGCTCGTCGTGCGGACCGTGTCGTAGCCGCCGCCGGCCGCCTCGAACACCGTCACCGAGGAGGTGACATAGTAGGTGTCATTGCCCTCGTCGCCGAACAGCGCATCTTGGTCGGTGCCATAGAGCGTATCGTTGCCGGCGCCGCCGTGGAGCGTATCCTTGCCGGCGCCGCCGTCCAGCACGTCGTCACCGAGGCCGCCATACAGCAGGTCGTTGCCGGCTTCGCCGAACAGGCGGTCATTGCCTTCACCGCCGTCGAGGGTGTCGTTGTCCAGGCCGCCGTAGAGCGTATCGTCGCCGGCCCGGCCCCACAGCGCGTCGTTGCCGCCGGCGCCGAATAGCGTGTCATTGCCACCGCCGCCGGTGACCGTGTCGTCGCCGGCGTTCGCATAGATCAGGTAATCGCTGTTGTCGGGGGCGGTCCAGATGTCTTTGCTGCTGGTCAGGTTGATCGTGATCGGGGGCATTTTGATCTCCATCGGTTCGGAACGCTGGCGGGGACGCCCGTGGACGCCGCCGCGCATGGACGCCGCCGACCTCAGGTCCGCGGGTCCGATGGGAGGACTTTGACGGCCTCGTGTTTCGCGCCGGACACGGCCGGACGCGGCTCCGTTTCATTTGTTTCGCGCAACCGCCCGCCGGGACCGACACAAACGCCCCGCGCCGCGCAGGCCGGCGCAGGGCAGCCGCGGGCCGCGGGCGCGCTGTGCCCAAGACGCGTGCCCAAGACGCCGTGCCCAAGACGCCGTGCCCAAAACAAGGATGGAGATGGGGCCCGCAAGCCCCGGAAAGCGAACGGGTGAGGTGCTGCGACGCCCCCGGCGCTGCCGCATCGCGGTCCCTGGGGAGAGGGTTCGCCGCCGGCGCACCCGCCAAGGCTGGCGGCGGCTCATCCCGATGCCCCGGATCGCGACCGGCTCTCCCCGAGTGGCACCGGCGCGCAGACGATCTAGGCGTCAGCCTGCACCCGCTCGAGGGCCGCGGCCACGTCGTCGGGGCCGAACGGCTTCTCGAGGGTCACGATGTCGGTGCGACCGAGGGCGGCGAGACGTGACGGGCCGGCAACGGTATCGCCTGTGACCACCACCGCCCGCCGCGCCAGCTGCGGCCGCACCTGCGCGAGCCGCTCCAGGAACGACACCCCATCGATGCCCGGCATCCGCAGGTCGGTGAGCAGCACGTCGAACGCGGCGCCGCCTTCCACCAGGGCCAAGGCGGCGGCCGGGCCGTCCACCACCGTGGCGCGATGGCCCAGCATGTCGGCCATCTCGGCGAGGCTCGCCGCGACGTCGGGTTCGTCATCGACGATCAGGATGTCGAGCCCCGGGGACGCGGCGGCGGGCGCGTCCTCCGCGCTATCCGCGCTCGGCGCTCCGGATACAGGCAGGCGGATTTCGAACGCGGCCCCGCCCTCCGGCCGCGCGGCGAGCCGGAGCTCGCCGCCATGGGAGGCGACGATGTTGCGCGAGATGGACAGGCCGATGCCGGTGCCCACGCCGGCGGCCTTGGTGGTGAAATAGGGATCGAAGATGCGCGCGGCGATCTCCGGCGACACGCCGGGCCCGTTATCGGCGATCTGGATCGCCAGCATGTCGCCCTCGCGCCGGGCGCGGATGCGGATGCGGCGCGGTGGGGGCTGCTCCACCAGGGCCTGCTGCGCATTCAGCAGCAGGTTGCTCACCACCTGGCTCATGAGGTCGCGGTCGGCGAGGATGGTGGGCAACGGCCGCGCCAGCTCCGTCTCCACCTCGACCCCCGATGACCGCAGGCCATAGCCCAGCATCTCCAGGGCGTTCCTCACCACCTCGTCCATGTCGAGCGGCTCGCGCACCGGCGGCTTCTGGCGCGCCATGGCGAGGAAGCTCTTGACGATGCGGCCGCAGCGGTCGGCGGCGGCGCGGATGCGCTCGGCGCGCTGGCGGGTGCCCTCATTGTCGGCCTTGCTGGCCAGCAGGGTGGACTGGGCGATGACGATGGCGAGCGGATTGTTCAGTTCATGGGCGACGCTGGCCAGCAGCGAGCCCATGGCCGAGAGCTTCTCCACATGGTGCAGCCGCTCCCGGCCCGCCTCGATCTCGCGGGCCAGACGCTTCTGCTCCCTCAGGTCGCGGATGTGGGAGGTGAACAGACGGTGCTCCCCCTGCATGACCTCGGTGACCGTCAGTTCCACCGGCAGCTCGGAGCCGTCGGCATGAAGCGCCGTCACTTCGATGCGCCGTCCCACCACCCGGGCGAGACCGGTGGACAGGTAGCGGGCCAGTCCCGAGCGGTGCGCCTCCCGCAGCGCCGGGGGAATGATGACGTCGGCGATGGGCTTGCCGATGACCCGGTCGGCGCGGCGGCCAAACATGGCCTCGGCGGCGGGATTGAACTCGCGGGTGATTCCCTCGCCATCCATCACGATGATGCCGTCGAGCGCCGACAGCACGATGGAGCGGTGCAGGGCCTCGCTGGATGCCAGCGCCTCCAGGCTTTCCGCCGCCTCGTGCTCGGCCTTCTTCAGCTCGGTGAGATCGCGCGTGAAGGTCAGGAATCCCGGTTCCGTCTCGCCGGCTGCGGTGAAGGGCAGGACCGACACCTGCAGATAGCGGCGCCCCTGCTCCAGGAAGTCGATCCAGCCCTCCCACCGGCCGAGATCGCCGCGCCGGATACTTGGGGCGAGGCGGCGATATTCCTCCTCCACCAGCGCCCCCAGCACCTCGCGCACGCGCCGGCCGATCACCTGGTCCCGGCTGCGGCCGACAAAGTCCAGGAACTCGCGATTGGCGTCGCGATAGAACAGCGCCGCGTCCACATAGACCGCCCGCAGCGGAATGCCGTCGATCATGGCGCGCATCTGGCGCACCTGGGCGGTCTGCTCGGCGAACGAGGCGCGGATCTTGGCGCTCAGGCCGCGCCAGCTGTCCGGCACCGTGGGCGGGCCCACCGCCTCCGCCTCCTGGGGGGTCAGGGCGCCGTAGTTGGCGATCGCCACCGCCGGCCCCACGAAATGGCGGCCGAACAGGAAGGCGAAGGTGGCGAAGGTGGCGAGAATCCCCGCCAGCAGGGCGGCATGGGGCCAGAGCTCCTCCAACACCGCGTCGGTGATGGTGGCGCCGGGAATGGTCATGACCATGCGCCAGGGCGTTCCGGCGATGTCCACCACCGAGACCAGCAGATCCCCCTGCGGCTCGAACCGACCGCCCGTTCCCCCGGTGGAGATCGAACCCAGAAGCACCCCGGCCGGCACCGGGTCGGGCCCGCTCAGGGGCCGGTCGATGGAGGTGGCGACCACATGTCCCGTCTGGTCCAGCACCACCACGACGCCGTCGATGGCCGGCATGCGGGCGAGGTCCTCGGACAGCGTGGAGAGCAGCACGTCGGTGCCGACAATGCCGAGAAACGTGTCCGCATCCCAAACCGGCGCCGCATAGGTCACGATCAGCCCGGCGCCGCCCGCGTCCCAATAGACCGGTGTCCAATACGGCGTGCGGGTCGGGTTGCGCCTGGGCTCGCCGAGGGCGAACACGTCGTAATCGAAATAGCCGTCGAACACCTTGGTCGGATCGGCGCCGGGCAGCATCTCCTGCGGCGGCGCCCAGGGATAAATGGCGGTGAAGTCGCGCAGGGCCGAGAAATAATAGCTCCAGCGCAGGAACGGATGGGCGGCATGGCTGGCGCGCGCGAGCGCGAAGATCGGTTCCACCGCGGTCAGCTCGCGGCGGCCGTCGGGCGTGATCCGGCCGGGCGGAGACAGGATGCCGCCGCCATCGGGGCCGGGATCCGAAGCCGCGCCGCTCCAGTCCAGGCGGCCACGCCAGGGCGGCAGGTCCGCCCGCCGGTGCAGGCGGTTCTCCACGTAGGAGAGCATCACCGCCACATGGGTACGCACCCGGCCGACCATCTCCTCCAGCTTGCGCTGGCGCGCCAGCTGGGCATCCTCGTGGCGGGAAATCACGTCGCGGCTGGTCCGCTCGTAGGTCCGCGCGCCTTGCGCCAGCAACAACAGCACCAGCGGCACCACAGCCGCCAGCAGCAGCAGCAGGAAGCGGCGACTGAGCCCCCGGTCGGCGCGATCCGGCGGAAGCCCGCCCCTCACCATGTTCGCCCCTCGCTCGCTGTCGCACCGAGACCGACGCCGACGCGCCTGCCGCCCCGCGCGCGACGCCCCGGGCGCGGATCACCCGGCGGGCCGCGCGCCGCGCCGAATGCCGCGCAGCCTATCCGGCCCGGCCGCCCGCGCCAAGATGGTCACAGCGCCGTGACGCAACCCGTCGTCCGGGACAGAATCGCGCGCCGGGCCCAGCGGGGGTGGGCCCGGCGCGCGCCGCCGAGGATGGGGCTGGACCGTTCGCGAACGGTCCAGCCATCCTCGATCCGGATGATGCTCAGGCCGCCACCACCCGCGCTTCGCTCGCCGCCACCATGACGTCGGCCAAGGTCGCATAGGCCTCGCCCCAGGCGGCGCGGTTGGCGGCGCCGAAGCCACCACCCAGCGTCTCCTCCAGGGTTCCCAGGATGGCCTCGCCAACGATGGCATAGTGCTCCGGCTGCACGCCGTAATCGCCATGGCGCGCGCCGAGCCCCTGCACCGCGGGCAGGATGTCGTCGAGCCGGTCCAGCCCCGCCACCACCATCGCCAGCGCCTGCACCAGCTTGCGCCGCTGCTCGCTCAGGTCGTCCGGGAACAGGACGCGCAGGGCGGGGTCCAGGGTGAACAGACGGGCATAGAAGCGGGCGGCGAAATCATCCGGCGCGCGCGCCACGATGGCAAAATCGGCCCGGATGGCGGCGATGTCCGAGGGGGTCATGAATGCTCCTTCCAGCGGCAAGGCAAGGGTGTGGCCAGGTGAGGGCCGGCGGACGCCGCCCTTGAGCCCAGACTTGCAGCGGAAGGTTTCGTCCCGTGCACACGTGATCGCGGCCGTGTTTCAATTGTTTCAATCGCACCTGCCACCGCCCCGGCGGCCGCAGGTGCGGCGTGGTTAACCGCCCTGGCGTCCCTCTGGCACGAACACATAGCCCTCGCCCCGCACGGTGCGGATGAAGCGCGGGCGATCCGGCTCCGGCTCGATCTTCTTGCGCAGGCGGGTGATGCGAATGTCGATGCGCCGATCGTCGGGGCCGAGGCCGGCGTCGGCCCGGCCCAGCTCGGCGATCAGCGCGCGCGAGAGCACCCGGTTGGGGCGCGTGGCGAGAATTTCCAGCAGATCGTATTCCAGCGGCGTCAGATCGACGGCGCGACCACCAGCCGCCAGCAGCTGCCGGCCGTCGAGATCGAGCTCGAATCCGCCGAACGCCAGCCGGCGGCCCGCCACCGGCGGACGCGAGGCGAGGCCCGCCGCCGGGGCCGCCGGCGGCCCGTCCATGCGCCGCAGCACCGAGCGGATGCGCGCCAGCAGTTCGCGCAGGTCATAGGGCTTCACCACATAATCGTCGGCGCCAAGCTCGAGGCCGATGATGCGATCCACCGAGGTGCCGGCAGCGGTGGCGAAGATGATGCCGAGAGGAATGCCGGCGCGCCGCAGCCAGCGCGCCAGCGACAGCCCGTCCTCCCCCGGCATGGCCACGTCGAGGATCACCACGTCGATCCGACGCTCCGCCACCAGTGCCCGGAAGGAAAGGGCATCGGCCGCGCCGATGGTCTCGAAGCCGCAGTCCTGAAGATATTCGACGATGGAGTCCCGCAAATCCCTCTCGTCATCGACGACGGCGATCGTCGCGGCCATTTGCTGCCCCCCTTGGCTGTTTCGCCATCCTTGCGCCGAACTCCATTTGCCGCATAGTGCGCCTTTGCTCCACCCCCTGCGACGTAAGCGGCCATGGCGAGACCCGCCCGATTGGTGATCACCGACGACGAGCCGGACCTCGCCGACGCGCTCGGCGAGTATTTTGCCGATTTGGGCTACCTTGTTACCGTAACGCGCACGGCGTGGGAGCTGGAATCGCGGTTGGCGCGGGAGCCGGCGGACCTGGTCCTGCTGGACCTCGACCTTCCCGGCCGCGGCGGACTGGACCTGCTGCAGGATGGCGCCATCCCCAGGGATGTCGCGGTGATCGTCCTGACCGGCAGCCCCGACCGCATCGACCGCCTGCTGGGGCTGGAGCTGGGCGCCGACGATTATGTGGCGAAGCCGGTGGACCCGCGCGAGCTGGCGGCGCGCGTCGGCGCGGTTCTGGGCCGGCGCCAGGGTCGCTGGCGGTCGCTGGTGACGTTCGAGACGGTGAGCGTGGACCTTGCGGCCGCGCGCGTTCTGCACCATGGAGGCAGTTGCACCCGCCTGTCCGCGGGCGAGGTGGCGCTGGTGCGCGCCTTCGCGGAGAATCCCGGCCGGGTGCTGACGCGCGAGATGCTGCTGGAGCAGGCCCCCGGCGAGGACGAGGACGCCTTCGCCCGTGCCATCGATTCCCGCGTCGCCCGGCTGCGCCGCAAGCTCGGCACGACTCGCATCCGCACCGTGCGCGGCCACGGCTATGTCTACGAACCGAACCGGGCTGGCTGAGCAAGGCGGCTGGTGAGCCCGTGTCCCAGTGTGGCTTTTCGGGACACCGTGCCCCTGACCCGGGCCTGTTTGACCATGGTCTGTGGGGAGAGTGAAGATGGTTCGACGTGCTCAAGATGCCCCACTGACGCCCCGCGCGAACCGGCGGGACCGTGTGGATGTGGCGGTCCATCGGCCTGACGCATTGCCGGTCCGGGTCCCACAGTGGGAGGTGATCGAGAAGGCGTGGCTCCCCGGCGGCGAGGTGCTCACGAATGAGGCGCGGCAGGACATTGAACAGGTCGTGAATGCCTAACACCCAAGGCCCGTGAGCCTCACTCACGGGCCTTGGGTCAAGCCCGCGCGGCGCTTGAGCGGACCCACTTGCGCGGCCCCCTCGGCACCGGTCGAAGACCGGGGCCGAGGGTCTAATCAGGCGAGAAACCATTGCGCGGGAGCGCCCCTTTCCAGCGCGACATTGCTGATCGGACCCGGCGCCTGTTGACAGCACCTGAGGTCGATCTGCCAGCCCGTGAGGCATTCAGGCATGGCGACGGATCGCGGGAGGCACACTCCCCCCCTGACGGCCCCTCTTATGACGGCCGCAGGGGACGAGCCGCATCTGGAACGAGGACCACGCGATCTTCGGGACACCATCCATGCCGCGGCATGGCACGGGCTGAACTGAATGAGGATGGCCCGACACTGGTTGCTGATATGGATGTTGAAGCCTGGGACGTCATGGTCCAGCGGCTCCACGCCGCTGCCAGACAAAATGGGCGCCCCACAGACATCGACAATCATAAGATCAATGATGGCGCCCCAGTTCCGTTCATTGATGCCATCATCGCCATTGAGCCAACCCTGACGACAGATTATCAACGCTATGATACCCGGGCTTTTCTCGCCCATGTCCTTCGCCGTGCCGGGGCTGGGGCCATCCCCGCGTAGGCGAGGGAGCCTCCACGTCGAACCGGGTGAGCAGGCCGGAGAGCGGTCCATCCCCGCGTAAGCGGGGGAGCCGATCCGACGATGTCGGAGGCCTGATAGCTCAGGGGTCTATCCCCGCGTAAGCGGGAGAGCCATCATGGTCACGGTGCAGGCCTACACACTGTCGGGTCCATCCCCGCGTAGGCGGGGGAGCCGCGCTGGCGTTGACGATCGTGGAAGTCTCGGTAGGTCCATCCCCGCGTGGGCGGGGGAGCCTCTTGGCTTTAAGGGGTTGATTAGCCAGCGCTATCAAAAAGCCGAAATGTGGCAGATTGCCCTGCCACACGGAAACCAGCCCCCGTCAAGGTCCGCCAGTCGTCGCGGCGGGGTGCCGAGGGTCGCAAGGCCAAGGCCGCCGGGCTGCTTGTCGTCCCGCCAGATCATTATCACGGACCCTTGCACCACGGACCCCTGCACCAGAGACTCCTGCACGGTCGCTCCGTGCCAATCTGCCACCACCGCCCCCACTCGCTCCCGCACCGCCTTCGACAGATCCGCCGCCGCAGAGACGCCCGGCGCCGGCTCCGGCATGATGGAGGCCAGGAAACCCCGCGTGCGGCCCGGCACGTCCCGGGTGATCACGACCGTCATGGGCATTTCAATTCTCCGCTTCTCTCGCCTCCGCTTCTCCCGCGTCAGCGTCTCCCGCCGCCCCGGTTCCCGTCTCCCGCGGTCCCTCCGCCCCCGTGTCCTGGGCGGGCCGGCGCGCGGCCGGGCGGGCGGCCTCCTCCGCGGAGGGTTCGGCCAACAGCACCTTGATGTGGTCGATGAGGGCGGAAATCACCCCGTCGCGCCGCAGCCGCTCCCCGGTCATGCGCCGCGCCAGGCGCTCCAGGTTTTCGCCCGGCCGCTTCTGCGCCAGCGCCGCCGCCCGCGCACTCGAACGTCAGGCAGCCCTCTTCCACGGTCAGCCGCCCCCGGTCGAGGCTGACCAGACCGTGGCGGTCCGAATGGGGCAGCCGCGCAGTTTCCAGCCCCAGGCGTCCAGGCCGCATTCAGGCCTCCGGCGGTGAAAGCAGCAGCATGCCGTAGCCGAACGCCCGATGCCGGCCCACGCCTCGCGCCAGAAGGACGCCGAAGGCTTCCGCGTCCCGCACGCTCAGCGTGCCCACCAGCACGGCGGAATGCCCGCTGATGGCCACCAGCGGGCGGCCCCCGCCGGCCCCCGGCGCGCCCCGGCGCAGCACCTTGTCGCCGGCGATGGCATCGAGCCGGATGGCCGCGACCTCGGCCCCCCCCCCCCGGCGGCGAGGCGGGCTTGGGTCCAGTCCGCGAATACGTCGGCCGGATCGGGACGCGGCCCCGCCCCCGCCCGGGCGCACGCCGCCGCATAGGCATCGCGCTCGGCAACGCTGTCGCGCCCACCTGGGCCATCGGTGCGCACCACCGGGCGCACCCGCACCTCGAAGCCGAGCCGCCGCCCGGCGGCGAAGGCCGGCATCGGCTTTCCGGCCAGCGTGGCGATGTTGAGCGCCTGATGGGCCAGCGGATCGCAAAAGGCATCCGCATGGGCGGCGAGGGTGGCGCCATCATGGGCGCTATAGGCGAGAAGCTGCGGCGCCCGCCCGCGCCGGCCGAGCACGCGGAACGGCTTCGGCGCCAGATCGCGGCCGAAGGCGGCGGTCAGCAGGGCATGCCAGGCATAGCCCTCATCCTCCACGTCGCGATGCAGCAGGTGTTCCTGCCGAAACCAGGTCCGACACCGCAGCAGATCAGGATCGAACCGCAGGAGATTGCGCAAGGCGGAAAACTCCCCGCCAGTGCCCGCCGATTCACCAGCCCGAAAGGGATCACAAACCGTCGGAAACGAACTCACGATTGGATAAAACCGGGAGCAACGTCAGTCCCAGTTCAGCCGCGACTATCGCCGCCTGTTCGGCGAGGCACCCGGCCGCGACGGTGCGCAGATGCGGGCCGGAGTGACGCGGGTGACGCGCAGCATCTGCTTTCGGCTGCGCCAGCCGACGCCTGGATTTGAGGCATCGGGCGGGCGGGGAATGGCGCTATAGACGGAGCCATGACCACCTTATCCTTTGCGCAGCGGCTTGCCGTCACCGGCTCGCTTCCGCGTCTCGGCGCGCAGAAGCGGGCCCCGCTGCGCATTGGCGCGCTCGCCCCCTTGTCCGGGCCTGAGGAGTGCTGGGGCCGGCCGGGGCTGGATGGCTGCCGCATCTGGGTGGATTGGATCAACACCCATGGCGGGCTGCTGGTGGCCGGACGGCGCCATCGGGTAGAACTGATCGTGCACGACAGCACCGAGAGCCCCGAAGCGACCCTGGCTGCCGCCCACGATATGGTGGAACGCCAGCGCGTGCGGCTGATGCTGACCCTGGGGGGCGACAGCTTCGCACCGGCGCTCAGCTTCCTGATGAAGCGGCGGGTGCTGGTGGCCACTCTGATGCCCTCAGATCTGACTCCCGATACGCCCTATCTGATCGCGCCGGCGGAGGTTCATCCGCTGTACAACGTCACGGGCGTCGAGTGGCTCAAGCGCCGCTATCCGGCGGCGCGGCGGGTGGCCCTGTGCAGCCAGACGGACAGCCTGGGCCTGCCCTCCCTCGCGGTCTATCGCGCCGCCTTCGAGGTGGCCGGCCACGAGCTGGTGAAGGAGGTCCGCTATACTCCGCAGACCCAGGTGGCCGACGAGATCGTGGCCGCCATGCTGGCCGAAAGACCGGACGTGTGCTGCTGGTGCTCGTCCGTGCCGCCCATGGTGCAGGCGCTGACCGAGGCCGCCCATGCCCAGGGCTTCACCGGCCAGATCCTCACCTGCACCGGCGACGACTATCCGCGCCTGATCGCGCGCACCTCTACCGCGTTCATGGAGAATTTCACCTTCCAATTCCCCGATTTCGATGACCCGGAACTGGCCGATACGGACTTCTTCTTCCACCAGCCGAAGGCCTTCTTCGAGACCTATAACGCCCGCTTTCCCGGCGAGTGGAGCGCCGTGAGCTGGGAATATGCCTCCATGCTGGACCTCTGGCATAATGCGGTGGAGCTTGCGGACACCACCGAGCCGGTTTCGGTGCTCGCGGCCATGAAGCGCGGGCGGCAGATGTCTCACGCCTTCGGCCCCGCCCGCTGGTGGGGCGACAAGCTCTACGGCATCGACAATGTGCTGGTGGGGCGCTGGCCGGTCGTGTCCATCACGCAAGGGCGTGCGCGCATCATGGAGTTCGGCTCGGTGCCCGATTGGCTGGACCGGCACACGCCGGTTCTGCTGCGGCACCTGGAGGATCTGGGGCAATCCTGGCAGCAGCGGCTGGCGGCGCGCCCGGCGGAGCCGCTCAGTCTTCCTGCATGAGCAGCTTTTGATCCTCGATCAGGGTCAGCTTCATGAATTCGCTCGCCTCTTCCACGTCGCGGGCGGCGATGGCGTTGAACAGGGCATTATAGCCGCGCTGGTAAGCGGCGATGCGGTTTGGCGTGAGGTGCCGCCGGTACATGGCCGCCCGGAACGACTGGTGGCGCGCGTCGATGACCAGGTTGTAGCAGGCGATCAGCAGCGGATTTCCGGTGCCAGCGGCGATCTGCCGGTGGAATTCCTCCTCCAGCCGCACGAAGGCGCTGGCGTCGGTCTGCACCGCTTCCATTTCTGAGAGGATCACACCCAGCGCCTCGATCTGGCGGGGCGACATGCTGATGATGGCGAGTCGCACCATTTCGGGCTCCAGGATGCCGCGCACCACCTGCAGCTGAAGCGGACCGGTCTCCGCTGCGACCGCGGACACCGAATCGCGGGTGCCGTTGGGGTCGTAGGTGACGAAGGACCCGGAACCCGCCCGCCGGCGGATCAGACCGCGCTCCTCCAGCTGGTCCAGCGCCTCGCGCACCGTATTGCGGGCGACGCCAAGGTCCTGTGCCAGCTGCCGTTCCGAGGGCAGGCGCTCATCCACCCCATATTCCTGGGCGGTGATGCGCATGACCAGGGTGTCGAGAACATATTGAACCGTCGCGCCGACGACGGGCTCGCTCGGGGCCGCCGCAGCCGCGCGGCGAGGGGAAGTGGCCAAGATGAGGTCCCTTGCTGTCACCCGAGCCGAGTCGAGGGTGTCTTGAAGCGAAAGCGCCGGTTGGCGAAGGAGGGACCGCGGCGCGATCCGGATAGAAGCCCAAATGTAATGCCCTTCCGTCGCCTTGGCCAGCAGTCGCCGCGCCGCATTCCGCCATAGGGCGGCGAGGTGCGGTTCCGTGCCATGTCGTGCCCGCAAAATCTTGCTGCCTATTTCTTCAGCAGCATTGGTCTGGCTGTGCCGTGGGGCGGCACTGGGTGGCCCGTCGCGAAGTGGCGGTCTGTTCCGGCTGAATCCGGCCCCTTCCGGCCAATTCGCCAGCGATTCTGATCCTCATCTGACCCCAGCGTTGTGCGTGATGGCCCGACGAAGCACACTTCTCGGAATGGTTGTTTTGCGTTGCAGTACACGTGACCGGCGTCGGCGTGCATTGCCGTGCATAACGAATACTGCATCTGGCGCAAAAATAGACTGATATGGCGAATATTTTGGTCACTCGCTTGGGTCGTGACCTGTCGACAGCGCGCCTGAATCCGATAAGTTCGCAATTGGTCCATACCGAAAGAACCAGTTCACTAAACTGGTCCAGACCGGACAGAGGAGTGAGGAATGAGCAAGCGCGTTGCCGTCATCGGCGCGGGTCCATCGGGTTTGGCGCAGCTGCGGGCGTTCCAGTCGGCAGCGCAGAAGGGTGCGGAAATCCCCGAAGTCGTCTGCTTCGAGAAGCAGTCCAATTGGGGGGGGCTGTGGAACTATACCTGGCGCACCGGCGTCGATGAGAATGGCGAGCCTGTCCATTGCTCCATGTACCGCTACCTGTGGACCAACGGCCCCAAGGAGGGTCTGGAATTCGCCGACTACTCCTTCGAGGAGCACTTCGGCAAGCAGATCGCGTCCTATCCTCCGCGCGAAGTGATGGTGGACTATATTGAAGGCCGCGTGCTGAAGGCAGGCGTGCGCGACTGGATCCGCTTCTCCTCCGTGGTGCGCTGGATCGAGTATGATGCGGAGGCCAACGACTTCACCGTGACCGTCCACGACATGGTCAAGGATCATGTCTACAAGGAGCGCTTCGACTATGTCGTGTGCGCCTCCGGCCATTTCTCCTCGCCGAATGTTCCCGAATATCCGGGCTTCGAGCAATTCAACGGCCGCATCGTCCACGCCCATGACTTCCGCGATGCGCGCGAATTCGCCGACAAGGACGTTCTTCTGCTTGGATCTTCCTACTCGGCCGAGGATATCGGCTCGCAGTGCTGGAAGTATGGCGCCAAGTCCATCACCACGGCGTATCGCAGCGCGCCCATGGGCTTCTCTTGGCCGGAGAACTGGGAGGAAAAGCCTTCTCTGGTGAAAGTGGAAGGCAAGACCGCTTATTTCAAGGACGGCACCACCAAGGACATCGACGCGATCGTTCTGTGCACCGGCTACAAGCACTACTTCCCGTTCCTGCCGGACGAACTGCGCCTGAAGACCGCGAACCGTCTCGCCACCGCCGATCTCTATAAGGGCGTGGTTTTCGTCCACAATCCCAAGATGTTCTATCTTGGCATGCAGGACCAGTGGTTCACCTTCAACATGTTCGACGCCCAGGCCTGGTACGTGCGCGACATCATTCTCGGTCGCATCGCGGTGCCGACTGAAAAGGATGTGCTGGTGGCCGACGTCAACGAGCGCGTCGCCCGCGAGGATGCCTCCGACGATGTCAAGTATGCGATCAAGTATCAGGGCGCTTATGTGAAGGAGCTGATCGCCGACACCGACTATCCCAGCTTCGATGTGGATGGCGCGTGCGAGGCGTTCTTCGAGTGGAAGAAGCACAAGGTGGAGAACATCATGGGCTTCCGCGACAACTCCTATAAGTCTGTGATCACCGGCACCATGGCGCCGAAGCATCATACCCCCTGGAAGGACGCCCTGGACGATTCCATGGCCACCTATCTCCAGAACTGATCCGTTCTCGCGTTAAGCGTTCCACCCGTCCCACCGCTAGAAGCAGGACGGGTGGAGCGCGACAAGGCCGCCCCTACTCCGGCCGCCGCCGGATGCGGGCGGCTTTTGCGTTTTATGTGTTTAGTCCCAGCATGTCATGGTTCAGCTGGCGAACGAAGAGTTCGGGCTTCTGCGTAGCGATCTGCCGGATGGCCTCGAAGGGTGTTTTGAATCGCAATGCCTTGATACCAAAGGCCCATGAGCGTGACTCATGGGCCTTTGGTCAAGCCCGCGCGGCGCTTGAGCGGACCCACTTGGCACCGGTCGAAGACCGGGGCTGATGGTATGAGTTGCTTGGCGTAGTTAGAGCCCGATTCAGAAGTTCCTTCGTTTTGGCAGTGTTTTGCGATAGGGCGGGTGAGCATGCGTATGCTTGCGATGTGGGCGAAGGCTGTGGCGCTTTCGATGGATTTCTCCCAGTCCTTTGCGAGGCGGCGGCAGCGTCCGAGCCATGCGAATGTCCGCTCCACCACCCAGCGCCGCGGCAGGACGACGAAGCCCTTGGCCTTGTCGGAGCGCTTGACGATCTCGATGGTCCAAGGACCGTGACCGCGCATGGCGTCCTTGAGCTTGTCGCCGGTGTAACCGCCGTCGGCGAAGACGTTCGACGAAGACGTGGCGCAGCCATGGATGGCGGAACCGGACGGCCCTGAGCAGCTCGGGAGCGCCGTCGCGATCCTGAATATCGGCCCGGTGGACCAGCAAGAAGATCAGCAAGCCGAGCGTGTCGGTGATGATGTGGCGCTTGCGCCCTTTGATCTTCTTGCCTGCGTCATACCCGCAAATCCCGCCGCTTTCGGTGGTCTTGACGCTCTGGCTGTCGATGATGCCGGCGGTCGGCTGGGCCTGTTTGCCGGCGATCTCGCGCGCCGCCATCACCAGAAGCGGGTTGATCGTCGCCAGAAGGCCGCTGTCGCACCAGGCGTGGAAATAGCCGCGCACGGTCGAGACCGGCGGAAACTCGCCCGGCAGCACGCGCCATGGGCAGCCGCTCGACGCGATGAACAAGAGCGCTTCCATGACATCGCGCATCGCCGTCGTGCGCGGCCGCCCGCCGGGCCGGGGCCCGGGGATCAGCGGCGCGATCACAGCCCATTCGCGATCGGTCAGATCACTTGGAAAACGCAGGCCGTCACGGTTATGCTCGGCGCGAGCGATATCAGTCCAGGCCATCGGAAACCCCTTTTGATTCAGCACCAAACGGGAATCACAACCTGCTGATATCGCTCAACTCCTTTTAAATCCGGCTCTCAAGCGTGAGCTGTTCCAGCAGGATGATCTCGGTGCGATGGCCCTGCTCTCTCCGCATCTGGGGCGGGCGGTGGCCGTCACGACCTCGCTGGTCGAGGCCCGGGAGCTGACAGCCGACTTGGCAGAGGCGCTGCAGCGGGTCGATCTGGGTCTTGTGTTGCTCGACCGGCATGGCGAAGTGCGCCATGTCAATCTCATGGCCGAACAGCTTCTCGGCGACGGGCTCGTTGTCGCAAACTCGCGGATCCACGCATCTTCCCGACGCGACGATGCACGTCTTCAGAGCGCCATACGCAACGTTTTGCCGGGCCACTCACTGCCGCCATCTGCCGTGTGGTGCTGCGCAGGCCGAGCGGCAAGGCGCCTATCCATGTTGAACTGGCGCCAGTGCGGCCGCGGTCCGAGGTCATGGAAACCATCTCATTCGGCGGTGGTGGGGCCATGCTGCTCGTCAGGAGCCTCGAACCGAAGCTCAAGGATGTCGAGCGGCATCTGCGTGCCCTCGGGCTTTCACCGGCAGAGGCGCGCCTCGCCGAGGCGGTGGGCCAAGGTGCCACCTTGCGTGACTATGCGGACGCGCGGGGCTTTTCCTCCGAAACGGCGCGCACGCACATGCGCACAATCTTCGCGAAGCTCGGGATCGGGCGTCAGGCGGAGCTCGTTGCCATGCTCACGCGCCTGGCATCAAGCGTAGGACCACAAAAGCGATGAGCATTATTCAGCGAGACCTCGACAAGTTCGCCTGACACTTCGGGCATGCCGCAGGGTCATCGAAGCGGACCGAAAGCCATAATCCCAAGCTCTATTGCACGCTCGGCTGCTTGATCAATGTAAGGATATTCCTCACATTGATGGCAATCCGAAGGTGGTGCCACCATGATCGTCAGCAAGCTCACGTCCAAGGCCCAGACGACAATTCCTCAGGCCGTGCGCGCAGCCCTGCACCTCAAGGAGGGCGACGAGATCGCCTATAGCATCGAGGACGGCCGGGTGGTGCTGACCAAGGCCGCGCCGAAGGGCGACGACCCCTTCGCCACCTTCAACGAATGGGATAGCGACGCGGACCGGAAGGCCTATGCCGACCTTTGAGAAGGGCGCGATCGTCCGCGTCCCATTTCCTTACACGGATCGCTCCACCCGCCAACACCGCCCCGCGCTGATCGTTTCTCCTGGCGCTGTGGACGAGGCGGCCGAGTTGCTCTGGGTCGTGATGATCACCAGCGCCGAGAACCGGCCCTGGCCGGGCGATGTCCCGCTCGGCGCCGGGTACCGCGAAAGTGGTCTTCCGGCTCCCTCCGTCATCCGCCCGTGCAAGATCGCCACGATCAGGGCGCGGTTGGCGGAACCTATAGGGGCGGTGTCGCCGGCCGTGCTGCGGAAGGTAGATGCGGAGGTTCGTGCATTGCTGGGGTTTGGATGAGCCGAGCGCGCGAGGTCCGCAGCGCCCGCTCGAAATGAGGCGTCGGCCCGGGAACCTTGACTGCATCGCGTGCAGCATAGCTCCTTAGCAACGTGAACAACGAAGCGAATTGGGTCGATCACCGCATCACCCAAAATGGGAGGATTCGTGGCTGAGGCCTACGCACATTCCGTCCCCGGCGCGCCCGTTGGCCAGTGGGAAACATTGCGCGCTCACCATGATGCAGTGGGGACACTCGCTGCAGAGTTTGGCGCGTGTCTCGGTTGGGCGGAAGTCGCCCGCCTCGCGGGGCGCCTCCACGACATCGGCAAGCTGTCGCCGGAGTTCCAGGCCTATATCGCCGGGGAGCGCTCATCCGGCGGCGACCATTCCTCCGCCGGCGCCCGCATCGCGTTGGATCGCTACGGGCCGACATTCGGCACCGCGCTCGCAGCCATCATCGCAGCCCACCACGCCGGCTTAGCCGACGGAAACGATCTGGCCCGGCGCATGGCAGGCGCGGCGATGCTGATCCCCGCAGGCTGGCAGGCCCAAACCGGCCCGCTGCCGGACATGGCAGCGCTCAAGCCCAGCAGGCCGCTGCCCTCGGGCGGGCCGAAAGGCTTCGCCCTGAGCTTCCTCATACGGATGCTGTTTTCCTGCCTCGTGGATGCCGATTTCATTGCCACAGAGGCCTTCTACGCGCGGCAGGCGGGCACGGACGCCGCGCGTGGCAGGCACATGGACCTCGCCACACTGCGCACGCGGCTTTCCGCATTCATGGCCGCCCTCGGCGCCGATGCTCCCGAAAGCCCGCTCAACGCGTTGCGCGCCGAGATCCTGCACCATGCGCTGGACAAGGCGGCCCTCCCGCCCGGACTGTTCAGCCTCACCGTACCCACCGGCGGCGGCAAGACCCTAACCTCGCTGGCCTTCGCGCTCGACCATGCGGTGCGGCACCAGCTGCGGCGGATCATCTACGTCATTCCATACACATCCATCATAGAGCAGACGGCGCAGGTGTTCCGCGATGCGCTGGGCGCCTCCAACGACATCCTGGAGCACCACGCGAGCTTCGACTGGGAGGCGGCGCGGGGGACACGCGCGGCGGACGACGAGGCCCCCGATGCCGTCTCAAAACTCCAGCGCGCGGCGGAGAACTGGGACGTGCCCATCGTCGTCACCACGGCGGTGCAGTTCTTCGAGAGCCTGTTCGCCAGCCGTACCTCGCGCTGCCGCAAGCTGCACAACATCGCCGAAAGCGTGGTGGTGCTGGATGAAGTACAAACCCTGCCGCTGCCCCTGCTGCTGCCGAGCCTTGCCGCCATCGAGCAACTGGCGCTTAACTATCGCGCCAGCGTCGTGCTCTGTACCGCCACCCAACCGGCTCTGCGCCGCGTCGACGGCGCGCTACGCGATGCCTCCGGCGTATCCATGGGCCTCGACCTACCGCCGGAGCGCGAGTTGGCGCCCGACCCCGCCGGCCTCTATGGCAAGCTCAGGCGCGTGGCGGTGGAGCGGCTGGCGGAGCCCATCGCCGACGACACGATCGCCGCCCGCTTCGCCGAAGCCCCGCAGATGCTGTGCATCGTCAACACCCGCCGCCATGCGCGGGCGCTGTTCGATGCCATCGGCGACCTGCCCGGCGCGGTGCATCTCTCCACCCAGATGTGCGCCCGCCATCGCCGGCTCGTCCTCTCGCAACTCAGGGAGAGGTTAAAGGCCGGCGGGCCGGTGCGGCTGGTGGCGACCTCCCTCGTCGAGGCGGGGGTGGACATCGATTTTCCCGAAGTCTGGCGTGCCGCCACAGGCCTTGACGCTATCGCGCAGGCCGCAGGGCGGGCCAATCGAGAGGGTAGGCTGAAGGATGCGGACGGGCGGCCCCGGCTCGGCCGCGTGGTGGTGTTCGAGCCAGCGGAGGGGCATCTCCAGCACGACATCCGGCTGCGTTGGCAGGCTACTCACAAGGTGCTGGCAAGCAACGCCGACCCGCTGGGCCTCCATGCTGTGCAAGACTATTTCGCCGAGCTTTATTGGCGCAAGGGCGATGCCACGAAGGTGTTCGATGCGGCCGTGGTGGGCGCCTATCCCGGCATCCTGCCCGCGATCGCCGAAACTGCGCGCGACCTCGCCTTTCCCTTCCGCTCCATCGCCGAGGCGTTCCGCATGATCGACGAGGGCGCGATGGAGCCGGTGGTGGTGCCGTGGCAGACCGACCCGGATGATGAGGACGCCAAGACCCTGCTCACCCGCATCGCCGCCATGGAGCGCCCCGCCGCCGCCGACCTGCGGCGCCTGCAGCAATATGTGGTGCCCATCCCGAAAGCCGCGCGCGACGAATGGCTGGCGCGCGGCGCGCTGGTGCCGGTGCATCAGGGGCTGGGCACGGCCATCCTGAGCTTCCCCGACCTCTCCCACTACCGGCCGCAGACCGGGATCGACCTCGCGGATCTCGGGCAGAGGGATGCGGGGATGAACGTGATGTAGGGGTTGGATAGAATGTTATGTTCATTGCAGTGCGACGTGATCGTCGCACTCAGATTATTTTAATTTGACATCGCGAGTTTTGCGGCATCTCCTTCGCGCTGTAGGAGGTTCCAATGCGTCGCAACCACATCACGATCGTCGTCCGACCCGATGGCTCCATCGAAATCAAGGTTGAGCCCATATAGTCGCGGCTCTCACATTGGCGCCGCGTGGATTGAAACATTGCTGTGCGTTGTGATGTCAGAGGGCCCCCGGATCTCGGTCCGGGGGCAATCCGCTTGATTGCATCTACTTTACAATATCGCATAGGTTGATCGCAGGGGGGCGATTCTCATGTCGTACGGGGTCCGGCTCCATGTCTGGGGTGAACGTGCCTGCTTCACCCGTCCGGAGATGAAGGTCGAGCGCGTATCTTATGACGTGATGACCCCCTCCGCCGCGCGCGGCATCCTGGAGGCGATCCACTGGAAGCCGGCGATCCGCTGGGTGGTGGATGCCATCCACGTGCTGCGGCCCATCCGCTTCCAGTCCTTCCGGCGCAACGAGGTGGGAGCAAAGGCCAGCGCCGCCACCGCCGGCACCGCCATGCGGGCGGGCTCGACGGCGGGGCTCGGCATCGTGGTGGAGGACAACCGGCAGCAGCGCGCCACCTTGTTCCTGACGGATGTGGCCTATGTCATCGAGGCCCATTTCGAGCTGACCGGCAAGGCCGGGCCGGACGACACCGAGGCCAAGCACCTGAGCATGTTCAACCGCCGCGCGGCGGCGGGGCAATGCTTCCACCGCCCCTGCCTCGGCACCCGCGAATGCGTGGCCGATTTCGCCCTCATCGAACCCGGCACGCCGCTGCCGCACAGCACCCTGCCCGCCGACCAGCGCGAGCGCGACCTCGGCTGGATGCTCCACGACATCGACTTCGCCAACGGCAACACCTCCCGCTTCTTCCACGCGCGCCTCACCGGCGGCGTGCTGGACGTGCGCCGCTGCCTCGCCGAAGGCACGGTGTCATGACCATCCTTCAGGCGCTGGACCGCTATTACGACCGGATGGCGGAACGGGGGGAGGCGGAGGCGCCGGGCTTCTCGCGGGAAAAGATTGGCTTCGCCATCGAGATCGCGCCCGATGGCACGCCGACGGCGATCATCGATCTGCGCGCGACGAGCGGCAAGAAGCTGGTGCCGCAGTTGCTCTCCGTGCCGGCCGCGGTGAAACGCACCGCCGGCATCCTGCCCAACCTGCTGTGGGACAAGAGCGCCTATGTGCTCGGCCGCACGGCGGGCGACGGCAAGCGCACGGCGCAGGAGCACGAGGCCTTCAAGTCCACCCACCTCGCCCTTCTGGCCACCACCGGGGATGCCGGGCTCCTCGCCCTGCGCCGGTTCCTCGAAAGTTGGACGCGGGAGCGCTTCGATGCCCCCCCGTTCTCCGCCGACATGCTGGACGCCAACATCGTCTTTCGCCTCGCGGGGGAAAGCGGGTTCATCCATCAGCGCGCCGCCGCGCGAGCCTTGCTCACGACACGGACGGCAAACGATGGTAATACGGTGCCGTGCCTTGTTTCCGGCCGGCCGGGCCTCCCCCAGCGGCTGCACCCCACCATCAAGGGCGTGAACGGCGCCCAGTCCTCCGGGGCGGCGCTGGTGTCGTTCAATCTCGATGCCTTCACCTCCTACGGAAAGGAACAGGGGGAGAATGCCCCGACCTCGCAAGAGGCCGCCTTCCGCTATGGCGCAGCCCTGAACGGCATGCTGGAACGCGACAGCCGCAACCGGCTCACCCGTGGCATCGGCGACGCCACCGTTGTGTTCTGGGCCGACACCTCCGAGACGGTGGACGAGCAAGGCGCGCAGGCGGCGGAGGATTGGTTCGCCGCCGCCTTTGAACCGCCGCCGGACGATGCCGACGCGGCCAAGAAGGTGCGTGAGGGGCTGGAGCAGGTGCTGGCCGGGCGCCCGGTGGCGGCGCTCGACCCGCGCCTTTCCCCCGGCACCCGCTTCCACGTGCTCGGCCTGGCGCCCAATGCGGCGCGGCTTTCCGTGCGCTACTGGCTGACGGACGATTTCGGCACCTTCGTCGAACGCCTCGCTGCGCATTATCGCGATCTCTCCATCCTGCCCCGCCCGTGGGGCGAGCGGCCGCCCTCCGTCTCCTGGCTGCTGCTGAAGACCACGGCCATGCAGGAGAAATATGAGAACATCCCGCCCCAGCTCGCCGGCGAGGTCACCCGCGCCGTGCTGGAGGGCACGCGCTACCCGCGCGCGCTGCTCGCCGCCACCCTCATGCGCCTGCGCGCCGGGGACGACCCCGCCACCGGCTGGCACGCGGCCGTCATCAAGGCCGTCCTGTGCCGGGATGCGCGGGCAAGGCGGCTCGACACGGATGCAACGCAAAGCCCCGAACGCGCCAAGGAGGAGATCCCCGTGAGTCTCGTAAGGGACAATCCCGACCCGGCCTATCAGCTCGGCCGCCTGTTCGCCGCCTATGAGACGGCGCAGCGCATGGCGCTGGGCAAGGTCAACGCCACCATCCGCGACCGCTATTTCGGCGCGGCTTCGGCGACGCCCGCCAGCGTCTTCCCCATCCTCATGCGTGGGGTGCAGAACCACCTCGGCAAGCTGCGCAAGGGCGGCAAGGGCGGCTGGCTGGAACGCGAGATCGAGGAGATCACCGACCGGCTGAAACCGGCCCTGCCACGTTCCCTGCCGCTCGAGGCCCAGGGGCGCTTCGTGCTCGGCTACTACCACCAGCGCAAGGGCCAGTTCGCCGATCGCACCGCCGCGGCGGAGATCGAAAGCGCGGATGCGGAGGAACCCGACAATGACGAGTGAAACCACGGGCCTCGCGCGCCGGCACGAGTTCGTCCTCTTCTTCGACGTGGTCAACGGCAATCCGAACGGCGATCCCGACGCCGGCAACATGCCGCGCCTCGACCCCGAGACCAATCTCGGCCTCGTCTCCGACGTGGCGCTGAAGCGCAAGATCCGCAACTACGTGGCCCTCGCCCGGCCCGAGGCGCCGGGCCACGAGATCTACATGCGCGACGGCGCCACGCTGAACAACGAACACAAGCGCGCCTGGACGGCAGTGATGCCCGAGGTGACGAAGGCCGACGAGCTGAAGAAGAGACCGAAGGACGACGCCAAGGCCCGCGAGCTGACCCGCTGGATGTGCGCCAATTTCTGGGACATCCGCACCTTCGGCGCGGTCATGACAACCGGCGTCAATGCAGGCCAGGTGCGCGGCCCCGTGCAGATCGGTTTCGCCCGCTCCGTGGAACCCGTCCTGCCGCTGGAAATCTCCATCACCCGCCTTGCCGCCACCACCGAGGCCGACGCCGACGCCAAGGGCGGGCGCACCATGGGCCGCAAGCACATCGTGCCCTACGGCCTCTACCGCGCCCACGGCTTCATCTCCGCCCCGCTCGCCTCCCACCCCACCAAGGGCACGGGCTTCTCGGACGCCGACCTCGACCTCCTGTTCGAGGCGCTCTCCAACATGTTCGAGCACGACCGCTCCGCCGCGCGGGGGGAGATGGCGACGCGCAAGCTCATCGTCTTCCGCCACGCCACGGCGCTGGGCAATGCGCAGGCCAGCGCCCTGTTCGACCGGGTGAAGACCTGGCGCCTGTTCAAGGGCGAGAAACACGTGCCCGGCGCGGACGGCCTCGACAACGCCCCGCCCGCCCGCAGCTTCGAGGACTACGCCATCACCCTCGACCGGGCTGGCCTGCCGGAGGGCATCGAGATCATCGAGCGGTAGGAGATGCGCCATGCCCGCCTTCGTCATCGACCGCGAGACCGAGGAGGCGCTTATCCCATCTCGGCCCTGCAGCACGATCTGTTCTGCCCGCGCCAGTGCGCGCTCATTCATGTGGAGCAGCTCTGGGCCGAGGACGCCGCCACCGCCGAGGGCCGCCTTCTTCACGAGAAGGCGGACTCAGGTCGCCCGGAGAAGCGGCCGGGGGTGCGCGTCGCCCGCTCCGTGGCGCTGCGCTCGGTGGCGCTCGGTGTCACGGGCAAGGCGGACGTGGTGGAGTTTCACAGCGAGGGGTCGGGCGAGACCCGACCTTTCCCGTTGAATACAAACGTGGAAAGCCCAAGGCCCATCAGGCCGATGAAGTGCAGCTCTGCGCCCAGGCCCTCTGCCTGGAGGAAGCGTTCGGGGTCACGGTGCCCGAAGGCGCGCTGTTCTATGGTGAGACGCGCCGGCGACAGGCCGTCAGCTTCGACGACGGCCTCAAGGCGCTGACCGCCCGCACCGCCGCGGCCGCCCGGGCCATGATCGCGACAGGGACCACGCCAGCCCCGGTGCCGATGCCGGCCTGCCGCCGCTGCTCCCTCGAAGCCCTGTGCCAGCCGGGGCGGATGGAGAAGCCGCCGGCCATTGCGCGCTGGCTCGCCGAACAACTGAAGGCGTGAAGCACCATGCGGCGGATGCTCAACACCATCCATGTCACCAGCGAGGACGCCTGGCTGCGCAAGGACGGCGCGAACCTCGTCATCGAGGTGGAGGGCGCCGAGCGCGGTCGGGCGCCCCTGCACATGCTGGAGGGGCTGGTGAGCTTCGGCCGGCCCGGCGCCTCGCCGGCCCTGCTCGCCGCCTGCGCGGAAGCCGGAATCACGGTGTCCCATCTCGATCCCAACGGCCGCTTTCTCGCCCGCGTGGAGGGACGGCGCACCGGAAATGTTCTGCTGCGCCGAGCACAGTTCCGCGCCGCCGATGCGCCAGAGCGGGCCGTTCCCATCGTGCGCGGCATTGTCGCGGCGAAAGCAGCAAACCAGCGCACCGTCATCCGCCGCGCTCTACGCGATCACGGCGACGGCCTCGCCGCTGGAGGCCGTGAGGCGCTGGATGGGGCCGAGCGCCGGCTCACCGATATCGCCCGACGCACGCTGGTCGCAGCCGAAACGGCCCAGCTGCGCGGGCTGGAGGGCGAGGCCGCGCAGGTCTATTTCGACGTTTTCAACCACCTCCTGCGTCCTATCGATCCCGCCTTTGCTTTCGGCGGCCGCTCGCGCCGCCCGCCGCTCGACCGAGTGAACGCGCTCCTGTCCTTTCTTTATGCCATGTTGGGGCACGACTGCCGCTCCGCGCTGGAGGCCCACGGCCTCGATCCGCAGGTGGGCTTCCTCCACGCCGATCGGCCGGGGCGCGCCAGTCTCGCCCTCGACCTGATGGAGGAACTGCGCCCGGTGCTGGCCGACAGGCTCGTGCTGAGCCTCATCAACCGCCGGCAGATCGCACCGGGCGATTTTGTCCTTGAAGAGGCCGGCGGCGTGCGCCTCGCCGACGAGGCACGCAAGCGTGTCCTCGTGGCCTGGCAGGAGCGCAAGCGGGATGAGTTGACCCATCCCTTCCTCGGCGAGCCCCTTCCGCTGGGCCTCATCGCCCATGTACAGGCGCAATTGCTTGCCCGCCATCTGCGCGGCGACCTCGACGGCTATCCCGGCTTCATCTGGAAATAAGCGATGCTGATGCTCATCGCCTACGACGTTTCCACCGAGACCACCGCCGGCCGCCGCCGTCTGCGCCGCGTGGCGCGGGCCTGCCTCGACTATGGTCAGCGTGTGCAGAATTCCGTCTTCGAGTGCGAGGTCGATCCCTCCCAATGGGTGGCGCTGAAAGCACGCCTGATCGCAGAGATCGACCCGGCAGCCGACAGCTTGCGCTTCTACCGCCTGGGCGCGGACGGCCACCGTCGGGTGGAGCACGTGGGCGCCAAGCCCGTGCAGGACCTCGACGGCCCACTGGTGTTCTGAACCCGCGCGAACCTGAAGCGAACAGGGACAGGCCAGGAGGTTCGCGCAGTCTCATTTCCCTTGAAACGCAGGCACCGCGTCCGCCCATCCGCGCGGACTTGTCGCTACCATCATCGATGACAGCCTCCGGTTCGCGCGCCGCGCACGTTTTTCCTTTCCCCCTCAGACTGCTACAGATGCCGCCGTCGCCCCCCGCGTGGGGGCGTGGATCGAAACTTCGTCCAGGGGCTTTTGAAGGGCGACGTGAAGGGTCGCCCCCCGCGTGGGGGCGTGGATCGAAACATGTCCATCAACACCATCGCCCAGGCCATGTTCGTCGCCCCCCGCGTGGGGGCGTGGATCGAAACTGTTTGGAGGCCACATGCTCCGCGCAATCGATGGTCGCCCCCCGCGTGGGGGCGTGGATCGAAACCCCCTCGACCAGGTGCGCGCGGCGGTGTTCGGTGGTCGCCCCCCGCGTGGGGGCGTGGATCGAAACGATTTCACCGCCAGCCAGGAGACGGAAATCGTGGTGTCGCCCCCCGCGTGGGGGCGTGGATCGAAACCTGGACGACGACGGCGGCAACGTGCAGGTCGACGGTCGCCCCCCGCGTGGGGGCGTGGATCGAAACCAGGACCACGCCATCGGGGCGGACAACGACGGCGTGTCGCCCCCCGCGTGGGGGCGTGGATCGAAACCCTTCCCGAAATAGGGGCAGACGTTGACCTTGCTGTCGCCCCCCGCGTGGGGGCGTGGATCGAAACACTGATGCCCACGGTCCAATCCGTCGCCCAGACAAAGTCGCCCCCCGCGTGGGGGCGTGGATCGAAACTACTGGCTCCAAGGACTGATTGAGCGCGGCTATTGTCGCCCCCCGCGTGGGGGCGTGGATCGAAACTTCCCCTGCTTGGCAAGCAGCGCGGCCACGATAGCGTCGCCCCCCGCGTGGGGGCGTGGATCGAAACCGCAAGCGCGCCGGCCCCGAGGTCATGGCGGCCGTCGTCGCCCCCCGCGTGGGGGCGTGGATCGAAACAGGCATTCGCCGAGGGGGCGTGGGTCCTGCTCCGTCGCCCCCCGCGTGGGGGCGTGGATCGAAACTCTACAATCCAACGCAACGCCTGCACGGCGGTCGTCGCCCCCCGCGTGGGGGCGTGGATCGAAACACACCCAAGCTCCAGGAGAGCGACACCACCACGTCGTCGCCCCCCCGCGTGGGGGCGTGGATCGAAACCGAGGCCTGGTCGCCGCGCGCCTTGAGCCAGGCATGTCGCCCCCCGCGTGGGGGCGTGGATCGAAACGTGAAGTCGGACATCTACGCCGTCGTTGTCCGCCGTCGCCCCCCGCGTGGGGGCGTGGATCGAAACGGGTGATAGTCGATCACAGCGGTGAAGCTCGGCCTGTCGCCCCCCGCGTGGGGGCGTGGATCGAAACCACCTGGAGCTGCGCGATGCGCGGCGCTCCCACGGTCGCCCCCCGCGTGGGGGCGTGGATCGAAACAAACGCATGATGCAGGCGCATCTGCTGCTGCGTGGTCGCCCCCCGCGTGGGGGCGTGGATCGAAACTTGGCGCGGTTGCCAGCCGAGGCGTTCGTGGCGCGTCGCCCCCCGCGTGGGGGCGTGGATCGAAACCCTGTTACAGCGTTCAGAGCCACAGCGAGGGCGGTCGCCCCCCGCGTGGGGGCGTGGATCGAAACGGCCATCAGCCGGCGCACCTGGCGCGCCGCCCAAGTCGCCCCCCCGCGTGGGGGCGTGGATCGAAACTTGGGTGCGCCGCGCCCCCGACATGTCCGGATTTTGCGTGACAAAAAGGCCGAAACGCCCGGGGCGGCCGACTCTGTGGTGAAGGCGCTCCGCCGCCTCTTTCAATTCGCAGTGGAGGAGGAACTCGTCGACACGAATCCCGCCACGCAGGTAAGCTATTTTGGTCCCGTTCGACCGGAAGGCATTCCAGCCTGGAGCAGGAAAGACGTCGAAAAGTTCGAAGCCGCACACCCGTCGGGCTCGATGGCCCGCTTGGCGCTATTGCTTTTCATTGAGTTCGGTCAACGAATTTCGGACATCCACCGGCTGGGTCCGTCCAGTGTTGAAAACGGAAAAATCACATTTACTCAGTGGAAAAATCGGAGACGCAAACCGGTCACACTTACCCTGCCGATCAGCGATGGGGTGGCCGAGGTCCTGCGGAGGCTCCCACCGGAGCAAGAGACATTTCTGGTAAACGAATGGGGTCGCCCATTCAGTTCGGCCGCCTCGTTTGGAAATCGTTCTCGCGACTGGTGCAAGATCGCTGGCCTGTCGGGCTTGTCCGCTCATGGGGTGCGGAAGTACTTTTCCTCCACTCTCGCGAATGCGGAGGCAAGGACCCGCGAGATCATCTCTTTCACCGGTCACCGAACCTCGAAAGAAGTCGATCTTTACACCCAGTCTTCGGACTAAGAGCAGCTCGCGGAATCGGCGGAGCGAAAGCTGTCCGCGCTCAAACGTGTCCCACTTCGGTCGGCAACAGCCGAGAGTGAGACCAAAATCAACCCTAAGTCTTTGTCGGAAAAGGCTTCTGAAGAAGCGATGGTGCCCAGGGACGGAGTCGAACCGCCGACACTGCGATTTTCAGTCGCATGCTCTACCAACTGAGCTACCTGGGCGCCGCCGCCGGTGCGCCGCAGCGCCCTAGCGAGGTGGCTGTCTATACGGGTCCCCCCTCGTGCTGTCCAGTGCCTCCAGCGGCGATGCGCGTCTCTCCTGTGGAAAAGCCACCCATCGCCGGCAGCGCCCGTCCTGCCCTATGGCCTGGCCTCATCCGCCCACGCCCGGCGCCGTCCGGCCCCGCCTCCAGGCCCCGCCTCCAGGCCCCGCCTCCAGACCCCGCCTCCAGACCCCGGCGCAGGTTCCGGCGCAGGTTCCGGCGCCGTTTCGGCGGCCGTGGGCGGCCATTCCCGGCCGGCCTCCTGATTTCGGGATGTTTTCTTGTGCGGAAACTGGCAATGTGCCGGGCGAGGTCGGATGCTCCGGCCTCCGCAGATGCGAGGAAAAACAGGTGGCCGAACGCAAGGCGCACGGGACTCAGGACGTGATCGAGCCCTCCGAACTCAGCACCGGATCGGGCGCGCCCGCTGCCGCCGCCGCCACCCTCGAGCAGGCGCTCGGCGTCCAGGTGCGCTCCATCCGGCGCGAGCTGGACCTGACCGTGTCCGATCTGGCCGGCGCCGCCGGCATCTCGGTGGGCATGCTCTCGAAGATCGAGAATGGGCAGATCTCGCCGTCGCTCGCGACCTTGCAGGCCATCTCCAAGGCCCTCAACGTGCCCATCACCACCCTGTTCTCCGCTTTCGAGGAGCGGCGCGACTGCTCGTTCGTGCGGGCGAATCAAGGCGTCACCATCGAGCGGCGCGGCACCAAGGTCGGCCACCAATACGAGCTGCTGGGCCACGGCCTCGGCGGCGACATCGTGGTGGAGCCCTATCTCATCACCCTGTCGCAGGAAGCGGTTCCCTACACCGGCTTCCGCCATGCCGGCGTCGAGTTCATCTACATGCTGTCCGGCGAGGTGCTCTACCGCCATGCCGACCGCACCTACCACCTGCGCGCCGGCGACGCGCTGATGTTCGATTCCGGCGCCTCCCACGGGCCCGAGGAACTGATCGCCACGCCCATGAGCTATCTGTCCATCATCGTCTATGGCCGGGACCGCCACTGAGACCACCGGCCGCCTCCCCGGGCGACGCTCCAGCGCGCAGCCCTTTGCTCCAGCGGCGTTTTCTTTCTAGGAAACTTTTATTCTTTGATGTTGACGTGATCCAGCCGGCGGCGTACCACTGACCTCAAGGTCGCATCAGCGGCCCGGGAATGGAGCCAGTGACAGCGCCATGTGCGGCATCGTCGGTATATTTTTGAAGGATCCCGCCCTCGAGGGAGAGCTCGGGTCCATGCTCGCGTCCATGCTCACCGTGATGACGGACCGCGGACCGGACAGCGCCGGCTTCGCGGTCTACGGGTCCGGCGCGAAGGACAAGGTGAAGCTCTCGCTCCGGGCGGCCAAAGGCTACGATTTCTCCGGCCTCGCCGCCGGCCTTTCGATCCCGGCCGACGGCCTGCCCCCGCTGCTGGTGCGCTCCACCCACGCCGTCATTGAGATTCCCGCCGCCCGTGAGGCGGACGTGCGCGCCTTCCTCGCCGCCCGCCATCCCGACGTGGCGGTGGTGGGCACCGGCGCCCGCATGGAAATCTTCAAGGAAGTGGGCCTGCCCGCCACCGTCGCCGACACCTTCGGCCTCGCGAAGATGAGCGGCACCCACGGCATCGGCCACACCCGCATGGCCACCGAGAGCGCGGTGACCACCGCCGGCGCCCATCCGTTCTCCACCGGCGCCGACCAGTGCCTGGTGCACAACGGCTCGCTGTCGAACCACAACCAGCTCCGCCGCGCGCTGAAGCGCGAGGGCATCACCTTCGAGACCGAGAACGACAGCGAGGTCGCCGCCGGCTACCTCACCTGGCGGCTCAAGCAGGGCGCCACCCTGGGCCAGGCGCTGGAAGCCGGCCTTAAGGATCTCGACGGTTTCTACACCTTCGTGGTGGGCACCGAGAACGGCTTCGGGGTGCTGCGCGATCCGGTCGCCTGCAAGCCCGCCGTGATGGCCGAAACCGATCAGTATGTCGCCTTCGGCTCCGAATACCGTGCCCTCGTGGACCTGCCCGGCATCGAGAAGGCCCGGGTGTTCGAGCCGGAACCCGCCACCGTCTACTTCTGGGAGCGCGCCCAGTGAACGCCTTCTCCCCCGATATCACCTTCGATCTCGCCACCTCTCCCCTGCGCGATCTCAATGCCGCCCTGCACCAGGCCAGCGGCGACAGCAACGCCCGCCGCTGGCGGGTGCTGAACCCGGAAGGCCGCCACGCGGTGGCGGTGGGCATCGATGCTCCCCTCACCGTCGAGATCGACGGCAACGTGGGCTATTACTGCGCCGGCATGAACCAGAATGCCTCGGTCATCATTCACGGCAACGCCGGCCAGGGTGTCGCCGAGAACATGATGAGCGGCTTCGTGCGGGTGTGCGGCGATGCCAGCCAGTCGGCCGGGGCCACCGCCCATGGCGGCCTGCTGGTGATCGACGGCAACGCCTCCGCCCGCTGCGGCATCTCCATGAAGGGCGTGGACATCGTGGTGAAGGGCTCGGTCGGCCACATGAGCGCGTTCATGGGCCAGTCCGGTGCGCTGATCGTGTTCGGCGATGCCGGCGAGGCGCTCGGCGACAGCCTCTACGAGGCCAAGCTGTTCGTGCGCGGCACCGTCAAGTCGCTGGGTGCCGACTGCGTCGAAAAGGAGCTGCGCGACGCGCACAAGGCGTTGCTCGCACAGAAGCTCGAGGCCGCCGGCATCGCGCCGGGCTCGGTCGATCTGTCGGAGTTCAAGCGCTACGGCTCGGCGCGCAATCTCTACAACTTCCACGTCGACAACGCCGACGCCTACTGAGGGGGGACACCCATGACCGCGCACGACGCCACAGGCCCGGCCCACGCCCTGCCCCAGACCCTGCCGCGCTATTCCGCCACCTTCGATCCCCACACCCTGTCGGAGATCCGGCGGGCGGCGGCCACCGGCATCTATGACATCCGCGGCGGCGGCACCAAGCGCAAGCTGCCCCATTTCGACGACCTGCTGTTCCTCGGCGCCTCGGTCTCGCGCTATCCGCTGGAAGGCTACCGCGAGAAGTGCGGCACCGAGGTCGTCCTGGGCACCCGCTTCGCCAAGAAGCCGATCCGCCTCAAGACCCCGGTGACCATCGCCGGCATGAGCTTCGGCGCGCTCTCGGCGCAGGCCAAGGAAGCGCTCGGCCGCGGCGCCTCCATCGTCGGCACCTCCACCACCACCGGCGACGGCGGCATGACGCCGGAGGAGCGCGGCCAGTCGCAGACGCTGGTCTACCAGTACCTGCCGTCGCGCTACGGCATGAACCCGGTGGACCTGCGCAAGGCGGACGCCATCGAGGTGGTGATCGGCCAGGGCGCCAAGCCCGGCGGCGGCGGCATGCTGCTCGGCCAGAAGATTTCCGACCGCGTGGCGCAGATGCGCAACCTGCCCAAGGGCATCGACCAGCGCTCGGCCTGCCGCCACCCGGACTGGACCGGCCCGGACGACCTGGAGATCAAGATCCAGGAACTGCGCGAGATCACCGATTGGGAAAAGCCGATCTATGTGAAGGTCGGCGCCTCCCGCCCCTACTATGACATCTCCCTCGCCGTGAAGGCGGGCGCGGACGTGGTGGTGCTGGACGGCATGCAGGGCGGCACCGCCGCCACCCAGGAGGTGTTCATCGAGCAGGTGGGCATCCCGATCCTGGCCGCCATCCGCCCCGCGGTGCAGGCGCTGCAGGATCTCGGCATGCACCGCAAGGTGCAGCTCATCGTCTCCGGCGGCATCCGCACCGGGGCGGATGTGGCCAAGGCGCTGGCGCTTGGCGCCGACGCGGTGGCTATCGGCACCGCCGCTTTGGTGGCGCTGGGCGACAACGACCCCCATTGGGAGGCCGAATATACCGCCCTTGGCACCACCGCCGGCGCCTATGACGACTGGCACGAGGGCCGCGACCCCGCCGGCATCACCACCCAGGACCCCGAGCTGGCGGCCCGGCTCGATCCGGTGAAGGCCGGACGGCGGCTTGCCAACTACCTCTCGGTTCTGACCCTGGAGGCGCAGACCATCGCCCGCGCCTGCGGCAAGAGCCACGTGCACAATCTGGAGCCCGAGGACCTCGTGGCCCTCACCGTGGAGGCCGCCGCCATGGCCGGCGTGCCGCTCGCCGGCACCGAGTGGATTCCCGGCCGCACCACCGGCTACTGAGCCCGCATTCCGCCCCGGACCCCTATGGGCCCGGGGCGCGACATCCGATCACCGGTGCCGGGGGGCACTCCGCCCGGCGGGCTTCGTTCAGGCCTGGTCCCGCGAGGATCGCCGCTTGTGCATCGGCGCCGAGGTGGTGGCACACCGATGCTCGCGCCCAAGTTCCGGCGGCCGGAGTTCCGGCGGCCGAGGTTGATCGACATGAGTTGACGTTTCGTTCCCGATGCGCGCGCGTCTCGCCTTGAGCCTTGCGCCTGGGGGCCGTCGCAAATCCAAATAAAACGACCTTTCCCGAGGACCGAACATGACACGCATCGCCGACATCGCCCGCGAGGCGGAAGGGCATTCCTCGGTCGCCACCGAAGTGGCCTCCGACCTCACCAAGGCCGCCAAGGAGCGCGGCATCAAGTATTTCCTCATCTCCTACGTGGACCTGTTCGGCGGCCTGCGGGCCAAGCTGGTGCCTGCGTCCGCCATCGCCGAGATGCAGCGCAACGGCGCGGGATTCGCCGGTTTCGCCACCTGGCTCGACATGTCGCCCGCCGACCCGGACCTGTTCGCGGTGCCCGATCCCTCGAGCCTGATCCAGCTGCCGTGGAAGGAAGAGATCGGCTGGCTCGCCTCCGACCTGGTGATGGGCGGCAAGGAAGTGCCCCAGGCCCCGCGCACGGTGCTGAAGAAGCAGATCGCGGACGCCGCCGACCTTGGATACGCCATCAAGACCGGCGTCGAGTGCGAGTATTTCCTCATCTCCGCCGACGGCAAGTCCATCTCCGACGACGCCGACACCGCTGACAAGCCCTGCTACGACCAGTCCGCCCTGATGCGCCGCTATGATGTCATCAAGGACATCTGCGATGCCATGCTGAAGCTGGGCTGGGGCGCCTACCAGAACGACCACGAGGATGCCAACGGCCAGTTCGAGATGAACTGGAACTATGACCATGCGCTGCTGACCGCCGACCGCCATGTGTTCTTCAAATACATGGTGAAGTCCATCGCGGAACAGCATGGCCTGCGCGCCACCTTCATGCCCAAGCCCTTCATCAACCTCACCGGCTCGGGTTGCCACGCCCATGTCTCGCTGTGGAACAAGGGCAAGAACGCCTTTTCCGATCCCAAGGGCGAGCTCGGCATGTCGAAGCTGGCCTATCACTTCATCGGCGGCCTCATCCACAATGCCGACGCGCTGTGCGCCATCACCAATCCCACGGTGAATTCCTACAAGCGCATCAACGCGCCGCGCACCATCTCGGGCGCCACCTGGGCGCCCAACACGGTGACCTACACCGGCAACAACCGCACCCACATGATCCGCATTCCCGATGCCGGCCGGCTGGAGTTCCGCCTCGCCGACGGCGCCGCCAACCCCTACCTGCTGCAGGCGGGCTTGGCGGCGGCGGGCCTCGACGGCATCGTCAACGAGCGCGACCCCGGCAAGCGCCTCGACATCAACATGTACACGGACGGCCACAAGGTGAAGGGCGCCAAGAAGCTGCCCCTCAACATGCTGGACGCCCTGCGCGCCCTGGAGAAGTCGAAGATCCTCGGCGACCGGCTCGGGCCGGAGTTCGTGTCCGGCTTCCTGAAGCTCAAGAACCAGGAGTGGAACGACTTCTCGCGCCACCTCACCCAGTGGGAGCGCGACCGCACCCTCGACATCTGAGCGCTTCCGCGTCACAGTCACACCCTTCGCCGTCTTCAGGCGACCTCCGAGGGGCCTTGGCCATGTGCCAGGGCCCCTTTTTCATGCCCGTCCTCCGGCGGCGGCTCTCACCCCTCCACCCGCAACGCCCCGGCCAGCCACGGCATGGCGGCTTCGAGACCGGGCAGCACCTCGCCTGCCAGCCGCGCCCGGCAGAAATCGGCGATCTCCCGCGGCAGGCGTCCCAGTTCCTGGCGCCGGGCGATCAGCGTCAGCCGGCGCTGGATCGCCGGGCCGGGCAACGGCACGCAGCACACCCGGCCGAGATCCACCGCCGCCTCGTGCACGCACAGCGGCGTCGTCACCGCGAATCCCTCGCCCGCGGCGACCGTGGCGGTGACGCCCTGCGGGGTGTCGAATTCCAGCCGGCGCGGCAGGTCCAGCTTGAGCCGGCGCAGGTGCCGTTCCACCTCGATGCCGGTTTTCGAGCGGGCGGAGAAGCGCACCAGCGGCAAGGCCATCTGCCGCAGGTCCTCGACCCGCGCCGGCGCGGAACGGCCCGCCGGCAACAGCAGCACATAGGGTTCGCTCACCAACGCGAACCGCTCCAGGCCCTCCACGTCCTCCAGCTCGTCGAGGCCCACCAGAAGGTCCATTTGCCGCGACAGCAGCGCGCTGGCATGGGCCGCGGTGAGGCCGGAGAGGATGGACACCTCCTCCGCCAGGGTGGCGAGCCGCCCGCCGAGCGGCGCCGCCAGCGCCCGCGAGAGGGAATCCACCAGCCCCGCCCGCAGCAGCGGAAAGCGCCCGTGCTCGGTGTCGCGCAGGGCGGGCGCGATCTGCCGTGCCTCGGAGAGCAGCGCGCTCGCCTTCTGCCGCAGCACGCCGCCGGCGGCGGTGAGCCCGAGCGGGCGGACCGAACGGTCGAACAGGCCAAGGCCCATGCGCGCCTCCAGGTCCGCCACCGCCTGCGACACCGCCGGCTGAGTGAGGCCGAGCCGCCGCGCCGCCCCTGCCATGGCGCCGGCCTCGCACACCGCCAGGAAGATTTCGAGCGCCCGCAGATCGAAGGGAAGGGTCTCCCGCGCCGCCATGCTCCGCCTCCGCCACCGGTCCGCGCCTACTATAAGGATCATTTATATGATCCGTTCATTCGAGACGAGCTATAGAGTTATCGAACGGGTGATCCTGCCCCGTCCGGCCCCTTGTTCGGCCCGCCCGGGCCGCCGCAGCGAGTGCCTCATGTCCACGCGCTATTCGTTTCTCAGCCTCATTTCCAATGCGCTGAACGGCCAGAACGGCTGGCATCCGGCGTGGCGGGATGCCCATCCCCGGCCCGCCTATGACGTCATCATCGTCGGCGGCGGCGGCCATGGCCTGGCCACTGCCTATTACCTCGCCAAGGAGCACGGCATCCGCAACGTGGCGGTGCTGGAAAAGGGGCACATCGGCTCCGGCAACGCCGGGCGTAACACCACCATCATCCGCTCCAACTACCTGCTGCCCGGCAACGAGCCGTTCTATGAGTGGTCCATGAAGCTGTGGGAGGGCCTGGAACAGGAGCTCAACTACAATGCCATGGTCTCCCAGCGCGGCATCATCAACCTCATCCATTCCGACGCCCAGCGCGACGCCTATGCCCGGCGCGGCAACGCCATGCGTCTCGCCGGCGCCGATTCGCGGCTGCTCGGCGTCGACGAGGTCCGCGCGCTCTGCCCGTTCCTGAATTTCGACAACGCCCGCTTTCCCATCAAGGGCGGGCTGATGCAGGCCCGCGCCGGCACCGCCCGCCATGACGCGGTGGTGTGGGGCTATGCCCGCGGCGCCGACCGGCTGGGCGTGGACATCGTGCAGAACTGCGAGGTCACCGGCTTCATCCGCGAGCAAGGCGCGGTGGTGGGGGTGGAAACCACGCGCGGGCCGATCCGCGCGGCCAAGGTGGGCCTTGCGGTGGCCGGATCGAGCTCCCGCCTCAGCCGCCACCTGGACCTGCGGCTACCGATCGAAAGCCATGTGCTGCAGGCGTTCGTCTCCGAGGGGCTGAAGCCGCTCATTCCCGGCGTCATCACCTTCGGCATGGGGCATTTCTACGTCAGCCAGTCGGACAAGGGCGGCCTTGTCTTCGGCGGCGACATCGACGGCTACAATTCCTATGCCCAGCGCGGCAACATGCCTGTTGTGGAGGACGTGCTGGAAGGCGGCATGGCCTTGATGCCCATGATCGGCCGCCTGCGGCTGCTGCGCTCCTGGGGCGGCCTCGTGGACATGTCCATGGACGGCTCGCCCATCATCGACGTCGGCCCCCTGCCCGGCCTTTACCTCAACGCCGGCTGGAACTACGGCGGCTTCAAGGCAACCCCGGCCTCCGGCTGGTGCTTCGCCCACACCATCGCCCGCGACCGCGCCCACGACCTCAACGCCGCGTTCCGCCTCGACCGTTTCCGCTCCGGCCATGTCATCGATGAGAAGGGGGTCGGCGCGCAGCCGAACCTGCACTGAGCCATGCGCATTCCCTGTCCCTATTGCGGGTCTCGCGACGCCCACGAGTTCGCCTATCTGGGCGACGCGACCCTCACCCGCCCCGACCCCGCCGCGCCCGACGCCGCCGAGGCGTTCCATGCCTATGCCTATCTGCGCACCAATCCGGAGGGCGCGCATCGCGAGCACTGGTACCACGCCAACGGCTGCCGCCGCTGGCTGGTGGTGACGCGCAACACCAAGACCCATGAGATCCTCGGCGCCGCCTTCGCCGGCACCGACAAGAGCGAGGTGCCGGCATGACCCGTCTGGCCTCCGGCGGCCTCATCGAGCGCGGCCGCACCCTGTCCTTCACCTTCGACGGCGTCGCCTACCAGGGCCACCCCGGCGACACCCTGGCCTCGGCCCTGCTCGCCAATGGCGTGCGGCTGGTGGGCCGCTCCTTCAAGTACCACCGCCCGCGCGGCATCTTCACCGCCGGCTCGGAGGAGCCCAACGCGCTGGTGGAGCTGCGCGCCGGCGCCCGCAAGGAGCCGAACACCCGCGCCACCACGGTGGAACTGTTCGACGGTCTTCAGGCCGCAAGCCAGAACCGCTGGCCGTCGCTGGAGCACGACGTGCAGAGCGTGAACGGCCTGCTCGCCCCGTTCCTGGGCGCCGGCTTCTACTACAAGACCTTCATGTGGCCGGCGGCGTTCTGGGAAAAGCTGTACGAGCCGGTGATCCGCCGCGCGGCAGGCCTCGGCGCGGCAGCGGCCCAGCCCGACCCGGACACCTATGAAAAGGCCTTCGCCTTCTGCGACGTGCTGGTGATCGGCGCCGGCGCGGCAGGTCTGGCAGCGGCGCTGGCGGCGGCGCGCTCGGGAGCGCGGGTGATCCTGGCGGACGAGGATTTCCGCCTGGGCGGCCGCCTGCTCACGGAAGAGGCGGCCATCGACGATGCCCCGGCGCGCGACTTCGTCGCCCGCGCCGAGGCGGAGCTCGCCAGCCTGCCGAACGTGCGGCTGATGCCGCGCACCACCGTGTTCGGCGCCTATGACGGCGGCGAATATGCCTGCGTGCAGCGGGTGAGCGACCATGTGGCGGTGCCGGCTGCGTTCCAGCCCCGCCAGCGCCTGTGGCGCATCGTCACCAAGCGCGCGGTGCTCGCCTCCGGCGCGTTCGACCGGCCCATCGTGTTCCCCGGCAACGACCGGCCGGGCGTGATGACCGCCCAGGCGCTGGCCACCTATGCCCGCCGCTTCGGCGTGGGGGCGGGCGCCACCGCCGCCGTGTTCACCAACAACGATGCCGGCGTCGCCGCGGCGCTGGCCGCCGCCGGCGCGGGGGTGAAGCTCCAAGCCCTCATCGACGTGCGCGACGCCTTGCCGGAGGCGCTGGCGGCCAGGGTCAAGGCGCTGGGCGTGCGCGTCATTCCCGCCGGCGAGGTGATCGCCACCTCCGGCAAGCGCCTGCGCACCATCACCGTGCGCGGCCGGTCCGGCACCGAGACCCTGGAGGTGGAGGCGCTCGGCATCTCCGGCGGCGCCACCCCGAATCTCAACCTCACCTGCCACCTGGGCGGCCGGCCGGTGTATCGGGACGACCTCGCCGCCTTCGTGCCGGACGTCTTGCCGCCGGGCATGGCCGTGGCCGGTGCCGTCGCCGGGCAATTCGCGCTTGCCGCCTGCCTGAAGGCGGGCACGGACACGGGCGCAAGCGCCGCCGCAGACGCCGGCTTCGCCGCCAAGGCCCTGCCCGCCCCCCGCGCCGAGGACACGCCCACCGGCATCCGCGCCTTCTGGCAGGTCCGGGCGAAGGGCGATCTCGCCTTCGTGGACTTCCAGAACGACGTGAGCGCCAAGGACATCGGCATCGCCCACAAGGAGGGCTTCCGCGCGGTGGAGCTGCTGAAGCGCTACACCACGCTCGGCATGGCCACCGATCAGGGCAAGACCTCCAACATGGCCGGCCTCGCGCTGATGGCGGAGCTGTGTGGCCAGGGCATCGGCGCCACCGGCACCACCGTGTTCCGTCCGCCTTACACCCCGGTGGCCCTGGGCGTGCTCGCCGGCCACCACCGCGAGAAGGACTTCCGCCCCACCCGTCCGACCCCGACCCATGCCTGGGCCGAGACGCAGGGCGCCGTATTCGTGGAAACCGGGTTCTGGCTGCGCGCCGCCTATTTCCCCCGGCCCGGCGAAAAGGACTGGCTGGAGAGCGTCAACCGCGAGGTGAAGGCGACGCGCGAGGCGGTGGGCGTCATCGACGTCTCCACCTTTGGCAAGATCGACCTGCAGGGGCCGGACGTCGGCGCCTTTCTCGACCGGGTCTACATCAACATGTTCTCGACCCTCGCCGTCGGCAAGGCCCGCTACGGGGTGATGCTGCGCGAGGACGGGCTGGTGATGGACGACGGCACCACGGCGCGCCTCGCCGAGGACCACTATGTGATGACCACGACCACGGCCAATGCCGGCAAGGTGTTCCAGCACCTGGAATTCTGCCTCCAGGTGCTGTGGCCCGAGCTTGACGTCCAGCTGGCCTCGGTGTCCGAGCAGTGGGCCCAGATCGCGGTCTCCGGCCCGCGCGCCCGGGACGTGCTGGCCAAGATCGTCGATGGCGCCGATGTCTCCAATGCCGGCCTTCCCTTCATGGGCGTGGCGCAGACCAGCGTCCTGGGCGGCGTGGAGGCGCGCGTCTTCCGGCTCTCCTTCTCCGGCGAGCTGGGCTACGAAATCGCCGTGCCCGCCCGCCAGGGCGAGCGGCTGATGGAAGCGATCATGGAGGCGGGCCGGCCGTTCGGCATCACCCCCTATGGCACCGAGACGCTGGGCGTGCTGCGCATCGAGAAGGGGCATGTCTCCGGCAGCGAGCTGAACGGGCAGACCTCGGCCCGCGACCTCGGCCTCGGCCGCATGGCCTCCACCAAGAAGGACTATGTGGGCCGCGTGCTGGCCCAGCGGCCGGCCTTCCTGGACCCCGACCGGCCCATCTTCGTGGGCTTCAAGCCGGTGGACAGGTCCCAGCGCCTGCGTGCCGGTGCGCATTTCCTGAAGGTGGACGCCGCGCCGACCACCCACTCTGACGAGGGCTACATGACCTCCGTTGCCTATTCGCCCACCCTGGGGCATGCCATCGGCCTGGGTTTCCTCAAGCGCGGCCAGGAGCGCATCGGCGAGACGGTGCGCGCCTATGACCCGGTGCGCGGCGGGGACATCCTGGTGGAGGTGTGCGCCCCCGCGTTCGTCGATCCGGAAGGGGAGAAGCAGCGTGTCTGACCTGCTCGCGCACGTGCCCCACACCCGCCTCGTGCCCGAGGGCCACTACGGCCCGGCCGGCACCCCCGGCGTGACCGCCCGCCAGGTGCTGGGGCTGGCGGCCGCCACCCTAGCCGCCCGCAAGGGCAAGGCGGCCGATCTGGTGGCCCGCCTCGCGGGCGCCGGCATCCCGCTGGCGGATGCGCCCAAGGCGGTGTCCACCGCCGCGCTCACGGCCGTCGGCACCGGGCCGGGACGCTGGCTCATCACCGCCGAGGGCCAGACCGGGGCAACCCTGCTCGCCCGCCTCCAGACCATCTGCGGGCCTGACGCGGCCGTGACCGACCAGAGTGACGCCAACGTCGTTCTGGACATCGGCGGGGCCCATGTCCGCGCGGCCCTGGCCAAGGGCGTGGCGCTGGACCTCGACCCGCGCGCGTTCGCGGCCGGCGATGCGGCGACCACGGTTGTCTCCCACGTGGGGATCACCCTGTGGCAGACCGAGGAGGCCCCCGCCTATCGCGTCGCGGTGGCCCGCTCGTTCGCGCCCGCCTTCCTGCGCTGGCTCACCGCCAGCGCGGCGGAATTCGGCTTCGCTTTGTCCGGCACCGGCCGCGGCTGAGCCGCTCCCGTCAACACGTTCATCCAAACAGCGCCCCGCACGCCTGGACCGGCCACCCGGACGGGCAAGAGGCGCGTCACCTTCCCGAGGCTTCCATGTCCACTTCCGCCCCCAATCCCGCCGAGCACTTCATCCTGGCCCTGTCCTGCCCGAACCGGCCGGGCATCGTCGCCGCCGTCTCGACCCTGCTGTTCCAGAAGGGCGCCAACATCCTGGAGGCGCAGCAATATGACGACCAGGAGAGCGGCCGCTTCTTCACCCGCATCGTGTTCAACGTGGTGGAAGGCAACGCCACCATCGCCGAGATCCGCGACGGCTTCAAAGCCATCGCCGATACCTTCAGCTTCACCTGGACCCTGAGGTCCAAGGCGGAGCGGCGGCGGGTGCTGCTGCTGGCCTCCAAGTTCGACCACTGCCTGGCCGACCTGCTCTATCGCTGGCGCATCGGCGAAATCCCCATGGATGTCACCGGCATCATCTCCAACCACCCGCGCGAGACCTATGCCCACCTGGATTTCGACGGCGTGCCGTTCCATCACCTGCCGGTGACCAAGGACACCAAGGCGGAGCAGGAAGCCAGGATCTGGGACATCTTCCAGTCCACCAACACCGAGCTGGCGGTGCTGGCGCGCTACATGCAGGTGCTGTCCGACGACCTCTCCGCCAAGGTCTCGGGCAAGTGCATCAACATCCACCATTCGTTCCTGCCCGGCTTCAAGGGGGCCAAGCCCTACCACCAGGCCCACGCCCGCGGCGTGAAGCTGATGGGCGCCACCGCCCACTACGTGACCAGCGACCTCGACGAAGGCCCGATCATCGAGCAGGACGTGGAGCGCATCTCGCACCAGGATTCGGCCGACGACATGGTGCGCAAGGGCCGCGACATCGAGCGCCGGGTGCTGGCCCGCGCCCTGGCCTGGCACGTTCAGGACCGGGTGCTGCTGAACGGCAGCCGCACGGTGGTGTTCCACGACTGAGGGCGCGCCCGCTGCACGCCACACGGGCAGCGGACACCCTCTGAGACGCTCCATCACGAAGGCCGGTCCGAAAGGGCCGGCCTTTGCGTTTGAGGCGGCGCCAAGATGCTGGACAGACCTTCTGATACACTATATCAAAGGCCTCGGATCGAGGTGATCATGTCCGCTCACGCCCTTTCGCCGCAGCCTTCCGCCCCCTCCGGCACGCATCCGGATGCCTTGGCCGCGCATTCCCGGCCACGGGGTGCGCGGGTGGGTCCCTCGGTGCTGCGCCTGTCGCTCGCCGCGCGTCTGGCGCTGGCGGCGGCGCTGCTGGCGCCGCTGTGGATCGCAGTCGCCGTGGTGGTGCGGTGACCGGCGGGAGAACGAGCATGTCCGCGCAGATTTCCTTCCGCGACCTCACCTTGGGCTACGAGCGGCACCCGGCCGTGCACCATCTGTCGGGCGAGGTGGCCGAGGGCGCGCTGCTGGCGGTGTGCGGCCCCAACGGCGCCGGCAAGTCCACCCTCCTGAAGGGCATCTGCGGCGCGCTGCGCCCGCTCCACGGCGCGGTGGACCTGCACGGCATGTCGTCCCGCGACATCGCCTATCTGCCGCAGGGCGCGGAGATCGACCGCTCCTTTCCCATTTCCGTCTACGACCTGGTCGCCATGGGCCTGTGGCGCCGGGCCGGCCTGTTCGGCGGCATCGGCCGGGGCGATCGCGGGCGCATCGAGGCGGCGGTCGCCGCCGTCGGCCTCGAAGGGTTCGAGGACCGGCCCATCGGCACCCTGTCGGGCGGGCAGATGCAACGCACCCTGTTTGCCCGCCTGCTGCTGCAGGATGCCCGGGTGATCCTGCTCGACGAGCCGTTCACCGCCCTGGACGCCAAGACCATCGCCGATCTGGTGGATCTGGTGCGCCGCTGGCACGGCGAACGGCGCACCGTGCTGGCGGTCCTGCACGATTTCGATCTGGTACGGGCGGCCTTTCCCGAAACCCTGCTGCTGGCCCGCCAGCCGGTGGCCTGGGGACCGACCGGAGAGACGCTCGCACCCGACAACCTGCTCAAGGCCCGCCGCATGGGCGAAGCCTGGAGCGCCGACGCCGCCACCTGCGCCGTGGCGGCCTGAACCCGCGAACACCCGGGTGCCCCGGAGCGGCGCGCCGCTCCGGTCCCAGGCGCGCGACCGCGCGCCAGACCGCTTCCCACCTTTCCCTCGCACGCCCGGCGGATGCGACATGAACCCCTACGAGCTCGTCATCGCCCCCTTCGTGGAGTTCGAGTTCATGCGCCGCGCGATCGTCGGCGTGCTCGCGCTGGCGCTCGGCGCCGGGCCGCTCGGCACGTTCCTGATGCTGCGGCGGATGTCGCTGACCGGCGACGCCATGGCCCATGCCATCCTGCCCGGCGCCGCCATCGGCTTCCTGCTGGCGGGGCTGAACCTTTATGCCATGAGCCTCGGCGGGCTGGTGGCGGGGCTGCTGGTAGCGGTAGGCGCCGGCGTGGTGGCGCGGGCCACGGAGCTGAAGGAAGATGCCTCGCTCGCCGCCTTCTACCTGATCTCGCTGGCGCTGGGCGTGCTCATCGTCTCCCTGCGCGGTTCCAACGTGGACCTGCTGCACGTGCTGTTCGGCACGGTGCTGGGCATCGACAACGCCACCCTGCTTCTCATCGCCGGCATCACCACCGTCAGCCTCCTCACCCTGGCGTTCATCTGGCGGCCGCTGGTGATGGACTGCGTGGACCCGACCTTCCTGGCCTCGGTGAGCCGGGCCGGCGGGGTCAGCCACATCGCCTTCCTGGCGCTGGTGGTGCTGAACCTGGTGGGCGGCTTCCACGCCCTGGGCACCCTGCTGGCGGTGGGGCTGATGATGCTGCCCGCCGCCACCGCGCGCTTCTTCGTGCGCGACCTGAGCGCCCTGGTGGCGCTCTCCACGGCCATTGCCTTCCTCAGCGGCCTGGCGGGGCTGCTGGTCTCCTATCACCTCGGCACGCCCTCCGGGCCCTCCATCATCCTCGTGGCTGGGGTGGCCTATGGGGTCGCCGTCATCTTCGGCCCGGCCGGCGGGGTGCTCGCGCGCCTGCTGCCGGGCCGCCATCTCGAAGCCTGAAAGGACACAGCGATGCTCTCCAGACGCCTGCTCCTCGCCACCACCCTGGCCACCGCCCTGGCCGCCGGCGCGGCGGCGCCCGCCTTCGCCCAGTCCCAGCCGGACGCCAGGCTGCCGGTGGTGGCGTCCTTCTCCATCCTCGGCGATTTCGTGAAGGAGGTGGGCGGCGACCGCATCGCCCTCACCACCATCGTCGGACCCAACGGCGACAGCCACGTCTACCAGCCCACTCCCGCCGACGCGAAGAAGCTCGCCGCCGCCAAGGTGGTGGTGGTGAACGGCCTCGGCTTCGAGGGCTGGCTGGACCGGCTGGTGAAGGCCTCCGGCACCAAGGCCGAGGTGGTGGTGGCCACCACCGGCATCACCCCGCGCACCCGCACCGCCTCCGAGCCGCAGGAGGACGAGGACGCCCACGACCACGGCAAGAAGGGCCAGGACAAGGGCCACAAGGATGCCCATGGGCAACACCACGGCCCCATCGACCCCCATGCCTGGCAGTCCATCGCCAATGCCAAGGTCTACGTGGCCAACATCCGCGACGGACTGATCGCCGCCGACCCGGCCGGCAAGGACGTCTACACCGCCAATGCCGCCGCCTACATCGCCAGGCTCGACAGCCTTGAGAACGAGGTGAAGGCGACGGTGGCGGCGATCCCGGCCGGCCAGCGCCGCATCATCACCTCCCATGACGCCTTCGGCTATTTCGGCGACGCCTACGGCCTCACCCTGATCGCTCCGGAAGGCGTGTCCACCGAAAGCGAGGCCTCCGCCAAGGACGTCGCCCGCATCATCCGCCAGATCAAGGCGCAGAAGATCCCGGCGGTGTTCCTGGAGAATGTGACCGATCCGCGCCTGGTGGAGCGCATCGCCAAGGAGAGCGGCGCCAAGATCGGCGGCGCGCTCTATACCGACGCCCTCTCCGATGACAAAGGCCCCGCGACCACCTACATCCTCATGATCAAGTCCAACGTGAAGACGCTGTCCTCGGCGCTGTCGAGCTGAGAGCGTCCCGCGGACCGGCCTTCTCAACACGCGGAGCCGCTCCGCGACACCCCCGCGCCGCCCGTCCTTCCGCCGGGCGCGCGCCCATTCAGGTGCAAGCCATGGCTGAAACGCAGTCCGACAAGACCTCCGCCGGAAAAATCCCCGTCACCGTGCTCACCGGCTATCTCGGCGCCGGCAAGACCACGCTGCTCAACCGCATTCTCTCGCAGCATCACGGGAAGAAATTCGCGGTCATCGTCAACGAGTTCGGCGAGATCGGCATCGACAACGACCTCGTGGTGGGGGCCGACGAGGAAGTGTTCGAGATGAACAACGGGTGCATCTGCTGCACCGTGCGCGGCGACCTGATCCGCATCATCGACGGCCTGCTGCGCCGCAAGGGCGACTTCGACGGCATCATCGTCGAGACCACCGGCCTTGCCGACCCCGCCCCGGTGGCCCAGACCTTCTTCGTGGATGAGGAGGTGCAGGCCAAGACCCGGCTTGACGCGGTGGTGACGGTGGCCGACGCGAAATGGCTCTCCGACCGGCTGAAGGACGCCCCGGAAGCCAAGAACCAGGTGGCCTTCGCCGACGTCATCCTCCTCAACAAGACCGACCTCGTGACCCCCGGAGAGCTGAGCGAGGTGGAGGCCCGCATCCGCGGCATCAACCCCTATGCCAAGCTCTACCGCACCCAGCGTTCCGAGATCGACATCGCCAAGGTGCTGAACCAGGGCGCCTTCGACCTCGACCGCATCCTGGAGATCGAGCCCGCCTTCCTGGAGGAAGACGCGCACGACCATCACCATCACGACCATGCGCATGGCGCCGACTGCGGCCCGGACTGCGGCCACGACCATGGACATCACCACGACCATCACCACGGCTTGCACGCGGTGCACGACAGCGAGATGCAGTCGGTCTCCTTCTCCACCGACACGCCGCTGGACCCGGAACGCTTCTTCCCCTGGGTTCAGCAGCTGGTCGCCACCGAAGGGCCCAACATCCTGCGCTCCAAGGGCATCCTCTCGTTCAAGGACGATCCCGACCGGTTCGTGTTCCAGGGCGTGCACATGATCCTCGACGGCGACCACCAGCGCCCCTGGAAGGCCGACGAGAAGCGCCAGAGCCGCATCGTCTTCATCGGCCGCAAGCTCGATGTCGAGGGGCTGCGCACCGGCTTCCTGTCCTGCGAAACGGCCTGATGCCCGCTTGCGCCCCGGACGGTCCAAGGGCCGCCGGGGCGCATCCCCCACCCGGACATTCAAGAAACCCAAGACATAAGCTTACGTCATTGTCAGTATTTTAATACCTGTACCGGCCCAGCCCGGCGAAAGATGCGAATAGATCTGCTCGTTCGTGGCCTGACCACGGTCGCCATCGCACCCTGGTGCCAGCGGCGGGGCGCCGGGCGGCGGCGGCGCTTGCGGTCGCCGACATTGGGGCGCACCCTGGCAGTGATCGGGTCCCGCATGGGGCCGTCACCACAGGTGCCCCCCATGCCGCACGCCCTCACCGCCGCCCCTGATACCGCCGCCGCAGGCGTGGAAGCCGCAGACACCGTCGCCACGGCCCGCGCGCCAGACATCGACTTCTCGGGCCCCCTGCAGCCGCTGCCGGAACCACCGGTCGCCGCCGCGCCGGTGGCGCCAGACCTGTCCGGCGCGGAGCGACTGGCAGAAAGGCTGTGCGCCACCTCCTTCGCCGATCGCGCCGTCCTGTGCCCGGATCCGGCCCAGGCCGGGCGGTTCGCGCTGGAGACCCTGCGCGCCTTCCACCAGGTGGCGGGGCGCCCCAAGCGAACCCGGTTGATCCACTGCGCCGGCCCATATGCAGCCCCATTGCCCCTGGGCCTCGCCGGAGACGCCGGCATCGACACCCTGGCCACCGATGACCCGGAAGCCATCATCGGCGCCATCACCCCGAAAACGGCAGGCATTCTGCTGGCGCCGGTGCGCGCCGATTCCCCGCTGGAGGTGCTGCCGGGCGGCCTGCTTGCGGCTCTGCGCGAGGCGGCAGACGCCTACGGAATCGTCCTCGCCTATGACGAAAGCGCCTGCGGACTTGGCCGCACCGGCATGATGTGGGCCCACGAATGGACCGGCGCCAGCCCCGATCTGATGATCGTGGGCGCCGGGCTGGCGGGGCCGGCGCCGCTCTCCGCCGTGCTGACCACGGCCAAGGTCGCGCGCGGGGCCCGCCGCCTGCCGCCAGTGGACGCCGCCGCTCTCGCTGCCGGCCATGCCCGGCTCGACCGGCTCACCGCCCCCGGCTTCGAAGCACAGGTGCAGGCCCGGGGCTGGATGCTGGAGGACCGGCTGGCGCTGCTGGCCCATCAGCACCGGGCGGTGTTCACCGGCACGGTGGGGCTGGGGCTGATGCAGGGCCTGGCCTGCGTGGACGATGCCGCGCCGCTTGCCGCGAAGGCCGCCGCCGAGGGGCTGCTCACCCGGCCGCTCGGCCGGGTGCTCGGCCTGTTCCCGGCCCTGGACGTGAGCGAAGAGGAGATCGACGCCGCCGCCGCCATCCTCGCCCGCATCGCCGCGACAGTGTGAGGGCGCGCCCTTACACCGCCAGGCGCGCCGGCGCCATCTCCGGCGCCGATGCCGCCAGGGCTTCGCTGCGTGCGAACACCCGGCCGATGCCGATGACCACCGGATCGTCGTGGCCGATGCCGGCCATGCCCTGCGCCAGGGCTGCGAGCGGCCCGCTCCAGCGGCGTTCGTCCTTGCGGCTGACATTGGCGGCGATCACCACCGGCGTGTCCGGCGCCATGCCCTCGCCGAGCAGGCGGCCGGCGATCTGTGGTGCCGTGCGGCCGCCCATGTAGAACACGGTGGTGGTGGCGGGATCGGCCACCGCCCGCCAATCGAGGGTGTCCGGCAGCACACCCCGGCGCGAATGGCCGGTGACGAAGCGCACCGATTGCGCCGCATCGCGATGGGTGAGCGAGGTGTTGAGCCCCGCCGCCAGCGCGCTGGCAGTGGTGATGCCCGGCACCACGGAAACGGCGATGCCCGCCGCCTGCAGCGCCGCGATCTCCTCGCCCGAGCGGCCGAACACGGAAGGGTCTCCCGCCTTCAGGCGCACCACCCGCTTGCCCTGGCGGGCAAAGCGCAGCATCAGGGCGTTGATGTCCTCCTGGCGGCAGCTCTCGCGGCCGCCGCGCTTGCCCACCAACATGCGCTTGGCCTCGCGCCGCGCCAGTTCCAGCAGCTCCGGCGACACCAGGTCGTCGAACAGGATGACGTCGGCCGACTGCAGCGCCCGCATGCCCTTGAGGGTGAGATATTCGGCGTCGCCCGGCCCCGCCCCCACCAGCGTCACCGAACCGGCGGTCGGCGGCGCCTCCTCCAGCCGCACGGCGTCGGCATCCGGCGCGCCCGCGGCGGCGAAGGCCCGCTCGGCAAACAGCTCCCAGAACCGGCGGCGTGCAGTGGCGCCCGGCAGGCGGGCCGCCACCTGTGCGCGGATGCGCCCGGCCAGCGCTCCCCAATCGGACAGGTGGCGCGGCAACAGCGTCTCGATGCGGCGCCGGATGGCCTGTCCCAGCACCGGCGCCGCGCCATCGGTGGAGATGCCCACCACCACCGGCGAGCGATTGACGATGGAGCCGAACTGGAAGCCGCACAGCGCCGGCTGGTCGATGACGTTCACCGGCACACCCGCCGCGCGGGCGGCGGCGGCGAACCGATCCGCGTCCGGGCCGGCGAGATCGGCCACGGCCAGAACATGGGCGCCAAGATCGGCCATGCGCCAGTCCCGGCCCGCATGCCGCACGCGCCCGGCGGCGACGAGGCCGCTCATGGCCTCGCTGAGGCTGTCGGCATGCACCTCGACCACCGCCCCGGCGGCGCTGAGCAACTCCGCCTTCCAGGCGGCAGCATCGCTGCCGCCCACCACCAGCGCCGGCTTGCCCTTGAGCTGCAGGAACACCGGCAGCACCGCCAGCGGCTCCACCCGCGCCGGGCGGGCGTCGATCTCGGCCTTGCCCATGGCTGCCTCCTATTCCGCCGCGAGGTCGAGGGCCCGGAACGGCCCGTCGAGGGAGAGGAACAGGCTGCCCGCGGTGTTGCGCACCGCCCAGGTCCTCACCTGCCCCTCGTCGGCGCCCTGCGCGGCGCCGGTGTCCAGCGCGATCACCCAATTGTGCAGCGGGCAGGTGACGGAGTGGCCATGAACGATTCCCTGGGCCAGCGGCCCGCTCTTGTGGGGGCAGCGGTCGTCCAGGGCGAACACCGTGTCGTCGGCGGCGCGGAAGACCGCGATGCGGCCGCGCGGCGTGGAGACGCAGCGCGCGCCCCGCCGCGGGATGTCGTCGATATGGCCGATGGCGATCCACTGGATGTCGTGCGTGGTGGTGTCGGTGCTCATCTCGCGCCCCTCATTCCGCAGCTTCGGCGATGACCGCCATGGGCTTGAACTCATGCTTGTCCTTGCCGGAGACGCGCTCCGACCAGGGGTCCACCTGGGCGAACTTCTGGGAGAACACGAAGCGCTCGAAATAGGCCCGGCGCGCGGCTTCGTCGGTCATGATGCGGGTGCGCACCTCGTCATAGCCGATGCGCCGCGCCCATTTGTAGATGCGCTCCAGGTAGCGCGCGCCCTCGCGGTACATCTGGGTGAGCGCCACCACATGCTCGAGCGCCTCATCCTCGGTGCGCACGGTGCCGAGGATTTCCGTGCCCTTGATGTCCAGCCCCGCCGCGCCGGCGAAGTGGATTTCGTAGCCGGAGTCCACGCAGATGATGCCGATATCCTTGCAGGTGCTCTCCGCGCAGTTGCGCGGACAGCCGGACACCGCCAACTTCACCTTGGCCGGGGTCCAGGAGCCCCACATGAAGCGCTCCAGGCGGATGCCGAGCCCGGTGGAATCCTGGGTGCCGAACCGGCACCATTGCGACCCCACGCAGGTTTTCACCGTGCGCAGGCCCTTGGCATAGGCCTGGCCGGAGACAAAGCCGGCCTGGCCGAGGTCCGCCCACACCGCCGGCAGGTCCTCCTTGCGCACGCCCAGCAGGTCGATGCGCTGCCCGCCGGTGACCTTCACCATAGGAATGGCGAACTTGTCCACCACGTCGGCGATGGCCCGCAGTTCCCCGGACGAGGTGACGCCGCCCCACATGCGCGGCACCACAGAATAGGTGCCATCCTTCTGGATGTTGGCATGCACCCGCTCATTCACGAACCGCGACTGGTAGTCGTCCGCATAGTCGTCCGGATACTCGCACACGAGATAGTAGTTGAGCGCCGGCCGGCACTTGGCACAGCCGCAGGAGGTCTTCCACTCCAGTTCCTGCATCACCGCCGGAATGGTCTTCAGCCCCTTGGCGCGGATCAGCCGGCGCACGTCGTCATGGCCGAGGTCGGTGCAGCCGCACACCGGCTCCACCGTGCTCGGGCGATAGGCCTCGCCCAGGGTCAGCGCCATCACCTGCTCCACCAGCCCGGTGCAGGAGCCGCAGGAGGCCGACGCCTTGGTGTGGGCGCGCACCTCCGCCAGGGTGGTGAGGCCCTTCGACCGGATGGCGGCGACGATCCGGCCCTTGGAGATGCCGTTGCAGCCGCAGATTTCCGCGTCGTCGGCCAGCGCCGCCACCGCCGCGCCCGGGGCCTGGGTGGCGCCCCCCGCCAGCGCCCCCTGGTAGGCCTGGCCATAGATGAGGCCGTCGCGCAGGGCACCCACGTCGGTGCCGCGCTTCAGCATGTCGAAATACCAGGGGCCGTCGGCCACGTCCCCATACATCACCGCGCCGACAATGCGATTGTCCTTCAGCACCAGGCGCTTGTAGACCCCGGCCGCGGCATCGCGCAGCACGATCTCTTCCCGCCCCTCGCCATCCGCGAAATCGCCGGCGGAGAACAGGTTGACGCACGTCACCTTGAGCTTGGTGGAGGTCACCGAGCCCAGATATTCGGCCTGGCCGCCGGAGAGGCGGTCGGCCAGAACCGCCGCGCTTTCATAGAGCGGCGCCACCAGCCCGTAGCACTGGCCGCGGTGCTCGGCGCATTCGCCCAGCGCATAGATGGCCGGGTCCGAGGTGCGCATGCCGTCATCGACGACGATGCCCCGGTTGACCGTCAGTCCCGCCGCCTTGGCCAGTTGGGCCGAGGGGCGGATGCCCACCGCCATCACCACCAGGTCTGCCGGCAGCACCCGCCCGTCGTCCAGCGCCACCCCTTCCACCGCCTCGCGGCCGAGGATGGCCTTGGTGTTGGCCTTGGTGTGAATGGCGATGTCGCGCGCGACGAGGGCCTTTTCCAGCAGATAGGCGGCGGCGGGGTCGAGCTGGCGCTCCATGATGCTCGGCATGAGGTGGACCACGCTCACCTCCATGCCCTGACGCTTCAGGCCATAGGCGGCCTCCAGCCCCAGCAGGCCGGCGCCGATGACCACCGCCCGGCCGCCATCGCGGGCGATCTCCAGCATCCGCGTCACGTCGTCGAGGTCGCGATAGGCCAGCACGCCGGGAAGATCGGCGCCGGGCACCGGAATGATGAAGGGCGCCGAGCCGGTGGCGATCACCAGCTTGTCATAGCTGGCGGTGATGCCGTTCTCGGCCGTCACGGTCCTGGCCGCGCGGTCGATGTGCGTCACCTTGGCCCCCTTGTGCAGGGTGATGCCGTGATAGGCATACCAGGCCTCATCGTGAATGATGATGTCCTCGTATGCCTTCTCGCCCGAGAGCACCGGCGACAGCATGATGCGGTCGTAATTGACGCGGGGCTCGGCGTTGAAAATGGTGATGTCGTAGAGGCCGGGAGCCTTCTCGAACAGCTCCTCCAGCATGCGCCCCGGGGCCATGCCATTGCCGATGATGACAAGTTTCTGGGTCATGGGTCTGTCTCCGGGGCTCACTCGGCCGCGCCGCGGACGCCGGTCTGCCGGGCCATGCGGGTGGCGCGCTTGTTCTGGATGGCCTGAAGCTGCTCGGGGGCGGGATTGGCGCCGCCCTCATAGGCTTCCAGGAAGTCGAGCAGTTCCTCGCGGTAGGCGTAGTAGTCCGGGTGGGAGAGCAGCGCCTTGCGGCTGCGCGGCCGCGGAAGGTCCACCTCCATGATGTTGCCGATGCGGGCGTTTGGCCCGTTGGACATCATCACCACCCGGTCGGCGAGCAGGATCGCTTCGTCCACGTCGTGGGTAACGCAGATGGCGGTCACCTTGGTGCGCGCCCATACCTCCATCAAGACTTCCTGCAGTTCCCAGCGCGTCAGGCTGTCGAGCATGCCGAACGGCTCGTCCAGCAGCAGCAGCTTGGGCGAAAGGGCGAAGGCGCGGGCGATGCCGACCCGCTGCTTCATGCCGTTGGAAAGGTCGGCGGCGAGCCGGTGCATGGCCTCGCCCAGGCCCACCCGCTGCAGGTAATATTCGACGATGTCGCGCCGCTCGCCCGGGGTCGCCTCCGGATAGACCTTGTCCACGCCGAGCGCGACATTCTCCCGCGCCGTCAGCCAGGGCATGAGCGAGGGCGCCTGAAACACCACCGCGCGGTCCGGCCCCGCGCCGGAGATTTCACGCCCATCCAGCACCACGCCGCCGGAGGAGATGCTGTTCAGCCCCGCCGCCATGGACAAGACGGTGGACTTGCCGCAGCCGGAATGGCCGATAATGGAGATGAACTCGCCCTTGTTGATCTTGAGATCGAAGCCGTCCACCACGGTGAGCGGGCCCTTCGGCGTGGGGTAGACCTTGCGAACCTCGGAAAACTCCACATAACGCTTCTCGATGGGCGAGGTGGCGCGCTTGGCGTAGGCGGCCGGCAGCGTCGAAGCCTGGGGCTTCTGGGTGATGGGAACCACGTTCGGCAGGGTGATCTGGGCCTGCGCGTCCCCGCCGCGCCGGGCGCCAAGATCCAGCAGATACTCGGTCACCTCCGCGCGGATGCGGATGAAAGCCGGATCGGAATTCATGGCCGAGCGGGCACGCGGGCGTGGCAGGTCCACCGCAAACGAGCGGCCCAGCGTGGCCCGCGGGCCCGGCGTGAGCGGCAGGATGCGGTCGGCGAGCAGGATCGCCTCGTCCACGTCATTGGTGATGAGGACGATGGTCTTTTTCTCACGCTCGCAGATGGCCGCGAACTCGTCCTGCAGCTTGGCGCGGGTCAGCGCGTCCAGAGCCGACAGCGGCTCGTCGAGCAGCAGCACCGCCGGCCGCATGGCGAGCGCGCGCGCCACCGACACGCGCTGGCGCATGCCCCCCGACAGCTCGGCGGGCCTGCGATCCCGGGCATGGGAAAGGCCCACCATGTCGATGTAGGTGGAGACAATCTCCCGCCGCTCCGCCTTCGGGCGGGCCTTGTGCACGCTCCCCACCGCCAGGGCGACGTTGTCTTCCACCGACAGCCACGGCATCAGCGCATAGTTCTGGAACACCACGCCGCGCTCCGGCGCCGGGCCGGTGACGGCAGCGCCCTTGAACAGCACCTGCCCGGAGTCGGGCACAGCAAGCCCCGACAGCAGCGAGATGAGGGTGGACTTGCCGGAACCGGAGAAGCCGACGATGGCGATGAACTCGCCCTCGTTCACCTGAAGATCGATGCCGGCGAGCACCGCGTTGCGGGCCGGTCCCGCCCCGAACCCCTTGGCGACGCCGCGCGCCTCCAGGATCGGAGCGGTTTCGATGGCGTGAAGGGTGGTCATGCGCGCCCCCTCAGCGGTTGGTGGAGAAGGTGAAGGCGGACTGCAGCGCGTACATCACCCGGTCGAGGATGAAGCCGATGATGCCGATGGTGAAAACCGCCACCATGATGCGCGCCAGGGAGGTGGAGGAGCCATTCTGGAACTCGTCCCACACGAACTTTCCAAGGCCCGGGTTCTGCGCCAGCATCTCGGCGGCGATCAGCACCATCCAGCCCACGCCCAGCGCCAGCCGCAGGCCGGTGAAGATCAGCGGCAGCGCCGAAGGCAGCACCAGCTTGCGGATGGTGGTGAAGGTGGAGAGCTGCAGCACCTTTCCGACATTGACCAGGTCCTTGTCGATGGAGGCGACGCCCAATGCGGTGTTGATGATGGTGGGCCACAGCGAGCACAGCGTCACCGTCACCGCCGAGATCACCATCGACTTCGGCAGCAGGTCGGAGGGATTGAGGTACACCGCCGACACCACCATGGTGACGATCGGCAACCAGGCCAGGGGCGACACCGGCTTGAATAGCTGGATCAAGGGATTGATGGCGCCGTTGAAGGTCTTCGACAGGCCGCAGGCGATGCCCACCGGAATGGCGATGACGGTGCCGATGAGGAAGCCCAGGCCCACGGTCAGCAGCGAGGTGAAGATCTGGTCCACGTAGGTGGGCTTGCCGGTATAGGCGCGCACCTTCACCTGATCGGCCTTGCCCTGCTCCACCAGGGCGGCATTGCGGACGTCCTGCCGGGCATGGAACTCGGCGGCCTTGCGGCGCTCGGCGGCGTGGTCGGCGAACAGGGCGCCGGCCTGCTCGGCCACCGCCATCGGCCCCGGAATGGCCCCGAGCGAGGTCTGCACCTTGGGCGCCAGCACCGCCCACACCGCCAGGAACACCAGGATGCCGGCGAGCGGCACCAGCAACACCCGCTTCAGTTCCCCGAGCTGCTCGGAAACCGAGTCGCCGGCCGCGATCTTCACCAGCGGCACGACGAAACCCAGCCCGAGCACATTGAGCCAGACAGCGGCGCGATTGATGGCCTGGAAGATCTTCTCGCGGCGCGCGGCCTTGCCGGCGGTCGCATCGAAGGTTTCGGACACGTGGGACATGGTCTTGCTCCTCGCCTTGCGGTCAGCCGCCGGTGATCTCGCTGCCCTCGACCTTCTGGTTTCCCTTCAGGCCGATGGGCAGGGAGTCGATGTAGGCGTTCGGAGTTTTTCCGTCATAGCGCACGCCGTCGATGAAATCGGATGTCGCCGGCTTGTATCCATCGGACCCGTTAGGGAACTCGTCCGCCTTGGCCTTGCCCTCTTCCACCAGAAGCTTGGCCGCCGTCATGTAGATGTCGGGCTTGTAGACGGATTTGGCGATCTCGGCGTACCAGGCATCCGGCTTGTGCTCGGGGATCTGGCCCCAGCGGCGCATCTGGGTGAGGTACCACACCGCGTCCGAATAGAAGGGATAGGTGGCGTTGTAGCGGAAGAAGACGTTGAAATCCGGCACCTCGCGCTTGTCGCCCTTCTCGTATTCGAAGGTCCCGGTCATCGAATTGGCAATGACCTTGGCGTCGGCGCCCACGTATTCGCTCTTGGCGAGGATTTTCACTGCCTCGTCGCGATTGGCGTTGTTGTTTTCATCCAGCCACCGGGCAGCGCGGATGAGGGCCTTGGTGAGGGCCACCGTCGTATTAGGATATTTCTGGGTGAATTCCTTGGTGAGGCCGAAGACCTTCTCGGGATTGTTCTTCCAGATCTCGTAATCGGTCACCACCGGCACGCCAATGCCCTTGAACACCGCCGCCTGGTTCCAGGGCTCGCCCACCGAATAGCCGACGATGGTGCCCGCCTCCAGGGTCGCCGGCATCTGTGGCGGCGGCGTCACCGACAGCAGCGCGTCGGCCTTGATCTGGCCCGACACGTCGCTGGTCGAATAGTAGCCGGGGCTGATGCCGCCGGCGGCGAGCCAGTAGCGCAGCTCGTAATTATGGGTGGAGACCGGAAACACCATGGCGAGATTGAACGGCTTGCCCTGAGCCTTGTACGTCTCCACCACCGGCTTCAGCGCATCGGCCTTGATGGGATGCTGCGGCTTGCCGTCGGTCCCGGTGGGAATGCCCGGCTTCATCTGCGCCCACACCGCGTTGGAGACGGTGATGGCATTGCCGTTGAGGTCCATGGAGAAGGGGGTGACGATCTCCGCCCTGGTGCCGAAGCCGATGGTGGCGGCCAGCGGCTGGCCGGCCAGCATGTGGGCGCCATCGAGCTCGCCGGTGATGACGCGGTCGAGCAGCACCTTCCAATTGGCCTGCGGCTCCAGCGTCACGTAAAGCCCCTCATCCTCGAAGAAGCCCTTCTCCTTGGCGATGGCCAGCGGCGCCATGTCGGTCAGCTTGATGAAGCCCAGCTTCAGCTCGTCCTTCTCCACGGGGAGCGGACCGGCGAGGGCGGGGGCGGCGAAGCCCGCCAGCACAGCGATGGCGGCAAGGCGGGAAAGGCGCTTCGGTCCGGCGTCGGTTGTATAGGCCATTTGGGGTCCATTCTTGGACGTGGGGGCATCCCCGGTTAAGGCCGCGGCCCGCGAGAGCGGGGGCGAAAAGCAAAAAAGCCGCGAAACCGTCAGCAGGCCCCGGGTGGGACGTGTGAGGTTTGGCGGCTTTGCCATGGAGCCCTTCGTTGGGCGCCGAATATTGGGATGAGCTAAAGAACCATGCTTATTCTAATTCTGCAAGATGCTTTCTTGTGCGATGCGCTATCTGCACTGCATTTGGTTGTTGTGCTGCAAAAATAGTCAGCCAACGCTCACCTCTTGGCCACATCCAGTCCCGGCACGGCCGCCTGTGCGCGGATGTAGTCGTCGATCCGGTCGGGATCGAAGATGTGTCCATCGAAGAAGCCGTCAGGCCCCAGCACCAGGCTGGAATTGGCCGCGCCCACCGGGGTCGGCCTCACCAATGCGCCCTCCACCTTCAGGTTGGCGCCCGGCAGCGGCGCGCCCAGGCCGCGCAACGCCCTCCGGTACAGGTCCGGCCGGTAGGAATCGCGGGCGATGAGGGCGTTACGCGGGGAGTGGCTGCAAAAGCCCCAGCGCACCATCTGGCTATAGAACCACAGGGCATGGCTCTGCCAGGGGAAGGTGGCGGCCTTGGACGCGGTCAGGAAGAAGTCGTCCACCTGGACGATGCGGCCGACGGCCACCTCCATGGCGCCGGACAACCCCGTGGCCAGAAGCGCCGGGTCCACGTCCAGGAAGCGCGGCGCCGCCAGGATGCGGGCCAGCTCGCCCTGGTTGCCCCGCTCGCCGCACCACAGCGCGGCGCGGTAGAGCCCCCGCAGGAAGGCGTCGAGGGCGGCCGGATTGGCGTCCGCCCAGGGGCGCGACACGCCCAGCACCTTCTCGGGGCTGGACCGCCAGATCATCGCCTTCACGGTGGCAATCTGCCCCGCGCGCCCGCGCACGGCTGCGGTGTTCCAGGGCTCGCCGGCGCAGAAGCCGTCGATCTGCCCGCCCGCCAGCGCGCCGGGCATCTGCGGCGGCGGCAGCACCACGATTTCCACATCGCGGTCGGGATCGATGCCCGACGCGGCGAGCCAGAAACGCAGCTCGAAATTGTGCCCGGAGAACGAATAGACCACGCCGAACCGCAGCGCCGGCAGGCCCCGCGCCCGGCGCGCCGCCACCACCTGCTTCAGCGCCCGTCCGACCTGACCGGCATCCAGCGTCCCGCCCGCCCCGGCCGCCTCCAGCTCCCGCGCCACGGCGGTGGAGACGGTGACGGCATTGCCGCCGAGCCCCATGGCGAAGGGAGCGAGCAGCGTGGGCGAGAGCGGAAACAGGCCGAGATTGGCGGCGATGGGCATGGGCGCCAGGATGTGGGCGGCATCCAGCGCCCCCACCGCGAGGCGGTCGCGGATGCTGCTCCACGACGGCTCCCGGCTGAGGCGCACCATGAGGCCTTCCTCGCGGGTGAAGCCCTTCACCACCGCCGCCACCAGGATGGCGCTGTCCAGCAGCGGCAGGAAGCCCACGCGAATATCGGCATCCTCGGTTGCGGCGTCCTGCGACATGGCTAGCCCTCCAGCAGTCCAGCCGCCATGACGAGGCTCTGGGCGATGTCGGCGATCTTGCGGTTCTGATTCATGGCGGTGGTGCGCAGCAGCTTGTAGGCCGCCTCCTCCGAAAGCCCGCGGGATTTCATGAGAATGGCCTTCGCCCGGTCGAGCGTCTTGCGATTCTCCAGCTCGGTGCGCGCTTCCTCCAGCTCGCGCGCCATGCGCGAGAACGCGTTGAAGCGGGAAATCGCCATGTCGAGGATGGGCTTGACCCGCTCCTGCCGGAGCCCGTCCACCACATAAGCGGACACCCCCGCCTCGACCGCCGCCTCGATGGCCGCCCGGTCGGAGCGGTCCACGAACATGGCGATGGGGCGCTGCACCGAGCGCGACAGCAGGAACATGCTTTCGAGCATGTCCCGATTGGGATTTTCCAGGTCGATGACGATCACGTCGGGCGAGACCCGCTCGATGGTGCGCGCCACCCCCTGGATCTCGTGCACCACGCTGACGCGGACATGCCCGGCCGCGCGCAGCCCCTCTTCGATGATCTGCGCCCGGATGGCGTTTTCGTCGATGACGAGAATGGAAAGGTCCGCGTCGCGCATCACGTCTTTCTGCCCGAACCCCGCCGGCCGCGCAACGCAGGCGCGCACGGGCCACCCTCAATACACATCGCGCACATACCGCTTGGTTCGCGCCAGCCCGGCGACATGCTCGCGCGCCGCCTCCCGGTCCAGGCCGCCATGGGTCGCGACGATCTCCACCAGCGCCGCGTCCACGTCCCGCGCCATGCGCGCCGCGTCGCCGCAGACATAGACATGGGCCCCCTCCTCCAGCCAGCGCCACAGCGTGGCGCCGGCCTCCCGCATGCGGTCCTGCACATAGATCTTGCGCGGCTGATCGCGGGAAAAGGCGGTGTCCAGGCGGGTCAGGTGGCCGCGCTTCAGCCACGCCTCCAGCTCGTCGCGATAATAGAAATCGCTGGCGGCATGCTGCTCACCAAAAAACAGCCAGTTGCGCCCGCCCGCGCCCGTCAGTTCGCGCTGCTGCAGAAAAGCGCGGAACGGCGCGATGCCGGTCCCAGGACCGATCATGACAACAGGCACCTCCCCCGCCTTCGGCACCCGGAAGTGAGGCGAGGCCTGAACGAACACGGAAGCCTCCCGCGCCCGGTCGGAGAGGAAGGTGGAGGCGACGCCGCCACGCGCACGGCCAGCACAGTCGTAGCGCACGGCGGACAGCGTCAGGTCCACCTCGCCCGGCGTCATCAGCGGGCTGGAGGCGATGGAATACAGGCGCGGCTGCAGGCGCTTCAGCACCGCCACGAACTCGCCCACCGGCACCTTGCGCGGCGCGGCGCGCAGCACGTCGGCCAGCTGGCGGCCCCATAGCGCCCGGTCCAGCTCCGTCCGTGTCCCGCCGAGCAGCGCCGCCAGCTCGCCGTCGCCGCTGGCCCCCGCCCACCACCGCAGAACATCAGGATGCGGGCGAGAAATCTCGAAATGCCGCTCCAGCGCCTGGGCCAGGGGCATGGCGCCCTCGGCTCCCGCCACCACCGGCGCCTCGGGATCGAGCTGTAGCAGACCGATGATCTCGGCCACCAGGGCCGGATCGTTGCGCGGCATCACCCCCAGCGCGTCGCCCGCCTCATAGGCCAGCTCGCCAATGGCAAGGCCGATCTGGCGCACCTCCTTGCCGCTGCTGGGAGCGTTGAGCCGCCGGTTGCGCACCACCTGGGCCACCACGGTGCGGCGCCGATCGGAGGCCGGCTTGGGCGCCGGATTGGGGGCGGCGGCGGGAGAGACTTGAAGCAGCCGGGCTGCCGTCTGCTGCCAGGCGGCAGCCGCGTCCTCGCCGTCGGGCTCGCAGTCCGCCCGCTCCAGCAGGCGCAGGGCCCCCAGCTCCGCCAGGCGGGCGTCGAGCTTGCGGCCGAAGCCGCAGAACTGGGCATAGGTGCTGTCGCCAAACGCCAGCACGCCGAACCGCAGGTCCTGCAGCGGCGGGGCATCCGGCTGGCTCAGCCGGGCCCAGAAGGCGCCGGCGTTGTCGGGTGGATCGCCGTCGCCGAAGGTGCTCGCCACGAACAGGGCGGCGCCCGCGCCCGCAAGATCGGCCGGCGCCAGCTCGTCCAGGGCGGCAAGCCGCACCCCCAGCCCGCCGCCGCGCAGCGCCTCGGCCAGGGCGGCGGCCGCCGCCTCGGCCCGCCCGGTCTGGGAGGCGAACGCCACCAGGACGCGCCCCCCCGGCGGCGCGGCCTCCGCCGTCATCGGTGCGCGGGAGAACAGGCCCGCCAGCAGGCCATCGACCGCCAGCCGCGCCTCGGCGCGCAGCGGCGCCGCCGCCGGCAGCACCGGAATCTGTCCATCGGCCACCGGCCGCGCCGAAAGGCCGCTGAGGAAGCCCTGGAGATAGCCCCGCTCGGCGGCCTCCAGGACCAGATCGACGCCCGGCTGAAGGCCGAGCAGCGCGGCAAGGGCGCCGGCGGCATCGCCGGCGGCGCCGGCCGGAACGCGGGACGGGGGGGACACACGGGCCATGGATGGGCTCTCCCGCTGCGGCGCCGGCCCCACCCGGGTGAGGGCGACGGCGGCAATCTTCAATTCCGGCTGGTGCGACAGCGGATCGACGGCGTCGCTGGTCACGGCATTGATGGCGATGGCGTCGCCGAACACGTCGGCCCAATGGAAGGGCGCGAAGCACTCCTCCGGCCGCACCCGCGCGCTCAGCCGCGCCGGCAACACCGCCCGCCCCCGCCGCGAGCGCACTTCCACCCGGTCGCCCTCGGCGATGCCGAGCCGCGCCGCGCGCTCTGGATGAAGCTCCAGGAACGGGCCGGGATTGAGCTTGTTGAGGGTCGGCACCTTCCCGGTCTTGGTCAGCGTGTGCCACTGGTGCTGCAGGCGCCCGGTGTTGAGCACCAGCGGGAACGCGTCGTCCGGCACCTCGGCGGGGGGCACATGGGGCGAGGGCACGAACCGCGCCCGTCCGTCCGGGGTGGCGAAGGCCAGGTCCGGCGCCCGCCCGTCGGCCTCCACCCGGCGCGGCATGTGGCGCCCGTCGTTGCGGTAGCGGATGGGATTGCGCGGCCCGCCATCGCGCGCCACCGGCCATTGCAGTGGCCCGCCGGCCAGCCGGGCGTGGCTGGCTCCGGCGAGGTCATAGCCGGTCTGCGGATTGGAAAAGGCGGTGATTTCCGCGAACACCTCGGAGGCGTCGGCATAAGTGAAGGCGTCGGCGAATCCCATGGCGATCGCCACGTCGGCGATGAGCCGCCAGTCGGCCCGCGCCGCCCCCGGGGGCGCCACCGCCTGCGGCGCCAGGGTCAGGTTGCGCTCGGAATTCACCAGCACCCCATCGGCCTCGGCCCACAGGGCGCCGGGCAGCAGCACGTCGGCGTAAACGCTGGTCTCGGTGTCCAGGAAGGCATCCTGCACCACCACCAGTTCAGCCGCCTTCAAGGCATCTATAACCACCTGGCGGTTGCCCACCGACGCCACCGGATTGGTGCAGATGATCCAGCACGCCTTGATGCGCCCAGCCTTCATCGCCTCGAACATGGCCGTGGTGCCGGCCGCCGCCTCGGCGCGCAGGGTGCCCGGCTTCAGCCCCCACACCGCTTCGGTGAAGGCCCGGTCGGCGGGCACGGTCAGGCTGCGCTGGCCGGGCAGGCCCGGGCCCATGTAGCCCATCTCGCGCCCGCCCATGGCATTGGGCTGGCCGGTGAGCGAGAACGGCCCGGCGCCAGGCCGGCAGATCTGTCCCGTGGCCAGGTGCAGGTTGCAGATGGCGGTGGTGTTGGCGGTGCCGTGGGTGCTCTGGTTCAGCCCCATGGTCCAGCAGGTGGTGAAGGCCGCGGCGGCGGCGATCAACTCCGCCGCGCGGCGCAGGTCCGCCTCCGGAAGGCCGGTGAGGGTCGCCACCGTGGCGGGCGGATAATCGGCGAGCTGGGCCGCAACTGCGTCCCAGCCGGAGGTGTGGCGGGCGATGAAGTCCGCATCCACGCGCCCGGCCGCCGCCAGCAGGTGCAGCAGGCCGTTGAGAAAGGCGAGGTCCGTTCCCGGGCGGATCTGAAGAAACAGGTCGGCTTTTTCGGCGGTGGAGGTGCGGCGCGGGTCCACCACGATCAAGCGGGCCCCCGCCTTCACCCGGTCCATGAGGCGCAGGAACAGGATGGGATGGCAATCGGCCATGTTGGCGCCGATGAGCAGGAACAGGTCTGCCGTGTCGAAGTCATCATAGGAGCCCGGAGGCGCGTCGGCCCCGAACGCCAGCTTGTAGCCGGCACCGGCGCTGGCCATGCACAAGCGCGAGTTGGATTCGACATGGCCGGTGCGAATGAAGCCCTTGGCCAGCTTGTTGGCGAGATACTGCGCCTCCATGGACATCTGCCCGGAGACATAGAAGGCCACCGCGTCCGGCCCATCGCGGGCGATGATGTCCTCCAGCCGCCGGGCGACCTCGCCCACCGCCTGGTCCACCCCCACCGGCACCTGGTCGTCGCCCCGGCGCGCACGGGTGAACGCGCCGGCCAGCCGGCCGCGCCCGAGCGGCTCGGCGCAGGTGCTGCCCTTGGTGCACAGGCGCCCGGCATTGGCCGGATGGGCCTTGTCGCCGGAGACCTTGACCACCGCGCCGTCGCGCACGTCCAGCACGATGCCGCAGCCCACCCCGCAATAGGGACAGACGCTCCTGACCTTCTCCGTCGCCTGCGCCGCGCCGCTCATGCCCGCTCCAAAACGAAAAAAGCCGCCACCAGCGCTCCCCGGAGGGGAACGCAGGTGGCGGCTTTGCCACATGAGGATTCATCCTCGGCCATCCCGCGCCATCGTGGCGCCCAACGGCCCTATGTCTCTCGATGCCCTTTAGTAAAACCAATGCGCGGCGCGAACGCAAGCCTCCATTGAGCACATGAACACGCCATCGGGCACGGCGGCCTTGCGGACCGCACGCCTACCGGGTCGCGGGCGCCGCCGAAACATAATGAATGGCGCGATGGATCAGCTCGGCCAGATTGCCGGCGCCGAGCTTGACCTTGAGCTGGGAGCAGGTGTTCGCGACCGTCTTGTAGCTCACCCCCAGCTCGTCGGCGATCTGGCCATAGGCCTTGCCCTCGGCCAGCAGCGCCAGCGCCTGCAGCTCGCGCGGGGTCAGGTCCGCCATGGCGCCTGGCCGGCCGCGGCTGCTCAGCATGGCCACGTCCAGCGCGAGCTGATGGCTGATATAGGGCTGGCCCCGCCGCACCTTGTCGAACGCCTCCAGCAGGTCGGCGGCCGAGGTGTCCTTCACCAGATAGCCGGTGGCGCCCGCCTCCAGCGCCCGGCTGGCGATCACCGGATCGGCGTGCATGGAGAACACCAGGATCGGCATGCGCGGCGCCTGGGCGCGCAGCCGGCGCACCAGGGGCAGGCCAGCAAGGCCGCTGCCGCTGAGCGCGAGATCGACGATCACCACATCCGGCCGGCGGCGGCGGAACAGGCGATAGCCGGAAAGCGCGGTGCCCGCCTCCATCAGCTCACACACGCCGGCATCCTCCAGGATGTAGCGGCAGCCCTGCAGCACGATGGGATGGTCGTCGATCAGCAGCACATTCGTCATGGTCTCGGCTCGTCTGCGCCGGGCCGGTCCGCGCCGCGCATGGGAAGGGGAATTTCCACCGTCAGCACGGCGCCGCCGCGCGGGTCCGCCGCCAGCCCACAGACGCCGCCCAGCGCCCGCACCCGCTCGCGCATTCCGGCGAGGCCCAGTCCGCTGGACAACGCCGCCGGGGGACCGCGCCCGTCATCGCGCACCAGCAGCCGCAGGACCGTCGCGGGGGAAGCCGCGAGTGCGCCGGGGGTGGCTGCCGGCGCCTCGCCCACGGTCAGGCCCACCGTCCGCGCCTCGCCGTGCAGCAGCGCATTGGTGATCGCCTCCTGGGCGCAGCGATAAAGCGTCGCCTCCAGGGCGGCATCGTAGTGGTCCCGCAGCGGGCCGGCCTCGAGGAGGAAGGCGCGTTCAGGATCGTGCTGGCGGAAGTCGGCGAGCAGGCTCGCCAAAACGTCGGCGAGCGGCACATGGCCCAGCGCCGCCGGGCGGATGCGCCGCAACAGGCGCCGGTTCGCGCCCTGCATCCGCTCCACGATGTCGATGAGGCCGGCGGCCCGGGAGGCCATGCGCGCCGCCAGCTCCGGCTGGGCCTGCGCCGACAGGCGCGCGAGCGAATCGGCGCCGGCCTTCAGCCCGAACATCAGCGGCCCCAGTTCGTCGTGCAGTTCCCCGGCGAGGCGCCGACGCTCGTTCTCCTCGATCGTCAGCAGCCGCGCATTGAGGCGGGCATTCTCGCGTCGGGCCGCGTCGAGAGCATCGGCCAGGGCATTCACACCCTCCGCCACCTCCGCGAGTTCGCGGATGCGCGGCGGCGCGAGACGCTGGCACAGGCCATCGTGTTCGAGCTCGCCGAGCGCGGCCCGAAACCCGCCGAGATCGCGCCGCACCCGTCCGAGGGCCAGGAACAGCGCCGCCAGCACCGCCGCGTTGACGGCCAGCGCGACGGCGGCGAAGTCGGACACATCTCCCCACACCTCCGCGACCTCGTCGTCCGGCACGCCGGCCACCCGGACACGGGCGATCAAGGCGCCGCCGGCCACGATATCGATGTCGCGCACCGGCGGCTCCACCCCCACCAGCCGCGCGAACCACTCCGGCGCGGCGTCGACCCGTTCGGCCGGCGCACCCGGCCCGGACGGGAGGGCGCGCCCCTCGGCATCGCTCAGCGACAGCCGCACATGACGCAGGTGGCGCAGATGCATCGGCAGCGCCGCCTCCAGCGCACCAGGATCGGCCGCCACGCGTTCCGCCACCTCGCGCACCATCTGCGCCGCCATGTCCACGGAGGCCGCCATTTCATCGCCGGTGGCGCGGCGGGCATTGGTCACCACCACGAAGCCGGCCACCAGCGCCGCGGCCGCGTTGATGGCCAGCACAGCGCCCAGCACCTGCGCCCGCAGCGACAGCCTCCCGCGGCCCACGGACACCGCCCGCCCGGCCCGACGCGCGCGCATCGCCCGCATCCTCAAGGCACCGGCCGCGCTCACGCCCATCCTCGACAGGCGACCGAAATCGTAATCACGCCAGCCTCCTCAATTCTTCTAATGATGTTCTTATTATTTCCGTCAAAGCACCCAAACACCCAGCATGAAGCATCGGCATTATACGTCACGGCGACACGCCGACCAGCCTCTATGCCGCGCCGCGGGCCAATCTGTGAATACCTGTGTTTTGTTCTTATTCCGGCGCGCCTTAGTCATCCTTCCCGCATCTGATTGCCACTTCTTCCCGGCGCCAATTGCACAAACACCGCGAGACAAGCGGGCCGGAAGGCCTTCAAATCCACTCACGCCAAACAGAACACACAAGAAAAAACTAAGAACACGCAAGAGCTGGTCGCAATCGGAGGGCGACGGCGTCTTCAGAACAACCCAGACCCCCGTGCCGTCGCGCGCCGAAAATCGAACGCGCCGGAGGCCGGCAGGTGGCGATCGCGCCACGATCGCACGTGACGGCGACCACCAACCGGCGCCGTCCGGCCGCAGAGCCATAACAATAAGCCGACCGAGGAAACCCAAGGAAACGCCATATGAACAGACTGTTGTCGTCCGCATCCCTTGTCGCCGTCACGCTCGCGCTCGCCGCCACGGGCATTGCCGCCACCGCCGCGAAGGCCAACGACAAGCTCGTCGAGCTCGCCAAGAGCGACGAGAACTGGCCCATGACCGGCAAGAACTACAATGCCAACAACTTCAGCCCGCAAAAGCAGATCAACAAGGACAACGTGAAGGAGTTGCGGCCGGCCTGGTCCTTCTCCACCGGCGTCCTCAGCGGCCACGAGGGCACGCCGCTGGTGGTGGACGGGGTGATGTACGTGCACTCGCCCTTCCCCAACACCACCTTCGCCCTGGGCCTGGACGATCCCGGCCACATCCTGTGGCAGCACAAGCCCAAGCAGAACCCCACCGCCCGCGCCGTCGCCTGCTGCGACGTGGTCAACCGGGGTCTCGCCTACTGGCCCGGCGACGGCAAGACCGGCCCGCTCATCATCAAGACCCAGCTCGACGGCAACGTGGTGGCGCTCAAGGCTGACACCGGCGAGGAATACTGGAAGCTGGAGAATTCCGACATCAAGGTCGGCTCCACCCTCACCATCGCCCCCTATGTGGTGAAGGATACGGTGCTGGTGGGCTCCTCGGGGCGCGGAACTGGGCGTGCGCGGCTACGTCACCGCCTATGACGTGAAGACCGGCGCCCAGAAATGGCGCGCCTACGCCACCGGGCCCGACGAGCAGGTGATGCTTGCCGACGATTTCAACAAGGCCAATCCGCACTATGGCCAGAAGGGCCTCGGCACCCAGACCTGGGAGGGCGACGCCTGGAAGATCGGCGGCGGCACCAACTGGGGCTGGTATGCCTTCGATCCCTCCACCAACATGGTCTACTACGGCTCCGGCAACCCGGCGCCGTGGAACGAGACCATGCGCCCCGGCGACAACAAGTGGACCATGACCATCTGGGGCCGCGACATCGACACCGGCGAGGCCAAGTTCGGCTACCAGAAGACGCCCCACGACGAGTGGGACTATGCCGGCGTCAACGTGATGATGCTGTCCGACCAGAAGGACAAGACCGGCAAGATGCGCAAGCTTCTGACGCATCCGGACCGCAACGGCATCGTCTACAGCCTCGACCGCACCGACGGCACCCTGGTTTCCGCCGACAAGATCGACGACACCGTCAACTGGGTGAAGCAGGTGGACCTCAAGACCGGCCTGCCGCAGCGGGACCCGGAATTCGGCACCCGCATGGACCATCTGGCGCGGGACATCTGTCCGTCGGCCATGGGCTACCACAACCAGGGCCACGACAGCTATGACCCGGAGCGGCAGTCCTTCTTCATGGGCATCAACCACATCTGCATGGATTGGGAGCCCTTCATGCTGCCCTACCGGGCGGGCCAGTTCTTCGTCGGCGCGACGCTGAACATGTATCCCGGCCCCAAGGGTGACCGGCAGAAATATGAGGGCCTGGGCCAGGTGAAGGCCTATGATGCCATCAACAACAAGTTCAAATGGGAAGTGATGGAGCGTTTCGCGGCCTGGGGCGGCACGCTCGCCACCGCCGGCGGCGTGATGTTCTACGGAACCCTGGATGGCTTCATCAAGGCCCGCGACAGCGACACCGGCAAGCTGCTCTGGAAGTTCAAGCTGCCGTCCGGTGTCATCGGCCATCCCATGACCTACACCCACAAGGGCGTGCAGTACGTCGCCATCTATTACGGCGTCGGCGGCTGGCCGGGCGTGGGCCTGGTGTTCGATCTCAACGACCCCACCGCCGGCCTCGGCTCGGTGGGCGCCTTCAAGCAACTCCAGCACTACACCCAGATGGGCGGCGGCGTGATGGTGTTCTCGCTCGACGGCAAGGGTCCCTACGACGACCCGAACGTGGGCGAATACGCCTCCGGCGGCTGATCGTCCCGTCGCCGGCCGCCGCTTGACCTCGGCGGCGGCCGGCGCTCCCCCCTGCGACCGTGATCCAACCCGTTGCGTTCGCCACGCGCACCGCGCCCGAACGCCTGTCCGACCCCTTTGAGGAGGCGCCCATGCCCCGTATCGCCCCCCCCGCCGGCCACGCGCTCCGCGCCCTTGTGCTCGGAACCACGCTCGCCGCCGCCGGCAGCGCCGGCGCGCAGACCGCGCCTGCTCCGGCCAAATCCGCCCCGCCCCTGCGCATCTGCGCCTCGGAGGTGGAGGCGCCGTTTTCCCAGAAGGACGCCGCGTCCGGCCAGGCGACCGGGTTCGAGAATCGCATCGCCACGGTGCTGGCCAAGGCCATGGGCCGGGAAGCGGTGTTCGTGTGGTCGCCGAAGGCCGCCATCTACCAGGTCCGTGACGGCCTGGACAAGAACCTGTGCGACGTGGTGATGGGCATCGACACCGGCGATGCCCGCGTGCTCAGCTCCAAGCCCTACTATCGCACCAGCTATGTGTTCGTGACCAAGGCCGACCGGAACGTGACCACCGGCGACTGGCAGGACCCGCAGATCAAGGCCCTCGGACGCTTCGTGGTGCGCTTTTATTCTCCCGGCGAGACCCTGCTGAAGCGGCTCGGCAAGTATGAGGACAACGCGGCCTATCTCTATGGGCTCGTCAACTTCAAGTCGCCCCGCAACCAATATGTGGAAGTGCCCGCCGACCGCATGGTGAGCGAGGTGGCCAGCGGCGAGGCCGACGTCGCCTTCGCCTTCGCGCCGGAGGTGGCGCGCTATGTGAAGGCCTCCACCGTGCCCCTGCGCATGACCGTGGCCACCACCGACCTCGCCCGCTTCGACGGCACTCCCATCCCCCTGCACTACGACCAGTCCATCGGCGTGCGCAAGGGCGACGCCGCCTTGCTGCAGGAGGTGGATGCCGCCCTGGCGAAGGCCCGGCCGGACATCGACGCCATCCTGACCGAGGACGGCATTCCCCTGCTGAAGCCCAACAGCTGAGTGCCCGCACGCCGCGGCTTCTGCCCCACATACAGCCCTGGTTATCGAGACATGCGCGATTTCTGCTGGATCAAGCTCGCCACCCGCGGCCTCGTCGCCACCATCGCGGTGCTCGGCTGCGCCCTGACCGCCCAGGCGACGCTGAGCTTCACCCACACCATCACCGGCCAGCCCCTCGACCTGTCGGAAGCGGCGCCGGAAGGACGCGACACCGAGGCGGTGAAGGTGTTCCTCGCCACCGGCAAGAACATCTACGTCGAGAATGAAAGTTGCCTGCCCAAGGCCAAGGACCTGTTCTTGTCCATGTGCTCGGGCTGCCATGGCCACTATGGCGAAGGCAAGATTGGCCCCGGCCTCAACGACGCCTATTGGACCTACCCCAAGAACATGAGCGACCAGGGTCTGTTCGAGACCATCTTCGGCGGTGCGCAGGGGCAGATGGGGCCCATGTACGGCGCCCTCAACCTCGACGAGATGCTGCTGGTGATGGCCTGGGTCCGCCATTTCTACAAGGACGACCCGAAGGAGGCGGTGTGGCTCACGCCCGCCCAGCGCGCCGCCTTCAAGCCATTTGACGAACACAACGATCACACCCCGCCCATCGAGCAGGCGCCGGTGTGCAAGGCGACCGCCTCGACCGCGGCCAGCCTCAATTCAGAAACGGGAGGACTCAAGCAATGATTTCCCTGGTGACCCTTCGCCATCCGTTCGCGCGCGCCACTCTGGCCGCCGGCCTCGCCACCGGCGCGGCGCTGCTGTCCGCCGCCGGGGCGCTGGCCTATGACGGCACCAACTGCCGCGCGCCAGGCAATTGCTGGGAGCCGAAGCCCGGCTTCCCGGACAAGGTGGCGGGCTCGAAATTCGACCCCAAGCACAATCCGACCGAGCTGAACAAGCAGTCGCAGTCCATCACCGCGATGGAGGAGCGCAACGCCAAGCGGGTCGCCTATTTCCAGAAGACCGGCAAGTTCGTCTACGACGTGAGCAAGATCCCCACGAACTGACGACTGCAGCACGCGATCCCACCAGCAGGGCAGAAGCCTGAACTTTTTCTGCCGGGCAATCCTCCGATGGATGGTGGGCCAACTGGCGCGGCCTGTCGGGACGCCAACAGGGTCTCAGGGGGGCTCTCCTCGCCCCGGCCGGCTGCGCCTTTCTTCGACGCCTTCGGGCGAACCACGGGGACGAACATGCAACGGATCGCCAGCTCGGACGCCACGCTCGCGGACTGGCGGAACCGGGCCCTCGCCTTCGAGCGCGAGGTGGCCAAGGTGGTGCTGGGCCAGGAGCGGGTCATCCGCCTCCTCACCATCGCCGTGTTCGCCCGGGGCCATGTCCTGCTGGAAGGCGACGTGGGGGTGGGCAAGACCACGCTGCTGCGGGCCATGGCCCGCGCCATCGGCGGCGCCTATGCGCGCGTCGAGGGCACCATCGACCTGATGCCCACCGACCTCGTCTATGACGCGCGCATCGGCGAGGACGGCCGCCCGCGCATCGACCCCGGCCCGCTGCTGAAGCGCGGGGACGACCTGTCCATCTTCTTCTTCAACGAGATCAACCGCGCCCGGCCGCAGGTCCATGCGCTGCTGCTGCGGCTGATGGCCGAGGGCTCGGTCTCCGCCTTCGGCGCCGAGCGGCATTTTCCCCATCTCCAGGTGTTCGCCGACCGCAACCGGGTCGAGCGGGAAGAAACCTTCGAGCTGCCCGCCGCCGCCCGCGACCGCTTCTTCATGGAAGTGCAGGTGGCCGCCCCCGCCGACCGGGCGGCGCGGCGCGCCCTCATCTTCGACCCCCGCTTTCACGACACCGACCGCCTGCTGGAGGAGATGGGCGCGGGCCTCATCGACCACGCCAGGCTCGGCGACATCGCCCGCCGCATCCAGGAGGGCGTGCACGCGAGCCCGGCCATCACCGACTACACCATCGGCCTGTGGGATGCGGTGCGCCAGCCAGGTGCGGCCGGCATCACCCTGCCCGACGTGCGCATGGAACGGCTGGTGCAGGGCGGCGCCAGCCCGCGCGGCCTCTCCTTCCTGGTGCGCGCGGCGCGCGTGCGCGCCTGGCTGGAAGGCCGCGACATGATCGTGCCCGAGGACCTGCGCGCCGTGTTCCCCGAGGTGATGGCCCATCGCATCTTCCTCGACCCGGTCTATGAGATGCGACGCGACACCCTCGCCCCCGCCCTGTGCCGCGCCGCCTTCGAGACGGTGCCCGCGCCATGACCGCCCGGCCGAACGCCGCCGCGACCGACACGCCGCCGCGCGACGATACGGCACCGCCCATCCCGGTGCTGCCCCTTGCCCTTGGCTGGCGCCCGCGCGGCCATAAGCCCGGCGCTCACGCCGCCGCCGGGGATGGCGGCGATGGCCGCTTTCACAGCCTCGCGCCGCTGCTGGCGCGGCCGGACCCGCGCCGCATCGACATCCGCGCCAGCATCCGCGACCCATTCGAAGCCGTCCATGTGCGCACCTTCGCGCCGCGCCGGGCGGTGACTGTGACGGCGCTGGTGGACCTGTCCGGCTCCATGGGCTGCGCCGGGCTTGCCGGCGCGGTGGCGCGGCTGGTCGCCACCTGCGCCGCATCCGCCATCGCCGGCGGCGATGCCTTCAGCCTGATCGCCGCCGACGCCGCCCCGCGTCCCGATCTGTTCATCCCGGCGAGCCGCCGGCGGGGCCTCGCCCGCGAGGTGCTGCACCGCCTCACCCACGCCCCGCGCGCCGGACGGGGCGCCACGGGCCTGCTGGCGGCGACGGAGCAGATCCCGCGCGCGCGGGGGATCGTGGTCCTCGTCTCGGATTTCCTGATGCCCCAGACAGAGCTGCGTGCCCTGCTCGACGCCCTGCACCGGCACGACGTGATTCCGGTGGTGGCGCGCAGCGCGGCGGCGGAAGGCGCGCTGCCGCGCTTCGGCCTCATCGACCTCGTCGACGCCGAGACCGGGGCGCGCCGGCTTGTCTTCATGCGTCCAGGCCTGCGCGCGCGCTGGCAGGCCCAGGCCCAGGCGCGCGGCAGGGCGCTCGACACCCTGTTCGCCAGCCATGGGCTGGCGCCATTTTCCCTCACCGACCGGTTCGACCCCGATGCCCTGCTCGACTTCCTGTTGCATCGCTAGGAAACCGGCATTGGCGCGCCGCGTGGCGGCCGGCGTCGCGGCTTGGCTCGCGGCCTGGATCGCGTTGTCGGCCGGGCCCGCCGCCCGGGCTGACAGCGTGACCCTCACCGCGCCCCGCGCCTTCGGCTACGTGATCGGCGACACGCTGACCCTGGATGCCGACATCCGCCTCGACCCCGGCGCCCGCCTCGATCCCGCCAGCCTGCCGCGCCCGCATTCGGTTTCGAGCACGCTCGACCTGGTGGCCGTGCACCTCATGCCCCTGCCGCTCGACGGCGCCGCGCCGCGCTATCGGCTGCAGCTCACCTACCAGAACTTCTTCGGCGCGCTGGAGCCGCGCACCCTCGACATCCCGCCCTGGCCGCTGACGGTGCGGGACGGCGCGGCACGGCGCGAACTGCTGGTGCCCGGCTTCGCCTTCGTGGCCACGCCCCTGCGCGAACTGGTGTCCAGCCGGGGCGGCAACCCGCTGGCCCTGCAACCGGACATCCCGCCCGCGCCCATTCCCCTGTCGCCCCTCGCCGCGCGCACCGGCCTTGCCGCCACGCTCGCGCTTTTTGCCTTGCTCGCCCTGGCGCTGGTGCGCGGCTGGCGCCCGTTCCGCCGAGCCGTCCGCCCGTTCGCGCAGGCCGAGCGCGCCATCCGTCGCGACGGAACCGGGGATCGCGACAGTTACCGCGCCGCCCTCCTCGCCCTTCACCGCGCCTTCGACGCCAGCGCCGGCCGCCGCCTGCTGAGCGACGACGTGGGCGCATTCCTGGCCCAGGATCGGCGCTTCGCCGGGCTCGCGGGCGAGATCGACGCGGTGTTCGCCGCCTCCCGCATCGCCTTCTTCGGCGCCGGCCTCGACGCCGCCCGCGCGCAGCTGTCCGCCGACAGGCTCCGCGCCATCGCCCGGCGCCTGACGCGCGCCGAGCGGCGCGCTCCGCCCCCACACCCTGCCATGCCGGAGGCGGCGACATGAGGCTTGGGCTCGGCCTTGGCGTCGATCATCCCGTCGTGCTGGCGCTCCTGATCCTGGCGGTGCTGCCGGTCCTCGCCGGCCCGTTTCGCGGCACGGCGCTGCCGGCGCTGGTGCAGGCGCCGACGGATCGGCTGTCCGCCGGCCTCGGCGTCGCCCTCAAGATGGCCGGAATCGTCGCCATCGCCGCCCTGGTGCTGGGGCTCGCCGGGCTGCACCGCAGCGCCGTCACCATCACCCGCCTCGGCCCCGGCGCCCATCTGATGCTGCTTCTGGACCGATCCGCCAGCATGGACAACACCTTCGCCAACCGCCAGCCGGGCCAGGGCGAGGAATCCAAGTCCGCGGCCGCCAAGCGCCTGCTCACCAACTTCCTGGCCCGCCGCCCGCGCGACAGCATCGGCGTCGCCGCCTTCTCCACCTCGCCGCTGCCGGTGCTGCCGCTGACCGATCACCACGACGCCGTCGCGGCGGCGGTGGCCGCCATCGACCGGCCCGGGCTGGCGCTGACCGACGTCGGGCGCGGGCTGGTGCTGGCCCTGCAGGCGTTCGAGGATACCCCGGCCGCGACCGCCGGCGCCGTGCTGCTGGTGTCCGATGGCGCGGCGCTGGTCGATCCGCGCGTGCAGGCGGCCTTGCGCGACGCCTTGGCTCGCCGTCCGACGCGGCTCTATTGGCTGTTCCTGCGCACCGCCGGCGCGCACGGCATCTTCGACCCGCCGAGCGCCCCCGGAGAGGACAAGCCGCAGGTGATGCCCGAGCGTCATCTCAACCTGTTCCTGGCCAGCCTCGGCGTGCCCTACCGCGCCTTCGAGGCCGCAAGCCCCCAGGCGGTGGCGGATGCCATCGCCGAGATCGACCGCCAGGAATCCGCCCCCGTGCTCTACGACGAGCGCCTCGCGCGGCGCGACCTGGCCACCGCATGCTACGCCGTCGCCGCCCTCGCCTTGGCCCTGCTGACGGCAGCCAAGCTCGCCGAGCGCGACCTCTCCCCCGAGCCGGCGAAGCCGCGCGCGGAGAGCGCCGGCGCAAGTTCAGACACACCGGAACGGAGCGCCGCGTGATGCCGCTTTCCCTGCCCCTTCACGGCCGCTGGCGGGCGCGGCGCCTCCTGGAGGCGGCTCTGGCGCTGCTCCTGGCGACGGCGTTGGCGGGGTTTGCCGCATCCACCCTCCAACTTATGGCGCGCTGGCGCGAGAATGCCGTGATCGCCGCCCTCGGCGCCGGCCGCGACGTGCCGGTGGAAACCGACGCGCCGCCCCGCGTGGTGCTGGCCCGCGCCCACTTCCTGATGATCCGCGACCGCCTCGACGAGGCCCAGCCGCTGGTGGACCTGCTGGCGCGCCGGGACGATACGGCCACCGCCGTCGCCGGCCTCTACGACCTGGGCAACGCGCGCCTCGCGCAGGCCATCTCCCATCTGGAGCGCATGCAGATCGAGCAAGCAATCCCCCAGGTGCGCCTCGCGAAAGCCGCCTATCGCGGTGCCCTGCGGCGCGATCCCGGCCTGTGGAACGCCAAGTACAATCTCGACATCGCCCTGCGCCTGGTGCGCGACTTCCCCGACCTCGACCGCGCGCCCAAGGACGAGCCCCCGCAGGCGCCCAAGCGCGTGTGGACCGACCTGCCCGGCCTGCCCAAGGGCCTGCCATGAGCCGGGCCGCCCGCCTGCGGAACGCCGTCCGACCCGGCGATGCGCGCGCCCTGGTGCTGGCGGCGGCGCTGCTGCTGGCGCTCGCCGCCGTGTTCGCCCCGCGCCTGCCCAGCCGCGACGGCGCCTACGATCTGCTTGCCGTGATCGATGTCACCGGCTCCATGAACGTGCGCGACATGAGCCGCGACGGCCGCCCGGCGGCGCGGCTCGACGTCGCCAAGGCCACGCTGCGGGAGCTGGCGGCGGACCTGCCGTGCGGCTCGCGGCTGGGACTCGGCATCTTCACCGAGCGGCGCAGCTTCCTGCTGTTCGAGCCCATCGACACCTGCGCGAACTTCTCGGCCCTCGACGGCGCCATCGCCGCGCTCGATTGGCGCATGGCCTGGGAGGGCGACAGCCACGTGGCCAGCGGGCTCTATTCCGCCATCGCCCTGGCCGCCCCGCTGGACGCCGACGTTCTGTTCTTCACCGATGGCCAGGAGGCCCCGCCCCTGCCCCGCTCCGGCCTACCGCCCTTTTCGGGAGAAAAGGGCAAGGTGCGCGGGCTCATCGTCGGAGTCGGCGGGCCGACGCCGGCTCCGATCCCGAAATTCGACCGATTCGGCCGCGAGATCGGATTCTACGGCCCCACCGACGTGCCGCAGGAAAATCGCCATGGCCTTCCGCCGGAAGGCGCCGAGGCCCGGGAGGGCTGGCACCCACGCAACGCGCCCTGGGGGGCCGACGCGGCGACCGGCGAGGAACACCTGAGCGCCCTGCGCGCCGGGCATCTGGAAGCCCTGGCCGCCGCCACCGGGCTCGCCTACATGCCGCTGGCCGACGCCCCGCCCCTGAACCGCGCCCTTGCGGATGCCGCCCGCTCCCGCCCGGTGCCGGGCGCGCGCGACACCGCGCCGGTGCCGGCGGGTCTCGCCCTGCTGCTGCTCGTCGGCCTGTTCGCGGCCCCGTTCCTGACCCGTCGCCGACCCGCCGGGCGCCAACCAGAAGCGTCCCGCGGGCCGGCCTGAAACCGGTGCCCCACCCGGACCCACGCGCCGGCCGGCCCCCACCCCGCTCCATCCGCACCACGAGGACCCTCCGCCATGACCGCCTCCACCTCCCGATGCCTGCCCCGACGCTCGACCGGAATGCTGGCCCTGTACGGCATGGTCGCAGCGTGCGTGCTCGCCGTTGGCGCAGGGCCAGCCCGGGCCCATGGACCGACGCCACAGAAGGCGGAGGCCGAGGTGGTGATCGCCGCGCCGCCGGACGCAGTGTGGGCGCTGGTGGGCGATTTCGGCGCCATCGGCGGCTGGCATCCGGATGTCAAATCCGCCCGCGCCACCGGCAGCGCTCCAGGCGCCGAGCGGGTGCTGGTGCTGGAGAAGGGCGAGATTTCCGACAGCCTGGATGAGATCGACCCCGCCGGCCGACGCATCGCCTATCGCTTGGGCACGGAGAATGTGGCGGCGTTCCCGGTGAGCTTCTACACCGCCACCGTCACAGTCTCCGATGCCGGCGGCGGCAAGAGCAAGGTGGAATGGGCGGCGCGCCTCTATCGCGGCGACACCAGCAACTTCCCGCCCGACGAATTGAATGACGAAGCCGCCGTCATCGCCACCACCACCTTTTTCGAGAACGGCCTGAAAGGGCTGAAGGCCAAGGCCGAAGGCGGGGCGGCGGGCCGGTGAGGCGCAGCGCCGGCCGCCCGGCCCACGCCCGGGCCTGCCTTCTCACCGGGCTGCTGATCATCCTGTCGCTGGCCTTGTCGGCCGCCGCCCCGGCAAGGGCGGCGCGCCTGCTGGTGGTGTGCCAGGGCGGTGGCGTGGTGAGCGTGGTGGATACATCGGCGCTGCGCGTCACCGCCGAGATCGCGGTGGGGCCGGGGCCCGCCGCCATCGCCGTGTCGCCGGACAGCGCCACCGCCTATGTCACCCATCCCGACGCCGGCCGGCTGACGCGCATCGACACCGCGCGCGGCGCGGTGCGCGATGCGGCGCGGATCGGCGGACAGCCGTTCGGCATCGCGGTGGATGGGGATGGCACCCTTTATGTGAGCGATTGGTCTGCGGATGCGGTGCGGCGCCTCGACCCGGGCACCTTTGGCATCACCGGCGTGGTGAAGGTGGGCCGCGCCCCGGCCGGACTGGCGCTCGACCGCCGCCGCCGGGAGCTCTACAGCGCCGACCGCGAGGCCGGCACCTTGAGCATCATCGACCTTGCGACCTTCACCCGAAGTGCCGCGCTGCCCGTGGGAGACGGGCCCTATGCCTTCGACACCAGCGACGATCCCCACACCTTGTGGCTGGTGAATGCCCGTGGCGGCGACCTTGTCGGCCTCCGAAAGGCAACCCGAACCCTCACCCGCGTCCCGGTCGGCAAGATGCCCTACGGGGTGGCCAGCGATCCCGATTCGGGCCGGGTGCTGGTGGCGAACCAGCAATCGGGCACCTTGAGCCTCATCGCATCCGACCCGGCCACCGCCCCCCGCACGTTGCGCGTGGGCGGATCGCCGGAGGGGGTGCGCATCGATCCCGCCGCTCCGATCGCCTATGCGGTCGACTGGTTCAGCGACGCGGTGCTGGTGATCGACCTCGACACCTTCTCCGTCCGCACCCGCATTCCGGTCAGCAAGGGCCCGCGTGCGCTGGTCCTGGTCCCCTGACGGTAGCGTGCGCTGGTTCGACGCGGGCCGGAAGCCGCCGGCCGCCGGCCCCACATGACCGCCACCCTGCAAAAGAAAACGCCGGCCCAGGGGGCCGGCGCTTCGCATCACAGGCGTCGGGCGCCGTCGTCGCAGCTTCAGGCCGCCAGCGCCTTCGACAGGTTGTCGGAGACCTTGTCCAGGAAGCCGGTGGTGGAGAGCCACTTCTGGTCGGCACCCACCAGCAGAGCCAGGTCCTTGGTCATGTCGCCGGCTTCCACCGTGTCCACGCACACCTTCTCGAGGGTGGCGGCGAACTGGGCCAGGGCCTCGTTGCCGTCGAGCTTGGCGCGATGCGACAGGCCGCGCGTCCAGGCGAAGATGGAGGCGATGGAGTTGGTGGAGGTCTCCTTGCCCTTCTGGTGCTCGCGATAATGGCGGGTGACGGTGCCGTGGGCCGCCTCGGCCTCCACCGTCTGGCCATCGGGGGTCATCAGCACCGAGGTCATCAGGCCGAGCGAGCCGAAGCCCTGGGCCACGATGTCGGACTGCACGTCGCCGTCATAGTTCTTGCAGGCCCACACATAGCCGCCGGACCACTTGAGGGCCGAGGCCACCATGTCGTCGATCAGGCGGTGCTCGTAGGTCAGGCCGCGCTTGTCGAACTCGGCCTTGAACTCGGCCTCGTAGACCTCCTGGAAGATGTCCTTGAAGCGGCCGTCGTAGGCCTTCAGGATGGTGTTCTTCGTGGAGAGGTAGACAGGATAGTTGCGCAGAAGGCCATAGTTCAGCGAGGCGCGGGCGAATTCACGGATGGATTCGTCCAGATTGTACATGGACAGAGCCACGCCGGCGCCGGGGAACTTGTAGACTTCCTTCTCGATCTTGGTGCCATCCTCGCCGACGAAGGAGACGGTGAGCGTGCCCTTGCCCGGGACCTTGAAATCGGTGGCGCGGTACTGGTCGCCGAACGCATGGCGGCCCACAACGATGGGCTGGGTCCAGCCGGGCACGAGGCGCGGCACGTTCTGGCAGATGATGGGCTCGCGGAAGATCACGCCGCCGAGGATGTTGCGGATGGTGCCGTTGGGCGACTTCCACATTTCTTTCAGGTTGAACTCCTTCACCCGCGCCTCGTCCGGGGTGATGGTGGCGCACTTCACGCCCACGCCATGCTTCTTGATGGCGTTCGCCGCGTCGATGGTCACCTGGTCGTTGGTGGCATCGCGGTTCTCGACGGACAGGTCGTAATATTCGAGGTCGATGTCGAGATAGGGGTGGATCAGCTTGTCTTTGATGTACTGCCAGATGATCCGGGTCATCTCGTCGCCGTCGAGTTCGACGACCGGATTAGCCACCTTGATCTTCGCCATGTGGACGACCTTTCGGGGGTGCTCTGCGCGTGGATGGAATTCGTTCAGAAGTCGCCTTAGGGTTCCGGGCTCGCGGTCCTCGTCTCGCGTGTCGCTCGCGCGGTTTTGGGCCTGCCTGCCCCTCGGCAATCCTCCCAGCGCGCCGCTATAGCACCGGCGCGGGCCCAAGCGGAAGCGCCATCGCCACCGCCTTTGGCATGAATTGCATGAGAATGTGTACAAGGCTCGACGCGCCCGGCGGGGCATGCGAGACAGCCGGCGGAGACAAGATGATGCCAGGTTCCGGAACGGACAGCACAAAGCCCTGGATCGCCGGCGGGCCGGTGGTGATTCTGGTGGAGCCCCAGCTCGGGGAAAATATCGGCTCCGCCGCGCGGGCCATGGGCAATTTCGGCCTTTCGCGCCTGCGGCTGGTGAACCCCCGCGAGGGCTGGCCCAACGACAAGGCGCGCATCTTCAGCGCCGGCGCCGATCGCATCCTCGAGGGAGCGGCGCTCTTTCCCGATCTGCGGTCGGCCCTGGCCGACGTCAAATACGCCTTCGCCGCCACCGCGCGCGAGCGCGGCATGGCCAAGGCGGTGCTGGGCGCCGACGACGCCGCCCGGCAGGCGGGCGAGCATCTGGCCGCCGGCGAGGACGTGGCGCTGGTGTTCGGTCGCGAGCGCACTGGCCTTTACACGGAGGAAGTGTCGCTGTGCGACGCCATCCTTACCCTGCCGGTCAACCCGGCCTTCGCCTCGCTCAATCTCGGCACCTGCGTCGCGGTGGTCGGATACGAATGGTCCAAGGCCGCGAGCGCCGGGGTGCTGCCCTTCGCGGCGCCCGACAAGTCGCCCCTCGCCGACAAGGGCGACCTGTTTGCCTTCTTCGATCACCTGGAGGGCGCGCTGGAGGCCTCCGGTTTCTTCCGCTCGCCGGAAAAGCGCCCGTCCACCACACGCAATATCCGCAACATCTTCCATCGCCTCGGCCTGACCCGGCAGGATCTGGCGACCCTGCACGGCGCCGTCACCGCCCTGGTGGAGGGCCGCGCGGGCCGGGAAGCACGCAAAGAACGCCACAATGCCGAGGCCGCCGCCCGCCGCGCCGAAAAGGCCCAGCTCAATGCCGGCGAGAACGACCCGCCAGCAGGTTGAACCGCGCCCGCCAGGCTTGGCACAGCAAACATCCGCGGCTGTGAGGAACCACCAGCACGCGCGGGGGCACCCAGGAAGGCTGCCATGGCGCCGCTGACGTTGCCCCAAGTTTTATCTAGCTTTGAGTTCGTTCTGGCGGTTGGGTTTGGCCTTTTCGGCCGAGAGAGCGAGGGAATCTGGTGCTGAGCTTTTGGCTTGGCGCGGCGTCAGCTCCCGTCGCCGGTGGAAGGTGGCGGCAAAGCCGGAGGGGGTCTGCCAGCCGAGGGTGAGATGGTCCCCATTTGGCGGACAGATTGGCGGCTTTTCTAGGCTTGGTTCCGGTGTGCGTCAGGCCGCCATGTTGATGCCGTCACAGGCCGTATGGACCTCCTCCGGCGTTCTGCCGCCGAGGGCTGAGGGGGCCTCGTGCGATTGTAGCAGGTGATCCACCTGCCGATCCCGGCCCTGGCCTGGGAACCGGTTGCAAATGCATTGAGGTCGATGCACTCGTATTTCAGCGACCGCCAGAGGCGCTCGATGAACACGTTGTCCATCCACCGGGCGCGGCCATCCAGGGAGATCCGCACGCCGGCCTCCAGCAGCATCTTTGTGAAGCGCGGGCTGGTGAACCGGCTGCCCTGGTCGGTATTGAGGATGCCGGGCCGCCCGAACCGGGACAGGACCTCTTCCAGCGGCTCGATGCAGAAGTCCACCTCCATGGTGTTGGAGAGGCGCCGCAGCAATCCAGAACGGATTGCGTGCGCAATCCCATGGACAGAACCCTGCGCCTGTTCCAGTCCATGATGGCGATCAGGTGCAGGAACCCGCGCCGCATCGGGATGGAGGTGATGTCAGCGCACCAGACCTGGTCTGGCCTGTCGATCGCCAGGGTCCGCAGGAGATAGGGGAAGACGCGGTGCGGGGGGCCGCACCGTGGTCTTCGGCCGCTGGCAGATGGCGGCTAATACCATCGGCCCCGGTCTTCGACCGGTGCCAAGTGGGTCCGCTCAAGCGCCGCGCGGGCTTGACCAGAGGCCCATGAGTCACGCTCATGGGCCTTTGGTATAACCCCATACGGGCCATGAGGCGCCGCACGCGCTTGCGCCCGGCCGCATGTCCCTGCGGGCGCAGATGACGGACCATCTGCCGCGAGCCGGACCACGGCGTTTCCAGGAACTGGCCGTCGATCGCCCGCATGACGGCAAGGGTCTCGGGGCTTCCAGTCCGCGGGCCGCCGTAGAACGCCGACCGGATGATGCCGACCAGGGCGCAGTGGCGGGTGATCGGCAGGTGTGGGTGATCCGGTTCGATCATCTCGCGTCTCGCCCCCACGCTCAGCGCCCGGAGGTCCGACGCAAAGAATCCCGTTCCACCACCAGTTGCCAGATCTTGGCATGGAGCTGGTCGATCTCACCCTCGCGGGCGACCTCGGCGGCTTCCGCCTTGCCCGAGAACACCGTGGCCATGCCCTCGACCGCCTGCGTCTTCCAGGCGTGGATCAGGGGCTGATGGACGCCATGCTTCGCAGCCAGCTGCGCCACCGTCTGCTCCCACGAAGCGCCTCGAGGGCGACCTTCGCCTTGGGACGAAGTGAACGCGAAACAGACAAATCCGCAGAATGCCGCGTCCTCTTCCCGGTCATCGGGCTCGTCCCTCCCTCAGGCCGAACCAAGCTTAGGGTCCTGTCCGCGTCGCGGGGACCACCTCACTCCGCCAGCGCCGCCTCAAGCCGGTCCGCCACCGTGCGCAGGACCTTCACGCGGGCAAAGCGCTTGTCCTCGGCCTCCACCAGGGTCCAGGGCGCCACGCGGGTGGAGGTGCGGTCCACCATCTCGGTGATCGCCGCCTCATAGAGCGGCCATTTCTCGCGGTTGCGCCAATCTTCAGGGGTCAGCTTGAAGCGCTTGTAGGGAATGCTCTCGCGCTCCGCGAAACGGCGCATCTGCTCCTCCTGGCTGATCGCCAGCCAGAATTTCACCACCACCGCACCACTGTCCGCCAGCTGCGCTTCGAAATCGTTGATCTCGCCATAAGCCCGGCCCCACTGCTCAGGGGTGACGAGGCCTTCCACCCGCTCCACCAGCACCCGCCCGTACCAGGAGCGATCGAAGATGGCGATGCGTCCGCGCGCCGGCACATGCCGCCAGAACCGCCACAGATACGGCCGGGCAAGCGCCTCGTCGGTGGGCGCGGCGATGGGGTAGACGCGGAATCGCCGCGGGTCCAGCGCCTGGCGCAGCCGCATGATGGTGGAGCTCTTGCCCGCCGCGTCGGAGCCCTCGAACGCCAGCACCAGGGCGCGCCCCTCAAATCGCGGCGCCACGGTGGCGCGCGTGATGCGGCTTTGCTCCCGGGCGATCTGGCCTTCGTAATCGTCCTTGTCCAGCGTCCGGGTCAGATCCAGCGTGGAGAGGATGGAGAAGGTGGGCAGGGACTTGGGCACCCGCGTGGGGCTGGGGGTGGGACGAGGGCGGGAGGCGCCGTTGCCGCCATCCGCCGTCATTGCCCGCAGCTTATCCAGCAGCACGCTGCCGACGGTCGCATCGCGGTAGGCGTCGTCGCCCGCCGGCACCACCTGCCACGGGGCGAAGTCGGTGGAGGTCAGGCGCGCCACGTCCTCGGCGGCGGCGGCGAGGCGCTCCCGGGCGTGCTCGCCTTCCAGCTCCGCCCATTCACGCACCACCGGCCGCTGGTAGGCGCCCTTGCGCAACGCCTTGAGGCGGCGGTGGGCCTCCTCGCCATCGAGATAAAGCCAGATCTTGAGCAGGCTCACGCCCTCGGCGTTGAGCATGGCCTCGAACCGGCGGATCTCCTCCATGGCGCTGGCGAAACCGGTCCGCCCCAGCGCCCCCAACGCCCGCTGGCAGACCGGCTTGTGATACCACGAGCCCAGCATCATGCCGATTTCGCCGAACGGCGGCAGTCCGCGCCAGTATTTCCACATGGGCGGGTGGTCGGCATCGTCGCGGCAGGGCGACTCGTAGGTAAGGGTGTCCAGCTTGCGGACGTCGAGCCAGCCGTACAGCCGGTTGAGGACAGCACCCTTGCCGGCGCCGTCCGGCCCGTGGATCAACACCAGCAGGCTGCGGCGTCGCTGGTCGATGAGCTGGGCCTGCGCGTTCAGGAGATCCTCGCGCAAGCCGGGCTCCAGCGCCTTGAACGCCGCCTTTTCCAGCCTGTGCTCCGCCTTCGCCGATTCGAACATGCGTGCCCCTGTCCCAGCCGGGCACCGGCGGCCCCCGCCACCGACGCCGCCATGCGAGCGGAGAGGACCGGCCGATCAGGCCGATGCGATCTTCTGCGCGCCGGAGGCCGGCACCTTGACCCAGGCCTCGCCGTCCAGCACCACCTCGCCCTTCACCGAGCAGATGCACGACAGGCGGGCGCGGGACCGCTCGGGAATGAGCTCCACCACCCGCACCTCCACATCGACCGTGTCGTCGATGCGCACCGGGGCACGGAAGTTGAGGGTCTGGGAGATATAGACCGCGCCGGGCCCCGGCAGGCGGGTGCCGAGCACCGCCGAGATCAGGCTCGCGGTGTAGAGACCATGGGCGATGCGGCCCCCAAACGGTGTCTTGGCCGCGAAGTGCTGGGACAGGTGAATCGGGTTGCGGTCGCCGGTCAGCTCGGCGAAGCCGACGATGTCCGAAGACGAGACCGTCTTCGACATGCGTTCCGTGCGACCCACGGTGAGGTCTTCGAAATACAGATTTTGCAGCTCTAGAAACATGGGGCGCACCCGTACCGGTCCGATCAGGGCGCGGACTGTAGTGCATTTCGCCATGCCGGGGAAACCGGGCCGCATGAAGAAAATGCGACAGCGGCACTGCCGTAAAACCGGCCGCGCGCCGCCCGCACATGGCGAATCCCGCCTCCTTGAGGCCCCGGATCACTGCGCCGTCGAGCGCAGCTTCTGCATCACCGCTTCCAGCTCCGGGTCCCGCGCCTTGGGCAGCAGCAGGTTCACCCGCACCATCAGGTCGCCGTGGCCGCCGGTGGTGTTGGGCAGCCCCTTGCCGCGCAGGCGGAAGGTCCGACCGCCCGAGGTCCAGGCGGGGATGTTCAGTTCCACCGTTCCCGACAGGGTCGGAACCCGGACCTTGGAGCCGAGCACGGCGTCCGCCAGCGCCACATCGACATTCTGGCGCAGGTCGTCGCCATCCCGCTCGAACACCGGGTGCGGCGCATAGGAGATGGTGACATAGGCATCGCCCGGCGCACCGCCCGCCGGGCTCGCCTCGCCCTGCCCCTTCAGGCGCAGGCGATGCCCCTCGCGCGTTCCCGCCGCGATCTTGATGTCGATCTGCTTGCCGTTGGGCAGGCCCACGCGCTTGCTGGCGCCGTGGGTCGCCTCCTCGAAGGTCACGGCAAGGGAAATGTCCATGTCTGCACCTGCCGGCGGAGCGGAGCCGCCGGCGGCGCCACGGCGCTGGCGGCCAAACCCGAACAGATCCCCGATGTCGTCGAAATTGCCACCCCCCTTGGGGCCCGTTCCGGCGCCGGGCCCGCCACGCCGCGCCGAGCGCCGCATCCCCTCGGGACCGAAGGAGAAGCTCTCGAAAATGGTGTCGCCGTCGAAACCGGAAAAGCCGTCGGGACCGGGGCGCCGGCCGCCGCCGAAGCCGGAGAATTCCGGCGCGCGCGGCTTGCCCTCGGCGTCGATCTCACCCCGGTCGAACTGGCCGCGCTTGTCCTTGTCCGACAGGATCTCGTGAGCCGTGTTCAGCTCCGCGAACTTGTCCTGGGCCTTCGGGTCGTTCACGTTGGCGTCGGGGTGCAGCTTTTTCGCCAGCCGCCGATAGGCGCGCTTGATCTCGGCTTCGTCGGCGGTCCTTGAAACGCCGAGGATGTCGTATGGATCACGCATGAAATCTCACCTCGCCGGCCGGCGCTCAAGCGGCCGGCCGCGTCCACGATGTGGGTCCGCCCCGGAGAAATTGCAACACTTATGCCACGATCACCACCAGATTCAGGCGCGGCCGAGAACCCGCACCTGCGTCAGGACGGTTCCGGCCCGGCCGCGGCAGGCCTCGCCGTGAATCCAGCGGTCGGCGACCTTGCCGTCGACCACGGCGATCATGAAATCGCGGCAACCCCCGGCGCGCCGGGGGCCGATGGGGGTGGCGGTGCCATGCGCCCCGGTGTCGCGATTCTCCCACGGCACGCTGATGTCGGCCTCGGACGAAGCCAGCGCCTGGTCGAGGGCCACCGTCGCCGCGCTCCAGTCGGAGGCGGCCACGCCCTGCGGCGCGGCGCCTTGCGGTGCGCGCGCGACCACCGGGCGCGGCGTGATCGAGCCGGTGATCACGTCGTCGTCGGGCAAGGGGGCGGTGCTGCAGCCGGCGCAGACAGCGGCGGCGATGACCAGGGCGCCGCCCAATCCCGCGCGAAGGACTTCGCGCAACAACGCGAGCCTCCTATAACGGAGCGTCCCGCCAGGGGGCGGGACAACCGGGACAAGGCAGGGCACGGGGGGGCTCCACATGACGACGAAGGACACCATGGAAGCCCAGAACGTCTTAACAAGTGGTGATTTCACCGAGGCCGACGAGCCTTTTCGCCTGTTCAGCGAATGGTTTGCGGATGCCGGGGCGAGCGAGCCGAACGATCCCAACGCCATGACCCTGGCCACCGTGGACGGCGACGGCCTGCCCGACGCCCGCATGGTGCTGCTGAAGGGCGTGGACGCGCAGGGATTCGTCTTCTTCACCAACACCGAAAGCGCCAAGGGCCAGGAACTGGCCGCCACCCCCAAGGCGGCCCTGGTGTTCCACTGGAAATCCCTGCGCCGGCAAGTGCGCGTGCGCGGCCCGGTGGAGCGCGTGAGCGAGGCCGAGGCGGATGAGTATTTCGCCAGCCGGCCCCGCCTGTCGCAGATCGGCGCCTGGGCCAGCCGCCAGTCGCGGCCGCTTGAGGGACGGTTCGCGCTCGAGGCGGCGGTGGCCGCAGCAACGGCGCGCTACGCCCTGGGCACGGTGCCGCGCCCGCCCCACTGGACCGGCTTCCGCGTGGTCCCGGTGCAGATGGAATTCTGGCACGATCGGCCGTTCCGCCTTCACGACCGCGTCGTGTTCCGTCGCCCCGGCGCGGATACCGCCTGGACCCGCACCCGCCTGTTCCCGTGACCAGCCGGAGAGGCACCCACGCCGCGCGCCGGGGCTCTTTGCTTCCGGCACGCGGCGTGAGAAGAAGAGCAATCTGGCCCGCGCAAGCGGACGAGTGTAATATTATACCGAAACTCAAACATAAATCACGGATTGCCCCATTCTGATCTGGCGCATCCGCGGTTCCCGTCGCACGCTGCGATCGGCGGGGCGGGGTACCGGATCCAGGTCATCGGGGCAAAACACGGGGCTGCGATGCGTCCAGACCAGCCTCTTTCCCCTTCGCCCGGCGGCGCGGCCGCGGCAGCGGAGGACAATCTCACCAACCGAGGGGCGGAAATATCCACCCTCGGCTCCCTGGTGCGTATTGGCCTTTTCACGCTCTTCTACTTCTGCACGCTGCTCACTCTGCTTTCCACGCTCCGCGCGGTGAATCTGGATTCGGCCATCTGGCCGGCCAACGCCCTGGCGGCGGGAACCTATCTGCTCGCGGTCGAGAGGGGCCTCGCCTGGAGCACGGCGGGCGTGGTCGCCGCCAGCCTCGCCGCCCACCTCATGCTCGGCGACTCGACCGCCTATTCGGTGGCCTGCGGCATCGCCAACGGGCTCACCTTCCACCTCGCCGTCACCGGCTGCCGCTGGGCCGGGCTGCGCCCGGGCGGGCCGTTCGCCGTGCGCCATGTGGCCGGGCTGGTGGCGGTGGCGCTGGGGGCCGGCATCCCCGGCGCGCTGCTGGGCGCCGGAAGCACCGTCCTGCCCTCCGGCGGCTCCTTCTGGCTGGTGGCGTTGCGCTGGTGGCTACCCGACATGGCGGCGATCATCCTGCTCCTGCCGCTGTTTCTGCTGTGGCCGGGCCGGCGCGAGGATACGGCCCGGCGCGGATCGGCCGCCGCCCCCGGCCGCCGGCGGCACGTCATCGGCGAGGCTCACGTGGCGGCCGGTACGCTGGTCGGCTCGGTGGTGCTGGCGGCTGTGGCGCGGGAACCGCTGCTGCTCGGCCTCGGCTCCTGCGTCCTGCTGTGGATCGCGTTCCGGTTCGGTCCCTTCCTCACCGCCCTCGCCGCCGCGCTGTTCGCGGCGGCGGTGCTCGGCCTTGCCTTCTTCAATATATGGGAGTGGCCGGCCCCGATGGTGTCCATGGAGGTGCTGAAGATGCAGGGGCGGCTGGTGCTGGCCGCCTGCCCCGCGCTCATCATCGCCGCCATCATGGCACAGCGCGAGCGCCAGCAACGGGCGCTGGAGGAGGACCAGCGGCGCCTCGCCTACGCCCTGGAAGGCGCCAACGACGGCATCTGGGACTGGCACCTTCCGTCCGGCGCCATCTTCTTCAGCACCCGCGCCTATCGCATGCTCGGCTACACTCCAGCCACCGACCAGGACATCCTGACGCGCTTTCAGGAGCTCATCCACCCGGAGGACCTGGCGCGGGTGCGTGAGGCCTTCGGCGATCACGCCCAGGGCCGGCACCCGCTCTTTCAAGCCGAGCTGCGCGGGCGCCACCGCAATGGAGGCTATGTCTGGCTGCTCTCGCGCGGCAAGGTGGTGGAGCGCGCCCCTGACGGCCATCCGGTGCGCGCCGTCGGCACCATCACCGACGTGTCGCAGAAAAAGCACCTGGAAGCGGCGCTGGAGCACGCCGCCAGCCACGACCCGCTGACCGGCCTCGCCAACCGCAGCACGTTCGAGCGCGCGCTGGAACACGCGCGCCGCATCCTCACCCGGGATCAGGCGCCCTTCGCGGTGCTGCTGATCGACGTGGACCACTTCAAACGCGTCAACGACATGCACGGCCACGTTTCCGGCGATCTCCTGCTCACCACCACCGCGCGGCGGCTGCAATCGGCACTGCGGGCCGGCGACGTGCCGGCCCGCTTCGGCGGCGACGAATTCGCCGTGGTCGCCATGGGCAAGACACCGGAAGAATTCACGATATTGGCGGAGCGCCTGCACGCTCATCTCTCGCGGCCGGTGGAAACCGAAGGCCTGATCCTGCCCGCGTCCTTCTCCATCGGCATCGCCGTGGCCACCACGCCGGACGTGGATCTGGCGGCCCTGGTGGCCGAGGCCGACGCCGCGCTGTACCTCGCCAAGGATGCCGGCCGGGGCACGTGGCGCGCGCTGGGCATGCGGCGCGGGACGCTGGCCACCGCCGCCGAGGCGTAGCCGAGGCCGCCCGCCGCCACCGGCGCCGGTCCCACGCCCCCCGCGCATCATGCGCAGAGACACAGCGCCCGGGACCGGGCGCTTGAGGTTACTCGCTGCCTCCGCACGCCCCGCCGTGCCGGTCCGCGTCAAAGCTCGCGCCCGGGCAGGTCGTCGGGTTCTGCTCCTCGTCGCGCGCCGGCGGCAGGCGCGCGTCGAGCCACGCCGCGATGCGCGCCACGACGCCCGCCTCGATGCCGCGATAGCCGTGCGCCGACAATGAGGTGCAGGGTCCAAGGCCCGCCGTCCCGCCCGAGACCCGCAGCACATGGACGGAAGGGGCCTTCACAAAGGCGGCGGCGATCCGCCCGGCATCCCCCGGCGGCGTGATAGGGCAGGCGTCGGTGGCATTGGCCACCACCAGGACCGGCGCCCGCACGGCCTCCGGCTGCGTGTCGAACACGGTTTCCAGGTTATCGCCGCGCGACACCGATTCCATCAGAACGAGCCCGGCAATCTCACCGGCGGGGGCAACCGACGCCACCTTGGCGGCGGCGATGCTCCCCTGGCTGGTGCCGACCACGACCAGCGGAACGGCGAACCGTTCCCGCGCCAGGGCGAGCACCGCCGCCCCGGCCCCGGCGAATTCCGCGCCGCTGCGCCGCCCGCGCTGGCTGCCGGGCCCCGGCGCGTCCGGGATGACCACGGCGAAGCCGCGGGCGACCCAGTCCGCGCGGGTGCGCACCAGAACATTTGCACCGTGCCGAAAACGCCCGTCCGCCGACAGCCCGAGTTGCCCGGTGCCGCCCACGAACATCACCAGCGCCGCGCGGGGCCGCGCGGGGGCGATGAGAAACACCCGCTGGGCGCCGCCAGGGCCGGCCAGCGTGCAAACCTGCGCGCTCGCCCCGCCGATGGAGCGCGAAGACGCCGGCGCGCAGGCCGCCTGCTCGGCGAACGCCGCTCCCGCGGGAAGCCCCGCGCCGACGGCCGGCAGCGCCAGAATCACCAGACACACCGCCCACGTCCGGCGCCCGGCCCTTCGCGCCGCTGTGACACCGCGCACCGCCCCGCGCATCGCGACCGGGGCCACGGGCCCCCCGTCCCCCGACGACACGGGCGCGCCGGCGGACAAGGCCGGAGAGCGGCGGCCAACCACGGGCGTTTTCCGTTCGCGTCGGCTCACCGCACATGCCCCGGATTACATGCCCTGGATATTGACTTGACCGATCTTCTCCACGCAAGCCGGCCACGCGCTTCGCGCGAGATGGTGGAGGCCGACGCCCCCCGGCCGGGGGGCGCCGCGAACGCCGCGCCCGATCCACGTCCGCCGGCGAACCGACGGGAACCGCCCGGCGGCGGACGGCCCACGCCGCCCGTCGCCCCGCGCCCTCAGTCGAGGGCGAGCACGCTCTCGGCGCCGAGCACGCTGGCATGGCCGCCTTCAACCGCCTCCTCCAGGCCCTTGGCCTGCGGGCAGAGATTTTCGGCGAAGAAGCGGGCGATGGCGATGCGCGCCTCGAGCCGCGGATCGGTATTGCCGGCGGCGCGCTCCTTGTGGGCCGCCAGCGCCGCCTTGGCGAGATAGGCGCCGCCGGCGGCACGGGCGAACAGGCGCAGATAGGGGGTCGCCCCAGCCAGCACCTTCTGGTTCTCCTCGCCCAGCCGGCCCAGCTGCACGCGGGTGGCGCGGCCGAGCGCGTCCACCGCTTCCGCCAGCTTTTCGCCGGCCTGGCCGAACTCGGGCAGGCCCAGCGCATGCACCTCGTCGGCGATATCGCGGAAATCGGCGATCAGCGTGGTCACCACGTCGCCGCCCTCCTGGGGCAGCTTGCGGGTGGCAAGGTCGATGGCCTGAATGCCGTTGGTGCCCTCGTAGATGGCGAAGATGCGGGCGTCGCGGTAGTGCTGGGCCGCGCCGGTCTCCTCGATGAAGCCCATGCCGCCGTGCACCTGCACGCCGAGCGAGGCCACCTCGATACCGATATCGGTGGAGAACGCCTTCGCCACCGGGGTCAGCAGGCTGGCCTCCGCCAGCGCCGCGGCGCGGGCCACCGGGTCCGGCAGGCGCCGCGAGCGGTCGAGGCCGTCGGCGGTCATCAGGCAGATGGCGCGGGCGGCGTCGGTCTCCGCGCGCATGGTCAGCAGGGTGCGCTTGACGTCGGGGTGGAAGATGATGGGGGCCATGCCCTCGCCGGTATAGCCCACGGCCTTGCCCTGGCGGCGCTCCCTGGCATAGGCGAAGGCGCGCTGGGTGGCGCGCTCGGCCACCGCCACGCCCTGGATGCCCACCGCCAGGCGGGCGTTGTTCATCATGGTGAACATGCAGGCGAGGCCGCGATTCTCCTCGCCCACCAGATAGCCAATGGCGCCCTCGCCGCTGTCGCCGAAGGTCATGGTGCAGGTGGGAGAGCCGTGCAGGCCGAGCTTGTGCTCGATGCCGGTGCACACCACGTCGTTGCGGGCGCCGAGCGAGCCGTCTTCGTTCACCAGGAACTTGGGCGCCACGAACAGGGAGATGCCGCGGGTGCCGGCGGGTGCATCGGGCAGCCGCGCCAGGACCAGATGGACGATGTTCTCGGCGATGTCCTGCTCGCCATAGGTGATGAAGATCTTGGTGCCGAAGATGCGATAGGTGCCATCGGCCTGCTTCACCGCCTTGGCGCGCAGCGCGGCGAGGTCCGAGCCCGCCTGCGGCTCGGTGAGGTTCATGGTGCCGGTCCACACCCCGGACACCATCTTCTCCAGGAACGTCTTCTGCAGCGCCGGCGAGCCGTGGGCGGTGAGCGCCTCGATGGCGCCCTGGGTCAGCACCCCGCCGATGCCGAACGACGGCGAGGCGGTGTTCCAGAATTCAGTGAGCGCGGAGGTGACGGTGGTCGGCAGGTGCTGGCCGCCGAAATCCTCCTCGGCCGCCACCGAGTTCCACCCCGCCTCGATCCAGGCGTCATAGGCGCCCTTCCAGCCGGTGGGGGTGGTTACGGCACCGTCCTTCAGGGAGCAGCCTTCCTTGTCGGCCACCCGGTCGAGGGGCTCGATGACGGAGGCAGCGAACTTGCCCGCTTCCTCAAGCACCGGCTCCACCACATCGAAGGACAGATCGACCAGGCCCTGTTCCATCAGCCTCGGCAGCGAGGTGCAGGTCTTCAGGAAAAACGATACGTCCTCGACCGGCGCACGATAGGCCATCACTCTACTCCTTGCGATGCTCGGGTGCCCGTTCCGCGGCAGGGCCAGCGGGGGTCGCATCGGGCACCCGGCGGCTTGACCGGGCCCTTCACCCGCGCTCTAAGCGCAGGCGCCGGCCGGCCCTCAATTCGCGGCGATGGCCCCCGTTCGTCAAGTCACGTCTGCTAGCCATTGGTCGCAGACGCCGTTTATATGAAGCCCTGGCATGAAGGCGCACATGGTTCCGTCTCAAGGCTCCAAGGGACCGGCGACCGTCACCATCGGCACCGATGCCGACGGCATCGGCGCGGCGGCGCGACAGCTGGCCGACGGGCGGCTCGTCGCCTTTCCCACCGAGACCGTCTACGGGCTCGGTGCCGACGCTGCGAATCCGCACGCGGTGGCGGCGCTTTATGCCGCGAAGGGGCGGCCCGCCTTCAACCCGCTCATCGCCCACGTGGCCAGCCTGGAAGCGGCCTTGCCCCTCGGCGCGTTCTCGCCCGCCGCGCGGCGGCTGGCGGCCGCGTTCTGGCCCGGCCCGCTGACCCTGGTGGTGCCCTATGCCGGCGGTGCGCGGGTGTGCGAGCTGGCCCGCGCCGGGCTCAACACGGTCGCTCTCCGGGTACCGGCCCATCCCGTCGCCACAGCCCTGCTGGCGGCCTTCGGCGGCGCCGTGGTGGCGCCCAGCGCCAACCGCTCCGGCCACGTCTCGCCCACCACCCCCGAGCATGTGCGCGGCGATCTCGACGGGCTCATCGACCTGGTGCTGGACGCCGGCCCCACCCAGGTGGGAGTGGAATCCACCATCCTCGACGTCACCGCCGACACCCCGCGCCTGCTGCGGCCCGGCGGCGTCACCCGCGAGGCCATCGAAGCCCTGCTCGGCCAGCCGCTGGCAGGAGCCGGGCCGGACGATGCCGAGCGCCCCCTGGCCCCCGGCCGGCTCGCCTCCCATTATGCCCCGCGCGCCCCGGTGCGGCTGGACGCGGACCATGTGGCCCCCGGCGAGGCGCTGCTGACCTTCGCCGGCGCCCGCCCGCCGGGCAGCGCCAGCGCCAGCACCATCATGGACCTCAGCCCCTCCGGCGACCTCACCCAGGCCGCCGCCCGACTCTACGGGGCGTTGCGCGCGCTCGACGCCTGCGGCGCGCCCGCCATCGCCGTGGTACCCCTGCCGCGCACCGGGCTTGGAGAAGCCATCGCCGACCGGCTCGGCCGCGCCGCCGCCCCCCGCCCGCCCTCTCAGCAGGAGCCCTCCCCATGACCACGCTGCAGCCTGCCGCCGTCCCGGACACCGAGGTGAGCATCAAGCATGCTGCCGACGGCGACACCGAGGCCCTCGTCGCCCTGTGGGAGAGCACCGGCCTCACCCGGCCCTGGAACGATCCCCATGCGGACATCGCCCTTGCCCGCCGCGGCCCGCATTCCACCATCCTCACCGCCAAGGCGGGCGGCAGGCTGGTCGGATCGGTAATGGTGGGGCACGACGGCCATCGCGGCTGGATCTATTACCTCGCCGTGGCCCCCGACCAGCAACGCCAGGGCCTGGGCAGCCTGCTGACCGCGGCGGCCGAAGACTGGCTGCGCGCCCGCGCGGTGCCCAAGCTGATGCTGCTGGTGCGTCCGGACAATGCTGCGGTGCGGTCTTTCTATCACGCGGAAGGCTTCATCGAGGAACCGCGCATCATCTTCTCGAAGCGGCTCGACGAAAAATAGAGATGAGGCTTTGAGCCGCCTCAAGGCTGTGATCTCCGGCCGGACTTATGCTATGAGTTCTTAAAAAAGATAAGGCTCATAGGGAGGCCGGCCGTTTCATGTCCACGTTGCTCGTCACTCATCCGTCCGGCCTCAATCATCTGACGCCGCTCGGCCACCCGGAGCGCGCCGACCGTCTGCGGGTGCTGGACCGGATCTTCGAGCAGGAGAAGTTCTCGCTCCTGGTGCGGGACAGCGCGCCGCGCGGCGAGCGCGAGGACATCATCCGCGTGCATCCGGCCGACTTCTTCGACGCCATGGGCGGGGCCTGTCCCAGCGAGGGGCTGGTGCGCATCGATTCCGACACCGTGATGTCGCCGGGCAGCTGGGAAGCGGCCCTGCGCGGGGTGGGCGGCGCCTGCTTCGCCGTGGACGAGGTGATGGAAGGCAAGGTCGCCAATGCCTTCGTCGCCATGCGCCCGCCGGGTCACCATTGCGAGTCGCGCAAGCCCATGGGCTTCTGCCTGCTCAACCAGGTGGCGGTGGCGGCGCGCCATGCCCAGGCGAAGTTCGGCGCCGAGCGGGTCGCCATCGTCGACATCGACGTGCACCACGGCAACGGCACCCAGCAGATCTTCTGGGATGACGACAGCGTCATGTACTGCTCCACCCATGAGATGCCGCTGTTCCCCGGCACCGGCGAAGTGGGCGAGACCGGCACCGCCAACACCATCGTCAACGCCCCGCTGCGGGCCGGCGACGACGGGGCCCAGTTCAAGGACGCCATGGAAAGCCGGGTACTGCCGCGCCTTGAGGCATTCCACCCCGACCTGCTGCTCATCTCCGCCGGCTTCGACGCCCATGTGCGCGACCCCATGGCCTCGCTGCGATTCGTCGACACCGACTTCGCCTGGGTGACACGGCGGCTGATGGATGTGGCGGACCGGATCTGCGGCGGGCGCGTGGTCTCCCTGCTGGAGGGCGGCTACGACCTGGAAGCCCTCGCCTCCTCGGCCTCCGCCCATGTGGCGGCGCTCATGCGCGGCTGAGCCGCCACCCGCGGCCGGCGGCGGGTGGCCGTCAGGTCGCGCAACGGATGGCCGGCGACCAGCGCCGGTCAGTGCTCCGCCGCCGGCAGATAGGGCGCGAGGGCGTGGGCGAGCTTGGCGGGCGTCAGCGTCTGGAGCCAGACATTGCCCGGCCCCCGCAGGCGCGCCAGGAACAGGCCGTCGCCGCCGAACAACACGTTCTTTACTCCCGGCAGGGTGGTGATCTCGAACGCCACGCTCTCCTCGAACATGCCCACATGGCCGGGATGCACCAGCAGTTCCTGGCCGGGCTGCAGGGCGTAGCTTACGATCTCCCCGCCCAGTTCCACGAAGGCGCTGCCGCTGCCGGTGAGATGCTGCAGCACGAAGCCGTTGCCGCCGAACACCCCGGCCCCCAACGACTGCTGCACCCCGATGGCCAGCGACAGGCCAAGGCTGCCGGCCAGAAAGCCATGGCGATGGACGAGGAAGCCGCGCCCCGGCGCCACCTTGGCCTCGATGACGGCGCCGGGCACGGTGGCCGCGAACGCGACCAGCGCCTCGCCGCTTTGGGCGGTGAACTCGGTCATGAACAGCCCGCCGCCGGACATGGCCCGGCCGATCGCCGAAAAGAAGCCGCCGGCCCCGCCGGTCGCGGTGGTGGTGCGCAGGGCGACATTCGGGCTCATCCACGACAGGCGGTCCGGCTCGGCCAGCACGCCCTCGCCCGGCTCCAGGGTGAAGGTGACGACGGGAAGGGTGGTGCCGGTGATCTCGCTGCGCATCGCAACCTCGTTCGCGACAGGTGGCGGCCCGCCCCGGAACGGACGGCCGCGGGCATCAGACAACCACCCCCAGGCATTCCAGGCAACTGCGGCGCCGGCAGGCCGCCCACGACGGAGACGGGCCCGAGGACGTTATGATAAACCTATGAAATACCGTAATATAATCAGTCATCGTGGGGTTCCCGGCCGCTTGCGGTGGCCAACGGGAAAGCAGCCGTGGCGATTTCGGGTTCGGCGGTGAAATGAAGGCCGCTATCCCTCCCCCCGCGTGACCAGCCATTGGAGCATCTGCCGCAGGAGTGCGGCGGACTTCTCTTGATCGGCGCCGGGCTCCCGAAGACTGATCGTCTTCAAACCATCCACCATGGCGACAGCGACCGTCGCCACGTTTTCCACATCGAGATCGGCACGAACATCGCCCCGCCTTTGCCCTTCCCGCAAGACACCGGCGATCAGGGCACGCAGATCGCGACTGTGAGCCTGAACCATCTCTGCCATGGCCGGGTTGCGCGTGCTCTCCGCCAGCATCTCGAACACGAGTTCGGCGCCCGCCTTTGGACCTTTCGGCGCCAGCCCGCCAATCTCCGACACCAGCGCTCCCACGAGATCGCGTGGTGCGGACACCACGCGCTCAAACCTTGCGCGGGTCCGGGAGAGCCATGCGTCGGACAGGGTGGCGATGATCGCGTCCTTGCTCTCGAAGTAATAGTAGAGGTGGCCGGGGCTGATGCCCGCCTCCTTGCAGATGTCCGCGACCGAAGCGCCCTTCAGGCCGCTGCGCTCGAAGCAGCGGTTCGCCGCCGCCAGAATCTCCTGCCGCTTCTCCTCATGCCGGACGGGATCGAGCTTACGCATACGAGTCCCTCAAAAATAATTAGAGTGATCGCTCTATCCACCCTGACGAGCAGTGAACGCCCCTCCTCTTTAAATAGAGCAGTCACTCTAATAAATGAGCGTCCCGATGAAAACCCATCGTCTGGAACGCAGCGGCCCCGAACGCCCCGGCGCCCGGCCTCGGCGACATGCCATGCCGCCGAGGCCGGGCGCAGCCGGGCCGCCAGGATGCGCGCACGGACACCGAATACCAAAGCCCATGAGCTTGCTCATGGGCTTTGGTCAAGCCCACGCGGCGCTTGGGCGGACCCATTTGGCACGGGTCGAAGACCGGGGCCGATGGTGCAGCGCGTCGCCCCGATCGAGGCCGCGTTCGAGGCGGGAATCGGGAGGATCCATACCGGCGATCTCCACGGCATGGGCCCAGACGAACGGCTGATGCGCGAAGCCTTGCGCGGCCGTCGGACCCGTTTTTCCCCAGCGTCATGTTCGGCATGATGGTCGCGCCCGGCGCGCGGCCGCCCAGCCTCGATGGTGCTCCCCCACGCGGTCGAGGATCAGGCACCCCGACCCCTCCGAGCTGACCGGAGACCAGCCCTACCGCGCCTATGCGCTTCACCAGATAACGGCTGTGGAAATGACTGGACGCTGACGCAGTTCGCCGCCTGGGTACTGGCGCAGGGGCAGGGCGCCGTTGCGCTGGTGGGCATGAGCCGCCGCACGCGCCTCGCCGAGAACCTCTCCGCCATCGATATCGCGCTGCCGGGAGAAGACCGCGCGATGCCAGATCAGATGTTCGCGCCGCAAGTCTTGCAGATGTGGCGCGCGTCACATCGAGACAGGGAGAAGACACATGACCAGACGCTCTTCGGGCTTCACCGCCGCCGACGTCGCCGATCAGTCGGGCAAGTGCTTTGTCATCACGGGCGCCAATACCGGCCTTGGATTCGAAGCCGCGCGCGTGCTCGCGGCCCGCGGCGCGCGGATCGTCCTCGCCTGCCGCGACGCGGCCAAGGCCCATGCGGCGATGGACCGGATCAGGACACAAACGCCTGCCGCCGATCTTCGCGCCCTCGCTTACGATCAGGGCGACCTCGACAGCATTCGCCGCGCCGCGGCCAGCCTGTCGGATGAGCCGCGCATCGACGCGCTGGTGAACAATGCCGGCGTCATGATGCCGCCGCTGACGCGCACGAAACAGGGTTTCGAGCTTCAGTTCGGCGTCAATCATCTCGGTTCGTTCGCCTTCACCTCGCTTTTGCTGCCCAGGCTTGCCGAAACACCCGGCGCGCGCGTCGTGGTGACTGGCAGCCTCGCCCACACGTCCGGCGAGATCGACTGGGACGATCTCAATGCCGAAAGGAGCTACAGGAGGTGGCCGCGCTACGCCATGAGCAAGCTCGCCAACCTGCTGTTCCTGTTCGAACTCGACCGGCGTCTGCGCGCGGCGGGCTCTCCGGTGGCCGTGGCCGGCTGCCATCCCGGTTTTGCAACGACCGATCTCGGTCGCCATATGCCCGGCATCGGCCTGTTGTCCATGCTCTTCAAGCCGTTCTCGAACACCTCCGCCATGGGCGCGTGGCCGACGCTGCAGGCGGCCACGGACGACACACCGCCGGGCACCTATCACGGACCGCAGGGATTTCGCGAGATCAAGGGAGCGTCCGGCATCGCCAAGCGCGCCCCGCAGGCGACCGACGCCGCGGCCGCCCGCCGATTGTGGGATGTCTCCATTGCGCTGACAGGCATCGATCCCGGCCTTTCGCCGGCATGAGCCGAGCCGTTTCCTGTGTCGCAGCGTGGCCGGAGAGGAAAATCGCCTGGGCCGCCTTCTGCCGGAAGGGATCACGTCCGATCGCCGATGCAGAAGATACGACGGCGGCCGGCGGCAGACGGGTCTTCGGATTGCTCGTCGTGGCCCGGGTAACGGACCTTGGGTTAAGGACCTCAGGGGCTTGGAACGCCGATGACGGGCGAAGACAGCTGCGGTATCGCGCCACGGCGCAACCCGGAGCGGACGTGATTTGATGGCGCAGGCAGCGAGCCGCCCTGGCCGGTTGCCTTGGCGGGCGGGCACGGAGGGCGTCCCATGTCCCAGAAGCGTCTTTTCTCCCGGCTGCGCGCGGTCGCAGGCCCCCGGGTCGGCGAATCGGGACCGGGAAGGCGGAGCCGGGTGGCGCTTGTGGCGGCGCTGACGGCCGTGGCCCTGTCCCCCGGCGCCGCCTCCGCCGCCGAGCCCGCGCAGCCCGTCACCTTGCGCTACCTGAATGCGCCGCCCGACGGGCGGCCGCTGCTGCGGACGCCCAAGCTCGGCATTTCCATCGGTGGACCGGTGCGGCGGGCGGTGATGGACACCGGCTCCACCGGCGTGGTCATCTCCGCCAGCGCCATTCCCGATCTCGCGGCGCTGCCGGACCTCGGGCCGGGCACCCTCACCTATTCCAGCTCCGGGCGCATCATGGTCGGGCGCTACGTGCGCGCGTCGGTCACCATCGAAGGTGCGGACGGCACCCGTCTCACCACCCGCCCCCTGCCGGTGCTGGCGGTAACGCGGATCGACTGCACGCGGACCGCCCGCCGCTGCCGGCCCAATCCGGCGCCGAACCGGGTGGCCATGCTCGGCGTCGGCTTTGCCCGCGAGAAGGACCACCAGCGCGGCAGCACACCGGAGAAGAACCCGTTCCTGAACCTCCCTGCCATGGGGACTGCCGACGCGCCGGGGCCGGTCGGCCGGGGCTATGTGGTCACCCGCGGCGCGGTTCGGGTCGGCCTCGGCGCGGGCGATGGCGAGGGTTTCGCCCAGGTGCCTCTGGCGCCGGCGACCGTTGCCGGCGACTGGCAGGCGCCGCCGGCCTGCTACGCCCTCGCCGGCCGGACACCCGCCGCCTGCGGCACGATCCTGGTGGATACCGGGGTCTTCCGCAGCTTCCTCACCGTGCCCGACGCGCAGATGGAAGGTCTTCTGTCCCCCGACGGCCGGCTGACCCTCGCCCCCGGCACGCAGGTGGAGGTGCGCCCGGCACCCGGCGCCGCCGCCCCGCGCTTCGGCTACACGGTGGGCGATCGCGCCGATCCGGTGGCGCCGAGCGAGGTGATCGTGGTGCCCCGCCCGGGCGCGCCGGCCTTCCTCAACACCTCGGTGCGGGTGCTGAACGCCTATGACTACCTCTATGACGCGGACCACGGCGTCGTGGGCTTCCGCCCGCTCGCCCGCTGAACGCCGAAGCGGCCGGCTGGACAGGGGCGGCGGATGTCGTCACCCTCGGCAGCCGGTCCCGGGCCTGCCCCTTTTCGCCCGGGGGGAGATTGCCGTGCCATGTCCCAGTCGCTGCATATTCCGTTCGATAATTCCTATGCCCGCCTGCCGGAGAGCTTTTTCGCCCCGGTCCAGCTGACCCCGGCTTCCGCCCCGCGCCTGGTGAAGCTCAATGTGCCCCTCGCGGAGGAGCTGGGGCTTGATCCCGCCGCCCTCGCCACTCCGGAGGCGGTGGAGATGTTCGCCGGCGTGCGCGTGCCGGAAGGGTCCGCGCCCATCGCCCTCGCCTATGCCGGGCACCAGTTCGGCCAGTTCGTGCCGCAGCTCGGCGACGGGCGGGCGGTGCTGCTGGGCGAGGTCATCGACCGGGCCGGACGGCGCCGCGACATCCAGCTCAAGGGCTCCGGGCCCACCGCCTTTTCCCGCCGCGGCGACGGCCGCGCGGCCATCGGCCCGGTGCTGCGCGAATATCTCATCAGCGAGGCCATGGCGGCGCTGGGCGTGCCCACCACCCGCACGCTGGCCGCCGTCACCACCGGCGATCCGGTGTGGCGCGAGCGGGCCCAGCCCGGCGGCGTTCTGGCCCGGGTGGCGGCCAGTCACATCCGCATCGGCACCTTCCAATTCTTCGCCGCCCGCAAGGACATCGAAGGCCTGCGCGCCCTCGCCGACTATGCCATCGCCCGCCACTATCCCGAGCTTACCGGAGCGGAGCGCCCCTATGCCGCGCTGCTGGAGGCGGTGATGACGCGCCAGGCGGCGCTGGTGGCGCGCTGGCAGCACATCGGCTTCATCCACGGGGTGATGAACACCGACAACATGTCCATCGCCGGCGAGACCATCGACTATGGCCCATGCGCCTTCATGGATGCCTACCACCCTTCCACGGTGTTCTCGTCCATCGACGCCATGGGGCGCTATGCCTACAAGAACCAGCCGCAGATCGCCCACTGGAACCTCGCCCGCTTCGCCGAATGCCTGATTCCGTTGCTGGACGACGCGCGGGAGGCCGCCGTGGACGAGGCCAATGCCCTCTTGAACACCTTCCCCCAGCGGTTCGAGGCGGCCCATCACGCCGGCCTCAAGGCCAAGATCGGCCTCGCCGACGGCGCGGCTGAGGACGCGGCGCTGGCCCTCGACCTGCTGGAGGTGATGAAGGGCTCCAAGGCCGACTTCACCCTCACCTTCCGCCGCCTGGGTGCCGCTGCCGAAAGCGCCGACGGGCTCGCCGCCGTGCGCGACCTGTTCCTGGACCGCGCCGCCTTCGATGCCTGGGCCGAACCCTGGCGGGCCCGCCTGGCGCGGACCGGCCGCGCAGGCGCCGACATCCGCGCCGACATGGACCGGGTGAACCCCCTGTTCATTCCCCGCAACCATCAGGTGGAGTGGGCCCTGGAAGCAGCGGCCGAGAGCGCCGACTATGGGCCGTTCGAGGAATTGCTGGGCGTGATCCAGAAGCCGTTCGACGAACAGCCCCGCTTTGCCGCCTATGCCGAGCTGCCGCCGGAAATGGCGGACTACCAGACCTTCTGCGGCACCTGAGCGGCAAGGGGCCGCCCCCGCCCGCCAGCGAGACGGTCAAAAGAAAAGGGCGCGACCGAGGTCGCGCCCTTCCCTTTTCCTGCGCCAGGAGGCGTGGATCAGAAGTCCATGCCGCCCATGCCGCCCATGCCGCCGCCGGGCATGGCGGGCAGGGCCGCATCCTTCTTCGGCAGCTCGGCGATGAGCGCCTCGGTGGTCACCAGCAGGCCGGCCACGGAAGCGGCGTCCTGCAGCGCGGTGCGCACCACCTTGGCCGGGTCCACGACGCCGGCGGCGACGAGGTCCACATACTCTTCGGTCTGCGCGTTGAAGCCGAAGTTCGGATCGGTCGCCTCGAGCACCTTGCCCACCACGATGGAGCCTTCCACGCCGGAGTTCTCGGCGATCTGGCGGATGGGGGCCTCAAGGGCGCGCAGCACGATCTTGATGCCGGCCTTGATGTCGGCATTGTCGGAGGTCAGGCCTTCGACCGCCTTCTTGGCGCGCAGCAGGGCCACGCCGCCGCCGGGAACGATGCCTTCTTCCACCGCGGCGCGGGTGGCGTTCAGCGCGTCGTCCACGCGGTCCTTCTTCTCCTTGACTTCCACCTCGGTGGAGCCGCCCACGCGGATCACGGCCACGCCGCCGGCCAGCTTGGCGAGACGCTCCTGGAGCTTCTCACGGTCGTAGTCGGAGGTGGTGCCTTCGATCTGCGCCTTGATCTGGGCGACGCGCGCCTCGATGTCGGCCTTCTCGCCCACGCCGTCGACGATGGTGGTCTTCTCCTTCTCGAGAATCACCTTCTTGGCGCGGCCGAGCTGGGCGAGGGTCACGTTCTCGAGCTTGATGCCGAGATCTTCCGAGATCACGGTGCCGCCGGTGAGGATGGCGATATCCTCCAGCATGGCCTTGCGGCGATCACCGAAGCCGGGGGCCTTCACCGCCGCGACCTTCAGGCCGCCGCGCAGCTTGTTGACCACCAGGGTGGCCAGCGCCTCGCCTTCCACGTCCTCGGCGACGATCACCAGCGGACGGCCCGACTGCACCACGGCCTCGAGGACCGGGAGGATCGGCTGGAGGCCGGAGAGCTTCTTCTCGAAGATGAGGATATAGGGCTCTTCCAGGTCGGCGATCATCTTCTCCGCATTGGTGATGAAGTACGGAGAGAGATAGCCGCGGTCGAACTGCATGCCCTCGACCACGTCGAGCTCGGTGTCGGCGGTCTTGGCTTCCTCGACGGTGATGACGCCCTCGTTGCCCACGCGCTGCATGGCGCCGGCGATCATCTCGCCGATGGAGCTGTCACCGTTCGCGGAGATGGTGCCGACCTGCGCCACTTCGGCGGAGGAGGACACCTTCTTGGCGCGGCCCTGGATGTCCTTGAGGGCGGCGGCGACCGCAAGGTCGATGCCGCGCTTCAGGTCCATCGGGTTCATGCCGGCGGCAACCGCCTTGGCGCCTTCCTTGACGATGGACTGGGCCAGCACGGTGGCGGTGGTGGTGCCGTCGCCGGCGAGGTCGTTGGTCTTGGAGGCGACCTCACGCACCAGCTGCGCACCGAGGTTCTCGAAGCGGTCCTCGAGCTCGATCTCCTTGGCGACGGAGACGCCGTCCTTGGTGATGCGCGGGGCGCCGAACGACTTCTCGATCACCACGTTGCGACCCTTGGGGCCGAGGGTCACCTTCACCGCGTTGGCGAGGATGTCCACGCCGCGCAGCAGCTTTTCGCGCGCGTCGGCAGAAAATTTTACGTCCTTGGCAGCCATTTCGGCCTCCTGAATATGTAAAGTCCTAGGCGTGTGGGAAAGCCGGGATCACAGACCCCAGGATCACTTGGCGATGACGCCGAGGATGTCGCTTTCCTTCATGATGAGCAGGTCCTGGCCGTCGATCTTGACCTCGGTGCCCGACCACTTGCCGAACAGCACGCGGTCACCGGCCTTGACGTCGAGGGGGACGAGCTTGCCGGCCTCGTCGCGGGCGCCGGCGCCCACCGCGATCACCTCGCCCTCCTGGGGCTTTTCCTTGGCGGTGTCGGGGATGATGATGCCGCCAGCGGTCTTCTGCTCGGCTTCGATGCGCTTGACGACCACGCGGTCGTGCAGGGGACGGAAGGACATGGGTCTATTCCTCTCGCTGATCAGATCTCGCGACAGCGTTTGGCGCTGTCGCCGTTGCTCTGGCACTCGCTGGCCGTGAGTGCCAAGCCCGCGGCGGAGATAGGCGCGCGATCCGGTTCCGTCAAGGCGGTGCCGCCCGAACCCGGTGCGCGGACCCTGCGGGATACGAAGCGGTAACCGCCCCCATCTATGGTCAATTTCCGAAGGTTCGCGAGGCGGTTCGTCGCGCGTTCCCGCGTGAAGCGCCATCGACGCCAGGGAACCGAGCCGTTATGGTCACTGCGCCGCTCGGCACGCGAATGGGCGATGGCACGAGTCCGGAGTTGAGACCGCGGAGGCCTCGGAGTAACCCATGACCATCACGTTTGCACGATCGAACGTGCGCCCCGGGACGCAGTCACGCGCCGGCCTCGCCGGAGTCGCCGCCGGGCTGGCGCTGATGCTCGCCGGCTGCAGCACCACCAGCGAGCCGCCGCCGCCGGCGCGGCCGCAATTCGTCAGCCCGATCCCGCCGGATCGGCTGGTGGGTCGCTTCGGCCTTGCCGCCTATCACCGCCCCGACGACGCCGGCCGCACCGAGGCCCAGGCCAAGGCGCAGTGCTCCAACCCGTATGTCATCACCGCCGGCACCAACGGCGGCGTGCTGATGTATCTTGCCGACGACAACAAGCTTACCGAGGTGGTGTCCAAGCAGGTGGGCAACGGCCCCATCTTCCTCGGCCCGCCTGACGATCCGGCGGGCGGCGAACGCGACCGCCAGGTGATGCGCTTCGACGGCAACGTGCTGGTGCTGCGCTGGGTGGACCCCGAGGTTTCCAAGCGCTACGGCACCATGGTCTACGTGCGCTGCGCCTGAACCCAGGGGCGGCGGCGTGGCCCCGCGCCTTGCCCCCTTCCATGACCGTGCCCGCGCACCGGGCACGGCCGCTGCACCCAGTCCCATCCCCTGGCGCCGAGCCTGGCGCCTGCCGGCCACGCGGGGCGGCGCACGATGCAGACAGATGAAGCCCCTGCCGCGCGTGTCGTCCGCGCTTCCGCGCACTCGGCACGGACACGCGAGGCATGGTGACGGACGCGCCGCCACGAAGCCGGACCACCCGGGCCAGATCGACGCGCAGGCGCGCGATCACAAGACGGCAGGCGCTTGCGTTGCGACCGGCGCGGCTCACGCCATCGCGGGCTGCCCCATCGGAACGATGCGCGCGCCCCGGCCGTAGCCCGCTCTAAACCTTGGTCTGGTCCTCGACAGCGGCGGACGGCGTGTTCTTCTTGATGGACTCGATGGCATCGAGCGCCGAGGCCTTGGCCTTGTAGCCCTCGGAGGAGAACATGATCTCCCCGTTCGACGCCCGGTACCGGAAGCGGAACTCGCCCGCCTTATCCTTGAAGATCTCGAACTTCGCCATGGCTCACACTCCTGCTCGCCGGCCAAAGCCGCGCACCGCGGGGAGAGTGCAGCGAGTCGCGATCACACGCCAGACGGCGAGGCCCGCGCCTCACTCGTCCATCTTGAGCGCGGCGATGAAGGCTTCCTGGGGAATCTCCACCTTGCCGAACTGGCGCATCTTCTTCTTGCCTTCCTTCTGCTTGTCCAACAGCTTGCGCTTTCTGGTGATGTCGCCGCCGTAGCACTTGGCGGTGACGTCCTTGCGCAGGGCCTTGATGGTCTCGCGGGCAATGATCTTGGCGCCGATGGCGGCCTGGATCGGGATGTTGAACAGGTGCTGGGGAATGAGATCCTTCAACTTCTCGCACATCACCCGCCCGCGCGCCTCGGCGCGGGTGCGGTGCACCAGCATGGACAGGGCGTCCACCGGCTCCGCATTCACCAGGATCGACATCTTCACCAGATCGCCGGTGCGGTATTCGGTGATCTGATAGTCGAACGAGGCGTAGCCCTTGGAGATGGACTTCAGCCGGTCGTAAAAGTCAAACACCACCTCGTTGAGCGGCAGGTCATAGGTGACCATGGCGCGCGCGCCCACATAGGTGAGCTCGATCTGGTTGCCGCGCCGGTCCTGGCACAGCTTGAGCACGGAGCCGAGATAATCGTCCGGAGTGAGGATGGTGGCGCGGATCCACGGCTCGCGGATTTCCTTGATCTTCACCACGTCCGGCATGTCCGCCGGGTTGTGCAGGTCGATCACCGTGTCGTCGTTCATCTCGATCTCGTAGATGACCGAGGGCGCGGTGGCGATAAGGTCGAGATTGAACTCGCGCTCCAGCCGCTCCTGGATGATCTCCAGGTGCAGAAGGCCGAGGAAGCCGCAGCGGAAGCCGAAGCCCAGCGCGGCGGAGGTCTCCATCTCGAACGAGAAGCTGGCATCGTTGAGGCGCAGCTTGCCCATGGCGGCACGCAGGTCCTCGAAGTCCGCCGCATCCACCGGGAACAGGCCGCAGAACACCACCGGCTGCGCCGGCTTGAAGCCCGCCATGGCCTCGGCGCAGGGGCGCTTGTCCTCGGTGATGGTATCGCCCACGCGGGTGTCGGCCACCTCCTTGATGGAGCCGGTGAGAAAGCCGATCTCCCCCGGGCCCAGTTCGGCCATGGCCACCATCTTGGGGGTGAACACGCCCACCCGATCCACGTCATAGACCGCGCCCGAGCCCATCATCTTGATGCGCTGGCCCTTCTTCAGCACGCCATCGACGATGCGCACCAGCACCACCACGCCGAGGTAGGTGTCGTACCAGCTGTCCACGAGCAGCGCCTTCAGCGGCGCCTCGCGATCGCCCATGGGCGGCGGCAGGCGGGTGACGATGGCTTCCAGCACCTGGTCCACGTTCAACCCGGTCTTGGCCGAGATGCCGATGGCGTTGGAGGCATCGAGGCCGATCACGTCCTCGATCTGCGCCTTGACCTTCTCCGGCTCCGCCGCCGGCAGGTCCACCTTGTTGAGGACCGGCACGATGTCGTGATTGTTGTCGATGGCCTGGTAGACGTTGGCCAGCGTCTGCGCCTCCACCCCTTGCGAGGCATCCACCACCAGCAGCGAGCCTTCCACGGCGGCCAGCGAGCGGTTCACCTCATAGGCGAAGTCCACGTGCCCGGGGGTGTCGATGAGGTTCAGCGTATAGGTCTCGCCGTCCTTCGCCTTGTAGGAGAGCCGGACGGTCTGCGCCTTGATGGTGATTCCCCGCTCGCGCTCGATGTCCATGCTGTCGAGCACCTGATCCGTCATCTCGCGCTCGGAGAGCCCGCCGGTGATCTGGATCAGGCGGTCGGCGAGGGTCGACTTTCCATGGTCGATATGGGCGACGATGGAGAAGTTGCGGATGTTCTTCTGGGCGCTGGCGGTCATCGTGGCCGCATAGCACCGGCCACGGGCGGCCACAAGCGCCGCGACCCCGACGCGCGCCCCGGGCGCCGCGTCCTCTTCGGATGACGCCTGCGCCCGCGCGCAGGCGTGGTCGCAGGCATGCCTACGCAATTTCCCCGAGTTTCCGCTATTTTCCCCAGGAAATAGCTTAAGCGCACCCCGGCCGGAGCCGAGCCCCACGTGATGTTTGGTCACGTTTTCCGGTCGTTTCTTTAAATGTTTGGGAGAGCCGTGGTGTCCATTGCCCCGAGCGCGGCACAGGCCGCCGATACCGAAGGACCGGTCGCGTTTTTCCAGGCCCAGCATCAGGGCTTTCTCGGCACCTTCACGTCCCACAGGGCGAAACCCGATCTCCTCGATCGCATCTGGATGCAGGCCTTCACCAGCTTCGAGCGCAATGTGGAGGACCAGACCCGCGACCTGCCGGCATTGGCCTGCCGCAAGGGCTGCGGCACCTGCTGCCAGATCCTGGTCGCCGCCACCGCGCCCGAAGTGCTGATGGTGGCGCGCTATGTGCGCGGCATGGCCGCCGGCTTCAAGACCGTGGGCATCGACCTGGTCGGCCGGCTGTACGGCGCCGCAAATTTCGTGGAACCCTCCGGCGACTTGCGTCCCATGGCCTTGACGCGGGAATGCCCGTTCCTGGCGGAGGGCATCTGCGTGGTCTATCCGGTGCGGCCGCTCGCCTGCCGCGGCCATGCCTCGTTTAACGAGGAGGCGTGCGTATCCGCCCTCAAGGGGGGCCTCGACGACGTGCCGGTGTCCGAACCGCACCGCACCGTGCGTGGACTGGTGCAGAACGCGCTGCAATCGGCCATGCGCGACGCCGGCTTCGCCTGGGGCCTCTATGATCTGGTGGCGGCGCTGAAGATCGCCCTGGCCCGCCCTGACGCCGAGGCTGAGTTCGCCCAGGGCGGCGATCCGTTCGCGGCGGTCGCCATCGACGCGGTCAGCCGGGAGGAGATGGCCTCCGCCTTCGATCGCCTGAAGAGCTGAGGCGATCGCGCCGGCCATCGCCCTTGACCCGGGCCGCGGAAGGTCGCACCACAGGACGAACCCGTGGACGATCCATGCGCATCCGCTGCCTTCTTCTGTCCTTCGCCCTGGCGCTCAGCCCCGGCTTCGCCACGCGCCATGCCGTGGCCGCGCCGCCCGCCGAGGGTGCCACGCCGCCCTATGACGAGGATCTGCTCCGGCTGGCGGAGATTCTCGGCGGCCTGCACTATCTGCGACCCCTGTGCGGCGCCACCGGCGAGGCCCAGCGCTGGCGGGACGAAATGGTCGCGCTGATCGACACCGAGCAGCCGTCCGAGGCCCGCAAGGGCAAGATGATCGCCTCGTTCAACCGCGGCTATTCCAGCTTTGCGCAGGTCTATCGAAACTGCACCGCGGCGGCGCGGGTGGCGGTGGAACGGCAGTTGGAGCAGGGCTCGCACCTCGCTCACGAGATCGTGGTCCGCTACAGCGGCAACTGACCGCCGCCGGCCGCGCCGCGTTAACCTTTTGGTTAGAACCGGGCTTCCCCGGCAGGCTTGGCATGGTAGGGATGTCCCATCGCCGCCCGTTGCGCGGCTGGAGGCCATCACGTGTCCACATTGCCGAACCCAGCCATCGACCTTCCCGATATTGCGGACATGGCGGCCGACGATCGCCACGCGGCCTTGACCTATTTGAACGACGCCTGGGTCGAGGCGGTCCGCGATGGGCTGGAAGAGGAATGCCTGGTTCAGGCGGCGCTGTTCTCCGCTTTGCGCAACCTCGTCGCCACCTATGGCGAGGAGGCCTGCGCCGAGTTCGTCGCCGGCCTCGCCGCGCGGGTGCGCGGCGGCGAATACACGGTGGCCGGCTGCTGCCACTGACGCGATGAGGAGCCGAGACGCGACGGTCCGGCGATCCGCGGATGCCATGTGATGCTTAGGTGAGAGTACCGCTTGAAGAGTACCGCACGACTTGGGCGGATCGGGTTGCCCGATCCGCCCTTTTCTTTGCCCTCCGGCCCGCGCCCCCGGCGGGACCGCCCGCTCCCCGGCCCATGCGCCGCCAGACGGGCAGCCGCGCCCGTCCCGTCTCTGGACGCTCGAGCCCGCTGCTCACGGGCCGCGAGCGCTCCGGCCGCGAATCCTGCGGACGGCGACGGCGCGAGAAGGCGACAGCGACGCCTGCGGCACACGGATCGCCGCGACCACCACTGGATCGGCTTCAAGCTGGCCGTGCGGCAGCGGCGCGGAACCGTCGACGCCCGGTCACCGGCATGCCCGCAGACCGCCCCAAAACGAAACCGGCGCCCCGAGGGGCGCCGGCTCATGAAGCAAGACCGTGAGTCAGCGGCGATCAGGCCGCAGCATCGCGCTTGTTCTGGCGATTGTGGATGAGGTCGTCCACCACGCCCGGATCGGCCAGGGTCGAGGTGTCGCCAAGGCTCTCGAACTGGTCCTCGGCGATCTTGCGCAGGATGCGGCGCATGATCTTGCCCGAGCGGGTCTTGGGCAGGCCCGGCGCGAACTGGATCAGGTCCGGAGAGGCGATGGGGCCGATTTCCCGGCGCACCCAGCCCACCAGTTCCTTACGCAGTTCCTCGGTGGGCTCAACGCCGTCCATCAAGGTGACATAGGCATAGATGCCCTGACCCTTGATGTCGTGCGGGAAGCCGACCACCGCCGCTTCCGACACCTTCGGGTGAGCGACCAGGGCGCTTTCCACTTCCGCCGTGCCCATGCGGTGGCCGGACACGTTGATGACGTCGTCCACGCGGCCGGTGATCCAGTAATAGCCATCCTCATCGCGGCGGCAACCGTCACCGGTGAAGTATTTCCCCGGATAGGTGGAGAAATAGGTCTGCTCGAAGCGCTCGTGGTCGCCATAGACCGTGCGCATCTGGCCCGGCCACGAATCGGCGATCACGAGGTTGCCCTCGCAGGCGCCGGTCAGCACCTTGCCTTCCGCATCCACCACTTCGGGCAGCACGCCGAAGAACGGACGGGTAGCGGAGCCGGGCTTCAGCTTGGTGGCGCCGGGCAGCGGAGTGATGAGGATGCCGCCGGTCTCGGTCTGCCACCACGTGTCGACGATGGGGCAGCGCTCATCGCCCACCACGCGGTGATACCACTCCCAGGCTTCCGGATTGATGGGCTCGCCCACCGAACCGAGCAGGCGCAGGGACGCGCGCGAGGTCTTCTTCACCGGCTCCTCGCCGCCCTGCATCAGCGAACGGATGGCAGTGGGCGCAGTGTAGAAGATGGTGACCTTATGCTTGTCGATCACTTCCCAGAACCGGGAGGTGGAGGGATAGTTGGGCACGCCTTCGAACATGAGCGTGGTGGCGCCGTTGGCGAGCGGGCCGTAAACGATATAGGAATGGCCGGTCACCCAGCCCACGTCGGCCGTGCACCAGTAAACGTCGCCGTCGTGATAGTCGAAGATGTACTGGTGCGTCATCGACGCATAGACGAGATAGCCGCCGGTCGTGTGCAGCACGCCCTTCGGCTTTCCGGTGGAGCCGGAGGTGTAGAGGATGAACAGCGGGTCTTCCGCGTTCACGTGCGCAGGCGGGCACTCGTCCGTCACCAGCGCCGCCGCCTCGTCGTAATAGACGTCCCGGCCGGGGGTCATCTCCACCTTGCCGCCGGTGCGACGGACCACGATCACATGGTCCACGCCGCCGTCGATCTGCGCCACCGCTGCGTCCACATTGGCCTTCAGCGGCACCTTGCGGCCACCACGCAGGCCTTCGTCGGCGGTGATGATGACCTTGGAGCCGCAGTCGGCCACGCGGCCGGCCAGGCTGTCCGGCGAGAAGCCGCCGAAGACGATGGAATGGACGGCGCCGAGCCGCGCGCAGGCGAGCATGGCATAGGCCGCCTCGGGAATCATCGGCAGGTAGATGGTGACGCGGTCGCCCTTCTCCACGCCGCGATTGCGCAGCACGTTGGCGAGCTTGTTCACCTCGGCCGAGAGCTCACGATAGGTGATGACCTTCGATTCTTCCGGCCCATCGCCCTCCCAGATGATCGCAGGCTGGTCGCCGCGCGCCTCCAGATGCCGGTCCACGCAGTTGTAGGCGACGTTGGTGACGCCGTCCTCGAACCACTTGATGGAGACGTGGCCGGGATCGAACGAGGTATTCTTCACCTTCGTGTAGGGGTGAAACCAGTCGATCCGCTTGCCGTGCTCACCCCAGAAGGTGTTGGGGTCATCAACGGAGGCGGCATACATGGCATTGTAGCGGGCATCATCCACGTAGGCCTTCTCAGCCCATACGGACGGCACATCATAAATCTTTTCGGACATGGCTTTTGCCTCCCTCCCGCGGACCATTGGGCCCGCAACCTTGGATCTTCCCGCCGCCGGCGCGTCACCGTGAGCACGGACGGGACGGCTTGCAATCTTTAGTTTTCGGCGATTTGGTCTCGCCTTATTGGGTCGGGATTATGCTGACCTCGCCCCCACTCCACAAGGCACCCGGAAGCCCGACTTTGGGTGCATAGCGGGACCCGACGCCATGCGCGTCACGCAAAGGCAGGGCCCCCGCCCTCCCTGGGCCGGCACCGGCCGCGACGTCCCGGCCAATGTCTCGAGGCCCGTTTCGCGCCTATAAGATTCAAGGAATCGGGAGGAGCTTCGGCGATGGACATCTGGACGCGGATTCTGCTGGTTCTGGCCGGCCTCCTGGGCGCCTGCGGCGTCGCCGGAGCAGCGGTCGCGGCCCATGTGGCCGGCGGCTCCGTGCTGGAAACGGCAGCCTATTTCCTGATTCTCCATGCCGCCGCGCTCTTCGGGCTGGTCGCGCTTGCGCTCACGCTGACGCGCGGCGGGGCGGCGCTGCGCATCGCCGCGTCGGCTCTGGCGGTGGGCGCGATCCTGTTCTCCGGCGATCTCGCCGCGCGCGCGCTGCTCGACGTGAAGCTGCTCGGCGGGAGCGCGCCCTTCGGCGGCAGCCTCATGATCGCCGGCTGGCTGGTGGCCGCGCTCGCCGCGCTGGTGGCGCGGCGAGCCTGAAAGACGGAACACCCGAGGCCCAGCGGCGCGGTCGCCGCTCAAGCGTCCGCGCGCGGACGCCAGACGCAGGTGCGCTTGATCTCCATGTCTTCCAGCTCGCGCGTCACCGGAACATGGTATTCGGCGAGCTGTTCCAGCCGCGCCTTCGGCAGATAGGTACGTCCGGGATCGCCGATGAGCACCCGCGCGCCACGCCCGGCCAGCGCCAGCAGCCACGCATAGACCCGTTCGGCCAAGTCCTTCTCATAGCAGATGTCGCCGGCGAGCACCGTGTCCCAGCCGCGATCCTGGCCGATGAGGTCCTCCCCCACCGGCTCCAGCGCCACTCCGTTGGCGGCGCCGTTGAGGGCGATGGCGGTCAGAGCGAACGGGTCGATGTCGGCGCAGATGGCTGCCCCCGCCCCCGCCTTCATGGCGGCGATGCCCACCAGCCCGGAGCCGGAGGCGAAATCAAGCACCCGGCCGCCCGCCACCAGCTCGGGATGGTCCAGCACATGGCGCGCCAGCGCCTGCCCGCCAGCCCAGGCGAAGGCCCAGAACGGCGGTGGCAGGCCGATCTCCCCCAGTTCTTCCTCGGTGCGGTGCCAGATGGGCACCGCCTCGTCGGCCACATGGAGCATGACTTCGGGCACCAGCGCGGTGGGACGCAGGCGGGTTTCGGCGCGGATGAAGGCGGCCGGATCGGCGATGCGGGCGCTCACACCCCACCCATCGCGCACAGGATGACCCATTCCTCTTCCGTCACCGGCTGCACCGAGAGGCGGGAATATTTGATGAGCGCCATGTCTTGAAAGCGGGGATCCGCCTTGATCGTGGCAAGGCTGATGGGCGCCTTCAGCGGCTTCACCGCCTTCAGGTCCACCATCACGAACTTGCCGGTGGGGTCCGAGGGGTCCGGATAGGCCTCCTTGATGACCTCGACGATGCCGACGATCTCCTTGCCCTCGTTGGAATGGTAAAAGAAGCCGGTATCGCCGCGCTTCATGGCCAGCATCTGCTGCTTGGCGAGGTGGTTGCGCACGCCGTCCCAATGGGTGCCCGCCTCGCCCGCCTTCACCTGCATGTCCCAGGACCATTTGAAGGGTTCGGATTTATAGAGCCAATGGGCCATGGGCACGCTCGAAATGCTGGGGAAGAACCCGCCCGGTGTGCCGCGTCCGCCGGCGCTTGGCAAGCCCAGGCGACGCACGGCCCCGGGGCGGGGGCTCCATGCGGCGCCTCCCTCGACGGGCTCGATGGTGGCTGGCGAAGCGGTGGAGCCCCGGCAGATGGCCACACCAGAGGCCAAACCGGCGCCTGAAAGCTGCTGTTGGCAGCGGCCGGACCCTTTACCGGCCACCTTCGTGTATGACAGACGCGGCGGCGCCCCGCCGCCGAACAGAAGGACTGCACCATGGTCTATGAGGTCGCCACCATCGAGATCAAAGCCGGCGCCGAGGCCGCCTTCGAGGCCGCCGTCGCGCAGGCCGCTCCCGTGTTCCAGCGTGCGCGCGGCTGCCGTGGCCTCTCGCTGGAGCGCTCGGTCGAGACCCCCAGCCGCTATTTCCTGGTGGTGACCTGGGACAGCGTGGAAGACCACATGGTGCACTTCCGCAATTCGCCGGAGTTCCAGGAGTGGCGCAGCCTCGCCGGGCCGCACATGGCCGGCGCGCCGCAGGTGGAACACACCACGCTCGCCCTCACCGCCTTCTGAAACCAACGGCGGCCCCGGCGCGCATCCGCACCGGGGCCGCCGTCCGCAGATCAGAAGCCGAAGAATCGCCGCTTGGGCGGGGGCGGCTCCGGCTCCGGCTCCTCGGCATCCGGGCCGGGGTCGTCGGGCAGAGGCGGCATGGCAATGATCGGGTCCGCGGTACGGCCCCCGGTTCGCTGCGCCGCCGCGGCGGCGCCATCTCCGGCCGAGGACGGGCCCGCGTCTGGCGCCACCCTGCCGGGTGCCCCATCCCTGGCCGCCACCTCGACCGCCTCCGCGTCCGGTGCACCGGACGACCGGGCGCCCCCATTCGCGGCAGCCGACTCCCTGGCCGCGCGCTCCTTAGCGGCAGCCTCCTTCACAGCAAGCTCCTGCTCAGCGCGCTCCTGAGCCTCCCGCTCCCGGGCGGCGGCTTCCGCCGCTTCTGCCTCCCTGGCGGCGGCGGCTGTCGCTTCCCTGGCGGCCTCGTCCGCAGCAGCCTGGCGGTCGGCGGCCTCGCGAGCCGCGGCCTCGTCCGCAGCCGCGCGGGCGGTGGCTTCCGCCAGGGCCTTGGCCTGCTCTCCGGCGCGCACGGCGGCGATGGCCGCCATGACCCGCTCGGCGCCATGCTCCAGGATCGGCGTCGCCGATACCCCCGGCGGCACCGCCCATTCGAAGGCGTCGAGCCGGCCAGAGACCGGCGATACCGGCTGCCACTGGTCGGAAATCACCCCGTCGGCGATCCAGGCCGGATCGCGCGGCGCGTGGACGGCACGGGCAGTCCATTCACGGGCCTTGCCCACATCGCCGTTCTCGGCCGCCTCCAGCTCCGCCATCAGCAGGCATACACGCTGGCTCGGCGCCTGGAGCAGGGCCTCGAGGGTGCGGCGCGCCTCGTCATATTCATGCGCGTCCAGGGCAGCGCGCGCGAGCGCGATGGCGCTCTCCACGTGGCTCGGCGCCTTGCCGGCCAGCAGCCGGATCCGGCGCAGGCGGTCGAGCGCGGCATCACCGGGCCGCAGGTGCGCTTCCACCTCGGCAAGCTCCGGGTGCGGCGTGGCGGCGTAGGCCGTCTCCACCACCTTCGCCGCCTTCTTCAGCTCCCCGGCAGCGCCCAGCAGGCGCCCGGCGCAGGCGGCCGCCGGCACCAGGGTGGGGGCAAGGCGCACCGCCTCCTGCACCAGCTCCCGCGCCACCAGCGGATCGGAATGCTCCAGCGCCAGCGCCTCGGCCGTGAGCAACACCGCGCGGCGGCGGCGATACTGGGCCTTGTCGATGCCCTTCTGCGCCATCTGCCGTTCCAGCACCGTGCGCGCGGCGCGGAAATCCCCGGCGGCGCAATGGGCCTCGATGACGGCGTCGGCGGCCCAGGCCAGGGTCGGCGCGTCGGCCACCGCCTCGGCGGCGATAGCCGCTGCGGCCACCCGGTCTCCGCTCTTGCGCGCCTCCATGTGCAGGCCGCGCAGACCCAGCAGCCGTGTTTCAGGGCGCGCCGCCATGGCCTTGAAGGCGGTGATGGCGGCGTCGGGATTGTTGTCGAACTGCGCCGCCTGGGCGGTCAGCAAATGGGTCAGCGGCTCGTGCGGCAGCAGGCGGGCCGCCTCGCCGCGCGCCTTGCGGGCGGCGGCGGCGTCGCCGGAACCGATGGCCAGCAGGCCCCGGCTCAGGGCCCGCAGGCCCTGGTCGCGCCGACGCCGGCGGGAGAGCGCCGCCATCAGCTTCGGCGAGGCGATGAGAAAGGCGATGAGCCGCCACAGGGCGAGCATGACCCCGGTGGCCACGGCGATGACGGCAAGGGCCACCGGGACGGTGGTTTCCACCCGCCAGCCCTGCCAGACCACGGAGATTTCGCCCGGCCGATCGGCAATCCAGGAGGCGCCGAAGGCGAGGGCCGCGAGCAGGGCGAGGAACAGGACCAGACGGATCACGGTGCTTTCCCCGAAACGGCGGCGAGCGCCTGCTGATAGAGGGTGGCCGCCGCCTCGGCGGCACGGCGGCGGACGTCGATCTCGCCCGCCACGGTGGCAAGCTTCTCCTGCACCGGCGCCGGCAGTTGCTTCAGCGTGGCGAGGGCAGAGGCCAGATCGCCGGCGCGCACGGCGGCGACCGCGCGGTTCAGGGTGCCGCGCAGGCTCTCGGGGTCCTCGGAACCGGCGGGCCGCACCTTCACCAGGGTCTGGGCACTGGCGAGGAAGCGCGTCACCAGCGTCGCGTCGGGCGCCGGTGCCTCGACCGGAGGCGCAAGGCCGTCGATGGCGGCGTTGCCGGCGACGGCCAGGCGGTCCGCCAGCTTCGGCAATTCTGGAAAACCGGTGGCGGCGACGGCGGCGAAGGGGTCCAGCGCCGCGACACGGGCGCCGACCAGGGCGCGCGCGGCGTCCAGCTCGGCGGCGAACGGCCGGCCGGCGTCCACCGCCTGCTTCAAGGTGCCGAGCACCAGCAGCGCGGCGGCGGTACGATTGACGGCGGAAGACGCGGCGGCGGCATCGGCAGCCTGCTTGCGCACCGTCTCCACATGGGTGGTGAGGGCATCGAGACGCGGACCCAGGACCTGCGCCTGCTGAGCCGTCGCGGTGGCGGTGGCGGCGGCGGCACCGACCGCCGCCTGGACCGCGTCCTGCGCGGTCTTCAGCGCGGCCACGCGGGCGTTCACATCGCCCACGGCGGCGTCGGTCCGGGCGAGCGATGCCTCGGTCTTCGCCTGCGCGGCCTCGATCTTGGCCAAGGCCGCCTTGAGAGCGTCCACGTTCGGCGCCGGAGCCCCGGCAGCGGCGCTCGCCGCCGACGCAGAGGCCGCCTTCAGCGCCGCCAGCGCGGCATCGAGGTCGCGGAAGCGCGCGTCGGCCTGGCTGAGCCCCTGCCGCAGCGCGGCGAGCGCCGCCGGATCGGCCACCGGCCGCGCCTCCAGCACGGCGATGCGCGCGGTCAGCGGGGACATGTCCACCACCGCCGGAGGGGCCTGATGCTGCGCGGCGTAATAGAGCACGCCGCCGCCGGCCGCCCCACCCGCGAGGGCGCCGAGCACCAGGGCGGCGAACACCGTTCCCGCCCCCGATCCGCGACGCGGCTCCGCCGCCGCCCCGGGCGGAAGTGGTTGCGAGGCGCGCGCCGTGCTGGCGGGAGAATCGGCCGCCGGCGACGCCGCTCCGGCCGTGTCGAGCCCGGGCGTGCCGGACACGGCGGCTTCAGGCGCCGACACCGCGGCTTCGGACTCGGGTTTCCCGGGCGAAGATGCCTCTGGCGAAAGTGTCTCGGACGAGGGCGTCTCGGACGAGGGCGTCTCGGACACAGGCTGCACCGCCGCCTCCCCCCCGGCCGTGGCCAGCGGCTCGCCCTTGGCCGGCTCCGCGGCGGCATCGGTCGCCGGCACCGAATCGCCGGCCGCTTCGGCGCGCACCTCCTCGGCTGTCAGGTCGAGAGTGGGCGGAGTGCGGGAACGGCGGGATGAACCGCCAGCCGCCTGGGGATTGTCGCTCGCCATGGGCCTCCTCGTGGGGTCGATCCGCCTTTGCGTCCCGGATAGACCGCCCGGCGGTCCACCGCAACCGTCGCGCGGCGGGGGCGGGATCAGAACAACGCGAACAGGGCGTCCTCATCGGGCGCCGCCGCCGCCTCGATTGGCAGGCCGGCCCGCACCAGCGGCCCCCCCACCTGTTCCGACAGGCAGAACGCGCGCACCCCGGCCAGCTGCCGCAGCAGGCCCGCCGCCTCCACGCAGGTCAGCAGGGTCTTGACCGTGCGCTGGGAGAAATGCAGCGCGGCATCGATGCGGCCCGCCGCCAGGGCCTCCCGCGCGGCGTCCGACAGCGCGTCCGCCGGCGCGGCGGCGTAGATGATGGTCAGCACCAGTTCCAGTTCCGGCGCCTTCAGCAGCTCGGCGAGATCGGTCGCCCGGTCCTCGCCGGCGGGGTTCAGCACCCGCGCGCCCTTGGGCAGAGCCTGGGCCAGCCGCACCGCCAGCGCCTCGGCATCGCCCTCGCAGTCGGTAACCGTGCCGAAGCCCGCGTTCCGCGCCTCCTTGGCGGTGCGCGAGCCCACCGCGAACGCCGGCAAATGAAACAGGGACGGCCCCTCGGGATGGGCGGCGAACGCCTTCACCCCGTTGATGGAGGTGAAGGCCACCGCATCGAACGGCCCGTGCGGCAGCGGCGCCGTGGTGGGGGCGATGCGCAGCATGGGGTCCACCGTCGCCTCGTGGCCGAGCTTGCGCAGGCGTTCGGCGGTCTGGGTGGCGGCGGGTTCGGGCCGGGTGATGAGAAAGTGCATGACGTCAGCTCCGGTGCGCCGACAGGCCGAGGGCACGGGCCGGGGCGCTGTCGCGCAGCCGCGCGCCGCAGCGGGCGCCAAGCGCGGCCGCCTGCGCCACCGGGGCGTTGTCCTCCGTCTCGGCCGCGTCGGCGCCGTCGAGGGCCAGCACCAGGCCGGCGAACCGCACCGTGTCTCCCTGCACCGTCGCCAGGGCGGCGATGGGGGTGCGGCAGGACCCGTCGAGGGCGGCCAGGAACGCCCGTTCCGCCGTCACGGCGATGCCGGTGTCGCGACAGGCGATGGCGGCGATGGCGGCCGTGGTGGCGGCGTCATCGATGCGGGATTCGATGGCCACCGCCCCCTGCCCCACCGCCGGGAGGAAGTCCCGGGTCTCGAGAATCGCGCTCGCCTCATGGGCGAGGCCGAGCCGGGTCAGGCCCGCCAGGGCCAGCAGCGTGGCGTCGAAATCCCCCTCCCGCACGCGGGCGAGACGGGTGTGCACATTGCCCCGCAACAACTCCACCTGCAGGTCCGGCCGCAGCCGCTTCACCTGGGCGCCGCGCCGCAGCGAGGCGGTGCCCACCCGGGCCCCGGCCGGCAGGTCGTCGAAGCCGGCGCCGCGCTTCAGGATGAGGGCGTCGCGCACATCGGCGCGGGGCAGGAAACCCGACAGGAACAGCCCGTCCGGCAGCACCGTGGCCACGTCCTTGGCGGAATGCACGGCCAGGTCGATGCGCCCTTCCAACAGGGCGTCCTCGATCTCCTTGGTGAACAGCCCCTTGCCGCCGGCCTCCGACAGGGCACGATCCTGGATGGTGTCGCCGGTGGTGCGGATGACCTCGATGGCAATGGCGTCCACCGGCACGCCCTGGGCGGCGGCCAGGGCGGCCTGGACCGCATGGGCCTGCCACAGCGCCAGCGGACTGCCGCGCGTGCCGATGCGAAGGCGCGGCGCGGCGGTTTTCACGGCCGGGGCGAGGAACGGGCTCGTTTGGGGGTTCGTGTCTGCGCTCATGGGCGCGTACAATGCTCGCAGGAATCAAATCGGGGTAGAGCGGCGTTCCGGCGCAGCGTGGATAAGGCGGGGGCAGCGTGGCGGATCTTCTCGTTCTCGGCATCGAGACCACGTGCGACGAGACCTCGGCCGCCGTGGTGGCCCGCTCGCCCTCGGGCGCCAGCGACATCCGCTCCAATGTCATCCGCTCGCAGATCGCCATTCATTCGCCCTATGGCGGCGTGGTGCCGGAGATCGCCGCGCGCGCCCATGTGGAGATCCTCGACCACGTCATCGCCGAGGCCATGCGCCAGGCGAATCTCTCCTTCTCCGAGCTGTCGGGCATCGCGGCGGCGGCGGGGCCGGGGCTCATCGGCGGGGTCATCGTCGGCCTCACCACCGCCAAGGCCATCGCGCTCGCCGCCCACAAGCCGCTGGTGGCGGTGAACCACCTGGAGGCGCACGCCCTCACCGCCCGCCTCACCGACGGCGTGGCCTTCCCGTACCTGCTGCTGCTGGTCTCCGGCGGGCACACCCAGTTGCTGGCCGTGGAGGACGTGGGCCGCTACACCCGCCTCGGCACCACGCTCGACGACGCGGTGGGCGAGGCCTTCGACAAGGTCGCCAAGATGCTGAGCCTGCCCTATCCCGGCGGGCCGCAGGTGGAGGCCCAGGCGGCCCACGGCTACGGCGGCCGATTCGGTTTTCCCCGCCCGCTGCTGGGCCGGCGCGAGCCCGACTTCTCCCTGTCCGGCCTCAAGACCGCGGTGCGGCTGGAAGCGGAAAAGCTCGCCCCCCTCACCGACGACGACGTGGCGGACCTGTGCGCCGGTTTCCAGGCCGCGGTGGTGGACGTGATCGTGGACCGGGTGCGGGCGGGGGCGCGGGCCTTCCGCGACCGGCTGGGGCGCGGTCCCACGGCGCTGGTGGTGGCCGGCGGCGTGGCCGCCAACGGCGCCATTCGCACCGCCCTCGGCCGGGTCGCGGCCGAGCTCAACACCCGTTTCGCCATGCCGGCGCCCAACCTGTGCACCGACAATGGCGCCATGATCGCCTGGGCCGGCGCCGAGCGGCTGTCGCGCAAGCTCACCGACACGCTGGAGGTGAGCCCCCGCGCCCGCTGGCCGCTGGACCCGGCGGCCTCCGCCTCCGCCTCCGCCCGGGCCTGACCGGTGCCGCACATCCACACCATCGGCGTCGTGGGCGCCGGCGCCTGGGGCACGGCGCTCGCCAATGCCGCCGCCCGCGCCGGCCGCCAGGTGCACCTTTACGCCCGCGATGCCTCCCAGGTGGCCGACATGCTGGCCCGGCGCGAGAATCGCCACGCTTTGCCCGGCATCGCCCTTGATGCACGGGTGACGCCCACCGCCGATCTTTCCGAGGCGACGCGCGCCGACGCGTTGTTGCTGGTGGTGCCGGCCCAGGCCTGCCGGACGGTGACGCGGGCGCTGGCGCCGCTGCTGGCGCCGGGCACGCCGGTGGTGTCCTGCGCCAAGGGCATCGAGCGCGGCAGCCGCGCCTTCATGTCCGAGGCCATCGCCGCCGAGGCGCCGGCAGCGCGGCCGGCGGTGCTCTCCGGCCCTTCCTTCGCCAGCGACGTGGCGGCGGGCCTGCCCACGGCGGTGACACTCGCCAGCGCCGACGCCACCCTCGCCGCCGCCCTGTGCGACGCGCTCGGTTCCCCGACGCTGCGGCTCTACTTCTCCACCGATGTGCGCGGCGTGGAGATCGGCGGCGCCACCAAGAACGTGCTGGCCATCGCTGCCGGCATCGTCGCCGGGCGGCGGCTCGGTGCCAGCGCCAGCGCCGCGCTGGTGGCGCGCGGCTTCGCCGAGCTGACTCGGTTCGCTCAAGGCTATGGCGGCCGGTCGGAGACCATGACCGGCCTGTCGGGCCTTGGCGACCTGATCCTGACCACCTCCGGTCCACAATCGCGCAATTTCGCGTTCGGAGCGGCGCTGGGCGCGGGCGCCGCCGCGCCCGACAAGCTGGCGGAAGGCGCCTTCACCGCCAGCGTGCTGGTGGAAATGGCGCAGGCCCGAGGCATCGACATGCCCGTGAGCGCGGCGGTGGACGCGGTGCTTCAGGGCCGCCTGTCCATCGACGCCGCCATCGAGGCGCTCATGGCCCGCCCCCAGAAAGCCGAAGGCTGAGCCGGCCGGCGCCGGAGATCCGCCGAAGCGGGCGCCTCGACCGCCAGGAAAACGGCGGGAACACAGACCGCCAAGGACACGGACGGCCAGGAACACGGACGGCCAAGGACACGGACGGCCAAGGACACGGACGGCCAGAAACACGGACGGCGATGGACAGCCCGGAACAGCAGCGCTCCGGGGCGGCGTGCGATCCACGGCGCGGCGCGTTTCAGGCCGCCCCGCCAGGGAGGCCCGGCTCGCTCGCCCCGTCCTCGTCGCCATAGCCCACCAGCCGCAGCGGGCGGGCGCGGAGCTGGCGGGTGTGGGCCCAGTGCACCAGGGCGTCCTCGGCCCCATGGGTGACCCACAGCTCTTCGCAGCCGGTGGCGCCAACGCTCGCGCACAGGCCATCCCAGTCGGCATGGTCCGACACCACCAGCGGCAGTTCCACGCCGCGCTGGCGGGCCCGCGCGCGCACCCGCATCCAGCCCGAGGCGAACACGGTCAGAGGATCGGCGAAGCGCCGCGCCCACAGGTCGGTCATGGCCATGGGCGGGGCGATCACGATGGCCCCCGCGAGCGCCGCCTTGCCGGCGCGGCCCGCGCCCGCCGCTACCGGCTCCAGCGCGCCGAAATCCTGGCCTCGGCTCACATAATAGTCGGTGACGGCGGCGAGCGCGCCGTGCAGGTGCAGCGGCGCGGTGAAGCCCGCCTGCCGGATCAGCGCCATCAGCCGCTGCGCCTTGCCCAGGGAATAGGCCCCCACCAGGTGGGTGCGCTCGGGAAACAGCGCCGCCGACGCCAGCAGCCGGGCCACCTCCCCTGCCGCGGGGGGATGGCGGAACACCGGCAGGCCGAAGGTCGCCTCCGTGACGAACACATGGCAGCGCACCGGCTCGAACGGAACGCAGGTGGGATCGGCGGCATCCTTGTAGTCGCCGGAGACGACGATCACGAGGCCATCCTTCTCCAGCCGCACCTGGGCCGAGCCGAGCACATGGCCGGCGGGATGCAGGCTCACCCGCACGCCGTTGATCTCCACCGCCGCCCCATAGGCAAGGGGCTGGCGCGCACCGGTGAAGCCCGGGCCGAGTCGCAGCGCCATCAGGTCCAGCGTCTCGGTGGTGGCGAGCACGGCGCCATGCCCGGCGCGGGCGTGGTCGGAATGGCCGTGGGTGACCACGGCGCGCGGCACCGCGCGCAGCGGGTCCACATAAAAGTCGCCGGCCGGGCAATAGAGGCCCTTGGGCGAGGGGCAGAGCAGGTCTTCGGCGCGCACGACTGGCCTCACGCGGGGTGGTTCCTATATGGGAAGGCGGTGCAGAACCTGCGAGGTGCCGTGGCCGCCCTTCCCCATTCCTCAAGCTCGGGCGATCCCGCCCTCGACCGCCGCCTGGACTGGGCCCGCGCCCTGATCGCCGAGGGTGACGGCGCCGCGGCGGCGGAACTGCTGACCGACACGGTGGCGCAGGCGCCGCGCTTCGCCGCCGCCTGGTTTCTGCTGGGCGAGGCCAAAGAGGCCGCCGGCGACCTCTCCGGAGCGGCGGCGGCCTTCGCCGAGGCCCGCGCCGCCGACGACGAGGATGTGCTCGGCGCCGGCCTGCGCCTGGCCCGGCTGGGACAGGCGCCGGCGGAGGGGGCCATGTCGCCGGCCTATGTGCGCACCCTGTTCGACCAATATGCCGACCGCTTCGACGCCGCCCTGCGCGGCAAGCTCGCCTATCGCGGGCCGGAGCTGCTGGCAGCGGCGCTCACCACCGTGGCGGGGCCCGACCGGCGTTTCCGGCACGCCCTGGACCTGGGCTGCGGCACCGGTCTTGCCGCACCGCTGTTCGCCCCCCGGGTGGACGCGCTGGACGGGGTGGACCTCTCCCCCGCCATGCTGGCGCGGGCGGAGAAGCTCGGGCTCTATGGGCGGCTCGAGGCCGCCGACATGGAGCAGGCCCTGGCGGCGCGGCCGGCCGCCAGCCTCGACCTGCTGATCGCCGCCGACGCCCTGTGCTACCTGGCGGACCTGGCGCCGCTGTTCGCGGCGGCGGCGCGGGCGCTGGCGCCGGGCGGTCTGTTCGCCTTCACTGTGGAAACCCATGCCGGCAGCGGCGTGCTGCTGCGCGACACCCTGCGCTTTGCCCACCCCGCCCCCACCGTGCGCGCGGCCGCCGCCGGCGCCGGCCTTGCCGTGCGACGGCTGGACGAGGCCTCCACCCGCCGGGAAAAAGGCGTGGCCGTGCCGGGCCTGGTCGGAGTGATGGAACGGCCCTAGGTTGTGTCTGCATTTCGCGTAGCCAGATCATTGGGCATGCGAGATGGACGAACCCCATGAATGCGGAGATCGTTTTGTCGCAGCGCAGGGCAATCCGACGGAAGCGTTTGATACCATCGGCCCCGGTCTTCGACCGGTGCCAAGTGGGTCCGCTCAAGCGCCGCGCGGGCTTGACCAAAGGCCCATGAGTCACGCTCATGGGCCTTTGGTTTGAGTTTGTTGAAGAAGCATTCGACCTGATGGCGCTCTTTGTAGAGCCGCCAGTCGATTGTCGGCTTTCGGGTCCGGCTGGGATTGGCCTTGATCTGCGCCGTTGCGCCGAGATCATCGGCAATGAAGATGCGCAGCGGATCGGCAGCGGAGGCAGCATCGGCGATGACGTGACCGACGCCACGCCGGCCTTTCAGGAGATCCAGCGCCTGTGGAGCGTCGCCACGTTGTCCCGGCGTCGGGTGAATACGGATCGGCAGTCCGATGGCATCGACCGCAGCGTGCAGCTTGGTCGTCAGCCCGCCACGCGAACGGCCAATCGCGGCAGCTTCAGCCCCCCTTTTGCGCCACTTGCATCGGCGTGGACCTTCGAGATCGTGCTGTCGATCAGGACGTATTCGAAGTCCGGCGTGTCGGCCATCGCATGGAACAGCTTCTCCCAAACGCCAGCGTGCGACCAACGGCGGAACCGCGCATGGACCCCGCTCCATGTGCCGAACACCTCCGGCAGATCACGCCGGCGTGCTGCATTGCCCGCCATCCACAAAATGGCATCCACGAACAGCCGATTGTCGACCCCGCTGCGCCCACGCAGCCCATCCCGGCCAGGAAGCCGGCCAGGAAGCCGGCCAGGAAGCCGGCCAGGAAGCCGGCCAGGAAGCCGGCCAGGACGATGGTTCGCAATCCGCTCCCATTGATCGTCCCTCAGCGTGCGCCTGCCCATGAACTGGCTCCTTCGCCAGCCTTGAATCAGAACTCACCCATGATCGGAATCATCAAATGCAGACAGGCCCCAGGGCGCGCCGGAGCGAGAACCGGCCTGGCGCGCCGCCTCAGCTCACCGGCAAGGCGAAGGGCACGCCCTCGAACGCATCGCGCCCGCGGCCGATGGAGGAAACCGCCGCCACCATGCGCCCCTCGCGGCCCAGCGCCGCGTCGGCCAGGGCGACAATGCGCGGGTTGGGCGTGGCGGTGGGGGAGGCGTGGCGCAGGCGTCGCGCCAGCTCCAGCTCGTCCTGGTCCGGCAGCAGGGCGCACAGCGAAGCATAGGCCGCCGCCGTCGAGCGCGAGATGCCGGCAAAGCAGTGAATCACCAGCGGCGTCTGGCGCGGCCAAGCATGCACGAAATCGAACAGCTCGTGCATGTGGTGGTTGGACGGCGCCACCATGCCCTCGATCTCCTCGACGATGTCGTTGATGCCGAGGAACAGATGGTTGGTGGGGTCCACATTGCTCGGACGCGTGAACACCGTGCCGCCGTTGATGAGCGAGATGACGTGGCGCGCGCCGGTGGCGGCCACCGTCTCATGCAGCTTGGCGAGGGAGCAGACGTGGATCATGGCTTGAGCTCCTCGAAACGTTGCAGAAACCGCGCCTTGGCGGTTTCCGCCTCCCAAGGGGTGAGATAATCACTTTCCTCAAGGTCGGCTAGGTGCACCGGACGGCCGAAGACGTGCCTCGCCTCCGTCGCCGAAAAGCCCGCCAGCCACACCGCCTCCAGATAGGCCGACGCGCGGTCGGCGGCCTTGACCTGCTTCACCAGGGCCTCCGGCCACAGCGCCGGCAGGGAAAAGCGCAACGAGATGGCCGCCAGGAGGCGCGCTTCCACAGTCTGATAGCTGCCGCCCAGCACCGCCTTGAACGGCGAGATCATGTCGCCGATCACATATTCCGGGGCATCGTGCAGCAGCACGCACAGGCGCCAGCGCGGGTCCATGTCGGGATGGGTCTGGCGCGACAGGCGCTCCGTCAGCAGCGAATGCTGGGCCACCGAGAAGATGTGCCCGCCCCGGGTCTGCCCGTTCCAGCGCGCCACCCGGGCAAGGCCATGGGCGATGTCCTCGATCTCCACATCCAGCGGCGAGGGGTCGAGCAGGTCCAGCCGCCGGCCGGACAGCATTCTCTGCCACGCCCGCGGCGGCGCGCCGCGCTTCGCGCGCGGCCGGCGAGGCGGGGACGCGGGCAAGGCCGCGGCATCCGGCGGCACGGAAGATCGGGAGGTCACGACTCAAGGGCTCCGTTGTCGGAACAGGTCTTAGCCGAGAGGACGGAACGCGGCGATGAACAGGAGCCCGCCCCGGCCCGCGGCTGGTGACACTCTGCCATGACAAAAGGAAGGGGGAAGCGTCGCGATCCACCCCGGCGCGGCCCCGCGGCGCGGTGCTTCCGACCTGGACGCCCCGCGCGGGCCGGGCCCATGCGCGGTCTGCCCGGCGACGCGCGCTCTGACCGCCCTGTCAGGCGCCGAAACCCTTGCTCACCGCCACACGCCACGGACAACCCGCCCCACCTGCAGTTCCGCCGTCGCGCCATCTGCCGCACGCGGCGCGACAGCCAGGCGCGTTGGTCGGCAACACAGCCGCGCATGCTCCCCTTCGGCGACCCCCTCCGATGGGTGCGGAGCGGTTGGCCTCCGCGGGCGCAGTCGCGTCGGCCGGCTCACGCAGGGGCCGCCTTTGTCGCGGTGGCGCATCTGTGCAGACGCGGTTCCATGGCGCATCTTCCATTCCGGCGCAAAGAGTGAACCATTGAGGCTGGGGATCAACGCCCATGCCCCTTTCCGCCGATGCCGCAGGAGACCGCCCGTGACCGCAGGGTCCACCACCGCCGAGTCCGAGGCCATACCGACCAGGGCGACACACGCTACCAGCGTCGGCTCCAACGTCGCGGGGTTGAAGACCGCGCAGGCCAACGCCGAAGGGCCACCGGTGCGCCCCACCCTGGCGGCCAGCGCCGCCGTGTTTCGCGGCCCCCTGGTGCTGCTCGCCCGGCGCGGCGCCGGCCCGGCCAGCGGCCTGTGGAGCCTGCCCGGCGGCCATGTGGAGCCCGGCGAAAGCCTGGCCGACGCCGCCCGCCGCGAGGTGCGGGAGGAGGTCGGCGTGGAGGCGCAGGTGATCGCTGTGGCCGGCACGCGGGAGATCATCCGCCACGACGCCGAAGGCCGCCTGCTGGCACATTATGTGGTGGTCGCCCATGCCGCCCGATGGCGGGCCGGCGAACCCACCCCCGGCGCCGAGGCGGCGGAGGTGGGCTGGTTCCGGCCGGCGGAGGTGGCCAGCCTTGCCGCCACCGACGGGCTGGCCGGCATCGTCGCCGCCGCCGCCCACATCCTTGGCGCCGAATAGGCGCGCTCACGCCATCCACAGGCCGGCCACCGCCCGACGCACCGGCGGCGATCACCCCGCCCCGGGCGCACCCGCGCGGTGCGCCCCACCGCCGAAGGTCCGCCGGTCACGATTCCCCCGGGCGCATTCCCACGGCGCCCTCCCGTAGCGCGTCCATCGGCGCATCCCCGGGCGGCGACGATCCCGTCCGCGGGGGGAGAATAACCTCGCGTCTCCACACATCTCCACATAATGGCACGTTTATTGTTTATAGTGCGGACGATTCCGACCGAGGAGCACGTCCATGGCCTTCGTCCACCGCATTGGCGCGCGGTCCCATGTCTTTTCCGACCTCAAGGACCTGATGGCGAAGGCCACGCCGCCGCGCTCCGGTGACATGCTCGCCGGCATTGCCGCCGCCTCCGCGGAGGAAAACGTGGCCGCCCGGATGTGCCTGGCGGATGTGCCGTTGAAGGCGTTCCTCTCCGAGGCCCTGGTGCCCTACGAGCAGGACGAGGTCACGCGGCTGATCCTGGACGAGCATGACCCGGTGGCCTTCGCGCCGGTTTCTGCCCTCACCGTGGGCGATCTGCGCGACTTCCTGCTTTCCGATCAGGCAACGCCCGAGGGGCTGGCCGGGCTGGAGCGGGGCCTGACGCCGGAGATGGTGGCCGCCGTCTCCAAGATCATGCGCAACCAGGATCTCATCCTGGTGGCGAAGAAGTGCCGGGTGGTCACCCGCTTCCGCAACACCATCGGCCTGCCAGGCACCATGGCGGTGCGGCTCCAGCCCAACCACCCCACCGACGATGCCGCCGGCATTTCCGCCACCATCCTCGATGGCCTGCTCTACGGCTGCGGCGACGCGGTCATCGGCATTAACCCCGCCTCCGACAGCCTGGCCGTCATCGAGCGCCTGTTGAAGCTGATGGATGAGGTGATCCGCCGTTTCGAGATTCCGACCCAGAGCTGCGTGCTGACCCATGTCACCAGTTCCATCGAGCTGATGAACCGCGGTGCCCCGGTGGACCTGGTGTTCCAGTCCATCGCCGGCAGCGAGGGGGCGAACCGCTCGTTCGGCGTCGACCTGAAGGTGCTGCAGGAGGGCTACGAGGCCGCCCGCGCGCTGAAGCGCGGCACCGTGGGCCAGAACGCCATGTATTTCGAAACCGGCCAGGGCTCCGCCCTCTCCGCCGGCGCCCATCACGGCGTCGACCAGCAGACGCTGGAGGCCCGCGCCTATGCGGTCGCCCGCAAGTTCGAGCCTCTGCTGGTGAACACCGTGGTCGGCTTCATCGGCCCAGAATATCTCTACGATGGCAAGCAGATCATCCGCGCCGGCCTGGAAGACCATTTCTGCGGCAAGCTGCTCGGCGTGCCGCTGGGGGTGGACGTCTGCTACACCAACCATGCCGAGGCCGACCAGGACGACATGGATACGCTGCTCACTTTGCTCGGCGCGGCCGGCGTCACCTATGTCATGGGCATTCCCGGCGCCGATGACGTGATGCTGAACTATCAGTCCACCTCCTTCCACGACGCCCTCTACATCCGCGAGGTGCTGGGCCTCCGGCGCGCGCCGGAGTTCGAGGCCTGGCTGGAGCGCATGGGCATCACCGATCCCGCGGGCAAGCTGCTGCCGGCCAGCGGCGCCCACCCCCTTCTCGGCTTCATTCAGGAACAGGCGGCATGATCGCGCGCGACCCCTGGCTCACCTTCGCCCGCCACACGCCGGCGCGCATCGCGCTGGGACGCACCGGCGCCAGCCTGCCCACCGAAGAGGTGCTGCGCTTCGCCCTCGCCCATGCCCAGGCGCGCGACGCGGTGCACATGCCGTTCGATGCCGCCACCGTGGAGACCGAGATCCGCGCCCTCGGCTTCGAAACCCTGCGCGTGGAAAGCGCGGCGCCCGCCCGCGACGTCTATCTTCGCCGCCCCGATCTCGGCCGCCGCCTGAGCGAGCAGAGCCGCACCCGGCTGGCCGCGCGGCAGGGGCCGCCGGTGGACCTCGCCCTCGTCGTCGCCGACGGCCTGTCCGCCGCCGCCATCCATGCCCAGACGGCGCCCTTCCTGGCCGCCTTCAAGCCCTGGATCGAACAGCAGGGCTGGAGCCTCGCCCCGGTGGTGATCGCCGCCCAGGCGCGGGTGGCCCTGGGCGACGAAGTGGGGGAATTGCTGAACGCCCGCGCCCTGGCGGTGCTGGTGGGCGAACGGCCGGGCCTGTCCTCCCCGGACAGCCTCGGCCTCTATCTGACCCTGGCGCCGCGGGTGGGCCGCACGGATGCGGAGCGCAACTGCATCTCCAATGTGCGGGCCGAAGGGCTGAGCCACCCGCTGGCCGCCTTCAAGCTGGCGTGGCACCTCAAGACGGCGCTGCGGCTCGGCCTCACCGGAGTGGGCCTGAAGGACGAAAGCGACCTGCTGCTGATCGAGGGAACGCCCCCCGCGACCCTGCCTGACCTTAGGTAAGTTTCTGGACAGGCATAATATTTGCCTTTCTTAAAGTCAGGCTCGGACCAGGAGCGGTCGCGTGCCGGCAAGCAAAATGGGGGTGTCATGGCTGACGTCAAGACGACTGACGGCAAAAGCGCAGGCGTGACCTACACGAGCGTGGACGTCACCTATTTCGAGCAGCGGGCGTTGAAGCGCCATGCGCGGGTCTGGTCCTTGTGGGCCCTGGGGGTCGGGGCGGTGATCTCGGGTCACTTCTCCGGCTGGAATCTGGGCATTGCCTCGGGCGGCTGGGGCGGCATGTTCATCGCCGCTGTCATCATCGCCATCATGTATCTCGGCCTCACCTTCTCCATCGCCGAGATGTCGCCTGCCCTGCCGCACACGGGTGCCGCCTATTCCTTCGCCCGCACCACCATGGGTCCGTGGGGCGGCTTCGTCACCGGCCTGTGCGAGAACGTGGAATATGTCATCACCCCGGCGGTGGTGGTGTCCTTCATCGGCTCTTATATGGGCTCCATTTTCGGCACACCGCCTGAATTTCAGCCAGTCTACTGGATCTTCGGCTACATCATCTTCGTCGGGCTGAACGTGGTGGGGGTGGAACTCTCCTTCCGCGTGACGCTGGTGGTGACGCTGGCGGCGCTCGCCTGCCTGGTGGCCTTCTGGGTCAGCGCCCTGCCGGTGGCGGACTTCTCGCGCTGGGCGCTGAACATCGGCGTCGGGCCGGACGGCACGGCGGTGGAATTGCCCAACGGCGGCGGCCCATTCCTGCCGTTCGGCCTCGCCGGCGCGTTCGGCGCCCTGCCGTTCGCGGTGTGGCTGTTCCTGGCCATCGAGCAGCTGCCGCTGGCGGCAGAGGAATCGGTGGACCCCAAGACCGACATGCCCAAGGGCATCATGGCCGGCATGGCGACACTGATCGTCTCCGCCTTCATGATCCTGTGGCTGAATTCGTCGGTGGCGAACGGCGCGTTCGGCCTGTCCACCTCGCTGGAACCGCTGCTGGACGGCTTCAAGGCCATCTACGGCACCGGCCTCGCCAAGCTGCTGGCGGGGGTGGCGGTGATCGGCCTGATCGCTTCGTTCCACACCATCATCTACGCCCAGGGGCGGCAGATCTACTCGCTGTCGCGGGCCGGCTACTTTCCGCGCGGCCTCTCCATCACCCACGGCGGCCGCAAGACGCCGCACGTGGCCATGATCGCCGGCGCGGTGGTGGGCCTGCTCATCATGCTGGTGATCTGGTTCGCGCTCGGGGCGGATGCGGGCGCGGCGGCCATCGGCGGCACCCTGCTGAACATGGCGGTGTTCGGCGCCATGCTGTCCTACGTGATGCAGGCCCTCTCGTTCATCCTGATGCGGAAGAACATGGCCCACATCGAGCGGCCCTATAAGAGCCCGTTCGGCGTGCCAGGGGCGGTGGCCACCATCGTCATCGCCCTCGTCACCATTTATTACCAGCTCTCCGACCCGATCTATCGTTCGGGCGTGATCGGGGTCGCCATCTGGTTCGCCGTCGGCATCGCCTATTTCGCGGCGTTCGGCCGGCACAAGCTGGTGCTCTCGCCGGAGGAGGAATTCGCCCTGTCGAAGGGAACCTCCGAATACAAGAGCTACTGATGACACCCCCCGGCCCCGGTCATCGACCGGGGCCGGGGCTCAAACTCCGGATGGCGGCCCCCACTGGTCAGGCGGTCTCGACGGACACCACCCGAAAGGTGTGCATGTCTTCGTCTTCACGCACGGAAATATACTCGCCCACCTCGAACTTTTCGTCGCCGAAGCGATAGCCCGCCTCGTCGTCATCGTCGCCGGAGATGTCATAGCGAAACGCCCAGCTGCCGCCGGGACGGCGCACGAGATGACCCACCTCATCCGGCTCGCCGGGCCGGAACTTCACCACCCGGCACTGATCGCGATGCTTGGACCAGAGCTCGGGATCGATCTTGCCATTGCTCGCCAGCGGGGCGACGAAGGTGTAGCCGAACGCGCGGGACCCTTCCGGAAACCCCTTTTCGCGGGCGAGTTCCATGCGGATCTTGTGCAGGCCGTGCGGAAGCTGGGTCATTGTTTTCTCCCGATACGCATGAGGCACGATTCTTATGCGTTGAGCCTCGTTGTAGAGCGTTTTGCCATGAAGGCGATACCGGTTGGCGCAAACCCGGCCGCGTTTCCGCGCGTCGACGCGCCGGCCTCGCCCCATCTGCGGGAGCCCGGCGTTGCAGCGCCCGCCGGTGGTGATCGGCGCCGGCAAAATGGTGCCCAGGGGTCAGATTGAACCGTTCACAACTGTGGAAAATCAAAAAATTCGGGATCCACCTTGACCTGTCGCAACGCGCCAGCGTTGTAAGTCCGTAATGGTTGATATCTGCCTACCCGTCCGAAGAACGGGAGGCGGAGGGGTGGATACAAAGATAAGGAGAGATGCCATGAACGATTCCGCCATTTTCCAAGGCCTGACCCGCGCCTGGAGCGTCGGCGCCCCGCCCACCGCTTGGCCGGCTGCCGCGTGGAAGAATACGTTCTTCGAGTGCCCGGTTGCCGTGGCCTCTCACCTTCAGCGCTTCCTGGCGCGCCAGGCCCAGGAACAGGTTCAGCTGCTCGCCGAGCTGGCGCGCGACCCTAACCCCGCCACCGCGATTCCCCGGCAGACCGCTTACCTTCAGCAATCGGCCCTGGCGTGGAACACGGAGCTTCTTGAGCTCGCCGAGCTGGTTCAGGGCAAGTTGCTCGCTCCGGTGGGGAATAGCGAGGCGTCGCAGGAAAAGCCGCCCTTCCCGCGCGCGGCCTGAGGCCGGCTTTCCGTCCGGCCGGCTCCACCGGCCGGACCGCCATAAGATGACGACAGGACAGCGCCGCAAGTTCAGAAGCGGCGCGCTGGGTGTTATCTATCTCGGCGTGCACCGGCGTGCCGGAGCCTGGAGAGCGGCGGCGGCCCTACACAGCGGCCAGCAGGCTGGCATTGCCGCCGGCGGCTGAGATGTTGACGGATAGCGAGACCTCCCGCAGGAGCCAGACCAGCGGGATGTCGGTCTCCGCTGGCGCACCCCCCTCCCGGCACGGTACGGCATGGAGCGGGACGATGGCACCGTCACGTGCGGCCAGACGCATGGCGACCGCCGCAGCAGTCGCGCCCTCCCCTTCCACCAGAGCCACGTCGAGCGGCCCGGCCAAGGTGCCGTCGGCCACCGGTTTCACCCGCGCCGCCACTGCCTTGGGCAGGCCTTTGAGCGCTGCAGCGAACGGCGCCGGCCCGGTCTCGGCGACCACGCGGTTGCCGGTGACGAGCGCGGCGGCGATCAGCATCAGCAGGCCGGACACCGTTTGCGCCGAGACCAGCACCGTGCCGCGCGGCACGAGCGCGTAGCGGTTGCTTTCCCCCGCCGGGCCGGGCAGTTCGCGCTGAACGCCCAGCGGCACCGCGGCCCAGCTCCGGATGCGGCTGGCGAGGGGCGCGAAACCCCGCGCCTCCAACCACGCGGCGAAAGCGCGGGCTCCGGCATCCGGCACTGCGTCCGCGGCGGCGGGCAGGCGCGGGTGGCCCCGCACCAGGCGCTGAAGATACAGTGGCCCGCCGGCCTTGGGGCCAGTGCCGGACAACCCGCATCCGCCGAACGGCTGCACTCCCACCACGGCGCCGATGATGTTGCGGTTCACATAGATATTGCCAGCCCTCACCCGCCCCGTCACCGCCGCGACAGTGGCATCGAGCCGGGTGTGAAGGCCGAAAGTCAGTCCGTAGCCGCTGGCGTTGACCGCATCGAGCAGCGCCCCCAGGTCCTGGCGCCGATACCGCAGCACATGCAGGACCGGCCCGAACACTTCCCGCCCCACGTCCGCCCATGCGCCGATCTCGATCAGGGTCGGCGCAACAAAAGTGCCGTGCACGGTCTGCGGCGGCAAGGGCACCTGGAACACGGGGTGACCCCGCCGGGCCATCTCCGCCACATGCGCCTCGATCGCCGTCCGGGCCTCGGCGGTGATGACCGGCCCGACATCGGTGGACAGCCGATCGATGGGGCCAACGCTCAGTTGCTCCATGGCCCCGCGCAGCAGCGCCAGGATGCCGTCCGCCACCTCGTCCTGCACGCAGAGCACACGCAGAGCCGAACAGCGCTGGCCGGCGCTGTCGAACGCCGAGGCGATCACGTCGGCCACCACCTGCTCTGCCAGCGCCGAGCTGTCCACCACCATGGCATTCACTCCCCCCGTTTCGGCGATCAGCGGAACAGGCTGCCCGTCTGCCGAAAGCCGCCCGGCGAGCTGGCGCTGGATGTGGCGTGCCACCGGCGTGGAACCGGTGAACAGGACGCCCGCCACCTGTGGCGCCGCGACCAGCGCCGCGCCCACCGCGCCGTCGCCCGGAATGAGCTGCAGCACGTCGGCAGGAATGCCTGCTCCATGGAGCAGGCGCACCACCTCGGCAGCGATCAGGGACGTCTCCTCTGCCGGCTTCGCCAGCACCGCATTGCCGGCGGCGAGCGCCGCCGCCACCTGGCCGGTGAAGATGGCCAGCGGAAAATTCCACGGGCTGATGCACGCCACCACGCCAAGGCCACCGCGTTCGGGCTCCAGGGTCTGGGCCGCGCCGGCGTAATAGCGCAGGAAGTCGATGGCCTCGCGCACCTCTGCCATCGCATTGGCGGCCGACCGGCCGGCCTCGCGCATCACCAGGCCCATCAACTCGCCCATGCGCGCCTGCATCTCATCCGCCACGGCGAGAAGGGGCGCCACCCGCCGCGCCGCCGGAGCCCGCGCCCAGTCGACGGCCGCAGCCGCCGCCCGCTCGGCCGCGACGCCCACCGCATCGGCCCGGCAGGGGGAAACCGTTCCGACCTCGTCGCGCGCGTCGCCGGGATTGCGCACCACCCTCGTCGCCTGCGCCGCCACCCCCTCGGGCGGGCCCGCACTCCACGCGCGGCCGGCGCTGTCGCGGAAGGCCTGCGCAAGCGCCTGAAGCACATCGTCGCTCGACAGGTCGAGCCCGGCTGAATTGCGCCGGTCCGCGAACAGGTCCACCGGCGCCGCGATGGCCGGATGCGGCAGGCCGGGCCCCGGCAGCCGGCGCGCCTGCGCCACCGGGTCGGCGACCAGCTCGTCGACGGGCACCGCGGGGTCCGCCAGGCGGTGCACGAAGGATGCGTTGGCCCCATTTTCCAGCAGCCGGCGCACCAGATAGGCGAGCAAGGTCCCATGACCGCCCACCGGCGCATAGATTCGGCAGGGTCGGCCCAGCCGCGCCCGGCCCACCACCTCCTCATAGAGGCTCTCGCCCATGCCATGCAGGCACTGGAACTCGTACGACCCCAGGGAGAATTCCGGTCCGGCCAGATGGTGGATCGTGGCCAGCGTCTGCGCGTTGTGGGTGGCGAACTGAGGAAACACGGCATCGCGCGCCGCGAGCAGCTTGCGGGCACCGGCGATGTAGGACACATCCGCATGGGCCTTGCGCGTGAAGACCGGAAAATCCGCGAGACCCTCCACCTGGGCGCGCTTGATTTCCCCATCCCAATAGGCGCCCTTCACCAGCCGCACCATGATCCGCCGCCGGCTACGCCGGGCGAGATCGATGAGCCAGTCGAGCACCGCCGCGCAGCGCCGCCCATAGGCCTGAACCACGAAGCCCAGACCGTGCCAGCCGGCCAGCGCGGGGTCGGCGCACAGCGCCTCCAGCAGGTCGAGACGGTCCTGCTCCTCGGCATCGATGGTGAGGCCGATGCCGTAGCTCTTCGCCAGCAGCGCCAGGGCCGTGAGGCGGGGCAGCAGCTCGCGGCCCACCCGCTCGGCCTGGGCCCGGCCGTAGCGCGGATGCAGCGCCGACAGCTTGACCGACAGGCCAGGCCCGGCATGGATGCCGCGCCCCGCCGCCACCTTGCCGATGGCGTGCACGGCGCCTTCGTAATCGGCGGCATAGCGCGCCGCATCAGCGGCGGTCAGCGCGGCTTCGCCCAGCATGTCATAGGAATAGAGGAAGCCCTGCGCCTCCCGGTCGCGCGCGCGGTCGAGGGCTTCGGCGATGGTCTCGCCCATCACGAATTGCGCACCCATCCGCCCCACCGCCCGCTCGACGATTCTCCGCGTCAGCGGGGCGCCGCATCGCGCCACCAGCGCCGGCACGGCCGCCGCCACACCGCGTGACTCCTGCGCCGCGCTCAGCCGCCCCAGAGCCGCCAGCCCCCAGACCGCGGCATGAAGGAGCAGTGGGCGCCCGGCACGCCCGCGGATATGGGACGCCCAGTCGCCCGGACCGATCTTGTCGCGGATCAGGGCATCGCGGGTGGCCGTGTCCGGAATGCGCGGCAGCGCCTCCGCGAGGGACAACAGCGCCATCCCCTCCCGGCTGGACAGGGAGAATTCCTGAACCAGCTCCGCCACCAGCGCTCCGTGCGGCTTCGCCCGCAGCGTCTCGACCAGCCGACGGGCGGTGGCCGCGCTCTCGGCCCTGAGCCGATCCGGCAGCGTGGCGGCCTGAAGCAGCGGCGCCAGGCAGTCCGGCTCCGGCCGGCGGCCGGCGTCGGCGATGGCGCGGCGCAGCGGCGCGCGCGACGGCAGGACGCCGGCAAAGCCCGCGAAGGGCGCAGGCGGCGTCTCATCCGGCGCCGAGGGAGAGGGATCGCAGATCATGTGCACGGACCCGATGCCTAAGCGGGCCGGACCGACGGCGGCCGGCCGTTTCATGTGCGGAATGCTAGCAGCAGGTGTCGCCGCAAACCGACTTTTAAACCGGGGCCGACCCGCGCATTCTGTCTGAAACTATGGATCAAGCCGAGCAAGATGATGACCGAAAGCCGCATGAACAGCCAGATTGACAGCTTTGACCGGCGCATCCTGGACGCCCTTGCCGACGATGGGCGCATGTCCGTCACCGATCTCGCCGCGCGCGTCGGCCTGTCGCGCACCCCGTGCCAGATGCGCCTGAAACGGCTGATGGAAGAAGGCTATATCCGGGGATTTCGGGCGCTGGTCGATCCGGCCCGGCTCGGGCTCGACCACATCGCCTTCACCGAGGTGAAGCTCTCGGACACCACGGAAGCCGCGCTCCTGGCCTTCAACACGGCGGTGCGCGCCATCCACGAGGTGGAGGCGTGCCACATGATCGCGGGACCGTTCGATTACTTGCTGAAGGTGCGCACGCGCGACATCCGGCGTTACCGGCAGGTGCTGGGAGAGAAGATTTCGAGCCTTCCCCACGTGGCCTCCACCTCCACATATGTGGTCATGGAGCCCGTGAAGGATGTCTCTCCATAGGCAGGCGCGACGGCAGGCTCCGCCCCCTGCTCTCTCACATCTTGAGGTCTAAGGCCCCGTGCGCTCGAACGCGGGCGACGCGCGGGCCAACGCGACCCATCCTGGGACCCCGGCCGCCCTCAGCCGACGCGCAGCAGCGTCACCGCGGCGTCAAACTCCTGCCGGCGCGCCTCGCGGCGGGCGGTGGCGATCTCGTCCTCGCCCCATTGCTCGCGATTCCAGTCCTCGTCCACATGGGCCGCCAGCCAGGCGCTGTCGGCATCGACCACCCCCTCGGCCACCGCCAGCGCCAGCAGCGCCGAGCCGGTGAGGGTGGTGAGGACATGCACCGCCGCCAGCGGCAGCGGCGCCTCCGGCAGCAATGCGCGGATGCGCGCGAGGGCGTCCTGTGGCTGCGCCACATGGCACACGCCCTCGGACAGATAGAACGCCGCCCCGTGGGCCTCCCGCGCCCATGCCAGGACCGGGTCCCAATGCAACGCCTGACGCTCCACCAGCCGCGTCGGCCCCTCGGCGCGGTAGAACAGCATATCGGTGCCGGCATAGCCCAGCACTTCGTCGCGGACCGCCCCGGCCTCTGGCGCGACCCGGTCGAGCGCCACGTTCACCAGGCGCGTCAGGGGCATGGAGAGCGGATCGATGTCCGTGCCCTGGGCCGCCCACTCCGCCGCCAGAGCCTCGGCCAGGGCGCGGGTGGGCACCCGCAGCAGCGCCCGCGCCGGCGTTCGCACCGGGCGCGCGTCGAGCAGCACGGTGAACCCCTCCCCGTCGGCGCCGACGCTCGCCTCCTTGTAGAAGCGCTTGGCCCGCGGCGGGCGCTGCGAGGCCTGCGCCCGCGCCAGAGGATTGGCTTCCGGCTCGGAACCGCCGGCATCGAAGTCACTGAGAAAATCGCGCATGGCCTGTTCCCGCGTTCAGCTCAAGGTCCGGGCATCGGCGAGCAGGCCGGCCACGGCGGCCGGTACCTCCTCGAACCGCGCCACCACCTGCTGGGCCCCGGCGTGCCAGAGCTCGCCGGCGGAGTGATACCCCCAGTCCACACCCAGGGCACCGGCGCCGGCGGCCCGCGCCATCGCCATGTCAAACGACGTGTCGCCCACCACCACGGTGCGGGCGGGGCCGATGCCGGTTTCCATCATGGCCTGCTGCACCATGGCCGGATGCGGCTTGGACGGCGCGTCGTCGGCGGTCTGGATGGTGGCGAACCAGCCCTCCATGTCATGGGCCTCAAGCACCCGCGCCACACCGCGCCGGGCCTTGCCGGTGACCATGCCGAGCACCACGTCGTCCCGCGCGCGCAGCGCCGCCAGCACCTCCCGCGCCCCGGGAAACATGGGCTCCGGCGGATGCGCGTCGCGCAGGCGCATGAAGGCCCGGCGATAGGCCTCCACCATGCCGGCCACCGGGTAGGCCGCGTCACCCGCCGCCAGCACGGTGAACGCCTCCGGCAGCGACAGGCCGACCACCGAGAGCACCCGCCCGCGATCCGGCTGAGGCAGCCCAAGTTCCGCATGGGCGTCCCGCATGGCGGCGACGATCAGGTGCTGGCTGTCCACCAAGGTGCCGTCACAATCGAACAGGACCAGGATCGCGGCGGCATCGGTTACGAACGGGGGGCCTTCGGCTGTCGTCATCTCACGCTCATCTGCTGAGTGGCGATGGTGTAGACCCATGTGGCGCCGGAGGGGTCCTGAAACAAGATCTCCTTGAAGCCGCGCTGCTCGCACTGCTTCGGGAACGGGCCGGCGACGATCAGCTCGGCCGCGGTCTTGGCCGAGAAATTGAACTTGATGACCAGGACCGTGTCCTGCGGCCCCGAGGTGGTCACCTGCAGGTCGAGACCGTTCTGGGCGAAGCTGTCCTGCTTGCTCTTGGCGAACGCGCGGCGGGATTCGGCATCACCCGCCGACGCCGCGTCATGGGCGGGCGGCGCCTGCGTTCCGCCGGCCGGAGCCTCCAGCCCCGCGTGGGCGGGCGGCGGCGCGAACGAGGATGGCGCGGAAGGTGGGGCCGCTGGCGGTGCCGACGGCTCGACCGGCGCTGGCACCGCCACCGCGCGCGGCGGCTCAGCGGGGGCAGCGGGGGGCGGCGACACCACCGCAGCGGGGGGTGGAGCCTCCGCCGGCACCGCCGGCTGCGGAGGCTCGACGCGCGCCGCCACACTGGGTGCGGGCGGGACCTCGGGTGATGCCGCAGCCTGTGGCGCTCCGGAAACCGGCGGGGCGACCGGCGTCGCTGGCGCCGACAGCACCCACCACACGAGGGCGCCCGAAACCAGCGCCACCGCGGTACCAGACAAGCCCACCACCACCGGCAGCATGAAACGCGTGCGCAGGGAGCGACCGCAGAACGGGCACTGCTCCTCTTCCGGATAAACCTGCGCGCCGCAGCCGGGACAGAAGTCGTGCTTTGTAGTCATGCCTTAACGCCTCCGCCGGCCGCCGACCGGACCATCGGTCGGACCTGCCTCTCCCGCTCCTCCGGCCGTTGCGGCCGTTGCGACCGAGACGGACCATCATTTCCGAAAGGGACCAGGAGGGCCCGCTTCTTCCGCCCCGCCCGCGTGTCGGGACGGAAGAAGCAGCTCTAGCAGAGCAATCCGGCGACTCCTACTGCCCTAGTTGGAATTGCCGAAATCGAGCGGTGGCGGCGGCGGGGCGTCCAGGCCCGGCGAAAGGCTGTCGAATTGCTGCTGCACCTGCCCCTGGTCGAGCTGCACGGCGCCCGACTTGTAGTGGGTCACCATCTGCGGGAACAGGATGATAAGCGCCACCATCAGCAGCTGGATCAGCACGAACGGCACGGCGCCCCAATAGATCTGGCCGGTGGTGACCGGCTCGGTCAGCTTGCCGGTCACGCGGTCCACATAAGGCACCTTCGCCGCCACCGAGCGCAGGAAGAACAGGGCGAAGCCGAAGGGCGGATGCATGAAGGAGGTCTGCATGTTCACCGCCAGCATCACGCCGAACCAGATCAGGTCGATGCCGAGCTTGTCGGCCGCCGGGCCCAGCAGTGGAATGATGATGAAGGCGAGCTCGAAATAATCGAGGAAGAAGGCCAGCACGAACACCAGCGCGTTCACCGCGATCAGGAAGCCGGCCTGCCCTCCGGGCAGCGACACCAGCAGCTCCTCGACCCACTTGTGACCGTCCACCCCGTAGAAGGTGAGTGAGAACACGCGGGCGCCGAGCAGGATGAACAGCACGAACGCCGACAGCTTGGCGGTGGAATAGGTGGCCTGCCGCATCAGGTCGAACTTGAGCCGCCCGCGGGCGGCCGCGAGGGCGAGCGCGCCCACCGAGCCCATCGCGCCGCCCTCGGTCGGCGTGGCGACGCCGATGAAGATGGTGCCGAGCACGAGGAAGATGAGCGCCAGCGGCGGCACCATCACGAACACCACCTGCTCCGCCAGCTTCGACAGCAGCCGCAGGTGGAACAGGCGGTTCAGCACGGCGATGACGAAGGCCAGCGCCACCGTCGCCGACATGGCGAGCACCACGTAGTCGGAGCCGAACTTGACGCCGCTCTCGGTCATCAGGGCAATGGCGAGGCCGATCGCCAGCACCAGGGTGATGTAGAGCGAGGGCGTCAGCAGGCGCGCCGTGCCGGCCAGGATGAAATAGAGCACCACGAAGGCCGCGACGCCCCAGGCGACGGTGTTGACGAGGGTCGGCAGCAGGGCCGCCGTCAGGTGAGGCAGGCTACCGGTGGCCACCAGCACCGCGAAGCCGGCCGCCGTGAGGGCGCCGAGCACGCGGGCGAAACCGGGCTTCTCGCCCGGCTCGCGCAGGGTCTGCGCCTCCAGCGGCAAGCCCGGGGCCGCCTGCGGGAACAGCCAGGAGACGATAAAGATATAAGCGGCGTAGAGGGCGGCCAGCGTCAGGCCGGGAATGAACGCCCCTTCGTACATGTCACCCACCGAGCGGTTCAGCTGGTCGGCCATGACGATGAGCACGAGCGAGGGCGGAATGATCTGCGCCAGCGTGCCCGAGGCGGCGATGACGCCGGAGGCCACGCGCCGGTCATACCCATAGCGCAGCATGATCGGCAGCGAGATGAGGCCCATGGAGATCACCGACGCCGCCACCACGCCGGTGGTGGCCGCCAGCAGCGCGCCGACGAAGATCACCGCATAGGCGAGGCCGCCGCGGATGGAGCCGAACACCTGCCCGATGGTGTCCAGCAGGTCTTCCGCCATGCCGGAGCGTTCCAGGATCAGGCCCATGAAGGTGAAGAACGGCACCGCGAGGAGAACCTCGTTGTTCATGGTGCCATAGACGCGCTCAGGCAGCGCCTGGAGGAAATCGGGACGGAACAGGCCCAGCCAGATGCCGATGAGGCCGAATACCAGGCCGTTGGCCGCCAGCGAGAAGGCCACCGGATAGCCCAGCAGCAGGAACACCACCAGCGCCACGAACATGATGGGCGCCATGTTGTGGATGAACCAGCCGCGAAAGCCCGGCTCGGAGGCGAACGCGGTGTCCGGCAGGAAGGCGACCAGGGCAAAGGCGGCGAGACAGACGAGGGCGGCGTGCGCCGGGCGGAGACGGCGCAGCGCCGCGAACGGGGCAGGAATCATGGCCGGCTCCTCAATGCTTGGTCGGGGCCGGGGCGGACGACTGGGCGGGGGCGTCCGGCGCGCCAGGCGCCAGGTCCAGGAGGCGCTCGGCCTCCGCCGCCAGGGCCGCGTGGCTACCGCCGCTCCCCTCGTTGGGGTCCTTCATCCGCCCGGTGAAGATGGCGACGCGCTTGATGAGCTCCGAAACGGCCTGCAGAGTCAGGAAGAAGAAACCCAGCGGCACCAGCGCCTTGGCTGGCCACTGCGGAAGGCCTCCGGCGTTCAGCGACTGTTCGTCGATGCCGTAGGAGTTGAGGAAGAACGGCACCGAGGTCCACAGCAGCACGAGCGAGAACGGCAGCAGGAAGAATACATGGCCGAAGATGTCGATGCCGTCGCGCACCCGCTTGCGGAGATGCGAATTCACAATATCGATGCGGATATGCTCGTTGTCGAGCAACGTCCAGGAGGCGCACAGCAGGAATACCGCCGCGAACAGCACCCATTGCAGTTCGAGCCAGGAATTGGAGCTGATGTCGAACAGCTTGCGCACCACGGCATTGAGCGCCGAGACGAGAATGGCGGCGACGATGAGCCAGGAGGCGAGCTTGCCGATCCGCGCATTGACAGCATCGATGCCGCGGGCGAACGCGAGCAGGGGGGTCATGGGTCTGCGTCCCTCGGGCGACTGATTATCGCGGACCACCCGCATTTGCCGGAACGGCGGTCCATTGAGCCGGCACCATAGGCGAACCACCGCGCACTTCAAGTAGAGGCGCGGTCAAATCCGCATCACCGCGCCCCTCACACACGGGCTGGGGGGGAATACTCGGAAAAAGGCGCTCTCGCGGGCCGACTGTTCTGCGCCGCAACATGCGAATCATCGAACGCCGCGACGCGCGGGAGGCCCTCAGCCGCCCCGGCGCCGGCGGTCCCATGGCGGCGGCCCGGTCAAGGCAGAACCGCGCGCGAAGCGGCCCGCGCCGCCGTCCCACACCACCGCCGCCCCGGTTCCGGCCACCGGGCTTGATCCCACGCACCAGGCCTGGATGTCGGTGCCCCGGCGCGGCAGCAGCGCCACCACCTGGCCAAGCCCCTCCCAGGCGGCGGTGTCCTCCGCCACCTCCCTCGGCTCGGCCCCGCACACGGCCTGGTCCAGATCCTTCGGCCAGACCTTGGCGGTGACCAGATTCCAGCGCCCGGATGCGCGGGAATAGAAGCGCAGGCGCCCGGCGAACGGCCGGCCATCCCTCACCCCCCACTCGCTGAGGCCGACCAGCGGCGCCCCGTCGGCATCGATCCACGCCGCCACCTCAGTGACCATGCCCTGGGCGGACTCGGCGTCGCCCTGATCGGTGATCCGCAGGTAGAAGCGCGGCACGTCGAGGATCAGCGCCACCCGCGCCCGCTCGCCGTAGAGCAGACCGCCGGACGCGGCGGGACCGCGCGGCGAGGGCTTGATCTCATAGGTGGGGAAGCCGTTGGGCTGCGCCACCTGCAACTCACGATAGAGCTCGAGAATATTCAGCCCCTGCGCCCGCGCCGCGGCCGGCACCAGCACGAGAGCCAGAAGCAGGATCGGGGACAGGAGCAGGCGGCGCATCATCCCTCCGGAGCGTCCAGGATCGGATCATACTGGCTGGCATCGAAGCCGAGCACGGCGAACGACTGCGCCATGTGGGGCGGCAGCGGCGCGGACACATCGATGACACCCTGGCCGCGCGGATGGGGAATGACCAGGCGACGCGCCAGCAGGTGCAGCTTGTTCTGCAACCCGCCCGGCAACTCCCAGTTCTCGATGTTGAAATACTTGGGGTCGCCGACGATGGGGTGGCCGATATGGGCGAGATGGGCCCGCAGCTGGTGGGTGCGGCCGGTGACCGGCTTCAGCGACAGCCAGCTCATCTTCTGCGCCGCCTGGTCCACCACCGCATAATAGGTGATGGCGTGGCTCGCCTCGTCCTCGCCGTGGCGGGCGACGCGCATCTTCTCCTCCTCCTCGTCCCGGGCGAGATAGGTGGAGATACGCCCCTGGCGCGGCTTGGGCACACCGGGCACCAGCGCCCAATAGACCTTGCGCGCCTCGCGCGAGCGGAAGCTCTTGGCCAGCACCGAGGCGGCGAGCCGCGTCTTCGCCACCAGCAGGCAGCCGCAGGTGTCCTTGTCGATGCGATGCACCAGCCGCGGGCGCTGGCCATCCTTGTCACGCATGGTGTCCAGCAGGCCGTCGACATGGCGATAGGTGCCCGAGCCGCCCTGCACCGCGAGCCCGAACGGCTTGTTCAGCACCATCACGTCCTTGTCCTCATAGAGGATCAGGGAGCGCAGGAAGGCGAGGTCGTCGCCGCCCTTGGCGGCGGCGCGCGACGCCGGCCGCGCGGCCGCGTCACCCGGAGCGGCGCGGGGCCTGGGCTGGGGCGCCCCGTCGGGCCCCGGCGCCACGGCCGCCGCCTCGCCCTCGCCCAGCGGCGGCACGCGCACGCTCTGGCCGGGATCGAGGCGGGTGGAGGTCTTCACGCGGCCGCCCTCGACCCGCACCTGCCCCGTCCGGACCAGCTTCTGGAGATGGCCGAACGACAGGTCCGGATAATGCAGCTTGAACCACCGGTCGAGGCGCATGCCTGCCTCGTCCTCACTCACCGTCCTCAGCTCCACGGCCATCTTGCGCACATCCTCGCGCGCTGTCTGGCGCGCCTCTCCAACAGGCAATAGTGCATGGCGGGCGCGCCGTCACGTCTTGCCCGCGGCGAGGGCCCGATCAGGTCAGCATCCGCATCAGGGAAATACCCGCGAACACCCCGATGAAGCCGAAGGCCACCGACCCCGCCGCGTAGAGCAGGGCGAGGCCGCTGTCGCCGCGCTCCATCAGGAACAGGAAGTCGAGGGAGAAGGTGGAGAAGGTGGTGTAGCCGCCCAGCACGCCGGTGGTGAGGAACAGGCGCAGGCTCTGGCTCCAGGCCTCGCCGTCGCGGAAGGCGAGATAGCCGGTGATGAGCCCCATCAGCAGGCAGCCGCTGACATTGATGAGGAAGGTGGCGAACGGAAAGCCGGTGCCGAGCAGCTTGGGCAGGGAGATGTTCACCAGATGGCGCAACACCCCGCCGAGGCCGGCGCCAAGAAAGACCACGACGACGGGATGGATGAAAGACGGCATGACACCTCCGCGACTGAGCCGGCGCGGAGCATAGGCCTGATTCCGCCGCCGCCGCCATGGCGCCTCTCCCCCGCGGGTCCCCGCGCACCGTCCGCGCACAGAGCGGGTGGCCGGGAGAGTTGCGCGGACGGCGACCGTGAGGCGCGCTCAGCGCGCCGCTCCGGCCCGCGCGCTGTGCGCCCCCGGCTGGACGCACTGGCAAAAAGAGACATGCCGTCAGGGCTTAGGGTCGGCCGCCCCGTGGGCTTTATGATCCGGGGCGGCGGCAATCCACGTTTACGAATAGGAGAACTCCGGAGGCGCTGAGAGTAGCGGGACTGGCATAGATAAGGAGCAGCCCCCGGGTGAGCAGCCCGGCAACACCACAAGAACAGGAGCGCCCCCGTGTCAGCGGTTTCGAATTCCTCCCGCCTCTCCTCCGCCTCCGACCAGCCGCGGATGGAGCTCGTGATGGACATCGGCGGTGCCCGCGCCCACCTGGAGCCCGACACGGTGGCGCAGGTGGAAGAGATGATCCAGAAGCTGTTCCAGGCCCCCGCGAAGGAGCTGGTGGCGCCCCTGCTCGACGCCGGCGTGGCGGCGGACGTGCTGCTGCAGGCCCTGGACTGCGTGGTGGAACACACCTGTGCGCGGCTCTCGCGGCAGATGTTCATGCTCGGGCGCTCGGCTGCCCTGGCGGATATCGCCCACCGCTATGCCATGGCCGCCGCCGCCGTGCAGTGCGCCGCCGCGGTGCGGCAGGTGACGGCGCAGATGACGAGCCAGGCGCTCGGACGCAACATGGCGAATCTGAAGAATCTCGCCGACACCGTCTCCGACGTGAACGACGTGGCCCTGGAGATCGCCTATCTGTCGCGCAACACCCAGCGCGCCACGGAGGGTGCGCAGAGCGTGGCTTCGGCGGTGGCCGAGCTGGTCAGCAGCGTCGAGGAAATCTCGCGCTCCAGCGACGAGACGCTCCGCGACGCGCAGCGGGCGAGCGCAGCTTCCAGCCATGCCACCAGCGCCGTCGCGAACCTGCGCGAGACCACCGTGGCCATCACCGAATCCACCGACGATACCCGCCAGCGCGCGCGGGAGCTGGTGGGCGCGTTCGACCAGATCGCCGACGTGCTGCGGGTGATCGACACCATCTCCAAGCAGACCAACCTTCTGGCGTTGAACGCCACCATCGAGGCGGCGCGCGCGGGCGAGGCGGGCAAGGGCTTCGCCATCGTCGCGCAGGAAGTGAAGGCCTTGGCCAACCAGACCGGCGGGGCGGCGGAGGAGATCGGCAGGCGCGTCGAGGGCATGCGGCTCGTCATCAGCCGCATGGGCGACACCCTGGCCCGCTCGGAAGAGGCGGTGGGCGCCAGCGCTCAAGCGATCGAGCAGGTGTCGGCGGCGGTGGGCGCCATCGACGGCGCCGTCACCACGGTGGCCGAGCGCATGGAGGTGATCGCCTCCGTGCTGGCGCAGCAGAAGATCGCGAGCGAGGAGATCGGCGCGCGGGTCACCCAGAGCGCGGACCTGTCCACTGAGAATCAGCACCTGCTGATGCGGATCGCCACCAGCCTGCAGAACGGCAATGACCGCTTCACCAGCACGGCGCGGGAATGGTTCGATGCCAAGTCCCCGGAGGCGCTGTGCGAGATGGCGAAGATCGACCACGTGCTGTTCAAGAAGCGGGTGGTGGACGTGCTGATGAACCGCACCACCTGGGAATCGAAGGCGGTGCCCGACCATCACCATTGCCGCCTGGGACAGTGGTACGATTCCATCGACACGCCGGAAGTGCGGGCCATCCCGGCCTTCACCGCCCTGACCGAACCGCACCGGCGGGTGCACGCGGCGGCCCATCAGGTGCTGAAGCTGAGCGAGGAAAATCGCCGGGACGAGGCGATGGACGCCCTCGTGACCTTGGACAAGGAGAGCCGGGAGGTGCTGCGCATCCTCGACGAGCTGGCGCTCGGCCTCCAGGAGCAGCGCCGGGCCCGCGAGGCGGCTCCCGCCCGCCTGCAGTGAGCAGGCCGGCTATCGGCCGGGCAGGACAAAAGGAAGGGGCCGGCCCCATGGAGGCCGGCCCCTTCAGCTTCGGTGCGACGTCACCTCGCGTTCGGGCGGCAGACGTCAGAGCTTGGCGAGGGCCTGATCGAGGTCGGCGATGATGTCGGCCACATCCTCGATGCCCACCGACAGGCGCACCACTTCCGGCCCCGCGCCGGCGATCACCTTGGCCTCGTCGCTCAGTTGGCGATGGGTGGTGGAGGCCGGATGGATGATGAGCGAGCGGGTGTCGCCGATATTGGCGAGGTGCGAGAACAGCTCCACGTTGGAGACGAGCTGCACGCCGGCCTCATAGCCCCCCTTCAGGCCGAAGGTGAACACGGCGCCCGCGCCCTTGGGCAGGTAGTGCTGCGCCAGGGCGTGATAACGGTCGTTCTCCAGGCCCGGATAGCTCACCCACTCCACCTTGGGATGGGCGGCCAGGTACTTTGCCACCTCCAGCGCATTGTCGCTGTGGCGCTGCAGGCGCAGGCCCAGGGTTTCGATGCCGGTGAGAATCAGGAAGGCGTTGAAGGGCGAGAGCGCCGGGCCGAGATCGCGCAGGCCCAGCACCCGGGTGGCGATGGCGAAGGCGAAGTTGCCGAAGGTCTCGTGCAGCACCAGCCCCTGATATTCCGGGCGCGGCTCGGTCAGGAACGGGTAGCGGCCGGAAGCGGACCAGTCGAAAGTGCCCGCGTCCACGATCACGCCGCCGATGGAGTTGCCGTGGCCGCCCAGGAACTTGGTGGCCGAATGCACGACGATGTCGGCACCGTGCTTGATGGGCTGCCACAGGTAGGGCGTGGCCAGCGTGTTGTCGACGATCAGCGGCACGCCGGCCTTCTTGGCAATGGCCGAGATGGCGGCGATGTCCGTCACCACGCCGCCGGGATTGGCGATGCTCTCCACGAAGATCGCCTTGGTCTTGTCGCTCAGCGCCGCCTCGAAGGTCAAAACGTCGTCCGGGTCCGCCCATTTCACGGTCCAGCCGAAGCTCTTGAAGGCGTGGCTGAACTGGTTGATGGAGCCGCCATAGAGCTTGCGCGAGGCAATGAATTCGTCGCCCGGGGTCAGCAGGGTGTGGAACACCAGGTGCTGGGCGGCGTGGCCCGAGGCCACCGCCAGCGCGGCCGTGCCGCCCTCCAGCGCCGCCACCCGCTCCTCCAGCACCGCATTGGTGGGGTTGCCGATGCGCGAATAGATGTTGCCGAAGGTCTGCAGGCCGAACAAGGCGGCGGCATGGTCCACATCGTCGAACACGAAGGAGGTGGTCTGGTAGATGGGCGTGGCGCGGGCGCCCGTGGTCGGATCGGGCTGGGCGCCGGCATGGATCGCCAGCGTCGCGAATCCCGGCTCGTGCACGGCCGGCTGGGGGCTGGTCTCGTCGGTCATCTGGGCTCTCTCCCATGGTGTCGGCCCGAACCGGCCGCGATTAGACTTATAATCTGATCGATTTAGTCAGTGAAACTGATTTTCGGGACCCGCCTCAGGATTGCGAGGCCGGTCCCGGCGGCTTGCGAGAGACAATGGAGAGGCGCTGCACCCCCTCCCCCAGCCGCTTGGGCCGGCGCGACGACAGGGTGCGCGAGTTCACGCCGGTCCAGCCGATCTCCCCGGACAGCCGTCCATACTCGATCTTCGGGCAACGATTCATGACCACCCTGAGGCCCGCCGCCTCGGCCTGGGCCGCCACCGCGTCGTTGCGCACGCCGAGCTGCATCCACAGCACCTTGGGCAGCGGCGCGAGGGCAGCCACCTCCGCCCACACCGCCGGCAGGTGCTCCGGGGCGCGGAACACGTCCACCATGTCGATGGGCTCCGGCACGTCGGCGAGGCGGGCCACGAAGGTGAGACCGGCCACTTCCTTGCCGGCCTGTCCCGGATTGACGGGAAACACGCGATAACCGCGCTCCGACAGGTACTTCATCACGAAATAGGACGGCCGCGCGCTATTGGCGCTGGCGCCAACGATGGCGATGGTGCGCACCTCTTCCAGGATGCCGCGGATATAGCTGTCGGCGTAGTGGTCGTGGTTCATGGCCGCCTCCCCCGTTCGTCTGTCGTTCCGGCCGCGGTGCCGCGGCCGGCTTTCCGCCTGTCCTCGATCACACCCCCGCGCCGGCCCGCCGCCGGAACCCGTTCAGATCCTGGCCTTGCTGAACAGCCGGGTGAAATTGCGGGTGGTGGCCTGCGCCATCTGCTCGGCGTCGACGCCGCGCGCCGCCGCCAGCACCTTCGCGGTTTCCGCCACGAAGGACGGCTCGTTACGATGCCCCCGATGGGGCACCGGCGCCAGATAGGGCGAGTCCGTCTCCACCAGCAGCCGGTCCTCGGGAACCTCGGCGGCGATGGCCCGCAGCGCCTCGGTCTTCTTGAAGGTGATGACGCCGGAGAACGAAATGTAGCCACCGAGGGCGAGCGCCCGCCGCGCCAGATCCGGCCCGGCGGTGAAGCAGTGCAGCAGGAACGGAAAGGCCCCCTTGGCCGTCTCGTCCTCGAGGATGGCCGCCACGTCGTCATCGGCCTCGCGGGCATGGATGACCAGCGGCAGGCCGGTTTCCCGGGCTGCCGCGATCTGGGTGCGGAAGCTCCGCGCCTGGGCCTCCCGCGGCCAGTCGGCATAATGGTGGTCGAGGCCGGCCTCGCCGATGGCCACCACCTTGGGATGCGCGGCCAGCGCCACCAGCTCGGCGACGGTCACGTCAAGCTCCTCGGCGGCATATTGGGGATGGGTGCCCACCGAGCAACTCACCGCGTCGAACCGCTCGGCGATGGCGCGGATGGTCTCGAACCGTCGCACCCGGGTGGAAATGGTGACCAGATGACCGACCCCTGCGGCCCGCGCCCGAGCCACCACCTCGGGCAGCTCGGCGGCGAAGTCGGGAAAATCCAGGTGGCAATGGCTGTCGACGAGCATGATCAATCACGAATGTCCAAAAGGCGCGGAGCGGGCGTGTAAGGGCCGCCCGCGGCGGAGGCCCCCTCCCTTAAGCCCATCGCCGCCGGCCGTCGAGCCGAGGCGACAGCGGGCCGGATCCCATGCCAGGATCGGCGCCCCGACTCGCGCCAGGAGCCAGATGCCCGTGCCGCCCTTCCGCCCCGCCTTCCAGCGCCTTGCCGAAGCCTCCCCGCCATGGGCCGTGGCCCTGGTGGTGATCTCGGTTGCGCTGCTGGCCTGGAGCGCGCAGATCTCCCTTCCGGTGCAGCCGGTGCCGGTGACGCTCCAGAGCTATGTGCTGCTGACCCTCGCGGCCCTGCTCGGCTGGCGGCTCGGCGCCCTGGTCATCACCGCCTACATCGCGCTGGGGCTTGCCGGCCTGCCGGTATTCGCCAATGGCGCCCGCGGCTTCAGCGTGCTCACCGGGGCATCGGCGGGCTTTCTCGCCGGCTTCGTGGTGGTCGCGCTCGGGGTCGGGGGGCTGCAGCAATATTGGGCGCGCCTGCGCCCGTTGCCGCTGTTCGGCGTGCTGGCGCTGGGCCACCTGGTGCTGATGGTGATGGGCGCCGGCTGGATTGCCACCCGCAGCGGCTATGTCGTCGCCTTCGAAAAGGCCTTCCTGCCGTTCGTGCCCGGTGCGGTGGTGAAGTCCATCGCCGCGCTGGCCACAGTGGTGCTGGTGGAGCGATTCGCAGGCACGCCCCGGCGCTGACGCCGGAGCCGCACCCGTCGTCAGGTTGCGTCGGTGATCTCTTTCTTGAGCGCCTCGGCGTCCGGTCCCGGCATGGCGATGGCCCGCACCACCTCGCCCGGGGTGCCGGGATTGGCGACGATGGAGGCCTCCAGCGACACCGTGACCCCGCCGCCGGAGCTGTTGAAGATATAGTCCAGGCGGAAGGCGGCGTTGGACGAGGCACCATTGGTGCGCTTCAGCGCCTCCTCGGGGGGCAGGCGCTTTTCCGCCACCAGCTGCGCCGGCTGGTCGACGGTGATGGTGTAGCCCCGCGCGCGCCGCGCCGTGGCCAGCCGCCCGCGCACCAGCGTCGCATCCGCCGCCGCGAGCCGCACCTCGATGCGCGGAACCGCCGGGCCTTCCGGCGCCGGCGGTGGTCCTTCGGCCGGCATCATCGGGGGAATCGGATCCATGTTGGACGGCCCCGGAGCGCCGCGATCCGACGAACAGGCCGCCACCAGCAGCGCCGCCGCGAGTCCACACAACCCTTTCAGCCTCGTCATCGGCACTGCTCCCGAAGCCTCCCTTGCCGGCCCTGGCCACCGCATGGAACCGCAGCCTAGAGCATTTTGCCGTGCCGTTGAAACACGAAAACACCCTAGCACCTTGAATTCCCACGCCCCGCCGGCCGCCACCCCGCCCGGCCCGCACCCGCGCCGACCCCTCGCCACACGCGGGCCGACCAAGTGCGGCGCCCTGAGCCGGCCGGCCGCCGAGCCTGCCCCGGCAAGACCACATGCCGCCGTCCCGCGCAACGAAAAAGAGCATGCCCGTACCCCATTCGCCGCACCCCGGCGAACGGCCCGCACTTCCAATGGACTCAACGGCAGACATGGATGCAAGCTGGACGAGGAATGAGGTTCCACGATAGTTTCTGGAAAACTTCATTCCAGGGAAGAAACGACCAAAGCCCGTAAGGGAAACCGAATGGAAACCTACAGGGACAATCCGATCACCACGAACGGGGGGACGGCGGCGGTGCTGGCCGGCATCGTCTCGCGGCAGCCTTCCCCGCTTGCGGCGGGCGTCGCCGAGGCGGCGCGGCTGCTGGGAGACCTGAGCTGCCTGCTCGCCTGGGGCAGCGGCAACGCCCAGCGCCTGTCCGGGGAAAGCGTGGCCATTTCGGGAGCGGTGGAGGAACTGGCCCGCACCACCGACAACATCGCCTCGGCCGCCACCTCCACCCACGAGCAATCCACCGAGGCCGCCCGCATCGTGTCGCAGACCGTCGACCAGGCGGCGCAGGCGGCGACCGCCATCAGCGACATCGCCTCGGCCTTCACCGACATCCAGTCGCGGACTGGCCAGCTCGCGGTGGCGATCCGCTCCATCGGCGAGATGGCGCGCGACATCGACATCATCTCCAAGCAGACCAAGCTCCTCTCCCTCAACGCCACCATCGAGGCCGCCCGCGCCGGCGCCGCCGGGCTGGGCTTCGGCGTGGTGGCCTCGGAGGTGAAGGCGCTGTCGGAGCAGACCGCCCGCGCCACCGCCAACATCACTTCCAAGCTGGGGGAGCTCAATCAGGTGCTGGCCGCCGTCTCGCAGGCGGTGGCCTCGGGCGGCGGCCGCGTGGAGAGCGGCACCCGCGCCTTCAACGATGTCTCGCGCAACATGGACCTGGTCTCGGAACGGGTCGGCTTCGCCACCGAGCGCATCGAGAGCATCAGCCATGCCCTGAGCGAGCAGAAGACCGCCACCAACTCCATCGCCGCCTCGCTCTCGGAAGTGGCCCGGCTGGCGACCCAGAACAAGGCCGACGGCGACTCCGCCAGCGCCCTCCTCGGCAAGGCGCAGACGGCGGCCATGCAGGTGCTGGGCGAGCTTGGCGCCGACGGCGATCACTCCCACACGCCGCTGACCTTCGCCGCCGAGCTCACCAACTGGCGCGGCGCCCTGGCACAATGCCTGGTGGGCGCGCGCGCCGACCGCGCCTATGACGCACCGCCGTTCGAGGCCGAACGCGACCTGTCGCCGGCGCTGCGCGAGGCCGTCGGGCCGGCGCTCAGCGCCATCCGCGGCGCGGCCCGCGATCTCGGGCGCCGCCTCCAGGCCAGCGACATCGAAGGCGCCATCAAGGCCTACACCGCCGTCGACGAGCGCATCACCGAGGTCGTCACCCGCCTCCAGCGCTGAGCCGACTCACAAACCGGCGAAGGCGGGCGCGGCAACGCCGCACGCGCGCACCGGGTTTCGCGCCGCCGCCCGCCGTTCGCCCAGGAACCGCGGGCGGCGCCGGCCGAAGCCCGTCAAAAAGCCGCAAGCCGATTGAAAAATCCGTTAAATTTCAGCACGCTTCGGCATACATTCGGGCATCTTGAAACACTCCACCGGTCGCCTTGGGGAGGCCTACGTAGTATCCCTGATGGCGGCTCTTGAGCCTTGCAATGGCGGGAGAGCTGCCTAATACGGAATTCCGATCAGGAAACTTGGGTCACGGGGACACGCCATGCACCGTCGGGATCTTCCGTATACGCACCTCATGGATGAGATCCGCCGGAAGGAGCTCGGGCCCTTCAGCCATTTCCTCGATGGCATCTGGCGTAACGTGATCATCGTCGCGACCGGCACGCTGGTGATCTCGGCGGTGTGGGTGTTGGTGTGGGGCGAATTCGCGCTCTACATGATCCCGGCCAGCATTCTGTTGATGCAGGTGGCCAGCGGCATCCACGGCCTGCGCGACTGGCGCCGGGCCGAGCGCCGTAAGCGCCTTTACGATACCCCCCACTGCCAGGCTTTTCTGCGCTCCGTCGAGGCGCGGGCGCGCGGGGTGATCGCCTCGCAGCGCGGCACCGTCTGGGTGGTGATGGACCCTGACAGCCTCGATCACGTGTCCCGCGTGCGCGTGCTGAGCGACCGTGAATACCAGCAGTACCGCCAGCAGGGCATCGCCTCCGGGCAACCGCTCGACGAGGTGCGCATCGGCCGCCGCTCGCTCGGGCATACCGTGGTGCGCGAAGGGCGTGAGCATTTCCCGCGGCACGTGGATTTCTCGCTGGTCCGCACTCCGGTGCGCGGCGCATCCGGGCGCATCGAGCGGTGGGCGCGGGAAGGCGACGAGCATGGGCGTGGCGGCCGCCGCGGATCGCAGCGCCGCGCCTCTGGAAGCGGCCGTTCGGATGCCGCCTCTCCGCCGGCGAAGACGGGCCACTGAACCCGCGTCCGGCCGCCGTGGCGTCGAAGCGCGAGCACCTGTCCCTGATCGAAGTCCCAACCGCCGGGCCGTTCCTGCCCCGGCCCGCGTGGCCCCTCCTCCTTGGCCAGCCGTTTTCTTCATCTGCAAGGGGCTCAGCGCCGGTCCTCGCTGAGCCCGGCAGGGCACGTCAGGCCGCATCCGGGGCGTGCGCGCGCCACCCCGCCTGAGGCCCCGTCACCGAATCGGGCACCGCCCCAGCCACCGTGCGGCACGGCCCGGCGCGGCATGGCCCGGGGCGGCACATTGTCGTTTGCGATCCGGCAGCCGGTGCGGGACAATGGGACAAGCCGCGTGGGCGGCGTCGGAAACGGGTCTCGCCACGTGAGCACGCGCATCCTGTCCCTTCTCCTCATGGCGCTCCTGCTGGTGGGCGGCCTGCAGGGCGCCACGCCGGCGGCGGCGCAGAGCACCTTCCAGGCGCATGTTCCCGCCGCCATTCTGGTGGATTACGACACCGGCACCATCCTTTACGAGAAGGATGCCGACCGGCCCCTGCCGCCCTCCAGCCTCGTGAAGGTGATGACGGCGGCCGTCGTCTTCGGCCAGATCAAGGCCGGCAAGATCACGCCGGACACCCCCTTCCTCGTCAGCGTCAACGCGTGGCGGCGGGGCGGCGGCCCGTCCGGCGGGGCGGCCATGTTCGCGGAGGTGAACAAGCCGGTGCGGGTGGCGGACCTGCTCGCCGGTGCCCTGGTCGTCTCCGGCAACGACGCCGCCATCGCGCTGGCCGAGGGGGTGTCAGGCACCGAGAGCGAGTTCGCCGGGCTGATGAACCAGACCGCCAGGGCCATCGGCATGACCAACAGCGACTTCCGCAACGCCACCGGCTTCGCCGATCCGGCCCAGGTCTCCACCGCGCGGGACCTCGCGACCCTCGCCCAGCACGTCATCCGCACCTATCCCGACAATTATGCGGTGTTCGCGCAGCCGGGAATCGACTGGAACAAGATCAAGCAGCGCAACCGCAACACCCTGCTCAGCGCCGGGGTCGGCGCCGATGGCCTGCAGCAGGCCTGGCTCAAGGAGGGCGGCTATCACCTGCTGGGCTCGGCGGTGGAGAACGGCCAGCGGCTGGTGGTGGTGGTGCTCGGCGCCAAGACCGAGAAGGAGCGCCTCGACGAGGCGCGGAAGCTGCTGGAGTGGGGGTTCCAGTCGTTCCAGCAGCGCCAGATCTTCGCCGACGGTGCAGAGGTCGGCCGGGCACAGGTGTTCGGCGGCGCCAGCGGCTCGGTGGGGCTGGCGGCGCGCGGGCCGGTGCGGGTGCTCACCTCGCGCCGGGGCGGCGAGAAGATCACCGGCCGGGTGTCCTACACCGGCCCCTTGCGGGCGCCGGTGGCCCGGGGCACGCAGGTCGGGCAGTTGGAGATCACGCGGGGTGACATCAAGGTGCTGGACGTGCCGCTCTACACCACCGCCGACGTGCCGGTGGGCTCGCTGTGGGACCGCGCGTTGGACGGCGGCATGACCTTCCTCGGGGATTCCGCGCGCGATGTCGTGGCGCAGGCGGTCGCGAAGCTGCATAAGTGACGGCCCGAACCCAGGCGCTCCATTCCATGACCCTGCCGCTTTGCTCTCCCCGCCCCTGCCGCGCCGCCCCATGAGTGCGCGCGGCTGGTTCATCACCCTGGAAGGCGGCGAGGGCACGGGCAAGTCCACCCAGGCGCGCCTGCTGGCGGCGCATCTGCACGCGCGCGGCCTGGAGGTGGTGGAAACGCGCGAGCCGGGCGGTTCTCCCGGGGCCGAGGCCGTGCGCCACGTGCTGCTGTCCGGCGCCGCCGAGCCGCTGGGGCCCGGGGTGGAGGCCCTGCTGTTCGCGGCAGCGCGGGCCGACCACGTGGAGACCCGCATCGCCCCGGCGCTGGCGCGCGGCCAGGTGGTGGTGTGCGACCGCTTCATCGATTCGACCCGGGTCTACCAGGGCGCGGTCGGCCGCGTGGAACCGGAGCTGCTGCGACAACTGGAGCGCGTCTGCGTGCGGACGCGGCCGGACCTGACGCTGGTGCTCGACGTGCCGCCCCAGGTGGGGCTGGCGCGCGCGGCCGCCCGGGGCAAGGGCGCGGTGGCGGACCGCTTCGAAAAGGAGGGGCCCGCCTATCACGCCGCCGTGCGCGAGGCCTTCCTGGCGCTGGCCGCCGCCGACCCCGACCGATGCGCCGTCATCGACGCCACGCCGCCCGCCGATGCGGTGGCCGCCGGCATTGCCGCGCTGGTGGACGCGCGCCTCGCCCTCGTCGCCGGCACCGCCGCCGTCGAGGCCGCCCCATGAGCAAGACCCCATGAGCGAAACCCTGGCCGGGGACGCGCTGCCGGGCGCACCCCACCCGCGCGCGCAGGACCGGCTGTTCGGCCACGCCACCGTGGAGGCGGACCTCGCCGCCGACTGGCGGGCGGGGCGGTTGCCGCATGCGCTGCTGCTCGGCGGCCCCGAGGGCGTGGGCAAGGCGACCCTGGCCTATCGGCTGGCGCGGGCGGTGCTGGCGGGGGGAGCCGCGCTGGCGGGGCCGCGGCCGCTGGACCTGCCGGCCCAGCACCCGGTGTTCCGCCAGGTCGCCTCCCTCACCCATCCCGACCTGCTGGCGCTGCGCCGGGTGCCGGAGGCGGGCGAGGAGAAGATTCCCACCGTCATTCCCGCCGAGATGGTGCGCCGGGTGCGCAGCTTCTTCGGCGCCACCGCCGCCGGCGGCGGCTGGCGGATCTGCGTGGTGGACGCGGTGGACGAGCTGAACGCCTTCGGCGCCAACGCCCTGCTGAAAACCCTGGAGGAGCCGCCACCGCGGGCGCTGTTCCTGCTCATTTCCCATGCACCGGGGCGGGTGCTGCCCACCATCCGCTCGCGCACCCGGCTGGTGCGGCTGCGGCCGCTGGCCACCGAGGACGTGCTCGGCGCGCTCGATCACCTGCGCACCCAGGAGGTGGAGCTGGACCCGGCGCTGCTGCCGGCGGCGGCGGAGGCGAGCCAGGGCAGCGTGCGCCGGGCGGTGGTGCTGGCGCGCGGCGAGGGCATGGAGGTGCGCGCCGCCACCCTGCGCGCCCTCGGCCAGCTCCCCGCCCCCCGCGCCGAGGAACTGCACGCCCTGGGCGCCCGGCTCCAGGGCGACCGCGGCGACGGCCTCGCCCTGTTCACCGAGGCGGTGAGCGACTACATCGCCACCCGCGCCACCAGCGGCGAGGAGCCGGTCCATCGCCTTGTCCGGCTCGGCGAGGTATGGGAGAAGGTGCGGCGCGGCGCGAGCGAGGCGGATGTCTTCAATCTCGATCGCAAGGCGCTGGTGTTCCGCATCTTTGCCGACCTTGCCGACGCCGTGCGCTAGACTGGCGCGCCGGCCGGCCTGTCGCCGGCGAACCCGTTCGAGCTGCCCCATGTCGACGAAGCCGCCGTTCTACATCACCACCGCAATCGCCTATCCCAATGGCGTGCCGCACATGGGCCATGCCTACGAAGCCATCGCCTCCGATTGCATCGCCCGCTTCATGCGGCTCGATGGCCATGACGTGCGCTTCCTCACCGGCACCGACGAGCACGGCATCAAGATGCTCCAGACCGCCCAGAAGGCGGGCCTCACCCCGCGCGAGCTGGTGGAGCGCAACGTTCCGCGCTTTGAGGCCATGGTGGAGGCGTTCGGCCTGTCGGTGGACGATTTCATCCGCACCACCCAGGAGCGGCATCGCCACGCCAGCCAGGCCATCTGGGAGAAGATGGCGGCGCGGGGCGACATCTATAAATCCACCTATTCCGGCTGGTATTCGGTCCGCGACGAAGCCTATTACGCCGAGAGCGAGACGGCGCTGAACGCCGACGGCGTGCGCCTCGGCCCCCAGGGCACGCCGGTGGAGTGGGTGGAGGAGGAGAGCTACTTCTTCCGCCTGTCCGCCTACCAGGACCGGCTGCTGGCCCATTACGCGGAGAATCCCGGCTTCATCATGCCGGAAGCGCGGCGCAACGAGGTCGTGAGCTTCGTCTCCGGCGGCCTGCAGGATCTCTCCATCTCCCGCACCACCTTCGACTGGGGCATTCCAGTGCCGGGCGATTCCAAGCACATCATGTATGTGTGGGTGGATGCGCTGACCAACTACATCACCGCGCTGGGCTATCCCGATACCGAGGGGGAGCTGTTCAAGCGCTATTGGCCGGCCGATCTGCACGTCATCGGCAAGGACATCATCCGCTTCCACGCGGTCTACTGGCCGGCCTTCCTGTGGTCGGCGGGGCTGGAGGCGCCCAGGCGCGTGTTCGGCCACGGCTTCCTGTTCAATCGCGGGGAGAAGATGTCGAAGTCGGTGGGCAATGTGATCGACCCGTTCGACCTCGTGGCCAATTACGGCGTCGACGCCATCCGCTATTTCTTCCTGCGCGAGGTGTCGTTCGGCCAGGACGGGTCCTACAGCCACGAGGCCATCGTGGCGCGCATGAATGCCGATCTCGCCAACGATCTCGGCAACCTCGCCCAGCGCTCCTTGTCCATGATCGCCAAGAATCTCGACGGCGTGGCGCCGCAGCCGGGACCGCTGCTGCCCGACGACGAGCTGATTTTGGGCCAGGCCGACGCCATCGTCGAGAAGGCGCGGGAGGCCATGGCCACACAGGCCATCACTGTCTATCTCAACGCGGTGTGGGCGGTGGTGGCCGATGCCAACCGCTATTTCGCCGCCCAGGCCCCCTGGGCCCTGCGCAAGACCGACCCCGCCCGCATGGCCACCGTGCTGTGGGTGACGGCGGAGGTGATCCGGCAAGTGGGCATCCTGGTGCAGCCGGTGATGCCGGAGAGCGCCGCCAGACTGCTCGACCTCGTCGCCGTTCCGGCGGACGAGCGCGGCTTCGACCGGCTCGGCCCGGACGGCCGGCTCCCGGCGGGGCGGACCCTGCCCGCCCCGGTCGGCGTGTTCCCGCGCTATGTGGAACCGGATACCGCTGCCACTTGAGCGGCAGCAGCGGCCACCGGTCGCCCGCCACAGGCCTCGGCGGCATGACTGGGCCTTATGCCTGGAAGGCCGGCTGGATCGACTGACCGTTCCAGCCGGAAACCGCCGCGCGCGGACACCGCGACCGACCGCGCCACCGGTGCGTCCGGCTCCCGCCCACAAGGGCCGCCCGGGCCCCGGCGGGACGCGGTGGAGCCGAATGCGGCGAAGCCAGGCGCGTGGCAGATCCCCCGGCCACGGGCGGCCACCGACCCAAGTCCGGCCTGCCGTCATCGCGAATCGCACCACACGACCCGCCGCGCTGCGGCCGGCCGTGCGGGGGAAGGTGGACACGGTCCGGCCCAATGGGCCGGACGCGCCGCCCTGCTCCCGGCGGCGCCCTGAGGCGCGGCGATGCCCCCTCCCCGCTCCGGCGTCGGCGACAAACGCGAGGCGGAAGAGCCTGGGACACCACGATCCGCGAAAGCTGCGGCCCGAGCCCCGCCCCGGCGGCACGGACGGCGGGCTGCCCCCACCGCGCCAACCGGGCGCGGCGGGGCGTCGCGCATGAGCGCCTCAGGCGCCCGCCAGCGCCTCGCGCCGCACAGTGGCGCCCAGCGGACCGTCCGCGAGATTGAGCGTCAGGCGGCGGAGCAGCCAGGCGGTCTGCTCCAGGTGGTCCATGGTGGACCAGAGCTGCTGGCGCTGCTCGGCATTGAGGTCCGGCGCGCGGCTCAGCAGATCCTGGCGCATCTTGCGCAGAACGTCGGACCGTTCGCCGGTAAGCGCCCGGATGGTGGTGATGGAATGCCGGTCGAAGCTCTCCAGCTCGGCGATGACGGATGTCAGCATCGCGTGGGTCGCCTCGGACAGGCTCGCGGCGGTTTCGGCGAGCTCGGGCACCTTGCCGAGATCGAGCAGGTTCTTCCCCATGGCGCCGAGGGCCGCATGCAGGCCGTGCAGGCTCTGGTTGGAATTCCACAGGCCCATGAGCGCGTCCTGCTCGGCCTGGGTTCCGGGGTTTTGCAGGGCCCGCTTCAGGAAGGTGTCGATGTCCCGGGCCAATTCGTCGCCGGCCTTGCGCAGATCGGCGGGGGAGGCATTGACCGCGTTGGTGATGGTGTCGTCATCGTCGGGCGTCGGGCCGGGGTTGTTGCGCGCGCGATCAAGGAAATGCGGCAGCCGCCGCACCAGCCGGCGCTGTTCCTGCTCCGCCAGGGTCACCGCGGTGACCGACTGCCCCTCCACCAGGCTGTTGATGTAAAGCGGCTTGCTCAAGCTCTCCTCGGCGGTCGGCGGGCTCCAGCGCTCCACCAGGGCGAACAGAGGCCCGTTCATGGCCGAGGCGGTCACGGCGGAGACGATCTGGAACAGCCAATGCATCGCCGTCACCTGCAGCGCCGCATCGCTGGTGACGCCGGTGATGAGCGCGCGGACGAGCGGTACGCCGGTATAATGCTCGAAGGTGAGGAGCGGCAGCAGGATGACGGTCCCGATCAGCTTCAGCACCAGCTGGTAGAGGTTCAGTTGGCGCGCCGTGCCCTTCAGGTTGGCGCCCTGGGCCACGGTCATGATGCCCGAGCCGAGGTTGGCGCCCACCACGATGAGGAAGGTCTGGTCGATCGCCAGCACGCCGGCGGCCGCGAGCGCCACCGCGATCACCGACACCGTCTGCCCCTGCACCACGGAGGCCAGCGCCGTGCCGGCGATGAAGCCCCAGAAATAGAAGCTGTCCGCGAACGCCAGCACGGCGCGCAGCGTCTCGGACTCCCGCAGCGCCGTGGAGGACTGGACCGTCATCTGCACGCCGTAAAGCAGCAGGAACAGGCCCAGCATGGCCGCGATCAGGTTGCGGTAGCGGGCATCGCGATCGTAGCCCACCAGAAAGGCGAGGCCGATCACGGCGATGCCGGTGAGGATGGCGAGATCGAGGTCGAACGAGGCCAAGAGCAGGCGCAGCGTCGCGCCGGCATAGGACCATGTCACGATCGGCATCGCGCTGCGGACCGTGGCCGCGCCCGCCGAGACAAGGCCGATGACGATGAAGGTGACGGCGTTGGTGCTCTGGATCGTGGCCCCCGCCACGATGCCGACGAGGGAGGCCCGCAACGGATGGCCGGTGGCCCGCGCCACGATGCGCTGAAATCCAGGCCCAACCACCTGCTTCATGTTGGCGGTCAGATATTGGGTGCCGATGAAAATGAAGCCGAGGCCGGCAAGCAGCCCTATTATGACGGCCATGAACACTCTCCCCCAGGAAACTGCGGACTGGGCAAACGGCCGCCCCTCCCCCGGGTGGAACGTCCGCGCGCCCTTGGAGCGACGCTGCGGTACGCACCGGCGCGGACCTTACCCCATCCTCTCCATCGGGTCTGGATTTTTGCCGCCGGCGAAGCCTCCGTCACGCGCGCCGTCCGTCCCCCTCGCCGGGGCCGTGAACACATCCGGCGCCTGCGATCACCCCTACCGGGGATCGCCTGGGATCGGGCCCCGTTGGCGCCGCACGACCCGGGTGCGGATGGGTCGCCGCGCTCCGCGATGACCGTATCGGCGCCGGTCCGCGCCATCCGCGAAATGCCATCCGCTTGTGCGCGAACTCTCAGGTTCTTGCTTGAGGTCACGCCCGGCCCCGCATCTGAGCGCGGACGATTGCCCGCGACCCGCGCTTCAGTGCTTTGCTGAAGGCTTCCCCATGCAAACGGGCGTGCCGCGCGCCATGACGGAATCTCAATTGGAGCCCAAGGCGCGGACAGCCGATCTTCCGCGCCTTGGGGCTTGTCCAGAGGGGGATGTTCGCTCTTCACCCGTGGTCGCGCAGGACCACCGGAGCTTGGGGGGCTTCATCGACCCGCAAGGTGAAAAGATCCGGCCGCGCGTAGTGGCCGACGGGATCGAAGTCCAGGCGCGCGCCCAGCAGATCGTCGAGGTCGATCTCTGCGGTGAGGATGCCTTCCTCGTCCACCAGGGGGCCGGCCAGCAGTTCGCCCAGGGGGCCGACGATCACCGAGCGGCCGTGCATCATCCACGCGTCGGGCTCCGCCTCGATGCGGCTCGCGTAGTCTTCCGGGAAGTCGGAGCGGCGCATCACCTGGCAGGCGCCGATGACGAAGCAGCGGCCCTCCATCGCCACGTGCCGCATGGTGGAAATCCAGGTCTCGCGGTCGTCGGCGGTGGGCGCGGCCCAGATCTGCACACCCTTGGCGTAATAGGCCGCCCGCATCAGCGGCATGTAGTGCTCCCAGCAGATCGCCCCGCCGAGCTTGCCGAACGGCGTGTCGACCACGCTCAGGGTGGAGCCGTCGCCGAAGCCCCAGACCAGACGCTCGGAGCCGGTGGGCATCAGCTTGCGATGCTTGCCCAGCAAGGCGCCGGGACCGACATACAGCGCCGTGCAATGGAGGGTCCCGCCGTCGCGCTCGATGACGCCGACCACGGCGTGGATGTCATGTTCCGCGCAGGCCGCCACCAGTTGGTCCACCTCCGGCCCCGGCACGGTGATCGCGCCTCGCACATAGCGGGCGAAGTCCGCCCGGCCCTCGGCCGTGCGCCGGCCGATGCTGCAGCCGAAATCGAGCCCCTTGGGATAGCCGCCGATGAAGGCTTCGGGGAACACCGCGATCTTCGCCCCGGTGGCGGCGGCCTCGGCGATCAGCGCGACGGTGCGCGCGGTTGCGGCGGGGCCGTCGAAGGGAATGGTTGCGGCCTGAACCGCGGCCACCTTGATCTTGGACATTTCCGGTCATTCCTTGTGGTGGGACGCGACGCCTGCGGCCGCGCCGTTCCAGAGCGGGCGATGCAGGTCGAACAGGTCGCGCGTGCGGGTATAGGCGGTGGGGCCATGCATGCGGCCCACGAGGTCGAGGGCGACGCCGTCGACCCTCGGCCGCGCGGGATCGCCGGTCAGCACATGGGCGGCGTAATGGGCGTGCAGCACCTCGCCCACCACCAGCAGCTGGCCGGGACCGGTGTCCAGCATATGGGTCATGCGGCATTCGAGGCCGACCGGGGATTCGGCGATGCGCGGCGGCCGCACGGCGATGCTGGGCCGGGTGTGCAGCCCCGCGAGCGCGGTCTCATCCACCTCCGGGGGCGCATCCACGCAGGTGAGGTTCATGGCTTCCGCGAGCGCATGGGGCACGAGATTAACCACGAACTCCCCATTGGCGCGGATGTTGGCCGCGGTGTCCTTCGCTCGTCCGGGCCGCGCCAGGATCCCCAGCGCCACCACCGGCCGGTCCGCCCCGAAGAGGTTGAAGAATGAATAGGGAGCAGCATTCACCCCCCCGTCCACGTCACAGGTGACGACCCACGCCACCGGGCGCGGCAGGATGGTGGACGCCAGCAGCCGGTAGCGCGCCTCGGCGGACAATGCGCTGAAGTCGAAATGACGCGTCGGCGGCGCGGGGTTGCCCGCGTCATCGCCCTCCGCCGTCGTCCCCGGCGCGGCGGGCGCGCCGGCGGCAGGGTTCGGCGTGCCGGTTTTCGGTATATCGGTTGTCGGTGTGCCGGTCATGGGTGCCCCACGAACCCGTCCCCGGCTGGCCGGGGCGGGCGGATGCCGATGGCGCCTGGCGCCATCGGTTGGATCAGGAAGCGGAGCGAAGGGCGATCAGGCGCGCAGGATCTTCACGCTCTTGACGTCGAAGCCGCCGGCCGCGATCTCCTTGTCCACCTCGCCGGCGATGGCCGTGTTGATGAACTTCGGCACATCGGGAAGGCGCGGCAGGAGCTTGGCCTCGACGCCCCACTTGGCGAGCGTCTCCATCTGCGCGATCTGGGCGGGCGAGAGCGCCACCTTGATGTCGGTGAAGGTCTTCGCGCTCCAGGCGGGGTCGTAGCTGGAGGCCTTCTGGAGCACCGGCTCCGGGATGTTCTTGGCGGGTTCGAGCGAGCGGAACCAGCTGTTGGCCAGATCGTTGTTCTGCGCCGCGAAGAACAGGGCCTGCGCATTGGCCAGCAGCAGGCGCCGCAGCACGTCCGGCTTCTGCTGGAGGAAGCGGTTGTTGGCGGCGAGCACGATCACCGGGCTCAGATTTTCGGAGACGACCACCGCGTGGCCCGAGCTCTCGAAATAGCTGACGAACGGATCGTAGGTGAAGAAGGCGTCGATGCGCTGCGACCCCACCGCATCGGCCAGCTCCGCCGGGCCGACATTGACAAAGGTCATGTCCTTGCCGGGCACGAGGCCCGCCTTCAGCACCGCGTCCTGCGCGTTCTGGAAGGCGGTGATGCCGAAGGTGCCGTAGACTTGCTTGCCGCGCAGGTCCTCCATCTTGGTGATGCCGGATTTCTTCGTCGCCAGCACCGCCGAGCGGAAGCGCGCCTGCGAGGAGACGGTGGTCACCGGCGCGCCGATGGCCATGGTGGTCACGGCTGCGAAGTCGGACAAGGTGCCCACGTCGCCGGCACCGGAGACCAATGCTTCGGTGATGGCGGGCGAGGCGGCAAGCTGGATCATCTCCATCTTGAGCCCGTTGCGGGCCGCGATGTCCGTGCGCATCAGGACATGGGCGATCTGGGCCGACACGGTGGTCGTGTTGAACCAGCACATGCGGACGACGTCACCCTCCTGGGCCCGCAGGACCGAGGGAGCGGCCAACGGAAGAGTGGCGGCGAAGCCTGCGGCCAATTGGCCGAAGCGGCGGCGCGAAAGTCCTGAGGTCACGGTTATTCCCCTTTCTGCCATTCCGGCTTGAGCGTCTCCCACAGGTCGTTGACCGTGGAGACGAACCATGGATCGGACCGCATCTCGGCCGTTCGCGGCCTTGGAAGCGGCACCAGAACCTCCTCGCGCACCCGTCCGGGCCGGGGGCTCATCACCACCACGCGGTCGGCCAGGAACACCGCCTCGTCGATGCCGTGGGTGACGAAGATCACCGTCTTGCCGGCCTCCGAGGAGATGCGGGCGATCTCTTCCTGCAAGAGCACGCGGGTCTGGGCGTCGAGCGCGCCGAACGGCTCGTCCATCAGCAGGATGTCGGGGTCCGGCGCCAGCGCGCGGGCGATGGCGGCGCGCTGCTTCATGCCGCCCGACATCTGGTGCGGGAACTTGTCCTCGAACCCGCTCAGATGGACGGTGGCGATGAGCGCGCGCGCCCGCTCGGCCCGCTCGGCCTTCGCCATGCCCTTCGCCTTCAGGCCGAACTCGACGTTCTGCTGCACCGTCATCCAGCCGAACAGCGCATAGTCCTGGAACACCACCGTGCGCGAAGGATCGGGGCGGGTGATCGGCCGGCCATCCTGAAGGAGCTGGCCGGTGGTGGCGGCCTGAAACCCGGCGATGATGCTAAGCAACGTGGACTTGCCGCACCCGGACGGACCGAGCAGCGAGACGAACTCGCCACGGCGGATGCGCAGCGTCACGCCGTCCAGCGCGACGACAGGATCGTCCGAGGCCTTGGTGCCGTAGACCTTGCCGACGTTGCGGATATCGATCTGCACGTCGTCCAGGGACGGCTGGGCCGCCTGGCCCAGGGGGCCTTGGGAGATGAGAGCTGTGGCTGCGGACATGGCTCGTTCCTCAATTGCGCTCGGAGGGCGCCCAGGCGTTCACGCGCCGCTCGATCCGCTCGAGAATGACGGACATGGCGAACCCGACCAGGCCGATGGTCACCATGCCGGCCACCACGTTGTTGATCTGGAACAGCATGCGCGACTGCTGGATCAGGTAGCCGAGCCCGGTCTGGGCGGCGATCAGCTCCGCCGTGACAACGCACATCCAGCCGACGCCGAGCGCGATCCGAAGGCCAGGCAGGATGATCGGCAGCGAGGCGGGGATGAGCACGTCCCAGAACAGCTGCCAGGGCTTGGCACCCAGGCATAGCGCCGCGTTCATCTGGTTGCGGTCGAGGCCGCGGACCGCGGTGTAGGTGGCGACGAACGCCGGGAACACGGCGCCGAGGAAGACCAGGAAGTAGGACGAGGCATCCCCGAGCCCGAACCACAGGATGGTGATGGGAATCCAGGCCAGCGGCGGGATCGGCCGCAGGGCCTCCACCACCGGCCGTACGAAATCCGAAACGGAGCGCCACCAGCCGCAGACCAGGCCGAGCGCCAGCCCGACCACGCACGCCAGCAGGAAGCCCACGGCGACGCGCTGGAGGCTGGCGCCGAGATGAATCCACAGGGAACCGTCCACGGCCAGCTCCCACAGCGCCTGCGCCACGGCCAGCGGCGACGGCAGCAGGAAGCCATCCACCAGGCCCAGCCCCGACACCGCCTGCCAGAAGGCGAAGAACGCGAAAAGACCCAGGCCGGCGCGTACCGACTTGTCGGCCAGAAGCCTCGCCAGGAACATGCTCCTGGCGGCAGGACTGCGCTGGCCGGGCGCGGCCACCAACACGCCAGCATCGGCTTTCGTTCCCATCGGAACACCCTCCTTCGCCCCACCAGCGGGGGCCTCTTTCGCGTATCGAGACATGGGCTAACGATAATTTATGTCGGGAAAATCCGTCAATCTGACTCCCGGCCTCAGCTGGCGATTTAACTGGCAAAATCGCCATTCTACGGCTCAATTCGTTCGCATCACGCCCATTATTTGGGCGTGAGTGGAAAAATTTATCGGTATAAACCGACGGTAGACCCCGCGAAAGAGATCGGACATGCTGGGGCTATCGGGGGGAGCCACAGTGACGGCGGACATCGAAGAGAAACTGGCCCGGATCGGCATCACCGGGACGCTCTACAAGCTCTATCTGACGACGGTCGGCCTGGGCGGGGCCTCGATCACGGACGTGGCGGCGAAGGCGGGGCTCGCGCGCACCACCGCGCACGATGCGCTGGCCAAGCTGGAGGCCGAGGGGCTCGTGCGGTTCGTGGATCACGGCAAGCGACGCTTCGTGGTCGCCCAGGACCCCGGCGTCCTGCTGGAACGCATCGAGGCCCGCCGGCAGATGCTGGAAGACGTCATGCCCCAGTTGCGCTCGATGTATCACCACGAGACCGGCAAGCCGAACGTGCGCTTCCACCCCGGGCCGGACGGCATCCGCACGACGCTGTGGGACACCCTGTCCGGCGGCGCCAAGGTCTTGCGCGCCACGCTTTCCATGAAGGAGCTGATGGCCGAACCGGGGCTCGACGAGATGGAACGCTATCTCAACGAGCGCGCCCGGCGGGGAATCTGGCTGCACGTGATCCGATCGGCGGAACGCGACATCGTCCCCATCTGGCCCTCCAGCCAGGAGCAGCGGCGCGAACTGCGGCATGCTCCCCCTGAGCACAAGCTGGCGATGACCTGCTTCATCTACGGCAACAAGGTCGCCCTGATCTCCTCCGCGCGTGAAAGCTACGGCATGATCATCGACAGCGCCGAGTTCGCCGCGTTTCAAGCCTCCATGTTCGATGCCATGTGGAGCCTGAGCACTCCCGCATCGACCCAACCATAATCCCTCAACCGCCGACCCCACACTGTCGTCACGCGACCCGGCAGGCAGCAACCGTGGCCGAGATGGCCCGGCTCCGTCGGACAGGCAGGCGATTTTGTGAGGCTTGGCTCTGGTGGCCATCACACCGCGCCCTCGACGCCGTTGCCGCCCCTGCGGGCCTTCTCCGGCGTCTTCGTCGAAGGTCGAGCAGGCTGCGCGCGGCTGTGACAGGCGATCGACAGGCCGATCGCGGGCCGCCCCTCGGAACCGGCCTCGAAGGCGACGCACGGGTACTTGAACGAGCGCCAGACAGCCGCGCGATGGAGCCCCTCACGTCGTCCGGCCCTTCCTTCCGCCGAACCGAATCAAGATCAACGCCCTGTCAAGGCTTCGGGGACCGCCTCGCGACGGCACAAGTGGGTCCGGGCCCATGATGCCCGGCACTCGGGTCTTGACCGGCAGATGGCGCAGAAGGCGGCGGAGCTGCGGTCGGTGAAGGCGGTGATCGCCAGGGGCGAGGCGCTGCCATCCCTGCCGAGGGCACAGCTCGCCATGCGCAAGACGTTGATGAGCAAGGGGTTGGGCACAAAGACGCTGCATCTGGAAGCGCGGCGGCTTATGGTGATCGTGCCCATGGGTGGCCGTCTGGAGATCGAGGCGGAGCTGGCGAACCGGGACGCGGACTTCGTGCATGCGGGCCAGGAAACGGAGGTGAAGGTTGAAGCTTTCACCTCCACGCGCTACGGGCTGCTGCACGGCACGGTTGAGAGCGTGAGCCGGGATGCGGTGACGGGCGACGGGTGCGCAGAACGGGCGGGCTCGGGCGAGGCCCCGGCGGGGGACGAGGCGCACCATGCCCGGCAGCCGGGTGATGTGGCGCGGCTTTCGGTGCGGGAGGCGGGCCTTAAGACGGAACACGGCTCCTACCCGATCGAGGCCGGCATGGCGGTAACGGCGGAGATCAAGACTGGCCGCCGCCGCATCATCGACGTCCTCCTCTCCCCATTGCTCAAATATGCCCACGAAGGGGGAAGGGAAAGGTGACGCAGCCCGTGTGCATGGCATGAGGAGGGCATTGAAAATTACGGCCGGCACCCATTGGCGAACATCAGAGGCAGGGCAATGAGATGAGGCTTCTTCGTATACTTTTCATATTTCTTGCGATTATCGTCGCCACTCCCATTGTCGGCGTCATTGTGCTGATGATTATTGCCAGATACGATCAGGGGCCTCATCCCGATGGCACGCGGTGGCCGGTGTTCGGCTCGCGCCCGGCCGGCGCGAGGGCGGCCAGCGGGCCCGCATACAAGGACGTCTGGTTCGGCCGCACCTTGTACCGCCTTCCCGTGCGGAAATACTGGATCTGGGTGCAGCAATATAATGCGGAGCGCGACTACGCGGCCTTCGGCTTCGACGCCCTGGTGCCGGATGCCACCCCCATGGCGGACGACCCTGCCGAAGTCGCCGTTTGGGGAAAGGGCCAGGGCTGGCACCGCAACCTTCATGTCATGGTCGAATATGGAAGGAACCTCATTTCACAGTCGCAAATTCTTGAAAACGCATTTAATGATAACAATGAAATGAAGATTACACTTGAAAAAATGGCAGATGAGCGAGGAATAAAGAATATTCAGAACATCAGTTTTTTAGATTCATCAAAATATACACTTTTATCAAATGGATGTAAAAGATATGATGGGTCATTTATTTCTAGAAATATTATTCAAGCATGTGGAAATGGTGAAGAATTGATATTATTTTCATGCCATACTGTGATGTTTGGAGATATAATTAAGATACCATACCCAGGATGTTCGGTCAGCTTTAAGCTTGATGACAAGGTTGCTGTAGATTATAGTTTTGGATACGACAATTTTGATTTAGCTCCGGACATACACAGGAACCTTGTTGCGTTACTGACTTCATTTCGGGTTGAGGCCAGGGGTGGGATTGAGCTTGAAATGGGTTCGGGTTCTGTCAACTAGGTGTTTGATCCCAGGTTTTGCTGGTGCAGTCTTTTCGCAGGACTGGAAGGATGCGCTCTGGGCCAGGTTCTGCACGGGTGCGCCATAACGACAGAGGCGGTCCGTCGAGCGATACAAGAGAGTCAAGAGAGCCTGAGGGCGCTGGCGAAGCGCTATGGCATCAACCCGAAAACCGTCGCCAAATGGAAGAAGCGGACGTCCTGTGCTGACCTGCCAACCGGACCTGATACCATCGGCCCCGGTCTTCGACCGGTGCCAAGTGGGTCCGCTCACGCGCCGCGCGGGCTTGACCAAAGGCGCCGAGGTCCAGCGTTCTGGCACCGGAGGAAGAGGCGATCATCGTCGCCTTCCGCCGGCATACGTTGCTGCCACTTGACGACTGCCTTTACGCCTTGCATGAACCGCCCCGGCTTCACCGGAGGCCATTTGGTTTAAGTCACGCTGCCATTTTCTGCTCATCGAGCAGCACATAGTAGCGTTCCTCGGCTTCGGCCGGCGGAATGTTGCCGATGGGCTCCAGCAGCCGGCGATGGTTGAACCCGTCGACACAGGTCAGCTTCGCGAACTCGACAGCCTCGAAGGATCGCCAGGGACCCCGCCGATGGATGACCTCGGCCTTGTAGAGGCCATTGATCGTCTCGGCCAAGGCGTTGTCATAGCTGTCACCGACGCGGCCGACGGAGGGCTCGATGCCGGCCTCAGCCCGCCGCTCGGTGTAGCGGATGCTCACATATTGCGAGCCGCGGTCGCTATGGTGCACCAGGCCGCCGCGATGAACAGGGCGGCGCTCATGCAGGGCCTGCTCCAGCGCATCCAGCACGAAGCTGGCATGGGCTGTCCTGCTCACCCGCCAGCCAACGATGCGGCGGGCATAGACGTCGATCACGAAGGCTCGCGTTGTCGAAGCCTGACCAGGTCGACACAGAGGTGAAGTCCGACAGCCACAACCTGTTCGGTGCCGGGGCATGGAAGACCCGGTTCACATGATCGAGCGGGCATGGCGCCGCCTTGTCCCGCACAGTGGTGCGGACCGGCTTGCCGCGGATCACGCCGGCGAGGCCCATCCCCTGCATCAGCCGCTCGACGGTACAACGGCCCACGTCGACCCCGTCGCGCACCATCTGCCGCCAGACCTTGCGTGCCCCGTACACCTCGAAGTTCTCGGCGAACACACGCTCGATCTGGGGCCGCAAGGCCGCGTCCCGCCGCGCCCGTGCCGAACGCTTCGAGGGATCAAGCCGCCGGGCGACATGCGCATGGTAGGTGGATGGGGCGATCGGCAGGACCTTGCAGATCGGCTCTCCCCCATAGGCACCGCGATGATCGTCGATGAACGCGATCATGTCTTCGACCGCAAGTGTTTACAATCTTGCGATCTCCGCCAGGGCGAAATATGCCGACGCCTTGCGCAGGATCTCGTTTGCCTGCCGCAGCTCCCGGTTCTCGCGCTCGAGGGCCTTCAGCTTCGCGGCCATGTCCGTCGATACACCGGCCCGCGTGCCGGCATCCACCTTAAGCCGTCTTCACCCACTCGTTCAGCGAGTGCCCCGGGCAGCCAATCTTCGCCGAGATCGACAACATCGCCTGCCCGCGGGACGGATACGCATGCGCGCGATCCAGCACCCGCCGCACGGCCCGCTCGCGCACCTCGGGGGAGAACTTGTGCGTCGTCTTGCCCGTCATGGCTCCACTCATGGCTCCACCTTCGCAGGCGTTGGAGCCTCCGGCAAACCCGGGGCGGTTCAGTCCGCGGAATGGCGAGCACCTCACACTAGGTCCTGAGCCTCGGCGCGAAATCAACCGTGGAGCATCCAAAAACCGGTTGCACAATCTTTGGTTGATGGTATCAATCAGATGCAACCAACATTGATGTGTGCGGTTGCGAGGCAGCCAATATTCAAACGCAATCAATGGCTCATCAACTGGGAGGATGGTCATGGTCGTAGCGGTTTCCGACGCCTTGTCGTTTATCAAGGATGTGAAGCTTCCGTCGGATGACGATCTGGAAGTTTTCCTCGATAAGCTGAAAAACATTCCGAACGCCTCCTCTTACGCGTTCCGGCTGAACGACAGCGAACAGAGCGCGCAGGTGAATGCCGGCAGCCTCACCTCGTTCACCGAAAAGCTTTCCGGTCAGAACAAGGCGGATGTGCAGAATTCCACCCTGTTCGCCCAGCTCGCGGCCAACAAGGCTTTCGACCGCACCTTGCAGGCCATGGACTGGTACAAGAAATACACGGAGGTTCTGGGCATCATCGGCTGGAACCAGCCCGCCTTCGCGTTCGACACCTACAAGTCTGGCGGCACGACCGTGAGGTTGGACGAGGCGGTTCTCGGCATCCTGGCGGCCATCGCGACCGCTAACGAGGTCGCCATGGTGAAGGCGACCATGGTGGGGCTTGAAGGCCTCAAGGACGATTCGAAGCAGATGTTGATCTGGGATTCGAATGCGAACAGCGGCAGCAATGGCAATTTCCAGATCTTCCCGGTCGACGCCCTTCCCAATGGCGACGTCGTGATGGTGCTCGACGGCATGCAGTTCACCGCGTCCAGCAGCCACTACCGCTTCCTGTGGTGGACCTGGAATTCCAACAGCATCCAGATCCAGCGGGCGGCGAACAAGTTTGTCCTCAACGAATCCGTCTACGCGCGCGTCCGCCAGTCGATCATCGACAAGCTCGGCGACCGCGCGGAGCAGCTCGTCGCCGAAATCGAGATCTGACGCCCCGGTCGCCGCGGCGGCTGCCTCCACGGCATCGGCAAGCGCCGCGTGCCGTGGGCTGCCGGGCGGGTCGGGCCGTCGTTGTCTTCAATCCCGCGCACCGTGCGCCGCCTCGCGGCATACGGTGCGCGATGGTCGCTGATCAGGAGACGAGCATGCCGGGGGACGCAGACATCTCTTCCATTCTCTTGCCCATTTTCGTACCGGGCCGCCTTGCAGGCGCGGGCGCGGCGTCCTTGAGCGCGGTGCCGGACGGCGACCGCGTTCAGGTGAACGAAGGCGCGCTTCTATCCTTCGGGGGATCGGTCTCCAGCCAATCCCTTGAGGACGTGTCCAATTCGATCCTCTTCGCCCAACTGGCGGCGGACCATAAGTTCGATCGCAAGACTTCCCCCCAGGATTGGTCGGGAACCTTTTCCAACACCCTGTCGACCGTGGGCTGGATCAGCCAGAGTGCTTCGGCGGACACCCAGACGTTCGGCGGAGACGTGAACTGGGCCGACGTGGTCACATCCGGGATGCCTGCGGCCGTCGTCGGGCTGGTGCGGAAAAGCATTGGCGCGTGCGACCGGCTCCCTGCCGACAGCAAGGCGGTCGGCATATGGAACGACGCCGTCTCGGGCCCCGCGGACAGCTTCTTCCTCATAGGATCGGCCCGCCGCGCCAATCAGGCCCTCACGCTCAGCCTGGCCCGGGCGAGCTTCCAGTCCACGATCGAGAAGCCGAGCTTCCTGGCCTGGGGCATCCGTTACCCGACCGCCCTGACCTGGACCGAGCTGGAGTTGAACGAGGACATCTACAAGCGTGTCCGTCAGTCCATCATCGACAAGCTCGGCAACCGTCCCGACTACCTCACGGCGTTCGTGCCGCTGGAACAATAGGACCGAAAGCGCCGGCCCCGGTTCAGAGCCCAGACTCACAACCCGTCGCAGACGGTGGCGGCGATGCAGAGGGCGGTGGGGAAGGTGACGGCGAAGGGGTCGTGGCGGGTGGCGACACGCCGGAAGTCCTTCAGCCGGCAGGACATGCGTTCGATGGCGTTGCGATCCCGTAGAGCGCTGGAAAGGCGCAGGGTCTCCAGCGCCGCTTGGCCTTGGGCGGGATGTTCGGCAGGGTGCCCGCCTGTTCCACCTGACGGCGGACCGCGTTGCTGTCGCAGCCTTTGTCCCCATGCAGGATGCGGGCGTTCGGCATCTGCCGGAGCAAGCTCGCCGCGGCTGTGCGGTCGGCCACCTGGCCGCCGGTGAGCAGGAAGGCGATGGGCCGGCCGCTGCGGTCGGTCAGCGCGTGGATCCTGGCGGCGCGGGCGTTCCGGGAGCGGCCGATGGCCTGGGCCCGCTCCCCCCTGTCCCGCCCGAGGCCGAGCCGGGGCCTTGACGGCGGAGCTGTCGATCAGCACCTGCGCGGGCGGCCCGCCGGCTCCGGCGAGCGCCTGGAAAGCGCCTGGAAGAGGCCGCTCCCCCCTTGGCGGCCCCCGCGGACATGGCGATTGTAAAGGGTCTTGCGCGGACCATGGTCGGCCGGCGCATCGATCCAGCGTCCGCCGGACTTCAGCGCATGGATGATCCCGCCGATCACCCGGCGGTCATCCACACGCGGCTTGCCGCGCATGTCATTTGACGTTGCCCCCTCCTTCCACCCAGCGGCACCAATGGGGCGCGGCCAAACGTCAGGCATTTGATCCTGCGACACGAGCTGACTTCGCAATCCTTGCCGTGCCGAACATGCCCGAATCGGCGGGGCCCGGCGCAGCCCCTCCGCCTGGCCGGTGCCAGCCATCTGCTTCAAGTTCCCATGTGGCGTTCTCGCTGCGCCCTGTGCCATACCTTGAGGGAAGCGGCGCACATCGCCGAACGTTTGGGGAATTGCGTTCCGTGAACCAGCAAGCGCTGTCCAGTTTCATCTGGTCCGTGGCCGACCTTCTGCGCGGGGATTTCAAGCAGTCCGAATACGGTAAGGTCATCCTGCCCTTCACCGTGCTGCGGCGTCTCGATTGCGTGCTGGAGCCCACCAAGGCGGCGGTGCTCGCGGAATTCGAATTGCGCAGCAAGGCGGGGCTGAACCCGGCGCCGTTCCTGGTGAAGAAGGCGGGGCAAGGATTTTACAACACCTCGCCCTTCGACATGAAGCGCCTCATGGGCGATCAGGATCATATCGCCGCGAACCTCTACGCCTATGTCCAGGCGTTCTCGCCCACGGTGCGGGACATTTTCGAGCATTTCAGCTTCCAGCAGCAGATTGACCGGCTGGCCAAGGCGGGGCTGCTCTATCAGGTGGCGGAGAAGTTCGCCCATATCGACCTGCACCCGGACAAGGTCAGCAACAGCCAGATGGGGCTGGTGTTCGAGGAGCTGATCCGCAAGTTCGCGGAAATCTCCAACGAGACGGCGGGCGAGCACTTCACCCCGCGCGAGGTCATCCGCCTGATGGTGAACCTCCTGTTCGTGGAGGATGATGCGGTCCTCTCGAAGCCTGGCGTGGTGCGCTCGATCTATGACCCCACGGCGGGCACCGGCGGCATGCTGTCGGTCGCTGGCGAGCATCTGGAGGAGCTGAACCCGAAGGCCCGCCTCACCATGTGGGGCCAGGAGCTGAACCCGGAATCCTACGCCATCTGCAAGGCGGACATGCTCATCAAGGGGCAGAATGCCGACAACATCGCCTTCGGCAACACCTTCTCCGATGACGGCCACCCCAACGCGACCTTCGATTACATGCTTTCCAACCCACCGTTCGGCGTCGAGTGGAAGAAGGTGGAGAAGGAGATCCGCAGGGAGCATGAGACGCAGGGCCACAATGGCCGCTTCGGTCCCGGCCTGCCGCGTGTCTCCGATGGCTCGCTGCTGTTCCTGCTGCACCTCATCTCGAAGATGCGCCCCGCCAAGGATGGCGGCAGCCGCTTCGCCATCGTGCTGAACGGCTCGCCGCTGTTCACGGGCGGGGCCGGGAGCGGGGAAAGCGAGATCCGCCGCCATGTGCTGGAGAATGATCTGGTGGAGGCCATCATCGGCCTGCCCACGGACATGTTCTACAATACCGGCATCTCCACCTATGTCTGGGTGCTGACGAACCGCAAGCCGGAGCACCGCAAGGGCAAGGTGCAGCTCATTGATGCGTCCAGCTTCTGGCAGAAGATGCGCAAGAGCCTCGGCTCCAAGCGCAAGGAGCTGAGCGACGAACACATAGCGGACATCACCCGCCTGTTCGGCGATTTTGCCGAGGCGCGGCTGGCCACCGTTCTGGATGCGCAAGGCAAGGAGGTGGCCCGTGCCATCTTGCGCGAAGGGGATGCGGAGCCGGTGGCGCCGGAGGGCGGCAAGGTGAAGCTGGCGCCGCTCTCGCGCATCTTCGCGAATGGGGATTTCGGCTATCGCACCCTCACGGTGGAGCGGCCGTTGCGGGATGCGGCGGGCAAGGTCGTGCTGGGCGAGCGCGGCAAGCAGAAGGGCAAGCCGCAGCCGGACAGCGCCTTGCGCGATACGGAAAATGTGCCCCTGGCGGAGGATGTGGAAACCTATTTCCGCCGGGAGGTGCTGCCCCATGCGGGCGATGCCTGGATTGATCCCGAGAAGACCAAGGTGGGCTATGAGATCCCCTTCAACCGGCACTTCTACGTGTTCGAGCCGCCCCGCCCGCTGGCCGAGATCGATGCCGAGCTGAAGGCGGTGACGGACCGCATCAAGGCCATGATTGAAGGGCTGGCGGCATGAGCGTTCCGCGCTACGACAGCTATAGGGACAGCGGCGTGGAATGGCTGGGCGAGGTGCCGAGCCATTGGGCAGTGATGCGCCTGAAACGGCTTTGCGACATACGCCCCAGCAACGTGGATAAGAAAGCACATGAGGGCGAGGAAGCGGTTCGGCTGTGCAATTATACTGACGTCTATTACAATGAAAAAATCACGGCTGACTTTGATCTCATGGAGGCGACCGCGAGCCTCGATCAGATAGGCCGATTTCAGCTTATGGCTGACGATGTGATTATCACCAAGGACTCGGAGACTGCTGACGATATCGCCATTGCCGCCTATGTCCCCGAAGACATGCCCGGCGTCGTGTGCGGATATCATCTCGCGCTGCTGCGCCCTTCAAGGGACACCAGCGGAAAATTTCTGAAGAGGTATTTTGATAGCATCTTCGCCAAGAGCTGCTTTGCGGCGCGGGCCAATGGACTGACGCGTGTTGGGCTGAGCCAATATTCCCTTTCTAATGTTGAGGTGCCGCTCCCGCCCCCGTCCGAACAAGCCGCCATCGCCGCCTTCCTCGACCGCGAGACGGCGAAGATTGATGCGCTGGTGGAGGAGCAGCGGCGGCTAATCGCCTTGCTGGGGGAGAAGCGGCAAGCCGTCATCTCCCATGCGGTCACCAAGGGCCTCGACCCCACTGTTCCGATGAAGGACTCCGGCGTGGAATGGCTGGGCGAGGTGCCGGCGCATTGGGAGGTATTGACCCTTGGAAGGGTGATTCAATGTATCGAGCAAGGCTGGAGCCCAGCAGCTCATGAGCGAGCCCCCGAGCCTGGAGAGGCAAGTGTGTTGCGTTTGTCAGCTATAAAAGACGGTGTTTTTTGGCCGAACGAGCGAAAGGCCCTTCCGGATCTCTCGGAAAGCGCTTTAGCAAGCGCTCCAAAAGTGCGTGAGGGCGATTTCTTTTTCACCCGCGCCAATACTCCTGATCTCGTTGGTGATTGTGCCATAGCGTATGGTGTTTGGGGCACCATATTTTCTGATTTAATCTATAGGTTGTATTTTGTAGATCGGCTTGTTTTGCCTGAATATATGATTTATTTGTTTAGATCGCCAATTGTGCGCTCTCAGATTAAGAGAGATGCACGAGGTTCAAGCATGAGCATGGCAAAAATTTCACACGGCCATATAAAAAGCTGGTGGATCGCTCTCCCGCCGATCGATGAGCAGAAGGACATTATCAAGCGCATTTCGACTGAGGTGGCAGCGAATCTCGATTTACTGAGAGAGGCCCAATCCGCCATCACCCTCCTCCAAGAACGCCGCGCCGCCCTCATCTCCGCCGCCGTCACCGGCAAGATCGATGTGCGCGGCCTTGTGCCCGCCGTGGAGGAGGCCGCATGAGCGCCATCGGTGAGGGGCGATCCCTGGAGCTGTATTTCATCGATGGGCGGCCGGACGGCATGCTGACGGCGGAGGTGTTCAACTGGACTGGCCATGTGCTCATGGCGCCCCGCACCCAGATCACCGCCGCCCTTGCCCGCAAGGAGGCCCGCTATACCGGCGTCTACCTCCTGCTGGGGGAGAAGGACGGCGCCCCCTGCGCCTATGTGGGCGAGGGCGAGGACATTTCGGACCGCATCCGCAACCACGACACCCGCAAGGACTGGTGGACCACGGCCATCCTCGTCACCTCCGCCGCCAACAACCTGCACAAGGCCCATGTGAAATATCTGGAGGCCCGCCTTGTGGAGGAGGCGCGCTCGGTCGGCCGCGTCCTCTTGGACAATGGCAACACGCCGCCACGCCCCGGCCTCTCCGAGGCGGCGCAATCCAACATGGAAGCCTTCCTCAACTATCTGTTTTTGGTGCTGCCCGCCCTGCGCATCGACATGTTCATCCGCTCCACGCGCCCCGCGCCCAAGGCCGCGCCGGCGTCTGGCGAGCCGCTCGCTCCGCATTTCGAACTGGAGAACCGCAAGCACAGCCTGACCGCCAGCGCCGTGCTGGAAGACGGCGAATTCGTGGTGCAGGCCGGCTCGCTGGCCCGTGCCCGCTGGGAGGGGCAGAACACGCAGGACAGCGGCTATGCCCAGCTCCATGGGGAGTTGAAGCGCATGGGTGTGCTCCAGGAGCAGAACGGCCATTGCGTCTTCACCCAGAACTACGCCTTCAAAAGCCCCAGCGCCGCCGCCGCCGTGGTCCACGGCCGTCCCGCCAACGGGACCATCGAGTGGAAACTGAAGGGCGGCCCTCAAACCTACAAGGACTGGGAAGCCAACCAGCTTGCGCGGCAGGAGGGGGCATGAGCGAGGGTGGGGCGGGCGTCGCGACGCGCGAAATCCTCGAACGACTGCGCTTCGAAAAAGACGAAGCGGCGATGACCGATGAGGCGCCCGCTTATGTGGTCGACCTCGGGAACATCAGATTCACGGTCGCGCGGAACATGAACCGCTTCTCCCGGCCGGTCTTCGCCGTCACCGGCGCCGCTTTCGATCAGCGCACCTCGAAGATGATCAGTTTTGATTTGCCGCTCCGGGTGGACAGCTACGAACAGGGCGTGGCCCTGCTGGCCCACGCCATCGGCTCGGACTACGAGCCCCAGCAGCCCGCCCCCTGGCTGGATCAAGGTCGCAGCTGGAGACACCTCCTGCCGTGGGAGCAGGAGAAGGCCGCCTATGCGACACGTCCCGTCTGCACTGTGGCGCGGGATTGGTTCCGCGTCGCCGGGAACAGATTGCGGACCCTTGCTGAGGTGGCCGATACCTCAGATGTCGCGACCTTCAGCTTTGATGGCCAAGTGCTGAAAATCAATGCAGCGGGCGAGATCCTGGCCATGCCCGCCTCAGGTGCGGCATGGGACATGGTGTTTGCCCTCTCGCTCTGCGGCCTTCGCGCCCTTCCCAAACGCCTGGCGTCCGATCGAGTCTTCGTTGAGGTCTGGACGGGGCGCCTGTCCATCGCGCGGCTGAGCCTGCCGCTGGTCGATCCTGATACCGGGGAAGCACGCGGATGACCCTTCACAAGGAGATCAGCTTCGAGGGCGAGATCTGCGCCTGGCTGTCTGCCCATGGCTGGCTCTATGCGGAGGGCGATGCCGCCCGCTATGACCGTGCCCGCGCCCTGTTTCCGCCGGACCTCATCGCCTGGGTGCAGGAGACGCAGCCGGATGCGTGGGAGGCACTTGCCAAGACTCACGGCGCCGCCACCGAGGCCGTGATCCTGGACCGGGTGCGCCAGCAGATGAATGGGCGTGGCACCCTGGACGTGCTGCGCCACGGGGTGGAACTGATCGGCGTGCGACAGCCCTTGATGCTGGCGCAGTTCAAGCCGGCGCTGGCGCTGAACCCGGACATCCTCGCCCGCTATGGCGCCAATCGCCTGCGGGTGGTGCGGCAGGTGCGCTATTCCCTCGCCAATGAGAACGCCATCGATCTGGTGCTGTTTCTCAACGGCCTGCCCGTGGCGACGGTGGAGCTGAAAACCGACTTCACCCAGTCCATCACGGATGCCATCGACCAATATCGGTACGACCGCGACCCCAAGCCCAAGGGCGCGGCGAGCGAGCCTCTGCTGACCTTTCCAAGCGGGGCGCTGGTGCATTTCGCGGTCAGCAACAGCGAAGTGCATATGGCGACCCACCTCAAGGGCATCGTCACGGGCTTCCTGCCCTTCAACAAGGGCAATGACGGCGGCGCCGGAAATCCGCCGAACCCCCATGGCCATCGCACCGCTTATCTCTGGGAGGAGATCTGGGCACGGGAGAGCTGGCTTGAGATCCTCGGTCGCTACATGGTGCCCCAGCGCGACAAGAAGAAGCAGATTACCAAGGTCCTGTTCCCGCGTTACCACCAGCTTGACGCCACGCGCAAACTGCAAGCCGCCGTGCTCGCGGACGGGCCGGGCGCCAAATATCTGATCCAGCACTCCGCCGGCTCGGGTAAGACAAACTCCATCGCATGGTCCGCACACTTCCTCGCCGACCTGCATGATGGCGAACACCGCAAGATTTTCGACACGGTGCTGGTGGTGTCCGACCGCAGCGTGATCGACAACCAGTTGCAGGACGCCATCTTCGCCTTCGAGCGCACCACCGGCGTGGTGGCCACCATCAAGGGCGAAAGCGCCAGCAAGAGCGGTGAACTGGCGAAGGCCCTGGAAGGCGGCAAGAAGATCGTCGTCTGCACCATCCAGACCTTCCCATTCGCCCTCCAGGCTGTGCGGGAACTGGCGGCCACCAAGGGCAAGCGCTTCGCCGTCATCGCCGACGAGGCACACAGCTCACAGACCGGAGAGGCGGCGGCCAAGCTCAAGGAAGTGCTGTCCGCAGATGAGGTGGCGAGCCTGGGCGATGGCGGCGAGGTGAGCGCGGAAGACATTCTGGCGGCACAGATGGCCGCCCGCGCCAGTGACGCCGGCATCACCTATGTGGCCTTCACCGCGACGCCCAAGGGCAAGACCATGGAGTTGTTCGGCCGTCGCCCGAACCCGGATGAACCGGCGAGCGACACCAACAAGCCGGAGGCGTTCCACGTCTATTCCATGCGGCAGGCGATCGAGGAGGGGTTCATCCTCGATGTGCTGAAGAACTACACCCCCTATCGGCTGGCGTTCCGCCTCGCCAGTGCTGGCGAGGAGTGGGACGAAACACAGGTGGAGCGCAGCGCGGCGCTGAAGGGGATCATGGGGTGGGTGAAGCTCCACCCCTACAACATCTCCCAGAAGGTCCAGGTGGTGGTGGAGCACTATCGTGGGCTGGTGGCCCCCCTGTTGGAGGGCAAGGCCAAGGCCATGGTGGTGGTGGCCAGCCGCAAGGAGGCGGTGCGCTGGCAATTGGCGATCCAGAAGTACATCAAGGATCAGGGATACAAGATCGGCACCCTGGTGGCGTTCTCCGGCGAGGTGGAGGACCCCGCGTCCGGAGAGGAGCCGTTCACCGAAGCGAGTGCCCTTCTGAACCCCGGCCTCAACGGGCGCGACATTCGCGACGCCTTCAATACCGGCGACTTCCAGATCCTCCTGGTGGCCAACAAGTTCCAGACCGGCTTTGATCAGCCCTTGCTGTGCGGGATGTATGTGGACCGCCGCCTTGCGGGCATCCAGGCTGTGCAGACCCTGTCCCGGCTCAACCGCGCCCATCCCGGCAAGGACACCACCTATGTGGTGGACTTCGTCAACAGCGCCGACGACATCCTGGCGGCCTTCAGGACCTATTACGAGACGGCGACACTGGCGGACGTCACCGACCCCAATCTGGTGTTCAACCTCCGTGCCAAGCTTGATGGCGCTGGGCATTACGACGACTACGAGGTGGAACGGGTGGTGCGGGTGGAGATGAACCCCACATCACGACAAAGCGACCTCGTGGCCGCACTCGAGCCTGTCGTGGATCGCATCCAGAGGCGCTATCGGGACGCGCTGGAGGCTCTCAACGCGGCTCGGGCGCAGGGTGTGAAAGAGGCCGTATCCGAGGCCAAGGACGAACTGGACGCCCTGATTCTGTTCAAGTCCGACATGGCCGGCTTCCTGCGCCTGTACGCTTTCCTGTCTCAGATTTTCGACTACGGCAACACTGAGATCGAGAAGCGCTCCCTCTTCTTCCGCCGCCTCTTACCGCTGTTGGAGTTCGGGCGGGAACGGGAGGGCATCGACCTATCGAAAGTCACCCTGACCCATCACAGCCTAAAGGGGCAAGGTCCCCGGACGTTGGCCCTGGGCACCGGCGACAGGCCGAAACTTCAGCCGATCACAGACACCGGCTCGGGCTCTGTGCAGGAGAAGGAGCGGGCGCGCCTCGCTGAGATCATTGCGAAGGTGAATGACCTTTTCGAAGGCGACATCACGGACAACGATCAACTCGTGTACGTCAACAACGTGCTGATGGGTAAACTGCTCGAATCCGAAACCCTTGCGCAACAGGCGACCAACAACACCAAGGAGCAATTCTCCAATTCGCCAGATCTGTCCAACGCAATCCTGAACGCGATCATGGATGCCCTTGATGCCCACAGCACGATGAGCCGACAGGCGCTGGACTCGGAGCGGGTGCGGGCGGGGCTGAAGGACGTGTTGCTGGGACCTGCACAGCTTTACGAAGCGCTGCGCCAGCAGGCGGGCGAAGGCCGTGGTTCGGCTGCCTGATTGACTGCTCCACACGCTGGGGGCGTCGGTAGATTTGAGATAACGATGTCAGGCCCAATCTAAGTTACGTGCCCTCACCTCTCTGTAGTTGCGCCGGCGACATCGTACCTGAATTCTTGGGAGAGCCAGCCATGGTGGTTCCACCCCCAAGCTGGCCAGGGGGAGGCTTCGCCTGCCCCCGTGGACCCCCACCGCTCCCGGAGCGGGAGAACGAACGCATGTATTCCCCGAAGCTGAATCGCCGGACCAGAAGCGCGCATGTCCGCCTGTCCCCGGCGCCGGGAACCGCGCTAGAGCGATTTCCGTTCATAATGGCTCATATCCTGCGGCCATGAAGAAGTTCTGGCATTCCTTTGGCGTGAAGCAGTCGATGAGGCGACCGATGGTGTCCCACAGGCCGGCGACGGAGCGCTCGGCGGCTTTGCGCAGGAGCGCCTTGAGCTTTGAGAATGCCTTCTCGATGGGATTGAAGTCGGGGCTGTAGGGCGGCAGATAAAGCAGACCGGCGCCGGCAGCCTCGATGGCGGCGCGGACCTGTGGCCCCTTGTGGGAGCCGAGATTGTCCATCACCACCATGTCGCCTGGGATGAGCTCGGGAATGAGAACCTGTTCCACATAGGCCTGGAATGCCACGGCGTTGATCGGGCCGTCGAGTACCATGGGTGCGACCATGCCGGTGGATCTCAGGCCGGCGACGAAGGTGGTCGTCTTCCAGTGGCCGTGCGGCACGCCGACCCGCAGGCGTTTCCCGCGCCGGCAACGGCCGTGGCGGCGCGCCATGTTGGTGGAAGCCCAGGTCTCGTCGATGAAGACGAGCCGCTCCGGGTCCAGGTCCAGTTGGCCGTCGAACCAGGCTTGGCGCTGTTTCAGGATATCGGGGCGGTCCTGCTCGGCCGCGTGCGCGGTCTTTTTTTCCAAGTGATGGCGTGACGGTCGAAGAAGCGCCAAAGCGTGCCGATGGCAAAGCGGTGCCCGTGGGCGGCCAGCTGATGCTGAAGCTCCATCAGGGTGATGTCGCTTGTCTCCTCCACCAGCCTCAGGATCAGGTCGGCCTGCGCCTCGATCCGGGCGGAGAGGGTGTCACCGCCGCGCGGCTTGGCCGCGACGCTTCCGGTTTCCCGTACCCTGGCGCACCAGCGCACGGCGCTGGCGATACTCACCCCGAAGCGCTCGGCCGCCTGCCGCCGCGACATCCCGCCCTCGACGGCGGCAACCACCCGCTCCCGCAGGTCCAAAGACAGCGTCCTGGCCATGCATGTCGGCCTCCCTCTCCGACACGAAGCGTGAATCAGAACGCAGCTGATTTGGGAATCCCAGACGACTCAAAACGCGAGGAAATCGCTCTAGGCTCAGGACCCATTGATTGGCAGGCGTCGATGTGATTCAGGCTCCATAGGGAGACTGAGCATGAGTGACCTGTATTGGCTGACGGACGAGCAGATGGCGCGGCTTGCACCGTATTTTCCCAAGAGCCACGGCAAACCACGGGTCGATGACCGGCGGGTGCTGAGCGGGATCATCTTCGTCAACCGGAACGGGCTGCGCTGGCGGGATGCGCCGCGGGAATACGGGCCGAGCAAAACATTGTATATGAGCTGCGCCGAGTTAGCAAGACACCGAACGTCGTCCGCTTCGGGTCCGGAGGGAAAGAACCGTAGCGAAGACTTGGCCTTTCAAGGCCGCCGGCCATTCGGATACCGTTACTGACCCAGCTTTGGTACAAGACGAGAAGAACGGGTCAGTCTGATCCCTCGAGATTCGACGTTACCCAAGAGCATCCAGAATCGATCCAGCTGAAGTTCAGCTCGTCCGTACATATCCTCCGAAAGCCGACGATCGCGCTGGGGCAGATGCTGGGGCAACCATTTTCCCGGGACGAAATTTTTCTTAAATACCAGCCACATAAGGCAGATAGAATGGCGGAGACGGAGGGATTCGAACCCTCGAGACCCTTTTGGGGGTCTGCTCATTTAGCAAACGAGTGCCTTCAGCCTCTCGGCCACGTCTCCCGCTGCCTCTCCTATGCCGAACCGAAGACGGCTTTGCAAGGTGTCCGATCGGGTTTTCCAGTGAAACGAACATCGCCTGCCCGCCTGACACCCCGGCGCGGCTCGCCGGCCCGCCCCGCTCCCTCATGCCAGCAGGGCGCCGGACAAACGCGCCCAGCCGATCGCCCGCCCAATCCGCCGGCGCGGACGCGATCCGGCGGGAGGAGGAAGACCGCTTCAGCCGTCTCCAGCCGTCCATGCCCCAGGGGCAAGCTTCGACCGGGACCGCGCGGGTGTGCTTCGCAGGTCAGGACACCCGCGAACCGGCGCGCCGTGCAACGCCTGTGGAAAGGAGCCGCGAATGGCGCTCCTGCGCCACAGAACCCACGGAGCCAGGGCGATCGGCGCCCGCCCTACGCCGCCGGACCATCTCCGTAGGATTTCTCCTCCACAAGGCGCGATCCGGACGCGAGGTTGATCCGCCGCTTCAGCGCCGCCCGCTCGTCATTCAACCGGTACACCGACCGGGCGGCGGCGATGAAGTCGGCATCGAAGCGCTGCTCCGCCTCCAGGCGCCGCAAGTCGTCCTCGACCCGCCACAGGCGCCCGTTCACCTCACGCAGGGCCGTGAACAGATCCTCGAAGCGGCCGCCCAGCCCCGCGGAGAGTCGCACCGCCTCCAGCGCCTCAAGCTCCAGCGCCACGTTGGCAACCTGCCCGCCGTCGGCAAGGTGCGCCTGCTTCAGCATCAGGATGGAGATCTTGTCGAACAATTCGCCGACAGCAATGGGCGCCAGGATGACCACGCCAGCCGGGCTCATGCGCTCCCCTTCTGCCGCAGCAGGGCCTGAACCGCATGGGCGATGCGGGCGAACACCTCGTCCCAGTCGCCCGCGCGCTGCTGGCGGAACAGGCGCACGGTGGGATAGAGCGCAGTGCGCTCGCCCTCGCGGCCCCACCGCCAGTCCGGCACCGCCCGAAGCGCCAGGAAGGCCGGGCGCCCCCGCGCGCCAGCCAGATGAACCAGCGAACTGTCGCTGGTCACCACCACGTCCAGATGCTGCAGGATGCCGGCGGTATCGACGAACGTGCCCTCGGCGTCACGATCGGCGGACAGGCGCACGATGCGGGCACCGAACGGCACGGTATCGAGCTGCTCCTCACCATGGCCCCATTGCAGGCTGACCAGTTCCACGTCCTCCAGTTCCGCCAGCGGCGCGAACGCGGCCAGCGGCACCGAACGCCCCACATCCACCGATGGCGAGGGGTTGCCCTGCCAGGCAATGCCGATGCGCAGGCGCGGCTGCCGCTCCTCCACCGGCTCGAACGGATCCTCCAGCGGCGGCGCGGCCTCCTCCGGCTCGCTCGCCTCCCCCTCCAGCGGCTCGGGCGCGGGGTCCGGGGGCGGCGGCTCGGCGAGGCGCCAGCGCCGCCAGCGGGCCACCCGCTCGGGATCGGCGGTGAGGTAGGGCGCGCCTGGCCAATGGGCCGGATCCGGCGCGATCAGCCCCGGCAGGCTGGCGAGCGGCACCCAGCGCACCCGCGGATGGCCGGCATCCACGAGGGCAAGGTCGCTGATCACCGGCACCCGCGCGTCGATGCGCGCCAGAAGCGGCGCATGCCGGGCATGGGTGAGAATGCGGGCGCGAATGCCCCGGTCCGCCAGCACCCGCACCAAGCGGCCGAACTGGATGAGATCGCCAATGCCCTGCTCGCCGAGGACGATCAGGTCGTCCACCGGCTCGCGGCCGTCCCAGCGCTGGAAGGCGAGCGGAACGTAGGACGGCGGCAGCATGCGGGCGCGGCTCTCATAATCCGCCCATCCCTGGTCCCAGCGCCCGTGCGCCAGATGCTCCGACCCGCTCATATAGCGCGCCAGCGGCAGATCCGGGTCGGCGGCGAGGGCGAGGGCGAGGGCCGCGGCGGCGCCGTCCGCATCACCGAGGTCCCGCTTCAGCGTCGCCACCGAGACATGGCCCAGCGCCAGATCCGGCTGCAGCGCCAGCGCCGCCTCGGCATCCGCCAGGGCGGCCGCCAGTTCGCCGCGCGCCCGCTTCACCTCCGCCCGCTCCTGCAGCACACTGAAGCAGCTCGGATCGCGCGCCAGCGCCGCGTCGCAGACGTCCAACGCCGCGTCAAGATCGCCCTGCTGGCGCAGCACGCGGGCGAGGTGGCCGGACCAGGCGACCTGATCGGGCGCCGCCTTGATCGCAGCGGCGAAGGCCGCGCCCGCTTCCGCGCCATGGCCAAGGCCGAGCAGGCCCTGCCCCCGCATGAAATGCGCGTCGGCCAGATGGGAGTCGAGGCGCAGCGCCTGGTCGGCGGCAGCGGTCGCCTCCTCGAACCGGCTCAGCTCCAGCAGCGTCCCGGCGGTGGAGATCCAGTGGCGGGCATCCCACGGCTGCATGGAGGTGAGCGCCTCGCAATCGCGCAGCGCCTCCTGCGACCGGCCGATGCGCGACAAGGCGGTGGCCCGGTTGGCCAGCGCCTCGGCGGCGCGCGGGTCGAGGGCCAGCACCCGGTCGAAGCGGGCCACCGCATCGGCGTGGCGCCCCAGCGAGACCAGCACGTTGCCGGCGAGATAATGGGCCTCAGCCAAGGCCGGATCGAGCACCGCCGCCGCTTCATAGGCGGCCAGCGCCTTGTCCCAGGTGCGGCCGGCCTGCAGCGCGGCGCCCAGCAGCACATGGGCATCGGCCAGCGAGGGAAAGGCGTCGCGGGTCTTGCGCGCCACCACCAGAGCGTCCTTGAAGCGACGGGTCTGCAGCAGCGCGAACACCAGGAGCCGCTGCACCTCGAACACCGGCTGCGCCTTCGACAACCTGCGGTAGATATCGATCGCCTCGTCCAACTTGCCTTGACGATGCAGCTCAGTCGCCCGGCTGAAGGCAGCGCGTGCATCGATCGACATGGGTCGGCGGCTCCTGGCGTCCGGTGGGGCTTTCCGCGAGAGTCTTAGAGCACCTTAGGGTTGGATGGAAACGCAATCCGCACGCGCCGCCGCCGCAAAACAGCCCGCAAAGCGTCACACTTCCGGCGGCGGGACGGTTCTTCAGCGCCCGGCGCGCTGGCCGAACAGCACCGCCTGGGCGTCCTTGTCCTTGGCGAGATCCAGCTTGGAGCGCTCCTCGGCGCTCAGCGACAGGCCGCGCTGCACCGCCGGCCGCGCCAGCAGCCGCGACAGCCACGCCTTAAAGTACGGGAACTCCTCGATATTCTGGCCCTGCCGCTCCCACAGCTTGGCCCATCCCACGCAGGCGATGTCGGCGATGGAATAGTCCCCCGCCAGGAACTCGCGGTCCTTGAGGCGCGTGTTCATAACGCCGTAGAGCCGATGCACCTCGTTGGTGTAGCGCTCGATGGCATAGGGGATCTTCTCCGGGGCATAGATCCGGAAGTGATGCGCCTGCCCGGCCATGGGGCCAAGGCCGCCCATCTGCCAGAACAGCCACTGGTCCACCTCGACCCGGCCGCGCTCGTCGGCGGGGTAGAACAGGCCGGTCTTGCGGCCGAGATACTGGAGGATCGCCCCCGATTCGAACACCGAGATGGGCTGCCCGTCCGGCCCCTCGGGATCGACGATGGCTGGCATCTTGTTGTTGGGGGAAATGGCCAGGAACTCCGGCCTGAACTGGTCGCCCTTGCCGATATTGACCAGCTTCACCGTATAGGGAAGCCCGCATTCCTCCAGCATGATGGAGATTTTCCACCCGTTGGGGGTCGGCCAATAGTGAAACTCGATGGGCTGGGTCTGGACCTGTGCCACGATTCGCTCCCCGAAACTCTGCCGTTCCAGCCGATCATGGCGGCCGCGGGCCCTGCCCTGTCGCGACCCGGCCGAACCCGCCGGGCGCTTCCTCCCGCCCGGCCGGTCGAACCCCGGTGCGCGCCCGCATCGCCGGCGCGCCTCGCCGACCACCGATGCGCGGCTAACAGGTAACCATCAGGCACGAAATCAGCAAGAGCAGCCCGGTTGCGCCCATCCCCGCCGGTGCCAGGTCCGGAGCCGGCGCCTCCGCTGCCGCACCGGTGGACGCGAAAGGCATGACGTCTCAAGGCTCTGGCCCCACCGCTCCGCAGGAGCTGCCGGCACCGATCTCACCGCGCCCCAATCCGCGCCGGACAGGTCAGAGGGCGATCTTGAAGCCGAGGTGGGAGGAGGAGAAGCCCAGGCTCTCATAGAATCGGTGCGCCGCCTCGCGCCGCCGGCTGGAGGTGAGCCCGAGGCTGGCCGCCCCGGCGGCGCGTGCTTCCGCCATGGCATGGCGCACCATGCGGGCACCGATGCCGCGCCCGCGCAAATCGGGCGCCACCTGCACCGCCTCCAGGATGGCGCGCCGGGCGCCACGGCCGGGCAGGCTGTGGGCGAGCACCAGCTCGAAGGTGCCCACCACCCGGCCATCGAGCTCGGCCACATAGAGCCGGGTGCCCGGATGGGCGGCGATGGCGTGGAACGCCGCCACGTAATCGGCGAAGGCCTCGCCATCGGTGGTGTCGCCGTGCCCGCCCAGCGCGTCGGCGGCGAAGATGGCCACCAGCGCCGGCAGGTCCGCCTCGCGGGCGGCGCGGAACGAGAGGCCGTCGTCGGGCACGGTCAACGGCATAGCGGGTCATCCGGCGGCAGGGGCGTGAACTGCCAGTCGCTCCAGCGATGGGGATTCATCAGCGGCGACGACCATTTCACCGACAATTCGATGGTGTTGAGCCCCGGCGGCGGCAGCAGGCGGAACGGCAGTCCATTGACGATGCCGGTGATGCGCGCGCACCCGGTGCTCGGGCGCGACGGCGGCCGATATTGCGGCTCGTTGACGATCACCACCCGGGCCTCGGGAATGGCGGCGCGCAGCCGCCCGGCAGAGGTGCGGTCGTCGGTCACCAGGGTCGGCGCCGGGCCCAGGGCCTGCAGCACCGTGGGCGCCAGGCGGTGCAGCGGCTCGGCGGCCACGCAGCGCCCGCACAGGCGCGGGTCCGGCCACAGGGGAATGGCCACGCGCACCGCCAGCACCCCCACCACCAAAGCCAGGAGGATGCCCAGATAGGCCGGCAGCCGCGCCCGCCAGCCGCCCACCCGCTCCAGCTCGGCGAACACATAGACCGGCAGCAGCAGCAGGAACACATGGAAATAACGATCGCGCAGATTGGTGGTGCCCATCGCCACCACCGCGACCAACGTGACCAGCAGGCCGATGACGATGATGCTCCGCAGCACCCGTCGCGCCCCGTCGCGCTCGGCATCCGGCACCACCAGCGCGCCCTCGCCCCGGTTCCAGGGCAGGAACACCAGCCCCACCAGGGCGACGAACGGCAGGGCATAGCCCACCAGCGCCACCACATAGCTTTGCACCACCGCGTCCCAGCCGAAGTGGGTGGCGCCGATCGTCTCCGCCGTGGCAGCGACCACGTTCTGCTTCAGCAGATGCAAGGCAAGGCCATAGATGGCGAGCGGCACCGCCGCCACCGCCGCCGTGAGCAGGATGCGGCGATCGATGAGCGCGCGGCGATAGCCCGGCTCCAGCAGGCACGCCACAACCAGCACACCGAGAAACGCGGCAAAGCCGAACTTGCCCAGCAACCCCACCGCGATCCAGGCGCCGAGCCCGGCATAGAGCTTCGCACTGGGCTGCCGCACGATGGCGATGAGCGTCAGCATGGCCCCGGCGATGGCCACGATCATCACGTTGGAATGGGTCAGGATGCGGTGGCTATGGTACCCCACCACCCACAAGGCCGAGAGCGAATAGACCGCCGCCGCCTGCAGCCGGGGATCGGCGATGACGCGCCGCGCCACGCGATAGACCAGCGCCGCGCAGGCGAACAGCAGCGCATAGCGCAGGATGGCGAAGCTCAGCCGACCGGAGCCGACCACCTGCTGCAGGCCGTAGAGCAGCCAGTCGAAGAACGGCGGATTGCGCGGGACGTAGCTCAGCTCCAGCGACTGGACGAGGTAGCTTTCCACCGCGTCATCGACATTGATCGCCGATTCCAGGACAGCGCCGATGATGGCGTGCAGCAGGCACCAGAGGCCGATAATAAGGACGACGCCGTTCGGCCGCGCCCACGCCGGCAGCCCCGCGCCGGCCCGCCCCGACCCCTCGTCCGCATAAGGCTGCTGCGCGGCACGCGCTGGACTCTCGATCACGGGGAGACGCCTCCGGGAACCTGCGACGCCTGCTCTATAGCCAGCAATGGAGGCAGGCGCCACACGGCCGCCGCGGCGCCGGTCGAACGCCGGGCAGGTGGCGCAAATCGGTCACAGGGTGTCGAGGATGACGAACGCCGCGCGGTCGCGCTCCGAACCGCCGGCGCCAGCTGTGGCCAGAGCCGTCTCGGCGGCATCGTGCAACAGCAGATCGTCCACCCGCGCGCCCGGCGGTCCGGCGCGGCAGGCATCCACCAGCGCCGCCACCAGGGCCTCGTCGCCGGCAGCCACCAACTCCACCGCGCCGCTGACGCGGTTGCGCACCCAGCCCCGCAGGCCCCGCGCCCGCGCCTCATGGGCGCACCAGGCCCGATAGCCAACCCCCTGCACCCGGCCCCGAAGGGTGATGTGGACCACGCGCATCCCGATTCTCCCCCTGGCGGCACCGGCGCCGCGCCGCCCGTGCCGCGGCGGTCGTCCTATGGCTTGCAGTCGCCGCCCGGCAGGGCCTCGAAGGACGACATGGAGCCGATCAGCGCGAACCGGCCATAGTCGATCTTCAGGGCCCCCACCACGCCGTTGTCGTAGAGGGTGAAGTTCATCACATAGGCCGGCCCCTCGTCCATGGAGCCGGGCTCGTAATAGCTCACCGCCACCGGATAGGAGAGATGCCCGGCCAGCGCCGCCTCCGCCGCCGGGGCGAGGCGCGCGCCGCCGCTGCGCGGGCGCCCGATCACCGCCAGCGTGTCGTAGACCTTGTCGGGGTCGCTGGCGCCGTCATAGACCTTGGCCGCGAGGGTGCCCGCGCCGGCCGCCGCCGCGTCCAGCACCTTGAGCACATGCTGGGTCGGCATCAGAATCGCGCCCTCCAGGGTCAGCACCTGATCGGCGGGCTTGGTCACCACCACCTTCAGCCGGTCGGGCCCGGGGCGGGTGACGCTGGCCTCCACCTCGTCCGTGTCGGTGGCGGTCTCGGTGGTGCTCAGGAAGCGATACGATTCGCCGTCGCCCGCTTCCCAGGCCTTCGAGGTCACGGTCTGGCGCAGCGGGCCGCCCTCCCCGCCCCGGCTCTCACTCGCCTGGCGGGTCAGCGTGCTGTAGCCGGCGCAGGCGTCGCCGGTCATCTGGTAGTCGATGCGGCCGCTCATGTCCTCGAGCTGGCCGGTGGGCCGGGAGCCGTCGAGGGTGAGGGCATAGCTGGCCCGGTGCGGCAGCAGCGCCAGCGCCGACGCCGGTCCGCACAGGCCGAGCAGCATCGCCAGCCCGACGCCGGCACCCGCCAGCGCCTCGGCACCCGATCGAAGCCTCATGCTCACCCCTCCTCGCCTGTTCGCGCCGGCGCGCCGGCGTGTGATACGCTTGCGCGCCGCTGCGCCTTCGGCGAAGAGGAAGGCTCAATTGCGCACACTGTGTGGCAGGAGCCCGCAAGGAGTCCCGATGACCTCGTCCGTTGAACTGAAGCTCGCCGAACTCGGAATCACCCTGCCCACACCGAATCCGCCGCTGGCCAATTATGTGCCCGTGGTGCGCACCGGCAACCTGCTGTTCATCTCCGGCCAGGTTTCCATCGACGCCACCGGGCAGATCATCACCGGCAAGCTCGGCGGAGGGGTGGAAATCGCCACCGGCCAGGCCGCGGCGAAACTGTGCGCCATCAACCTGCTGGCCCAGACCAAGGCGACCATCGGCGACCTCGACAAGGTGGTGCGAGTGGTGAAGCTGGTGGCGTTCGTGAACTCGACGCCGGATTTCGTGGACCAGCCCAAGGTGGTCAACGGCTGCTCCGACCTGCTGGTGGAAGTGCTCGGCGACAAGGGCCGGCACGCGCGCTCGGCGGTGGGCATCGCCGCCCTGCCGTTCGACGCGGCAGTGGAGGTGGAAGCCGTCATCGAAGTGGCCTGAGGCCGGACCGATGGGCGGCCTGTCCTGGCTTACCGCGCGGCCGGTCGCCCATCGGGGTCTCCACGATGAGCGCGCCGGCATCATCGAGAACACGACCTCCGCGGTCCAGGCGGCCGTGGCGGCGGGATTCGCCGTCGAGGTGGACCTTCAGCTGGCCGCCGACGGCGTGCCCGTGGTGTTCCACGATTCGACCCTGGAGCGCCTGACCACCGCCCATGGCCCGGTGGCGGCGCGCACCGCCGCCGAGCTCCAGGCGGTGGCGTTCCGCGCCACCGCCGACCGCATGATGCGCCTCGACGACCTGCTGGCGCTGGTGGACGGCCGGGTGCCCCTCGTCATCGAGCTGAAGAGCGGACGGGAGGCCAACACCACCCTCGCCGCCCGGGCCGCGGAGCGCATCGCCGCCTATGACGGGCCCGCGGCGCTGATGTCGTTCGACCCCCGCCTGCTGCCCACGGTGCGCGCCGTGGCGCCGCTGGTGCCGCGCGGCATTGTCGCCGAGCTCGCCTTCAACCCAGCGGAATGGCCCGACCTGTCCACCCTGCAACGCCTGGTGCTTGGCCACCTGCTGCACTGGCCGGCCTCCCGTTTCCAGTTTGTCGCCTATCGGGTGGCCGACCTCGGCGCGCTGGCGCCGCGCATCGCCCGCCGCCTCGGCGTGCCGGTCCTTACCTGGACCGTCCGCACCATCGATGATCGCGCCCGGGCCGCACGCGCCGCCGACCAGATGATCTTCGAGGGCTTCCGCCCCTGAGCACCACCCCGCCGCGCCGAGGGGTGCGACCGTCAGTCGCGCTTTCGGCGTCCGGGTGCGGTGCACACTGTAGAGGCCATGCCCGACGCCCGCATCCGCATCCTCTCCGCCCTCTCCGAAATCCCCGCCGCGCAGTGGGACGCCTGTGCCGCCGGCGCGGCGAATCGGCCTGAGCCGTTCGTCAGCCATGCCTTTCTCTCCGCCCTGGAGGAGACCGGCTGCGTCAGCGCCAAGACCGGCTGGCTGCCCCAGCACCTGGTACTCGACGGTCCGGACGGCCTGCCGCGCGCCGTGGCGCCGACCTATCTGAAGGGCCATTCGCGGGGCGAATACGTGTTCGACCAGGGCTGGGCGGATGCCTACCACCGGGCCGGCGGGCACTATTACCCCAAGCTGCAGGTGGCGGTTCCCTTCACCCCGGTCACCGGACGCCGGCTGCTGCTGCGCGACCCCGCCGACGCCGCCGGCCGCCCGGCGCTCGCCGCCGGCCTGAAGGAACTGACACGGCTGCGCGAGGCCTCATCGGCCCACACCACCTTCGCCACCGAGGAGGAGTGGGAATGCCTTGCCACGCAGGGCTTCCTGAAGCGCACCGACCGCCAGTTCCACTGGACCAACGCCGGCTATGCCAGCTACGAGGACTTCCTCGGCGCCCTTGCCTCGCGCAAGCGCAAGGCCCTGCGGAAGGAGCGGCGCGAGGCGCTCGCCCCCGGCATCACCATCGAATGGCTGACCGGCGGCACCCTCACGGAGGAGGCCTGGGATGCCTTCCACACCTTCTACATGGACACCGGCGCCCGCAAATGGGGCACGCCCTATCTCAACCGCGCCTTCTTCACCCGGGCGGCGGAGCGGCTCGCCGACCGGATGCTGCTGGTGATGGCCCGCCGCAACGGACGCTACATCGCCGGCGCCCTCAATTTCATCGGCGCAGAGACCCTCTACGGCCGCTACTGGGGCGCCATCGAGGAGCATCCCTTCCTGCATTTCGAGATCTGCTACCATCAGGCCATCGACTTCGCCATCGTCCACGGCCTCAAGGTGGTGGAAGCCGGCGCCCAGGGCGAGCACAAGCTGGCGCGCGGCTATCTGCCCACCACCACCTATTCCGCCCACTACATCGTCCATCCCGGCCTCCGGGCGGCGGTGGCCCAGTATCTGGAGCACGAGCGGGCGCACGTGGCGGAAGACGACGCCGTGCTGACCGATCTCGGCCCTTTCCGCCGTAGCGAGGGAATCGAGCAGGACTGACCCCGCCACGGCAGGAACGCCACACCTCGGCGCCGAATGCCATTCCCGGTTTTCCCGACGTTGCGGGACGTGAGCGGCCCTCGCTATAGTCCGGCTCCCGCAATGAGGGGGTGGAAATGACGTATTGTTGTGGAGTGCTCGTTCGTGACGGTCTGGTGTTGATCGCGGACACCCGGACCAATGCGGGACTCGACAACATTTCCACCTTCCGGAAACTCCAGATTTTCGAGGAGCCGGGACGGCATGTGATCGGCATCGCCTCGGCCGGCAATCTCTCGGTCACCCAGTCGGTGCTCAGCCTGCTGCATGAGGGCGTCGAGGATGCCGAGAGCGGCGAGCGGCATCAGCTGCGCGAAGCGCGCACCATGTTCCAGGCGGCCCAGCTTGTCGGGCGCGCCATCCGCCAGGTGCACCGTATGAACGGCCTTGTCATGGAGCAGTCGGGCAGCATCAATTTCGAGGTGTCGTTCCTGCTCGGCGGCCAGATCGCCGGCGGCCCCATGCGCCTTTACATGATCTATACCGCCGGAAATTTCATCGAGTGCACGCAGGACACGCCCTTCCTGCAGATTGGCGAGCATAAATACGGCAAGCCGGTGCTGGACCGCGCCGTATCCTACGAGATGGAAATCGCCGACGCGCTGAAGACCAGCCTCATCTCGATGGATTCCACCATGCGCTCGAATCTCGGCGTGGGGCTGCCCATCGACGTGCTGGTGGCCTGCCCGGACAAGCTCCAGGCCGAGCTGAACTACCGCATCGAGCCGGGCGAGCCCTATTTCCACGATCTGCGCGAGCGCTGGTCGGCGGCGCTGCGGGCCGCGCACAGCTCCATTCCGCGTCCGCCCTATCTGAAGGACGTGCGGACCTATGTTCCGCCCCGGCCGACCGAGGAGGCCTGAGCTGCCGGGCCGCCGGAAAACTGCCGGCCACCAGCAAAAAGGGCGCCCCGCGGGGCGCCCTTTTCAATCCAGCCGGCCGCGCCGACGCCCATGGTCATCGCCCGCCGCGGCGGGCGTGTCAGGCCTTCGGCTCGAGCTTGGCGGACACGATCTTGTCGGGGTCCTTGACCGGCTCGCCGCGCTTGATCTTGTCCACGTTCTCCATGCCCGAGATCACCTCGCCCCACACCGTGTACTGGCGGTCGAGGAAGCGGGCGTCGGTGAAGCAGATGAAAAACTGGCTGTCGCCGGAATCCGGGTTCTGGGCGCGGGCCATGGACACGGTGCCCCGGCGGTGCGGCAGATCGTTGAACTCGGCCTTCAGCTTCTTGCCCGAGCCGCCCATGCCGGTGCCGGTGGGATCGCCGGTCTGCGCCATGAAGCCCTCGATGACGCGATGGAACGGCACGCCGTTATAGAAGCCCTGGGACACCAGCTCCTTGATGCGCGCCACATGGCCCGGCGCCGCATCGGCGCGGAAGGCGATGGTCACCGGCCCCTGGGTGGTTTCGAGAACCAGAATCTCTTCACTCATGGAATATCCTTTCGGTGCGTGGCGCGCGCGCCGCTGCGCGCCGCCCGGACTCAGCGCTGCCAAACCAGCGCGTGAGGAAAGCAAATCCCGGTCCCCCGGCGCGGCGAAGCGGTGCGATCCGCCCCTGCCGCGCCTCGGGCTCCGGTTACTTGGCGTCGGCCGCCACCTGCATCTTCACGATACGGTCAGGGTTCGACACCGCGCCGTTGGCCGACGCTGCGCCCTTCTTGATCTTGTCCACCGCCTCCATGCCCGACACCACCTGGCCGACCACGGTGTACTGGCCATTCAGGCTCGGGGTCTCATCGAGCATGATGAAGAACTGGGAATTGGCGCTGTTGGGGTTGGACGAGCGCGCCATGCCCACCACGCCACGCTTGAACGGCACATTGGAGAATTCCGCCGGCAGGTTGGGATACTTGGAACCGCCCGTGCCGTCGCCGCGCTGGCCGTCGCCGGTCTGCGCCATGAAGCCGTCGATGACGCGGTGGAACGGCACGTTGTTGTAATAGCCCTCGCGGGTGAGCAGCTTCAGGCGCTCGGCGTGCTGCGGAGCGAGATCGGGCCGCAGCAGGATGACCACCCGCCCGTGGGGCGTGTCGAGATAAAGCGTGTTCTGCGGGTCGCTCTTCGGCTGCGCCGCCGCCGGCAGGGCGAAGGCGAGGGCGATGAGCAGTCCGGCACACAAGCGTCCCACGACTGACAGCATGAGGTTCTCCTCAAAAAGGCCCCGGAAGGGCGATGGGCGCGCGCGGATCAGCGCGGAAAGCGGACGGACAGCCGCGCCAGCACCCCCGCCGGCACGAAGGCGGAGACATCCCCGCCCATCGCCGCGATCTGCCGCACGAGCGTGGCGGTGATGGGGCGGACCGACGGCGAGGCCGGCAGGAACACGGTCTGGATGTCGGGTGCCATGGCCGCGTTCATGCCGGCCATCTGCATTTCATAATCCAGGTCGGTTCCGTCGCGCAGCCCCCGAATCAACAGGCTGGCGCCCACGTCGCGCGCCGTGGCGACGATGAGACCGTCGAAGGTGATGGCCTCGATGCGGGCGTTCTCCACCGCCGCGACCGGCGCGCACACCTCGACCAGCATGGCGAGGCGCTCCTCGGCGGAGAACAGCGGCGCCTTGCCCGGATGGACGCCCACCGCAAGCACCAGCCGGTCCGCCAGCCGGCAGGCCGCACGCACCACGTCGAGATGGCCGTTGGTGAGGGGATCGAACGAGCCGCCGTAGATGGCCGTGCGAGCTTTCATGGACCTGCCCCCGTGTTCGCTGACACGACTTGGATGCTGCCCCGGTCAGCGCCGAAGCGCCCCACGGCATTGGTGGCGAAGCGTTAGCCGCCCGCGGGCGCCGACGCAACAGCGGCCATCGACACCGGCCGCCCCGGTTCCCCCCTGCCGGCGGCGGCAAGGCACGTCCCGCGCCCGCCGCCCCTGAGCCCCATGCCCTGCCCCCCATGCCCTGCCCCCAGGCACCGAGCCCCGAAGGCCGCGCCCGCGACGCCGGACAGGGCTTCGCATGCACACATGGAGTGCATCCATGGAAAGGCGCCCATCCCGCACGCCCCAGCGCGCGGGGCCGCCGTGTCCCCCCCTGTCTATTGGATCTGTGAGAGAGTGATGAAGCGGAAGGGAGCCCGCCCCCCCCGAGGGGGTGCAGCCCGTGTGGGAGCAAGGGTCCCTTCCGTTGTCGCTGAACCCTGAACAATTGCTTGGGACGACCGATCCCGCACGACATGGGCCGGAGCCATCACCACGCCACAGCCCGTCGTCGGCTGCGATCGTCGCGCCTTCCGCGACCTCTGCGCCCTGCCGTCCGGCCGGACCCAGAGAATCCCCAATACGTCCGATGCCATCGCCGCCTCGGCCGCCGCGATCGAGGCGGATGCCCTCGTCGTGTTCGAGGCCACCAGCGGCTGCGACGGTGAGCTCATCGCCGCCCTCGCCGAACGCGGCCAGCCCTTCTGCCGCGTCAATCCCCGCCAGGCCGCGAGTTCGCCCGGGCCACAGGCCCTCGCCAAGACCGACAGGGTCGACGCCCGCGCGCTCGCCCAGATGGGCCGCACCCTCAGCCTGCCGGTCACCGTCCCCGTCAGCGCCGCCCGCGTCCAGCTCTCCGACTTCCTGCGCCGCCGCAGGCCATGGGTCGAGATGCGCAAAGCCGAAAAGCTGCGCCGCCACAGCGCCGGCCAGGACGAGATCGCCACCATGATCGTCCTGTTCGGTGGACAGATCACGGCTCTCGACCGGCGCATCGCCGGCCTGATCGCCGCCGATCACACCCTCTCGGCCCAGGCCCGCCTGCTGGCGGCGGTGCCGGGCATCGGCCCCACCGTCCTGGCCACCCTGCTCGGCGAACGTCCCGAACTGGGCACCCTCTGCCGACGCCGCCGCATCGCCTCCCTGGCCGGCCTTGCGCCCCACGCCCGGGAAAGCGGCATATGGCGAGGGGACCGGCGCATCTGGAGCGGACGCCGCAAGGTTCGCGAGGTCCTCTACATCGCCGCGCTCTCCGCCTCCCGGCGCGTGCCCGCCCTCACCGCCATGCGCGACCCCATGCGCCTCAAGGGCAAGGCACCAAAGACCATCCTCATCGCCGTCGCGCGCCAGTTCCTCGTCATCATCAACGCCATGATCCGGAAAACTCAGCCCATCGCGATCCCTCGAACAACACAGGTGCCCCCGCTCAACGCCGCTCATGCGCTCCAAGCGGCTAGGCTCAGGACTCACTAATCAGAGCCAGAAGATGACGGTGGCTGCGATGCAGATGGCTGAGAAGAAGGTGTGGGCGCACCGGTCGTAGCGTGTGGCGATGCGGCGCCAGTCCTTGAGTTTGGCGAATAGGTTCTCGACCTTGTGTCGCTGGCGGTAGAGGGCCTTGTCATAGGCGAAAGGCCGCTTGCGGCTCCTGGATGATGGAATGCAAGGCGCGATCCCCTTGGCGGCGAGCGCGTCCCGAAACCAGGCGCTCTCATAACCCCAATCGGCGATCAGACTCTTGGCCGGCGGCAAGGCATCAAGGATAAGGCGGGCGCCCTTGTGGTCGCTCATCTGGCCTTCCGACAAGAGCATGATGATCGGCCGGCCTTTATCGTCGCAGACAGTGTGGAGCTTGGAGTTCAGGCCCCCCTTGTGCGCCCGATACGACGGGGAACAGCCCCTTTTTTAGGAGGCTCGCCGCAGTGCGGTGGGCTTTGAGATGGGTGGCATCGATCATGACCCGATCGGGTTTGGGCCCTTCGCCGGCGAGGCTGGCGAAGATGCGGCCGAACACCCCGAGCCGGCTCCAGCGGATGAAGCGGTTGTAGAGCGTCTTGTGCGGACCGTAGTCCTTCGGCGCATCCTTCCACTGCAGGCCGTTGCGGATCACGTAGACGATGCCGCTCACCACCCGCCGGTCATCCACCCGCGGAACCCCATGGGCCAGAGGAAAGAACGGCGAGATCCGCGCCATCTGACGCGCGCCCAACAGGAACAAATCACCCATCGCAGCCTCCTCAACGGAAACTGTGAATCACACCCGCAGCTCAATTAATAGGTCCTGAGCCTAGACTTTGCCCGTTGCAGCAAAGACCTGCCCAAGTGCGCCGTCACGCCCCCATCGCCCGTTGCGGCATCGAAAATTCAGAGCATCTCGGCAAGCACTGTTGGTGGTCGGACGCACCTTCACCCGGATCAACCCGTTCCGCCGCCGCGCCATCCGCAACGGGCGCACCGCCGATCTCTACCGCGCCTTATGCGGCCGCGCCGCCGCAATCATCTGCTTCTGAGCCATCAGTCGGTTTTGTGAGGTGCTCTAAACACTCACCGGCGGCCAGCCGCCAGCAGCACGGCCGCGCCCCCCACCAGGATGCCCGCAGACACACGGTCCGCGGTGCGGGCGAACCGCCCCGACAAAGCCGACCGGGCACGATCCGCCGCAACCGCCCACAAGACGTCGCCCGCCAGGGCCACCGCCGCGAACACCACGGCCAGAACCGCGATCTGCGGAACGGGATTGGTCGCCTCAGTGACGAACTGCGGCAAGAAAGCGGCATGGAATAACAAGGTCTTAGGGTTTGCAAACGCTACCGCGAACCCCCGCGCGAAGGCCGCGTGGGCGGTCGGGGCGGCGGTCGCCGGTCCAGCCCCAGCGCTGCGCCACTGGCGAATGGCAAGCACAACCAGATAGGCCGCGCCCGCATAGCGCACCAGATCGAAATGATGGGAGAACGCTTCCACCAGATAGGCGAGGCCCGCCGCCACGCCTGCCAACTGAGCCATCAGGCCCACATTGACCCCAGCGGCGGTGAGCAAGCCCACCCGCCGGCCGTATCTCAAGCTGGTCCCGACGATCAATGCCACGTTGGGCCCTGGCGTAGCCGCCAGGGCCACACAGGCTGCTATAAACAGAGTCAAGCTCTGCAAGGGAATCATGCCTGCGGCGTCCCCTCGTCGCCACCCGCGTCCTCTCCGGACACGGCCTCCTCACCAGCGGTGTCCTCGCTGATGTGTTCCACCGATACCACCCGCTCTCCATCCGCCGTGTTGAAGACGATGACACCCTGACTGGCGCGGCCGACGATGCGGATGCCGTCCACCGGGCAGCGGATGAGCTGTCCCCCATCGGTGACAAGCATGATCTGGTCCTGTTCCTCCACCGGAAAGGACGCCACCAGCCGCCCGTTGCGCTCGTTCACCGCCATGGCGACGATGCCCTTGCCGCCGCGCCCTGTCACCCGGTACTCGTAGGACGAGGTGCGCTTGCCGTAGCCATTCTCGGAAACGGTCAGGATCCACTGCTCAGCAGCGCTCATCTCGCCATACTTGGCGCCGAGCTGGGTGCTGCCGCTGGCGCCTTCCTCCTCGTCCAGCTCACCCGCCTCCAGCGTCTCGCCCCGCAGGGCCCGCCGCATCTTGATATACGCGAGGCGCTCCTCGGCGGTGGCGTCCACATGGCGGATGATCGCCATGGAGATCACGTGATCGTCATCCTCCAGCCGCATGCCACGCACGCCGACGCTGTCGCGCCCCTTGAACACGCGCACCTCGGTCACCGGGAAGCGGATGCACGCCCCCGCCGCGGTCGTGAGCACGACGTCGTCTTCCTCGGTACACAGGCCGACATCCGCAATGGCCTCGCCATCGCCGAGCTTCATGGCGATCTTGCCGTTGCGGTTGACCTGCGCGAAGTCGCCCAGCGCATTGCGGCGCACCGTACCGGAGGTGGTCGCGAACATGATCTGCAGCCGGCCGTTCTCCGCATCGTCCTCCGGCAGCAGCACCACTGAGGTGATGCGTTCATCGGCTTCCAGCGGCAGGATATTGATAAGCGCCTTGCCGCGCCCCTGCGGCGCCGCCGCCGGCAGGCGCCACACCTTCAGCTTGTAGACCTTGCCCTTGGACGAGAAGAACAGCACCGGCGCGTGGGTGGAAGCCACGAACAGACGGGTGACGAAATCCTCGTCTCGGGTCTGCATGGCGGAGCGACCCTTGCCGCCGCGCCGCTGCGCCCGGTAGGTGGAGAGCGGCACGCGCTTGATATAGCCGGCATGGGAAACGGTGACCACCATCTCCTCGCGCTGGATGAGATCCTCGTCGTCGAGATCGCCAAAGCCCTCCACGATTTCGGTGCGCCGCGGCGTGCCAAACTCCGACTTGATGGCGATCAGCTCGTCGCGGATGATGGCGCGCATGCGCGCCCTGCTCGCCAGAATATCGAGATAATCTGCGATCTCCGCAGCCAGCGCATCCAATTCCTCGGCGATCTCGTCACGGCCGAGCGCGGTCAGGCGCTGCAGGCGCAGATCCAGGATGGCGCGAGCCTGCTCCAGGGACAACCGATAGGTGTCATCCGCGTTCAGCTTGTGACGGGGATCGGCGATCAGCGCTATGAGCGGAGCCATGTCCTTGGCCGGCCAGTCGCGACCCATCAGCGCCTCGCGGGCACTGGCGGGGTCCGGCGCCGTGCGGATCAGGCGGATCACCTCGTCGATATTGGCGACGGCAATGGCAAGGCCCACCAACACATGGGCCCGGTCCCGCGCCTTGCGCAGGAGATACTTCGTCCGCCGACTGACCACCTCCTCGCGGAAAGCGATAAAGGCGGTCAAGGTATCGTGCAGCGTCAGCAGGCCCGGCTTGCCCCCCGACAGAGCGACCATGTTCACGCCGAACGAGGTCTGCAGCAAAGTGAGGCGATAGAGGTTGTTGAGCACCACGTCCGCCTGGGCGTCGCGCTTGATTTCGATCACCACGCGCATGCCATCGCGATCGCTCTCGTCGCGAATCTCGGAAATCCCCTCCACCCGCTTGTCCCGCACCAGTTCGGCGATCTTCTCGATCATCGTCGCCTTGTTCACCTGATAGGGGATTTCGGTGACGATGAGCGCTTCCCGATCCTTGCGCAGGCTCTCGATGGCGACCTTGGCCCGCATCAGGACCGAGCCCCGACCAGTAAGATAGGCTTGGCGGATTCCAGTGCGCCCGAGAATCAGGGCGCCGGTGGGGAAGTCCGGCCCTGGCAACAGATCGAGCAGCGCCTCCGGCTCCAGCGTCGGATCATCAATCAGCGCCACGGTCACGTCGATGATCTCGCCAAGGTTGTGCGGCGGGATATTGGTGGCCATGCCAACGGCGATGCCACCCGCCCCGTTCACCAGCAGATTCGGAAACTTGGCAGGAAGAACACTTGGCTCACGCTCGGTATTGTCGTAATTTTCCTGGAAGTCGACGGTTTCCTTGTCGAGATCGTCGAGCAATGCGTTGGTGATCTTTTCGAGACGCACCTCCGTATAGCGCATGGCCGCCGGCGCATCGCCATCGACCGAACCGAAATTGCCCTGACCATCCACCAAGGGCACACGCATGGCAAAGCTCTGCGCCATGCGCACCAGCGCATCATAGACCGACTGGTCGCCGTGCGGGTGATACTTACCGATAACATCGCCCACCACGCGAGCGGACTTGCGGTATTGCTTGTTCCACTCATAGCCGTTCTCGTGCATCGAGAACAGAATGCGACGATGCACCGGCTTCAGACCATCGCGCACATCCGGCAACGCGCGCGCGACAATGACGCTCATCGCATAGTCGAGGTAGGAGCGCGACAACTCCTCGGTGATGGACACCGGCATGATGTCCGAAGGCGGCTCGCCACCGGGCTTCGGCGTCTCAGGATCGGCCAAAAGTCTACACTCTCGTCATGATTTGAGCTCTCGACTTCTAGCCGATTCACCCGCCGGATGCCAGCGAAAGCCCCTCCCTTGAGCGAATTTTAATCATTTATTTTCAACATCTTAGAAGATCAAACCGAGGGTCGCCCGAACATTTTGGCCTTTTTGGGTCCAAACCACCCCTCCAGGCGCCGCGAAGGACGCCCCTCCGCCCTGCGGGAACACACCCACCGAACACCCCTTCTCTCCGATGCGAAGACGGGCCGACACATCATCCGCCCGGCGCATCCAATGCCGACGCCCCGAAACTCACAATCGCCACCCTCAAAAGGCGCCGCAACCACACGCCCCCCTGTCTGTTGGATCTGTGAGAGAGTGATGAAGCGGAAGGGAGCCCGCCCCCCGAGGGTGTGGAGCCCGTGCGGGAGCAAGGGTCCCTTCCGTTGTCGCTGAACCCTGAACAATTGCTTGGGACGACCGATCCCGCACGACATGGGCCGGAGCCATCACCACGCCACAGCCCGTCGTCGGCTGCGATCGTCGCGCCTTCCGCGACCTCTGCGCCCTGCCGTCCGGCCGGACCCAGAGAATCCCCAATACGTCCGATGCCATCGCCGCCTCGGCCGCCGCGATCGAGGCGGATGCCCTCGTCGTGTTCGAGGCCACCAGCGGCTGCGACGGTGAGCTCATCGCCGCCCTCGCCGAGCGCGGCCAGCCCTTCTGCCGCGTCAATCCCCGCCAGGCCCGCGAGTTCGCCCGGGCCACTGGCCCTCGCCAAGACCGACCGGCTCGATGCCCGCGCGCTCGCCCAGATGGGCCGCACCCTCAGCCTGCCGGTCACCGTCCCCGTCAGCGCCGCCCGCGTCCAGCTCTCCGTCTTCCTGCGCCACCGCAGGCCATGGGTCGAGATGCGCAAAGCCGAAGAGCTGCGCGGCCACAGCGCCGGCCAGGACGAGATCGCCGCGCAGATCGCCGCCATGATCGAGCTGCTGAGCGGGCAGATCCTCGCCATCGACCGGCGCATCGCCGGCCTGATCGCCGCCGATCACACCCTCTCGGCCCAGGCCCGCCTGCTGGCGGCGGTGCCGGGCATCGGGCCCACCATCCTGGCCACCCTGCTCGGCGAACGTCCCGAACTGGGAACCCTCCGCCGACGCCGCATCGCCTCCCTGGCCGGCCTTGCGCCCCACGCCCGGGAAAGCGGCATATGGCGAGGGGCTCGGCGCATCTGGGGCGGACGCCGAAAGGTCCGCGAGGCCCCCTACATCGCCGCCCTCACCGCCATGCGCGACCGCATGCGCCTCAAGGGCAAGGCGCCAAAGACCATCCTCATCGCCGTCGCGCACCAGTTCCTCGCCCTCATCAACGCCATGATCCGGAAAGGTGCCCCTGTCGCCCTCGCAGGAACAATACAGGTGCCCCCTTGCAACCTCGCCAACCGGCACGGTGAGCACTCGCCCTGCGCCGATCACCGCCCGGATGACAAAGGCCTCTACAGCTTCGCGCACTCGCTCCCGCGAGCCGAAGCCCCTCCCCTCAGCCCAACATCGCCCTTAGCCCACGCCCTCGGACTGCCGCACCGAAAGCGAGGTCCGGATACAGCCTCAGAACGGGATCTCATCGTCCAAGTCGTTGGACGGGCGCCCGCCGCCACCCGAGGCGCCACCACCTCCCGAAAAGCCGCCACCTCCCGAGCGTCGCCCACCGCCGGACCCGCCACCGTAACCGCCGCCCATGGGCCCCTGCGATCCAAAATCGGAACCGCCACCGTAATCCTCGACACCCTCGCCACCAGACCGGCCGTCAAGCAGGGTCAACTCACCCCGGAAAGGCCGCAACGTCACCTCCGTGACATAGACGTCACGGCCCTCCTTCTCGTACTTCCGCGTCTCAAGTTGACCCTCAAGATAGACCTTGGAGCCCTTCTTCAAAAACCGCTCGGCCACGTTGACCAAATTTTCATTGTAGATCGCCACCGAATGCCATTCCGTGCGGTCCTTGCGCTCGCCAGTCGCCTTGTCGCGCCAACTCTCGGAGGTTGCAATGCGCAGATTGCAGACCCGCCCGCCGCTCTGGAAACTGCGGATTTCCGGGTCGCGGCCCAGATTACCGATCAGAATCACCTTGTTGACGCTGCCGGCCATCGCCGCACCTCCCGTTCCTCGCTCCCTCTGGAGCACTGCACTGAGCCGCGCACCCTATCCCGGTCACCGCGCCGGACGAACCCCGCGCGGCGTTGTCCACCACAGAAAGACAGGACACGCCCACTCATCGCTTTGATCACAGCTAATGTTCTTATTTCGTTCTACACATCACACTGCCCCGGCACAAGTCTGTTTTCCGTCTCTGCCAGAACTTTTTGACTCGCAAGCCCCATAAGTTCTCGATATGTTCGCAGCCACGTCGCGCGTGCCTTACGACAGTCGGGGACGGGCGGGAGGAGAGAAGCATGAAGTCGCGCTTTCCAGGGAACGCCGCCCGCCTTCAGGCCGCTCGCTGGGAGCGAAGGACGTTTGGAGCTATATCTTTGCGAGGCAGGCTTCTGCGAAGCGGGCATGAGGCAGGTCATTTGTACGCCTTGGGTCGTCAGGTGACGGGCTTCGCTTCCGTGGCGCATGCCGGCTTTACCGAAGACACCCATCCTTTATCCTAAATATGTCACGCACGCTTGGCGGCGGCGCATGGTTGGAACTTGATGTCGGATCGCGCTTTTGTCCCTCGGGACACCCACTCCGCCCCGGCACCGGAGGCGTCCGCGCGCCGGGATGCCCGGATCCTCAGTGTCCGTGGAGCCCGCGAGCACAATCTGAAGAACGTGGACCTTGAGGTTCCGCGCGATGCCCTGGTGGTGTTCACAGGCCTGTCTGGCTCTGGCAAGAGTTCATTGGCTTTCGACACCATTTATGCAGAAGGCCAGCGCCGCTATGTGGAGAGCCTCTCCGCTTACGCCCGGCAATTCCTGGAGATGATGCAAAAGCCAGACGTCGACCAGATCGACGGCCTGTCGCCAGCGATTTCCATCGAGCAGAAGACCACCTCCAAGAATCCCCGCTCTACGGTCGGAACGGTCACCGAAATCTACGATTACATGCGCCTGCTCTGGGCGCGTACCGGGGTGCCGTATTCCCCTGCGACCGGCCTGCCGATCGAGAGCCAGACCATATCCCAGATGGTGGATCGCACCCTCGCCCTGCCTGAGGGCACACGGCTGTATCTGCTGGCGCCGGTGGTTCGCGGACGCAAGGGCGAGTACCGCAAGGAACTCGCGGAATGGATGAAAAAGGGCTTTCAGCGGGTCAAGATCGACGGCGCCTTCCACGAGATCGCGGATGCCCCCGTGCTCGACAAGAAGATCAAGCATGACGTCGATGTGGTGGTCGATCGCATCGTCGTGCGGAGCGACCTTGCCTCGCGCCTGGCGGACAGCTTCGAGACAGCCCTCGGCCTTGCCGACGGGATCGCGATCGCCGAATTCGCGGATGGGACGGACGATGCGGGCGGACCGCGCCGCATCCTGTTCTCCGAGAAATTCGCCTGCCCCGTCTCCGGCTTCACCATCTCGGAGATCGAGCCGCGGCTGTTTTCGTTCAACAATCCCTTCGGCGCCTGCCCTGCCTGCGACGGCCTTGGCGTGGAGCAGACGATCGACGCCGAGCTTGTTGTGCCCGACAAGCTGCGGTCCCTTCAGCAAGGCGCCATCGCACCATGGGCGAAATCCACCTCGCCGTATTACGGCCAGACGCTGGAGGCGCTGGCCAAGCACTATCACTTCAACCTTTCGGTGTCCTGGGACGATCTGCCTGAGAAGGCGAAGACCGTGCTTCTCTATGGCTCCGACGGCGAGAAGATCACCTTCTCCTATAATGACGGCACCCGTGCCTACGACACGCAGAAGAGCTTCGAGGGCGTGGTGCGCAATCTGGAGCGGCGCTGGAAGGAGACCGACAGCGACTGGGCGCGGGAGGAGATTTCCAAATACTTCTCAACTGTGCCGTGCAAAGCCTGCGGCGGCTATCGGCTGAAGCCGGAGGCGCTGGCGGTGAAGATCGCCGGTCGGCACATCGGCCAGGTTGGGGAGCTGTCGGTGAAGGCGGCGGCGCGCTGGTTCGAGGCTTTGCCGGGCGAGCTCAGTCCCAAGCAGAACGAGATTGCCGGACGCATCCTGAAGGAAATTCGCGAGCGCCTGCGCTTTCTCCTGGACGTGGGCCTTGAGTACCTGACCCTGTCGCGCGCGTCGGGCACGCTCTCCGGCGGCGAGAGCCAGCGCATCCGGCTCGCCTCGCAGATCGGCTCCGGGCTCACCGGAGTGCTCTATGTGCTGGACGAGCCCTCCATCGGCCTGCATCAGCGTGACAATGCCCGCCTGCTGGAAACGCTGAAGCATCTGCGCGACCTCGGCAACACGGTGATCGTGGTGGAGCACGACGAGGATGCCATTCTCGCAGCCGACTACGTGGTGGACGTGGGCCCTGGCGCCGGCATCCATGGCGGGCGCATCGTCGCCCAGGGCACGCCGCGCGAAATCCTCGCCGACCCGGCATCCCTCACCGGGCAGTATCTGTCGGGGGCCCTGTCCGTCGGAGTGCCGGCGCGGCGGGCGCCGAACCCCAAGCGCATGCTGCGCCTGGTGGGCGCGCGGGGCAACAACCTGAAGACTGTCACCGCGGACATCCCGCTTGGCCTGTTCACCGCCGTCACCGGCGTTTCGGGCGGCGGCAAGTCCACCTTGCTGCTGGAAACCCTCTATAAGGCGGTGGCGCGCCGCCTCAACGGCGCCAGCGAAGCCCCGGCCCCGTTCGACCGGCTGGAAGGGCTGGAGCATCTCGACAAGGTCATCGACATCGACCAGTCGCCCATCGGCCGGACTCCACGCTCCAATCCAGCCACCTATACCGGCGCCTTCACTCCCATCCGGGAGTGGTTCGCCGGCCTCCCGGAGGCCAAGGCGCGCGGCTACGGCGCCGGGCGTTTCTCCTTCAACGTGAAGGGGGGGCGCTGCGAGGCCTGCCAGGGGGATGGCGTCATCAAGATCGAGATGCACTTCCTGCCCGATGTGTACGTCACCTGCGACGTCTGCAAGGGCAAGCGCTACAATCGCGAGACGCTGGAGGTAACATTCAAGAACAAGTCTATTGCCGACGTGCTGGACATGACGGTGGAGGAGGGCGCGCAGTTCTTCAAGGCTGTGCCCTCGGTGCGCGAGAAGCTGGAAACGCTAGAGCGCGTGGGCCTCGACTATGTCAAGGTGGGCCAGCAGGCCACAACCCTGTCCGGCGGCGAGGCCCAGCGGGTGAAGCTGTCCAAGGAGCTCTCGCGCCGGGCCACCGGCCGCACCCTTTACATTCTCGACGAGCCGACCACCGGCCTGCATTTTCACGATGTGAAGAAGCTGCTGGAAGTGCTCCATGAACTGGTGGAGCAGGGCAATACGGTGGTGGTGATCGAGCACAATCTCGAAGTCATCAAGACTGCGGACTGGGTGATCGATCTCGGCCCGGAGGGTGGCGACGGCGGCGGGGAGATCGTCGCCGCCGGCACGCCGGAAACGGTGGCCGCCAACCCGCGTTCACACACCGGGCACTTTCTCGCCGAGGTCCTGGCGCGGCGCCCCAACCCCGACGCGGCAAGGCCCCCGACAGACGGGCCGCAGCCGCGAACCGAACCCGCGCCGGAGATCACGGCGGAAGCCACGGACGTCCAGGCCATGCGTCCGGTCGGGGGCAAGCGCGCCGCTCCCCCGGCCCGCGCGCAAGCCCCGGAGCCAGCCCCGCCACCGGCGGCCGAATCGGCCAAGCCCGGAGAGCCGAAGGCCCAGGCTCCACGGCGCAGGATCCGCCGAACCTCCTGAGACCCTTCCGGCCTGGGCCACGCCGGGGCCCGGACGTGACAGAAAAGCGGGAAGCCGTCGAGCCCTCCCGTTTGGGCAGGAGCGCCGGGCCTCAGGGCGCCCCGGCGCGAAGCGACCGGGAGCGGCGTTCCACTTCGTCCGGCAAGGGAGCACGGATCACGGCATAGCGACGGCGGACCGGAGCGTCCCTCCCGGGTGCCGATGGCGGTGGACGTCCTCAACGTATTGAGGGCTGAGCATAGGTCATCGAGCGCGGGCTCTTGCGCCAGTATCCAACGCCGCGCAATCCAATGCCGCGCATCAAGGGCTGAGCCAGCGACGCCCATGCCTCTGGCCATCGGCCCCGGTCTTCGACCGGAGCCAAGTGGGTCCGTTCAAGCGCCGCGCGGGCTTGACCAAAGGCCCATGAGTCACGCTCATGGGCCTTTGGTCTCGGGCCATCGCCCAGTGTCCACTCCGTAAAGCTGTGGGCCCAGGATGGCACGGAAGGGAGTCCGCTCCACCAAATCCATCGATGCCCGAGAGACCTTTCCGGTATCGTCGCATGCCGGTCAATTGCTCGCCCCTTCAGTCCCATGCGCCCTGGACGAGCGCGCCCTCCCACAGCCATCGTCCGCCGCGATCTGCCCGCGCCGCCCTCGGCTCCCGCCGTCCACTTGAACGCAGAACAACACGGGCGTTCCCGACGCCCACGCGGCGGGAGCCGCCAGGCGGACAGTGAGGCGCATCGCTTCGGGACCGGCAGCGGCGACCGTCGCCTCACCCCGCGCCGAACGTGGCCATTCTTCAGCCAGCCCGCTCACCGGTTAAGGCCTCCTCCCGGGCCGTGCCTGCCCCAGGCTCTTCCAGCCCCATGAATTTCATCATCGCGATGCCCTCCCCGCAGTCCGGCGCCTGATTGAACCCGCCGGGGCGACCGCTCGTCCCGGCTCGCCACTGGCGTTTCACCGAATGGGCACACATCGCCGCAACCAGCCCCTGTGTTCGAGCGGTCCCGAGCCGCTTCGCCGCGCGCGGCACAGGCCAGCCCCGGAGCCGTCAGCCTATCTCCATGCGGGATTGTCCAGACCTTCAGCACCTCCGCCGCTTCCCGGCCACTGACCAGTACCGCCGCAGGTGCCCACCCGCAGGCCCGCTCGCCCCACCCGGTCGGGGCAGATCGAATCCCACGCCATCACCTGGGCCAAACGACCGCTCTCCCCCGCTCCACCCCGCTGGCGGCGCTGGCGGCGGACCGCTCGGGAGCGCACCTGCTGCACATGAGTTAGGCGCAGGACTTTTCAGTGCATTGAAAATGCTGTCTTTAACCAATGACCGAAAAATCAGCAGCTGCATGAGGCTTGCGCATTGCTGCAATGCAAAAACCCCAGTTTTGCCGGACGCAGCCGATGGCTATCTTCCAGCGCAACATCCGGGACGCGCCGGCGGCGCCAGTCCCGCAGTGGTTGTCAAGGAGATGTATCATGTTTCTCTGGGGCCTTCTCGCGCGCCAGATCCGCCGTTGGCAGGTATATAATCGTACCGTATCCGAGCTGTCCGGGCTCGATGATCGCAGCCTTGCCGACATCAATGTTCCGCGCAGCGAGATTCGCTCGGTGGCGCGAGAGGCCGCGCTGCGCGTGGCCTGAGCTGAGACACCGTTCCGCTCGTGATGCAAGATGGCCCCTGCACGGGGCCATTTTCGTTTGCGCAGCCGCATGGCGGCGCCAGCGAGGCTTGCGGCACGGGCGACCGCAGCGGGCTTGAAGCTGCCTTTGTCCCTATGGCACACAGCGCGTTCACGCCGCACGCAAGGCCGGCCGTTCCCGGCGGGGCGCCGCGCGCTCCCTCACCGGCGACAGAAGGAAGAGACGCCCATGGAACCCGTTCACGTGGTCGGCGCCGGCCTCGCCGGCTCGGAAGCGTCATGGCAGCTCGCGCAACGCGGCGTGCCGGTTGTGCTGCACGAGATGCGCCCGGTGCGGACCACCGAGGCCCATCAGACCGATGGCTGCGCCGAACTGGTCTGCTCCAACTCCTTCCGCTCCGATGACCCGGCCGGCAATGCCGTGGGCGTGCTCCACGCGGAGTTGCGCCGCGCCGGCTCGCTCATCCTCTCGGCCGCCGATGCCCATCAGGTGCCGGCCGGCGGGGCCCTGGCGGTGGACCGCGACGGCTTCTCCCAGGCCGTCACCCAGGCCCTCGCCGATCATCCGCTCATCGAGATCCGCCGCGAGGAGATCACCGCCCTGCCGCCGACCGAATGGGACAATGTCATCATCGCCACCGGCCCGCTCACCTCGCCCGACCTGGCCGCCGCGGTGCTGGAGCGGACGGGGGAGGATGCCCTCGCCTTCTTCGACGCCATCGCCCCCATTGTCCATTTCGACAGCATCGACATGGACAAGGCATGGTTCCAGTCGCGCTACGACAAGGTGGGTCCTGGCGGCACCGGCGCCGATTATATCAACTGCCCCCTGAGCGAGGAGCAGTACCAGGCCTTTGTCGATGCCCTGCTGGCCGGCGAGAAGGCGCCATTGCGGGAGTTCGAGCGCAAGACCCCCTATTTCGACGGCTGCCTGCCCATCGAGGTGATGGCGGAGCGCGGCCGCGAGACCCTGCGCTTCGGCCCCATGAAGCCGGTGGGGCTGACCAATCCGCACACGCCGGGGGTGAAGGCCTACGCGGTGGTGCAGTTGCGGCAGGACAATAAGCTCGGCACGCTTTATAATATCGTGGGTTTTCAGACCAAGCTGAAGCATGGCGAGCAGGTGCGGGTCTTCCGCACCATCCCGGGCCTGGAGCGCGCCGAGTTCGCGCGGCTGGGGGGGCTGCACCGCAACACCTATCTGAATTCTCCGCGCCTGCTGGACAAGACCCTGCGCCTGAAGGCGGAACCGCGCCTGCGCTTCGCCGGCCAGATCACGGGGTGCGAGGGCTATGTGGAAAGCGCGGCCGTAGGGCTGATCGCCGGCCGCTACGCCGCCGCCGAACGGCGGGGCGACGCCCTGGTGCCACCACCGCCGACCACGGCGCTGGGCGCTCTCATCGGCCACATCACCGGGGGCCACCTGGAAGCGGAGCCGGACCCGGAAGGCAAGGGTCCGCGCTCGTTCCAGCCCATGAACATCAATTTCGGTCTGTTCCCGCCGCTGGCGGAGGCGCCGAAGGGCGAGGCCGGCAAGCGGCTGCGCGGCGCCGAGAAGGCCCTTGCCAAGAAACAGGCGCTGGCCGCCCGGGCGCTGGCCGATGTAGCGGTCTGGCTCGACAGCACCGCCGTGGCGGCTTAAGAGGCGGGCATGGCGCGCACCATCTGTTCCGTTCCGCCCGTCGAGTATGACGCCGAGCCGTCCCGCTTCGCCGTGGACACGGTGCTGAAGCGCGACGTGTTCTCCACCGTCGAGCGTGGCATCTGGACCGACCGCCACGGCCGCCCCTGGCCTGCCGTGCGCCGGCGCTGGAACGCGGTGTCGCCCTGGCTCGCCCCCATCGCCCGCCAGCTCGCGGCTCATGAGGTGAAGGCGCTGGAGCAGGTGACCGCCACCGGCGTCACCACGCCGCTGCTGGCGGTGGGCCACCGCTTCCTGGTGCGCGGATGGGTGGAGGGTGTGCCGCTGCAGATCGCCCGTCCCACGGGCGACAGCCATTTCTTCCACTCCGCCCGCCGGGCGCTGCGCACCCTGCATGCCGCCGGCTATGTGCATAACGACCTTGCCAAGCAGCAGAACTGGTTGCGCGGCGCGGACGGTGAGGCCTGGCTGATGGATTTCCAGCTCGCCCTGCCGATCAGCCGGCGCTGGAAGCTGGGCCGGGTGCTGGCCTATGAGGACCTGCGCCACCTCCTGAAGCACAAGCGCACCTATTGTCCGGACGAGCTGACCCCGCGCGAAAAGGCCATGCTCGCCAAGAAGAGCGTGCCGACCCGGGTGTGGATGGCCACCGGCAAGAAGGTGTACCGCTTCGTGACCCGGCGCCTGCTGTCCTATTCAGATACCGAGGGGCGGGGCCCCCGCGTGACGCAGGTCGGCCCGCGCATCATCGCCGCGCTGCGGGCGCATCCCGCCGTCGCCGATGCCCATATGGCAGACTTCCAGACCCTCGGCGGCAAGGTGGGGCTTTACGCCTTCGTGGAACCCGCGGCACCCCTGACCGTGGAGGACCTGCGCACCTATCTCGCCGCCGCGCTGCCGGACCGGCCGCACCTCGACCATCTCCAGATCGTGCCGGCACTGCCCCGCGCCGCTGACGGCGGTGTGCGCGACGACCTGCTGCTGCTGATCGCCCGCAACCAGATCGAGATGCTCGACGCGCTTGCCGGCTCAGAGACCCAGCGCGTCGCGGTGGCGGAAATCGCCCGCGCCCGCCTCAATCTCACCGACCGCATCACCCGGCCGGCGGCCTGAGGGCGAAACCCGGGCTCACCCCAGAGCAAGGTCCGCTGACGAGGCCCCGCAGCCTCGCACCACGGAACCTGCTGTGCTCGCCGACGCTCCGCCTCCGGCCACCGTCTTTTCCCGACGGATGCCTTTAATGAATGCCATGCGTCAGCCTTGATACGACCGCCGGCCCCGGTCCCCCTCCGATCTATCAGGCCGGCTTCACCCACGCTCTGCCGCGCGCCGCGCGCCGCGCCGCGCGCCACAAGGCGAAGGTGCGCCACATGGGAGCGAGCCCGGCCACTTCCCCGAACGGATTGTGCTGGCGTGCCAGCGCCTTCAGATCCCCCGGGACCAGGGCGAGGGTGAGATAGGGCGCGGCCACCGCCTTGCGCGTCGCCTCGGGCAGTGCGGCCAGCGCCGCCCCGGCATGCGCCAGATGCCGGCGCGCCTCGACCCGCAACTCAGCCAGCGCCGCCCTCAACTCCGCCGTGTCCCGCCCCGCCACCGCAGCGTCTCGATCCAGCCCGTGCCGGGCCAGGAGATCAAGCGGCAGGTAGCACTGGCCGCGCCCGGCGTGAATCGGAAAGGCCCGCATCAGCCCGGTGAGCGCCAAGGCCACCCCGCCGTGGCCGGAGGCATCCGCCGTCTCCCCCGCACCCGCGCCGGCGAGAATCAGCGCAGACAACTGGAGCAGGGCTCCCGCGGTTTCTCCCGCATAGCCCTCAAGATCACCCAGGCTGGGCATCGGGTCGTCGTACAGGTCGAAGATGCGCGCGTCGATCAGGTTGATCAGGCTCGCTTTCGGCAAGGCCGCCTGTTCCAGCGTATCCAGCAACGCCACCGCCACCGGATGGCCATCCACCGCGCCGCGGCCCTCGCCCTCGATCACCTCCCGCCACCAGGCGAGCCGCACCTCACCCGGCAAGGGTTCGCGCACCAGCTCCCGCACCCGCGCCACGTCCAGGTTGAAGGCGTAGAGCGCCATCAGATGCCGCCGCCTCGCCTCCGGCGCGAACAGGGCCGCGAGAAAACGGTCGCGATCCTGGGCTCGGACCAGATCGGCGCAATAGGCATAAGCCGCGTCAATGCGGCTGGCGGATGAGGCTGCGGCGGACATCGGCGTTGCATACGCCGAGACACCGCCTCGCGCCAAGGGCGAATACGTGCCCGGACCGCTCGCCCCCCACACCTCACCCCGGCGCGCGGCTGCGACACCTGATCCTTGCCCCGGCGCCCCCTCAAGCCGCCGGCCACCATAGCGCCCGGGGTGGCTCCGGCGCCCGCCGAGCGCTCAAAGCGCGATCAGCGCCGCGCCGACAGGACGGCCTTCCTCCAGCAGGACATTGTAAGTCGAAGCCGCCGCCCCAGTGGGCATCAGCTCGAACCGCAAGCCGGCATCGCGCAAGAGCTGCTTCAGCGGCTCCTTCAAATGCGCCGGATCGCGACCGGTGCCGATGAACAGCAACTCGAACGCCGCCGCCTCGGCCAGGATCGGCGCGAACGCCGCGCTGTCGAGGTCACCCCACGCGGCCACGCCCCACGGGCGGATGCCGGAGGGCAAAGCCAGAAGCGAGCCCGAATGGGACATGCCCGCGAAATGGAAGAACCTTGCCCCATAGCCGTCGATCGGCACTTGCCGGGGGAGGAACGGCGCATCCGGCGACGAGACCATCTGCTCAGCGCCTCTTGCCGCCGCCCTTGCCGCCGCCGCCTTTGCCTCCACCTTTTCCACCCCTGCCCGAGGCCCGGCTTTGAACGGACCCGGTGAGTGCAGGCGTCGACACCGGCGCGGCCTTGCCCGCGGCGACATCCTCCGCCTCGATGAACGCTGCGGCCTCCGGCAGCGGCAGCACGTCCTCCACCTCAGGCTTGGCTTCCTCGGCCTTCGGCTCCACCGTGCTCGCGCGCAAGCCCAGGTGAATGAGAATGGGTGCCGCCACGCAGATGGTGGAATAAGTGCCGATCACCACGCCCACCGTCATCGCCAGCGAGAAGCCGCGCAGCACCTCGCCACCGAAGAAATACAAGGCCAGCGTAGCGAAGAAGGTGGTGGTGGACACGATGATGGTACGCGAGAAGGTCGCGTTCACCGCCGTATCGAGCAGCTCCGGCAACGGCATCTTCTTGTACCGCCGCAGCATCTCGCGGATGCGGTCATAGACCACCACCGTGTCGTTGAGCGAATAGCCCATGATGGTGAGAATGGCGGCGATGGAGGTCAGGTCGAAGTCGATGCCGAGGATCGAATAGATCATCAGCGTGACGAAGATGTCGTGCATCGTCGTCACGATGGCGCCGACCGCGAACTGCCACTCGAACCGGAACCACAGGTAGCATAGAACCGCGACAGCGCCCAGAACCATGGCCAGGATGGACTGGCGCACCAGTTCCCCCGACACGCTCGGGCCCACGGATTCCACGCGGCGAATGGTGTAGTCGGCGCCAAGCGCGTCCCGCACCTCGGCGACGATGGCCTGCTGCGCGGCGTCGGTATCCCCAACCTCACCCAGGCGGATGAGCACGTCGCGCGGCGACCCGAACTCCTGGATCTGCACGTCGCCGATCTCCAGATCGACGAGATGCTCGCGCAGGGCCCCCACATCCGCGGCCGCCTGCGAGGTCTGGGCCTCGATCAGGGTGCCGCCGCGGAAATCGATGCCGAGGTTGAAACCCACGGTGGCGAACAGCACCACCGCGAGCACGGACAGCACCGCCGAGAAGGGGAAGCTGTAACGGCGCAGCTTCATGAACCCGATATGGGTGTGCGCCGGGATATAGTCGATCAAAGGCATGGGCGGCGCACCTTCAAATGGGCAGCTTGGCTGGACGCTGCCACTTCACCCACCAGGCGATCATCAGGCGGGTGAGGGTGTAGGCCGTGAACATGGTGGTGAGCAGGCCCAGGATATAGGTGACGGCAAAGCCGCGCACCGGGCCCGACCCACCCATGAGGAACAGGATGACGGCGGTGGCCAGCGACGTAACGTTGGCATCCAGGATGGTGCCGAGCGCGTTCACGAACCCCTTGTCGATGGCAGAGATCGCCGCGCGTCCCTCGCGCGCCTCGTCGCGGATGCGCTCGAAGATCACCACGTTGGAATCCACCGCCATGCCGATGGTGAGAACGACGCCGGCAATGCCGGGCAGGGTCAGCGTCGCCCCCAGCAGGGACTGGAGCGCGAACATCAAGGTCACATGCACGGCCAGCGCGATCAGGGCGAACACGCCGAACAGCCCATACACGGCGATCATGAACACCGCCACCAGGGCCGTGGCCACATAGGCCGCCACCTTGCCCGCCTGGATGGAATCGGCGCCAAGGCTCGGGCCCACGGTGCGCTCCTCCACCACCTTCAGCGGCGCGGGCAGGGCGCCGGCGCGCAGCAGGATGGCCAGATCATTGGCCTGCTGCACCGTGAAGGAGCCAGAGATCTGACCCGAGCCGCCGAGGATCGGCTCGCGGATCACCGGCGCGGAGATCACCTGATTGTCGAGCACGATGGCAAACGGCCGACCAACCGCATCCTGGGTGGTCGCGGCGAACCGCCGGGCGCCGTTGGAATTGAAGCGGAAGGAGACGATCGGCTCGCGATTCTGCGAATCGAAGCCGGGCTGGGCGTCCACCAAATCCTCGCCTGAGACGCGGACCTGCTTCTCCACCAAATAAGGCCGGCCGTCCTGGCCCTGCAGCACTTCGGAATCCGCCGGGGCGCGACCTTCCTGCGCCTGCTCCGGCGACATGGACTGATCCACCATCCGGAACGACAGCTTGGCGGTCTGGCCCAGCAGCGCCTTCAGCCGCTGCGGGTCCTGCAGGCCGGGCACCTGCACCAGGATGCGGCTGAGGCCCTGGCGCTGGATATTGGGCTCCACCGTGCCGAGCTGGTCGATACGGCGGCGGATGATCTCGATGGACTGGTCCACCGCCGAGCGCATCCGCGCGTCGAGGCCCACCTGGGTGAGTTGCAAGGAGACCTGCCCCTCCCCGGCGGAAGACACCAGCAGGTCCATCTCCCCCGATCCGCCACCGAACACGGCGCTGGACACCGGCGCGGCAAGCTTGCGCAGTTCGGCGAGCGCCTTCTCGGTGTCCGCGGGGTCGCGCAGGCGCAGCGTGATGGTGGTGTCGCGGATGGCCAGGTTGCTGTAGCCGATCTTCTGGTCGCGCAGCACGCGCCGCGCCTCGTCGCGCACCTGCTCGGCCCGCTCCTTGCGCAGCGCGTCGCCGTCCACCTCCAGCAGGATGTGCGAGCCACCCTGCAGGTCGAGGCCGAGGGTCACGCGGCTCGACGCCAGCCAGTTCGGCAGGTGCGCGAGCACGCTCTGCGGCAGCACGTTGGGCAGCGCGAACAGAATGCCGAGGGCGACCGAGATCAGGATCGCCGCTGTCTTGATTCGGGAGAAATGCAGCATGTCGCGCTATCTATAAAAGCGAATCAGGAGGCGGAGGCCTCTCCGGGGGCCGGCTCGCCCTTGGAGCGGACGGTGGCGATCTGCGTGCGGAGCTGGCGAACGCGCACATTGTCGGCGATCTGCAACTCGATCTCGTTCTCGTCCACCACGCGGGACACCTTGCCCACGAGACCGCCAGCGGTGACCACCACGTCGCCGCGGCGCAGCGCGGTCACCATTTCCTGGTGCGCCTTGGCCCGCTTCTGCTGCGGCCGCAGGATCAGGAAGTACATGACCACGAAGATGAGCAGGAACGGGGCGAGCTGAATGAGCATGTCAGCCCCGCCGCCGGCGGCCGGAGCGCCCTGGGCGAAAGCAGGCGTGATGAACATTTGCGTCCTCGTTCGTCTGTGGGGGTCGAAGGAGCGAAGCCGGCCGGACCGGCGAATCCCGCGCGATGCCGATGGCAGCGAAGTGGCCGGACTATACCCAGCGGCCCGTCGAATGCAAACGCGACCTGAAACGAAAGGCCGCCACCCTTCCCTTGGGGCAGAAGGTGTGGCGCATGGGTACCACACCCGGGCCCGGCCGACGCCGGCCCCGGAAATCCCGCTTATTGCGGATGCGACGGCGCCACCGCCTGGGCGCCGGAATTGGCGGTGTCGGTGATGCTGGTGCCGAGCTGGTTCACATGGGTGGAGTAATGGTCGCGGGTCTCGGGATCGATCACCGCCACCGGCGCGGCGATCACGAGGCCGGCGGCGGTGCCCACCGTCGAGGCGGCATCGCTGGAAAACTGCACGATGCGCTCGCCAAGGCCGACCCGGGAATCGGTCATGGTCTGGCCCTGTGCGAGGCGGGCGCCGATGGATTGCACCACCTCCGGGCTGGCCGCGAACTTGCCGTGATTCAGCGGATCGTCGGTCTTCAGCTTGGTGAGATCGAGCACCGTGATCTGGTTCTTCTCGAACTCGCTGCGGTAGGGCTCCTGGCTCGGATCCACCTGGCCGATGCGGGGCACGTCGCCCCACACCCGCTTCGAAACCGCGAGCGCCTTGTCGTCCTGCGACACGAACAAGGTGAAATGCGGCCGCGGCTCGCCCAGCTCGTTGAAGATCACGCGGAACACGTCGGAATCCACATCCGGCGCCGCCAGCATCACATTCTTGATCTTGGGCAGGATGCGACCGTTGCGGATGGCCATCTGCCGCAGCGCCTCCAGCGTCACCACATTGCCCATGGAGTGGGCGAGAATGGAAATCTCACCCACGTTCGGGTCCTTGGCCATGAAGGTCAGGAGACGCTCCAGCGCGTCGCGGGAATAAGAGGTGCTCTCGCGGTCGTAACCATAGGCCAGCAGGCTGCCGCGCGAGGGCCAGGTGAACAGCACCGGCGTCACGTCCGCCCCCGAATCGTGGACGATCTGGGCGAAGCGGAACACCGCATCGTCGAAGCGCTGATTGTAGCCGTGCACGAACACCAGGGCTTGGCGCCCGGGGGTGCGCTTGATGCGGGTGTTGAACCACTTGATGGCCTCCGGCTGGGTCAGGTCCTCCAGCCGGGTGGTCACGAAATCGGTGGCCGGGTTGCCGGGAATGGTCTTCGGCCACTGCACCTCGCCGGGCGCCCGGGCGCTGTCGGGGGGAATCGACACGTCGATCTCGACGAACGTGGGCGTGAGGCCACGCTCGCCAGTGTACACGTCCGGCCCCTCGGTGCGGGCGCGGACGGTGGCGGCGATCATGTTGACGCGCGAGGTGCCCGGAACCTCATCGAGCACAGGTATCAACGCACCATTCGGTCGCCCGCCGCATCCGGCGAGGAGAAACAGCACCAGGACGCACCCGAGAATATGGCGCCAGCGCAGCGCAGCAAGAGTCCGCAACGTCTCAACCCCGCACACAAACCTTGCCATGTGGATAGGCCATGGCGGACGCATCCGCAATCGGCCCATCGACGGGCACACGGCGCGCGCGCGTTTTCTCGTCAGAGTGTGGCCGCCGCGCCCGGAATGAGCGGCAGGAAGCGCACCGGCATCAGCTCCCGCACCTGGTTGCCCGACAGCTCCTTCACCACCCGGACCAGCATCTGCACCTCGTCGGCCTTCCCCAGCGGCATGATAAGCACGCCGCCGAGCTTGAGCTGATCCAGCAGCGGCGGCGGAATCTCGCGCGCGCACGCGGTGACCATGATGCGGTCAAACGGCGCCCGCGAGGCCATGCCCAGCATGCCGTCGCCCACATAGGCCGTGAGGTTGCGCAACCCCAGCACCTCGTAGCGGGCCTGCGCCTCCGACACCAGCGTGCGGTAACGATCCACCGTCACCACCCGTGCCGCCAGATGCGACAGCACCGCCGCCTGATAGCCGGAGCCGGTGCCGACCTCCAATGCCGCATGCTGGGCGGTCACCCCCAGCGCCTCGGTCATGGTGGCGACGAGGCTCGGCTGGGACATGGTCTGCCCGCAGGGAATGGGCAGCGAGACGTCGTCATAGGCATGGCGCCGCAACTGCGGGTCCACGAACAGCGGGCGCGGCACCAGTTCCATGGCCCGCAGCACCGCCACGTCGCGGATGCCGTGCTGGCGCAGAGCCAGGATGAAGGCCATCCGCTCGGCCTTTTCGCCCTCGCCGTCCTCGCCGCTCATGCACATATTCCGCTTTTGAGTGTGAGCCATTGAAATAATAGGAAAATCAGCGATACCTCAAGTTGAACTTTAACTTTAAGTTCTTGCGCCACATTAAGAGATCGACCACCCTCCCCTCCGCCATGCGTCCGGCCTCGCTCGATCCGCTTTTCGCAGCCCTCGACAGTCTTCCCGGCATCGGGCCCAAGCTGCTGCGCCCGTTCGCGCGCCTGCTCGGGCGCGAACCGCCGCGGGTTCTCGACCTCGTGTTCCACATGCCGTCGCAGTTCGTGGACCGGCGCGCCCGCCCGACCATCGCCGAGGCGATCCCGGAAACCGATGTGACGCTGGAAGTGCAGGTGGAAGGCCACCAGCACCCGCCCCAGGGCAGCCGGGCGCCCCACCGCACCTTCGTTTCGGATGCCAGCGGCAGCCTGGTGGTGGCGCATTTCAAGATGGATCGCGCCCGGCTTGAGCACATGCTGCCCGTGGGCGCGACCCGCTGGCTGTGCGGGCGCATCTCGCTCTACGACGGCATGCGGCAGATGACCCATCCCGACCGGGTGCTGGACGCCGCCGGGCTCGCCCGGCTGCCGCAGGTGGAGCAGGTCTACCCGCTGGTCGAGGGTCTTGCCGCCGGCCACCTGCGCCGCGCCATCGACGCGGCGGTCGGGCGGGTGCCGCAGCTCGCCGAATGGATCCCGCCGGCGGTGGCGGCGGCGCGCCAGTGGCCGGCCTTCCACGAGGCCGTCGCCCGCCTCCACCGCCCGGCGACGCCGGAAGAGGCCGGACCCACCGGCGCCCCCTGGCGACGCCTCGCCTTCGACGAGATGCTGGCCCACCAGCTGACCCTCGCCTTTGTCCGCGCCCGGGAGGAGAAGGCCGGCGGGCGGCCCACGCATGGTGACGGGGCGCTGTCGCGGCGAATCCTGGCGGCGCTGCCGTTCGCCCTCACGGGCGCCCAGGAACAGGCGCTGGCCGCCATCCGCGCCGACCTTGCCGCCGACACCCGCATGCTGCGGCTGCTGCAAGGCGACGTCGGCTCCGGCAAGACGGTGGTGGCCCTGCTCGCCGCGGCCACCGCCCTGGAAGCCGGCCGCCAGGCGGCGCTGATGGCGCCCACGGAAATCCTCGCCCGCCAGCATTACGAGACCCTCGCGCCATTGGCCGCCGCCGCCGGCATCGAGGTCGCCATTCTCACCGGGCGGGAGAAGGGCAAGCCCCGCGCGGCGCTGCTGGCCGGCCTCGCCGAGGGGCGCACCGGCCTTCTCATCGGCACCCATGCCCTCATCCAGGACGACGTGGCGTTCCGCGATCTGGCCCTGGCGGTGGTGGACGAGCAGCACCGGTTCGGCGTCGAGCAGCGCCTGGCGCTGGCCCGCAAGGGCCCCGGGGTGGACATGCTGGTGATGACCGCCACCCCCATTCCCCGCACCCTGGTGCTGACCCTGTTCGGCGACATGGACTCCTGCGAGCTGCGGGAAAAACCGCCGGGCCGGCAGGAGGTGGACACCCGCGCCCTGCCCATGGAGCGGCTCGACGAGGTGGTGGCCGGGGTCGGCCGGGCGCTGGCGCGGGGCGCCCAGGCCTACTGGATCTGCCCCCTGGTGGAGGAGAGCGAGACCAGCGACCTCACCTCCGTCACCGAGCGGTTCGAGGATCTCAAGGCCCACTTCGGCGCCCGGGTGGATGTGGTGCACGGGCGCATGTCGGGTGCGGCCAAGGACGCCGCCATGAGCCGGTTCGCCGCCGGCGAAACCCGCCTTCTGGTGGCCACCACGGTGATCGAGGTGGGGGTGAACGTGCCCGATGCCACGCTGATGGTGATCGAGCACGCCGAGCGGTTCGGCCTCGCCCAGCTCCACCAGCTGCGCGGACGGGTGGGGCGCGGCGAGAAAGCCTCCACGTGCCTGCTGCTCTATCGCGGCCCGCTGAGCGAGACCGCCAAGGCCCGCCTCTCCATCCTGCGCGAGAGCCAGGACGGCTTCCGGCTGGCGGAGGAGGACCTGCGGCTGCGCGGCGAAGGCGACGTGCTCGGCACCCGGCAGAGCGGTATGCCCGGCTTCCGCGTCGCCCGCTTGGAGGTCCACGGCGCCGAGATGGAGGCGGCCCGCGCCGCCGCCGCCGCCCTCATCGGCGCCGACCCGGACCTGACCCGCCCCGAGGCGGCGCCTCTGCACACCCTGCTGTATCTCCACGAGCGCGACGCCGCGGTGCGGTTGCTCTCCGCCGGCTGAGCCCCCGGGGACGCCGGCCCGCTCCGCCCCTGACCTTCACCCCTGACCTCCGTCCCCGACCTCCGCTCCCTTGCCCTCCGCTCCCTTGCCCTTCGCCGGTGGAGACGGCATGGTCGGGTCATGAGTCCCCCACCGCGCCAGCCCCCCGAGCCTTCGGCCCCAGGCGTCCCCGGTGGCGCAGGCGGGCCGGCGTCGCACCCGGACACCCCGGGAGAACGCCCCCTCCATCGTTCGCAGGCTGATCGCACCAGCAGGGCCCGCGGCGTGCGGGCGGCGCTCTACCGGCAGGCGCTGTTCGCCGCCGGGGTGGTGTTCCTGGTGGTCGGCGCCATCGGCATGGTGGTTCCCATGCTGCCGGGAACCGTGTTCCTGATCCTGGCGGCGTGGTGCTTCACCCGCTCGTCGCCGCGCTTCGAGGCCTGGCTGCTCACCCATCGCTACCTCGGCCCCAGCGTCCGGCGCTGGCGCGAGACCGGGGCGATTCCGCTGGCCGCCAAGCTGCTTGCCCTCTCGAGCTTCGTCGGCACCTTCAGCGGCTCCTGGTATTTCGGCGCGCCGCCGGGGGCGCTGATCGCGCTCGGCGTGCTGTTCGCCGCCCTCGCCGTCTTCATCCTCACGCGTCCGAGCCAATAGCGCCAACCCTTGACTCTTCACGTGAAGAATTAACCATAATCATTTGATTTTAAAATAAAATTTATCACATCTTAAAGTTAAGCCGAAACCATATCGACCGGCTGCGGGGGCGCGCAGGCGACGCGATCGCGGCCAGCGGTCTTCGCGGCATAGAGCGCCGTGTCGGCGCGAAAGGCCGCCTCCTCCAGATCATAGGATGGGCCGATCTCTGCGACGCCGATGCTGACCGTGAGGGGGGGCGCTCCGTCCTCGATGCAGGTGGCCGTCGCCAGCCGAAGGGTTTCCGCATGGAGCCGCCCCGCCTCCACCCCGGTGCGCTCGAGCAGCACGGCGAATTCCTCGCCGCCGATCCGCGCCGCCAGCGCCGATTGCGGCACGGTGCGCAGCAGCATGGCGCCGAAGGCGCGAATGGCGGCATCCCCCATCGCATGGCCATAAGTGTCGTTGACCGCCTTGAAATGATCGAGGTCCAGCAGCAGCAGGCAGGCCGGGCGGCGCTGCGCGGCAGCCCGAGCCAGCAACAGGCGGGAGCGCATCTCGAATCCGCGCCGGTTGGCGACACCCGACAGGGGGTCGGTCTCCGCATCCGCCTGCTTTTCCAGAATCACCGTCTGCAGGGCCTTGATGAGCAGCACCAGGCCGGTGGCCACCAGCAGGATGCCGGAGCTGACCTGGGAGATCAGGGCATAGGTGCTGGCGATATAGTCCGTGGCCTTGGCCCCGGTCCCCACCTGGACCGCGACCACTGCCTTCACCGGGAAATGCAGCCCCAGCAGCGCGAACATGCCGGCCAGCAGCCGGTCGCCGACCGCCCGGGGGCTGTATCGCAGCACAACCCCCACGCAGGCCAGCATCGCCAGCGCGAAGGGCGATTGGTACGCCAGCTCATAGGCCAGCGAGTTACGCCGGAGCACGGCCAGCAGCGGCACCGCGAGCACCGCATAGGCCGCCAGGGCCAGCGCCAGCCGCCAGGGCGGCGGACGGCGATAGAACACCGCCAGCGCAGGCACCATCAGCAGCAGGGCCGCCGCGAAGCTGAAATAGACCAGGGCTCCGAAGAGGGTGGCCCAGCCGCTGTAGGCAAGCCCCAGCTGCGCGGTGGGCGTCAACATGCCGACACCGTAGCTGGCCGCGAACCAGATCGGCGCGCGATTGCCGGGGTTGAGCAGCGCAATCGTCACATAGCTCGCGGCGAACAGCCCGGCGACGGCCATGTTCATGACGAGCGTGAATCCCGCGGGCTGCATCTGGCCTCGTCTTCCCCCTGAAGGCGCCCGGGGGCGGGACGGCCCAGGATGCCACCCGCCGCCGGGACCCATCCGTCCGGACAGGAAGCATGCCCGGGGCATCCCGATCACCGCGCCGCTGCCACCCGTGGTGCGCAAGAATGAAAATCAGCGCCCCCCGGGCGGCAACCGCCGGGGCGTGCCGGCTATTCCACCGTCACCGATTTGGCGAGGTTGCGCGGCTGGTCCACGTCGGTGCCCATGATGACGGCGGTGTGGTAGGCGATGAGCTGCACCGGGATGGCATAGACCATCGGGCAGACCGCAGGGGACATCTCCGGCAGGATCAGCTTTTGCGCCGCGTCCACATGGGCCGCCTCCGCCCCCTTGGGGTCGGTGACGAGGATGATCCTGCCGCCGCGCGCCGCCACCTCCTCCATGTTGGAGACGGTCTTCTCAAAGATGCGGTCGTGGGGTGCGATGACCACCACCGGCATCTTCTCGTCGATGAGGGCGATGGGGCCATGCTTCAGCTCGCCGCCGGCATAGCCCTCGGCGTGGATGTAGGAGATTTCCTTCAGCTTCAGCGCGCCCTCGAGCGCGAGCGGATAATTGCTGCCGCGCCCGAGGTAGAGCACGTCCCGCGCCTTGGCCAGCGTGCGCGCCAGAACCTCGATCTCGGGGGCGAGCTTGAGCGCCTCGGTCATCAGCCGGGGCACCTCCATGAAGGCGCGCACCAGCCGGCGCTCGTCGTCCTCCGCCAGGCGCCCGTTGGCGCGGCCGAACGCCACCGCCAGGCAGGCCAGGGTCGCCAGCTGACAGGTGAAGGCCTTGGTGGACGCGACCCCGATCTCCGGCCCGGCCAGGGTCGGCAGCACCATGTCCGCCTCCCGGGCGATGGTGGAGGTCGGCACGTTCACCACCGCCACCACCTTCTGGCCGCAGGCCTTGGCATAGCGCAGCGAGGCCAGGGTGTCGGCTGTCTCGCCCGACTGGGAGATGACGATGGTCACCCCGCCCGGCTCCAGCGGGGTCTCGCGATAGCGGAACTCGGAGGCGATATCGATGGAGACCGGGATGCGGGCGAACTGCTCGATCCAGTATTCCGCCACCGCCCCCGCATAGAGCGCGGTGCCGCAGGCGGTGATGGAGATGTGCCGCACCGCGTTGAGATCGAACGGCAGCTCGGGCACCGCCACCTTCTCGGTGGCAAGGTCCAGATAATGGCCGAAGCTGTAGGAGATGACCTCCGGCTGCTCGTAGATCTCCTTGGCCATGAAGTGGCGGTGGTTGCCCTTGTCCACCAGCAGGGCGCCGGCGGGCACCTTCTGCACCGTGCGTTCCACCACCCGCCCGTCCTCGTCGCGAATGGTGACCCCGCCCCGGGTCAGCACCGCCCAGTCGCCCTCCTCCAGATAGGCGATGCGATCGGTGAGGGTGCCGAGCGCGATGGCGTCCGAGCCGAGGAACATCTCCCCCTGGCCATAGCCGATGGCGAGCGGCGAGCCGCGCCGGGCCGCGATCAGCAGGTCGGTTTCCCCGTCGAACAGGAAGGCCAGGGCGAACGCCCCCTTGAGCCGCGGCAGCACCGCCGCCACCGCCGCCACCGGATCGCGGCCGGCCAGCAGCTCGCGGTCCACCAGCTGGGCCACGACCTCGGTATCGGTGTCGCTGCGAAACGACACGCCGAGATCGGCCAGGTCCTGCTTCAGCTCGCGGAAGTTCTCGATGATGCCGTTGTGCACCACCGCCACGCGCTTGGTGGCGTGGGGGTGGGCATTGCGCTCGGACGGCTTGCCATGGGTGGCCCAGCGGGTGTGGCCAATGCCGATAGGGCCGGTGAGCGGGTGCTTGTGAAGCTTCTGCTCCAGGTGGCGCAGCTTGCCCTCGGCACGGCAGACCTCCAGGTGACCGTTCTCGAGCGTCGCGACACCGGCGGAATCATAGCCGCGATATTCCAGCCGCTTCAGCGATTCCAGCAGGTGATCCGCCACAGCGCTCTTGCCCAGGATGCCGACGATGCCACACATGCACACAAGCTCCACGTTCCGTTGCGCACCCCCGCCGCGCGGGAATCAGGGTGCACGGCAAAGCTGAATCCTTACCTACCCCTCTCCCGGGGCAGGCACGGAATCACTTCCCCTTTCCGTTCTTATCCCGCCGGGCGCTCACTCCTTCGGATCGCTCCGGCGGGCGCGGAACGCGCGGGCCCAGCCTTCCTTCACCAGCTGGCGGCTGCGGGCCAGCGCCAGGGCGTCCTCGGGCACGTCCTCGGTCACCACCGCGCCGGTGCCCACGAACGCCCCCTTGCCGATGGTGACCGGCGCCACCAGCGCCGAATTGACGCCGATGAAGGCGCCCTCCCCGATCTCGGTGCGGTACTTGCCGAAGCCGTCATAATTGCAGGTGATGGTGCCGGCGCCCAGGTTGGCGTTCGCCCCCACATGGGCGTCGCCCACATAGGAGAGGTGGTTGATCTTGGCGCCGCTTTCAACGTGGGCCGCCTTGGTCTCCACGAAATTGCCGATGCGCACGCCGCTTTCCAGCCGCGTGCCGGGACGCAGCCGCGCGAACGGGCCGATGTTGACCCCCTCCGCCACCGAGGCGCCCTCCAGATGGCTGAAGGCGTGGATGGTGACATCGTCGCCGACGCTGACACCGGGGCCGAACACCACGTTCGGCTCCACCACCACGTCGCGGCCGAGCCGGGTGTCGGCGCTCAGGAACACGGTCTCCGGCGCCACCAGGGTGGCCCCCGCCGCCATCGCCGCCCGGCGCAGGCGCCCTTGCAGGATGGCTTCCGCCTCGGCCAGCTGGAGGCGGCTGTTGACGCCCGCCACGTCATCCACCTCGGCCTCGGCCGCAACCGCGCAGAGGCCGTCGGCGCGGGCGAGCTCCACCGCATCGGTCAGGTAGTACTCGCCCTTGGCGTTTGCATTGCCGATGCGCTCCAGCAGCCCGAGCGCAGTGGCGCCCGAGAGCGCCATCAAACCGGCATTGCAGAAGCCCACCCCCCGCTCGGCGGCGCTCGCATCCTTTTCCTCGCGGATGGCGAGCAGCGCGTCGCCCTCGGTCAGCAGCCGGCCATAGCCGGTGGGGTCGGCCGGCCGGAAGCCCAGCACCGCCACGGCAGCCCCCTCCGCCAGCGGCGCGCGCAGCCGCTCCAGGGTCTGCGGACGCAGGAGCGGGGTATCCGCATAAAGCACCAGAACGTCGTCGGCGCCCTCCTCCAGGGCGGCGCGGGCGGCGAGCACGGCGTGGGCGGTGCCGAGCCGCTCGCGCTGCACGAATACCCGCGCCTGGGGGCTCACCCGCAGCGCCTCCATCGCCACGTCCTCGCGATCGGGGCCGACGACGACGGCGGTGCGGGTGGCGCCGGCGGCGCGGGTGGCTTCCAGCACATGGTGCAGCATGGTGCGGCCGGCGATCTTGTGCAGCACCTTGGGCAGGCGCGAGGCCATGCGGGTGCCCTCACCGGCGGCCAGCACCACGACGAGCAGGTTCCGTTCAGTCATGACCCTCTCTCCTTGCGCGCAGTCCTTATCGCGCCCCAGGCCGCGCGGGAAGTGCGGGCCGCGCGGCCCTGCGCGCCCTTGCCTCTGGACGGCGCCCGCGCCACCTCTTAAGCCAGCGGCCGAACCCTCAAGGCCCCGGACCCCGCGCCATGACCGACCTTCCCTATGCCGAACGGCCCTTGTTCCGGCCCGGCCCGAAAAGCCTCAACTGGCTGATTCCCCTGGGCATGGGCGCGGTCGGCTGGGCGCTCTACATGCGCTACATGGTGGTCGAGCCGGCGCTGGTCGGGCTCGCCTGCGAGGCCGGGCTGGAAAGCATGGGCTGCTCCGGCCGCGCCGCCGTGCTCACGCTTTCGCTCTGGAACGTGTTCGGCGCCCTGGCCCTGGGCGGCGCGCTGATCCAGCTGCTGACGCCCTCGCTCGCCGCCTTCGCCATGACGATGGTGTTCGCCGCCTTCGCCCTGGTGTTCCACAACGAACTGGCCGGGGCGCTGGCGGCGATGGGCCTCATCCTTTCCTTCGCACGGCCTGGACCCGCCACAGCGTGAAGGCCAGCACCAGGCAGAGCGCACCGAACCAGACGGCCTGCCAGTTGGCGAGGCTCTCGTTGAGCGGCACATAGATGCCGCCGGCGAGCATCACCCAAGCCGCCACGCTCTCGCCGAGGCCGGCGCCCTCGCGCTCCGCCCGCCGCGCCAGCAGCGGCGCGAACAGCGCGGCGACGATGCCGGTGAGCGCGAACACCGGAAAATCCTTGTAGCGCGGATCGAACACCAGCTCGAACGCCACCGAGCCGACCGCCACCACCCCCAGCACCAGGATCAGCGCCGCCGCCACGCTCGCCGTGGACGAGCGCGCCCGGAGACGGCCGTCGAGGACCACCGAGAACGGCGCCAGCCCCTGCCCGGCGCCGATCACCGCCGGCATCACCACCACGGCGGCGGCGGAAACCGCGAGCAGCGCGCCGTTGCGCAGCCATCCCACCAGGCCGAGGCTCTCCAGCGGCAGGGCCGAGAGCGCCGCCCCGAGGGTGGCGCCGCCGCCCAGCGCCACCAGCGCCACCGCGCCCCATTCGGCCGGCGTCACCGCGCGGCCGCGCCCGGCGCGCCAGGCGGCGCCGAACGCCGCCGAAACCGCCAGCAGACCGACCGCGATGTGCATCCGCCAGCCGGGGAAGTCCTCCACCGGCCGGCCCCATTCGAACTTGGGCGCGCGGGTGGAGGCGTCGATGATGCCCCAATGGCCGCCCACCGTGCCCTCGCTGCGCCGCTTCCAGGGCTGGTCGAAGGCCTCGATGACATTGACCCGGTAGCCCCGCTTCTGCGCCAGAGCCATCACGTCGTGCATCACCCGCGCCTGGTTGGAGGGCGAGGGCAAGGCCTCCTCGCGCATGCGGCCGGCGCTGGGCCAGCCGGTTTCGCCGATCAGGATCTCCTTGCCGGGAAACGCCTCCGCCATCTTCTGGCGAATCTCGTCCACATGCGGCCCGGCCTCGGCGGCGGAAACCGGCAGGTCCTCCCAATAGGGCAGGATGTGGATGGTGACGAAATCCACGGTCTCGGTGAGGCCCTTGTTGCGCTCCCAGAACTCCCACACGTCGGCATAGGTGACCGGCACCTGGCCCACCTGCGCCTTCACCCAGCGCAGGGTGGCGGCAAGGTCGGTGGCCGACATCTCGCCGCGCAGCAGCACCTCGTTGCCCACCACCACCGCCTTGACCACGTCGGGATTGTCCCGCGCCAGCTTGACGCCGGTGTCGAGCTCGACCCGGTTGCGATCCACGTCCGGCCCCAGCCAGATGCCGAGCAGCATGGTGAGCCCGTGCTTGCGGGCGATGGCCGGCGCCTTGTCCAGCCCCATCTCGATGGAATAAGTGCGCACGCAGCCGGTGATCTTGGCCAGCTGGGCGAAATCCTCCTCGATCTGCGCCTCGGGAATCGTCAGCCCCTTCACGAACGGCGACTGGCCGTCGCGGAACGGCGCGTAGGACACGCAAGGCAGCTTTTCCCCCGGCGCCAGCGGCGAGGGCGGCATGGCCACCGGCCGGCCCAGGACGGCCCACAGGCCGGTGATGAGCACCGCGACGATGAACGCGAGAACGAGCGGCAGCCGCGCGGATCGGGACATCGGAACTCCAGAAGCAGCGTCGGGGCGCGGCATCGGCGCGCCGGCGCGGGGCCGCGACCCGCGCCGGGCCCCGGTCCCCGAGGGAACCTCCGCGGCACATAGAGCTTCGCGGCGGCGGTGTGAAGCCTGGGGCCGCCGCGACCGCCTCCGAGACGGCGACCGTCGCCGTTCGCGACGCCGTCATGCTGACAAAATCGCCGCCTTCACCTAACGTGTCGCAGCGGATCGCTCCGCGCCTTCCTTCTGAAGATCATGGCCCTCATGCAACGCTTTAAGATTTCGGCCCTGGCGGGCGCCCTCGCCCTCGCGTGCAGCATCGGCGCGGGTATCATCCCGGCGGCGGCCCAAAGCCAGCCCACCGAGCAGAAGCCGGCCCAGGAGCCGCAGATGACCCCCGAGCAGAAGGCCGCGCTAGACGCGCAGCGCCGCTCCGTGGAGGAATTCAACGAGGCGGCCAAGCTGCCCGGCACCGCCGGCCTGCCGGAATGCGTCTGGACGGGGCGGCGGATTGCCGCACTGCTCTGGAACGACGACATCGACACCGCCCGGCGCCACCTGGAGCTTTACGAGCGGTTCGGCTGCCCCACCGAGCACCTCAAGCTCGCGTTCCGCTGCCTTGTGCGGCAAGGCAAGCTCGACCCCAAGGCCCGCGAGCGGGTGGATGCGCGCACGCACCAGTGCTGGATCAATCCGGACTATATCGCCACCCTGCCCGCCGCCGCGCCGCCGGCGCCGGCGCAACAATAAGATCATGCACGGGACATGGCCGTGACGCAGCGGCGTCCCATGCCCGCCACGATCGGGATTTATCTCCAATCCTGAGCATGTTAGTGTCTCGACGCATTGCAGCGTAGACTTGATCTAAAGGCTGAGATGCCGACCGTGGGGCAGGTCGAAAGGGTGCCCCGCAACCCGTTTTCCGGAACCCTTCACCTCGGCTTGGTGTTCAGGGTTCGAGATTTCCCCGATTTGGGTGGGCATCGCCATGCGTCCCGGTCTTGCTGCTGCGGCAGCGGTCATTGCGGTTGTGACCTCCATTCACGCCGCGATGTGGCTTTCCCTGCGACCCGAGGTAAGCGCTCCGAACATCACGGACCGCTTCCAGAGCCTGTCGTTCGCCCCCTTCAGCCGCAGCATGAGTCCGGAGGGAGAGGCGCCGACCAACGCGGCGCAGATCCGCTCGGACATGCAGGTGGTGGCGCCCTACAGCCGTGGGGTCCGAACCTATTCGTCCACCAACGGCAAGGAGCTGATCGCTCCCATCGCCGCCGAGCAGGGCATCAAGGTAACCGCCGGCGCCTGGCTGAACCGCCAGCGCGACAAGGACAGCGGCGAGGTCATCGAAAAGGCGAAGGCGGCCAACGACCGCGAGATCGCCGGCGTGATCGAGGTGGCGCGCAAGAACCGCAACGTGCAAGCCGTGGTGGTGGGCAACGAAACCCTGCTGCGCGGCGACATGGACGACACCGAGCTCGCTGAGCTGATCCGCCAGGTGAAGCGCCAGGTGAACGTGCCGGTCACCTCCGGCGAGATCTGGAACACCTGGCTCGATCATCCCGAGGTGGCGGCATCGGTGGACTTCATCCTCGCCCATATCCTGCCCTATTGGGAGGACGTGCCGGCAGACAAGGTGGTGGACTACACCATCAACGCCTACAATCGCCTGCGCGCGGCCTATCCGGGCAAGCGCATCGTCATCGGCGAGTTCGGCTGGCCCTCGCACGGCTTCAACCGCGGCGCCAGCGTGCCCGACCCCATCGAACAGGCCAAGATCATCCGCGAGTTCGTGGCCCGCGCCGATGCGCTGGGCATCGAGTACAACATCATCGAGGCGTTCGACCTGCCCAAGAAGCAGAACGAAGGCTCGGTGGGCCAGTACTGGGGCGTGTTCGACGCCGACCGGAACCTGAAGTTCCCCCTCACCGGCCCCATCTATGAGCACACCTTCACCCAGACCGCGGTGCTGGCGCTGCTGCTGGGCGTGCTGTTCACCCTGCCGCTGCTGCGCATGCGCGAGCTGACCGTGCCGCAGGGCTTGGCGCTGGCCGGCACCGCCAACGGCGTCGCCGCGTGGCTGGCGACGGTGGTGGACTATTGGATGAACCATTACGTCACCGGCGGCGACTACATCACCCTTGCCCTCAGCGTGGTGATGCTGGTGCCCCTGGTGTTCGTGCTGCTGTACCGGGTCGAGGAAATGGCGGCGATCGCCTTCGGCAGCGGCCCCCAGCGGCTGGTGGAAGCCCTGAAGCCGGGCGCACCCACGCGCTTCCCCAAGGTCTCCATTCATGTTCCGGCCTATCGCGAGCCGCCGGAGATGCTGATCGAGACCATCGACGCCCTGGCGAAGCTCGAATATCCCAATTTCGAGGCCATCATCATCGTCAACAACACGCCGGACCCGGCGATGGTGGAGCCGGTGCGCGCCCATTGCGCCACCCTTGGGCCGCGCTTCAAGTTCATCAATGCGGAGAAGGTGGCGGGCTTCAAGGCCGGCGCCCTTCGCATCGCCCTGGAGCAGACCGCCCCCGACGCCGAGATCATCGGCGTGATCGACGCCGACTATGTGGTGACGCCCGACTGGCTGAAGGACCTGGTGCCGGTGTTCGAGGACCCGACCGTGGGCCTCGTCCAGGCGCCGCAGGACCATCGCGACGCCGCTCGCAGCCCGCTGCACGAGGCGATGAACGCCGAATACGCCGGCTTCTTCGACATCGGCATGGTCCAGCGCAACGAGGACGATGCCATCGTGGTGCACGGCACCATGTGCCTCATCCGCCGCGCCGCCATGGTGGAAGCGGGCAACTGGTCGTCGGACACCATCTGCGAGGATACCGACCTCGGCCTGACCATCGCCGAGAACGGCTGGAAGACCCATTACACCCGCAAGCGCTATGGGTTCGGCCTGCTGCCGGACAATTTCGAGGCGTTCAAGAAGCAGCGTCACCGCTGGGCCTATGGCGGCTTCCAGATCATCAAGAAGCACTGGCGGCGGTTCCTGCCGGGGCGCTCGCGCCTGACCACGGCCCAGAAGCGCCACTTCGTGCTGGGCTGGATCTCCTGGCTCGGCTCGGAATCGGTGGGCGCCTTCATGGCCATCGCCTCGCTGGCCTTCGTGCCCTTCGTGCTGCTGTTCGGTGTGTCGGTGCCGGCCTATGTGCTGACGCTGCCGATCCTGATGACCTTCCTGGTCTATCTGCTGCACTTCGTCAGCCTGTACCGGCTCCGGGTGGAAACCACGCCGATCCGCATGGTCGGCGCGGCGGTGGCGGCGAGCGCGGTGCAGTTCACCGTCGCCAAGGCGGTCCTGGACGGCTTCCGCTATAAGGACCTGGCGTTCGCCCGCACCGCCAAGGGCAAGAACTGGCTGGCCGGCGCCGCCCACCATTTCCCGGCGCTGCCGGAAGCCACCCTGGGCGGGCTGCTGCTGCTCGCCGGCATCGCCCTGCTGGTGCTGAACAACTGGCCGGGCGTGGCGCTCACCAAGAACGACTGGCGCCACATCCGCGAGATCAATCTCTACGGCATCGCCCTCATGGTGCAGAGCCTGCCATTCGTGGCGGCGGCGCTGATCGGCATGTTCGAAAACTCGCGCCTCAACGACTTCGTCCTGTGGCGGGCGATCGGGGCGCGGATCTCGGCTGTGCTGCCGCGCCGCTTCACCTCCCGGCCCACGGCGCTGGTGGATTGATCGCGCCGCCGGCCATCGACAATGGCGCACCCGGCCCCCAGGCCGGGTGCGCGCTCGTCCCGGTCGGCGCATGAACGGCCCGCCCCTGCCCTACGGCCTTATTCTCGCCGGCGGCCACGGCCGTCGCATGGCGGATATGGCCGGGCCACCGAAGCCGCTGGTGATGCTGGCCGGACAACCGCTGCTGGCCCATGTCGTCGGCCGCCTGCGACCGCAGGTGCGCGCGCTGGCCCTCAACACCAACGATTCGCCCGCCTTGTTCGCCAGCTTCGGCCTGCCGCTGCGCGCCGACACGGTGGCGGACCGGCCCGGTCCGCTCGCCGGCGTGCTGGCGGGGCTCGAATGGCTGGCCCTGGAATCAGTCGACGCTCCACTGCTGACGGTGCCCGCCGACACGCCCTTCCTACCGGCGGACCTGGCCGCGCGCCTCGGCGAGCGACACGCGAAAACGGGGGGCGTGGTCTGTGCCGCATCCGCCGGACGGACCCATCATGTGGTCGCCCTGTGGCCGCAATCGGCGCGCGCGCCACTGGCCGAGGCCCTGGCGGCCGGGCAGCGGAAAGTCGGGCTTCTCTTGTCCACCCTTGGCGCCGTAACAGAAAGCTGGGACACGGCGAACGGCGACCCCTTCTTCAACGTGAACACCCCGGAAGACCTTGCCGCCGCTGAATCCCGCTCCCCTGCCTCGCGATGAAGCATGGTCATGCTTGCGGCAGGATTGGGGAGGGTTTAGGACTGCGCTGCGGCGGCTTCGCATTCGCGAAGGCGCCCAGTCCGCCCAAAGGATGAGGGATCCATGGACGCCACCAATAACTCCGGGGCCAAAGCCGCCAAGTTCAGCTTGGGCGAAAAGAGCTGGGATCTGCCGGTCCGCGGGGGAACTATCGGGCCTGACGTAGTCGATATCTCGAAGCTCTACGGCCAGACCGGGCTGTTCACCTACGACCCCGGCTTTACCTCGACCGCCTCGTGCGAAAGCAAGATCACCTACATCGACGGCGATGAGGGCGTCCTGCTGCACCGCGGCTACCCCATCGAGCAGCTCGCCGAGAGCGGCGACTTCCTTGAGACCTGCTACCTGCTGCTCTACGGCGAACTGCCGACCGCGTCGCAGAAGGCTGAGTTCGATCATTCGGTGACCCATCACACGATGGTTCACGAGCAGATGACCCGCTTCTTTAACGGCTTCCGCCGCGACGCCCACCCCATGGCGATCATGGTGGCCTCGGTTGGCGCCCTGTCAGCCTTTTATCACGACTCGACCGACATTTCCGACCCGAACCAGCGCCTCATCGCATCCATCCGCATGATCGCGAAGATGCCGACGCTGGCGGCCATGGCCTACAAGTATTCCGTTGGCCAGCCTTTCGTTTTTCCAAAGAATGAATTGGATTATACGGCCAACTTCCTGCACATGTGCTTCGCGGTTCCCTGCGAAGAGTACAAGGTGAACCCAATTCTTGCTCAGGCGATGGATAAGATCTTTATCCTCCACGCCGATCACGAGCAGAACGCATCCACCTCCACCGTACGTCTCGCCGGCTCCTCGGGCGCCAATCCCTTCGCCTGTATCGCCGCCGGCATCGCCTGCCTCTGGGGTCCCGCCCATGGCGGCGCCAACGAGGCGGCCCTCAAGATGCTGGCCGAGATCGGCTCGGTGGACCGCATCCCCGAATACATCGCCCGCGCCAAGGACAAGAACGACCCGTTCCGTCTGATGGGCTTCGGCCACCGGGTGTACAAGAACTACGATCCGCGCGCCAAGATCATGCAGCAGACCTGCCACCAGGTTCTGGGCGAGCTCGGCATCAAGGACGACCCGCTGCTCGACGTCGCCGTGGAGCTGGAGCGCATTGCGCTGCACGATGAGTATTTCATCGAGAAGAAGCTCTATCCGAACATCGACTTCTACTCGGGCATCACCCTGAAGGCGATGGGCTTCCCCACCACCATGTTCACGGTGCTGTTTGCCCTGGCCCGCACGGTCGGCTGGATCGGCCAGTGGAAGGAAATGATCGAGGACCCGAGCCAGCGCATCGGCCGTCCGCGCCAGCTCTACACCGGCGCCGCGCGCCGCGACTACGTGTCGATCTCCCAGCGCAAGTGAGCGCCGACGCGCGGCCCCACGGACGCGCGGCACCTGAGCCCGACAGCAAGGAGGCGAAGCCCAATGGCTTCGCCTCCTTTTTTATGTGCACAGACGCGTGCAAGAAGACTCAGCCGCACACCAGGACACCATCGAGAAGAAACCCGCCCGCGACGCAGCTTGAAGCCCTGCCCTACTGGTCACGCCACGCGGCCCCCCGCGGCCGCTGGCATGGCCCAGCGCACGCCCGCCGGCCCGAAGGCCCATCGGCACCCTCGGCTCCAACCTGAGGATAAGCATACAAAGGATTGCCCCGCGCCGCGCCCAAGAGCGGGGGGCTTTGATGCGGCAGCGGGGGCGTGAGAACGCGCGGAGGCGTACCTTCGGCCAGCGTCGACCCAGCCGGGGAGGGTTGCGTGCATAGGGGAGGCGCGCACCTGACAAGGCGCATGTTCCAGGAGACAGCCCTCACGTGGACGGCCCCGGCCAGTCGGGGCCCCGATATGGCCTCGCCGTAGCTATATGGCCGGGGCCGGCAAGGCGGCCGTGCGGCCGGCCCGGGCGAGGCGCAGCACCACCTCGGCGGCCCGCGCGCTGGGGCCGGGCCCGGCGATCCCGAAGATATCGTCCAGTCGGGCGAAAGCCGCATCCTGACGCCGGCGAGCTGGAGTATCCGCGATCACCTCGCGCAGAGCGCCGACCAGGACCGGCACGGTGCAGAACTCCTGCAGATATTCAGGCACCACGTTCTCGCCAAGAACCAAGTTGGCGAGAATAACGGTGGTGCCCTTCAACACCCGCCGCGCGATCTGCGCCTCCAGCCATCCCATGCGATAGGCCGCCACCTGGGGAATGCCGGCGAGGGCAAGCTCAAGCGTTACGGTACCCGATGCCGCCAGCGCCGCCCGCGCCGTGCGGAATGCGGCATATTTCTCCGCCTCGCCGACAACGATGCGGGGCCGCACCGGCCATGTGGCGACCGTCCGCTCCACCAGATCCTTCAGATGCGGCAGGGTTGGCAGCACGAGGTCCAGGGGTTGCGTCGCCGCCACCTGCCCCAGAGCGGCGCCGAAATCGGCTCCAAGGCGCGTGATTTCGCGACGTCGGCTGCCGGGCAGCACCAGGATGCGGGGCGGAACAGCGCCGCGGCGCGCGACCTCGCCCGCATCGGGACGCAGTTCGGCCAGATGCTCCAGCAACGGATGCCCGACATAAAAGGTGGGAGGCCCGCCCAGGCGCCGGTGCACGTCCGGTTCAAACGGCAGCAGGGCCAGGAGCGCATCCACATAAGGCCGCATGGCGCGGGCGCGCCCCTCGCGCCACACCCACACCGTCGGCGAGACATATTTCACAATTGGAATGCGCGGGTTCGCAGCCCGCACACGGGCCGCCACGCGGTGCGTGAAATCCGGCGCATCCACCAGCACCAGCACATCTGGCGGGTCGGCGAGCACCGCCGCCACCGTCTCCCGCAACCGCCGCAGCAGAACCGGCAGCTTGGCCAGCACCGCGGTGACGCCCATGGCGGTGAGGTCTTCCATGGGGTAGAGGCTGTCCAGCCCCGCGGCCGCCATTCGCCTGCCGCCCACGCCGCGAAACGCTACACCTTCCGGCGCCGCCTGCAGCAGCCGCTCCATTAGGGCGCCCCCGAGCTGATCGCCGGACTCTTCTCCCGCCACGATAAAGATGCGTCGCGACGCGCTCATGGCGCCAGCTCCCGAACACCCACCACGAACAGGCCGGTCCGATCCGCCTCCGCCACCAGGGCCGTCGCATCGGGCACGATGGCGCCACCGGCCTCGAATGCGATGCCCGCGAGCCCCGCCTCCGCCGCCCGCGCCACGGTGGCCGGCCCGAGAGACGGCAAGTCGATGCGCCGGTCCTGCCCCGGCTTCGGAGCCTTCACCAGCACCCCGCGCCCAGCCGGAAAACGCAGACGGCCGGTGCGCCGCAGCTCGCCATATCGGGCGAGCATCTGGTCGGTGCCCTCCGCCGCCTCCACCGCCGCCACCAGCCCGTCCACCACGATCACCCCCTGGCCGACGTCAAACGGTCCGAGCGTCCGGATGAGATCGAGGCCGAGGACGATGTCGCGCTGCGCCTGCGCCGTCGGTCCATGGGTGCCCAGCACGCCTTCCGGCAGCAACAGGCTCGGCGCAACTTCATGGGCGCCGGACAGATGGAACCCCTGCTCGGCCACCAGTTGCAGCACCCCGGACAACAGATGATTGTCGCCACCCCGGAACAGGCGGGCGATGCGCGGCAACAGCCGCACCATGGTCCAGTCCAGGCCCAGGTCACGCACCCGCGGACGCGTGAGGCCCCCGACCATCACCACCTGGCGAATGCCGCGTGCCCTGGCATGCGCCGACACGCTGCCCAGGGAGCCGAGCCGAAACCAGCGATGCTCGTAACGTTCCAGCGCCGGATCGGCGAAGCCCCGGATCAGCAGCAGCACAACGTCCCGCCCCTGCGCCCGCACCGCTTCCGCCACCGCGGAGGGAAAAGCGCCGCTCCCGGCGACGATTCCAAGCGGGCCCTCCGCCCAACGCGCCGGCTGCGACGACGGACCGTCGTTGCCTTCAGCCGCCATGGCCGGCGGGGTCACGCGCAAGACTCAGGCCTCACCGCTCACCCCCCGCGAGGGGTGGCAGATGGCGCGTTTGCGGTCCGCGTCGATGAAGGCGAGAACCTGAGCCGCGAACTCCGACGTCTCCACCTTGTCCCGCAGTCGTTCCAACCGCGCGTCGAACGTGCCGTCGCCGAAAAACAGCTCTCGATACACCACGCGCGCTTCATGAAGCTGCGCCTTGGTGAAGCCGCGACGGCGCATGCCCACCACGTTGAGCCCCACCAGCTTGCCGGCCTGTCCCAGCACATTCGCGAACGGGATGATGTCCTCGCGCACGCCAGTCAGGCCGGAAATCATGCACTGCGCGCCGATGCGGGTGAACTGGTGCACCGCGCACTGGCCGCCCAGAAACGTGAACGCGCCGACGCTCACATGCCCGCCCAGCACCGCGTTGTTGGCGAAAATAACGTTATCATCCACGGTGCAGTCATGGCCCACATGCGAGCCCGTCATCATCATGACCTGATTGCCAATGCGGGTGACGCCACGACCGCCGGCGGTGCCGATGTTGGCGGTGGCGTGCTCCCGGATAAGGCAGTCGGAACCGATCTCCAGACGGGTGCGCTCGCCCTTATAGTGCACCGATTGCGGCGGCGTCCCCAGCGAGGCGAAGGGATAGACCTGCGTGCGCGCGCCGACGGTGGTGTCGCCCTGGATATTCACGTGGGCATGGAGGCGCACGCCCGCGCCAAGCGCCACATGAGGGCCCACGATGCAATAAGGCCCGATCTCCACGTCGTCGGCCAGCCCGGCGAGGTTCTCAACACGGGCGGTGGGGTCGATCCTCGACACGCTCAATTCTCCACGATCATGGCGCCGACCTTGGCCTCGGCCACCAGCTCGCCCTTCACTCTCGCCTCACCTCGATACCACCACATATTACGTCGGCGCGAAATGCGCGTCATATGGTATTCGAGCACATCGCCCGGAACCACCGGACGCCGAAACTTGGCCTCGTCGATCGTCATGAAATAGACCAGTGAAGGCTTTTCTGGATTTTCCTTGCCCAGCACGCAGATGACGCCGGCCGTCTGGGCCATGCCCTCGATGATGAGGACCCCCGGCATGACCGGATTGCCCGGAAAGTGGCCCTGAAAATGGGGCTCGTTGGCGGTGACGTTCTTGACGCCGACGCAACCCGTGTCCCCGTCGATCCGCTCCACCCGATCCACCATCAGGAACGGGTAACGATGGGGCAGGCACGCCAGAATGCGTTGAATATCCGCGGTCCGCAGCACCTTTTCTTCCTGCGCGGCATCCGGCGGCAGCGTCTCGCTCATGCGTTCGATCCTTCCCCATCGTCGTCATCTGCGGATTTGCGGGCGGCCAGCTTCTTCAAGGTCGTGACCTCGCGGAACCACTCCCGCACCGGCTTGGCGGGCGAGCCGCCCCAGCGCACGCCCGGCGGCACATCGCCCTTCACATTGCTGGAGGCCGCGATCTGCGCGCCATCACCGATGGTGGCATGCCCCACCACCCCCACCTGCCCGCCCAGCATCACGAAGTCGCCGAGCCGCGTGGAGCCGGAAATACCGGTTTGGGAAACGATGATGCAATGGCGACCGATCACCACGTTGTGGGCGATCTGCACCAGATTGTCGATCTTGGTGCCCTCGCCGATCACCGTGTCGGACAACGCGCCCCGATCCACGGTGGTATTGGCGCCAATTTCCACCCCGTCCTGGATCACCACCCGACCGAGCTGCGGGACCTTCTGGTGCCCCCGCGGGCTGGGTTGATAGCCGAATCCATCCGACCCGATGCGGGCGCCCCCATGAATGATGACATTATTGCCGATCAGCGCATGGATCACGCTGGCACCGGGCCCGATGGCGCTGTCGCGACCGATGCGCACCTGCGGCCCGATCACCGCCCCGGCGCAGATCACCGTTCCACCACCGATCTCAACCTCCGGCCCCACCACGGCACCCGGATCCACCGTCACGCCGATCTCCAGGCGCGCGGAAGGATGGACCAGGGCCCCGGGCGCGATGCCTTGCTGGCCAAAGATGGGCTGAGGCCGCAGCGCTGAAGGGAACAGCTCGCGCGTCACGGCCAGAAACGCGGCGGCGGGACGCGGCGCGATCAGCAGCGGCAGGTCCGGACGCGCCTGCGCGGCGAAACGCTCCGACGTGATGCAGACTCCGGCGCGAGTCGTGCCGAGCTTCTCGGCAAACTGGAGCGTGTCGCAGAACACGAGGTCGTCGGGACCGGCCGCATCCAGCGTCGCCACCCCGGAAATCCGACGCTCAGCCACCTGATCGTCCGCGCCACCCAAAACCGTCAGGCGAGCACCACACAGCTCAGCCACAGCGGCGAGAGAGAGAGGAACGGGGAGAGGGAAAAAACTGGTCTGGCTCATGCTTCAAACACGCTCAGGCGCCGGAAAGCCGCGGCGATTGCCTTGGCCCTCCAGCGCCTGCCTTGAGGAAAGGGATCAGAAGCGCGTGCCGCCCGAGAAGCGGAACTCCTGGATCTGGTCGTAGCTCGCCTTCGACAGGGCCCAGGCATAATCGAAGCGGAGCGGACCGAACGGAGACTGCCAGATCAGCGAGGCACCGATCGACGAGCGGATGACATTGTCATCAGCGACGCAAACGTTCCCGATCTTATTTGTCGTAGGGACACCTGTCGTATTACAGTACACGACGTTGGGGTTTCCGTAGAAGTTATTACCCGCCCAGTTCATGACACCCGGGAAGGACTGCGCACCATTATAGTCGTAAACCGACCCAGCATCCGCGAACACGGCCATCTTCAGACCGATGTCCTTGGGCAGGAAAGACAACGGAAACTGAATTTCCCCAGACACACCCCAGTAAAGCGTTCCACCCAAAGCGGTCGTCGAGTCATCATGACAGTTCAGATACGCTGCCGTCGGATTGAGCTTACGCTTCTCATACACACCGGTCGTTGGATTGGGTCCCAACCCGTAACCCGCGCACGGAGCAACATCGCGCGGACCGATACCGGAGGGGGCAAAGCCGCGCACCAGATTGGGGCCCATGAAGAAGTTGTTCATCATGGAGTCATTGTCACCCCAGGAGTCCACGTAACCGCCCTGGGCCCGCAGGATCAGCACCGCGTCGCCATACATCAGCGGCGTGTAGTGGCGCACGTCAGCCGTGGTGCGCAGGAAGTTCACATCGCCACCGAGACCGGCCAGATCCTGCTTCAGCTCCGCGAACAGGCCCTGGGTCGGATTCTGGTTGTTATCCAGGCCGTTGAAGGACAGCGTGTAGCCCACCACCGAGGTGATCGTCGCTCCGTCCTGCGCCGCCTGTCGCACCGCCCAAGACGTGGTGCTCAGGCAGTATTCCTGCTGGTAAGCCAACGGATAGGCACTGCTGTCGCAGATGGAGATCTCACGCTGGTAGAGGTTGTAGCGCAGCGCGAAGGTGACCTCATCGGTGATCGGCAGACCAAGCCGCAGGCCGCCACCCACCATGGTGCTGCCATAGGGCGTGTAGCTGGTGGCCTGCGTCTCCTTCCAGTACAGGTCGAAGCCGGCAGCCAGGCGGTAGCCCAGGAAGTATGGCTCGGTGAAGGAGAACTCAGCGCCCTGGGCGTTCTGACCCCAGGAACCGGAGACCTTCACATACTGGCCACGACCGAGGAAGTTCTTCTCGCCCAGCGACACCTCGCCGATGATGCCGTCGGATGTGGAATAGCCACCCGACACCGCGAACTCACCCGTGGGCTGGTCCTCGACATCCACCACCAGGATCACACGATCAGGGGCCGAGCCGGGCTCATTGGTGATCTTCACGGTCTTGAAGTAGCCGAGATTCCGCAGGCGGCGCTCGGCGCGATCCACCAGCACGCGATTATAGGCATCGCCTTCGCCGAGATCGAACTCGCGCCGGATGACCCAGTCACGGGTGCGGGTGTTGCCGCGGATGTCGATGCGCTCGATGTAGACGCGCGGCCCCTCTTCGACCACGAACAGGACGTTGATCTTCTTGTTCTCGAAGTCACGGTCACCGCGCGGACGAACCTGAGCGAAGGCGTAGCCGTTCTTGGAGACCTCGATGGTGAGATTCTCCACCGACTTCTCAACCATCTCCGCATTGTAGACCTGACCGTCCACCGCGCGCACCACGCCCCGGAGGGAGTCACCGGAGACGTCGCGAATGTTGGAGATCACATCCACCTTGCCGAACTTGTAGGGCTCGCCCTCATCCAGCGTGAAGGTGATGATATACCCCTCGCCCGAAGGATCCACCTGAGCGGTGGCCGACAGGATGCGGAAATCGGCATAGCCATTCTTCAAGTAGAAGCGGCGCAGGAGTTCCTGGTCCGAGTTCACCCGATCCGGATCATAGACGTCGGTGGACTTCAGGAAGGAGAGCCAGTTGGTGGTGGTCGTCGAGATGACGTCCTTCAGCTTCCAGTCCGAGAAGGCCTTGTTGCCGACGAACTTGATGTCCTTGACGCCAACCTTGTCGCCCTCGGTCACCTCGAACACCAGATCCACCCGGCCATTGCCGCGATCGATGGTGACCGGATTGACGCGCACATTCATGCGGCCAGAGCGGCGATACACCTCGATGATGCGCTGGGTGTCGGCCTGCACCGTGGACTTGGACAGGGTGCCGCGGGGCTTGGACTGAACCTCGCCAGCCAGGACATCGTCCTTGATCTTCTTGTTGCCCTCGAAGGCAACCTTGTTGATCACCTCATTTTCCGACACGCGCACGATGATGCGCCCGCCGGACTGGGTGATCTGCACATCGGAAAAGAGGCCGGTGGCGTAGAGCGCCTTCCAGGCCTCATCGATCTTGGCTGCCGTGTAGGGGCCGGAACCGAAGTAGGAGCGGACCGTGTCCGCATCCACACGCCGATTGCCCTCCACCACGATGGAGCTGGATTGGGCCGCCGCCGGCCCTGCCACGACGAGGGAACCGGCACCCGCTGACACGGCCACGCACGCGGCAATGCCCACAGCGGCTGCCAGCTTTCTCAACACTCGGAGCGGAGCAGTCATATGGCGCGCAACCCTGAAAAATTTCGACGAACGCGAACCCGCGACGGTCCCGCCACGGATTCTCACCCTATGGTGCCGCTTGTACAGGCTTTTCACCGCGCTGCAAACCGAGCCGGCCTTTCGCCCGTCCTTTTTGCCGGTACCGTTGCGTTCCCGCCACGACTCCGGACGACACCACAAAACCCTTACATCGCAGCGATATGGAGGACATCGTTCCAGGTCGCGAAGATCATCAGCATGAGCACCAGCGCAAGCCCGATCCGAAACCCGATGTCCTGCGTCCGCGCGCTCAGGGGACGACCGCGCAACGCCTCGAAAGCGTAGAACAACAGGTGCCCGCCATCCAACATGGGAATGGGAAAGAGGTTAAGAAGACCGATCGACACCGACAGCACCGCCGCCAGCGACAGCAGGGCGCCGATTCCGAAGGTTGCCACCTGCCCCGATACCTGGGCGATGCGGATCGGCCCGCCGAGCTGGTCCGCCGATTCCCGGCCGGCGATGAGGCCGCCGAGGTAATCAAAGGTGCGGGCCACCACGAACCAAGTCTCCTGCGCGCCCATGGCCACGGCCTCCACCGGGCCATAGCGATGGATGGTCACGTCTCCTTCCGCCACCGACCGGGAAATGCCCAGCAGGCCGGTGCGGTGGACGTTGCCGAATCCGTCCTTCACTTCCTTCAGCTGCGGCGTGGCGGTGAGGGTGCGCTCGGCGCCGGCGCGCTCAATGCGGAACACCAGCGGCTGGCCGGCGTGAATGCCGACGATGCGCTGCATGTCGGCGAAGCTCTCCACCTTGGCGCCGTCGATCTCCAGCACCAGGTCGCCCGGCTTGAAGCCCGCCGCCTCGGCGGCGCTGCCCGGGCTCACCTGATCCACCCGCGGCGCCGAGACCGGACGGCCGAACACCATGAAGACGAGCGAGAAGATGACGATCGCCAGGATGAAGTTGGCAATCGGGCCGGCGGCGACGATGGCGGCGCGCCACCTGACCGGCTGGTAGAAGAAGCTCTCCCGCCGCTCGGCCGGGCTCATGCGGGCCAAGGCCTGCTGGTCCGGCACCGAGGCGGCATCTTCGTCGCCATAAAATTTCACATATCCGCCGAGCGGAATAGCGGACAGCCGCCAGCGCGTGCCGTGCCTGTCGTTGAAGCCGGCGAGCTCCGGCCCGAAGCCGAGCGAGAAGGTGAGCACCCGCACCCCGGCCCGCCGCGCCACCCAGAAATGGCCGAGCTCGTGGAAGAACACCACCAGCGTCAGCACGAACAGGAATGGAATGACGTAGCCCAGCAGGGATGTGCCGAAACCAGTGAGACTTGCACCCAAGGCTGAAACTGCGTCCATCGTCCCTCGTCCTCGCACGCCGCGGAGGCCGTGGCCGCGCTCCGCCTGCTTTCGCTCTTAGGATGCCTTTGCGGCAAACTTAGGCAAGAGGCCCGCGCCGAGGCGCCGCGCCTCTGCGTCCAGGGCGAGCGCCTCATCCACCGCACCCGGCGCGGGCGCCGGCTCCAGGCGGTCCAGCACCTCCGCCACCAGATCGGTCAGGCCATAGAAGCCGATACGCCCCTCGAGAAAGGCAGCCACCGCCACCTCGTTCGCGGCGTTGAGCCGCGTCGGAGCCGCGCCGCCGGCGGCCATGGCCGCGCGCGCCAGCCGCAGGGCCGGAAAGCGATCCTCGTCCGGCGCCTCGAAGGTCAGGCGGCCCGCCTTCACCAGGTCGAGCCGGCGGCAGGAGGTGACGAAGCGCTCGGGATGGCTGAGGCAATGGGCGATGGGCACGCACATGTCCGGCACCGCCAGGCCCGCCACCACCGATCCGTCCACGAACGACACCAGGCCATGCACCACCGATTCGGGATGCACCACCGCATCCAGCCGCTCCGGCGGCAGGGCGAACAGGTGATGCGCCTCGATCAGTTCCAGGCCCTTGTTCATCAGGGTCGCGGAATCGATGGTGATCTTGGCGCCCATGGACCAGTTGGGATGCCGGAGCGCGTCGGCCGGGGTGGCCCGCGCCATCTCGGCCCGGCTCTTCTGGCGGAACGGGCCGCCGGAGGCGGTGAGGGTCACCGTCTCCACCGCCTTCGCCGGCGCCGCGGACAGCGCCTGGAAAATGGCATTGTGCTCGCTGTCCATGGGCAGCAGCTCGGTGCCGCGCCGCGCCGCCTCCGCCATGAAGAAGGCACCGGCGGCGACCAGGCACTCCTTGTTGGCCAGCGCCATGCGCCGGCCGGCGCCGAGGGCGGCCACCGAGGGGGCGAGCCCGGCCACGCCGACGATGGCGCTCACCACCAGATCGGCGTCCCGCGCCGCCGCCTCCAGCACCGCCGAAGGCCCGGCGCCCGAGGCGATGCCGGAGCCGGCCAGCGCGTCCGCAAGATCGCCGCCCGCTGCCGGATCGGCGATGGCGGCGAATCGCGCACCGAGGGCGCGCGCAACCTGCGCCAGTGCCCTTGCGTCACGACCGCCCGCCACAGCCTCCACCGTGAACCGCCCGGGAGCGTCGGCGAGCACCTTGGCGACGCTCTGGCCGATGGAGCCGGTGGCGCCCAGCAGGGTGAGCCGGCGCGCAGAGGTGTCGGATGCGTGTTCCATGGTCTCTCCTACCACACCAGCAGCGCCGCCGCCGGGTCGGCGCCGCCACGCGCGGCCGCCAGCAGCACCGCCGCGAGGGCGGCGGCAGCGAAACCGTCGAGCCGGTCGAGAATGCCCCCGTGGCCGGGAATGAGGCGGCTGGCGTCCTTCACCCCGCAGCGCCGCTTCACCGCCGATTCGGCCAGGTCGCCGGTTTGGCTCACCACGCTCAGCGCCACGGCGATCGCCGCCACCGGCAGCAGGTGCGCGATGCCGCCCAAGGCCGCCACCAGCACCCCGGCCCCGGTGCCCGCCACCGCGCCGCCAATGGCCCCGGACCAGGTCTTGTTGGGCGAGACCCGCGGCCACAGCTTCGGCCCGCCGAGGGCGCGGCCGGCAAAATAAGCGAAGATATCGGTTGCCCACACCACGGCATAAAGAAAGAGCACCGCCAGCAGGCCGAGCCCGTCCGCGCCCCGCAGCGCCACGACTGGCAGCGCGGCGGCCGCCGCCACCGCGATGCCGCCAAGGCTCCACACGCCCTGGCGCGGCACCAGCACGGTGGAAACGCCGGCCGCGAGCAGGACCACGCCGAGCGCGGCCCCCCGCTCGCCCTGAAGCAGCAGGCCAGCGCCGCCGAACAGCGCCACCGCACCCAGCACCAGCCACGCCCGGCGGTTCCCCAGCCGCGCCATGGCCGCCCATTCATGCAGGATGGCGGCCCCCGCCAGAATCCAAAGCACCGCGAACGGCCAGCCCCCAAGATAGGTGATGGCCAGCACCAGCGGCACGAGGACCAGGGCGGACAGCGTGCGATGCCGGAGATCGCCGCCCTTCCGGGCATGCCCCGAGGGGTCTGCGGAGGGGGATTTCGGGGCGGCTCCGGCCGCCGCCACGGCTGGCTTTTCGGCCGGTTCTTCAGCCTGCATCAGCGCGCCGGAGACGGCGCCACACCGCCAAAGCGGCGCTCGCGCCGCGCATATTCATTCACCGCCGACACCAGAGCCGCCTTGTCGAAATCAGGCCAGAAAAGGGGCAGGAACACGAACTCCGCATAGGCCGCCTGCCAGAGCAGGAAATTGGACAACCGTTGCTCACCCGATGTGCGCACGATCAGGTCGGGATCGGGAATGCCGGCGGTTTCGAGCCGCTCCGACAGCATCTCCACGGTCACGTCCTCCGGCCGGATCCGGCCGGCGGCGGCGTCCGCGGCGATGGAGGCCGCCGCCGCGGCGATCTCCTGCCGCGAGCCGTAATTGAAGGCCACCACCAGGGTCAGCCCTGAATTGCCTTGCGTCAGCGCCTCCGCCTCGTCGAGCAGGGCGCGGATGTCCTTCGACAGCCCGGTCCGCGTGCCGATCACCCGCACCCGGACGTCCCGGGCATGCAGATCGGCGAGATCGTGGCGGATGAAGAACTTCAGGAGCCGCATCAGCTCCGACACCTCGGTCACCGGCCGCGACCAGTTCTCGTGCGAGAAGCTGTAGATGGTGAGGTAACGGATGCCGATGTCCTGGGCCGCGCGCACGCAGCGCCGCAGGGCCTCGACCCCGCGCCGATGACCCTCGATGCGCGGCAGCTTGCGCGAGGTGGCCCAGCGCCCATTGCCGTCCATGATGATGCCCACGTGCACGGGCACCAGCGCCGGCACCTCGTCGGGGCTGGTGCCGTCGTTCCCGGCGGCGCGCAGGGACATGGCTTGCTCAGGGCTCAAATGCGTGGGCTCCTCTCCCCCGCGGCTCAAACGGACAGAATTTCCTTTTCCTTGTGGGCCAGCACCTGATCGACCTCGGAGATCGCATCGTCGGTGGCCTTCTGGACGTCCTTGGAGAGCCGCTCCAGGTCATCGGAGCTCATCTCGGCGTCCTTTTCCAGCTTCTTCAGCTGGTCCATCCCGTCGCGCCGCACATGACGCACCGCGACACGGGCCGCCTCGGCGTATTTGTGGGCCACCTTCACCAGTTCCTGGCGGCGCTCCTGGTTCAGTTCCGGAATGCGCAGGCGCAGAACCTGCCCCTCGGTCGCCGGGTTGAGGCCAAGGTTGCTGTCGCGGATCGCCTTCTCCACCGCATTCACCATGCCCCGGTCCCACACCTGCACCTGGAGCAAGCGCGCCTCCGGCACCGACACCGTCGCCACCTGGTTGAGCGGCAGGCGCGCGCCATAGGCGTCGACGGTGATGGGCTCCACCAGGCTGGCGGAGGCGCGGCCGGTGCGCAGGCCCCCCAGTTCGTCCTTGAGCACGCCGATGGCGCCCTGCATGCGACGCTTGATGCCGGCCAGATCGAAGGCAGCGGTGGTCATGGCAATCCTCTGTGCTGTGTCGGCTCTTGCGGCCGAACCTTTATCCCTTCGCCCGCTCCAGGGCGACCGCGAAGTGAAGAAATCTGCGGTCCGCCGCCGCCCGCGCGCCCGGGCAACCTAGACCATCGGCGGGCCGGGGAAAGCGCGGGAGATCAAAATCCCCCGCCCCCGCGGCCACCACCAGCGCCGGGCGAACGGCGGGACGCCGCCCTTCGCCCGGTTCCGCTCTCAGGGCGCCACCACCGTGACCCGGCCGGAGCCGGTCGCGGCGGCGGCGATGGCCCCCGGCTCGCGGATGGAGAACACGATGATGGGCAAGGCCGCCTCGCGCGCCAGGGCGAATGCCGCCGCGTCCATCACCTTCAGGTCATGGGCCAGCGCTTCGTCGTGGGTCAGCCGCTCATAGCGCGTCGCCGTCGGGTCCAGCTTCGGGTCGGCGGTATAGACGCCGTCCACGTTGGTGGCCTTGAGCACCGCATCGCAATCGAGCTCCGCCGCGCGCAGCACCGCCCCGGTATCGGTGGTGAAATAGGGGTTTCCGGTGCCGCCCGTGAGCAGCACGATTCGCCCCCGTCGCAGATGGCGAAGCGCCGGCTGACGGGCATAGGGCTCGCAGACCGTGGGCATGGGCACGGCCGAAAGGGTGCGGGCCGGAGCCCCCGCCTTCTCGATGGACTGCTCCAGCGCCAGCCCGTTCATCACCGTGGCCAGCATTCCCATGTGGTCGGCGGTGGCGCGGTCGAGGTCTTCGCCCGCCACCCGCGCGCCGCGCAGGATGTTGCCACCACCCACCACCACCGCCACCTCGCAGCCGAGCGCGCGCGCCGCCACGAGATCGCGGGCGATGGCCGCCACGGTGGGCGGATGCAGGCCGAACGGCTCCGGCCCCATCAGCGCCTCCCCCGACACCTTCACCAGGATGCGGGGATAGGGAAGCCCTGGCGCCGCATAGGGCGCCAGGGGCTCGGGAACATCCGAATCGTCGAACGACATGGGGACGCCCCCTCCCCGTGCGATCAGGACTGGCCGGCGGCGGCGGCCACTTCGGCCGCGAAGTCGGTCTCTTCCTTCTCGATGCCCTCGCCGAGGGCATAGCGCACAAAGCCGGTGAGCTTGATCGGCGCGCCGACCGAACCCTCGGCCTCCTTCAGCACCTGGGCCACCGACTTGGAGCCGTCATGCACGAACGCCTGGTCAAGGAGGGTGTTCTCCTTGAAGAAGCTCTTGATGCCGCTCTCGGCGATCTTGTCCTGCACGTTGGCGGGCTTGCCCTGGTGCTTCTCAAGCAGGATCGCCTTTTCACGGGCGATGGTGGCCTCGTCGATGCCGGAGGCGTCGAGCGCCAGCGGGTTCAGCGCCGCCACATGCATGGCGATCTGGCGACCGAGAGCGGAGAGCTTCTCCACGTCGCCGGTCGATTCGAGCGCCACCAGCACGCCGATGCGGCCCTGACCCTCGACCACCGCGCCATGCACATAAGTGGCCACCACGCCGGCCGACACCGTCAGCTTGGCGGTGCGGCGCAGAGTCATGTTCTCGCCGATGGTGGCGATGAGGGCGGTCAGCTTGTCGGCCACCGACACCTCGGCGCCGGGGAAGCGGGCGGCGGCCAGCGCCTCCAGCGTGCCGTCGGTGTTGAGGGCGAGCTTGGCCGCCTCGCGCACGAACGCCTGGAAGTCGGTGTTGCGGGCGACGAAGTCGGTCTCCGCGTTGACTTCCACGGCGGCGGCGTAATGGCCGGAGGACTCGACCGCGACCAGACCCTCGGCGGCCACGCGGCCGGCCTTCTTGGCGGCCTTGGCGAGGCCCTTCTTGCGCAGCCAGTCCACGGCGGCCTCGACGTCGCCGCCCGTCTCGGTGAGGGCGGACTTGCAGTCCATCATGCCGGCGCCGGTCTTCTCCCGCAGTTCCTTGACGAGCCCGGCGGTGATCGCAGCCATGTTCAATCCCTTCTTCTCGCACCACGGCCGGCTAGGGGTATCCCGAGCCGGCCGCCGGGGACGCCCCGCGCCCCCAATTACCCGTGATTCGTGTTCACCCGCGCGACGAGATCACTCGACCTCGGCGGACAGCGCCTTGGCCTGGGCGACCCAGCCTTCCACGCGGCCCGGCAGACCCACTTCGTCGCCGAAGCGCGCCGCATCGACCGGCTCCAGGCCGGCGATCTGGCTGTAGTGGAACACGCCGAGATCGTTCAGCTTCTGCTCGATCTCCGGGCTCACGCCGGCGAGCTTCTTCAGATCGTCGGCCACGCCGCGCGGGCCCGACAGGGGCTCGAACGCGATCCAGCCACCGACTTCCGCCGGCAGGTCCTCCAGCAGCGGGGCCTCATCGGCGCCCACGTCGAGGCCGAAGTCGCTCTGGCTGCGGCCGATGCCGTCGATGGCGGCGCGGGCGACCAGATCGCAATAGAGCTGGATGGCGCGACCGGCGTCGTCATTGCCGGGAACCGGGAAGGCAATGCCGTCCGGATCGCAATTGGTATCGAGGATGGCCGCCACCGGGATGCCGAGGCGCTGGGCCTCCTTCACGGCGATGTCTTCCTTGTTCGTGTCGATCACGAACAGCAGGTCAGGCAGGCCGCCCATGTCGCGAATGCCGCCAAGGGCCTTCTCGAGCTTCTCCTTCTCGCGCGACAGCGTGAGACGCTCCTTCTTGGTGTAGCCGGAAGAGGCTTCCGGGGCCGAGAGGGTCTCTTCCAGCTTCTTCAGCCGGGCGATGGAGTTGGAGATGGTCTTCCAGTTGGTGAGCATGCCGCCGAGCCAGCGGTGGTTCACGTAATACTGGGCCGAGCGGCGGGCGGCGTCGGCCACCTGGTCGGCCGCTTGGCGCTTGGTGCCGACGAACAGCACGCGACCGCCCTGGGCCACGGTGTCGGACACGGCCTGCAGCGCGCGATGCAGCGCCGGCACGGTCTGCGACAGGTCGAGAATGTGGATGTTGTTGCGAACGCCGAAGATGTACGGCGCCATCTTGGGGTTCCAGCGGTGGGACTGATGTCCGAAGTGGACGCCAGCCTCGAGCAGCTGACGCATCGAATAATCGGGAATCGCCATGTTCGTCTCCGGTTGAACCTCCGCGGACGTACCCCCCAACCCGTCAGGGAACGAGGGCACCGGATGGCCCATAGGCCGATAGTCCGCGTGTGGGATGGCGGCGCATATACGCGAACGACCGCCGCGAGGCAAGGCCTGCCGCGCGCCGGCCGGGGGAAGCGCCCCTCTCGCCGCTCTCGTCCCGCCGATCGGCCAACACGGCCCCAGGACTTCGCGTCTAAAGTATATTATATCGACATATTTAATCATATATATTGGCAAAGCGATCGCCCGCGCCGGCGTGGCGCGGTCCGTCGCAACCGCCGAGGTGCCACCATGACCGCCGCATCGCCTTCGTCGTCGTCGCCCTGGTCCCGCCTGCTGCCCTCCTTCGGCGTTCAGGTCATCGCCGGATTGGTTCTCGGCCTCGCGCTCGGGCTGCTGGCGCGCTCCATCGGTCCGTCCCACGGCCCGGAGCTGAACGGGCTGGCGGTGGCGCTGCAGACCATCGGCACCATTTTCGTTCAGCTCCTGCGCGCCCTGGTGCCGGCGCTGGTGTTCACCGCCATCGTCGCCAGCATCGCCAACCTGCGGCAGCTTTCCAACGCCGCCGCCCTGGTGTGGAACACGCTGCTGTGGTTCGCCATCACCGCCCTGATCGCGGTGGTGATCGGCATCGCGCTCGGCCTCCTCATCAGGCCCGGGCTGCACACCGGGGTCACCGCCGCCGCCGAGGCGCTGCCGCGCGGCAGCGCCGGCTGGCTGGACTTCCTGAAGGGGCTGGTGCCCGCCAACGTGTTCGCCCTCGAAGCCTCGACCCGGGTGAGCGACGGCCAGGCCAGCACCGCCCTCAACTTCAACGTGCTGCAGCTGGTGGTCATCTCCATCATCGTCGGCGCGGCGGCGGTGCGGGTGGGCGAAAAGGGCGCCGCTTTCCTCGCCTTCAACGAATCGGCGCTGGCGGTGGTGCGGCGAATCCTGTGGTGGGTGATCCGCCTTACCCCCATCGGCACGGTGGGCCTGTTCGGCACCGCCGTCGCCCAATACGGCTGGGATGCCCTGGGCCAGCTCGGCTGGTTCGCGGCGGCGGTCTATATCGGCCTCGCCATCGTGCTGTTCGCGGTCTATCCGAGCCTGCTGGCGCTGCACGGACTGAATCCACTGCGCTTCTTCGCCGGCGCCTGGCCGGCGATCCAGCTCGCCTTCGTCTCGCGTTCCTCGGTGGGCACCATGCCGGTGACGGAAGCGGTGACCGAGAACGAGCTCGGCGTGCCCCGCGCCTATGCTGCGTTCGCCGTGCCGCTCGGCTCCACCACCAAGATGGACGGGTGCGCCGCCATCTATCCGGCGATCTCGGCCATCTTCGTGGCCGAGTTCTACAACGTCCCGCTGGCCGCCAGCGACTATGTGCTCATCGCCTTGGTGTCGGTGCTGGGCTCGGCCGCCACCGCCGGCATGACCGGCGCCGTGGTGATGCTGACGCTCACCCTTTCCACCCTCGGCCTGCCGCTGCAGGGCGTCGGCCTGCTGCTCGCCATCGACCCGATCCTGGACATGGGCCGCACCGCCGTGAACGTGGCCGGACAGGCGCTGGTGCCCACCATCGTCGCCAAGCGCCAGGGCATCCTCGACGAGGAAGCCTACAACGCGACGGCGCGCATCGAGCGGCTGGAAGGCGTCGCAACACCGTCCTGAGCGCATCCTGAGCCGCCCCTGGCGGGCGCGGCGGCGACCGGCCGCGCCCCTTTTCACGAGGATGCGGCCGGCCCGGCGGGGGGTGGCGCGCCGCCTCCGCCTTACGCCGCCTCCACCGCCACCACGCCCGGGATCGCCTTGAGCGCACCGGCGATCTGCGGCGACACCGCGTACTTGCCGTCGAGACGCACTTCCACCTCGGCCTTGCCATCCTCCATCAGCAGCACCAGGCTCACCTCGCCGTCGCGCTTGCCCTGCCCCGCGCCCGCCTCCAGGCGCTTGGCGATGCCCTCCAGCGGGTCCGGGGAGCGCACGAAGATGCGCAGGGCCTTGTGGGCGCGGGCGGCCACCTCGTCCAGCCGCTCGCAGGAATTGATGCGGACCCGCACATCCTCCCCGTTCAGTTCCGCCCCCACCATCATCAGCACGGGCGTGCCCGGCTCCAGCAGGTCTCGGTAATGGGCCAGACCTTCCGAGAAGATCACCGCCTCGAACGTGCCCGAAGGATCCGACAGACCGACGATGCCCATGCGGGTACCCGACTTGGTCCTCTTCTCCTGGCGCGACACCACGGTGGCGGCGAGCCGCCCCGCCGCGGCGCCGGCGCGCACCGAGCGGGCGAACTCGCCGAAGGTCTGCACCCTGAGCTTTTTCAGCGCCTCGGCGTAGTCGTCCAGCGGATGACCGGTGAGGAAGAAGCCCACCGCGTCATATTCCTTCTGCAGCCGTTCCGCCGGCAGCCAGGGCGCCACCTCCGGAATCGGCAGCCTGGCCGCCACCGGGCCGGAGCCGAACATGTCGTTCTGGCCCGACTGGGCGTTGGCCTCCACCCGCTGCGCCTCGGCGACGATGGCCTCGATGGCGCCGAACGCCCGCGCCCGGTTCTTCTCCAGCACGTCGAAGCAGCCCGCCGCCATCAGGCTTTCCAGGGTGCGCTTGTTGACCATCTTCACCGGCATCCGCGCGGCGAAATCGGCAAGGCTCCTGAAGGGCCTGTCGCCACGCGCCGCGACCAGCGCCTCCACCGCCGCGCCGCCGACCCCCTTGATGGCGGCCATGGCATAGATGATCTCGCCATTTTCCACCGCGAACTCGCGGAACGAGCGGTTGATGCTGGGCGGCACCACGGTGATGCCCAGCCGCTGCGCCTCCTGGCGGAATTCGGCCAGCTTGTCGGTGTTGCCCATGTCGAGGGTCATCGAGGCGGCCAGGAACTCGTTGGGATAGTTGGCTTTCAGCCAGGCGGTCTGGTAGGCCACCAGGGCATAGGCCGCCGCGTGGGACTTGTTGAAGCCGTAGTCGGCGAACTTCGCCAGCAGGTCGAAGATGGTGTCGGCCTGCGCCTTGTCGATGCCGCGCGCGGCGGAGCCGGAGACGAAGCGCTCGCGCTGCTTCTCCATCTCGGCGCGGATCTTCTTGCCCATGGCGCGGCGCAGCAGGTCGGCCTCGCCCAGCGAATAGCCGGCCATGGCCTGGGCGATCTGCATCACCTGTTCCTGGTAGATGATGACGCCGAACGTCTCCTTCAGGTACGGCTCCAGCATGGGGTGGAGGTAGTCGGGCTTGGCCCGGCCGTGCTTGCAGTCGCAATAGACCGGAATGTTGGCCATGGGGCCGGGACGATAGAGCGCCACCAAGGCGACGATGTCCTCGATGCGGTCGGCCTTCATGTCCACCAGGGCGCGGCGCATGCCCGCGCTTTCCACCTGGAACACCCCCACCGTCTCGCCCCGGCCGAGCATGGCGTAGGTCTTGGGATCGTCGAGCGGGATCTTGGAGATGTCGAGATCGATGCCGCGCTGGTGGACCAGCTTCACCGCCTTGTCGATGGTGGTCAGCGTCTTCAGGCCCAGGAAGTCGAACTTCACCAGGCCGGCCTGCTCCACCCATTTCATATTGTACTGGGTGACCGGCATGTCCGACTTGGGATCGCGGTAGAGCGGCACCAGCTCATGCAGCTTGCGATCGCCGATCACGATGCCCGCCGCATGGGTGGAGGCGTGGCGGTTGAGCCCCTCCAGCTTCACCGCGATGTCGAAGGCGCGCTTGACCACCTCTTCATCGTCGCGCGCGGCCTGAAGGCGCGGCTCGTCCTCGATGGCCTGCTTCAGTGTCACCGGGTTGGCGGGATTCTGCGGCACCAGCTTGCACAGCTTGTCCACCTGCCCATAGGGCATTTCCAGCACCCGGCCCACGTCGCGCAGCACGCCGCGCGCCTGCAGGGTACCGAAGGTGATGATCTGCGCCACCTGCGCCCGCCCGTAGCGCTCCTGCACGTAATGGATGACCTCGTCGCGGCGCTCCTGGCAGAAGTCCACGTCGAAGTCGGGCATGGACACGCGGTCCGGGTTCAGGAAGCGCTCGAACAGCAGGTGGAAGCGCAGCGGGTCGAGATCGGTGATCTGCAGCGAATAGGCCACCAGCGATCCGGCGCCGGAGCCGCGCCCCGGCCCCACCGGAATGCCGTGCGCCTTGGCCCACTTGATGAAGTCCGACACGATCAGGAAGTAGCCCGGGAACTTCATGCGGGCGATGATGGACAGCTCGTATTCGAGCCGCTCCTCATAGGCCGACACCTCCAGGCCCGGCGCCGGGCCATGCTTGGCGAGGCGCGCGGCCAGCCCCTCGCGCGCCTGGCGGTCCAGTTCCTTCGCCTCGGCCTCCACCGGGTCGGAGCCCTCCTCGCTCTCGGCGGCGGTGGTGAAGCGGGGCAGGATCGGCTTCACCGTGCGCACCCGATAGGCGCAGCGGCGGGCGATCTCGATGGTGTTGGCGGTGGCCTCGGGCAGGTCGGCGAACAGCTCCAGCATTTCCGCCTGGGTCTTGAAGCGGTGCTCCGGCGTCAGGCGGCGGCGGTCGCCGTCGGCGACGATCTTGCTCTCGGCGATGGCGATGAGCGCGTCGTGGGCCTCGTAGTCCGACTGGGCGGCGAAGAAGGGCTCGTTGCTGGCCACCAGGGGCACGCCCCGCTCGTAGGCAAGGTCGATCAGGGCCGGCTCGGCAAGGCGCTCGGACGGGGTGCCGTGGCGCTGCAACTCCAGATAGAGACGGTCGCCAAACAGGTTCAGCAGGGTCTCCAGCCGGGCGGCCGCCAGATCGGCGTGGCCACCGGCCAGCGCCAGGTCGAGCGGCCCGGCGGGACCGCCGGTCAAGGCGATCAGGCCGGACGACGATTCGGCCAGCCACTCCACCAGGATGCGCGGCTCCTCGTCGCTCGGGGTCTCGAGGTAGGAGCGGGAGACCAGCCGCATGAGGTTGCGCCAGCCGTCGTCCCGCTGTGCCAGCAGCACGATTCGCGGCTTTTTGGGACGCAGCACGCCGCGCGGCCCGGGCGGCTCCGGCAGGTCCAGCGCCAGCGAGACGCCGGGAATGGGCTGGATGCCCGCGCCCGCCATTTTCTCCGAGAACTCCAGCGCGCCGAAAAGATTGCCGGTGTCGGTGAGGGCCACCGCGGGCTGGGCGTCGCCCTTCAGGAAATCCGCCAGCTTGCCCACCGAGATCGCGCCTTCGAGCAGCGAATAGGCGGAGTGGACGTGCAGGTGGACGAAACCTGGATCGGACATGGCGTGCGGGCTTCTCTCGAATGCGTGTCGGCTGCGCGCGGCGCGATCGCCGGACGGGGACGGGAGCACCCGAGGCCGCCGGGGATCGACGACGCGACGGGCGTCATCGGCGCCCCCCTTTTATCACCAGGACGCCTCCCGCAGCGACACGCGCAGATTGCAGGACCGATCAGGAAACGAGGCTCCGGCCCGCTCCGCCGGCGCATCTGTGATAAAAATTGATGAACTGCGAAGAAACTCCTTATCCGGCTGAGCACGGCCGGAACGCTGCCGGCCCAAGGCCCGGCGATGGGGGCGGTCGATGCCGATCGGTTTTGGACACAGCCCGGCCAGTGTGATAAGCGCAGGAACCGTTATGGTCGGGGCTCTTCTCGTCAGACACCTCCCCGCCAGGCGCCCCGTAGTACCCCGACATTACCGGAGACCTGCCATGGCCTCGCAGGACGCGAACCCCGCCTCCATTTCGGAGGACAAGAACCGCTTCTTCTCTGCCTCTCTCGCCGAGACCGATCCCGAGATCGCCGGCGTGGTGGATGCGGAGCTGGGTCGCCAGCGCGATGAGATCGAACTGATCGCGTCGGAGAACATCGTTTCGCGCGCCGTTCTGGAGGCCCAGGGCTCGGTCCTCACCAACAAGTATGCCGAAGGCTACCCGGGCAAGCGCTATTATGGCGGCTGCCACTTCGTGGACGTGGCCGAGAACCTGGCCATTGCCCGCGCCAAGAAGCTGTTCAACTGCGGCTTCGCCAACGTGCAGCCCAACTCGGGCAGCCAGGCGAACCAGGGGGTGTTCTTCGCCCTGCTGCAGCCGGGCGACACCTTCCTCGGCCTCAACCTGGCCGCCGGCGGGCATCTCACCCACGGCTCGCCGGTCAACATGTCCGGCAAGTGGTTCAAGCCGGTGCCCTACACCGTGCGCGAGGACGACCAGCGCATCGACTATGACGAGGTCGCCCGCCTGGCCGACCAGCACAAGCCCAAGCTGATCGTGGCTGGCGGCTCGGCCTATCCGCGCGTCATCGACTTCCCGAAGATGCGGGCCATCGCCGACAGCGTCGGCGCCCTGCTGATGGTGGACATGGCCCATTTCGCCGGGCTCGTGGCTGGTGGCGCCCATCCGAGCCCGTTCCCCCATGCCCATGTGGTGACCACCACCACCCACAAGACCCTGCGCGGCCCGCGCGGCGGCATGATCCTCACCAATGACGAGGACATCGCCAAGAAGGTCAACTCGGCCATCTTCCCCGGCATCCAGGGCGGCCCGCTCATGCACGTCATCGCCGCCAAGGCAGTGGCGTTCGGCGAGGCGCTGCGCCCCGAGTTCAAGCTGTACGCGAAGAACGTGGTGGAGAATGCCAAGGCCCTCGCCGAGACCCTCAAGGGCCACGGCTTCGCCATCGTCTCCGGCGGCACCGACACCCACCTGATGCTGGTGGACCTGCGCCCCAAGCGCCTCACCGGCAAGGTGTCCGAGGCGGCCCTGGGGCGCGCCCACATCACCTGCAACAAGAACGGCATCCCGTTCGACCCCGAGAAGCCGTTCGTGACCTCCGGCGTGCGCCTGGGCACGCCCGCCGGCACCACCCGCGGCTTCGGCGTGGCGGAATTCCAGCAGGTGGGCGACCTCATCGCCGAGGTGCTGGGCGTGCTGTCCCAGAAGGGCGTGGACGAGGATTCCCTGGTGGAAGCGGCGGTGCGCGAGAAGGTCTCTGCCCTGCTGAAGCGCTTCCCCATCTATTCGTGAGCGCCAGGGGCCCTGCCGCCGCGCGGCGGCAGGGCCCCTGTCTGTTCGACCCTGCGTGAGCGCCGGAGGCAGGCCCTAAGATGCGGTGTCCCTATTGCGGGAGCCTCGACACCCAGGTGAAGGACTCCCGTCCCACCGAGGACAACACCGCCATTCGCCGCCGGCGCATCTGCCCAGACTGCGGCGGGCGTTTCACCACATTCGAGCGGGTGCAACTGCGCGAGCTCATGATCCTGAAGCGGTCCGGCCGCCGCGTGCCATTCGACCGCGACAAGCTCGCCCGCTCGGTGCAGGTGGCGCTGCGCAAGCGGCCGGTAGAGGCCGACCGGGTGGAGCGCATGATCACCGGCGTGGTGCGGCAGCTGGAAGGCCTCGGCGACGGAGACATCCCGTCGGGCACCATCGGCGCCCTGGTGATGGCTGGCCTGAAGCAGCTCGACGATGTCGCCTATGTGCGGTTCGCCTCGGTCTATCGCGACTTCCGCGAGGCCAAGGATTTCGAATCGGCCCTGGCCGAGCTGTCCGGCGACGGCGAGCCGCGAGCCCTTGGCGCCGTGTCCGGCGCGCCGGGCGAGCCCCCCGCCGCCGAGGGCCGTGGCAGGCCAGCCCCCCCGGCCGACGCACGGACCGACGCCCGCACCGACACCAAGGGCGGCACCCGGCCGCCGCGCAACGTGGAATGAGCGACACCATGGCGCCCGCGTCCCCGGTTCCCATCCACGTCACCTCCCCGGAGGAAGACGAACGTTTCATGGCCGAGGCCCTGGCCATCGGCCAGACCGGGCTTGGCCGCACTTGGCCCAACCCGTCCGTGGGCGCCGTGGTGGTGCAGCACGGTGCCGGCGGACCGCGCATTGTCGGCATCGCCGCCACCGCCGCCACCGGCCGTCCCCATGCCGAGCCGCAGGCCCTGGCCCAGGCCGGCGCGGCGGCGCGCGGCGCCACCCTCTATGTCACGCTGGAGCCCTGCTCCCACCACGGCCGCACGCCGCCGTGCGCCGACGCGGTGATCGCCGCCGACGTCCGCCGGGTGGTGGCCGCCATTGAGGACCCCGACCACCGGGTCAAGGGGCGCGGCGTCGCCCGGCTGCGCGCCGCCGGCATCTGGGTGACGGTGGGCGTCGGCGCCGAGCAGGCGCTGGCGGACCATGCCGGGCACATCCGCCGCGTCACCAGCGGCCGTCCCCACGTGCTGCTCAAGATGGCGGTCTCGGCAGACGGCAAGGCCGGCCTGCCCGGCCCCCGGCCCGCCATCATCACCGGGTCCGAGGCGCGGGCGCGGGCACACCTGATGCGGGCCCACACCGACGCCATCCTGGTCGGCGCGGGCACCGTGCGTGTCGACGACCCCATGCTCACCACCCGCCTGGAGGGCTTCGAGGGCCGTTCCCCGGTGCGGATCGTGCTCGACAGCGGCCTCGACCTGCCGCTCGAATCGGCCCTCGTGCGCACCGCCTGCGAGGTGCCGGTTTGGGTCGTCACCGCCGAGGACGCGCCCGCCGACCGCGCCGCCGCTTTGGCCGAGCGCGGAGTGGAGGTGCTGCGGGTGCCCCGGGGCGGGCCCGACGACCGGCTCTACCTGCCGGCGGTGCTGAAGCTGCTGGGCATGCTGGGCGTCACCCGCCTGATGGTGGAGGGCGGACCGCAGGTGGCGGCCGCCTTTCTCGACGCCGGACTGGTGGACGAGGTCGCGGTGTTCACCAGCCCGGTGGTGCTGGGGCCCGATGCCCTGCCGGCCCTGGCGGGCCGCCCGCTCGGCCGCCTCCTGGCTCCGGTCGGATTCGCCGAAGTGGAGCACGAGGACCTCGGTGCCGATCATCTCGTGCGCCTGTGGCGGCGCTGAGGCGCGGCGTTCAGCCCGCCGCCCGGGAGCCGATGCCGCGGTCGCGCGCCCATGGCCGATCGCCCCGGACATCTCCATATGAGGACGCGGACACCAGCGCTCCTGCCGGAGATCCGGCGCGCGCCGGTGTCCCCGCCGTTCAGGCAGGATGTCGCAGCGCGCGGGGAAAGCGCCGGCGGTAAGGAGGAGCCACACGCCGCCTCCCGCCCGGCGAACGGCGGCACTGAACCGCGACCGGTCGCGACCGGTCGCTTAAGGAGAGGCTGAATGTTCACCGGCATCGTCACCGACGTGGGCGAGATCGTCGCCGCCGAGGCGCGCGGAGAGGTCAAGACCCTCACCATCGCCACCGATTTCGACCCCGCCGGCATCGCCCTCGGCGCCTCCATCGCCTGCTCCGGCGTGTGCATGACCGTCACCGCCGTGGAGGCCGCCGGCCCGCGCGCCGCCCGCTTCACCGTGGACGCCGGGCCGGAGACCCTCGCCATCACCACCGTCGCCGCCTGGCAGGCGGGACGGCGCATCAATCTCGAACGCTCGCTGAGCATTGGCGACGAGTTGGGCGGGCACATGGTGTCCGGCCATGTGGATTCCACCGCCACCGTGCTGCAGCGCGAAGACCTGGGCGCCACCACCCGCTTCCTGTTCGAGGTGCCGGAGCCGCTGGCCCGGTTCGTGGCGGTGAAGGGCTCGGTCGCCCTGGACGGCACCTCGCTCACGGTCAACACGGTGGAGGGGAACCGCTTCTCCTGCCTGCTCATTCCCCACACCCTGGCGGTCACCACCTGGGGTGGCGTCGCCGCGGGCGGCCTGGTGAACTTCGAGGTCGACCTGATGGCGCGCTACGCCGCCCGGCTGGCCGAGTTCCCCCGCCCCTGAGGGCGTTGCATTCAAGAAACTGGGATGTGCTCTGCACCCCGGGCGCACGCGGCGCGCTTGCGCGGCGCGGCGCGCTCTAGTACGCCTCCCGCCTCAGTCTCGGAGACGATATCCATGGTGACGACGCGCAGGGATGCTTCCCAGGAGAAGGATGAGCTGCTCGAAGGCGCCCGCGTGCTCATCGTCGAGGCCCGCTATTACGAGGCGCTCGCCGACGAGCTGCTGGCCGGCGCCCGCGCGGTGCTGGAAGCCGCCGGCGTCGAGGTTCTCGTCATCACCGTCCCCGGCGCGCTGGAAATCCCCATCGCCGCCGAGATCGCCCTCGACGCCGCCGAGATGTCGGGCGAGACGGTGGATGCGGTGGTGGGCCTGGGCGCGGTGATCCGTGGCGAGACCTACCATTTCGAGATCGTCGCTGGCGAATCCTCGCGCGGGCTGATGGATCTCGGCCTCGGCCGCGCCCTGCCGGTGGGCAACGGCATCCTCACCGTGGACACCGAGGCCCAGGCCTGGGAGCGCGCCCGGGTGAGCGAGGGCGACAAGGGCGGCGGCGCTGCCGCGGCGGCGCTGTCGCTGCTCAAGCTGCGCCGGAGGCTGGAGCGATGAGCGAGACCGCCACCCGCCCCATGAAGAAGAGCGCGGCCCGCCTCGGCGCGGTGCAGGCGCTCTACCAGATGGACCTGGCGCAGACCCCCATCCACGACATCCTCGCCGAGTTCGAGAGCCACTGGCTCGGCCAGGAGGTGGAGGGCACCCAGTTGCCGGATGCGGACATCAAGCTGTTCCGCTCGGTGGTGGAGGGCGTGCTCGCCGAGCAACGGCGCATCGATCTTCTGGTGGACGGCGCCCTCTCCCACGGCTGGCCGCTGCGCCGGGTGGAAGCGGTGCTGCGGGCGGTGCTGCGGGCGGGCGCGTTCGAGCTGCTCTCCCGGCCCGACGTGCCGGCGCGGGTGGTCATCACCGAATATGTGAATGTCGCCGGCGCCTTTCTCGACCGTGACGAAACCGGCATGGTCAACGCCGTGCTGGACACCCTCGCCCACGACCTGCGCGGGCGGGAGTTCGGCGGACCGGGCGCCGCCTGACATGGCGGAAGCCGGTCACCGCGCCGACGGCTCGGGCGAGGACCACTTCATCGCCCGCTTCCTGCGCCCGCTGGCCGGCACCCCGGCGGCGCTGGGCCTGCAGGACGACGCCGCGCTGCTGTCGCCGCCCCCCGGCGCCGACCTTGTCCTGACCAAGGACGCGGTGGTGGCCGGCGTGCATTTCTTTCCCGATGACCCGCCCGCGAGCGTGGCGCGCAAGGCGCTGCGGGTGAACCTCTCGGACCTTGCCGCCAAGGGCGCCCGCCCGCTCGGCGCGCTACTGGCCCTGGCCCTGCCGAAGGCCACGCCGGAGGCCTGGGTGGAGGCGTTCGCCGCCGCCCTCGGCGCCGATCTCACCACCTATGGCTGCCCGCTGCTGGGCGGCGACACGGTGGTCACGCCCGGCCCGCTGACGCTCACCCTCACGGCACTCGGCGCGGTGCCCCACGGGGGCTTCGTGCCCCGGACCGGCGCCGGTGCGGGACAGGCGATCCTGGTTTCCGGCACCATCGGCGACGCGGCGCTCGGCCTGCTGCTGCGGCGGGATTCGCCGCACCCCGCCTTCGCCGGGCTCGATGACGCGCAGCGCGGGCACCTGCTGGACCGCTATCTGCACCCGCAGCCGCGCATGGCCCTGGCGGATGCCCTGCGCGCCTTCGCGGCCTCCGCCATGGACGTTTCCGACGGGCTGGTGGGCGACCTTGCCAAGATGCTGGCGGCGTCCGGATGCGGCGGGCACATCGCAGCGCACCGCGTGCCCCTGTCCGGCGCGGCGACGGCGGCCATCCGCCACGACGGCCGTCTTCTGGCCAACGCGCTCACCGGGGGCGACGATTACGAAATCCTCGCCTGCGTGCCCCATGCGGCGGTGCGCGACTTCATGGCGGCGGCGGCGCGGGCCGGCGTTCCCGTGGCGCCGATCGGCGAGACAAGGGCCGAGCCCGGCCTCGAGGTGCGGGACGCGGGCGGGCACCCCCTCGATTTCGGGGCCGGCAGCTACAGCCACTTCTGATACCAAAGCCCCGTGAGCGTGACTCATGGGCCTTTGGTCAGTCCCGCGCGGCCCTTGAACGGACCCACAGGGCACCGGTCGAAGCTTGGCAGCGGTCGAAGACCGAGGCCGATGGTATGAGGTGCTGGTAGCCTCAGCTCACGGCCACCAGCACCGAGCCCAGCGCGATCAGCGCCACGCCCAGAGCCGCCAGGGTGCTCAGCCGCTCACCCAGGAACACCACGCCGAACACCGCCACCAGCACCACGCTCAGCTTGTCCACTGGCGCCACCCGCGCGGCCTCGCCGATCTTCAGGGCCCGGAAATAGCATAGCCACGACGCCCCGGTGGCGAGGCCGGACAGGAGCAGGAACAGCCAGGTCCGCCCGGAAATGGCGGCAGGCGCGCGCCAGGCGCCACCCAGGGTCACCATGGCCGCGATCAGCAGCAGGATGACCACGGTGCGGATGAGGGTAGCGAGGTCGGGGTGGATGCCGGCGACACCCACCTTGCCGAAGATGGCGGTCAACGCCGCGACTGCTGCCGACAGAAGCGCCCAGACGAGCCAGGACATGGAGAGAGAAGACCTGGGTGCGGGCCGAAGCCGTGGCCGGGCGTTCAGGACCCGCCTGGCCACGCGCTCGCGGCGGGGCGACATCGGTTCAGCGCGCCGTCCCGGCCGGGCCGTCCGTGACCACCCTGGAGGCGATTGGAGGACCCTCAGCCGATGGCGCGCCGGACGGCCGGGGCAGACCGGCACCGGAACACCGGGCGCAGCCGCACACATGCCGGTGCCGGACCCGACGAAGCGAGCCCGGCTGCGTCAACGCCGGGTGAAGTTCACCGGGACACTGAAGCTGGCGCCGCGTCCGTCCGGCGGCGAGGGGAAGGGCGAGGCGCGCCGCACAGTGGCCATCGCCTCTCCGTCCAGCACCTCCGACCCGGAAGAGCGGATCAGGCTGACGGATGTGACACGGCCCGAACCATCCAGGGAAAAGCGCACCGACGGCCGCCCGGTAACCCCCTCGGACCCCGGCGGATAGCGCTTGAAGCGGTTGAGATGGGCCGAGATCATCGCCGCCCAGCTCGCCCGCGCCTGCGAGTTCGAGGCCTCCATGCCCGGCGAGGGCGCCGCCGTGGACTGGGAAGGCGCGGCATCCGAACGCGGCGCGGCCGAAGTGACGGGCGCCTGCTTGCGCCGGGTCGGCTTGGCCTCCTTCTTCGGCTTCTCCACCGGCTTGGGCTTCGGCTTCTCCACCGGCTTCACTTCCGGCTCTGGCTTGGGAAGCACCACCTCGGAGGGCGCGGGCGACGGCGGCAGCTCCGGCACCTTCTCAACCACCTCCTGCTTGATGGGATCGGGCGGCGGCGGCGCCTCCTCCAGCGCGTCGGGGGCATCGGGCGTGGTTTCCGGCGACTGCATCATCTCCGGGCCGGGCGCCACGTCCTCGGTCTGCGAGGGCGCACTCACCGGCATGGGCGCCAGCTCGATCATCACCGCCGCGGGTGGTGCGGCGGCGGCCTCGATCTTGCGCCAGAACAGCGCCGCATAGACGAACGCCGTGTGGAGGAGGACGATGAACACCCCGGCCGCCGCGAAGCGAAGGGCCGATTCCCGCAGATGGTGTCGGTCCAGGTCGTGCCAGTGCAGCGCGCTCACTGCGCCGCCCCCGCCGCCGGCAGCGTCGCGGAGGCTGCCGGCAGGCTCGCGGAGGCCGCCGGCGCCGCTGCGCTGGGCGGCCCCTCGAGCCCCACCAGGGCAACCTTGAGGTAGCCGGCAGTCCTCAGGAGGTTCATCACCTCCATCACCGTGCCGTAGTCCACCGATTTGTCCGCGCGCACGAACACGCGCTGCTGGCGGTCGGCGCTGGTCGCCCGGTCGAGCGCTGCGCCCAGCATCGCGCGGTCCACCGGATCATCCCCGAGGGCCAGCGAATGGTCGCTCTTCAGCGAGAGATACAGCGGCTTGTCCGGCCGCGGCTGCGGCTGGGCATTGGAGGTGGGCAGGTCCACCTTCACGTCCACCGTGGCCAGCGGCGCCGCCACCATGAAGATGATGAGCAGCACCAGCATCACGTCGATGAACGGCGTCACATTGATTTCGTGGCTCTCGGCGAGATCGTCGCCGCCGTGGTCGAGCTTCGCGGCCATGGAACGCGCCCCTTACTCAGCCGCGGCGCGCAGGGTGTGCGCACCGCCGCCTTCGGCGGCCCGGTCGAGGTCGCGGGACAGGTGGCGCATCACCTCGGCCGAGGTATCGGCCAGGCGCGCCTTGTAGGCGGCAATGGCGCGGGCGAACACGTTGTAGATCACCACGGCCGGAATCGCGGCCACAAGGCCGATGGCGGTGGCGAGCAGCGCCTCGGCGATGCCGGGGGCCACCACCGCCAGATTGGTGGTCTGCGCCCGGGAGATGCCGATGAAGGCGTTCATGATGCCCCACACCGTGCCGAACAGGCCGACGAACGGGGCCACCGCGCCAATGGTGGCGAGCACGCCGGTGCCCCCCGACATGCGGCGGCCGGCGCCGGCCTCGATGCGCCCCAGCGAAATCGCCACGCGCTCCTTGATGCCCTCCGCCGGCAGGCCGGCCGATACCTCCCATTCGCCAAGCGCCGCGTGCACCGTCGCCGGGGCCGGGCCACGGCCCTTGGGAATGGCGGCGGCCGCGGCGCTCAGCGTCGGCGCGGCGCGCAGCGCCTTCAGGGTGCGGCTCACCTGGATGCGGGCGAAGAACAGCTCCATCGACTTGGCGAACCAGACGGTCCAGGTGACGACCGACGCCAGGGCCAGGCCCAGCATCACCGCCTTCACCACCACGTCGGCGGCCATGAACATGCCCCACGGCGACAGGTCATGGGGCAGCAGGGCGGCGGGCGGCTCCGGTGTCACCACGTCGGTGGCGGGCGGCGCTTCGCCCACGCCGGGGGCCGGCGAATGGTGGGGCGCGGCAACCGCCGGCCCCTCGCTGGCGACAGGCACGGCCGGCGCGACCACGGGCGCGACCGGAACTGGTGCAGACGGGGTGACGACCGTGGCGGACGGACCGCCAACGGCCGGCGTGGACGGCGCAGGCAGGGATGCGGGAGCGCCCGCGGGCGCCTGGGCCACAGCCGGCGTGGCCGACATGGCGCCGCTAGCGAGCAACAGAAGCGCCGCGCCAAAACCAGAACGAAGGACATTCGCCGCCTTCGGCAGCGAGACGAAAATGCAAAGGGGCATCGCGCGTCACCGGAATTGCATAAACTATCGGAGGTCGCTGGCGATCCCGCAATCGGGAAATAGCTTGCAGAAGCATCTATAGACCCATTTGCTGCATTCGCTAAGCCCCTTGCGGCGGCGCGCGCGGCCCGGCGGCAGGGCCCGCCCGGGCCACGCCCGCCGCGTTTCCGCACGCCCGCCGCCAAGCCCCGCCGCGCACGCGGATGAAGTCCTGCGGCACCGGCACAGGCAGCGGCGCACCTCGCCGAAGTGCTGGAGCGCGAACGTACGGGGGCCCGCACGCCGGTTCGTGACGCCCCTGGCGCCTGCGTTCATGGGGTGGGCCACCCCTCGCTCCGGGGTCGTCGCCCGATGCGGATGAATCCGCCGCCCCGGACACCCGCCGATGCGTGCGCCGGGGTGCGGCGCGGCACCTTCGGCTGGAAACAGCGCGACGCTCCGCCGCAGCTTCGCCCGCCTCCTCAGGCCAGTTCCACCAGCCGGCCTTCGCGCAGGGTCACGCGCCGGTCCATGCGGGCGGCGAGCTCCAGGTTGTGGGTGGCGATCAACGCCGCCACGCCGGTGGCCTGCACCAGCTCGGTGAGCGCGCCGAACACGTGGTCCGAGGTCTTGGGATCGAGGTTGCCGGTGGGCTCGTCGGCCAGCAGCAGGCGCGGCGCGTTGGCCAAGGCGCGGGCGATCGCGACCCGCTGCTGCTCGCCGCCGGACAGTTCAGAGGGGCGGTGCGACAAGCGCGGACCCAGGCCGAGGTAGGTCAGCAGGTCCTTCGCCCGCCGGTTGGCCTCCTTGTGGGAGAGCCCCCGGATCATCTGCGGCATGGCGACATTCTCCAGCGCCGTGAACTCGCCGAGCAGATGATGGAACTGGTAGATGAAGCCGATGTGCAGCCGGCGCATGCGGGTGCGCTCGGCATCGGGCAGGCGGGCCGTGGGCTGGCCGTCGACGAACACCTCACCGGCGTCCGAATGCTCCAGCAGGCCGGCGATGTGCAGCAGCGTGGACTTGCCCGAGCCCGAGGGCGCCACCAGCGCCACCGACTGGCCCGGCGAAATGGCGAGGTCCACCCCGCGCAGGATCTCAAGCGCCCCCGCCCCTTCCGAATAGCGGCGGACGACGCCGGTGAGGGCCAGGGCATAGTTGGGACGGGAGGGCATACCGGGCGAGCCTGTCTGTCGGCGGGCGGGTTGGTCCATCACTCGTATCTCAGCGCTTCCACCGGATCGAGCCGCGCGGCGCGCCAGGACGGATAGAGGGTGGCGAACAGCGACAGCACCAGGGCCATCACCACCACGGTGGCGGTCTCGCCGAAATTCATCTGCGCCGGCAGCCGGCTGAGATAATAGAGCTCGGGCGAGAACAGCTCGGTCGCGGTGAGCCAGGAGATGAACTGGCGGATGCTCTCGATGTTGAGGCACACCAGCACCCCGAGCGCCAGCCCCACCAGCGTGCCCACCACGCCGATGGACGCCCCGGTGATGAGGAACACCCGCATCACCGCCCCCTGGGTGGCTCCCATGGTGCGCAGGATGGCGATGTCGTGCCCCTTGTCCTTCACCAGCATGATGAGGCCGGAGACGATGTTCAGCGCCGCCACCAGCACGATCAGCGTGAGGATGAGGAACATGACGTTCCGCTCCACCTGCAGGGCATTGAAGAAGGTGGCGTTGCGCCGGCGCCAGTCCACCAGGTAGACGGGCCGCTCGGCGGCGGCCTGGATCGCGCCGCGCAGTTCCTCCACGTCGTCTGGATTGTCGATATAGACCTCGACGGCGTTCACGTCGTTGTTGCGGTTGAAATAAGCCTGGGCCTCCGGCAGCGGCATGAAGACGAAGGCGCTGTCGTATTCCGACATGCCGATCTCGAAGATGGCCGCCACCTTGTAGACCTTGATGCGCGGCGAGGTGCCCATGGGCGTCACCGCCCCGCGCGGGGCCACCAGGGTGATGTTGTCGCCAGCGCGCAGGGACAATTGGTCCGCGAGGCGCTTGCCGATGGCCAGCCCCTGCCCGGTGTCGAAGCCCTCCAGCGTGCCGGAGCGGATGTTGTGGCTGACCGAGGGCAGCCCGCGCAGGTCCTTCTCCGTGAGCCCGCGCACCAGCACGCCGGAGGCGCCGAACTGCGAGGATGCCAGCGCCTGCCCTTCCACCAGCGGCACCGCCAGGCGCACGCCGTTGAGCTTGGCGATGCGCTCGGCCACCTCCTTGAAGTCGGTCAGGGGGCTTTCCAGCGGCTGCACCAGCACATGGCCGTTGAGCCCGAGGATCTTGCCCAGCAGCTCCTGGCGAAAGCCATTCATCACCGCCATGACGATGATGAGGGTGGCCACCCCCAGGGTGATGCCCAGGAAGGAAAACCCGGCGATGACCGAGATGAAGCCTTCCTTGCGCCGCGCCCTGAGGTAGCGCAGCGACAGCATCCACTCGAACGGGGCGAACGGCCGCGTTCCGGTGGGTTCCTCGTCTGCGACCCCGGACGACGCGCGCGCGCTCATGCCTTCAGCCTCTCCAGAATGTCGCTCGGCGCGATCAGTTCGCGCTCGCCGCCGCGGCGGCGCTTCAGTTCCACCTTGCCGTCGGCCAGCCCCTTCGGACCGACCAGAATCTGCCACGGCACGCCGATCAGGTCGGCCGTGGCGAACTTGGCGCCGGCCCGCTCCTCGGTGTCGTCATAGAGCACGTCGTAGCCGGCGGCGGTCAACTGCGCGTAAAGCCCCTCGCAAGCGGCCTCGGTGGCGCTGTCGCCGACCTTCAGGTTCAAGATGCCCACCTGGAAGGGCGCCACCGCGTCCGGCCAGATGATTCCCGCCTCGTCATGGGAGGCCTCGATCATGGCCGCCACGAGGCGGGACGGGCCGATGCCGTAGGACCCCATGTGCACCGTGTGGGCATTGCCGTCGGGTCCCTGCACGGTCACACCGAACGGCTCCGAATATTTGGTGCCGAAATAGAAGATGTGCCCCACCTCGATGCCGCGCGCCGCCAGGCGCTTGCCCTCCGGAATGGCGGCATAGGCGGCTTCGTCGTGCTTTTCGGAGGTGGCGGCATAAAGCGAGGTGAAATCGTCGAACACCTGCTGCAGAGCGGCCCGGTCGTCGAAATTCACATCGGCCGGCGGCGGCGCCATCTCCAGATAGTCGCCGTGGCAGAACACCTCGCTCTCGCCGGTGGAGGCGAGAATGATGAACTCATGGGAGAGGTTGCCGCCGATGGGGCCGGTATCCGCCACCATCGGGATCGCCTTCAGGCCCATGCGCGCGAAGGTCCGCAGGTACGCCACGAACATCTTGTTGTAGGAGTGCCGGGCTCCGGCGGCGTCCAGATCGAACGAATAGGCGTCCTTCATCAGGAACTCGCGCGAGCGGTACACCCCGAAGCGCGGGCGCACCTCGTCCCGGAACTTCCACTGGATGTGGTAGAGGTTCAACGGCAACGCCTTGTAGGACTTCACATAGGCGCGCACGACGTCGGTAATCATTTCCTCGTTGGTGGGGCCGAACAGCATCTCGCGATCATGACGATCGCGGATTCGTAGCATCTCCTTGCCATAATCGTCGTAGCGCCCGCTTTCCCGCCACAGGTCGGCGGACTGGATGGTGGGCATCAGCATCTCGATGGCGCCGGCCCGGTTCTGCTCCTCGCGGATGATGCCGCAGATCTTGTTGAGCACGCGGTGGCCGAGCGGCAGCCAGGCGAAGATTCCCGCGGCCTCTTGGCGGATCATGCCCGCGCGCAACATCAGGCGGTGGGAGACGATGTCCGCCTCCCGGGGCACTTCACGCAGGATCGGCAGAAAATAACGGGAAAGGCGCATCGCAAGGCTCGACGGCTGAGGGATCGAAAAGGGTCGCGCGGAGTGAAAGCGGAAGCGCCGCCAAAACACAAGAGCGCGCCCCAAAAGCGCTCCAACGCGCACCCATGTTGCGACGCAGCGTATGACTTATTGCGGCGCAAGGATGACAAACGACAGAATCTTGTTCTAGTTTGTCCCCGCACAAGAAAGGGGATCGTCGCCAGCCTGGTTAACCGGGCGGTGAACGCGGTCCGGGTCTCGGGAGGAATCGAATAACAACAGCCGGCCGACGATCGCTCCAAAGAGGAGCGCGCACGGAATCGGCATCACGGATTGGCCATGTCGCACCTCAGTGGGCATCAGACCCGCAGGCGGCACAGGAGCCGTGGGAATGACAAAGGCGAGGCCATCGGGCCTCGCCTTTTCTTTTGGATTCAAGCGCTTCCTCATCTGTACCGCCCCCTGCCTCCGCCCTCGCGGTGCCCTGCCGAGGACGCTTTGCAGCCTCCCCGGCCCGGTTCGCGCCCAGTGTGGTGGCCCGGCGACGCCAGCCTCCCAAGGCGCCGAGCCCCGGTCGGAAGCCGGCTCAGCACACCCTTCAACCGAAGCTGAGCTGCCCTTGATTTATGGCAGTATATTGCTATAAATAAGTCTGGCGAGTCGATGCCACAGGGCCTATCCGCCCGCGCAGGTCACCGGATGTCGTCCCGCACCGCAGCGAAAGCGTGCTTTTTCCCGGCTGCGGCGGCGATGATCGAAAATAATTTTCAGGCCATTGAAATCGGCGCGCCACCCCGTGATCGCTCCCGCGCGCACCGGATCCGTCCGGGCGCCGCCCAACGCGGGGACCCGATACCAGCGGCCTTGATCTTCGGACCACTGCCGGACGGACGGGTCTCGGCTTCACGAAAGGCCGGTCAGTCAGGCCTGCCGGCACTTTGGCATGAACGCACCGGAAATGCCGCGACGGGCAGTTGCGGCCCACCGCGTCACCCGCGCCCCCGCCGCCAGCAGCGTTGCGCCTCAGTCGGCCGTGGTATCGAAGGGCATGGGCAGGTCCTCAAGGGCGATCACGCCACTTGAGATCACATAGACGATGACAAGGGTGATCAACGCCGCCAGCACCGTCGTCGCCAGCATCTTGCGCAGCAATCGAGGCCGTGCCGGCGCCCCGGGGTCGCTCCCCGGGACGATATCGGCCACCTCCGCCTGCGCGCGCACCCCCCAGGGCAGCACCGCGAACAGGCTGATCCACCAGACGATGAAATAAATGGCGACGACGGCTCCAACCGACATCGCCCCGACCTCAGGCCTGTTCCAGTTCGACCAGGGTGCCGTTGAAGTCCTTCGGATGCAGGAACAGCACCGGCTTTCCATGAGCGCCGATCTTCGGATCACCGGAGCCGAGCACGCGGGCGCCCTTCGCTTTGAGCTGGTCACGCGCCACGATGATATCATCCACCTCGTAGCAGATGTGATGGATGCCGCCGTCGGGGTTCCGCTCCAGGAACTTGGCGATGGGGGAATTCTCGCCAAGGGGCTCCAGGAACTCGATCTTGGTGTTCGGCAGGGTCACAAACACGGTGGTCACGCCATGCTCCGCCTGCGGCACCGCCGCGGACACCTCCGCGCCAAGGGTGTCGCGATAGAGCTGCGAGGCGGCGGCGATGTCGCGCACCGCGATGGCCACATGGTTCAGCCGTCCGATCATGGTTCCCTCATTGTCTCGCGCCGGCCCCACCGGCCGGCCGTCGTTCCACCCGTCACACTTCCAGAACGTGCACATGGCACACGGGCTTCTTGCCCCACACCGCGTTCACCGCCCCGCGCACCGCCCGCTCCAGCGTCTCCGCCAGCGCATCCGCATCCCGCCGGCGTGCCTTGGGCAGCCCTTCGAGCGTGGAGACCACGGTGTCGAGGACACGGTCGAGCATGTCCACATTGCCCTCCCCCCGCTCCGGGACGCCCGACAGCTCCACCGACGGGTCGCCGGCGATGCCGCCGTGTTTATCGATGGCCACCGCCACGGAAACCGCGCCGACGAAGCTCAGCTTCCGCCGCTCCGGCAAGGTGCGTCCGCCTTCGGGCAACAGCAGCCGCGCATCCTTGTAGAGACGGCCAAACGGCACCTCCCCGACCCGCTCCGCGGGGCCCGGAGCAAGACGCAGTATCTGCCCGTCATAGCAATTGACCACCTCCGGCACGCCGAGGCTCTGCGCCAGCTTGGCGTGGGCGTGCAGATGCTGCGCCTCGCCATGCACCGGCACTGCCACCTGCGGCCGCACCAGAGCGTACATCTTCTCCAACTCGCCGCGGCGCGGATGGCCGGAGACATGCACCAGCCGGTCACGGTCGGTCAGCACCTCCACTCCGCGCTTGGTCAGCGCGTTGATGATGTGATTGACCACCTTCTCGTTGCCCGGAATGGTGCGGGACGAGAACACCACCAGATCGCCGGGAGAAAGAGCGATCTCCGGGTGGTCGTCGTCGGCAATGCGACGTAGCGCGGCGCGCGGCTCGCCCTGGCTGCCGGTGAGAATCGCCACCACCCGTTCACGTGGCAGGTAGCCATAGGCATCAGCGCTGTGGAACGCGGGAATGCCGTCCAGCATCCCCTGCTCGCGGGCCACCGCGATCACGCGCTCCAGCGCCCGGCCCACCACCACCACCTCGCGCCCCGCCGCCAGCGCGGCCTCGGCGATGCCGCGCACGCGCGCTACGTTCGAGGAGAAGGTGGTGAAGGCGACGCGATGCTTCGCCTGGGCCACGATCTCCTTCAGCGACGCCACCACGTCCAGTTCCGAGGGGGAGACACCGTCGCGAATGGCATTGGTGGAATCGCAGACAATGGCGCGCACACCTTCATCGCCGAGTTCCGCCAGCCGAGCGGTATCGGTGGGCGAGCCCACCAGCGGGGTCGGATCGAGCTTCCAGTCACCCGTGTGAACCACGAGACCCGCTGCCGTGCGGATGGCCAGCGCGTGGCTGTCGGGAATGGAATGCGCGACCGGCACGAACTCCACCTCGAACGGCCCCAGCCGCACCAGCCCCCCCGAGCGCACCACCGTCACCGGCAGGGATTGCGGCGCTCCGGGCTCGCCCGCGCGCTTAGCTTCCAGCAGCCCCGCCGTGAACGCGGTGGTGTAGATGGGGCACTGGAGGCGCGGCCAGAGGTCCAGCACCGCACCCACGTGATCCTCGTGGCCATGGGTGATAACCAGCCCGACGATGTTTTTCTTCTCCGCCTCCAGGAAGCGGATGTCCGGCAGCACCAGATCAACCCCGGGCGCCTCGTCGCCGGCGAAGCTCATGCCGAAATCCACCATGAGCCACGCGCGCTCCCGTTTCGGCCCGAAGCCGTAGAGCGCGAGATTCATGCCGATTTCACCAACCCCGCCGAGGGGGGCGAACACGAGTTCGTCCGATACCGCCATTTAACCGATCACTTCCACCGATGGCCTGCGCGCCGCTCACAGATGCGGACGGTGGAGGCCCCAAGAATCACCCGGATCTGTCCAGGTCCGAACCTTATGCTTCCAATCGCGCCATGCGCCGTGGAGGCAGCGCTGGCTCCGCAAGCCTCACCGCATCCCACGCCCGCCTGGACCGCGCGTTCCCAGCGGGGTTCTCCGCCGGCGCGGCCCTTCACTCCGGCAGGCGCAACGACACGTCACCTGCGGTGATGATCTCCGCGATCCCATCCCGGCGGCGCAACATCATGGCGCCCCGCGCATCGATGTTCTCAAAGCGGCCAACCACCTCGCGCTCACCGATCTTGACGCTGACCTGATCGCCCATGCCCAGAGCGTGCCGCATCCAATCGGAGCGGATCGCCGAAAACCCGGCTCCAGCGTGCCATTGGTTGAGCCGCACGGCGATGGCGAGGTCGAGCGCCTCCAGCAGGCGATCGGGTGCGGTGGGCGCGCCCGCCTCCTCAAGGCTCGTCGCCTTGTACGGCAGCTCATCGGGATGATGCAGGCAGTTCACGCCGAAGCCGATGACCGCCGCTGGCCGACCTGCGGCATCGGTGCCGCCCTCCACCAGAATGCCCGCCAGCTTGCCGCCATTCAGCAGCAGATCGTTCGGCCATTTGAGCTTGAGCGTATCCTGAGCGATCTGCGGCGCGGCGGCCAGCACCGCGTCTCGCAGCGCCAAGCCAGCCACGAAGCACAGCTGCGCCAGATTGGCCAGCGGCGCCGGATTGGGCAGCACCAGAGTGGCGAAGAGATTGCCGAGTTCCGAGGTCCATGGACGGCCCCGACGGCCCCGCCCGGCCGTCTGGATATCCGCAACCAGCCAGACCGGCAAGGTCTCGCCGCGCGCAAGACGGGCGAGACCCTCCGCATTGGTGGAGCCAATCTCGGTGAAACGGATGATGGGAACCGTGGAACCCTGGAATTCGTATTGTGCCATCGATCAGAAGAGCGAGCGGGCAGCGGCGCCCGCCGCCTCGATAAGAGGAGCGGGATAGACGAAATAGAAGATGGTGAACAGGCCACTCACCGCAAGCACCGCCTTCAGCTCGGTCGGCATGGGATCGAAGGCATCTGCCGGCTCGTCGAAATACATGATCTTGACGACCCGCAGATAGTAGAAGGCGCCGACCACGGAGGCTAGCACGCCGATCACCGCGAGGCCATAGAGGCCCGCCTGGATCGCCGCGACGAACACATAGTATTTGGCCAGGAAGCCAGCCAGCGGCGGAATGCCGGCAAGCGAGAACATGAGCGCACCGAACAGGAACGCCATCAACGGATTGTTGCGCGCCAGCCCGGCCAGCTCGTCGATGTTTTCCACAGCCCGGCCCTGCCGCCGCATGGTGAGCACGCAGGCAAACGAACCGAGCGTCATCGCCACATAGATGGCTACGTAGACCAGCACGCCGCGCACGCCCTCCGCCGTGCCCGCCGCCAGGCCCACCAGCGCGAAGCCCATGTGGCCGATGGAGGAATAGGCCAGCAGCCGCTTGATGTTGCGCTGACCGATAGCGGCGAAGGCGCCGAGCACCATGGATGCGATCGACACGAACGCGACGATCTGCTGCCACTGGTGACCGACGTGGGGGAACGCCTCCAGCACCACCCGGATGAAGATGGCCATGCCGGCCACCTTAGGAGCGGTTGCGAAGAAGGTGGTGACCGGCGTCGGCGCGCCTTCATAGACGTCCGGCGTCCACATGTGGAACGGCACCGCCGAGATCTTGAAGCACAGGCCCGCCAGCACAAACACCAGGCCGAAGATGAGGCCGATGGTCGGCTCCTTCACCACGGTCGCGATGACCTCGAAATTCACCGAGCCGGTGAAGCCGTAAACCAGAGACGAGCCATAAAGCAGCATGCCTGACGACAGCGACCCCAGCACGAAATACTTGAGCCCCGCCTCGGTCGAGCGCACCGAATCCCGATTGATGGCCGCCAGCACGTAAAGCGAGAAGCTCATCAGCTCAAGGCCGAGATAGAGCGCGATCAGATCGCCGGCCGACACCAGCATGCACATGCCGAGCGTCGCGATTACGAACAGGACCGCGTATTCGAACCGCGCCAGCTTCTCCCGGTTCTGCCAATCCACCGCCATAATGAGCGAGACGGTGGCTCCGAAGATGGCGAGCACCTTCATGAAGCGGCCGAACGGGTCGAGCACGAGAGAGCCGTGGAACGCCACGGTTTCCCCGCCCGGACCCAGAAGCACCAGGACTCCAGCCGCCGCGAGCACCGCGATGGCGAGGCCAGTGATGAAGTTGGCCGCTCCCTCCCCCCGAAACGCGCCGATGAGGATCAGCGCGATGGCGGAGATGGCGAGCACCAGCTCGGGCAGGACAGCGCCGAGCGGAGGCAGGAGCTGCGTCATAGCTACCTCGAAATCAGAAGGTGAGGAGGAGCGCGGTCTTCACCGCGCCCGCCACCTGGTCGGTGCGCGCGACGACCGCGTTCACCGCATGGGAGGTCATGTTGAGAATGGGCGCCGGCCACACCCCGAACAGGATGGTGAGAATGACCAGCGGCACCATGATGGTGATCTCGCGGGGCGACAGGTCGAGGATGCCCTTCAGGCTGTCCTTCTCCAGCTTGCCGAAGATCACGCGCCAATAGAGGTACAAGGCATAGGCGGCCGAAAGGATCACGCCCGTGGCCGCGAGGAACGCCACCCAGGTGTTGGCCTCGAACGCCGCCAGCATGGTCAGGAACTCACCGACGAAGCCCGAAGTCCCCGGCAGGCCCACGTTCGCCATGGTGAAGATCATCATGACCGTGGCGTAGAGCGGCATGCGATTCACGAGGCCGCCATAAGCGGCGATCTCGCGGGTGTGCATGCGGTCATAGATGACGCCCACGCACAGGAACAGCGCGCCCGCGACGAAGCCGTGGGAGATCATGAGGAACATGGCGCCCTGCAGGCCCTGCTCGTTCATGGTGAAGATGCCCATCGTGACGAAACCCATGTGGGCCACAGACGAATAGGCGATCAGCTTCTTGATGTCTTCCTGAACCAGGGCCACCAGCGAGGTGTAGATGATCGCCACCACCGAAAGGGCGAACACCAGCGGCGCGAAATAATGGCTCGCCTCGGGGAACATGGGCAACGAGAAGCGGATGAAGCCATAGCCGCCCATCTTCAGCAGCACGCCGGCCAGGATCACCGAGCCCGCCGTGGGCGCTTCCACGTGGGCGTCAGGCAACCAGGTGTGCACCGGCCACATGGGCATCTTCACCGCGAACGAGGCGAAGAAGGCAAGCCATAGCCAGATCTGCATCCCCACCGGGAAGCCATGGGTCAGCAGGGTCGGCACATCGGTAGTGCCCGCCTGCCAATACATGGCCATGATGGCGAGCATCATCAGCACGGAGCCGGTCAGCGTGTAGAGGAAGAACTTGAACGCAGCATAGATGCGCCGCGGACCACCCCAGATGCCGATGATGAGGAACATCGGGATGAGGCCGGCCTCGAAGAAGAAATAGAACAGAACCAGATCGAGAGCGCAGAAGGTGCCGACCATGAAGGTCTCGAGCACCAGGAACGCGATCATGTACTCCTTCACCCGCTTATGCACGCTCTCCCAGGAAGCGAGGATGGCGAACGGCATGAGGAAGGTGGTCAGAATGACGAACGGCAGCGAGATGCCATCGACGCCCATGTGATAGGCGGCGATGTCGCCGAGCCACGCCTTCTTCTCCACGAACTGGAAGCCGGGAGCCGCCGGGTCGAATCCCGGCAGCATCAGCAGCGACACGACGAACGTCACCAGCGTGGTCCACAGCGCCACCCAGCGGGCGTTGCGCGCGGCCACCTCGTCGTCGCCCCGCACCACGAAGATGAACAGGGCGCCGACCAGCGGCAGGAAGGTGACGACGGAAAGGATGGGCCAGTCGGTCATCGTCGTCACACTCCGGAGAACATGAACCAGGAGAGAAGAGCCGCGACGCCGATCAGCATCACGAAGGCGTAATGGTAGAGGTAACCGGTCTGCAGCCGCACCACGCGGCCGGTGACGTCGAGCACCCGCGCCGAGACACCGTCGGGCCCAAGCCCGTCGATGATCGCGCCGTCGCCCCGCTTCCACAGCACCCGACCGATGGCCAGCGCCGGCTTCACGAACACGGCGTTGTACAGTTCGTCGAAGTACCACTTGTTGAGCAGGAAGCGGTAGAGCCCGTCCTGCGACCTCGCCAGCGCCACCGGCACCTTCGGGTTCACGATGTAGAACCAGTAGGCCACCAGGAAGCCCAGCACCATCATCACCGTCGGCGCCAGAACGATCGCCTCAGGGATCTCGTGCATCGCGTGAAGGATGTGGTTCTCCGCACCCATGAAGATGGAATGCCGGAAGAACTCGCCCACGCCCTCGCCCACGAACACGTTATAGAGCGCGAAGCCCGCCACCAGGGAACCGACACCCAGCACGCCCAGCGGCACCGTCATCACCAGCGGCGATTCATGGGCATGGTCGTAATGGTGGTGGTCGTGGGGCTTGCCAAAGAAGGTCATGAACACGAGGCGCCAGGAGTAGAAGGACGTCAGCGCCGCGGCGATCACGGTCATCGCCCAGCCGTAGAGCGCGAAGTAATTGTGGCTGGCGTACGCTGCCTCGATGATGGCGTCCTTCGAATAATAGCCGGCCGTCCAGGGGAAACCGGTGATGGCCAAAGTTCCGATCAGCATCATGGCGTAGGTGAAGGGAACCTTCTTACGCAGACCGCCCATGTGCCGCATATCCTGCTCATGGTGCATGGCATGGATCACGGAGCCGGCGCACAGGAACAGCAGGGCCTTGAAGCAGGCGTGGGTCAGAAGGTGGAACATGCCCACCGAATAGGCCCCGGCGCCCATGGCGACGAACATGTAGCCGAGCTGCGAGCAGGTGGAGTAGGCGATCACCTTCTTGATGTCATTCTGGACCAATGCCACCGTGGCGGCGAAGAAGGCGGTGGTGGCACCTACCAGCATCACCACATTGAGCGCCGTCTGCGACAGCTCGAAGATGGGCGACATGCGCGCCACCATGAACACGCCGGCGGTCACCATGGTCGCCGCGTGGATCAGCGCCGAGACCGGGGTCGGTCCCTCCATGGCGTCGGGCAGCCAGGTGTGCAGCAGCAGCTGCGCCGACTTGCCCATGGCACCGACGAACAGCAGCAGCGCGATCACCGTGGGCGCGTCCCATTGGTGACTGAGGAAGGTGATGGTCTTGCCGGCCAACGACGGCGCCGCCGCGAACACCTGGTCAAACGCCACCGAGCCGGTCATCACGAACACGCCGAAAATGCCCAGCATGAAGCCGAAGTCGCCGACCCGGTTGACCACGAACGCCTTCATGGCGGCCGCGTTGGCCGAGGGCTTCTCGTACCAGAAGCCGATCAGCAGGTAAGAGGCGAGGCCGACCCCCTCCCAGCCGAAGAACAACTGCACCAGATTGTCGGCCGTCACCAGCATGAGCATGGCAAAGGTGAACAGCGACAGGTAGGCGAAGAACCGCGGCCGGCTCGGATCCTCGTGCATATAACCGATAGAATACAGGTGCACGAGGCTCGACACCGTCGTGATCACCACCAGCATGATCGCGGTCAGCGTGTCGATGCGCAACGCCCAGTCGATCTTAAGAGCGCCGACATAGATCCAACGCAGCACCTGGACACGCGCCCCCTGGTCGTCGAAGCCGACGCCGGCGAAGGTGATCCAGGCGAACAGGCAGGCGATGAACAGGAAGGTGGTGGTCACCACTTCGCTGGCGCGGGCGCCGATGGCCCGGCCGAACAGCGCCGCGATGAGGAAGCCTGCCAGCGGCAGGAAGACGATGGCCTGATACATGGCCTCAGCCCTTCATGGCGTTGATGTCCTCGACGGCGATCGAACCGCGGTTGCGGTAGAACACCACGAGGATGGCGAGACCGATGGCTGCTTCCGCCGCCGCGACCGTGAGCACGAGCAGCGCGAACACCTGCCCGGTGAGGTTCCCCAGGAAAGCCGAGAACGACACCAGATTGATGTTCACCGACAGCAGGATCAGCTCGACCGACATCAGGATGACGATGACGTTCTTCCGGTTCAGGAAGATGCCGAGCGTCCCGAGCGTGAACAGGATCGCCGCCACCGTAAGGTAGTGGGAAAGACCGATTTCCATGGCGACCCCCTCAAAGCCCCTGGCCAGGGCGCACCTTGACCACCTTGATGGCGGCTTCGGGCGTGCGCGCGACCTGAGCGGAGATGTTCTGGCGCTTTACATTCGGCTTGTGGCGAAGGGTCAGCACGATGGCACCGATCATGGCCACCAGCAGGATGAAGCCTGCTGCCTGGAAGAAATAGATGTAGTCGGTGTACAGCACCCGGGCGAGCGCCTGGACATTGCCCACGTCCGCCGCCTGCGCCACCCCGGCGTGCGCCGTCACCGCCGCCGTGATCCCCGGCCCGGTCGCCCACGCGCCAACCACCAGCAGCAGCTCCGCCAGAAAGATCAGCCCCACCAGGACGCCAATGGGCAGGTATTGCAGGAAGCCCTGGCGCAGTTCCACGAAGTCCACGTCGAGCATCATCACGACGAAGAGGAACAGCACCGCCACGGCGCCGACATAAACCACCACCAGAATCAGGCCCAGGAATTCGGCCCCCACCAGCAGGAACAGGCCCGCCGCGTTCACGAACGCGAGGATGAGGAACAAAACCGATTGAACCGGGTTGCGCGAGGAGATGACCATGAAGGCCGACCCCACCAGCACGAACGCGAAGAGATAGAAAAACACCGCCGCGACACTCATGCGGAGAGCCCCCCCCTGCGCGCCAGTTCCGCGCTCTTTTGAGCCGCACTGGGATGGCCGGTGCCCATCACGGACCCGGACGCCGCGCGGCCGATGCGTCGATAGCTCTGACCCATCCTAAAAGTCCACCATTTCGAACGGCCAACCGCCCGTCCGGCAATCCGGTGGACGCGTCCCGCTCACAACTTCAGATGGCGTGCCCCGAACGTGCCCGAAGGCCCCGCCGATGGCCACGCCGTGCCGTCACGGCGCTCGAACCCTTGGCGACGCGGGCCGGAACCCGCGCCGACCGCCCTCACCGATACGGCGCGTCAAGCGCGATGGACCGCGCGATCTCGCGCTCCCAACGGTCGCCGTTCGAGAGCAGCTTGTCCTTGTCGTAATACAGTTCCTCACGGGTTTCCGTGGCGAACTCGAAATTCGGCCCCTCGACAATGGCGTCCACCGGGCAGGCCTCCTGGCAGAAGCCGCAATAGATGCACTTCACCATGTCGATGTCATAACGGGTGGTGCGCCGCGTCCCGTCGTTGCGACGCGGCCCCGCCTCGATGGTGATGGCCTGCGCCGGGCAGATGGCTTCGCAAAGCTTGCAGGCGATGCACCGCTCCTCGCCATTCGGATAGCGCCGCAGCGCATGCTCGCCGCGGAAGCGAGGCGAGAGCGGCCCCTTCTCGAACGGATAGTTGAGCGTGGCCTTGGGGCGGAAGAAGTACCGCATGGTCAGGAAGAAGGCGGAGACCAGCTCCGTCAGCAACAGGGCGCGCGCGGCCTGATCGAGCTTCATGGGCGCTCTCCCGCCGCGTTCGAGCGGCTCTTCTGAAGGGTGGAGTGCACGATCATTGGGGCGCATTCCCCGTGAAGTGCAGGACGCTGGCCACCAGAACCACGGCCACGAGCGAAATGGGCAGGAACACCTTCCAGCCGAGCCGCATGAGCTGGTCGTAGCGGTAGCGCGGTACGATGGCCTTGGCCATCGCGAACAGGAAGAACATGAAGCACAGCTTCACCACGAACCACACCACTCCCGGCACCCAGGTGAAGGGCGCGAACGGCAGCGGCGACAGCCAACCGCCCAGGAACAGGATGGTGGCGAGGGCGCACATGGTCATGATGGCCACGTACTCGCCCAGCATGAACAGCAGGTAGGGCGTGGAGCCGTACTCGGTCATGAAGCCGGCGACCAGTTCGGACTCGGCTTCCACCAGATCGAACGGCGGACGGTTGGTTTCCGCCAGCGCCGAGACGAAGAAGATCACGAACATCGGCAGAAGCGGCAGAACATACCAATTCAGCAGGCCGAAGCGGCCATTCTGCGCCTCGACGATGGCCGACAGGTTCAACGACCCGGCGCACATCAGCACGGTGATGATGACGAAGCCGATGGAGACTTCGTAGGACACCATCTGCGCCGCAGACCGCAGGGCCGCCAGGAAGGGATACTTCGAGTTCGAAGCCCAGCCGCCCATGATGATGCCGTACACGCCGAGCGACGAAATCGCGAAGATATACAGCACGCCCACATTGATGTCGGCGATCACCCAGCCATCGGCGATGGGAACAACCGCCCAGGCTGCCAGGGCCAGCACGCAGGTGACCAGCGGCGCCAGCAGGAACAGCACCTTGTTGGCGCCCGCCGGAATGGTGGGCTCCTTCAGGACGAACTTGAGAAGATCCGCGAACGACTGGAACAGGCCGAACGGCCCCACCACGTTCGGCCCGCGCCGCAATTGCACCGCCGCCCACACCTTGCGGTCGGCGAGCAGGATGTAGGCGATGAAGACGAGGAGCGCCACCAGCAGAGCCAAGCTCTGGCCGATGATGATCAGCACCTGGATAAGGGTATCCTGCCAGTCCATCGGTTCTATCGCCCCCCAACGCTTGCCGGACGCAGGCGCTGGCCCGTGCCCCGCGCGCCGCTACCGGCGCGATCTGTTGTCTGCCGCCACGTGCCCATCCGCCTCACTCCGCGGCTTCGGCGGCCGACGCCGCGCGCAGCGCCGAGCATTCCGCCATGACGGCGGACGCGCGGGCGATGGGGTTTGTCAGATAAAAATCGGTGATCGCGGAGACGAACGGCGCCTTCTCCACCGCCCCCCCCCGCTTCGCCAGGGCGGCGATCGCGCCGCCATCGGCCGGCGCGATCTCATCCACCCGTCCGAAGTGCGGGAACGCTGCCACCAGCTTCGAGCGGAGCGCCGACAGGCTGTCGAACGGAAGCGTCTGGCCGAGCACCTCCGAGAGCGCGCGCAGGACCGCCCAATCCTCGCGCGCCTCGCCCGGCGGGAACGCCGCGCGACGGGCAAGCTGCACCCGGCCCTCGGTATTCACATAAAGGCCAGACTTCTCGGTATAAGCCGCGCCCGGCAGGATGACGTCCGCGCGATGGGCGCCCCGATCACCATGGGTGCCGATATAGACCACGAACGCGCCCGGAGCCACGTCCACCTCGTCGGCACCCAGCAGGAAAGCCACATCGAGCGCGCCGGGCGCCGACATCGCGGCGGTATCGAGCCCCTTCGGCCCCGGCACCGCGCCGACATCGAGCGCGCCGACACGCGCCGCCGCTGTGTGCAGGACGGCAAAGCCGATCCAGCCCTCCTTGACCGCCCCGCTCGCCACTGCGACCCGCGCCGCGAGCGACAGGATGGCGGCCCCGTCGGGCCGCGCGAGCGCACCCTGGCCGACGATCACCAGCGGACGCTCGGCCTGGCGCAGCACCTCGCCGAAACTGCCGGTGCCGGCGAGATCGGCGAGGCTTTCAGCCCCCGCACCGAGATATTCATACGAATAGGTGAGATCCACCTGGGGCCCGACGACACCCACCTTGAGCCCGCCCTGGCGCCACCGCTTGCGGATGCGCGCGTTCAGAACCGACGCCTCGTGGCGCGGATCGGTACCCACCAGCAGGATGGCGTCTGCATCCTCGATGCCGGCGATGGAGGGGTTGAACACATAGCTGGCGCGACCGAGCGTCGGATCAAGACCGGCGCCGTCCTGGCGCGCGTCGATGTTCTGCGAGCCCAGCTTGCCGATCAGCGCCTTGAGCGCGAACACTTCTTCCGCGCTCGCGAGATCGCCAACAATGGCGCCGATCCGCTCGGGACGCGCGGCCTTCACCTTCGCGGCGACCGCCCCAAAGGCCTCGGTCCAGGACGCCGGCACCAGCCGGCCGCCCTTGCGCACATAAGGACGGTCGAGCCGCTGGACCTTCAGGCCGTCCCACACATAACGGGACTTGTCCGAAATCCATTCCTCGTTCACCCCGTCGTTGATGCGCGGCAGGATGCGCATCACCTCGCGGCCGCGCGTATCGACGCGGATGTTCGATCCGACCGCGTCCATGACATCGATGGATTCGGTCTTGATCAGTTCCCACGGGCGGGCGTGAAAGGCGGTGGGCTTGTGGGTCAGGGCGCCCACTGGACACAGGTCAGCGACATTGCCCTGCAACTCGGAACGCATGGCGTTCTCGAGATAGGTGGTAATCTCGGTGTCTTCGCCCCGCCCGATGGCGCCAAGGTCCGGCACGCCGGCGACCTCGGTGGTGAAGCGCACGCAGCGGGTGCACTGGATGCACCGCGTCATGGACGTGCGCACCAGCGGGCCGATATACTTGTCCTCGACCGCGCGCTTGTTCTCAGCGAAGCGCGAGGTATCAGCGCCATAGGCCATGGCCTGGTCCTGCAGATCGCATTCGCCGCCCTGGTCGCAGATGGGGCAATCGAGCGGATGGTTGATGAGCAGGAACTCCATCACGCCTTCGCGCGCCTTCTTCACCATCGGGCTCTTGGTGAGCACCACCGGTGGCTCGCCATTGGGACCGGGACGCAGGTCCTTGACCGCCATGGCGCATGACGCGGTGGGCTTGGGCGGCCCGCCCTTCACTTCCACCAGGCACATGCGGCAATTGCCTGCAATAGACAGGCGCTCATGGAAGCAGAAGCGCGGAATCTCGACGCCCGCCGCCTCGCACGCCTGCAGCAGCGTGTACTCGGCCGGGACCTCGACCTCTGTGCCGTCGACGACGATCTTCGCCATCCCTTCCACCTCGCCTTGTACCGCGCCGTGCGCGGACCTCGTCTCAAGCCGCTCTTCAGGCGGCCTTCCCGTCAGACCCCCGCTAGGGCGGGCCTGTGAACCACGGAGCGCTGCAGAGCACTGCCTAGGTTCCCCATCTCACTCTCCAGGGGTTTCACCGGCCGATTTCCGGCCATCAAACCCCTTCCTCACCCAACCGCGAAACCATGGACCACGATCTGGCCCTCCCCCGATCGGCACCCGATCAGATCGCCGCCATCTCGCCGTTCCCAGACTGCGGTCCCGAAGAGCCCGGGGATCGCACCTGGTCAGCCATCGTCGCCCTTGACGCTTCCATCCGCCGCAAAGCAGCGGAGGCGCGCGAGCGCTGTCACCTCATTCCGCCGCCACTGGATGCGGATGCGGATTGGCCGCATATTGGTCGATGCGTTCCTCGATCACGTGGCGATAATGCCGGATGAGGCCCTGCACAGGCCACGCCGCGGCGTCGCCAAGCGCGCAGATGGTGTGGCCCTCGATCTGCGTGGTGACCTCCAGCAACAGATCGATCTCGCTCTTGTGGGCGCGGCCTTCCGCCATACGGTTGACCACGCGCCACATCCAGCCCGTACCCTCGCGGCACGGCGTGCACTGGCCACAGCTCTCGTGCTTGAAGAAATAGGAAATGCGCGCGATGGCCTTCACGATGTCGGTGGACTTGTCCATCACCAGCACGCCGGCAGTGCCGAACGAGGACTTCACCGCGCGCAGGCCGTCGAAGTCCATGATCAGGTCTTCGCACTGCTCGGCCGGAACCACCGGACAGGACGCGCCGCCAGGAATGATCGCCAGCAGATTGTCCCAGCCCCCGCGCACACCGCCGCCGTGCTTCTCGATGAGTTCCTTGAAGGGAATGCCCATCGCGTCTTCCACGACGCACGGCCGGTTCACGTGGCCGGAAATGCCATAGAGCTTGGTGCCGACGTTATTGGGCCGCCCGATGGACGAGAACCAGGAGGCGCCGCGCCGCAGGATGGTTGGCGCCACCGCGATGCTCTCCACGTTGTTCACCGTGGTGGGACAGCCGTAGAGGCCCATATTGGCTGGGAAGGGCGGCTTCAGCCGTGGCATGCCCTTCTTGCCTTCAAGACTCTCCAGCAGCGCCGTCTCCTCGCCGCAGATGTAGGCTCCGGCGCCGTGGTGCACATAGAGGTCGAAGGGATAGTCGTGGACGTTGGTCTTGCCCAGCAGGCCGGCCGCGTAGCACTCGTCGATCGCCTGCTGCAGGCGCTTGCGCTCATAGATGAACTCGCCGCGCACATAAATGTATGCCGCGTGCGCGCCCATTGCGAAGGAGGCAATCAGGCAGCCTTCGATCAGCGTGTGCGGATCGTTGCGCAGAATCTCACGGTCCTTGCAGGTGCCGGGTTCGGACTCGTCGGCGTTCACCACCAGATAATGCGGCCGCCCGTCCGACTGCTTGGGCATGAACGACCACTTCAGGCCGGTCGAGAAGCCCGCTCCGCCACGGCCACGCAGGCCGGACGCCTTCATCTCATTGATGATCCAGTCGCGGCCCTTCTCCAGGATGCCCTTGGTGCCATCCCAATGGCCGCGCGCCATCGCGCCCTTCAGGGAAAAATCCTGAAGGCCATAGATATTGGTGAAGATGCGATCCTTGTCGGCGAGCATAGGCGTCACTCCCCGGGAGTCGGCGCCGGCGTGGAGGAAGCCTCCTCCGCCTTCGGCCGCGGCGCATAAAGGGCGGGATCAGTGAGGGTGACCGGCGCGCCCAGCGGCTCCGAGCCGTGGCGCCCGTTCTGCGGACCCACCTTCACCGGGCGGCCGGCGACGAGGTCGTCCAGCAGCTTCTCGAAGGTCTCAGCAGTGAGATCCTCGAAGAAATCGTCGTTGATCTGTACCATGGGAGCATTAGTGCAGGCGCCCAGGCACTCTACTTCCAGCCATGAAAAATTGCCATCGGCCGACACATGGCTCTGGTCGCCGATGCGCCTCTGACACACCGCCTTGATGTCGTCGGAGCCGCGCAGCATGCAGGGCGTCGTACCGCACAGCTGCACGAAATATTTCCCGACTGGGGCGAGGTTAAACATGGTGTAGAAGGTCGCAACCTCCAGTACCCGGATGTGCGCCATCCCCAGCCGGTCCGCCACCGCGCGCAGCGCCGGCTCCGGCAGCCAGCCGCCAGCCGCCTTCTGGGTTTCCCACAGCAGTGGCACCACGGCCGAGGCCTCGCGGCCCTCCGGATACTTGGCAACCAGCGCCTGGGCGATCGCCTCCAGTTCGGGCGGGAAGGTGAAGCTCTCGGGCTGCTCGGCAGCAAGGCGACGAACGGTCATCTGTCAGACCTCCAGGCCGGCGGCGGAGCGGGCCGGCTTGCGGCGCTCACGCATCGGGCGGATGGCGAAAAGGCGGGGCATCAACGATCCACCTCGCCGAACACGATATCGAGCGAGCCCAGGATGGCCGACACGTCGGCCAGCATGTAGCCGCGCGAGAGGAAATCCATCGCCTGCAGGTGGGCGAAGCCTGGCGCGCGGATCTTGCAGCGGTAAGGCTTGTTGGTGCCGTCGGAAACCAGATACACGCCGAATTCGCCCTTGGGCGCCTCGACGGCGGCATAAACCTCACCGGCGGGCACGCGGACACCCTCGGTGTGGAGCTTGAAGTGATGAATAAGCGCTTCCATGGAACGCTTCATGTCGCGACGCGACGGCGGGGAGACCTTGCCATCGGACGTGGACACCGGACCCGCTGTTTTCAGCAGGCGTTCCACGCACTGCTGCATGATCTTGGTGGACTGCCGCATTTCTTCCATGCGCACCACATAGCGATCATAGCAATCGCCGTGGACGCCCACCGGAATGTCGAAGTCGAGCTCCGAATAGCATTCATAAGGCTGAGCGCGGCGCAGGTCCCAGGCGGCACCCGACCCGCGCACCATCACCCCCGAGAAGCCCCACGCCAAGGCGTCTTCCAGCGACACATAGCCGATGTCGACCGTACGCTGCTTGAAGATGCGGTTGCCGGTGACGAGACGGTCGAGGTCGTCCAGCACCTGCGGGAAGGTCGCGCAGAAGGTTCCGATGTCCTCCACCAGGGCCCGCGGCAGGTCCTGATGCACGCCGCCGGGCCGAAAGTAGGCCGCATGCATGCGGCTGCCGGAGGCCCGCTCATAGAAGATCATGAGCTTCTCGCGCTCCTCGAACCCCCACAGGGGCGGGGTGAGCGCGCCCACGTCCATGGCGAACGTGGTGACGTTGAGGAGGTGCGACAGCAGCCGCCCGATCTCCGAATACAGCACGCGGATGAGCTGCCCGCGCAGCGGCACCTCGACGCCCAGGAGCTTTTCCACCGCCAGGCAGTAGGCATGCTCCTGATTCATGGGCGCGCAATAGTCCAGCCGGTCGAAATACGGCACCGCCTGGACATAGGTCTTGGTTTCGATCAGCTTTTCGGTGCCGCGATGCAGGAGGCCGATATGCGGGTCCACCCGCTCCACGACCTCGCCGTTCAGCTCCAGCACCATGCGCAGCACGCCGTGGGCGGCGGGATGCTGCGGGCCGAAATTGATCTTGAAGTTACGGACCTTGTCGGCCGGCTTCAGCTCTTCGGCGGTGGTTGCGAGTTCCTGTCCCATCTTTCGCTCCCTCAGCCGGCCTTCGAGGCTTTCTCGTCACCCGGCAGGACGTATTCCACGCCCTCCCAGGGGGAGAGGAAGTCGAAGTTGCGGAATTCCTGCGCCAGCCGCACGGGCTCGTAAACGACCCGCTTCAGCTCGTCGTCGTAATGCACCTCCACATAGCCGGAGGTGGGAAAGTCCTTGCGCAGCGGATAGCCGTCGAAGCCATAATCGGTGAGCAGGCGGCGCAGCTCCGGATGCCCGGTGAACAGGATGCCGTACAGATCGTACGCCTCGCGCTCGAACCAGTTGGCGCCGGCGAACACACCGCACAGGGACGGCACCGGAGTATCCGCGTCGGTCTTCACCTTGAGGCGGATGCGGGCATTCTGCTTCAGCGAGAGCAGGTGATAGACCACGTCGAAGCGCTTCTCGCGCTCCGGATAGTCCACGCCGCAGACGTCCACGATGCATTGGAACAGGCAGGCCGGGTCATCGCGCAGGAAGGTGGCCACCTTCACGATCTGGGCCGGCTCCAGCTCCAGGGTGAGCTCGCCGAACGCAAGCGTCCAGCCCGTCACGGCGCCAGACAGCACGCCGGTGATATGAGCAGCCAGATCCTTCAGCGTCTCATCCATCTCAACAATCCCGTCCCGAGCCTCGTGGCATCAGCGCTCGATGGTGCCGATGCGGCGGATCTTCTTCTGCAGCAGCAGCACGCCGTAGAGCAGAGCTTCCGCCGTGGGCGGACAGCCCGGCACGTAGATATCCACCGGCACCACGCGGTCGCAGCCGCGCACCACCGCGTAGGAATAATGATAGTAGCCGCCACCATTGGCGCACGAGCCCATGGAGATGACGTAGCGCGGCTCAGGCATCTGGTCGTAGACCTTACGCAAGGCGGGCGCCATCTTGTTGGTCAACGTGCCGGCGACGATCATCACGTCCGACTGGCGCGGCGAGGCGCGGGGCGCGAAGCCGAATCGCTCCACGTCGTAGCGCGGCATGGAGACCTGCATCATCTCCACCGCGCAGCACGCCAAGCCGAAGGTCATCCACATCAGCGAGCCGGTGCGCGCCCAGGTGACCAGATCGTCGGCGGTGGTGAGCAGGAAGCCCTTGTCGGCGAGCTCCGCGTTCACTTCCTTGAAGAAGGGGTCGGTCGCGCCGACCGGCTTGCCGGTCGAGGGATCGATGATGCCCTTGGGGGCCGGGGCGATCTCCGGCCGGGTCGCAGAAGGGGTCAGTCCCATTCTAGAGCTCCCTTGCGCCACTCATAGATGAAGCCGACGGTCAAAATGCCGAGGAACATCATCATGGACCAGAAGCCGAGATCACCCAACCCGCCGAAGCTGACGGCCCAGGGGAACAGGAACGCAACTTCCAGATCGAAGATGATGAAAAGAATCGACACCAGATAGAACCGCACGTCGAAAGTCATGCGGGCGTCATCGAAGGCGTTGAAGCCGCATTCGTAGGCCGACAGCTTCTCGGGATCGGGATTGCTGTAGGCCACGATGAAAGGCGACACCAGGAGCGCCAATCCGATCACCAGCGACACGCCGATGAAGATCACCACCGGCAGATAGTCCATGAGCAAGGCGTTCATGTTGCCCGCACCTCGGGGCGAATGGACGATGCGCTTTGGGAAAGCGGTACCGCCCGGCCTCGGTTGGAGAAGTTCGAAACGACGCCGCAGCCTTATCGCAGCCCCTGTTGGGAGGCAAGTGCGCGGTTCGGTCAAGGGCGCATCGCGGCGCATCCCGTAGTCCGCGTCCAAGGCATTGAGATAAATCTATTTTCGAGCCATCACGCGCAGCGTTGGCGGCGGCGTCGGACAACAAAATTCCAGCCCGAACCTGCGGATTTCGAAGCCGGAAAGGCCATGCCGGAAGGTTCGCTCGCTGGCGGATCGCCAAGCGCCGCGCGCTTCGATTCTCACCCGTGCCTTTTCGCACCGGAAAGCGGCGGAAACACGTCCGCCGCTTTCCGGTGCGCGCCCGCCGGCCGAAAAGAAAACGGGCCGGCGTTAAGCCGGCCCGCATGGATCAGCGACCGATACGGCCGCCACCGCGACTGGGCGCGCGGGGCGTCATGTGTGCCCCGCCGCGTGGCGGAGCTCGGAACTGCGCCGGCCGGGCGCGGTTTCCCGCCCCCATGGAGGGCATCCCCCCCTTCGGCGGCCGCATCTGCGGCGGCTTCAACGTGCCGGGCCGGCCACCATAGCCATGCGACGGCTTCAGGGTCCCAGGACCACCGCCGTAGCCGTAGGCCGGCTTCTTCGCGGGACCGACCGGCCGCATGGGACGTCCGCCCGGTCCAGCCAATCCCCCGTAGGGAGAGGCAGACCCGGCGCCACCCGGCTTGATCGGCCGCGCTCCGGGCCCGCTCAACGGCGGCTTGCCCCCCGCCCCGCCGGGACCACCGGGACCGCCGGGGCGGCCAGGACCGCCGGGGCCAATCACCCCGCCGGGACCACCGGGACCACCGGGGCGACCAGGACCGCCGGGACCAATCACACCGCCGGGACCACCGGGACCACCGGGGCGGCCAGGACCGCCGGGGCCAATCACCCCGCCGGGACCACCGGGACCACCGGGGCGGCCAGGACCGCCGGGGCCAATCACCCCGCCGGGACCACCGGGACCACCGGGGCGACCAGGACCGCCGGGACCAATCACACCGCCGGGACCACCGGGACCACCGGGGCGGCCAGGACCGCCGGGGCCAATCACACCGCCGGGACCACCGGGACCGCCTGGGCGGCCAGGACCGCCGGGGCCAATCACCCCGCCGGGACCACCGGGACCACCGGGGCGGCCAGGACCGCCGGGGCCACCGGGGCGGCCAGGACCGCCGGGGCCAATCACCCCGCCGGGACCACCGGGACCACCGGGGCGGCCAGGACCGCCGGGGCCAATCACCCCGCCTGGGAATCGGCCCGGATCAGGGCGCCACGGCTTCACGTCTCCTCCGGGACCCGGATACGGCGGACGCGGCCCCGGTCCGGGCCAGGGCCCCGGACCGGGCGGGCGCGGGCCTGGACCCGGATGCGGCCCCGGACCCGGCCAGGGGCCCGGTCCCGGATGCGGCCCCGGACCCGGCCAAGGACCCGGTCCCGGATGTGGACCCGGGCCCGGCCAGGGGCCAGGACCCGGCCAGGGGCCGGGGCCGGGGCGCGGCGGATGCGGACGCCAGCCAGGATAGCCCGGCCACACCGGCGGATAGACCCAGCCGCCGCCCCAATTCCAGGAATTGTTCCAGGCATTGCCCACCAGCACGCCAGCGCCGAAGCCCAGCAACCCAGCCCCAACCGCCGTGTAGACGGTGGAGTAATCGTATTGTGGTACATAAACCACGTCCGGCTTGGCGGGCGTGATGTAGATGGTGCTGCCGCCCCCGCCGCCAGAGCTCCGCTGGGTCGTGACCACCTGCTGCGGGGTGCTTTTCAGGTTGCCTGCGGCCTCGGCCTTGGCGCGCAGGGCCTGGATCGCCACCGACACGTCCTGCGGCTGATTGACGAAGGCGTAGCCGATGGCGGTGGTCGCCTCCAGGTCAGCATTGAGCTTCCGGATCACCTCCGGAAAGCGCGCCAGCGCCTTGACGGTGGGATCCCACTTCTGGCTGTCGATCCCGGAGAAATCGCCCTTGGCCACCGCCGTCTTGTGGCTGTCCAGCCAACGCGCGGCCTGCACGATCTCCACCGGATAGGCGGTGGCGGGCAGCAACTGGGCCAGCAGCGTGTCCGGATAAAGGGCATAGGGTGCGAGCAGCGGCTCCAGCTCGGCCAGGGTGTAAAGGTTTGCGGCCGGCACGGCGGCGTCCGCCGGAGCAGCCGCATCGGCCTGAGCGGGGGCATAGGCTTGCGCGGGCGCCTCAGGCGCCGCCTCGGGCGCCATCTCCGGAGCTGGAGCGGGCGGGGCGACCGGAGCAGGCACCTGGGCGACCGCCGCGGGTGCGGGCGGGGGCGCGGCAGGCGCCGCCGCAGGGGGCGCGAAGGGCAGCGCCGCCGGGGCGCCGACGTCCGGTGCAGAACTCGTGGGGGCCACGGGCGCCGCCGTCGACCCCGGGGCCGCAACCGATTCGTGGGTGCCCATCCCGGCCACCGGCGAACCGCCCGGAAGTCCCCCGGGCGCGGTGGCGGACGGACTGGCAACCGGCCCCGGATAGGTCTGCGCCAGCACCGGCCCCACGGTGGAGGACCATCCGAACACCAGCGCGATGGCACATCGCGACCATCCCGCCGGCCCCTCGCTCATGCGCGCGTTCGGCCCCGACTGCCTCGTTCGCCGCCCCATACCGTCCTCCCGCGATCCGTCGCGTGGAAGTGGAGCCTAGGTCGATCAGACGGTTAAGTCCATGCGGCCCGCGCGGGACCCCATCCCTTTCAGCGCGCAAGCGCACCTGCGGCTCCGGCCGGTGCCCGCAGGCCCGGTCGAAGCCGGAAGCGGCTCTGCCCCTCCCCGCTCCTTCCCGCTCGCACCCGCCGTCTGGCGCGCTCCTGCTGGAGTTGGCCACGCCTGCTGTTTCGGGCGACACCCCCCGATTCTCGATCGGAAAATGCGCCGCGACGCCCTATCGCCCCGCAATCCAGGGAAAGCCGAGCACCTCGCCGGTATAGGTCTCGACCAGGGCGCTGAAGGGCCGGCCGTCCGGCAGCGCCAGCACCGCCCGGTGTTGCAGCACGTGCGACGGCGGCGCCAGCGGGGCGCCGGAGGCCGGGGGAAGGGTGGCCCCCATCTCCCAACCCTGCGGCAACGGTCGCCACAGCAGCTCAGCCGACAAGGTGCGCCGACGGGCGGACAGGGGCTGGACGACACGGCCGAACGGTGTGTCGGTGGTGTCGAGAATCCTGTTCATGTCGTCCGTGAGCAGCGCCGGGACATACCAATTATCCGCCTCCGACAGCACCCGGTCGCCGCAGCGCAGGCGGACGCGCCGATAGGCGACCTTCTCCTCCCGCCCCACCTGCAACGCCTCGCGCACGGCGGCGTCAGCCGGCTTGTCCACGTCCTTGACCCGGTCGGCGACGATCTTCATTCCCGCCGGCGCGAGCCGATGATCAGCGCACCAGCGATCCAGGGTCAGGGTCGCGCTTGGATGGCTCAACAGATCGGCATTCAGGGTCTGCACCAGGGCGAGCGCCGCCAGCCGTCCCGCCAGGGAATCCGGCCACGCCGGAGCCGAGGCCGGAGCCGGGGCCAGGGCGGGGTCCAGGGCCCGCGCCGGCAGGCTGGCCGCCGCGACGAGGACTCCCGCGAGCGCCAGGGCCCGCATCCCCGCACCCCGCCGCGCAGGGCTGATGCGCGGAAGGAGAGCGCCGACGGCCGGCGAGAGGAAAGACGGCATGGGACGATTCCTTCAGGACGGCGTTCGGATGCGGGCAAACCCGGCCAGCCGGTCTTGATCCGCTCCGAGGGAGGTACGGAGCCGGCCCCTGGGCCCCGCCGGCACGGCGCCGCCTTGCGGCAGCCCACCCGGCGGGGCGCGAACGGCGGGTGGATCAGTCCGTCCCGCGCAGGGCGGTGTTCACGGCGGCCACCAGCTGCTTCAAGGAGAACGGCTTGGGCAGGAAGGCGAAATGCTCCGAGGGCGGCAGGTTGCGGGCGAACGCCTCCTCCGCATAGCCAGAGATGAAGATCACCTTCATGGCCGGATCGCGGGCCCGCAGTTCCCGCAACAGGCTGGGGCCGTCCATTTCCGGCATCACCACGTCGGAAATGACGAGATCCACCTTCTGCCCGCCCTTGGCGAGCACGTCGAGGGCCTCCACGCCGCTGGCGGCGGTCAGCACTTCGTAACCGCGGGCGGCGAGGGCGCGGCTGGCGAAGGCGCGGACGGCATCCTCGTCCTCGACCAGCAGGATGCGGCCCTGGCCGGTGGAATCGCCCACCTTCACCTCCGGCTCGGCCGGACGCTGGGGCTCGGCCTCCGCCGCCGGCACGTAGCGCGGCAGGAACACGCGGAACACGCTGCCCCGGCCCGGCTCGCTGGCGGCGAGAATGGTGCCGCCGGTCTGCTGCACGATGCCGTAGACCGTGGACAGGCCGAGCCCGGTGCCCTTGCCCACCTCCTTGGTGGAGAAGAAGGGCTCGAAGATCTTGTCGATGATCTCGGCCGGAATGCCGCTGCCCGTGTCCTCCACCTCCACCAGCACGTAGTCGGCGGGGGTGAGGGTGGCGGAGCCGTAGGCGCCGCAGGCGGCAGCGGGCACGTTGGCGGTGCGCAGGGTCAAGGTCCCGCCATCCGGCATGGCGTCGCGGGCGTTCACCACCAGGTTGACGATCACCTGCTCGAACTGGTTGACGTCCACCTTCACCGGCCACAGGTCGCGGGCGTGCTGCACGTCCAGGGTGATGCGCTCGCCGATAAGGCGGCGCAGCAGCTCCGACACGTCGGAGATGACGTCGGTCAGTTCCACCGCCTGCGGCCGCAGGGTCTGCCGCCGCGAGAAGGCCAGCAGCTGGCGCACCAGCGCCGCCGCGCGGTTGGCATTCTGCTTGATCTGCATGATGTCCGGGAACGAGGGATCGCTCGGCCGGTGCTTGCCCAGCAGCAGGTCGCAATAGCCGATGATGGCGGTGAGCACGTTATTGAAGTCGTGCGCCACGCCGCCGGCCAGGTGGCCCACCGCCTGCAGCCGCTGCGACTGGGCGAACTGCGCCTCCAGCGCCTTCTGCTCGCTGGTGTCGATGGCGCACAGGGCGATATCGTCGCCGGGGCCGGCCGCGACCCCGAGCGGCGCCGCGTAGAGCCGGGCCGAGCGCCCGCCGGCGCCGGTGGCGACGACGTCGCAGGGGCCCGAGGACTGGGCACCGGAGCGCGCCGCCGCCAGAAAAGCGTCCACCGCCGGCGCGTCGCGCTCGGCGATCACCGCGCGCAGCGGCTTGCCCACCGAGCCGCCTGCGGCGTCGGAGCCGAACAGGCGCGCGAAGGCGGCGTTGGCGGCGCGAATCCGTCCCTGGGCGTCCACCAGAGCCAAGGCCACGGGCGCCCGCAGGAAGAAACGGTCCACATCGCTGGCCCCGGCGGACGGCGCCGGAGCGGGGGCAGCGGCGCGCACCTCCGGAGCCCCGCGCGCCGGAGCCGAAGCTGGGGCCGTACCGGAGGCCGCCGGCAGCGCGCTGCGCGGCAGGATGACGGCGGTGGCCTCCCCCGCGACATCGCTGGCGCCGAGCCGCACGAACACCGCAACCGGACGGCCGTCCTTGCGGGTCAGGTCCAGCTCCAGGCTGGCCGGCCCACGCCCGGCGCCCAGCGCGTCGCGCAGCAGCGGCAGATGGGCGGGCGCGACCACCTCCTGCAGCGCCATCCCCTCCGGCGCCCATTCGGCGAGCCCGTAGCCCAGCAGACGGCACAAGCTGGCATTGGCCAGCGCCACCCGCTCCCGCCCCACCCGGGCGACGCCGGCCGGCGCGCGCTCCCACGCCTCCAGCAGCACGCCGGCGGCGGTCTCGTCGAGCGCCGCGAGCGGCGACGGCTCGGCCGCCACCGCGGGCGTCGGCACGGGCGCCGGGGCAGAAGGGGCCGCGCCCGGCGCCTCGATCACCCGCAGCGACCACAGCACCCGGCGACGGGTCTCGAGCGGCTGGACGGAAATCTCGATCTGGCGGCCACCATTGCCGGAATCGAAGCTGATGCGGCGCCGGAAGGCCTTCGCCTCCGCCACCGCGTTCAGCAGCTCCGACATGGCCGCCTGCGTGCCCGGCACCCGTGACAGAAACCGCTCCGGGCTGGGCGGCTCGCCGCTCTCGCTGCGGCACATGGTCAGATAGGCGGCATTCGCCTCCACCACCCGTTCGCCGTCCTCGACCACGGCCATGGCATCGCCGGAGGCGGCGAGCACCGCCGGGCCGAGCGCGTCGCGTTGCTCCGGCTCGCCCCGGAACGCCTTCCAGACCATGGATACGGCCCAGAACGCGCCGAATACCGCGAAGCCGCCGATCACCCCCGAGACGAACGATCCGGACGCCTTCACGAACAGCACGGTCGCGAGGAAGCCGCCGATCAGGGCCAGCCCCGCCAGGGCGACCGCACCGAGCCCCCGACCGCCGAACCGCGTCCGACCGACCGATCTGGACGCGCCCGCTGCCGCCTGTGTCTTGCTCATCGCCAACCCTTTATCGCTTGCGCGTCACGGCGCCGGACCGCCCTGCATCCATAAGCGCAGATTCGCCGCCGACTGAAATCCTGCCACGATTATCAACAAAAGCTTAAGTGGTGACGTCTAACATGCAGACGCAGAGTCATCCGCCCGCTATGACTCCAAATTCAGAAGGCTGCGCGACGGAGGCATGATGTTACAGCAGTTGTTTGGCGCGGAGCTCGATTTTTCGGTCCGCCTGGCGATCTCCGTGATCGTCATCGCCGCCTTGCTCGGCGTCACCGTCCTCGTAATGCGCAGGCTGGGCGGCGGGTTCCCCGGCCGCGCCGCCGGCCGCGGCCGCCAGGGTCCGCGCCTCTCCATCGTCGATGCCCTCGCCATCGATCCGCGCCGCCGCCTGGTGCTGGTGCGGCGCGACGACGTGGAACATCTGCTGCTCACCGGCGGCGCCAACGACGTGCTGGTGGAGCAGAACATCACCGGCGGCTATGTGGCCGCCGGCGGCGTGCGCCCGGCCCTGCCGCTGGAGCGCGAGGCGCAGCAGCCCGCGGTCCAGGCCCCCGTCCAGGCCCCCGCCGCCAGGGCGCCGCTGGCCGGCCCGGCCGCCAAGCCTCCCCTTTCCGCCCCGCAGCGCCCTGAGGGCGCGGCCCTGCCGCCGGCGGCGCCCCAGCCGGAAGCGGTGGCGGCCAGCGTCGCCGCGGCCGCCTTGGCCGCCCCGGCTGGCGAACCGCGTGTCCCGCTCCGTGGTGGCGCCGACCCGCGCCCGCCCCTGCCGCCGGAGGCGCTGGAGCGCGCCGCCGCCCGCCTGCGCGAGACCGGCCTTCGCCGCGAGCAGGAGGCGGCCGAGCGCCTCGCCCTCGCGCCCGGCGCCGCCGAGCCGGCTCCCCTCCCTCCGGCCGAACGTCCACCCCAGCGGGCGACCCCGCGCGAGCTCCCGCGCGACACGCGCCCCGGCCTTGCCGAGCCCGCTCCGGCAGCCCAAGAACCGGTCGCCTCCCCCGATGCGGCGGCTGAGAAGCCCCCCGCGCAGCGACCCGCCGTGCCGACGGTCAGCGCTTCCAGGGCTGGGAAGGACCTCCCGGGGAAGGACGCCCCGGCGGCCGACGTGCCCGCCACGCGCGCCTCGGAGCCCAGGCCGGACGCCGGCTCGCAGGGCCTGGAGGAGGATGGTCCCGCGTCACCGGACGACACCGAGGATGCCGGCCAGAAGCGGCTCGAAGCCATTCTCTCCCATGTGGAACGTCGCAAGGCGCACGCCGTGGCGCTGCGGCGGCGCCTCGCGAGCCTGCCGGACGACCAGAAGGCCGCCACCGTCGAGACCATCAAGCGGATCGACCAGCAGATCGCCCGCCTCCTGAAGGAAGCCGAGCGCATCAATGCCGCTGGCGAGCCGGTGGCCTCCGAGCCGGCCGCCGCGCAGCCCCCCCAGCCCCCGGGCGATGCCGCCCGCCGGGGCCTCGCCCTCCTCCTCGGTTCCGAGCACCCGCCAGCACAGCCGGAGGCCGCCCGGAGCGCCCCGGCTGCCGCGCCCGCCGATCCGCTGGCCGAGCGGATCGCGGCCCGACGCGCGGCGGCCGAGAAGCTCGCCGCCGACCGCGCCGCAGCCGAGAAGGCCGCAGCGGAAAAAGCGGCGGCAGACAAGGCCGCGGCAGACAAGGCGGCAGCGGAGAAGCTCGCCGCCGAGCGCGCAATCGCCGAAAAGGCCGCGGCGGAACGGGCGAGAGCCGAGAAAGCCGCTGCCGACAAGCTCGCCGCTGAGCGTCTTGCCGCGGAGAAGGCCCGCGCCGAGCGGATCGCGGCCGAAAAGGCGGCAGCGGAGCGCGCTGCGGCCGAGAAGGCAGCCGCCGACAAAGCCGCTGCCGAGAAGGCGCAGGAGGACCAGATCGCCGCCGAGATGGCCGCCGCGCTGAAGGCCCACGAGGCCTCTTCCGCCGAGCGCCGGCCGGAGGCCGGAGCGGATGCGGGCGACGGGCCGGGTCGGGTTCAGCCCGCCGTCGAGCCCCGGCTGAAGGAGATGGCGCAGCGCCTCGACGCCGCCCTCTCGCGTCCCACCGACGACAAGCTGCGCCTGTCGCTGTCGGACTTGCTGGAGGACATCGAGGGCGCGGCAGCCGACATCGCGCCCGCCGCCACGAGCCAGCCCGAGCGCCCCCGCATTCCGGTGGCGCCGCGCGAGCCGGTGGTGCCACGGCCGGAGCCGCGCCCGCGTGCGAACCTCGCCGCCTCGGATTATTCCCGCTTCCTGTCCGACACGCCGCCGGCGGAGGCCGGCGCCGGGGAGCCGCGCCCCCGCCCCGCCGCCAAGGAGCCCTTCTCCGACGGCTGGATCCGCTCCACGCGCCGCCCCGACCGCAAGGAAGAGCCCACCCTGGAGACGCCGGAGCCGGCAGCCCGCCCCGCCCGCGTCGCCGAGCCGCTGGCGCCCCGCGCGCGCGAGCCCCTGGTGACGGCCCGCCGCGCCGAGCCGACGCCATCGGCGGCGCTCCTCAACGCCTTGCCGAGGATCGATCCGGAGCCGGCCGTATCGAAGTCCGCGCCGGCGAAGACGGCGTCTCCCCTGCCCGGCGCGCCGCGGCCGGCGCCTGCTCCAGCCACGGACAAGCCCGTCGACAAGACCGCCGAATTTCTCGACGAGTTCGACGCCGAGATGGCGACCCTGCTGGGACGCACCCCCTCCCGCTGAGCCCGATGGAGCGGACCGGGCCTACCGGTTCGCTCCAGGCCTCGGCCATTGCCCCTCCGCCGCACGGCAAAAAGAAAAGCCGGCTCCGCGCCACGGAGCCGGCTTTTTCGTTCTGGCCGCCAGCCAAGCCGGCGACGGTGATGCGCGCCAACGGCGGCGGATGCACCCGCGCCGCGCGGACGGCTTCAGTCGTCCCGATACACCCGCTCGCGACGCTCATGCCGCTCCTGCGCCTCCACCGACAAGGTGGCGATGGGGCGGGCCTCCAGCCGCTTCAGCGAGATAGGCTCGCCCGTATCCTCGCAATAGCCGTAGCTCCCGTCCTCGATTCGCTGCAAGGCGGCATCGATCTTGGAGATCAGCTTGCGCTGGCGGTCGCGGGCCCGAAGCTCGATGGAGCGGTCGGTCTCCGAGGATGCCCGGTCGGCAAGATCGGGATGGTTCTGGTTCTCGTCCTGAAGGTGCTGCAGGGTTTCACGCGCTTCCCGCAGAATATCGTCCTTCCAGCGCAACAGCTTCAGCCGGAAATATTCCCGCTGCCTGTCGTTCATGAAAGGCTCGTCCTCGCGGGGCCGATAGTCCTCGTCGAGCTGGATCGACATCAGCCGTGTCCTCAATAAGCGTCGTTGATCCCCGCGGTGCAGGATCCGTCCGCCCGGCCTCCGGCGGATGCGGCACAGCCTGCCCCGTCGACGAACTGGAGCGGCGTCCCACCGTCCGGCGCGGCGAGGCGACCTTTTCCGGCAGGAATGACGCTCCAAGGTCGCCGCGCTTATATCGACGCCGTCCGCCGACGACAACTGTCATTGCTGCGCAGCTTGTGCGGGTGCACACGCCGGCGGGGCTTGACGAAGCGTCCCGGCATGTCGACCCTGCCGCGATGCAGCGCCGCCGACGGGGCGCCGGGCCGCCAACCCGTGGCCGAACCAGGAAGAGAGCGTTCATGCGTTTCGAGGGCACCGTCAGCTATGTCGCGACCGACGACCTGAAGGTCGCGGTCAACGCCGCCATCGTTCTCGAGCGACCGCTGCTGGTGAAGGGCGAGCCGGGCACCGGCAAGACCGTGCTGGCGCAGGAGGTGGCCCAGGCGCTCGGCGCGCCGCTCATCGAATGGCACGTGAAAAGCACCACCAAGGCCCAGCAGGGTCTTTACGAATACGACGCGGTGGCGCGCCTGCGCGACAGCCAGCTCGGCGACCCCAAGGTGCACGACATCGCCAATTACATCCGCAAGGGCAAGCTGTGGAGCGCCTTCACCGCCGATGTCCGGCCGGTGCTGCTGATCGACGAGGTGGACAAGGCGGACATCGAGTTCCCCAACGACCTGCTGCAGGAGCTCGACCGCATGGAGTTCCATGTTTACGAGACCGGCGCGCAGGTGAAGGCGCACCGGCGCCCGGTGGTCATCATCACCTCCAACAACGAGAAGGAACTGCCGGACGCCTTCCTGCGCCGCTGCTTCTTCCACTACATCCGCTTTCCCGATGCCCAGACCATGCGCGCCATCGTCGAGGTGCACTTTCCCGGCATCAAGCAGCGGCTGGTCAGCGAGGCCCTGCGCCTCTTCTACGACCTGCGCGAGGTGCCCGGGCTGAAGAAGAAGCCTTCCACCTCCGAGCTCATCGACTGGCTGAAGCTGCTGATGGCGGAGGACGTGGACGCGGACACCCTGCGCGAACAGGACGTGCGCAAGACCATTCCCCCGCTCCACGGCGCCCTCCTCAAGAACGAACAGGACGTGCACCTGTTCGAGCGCCTCGCCTTCCTCGCCCGGCGCGAGAGCCGCTGAACGTGGACCTCTCCATCATCCTGCCGCTGCTGGTGGCGCTGATCCCCATCGCCCTGTTCTTCGCTTTGGTACAGCGCCATCGCGCGGCGAGGCCCCGCCCGCCTGCCGCCAACGTGTCCGAGCCCGGTCCCGACTTCGGCCTCGACCGCGACACCGATTCGGAAAGCCCCATGCCCGCCGCGGACACATCGAGCGCCAGCACCGGCGCCGCGGCGGCCGCCGCCGGTGGAGCCCTGATCCTGGGCTACGGCGCGAGCCACCGCTCCGAGGGCGGCGACCGGGCGCCCGACCGAGACGGTGGCGGACAGGACGGCCCGGGCGGCGGCCAACGCGGCGGTTAGGACAACCTCAGGGCAGGATGAGGTCGGGGCAGGATGAGGTCGGGGCCGGACGACCTCGGCCGGGCCGATGCAGGCGCGCGAACAAATGGCCGGCGCGCGGACACGCCAAGCCCCTCGTGCCGGGCCCGGTCCCAGCGGAGCCCCGCCGAAGCCGCCCCTTGCTCCTGGGCCATGTCCACGCGCGCATCCGGCCCGCAACAGGCATCGGAGAACAGTCAAGCCCCATCGCGGCACAGGCGGGCCCAACCCGGCCCGGTCTCACCCCTGGCATCCAACGGCGCTGGCGAAGCCGCCTGGCGCGAAGGTGCCTGGCTTGAATGGCCTGGGCGGGCCGTGTGATCCGCCTTCAGTGGCGTGTTGAAACGTGTCGCCGGAACGGCCGCGTCCTCACCACCAGCCTTTGCCGATATTGAAGGTGTAGCTCAAGGACAGGCCGGCGGTGAACTGGTTCTGATCGCTGGTGAGCGGCGAAGAGCCCGCGTCCTGGAGCAGGTAGCCATAGGCGCCATAGACGCCGGCCTCGAACCCGTTGCGGAAATTGTAGGTGAGTTGCCCGGTCACGCCCACCAGATCGAAGCCACCGCTCGCCCGGTAGACCGGCAGCGGATTGCCCAGCAGCGTCGCCGTGGCCGACTGCTGCGGCGTGATGCCGAAATAGGTATTCATGTAGCCGGAGCCGGCATAGGACAGGCGCGGCCCCACAGCGAACCGCCAGCGGTCGAGGGTATAGATGGCATCGGCGCCGAGATCGCCGACCAGCCCCTCGAATCCGCCGATGCCATAGCGCAGCTCGGCGCGCAGGCGCAGCCAGTCGAAGGCGTACCACTCGGCGAAGCCACCCAGTTCCACCCCCATGCCGATGTCGCCGAGGCCCCGCAGGCGGTCCGAGGCATCCTCGTCCCGCCCCCAGGCCAGCTTGCCCGTCGCGCCCAGGCTGAAGGCGCCGAAGTTCAGCAGCGAGATGGAAGGGTTGTCGTCAACGCTGCGGAACACATTGAGCTGGCTGGCCTTGTCGATGGAGAAAAGAAAGCCCGGGCGGATGGTGTAGCTGCCGGCGCCGGGATAATCCGGCTCCACCCGGCCCGAGGCGCCGATGGTCAGATACCAGTCCTCCACCGGCGGCTTGGCCGGCGCCGCGCCGTAGGACACGTCAGCCGCGACGGCGGAACCGGCGGCACCAAGGGCGAGGCACCCGAAACACGCCGCGATGACATCCCGCCCAAACGCCGCCATGACCGACCCCAACGCCGAAAGAAGACACCTGGAAGCCCAGGATCACCCGGCTGCCCATACGAGGCGCCTCGCTGACGCGAGGCATCAGGGTGATGAGTGAAGCTACCCGCGCTTCGCTCGGCGTTGGTTGCAAAAAGGACACGCGCGACGACCATCTTACCTTTGGCATCCGCGGCCCGCCCCGACGTCCCCGCCCCGCCTGGAAAGCTTCAACGCCCTTCCAATGTCGAGTAGTTCGGAAGTATCCTCCCGCTCCCGGAGCGGCGTCTTCTCAGCTCGCGAAGGTCGATCTGCCCCAGGGTCGCAAGGCGCGAAAGCGATGGGACCATGCCGTGGACCGGAAACGATGCCCACATCCGCCGCACCCTCCGCCAATACCTCGACATATGGTATAAAGAAACCTCTGCTCGTCATTTCCATCGGTCGCGGGGGCGATGTCCGGCCCATTGGATTGACATGCCATAAGGCCGGCGCCGCTCCGGCGTCGCACAATGAAATCGCAGCGTGCATCACTCACCGAGCGTCAGAAGGACCCTTCCATGACCGCAGCAGCCCCCGAGGCACACAGCACCCTGGGTGACGAGACCTTCATGTCGGCCGACGATCTGCGGTCCTACATGCAGGAGCTGGAACAGGCGAAGCTCAGCAAGGAGCTCTCCGCCATGGACCGCGAGGAAAAGGCGCGCGCCGAGCTGGTCAAGACGCTCTCCACGCCGCTTGAGCTGACCCCGGAGCGCCTCCACCAGATCATCCAGAACCTCACCACCAAGATGAAGCTGGCCGCCCAGCGCGGCGAGACGGAGATCATGGTGATGCGCTTCCCGAACGCGCTCTGCACGGACAAGGGCCGTGCCATCAACAATGCCGAGGAGGGCTGGCCCGATTCCCTCACCGGCCGGCCGCGCCAGGCCTACGAGCTCTGGCGCGATCATCTGCGCGCCGGCCACTACAAGCTGAAGGCGCTGATCGTCGACTGGCCCAATGGCGTGCCGGGCGATGTCGGCTTCTTCCTCAGCTGGGCCTGAGGGCACGGACCACCCCTGGGCGCCCCCGCCCCGGCCGGTCGCCGGCCGGGGCGGGGAGGCGTCCGGGGAGCGCGGGTGGCGGAACAAGAACAGGAAAAGGGAGCAGCGCCATGAGCAAGGACAAGCACAAGACGCCGAAGGTCGCGCCGCCGGAGATCGGAGCGCACGAGGACGGCGTGGCCGCCGGCGACCCCGGCGGACCGATGAAGCGCAAGGTCTATGAAGGCCACCTGAAGAACCTTCACGCCGAGCTGGTGAAGCTCCAGCTCTGGACCAAGCACACGGGCGCCAAGGTCTGCATCGTGTTCGAGGGCCGCGACGGCGCCGGCAAGGGCGGCGTCATCAAGTCGATCCTGGAGCGGGTGAGCCCGCGTATCTTCCGCGTCGTCGCCCTGCCCCCGCCCACGGAGCGGGAAAAGTCGCAGATGTTCATCCAGCGCTACGTGCCCCACTTCCCGGCGGCGGGCGAGATCGTGATCTTCGACCGCTCCTGGTACAACCGGGCGGGCGTCGAGCGCGTCATGGGCTTCTGCACCGAGGAGCAGGCGAAGAAGTTCCTCGCCGGCACGCCGCTGGTGGAGCGGGCCATGGTCGAGTCCGGCATCATCCTGCTGAAATACTGGCTGGAGGTGTCGGAGGACGAGCAGACCCGGCGCATGGAGAACCGGATCGACGATCCGCGCAAGATCTGGAAGCTCTCGCCCATGGATCTCGAATCCTACTCGCGCTGGTACGACTATTCCCGCGCGCGGGACGAGATGTTCGCCGCCACCGACACCGAATGGGCGCCCTGGTACGTGGCCCATTCCGACGACAAGAAGCGTACCCGGCTCAACATCGTCTCGCATCTGCTCTCGAAGATCCCCTATGAGGAGCTCCCGAGCGAGAAGGTGAAGCTGCCCAAGCGCGACAAGCCGCATGGCTACGTGGAATCCGACCGCCCCTGCCGCACCGTGCCGGAGCGGTTCTGATCCCATCGGCCCCGGTCCTTGCCCGGCGCCAGATGGGTTCGCTCAGACGCCGCGCGGGCTCGACCAGAGGCCCAGGGGGCCAATTCACGAGCCTTTGGTGGGAGGAGCCGGCGCGCAGGTCAACCCACCGCGCGGCCATCGCTGCCCCCACGGCGTCGGCATCCTCCGCAGGGCGCGCGCCGCGAGCTCGGACGGCACCCGCCGCCGTAGCACCCAGGCCGCCGGAGCCAGCACCCCCGGCGGTCTCATTCCGCCGCCGCGCGCGGCGGTGCGTGGGGGCGCTCCACCTCCGGCTCGGGCGCGTCGTGCTGGCCGGAAATGGCGTGGTGCACCCATTGGTCGAGCCGGTCGAGATAGAGATAGACCACCGGCGTGATGAACAGCGTGAGCAGCTGCGACACCAGGAGGCCGCCCACCACCGCCACGCCCAGCGGCTGGCGCAGCTCCGAGCCGGCGCCGGCGCCAAGCGCGATGGGCAGCACGCCGAAGATGGCCGCCAGCGTCGTCATCATGATCGGCCGGAAGCGCAGCAGCGCGGCGGTGCGGATGGCCTCGCGGGCGCTCAGGCCGGCACGGCGGCGTTCCAGCGCCACGTCGATCATCATGATGGCGTTCTTCTTGACGATGCCCACCAGCATGATGATGCCGATGATGGCGATCACCGACAGCTCCATGCCCGCCACCATCAAGGTGATGAGCGCGCCGATGCCGGCCGAGGGCAAGCCTGACAGGATGGTGAGCGGGTGCACGAAGCTTTCGTACAGCACCCCCAGCACCATATAGATGACGAGCACCGCCGCCAGGATCAGCAGCACCTGGTTGCCGAGCGCGTCCTGGAACACCTGGGCGGTGCCCTGGAAGCCGGTGATGACGCTGGCCGGCAGGTCCGCCGCCAGGGTCGCGGCCTGGATCTGTTCCACCGCCTGCCCGAGGGATGTGCCGGGCGCGAGGTTGAAGGACAAGGTGACGGACGGCTGCTGCTGCTGGTGCGCCACCTGCAGCGGCCCCACCGTGCGGCGGATGTCGGCCACCGTCTCGATCGGCACCACGGTGCCGGAGGAGGTGCGCAGGTAGACGCGGGAGAGATCCGCGGCATCCTTCTGGAAGCGCGACTGCGCCTCGGCGATGACGGCATATTGGTTGGTGGAGGTATAAAGCGTCGCCACCTGCCGGGTGCCGAACTGGGTGTAGAGCGCATCGCGCAGCATCTGCTCGGTGATGCCGAGGGCGGCGGCGCGGTCCTTGTCCAGGTCGATGGTCAGCTGCGGGTTCGAGATCTGCAGGTCACTGGTCACATCACGCAGGCCCGGCAGCCGCACCATCTGCGCCTCCAGGCGCTGGGCGGCCTCATAGAGGGCCTTGGTGTCCGAACTCTGCAAGGTATACTGGAACTGGCTCTTGGATTGCACCCCGCCCACGGAGATGTTCTGCACCGGCTGGAAGAACACCCGCACGCCAGGCACCTGGGCAACGCGCTTGCGCAGCTCCTGGATCACCCCATCGGCGGAGAGGTGCCGCTCGTCACGCGGCTTCAGGGCGATGAACAGGCGGCCGGTGTTGGTGGTGCGGCTCGACCCGGTGGCGCCGGCGGTGGAGACCAGATAAGCCACGTTCGGGTCTTCCCGCACCACGGCGGCGACATGCCGCTGGCGCTCCACCATGGCATCGAACGAGGTGTCGGTGGCCGCCTCCACGGTGCCGGTGATGAAGCCGTTGTCCTCCTGCGGGAAGAAGCCCTTGGGGATGATCACATAGAGATAGACCGACAGTCCGATGGTGGCGAACGTTACCAGCAGCATGAGGAAACGGTGCTTCAGCACCACATCCAGGGCGATCCGATAGGCCGCGAGCCACGCCTCGAACATGCGCTCGGTGATGCGGAAGAACAGGCCCGGGCGCCTCGCGTGGTCGGGCGCCTTGAGCACCCGGGCGCACAGCATGGGCGTGAGGGTGAGGGAGACGAAGCCCGAGACCAGGATGGCCACCGAGATCGTCACCGCGAACTCGCGGAAGATGCGCCCCACCACGCCGCCCATGAACAGCACGGGAATGAACACCGCCACCAGCGACAAGGTCATGGAAATGATGGTGAAGCCGATCTCCCGCGCACCCAGGATGGCGGCCTGGAACGGCTTCACCCCGTTCTCGATGTGCCGGTAGATGTTTTCCAGCACCACGATGGCGTCGTCCACCACGAAGCCCACGCACAAGGTGAGGGCGAGCAGCGTCATGTTGTTGATGGAATAGCCGAACAGCCACATGGCCGCGAAGGTGGCGATGATGGAGAGCGGCAGCGCCAGCGACGGCACGATGGTGGCGCGCACATTCCGCAGGAACAGGAAGATCACCAGCACCACGAGGACGATGGCCTCGAACAAGGTCTTCTGCACGTCCGCCACCGCATCGCGGATGGACACGGAGCGGTCGTTCAGCACATTGATGTCGACCGAGGCCGGCAGCTGGGCGCGGAACGCCGGCAGGCGATCGCGCACCTCGTCCACCACCGCCACCGTGTTGGCGTCGGGCTGGCGCACCACCGCGACGATGATGGCGCGCTCGTCATTGAACCAGCTCGCCACCCGCTCGTTCTCGACGCCGTCGCTGACGCGGGCGATCTCGTCGAGCCGCACCGGCGCGCCGTTGCGCCAGGCCACCACCAGCCGGCGGAACCGGTCGGCGCTGGCGGTGGCGGTGCCCATGTCGATGGTGAAGGTCTGCTTTGGGCCGGACAGCACGCCGATGGGCGTATTCGATGCCGCCGCCTGCACCGCCCCCTGGATGTCGGACGCGGAGATGTTGCGCGCCGCCGCCGCCGCCGGGTCCACCCGGATGCGCACGGCATATTTCTGGCTGCCGAAGATCTGCACCTGGGCGACCCCCGGCAATTGGGAAATCTGCTGCCCCATCAGCGTGTCGGCATATTCATTGACGGCCGAGAGCGGCAGCGTCGCCGAGGACACCGCCAGCAGCAGCACCGGTGCGTCGGCGGGATTGACCTTGCGGAAGCTTGGCGGCGTGGTCATCTCGTCCGGCAACTGGCGCTGAGCCACCGACAAGGCCGACTGCACGTCGAGAGCGGCGGCGTCGATGTTGCGGTTCAGATCGAACTGGACGGTGATGGAGGTCGACCCCTGGGTGCTCGACGAGGTGAGGGAGGCGATGCCGGCAATGGTGGCGAGCTGCCGCTCGATGGGGGTGGCCACCGCCGTGGCCATGGTCTCGGGGCTGGCGCCGGGCAGGGTCGCGGTGATGGTGATGGTGGGAAAATCCACCCGCGGCAGGGCCGCCACCGGCAGCTGGCGATAGGCGAACAGGCCCGCCACCACCAGCGCCAGCATCATCAGGGTGGTCATCACCGGACGGCGGATGCACAGTTCGGCAAGCATGGGCTCAGCTCCCCGTGGCGGGCGGCGGCGCGCGCTTGATGCTGACCGGGCTGCCCTCGCGCAGGCTGAGCTGACCGTCGGTGACCACGGTCTCGGTGCCGTCGAGGCCCTTGCCGATCACGGCTTCCCCGTCCACCGTGCGGGCGACTGCCACCCGCCGCACGCGGGCGATGCCGTCCTCCACCACGAACACGAACGGGCCGTCCTGGCCCGACTGCACCGCCTCGCCTGGCACCGTCACCGCATTGTCCTCGGTGCGCAGGGTCACGGTGACGGCGCCGAGGGTGCCCGGCCACAGCCGCTCGTCGGCATTCTCGAAGATGGCGCGCACCAGCAGGGTGCCGGTCTGGGGATCGATCGTATTGTCGATCACCGCCACCCGTCCGCCGCCGATGCTCTCCCCGGACCCTTGCAAGGTGATGGCCACGCCGGCGTCCCGGGCGGCGCGCAGCTCGGTCAGGTAGCGCTCCGGCAGGCCGAAGGCCACGTAGATCGGCTTCATCTGCCGCACCGTGGCAAGGGTGTCGTCAATGCGGATCACCGCTCCGGGACGGGCGCTGGAGATGCCGATGCGACCGCTGACCGGCGAGCGGATGTCGTAATAGCCGCGCTGCACCTTCAGCGACTGCAGGTTCGCCTCGTCCTGGTCCACCGTCGCCTGCTGCATCTGCGCGGTGGTCTTGGCGTCGTCCACCTGCACCTGCGACACCGCGTTGCGGGTGGCAAGGCCCGAATAGCGCTCCACGTCGCGCTGCGCCTTCTCCAGTTGCACCCGATCCTTGGCCAGGGTCGCCTCGGCCTGGCGAATCTGCGCGTCGATGACGCGGGAATCGAGCACGAACAGGAGATCGCCGGCCGCCACCACGGCACCGTCGGTGAACCCCACCGTCTCCACCTCCGCCGCCACGCGGGAGCGGATGGGAACGGTCACCATGGATTCGACGGTGCCGAGAGCCTCCACGCGCACCGGCATGGCCTTGCGCGCCGCGCGCGCCACCAGCACCGCCGTCGCCCGGGCCTGCGTAGCCGCCACGGCGGGCGCCGCCGGCTTGGCCGCCCACGGCTTGACCTGCCAGGCCCACACGGCGGCACCGGCCGCCGCCAGGCACACCATGGCCGCCACGATCCGTCCGCCGCGCCCTCGTCGTTCGCTCGTCATGCCATCCTCGATCCCGCCGCCCGCGCTCTGGCGTTTACCGCGATGCAACAACACTCTCGCCCAGGGGTCCAATTACGGTTTGGACAGGTTCGAAGGCCCCGGCGGCAGATGGCCACCCTCGACCGGGGACGGCCCCCGGTCTTACGAAAGGTTAGGCTGCCAGACGCAGGCGCGAAAGCCGCTCCAGGGCCTTGTCGATGGTGGCATCGTTCTTGGCGAAACAGAACCGCACCACGCTCTTTACCGCATCCTGCGCGTAGAACGCGGAAACCGGGATGGCGGCGACGCCATGGGCCTTCACCAGTTCCAGGCAGAACGCCTCGTCGTCCGGCACGCCCGCATGGGCCGACAGGTCGATGGTGAGGAAATAGGTGCCCGCCGAGGGCAGCACCTTGAAGCCGAGCGCCGACAGCCCCTCCGTCAGCCGGTCGCGGGAGCGCTGGAGGCTCGCCCGCATGCCGGTGAAATAGGCGTCCTCCTTGCCGAGCCCATAGGCCACCGCCGTCTGGAGATTGGGCGGCGTGGTGAAGGTGAGGAACTGGTGCGCCTTGGACAGCACCTTCATGAGCGCCGGGGCGGCGAACACCAGCCCCACTTTCCACCCCGTCATGCCGAAGATCTTGCCGGCGGAGGAGATCTTCACCGTGCGCTCGCGCATGCCCGGCAGCGCCATCAGCGGCTCGAAGCGCAGGCCGTCGAACACGATATGCTCCCACACATCGTCGCACACGGCATAGGCGCCGAAGCGCAGGCAGAAGTCGGCCACCAGCTGCAATTCGGCGCGGGTGTGCACCACGCCGGTGGGGTTCTGCGGATTGTTGAGCAGCACCAGCTTGGTGCGCTCGGAGAAGGCGGCCGCCAGCTTTTCCGGCGTGATGGTCCAGAACGGCGGCTCCAGCCGCACCAGCCGCGCCACCCCGCCGGCCCTCTGCACCAGCGGCAGATAGGCGTCATAAAGGGGCTGGAACAGCACCACCTCGTCACCGGGCTCGATCAGCGCGAACAGGGCGGCGGCCAGCGCCTCGGTGGCGCCGGATGTCACCATCACCTCCCTGTCGGGATCGAGATCGAGGCCCTGCCAGTGGCGAAAATGGGTGGCGGCGGCCTGGCGAAGCTCGGGCAGGCCCATCATGGAAGGGTACTGGTTCCAGCCGTCCACCACCGCCTCGGCGGCCTTGCGGCGCACGTCGAGGGGGCCGGGATCATCCGGAAAGCCCTGCCCCAGGTTCACCGCCTCATGGGTGCGGGCCAACTGCGACATGACCTCGAAAATGGTGGTGGGCAGGGCCGAATAGAGGGCGTTCAACGGGCGCAACGGAGCGGAAGCGGTCATCTTGGGCATCGTCTGATTGAGGTCCGCGCCCCATGGCGCCGATGGCCCGCCCTTTAGACCCTTGGCTCGATCAACGAAAGAGAGAACCGCTGCACCGATGCCACCGCGCGCCGCAAGCCGCCGCGCCTCAGCCGCCCCCTTCAGGTCCAGCCAGGGGCTTCAAGGCGGCCAGCAGCGCCTCTTCGCTCACCTGCGCCATGGGCATCAGCACCTTCGCCGCCTCGGTGCGGCGGCCGGGGCGCATCACCAGCACCACCGTCTCGGCGCCGCCGCAGGCCGGATCGCCGCAGGAGATTTCCGACACCGACACCGTCGCCTCCTCCCCGAGGGCCAGCGCCTGGCGCACCCGATCGGCGAGGGCGCGGGCGGCATCCCGGCCGCCCTCCGCCTCGCCCCGCCGCCGCATGAACAAACGCATGGCACCCCTCCCGCCGTGGTTCCCGGCGTCTTGTGACCGCCGCGCGCGGCGGCAAGATGACCGCCCGGCGAACACCCGTCCGGCAACCGGTGGCGGCGGCGGTCAATCGTCCTCACTGTCGCCCTGGCCGAACAGGCGCCCCAGCCGCCGCAGGCCGCGCCGCAGCCGGCCCCCTTCCAGCCGCAGCACCGCCCAGGTGACGCGCCCGTCGTCCACGTCGCGCACCTCGATCAGGGCCCGGCCATAGGCGATGCGCATGCCCGGCGCCACCCGGTCGCTGGCGCGGTCGGCGAAGGCGTCGGCGATGGTGAGCGCCCATTCCTCCTGCGGCACCGGCAGGCCATAGAGCCCCGCCAGGTCGCCCAGCCGCACCTCGCCCACAAAGGGAAAGGCGGCCCCGTCGTCCGCGGCAATCGCCTCCTGCGGGCGGAACAGCCGGTCGAGCCCATGCACCCGCTGCGGCGGCGCCAGCACATAGGCATAGTCTCCCGCCGCCAGGGGGCCGGCCGCTTCCGGGGTCAAAGTCTGGCCGTCGCGCACCACCATCATCAGGCGCGTGCCCGCCGGCAGCGCGCCGCGCGCGGCCACCGGGGCGCCCTCCGCCACCGGGTAGGCCACCAGCTCCACCTCGAGCTGGCCTGGAAGATCGATCTCGAACCGCCGCACCGACGGCACCGGGTCCGCCAGGGCCACGCCGAGCCGCCGCGCCGCAGGCACCATGGTCCAGCCATGCAGCACCAGCGACACCAGCACCACCGCGAAGGCGACGTTGAAATAGACCTCCGCCCGCGGCAGGTGCGCCAGCATGGGAATGGTGGCGAGGAAGATCGACACCGCCCCCCGAAGGCCCGCCCAGGACACGAACGCCGTCTCGTCAATGCTGAAGCGGAACGGCAGCAGGCAGGCGAACACCGCCGCCGGCCGTCCCACCAGGATCAGGAACGCCGCCACCCCCAGCGCCGGCAGCGCGTATTCCAGAATCTTCTGGGGTGACACCAGCAGCCCCAGCATCACGAACATGACGATCTGGCACATCCAGGTCACGGCATTGAGGAAGCTGGTGATGGGCGCGATCGCCCGCACCGGCCGGTTGCCGAGGACCAGGCCCGCCAGGAACACCGCCAGAAAACCGGAGCCATGCGAAAGCGAGGTGATGGCGAACAGCAGCACTGCCGCCGCCACCGCCAGCACCGGATGCAGCCCCGCCGGCAGGTCCAGCCGGTTCATCAGGGCCGCCAGGATAGCGCCGCCCGCCACTCCGAACGCCGCCCCCACCACCAGCTCGCGCCCCACCCCCACCACCACCGCGAGGCCGGGATTTGACAAATCGGCGGACAGCATCTCCACCAGCAGCACTGTCAGGAACACCGCCGCCGGGTCGTTGGTGGCGGATTCGAGCTCGATCACCGCCCCCACCCGGCGGCCCAGGTGCAGCCCCTGGGCGTGCATCAGGAAGAACACCGCCGCGGCATCGGTGGAGGCGACGATGGCGCCCACCAGAAAGCCTTCGAGCAAGGACAGGCGCAGCAGCACGCTGGCCACCAGCCCCACCAGCACCGCCGTCAGCACCACGCCGGCCGTGGCAAGCGTCGCCGCCGGAGCCACGGCGCCGCGCAGGGCGCCGATCCGCATGCGCAGCCCGCCGTCGAACAGGATGACCGCCAACGCCGCCGACCCCACCATGTAGGTGGCCCAGTAGTCGTCGAAATGGATGCCGCCGGGCCCGCCCTCCCCGGCGAGCACGCCCACCAGCAGGAACAGAAGCAGGATCGGCGCGCCGAAGCGGGCCGCCAGCAGGCTCGACAGCGTGCCGGCCACGAGCAGTGCCGCCACCACCAGCAGCACCAGATTGGAAACGACCACCGACCCCATGCACCCTCGCCGCCCCGCTCCATCCCCTGGCCACGCACGCAAGCAACAGTAGCGCCACATCCCCCAACCGCGTAAGGTTCCCGGTGTTGCGGGAATCCATGGGCGATCTTGGGGGCACGCCAGACGCGTTCGTGAGGATTCTGACAGATGCCGTCTCGCGGCAAGGTGACTTGTTATCTCGTCATTCCCTTCGCCCTCGCGGCGGACGGCATGTGGGTGAAGGAAGCGGAGACGGTCTGCTTCGATTACGATCTCGCGATCGAGATCGCCGAGGCGGACAGCCAGTTCACGGCCGGGGTCGGCGTTTATCCGCTGGACCAGGACGGTGTTCGCTTGACCGCCCTGCCTGTAGCTTGGTACGGAGCCATCGAGCCGCCGACGGACAGCGCCCTGGTCGCGGCCTTCCCCCCGGCGAGCACCATAAGGGTGGACCACATTACCGGCCCCGCCCAGGCCGCGCTCCTGGCCGCCTTGCAAGTGCACTGAGACCAGCCATTATCCGCGCCAGACTTCGTTGAGGACCGGACCCTCGGCATCCATCCTGAGCCGCGTTGCCACGGCCGCAGGTGGCTGCCATCGCCCGGCGGGGACACGCCCGGACAGGGCGCGCGATGCGCATCTGAATCAAGATCGTGGCCACGCCGCCGCCTGCGGACCCGCGGGGCAGACTGCCGCCCGATGGCCGTCTCGCGAGAGAGGTTCCGTTGGCGCCAGGGGGCGCGGACCACCGAGCCATCGCGCGCCTGGAGCGATAGAGCCCAGCCGCGCACAGACCCTCAGGCCACCCTCGACACGTGCAGCCCGGGCCATCCTTGACGGCAGGCCCCGCCGCCCGCGCGACCAGCGCGGTCCGGTCCGCGCCGGGCCAGGGCGCGGCAGTCTCAGACGACCGTTCGGACCGGGCCATCCGCTTTTCGCATCCCGCCCGCGACAGGGCGAAAGCGCGGCTCGCCGCCCTCAGCCTGCGCCCCGATCACGGTGGGCAGGCCATGGCCGACGGCCGCGCGAGGCCGCAGTGGCCAGCCGCCGAACACCGCCGATCTTCAGCCATGGACCGGCGGCACGGCTCCCGGTCGACGTTCGCGTAGCGCCGGAACCTCTCCGCACCGCCAGCATCCCCAAGGGCGCGACGCGACAGGGCGAAGGCGCGCGGGTCATCGCAAAACCTGCGCGGCGCTTGCGCGGACCCGCCTGGCACCGGTCGAAGACCGGAGCCGATGGTATCAATAGTCCCACTGCGCGCCGATGCCGACCGAGGTATTGCCGTCCGCTCCGGTCGCCCCCTGCAGGCGGATGTTCTTGGTGATGTCCACATCCACCGTCACGGCGCTTGAATTGGGCGTCGTGCCCTGCCGCACGCCCATGTAGATGCGGTCGTTGATGCGCCGGCCCATGCCCACCTGGGCTCCGGTTCCGGCGGAGTTGGCGCCCACGTCCAGGCTGTCCACGCCCAGCGTCTTGCGCATCTGATTCATCACGCCGCCGCCGGAGGAAAACTGCGCCAGCGCCTGCGCCACCTGGAGCGTCTGCGCCGCGGTGAGCGAGCCGGCGGTGCGGCCGAACAGCAGCCGCGCCAGAACCTCGTCCTGCGGCAGGGTCGGCGTCGAGCTGAAGGTGATGTCCGGCTGCGAGGCCGGCCCGCTCACCAGGATGCGCGCGGTGATGTCATTGGCCGTGGTTTCGGCCACGAAGTCGAGATCGGGATCGGTGCTGCCGGTGAAGGTGATCTTGCCGCGGGTGAAGTTCAGCCGCCGGCCGAGCACGTCAAACTGGCCGCGCCGCATCTCGAAGCCGCCATCGGTCACCGGGGCGCTGCTGGTGCCGCTGACGTGGATCTGGCCACCCAGTTCCGCCTCCATGCCCATGCCGCGCACGAAGATGTTGTTGCGCGCGGCCACCGTCAGGTCGAGGCCAATGCCCCGGCTCGCCGCGCCACCGCGCTCGCGCGGCCGTGCCGGCGGCGCGGCCCGGGCCGCGTTGCGGCCGCGCGGATCGTTCACATGCTTCACGTTGAGCGCCTGGGCGCCACCGGGCAACCGCTCGGCGATGTTCACGTCCATGGCGCGGATATCGACGCGGCCGGTGACGCGTGGACCGTTGGTGAACTGCCCCTCCACCGCGATGCGGCCCTCGGTGACGAGGCGGATCAGCTCGCTGTTCACGAGGCCCGCATTCTGCATGGTCACCTCGATGCGGCCGGGGAAATTGGCCGCCGGGTCGAGGCCCACCGTGCCCCGCGCCGAGAGGCTGCCGCCGTTGGGGGTGCGGGCGGTGAGCGAATTCACGGTCACCGAGCGGTCAGTGCCGGCGATGACGCCCTCGATGCGGTCCAGGGTGATGCCGCTCACGCCGTCGCTGTAGCGCCCGCCGCTCAGGCGCACGGTGCCGCCGGCGCGGGGCTCCGCCGCGGTGCCGCGCACGGTGGCGTCGATGGTCGCGGTGCCGGTGAGCTGGCTGCCGAGGGCGGCCAAGGACGCATTGGCGATGCGCAGGTCGATGCCGCCGCGCACCGCAAGGTCGAGATCCCCTGCGCCCAGCGGTGCCGAGCCGTTGAGGGTGACATTCGACAGATGGGTGCCGGTGATGGTGGTCCGCGTCGTCACCCGGCCGCCGCCGAGGGCACCGGCGGTGCGAATGTCGAACGGTCCCGCGCCCGCCTTGGCCAGATCGGGTGTCGACAGCCGCGACACCTGGATGTCATAGGGCCCCTCCGGCCGGCTCGCCGGGCCGCTCAGCCGCGCGGTGCCGCTCACGGTGCCGGCGAGGCCGAGGCCGGGCGCGGCCAGTTCCGCCACCGCCAGCGGCAGGGCGCGCACCTCCAGCGACAGGTCGAGGGTGCTCCCGGCGCGGCCGGAGACCGCCACGCTGCCGCCCCGGCTGGCCAGGGCGAGCCGGTCAATGGTGACGTCGCCACCGGCGATGGTCAGGGTCGCTGGCGCCGAACTGGCGAGGGTGGTGCCGCCCCGCGCCACACTCAGGCGATCGAGCCGCACCCGGGAGGTGGAATCCTGGTGGTTGACCTGGGCGGCGGCGGCCACGGCGGCACCGTTCACCTGGGCATCGAGGGTAAGCGCGGTGCCCCGCCCCGCCCCGCGCGCCTGCAGGCTGGCGCGCGGAATGGACACGCCGGCCTCCACATTGGTGAGGGTCACGGTGCCGTCGAGCACCGGCTGGCCGGCGGGATCGACCACCGTCAGGTTCACGCGGGCGGCGCCCACGCTCTGGCCGGCGGCGCGCACGTTGTCGGCGGTGGCGTTCACCGCCACGCTCTGGCGACCGTCGGCGGCGGAAAGATCGACCCGCGCGTCGAGCCGGCCGGCCAATTCCGTCAGCGCCAGGGCCGACAGATCGGCGAGGTTGGCCGCCGCCACCGCGAGCTGGCCGCCGAACAGGCCGTCCGCGCCCCGCGCCACGCTGCCGCGCGCCGTCACCGAGCCGATGGCGAGGTCAAGATTGTCCAGCCGCGCCGCGCCGGCATCGGCCAGGGCAAAGGCGCCGCCGCCGGTGGCGGGCTTGCCGGCGATGCGGCCGTCCAGGGTGAAGCGGCCGGAGGGCAGGCCGGTGAGATCGCGGGCGTCGACACCAAGCGCCAACCCCTCGATCTTCTGTCCCATGGCGGCACCCTCGGGCACCGCGACGCGGGCGGCGACGGCGAGCGCATCCAGGCTGCCGGAGAATGCGGCGGATGTCTCCAGGCGACCGCTGAGGCGCGGTTCCACGCGCTTCAGGTCGTCAAGGGTGAGATTGGCCTTGAGATCGGCGACGCGGGTGGACAGCGTGCCGTCCACCTTCAGGTCGAGGCCGGTGGCCACCAGGGTCAGGTTGTCCACCGCGAAGGCGCTTTCGCCGGCGCGGGTCAGGGTGCCCGAGAGCCGGCTGGTGGCGCCGAACAGGCCATCCACGGCGGCGATGCCGGTCTTGATGCCCTCAGTGCCGCCGGACAGCTTCAAGGTGAGCTGGCGGAACGCATCGGCAGCCTTCACGTCCGCATCCAGCCGCGCGGTGCCGGCGAGCGGGCGCCCGGCCAGCGGACCGAAGGCGGCGAGATCGAGCCGCTCCAGCTGCAGCGTCCCGCTGGCGGCCGCGGCGCTGGCGGTGCCGGCGAAGCGGGCGGACAGGGCGGCGAGGCGGGCCGAGAAGCCGGTCAGCCGGGGGTCGCCCGTGGCGGGCTTCACGGCGGTGGCTGTCACCTGGGCGGTGTCGCCGAGCGCGCTCCGCACCTTGGCATCGGCGGCGGTCAGGCCGGAGGCGTTGGCCGTCAGGGCCACGGTGAGATCGCCGCCGTCCGGCGCGGTCTTCACCTCCGCCACCACGGTGCCGGCGCCATAGCCGGCGCCGGACAGGCCAGCCCCATCGAGGCGGGCGGACACGGCGGGGGTGGCGAGGGCGCCCTTCAGGCTGCCCTCCAGCTTCACGGATTTCCAGGCGACTCCCGGCGCCAGGGCGGCGAAGCGCTCCGGCTCGCCCGCCACCGCGCTGAAGGCAAGGTCCGAGCCGGTGCCAGCCGGGTCCACCTTGCCCTTGGCGGCAAAGCCGAAGCCCACCGCCCGCACACTCAGGTTTTCCACATCCAGCGGCCGTGCTTCTTCCAAGAGAACGGTCGCCGCGACCTCGGTGCGCTGCTCGAACAGGGGCGCCACCGGCTTGGGCAGCAGCCGCGACACATCGGCGTCGACGGCAAGGGTGAGGCGATGGCCGCCGCCCACCGCGCGCACCCCGGCGGCTCCGCTGAGCTGCGCCACGGTGCCGGCCGCGAGCGAGAATGTCCCGTCCCAGGCGTCGATGGGGCCTTTGCCGCTCACCCGCGCGTCCAGGGGCGGCAGGCCGTCCATGCCCGCGGCGCGGGCGGCAAGGCCCCCCGCCGGCTCGCTGGCGGCAATGTCCACATCCAGCATGCGAGTGTCGGGGGTGTAGTGGACCCGGCCCTTCACCGTGCCGGGCGCGTCCTTGCGATCCAGCGCGAAATCCGCCGCCAGGCCCTTGCCCGCGGCCATCAGGTCAGCCGAGGCGACCAGCGAGAGTTGCGCCGCATGCCCCAGCACCGGTGCGCCGATGGCAATGTCGTCCACCGCCAGCCGGCCGAGCCGCACCGGCATCATGAACGATGCGCCGCCGCTGCTGGCGGGCGCCGGCTCAGACGGTGGCAGTTCCGGCAGCCGCTCCACGGCGATCCGCTTGGCCTCAACCGCCTCCACATCGACCACGCCGGAGAGCAGCGCGAGCGGATGCCAGGACAGGCGCAGCGCCTCCACCTCCGCCACCGGCCCCTTGGCGTCGGCGACGGCGATCCGGCCGATGCTCATGTTCCACGGCACGCCGCCGCCAATGTCGGAGATCGACACCGTGAGCCCCGACACCGACGCCAGCGACGAGGCGATGCGGGCCAGCGCGCCCTTGCCGGGTCCGGTCTGCAGCGCCGCGAACAGCGCCACCAGCACCAGCAGCACACCAGCGAGGGTGTAGCCGATGCCCCGCAGGACGAGAGAGGAGATGCCGCGCGCCGCCATCAGAACGCCTGCCCCAAGCTGACATAGACGCCGTACGAGCCGTCGTCGGGTCCCGGATTGAGCGGAATGGCCAGGTCGAGCCGCAGCGGGCCGATGGCCGTGTAGTAGCGCAGGCCGATGCCGGCGGAGTATTTCATGCCGCTGAAATCGGGATATTCGGTCGCGAACGCCGAGCCCATGTCGAAGAACGGCACGATGCCGATGGTGTCGGTGACGCGCACGCGGAATTCCGCCGACGCCTCGAAGAAGCTGAGGCCGCCGATGATGACGCCGTAGGCGTTGCGCGGGCTGACCGACTGATAGTCGTAGCCGCGCAGGGAGCCGCCACCGCCGACATAGAAGCGCCGCTGCGCCGGCACGTCGTAGAGGTCGGCGCCGATGTAGCCGCCGGCCGCCACCCGACCGGCAATGATGTAGCGCTTTTCGTCGTCGAAGGCGTGGTAGGCCGACAGCGACCCCTTGGCCATCACCGGGCCCGCTCCGCTCTCGCCGAGATAGGCGAACGGCTCGATGGTGGCCGCCGCGCGGATACCGCGGGAGGCATCCAGCGGCGAATCCGTATTGTCGAAATTGAAATTCACCGGAACGCCGAAGATGAAGTAATCGCCCTTGCTGTCGGCGTCCTGCACCGTGGAGTTCTCGAAATCGAGGCCCACCTGGGCGGAGAACTGCTCGCTGAAGCGGCGGCGGATGCCGGTGACGGCGGTAAAGCCCTCCCGGACATAGGCGTTGGTCACCTCGCGCAGCACCGCCACTTCCGCCAGCAGGTCGTCCTGGGCGGTGATGATGCCCGGCTTGGTGAAGCTGGCCGCCAGCCGGTAGCCGAACGGATCGGCATCCGGCACCGCGTCCGACTTCTGGCCGAACCAGGACACGCTGGCGTCGAGGCGCAGGGTTTCGCCCCCCCCGAACAGGTTGCGGTGGCCCCAAAATCCGGTCAGCGACGAGCCATCGGTATTGGAATACTTGGCGGAAAAGCCGATATAGCGCGGGTCGCGCGGCGCCACTTCGATGGTGATGGGCAGTTCGCCGTTGGGCTTCAGCTGGTCCGCCTCGCGGATGCGCACCGAGCCGATGGCCTCGATCTTGGTGAGCCGCCGGCGCAGGGCCGCCAGCCGCTCCGGCGAGAACGGCTCGCCCGGCCGGATCTCGATGCGGTCCTCGATGAAGCCGGGGGTGAGGAAGCCGGCCCCCACCACGGTGAAATCCCCGAACGTGGCGGCGCGGCCGGTGGAGACCAGCAAGGTCACGTTCAGGCGGTGGCTCGCGTGGTCGGCCACCACCTGCTTGTCAGCCACCTTGGCGAAGGGATAGCCCATCTGCCGCCAGTGGTTCGACAACGAGGTCTCGGCGGCGACGATGGCGTCGGCGCGCGCCGGCTGGCCGGTCTCCATGCGCAGCGCGCGCTGGGTGGGCGCGTCCGCCAGCGGCCGGCGGGTGGCGGCATCCAGGATCTGCACCGTGCCGAAGGTGAACAGCGGGCCGGGGTCCACCACGATCTTGACCGGCACCGGCCCGCGGGCGCGGCTCGCCTCCACGATGTCGAAGATGTTGGCGGTGTCGAGGCGGTTGCCGGAGACGGTGATCTCCATGGTGCCGCCGTAATAGCCGTTGGCATAGAGCGCGGCGATGATGCGCTCGCGGTCGCCCATCACCCGGCGCACCAGGCCGGCGGCGCCGGAGGGCGGGCGCGCCTTCAGGCTCTCGAGGTTCGAGGCCTCCTTGATGGCGTCACGGATGGCGGTGTCGCCGCTCACCACCTCGATGTCGACCGTATAGGGCACGGCGTCGATGGCGGGGGTCTTCTCGGCCTCGCGATTCGGATTGAAGAAATTGAGGATGGGGTCGAAGAAGCCGGCGTCCTCCGCCCGCGCCGGCGCCACGCCGAGCGCGGCCACCGCGGCAGCCAGGGTCAGCGCGCGCAGGCCTGTGGTCTGAGGAAGTCTCGCCGGTCTCGCCATGTCCACTCGAAAGTCTAGAAACGGTCGCCCAGCCGGCATCGGCGGGATTTCGCAGTGCCGTATCCAGGGGAGATAACCGGCTCTTGCAGGGGACGCTACCGGCTGTCCGTAAATTTCACCTTAGGGTACCCCCTCCCCTCTCCTCCGCCAGCCCGCCGCGCACGCCTCGTTTCTGCTGCGCCGCACGCCGCGCAGTCTCGCATTGTTTCCCGGCGAAGGCGAGCCAAGCGCTTCGCGCCATTGGCGCGGCGCCAGCCCGCGCCGCCGGGCCGTGGCCATGGCCGCCACCCGTTCATGGAAAACTTACGCTGAGCGCATTTTTACCGTCGGCTCAGTCCGCCGATGGCCGCCGCGCGGCCCCGAACGCCAGCCGGCCGGCCGCCAGCGCCGCCCGGCGCGAGAACGCCACCGCCGCCGAGGCGCCGCCGCGCACCGGCGCGAGATGTCCTGTGCGCGGGGGCGGCAGGGGCCCGGCAGCGGCCTGCGCCGCGGCGCCGTCGCCCGCAGGGTCAGCCGCCTCCGGCCCGGGCCACAGGGTCTCGGCAAGACGGCAGCGCCAGTAGCCCCCCATGCGGGCGAGGCGCGACACCGGCCGCGTGCCCGCCGGCTCCAGGCCGAAGGGCCGCAGCAGACGGATGCGGTCGTCCCGATCGGTGATGGCGCGGCCGATCAGCTCGGCGCCGAGCACGGCATGGGCGAGCTCCTCACCCCCGATGGTGGCACAATACCAGACCCCCTTCTCGCCCTCCTGGACCAAGGGCATCGCCCGGCGGGTGGAGGCCAGCATCACGGCGCGCGCGGCCTCTCCGCTCGCGCCGGCCGGGTGGCCGCAGGCGGCGGCGTGGCGGCGCAGAACCCGGGTCGCGGCGGCGCGGCCACGCACCCAGGTGGCGGTTTCGGCGGCGATGGACAGATGATCCGCGTCCCAAGACCAGCGCCGGCCGGTGGTCCCCGCCTCCTCCACCAGGCCCGCATAGGCTGCGCCGGCCCCGGGCACATGGAAGCGGCCGCTCACCCACGGCATCGGCACGAGGCTCGGCGCCAGTTCCGGCACCAGCCGGCGCAGGGCAATGCCGCCGCTGAAGACGACCTGATAGGCGCGCACCTTCAGGTCCGGCGTCGTGAGGTACTTACGCAGCCCGCGCACGTCGGCCTCCAGGTCCGGGGCCGGCGGCAGCAGGGTGAGCCCGCCCTCGGCCGCCGCCGCGGCGAGCACGTCGCGAAAGGCCGCCGCGTCCACCCGGTGCGCCGGCACCCGCCCAAGCGCCAGGACGAAGGCATCCGTGCCCAGCAGCTCGCGGATGTCGGCGGCGGGCAGCAGGAGGCTGGTGTCGGGCGCGAGACGGGCCAGCGCCTCCTGCTCGGCGGCAAGCTGGGCGGCCGCATGGGGCCGGGCGACCATGAGCCGCCCCCTCGGCCCGAGGGCCACGCCCGCCTCCTGCGCCAGCAGCACGCCGCGCCGCGCCGCCTCGGCCGACAAGGCGAGCAGCTCGCCGGCATCGGCCCGGCCGACGCGGCCGAGCAGGTCCGGGGCGGACAGGCGGAAGCCCGGCGCCAGCGCCGAATCGATCTCCAGGGTGATGTCGTCGCCCGGCAGCGGGATCAGCACCACATCGCTCCCCCGCGCCGCCAGGTCGCAGGCAAGGAGGAGGCCGGCGGCGTCGGCGCCGACGATGCAGACATCGCAATCACGGGTGGCGATGAGGGCGGGCCGTCGTCCAGGCAACGGCGCGGGAGCGGGTGGCGGCAACGGTCTCGTCATGGCACCTCGCGGTCGGCGACAGCGGGATCAGCGGGCGACGGCTTGCGCATCCATGGCCCCCCGCGATCCGGGTCCGGGCGCCATGGACGGTCGCATGCGAAAGTCTGCCTCAATTCTCCACCAGCAGCTTTGAAAAAGCGTTTCCGCCGTTGCGGAATCCCGTCGCGCGGCCATGTGCTACCATCGGCCCCGCCTAATCACGCCTCCGCCCGCCGGCCGCGGGTTGCGGCGCAGCATCAGGCCCGGCATAAGTGGAGCGATTTTCAGCTATCGGTTTTGAAATGCGCCGTCTCATTTTGCTGCGTCACGCCAAGTCTGACTGGCCCGATGGAGTGGTCGACCAGGAACGCCCGCTGGCGCCCCGGGGCCGCAGCGCGGCGCCACGCATCGGCGCTTACATCGCCCAGCAGGGGCTCGGCGCCGACCGGGTGCTGGTCTCGCCGGCCCGGCGCACCCGGGAAACGTGGGAGCTGGTGTCGGGCAAGATGCCGCCGGTGCCGACCATGGCCAGCGAGCCCCGCCTCTATGACGCCAGCGCCGCCCGCCTGCTGGCGGTGGTGCGCGAGCAGCCCCGGCAGATCCACACCCTCATGCTGATCGGCCACAACCCCGGCATGGAGGACCTCGCCAGCACCCTGGTCGCCGGCGGGTCCGCGCCCGACCTTGAGCGCCTGTCGGAGAAGTTCCCCACCGGCGCGCTGGCGGTCATCGACCTGCCGGTGGACGACTGGTGCGCGGCAACCCCCGGCAGCGGGCGGCTCGACCGCTTCGTCGTGCCGCGCGACCTCGCGGGAGCCGCCTGACCGCCATGTTCGGCCTCACCCGCGCCATCGAGGACACGCGCATCGCGCTGCTCACCCTGGCCGACCGGGTGGAGGGCCTCGCTCATCCCACCCTGCGGCTGGGCGTGACCGGGCTGTCGCGGGCGGGCAAGACCATCTTCACCACGGCCCTGGTGCACGCGCTCATGCACGGCGGGCGGCTGCCGGTGTTCAGCGCCATGCAGTCGGGGCGCATCGCCCGCGCGACGCTGCAGCCCCAGCCCGACGACGCGGTGCCACGCTTCGCCTACGAGGCGCATCTCGACACCCTGGCCCGGGCACGGGACTGGCCCGGCTCCACCACGCGGGTCAGCGAGCTGCGCATCGCGGTGGACTACGCCGGCGCGCGCGGTCCGCGCACCCTCACCCTGGACCTGGTGGATTATCCCGGCGAATGGCTGCTCGACCTGCCGCTGCTCGACATGAGCTACGCCGATTTCGCCCGCCAGAGCCTGGCCCTGGCCCGCGCCCCCGCCCGCGCCGCAGTGGCGGGGCCCTATCTGGCGGCGGTCGCCGCCCACCCCGCCGACGCCGTGGCCGAGGAGGCCCATGCGCGCGAGCTGGCGGCCCTGTTCACCACCTATCTCGCCGCCTGCCGCACCGAGAAGCTGGCCATGAGCCTGCTGCCGCCCGGCCGCTTCCTCATGCCCGGCGACCTCGAAGGCTCCCCGGCCCTCACCTTCGCCCCCATCGACCCACCGACCGAAGGCGGGCCAAGGAGCGGCGCCGGCAGGGCCGCCTCCCTCGGCGCCATGATGGAACGGCGGTTCGAGGCCTATAAGAGCGCCGTGGTGCGCCCCTTCTTCCGCACCCATTTCGCCCGGCTGGACCGGCAGATCGTGTTGGTGGACGCGCTCTCGGCGCTGAACGCCGGGCCGGCGGCCCTCGCCGACCTGGAACGGGCACTGGACGGCATCCTGGCCGCCTTCCGCACCGGCCGCAACAGCCTCGCCAGCGCCCTGTTCCGGCCGCGCATCGACAAGGTGCTGTTCGCCGCCACCAAGGCCGACCACCTGCACCAGTCCAGCCACGACCGGCTGGAAGCCATCCTCGCGCGCCTCGTGGAGCGGGCGCGGGAGCGCGCCCACGAGCACGGCGCCACCCTGGACGTGGTGGCCCTGGCCGCCATCCGCGCCACCCGCGAAGCCCGGGTCCGCCGCGACGGGGAGGAACTGGCCGCCATCGTCGGCACGCCGGAGGCGGGCCAGCAGGCCGGCGGCCACGTGTTCGACGGCGCGGAGGAGGTGGCCGTGTTCCCCGGCGATCTGCCGGCCGACCCCGACACCCTGTTCGATCCCTCGGGCACCGGCTTTCGCGGCCTCGCCTCCGCCCATGCGGACGAAGCCGATTTCCGCTTCCTGAAGTTCCGTCCGCCGGCCGGCATTGGCGACGCGAGCCCCATTCCCCATATCCGCCTCGACCGGGCGCTCGAATTCCTGCTGGGCGACCGGCTGGCATAACGCCCCTGGACCATCCGGCGCCGATTTCGGGCTGCGTCCCGGCGACCGCAGGGAGACCACATGACCGACGACCGCGTGAGCCCGCAGCGTCCCCCGCGCCGGCCGCAGGTGTTCAAGCTCGACGAAAGCGACATCACCCTGGCGCCGCCGGAGCCGGCGGAACCGGAGCTGCCACCGCTGGACCCGGCGTCCGCCGCCGCGCCGCGCCGCAGCCGGCTGTCCCGCCTCGGGCTGACCCTTGGGGGATTGTTCTGGACCGCCGCCGGCGGCGTCGCCAGCCTCGCGCTCTATGTGGGGCTGAGCCGGCTCGTCACCGACCTCTACACCCAGTCGCCGGTGCTCGGCGCGGTGGGGCTCGGCCTCGCCGTGGTTCTGGTGCTGACCGGCGCGGTTCTCATCGGCCGCGAGCTCGGCGGGCTGGCGCGCCTCGCCCATCTCGATCATGTGCGCGGCCGGGCGGCCGACGCCCTCGCCCGGGACGACCGGGCCCTGGCCGAGGCGGTGGCCCGCGACCTGCTGCGCATCACCGCCGAGCAGCCGAGCCTCGCCCGCGCCCGCGCCGACCTCAAGAGCCACATGGACGGCATTATCGACGGCGCCGACCTGGTCCGGCTCACCGAGCGCACCCTGCTGGCGGCCCTCGACGCCCGCGCCCGGCAAATGGTGTCGGAGGCGGCCAAGAACGTGTCGGTGGTCACGGCGGTGTCGCCCCGGGCGCTGGTGGACCTCGCCTTCGTGCTCTACACCGCGATCTCGCTGATGCGGCGGCTGGCGCAGCTCTACGGCGGACGGCCCGGCGCCCTCGGCATGGTGCGGCTGGTGCGGCATGTGCTCGGGCACCTTGCCATCACCGGCGGCATGGCGGCCGGCGACACGCTGGTGCAGCAGATCATCGGCCAGGGGCTGGCGGCGCGGCTCTCCGCCAAGCTCGGCGAGGGCGTGGTCAACGGCCTGCTCACCGCCCGGCTGGGCCTGGCAGCCATCGCCGTCACCCGCCCCCTGCCCTTCGCCGCGCTGCCGGCGCCGCGCCTCGCCGATGTCGCGACCGGCCTGCTGCGCAAGGCCGAGGCGGAGGAGGCCGACGCCTCACGCCGGTAGCAGGTGCGCGGGCAGCGCGTCGAGCCGGTACCGGATCGGCCGGTTGCGCGCCAGCGTCTCCACCGTAGGCCAGCCCACCAGCGCCGACAGCAGGGCGATCAGGCCGGCCGTGGTCCATTGCGCCTCGGCCAAAGCGAAGGCCACCACCGCCAGCAGCCCCAGCCCCGCCAGCGCGCCCAGCGCCACCATCAGCCCCCACCGCAGGCGGCCATAGCCGCCCTGGCAGGCCACCGGCACACCGGCCGCGGCAACGGCGCCATGCAGCGCGCGGACGAAGCGGGCATAGTCCGGCCCCTGGTCCCGCACCGCCGTCAGCGAGGTGCGGGAGGCGGAGGCGGCGACGAGGCGCGAGCCCTCCCGTCCCAGGATCTCCAGCTCGAAGGTAGCGGCGGCGAACTTGGCGGGCTGGAAGCGCAGATGCAGCCGCGCGATGTCGGCCAGCCGCAGCCGGCCTTCGCGCGGACCGACCAGCCAGCCCAGCGCGTCATCCTCGAGGGTCAGCCGCACGCCGGCGCCCCCCAGGCGGGGATGATAGGAATAAGTGAGGGCTTGGGACGGATCGGGCATGGGTCCTCGCTGCGCCTTCCTGTGTCGGCGAAGGCGCCATCGGGCGCAAGGGCATCCGGCCCGCCGCATTCGCGTGCGCCGGCCGCGACCTCGGGTCGCCGGCCCGGTCTTTGAAACGACGACGCCGCGCCCATGGGGGCGCGGCGTCGCGAAATGCAGACGCGAAGCGTCAGGAGCGCGCCTTCACATAACGTCCGGGCGCATCCTCGATGGGGGTAAGCCGGCCGCCGCCGATCTCGCGCGCCGGCACCTCGTCGGCATGCCAGGAGCTGAACCAGTTGAGCCAGTCCGGCCACCACGAGCCCTTCTGCTCGCGCGCCCCCTGGAGCCACAGGTCGTAATCGGGACCGATGGGACCATCGGACCAATATTGATACTTCATCCGCACCGGCGGGTTGACCACGCCGGCGATGTGGCCGGAACCGGCCAGCACGTAGCGCACCGGGCCCGACAGCAGGTTCGCGCCCACATAGACCGACTTCGGCGGAGCGATATGGTCTTCCCGCGTCGCCAGCGAATAGACCGGCACCGACACCTTATGCATGTCGAGCTTCACCCCGGCGAGCTCGGCCTTGCCCTTGGCGATGTTGTTGGAGAGGTAGCAGTTGCGCAGGTAGTAGGAATGGTTCGCCGCCGGCATGCGGGTGGAATCCGCGTTCCAGAACAGCAGGTCGAACGGGAACGGCGCCTTCCCCTTCATATAGTTGTTCACCACATAGGGCCAGATCAGGTCATTGGAGCGCAGCAGGTTGAAGGCCGCCGCCATCTTGCTGCCCTCCAGATAGCCCATCTCCTTCATCTTGCGTTCGATGACCTCGATCTGGGCCTCATCCACGAACACCTTCAGGTCGCCCGCGTGGGTGAAGTCGATCTGGGTGGTGAGGAAGGTGGTGGAGGCGATGCGGTCGTCGCCGGTCTCCGCCATGTAGGCCAGGGTCGCGGCCAGCAGGGTGCCGCCCACGCAATAGCCCATGGTGTGCACGCGCCGCTCGCCGGAGGCGATGGCCACGGTGTCGAGCGCGGCCATGATGCCGTCGCGCATGTAGTCGTCGAAGCCCTTGGCGGCGAGACGCTGGTCGGGATTGACCCAGGAGATGACGAACACCGTCAGCCCCTGGTCCACCAGCCACTTGACCAGCGACTTCTCGGGCGTGAGGTCGAGGATGTAGAACTTGTTGATCCACGGCGGAACGATCAGCACCGGCGTCTTCTTCACGCTGGCGGTGGTCGGCGCGTACTGGATGAGCTGCATCAGCTCATTCTCATAGATCACCTTGCCGGGCGTCAGCGCCAGATTGCGCCCCAGCTCGAACGCGGTCATGTCGGTCTGGCGGATCTTCAGCGAGCCGCCGCCCTCCACCAGATCCTCGGTGAGGTTGCGCATGCCCTTCACCAGGTTTTCCCCGGACGAGGACATGGTCTCGCGGATCAGCTCCGGATTGGTGAGCACGAAATTCGACGGCGAGACCGCATTGGAGATCTGCTTGACCAGGAACTCCGCCTTGTGCCGAACGTGGGGATCGAGGCCCTCGGCCTCCTTCACCATGTCGTCGGCCCAGTTGGAAGTGACCAGATAGGCCTGCTTCAGGGCGTCGAAGATGGGGCTCTCGCGCCAGCCCTCGTCCTTGAAGCGGGCGTCCTTGGGATCGGGCTTGGCGACCGGCTCCACGGCCTCGCCCGCCAGCTTCTTCATGGTGTTGGCCCAGACCGAGAGGTAGCCGCCCATGAGCCGGGTCTGCGCTTCCACCGTGCGCTTGGGGTCGGCCATCCAGTATTCGGCCACGTGGCTCACGGTCTTGAGCGCGTCGGCGATGTCGTCGGCCATGTCATCGGCCTTCTTGCCGGCCTCGCGCGGCGCCAGATAGGCCGCCACCGCCTTGCCGCTCTCCTCCACCAGCTGGGCGAGGTTGTGGGCGAAGGTCTCGACATTGAGGCTCCGGGGCTCCTCGGCGCCGGGCGCTGCCTTCGCGGCCGCGGGCGGCGCGGCCGCGGGCGCGCTTTCGACCGGCTGCGCGGGCGTGGCCACCGGGGAGCTCGGCTCCGGCGGTGGTGCGAACGGGGCAGCGGAAGTGGTCATGGCACGCTCCTTAAGGCTCAATCCCTGAATTGCAGCCGTTGGGTGAATGTCGTGGACGCCGGCGGACGGCGGTTGAACCGGCCCGTCGGGCGGTCCCTCGGCGGCGCCGGCGGACGGCGGCGCATGTGCGGGCGGACTTTCGATTCTGGGCGTTCCCTCGACTGCGGACATTCCGCCATCCCCTTATCGCGCTCCGCTTTTTGTGCGGACTTTGGCGTCGCTTGTTTCGCGTTTCCCAATTTGCGCATATTAGCGGACGAACGGACCCGGATCGAGCCTCGCGGGACTACGGAGGCCGCCATCAGAACGAGGGATTCGCGTGCATTCATGCCCATGATGCGCCCCCGCAGGCGGACCCGCCCGCCGCTTCGCCCGATGCTGCGCCGCACCCTTGCCGTGGTGGCCCTCGGAACCATGACCGGCCTCGCCGCCTGCTCCAGCGACGGGCCGCTGTCGCTGCCGGTGCCGCCCCATGCGGACGTACCGGAAGTCACCCATGATTCCTACCCCACGGTGGGCGCGCCGGCCCGGCCCGGACGCCAGGTGCTGACCGAGCCGCAGCGGGCCCGTCTGCAAAGCGACCTGGAGCGCCTCTCCAAGGAGCGCGAGGCCAAGGTCCAGGCCGCCATCCAGTCCGGCAATTGACGCCGTAATCGCGGTGTTGCCCCAGAACCATCGCAATCATCGCTTTTTCATTCTCCGAAGAGTGCTAAAAGACCCGTTCGCCGCGCCGGGAGACACAGGACGCGCGGCACCCTGGAGCCAATCAGATGACCACCGATTTCCACCGCATTCGCCGGCTGCCGCCCTACGTGTTCGAGCAAGTGAACCGTGTGAAGGCCGCCGCCCGCAATGCCGGGGTGGACATCATCGACCTCGGCATGGGCAACCCCGACCTCGACGCGCCGGCGCATGTCTATGAGAAGCTGAAAGAGACCATCGGCAAGCCGCGCACCGACCGCTACTCCGCCTCCAAGGGCATTCCTGGCCTGCGCCGGGCGCAGGCCAGCTATTACGAGCGCCGGTTCGGCGTGAAGCTGGACCCGGAGCGGCAGGTGGTCGCCACCCTCGGCTCGAAGGAAGGCTTCGCCAACATGGCGCAGGCGATCACCGCCCCCGGCGACGTGATCCTGACCCCCAATCCGTCCTACCCCATCCACGCCTTCGGCTTCCTCATGGCCGGCGGCGTCATCCGCTCGGTGCCGGTGGAGCCGGGGCCGGAATTCTTCCACGCCATGGAACGGGCGGTGCGCCATTCCATCCCCAAGCCCATCGCCGTGGTGCTGTGCTATCCCTCCAATCCCACGGCCTGCGTGGCGGACCTGGAGTTCTACCGGGACGTGGTGGCGTTCGCGAAGAAGAACGACCTGATCGTCCTCAGCGACCTCGCCTATGCGGAGCTGTATTTCGACGACAACCCGCCGCCCTCGGTGCTGCAGGTGCCGGGCGCCATGGACGTGACGGTGGAGTTCACCTCCATGTCCAAGACCTATTCCATGGCCGGCTGGCGCATGGGCTTCGCGGTGGGCAACGAGCGCCTCATCGCCGCCTTGTCGCGGGTGAAGTCCTATCTCGACTACGGCGCCTACACGCCGATCCAGGTGGCGGCGGCGGCCGCGCTCAACGGCCCGCAGGAGTGCGTCGCCGAGATGCGCGAAACCTACAAGAAGCGCCGCGACGCGCTGGTGGATTCGTTCGGCCGCGCCGGCTTCCCGGTGCCGGTGCCCAAGGCCTCCATGTTCGCCTGGGCGCCCATTCCCGAGCCGTTCCGCGACATGGGCTCGGTGGAATTCGCCAAGCTCCTCATCGAGAAGGCGGAGGTGGCGGTGGCCCCCGGCGTGGGCTTCGGCGAGCACGGCGACGAGTACGTGCGCATTGCGGTGGTGGAGAACGAGCAGCGCATCCGCCAGGCGGCGCGCAACATCCGCCGCTTCTTCGACCAGGCCGGCCACACCCTGCACAATGTGGTGCCGCTGACCGCCGCCCGCTGACACCGCGGGCCTTGGCGCACACCTGAGACATCACGCCCGCCGCGCGCGGGCGTCCTGTTCCTTCGGAAAGAACCGGTCCGATCCATGAGCGACTTGAAAGTGGGCCTCGCCGGCCTTGGCACCGTCGGGGCCGCCGTCATCCGCATGCTCGAACGGCGCGCGGGCGATCTTGCCGCGCGCACCGGGCGGCGCATCACGGTGGTGGCGGTGGCCGCCCGCGACCGGAGCCGCGACCGCGGCGTCGACCTGTCCGCCCTGCGCTGGTACGAGGACCCGGTGGCGCTGGCGCGCGACCCGGACATCGACGTGTTCGTGGAACTGATGGGCGGCGCCGACGACCCGGCGAAGGCGGCGGTGGCGGCGGCGCTCGACCTGGGCAAGCCGGTGGTGACCGCCAACAAGGCGCTTCTGGCCAAGTGGGGCGTCGAGCTGGCGCGCCGGGCCGAGGCCAGCGGCGCCGGCCTCCACTTCGAGGCGGCGGTCGCCGGCGGCATCCCCATCGTCAAGACCCTGCGCGAGTCGCTGGCGGGCAATGCGGTGGAGCGGGTGTCGGGCATCCTGAACGGCACCTGCAACTACATGCTCACCCGCATGGCCAACGAGAAGCTCTCGTTCGACACCTGCCTCGCCGAGGCCCAGCGCCTGGGCTATGCGGAAGCCGACCCCACCTTCGACATCGACGGCTTCGACACCGCCCACAAGCTGGCCATCCTCACCTCCCTGGCGTTCGGCACCCAGGTGGACGCGGAGGCCATCTATGTGGAGGGCATCCGCCAGCTCACCCTGGAGGACCTCGAGGCCGCCGACGACCTCGGCTACAAGGTGAAGCTGCTGGGCGTGGCCCTGCGCACCGAAACCGGCATCGAACAGCGGGTGCACCCCACCATGGTGCCCAAGCACTGGCCCATCGCCCAGGTGTCCGGCGTCACCAACGCGGTGGCCGTGGACGCGGACGCGGTCAGCCTCACCCTGGTGGGCCCCGGCGCCGGCGGCGACGCCACCGCCTCGGCGGTGGTGGGCGACCTCTCCGATGTGGCGCGCGGCGTGAAGGGCTTCACCTTCGGCCTGCCCGTGGACACCCTGCCGAAGCCCGAGCGCGCCGCCATGCAGCGCCACGAAGGCGGCTATTACATCCGCCTCTCGGTGGTGAATAAACCCGGCACCGCCGCCACCATCGCCCGGCGCATGGCCGACGAGGGCATCTCGCTCGAATCCATCGTGCAGCGGCGCCCCGGCGGGCAGCAAAGCGAAGCCGGCCCTGGCAGCCCGCGCGAGGGCATCGCCCGTGTCATCCTCATCACCTACGCCACCTCGGAGGAGGCGGTGCGGCGCGCCATCGCCGCCATCGAGGGCGACGGCGTGGTGGCCTCGCTGCCGCAGGTCATCCGCATCGAGAAGGACTGACGGCGGGACGGATCGAAGCCGCCGACGATCAAATCCATTTTGCGCCGCTCGGATGCCTCAGAACATGTCCCAGAGAATGCCTCAGGTCCTCGACCGCCGTCTCGCCCTCGACCTGGCCCAGATCACCGAGCGGTGCGCCGTTGCCGCCGCCCGCCTGCGCGGGCGCGGCGACGAGCAGGCAGCCGACCTCGCCGCCATGGATGCCTGCTATCGCGAGCTGCAGGGCACGCCGCTGAGCGGCATCGTCGTCATCGGCGAGGGCGCGAAGGGCGAGACCGAGCACCTGTTCGTGGGCGAGACCTTCGGCGCCGGCGGCGTGAAGGTGGACCTCGCGGTGGACGCGTTGGAAGGCTCCACCCTGTGCGCCAAGAACATGGAGGGCTCGATCTCGGTGCTCGCCATCGCCGAGGCCGATTCCCTGCTCAAGGTGCCTCCGGTCTACATGGAAAAGCTGGCCATCGGGCCCGGCTTTCCCGAAGGCATCGTCTCCCTGTCGCAGGCGCCGGAGGAGAATGTGCGGGCGCTGGCGGAAGCCAAGGGCGTGCCGCCCTCCGAGATCACCGCGCTCATCCTCGACCGGCCGCGCCACGCGCCCCTCATCGAGGCGGTGCGTAAGACCGGCGCCGCCATCAAGCTCATCACCGACGGCGACGTGGCCGGCATCATCCACACCACCAACCCGGAGGAGAGCGGGGTCGACATCTACCTCGGCCTGGGCGGGGCGGCGGAAGGGGTGCTGGCGGCGGCGGCGCTGCGCTGCATCGGCGGCCAGATGCAGGGCCGCCTCGTGCTCGACACCGAGCGCAAGCGCGAGCAGGCCAAGGCGCTGGGCATCCGCGACGGCTCCAAGATCTACCACCTGGAAGAAATGGTGCGCGGGGATTGCTTCGTGTCCGCCACCGGCGTCACCGACGGAGCGCTGCTGAGCGGGGTGCGCTTCGGCCGCGACGTGATCGAGACCGACACCATCGTGCTGCGGGCCGCCACCGGCACGGTGCGCCGCATCACCACCCAGCACCGCGACTTCCGCAAGTTCCACATCGGCGAATGAAAGCACCGGGCGCGCCGATAAACCCGGCGCGCGCGGCCCGGCCGCCGTCTTTTCCCTGATACGGGATGGGTGTACACACCCTGGCCCCGACAGGGCCGGCCCATTCCGGGCGCCGGCGGTGGCAGGAGTGGAAGATGGCGGACGCAAAGGCAAGGATCGCGGTTCTCGGCGCCTCCGGTTACACCGGCTCCGAGCTGGTGCGCCTGCTGCTGCGCCATCCCCGCGTCGAGATCGTCGCCCTGACCGCCGACCGCAAGGCCGGCCAATCCATGGCCGACGTGTTCCCCCAGTTCGCGCCGTTTCCGCTGCCGACCCTCGTCACCATCGACGCGGTGGATTTCTCGGCCGTGGACCTGGTGTTCTGCGCCCTGCCCCATGCCACCACCCAGCAGGTGATCAAGCGGGTGTTCGACGCGGCGCCGGACGTGAAGGTGGTGGACCTGTCCGCCGACTTCCGCCTCACCGATCCCGGCGCCTACGAGCAGTGGTATGGCCACGCCCATGGCGCCACCGAGCTGCAGGAAGAGGCGGTGTTCGGCCTCGTCGAGATCTATCGCGACGACATCCGCAAGGCCCGGCTTGTGGCCAATCCCGGCTGCCACACCACCACCTCCATCCTGCCGGTGGTGCCGCTGCTGGAGGCCGGCGCCATCGAGCCCGATTCCATCGTCATCGATTCCAAGACCGGCATGTCCGGGGCTGGCCGCTCGGCCAAGGAGGCGATGCTGTTCTCCGAGGTGTCGGAGGGCATCCACGCCTATTCGGTCGGCTCCCACCGCCACATGGGCGAGCTGGACCAGGAATATTCCAAGGCCGCGGGGCGGCCGGTGAGCCCCATGTTCGTGCCGGTGCTGGCGCCCATGAACCGCGGCATCTACGCCACCATCTATGTGCGCACCACCGGCGCCAGCGCCGCCGACCTGCATGGCATCCTCGCCAGCTACTACGCGGGCGAACCCTTCGTGCATGTGCTGCCGCTGGGCGCGGTGCCGCAGTCGCGCCATGTGCGCGGCTCCAACATGGTGTTCATCGGCGTGGTGGCGGACCGGGTGCCCGGGCGGGCCGTCATCATCTCCACCCTCGACAACCTGGTGAAGGGCGCCTCCGGCCAAGCCATCCAGAACATGAACCTGGTGCTGGGATACCCCGAGACCCTGGGCCTGGACCAGATCGCCCTCATGCCCTGACCCCGCACGGCGGGCCATCCCGTTGATCGCAACCGCCCGCGGCGACGCCCGGGCGGTTGTTTTATTTTCAAGCTACACTCTCCGCGCGATGTATTCCGCTGCGGAATGGTTAACGAATTGCAAATATCTTGGTGGATATCAGCCCAAGGTGAGTCGCTGCCCTGATTATGGCAGGCTAGCTTCCCCATGCCCGTGCATGCACGAGCATGGGGACAGACGTCCCCCGCCATTCATTCTCCTTTTGGAATCAACGCCGATGAGCTTCATCATCTGCCTTGCGGCGCTCTTCTTCCTGATGTTCGTGGCCTATCGGGGCTTCAGCGTCATCCTGTTCGCGCCGGTCGCGGCGCTCGGGGCGGTGCTGCTGACCGACCCCGGCGCGGTGCCCGTCGTCTTTTCCGGCCTGTTCATGGAAAAGATGGTGGGCTTCATCAAGCTCTACTTTCCCGTGTTCCTCCTCGGCGCCGTATTCGGCAAGCTGATCGAGCTGTCGGGCTTCTCGCGCTCCATCGTCTCGGCCATCGTCAAGTTGCTGGGGCCGGGCCGCGCCATCCTCTCCATCGTGCTGGTGGGTGCGCTGCTCACCTATGGCGGCGTGTCGCTGTTCGTGGTGGTGTTCGCGGTCTATCCGTTCGGCGCGGAAATGTTCCGCCAGGTGGGCATTCCCAAGCGCCTGCTGCCGGCGGTGGTGGCGCTGGGGGCCTTCTCCTTCACCATGGACACCCTGCCGGGCACCCCGCAGATCCAGAACATCATCCCCACCACCTTCTTCAAGACCACGGCCTATGCCGCGCCCATCCTGGGCCTGGTGGGCACCGCCTTCATCCTGGTGGTGGGCCTCTCCTACCTGGAGTTCCGCCGCAAGCAGGCGCAGGCCAAGGGCGAGGGCTACGGCACCGGGCACATCAACGAAGTGGTGGTGGATGAGAGCGTGCCGCTGGTTTCGCCCTGGCTCGCCCTCTCGCCGCTGGTGGTGGTCGGCATCGCCAACCTGATCTTCGCGCGCCTCATTCCCACCTGGTTCGGTCCCACCGCCAGCGCCACCCTGGTGGAAGGCGCCGCCGCCGTGAGCGTGCCCACCGCCACCTGGGCGGCCATCTGGGCGGTGCAGGCGGCGTTGCTGCTCGGCATCGTCACCGTCACCGTCCTGTCCTTCAAGACCATCGCCGGCAAGTTCTCCGGCGGCTCCAAGGACGCGGTGGGCGGCGCTCTGCTGGCCTCGCTCAACACCGCCACCGAATACGGCTTCGGTGCGGTGATCGCGGCGCTGCCGGGCTTCCTGCTCATCAAGTCGGCGCTCTCGGCCATCCCGCACCCGCTGATCAACGAGGCGATCACGGTCACGACCCTGGCCGGCATCACCGGCTCGGCCTCCGGCGGCCTGTCCATCGCGCTGGCCGCCATGTCGGAGCAGTTCATCGCCCAGGCCCACGCCTACGGCATTCCGCTGGAAGTCATGAGCCGCGTCGCCTCCATGGCCTCCGGCGGCATGGACACCCTGCCCCACAACGGCGCCGTCATCACCCTGCTGGCGGTGACGGGGCTCACCCACCGCCAGTCCTATGGCGACATTTTCGCCATCACCCTCATCAAGACGGCGGCGGTGTTCTTCGTCATCGCCTTCTACTGGCTCACCGGCCTGTACTGAAAAACCAGCGGGGATGCGGCCGCCGCCGCATCCCCGATGCGGGATTTGCGCTGTTTACAGCCCCGCCCGTGCGCCACCGCCCGCGGGCGGGGCGCATCTCATCGCCATTGCGTTGTATTGTGTCTCATCCACACCTCCGCTAGCGTGCGCCGAGGGCACCGTGTGGGGCAAAGTGGCATGTTGGCTGGGAATGGCCGCGTGATCGCGGTTGCGAACATGAAGGGCGGCGTCGGCAAGACCACGACGGTCGTCATGTTGGCGGAAGGGTTTGCCGCCGTTGGGATGCGGGTTCTCGTGGTGGACCTCGATGCCCAGTCGAACGTCTCCTATTGCTTCGCGCCTGATGATGCGCTGCGCGAGCTCTACGACAAGCGGCGGACGATCACCTCGTTCCTGGACGATCGCCTGCTGCGCGACACCAAGCCCGCCATCTCCACCTACATCGCGCCCAACATCTCGAATGTCACAAAGGCCGGACAGGCGCTACCGATCGACCTGATCGCCGCCCACCCGCGCCTGCGCATGCTGGAACGCGAGATCATCTTCGAGTTTGCGGAAAAGCAATACGGGCTGAAGGCCCTGGAAGGGCGGACGGTGAAGGTGCTGCAGGACGTGCTGCCGCAGTTGCGCGCCACCTACGACCTGATCCTGTTCGATTGCGCACCGGGCATCTCCGCCTTCACGGAGGTGGCCATTCGCCTGTCCGACCTCGTGATCGTGCCCACCATTCCCGACTTTCTGTCCACCCTCGGCTTCGACATCTTTCAGACCTCGATCTGGGGCGACCTCCAGACCAAGCCCTCGGCGTTGCCGAAGCCCAAGCGCCGGCCCGCGGTGCTCGCCACCCGGGTGGACCCGCGCAAGACCCAGCACAAGCAGGTGCTTGCGGAGATGAAGGAAGAGGCTGGGGAACCGGATGCCGTGTTCACCCTGTTCGACCTCGTTATGCACAGTCAGGCAGCCATCGAGCGCGCCATGGACCCGGAACAGTATTCTGCACAGCCGACTTTCGTGCAAAAATGGGGAAACGGAATTCAACTGGTGCGAGACCTCATGGACGAGACGTGGAGACGCCTCAATGATTGAGGACGTTGATTTCTTTCAGGTGCTTCATCAGATCTTGGCCCATCCCGCGCTTTTCAACGTGGCGCCGGAAGCCGTGCGCGGGTTCGTGCACAAGATCGTCGCAGCGCGCCTCGCCGATGACGGGCTCGCCCTGGATGACCTCGTTGCCATCCGCGCCCTGGTCGGTCCCTCCGTGTTCGAGGATGCCCTGGACGGCGTGCCCCCCGCCAAGGTCAAGGCCCTCGTCACCCGCTTCGACCCCCATGCCACGGGTCTCAGCACTCCGCCCCTGCGCGTGCGGCACGTGCTGGCCCTGGCGGACGGCAGCGCCAGCATGAGCGCGGCGCCGACCAAGAAGACATCCAAGCGTCCCCCCAAGCCGAAGGCCGAGGAGGCGCCCGCCCCGCCCGCTCCAGCGGCGAAGCCCGGCACGGACGCGCCGACGCGGCGCAAGCGCATGAGCGGGCGCACCGCCATTCAGGTCTCCGACCGGCGCGAATAGCGCGGGTCCGGCTCGAACCTCGTCCAGCTCGAACCTCGTGCGGTCGAAGCTGGCCCGGTGTCCGTCAGCGACAGAACGATCGCCGATCAGCGTGGCCGCGCCCCCGAGCCGGTCGGCGCCTCGGGCGGCCGGGTGAAGATCTCGGCCGCGGCCACCGGCGGCGGCACCAGCACGGCCCCCATGCCCAGCCACAGGTCACGGACGGCGGCAAGGGCACCCCCAGCCATAAAGGCGGCGAAATTGGCGCCGAAGTGGACGAAGCATTCCCGGATGACATGAAGGTCCGTTTCCGGGTGTGGCCGCCACCGGGCCGTCATGTCCACCAGGATCTGCGTCACCGTCCCGGTGCCCACGGCCGAAGTGAGCAACGCTCACGGGCCTTTGGTATTATCGGCGCGCCGCGATCATGCCGCCCCCCAACGGCAGGCCCGCAGGGCTGCAATCGCAACGGTCATTCGTCCTCGCCCCGTCCAAACGGATGTCGCAAGCGCCCGGCCCGGCTCGGACCACGAACGCACCGGACACATCTCCGGCATTCCGCAGATGAACGTGCTCCGGCGGCACGGCGCACCACCGGCTCTCACCCCACCTCGGCCATGTCCTTGATGCGCAGTGAGACCCGGGTCTCCCCTTGCCAGGTCTCCGGCTCCAGGCTACCGGCCACGTGCACCGGTCGCCCGCGCGCGGCCAGCAGCGCCCGGCCCAGCGGCTCCTCCGCCACCCGGAAGGCCACCGCCCTGAGGCTGGTTCCATCGCCGGAGAGCAGCCGCGCCCGCACATGGCCGGCGCCGAAGCTCTCCACATAAGACAATTTGTGGTTGGGGAAAGCGAACATCGGCTCGGCATTGCCGGCGCCGAACGGTCCGGCCCGGGCAATGGTTTCCGCCAGCGCCGGGGTCGCCGCGGCGGCGGTCAGGGCGCCATCCAGGGTCAGGGCGCCCTCGGCGCGGGCGCGCTCCACATCGGCGGCGAGCCGCGTTTCCAGATGGGCGCGCAGCTCGCCGAGCCGGGCGCGCGCCACCGTGAGGCCGGCCGCCATGGCATGGCCGCCGCCCTTCACCAGCAAGCCCGTGTCCACCGCCTCGCGCACCGCGCGGCCAAGGTCCACCCCCGGCACCGAGCGGCCGGAGCCGGTGCCGGTGTCGCCCGCCAGGGCGATGGCGAAGGCCGGGCGCTGGAACCGCTCCTTCAGCCGCGAGGCCACCAGCCCCACCACGCCGGGGTGCCAGCCCTCGCCGCTCACCACCACCACCGGCCCCTCGTCATGCAGGCCCAGCGCCGCCTGGGCCTCGGCCTCGGCGGCGGCGACAATGGCCCGCTCCACCGTCTGGCGCTCGGTGTTGAGGCGATCGAGCTCGGCGGCGATGGTCTTGGCTTCCATGGGGTCCTGGGTCAGCAGCAGGCGCGTGCCCAGCGCGGCATCGCCGATGCGCCCGCCGGCATTGATGCGGGGCCCCAGGATGAAGCCCAGGTGATAGGGCCGTGGCGGCCCGTCCAGCCGCGCCACGTCCATCAGCGCGGTGAGGCCGAGCCGGCCGCGCCGGCGCAAGGTGATGAGCCCCTTGGTGACAAACGCCCGGTTGAGCCCCTTCAGCGGCACCACGTCGGCCACCGTGGCCAGGGCCACGAGATCGAGCGCCTCCAACAGGTCAGGGGCCGGCCGGGCGGCGCCGAAATGCCCGCCCTGCCGCAGCGCCCGCACGAGGCCGACGGCGGTGATGAAGGTCAAGCCCGCCGCGCACACATGGCCGAGGCCCGACAAATCGTCCTCCCGGTTGGGATTGACGATGGCCACCGCCGGCGGCAGCGCCTCGCTGGCCTGGTGGTGGTCGATCACCACCACGTCGAGGCCCAGGCGCCGGGCGGCGGCCAGGGGCTCGGCGGAGGTGGTGCCGCAATCCACGGTCACCAGCAGGCGCACGCCCTCGGCGGCCAGCGCCTCGATGGCGGGCACGTTGGGGCCATAGCCTTCGAAGATGCGGTCTGGAATATGAAACAGGGGATCGAGCCCGGCCGCCCGCAGCACCCCCACCAGCAGCGCGGTGGAACAGGCGCCATCCACGTCATAGTCGCCGAACACCGCCACCTTTTCCCCCTGCATCACCGCATGGGCCAGCCGCGCCACCGCCGGGGCCATGTCGGTGAGGGTATCGGGGTCAGGCAGAAGGGTGCGGATGGCGGGGTCGAGATAGGTCTCGACCTCCTCCAGGGCCACGCCGCGGCCGGCCAGCACCCGGGCCAGCAACTCGCTGATGCCATAGCGCTGGGCCATGGCCAGGGCGGTCTGGGCGCCGCGCGGGTCGAGCCGCTCCCGCCAGGCACGGCCGGTGGCGGAGGAGGCGACATTGAGGAAGGGACGATTCGTCAGGGCGGGAGTCACCGGCGCATGAAGCCAGAGCACGAAGGCGTCGTCGAGGCACCGCGTGTCGTTACATCACCCGCAGGGCCAGCACCACGGCGAGCGCCGCGCCCGCCGCAACCGCTGTGGCCAGGGCGAAGCGGAGCGTGAAGGCCGCAGTGCCGCCGGCGGCCGCGAACACGATGCGCCCCACTCCGTTCATGCCCAAGGCGATCAGGATGCACACGGCCGCGCTCTCATAGGACAGACCGTTGCCGGCGAGGCGACTGGCGTTCAGCGACGGCACATCCACATCCACCAGCCCCGCCACCGCGCTCACCACATAAAGGCTGCCCGGTCCCACCAGCTTCAGCAGAATGCCGGAAATGGCCGACACCGTGCCGAACAGCGCCGCGAACGCCGCCAGCGGCCCGATGTCGATGGGGTTGCCCGGGCTGCTCCCCCCCGGCTCGCCGGCACCGCGGCGCATGAGCAGCGCGCCGACGATGCCGAAGCCCGCCGCGGCCGCCACCGCCGCCGGCCCCAGCGATGCCAGCAGCTCCGGCCGCACCACGGCGCAGATGACCAGCACCCGCAGCACCGAGACCATGGCCGCCAGCGCCGCGCCGCCGGCCAGCCGCCCCGCGGGCTCGCCGGCCGAGGCCCGCCGCGCGAAGGCGATGGCCACCGCCGTGGACGACACCATCGCCCCGCCGAGAGCGGAGAAGAGAACGCCCTTCTGCGGCCCCACGACCTTCACCGCCACATAGCCGGCGAACGAAATGGTGGCGGTGAGCACCATGAACAGCCAGATCTGGCGCGGATTGATGCTGTCGAACGGATCGATGGCATGATCCGGCAGCAGCGGCAGGACGATGACGGTCATGCCCAGCAGCAGCAGCGCCGAGCGCAGCTCGGGCCAGGTCAGGTGCCGCAGCAGCGCATGCAGCATCTCGCGGGCCGCCAGCAGGGCCGTGACGGCGATGGCTGCGGCGGCCGCCACCGACGTGTCGCCCACCACCGCCAGCGCCCCCAGAGCGAACACCAGCAGCGCGGCGATGATGCTGGTGACGCTGTAGTCTCCGTCGTGCGCCATCTCCCGGTACTTGAACGCGGCGAACAGGCCGCCGGCGGACAATCCGGCCACGATCAGCACCGCCGGGCTCTCCAGCGCCTGCGCCAGGGCGGCGCTGACCCCGCCCAGCAGGCCGATCAGCGCATAGGTCCGGATGCCGGCGGTGCGCCGGCCCTCGGCCTCCCCGCGCTCGCGCCAGCCGCGCTCCACCCCCACCAGCAGGCCGACGGCGAGGGAGACGGCAAGGCGGAAGATCAACTGGTCCATGAGGTCGACTGGTCCATGAGGTCGACTGGTCCATGAGGTCGGCGCCCGGCGCGGCTGATGGATGCCGCTTCGCGGCGATCCTAGCCGAAACCCCGGCGGGGCGCTGCCAGCGACGAGCGAGGGTCGGCCAAAAATGTTTCTCTTTTGTTCCATCCCGCCATCGAGTCTGGCACAGTGGATGTCACCCTCCGGTCCCGCCGCACGATTCGCGTGCGCAGGTCTACGCCCTCTGCTATCGACCCTTCATGTCCGACACCGACGATCTCTTCGGCTCCGCCTCCCGTCCCCGGTCCGCGTCCAAGCCGGCCGGTCGGGCGAAGGCGGCTGCCGTGCCCGCCATGGATTCCGATTATACCGCCGCCCACATCGAAGTGCTGGAGGGGCTGGAGCCGGTGCGGCGGCGGCCCGGCATGTACATCGGCGGCACCGATGCCAAGGCGCTGCACCACCTGTTCGCGGAGGTGGTGGACAATTCCATGGACGAGGCGGTGGCCGGGCATGCCTCATTCATCGAGGTGCAGCTCGCCGCCGACGGCTACCTGACGGTGATCGACAACGGCCGCGGCATTCCGGTGGAGGACCACCCCAAGTTTCCCGGCAAATCGGCGCTGGAGGTCATCATGACCACCCTGCACGCCGGCGGCAAGTTCGACAGCAAGGTGTACGAGACCTCGGGCGGCCTGCATGGCGTCGGCGTCTCGGTGGTGAATGCGCTGTCCGACCACCTGGAGGTCGAGGTGGCGCGGGACCAGACCCTCTACCGCCAGAGCTTTGCCCGGGGCGTGCCCCAGGGGCCGGTGCAGAAGGTGGGGCGCATCACCAACCGGCGCGGCACCAAGGTGCGTTTCCATCCCGACCCCGAGATCTTCGGCCCCGCCGCCCGGTTCGAGCCGGCCCGGGTGTTCCGCATGGCCCGCTCCAAGGCCTATCTCCACGGCGGGGTGGAAATCCGCTGGTCGTGCGACCCGGACCTGCTGAAGGGCGTGGAGGGGGTGCCGGAGAAGACCGTGTTCCGCTTCCCCGGCGGCCTCAAGGACTATCTGGCGGCCGATCTCGAAGGCCAGACCCTGGTGCACCCGGACATCTTCTCCGGCCGCATCCAGAAGGCCGGCGGCCACGGCTCGGTCGAATGGGCGGTGGCCTGGGTGGCCGACGGGGACGGCGGCATTTCCTCCTATTGCAACACCATCCCGACCCCCGACGGCGGCACCCATGAGAACGGCCTCCGGGCGGTGCTGCTCAAGGGCCTGAAGGACCATGCCGAGCGCTCCGGCCAGGGCAAGCGCGGCGCCGTCATCACCGGCGACGACGTGGCCACCGGCTGCGCCGCCATGCTCTCCGTGTTCGTGCGCGAGCCGGAATTCCAGGGCCAGACCAAGGATCGCCTCGCCACCACGGAGGCCGCCCGCATCGTCGAAAGCGCGCTGCGCGACCCGTTCGACCACTGGCTGGCGGCCAATCCAAACCAGGCCAGCCGGCTGCTGGAGCATGTCATCGACCGCGCCGAGGATCGGTTGCGGCGCAAGCAGGAGCGGGAAATCTCCCGCAAGACCGCCGTGCGCAAGCTGCGCCTGCCCGGCAAGCTGGCGGACTGCTCCAACACCGAGGCGGCGGGCTCGGAGCTCTTCATCGTCGAGGGCGACTCGGCCGGCGGCTCCGCCAAGCAGGCTCGCGACCGCAAGACCCAGGCGGTGTTGCCCCTGCGCGGCAAGATCCTGAACGTGGCCAACGCCGGCCGCGACAAGCTGGCCTCGAACCAGCAGATTTCCGACCTCGCCCTGGCCCTTGGGTGCGGCAGCGGATCGAGCTATCGCGAAGGTGACCTGCGGTACGAGAAGGTCATCATCATGACCGATGCCGACGTGGACGGGGCCCACATCGCCTCGCTCCTCGTCACCTATTTCTTCCGCCAGATGCCCCGGCTGATCGAGGACGGGCACCTTTACCTCGCGGTGCCGCCGCTCTACCGCATCACCCAGGGCGCCAAGACCCTCTATGCGCGCGACGACGCCCACAAGGAAAAGCTGCTGAAGAAGGAGTTTTCCGGCAAGGGCAAGGTGGAGGTCGGCCGCTTCAAGGGCCTGGGCGAGATGATGCCGGCCCAGCTCAAGGAAACGACCATGGACCGCAAGACCCGCACCCTTCAGCGGGTGCGGATCGAGGACGTGGAGCGGGCCGCCACCATCGACATCGTCGAGCGCCTCATGGGCAACAAGCCGGAGGCGCGCTTCGCCTTCATCTCCGAGCACGCCGCCTTCGCCGACGAGGAACTGCTCGACATCTGAGGCCGGGGCGGCCTCACGCCGGAGTCAGCCGTGGCCGGCATCGGCGGGGCGGGGCGCCAGCCGCCAGGCCGGATAGGCGAGCGCGATCAGCGCTGCGCCGGCGAAGAGAAACACCGGCTCCACCCCCACCACCGCCGCCATCTGGGACATGGCCACCGCCCCCAGCGCCTGCCCGACGAAGAAGAAGGAGGCGAACAGCGCCACCGCCGAGCCCCGCGCCGCCGGCGCCAGCTCCGTGGCCAGGATCTGCAACACATTGTGCAGCATGTAGAAGCAGAAGCCGCCAAGGGCGAACAGCACTGCCACCACCGCGAGCTTCGGGATCAGCACGGCGGCGATGAACAGCAGGCCGAGGCTGACCGCCCCCGCCCCCATCATCCCGCCCAGTCCCAGCAGCCGCACCAGCCGCGGCACCGCCAGGCTGTAGAAGGCCCCGCCGATGGCGAAGGCGGCGAGCACCAGGCCCGCCTCCACCGCGTCGCCGAGCCCGTGCGCCACCATCAGCGGCGCCACCATGGGGAACACGCCGAAGGAGAAGGCGCCCTCGATGGCCACCACCGCATAGACCTTGATGGACAGGGGGTTGCGCAGCACCAGCCCGTAACGGGCGATGGAGGCGCCGAACGAGAGCGGCTCGCTGGCCTTGAGCTCGCGGATGCCGACAAAGGAGGTCAGCGCCGCCGCCCCGGCGATGACACTCGCGGTCCAGAACACCTCGCGCCACCCCACCCAGGCGGCGATGAAGCCGGACGCCGCCGAGCCGATGAGCTGGCCCAGCACCAGCGCCAGCAGGATGCGGCTGAGCGCCAGCGGGCGCTGGTCGAAGCTGACGCGGTCGCCCACCATGGCCAGCACCACCGGAATGATGCCGCCGGCGAACGCCCCGGACAGCACCCGCGCCACCAGCAGCATCTCATGGCTCTCCGCCAGCGCCGAGGCGCAAAGGCCAGCCGTGAGCAGCGCCAGGTTGAAGCGCACCAGCCGCACCTTGCCCACGGCATCGCCGATGGGGCCGAACACGAGCTGCATGGTGGCATAGGGAAAGGTGAAGGCGCTGGCCAGCATCGCCACCTCCTGCACCGTCACCTTGAGGTCCGCCGCCAGGATGTTGAGCATCGGATCCACGGCACGCATGGAAAACGTGCTCGCGAAGGTGGCGAGGCCGAGAACGAGCAGGAACGGCATGGGGGAGACTCGACGCATACGACAGGTTCGGCGCTACCCCTCCCCCGCCGCGACCCTCAGGTCAATATGCCCCAGGGTCAGAGCTTCACCCGCCGCCGACCGCTCACCCCAAACGTAAGGCTGACGTATACATTGACATGACGCTGGTTTTTCATATGTTGCTAATCGTCGTCCGAGTTATGTCGAATCCAAGCGCGCCGACCGACGACCACTCGTCTGAGCCCGTACGGCACGGGACGTTCGATCAGCGGCGCGCCGCCGCATCCAAAAGATGCAATGTCATTTTCCGAACTCGGCCTGAGCGAGAAGGTCCTCGCGGCTGTCGCCGAAACGGGCTACACTGAGCCCACACCTATTCAGGCCCAGGCCATTCCCCATGTGCTGGCGCGCCGAGATGTGCTCGGTATTGCCCAGACGGGCACTGGCAAGACTGCGGCCTTCACCCTTCCCATGCTGACGCTCCTCGAGCAGGGCCGCGCCCGGGCACGCATGCCCCGCACCCTGATCCTTGAGCCGACGCGCGAGCTTGCCGCCCAGGTCGAAGAGAATTTCGTCCGCTACGGCAAGAACCATAAGCTGAACGTGGCGCTGCTGATCGGCGGCGTCTCGTTCGGCGACCAGGATTCCAAGCTCCTGCGCGGCGTTGACGTGCTCATCGCCACCCCCGGCCGCCTGCTGGACCATGTCGAGCGCGGCCGACTCCTGCTGTCCGGCATCGAGGTTCTCGTCATCGACGAGGCCGACCGCATGCTGGACATGGGCTTCATCCCCGACATCGAGCGGGTGTGCAAGCTCGTGCCCTTCACCCGCCAGACGCTGTTCTTCTCGGCCACCATGCCGCCGGAGATCCAGCGCCTCGTGGCCCAGTTCCTGTCGAACCCGGTGCGCATCGAGGTCTCCAAGCCCGCGTCCACCGCCACCACGGTGTCACAACTTCTGGTGGCCGCCGGGCGGGAGGACTACGAGAAGCGCGAAGTGCTGCGCGACCTCATCCGCAAGTGTGACAATCTGCAGAACGGTATCATTTTCTGCAATCGCAAGCGCGACGTGGCCGTGCTCCACCGCTCGCTGCAGAAACACGGCTTCAACGCCGTCGCTTTGCACGGCGACATGGACCAGCACGCCCGCACCCAGGCGCTGGAGCAGTTCCGCGCCGGCGAGGCGACGCTGCTGGTGGCGTCCGACGTGGCGGCGCGCGGCCTCGACATTCCGGCGGTGGGCCACGTGTTCAATTACGACACGCCCCACCATGCGGAAGATTACGTCCACCGCATCGGCCGCACCGGCCGGGCGGGGCGCACCGGCGTCGCCTATACCCTGGTGACCCACTCCGACGCCAAGTCGCTCGCGGCCATCGAGAAGCTGATCGGCAATCCGATTCCCTGGCAGGGCGAGCCTCTGGGCGAAGCCCCGCCCCGGGAAAAGCGCGAAAGCCGCGAAGGCCGCGAGGACGGCCGCCTGCGCGGCAAGCGACGGGTGGAAAAGGAACCCCGTGGCGAATCCCGGCGGGCCAAGGACAGCCCCGGCGAGGACCAGCCGCGCGCCGAACGGCCCCGTCGCGAGAAAGAGGCTCGCGCCGAGGACCAGCCCCGGACCGAGCGGCCCCGTCGCGAGAAGGAGGTCCGCGCCGAAGAGCAGCCGCGCGCCGAACGGCCCCGCCGGCCGCAGCGCGAGGAGGCGGACGACGCCCGTCCCGTGCGGCGCGAGCGCACGCCCGTGAATGAGCCTGCGGACATGTCGCACCTGCCGGCCTTCCTGCTGCGCCCGGTGCGCGTGAAGGCAAGCTGAGCACTGCCGTGCGCCTCGGCCACCGCCTGCCGGCCACCGGCGGCGGTCGCCGGGATGCGCGGGGAACGCCCCAACCGGGCACGGCGAAGCCGCGACCCGCGACCCTCACCGCGCTGCTGGCGGCAGCAGGAGCCATTTCCATGGCCCTCGCCCCGCCTGCTCACGCCCTGGACGGGCCGGCCCTCCAAGCACCGGCGACCACGGAACGCACGGTTTCGAATGGCCCGCTGCACGGCACCCTGGTCCTTCCGGCCGATGGCGAACGGACTGCGGCGGCGCTTATTCTGGCCGGGTCCGGCCCGGTGGACCGCGACGGCAATCTGCCCCACGCCCGCAACGACAGCCTGAAAGCCCTGGCCCACGGGCTGGCCGCGCAGGGCATCGCCACCTTACGGGTGGACAAGCGCGGCATCGGCGCCAGTGCCGGCGCAGCCTCGCGCGAGGAAGCGCTGCGCTTCGACACCTATGTGGACGATGCCGTGTCCTGGCTGCGGACGCTGGATGGCGTGCTGGCGGCAGAGGCCGGCGCGGCGTCCCCCGAGGTCCGGCGCCTGTTTCTCATCGGTCACAGCGAGGGCGCCCTGGTCGCCACCCGCGCGGCGCAGCGCCACGCGGTGGCGGGGCTCGTCCTGCTGGCCGGCGCCGGAGAGCCGGCCGGGGCCGTCATCGACCGCCAATTGGCTGCGGCTGCGGTGCCGGACTCCCTGCGGGCGCAATCGCGGCGGATCGTTGCCGCGCTGGAGCGCCAGGCGCCGGTGGCGGACGTACCGGAGGAGCTGCGCGCGCTCTATCGGCCCAGCGTCCAGCCCTACCTCATGTCCTGGCTGCCGCTCGATCCCGCCGCCGAGCTGGCGAAGGTCCAGGCCCCTGTGCTGATCGTCCAGGGCACCACCGACCTGCAGATCTCCACCGGCGATGCGGAACGGCTGGCCGCGGCGCGGCCCGATACGCGGCTGGTGATCGTGGCCGGCATGAACCATGTGCTGAAGCCGGCCCCCGTGGAACGTGGGGCGAACCTCGCCACATACGCCACGCCGGACCTGCCCCTGGCGCCCCGCCTCATCCCAGCCATCGCCGACTTCATGGTTCGCCGCTGACGCGCCGGCCCTTGGCTGTTACGTGCCGGTGGGGATCGGACGGGCGGGTCGCTGGCGACGGGCGCTCGCAGCCCTGGGCGGCTTCTCCCGCGCCGCCGTCTGCGCCGCCTCCAGGGCCCGCCGCGCCAAGGCGGCGAGGTCCTCGGGATCGTCCAGGGCGGCATCGGGCACCCGCCAGAAGCTGCCCATGGTGCGCGGACCGGTCTTGGCCACGTAGGTGAAGGGTGCGGCGCCGCGCGCCGCCAGATCCGCCGCGAACACCGCATCTGCCTTCAGATACAGCAGTCCGTCGGCTTCCAGCGCGAACATGAGGCCATCGGCATAGAGCCCGGCGCCGCCGAACATCCGGCGCGCCCGCACCGGACCGAAAGCGCTGAACAGATCGTCAAGGGTCTGCGCGTCCATGGAAGGCCTCTGCTGCCGGCGGGAGCGTGGCCTCTCCGTCGGGTGAATTCAAGCCCCCGGTCCCGCATGGAAACGGTGCCGCCCGGCGCGGCTGGCCCTGGCGATTGCCATCGTGCCCCGACGCACGCACTCTGCCGCGCCGCCGTTCCGCGCCGGCCATGGCGATTCCCGGATGTCAGACCAGACCTTCCAGTTCCTACACGCCGCCGACCTGCATCTCGACAGCCCGCTGCGCGGCCTCGCGCGGCGCGGATCGGAGGCCGCGGCCTTCACCGACGCCTCGCGCCGGGCCCTCGAAAACCTCGTGTCCGTCGCCGTGGCGGAAAAGGTGGCGTTCCTCATCATCGCCGGCGACATCTACGACGGCGACTGGAGGGATTTTTCCACCGGCCAGTTCTTCGTGCGGCAGATGGGCCGGCTGGCGCGGGAGGGCATTCCCGTGTTCCTCCTGCGCGGCAATCACGATGCGGAATCCGTCATCACCCGCGACTTGCCGCTGCCGCAGAATGTCACCAACTTCTCGGTGCGGAAGGTGGAGACGGTGAGCCTGCCAGACATCGGCGTCGCCCTGCACGGGCGCGGCTTCGCCCAGCGCCATGTGGCGGAGAACATGGCCCTGACCTACCCGGCCGCCGTGCCGGGCCTGTTCAACATCGGGGTGCTCCACACCTCCCTCACCGGCCGCGAGGGCCACGAGGTCTATGCTCCGTGCACGGTGGCCGACCTGGAGCGGGCCGGCTACGATTATTGGGCGCTCGGCCACATCCACCAGCGCGAGGTGGTGGCGCACAGCCCAGCCATCGTCTTTCCCGGCAATCTCCAGGGCCGCCACGCCCGCGAGACCGGCCCCAAGGGCGCCACCCTGGTGCGGGTGGAGGATGGGCGCATCACAGCCCTTGAGGCCATCACCCTGGATGCCGCCCGATTCGAGGCGCTCACCCTCGATCTCACCGGGGCCGACACCCGCGCGGCGCTGCTGGAACAGGCCCGCGCCGCCCTCGCCGCCGCGATCGAGGGCGCCGAGGGCCGCCCGCTGGCGGTGCGCCTCACCCTCGGCGGCCGCAGCCGCCTCGCCGGGCCGCTGCGCGCCGACCCGGTCCAGCTCCACGAGGACATGGTGGCGCTGGCCGCCGAGATCAGCGACACCCTGCTGATCGAGAAGATCGTCCTCCGGCTCGAGGGCCCACGGGCGGCGGCCACGCCCCTGCTCGCCGATTTCGAGGCCATCCTGGCGGCGGTGGCGGACGACCCGCAGGTGCGCGCCGACATCGGCCGCGGGCTGCGCGAGCTGCACGCCAAGGCGCCAAGGCCGGTACTGAAAGCCCTCGGCCAGGAGGAGGCCGACCCCGACACCCTGCTGGCCGCCGCCATCGCCGACGCCCAGGCTGCCGTGCTCGCCCATCTGGCCGGGGACGATGGGGAGATGCCGGAGGAACGGCCATGAGGTTTCTCAGTCTCGGCCTCGACCGTTACGGCCGCTTCACCGACCGCCGGCTCGATTTCGACCCGCAGGCCCGGGTGGTGGTGGTGCTCGGGGCCAACGAGGCCGGCAAGAGCACCGCGCTCCAGGCCGCCTGCGACGCGCTGTTCGGCATCGACGAGCGCTCGCGCTTCAATTTCCTGCACGATTACAAATCCATGCGGCTCTCCGCCACGCTCGCGGCGGCGGACGGGCGCACCCTGTCGTTCGCCCGGCTGAAGCGCCGTCAGGCGACCCTGGTCACCCCCGAAGATGAAACCCCCCTGCCCGACGACGTGCTGGCCCCGTTCCTCGGCGCCCACGACCGGACGGCGTTCCGCGCCATCTTCGGTCTCGACCAGCCGCGCCTGCGCGAGGGCGGGGCCAAGCTGCTGGCCGGCGGCGGCGACCTCGCCGAGACGCTGATCGCCGCCGCCCCCGGCCTCAGCCGCGTCGCCGCCTTGCGCGATCGCATGAAGGCGAGCGCGGCCGAGGTGTTCAATCCCGACCGGCGCAACGCCAAGGCCGCCTTCTACGCCGCCACCGACCGCTATGCCGACGCCCACCGGCGGCTCAAGGACACCGAGTTGCGCGGCGACGAGGTGAAGGCCGCCCGCGCCGCCGCCGAGCGCGCGGCGCGGGCCCGCGCCGACGCCGAAGCGACCGAGACCGACGCCGCCGGCGCCGCGCGCCGCGCCCAATCCCTGCTGCGCGCCGCCAAGGAGCTGCGCCTGATCGCCCAATGCGAAGCGGACCGCGCCGCCCTCGGCCCCTTGCCGGAGGTGGAGGCCCGCTTCCCCGACACCGCGCGCGAGCGGCTCGCCGCCCATGCCCGCGCCGCCGAGGCCGCCGCCCGGGCCACCCTCGCCGAGACCCAGGCCCGCCACCTGCGCGCCGCCATCTCGGTGGACGACGCCATCCTGGCAGTGGCGGACGAGGTGACCCGCAGCGACGAGGAACGGGCGCAGGTGGAAAAGGAACTGGTGAGCCTGCCCAACCGCCAGCGCGAGGCCGATGCCGCCCGCGCCGGGCTGCAGCGGATCGCCGCCGGCCTCGGGCTCGCGGACGTGGAGGCGCTGCGCGCCCGCCTGCCAAGCCCGCCGCTGCTGAAGCGGGCCGAGGCGCTGGCGGACCGCCGCCGCGACCATGCCGCCCGGCTCCAGGCGCTGGAGGAGGACGCCGAGGCCCTCGCCCGCCGCCGGCGCGAGGTGGAGGCGCGGGCCCAGGGCCATCCCCCGGTCACCGATCCGGCCCCGCTGCAGCGCCAGGTGGAGGCCCTCGACGGCGCCGAGACCCGGGCCGCCGCCGCCGCCACCCTCGCCCACCGCCTGGCCACCGCCGCCGAGGCCCGGGCCGCCCGCGTCGCCCGGCTGCCATTCGGCCCTTGGCGGGCGGAGGATCTGGCGTCCCGCCCCCTGCCGGACCGGACGGCGGCCGATGCCGCCCTGGCACGCCTCGCCGGCGCCAGCGACAGCGCCGCCCGCGCCCGCGAGCAGCGCGAGGCGCTGGCGGAGCAGGAAGCTCAGCTTCAGGCCCGCCGCGCCGTGCTGGATGCCGCCGGCACCGCGCCCACCGCCCAGGCCATCGCCGCCAGCCGCGAGGCCCGCGACGAGCTGTGGCGGCAGTTGCGGCCCGTGCTGCTGGCCCAGCGTCCGCCGCTGCCCACCGACGGCGCCCAGGCCGAGGCCTTCGAGCGTGCCCTCGCCGCCGCCGACCGGCTGGCCGACGAGCGGCTGAGCGAAAGCCAGCGCCTCGCCGATCTCGCCCGCACCGCGCTCGACCTCGCCGATCTCGCCGCCCGGCACGCCGCCGCCGCGACCCGCCACGCCGCCGCCGAGGCGGCGCGCGATACCGCCCTCGACCACTGGCGGCATCTGTGGCGCGCCAGCGGGCTGGCCCCGACCCCGGACGCCGGCGCCATCGCCCTGCTGCGCGAGGTGGAGGCGCTGCGCCAGGAGACCGAGGTGCTGGCGGCGCAGCAGGCCGAAGCCGCCCAGCTCGCCGAGGCGGTGCGCTGGGACCGCGCCCGCGCCGAGGCCCTGCGCGCCGACCTCGCCTTGCCGCCGCTGGGCGACGCGCCAATCCGCATGGCGGAACTGCGCGCCGCCGTGGCCGGGCGTGCGGAGGCGTTCCAGCGCCAGCGCGACCAGACGCGCGACCGCGCGCGCCTTGATGCGGACGCCGCCAGCCTTGGCGTCCGGCGCGACGCCCTCGATGCCCAGGCCACCGGCTTCGCCACCGAGATCGAGCAGGTGTTTCCCGCCCTCGCCATCCGCCCCGAAGCCACCCCGGGCGAAGCCCGGGCTGCCCTGACCTTGTGGCACGAGGCCGCCACCCTCCACGAGCAGCTCACGACCGCCGAGCGGCGCATCGCCGGCATCGAGCAGGACGAGCAGCGCTTCGCCGCCGGCGTGGAACGGCTGCTGCGGCGGCTCCAGGATACGGCCCGAGGCACGCCCGCCCAGAACACGACCCGGGACCCGACCCGAGGGGCGCTCCAGGTCGCCGCCGCCGATGGCCTGCCGGCCACGGTCCGCGCCCTGCGCGCGCGACTGGACAGCGCTCGCCAGGCCCATGCCCGCGCCGACGCCGCCGACGCCGCCCTGGCCGAGCGAGCAGCCACCGCGGCGGCTGCCGCCGCCGCCCTGGAACGGTCGCAGGCCGCGTTGGCCGAAGTGCTAACCCGCGCCGGCGTCGACGACCCCGCACACCTGCCGCAACGGCTGGACCGGCTGGAACAGGCGGCCCAGGGCGCCACGCTCCTCGCCGCCGCCCGCGCCCGGCTCGACGACCTGCGGGGCGCGCAGGCGGTGGAGGACATCCGCGCCGCCATCGCCGGGCGCGACGACGAGGCCCTTGCCCGCCACGCGGACGAAACGGCCACCGCCCACGTCGCCGCCCGCGCCGCCCGCGACGGCGCCATCGAGCGCGACACCGAGGCCCGCCGGGAGCAGGAGGCCCTGACCCGCCGGACCGGCGCCGCCACCGCCGCCCAGGAGGCGCAGGACGCCATCGCCGACATCGACGCCGCCATGGCCCGCTTCACCCGCGACCATGTGGGCGCGCGGCTTTTGTCCTTCGCCATCGAACGCTACCGGGAGGCGCACCAGAGCCCCATCGTGACCCGCGCCGCGGGTGCCTTCGCCACGCTCACCGGCGGGCGCTGGAGCGGCATCGCCATCGACTACGACCAGGACCCGCCGCGCCTCGCGGCGGCCCGCGACGGCCGCCTGCATGGCGTCGATGCCCTGTCGGAGGGCACCGCCGACCAGCTGTTCCTGGCCCTGCGGGTGGCCGCCATCGAGGAGCACGCGCGCCGCGCGACGCCGCTGCCGTTCTTCGCCGACGACCTGTTCGTGAGCTTCGACGAGGCGCGCACCGAAACCGGGCTGAGGCTGCTGGCGGAGCTGGGCGCCGTCACCCAGGTCATCGTCTTCACCCACCACGTCCATGTGGCGGAGTGCGCGACGCGGGCGCTGGGGCCGGAGGCCGCCGTCATCACCCTTTGACCCCGGCGGCGGCGGCAGGCGGCGCCGCGCGGCACCGCGCCCAGCCGTTGGCGGCCCGCAGCCCGCGGCGGGGGATCAGACCCAAGGCCACGCGGCGCTTGATCGGACCCAGCTGGCACTGGTCGAAGATCGGGCCGATGGTGTCACCCCCGCCCGGCGCGCGCGCCACGCCCGGCGGCGGACCAGCGGGCCGCGCGGCGCTGCGGTGGCGGCGCGCTCGCGCGGGCGGGGCGCACGAAACGCCCGGCCTGGCGCAGGGCCTGCCCCAGCTCGGTCCGCCGCTGCTGCTGCGCCGGCCGCGTTTCCGCCCCCGGCACCTGCCGGCCGAGCTGGTCCAGAAGCCGCTTGCGCCGCAGCCGGCGGCTGGCGATGCGCGCCGCCGGCCGGCGCAGCAGGCGCCGCAGCATCCGACGGCGGCGCAGGCGCTCGGCCGCGCCGTCCTCGCGCGCGCCCTGCGACAGGAAGATCTGTTCGAGAATCACGGCATCCAGGGTCACCGCGTCCAGAAAACCGAGATCGACCTTCCCGCTGGTCCTGATCATCCAGCCCCTCCTTCCAGTTGCATCCTCCGGCGATTATTGCCCCGTTCCCGCTTCAGGCGGATGAGCCGGGCGTCCCGCGCCTGTTCCGCCGGTCCCAAACCCCAGGGGTGAGGACCGCGTCGGGTGCCCAGGGACAGGCGTTCCGCGGGGCAAGCTGGCTGCCCGGCCGTGGTGAAGCCCCGTTTCGCCGGCTATAGAGCGGCCGGCGCCGCGGACGGCCGCCGGCGGCGAGGGGAGAGAACGGGCATGAGGATGATCGGCTGGCTCTGGCGCTGGGCCCGGCGGGCCGCCGCCGCCCTCCTCATCGTGCTGGCCACGGTGTTCGCAGTGCGGGCGGTGGACGCCTGGCGCGGCCCGCCGCTGGAGCCCTGGCACACCTTCGTGCCCCATGAGATGAGCCGGGCCGAGATGGCCACGGCCGACCTTGCCGCCTACCGCGCCGCCGAGGATGCGCTGTTCGCCACCGTGCGGACCGAGGTGACGGACAAGCTGCCGCCGCGCGACCGCCAGCGCTTCAACCGTTATTTCGCCGACAGCCCGATCTATCCCGGCCACTTCGCGCAGGACTTCAACCGCACCTTCGTGCTGGAGCCGGAAGGCGAGACCCTGGGCGCAGCCGTGTTCCTGCACGGGCTCACCGATTCCCCCTACAGCCTGCGGCATCTGGCCCGGCGCTACGCGGCGCGTGGCTTCGTGGCCATCGCCATCCGCCTGCCCGGACATGGCACCGTGCCAGGAGCGCTGACCGCCGCCGATCACCAGGACTGGATCGCCGCCACCCGCCTCGCCATGCGCGAGGCCCGCCGCCGCGCCGGCCCCGACAAGCCGATCCACCTCATTGGCTATTCCAACGGCGGCGCGCTGGCCCTGATGCACGCCCTCGACGCCCTCGACGACCCGGCGCTGGTGGCGCCGGCCAAGATCGTGCTTCTGTCGCCCATGGTCGGGGTGACGGAATTCGCCCGCTTCGCCGGCGTCGCCGGCTGGCCCGCCCTGTTCCCGGCCTTCGCCAACGCCGCCTGGCTATCCCTCATCCCCGAGTTCAACCCCTTCAAGTACAACTCGTTTCCGGTGCAGGCGGCGGGCCAGTCGTTCCAGCTCACACGCGCGCTCCAGGCCAACATCAACCGCCACCTGCGCAGCGGACGGCTGGCCGGCCTTGCCCCCGTGCTCACCTTCCAGTCGGTGCTGGATCACACCGTCAGCACCCGCGCCGTGATCGAGGCGCTGCATGCCCATCTCGACGACAACGGCAGCGAGCTGGTGCTGTTCGACATCAACCGCAACACCCACTTCGAACAGTTGCTGAATGCCAGCGCCGATACCGCCCTGGCGCGCCTGCTGCCGCCCGCCCCGCGCCGCTTCCGCACCTCGGTCGTCACCAATGTCGACCCGGCCTCGGACCAGGTGGAGGCCCGCGTGACGGCGGCCGGCGCGAGCAGCGAAACGGCGCGGCCGCTGGCGCTGGCCTATCCGCCGGATGTCTATTCGCTGTCCCATGTGGCGCTGCCGTTCCCGCTCACCGACGGGCTCTACGGCCTGACGCCGGACCCGAACGACAGCTTCGGCGTGCGCCTCGGGGACGTCGCCGCGCGCGGGGAAACGGGCGCGCTGATCGTCAATGTGAACATGCTGGTGCGCATGTCCTCCAACCCGTTCTTCGACTATCTGCTGGAACGGCTCGACGCCGGCCTGCCGCCTCCGCGCCCGTGAGCGGGAGGCGGCGGCGCCCGGCGCGCCCTCAGGCTGCCGGCTCCTCGTCGGCTGGCACGCCGGAGAGCACCTGCGCCACCGCCCGGGTGGCCGGGTGGTGCGCGCACAAGGTGACGGCGGTGATGAGGATCGGCACGCCGATGAACGCCCCCGGCACCCCCCACAGGAAGGCCCAGAAGAACACCGCGAACAGCACCAGGAACGGCGACACCGCCGTCGCCTTGCCGGCGATGCGCGGCTCGATATAGCTGCCCGACAGGAACTGGATGAGGTTGAGGCAGACGAACACGAACAGCGCCATTTCCCAGGATTCGAACTGCGCCAGGGCGAACAGGGTCGGCAGCAGGGTGGCCATGAACGGGCCGATGAACGGAATGTAGTTGAAGGCAAAGGCCATGGCGCCCCAGGCCAGGGCCAGCTCCAGCCCCGCGGTGAGGGTGAACAGCCACACCACCGCGCCGGTGGCAATGCTCATGAGGGTGCGCACCGCCATGTATTTCTGCAGCTTGCGGGCGGTGTCGGCCCCCGCCGCCAGCAGGAAGGCCCCGGTGAAGCCGCCCTTTTCGCGCCGCGCCAGCGCCTTGAGCTGGCTTGTCAGCGCATCCACCTCCAGCAGCCCCAGCAGCACATAGACGAAGGTGAAGACCAGGAAGCTCGCCAGTCCCTGCAGCCGTCCGGACACATCCTGGAACAGGCGCAGCAGCCAGCGCACGTTGAAATGCTCGGCGATCACGCCGGCCAGCACGAAGCCGTGCCCTTCCAGCCAATCCCCGAGCTGGCCATACAGGGCCTGGAAGCGGGGGGCGTTCTGGAACACCCACTGGCCCACATGGCTGAAGCCCCAGGCCACCACCGAGGTGACCGCCCCCACCACCGCCAGGGTGATGCACAGCGTGGCGAGCACCGCGATGAGCTTGGGCAGGCGCGCCTGCAAGGCCTTCTGCAGCGGCCACACCACCGCGATGACGAACAGCGCGAACGCCACCGGCGCGAACAGGCTGTCGCCCACCGCCAGCGCCGCGCCCACCACCACGGCCGCCATGAGACCCATCATCACCGGCATCGTCCACCCCTTCCCCGCGGCTGAGGCCGCCGGCCTTACGCCACTTTATGATCGAACACGAATTCCAGCCGCATGGACTTGAGCTTTTCATAGAGCCGCACGTCCTGGGCATAGGGCCACCAGGCGTAGAGCAGCAGCTCCAGCGGATGCCACAGCCCCACCCACCCGGCGATGATGAAGCCCTCCACCAGCACCTGTCCCACCAAGCTTTCCGAACCGACCAGCGTCTCGGTGACGGCGGACAGGCCAAGGCAGAGGAACAGGAACAGGGCGCCCATGCGCAGGGCGTGGCGCCCTTCCAGCCGCAGCTCGGTGATCTTGCGGCGGCTGTACTGGATCTGCTTGTCGCAATACCGCTCCAGGTAGCGCGGCATGTTGGCGATGCGCGCGTCCGCCGCATCCGCCTCGGGCAGGTGGACGATGGCGCGCAGGCTTTTTTTCTTCCAATCCGCCTGCGCCTTCAAAGCATCCATCAATTGATCGATACCGGAAATGTCGAGATCGTCACCCTCGAAGGGGTCGATTTCGGGAACCTGAAAGAAATTCTTCACATCGCTGAGATGAAGATGGATCTCGTTCGCCGTTCCACTCATCGACAAATCGCCTTCCGCGCCGTGCTGCGCCGCAATAGCAGAGCCGCGGGGCAGTGGCGAGGCCGCGACACGCCGGCCTTCGCCGCCCGCCATGTCCGGCTCCGGCGCCCCGGCGCGGCCCTTCGGCCACGCATAGGATACGGTACACTATTCCGGCGCGACATCATTCTCATCGCCCCCGCGATCCTCTATGAGAAGAACCGACCGAACCCGAAGGACGCGCCGCACGCATGGAACGCCGCACCGGCAAGCTCATCTTCCGCGCCGGGCAGGTTCTGGCGCTCGTCGCCGCCTGCGCCGTCCCGCTGTCCCTGTCCGGCTGCGCGCGGCCCGACGGCGTGCTGCTTCCGGTCACCGTCGGCCCGGAGATCGGCAGCAAGGTGGACATGCTGGTGGCGACCACCCGCGCCCCGTCCGAGGTGCCGGGGCAGGTGTTCAGCGGGGAGCGCGGCGACAGCCTCTCCTTCGCCAACATCGTGGTGAACATTCCGCCGAACCGCGAGCCCGGCTCCATCCAGTGGCCGTCCCAGGTGCCGGGCAATCCCGAGCGCGAGTTCGTGGTCACCCGGCTCGACCCGCTGGCGCGCAGCCAGGTGCTGCCCTGGTTCCAGAAGCTGCCGGGCAACAAGCGGCGGGTGCTGGTGTTCGTGCACGGCTTCAACACGCCGTTCGATTCGTCCGTGTTCCGCTTCGCCCAGTTCGTGAACGACAGCCAGCCCAACCTGGTGCCGGTGCTGTTCTCCTGGCCCTCGCGCGGGCAGATCACCGGCTATGTCTATGATCGCGAGAGCACCAATTTCTCGCGCTCGGACCTCGCCTATGTGCTCGCCGCCGCCGCCAGGAGCCCGCATGTGGACGAGGTGGTGGTGCTGGCCCATTCCATGGGCGCGTGGCTGACGGTGGAGGCGCTGCGCCAGCTCGCCCTGCAGAACGGCCGCATTCCGCCCAAGATCTCCAACGTGATCCTGGCCTCCCCCGACCTCGACATCGACGTGTTCGAGCGCCAGGTTCAGGAGATGGGCCCGAAGCGGCCGGCGATGACCATTTTCGTGTCGCGCAACGACCATGCCCTCAGCCTGTCGCGCGCCATCGCCGGCGACGTGCAGCGGGTCGGCGCTCTCGACCTTACCGATCCCAGCTACGCCGCCCGGCTGGAACAGGCCAACGGCATCACCGTGCTCGACCTGACCGCGCTGCAGGGCGGCGATGCGCTGAACCACACCAAGTTCGCCACCCAGCCGGACATGGTCCGCCTCATCGGCGACCGGCTGATGGCCGGCCAGGACATTTCCGAAGGGGTGAGCGGCCCGGCCGGTGCGGTGGATGCGGTCGGCGGGGCGGTGGGCGCGGTGGTCACGGCGCCGATCCAGGTCTTCCGCGCCGGCATGACCGCCCGCTGACCCCCGGCCCCGGTGCACCGGGGCCCCCTCCCGGGCCAGCGCGCCGGCGCGCTGTGAACCGCCGCCCTCTCGAAGCCGGCGCAGCGCACACCGCCCGGCCACGATCGTGACCGGCGACGCACGCGCAACGCCGGCGACGGCGGCCAGCCCGCTTGCGCCCGGGCGCGCCACGCTGCGCGCCCGCGGGACGCCGCTCAGCGCACCCAGCGGCCGGGGATGAACACCCACTCGCCGCGCCGCATGACCCACTGCGGCCCGACGAAACGGTAGCCGGAGCGGTTGCGGATCCAATAGCCCTCGTTCCACACATGGCGGCGGTGGCGGCTGCTCCAGGCCCAGTAGCCCGGCACCCAGGTATAACCGGGGCGCGGCCCGGGCCGATGCTGGCTGCGCGGCGGCGGCGGCTGGTTGATGGGCGGCCCCATGGAGCGCTGGTTCGGCGGCTGCCACTGCTGCGCCTCGGCCTGGGGCGCGGCGGCCACGGCGGACGCACCGGCGGCCAGAAGGAGACGAAACACTCCGCGGCGAGACAACATCGGCAACACTCCTGATCGATCAATGCGGGGTCTCGGCCAGCCACGGCCCGCGCCGGGGCGGCGACCGATCGGCCTCGAGGCCTCCGGCCAGGACCCTGGCGACACCAACGCCCCCCGGTGCGCCCGGCCGAGGCCCCGGGGTGGGGAACGCGATCCCGCGCCCGCTGCGCGGAACCACGGCGGCGATTTTAGGTGCAAGCCCCGGGGCCTGCCATGAGCACAGCGTATCGGAGCTGTGCCGGGCGTCCCAATCGGAACCCGTCCGGCAAGACCCCTCCGGCAAGACCCCTCCGCCCCTTGTCCGCCCCCCGTCCGTCCCCGGTCCGCCGGCCGTGCCGAGGTCGACGAAAGGTGTGGGTGCACAGCCACGTTCATACCATATTCAGGCTCAACATCGGCGGGGCAGGGCGCGGGCGGGCGCCCCGCCCCTCCCGCGCCCGGATGGCGCCTGTTCCGGCGGCTGGCAACGGCCCGGCGGACCCACCCGAGAGACGATGACCGCGAGAGACGATGACCGCTCCTGCCTCATCCCCCCCTGACAGGCCCGACGCCGGGCCCGCCTCCAGCCTGCTGCTGGCGCCGTACCGGTTCACCACCCGGACCCTGGCTGCCGCCGACCAGTTCGCCGCGTGGCGCGACTTCATCGCACCCACGGTGGACCTGAGCCTCGTCGCCAGCCCGGATGGCGCGTTCGCAGCCGAGCAGGAGGTGTGGGACCTGGGCAGCATGGCCCTCACCTGCGCCACCATGCCGGGCGCGGGCCATGTCCGGGCCTGGCGCCACTGGCGACGCCCGGCGCTGGACCACTGGTGCCTGGTGCTGTGCCCGCCCCCCGGCGGCCCAGGCGCCCCGCAGGCGGCGAGCCTGGGCCTGCGCTCGCTCGCCTCGCCATTCCAGGGGGCCGGTGCCGACGACCGCGTGCTGAGCCTGTTCCTGCCGCGCGACCTGTTCCCCCATCTGGCCGCAACCTTCGACCAAGCGCCCACCGACCTGCCCGCACAGGGACTGGCCGGCATCCTGGCCGAGCACCTTTCGAGCCTGCACCGTCACCTGGCGCGGACCCGGGCCGAAGACCTGCCCCAGCTTGCCGCCGCCACCCAGGCGCTGGTGGCGGCCTGCATCGCCCCCCGGTCGGATGCGGCGGCCGGCGCCGGCGACCTGATCGCCCATACCCTGCGCGAACGGGCCCGGCGCCTCATCCGCCGCGACCTGTCCTCGCCGGCCCTGTCGCCGGAAGCCCTGTGCCGGGCCCTTGGCGTCTCCCGCTCGCGCCTGTACCGGCTGTTCGAGGAGCTGGGCGGCGTCTCCCGCTACATCCAGCGCCAGCGGCTGCTGGCCGCCTTCGCCCGCCTGAGCGACCCCGAGGATCGCGACACCGTGGCGCAGATCGCCGAGCGGCTGGGCTTTCTCGATCATTCCGGCTTCAGCCGCGCGTTCCGGGCCGAGTTCGGCCTGTCGCCGAGCGAAGCGCGCGCGGCCGGCCGAGGCTCCAGGCCCAGCCCGCCACGCGCCCCCTCGCCGCCGGCGCAGGGACTGCGCGATCTCGGCCACGTGCTCGGCCGCCTCCAGCCGTAGCCGGCCACCAGGCTCCGGCCGGGCACGAGCCGCTCAAGATATTGTGAGGTCCTTTCGCCAACGAGCCGACGTCTCCACTTGATCCTGAGCAAGGACCCGGAAAGCATCCGGGAGTTTCATGCTGTTTGCCGACGCAGGGTTCCGGCCCGCGCCGCATCGGGTTTGGAGACCCAAGGGGGGAGGCGCTTCATGTTGTCCCTGGTTTCGCTCGCGCTGCTCGCGTCCACGGCCGTCATGGTTCTGCGTTGGAGCGAGGTTCAGGCGCCGCAGCCGCGTCTGGTGCGCGTTCGCGCGCGCCATCGGCCGTGAAGGACCTCGCGCTCGGCGAGGTTTATCAGGTGCTGGAACCGGGGCCGGTGGTCTTGCTGACCACCAGCCGCCGGGCCCGGCACAACATCATGACCCTGTCCTGGCACATGATGGTGGAGTTCACCCCGCCCCTCGTGGCCTGCGTGGTCAGCGTCGCCGATTTCAGCCACGCCGCCCTGAAGGCGACCCGACAATGCGTGATTGCCGTGCCGGCGGTGGAGCTGGCGCGCAAGGTGGTCGGCATCGGCAATTGCTCCGGAGCAGACACGGACAAGTTCGCCAGCTTCGGGCTCACCGCGCTGCCGGGCGAGAAGGTGGAAGCGCCGCTGATCGGAGAATGCTTCGCCAACCTTGAGTGCAAGGTGGTCAACACCCGTCTTGCCAAGAGTCATAACCTGTTCATCCTGGAAGTGGTGAAGGCGTGGCGCGACCCCGCCCAGAAGGCGCCGAAGACCATCCACCATCAAGGCTACGGTCGATTCGTCGTGGACGGCGACGTCCTCACCATTCCCTCCCGCATGCCCTGAGGTGATCTGGATGGACGGGCAATGCGGTCGGCGTGCAGCCGCCACGGGGCGGGCGGCACGGCGCCGGAACGACCCGGCTTCGTAGCGCCACGGGGCCGCTCCCTGACCGGCGCAGATCGGCATTGAGAGCAGATCGGCATGGGGCGGATCGGCATTGGGAAAGCGCGGTGCCGGGGACGGTGGAGGACAGGCAGCGGTGGGCGCGCCCGGCGACGTCATTGAAATTCGCCTTGAGCGGATCCTGCAGCTCTTCAACATGCTCGACCCGTTCCCATTCCGGGAACGCGACCTGGATGCCGAAGCGGAAGACTTCATTGTCGGCTGGGCCCGCGAACTGCCCGCCCACCTGCCCATCCGCATCCTCATCCACCTGCCGCCCGGCGAAGCCGGCCGCCCCGAGGCGCTGGGCGCGGGCGAAGCCATCCGCACCTTCTTCCAGGCCCGCTCCGATGCCGTGTCCCGCGAGCTGAAGGAATTGTTCCGCATTGGCGAGCGCATGCTGGTCATCGGGCTCGCCGTGCTCGCCGTGTGCCTGTTCCTGGCACGGGCCGCGGCGGGCGCGCTCGGCAGCGGCACCTTCGGCAGCTTCGTGGTGGAAAGCCTGGTGATTCTCGGCTGGGTGGCCAATTCGCGGCCGCTGGAAATCTTCCTCTATGAATGGTGGCCCCTGGTGCGCCGACGCAACCTGTTCCGCCGTCTCGCCCACGCCGAGGTCAGGCTGACGGACGAGGGCCCCGCGCCGTCCCCCGCGCACCACGCGCCCGCGGCATGAAAATGCGCTATGATGAAACTGATCATCAGCTGGAGTTGCGGGCGTTTGCCGCGCGGCGCACGGCAGGTCGAAGCCGAGATGGTTCGTATAATAACACCGAAGCGGGGCCGCCCGTCGCGTCCCCACAGGGAGAGGCACCATGGCCGAGGCACCTGACCTGTCGATTCCCATCGAAAAAGTAAGCTTCCTGATCCAGCTCGCCCGCCAATTCGACGTCAAGGACGCGGTGAGCGATCCCGATTCCGGCTCCAATGCCACCGACGACGCCATGATCTCGGTGCTGGAGGATCATGCCGACGACCCGGTGCGAAGCGAGATCGTCAGCTTCATCCATGGCTTGAACGAGGACGAGCAGGTCGACCTCGTGACCCTGGCCTGGCTTGGACGCGGCGACGGCGAGACCAACAGCTGGGACGAGCTGCGCGCCGAAGCCGCCCGCGCCCACAATGCCCGGACGGCCAGCTACCTGCTCGGCATCCCGTTGCTCGCGGACGACCTTGAGGAGGGCCTGTCCCTGCTCGGCTATTCCGCCGAGGACATTGAGGGCGGGCCTTAGGTGTTTAGTCCCGACCGAGGTCCAGGCGGGAGGCCCGGCCTCATCGCAGCCGGCCACTTAATACCTCCATCCGGTTGTGCCGACCCGGTTCGACGCGGAAGGGGCGGGCGACATCACCCTGGCGTGATTTGAGGCTTGCGCGTCGCTTGGCCGTGTCGCAGAGACCACGGCAGACCGATACTGCGAGCCGGCGAAGGGTGGGGAACCCGCCCGGGAGGGCCGCGAAGGAATCCAGGCATGCGTTTGTCCTCCCCGGCCTTCGCCAACGGCGAGCCCCTGCCCCGCCGCTTCGCCTGCGACGGCGAGAACCTGTCGCCCCCGCTGCAATGGAGCGGCGCGCCTCCCGGAACCCTGGGCTTTGCCCTGGTGTGCACTGATCCCGACGCCCCGCGCGGCACCTTCCACCATTGGGGCGTGTTCGACTTGCCGGCCAGCACGGGCAAGCTGACCGAGGGCCATGTGCTGTACGGCATGCGCGGCGCCGTCAATGATTTCGGCCGGACCGGCTATAGCGGCCCGTGCCCGCCGCGCGGCTACGGCGCCCATCACTACGTGTTCGAGCTGTTCGCCGTGAATGTCGCGCGGCTGGACTGCGGCCTGCAGCCGAACTGCGCCGACGTGGCGCGGGTGGCGCGGCGCCACGCCACCGCCATCGCCCGCCTCACCGGCCTCTACGCCCGCGGCTTCGAGCCCGGAGGCGGCACCGGACAGCGCAACAGCTCGTCCTCCACCTCTTCGTCGTCCAACTGGCTGAAATCGTCGTAAAAGGCGCCGATGGCGTCGAACGCGCGCGGCGTCAGCAGGCACACCAGGTCATCCACCTGGCGCCGCAGCGCGGCCAGCGTCTCGGCCGGCGCCACCGGCACCGCCAGCACCAGCGCCTTTGGCCGCAGCGCCCGCAGGGCGCGAAGCGCTGCCGTCACCGTGGCGCCGGTGGCGATGCCGTCGTCCACCACGATCACCACCCGCCCGGCAACGGGCACGCGTGGCCGCGCGCCGAGGTAGCGGACGCGCCGGCGCTCGATCTCCTCCAGCTCCCGCCGCCGGATCGCGTCGAAGGTGGCCGCATCGACGCCGCCAAAGGCGATGATGTCGGTGTTGCGGACCACGATCGGGTCAGCTCCCAGGCCCTCCACCACCGCGCCCATGGCAACCTCCGGCTGGTCCGGCAGGCCGATCTTGCGCACCAGCACCAGGTCCAGCGGGGCGTGAAGCGCCCGCGCCACCTCGGCGCCGACCGGAACGCCGCCCCGCGGCAGGGCGAGCACCACCGGATCGCGCGCCGCGTAGCCCGCGAGCGCCGCCGCGAGCTGGCGTCCGGCATCGGCGCGGTCGCGAAATCGCCTCATGTCCGCCTCTCCCCTCCACCGGCGCGCAGATGGCGGATGAACCAGTCCGCGGACCGCTGGGCCACCGCATCGAGCGCGCCCGGCTCGCCGAACAGGTGCCGCGCGCCGGGAATAACCTCCAGGGTCACCGGGCCGCCGAAGCGGATCAGCGCCCGCCGGTTCAGCTCCAGCACCTCCCGGTCGGCGCCGCCGACCAGCAGCAGCGTCGGCGCCCGCACATGCGCCAGCGCCGACAGCACCAGATCGGGCCGCCCGCCCCGCGCCACGATGGCACCGATCGCACGATGGCCGCCGGCCGCGACCAGCAGCGCCGCCGCCGCCCCCGAACTGGCGCCGAACAGTCCGAGAGGAAGCGCCTGAGCCTCCCCCTCGCCAGCCACCCAGTCAAGCGCCTGCGCCAGCCGCTCGGACAGCAGCACCGGATCGAACATCTTCCGCTCGTCCCCAGCCTCCCACGGCAGCAGCAGATCGAACAGGAGGGTGCCGAGGCCAGCGCCCTGGAGATGCTCCGCCACCGCGATATTGCGCCGGCTCAGCCGGCTCGACCCGCTGCCATGGGCGAACACCACCAGCCCTCGCGCGCGCTCCGGCACGCTCAGCAGACCAGCGAGGCCGAGCGGCGCGACGACCACCTCGCGCCAACGGGATGAAGCCGTGTCATCCACCATGCGACAGGGCCCTCGCGCCACGTTAACTCCGTCATTTTCACCGTGCGGCGAACGCGCGATCATTGATCGAACGCAAGCCGCCCGCGTTTCCACCAAGTCCTCACCGCAGCCACGCGACCGGATCCGGCGGCCCCGCCGGGGCTTGAGCCGCGACGGCATCGCCCCTTGCGCCAAGCCACTCATGACGCAGTCCTTTTCCGCCAACAATGAGCCTCTCCACCCGCAGGCGAAGCTAAACCATGGCGCGCATGCATCAATAAATCTACCGCGAAAGACCCACATTCCCCCGACAGCTGATATATGTATAAAGTATTTTATTGCAAATAAAATTGTCTTTTATTGTTATAAATAATAATATGTACATTTTACTTTATTAATAAAATGTAACACAATATAATATACGATATGTATATCCATAATAATAACAACATTAATATGAAATATAGACGGAAATTTGACACAATCGCCATTTTCCACATATGCTCCACTATCGACATATGAACGATGAGCTTCTTCGGAAGCCTCGCCGGGCAAGGCTCACCTCCAAGGCCGCCACCAAGGCCGCCACCAAGTCTTGCCCCATTCTTGCCCCGTCGCCCCCCGTTTCAGGCGGGACGCGGCACGCCCTCGCAACACAGAGGGGTCCCATGACCGACCGCGAAGCCCTGGCCCACCCGACCCGGCGCCCCGCCCCGGAGCCAACGGCGCCAAAGCCCTACGAAACCCTTGCCGTCATCGGCGGCGGCGCCTGGGGCACGGCGCTCGCCATCGTCGCCGCCCGGGCGGGCCGCGAGGTGCGCCTCTGGCTGCGCGAGCCGGAGCGGGCCGCGGAGATCGCCCGCACCCGGCGCAATCTTCCCCGCCTCGGCGACATCGCCATTCCCGAACGGGTGGCGCCGACGGCGGACCTCGCGGCGGCGCTCCGGGGGGCGCAAGCCGTGCTGCTCGCCACCCCCTCGCCCACGGTGCGCGAGATGGCGGGGCGGATCGCGGCGCTGGGCGCGCCGGACGCGCCGCTGTTCGTCAGCGCCAAGGGCATCGAGGCCGGCACCGGGCTGATGATGTCCGCCGTGGCGCGCGCGATGGCGCCGCGGCGCGTCATCGGCGTGGTCTCGGGTCCCAGCTTCGCCCATGAGACTGCGGCGGGCCACCCCACCGCCGTCACCGTGGCCTGCGCCACCACCCCCGACGCTCCTCCTTTGGCCCGCGCCGGTGCCCGCATGGCGGCGAGCCTCACCGACGCCAGCTTCCGCCCCTACGTCTCCGACGACATGGCCGGGGTGGAGGTGGGCGGAGCGGTGAAGAACGTCGTAGCCATCGCCTGCGGCCTGCTGGCCGGGGCCGGCTTCGGCGAGAACACGCGGGCGGCCCTCATCACCCGGGGCCTCGACGAGATGAAGGAACTGGCCGTCCGCCTCGGCGGCCGGCGCGAGACGGTCACCGGCCTGTCGGGCATGGGCGACCTGGTGCTCACCTGCTCCAGCCCGCGATCGCGCAATTTCCGCTACGGCTTCGCGCGCGGCGCCGGCACGGCCAATGCCGAGGTGTTCGACGGCGCCCCGGTGCTGGTGGAAGGCCGCCACAACGCCATCACCGTCACCGATCTCGCCCGCCGGCTCGGCCTTCACATGCCCATCTGCGAGATGGTGCGCGCCGTGGTGGCCGACGCCCGGACGGTCGGCGAGGCGTTCGCCGCGTTCTGGGCCGCGCCCATCCAGGCGGAGCCGCGCGCGCTCGACCTCGCCTTCCCCCATCCGGCGGGCGCGGCGGTGGCGCGGCAATTCGAGGAGATGATGCCATGAGCGCGGCGGCCGCCTGCCCCGTTCGCCCGGCTGCAGCCGGCTGGCGCCTGGTGCTCGCCACCGACCTCGACGGCACCTTCCTCGGCGGCACGCCGGAGGACCGCGCCCGGCTCTACCGCTGGATCGCCCGCCACCGCGCCGAGATCGGCCTCGTCTTCGTCACCGGCCGCGACCTCGACTTCATCCGCGCCCTGTGCGCCGGCGCGGTGGCGGATGCGCCGGACGCGCCATCGCCCGACTATGTGGTGGCCGATGTCGGCACCACGGTGGCCCGCATGGAGGTGACCGACGGCGGCCCGCGCCTGATACCGCTGGCGGAGCTGGAAGCCCCCATCGCCGCCGCATGGGGCGATCGCTCCGCCTTCGTGCGCGCGACCCTGGCCGACCAGCCCGGCCTGCGGCTGCAGGAGACGGCCTTCCGCCATCGCGTATCCTATCACTACGACCCCGCCCGCCACGACCCCGCCGCGACGGCGCCGCTGCGGGCGGCCGGGCTCGACATCCTCGTCTCCGCCGGCCGCTTCCTCGACGTGTTGCCAGGCGGCGTGAACAAGGGCTCCACCCTGCTCGCCCTGCTCGATCACCTGGCGCTGGACCGCGACCGCGTGCTGGTGGCGGGCGACACCCTGAACGACCTCGCCATGTTCCGCACCGGCCTGCGCGGCGCGGTGGTGGGCGGCGCCGAGCCGGCGCTTCTGGCCGAGACCGGCGCCCTGCCGCGCGTCCGCCACTGTCGCGCGGCCGGCGCGGCGGGAATCGCCGAAGCCATCTCGGCCTTCGGTCTCCATCCCCAGCCCCCGGAGGCCTTCGCATGAAGTCCGATCTCGTCATCGTCTATCACCGCGCGCCCTACGAGGAGGCCGTGGAGAATGGCGAGACGGTGCTGAAGGAGCACGCCAGCCCCAACGGCATCGTGCCCACCCTCAAGGCCCTGATCGGCCGCATCGACCACGCCGCCTGGGTGGCCTGGAAGGAGGCCGCTGACCCCGCCAATCCGGATTTCGAGCGGGTGGTGGAGATTTCCGACAGCTTCGGCACCTACACCGTCAGCCGTTTGCCGCTCACCGCCGAGCAGGTGAGAAGCTTCTACCACCAGACCTCCAAGGAGGCCTTCTGGCCCATCCTCCACGGCTTCAAGGAACGCTACAATTACGACCCGGTGGACTGGCCCACCTTCCGCGCTGTGAACTGGGCCTTCGCCGAGGCAGCAGCGCAGGAAGCCGCCGACGACGCAGTGGTGTGGGTGCACGACTACAACCTGTGGCTTGTGCCCGGCTACCTGCGGCAGCTCAAGCCCTCGGTCCGCGTCGCCTTCTTCCACCACACGCCATTTCCCGCCCCCGACATGTTCAACGTACTGCCGTGGCGCAAGGAAATCGTCGACAGCCTGCTGACCTGCGATGCGGTCGGCTTCCATGTGCCGCGCTACGCGCAGAACTTCATGGCGGTGGCCCAGGCCCTGGCCGGGGCCCGGCCCCTGGCGGACGGACGAACCGACCCGCGCCTCACCCGCGCCGGCGCCGCGCTCAACGAGGCGTCCACGCCCCTCGCCCTCGCCGTGGACGGGCGCACGGTGCGCATCGACACCACTCCGGTGGGCGTGAACTTCCGCTACATCGAGGAACTGGCCGCCGCCCCCGCCGTCAGCGAGAAGGTAGCGGCGCTGCGCGCCGGGCTCGACGGCGCCAAGCTGGTGCTTTCGGTCTCGCGGACCGATTACACCAAGGGCAACGTGCAGCAGCTTGAAGCCTTCGAGCGGCTGCTGAAGCGCCGGCCGGAACTGCACGGGCGGGTGCGCTTCATGCTGGTGTCGGTGGGCGCCACCCGGGGCATGAGCATCTATGAGGACGTGCAGCAGCGCATCGAGGAGCTCACGGGCCGCATCAACGGCGCCTTCGGCAGCTTCGAATGGCAGCCGGTCTCGCTGATCTCCACCGCCATCCCGCTGCCGGAACTGGTGGCTTACTACCGTGTGGCGGATGTGGCCGCCATCACTCCGCTCGCCGACGGGCTGAACCTGGTCGCCAGCGAATTTTGCGCCGCCCAGGGCGAGGGCGGCCGGGGGGTGCTCATCCTGTCCGAATTCGCCGGCGCGGCGGTGCTGCTGGATGGCGCCATCCCGGTGAACCCCTTTTCCAACGCCCACATGGACCGGGCCCTGGACCAGGCCCTCGCCATGGAGACGGGCGAGGCGGAGGACCGCATGGCCAGGCTGCGCGCCTGCGCCCGCCGCTTCACGCTGGAGGCATGGGCCGAGGCCACCCTCGGCGGCTTCGCCGCACTGCGCGCGAGCACGAGCGTGGACGAGGAGACATTCGCTCTGGCGCGGCGCCGGGCACGCCGGTATATGGAGGGCAGGTCCCCGTAGCTCAGCAGGATAGAGCACAGGTTTCCTAGAAAATTGGGCACCCGGCGCGGAAACGGCCGGCGTGAATCCGCTCAAAGTCGGGGAAAGCTTCGGCCCTGCGGCCATGCCGATCCCGAGCCAAGCCTTCCGGCCCCGTGCCGGACAGGAAGGTGTAGAGACTAGACGGGCGGCGCCTAAAGCGCGGCGGAAGCAATCCGCCCGCGCCATGGCGAAGGGATAGTCCAGACCACGAACGCCGGCGGGCCACACGGAGCCGACCGGGCGGCGGTGAAAGCCGAAGTGGGATGAAACCTGGTGTCGCGTGTTCGAGTCACGCCGGGGACACCACCATGAGCGTCACGCATCTCCGGGCCGGTCGCGGCCGGCCCGGAGATGCGCGCGTGCCGCCCGGTGCCGGGCCCCCGATGGCGGGCCCCCTGGCCCGGGCACCCTGGCCATCGCCTGCGGTGGGAGATCCGCGCCTTGCCCCATATGCTCTGCAGACGCCGTTTCACCGCCGCCACCCTGATCGGCGCCGCCGGCCTCTGGCGCGTGCCCGCCGCCAGCGCCGGAGATATGGCGCGACAGCTCGCCGACATCGAAACCCGCTCCGGCGGGCGCCTGGGCGTCGCCGTCCACGACACCGGAAACGGACGCCGCTGGACCCACCACGCCGATGCGCGCTTTCCCCTCAACAGCACCTTCAAGGCCTTCGCCTGCGCCGCCCTGCTGGCGCGGGTGGATGCCGGTGCGGCCAGCCTCGACACCCGCGTCGCCATCGAGCCGGCCGCCGTCGTCGCCCATTCCCCGGTCACCGCGCCGCGCGCCGGCACCGCCATGAGCCTGCGCGACCTGTGCGCGGCGGCCACCGCCGTGAGCGACAACACCGCCGCCAATCTCGTCCTCGCCGCCATCGGCGGACCACCGGGGCTCACCGCCTTCCTGCGCCGCATCGGCGACGCGACAACGCGGCTCGACCGTTGGGAACCCGACCTCAACGCCGCCACCCCCGGCGACCCGCGGGACACCACCACGCCCGATGCCGCCGCCCGCAGCCTGGAACGGCTGGTGCTGGGCGACACGCTCCAGGCCGGCTCCCGCCGCCAGCTCACCGCCTGGCTGGAAGGCAACACGGTGGCCGCGCCGCTGCTGCGGGCGAGCCTGCCCGCGTCCTGGCGCATCGCCGACCGCTCCGGGGCCGGCGGCCACGGCTCGCGGGGCATCATCGCCGTGGCCTGGCCGCCGGACCGTGCGCCGGTGGTGATCGCCATCTACCTTACCGACACGCCCCTGCCGCTCGCCGGGCGCGATGCGATCATCGCCGAGGTCGGCCGCGCGCTGGGGGCGGCGCTGGCCTGACCCCCCCGACGGCGGCGGTCAGCCGCCCCGCCGGCGGAACACCAGGGACAGGTTGTTGGCGGGCATGGACACCACCTCCGCCAGATCGAGCCCGGCATGGATGGCGCAGGCCTCCACATCCTCCAGCATCCGCAGGCCCCAGAGGGGATCGCGACGGCGCAGGTCGGCGTCGAAGGCGGCGTTGCCCGGCGTCATCGGCGCGCCGATCCGCCGGAAGGCGCCATAGACATAGAGCACACCGCCTCCCGGCAGCAGCCGGCCGGCACCGCGCATGAGCCCCTCGGTTGCCGCCCAGGGGCTGATGTGCAGCATGTTGATGCAGACCATCGCGTCCACCGGCCCCACCGGCCAGTTGGCGGCGGCCGCGTCCAGGGCCAGCGGCGGGCGGACGTTGGCCAGCCCCTCGGCCGCGATCCAGGCGGCAATGGAAGCCCGGGCCTCGGCGGACGAATCGGAGGGCTGCCAGATGACGTCCGGCCGCCGGCGGGCCATGTGGATCGCATGCTCGCCGGAGCCGCTCGCCACCTCCAGCACCCGGGCGGCGGGGCCGAGCAACGGATTGAGGATGGCGAAGATCGGCTCGCGATTGCGCACCACGGCGGGCGCCGACAATCGGGCATCGGATTCCAGACCGGACATGCGCGCCTCTCCCTCCCCACCGGAGCCCTCGCCCCACCGGAGCCCTCGCCCCGGCGAGGCCAGCTTGCCCGAGAGCGAAGGCCGCCTCAACCGCATGGCAACGCAGCGTAAGAAAGGGTGATCGCCCGCGCCCCGCCCCCGCCTTCAAGATGGCCGCCGTTTGCGGTACTCTGCATGTATGCCCACCTGTGATCCGAAAGCGTTGTCCGGCTGTGCGGTCAACGGCGGCGAAACCGTCAGCCGCGCCGGAGCGGTAGCAAGTGCCCTCGCCGGCGCGCTCGCCGGCGCCTTGGCGCTGTCGGCGCCCGTGGCGGCACACGCCGCGCCGGCACGGGCGGACTGCGCCGGCCCGACCTTCACGCAGGTGGCGCCTGTGCGCATTGGCGGCGTGGCGCCGGACGGCAGCCTGACGCTCGACGACGGCCGGCGCTTCGTGGTCGAGAACATCGTGGTGCCCACCCGCCTGGAACCGGTGGACGGGCTGGCGGAAGCCGCCGCCCGCGCCGGCATGGCTGCGGTGGAAGGGCATCCGGTGCTGGTCTCCGGTACCGCCACGGATCGTCACGGGCGCACCGTTGGACAGGCCCGCCTGACGGCGGCGGTGGAGGGGCGGGTGGACCTCGCGGCGGTGCTGGTGGCGGCCGGAGCCGCCTATGCGACGGGCGACGGCCCGTGCGCCGCCGCCCTTCTGGCCGTGGAGGCGGAGGCCCGCGGCGCCGGGCGGGGCCTGTGGAAACGGGCTGGGGCCGTGGCCGCGGCTGGCGACGAACGGGACATGGCGCGTCGGCGCGGTCTTCATGCCGTTGCGGAAGGCCGCATCCTGGCGGTTGGCGTACGCCGTGATCGCACCTATTTGAACTTTGGAGAAACCTGGCGGCGAGATTTCACCGTTATGGTCCGAACCTCGGATTTCGCCACAATCCTCGGGCATGGCCAGGATCCCGCCATGTTGCGCGGTGCTTTGGTGCGTGTGCGCGGTGTCGTGCGGGAACAGGGCGGCCCGGCAATCATGGTCCAGTCCCAAGCCGGCATCGAGCGGCTCGGGGAGCGAACGGGAAGCGAGGAGCGAAGGTGAGCGTGGAGGCCCGAAACGCGAACGTGCTCCGGCCGGATGCGCCGCGGCGTCGGCCGCGCGCGGGCGTTTTCGCCTTGCCGTTGGCCTTGCTTCTGGCGGCCTGCTCCACCGCCGCCCTGGACCAGGTGAGCGTGCCCCTCGCCAGCACCGCCGCGCCGTCGGAATATGCGGACATGACCCCCGCCCAGCGCCGGGAGCACGAGCGGCTGGTGGCGAGCTACGGCGGCGCCTATGACGACCCCGAGCTCAAGGCCCTGATCCAGCAGGTGGTGGAACGTCTGGTCGCCGCCTCGGAGCGGCCGGACCTCAAGTACCGCGTGACCGTGCTGAACTCCCCGGCGGTGAATGCCTTCGCCCTGCCGGACGGCTCCTTGTACGTCACCCGCGGCCTGCTGGCTCTGGCCAGCGACACCTCGGAAATGTCCTCGGTGCTGGCCCACGAAATGGCCCATGTGATCGCCCGCCACGCCAATATCCGCGAGGATCAGGTGAAACAGGCGGTGCTGGTGAGCCGGGTCATTTCCGACGTGGTCAACGATCCCGATCTCGGCGCGCTGGCCATGCAGAAGAGCCAGCGGACGCTGGCCTCGTTCTCCCGCGGGCAGGAGCTGGAGGCGGACGCCATCGGCGTCGGCATCGCCTCGCGCGCGGGCTTCGACCCCTACGGCGCCTCGCGCTTCCTCACCGACATGGGCAAGTCGGCGGACATGCGCTCGGCGGCGCTGGGGGGCACCTCCTCCACCACGCCCGATATGGACTTCCTGTCCTCCCACCCGGCCACGCCCGAGCGCATCTCCATCGCCATCGCCAACGCCCGGCAGTATGCCGCGCCCGGCGCCGGCGAGCGCGACCGCGCCGCCTACCTGTCCGCCATCGACGGCATGGTCTATGGCGACGACCCCAAGGAAGGCTTCGTGCGCGGGCGGAAATTCTTCCACCCCAAGCTCGGCTTCACCTTCACCGCGCCGGAAGGCTTCTCGCTGGAGAACACCTCCCAGGCGGTGCTGGGCGCCACCGGCTCGGGCCGCGAGGCGCTGCGCCTCGACGCGGTGCGCGTGACCCCCGACCAGTCCCTGGCGCAATACCTCTCCTCCGGCTGGATCGACGGGGTCGAGGTCAATACGGTGGAGACCCTCACGGTCAATGGCTTCACCGCCGCCACCGCCATCGCCCGGGGCGACCAGTGGTCGTTCCGCATGTTCGCGATCCGCTTCGGCTCGGACGTCTACCGGCTGATCTTCGCCGCCCGCGAGCTGACGCCGGAGCTGGACCAGCGCTTCCGCGCCGCCGCCTCCACCTTCCGCCGCGTCTCTTCCGGCGAGGCGGAATCGGTGCGGCCGCTGCGCATCCGCATCGTGACGGTGGGCTTCGGCGACAGTCCCGACAAGCTGGCCGCCCGCATGCAGGTGCCGGACCGGCACATGGAGCGCTTCCTGGTGCTGAACGGCCTGGACGGCAACGCCAAGCTGAAATACGGCGACAAGGTCAAGATCATCTCCGAATAGCCGCGACGGCCGCCGCTCGGCCGCCGCATGGCGCCCGCGGACCGCAGCAGGCTCTGGACGCCCGGTGAAGGCGGAGTCTCGTGCTGCCGCGCCTGTCCGCGCCTGTCCGCGCCTGTCCGCCCCTGGGTGAACCGGGCGCCATGGCCCCCGTTCACCTGCGGCCGATACCGGCCCGGCCCCTCCCCTCCTCCGCCCGTCGACGCCGCCTGCAGCGGAGGCGCGCCCGGCGCGCGACCGGGTGTTTGGCCGTGCAGGCGATTATTGCATTGCAGCGAAATCCGCCTAATCTAATAGCCGGCAAATCATAGTCCGGCGGAGGCTCCGGCGACTTCACGAGAGGGAGGGGCGCGGCCATGACCTTTTCCGTCACGCTGATCGATCTCGCCGGCTACGCGGCCCTCCTGCTGTGGGGCACCCACATGGTGCGCAGCGCGGTGGAACAGGCGCTGGGGCCGAAGCTGAAGGCCTTTCTGGCCCGGGCGCTGCGCAATCGCTGGCAGGGCTTCACCGCCGGGCTCGCCATCACCGCCCTGCTCCAGAGCAGCACCGCCACCGCCTTCATGGTGTCGGGCTTCGCCGCCGCCGGGCTGGTCAATCTGGTGCCGGCGCTGGCCGCCATGCTGGGCGCCAATGTGGGCACCACCCTGATCGTGCAGGTGCTGTCGTTCGACATGGCGGCGGCGGCCCCGGCGCTGGTGCTGGCGGGGCTGCTCATGTTCCGCTCCCAGCGCGGCTCCCTGGCCCATGATCTCGGCCGCGCGGTGATCGGCCTCGGCCTCATCCTTCTCGCGCTGCACCAGCTGGTGGACCTGATGCGCCCGCTGGAGGACGCGCCCTCCCTGCGCATGCTGCTGGGGGCGGTGGCGACGGTGCCGGTGCTTGATGTGATCCTGGCCGCCGCCCTCACCTGGGCGGTGCATTCCTCGGTGGCGGTGGTGCTGATCGTGATGTCGCTGGCGAGCCAGGGCGTGGTGCCGCCCAATGCCGCCTTCGCCCTGATTCTCGGCGCCAACCTCGGCAGCGCCCTGGCGCCGGTGCTGGAGGCGGCCGGCGGCAGCGACCCCACGGCGCGGCGCCTGCCGGTGGGCAATCTCATCAACCGGGCGCTGGGGGTGGGGCTGGCGCTGGTCTTCATCGAGCCCATCGGCCGCCTCATGGTCACGCTCCAGGGCGACCCCGGGCGGGCGGCCGCGGACTTCCACACCCTGTTCAACCTCATTACGGCCGCGGCCTTCCTGCCGGTGCTCACCCCGTTCTCGGCGCTGCTGCAGCGCCTCTATCCCGACCGTGCCGACCCCGCCGACCCGAGCCGCCCGCTCTACCTGGCGCCCGGCGCCCACGAGACGCCCATCGTCGCGGTGGGGGCGGCGGCGCGCGAAGCCATGCGCCTTGCCGACACGGTGGGCGACATGCTGGCGGGCGCCCGCGACGCGCTGCTCTCCGGCGACCGCCGCCGGCTGGCGGAAACCCAGGAGATGGACGACATCCTCGACCGGCTCAACAGCGAGATCAAAACCTACCTCACCGCCCTGGATCCCGCCGAGCTGACCGCCGCCGACCGGGCGCGGGTGGACGAGATCCTGACCTTCGCCACCAACATGGAGCAGGCGGGCGACGTGGTGAACCACAACCTGCTGCTGCACGCCTCCAAGCGGCTGAAGCGCGGCCTTTCCTTCTCGCCCGAGGGCCGGCGCGAGCTGGAGACGCTGTTGAATCGCCTGGGGGAGAACGTGCGCCTCGCCGCCTCCCTGTTCCTGACCGCCGATCCGCGCGCCGCGCGCCTGCTGGCGGGGGAGAAGGCCGCCTTCCGCGCCAGCGAGAGCCTGGCCACCCGCACCCATTTCGACCATCTGCGCTCCGGGCTGGTGCATCTGGCGGAGGCGAGCACGCTGCATCTCGACCTCATCCGCGACCTGAAGCTCATCAATGCCCACATCGTCGCGGCGGCGGCCTATCCGGTGCTGGAGCGCAGCGGCGAATTGCTCACCAGCCGCCTCGCCGACGACGCCGCCAGCCATCCGGCCTGACGCCGGCCCGGCGGAAAGCACGGAAGCCGGCTTGCGATCCACGGCGCGACGTGGATAATACGCGCCCACGGCCTGGGGTGCCGCGCGCACGCGGCTGAGATCATACCCATATAACCTGTCTGGATCATGCCAGCGTAGGGAGATGCCGATGAGCGAGAGCTTGTCGTCTGTTTCGTCACCGTCCGCCGGCTCCGCTCCCGCCGGCGAAACGCGTCCACGCGTCGCCATCGTCGGTGCCGGCGTCATGGGGCTGTCCCTGGGCTGGCGCCTCGCGCGGGCCGGTTGCGCGGTGGATATTTATGAGGCCGGCGTCGCCGGGCGCGGCGCCAGCCATGCCGCCGCCGGCATGCTGGCCGCCTGCGCCGAGGCCGAGCCGGGCGAAGAGCAACTGCTGGCCCTGAACCGCGCCAGCCAGGCCCTGTGGCCCCAGTTCGCCGCCGAGCTGGAAGCCGAATCGGGCGCCAGCGTGGACCTGCGCACCGAGGGCACCCTCACCATCGGCCTCACGGCCGATGACGCGGCCCGGCTGCGGCACCTGTTCGCCCTCCAGACCGCCCTCGGCCTGCCGGTGGCGTGGCTCACCGCCGCCGCGGCGCGGCGCCGCGAGCCCCATCTCACCGGCCAGATCTCGGGTGCCATCCTCAGCGCCGAAGACCACCAGGTGGACAACCGCAAGGTGGTTGCCGCCCTCGCCACCGCCGCTGCCCGGTCCGGCGCGCGGCTGCACGAGAACAGCCCGGTTTCCCGCGTCGCCACCAGCGCCGGCAAGGCGCTCGGCGTGGTGGTTGGCGATGCGCTCCAGCCGGCCGACGTGGTGATCCTTGCCGCCGGCGCCTGGAGCCGGGGCGTGGACATCACCCCGGCCACGCCGCTGCCGGTGCGCCCGGTGAAGGGGCAGATGCTGGCCTTGCGGATGAATCCCAACGCGCCGCTGGTCCAGCACGTCATCTGGGCTCCGAACTCCTATATCGTGCCGCGCCTCGATGGCCGCCTGATCCTCGGCGCCACCACCGAGGAAAAGGGCTTCGATACCGATCTGACCGCCGGCGGCCTGCTCGCCCTTCTCACCTACGCCTGGCGCGCGCTGCCGGCGCTGGAGGAGCTGCCCATCGCCGAGCAATGGGTCGGCTTCCGCCCCGGCAGCCGAGACGACGCGCCCATCCTCGGGCCCAGCCCGGAGGTGGACGGGCTCGTCTATGCCACCGGCCACCACCGCAATGGCATTCTGCTGCTGCCGGCGACAGCCACGGTCATCGCGGATTTCGTCCTCGAGGGCCGCCTCGATGCGATCGCCGCACCCTTCGGCGCCGGCCGCTTCGCGCCGTGCGCGGCGGCGGAGTGAGCCCGATGGCCTCCGCCCCGCTGGCGCTCACGGTGAACGGCGCCGCCGAGGTGCTGGACGCCGCGACGGACGCAGCCACCCTTGCCGACCTCATCGGCGCCAAGGGCCTCGATGCCGCGCGCAAGGGCATCGCCGTGGCGCTGAACGGTGCCGTGGTGCCCCGCCGCGCCTGGGCGCAGACCACCCTGGCCGACGGCGACACGGTGGAGATCATCACCGCCAAGCAGGGCGGCTGACGGGCCCGCCAAGGCCACACCCAGAACAAACACAACACCGAGAACGCCCATGAGCACCAGCACCGATCCCCTCGTCATCGCCGGGCGCAGCTTCGCCTCGCGCCTGTTCCTGGGCACGGCTGGGTATCCGAACCAGAAGGTGTTCCTCGACGCGCTGGCCGCCTCCGGCGCGGAAATGGCGACCGCCTCCATCCGCCGCATCAGCCTCGCCGGCTATGAGGAGAGCCTGACCGAACTCATCACCGGCCGCGTTCACATCCTGCCCAATACCGCCGGCTGCCAGACCGCGAAAGACGCGGTGCTGACCGCCGAGCTCGCCCGCGAGGCGCTGGAGACCGACTGGGTGAAGCTGGAGGTGATCGGCGACCGGGAGTTGCTCTATCCCAATGTGGAGGAACTGCTGAAGGCCACAGAGGAGCTGGTGAGCCGGGGCTTCGTCGTCCTGCCCTATTGCAATGACGATCCCGTCACCTGCCAGAAGCTGGCGGACCTCGGCGCGGCCACGGTGATGCCGCTCGGCTCCATGATCGGCTCGGGGCTGGGCATCGCCAATCCGCACATGATCGAGCTGATCTGCGCGCGCTCGCCAGTGCCGGTGGTGCTCGACGCGGGCCTCGGCACCGCCTCCGACGCCGCCCTGGCCATGGAGCTGGGATGCGCGGCGGTGCTGCTCAACACCGCCGTGTCAAAGGCGCACGACCCGGTGCGCATGGCCGCCGCCTTCCGCGCGGCGGTGGAGGGCGGGCGGCTGGCGCGGCTGGCTGGCCGCATCCCGAAGAAGCTGCACGCCGAAGCCTCCAGCCCCGAATTCGGGCTGGTGGGAAGCTGAGCCGCGTGCTGCCGGCCCCGCCTCTGCTGCTCATCACCGATCGCCGCCAGGGACGCGGCGACCTCGCGGACGTGGTGGCAGCGGCCTGCGCCAGCGGCTGCCGCTGGGTCAGCCTGCGCGAGAAGGACCTGGCGGAGGCCGAGCAACTGGCCTTGTTCGCCCGGATTCGGCGCGCCGCCGCGCCATTCGGCGCCCGCCTGACCCTGCACGGCACTCCGGAGCTCGCCTGCGCCGCGAGCGCCGATGGCGTGCACCTGCCAGACGGCGCCGACCCGGCGCGGGCGCGCGCCCTGCTCGGCGCGGGCGCGCTCGTGGGCCTCTCCGTGCATCGGCCAGCCGGTGCGGAGGTCGACCGGGGGGATGTGGACTACATCACCGCCAGCCCTGTGTTTCTCACGGCCTCCAAGCCTGGCCACGGCCCAGCCCTCGGCCTTGGCGGCCTGTCCGCGTTCGTGGCGGCGGCATCGGTGCCAGTGGTGGCGCTGGGGGGCATCACGACGACGACCGCCGCCGCCTGCCGTATGGCCGGCGCCGGCGCCATCGCGGTGATGGGCGACGTGATGCGCGCGCAAGACCCCCGCCGCACCGTCGCGGCGCTGATCGCCGCTGTCGGGCGCGGGCCGTCTTCGTCCTGACCGCGCGTCGTCCTGAACACGAAACCCACCGTCGCGCCGGGGTGCTCGCCATGGTAGCGTCATTCCCGGGAGAGGGGCTCTCCTGGGGATGACGCCGGCCCGTGGATGGGCGGGACACCCCTCACGCACGGCGCTTCAGGCTTTCGGATGAACCGCGAGCCGCATCGCCCAAGGACTTTCCGGGGGCACACATGATCACACGCCGTTCTTTGCTGGCAGGACTCCTGGCATGCCCGGCCTGCGCCGGGGCCGCGCGCGCCGGCGGCGCCCATTGGAGCTATGAGGGCCATGGCGGTCCCGAGGAGTGGGGCGCGCTGGAGAAGGACTTCCAGGCCTGCTCGATCGGCACTCAGCAATCGCCGATCAACCTCACCGGCGCCGTCCGGGCCGAGGCCTCCGGTCCCGCTCTGTCCTGGAAAAACGCGCCGTTCAAGGTGGTCAACAACGGCCACACCATCCAGCTCGACGTGGCCGGCGACGCTGGCGGCGCGGAGCTGAACGGCAAGCGCTACACCCTGCGCCAGTTCCACTTCCACGCGCCCAGCGAGCATGCCCTGAACGGCAAGCGCACCGCCATGGAAGTGCATTTCGTCCACGCCGCCGAAGACGGCGGACTGCTGGTGGTGGGCGTGTTCCTGGTGCCCGGAGAGAAGAACGAGGCGTTCGCCACCGTCACCGCGGCCGCGCCGAAGAGCGAGGGCTCGGCGCCCCTGCCCGGCCCGTTCGATCCTTCCGCTCTGCTGCCGCAGGCGCGCGGGCTTTACCGCTACGAGGGCTCGCTCACCACGCCGCCGTGCTCGGAGGTGGTGGACTGGAACGTGTTCGCCACGCCGATCACCGTCGCCCAGGCCGACATCGACGCCTTCCGCGCCATTTTCCCCATGAACGCCCGGCCGCTGCAGGCGGTGAACCGCCGCTTCCTGCTGCAGCTGAACTGAAGCGCTGCGCCCGCCACCCGGCCGGACGCTGAAGACGGCCGGGTTGGCGTCCTGCAAGCCACCGAAGGCGCAATGCCCGGCGCGAAGACGCGCGCGGGGCGGGGCGGGTTCTGCGCCGCACGAGGCACCGCCGGCCTGAAGGCTATCGGCTCCGGCTTTCCACCACCATGCAGGGCGACGAAGTATCGGTACACAGCGTGAAGTCGTCGGAATACGCGCTTGATCGTGCAGCGAGAACGACGACACAGGGATGTTGCAAGGTGCCGCAGGCCTGGCCCTGCGCTTCCGCCGGCGCCACGGCACGCTGGATCACCGACACCGTGAGAGCGACGGCGATCACGGTGAGAATCGCCTTCGTGTAACGGTCGAGCATCGCATTCACCACTCTTTCAGGCTGAGGGCAGACGGTCTCACATTGGGTGCAAAAGAAAAGGGGCCGGTTCCCGCCGACCCCTTCCACCTCTGATCCCGAAAGGGAGAGCGCCAAACGGCTCGGTCGCCCTCCCCCTCTTCCCGGCGCGGTGTGAGGACAGCGCCGGGACACGACCGCTGAAGATGGCGAACCGGCACCTCGCCCGGCCACCGAGCCGAGCGCGCGCCGCAGCCGCGAACCTTCACGGACGGGCAAGGCAATGGCCGGACCACGCCGCAGCACCCTCATCCCCTCTCCCACATGCGGGGGAAGAGCGAAGCGCCCCGCCGGCCCGATCACGCCATCGGCATCACTTGACGAGCAGCAGGATCAGCTGCTGCCCGGCCGGCGCGTCAAGCTCCGCCTCGGTCAGCTTGCCATCCTTGTTGGTGTCGGCTTCGTTGAAACGGCCGCGGACGATCGTCAGCCATTCGTCCAGCTCAAGAGTCTGGTCGCCATCCTTGTTGACGGCGGCCCAGTCGGCATCGGTCAGGCGCCCCTTGGTCTCGCCCTTCTCCAGCGTGGTATCCTTGTCCGCGTTGAGAGCCTTGAAGGCCTTGGTGCCAAGGTCGATCACCTCGACGATCTCAAGGGTGTTGTCGCCATCCTTGTTGAACTTGGAAAGGACGTCCTTGCCGGTGGCGCCGGCGAAGGCCAGGCCCATGCCGGTGAGGGAGAACGCGGCGACGACGCCGAGACGGATCAACTGGCGCACCATGGGACGACCTCCTGGATCTTCGATTATCCGCTTTTGTACGCCGTCATGAGCGAGGCAGGCAATGCTGCCCGGCGCCGGGCAGCCCCAAAAGAAAAGGGCCGGCGCGCGGCCGACCCTTTCCGTGTCGCGTGAGGCGGAACCAAGCCCTGGGGGCTCAGTCCTCCTTGGCTTCTTCCGCGCGCTGCTTGAGGGCGGCGCCCAGGATGTCGCCGAGCGAAGCGCCCGAATCCTGCGAGCCGTAGGCGGCCACGGCCTCCTTCTCCTCGGCAATCTCCAGCGCCTTGACCGACACCTGCACCTTGCGCGCCTTGCGGTCGAACAGGGTGACGCGGGCATCCAGCTTGTCGCCCACCGAGAAGCGCTCGGGGCGCTGGTCGTTGCGGTCACGGGCAAGCTCAGAGCGCTTGATGAAGGCCGACAGGTCGGTGCCGGTGAGCTTCACCTCGATGCCGCCGTCCTTCACGTCGGTGACTTCGCAGGTGACGATGGAGCCCTTCTTGACATCGCCAGCCTCGGCGAAGGGATCGCCGGCGAGCTGCTTGATGCCGAGCGAGATGCGCTCCTTGTCCACGTCCACGTCGAGCACCACGGCCTTCACGACGTCGCCCTTGCGGTATTCGTCGATGACCTGCTCGCCGGGGCGGTTCCAGTCGAGGTCGGACAGGTGGACCATGCCGTCCACATCGCCGTCGAGACCCAGGAACAGGCCGAACTCGGTCTTGTTCTTGACCTCGCCCTCGACCACGGAACCGGGCGCATACTTCTCGGCGAAGGCCTCCCAGGGGTTCTGGAGGGTCTGCTTGAGGCCGAGCGAGATGCGGCGCTTGGCCGAATCGACTTCCAGCACCTGCACTTCCACTTCCTGCGAGGTGGAAACGATCTTGCCGGGATGGACGTTCTTCTTGGTCCAGCTCATCTCGGAGACGTGGATGAGGCCCTCGATGCCGGGCTCCAGCTCCACGAACGCGCCGTAGTCGGTGATGTTGGTGACGCGACCCTTGAAACGGGCCTCCACCGGATACTTAGCCTCGATGCCCTCCCAGGGATCGCCCAGGAGCTGCTTCATGCCGAGCGAGATGCGGTGGGTCTCGTGGTTGATCTTGATGATCTTCACCTTGACCGTCTGGCCGATGGACAGCACTTCGGTCGGGTGGTTCACGCGGCGCCAGGCGATGTCGGTGACGTGCAGCAGGCCGTCAATGCCGCCCAGGTCCACGAACGCACCGTAATCGGTGATGTTCTTGACCACGCCCTCGATGGCCTGACCCTCTTCGAGGTTCTGCACCAGCTCGTGACGCTGCTCGGCGCGGGTCTCTTCCAGCACGGTGCGGCGGGAGACCACGATGTTGCCGCGGCGGCGGTCCATCTTGAGGATCTGGAACGGCTGCTGATTGTGCATCAGCGGAGCGACGTCGCGGATCGGGCGGATGTCGACCTGGGAGCGCGGCAGGAACGCCACGGCGCCGTCGAGATCCACGGTGAAGCCACCCTTCACCTGGTTGAAGATCACGCCGAAGACCTTCTCGTTGGCGGTGAACGCCTTTTCGAGCTTGACCCAGCTCTCCTCGCGGCGCGCCTTGTCGCGCGAGAGGACGGCCTCGCCCATGGCGTTCTCGACGCGCTCGAGATAGACCTCGACCTCGTCACCCACCTTGATGGGGGCATCGCGGCCGGGGCCGGCGAACTCACGCAGGGCCACGCGGCCCTCGGTCTTCAGACCGATATCGATGATCGCCAGATCCTTCTCGATGGCGACCACGATGCCCTTGACGACGGCGCCTTCCTGGAGGTCGGCACGACCATAGCTCTCGTCGAGCAGGGCGGCAAAATCTTCACGGGTGGTTTCTACGGCGGACATTCACGCTCCAGACTTCATTGCGCCGGCGTCTCGTGTTGCGAGACCCGAACCGAACGGGTGTCCCGCGTTCTCCCGCGGGAAAACGTCGGAACGGCCGCCGACGTTCCATCGGCGGGCCGGCGCGAAGGCCGAACGGTGCGGGCTATGTCGAATTTCTGGCCTTGGAGGCCGCAAGGACCGAAGCGCGCTCAGCGAAAGCCTGGGTGGGGAGCCTCCGACGATCAGGGCGCGTATCCCGCGAACCCTGTCCCACCCGTCCGGTTCCCTGCCTTTGAGGGAGCACCGCTTCGTATTGCGCTCAGATAATGGAAAAGCCGCCCCATTGCAAGGGTTGGCGCCGTCACCGGCCACCGCCTTGAAACAAGGCCGCCGCGCCCCGGGGGACGCGGCGGCCGGATGACGGGCCAGGACGCGGGACGGATCAGCCGCCGCAGGCTTCCACCACGTCCTCGAAGGTGCGCAGGCCGGCGCGGGGCGCGTTCACGAGAACCGCCATATTGCCGGGGGCATGCTTGTTCTGCCACATCTTGGTATGCGCCTCGGGAATGCGATCCCAGGGGAACACCTCCGACATGCAGGGGTCCACGCGCCGGTCGACGATGAACTCGTTCGCCGCCGAGGCCTGCTTCAGGTGGGCGAAGTGCGAGCCCTGGATGCGCTTCTGGCGCATCCACACGTAGCGGGCGTCGAAGGTGATGTTGAAGCCGGTGGTGCCGGCACAGAACACGATCATGCCGCCGCGCTTGCCCACCAAAGTGGAGACCGGGAAGGTGCTCTCGCCGGGGTGCTCGAACACGATGTCCACGTCACGCTTGCCGGTGATGTCCCAGATCGCCTTGCCGAACTTGCGGGCTTCCTTCAGCCAGTCATTGTACTCGGGCGAGTTGACCTTGGGCAGCTGGCCCCAGCACTTGAAGTCCTTGCGGTTGATGACGCCCTTGGCGCCGAGGCCGAGCACATAATCGCGCTTGGTCTCGTCCGAGATGACGCCGATCACGTGCGCGCCGGAGGCCGCCGCCAGCTGCACGCCGAACACGCCGAGGCCGCCCGAGGCGCCCCACACCAGCACATAGTCGCCCGGCTTCACGGTGTGCGGCGGATGGCCGAACAGCATGCGGTAAGCGGTGGCCATGGTGAGGGTGTAGCAGGCGCTCTCCTCCCAGGTGAGGTGCTTGGGGCGGCGCATGAGCTGGCGCGCCTGCACCCGGCAGAACTGGGCGAAGGAGCCATCCGGCGTCTCATAGCCCCAGATGCGCTGGGTGGGGGAGAACATCGGGTCGCCGCCGTTGCACTCCTCGTCGTCGCCGTCGTCCTGGTTACAGTGCACGACCACCTCGTCGCCCACCTTCCAGCGCTTCACCTTGGAGCCCACCGCCCAGACGATGCCCGAGGCGTCGGAACCGGCGATGTGGTAGGGCACCTTGTGCACGTCGAACACCGAGATGGGCTCGCCGAGGCCGGCCCAGATGCCGTTGTAGTTCACGCCGGCGGCCATCACGTACACCAGCACGTCGTTTTCGCCGAGCTCCCAGGTGGGCACCACCTCAAGCTGGAACGACTGCTCGGGAGGACCATGCCGGTCGCGGCGGATGGCCCAGGCATACATCTTCGCGGGCACATGCCCGAGCGGGGGGATTTCCCCGAGCTCGTAGAGATCCTTCACCGCCGCACCTTCCGTTTGGCCCATAGCGTCCCGTCCTCTCTTATCCGACCCTGGCGAGCTCTTCGGCCACGTCCCTGGCCTTCGTATCGCGATGCAAACTAGCAGAGAAGAATTTCAAGTCGATAGCCCTCTCCCCGTCGCAAACTGTGAAACGCATCCACCCCCGCCCCGGGGTGGGGGCGGGATGGGCCTGGCACGCGGCCGGCCCCGGCGCCGCGCGCCAGATGACCCTGGACAAGCCCGGGACTTGGCCGCAACCGTAGGCGCACGGGCGCGCGCCCGGCGACACAGTCTGGGAAAGGTGAAGGCATGGGCTTGATTTGGATGATCATCGTCGGCGCCATCGCCGGCTTCCTGGCCGGGCAGCTGTTTCGCGGCTACGGCTTCGGCTTCGTCGGCAACGTGGCGGTGGGCGTGGTCGGCGCCCTCATCGGCGGCTTCCTCTTCGGCAATGTGGTGCTGGTGGGCGGGCTCGTGGGACAGATCATCTCCGCCACCATCGGCGCGGTGATTCTGCTGTTCATCATCTCGCTGGTGAAGCGCTGAGGCGCCTCATCCGCCCCTTGCCCAGCAAAGCGGCAGCAGCCGGCGCGCCAGTGGGGAAAATTTCCCATCGACGCGCCGCGCGTCGCGACGCACAATCGCGCCACCAAAAGGCAACAAACAACGGGGATCTGGGATGGTGGTTCGCGACAAACCTTGGCTTTTCCGCACCTATGCGGGGCATTCCACGGCGTCGGAGTCCAACAAGCTCTACCGCTCGAATCTCGCCAAGGGCCAGACCGGCTTGTCCGTCGCGTTCGACCTGCCGACGCAGACCGGCTACGACAGCGACCATCCCCTGGCCCGCGGCGAGGTCGGCAAGGTGGGCGTGCCCATCTCCCATCTCGGCGACATGCGCACCCTGTTCGAGGGCATCCCGCTCGCGAACATGAACACCTCGATGACCATCAACGCCTGCGCGGCGTGGCTTTTGTCGCTCTACATCGCCACCGCCGACGAGCAGGGCGCCGACCGCGCCAAGCTCCAGGGCACCACCCAGAACGACATCATCAAAGAGTACCTGTCGCGCGGCACCTATGTGTTCCCGCCCGCGCCCTCCATGCGTCTCACCAAGGACACCATCATCTTCACCACCGGCGACCTGCCGAAGTGGAACCCGATGAACGTGTGCTCCTACCACCTGCAGGAGGCCGGGGCGACGCCGGTGCAGGAGCTGGCGTTCGCGCTCGCCAACGCCATCGCCATCCTCGACACCGTGAAAAAGTCGGGCGAGGCGGAAGGGCCGGTGTTCGGCGAGGTGGTGGGCCGCATTTCCTTCTTCGTCAACGCGGGCATGCGCTTCATCACCGAGATGTGCAAGATGCGCGCGTTCGTGGACCTGTGGGACGAGATCTGCGTCAACCGCTACGGCATCACCGACGCCAAGCAGAAACTGTTCCGCTATGGCGTGCAGGTGAACTCGCTCGGCCTTACCGAGCAACAGCCGGAAAACAACGTCTACCGCATCCTGCTGGAGATGCTGGCGGTCACCCTCTCCAAGAAGGCTCGCGCCCGCGCCGTGCAGCTTCCCGCATGGAACGAGGCGCTCGGCCTGCCGCGTTCGTTCGATCAGCAATGGTCACTGCGCATGCAGCAGGTGGTGGCCTATGAAACCGACCTGCTCGAATATGGCGACATCTTCGACGGCTCCACCGAGATCGACCGCAAGGTGGAAGAGCTGAAGGAGCAGGCGCGCGCCGAGCTGGCCCGCATCGACGCCATGGGCGGCGCGGTCGCGGCCATCGAGAATTCCTACATGAAGCAGGCGCTGGTGGAATCCAACACCCGCCGCCTGGAGGCCATCGAGCGCGGCGACCAGGTGGTGGTGGGCGTCAACCGCTGGACCGAGAGCGAGCCTTCGCCGCTCACCACCGGCGAGGGCGCCATCCTCACCGTGCCGGAGGGCGTGGAGGCCGAGCAGATCGCCCGCCTGAAGGCTTGGCGCGAGGCCCGCGACGGCAAAGCCGTGGCGGCGGCGCTGGCGGACCTGAAGAGCGCGGCCCAGGAAGGCCGCAACATCATGGATCCGTCCATCGCCTGCGCCAAGGCCGGCGTCACCACCGGCGAATGGGGCACCTGCCTGCGCGAGGTGTTCGGCGAATACCGCGCCCCCACCGGCGTCGGCCGCGCCGCCCGGGTGGACGGCCAGGGCCTGGAGGAGGTGCGCAAGGGCGTGGACGCGGTGTCCGAGAAGCTCGGCCGCCGGCTCAAGTTCCTGGTGGGCAAGCCCGGCCTCGACGGCCATTCCAACGGTGCCGAACAGATCGCCGTGCGCGCCCGCGACTGCGGCATGGAAGTGGTCTACGAGGGCATTCGCCTGACCCCCGCCGAGATCGTGAACGCCGCCCTGGAAGAAAGCGTGCACGTGGTGGGCCTGTCCATCCTCTCCGGCTCCCACGTGCCGCTGGTGCGCGACGTGATGGAGCGCATGCGGGCCGAGGGCCTCACCGACATTCCAGTGGTGGTGGGCGGCATCATCCCGCCGGAGGACGAGGTGCAGCTCAAGGGCTTCGGGGTGGCGGCGGTCTACACGCCGAAGAATTTCGAGCTCAACCGCATCATGGCCGACATCGTCTCCATCGTGGATGGCGAGACGCAGAAGGCGGCCTGATCCACCGCGCCGGCATGCCTTGCGCCCGCCCCAGTGGCGGGCGCTTTGCTTCCGGGTGCCTCGCGCGGGGTAGCCGGCCTCCCGCGCGCGCTCACGCCCCCGCCGGGCGCCCGCTCACCACGGTGCGGATGGCGAACGACGACTGGATGCGCGCGACCCCCGGCAGGCGCGACAGCACTTCCTTGTGCAGGCGCTCGTAATCGGCCGCGTTCTTCACCTCGATCTTGAGGATGTAGTCCGACAGGCCGGTCATCAGGTAGCAGTCCGTCACCTCGGGGCAGCGCCGCACCGCCGCTTCGAATCGGTTGAGGAATTCCTCGGTCTGCCGGTCCAGGGTGATCTGCGTCAGCACCACCAGCTTGTCGTCCGCGCCCAGGGCATTGAGCAGGGCCGTGTAGCCCCGGATGACGCCTGTGCGCTCCAGCTGGCGCATGCGGCGCAGGCATGCCGACGGCGACAGCCCCACCTGGGCCGCCAGGTCCGCATTGGAGATGCGACCGTCGCCCCGCAGCACCCGGATGATGCGCTCGTCGACCTCGTCGAGGCTCGGCATGGACAGATTCTTCCCTGAAACGGCAGGAAATTGCAAGGCTACAGCGCCACCACGCAACTTATGTCGCCGATTCGTCTGAACTGCCGCGCGGTCCGGCGTAACATATCGGGCAAACAATCACACTTCCAGCGGTGGGCCATCATGCGCATTCTCGTTCTCGGCAGCGGAGTGGTCGGCGTCACGTCCGCTTATTATCTGGCTCGCAAGGGCCATGAGGTGACGGTGCTCGATCGCCAGCCGGCGGCCGGCATGGAGACCTCCTTCGCCAATGCGGGTCAGGTCTCGCCCGGCTACTCGGCGCCCTGGGCGGCTCCCGGCATCCCGGTCAAGGCCCTGAAATGGCTCATGATGCACCATCGCCCCCTGGTGGTGTGGCCGAGCCTCGACCCCAAGCTCTATTTCTGGCTGGCGCGGATGCTGGCGAATTGCACCGAAGCTGCCTACCGCCGCAACAAGGCGCGCATGGTGCGCCTCGCCGAGTTCAGCCGCGACGCGCTGCGGGAGCTGCGCGCGGAAACCGGCATCACCTATGACGACCGCGCCAAAGGCACGCTTCAGCTGTTCCGCACCCAGAAGCAGCTCGACCACGTGGGCGACGACACCGTGGTGCTCGATGCCCACAACGTGCCTTACGAGGTGCTGGACGTGAACGGCTGCATCGCCGCCGAGCCGGCGCTGGGGCGGGTGCGCCACAAGTTCGTCGGCGGCCTGCGCCTGCCCGGCGACGAGACCGGAGACGCCCATCTGTTCACCCAGCGCCTCGCCGCCCTTGCCGCACGGGAGGGCGTGACCTTCCGCTATGGCGCCACCATCGAACGGCTGCTGCAGGAGGGCGACGGGTCCGGCGGCCGCGTCACCGGCGTCGCGCTCATGGGTGGAGAGGTTGTGACGGCGGACCTCTACGTGGTCGCCATGGGCAGCTACAGCCCGGCCCTGGTGAAGCCGCTGGGAATCGACCTGCCGATCTATCCGGTCAAGGGCTATTCGCTCACCCTGCCCATCACCCATCCCGAGGCGGCCCCCGAATCGACGGTGATGGACGAGACCTACAAGATCGCCATCACCCGTCTCGGCGATCGCATCCGCGTGGGCGGCACCGCCGAACTGGCCGGCTTCAACCTCGACCTGCGTGAGCCGCGCCGGGCGACGCTGGCGTTCTCGGTGGGCGACCTGTTCCCGGACGGGGGCGACATCGACAAGGCCACCTTCTGGACCGGGCTGCGCCCGATGACGCCCGATGGCACCCCCATCGTCGGCCCGACCCCCTATGCCAACCTGTTCACCAACACCGGGCATGGCACCCTGGGATGGACCATGGCGTGCGGTTCCGGCCGGGTGCTGGCGGACCTCATCGGCGGTCAGGCGCCGGACATCGCCTCCGACGACTTTGCCTTGTCCCGCTACGCGGCGGCGGCCTGACCGGCCGCGCGGCGTAGGGCCCAACGGGCGCATCGCCAGCGCAGGCCAGGTCAAGCCCGTGGGGTATCCGGCCGCCGCACGCGCCGCGCGGCGGGATCACATTGCCCGCGGCGCCGCGGGGCGTGCGCCGCCGTGGTCGGGCTCGGCAAAAGAGCCACCCAGCCCCATGCGATGCGGGCGGGCAGCTTCCGTCTCACGCGCGGTTGCGGCTGTCGGAGCGAAAGCCGAAGCCCTCGCCCCATTCCGTCGCGGCGGCCCCGGACTGCTCCAGTTCGATGGCGAAATCCACCGCGCGGGCGATGACCTGATCGACACGGTCGATGCCGCTGACCTGCGCGGACGGGTTCGGCGCCACCTCGGCCACCGGTTCGCCGGCCCGCAGGGCCCGCGGCGGACGGATCAGCCCCCTGAGGCGCCCATCGCAGGGCGCCAGCACCAGCGCCGTGCCCACCAGACCGATCATCTCCCCTTCGCGCACCCGCTCGCCTATGGCTTTCTCGCTGCGGAAAACGCCGTCGGCCGGCGCCCGCACCGCCAGTTCGTGGCGCGAGAACACGCGCGGCCCGCCGCACGCCGCCCCGGCCCGGACCACCGCGCCGGGGTCCAGGCCCCCCACCTCGATGACGAGATCGCAATCCGCGCCCGCGATGGCCCCAGGCCCCAGGACGATGACAAGCTCCCCCGGCGCACGATCACGATCGGGCTGCTCCCGGGCATCCACGACCACATCCCAGGGCCAGCGTCCCACCGCCTCCAGCGGATGGCCGAGAAGGGGAATGAACATGCCGCCGCCGAGGCCGGACACCAGCTCACTGTCGCGGGCCACGCGCCGCGCCTCCACCCCGCCCAAGGTGGCGGAACCGTCCCACCAGGCATCGGCGAAGGCCATCTTGCGACGCAGAACCGGCTCGGGGGCGCCCTGGTGCAGGGCGACAGCATGCCCGGACAGCAAGAGGGTCCGGGCGATGGCCGAGGCCAGCTCGTTCACCCCCTGAACCAGAACGCAGCTCTTGTCGGGCATATTCCGTCCCCTCCTGTCGGCCCCGGCAATCCGTCATGGTCGCCCGGTCCGTGACACCAGCCTGCCCTCTCGTCGCTGCGGCCTCCCCCGCGACGGCACAGCCGATGCGCCCGGGGCACCGCGTGCTGGGCGCTACGCGCCGGGGGCGCCGCGCTCCACCCCCCACCGAGGGGCGGCGCTCACCACACCCGCCCGCCGACGCGGAAGGGGCGGGCCGCTGCGACCCGACCCGCCCCCTGCTGCCTCAGGACATCCAGCTGCGGACCGCGCTCACACCATCGGCCCCGGCCTTCGACCGGCGCCAAGCGGGTCCGCACAAGCGTCGCGCGGGCTTGACCAAAGGCCCATGAGCAACGCTCACGGGCCTTTGGTATCAGGCGGTAAGCTCGGAGGCGGTCTTGCCGACCTGGCTCTCGTCCACGGCCTTCATGATGCCGTGCTCCATGAGCAGGTCTTCCAGCTCGTCCATGGTGATCGGGGTCGGGATGATACCGTTGCCCTTGTTGGCGTGAACCTTGGTCGCCAGATTGCGATAATGCTGGGCCTGCTCGCTGTCCGGGGCGTACTCCACCACAGTCATGCGACGCAGCTCCGCGTGCTGCACGATATTCGCGCGCGGCACGAAGTAGATCAGCTGGGTGCCGAGCTTCTTGGCCAGACTGTCGGCCAGTTCCCACTCCTTATCGGTCTGGCGCTCGTTGCACACCAGGCCGCCCAGGCGCACGCCGCCGGAATTGGCATACTTCAGGATGCCCTTGGAGATGTTGTTGGCCGCGTACATGGCCATCATCTCGCCGGACATGACGATGTAGATTTCCTGCGCCTTGTTCTCGCGGATGGGCATGGCGAAGCCGCCGCACACCACGTCGCCGAGCACGTCGTAGGACACGTAATCGATGCCCTCGTAGGCGCCGTTCTCCTCAAGGAAGTTGATGGAGGTGATGACGCCGCGGCCGGCGCAGCCGACGCCCGGCTCCGGGCCGCCCGACTCCACGCAGCGGATGTCCTCGAAGCCCACCTTCATCACGTCCTCAAGCTCGAGGTCTTCCACCGAGCCGGCGTTGGCGGCCAGCGACAGGATGGTGTCCTGGGCCTTGGCGTGCAGGATCAGGCGGGTCGAGTCGGCCTTCGGGTCGCAGCCGACGATGAGGATCTTGTGCCCCATCTGCGCCAGGGCGGCCAGGGTGTTCTGGGAGGTGGTGGACTTGCCGATGCCGCCCTTCCCATAGAAAGCGATCTGCCTCAGGCTCATGACTGTCTCCGGATCAAGAGCACCCGCCGCCACCGGCCACGCTGGCCGGAACTTCAAGGGCATCACACGACGAAATGCTGTCATCTGCTTGAGCAAGAGCAATGCCACTCCTCTGCCCGCCATCGAGCCCGAACGAAGCCGTCCGACGAATTTTGGAAAAAATACATTATTTTCATATCGTTATAAAATATAACGATATGACGTTGTGGTCATAGATAAGCGCTATGATCTTTTATTATATGTCGATGAACGAGCCACGGCGGCGTGCCGCCGATCTCCAACCCACCCTTTCATCATTGAAAAAAAGCGTTTCTCCTCCAACCCGGGCGGGTCGCACGACCAGGAGAGAACAGGGATGCCGCGCGACGGTCACGACGCCGCCAGCAGATCGGAGCCATGGCGGAAATGTCCGAAACCGAACATTGTAGTTACAAAGCGAACACAGAACGATTACAGAAACGCGAACTCGAAACGCCAGTGTCCGATATGCATTATGTATTAAATATATATGACGTAGCGCCACCATGCGTCCGGAACGGACCCGACGGGCATCCGGACGCACGCCGGGGCGGCGCGCCCGCCCCGCGCCACCGGCTGCCGGCCCTGCGGCATCCAGGCATATTCGCCATTCAGCACCCGGGGAAAATGCTCTAAAGTGTTCAGGCCTTTCGCGGAATCACGGGGACGCCGGGGCGGCGGCCGCAACCGCGCAGCGGAGGACGAGATGGGTTCCGCCACCAAGATCGACGCCATGCTCGCCCTGCGCTCAGAAGGACGCTTCCTGGTGGGCCGCGACCGCATCGCCATCCTCGAGGCGGTGGCGCAGCACGGCAGCATCACCGAGGCCGCGAAGGCGCTGGGCTTCAGCTACAAGACCGCATGGGACGCCGTGGCCGCCATCAACAACCTCATGCCGCGGCCGGTGCTGATCGCCAAGGCCGGCGGCAAGCGCGGCGGCGGCGCCACCTTGACCGAGGAAGGCCACCGCCTCATCGCCGCCTTCCGCCGTCTGGAGGAGAAGCTGGCGCGCATCTCCACCCTCATCGCCGAGGAAGGTCTGGACGGCCCCACCGACCTGCTGTTCTGGAGCGTGGCCATGAAGACCAGCGCCCGTAATGTGTTCCACTGCACCGTCACCGACGTGCGCCGTGCGCCGGTGAATGTGGAGGTGGTGCTGAAGGTGTCGGACGCCCATTCCATCGTCGCGGTGATCACCAACGACAGCGCCGACGATCTTGGCATCGCGGTCGGGCGGGAGGTGATGGCCCTGGTGAAGGCGTCCTTCGTCATGCTGACGCAGCCGGTGGCCAACCTCAAGCTGTCCACCGCGAACCTCATTCGCGGCAAGGTGCTGGAGCGCATCGACGGCGGCGTGAACAGCGAGATCGTGGTGGATCTCGGCGGAGGCAAGACGCTGACCTCCATCATCACCCGCTCCGGCGCCGACGAGATGGGACTGGAGCCGGGCGCCCCGGTCGACGCCTTCTTCAACACCTCCCACGTCATCCTCGCGGTGGATTGACGCCTCCGCGCCCTCGCCCGCCAGGGCAACCTCGCCCCCTCGCGAACAGGCCCGAACAGGCCCGAAAATATGTGCGGCGGACGACGCTTGCGCCGCCCGCCGCACATCCGAGGCCGGCCTGCGGCCAAACCCTGCGTTTGCATTCACGCCACCCGTAAATCCGGAACCGGAGAGCAAGGATCGCCCCGGATTCACGAATGGCGCCACGCCATCGACGCAGGGCCCGGTCAACCGACCCGGTCCCATCCCCGCAGGCCCCACGCCGGCATGACCCCGACCGCGGCGGATCGTCGGAGCCCGGCAACCGCGCGGTGGTCAGGCCGCGAGGTCGCCCACCAGCGCGTCGAACGCGGGGCGAGGAATACGGAAGAAGCCACGGCCATTGGCCAGCGTGCGATAGTATTGCGGAAGCCCCAGATACAGCCGATTGAACCACTCCCGCGCGGTCAAGCTGCCCGGCTTGGCATCGATCGTGAAAATCTCCGCACTGGGAAGAAAACGCACATGGATCAGGACGTCTTCCGACGGATTACCAAGAGCGATGGTCGGCTCGACAATCTGCGCATGGACAGTCATGGATCGGCTCCGGAAGGATTTTGACTTTTAGTTTTACGATGAACACCGTCATATATTTATTTTATATATCGCGTCAAGCAACGAATTCAGCGGAACCTTGGAACTCCCGGCATTGTGGAATGGACGCGCGCAATCGGAGTGCGGCAATTTTCAATGCTGCCGGCCGCGCCGCCACGGTGCCTTGAACCAGATCAAATTCTGACTGACTTTGCGGGACGATCCTCGATCCGGGATATCATTGTGATTGCACCTGCCGCTGAGACCGCGCGCGCCCATGCCTCCGGGCGGAGCCGACGCGTGCTGCTGGCCTGGGAACAGGGGCTGGGCTTCGGCCACACCACACGCCTGGCCCTCATCGCCAATGCCCTGCGGCAGGAGGGCCTCGACGTGGTGGCCGCCGTTCGCGACCGCTCTCTCGCCGCACCGCTCACCGAAGCGGGCGTACCGCTCCTCGCCGCGCCGGCCTGGGCCCGGCCGGCGCCACGGCCGGGGGACGACGTTGCGGCCTCGGCCACCCTCACCGATTCTCTGGCCCAGTTCGGCCTCCGCGATCCCGCCAGCGTGCGGCCGGCGCTCGCCGCCTGGCGCGCCCTTCTCGATCACGCGCGGCCAGACCTGGTGATCTGCGATTACGCGCCCCTTGCCACCCTGGCCGCGCGCGGCCGCGCGCCAGTGATGCAGGCCGCCAACGCCTTCTGCCTGCCGCCCGCCCATCTCGACGCCATGCCGCTGTTTCACACCTATGCGCCGCCCCGCCACCACGACGGCGAACTGCTCGCGACCTTGAACGGATGCCTGGAGGCCGAGGGGCTGGCGCCCATGGCGCGGATCGGCGACCTGTTCGGTGGCGAGGCGGCCTTCGTCGCCTCGTTCCCGCTGCTCGATCCCTTCGCGGATCTTCGGACCACCCCGGCCGAGGGCCCGCTGACCACCGCCCCACCCCGCGCGCCCGAGCCCGGCGCCACTGGTATCTTCTGCTATCTGCATCCCGACGTGGCAGGGCGCGCGGACGTGACGCGCGCGCTCCGCACCCTGGGCCCGCTCGCCGAAGCCTATATCCCGCTGATGCCCCCGGCCCTCGGGGAACGGCTGCGCGCGGCGGGCGTGCGGCTCCACGTCCGGCCGGTGGACATCGGGGAAACGCTGGCGCGGGTGCGCATGATCGTGCACCAGGGCAATGCCGGCGTCGCCTCCGATGCGCTCATCGCCGGCATCCCGCAATTCGCCATGGGACAGCATGTGGAGCACTACCTGAACGGACAGGCGCTGACGGCAGCCGGCGTCGGCCGTCACGTGCAGTTGTTCGATCCGGCCTATCAGCTCGACGCGGGCGAGATTCTCGCCGTCCTCGAAGACCAGGATATGGCGCTGGTGGCGGAGGCCGCCGGCCGCATGCACCGCGCTCACATGGCCTGCGCGCCCATGGACCAGTTGATCGCCCGCTGCCGCGCCTTGCTGTAGCGCCACCGAAGACGCGGACGGGGCCAAGGCCCTGCGGCGGGCGCGGCGAGGCGGGAACCTCCGCACGCCCCCGCGTCTCCCCCGCCGCCAGCCCTGAGGCATCGGATCTCCGCCATGACGACGACCGAGGCGCGGTTGGCGCATCCCTGAACGGAATGCAGGGCGCCAGCCAGGACTTCCCTGACATTCACCCGACGAGCCAGCCGCTCTGACGAGCCCGGCGGACCTTTCGATGCCGCGCCAGCGGGCCATGCGGAACGCACGGTCCGCTGGCGCGGCTTCGCCTCTGTGCGGATCGCCGTCTCGCGCCTCGAACCGGACCCGTCCGGCAAAGGGCGGCCCCATTGGCCTTGGCGACCAGCGCCAGGAATTACCCGGCCGGCGTTCTTTCAGGAGGGCAGCGCGAGCCCGGCCGCCGCGACCGGGCGTGGACCGCCACGTGGAATCCGCCTCGCCACCGACGGATCGCGTCTCGCCGGTTCGCCAGCACCCGCGACCGTCTCATGCCGATGGATCAGGCGCCCCTTACGCAGCGGCACATGCGGCCTTCCAGCCGGTGGCGAGCTTCGCCCGCCCCGCAGTCCACCCGCCAGCCCGGCCAGCAGGCGCCACGGGTGCGCCGGTTCCAGCACACCCGCCGCCTCGTCTCTCACCGCCGGCGGCCCCCTGGCGACACCGGACCGATGGACCTCGGCCCGCTAGCCGCCATAGCCATAGGGCGGCGGCGGGTCGGGCGGGCGCTCGATGGGGATGAGCACCTGGGCCTGCCCCTGCTGGGAGGCATCCCGCGCGATCTGGTCCGCCTCGCCTTCGAGGCGCGTATTGACCGAGCGACAGGTGACCGAGGCGAGATCCATCGTGGTCTGGCCCTGGGCTGGCCGCGCGCACGGGTGACCGGAAGCGGCGCCCACCTGGATGTCCGGCGTCGGCTGGCGCCGGCCGCCGGTCTGACCAGACTGGCTCCGGGTCTCGGCGATCAGGGCATCCATGTCGGCTTGCGGCACCCGGGCGGGGGCCGAAATGCCATCCGGCCCCACGTCCACCATGAAGCCCGGCCGGCGCAATTCCACCGTCTGGCCGCCCGGCCCCCTCACCGTGAGGGTGCCGAACTGGAGAATGGCGCGGGTGCGCCCGTCCCCCACCCGGAAGGCGGCCACCCCGCCGCGGATGCCGATGGTGGCCACCGGGGTCTTCACCACTGCGCCGCCGGTGTGGCTGGCGTTGCCGCCGACGAACCGAAGCGTGCCCCTGGCAAGGCTCAGGGCCATGCTGCCGGTGCCGGCAGCGGGATCATAGACGAACTCATCGATGAGCAGGTCGGATCGCGGACCGATGTTGAGCGTGGTCTTGTCCAGGAACACCACCTGGACCGAGCCGGAGTCCGACGTCTGCACCCGCTCGCGATGAACGATGGGCGCGCCCAGCTCCAGCACCCGGGTGCCGGAAGCGCCGACGCCGGTGGAGCGGGGATTGACGGCGGCGGCCGTGCCCACCGTCTGCTGGGCCAGGGGGGCATTCGCGGCGGCATCGGCGGCGGCGACGAGCGCCAGCGAAGCCACGGAGGCGAGGAGCCGTGCGGGCGTGCTGATTGGCATGGCTTAGCGCTCCTCAGAACCGCACGTTCGGGCCGAACGAGATGCTGAAATTGTTGAAATTGTAGTTGGGCAGGGAGGAGTCCGCCCAGCTGTACTGCACCTGGGTCAAAAGCCCGAACTGCTCCTGCACCGGCACGTCGAGCGCCAGGCCCACGCGATACTGGTTGTCGTCCCGGCTGGTGAAGACGGACACGAACGGATTCGGCGCGTCGAACGCATAGCGCGTGTAGCCGAACGAGGGGATCGCCACCCAGGGCTTCACCCCCCACAGGCCCTGGAATTCATAGGGCAGCGCGAGGTCCACGCTGAAGGTGTTGTAGGCGTACCACGGCAGCTCGGCGCTCGCGTCGTTATAGGCGAGGCGCGCCCGCCAGCGCAGGTCGTTGGTGATGCCGCCGAACAGGCTGGCGCCCACCGTCCACATCTCACCGCTCTGGAAGCCGGCGGTGGGATAGTCGAACGTGTCGCTGTAGTTGCGCTGGCGCAGCTCCACAAACGGCTCGACCCCGAGCTTCGCCACGGCCGGCCCCGGCTCCACACCGCCAAAATGGAACGGCAAATAGAGCGAAGCGCCCACGCCATAGGTGCCCAGATAAGAGGAACCGCCGAGATTGACGCCGCCGACGATGCCATAAACCCGCGCAGACGAGCCCGGCAGCGCATCTGGCAGCAACGCCAGGCGCGGACCGGAATTGAACTCGACAAAGCCCAGGTTCAACCGCTGAATGTCGAACTGCTGCGAATAATAGGCGCTGAGGTTGCTCTCCCACACATCGCCGCGCTGATTGCCGAAATCATACACATGACGGATGGAGGCGAGGCCGAAGACATTGCCATCCGCCTTCGACTGGTAGCTCGGCGGCAGCAGGGCGGCGACATCGTCGCCGACGACGATGCGGCTCGACGGCCCATAGGTGGCATTGGACTGGTAGCGCACGCCCGCCTGAGCGTACACGCTCCACTGATTGGTGGAGAGGCGGCGCTCGATCTCGATGAGATAGGCGGCGACGCTCTCGCGCTCGCCCGGCGCAAGATCCCCGGCGTTCGCGACCGAGGAAAAATAGCTGCGGGCGCTCTCATAGGCGCCGAGCCGGTAATAAAGCCGGCCAAGCTCCAGCCGCACATTGGCGAGGCGCGGATTGTAATAGAGCACGCGCTCATAGACGCCGATGGCGGCCTCATAATCGCCGCGCGCCACCGCAAGGCCTGCCACCCGATACGCCAGCGCCACATCCGACGGCTGACGCAGCGAGCGCAGGAACAGCGCGTCATACTCTTCGCCCGGGGTGGCCGCCTCGGCCGCATGTGCCACGCCGGCTGTTCCGCCGACGACGCCCAGCACACACGCCAGCGCGACGAGTGCCGCCGCCTGGCCTCCGCGCATGTGACGCGCCCTTTGACTGGAAGTCACACCCTGTCGTCGCGCGCGCCGACCCGCGCCCGCCTTTGTCTTCTCATAAACCAGCATAGCACTCTTCCAGCTATCGCTGGCAAGGCCCCGCCCCTTGCCTTCCGCCTCTCTTAGCATCCGAAGTTCCGTAAGGGGATTCGAAACAACTGGCCTTTTCCTGATTCCCGTCGCCTTCCCGATGTGGCCTGCATTTTTGCCACACTAAAGGAAAAATTAACTTATAATACTACCTCTATGCCCGGATTTGCAGCAACACTGCCGCTCACCGCTGCGGCACCTGCGGGCGGGCGGGGGGCGGGGAGGCGGCAACCGGCGCCCGGGCGGCGCGGACGGCGGCGGCGATGGTGCCGGCGAGCTGCTCGGCGAGGCATGCATAGCCGGTGTCGTTCATGTGAAAGCGATCCCAGGCGAACAGGCCCTTGAAGCTCTCCGGATCGTCGGACGCCCATTGCTTCATCATGGCATAGCGGCGCAGCAGCGGGGCCTTGCGCTCCACCGCGACCTCATCCACGGCGGCGACGAACCGCTCGTACTTGGCGACATCCAGAATCAGCGGAAAGTACTGCTGGTCGATGATCGTCGTCGCGACGTCGGCCTTGGCGGTGGCCTCCAGCCCCTGCCGCACCAGCGCGCGAAGGCGCTCCGGCGTGCCGCCGAAGATCACGTCGTTCGTGCCCACCTGCCACAGCACCAGATCCGGCTTGTCGCCCTGGGCCAGAAACGCGTCCAGCCGCTTCAGCGTCGCCGGCGCGCTCTCGCCGTTGAGACCGGCGTTGGTGATCTCGATGGTCCCCTCCCCCAGAGCCTCCACCAGACGCCGGGCCAGTTGCGCCGGATAGGTCATCTCCGGCCGCGACGCGCCCGCGCCCGCCGTGCTCGACGAGCCGATGGCCAGGATGCGCAGCACCTCGCCGCTGCGCACCCGCTCCACCGCCGGGGGAGACAGCACCAGGGCCGGCGTCGGCCGGCCGCTGCCGGGACAGGCCTGCATGGGAGTTGCCGCCAGGCATGCCCCCAACACGGCCGCCGCCCACAGGACGAGCGAGCGAAACCGCCGCCCGGCTGGCACCCGCGCCCGACGATCCGCTTCGATGCCGGGCCGAACCGTCCCCGCGCCATGGCGGAAACCCAATGACCGCACAGCCGCAGCCCCTGCAGCGATCCCATCCTGATCCAACGCGCGCCCCGCCTCTCACTGGTCGCAGCCACCACGCCGGCGCCTGCGCGCGACGCGCCGGAACACCCCAGCACCTCAGGGCAATCCTGAGATCGGGGCGTCCCTTGGGAATGCGTCATTATTGCCGCAAGACGGCGCGAGAATGAAGCCCCATGGCGCACCGGGTGCCGCCCCGCCGCCCGGACCGACGACAAGACCGGCCGCCGATCCTGAAGGCACAAGAAGCGCCATCGCCCCGCCCCTGGCGGCCCAAGGGGACATTCCCATGGCAAAGCTCCAGCCGATTCTCCTGCTGGTCGCGGCAAGACGGGGGCGGGCCGCGGCGTTCAGCCGACCGAGCGAAGAGAAATATTCTTATTTATTTACATATATTTGTCGCAGAACCACGGGAAACTATCCACACCCTTGCCGCAAACCTCGCCGGCTTCGCTTGACGAAACGCCGCCACCTGCCCTATCAGAGCGCTCTCGGCGGCGGCGCACACGATGCGGCGCTGGCCTGGGGGTGTAGCTCAGTTGGTTAGAGCGCCGGCCTGTCACGCCGGAGGTCGCGGGTTCGAGCCCCGTCACTCCCGCCACTTTCCAAGAATTCTATGCGTTGATAGCCAGATGTGGCGCCACACCGGGTGAGGCGTCGATCCGGGGGTGTAGCTCAGTTGGTTAGAGCGCCGGCCTGTCACGCCGGAGGTCGCGGGTTCGAGCCCCGTCACTCCCGCCACTTTCCCTGAACATCATCTGGTGATAGCCAAGTAGGATCTGGCATCTCCGTGTCGGAGATGAAACAGGTTCGCGCCCCTCCGGCAGCGCCCTCCATCCGCTAGTCATGTGTTTCCGCCCCCTGGGCAGCGCAGGTCAGCCCGCACGCAGGCCCGGGGTGATGCGCCAGCCGCGCTGGCAGGTCGCCGCCGATGGCGATGGCAGGTTCCCTCGTGGATTGACACGGCGCCATTGGCGGCCCGCTGGACGAGCAGCATCTCATCACGGTTTCACGGAAACGATCTGACGCCGCCCGGGCCCAGGGCAAGGCTCCCCCCAACCCAGATCAACCACTCCGGGCCGGCCGCGCGCATCCCGTCCTGAGCCGGCGGGAGCCAGCTCAGGATTCTTTGCGCTCAGGACCTCTCGGGGCTCAGGACCTCTTGCCCTTCGGCCGTCCGGCCGGCTGCCCTTCGGGCGCGTTCGGGCGCTCGCGTCCGGGCCGGCGCTCCGCGCTCGCCCGCCCTGCCGGCTTGGGCTCGCGCGGGCCCTCATGTCCGCTTCCGGGTCCGGCCTTGTCACGGAACGGCTTTGCCCGGGGGGATTTGTCCCGGAAGGACGTCTCGCGGGACGGCTTGTCCTGGGTGCGGGCCCAGCGTGGCACCGCGCTCCGCCCGGCACGTTCGGGCCGGCCCGCCGGGGGGCCGCCGGGGAGCCGCTCGATCACCACGTCGGAGCCATCGGGCTTGCGCACCGCCGCCGTGAAGTGATCGACCGCGGCGGCACCGACCTCGAACGCGGTTTCCTCATCCAGAATGCGGATGACGCCGATGTCCTCGCGCGTCACGTTCCCGCGCCGGCAGATCAGCGGCAGCAGCCAGCGCGGATCGGCATTGTTCCTGCGGCCGATGTTGAGGCGGAACCACGTCCCCTCACCGGCAGGCGAGGCGGCGCCGAAGCCCCGCTGGCCGCCTCGCTCCCGCGCGGCGCGCGGCTCCCCGGGATCGGCCACCTCCTCCGGCGCGGGCAGGCCGGCGCGATAGAGGCGCACCAGCGCCGCCACCAGATGCTCGGCCGAATGCTCCGCCAGCAGGGTGCGGGCGACGCCGGCCTCGTCCTCGCCCGGCTCCTCGCTCAGCAGCGGATCGCGCAACATGCGGTCATGATCGAGCTTGCGAATGTCATCGGCGGTGGGCGGCCCCGACCAGGCGGGAGTGACGCCCAGCCCGCGCAACATGTCCTCGGTGCGCCGCCGGCGGAACGACGGCACCAGAAGCACGCTCACGCCCTTGCGCCCCGCCCGTCCGGTGCGGCCGCTGCGGTGCTGCAGGCTCTCGGCGTCGTTGGGCAGATCGGCGTGAATGACCAGGCCGAGGCTCGGCAAATCGATGCCGCGCGCGGCCACGTCGGTGGCCACGCACACCCGCGCCCGGCCGTCCCGCAAGGCCTGAAGCGCGGCATTGCGCTCGTTCTGGCTGAGCTCGCCGGACAGGGCGACCGCCGAGAACTGCCGCTCCTGCAGCGTCGCATGCAGGTGGCGCACGCTTTCGCGGGTGTTGCAGAATACGATGGCGCTCGGCGTATCGTAGTAGCGCAGCACATTGACGACGGCGTGCTCCACCTCCTTCGGGACCACGCGGATGGCGCGATACTCGATGTCGGCATGGCCGCCCTCCGCGCTCGCCACCTCGATCCGCAGCGCCTCGCGCTGGTAGCGCTTGGCGAGCATGGTGATGCCGCGCGGCAGCGTCGCCGAGAACAGCAGGCTGCGCCGCTCCGGCGGAGTGGCGTCGAGAATGAACTGGAGATCCTCGCGGAAGCCGAGGTCGAGCATCTCATCGGCTTCGTCGAGCACCACCACCTTGATCGCGGAAACGTCCAGCCGCCCCCGCTCCAGATGATCCCGCAGGCGCCCCGGGGTGCCGACCACGATGTGGGCCCCGCGATTGAGCGCCCGCTGCTCCTGGCGCGGGTCCATGCCGCCGACACAGGACACGATGCGCGCGCCGGTCTCGGCATAGAGCCACTCGAACTCGCGCTGCACCTGCAAGGCCAGCTCACGGGTCGGCGCCACCACCAGCGCCGCCGGCACGGTCGGGGGCTCGAAATGGGTGTCGGCGCCAAGCAGCGTGTCGGCCATGGCGAGGCCATAGGCCACGGTCTTGCCGGAACCGGTCTGGGCGGAAACCAGGAGGTCGCGCCCGCAGGCCTCGGGCGCCAGCACGGCACCCTGCACTGGGGTCGGGTCGGTGTAGTCTCGCCCGGCCAGCGCGCGCGCAAGCGCCGGGTTTGTCGTCATGAAGGGCACGGGCTGTTCCGCCTATCTCACAATGTCGTCAGGCGTCGAACGGGAGCCATCGGAAGGGGTGGAGACGCATCCTTAACCGAGCCGCGCCCGTGATACCACGCCCTTCCCGAAATGATCCACGCCGCCCGCGCCCCCGGCGGGCGAGCGCCCCGCGCCTGGAAGGCCGGTCCGCACGCTCCGGGATGCGCGGGCCAGGGCCGACTTGACATAAGGGAAGCAGGTGGGGTGTGATCAAGCCATGAGCGCCTCGCCCCTGAATCATCGCCGTCCCTGCCCCATCGCAGGATAATCGCCCCGCGCTCGGATCATCGTGCCCCGAGTGCCGGGGGCATCCACCCTGCCGCCTCGTGGCAGCGGGCGTGTCGCGCGATTCTCGACATCCAGCCCCCCCTCTCGCCATCCGCCCGGCAGCGTTTGCCGGCGACGGAATACGGCCGCGTGGAACCGACATCACACCATGAGCAAACCGAACACATCCAAACGACTGCCTGCGATCATCATCGGCACGGCGGAGCATCACCGTCTCAGCGGGCTGGCCACGGCCGCGCTCGACCATTCCCCGGAGGTGGCGGAGGAACTGCTCGACGAGTTGGAGCGGGCCCGCGTCGTGGCCCCTGGCCGCGTTCCCGCCTCGACGGTACGGATGGGATCAACCGTGACCTACACCGCCGACGGCGGCACGCGCACCGTCACCCTGGTCTATCCGGCGGAAGCGGACATCGCCAACGGGCGTGTGTCGATCATGACGCCCATCGGCGCGGCGCTGATCGGGCTTTCGGAGGGCCAGTCGATCCCCTGGACGGCCCGCGACGGCCGGCGCAACGCGCTGACGGTGCTGAAGGTCGAGCCACCCCAGGGCTGACCCCGCCACGCACGGCCGCCAGCCCGGCGGACCGCCCGCGCCGAACACCGCGCGGCGCCGGCATTGACCCACAACCTGCGAGCGCCCCTTCCCGGCGCCCGCGCCGCTTCATGAAGGACGACGTGCCGGGGGTTCAGCCCCCGTTCAGGTCAGAGAAGAGAAAAGACGTGCCTCTCCCGCCGCAACCGCCGCCGTGCGCGCGGCGGGAGAGGTGGCTTTACCTTCATGAGGCTTGATCTTGACGCCCCTTCCCTTGTCTGCCCTGCTTGAAAGCCCTGCTTTTGCGGTCTTTGCACGCATAGTCCTGACCTTCATCTTCTGGAGCGCGGGCATCGGCATGGCCGTGGACTATGGCGACACCCTCCACACCATGGCGCGCTTTGGCCTCGATCCGGCGGCCGCATGGGCCCCGGCGGTCATCGCCACGCTCCTGGTGGGCTCGCTCCTGGTCATCGTCAACCGTCTGGCCTGGCTCGGATATGGAATCCTCGCCACCTTCACCGCCCTTTGCATTCCCATCGCCCACGCGTTCTGGACCATGGCCGGCGAGGCGCGCATCGCCCATTTCCACGTGGCGGTGGAGCACATCAGCCTGATCGGCGGCCTCATGGCGGGCGCCATCGTCAATCACCGGCTCGCCAGGCACGGCTGAGCACGAAGCGCACCGGAAACGCTCGGACACGTTCGTGCAAACAATTGAACCGGCGCGGTCTCATCCTGGACACCGCGGGGGACGACCATCCGCCCATCACGTTACCTCAACGGCATGGGCCTCTCGATGTCTCCCGCTCACTCCTGCGACGCTCTTCCCAACCCGCGGCGCCGGACCCTGGTCCGGCTCTGGCCGCTGGCTCTCGGCGCGCTGCTGCTGGCGGCGGCGCTCCAGGGCTGGCGCCACCTGCCGCCCACCTGGCGCATCCAGCTGGATCATGAAGCAGTATCGTTCCTCACCGACGCGCCGGTGCTGCTGCTGGGCGACAGCATCACCTATGCCAACGGCCCGCTGGCCTTGTGCGACGCGGCGGTGTTCAACGCGGCGGTGCCCGGCGCCCGGCTGAAAGACGTGCTGAGCCAGGGGCCGCGACTGGCGGAACGGGTACAGCCCACCCAAATCGTGGTCGCCATCGGCGTGAACGACGCCATCATGCCCCACGGCAGCATCGAGGACTGGAGCGCGCAATATCGGAGCCTGGTGACGGCGCTCCCGGCCAGCGACCTCGTCCTGGTGGAGATCAATCCGGTGGACGCGCGCTTTCCGCTGGTCGCCCGCTCCTTCGATCAGGACTTCATCGCCAGGCAGAACAGGGTCATCCGCGAGACGGCGGCCCGCTCCGGGGCGCGGCTGGTGCCGGCACCAGCCGCCGCCGAAACCTTCGACGGCCTTCATCCCGATCACGCGGGCGCCGCTCTCTGGCGTGCCCGCCTCACCCGCGAAGCCTGCGGCCGCTAGCGCCCGCGCTCCCGCGCGCGTCAGAGCGCCCCGCCAAGCCCCGAAAAGCGGTAGTTCAGGGTCATCGCCACCAGATCCAGACTCAGCCCGCCGGGTGCAAGGCTCACCCCCGCCAGCGACGGCGGCGCGCTGGTGGTGAAGGCCGACGAGCCGCCGACATCGACATGCCTGTAGTCCAGCCCCACCGACAGATTCGGCAGCAGCGCGTATTCGACGCCGCCGCCGAGGGTCCAGCCCGTATTGGTGCTGTCGTGCCGGAGAATCTGGCTCACGAAATTGTAATTGTTGAACATATCGGTTTGACGATCGAACGCGAGGCCACCCCGGGCATAGACCAGCGCCCGATCGAATGCATAGCCGATCCGGCCGGTCACGGTGCCGAGCGCATTCACCCGGCTGCCACAATCGAAGCCGGACAACGCCCCCGCCGCAGCGGTGGAAAAACAGGTGTTGGTGCCGACCACATTGGCCCAGGCGGCTGAAGCCTCCACGCCGAGAACGAACGAACCCAGCTGGTAATCGGCGCCGAGCTGCCCCCCCGCCATCACCCCGCCGAGGTCCACCGCATCGCCGGACACCGGGGTCGGGAACGGCGAGGCATAGGTGGAGCGGGCCTTGCCGCCGCCCAGCGCCGCGCCGACGTAAACGCCGGTCCAATCCACCGGCTCCGCCGGTACCGCCTCGGCGCTACCCGCCGGGGTGGGAGTGTCGCCGAACCGGTAGGACGCCTGCAGGAAGGCGCCGTAGCGCTCCGCATAGAAGGTCATGGGCGAGCGGAACTCGACCAGAGGAAACTGCGTCGATGCGGTGTCGGTCGCGAAATACCAGTAGCGGCCGCCGATCCCCACATCCAGCCGGTCGGTGACGGCATAGCTCAGCACCGCCTCCAGCTGGGTGCCCCAGCCGCGCCCGCTCTCCACCTGGGGGTTGATGTCGGACCGGAACCAGTGGTTGTCGGCGCTCGCCCGCGTCGCATAGGGCAAGTAGGCGGCGTCGAGCTCCAGCCGCAGCCGCTCCGACAGGTTCAACCGCGCATTGAGGCCAACGGCCAGCCCCTGCCAGGTCTCGGTCTCGCTGAGACCGAGAGAGCCGAGCAGGGCGGGAAGCTCCGCAGCCTGCTGACGGCCGCAGGTGGTGTCCGCAGCCAGCTGGCGGCATCCGAAGCCGTTCACGCTCTGGTACAGCGCCCGATAGCCGACGAACGCGCCGAGGGTGCCGCCCCCCTGGCTCGAACCTTGGCGCACCAGCTCATAGCCGAGGTCGAGGGCGCCATAGGCCAGCTGCCCGTCGCGCAGCGCGCTCAGGGTATTGGAATACGTGACCTCGGACGGAAAATCCTCGTCGTAGAGATCGCCGCCGGCAAGCGTGCCAAGGCCGGCATAACCCTTCAGGAACAGCCCGTCCTGGTTCTCGAAGCGGAAGAAGGTCTCCAGCGCTTGCCCGTTGGTATTCTGGTAGATCAGGCGCGAGTTGAGGCGATCGGGCCGGAACGGGTCCATCAGGTCCTTTTGCATGCGCCCGCTGCTGGCGAAATAGCGCGCGCCGACCTCGGCGCTCCAGCCGGCCGGCAAATCGGAGGCCTTCACCGCCGCCGCAACCGGCGCGCCATCGGTGCCGAAGCGATAGTTGACACCCATGCGGACGACATCCAGCCGCTGCTTGAAACGCGCCGTCGCGGTCTCGCCCCAGCCCGAATAGGCCAGGCTCTGGGTGCCGAAGTCGTAATAATCGTATTCGAGAAAAGCTGACAGGCTCCGGGTAAGTGCATATTCCACGCCGCTGCCGACCATCCAGCCCCAGCGGGTGCCGGCGCTGGTGAGATGCCGGATATCGGTGGTGGGAAACGCCGCGCCCGCAGCCGTGGCCCAGGCCGCGCCCGCCTTGCCGTACAGCAGCAGGTCGCCCCAGCTCTGCCCGAGCCGGCCGGACAGGGCGCCGAGGGAGCTCACCGCATTCTGGCAGGCATAGCTGCTTGACAGCCAGGACTGGCCGGCGATGCATTTGGCATGGCTGCTCAGGTCGGCGACGCTGGCGGAAACCTCAAGGCCCGCCACCCACGCCCCCACCTGGGCATTGACCCCCAACTGGCCGCCGCCGAGAAGGCCCATGGCCGTACCGGACCCGGGGAAGTTTCCCCCAGCCGCCGCCGCGGCGAACGCGCCGGTGCCCGAGGTCCATTCATCCCGTCCGAACGCACCGCCGGCATGGGCGCCAAGGTAGAAGCCGCGCCAGTCGCGGCCCGGCGCCGGCAGGCTCGGCCCGGTGCCGGGCAGCGGCCCGCCGAACGGCCGCCAGTTGAGGCCCAGCTTCACCATCTGCGCCGATTGGGACACCGCCGGCGCGGAGGCCAGCGCGCCGTTCGCGAGCGCCACATCGTCGGTGCCGAAGTCGAGATAGGCATATTCCGCCTTGGCCGACAGCTCAGGCGTGAGCCCGATCTCGACGCCGCCCCCGGCGGTCCATCCCGTCCTGAAAGCAGAGCCTGTGAACTGGCCGGAAAAGCCGGTGCCGCTCACCGTGCTGCTGGTGTTGGCAAAAGCCGCGCCCGCCTTGCCATAGAGCAGCACATTGTCGAACACATAGCCCAGGCGGCCGGTCAGAGTCGCCAGCACATCGGTGTCGGCGGTGCAGATGGACACCCATTCACGCAGGCAGCGCGCCCGGGAGAACAGGAAGCCCGACCCCAGGTCGCCCTCCACGCCCAGGACATAGGACCCGATCTGATAATTATAGCCGGCCTGGACGCCGACCACGGCCGCTGCGGCGGACCCGAGGCCGGCCGCGGAGCCGGGGGGATGGGGGCTCAGCAGGCCGGTGGCCGGCCCCCACCGAGTATCGACGCTCCCGGCACCCACGTAGCTGCCCAGATAGAAACCGGTCCAGCTCGCCGGCGCGGCGTCGCTCGCTCCCGACGCCAGCCGGGGCGGCAGATCCGCCGCCCCGGCTGGCGCGACGGTGATCGCCAGGGCGGAAACCGATGCCAACAGAAATCCGCGCGCCACCATCACTCCCCGCCCGCTCCCGAATCTCCAGCCGCGGCGGAGTGTGCCGATTTGCCAATGCCGAGAAAAGGGTGAGCTTAACCTTCCATTAAACATTTCCGGCGTCCGGCCGGACGCGCCGGACGCGGCCACGAAGACCCCCCCGCGACACGCCCGAGCGGCTTGGGCACCCTTGCGGGCTCGACCGCCCTGAACCAAAGTTGCTTTGAGCCCGAAACCTTGGGTGCCCGTAACCTTGGGCCTTGGAGGCGCCCGGCCGTTCAGGAGCCGCGTGTCGCGCCGACCAGCAGCCGCGCGCGGCCACGCACGCGAAGGGTCTTGAGCACCGCCAGGACCGGGCGCTCGACAGTCGCCAGGAAGGCGCCCGCCAACACCGCCGTGGCCGCCGCCACCCCCGCGAACAGCCCCAGCAGCGCCAGCGGAGACAGCGGGTGGAAGGCGACGAATATCCATGACGCCGGCGCCACGATCAGCGGCACATGCACCAGATAGATGGGGAAGGACAACGCGCCCAGCCGCTGCATGGCCGGCCTCTCCAGGGTGCCGCGCAGCCACGGCGTGGTCAGCACCGCCAGCATCAGCAGCACGGCCCCCGCCTGCCTGAAGCCCTCGCCGCCGAGTTGGGATTGCAGCGCCGCCAGCAGGCCGGGGCCGTCCGTATGTCCGGGATAGGTGGCGCCGAGCACCAGCCCGGCGATCCCCAGCATCGCCCCCGTCACCGGCAGGTCACGCAACCGATGGCGCTGCTCGAAGATCAGCGCGCCGCCGCAGAAGGCGGCGAAGGAGAACAGCCCGGACAGGGCGAAGCCGACCAGGCCGACCGTCAGCGCCGGCGTGCGCCACCGCCCCTTGAACACCGCATAGGCGCCGTAGATCAGCAGCGACCCGAGCAACTCCGTCTGCATGGTCCACAGGGGATTGTTGAAGCGGGTGGTGCCGTTCAGGAACACGCCGATGCCGCCCTCGAAGATCGCCTGCGACAGGGGCGGAATGGGCGGCTGGTAGGTCCAGCGAAACCAGGAGCTGCCGGTGAGGGCCTGGGCACCGCGCGCCGCGTCCGGAAACCCCTCGAGCCACGCCCATGCGATCACCGACGACACCAGCGCCGGCACCGCCAGCCGGAAATAGCGCAGGCCGATCAGCAGCGGCGCCTCGCGCAGCGTGCGGGGGCTGGACGCCGCCAGCACGAAACCGCTGAGCGCAAAGAACACCGCCACGGCAAAATGCCCGTTCCACAGCACCGCCACCGGCGTATCGAACAGGCCGAAGCCGCCGCGCGCGCGGTCCATGAACGGCCCCGGCGTGAAGGCATAGAAGAAATGAAACACCACCACGGCGCAGGCCGCCACGCCCCGCAGTCCGTCGAGACAGGTGACGCGGGTCGCCGCTGATGGCGCGGCGGCGGGCGCCGGGGACGGAACGGAAGTCATGCAGCCTGCGAACGATCCGGACGACTCGAGGGACAGACAGGATATTTTCGGAAGCCGCCCCATCGCAAGCATGCACGGACCCCGTCGCGGCGCCTTCCGCCCCTTCTGGCTCACGGGCGGGGCGGGGGTGGTGTGTTTCGGGTTGGTGCCGCCCGGTGATTTTTCTGGTTTGGGTTTAGGGGTGTGTGGTGATTGGGGGGGCGGGGGTCCAGGTGACGGCGAGGGATTGGGCGAGGTGGAGCTGGGCGCGGCTCATCTTGGTGGCCACCGCGTCGCGGATGCGCAGGTAGATGTCGCGCTGGTGGCGGTCGGCGCGGGCCGCCGCCAGGATCAGCCATTTCTGCGACAGCACCACGTCGCGCGGCACGCCGCGGCCGGCGTCATAGGCCAGGCCCAGCAGGTATTGCGCGGTCGCCTCGCCCTGCTCGGCGGCGCTGGCATACCACCAGGCGGCCACCGCGACGTCCTGCGGCACCCCATGGCCCTTCTCGTAGAGAAAGCCGAGCAGCGCCTGGGCCCGGGCATTTCCGGCCTCGGCCAGGGGCGCGAGCTGGCGCGCGGCGGCGGCGGCATCGCCCTGGGCATAGAGCGCGAAGGCATCGGCCACCGGCCGGCGCGGGGCCTTCCCGGTGCCCTCGCGTCCCGCCCACGCGCCCGCCGGCGGGCGCCCCGCCGCCTCCCCCGCCCGGACCGGACCCAGGCCCGCGAGCAGCATCGCCAGCAGCATCGCCAGCCGTCCCGCCGCGCGCCGGCCGGCCTCCCGCGTCCCCGCCGCGCGCGAAATCATGGGCCCGCCCCGCGCCGCCGCGCCTGTCGCGGCGTCATCCGTTCCCCCCCGTCCGCGCGCGCCGTGGGCGGTCCCGGCCTGGATGGGCGCCGTCCCGGCCGCCGTTGCCCGGAGGGTCGATCCTTCGGGGGGCGACCTCCTGGCCGTCGATTCGCAAACCGTCGCATCCCGCTCCCCCGCTCCCTCGGCGCTCCATCCTTGGCCCCTCGCTCCTTGGACCTCTGCTCCTTGGGCGCCCGACCCGAGGGCGGTCGCGGCCGGCGTGGCCGGGCCCGGGGTCAGGGCGGCCCGGGCGGGGCGCGCCGGTGTGGGGTCCGGCGCGCCGGATCGCGCCGGGGCGGGCCCCGGGGCCGAAGGTGCCACTCCCTGGCCCTTCGTGTCCTGGCCCTTCGTGTCCTGGCCCTTCGTGTCCTGGCCCTTCGTGTCCTGGCCCTTGGTGTCCTGGCGTCCTGGCCGGTCGGGCCGGGCCGCGTCCGGGCCGGCCGGCCGGCGGGCCAGGGGGCCGGTCTCCTGTCGTGCCTGCCCGCGCCCGGCCATGGTTCAGCCTCCGCCCTGGATCAACGGGTCGAGCCCCGCGCCGTCGAGCGGCGAAAGGTCGAGGAACAGGGCGCCGAGGAACAGGGTGTCGAGGAGCCAGGCCACCCAGATCGCCGGCGCCAGGAACAGCCCGAACGGCAGGCGATCCTGCCGGCGCGGCGCCCGGCCGCCCAGCACCTGCCGCGCCCCCACCCCCAGCAGCGCCGCCAGCGCCGCCAGCTCGATCGCCACCGGGATCGCGCTCACCCCCAGCCAGGCGCCGGCCACGCCCGCCAGCTTCACGTCGCCGAGCCCCAGCCCCTCGCGGCCGCGCAGCGCCCGGTAGCCGCGCCGCAGCCCCAGGAACACCAGCCCCAGCACCGCCCCCCGCAGGCCCGCCGCCAGCCCCCCGTCAAGCCCCGCCACCGCCACGCCATGGGCGAGCCCGAGCCCCAGGGCGGCCGCGTTCAGCCCGTCGGGAATGAGGAAGCGCCGCGCGTCGATCACCGCGATGGCCGCCAGCACCGGCACCGCCGCCGCCGCCAGCAGCCCGCCCCAGCCCGGCGCCACGGCGAGGCTCGCCGCCATCGCCGCGCCCCCCGCCACAGCGCCCCCCGCCAGCAGCGCCGCCGGCGGCCGGCCATCGCGCCCGGCGCGGCGGCGGGTCGCCGGAGAGGGCGCCACGACCGGCGGGGACACGACCGGCGGGGACAGGACCGGAGAGGGCGGGACCGCGGGCCGTTCGACCATGCGCCGGCCTCAGCGGTTGAAGAGCGGCTGCGGGCCGCCGGGCGGCACCCCCACCGAGCCCTTCAGCTTGGCCCGCAATTCCTCCGCCACCGTGTGCGCGTCCACATTGTCGCGGATGATCTGCGGCCGGATGAAGATGATCAGCTCCGTGCGCTTCACCGTGGTGTTGGTGTGGGCGAACGCCTCGCCCAGGCCGGGGATCTGGTCCAGCCCCGGCACCCCCTGGCGCACCCCGTTCGAGCGCTCGCTGATCAGGCCCGCCAGCAGCACCGTCTGCCCGCTCGCCACCGCGATGGTGCTCTTGACCTTGCGCTGCGACACCGTCGGCGTCAGCGTTGTCGCGCTGCCCGACGCGCTCGTCTCCGACGGGGTGACGTTGGAAATCTCCTGCTCGATGTCGAGCCGCACCTGGCCGTTCACGTTCACCCGCGGCACCACGTGCAGGATGATGCCGGTGTTCTTGTACTCGATGGTGTTCACCACCGTGTTGGACGACGACAGCACCGTGGCGCTGCCGGTGGAGACCGGCACCTCGTCGCCCACCTGCAGGGTGGCCTTCTGGTTGTCCACCACCACCACCGAGGGGTTGGACAGCACCTTCACGTCGGTCACCGTGTGCAGGGCGTCAAGGATCATGCGCGGCTGGTTCTCCCGCCCCACCAGCAGGTTGAACCCGGGCAGCACGCGGTTGATGGCCTGGTCGGTGATGTCCCCGGACAAGGTGTTGAGGGCCGAGCCATTGTTGCGGCCCAGGCCCAGGTCCTTGCTGGTGAGGTAGAACTGCACCCCATAGGCGAGGGCGTCGTTGAGCGTCACCTCGGCCACCGTGGCCTCGATGGCCACCTGCAGCTGGGGCTGGTCGAGCTGGGTCAGGGTGCGCTCGATGATGCGGTAATTCTCCTGGCTGGCGAAGATCAGCAGCGAGTTGTTGATGGCGTCGGCGGTGATGCGCACCCCCGGCAGCACCGCCCCGGTGCCGGCCCCGGCCGCCGCCCCGCGCGGGCTCGCCCCCGCCCCATCCTCGCCGCCCGCGCTCTCGCCGCCGGCCGCCGCCGCCGGCGGCGACAGGCCCAGCCGCTGCTGCACCGTGAGGCCGCCGCCCGCCCCGCCGCCGGAGGCCACCGCCCCCGCCCCGGGGGCGACCTGGCTCGCCGCCTGGTCGAGCCCGCCGGCGCCGGCGCCGCCGATGAACAGCTCGTTCAGCACCTTGGCCATCTGCCGCGCATCGCCATAGCGCAGCCGATAGACCCGAACCCCCACCGTGCTGTCGGAGCGGTCCAGCCGCTCGATCCAGGTGGCCGCGGTCCTCAGCAATTCCGGCCGCCGGGCCACCACCATGATGGCGTTCAGCCGGCCGATGGCCTGGAACTTCACCAGCTTGTGGCTGAGCCCGCCCTCGCCGCTGTCCATCACGCTCTCGATCTCGGCGATCAGCGTGTCCGGCGCGCCGTTGCGCACCGGGTAGATGCCCACCGACTGGCCGCGCATCCAGTCGGCGTCGAAGCTGAGCGCGGTGCTGATGGCGGCCTGCCGCTCCGCCGCCGTGCCCTGCACCAGCAGCAGGTTGCGTCCCGCGTCCACCCGCACCGAGCCGGCCTGCACCGCGAAGCTGTCCAGCAGCGGCATCAGGGTCGCCGCCGAGACATAGCGCAGCGGCACCACCGAGAGGCCGTAGCCCGGCTCCGGCCGCCCCGGGCCGCGGTCCACGCCGCCGCCCCCGGCCGCCTCGCTCAGCGGCGTCAGCCGATAGCCGCCGGCATCGCGCACCATCGCCACATTGTTGGCCCGCAGCGCCGCTTCCAGCACATAGGCGAGCTCCCCCTTCGGCACCGCCCGCGCCGACGACAGGCTGATGGTGCCCTGCACCCGCGGATCGATCACGTAGCCCACGCCGAGGATGTCCCCCAGCACCACCTTGGCCACCGTCGTCACCGGCGTGTTGTCGAAATTGAGGTCGTAGCCGTCGCCGTCCGCCGCCGCAAATCCCGCCGCCCCGCCGGCCGCAAATCCCGCCGCCCCCGCCGCCCCAGGCGTTCCGGAGGCCACGTACTCCACCGCCCGGCGCGTGTCCGCAAGCTCCTGCGGCCCCGAAACCGCGCGCGTCTCCCGCGGCGAAAGATCCAGCCCCCGAACCTGATCCATCACCCCCTGAGGCTTAACATCATCCTCAATATTCGCACAGGCCGAAAGGCTCGTCACAAGCGCCATCGCGAGCAGCAAGCGGAGCTTGTCCGGTCGGGGGCCGAGCCGGTCTGACCGATCTTTCCGCACGCTCCACCCGATGCCTCGATAACAAGCCGGCTGCCGGTCGATGTGGCTGACCCCGCGCTTCCGACGGCGCCCGTCCCTGTATCTGGCGCGTATGACAGTAATATTAGAACCACCCCATACGCGCATTTGCCGCGCGGATGCAAGACATGCGGGAATCCGCCGGCCGCCCGGCGTCATCCGCACGCCACGCTACCGTCACCGGGTGCCTCCACATTGCGCCGGCCAGCGGCACGGCGGAGTCGCGGCCAGGGTCCAGCCCCGCCGGAACCTGTGACGGGGCAAGGGGAACGGAGCGGGCAGGTCCGGAAATGATGCGCAGGTGGTCAACGCCCCGGGCCCGATACGCCGGCTGCGCCGATGCGTCGGGGAGCGCGCCGGTGCCGTTTTCCCGCCTCCGGCGGCTCGGCCTGCCCTCGACATCCCGCCTTCGCGGCACCCTGGCCGCCCCGCTGCTGGCCGGCGCTGTCTTGCTCGCCGCCGCGGCGGAACCGCCCGCCGCGCGGGCCGCGGATACAGCGGCATCGCCCGGGAATCCGCTGCGCACCTTGCCCGTCGAGACGCTGCGGGCCACCCGGGACCGCCCGCTTTTTTCCCCTTCCCGCCGGCCGGCCGCGCCCCCCACCCCCCTTGCCGCGGCACCCGAGCAGCCGGAGCCGGAGCCGGCGCCGGCTTCCGCGCCAGCGCCCCCTCGCCTGCGCCTGGCGGGCACCATGACCGGCACCGCCGGCGGTTATGCCATTTTCGTCGACCTGGACACCCAGGCGCCGGTCAGCCTCGCCGCCGGCCAGGCCCGCGGCGGCTGGGTGCTGCAGGCGGTCACCGCCCGCGACGCGACCCTCGGCCGCGGCGACGATACCGTGGTGATCGAATTGCCCGCCCTCCCCTCCGCCGGCCCGGCACCGACCCGGCGCCCCGCCCCCGAGGCGCCGCCCGCATCGAGCCGCCCGCCAGCGCCGGCGCCAACCCGCGCGGCCCACGTGGTTGTGCCCCGGCGGCCGGCGCACACGCCGCTGGACGACTATCGGGACCATTGAACGCGCCGGGGACGGCGTCATTCAGCGGTCATGGACCGTGGGGAAAGTGCGGCCGCCGTCCCTTGAACCTTCGACCGCGCGGGCGCCATCGTGAGCCAGATCATCGGTTTGTTTCCCACGCCGATCATGCGCGTGGAGCAGCTTCTCACCCCCACCGAGGCGGACGCCCTGGCGATGGAGATGGGAGACGAGGCGGGGCTGGCCAATGCCTATTCGGACCGGCTCTCCCACACGCCGGTGGCCACCGTGGCCGCGCGCGAAAGCTTCGCCCGGCTCGGCACGCGGGTGGGCCCCAAGGTGAGGGAATTCGGCGAAGTCCTGTTCGGCGAGGCGCTCACCTGGCAGATCAAGGAAATCTGGGTGAACGTGCTGGAACAGGGCGGCCACCAGGCCATCCATACCCATGCCAACAGCTTCATTTCCGGCGTGGTCTACCTGACGCCGGCGCACCCGTCCGCCAACCTCGTGTTTCACAAGGCCATCGGCGGCTCGGGCTTCATCTTCGGCAACAGCAATTCGAACGCCCGCGTCAACGCCTTCAACGGCGGCAAATGGGCGATGCCGCAGACCAATGCCGGCGATCTCGTGCTGTTCCCGAGCTACCTGCTGCACGAAGTGCCGCGGAACCAGGGTGAGCGGCGCATCTCCATCGCCTTCAACGCCATTCCCGAGCGGCTCGACAATTTCGGCTACGCCATCCGCTTTTCCTGACCCGCGGTCCCCAGCCGGGCGCGGGCCGCCGCGCGATGGAAGGAACAAGAGCCATGTCCACCCCCCTCCGTCTTCCCGCCGTGGCGCTGGGCCTGCTGGCGCTTTCGGCCGGTGGTGCGCAAGCGCAGTGCGCCTTCGACCAGTCGTCGCCCAATGCCAACGATCAGCTCCGGGTCGCCGAGCCGGCGGTCAGCATCGACTTCATGCTGGAATTCGACCTCCAGCAGGTGCGGGTCGTGGATGCCCAGGCGGTGGAGTGGCCCACCGACTGGACACCGGCCGCCAAGGAGGTGCGCCGCACCCGCTTCCGCATCACCAAGCCGCTTCCGCCCGGCAAGTATCTGATAGAATGGAACGGCTATCTGAAGCGCCACCAGCATGCCGATGGCGGTTCCATTCCGTTCACGGTGCTGGCTCAGGACGGGGCGCCGCCCGCGGGACCGGCGCCAGAGCCGCGCGCAGATCTCGTGCCTCGCTCCGGCCCGGATTCGCCCTATCGAGCGCTTCTAGGAGCCGGCGCGCCGCCAGCGGATCGCTGACCGCAAGGTGCCGCGCCATGGCCAGCACCGGCTGGTAGGCGGCTTCGAAATCGGGGCTCACCCGCACCAGCTCCACCAGGCGCGGCGCCAGGGTGCCGATGACATCGCGCGGCCCGCGGGCCGCGAGCGCCTCAACCCCTGTCGCCAGATAGCCGTCGCGCGCCCGCCAATAGGCCGCGAGGCGCGCGCGCGCCGCCGCATCGGTGGCGGCGAGCACGTCGGCAGGGTCGGGATGCAGGGCGCTCACCAGCGCCAGCAGGCGCTCGGCCGGCGTATCGGCCATGGCATAGGCGGTGCGCGGCGCCTCGGCGGTGACGAACGGGCGGTCGTCGGTGTTGAGCGGGCCGGGCCCGGCGAAGCGGCGCAGGTCGCCGGCGCCGGCCAGGTACAGGCCGAACAGGGCGAGCGTGTCCTTCAGGTCGAGGGCGGCGAGGCGGCGGGCCAGGACCCGATCCGTGACCCGCCGCGCCAGCCAGTCCGCGGGATAGGGATCGGGCGCCAGCCGGCCCACCAGCGCCACCAGAGGCGTTTCGACGCTGAACTGGGCGAGATAGGCGCTCGCGTCGGGAAACACATCGAGAAAGGTGCGCACGATCACCTTCAGTGTGTCGAGATCGAGCTGGTGCAGAGGCAGCCACTGGCAGAACACACCACCGGCGGCCAGACGGGCGCGGATGGCGGCGAAATGCTCGCGCGCATAAAGGGCGCCGGAGCCGTCCACCGAGGGATGGTACAAATCGGCGACGATCACGTCGTAACGCGCGCCGGCCGCGCGCACGAAGCGCCGGGCGTCCGCCACATGGACCCTCGGCCCGCCGGCGCCCTCGGGGCGTGACGATGGCGCGAACAGGGGGAAGGTCTCCACCACCTCCGGCACCAGCTCCACCCCGTCCACCTCCAGCCCGGGATGATCGCCGGCCGCCGCGAGCGTGGCGCCAGTGCCGAGGCCGAGGAACAGCGCCCGCCGCGGGTCCGGATGCAGCAGCAGCGGAATATGCGCCTGGCGATGGTCCGAGCGCTGGGACGCGGTGCCGCCCATGCGGAAATGCGCGTTCACCTGAAGATGCAGGTCGCCGCCACTGTTGCGCACCACGCTCACCGCCGCCATCACCCCGTCGCGATGCCACGCCAGCTCGCCACCGGGCGGCACCCGCGCGAACCGCAGCGAGGCCGGCGCCGCCACCAGCGCCACCGCGCCGAGCGCCACCCCCACCGCCGCCAGCCGCGCCGGCCGGCGGAGGTCGGGCAGCGCCAGGAGATAGCCCAGCACCAGCACCGCGAAGGCAAGCTTGGCGCCCACCAGGGGCAGCAGCAGCGGTCCGAACAGGGCCGGCGCCAGCGCCGCGCCCAGGGTATTGGCCGCCAGTGCCCCGGCCACCCCGCCGGTGCGATCGCTCGCGCGCTGGGCGAGCTCCGTGAACAACGCCCCCATGGCCAGGGTGGGGGGCAGGAAGGCGACCAGGGCGACGCCCAATTCCGCGCCCATCCGCCCCGCCACGCTCGCCGGCAGCAGCCCGCGCAGCTGCACCAGCAGGCCATCGGCGAAGCCCAGCAGCCCGGCGCCGGCGGCGCAGGCCAGCGCCGTGACCGCCACCAGCGCGCTCGCCCGCCCGGGCTGGCGCCCTGGTCCCGGCGCCCAGCGCGTCCATGCGGCCGCCCCCAGCGCCGTGCCGGTGAGATAGGCCGCCAGCAGCAGCGCGAAGGTGTAGATGGTGTTTTCCAGGATCTGGCTCAGCACCCGGATGGTGAGCACCTCATAGCCGATGCCGAGCAGGCCGGTGGCGAACAGCGGCACCGACAGGCGCCAGACCACCGCCCGCCCCGGCGCGGCAGGCCGCGCCCGCGGTGTCGCCAGCACCGCCATCAGCCCGGCGCAGGCCAGGTTCACTGCGGCGCAGACCACCAGGGTGCGCGACAGGCCGAAAGCGGGGATGATGAGGAAGGCGGTCGCCAGCGTGCCGGCCACGGCGCCGGCCGTGTTCGCGGCATAGACCGCCCCCACCGCCCGCCCTTCCGCCAGATGCGGCGCCAGCACGGCTTCAAGGGCCGGAAGGGTCGCCCCCATGGCGAGGGTCGCCGGCAGCAGCACCAGGAGCGGCAGCGCAAAGGCCACCAGCCATTGCCAGCCGGCGGAGGCATCCACCGGCACCAGCGCCGGCACCGCCGCGCCCACCAGCGGCGCGAGCCCGATCAACGCCAGCGCCCACAGGCCGATGACCAGTTCCAGGCCCGCATACCACAGCGCCGGCCGCCGGCTCGCTGCGGTGGCGCGGCCCAGCAGCAGGCTGCCCAGCGCCAGGCCCGCGAACACGGCGCAGACCACGCCGAGCACCGCGACAATCTCATGGCCCAGCGACACCGCCAGCATCCGCGCCCAGACGATCTCATAGCCCAGCCCGGCGAACCCCGACAGGGCGGCCACCGCGGTGAGGGCGGCGATGCGGCGCCCGCTGGCGACGGACGAGGGGGCGCGGGGCGCGACGGCATCGGACATGGCAGGACCTTGGCAGCGCGCGACACCGCGAGGCGCCGGACGGCGGATGAAACGCAGCGCGCGGCGCCATGACGGCGCCGCGCGCATCAGCTCGCGCAGGGCGAGGAAGGGGACCGGCGCGATCCGGCGCCGGCCGCTGCCATCACTTGTTCTTCAGGGCCACCGCCATGGCGCCGTTGGTCTCCACGAGGAGCTTCGGCTGGTCGGCGACGCGGATGAAGATGGGGTTGGTGTAGAACCACAGGTCCGACCACGCGGCCACGTCGTAGCTGGAGATCTTCTGGCCGTCGCGCACCACCATGTGCGCGGGGCAGGCCGCTTCCTTGCAGGGCACGAACGGGCCCTTCTGCGCGGCGTTTTCCGGGTCCCAGTCGTTCAGCGGGTTGCCGCGGGCGTCGGTCTCGGCCGGCGTGGAGGGCGGCAGGTTGCTGCCGCGCACGCGCACGTACATGTTCTTCTGCACGTTCGGGATGGTGACGACCATGGTGCGCTTCTGGCCGTTCGCCTTCCAGGTGGTGGGGCTGAACGACGCCAGGATGCCAGCCGTGCTGTTGGTGGCGCTGGTATATTTGGCGCTGGTCGGGGCCACCACGCCGCTCACCTCGCCGCGGATGAAGTCCACATGGCGCAGGGTCGGCTTGTTCAGGGGCTCCTTGACGCCGATCTGCAGCAGCGAGGGATTGTTGAACCGGTAGGGCGAGTTGTTGGCGTCGGTGGGCTGGGTGACCTCCAGGGTGAGGCGCACCGAGCGGCCGCGCGGCACCACCAAGGTCTGGCCCATCTTGGCGCTGCCCGACGCGGTGGAGCCGATCACCTCGGCCTTGTAGCTCAGCTCGCCGGCGATGAGATCGCCCATCACCGAGAAGGTGTTGCCGGCGCGCACCGCATCGACCACCACCTGCGGGCGCAGCGCGGCGCTGCGCGAGGGGCGCGGAATATAGAGCTTCTGGAACTCGCCCGGATAGAAGTCGTTGGTGGTGCTGCGCTCATAGATGGAGAAGGCGCCGCGGTTGTGCCAATCCGAGCTGCCGAAGAAGAACCAGTTGCGGCCCTCGCCCAGCAGCGCGTCCCACAGGCCGCCGATCTTGGCGGCGTAGATGCCGGTCCCACCGAAGGTGGTCACGCCCACCGAATCGCAGCCCTCGCCGCAGAAGTCGGCGCGATACTCGCCGCGATTGTTGCTGGCCTGGTGACCGGGCTGGCTCTCGAAGCCCACCGCGACCGTCGGGCCGGCATTGTTGAAATTGCGGAAGTGCTCGATATTGAAGCCGCGGTTGTTGTCGGCGTTGAACACGCCGGCGCGTTCCACGTGGGCCGGCACGTAATAGCTGTCGAGCGGATAGTACTTCTGCAGCCACTGGACGCTGGGGACGGCCTTCTGCTGGTGGTTGATGATGCTGGAGCCGGGGCCGGAGACGGTCGCCACCTTGTCGGTCCAGTTGTGCCGCGGCGCGCCGCCGGAGGTGTCGGCGTCGGAGCGGTCGAAGCGATACTCGAACTCGGCCACGGCGCTGGCGTCGCCGGTGTTGCCGCCGAAGTTCTGCGGCTTCTGGTTGCCGATGACGGTCATGGAGGTGTGCTCGTGGCCCGGCACGTTGGTCTCGATGCCGGCATAGAGCATGGGCTTGTTGAGCTGCTTGGCGAGGCGCGTCAGCTCGGGATAGATGATCTCCTCCGCGCTCTGCCAGCGCCACATGGCGCGGTGGCCCTGGGCGGTGACCACGTCGCCCTTCACGGCGGTGACGGGCTTCTCGTCCCAGAACTTGCCCTTGCCGGTCACCGAGCCGTCGCCCTCGGGATCGTCGATGCGGCAGTCGCGCGGGCTGGAGCCGCCGTGGTCGGCGGCGCCGAGCCACTCGAGCCCGAAATTCTGCACCGACTTCTTGACCATGGTTTCCACCGACGAGCGCCCGTCGGAGCACGGCGTGTGATTGTGGAAGTCGCCCGCCATGTAGCTGTCGGCGAACGCCGGCGCCGAAGGCACCACGGCCACGCCGCCGGCCACCACGAGGGCCGAGGCGCCGGCGATCAGATGATGCGTGAGCATCCCGCTCTTCATATTCCAACCCCTGTCTAGAACTACGGATGGAAGGACTCCGCTGGCGGCTCTCCTAGCGTCGTTCTGTGACCCCCTCCTGAAGCTTCCATGACGGAGGAGAAGGTAAGCCGCGCAACCATCTCCGCGCCGCGCGGGCGGGGCCGCCGCGGGCCCGGAGGGGTGGATGCGAGGGCCGGCTGTCATCATCGCGACACCGGCCGCCCGGTAGGTGATGCGCTTCGCGCCGCCACAGGGAGCGCCCGCCGGCGGTCCTGCGACTTCGGAGTGGGGAATCAACGTGACGTCATCGACGCCGGAACCGGCCGCGCCTGCGGTCGTCGGGGACGGGCAGCCCGCCGGCGGTGGACCGCGTGGCCCTGCGCCACGGCGCTGGTCCGCCGGGCTGCGGCGCCTGCTGCGGGAGCCGCTGCTTCAGTTCATGGCCATGGGCGGGCTCATCTTCGCCGCCCATGCGGCGGTGACGCCGGCGGTGCCAAAGGAACGGCTCATCGAACTGACGCCGCAGGTGCGCGGCACCATCGTCGACACCTTCAAGGCCGCCCACGAGGGCCGCGAGCCGAGCACCGACGAGCTCAACAAGCTCATCGACGTGTGGCTGCTCAACGAAATCACCTTCCGCGAAGCCCTGGCCCAGGGCCTCGACAAGGGCGACGAGATGATCCGCGACCGCGTCACCCACAAGATGCGCCTGCTCATCTTCAGCGGCGTCGAGGTGAACGAGCCCACCGCCGCCGACCTCGCCGCCTGGTACGAGAAGCGCCGCGCCGACTACGACATCCCCGACCTCGTCAGCTTCATCGACGTGGCCTTTTCCGGCCCCGATGCGGAAGCCGAGAGCCGTGCCGTGCTGGAGCAGATTCGCGCCGGCACCGAGCCGGAAGAGGTGCAGATGCGCGCCAACATCTTCGCACAGCGGCCCCGCCCCTCCCTGGAGCCGTCCTTCGGCACCGATTTCGTCACCCAGCTGGTGGCCCTGAAGCCGGATGAATGGCGGGTGCTGCAGGCCACGGACGGCTGGCATGTGGTGCGCCTCGACACGTTCGAGCCCGGCCACGCCGTTCCCCTCGACGAGGTGGGCGCGCAGGTGGCCCAGGCCTGGAAGGACGAGCGCCGCCGCATCCTGGCCATCGCCGCCACCCGCGACCTGGGCAAGGCCTATGTGATCCGGCGCGACGCGCCGCCCGCCGCGCCATGAGCCGGCCAACCACCCCGACGACGACGCGGCGCACCCGCCCCGCCGGCGGCGCCATCGCGCTCCGCCTGCTGGCGGCGGTGCTGGCGCTGCTGGGCGCGGTGCTGGCAGGCGCCGGGGCAGCGCGCGCCCATGAGGCCACCATGGCCGTCATCACCCTGCGGGAGATCGGCGCCGGCCGCTATATCGGCCAATGGACCATGCCGCCGGCCGACCCCCGCCTGCAGCCCATTTTCCCGCCCCATTGCCGCTGGACCCCGCCGGAGCTCGACTGTAGCGCGCGCGGCCTGGTCGGCCAGCTCAGCTTCATGGGCCTCGGCAGCAAGCAGTCGGTCGCCACCATCCGCGTCGTGCCGCGCGAGGGGCCGCTGGAAGCCTATACGGTGAGCGTAGCCAACCCCACCGCCACTGCCGCGCGCGACCCCGGCACCGACCTTGCGGTGTGGCGCGAGCTGGCTGAAACCTATGTCAACCTCGGCATCGACCACATCCTGCGCGGCATCGACCACCTGCTGTTCGTGCTCGGCCTCATCTGGCTGGTGAAGGGCGGCTGGCGGCTGGTGAAGACCATCACCGCCTTCACCGTCGGCCACTCGCTCTCCCTCGCCGCCGCGACGTTCGGCTGGGTGGGCGTGCCGGAACGGCCGCTCAACGCGGCCATTGCCCTGTCCATCGTCTTCCTCGGCGTCGAGATCGTGAAGCTGCAGCGCGGCGAGCCGGGCCTCACCGCACGCTATCCCTGGAGCGTGGCATTCGCGTTCGGCCTGCTGCACGGGCTCGGCTTTGCCACCGCGCTCACCGCCCTCGGCATTCCGCAGGCCACCCTGCCCATTGCCCTGCTGTTCTTCAACGTGGGCGTGGAGATCGGCCAGCTGGCCTTCGTGATGCTGGTGCTGGCCCTGCTGTGGGCCCATCGCCAGGCGCAGGCGATGTTGCCGCGCTGGGGCGCGGCGGTGCCCGCCTATGCCATCGGCGGCCTTGCTTCCTATTGGTTCCTGCTTCGCATCTGACCTCACCCCGATCGCCTGGGATTGATCCTGCCATGACCCGCTCCCACCGCGCCTCCACCCTGCTCCTGGCGGCACTGTTCGCCAGCCTGCCGCTGGCCCCCGCCCTCGCCCATACCGGCAGCGGCGTGGCGGTGGGCCTTGTCAGCGGCTTCCTGCATCCCCTCACGGGGCCAGACCATCTCATCGCCATGGTCGCGGTGGGCCTGTGGGGCGCGCAACTCGGCGCTCCCGCCATCTGGGTGCTGCCGGTGACGTTTCCGCTGGTGATGGCGGTGGGCGGGGTGCTGGGGCTGATGGGCGTGGACATTCCGTATGTCGAGCCCATCATCGCCTTCTCGGGCCTCGCGCTTGGCGCCATGGTGGCGCTGGCGGCCCGCCCGCCGCTGTGGGTGGCGGCACTGCTGGTGGGCCTGTTCGCGGTGTTCCACGGCTACGCCCACGGCCGCGAGCTGCCGGACGCAGCGGACGCGGTGGCCTTCGCCCTGGGCTTCGTGGTGGCCACCGGCCTGCTGCATCTCACCGGCATCCTGCTCGGCGTGCTGGTGCGCTGGGAATCGGGAGCGCGGGCGGTGCGGGCCTGCGGCGCCGCCATCGGCTGCCTCGGCCTCTATTTCCTGCTCAGCTCGGTCGGCATCGTGGAATGACGAATCGCCTTCGCCCTGCCAGCCGGCTGGCGACCGCCGCGATCGCGGTCGTCGCCAGCCCGCCCCTGGCGCACGCCCACCTGGTGACGACCCGGCTGGGCGACTTCTACGGCGGCGCCCTGCATCCGCTCACCGACCTGCAGCAGCTGCTGCCCTGGATCGCCCTCGCCGCGCTCGCGGCGTTCCAAGGCGCACGGTACGCGCGCTGGGTCATCCTGGTGTTCCCGCTGGCGCTGGCGGTGGGCGGCGCGGCATCGCTGCTCATCCCTCCGCCGCTGCCGTTCGCATCGGTGCTGGGGCTGGCGCTGGTGGCGGGAACGGGGCTGGGGGTGGCCGCCGCCGCGCGGCTGCCGCTGCCGGCGCTGCTGAGCCTCGCCACCGTGACCGGCCTGCTACATGGCTACGAGAACGGAGCGGCCATGGCCGCGAGCACAGACCCGATGCTGTTTCTCACCGGCATCCTGGCCACCGGATACGTGGCCGTCACCCTGATGACGGGCGCCGCGCTGGCATTCCTCAGCGGCGTTGGCGGCTGGCGGCCCATCGCCCTGCGGGCCGGCGGCAGCTGGGTGGCGGCGGTTGGCATCATGGTGCTCGGCCTGCATCTGGTGGCGCCCGGCGCCAGCTGAGTCGCCGCCCCGGCCCACCGGCCGGCTCTTCGCCCGCCGCCCTCGCCCGCCGCCCTCTCCCGTCCGCGGCCCGCGCCCCGGCTCGCCCGGCGGCGGGCGGCGTTGTGCCCCCGCGGCATCGGGTGCGCGGCGGGCGTGGCTGCAGGCAAAAAACAACCCCGGACCAGCCGGGGTTGGTGAAGTTGGCACTCGCGTAAAGCCGGTGGCTGCGCGAGTCGGCGCTTCTCAAAAGCGATAGTTGATGCCGACCTTGAGCAACTGCAGGCTCTGGTCCACGGTGGCGACATAAGGATTGATGAAAGTGGCGGGCGCGAAGTTGAAGCGCGCTTCGTTGCTGCCCAGATCGACGTAATTGTACTCGATCTTCGCCGACCAGTTGTTGGTGACGGCGTATTCGACGCCCGCGCCCACGGTCCAGCCCCAGCGGGTGGAATTGGCATCGGCCGCATAATTGAAGGCCGGCGCGAGCAGGTCGGTGTTGCCGGCGCTGTGGGAGACGCTGGCCCAGGCGGCGCCGCCCTTGCCATAAACGAGCACGCGGTCGAAGGCGACGCCCAGGCGGCCGGTGATGGTGCCCAGCGCGTCGATCTTGGAGTGGCAGGCGTCGTTGCTCTGGATGCAGCTGTTAGCCACGCCGTTGAAATAGGCGCCGGAGCCGGAGATGTCGGCCCACGCCGCGTCGGCTTCCACACCGATAACGATGGAATTGATCTGATAATTGTAGCCGATCTGGCCACCGACCAGGGCGCCGTCAAGGCTATACTCGGCATCGACCGCGCTGATGGTGGTCGGGTTCAGGGGATCGCGGGAATTGCTGAAGTCATTCTTGGCCCAGCCATAGCCGGCCTGGGCGCCGATGTAGAAGCCGGTCCAGCTGAAGGCGGGCGCGGCGACGGGCGCCTTGGTGACGGTCTTGGCGGCAAGATCGGCCGCCTGTGCGGCGGTCCCGGCCAGCGTGGCGGCGAGTAGACTCGTCAGAAGCAGAGAACGGCGCATGAAATCCCCCGGCCCGATGGATGCATCGATACCGGCTACATAGCCTATCCTTCCGTCATGAACTGTCTCTCATCGGCCACAGATTGGACCACCAATACTGTCACAATACATTCAATATCGCGCACTCGCCTGTGAAGAGCAATGTTATGCGGCTATTCAAGCGACACCCCGACCCGGGCGGTCGATTCCGGCGGCACGGCGCTGACCGCACCGCCGGACCGAACCCCGCCGTCGCCCGGGAGCGGGCCGGCTCGCGACGCGAGTATTTGGGATCGGGGTGAACCTCGTGTAGGTATGTACCCCGGCACCAGGGAAGGGCAACGCGAATGGCGGGATTTCAGGTGAGCTGGCGCGGTTTACGATTCGACCTCGACTGGGGGCAGGTGGCCTCGGAAACCGAGAACGAGCTGCGCATCCTCCAGCCGGACGGCGGTGCCTGGATCATCAAGGACGTGCCCGGCCACGGCCTGCGCGTGGTCTATCACGCCGCCCCCTTCGACCCGCTGATGGGCCTGGCCCCTGAACCCTGGCGCCCCTCCCGCCGCCCCGCGCCGGACGACACCCCGGACCCATCGCAGGCCTAGAGCGTTTTCGAGCGAAGCGGATACCGGTTCGCGTGAAGAAAACGCGTCAATACAGACTTCTGGAGCGATTTCCGTGAGCCAAGGCGAGCGGAAATCGCTCCAGAGCCCATGTCAAGAGCCACGCCACAAAACCAGCACTGTATTATTGTCTATCCTGCAGAACAGAAGGATGGATTGAACTAAAATATGGAATATCTATTTATTATTTGCCTGGACTGGATGGGAATATCCCCCTTTCAAGCAGTACCGGCATCAAGTGGCTTTTTTTGAGAAAAACATAGACTGGATGGCGCATGTCTGAACATGGCGTAGGAATCTGTGTGCAAAGCACTTTGTGCATCACGCCTCTCAAGCCTTTCATCACGGGCAAGGCGGTCACCCCGAACACCCTCACCGGACAGCTCATCGCAAATGAGATGTACCAGTGGATCCGAGATACGGTAGACATTCCTGGCGCGACCTCGGCAACGTATGACCTGACGAGCGAGGATATCGGACACCTGATCCGAGTTCGCATGCACTTTACAGATGCGGACAATAATTTTCACACGGTGACATCCAAACCCGTCGGGCCGATCCAGGGGGGTGGAGCAACGTTTGTCAATTCCGGAGCTTTCGCGGTCAATGCGGGAGGCGCGGCGCTGGATGTGCCCATGCCGTCCAGCATCACTCCCGGCAATCTGCTGTTTGTCTGGATGAGCGCCAACGCGACACGAACCGCGAATCCAGTCGCGGGCTGGACCTTTCTCAACGCTTCGACAATCCCGGACAACATCATTGCATACCGCATCGCCGACGGAAGTGAAGGCGCATCGGTAACCTTCACCTACTCTGGCAACAGCGGCCTGTTCGGCCAGGCGATTCAGTTCTCCGGTGTAAATACGACGACGCCGCTGGGCGCGCACAACACCGTTACCGGAACCGGGACCACCGCCTCCAATAGCGGTCTTACGACGAGCAGTGCGCGCGGTCTCGTGCTGGGCCTCACCATCACAAACAGCGACCAAGTCATCCCCGCCGCGTCTGGATGGACGCCAATCGAAGGTGGGGTCACCAATGGGTCGACGCCGTATGGACATGGCGCGAGAACGGTAACGAAATTCGTATCGCCTGCAGGAGCAACGGGTCCGCTTTCCGTTCCAATCTCCTCCATCTCCTGGCGCGTGAGTCTGTACGAGATTATCTCGCGCACGGATTGATGCGTAGCGGAGCAAATGGGCTGGCCGCGCCCGACTCCAGGGTCCTCGGCCCCTCGCCATTCATGCTCTTGCCGTCGCCCCGGTCGCTGACCGATGCCAGGCGGATCGCTCAGGTCCCGCGCAGGCTTGACCACGGGCCCATGAGCCTGGCTCATGGGCCCGTGGCATCTGCCGTTCGCCGCGAAGTCACGGTCCAGAAGCCAAGACCTCCCCGGGGCCACCACGTGCACAGGCCTGCGGCTGAAGAAAAGTCCGGCGGCGCGACTGGAGGAAAGGCGTGGGCCCCCGCCCGGCCCCCGCGTGCGTTCCCTCTCCCGGGCACGCGCCAGGCGCGGTCCCCCGGAGAGACGCTCGGAACGCGCTTCCTGCGACAGCCGCGCCGCCGGCACCGGGACCGGCGGTAAGCCCGCCGGCCCGCGTGCTCGCGTGCCCGTCAGCCCACCATGCTGAGGCCGCCGGAAACCGACAGCACCTGCCCGGTCACATAGGCCGCCGCATCGGAGGCGAAGAAGGTGATGGCGCCGGGCAGGTCCTCCGGCTCGCCGATGCGGCCGAGGGGAATGGACCGGCGAAAGGCCTCGGTGAGCTTCTCGGCATTGCCGGCGCCCTTCTTGTAATCCTCGAACAGGGCGGTCTGGGTGGGGCCCGGGCACACCACGTTGAAGGTGATGCCATCGCGGGCATGCTCGCGCGCCAGGGTCTTGGTGAGCGCCACCAGCCCGGCCTTGCAGGCAGCATAAACGGCTTCGCCGCTGGAGCCCACCCGCGCGGCGTCTGAGGCGATGTTCACCACCCGCCCGGCCTTGCGCGCCACCATCAGCGGCAGCACCACATGGTGCATGTGCAGGGCGCCGACGAGATTGATGTCGATGAGGCGCTGCCAATCCTCGGGCGCGGTCTTCAGGAACGGCTTGAACACGTCCCACCCGGCATTGTTCACCAACACGTCGATGGGGCCGAGCTCGGCCTCGGCGGCACTCACCGCCTGTTCCACGCCGGGGCGGTCGGTGATATCGCAGGCATAGGCGCGCGCCGCGCCGGCGGCGGCGATCTCCTCCACCGTGCGTGCGGCGGCGGCCAGATCGCGGTCGAACACCGCCACCCGGCCGCCCAGCGCCGCGAACCGGCGGGCGGTGGCGCCGCCGATGCCGCCGCCGCCGCCGGTGACGATGATGGTCTTGCCGGTGAAGGTCTTGCCGGTGAAGGTCTTGTCTGGGAAGTCGGTCACGTCGCAGTCTCGCTGATCAGGGATGGAAGGAACCTTCCGCCGCCGGGAGGGGGCGCAAGGAGGTCATTGATTATATCAATATATTGATATATTTAGAGTCGAAGCGCCTCGACCGGCAGGAGAAGTCCCCCCATGTCCCCGCCCGCATCATCGTCCGGCGGTTCCGTCCGACGCGAGCCCTCTTCCGAGGCCGAGCGCTTCGAGGTGGCGAACCGCCTGTTCTTTCGCCTCTACCAGTGCTCGAACCTCCTGCATAAGAACGGCACGCGCCACATGGGCGATTTCGGCGCCACCACTCAGCAATGGGCGGTGCTGGGGGCCCTGGCGCGGCCGCTGGTGCAGGCCAAGGGCATGAGCGTGAAGGACCTCATCGAGTTTCTCCTGCTCAGCCGGCAGAACCTCACCGCCGTGCTCGACCGCCTGGAGGCGCGGGCCTGGGTGGAGCGGGTGAAGGACCCCGACGACGGCCGCAGCCGCCTCATCCGCCTGACCGCCGAAGGCACCCGCACCTGGGAGGCCATGCGCGACCCCATCGAGGCCTTCTACAATCAGGCCCTCTCCCCCCTCACCGAGGCCGAGCAGGTGCTGATGGTGCAATTGCTGGACCGGCTGAAGGGCGGGCTCAACGGGGTGTGACCGGGCGGCGCTCCCCGTCGTCGCCGCCCGGTCCCGCCGTGTGAACCTTTCGGCTTCACGGCAAGGGGCGGCGGTTTCAGCCTTTCGGCTTCAGGGTGTGCCGCCGGAAATCGGGCTTGCGCTTCTCGCGGAAGGCGACGCCCCCTTCCTTGGATTCATCGGTATCGTAATAGAGGCTGAGCGCCGCCATCCCGAGCGAGGAGATGCCGCGAATGCTCTCGGTATCGGCATTGAACGAGCGCTTGGCCAAGGCGATGGCGGTGGGGCTGCGCTCCAGCAGCTCGGCGCACCAGCGGTCCACCTCGGCGTCCAGCTCCGCGTGCGGCACCACCGCGTTCACAAGCCCCATGGCCAGCGCTTCGTCCGCCGTGTAGCGCTTGTTGAGATACCAGATCTCGCGCGCCTTCTTCTCGCCGACGATGCGGGCGAGATAAGCCGTGCCGAAGCCGGGGTCCACCGAGCCCACCTTCGGCCCCACCTGGCCGAGCTGCGCTTTATCGGAGGCGATGGTGAGGTCGCAGATGGTGGCGAGCACGTTGCCGCCGCCGATGGCGAAGCCGTTCACCCGGGCGATCACCGGCTTAGGCACGTCGCGGATGAGGCTCTGCAGTTCGTCGATGGGCAGGCCGATGGTGCCGCGCCCGTCGTACTGGCCGTCGTGGGCGCTCTGGTCGCCACCGGTGCAGAAGGCCTTGTCGCCGGCGCCGGTGAGCACGATCACGCCGATGGACCGGTCCCAGCCCGCCGTCTGGAAGGCGTGGATGAGCTCCTCCACGGTCTGGCCGCGGAACGCATTGTACTTGTCGGCGCGGTTGATGGTGATGCGGGCCACGCCCGCCGGGCGCACCTCATAGAGAATGTCTTCGTACGTCATCGCGTTTCTCCCGGAATTTTCAAGACGACTGGCGTCATGGCCGGCCCACCGGGCCATGCAGGCGCCAACCGCGCCTTCATTCACCGCTCCGCGCCATCTCGCGCAGGCGGAATTTCTGGATCTTGCCGGATGGCGTCTGCGGCAGCGCGTCCACCACCTGGAGCCGCTCGGGAATATACTGCATGGCCATCTTCTGCGACTTCAGATAGGCCACCATGTCCTCGAAGGTCAGGCTCTGCCCCTGGCGCGGCATCACGAAGGCGCAGGCGCGCTCGCCAAGGCGCGGGTCCGGGTAGCCGACGATGGCCACCGCCGCCACGGCGGGGTGCTTGAACAGGATGTTCTCCACCTCCACCACCGGGATGTTCTCGCCGCCGCGGATGATGATGTCCTTGGAGCGCCCGGCGATGCGGATGTAGCCGTCGCCGTCCATGCGGGCGATGTCGCCGGTGTCGAACCAGCCGCCCTCGTCCACGTGGGCGAGGCCCGGCCGCTTCAGGTAGCCCACGAAGTTCGAGCAGCCGCGCACCTGCAGCATGCCTTCCTCGCCCGCCGCGAGCACGTTGCCGGAGAGGTCCACCACGCGCACCTCCATGCCGGGCAGCGGACACCCGTCGGTGCCGGTCACCTTCTCCTCGGGGTCCTCCACGCGGGCGGTGGTGACGGCGCCATTCTCGGACATGCCCCAGGCGGAGATGATGGCGGCGCCGAGCGCCTCGCGCGCCTTCGCCACCAGCGGTCGCGGAATGGGCGCGCCGGCGGAGACGAAGATCCTGAGGGAGGGGGTCCTGGTGCCGGTGGCGAGGCAATGATCGGCGAGATCGTTGAGGAACGGCGTCGCGCCCATGGTGAAGGTGGCGCCCTCCCCGGTAATCTGCCGCGCCATGACCTCGGCGGCGAAGATGTCCTGCAGCACCGCCGTGGCGCCCAGCAGCAACGGCAGCACCAGGCCGTACATGAAGCCCAGCTGGTGGGCCATGGGCGAGGGCATGTGGATGACGTCGCCCGCCCCCAGATGCAGCCGCCGGGCGAACGGCACCAGGTTCGACAGCATGGTGTTGGAGGTGTGGGTGACCCCCTTGGGCTCGCCGGTGGTGCCGGAGGTGTAGAGCAGCTCGATCACCGCATCGGGCGACAGGCGACGCGCCGCCAGATCGGCACGCTCCGCCTCGGTGATGTCCGAGGCGAGCAGCGTGTCGAAGGCCTCGGGGCCGCCCCCATCCACCACCGCCACGTGGGCGAGGCGCGGCAGGTCCGGCCGCACGGCGGCGGCGAGCGCCGCGTGATCCACGTTGCGAAAGCGCGCGGGGACCACGAACACCTTGGTCTCGGCGAGACCCAGCATGAAGGCGAGCTCCCGCTCGCGGAAGATCACCATCAGCGGATTGGAAATGGCGCCCAGCTTCAGGCAGGCGAGGTGCAGCGCCGTGAACTGCCACCAATTGGGCAATTGGAACGACACCACGTCCCCCTCCCCCACTCCGCGGCGGGCAAGGCCCACGGCGAGGCGGTCGGAGAGCGCGTCCAGCGCGCCATAGGTCAGGCGCACGGTGTCGCCGGCCTCGGCGCGGGTGGCGACCAGGGCCGGCTTGTCCGGCGTTGCCGCCACATGGCGGCGGAAATGGTCGAGCAGCGTCTCGTCGCGCCACAGGCCGGCCGCGGTCATGGCGGCCCGGCGCGTCGCCGGCAACAGATCGAAGCTCATGGCAGCGTCCTCATGGCAACGTCCTCATGGCAGCTTCCTTCCGGGTTGATTTGCTCGAACGCGGCTTGACGCCGTCTGGTCCTCAGGCCGCGACCGACTTGAGCGCCTCGCGGGCGATGATGAGCTTCATGATCTGCGCCGTGCCGTCGCCAATCTGCAGGCCGAGCACGTCGCGCAGGCGCTGCTCAAACGGCAGCTCGGTGGAATAGCCGGCATGGCCATGCAGCAGCAGGCAGGTCTGCACCACCTCGAAGGCGAGCTTGGGCGCCCACCATTTGCACATGGCGGCCTCCTTGGTGTGGAGCACGCCGGCATCCTTGGCCGCCAGGGTCCGGTAGCAGAGCAGCCGCGCCGCCTCCACCATGGTCTCGGCCTCGGCCAGCGGGAAGGTCACGCCCTGGTTGTCGGCCAGCGGCCGGCCGAAAGCCTTGCGCCCGCTGACATAGGCCCAGGTCTCGGCCAGCGAGATCCGGGCCACGGCGAGGCATTGCAGGCCGATGAGGGCGCGGGAGAAGTCGAACCCCTGCATCACCTGCACGAAGCCGGAGCCCTCGCCCCCCAGCCGGTGGGAGGCCGGCACCCGCACGCGGTCGAAGAAGATGGAGCCGCGGCCGATGGCATGCTCGCCGAGATCGTTGAAACGGGTGCGGCTGATGCCGGGCAGGCCCATGTCCACCAGGAAGGCGGAAACGCCGTGGGCGCGCTGCGCGGCGGTGCCGGTGCGGGCGAACACCACCGCCAGGTCGGCCTGATCGGCCATGGAGATGGAGGTCTTCTCGCCATCGAGCACATAGTCGTCGCCATCGCGCGATGCCTTCAGCGCCAGCGCCGCCGCGTCCGATCCCCCCTGCGGCTCGGTGAGGGCCAGGGCGATGAGCGACTCCCCGGCCACCACCCGCGGCAGCACCACCCGCGCGATGTCCGGCGCCGCGTGGCGGGCGACGATCGCGCCGCACAAGGACGACAGAAGCTGGATGTAGCCGACGTTGAAATCGCCCTCGGAGATGGCCTCCAGCACCACCCCCGCCGTCACGTGGTCGGCGCCAAGCCCGCCGTATTCGGCGGGAAACTCGACCCCGATGAGGCCGAGCGCACCCATCTGCCGGCGCAGCTCCAGCGGCACGCTGGCCGCCTTTTCGCGCTCCCGGTAGCCGGGCGCCAGGGCGGCGGCGGCGAACCGGCGCGTGGTTTCGCGAAAGCTGGCTTGATCGGCGGTCAGGCCGAAGGCTTCCGACAGGGCCGAATCCGATGTGGTCATGCGTCTCCCCGCGCTTCCGCTCGCCGCTCCGGCCCGGAGGCTTCCGGCGGGCGGCATATATAGCAATTCATTGCCATTAATTGGACGCTACTGCGCTCCCAAATTAATGTCAATACATTGCCATATAAGATACACCGTCTGCCCTGCATGGCGGATGGCGGCGCGCGATGGCACCGACCTTGTGACAGGCGGCATTATAGGATACCCCCCTACCCCATGGCACATACCCGCGACCCCAAGGACAACGCCGCCCTGCTGATGCGCGTGAAGCGCATCGCCGGGCAGATCGAGGCGATCGAGCGCGCCCTCTCCGCCGGCAGCGACTGCACCGACCTGCTGCACCAGGTGGCCGGCGTGCGCGGCGCCGTGAACGGGCTGATGGACGAGATCTTCGAGGCGCATCTCCAGGCGCACGTGGCGCGCCCGGGCCTCTCCGACGCGGAGCGGGCGCAGGGGGCGGACGAGCTCGCCACCGTGCTGCGCCGCTACGGCAAATAGCGGGCATCCCCCACCCATCGCGACGATCGAGGAACAGGCCATGTCCGAGGACACATCGATCCCAGCCCCGTCTCCGGCCGATGCCGGCCTTGTCGACGCGGGGGCGCACAGTCACGTCTTTCTCGGCGCGAACCACGAGCGGAACACGCGCCGCACCCTGTGGGTGGTCGTCCTCACCGGCGTGATGATGGCGGGCGAGATCGTCGCCGGCACCCTCACCGGGTCCATGGCGCTGCTCGCCGATGGATTCCACATGGCCACCCATGCCGGCGCCCTCGGGGTGACCGCCCTCGCCTATGTCTACGCCCGCCGTCACGCGGCCGATCCGCGCTTCTCCTTCGGCACCGGCAAGGTGGGCGACCTCGCCGGCTTCGCGTCGGCGCTGGTGCTGGGCCTGGTGGCGCTGGGCATCGCGCTGGAATCGATGGCGCGGCTGCTGGCCCCGGTGGAGGTGGCATTCGGCGATGCCATCGCGGTGGCGGTGCTCGGCCTCGGCGTCAATATCCTGAGCGCGCTGCTGCTGAGCGGCGGACATGCCCACGGGCACGGCGATCACGGGCACGGCCATCATGGACACGGCCATCATGGACACGGCCATCATGGACACGATCATCACGGGCACCACGGGCACCACGGGCACGACCATCGCCACGCGCACGGCACCGCCGGCCACGACGAGGACAACAACCTGCGCTCGGCCTATGTCCATGTGCTGGCGGATGCCCTGACCTCGGTGCTGGCGATCGTGGCGTTGATGGCGGGGCGCTATCTCGGCTGGGTCTGGTGCGATCCGCTCATGGGCATCGTCGGCGGCGTGGTGATCGCCCGCTGGTCGTGGAGCCTGCTGCGCGACACGGCATCCGTGCTGCTCGACACCACCGACACCCATGTGGCGCAGGACGTGCGCGAGGCGGTGGAAGGGCCCGGCGACGCCGTCATCCGCGACCTTCACGTCTGGCGCGTGGGACCGCAGGCGCGGGCCGCCATCATCAGCGTGAGCGGCTCGGCGGGCGATCCGGTGGACGCCGCCACCATCCGTCGCCGCCTCGCCCCGGTGGACGAGGTCGTGCACCTGACCGTGGAATGCCGCTGAACCACGGCCGGCGATCCGACGGAGCGCCCGAGACCAGGGCTACCCGCCCGCTTCCGCGCCACCCCCACCCCAAGGAATCGCCGCCGTGACGGGTGGACCAACGGTGGCAGGCGGCGCAGGGGGCCGCCGGCCACTTTCACTTTTCATCAATGTCGATTAATCTTATTCACATGACCCTTGACGTGTTCTGTTAACAGAACGATATTGCCTGTAAATCCAGGCTGCCTTGGCGCGGCCGAGCCGTGGGGCCAGCCGTGTCGATGTGTCGCCCAATCCCGTGATCCGCCTGTCAGCCGCAGCGCTCGATGCGGGGTTGACCTCCATCGCGCGCCGGCGGGCCTCCCCTTCCAGACCTGTGGCCGCACGTCATGTCGAGCTCCCATCCCCATCGAACACCATTCGATCTGACGAACGCGCCGAGCCTCCCACCCTGGAGCCTCCCGTGAACGCCCCCGTTTCCGTCGACCCCTCGGTTCCGACCGCCGCGTCGGCGCCGGTCATCGTCTTCGACAAGGTGGAGAAGACCTATGCCGCCCGGCGCGGCCAGGCCCCCGTCACCGCCCTCTCCGACATCTCGCTCGCGGTGCCGGAAGGGGTCATCGTCGGCGTCATCGGCCGCTCGGGCGCCGGCAAGTCCACCCTGATCCGCCTGGTCAACGGGCTGGAGAAGCCCTCCTCGGGCCGGGTGGTGGTGGACGGCACCGATGTCGCCGCATTGCCGGAACAGGCGCTGCGCGCCGAGCGCCGCTCCATCGGCATGATCTTCCAGCATTTCAACCTGCTGGCCCGCCGCACCGCCTATGACAACGTGGCCCTGCCGCTGGAGATCGCCGGCCTTGGCAAGGGCCAGATCAAGGCCCGGGTGGAGCCGCTGCTGGAGCTGGTGGGCCTCGCCGACAAGCGCGACCGCTATCCGGCCGAGCTGTCCGGCGGGCAGAAGCAGCGTGTGGGCATCGCCCGCGCGCTCGCCACCAATCCACGCGTGCTGCTTTCCGACGAAGCCACCTCCGCCCTCGACCCGGAGACCACCAACCAGATCCTCGCCCTGCTGCGCAAGGTGAATGCCGAGCTGAAGCTGACCGTGCTGCTCATCACCCACGAGATGGCGGTCATCAAGGCGGTGGCCGACCGGGTGGCGGTCATCGACGGCGGCCGCATCGTCGAGGAGGGCACCACCTACGACGTGTTCGCCCAGCCCCGCCATCCCACCACCCGCGCCTTCCTCGCCGCCCTCACCGGCGCCAGCCTGCCGCCCTATGTGGCCGACCGGCTGAAGCCCGCGCCCGGCCCCGGCCGCGACGCACTCATCCGCATCGTCTTCACCGGCAGCCATGCGACCGACCCGGTGTTGTCGCAGGTGGCGCGCCAGCTCGGCGTCGATATCAACATCATCCAGGCCCAGGTGGACGAGATCGCCGGCCAGCCGTTCGGCGTCATCGTCATCTCGGTGCCGGGCGACGGCGCCACCATCGCCGCCGTCGCCGACACGGTGAAGCGGCTGAAGCTCAGCTGCGAGGTGCTCGGCTATGTTTGATTTCACCTTCGGCCTGCTGTCGCCCGCCATTGTCGACCTCATCATCGACGCCACCTACCAGACCCTCTACATGGTGGCCGCCTCCGGCCTGCTGGGCACGGCCATCGGCCTGCCGCTGGGCGTGTTCCTGGCCACCAGCCGCGCCGGCGAGCTGTTCGCCGCGCCGTGGGCGAACCACATCCTGGGCCTGGTGGTGAATGCCGCGCGGTCCACCCCCTTCATCATCCTGGTGGTGGCCATCATCCCGTTCACGCGGCTGGTGGCCGGCACCTCCATCGGCACCAACGCCGCCATCGTGCCGCTGACCGTGGCGGCGGCCCCGTTCATCGCCCGGCTCATCGAGGCCTCCATCCGCGAGGTGGACCAGGGCCTGGTGGAAGCCGCCCGCGCCATGGGCGCCAGCCCGCTGCAGATCGTCGCCAAGGTGCTGTTGCCGGAGGCGCTGCCCTCCATCACCCTCGCCCTCACCCTCGCGGTAGTGTCGCTGCTCGGCTATTCGGCCATGGTGGGCGCGGTGGGCGGGGGCGGCCTCGGCGACCTCGGCATCCGCTTCGGCTACCAGCGCTTCATGCCGGAGGTGATGGCCACCGTGGTGATCGTGCTGATCGTGCTGGTGCAGGGCGTGCAGACCCTGGGCGACGGCCTCGCCCGCCGGCTCGACAAGCGCCACCGGGGCTGACGAGCGCCCCTCCCCTCTCGCCCCCGCCGTGCGCGGGTGCGCCAGACATCGGCTCCGGCCGCCCCTCACCGTGATGGAAAGACACCCATGACGCTCACCTCCACTTTCGCCTCCCTCAGCCTTGCCGCGGCACTGACGCTGACGGGCCTTGCCACCGGCGCCGCCCGTGCCGAGGCGGTCAAGGTCGCCGTCACCCCCGGCCCCCATGCGCAGATCCTGGAGGCGGTGAAGCCCATCGCCGCCAAGAAGGGGCTCGACATCTCAATTGTCGAATTCTCCGACTATGTGGTGCCGAACGCCGCGCTGGCCTCCGGTGAAATCCAGGCCAACTCGTTCCAGCACAAGCCCTATCTCGACGCCCAGATCGCCGATCGCGGCTACAAGATCAGCCCGGTGGGCTTTACCGTGAACTTCCCCATCGGCGTCTATTCCAAGAAGTACAAGAGCTTCGACGACATCCCCGCCGGCGCCTCCATCGCCATTCCCAACGATCCCACCAACGGCGGCCGGGTGCTGCTGCTGCTCGCCGACAAGGGCTTCATCAAGCTGCGTCCGGACGCCGGCGTGAAGGCCTCGGTGGTGGACATCGTGGAGAACCCGAAGAAGTTCAAGTTCGTGGAGATCGACGCCGCCCAGCTGCCGCGCTCCCTGCCGGACGTGGACGCCGCCGGCATCAACACCAATTATGCCAAGGAAGCCGGTCTCGACCCGGTGAAGGACCCGATCCTGCGCGAGGAGCCCAAGGGCCCCTACGTGAATGTCATCGCCGTGCGCACCGAGGACAAGGACAAGCCCTGGGTGAAGACCCTGGTGGAAAGCTACCAGTCGCCGGAGGTGAAGACCTTCATCCTCGAAACCTTCAAGGGCGCCGTTCTCCCGAGCTGGTGAGCCCGCGCGCCCGCCGGGTGCCTCCCGTTCCTCCCGGTGTCCCGGCCCTGGCCGGGGCGGCGGACCCCACTGGGCGCGGACCTTCGCGGGTCCCGCGCCCTTTTTCTTGGGCCCTCCGCCACGCGCGGCCGGGCCCCGCCGCATCGGGACAAGGCGTGGATCGCGCCCGGGCACATCGCCTCTCCCCGCGGACCGCATGCGGCGGCACGCGGCTCCGATCCAGGCTCGCCCCGAAAGCGCCGCCACAGATCGGCCGGCCCCTCCTAGCCGCGCCGCTGCGCGACGATGAACAGGCGCGGGAAGGCGAGCAGCACCCTGCCGTCGACCTGCTCCGGATAGGGGGCCAGCAGCCGCTGGCGGTATTCCTCCAGGAACTGCGCCTTCTCGTCCCCCTCCAGCGGGTCGATGAAGGGCCGCAGCCCGGTTCCCTTCACCCACTCCACGATGGCCGGCGCCCCGTCGAGGGCGTGGTTGTAGATGGTGTGCCAAATGTCCACCCGCGCCGCGCCCGGAATCAGCAGATCATAATAGCGCCCAGGCGGCGGCAGCACCGTGCGCGCGCCCACCGCGCCCGCCAGCTTCTCCGCCCACGGCCCGGTCATGGCCGTCTCGCGCATGGCGACGTGTGAGGGCTCGTCCAGGTTGTCCGGCATCTGCACCGCCAGCACCCCGCCGGGCGCGAGCAGAGACAGCAGGCGCGGAAACAGCGCCGCATGGTCCGGCACCCATTGCAGCACCGCATTGGCGAAGATGAGATCGGCCGGACGGGGCAAGGTGAAAGTCGCGGCGTCCGCCAGCTCGAACCGCGCCTGGGGCAAGCGCTTGCGCGCGGCGTCCAGCATGGCCGGCGAGCTGTCGAGGCCCAGCAGCTCGGCCTGCGGGAAGCGCGCCGCAATGAGTTCCGTGGAGTTGCCCGGCCCACAGCCCAGATCCACCGCCAGGGCGGCGCGATCAAGGGGAACCTGAGCCAGCAGATCGCGGGCCGGACGGGTGCGCTCGTCCTCGAACTTCAGATATTGGCGGGCGTTCCAATCGGCCATCCCCGAACCTCCTTGAGCGGGCAGCCCGATACAATAGCACCAGCCGGCAAAGAAACGCGCGCGCCCTTGCTTGGCCCGCTGGCAAAGAAACGCCGGGCCCGTTGCCAAGACCCGCCGGCGGGAGTAGAGACGACCCTACATCAAGAGTTGGGGCGACGCCCAACACCAACCTGCCGATCCGGGCAAGGTGGTACTCTCCGACCAGAGAGGATGTGGCCGAGCCGGCAACCGAACGGATCAAGCCACGCGCGTCGTTCCCGATAAGCCGAGGACGACGCCATGCCCATCAAGATCCCCGATCTGCTGCCCGCCCGCCGCACGCTGGAAGCGGAAGGGGTGATGGTGATGAGCGAAGGCGATGCCATTCGCCAGGACATCCGCCCCCTGCGCATCGGCCTCCTGAACCTGATGCCCGACAAGATCACCACCGAGGTGCAGATCGCCCGCCTGCTGGGCACCACGCCGCTGCAGGTGGAATTGACCCTGGTGCGCATCACCGACCACGTCTCGCGCAACACGCCCGAGGACCACATGGCGGCCTTCTACCGGCCGTGGGCCGAGGTGCGGCACGAGCGCTTCGACGGCTTCGTCATCACCGGCGCGCCGGTGGAACACCTGCCATTCCAACAGGTCAGCTATTGGGACGAACTGGCGCAGGTGCTGGACTGGACGCAGACCCACGTTCACCGCACCCTGACCATCTGCTGGGCGGCGCTGGCCGCAGCTTACCATTTCCACGGACTACCGAAGCACAACCTGAAACAGAAGAGCTTCGGCCTCTACCGGCACCGCGCCCTTGCCCCATCCTCGGCTTTCCTGCGCGGCTTCGCGGATTCGTTCGATGTCCCCGTCTCCCGCTGGGCGGAGGCGCGGGCCGACGACATCCCCCCCGGGCGTGGCCTCGCCGTGCTGGCCGAAAGCCCTCAGACCGGTCTCTGCCTGCTGGACGACCCCCGCCATCGGGCACTGCACATGTTCAATCATCTGGAGTACGATACCAACACCTTGGCGTCGGAATACTTCCGCGACGCGGCGAAGGATCCCGAGACACGTCTTCCGGCCCATTATTTTCCCGGCGACGACCCGAGCGAGCCTCCGGAAAACCGGTGGCGCGGCCATGCGCATCTCCTGTTCGCCAACTGGATCAATGAGATGTACCAGACCACGCCGTTCGAGCTGGGCCAGATCGGTCACGCCCTTGCCGCTGAATGACCGCCCCGCCAGGAGCATGCGTGAAACCCGGCGCCCGCCCCTGCCCTCCCGGCAGCGGGCGCCCGAGGGCCCGCTCATGGCGTCAGAAGTATACATTGACAAGGATCGCCGGCCAACCTAGAGTTTTTACGGTAGCCTAGTAACCGCCCATTCCGCGAAGCTGTTATCGAATGACAATCAGGTTGGAGCATGCGCCGTAGGACCCAACTCCGCCATGGATGACAGCAACGTTTTAGATGAAGTGCCGCTGCAGCGCGCCAGCGAGCCGTCTCAATATTGGGTGTGGCAACTCAACAAGAACTGCGAATTCAGTTTTTCGTCCTCGGCGAGCACGAGCATCCTGGGCATGACGCCTGAGGAAATCATCGGGCGGCCCTATTTCTCGCTGCTCCCGGATGCCGGCTCCCCCGATTTCGAGCGCGCCTTCCGGGCCGCTGTCGCCGACGGCCGGTCCATCGAGAACCTCGTCTACAAGACGCTGCATGCCAACGGAACGGTCCGGGTGCTTGAAGTCAGCGGGGCCCCGGTGCGCCGCGACGACGGCGCACCGGACGGTTTTTTCGGCGTCAGCACCGACATCACCGGGGAAACCGGCACCGACAAGAATCTGCTGGACGCGCAGACCATCTACAAGGAAGCGCCCGTCGCGCTGTGCGTGGTCAACCGCGATGGCCGCTACACCCGCGTCAACGGCCAGTTCGCGCGCGCGGCCGGACTGCCGCCGGAGCGGATCATCGGCTTGCCCGTGTCCGAGCTCTCGCTGGAAGCCGCGCAGAACTTCGAGAGCAACATCAACGTGTTCGACCTCGGCGGCGAGGTGCCGGAGCACGAGCTGAGGTGGCGCGGACGCTCATTTCGCGTCGCCATGGAGCCGGTGCGCGGCCCGGGCGGAGACATCGTCGGCGGCAGCATGGCCCTGATGGACATCACCGACTACGACAAGGCGATCCGCGGCCTGACCTCGGCCAACCGGCGCTTCCAGATCCTGGCGGAGCGCGACTACCTGACCGGCCTGTTCAACCGCCGGCAGTTCGAGAAGATCTTCCGGACCGAGCTGGCGGCGGCGCGGCGCGAGCACGTGCCGCTGTCGCTGCTCATCGTCGATGTGGACCAGTTCAAGTGCTTCAATGACCATTATGGCCACACCTCGGGCGACAACAGCCTGCGCGAAGTGGCGCGGGCGCTTGGCAGCGCCTGTTCCCGTCCCCGGGACGCGGTGTGCCGCTATGGTGGCGAGGAATTCGTCGTCGTCCTTCCGGGCACCGACCCTTCCGGCGCTTGGGTGGTGGCGGAGCGGGCCCGGCGAGCGGTGCTGAGCCTCTGTCTGCCCCATGAGAAAAGCGACCTGGGCCGGCTGAGCGTCAGCATCGGCGGCGCCACCCTGACGCAGATTCCCAAGATCAGCGATCTCACCAATTACCGTCAGGCGCTGCTCAAGACCGCTGATACCGCCCTTTACGAAGCCAAGCAGGCCGGCCGCAACGCCGTGCGCATCGCCCGCCCGCCCATCGGCACATGAAGCCGGCCCTGACCGGGCCGGCGCGCCGGCGGCGAACCGCCGACGCGGATACTCACCGCGAGAACTTCTTGTACTGGATCCGCTTGGGAATGAGCGAGTCCGTGCCCAGGCGGCGCTTCTTGTCGTCCTCGTAATCGGCGAAATTGCCCTCGAACCACTCCACGTGGCTGTCGCCCTCGAAGGCCAGCATGTGGGTGGCGACGCGGTCCAGGAAGAAGCGATCATGGGAGATGATGACGGCGCAGCCGGCATAATCTTCCAGCGCCTCTTCCAGGGCGCGCAGGGTTTCCACGTCGAGGTCGTTGGTGGGCTCGTCGAGCAGCAGCACGTTGCCGCCGCGCTGCAGCACCTTGGCGAGGTGAACGCGGTTGCGTTCACCGCCGGAGAGCATGCCGACCTTCTTCTGCTGGTCGCCGCCCTTGAAGTTGAAGGCCGCGCAATAGGCGCGCGAGGGAATCTCCTTCTTGCCCACGTAGATGATCTCGTTGCCGTCGGAGATTTCCTCCCACACGGTCTTCTTGTCATCCAGCGCGTCGCGGCTCTGGTCCACGTAGCCGAGCTTCACCGATTCGCCGATGGAGATGGTGCCGCCATCGGGCTTGTCCTGCCCGGTGATCATGCGGAACAGCGTGGTCTTGCCGGCGCCGTTCGGGCCGATGACACCGACGATGCCGCCCGGCGGCAGCTTGAACGACAGGTCGTCGATCAGCAGCTTGTCGCCGAACGCCTTGTTGAGGTGATCGAAGGCGATGACGTTCTGCCCCAGCCGCTCGGCGACGGGGATGACGATCTGGGTCGCCGAGGGCTGGCGCTCGGACGCCCGCTGCACCAGGTCTTCGTAGCGCTGGATACGCGCCTTGTTCTTGGCCTGGCGGGCCTTGGGCGAGGCGCCGATCCACTCCTGCTCGCGCGCCAGGGCCCGCTGGCGGGCCTCGTCCTCGCGGCCCTCCTGCTGCAGGCGCTTCTGCTTCTGACCGAGCCAGGAGGAATAATTGCCCTCGTAGGGAATGCCCCGGCCGCGATCCAGCTCCAGGATCCAGCCGGTCACATTGTCGAGGAAGTAGCGGTCGTGGGTGACGATGAGGATGGCGCCGGGATACGTGCGCAGGTGCCCTTCAAGCCAGTTCACCGTCTCGGCGTCGAGGTGGTTGGTGGGCTCGTCGAGCAGGAGAAGCTCCGGCTGCTCCAGCAGCAGGCGGCACAGGGCCACGCGGCGGCGCTCACCGCCGGAAAGCCGGGTGACCTCCCAGTCGTCGGGCGGGCAGCCGAGCGCGTTCATCGCCTGCTCCACCTTCGAATCGAGATCCCACAGGCCCTGGGCCTCGATCTCGTCCTGAAGGCGGGTCATCTCGTCCGCCGTCTCCTCCGAATAATTCATGGCGAGCTCATTATAGCGCTCCATGATGGCCTTCTGCTTGGCCACGCCATCCTCGACGTTCTGGCGCACGGTCTTGTTGGGATCGAGCGGCGGCTCCTGGGGCAGGTAGCCCACGCGCACGCCGTCGGCCGGGCGGGCCTCACCGGAATAGTCCTTGTCGATGCCGGCCATGATGCGCAGCAGCGTCGACTTGCCGGCGCCGTTGGCGCCGAGCACGCCGATCTTGGCGTCCGGATAGAAGGAGAGCTGCACATTATCCAGGACCTTCTTGCCGCCCGGATAGGTCTTGGTGAGACCGTGCATGTGATAGGCATACTGGTAGGGGGCCATAAGCCGCCAGCTCCGTGTGGGGGGTCGCGAAAGTTGGCGTTGTTCTAGCCGCGCGACCGGGATGCGGCAAGCCGCGCTGTAGGCTCCATCAAGGCCCCTCCTCCGTGCGCCGCCGCGCCCGCCTCGATACGCGCCGGGAGACGCCCCCCTCGAGCAGCTGCGGAGCATCACCGCCGCCAGTCCCCCCGGATCCCCGCCGACCCCCATCCCGCCCTCCATCCGCTAGAGCGTGGCCCCATAAATTTGCGATTGGGCAGAAGGCGTGATTCAAGCTCCCGATTGGGGGAGGACAGAATGCGACGCCACGCGCTGACCGACGAGGAGTGGGCGATCGTTGCGCCGTTACTGCCGAACAAGGTGCGGGGGCGTCGCGCGGGGGGATGATCGTCGGGTGATCAACGGCATCCTGTGGCGGTTTCGCACTGGGGCACCTTGGGGGGATGTGCCGGAGCGCTATGGTCCACGTACAACCCTATACAACCGTTTCGTGCGCTGGCGTGCCGCCGGGGTTTGGGACCGGCTGCTGGAAGCGGTCTCGACGGCCTATGACGGCGACATCGTCATGATTGATAGCTCCTGCGTGCGGGTGCACCAGCAGGGTGCCGCGATAAAAAGGGGGACCTAAGCGGCGACGATGATCGTTGCATGGGACGCTCCCGGGGCGGACTGACCACCAAGATCCATGCCCTGGTCGACGCCGAAGGTCGGCCGATCCACCTCACGCTGACCGCCGGACAGGCCGGCGATGCTCCCGTGGGGCGCGAGCTTTTGGCCCACGTCCCACCGGGAGGCATCCTTCTCGCCGACAAGGCCTATGACGCCGACGCTATCCGCGCCGAGACGGCACAGCGCGGCGCCTTTGCCAATGTGCCGCCGCGCACGATCGCAAGCGCACCTTCGCCTTCAACCCGTGGCTCTACCGCCAGAGGAACCAAGTCGAGCGCTTCTTCAACCGTATCAAGCAGATGCGCGGTCTCGCCACACGCTAAGACCGACGCCCGGACAACTTCCTGGCAGCCCTCAAACTCGCAGCCGCACGCATCTGGATCAAAGCCTTATGAGTCCGCTCCCTAGGACAGCAATGCTTTCCGCAGACGCGTGGCCGACATAGGCGCAGCGGCGGTGATCCCATCCATGAGCCGCAAGGGCAATTGCTGGGGCAATGCACCCATGGAGAGCGTCTTCCAGACCCTGAAAACCGCGCGGGTCCATCATCGTCTCTATGCCACCAGGGCCGAGGCGAGACGAGACGAGACGAGACGAGACGAGACGAGACGAGACGAGACGAGACATGTTCGGGTACATTGAGGGCTTCTACAATCTCCGCTGCCTGCATTCGGCCCTCGGCGACATCAGCCCTTCCAAAATGGAACGAAGAGCGGCTTAACCCCGTCCACTTTTCGGGGAAAGATCAGCACAAACGGGAAGCAAGACTCACACCAAGCGCCCTCCGGCAAACCTCGGGTGGTTCAAAATGCCCATCCGTGAGTTTCCAAACGGGCTTTCAGACGGCATCACTTCGCGCCCGCGTGGCGCCATCGACCCAAGAAATCAGATTTCTCCTATATATTTCAGAATGATAAAGTGGAACGGCAGAGCAACAATCCACAGGCTGGAAAGCCTCGCGCCTCACAAGCGTTGCATTCTTCTGCAGCTGCTGGCATATAAACGCACCGCCAGCGACGGAACGACCTCGCGGCGAGATGGATGCGGGTGTAGCTCAGGGGTAGAGCACAACCTTGCCAAGGTTGGGGTCGTGGGTTCGAATCCCATCGCCCGCTCCAAATTTTCCCAATAAAATCAGATAGTTAGCAAGCGCCCTTCGGGGCGTTTTCTGCTTCCAAAGCTCCACGCTGCGGGCGTTGGAAGCGGAACGGAAGCACCTGCATGAAAGTCGCCGGATAGCATGGCGCGCTGACGGCGCCCTTCCTGCGCCTCTGCCAGACGCAATGCCAAGTCGAAAACGCCGGCAAATGGCCTCTGCGTCACCTGCCCTGTAGTCCCAGAACGCCCGGTGCTCTCAGGCATAGATTCGTCTGGATCTGTGGCCCATCCGAGATCAGGCGGTCAGCGAGGCGGATCTGCCAACCAATGACATCATCTGCCGGTCGTTCGGGAAGCGACGGCGGGGAAGGCTCCGCTCGACGTGACGCATCTCTAGGCACCTCACCGTGCCGATAAGAGTGAGAGGCCGGATGGGATTTCCGTGACGGGTTGAGGGCCGAGAGAGAGTCTTCCGGCGCCCGTCATGGAGGTTGTTCCCCATGAACATGCAGGTTCTGGATGCCGGTCGCGACGTCAGTGGCGGCTACAAGGTGGATGTCACGCGCGGCGAACGGGTCGGCCGCGTGTCGTCGGAGTGGTTCGCGAGGCCGGACGACGAACGGTTCCTGTCGCTGGGCGAGTTGGCCGCGATGGTGCGGGGCCGGGCCGATCACAGCCGGTCGCGCCTGGTGGAGACGTCCCGCATCCATGTGGAGGCGAGCCGCTCCAATGCCGAGCGGCTGGCGCTGATCCTGCCAGGCGCGGACGCGCCCGTCGAGCCGAACCATTGGTCCTTCGGCCAGCTCGCGGCCCAGACCGGGGCGCCGGCCGCCTATCTGCGCCAGCTTCCCGCCGCGCTGGCCGGTATCAATCTGCAATATGGCCTGACCGCGCACCGCGCCGAGCAGATCAAGACGTTTGAGACCGCCAATGGCCGCGTCGAGTTGCGCGCTGTCACCGGCCCGGACTATGGCCGCATCTATGATCACGAACTGGTCGAGGCGGTGCAGCGCATTGCGGGGAACGGCACCGGCGACACGCGCTGGAAGGTGCCGGGCGTGCTCGACTGGTCGACGGGCATCTACAATCCGCGTGTCGACATCACCAAGGATACGACGACGCTCTATGCCTCCGACCGCGACGTCTTCCTGTTCCTGGTCGACGATCTGAACCCGATCGAGGCCGGGCGTTTGCCCGACGGCTCGCCAGACCTCTATTTCCGGGGCTTCTATTGCTGGAACTCGGAGGTGGGCGCCAAGACGCTCGGCATCGCGAGCTTCTATCTGCGTGCCGTGTGCCAGAACCGCAATCTCTGGGGCGTGGAGGATTTCCAGGAGATCACCATCCGCCACTCCAAATACGCCGCCTCGCGCTTTGCGCACGAGGCAGCGCCGGCACTCACCCGCTTCGCCAATTCCTCGCCCATGCCCTTCGTCAACGGCATCAAGGCCGCACGGGAGAAGATCGTCGCGCGCACCGACGAGGACCGCAGCGACTTCCTGCGCAACCGGGGCTTCTCCAAGGCCGAGACCGCCAAGATCATCGACACGGTGCTGGCCGAGGAAGGGCGCAAGCCCGAGAGCATCTTCGACTTCGTGCAGGGCATCACCGCGGTCGCACGCGACAAGCCGCACCAGGATGCGCGGCTCGACCTCGAGGGCCGGGCCAAGAAGCTGCTCGATCGAGCGGCCTGACTGCCGGAAAGCCGGAGATGCGGACACCCGTGTCTCCGGCTTTGCGGCTTTGCGCTTGTGCGGATCTGCGGTTCTGCGGCGTCGCCCTGTAGAGTAGGGATGAAGCGCCTTGCCCCGTTACTGGGGCAGGTTTCTTCATCCCCCTCTCCGAACCGGACGTGCAAGTTTCCCGGCATCCGGCTCTCCATGCGTGGCGATTGCCACGGGTGGCCCTCACAATAGGGCGAGGGTGTTGGTCGCCTCCCAGAACTTGTTGGCTCCGTTCAGGAACCACTCATCCGGGGTGGCGTTCCATCCGTTCGGTATACGTATGCCCCGGTCCGGGAAGCGTTTCTGGTGAGCCTCGGTAAACAGAGCGACTTGCCGTTTGCCGTGTTGCCAGCGTTTTCGCTTCCCGCTCCTCGATTGCGCATATTGGCGGAACAGCTCCGCCCACGTTGTTTTATCGTGTTTCCTGCGCAACCAAAGAGTAATGCGCTGATCCAGCCACCAATCGAGTTTGCCAAACTCCTTCCACGCCCGTGAGGCATATCGGTAGTAGTTTCGCCACCCGATGATCATTGGATTGATGGTGCCTATGAGATCGGCGAGAGTCCGGCCGGTTGGCGTTTTCCTCACCTTGCCCTTGATCTTGTCGCGCAACAATTGCAGCTTGCTCTTCGGGATGAAGAGATTGCCGACGTGCCGGCCCGTTGCGGGCGACCGTTGCTGTACGACTCGATAGCCGAGAAAGTCGAAGCCTTCTCGGACATCGGTGATGCGGGTCTTTTCCATCGACAACTCCATACGCAATTCCTCTTTGAGGAACTGCGCCAGCGCGTGACGCTCCTCTTCGGCCTCCTGCCGGGTTCCTTGCACGAGGACGACAAAATCGTCCGCGTAGCGCACCATGTAGAAGGTTGGACGGCCAAGCTTGCGATCCCAGCTGTGGCGACCGCTTACTTTGCTTACTCCCTCCCTTGGGTCAGGAATCCAGCGTTTATATCGCTCGTCGATAGCCGACAGATAGATATTGGCCAACAACGGCGAGATGACGCCCCCTTGCGGGGTTCCCGTCACCGGATGTCGAAGATTGCCCTCGATCATGATGTCCGCCTTCAGGAATGCGAGTACGAGCCGCAGGACCTTGGGGTCCCGAATGCGACGACGTACCCGCTCCATGAGCACGTGATGATCGATGGCGTCGAAGCAGCCCTTGATGTCCCCCTCGATCACATAGCGGGTCCAGGATGGACCAGTGGATGAAGGATGCAGGCGTTGTTGAATTCGCGCCAATGCATCATGAGTGCTTCGACCGGGCCGGAAGCCATACGAGATGGGATAGAAATCCGCCTCGAATATGGGCTCCAGCACCATTTTGAGCGCCATTTGAACCAGTCGATCCTTCAGCGTGGGGATGCCCAATGGCCTGAACTTTCCCGGCTTTCCCGGCTTCGGAATAAGCCTCTGCCGGACAGGTTGTGGCCGGTAAGTTTCTTGCCGTAGGTCTTGCCGGATTTCCTCCAGAAAACCCGTGGCGCCGTTGGCACGCTTTTGGATCGTGTCCCGCGTCACGCCGTCCGTGCCGGGTGTCCTGCTGCCCGCGTTGCGGGCGAGCCTTTCCCAGGCGTGAGACAGCGTCCTGCGGTCGCATACGAAGTTGAACAGATCCGCGAACCTCTTCTCGGGGTCCGTGGAACTCCACCGATACAGCTTGCGCTGCATGTCGAGAATGAACTCGGTATTCACCGTGTCCGACAAGTGTCGATCTCCTGCCTGCAAATTGTATCCACTGCCTGCCTTCGCCATGTGGACGGCTTTCCCGTCCTCGAACTACTACACAGGCTCCGTCCCTGCTCCGCGTGTTCGCCGGTCGATTCGACCATCCGTTCCCCGAGTGGTTCGGAAACACGGGCAGGTTCCCAAGTTCCACCGCCGTCCTTTGTCCGCTTTAGGAGCCGACTGTTCCCCGTGTGGATTCAGACCTCCGAGCCTTGCAGGCTTTCCCGGCGGCTGGCGTTTGAGTGATCAAACGCCCCTGGCGCGCACCTCTAAACAACGCGCCGGCGCTCCACAGGTCTTGCGACCGCTCCACCCACTTCCGAGTTGGTGGAGACCCTCTTGACGGGGAGTCAGCCATCGGTTCGGTTTCCCTCTCCATGGCGGTCTCGCTTGCCGGGCCGCGTCGGGATCGGAAGTCCCCTCGCGCCCGGCTTCAACGGGTTCTACTGATTTATGGCTTGTCGGAATCACCCGGCTCACCTCACCCGCTTGCTTCTCGCCCCACGCTGCACCGTGTGGCGGTCGGGGTCTTACACCCCGAAGGACTAATCGGTAGTTTTGACCGATCTGGTTTCTCCTTTTATTCCAGTTGGTTACAGACTTGGCGTACCCAGAGTGAGAGGGCGGCGCTGCGCTTCGTGACGGGTTGGAGGCCGAGAGAGAGGCTCTTGGCCGCCCGTCGCGGAGGTGCCTTCCATGGCGACCAATGTTCAGAAGATCACGCTCTCGCCCTCGCGTGACATCCCCTTCAACAAGCTCCTGCTCAGCCAGTCGAACGTCCGGCGCATCAAGGCCGGGGTCTCAATCGAGGAATTGGCCGAGGACATCGCCCGCCGGGGCCTGCTGCAGGGCCTCAGCGTTCGCCCTGTCGTTGACGACACCGGCGTCGAGACCGGCATGTTCGAGATCCCGGCTGGTGGACGGCGCTATCGGGCGCTGGAATTGCTGGTGAAGCAGAAGCGCCTCGCCAAGACCGCGCCAGTGCCCTGCGTCATCCGGGAGGGCGGTATCGCCGAGGAGGATTCCCTCGCCGAGAACGTCCAGCGCGCGCCGCTGCACCCGCTCGACCAGTTCCGCGCCTTCCTCGCCCTTCGCGAGAAGGGCCAGTCGGAAGAAGAAATCGCCGCCACCTTCTTCGTCTCCGTCGGCGTGGTGAAGCAGCGCCTCAAGCTCGCCTCGGTCTCGCCGGTACTGCTGGAGGTCTATGCCGAGGATGGCATGACGCTCGACCAGCTCATGGCTTTCACCGTGTCCGGCGACCATGCGCGCCAGGAGCAGGTCTTCGAGCGTCTGAAGACCTCCTATGACAAGCAGCCCTATGCCATCCGCCGCATGCTGACCGAGGGGGCGGTCCGCGCGTGTGACAAGCGCGCCCAGTTCATCGGCCTTGAGGCCTATGTTGAGGCCGGCGGCACCATCCTGCGCGACCTGTTTCAGGGTGACGATGGCGGCTGGCTGCAGGATGTCGCGCTGGTCGACCGGCTGGTGGCCGAGAAGCTGAAGGCAGAGGCCGACGCTGTCGCTACCGAGGGATGGAAGTGGGTCGAGATGGCCCCGGACTTCGCCTATGGCCACACCTATGGCCTGCGCCAGCTGCGCGGTGAGACCATCCTGCTCACCGCCGAAGAAGAAGCCGGCCGCGACGCCCTGCAGGCAGAACATGATCGCCTGTCTGCGGAGTACGCCGAAGCGGATGAACTGCCGGACGAGGTTGATGCGCGGCTCGGCGAGATCGAGGCGGCGATTGAAGCCTTCGAGGCGCGTCCGATCACCTTCGATCCGCAGGACGTGGCGCGCGCCGGCGCCTTCGTCAGTATCGCCCATGACGGCACGGTGCGCATCGAGCGCGGTTATGTCCGGCCCGAGGACGAACTACTGGTCGAGCCCGAAGCGGTGGTGGAAGACGCCGGGCCTCATCATGTCGCGGCTGCGGCCATGCATACCGGCGAGGCCTTCATGGCAGATGCGCCGATGCCCGAACCCGAGGAGGACGAAGGGCTGTCTGCGCTCTCGGACCGGCTGATGACCGAGCTGACCTCGCATCGCACGCTCGGCCTGCGCCAGGCGCTGGGCGAGCGGCCCGATGTCGCCTTCCTCGCCGCCCTGCATGCCCTGACGCTGAAGAGCTTCTATCGCTACGGCTCGGATAGCTGCCTCGAACTCGACCTGAAGAGCATCGCCTTCAGCGCGCAGGCGCCGGGGCTGAATGACAGTGCCTCGGCCGCGGCGATCCACGCCCGACATGAAGGCTGGGCCAAGGTCTTGCCGAAGGACTCGGCCGATCTGTGGCGGGCGCTGCAGGACTGGGACAGCGACAGCCGCTCCGGCCTGTTCGCCCATGTGGTGAGCCTGTCGGTGAACGCCGTCCATGAAGCCTGGAACCGGCGCCCGCGCGCGCTCAACCATGCCGATCAGCTCGCCCGGGCCGTTGACCTCGATATGGCGGCAGCCGGGTGGAAGCCGACCATGGACAACTTCCTCGGCCGGGTCACTAAGGCCCGCATTCTGCAGGCGGTGAGCGAGGCGAAGGGACCGCGTGCGGCGGAGCGCATCGCGCACCTGAAGAAGGGCGACATGGCCCGCGAGGCCGAAACGCTGCTGGCTGATACCGGCTGGCTCCCGGAACCGCTGCGCGGAGCCGAACCCGCCGTTGGCGAAGACACGGCGGCGCAGGACGGCACAACGGCCATGGGCGAAGACGAGAGTCTTGAGGATACTGAAGACACCACGGACATCCCCCCTGCCGTGGCGGCGGAGTAAGCCTCAACACGATCCTGAACCTCGGCCCGCCGGCTCTGTCGGCGGGCCTTTGCTTTTGAAAAGCTCGCCATGTCTGGGATTGCTCACGATCTGTCGCGCCGGCTCGCCGATCGGGCCGAAACCGTCTGCCGTCACTATCTCTCCAACGGACGCCGCGAGGGCCGCTACTGGCTCGTCGGCGATATCAGAAACACGCCCGGTCGCTCGCTCTTCGTCCGGCTCCAGGCATCTGCGAAGGGCCCGGCGGGCAAATGGACCGATGCCGCCACCGGCGAACATGGCGATCTTCTCGACGTCATCCGGGGATCGCTGGGGCTCCTCGACTTCGCTGACGTTGCCGAGGAAGCGTGCGCCTTTCTCAACCTGCCGCATCACGAACCGGAGCCCGCAGCACCACGTCGCCGCGTCGTTCCCGCTCCATCAGGGTCCGTCGAAGCGGCACGCCGACTGTTCGCCATGTCACAGCCCCTCGCCGGGACCCTTGCAGAGACGTATTTGCGCCGACGCGGCATTACGTATCTGCACGGAACCGGAAACCTGCGTTTTCACCCGTGCTGCTACTACAAGCCTGACGACGGCCCGACGGAGGCGTGGCCCGCGATGATCGCGGCAGTCACCGATCTCACCGGCAGGATCACCGGCGTACACCGCACCTGGCTCGCGCCCGACGGCTCGGACAAGGCTCCGATCGACACGCCGCGTAAGGCGATGGGTGATCTGCTTGGGTCGGCCGTCCGCATCGGCCGGCCCGACAGCGTGATGGCGGCGGGCGAAGGCATCGAGACGATGCTGTCGATCCGGCAGGTTCTGCCGAGCATGGCGATGGCGCCCGCGCTCTCGGCCGCGCATCTGGCCGCCATCCTGTTCCCACTGCGGCTGCGACGACTCTACATCGTTCGCGACAACGATCCTGCCGGTGACGCCGCGCGGGACACGTTGATCGAACGGGCGAACGCCGAGGGCATCGAGGCCATTCCATTGTCGCCAGCACTTGGGGACTTCAACGAGGATCTCCAGCTGCTGGGTATGGATGCGCTCCGGGCGTGCGTTCGGTTGCAACTCGCCCCGGAAGACGTCTTGCGCTTCACGAGCCTGCCCCAATAGCCGGAACGGGCTGAACCGCGAGACGTGGCTGCCATACCCGCAAGGATGCGTCAGCCCACTGAAAAGGACCGCGCCTTGCGCCTTCGAGAGGGCGATCGGCCGCCAGCCGGGCCGGATCGGCAATGGCTGCCGCCGACGATTTTCCGGCGCGGCCTTCGGGCCGCTTTCCATCGCGAGGCAAAATCGCCGGCTTGTCGCCATCCTCCGCTGCGCTGCGGCCCTCTCGCTTCGCTCCGGGTGCAGGTCCGTCCCGCCCGACGGCTTCGTCGCCATGAAGGCCGCCACGGCAAGCGGTCCACACCGACGGAGCATCCCATGAGCGCGCATGACGACCACGAGCCCCACCACGTCTCATCCCCAACCGACCACCTGATCCAGGAATTGCAGCTCCACGGCCACCGTCCTCCCGAGGATGAGCGCGACCAGCGCCCGCCACCGAAAGACCGCCTCATCGAAGGCGCCATCGCCGACATCTTCGATGCCCTGGTCGCCACGATCACCGACACCAGCCTCGATGCCGACCTCCCTGATCTCCTCTGGTCGACCGTCAACATGTTCCACCGCGCCGTGGACCGGATCGAACAGAAGCTCGACGACAATGAGCAGGCCCAGAAGCAGCTTCAGCGCGAACAGGACGGCTCGGAGGTGAAGTCACTGGAGCTCGAGCGCCTGATCGACATCGGCATGAACCTGATCGGCCGGCGCGACGGCATGGAAACCTTCCGCGAGGCCGCCGCCGACCGCTACCGTATCGCCACCGGCTCTCCCTGGACGCCACGGGCCGGATCACGGGTCAACCATCGCCACCTCACCGCATCGCTGATCGATAGCCGGGATTTCCTGTCGGCCAGGAGGCGCGCCGATACCGAAGTGCTCGTGCCCGCCGGCACGAAGATCGCCTTCTCTGGCGGCGACACCGCCGAACACAGGCAGATCTGGACCAAGCTAGATCAGATCCACGCCAAGTACCCGGACATGGTGCTGCTGCATGGCGGCTCGCCCAAGGGCGCCGAAAAGATCGCGTCCCTCTGGGCCGACAGCCGCAAGGTGCCGCAGGTGGCCTTCAAGCCCGACTGGACAAAGCACGCCAAGGCGGCGCCGTTCAAGCGCAACGACCAGATGCTGAACGTGGTGCCGATCGGGGTCGTGATCTTCCCCGGCACTGGCATTCAGGACAATCTGGCCGACAAGGCCCGCAAGATGGGCATTCCGGTCTATCGCTTCGGCTCCGGCGGCGCATAAGCGCCGCCACAACCCTGCATCTTGAATGTGATGGCAATTCCTCTATTTTGCTATCAACGCTATCAGCCTTACTGGAGGCGCCATCATGCCCGCAGTGACGATCCGGAATCTCTCGGAGGCGACGCACCGCGCCCTCAAGGTGCGCGCGGCCCAGCATGGCCGCAGCACCGAAGCCGAGATGCGCGACATCCTTGAGACCGCCGTTCGCCCTGACACGCGCCTCCGGCTCGGGACGGCCCTCGCGGAGCGCAGCCGCCGCCTCGGCTTGACCAATGAGGACATCGACGCCCTCAGCCCGGCGCGCAACAGGACGCCTGCTGAGCCCATGAGCTTCGAATGATCCTTCTCGACACCAACGTCATATCGGAGGCGATGAAGCCCGCGCCCGACGACACCGTCCGGGCGTGGCTCGACGAGCAGGCGGCCGAGACGCTCTATCTCTCCAGCGTCACCATCGCCGAACGACTGTATGGCATCGGTGCGCTGCCCACTGGCAAGCGCAAAGACCGGCTCACGGAGGCCCTGGACGCGGTGATGGAGCTGTTCGCCGACCGTGTCCTGCCGTTCGATATCGCTGCCGCACGACACTATGCCGACCTCGCCGTGAAGGCGCGTGCGGCCGGCAAGGGCTTTCCGACGCCCGACGGCTATATCGCCGCAATCGCAGCCTCCCGGGGCTTCACTGTGGCCACGCGCGATACCAGCGCGTTCGACGCCGCCGGTGTGGCGGTCATCAATCCGTGGAACGTGGAACGCTGACGACCTGCCACAGTCAGCACGTGTTGAACCTGACAACGCTGCGGAAGCGACCTGCGCGGCAACCCGCCATCACGGTCTCCTGACCGGACGACCATCCCCGCTTCACGACGCTGATCCTTGGGTCCAGCCGATGGCCTGGCGCCATCAACCCATGAAGGGTCGGACTACGCTGCGCGTGCCGCCGCTCCGGCTGCGCCTCACGCGGTGATTGCGGCCACCGGCCGGCCCTTTCGGGCGCCTGTCAGCGGGGGATGGACCTCCGCTCGCGCAGGAGCCAGGTCGATGTCCGCCCAGATCGCTCACGCCTTCGCCTTCAGCCTCGCCACCACCCTGATGGCCACCGTCGTCATCTTCCGCGCCGGCGACGGCACGCTCTCCGTCGCCCCGGCTGCCGAATATGACGGCGACGAAGCCGCCATCGTCCGCGAAATCGACCCCTTCCCATCATGAGCAGGCGAACAGGCGGCTGTGAATGGTGGCCGGTCGCCTCCACACCGAGACTGCTGCCAACTCTGCCCATCGTGCCGGTGTGACTGAGGTGGTGAGGCGCATCGATCTGATTTTATGGAGCCGCCCCCATGATCTTCATCGGCATTCTCCTCAGCATGGCGACGATCGCATTCCTCTGTTGGCTGCTCTTCACGCTGGCTGTATTGGCGTTGCCGCTGTTTGCGGGCATCACGGCGGGCACATGGGCCTATGACACCGGCGGCAGATGGCTCGGCGCTATGCTTGTCGGCTTTGCTGCCGCAGCCCTGACCTTCGGGCTGGGCCGGTTCCTGCTCACCACCGTCCGCCCGATCTGGTCCCGTCTGCTCATCGCCGCCGCATTCGTCGTCCCGGCCGCGGTGGCGGGCTTCCACGCCACCCATGGCATCGTGAAGCACACCATGCCCTTGCAGACGTGGCAGATGGTGTTTTCGATCCTCGGAGCCGGCGTGGTTGGCATTGTCGCCTTCGTGCGCATCACCGGAAGGAAGGCGTTCGGCCTTTCTGACGGGCACAGCTCCCCTCCCTGACGCCGCGATAGCCGTTCGGCGCACCAGACAGCGAATGACATAGCGTCCGCGTCAACCGGCTAGGCCGGGAGGGAGCGGAAGTCCAGAGCGTCCGTTTCGCCATGCTGTACGGCAAGGCTGGTGCGCGTGGAGGACGGCGGCCGCGTCGCAGCCGAAAGACCCCTCGGGGCGGAGCATTCGCGACGTTGGCGGGACGAGGAATGCGCAGCTTGGCCAAGCTCGGGGTATCGTCCGCCGATGCTGGCTGATCGGGTCTCGATATCCGGCGCGAGGCCACACCTCTCCGTCATCCATCCGCCCGTGCCCGCTCCAGACGGCCTCTTCAATGGCCTGATCTGGCCGAAGGACGGCTGCGCCTCGAGCGCCTATGCCACAACGGCTGGGCCCGACTTTCCTCCCCTGCCAACGCCCACCCCGCGCGCTGCGCGGGACCCCGGATCGCCGTCATTCCTCGCGAAGCAACAAAGTCGCGCCCGCGCCGTCCTCCGCTGCGCTGCGGTCGCAATCCTCACCCCATCGCGCCAGCGCGACGGGGACCCTGAGGCGATGTGGCGTCGCTCGCCTTCGGCCTCCCGATCGCCATCGAGGCCGCAATGGTGCGGGCTCAGAAGACAGGACGGAGACGGAACATGGCCACCATCGGCACCTTCAAGAAGACCGGCACCAACGAGTTCACCGGCGACATCGTGACCCTCGGCGTGCAGGCCCGGGGCGTGCGCATCATCCCCGACACCCGCGCCACCGGCGAGAACGCCCCCAGCCATCGGGTGCTGGTCGGCCGCGCCGAGATCGGGGCCGCCTGGTCCAAGCGCTCCACCGAGGGCCGCGACTATCTGGGCCTCAAGCTCGACGATCCGAGCTTCAACGCAGCCATCTACGCCAACCTCTTCGATGACGAGGACGGCGAGAATTTCTCCCTCATCTGGTCCCGCCCCAATGGGCGCCGCGGCGACTGACGCACGGGCTGCGCCCCGGCCGACAAGGCCGGGGACGCACTCCATCGGCAGGCGCCGAATAGCGCCAGCTAACCCTATTTCTCCTCCGAGAGATCGGTCTCGGTCGGGCCTGTCGGCCGACGCAGGAGCAGGTCGGAGGCCTCAACGCCGAGAACCGAGGCGAGCCGGTCCACCACATCGATGCTGGCGTTGTAAACGCACCGCTCGAGCGAACTGATATAGGTGCGATCAATGTCCGCGAGGTGCGCAAGCTCCTCCTGCGACAGCCCCTTGGCCAGCCGCAAGGCCTTCAGATTGCGCGCGAACACCTCTCGGATCTCCATGGCCGAGAGAGCAGTCGCTTGATGAGTATTTCACCACGGAGTATTCTCTACATCTTGATAGCAGTTTCTGTGGTGATCGATGGAGCTGCGGATCCGGGAAAGCGTTCGGCTTTCTGATCACGTGTGATAGATTAATCGCAAGCTGTGTATCGTCCGCCCTCGGGTAAGCGAAACAAGAAACAGCAACCTTCGGGGGATGGACGTGGCAAAGGCGTTGGAGGATAAGGCGCCGTCCGGTCAGGAACTGACAGCCTATGACCGCATGCACATCAAGCTCTATATGCGCCTCCTCGACGCGACCGCTGACGGTGCGGACTGGCGAGAGATCGTGACCATCCTGTTCGGCATTGATCCGACACAGGAGCCTGATCGCGCTCGTGCCGTCCATGATAGCCACCTGGCGCGAGCCCGCTGGCTGGCCGAGTCCGGCTATCGCGATCTGCTGTCGCAACGCCTGAACTGAAGACGCTCCTCTCCACGTGTTGCGCGTGCCGCATCACCTGTTGCGCGAGAGGTGAGTTCTGCCCGGAAGTGCAATCTTCAATTGATGATCCCAACGGCATGCACCGTTTGGGAGTCGCTCATGAAGCCCGACACGTCACGCTGGCGAGACAGTCGAACCTACGACTATTTCGATGATCTCTCCGTGGAGGGATTGGCCTGGGAGTGCCTGAGGCGGGATGCGTCCTACCAGCAGGCCTATCGGGACCTTGTGGACGCCGAGAGAGCGGCTGCACCTCTCCCAGCCGAGTCCGAACATCTCTGGGGGTTGCGATGTCGCAGCGAAACCCTCGCTCCCGGCGACACTGCAGCCGGTCCACTGGTCCCCACGGATCAACCCGGCCGTCACCGTCCTCACCGAGCTTCCCGACCATCTGCTGAGCACGGGCACGGCATATCACGCTGCACCTGCCGACATACCTGATCATGTGGCGCCGCCGCACCTTCTGCTTCCCGGCGTTGAACCCGGCGCATCGATCGCAGCCCTGATCCCTTTTGACGACGATCTGCCCAGCCGCATCGAGGCGCTGAACCGCCTCTGGCAGGCGCAGCGTGGGAAACCCTTACCACCCGACACCCGTATGACCCGCCAGCAGCGCGGACGCCTGCGGCTGATGCTTCAAGCCTTCGACGGACGAAACCGGGGTGCCAGCTACCGTGCCATCGCGGAGGCCATCTTCGGCACAGAGCGTGTCGCGGCCGATCCCTGGAAGACGTCTCCCCTGCGCGACCGCGTCATCGGCCTTGTGGAAGGCGGCACCGGCCTGATCGCCGGCGGCTATCTGCGGCTGTTCCGTCATCGCCGCCGGGCGTGAGGGGTGGGGATTTTAGCACCCTAATCTTCCCCATCCCTCCCGACATTCCTCCTCCGCCACCGTGGTCACCGTCCGCCGCCGCACTCCGGCGGTTCTCGCCACGCCCACGGAGGCCCGCTCCATGCGACCCGATCTCGCCACCCTCCCGCCGCGCTACCTGCGCACCAAGGAAGCCGCCGAGTTTCTCAGCCTGTCGGCCCGCACGCTGGAAAAACACCGCACCTATGGCACCGGCCCCGCCTATCGCAAGCTCGGCGGGCGCGTCGTCTATTCCATCGACGACCTCCAGGCCTGGACTGAGCGCGGTGCGGTCACCTCGACCTCCGATCCGCGCGGCTCCGTCCTGCCGGCCAAGCGCCACGCGCTTGCCGCCGGTTCGTTCGCTGGCCGCGCCGCGCGCTGAACGCTTCCATGGCGGCGCGGCATCACAGCCTCTCGGAGCGCGGACAGCTGGATCTGTTCCGCGCCCTGCCGGGGGACTTCGCGCCACGAGATGCGCAGGATCTCATGGCCTATCCCTTCTTCTCCCTCTCCAAGACGCCGCGCGTCGCGCCGATCGATTTTCGGACCGGCAGCATCACCATCCGGGTCGAGGCCGTGCCTGACCACGGCATGGCGACGATCTGGGACGCCGACATTCTCATCTGGGCGGCAAGCCAGATCGTCGAGGCGCGCGACGCGGGGCTTCGCACCTCGCGCCTGATGGCGGCGACGCCCTATGAGATCCTCACCTTTGTCGGGCGCGGCACCTCCCTGCGGGATTATCAGCGCCTCAAGGCCGCGCTCGACCGTCTCCAGTCGACGACAGTGTCGACCACCATCCGCCAGCCGGCGGAGGGGCGCCGGCACCGCTTCTCCTGGATCAATGAATGGCAGGAGCGCACCGACCGCAACGGCCGGCCCGATGGTGTCGATCTCATCCTGCCGGACTGGTTCTACCGCGCCGTGCTCGATGACGCGCTCGTGCTCACCATCGACCGGGCCTATTTCGGGCTGACGGGCGGGCTCGAGCGCTGGCTCTACCGCCTTGTGCGAAAGCATGGCGGGCACCAGGACCACGGCTGGAGCTTCGACGTCGCTCACCTCCACGCCAAATCCGGCAGCCTCTCGCCCCTCAAGCACTTCGCCTATGACCTGCGCGCGATCGTCGGCCGCCAGGCGCTGCCCGGCTACCGGCTCGGCATGCGCCGCCAGACGGACGGTGCCGACCTCCTGTCCTTCGCCGAGATCGACGCTGCACGCCTTGCCCTGCCAACCCGCCGCCGTCTCGCGGCCATCCGATCTGGGGACAAGCTGTGAATCATCTCGTGCTATCGGGGACCAGCACCCTCGTGCCATCAGGGACCGGTTCCTCGTGCTATCGGGGACCAAAATCGACGATTCACCGTTCTGAATCAGAGACTTCTGCCGCCCCTAACTTCTCTAACCTGGATTCCTTCGGAATCCTTCTAACGGAACTACGCCATTCTACTGCGACGAGCGCGTCCCCGCTGAAGGTGCGGAGCGCGCCATGATCGCCGCGCTCCTCAACCAGAAAGGCGGGGTCGGCAAGACGACGCTGGCGCTGCATCTTGCCGGGCAATGGGCTCGGCAGGGACAGCGGATCACGCTGATCGACGCCGATCCGCAGGGCTCCAGCCTCGACTGGTCGCAGCAGCGCAGCCGCGAGGGCCTGCCACGGCTGTTCGGTGTCGTCGGGCTTGCACGCGATACGCTGCACCGGGAGGCGCCGGAGCTCGCGCGCGACGCCGATCACATCGTCATCGATGGACCGCCCCGCGTCGCCGGTCTGATGCGCTCGGCGTTGCTCGCCGCCGATCTGGTGCTGATCCCGGTGCAGCCCTCGCCCTTTGACGGCTGGGCGTCGGCCGAGATGCTGGCGCTGATCCGCGAGGCGCGGATCTACCGCCCGGAGATGGTGGTCCGGTTCGTCCTGAACCGCTGCGGCGCGCGCACCGTTCTCGCCCGCGAGACCGCGCGGACGCTGGCCGACCACGATCCTCCGGTGCTCGCCAGCACCATCGGTCAGCGCATCGCCTTTGCGGCGGCGGCGCAATCCGGGCGTCTCGTCTTTGAGCGCGACGATGCCGGGCCGGCCACGCGCGAGATCGCTGCGCTTTCCGCCGAGATCAATGGTCTCGACCTCGGGAGGCCCGCGCGATGAGCGAACGCCCGATCCGCCGCGACTTCGCCTCTCGGCCTGCTGATCCCGAGCACTGGATCAAGGCAGCAGATGTCGCGCCAGAGCACCGCCCCGGCGCCGCGTTCACCGCGCGCCTCACCATCGATGTGACGCCCGACCTGCGCGGGCGGATCAAGGTCGCCGCCTTCCGGCGTGGCGTCACCGTCGCCGAGATGCTGCGCGACCTCCTCGCGCGCGAATTCCCTCTTCAATCTGGAGATCTGCCATGAGCGCGGCGTTTGCGCCCCGTGCGGCAAGCACGGCATTCGCACCTGTTCCCCCGTCCGATGCCATGACCCATGTCGAGCTGACCCATATCGAGAAGCGCATCGAGAACTGGATCCGCTTCGGCCATCACGCGCATGAGCACCTATTGGATCGCCGCCGGCGCATCCTGTCTTTCCCTCCCGGCAGCATCTTCGCCTTTGTCCGGTGGGCGTCGAACGACTTCGGCACCGTGGCCTCCCGCCTCGACATCGTGCGCTGCGTGGCGCCAGGCGAGAGCTACCAGACGCTGCCCTTCGTGCGGCCCGGTGGCGAGATCCTGCTGCGGGTCGATGGCTGGCCGAAGGTCGAGAAAATTCTGCAGCACATCGACGCCATTGAGGCGATCGGCATCGATGGGGCAACCGTCGCCCCTGATCACTGGGGGCATGTCGCGCACCGCATCAGTGTAGGATTCGAGCCGCGCGCTTATAGCGTGGAGCGCCATCAGGCGTGGCTGAAGCGGCGAGAGTGCGGACAATGAACCGCGCCGCCTATGTGCTGATGACGATCGTCGCCAGCGTCGGTGCGGCCTTCGCCGCCACGGTGCCGACGTCGCTCAAGCTGGTCTGGAATGTCTCGGCGAGCGTCCCTGTCGGGCTCTACTCTGTCGAGCCGGCCAATCATCTCGAGATCACCGATCTGGTGGCGGTGATGCCACCGCCGCCGCTCGCTGCGTTCCTCATCGCACGTGGCTATATCGGCGAAGGCACGCCGCTGTTGAAGCGCGTGATGGGTCTGCCTGGGCAGGATGTCTGCCGCCTCCGTGACGCCATCACAGTTGATGGCGTGCCACTCGGCGAAGCGCTGCCGCGCGACCGCGTGGGCCGCGATCTGCCGGTCTGGCAGGGCTGCCGGCGTATTCCGCCTGGCGAACTGTTCCTGATGAACCCGGACGTTGGTGACAGTCTCGACGGACGGTATTTCGGGCCGATTTCAGACGGCACCGTCATCGGCCGTGCGATGCCACTCCTCACGGATGAAGCCGGCAACAGTGACTTCGTCTGGCGCGCGGCGGTGCGCTGACATGCGCCGCTCGGTGTTCTTCCTCGCATCCGGACTGCTGATCGGCGGCACATCGCTTGGCTCTGTCAACGCGCAGACCATGTCGCCGGCTGTGGCGTACGCCGTCACGTCCTACGCCGCCTTTATCGACGAAGCCGCGCAGCGCTTCGAGCTTCCAGCCGGCTGGATCCGTGCCGTGCTGCGGGCCGAGAGCGGCGGCGATCCGCGCGCCGTCTCACCCGCCGGGGCCATGGGTCTGATGCAGATCATGCCCGCGACCTGGGACGAGCTCCGCGTCCATCACGGTCTCGGCGCCGATGCGTTCGACCCGCGCGACAACATCCTCGCTGGCGCGGCCTATCTGCGCCAGCTCCATGACCGCTATGGCAGCATCCGCGCCATGCTCGCGGCCTACAATGCCGGGCCTGCGCGCTATGAGGCCTCGCTTGCCGGCAAGCCGCTGCCGCCGGAGACGCGCACTTACATCGCGGCCTTGGCGCCAATCATCGACAAAGAGTCTGCAGCCGGCGCCACCGAATTGGTGCAGCCAATGGCGCAAAGCTGGCACGAGGCTCCGCTATTCGCCGCGCCGCCCGCGCGCAGCAATCCAGCCGATGCCGCGCTCCTCGCGCCGCGATCGGGCGCGCTGTTCGTTGCACCTTTGCCATCGCGGAGGGCACCATGAGCAGGCGGGCCCGCTTTCGCGTGCTGTCGGGCTCTGGCGTTCCGTGCCGAGAAAGACGGCGCAGGACAGGAACCACGACCGCACGAGGGCAGGATAAAAGGGCGCACATTGCGCAGCGGTCGGGGTGTTGTTTCACCACGTGTTTTCCGCGCCCTCGGCACCTTGTGGAGCCGAACCTCAAGGTTTGCGCGTGCCGCAAATGGCGCCGCATCAACGATTTTCCGCACATTGCGAGGTTTCGCCATGAGCGATGAACGCGAGTTCCGCGTCCGTCCCGGCCGCATCCGCTCGACCCGCGCTCAGCAGGCGCGCCCCTTCGTCGCCCAGGCGCTTGCCGCGGCCCGGAAGGCCGGCGGCGGGGTCTCTCGCTCCGGCAAGATCGCTGTCGGCAACCGCTCACGCTTCGGCAGCGGGCAGGTCGCCAGCCTTCAGGCCAGCCGCCGGATCACGCCGCGCTCACGCGGCGCCGTGGTGAAGGCCCGCGTCGTCCGACACACCGCCCGTGCGGGCTCCCTCAGTCAGCACCTCACCTATCTTCGCCGCGAGGGGGTGACCCGCGACGGTGACAAGGCGAGGCTGTTCGGTCCCGAGAGCGAGAGCGTGGATGTCGACGCCTTCACCGAGCGCTGCCGCGAGGACCGTCACCATTTCCGCTTCATCATCTCGCCTGACGACGCGTTGGAGATGGAGGACCTGCGGGCCTTCACCCGTGACCTCACCCGGCAGATGGAAAAGGACCTCGGCACCGGGCTCGACTGGGTCTCCGTCGATCACTGGAACACCGAGCATCCCCATGTCCATCTGATCGTGCGCGGCCGCCGCGACGATGGCCAGGACCTCGTGATCTCCCGCGACTATATCAAGGAGGGCATGCGCGATCGCGCCCGTGACCTGATCACCCAGGAACTCGGCCCGCGCACCGACCTCGATATCCGCCGGAGTTTGGAACGTCAGATCGAGGCAGAGCGCTGGACCGAGCTCGATCGGCAACTCGTGCGCGAGACCCGCGAGAGCGGCATCATCGACATGGCGCCGGCTCCAGGCCGGCAGCCGGACGAACACCATGCGCTGAAGATTGGGCGCCTCCGAAAGCTCGAGGAGCTCGGCCTCGCCAAGGAGATCGGCAATGCCCAATGGGTGATGGAGCCGGAGGCAGAGGCCACCCTGCGGCAGCTTGGTGAGCGCGGCGATATCATCAAGCGCATGCACCGCGCCCTCACCGAACGCGGTATCGAGCGTGGCACGGCAAGCTATGTCCTCGCCGCCGAGAGCCTCGACGTGCCGGTCATCGGCCGACTGGTCGCGCGCGGTCTCGATGATGAACTCCACGGCTCCGCCTATGCCATCGTCGATGGCGTGGACGGGCGCTCCCATCACATCCGGCTGCCCGATCTCGATGCCGCTGGTGACGGCGCACCGGGCTCCATCGTCGAGCTGCGGACCTTCGATGATGCGCACGGCAAACGGCGCGTGGCGCTCGCCGTGCGCTCCGATCTCGATCTCGCCCATCAGGTCACGGCCACCGGTGCCACCTGGCTCGACCGGCAGGCCATTGCACGTGACCCCGTCGCTCTGTCGGACGGCGGCTTCGGCGCGGAGGTGAGCCAGGCACTTGACCGACGCGCCGAGCATCTCCTCCGCGAGGGGCTGGCCGAGCGGCAGGGACGGCGCGTCGTCTTCGCCCGCAACCTCATCGACACGCTCCGCCGCCGGGAACTGGAGGCCGTCGGCGAGAAGCTCGCCGCCGAGACCGGCCTGCCGTTCAACAAGGCCGGCACCGACGAGTATGTCGCCGGCACGTATCGCCAGCGCCTTGTGCTCGCGTCCGGTCGCTTCGCCATGCTCGATGACGGGCTCGGCTTCCAGCTCGTGCCCTGGTCGCCTTCGCTGGAGCGTCAGCTCGGCAAGCATGTCTCCGGCGTCGCCCGTGATGATGGTGGCGTCGACTGGAGTTTCGGTCGCAAGCGCGGCCTTGGCCTGTGACCCGCGAGAGGGATTATCACCATGTCGGCGACGAAAATCCTCTGGGGGCAGATCCTCACCGTGCTGCTGATCGTGCTGGCGGCGATCTGGGGCGCAACACAATATGTGGCCTGGAGCCTCGGCTTTCAGGCGCAGCTGGGCGCCCCGTGGTTCACGCTTCTCGGGCTGCCCGTCTACTACCCGCCGGCCTTCTTCTGGTGGTGGTACTTTTTCGACGCCTACGCGCCGGAGGTGTTCTTCCGCGGCGCACTGATCGCCGCCTCTGGCGGCTTCCTCTCCATCGCCGTCGCCATCGCCCTTTCGGTATGGCGGGCGCGCGAGGCGTCTAGGGTCGAGACATATGGTTCGGCGCGCTGGGCCGAAAGCGAGGAAGTCGGGGCAGCCGGGCTCCTCGGCACCGATGGCGTCGTCCTCGGCCGGTATGACCGGGACTATCTGCGCCATGACGGGCCCGAGCATGTGCTGTGCTTCGCGCCGACCCGCTCCGGCAAGGGCGTCGGCCTGGTTGTGCCCTCGCTACTGACCTGGCCGGGATCGGCCATCGTCCATGACATCAAGGGCGAGAACTGGCAGCGCACCGCCGGCTTCCGTGCCCGGCATGGACGCGTGCTGCTGTTCGATCCGACCAACGGCAAGTCCGCCGCCTATAATCCGCTGCTGGAGGTGCGTCGCGGCGAATGGGAAGTGCGTGACGTCCAGAACATCGCCGACATTCTCGTCGACCCCGAAGGCTCGCTGGAAAAGCGAAACCACTGGGAGAAAACCAGCCACGCGCTGCTTGTCGGTGCCATCCTCCACGTGCTCTATGCCGAAAAGGACAAGACGCTCGCCGGCGTCGCCGCCTTCCTGTCCGATCCAAAGCGGCCGATCGAGACCACGCTCGATGCGATGATGAAGACCGCCCATCTCGGCGAGGCGGGTCCTCATCCCGTCATCGCCAGCGCCGCCCGCGAATTGCTGAACAAATCCGACAATGAGCGCTCGGGCGTGCTCTCCACCGCCATGTCGTTCCTCGGCCTCTACCGCGACCCGGTGATTGCCGAGGTGACGCGGCGCTGCGACTGGCGCATCGCCGATATCGTCGGGGGCAAGGCACCCGCGACCCTCTACCTCGTGGTGCCGCCCTCCGACATCAACCGCACCAAGCCGCTGATCCGCCTCCTCCTCAACCAGATCGGTCGGCGGCTCACTGAGGATCTGCAGGCAAAGGCCGGACGCCATCGGCTGCTGCTTATGCTCGACGAGTTCCCCGCGCTCGGCCGGCTCGACTTCTTTGAATCGGCGCTCGCCTTCATGGCCGGCTATGGCCTGAAAGCCTTCCTCATCGCCCAGTCGCTGAACCAGATCGAGAAGGCGTACGGGCCGAACAACTCGATACTCGATAACTGCCATGTCCGGGTGAGCTTCGCGACCAACGACGAGCGCACCGCCAAGCGGGTATCCGATGCGCTGGGCACCGCCACCGAGATGAAGGCGATGAAGAACTATGCCGGCCATCGGCTATCGCCCTGGCTCGGTCATCTCATGGTGTCGCGTTCGGAAACCGCACGCCCGTTGCTCACCCCCGGCGAGGTCATGCAGTTGCCGCCCACGGACGAGATCGTCATGATCGCTGGCACCCCGCCGATCCGGGCAAAGAAGGCCCGCTACTATGAGGACGTGCGCTTCCGGGATCGACTCTTGCCGCCGCCAACGCCCTCTGGTGGCCCGACCGTCCAACACGATGACTGGACCGCGCTGCCGTTGCCCAGCCCGCAGGAGGGCACCCGCGGGGGAACCATGGACGAAGGTCGAGAGGATGATCCGACCGGGTCGGAGCACCGGCATCAGCCCGAACTCAACCGCGTGAAGCCGGTCGAGAAAATGCAGCCTATCGAGAATGAGTTCGAGTTTGACACGGATCGCGACGACGAGATGGAGGACGTCGCCACCCGAAACCGGCGCATGACTGGTCTGATGCAAGGCGTCGCCCGACAGGTCAGCCTCAATCCCAATGACGGCATGGAGCTGTGATTCGCCATGGCAGGTCGCACGAAGAAGGCGCAGATCTCCGTCTATCTCGAGCCCGACATCATGGACCTGTTGGCCCACTACGCCGTCCAGCGGAACCAATCCATGTCCCTGATCGCCCAGGCCGCGATCGCCTCCTTCCTGTCCCCCGACAGCGCCGAGCGCCAGGAAGCCGCTCTTGCCCGGCGCCTCGGCCAGATCGATCGCCGCCTCGCGCGGCTGGAGCGCGATCTCGGCATCTCGACCGAAGCCTTCGCCACCTTCATCCGCTTCTGGCTCGCCACCACCCCCGCGCTGCCCGAACCGGCCGCCCAGGCCGCCCGCGCCAAGCTCTCCGAGCGCTACACAGCCTACACCCGCGCGCTTGGCAGGCGCCTCGCCAAGGGGCCGCAGCTGCGGCAGGAGATCGGGGAGGATGTTTCTCAACTGGAGGGTGACGGAGGCCGCCGGTCGTGACGCATTCTCGGGCTTTGAGTACGTCTGCTTGTGACGAACGGACCGAGCCAAGTCGCCGAATGGGTCCGAAACCTCAGAGTTAAAACGGCCCGAAGCTGTTTGAACATGGAGGGGTTCATCGCGTACATCGGATCGCTCAGGGATTCAATGTGATGGCATCCGGCTTTAGGCTAGAAAGAACCGTGCCGAGCGCCGCGGTGTGGAGTGGTGCAGAGGAGTGCGTGACACGGTGTCCCCCGAAGGCCACATCCTCATCGTTGACGACGATGCCGAAATCCGGCGTCTCGCCGGCAAGTTCCTGCGCGAGCACGGGCACAAGGTCACGGCCGCGCAAGGCGCCCGCGAAATGCGGGAGGCAATGGCCGCAGGCACAGTGGACCTCGTCATTCTCGACATCATGCTACCGGGGGCGAGTGGGCTCGATCTGTGCCGGGACATCCGCCGCACCTCCAATGTGCCCATCATCATGCTGACCGCGCGCGGCAGCGATGTGGACCGGATCGTCGGCCTGGAGCTGGGTGCCGACGATTACCTGGCCAAGCCCTTCAACCCGCGCGAGCTGCTCGCCCGCATTCATGCGGTGCTGCGGCGGACCCGGCTGTCCGACCCCGCCTCTGCCAGCGGCGGCACCCGCCTGACATTTTCCGGCTGGACGCTCGACACCCGGCGGCGGGAGCTCACCAACCCGGAAGGCGCCATCGTCGATCTTTCCACCGGCGAATATGATCTGCTGCTGACCTTCCTGGAGCATCCCCAGCGCGTGCTCACGCGCGACCAGCTGATGGATGCCGCGAAGAACCGCATCGCCACCGGCTTCGACCGGGCGATCGACATCCAGGTGAGCCGGCTGCGCAGGAAGCTCGATTCGAGCGGCGGGCCGGAGATGGTCAAGACGGTGCGTGGGACCGGCTATTTCTTCGTCCCGGAGGTGGCGCGCTCATGATCCGCGCCATCGACAGCCTCGCTCTGCGGACCGCAGTCGTGGCCGTGCTCGGAATCGTCGTGGTCCATGTGCTGAGCCTGTGGACCTACGAACATGCCATGGAGCGCGAGCGCCATGCGGCACATGCCGCCCGCCTTGCCGACCAGGTCGTGGCGCTGCGCCGGTCACTCGCCGCCGCACCTGCGGAGCGTCGGGAGGAGGTGGCCCATGCCCTGTCGGGGGGCGCCATCGATGCCCATTGGGGCCGCGAGGCCATGGCCGCGACGGGGCCCCACGCCGACGAGGCCGCCCAACGCCTCGCCGCCGAGGTTCGCGCGCTCGCACCGGACCTTGCCGCAGCGGACATTCTGGTTGGCGCCGGGCCCGATCCGCACCTCAGCCTCGTGGCCGTGCGCCTGCCCGACGGGAGCTGGCTGAATGTGCGCCTGTTTGCCTCCGTGCCGCAGACCGCCGGGGGGCACGGCTCCCTGCTCTCCACCACGCTGATGGCCGCGGGGGTGCTGCTCCTGTCCCTCGCCATCGCCGCATGGCTCACGCGGCCTTTGCGGGCCATGGCGCGCACCGTCGCGGCCCTGCCGCCGGATGCGGCGCGCATTCACCTGCCCGAGACCGGACCGAAGGAGGTGAGGGAGCTGGCCCATGCCTTCAACGGCATGCAGGCGCGCATCGCTGGGTTGGTCGAGCGGCGCACCCAGGCCCTCGCGGCGGTCTCCCACGATCTGCGCACGCCCATGACGCGCCTGCGCTTCCGCCTCGAGGATGTGAGCGACCCGGCGCTGCGCGACGCCATCGCCGGGGATGTCGCGGAGATGGAGCAGATGGTCGAGGCCACGCTCTCCTACCTGCGCGGCGAGGCGAGCGAGGAGCCGGTGCGGCCGCTCGATCTCGTGGCTTTGGTGGAAACCATCGTGGACGACGCGCGGGACCGGGGCCTGCGGGCCAATCTTTCGGCGCCGCCGCGCCTCGTCGTCGCGGGACGGCTCGTCAGCCTGAAGCGGATGGTGGGCAATCTGGTGGAAAACGCGCTCGCCTATGGCGGCTCCGCGCATGTGTCCATTATGGACGAGGAAGCGGATGCCGTCCTGACGGTGCGGGACGAGGGACCGGGGATTCCAGAGGACCAACTCGCCGCCGTGCTTGAGCCCTTCGTGCGGCTTGAAGCCTCGCGCAGCCGCGCCACTGGAGGCGTCGGGCTCGGCCTCACCATCGCCAGCGCGGTGGCCGAGGCGCACGGTGGCACGCTGAGCCTAGCCAACGCCACCGGCGGTGGCCTCATCGCCACGGTGCGCCTGCCCAAGATCCAGGCTGAAACAAACTGATACAGAAGCGATACGCGGCGTGACGCGCCGCGCGCTATCGCTCTCCCGTACCGGAATCACCAGCGGACGGGTTGAGGCATGGGGCGCCATTTTCTGCGGAAAGCCGTCTTCGGCCTGTGCGGGCTTCTCGCCGGCCCGGCGCTGTTCGGCCCCGCTGTGGCCCACGAAGGCCACGACCACGGTGCGCCCCCACCGCCCCCTGTGACGACGCTCGCCCCCCGCGCCGAGGCGGCCTCCGCTGATTTCGAGCTGGTGGCGGTGCTGCGCGACGGCACCCTCACCATCCACCTCGACCGCTTCTCCGACAACGCCCCGGTGGAAGGCGCCACCATCGAGGTGGACACGCCCGAAGGATCGCGGACCGCGAAGTCCGCGGGGCCGGGCGCCTATGTGCTGCCGGGTCCCTTCGCTGATAGGCCGGGCGCGCACGACCTCGCCTTCACCGTTACGGCCGGCGACGCAGTGGACGTTCTTGCCGCCACCTTGACCATACCCGCCGCTCCGACATCGTCCGAGACGCAAGCGCCGGCGATGCTGGCGCAGCTCGGCGGGCTGCGAACCGACCTCCTCGCGGGCATTCTGGCGGGCCTCCTCATCGGCTTCCTGGCCGGGGCGCTGGTCATGTCCCGGCGTCGGGCGGGCGCGCTCCTCGTCCTCGGATTGCTCGGCGTCGCTCTGGCCGGTGCCCCGCAGGGGGCATGGGCGGCGGACACGCAGCCCCCCGCTCGGCAGCCCCCCGCCCGCGATGCCGCTCAGCGCCTTCCTGACGGCTCGGTGATCGTGCCCAAGCCGACCCAGCGCATCCTTGGCGTGCGCACCCTCGTGACCGCTGCCGGCACCTTTGCCGGCACTGTGGAACTACCCGGCCGCGTGGTGCCGGATGTTAATGCCAGCGGCCTCGTCCAGACAGCGGTGGGTGGACGCCTCGCCCCGCCGGAGGGGGGCTTCAAGCCGCTCGGCACGAAGGTCGCGGCTGGCGAGATCCTCGCCTATGTGCATCCGCCCATCGGCGCCTCCGACCTCAAGGATCTGGAGCAGCAGGGCTACGAGCTGGACCAGCAGATCGCCATCGTGAAGCGCCGTTACGAGCGGCTGTCCGCCATTCCCAATGCCGTCACCCGCCGCGAGGTGGAGGAAGCGGAAATCGAGCTGAAGGGTCTTCAGACCCGCCGCGCCAGACTGGAACGGGTGCAGCGCGAGCCGGAGGCCCTGCGCGCGCCGGTGTCGGGCGTCATTGCCGCCGCCGATGCGGTCGCGGGGCAGACGGCGGACCCGAATACGGTGGTGTTCCGCATCGTCGATCCCGGCCGACTGTGGGTGGAGGCGCTCGGCTTCTCGCCCGATGCCGGCCGGTCCGGTGCCACCGGACGCCTGCCCGACGGGCGCACCGTGGCCCTCGCCTTCGTGGGCGCGGGGATATCCGACCGGACCCAGGCGTTTCCCGTCCTGTTTTCCGTCGCCGCGGACACCGGGGAGCTGCGCCCCGGCCAGTTCCTGACGGTCTTCGCGGAGGCCGGCGCCCCGCGCACGGGCATCGCCATCCCCCGCTCGGCGGTGGTGCGTGGGGCGAACGGCCAGCCCATCGTCTATGAGCACGTCAGCGCAGAGCGCTTCATGCCACGCGAGCTGAAGACGGAGCCCCTCGACGCGTCCCGCGTGCTGGTGCTGGCGGGCCTCGCCCCCGGACGTCGCATCGTGACCGATGGCGCCGAACTCCTCGACCAGATCCGCTGAGGCCGGCGATGTTCACGGTCCTCGTCACCCAATCGTTGCGCAACCGCCTGCTGGTGCTGGCGCTGGCTCTCGTACTGGTGGTCTATGGCGCCTATGCGGTCACGCGGCTGCCGGTGGACGTGCTGCCGGACCTCAACCGGCCCACCGTCACCATCATGACCGAGGCGGAAGGCCTCGCCCCGGCGGAGGTGGAGCAACTCGTCACCTTCCCGCTGGAAACGGCCATGAACGGCCTGCCGGGCCTCGTGCGCCTACGCTCGGTTTCCGGTGTCGGCCTCTCCGTGGTCTATGTGGAATTCGACTTCGGCACCGACATCTTCCGCAACCGCCAGCAGATCGCGGAGCGCCTCGCTTTGGTGCGCGACCGGCTGCCCGCAAACGTCGCGCCGCAGATGGGTCCCATCAGCTCCATCATGGGCCAGATCCTGATGTTCGCCGTCACCAGCGACACCGTATCGCTCATGGCGGTGCGGGAGACGGCGGACTTCGTCATCCGCCCGCGCCTCCTCGCCATCCCCGGCATTGCGCAGGTCATCCCCATGGGCGGGGAGGTGCGGCAGTTCCGCGTCTCGCCAGACGTTTCCGCCATGCGCGCCTACGGCATCACGCTCGATGCGCTGGAAAAGGCGCTCTCCCAATTCGGCACCAATTCCGGCGGCGGCTTTGCCGATCAGGGCGGGCGGGAGTTCCTCATCCGCAACATCGCCCGCACCCTGAGCCTCGACGATTTGAAGACCCTCGTCCTGCCGCGCCCCGCCGGCGGCAGCGTCTTCCTCCACCAGATCGCGCAGGTGGACTACGCCGCTCGCCTGAAGCGCGGCGATGCCGGTTATATGGGCCGGCCTGCCGTGATCCTCTCCGTGGAAAAGCAGCCGGAGGCCGACACCCTTGCCCTCACCAATGCGGTGGAAGAGGCGGTGGCCGACCTCAACCGCACGCTGCCCGATGGCATCCGCATCTCCCCGCCCGTGTTCCGGCAGGCGGACTTCATCGCCGCCTCCATCGGCAATGTGGAGAAGGTGCTGCTGGAAGCCATGGCGGTGGTGGCCGTGGTGCTGTTCCTGTTCCTTCTCAACTGGCGCACAACCCTCATTTCGCTCACCGCCATCCCGGTGTCGATCCTGGCCACCGCCATCGTGTTCCACGCCTTCGGCCTCTCCATCAACACCATGACGCTGGGTGGCCTCGCCATCGCCATCGGCGAGCTCGTGGACGATGCTGTGGTGGATGTGGAGAACATCTTCCGCCGGCTGCGCGAGAATGCCGCCGCAGCCGTGCCCCGTCCCGTGTTCGACGTGGTGGTGGCGGCGAGCCGGGAGGTGCGCTCCGGCATCGTCTACGCGACCCTCATCATCGTGTTGGTGTTCGTGCCACTGTTCGCCCTGCCGGGCATCGAGGGGCGGCTGTTCGCCCCGCTGGGGCAGGCCTATATCGTCTCGATCCTCGCGAGCCTTCTGACCTCCATCACACTCACGCCGGTGCTCGCCTTCTATCTGCTGCCGGCCCTCAGCCGCCATGCGGAAAGGGACGGCGCGCTGGTGCGGATGCTGAAGGGTGGCTACGCGGCGTTGCTCTCCACCGCCTTCCGCCACCCGCGCCTGGTGATGGGCACGACCGCGCTGCTCTTCGTCGGTGCGCTGGCCGGTGCCGCAAGTCTGCCGCGCGCCTTCCTGCCTCCGTTCAACGAGGGCTCGCTCACCATTTCCATGTCGTTCCGCCCCGGCCTCTCGCTGGCCGAGAGCGACCGCATGGGGCTTGTCGCCGAGACGCTGATCCTGGACGTGCCGGAGGTGAAGGCGGTGGGTCGGCGCACCGGCCGGGCGGAGCTGGACGAACATGCGGAGGGCGTGCACGCCTCCGAGATCGAGGTGGACCTGCGGCCCTCCGACCGCAGCCGGGCCGAGATCACGGCGGATATCCGCGACCGCCTCGCCGTCCTGCCGGCGTCCTTCAATCTGGGCCAGCCCATCTCCCACCGGCTGGACCACATGCTCTCCGGCGTGCGGGCCGAGATCGCCCTGAAACTGTTCGGCGACGACCTCGACACCTTGCGCGCCACGGCGGAAAGCCTGCGCCAGCGCCTCGGCGCCATTCCCGGCCTCGTCGACCTGCAGGTGGAGCGGCAGGTGCGGGTGCCGGAGGTGACGGTGCGCGTGGATTACGGCCGCGCCGCCCTCCATGGCCTCCAGCCCGCACAGGTGACGGACGCGCTGGCGCGGCTTTCCAACGGGCGCGTGGTCTCGACCCTCGTGGACGGCAACCGGCGCTTCGACTTGGTGGTGCGCCTGCCCGAGGCAACGCGCAGCGCCGAGGGGCTGGCCCGCCTCCTCATCGAGACCCCATCCGGCTGGGTGCCCCTCTCCCAGGTGGCGGACGTGAAGGAGACGGACGGGCCGAACCAGATCCTGCGCGAGGGCGGGCGGCGGCGAATCGTCGTGCTCGCCAACACCTCCGGCGGGCGCGACACGGCGGCCATCATCGCCGACATGCGCCGCGTTATCGCCGCGACGGACTTGCCGTCCGGCATGTCCACGAGCCTCGAAGGCACCTTCGCGGCGCAGGAGGAATCCATGCGCACCATCGGCGGCCTCGCGGCCGTATCGCTGCTCCTGGTCTTCGCCATCCTCTACAGCCGCTACCGCTCGGCGCTGTTCGCGCTGGTCATCATGGGCAGCGTGCCGCTGGCCCTCATCGGCGCGGTGGTGGCCTTGTGGCTGGCCGGGCAGCCGCTCTCGGTGGCGAGCATGATCGGCTTCGTGACGCTGACCGGCATCGCCGCGCGCAACGGCATCCTGAAGATCAGCCACATCATCAACCTCGCCATCGCCGAAGGCCTGCCGTTCGGCCCGGCCCTCGTGGCGCGCGGGAGCCTTGAGCGGCTCACCCCCGTGCTGATGACGGCCGCCTCCGCCGGCATCGCCCTGCTGCCGCTCATGAGCGGGGCCGAGGTGCCGGGCAAGGAGATCCTGCACCCGGTGGCCGTCACCATCTTCGGCGGCCTCGTCAGCGCCACGCTGCTCGATGCCGTGCTCACCCCCGTCCTCGTCCTCGCCTACGGCCGCCGCCCGCTGGAGCGGCTGGTGGCGGCGGCGGGCGAGACCGGCCCCACACCAGCCGCCGCCCGTGCGGACGCCTTTTGATCGGAGTGCGCCATGATCTTCCGCCCCCTTGCGTCGGCCCTCATCGCTCTTCCCCTTCTCGCGACGCCGCTCCTCGCGCACGAGCCCGGCACCGGCCCCAACGGCGGCGTGCGCGTGGATGCCGGGCATTATCACGCCGAACTGGTGGCCGACGGGACGCCTGCCGTCTCGCTCTATCTCAGCGACGGTTCCGACAAGCCGGTTCCGGCCGACGGCTTCAAGGCCAATGCCATCCTGGTGGTGGACGGCAAGGCTCAACGCTTCTCCCTGACGCCCGTCGGCGGAAGCCGGCTCGCCGGGACCGCCCCGGTCGCCGTGCCCAAGGGCGTTAAGGGCGCCGTCCAGCTCACCGCGCCGGACGGCTCAACGACCCAGGCGAAATACTGAACTCAATCCCTGCCTCGCCTCGTCTGCCCGGCGACGCACCCAGGAGGCCGACCATGACCCAACCTAAGCACCTGTCTTCCGTGTCCCGCCGCACCGTCCTCGCGGGTGGCGCCGCTGCCGGCGCGCTCGCCCTCTCCGGCGGGTGGAGCCGCGTCCTAGCCGCCCCGCTCATCACCGTGGAGAGCCTCACAATCGACGTGAACGGCAAGGCGGCCAAGGTCTTCGCCGTCAAGGGCCCGGCGGGCGAAGGCATCTTCGCGAAGGAGGGCGATCGCCTCGCCGGCGCGGTGCTCAATGCCTCGCAGGCGCCGGCGGTAATGCATTGGCACGGCCAGATCTTCGCTCCGGCGGACCAGGACCGCGCCCGCCCCGACGGCGGCGAACTCGCGCCCGGCGGGACGGACCAGGTGGACTTCCTGCTCACGCCCGGCACCCACTGGATGCATTCCCATACGCTGAGCGAGCAGCAATTGCTCGCCGCCCCCCTCGTCACCCGCGAGGCGGATGCGGGCGAGGCGCAGGACGTGGTGGTGATGCTGCACGATTTCTCCTTCCGCAGCCCGGAGGAGATCCTCGCCGGCCTCGGTGGCGCGAACGCCCACGGCAACCACGGGGCGCACGCAGCGGGTCCGCCCACGCAGGGCATGGCGGGGATGGCGATGCCGGGAATGGGCCATGCAGGCCACGGCATGGGCGCGATGGGGGGCATGGGCGCCGGGATGATGGGGCCTGCTCCTGCTGGCGCCGACGCCGGCCACGCGGAGCATGGGATGGGTGCGGGAATGGGCGGCGGCATGATGGCCCACGCCAATGACGTCGACTACGACGCCTTCCTCGCTAACCGCCGCACCCTCGCCGATCCTGAGGTGGTGAAGGTGGAAAAGGGCGGACAGGTGCGGCTACGCATTATCAACGGCGGCACCGCCACCGCGTTCTTCATCACCGTGCCGGGCCTGCAGCCGCGCTGTGTCGCGGTGGACGGCTCACCCTGCGTTCCGCTGGAGGCGGAAGCTTTTCCTTTGGCCCAGGGACAGCGCATCGATCTTCTCGTGGATATTCCGGCGGGCGGCGGGGCCTTCCCGGTGCTGGCGCAGGTGGAGGCATCGCCCCGGCGTACCGGCGTCATCCTGGCCACCGCCGGAGCGACCGTCGCGCGCATCGCCGATAGCGCCGACCGTCCACAGGGCCTGCTCGACCTCGCGTTCGAAGAGCGCCTTTCCGCCGGAAAGCCGCTCGCGCCGCGCAGGGCAGACAAGGTCTTCCCCATCATGCTCGGCGAGGAGGCGGGCTATCGCTGGACCATCAACGGCCGCACCTATGGTGAGGGAAGGCCCTTCGCCGTCAGTCCAGGCGAGCGGGTCGAGATGACCTTCATGAACCCCACCACCATGAGCCATCCCATGCATCTGCACGGCCACCATTTCCAGGTGGTAGGCATCGGCGGGCGCCGCTTCTCCGGCGCGGTGCGCGACACGGTGATGGTGCCGCCGCACATGCCCGTCACCATCGCCTTTGACGCCGGGCCGAAGGGCGAATGGTTCCTGCACTGCCACCACCTCTACCACATGGCCACGGGCATGATGGCGGTGGTGAAGATAGCTTGATCCCGCAGAGGAGAGACCGTCATGTACTACGATCAAATGATGGGCGGCGGCATGTGGGGGATGTGGCTCTTCGGCCTCCTCACCCTGGCGCTCGTCGTGCTCGGCATTGCGGCGCTCATGAAATATCTCCGGCGCTGAGGCGGAATACACTGGCAGTCTGACCGTCCACGGATAGGCCTGATCGTGGCGCGGCCAAAGATTTTGCGGGTCGGACAGTCAAACAGCCTCGGGCCGTGCTCTGGTCACGACGGTCAATTCCGCTCTGGCTCGGGCCGGTGCACCGCTGCCTGGTGCCGTCGATGGCCTTCGCGAAGCCACGCGTGATGCGGATGGCAAGAGCACCAAACGCTTGGCTCACCGCAGGCGAGAACCGGCCGCTCCTCTTTTTGCCGGCCTCCGTGGAAAGGCGTGCGCAAGACTAAGGAACGCGGGGCGCGCCTCTACGGCGGCCTCGCCACCAAGCCAAACTCCGAACTAGCGAGTGTGCCGGGTCACGGACGAGGAGCAGGACGCGCAGATGCGGGGCGCAACGGGATGAGGCGAAGACGTTACAGAGGCTGCTGGAGATGGAGTGCGGGCGGCTGCTTATAGCCGGCAGGACAATGTCGCAGATTGACCCAAAGCGACCCCTCAACGGCCCTTTCAGAGACGTCCGCTTTGCGCCCCCATTCCGGTCGTTGATCTGGTAACGGCTGCGGCCCAAAAGCGGACATTAGCGAGGCACGGCACGTAGGCACCCTTTGCGCCGAGAGCAGACGTCAAGCCGCCAATACAATGCGGACGCTCCAGTGTGATCAATGTGTTGGCGTTTGCGCCCTAAACTGAGGTTTTGACAGCGCCACTGTCCGTCTCCCCACTGCAAAGAGAAATAGCGCAAGCCCGCTTATGAAGGGCTTGCGGATCATCCCACAATTCAATATTTCGATAAATATCGAATTGTGGGGGCCATATGGACGAACTCGCTGCCTTGACCGCGTTCGGCGCTCTCTCCCAGGAGACCCGGTTGCGGATCGTTCGGCGTCTCGTGATTGCCGGGCCTGATGGAATCTCGGCCGGAGCGATCAGCGAGGCGGTCGGTGCGTCGATGTCGACCCTGTCCTTCCATCTGAAAGAGCTGGAGCATGCGGGCCTTGTGCGCTCGCGCCGGCAATCCCGCTCGATCATCTACAGCGCGGCCCTCGATGCCCTGGCGGGCCTCGCAGCCTTCCTGATGCGGGACTGTTGCCAGGGCCATCCGGAGGTCTGCGCGCCCGCAATGCAGGCGCTGACCGCCTGTTCATGCCCGGAGCAAGGGTCACATGACTGACCACACCTACAACGTGCTCTTCCTCTGCACGGGGAATTCGGCCCGCTCGATCCTTGGCGAGGCCATGCTGAATAAGCTCGGTGAAGGCCGCTTCCGCGCCTTCTCGGCGGGGAGCAAGCCCAAGGGCGAGGTCAACCCGCTTGCCATCGAGGTGCTGCGGGAGGCGGACTTCCCGACCGACGGACTGTCTTCCAAGAGCTGGGAGGTGTTCGCCCGGGCGGATACTCCCACCATGGATTTCATCTTCACGGTCTGCGACGACGCGGCGGGCGAGACCTGCCCCATCTGGCCCGGCCACCCGGCGACGGCCCACTGGGGCATTGAAGATCCGGCAGCGGTCGAGGGAACCTATCTTGAGCGGCGGAAGGCTTTTGTCAGGGCGCAGCGCTATCTCTTGAACCGGATTTCGGCATTCATGGCGCTTCCGCTGCGCTCTCTCGATCGCATGGCGCTCCACAACCAGCTCCGCGCGATCGGTCAACTGACGGACGCTTATGTTGCCCGCTCAAATCTCCTCCATTCGGAGTCGAAATGATGGACGTGGTCATCTACCACAACCCGGAATGTGGAACCTCCCGCAACACGTTGGCCCTGATCCTGAACGCTGGTGTGGAGCCGCACGTCATCGAATACCTGAAGTGCCCACCTTCTCGCGTCATGCTTCGTCAGCTTGTCGACCGGGCCGGAATGACAGTCCGCGCCCTCCTGCGCGAAAAGGGCACGCCCTTCGCGGCGCTAGGTCTCGCCAATCCGGCGCTGACCGATGACGACCTGCTCGATGCCATGATGGCGCACCCAATCCTCATCAACCGTCCCCTGGTGGTGAGCCCGAAGGGTGTCCGGCTGTGCCGCCCATCCGAAGAGGTCCTCGACCTCCTGCCGCCGCAGCGCGGCGCCTTCACCAAGGAAGACGGCGAACGCGTCGTCGACGACGCGGGAAACCGCGTGACCAATTCCTGAGCTCTTTCCCTGGATTTGCGCCCATGCTCGCCGTCGCGATCTTCATCGCCACCCTCGTGCTCGTCATCTGGCAGCCGAGAGGGCTAGGCATCGGCTGGAGTGCGCTCGGTGGCGCGGCTCTGGCGCTGGCGACGGGCGTGATCGGCCTCGCTGATGTCCCGGTGGTCTGGGACATCGTCTGGGATGCGACCTTCACCTTCGTCGCGCTCATCATCATCTCGCTGCTGCTGGATGAGGCGGGGTTCTTCCAATGGGCGGCCCTCCATGTCGCCCGGTGGGGGAAGGGCCGAGGTGCACTCCTGTTTCCCCTCGTGATCCTGCTGGGCGCGGCGATCGCGGCCGTGTTTGCGAACGACGGCGCGGCCCTCCTGCTGACGCCCATCGTGCTCGCCATCCTGCTGAGACTGAACTTCCGGCCTGCCGCTGCCATGGCCTTCATCGTCGCCTGCGGCTTCGTGGCGGACAGCACGAGCTTGCCGCTGGTCATCTCGAACCTGGTCAACATCGTCAGCGCGAACTTCTTCGGCATCACGTTTGACCGCTATGCGGCGGTCATGGTGCCGGTGAACGTCGTCTCCCTTGCGGCGACCCTGATCGTGCTCTGGCTCTTCTATCGGAAGGACATCCCGGCGACCTACGATGTCGGCGAGCTCGATGTTCCAGCAAGTGCGATCCGGGACCGGGGCGTGTTCGTCGCCGCTTTCCCTATGCTGGCGATCCTCCTCGCCGCATACTTCGTGACCGCGCCCTTCGGCATCCCGGTGGCGGCTGTGACGGGGGCCGGTGCTCTTGTGCTCATAGCGGTCGCCGGGCTGGGGAATGCCATTTCCGTCCGAAAGGCCGTGGCCTCCGCACCGTGGCAGATCGTGCTGTTCAGCCTCGGCATGTATCTGGTGGTCTACGGGCTGAAGAATGCGGGTCTGACCGATCACCTCGCAGGCCTACTCCAGTGGTTCGCCGGACAGGGAACGATGGCCGGCGCGATCGGGACCGGCTTCACGTCGGCCATTCTGTCCTCGGTCATGAACAACATGCCCAGCGTCCTGATCGGGGCCATTGCCGTCCAGCAGGCTCCGGACGTCTCCCCGCTCATGCGGGAGGTCATGGTCTATGCGAACGTCATTGGCTGCGACCTCGGCCCTAAGTTCACCCCGATCGGAAGCCTCGCCACGCTGCTCTGGCTGCACGTGCTGGGCAGCAAGGGGCAGAAGATCACATGGGGGGCGTACATGAAGGTCGGGCTGGTGATCACGCCGCCGGTCCTGCTGGTCACGCTCATCGCGCTGGCACTGTGGCTGCCGGTGCTTGGCGTTCAGTAGCTTGAACCGTCGCCAAGAGTTGCGTGAAACCCATTACGCGGATCCGTGGCTAACGGCAGCTTTCAGCGTGCTGGGTCGTGCAGGTCCATGTCCATAGATGGCAGTACGTCGAGGAAGTGGACGTGCATCGCCTGTAGGCGCGCCCTGACGGCATCGAGCAGCGAGGTGTTGAGAACCTTTGCCTGCTGGACGCGCTGGTAGTCAAGCATGACCCCCTCGTTGAACCTCGGCGGATTCAGGCATGTGAAGGACTCGCCAGCCCAATTGCGGCTCTTCATCACCACCGGAGCCCCATATTCGACCTGGCTGGCGTCGCTGTGGGCGAAGAGGGTGTTCCGCTTGATAATGAGGTCGTCGTGCAAGGCGCGGGTGAACGGTGAGAGCTTGATCCCGAGGGCACCGTAGGAGAGCGAGGGAATGCCTCCCTTCGATTCCGAGAACGGCCGACAATAGGAGACGATCAAGGTCGTTTCGTAGCAGATGAACTTTCGCAGGGTCGCAAGCGGGTATCGCCCTTCGTGGTCCACCTCCTCTTCAATAAAGGCAATTGCGCTTCCTGCGTGTGACAGGTCTCTGACACTCAATATCAGGCGTTTGAACAAGCCCCAGTTCTTCAGCAGATATTCGGGCACCCGATCCAGTTGGGGAGGGTCGAAGGCGCGGACACCCCCGCTTCCCGAGTGTTCGTCGATGCGTTCGTAGTAGAACCATTCATCGGGAAACCCGTATTGGTGCTTGAGGTGTGCCTGATAGGCTTCTGTCGCCTCATTCCCATCCGACATCCAAATCCCGCCCCTAGGAAAATGCCCGATCCGATCGTAGCGGAGCGTTCGGCAGGAGCGAAGCGAGCGCCCATCCTCGAGACTATCGTGATCGGATATCTGCCAAGCTGTCCTCCATCGCATGCCTGCGCGCTTCAGCCTGCTGGCGGCGCTCGGAATAGCGGTCGACGAGGTAGTCGGCTCGGCCCCGGACGAGCAGCGTGAACTTCATCAGCTCTTCCATGACGTCCACGACCCGGTCGTAATAGGCCGAGGGCTTCATGCGCCCGGCCTCGTCGAATTCCTGATGGGCCTTCGCCACCGACGACTGGTTCGGGATCGTGACCATCCGCATCCAGCGGCCGAGGACACGGAGAGAGTTCACGGCATTAAAGGACTGGGACCCCCCGCTCACCTGCATGACGGCGAGCGTGCGGCCCTGCGTCGGCCGGATGCCACCCATCTCAAGGGGCAGCCAGTCGATCTGGCTCTTGAACACGCCGGTGATGTTGCCGTGGCGTTCCGGGCTGCACCAGACCTGTCCCTCCGACCATGTGGACAGGGCGCGCAGCTCCTGCACCTTCGGGTGATCTGGAGACACGCTATCCGGCAGCGGGAGGTCGCGTGGATCGAAGATGCGGGTCTCGGCACCCATGCGTTCAAGGAGCCGAGCCGCTTCCTCGGTCAGCAGGCGGCTGTACGACCGCTCGCGCAGGGAGCCGTACAGAAGGAGGATGCGGGGTGCGTGATCGGGGACCGAGCGAGGCTCTAGAAGAGCGGCATCGGGAAGGACGAGGTGCCTCTCGTCGAGCGCGGGGAAGTCCGGGGACGAAGTCGTGTCGGTCATCACTTGAACCTTGATGTCAGATGGCTGCGCGGGACGCGCGGACGGAAAGCAGAGCGGCGCTCCAGAAGCCAATCACGAGGATGCAGGCTCCGATCACGAGCGCGATCACAACGGCATCGTATGAGCCGGTACTGGCCCAGATGGATGCGGCACCGACGGGCGCGATGGCCCGCGCGATCGTCCCCGGCGCGGCGAGCGCACCATTGACGGCCCCATAGGCTTCCCGCGTGAGCATCTCCGGGACGGCAAGGCCGCGCACGATGGTCATGATGCCGTTGGCGCCGCCGTAGAGGGCCGCCACGGCGGCGACGAGGGTGAAGCTCGGCGGAAGTGCCTGAAGGGCGAGGAGTGCCACCGGGAAGACCAGCACGACGGCACTGCCGATCAGGCGCACCGATGCTTTCGGAGCGAACACCCAGATGGCGATCCGGCCCGCGACCTGAGCGGGACCGATGATGGCCATGGCTGCGACCACCGTGCCGGTATCGAAGCCGCGCTCAATGAGCAGCGGGTAGAAGTGGAACGTGAAGGCGGAGAAGGCGGCGTAATAGGCCGTCAAGGCGATCGCTAGGGCCCAGAAGGCGGGAAGGCGCATGACCCCACGGACGATGCCGCTTCCCACCATTGCCGACGTCGCCGGGGCTGTGCGTTCGGGATGATCCGCCCGTGGATCGATGACGAGGGCATAGAGGGTGGCGCAGAGGATCAGGTTCACGCCGCCCAGCACCATGAGCGTTCCCCGCCATCCCACGGTGTCGAGCAGATGCTGGACGATGGGGATGAAGACGGTGGAGGCGAAGCCGCCCCATAGCGTGAGGGCTGTGATCCCGGCCCGTGCCCCACCGCTGCCGCTGCGCCGGGCGACGACGGCGAAGGCGGGTTCATAGAGGGTGGCGGCCTGCACGATGCCGATCCCGGCGACGCAGAGATAGAAGGGCAGGAGGGACGCGATCTGCGACCAACCGAGAAGCAGGAGGCCAGCGATCAGGGAGCCGCCGGCCATCACGAAGCGGCCATGGCCTCGGTCGATGGCCGATCCGACGGGATAGGCGGCGAAGCCCGCTAGGATCAGGCCGAGGGTGGCTGCGCCATAGGTCTCGGGCTTCGACCAGCCGAGTTCCCGCTCCATGGCCTCGGCGATGGGCGGGAAGGCATAATAGAGCGATCCCCATGAGCAAATCTGCCCGATGCCGAGGCCGGTGATGAACCAGCTTCTGCCGCTCAGGGGTGGCACGTCTGTTGTGGCTGCCGAGGTGCCGGTCATGCGTTCATTCCGGAGCCGGGAACCCGTGGAAGGCGAACAGCGCATTCCTTCATGCATCGACCATCAATGCTTCGGGGCAAATGAAGGATGGTCATGGGCAGCATGCCGGGCCGTTCCCCTCGACGAGCTTTCCGGCATCAAGCAGGCAGCGGGTGACGTCCATCCATGCCTCGACGGCGACCTTGAAGGCGGCCCGGCCCTTGTCGGTCAGGGTGTAGACTTTCCGCTCCCGCCCGGAGACGACCTCGGTCTCGACGGTGAGATAGCCGCCTTCCTCGAACTCCCGCAGCACCGGGTAGATGGTCCCCTCGGTGGGGGAACAGCAGCCGTTCGTGGTCTGCTCCACGGCGCGGGCGATGTCGTAGCCGTGCATGGCCCGCTGGTGGAGCACGCACAGGATGAAGAACTTGGACAGGCTCATCTTGATGGTGCCGTTCCAGTAGGCCCGACTGAGGAAGTCGGGCCCGGTCTTCGCTGCGGCATCAGGCATCGAGGGTCTAGGCATAGGAGCAGACCCTATGCATTGAGGGGCAATGCGTCAATCCGCGCTCAGCGCCTCCGCTGACTGTCGGTTCACTTTCGAAAAGTGGACGTCCGTTCAAGCGATGAGGTATCGCAGCGCGTGGCCGCCGGAGAATTCCGCTTTGGAGCTTCCTGGATCGTCGGCGGCGGCCGCTTTGCGCCCCCATTCCGGCCGATGAGGCAAACTCTGCCTCCGCTCGAAAGCTGATGCTGTATGACGTAGGCTAAAGCTCACTTTGCGCCCATCCCTCCCAGCCGCCGCAGTGGACGCATACTTTGCCGCAGGCGTCGTTCCGTTGCTGCTACATAGGACGTCGCTGTAGGTTGGTGAGGGCATTTCCACACAGTCGGTCGCTAGGCTTCCCGAGTCGACAAATCGCGTTTCTGTCTGGATAGTCCGCGGGAGCAAACGCGCAAGGATTCGGGATGAGCAATGCCATCGACGAGGCTTTCGGTCGGCTTCAAGGCATCGAAGCAGAGATCTTAATAGCCCTGCAGTCCGGTCCGAACGAAGCGGACACGCGTTTCAAGGCTTTGGACCGAATCCTTCTCGAGGTTATGGGATGGGAACGTGACGCCATCTTCACCGAGCCTTCGACAGACAGCGGGTTCATCGATTACCTTTTCAAGACAGGCTCGGAGAGAAACCTGTTTGTCCTGGAAGCAAAAAGGTCCGGTTTGCTAGCTCCCGAGACAAAGTCCAACGAGAAGATGACGATCGCGTTGGACGGACCCGTCGCAAAGCCAATGAAGGAGGGAATTAGGCAAGCTCTCGCATACGCAAACGAACAGGGCGTCCCGACAGCCGTCCTAACTGACGGGCTGACATGGCTTTTCTTCAGAGCATCCCGGACAGATGGGCGTCCGCCTTTGAAGGGCAAGGGGATTCTTTTTCCGTCTTGGATGGCCGTGAAAGATTACTTTGTTCCATTCACGGAGTTGATCTCACCTCGGGGCGTTCTCGATAAACGCCATATCGCGCATCTCAACGATGCAGAAGGTTATACCGTCTCGGAAGCCGAACAGCAGTATACCGTTTACCCGCCGAATGAAGCGAAGATGCGCGTACGTGATCCAATGGCCAGCGACGCGGCGGAATTGTTCGCGCAGTTCTTCTCCAGGCTGTCTAACGACCAAGATAAGGAGATGCTGCGGGATTGTTTTGTTGAGACCGCAGAAAGCCACAAAGCCGATCTAGAGCTCGAAAAAATCATCCAGAACGTGCTTAACAACGTGGCGTCGATCGCGACCGATCGGGGTGGCGTGCTTCAGGATCAGATCGAGCGGACGATGGCTACGCAGCGAGCCGAGACGGTCCTATTAATCGGCAATAAGGGCTCAGGGAAGTCGACGTTCATAGACCGATTTTTCGGCGACATCCTGCCCCAGGCACTGCGGAAAAAGTGCCTGCTCGCTCGAGTGGATCTCGCCGAAAGCACTGGCTCGGCCGCGACGGCTGTCGAGTGGTGCATCCTGCAGCTACGCAACGCTCTGGAGGACGGAATCACTGCGGGAGAGGCGCCTTCATACGAAGAGCTTCAGGGGATCTTTTTCAGCGAGTACCAGCGGATGTCCAAAGGGCCGCTCAAACATCTCTACGAGTCCGACAAAAACGCCTTCAAGATCGAGTTCGGCCGACATATCGAAGCGCGGCGCGAAACGCACGCCGACGAGTACGTTCGTCTCTTGCTGGCGCGCGCTGCTAAAGGTCACGGGCTACTACCGTGTCTGGTGTTCGATAACACGGATCAATTTCCGCTGGAGGTTCAAGATAACGTCTATCAGTTGGCGCATTCTCTCGAAAGTGCCGCGCCGATTTTCAATATCGTGCCAATCACGGATCGCTCCGTCTGGCGCCTTTCCAAGGCAGGGGCGCTTCAGAGCTATACCTCCAGAAGTTTTTATCTTCCGGTTCCGGATGCGAAGCAGATCATTTCGCGACGTGTCACATTCATCAAGAAGAAATTGAATGGCGAGAAGCCGAAGACCGAAGCTTACTTCTCAAGGCGTGGATTCAGAGTTCAGGTAAATGACATTCGGGTGATGGCTGATACTGTTGAAAAGGTTTTCGTCGACAACGATTACGTTACGGGTCTGATTGGTCGGCTCGGCAATTTTGACATCCGAAGAATGTTGAAGCTCGCCGAACGCATCTTCGTGTCGCCCGAACTCAAGGTCGACGACATCATCAAGTCATCATTCGGCGGTCCAAGCGTCACGGCAGATCGGCTGCGGACGCACCGCGCGTTGATCAAAGGCGAATATGATCGTCTCAGCGAGGTCGAGAACGACTTCGTGACCAACGTCTTTGTGACGGAACAGACCAAGCCCGGATCGCCGCTGTTGCCATTTTATTGCCTCTGGATGCTCCGGCAGAAGCTCAATGCATCAAAAGCGGGAGAGTCGGACGATCGGCACTGGCTTGCCGATGACCTCTGCTCATATTTCGATCAATGCGGAGTGCCGGTTGAGATCACACTCCGGACACTTCGTCGTATCTACAAGCGCGGCCTCGTCGAGACGCTCGATCCCAACTCGGAGGACGTCGAGTTGTCCGATCGCGTCGCTATTAAGGAAAGCGGTATCGCTCATCTCGAGCTGGTGTTGGGATCTTCCGTTTATCTTGAGCAGACCGCTTTAGTCACCGGCTTTGCAGAACTGCCCGTTCGAGACGAGATCAAAAAGCTCACGATCCAGCCCAACGCTCAGAAATTCACAGAGATCAGAGATATTTTCTTACGCTATCTTTTGAAGATAGATGCTGCGCGACTCGAAATCCCGCCGGGGAATTCCTTTGCCTCTTTGATGGAAGCCAGGAGAAGTGTCCGAGGCCGCATCGGCGAAGAGCGCCCTAGGTCGCGTCAGCAGCCGCGTGACTTTAGGCGACAGTCAAGCGGGCCCCAGGCGCGACGCCAGCCCTAAAGTTGGTCTGAGTGCCCCGCAGGGGCATTAAGGACCAGGATTCCCTTGCCGTGAGCCGCCGACTTGGCGTCGCGAGCTGACCAGACGGACTTTGCCTGATTACGGGAAGCTGGAACGGCAGCTTTATGCCGAGCACTTCCGAAAGGCAGACCGTCCGGACCCGGCTCCGGAGCTGTGGACAGAAAAGCGCCCCCATTCCGGTCGTTGATTGCGTAACGGGCGTAGCCGAAATGTGGACATCCGCAGGTCGGGGCACTGCGTCACCCTTGCGCCATTTGTAGTTCTTCGCGGGCAGTACGGAAGCGGACTCGGCGTTCTCTTGCAAAAGCAAGCTGTGCTCCATACCTCCACGGACAGGCGTTTCCGACCGCTTAGTTCCGTCAGTTCCCAGCAGGCACGGTCAGCGGCGGTCGATACTTCATCCCTTTCGGGAAATTCAGAGAATGACTAAATGCGCTATCTGCGGCAATCAAATATCGAACGACCCTACCGACCCGCACTGTGACTCGGCTGAGCACATCTTCCCCAATGCGGTCGGCGGTCAGAAAACCGTATCCGGGTTCATCTGCCGCAAATGCAACAGCGAGACCGGCGAGAGGTGGGACGCGGCGCTTGCTAAGACGATGCAGCCACTCGGCCTTTTGTTCGGCGTCCAGAGAGACAGAGGCAAGATGCCGTCGCTCAGGACCGTCACGACCACCGGCGAACGCGTTACGCTACACGCCGAAGGCGGCATAACCTTCACAAACCCGGAGTTCGAGAAGACGCGTCGACCCGACGGCTCAATCGACTACAACATCAAGGCCCGGTCTATGGGTGAAGCGCGCCGGATTCTCGAAGGACTGAGGAAGAAACTCCCTGAGCTAGATATAGAAGCCACGCTTGCGCAGGCGACGGCGGTCGAGAAATATCTCGATGGGGATTTTCACTTTGCCTTCCAGTTCGGCGGCCCCGAAGGGGGCCGTTCCATGGTCAAGACGTGTCTCGCATTTGCGTTCGCTAACGGTGTTGGCTGGCACGAGTGCGACCAGGCGACGGCTTACCTCCGCGATCCGAGCGCGAAGGCTTGCTTCGGATACTTCAGCACCCGGGACTTGGTCTCCGGCCGGAAGTCGGGCGCCCCACTTCATTGCGTCGCGCTGCGCGCTGATCCGACCACGGGCTTGGTTCTCAGCTACGCTGAGTTTTTCGGTGTGGCGCGGATCGTGGCTTGCTTGGGCGAGAAATACACCGGTCCGCCCGCCGAGTCCGCTTATGCTTTCGATCCTCGAACTGGGGAAGAATTCGAAGTTCAAGTCTCTCTGGATTTCGATCGGGCAACGATCGATGACATTTATGCTTATCGGCATAGTGACGAGCGCGCGGTCAGAGACGCGTTCTCGTCGGTTATCGGCCCGACCCTCCAGTCGCAGGCGGATGCCGAGAAAGATCGGGTCATCGGTCGCGCAGTAGACAAAGCCTTCGACGAATGCGGCGCGAAGGAAGGCGAGCGGCTGACGGAAGAACACCTCCGTAAGATCAGCCGCTCTATCGCCGAGAGCATCTCACCTTTCGCGTTACACAGCATGCGGCCGGTGCGCGGTCCTAAGAAGTAAAACGAGCGCGAGATTGCCCGATGGCGGACGTTACTAATGACCGTGACGGGTTGGTCGATTGTCAAGCTGAGTGTCCGCTTTCGCCCTGTGGATGACATACGCCGCTAGTCCGCTCCCGGCCCCGGAGCCGCCTGTCAGCAAAGCGCCGCCCAGGCCGGCCACTGATCTGGTGACAACTGCGGCCTGAAAGCGGACACTCGCGAGATGGAGGGTAAGTCCCACGGCTACGGCTCGCTCGACGAGGCCCCGGCCATAGTGATGCGCTTCTGTGCATTCAGGGTGCGTTTCCTCGCCCAGTCCGCTCGTCGCAGCATGCGGCGCCTCCCCCAGCGGAGGCGTTCGAGCGAACACTAGCCGCTGTAAGGTGAAAAAAGCGCTCTGCTCATCCTAAGCGATCTCTGGATTGAATGAGGAACAAAACCCCCGCTGATACGGATTGCTGGCGCGTCGTCCATTGGCCAAACTGAGGCATTAGGCAAGGCCATGCCGCCGAGGACATATCGGTGCTGAATGCAGTATCTATGGTTTGACGCCCCCGACAACGCCCCTACGAACGGCGGCACGCGTGCGCCCGGCGCGACGCAGGCGGGAGCGGCGATAGGGGATGGTCCAATTCAGCCTCAGACGGCCCCCGACGCCCGCTTGGCGCTGGTGATCGGAAATGGACGCTACCATCGTCAGCCATTGGCAAATCCGGTACGCGATGCCGAAGAAATCACCTGGGGCCTGGAAGGGCTCGGCTTCACGGTGCGCCTTCTGAAGAATGCGGACCTCGCCCAGATGCAGGAGGCGATCATCGCTTTCGCCGACGACGTGGACGCGGCTGGACCGTCTGCTGTCGCTTTCGTCTATTATGCGGGGCACGGCCTCCAGGCCGACGGTGTCAATGTCCTGATCCCCGTCGGCGCGGACATCTCGTCCGCCCGCCATCTTTCCGTACGGGCGGTGCCACTTGACACGATCGCCCGGGAGCTCGGCCGCTGCGCCCACAAGGCAACCGTCATCGTCCTTGATGCGTGCCGCAACACCTATGTGGGGGACCTGGCGGACGCGGTCTCGGCGACCGAAGGGCTCGCCGCGGCCAAGCTGCCCCGCCCTTCGGAACTGATCTATTCCACCGCCGCCATGGCTTCGGCACAGGACGGCTGGGGCGGGCACAGCCCGTTCGCCGTCGCGTTGACCGAGGAAATGCCGGGCCTCCTGAAACCCGGCACGCGAATCCAGGACGTGTTCGATACAGTGGCCGCGAAGGTGGCGCTGTGGACCGGAGATACCCAGACGGTCGCGGTCTATCGCGAAGGCCTGCTTCCGCCCCTCACCCTGACCGCGGAGGACGAAGCGCGGCTGCGGGATTGGAGCAAGCGGCCCTACCGCCTCAGCCGCCGGCAAATCCTGCTGAGGACTCTTGCCGGCGCGGCGGCGGCCGTGATGCTGGGGGCCGTGGCGCTGTGGTTCTCGCTCTATCCGGAGACGCGGACCGGCCTGCTGCTGCGGGCGAACCTGCTCGATCCGGCCCTGTATGACTTCACCTGTGCCCCGCCATGGGACGGGCCGGCCGACAAATATGGCCTGACACGGCGCGACTGGTGCCTGGAACTGGACGATGAAGGCAACATCGAGAAGGTACGGAACGCGGGCAAGTGGAGCGCCGTGGAGGCGGGTTTCCGGGACGGAGATCCCAAGGCCCTTGCCCTGAAGGCCGTGGAGGCGAACCTCGAAGCCTCGAAGGTCCAAGGCGCGGAGCGCCAGCACCTGATGGCGCAAGCGCGCAGCCTCGGCGGGCGGGCGGGCACCACGGATCTGCCGCGCGGACAATTGCTCGCCTGGACCCTCGGGGATCGTCTCGCGGACCTGAACGTCAATTTTGCCGATATGGTGCGCGACCTCGAATCCGCCGGCGCCAAGGGGGTGCTGGCGGCGAAGATCGGCGCACGCATCATCGCCCGGCAGTTCAACTCCACACGGCCGGGTCGCGTGCCGGCGGCGAGCGATGACGGCGTGGAGGCGGCACTGCGGGAAGCGGACCTGTCCGATCCCAGCGGGAAGACGGCCTATGGCGCTGCGGCCGCCTATCGGGGCGGCGGCGGATTGCTGACGGGCATCGAAGACCTGGCGCGCTACCGGGCATGGCTGCGCAAGGCGGCCTTCGCCGGCGTCCCGGCGGCAGCGGACGAACTGCTGACGCAGGCGGCCTCTGATCCCGAGCTCCAGCTTTCGGATGCCGAGCGCCTTCAGCTCATGACCATTGCTGCGAAGGATGACGGAACGCCCGGACTCTATTGGAAGGCGCGGTTGCAGATGCAGTCGGACGGGCGGGGCGATCCCGCAGGGCCGCCGTCGCCACGCGCCCTCGACCTCCTGTCCCAGGCCGCCGCCCAGGGCTTTCCGCCGGCGGTGGCGGACATGGCGCGCTATTATCTCTCCGACCGGGGTGGTCAGGGACCGGACCCGGAGGCGGCCATCTCGCTGCTGCGCCGTCTGAGCGCCGATGGCGATGCCCGCGCGACCCTCACCCTTGCGCACATCTTTGCCTTCGGGAGGAGATCTGCCACGGATGCGGCGCTCATCAAGCCCGACCTGGAGGAGGCTTTGAAGCTGCTGAAGACTCCGCAGCTGGCGAACGATCCGGTGGCCCTGGATCTGCGCGCGCAGATCCTGCGCTATGGTCCCGCCGCGACTCGCGACCCCTCCGGCGCGGTCGCGCTCTGGCAGATCGTGGAGCAGCGGCTTCCCTTCCCGCAAATCTCACAGAGGGCCGGCTTTGAGCTGAGCCGCGCCTGGACCGAGGCGAAGCTGGAGGCAGGCGCGGCGCCCGCTTTCACCTTTCTGAACGGTGACGCCGATGCGCCGGTGCATGTGACCGCGCTCCTCGCCGCCGACTGCGCCGACTGCCGGTTGTTCCTCAACAACACGTTGCGCCCCTTGCTGCGCGCGTTTCCCGAACGGGCGAAGGTCCGCTTCGAGATCCGCCCCATCTGGCGCGATGGAGACGATGGGACCTTCCAGGCCGCGCAGGTGGCCGCGTGCGCGGCGGATCCGGAGGTACGGTTTCGGATCTTTGGCTTCCTTCTCAGTGGCATGGAGGACTGGCTTCACCTCTCTGCCACAGCGGATCGGCTCGCCGCCTTCTCGCGCCTCATCGATCCCATCAAGGGGCGCCCGGACGACCTGCAGGCCTGCATCGGCAACTCCTCCGTTCGCGCCGCCCTGCTGCGCCAGCGCAATGCAGCCGTGCGGGATTTCGGCCCGGCTCTGCCGCAGGTCTATGTATCCGGCACGCTGGGCGACCCGGGCTCTCCGGCACAGATCGACGACCTGATCACCGGGGAGTTGAAGGCCTTCGACGCCTTTGCCGCGAAGTGATGCTCAGCCCGGCGGCACCTCGGAGCATGCGGGCCGGCGCAGCGTCGCATAGCGCCCGAGCCCGGCGACAAGCGGGATTTCACCGACACTGCGGGTCCACGTCCCATCCTTCAGAACGAGAGAGACGGTGTAGACCGCGCCCACCGGCTGCCAGTCGCTCCATTTGCCCCGAGTCCCATCCTTGCCCACCGAGATCTGGCGGCCCGCCGCCGCGCTGTAGGTCAGCACGCCCTTCCATTCGATGCCGTTGCGGCGGTCCATGTCGGAGGTCGCTTCCCGCCCATCCAGGCGCACATCGGAATACATGACGTAGATGGTGTGGCCGGACGATCGTGCTGCGGGCGCCGGGGAAAGGCTCTGGGTGAAGCCGCCAGCTGGCGGCGGCGCCACGTCGATGGCCACCACATAGTCCGATCCACACTTGGCGCGAAACGTCTCGAACGCGGCATTGGCCTGCTGCCGGGCCTCCTCCTTGGGGGAGGCCGCCGACAAGGGCGGGAGGAAGAAGCACCCGAGACCGAAAGCAAAGGTCAAGGCGGTGGCGAGATGCGGGATCATTTTCACGGCGATGGTCCTTTCCACGTTCGAGTTTCGATCTCAGCCCTTCAGGACGGCGAGATATTTGTTCCAGAAGGCGAGGAGCGGTCCGGTGAGATTGAACCGCTGGAGCGCCTGGCAGTCGTACCGCGTGAGCAGGGCGGCGGTGTCGGAGGCGCCATTGTCCAGCTCGCTCACCACCATCACCTGCATGGCGGCCGCGAGTTCGTCCTTGACCTTCTCCGCCCGGTAGGCCTGGTCCAGCCGGTCCAGGGCGGCGCTGTCCGTGGCCGAGAGAACGCCGCACGCACGGTGCACGCTGCGCGTCATGCCGATGATGTAAGCAAGGTTGCTCTTCTGAATGATGGCCGGCCGGCCCACGATCTCGTCCTCCAGCTTGCCGCTGGTGATGGCGACGATCATCTGGCGGTTCTTGACGACGATCTTCTTCCCGGCGTCTTCCGCCTGGGCGCCGGTGCCCGAAACCAGGACGAGGGCGGCGAAAGCTGCGGCGGCGAAGGTCTTCATGGCTTCATCTCCCGGTGCGGTGGATCCGCGGCGGATCCGATGGGAGAGGTGTACCGGCGCCTTCGCCTGGACGGCATTGCGGGGCGTTGCGCGATGTTGCAGGCGGTCCGTTGGCTGGACATGGCCGCGCGTTCGTCGCACTTTTGCGCCGGTTTCAATGCGAGCCGGTCAGACCATGGCGACCATACCCAACCTGTACCTGAAATGGCGGCTGTTCCGGGAACTGATCGGCGTGCCGCAATCCGACGCGCAGATCGGCTCCGTCATCTTCGGCGAGGGGCGCGACGGGGCGCAGAAATTCTCCAAGCTGCTGTATGGGGATTATGGCTGCTCGGCCGAGATCGCCGACGTGCTGGCGGATTTCATCAACCGGCGCCTGGACCTCTCGCGCAAGAGCCGGGGTCTTGCACCGCTTGGCACGGAGGGGCTTTCGCCCGCCGACCTGTCCGGCAACGTGTACGATTTTGCGCGCAGGATCGCCGAGGCAGGCGCGGTGACGGACGCCACAGCCCTCGACCGCGCGCAGGACGCCCTGCTCCAGGAGATCACCCCTGCGCCGGCCTCAACCAGCATGCCCCGCCTGGTGGTGGAGCAGTATGCGATGGGCCGGTTCTTCGAGCCGTTCGTGTCGTCGGACGATGAGGGCCCCGTGGTGTTCGTGCCCGGCAAGCATAAGGGCCGCCTCGCTGTCGTCGGCATCGATCGCGAACCCGCCATGGCCTACACCTTCCTGGTCCGCGATCCGCGCCCGGCCGGGCAGCGCAGCTGGGATCTCACGTGGGGAGAAACCCTGCGCTGGATGCCGGCGCCATCCCAGCCGCGTCTGGAGGACGGAACCCTGCCGCTCATGGCGGATGCCTTCCCCGTCTTGCCGGTGAAGGGGCGCTTCATCGCCACCTCCATCCTCGTGTGGGACCCCGCCATCCAGCCGCTGCTGGACCCGCGCGGCGCCAATCCCGCGCCCGCCGGTCTGACCGAGGAGGAAACGAGTCGCTTCCTCACCAATCTCCGGCGCCTGCAAAAGCGCCGCCCGGACAGTCTCACCGCTTGGGGCGCGGAATATTCCGTCGAGGTCCCGTGAGCGGGCCGATCATTTGACGTACCTATTGATGTCCCGCACATAATCGACCAGCAATTCCCGGGCGTTCTTCACCCCGGAATTGCTGTCCGAGCAGCCGTAAATTTCCGAGAAGGCCTTGCCATCAAGCATGCCGGGCCGGATCTGCGTGGCGACAATCTGCTGCTTTGTGGGATCGTTCACGAGCCGGTTCATGCGCTCGCCGAAGGCGTCCTCCTCGGCCTTTGTGAGGCCCGGACAACGCAGGAAGAAGGACGTGGCGAAGCCGAGGAGATAGTCGGCGCGCCGGTTGCTCTCCTCCGGCGTTATTCCGCTGAGGTCACCCGCAACCCCCATGGTGAGGCGCATCACCATGCGCAGATCCTGGAAATTGCCCTTGACCTCCTGGGCCTGCACGCCCGATGCGGCGGCGAGCAGCAGCAGTGTGGCGGGAATGATGCGCTTCATGGGACGATCTCCGTTCGTGTGACGTGACACTCGCGGCTCCGTGCTTTTGCAGCCATTGCCGCCCGTTGCCGGCGCTTGCTTCGCAAACCTAATGGAGCCACCGGCGTCTGCGCTGCTGAGACGCGGTCTTGGACACCAACCATGGCTCCAGGCGTCCATTACGGGCGACATAATCAACATTCGGCGCGATGCCGTCCTGCCCCACGAGACCACAAACCCATTGCCCGCTGCGCTCATCCCGCGCAACCAGCAAGGCATACTTATCGCCTCTGACGCGCCCATGCCGGGCCACCACCACGGACATCCTGCCACCTTGGGCCTGGACCGAACCCTTGCCGGCGCCGATGGCGACGCCCGCACCGCCGCATACCGCGACACCCGCGGCCATCACCACCGAAACCCCTCTGAGTCCGGTGGCGGTCGCCGAACCGCCGTCCCGGCTTGCGACGGCGACGCCGCGCGGCCCGGCAACAGCCTGCCCGCCTGTGATACCCCCGTGAATGCCGACCTCGTCGCCGGGGACCAATCTGCTCCAGGCGATACTACTGTAGTGATCCGAAACAGCGCGGCCGCTTTCGCAGATGGCAACGCCCTTCACGTACGCGTACGCCACACCGTGCCCGAAGGCACAAGCCATGCCCCCCCATGCCGCATGCGCTTCTCCACCGCAGATGGCCCAGCCGTACTCTCGCGCGATGGCAAGGGAGGGTTGCGCCCCAATGGCCCGGTCCCCCCGCAACACAACGACGTCCGGCTTATCGAGGGGAGGGCGTTCCGTTTCGTCCACCATCTCGGGAGGCTTGGGGACCTCCACGAAGCCGACCGGAATTCGGGCGGTTTCGCCCCGTTTAGCCAACGCCACGCGAGATCCCCATTGCGGGTCCTTGCCAAGGGCACAGAGGACGGCGAGCGCGCCGCGCAAGGTGCCACGGTAGAGCGTCGTACCCGAGCGGAATGCGACGACACCGCCCTGTTCCTGGCACACCTCGTGGGCGCCCTCCACCCGGACAAGCGCGCACGGCGCGCCAGGTTGCAAGCCGGCGTCTCCCTGGCCCCAGGGCGCGCCGAGCCACCAGCCGCCATCGGTGCGCCCCGCCTTCAGGTCGGCATCCGGAATGGCGCGGGTGAGGACGACAAGGTCCGCCTCTCCGATTGCTTCCTTGAGAATGAATGCTTCGGAATCATGGGAGAACGCCTCGTCCCACCAGGGACGTTGCGTGCCGAAGAAGGGGAAGTCCTTCGTCTCTACGGAGGGCTTTGGGCTGTCATCCGGCGGTAAATACTCCGTCTCAAGCTCGTCAACGCTATCGAAATAGCTGCGCGTGAGATCCGGGATAAGGCGAAAACCGCGCTCGGTATATTCGTAAACCGCGCCGGCGCGGACCTCTTCGGACTCTGTCGAAATGGACCTGGCGCCCCTCCATTGGCCCGCGAAGCGCTCCCGGAAGATCAGGGTGGCATTTCGCCCGAGCCATATAAGTGTGCCGGGCTCAAGCGGAGGGCGATGGATCGCGAGAGCGTCATCGCTCACGACGACAGTCTTGACGGGCATGATCGCCACCCCAATCCCCTCCGGCCCGACGAACATCTGGCCGCCAACCTGCAAGACCACCACCGATCCGCGGCCCCCTTTGACGGCACATTCGGCCTCCTGGGCTATGGCAACCCCGCTGTCCCCAACCTCTGCCATGCCGCCGCTGTCCCCAACCTCTGCCATGCCGCCGCTGCCAGCCCGCCTGACCGCCACGCCCCCATTTCCTGCTTTAGCGACACCGCCATCTCCCGCAACGGCAAGCCCATGGGACCCGGCCAGCGCGGTACCTCGTTCCCCCGCCATCGCCACGCCGAACGCACCGCATTCGGCGCTTCCATAGCGTCCCGCCTCGGCAAATCCCTCGTCCCCCGCCATGGCGACCCCGTAATCACCAGTCCGGGCCACCCCCGTCTTGTCCTGCAGGCTGCGCAGGGGCGACGATGCGGCGGCGCCTGATGTCATGGTTGTGAAGACATCAAGGGCGGTGCGCCGGTCGCCGCGATAGACCACGAAGCCGGAGCGGAAACGAACGATCCGCTCCGAAAGGGTCCCATCCTTGATGAGATCGAGCTTGGCATGATCATCCACATCCAGCTCGATCACCGCCCACAAAGGGCAGGTGAGATGAGCGAGGTAGGCCGGCCCGGACGCCTCAAGAAGTCCAGTCAGCCAGACCGGAACGGTCCCCTTGGCCGGCACAACCTCGAACCGGCCGAAGGGCGGGATCCGGAGCCACCACCCCTGGGTCACGCCGCACAGCACGTAAAAGGGGAATGTCTTTAATTCGGGCACGGAAACCTCCAGGCAAGACGATCGGACAGAGGCACGCGCATAATACTGGCTGAAAGGCTGATACTCACCTGTCATGGCCCTCCCGTGCAAAGATGGAAGTGATGGACGCAATGGCGGCGCTGACCTCCTCGCTCTCCCTGCCGCGAGAGGAGAGCCGCATGGCGGCCTCGGTGCCGGTCCGCCGAGAGGCGCGCAGCGTCTTCGCACGCACCTCGACGAAGCCGGGCCGTGCGAGCGCATCGTCCGCCCAGGCCAGGGTGGAGCGCATGCGCGTTTCCACATCGGCCGGGAAAAGCCGCCAGGCCTTCTGAAGCCCGAGCCCCAGTTCTGCGGCATAGACAAGAGGCGCAAGCGCATCGAGATGCGCCGAGAGCGGCGCGGCTGGCAGGCGCGGCCGCACGATGAGCGCGGCCGGCAGGGACGGTTTGCTGTCGGCGTTCGCCGTGTTGTAAGCTCCCGACAGGATAAGAAAAGACAGGATCAGGCGACGGGAGAACATGTTCGGCCTCGCGTTGACGATGCCGCTCTTCTCCCTGCCACCGGCCAAAGCCGATATTGCGCGACCTTACCTTTTCTTGATGCCTCTCCCCGCCAGCCTTCATCCGCAACACGGCGCAACGGCGCGCAATAGTGCGACGAAGGGCACTTGAGCCATTCCTGTCTCCAGCAAACAGCGCATCCCGCGTCGATACAGGAGACACACCATGATCCGCTCCGACACCCTTTTCCGCCTCGGCGTCGTTGCCCTCCTTGTGGGATCGGCCGCCTGGCTCCGGTGGGAGCCGCAAGAAAAGGCCCACGTAACGTCGGAGAGCGTCGTCGGGCGCACGCTCCAGGGGCAGTCCGCGCCGGACACCGCACTGAAGACACCGGACACCATCGGCGGAGGGCTCGGGAACCGCTACCTCAACGACTTCCTGGTGAAGGGGGCGGGTGGCGCGGAGGCGGCCAAGCCGGCGCAGTGACGCCCCCGCGGAATAGAAACCAGACAGAAGCCATCGCACAGGGCTCGCCGACGCCTTGAGCAGCTCAATGTCATCCCCGCCGCCAGGCACGCACGCACGGCTATGGCGGCTGCGCCGGCCGTTTGACCGAGGGATCCAATGTCGATCACCGGACCAGGAAATCGAAGTCTCAACCGATTGATCGCCCAATCCGGACTTGCAGTGTGCCTCCTTTGCGCGACGACAGCGGCCCAGAGCACAGTGCTGCGCCTCGACGGCGCGGGAGGCTTTTCCTGCCGCGTCCTGGATTCTCCCTCAAAGGCGCGCCTGGCCAATGGACGCGCGGCGCTACAATGGAGCCTCGGCTACCTCACCGGCCGTGTCCAGTCGGGCACCGGACAGTCTCATCGACGTTTCACCGGCCCGGACGGCATCGCCGCCGAGATCATCGCCTATTGCCGAGCGCATCCCGAGCGACAGATCGCCGATGCGGCGGCGGAGTACTTCGAGCCCTGACGACCTCTCGTCCGGCGGCTCGGGCTTCAGGATTTCACAGGGGGATTGTCCGCGATGTCCATGATCACCCGGTTTCATATCGCTGGTGCGGCTGCTGCCGTAGCGGTGCTCCTGTCCCTTCCAGCGGCCGCCCAGAACACTCACTGCGCGATGACGTGCAACGGCACCGACAACGAATGCTACCGGTCCTGTGCCGGACCGAATTACGCGCCCCGGCCCGGTGGCGCTTTTGCGCCCGGTAGCGATACCGGCCGTTCCGGAGGCGGATATGGAGCCATCGCGGTCTCCGACAGCGACAAGGGCGTCCTGAGCTGGGGAAAATCTTACGGCTATGGCTCTCGCGCCCGCGCAGAGGCCGTGGCGGTGCAATTTTGTAAGGCCGAGGGCCTTCCGGGCTGCAAGGTGAGGGTCTGGTTCTCCAACGCTTGCGCCGCCCTCGTGACGGCGGGCGATGGCAACTGGTGGGCGTATTGGCGCGGTTCGCTCGCGGCCGCACGGAGTGCGGCACTCGCGGAGTGCCAGCATGACGCTAAGGGCCGCTGCATGGTGAGGGAGGCGTTCTGCTCACAGTAATGCTGGAGCGCGGTCGCGTAAGCCATCGCAACGCCTGGCAATTCCTTAACCCCGGTCCGCTTGGTCAGGCTGGACACGATGCAACCGGCACCTCCATGCAATAGGAACGTTCGATGCGACATCATTCAGCGTATGTCTTGCTCATCGCCTCGACCCTTTTCGGTCCGACTTTACCGGCCAGCGCCGAGTCCGGCTCGCCGCTCGCCGCTGGCGGCTGCTGGATGGTGTTGCCCAAAGGCGAGAAGCCCGAACGCACCAATGCCGCCGAAATCCTCTGCCTTCAACGGGACGGCTCTGGCCGTGTCCGCGAAAGCCAGTTCTATGGGGACGTCGCTGCCTGTGCCCGCGTGACGTACCGCACGAGCAACGGTCCTACTCTGGTCGGGATCGATTTCAGCGCCTGCACCAATGGCGCACCAAGTCATAACCTGCTCTGCGCGAGCAGCGCCGGACGCAAGCCGGTGCCGTGCCTCCAACGGGTGCCTGGCGACGACGAGCCGGTGGAGATGGAGCTCTACCCGATCGAGGGGGCGGGGTCGTGAGGCCTCTTCTCCTCCTCTCTGCCGTGCTGTGCGCGATGCTCGCGCAGCCGGCGTCGGCGGGCGCCTCCGCGTGCCCGGAAGGCGTCGCCCGGCCGCCTCCGGTGACGGCTGCGATCGAGCGCCCTTTCGGGTTTCGCCTGCACCCCGTCATGGGCATCGCGGTCTTCCAGCCGAGCACGGTGTTCCGAACCCGCAGCGGCCAAGTGGTCAGGACCGTGTTGGGCGGCCGGGTCGTGCTGCGCGAAACGAAGCCGGGCATCGGCCGGTTCGTCTGGATCCGGCAGCGGGACGGGAGCGAGCTGCGATATGGGCCGCTGGCACGTGCGCGCGTTGGCGTCGGGCGATGCGTTCTGCCAGGCGCCCTCCTTGGGAGGACGACCACGTCCACGTTCACACTCGCTTTGCGGCGAAACGGACAATGGATCGATCCCGCGCCCCTATTGGGAGACGGCCGATGACCCACGCGAAAACCGCCGGCGAGGGCTCGGCGGCGGTCCATCCTGCCGTGCTTCACGTCGGTTGAGGCAGCGTGCATGCGTTTAAGCCTGGGGCTGCATATGCCCTGGGTGCAGGTGCGCCGGCTGCTGGGATTGATCTGTTAGCCTTTGAAGACGAGCTCATCTCATCATCGAACCGACGAGCGCGATCCACCAATGCGGCCTCCTCGTTTTCTGGAACGGGTAAGATCACTACAACAGCATCCTCGGACATCTCCGAGAGCGTCTGGCGGCGTATCGCGGCGCACCTGCGGCCGCACACCGATGATGAAGGAGGGGGGCGATGCAGAAACTGGATGATTTTCCCCATCTGGTGCTGTGCAGCGCCATCCAAAGTTACGATCTGGCACTGCCGGCCTTCGGGCGCTTCGAGCGCATCGAATGGCCGTTGGAGTCGGAGGGAGAGTTCAAGAGGCCGCTCCGCTTCACAGGACTTCTCGACCTTGAAGCCCCGCACGCGCTGGCTCATCTCGACTCCCTTGTATGGGCCGTGGTCCAGATCGATCAGGACGATCCTTACGAATGGGCGACGGGCGAAGACGGGACGATGCAGCCCGGTGTGGTGCGTTTCGCCTCCGGTTTCGTGCTGTTTCGTGGTGCGCGCGAGACGGCGCTGAGTATTTTCGCCGCCTACCAAAGCGGGGCGTCCCTAAAGACGCCCTTGTCGGCGTTTCAGGACCGCTCCGGCGTCGCCATCGCAGGCGATTACGGCACAGCGATCGCAGGCGACGAGGGCTTTGCCCGCGCCGGCTTCTGCGGTGTCGCCCGGGCCGGGACGCCCGGAACCCTGAAGCCACGACGCCCCCTCAGAGAGGTCGAATATTCCTCCTTTGGCGTGGCGCTGGCCGGCGTGCGTGGCACGGCATTCGCCGGCACGGCGGGGGTGGCAGTGGTCGAGAGCGGCGGCACGGCGCGGGCGGACAATTGCGGCGTGGCGATCGCTCGCTCGGGCGGCAATTTATGCACCGTCGAAGTGGGCCGCGAAGGCATCGCCATCTCGCGCGCCACGGACGGAAAGGTGATTGCTGGAGACAAGTCCGTCGCTGTGGCGAGCAGTGGCGGCCAATTGTTGAAAGTCGGCCACGGCGGGATCGGCGTCGCGATGAAACACATGGAGACCCTGGTCATCGCCGACGAGGCCCTCGTGATCGCGGCAGCGTCGCAGCATAACAGCGGGGTCCGCCTGGGCCGGCAAGCGACGCTGATCTGCCGTTTGAGCGCGGACAGCGGCTTTACCCGGATAACAACCTGTGGCGGAGCGCTGGAGCCCGGCACCTACTCCATCTGGAACGGCGAGCTGACCAGGCACACCTGCGACGAAAACGTCGAGGTTCTCGATATCTCCTTCATGGCCTGGAAAGAAAAGGCCAAGGCTCGCGCTCCCTCCCAGGCCCCCACCTTCGCGTCAGGCGTGCCCTGGTGGGAGGCCGCCCGCAGCCACGATCCGCTGGCCGAGATTCTACCGGAGGCGATACCGGAGGGACAGATCATCGTTCTGTGCGCCGATATTCCGTCAGCCGAGTTGGAGGCCGGACGCAAGGACGGTGAATGGTGGCTGGGCGCACCGTTCGGTCAAGGCGAGCTGCCGCTGATCGATGGGGCCCCCTGCTGTCTCGTCCGCGTCGAGGGCGAGCACGCGTTCGAGCAGGGTGGCGGCGAAGCGGTCTGTTTCCAACGAGGAACCGCGCTCTACCGGGGCAGCTTGCGCGGCGCCGTAGCGGCGTTGCGCGCCATCGGAGCCGACACCGCGCTGGACGGCCATGTCGCGCTGGCCGGGCACGGGGGTGTCGCGCGGGTTCCCTCGCGGATGGAACCCATGCCGCCGCCGCCGCCGTCACATCTCTACCACACCGATGAGCTTGTCGTCGAAACGCCTTACAACGTCCTGCGCGGTGACCGGACCGTGGGTCGCGATACCACGCTCGCCGTGGCCGGCGACGAGGGTTTCGCGATCTGCGACGGCGAGGCGCATGCGGGCGACTACGGTGTGGCCCGCGTAACCGGCCTGGGTGTCGCGCGGGTCGGGCGCGGTGGGTTGGCATTCTGCGAGAACGGCCGCGCGCTCGCCGGCGAGCTCGGTATCGCCTTCAGCCGCCGGTCTGAAGGCGAGCGTCGGACCCCGAGCGGACTGGCTGCCGCCGGCTGGTGCGGCATCGCCATTGCAGAATCGGACGGTTCCGCCGCGATCGCTGGCAACGGTGGCATCGCCATCGCCATGGGAACCGGTCTGGCCCGGGTGGGGACTCATGGCGTCGCGATCGGCCCCACTTCGAAAACGGTCGATCTCCATGGTGGCTCGGACTCCGTCGTCGTTGCGCGGGACGGGCGGGTCAGCGGCGACGATCGCGCGTTGCTGGTCGCATGGGACGCCGGGACCGAACGATGGATCGCCGCCGAGGTCGGGCGGAACGGAATCGAGCCGGGCATCCCCTATGTCGCCCGCAACGGCCGGTTCGAGCCTCAAGCCCCCGTCGGGGCGGAGGTCGACGGCGAGCGCCATCAACAAACGCTGCACTGAGCGCCAGCATCCGCCGGCAAGGCGGAGTAAGCCCGCGCAATACCGCGACAGCCGGGCATGACGCGCAGCCTGCACCGGGCTTGCACCATCCTCTCGGACCAGGAAAGTGCGCGGCCGGACCGGCTGGAACGCTCCGACCGGACACAGAAGCGACCGACGAGCTCGGGGCGGCGATGCAGGCCATGGTGCTGAGCGAACTGGACGACGGCGCTGCCGACACGGCGGCACTGCTCAGCCGCTACGATTGCGTGGCGCTGGAACGCTTCAAGCTGTCCGCCTCGACGGGCGCGAGACCACCACCGATATCGAGCCCCGAAACGGCGTCAGCTGGCGTGGGAGCTTGGCTTACGGTGCCGCAGGGGCACGCCAGATCTCTGTCGGGAAAGACGGCACCAAATGCGTCTGGAGCCCGTGGCAGCCGGGTGGGCCGATCTATCCAGTAACGCTTGAGTTCAAGGATGGAGCTTGGTCCAACCCGGGGCAGGAGATGTCAATGGTGGGCGCACTGGGGCGTTACGGCAAGATTAGGCAGCCGTCCTGCGCGGAGGTCCCGGCGGACTGAATGACGAGGGCGTATAGCGCCTCGGCGCGACGGCTATAAGGACCGACTTGGCCGGTCGAGCCCGTTTTCCAGCGGCGCTAACCATAGGATAGGCTCATAAACGAGGCACTGGGTCGCGCTGGCCGACCGGCACCCAAAGAGATCACGGGCGCGACGCGAGCTGAACTCCATGCCAGCCGGGGCCGGCTTAAACGAAGCCGACCGGGCCGCCCGGCGTCACGGGCGGCCATTTGAGATCGAAGATCAGGAACATCGCAGTCTGGACGGCATCCGGAAAATCACGAACCGCCCCCCCGGCGGCGGGGCAAGGCAGGTCGCCGATGGCGGGATCGTCGCGCGAGCGCAGCAGGGCGAGACAGCCGAGCAATAGCGTATGGGTCGGCAGTGCCACACCGAGTTCGTAAAGGAGCGTCGCATTTGATCGCGCACGCGCCTGCTCGACCAGTTCGCGCAGCGCCTCGGGCGGCGTCCAGACCTGATCGACCAGCCCTCGTCGCAGCTCCGGATCGCTCCAGTCGAGCTGGGGGGCGAGGGTTAGCAGAAGCAAGCCGGGGGATGGGGCCGGCTCGACGCTTTCCTTCGGCTGGGCGAAATCCGCCCAGCCCAGGCCGAGAATGGGAAACAGTCTCTCCGGCAGTCCGAAGACGGCGGCCCCATGCAAGGCATCCGGAACCCTGCCTAGGGCGACCATATGCAGCGCGCTGAGAAGAAGCTGCGAGAGGCTGAGGCGATGTTGGTAGCAAGCCTCGAGAAACCCTTCAGAGCGTTCCGCGCGCTCACAGAGCGCTACAAACGAAGCCGGCGCCTGGGCCCAGTCCAAGCCGCGCAGGGCCGCCTGCAAGTCCGGGCTTCGCCAATCGAGGGTGGAGGCGAGCGCAACGATGTCCGGCCCGAGGGGGGGATCGTATGGTTCCGGCGGGTAACGGTCGGGCGCCGGCATGCCCGTGGGCCTCGGATGCCTCAGATTCTCGAAGATGGTGTGCAGTTGGTCCAACCAGGCGCTCCAAATGCTCATAGCGGCCTCCTTGAATGGCCATCCTGCCGTGCCAATGCCGATGGGCAATTGCCGAACCTTGCATTGGCTTGCTCGCGTCGGCGTTAAGCCTCGCCGGACGCGCGGCGGCCGGCCTTAATCGCTCTGCTGGTCCGCCCTATCTGGAGGGCCTCAGGGGCTGGCTTGCGGCCGAAGGTAAAGGCCGGGGGAAAGAGGAACCACTACCGAACAGCGCCGGACACGGCCCCGGATATTAATCAGCGATATGTCCGCTTGTCGTTTGAAGTTCCCAAAAGCTGCCATTCCGCTCCCGGCCCCAAACCGGCCGTTCGTCGCAGCCGCAGCGAACTGCGGCTAGTGGCCCATCCTGCAGGTTCAAGGGGGGATGCCTCGCCGAGGGCGACCCAAAGCCCCCGAACAGTTGCGCCACGTGCCGCCAGCTCACGACTTTACAGCATGTCCCGCAGGTTCAGGTGGTATCGCGTGTATCGGCGCTCGCCGGTGCGCGTCAGGGCACCTTTCTCGACCAAGTCGTGCAGGTCGCGTGTGGCGGTGGGGCGTGAGGTGCCGGTGATCGCGAGGTAGTTCTCCGCGCTCAGACCGCCCGTGAAGCCGCCGGGACCCTCACGGAAGAGACGGGCGATCACCTTTTCCTGCCGTTCGTTCAACTTGTCGCGGAAGCGATCGTAAAAATGCGCCTTGGCGATATGGAAGGCGACGCGGCCGAGCGTCGTCTGCTGGGCCGCGATGATCGTTTCTGCAAAATAGACCAGCCAGCCCGTGACATCGAGCGTCCGCTGATGGACCTCGAGCTGATCGTAATAGGCCTTGCGATGCTGCTCGATGGTGTGGGCGAGCGCGATCAGGGTCGGCTGCCCGATGTTTTGGGCGAGGGATTTTTCAGCGAGGGTTCGGCCGATGCGGCCATTGCCATCCTCGAAGGGATGGATGCTCTCGAAATAGAGATGTCCGATCCCGGCCCGGGTAAGTGCCGGCAAGGGCGTTTCACCGTCCGGGGCCGAGCCATTGAACCAAGTTAGATAGGCAGCCATCTCGTCCGGAACCCGGGAGGATGGCGGCGCCTCGAAATGCACAGTCGGCCGATCCTGGCGGCCGGACACGATCTGCATCGCGTCTTCATGGCGACGGTAGCCGCCGATGGTCTCCAGATGCCGGCTATCCGCCATCAGCATGCGGTGCCAGCGGAACAGCGCGTCAGCGTCGAGGGGATCCGCCCAGCTCCGATAGAGATCGACCATCATCTCCGCGATGCCACGCTCTTTCGGCTTCACGTTGCGATTGTCGGTGTCGAGGCCGAGCTGACGGCGCAGGGAGGATTGCACGCTGAGGCGATCCAGCGTCTCCCCTTCAATCGCGCTGGTCTTGACGGCCTCGTCACTGAGAAGTTCGATCCGCAGCAGGTCCCACTCGTCCTCGCTGACATGCCGGACCGCACCGATCACCTCGCCGGTGAGCAGCAGGAACCGCCGCTCCAGCGGTTCGAGGGCAACCGGATCATAGGCAAAATGCGGCCAGCCGTGCTGCGTCCAGTTCCACACCATGAGCGATAGGGTCTCCCGCTATACCTCACATAATAGCGCATAAGTGATTGATAGATAGCCGTCCTATCGCTCACGGCAGTGCTAAGGAGAACTGAGAGCGTGATGCCGGGTCGATACGTGATGCGCGCGACCAAGGGGTGAAAGGTCCACCTGCTGCCGAACGATACTCATTATGCGCTACGATCGAATGGGGATCAGGGATGGCACATGGGATTCGGCGTCTTCATTCACCGCTCGGACTCGATCTATGACGACAGCCCGGCTGAGCGATATCAGTTCCCGCGCCCATATCTGGGACGCGTCGAGGCCTGCGTCGGCGACTGGATCGTCTACTACGAACCCCGGAAAGTGACGGAGACCCGCGGCTATTTCGCGATCGCCAGGGTCCAGCGCGTCGTTCCCGATCCCACCGCTCCGGGCATGTATCTCGCTCTCATCGAACCGGGCAGCTATCTCGATTTTGCCAGCCCGGTGCCGTTCACCGATGCGGATGGCGTGGTCGAGCGCGGTGTGCTGAACGCGGACGGGCGCATTTCGGGGCGCGCGCAAGCCGCCGTGCGTCCGCTCTCGCCGGACGATTTCAACCGGATCGTCACTCTCGGGCTGAATGATAGCGAGCCGCTGCTGCCCCGCGTCGAAGAGGGTGCGTACCTCTCAGGCTTTGAAGAAGAACAGGCGCCATTCGCGTTCGAGCAGCCCCGCGAGCGCGTCGACATTCTGTCCTCCCGGATCGTCCGCGACCGCATTTTTCGGCGCGTCGTGCTGCGCGCCTATGACGAGCGCTGTGCCATCAGCGGGCTCAAGCTGATCAATGGCGGCGGGCGTGCCGAGGTTGCGGCCGCGCATATCCGCCCGGTGGAAGCGAACGGCCCCGACATCGTCAGCAACGGGCTGGCGCTGTCGGGTACGGCGCACTGGATGTTCGATCGCGGACTGATCAGCCTCTCGGATGATCTGGACATCCTCATTTCCCGGCAGACCAACGATCCCGAAGGCGTGCGCGCCTTCATCAACAAAGACGGCCGCGCGATCGCGCCCCGCAGGCTCATCGAGCGGCCCCATCCCCATTTCCTGCGCTGGCACAGGGAGCATTGCTTCAAGCCGTGAAGCAGAAGCTCACTATGACGCTTCCGATCACTGCAGCAGTTCCGCCGTTCACCTGTCGTTGCACGCCACGCTGCGAAGCGGATCGAATCCTGTTGAACCGGCCCAATATCGGGCTCTTTTAATCATCCCCACCCGGGATGAGATCGTGATGACCCCGGCATTGTCGGGGTTGAGATGGCGGCAGCACATCATCATCAGGGCTTTGCCCGCGGCGCACGGATGCTGCGCACGGCGCTGGGTCCGGCGATCGCCCGGTACCTGGAAGACCCGTCCGTCGTCGAAGTGATGCTGAACCCGGATGGGCGGCTGTGGATCGACCGGCTCTCGGAAGGGTTGGGCGACACAGGCGAGAAGCTGTCGCCCGCTGACGGCGAACGCATCGTTCGCCTCGTCGCGCATCATGTCGGCGCCGAGGTGCATGCCGGAGCTCCGCGCGTTTCGGCCGAACTGCCCGAGACGGGAGAACGGTTCGAGGGCCTGCTGCCGCCGGTGGTCGGGGCACCGACATTTGCCATCCGTAAGCCCGCCGTCGCGGTCTTCACGCTCGAGGACTATGTCCGCGCCGGGATCATGTCGGCGTGGCACGCCGACGCTTTGCGCCAGGGTGTCGCCTCTCGCGCCAATGTCCTCGTCGCGGGCGGCACCTCGACGGGCAAGACCACGCTGACCAACGCGCTACTCGCCGAGGTCGCTAAGACAGAAGATCGCGTCGTCCTCATCGAGGATACACGCGAGTTGCAATGCGCGGCGCCGAACCTCGTCGCCCTGCGCACCAAAGACGGCGTCGCCTCGCTGTCCGAGCTCGTCCGGTCAGCGCTGCGCCTGCGGCCAGACCGTATTCCCATCGGCGAGGTGCGCGGCGCAGAGGCGCTCGACCTGCTCAAGGCATGGGGCACCGGCCATCCCGGCGGCATCGGCACCATCCATGCCGGCAGCGCCATTGGCGCGCTGCGGCGCATGGAGCAGCTCATCCAGGAAGCCGTCGTCACCGTCCCACGCGCGCTGATCGCCGAGACCATCAATCTCGTGGCCGTGCTCTCCGGCCGCGGCGCGGCGCGCCGGCTCACCGAACTCGCCCGTGTCGACGGCCTCGGCCCCGATGGCGACTACCGCATCACCCCTGTCCTCACCGGAGATCCCACATGATCCGATCGCTCCATCGCGCCAGTAGCGCCGCCCGCTTGGCCGCGTCTGCCATCTGCATCAGCCTGATGACAATGGCCAGCGCTCATGCCTCCGGCTCGTCCATGCCGTGGGAGGCGCCGCTGCAATCCATCCTCCAGTCGATCGAGGGACCGGTCGCCAAGATCATCGCCGTCATTGTCATCATCTCGACCGGCCTCGCGCTGGCCTTCGGCGACACGTCGGGCGGCTTCCGCCGGCTGATCCAGATCGTGTTCGGCCTGTCGATCGCCTTTGCCGCATCGAGCTTCTTCCTGTCGTTCTTCTCCTTCGGCGGCGGAGCGCTCGTCTGATGGCGGAGCCGATCGACGTCCCCGGCTTCAGCGTGCCGGTCCACCGAGCGCTCACCGAGCCGATCCTGCTCGGTGGCGCGCCGCGTGCCATCGCCATCGTCAATGGCACGCTCGCCGGCGCCTTGGGTCTCGGCCTGCGCCTGTGGCTGGTCGGCCTCGCCATCGGGATGATCGGCCATGTCGCGGCAGTGTGGGCGGCGAAGCGTGATCCGCTCTTCGTCGAGGTGGTGCGTCGGCATCTGCGCATCCCCGCGCACCTCTCGGTCTGAGCGGGGTGCCATGATGATGAACCTTACTGAGTATCGCCGCCATAACCGCCGCCTTGCCGATTTCCTGCCCTGGGCGGCGCTGGCCGCGCCCGGCATCGTGTTGAACAAGGACGGTTCGTTCCAGCGCACGGCGGGCTTTCGAGGGCCGGACCTCGACAGCGCCGTGCCCTCCGAGCTCGTCGCGGTCGCCGGACGGCTGAACAACGCCTTTCGTCGCCTTGGCTCGGGATGGGCGATCTTCGTGGAGGCGCAGCGCCATGCTGCCGCGAGCTATCCGGCGAGCACCTTCGCCGATGCCGCCTCCGCTCTGGTCGATGCCGAGCGGCGGGCCGCCTTCGAGCAGGCGGGCAGCCATTTCGAGTCGAGCTATTTCCTCACCTTCACCTTCCTGCCGCCAGCCGAGGACGCGGCACGCACCGAAGGCTGGCTCTATGAGGGCCGCGACCAGGCGGGCCTTGATCCCCATGAGACGTTGCGCGGCTTTGCCGACAGAACCGATCGGCTCCTCAACCTTATCGACGCCTTCATGCCGGAATGCCGCTGGCTCGATGACGGCGAGACGCTGACCTACCTGCATGGCTGCGTCTCGACGCATCGGCACCGTGTTCGCGTGCCGGAGACGCCGATCTATCTCGATGCTCTGCTGGCCGATCAGCCTCTGACTGGCGGGCTGGAGCCACGCCTTGGCGACCAGCATCTGCGGGTGCTGACCATCACCGGCTTTCCCACGGTGACGACGCCCGGCCTACTCGATGAGCTGAACCGGCTGGCCTTTCCCTATCGCTGGTCGACCCGGGCGATCCTGCTCGACAAGACGGATGCGGTCCGGCTGCTCACCAGGATCCGCCGCCAATGGTTCGCCAAGCGCAAATCCATCGCGGCGATCCTGAAGGAGGTGATGACCAACGAGCAATCCGTCCTCGTGGATTCCGATGCCGCGAACAAGGCTGAAGATGCCGACCTCGCCCTGCAGGAGCTTGGCGCGGACCATGCCGGCATCGCCTATGTCACCGCGACGGTGACGGTATGGGACGCCGATACCCGCATCGCCGACGAGAAGCTGCGACGGGTCGAGAAGGTCATCCAGGGTCGCGACTTCACGGTGATGACCGAGACCATCAATGCCGTCGATGCCTGGCTCGGATCTTTGCCCGGCCACGTCTATGCCAATGTCCGCCAGCCACCGCTCTCCACGCTCAATCTCGCGCACATGATCCCGCTGTCAGCGGTGTGGGCCGGCGAGAGCCGTGATGCGCATTTCAATGCCCCGCCGCTGCTGTTCGGCAAGACCGAGGGCTCGACCCCGTTCCGGTTCTGCCTCCATGTCGGCGATGTCGGCCACACCCTCGTGGTGGGCCCAACCGGCGCGGGCAAATCCGTGCTGCTGGCGCTGATGGCGTTGCAGTTCCGGCGATATCCGAGAGCCCAAGTCTTCGCCTTCGATTTCGGCGGCTCGATCCGGGCGGCGGCGCTCGCCATGGGCGGGGACTGGCACGATCTCGGTGGCGGGCTCAGCGAGGGGAGCGCGGAATCCGTTTCGCTTCAGCCGCTTGCGCGCATCGATGAGGCCACGGAACGCGCCTGGGCCGCAGACTGGCTCAATGCCATCCTCACCCGCGAAGGTGTTTCCATCACGCCGCAGGTGAAGGAACATATCTGGACGGCGCTGACATCGCTCGCCTCGGCGCCGGTCGAGGAGCGCACCCTCACAGGCATCTGCGTCCTCTTAGCGTCCAACGACCTGAAGCAGGCACTGCGTCCCTACTGCCTGGGCGGCGCCTGGGGGCGGCTGCTGGATGCGGAGAGCGAGCATCTGGGATCGGCCAACGTCCAGGCCTTCGAGACCGAGGGATTGATAGGCACGCAGGCCGCGCCGGCGGTGCTCGCCTATCTGTTCCACCGGATTGAGGATCGGCTCGATGGATCGCCGACCCTCATCATCATCGATGAAGGCTGGCTGGCGCTGGATGACGAGGCCTTTGCGGGCCAGCTGCGGGAATGGCTGAAGACGCTGCGCAAGAAGAACGCCAGCGTGATCTTCGCCACGCAGTCGCTCTCCGACATCGATGGCAGCGCCATTGCGCCCGCAATCATCGAGAGCTGCCCGACACGCCTTCTGCTCCCCAATGAGCGGGCCATCGAGCCGCAGATCACCGCCATCTATCGCCGCTTCGGCCTGAACGACCGGCAGATCGAGATCCTCGCGCGGGCGACCCCGAAGCAGGACTATTACTGCCAGTCGCGGCGGGGCAACCGGCTGTTCGAGCTCGGCCTGTCGGACGTGGCGCTGGCGCTATGCGCGGCGTCCTCCAAGACCGACCAGCAGGCCATCGGCAAGATCTTCGCCGCGCATGGCCGCGACGGCTTCCTGGACGCCCGGCTGCGTCATCGCGGCCTGGGCTGGGCCGCCGACCTCATTCCCAACCTCACCAATCTGGAGACGCAGCGATGACGCTGTTCCGTCCGCGCGCGCTCACCGTCACCGTCGCGCTGCTGACCGCGCCGCTCGCCCTCGCACCCGTGCTGTCCCCGTCCGCGCAGGCTCTCACGGTCTATGATCCCTGGAACTACGCGGAAAACATGATCTCGGCCGCCCGCGCGCTGGAGCAGATCAACAACCAGATCACCTCGCTGCAGAACGAAGCGCAGATGTTGATCAACCAGGCGCGCAATCTCGCCAGCCTGCCGCATTCCTCGCTGCAGCAGATCCAGCAATCGGTGCAGCGCACCCAGCAGTTGCTAGGCCAAGCACAGAGCATTGCCTTCGATGTCGGCCAGATCGACCAGGCCTTCCAGCAGCGCTATGGCAACATCCCGCTCTCGGCCTCCGATGCCGATCTCGTCGCCGGTGCGCGCTCGCGCTGGCAGACCACGGTCGGGGGCCTGCAGGATGCACTGCGGGTGCAGGCCGGCGTCGTCGGCAATGTCGACGCCAACCGGGCCGAGATGGCGACGCTTGTCGGCCAGAGCCAGGGCGCCACGGGCGCGCTTCAGGCCACGCAGGCCGGCAACCAATTGCTCGCTTTGCAGTCGCAGCAGCTTTCCGACCTGATCGCGGTGATGTCCGCCAATGGGCGCGCCGCGGCGCTGTCCGAGGCGGAACACGCGACCGCCGCCGAGCAGGGCCGCGAGCAGCGCCGGCGCTTCCTCACCCCGGGCGCCGGCTATCAGGCCGGCACTGCCCGCATGTTCAGCAACTGAAGGAGGCCGACATGGACGGAGCCATGCTTGCCCGGCTCGGCGCGGTGATCTTTGTGGCCATCGCCGGCACGGAGGCGGTCGTGGAGATGAACCAGGAAGAGAAGGCGCCGGTGCGTTCACCCACTCGGACGGTCGAGGCCGAGCGCGATCCTCTGCGCGATGAACAACGCCGCTGCCAGCAATTGGGAGAGGCTGCCGCGCAGGACACAGCGTGTCTGAAGGTCTGGGCGCAGACGCGGGACCGGTTCCTCGGGCTCACCGTGCCCAACGAAAGTCGCTGAGCCATGAACGGCACCGGCGTCATCGACACTTTCCTCGGGGTCTTCACCTCCTATATCGACAGCGGCTTCGGCCTCCTTGGTGGCGAGGTCGCATTCATCGCCACCACCCTCATCGTCATCGATGTGACGCTGGCGGCGCTGTTCTGGTCGTGGGGCGCTGATGACGACATCATCGCCCGGCTCATCAAGAAGACCCTGTTTGTCGGCGTCTTCGCCTACATCATCGGCAACTGGAACACCCTCGCCCGTATCGTCTTCGAGAGCTTTGCCGGGCTTGGGCTGAAGGGATCGGGCACGGCATTTTCCGTCAGCGACCTCATGCGTCCGGGCAAGGTGGCCCAGACCGGGCTCGATGCCGGCCGCCCTTTGCTCGACTCCATCTCCGACCTGATGGGTTGGGTCGCCTTCTTCGAGAACTTCATCCAGATCGCCTGCCTGCTGTTTGCCTGGGCGCTGGTTCTGCTCTCCTTCTTCATCCTCGCCGTCCAGCTCTTCGTCACGCTGATCGAGTTCAAGCTGACGACGCTCGCCGGCTTCGTGCTGATCCCCTTCGGCCTGTTCGGCAAGACCGCCTTCATGGCTGAACGGGTGCTGGGCAATGTCGTCTCCTCCGGCATCAAGGTCATGGTGCTCGCCGTCATCATCGGCATCGGCTCGACCCTGTTCGGCCAGTTCACCGCCGGCTTTGGCGGGCAGACGCCCACCATCGACGACGCCATGGCCATCGTGCTGGCCGCCCTTTCCCTGCTCGGCCTGGGCATCTTCGGTCCTGGCATTGCCGCCGGCCTTGTCTCCGGCGGGCCGCAGCTGAGCGCCGGGGCCGCCGTCGGCACCGGCCTCGCCGCCGGTGGCGCCCTGATGGCAGCGGGCGGTGCTGCCAGCCTCGCCGTCCGCGGCGGTGGCGCCGCGCTCTCGGCGACTGCGGCTGCTGCGCGGGGTGGAGCGACAGCCTACAGCATCGGTGCGGCCGGACAGTCCGGCATGGCGAGTGTCGCCTCGGGACTAGGAAGCGTCGCACGCGCCGCGGGCTCCGCCGCCGTGACCCCGCTGGCGAACGCCGTCAACGGCACGGCCTCGGCTTCCGCGGCCGGTGACGTGCCCGACTGGGCAAAGCGCATGAAGCGCAGCCAGTCCCTTCGCCACGGCGTTTCCGCCGCCGCCCATGCTGTGCGCTCCGGTGACAGCCATGCCAGCGGCTCTTCCGTCTCCCTGTCTGAGAGCGACCGCTCATGAGCCTCTTCAAGCGACCCGCGACCCATTACGGCACCTCGCCCGAGCCGGTCACGCCCTATCAAAAGGCGGCCCAGGTCTGGGATGAGCGCATCGGCTCGGCCCGTGTGCAGGCGAAGAACTGGCGGCTGATGGCCTTTGGCAGCCTGTTGATCTCGGCTGGCTTTGCCTCGGCACTGATCTGGCAATCGACGCGAGGTACCGTCGTGCCCTGGGTGGTCGAGGTGGATCGTCTCGGCCAGACGCAGGCCGTTGGACCCGCCACCGGCGACTATCGCCCAACCGATCCGCAGATCGCCTGGCATCTCGCTCGCTTCATCGAGCAGGTGCGCAGCCTGCCGGCCGATCCCGTCATCGTGCGGCAGAACTGGCTCAGGGCCTATGAGTTCACCACCGATCGCGGCGCCGCCGCGCTCAACGACTATGCCCGCGCCAACGATCCTTTTACCCGGGTCGGCAAGCAGCAGATCGCCGTCGAGGTCTCCAGCGTGATCCGGGCCTCGCCCGACTCCTTCCGTCTGGCCTGGGTCGAGCGGCGCTATGAGAACGGCCAGCTTGCCGCCACCGAGCGCTGGAGCGCGATCCTGACGCTGGTGATCCAGCCGCCACGTGATGCCGAGCGCCTGCGCACCAATCCGCTCGGCATCTATGTCAACGCCATCAGCTGGTCGCGGGAGATGAGCCAGTGAAGACGGCGATCCGTAAATCCGCATCTCCGGCTTTCCGCCTATCCGCCTTCGCGGTTCTCCTGCTCTCGGCGACGATGCTGGGCGGTTGCGCATCGGCACCGAAGCCGCCGCAGATCAGCTATGACAGTGACGTGCCGGCGCTGCCGGCGGCGCCTGCCCTCGTCACGGATGAGCGGCCGCGCCCGCTGCACATGCCGCCTGCCTGGACGCCGGCCAAGGGCGGCACGGATGCGAAAGCGCCCGTTGCCCGCGTCGAGAACGCCAATGCCGCCGCGCGGGTCGAACCCCGCCGCGAGGGCTATTACAACGCCATCCAGATCTATCCGTGGAGCGAGGGCGCGCTCTATCAGGTCTATGCCGCGCCCGGCCAGATCACCAACATCGCGCTGGAGCCGGGCGAGAGCCTGACCGGCAGCGGACCCATCGCGGCGGGCGACACCGCGCGCTGGATCATCGGCGACACCGAGAGCGGCGAGGGTGTGAACCGGCGCGTGCATGTGCTGGTGAAACCGACGCGGGCGGACATCTCCACCAACCTTGTCATCACCACAGACCGGCGCAGCTACATGATCGAGCTGCGCGCCGGCGAGAAGCCCTATATGCCGGCCGTCGCCTGGGCCTATCCGCAGGTTCCGGGAGCGCAGCGCGCCAGTGTTCCTGCGACGCCAATCATCCCGGCCATCACGGCCCGCAACTATCGATACGCGCTCTCCGGCGACACGCCGCCCTGGCGGCCGATGGCCGTCTATGACGATGGGCGTAAGGTCTATGTCGAGTTCCCGCGCGGGGTCATTCAGGGCGAGATGCCGCCGCTCTTCGTCATCGGCGCCGACGGCGAAGCGCAGATCGTCAACAGCCGCATCCACCAGAACATCCTGATCGTCGACCGCCTGTTCGGTGCCGCCGAGCTGCGCCTCGGTGGCGGCGAGCGTCCGCAGAAGGTGCGGATCGAGCGTACGGACGGGAGGCCGGCATCATGAGCAGCCCCGACAATCATGACCTCGAAGCGGATCTCGGCGCTCCGGCCACGGATCACGCCGCCGCCATGCGGCTGCGTCCCGCGCCGCCGCGCGTCACGCGCCTATCCCGCAAGGTGCTGGCCGGCGCCGGGCTGGTTGTCAGCCTCGGCATTGGTGGCGCGTTGATCTATGCGCTGCAGGGGCGCGACAAGGGCACCGGAGGTGAGGAGCTTTATTCCACCCAGAACCGCTCCACCGCCGACGGCCTTGCCGGCCTGCCGCGCGATTACACCGGCCCGATCCTGGGTCCGCCTCTTCCCGGCGATCTCGGCCGGCCGATCCTTGAAGCACAGAACCGCGGCCAGCCCGTCGTGCCGCCGACAATGACAGCGCCACAGGTCGATCCCGAGCAGCAGCGGCGTCTCACCGAGCAGGAAGCCGCGCGCACCAGCCGCGTATTCTTCCAGGCTGCGCAGGCTCGCGCGCCGGCGTCGTCAGTGACGGGTGCCTCCGGCTTCAACGGCCCTGGCTCGGCAGGAACGGGCGGCACGTCCTCACCCCAGGATCGCCAGCTTGCCTTCCTCAATGCCGCTGTCGATCGACGCGTCGTGGCGTCCGATCGCGTCATGGCGCCGGCGTCGCCTTATGTGCTGCAGGCCGGCGCTGTCATCCCCGCCGCGCTGATCACCGGCATTCGCTCAGACCTGCCCGGCCAGATCACCGCGCAGGTGACCGAGAACATCTATGACAGCCCGACCGGCAGAATCCTGATCATCCCGCAGGGGACCCGGCTGCTCGGCCAATACGACAATGGGGTCGGCTTCGGCCAGCGCCGCATTCTTCTGGTCTGGAACCGCCTGATTTTCCCCAATGGCCGCTCCATCGTGCTGGAGCGCCAGCCCGGCACGGATGCGCAGGGCTATGCAGGCGTTGAGGACGGCGTCGACATGCACTGGTGGGACCTCGCCAAGGCGGTCGGGCTCTCGACGCTGCTCTCCGTCAGCGCCGAGCTCGCCATGGATGATGAGGACGAACTGATCCAGGCGCTGCAGAGCGGGGCGCAGGACACCATCAACGATGCCGGCCAGGAGATCATCCGCCGGCAGTTGCGGGTCGCGCCGACCCTGACCATCCGGCCCGGCTTCCCGGTGCGGGTCATGGTCACCCGTGACTTGGTGCTCGAACCCTACAGGTACTGACCATGGCGAAGCTTAAACTCGGCCCCATCCCCAACGACAAGCCGGTGAAGGTGGCGCTTTCGCTGCCCGGCGCGCTGCACCGTGACCTTATCGCCTATGCCGAGGTGCTCGCGCGGGAAACCGGCGAACCGGTCCCGGAGCCTGTGAAGCTCATCGTGCCGATGCTCGAGCGCTTCATCGCCACCGATCGGGAGTTCGCCAAGGCGCGGCGCGAAGCAGGAAGTATTACGGGCATCAACGCGTCGCAGCCCGCTCCTGGGCCATCTTCCGTGTGAGGCTGAGCAAGGTGCGCACCGCCGGGTTGTCGTTTCTCAGTGAATAGATCACAGAGAACGGGATCACCTCGCCGGCGAGCGGCCGGTACACCACTTCCGGCAGGCTGATCACCGCCTCGGATTCCAGCACAGGGACGATCCCACGCCCCGTGGCGACGAGACCCAGAAGGCTATAGCGCGCGACTTGCTGCGTGCTGATGCGCGGCGAGATGTCGAGTTCCCGGAATTTGCGTTCAAGGAAGCCCCGCACCTCATTGCCGGAGCCCTCGGTTCGGACCAGAAAGGTTTCATCCGCGAGATCTCGCCAGGACAGCACATCCCTTTGGACCAGAGGATGAAGCCGCGGCAGCGCGAACAGGAGTGGTTCGCTCCAGGAGGACATCGCATCACAGTCCGGCCAGCTTTGCCGGCCCAGCACGAATGCGGCGTCGAGATCAAACCGCCGTATCGCGGCCGCGTGATTTTCGGCAGGCGCTTCGACAAAGTCGATATGAACGCCCGCATAGCGGCTGTCATAGGTCTGGAACAGGTCGCGTAGAAAGCCGGAGGACAGGTTGGAGAACAGGCCAACTTTAAGGTGGCCTTCCTCAGCACGCCCGAGCGCGGCCGCTTCCACGGTTGCCTCTCGGATTTGATCGAGGGCCTGCCGCGTGCGGTTCAGAAAACGCTGCCCCGCCAGAGTGAGGTTCACCCCGCTTGAGTGCCGGATGAACAGCGACACACCAATCTCGTCTTCAAGATCTCGCACGCTCCGGCTGATCGACGATTCCTTGACCTCAAGTGCCACCCCCGCCTTGCGGAAGCTTCCGTGCTCGGCGGCCGCCACGAAATAGCGCAGGTGGCGCAACTCGATAGAGGTGGAAAACGGCGCAGCCATCCGGGCTCCGGCGTGTTGAGTAGCTTTGGAAATTTCTACCGAAGGTTTCAAGAGAGGTCGAGCCCGATAAATGCGGCGCCACCCCTCCGCAACCGCCGCACCTTGGCGTCGCCTAAATCCAGGCGGTCACGCCCGTCACGTCGATGGGCGAGATGGGTAGCATCAAGGCTCTTCCCGGCATGGTCGGCGCAGTTGCCGACACGGTCCACAAAATTGGCGCGCCGGCGTCGATCTTGCCGCACGCGCTTTCAATCAAGCGGCTGCGGCGCTGGTCGACATCGTGGTCGGAGGCCTGTCGCAATCGCGTCTGTGGCTCATGGCTGTGCTCTGCCGGGACAGCTTTACGATTCTGACTGCGGCAGTCTCTGATCTGTCTCCCGCGACTGTCGCGCCCCACGTCGAGAAGGACGCGCGGCCGCCGCCTTGCCGTCGAGGACGTCGGCCATCTCGTCCGCGACGCGGTCAGCCGCGAGCCGCAGCGCCTCGTCGATATGGATATAGCGCTGCGTCACGCCGCGCGCCGCGTGGCCGAGCAGCGCCGCGATCGTCAGTTCGGAAAAGCCGAGGTCGCCGGCGACGCTCGCGAAGGTGTGGCGCAGGGTATGTGGGGTGACGTCCTCCAGCCGCGCCATTGCGCAGAGGCGATCGAGCACACGCACGATCCCGACGAAATGCCCTTCACCCCAGTCGGCCGGGAAGAAGAAGCGCGATCCGGCCTGTGGCTGAGCCAGCAGCAAGTCGACGGCGGCGCGGCCGATGACCCGCGTCTGCGCACCGCTCTTCGTGTCGGGAAATCGGATCGAGCCTTCCTCGTCATGGAGCCAGGCACGCTCCAAAGCGAGCCCCTCCATGCGGCGCAGACCCGTCATCAGGAAGAAGCGGATCGCCGCAAGGCCGGTCGGGTGCTCGCCGTCCTGCTCCGCTATCCGCATCGCCTTGCCGAGCTTCTCGATCTCGGAGCGGCTCAGCCGGCGGTCGCGTGGCGTACTGGCGAGGCGACGGACACCCTTTGCCGGATTGCTCGTGATTTTCCCCAGCCGCACCGCGTGCTCAAAAATGGAGTGCAGGGTCGACATGGTGCGTGCAGCGACCCCTTCGCCGCCTGTGGTGGCACCGCCGCGGCTACCGACGCGCGCTTTGGACGTCTTACCGGCCGCGATATCGGCCTGGGCACCTTCGATGTCGCCCAGCTTAAGCGTGTTTATGATCCGTTTGCCCAGCAGCGGCTTGATATGCGCATCAATTCGGCTGCGATCCATGGCAAGCGTCGACGCCTTGATAGGCCGGCGTCGCTTGCCAAGAATTCGTCCGGCCTCCGCCTCGGCCAGATACCAGTCGCAGACCGCACCGACGGTTAGATCGTCCGTTCGCGTGGCGGCCTCCTCCGGATCGCATCCCTTTGCGACCGCCATCAGGATGTCTCTTGCCGCGTCCCGCGCCTGCTCCACGGTCATGAGACCATACCGCCCGATGACCCTGCGGCGATGGCGTCCTTCCGGCGTTCGGTACTGCACGATGAAACTCTTGAGGCCCGCCGCGCTGACCCGCACGCCGAAGCCGCGCAACTCGCCATCCCAGAGGAACTGCTCAGAACCTTCGACCCCAACCTTGGAAGGTTTCAGAGCGTCCAAACGGCGCTTTGTGAGCTTTTCCATTTTATTCCAACCACTTATAGAAAATCTGCTTCCATTTTTCGCATTTTAACGCCTCCGGAAGCCGAATGGAAGCATTTGAAATCAAATCGTGGCGTCTAGGTGACGACGATCGGCGGGGCGCGTATGAGCTAACTGTCTGCCTTATAGTGAATTTTACAATTACGGCGAAGGATCGGATATCGCAGCGAACGGCTCTCGGGCACGTTGCCAAGGTTGGGGTCGAGGGTTCGAATCCCTTCGCCCGCTCCAAATTTTCCCAATAAAATCAGATAGTTAGCAAACGCCCTTCGGGGCGTTTTCTGCTTAGATTCTCCCTCGAACGCGACATTCTGAGCAGAATCTATGCTCCCGGAAGAAAATTCCCGGATGCCATGGCGTGCGTTCGGCAGCTTTCTAAGCGGCGACGCTGCACCGATGCGCTGCGCTTGGCGGCGCCCGGAACGGCTGCGATGCAAAGCCGGTCTGCAACTCTCGACGTAGCTGCAACTTTGAGTATCAATATCCAGAAGCTACTCAACACGCCGGAGCCCGGATGGCTGCGCCGTTATCGCCCTCGATCGAGTTGCGCCACCTGCGCTATTTCGTGGCGGCCGCCGAGCACGGAAGCTTCCGCAAGGCCGGGGTGGCACTTGAGGTCAGGGAATCGTCCATCAGCCGGAGCGTCCGGGATCTGGAGGATGAGATCGGCGTCTCACTGTTCATCCGGCATTCAAGCGGGGTGAACCTCACTCTGGCGGGGCAAAGGTATCTCAGCCGGACACGGCAGGCGCTGGATCAGATTCGCGAAGCCGGCGAGGAGGCTGCGGCGTTCGGCCGGGCGGAAGAAGGGCACCTGAGGGTTGGGCTGTTCTCGAACCTGTCCTCCGGCTTTCTGCGCGAGCTGTTCCAGACCTATGACAGCCGCTATGCGGGTGTTGACATCGACTTTGTCGAAGCGCCGGCCGAAAGCCACGCGGCCGCGATGCGGCGGTTTGATCTCGACGCCGCATTCGTGCTGGGCCGGCAAAGCTGGCCGGACTGTGATGCGATTTCCGCGTGGAGCGAACCACTCCTGTTCGCGCTGCCGCGGCTTCATCCTTTGGTCCAGAGGGATGTGCTGTCCTGGCGCGATCTCGTGGATGAGACCTTTCTCGTCCGCACCGAAGGCTCCGGTAATGAGGTGCGGGGTTTCCTTGAACGCAAATTCCGGGAACTCGACATCTCGCCGCGCATCAGCACGCAGCAGGTCGCGCACTATAGCCTTCTCGGTCTCGTCGCCACGGGGCGTGGAATCGTGCCGGTGCTTGAGTCGGAAACGGTCATCGGTCTGCCGGAGGTGGTGTTCCGCCCTCTCGCCGGCGAGGCGATCCCGTTCTCCGTGATTTACTCGACTCGCAACGACAACCCGGCGGTGCGCACCTTGCTCAGCCTCACACGGAAGATGACCCAGGAGCGGGCAGCGGCGCGCTGATCCTCGCAGCGCCGCCAGCCTCGCGGCGCGCCTTGGCGAACTCGCGATCGGTGGCGATGAAGCGCTCCAGCATGGGCACGACGAGCTTCACGGGATCATCGACCGGCTGGCCGGTTTCCCGCGCGAGCACCTCGGCATAGGCGACAAGATCGCGGTGCAGTGCGCCAGGCAATGACAGCGCCACCTTCACCGGCTTGTCGTTCGTGATCGGTCCGAGCTTCAGCTTCGCCATGGTCAGTACCTGTAGGGTTCGAGGACGAGGTCACGGGTGACCATGACCCGCACCGGGAAGCCGGGCCGGATGGTCACGGTCGGGGCGACCCGCAACTGCCGGCGGATGATCTCCTGCCCGGCATCGTTTATGGTGTCCTGCGCCCCGCTTTGGAGCGCCTGGATGAATGCATCCTGATCATCCATGGCGAGCTCGGCGCTGACGGAGAGCAGCGTCGAGAGGCCGATCGCCCTGGCGAGGTCCCACCAGTGCATGTCGACGCCGTCCTCGAGGCCGCCATAGCCCTGCACATCGGTGCCTGGCTGACGCTCCAGCACGATGGAGCGGCCATTGGGGAAGATCAGCCGGTTCCAGACCAGCAGGATGCGGCGCTGGCCGAAGCCGACGCCATTGTCGTATTGGCCGAGCAGCCGTGTGCCCTGCGGGATGATCAGGATGCGGCCGGTCGGGCTGTCATAGACGTTCTCGGTGACCTGGGCGGTAATCTGGCCCGGCAAGTCGGAGCGAATGCCGGTGATGAGCGCGGCGGGGATGACAGCGCCCGCCTGCAGCACATAAGGCGATGCTGGCGCCATGACGCGATCGGATGCGACCACGCGTCGATCGACGGCGGCATTGAGGAAGGCAAGCTGGCGATCCTGGGTCGAGGGGGCGCCCCCCGGTCCCGCTGCGCCAAGGCCGCTGAAGCCGGAAGCGCCCGTCACTGGCGCCGCCTGCGCGCGAGCCTGCGCCGCCTGGAAAAATACGCGACTGGTCCGCGCGGCTTCCTGTTCGGCAAGACGCCGCTGCTGCTCGGGATCAACCTGTGGCGCCGTCAGTGTCGGCGGCACGACGGGCTGGCCGCGGTTCTGCGCATCAAGGATAGGCCGGCCGAGATCGCCCGGCAGCGGCGGACCGAGGATCGGCCCGGTGTAGTCCCGTGGCAGGCCTGCAAGACCATCGGCGGTGGAGCGGTTCTGGGTGGAGTAGAGCTCCTCGCCGCCGGTGCCCTTGTCGCGCCCCTGCAGCGCATAGATCAGGGCGCCGCCTATGCCGAGGCTGACGACCAGCCCGGCGCCGGCGAGGACCTTGCGCGAGAGACGCGTGACGCGCGGCGGCTCGGGACGCAGCCGCATCGCCGCGGCGTGATCGGTGGTCGGAGCGCCGAGATCGGCCTCGAGGTCATGATTGTCGGGGTTGCTCATGATGCCGGCCTCCCGTCCGTGCGCTCGATCCGCACCTTCTGCGGATGCTCGCCGCCACCGAGGCGCAGTTCGGCCGCACCGAACAGCCGGTCGACGATCAGTATGTTCTGGTAGATGCGGCTGTTGACGATCTGCGCTTCCCCATCCGCCCCGATGACGAAGAGCGGCGGCATTTCGCCCTGGACGATGCCGCGCGGGAACTCGACATAGACCTTACGCCCGTCGTCATAGACGGCCATCGGCCGCCAGGGCGGCGTGTCGCCGGTGAGCGCGTAGCGATAGTTGCGGGCGGCGAAGCTCGGGATGACCGGCGTCGGAGGAACACTGGGGCGCTGCGCTCCCGGAACCTGCGGATAGGCCCAGGCGACAGCCGGCATATAGGGCTTTTCGCCAGCCCGCAGCTCGATCATATAGCTGCGCCGGTCGGTGGTGATGACGAGGTTGGTGGAGATGTCCGCCCGTGTCGGTTTCACCAGCACATGCACGCGCCGGCTCACACCGTCGCCGCTCTCCGTGTCGCCGATGATCCAGCGGGCGGTGTCGCCTGCGGCGATCGGTCCGCTGCCGGTCAGGCTCTCGCCCCGCTCCAATGCAATGTTGGTGATCTGGCCGGGCGCGGCATAGACCTGATAGAGCGCGCCCTCGCTCCAGGGGTAGATCTGGATGGCGTTGTAATAGCCGTCGCGGCGCGGCTCCACGCGGGCCGCCGCATTCGCGTTCTCGACGCGGGCAACGGGCGTTTTAGCGTCCGTGCCGCCCTTGGCCGGCGTCCAGGCGGGAGGCGTATGGAGCGGGCGCGGACGCTCATCCATGACGACGGCGGGCACTGCTGGCAGCGCCGGAACGTCACTGTCATAGCTGATCTGCGGCGGCTTCGGCGCCGAGGCGCAACCGCCAAGTGCGCTTGCGGAGAGCAGGAGAACCACAAAGGCGGATTGGCGCAGAGCCGGAGATGCGGGTTTACGGAAAGACGTTTTCACTGGCTCATCTCCCGCGACCAGCTGATGGCGTTGACATAGATGCCGAGCGGATTGGTGCGCAGACGCTCGGCATCGCGCGGCGGCTGGATCACCAGGGTCAGGATTGCGCTCCAGCGCTCGGTGGTGGCGAGCTGGCCGTTCTCGTAGCGGCGCTCGACCCAGGCGATGCGGAATGAATCCGGGGAGGCCCGGATCACGCTGGAGACCTCGACCGCGATCTGCTGCTTGCCCACCCGCGTGAATGGATCATTGGCGCGGGCATAGTCGTTGAGCGCGGCAGCGCCCCGATCGGTGGTTAACTCATAGGCCCGAAGCCAGTTCTGCCGCACAATCACCGGATCGGCCGGCAGGCTGCGCACCTGCTCGATGAAGCGGGCAAGATTCCAGGCAATCTGCGGATCGGTCGGGCGATAATCGCCGGTGGCGGGGCCAATGGCCTGCGTCTGTCCAAGACGATCCACCTCGACCACCCAGGGCACGACCGTACCCCTCGTCGACTGCCAGATCAGCGCCGAGGCAAAGCCGGCCGAGAGCAACAAGCTGCCAAAGGCCATTAGCCGCCAGTTCTTGGCCTGCACACGGGCCGAACCGATGCGCTCGTCCCAGACTTGTGCTGCCTTCTGATAGGGCGTGACCGGCTCGGGCGAGGTGCCGTAATGGGTCGCGGGTCGCTTGAATAGGCTCATGTGCGGTCGCTCTCATTGAGGGAGACGGAAGAGCCGCCGGCATGGCTGTCACCGGAGCGCACAGCATGGGCGGCGGCGGAGACGCCATGGCGAAGCGACTGGCCGCGCTTCATGTGCTTGGCCCAGTCGGGCACGTCATCGGCCGAGGAAGCCGAGGCCGTGCCGTTGATGGTGTTCGCCAGCGGTGACACGGCGGCGGAGCCTGCGGCGCGCGCGACGCCTCCCAGTCCCGAGGCGACACCCGCCATGCCGGACTGGCCCGCGGAACCAAGGCTGTAGGCGGTCGCTCCACCTCGCGCCGCAGCCGCCGTCGCCGAGAGGGCGGCCCCGCCGCCCCGGACTGCGAGGCTGGCGGCACCGCCAGCGGCCAGCATGGCGCCACCGGCGGCGAGGCCGGTGCCGACCGCAGCGCCTGCGCTCAGCTGCGGGCCACCGGAGACAAGGCCGGCGGCAATGCCGGGACCAAAAATGCCGAGACCGAGCAGCGATAGCGCAGCCAGCACGATGGCCATCGCGTCGTCGATGGTCGGCGTCTGTCCCCCGAACCCCGCGGTGAACTGGCCGAACAGGGTCGAGCCAATGCCGATGATGACGGCGAGCACCATGACCTTGATGCCGGAGGACACGACATTGCCCAGCACCCGCTCGGCCATGAAGGCGGTCTTGCCGAACAGGCCGAAGGGGATCAGCACGAAGCCGGCGAGCGTCGTCAGCTTGAACTCGATCAGGGTGACGAAGAGTTGGACGGCGAGGATGAAGAAGGAGAGCAGCACCAGCGCCCAGGCAAACAGCAGGCAGGCGATCTGGATGAAGTTCTCGAAGAAGGCGACCCAGCCCATCAAATCGGAGATGGAGTCGAGCAAGGGACGGCCGACATCGAGCCCGGTCTGCGCCACCTTGCCGGGACGCATGAGGTCGCTGACGGAAAATGCCGTACCCGAGCCCTTCAGCCCCAGCCCGGCAAAGCTCTCGAAGACGATGCGGGCGAGGGTGTTCCAGTTGCCGATGATATAGGCGAAGACGCCGACGAACAGGGTCTTCTTAGAGCCCGTTTGGAAATTCGTTATCCAGGGATTCCTGTTTGTCCGTGCTTATGATTCAAGCTGTGGATGTGGACAGCAGAACAGCGGGACCGGATGGCCAGGATCGCCCGGAAGACGAAACGCTATCCGTCGGATCTGACGGATGAAGAATGGGAGCGGATGGCGCCGTTGATGCCGGCTCCCGGACGCCGGGGGCGGCCCCGCGAGGTGGAGTTCCGGGAAGTCATCAATGCGGTGCGCTATCTGGTGCGTTCAGGCGGCGGCTGGCGGATGCTGCCGATCCATTTCGGTCACTGGCGCACGGTCTATGGCTGGTTCCGCGAACTGGCGCGCCGCTTCCTGTTCCAGACCATCCACGATGTCGAACTGATGCTCGACCGCGAGCGGGCGGGGCGTGAAGCGAGCCCGACGGGGGCGGTGATCGACAGCCAGACGATCAAGGCGCCGCAAGCCGAAGCCAGGGGATACGATGCCGGCAAGAAGATCGTCGGGCGCAAGCGCCACATTGCGGTCGACACCGACGGGCGGCTCCTGATGGTCCATCTGACGACCGCAGACATTTCCGACAGCGCCGGGGCACAGATGATCCTCGATGCGATCCGCAAGCGCTGGCCGTGGGTGAAGCACCTCTTCGCCGACGCCGCCTACGACCGGCTCACGCTCATGGACAAGGCGGCCTATCTCGCCTTCGTCGTCGAGATCATCCGCCGCCGCGATGGCGTGCAGGGCTTCGAAGTCCTGCCGCGCCGCTGGGTCGTCGAGCGCACGTTCGGCTGGATGACCCGATGGCGCCGCCTTGTGCGTGACTATGAGCGCCGCATCGACGTCTCAACCGCCACGATCCTCGTCGCCATGGGCGCAAATCTGGCCCGGAGAAATGCACATCCCTGAATTTCCAAACGGGCTCTTAATGAGCCGGGCGATGATGTCGTCATCAGCGCCCCACGACCAGAACAGCGCCGCCAGCGTCACGTCGATGACGATGAGCGTGGTGGCGATGAAGGCGACCTCGCCGCCAAGCAGGCCGAAGCCGCTGTCGATATAGGAGGTGAAGACCCCCAGGAAAGTGTCGATGACGCCGGTGCCGCCCATCTCAGCGGCCTTCGGTCGGCGCGTTGTGGTCGCTATTTCTCCCCTTTTGGCCGCCACAACAGTTCATCTAGACGGCAAGCGGCTCGAAAGATCGCGCTGCGGAGATTGCCGTTGCCTGAGGTTTGAGGTGTGGCGCGCTCGAAGCATCTCAGCAGGACGGAAAGGATGTCTTGTGGATTGGGCGTATCGTCCGGGAGGCCCTGCACCGCCAGTGCGAACTTGTGAGCCTCTGAATCATTGCCCGGCTCATCAATTTGTCCGGCAGCGAGTGCCTTGACGATCTGCTTCGGCTTGCCAGCATTCACCTTGTATGCGCTCTTCTTGCCGCTCAGCCTCTCTATTGCTGCGGCGCGATGCGTCGGCTGGCTCGCGGGCTCTTTCGCCAGGAGGTCCACCGCGTCGCTTACCGACAAGCCCGCTTGGTCAATGTAAAACCAAATGGGTTGCCACTCGCGATTGGAATGTGCTGAGTGTGCAAGGTAAGCATCGGGGTGCCCGACCTTCTCACGGCTCAAACAATTCCGAAGCACAGCATCGGGCGTGATCGGCCCGCGAACGATGTTTGGCTTGACCGCAGCCCCGTCAACGGTCACGTCGCCGACCAGCTTCAGCGTCGGCGCGCCAGCCATCTCATCGAACTCGCCTTCTCGGATAAAATTAATCTGGTTGAGCAAGTCCTGATCGATCAAAATCGGCCGCTTCCCATCGTCCAAAACGCCCTTTTCCAAGTCGGCAATCAAGGCGCGCGCCGGACCAAGGGCAAGCAACCGCTCGACCAACGGAAGCACGTCCAGACGGGACGCTGCGTCTCGCGCATCGAGAATGGTGCGAAGGTCGCTGTACTTGATGCGCTCGCAGCTTCCTGTATATCGAAAGAAAATATCGCCCTCCTTTAATATTTTTCCATCTCCAGTACGCACGATGACTGGGCGCCCCGGATGCTGCTCAACATGCATCACACCAATGGTCTTGCCCCCCACAACGGCGGTGACTGTGAGCACGTTCGGCGTCGGGTCTAGATAGGACCGAATTAGTTTCGTGAAGTTCGCCGGATCGGCTTTCACGAACTCATCGTTGATGAGGCCGGTGACGGCATAGCTCTTGTCGCTCTCGGCTGTCGCTGCACCATCCTTGTCGTGGACGCCAAAGAAGATGTAACCGCCTCGGTTGTTGGCAAGCGCGGCGATGGCACGAATCCATTCGTGGCAATGCCTGAATCCGAAGCTCGTCTTGCACTCATGCTGATCGGTTTCACCGCTGGTCAGCCGCCATGTTCCGCTCGCATCCGCCGCGAACTGGCTTGCGATAACATCACTATGGAGTGGGCCTTTTGGCCCTTCGTTCGGCGGGGGCGAAGCTATGGCTGTCGGGATGCCCACAGCAGCTATGTGCCCTTCCGGTTTGGGCGCGGCGATGAAGGCGTCCAAGTCGGCATCGGTCGCTTGCGGCACTTCCGCACCATAGGATCCGTCCCGGATTTGCGAGATTCGGCCCGAGTTAACCGCGCGATCCGGGCGATTGAAGAAGAACTGGACATCCTTGTTCTTCATGCCCCGTGCGAGCATGGCTTTGATCAGCCCGATTTCCTGATCCGTGATGCTGCGCTTGGGCATCGTTCAACCCTACTTATTGAAAATCAAATGGCCTATCCTCCTGATGATTGAATCTCCTCCCTTGTGCAACCGTTAAGGATATCCGCATCGGGCCGAAGCGGCGATAGATGGCGGTGATCTGCGGCTCGATGGCCCGCTCATTGGGGAGCAGAAGGCGTGTCGGGCAGCTCTCGATGATCGCCGGGGCAATGGCGCTGCCATCAATATCTGAGAGCGACTGCGTGGCGAAGATGACGGAGGCGTTCTTCTTGCGCAGGGTCTTCAGCCATTCCCGCAGCTGGCCGGCGAAACCCTGATCGTCCAGCGCCAGCCAGCCTTCATCGATGATGATGAGGGTCCGTGATCCGTCGAGCCGGTCCTCGATCCGATGGAACAGATAGGCGAGCACCGCAGGCGCGGCCTCCGTCCCTATCAATCCCTCGGTCTCGAAGGCTTGGACCGTGGCCGAACCCAGATGCTTGCTCTCCGCATCCAGCAACCGGCCCCATGCGCCGCCAAGGCAATAGGGACGCAGTGCCTGCTTCAGATCGTTGGACTGTAGGAGGACGCAGAGGCCTGTCAGCGTGCGCTCCTCGGCCGGCGCGGAGCCGAGCGAGGTCAGCGCCGTCCAGATGTGCTCCTTCACCTGCGGCGTGATGGGGACGCCTTCGCGGGTGAGGATGGCGTTCAGCCAGTCGGCGGCCCAAGCGCGCTCCGCGGCTTCATCGATGCGCGCAAGCGGCTGAAGCGACACACTCTCCGCACTCCCCTCGCTGAGGCCGCCGCCGAGATCGTGCCAGTCCCCGCGCATGGCAAGCGCCGCAGCCCGGATCGAGCCGCCGAAGTCGAAGGCGAAAACTTGGGCTCTCGGATATCGCCGGAACTGCAGCGCCATCAGCGCCAGCAGCACAGACTTTCCCGCGCCGGTCGGGCCGACGACGAGGGTATGGCTGACATCGCCGACATGGAGGCAGAATCGGAACGGGGTCGAGCCCTCGGTCTTGCCGAACAGCAGCGGCGGTGCATCGAAATGCACGTCGCGGCTCTCGCCGGCCCACACCGCTGACAGCGGGATCATGTGCGAGAGATTGAGCGTCGAGATCGGCGGCTGGCGGACATTAGCGTAGACGTGCCCGGGCAAGCTGCCGAGCCAAGCGTCCACGGCATTGATGGTCTCGGTCATCACCGTGAAGTCGCGACCCTGGATGATTTTCTCGACCCGCCGCAGCTTCTCGTCGGCAATGCGGGGATCGGCATCCCACAGCGTAACGGTCGCGGTGACATAGGCGATGCCGGCATGGTCCGCGCCAAGTTCCTGCAGCGCGAGGTGGGCATCTTCAGCCTTGTTTGCGGCATCCGAGTCCACGAGGACGGAGGCCTCATTGGTCATGACCTCCTTCAGGATGGCGGCAATGGATTTGCGCTTGGCGAACCACTGGCGACGGATCCTGGTGAGCAGCCGGACCGCATCCGCCTTGTCGAGCAGGATCGCCCGGGTCGACCAGCGATAGGGAAAGGCCAGGCGGTTCAGCTCATCAAGTAGGCCGGGCGTCGTCACCGTCGGAAAGCCGGTGATGGTCAGCACCCGCAGATGCTGGTCGCCAAGGCGTGGCTCCAGCCCGCCCGTGAGCGGCTGGTCAGCCAGCAGCGCGTCGAGATAGATCGGCGTTTCCGGTACACGGACACGGTGCCGGTGCGTCGAGAGGCAGCTGTGCAGGTAGGTCAGCGTTTCGCCGTCATCGAGCCAGCGGCATTCCGGCATGAAGGCGTCGATGAGGTTGAGGAGCCGATCGGTTCGGTCGGCAAAGCCACGCAACGTCTCATGGGGATCAAGGCTCGCCTTGTCACGCCCCTCATAAAGCCAACCTTCGGTGCGCGCCGCGTCCTCGGCCGGCGGAAGGAAGGTAAAAGTCAGAAAATAGCTCGACTCGAAATGGCTTCCGGCCTCTTCAAAGTCCGCCCGCCGCTCGGCATCGACCAGAGCGGAGGCGGCATCGGGGAAGGCGCTCGCCGGATAGGTCGCGGCGGCATGGCGCTGCGCCTCCACAAAGATCGCCCATCCCGAGCCGAGGCGGCGGAAGGCGTTGTTCAGCCGCCCGGCGACCGCGACCAGCTCGGCGGGCACGGCGCTGTCGAGGTCCGGCCCGCGAAAACGCGCCGTGCGCTGAAACGAGCCGTCCTTGTTCAGCACGATGCCGGGCGCGACCAGCGCTGCCCAAGGCAGGAAATCGGCAAGGCGGCGGTTGCGGCTGCGATATTCGGCGAGGTTCATCATCATGGCACCCCGCTCAGACCGAGAGGTGCGCGGGGATGCGCAGATGCCGACGCACCACCTCCACGAAGAGCGGATCACGCTTCGCCGCCCACACCGCCGCGACATGGCCGATCATCCCGATGGCGAGACCGAACAGCCACAGGCGCAGGCCGAGACCCACGGCCCCGGCAAGCGTGCCATTGACGATGGCGATGGCGCGCGGCGCGCCGCCGAGCAGGATCGGCTCGGTCAGCGCCCGGTGGACCGGAACGCTGAAGCCGGGGACGTCGATCGGCTCCGCCATCAGACGAGCGCTCCGCCGCCGAAGGAGAAGAACGACAGGAAGAAGCTCGAGGCGGCGAAGGCGATCGACAGGCCGAACACGATCTGGATCAGCCGGCGAAAGCCGCCCGACGTGTCGCCGAAGGCCAGCGCCAGCCCGGTCGAGATGATGACGATGACGGCGATGATCTTGGCGACGGGGCCTTCGATCGATTGAAGGATGGATTGCAGCGGCGCCTCCCACGGCATGGACGAGCCGGAGGCGTGAGCGCTGGCCATGGCCATCAGGCTGATGCAGGTGACAGACGCGGCCAGCCGGGCTGCGCTGCCGGCGCGATGGAGCGATCGGATCATGTGGGATCTCCGGTGATGACAGGGGTGACGCGGTAGTCGCCATCGGGGCCAAGGCCCTCGACATGAGCGAGTTCGGTGAGCCGGCGCGCCGCGCCGCGGCCCGAGAGCACGGCCACGAGACTGATGGTCTCGGCGATCAGCGCGCGCGGGACGGTGACGACGGCTTCCTGGATGAGCTGTTCCACCCGCCTCAGCGCGCCGAGCGCGCTGCCGGCATGGATGGTGCCGATGCCGCCGGGATGGCCGGTGCCCCAGGCCTTCAGGAGGTCGAGCGCCTCCGCGCCGCGCACCTCGCCAATGGGGATGCGGTCGGGACGCAGCCGAAGCGCCGAACGGACGAGGTCCGAGAGCGAGGCGACGCCGTCCTTGGTGCGCAGGGCGACGAGGTTCGGCGCCGCGCATTGCAGCTCGCGTGTATCCTCAATGAGAACAACGCGATCGGAGGTCTTCGCGACCTCGGCGAGGAGCGCATTGGTCAGCGTCGTCTTGCCCGTCGAGGTGCCGTCGGCCACTAGGATGTTGGTGCGGGACGCAATGCCCCGGCGCAGCGCATGGGCCTGTCCGCCGGACATGATCCCGGCGCGGACATAGTCCTCCAGCGTGAACACCGCGACGGCGGGCTTGCGGATGGCAAACGTCGGGGCCGCCACGACCGGCGGCAGCAGGCCCTCGAACCGTTCTCCCGTCTCGGGCAGCTCGGCTGAAACCCGCGGGGCGCCCGCATGCACCTCCGCGCCGACATGGTGGGCGACGAGCCTAACAATGCGCTCGCCGTCAGCGGGCGAGAGCCGCCCACCCGTGTCTGACAGTCCCTCCGAGAGCCGGTCGATCCACAGCCGCCCGTCCGGGTTCAGCATCACCTCGACGACGGCCGGGTCTTCCAGATGCCGGGCGATCGCCGGACCCAGCGCCGTGCGCAGCATCCGCGCGCCGCGGGCAAAACCCTGATGATGATGTGATGCCGCCATCTGCCCCCCGACGATGCCGGGGAACAGACGATCTCATCCCGGTCGGGGATGATTAAAAGAGCCCGATATTGGGCCGGTTCAACAGGATTCGATCCGCGTCGCAGCGTGGCGTGCAATGACAGGCGAACGGCGGAAACGGCTGTCCGGTTATCGGAAGCGGCATAGGGAGCCTCCGCTTCAAGGTTTGAAACAATGCTCCCTGTGCCAGCGCAGGAAATGGGGATGGGGCCGCTCGATCAGCCTGCGGGGCGCGATGGCGCGGCCGTCTTTATTGATGAAGGCGCGCACGCCATCGGGATCGTTGGTCTGCCGGGAAATGAGAATATCCAGATCATCCGAGAGGCTGATCAGCCCGCGATCGAACATCCAGTGGGCCGTACCCGACAGCGCCAGCCCGTTGCTGACGATGTCGGGGCCATTCGCTTCCACCGGGCGGATATGCGCTGCGGCCACCTCGGCACGCCCGCCGCCATTGATCAGCTTGAGCCCGCTAATGGCACAGCGCTCGTCATAGGCGCGCAGCACGACGCGCCGGAAGATGCGGTCGCGGACGATGCGAGAGGACAGAGTGTCGACGCGCTCGCGGGGCTGCTCGAACGCGAATGGCGCCTGTTCTTCTTCAAAGCCTGAGAGGGACGCACCCTCGTCGACGCGGGGCAGCAGCGGCTCGCTGTCATTCAGCCCGAGAGTGACGATCCGGTTGAAATCGTCCCGCGAGAGTGGACGCACGGCGGCTTGCGCACGCCCTGAAATGCGCCCGTCCGCGTTCAGCACACCGCGTTCGACCACGCCATCCGCATCGGTGAACGGCACCGGGCTGGCAAAATCCATATAGCTGCCCGGTTCGATGAGGGCGAGATACATACCCGGAGCGGTGGGATCGGGAACGACGCGCTGGACCCTGGCGATCGCGAAATAGCCGCGGGTCTCCGCCACTTTCCGGGGTTCGTAATAAACGATCCAGTCCCCTACGCAGGCCTCGACCCGCCCCAGATATGGGCGCGGGAACTGATACCGCTCAGCCGGGCTATCGTCATAGATCGAGTCCGAGCGGTGAATGAAAACGCCGAATCCCATGTGCCATCCCTGATCCCCATTCGATCGTATCGCAGATTGGAAAGCACTCGGCAGCAGGTGGACCTTTCATCCCTTGGTCGCGCGCGTCACGTTATCGACCCGGCATCACGCTCTCAGTTCTCCTTCGCACTACCGTGAGCGATAGGACGGCTATCTATCGATCATGATTCCGCTATTATGTGAGCTATAGAGAGGAATTCTATCGCTCATGGTGTGGAACTGGACGCAGCCCGGCTGGCCGCATTTTGCCTATGATCCGGTTGCCCTCGAACCGCTGGAGCGGCGGTTCCTGCTGCTCACCGGCGAGGTGATCGGTGCGGTCCGGCATGTGAGCGAGGGCGAGCGGGACCTGCTGCGGATCGAACTCCTCAGCGATGAGGCGGTCAAGACCAGCGCGATCGAAGGGGAGACGCTGGATCGCCTCAGCGTGCAATCCTCCCTGCGCCGTCAGCTCGGCCTCGACACCGACAATCGCAACGTGAAGCCGAAGGAGCGGGGCATCGCGGAGATGATGGTGGATCTCTACCGGAGCTGGGCCGACCCCCTCGACGCCGACACGCTGTTCCGCTGGCACCGCATGCTGATGGCGGACAGCCGGCATCTGGAGACCATCGGCGGCTACCGTCGCCATGAAGACGCGATGCAGATCGTGTCCGGCCGCCAGGATCGGCCGACCGTGCATTTCGAGGCGCCTCCATCCCCTCGGGTTCCGGACGAGATGGCCGCCTATCTCACCTGGTTCAATGGCTCGGCCCCGGACGGGGACGCGCCCTTGCCGGCACTTACCCGGGCCGGGATCGGACATCTTTATTTCGAGAGCATCCATCCCTTCGAGGACGGCAACGGCCGTGTAGGCCGAACACTCGCGGAAAAGTCCCTGGCCCAGAACATCGGCCAGCCGACGCTGATCGCGCTCGCCCATACCATCGAGCAGCATCGCAAGGCCTATTACGATCAGCTCGAGGTCCATCAGCGGACGCTCGATGTCACGGACTGGCTGGTCTATTTTGCCGAAACGATCATCGCGGCCCAGCAGACGACGCTAAGCCGCGTCGCCTTCCACATCGCCAAGGCGCACTTCTACGATCGCTTCCGCGACAGGATGAACGAACGGCAGGAGAAGGTGATCGCCCGCCTGTTCCGCGAGGGCCCCGGTGGCTTCACGGGCGGCCTGAGCGCGGAAAACTACCTCGCGATCACCGGCACCTCACGCCCCACCGCCACACGCGACCTGCACGATCTGGTGGAACAAGGCGCCCTGACGCGAAGCGGCGAGCGCCGATACACGCGCTACCATCTGAACCTGCACGGTGTGGCTGTATAGTTAAGGGCGGCAAAGTCAGTGGCGCAACCGTTCTGTCCTTTCGATAGCCCAGGGGGCATCCACTTCAACCTGCAGGATGCGCCATAAGCGGAAGGTCGCAGCGGCTATCACGAATAGCCGGTTTGGGGCCGTCTTCGGACGGTCAGCTATCCGGTCGCGAATGCAGTTTATCTGCCCCTCTAGGTGTTTGATCCCAGGCTTTGAAGTCGGGCCGGCGAACGACCGCCATCGCGCGCAAAGCTGACGTCGCTGCAAGCGACGTCGAGGGGCCGCTTCGGGTCAACTGAAGACAAAAAGAAGGCGCGGGGGCGAGCCGCTGGTGGGCAGCTTTGGCGCCGCATTGCCTCTTGGGGAGCTTGGCTGGGCATCGTGGCACTGGAGTTCCGTTGAGGATGTGGCCGAAACCCGTCGCCTCAAGGACTTCCGGTGCGTCCATACCCGGCTGGCCGCCAACCTGCTCTCCGCTGCGGCGCTCGCAACCACTCTCGCCTTCTGACTTTGATCGAGTCTCGACCTTAAGGCATTGAAAAATTTGGTGCCGCTAAAGGGACTCGGCCACCTGTCTTGGCCATGAACGGGTTACAAGAGGCCAAGCCGCCAGGCGACGGGATCACAATCGGGTGTGCCCTTGAGATTCGCGGGCACCGACGAGTCCTGCAAATCACCCGGCTGATGCCCGCCTTTGTTCGCTTAAACCCGCCGGAATCCGGCGCCAGCGCTGGGGCAGATGCTAGGGCAGGTTCTCTTCGAGAGAGCGAAAAGCCTTTAAATACCAATCGCATAAGGCAGACAGAGTGGCGGGCGGCGCCCGACGAAGATGAGCACTACGAGATCGTGATAAGACTTTGATAATCCAACAGATATCTCGCCCGATGCGGAGATTGGCGGTTTTCGGCGGTGATTGGGTGACAGACGGCGATGATATCGGGCTCCCGGTGGGCAGACCGCGAGATTTGACGACCCTGCGTGCTGGAAGACGAGGGTAGGACGGCATATAAGCGAGCAGCAGCTATTAATTACGGACAGTCCATATGGACCCTCTCAGCGAGGTGATAGCTCTGCTCCAGCCGAACACGGCCATCTCCAAGCCCATTACTGGGCGGGGTCATTGGGGCGTTCGCTATGCGGCTCACGACGCTCCAGGCTTCACGATCATTCTGAAAGGCGCATGCTGGATCGCTTTCGAGGGAGAGCAGCCCCTGAAGCTGGAAAAGGGCGCCTTTCTCCTTCTGCCTGCAACCCCGGCCTTCACCTTGAGCAGCCATCCCGTCATCGCCTGTGAGCCGCGCGACCCGATGGACGTGCCCGCCCGCCATGGCGAGCAGGAGGGAGAGGCGGACTTCGAATCGCTGGGCGGCACCTTTCGCATCGAGGCGGCCAACGCTCCGCTCCTGCTCGCCCTGCTGCCGCGGACGATCCATGTCCCACCCTCGGAAGGGCGATCGGTGCGGTTCAGGCGGGTGATCGACCTCATCATGGAGGAATGCAGCGGCGACGAGCCGGGCAAGGACATGATCCTCCGGCGGCTGCTGGAGGTTTTGCTCATCGAAGCCTTGCGCCTGCGCGGTGTCGCGACCGACGATGATCGCGCCGGTCTTCTCAACGGGATGCGCGATCCTGCTCTGGCGCGCGTCCTCGGCGCCATGCACGCCGATGTACGCGCCGACTGGACGGTCGCCGGTCTCGCTCGGATCGCCGGGCAGTCGCGCTCCGCCTTCGCCGCGCGCTTCGGCGCGGTCCTCGGCTGCGGCCCGATCGAATATCTCGTCCGCTGGCGGATGGCGCTGGCGAAGGACGCCCTGCTGCGTGGAACCAAGACGCTGGACCGGATCGCCGACGAGATCGGCTACGAATCCGCCAGCGCCTTCAGCACGGCCTTTCGAAAGCGGCTCGGCTGTCCACCTGGAAAATTTGCTCGGAGCAGCAGTGCCGCTGAACCCGGCTAGGATCGAGAGCGAGCCACGCTGAAGTCTCGATACCAGGCTGCCTCTGCCGATATGGACGATTGGAAAACGATAATGGACTTTGGATTATATATCGTCTCCACCTTCGAAGCTATCACGGAGCCATCCGAAACGAATGGAAGCTCCCATGCAAACAATCCTGATCACCGGCGCATCCTCTGGCTATGGCCTTGAAACAGCGAGTTACTTCCTCGACAAGGGCTGGAATGTCATCGCGACCATGCGTCGCCCCGACGCCGCTCTTCTGCCGGTTTCGTCCAACCTGCGCATGCTGCCGCTCGACGTGACGAGCGAAGAGAGCATCGTCACCGCCATCGAGGCCGCCGGGCCGATCGACGTGCTCGTCAACAATGCCGGCATCGGCGTCGTCGGGGCGTTCGAGGCGACGCCGATGGCGCATATCCGCAAGGTGTTCGACACCAACACGTTCGGTGTCATGGCGATGTGTCAGGCCGTCATTCCGCAGATGCGCGAACGCCGATCCGGCGTCATCGTCAATGTGACGTCGAGCGTTACGCTGGCTTCCATGCCGCTGGCGGCCGCCTATACCGCCAGCAAGCAGGCGATTGAGGGCTTCACCGGCTCGCTCGCCCACGAGCTTGGCCACTTCGGTGTCCACGCAAGGCTGGTGGAACCGGGCTATGCTCCGACGACCCGGTTTGCGCACAACACCGATCTGCGGGTCGAGGATCTCATCCCTGCGGCCTATGCCGGTTTCGCTGCGCCGATCTTCGAAGCCTTCGCCAAGCCGGCGCAAACGACGAAGGAAACGGATGTCGCAGAGGCCGTCTGGGCCGCCGTTCACGATACGTCCGGCCGGCTTCAGTTTCCGGCGGGAGCTGACGCTGTCGCCCTTTATCAGGCCCGCCACAGCTGAGGTTGTGCTCCGCTCGATCCTGCAGAATGGGAATATCGGCGGCGCTGCGCCATTCGCCAGCGCCGCCATAGGTGATCGCGCTGTAGCGGTAAAACGGCGGCATTTGGGTGGCGAGCGGCGGCCATTTCGGGCGTTTGACGTGGCTATCCTGTTCGCCCAACCTAAGGAGCCGCTCGATCAAGCATCTGGAACTGGAACATCGTGTTCTGTCCGCTTCGGAGCACAAAACAAAAAACGGACATTTGGTTCACATCTACGTGATGGCTACATCCGCCGACAAAGCAGTCCTTCGCGGCGTGGACTTACCTTACTGAAAGCGCTTATCCATTGATCATTGTCTTTTGAGGTTGTTTGATCGTTTCCTTCGAGGAAAAGCTGCGCGGAAAGAGGGCGAACGCCGGATGAACCAGCATGAGCTTATGGTTGCGGTGCTCACCGCCGCGGGGGGTGAGCCGATTGAGAGTCACACGGTGCCCGGCTATACGGGCAAGATCGCAGATATCCTGTTCCCGGCGGAGGATGTGATCGTCGAGGTTAAGTCGCTCACCACAGATCGGGCGGCATCCGAGGAGACGTCGGAGGCGGTTGGCGAGATGTTTTCGCGCCACACGCATATGGGCGCACCGGTAATATTCGGCACAGTGACGGTGAAGGTGCATGATCTGCCGCCCGCGATAGCCATGAACACGCTGCGAATCGCTGGCAAAAGGGTCTTAGCCGAAGCGAAAGCAGCGAACGCGCAACTCAAAGCGACGAAGGATGCGCTGGGTCGGCCAGAGGCGATGGGGCTACTGGCACTAATTACCCCGCCTTTCCGGCTAGGTCCTGTTGACGAATACGCGCATCCATAGACGGACGGCGGCGATGAGGACGAAGCCGAGGTAGCTGTCGGCGGTCTTGTCGTAGCGGGTGGCGAGACGGCGCCAGTTCTTCAACCTGTTGAAGCAACGTTCGATCCGGTTCCGGAGCGTGTAGACGTGGTCGTCTACGGGCAACTGCACCTTCCGACTTCGCCGCATCGGAATGATCGGGGTGATGCCGCGGACTTCCATCGCTTCGCGGATGGCATCGGCATCGTAGCCGCGATCGGCGAGAAGAACCTTCGGCTCCGGCCCGCCGGCATCGAGCAGAGGCAGAGCGCCGGTGTAATCGGAGCCTTGGCCGGGTGCGATGTCGACGGCTACGGGGAGACCGGCGCCGTTGGTGCGGAGATGAATTTTGGTCGAAAACCCACCTCGCGAGCGCCCGAGACCCTGTCTTGGAGCCCCCCCTTGCGCCGGCGGCGCAGGGGTGCGCCCGGATGACGGTGCTGTCGATCATCTGGACCGTCTCACCGACGCCCTCGGTGTCGTTCAGCACCTCGAGCAGCAGATCCCAGAGCCCACAGAGTGTCCACCGGCGAAACTGCCGATAGACCGACGACCATTCTCCGAAGAACTCGGGCAGATCGCGCCACTGGGCACCGGTGCGCGCGATCCAGAAGACGCCGTCGAGGACGCGGCGATGATCCTGCGGCCGGCGGCCGCTGTGTGGGCCTCGCCTCGTCACGAATGGCTCGAAGAACGCCCACTCCTCGTCGCTCATCAGGTCTCGAATCAACGCCGCCGCCCTCCGAAAGCGACCTTGAATCATTCCTTGGCCCGAAGCGGAATCCTATTCGTCAACAGGACCTAGCGAACTACATCCATACGCTCGATACCGCCCTGATCATGGCCGCCGATACGATCTCCGGCTACATTCAGGGGCTGCTCGACGGAGTCGAGTTCAAGCAGACCGCCTATGCGTTGGATCGCGGCTCCCGGAAAGCGGCATTGGCCCGATTTCTCCAGAGGGCGGCTGGCGATGAGGAGGCGGAACATGCTGAATGCGAGCATGTTCCGCGTGAGGCCGGAGAACGTCCCTATGCCCTGGATTGGATAGGGCGCCCGTAAGCATGGCGGCATGACCGACCAAATCGCCCGAATGCGCATCATGATGGAGAATGAGAAGCCCGCCATCTCTAACCGCCCGGACATCTCCACTATAGGCGGCAATCGGATACCACTGATCGTCATCTCGGATGGCGCCCTGAATTCCGCACGTTCCTCGGCGTGATCATGCACCGAGCAAAGCGGGATGGACAGACGGGAGCTGTCGAGGGACATCAACGCATTGCCCTCGACAGCAGTCTCCCCGCCACCAGGACTATTGACGGTGCTGATGCTGGCATCATGACGTCGGGCCGGCTTACCGTCGACGCGGCGAGACCTATGCCGGTTCACATTCTACGGCAGAGGATTTCGTCTGCAGGGGATTAACCTATGCCGTCGCCGCCGTCAGAGCTTCGCTCAGCACTGTCCGCACGCCGATATGGTTGGCGAGGATGAGGATGAGGCGGCAATTCATGTCCTGCGCCTCCTCCTCCGTGAGGTGGCGCTGGCGCTCGATCAGCTCCTCATAGAAGCCGTCCGGATCGGGAATGTTGGGGGTGAGGACGAGACGGGGCACGCCCTGGCCGGCGCGGGTGGTGTGATCCAGCATGGTGTCCTCCTCAGGCGGCGATGGCGCGGCGCAGGGCCGCGGTGATCTTCTCGGGGTCGAAGGTGCGCCAGCGCGCTGCGACATGCTGGTCCGGGCGGATCAGATAGGTGGTGCCAGGAGCGGCATCGTACCGGTCGGCCAGCAGCCCCTTTGTGTCCAGAAGATCGTGGCCGACCCGCAGCACGCCCGCACGGATGGCGCCGGCCTCGATCCCGGACACTGACGCCTCACCAAAGGTGAGCACCGTGAAACCGTGGCCCAGCAGCGGCAGCAGCCAGCCGTCCCGCCCGTCCACCTCCACCGGCGCATCGGCGCAGGCGGTTCCCGGCAGCATGAGGCCGGCGAAGGCGTCCTCGTCAGGTGTGTTGAGCACGGAGTGGAGATAGGGCGTCGGCATGGAGAGGCGGCCGGAATTCACCAGTGGCCGGGCGAAGGGATGCACGCCCGCGAGTTCCAGCACGGCATTGCGAAAGCGCCGGCTCATGGCGGTCTTGGGGGTGATGAAGTCGGTGGAGCGTGTGGAATGGGCGATGTTGTCGTCCGCCGCCAGTGCGCGCTCGTCGTGATAGGTATCGAGGAGGCGCTCGGGGGCGAGGCCGTCCAGCACCAGCTTCAGCTTCCAGCCGAGATTGTCCACGTCCTGCACGCCCGAATTGGCGCCGCGCGCGCCGAAAGGCGAAACCTGGTGCGCGGCATCGCCGGCGAAGATCACGCGGCCATAGCGGAACTTGTCGATGCGCCGGCAGGCGAACTGGTAGACCGAGGCCCATTCCAGCTCGAAATCCGCCTGCGGCCCCAGCATGGCCTTCACGCGGGGAATGATGTTCTCCGGCTTCTTCTCCTCCACCGGATCGGCCTCCCAGCCGAGCTGGAAGTCGATGCGCCACACATCGTCCGCCTGCCGGTGCAGGAGGACGGACTGGTTGCGGTGGAAGGGCGGATCGAACCAGAACCAGCGTTCGGTGGGGAATGCCGCCTTCATCACCACATCGGCGATCAGAAAGCGGTCCATGAAGGCCTGCCCGCTGAATTCGGCGCCCACCATGCGGCGGGTGTTCGAATTGGCGCCGTCGCAGGCCACCACCCATTCGGCTTCCAGCATGAACACGCCATCCGGCGTCTCCACCGTCAGCGTGGCCACATCGGCGTCCTGATGGAGGGAGATGAGCTTGTGCTTCCAGCGCAGGTCCACGAGGGGCGAGGCCGTGCAGGTCTCCACCAGATATTCCTCAAGGTAATATTGCTGGAGATTGATCATGGCCGGCATCTTGTGGTCCGGTTCGGGCAGAAGATCGAACTGGTAGCGCAAATCCTCCTCGAAGAAGACCTTGCCTATGCGCCACGAAATACCCTTCTCCACCATGGGCGCGGCGCAGCCGAGCCGGTCCCAGATCTCCAGCGGGCGCTTGGCATAGCACACGGCGCGCGAGCCGATGGAGACGGTGTCGTTGTCGTCCAGCACCACGGTGGGAATGCCGCGGCTGGCGAAATCGAGGGCGGCTGTGAGACCCACCGGGCCGGCGCCGATCACCACCACCGGATGGCGCGCGAGGCGGCCGGCTTCCTGCTCGGCCGAGATGCGATAGGCGAACTTCGGATAGCTATAAGTGCTCATCATCGGAGCCGGTCTCCCGAACGTTTCCTCAAAATGGATCCGGGCCTTTGTGGCCTCTCGTGGTCCCGCGCCGCCGCTTAGAGGGGCGGCGCAGCGCGTTAGTGCGCAGAGAATTCCTTCTCGTGCAGCCAGGCGGCGTGGCGCGGCGGCGTCTTGGTCTGCGCCCAATCCGCGATCATGGCGGGCGCCACCGCTTTCAGGCGCGCCAGCACCTCGGGGGTGGTGGTCCAGGCGGCCAGTTCCAGGCGGTGGCCGGAAGGATCGAAGAAATAGATGGACTTGAAGATGTCGTGATCGGTGGGGCCCACCACATCGATGCCGGCGGCCTCGGCCTTCGCCTTCACCTGTTCCAGCGCATCGACGCTGCCCACCTGGAAGGCGATGTGCTGCACCCATTCGGGGGTATTGGGGTCGCGCCCCTGGGGCGGGGAATTGGGCAGCTCGAAGAAGGCGAGGATGTTGCCGGCGCCCGCATCCAGAAAGATGTGCATGTAGGGATCGGGCGCCTTGGTGGAGGGCACCTTGTCCTCGGCGATGGCGCCGACCAGCTCCATGTCCAGGATGTCCCGGTAGAAATCGACGGTCTCCTTCGCATCCCGGCAGCGATAGGCGACGTGATGGATCTTCTCGACGAGCATGTCGTCCTCCCGTTCGTTGTTGGGCTGTGTGGGGCCGGCATAAAAAGTAACAAACGTTACTATATGGCGCAAGCTGAATTCGTTGCAGATGAGACGATTTCATCCGGACGGCTGCGCAAGTGCGCCAAACGGCCCCGCTCGCCGAAACGCACTGCGGTGATGTATAAGTCACCGACGTTATCAATGAGGAGGGGGAGGCCGGCGGCATGGCGAAACACGAGGGCGTGCCGTTCGCGCTCGGCGCTTTCTTCCCCTATCGCCTCGCGGTGCTGGCGGAGCGGGTGTCCATGGCAGTGGCGCAGCTCTATGCGGACCGCTTCGGCATCAGCCGCGCCGAATGGCGGGTGCTGGCCGCCCTGGGCGCGAACGGCGCCATGGCCGCAAAGGACATCAGCGCCTATTCCACCCTCGACAAGATGCAGGTGAGCCGCGCCGTCGCCCGGCTGGAGGAGGCGGACCTCATCACCCGCGCCGCCGATGATGCCGACCGGCGCGCCAAGATCCTCACCCTCACACCCGCGGGCCGGACCCTGTTCCGCAAGATCGTGCCCCTCGCGCAGGCGCGGGAGCACGATCTGCTGCAGGATCTCGATGCCGGCGAGCGGGAGGTGCTGGAGCGGGCCATGGACAAGGTGCTCGCCCGCGCCCAGTCGCTGGTCGAGCGGGGGTGAGGCTCAGGCGCTGCAGGGGTGGACGTCGCTCGGCCCCGTCAGTCCGCGCACTGCACCAGGTCGAAACTCTTTTCCAGCTTGTCCATGAGGTGGTCGAGCTGGGCCTGCTCCTCCGCCGTGAGGCAGGAGAGGATGGCTTCCTCGCGCTTCAGCAGCAGCGGCACCAGTTCGCCATAGATGGCGCGGCCCTGCGGGGTCAGCTCCAGCATCACCTCGCGGCGATCGTCGGCGCTGTCGAGGCGCGCCACATAGCCCATCTCCGCCAGCGCGCTCACCGCGCGGCTGATGCGCGATTTGTGGGTGCGGGTGCAGCGGACCACATATTGCGCACTGCGCGGCGCATCGTGCAGGCCGAGGGTGGCCAGAACCCGCCACTCAGGAATGTCGATCTTGTAGCGCGCCATGTATTCGGCCGCGAGCGCGGTGGAGAATTCCGCCGCCAGCCGATTGAGGCGAAACGGCATGAATTTCAGGAGGTTGAGCCTTTCAACCTTGCGCTTCGACATGGCCTTGGACCCGTAACGTGAGACGTCGGCCCCGCAGGGCCCTTGACTGTTGCAGTTGCAACTGCATAACATGGTCTCAGTCGCAACCAATTGCGCTATATCAAACAGCCGGGGATGAGGGAAGCGCGCGGGAGGATTTCGGCGGGTCCGGTATCGGGCCGGCCCCTCCGCCCGGCAGCCCCTCAAGGGAGGACCGCCGCGTGACCACCGCCGCCGCCACAAAGACCTTCGCCAGCCAGGGCGACCTCGCCGAGAAGAGGGAAACCTTCACCGAGCTGGCGGACGGCGTGTTCGCCCTCACCGCCGAGGGCGATCCCAATTCCGGTGTCATCATCGGCGACGACAGCGTGCTCGTCATCGATGCGCGCGCGACGCCGGTGATGGCGAAGGAACTGGTGGCGCGCATCCGCGCCGTGACCGACAAGCCCATCCGCCACGTCCTGCTTACCCATTATCATGCCGTGCGGGTGCTGGGCGCCGCCGGCTTCGAGGAGCGCATCAACGTCATCGCCTCCGACGTCACCCGCGACATGATCGTGGAGCGCGGCGCGCAGGACATGGCCTCCGAGATCCAGCGCTTCCCCCGCCTGTTCCGGGCGCAGGAGACCATCCCCGGCCTCACCTGGCCGACCGTGACCTTCCACAAGGAAATGACCCTGTGGCTGGGCACGCGCGAGGTGCGCATCATCCATGCCGGGCGCGGCCATACCCGTGGCGACACCATCGCCTGGCTGCCGAAGGAAAAGGTGCTGTTCGCCGGCGACCTCGTGGAATACGGCGCCACCCCCTATTGCGGCGACGCCCATTTCCGCGACTGGCCGCACACGCTGGACCGGCTGGAGGCCCTCGGCCCGCAGAAGCTGGTGCCGGGGCGCGGCGAGGCGCTGGTGACGCCGGATCAGATCAAGGTCGGGCTGGACGAGACCCGGGCCTTCCTGCGCGATGCCTTCGCCATCGCCGAGGCGGGCGTGAAGGCCGGGCACGACCTGAAGACCGTCTATGCCGAGGCCATGCGCCAGATGCGTCCCAAGTACGGCCACTGGGTGATCTTCGAGCATTGCATGCCGTTCGACATCGCCCGCGCCTATGACGAGGCGCAGGGCATCGACAACCCGCGCATCTGGACCGCCGCGCGCGACATGGAGATGTGGCAGGCCCTGGAGGACTGACCGCACCGGTCCGCCGGCCGTCATAGCCCTATACACGCGAATACGATGCAACCGGCGCAGCGTCGCAGGAACGATGACGCACGCCTTCGGGAGGACAACATGCAGCTTCTGGGTCATGGGCTGACATCGCGCACGGCGCTTGCCGCTCTGGCGGTCGCCGCGACCGCCTTCGGGCCGGCCACGGCGCGGGCGCAGATTTCGGACAATGTGGTGCGCATCGGCGTGCTCGGCGACATGGGCGGCCAGTTCGCCGACATCGGCGGCCGGGGCTCGGTGGTGGCGGCGGAACTGGCCGCCGAGGATTTCGGCGGCAAGGTCGCCGGCGTGCCGGTGGAGATCATTTCCGGCGATCACCAGAACAAGGCGGACGTGGGCGGCGCCACCCTGCGCAAGTGGTTCGACGAGGGCGGCGTGGACGCGGTGGCCGACCTGCCGGTCAGCTCTGTCGCCCTCGCCGCGCAGGAGATCGCCCGCGAGAAGAAGAAGACGCTGCTCATCTCCGGCGCCGCCGTCTCCGAGCTGACCGGCAAGGCCTGCTCGCCCTATTCCACCCACTGGGCGGACGACACCTATGCGCTGGCCAACGCCACCGGCAAGGCGGTGACCGCGTTGCCGAACGGCAAAAGCTGGTATTTCATCACGGTCGATTATTCGTTCGGCCACGCCATAGAGCGTGACGCATCGGCCGCCGTCGTCTCCGCCGGTGGCAAGGTTCTGGGCAGCGCGCGCCATCCCCTCGGCGCGCCGGACCTCTCCTCCTTCCTGCTCCAGGCGCAGGCGTCCAAGGCGCAGGTGATCGGCCTGACCAACGTGGGCGGCGACACCAGCAACGCGGTGAAGCAGGCAGCGGAATTCGGCATCACCTCCAGCGGCCAGAAGCTCGCGGGCTTCCTCGTGTTCCTCACCGACATCAAGGCCATGGGCCTGCCGCTGGCCAAGGGGCTTCTGGTCTCCACCGGCTTCTACTGGGACCAGAACGACGAGGCCCGGGCCTTCGCCAGGCGCTTCGAGGCGAAGGTGGGCCGTATGCCCACCAAGCAGCAGGCCTCCGTCTATGCCTCGGTTAAGCATTATCTGAAGGCCGTGGCCGCTGCCGGATCCGACGATGCGGGCAAGGTGAATGCGCAGATGCGCGCCCTTCCGGTCGATTATTTCGGCCATGCCGCCAGCATCCGCCCCGATGGTCGCGTGCTCTACGACCTCACCCTCTACGAGGTGAAGAGCCCCGCCGAGAGCAAGGGCCCGTGGGACTTCTACAAGCCGGTCACCACCCTGCCCGCGAGCGAAGTCTTCCGCCCCGCCGGCGAGACCGGCTGCCCGCTGGGCAAATCCTGACGGTTGGCAAGTCCTGACGGCGCGCCCGACATCCCGGAGGTCCAGATGACGATCCAGCCTTATGTGGCCTTTCAAGGCCCGGCCGTGCGGTCCAGCGTGCGTGCGCCCGGCTACATGTCCGGCTTCGGCAATGCGTTCGAGACGGAAGCCATCGAGGGCGCGCTGCCGGTGGGCCGCAACTCGCCGCAGAAGGTCAATTTCGGCCTCTATGCGGAGCAGCTCTCCGGCTCGCCCTTCACCGCGCCGCAGGCGGTGAACGAACGCTCCTGGCTCTACCGCATCCGGCCCACGGTGAAGCATTCCGGCCGCTACCGGCGGGTGGACAAGAGCCTGATCCGCACCGCCCCCATGGCGCGGGACGAGAGCGATCTCGCGCTCGGGCAATATCGCTGGAGCGCCATTCCCCTGCCGGAGGAGAAGCGCACCTTCCTCACCGGCCTTGCCACCCTCACCACGGCGGGGGACGCGGACAGCCAGGGCGGGATGGCGGCGCACATGGCGTTCGTCACCGCGTCCATGGAGAACGACTATTTCTTCAATGCGGACGGCGAATTCTTGGTGGTGGCGCAGCAGGGGTCGCTGCGCTTCCGCACCGAATTCGGCGTCATCGACATCGCGCCGGGGGAGATCTGCCTCATCCAGCGCGGCGTCATCTTCAAGGTGGAGCTGATCGACGGGCCGGCCCGCGCCTATGTCTGCGAGAATTACGGCGCCACCTTCACCTTGCCGGATCGCGGCCCCATCGGCGCCAATTGTCTCGCCAACCCGCGCGACTTCCTCACCCCCGTCGCTGCCTACGAGGACAAGGAGGAGCCCTCCCGCCTCTATGTGAAATGGGGCGGGGAGCTGCATGTGACGGAAATCGGCCAGTCGCCCCTCGACGTGGTGGCCTGGCACGGCAATTACGCGCCCTGGAAATACGATCTGCGCACCTTCTCGCCCGTGGGCGCGCTGCTGTTCGATCATCCCGACCCGTCCATCTTCACCGTGCTCACCTCGCCCTCGGGCACGCCGGGCACGGCGAACATCGACTTCGTGCTCTTTCCCGAACGCTGGATGGTGGCGGAGAATACGTTCCGCCCGCCGTGGTATCACCGCAACATTATGTCCGAATTCATGGGCCTCATCTTCGGCGTCTATGACGCCAAGCCCGAGGGGTTCGAGCCCGGCGGCTTCTCCCTGCACAATCTGATGCTGCCCCACGGCCCGGACACCGCCGCCTTCGAGCACGCCTCCACCGGGCCGCAGACGCCGGTGAAGCTGGAAAACACCATGGCCTTCATGTTCGAGACGCGCCTGCCCCAGCGCGTCACCGCCTATGCGGCCGGCGTGCCGCAGTTGCAGGCCGACTATGTGGACTGCTGGGCGGGCCTGAAGAAGCGCTTCGACCCCACCCGCCGCGCGGCGTGGTAGCACCCGCCTGTCGCAGCCTGCGCCGGAGTTGGCGCAGGCCCTGCCGTCCCCGCTTTCCGGATGTCCCATGATCGACGCGACCCATGATCCCGCCCGCCAAAGCTGGGCGACCTCCGCCAACGGCCATGCCGATTTCCCCATCCAGAACCTGCCCTTCGGCATCTTCAGCCCGAACGGCGGCGCGCCGCGCGGGGGCGTCGCCATCGGCGAGGAGATCCTGGACCTCGGCGCGGCGCTCGCCCTCGGCCTGTTCGACGGCGTGGCCGGTGAGGCCGCGCAGGCGGCATCCGGGCCGACGCTCAACGCCTTCTTCGCCCTGGGCGCCGCGCCCCGGCGGGCACTGCGCGCGCGGCTGGTGGAGCTGCTGGACGCCGCCGGGCCGGAGCGCGCGCGCGGCGAGCCCCATGCCGGCACGCTGCTGCACTGCGCGGCGGACTGCATGATGCACCTGCCCGCCGCCATCGGCGACTATACGGATTTCTATGCCGGCATCAGCCACGCCACCAACGTGGGCAAGCTGTTCCGGCCGGACAATCCGCTCCTGCCAAACTACAAATACGTGCCCATCGGCTATCACGGCCGCGCCTCCTCCATCGGCGTGTCGGCGGGCGCGGTGCGGCGCCCCAACGGCCAGCGCAAGCGGGCGGACGAGGCGGAGCCCAGCTTCGGCCCCTCCCGCAATCTCGATTACGAGCTGGAGCTGGGCGTGTTCATCGGCGCCGGCAATGCGCTGGGCGAGCCCATCCCCATGGGCGCGGCGGCCGGCCACATCGCCGGCTTCTGCCTGCTGAACGACTGGTCGGCGCGCGACATCCAGGGCTGGGAATATCAGCCCCTCGGCCCCTTCCTCGCCAAGAACTTCGCCACCACGCTCTCGCCCTGGGTGGTGACGCCCGAGGCGCTCGCCCCCTTCCGCATCGCCCAGCCCCCGCGCCCGGAGGGCGATCCCGCCCCCCTTGCCTATCTGATGGACGCGGACGACCAGTCGACCGGCGCCCTCGACCTCACCCTCGACGTTCTCATCGAGACCCCGGCCATGCGGGCGCAGGGGCTGGCGCCGCACCGGCTCTCCCGCGGCTCGTCGCGCGACCTCTACTGGACCTTCGCCCAGCTGGTGGCGCACCACGCCTCCGGCGGCTGCAATCTCAATCCCGGCGACCTTCTGGGCACCGGCACCATCTCCGGCCCGACGCCGGACAGCTTCGGCAGCCTCCTGGAGCTGACGCAGGGCGGCCGGGCGCCGCTTACCCTCGCCTCAGGGGAGGAGCGGCGGTTCCTGGAGGATGGCGACACCCTCATCATCCAGGGCCGCGCGACCCGCGACGGCTTCGCCTCCATCGGCTTCGGCGCGTGCCGCGGCACCATCCTGCCCGCCCCGGCGGTGTGAGGCGGCGATGCGGCTCTTCACCTACTGGCGCTCCTCGGCGGCCTACCGGGTGCGCATCGCGCTGGCGCTGAAGGGGATCGCCGTGGAGCAGGTGCCGGTGCATCTGGTGCGCAACGGCGGGGAGCAGCATGCCCCCGCCTATCGCGCCCTCAACCCGCAGGAGCGCGTGCCGGCGCTGGAACTCGACGACGGGACGGTGCTCATCCAGTCCCCCGCCATCCTCGACTATCTGGAAGAGACCCATCCCGCCCCGCCCCTGCTGCCGACGGATGCAGTGGCGCGGGCCAAGGTGCGGGCGGTGGCGGCCATCATCGGCTGCGACATCCACCCGCCCAACAACTCCTCCCAGCTCGCCTATTTGCGCCAGGCCCTCGGCCAGGACGAGGCGGCCGTCTCCGCCTGGATCGCCCGCTGGGTCACGGACGGCTTCCGCGCGGTGGAGGCGCTGATCGGCGACGAGGGCTATTGCTTCGGCCCCGCGCCGGGGCTGGCAGACGTCTTCCTGATCCCGCAACTCTATTCCGCCCGGCGCTTCCACGTTCCGCTGGAGACCTTTCCCCGCATCCTGCGCGTGGAGGCCCTGGCGGCGACCCACCCCGCCTTCGCTGCCGCTCATCCCGCCCGCCAGACCGACGCCGAGTGAAAGGGCGCGGGCGAAATCCCGCTTCATAGGCCGGAACCGGTTCTACCGAGGTTGCCATGCTGATTATGGGAGACGGTGTCGCGAAGGGACGCTGTGTAACGGGCCACATCTTGAATGAATGGCCTGCTGAGGCCGGAGCTCTGTTGCCTGTGGCCCCCCTTCTCTGGGGTCGCCTCATTGAAAGGATACCGAAAGCCCGGAGCCACGGCGAAGGTGGGGTGCCGGCCGCCGGCCGAACTCGGTATCTCGCATACACCCGGCTTGTGCTGCTGGTAAGGCGGACGTCAGTGATCGAAGAAGGAAAGGGATCGCAGCAGATGATGCAACGCTTCCCTCCGTGCGAACTGGCAATGAAGCCGTCTACCTGCCGCCCCGCAATAATGACAATTTAAAATTGTAATTTCTTAGAAAATAGCAGTATATCTGCTGCATGTTTCAGTTGTGCGTTGAGGCGTGTTGTGAAGCAAGCCCCCTTTGATGTGGAATTGCGCGTTCTGCGGCATTTCATCAAGGCGGCAGATGCTGGAAGTTTTCGCAAGGCCGCAGCTGCATTGGGGATACGGGACTCCTCCATCAGCCGTCGGATTCGCGACGTAGAAGACCAGATCGGTGCCTCCTTGTTCATTCGCCATGCCGGGGGTGTCACCCTCACATTGGCTGGCCAACGTTTCATTTCTCGAGCGCGATCGGCCTTAAGCCAATTGGAAGACGGCGCTCATGAGGTGATTGCTATTGGTCGATCAGAGGTAGGCCATCTGAGCGTTGGACTGTTCTCGCCCCTGGCCTCCGGCTTCGTGTCCAATATTTTTCGGCTTACGACGACAAGAATCCAAATGTCGAAGTGACACTCATCGAGTATTCTGCCGCAAATCATCTTGAATCGATCGACATGTCTCATATTGACCTCGCCTTCCCGATCGAAAACCGCCAACAACATCCATACGATGCTTATCAGATTTGGCGAGAGAACGTATTCGCGGCGCTTTTGGACGGACATCCATTGAGAACCAAGAGTGAGTTGAGCTGGAGTGACCTTGCCCACGAATCATTTCTGGTGTGTTCCGGTGGTCGTGGAGATGAGGTCCGCGACTATCTCAGCCTTCGGCTCGGTCAGATGGGAAGCCACCCCAGGTTCCTGATCCAGAACATTGAGCGCTATAGCCTTTTAACCCTCGTCGCATTGCGCCGTGGCGTGGCTCCGACGCTCGAGTCCGAGACTGCGATTTCGATCCCCGGTGTGATCTACCGGCCAATCGCGGGAGAGCGGCTGCCATTTTTTGCCATTGCGTCGCCAAGGAACGACAATCCGGCTGCACGAACTCTTCTCAGTCTTGCTCGGACGATGGCGCACCCGTCAGCGCCCTTCGCCGCGTCCCCGGCGTCGGATCTCGATAGCTCAAACGCCGTGCCTTTGCGAACGCCCGATCCGTCGCCATGAACCGCTCCAGCATCGGCACGATGAGCCTGACCGGATCGGAGATCGGGTTCCCCGTCTCTCCGCCCAGCACCCTGGCATAAGCCAAAAGATCGCGATGCAACTTTGCCGGCAATTCGACCGTCACCTTCACCGGCTTGTCGTCGAGGCCTCAGAGCCCGTTTGGAAACTCAGGGATGTGCATTTCTCCGGGCGAGATTTGCGCCCATGGCGACGAGGATCATCGCGGTTGAGACGTCGATGCGGCGCTCATAGTCGCGCACGAGGCGTCGCCATCGGGTCATCCAGCCGAAGGTACGCTCGACAACCCGGCGGCGTGGCAGGACTTCGAAACCTTGGGCGCCATCGCGGCGACGGATGATCTCGACGACGAAGTCGAGAGAGGCGGCCTTGTCCATGAGCTTGAGCCGGTCATAAGCAGCCTCGGCGAACAGGTGCTTCACCCACGGCCAGCGCTTGCGTATCGCATCGAGGATCATCTGGGCGCCGGCGCTGTCGGAAATGTCTGCGGTCGTCAGATGGACCATCAGGAGCCGCCCGTCGGTGTCGACCGCAATGTGGCGCTTGCGCCCGACGATCTTCTTGCCGGCGTCGTAGCCCCTGGCTTCGGCTTGCGGCGCCTTGATTGTCTGACTATCGATCACCGCGCCCGTCGGGCTCGCCTCACGCCCGGCCCGCTCGCGGTCCAGCATCAGTTCGACATCGTGGATGGTCTGGAACAGGAAGCGGCGCGCCAGTTCGCGGAACCAGCCATAGACCGTGCGCCAGTGCCCGAAATGGATCGGCAGCATCCGCCAGCCGCCGCCTGAACGCACCAGATAGCGCACCGCATTGATGACTTCCCGGAACTCCACCTCGCGGGGCCGCCCCCGGCGTCCGGGAGCCGGCATCAACGGCGCCATCCGCTCCCATTCTTCATCCGTCAGGTCCGACGGATAGCGTTTCGTCTTCCGGGCGATCCTGGCCATCCGGTCCCGCTGTTCTGCTGTCCACATCCACAGCTTGAATCATAAGCACGGACAAACAGGAATCCCTGGATAACGAATTTCCAAACGGGCTCTAAGCGCGATCGGCGAGGATATCGACATTTTGGTCGTCGGGCCCAGCGGTGACGCACTTTCGCAGTTGAAGCGGGAACTCCAAGCAGCAGGCGAGTCTCTGCCGCTACACATCCTCTACATGCTGCCGTCCGAGGCGCTACGTACCGATTTTGTGGCAAAAGAAGAATGTGTTCCACTCGAACGGTTGATATTTGCCGCCGAGAGATGATCCGGTGCGTTCGGCGCAACGCTCGGACTCGCTCACACTTCACCTGATCTCTCGCCAACAATTAGCTTGAACTGAGCCACTGAACCTCCTCCATATTTGGGTAGAGTCCGTCGATTACGGAGACGGACGATGCGGGCCTCACGGTTTCCCCTCTTGTTCCCATGATCCGCTATCGGCTATCCTTTGGCGGACACCAGCCTAGAGGGCGGGCCACTTGAAGATCTTCATCTCCCACCAGAAAACAGACTCGGCGCTCGCGCTGGGCATCTCGTCGCGTCTGAAGCTACAACACGGAATCGACAGCTACCTCGACGTGATCGACCCCGAGACACCGGGCGCAGGTGACGATCTTGCCGACCTCATCCGGGCGAGGCTCGGCACCTGCACGCAGCTCCTCGCCGTGATTTCCCAGGCGACGCGCACATCTTGGTGGGTGCCTTGGGAGATCGGCGTCGCGAGCGAGAAGGAGTATCCCCTGGCAACCTACTCAGGCGGGGGCGCCACGCCACCCGAATACTTGCGCAAGTGGCCGTATCTGCGCAGCGACATGGATCTAGACCACTACGCGATGGCATCGAAGACCGCGAGCAGGGACTTCGCCACGAAGCGCGCGTACCTGAACGAGTCGGCCGCACGAGCGAGGTCAACGAAGGAATTCTACCGTAGCCTCAGAGGGAACCTGGGCCAATGACGTTACCGGGTAGCGTCGGCGTCTCCGGCCACCAGGCCCGGACGGGCATCGACTGGGAATGGGTAGCTAAGAGCGTCGGCGGCGCGCTGCGCGAGAAGGCGCCCGTGTCGCGGGCATTCTCGTCGCTTGCCGCTGGCAGCGACCAAGTGTTCGCCGAGGAGGCGCTGGCGCAGGGCATACCCGTCACGGCCTTTATCCCCTTCCCTGGCTACGAGCGTTGCTTCACCGAGGGCCTAGGGCGTGGCCCCATAAATTTGCGCGTCTGAGCGTATCGTGATTCAAGCTCCCGAACTGGGAGCCTGACAGATGCGCCGCCACGAGCTGACCGACGAGGAATGGGCGATCATCTCGCCGCTGCTGCCGAACAATGTGCGCGGCGTGGCGCGGGTGGATGACCGCCGAGTGATCAACGGCATCCTCTGGCGCTTTCGGACCGGTGCGCCGTGGCGGGATGTGCCGGAGCGCTATGGACCACGTACAACCCTCTACAACCGTTTCGTGCGCTGGCGGGCCGCGGGGGTCTGGGACAAGTTGCTGGAAGCGGTCTCGGCCGCCTATGACGGGGACATCGTCATGATCGACAGCTCCTGCGTTCGCGTTCACCAGCACGGCGCCGCGATCAAAAAGGGGGCGATGACGATCGTTGCATGGGACGCTCCCGGGGTGGACTGACTACGAAAATCCACGCCTTGGTCGATGCGGAGGGCCGTCCGATTCACCTCCTGCTCACCGCAGGGCAGGCCGGCGACGCACCGGCGGGGCGCGAACTCCTGGCCCGGCTCGCACCCGGCGGCATCCTCCTCGCCGACAAGGCCTATGACACGGACGCCATCCGCACTGAAGCGGCGGAACGCGGCGCCTTTGCCAATGTGCCGCCACGTGTCATCCGAAAGCGAACCTTCGCCTTCAGCCCTTGGCTCTACCGCCAGAGAAACCAAATCGAGCGCTTCTTCAACCGCATCAAGCAGATGCGCGGCCTCGCCACGCGCTACGATCGCCGTCCGGACAACTTCCTCGCGGCCCTCAAGCTCGCTGCCGTCCGAATCTGGATCAATGCGTTATGAGTCCGCTGCCTAGGCTCAGGACCTATTAATTGAGCTGCGGGTGTGATTCACAGTTTCCGTTGAGGAGGCTGCGATGGGTGATTTGTTCCTGTTGAGCGCGCGCCAGATGGCGAGGATCTCGCCGTTCTTTCCTCTGGCCCATGGGGTTCCGCGGGTGGATGACCGGCGGGTGGTGAGCGGCATCGTCTACGTGATCCGCAACGGCCTGCAGTGGAAGGATGCGCCGAAGGACTACGGTCCGCACAAGACGCTCTACAACCGCTTCATCCGCTGGAGCCGGCTCGGGGTGTTCGACCGCATCTTCGCCAGCCTCGCCGGCGAAGGGCCCAAACCCGATCGGGTCATGATCGATGCCACCCATCTCAAAGCCCACCGCACTGCGGCGAGCCTCTTAAAAAAGGGGCTGTTCCCCGTCGTATCGGGCGCACAAGGGGGGCCTGAACTCCAAGCTCCACACTGTCTGCGACGATAAAGGCCGGCCGATCATCATGCTCTTGTCGGAAGGCCAGATGAGCGACCACAAGGGCGCCCGCCTTATCCTTGATGCCTTGCCGCCGGCCAAGAGTCTGATCGCCGATCGGGGTTATGACAGCGCCTGGTTCCGGGACGCGCTCGCCGCCAAGGGGATCGCGCCTTGCATTCCATCATCCAGGAGCCGCAAGCGACCTTTCGCCTATGACAAGGCCCTCTACCGCCAGCGACACAAGGTCGAGAACCTATTCGCCAAACTCAAGGACTGGCGCCGCATCGCCACACGCTACGACCGGTGCGCCCACACCTTCTTCTCAGCCATCTGCATCGCAGCCACCGTCATCTTCTGGCTCTGATTAGTGAGTCCTGAGCCTAGGCAGATACCGCGAGCTACTGAGCCGGTGCGAGCGCGTGGTGCTGGACGGCGCCTCGTCAGACCAGGAAGCATTCATGGAGGCCGGTCGTCGCGTCGCCGACAACTCCGCAACGCTGATCGCGATCTGGGACGGGAAGCCTGCCGGGGGGGTACGGAGGCACCGCCGATGTGGTCGCCTACGCACTCTGCCGCGGTTGCAGCGTTATCCACATCAACCCTATCTTGCGCACTGTGGGTGAACTGAAGCCGAACCACATCCCGCTTGGAGGAAAGCTTGGCTAAAACTCGCGTGTTCATCAGCTTCGACTACGACCACGACTCGTTCCTGAAGACGGCGATCGTCGCCCAAGCCAAGAACGAGGACAGCCCGTTCGAATTGGCCGACTGGTCGATTAAGGAGCACATCGACGATAACTGGAAGGCAAAGGCCCGCACCCGAATCAAGTCGGTCGACGTGGTCTGCGTGGTCTGCGGAGAACACACCCACACAGCGACCGGGGTCAGCGCCGAGCTAAAGATTGCACAGGAGGAGATGGTTCCCTACTTCCTCCTAAAGGGCTACGCCGACAAGACCTGCACGAAGCCCAAGGCGGCGCTAGCTGGTGACAAGCTCTACAATTGGACTTGGGACAACCTGAAAATCCTGGTCGGCGGGGGCCGCTGAAGGATGAAGAAGGCACTCGTCATCGGCATCGACGACTACCCCTCAGCCCCGTTGCAGGGCTGCGTCAACGACGCAACCGCCGTTGCGCAACTGCTGGAGGTGCACGGCGACGGCTCGCCGAACTTCTCTGTCCGCCTCCTGACCAGCAACGACTTGGAGGTGAACAGCGATGTCCTTAGCCAAGCGGTGGCGGAGCTTTTCCGCGGCCACGCCGAGACGGCGCTCCTCTATTTCGCAGGGCACGGCATCATCAACCCGGACACGAACGCAGGCTACGTCGTGAGCCGCGACGGCCGCAAGGGCGCCTGGGGGATGTCCCTCTCTGAGATCCTCGGCCTCGCCAACGGCGCGCATCCCCGCATCCAGTCCAGCGTCATCATCCTCGACGCCTGTCACTCGGGTTACGCAGGCGAGGTCGCTGGTCTCCCTGCAGGAGCCGCGTCGCCGATCGGAACGGGCGTCACCATCCTCACCGCGAGCGAGCGCGACGGCGAGGCGGCGGAGGGCCTACGTCACGGTCTATTCACGGAGATCCTCATCGACGGCCTGCAGGGCGGGTGTTCGGACATCCTGGGCAACATAACGCCTGCGTCGCTCTACTCTCACGTTGACCAGACGCTCGGCCCGTGGGAGCAGCGGCCGCTCTACAAGGCAAACGTCCAGTCCTTCGTGACGCTCAGGCAGGTCGCTCCCAAGGTCCCACCCGACGTCCTGCGGCGCCTTCCGACCTACTTTCCAGAGCGGGCTTGGGTCTACCCGCTTGACCCTTCCTTCGAAGAGGACCGCCGCAATGTGCCCGAGCTTGACCTCATCCCGGTCAACCCCGAGAACGTCCGGATCTTCAAGGAGCTCCAGAAGTGCAACCGGCATGGTCTCGTCGTGCCGGTCGACGCGGAGCACATGTACTACGCCGCGATCAACTCGAAGGGCTGCCGGCTCACGGCTCTCGGGGCGCACTATCGCAAGCTCGCGGAAATGAAACGGCTGTGAGTCGAGCAAGTGCTGGGGGGGGTAGAACCGATGAAGCGCTACGCTATCCTTCGCGTCGAGGACGCTAGGCCGCGGGTGCGCGGGCCCAATCCGGCAGTTCTCGGTACGAATACCGGAACTGCTAAGATCAGCCTCGAACAGCTCGCGGAAAAGGAGGCAGCGGAGGCGGCAAGCGATCCCGCAACGCGAGCGCTCGCGCCGATCATGCCGACGCGCCTCATCCAGCCCTACGCGGCCGGCGATAAGGTTGACGAGGCCAACTGGGGCATCGCCGCCGTTGGGGCCGCTGATAGTTCCTGCTCTGGAGCTGGCGTGACTGTCGCCGTGCTCGACACGGGCATCTACGCTGGGCATCCAGCGTTCGCTGGCGTTAACATTGTCCAAACAGACTTCAGTGGATCCGGCGACGGCGACCAACAGGGCCACGGCACGCACTGCGCCGGCACCATCTTCGGGCGCGATCTGACGGCAGGGAAACGGATCGGGATTGCGCGGGGAATCCGGCGCGCGCTGATTGGAAAGGTACTGAGTGATGATGGCGGCGGAGAGTCCCAGTGGCTTTTCGACGGCATGCTGTGGGCGATGAGAAGCGGGGCGAATGTGATCTCGATGTCGCTCGGGTTCGACTTCCCCGGCATGGTCGAAAGCCTGATCGCGAAAGGCTGGCCGCCCGCCCTGGCCACCTCGGCGGGCCTCGAGGCCTATCGTGGCAACCTGCGAATGTTCGATGCGATCATGGCTGTATTCCAGGCCCAGTCTGCCCTCGGACCAGTGCTGATCGTAGTAGCTGCCGCGGGTAATGAGAGCCGACGCGACCAGAACCAAGATTTTCGCATTGCCGCTTCTCTTCCTGCGGCGGCAAATAATGTGGTGTCGGTCGCCGCGGTTGGACGCAACGCTTCCGCGTTCGGCGTCGCCCCCTTCTCGAATACTATGGTGACCGTCGCGGGGCCCGGCGTAGACATCCTCTCCGCTTGGCCCGGCGGCGGGCTGCAAGCGCTCAGCGGGACGAACATGGCGTGCCCGCATGTAGCAGGCGTCGCCGCGCTCTGGTGGGAGGCCATCCAGAAGACTGGCGTGACTCCGACGGCCAGCAATGTCGTGGCGCGCATCCTAGCAGCCGCACGTCGCGACGTCCTTGCGCCCGGCATTGAGGAGATCGATGTAGGGCAGGGCCTCGTGACGGCGCCACGGTAGCGAATCAACGTGTCGCAGCGTCGCGCGCTCATCGTAGGCATCAACGACTACGCATCTGCGGAGTGTCTGTCTGGCTGTGTAGCGGACGCGGATGCGATGGCCACCCTGCTTGAGCGCAACGAGGATGAGTCTGTTAACTTCCGTTGCCGCAAGTTTACAAGTGCCAACGGCGTAATGGTGACAACGTCCGAGTTGCGCTGCGCTCTCCACGGGCATTTTGACCAAAACTTCGACGGCGACGCCCTGTTCTACTTCTCGGGCCATGGCGCGGCCACCAGCCTCGGAGCACATATTCTGACCTACGAAGGGGCCCGTTACACACCGGGTCTTCCCATGCGGGAGCTTGTCGACCTTGCGAATCGGTCGAGGGCACGCAACGTCTTCATCCTGCTCGACTGCTGCTATGCTGGCGCCGCGGGCAGCGACTCAGAAGTAATCGGATCCTTTGAGAACGAGGCCAGGCTACGGGAGGGGGTGACCATCCTTGCCGCCGCGCGCCCACGGCAGGGCGCCCACGAAGTGGCGGGCCACGGCGTCTTCACCCGCCTGGTGCTAGCGGCTCTATCGGGTGGCGCCGCCGACATCAGGGGCCGTGTTTCCACCGCCGGAATCTACGCCTACGCCGAGGCTGTCCTCGGTGCCCTCGACCAGCGCCCGATCTACAAGTCGCATGCGGCGACACTTGAACCCGTACGCCTCTGCCGACCGACCGTTCCAGACGAGGAGCTTAGGAGGCTGCCGGTCTATTTTGCCACGCCGATGCCTGACTTTCGGCTCGATCGGTCCTATGAAGAAACGTTTAACGACGTGGCGGTTCCCGAGCACGTCTCAATCTTCAGGGCATTAAAGCGGCTCCAGACCGCCGGCTTGGTCCGTTGCGAGGTGGGCCATGACCTCTACTGGACTGCAGCTCGATCGGAGCAAGTGTTCCTCACGCCCTTGGGCAGGCTCTACTGGGAGTTGGCCGCAGCAAACCAAATCTAGCCTGCTCACCGCGATCCGCTTTCGGCAGGCGCGAGATGCCATTGCGCTGGAGGCAACGATGTAGCGAGAAGCCCGTCAAATGCGGGATAACGTCCTTCAGGGCAAGGAAGACATCATGCAGCGGCAGGGGAGCTTGGACCTGGAGCGCAGCGATCGCAGCCTCTTCGACGGCCGGCAGGACGGAGCTTCGGCGCTCTTTCGGCCCCATCGCGTGTCTTTCAGATGGCGATAAACATAACCGAATCGTCAGGTAAATAGGTGAACGCCGTCAAACCGATCGTCCCGCCCCCCTCGGCCACGCAGTCCGCAGCGATTACACCTCAGCATAGCCATCAATTTCGGCGAAAAATGCCTGATGCATCGACCTTAGCCTAAGGGAACTAGGAACTCCTGCACCTCGGTTCGGGCACCTAGAACGATTTCCGTTCATAATGGCTCATTGAGCTGCTGCCGATTTTGTGGACAGGGAGTTAAGCTAGCATAGCGCGGGCTTCGAACTCCATGGGGCTGAGGTACCCCAGTTTCGAATGCCGCCGACGCGGGTTGTAGAAGCGCTCGATGTAATCGAAGACATCGGCACGGGCTTCGTCGCGGGTGCGATAGAGCTTGCGGGCTGTGCGTTCGGTCTTCAGCGTTGAGAAGAAGCTCTCCATTGCCGAGTTGTCCCAGACATTCCCGGCACGGCTCATCGAGCAAGTGATCTCATTGTCAGCCAGAAGCCGCTGGAACTGCTCGCTTGTGTATTGCGATCCCTGGTCCGAGTGATGAAGCAGAGCGTCGGCCTTGCCACGTCGCAGACCGCCATCATCAGCGCATCCATGACCAGGGAGGCATCCCGCTCGGCCTTCATGGACCAGCCAACGACACGCCGGGAAAACAGGTCGAGGACGGCAGCGACGTAAAGCCAGCCGTCCGCGGTCCAGATATAGGTGAAGTCAGCCAACCACTTCAGGTTTGGCCGGTCGGCCTGGAAGTCGCGGTCGAGAATGTTATCGGCGATGACCGCGCGTTCGCCGTCATCCTTCGGCTTGCCACGGCGCCTGGGCCGCGCCCTCATGGCATTGACCCGCATCAGCCGTTCGATCCGGTGCAGCCCGCAGGCCAGCCCCTCTTCCAGAACATCGCGCCAGACACGGCGCGCGCCGTAGGTCCGGTCGCTGGCCCTGAAGCTTGTTTCGATCGCCATGACGAGCTTCGCGTCATGGATCTCGCGGGCTCTGGTCGGGCGATTGAACCAGGCATGGAAGCCTGAGCGCGAGACCTCCAGGACCTTGCAGAGCCAGCTGACCGGCCAGATGTGGCGGTGTTTGGCGATGAAGACGAACCTCATATCGCCTCGCGCGCGAAAAAAGCCGCGGCCTTCTTGAGGATGTCACCCTCCGCACGCAGCCGCGCGACCTCTTTCTTCAAGGCTGCAATCTCGGCCAGGTCGGCCCGCATCTGCCCGTTCCCAGGAAACGCTGTCGCCGGGGTCGCGGTCAGCTCCCGCATCCAGCGGCGCAGCACGCTCTCCGCCACATCAAGGTCACGGGCCGCCTGCGCTACCGAGACACCCCGATCCGTCACCAGCCTGACGGCCTCGACTTTGAACTCGCGGCTGAATTTCCGCCTCGTCATATCCTCTCTCCAGGTCCTTGGTCACGATCTTATCTTCGTGTCCACGAAACCGGCAGCAGCTCACATCGACATCGCCGAGGTGCAGACGGCGGAAGGTCAATTGCATCTGTATGTCGGCATCGACCGCACCTCGAAGTTCGCCTTTGCCCGACTCGTCGACAAGGCCACCACGGCGACGGCACGCGCTTTCCTTGATGCGCTGGTGGCTGCCGTTCCCTACAGGATCGCGATCGTTCTGACCGACAACGGCATCCAGTTCGCCGACCTGCCGAAGAACCGTTCCGGTCCGACCGCCATGTGGCGCGGGCATCCCTTTGATCGCGCCTGCCAGGCCCACGGGATCGAACACCGGCTGACGAAGCCCAGGCATCCCTGGACCAACGGGCAGGTCGAGCTTCTGTCCCGCACGATCAAGGAGGCGACCGTCAAGCGCTTCCACTATGACGGCCACGACCAGCTCCGAGCCCACCTCGAAAGCTTCGTCGCCGCCTACAACTTTGCCCGTCGCCTCAAGACCCTGAAAGGCCTCACGCCCTACGAATTCATCTGCAAACGATGGACCTCAGAGCCAGAACGATTCACGCTCAATCCAATCCACCAAATGCCGGGACTAAACACCTAGCATTTGAGGGCCCAGCATCGCCCGATCGCAGCGGCGCGTGCCGACAAAACGGTGCAAATGGCTTGAGCCGGCAAAATCCCATCAACGGCGAAGCGCTGAGTGAAGGTTTGAAACCGCCTGTGGCTTGTACTGCCAATCTATCCCCAGAACACCGAGAGCGCGGCATTGGGAACTAAGTACCTAAAAATATGGCAACCCGGGAGGAGTCCAAACTCCGACCTCGGCTGTCGGAGTACGCGCGGGCCGTGAGCAGACAGAACGAACAGCCGCTTTGGATCACCTTTGCCCTTGCAAGCAGGGCTACTCCCTTCGGCCCGATCGTTAGGGTTCGACAAATCCTGAAGTACAATCCCGTTGGAAGCGGAGAGGGGAGCCCCTGCTGCGGTTGCTGTGCCCGTCATTCAGAGCGGCGGGATAGCGCCCTCCCTTGCACGACGCATCTGTCACAGAGAGTGTTCAGATAAAAGACGGAAGCTGTCCCGGTGCTTGTAAAGGAAGACCTGATCACCGCGCGAGGCATAGGGGATCTACCGACCGCGTGGCACGCAAGAGACCGTGGGAGCCAGGGGCGCCAAGCCGCGCGGCTCATACCCTGTCGAATTTTGGAGCAGACGGGATTCGGATGCAGGTACGAGCCGCGCCACGCCCCTGCCAAGGCGTGCCAATCAGCTTCCAGCACGAGGACAAAAACGGGCGCCTGCCACCCAAATGTCAATACAACCCTTAATTGAAATGGCGCACCCGACACGATTCGAACGTGTGGCCTCCGCCTTCGGAGGGATTACTGGTAGCTCCGTCGAAATCACGATGGAGCGCGAGATGATACGCTATCATACTGTTGTTGAAAAAGAATTTGTGGCACCCGCTAGCCCAGGCTACGCTTCCCCTCGCTACCACTTTCTTCCCGTTGCTTACGTGGTGCTTACGCGAAACGGGGCGACCGGGGCGGAGGATCTCCATGGCTAAGCTCACCAAGAGGGCCGTCGATGCCGCGGAAGCCGGCGCCAAGGACTACGTGATCTGGGACGATGAGCTCCCTGGTTTTGGCCTCCGGGTTTTCACGTCCGGAAGGCGAAGCTACGTCCTTCAGTATCGGTCGGCTGGCCGATCGCGCCGGTTCACGATCGGGCTGCACGGAGTGTGGACACCGGAACGCGCGCGCCAGGAAGCCAAGGCGCAATTGGGCCGGATCGCGCAAGGCGACGACCCGGCCGAAGAACGGCTGCTCGATCGGAAAGCACTCACAGTCAAGGAACTCTGTGACCTCTACCTTGCCGATCTGCAAGCGGGTCTCATCCTCGGAAAGGGTGGCCGCTCCAAGAAGCCGGGCACGATCGCCTCCGATCTCGGCCGCATCCACCGTCATATCGTTCCCCTCCTCGGCTCGCGTCGCGTCAGGGACCTGACGAAAGCCGACATCACGAAGGCCATGAAGGACATCATGGCAGGGAAGACGCGTATCACCGTCATGACGAAGAACCTGCGCGGCAAGTCCATCGTGAGAGGCGGCGCCGGCACAGCCACGCGGACAATCGGTCTGCTCGGCGGCATCCTCACCTATGCGGTCGAAGCCGGGGTTATCGAAACGAACCCGGCACACGGCGTGCGGCGGCCGAAGGACAATGTCCGCGCCCGGCGGCTGAGCGAAGCCGAATATCGCGTCCTCGGCGACCTTCTCAAGGCCGCAGCCGAGAACGAGAGCTACCGGATGTCGGTCGAGATCATCCGCCAGATCGCCCTCACCGGCTGTCGGCGCATGGAGATGGTCACGCTGCAATGGGATGAAGCCGATACGGATTGCAGTTGCCTGCGCCTGAAGGATAGCAAGGAGGGAAGCTCCGTCCGACCCATTGGGTTACCCGTGGTGGAATATCTAGAGAGGCGCCGGAAGGACGCGATCGGAGAGCACGTCTTCCCGGGCCGGGGCGGCGAGAGCGCGTTCGGCAGCTTTCCCAATCACTGGAGGAAGATCTTCGCCAACTCGCCCTTGGCCGATGTCACCCCTCACATCCTGCGCCACAGCTTCGCCAGCGTCGCGAACGATTTGGGTTTCACCGAGGTCACCATCGCCGCTCTGGTCGGCCATGCGAAGGGGTCGGTCACTAGCAACTATATCCATACGCTCGACACCGCCCTGATCATGGCAGCAGATACCATCTCTGGTTACATTCAGGGGCTGCTCGACGGGATTGAGTTCAAACAGACCGCCTATGCAATCGACCGAGGCTCCCGGAAAGCCGCGCTGGTCCAGTTTCTACAAGGAGCCTCGATCTCTCCGAGCACAGCCACAACGCGGGGGCAACATGTCGGGCCATAAGCTCAATGGTCCTCACATAGTCGATCGTTACCGGACCGCGGGCGATAGCCGTCTGTTGATCCCCGGAGCGCAACATACAGCGACCATCAGCGCCGCCCTTCCCTCTTCTTCATCCCGCCAACGATATTGGTGGATGCAGGCGCATGTACTTTTGATCATCACTGCGTCAACCACTACAGTTGTTCGGCGCCAGCCAAACAGCGGTCTGGAACCCCGGACCATCAGGCCACCGAGGCCGGCAATTTCGTATGATGTCAACGAACCCACGGCACTTTAAATTCGAACCAGAACATTCAGCGGTGGCCGGGGAAGCCATACGCTCAGGTCCGGCGGGGGTCTTCGATCAACGCTGGCCATCGTGCACGCTGACCGCCTCCTTCTGCAGGCCGCCCAGTCGGGAATGGACGCGCCCGCCGGTGCCCATGGCCAAGGCGAACAGGATCTCGTTGGGGCGCGGTGCGTCCTGGAGGCCCACTTCAATGCCATTGAAGTGACTTCGCACATAAGCAGCGTGAATGTAGTGGAGCGGCATCATCATCCGATAGCCGGCGCTCGCCACCGCTTTCACCGACGGAACAATGGCTTTTGGCTGGTCAAGGGCCTCCCGCATGGCCCAGCCTCCCGCTTCGTGCCATACGGCACCGTGCTCCAGCTCACCATGAATGCCGACGATGGCCGCCTTGCCATAAACCTCCACAGCCTCCTTGCCCCAGAGCTGGGTGAGCTCGTCCGCCAGCTCCCGGCCGAGCGGACGCAGCGCTGCCATGAAGGGGGTGATGTCCTCCTCATAGCGGCCGGCATAGGGATTTTGAACGACGGCGGTGGCGACGGCCAGCCGCAACGGTGTCGAGGCCACCGGTCCTCCATCGTGCCAAATGGTCTCAATCGCAAGGCACCGCTTGCGCACCTGAACAAGACTCATGATCGTGTGTTCTCCCCCTGCGAGATACGCTGCAGTGTGCGCCTCATCTCAAATCAACTGGCGCTTCAGGACCTTACCCGCGGGACTGATGGGCAGATCGGCGCGGAACTCCACCTGCCGCGGGATCTTGTAGGTCGCGAGGTGCTGTTCGCAGAAACCGGTCACGTCATCGGCCGTCAGCTGCTGGCCGGGCTTGAGGACGATGACCGCCTTCACCTGCTCCCCGAGAACCTCATGGGGCGCGCCGACGACCGCCACCTGGGCCACCTGCGGCAGCCGTGCGATCAGGCTTTCCACCTCGGTCGACGCGATCTTGTGGCCGCCCGATATGACCTGATCACGGTCGCGCCCGACGATGAAGTAATGTCCATCGGCATCGCTATAGGCGAAATCGCGGGTCCGGAACCAGGCGCCGTCGAAGGCCGCGGCGGTGCGCTCGGGGTCCTCATAATAGCCCGGCATCAGCCGCTCCGAGCGAACCAGGAGTTCGCCGGCAACGCCGGGCGCGGCCGGCGCGCCATGATCGTCGATGATCTTGACTTCGGCACCCGGAACCAAGGTGCCGACAGAACCCAAAGGCGGAATCCCCTGCTCGGTGGACAGATCGAACGAGAAAATCGGCGTGCACTCGGACAGCGCATAGTAATCACGCAGGCGCACGCCCAGAGCGGCATGGAAATCTTCCTTCGTCTGCGGCGTGATCGGCGCGCCCGACGCCGCCATCATGCGCACCGAGGCAAGATCATAGCGCCGGCCCGTCTGGCGGACGTGTTCCAGCATCATGGCATACATGGTGGGCACGCCGACCATGTAGGTGGCACGATGGCGGACAATGCCCTCCAGCACGCGGACCGGGTTGAACTTGGGGAAAAGCAGGATGGTCGCCCCCGCCGAGAGTGCCACGAACGAGGCTGAGAACAGGCCGAACGTGTAGGACAGCGGCAAGGCGCAGACCGAGATGTCACCGGGCGTGATGGCCCAGCGCTCTTGCAAGGCCGAAGCGGAGAGCACCTCCATCTGATCCGTGGCGACGACACCCTTCGGCTGCGCCGTCGTGCCGGAGGTGTGGATGACCACGGCCACGTCAGCCGGTCCGCGAACCGGAAAGGGGCCCTCCACCGGCTGCCCATCGGCCTCCCCGGTCAGCGTCTCCAGGGACAGGTCGGCACCGATCCGAACACCCGCCGCCCGCGCGGCCTCGACCTTCGCCTGCAGCGCTTCAGCCGTCAGCATCAAGACCGGTCGAGAATTGGCGATAATATAGGCGACCTCCTCGACCGACAGCTCCGTGTTGATCGGAAAGAAGGTCGCCCCGCAGCGCAGGGTCGCCAGATAGACCACGTAATAGTCCGGGCTGTTGGGTGCCAACAGGCACACATGATCGCCGGGCTTTACACCCCGGTTCATGAGGGCATGGGCCATGCGCCTGGAGGCCGCCGCCAGTTCCCCATAGGTGATGACCTGATCATCGAAGAGGATCGCCGGATGGGAAGGATTGCGGGCCGCATTCGCGTCGATGCGGGTCAGGGCCGTTTCTTCAGCCGGCATGTTGAGCATCTCCATCTCAGCCCCCTCACAAGCCGATGGCCTGCGCATCGCCCTTGAGAAGGCGACGGGCGATGACCGTCCTCTGGATCTCGTTCGACCCTTCGGTGAGACTGAAATACGGCGCTTCGCGATAATAGCGCTCGGCGGGAAAGTCCGAGACGAAGCCAGAGCCGCCGTGAATGCGCACACAGTTCAGCGCCACTTCGGCACACACCTCACCCGCGAACAGCTTGGCCATGCCCGCCATCATGTCGGAGCGCTGACCCTGTGCCTTGAACTGGGCCGCCTCATGCACCAGCGCGCGGGCGGCCGCCGTCTTGGCCGCCATGTCCGCCAGCAGGCCCTGAATGGCCTGATGCTGGCCAATGGGCTGGCCGAAGCTGGAGCGCTCGGCCGCATAATCCACGGACGCCTTCAGCGCCGAGCGCGCGAGCCCGACCGCGCTCGCCGCCATGGCGATGCGGCCCGTTTCCAGTGCATCCAGCATCTGGGCCAGTCCCGACCCTTCCACCCCACCCACGAGATCATCGGCGGAAACGATCACATCATCGAAGTTCAGCTCCGTCACATCCACGTGGCGGTGGGCCATGGTGCGCGCATGCGCGCCGACGCTGAAGCCCGCGCGCCCCTTCTCGATGACGAACAGGCTGAATGCGGACTTGCCGCTGCCGGTGCGGGTGAGGACCACCACGGCACCGGCCCGCTCGCCATTGGTGATGAAGATCTTGTTGCCGCGCAGGCGATAGCTGCCGTCCGGCTGGCGCGTCGCACTGGTGCGGATGGCCTGCAGGTCCGAGCCGCCCGACGGCTCCGTCAACGCAATGGCGACGCGCAGTTCGCCGGTGGCCATGCGCGGCAGCAGCGACGCGCGCTGGGCCTCGGTGCCGTACTTGGCGAGGATGGAGGAAGCGGAGCAGTGGCCGTTGATGAAGCAGTTCAGCGTCGTCCAGCCATAGCCGAGCTCCTCCATGAGCTTGGCATAGGTGGGGATGTCCAATTCCAGCCCGCCATAGGCCTGCGGCACACAAATGCCGAACAGGCCGAGATCCGCCAGCCCCTTCACGACGTGGCTGGGATAGGCCTCGTCCGCTTCCAGCGCCTGAGCTTTGCCAAGGACTTCCCGTTCGACAAACCGGCGCACACCTTCCACGACTTCGACATCATAGCCTTGAACAGACGCCATTTTCCGATCCAATCCAATTTCTGCCATCGCAAATTCGAGCCCGCATAAGCGTGTTCAGGCTCCCCGAGCAGGCCCTTGCGCAACCTCGCGCCCTTCGGCGCCCACCTCTGCCTGAGCCAAAGACCAAGCCGCGCACCGCGCCTGGTAGAGCTCCACCCGCGCCGCGATCTCCGCCGGCACCGGCATGGCCTTCATGAGGCTGGGCGCGATGAAGCTCACAGTGAAGCGCCCGGAGAAGCATGGCCGCCCCGCGCGCAGCATCCCCCGCACCCGGAAGGTCAGTGACGAACGGCCGAGGCGCTCAACGAAGACTTGCGTGACCAGATCATCCCCCGGTCGGAGCGGGGCCTGGAAATCCAGCTCAGCATGAACGAAGGGGCAACTGATATCGTACTCTGTATTTAGTACGTAAAAGCTTGCACCCGCGATGGAATCAAACCACGCATCGATCGCATCGATCGCATAGTCGAAAAATCGAACTGTATACACGATTCTCGCAGCATCCGCTTCACCGAAACCGATGCGTCGCGGCATGGAAAATGGAGCGTCATCAGCCATTTCCATCAGCTTTATGGATGTTTTTTTCATACTTTTATTTTCTTCCCCAATTCCATAACCGCCCGATTTCCACCGCCGACATCGCTGCCACGCCGCCCGCGTGACCGCAGAGCCGCCGCCTCCGGGGCGGGCGATGGAGGCTGCAAGGGGGTCTTGACGGAGGCCGCATGTCCGGCGACAAAATTACCTTGTCGAATTCATGTTCGACAAGTTATCTTGCATATCGCCGGCCTTCGGTCAAGGCAACTCAGGCGTCATTGAGGACCTGAGGCGGCCACATAAAAATCCATCCAGAAGGACAATTATAATGTCATTTCAGTGCATTATGAGGGCGGCTCTGCTCGCTGGCTGCACCGTGTTTGCCGCCGCCACGGCCCAGGGCCAAGAGCCGCTGAAGATCGGCGAGATCAACAGCTATAAGGCGCAACCGGCCTTCCTCGAGCCCTACCGGAAGGGCATGGAGCTGGCGGTTGAGGAGATCAACGCCGCCGGCGGCGTCGACGGACGCAGGATCGAGCTCGTCATCCGCGACGACAACGCCAATCCGGGCGATGCCGTACGGCAGGCCGAAGAGCTTGTGTCTCGCGAGAAGGTGCAGATGCTGGTCGGCGGCTTCCTGTCCAATACCGGCCTTGCGGTGTCGGACTTCGCCAAGCAGAAGAAGGTGGTTTATCTGGCCGGCGAACCGCTCACCGATCGCCTCACCTGGCAGGGCGGAAATCGCTACACCTTCCGCCTGCGGCCCGGAACCTACACGCAGGCCTCGATGCTGGTGCCGGATGCGGCAAAGCTCAACAAGAAGCGCTGGGCGGTCGTGTATCCCAACTACGAATACGGGCAATCGGCGGCGGCCGCGTTCAAGACGCTGCTGAAGGCGGCCCAGCCTGATGTGGAATTCGTGGCCGAACAGGCCACCCCGCTCGGCAAGGTCGACGCGGGCAGCGTGGTCCAGGCGCTGGCGGATGCCCAGCCGGACGCCATCGTCAACATGCTGTTCGGCGCCGATCTGTCAAAATTCGTGCGCGAAGGCAACACCCGTGGCCTGTTCAAGGACCGCGCCGTTGTGAGCATTCTCACCGGCGAGCCGGAATATCTCGATCCCCTGAAGGGCGAGGCGCCCAATGGCTGGATCGTCACCGGCTACCCCTACGCCGGCATCGATACGCCCGCCCATAAGGCATTTCTCGATGCCTATGAGTCAAAGTTTAAGGACTACCCGCGCCTCGGCTCCCTGGTGGGCTACACCATGATCAAATCCGCCGCGGCCGGCCTCGCGAAGGCCAAGAGCACGGATTCCGAAAAGCTGGTGGATGCGTTTGAAGGCCTGGAGGTGGAGATGCCGCTCGGCAAGATCAGCTTCCGGCCGCAAGATCATCAGTCCACCATGGGGGCCTTTGTCGGCCAGACCCGTAACGTGGATGGCAGGGGCGAGATGGTGGACTACCGCTATCTCAGCGGCGCCGATCCGAAGTTTCAGCCGCCCGCCGACCAGATTGAGAAGTCCCGCGCGGCCCAATAGCGCCCCGCCATCCCTCGGAGCACGCCCGGCGCCGCGCCGCTGGCCGTGCTCCGCCCCTCAAAACATCTCTTGAAATGACAGGCTCTCGCCCGGTTGATGCTTTTCACCCGGAAGGAGAGCAGCTGAGAAAGAACAATGGAAGATGAGCTTTTCCGGTTTGATCGTCCAGCTTCTGAACGGGCTTGCATCCGCCTCGTCATTATTCCTGGTGGCGGCGGGGCTATCGCTCATTTTTGGCGTGACGCGGATTGTCAATTTCGCGCACGGCTCGTTCTTCATGGTTGGAATATATGTCGCCTACAGCCTGGCGGAGCTGCTCGCCGGCGTGGGCTGGGGCGGCATCGGCTTCTGGCTGGCGCTGCCGGTCGCGGCCATTGCGGTGGCCGCCGTCGGCGCCAGCATCGAGATCGTGCTGCTGCGACGGATCTACAAAGCGCCCGAGCTGTTCCAGCTCCTGGCCACCTTCGCGCTGGTTCTCATCATCAAGGACGCGGTTCTCTACCTTTGGGGACCCGACGAACTGCTGGGTCCACGCGCTCCGGGTCTGAGCGGGGCCGTGGAGATTCTGGGGCGCAGCTTCCCAAGCTATGATCTGTTCCTGATCATCATCGGACCGCTGGTTCTCGGCGCGGTGTGGCTTCTGCTGGCGCGGACCCGCTTTGGAACCCTGGTGCGCGCAGCGACCCAGGACCGGGAGATGGTGAGTGCGCTCAGCATCAATCAGGCCTGGCTCTTCACTGCAGTGTTCGCCATCGGCTCCCTGCTGGCGGGGCTGGGCGGCGCCCTGCAGCTTCCGCGGGAGCCGGCCACCCTGGAACTGGACATCAACACCATCAGCTCCGCTTTCGTGGTGGTGGTGGTCGGCGGCCTCGGCTCCCTGCCCGGCGCCTATGTAGCGGCCCTGCTGATCAGCGAGATCAAGTCGCTGTGCATCTGGCTCGGCGTGGTGAACATCGGCGGCTTTTCGTTCTCCTTCGCGAAGCTCACCTTGGTGGTGGAGTTCGTGGTGATGGCCGGGGTTCTGGTCTGGCGCCCGTGGGGCCTCATGGGCCGGCCGCAGGCACCGAGCCGCTATCTCGGTATGCAGGAGGAGCCCCTGCGGCGGTCCGGCCCTGGCTATGCGGCCGCGGCAGCAGCCGCGGTCGTGGCCCTGGCGCTGCTGCCGGTTCTGACACCCGACTCCCCCTACACCACGGTGCTGCTGATCGATCTGCTGATCGCCGCGCTTTTCGCCGCCAGCCTCCATTTCATCATGGGTCCGGCCGGCCTGCACTCCTTCGGCCACGCCGCCTATTTCGGGCTTGGCGCCTACGGCGCCGCCTTGCTGGTCCGCGCGGGCGGGCTGCCCATGGAGGTGGCGCTGGTGCTGGCGCCGCTGGTGGCGGGGCTTGGAGCCCTGGTGTTCGGCTGGTTCGCCGTTCGCCTCTCCGGCACCTATCTCGCCATGCTCACCCTCGCCTTCGCGCAGATCACCTGGGCGATCGTCTACCAGTGGGACAGCTTGACCGGTGGCAGCAACGGGCTGACCGGGATCTGGCCGCCCCAATGGCTGGCCGCTAAGCAGAATTACTACTGGCTGACGCTCCTTATCACCGCTCTTGGCGTCTGGTGGCTGCGGCGGGTCCTGTTCTCGCCCTTCGGTTACACCCTGCGCGCGTGCCGGGATTCCGCCGTGCGCGCCGACGCCATCGGCATCGACGTGAAGCTCCAGCAATGGATGGGCTTCGTGCTGGCCGGGCTCGTCGGCGGTGTTGCGGGCGCGCTGTTCGCCTTCTCCAAGGGGAGCATCTCGCCAGAGGCTCTGGGCGTGGGCCGATCCGTCGACGGACTGGTCATGGTGCTGCTGGGCGGCATTCAGACCCTGGCGGGGCCGGTGGTCGGCGCCTTCACCTTCTCCTGGCTCCACGATGCGGTGGCCCGCAACACCGATTATTGGCGGGCCATGCTTGGCGCCATCATCCTGCTGCTGGTGCTGGCCTTCCCACAGGGCATAGCCGGCGCGGTCAAGGAGATCGCCGATCGGTGGCGCGGCCGTCGCGATGACATGGTCGCGGACGAACTGGCGCAACATCCAATGCAGGCCGCCGCCGCCAATGGGGAGACGGAGCGATGAGCGCTTTGACAGTGACGGGCCTCGGCAAGTCGTTCGGCGGCGTGGATGCGGTGGCCGGCATCTCGTTCGAGCTGAGGAGCGGCGAGCTGCTCGCCCTCATCGGCCCCAACGGAGCTGGTAAATCCACCACATTCAACATGATCAACGGACAGCTGAAGGCCGATTCCGGCTCGATCCGTCTCGACGGCGTCGAGCTGGTGGGGCGCAAGCCGCGCGAGATCTGGCGGCTGGGCGTGAGCCGCACCTTCCAGATCGCGGAAACGTTCAGCTCGTTGACCGTGGTCGAGAACGTCCAGATGGCGTTGCTGTCGCAGCGGCGCAGGCTGTTTGCCATGTGGCGGCCGGCCGCCGATGAAGAGCGAGACGAGGCCCTGGCACTGCTGGATCGTGTCGGCATGAAGGCGCAGGCCGATCGCCCCTGCAGCGTGCTCGCCTATGGCGATGTGAAGCGGGTGGAACTCGCCATCGCGATGGCCAATGCCCCCAAGCTGCTGCTGATGGACGAGCCCACCGCCGGCATGGCGCCCGGCGAGCGCAATGCGCTGATGGCCCTGACCAAGCAGCTGGTGGTGGAGCGGGGCATGGCAGTGCTGTTCACCGAGCATTCCATGGACGTGGTGTTCGCCTATGCCGATCGCATGATCGTGCTCGCCCGCGGCCGGCTGATCGCCGAAGGCCGCCCGCTTGAGATCCGCGACCATCCCAAGGTGCAGGAGGTCTATTTCGGCACCGGAAAGACGTTCGAGAAGCCGGGCCGCTGACACGCGCCGTCCGCCGCCCCTCCCCGCCATCGAACCGACCGGCGCGCCGCCCGCACCGGTCATTTACGGAAAGCCATGCACGTGAACGACACTGCCGAAACTCTCCTCGAGGCCAAGGGCCTTTGCGCCTGGTACGGTGCCGCGCAGATCCTCTACGACGTGGACATCGAAGTCCGGCGTGGTGAGTTGGTCGCCCTGATGGGACGCAATGGCGCCGGCAAGTCCACCACCCTTAAGGCGCTGATGGGCATGCTGGCGAAGCGCAGCGGCGCCATCCGCTTTTTCGGGCACGATATTTCAACGGCGCAGCCCTATCAGGTGTCGCGGCTCGGCCTCGGCATCGTGCCCGAGGATCGCCGCATCTTCAGCGACCTGACGGTGATGGAAAATCTGGAGGTGGGACGCCAGCCGCCCCGCACCTGGCCGGATGGCGCAGACGCGCCCCGATGGACCGCCGAACGCCTGTTCGCCCTGTTCCCGAACCTGGGTGAGATGCCCCGGCGGCTGGGCGGCCGCATGAGCGGCGGCGAGCAGCAGATGCTCACCGTCGCCCGCACCCTCATGGGCAATCCGTATCTGGTTCTCTTGGATGAGCCCTCCGAGGGCGTCGCCCCGGTGATCGTCGAGCAGATGATCCACATGATCCTCGAACTCAAGGCGCAGGGCGTCTCGATCCTGCTCTCCGAGCAGAACATGCACTTCGCCGAATTGGTGTCCGATCGCGCCTATGTCCTTGAAAAGGGGCAGATCCGTTTCCATGGGACCATGGCGGAACTGGGCGAGAACGAAGAGATCCGGCGGACCTACCTGACCGTTTGAGCCCGTCGCGGCGGCGTTATCCGGGCGCGGGCTTCGGCTCGCGCTGGTGGCCGTAGCCGAAGATGATGCGGATCAGCTCACGGCCGATCTCTTCGGGCGTGAGGCGGCCCTTCTGGTACCAGACCGAGGTCCAGTTCAAGGCGCCCAGCAAAGCGAGGCGGAGCAGGGTCCGGTCCGCCTCCGGGTGAAGCGGGAGCTGATCGATCTGGCGGCGGAAGCGCTCTTCATAGGCCGCGCGGTCGGCATCGATCTTCTTCTGCAGCTTGGCATGGAGCTGCGCGCCCGTATCCACGCGAACAACCACCGCCAGTTCGCTGCGATCGAGCTGAAAGCGCACCGCTGCCGCACAGGTTTCCTCCAGGCGCCGCCAGGGGTCGTCATAGCGGGCGGCCGTTTCGTCCATGGCCTCGATCACGCGCTTGATGCCCAGCTGGTGGACCGTGGCGAACAGATCCTCCTTCGATTTGAAGTGATAATACAGGGATGCTGGCTGGATTCCGGCAGCCGCGCAGACCTCCTTCAGCGAGGCGTGCGCATAGCCCTTCCGCGCGAACACCTGCGCCGCCGCCAGCAGGATGCGCTCACGCCGGACCATGGCGGGGTTCTCATCGCTGTTGCGGGCCTCGGCGACCAGCTTCCTGTTGCGGCGCTCGCGCTTCAGCAGCGCCTGCTCCTCGGTGGACAACACCGCCTGCGCCTTGCCGCCGAGGGCCTTCGATTTCGCCATCAGACGCTGGTAGCCAGTCTCCAGCCCGTTCCGCTTCCAGATATTGCGCACGGTGGACGGCGACACGCGATGCCCGAGCTTGCCGAGTTCGGATGCCACCGAAAACTGCCCCAGCTCCGGGTGTTCCTGGGCAAAATTCAGAACCAACTCCTCGATGGTGCCACTTGGCGACTTGGGTGGGGTCATGGGGGGACATCTTGGTTCAGGTGCGAGACGCAAGGTGCGTTCTCGGAGAGGTGCATATAGCCTATCGGCTGATCCGATTCGTGGGCAGGCCCTTTCCAACATCTGAACTGATAGGCGGATGCCCCTCCCACGAGCTGAATTGATGGGGTGGATGCGGCCGACGGGACGCAACATCGGCCCGAGCACATGACGCCAATTCGGCATTTGCCACCACCTCACCTGCGACGACACTGATGCCCAGACGGGGCTGTTCTGCATTGAGCGACCGACATCACGAACCGGTGCGGGCGATCGGCCGAGCCACGGCTCGGACCCAAGCGGTGCCACGCCGCTCGGCCTACGCTCTGCCCCTATGCGAGCCATGCGGGGAACGGCCGCCCTCACGCTACGGTAAGCATTTTGGGTGCGATCGCCACCAGGACAACACCATGTGCGTGACGATGGGCTGCATAGTGCTGCGCTCGCCCACGATCCATCCACGCGGCTTCAGCCCGCTGCGCAAAATCTCCGCGCTCGTCAATGGCGCGCCAAGGCAACCGACATCCGCGTCAAAGGAGAATGCCAGATGGATCGGCCCTTTCAGCGGGGCCTCGCGCGTTTCAGGCAAAAGCTCCGGGACGACGCCGTTCAGCTCCTTCATGTCGCAGGGCACCGTGCCCGTAGGAGGCACATGCCGGGCGCGCGCTGCCTTCCGAGCACAGGGGGCCCCTTCGGGAAGAGCCGCTTCAATTGTGCAATGGCTCGGCCTTTCAGGAAAGGCCGATGATGGTCGGATCGCCGGTCTAAAATTGCACCTTCAGATTTGCATTGAATCCATTCTCCATGACCCCGTCGCCGAACTGGCCCGTATAGGCGGCGCCCAGCGTGGTTCCGGTGCCGACCTTGAGATCCAGCCCAGCCTCCAGGATGGCAGCGTTCTCCGCGACGGGAACGCCGGCCACCGTGAAGGCGTCGGAGCTCAGGAAGGCCTGCGTCACGGTCGGGGTGATATCGCCGAAAGCATGACGCCAGCCGATCGCTCCGCGCAGGATGGTATCCAGGCTGCCAACCGTAACCTGCCTCGATGCCCTCAAGCCCAGCATCGAGAAGGTGGTGTCCATACCGGTGCCGCCGGAGGACAGGGCCGCCGCCCCGCCCTGCTCAAGATAGGAACCGGTGTCGAGATTGACATAAGCGAGGTTCGCATAGGGCTCGAAGGACGCATAAGCCGTGTCGATGCGCCAGCCGAGCTCGCCGAAGGTCTGGAACGTGCCGGCATCGTAATCGGCAGAGAGGCTGTCGGCAAAACCGGAGAAGGCAACCGAACGCGCGGTCGAGATGTCCTGCCACGTATAGGCAAGACCCGTGCGCAGGGCGAGCGCGCCCCATGTCTTGCCGCCGTAAAGACCGACGTGCCAATTGTCGCTGCTGCCGGAGGAACTGCGATCAGCCACCGAAAAGTTGGTGGTGCTGTAGCCGCCGGCCAGCCCGAGCCGCCATCCGTCACCAATGATGGCATCGGCGCCGATCAGGAAGCCGCCGGTGGAATCCGAGAGCCCGGCAGCGTTGCCGGTGCCATCGAAACGGCCCCAGTTGCCAAACCCGGTGGTCCAAAGGGCGAAGCGCTCGACGGGCGCGTGTGACCCCTTCACCGGCATGCTGAGATCCGCCGCCGTCTGGGCAGACGATGGCGCCGCATAAGCGAGGCCACCGGATGAGGTCTCGACCACGCTCACCGAGCCGGCGGCCGACGCGCCGACAGCGCCCTGGGCGGCGCGCAGACGGTCGATCAGCGCCGCGCGGATCAGGCTGCTCTGTTCCATGAACATGCTCTGGGCGGACGCATGCACTTCGCCCGACAACTGCCCGAAGGCCGCGCGAGCCTCCTGCGCCGACGGCAGGAACAGAAGGGCATTGTATAGGGCCAGGGGCGCCCCGGACTGGGCCAGCGTGTCCAGGGCGGAGGCGGTGGCAGACTGGTTCGCCGTCCACGCCACGGAGTTGAACACCGACGGCGCGGCCCCACCGCTCCCATTCGCGAGTTCGATGGTCAGGGTGACAGCGCCATCCTCTTCCGAGGTTCCTGCGGCGAGAAAGACCGAGCCCGTCTCGATGGCCCCGAAGCTACCTTCGACGCCGCCCACAGCCGTGAGGATGATGGCGCTCCGGCCATTCTGATAGCTGACCGTCGGATCAAGCGCGGCCAGCGTCAGGCTTGCCCCGTTGAGAGCCGCCTGGCCGCTGACTTGGATCAGGTCGCTCGCTCCATCGCCAGCGAGTTCGACCTCATAGGTGGAGCCGGCGGCGAAGACGATGTCGCCGGCCACGTTCAGCGTGCCGGTCGAATTGCCCGGCGCGATGACGGCTCCGTCGGCCAGCGTCACGGACCCCACCGTGCCGTTGCCGCCCAGCGTGGCGCCGGAGAGGACCGACACCGCGCCACCCAGCGTGCCATTCACCGCCAGGCGGCCGGCCTCCACCTGTGTCAGCCCGGAGAATCCCGCGCCATCCCCCGTATAATTGAGGGACCCGGTACCGGTCTTGGCGAAGGTGCCCTCCCCCGTCAGCGTGCCGGCATAGCTTGCCGCCGTGCCGGCATTCAAAAGGAGGATCGCGTCGCTGCCGATCGCCACGTCGCCGGCGAAGGCCGTTGCCTGTGCCGCAAGGCTGCCCTCCTGAATGTCCCAGTCAACGGTGGAGCGGCCTGACAGCACCAGCGCGCCCGTCCCCTGCTTAGCCAGCGTTCCCTCGCCGGAGATCGAGCCCGAGAGTTCGAGTGCGCTGTTGCCCGCAACGTCGAGGCTGCCGAGCGTCTCCACCTCCACGTTCCGCGCCGAGGTGAAGCTCGCGGTCGTCGCCAGCGTGCCGCCGGCAAAGGTCAGCCCACCAGACGCGGCGCCGAGATTGGTGTCTGCCGACACCTCCGCCCGACCGGCGCCGAAGGTGGTGCCACCCGCATAATCGTTGGCGCCCGAGAGCACCAGCGTTCCGGCCCCCTGCTTCACCAGCCCGCCGGCACCGGTGATGGTGCCGGTCAAGGCCAGAGCCGTGCCATCGGCGACGTCGAACGTTCCGGTGCCGGCCAGGCTGACGTCCCGGGCCGTGGCGAAGCTCGTGGTGGTGGCCAGCGTCCCGCCGTAAAAAGTCAGCCCGCCGGATGCCACGCCGAGATTGGCATCCACGGACACCTCAAGGGTGCCGGCCAGCAGCCGCGTTCCGCCGGAATAGGTGTTTGTGCCACCCAGAACCAGGGTGCCAGTGCCGGTCTTGTCGAGACGCGCGTCCCCGGTCAGCTCGGCATTGACGGTCGCCGTGAGGCCCGCATCGACCAGAATGGCGCTGGAAGAGCCGGTGAGCTGAATGGCGCCGGGACCATTCAGCACGTAGCCATCCGTGCCGAACTGCAGCCCGGCGACGGACACGTCCTCGGCGACCGTCACGGTGCTCGTGGCTCCGGAAAAAACCGCCGTCAGCGCCCCCCATGTGGCGCTCGTTGCCCCGAACGGGTCGGTCCAGTTGGTGGAGGAGGCATCCCACGTGCTGGTGCCGCCATGCACCACGCCGTCCGCCGTGGTGGTCTCCCCGTTCCAGAACTGCAATCCGTCCTGGCTGACGACGAGGTTGACCTCACCGCTGGTCGAGAGATCGACCGTGTAGTTGTAGCCGGCCGGGCCGCTGGCCACCAGAAGCTCGCTGTCCGCCGTCAGCGAGGCATACTGGAACAGCGTGTAGCTACCGACGCCGAAGCCGCTGAGGGCGTCGATGTGAAGTTGTCCGTCCAGGGTAAGCGCATTGCTCACCTCGACGAGATCGTTCACCCCCGCACCCGTCACGCCCGGCGTCGCGAGTTCAAAATCCAGGATCGAGGCCGCATTCAGAGCCAGACCGTTGACGCTCAACGTGCCCACGCCGTTGCCCGGGGCCAGTGTGCCGCCGCTGGCGATCGTCACGAGGCCTCCGATCGATCCCGAGCCGCCCAGTTGCGCACCGGAAGACACAGAGACAGCTCCGGCCACGAAGCCCCGACCATCGAGCCCGACGATCAGCGTCCCGGCCGCGACCGTGGTGAGGCCGCTATAGGTATTCATGCCGGTGAGGGTCAGCGTTCCCGCGCCCAGCTTCGTCAGCCCGCCGGAGCCCAGCGGCAGGCCGGGATCGTCCTTGACCATCGCGCTGATGCCGATGTCGAAGCCGTTGGTGTCGATGAAGGCACCGCCACTCTGCACAAGGATGTCGCCGGCCTGAAAGCCCGATAGGAAATCCGCCTGGTCGCCGCTCGCCTGCACAATCCCGCCGTCGAACACGAGCTGCGCCGTGCCCGGCCCTGCAATGACCTGCCCGGTGGTCAACCGACCCTGCCCCTCCGTAGCGCTTCCGGCAACGGTGATTGTCCCCGAGACACCCTTCATCCCGGAAATGTTCGCGCTTCCAGTCGTGACCTGCCCACCCTCGTCGACGGTGAGCGCGCCACCGCCCCCATAGGCCACATAAAGAGCCTCGCTTCCGAGAGTCCAGGTCGACCCGCTGCCAGTCACCGTCACCAGGCTGGAACCGCCGCCGCTGGCGCCGATGTAGCTCGTGGCGCTCGTCACGAGGCCGCCGTCTTCGACGGAAAGCATGGCCGTTCCGCCATTGCCCAGCACGAACAGGCTGCTCCCGAGGTCCCAGGTGGAGCCGCTCCCGGTAACGGTGACCTGGCCGACGGAGCCGGGCATATAGCCGACATAGGTCTGCGTACCGCCAGTCACCTGCCCGCCATCCTCGATCGTCAGAATACCGGTGCCGGAATCGCCCACGGTCAGGCTGCCGGACGTCCCGAGGTTCCAGGTCGACCCGTTGCCGCTGACAGTCACGGTGCCGTCCGCGTCCCCGCCCACACCGATGATTGCCATGGCATTACTGGCGACCTGACCACCATTCGTAAGGGTCAATGCGCCCGTGCCAGTATTGCCCACATGAAGATCACCGGAGACCGTCCAGGTCGGAGAGGTGGCGCCGGACGGGGTCGCGTCGCCGGTGGCGAAGACGGACTGCGCCTGCGCTGGAGCGATGGCAAAAGCGAGGTCGATCACCCCGGCAAGGCCGGGAACAGCAACGGTGAGCAGCAACGCCTCGCGAACATGCTTCAATCGCGTTCGGCGCTGGGGGTGCACAACGCGAGCCGCATCGAGCCGTCCGCAAAAAGGTGCAGGCCCGGTTCCGGCCTCGTTACGGAGCCCGTCGCCCTGCGCCTGCCACCGTTCGCCGGCGTAAACCTGCTTCATCGTTCCAATCCCTGTCATGCGACGCCGTCGCGTCGGCTCGCGGTTGTCGAGACGACCCTCGTGACGTTGTGAGAGCCGCATGCGGATCGGCCGGTGATCACATCAAAGGGGGTGATCGCGCCCCTCCGCGCTCGCTCGCCATCCGCGAAAAGTGCAACGTGTGAAAGCTCTCCGGATCGCCTACCGATCCAGAATGGAACCGAGCTCACAGCGGCCTGATGCGGCCGATCTCGGAGATAGAGGGCAGCACAACGCGTGGTCATCACCAGAAAAGGTGATCCGCCCCTCCAAATCAGCGTGATGTTGTGGGCTTCATGTTGGGCGCCTGGGTGTCATGGCGCCTCCCGGCTCGGCCAAGATCATCGCTGCGCCAACAGGTCAGGTCTCCGTAAGACCGGAAGCGCCGAGCGCCGTTCGGGCGAGGTCATTGCCGAAGACAGCCACGCACCACCCACGCACGGCGCCACTGAGCTGCTCCAGCATGCGCACGTCGCTGGTCGCGCGGGCAGCCTCCATCGCGCGGTAGAACACGAAGAAATGGCAGATCAGGGCGACATGAAGCGCGCGGGCGCCGGGCACATCGTCCGCGGTCCCCACCCGGAACAAAGCTTGGAACAAGGCTTGACGTGACTGGCGCGCAAGGGCCTGCACCGGCTCCTGGCCAGGATCACCGGCCTTGTGGGCGATGGTCCAGGAGAGCGCGAGGATGGCCGCGACGACATCGGCCAGATCTTCGGCGCACAGGCCGAAGGCTTCAAGAATATCGGCGCAGACTCCATAGACGTCGTGCGGCGCTCCGAGCATCGCACGAAAGTCCCGCGCCAGCGCGAGATTACGTGCTTCGAGCTGCGCGCCGAACTGTGCCATCTCTTCGATCAGGCACGAGTACTCGAAGCACGGCAGGTCGGGGCTGGGCATCTCCACGGTTCCGGATGCCTTGAGCAACAGGCTGAGGAAGCGTCCCGACAGGCAGGTTCCCACCGGAGCTAGCTCGGGCACGATCAGCCGCGCCCAGGTGCGCTGGGCAAGAAGATTGTCCGCCGCCGGAGGCCCGAACTCCCAGGCGCCGTCGCTGGTCAGCGCCTCGACATTCGCCCTCACACCTTCTCCCTTGGCGGCCCACGCGCTGGGAGAACACCCGACCATATCCTTGAACACCACGTGGAAACGCTCGTAGCTGCCGAAGCCGGCGTCGAGGCAGGCGGTGAGAAGATTTGAGCCGGCCCGGTAGGTCCTGAAGAAATGCTCCAGCCGCGCCCGATTGCGCCATTCGACGAAGCTTCTGTTGGTATCGGTGATCAGCAGGCGGCTGAGATAGGACGCCGCCACGCCGACTTCCCGCGCCACATCCGACAATGAGATACCCGCCGGCCGTTCGCGAATGACCAGCAGGGCGCGCGCGACTGCGGGATGGACCGATCGCAGTATCGCAGTCTGGCTCGCGCGGCACGCGCGAACGGCGCGCGCGATGGCATAGGCGAGGCCGGCATTGAAAGCTTGAGGATCATCGAAATCCTGTGCGATCTGACCGAGGAGACGATCAAGGTCGATCAATTGATCGCCGTCCAGAACATAAGTGGGTTGAGCTTCGACCTGTGCCGTCCATTCCGCAGGCGCGAGCTGGGCTGTCAGGCTCACCACCCACATTTCCAGATTGGGCGCCCGAACGAGGCGATGCCGGACGTCCGGGACCAGCCACACGAGGGTGCCCGGCCGCAATTCCAGCATCTGGTCACCCACAAGGTAGCGACCGGATCCCCGCAAGATGAGATCGAACTCCATTTCGGCATGGCAATGGTCGATGTGGATGCGCCCGCCCGCGACCGTCCTGCGCACGCTCCCCAGGAAGCCCGGAGGAATCTCCGGATGTCTCTCAGGCATCCGACCTCCCTTCGCTGAATGTCAAAAAGCGACAGGCGCGATGGCGAAAGCCGGCAGGCTTCCCGGAGCCCGGAAGCGGACAATGGCCACATCGATCAGGCAGAAGCCTGGATGTTTCAGGAGACCGATCATGTCGATGGCTCATATGCCCTTCCCGCAGGCGACGACGATGCGGGATGCCGCCTCGCGCAACGCCGGGATGCTGGGTTCCGCCCTGGTCCGCTTCGTCAATGTCCTGAACGGTTGGAAGGCCTTTCAACAGATCGCCGATCTCGACGACGCGCGGCTTGCCGATCTCGGGCTGACGCGCTCGGATGTCGAACGGGCCCGGCTCACGCCCGTCTACAGGAATCCCACCGCGGAACTGGCCCATGCCGCCCGGGAATGCCACATCGACCGGCCGGCCGAATGAGCGGCGAGAGCAAAGATGGAACAATGCCACCCCCGCCGGGCCCCACCGGCGAGGGTGGCACCTTTGGTTCTCCTTCCGCGGCAGGATGCTCATGCCTGCGACCCTCCCCTGCCGCTCTCGTCCCTTCGGCACAGCAGCCAGCCTCCGGCTGCGATCAGAAGGATCGGCACAGTCATTCCGGCCTTCTGGCTTGCCGTCAGAGCGGTCAGAAGCGCGGCCAAGGTCGGCCCCATGAATGACGTCACGCGCCCGGACAGGGAAAACAGGCCGAAATGCGCGCCCATATGTCCGGCTGGAGCCATTTGGACCAAAAGGACGCGCGATGAGGATTGGAGGGGCCCCGCGACCACGCCCACGACAAGCCCCAGCGCCAGGAAGATCCGCTCTTGCGGTGATTTGAAGTCCCCGGCAGACGGTTCCATCTGAACGAGGCCGAACAGCAGCGCATCGCGTTCAAGCGAGAGCATGCCCAGGAGCGCGCACAAAAGAGCGCCGATGGATCCGAGAATGACGCCGTGCGCGCCGATCCTGTCATTCAGCACGCCGCCAGCCAGCGCGCCGAAGATGCCGGCAACAAGAATGAGGGCGCCAAAGATCCCCGTCTGCGCCGGGCCCCATCCAAAGGTGCCGGCGGCATAGATCCCACCGAGAGTGAAAAGGGCAGCGAGACCGTCCGCATACAGCATGCGTGCCACCATGAAACGCAAGAGCTCCGCGTCACGGCGGATCCGCCGGACGCTGCCCCTGAGGCGCGCGATTACAGTTCCGAGTGGCTGTGGGGTCGGCAGGCGGCGGGACCGTTCGCAGGAGCACAGGAACAAGGGCGCCGCGAACAGCATGAACCATGCCGCGCAAAACGGTCCGACGATGCGGGGGCCGCTACCCGCGTGGGCATCGGAACCGAAAAACGGCTGCAGGCCGAACGCTGTCCGGCCCGTGGTGGGGTCCGCCACGAGAAACGATAGAACGATGCCGAGGGCCGTCAGCCCGCCCAGATAACCCGCGGCCCAACCGAGACCCGAGACGCGCCCGAGCCGATGCGGCGCGGCCAGCACTGGCATCAGCGCATTGGCGAACACCAGCGCGCACTCCGCGCCGAAAAGAGCCACCATGAATGCGATGAGGGCCAGCGGCACGGCGGCCGGCGCGCCGGGCACCGCGAGCCATAGGGCCGCGGAGCCGCCCACCAGCATCAGGCCGCAGGCCGCCATCCCGGATCTGTAGCGCCCCGTGGCATCTGCGAGCGCGCCGAGAAAGGGGGAAAGCACTCCAACGAGGAGACCCGCGCCGCCGGCGGCATAGCCCCAAAGGGCCTGACCTCGCGCGCCATCTCCCACCACCACATGCGCAAAATAGGATGCGAAGACGAAGGTGGTCACAAGGGTAAAGAATGGCTGGCATGCGGGATCAAAGAGCACCCAGCCGACGATGGTCATCCGTGAGGGCGCATCGGTGAAGCCGCCCTGCAGTGCGGAGGCATTGAGAGCGTCCTGATGTCTCTCATCCATGAATGCCTCCTCTATCGCGAGAATGCGCGCTTGCGTGGTCTTCGGTGGTCTTCTCAAGCAAAACAGGGATGCCGGTCGAACCCCGTCCGCGAACATCACCGGTCTGCGGATTGCGGCGCGCGGCGATGGTCCACTTCTTCGAGGGAAGGTCGAACGTACTGCTCGGTTCCTGGCTTCTCCACCCGTTGCGGGCGTCGGGCACAAACCGAAAGCGTGACCCCAGCCGCCACCAGGAGGCCGCCGATGACCTGCGCCGGATAGGGCGATGTTCCTCGCAGCGCGACCATGATCATGGTCAGCACGGGAATGAAGTTGTAGAGCAGGTTCGGTTCGCTGACGCCGAGCACCTGCACGGCCCGGTTCCAGAATATGTAGCCCAGCACTGTGGCGCCAAGCGCCACGCCGACCAAGGCCACCACAGCATCGCGCGTGGGCGCTCCACGCGGCGGCCCACCCAGCACGCAGAAGGGCAGAAGCAGGAGCGTGCCCGTGGCAATCACCAAGGCGGTGTTGGTCATCACTGGCACGTCTGAGGGCAACAGCCGGCGCGCCGCCACAGTGTAGAACGCCATGCAGATCGCGGCAGCAAACGCGATGGGCTCGCCGAGGTCGAGCGTGAGGCCAGCAAGGCCTGCGGGACTGTCACCCAGCACCGCGAGCAAAGCCCCCGCAACAGCGATGAGCATCCCCATTCCGGCACGCCACCCAAACGCGTCACCCAGAAACCCTGCGGCCCCCGCCATGGTGAGCACGGGCGTCAGCGCCATGACGACGGCGCCGTTCACCGCAGTCATGTGGTCCAGCGCGACGAAACGCAGCAACTGGTAGAGTGAAATACCGATGCCGCCCAGCGCCAGATAACCGCGCCAATGTGCCCGGAAGGCAGCAAGGAGGCCGCCGCCGGGCGCGGCGAGGGCCAGCAGCACCACCGCGGACAGGCTGAAACGCGCCTCAGCCGCGGCGACCGGATCGAGCCAGGCGAGAAGTTCCTTGCTCCAGATGTAGTTGGCCGCCCAAAGCACAATTGTAGCGGCCGCCATGCCCCGAGCGATCCACATGCCGGAATTCCTGGAAGCGCATGATTTCAAAGAGAGGCAGGACTTGCCTCGCGGTCTCCGGGAGCAGTCCGCCACGCGACGTCCGCGATCTGCGCACACCGTCGCGGCGCGGGGCTTCACTTCATCTTGAAGCCGTTTTCCACGAACCCCTGAAGCCCGAGCATCCGGTCGCCGAGCTGAACGTCGAGCCCATCCGGATCGCGGACATGGAAGCTGTCCGAATCCTTCTGGGGATCAAGACCTTCGGCCTTCAGCTGCGCCTCGATCCGCTCGGCGTCATATGCAGCGAGACCGAACATGAAGTGGGAGATCGTGCCGGGCTTTTCGCCGGGGCGGAGCACCAACATGCTCTCGCCGAACCCAAGCAGCACGCTTTCGGCGCTTTCCTGGATCACCGAAAGCCCAAACATCCGGCAATACCAGGCCTTTGACCGGGCGAGATCGGAAACCGTGATGGCAATGTGGTTGACGGTAACGGCATCAAAATGAGGTTCGCTCGTCTCGGACATGCGATCTCCTGCTGGTCTATGGGGCGTTGGTCTGCCGCGTGTCACTCGGCGCATGGCTTGGGATAGAGCTTGCTTTTGGTCGAACTTACTTTTGGAAGAACTTATTTGGGGTAGAGCGTCGCAAGAGCATCGTGCAGCTTGCGAGCGAGCGGGGAGGCCTCATAAGGGCCTGTCACCACCTCGATATAGGCCGCTTGATTGCCCGTTTCGGCAGCGATGAGCGCCGCATCCAGCTCCCCAATGGTCGAGACGCGAGCGGTCAGCCAACCTTCGCAGCCAAGTGCCTGGGGAAGCTGCGTGTAGCGCCAGGGCGCGACGTCGTTATAGGCGGCGTCAGGGTCGCGGCAGAGAAGACGCTCGATCAGGTAGCCGGAATTGTTCAGCACGAAGACGATGGGCTTCAGCCCCAAGCGGCCGAACAGGCCGATCTCCTGTGCCGTGAGCTGATGGGAGCCATCTCCCGTCACGAGGATGGTGCGCCGCTCCCGCGCCGCGACCGCGATGCCAACGGACGCCGGCGTGGCCCAGCCGATGGAGCCCCACAGCGTCTGATTGTGGAAGCCCGCGCCCCTCGGCAGGGCCGCGAATGCGAGGCCCATGGAGATGGTCCCCGTCTCGGCCACCAGTTGATCGCCGGGGCGCAGGAAATCCGCCCAGCGGGCATAGAGAGCCTCCGCCGTGATCGGAGCATCGGCGATCGGCTTCGTCGCCTTCATCGCGGGGGAACGCTCCGGCACATCAGGACGAACCCATGGGCGGTGTGTGAGACGGCGCGTCAGCTCGACGATCAGCTCGTCCATCTCCACATTCTGATGGAGCACGCCGCCGACCCTCGTCCGATGATGGCCGACCTGGATCATTTTTGCCGGATCGAGCCTGGCGGTGAAGGCTCCGGTGTTGAAATCGCTCATCAAGGCGCCGACCGCGAGGACGAGGTCGCACCCCTCCACAAAAGCACCGACGCTTTCATTCATGATGGCGCCGTCATACATCCCGATGAAAGCAGGCTGATCCTCATCGAGCACCCCCTTGTCCATCGCCATGGATGCGAACGGCAAGCCGCTGCCGTCCACGAGCCTTTGCAGGAGGGAAGAGAAGCCGGCACGGGCAATAAGGACGCCCGGCAGAAGGCAGGCCGCCGTCGACGCCTCGAGCGCCTCAATGATCGCATGTGCTGCTCGCTGGAGCGCTGCCGGGTCGCTTCGTGAGGGCGAGACCGGCGAGGCGGCACCGAGAACCGGCTGCTCTGCGAGGTCGGCCGGAAACGCCATGTACACGGGCCGGCGATGGTAGAGCGCCTCGTGGATCAGCCGTTCTGTTTCATAGGCAACATTCTGGGGTGTCATCACGGCTTGGGCGACCACCACTGGTTCACACATGCGCCGAAAGAGGCCGTATTCTCCATCGCCAAGGGTGTGATGCATGATGGCACGGGCCGTCTGCACCGACATGCGCGGGGTGCCGACCAGATGGAAGATGGGAAGGTGCTCGGCATAGGAGCCGGCGACCGCGTTGATCGCGCTGAGCTCTCCCACGCCGTAGGTCGTGGACAGCGCAGCCGCGCCCTTGACCCTGGCATAGCCGTCGGCCGCATAGCCCGCATTGAGCTCGTTGCAGCAGCCGATCCAGCGTAGCTGCGGATCCGCGAGCACAGCGTCGCAAACCGAGAATGAATAATCGCCCGGCACACCGAAGACGTCATCAATTCCAATATCTTTCAGCCGATTGAGCACATGCTGGATCACTGTGGCGGACATGGGGTGCTTCGCCTCGGAATGCTGTCTGAGGGGCTGAAGGGCACGGGGCACACTTCGGTGGGGAAGGCCCACGCCGCAAGGCATGCGGCATGGCTCGCGTCACACGGCGCTATTGAGCACCACCGCCGCCATGTTCGTCGGCATACTCGACACCAGCCTGCGTCTGTTCGATCGCTTGCTGAATGAGAGCCATGGCCTTCATGCGGTGGCCGCCCTTGTTCGATGACGCCTCGCGCAGGGTGGCCAGGGCGTCATAAAGGGATGAAAGCGCCCTCTCCATGTTGCCTTGATACGCCTCGGCGCGAGTTGCGACGCCCACTGTTCCGAGCACTGCGGCTCCGGCGGCCAGCGCCGCGAGGCGTCGACGGTTCATCCGCGCATCATCCATGATGATCTCCGTATATTTCTGCTGAATTATTTCGCTTTCCGGTCCTGGCAGAGGATCGCCGCCGCCAGGAGCGCACCGATCAGAGAAATGTGCTCCATGACCACATGAAAATGCGCGGTTCGCTCCGGCTCGGGCATCGTCCAGAACCCATGCGCGATGGGTATTGTCAGCACCGTGAAGACGATGAGGGATGCCGCGCCCAGCCAGGCTGCGCGGTTCAGAATGATCATGGCCGATCCAATGAGAAGCCACGCGGCAGTCGCAGCGCCATAGACCGGCGCCGGCTCCAGGCCGAAATGCGCCATCTCCTCTACCCAGGAGGGGAACGAGAGGAGCGCGGCGAGGCCGGCGCTCCAAAAGACGAACGTCAGCAAGACGCGTGCGACAAGCCGCACAACTGCGGCACCAAGAATTGTATCGAGAATATTTTGCATCTTTAACTTGATCTGTTGCGCCGGGATGGTCTCGCCTGTCTCCTTCGCTTGAGGAAAGGCCCTCGTCATCACCAGAAGTAATGATGTGCTCTCATCCCTGCCGCCGCATGTTGGCGCCGTTCGCTGCGCGGGCGACCTTTCGGGATCAGGAGGCATGTTGGTGGGTCGATGGATGATGGCGCGCGTCGTCGCGCTGGTGATGATCGCGGGCATAGCGCCGCCGCCGGCTGCGTTCGCTCAAACGGTGAATGGCTTGTTCGTGGCACCGCCTGCGCAGCCCCTCAATGTCGGCGATGCCATTCGCGCCGCTGCCGCATATCACGGCAGCGCAGCCTATGAGCGCGACCTGTCATCGGTCACGCGTGCTGCGATAGCGTGGATCAATGACGCAGCGCCCCACAGCCACCGGCCTGCTGTAGTGCTCGATATCGACGAAACGGCTCTGTCGAATTGGGAGGTCATCCGGCGTGATGACTTTGGCCGGCCCATCGGCGGACCGTGCCTTGCAGGTGGCACCGATCCCTGCGGCTGGGCCGCCTGGGACATGCTGGCGTCCGATGTGGCCATTACGCCGGTGTTGGATCTCTTCAGACGCGCCCGGGAGCTCGGTATCGCGGTGGTATTCATCACCGGCCGTCCGGAAAACCAACGGACCGCGACCGAGACGAACCTGCGAACCGCCGGCTTTGCTGGGTACGAGGCCATGTACATGACGCCCGATGGCGCGCGTTTCGCATCGGCGGCCGACTTCAAGACGCCCATCCGGGCGCGGCTGGAAAAGGATGGCTACACCATCATCGCCAATGTGGGTGACCAACCCTCCGATCTTCTGGGTGGTCACGCCGAGAAAATCTTTCTCCTGCCCAATCCCTTCTACCGCGTGCCATGACGAGCGCCCGCGCGCGGCAGGACCAGAACGCCCACAGGGCCGCCACCATCCATTGCCGGCCGCACGAGCAGGAGGCGTCACCCTTGTGGCGGCCCCCTCGGAACCAAGTTCGTTCCTGCGGCAAGTAGGGAGTAGATCATGTTCGGCTCATCCTCCTCCGGGGGATCGAAAGCACGCACCATCATCGCCTCGGCCATCGGAAACGGGCTCGAATGGTTCGATTTTCTCAGCTACGGCCTGCTCGCAGGATCGATCGCGATCGCATTTTTTCCCGATCACGCACCGGGTTCCGGCCTCATCCTGGCTTTCGCGACCTTTGCGGTCGGCTTTGCCGTCCGGCCCATCGGCGGGGTTCTGCTGGGGCTCTATGCGGACAAGGCCGGACGCCGCGGCGCGCTCGCCTTAATGATGGGGATGATGTCCGGGGGCAGCCTGCTCCTCGCGCTGGCGCCAGCCTATGACCAGATCGGCATCGCCGCCCCCCTTCTCGTCGTTGCCGCGCGGATCGTGCAAGGGCTCTCCGTAGGCGGCGAATTCGCCGGTTCCGCAACCTTCCTGGTGGAGCACGCACCGCCCGGCCGACGCATGTTCTACGGCAGCTTCCAGATGTGCGCGCAGGGCGTCGGCATTCTGGCGGCATCGCTTTTCATTTTTGCGCTCGAGCAGAACCTGACGCCGGACGCCTTCGGCACCTGGGGGTGGCGTATTCCCTTCGCGGCCGGCGCCATCATCGGGCCTGTCGGGCTCTACTTGCGCTGGCGCGTCGCAGAGACTCCAGAATTTTGCGCCGCTGTCTCGAAGAGCCCCGCCCCTGCTGGTGTGCTGCGGGCGTTGCGCACCGAGGCTCCCGCGCTTCGGTGCGGCATCGGTCTAATCGCCGTGGGCACCGCCATCGCCTATCTTTGGCACAGCTATCTGGTGGTCTATGTGGTGCATGAGCTTCACCTGACGCGAACGGACGCATTGCTGAGCGCCTCTGCGTCCGGCGCACTGGCCGTGTGCCTCTACCCGCTGGCCGGCTGGCTCGGGGATCGGCTCGGTCCCTTCCGCCTTTTCTCATGGTCCACCGCCATCTTCGCGGGGCTGACATGGCCCATTTACGCCTGGCTGACCGGCGCGCCCGATTTCGAACGGCTCATGGCGGCGCAGCTTGTCGCGACCGCCTTTCTCGCCTTCATTTCCGCCTGTCACCCCGGATTGCTGGCCATGCTGTTCCCGGTCAAAGTGCGGACCACAGGCGTGGCGCTTTGCTATAATTTTTCGGTATTGGCTTTCGGGGGCCTCGCACCGCTCACAGTGTCGTGGCTGGTCGCACGGACGGGCAGCCCCATGATGCCGGCAGTCTATCAGATCGTGGTCGCCGGCCTGTCACTGCTTCTGGTGCTTTCGGCGCCTTCGGCACGTCGGCAGGCTCTGGCCCGCAACAGGGCGATGAAAGATAACCCGTCGTCTATTTTCAGGTAATAAGGTAGCATCGGTGTCACCGTTGCGATCCAGAGCATATTCAGCGATGCCTACACTCAACAATTTCATTCTGCGACGAACGGACTTACCTCCGGTGGAGATCGACTGGCTCCTCGCCCATACCAGGCCGCGCTTCCTGCCGCGCGGGGGCGTCTTCTGCACCATAGGGCAGGCCGAGCACGAGATCGGATTCCTCGATGAGGGCATCCTGCAGGTGTTCGCCTTATCGCCGGATGGGCGCAAGATCCTGCTGGACTTCATCTTCGCCGGCGGCGTCGCCCTGGCCCTGGACAGCGCGACCAAGGGCCTCCCCTCCGAGGTGGTGTTCGAGGCCGTCATTTCATGTCGGCTCACGGTCCTGCCCTATCACCTGCGGCACGCAGCCGTGGAGCGTCATGCGGGTTGGGAGCGCCTGGCAACGCGGATGACGGAGGAGATGTTCCAACGCAAACAACAGCGGCATATGTCGCTGCGCTCGAAGACCGCGCGGCAGCGCTACGCAGAGCTCTCCTGTGAACTGCCGGAGGCATGGCGATCGATCCCCCAGCATCTGATCGCCGCCTATCTCGATATCACGCCGCAATATCTCTCCACCCTCAAGCAAAGGGCGGAACGGGAGATAAGGACTGAGAAAGTGTCGGCGCGGGCCAGAGCCGCGGGCCTTCTCGTCAGCCCGGGTGAGGATGTGGGCCGTTAGCGCGCCGCTCCAGCCGCGAGCGCAGCTCACGGTGCCCCGAACAAGACCTGATGCATGATGCGTCCGGGCCAGAAGGTAAAGAGCCCCGCCAGCACGAGGCCGCCATAGAACAGCCCGCGCATGCCTCTGGCATGAGGGCTGATGTCGCCCCTGCGCCCATGCAGGAGCGCCAGAGGGAGGGCAAAGAGAACGTAAAGCGAGAGAAGGTGAATGGGACCGAAGGGGCCGATCCAGCGCATCTGATGGATGAAGAAGGACGATAGCGCCACGCTGGCCATCAAAGCCGCCCACACCCAGCCCACGAGCCGATGGGGAACTGTCCCCTTGGGCGCAGCCAGCTGGATCATGCCGATAGCCAATGCGGCGACGGCGGAAAACGCGTGAATGCGGATTGCCGCCGAGGCATCAAGAAGCGGTTCAAGTGTCATGACGCCTCCCAGCTGTGCGTCGCGCAGAATTCGCGTCACAGCGCTGACCATGGATACTCAGAGCGTCTAAACTGCCGCTATTCCGCCGGCAACGCCGCCATACGCGTTTCCCCGCCGACAACAGTCTTCTGCCTCCTCCATCAGAGGCAACCGAACTTGGTGGAGCGCGGTTCGGGCTGCCCCCAACCGTTGGAGGGCAGGTCCTCGAAAGGACGCCGGAAGACTTGGCGCACCAAGCTGAAGCGCGACGGCACTGTCAATGTCGGGCTGTCATAATCGAGAATCCAGAAGTAATCATAGGTGTCATCCGGCCAGGTCCCTGGCACGCGACGGGACGCACCGCTCATTTGATCGAGGTGCAGAAGTTGCCGAAGCGTGACCCTCTGGCCCGGGAAGGCCTCTTCCAGCCGCGCGCTGGCGATATGGAGATGCTCCCACACCATGACCACCGTCTGTCCGCGCCAACGCGGATTGTCCAATAGGTCCCGGGCCACCGCGGCGGTTCGCGCATTGAGCAGGACTTCGGGGTGAAACGGCGTGAGCATGAGCGGGTTCGCGGCAACACTCATGTTCCATGCCGCAGCGATGGGCTGCGCGGTTTCCAGCGTGTGCAAGGTAATGGCGAGAATGGCCGCCGGTCGAGCGCCATTGAGAAGGCTCCTGGATGCCCTCGGACCAAGATATTGCGCGGCGAGCGCCTCTGCCCGCTGCCGACCAACGCCACACAGAGACAGCAGGTTCTGTTTCTCACCGTGGCGAACGATAATGATGCGTGCGGGCGCTGCCGCTGCCTCAGTGACGCCAAACGCAGCGGCGCCCCATGCAACCAGAAGAATCAGAACGCATAGCCTGGGCAACAGCGTGCTATCGGTACGTAGGCTTGTCATTGAGATGACTTTCGCAGGTGGTGAGCACCATTTCTCAAGCCGGCGCATGTGGGGACATCGCCCCTCCCTCGTCGGCGCAACCAGGGACCGTATCGAAGCGCTACGGCTTTCTACTGGGATGGCAAAGGCGTTCATGACATGAGTACTGTGGAATGCCGTGCAATGCTGACGCGACGGTTGCAGGGGCGGGATGGGATCTGCTTCGACGCCCTCGCCGTCGCGCTGACTTGCCCAAGCGCCCATCATCACGGCGTGCGGCGCGATACACGCCCTACCAGGTAGCAGACGGGATCATCCGGAGCGGGTAGGTGAAGAGAAGAAGGTGGGCCGCATTGAAGCCAAAATGAGCGAGTGTCGATGCAAGGAGGCCACCCTTACGAAAGGCATAGCCGTAAATAGCACCCGCAACCGACGCGAACACAACCATAATAGGACCTCCAGAGTAGTGCATAATTCCAAAAGCTACGGCAGAAATTCCCAACGCAATCCATTGCGACATGGAATATTTTTCAAACCAGCGCGCTAGATTTGACTGCAGGAAACCTCGGAACAAGGCCTCTTCGGTGAAGGCGACAAGCAGGAGATTATTCAGCGCCCACAGGCCGAACTCCGGCGGCACCTTCGGCTCCCAAACCACGGCCTTGAACAAGAGAGCCGGCGGCAGGAGCACAAGGACAGTCGCGAAGGCGCCGGCGGCGGCCCAAGCCAATGATGTTCGAATGCCCTCCCCCCTGCGGAGCGGCCTGTAGAGCAGAAATATCGAAAGCCCCACAGCAGCCTTATCCAGGTTGAGGTACATCTTGAACGGATAGGCATCTGGGCTGAACTGAACCGGACCAATGAGAATTGGATTTTGAAATCCAGGAAACACATGAACAGACAAGGCAATGCATAATATGAAAAATGATATTTTTGCTATTTTTTTATTTGTTATCCAAATAGAACGGCTACAGATATGAGCCATCAGCATGCATAGCACAACTGCGAGAAGGCCCAGTGGCTGAACGTAACCCAGGACGGCGGCTGTGACGTAGGTGATAGCCGTCAACGCCCCGGCAAATGCAAACGCAGATGGAAGCCAGGCCAGGGCCGCGCTGAGCATCAGAAGCGCGGTTAGATATGACAATTCGGAAATCATATGTCAGAGACCCGGAATATTTCAATATTACTTAATTTATTTATCGTAATTAATTTTAATTAAAATTCGGCACCTCATGGATGCCGAAGCTGTTTGTGGCCAACGCGGTGGTTTAAATTCAAATCATGCCTTCGTCATCACCGCTCTTCTTCCTCGAACAGCCACAGAGATCGTGTCGCCAGTGGAGACTGAGCGTCGGCAACCATCCCAAGAAAAGCAGGCATCCGGTGCTTCTGAACATCTGAGAGCGACGCGACAAGCGGACGTGTCGCGCTGACGAAGGCTTTGAGATCCTGGCCGCGAATGACCTCGGCCTCGCCGATCCGCTCGAGCGCTTCAAGAAAGTCGGATGGCGGCTTAGCCTCCGCCCGCTTCTTGCCGCGGGCCATCGAATCCGCAGCGATCTTGCGGATCGAGGCTTCCACCGGCGCCCAAAGCTTATCCTGCGCCGGCGTCAGCTCCAGCACGGTCTTGAGGGCGGCAAGACGCGCGTTGAGGACCGCATTTGCATCAGCATCGGAGTAGATCTCGATGATCTGGGTTTCTTGCGGGGCATTTTGCGCCTGGGCGACGGAGGCGGCCAGCAGCAGACCGCTGCAGAGCGTCGCGCACAGGGCGGACTTGATGAGGTTCATGTTCATTCTCCGCAATGAGAGCGCGTGACCTACTGCCAGTTTCCATCGGGCAGGCGGCCGTGGAAGGGGGTGTTGCGGCAATGCCCCCAAGGGCCCCGCCAATAGCCGGGAGGGCAGCCATTCCAGGGCGCGCCACCATTATACGGACCGAAGAACCCGCCCGGATTCGGCCCGAATCCGAAACGGTGGCAGGCGCCACCGGGGCCACGATACCAACCTCCACCGCACCCATCGGCGACGGGCGTAACCTGCGCCGGCGCGTCAGTGAGCATCGCGGGCAGCGGCAGCGCCTCGGCCGAGAGCCCTGAGGCGACGAGAAATCCAGCGGCCGCCGCCGCCTTCAATAAATGACCAGCCATGCGACAATCCCTTCCGTCATCTGGATCGTTCCTGCTCCGCCAACGCTCGCCGCCAACATCGCGTCGACACATCCGAGAGGTCACGGCGAACAAGGCGCCGGTCATCGCGATGCTCAAGACCGGCGTTTGCACCTGCGGCGCGTCCCGCCCAGCGCAGCGATGGACCGTGCAGCAACACGGTTCAGCAGGACCTGGAGCGAAGATCGATCACCCTGCCTTCATGCAGGGGGCAGCAAGGTGCCGTCATCGCCAGAAGTGTTGATGCACGACGCCACAGGCAAGCTGCGCGGACGTTCCGACGATCCCTGCGTGCGAGCACCAAAAGCCGACGCGGCAGGTCAGCCTCTCTTCAGGCATTCAGCCCTCCTTGGGGAGCCCGGCGGAATCCGGAGGGAGCATGACCATGACGCTCCCGATCCTGTTCTCAAAGGCCCGCAGGTTCGGGGCCCCGGACTTGGACAGGATGGACCGGATCTGTGAGCGGATGGTATCGAGCCTGACGTTGCGCAGCCGCGCGACCTCTTCCGCACTTATTCCACCCACCAGATCGCTCGCCACTTCCGCTTCGGCCTGCGTGAAGCGGAACAGGGTGCGTAGCAGCACGGGAGGCGGCTTCGGAATCGCCGAGAACGGCTTGAAGATCAGGAGTGCCGCATTTCGGAAGCGTGCGCCCATCAGTGGATCGACCAACCCGCCAGCGATCGGCGAAATGAGACAGATGCTGCGGGGGCTGCATAAGGGATGGAACGGATTGGGAGGCTCGCTGGCCTCGCTGGTCGGTCCCTCCGAGATGGCTGCGGCAACCAAACGCCGCAGCTCCAGCGTATCCGCTCGGGTTCCCAATGACAGGTAGGTCCCACCGCCACGCACGCGCCGGGTCATGACAAAGCCAGCGCAAGGGCGAGTGGCATGGGTTCGACTGGCAGCGCTGGCATAGAGGACCCGCAGCCGCGAATCCACGACGACGATACACAGGCCGAGTACGCTCACGGCGTTTCGCGTGATCGCCGTAACCACGGGGCCATGTCCGTGAAATGGGGTGTCAGGGGGCAGCGCGCTGGCGTCGGCCCACAGCAAATCCTCCAGCTCGAGCACGACTTCATCGCCGTCCGCTGCATTCGGATCCAGGTCATGACGGAGGCGTCCTTCGTGCATCGCGACTCTTGTTCCGGTGATCAGGCTTGTGGGGAGCCAATCCCGGAACGCACGGCACTGTCATTCAACTACATGAAGTTTTGCGGGGCCCTTCGATACGGCCCCTTGTAGCGTGCTGCGCCTCAGCGGCCACGAAGCACGCCGATGGACATCCCCTGAACCACCGAAACGACGGCATCGGCACAGATCACGCCGCCACCGAAGGCCTGGAGCGCCTCCCGAGATGCCTCTTGGCGTGATGGCCGGCATTTCAGCCAGATGAGGCGAAGGGCAAGGCCTGTGAGGACAGCGAGCCCGGCGCCCGGATCACCCAGCAGCAGCCCGGTGGCCAGCATGACCCCAAGCTGCCGGCGCGCACCACCGATCCACTGAACGAAGGCGCCGGGAAGAGCCCACAGAGCAAGGCTCGCCAGCGTCTGCGGGTGCGCTCCGGTGTCGATGGCAGCCGCATAGACGCGGTCGATGGGTGGAATGAGGCCCCTTCCGAGCAGGCTCGGCCACGCGAGGGCCGTAATGGGAATGGCGACGGCGAAGGCGACGAGAGTGGCGAGCAACTGCTGGCGCCGCCCCTCCAGCTCGAACGCCGGCCCACAGCCCGCCCGCAGGATCGTTCCCGCCTTCAGGTCGTAGCCCATGTCGGCGAAGCATGGCCCCGTGGCTGCGGTGAAGCCGGTGAGCAAGGCGAGCGCCAGCGGCGGAAAGCCCGCCAGGAGGCCCAGCATCAAGGTCACGAGGGCGAGCGCATAAGCGGGAAACCAGCCGCTCTGCATGGCCGCCAGCCCCACCACCAGCTGATGGGTGAGAGCAGCCGCAGCCGCGAACACGACGAAGGCCACCAGCATCCGCGGATCGAGCTCAGCCGCGAGGCCCCCGGCAACAGCGATGAACGCCGCAACGGCAACGAACGCCGCCGCCCCACCCATAAGCGTTCGGCCCGGCCGGCGAGAGGCCCCCGCGCCCACGGCTCCGGTAGCATCGGGGTTGAGGTGGGGGGCGATCTGCGCAAGAGCAACGAGCGCCGCGCCGATCATCATGCCATGCGGAAGCAACGTGGGATCGACGCCGAGGCGCTGGATCCAGGCGGCACCCCCACCCGCAGCGAGCCAGCCGCCGGGGATTTTCGCCAACAGCCCGGCGCAGAAGGCGGACAAGGCAGGCACGCTGCCGATGAACGCGACCCCGAACGCGAGCATGGGCAGCCCCAAGACCCCACCCGCCAGGCCAACACCACCGCCGATGGCCAGCGTGCGGCCTGCCCTGCGGCCAGAATCCCCCATCTGGATCACCTCGGCCGCGGCAACCCCGGGCGGCCAAGCTCCTTCGGCCGGAAAGATCGCGGTGCCATAGAGGCGATAGAGCATGATCGCGTCGATGATCATCGCCATGGCCACGCCGGCGAACAACGGCGCGATGAGGTCCGCCCGGCCGAGAAGGAAAGGAATGCCGATGGGCAGCAGCAGGCTGTTGGCTGCTCCGAAAGTGGCGCTGGACATGGCGCTCTGCACCAGGTTCTGCGCATGCGGCGACCGGTAGCCGGCAAACGCCGCCAGCGGGATGCGCCCCAACGTCATGGCAGCCATGGCGCCGATGACGGACGTGTTCGGTGTGATGCCAAGCGATGCGATCAGGTCGAGGCCGATCAGCGCGCCGGCGGCCGAAACCGCCACGATGGGGAGAAGGAGAGCGGCCGATATCGCTCGGGGATGGACCGCCTGCTGTTGGGGTTCGACGTTGACGCTGTCGTTCATGATGCGCGTTCAAAGGCCCCGGGGGCTGGGAGACGAAATCTGGCGGGCAAAGGCACCATTTGATGGGAAAAGCGGCGCGAATGCTGGCGCGCACGACGCCCGAACGGCTCCATTCCACCCACGCACATTAGGCGGATGATATCCGGGCGACATCACCACATCTGGGGATCGCCATGAAGCTCGCGTGCTGAGGCGGGGCCCGCCATGTTTCACGTCATTACTTCTGGGGATGCTTGGCTTGCCGATCGCGGGCAGCCTTTCGCCCGATGCCTTTGCCCATCGCGCACTTCCCGCTCCTTTGGGCGGACGGGCGCTTGCCTGCCCTCCAGGAAGGAAGCGGCCATTGCCTCGCTTGCTGAAGACCGATGAACTGGAATTCCTCGCCACCGGCGCCTGGATCCTCGGCACGGGCGGCGGCGGATCGCCTTATGCCTCGTATCTGGGCGTGCGGCGCTTCCATGACGAGGGCAGCCGCATCATGCTCATGGACCCTGATGAGCTCGACGACGACGACCTTGTCGCCGTGGTGTCCACCATGGGGGCGCCGCTCGTCTTCCAGGAGCGCATGACCGATGCCGACTTTGCGCTCAAGCCCGTGCGCGTCATGGAGGATTATCTTCGCCAGCCGTTCCGCGCGGTGATGAGCGTGGAAGTCGGCGGGTGCAACGCCTTCCAGCCGCTGCTGGTGGCGGCCGCATGCGGCCTGCCGGTGGTGGATGCCGATGCCATGGGCCGCGCCTATCCCGAGGCGCAGATGCAGAGCTTCTCCATTGCCGGGCTGAACATGGTTCCGCACGCTGTGGCAGACGTGCGCGACAATGCTGTGCTCATTACCCGGGCCGCCGGCTGGCACGAGATGGAGCGCGTGCGCCGGAAGGTGTGCACCGAGTTCGGATCGGTCGCCACCACCTGCCAGGCGCCCCGCACGGGGGCCGAGATCAAGCGCTTCGCCGTTCTGCGCACTCTGTCTCAGGCCATCGCCCTCGGCCGCGAGGTGCACCGCGCCCGCGCCGCCCACGAGGACCCGGTGGAAGCCACGGTGCGCGCGGCCGCCGGCATCCGGCTGTTTGGAGGCAAGGTGGCGGACGTACAGCGCCAGACGACGGAAGGCTTTCTGCGCGGTGATGTGCGCCTCGACGGTCTCGATGCGGATGAAGGCGCCACGTTCGAGATCGCGTTCCAGAACGAATTCACCATCGGCCGGCGTGACGGGGCGGTGGCGGTGACCACCCCCGACCTCATCTGCGTGCTGGATGCCGTCACGGGCGAGGCCATCGGCACGGAGAGCCTGCGCTTCGGCCAGCGCGTGAGCGTGATCGCTCTGCCTGCGCCGGCGATCCACCGCTCGCCGGAGGGCCTTGCCCATGTGGGGCCCCGCGCCTTCGGCTACGACGTGGATTTCCGCAGCGTGTTCGACGGCAACAAGGAGACCCGCGGATGAGCCGCATCGGCATCGACGTTGGCGGAACCAACACGGACGCCATCCTCATCGACGGCGACAAGGTGCTGGCCGCGGTCAAGAGCCCCACCACCGCGGATGTATCGGACGGCGTGCGCCGCGCTCTTGCCGATCTGATGGCGCAGGCCGCATCCCTCCAGACCCTGCCCCGCATCGATGCGGTGATGATCGGCACGACCCATTTCACCAATGCGGTGATCGAGCGGCGCGCGCTCGACAAGGTGGCGGCTCTGCGCATCGGCCTTCCCGCCAATGCGGGATTGCCGCCCTTCATCGGCTGGCCGGCGGATCTTGCCGAGGCCATGGGCGGCTCCGTGCACATGGTGCGTGGCGGCCATGATTACGACGGGCGGTCCCTGGTGCCGCTGGACCGCGCGGCCGTGCGCGCCGAGGCGCGACGCATGGCCGAAGCCGGGCTCACCGCCATCGCCATCACCAGCGTCTTCTCCCCGCTCACCGATGAATGCGAGCGGGAGGCGGCCCAGATCGTGAGCGAGGAGGTGAGCGGCGCGCGCATCACCCTTTCCCACGAGATCGGCCGCATCGGCCTGCTGGAGCGGGAGAATGCGGCCCTGCTCAATGCCGGCCTCCAGAGCCTTGCGCGGCGCACCACGGCCGCCTTCACCGCAGCCATCGCCGACAGCGGCCTCGACGCGCCTTTGTTCCTCACGCAGAACGACGGCACCATCGTGCAGGGCTCGGTGGCGGAGAGCCATCCGGTCTATTGCTTCGCTTCCGGCCCCACCAATTCCATGCGGGGCGCGGCCTTTCTCTCCGGCATCGCGGACGCGCTGGTGGTGGACGTGGGCGGCACGACCAGCGACGTGGGTTGCCTGAAGGCGGGCTTTCCGCGCCAAGCCAATGCGGCGGTGGAGATCGGCGGGGTTCGCACCCTGTTTCGCATGCCCGACCTCCTCTCCATCGGCCTTGGCGGCGGCACCGAGATCTCCCCGGATGGACAGCGCATCGGCCCCGCCAGCGTGGGGTTTCGGCTGCCGGAGAAGGCTCTCGTTTTCGGCGGGAAGACCCTTACCGCCTCCGACGTGGCGGTGGCCGCCGGACGGCTCGACCTTGGCGACCGCGGAAAGGTCGCAAGGCTGCCCGTTGCTCTTGTGGCGCAGGGCCTCGCGCGCATGGAGCACATGATCGCCGACGCCGTGGACCGGATGCGCACCGACGCCACGCCCCTGCCCCTGCTGGCCGTGGGCGGCGGCAGCTTCCTGGTGCCGGATCAGATGCCCGGCATCTCGCAGGTCGTGCGCGTTCCCCATTATGCGGTCGCCAATGCCGTCGGCGCAGCCATCGCCCAGGTGAGCGGCGAGGTGGACCGCATCTTCACCGGCCTCACCCGCGAGGAGGCCCTCGGACGGGCGCAGGCGGAAGCCACCCGACGGGCGATCGCCGCCGGCGCGGAGCAGGGAAGCCTCCAGACCCTGGAGATGGAGGATCTGCCCATTGCCTATCTCCCTGGCAATGCCCGTCGGGTCCGTGTTCGCGTCATCGCAGATATCGCCATGGCCGATGTTCGTGCCGAAGCTCCATCCTGATCACCGGGAAGCGGCATCCACCAAGCCAGACGACGCCCCGGATGTGTCGAACGAGCCTGAGCTTGCTCCCACGCTCCCTCCCCTATGAAAGGCGGGCATGATGCAAACTGCCGAGAACGCGTGGCGCCATGTGACACGGATCCTCCACAGCATAAGCCGAAACCTGTGCATGTGCCCGATGGTGCTGATCCTGCTCTGCGCCAGCACCGGGACATGGGCCTCATCGGCACGCGAGGGACCAGGCACGATCATCGCGGCGGAAGCGATGCCGGGCGCCCCGGACGGAGCCACCGCATATAAGATACTCTATCGCTCGGAAAGCCGGTCCGGCGAGCTGATCCCAGTGTCCGGGGTCGTCATCATTCCTCCAGGCACGCCACCACCCGGCGGCCGGCCGGTCGTGGCCTGGGCCCACCCGACAACCGGAATAGAAAGCCGTTGCGCTCCGTCGCTCGCGCGCGTCTTCTTCGAATCCGTGCAGGGTCTCCGCGACATGCTGGCGCGCGGCTATGTGGTTACCGCCACAGACTATCCCGGCCTCGGCACACCGGAAGTGCATCCTTATCTGGTGGGTGTCAGTGAGGGACGAGCCATCTTGGATTCGGTTCGCGCCGCCCGGGCCCTTCCCACCGCCGACGCCGACCGTCGCTTCGCGGTGTGGGGGCATTCGCAGGGCGGGCACGCCGCGCTTTTCGCGGGGCTCCTGGCCCGCCAATATGCTCCCGAGCTCGCCCTGACGGGCATCGCGGTTGCGGCTCCGGCCACCGACCTCGGGGCGCTGATGCGTGATGACCAGGGGACGGGCGTCGGCAACAACATCACCGCCATGACGCTTTGGTCGTGGTCGCGATACTACGGTGCGTCCATCACATCGGTGGTGGAGCCGGCGGCGATCCCCGTCATCGACCAGCTTGCCGGTGAGTGTATCGAACGCTGGTTCGACGTGCTGATCCGGAGGGAACCAACCCGCGCGCTCATGGCGGGCTTCCTCACGGTGGGAAATCTTGCGGACACCGAACCTTGGAAGCGGCTCCTCGCGCTCAACACGCCAGGCGTATTGCCTCCCGACGTCCCCGTTTTCGTCGCCCAGGGCGCGGATGACCGCCTGGTGAGGCCTTCGGTGACGGATGCCTATGTAAAGGCACTCTGCCGCAATGGAAATCGGATGCGATACGAGACGCTTTCGGGCGTCGGGCATGCGTTCATCGCGCGCGATGCAGCCAACACAGCAGTGGAATGGCTTGCTGGCCGCCTGTCGGGACGGGGGATAGATGATTTCTGTTCAAAGTAGGCATTGGCCCGCACCGTTGAACTCACATCATCAACCATAGATATTTTTCAAAATTTCGCACCAAACGAGAATTGAGATTTGAATATCGAAATTCGTCATATTCAATATTTTCTAGCAGCGGCAGAGCACGGGAGCTTCCGCGGCGCAGCGATGGCGCTTGGCATTCAGGAATCTGCCATCAGTCGGCGAATTCGAGACCTGGAGGACCAGCTGGGAGCGGCTCTTTTCCAGCGACATAGCGGAGGCGTCCAACTTACTTTGGCTGGACAATGCTTTATACGACGCGCCCATAAGGGACTCCGGCAAATTGATGACGGCGCACGGGAAGTGGCTGCCGTAGGCAGAGTAGAATATGGCCACATAAAAATTGGAATTATTTCCTCAATAGCATCAGGATTTTTACTTAAACTCCTGCATGCTTATGACGAGCGACATTCTGGCGTGACCATAGAGTTCATCGATGGCGGACCGAGTGAACATATGGCGGCCATTCGCCACTTCCAACTCGACGTAGCGTTCGTTACGGGGGTTGCCGAATGGTCGGGGTGTGACACAGCTTGCCTCTGGACGGAACGAGCGTTTATCGTTTTACCTCAAGAGCACATTTTGACAAGACGAAGAGCAGTGGGCTGGCCCGAGCTCATTGGAGAAAACTTCATTGTAAGCGACCTCTCGTCCGGCCGCGATGTCCGGAATTATATTATTCGACATATTTCAGAATTTAACAGAGAATCAGAAATAAAATTCCAATATGTCGGGAGAGACAATCTGCTGCCTCTTGTCGCTTTGGGGCATGGCCTCACAGTGATAAGTGAGGCATCGACCGTCGTGCGGATTCCCGGCGTTTCATACCGACCGATAAGGGATGAGACCCTCCTCTTCAGCGCCGTCTGGTCACCGAAGAACGATAACCCGGCATTGCGCCGCCTTCTAAGCATGGCCAAGGCAATGTCAGGGAACGCAGCGAAAAGCTCCTGATGATTTCGTACGTCATGGCATCAGGGGGTCATTGTGCGTTTTGCGTACCCTCATGAACCCGCTATCCGTCGCGACAAAGCGCTCCAGCGCCAGGATATAAAGGTCGTGTGAGGGGCGGCAGCCTGAACCGAGCTACTGGGCACTCGGCCTGCGTTTCCTCCGCCGAGATTTTTCCCGCAAACTCACTCGCAGCCACGGCGGCCGGAGGCCCCTTATCCCTCGCCGGATCCGAGACCAAAGAACGGGACAGATTCAGGTCACTGTCCGCCGCTGCGCCGCCGAGCCTTCGCAAATCCTCGGTCCGTCGCAATGAAGCGTTCGAGCATGGGGGCGACGAGCCTGACGGGGTCTGCGATCGGGTTCCCCGTCTCTCCGCCCAATACCTGCGCATAGGCGACAAGATCGCGATGGAGTTTCGCCGGTAACTCCACGGTCACCTTCACCGGCTTGTCGTCGTGGAGCTCTGAGAGCTTCAGCTTCATCATTTCAGCCTCCATAGGGTTCAAGAACGAGATCGTGCGTGACGATGATCCGCACCGGGAATCCCGGCCGGATGGTCAGCGTCGGCGCAATATTGAGCTGGCGTTGAACAATCTGGCGGCCAGTCTGGCTGATGCTGTCGGAGGCGCCTTCCTTCAGAGCGCTGACGAGATCACTATCGCTACCCGACGAGCCCGCGCTCGCCCCAACACTCAGGATGGTGGAGAGCACCGCAGCCTTGAACAGCTCGCCCCAGTGATAGTCGACACCGTCCTCGAGCCCGGCATAGCCTTCAGCGTCAGCTCCGGGCTGGCGCTCCAGCACGATGGAGCGGCCATTGGGGAAGATCAGCCGGTTCCAGACGAGCAGCACCCGACGCTGTCCGAAGCCGACGCCATTGTCGTACTGGCCGATGATGCGGGTGCCCTGCGGGATCAGGAGGATCCGTCCGGTCGGGCTGTCATGGACATTCTCGGTGACCTGCGCGGTGATCTGGCCCGGCAGGTCAGAACGAATTCCGGTGATCAGCGCCGCGGGAATGACGGCGCCCGCCTGCAAGATGGCGGCAGAGGCCGGAGCCACCACACGGTCTGGCGATACCGTGCGTCGGTCCACTGCCTGGTTGAGGAAGGCGAGCTGGCGATCTTGGGCTTTTGGTGTCGCCCCCTGGGGGGCAAGACCAAGAGACGTGAGGTCCGGGGCAGGTGTCGCAGCTGGCACCGAAGTGACGCTCGCCTGTTGCGCCACAATCGGGCTCGCCGGCCGCGTATTGGTCTGGGCAAACAGCCGCCCGGTCCGCGCCGCCTCGCTTTCCTGCTGCTGGCGCTGCTCATCGGGACTGAGGGCAGGATTGGGCATACCTCCCATCGTGGGGACCGGCGGCTGGGCCGCCGTCTGTGCATTGAGGATCGGCCGGCCGAGGTCGCCCGGCAGCGGCGGCCCCAGCTTCGGGATACCTGTGTAATCCTTGGGAAGGCCAGCGAGCCCGTCGGGCGTTGCCTTGATGTCGGTGGCGTAGAGTTCCTGGCCGGGTCCGTGATCTTTCCGCGCTTGCAAGGCGTAGATCAGCGCACCGCCGATCCCGAGCCCCGCAACCAGCCCCAGCCCGGCCAGCACCTTGCGGGACAGGCGAGTCACCCGCGGCGGCTCCGGCCGCAGCCGCATGGCCGCCGCAGCCTCCCCCGTCAGCGGCTCGGCGTTATCTGCCGGGTCCGGTCCTTTCTCCTTTCCGGGATCGATACCGCTCATAGGACCGGCCTCCCGTCGGTGCGGGAGATGCGGACGCGCTTCTGGTTCTTGTCGGCGCCAAAGCGTAGCTCGGCCGCGGCGAAGAGCCGGTCCACGATCATGTAATTGCCGCGCACGCGATAGTTCACGAGCTCGGAGGTGTCGCCCTCGGGGCCCACCACGAAGAGCGGCGGCATCTCGCCCTGGCCGATGCCGCGCGGAAACTCGATGAACACCTGCTGGCCATCGTCGAACGCCCGCAGCGGCCGCCACGGTGCTCGGTCGCCCGAGACCTCGTAACGGAAGTTCACTCGGGTGAGGTCGATGCCGGTGGCGACAGGCTGCACCGCCTGCGCCTCGACATTCTGGCGCCGCAGGGCGATGAGTTGATCCTGCGGATATTGCCAGGAGACCGAGGCCATGTAGGTCTTCTCGGTGGAGCGCAGCTCCATGTGATAGGTGCGCAGATTGGTGTTGATGACGAGATTGGTGGTGAGGTCCGGCCGCGTGGGCTTCACCAGGATATGGACCTGCTTCGCCGTGCCCGCCCCGCTCTCGGTGTCGCCGATGATCCAGCGCACCGTATCGCCGGCGGCCACGGGCCCGGTGCCCACCAGTTGCTCGCCGGGTTGCAGGGCGATGTCGGTGACCTGCCCCGGCGCGGCATAGACCTGATAGAGCGCGCCTTCCACGAAGGGATAAACCTGCATGGAATTGATGAAGCCATTGCGCACCGGCTGGACCCGGGCGGCGGCATTGGCCTGCGTGACGCGGGCCCTCGGATCGGCCAGCTCGGGCTCAGCCTTCCCATTCTTGCCCACGGGCTTCAGCTGACCTGGCAGAGGCAGTGGCTTCGGCAGCTCGACGATGCGCACCGGCCCCGGCGGCTCGGCCTTGAAGACGGCGGGCGGTGCACCGTCATACTCGATCTCGGGCGGCTTCTCGAAGGTGGCGCAGCCCGCCAGTGCCGATGTGCAAACCAGCAGAAGCAGCAAGCCGGACTTGCGGAAAGCCTGGGAAGAGAAGGCGCGGGAAGCCGGCCTCCCGGATGCGCGGATGGCCAGCGTCATTGTGCGAGCTCCTTCGACCAGTTGATGGCGTTGACGTAGATCCCGAGCGGATTGGCCCGGAGGCGCTCCGCATCCCGCGGCGCCTGCACCACGACAGTGAAGATGGCGCTCCAGCGGGCGGTGTCGGCGAGGCTGCCGTCCTGGTAGCGGCGCTCGGTCCAGGCGATGCGAAAAGAATCCGGCGAGGCGCGGATCACGCTCGAGACCTCCACGGCCACCTGCTGCTTGCCAACCCGGGCGAACGGATCGTTGGCGCGGGCATAGTCGTTGAGGGCCACCGCTCCGGCCTGTGTCGTATAGGCATAGGCCCTGAGCCAATTCTGGCGCACGATGACAGGATCGACGGAGATGCTGCGCACCTCCTCGATGAAGCGGGCGAGGTGAAAGGCGATCTGAGGATCGGACGGGCGAAAGTCTGCAGCGGCGGGCGCCACGGCTTGCGCCTGTCCGAGCTTGTCCACCTGCACGACCCACGGCACCACCGAGCCGCTCAGGGCCTGCCACGCCAGAGCCCCGGAGAGGCCTCCCGCAAGCGCGAGGCAACCGAAGGCCATGAGGCGCCAGTTCTTCGCCTGCACTCGTGCCGAGCCGATGCGGTCGTCCCACACCTGGGCCGCACGCTGATAGGGCGTCTCGGGTTCGGGGGAGCGTCCGTAATGGACCGAGGGTCGCTTGAAGGGGATCATGGCCGATCGCTTTCCGAGAGGGAGATGGAAGACCCGCCGCCATGGCTGTCACCAGACCGCACCGCATGGGTCGCGGTCTGAATGCCGTGGGCCATCTGCTGGGAGCGGCGCATGCGCTGGGCCCAATCTGGGACATCATCGGAAGAGGCCGGAGCGCTCGACGGGGTGGCAATGGCTCCGGAGACCGGCGGCGCGGCGGCTGAACCGCGCAAGGGAGAGGCTGCCGCCGCTGCCCCGGCGCGTGCGACACTACCAAGGCCACCCTCGACGCCAGACAGACCGGATTGGCCGGCAGCTCCCGCGCTGTAGGCGGACGAGGCACCCCCGGCGAGGCTCGCGCCAGCTTGTGCGGCAGCTGCCGTTCCGGACAGCGCAGCCCCGGCGCCGCGCAGTGCCATGCCCGCTGCGCCGGCGCCCGCGAGCGCCGCACCGCCTGCAGCAAGGCCGGTCCCAACGGCGGCGCCGGCGCCCAGCTGTGGCGCGCCGGTGATCAGTCCCGTGGCGATCCCCGGCCCGAAGATACCGAGGCCGAGCAGCGCCAGCGCGGCCAGAACGGCGGACAAGGCCTGGCTGATGGTCGGCTGGGCATCGCCATAGGAAGTGGTGAATTGGGAGAAGAGCCCCGAGCCGATGCCGACGATGACGGCGAGCACCATCACCCTCACGCCCGATGCCACGATGTTGCCAAGCACCTTTTCGGCCAGGAAGGCGGTCTTGCCGAAGAAGGCGAAGGGGATGAGGACGAAGCCGGCGAGCGTCGTCAGCTTGAACTCGATGAGCGTGACGAAGAGCTGCACCGCCAGGATGAAGAAGGCGATCAGGATCAAGAGCCAGGAGATGAGCAGCACGGCGATCTGCACGGCATTGACGAAGATCGCCACCGGTCCGGTGAGCTGGCTTGCCGCATCGAGCATCGGCTGGCCGGCGGAGAGGCCCACTTCCGCAAGACGCCCCGGCCGCAGGAAGTCCGCCGTGCTGATGGCGGATCCGCCCGCCTTGAGGCCAAGCCCGGCGAAGCTCTCGAAGACGATCTGGGCCAGGGAATTGAAGTTGCCGATGATCCAGGCGAAGAAGCCGATGGCGAGGGTCTTCTTGACCAGCCGGCGCATGACGTCCTCGTCGGCGCCCCAGGCCCAGAACAGGCCGGCGAGCGTGATGTCGAGGGCGATGAGGATGGAGGAGAGGCCCGTGACCTCGCCCTTTATCAGGCCGAAGCCGGAATCGATGTAGCTGGTGAAGGTGTTGAGGAAGGTGTCGATGACCCCCACGTCATTCATGGCGCGGCTCCTTCCACGGACTTGCCGAAGAAGCGGCGGCGGTTCTGCTCCCAGAGCGCGGCGCAGCGCGGATCGATAGGGTCAGCCGCTTCGTTTCTGGCGCAGCTCTTGAGATCCGCTGACGAGACGGGCGCCGTCTTTCCGCTTACGACGACGTTGGGCTCCGGTCGTCGACCCGCGGCGGCAGCAAGCGCAGCCAGCACCGCGCCCACCAGGCCGGCGACGATGAGAGTTCGAAGCGCGGTGTCCCGGTCCATGGCGACGCCTCACTTGCCGTGGAACATGGTGACGGCGGCCGGCTGGTAGCTCGACTGGGTAGAGAAGCGCCGGTAGCGCTCCTGCCCTTCCGACACCGCCGTCGCCCGCTCAGCTTCGGATAGAGCCTGTGCTCGCCCGTTGGCCGTGACCACGGCGGTGAGGTCGGAGAGCTGCTGGGCCTGGAGCGCCTGAAGCTGGTTGCCGGCCTGCATGGCCTGCAGCGCGCCGGTTGCCGCCTGGCTCTGGTCCACCAATGTGGAGGACTGCGTCCGGTTGGTGTCGAGATTGCCGACGACACCGGCCTGCACCCGCATCGCATCCTGAAGGCCGGCGAGCGTGGTCTCCCACCGCGTCTTCGCCTGGGAGACGAGTTGTGCATCCGAAGTGCTCAGGGAGACGGAGCCGTATTGACTCTGGAAGGCCTGATCGATGGCGCTGACGTCATAGGCGATCTTCTGCGCCTGACCGAGCAATTGCTGGGTGCGCTGGGCCGCCATCTGGAAGGCGCTGACCGCGGAATATGGCAGGTTCGCGAGGTTGCGGGCCTGGTTGATCAGCATCTGTGCTTCGTTCTGCAGGGAGGTGATCTGGTTGGTGACCTGCTGCAGCGCCCGAGCGGCCTGAAGGACGTTCTGGGCATAGTTGGAGGGGTCGTAGACGACGTACTGCGCGGCAGCCGGCGCCAGCGGGCATAAGAGGAGCGGCGCGGAGACGAGCGCCGCCCGCAAAGAGTGGCGGATCATGAGGGTGTCTCCAGATTGTCGAGGGTGGGGATGAGGTCGGCCGCCCAGCCGAGGCCGCGGTACCGCAGCCAGGCGGCGAGGAAGCCATCGCCCCCGTGCTCGGCCAACACCTGCGAGAGCGCAGCCTGGTCGGTCTTGGATGAAGTGGCGCATAAAGCGAGCGCCACCTGCGAGAGCCCGAGCTCAAAGAGGCGGTTGCCGCGCCGGGATTGGCAGTAATAGTCCCGCTTTGGCGTCGCCCGGGCGAGGATCTCGATCTGTCGGTCGTTAAGGCCGAAGCGGCGGTAGATAGCCGTGATCTGGGGTTCCACCGCCCGCTCGTTCGGGAGAAGTAGCCTGGTCTGGCTGCTCTCGATGATGGCGGGGGCGATGGCCGAGCCATCGATATCGGACAGAGACTGCGTGGCGAACACCACGCTGGCGTTCTTCTTGCGCAGGGTCTTGAGCCATTCCCGCAACTGCCCGGCGAAGCCGTGGTCATCGAGGGCGAGCCACCCCTCGTCGATGATGAGGAGGGTGGGAGACCCGTCGAGCCGGTCCTCGATGCGGTGGAAGAGATAGGAGAGCACCGCCGGGGCGGCGCTGGTGCCGATCAGCCCCTCGGTCTCGAAGGCCTGGACGGAGGCCTGCCCCAGATGTTCGGTCTCGGCATCAAGCAGCCGGCCATGGGCACCGCCGATGCAATAGGGGCGCAGCGCCTGCTTGAGGGCATTGGACTGGAGAAGGACGGCAAGGCCGGTGAGCGTCCGCTCTTCGATGGGAGCGGAGGCGAGCGAGGAGAGCGCCGACCAGATGTGCTCCTTCACCTCCGGGGCAGTGGAGACACCTTCGCGGGCGAGGATCGCCACGATCCAGTCGGCCGCCCAAGTTCGCTCGCGCAGCTCGTCCACGCGTGATAGCGGCTGGAGGGCGATGCTGTCCTCCGCGAGACCTCCACCGAGATCATGCCAGTCGCCGCCCATGGTGAGGGCCGCCGCCCGGATGCTGCCGCCGAAGTCGAAGGCGAACACCTGGGCTCCGGCATAGCGCCGGAACTGCAGCGCCATGAGTGACAGCAGCACCGACTTGCCGGCGCCGGTCGGCCCCACCACCAACGTGTGGCCCACATCCCCCACATGGAGGGAGAAGCGGAAGGGGGTGGCGCCTTCCGTCTTGCCGTAGAACAGCGGCGGCGCGGCAAAATGCGTGTCCTGCTCGTCGCCCGCCCAGACTGCGGAGAGAGGGATCATGTGGGCGAGGTTGAGGGTGGAGACGGGCGGCTGGCGGACATTGGCGTAGACGTGTCCCGGCAGGCTGCCCAGCCAGGCCTCCACTGCATTGAGGGTCTCCACCATGGCCGTGAAGTCCCGGCCCTGGATCACCTTCTCCACCTGCCGGAGCTTCTCGTCCGCGATGCGGGGATCGGCGTCCCAGACCGTCACTGTGGCGGTGACATAGGCGATGCCGGCATGGTCGGCGCCGAGCTCCTGCAAGGCGAGATCTGCGTCCTCCGCCTTGTTGGCGGCATCCGAATCCACCAGTACCGACGCTTCGTTGGTCATCACCTCCTTAAGGATGGCGGCGATGGACTTGCGCTTGGCGAACCACTGCCGGCGGATCTTCGTGAGGAGCCTGGTGGCGTCGGTCTTGTCGAGGAGGATGGCGCGGGTTGACCAGCGATAGGGAAAGGCCAGCCGGTTGAGATCGTCGAGGATCCCGGGCGTGGTTGCCGTGGGAAAGCCGACGATAGTGAGCACGCGCAGGTGCTGGTCCCCGAGCATGGGCTCGAGCCCGCCGGTCAGTGGCTGATCGGCGAGGAGCGCGTCCAGATACATGGGCGTTTCGGGGACACGCACCCGCTGGTGCCGGGTCGAGACACATCCGTGCAGATAGGTCAGGGTCTCCGTGTCATCGAGCCAGCGACACTCAGGCATGAAGGCTTCGACCAGCCTCAGGACGCGGTCCGTGCGATCGACGAAGCCATCTAATGCTTCGCGGGGATCGACACCCTCGTCCCCACGCCCCTCATAGAGCCAGCTCTCCGCCCGCGCGGCATCCTCCGCCGGGGGGAGCCAAGCGAAGGTGAGAAAGTAGCTCGACTCGAAATGGATTCCGGCCTCGGCGAACCCGGCCTTCCGCTCGGCATCCACCAACGCGGAAGCAGGATCGGGAAACAGGCTCTCGGGATAGGCTCCCGCCTCGTGCCGCTGGGCTTCCACGAACAGTGCCCAGCCGGAGCCGAGGCGGCGGAAGGTGCTGTTGAGGCGACCCGCCACCGCCACCAGCTCAGCAGGCACCGCGGAATCGAGGTCCGGCCCGCGGAAGCGCGCGGTGCGCTGGAAGCTGCCGTCCTTGTTGAGGATGGTGCCAGGGCCGACCAGGGCCGCCCAAGGCAGATAGTCTGCGAGCCGGCTCCCGTGTCCGCGATACTCGGCAAGGTTCATCATGGTGCGTCCCCTCCTCAGACTGACAGGTGGGAGGGGATGCGCAGATGCCGGCGCACCACGTCGACGAAGAGCGGATCGCGCTTGCCAGCCCAGACGGCGGCGAGGTGGCCGATCGCCCAGAGGGCAAGGCCCACGAGCCAGAGCCGGAGCCCCAGTCCGACGGCGCCGGCGAGCGTGCCGTTGAAGATGGCCAGCGCCCGCGGCGCGCCGCCGAGCAGGATCGGCTCACTGAGCGCTCGGTGGACCGGAACGGAGAACCCCGGCACCTCGCCCGCATCGCTCGCCATCAGACCAGCGCCCCGCCGCTGAAGGAGAAGAAGGAAAGGAAGAAGCTGGAGGCGGCGAAGGCGATGGAGAGGCCGAACACGATCTGGATCAGCCGTCGGAACCCGCCCGAGGTGTCGCCGAAGGCGAGCGCCAAGCCGGTCGAGATGATGATGATCACCGCCACGATCTTGGCCACCGGCCCCTGGATGGACTCCAGGATCGACTGCAACGGTGTCTCCCACGGCATGGAAGAACCAGAGGCATGGGCTGCGGATACCGCGCAGGCGAAGGCGACGACCACCACGGCGGTTCGCAGCAGGCGGCGATGGCGAGAGACAAAGCTTGTCTTCACAGGGAGGTTCCTTCTTCGGTGGGAGAGATCGCGGGCGAGATCCGGTAGTCACCGTCAGGGCCAAGCCCTTCGACGTGGGCGAGTTCGGTGAGCCGGCGTGCGGCACCGCGGCCCGACAGCACGGCGATCAGGTTGATGGTCTCGGCGAGCAGTGCGCGGGGGACGCTGACGACGGCTTCCTGGATGAGCTGCTCGAGCCGTCGCAGGGCGCCCATAGCGCTGCCGGCGTGAATGGTGCCGATCCCACCGGGATGGCCCGTGCCCCACGCCTTCAGCAGGTCCAGGGCTTCCGCACCGCGCACCTCGCCGATGGGAATGCGGTCCGGACGCATGCGGAGCGACGAGCGGATCAGATCCGAGAGCGAGGCGACGCCGTCCTTGGTGCGCAGAGCTACGAGATTGGGCGCAGCGCACTGAAGCTCACGTGTGTCCTCGATCAGGATGACACGCTCGGAGGTCTTGGCCACCTCGGCGAGGAGGGCATTGGTAAGGGTGGTCTTGCCGGTGGAGGTGCCGCCCGCCACCAGGATGTTGGCGCGGGATGCCACGCCCTTGCGTAGGGCCTCGGCTTGCGCCGCAGACATAATGTCGGAGGCCACGTAGTCGTCGAGCGTGAACACGGCGACGGCGGGCTTGCGGATGGCGAAGGTTGGAGCCGCTACGACGGGCGGGAGCAGTCCCTCGAAGCGTTCTCCCGTCCTGGGCAGCTCGGCGGAGAGCCGCGGGGCACCGGCATGGACCTCAGCCCCGATATGGTGCGCGACGAGGCGGATGATGCGCTCGCCGTCAGAGGGTGATAGCCGCTCGCCCGTAGCGCCGAGGCCTTCGGACAGCCGGTCAACCCAGAGGCGACCGTCCGGATTGAGCATGACCTCGACGACAGTGGGATCATCGAGAAGACGGGAGATCACCGGGCCGAGTGCGGTGCGCAACATACGCACGCCGCGCGTCAGGCCTTCCGAACTGTAAGCTGAAGCCGCCATGTCATCCCCGCCGTGGCCGGGCGCGATGCAAGGGCTTCCCGGACGGGGATGATTAAAGAAGGGGGAATTGGGGGAGATTCAACAACAGGAATGAGCCATCGCAGTGTGGCGTGAAAAGACAGGCAAAAGGGCCAATAGCTCTGACATCACCGTGGTCAGGAAAATAGCGCTGTTGACCCATAGAGGCCCCTCGACGTCGCTTGCAGCGACGTCGGCTTTGCGCCCCCATTTCGGTCGTAGAGATCAGACTGGCTATTTCCTGAAAGCAGACATTGCGCCTTGTAGTTCCGGAAGTCATTGGTTGCGCCACAAGCTGACATTGGCTCGATGCAGTCAAGCAGATGCCCGGTTAGCCGGCCGCCCACAGAAACAGCAGTAGGCCAATTGGTCGGAATAGGCAGCTTAAGCGCGTGTTACCTTAGCAAGTCGGATGACCTCCTTCGTCCGCGCAATAAGCTCGTCAAGCTTGTCGGGAGTCGGCGGCGCTTCCGTGCCCGCTTCGGTATGGCTGTGACCTTCCATTATCGCGGAGCACGCCTCGAAGATTTCGATGACTTCATCAGCGAGGGCATTGTCCCAGTTGATCTTTTTCAGGGCGGTGACCATCACGCGGTCGGTCCAACGTCTCACAACCTCCTTAAGGAGATATTGTGGGATGACCTCTTCAACCGTTCGCCGAAGCTGGCTGGCCCCCTGCCGAACAAATGCCTCGCGGGCCGATCCTGACGCGGCCTTGGCCTTCGCAAGCGTTTGTTCGGCGAAGTCGGTTTTGCGGTACTGCGGCGTGGTCGTCGGCCCATCATTCAGACTGACTTGCCCCGGCTTGTTGTCGCCCGAGCGCTGCATCCAATGCGTCGTTATCTGAGCCTTCGCTTTGTCGGCTGCATCGGCAAGCTTGGCAAAGAATACCATATCATGCGTGAAAACGACCACCTGGCGGTCCGCCGCCGCTGCGACGAGCCTTTTCGCAATGAGTTCCTTACGTTCGTGATCGAGGGAGGTAACAGGATCATCTAGGATAATGCCGACATTGTCGTCGTTAAGCCCGACCTCCGTTAGAAAGTCCGCTAGCGCAACAGCTCGCTGTTCACCCTCGCTGAGAATATCGTCAGGGGAGCGATCAGCCACTGAAAGCGAACGCATCGTCTGTCCCTGCCGCCCCTGCGTACGAAGCTGCACGGGCACGTTACAGGACAGGGCATCGCACTCTTTCGCCAGCACCTCCCGATAATTCTTGGCAATGACGCGTGAAAAAAGCTCGCCCTGCTTTTCGGTCAGGTGTCGAGGATTGAGCACCGGACGGGCCTTCGTTTCCGCACGCGCGACCCACTGCAAGTCTTGCACATAGGACACAGCGTTCTCCAGATTCTGCGAGAGCACTTCACGATGGCGAAGTTCGACGCGCTCCTTTTCGATTGCTGCGACTGCCGAGGGAACGTCACTCTGGCGAAGGCGCATAAGGTCCTGCTCAATGGTTTGGATAACGCCATCGAGCATTTCGCTGAAATCGGCGAGAACGACTGATGCGACTGATCCCGTGCCTGAAAACGCCGCGAGCACCGACGCCTGGAGCGCTCTGATCGCTACCGCACCGTCGGTAATCGCCGTGAGAATAGCGGGATGCGTTTCGGACAGGAAATTGTGAGCAATACTGCCCTCGTCGGTCAGGGTAAGAGATATGCCCTCCACTTGTTGACGACGATCCTGAACAGCACGCTCGGCGCCCTGAAGCGCGGCCTTGCTTTCACCCGATGAGAAGGCCGCATATGAGCCAAACAATGTGCAGGCTTCCTCGCCAAGGGGCTGTTGGCAAAGAAGACAGACATCGCCCTCTGCCGGATAATGTTCATGTTGCTGCGGCCGCAACTCATCGGCGCCTGCGATCATTTGTTCCCAGGCCGGCGTGCCGATCCCGGCGATCTTGTCATGCTGGAACTGTGCTGCGCCCGCCCGCGCAAACTCACTTGCTGCGGCGACGAGCAATTGGCGCAGTCGTGTATCTGTCTCCAGCTTCTCCTCGGAAAGCGCAGCTCTTGCGTCGGCCAAAGTTTGCTTCAGGAGTACCAACTGCGGTTTGGCGTCACTTAGGCGTTTGATCGTTGCGTCCGGGGCCTGGACGCGCAATTGATCGGCTTGCGATTGCAACTGCTCAATCCGAGCTTGCTGATCAGCGCCAAAGACGGCGAGCGCGCGCAAGCCGTCAATATCGGTTGCTTGGCTGAGAGCCGCGGCGGCGCGCGAAGCTGGCGTCTCGGGGCCTATGAACGCTTTTGTCAAAGCGTTTTCACGCTTTTTGGTCTGAATGTCCGCAGCGAGTTTCGCTTGCAGGGCAGTGTACGCTCGCGCCATCTCGGGGAACACGTCGAACCCGGTTGGCGTGAAGCCAAACGGACCAGTGTCCGTCAGGTGTCGCATGGCGACTGCGCTGTCGAAGACGACAAATCCGCGCTTGAGCTCCGGATAGTCGGAGTTCACTTCAACGGTCACCGTCGAGATGGTTCCCTTCTCGTCGACGAGATCGATAAGGGCCGTTGAGGACTCGGGAGCGGCATCATCGAAGACATCAGCATAAATGGGGTGCCGCTGACGGCTAAAACAAGCATTCGAAAGGACGCGAGCAAAGCCGCTTTTGCCCACCCCGTTCCCGCCGTAAATTACGGTGAGGCCGTCCGCGAAAGTTAGTTCCGCTGTGCTTGGCAGACGGTTTACGCCGACGGGCGTATGAACCCTATGCAGTCGGCGGCGAGCAGCGCCAGCGCTCTCTCTTCCAGTCATGGACGCTGGGATTTCGAAAGCGATATCCGGCTTTGGAGCCAGGGCGTGCTCTACAAGAAGAATTCGGTACGCCTGCTCAATCACGGCGTCGGGTATGACACCGCTGCGCACGGCGGTCGCGATCAGCAGCTTTTGCCAATCCGCCAATGCGCCTGACCACCTTTCTAGCTCCTGCCAGATTGACGGGGACGCGGCGGGTGAAGCCTCGCGTATCGCGGTTTGTTCAATCTGCTCGGAAACCTCGCTTGTCACTCTGCTACCCTCCGGCGCCGCACGTTTTCCAGAGGGTAGGATAAATGACCGGCCATGGTCGATGGGCACATTTAACCTCTTCTCGCACACTCGCCGGGCGGTCCCATGACGGCCATAAGTCTTAGTCGCGCCCCCATGTCGGCCATCGAGCTGATAAAGGCCGCGGCCCAAAAGCCGACATTCGCATTTTGGGGCACGGCGTCACCTTTGCGCCGGGATTGTCATTAGCGCTCCGACGAGAGATGGACATCAAACAATGCCACGATGGCGGCCAGAGACTACTGCTCACCGATCTGCGTCTGAGGCGTGCCGTCCGTCCTCTCCGTAACGCAGAAATTCAGAGGATAAACCGGACGAAAGCCCCAATTCGGCTTATGCCGAAATTGCCGTCCTGATAGTGTTTGCGGGTGAACGAGACAGCAGCGCCAAAGGCCACCATGATTGAGGCCCTGCAGCCTTACCCCTTGCATTTGCTGGGCTGGAATGCCTTTCAGGAACTAGCGGTCAGTGTCGCCGAAGTTTGCCTCTCGCGACCCGTTCAAACGTTCTTGCCGTCCAGTGATGCCGGTCGCGATGGCGCATTTATCGGAAGGTGGGACGGAGCAAACCCTGGCCGCTCGACGGTGCAGTGCAAATTCACGTCGAAGCAAGGGAACAATTTGAGTCTGTCGTTGCTCAAAGACGAGCTGAAAAAAGCACAAAGACTCGTGGAGCTAGGTGAAGCGGACGACTACATCATCATCACAAATCACCATGTGACCGGTGAGAGCGACCTCGCTATCAAAGCCGCTTTCCTGAAAGCCGGCGTCAAGGAGTGCCGGATTTTTGGTGCGGATTGGATCAACCGTCAGATCCGCAGTTCGCCCAAGCTTCGCATGCTGGTCCCCCGCTTGTACGGCTTGGGCGATCTTCACGATCTCCTAGATGGCCGTGCCTATCAGCAGGCGCAGATGATTCTGAGCGCCATGGGGGATGATCTTCAGCGGATCGTGGTGACCGACGCACATCGGCAAAGCGTGAAAGCTATCGGCGATCATAACCTCGTCCTGCTCCTGGGTGCTCCGGCAGCCGGCAAATCCACAATCGGCGCGAGCATCGCGGTAGGCGCAGCAGATCGATGGCAGTGCAGCACAGTACGAGCAACGTCGGCCGACGATTTGCAGCGCCATCTGAATCCAGCGGGAGGTCAATTCTTTTGGATCGATGACGCGTGGGGGAGCAAGCAATACCAGAAACAAACGGCCGAAGCGTGGAACCAAGTATTCCCCCTTATGCACAGCGCCATGCGACGTGGCACGAGATTTCTCATCACATCGCGTGACTACATCTGGCGGTCAGCGAAGTTCGACCTGAAAATATCAGCGATGCCAGTGCTTAGCAAAAGTCAAGTGGTCATAGACGTCCACAGGCTGTCGAACGCAGAGCGCGCTCAAATACTCTACAATCATTTGAAATTTGGCGACCAACCGACCAAATTCCGAAGCGAGGTGAAGCCCTTTCTTTCTGCTCTTGCTAAGCAAAGCAATTTCTTGCCTGAAACGGCGCGAAGGCTGGGTTCGACATTTTTTGCCAAGAATCTGCCCCCGATCGAAGGAGTGCTGACGAACTTCTTTGCGAACCCACGGGACTTTCTGAAAGAAACTCTAACGGGCCTTTCGCCGGAATGCCGTGCTGCAATAGCAGTCGTGTTCCTGAACGGCGGCAAAGTTCGTTCGCCCGTCAGCGCGTCCGAGCTGGAAGCGGGGGCAAGTGCGTTCGGGGTGAGTGTAGCCTCCGTAAGGAATGAGCTAGAGGCTTTAAACGGGAGCGTTCTGCTGCTCGCGCTGGATGAGCAAGGTCACTATTGGACCTACAAGCATCCAACGGTGAGTGACGCCTTTTCCGCCTACTTGGCCGGAAGTCCGGAGCTGATCGAGGTGTATCTTCGAGGCGCGAAGGCCGAGACGATCCTCGACGAAGTCGTGTGCGCTGGCGAATCTATACAGGGAGCTTCGCTCGTAGTGCCTGGGTCGCTCAACACGCTGTTGGTCGAGCGCATCCAGAATGTGCATATCGCCTATCTTCGCACGTTCATGTCGTACCGCTCTAGCAAGGCGGTAAACGCGCTTCTGATAAATCAACGGCCTGACGTCCTGAGTGGGTTCAACCATTTCAGCGCGCCAATTACAGACGATGCGGACTCCTCGCTTCTGTCTAAGCTGTACCGGCAAGGACTCCTACTTGAGGAACACCGTCTGAATTTCGTCGCGTCGGTGATGAACAACTTGATCAATGAGGGTGATGCCAGTTTCCTAGAAGATCATTACCTTGAACGGGTTCTCCGTTCCGACGAGATGGATGAAGTCCGACGGTTGGCGCGGGAGAAGGTTTTACCTCGGCTTGACAATTATGTGGACCGGCTGCGGTCATCTTGGGACCCCGAATACCCGCCAGACGAACTTTTCAACCGGCTCGAAGAGTCTGTGATGAGGCTATGCGACGCCCTGACTGTGAACGGCGTTTGCGACCAAACTCCTATGGTGACGCTGGCAGGCTTGGTCAAAAAGGCTGTCTATCGGATGGAGGACGAGTACCAGCCCTCCCCTTCACCTAGTGGATCTTCGGATGCTCCAAAGGCTAGCTCAGGCCTGTCGGACAGTATCTTCCGCGATGTCGACGAATAATGTGGATTGGCTTGGTCGCTGAGGGATTTCTCGTTGTTAGCTGGCCGTTTCGGTGGTGGCCCCGGTTGACCTATTGCGTACTCGCCCCCACCTCAAAAAAGGCCTATGGCGTGCGATCGATTCTTCCGTCCAAGCTCGCCAAGAGCTAACCGGCACCTCTGCGGTCGGAAAGCATCCCCGCCGATAGCGGACCTTCCTAACGGCTCTGATGGGTCAGATCGACACGGTACGCTGTCAAAACTGAGCGTCCGCTTTCTCCCAATGGACGACGCAAGCCGCCGGTCCGCTCCCGGCCCCAAACCGGCCCTTCGTCCTCACCGCAGCGAACTTCTGCTTCTGGCGCACTCCAGAGGTAATGGCAGCATCGCCCTCTCTCGCGTCAATGCGGCGGGATGCCATCCATCGGAGCGACGCGTTTTTGGGGTGGGGAGGTTGAGCCCCTCATCCGCGCGATCGAGAGTGAGAGGTTGGAGCGGATTTCCGTGACGGGTTGAGGGCAGGGAGAGATGCTCCCGGCGCCCGTCGTGGAGTTTGGTCCCATGACTGAGGTTGAGGTTTTAGATGCGGGCCGGGAAGCGGCCGGCGGTTACAAGGTGGATGCGAGCCGCGGCGAGCGGAACGGCCGTGTGTCCTCCGAGTGGTTTTCCCGGCCGGCGGACGAGCGCTATTTGTCGCTGTCGGAGCTCTACGGTGCGGTGCGCGGGCGGTCCGACCGAAGCCGGACGCGCACCGTGGAGAGCGCCGCCATCCGCGTCGACGCCAGCCGCGAGGCGCCGGACCGGCTGACGCTCGCGTTGCCCGGGGCAGATGCTCCCGTTGTCCCGACCCATTGGAGCTTCGGCCAGCTTGCGAGCCTCATCGGCGCGCCGGCAGCCTATTTGCGCCAGCTCCCGGCTTCGCTCGCCGGCATCAACCTGCAGCACGGCCTCCTGACGCACCGCGCCGAGCAGGTAAAGACGCTGGAGGTGGAAGACGGGCGCGTCGAACTTCGGGCCGTGACAGGTCCCGACTATGGCCGCATCTACGATCATGAACTGGTGGACGCCGTGCGCCGCATCGCCGGCAACGGCACCGGGGACACCCGCTGGAAGGTGCCGGGCGTGCTCGACTGGTCGACCGGCATCTACAATCCCAGAGTCGACATCACGAAGGACACCACCACGCTCTACGCCTCGGACCGGGACGTTTTCCTGTTCCTGGTGGACGATCTCAACCCCATCGAGGCCGGGCGGTTGCCGGATGGCTCCCCCGACCTGTTCTTCCGCGGCTTCTATTGCTGGAACTCAGAGGTGGGCGCCAAGACGTTGGGCATCGCGAGCTTCTATCTCAGGGCGGTCTGCCAGAACCGCAACCTGTGGGGGGTGGAAGATTTCGAGGAGATCACCATCCGGCACTCGAAGTATGCCGCGTCTCGCTTCGCCCATCAGGCCGCGCCGGCCCTGGAGCGCTTCGCCACTTCCTCGCCCATGCCCTTCGTCAACGGCATCAGGGCGGCCCGCGAGCGCATCGTGGCGCGCACTGACGAGGATCGCATCGAGTTCCTGCGCCGCAAGGGCTTCTCCAAAGCCGAGACGCAGAAGGTGATCGAGACCGTGCTCGCCGAGGAGGGCCGCAAGCCGGAGAGCATCTTCGACTTCGTGCAGGGCATCACCGCCGTGGCGCGGGACAAGCCGCACCAGGACGCCCGTCTCGATCTGGAGGCGCGGGCGAAGAAGCTCCTCGATCGCGCTCCCTGAGATCCGCAAAGCCGGAGATGGGGATTGCCGTGTCTCCGGCTTTGCGTTGTTCCGGATCATCGGCTTTACGGCGCTGCCCGTAGAGTAGGGATGAAGCGCCTTGCCCCGTTACTGGGGCAGGTTTCTTCATCCCCCTCTCCGAACCGGACGTGCAAGTTTCCCGGCATCCGGCTCTCCATGCGTGGCGATTGCCACGGGTGGCCCTCACAATAGGGCGAGGGTGTTGGTCGCCTCCCAGAACTTGTTGGCTCCGTTCAGGAACCACTCATCCGGGGTGGCGTTCCATCCGTTCGGTATACGTATGCCCCGGTCCGGGAAGCGTTTCTGGTGAGCCTCGGTAAACAGAGCGACTTGCCGTTTGCCGTGTTGCCAGCGTTTTCGCTTCCCGCTCCTCGATTGCGCATATTGGCGGAACAGCTCCGCCCACGTTGTTTTATCGTGTTTCCTGCGCAACCAAAGAGTAATGCGCTGATCCAGCCACCAATCGAGTTTGCCAAACTCCTTCCACGCCCGTGAGGCATATCGGTAGTAGTTTCGCCACCCGATGATCATTGGATTGATGGTGCCTATGAGATCGGCGAGAGTCCGGCCGGTTGGCGTTTTCCTCACCTTGCCCTTGATCTTGTCGCGCAACAATTGCAGCTTGCTCTTCGGGATGAAGAGATTGCCGACGTGCCGGCCCGTTGCGGGCGACCGTTGCTGTACGACTCGATAGCCGAGAAAGTCGAAGCCTTCTCGGACATCGGTGATGCGGGTCTTTTCCATCGACAACTCCATACGCAATTCCTCTTTGAGGAACTGCGCCAGCGCGTGACGCTCCTCTTCGGCCTCCTGCCGGGTTCCTTGCACGAGGACGACAAAATCGTCCGCGTAGCGCACCATGTAGAAGGTTGGACGGCCAAGCTTGCGATCCCAGCTGTGGCGACCGCTTACTTTGCTTACTCCCTCCCTTGGGTCAGGAATCCAGCGTTTATATCGCTCGTCGATAGCCGACAGATAGATATTGGCCAACAACGGCGAGATGACGCCCCCTTGCGGGGTTCCCGTCACCGGATGTCGAAGATTGCCCTCGATCATGATGTCCGCCTTCAGGAATGCGAGTACGAGCCGCAGGACCTTGGGGTCCCGAATGCGACGACGTACCCGCTCCATGAGCACGTGATGATCGATGGCGTCGAAGCAGCCCTTGATGTCCCCCTCGATCACATAGCGGGTCCAGGATGGACCAGTGGATGAAGGATGCAGGCGTTGTTGAATTCGCGCCAATGCATCATGAGTGCTTCGACCGGGCCGGAAGCCATACGAGATGGGATAGAAATCCGCCTCGAATATGGGCTCCAGCACCATTTTGAGCGCCATTTGAACCAGTCGATCCTTCAGCGTGGGGATGCCCAATGGCCTGAACTTTCCCGGCTTTCCCGGCTTCGGAATAAGCCTCTGCCGGACAGGTTGTGGCCGGTAAGTTTCTTGCCGTAGGTCTTGCCGGATTTCCTCCAGAAAACCCGTGGCGCCGTTGGCACGCTTTTGGATCGTGTCCCGCGTCACGCCGTCCGTGCCGGGTGTCCTGCTGCCCGCGTTGCGGGCGAGCCTTTCCCAGGCGTGAGACAGCGTCCTGCGGTCGCATACGAAGTTGAACAGATCCGCGAACCTCTTCTCGGGGTCCGTGGAACTCCACCGATACAGCTTGCGCTGCATGTCGAGAATGAACTCGGTATTCACCGTGTCCGACAAGTGTCGATCTCCTGCCTGCAAATTGTATCCACTGCCTGCCTTCGCCATGTGGACGGCTTTCCCGTCCTCGAACTACTACACAGGCTCCGTCCCTGCTCCGCGTGTTCGCCGGTCGATTCGACCATCCGTTCCCCGAGTGGTTCGGAAACACGGGCAGGTTCCCAAGTTCCACCGCCGTCCTTTGTCCGCTTTAGGAGCCGACTGTTCCCCGTGTGGATTCAGACCTCCGAGCCTTGCAGGCTTTCCCGGCGGCTGGCGTTTGAGTGATCAAACGCCCCTGGCGCGCACCTCTAAACAACGCGCCGGCGCTCCACAGGTCTTGCGACCGCTCCACCCACTTCCGAGTTGGTGGAGACCCTCTTGACGGGGAGTCAGCCATCGGTTCGGTTTCCCTCTCCATGGCGGTCTCGCTTGCCGGGCCGCGTCGGGATCGGAAGTCCCCTCGCGCCCGGCTTCAACGGGTTCTACTGATTTATGGCTTGTCGGAATCACCCGGCTCACCTCACCCGCTTGCTTCTCGCCCCACGCTGCACCGTGTGGCGGTCGGGGTCTTACACCCCGAAGGACTAATCGGTAGTTTTGACCGATCTGGTTTCTCCTTTTATTCCAGTTGGTTACAGACTTGGCGTACTCAGAGGAAGAGGGTGGCGCCGTGCTTCGTGACGGGTTCGAGGTTGAGAGAGAGGTTCTCCTGCCGCCCGTCGCGGAGAAGCATCCGATGGCCACGTCCGTTCAGAAGATCACCCTTTCGTCCTCGCGGGACATCCCCTTCAACAAGCTGGTGCTCAGTCAGTCCAACGTCCGCCGGGTGAAGGCGGGCGTCTCCATCGAGGAACTCGCCGAGGACATCGCCCGGCGCGGCCTGCTCCAGGGCCTGAATGTCCGCGCCGTGGTCGATGCCGACGGCGTCGAGACCGGCATGTATGAGATCCCGGCCGGCGGACGGCGCTATCAGGCGCTGGAGCTGCTGGTGAAGCGCAAGCGCCTTGCCCGGACCGCGCCGGTACCCTGCATCGTTCGCGAGGGCGGCATCGCCGAGGAGGATTCCCTTGCCGAGAATGTCCAGCGCGCCCCTCTCCATCCCCTCGACCAGTTCCGCGCCTTCCTCGCTCTGCGGGAGAAGGGCCAGTCCGAGGAGGAGATCGCAGCGGCTTTCTTCGTCTCGGTCGCGGTGGTGAAGCAGCGACTGAAGCTTGCCTCGCTTTCCCCGAGGCTGCTCGACACCTATGCCGAGGATGGACTCACTCTCGACCAGCTTATGGCCTTCACCGTCTCCGGCGACCATGAGCGGCAGGAGCAGGTGCTGGAGCGTCTCGCCCAGGCTTACGACAAGCAGCCCTACGCCATCCGACGCATGCTGACCGAAGGCGCGGTCCGGGCATCCGACAAGCGGTCCCGGTTCATCGGCATCGAGGCCTATGAGACGGCCGGAGGCACGGTGCTCCGCGACCTGTTCCAGGGGGACGACGGCGGCTGGCTGCAGGATGTCACCCTCGTCGATCGCATGGTGGCGGAAAAGCTCGCCATTGAGGCCGACGGGATCCGCGGCGAAGGCTGGAAGTGGATCGAGGTCGCGCCGGACTTCGCCTATGGCCACACCTACGGCCTGCGCCAGCTGCGGGGCGAGCCCGCGCCGCTGGCCGCGGAGGAGGAGGCAGCTCGGGCGACGGCCCAGGCCGCATATGATCGCCTCTCCGAGGAACATGCCGATGCCGACGAGCTTCCCGAGGAGGTGGATGCGCGGCTCGGTGAGCTCGAGGCGGTGCTGGAGGCCTTTGATACGCGCCCCCTCGCATTCGATCCGGCGGAGGTCGGCCGCGCCGGCGCCTTCGTCAGCATCGCCCAGGACGGCAAGCTCCGGGTGGAGCGGGGCTATGTCCGCCCGGAGGACGAGGTGCCTGTCGAGGAGGCCCAAGACGGTTCCGCCGAGAGCGATGACGGGTCCGCCATGCCCGCGGCACCGCACCAGGAGGCAGCGGCGTGCGATGCACCTGCGGAGCCCGAGGAAGAAGACGGCCTCGCGCCGATCTCCGACCGGCTGCTCACGGAGCTGACCACCCATCGCACCCTCGGCCTGCGCCATGCGCTCGGCGAACAGCCCGATGTGGCCTTCCTCGCGGCGGTCCACGCTCTGACGCTGAAGGCCTTCTACGTCTATGGCTCGGACAGCTGCCTTGAGCTCGATCTGAAAAGCGTGTCTTTCAACGCCCAGGCGCCGGGCCTCAACGACAGCGTCTCGGCCGAGGCGATCCATATCCGGCATGAGAGCTGGGCCAAGGCCCTTCCCAAGGAGCCGGTCGCGCTCTGGGACACCTTGAGCGGGTGGGAGCGTGACAGCCGCGCCGCCCTGTTCGCCCATGTGGTGAGCCTCTCGGTCAATGCCGTGCATGACGCTTGGAACCGCCGTCCCCGCGCCTTCGCCCACGCCGACCGGTTGGCCCAGGCGGTGTCGCTCGACATGGCAGCGGCGGGATGGAAGCCCACCGTCGACACCTTCCTCGGCCGGGTGACCAAGGCCCGCATCCTGCAGGCGGTGACCGAGGCCAAGGGCGAACGCGCGGCCGAGCGGATCGCCCACCTCAAGAAGGGCGACATGGCCCGGGAGGCCGAGACCCTCCTCGCCGACAGCGGCTGGCTCCCGGAGGCGCTGCGGACCCAGCCCTGCGACATCGCCGGCGAAGAAACGGCGGAGATCGACGGCGAAACGGCCATGGCCGACAGCGAGGAGCTCGCCGATAGTGAAGAGCCCGAAGCGATCTCCCCCTCGGTCGCTGCCGAATAATCCTCCCGGGCAACCTGGCCCGCCGCCCGTCGCCTCGCGCTCCCCCTGTCGCGTGGTCCGGACGGCGGGTCTTTCTGTTGGAGCGTCCCCATGTCGTATGCTGCGCACGATCTCGCCCGGCAGTTGGGGCGGCAGGCGGAGGCAGTCTGCCAACATTATCTCTCCGCAGGCCGGCGGCAGGGTCACTATTGGCAGGTGGGAGATGTCCGCAATGCGTCCGGCCGCTCCATGTTCGTGCGGCTGCGAGACAGCGCGCATGGCCCGGCCGGCAAATGGACCGATGCGGCGACCGGGGAGTACGGCGACCTCCTCGACGTGATCCGGGAGAGCCAGGGTCTGTCCCACTTCAGCGATGTGGTTGCAGAGGCCGAGACGTTTCTGCGCATTCCTCGATCAGTGCATGAGGCGCAAGGTCCCCTGTGTAGGACGGGAAGCTCCTCACGTGATCCGGTCACCTCAGCACGGCGGCTCTTTGCAGCCGCACAGCCGATTCCGGGCACAATCGTGGAGACGTATCTGCGGAACCGCGGCATCACGGCTCTGCACGAAACCGGAAGCTTGCGCTTTCATCCTCACTGCTTCTATCGCCCGGCTGCGCACGGGCCCATTCAACCCCTGCCGGCTATGATCGCAGCCGTTACCGATCTCAGGGAACGGGTCATGGGCATCCACCGGACATGGCTCGCTCCCGATGGGTCGGACAAGGCGGGCATCGCCACGCCCCGGCGCGCCATGGGGCACCTGCTCGGGCACGCGGTTCGTTTCGGTAGCACGGACGACGTGATGGCCACCGGCGAGGGCATCGAGACCATCCTCTCCGTGCGCACAGCGCTGCCCAGCCTCCCGATGGCAGCGGCGCTCTCGGCCGCACACCTCGCCGTCTTCGCCTTTCCACCCAGGCTGCGGCGGCTCTACATCGTCTGCGACAACGATCCTGCCGGCAACAAGGCACGGGACAGCCTTATCGCACGAGCGGCTTCTGCCGGGATCGAGGCCATCGTGCTCTCACCAGCCCTCGGAGACTTCAACGAGGATCTGCGCGCCTTTGGCGTCGACACTATGCGAGCTGAAATCAGATGCCAGCTTGCTCCCGAAGACGTCGCCCGCTTCATGCTGCGGAGCTCGTAATCTGGAGTGGCAGGGAGCGGGGATGCTCTCACACCGCGCTCTGGTGCCCACCGACATCGGAGAAGCCCGCAGCCAGGCCTTCCAGAGGGCGATCGGCCAGCAGTCGTCCCGGACCGGCAATGGCTGCGGCCGACGATTTTCCGTCGGCGATGTTTTCCCCACGACGCAGGCGTCGCGGGACCCCTGCCACCGCCTTTCCATCGCGAAACAAAATCGTCGGCCTCCGCCATCCTCCGCTCACGCTCCGGCCCCGCGCTGCCCGCGGGGTGCAGGTCCGTCCCGCCCGCCGGCTTCGTCGCCATGAAGGCCGCAAGGCTGCGGTCCAATCGACGGAGCCTCCCATGAGCACCGAGCACGACGAACCCCACGCCTCGTCTCCAACCGATCACCTGCTGCAGCACCTTCAGCTCTATGGCTACCGCCCGCTCAATGACGAGCCCGATCCCCGGCTACTTCCGGATGCCAATCGCATCACCGGCGCCATCGCAGACATCTTCGATGCGCTGATCGCGACCCTGCAGGACACCCGCCTCGATCCGGACCTTCCCGATCTCCTGTGGTCGACGGTCCATCTCTTCCACCGTGCCGTCGGCCGCATCTCCAGTGCCCTCGACGATAACGAGCAGAGACAGCGCCACAGCCAACAGGAGCAGGACGGCAGCGAGGTTCGATCGGTCGAACTCGAGCGCCTGACCGCCGAGGGGCAAAGCCTCATGGAGCGCCGCGATGCCTTCGAGCTGATGCGCGACGAGGCCGCCGACGCCTTCGAGCGCCACAGCGGCTCAGCCTGGCGCCCACGCACCGGATCCCTGGTGAACCATCGGCACCTCACCGCAGCCCTCATCGACAGCCGCGATTTCCTTGCCGCCCGTAGGCGCGCTGAGACCGAGGTGCTGATGCCCGCAGGACCCAAGATCGCCTTCTCCGGCGGCGACACGGCCGATCACAAGCTCATCTGGGCGAAGCTCGACCAGGTGCACGCCAAGCACCCCGACATGGTGCTGCTGCATGGCGGTTCGCTGAAGGGCGCCGAGAGGATCGCGGCCTGCTGGGCCGATGCGCGAAAGGTACCCCAGGTCGCCTTCAAGCCAGACTGGACACGGCACGCCAAGGCCGCTCCCTTCAAGCGCAATGACCAGATGCTCGCGGTCATGCCCATCGGGGTCATCATCTTCCCCGGCACGGGCATCCAGGACAATCTTGCCGACAAGGCCCGCAAGCTCGGCATCCCGGTCTATCGCTTCGGGTCGGGCGGCGCATGAGCGCCGTCCTTCCTTCACCTTCGGAATCGGATTTCACGGTGCGTGACCACTTTTCACGAGAATGCGGTTCCCGTCATCGATTTTCAGCGGACAGGCGAGCGAGACCACCACTCATCACGTATGGAGCTCAACGCGCCTCCTGAGCCTGACCATGCAGGCGGATGGCAGCACCCGGCGCTCTTCAAGCAAGACCACCCCCGCTTTCCTGCGCTGATCCTTAGGTGCCGGCCGAGGGCCTGGCGCCATCAACCCGCAAGGGGTCGGCTACGCACAGCGTGCCGCCGTTGCGGCTTTGCCTACACGGTGATTGCGGCCCGCGGCCGGACCCGTCGGGCGCCTGTCAGCGGGGGATGGTCCTCCGCTTCGAGCAGGAGCCGGACCCCATGTCCTCCACCGATGCACAGGCCTTCGCCCACAGCCTCGCCAAGACCTTGATGGTCGTCATCGTGATCTTCCGCGCCGGTGACGGCACCCTGTCCGTTGTGACTGCCGACGAGTTCGACGGCGACGCCTCCCAGATCGTCCGTGAGATCGACCCCTTCGGGTCCTAACAGGAGTGAAACGAGACGCCTCAATCTACTTGGTTCAGGGCTTCCAGCTGGCCGATGATGAAATCAGCGCGGTCCGCAACCGATGCCCTGGGCAGGATCGTCACCTCGTAGCCGAGCTTCGGATAGGCCGCGATCAGGCGCTCATATTCGGCAATCGCCGTGGACAAATCGTGCTGGCGCGCGTCATCGCCGCTGAAGATCTCTGGCCATGGGGGTGTCATAAAGACAGTGTGATTGTAGCGATGGGCATTGCAGAGCGTCTCGGCAATGGGCTCCCCGGTTGCGTATTCAAGCGCAACGGCCGCATCGACAAGCCCACGGTCAAAAAAGACCCATCCGCTCTGGGCAAAAGCCGTGGACCTGTCTTCCAGCGCCATGGCGATCGCACGTCGCGCAAAAGCGGCCAGATCCACCCAAGGCAGATCCGATCCGCCGCTGCGGATCTGCTCGGCGACAATGCGCCGCCCTGGCTCCTCGACCGCGGCAAAGCCACGGCGTGCAAGCTCGGCGATCAGTGTCGACTTGCCCCCGCCGGAGCAACCCGAAATGACGACATAACGATCCATACCCACCATCTCATTCATCTCGGGAGCGCGGCGTTTGAACTGACCCGCGGCGCACACGATCTCGGCCTTCGATCCTTGCCTCATGGGGACATCAGGCTGGCCAGTGCAGCCTCGCCATACGCTCTGTCCAGCCCCTGACGCGGGGCTCGGATCGACACGACCCGATCAGGCAAGAGCAAATCAGCGGGGCGACATTTCCCATGTCGTCGAGGATGCGATGGCGACCGTGAGAGGATCGAGTCACGAGGCCCCGATTGTGCGAGCATGGCAGGGCTTGGTGACAAGCTTCGCGCGGTTGCGCGCGAATCCTCGCATGGCCGGTGAGGAAAGCGTTCCACCCGTTGGTCCTGTCAGTTCGACGCACACGCAATGGCCGGAAAATGAAGAGGTCAACACCGGTGAAGGTTGGGCCGCCTTCGTGCAGGGCCCGTGAGAAATCACCATCATCTCCTTATCTCCAACCGTTGATCGCGCGCACCAGCTGGCCTCTTCCATGGCCTGATCTGGCCGAAGGCCGGCTGCGCCTCGACCGCCTCTGCCGCAATGGCGGCGTCGGGCTTTCTTCCCCTGGGCGTTCCGCCCATTCCTCGCGCGACAAGAAAGTCCTCCTTGGCCATCAAGCCCCTGCCGGGGTGCGGCGGCAGTCGCCTTCGGCCCTTCGATCGCCATCGAGGCCGCAACGGGGCGGGCTCGGAAACGGAAGACGGGGATCGACAATGGCCACCATCGGTACTTTCAAGAAGACTGGCACGAACGAATTCACCGGCGAGATCGTCACCCTCAGCGTCCAGGCCAAAGGCGTGCGCATCGTCCCCGACCTGCGCGCCAATGGCGAGAACGCCCCCAGCCACCGGGTCCTGGTGGGCCGGATCGAGATCGGCGCCGCTTGGTCCAAGCGCTCCAGCGAGGGCCGCGACTATCTGGGCCTCAAGCTCGACGATCCGAGCTTCAACGCCCCCATCTACGCCAACCTCTTCGACGACGAGGATGCCGACACCTTCTCGCTGATCTGGTCCCGCCCCAGCGGGCGACGCGGCGAGTGAGGCGCTCAAGGCCCCGGCCGGCTCCGGCCGGGGCTCTCACTTCGAAGTCAGCAGTTGCCAGCCGGTCCCGCGCTTCACTCGACCGTGTTTTCGGGTCCGCTCGGCACGTCCGCGGCGGGTCTCTTCAGCAAGGCGGCGGCGTCGAGCTCAAGGGCGCAGGCCAAGCGATCTACGACATCGATGCTGGCGTTGTAGACGCTGCGCTCCAACGAGCTGATATAGGTGCGGTCGATCCCGGCGCGATGGGCGAGCTCTTCCTGCGACAGGCCTTTGGCGAGCCTCGCAGCCTTCAAATTCCGGGCGAACACCTCTCGGATCTCCATGGTCGAGAGAGCATCGCCTTGATGAGTATTTCACCACGGAGTATTCTCTACAAACGCGACCGTGGCAGTGGTGTCATTGGAAGTCGTGTAGGATTTAGGGAAGAACCCGATCTTGAGAGAAGTGGCAGGCAGACATGGTGACTGCGGCGTTCGAGGACACTGCACCGACGGGTCCCGAACTGACGGACTATGACCGGGCGCACATCAGGCTCTATGCCCGCCTGCTTGATGCAACGGCGGATGGCGCCGGCTGGGAGGAGATCGCCGCGGTGCTGTTCGGCATCGACGCGGCTCGAGAGCCCGAACGCGCCCGTCATGTCCATGACAGCCATCTTGCCCGCGCCCGTTGGATGGCCGCCGGCGGCTATAAAGACCTTCTCCGCCGCCCCGCCTGAGCTGACTGGGGTGATGCCGCAAGCGCATCACGCGATGCCTTTTAGCCGGCTTCTCACGCCCGTCTCAATCCCCGATTGTCTTCGCTCAATGCGCACGCCTCTGATGCGGAGACGAGTGAATGAAGCCGGATACGTCGCACTGGCGGGATAACGCCAGCTACGATTACTTCGACGACCTGTCGGTCGAAGGCCTCGCCTGGGAATGCCTGCGCCGGGACGAAGCCTATCAGGATCATTATCAGTCCATCGTGACCACCGGCACCGACGCCGAGCCGCTCCCCCGGGAGGTGGAGCAGCGCTGGGGGCTGCGATTTCGCAGCACGCCCTTCCATGAGCGCTGTCGAGCAGACCGTTTTGTGGTCCCCCATCGTCGACCCGGCCGTCGTGCTTCTTGGTCCATCTCCGGATTTCTTGGCCGGCGCACGTATGAACATCCTCGACAGCGCTTCTGTGGTGCAAAGTAGCCCTGAGGGGAAGCTTGCCATCCTTGGCTTGGCCGCGCGTTCGTCCCAACTCCTTGCCTTGCCGGGCTCTGATCCTGACGCGCCTATCGCTGCGATCATTCCGCTGGACACCGATATCGTGGGCCGCGTGGAAGCTTTATCCCGCTTTTGGCGCACCATCGAAGGTCGCCCGGCGCTCCCCGACACGCGGATGACCACACAGCAGCGACAGCGCCTGCGCGCCATGATGCTGGCCGCAGACGGACGCGCTGACGGCGCCAGCTATCGCGACATCGCATTCGCTCTCTATGACCAGAGGCGCATCGCCGCCGAGCCTTGGAAGACCTCGTCGCTGCGCGATCGCGTCATCAGCCTCGTGAAGGGTGGCCGAGCGCTGATCGCCGGCGGCTATCTCAAGCTTCTGCGTCATCGCCGGCGACCATAACCGCATCGCCGAGACGTTCGGGGTGGGCATTTTACGCCCCTCAACTTCCCCATCCCCCACGACGGCCGCCCTTCGCCACCGTGATCGCCATCCGCCGCTGATGATCAGTGGCCCGATAGCGCCCACGGAGGTTCGATCCATGCGCCCCGATGCTGTCCCGCTGCCGCCGCGCTATCTGCGCACCAAGGAAGCCGCGGTCTTCCTCAGCCTCTCGCCCCGAACGCTGGAGAAGCATCGCACCTACGGGACCGGTCCCGCCTATCGCAAGCTCGGCGGACGCGTCGTCTATTCCGTCGAGGATTTGCAGGCCTGGGTGGCCCGAGGCGCCGTCACCTCCACCTCCGATCCGCGCGGCTCCATCCTGCCGGCCAAGCGCCATTCCATGCCTGGCGTCCTGCCGGGCAGCCCCGCGCGCTGAGCGGCCATTTCATCATGGCCGCACCGCACCGCTCTCCTCAGCCCGGCAGACAGCTTGAGCTCTTCCGCGCACTTCCCGGCGCCTTCGCGCCCCGCGATGCGCAGGATCTCATGGCCTATCCCTTCTTCTCCCTCGCCAAGACCCACCGTGTCGCCCCCATCGATTTTGTCTCCGGCGACATCGCGATCCGGGTCGAGGCGGTGCCCGACCATGGCATGGCCACCATCTGGGATGCGGATATCCTGATCTGGGCGGCCAGCCAGATCGTCCAAGCGCGCGACGCCGGCCTGCGCACCTCGCGCTTCATGGCGGCGACGCCCTATGAGATCCTCCGGTTCGTGGGCCGCGGCACCTCACTCAGGGACTATCAGCGCCTCAAGGCCGCCCTGGACCGCCTGCAGTCCACCACAGTGTCCACCTCCATCCGCCAGCGGGCGGAGGGCCGGCGCCACCGCTTCTCCTGGATCAATGAATGGAAGGAGCGCACGGACCGGGATGGCAAGCCCGCCGGGATCGAGCTCATCGTCCCCGACTGGTTCTACTGCGCCATCGTCGAGGACGCGCTCGTCCTGACCATCGACCCGGCGTATTTCGACCTCACGGGCGGGCTGGAGCGCTGGCTCTACCGGATCGTGCGCAAGCATGGCGGGCGGCAGCGCCGGGGCTGGCGCTTCGATTTCCGCCACCTGCACCTCAAATCCGGCAGCCTCTCGCCTTTCAAGCGCTTCGCCTTCGAACTGCGCGACATCGTCCGCCGTCAGCCGTTGCCGGGCTACACCCTGTTCACGGAGGTGGAGATTGGCGGGCGGGTGCTTCTCACCTTCGAGCCGTCGGTGCCCTGTGGAAAAGCTGTGAAAGCCTTCGTGCCATCCGGAACCCGGATTGGCGTGCCATCGGGAACGGGCCTCCCGTGCCATCGGGAACCGAAACAGGGCTCAAGCCCAGGTGATGAAAATGAAAATTGCGCCCCTAACTTAGAATCTAACATAGAGTCTAACCTTAAAAGGTGCGCAGGCGATGTGGATAACTGCCATCTCCCGTACGCTTCTCAAGATGATGGTCTTCCGTCTTTCCGTAAAGACGGATTTCACGCTCCCGATCCTTTGACAGTAGGCGAAACGATGCCTGCCGACACATCGGGAGCATCCCGATGATCGTCGCGCTGCTCAACCAGAAGGGCGGCGTCGGCAAGACGACGCTCGCCCTTCATCTCGCCGGCGCGTGGGCGAGCCGCGGCCAGCGTGTCATGCTCATTGACGCGGACCCGCAGGGCTCGGCCCTGGACTGGTCGCAGCAGCGCAGCCGCGAGGGGTTGCCGCGCCTGTTCGGCGTCGTCGGCCTCGCCCGCGATACGCTGTACCGGGAAGCCCCCGAGCTGGCACGCGATGCCGACATGGTCGTCATCGACGGACCGCCCCGCGTCGCCGGCCTGATGCGCTCGGCCTTGCTCGCCGCCGATCTGGTCCTGATCCCGGTGCAGCCATCACCGCTCGATGGATGGGCGTCCGCGGAGATGCTCGCCCTCCTAAACGAGGCGCGCATCTATCGCCCGGAGCTTGTCGCGCGCTTCGTGCTGAACCGCTGCGGCGCTCGCACCGTGCTCGCCCGCGAGACCGCCGAGACGCTGGCGGATCACGATCCGCCCGTGCTCGTGAGCACTGTCGGCCAGCGCGTCGCCTTCGCCATGTCCGCCCAGTCCGGACGGCTCGTCGGCGAGCTCGACGAGGGTGGGCCAGCAGCGCGGGAGATCATTGCGCTCTCCGCCGAGATCGCCGGCCTCGCCGGTTCGAGATCTACGCCATGACCCGGCAACGAACGCGCAAGGGCTTTGCCGCGCGTCCGGCCGATCCAGAGCACTGGATCAAGGCCGCCGACACGAGGCCGGTTGGCCATGGATCAGCCGAAGCCTTCACCGCGCGGCTCACCATCGACATCACGCCCGACCTGCGCGGGCGCATCAAGATCGCCGCCTTCGGACGCGGCCAGACCGTCGCGGACATGCTCCGCGATCTCCTCGCCCGTGAATTTCCTCCGACATCAGGAGATGCGTCATGATCAGTTCGTCGGTGTCACCCTCCATTGCGAAGCAGGTCGCTCCGTTACCGGCCGTGCCGACCGCCGACCCGCTCACCCATGTGGAGCTGACCTGGATCGAGAAACGGATCGAAAACTGGATCCGCTTCGGCCGGCCGGTCCATGCGCAGACCCTCGACCGCAGCCGCCGCATCGTTTCCTTCGCCCCAGGCGCCATCTTCGCGTTCGTCCGATGGGCGGCGAACGACTTCGGCACCGTAGTCTCGCGCATCGACATCGTGCGTGCCGTGGCGCCGGGCGAGGCCTGTCAGACGCTGCCCTTCGTGCGCCCCGGCGGCGAGATCCTGCTGCGCGCGGACGGCTGGCCGAAGGTCGAGAAGGTGCTCCAGCACATGGATGCCGTCGATGCCCTCGGCATCCATGGGGCGGACGTGGCCCCGGATCACTGGCGGCATGTCCACAATCGCCTGGCGGCCGGCCACGCGCTCCGAACCTACACGGTCGAGCGCCATCAGGCCTGGCTCAAGCGGCGGGAGTGCGAACAATGACCCGCTTCGGCTATGTGATGGTGACGTATTTCTCGGTGATGGGGGTCGCGGCGGCCTCCTTCGTTCCGACACCGCTGAAGCTGGTGTGGAACGTCTCCGCCAGCGCACCCATCGGGCTCTACGCCATCGAGCCGGCGCGCAGGCTCGAGGTCACGGACCTCCTCGCCATTACGCCTCCGGCGGCACTCGACCGCTTCCTGGTGGCGCGCGGCTATGTGGGGGCTGGTGTGCCGCTGATGAAGCGCGTGGCGGCGCTTCCCGGCCAGGAGGTCTGCCGGAAGGAGAGCGCCATCTCCGTGGATGGCGTGTCGTACGGCGAAGCATTGGAGCGCGACCGCATGGGGCGTCCGCTGCCGGTCTGGCGCGGCTGCAGGCGCATCGCCGCAGGCGAGCTCTTCCTCATGAATTTCAACGTGCCCGACAGCCTCGACGGACGCTACTTCGGGCCACTGCCGGCCAGCACCGTGATCGGCCGCGCGGTGCCGATCTACACCGACGAGGCCGGAGACGGACACTTCGTCTGGCGCGCGCCGACACGCTGAGCGCCGCCCACCGCTTCAACCATCAAAAGCTTCGCGAGGCCGCCATGCTTCGGACCGGATTGATTTCTCCTGCCGTGCACCTGCTGCTGCGAGCGCGCAACGGCCGTCGTGTCGCCGTCCTCCTTCTCCTTTCCGGGGTGCTCTCAGGCGCGTCGACGACTGTCCCCGCGGCTAAAATGCAGGCGCCCCGGAACGCGCCATCCGCCGTCGATCGCTACGCCGATTTCATCGCTGAGGCCGCGGAACGCTTCGACATTCCCTCCGTCTGGATCCGGAGTGTGATGCGCGCGGAAAGCGACGGAGATCCGCGCGCGACGTCGCCCAAAGGCGCGATGGGGCTGATGCAGATCATGCCAGAGACGTGGGCCGAACTGCGCATCCATTACGGCCTCGGCGACGATCCCTTCGATCCCCATGACAACATCATGGCCGGGGCCGCTTATCTGAGGGAGCTGTTCGATCGCTACGGCAATCCCGGCTTCCTCGCGGCCTACAATGCGGGGCCGGGCCGCTACGAGGCCTCGCGGAAAGGGAACCCCCTGCCACCGGAGACCCGCGCCTATGTCGACAAGCTGGCGCCGGACATCCCGCGCGGAGAGGTTCAGCCCTCCTCGCCGAAATCGCCCTCTCCGCCGGCGGTCGAGACGCCGGCCTGGGCTCAATCTCCGATCTTTGCGGTGCAGCCGATCCGCATGTCGGCTGCAGATCCGGCGCCACACGATCGTGCTCAGCCGGGGCCTACGGTACGCGATGTCTCAGCCATCGTTCCGCAGTCGGAGGGTCTGTTCGTGGCTCGTGGCGGCCCGGGAGGTGCGCCATGAGCACCCTTAGCATCGTCGGTACCCTGGCGGGCTCTCGCGTGGTCAGGCGCAGGTCCGGAGGGGAGACGCGGGAAACAACCGTCCAATGGCGAGATAAAAGGGCGCAGGGTGCGCTGCGGTCGGACGATTGTTTTTGCTTGGGAATTTCCAGTCAAACGCACATTGCGCCGCAAATCTGCAATGTGCGTCGAACGCTCAAGTCTCTGATCTCGTTTGGCTTCTCGCACCTTGCGGGGGCGCACCATGCCCGATGAGCACGAGTTCCGCGTCCGGTCTGGCCGCATCCGCTCGACCCGCGCCCAGCGGGCCCGCCCCTTCATCGCCCAAGCCCTCGCGGCGGCCCAGAAGTCCGGCGGGCATGTCTCTCGATCCGGCCGCATCTCCTCCGGCACCCGCTCGCACTTCGGCCGCGGCCGGGCGGCCAGCATCGTCGCCAATCGGTTCCTCACCGGGCGCTCGCGCGTCGTCGTCATCAAGACTCGCGTGGTGCGGCACACGGCGCGGGCTACGCCGCTGTCCGCACATCTGTCCTATCTGCGTCGGGAGGGCGTGACCCGGGACGGGGAGAAGGCCCGCCTGTTCGGGCCGGGCGCCGAAGAGGGAGACGGCCGTGCCTTCACGGAGCGCTGCGCCGATGACAGGCACCATTTCCGCTTCATCGTCTCGCCTGAGGACGCGGCGGACATGACGGACCTCAGGTCCTTCGCTCGCGACCTCGTCGGTCAGATGGAGAAGGACCTCGGCACGAAGTTGGATTGGGTCGGCGTGGACCACTGGAACACCGACAATCCCCACCTGCATATCCTGGTGCGAGGCCGAACCGACGACGGCCAGGACCTCGTCATCTCCCGCGACTACATCAAGGAGGGCATGCGCGCCCGCGCGCAGGGCCTGATCACCCAGGAGCTGGGGCCGCGGACGGAACTCGACATCCACTGCGCCGTCGCGCGGCAGGTGGAGGCGGAGAGCTGGACTCAGCTCGACCGCCAGCTGGTTCGCGATCAGCGCGAGGCGGGCGTGATCGATGTGGCGCGCGATGCCGATGGCGGGCCGGACGCTTTCCTGCCGCAGAAAGTCGGCCGGCTGCGCAAGCTCGAGGCCCTCGGGCTCGCCGATGAGATCGGCCCTGGCCAGTGGGTGATCGACGAGAAGGCCGAGGCGACATTGCGCGCCCTCGGCGAGCGGGGTGATATCATTAAGAGGATGCACTGCGCGCTCACCGCCCAGGGCATCCAGCGGGGCGCCGCGAGTTATGTGCTCGCCGGTGAGAGTTTGGACGCTCCCGTCATCGGCCGTCTCGCCGATCGCGGCCTCGATGACGAACTGAAGGGCACAGCCTATGCCGTGGTCGACGGGGTGGACGGGCGCACCCACCACATCCGGCTGCCCGACCTCGATGCGGCAGGCGACGGCGCGCCCGGCGCCGTCGTGGAGCTCCGGAGGTTCGAGGACGGGCGGGGCCAGCAGCGGGTCGCGCTGGCCGTCCGCTCCGACCTCGACATCGAAAGCCAGGTCACGGCCTCGGGCGCCACCTGGCTCGACCGGCAGGCGCTCGGCCGCGCGCCGGCAGCCCTGTCGGAGGGCGGCTTCGGCGCCGAGGTGCACGAGGCCATGGAGCGTCGCGCCGACCATCTGGTCCGGGAGGGATTGGCCGAGCGCCACGGCCAGCGTGTCACCTTCGCCCGAGACCTGATCGAGACCTTGCGCCGGCGGGAAGTGGACGCGCTGGGCGGGAAGCTCTCCGGGGACGCGGGGCAGCCTTTCAACCGACCAGGACCGGGAGACTATGTCTCCGGCACCTACCGCCAGCGCTTCGCGCTCGCCTCCGGCCGCTTCGCCATGCTCGACGACGGCCTCGGCTTCCAGCTCGTGCCCTGGACGCCGTCCCTGGAGAAGCAGCTCGGCAAGCACATCTCCGGCGTCGCCCGCTCAGACGGCGGCATCGACTGGTCCTTCGGCCGCACCCGCGGCCTCGGCCTCTGACCTCACCCATCACCGGAGCGCCTTATGTCCGCGACCAAGATCCTCTGGGGCCAGATCCTCCTTGTCCTCTCCATCGTGCTCGCCACCACTTGGGGCGCCACGCAGTTCGTGGCTTGGCGGCTCGGTTTCCAGGACCAACTCGGGCCGCCCTGGTTCCTGATGGGGCCCTGGCCAATCTATCCCCCGCCGGCCTTCTTCTGGTGGTGGTATTTTTACGACGCCTATGCGCCGGCCATCTTCACCGAGGGAGCGATCATTGCCGCCTCGGGCGGGTTCCTGTCCATCGCGGCCGCCATCGGCCTCTCCATCTGGCGGGCGCGGGAGGCACGGCGGGTCGAGACCTATGGGTCCGCCCGCTGGGCCGAGCCGGACGAGATCCGCGCAGCCGGGCTGCTCGGTCCCGACGGCGTGGTGCTGGGGCGCCATGGGCAGGACTATCTGCGCCATGATGGACCGGAGCACGTTCTGTGCTTCGCGCCCACCCGATCCGGCAAGGGCGTCGGCCTCGTCGTCCCCTCGCTGCTCACCTGGCCCGGCTCGGCCATCGTCCACGACATCAAGGGCGAGAACTGGCAGCTTACCGCAGGCTTCCGGGCGCGGCACGGGCGGGTGTTGCTGTTCGACCCCACTAATGTGGGGTCTTCTGCCTACAATCCCCTGCTGGAGGTCCGCCGCGGGGAATGGGAGGTGCGCGACGTCCAGAACATCGCCGACATCCTGGTGGATCCCGAGGGCTCGCTGGAAAAGCGCAACCACTGGGAGAAGACCAGCCACGCGCTGCTGGTCGGAGCCATCCTCCACGTGCTCTATGCTGAGCAGGACAAGACGCTGGCCGGCGTCGCCGCCTTCCTCTCTGATCCTCGGCGTCCCATCGAAACGACCCTCGCGGCCATGATGACGACGGCGCACCTCAAGGAGGTGGGTCCCCATCCGGTGATCGCCAGCGCCGCCCGCGAGCTTCTCAACAAGTCCGAAAATGAGCGATCTGGCGTCCTCTCCACCGCCATGTCCTTCCTCGGGCTCTACCGCGATCCCGTGGTGGCCGAGGTGACCCGGCGCTGCGACTGGCGCATCATCGACTTGGTGACGGGTGCCCGGCCGACCACCCTTTACCTTGTCGTGCCGCCCTCGGACATCAACCGGACCAAGCCGCTCATCCGCCTCATTCTCAACCAAGTGGGCCGCCGCCTCACTGAGGATCTGCAGGCAAAAACCGGCCGCCAACGGCTGCTCCTCATGCTGGACGAGTTCCCCGCCCTCGGACGGCTCGACTTCTTCGAGTCGGCGCTCGCCTTCATGGCGGGCTACGGGCTCAAGAGCTTCCTCATCGCCCAATCCCTGAACCAGATCGAGAAGGCTTACGGGCCGAACAATTCCATCCTCGACAACTGCCATGTGCGGGTGAGCTTCGCCACCAACGACGAGCGCACCGCCAAGCGTGTGTCGGACGCCCTCGGCACCGCCACCGAGATGAAGGCCATGAAGAACTACGCCGGCCATCGGCTCTCGCCTTGGCTCGGCCACCTGATGGTTTCGCGCTCGGAGACGGCCCGCCCACTTCTCACGCCCGGCGAGGTCATGCAGCTTCCGCCTGCCGATGAGATCGTCATGGTGGCCGGCACGCCGCCCATCCGGGCGAAGAAGGCGCGATACTACGAGGACGAGCGGTTCAGGGAGCGGGTTCTGCATCCGCCAGAGGTCTCGGTCCCTCGTGATCGCCAGCCCGATGACTGGACCGTCCTGCCGCTGCCCGCGCCGTCGCAGTTGAGCCTGATGGTCGAGGGCAGTGACGATGAGGACACAACCGGCTCGGAGCAACGGCGCCAGCCGGAGCTTGCACGAGTAGAGACGGTGGAGACGTCGCAGCAAGTGCGGAACGAGTTCGAGATCGATCTGGTCGATGAGACTGAAGACGACGTGGCCCGGACCAGTCGTATGACGGGCGTCATGCAGGGCGTCGCGCGTCAGGTCTCGCTCGATCCCAATGATGGCATGGAGCTGTGACGGTGATGGCCCCGCGCAAGAAGAAGGCCCAGATCTCGGTCTATCTTGATCCCGCGACAATGGGGCTGCTGGCCGACTATGCCGCGCGGCGCGGCCAGCCTCAGTCCCTGATCGCCGAGGCGGCCATCGCGTCCTTTCTGTCGCCGGACGCCGCGGAGCAGCGGGAAGCTGCAATCGCCAAACGCCTTGACCAGATGGACCGTCGGATGGCCCGGCTGGAGCGGGACCTCGGCATCTCTGTCGAGACGCTCGCGGTGTTCGTGCGGTTCTGGCTGGCCACGACACCCGCATTGCCTGAGTCGGCGGCCCAGGCTGCGCGAGCCAAAGCAGGGGAGCGGTATGAGGCGTTTGTCGCGGCGTTGGGGCGGCGGCTCGCGAAGGGGACGACGCTGGCGCATGAGGTTTCTGAGGACAGCGGCGTTTATAAAGCGTGAGAAAGGGGCCCCGCCAGATATAGACATTGACGAGGTGTTCGCAGCCGGACGTTGTAGGTAGATCCAATCGAGCTCAAATGCGCGTTCATCCACGCTCCGATCAGATAGCAGGCCACTGTCGCAATTCGCTTAATCGATCAGTGGATCAATGGCTTGAAAGGCTTTCGCGAGCGATCTCCGTTGTCGAGAAATGCTGCCCGATCCGTGCCATCCTATTGCGTTTTCGGCGCCAAGGAGGAGAAAGTCGCGCCCTTCGCTCCACAATGCACTTCGGCCCCGTGGGTCGCGTGAGCCATAGGACGGCTTTCTATAAATCATATATTCGCTAATATGCGAGCTATAGAGAGAGGCTCTATCGCTCATGGCATGGAATTGGACGCAGCCTCATTGGCCGCATTTGACCTATGATCCGGCCGCCCTTGAACCGCTGGAGCGGCACTTCCTGCTGCTCTCCGGTGAGGTGATCGGCGCGGTCCGACATGTGGGCGACGATGACCGCGACCTGCTGCGGATCGAGCTCCTCAGCGAAGAGGCGGTCAAGACCAGCGCGATCGAGGGTGAGGCTTTGGACCGCCTGAGCGTGCAATCTTCCCTGCGCCGGCAATTTGGCCTCGACACCGACGATCGCGCCGTGAAGCCGAGGGAACGCGGCATCGCGGAGATGATGGCTAATCTGTACCGGAGTTGGGCGGATCCGCTGGACGACGATACCCTGTTCCGCTGGCACCGCATGCTCATGGCGGATAGCCGGCATCTGGAGACGATCGGCGGCTACCGTCGTCATGAAGACGCAATGCAGATCGTATCCGGTCGCTACGATCGACCGACAGTGCATTTCGAGGCGCCGCCTTCGTCCCAAGTTCCCGACGAGATGACCGCCTTTCTCGCTTGGTTCAACGGCTCGCCACCGAACGGCAGCACACCGCTACCGGCCCTCACGCGTGCCGGGATGGGACATCTCTATTTCGAGAGCATCCACCCCTTTGAGGATGGTAACGGTCGGATCGGTCGCGCCGTCGCGGAAAAATCCCTCGCGCAGAACATCGGACAACCGACGCTGATCGCGCTCGCTCATACCATCGAGCAGCACCGCAAGACCTATTATGAACAGCTGGAGCTCCACCAGCGGACGCTCGATATCACCGGCTGGCTGATCTACTTCGCCGAAACGATCATTGCGGCGCAGCAGACGACGCTGGGCCGCGTCGCCTTCCACATCGCCAAGACGCACTTCTACGATCGTTTCCGCGACAAGATGAACGAACGCCAGGAGAAGCTGATCGCCCGGCTACTCCGTGAAGGCCCCGGCGGATTCACGGGTGGCCTGAGCGCAGAGAATTACATCGCCATCACCGGCACCTCGCGTCCGACCGCCACGCGTGACCTCCACGATCTGGTCGAGAAAGGCGCCCTGACGCGAACCGGCGAGCGCCGCTACACGCGCTACCACCTGAATCTGCCGGGAACCGCTTCGAAGCCATAGCGCCAATTAGGCTCATGCCACTCACGCGATCCAGGCATAGGCTGGCTCTTTGCTGTGCCGCGCCAGAAGCAGAAGCTCGCTGCGACCACGACGAATGGCCGGTCTGGGGCCGTATCCTGCCTGTCCGGTTTTGGTGGCCAAAATGAGGGAACCTGCCGCTCGGTCGCACAATTTTGCCGGTAGATTTCGCGCGCCATCTCGGACATTCGCGACCGCTACGGCGCTGACTGGACGCTGCCGGTTGCTTATCGAGTTGGCTGACCGATGACGCTGCTTCCGCTAGCCAGGCTCTAGTCGTCGGCCTTGTCGAGTGCCGAGACGCGATCCAAGATGCCCCTAGTCAGCTGAGCGATTTTCCTCGAGGTGGGATCGCCATCGTGCTATGCTCGATCGAGTCATCATTTTGTATTCTGAGAGCGGCTCGTGAAATGTTCTTGAAATCGATCCTAGGCGAACCTCTCGATTCGCAAATGGAGGGCACCGTATTAACCGGCGCTCCACCCGCACCCGGACCGATTTCTAAGAAGCATTTCACCGTCGTCGGCATGTTCGCTGGCATCGGGGGGCTCGAATGCGGTTTTCACCAACACGGTCATCGGAGCGTCCTGCTCTGTGACGCAGACGATCGCGCCCGTGCGGTCCTCGCCAATCGCTTCCCCAAAGTGCAGATAAGCGACGATGTTCGCACTGTGGGCAAGCTGCCTGACTGCGATGTCTTGACCGCGGGATTCCCCTGCCAGGATCTCAGCCAGGTTGGTCGCAGGAAGGGAATCTCGGGGCCAAACTCGGGCCTGATCGATGTACTGCTTGAGCTTCTCCGGAAGGCTAGGCCGGGGCCAGCATGGCTGGTTCTTGAGAACGTTCCATTCATGCTCAGCCTCGACGGCGGACGCGCCATCGATCGGATCGCAACCGAGCTTGAGGCGATGGGTTTCATGTGGGCCTATCGCACCGTGGATGCGCGCTCCTTCGGCCTGCCGCAGCGACGCCGGCGGGTGGTGATCCTCGCCTCTCGCGTAAATGATCCACGGCCGGCCCTGCTCGGAATCGACGCCCGTGCGCCGTTGATCGACAAACGCGGGGTACATGCGTGTGGCTTTTACTGGACGGAGGGCAACACCGGCATTGGATGGGCCATCGATGCGACACCTCCGCTCAAAGGTGGCTCAGCACTGCACATCCCATCGCCGCCGGCCATCTGGTTCCCGAGGCGTCGATTGATCGGCGTGCCCTCAATCGAGGATGCGGAACGCCTACAGGGGTTCGATCCAAAATGGACGGAGGTTTGCGGCGAGGATGCTGGACAGGCTCGCCAACGCTGGCGTTTGGTCGGCAATGCCGTAAGCGTACCCTTCGCCGCGTGGATCGCGGAGCGACTGCAGCACGCGGGCGAGTATCATAGCGACGACGAACCCTTGATCACCGGGACCCGCTGGCCGAGTGCCGGTTGGGGATGCGAGGGCCAGCGAGGCCGATCCACGGTGTCGGAATGGCCGGTCGCCCGCCCACAGCAGCACCTCGCCTCATTCCTATCTGGAGTTGTGAAACCGTTGTCCCGCAAGGCTGCGTCCGGCTTCCTTTCCCGGCTCGAACGAAGCACCTTGCGATACGAGGAGGCTTTTCGCCTCGATCTCCATCACCATATTGCAGTGCATGACGCGGCCGAAGCGTCTTGAAGCCGTCGCACCGGCGACCTCTAAACGGATGGCAGCGACAACGGCACGCGACAATTCACGCGAGCGCGCCCTGCGTTCCGAGCTGCACCGCCGAGGTCTGCGGTTCCGCCTACATCAGCGCTTACTGACAGGCTCGCGCCGTACCGTCGATATCGTTTTTCTGGGTGCGCGGACGGCCGTCCTTCTCGATGGATGCTTCTGGCATGGTTGCCCGACGCACGGCACTTGGCCGAAAAATAATGCGGTGTGGTGGCGCGAGAAGATCGAGGCCAATATTGCCCGCGATCGAGACACCGACCGCAAATTGATTGAAACGGGTTGGAAGGTGATGCGCATCTGGGAGCACGAACCGATCGCGGCCGCGGCCGACCGGATCGAAGCCTCGGTGAGGGCGGTCAGCGGTCGTACCGAGGGGAAGCGCGTCTGAGCTTCAAGAGCGGCTCAGATGCGTTGGCTTCGCTCACAACCGGATCGCGCATACCACAGGAGGCTACCGCACTTCTGGGTCACGGTATGAAAACCGTGCTGCGATGGTGCCGGATATAATCATGGCTCTCGGCCCTCATCGGACGTGGCGGTGGGCACTGGATCATATGAAGACCAAGCTTCACCGCGTCTGCGTCCTGCAATTGCGATGAGAACAGGGAGCGCCCGTCCTCCTCGAATCCAATAAGGCCGTGATCGAATAGGAAGTCGGCATGCGGGGCCAGCATAAGGCCGTTGAACCCGTCGAGCCGTTCGGCTGCCGTTCCGCAGGCGCGCCATGGCTTGATATGGCTGGCGATCAGTAGGCTGGGCTTCTCGACTCCAGTGATGCGGCTGATGTGGTCCCCGAAAATTGGACAGGGAGTTAAGCTTGGTTCGGCCTGACGGAAGGACGAGCCCGATGAGCGGGAAGAGGAAGCGATATTCAGCGGAGTTCAAGGCGCGGGTAGCCCTGGAGGCGATCCGCGGGGAGCAGACGGTAGCGCAGCTGGCGGCGAAGCACGGCGTCCACCAGACGATGATCAACGCCTGGAAGAAACAGGCGGTCGAGGGCATGGCCGCAGTGTTCTCCGGCAAGGCGGAAGCCGCCGAGACCGCCCGCGAGGGTGAGATCGACCAGCTCCACGCGAAGATCGGCCAGCTTGTGGTGGAACGGGATTTTTTGCGTCGGGCCTCCGGGCGCTGAGCGTGGGGGCGAGACGCGACATGATCGAACCGGATCATCGACAACTGCCGATCACCCGCCAATGCGCCCTGGTCGGCATCAGCCGGTCGGCGTTCTACGGCGGACCGCGGACCGAAAGCCCCGCGACCCTTGCCGTCATGCGGGCGATCGACGGCCAGTTCCTCGAGACGCCCTGGTACGGCTCGCGGCAGATGGTTCGTCATCTGCGCCGGCAGGGCCATGAGGTCGGACGCAAGCGCGTGCGGCGCCTCATGGCCCGCATGGGGCTGGCCGCCATCTACCAGCGGCCGAAGACCACGGTGCGGCACCCTAAACACCGCGTCTTCCCCTATCTCCTGCGGAACATGGCGATCGACAAGGCTGACCAGGTCTGGTGCGCGGACATCACCTACATCCCGATGCGGCGCGGGTTCCTGTACCTGGTCGCCATCATGGACTGGCACAGCCGCAGGGTTCTGTCCTGGCGGCTCTCCAACACCATGGAGGCGGACTTCTGCATCGAGGCGCTGGAGGAGGCCTTGTCCCGGTTCGGGCGGCCCGGCATCTTCAACACCGATCAGGGCAGCCAGTTCACCAGCCCGCGCTTCACCGAGGTGCTGCTGGATGCCGGCGTGCGGATCTCCATGGATGGCCGCGGCCGGTGGATGGACAACGTGTTCATCGAGCGCCTCTGGCGGTCGCTGAAATACGAGTGCATCGACCTCAATGCATTTGCAACCGGTTCCCAGGCCAGGGCCGGGATCGGCAGGTGGATCACCTGCTACAATCGCACGAGGCCCCCTCAGCCCTCGGCGGCAGAACGCCGGAGGAGGTCCATACGGCCTGTGACGGCATCAACATGGCGGCCTGACGCACACCGGAACCAAGCTTAGCGAAGCCGCCAAACTGTCCGCCAAATGGGGACCACCTCAGGTAGCAATGGCGCCAGGCGAGACAGCAAGTCCTTTGGTCGTACAGCCAATTCGGTGTCGAGCCATTGCACAGGCAACAGCCATCCGACCGCGCTCCAATACGCGCCGATCCTGCCGAATTCCTCGGGTTTCGGCGCACTGATCGCGAAATCCGCGACGATGCCAATTCTTCCGACGCGTCCCTCGGCGTAGGAGAGGACGACATCGCCTGGTGCTGCGGCGCGCATGTTGTCGTAGAATCGGCTACGAGCACTATTGGCCTCGGTCACGGGCGACCAGAGATAGCCGCCCGCGATCTCCTGGCGCATCGTCTGCGCGTGGTTGACCCACCAGTAACGCACCGCGCGATCATGTCTTCTTCGTTCGCGATTTCAAAGCGCCTAATGCAGACGCCTTGGTTCTTCGACATCCGCAATCACGGTGAGCGGTCGACGATCGAGCGGATATGCCCCCTTCGCAACGGCCAACCAAGGCTCTCAAGCTCCGCGGGCTCCAGCCCGAATGCCGTGGTTTCACAGCCGTTCGCGCGATCAATCCAACCTCACAGCGAAGAACGTGCCATTGGGTCCGTTCTCGACCACGAAGGGTGATTGAACGGCGGCGAGCTGCATCTGTAGTGATGCCAGCGGATCGAAGGCGACCACCCCCCGGGTGGTCCATGAGCCGACTCCTTGATCGAAGAATATTGTGCCGGCACCCCCGCTGGTTCGAAAGTCGAGCCGGCGCCTGTGCGGCAGGTGCTGGTGCAGACGCAACTTGGCCGACGGCGCGACCGTCGCCAACATGTGGCGGAGGACCGCGTCACGATCGACGACGTCGGGCCAATCGTCTCTCACCGTACGACCAGCTCGCGGTCGACGACCGTCGCGACGTTGGACCAGCGTGTCCACGTTGATGATCGTATCGACGTTCGCGAATCCGGCGAGGAACTCGGTAACGAGCCGCGCGACCAGGGGGCTGAAAAGATATCGATCCGAGTAGGTGAGTTCGAGACAGGGCTCCGCGAAGACCGCCTTCAGGGCATCGTTCCGCATCATCATTGCGCGTCTGAGCCGCTGCCCGAAATCGGTCGCCGGTCCGTCGATCTCCTGTGCCACTTCGAAAATGGTCTCGCGCACGCGCTCGATCAACAGCGCACGAGAATCGATAGGAACGGCGTCCTGCTCCGAAGGATCGACCGGGCCGCGCACGACGGGCGCGGCCGAGGTGCTCGCCCAGGTCGCGGCGATGCGATAGGCCGCGGCGTCGAACGATCGCCAGGCCGTCACACGATCGCCGCTTCTCGTGACGGAGAGAAGATCACGTTCGGCGCTGGACACGCCGCGCAGGACTGCGCGCGCGCGCTCGATCCAGAGCGCGATGCGCCGCCGGGTCACGGCGTCGGCGCCGGTCACGGCGTCGGCATCGACCGAGACGATTACGGTTCTTCCACGCGCGCCCCATCTTTCGACGATCGGCGCCATTGGCCATGCATCGAAATCCCATTCCTGCGGGCTGCCGTGAAGGACGACGGTCAATTCGGTCTTCGGATCCGCGGACATGCGTTCGTTGAGGGCGTCGGCGAGCGGCGCGGCTTCGTACACCGTCGCATCTCCGAACAGGCGATGCTGATCCGGAAGGGAGATTCGATCGATCGTAGCGGCGAGCAGCACCGCGGCGCCTGCGCGATCCGTCGCGTCGGCTACGTGTTGGGCGTCCGGCGCCAGGACACAGCCGGGACAGGCGCGTTGGGCATCGGGATCGCCGCACCGTCCTGGGCGCGCGCAGTCCAGATGGGCCGCCGCCTCGCGCAACAGCCCCACCGGATCGCGTGAAATGGTCGTCGAGAAACCGGCGCCACCACTCGCCCGATCAAAGACGACGGCGCTGAAGTTGTCGCGGCCGCGAACGTTCGGCGCAGCCGGTGCCGCGAAGCCCATTTCGTCGGCATCGATACCGAGGCGATCCGCGACCGCCTCACGCAGCGCGAGCGCGAGGGTGAGTGCGATGTCCCTGGATCGACACTCGTAAAGCTGGATCTCGCACAGATCGGTTCGGATCTCGTGGCCGAGCATGAGATTGCGCGTCACGGCATAAGGCGCGAACTCAGGCGCGCCGCTGCAGGTGACCTGATCGATCGCCGTGGGTGCGCCTCGCAGCGGTCTGTGCAGGGACAGTCCCGGTCCCCCGGAGGCCTCGGGCTCCGACTCGGCGCGGCCGCAGTGGAGGCACAAGGCATAACCATGGCCATGGTCGCCGGGATTGAACCAAAAGACCGTCCCATCGGCGCTCGCCCGAACCCGTCCGACATCGGGGTCGGGTAGCGAACGCCAAGGCGCCTCTCGCGCGGACACCCAGGGATCGACGACCTTGCTACTCCCGACGTCCGATGGATCGTCGTGCACGTTGAACCGGACGTCGACGGAGAAGCCGTTCGGACTGAGATACCGTCTGGCTTCCAGGTTGCTCGATCCGCATTCGATACATGGCGTCTCCTCAACGGCGGAAGGTTTCGACGCGAGCGCGCCGCAGGTCCTACAGGACCACATGGTGCGAAGGCTCTGGATCTCGCGCAGGCCGGCTTCCGAGACCGGTCGCTGCCAGTTGAGCGTCACGCCGGATGATTCTCGAACCACGCCGTCCACCACGATTCCGCGTCCCGGCGCGTATTCGTATATGCCGACCTCGCGAGAGCGCGAGGGATAGCCGCGGCCGAAACTGCGCTCCTGGGCTTCCTCGCCGGCGTCGGCTGCACGCTGCTTCGCCGCCTTCTCGCCAGCGGTTTCGGTGACGAATTGGACGACATCCGTGGGAAATCCGTAGGAGGGAAGGAATCCCCGTCCCGCTAACTCGCCGAGCAGATATCCGCGTTCGAGGCGCCGACGCTGGAGCTCGCGCGCCTTGTTGACCGCTGCGAGTTCGACGTCCCCGGTCGGCGTGGCAGGCACCTCGGCCGCGAGCGCCTCCCATTCGGAGCGCATCTCCGCGGAAATGCGGTCGATTCGACCGCGGAGAACCTCGATCAGATCCCAACCCGGCGCGACCGGTGTTCCCGCGAGGAGCGTGGACAATTGCTCGTTCGTCCCGGGGTCGCTGGGTACGGTGTCGAGCCACGCGAGGAAGGCGGTGGCCGGTACCTGCTCCGAGTGCGGGATTGTATCGTTCGAGAGTCCGAAGAATGTACCGTTGGTGAGCTTGTGCAGCTCGGCGCCCAAGCCGGCGAGGAATCTGGCGAGCAGCAAGGCGGCCGCGTGGCGCGTCGCGATCGTCGGGCTCTCAAGGCTAACCCGCGGCGTCTTGACCTGGCGCAAGAGGTAGTCAAGCGGATTGGCGATCGTCATACGGTCAAGTGGGCGGTCCTTGCACAGCGTCAATCCCACCGCGATGGGCTGCCGCTGGCGCCCTGCCCGACCGACGCGCTGCCGATAGTTGGCGATCTCTGGCGGCGCGTTGCTGTTCAGGACGGCTTCGATGCTGCCGATGTCGACGCCCATTTCCATCGTTGTTGAGCAGCCGAGAACGTTGATCTGTCCGGCCTTGAACTCACGCTCATACCGTCGAAGCGTCGTGCTGGCCTGTTGGGCCGAATGCTCGGCGGCGCGGAGCCAGGGCGAGAATTTCGCCGCTCTGTCGTGCTGATCACCCCATCGCCCGGCATCCCGCAATTCTCTCACCATCGGATCGTCGGCGAGCCAGCCGTCCAACGTGTCCTCGTCCACCGCGAGCCCGGCCGGATCCCTGCGCCAGGGATAGTGCAATGTCGGCATAGTGATCGCGGCGGCCGTCGGATGGACTCCATCGACGTCATAAGGGCTCAATCCGCGCAATGTCGTATCGAGGACGCGGCGCGTCGTTGGACACCAGAATGCCTTTTCGACTTTTGCTACGGAGAGGGCTCCAAGTTTCAGGCGATAGCCATTTTCGGTCTGCGTCATGAAGCGCAGGAGCGCGCGCCACGCATCGCCGAGGACCTCCGCCACCTTGTCCTTGTCCGAACGATCCTCTGGATCGAGACTAACGGCCTGGAAGAGCAACCGCACGATGCGAGTCAATCGTGGCCCGTAGGGGTTGGGCCAGAGCCTTTCGTAGCGACTGGATTTCTCACCGGGCGCCCAGGGTCTGACCTCGATGTGGCTCTGCCGGCGATCGATCCAGTTCAACCACCAGCGATCGAAATCGAGCGCGACGTTGGTTCTCAGGAAGTGGGTGACGAGCAATCGCAGGAGATCCCGCCAATCCGCTTCGGTCAGCCCCATCGCACGGGCCGAGGCTGGTAGCGGCACGGTGGCGTCATCGATGCCGGGTAGCTCGAAGCGAAACAGGCCGAGCGTTTCAGCCGAATTGGCCCGAACGGGTCGCCGCATAGCCTCGCGATAGAGGAGGAATTCCGCAAGGGTTTCCGGATCGTCGAACCGCGGATCCCGGTTCGTGGTCGTCCAGAGCGCGCGCAGGAAATGGTCGACGGTCGTGTGGGATGCCAACCGCCGCACGAGATCACGCCACGGTTTAGCGCCGCCGTCCGTCAACCGAGAGCGCTCCTGCTCAAGGTCGTCAGCCATCTTCGTGAACAGAGCATTGTCCGGATGCTTTCGCAGGCCATCGATCTGCTGGTTCAACTCTCCGATCCTCGCCGGATCGGCCGCCGGCCGTTCCTGAGCGAACTGGTAGATGAAACCACGCACGAAGGTCCGTTCCGAGGCGATCTGGACGTTCGCGGCGTGACGCGCGGTGCCCTGTCGAGCATCGGTGAACGTGATGAGCCGTCGGCCGTCGAAGGGCAGCGGTTCGATCGCGGTCGTTTCCGGAGACAGATCCGCCAGAAACCCTGGCGTGATCTGGGCCATAAGGAAGGGGGCGCCGGCAACGACGGGACGCATGGCGCCCCTCCTAGGATCGACGCGACTTGGGGCCTTGCCGCATGTCGGACAGACCGAGATATCGCGGCTAGCAGCGAAGGTGAGCCGCCGTTCCGCTGTCGTGTCCAAGATTCCGGTGGCGAGGTCTAATTCGAATCGCATCGAACCGGCCTTGACCGGCAGACCGAGGTAGCGGCGAGAGACGATCGTGGGAGCATCGGCAGTGGTTGCCTCTTCCTCCTCGTCCTCCATCACCTCCGCAGGATCCTCTCGTTCGAGGGTCTGTTCGAAGCCGTCCTCGTCATTACCGTCGCTCCAAGGCGCAATCCGCGAGGCGTTGTCGTATTCCTCAGCACGTAGGGCACCGTCGCCGCACAGGGTGCAGCAAACCCATTCGAGAACGATCGACGAGCAATGCGGGCAATGCTCGTGTGCATCCGAGAAGATCGCGCCATACGGCCAATCGGAGCCCTCGTGACGAGATGGGCTCTCAGGGCATTCCGGATCGATGCACGCCCAAAGACCGGCGACGGTCCTATGAAAGAGATGGACCCGATTGGGCAGGATGGAGTCGCTACCAGCCTCGGCCATCACGGGATCCGCGTGCGGGTCCTTCGCTCGCGCCGCTTCGACGAGCATCGCGGTCGGATCGGCCGGCGCTCCGGCGAGCTTTGTCACGCGTTCCGACCAGTCCCGCCAGGAGAAGATCCTACCGCTGCGCAACTCCTCGCGCGTGTCGCGCAACAGGCTCGACCCCGCGAGGATTCCGCCACTGATCTCGGGCGCGAGACCGGACAGATCACCAGAGTCGATGCTGCGAGCGTCGTATCGCGTTGGGGCGGAAGGCAGCGGCGCGCGGTGACCTTCGACGACGTGGATCGCCTTGGCGGGGGCTCCCGACAGATCTTGCAGAAAGCGGTGTAGGTCCGCTTTGGCGTTTGCACCACCGATCGTGGCCGAGGTCGCAACGTATCGGATGTCGCTCGGTTGGCGTCCGAACGCGAGCGCGACGCGTCTGAGCAGGAGCGCGATCTCCGCCGCCTGCGCTCCCATGTAGGAATGGGCCTCGTCGAGCACGATGAAGTCAAGCTTCCCTTGCGAGGCGGCGAGGATCGGCGCGTCGTTCTGACGGATGAGCATGTATTCGAGCATCGTGGCGTTCGTGACGAGCACCGGGGGCGGCGACGCCCGAAGGGCCGTGCGGTCGCCGACGCGCCAAGGCTTTTCCGTACGCGAAGCCGCGCGCACAGCCTCCGGGGTCTCCCCGTTGTAGAGACAGTAGCGCAGGCTTCCGCCGAACGGCTCGAACCATCGGCTGAGCCGCTCCTCCTGACTGCTGATGAGCGCATTCAGTGGATAGAGCATCAACGCGCGCACACCGTCGAGCGGCCGCCTGCCGTTGTCCGAGAGCCGCACAAGACGATCGAGGATGGGAACCAGGAAGCACTCCGTCTTGCCGGAACCGGTGCCGCTCGACACGATAACGGAGGTTGGATCCGCCGATGTCAGCAGCTCCCAGGCTCGCGCCTGATGGACATAGGGCGGGAAGGATACGGTACGCAGTACGTCGATCGTTCCGGGATGCAGGATCGATGGATCGAGCGCATCCCACCCCCCCTCCAGGGGCAACCAGGGAAAGGCGCCTTCGATGAACGGCTCCGCGATGAGTGAGCCCTCCACGCCAGCCGGCGCGGACCAGATGCCGCGCAGGTGGCGGGCCAATGTTCGGGATTTCGGCCGCAGCATGCCCAGGATGGCGTCGGCGGCCTGCGTTGGCAGTCGCGTCATCATTCGATCGAGATCGATCATGCCCGTCCCTGTCCCATCGTCGTGGCCTCTCGCAGTCGCTTCTCGATGCCGACCGGCACCATCGTCTCGAAATATTCCGGATCGAACAGCCAGACATCCCGACATCGTCGAATCTCTTGGACCGAGAGGTCCATCCGTCCGGTGGCGTGATCGGCTATCGCCAACGGTGTCGCGATGGTCTCGGCAAATCGCTCGTCATAGGGTTCGAAGTGGCGTTGCTGCGCCATCAGAGCGCGCGGCGACAACAGACCGCGCGGTGGAATATCCGTGTCGTCGTGGCGTGCGATCAGGCGATCTATTTCGGAACGGGTGCCATGGCCGACGGGGACCTTCAGAAAATTTCCTTCGCTGCTTTCGATCGTCCTCCCCGCGCGTGTCATTTCCGCCGTCACGAGCACGAGGAAGACAGCGCGGGCATGACCTGCCAGTTCGGGGCGGAGGGCAACGATCTCGCGAAGGGCAAACAGGATGCTGCGATAAGTGATGGTATCATCGATTCCCGCATCGGCGAGCCGTCGTCGCGTGTCCGCGATGCGGGCTGCGAAAGCCTCCAGCCAATTGGAGATCGTGGTCGATGACCAGAGGAAAGGCAGGTCGCGTTGGAGGTCGAGCAGGGCGGCGCGCTCATCGAGCGAATCGCAGCTCGCCAACAGAAGTGTTGCAAGCGCGGGAGAGCCGTCAAGCGCTTTGATCGCGTCTATCGAGGAGATCGGGAGCCCCTCGCGGCGAGCCAGGGTCAAGAGGGTAACGATCGTTCTGCGATCGAGCGACGAGAGCTGATCGGCCTGCGCATAAGCCCGGACGAATGCCACCGCTCTTGCAGCCGAAGCGTCCGTACCGATAGCTCGCTCCAGAAGCGTTTGCTCGTCTTGGAAAGATCGCGGCGCGGCGGGGACGATGCGCGGGCGTATCCTCGCGCCATTCCGGCGGTGTCCATAGACGAGCCAGGGCCCCGCAGGCAGAGCCTTCGAGAGTTCCGCCCGCATGGTGGCCTGGCTCGCTGGTGCGGACACGGCAACCGTTCCAGCCGAGGGATGTGCTAGGGAGAATGCCTTCAGCTCAAGTCCATGTGTTGTTGCGAGCACCGAGAAAGCATTGGGTCGCGGGGCGTCGAACGGATCGACGTCCTCCGCATACCAACGCACCTCCGCGATCTGCTGGCTCGCGCCGATGGCACCGAGCGCGATACGCGCGTCGAGACTCTCGGAGCTCCCTAGAAGCTGGTGGATCGTATCGGCGAATGTCGACAGGGGAACCTCGCCCGAAATCGTCCGAACCACGGCCAGCCTCGGGGCGTTGATCGCGCGAAGTTCCAGGGTCAGGGAAACGTCCCTGGTTGAGCGGATGCGGACACCCTTCAAAGCATCGAGCGAGAGAATCGAGCGCGGGGACATCGGGCGATCGGATGAATCGACGAGACGAAGATCATAGCTCGGGTCCGATACGGTAATCGCGAGTTCTGCATCCCAGCGCGGTCGTAGAACGATCGTTGCGACGCCGCTCGGGGGACCGAGCGTGACGATAGCCGCGTCGCGTTCGAACGCGACGGTCAGATTCCCAGAGGCACCGGCTGATAGAAGACGGGTTCGGAGGCCCTCGACCCGAAGTTGGCGTCGGACGGGATCGATGCCGACCTCGAAGTCCGGTGGAACGATGGCAGCCCCCACCGTCAGGCGCAATTCGCCGTTCTCGATGATCGCCAGATCGACGTTCCCCCACGGACGAGCATCTTCGATCGACTGCCATGTCCCGCGCCCTTTCGGTCGCCAACGCATGTTGGTGCGCCGTGGCGCCATGAGATAGCCGTCGCGTTCGATCCAACAGGTCGGCACGCCCCTGAATACAGATTCTCGCACGCCGCGCAGCAGATCACCTATGAGCACGAGACGTGCGTCGACCGTACTTTCGGCGCTCGTTCGCCAGGACCACGTAGTATCGTCCAGGCGAAAGCGCGCCCTTCCGGAGAACGCGACCAATCGGCGGTCTGATCCGATCACCGCACCCAGATCCTCGAAGCCCGCAGAGAAGGAAACGGCTTCGAAATATTGTCGTTTGACGGCGAGGGCGAGCCTCGATCGGGTTGTCTGTACCGGGGACGGCCCGAGGACGCGCAGGCTTACGGGCCTTCCCTCTTCATCGAGTTGCTCGATGTCTAGCGCGACGACAGGATCCTTAAGCGCTTCGCCGCCTGCGGCAACGAACTGCGAGATCGTCGTCGTACCGGCCTGGACGAGCAGACGCGCTTCGTCCTTTAGCGCGAGAGCGGCGTCGAACCGCGCGACGAATGCCCTCAATTCATGGATCGGTCCGTCGCCCTGGTCGAACGTTTCGATCGCGGCGACGGCGACCATTTCGTCACAATAAGGAGAGCAAGGAAACACGCGAAGGCGCCGACCGTCGCGAACCGCCGCGGCGACCGAGTTTGGCAAACGACGAAGGTCGATATTTCCCGACAGACCGAGTGTGGCGCGCGCCTGCCACCCATCTCTGGCAAGAACCAGGCGTCGGGTCACATCGAGTGCGGCACTGCCATCCTCTCGTGTTCGAACGATCCGTTCGACCAGCCCACGAATGTCATCGCACTCGACATCGAACGGCAACTCGTCGCGCCAGCCTGGTCGGCATCCATCGAGGAATTCTACAGGATCTCCGCCGGCATCGCCCGGCGGCAGCAGCCGTCGCAGTTCAATGATCTTGTCGCACAGGTCGACAGCCGGATCGAATAGCGCTTGAGCCAGACGCTCCGATACTCGCCACGCCTCCGCGCCAACCGCGTCGCGCGTCGCAAACCCGCGCTCAGCGCACAGGACCGAATTTTTCAGCCATGACGCGATACGAGGATCTTCGCGGACAGAAGCGACCGGAAAGCCGGCTTCGCGAACGATCGCCAGGAGGCGTTCGCCTCCCGTTGGCTCTGGACGCCGCCAAACCCGGAGCCCCAAGCTTACCAATGCTTCGACGTCGCGATACTGCACTGAGGCGTAAGTGCCATATTCCAGGCCGAGTGTTCGGAGCGGTCTTATCCAGTCCCAATGGCCTCCACCGCGCTCGCGTCTAAACCATTCCGCGATGTGGCAAATGACCAGCGCCGCACCGCTGCGATCCCGCAGGGCCGACGATCCATGTCGACGGACGATGGCACCGCAAGATTCGATATCGGTGCGAGAAAAACGATAGGCATACAAAGGCCGCCCGTCGGGCTGCTCAAGACCGCGAGTCGCCAGAAGCGAGGTCAACGCTCCTCTCAAATCTGTCACCGCCCCTATGCCCCCAGACCAGTTCTCGACACAGTCTGACGTGTTAGGCGCTCATTGGCACTCAGATTCTACCCCGGCTAGGTCTGCGCCGCAGGCCGTCACGAGGAAGCGGCTCGCGTCCATTACTGTGAATTGACATTGAATGAGGAAAACTGCTCGATCGCCGGACCAGTCACGTTGCAGCAATCCGCGTGTCGATGGCCGCGACAGTCCATTTGAAGGTGGAAGCGTAACGTCCGGACTGTTCCGACTGTAGGCACGACGCACAACCCGTTTGATGTCCGGTTTCGGGAGATCGGCCTTGTTGCTTTAACGACCAAGATGGGGGCGCAAAGCGGACGTGGCAGCAAGGGGCAGCTATGGGTCATCTTTGCCCTTGCAAACAGGGCTACTCCCTTCGGCCCGATCGTTAGGGTTCGACAAATCCTGAAGTACAATCCCGTTGGAAGCGGAGAGGGGAGCCCCTGCTGCGGGTGCTGTGCCTGTCATTCAGAGCGGCGGGATAGCGCCCTCCTTTGCACGACGCATCCGTCACAGAGAGCGTTCAGATTAGCAACCAGGGAGCGAGAAGTGGAGGCGAGAGCTGGGCGGCGGGATGAAAGACGGAAGCTCCCGGTGCTTGTAAGGAAGACCTGATCACCGCAGCGAGGCATAGGGGGCTACCGACCTCGTGGCACGCCAGAGGCCGAGGGAGCCAGGGGCGCCAAGCCGAGCGTCTCATACACTGTCGAATTTTGGAGAAGACGGGATTCGTATGCAGTAAGGGCCGCTTTACAACCCTGCCAAGGCGGCCAATCAGCTTTCAGCGCGGGGACAAAAACGGGCGCCCCCACCCAACCGTCAAGACAACTATTAGTTGAAATGGTGCACCCGACACGATTCGAACGTGTGGCCTCCGCCTTCGGAGGGCGGCGCTCTATCCAGCTGAGCTACGGGTGCCTGCTGCTTACGCAGTGCTTACTCGGATTTCCTGCGAAAGTTAAGCTCCGCGAGCCAACCCTCACAAGCCATTGAATTCAAAAACTCTTTTCTTCACACTTTTCACATCGGCCGGCTTGACACGCGCCTTCGGAGGGCGGCGCTCTATCCAGCTGAGCTACGGGTGCAGCGGCGTTGGACGCCTGCGGTTGTTTTCATAGTCGATGCTTCGGCATCCGGCAACTCCCGCTGGGACATTTCGCACAGGTCTCGTCGGAGGCGGGCGCATTGTTGGTTGACCGCGCGCCGCAGGGCCCCGGCGTCGCGGCGCGCCCTACCGCCAGTCCTCGCCGATCATGGCTGCGCCTTTCTCGGCGATCATGATGGTGGGCGAGTTGGTGTTGCCGGACGGGATCGTCGGCATCACGGAGGCATCGACCACCCGCAGCCCCGGCACCCCCAGCACCCTCAGGCGCGCATCCACCACCGCCGCCGGATCGGACGGCAGGCCCATGCGCGCCGTGCCCACGGGATGAAAGATGGTGGTGCCCACATCGCCCGCAGCGCGGCGCAGCGCCGCTTCGTCGGCATCGGCGAAGGCAAGGCCCGGCACCACTTCCTGTGGCGCATAGGCCGCCAGCGCCGGGCGCCCGACGATGCGGCGCGCCAGCCGGATGGACTGCGCGGCCACCCGCTGGTCTTCGTCGGTGGACAAATAGTTGGGCTGGATGGCCGGCGCCGCCGACGGATCGGGGCTCTTGAGGCGCAGCGTCCCGCGCGAGGTGGGGCGCAGGTTGCACACGCTCATGGTGAAGGCCGGAAAGCGGTGCAGCGGCTCGCCGAACTTGTCCAGCGACAGCGGCTGGACGTGGAACTCCAGATCCGCCCGCTCCTTGTCGGCGAATGAGCGGGTGAACAGGCCAAGCTGGGAGGGCGCCATGGTCAATGGACCGCGCCGACGCAATGCAAAATCCAGGCCCATGCCGATCTTGCCCAGAATCGAATGATACCGCTCGTTGAGCGTGCCGATGCCGGACACCTTGAACACCGTCCGCAATTGCAGATGGTCCTGCAGATTGCCGCCGACACCGGGCAGATGGTGATGAACCGGAAGGCCGAGGCCGGAGAGATGCGCGCCCGGCCCGATGCCCGACAGCATCAGCAGTTGCGGCGAGCCGACCGCCCCCGCCGCCAGCACCACCTCGCGCCGGGCGGCGATGGTGCGCCGCCCGCCATCCGGCATCCGCACCACGACACCGCTGGCACGCCCCTGCTCCAGGGTCACGCGCTCCACATGGCCGGTGGTGACGAGATCGAGATTGGGCCGCGCCAGCACCGGCTTCAGGAAGCCGCGCGCCGAGCTCCAGCGCAGGCCGCGCTTCTGGTTCACATGGAAATAGCAGGAGCCGTCGTTGTCGCCGGTGTTGAAATCGTCGATGGGCGGGATGCCGTCCTCGGCGGCGGCGCGGCGCACCGCGTCGAGCAGCGGCCAGGTCACGCGCGGGAACTCCACATGCCACTCCCCGCCCCGGCCATGAAACCGGTTCGGCCCCAGGAAATGGTCCTCGTGGCGCTTGAACAGGGGCAGCACGTCGTCCCAGCCCCAGCCGTCGAGGCCGAGCTGGCGCCAGTGGTCGTAATCTCCCGCCTGGCCACGCATGTAGATCATGGCATTGATGGCCGAGGATCCGCCAAGGGTCTTGCCGCGCGGATACGACAGCGCGCGTCCGTTCAGCCCCGCCTCGGGCTCGGTCTTGAAGCACCAGTCGGCGCGCGGATTGCCGATGGCAAACAGATAGCCCACCGGGATATGAAACCAGATCCAGTCGTCGGTGCCGCCCGCCTCGATCACGCACACGCGCGCGGCCAGATCGGCGGACAGACGATTCGCCAGCACGCAGCCAGCGGACCCCGCCCCCACGATCACATAGTCATACGGCTGCGACACGTCGGCCGTGTGCGCCATGGGCCCCTCCCCCCTGTCACCATTCTTATTGCCGCCGACAGTGCGGGCATCGCCAGCCGAAGGCAAGCCGGGCACGCCGGCGAAACGGGGGATCGGAAGGGGGCGAGGAAGGAGGTCGCCAGGGGGGCACCCCCCCCTGCGGCCGAGGCGGCGGGCGACGAGCCCGCGATGATCCGCCGGCACCGCGCGTCTGACGGCGGCAGCGTGAGCCGCCGCCGGACCCGGCAGCGGCTTCTTCCGCACCAAGAGGCGGGGCAGCCGGGCGACCAGGACGGGCCGGGTCGCGCCAGGGATCGCGCCATGGGTCGCGACCCGGCGGAGGCTCAGCGAAGGACCGCGCAGGCGATTCGGGCGCCGGCACCGCCGATGGGCTGGGTGGTGTAATCGTCCGGGCTGGCGTGGATGACCACGGCCGCGCCCGCAGGCCCGAGCAGCGCCGGGCGGCTGGTGCCGGGCTCCAGAGCCACCAGGGTGGAATAGAGCTCCACCGTCACCTTGCCATCGTCGCCCACGAAGATGTTCGGCAGGTCGCCGTCGTCATTGGCCTGCGGGTTGAGCAGTCCATGCACCACCGGCGTGGCCGCATGCACATGGGCGCCGGCGCTGGTGAAGCCTGGGGCCACGCAATCGCCCTTCTCGTGGAAGTGCGCGCCGTGCCAGCCGGGCGGCAGGCCGGTGGCCTCGATGCGCAGCAGCACGCCCTTGGGCGCGCCGGTGACGGTAACGGTGCCGTGGGTGGCCCCGTCCGCCCCCTGCAGCGGAGCGGTCTTCACGTCCGCTGCCCCAGCCGGCAGCGCGGACAGCGCGGCCGTCCCGACAGCGACACAGAGCACAACGTTTCTCAGCAACATGGCCCTCTCCTTCTCCGACGATCCCCAGCCCGGCCGGCTCCACGGCCTTCCTCCCGGCGCTTGCCGCCATGTCGGCGCCAAGCACACAAAGCAGCGCCGTGCCCGCCGTACGCCGCCGGGCACGGGCGCGCCGGTCCAGGCCCGCGTCTGTGCCGGGCGGTGTGATCTTAACCCAAACCGCGCCCCGCCGCTGGCCGGGCCAGCCCGGCAAAGCCCTTTTCTTTCAAGGCCCATGCGGGCGACACTGCGGGCGCGACCCACCCCACGCCGCGTGACGCTTTCCCCTGTTCCTCAGGGCTCCCCCTTGCCATCAGGGCGCCGCCCCTGTCCCATGGGGCAGCGACACCCGTTCGCACCAGATCACGGGGACCTGAGACCATGAGTTCCAACACCTCCTTCTTCGGCGACCTCCTGACGAGCATCGCGGAGCGCGGCCGCGCCCTGCTGGAGCGCTCCAATCGCGTCAGCGGCGCCACCAAGGCGGCAACCCTGGTGGAGCGCTGCGAGGATCTGCTCTCCGGAAAGGGCGAGGCCTCGGGGGTCGCCCTCGCCACCGACATCCTCGACCGCTACAGCCGCATGAAGACCGGCGAGCGCATCGCCTTCTTCGAGGCGCTGGCGCAGACGTTCGGCGTGGACCGCGCCCGTCTCGACGCCGCCACCGAGGCCTATGGCCGCACCGGCTCTGACGCCGCCATCGCCGAACTGCACGCCGCCAGCGAGCCGCGCCGGCTGGAGCTGTTCCGCCGCTTCAACATGGCCCCGCGGGCCACCTTGTCGCTGGTGCGCATGCGCGAGCACCTCATGGACGCGCTGGTGCACCGGCGCGACCTCTCGGCGGTGGACCGCGACTTCGGCCACCTGTTCTCCACCTGGTTCAATCGGGGATTCCTGGTGCTGCGCCGCATCGACTGGTCCACGCCCGCCAACGTGCTGGAAAAGATCATCCGCTACGAGGCGGTGCACGAGATCCGCGATTGGAACGACCTGCGCGCGCGCGTCGACAGTCCCGACCGCCACTGCTACGCCTTCTTCCACCCAGCGCTGGTGGACGAGCCGCTGATCTTCGTGGAAGTGGCTCTGGTGAAGGAGATTCCCGGCGCCATCGCGCCTATTCTCGACCAGACGCGCGAGCACCTGGACCCCACCAAGGCCACTACGGCGGTGTTCTATTCCATCTCCAACTGCCAGCGCGGTCTGGCGGGCGTGTCGTTCGGCAACTTCCTCATCAAGCAGGTGGTGGAAGAAATTTCGCGTGAGCTGCCGAACCTCGCCACCTTCGTCACGCTGTCGCCGGTGCCAGCGTTCCGCGCCTGGCTGGACGGCGAGCGCGCCAGCGGCTCCTCGGCGGTGCTGACGGCCGCAGACACCGACACCCTCAGGCTGCTCGACGATCCCGAGTGGCCGCAGCAGGAAGCGGCGCGCGAGGCCCTGGCTCCGGTTTTGCGCGCGGCCGCCGCCTATTATTTCCTGGTGGCGCGCACCGCCAAGGGCCGGCCGGTGGACCCGGTGGGGCGCTTCCACCTGGGCAACGGCGCGCGGCTGGAGCGCATCAACGTCATGGGCGACCTCTCGCCCAAGGGCATCGCCCAAGCCGCCGGCCTGATGGTGAACTATCGCTACGTGCTCCCCGACATCGAGAAGAACCACGAGACCTTCTTCGGCAAGGGCGACGTGGTGGCCAGCACCGCCGTGAAGAAGATGCTGCGCGCGGACCTGGCCTCCCGCGCACTGGTGCCGACCAGCTGAAACACCACACCGGGAAACGCCATGACCGACGCCAGCACCACCATCGATCCCTCGCGCGAGGCCAGCCAGGGGACCGGCAACGAGACCGGCCACGGCGCGAACCATCTGTTCTCCGCCATCCGCGCCGCCATGCCGGACCTTGCCACGCCGCTGATCCACCACGGCGACGGCGGCATCGAGACCTATGCCGATGCCCTGGCGCTCTCCGGCCGGCTCGCCAACCTGCTGGTGGCGCGGGGGGTGAAGCCGGGGGACCGGGTGGCGGCGCAGGTGGAGAAATCCTGGCCGGCGCTGGCGCTCTATCTCGCCACGGTGCGCGCGGGGGCAGTCTACCTGCCGCTCAACACCGCCTACACGCTGGCGGAGGTGGACTATTTCCTCTCCGACGCGGCGCCGGCGCTGTTCGTGTGCCGCCCCGACATCCACGCCGAGGCGCAGGCCCTCGCCGCCCGCGTGGACGTGCCGGTGGTGGAGACGCTGGGTGCGGACGGCACCGGCTCGCTCACCGCCGCCGCCGCCCTGCAGGCGGACGACTTCGCGGACGTGGCGCGGGGACCGGAGGATCTCGCCGCCATCCTCTACACCTCCGGCACCACCGGCCGGGCCAAGGGGGCCATGCTGAGCCATGACAACCTGCTGTCCAATGCGCGGGTTCTGCGCGACCAGTGGCGCTTCACCGCCGACGATGTGCTGATCCACGCCCTGCCCATCTTCCACACCCACGGGCTGTTCGTGGCCTCCAACGTGATCCTGCTGGCCGGCGCCGCCATGATCTTCCTGCCCCGGTTCGAGGCCGGCGAGGTGCTGGCCCTGATGGCGCGGGCCACCCCCCGGGCCACCTGCCTGATGGGCGTGCCGACGTTCTACACCCGCCTCGTCGATCACCCCGGCCTCACCCGCGAGGCCACCGCCGGCATGCGGCTGTTCGTGTCCGGCTCTGCGCCGCTCCTGGCGGAGACCCATCGCGCATTCGCTGCGCGCACCGGCCAGGCCATCCTGGAACGCTACGGCATGACCGAGACCAACATGACCACCTCCAACCCCTATGACGGCGCCCGCATCGCCGGCACCGTGGGCCCGGCATTGCCCGGCATCGCCGTGCGGATCACCGACCCGGACAGCGGACGGCCGCTGGGGGTGGACGAGATCGGCATGATCGAGGTGAAGGGCCCCAACGTGTTCAAGGGCTATTGGCGGATGCCGGAGAAGACGCAGGCGGACTTCCGCGACGGCTTCTTCATCACCGGCGACCTCGGCCGCATCGACGCCGCCGGCTACGTCGCCATCGTCGGGCGCGGCAAGGACCTCGTCATCACCGGCGGCTTCAACGTCTACCCAAAGGAAGTGGAAACCGAGATCGACGCCATTCCCGGCGTGCTGGAAAGCGCCGTGATCGGCGTGCCCCATCCCGATCTCGGCGAGGGCGTCACCGCCGTGGTGGTGCTCAAGCCCGGCGCCCGCCTCGCCGCCACCGACGTCATCGCCGCGCTCCACGAGCGGCTGGCCCGGTTCAAGCAGCCGAAGAGCGTGATCTTCGTGCCCGAACTGCCGCGCAACACCATGGGCAAGGTGCAAAAGAACGTGCTGCGCGATCGCTACCGCGACGCCTACCGCCCGCCCGCCTGAGGCCGGCGCGATCCCGGCTCAGCGTTCCACCGGGATCACATCCACGCCCACCGCCAGCAGATGGTCGCCGGAGGAGACGATGACGCCATCCACCGGCGCCACGTCCGCGTAATCCCGGCCGACGGCCAGGATGATGTGATCGTCGCCGGCGGGAATAGCGTTGGTGGGATCAAGGCCGATCCACCCCACCTCCGGGCCGCACCAGGCCTCGACCCAGGCGTGGGTGGCGTCGGCGCCTTCCAGGCGCGGCTGGCCCTCCGGCGGCACCGTGCGCAGGTAGCCCGAGACATAGCGCGCCGGCAGGCCAAGGCCGCGCATGCCGGCGATCATCACCTGGGCGAAGTCCTGGCAGACGCCCCGCCGTGCGGCGAAGGCCTCCTGCGGCGCCGTGGTGACCAGGGTGGAGCCGGGCTCGTAGACGAAATCGGCGTGAACCCGCCGCATCAGCTCCACCGCCGCGTCGAGGATGGGCCGGTCGCCCTGGAAGCTGGTGGCGGTCCATTCGGTGATCCCGGCGTCGAAGGGGATGCCCCGGCTCGGAAACAGGCCGTGCACCGGCGAGCGCGGGCCGAGGTCGAAGCTGCCATGGGCCGCCGCCCGCGCGTCGTCCACAGTGATGGTGCCGGCCGCATCCGGCAGCGGCGTCGCCGTCACGTCCACCCGGCTGCGGGTGGAAATCTGCAGGTAATCGTGCGGCTGATCCAGGGTCAGCCAGGTGAGGCCGTTGCCGAAGAAATCGGTGCCCCGCTCGATCTCCGCCGCCTCCGGCTGGAGGTCGAGCACGTGGGCGATGACGTGCTGGTGGCCGGGCCGGTCCACCGGCGTCATGCGCAGCACCTGGCGCGCCACGCGCACCGGCACCGCATAGGAATAGGAGGTGGTCTGGCGGATGTCGTAGAGCATGCCGCCGCCTCACATGGCCAGGGTCATGGTCATTTCGGGGGAGTGACCCTGAAGGAAATAGTGCGACGCGATCTCGTCGGACAGCCGCATCAGGGTCTTCTCCATCTCGTCGAACCAGGCCCCGTCGAAGCATTCGGCGGTGGCGCAGGCCAGTTCCGCCCGCATCCGCGCCACCAGGCGCTCCCACAGCGGCGGCGGTGCGTCGTGGTCGCGCCCGGGCAGCACGCGCAGGTGGTCGGCCATGCGCTCCACCTGGAACGCCACCGAGCGCGGGTTGTCCGGGTCCAGCAGCACCAGGTCCAGCACCGGGCCGCGCGCCTCCATCATCACGTAGCGGCTGCGATAGGTGATCTGGCTGTCGGCCACCTGCAGCAGCGCGTCCAGGGAGCCGGGCACGCCGTTTTCGCCGAAGGTGCGGGCGAAGCGCAGGGTGTTGATGGCCCGCTCGGTGCGACGGCCCAGCTGCAGGAAGCGCCAGCCGGTGAGCCGGTTCATATTCTCGCTGGCGAGGCCGGAGAAGGCGGCGATGATGCGCAAAGCCGCGTCCGCCCGCTCGTGCACGTCCGCTTCCGAGGGCGCCGCCGCGATCGGGGCCATCACGCAGGTCTCCAGGTCCACCAGCGCCTTCCAGGCATCGGGCGAAAACCGGTCGCGGATGACCGAGGCCGCCGCCCGCGCCGCCAGCACCAGTTGCGGCAGCGCCCCGGGCACGTCGCGCCGGGTCAGCACCGCCACCGCGTAGCGGGCGGGCGTGGCGCGCACCAGGTCGCGCGGCATGGCGCCCCAGGCGCCCAGCAGGCCCAGCAGCCGCGACACCAGCGGGCTGAGGCCGGTGTCGCCGCTCTCCGCCAGCCGCCCGGCCAGCACCCGCGACAGCCGCAAGGTGGCCTCCGCCCGCTCCACATAGCGCCCGAGCCAGAACAGATTGTCCGCCGCCCGGCTCGGCAGGGTGCCCGACGAGCGGCGCACCTTGACGTTCTCCGGGTTCGGCAGCAGCGAGGTGTCGGCCACCGCCTGCTCGGCCAGCACCCACACATCGGCCGACCGGTCGCCCTTCTGCAGCGAGATGGCGCGCGCGTCGGGGGTGGAGGAGATGCGGCAGAAGCCGCCCGGCATCACCTCCCACCCCTTGTCGGTGGCGGCGAGGAACACCCGCAGCATGAACGGCCGGGGTGTCAGCCGGTTGCCGCTCCACACCGGCGTGGTGGACAGGCGGGCGATATCCTGTCCCACCAGATCGGCCCCGCGCCGGGCCAGCAGCGACGACAGCCGCCGCCGCTCGGCCGCGCTCAGGTCCGCCCCCAGCACGGAGCCGCCGGAGGGCAGGACCGGCATCGGCCGCCCGAAGGCGGAGCCGATCACCAGCTCGTCCAGGTGCTCCATCACCTGCGCGCGCTCGGCGTCCTGCCCGCACCACCAGGTGCCCACGTGGGGCAGCTTCAACGGCACCCCCAGAACCCGCATGGCGATGCGCGGCAGGAACGCGAGCAGGGCCGGCGCCTCGACAAGGCCGCTGCCGAGGGCGTTGGCCAGCGCCACGCCGCCTTCCCGCAGCGCCTGAACCAGCCCTGGCACGCCGAGCCGCGAGCGTGCGTTGAGCTCCAGCGGATCGGCGAAATCGGCGTCGAGCCGGCGCAGCAGCACATCGATGCGCTTCATGCCCGCCACCGTGCGCACATGCACCCGGTCGCCCCGCACCGCGAGATCCTCGCCCTCCACCAGCAGGAAGCCGAGATAGCGCGCCAGCAGGGCATGCTCGAAATAGGTCTCGTTCATGGGCCCCGGGGTCAGCAGGCCGATGCGGCCCTCCCCGGTGCGATCCAGCTTCAGGAGCGAGGTGCGCATGGCCTGAAAGAAGCTCGCCACCCGCCGCATGTGCAGCGCCCGCGAGACATCCGGCAGGGCGCGTGTCATGGCCAGCCGGTTCTCAAGGGCATAGCCGGTGCCGGAGGGCGCCTGGGCGCGGTCGGCCAGCACCCACCAGCGCCCGTCGGGGCCGCGGCCGACATCGGCGGCATAGATGCGCAGATAGCGCCCGCCCTGGGGCTTCACCCCCACCAGGGGGCGCAGGAACTCGTCGCTGCCGGCCACGACCGCCGCCGGCAGGTCGCCGTCGCTGACCAGCCGGGCCGGTCCATAGAGGTCCTGAAGCACCGCCTCCAGCAGTTCGGCGCGCTGGATCAGCCCCACCGACAGCGCCGCCCAGTCCGCTGGCTCGATCAGCAGTGGCACATGGCTGAGCGACCATGGGCGCTCGCCGCCGCCGGCATCGTCATAGACGCGATAGAAGACACCCGAATCGCGGAGATAGCGATCGGCGGCCCCGAACCGCCGGCGCAGTTCCTCGGGTCCAAGCTCCGCCAGCGCCGCCAGGAACGGCACCCAATGGGCGCGCGGCCGCCCCTCGGCGTCCATCATCTCGTCGCGGACACCGGGCAAGGTGCGGTAGCCGGCCAGCAGGCTCTCGGCCGCAGCTTTCTCGAATGTTTCGCTGCGCTGTTCCGCCCCGGACACGAAAGACCCTTTCCCCACGGCCGCCGCGTGGCCGGGTTTTAATTATGACAGACTGGCCGCCGGATGCATCCCCCTGCGCTCCGCCGCTGCCTGCCCCCGCGGCTGACGCCGCAGGATCGCGCTGCGCCAACCGGGCGCAGCCGCATATTGAAACGCGCGCCCGCGCCAAAGGGGACGAGCCTCATCGGCAGCCTTGCTCCCTTTGGCCCCGGCTCGGCCGGAGCGGCTCACATTGAACCGCTCCGCGCCCGCCGTCTCACACCCCGATGGGCCGGCGCAGGTCCAGGGTGGTGGGGAACTCGTCCGGCGCCGTCTCGGCCGGCACGTGGGTAACGCCGGGCGTGTGGCCGTAATCCTGGAAGCGGGCGAGGCGACGGGCCTCCGCTTCGTAGGAGTTCACGGGGAAGGTGTCGTAGCTGCGACCGCCGGGATGCGCCACGGTGTACATGCAGCCCCCGCGCGAACGCTGGCTCCAGGTGTCGACGATGTCGAACGTGAGCGGCGAATGCACGGGGATGGTGGGATGCAGGCCCGACCAGGGCTGCCACGCCTTGTAGCGCACGCCGGCCACGAACGTGCCGTTACGCCCCGTCGGAGCCACCGGCAGGCGCCGGCCGTTGCAGGTGACGATGTGGCGCGAGGGGTTGAAGCCCTCGACCTTCACCTGCAGGCGCTCCACCGAGGAGTCCACGTAGCGGGCGGTGCCGCCGACCACCCCTTCCTCGCCCAGCACATGCCAGCATTCCAGCGCCTGGCGGATTTCCAGGTCGACGCCAGCCCGCTGCACCTTGCCGTAGGCCGGGAAGCGGAACTCGAACTGCGCCTTGAACCATTCCGGATCGAACACGTAGCCGGCGTCGCCGAGGTCCTCCAGCACGTCCTCAAAGTCCTGCCACACATAATGGGGCAGCATGAAGCGGTCGTTGAGGATGGTGCCCCAGCGCGCTGCATTGCCCTGCACCGGCGCCCGCCACAGGCGGGCCACCAGGGCCCGCAGCAGCAATTGCTGCGCAAGGCTCATGCGCCAGTCCGGCGGCATCTCGAAGCAGCGGAACTCCACCAACCCCAGCCGGCCGGTGGGCCCGTCCGGCGAGTAGAACTTGTCGATGGAAATCTCGGTGCGGTGGGTATTGCCGGTCACGTCCACCAGGATGTTGCGCAGCAGGCGGTCCACCAGCCACGGCGCCGGCGGCAGGTCTCCGCCCGGCAGCGGAATCTTGGAGAGCGCGATCTCGAACTCGTACAGGCTGTCGTGCCGCGCCTCGTCGATGCGCGGATGCTGCGAGGTCGGCCCGATGAACAGGCCCGAGAACAAATAGGACAGCGAGGGATGGCGCTGCCAGTAGAGCAGCAGGCTCTTCAGCAGGTCCGGCCGCCGCAGGAACGGGCTGTCCGCCGGCGTGGCACCGCCCACCACCACGTGGTTGCCGCCGCCGGTGCCGGTGTGGCGCCCGTCCACCATGAACTTCTCGGTGCCGAGCCGGGCCAGCCGCGCTTCCTCATACAGGACGCGGGTCACCTCCACGCAGCCGTCCCAGGTGGTGGACGGATGAATGTTCACCTCCAGCACGCCGGGGTCGGGCGAGAGGCGGATCAGGTTCAGCCGGTAGTCGAACGGCGGCGGATAGCCTTCGAGATGCAGGGGCGTGTTGAGCTCGATGGCCACCTGCTCGACGGCGGCGATGAGGTCCACGTAGTCCTCAAGGATCTCCACCGGCGGCAGGAACACGCACAGGCGCCCGCCGCGCGGCTCCACGCACAGGGCGGTGCGGGTGTCGGCGGTGGAGATCTGCTGGTCGTGCTTCAGCAGGTATTCCTTGACCAGAACCTGGGCGCGCTCGCCGACCCCATAGGGCTCGGTGCGCGGGGCCACGCTGTAGCGCTCGCGGCCGTCGGTGCCAGTGCCGCGATAGCGGTCCGCCAGCTCATCGGCGCTCGGCAGAGGTCCGCGCGGCTCGAACGGGTCCATCTGCACCAGGTGTGGATACCGCGTCGGCGCCAGATAATGCAGCGAATCCAGGGGCAGGCGGAAGCCCATGGGGCTTTCGCCCGGCACCAGGAACAGGAAGTCGCGGCGGAACGTCCACTCTTCGGAGGCCCACGCCGGCCCTTGCGGGGTGGAGATCCGGCGCAGCGGCAGCACCGATCCGGTGGCGGTGCCCAGGCCCTGGTTGAAGGTGCGCGCCAGCATGCGCCGATGCACCTCATCGGCCATGCGCTCGTCACCGGGGGCGATGTTCTCGGGAAGGCTCTGCTCCTTCCACATGTAGTAGATGTTGTCCTCGTAGGCCGGCTGCACGAATTGCGAGCCCACGCCCAGCTTCTCGGCCAGCACGGTGGCGAAGCGCGCGGCATCGGCGGCGGTGACGCCATGGTCAGTCGCCTCGTCGGCGATCAGGTCCTCGCGCCGCCACATGGGCTGGCCGTCCTTGCGCCAGAACAGATCGAACGACCAGCGCGGCAGGGTCTCGCCGGGATACCACTTGCCCTGCCCGTAATGCAGCACGCCATCCGCCGAGAAACGCTTGCGGAGGCGGCGGATCAGGTCGTCGGCGCGCACCCGCTTCTGCGGGCCCAACGCCTCCGTGTTCCATTCGGCGGACTGGTAATCGTCGATGGAGACGAAGGTGGGCTCGCCGCCCATGGTCAGGCGCACGTCGCCGCTGGCGAGGTCCTGGTCCACCTTCCGGCCCAGGTCGTCCAGCGCCGCCCAGGTCTCGTCGGAGAACGGATAGGTGACGCGCGGCGCCTCGGCGACGCGGGCCACGCTCATCTCGAAGCCGAATTCGGTCTCGGACTTCTCCATCAGGTAGCCGGTGATGGGTGCCGCGGACCGGTAATGCGGAGTGGCGGCCAGCGGAATGTGGCCCTCGCCGCACAGCAGGCCCGAGGTGGGGTCGAGGCCGATCCAGCCGGCGCCCGGCACATAGACCTCGCACCACGCATGCAGGTCGGTGAAGTCCACGTCGGTGCCGGAGGGGCCGTCCAGCGACTTCACGTCGGGCTTCAGCTGAATGAGGTAGCCGGACACGAAACGGGCCGCGAGGCCGAGATGGCGCAGGGCCTGCACCAGCAGCCAGCCGGTGTCGCGGCAGGAGCCCAGCTTCTTCGCCAGGGTCTCGTCCGGGGTCTGGACGCCGGGCTCGAGGCGGATAACGTAGCCGATGTCCTGCTGGAGCTTCTGGTTGATCTCCACCAGGAAGTCGACGATGCGCCGCTTGTCGCGCGGGATCGCGGCGACGTAGGCGTCGAACAGCGCGCCCTCCTCCTCCAGCTCCAGATACGGCGCAAGCTCGGCCTTCAGCTCCGGCGCATAGGTGAAGGGGAAATTCTCCGCATACTCCTCGACGAAAAAGTCGAACGGATTGAGCACGTCGAGCTTGGCGAGCAGATCGACCTCGACCTTGAACTCCTCCACCTTCTCAGGGAAGACGATGCGCGCCAGCCAGTTGCCGAAGGGGTCCTGCTGCCAGTTGATGAAATGTTGGGCAGGTGAAATTTTCAGCGTATAGGCCGGAATCTCGGTGCGGCTATGCGGGGCCGGACGCAGACGGATGGTCTGCGGGCCGAGCGAGACGGGCCGCTCGTAGCGATAGCTCGTGACGTGATGCAGGCTCGCGAGGATGGACATCAAGAAACACCTGGTCCTGCGGGCCGGTCCGGCCCTCGGGTGGATGGGACAAGGTTAGACAAGGCTGTCCTGAGGCGGAAGCGCGACTTTACGGCGACACATGCCCACATTTAAGGCATGTGTCGCCGCAGCACGCAGAAAGCCAGGTCCGTTCTCAGGCAGATGCGGGTTCGGTGGGCGGCACCGGCTCTTTCGACGGCGAATGTGGCGCGGCCTTCTTCTTGCCGCGCTCCTCGAAGCGTTGCAACACCGAGAAGAACGACGGGACGAACAGCACCGCCAAGCATGTCGAGGCCAGCATGCCCGAGACCACGGCGATGCCGATGGACTTGCGCGAGTTGGCGCCGGCGCCGGTGGCGAACACCAGCGGCAGCACGCCGAGGATGAAGGCGAACGACGTCATCAGGATCGGCCGGAATCGCAGGCGCGCCGCCTCCACCGCCGCGTCGGTGATCTCCATTCCCTCGGCCCGCTTCTCACGCGCGTATTCCACGATCAGGATGGCGTTCTTGGAGGCCAAGGCGATCAGCAGCACCAGGCCGATCTGGGTGTAGAGGTTGTTGGACACCCCGAGCCCAAGCAGCGCTCCCACCGTTCCCAGCAGCGCCAGCGGCACCGCCAGAATCACCGACATGGGCTGGATCCAGCTCTCGTACTGACCCGCCAGCACGAAATACACGAGCAGGATGGCGAGGCCGAACACGAAGTAGATCTGATTGCCCACCGCCGCTTCCTGGAACGACATGGCGGTCCATTCGAAGCCGGTGCCGGGCGGCAGCGTGGAGGCGGCGATCTGCTCCATCAGCGCCATCGCCTGACCCGACGAGAAGCTGGCAGAGTTGGAGCCGACGATGCTGGACGAGGGATAGAGATTGTAGAGCGAGATCAGCGGCGGCCCCTGGACCGTCTTCACCTCCACCATGGAGCCGATGGGCACCATCTTGCCCTCGGGCGTGCGCACCTTCAGCCCCAGCAGGTCCGCCGGCGTGACGCGGTAGGTCGCCTCCGCCTGCACATAGACCTGGAACACATTGCCGAAGCGGGTGATCTGGTTGACGTAAGTCGAGCCCAGATAGGACGAGATGGTTTCGAACACCTGGCCGACGGTCACGCCCAGCGTCTCCGCCATGACGCGGTTCACCGTGACCTCGATTTGCGGCGCGCCGGCGCGGAATGAGGTGGCCACGTGCTGCAAGGCGGACTGGGCCCGCGCCTTCTCCACCATGGAGGTGGTGATCTGTTCCAGCAGGCGGTAGTCGAAATTGCCGTTGCGCAGCTGCGGCTGCATGGTGAAACCGGCGGCGTTGCCGATGCCCTGGATCGCCGGCGGCACCAGGATCAGCACCTGCGCCTCTTCCACGCCGGCCACCGCCGCGTTGAGGTTCTCATAGAGCGAAAGCAGGTCCTGGCCCTTCACCTTGCCGGAATAGCGCTCCGACCACGGCGTCAGCGTCACGTAGATCACGCCGGCATTGGCGAGGGTGGCGGAATTGTCCATCACCGAGATGCCGGAAATGGCGAGCGCCGTCTTGACGCCGGGCACCTTGCGCACCCGCTCCGACACGTCTCCCATCACGGTCTTGGTGCGGTTCATGTTGGCGCCGTCGGGCAGTTGCACCGCCACCAGGAAATAGCCCTGGTCCTCGATGGGCAGGAACGAGGTCGGCACCTTGGTGATGCCCCAGCCGGCGACGCCGATGAGGCCGAGGGCGATGATCACCATCAGCTTGGAATGATGCACCATGCGCGAGATCAGGCTCGCGTACCAGTGCTCGGCCTTGCCGTAGATCGCGTTGAAGCCGCGGAAGATGAAATTGCGCTTCTCCGGCGGCACCGGCTTGCGCAGCCACAAAGCGCACTGGGTCGGCTTCAGCGTCGCCGCGTTGATGGCGGAGATGAAGGCGGTGGCGGCGATGACCAGCGCGAACTGCTTGAACATCTGCCCCGACAGGCCGGGAATGAAGGACGCGGGCAGGAACACGCTCATCAGCACCAGGGTGATGCCCACCACCGGGCCGAACAGCTCGTCCATGGCCTTCTCGGCCGCCGGCTGCCCCTCCATGCCCTCCTCGATGTGGCGCGCCACGCCTTCCACGATGACGATGGCGTCGTCCACCACGATGCCGATGGCCAGGATGATGGCGAACAGGGTCGAGATGTTGATGGTGAAGCCCATGGCGTCCATGGCGGCGAAGGCGCCGATGATCGTCACCGGCACCGTGGTCGCCGGGACCAGCGTCGCCCGCCAGTCCTGGAGGAACATCAAGATCACCACCAGCACCAGGATCGCGGCCTCGAACAGGGTCTTCCAGACCTCGTCGATGGAGGCGGTCACGAACCAGGTGGTGTTGAACGGGATGGAATATTCGAGCCCCTCGGGAAAGTCCTTCTTGAGCTGCTCCATCTTCGCGGCGACGCGGTCCGACACGTCGAGGGCGTTGGCGGCGGGCAGCTGGAAGATGCCGATGCCGGCGGCGGGCTTGCCGTCCTGGGTGAAGTCGCGCGAGTAGCTCTGGGCGCCGAGCTCGACGCGGGCGACGTCGCGGATGCGGACGATGCGCCCGCCATCCGTGTTGTTCACCTTGACGATGATGTCCTCGTAGTCCGCCACGTCGTTCAGGCGGCCCTTGACGTTCACCGTATACTGGAAGGCGGCGTTGGAAGGCGCCGGCGGCAGGCCGAGCTGGCCGGGGGTCACGAGCTGGCTCTGCTTCTGGATCGCGTTGGCCACGTCGGTGGGGGTCAGCCCGAACGCCTGCATCTTGTCCGGGTCCATCCACACCCGCAGCGCATAGGTGCCGGTGCCGAAGATGGAGACGTTGGCGACGCCCTCCACCCGCTCCAGCTCGTTCTGGATGTTGATGATGCCGTAATTGTTGAGGAACAGGCCGTCATAGCGCCCATCCGGCGAGATGAGGGTCACGAACTCCATGATGGAGGTGCCCTTCTGCAGGATGGTCACGCCCTGCGCCTGCACCGCCGAGGGCAGCGACGACAGGGCGATGTTGACCCGGTTCTGCACCAGCACCTGCGCCATGTTCGGATCAGTCCCGATGGCGAAGGTGACCACCAGGGTATAGGTGCCGTCCGAGGCCGACCACGACTGCATGTACAGCATGCCCTCGACGCCGTTCACCTGCTGCTCGATGGGCAGGGCGACGGTGTCGACCAGGGTCTTGGCCGAGGCCCCGGGATAGGAGGTGGTGACCGAAACCGTGGGCGGCACGATGTTCGGATACTGAGCCACCGGCAGGCGGATCAGCGAGACCATCCCGATCAGCACGAAGACCAGGGCCAGCACGTTCGAGAGGACCGGCCGCTCGATGAAAAAGCGCGAAATCATGGGCGCCGCTTCCTGACGTTCGAGGGCGGATCAATTCTTCGGCGGCGCGGGAGTGGCCGCCGGCGCGGGCTTCGCCGGCGCTGTCGGCTGCAGCGGCGCCACGATCTTGCCGGCCTGCATCGTCACCTTCGATCCGGGCACGGCGCGCTGAATGCCGTTGATGATGACGCGATCGCCGGGCTTCAGCCCCCCCTCGATGGCGCGAAGGCCGTCGGCCTGGAGCTGTCCCAGCTTCACCTGGGCCTGGGAGACCTTGCCGTCGGCGTCCACCGTGAGCACGTAGGAGCCGAGCTGATTCTCGCTCAGGATCGAATCCGGCACCAGCACGGTGGGCACCGCCTGGCCGAGGGGCAGGCGCACGCGGGCGAAGAGGCCAGGCAGCAGGGCCACGTCGGAATTGTCGAAGATGCCGCGCACCGTGAGGGTGCCGAGGTTCGGGTCCACCTGCGGGGCGATGTAGTCGAGCTTGCCGGCGTGGGGGAAGCCGGTTTCGGTCTGCAACCCGATCTCGACCGGAACGATGCTGGGATTCTCACGCAGCGACATGAGCTTATGCCCGGCCTTCACCATCCCCTCCTTGATGTGCAGCACCTGCTGCTCGCTCAAGGAGAACCAGACGTAGATGGGATTGACCTCGACGATGGTCGCCAGCTTGGTCGGGCCCGAATAGCCGACCAGCGCCCCCACGTCCTGCAGATGGGCCGTGACCACGCCGTCAAACGGCGCGCGCACTTCCGTGTAACCGAGGTTGATCAGCGCGAGATCCAGCGAGGCCTGGGCGTTCTGCACGTCGGCGACGGCGCCGTCGCGCTTGGCGCGCGCCTGATCCAGCACCGCCTGGGAGGCGAAGTCCTGCTTGGCCAGCTGATTCTGGCGATTGAACTCGGCTTCGGCCTGCACCTGCGAGGCCTGCTTGGCGGCCAGGGTGGCCTTGGCCTGCTCGACGCTGGCCTTGTAAGTGTCCTGCTCGATCACGAACAGCAGGTCGCCTTTCTTCACCAATTGGCCGTCGGCATAATTGATGGAGGTCAGGAAGCCCTGCACGCGGGCGTTCAGGTCCACCGAATTGATGGAGGCGGTGTTGCCCGTCAGCTCGAGGAAGGTGGTCACTGGCTGCTGAATCACCTCCGCCACCGTGACGGTGGGCGGCGGCGGCGGCACATAGGTGTTCTTTTCCTCGCAGGCCGCGAGCAGAACCGCGGCGCAGCACACCACCCCTGTGCGCCGCAGCAATGCGGCCGCCCGGAAACCCCCCACCATGCCAAATCCCCCGTTGCGCGACTGCGGCGGATACTAAGCATGCCTCATGACGGTGTCCATGCGAGGAATTGCTCGCATTCGCGGCCGCGCAACCGAGGGGAACGCAGATGCTACGCAGGGCTGTGGCCGGCGCGGAAGCGGCCCCCGGCACCGGCCGCGGGCGCGGGCCGGCCACGTGGCGGGTCCCTGCCCCGCCGGCGATCCGGCCGCCGCGCATTGACATTGCCCCGACCCGTTCATAAGTGTCCGCGAGGCATGCTGCCCGCCGAAAGGTGGGTGGGCCGCGGCTGCGCGCATCGTCGCAGCACCCGCGCACGGCCCTGTCCGACTTGGCGATGCCCCATTCAGGGTATCCAAAGGCGCGCTATTTCCCGGAGGGTCCGGCGGCCCGTCTCCGCCCTCCTTGAGACCTGACGGAACGGAACAGAGAACAACCATGTTAGGTGGACTTGCCCGCAGGATCTTCGGTTCCGCAAACGATCGCCGGGTGAAGGGGTATCGCCCCCGCGTCCAGGCCATCAATGCGCTGGAAAAAGAGGTGGAAGCCCTTTCCGACGAAGCGCTGCGCGCCCGCACCGCGGAGTTCCGCGCGCAGCTGGCGGCGGGCAAGACCCTCGACGACATCCTGGCGCCCGCCTTCGCCACCGCCCGCGAGGGCGCCCGGCGCGTGCTCGGCATGCGCCCGTTCGACGTGCAGCTCATCGGCGGCATGGTGCTGCACGAGGGCGGCATCGCCGAGATGAAGACCGGCGAGGGCAAGACCCTCATGGCCACCCTGCCGGTCTATCTCAACGCGCTCGCCGGCAGGGGCGTGCACGTGGTGACCGTGAACGACTACCTGGCCAAGCGCGACGCCGAGTGGATGTCCAAGCTCTACAGCTTCCTGGGCCTCACCACCGGCATCATCGTCCACGGCCTGGACGACAGCGAGCGCCACGCCGCCTACCATTGCGACGTCACCTACGCCACCAACAACGAGCTCGGCTTCGACTACCTGCGCGACAATATGAAGTATGAGCGCGCGCAGATGGTGCAGCGCCCGCACTTCTACGCCATCGTCGACGAGGTGGACTCGATCCTGATCGACGAGGCGCGCACCCCGCTCATCATCTCCGGCCCACTCGACGACCGCTCCGATTTCTACAACACCATCGACGCCTATATTCCCCGCCTCGACAAGGGCGACTACGAGGTGGACGAGAAGCAGCGCGCCGTCACCATGACCGAGGCCGGCATGGAAAAGATGGAGCAGATGCTGAGCGCCGCCGGGCTGCTGAAGTCCGAGAGCCTCTACGACATCGACAACGTGTCCGTGGTCCACCATGTGAATCAGGCCATGCGCGCGCACAAGCTGTTCCAGCGCGACAAGGACTACATCGTCCGCAACGGCGAGGTGGTCATCATCGACGAGTTCACCGGCCGCATGATGCCCGGTCGGCGCTATTCGGAAGGCCTGCACCAGGCGCTGGAGGCCAAGGAGCACGTCCAGGTCCAGCCCGAGAATCAGACGCTCGCTTCCATCACCTTCCAGAACTATTTCCGGCTCTATGAGAAGCTGGGCGGAATGACCGGCACCGCCTCCACCGAGGCGGCGGAATTCGCCGACATCTACAAGCTCGACGTGGTGGAGATTCCCACCAACCGGCCGATCGCCCGCGTGGACGACGACGACGAGGTCTATCGCACCGCCGGCGAGAAATACGCCGCCATCATCGAGCTGATCAAGGATTGCGGCACGCGCGGCCAGCCGGTGCTGGTGGGCACCACCTCCATCGAGAAGTCCGAGCTGCTGGCCGACCTGCTGAAGAAGGCCGGGCTGCGCCAGCGCGACTTCTCCGACCCCGCCGACCTCACCGGCATCGACACGTCGGGCACCGTGTTCTCGGTGCTGAATGCGCGCTACCACGAGCAGGAGGCCTACATCGTCTCCCAGGCCGGCGTGCCCGGGGCGATCACCATCGCCACCAACATGGCCGGCCGCGGCACCGACATCAAGCTCGGCGGCTCCGCCGACATGCGCATCGAGAACGAGCTGCGCGACCTGCCCGAGGGGGCCGAGCGCGATGCCGCTGCCGCCCGCATCAAGGCCGAGGTGGAGGAGCTGAAGGCGAAGGCGCTTGAGGCCGGCGGCCTGTTCGTGCTCGGCACCGAGCGCCACGAAAGCCGGCGCATCGACAACCAGCTGCGCGGCCGCTCCGGCCGCCAGGGCGACCCCGGCCATTCCAAGTTCTTCCTGTCGCTGGAAGACGACCTGATGCGCATTTTCGGGTCGGACCGGCTGGACGGCATGCTGCAGAAGCTCGGGCTCAAGGACGGCGAGGCCATCATCCACCCCTGGATCAACCGGGCCCTGGAAAAGGCCCAGCAGAAGGTGGAAGCCCGCAACTACGACATGCGCAAGAACGTCCTGAAATATGACGACGTTCTCAACGACCAGCGCAAGGTGGTGTTCGAGCAGCGCCTGGAGCTGATGAACGACGAGGACGTGGCCGGCACGGTGGAGGACATGCGCCATGCCCTCATCACCGACACCGTGGCCAAGCACATTCCCGAGAATGCCTATCCCGAGCAGTGGGACACCGCCGGCCTCCACCAGGCCCTCATCGAGGGGTTGAACCTCGACCTGCCGGTGCAGGACTGGGCCAAGGAGGAGGGCATCGCCGGGCCGGAGGTGACCGAGCGGATCATTGCCGCCGCCGACGCCTGGATGGCCGACAAGAGCGAGCGCTATGGCGCCGAGCTGATGCGCTACGTGGAGAAGTCCATTCTCCTGCAGACGCTGGACCATCTCTGGCGCGAGCACATTGCCATGCTCGACCACCTGCGCCAGGTGGTGGGCCTGCGCGGCTATGCCCAGCGTGACCCGTTGAACGAATACAAGTCGGAAGCGTTCAACCTGTTCTCCACCATGCTCAACCGCCTGCGCGAAGTGGTCACGGCCCAGCTCATGCGGGTGGAAATCGTGACCCAGCCGCCGGTGGAGGAGCTTCCGGTAATGGAGGCCCACCACGAGGATCCGCTGACCGGCGAGGACGAGATGGCCCAGGCCGCCGCCGCCCTCGGCGCCCGTCCGCTGCCGGCGCTGTCCGGCGATCTGGCGATGCCGGAGCGTGATCCGCACGATCCCGCGACCTGGGGCAAGGTGGGCCGCAATGAGGTGTGCCCCTGCGGCTCCGGCAAGAAGTTCAAGCACTGCCACGGCCGCTTCGCCTGAGACGGCCGCTTCCCCTCAGCACCGGAACCGCCGCCCGCAACCAGCGCGGCGGTTCTACAGTCCCTGCGGGCGACAGGCGGGGAGCGCCCATGGCCGCACCGGTTGGCATGGCGGCGGGCGACACACCCCCGCAACGCTCTTAAGGTCTTCAGCTTCGCCGCCGCCTGGGCGGCCAACCGCTCGGCGGCACAGCGCGGCGACTGGTCAGCCAGCCGGCGCAGCGTGACGGTGGTATTCCACGGCCGCGCTGCGCCGATCTCACATGCTACTTGGTGACGGCGATGGCGATGGACTGATTGAAGGTGATCTGAACCAGATCGCCAACCTTCAGCCCCTTCACCGTGTCCTTGTGCTCCTTCTTCTTCGCCTGAACGACGAAGATGCGGCCCTCCGGCCCCTTCACCGCCACGGCGCCGTCATCGGGATCCAGGCGCACGATCTCGCCGGTCAGGCGCGCGGTATCGATCACCGCGCCCGACGGCTTGGTGCTGTTGGGATCGGACGCCACCGCCTGCGAAATCTGGATGCCCACGCCGACGCCGGCTTCCGGCTTGGCGATGTCGACGATCACGGCATCGGTCTGGGTGATGGTCACCGTGTCACCGACCTTGATCTCGTCGAACTTCTTGATGGCCGGTCCCGCCTTCACGGTGAAAATGCCACCTTCCGGCCCCTTCAGGACAACCTGACGGGTGTCGGCGTCGATGGCGATCACCGACACCTTGACCTGGTTGACGTCGACTTCCCCTTCGCCGACGATCGGCTGGGCGAACGCGGCCACCGCGCCAAGCACAGCCGCACCGGCGATCATCGAAAGACGCGCCGCCATTGTCTTGAATGCCATTGTTCTGCCTCCATGCCTCATGGCGCGCACGGCCCGTAACCGCCGCAACCGACGGATGGGGCGGCCCGCAGAGCGAGAGCGCCGCCGGGGCCGTACGCCACCGCTCCTGGTTCGAGCGGATGGGCGGCCCGGGGAAATCCCGCGGCCGCAGCGGCCAGCTTAGCCGTAGGGTTGCGAACAACCAACGACAAGCCCAGCTCTTCCAGGATGTTATCGGGGATAACTGCAGCGCCTGGATGCGCCGCCCGGCTCGACTCCGGCCGGCAGAGGCGCGGCAGAGGGCGCGGAAAGGACACAGGCGCGGACACTTGCGGGATGCGACGGCGCAGCTGCGGGATGCGACGACGCAGCTCTTTCAAGCCCCGCCGGCAATCGGTGGCCGAAGCCCGCGCCGCGCACCAGCGGGCGCGACGCTCCCGCCCCCGAACCGGCGACTGGGCCTTGAAGACGGCAGGTCGCCGGTATGCCCGCGAGGCCCCGTAGCCGGTGCCCGTCAGCCGGCGCCACGCACCGCCCGGTTCGAGCGGTACAGGCAAGCCGCGCTCAGCGCGTGAAGCTCTCCGTTGGCACCGCCGCCGATGCCCCGCTCACCGTATCCGAAGCGGCGACATTGGCTGGCCGCCCCGTCACCACCAGCGACGGCTTTGGCAGGGGCGAAAGCGAGGCCTGCGGCTTGGTCGCCGGCACCGGCGCAGCGCCCGTGGCTGCGGGGGCAGGCCGCGGCAACGGCTGTGCGGCAGGCGCCGGGGGCGGCAGCGGCACCGGGTCCACCGCAGCGGCCTGGGCTGCAGGGGGCGCGGCCGCAGCGGCCGGCGACGGCGGAGCCGATGGGCCGAGGCTCGACAGGGCCACGGTCTCGTCCTGCCGCGGCGGACGGGTGGTCTCGGGAATGGTACCGGGCGCCGATGGCGCGAACGCGGTCTCGCCGCCACCGCCCTGCTTGCGCTTGATCTCCGCCAGGAACACCGGATGCATGCCGCCGTCGCTGCCGGTCCTCACCGGCGCCACCGGAGAGCTCGGCGCCAGAGCGGCGATCTGCGCATCGTCATTGCGGGCCTTGGCGGCCACCGCGGAGGCGACCGCCTGCGGCACCTCATAGGGCGGGCACGCGGCATTGGGATCGAAGCGCGCCCCCCCGGAGGGCTGGGCGTTGAACACATATTGCCGCCCGCACACGCTGACCCGCGGCTCCTGCCGGGTCACGTCGAAATGGTCGTAGCCCTGCTTCAGGTTCCGCCAGAACGCCATGTTGGGATTGTTGCGGTGGCGGGCAAGGTTCTTCGGCGTCATGCGGAAGGGATAGGCCTGCACCTGGAACGCGCGCTGGCCGCCCCCGAAACTCTCCCGGGCCAGGGAGAAAATCTCCGAGATCTGCTCATCGGTCATGGCATAGCAGCCCGCCGACGAACAATCGCCATGCACCATCAGGAATTCGCCGGTGCGCCCGTAAGACTTATCGAAGGCGTTGGGGAAGCCGAGATTGAAGGAGAGATAATAGCTGGAATTGGGGTTCATCTGCCCCGGCGAGATCATGTAGAAGCCTTCCGGCGCCTGCCGATCGCCCATCTTCACCTTGGGACCCAGCTCGCCGGACCAGCGGCAGATGGGATAGGTCTTCAGGAGCGCGTAATCTCCCGAAGACGTCTCCTTCCACACCTCAAGCTCGGCTTCTTCCTTGAAGATCCGCACCAGGATCGGGCTCGCCGGCGACATGCCCTTCTCGCCGATCAGCGAGAGCATCTGCGGCGACAGGGGCTTGTTCGCCTTGCGCGAGGCCTCGTCGGTCTGGTTGCAGGCGGCAAGGGCAAGCGCGGCCGTGGCGGCCAGCGCCACCATGCGCACGCGCGACGAAAATGTCGTCTTCGGACGGCTCAACGCGAAACTCCTGATACCTGTCCGGACACCGTAAAGGCCATCTTCAGCCCCCGACCCTTGACGGAACATTACCAAAAGCCGCCGGGCAGATGCTCCGCGCTTTTGGCATAGCTCTCGATGCCGCCAAGCTTATGGGATCAATTACGGCCAAGATGAGATCGCCCCCGGGGACGAACGCGGCTACAGACCGCGCCCGATGGCCAGGAACTTCTCCCGACGCGCCTTGCGCAGGGCCGGGCCATCCAGCTCCGACAGGGATGCGAGCGCCTCGGCGATGGCGTCGCCGGTGGCCGCGACCGCTGCCTCGCTGTCGCGATGGGCGCCGCCGACCGGCTCCTTCACGATCGAATCGATGATGCCGAACCGCTGGAGGTCCTGGGCGGTGATCTTCATGTTGGTGGCCGCCTCCTGCGCCTTGGCGGTGTCCCGCCACAGGATGGAGGCCGCGCCCTCCGGCGAGATGACGCTGTAGATGGCGTGTTCCAGCATCAGCACCCGGTTGGCGGTGGCGAGCGCGATGGCGCCGCCCGATCCGCCCTCGCCGATGATGACGGAGACATTCGGCACGCTGAGCGCGAGGCAGGCGTCGGTGGAGCGGGCAATGGCCTCGGCCTGGCCGCGCTCCTCGGCACCGATGCCGGGATAGGCGCCGGCGGTGTCCACCAGCGAGATCACCGGGATGCCGAAGCTGTCGGCGAGTTCCATCAGGCGCACCGCCTTGCGGTAGCCCTCCGGGCGGGCCATGCCGAAATTGTGGCGGATGCGGGTCTCGGTGGTGGAGCCCTTCTCGTGGCCGAGCACGCAGACGCTTTCACCCCGGAAGCGGGCGAAGCCGCCGATGATGGCCTCGTCCTCGCCGAACTTGCGGTCGCCCGCGAGCGGCGTGAACTCCTCGAACAGGCCGCTCGCGAAGGCGGCGAAATGCGGCCGCAGGGGATGGCGGGCGACAAGGGTCTTCTGCCAGGGGGAAAGATTGGCATAGAGAGCGACAAGCGCATCGTGGGCCTTGGCCTCGAGCCGCTGCACCTCATCGCCGATCGCGACGCCGTCGGATGTCGAAAGCGCCCTCAGCTCTTCCACCTTGGCCTCGAGTTCGGCGACCGGCTTCTCGAAGTCCAGATAGCTGCGCATGCTTGTCCGTGGGGTTGGAAAGGACCGATCTTAGCCCCTCCGTCGGGCCGCGAAGCTGCCCGCGTGGGACCTGCAAGTCAAGGGCGGGACAATGCGGAAGCATTGTGGCCTTAACGGGGGCGTGACATCCCGCACCGCGCAACGGCCTTGTTCCCGCCCCCGCGAAAAGGCTATTGCTTGGCTTCAATCGCCGAGGGACCTTCACCGACATGCGCGCGCTGCTCGACGTCATCCTGGTCGTCCTGAATCTTTATGTGTGGCTGCTCATCGCCGCCGCCGTCCTGTCCTGGCTCGTCGCCTTCAACGTGGTGAACCCCTACAACAAGTTCGTCCACAACGTGGGCGAGTTCCTGTTCCGCATCACCGAGCCGGTGCTCGCCCCCATCCGCTCGGTGATCCCGAGCCTCGGCGGCATCGACATCTCCCCGATGATCCTGATCCTGCTGATCTTCTTCCTTCAGCGCGTGATCGGCCTCTACATCTACCCCAACGTGTTCTGAGGCCTTGGACCTTTTTCGTGCCGTAGCGGGGGGCATCGAACTGCATGTGCGCGCCACCCCCAAGGGCGGGCGCGACGCGCTCGACGGCGTCGGCGTGCTCGCGGATGGCCGCAGCGTGCTGAAGGTACGGGTGCGCGTCGCCCCGGAAGACGGCGCCGCCACCGCCGCCGTGGCGCGGGTGATCGCCGCCGCGCTGGGCGTCCCCGCCTCCCGCGTCACCCTTGCCGCCGGCGCCACGGCGCGGCTCAAGACCTTTCACGTGGCCGGCGACGCCGCCGCCCTCGCCGCCGCGCTCGCCCGCGCGGTCCCGGAGGCGGCGGCAGGCACCGCGCCCGCCCCGCCTCCGGCGGCGCCGGCGGCGCCCGGCCGCTCCGGCAAACACAGGGGCTGACGTGGGCGGACCACCGCCCGTGCGCCGGGGCGGACCACTCCGGGCGCCCCGCCTCCTCCGCCATCGCCACGCGCGCCTCCGTCATCCGCGCCGCCGACAGCCAGCGCCCGACGCCCGGCCCGGCCTGCGGGCGCGCGGCCCCCTGCCCCACCCCGGCGGCCCGCCGGCCGGCGGGGTGGGTCGCGCTCATTTGCCGCCGTCGTTGTTCGCCGTTCCGCAGGTGTAGCCAACGAAGCAGCGCGGGGTGTCAGAGGTGGCGGTCCAGGCTGGCCGCGTCACCTCGCCTTCGGCGCAATAGGTGGCGTCCAGCACATAGCGCTGGGCGTTGCCGCCGCCGGTGGGGACCAGCAGCGCGCCCTGCTGGCGCACCGCCGCCGCGAGGCCCGCGCAGGTGTCGGGCGGCACCGGAATCGCCATCATGCCCATGGGCGGGGGAGTGTTCTCCCCAGCGATGGCGGTGCCATCCAGGGGCACCGGGACGCCACCGGCGCCAAGGTCCGAGGGTGGCGCCAACGGGTCGTTCTGCGCCACGACCGCACCCGGCGCCCCCACCGCCAGCCATGCCGCGCCCAGGCCCGCGACAAGGCCGCGCCGCATCCCTCTCGCCATCCGCTCCATTGGCACTCCCCCCTGGCTCCAGCCGCCCACGCGGCCTGCACCAGATGTAGAGCACTTCCGCGTGCTGTTGAATCCGCGTTGAGAAACAAACCGGCGCCAAGCCCCGGCCGGCCGCGCGCGCCGCGTTCGCCGGCATGCCGGCGGATGCCTTGCCCGCCGACACGAACTTACAGTGTGCATCTGCACAATCATCCCCGCCGAGGGTTTGACTTGCGCCGCCCATGCGGCTATCCCGCCGGCATCGGGGAGTAGCCACCGCTGATCCAGCGGGGCCGCGTCAACACACTCGCGCAAGTGCCAAGTGGGGCATGGACGCGTGGCGCGACCAGCCGAATGCCTCGGCCCGGCAAGACCGTCGTGAACCGCACGCTCTCATCGGACGGAGTGTGTCGGCACGCGGTCAATCCGTCCGTGGGACCCCCTGTCATGTCACCCTTCGCCATTGCCGCGCTGGCTCTCAGCATGTCGGTCGACGCGTTCGTCGTCTCGGTGGGGCGGGGCGCCGCCCTCGGCCGCCCGCGTTATTCGGAGGCCCTGCGCACCGGCGCCGTGTTCGGCCTCGTCGAGGCCCTCACGCCGCTCATCGGCTGGGCCCTGGGCGTTGCCGCCTCCAGCCTGGTGGAGGCCGTGGACCACTGGATCGCGTTCGCCCTGCTGGCTGGCGTCGGGCTGCACATGATGTGGGCCGCCCTGCGGCGCCATGAGGACGCGGAGCCGCCCAAGGCCTCGCTGGCGGTGCTGATCGCCACCGCCGTCGGCACCAGCCTCGACGCCATGGCGGTCGGCGTCTCCCTCGCCTTCTTCGATGTGAACATCGTGGTGATCGCCATCGCCATCGGCCTCGCCACCTTCCTCATGTCCTCCGGCGGCATGCTCATGGGCCGCCTGATCAGCGAGCGCTGGGGCCGCATCGCCGAGCTGCTGGCGGGCGTGACGCTGATCGGCATCGGCGGCTCCATCCTGTTGCATCACCTCACCGCCTGATTGGCCGACGCGCGTGCCGCGCCGCCGGTGGCGGCCGACCGGGCGCGCCACTGGCGGCGGCTGATCGCACGCGGCGCCTCGCGACGCGCAGCCGGCCCGGCCTCGCGCGCCGACAGCCCGACGCCCACAGTTCGACATGGGGGCGCTCCCGCCGGCCCGCCCCCGGCGGGTCTCGACCCTGCGCCCCGTCCGCCTCCGGCCAGGAGGCCTCCTCCGGCGAACGGGCCCCGCCGGGAGCATGCGGAACCCGCCGTGACCACTCTTATTTTGTATTGGAATAATTATAATATTGTATTCGGCCGCCTCTATTTTGGTGAAAGCGGCTTCAAGTGACCTATGTCAAAGTCTATATTCTAGATGGCATGCAAACGTGCCAGTAAAGACATAGCGTCCCTGGCAGGCTGCCCCACCGTGCGGACGATCGACGGAGTCGCGGCTCGATGGCGCATCTGAGATTGTTCGACGTGAAGAGCGGTACGGTCCGCGTCCGGGCCTGGGACGGCGGTCCCAGCGAGGAAAAGCGGCTGGCGGACCTGGGGCTGCACCCGGGCACTCGCATCGAGGTGGTGCAGCACTCCGGCGAGAACGGCATGCTGGTGGCGGTGAATGACGATGCCCGCATCGTCGTCGACCCCAAGACCGCCGGCCTGGTGCTGGTGAGCCTTTTGGAACAGATGCTGCCGGCACTCACCCTCTCGCAACTCGTGCCGGGCGACCGCGCCCGCATCGTCGGCCTCAGCCGCTCCCGGCTCGAATATCGCCAGAAGCTCATGTCCATGGGCCTCACTCCCGGGGTGGAGTTCGAGATCACCCGCGCCGCGCCGCTGGGCGACCCGGTGGAAATCCGCGTGCGCGGCTTCGCCATGAGCCTGCGCAAGGCCGAGGCGGACATGGTGGCGGTGGAGAAGCTGTGATGGCGAACGATTCCACCCCCGCCCGCAGCGGCAAGATGGTCATCGGCGTCGTCGGCAATCCCAATTGCGGCAAGAGCACGCTGTTCAACGCCCTCACCGGCGCGCGCCAGGAAGTGGGCAACTGGCCCGGCGTGACGGTGGAAAAGAAGCTCGGCAGCTACACCCAGGACGGCCGCCTCTACGAGGTGGTGGACCTGCCCGGCGTCTATTCGCTGGGGGCCACCCTCCAGATCTCCGAAGACGAGCGCGTGGCGCGCGACTTCGTCCTGTCCGGGGCGGCCAACCTCATCGTCAACATCATCGACGCCTCGAACCTGGAGCGGAACCTTTATCTCACCACCCAGCTGCTCGAAATGCGCGTGCCGATGCTCGCCGCCGTCAACATGATGGACATCGCCCAGCGGCGCGGCCTGGCGCTGGACGTACGGGCGCTGAGCGAGGCGCTGGGCTGCCCGGTGGTGGAACTGGTGGCGGCGCGCGGCACCGGGGTGGCAACACTGAAGGAACATATCGCCGACCTTGCGGACCGCCCCCGACCGCCGCTGGTGGAGCCCCACTATGGCCCGGCCATCGAGGACGGGGTGACGCGCATCGCCGCCAAGCTGGAGGCGCTCGGCGTCGCCCAGCCGCGCTGGCGGGCGCTGAAGCTGATCGAGGGCGACGCGCTCACCACCGGCGAAACCCAGGGCGCCCTCGAGGCGGACGTGAACGCCGCCCGCGCCACGGTGGAGGCGAGCCTTGGGGAAGAGAGCGACATCGTGGTCGCCGACGCCCGCTTCGGCTTCATCACCGCCATCGTCGAGCGGGTGCTCACCCGCCCGCGCGAGGCCTCCCGCACGGTGTCGGACCGCATCGACCAGGTGGTGCTGAACCGCGTCCTCGGCATCCCCATCTTCCTCGCCATGATGTACCTGATGTTCGTGTTCACCATCTCCATCGGTGGCGCGTTCATCGACTTCTTCGACAAGGCGGTGGGCGCGGTGCTGGTGGACGGGGGCACCCTGGCGCTCGGCGCCCTCGGCCTGCCGGAATGGCTGGTGGTGCTGCTGGCCCAGGGCGTCGGCGGCGGCATCCAGACCGTCTCCACCTTCATTCCGATCATCGCCTTCCTCTATCTCTTCCTCTCCTTCCTGGAAGATTCGGGCTACATGGCCCGCGCCGCGTTCGTGATGGACCGCGCCATGCGCACCATCGGCCTGCCGGGCAAGTCGTTCGTGCCGCTGATCGTCGGCTTCGGCTGCAACGTGCCGGCCATCATGGCCACCCGCACCCTGGAAAGCCGTCACGACCGGGTGCTCACCATCATGATGGCGCCGTTCATGTCCTGCGGGGCGCGGCTGCCGGTCTATGCCCTGTTCGCCGCGGCCTTCTTCCCCCAGAACGGCCAGAACCTGGTGTTCGGCCTCTACCTCATCGGCATCCTGGCGGCGGTGGGGACGGGGTTCCTGCTGAAGAACACGGTGCTCAAGGGCACGGTGTCGCCCTTCATCATGGAGCTGCCACCCTATCACATCCCCACCCTCGGCACGGTGGTGCTGCGCGCCTGGGACCGGCTGCGGTCGTTCATCGTCCGGGCCGGCCGGGTCATCGTCCCGGTGGTGGTGGTGCTCACCTTCCTCAACGCGCTCGGCACCGATGGCACGTTCAACAACCAGGACAGCGAAAAGTCGGTGCTGTCCGCTGTCGGCCGCGGCCTCGTGCCGGTGTTCGAGCCCATGGGCATGCAGGAAAACAACTGGCCGGCGGCGGTGGGCGTGTTCACTGGCATCCTCGCCAAGGAAACCGTGATCGGCACGCTGAACGCCCTCTACGGCCAGCTGGCCGACGCCGATGCTGCGAGGGCCAGCGCCGACGGAGGTGACGCGGCGGGCAAGGCGGAGGAGACGGCGGACGCGGAGCCCGCCGGCATCGGCGGCAAGCTCGCGGCGGCGTTCGCCACCATTCCCGCCAACCTCGCGGCGGCGGCCGGCAAGCTCGCCGATCCGCTGGGCCTCGACGTCGCCTACACCGCCGAGGGCGCCGGCGCGGCGGCGGAGCTGGAGGTGGAGCCCGGCGCCTTCACCGCCATGGCGGCGCGCTTCGACGGGCAGGCGGGAGCCTTCGCCTATCTGCTGATGATCCTGCTCTACATGCCGTGCGTGGCCTCCATGGGCGCCATCTACCAGGAGACCGGATGGCGCTGGACCGCCTTCGCCGCCTCCTGGACCACCGGCCTCGGCTGGTGCGCGGCGGTGGTGTTCTACCAGGCCGCGCGCTTCGACCGCGCCCCCGGCGCGGCCGCCCTGTGGATCGCCCTGTGCCTCGGCCTGCTGCTGGCGGCCATGGCGGCGCTGCACCATGTGGGCAAGCTGGCCGCCGCCCGGCGCACCACCGCGCATCGCCTGATCCTGCCTGAGGGGACGTTCAAGGAGCTGCGGCCATGACCACCCTGTCGGCGGTGAAAGCCTATATGCGCGACCATCACCGCACCACCGTCAGGGATCTGGCGGTGGGGCTCTCCACCACCCCGGACACCGCCCGCAGCCTGCTGGAAATGTGGCGCGCCAAGGACCGGGTCCGCTTCATTCCCACCTCCTGCGGCACCTGTGGCAAGGGACCGCTGGGCGGCTGCGCCTGCCCGATGGCGAGCGAGACGCCGGAAATCTACGAATGGGTGGGAGACGAGGACAACACGCCCCATGATCCCTGACCTGTCGCCGTTCCTGCACCTGCGCCGCTTCGTGTCCATCGCCCACCACGTGCCCGGGCGCATTCGCCTGAAGCTGGAGCTTGCCGCTATCGCCCACCTGCCGAAGGTGGACCCGACGCCGTTCGTCACCCTGGTCGGCCGCATCCGGGGCGTGAAGACGACGCGGGTGAACGCGGCTGCCCTGACGGTGGTGGTGGAGTACGATCCGCAGCAGATACCAGCGCCGCTCTGGCCGCGGCTGCTGGTTGCCGACGCCGCGGAGGTCGAGCGCACGCTCGCCGCCCATGTGGTGTGACCGTCCCGCCCGCGCCGCCAACGCGGGCAAAGGATTCGCCCGAACCTTCTTTCGGCGTTCTTGATCCAAGGAAGAACCGATGTCGAAGAAATCCCCGCAATGGGGTGGCTCTCAATCCGGTCCGACCCAGGGCGGCCCGCAGCAGCCGGGCCAATGGCCCTCCTACGGGGGATGGACCGCCGGCCCGGCGGGCTACGGCCCGCAGGGCGCAGCCGGGCCGCAGGGCGGATACGGCCCGCAGGCAGGCTACAACCCGCAACCCGGGTACGGGCCGCAGGCCGGATATGGCCCGCAGGCGGCCTACGGCGGCCAGGGCCCCCAGCCCGGCTACGGTCCGCAGGCCGGTTTCGGCCCGCAGCCGGGCGGCGCGCAGGGCGCCAACGGCCCGCGCATCGACGCGCTCGACGTGCTTGAAGGCGTGCTGCGCGATGGCTTCAGCATCTCCAACCTCACGCGCATCGCCCGGGCGAGCGGCTCCAACTTCTGGGTCGGCACCGCCATCGGCGCCGGCGTCGTGGTGCTGCTGAACCGGCCCGACGTGCGCGCCGTGTTCTCCTCCATCTTCAGCAAGGCCGCCGCGCCGTCCGGCGAGGAGCCGCCCCAGGCCTGACCGGGCGCCCCGCCTTCCCCGCGAACAGAATTCAGGAGTCGCCACCATGCCGGACGCCGAAGACGCCAACCAGGGCGTGCATTACCACTATCATTTCTATGGCTACGGGCCCGGCCCGGCCGCACCGACGGGATATGCGCCTCAAGGCACCCCGACCCAAGGCTCCCCGACCCAGGGCTTCCCACCCCCGGGCTTCCCGCCGCAGGGTTTCCCCGCGCCCGGCGCTTGGCCTCCCGGCTTCGGTCCCCAGGGCGGCCCGGCCCCGGCCGGCGGGCCGCAGCCCGGCGCCTCCTCCCCCGGCGCCTCCTCCCCCGGCGCTTGGCCTCCCGGCTTTCCGCCGGCGGGCTTCCCCTTCGGCGCGGAGGGCGCGGCCTCCGGCCCCGCAGCGGCGGCCGCGGCCGGCGCGTCGGCGCCGCGCGCGGGCGCCTTCAACTGGCACCAGCATCCGGCCGCCGATTCGCTCATCAAGGGGCTCGCCGTCGGCGCCGGCGCGGCCTACCTGCTCACCAATGAGACGGCCCAGCGCACCATCCTGCGCACCGCGGTCCAGATCTGGAGTTTCCTCCAGGGCGGCGTGGAGGAGCTGAAAGAGCGCCTGCATGACGCAGAGGCGGAGGTGGCCGCCGCCACCGCGCCCGTCGGCGAGGGCATCGACCCGCTGACGCCGGGTGAGGTGGAGCCCGCCGCTCCCCTGACCAGCGGGAGCTGAGAGCCCCGGTGAGCGTCCGCATCGTTCACGAAGTGCCGGGCCGCCTGCGGCTGCGGCTAGGCACCGACCTCGGTGTCCTGTCGCGGGCGGCCACCGCCGTGCGCGACGTGCGCGGCGTCTCCGCCCTGCGCATGAACTCCGGCTGCCATGCGCTGATCGTCAGCTACGACGGCGCCGCTGCCACGCGGGCGCAGATTCTCGCCCGCGCCGCCAATCCGCCGGCGCATGTGCCGCCCATGGTGCAGGCGGCAAGCGCGGACGCCTCGCCGCTGGTGCTCTCGGCCGCGACGCTCATCGCCGCGCGCCTGCTGCCGCGCCCGGCCGCCGGCGCCCTCACCCTGGCCAACATCGCCCCGACCCTGGTGCGCGGCATCGCCGCCGCCATCCAGCACGGGCTGAAGGTGGAGGTGCTCGACGCCATCGCCATGGGCCTGCCCACGGCGCGTGGCGAATACACCACCGCCAATTTCACCCGGCTGCTGGTGGAGCTGGCCGAATACATCGAATCCACCACCATCGAGCGCTCCGACGAATTGCTGCGCTCGCTGCTGCACCGCGCGCCCGACGACGTCTGGGTGGAGAGCGGCCAGGGCGAGATGCTGAAGGTGCCATTCAACAGCCTCAAGGGCGGCGAGCACGTGGTGGTCGGCCTCGGCGAGACCATTCCGGTGGACGGCACGGTGGTGGCGGGCGACGCCTATGTGGACCAGTCCGCCGTCACCGGCGAGAGCCTGCCCATTCCGCGCGCGCCCGGCGGCACGGCGCTGGCGGGCGGCATCGTCACCGACGGCCGGCTGGTGATCCGTGCCGAGCGGGTGGGGGAAGCCACCACCACCGGGCGCATCGCCCGCTACATCCAGGACGCGCTGGAGCGGCCGGCGGAGATCCAGTGCGTCTCCGATGCCCTGGCCGACCGCCGGGTGGGCATCACGCTGGGCTCGGCCGCAGCCGTGTTCGCGCTGACGCGCGACTGGCGGCGCATGGAATCGGTGTTCATGGTGGATTATTCCTGCACCGTGAAGCTCGGCACCCCCATCGCCCTGAAGACGGCCATGTTCCAGGCCGCCAAGCAAGGCTGCCTTGTCAAGAGCGGCCAGGCCATCGAGATGCTGGCCGACGTGGACACCGTGGTGTTCGACAAGACCGGCACCCTCACCCACAACACCCTCCAGGTCACCGACATCTGTCCGCTCCATCCGGATGTGGACGAAGAGGAGGCGCTGGCGCTGGTGGCCTCGCTGGGCGAGCACACCAACCACCCCATCGCCCGGGCGGTGGTGAAGCTGGCGCGCCAGCGCAGGCTGGCCCATGTGCCCCATGAGGAGGTGAATTTCATCGTCGGCCACGGGGTGGAAGCGGAGGTCGGCGGCGACATGATCCGCTTCGGCAGCCGCCACTACCTGGAGGATGACGAGAACATCTCCTTCGCCCGGCAGCGGGCGCAGGTGGCGGACTTCCAGGACGAGGGCAAGTCGCTGCTTTATGCGGCCCGCAACCAGCGGCCGCTCGCCATGTTCGCCCTGCGCGACCGGCTGCGCGAGGACACGCCGCAGACCCTGGCGCGTCTGCGCGCGCTCGGGGTCAGGCGCATCGTCATGATCACCGGCGATGCCCGCGCCAAGGCGCTTGCCCTGGGCGAGGCGCTGGGGCTCGATGAGGTGTTCTACGAGCAGCAGCCGGAGGACAAGGCCCGCATCGTCGCCGGCCTGAAGGCCGCGGGCGCCAAAGTGGCGTTCGTGGGCGACGGCGTGAACGACGGGCCGGCGCTGATGACCGCCCATGTGGGCATCGCCATGCCGCGCGCCGCCGACATCGCCCGCGCCACCGCCGACATCGTGCTCACCGACGACCGGCTGGAGTCGCTGGCGGCCATGGTGGACATCTCCCAATCCACCATGCGGCTCATCCGCTCCAACTTCAACGTCGCGGTGGGGGCGAATTCGGCCATCCTGGCGGCGGCGGCGCTGGGCTATCTCTCGCCCATCGCCACCGCGGCGCTGCACAACGGCACCACCATCGCCGTGCTGATCCGCTCGCTGCTGGCGGGACGGGCGAGAGCCGCCGCGACCGCCCGCCCAGGCTGAATGTTGCCTGGACGCACGCCCCTGCCCTGTGGCGGGGGCCGGTGGTCCAGCCGCGGCTGGCCGGGGCATCGGAACCGAAGGCCCGGGCGGCTCCCCCTCCAATGCAAACGGCCCCGGGGCGCTGCGCTCCGGGGCCGTTTGCGTCAAAGATCAGCGGCGGGCAAGTGCCCGGGCCTCAGTCTCCCGGGGGCCGCAGCCGCCAGGCGAAATAGCCGAAGATGCCGGGCTCCTGGTTCCACGCGTTCAACGCCACCGCCAGCGAGGCGATCGCCCAGAACAGCAGGTATTCGATGCCGTGCCCGCCCCAGAACCAGCTGAGCCCATAGATGGCGACGATGGCATAGCCGGCCACCGCCATCAGGCCGGCAGACACCACGCCGAGATACTTGGTGAAGATGCCCAAGGTCAGTCCGATACCGCAGATCAGCTCCATCGTCACCGACAGCACGACGAAGGCTTCCGGCGGATAAAACCCGGCCCGCGTGAAGAACCCCACCGCTCCGGCAAAGCCGATGATCTTGGAAATGGCGTGCGGAAAATAAAAGAGACCGCACAGCATACGAACGACGACCATGGGATCAGTCACATCGAAGCGTGAATTTGCCTGTGACATGATCGGACCCTCCCGACACGACGTGAAAGACTGCTCAAAAGCTTGGCGTCAAGCTTTGCGGCAGTGTCCTGCCGGTGCACCCTGGCGACATTGATGTACGACAATCATGCTGTCTTTTCGGCGCCTCGGACCACCGCCCGAAGCGCCGCGCACGCGCTCAGGCGGTGGCGCCTTCCCGCAGCAGCTTCCAGGTGATGGAATCGAGCAGCGCCTCGAACGAGGCATCGATGATGTTCGGCGACACGCCGACCGTGGTCCAGCGCTCCCCGGTCTCGTCGGCGCACTCCACCAGCACCCGGGTCACCGCCTCGGTGCCACCGTTCAGCACCCGCACCCGATAGTCGGTGAGGCGCAGGCCGGCGATCAGTGGCTGGTACCTGCCGAGGTCCTTGCGCAAGGCCACGTCCAGCGCGTTCACCGGGCCGTTGCCTTCGGCGGCGGAGATCAGCACCTCCTCGCCCACGTGCACCTTGACGATGGCCTCGGCCACGGTGCTCATCTCGCCGCGGGCGTTGTAGCGCCGCTCCACGTTCACGCTGAAGCGCTCCACCGTGAAGAAGTCCGGCACCGACCCCAGCGCGCGGCGCGCCAGCAGCGCGAACGAGGCGTCCGCCGCCTCGTAGGAATAGCCCAGCGCCTCGCGGGTCTTCACCTCGTCCAGCAGCCGCGACAGGCGGGGGTCGGCCTTGTCCACCGCCACGCCCAGGCGCTCCAGCTCGGCGATGACATTGGACTTGCCGGCCTGGTCGGACACCAGCAGCTTGCGCCGGTTGCCCACCGCCTCGGGCGGAACATGCTCGTAGGTGGCCGGGTCCTTCAGGATCGCCGAGGCATGAATGCCGGCCTTGGTGGCGAACGCGCTCTCACCCACATAGGGGGCGTGGCGGTTGGGCGCCCGGTTCAGCATCTCGTCGAGGGCGCGGGAGACATGGGCGATGTCGGCGAGCCCGGCGCTGGACACGCCGATGTCGAAGCGCTCCGCATAGTCCGGCTTCAGCAGCAGGGTCGGGATGATGGAGCACAGGTTGGCGTTGCCGCAGCGCTCGCCCAAGCCGTTCAGCGTGCCCTGGATCTGCCGCGCGCCGGCCCGCACCGCCGCCAGCGAATTGGCCACCGCCTGCTCGGTATCGTTGTGGGCATGGATGCCGACATGGTCGCCCGGCACCACCGCCACCACCGCGCGAACGATGGCCTCCACCTCATGGGGCAGGGTTCCGCCATTGGTGTCGCACAGCACCACCCAGCGCGCGCCGGCCTCGAAGGCGGCGCGAGCGCAGGCGAGGGCGAAGTCCGGATCTTCCTTGTAGCCGTCGAAGAAGTGCTCGCAATCCACCAACGCCTCGCGCCCGGCGCCGACCGCGGCCGCGACGCTGTCGCGGATGGAGGCGAGGTTCTCGTCCCTGGTGGTCTCCAGCGCCACCCGCACCTGGTAGGCGGAGGCCTTGGCCACGAAGCAGATGGCGTCGGCCTTCGCCTCCAGCAGCGCGGCGAGGCCGGGGTCGTTGGAGGCGGAGCGGCCGGGCCGCTTGGTCATGCCGAAGGCGGTGACGCGGGCCCGCGCCGGATGTTCCTGCGCGAACAGCTGGGTGTCGGTGGGATTGGCGCCGGGATAGCCGGCCTCCACATAGTCCACGCCCAGCCGGTCCAGCAGGCCCAGCACCTTGAGCTTGTCGGCGACGGTGAAGTCGACGCCGTTGGTCTGCGCCCCGTCGCGCAGGGTGGTGTCGAACAGGTAGAGCCGCTCACGGGTCATTGCAGCCGGCCTCCCTCGCCGAGCGTCTTGCGCAGGGTGGTGTTGCTCAGCCACTCGCCGGCCACCGCCACGGTGTTGCGGCGCTGCGGCTGGTAGCCCCGCTTCTGGAAGAAGCCGAGGGCGGTGTCGCTGGCATCCACCGTCAGCGCCTTGGTGCCGCGGCCGCGGGCCAGGGTCTCGGCGGCCTCGCACAAGGCGGCAGCCACGCCGCTGCCCACCGCGTCCGGGTGCACATAGAGCAGCTCGACATGGCTGTCGTCCTTCAGCGCCACGAAGCCCACCGCCGCGCCGGCGCGCACCGCCACCAGCGTCAGCAGCCCGGCGAGGCGGGCGCCGAATGCCTCCTCGTCATCGGCGGCGGAGGCCCAGGCCTCCTGCTGATCGGGGTCGTAGTCCTCCCCGGTCAGCTCGGCGATGGCGCTGCGAAACAGGGCCGCAAGCGCCGGCGTGTCGGTGGGCAGCAGCGGGCGCAGCGCCAGGCGCGGAGCCGCGCTCATCGCGACACCTCCCAGCTGGTGGTGCCGTCCTTGTTGTCCATCAGCACGATGCCCTTCGAAGCCAGCTCCTCCCGGATCTGGTCGGCGCGCTTGAAGTCCCTGGCCTTGCGGGCAGCGAGCCGGGCGGCGATCAGATCGGAGATCACCGCCTCGTCCAGCGCCACCGCCGCCTTGGCGCGGGTGCGCCAGACCTCCTCGGTCTCGGTGAGCAGGCCGAGCAGGTTGGCCGCGCCCTTGAAGCGCCGGCGCAGGGCGGATGAGGTATCTTCGTGCTCCGCCACCTCCGCCAGGTGATGCAGGTGGGCGATGGCGGAGGGGGTGTTGAGGTCGTCGGCCAGGCGCTCGGCGATCTCGCTCTCGAACGGATTGCCCTCCCCGGTCTCAGCCTCCACCTCGCCGATGACGCGATACCATTTGTCCAGGGTCTTGGCGGCGAAGCCCAGGCCCTGGCGGGTCCAGTTGATGGGCTGGCGATAATGGGTGGCGAGCATGGCAAGGCGCAGCACCTCGCCGGGCCACTCCTCCAGCAGCTCGCGGATGGTGACGAAGTTGCCGAGCGACTTCGACATCTTCTCGCCTTCCAGCATCAGGAAGCCGTTGTGCAGCCACATCTGCGCCATCACGCCGGTATGGAAGGCGCAGCGCGACTGGGCGATCTCGTTCTCATGGTGCGGGAACACCAGGTCGATGCCGCCGCCGTGGATGTCGAACGTCTCGCCCAGGTGCTTCCAGCTCATGGCCGAGCATTCGATGTGCCAGCCCGGCCGGCCGGGGGTCTCAATGCCGCACGGCGACTCCCAGCCCGGCACGTCGGCATCGGAGGGCTTCCACAGCACGAAATCCATGGGGTCGCGCTTGTAGGGCGCCACGTCCACCCGCGCGCCGGCGATCATCTCGTCCAGCGGCCGGCGCGACAGCCGGCCATAGTCGGGCATGGCCGGCACGTTGAACAGAACATGTCCATCAGCCACATATGCATGGCCGGAGGCCACCAGCCGCTCGATGATGGCACGCATCTCGGCAATGTGCTCGGTGGCGCGGGGCTCCACCGTGGGCCGCAGGCAGTTGAGCGCCGCGGTGTCCTCGCGGAACCAGCGATAGGTCTCCTCCGTCAGCTCGCGGATGGAGATGCCCCGGTCGGCGGCGCGGGCGTTGATCTTGTCGTCCACGTCGGTGATGTTGCGCACGTATTTCACGTGCTCGGCCCCATAGAGGCGGCGCAGCACGCGGAACAGCACGTCGAACACGATCACCGGGCGCGCATTGCCGATATGGGCATGGTCATAGACCGTGGGCCCGCAGACATACATGCGCACCTGCGCGGGATCGAGCGGGCGCAGGGCGTCCTTCGACCGGGTCAGGGTATTGTGAAGCCGCAGCTCCATGGATCGCTCCGCTTCCCTCGAAACCGCGCGAGGCGCGCGTGCCTTTAAGAACGCGCAAGACGCGCGCAGCCGTGAAAACGCGCGAAACGCGCGCATGCCGGTCCACCGGCCGGGGCGTCCAGGTCCTTAAAGGTCTTTAAGGGTGCAGCAAGGGACGGCCGCGGCCAGCTTCTCGGGCTAACCGCAAATAATCGGCAGGCGAATGCCGAAGATGGAAAATGGGCCGTTCATGGCGGCGGACAATGGTTCGCCGCCGGGCCTGCGTCAAGAGCTTTCACGCCCCTCCACGGCCGGACGCCGCCGGTGCCCGGCAGGCCGCGCGCGGGCCCTGCCGAAAACGGAATGCTGCAGCGCGGCATTCGCGGGTTGACCGGCCGTGCGCGACGCAGCTATGCCATGCGTCCTGGTCCTCGCGGCGGAACCGGCCGCGCCCCTCCGGGCGCCGGCCACATCCGAGGCGGGACATCGGCGTCCCGTCCCCCGCCTCCACCGGCCTGGACCGGCACGGCTTCAACCGGAATGAAAACGCTCTCCATGCGGAACCTTCGAGCGCTGGTCGTCGCCAGCGTCGCGCTGCTGTCCACCGCTGCCCTGGCCGACACGCGCATCTTCATCATCGACAATTCCGACGGCTACGGCATCGACAGCTGCCTCGCCTCGGGCGCGCCCTGTGGCGAGCGGGTGGCGACCGCCTGGTGCCGGTCCCATGACTTCTCGCGCGCCCTCGACTTCGGCCGGGTCGAGAACGAACCCCTGGCACCGGCGTCCACCGGCGGCGTCCACGCCGAGTGCACCGGCCCCCTGTGCGCCAGCGCCGTGGCCATCACCTGCTCGCGCTGACTGCTGGCGGGGCTGGTGGCGGCGCGACCGCGCCCGGAAGGACGCGGGCGCCTTGATGCCTATCGCAGATAATCGGCGCAGCGCGGCACGTCGGCGGCTGCGCCCCACGGCTGGATCGGCACGGTGGAGGTGGAGTTCTTCGGGCTGCCGTCAATCAGCTTGTCCGAATAGACGAGATACACCAGGACGTTGCGCTTGGTGTCGCAGCCCCGCACGATCTGCATCCTCTTAAAGAAGAAGGAGCGGCCCTCGCGGAACACCACATCGCCCTGGTCGAACTTCCCCTTGAACGCGATGGGCCCCACCTGGCGGCAGGCGAGCGAGATGTCGGACACCTCCTCGGCCACTCCGAACATGCCGGAGACACCGCCCTTCTCAGGCGTTGTGTAATGGCAGGCGACGCCATCCACGAGCGGGTCGTCGATGCCGTAGACCGCCAGCTTGTCATCGGGGGTCAGGAACTTCCACACCGTGGACTTCTTGAAGATAAGGTTCGGTTCCTGGGCCGCCGCCGCGCCACCGGACAGCACAAGGCCCGCCAAGGCCAGCCCCGCGACGCGCCGCATGAAAGTCACCTGTGCCATCGTCAAAGCCCCCGAGGGAATGGATGGCCCTCATATGGGACGCCCGGGGCGCCAGCGGAAGCCGCATTCCGATTGACGCCGGCCGCTGGCCGTGACACCCCTGCCCGCCCGCCGCAGGAGACCGGAGCCGCCGGGAAGACGAGGCCGGCCGGAACGGCCGAAGGAGGTTGTCATGGACATCAAGCGCCGCCACTTCATGGGCGCCTCGGCCGCCGCCGTGGCCGGGGGAACCCTCGCCGCGCCGGCCCTCGCGCAAAGCGCGCCGGAGGTGAAATGGCGCCTGACCTCGTCCTTCCCGCGCTCGCTCGATACCATCTACGGCACCGCGCAGATGCTGGCGCAGTATGTGTCCGAGGCCACCGACGGCAAGTTTCAGATCCAGACCTTCCCCGCCGGCGAGCTGGTGCCCGGGCTCCAGGCGCTCGATGCCGCCTCCACCGGCTCGGTGGACTGCGCCCACACCGCCACCTATTTCTACACCGGCAAGAACACCGCGCTCGCCTTCGGCACCGGCGTGCCATTCGGCTTCAACTCGCGCCAGCAGCAGTCCTGGTGGCAGTTCGGCGGCGGCGCGCAGATCATCAACAAGGTGCTGGCCGACTACAACGTGACCGCCTTCTCGGCCGGCAATTCCGGCTGCCAGATGGGTGGCTTCTTCCGCAAGGAGCTGACCGGCCTCGACGACCTGAAGGGCCTCAAGTTCCGCATCGGCGGCCTGGGCGGGCAGGTGCTGGCCAAGCTCGGAGTGGTGCCCCAGCAGATCGCCCCCGGCGACGTCTATCCGGCGCTGGAACGCGGCTCCATCGACGCCACCGAGTTCGTGGGCCCCTATGACGACGAGAAGCTCGGCCTCGTGAAGGTCGCGAAATACTACTACTACCCCGGCTGGTGGGAAGGCGGCGCCATGCTCCACCTGGTGGTCAACAACGACCGCTGGGCCGCCCTGCCCAAGCATTACCAGTCCATCGTGAAGCTCGCCTGCGAGGCCGCCAACACCTGGATGCTGGCGAAGTATGATTACGTGAACCCGCCCGCCCTGCGCCGGCTGGTGCAGCAGGGGGCGGAACTGCGCCCGTTCCCGCCCGCCATCATGGAGGCCGGCCACAAGGCGGCGCTGGAGCTTTACACGGAGCTGGCGGCGGCCAATCCCGCCTTCCGGCAGGCCTTGGACTCCATGAACGCCATGCGCACCGACCAATTGGTGTGGTGGCAGATCGCCGAATACGCCTTCGACAGCTTCAACATCCGCAACCGCGGCAAGAGCTGAGCACCGGGGCGGCGCGGCCGGCTCACCCGATCGTGACCGGGCCGGCGGGCCGCGTCCCCCGGCCGGCGCGGCGCCACGGTGTCCGGCGACCGGGCGAAGAGCGCCGGATTCCACAGTTTGGTCACCATTCGGCGCGCGCGCCGGGCTATAGACGACCCTGAAGCCGGCTTCGGCCAGCGGCTACGATCGACCTTGAGAAGGCTGAGGATGGGACTTTCGCGACGCTTCGGCACCCTCGCCCGCGGGCTTCTTGTGGCCGCGGCCCTGCCGGCTGGCGCGATGAGCGCATGGGCTCAGCAGGGCTCCACCTGCGCCCAGCTCGAAGCCTCCCTCGGCTCCCTGGATCGCGGGGCGGATTCCTGGGCCTCCCGCCAGGGCCAGTCGGCCAAGCTGCGCGGCGAGCTGGATCGCTATTCCGCCCAGGCGCGCAGCATGGGGTGCGACGCCCCGCGTGGCTTCCTCATCTTCCAGGGCCCGCCCCGTCCGCCCCAGTGCGACCAGATCGACGACCAGATCTCGCGGCTGCGCTCCTCCATCGCCGGCCTGGAGAGGGGCGGCAGCTCGGACCAGGCGGGCCAGCGCCGCGCCCTCATCCTGGCCCTGGCGCAGAACAATTGCGGGCCGCAATATGCCGCCGCCGTGCGCAACACCGCCACCCCGGCGCAACCGCAGCGCCCGCGCAACTTCCTGGAGGCCATCTTCGGCGGCCCGGTGCAGGGCGAGCCGGAGGAGACCGCGCCCGACGTCGACCTGAACGCCGTGGCGCCGGCGCCCAGGTCGAGCGGCGGCGGCTCGCGCACCGTGTGCGTGCGCATGTGCGACGGCTACTTCTTCCCGCTCTCGCGCGGCTCCAACTCCAGCCGCTTCGCCTCCGAGGACGCGCTGTGCAAGCGGCTGTGCCCCAATGCGGACACCCAGCTCTTCACCCTGTCGGGTGACGACATCCGCTACGCGTCCTCCATCTCCGGCCAGTCCTACATGTCCACCCCCAACGCCCTGCGCTACCGCAAGGAGCTGGTGTCGTCCTGCTCCTGCCGCGCGGCGGGCCAGTCGTGGGCGCAGGCGCTGGCGGGCATCGAGGACCAGACCACGCTGCAGAAAGGCGACATCCTGGTGACGGAGGAGCAGGCGCGGGAGATGTCCCAGCCCAAGCCGGTGGACGCCGCGCCGGCGGCCAAGGGCAAGAGCGCCAGCCGCGCCGCCACCGCCACCGATGCCGGCGACACGGGCCCCTCCGGCAGCCCGGCCGCCACAGTGGCGGCCCCCCTGGCTCCGGCATCCGAGCAGCCGGGCCAGCGCCCCGTGCGCATCATCCCCCTGCCCCGCTCGCAGAACGCGCAGCAATAGCCGCCGCGAAACGGCGCGGAGCACCGGGGACCATCCGGCAGCGGGACAGACGGCCGACTGCGCGGACGACCGGGACAAGACATGGCCCGCGCCGCGAGACGGCGCCCTCAGGTCCGGCGGCGGCGCCGGGTTTCACAGGCACGGCGCCTCATCCGCGCGGCGCCGTTCGCCGGCATGATGTCCAGATCGCGCCGCCGCGAAAGCTCCCGTGCCCGATGCGGGCGCGCCGGGAGGCGAGCGCCCCTCAGCCCACCTCGCCGCGCAGCCGCGCTTCGACCCGACCACGGCCCATCAGCGGCAGCAGCGCCGCCAGTTCCGGCCCGGTATCGCGCCCGGTGAGGGCGCGACGGACCGGATGGAACAGCGCCTTCCCGGCGCGTCCGCTTTCGGCCTTCACCGCCTTGATCCAGGCACCATAGGTGTTGCCATCCCACGGCTCGTCCGGCAGCAGCGCGGCGGCGGCGGCCAGGAACGGAGCATCCGCCTCCCCCACCTCTCCAGCCTGGGCCGTGGCGCATAGCGACCACCAGGCAGCGGCCTCCCGGAACACCGACAGATTGCCCCGCACCGCCAGCCAGAAGGGCCCGCCGCCGCCGATCCCGGCCGCCGCCAGGCGCCCGGCCACGGCCTCATAGGGCAGGCCATGGAGGGTGCGGGCGGTGAGGCCGCTCACCTCCTGCGGATCGAACCGCGCCGGTGCCCGCGAGATGCGGGCGAGGTCCACCAGCCCCGCCAGCGCGTCCAGGCTCTCCACCGGCTGCAGCGCCTGGGCGGAGCCCACCAGAACCGCCGCCGCGGCCACCGCCAGCGCCTCCTCTCCCGCCTCCCGCAGGGCCTTGAGGGAGAGGTGGCCGAGCCGCTTGGACAGCCCCTCGCCGCTGGGCAGGGTGAGCAGGTTGTGATGGGCGAAGCGCGGCACCGGCCCGCCCAGCGCCTGCATGATCTCGATCTGGACCGCGGTGTTGGTCACATGGTCCTCGCCGCGCACCACCGCGGTGACCCCCAGGTCGATGTCGTCCACCACCGATGGCAGGGTGTAGAGGAAGGTGCCGTCGGCCCGGACCAGAACCGGATCCGACAGGCTGGCCGTGTCCACATGCTGCGGCCCGCGCACACCGTCGTCCCAGGCGACCGCACGGTGATCGAGCCGGAACCGCCAGTGGGGCCGCCGGCCCTCGGCCTCCAGGGCCGCGCGCTGCGCCACGGTGAGGGCGAGCGCCGCGCGATCGTAGAGCGGCGGCAGGCCGCGCGCGCGCTGCAGGCGACGCTTCAGCTCCAGCTCATCCTCGGTCTCATAGGCGGGATAAAGACGGCCGGACGCCTTCAGGCGCGCCACCGCGTCCTCATACAGGGCCAGCCGGTCGGATTGGCGATACGTCGCGTCGGGCGGGATGCCGAGCCAGTCCAGGTCCTGAATGATCGCATCGGCATATTCGGCGCGGGACCGGGACACGTCGGTGTCGTCGAGACGCAAAATAAAGGTGCCACCGCCCCGCCGCGCCAGCAATGCGTTGAGCAGGGCGGTGCGGGCGTTGCCCACATGCAGGAGGCCGGTCGGCGACGGGGCGAAGCGGAGCACCGGCCGCGCGGACGGGGCTGGAGAACGGACAACGGCGGGTTCGGGAAAGGGGCGATCGGACATGGCGACGGGCATAGACCGATGCGCGTGTGCCGTCGATGGCCACGGCGGGATTTCTCCCCCCTGGTCGGGGCCCGAGGGGATCCGAAACGCAAGGTGACGACCGGGCGGAACGGGACCGCCCGGTCGTCCGTGTCGTCAGCGCTGCGGCGGGCAGTTGGGCCCGGTGCACGGCGGCGGCTTATTCCCGCGCTGCTGTTGCTGTTGCTGCTGCTGGCGCTGCTGCTGCATCTGCTGTTGGCGCTGCTGCAATTGCTGCTGGCGCTGCTGCTCCTGCTGCTGCTGACGCTGCTGCATCTGTTGCTGGCGCTGCTGCTCCTGCTGCTGCTGACGCTGCTGCATCTGCTGCTGGCGCTGCTGCTCCTGCTGTTGCTGACGCTGCTGCATCTGCTGCTGGCGCTGCTGCTCCTGCTGCTGCTGACGCTGCTGCATCTGCTGCTGGCGCTGCTGCTCCTGCTGCTGCTGACGCTGCTGCATCTGCTGCTGGCGCTGCTGCTCCTGCTGCTGCTGACGCTGCTGCATCTGCTGCTGGCGCTGCTGCTCCTGCTGTTGCTGACGCTGCTGCATCTGCTGCTGGCGCGGGTCAGGCTGCTGGCGCATGTCCGGCACCGACTGGCGTGGCGTTCCGGCCGGCCCACCGGGCGGGACCTGACCACCGGGCGCAACCGGACGGTTCGGCCCGCCGGGCGTCACCGGACGATTGGGCGCCCCCGGCGTTACCGCCGGACGGTTGGGAGCCCCCGGCGCAGCCGGATCGGCAGGACCACCAGGTGCAACCGGACGGTTCGGCCCACCGGGCGTCACCGGGCGATTCGGCGCCCCTGGCGTCACCGCCGGACGGTTGGGCGCACCCGGCGCAGCTGGATCGGCAGGACCACCGGGCGTGGCCGGACGGTTCGGTCCGCCGGGCGTCACCGGGCGATTGGGCGCCCCCGGCGTCACCGCCGGACGGTTGGGAGCCCCCGGCGCAGCCGGATCGGCAGGACCACCGGGCGTGGCGGGACGGTTCGGCCCACCGGGCTGACCGGGCGCACCCGGCTCGCCGGGACGAACCGGACGGCCTGGACCACCGGGACCGACAACCGGCGTGCCCGGGCCACCCGGACCCACCACCGGCGTACCGGGACCGCCAGGACCGCCAGGACCAACCGGACGACCGGGACCACCCGGGCCGACAACCGGCGTGCCAGGACCACCCGGACCCACCACAGGCGTACCGGGACCGCCAGGACCAACCGGACGACCGGGACCACCGGGACCGACGACCGGCGCGCCCGGGCCACCCGGACCCACCACAGGCGTACCGGGACCGCCAGGACCAACCGGACGACCGGGACCACCCGGGCCGACAACCGGCGTGCCAGGACCACCCGGACCCACCACAGGCGTACCGGGACCGCCAGGACCAACCGGACGACCGGGACCACCGGGACCACCGGGACCGACAACCGGCGTGCCCGGGCCACCCGGACCCACCACAGGCGTACCGGGACCGCCAGGACCAACCGGACGGCCGGGACCACCCGGGCCGACAACCGGCGTGCCAGGACCACCCGGACCCACCACAGGCGTACCGGGACCGCCAGGACCGCCAGGACCAACCGGACGGCCGGGACCACCGGGACCGACAACCGGCGTACCGGGACCACCCGGGCCCACCACCGGCATGCCGGGCGCGCCCGGGTTCACATTGGGAATGCCGAACTGGCCATGCCGGTCGGGGCCACCGGGGCCGATGACCGGAGCAACATGGATTCCGCCGGGCCCGGGCGGCGGCATGGGCGGCGGGGGCGGACGATGCCAGGCGCCGGGGGGCGGCGGCGGCGGCATGTTCGGCGGCGGCACGTAATTGTCACGCCACCAGCCGGGCGGACGCGGGCCGGGCGGCGGCGGACGCCAGCCGGGACGCGGCGGCGGCGCATAGCCCTCCCAGCGGTAGCGATCGGCGTACCAGGGCTGGGCCGCGTAATAGGGACGGTTGACGTAGTTGCGGTTCCAGTAGTCGGCGGCGGCAAAGGCGACGATCGGAACGCCGATGGCGGCGAGCCCCACATCCGGCAGCACCTCGACCCGCCGCTCGACGAGCGGAGCCTCCGGGCGCGCCGGCAGTTCGTAGCCCACGTATTCGCTGTAGACCCAGCCGCGGAAGCCGTTCCACTCGACGTCGCACCAGGATTCGTCCTGAAGGCATCCCTCGATCTGGATGGGCGAGCCGTCCGGGATCACCCCCAGGGAGGGAAACTGGGTGTCAGGCCCGGTTCGGATATTCACATTCGCGGTGGAGAAACCCGGCGCCGCTGCCTGCGCCACCCCCCCGATGCCCGCCACTGCCAAGCCGGCAAACACGCCGGCAAGTCTCAGCATCTTCATGGAGCACTCCCTTGCGACTCAGGCGAGTCGACGGGCCAATCTAACCGCCGGCGAATGGCGTTTCATGTGCGAAGGCGCGGCGTTTACGAAGCAGCGCGGCGGCCGAATTGCGTCACGATATGGTGAACGGAATGATGTCGCGCACGTTCTCGTCGATGCGAATGTCGCGGTCGAGGGGCGGGAAGGCCCTGAGGTCGCAGTCGCGCCGCGGACAGATGCGGCACGACACCCCGAGCGAGGCCACCGGCGCCGCCTTAAGGTCGAGGCCGTCCGCATAGACCATGTCGTGGGCGAAGGAGACTTCGCACCCAAGGCCCAGCGCGAAGGCGCGCACCGGCCCGCCGTGGCGCAGCGGCGGCGCGGTCACCGCCCGCGCCAGGCAGATGTAGCGCACCCCATCCGGCATCTCCCCCACCTGCACAAGGGTGCGGCCGGGCATCTCGAACGCCTCGTGGGCGTTCCAGGCGGCGCAGGCGCCGCCGTGGCGGGCGAACTGGAAGCGCGTCGCCGAATGGCGCTTGGTGATGTTGCCGGCGCGGTCCACCTTGGCGAAGTAGAAGGGCACGCCCTTCGCCCCCGGCCGCTGCAGGGTGGAGAGGCGATGGCACACCTGCTCCAGGCTGGCCCCGGTTTCCAGCACCAGCCGGTCGAGGTCATGCCGCAGCGCCCGGGCGAGGTCCAGGAAGCGGCGATAGGGCAGCATCACCGCGCCGGCGAAATAATTGAACAGGGCCAGCCGGCAGATGTCGGCGGCGGTCTGGCTGCGGAAGCGGGCCGAGGCCACCGTTTCGGCCACCAGGTCCGCGTGCTCCAGCTGGGCGATGGTGACCGCCATGCGGAAGGCCCGCGTCGGCGCCGACAGCACCCCGGACAGCTTCAGCCGCCGCAGGCGTGGGTCGTATTGGGAGAGCGGCGCCGCCGGGTCGGCGTGGCCGACCTCCACCGTCACCCCGTGCCGCTTCGCCAGGTGGGCGACGAAGGCGGTGGCGGGGTCGGCGCCGTCCAGCACCCCCAGGGCGAGGGCGGTGGCTTCCGCGGCACGGTCCAGGCGGTCCACGTAATTGTCGATGTAATGGAAGAAATCGCGCACTTCCTCATAGGGAATGAGCTTGGCCTCGTCGGCGCGGGGCGGCACGCCGGCGGTCAGCATGTCGTCGAGGGAGGCGCGCCATTCGGCGGTGCGCCGCAGCGCCACATGCATGCGCAGCACGGCATGGGCGAAGGCCGGGGACAGATTGGCCACCGCCTTCACGTCCTGCAGGCCCAGGCCCAGGTCCTCGAACAGCGGGTCGGCGGTCACTTCGCGCAGGTCCGCCACCAGGCGATCCAGGTCCTCGGCGCCGAAGCTGGTGATGTCCACAGCAAAGGTGCGGGAGATGGAGATGAGCACCGAGGCAGTGAGCGGGCGCTGGTTGCTCTCGATCTGATTGACGTAGGAGGGGGACACGCCCAGCCGCTGCGCCAGTTCACCCTGCTTCAGGCCCAGCTTCTCGCGCAGGCGCCGCACCGCGTGGCCGGCATAAACCTTCTGGCGCAATCCACCCTCCCCCGGCGGCGGCTCGACACATCGAGATTGTGAAGCCTTCACAAATCACAACACAAAACTTTTACATATTCAAATCGATCGAGAGTGCTGCTAGCGACCAAGCCGGCAAAACGCCGGTCAGGGTGCGAAGGAAGGTGCGCGCGTCGTGCTTTCCTTCGCGCTGGCCGCCGCTAAACTCGGCTTCCATATACACCCGCAACTGGGGGGCGCGTCGCATGAAGGAAATCCTCGAAGAGCTGGAAAGCCGCCGCGAAATCGCGCGGCTGGGCGGCGGCGAACGGCGCATCACGGCGCAGCACAAGCGCGGCAAGCTCACCGCCCGCGAGCGCATCGAGCTGCTGCTCGACCGCGGCACGTTCGAGGAATACGATACCTTCGTGCAGCACCGCTGCGTCGATTTCGGCATGGAGGATCAGCGGATCCCCGGCGACGGCGTGGTCACCGGCTGGGGCACCGTGAACGGCCGCAAGGTGTTCGTGTTTGCCAAGGACTTCACGGTGTTCGGCGGCTCGCTCTCGGAAGAGCACGCCCGCAAGATCACCAAGATCCAGGACATGGCGCTGAAGACCCGCGCCCCCATCATCGGCCTGTTCGATGCCGGCGGCGCCCGCATCCAGGAAGGCGTCGCGGCGCTCGGCGGCTATGGCGAGGTGTTCAAGCGCAACGTGCTGGCCTCGGGCGTGATTCCGCAGATCTCGCTTATCATGGGCCCGTGCGCCGGCGGCGACGTCTATTCGCCGGCCATGACCGACTTCATCTTCATGGTGCGCGACACGAGCTATATGTTCGTGACCGGCCCGGACGTGGTGAAGACCGTCACCAACGAGACCGTCACCTCGGAAGAGCTCGGCGGCGCCAAGGTGCACACCACCAAGTCGTCGGTTGCGGACGGCTCGTTCGAAAACGACGTGGAGATGCTGCTGGAGACCCGCCGGCTCATCGACTTCCTGCCCGCCAACAACCAGGAGGGCGTGCCCTCGTGGCCCTCGTTCGACGACCCGGGCCGCTATGACGAGAGCCTGGACACCCTGGTTCCCGACAATCCGAACAAGCCCTACGACATCAAGGAACTCATCCTCAAGGTCGTGGACGAGGGCGATTTCTTCGAGATCCAGGCCGCCTACGCGAAGAACATCGTCACCGGCTTCGGCCGCATCGAGGGCCGCACCGTGGGCTTCGTCGCCAACCAGCCGATGGTGCTGGCCGGCGTGCTCGACTCGGACGCCTCCCGCAAGGCCGCCCGCTTCGTGCGCTTCTGCGACGCGTTCGAGATCCCGATCGTGACCTTCGTGGACGTGCCCGGCTTCCTGCCCGGCACCGCGCAGGAATACGGCGGCCTCATCAAGCACGGCGCCAAGCTGCTGTTCGCCTATTCCCAGGCCACCGTGCCGCTGGTCACCGTCATCACCCGCAAGGCCTTCGGCGGCGCCTATGACGTGATGGCCTCCAAGCACGTGGGCGCCGACGTGAACTACGCCTGGCCCACCGCCCAGATCGCGGTGATGGGCGCCAAGGGCGCGGTGGAAATCATCTTCCGGGCCGACATGGACGACCCGGAGAAGATCCAGGCCCAGACCAAGAATTACGAGCAGCGGTTCCTTTCGCCCTTCGTGGCGGCGGAGCGCGGCTATGTGGACGAGGTCATCATGCCCCACTCCACCCGCCGGCGGCTCGCCCGCGCGCTCGCGATGCTGCGCACCAAGAAGCTCGAGCAGCCCCCGCGCAAGCACGACAACCTGCCGCTCTGAGCGGCACCGGCGCCCCGCCCGGGGCGCCTTTCTCCACCCTCCCCCGCAAGCGGGAGAGGCCGGTCTTCCCGGCGCGACGCCGCTCCCCCTCCCCGCCCGCGGGGGGCCGTTCGGGGCGGGGCGCGCCGGTTGACGGACTGGCCAAGGCTTCTTCAGATTTCAGCGCCCATGGCGCGGGAGACATTTGAATGTTCTCGAAAATCCTGATCGCGAACCGGGGCGAGATCGCCTGCCGCGTCATCAAGACGGCGCGCAAGATGGGCATCAAGACCGTGGCCGTCTATTCCGAGGCGGACAAGGACGCGCTCCACGTGGAGATGGCGGACGAGGCCGTGTTCATCGGCCCGCCCCAGGCCGCCCAGTCCTACCTCATCGCCGAGAAGATCGTCGAAGCGTGCATGCTCACCCACGCCGAGGCGGTGCACCCCGGCTACGGCTTCCTCTCCGAGCGCGCGTCCTTCCCCAAGCTCTTGGCCGAGCACGGCATCGTCTTCATCGGCCCGAACCCCCATGCCATCGACGCCATGGGTGACAAGATCGAGTCCAAGAAGGCGGCGGCGGCGGCCAAGGTCTCCACCGTTCCCGGCTATCTCGGCGTCATCGAGAATGGCGAGGAAGCCGCCCGCATCGCCGATGAGATCGGCTATCCGGTGATGATCAAGGCTTCCGCCGGCGGCGGCGGCAAGGGCATGCGCATCGCCCATTCCCGCTCGGAAGTGCAGGACGGCTTCGACCGCGCCCGCTCGGAGGCCAAGTCCTCGTTCGGCGACGACCGCGTGTTCGTGGAGAAGTTCATCGTCGATCCGCGGCACATCGAAATCCAGGTGCTGGGCGACAAGCACGGCAACGTCATCTACCTGGGCGAGCGCGAATGCTCGATCCAGCGCCGCAACCAGAAGGTGGTTGAGGAAGCCCCCTCTCCGCTGCTGGACGAGGCCACCCGCAAGAAGATGGGCGAGCAGGCCGTGGCCCTCGCCAAGGCGGTGGGCTATGACAGCGCCGGCACCGTGGAGTTCGTCGCCGGCCAGGACAAGAGCTTCTACTTCCTGGAGATGAACACCCGCCTGCAGGTGGAGCATCCGGTGACCGAGCTCATCACCGGCATCGACCTCGTGGAGCAGATGATCCGGGTCGCCGCCGGCGAGCCCCTCTCCATCACCCAGAACGACGTGAAGCTGACCGGCTGGGCGGTGGAAAGCCGCATCTATGCGGAAGACCCCTACCGCAACTTCCTGCCCTCCACCGGCCGCCTGGTGCGCTACCGGCCGCCGGTGGAAGGCAAGACCGGCCCCATCACCGTGCGCAACGACACCGGCGTCTACGAGGGCGGCGAAATCTCGCTGTTCTATGACCCGATGATCGCCAAGCTGGTCACCCACGCCCCCACCCGCGCCCAGGCCATCGAGGCCCAGGCGGTGGCGCTCGACGCCTTCGCCATCGACGGCATCGGCCACAACATTCCCTTCCTCTCGGCGCTGATGGCGCATCCGCGCTGGCAGGATGGACGCCTGTCCACCGGCTTCATCGCCGAGGAATATCCCGACGGCTTCTTCCCCCGCGTGCCCGATGGCGAGCTGGTGCACACCCTGTCGGCGGTGGCGGCGGTGATCGACCACATCCACAACACCCGCAAGCGGCAGATTTCCGGCCAGACCTCCGGCGTACCGGTGGCCTTCGCCAAGCGCCGCATTGCCCAGCTCACCGCCGGCGAGGACATCATCGCCACCCCGTGCGAGGTGGATGCGGTGGACGGCGGCTACAAGGTGCAGATCTTCAATGCCGATGGCACTCCCGGCCATGCGCACCTGCTGCGCTCGGACTGGAAGCCCGGCGACGCGGTGTGGAGCGGCACCATCGACGCCGATCAGGTGGCGGTGCAGGTGCGCACCATTCCCAATGGCTACGCCCTCGCCCATCGCGGCATCGCCACCAAGGCCCGGGTCTACACCGAGCTGTCGGCCGGTCTCGCCGCCCTGATGCCGAAGAAGGAGAATGCCGGCGGCGGCAAGGAACTGCTCTGCCCCATGCCGGGCCTGGTGGTTTCCATCGCCGTCGTTCCCGGCCAGGAGGTGAAGAACGGCGAGATCCTCGCCATCGTCGAGGCCATGAAGATGGAAAACGTGCTGCGCGCCGAGCGCGACGGCATCATCAAGGCGGTCCATGCCAAGGCCGGCGACAGCCTCGCCGTCGACGCGGTGATCCTGGAATTCGCCTGATGCCTGTGGCGTCCCCGGCCCCGCGCCTGCCCGCCTCCGCCGTTTCGCCCCCACCCGGGCGAAACGGACGGCCGGGCATGCGCGGCGCAGCCCCCCTCACCGGGGCGGGGACCGGCTTCCGTCCGGCGCGGCCGGATGCGATGGTGCGCGGCGTGGCGCTCCCGGCAATGCGCCACGCCCCCCTGATCGCCGCCCGGAACCTCTGACATGCGCCTGCTCTCCCACCTCCTGAAGCGCTTCGTGGAGAAGGGCCGGCTCACGGTGCTGACCGTGGACGGACAGCGCCACGTGTTCGGCTCCGGCGAGGGTGGGCCGTCCGTCACCGTGCGCCTGCACGACAAGCGGCTGGAGCGCGACCTGTTCTTCAATCCCGAGCTCACGGCCGCCGAAGCCTATATGGATGGCCGCCTGACATTTGAGGATGGCGCCGGGGCGTTCGAACTGCTCTCGCTGTTCTCGGTCAACCGCAAGGGTCTCGGCAGCCACCCGGTGCAACAGGCGCTGCGCCAGGCCTGGCGCTCGGTGCGGCGGTTCCAGCAGGCCAACCCGGTGGGCAAGGCCAAGGAGAACGTCTCCAGCCACTACGACCACCCGGCCGCCTTCTACCGGCTGTGGCTCGATGAAACCATGACTTATTCCTGCGCCTATTTCCGCGCGCCGGATGAGCCTCTGGCCGAGGCGCAGCGCAATAAGTTCCGCCACATCGCCGCCAAGCTGAAGATCACCCCCGGCATGACGGTGGCGGAGATCGGCTCCGGCTGGGGGGCGCTCGCCATCTATCTGGCGCGCGACTGCGGCGCCAAGGTCACCGCCATCAATGTCTCGCCCGAGCAGCTGGCCGAGAGCCGGCGCCTGGCGCAGCTGGCCGGCGTGGCCGACCGCATCGACTTCCGCGAGGTGGACTATCGCCACCTGAAGGGCAAGTTCGACCGCGTGGTGTCCATCGGCATGATGGAGCATGTGGGCGTCGCCCATTTCGATGCCTACTTCACCACCATTCGCGCGCTGCTGAACGAGGGCGGCTTCGCCTTGGTGCACGCCATCGGCCGCATGTCGCCGCCCGGCACCACGGCCCCCTTCATCCGCAAGTACATTTTCCCCGGCGGCTATGTCCCGGCCCTGTCCGAGGTGTTCGCCTCCACCGAGCGCAGCCATCTTTGGGTGAATGACTGCGAGGTGCTCCGCCTGCACTATTACTGGACCATTCGCGCCTGGCGGCGAAACTTCATGGCCCGCCGCGCCGAGGCCGACGCCATGATGGGCGAACGCTTCGGCCGCATGTGGGAATTCTATCTCGCCGCCGTGGAGCTCGGCTTCCTGCACGGCTCCAACATGGTGTTCCAGCTGCTGCTCAGCGACCGGCGCGACGACGTGCCGGTGCTGCGCGACTACATGATCGACGACGAACGCCGGCTGGCGGCCCAGGAGGGACGATGATGGCAGTGCCACCCGCCCCCGCCGCCGCGCCGTGCCCCCTCTCCCGCCTGTTTCCGGAGGCCCAGCCATGACCACCCTGCCCTTCGCCACCGACCTGCCGCCCGTGACCCGCGAGGACTGGCTGAAGCTGGTGGACGGCGTGCTCAAGGGCGCGCCCTACGACAAGAAGCTCGTCACCGCCACCTACGAGGGCCTGGCCCTCGACGCGCTGCCGCCGCGCAAGCCCCAGGCGCCGATCCTGGCCGGCCGCGCCGCCGGCGCCCCCTGGATCATCTCCCAGCGGGTGGACCAGCCCGACCTTGCCGCTGCCAACGCCCAGGCGCTGGAGGATCTCGACGGCGGCGCCTCCGGCCTGTCCCTGGTGTTCGCGTCCGCCCCCGAGGCGCGCGGCTTCGGCCTGCCCGACGGCGCCGACCTGGAGGTTGTGCTCAAGGACGTTCTGCTCGACCTGATCGAGACCCGGATCGAAAGCGGCGCCTTCGTCGGCCGCGAGGATGCGCTGGCCTTTGCCGCCGTGGTGGAGGCCCGCGGCCTCGACCCCAAGGCGGTGTCGGTGTCGTTCGGCCTTGATCCCCTGAGCGATTTTGCCGCCGCCGGCACGCTGCCGCTGGCGTGGCCGCTGCTGGCCAAGCGCTTCGCGGAAACCTCCGCCCTGCTCGCCGCCAAGGGCTTCCAGGGGCCCCTCGCCCGCGCCTCCGGCACGGTCTTCCACGCCGCTGGCGCCTCCGACGCGCAGGAGCTGGCGGCGGTGCTCGCCGCCGCCGTGGCCTATCTGAAGGCCTATGCCGAGGCCGGCGTGCCGCTGGAAGAAGCGGCGACCCGCATCGAGGCGGCCCTGGTGGCCGACGTGAACCAGACCGCCACCATCGCCAAGTTCCGCGCCATCCGGCTGCTGTGGGGCGCGGTGCTGCGCGAATCCGGCCTGCCGTCCACGGCGCTGAAGGTGCATGCCACCACCGCCTGGCGCTCGCTCACACGCCGCGACCCCTATGTGAACCTGCTGCGCACGACGGTGGCGGCGTTCGCGGCCGGCGTCGGCGGCGCCGACAGCGTCACCGTGCTGCCCTTCACCCAGGCGCTCGGCCTGCCGGATGCGTTCGCCCGCCGCCTCGCGCGCAACACCCAGGTGATGCTGATCGAGGAATCCAACGTGCACCGGGTGGCCGACCCCGCCGCCGGCGCCGGCGCGGTGGAGGCCTATACCGATGGCCTCGCGCAGAAGGCCTGGGACCTGTTCCGCACCATCGAGGGACGCGGCGGGCTCGCCGACGTTCTGTCCGATCGCTGGCTCCAGGGCGAGATCGCGGAGGTGAAGGCCCGTCGCGACAAGGATGTGGCCACCCGCAAGGCGCCCATCACCGGCACCTCCGAATATCCCATCCTGGTGCAGGAAGCCCCCGAGGTGCTGGCACCCCTGGCCGCCCGGCCGGCCCCGGCTGCCGATGGCGCGCTCCAGCCCTACCGCGTCTCGGAAGCCTTCGAAGCCCTGCGCGACGCCGCCGAGGCCGCGCCCCGCACGCCCACCGTGTTCCTGGCGACCCTGGGCCCGGTGGCCGCGTTCACCGCCCGCGCCACCTTCGCCAAGAACTTCTTCGAGGCCGGCGGCATCGCCGCGGCCGTGCCGGACGGCTTCGCTGACCTCGACGCGCTGGTGGCCGCCTTCAAGGCGGCGGGAACCCCCTTCGCCTGCCTGGCGTCCTCCGACGAGGTCTATGCGTCCGACGCGGCAGCCGCAGCCACGGCGCTGCAGGCCGCCGGCGCGGGTGCGGTGTGGCTTGCCGGCAAGCCGGCGGCGATCGAGGCCGAACTGAAGGCCGCCGGCGTGAGCGGCTTCCTGTTCGCGGGCTGCAACGTGCTCGACACCCTCGCCGCCGCGCAGGCTGCGGCCGGGCTGGAGTGAGCTCAGGGAGGCCAGTGCCATGTCGCCCGCGCTGAAGATGGCCGCGTGCCTTGCCGCCAGCGTCGCGCTGGCGGCGCCGGCAGCGGCCGCCTCCCGCCATGACGGCACCTGGAGCATCACCACGTCGGCGGAGGATGGCGCCTGCGCCACCAATTTCGACTTCAAGCTCAAGGTGCGGGATGGCAAGGTGACCTACGCCGGGTTTTGGCCGGTGAAGGCCACCGGCGGCATCAGCCGGCTCGGCGTGGTGCGCATGACCCTCGCCCACGGCCGCCAGCGCGTGCTCGCCACCGGACGGGTGGAGGGCGACGCCGCGTCCGGGGACTGGACATCGCCACAGCCGAAATGTTCCGGCTCGTGGTTCGCCAAACGCGCCTGACTGCGCGCACGGCGCGGACGGGTCACCGGATGCACCGCGCCAGGTGCTGCGGCAGCGCCCCCCGCGCGGGGCGCAGGGAGAGTTCGCCAGATGCGCCGCACGGCGCGGACGGTTCGCCGAATGCGCCACACGGCGCCAGATGAGTGCAGGCGGGTGCGCTGGGCAAGCCGCGACCCGCGCCAGAAGCCGACGTCTTCGAGGGGACAGAACCATGAGCCAGATCCCGAATTTCGCCGCCATCGACTGGCGCGCCCCCGAACTGCAGGCGCCGGCTGCGGCGCAGCCTTTCCCCGCCGGTGGCGGGGTGTGGACCACGCCAGAGGGCATCGACGTGAAGCCCCTCTATGGTCCCGCCGACATCGCCGATCTCGGCTATATCGACACCTATCCCGGCATCGCCCCGTTCCTGCGTGGCCCCTATGCCGGCATGTACGCCACCCAGCCCTGGACCATCCGCCAGTACGCCGGCTTCTCCACGGCGGAGGATTCCAACGCCTTCTACCGGCGCAACCTGGCCGCCGGCCAGAAGGGCCTTTCGGTCGCCTTCGACCTCGCCACCCATCGCGGCTACGATTCCGACCATCCGCGTGTCGCCGGCGACGTGGGCATGGCGGGCGTCGCCATCGACAGCATCTATGACATGCGCACCTTGTTTTCCGGCATCCCGCTGGACCAGATGAGCGTATCCATGACCATGAACGGCGCCGTGCTGCCGGTTCTGGCGCTCTATGTGGTGGCGGCGGAAGAACAGGGCGTCTCCCACGCCAAGCTCTCCGGCACCATCCAGAACGATATTCTTAAAGAATTCATGGTGCGGAACACCTATATCTATCCGCCCGCACCCTCCATGCGCATCATCTCCGACATCTTCGCCTATACGTCCAAGGAGATGCCGCGCTTCAACTCCATCTCCATTTCCGGCTACCACATGCAGGAAGCCGGGGCGACCCAGGACCTGGAGTTGGCTTATACCCTGGCGGACGGCGTGGAATATGGCCGCGCCGGCTCCAAGGCGGGCCTGCCCATCGACGTGTTCGCCCCGCGCCTCAGCTTCTTCTGGGCCATCGGCATGAATTTCTACATGGAGGTGGCCAAGCTGCGCGCCGCCCGCCTCCTGTGGACCCGGCTGATGGGCGATCTCGGCGCCAAGAATCCCAAGTCGCTGCCGCTGCGCACCCACTCGCAGACCTCCGGCTGGTCGCTCACCGCCCAGGACGTGTTCAACAACGTCATGCGCACCGCCATTGAGGCCATGGCGGCCACCCAGGGCCAGACCCAGTCGCTGCACACCAACGCCCTCGACGAAGCGCTGGCCCTGCCCACCGACTTCTCCGCCCGCATCGCCCGCAACACCCAGATCCTGTTGCAGCAGGAAAGCGGCACCACCCGCCAGATCGACCTCTGGGGCGGCTCCTATTATGTGGAGAAGCTCACCTACGACCTCGCCGCCAAGGCCTGGGCCCACATTCAGGAGGTGGAGGCGCTGGGCGGCATGGCCAAGGCCATCGAGGCCGGCATCCCCAAGCTGCGCATTGAAGAGGCCGCCGCCACCACCCAGGCCCGCATCGACGGCGGCGCCCAGACCGTGGTGGGCGTCAACAAGTTCAAGCCGCACAAGGACCGCCTCATTGACGTGCTGAAGGTGGAAAACGCCACCGTGCGCGCCGCCCAGATCGACAAGCTGAAGCGCCTGCGCGCCGAGCGCAGCCCGGCCGAGGTGGAGGCCGCCTTGACCGCCCTCACCAATGGCGCCGCCGGCGGCGGCAACCTGCTGGAGCTCGCCATCAATGCCGCCCGGGTGAAGGCCACCGTGGGCGAGATTTCCGACGCGCTGGAGAAGGTGTTCGGCCGCCATCGCGCCGAGATCCGCGCCATTTCCGGCGTCTACAAGCGGGAGGCCAGCGCCATGAATGACAAGGTCGGCAAGGTCCAGAAGCTGGTGGAGGCGTTCGAGCAGGCCGAAGGCCGCCGGCCGCGCATCCTGGTGGCCAAGGTGGGCCAGGACGGCCACGACCGCGGCCAGAAGGTGATTGCCTCCGCCTTCGCCGATCTCGGCTTCGACGTGGATATCGGCCCGCTGTTCGCCACCCCGGAGGAGGCCGCCCGCCAGGCGGTGGAAAACGACGTGCACGTGGTGGGCATCTCCTCCCTCGCCGCCGGCCACCTCACCCTGGTGCCGGCGCTGAAGGCGGCGCTCGAAGCCGAAGGGCGCGGCGACATCATGGTGGTGGTGGGCGGCGTTGTGCCGCCGCAGGATTACGAGGCGCTCAAGGCGTTCGGCGCCGAGGCCATCTTCCCGCCCGGCACCGTCATCGCCGATGCCGCTGGGGAATTGCTGAACACGCTGTCGCACCGCCTCGGCCACACCCTGGAAGCCGCCGAGTGACATTCCCTGCTCCCGGCGGCGCGGACGCCCCCGCCGCCGGGACGGCCCCCCTGGCGCCCCTGGGCTCCACCTTGCGCCTCCTGCAGCCGGCCCCCCACGTGCTCGCCTTCTATGACGGGCGCGTTCCCGGCACACGGCTCCATAGCGCCGCCGAGAACTGGCTGGACGACGGCGCCTATGCGCTCGGCATCGCCTCCTATGCGGTGATCGACGGCGCCGAGGCGCTGCTCTATGACAGCCACATTTCCCTCACGCACGCTCACATCATCCGCCAGGCTCTGGAGAAGCGGGGCGTCCGGACCATTCGCCTTGTGCTGAGCCACTGGCACGACGACCATGTGGCCGGCAACGCCGTGTTCGCCGATTGCGAGATCATCGCCAGCGTCGAAACCGCCGCCGCGCTCGAAGCGCATCGTGCGCGGCTCGAGGCCGCCGACCCACCCATCCGGCCCCTGGTCGGGCCCACCCGCACCTTCTCCGGCCGCCTGGACTTGAGCGTGGGGGAACTGGCGGTGCAATTGCACCACATGGACATTCACAGCCGGGACGGCGTGGTGGCGCTGCTGCCCGGCGGCCTGCTGCTGGCCGGCGATACGCTGGAAGACCCCATCACCTATGTGGACGAGCCGGACCGGCTCGCCATCCACCTGTGCAACCTCGATGCCCTGGCGGCCCTCGGCGCGCGACGCCTCCTGCCCAACCACGGGGCGGCGGAGGTGATCGCCGCTGGCGGCTATGGCCCGGACCTGATCGCCGCGACCCGGCTCTATGTGGCGCGCCTGCTGCGGCTCAAAGCGGAACCGGAGCTGGCGGCGCTGGACCTGCGCACCTTCGCCGCCGACGCCTTTGCCACCGGCGCCATCACCTATTTCGCGCCCTACGAGGCCGTGCATCGCAAGAATGTCGAGGCGGTGATGGTGCCCCGGTAGCACGCGGCACCTGGGCGGCGGGCCAAAGAGGTGGACCAAAGAGGTGGACCAGGAGAGGCGGCGAGGGGCGGCGGCCACGGGTGGGGAATGATCCGCATGCGGTTTGCGACGGGTGCCGCATCGGCCGGCACCACAGCGGGACGCCCGATTCGACCGGGAAGCGACGCATGGGAAGCGCGCCCTTTGATGCGATCGGCCCCGGTCTTCGACGGGGGCCAAGCGGGTCCTCTCAACTGGGTCCGCTCAAGCCCCGCGGGGGCTTGACCAAAAGCCCATGTGTCACGCTCAGGGGCCTTTGGTATCGGCCCGTCTTCAGCGCCCTACATATTGTCTATTAAATCTATATACTATATAAAATGATGGCTTTCCCGCCGCTCTCGCGGCGGCGAGGACGGAGAGCGCCGCGCCATGGCCCATGCCTGGCGATCGACAGGAGACGCCGATGCCATCTTCCGCAGCCGCCCAGTCTCATGCCCCCGCACCCGGCACCCAGGAGGCCCACGCTCCGCTGTCGCCGGCCGAGCGCGAGCGCTACGAAGCCAATTACCTCGCCCTGTTCGGCGGGGCCTCGGACACCGCGCGCCGGCGCTGGGACGTCACCTCCCGCCACGGCCGCGCCGACGTGGCCCGCCTGATCGAAGACGTGCGGATCAAGGTCATCCACGAGAACCGGCTGGACCTGAAGGTGCAGCAGCTCGTGCACTTCGCGCAGTTGCTCGCCCTCGGCAAGAAGGCGGCGGCCGAGCACCACGCCCAGGCGGCCCTGAAGGCCGGCGCCAGTGTCGAGGACCTGCTCGGCGTGGTGGAAACCGCCTTCATCACCGGCGGCGTGCCAGCCTATTCCATCGGGATCGAGATCATTTCCGAGATCGACGCCGCCGACGCGAAATGACACCCGGAAAGGGCGCCCGCTCCGGCACGCGGCGCCCTTCTCCTATCCGGCGCGCCCCCATGGCGATACACGCAAGCGGGCGGCGGCCGCGCGATGATGGCCTTGGAGCGCGACCGCCCCAAGGCGGATCGCCCAAAGGCGGATCGCCCCAGCCTCGCCGCATCAGACCATCGGCCCCGGTCTTCGACCGGTGCCAAGCAGATCCCCTCAAGTCAGTCCGCTCAAGCGCCGCGCGGGCTTGACCAAAGGCCCAGGTGTCACGCTCACCGGCCTTTGGTGTCAGCCGTCGCCTCAACCGGCCTTGGCCCGGCCCCTCTCCGCCTGCCCTGCGCGTAGCAGCCCCTCGGCCTTGGTGAGGATGGCGTCGGCGTCGAGCCCGGCCTCAGCCAATTGGCGGGCCTGGGTTTCCTGGTCGATATAAAGGTCCGGCAGCACCATGGCGCGCGCCTTCAGGGCGCCGGAGTCCAGCGCGCCTTCATCGGTGAGGAGCTGCAGCACATGGCTGCCGAAGCCACCCACCGCGCCCTCCTCCACGGTGATGAGCGCGCGATGGCCCGCTGCCAGCTTCAACAGCAGGTCGCGGTCCAGCGGCTTGGCGAAACGGGCGTCGGCCACGCTCACCTTGAAGCCCTTTGCCTCCAAGCGCTCGGCGGCCTTCAGGCAATCGCCAAGGCGCGTGCCGAGGGACACGAGCGCGACATCCCCCTCGCCGGAACCGGCCACCAGCCGGCCCTTGCCGATGGGCAGCACCGCGCCCCGGTCCGGCCGCTCCACCCCCACCCCCTCGCCGCGCGGAAAGCGGATGGCGAGTGGCCCGGCGTCATGGGCCACGGCGGTGGCGATCATATGGGTCAACTCGGCCTCGTCGGCCGGCGCCATGACCGTCATGCCCGGCAGGCACGCCAGGAAGGCGATGTCGAAGGCGCCGGCATGGGTCGCCCCATCGGCCCCCACCAGGCCGGCGCGGTCGAGGATGAAGCGCACCGGCAGGCCCTGCAGGGCCACATCATGCACCACCTGGTCGTAGCCGCGCTGCAGGAAGGTGGAATAGATGGCGCAGAACGGCTTGAAGCCCTCCGCCGCCAGCCCGGCCGCGAACGTGACCGCGTGCTGCTCGGCGATGCCCACGTCGAAGGTGCGGCCGGGATGCACCTGACCGAACAGATCGAGCCCGGTGCCCGAGGGCATGGCGGCGGTGATGGCCACCACCTTGTCGTCGCGCCCCGCCTCGGCGATCAGGCTCTCCGCGAACACGCGGGTATAGGCGGGGGCGTTGGACTTGGCCTTCTGCTGGGCGCCGGTGAGCACGTCGAACTTGACCACGCCGTGGTACTTGTCGGCGCTCGCCTCGGCGGGGGCGTAGCCTTTGCCCTTCTGCGTCACCACATGCACCAGGATCGGCCCGGTCTTGGCGTCGCGCACATTGCGCAGCACCGGCAGCAGGTGGTCGAGATTGTGGCCGTCTATGGGACCGACGTAATAGAAGCCCAGCTCTTCGAACAGGGTACCGCCGGTCCAGAAGCCGCGCGCGAACTCCTCGGCCCGCTGCGCCCCGCGCTCCACGAACTTGGGCAGGCGGCCGGCGATCTGCTTGCCGATCTCGCGCAGCGAGCGATAGGTGTGGCCGGAGATGAGCCGCGCCAGATAGGCCGACATGGCCCCCGTGGGCGGGGCGATGGACATGTCGTTGTCGTTGAGGATGACGATGAGGCGCGAATCCATGGCGCCAGCATTGTTCATGGCCTCGTAGGCCATGCCCGCCGACATGGCGCCGTCGCCAATCACGGCGACCACGTTGCGATCCCCGCCCGAGAGGTCGCGCGCCACCGCCATGCCCAGCCCGGCCGAGATGGAGGTGGACGAGTGGGCGGCGCCGAACGGATCGTACACGCTCTCCGCGCGCTTGGTGAAGCCCGACAGTCCGCCGCCCTGGCGCAGGGTGCGGATGCGCCCGCGCCGGCCGGTGAGGATCTTGTGCGGATAGCACTGGTGCCCCACGTCCCAGATGAGCCGGTCGTGGGGCGTGTTGAACACATGGTGCAGGGCCACCGTCAGCTCCACCACGCCGAGCCCGGCCCCCAGGTGCCCGCCGGTCACGGAGACCGCGTCGATGGTCTCCGCGCGCAATTCGGCAGCGAGCTGGGCCAGCTTGTCCTGGGGCAGGCGCCGCACGTCGGCGGCATCGGTGATGGCATCGAGCAACGGGGTCTTCAGGGGCGTCACAGAACCACTCCGCGCCGGACCCGCCGGCGACAAGCGAGGCTTACACAGGGAAATGATATGGCGCAACGCGCGGCATTAACCATTAGACCTGTGGCGGGGCGCATCTTGTGGCGCCCCGGTGCGGCGGCTTCAAGGCGCGCGGCGGGGCGCCGGGGGCCTCACAGCCCCGGCACGAAGCGGGCCAACTGGCGCTGGACCTGCCACACGAATCCCTTCGGCAGGTGCGCGCCAGGCTTCAGGTGACCGGTCAAATGCTGCCACGGCGCGACGAAATCGGCATCCGCGGCCAGGTCGGAAACCTTCAGCCGGCGGCCGTCGGCGATACGCTTTTCCAGCTGGATGCCGACCGTCGGGCGCACATGGGCGAGACGAATGGAGCGCTCCACCAGCTCCGGCGAAACCGCGCCGTCGTCCACCGCCGCGAACAGCGCCTCGAACCACACCCACCCCAGCGGATTGTTGTGCGACACCCAGGGCTGGTGAATCATGTCGGTGTAGTGGATGAGGCTGGTGACGCCGGGCTCGTAATGTTCCAGGTCGTTCCAGACATGGGGGATCACCCGTTCCGGCGGGCGATTGTTCACCACCATGTCCTCCATCAGCCTCTTATAGGTGATCTCGCCCCGGTCGAGGCGGGCGACGATGTCGCCGATCTCCCATTTCAGCCGGGCGCAATTGAGCAGCAGCACCGAATTCTGGGCCACACGGCCGGAACCGGGGCGCAGCTTGACCGTGCGCAGGTCGAAGTCATCGTCGGAAACCGACCAGAAGTTGCGGATGTCCTTGAACACCTGCATATCGGAATCCACATAGACGCCCAAGCCCTCGTAGCCGCACAGCTGCGGAATGAGGAAGCGCTGGAAGCTGAACGGCGTCTTGCCCCGGTTGGCCGGGTCCCTGGCCTGGGGAATGGGGATGTTGGCCTCGGCCAGCGACACCACGTCCACGGCAATGGAGGAGAAGCGCTGAATGGAATCGGCCAGCACCTCCACCGCCAGTTCCTGCTCGGGCTCGGCGCCCACGAACACCTTCACCGGGGCCTGGATGCCCAGCGGATGAAGCCGCGCCTTGGTGCGGTAGAGAATCTGGGCGAACTTCTCGAACTGGATGTCGAAGCTCTGCTGCGCGTTGGACAGCCGGGTGCTGGCCTCCAGGTCCTTGAAATCGCGCGCATAGGCGGTGCCGCCGTCAATGCCGATGGTATGGATCGTCTTCTCGCCGCCCAGCGCCAGCAGGCCGAGCGCCGCCTCGGCACTGAAATAGGAGAGCGGCACCACCGGCCCCTCACCGCGGCGCTGGCTGGCGGGCGCGGTTTCCGCATCATAGGTCAGCAGCCGGCCTTCCTTCTGCAGCTTGGCCAGGATCGGCAGCTCGCCGACATAATCCTGGAGCGTCTTTTCGCGCGGGCGGAACTCCTTGTGGGGAATCCACGGCACCACCAGGAAGCGCGCGTTGGCGTCGATGGCCTCGGCGCAATCGGCCACCACGTCGATGTCCACGGCGTGGGTGAGCAGCACCGGCCGGTCGCGCACCACGTGGTTCAGGCCGAACAGGTGATAGCCCTCGGGGCCGAACGCCCCGATGTTTCCATAGGTCGGCCCCTTGCCGACGATGAGCCAGGGCTTGGCCCGGCGCTCCGCGAAACGGTCGAACCATTGGAAGAAGTTCTGCACAGCACGCTTCCCTGTGTGCGGCCCGACACGGCGGCGTGCCGGGCAAGTCCTCACATGCCCATCCCGGCGCACGCGCCTCGGCACCAGGGCCGATCATGCCGCCGCCGGCTGCGGGTCATCACCATGTGAGCACCCGATTTCAACGATCCGGCGCGGAACCGCGCGCCAGCTTCCAGGGCGCCTCCGCCCGGCCACGACGGCTCCGGGGCCGGCCGTCAGGTGGGGCCAGCATAGCGAAGCGAAAATCGAATGGGAAACGGATCGCGCGGTCCATAATGCCGCTGCCGCCCTGTCCACCCCCCGCCGCGGAGACATCGAGGCCCCGGGCCGCGGGGCGCGCCTGCGCGGGTTCCGCACCGGCCCGTCACGCCACCAGCAGCGCCGCCGCCGGCAACGGCTGGGCGCCGAGATGCAGGTTCAGCGCCGCAAGGTCGAAACCGCCGGCCTGGAGCGTCGCGCGCCAACCCGACAGGTCGATCTTGTAGGGATTGTCGCGCAGAAGCTGCACCTTCACCAGGGGCAGGCCGCCGGCGAGCAGCGCCCGCCAATGGGTGAGCGTGGCGTTGCCGGCGCCGGGCACCTGCGCCAGCACCTCCACCCGGGCGCCACCCGCCTCCAGCGCGGCCTGAAGCGGCACCTCGTAGGCGCGGATCACCGCATCCTTATCGGCCAGGGCGCGAATGCCGGCGAAGAAGGCGCGGGTGCCGGCCCGCTCCAGGGCCGCGCGCTTGAGCACGAAGAAATAGCTCTGCACATGGGGCGCGAACAGGTCGCAGCCGGTGGCCGCCACCGCCGGCGCGGCGGAGCCCGCGACCCGCGCCGCAAAGGCGGGAAACAGCGCCGGGGAATGATAGACGCTGTCGTTGGCGAACCACAGCGCCTCGCTCTCCCACAGCCCCGGCCACAGCCGCAGCACGCTGGCCCAGGCGGCGAAATCGTAGCCGTGGTTGGCGCGCACCACCACCGCGTCGGCCACCTGCGGCCCCGGATCGAGGCAGCGCAGGTCGGCCCGGTCGGTGGTGGCGATCAGCACCACCCGGCAGCCGGCGGCCCGCAGGCTGCCGGCATAGTTCAGCAGATGCGGCCAGAAGCGGCCGTCCGGGCTGAAGCTCACCAGCAGGCACACCGGGCCGGTTCCTGGCGGCAGCGCGCGCACCACGGCGAGGCGCTGCGCGTCCACCTCGGTGTCGCCGGCAGGCCCGGCCACCACCGCGGTGCGCCCCGCCTGGAGCAGCGACAACGCCTTGCGCAGATTGAACGCCGGGTCGCGCCGCGCCAGCAGCTTCAGCGCGGCGGTGGCGAGATGGCGCGCCGCGCGCGGGCGGTCGATGGCGTCTTCAGGCTCGGTCATGGCGCCTCACTTCCCCGGTGCCACCGGCAGCGGGTCGAACAGGCCACGCAGCTTGCCGGCACGCACCGCCACCCGGTGGGGATTGAACAGCAGCCCCGCCAGCACGCAGCCGGCCGCGAGCTTCAGCGCCACCGCCGCGCGCGAGGGCAAGCGGCCGTATTTCGCGCGCACATAGCGCTCGGACTGCTGCTTGAAACGGTTGATGGCGAAGGTCTGCGCGAAGCTCGGCGTGGAGGAGCGCCCGCCCGCATGCATCGCCCGCGCGCCTGTCACCACCACGATCGGCACCCCGCGGGCAATGGCGCGCAGGGAAAAGTCGTCATCCTCGTGGTACAGAAAGATGGCCTCGTCGAAGCCGCCGAGATCGAAGAACGCCTGGCGCGCCATCAGGAAGGCGGCGCCGTGGACGAACCGGGTGCAATAATCGCCGGCGATCTCCCCCGCCCGCAGCCGGGCCCGGCGGGGCACCGGCTCCAGGATGGTGCCTTCCTTGCGCATCAGGCGCCCATCCTCGCCGACGATGGCCGGCATCAGCACCGCCGGATCGCCATAGGCGCGCACGGCGGCGAACAGCACGTCGATGGCGTCGTCCGCCAGCACCGCATCGGGATTGAGGAACATCACATAGGGCGTGGTGGCGCGCCGGGCACCGGCGTTGCAGGCGGCGCCGAAACCGGCGTTGCGGCCCATGTCCACCACCTGCGCCGGCCGCGCCAGCCGCTCCCGCCACCGCGCGCCATCCGGGCTGGCATTGTCGACGATGATGACCGCGCAATCACCCGGCACGCTCGCCACCGCGCGAGCGATCACGGCGCCGCTGTTATAGGTCACGAACACCACGGTGAGGCGCGGCGCGGCGACGGGGGATGTGGCGGGCACGGGAACAGCCTCGGATTCGCCCGGCGGCCGTCGATCGGGCGGCACCGGCGCGCCCTTCCTGCCCCCGCCGGGCCGCCAAGACAAGCCCCCGCCTCCGCGCGCCGCAGCGACCGGGGGCCCGCGCGCCGGCGCGCGGGCCCCACAACACACCGCCCCCCGGACGGCCTGCGCTGCAGTGGAAACGGCGCTGCGGCGCTGCGGAAAGGATGAGCCCGAAGCCCGGCATCTGGCCTAATCCCTCGGCGCAGCGCGCGAAGCACGCCCGCTGCGCCCCGGAAAAGCCGCCCCCGCCAACCCTGGCGGGCACCGCCGCGCCCACCTTGGTCCCCAATGGCGCGCTTGCCTCGGCTGCGTGGCGGCGCGGCCCGGCCAATGGAGCGCAGCGGAAGCCAGAGCTCCCGGCGGCCCCTACTTGCCCCAGCTGTCGTACGGAACGCACGCGACCGACAGAACAGGACGCAAACCAGATGACCTCGGCGGCCCTCGCCGATGCGGGAACGGCACCCCAGCGCCGCCCGCTCCACCGCAGCGGAAAGGACGAGCCAGAGGCCCGACATCTGGCTTCTCCATCGGCGCAGTGCGCCTGATATTCCCGCTCGGCAGCCCCTGGAAAGCCGCCTCGCCAGCGCTGGACACCATCACCGAGCCCCCTGACCCAGGGGGGGCGTGTGCCACGACCGCGTTGCGGAACTGCCCCGCCCGACCCTAAAGGAGCGAGGCCAAGCCCCCGGCGCCCCACGCCTGCCTCGGCTGTGGCGCCGGACGCGCGCCCGACAACGCAGGGAGCAAGCCAGGCGACCGCAGGCCGGCCCCAAAACCGGAATGCCCCTCCAGCGCCGCGCGCGCCATCGAAGCGAAAGGGGCGTGCCAAAAGCCCGGCATCCGGCTTTTCCATCGGCGCAGTGCGCGAAATACGCCCGGGAGCGGGGGCCGCAATGCGGGCGTGCCGCGCCCGACGCGGTGGCAGCGGCGGCGCAGCGCAGCGCGATTGCCGCCCCAGGCGGCGGGACCGAAGCCGCCGCTTCGGCATTTGACCTTCCACCGGCGCAGCGAAATGCTCTAGAAGCCCCGCCCATGCGGGACGGTTCGAGCGGGCGCGTGATGCGTCGCCATGTGTTTTTCGCGGCGGGGTATCACCCCATGAGCGTGGCTGAGCACTTCCGGGTGTTCACGCGCGAGCTCGGCCGCTTCGCCGGCGTGTGGTCGGTGGAGGCCTGCGGCCTGGATGCCGCCCCCGAGCCCACGGCCACCGGCGCCTGCTGGCGCGCGCGGGCCACCGGGCCGGGCTGGACCACCCACGTCACCTACGAAATCCTGGCCTGGGACGACCTTGCCCGCGCCGACATGGCGCGCTCGGGCTGGTCCCATGCGAAGGGACAGGTGAAGGCGGTGGCCGACATGGTGGCGAGCGGCACCCTCGCCCGCTACTTCCGCGCCAGCCGGCGCTATGGCCTGTTCTTCGTCTTTACCTATCTGCTGCTGGCCGGGCTGTGGACGTTCGCCGCCGGCATCGGCCTGCTGGCCGGGCTGGCGCTGGCGCCCACGGCCGGCGCCCCGGCGGCGGCGCTGGCCGGCGGCGCCATCGCGCTCGCCTGCGCCCTGCTGCTGATGCGCTGGCCGGGGCGGCGGCTGCATCTCAAGCAGTCCCTCGATCTCGCGGAATTCTCGGTGGACTTCGCCCACGGCCGCCACCACGAGGTGGACACGCGGGTGGCGGCGTTCGCGGAGCGCATCCGCGCCGTGGTGGCCACCGCCGCCGAGCAAGGCCTGGACGAGGTGGTGATCGCCGGCCACAGCCTCGGCGCCATGCACGTCATCTGCGCCCTGGCGCAGGCGCTGCGGGACGAGCCGGCGCTGGGCCGCGCGGTGCCAGTGCGGCTCATCACCCTCGGCAGCACCACCGCCAAGTTCGCCCTGCACCCCGCCGGCATCCGGCTGCGGCAGGCGGCGGAGCAGGTGGCGGCGGCGCCCGCCATCGGCTGGCTGGAAATCCAGTCGCGGGATGACATCGTGAGCTTCTACAAGGTGAACCCGGTCACCCTCGGCCCGGCCGAGATCATCGACCGCAAGCTCAGGCGCGGCGACTTCACCCAGCGGCCCCTGGTGCGCCACGCCGCCATTCGCGACATGATCACCCCCGCCACCTACCGCCGCTTCCGGTTCGACGTGATGCGCCTGCACTGCCAGTGCTTCCTGGCCGGCGACCTGCGCGCGCCCCACGATTTCTACGCCTATGTCTGCGGCCCCCTGCCGTTCGACGCGCTGGCTGCGGACACGGGCGGCCTTCTGTCCTATGTGGATGCCAGCGGCCGGCTGAAGCCACGCCCCGCCGCCGCCCCGGATTCTTCAAACCCCTGAGAGCTCGATGACCCTCCTCGCCTTTTCCAAGATCGCCTGGGCGGTCGGCGTCGTGGCCTGGTATGTGCTGCGCATCCCGTTCGAGCGCAAGGCGCGCCGCATGGCGGTGACCAACGCCCGCCATCGCACCGCCCGCGACATGACGCTGCTCACCATCTCCACCCTGGGGCTCGGCGTCACCCCGGCGGTGTACGCCCTCACCGGCCTGCCGCGCTTTGCCGCCTACCCCCTCGGCCCGCTGCAGGTGGCCGCCGGCATCGCCGTGTTCGTGTTCGCGCTGTGGCTGTTCTGGCGCACCCACAAGGCCATCGGCCGCAACTGGTCGGTGACGCTGGAGATCAAGGAAAAGCACGAGCTGGTCACCACCGGCATCTATGCCCGGGTGCGCCACCCCATGTATTCCGCCTTCTTCCTGTGGGCCCTGGCCCAGGCGCTGCTGCTGCCCAACTGGATCGCCGGCCCGGCCGGGCTGGTCGGCTTCGGCATCCTGTTCTTCTTCCGCGTCGGACGGGAGGAGCAGATGATGCGCGAAGCCTTCGGCGCCCAGTATGACGCCTATGTGCGCCGCACCAAGCGCATCATCCCCGGCCTCTATTGACGCACGACCGGCCCACCGGCCCCACGGGAACAAACGCCGAAACCGCGCGGACCAGCGATTCGCTCCCGCTGCGTTCCCGTTTCCGCCCCCGCACCGTCCCGGATCGGGACGGCCGACCGGCCAGCCCGCGGGACGAAGCGGGAACCCGGCAGGTGCCGCGATTCGCCCCGGCTTTGTTCCCGCTCCCCCCTCGCGGCGCGCCGGCCCGGTCCCGGTGCGGGACGCCGGCCGACGGGGGAACAGCTGCGGAACCGGCGGCGGGACGCGATTCGGTCTCCACCTGTTCCCGCCGCGTCCCGCCCCACCGCTCCGCCGTGCCAGGGTGGGACAGCGTGACCCTCAGTTCTCCGGATCGAGGGGGGTGAGACCGGCCGGGCGGCCCTCGGCGTCGCGGGTGATGGTGTCGACCCGCGCCTCGGCCTGCTTCAGCAGCGCCTCGCACCTCTTCTTCAGCGCCTCGCCGCGCTCGTAGATGGCGATGGATTCCTCGAGCGGCACGTTGCCCTTCTCCAGGCTGGCAACGATCGCCTCCAGTTCCGCCAGGGCCTGCTCGAAGGTGAGACCCGCCACGTCCGCCGCCTTCGCCGCCTTGGCACCCTTGGTGGCGCCGCCCGTTCCCGCTTCGGCCATGGCCGTCTCCCGCTGATTCCGTGGCCGCCACCATAGACGAGCCGCGCCGGCTCCTTGAAGGGCGGCGCGACGGGGTGGCCCAACCGCGCCCCCTTTGGTAGAAGGCCCGCACTCAGATGGAAACCAGCCCCATGTCCGCCGCGGCGCCCGCGTCCCCTCCCCCGCACGACCCCCGCGTTCTCGAAGAGGCCCTCATTGCCCGCTTCGACGCCGCCGGCTATGTGCGTCTCGATCCGCCCATCCTGCAGCCCGCCGACGTGTTTCTGGACCTGTCCGGCGAGAGCATCCGCCGCAGCCTGTTCCTCACCGCCGATGCCGAGGGGCGCGACCTGTGCCTGCGGCCGGACCTGACCATCCCCGTCGCCCGCGCCGTGCTGCAGAATGCGCTGCCCCTGCCCGCGGCGGTGAGCTACCTCGGCCCGGTCTTCCGCTTCCGCGACGTCGGCTCCGGCGAATTCCGGCAGGCGGGCGTTGAATCCTTCGGCCGCGCCGACACCGAGGCGGCGGACGCGGAAATCCTCGCCCTGGGGCTCGATGTCTGCGCCCTCTACGGCGTGGAGCAGCCGGAAATCCGCCTCGGCGACGTCGGCCTGTTCGCCGCTCTGCTGGACGTGCTGCCCCTCGCCCCGGCGCTGCGTCGCCGGCTGCTGAAGGACTTTGGACAGGGACGGCTCGGCACCGATGTCGCCCGGCTCGCCACGGACAGCCCGGCCGCGACCCATTCCGGCGTGCTGAACGCACTCGCGGGCGCGGACCCGGCGGCGGCGCGGGCCCTCATCACCGACCTGCTCTCCATCGCCGGCATCTCCACCGTGGGCGGGCGCACGGTGTCGGAGATCGCCGAGCGTTTTCTCGAACAGGCCTCGCTGGAGGCCGGCGGCCTCTCCGACGAGACCGCCACGATCCTCTCGCGCTATCTCGCCATCCAGGGCGAGCCGGACGACGCCTGCGCTCAGCTGCGCGCCCTCGCCGGCGACGCCGGGATCAACCTCGCCCCCGTGCTCGACCTGTTCGACCGCCGCACCGGCTTCCTCACCGCCCACGACGTGAACCTGACCGACGTGCGTTTCTCCACCGCCTTCGGCCGACCGCTCGATTACTACAGCGGCATGGTGTTCGAGCTGCACGACCCGGACGGACGCGGCGGCGGCGCCCTGGTGGCCGGCGGGCGCTACGATCGCCTGCTGTCGCGCCTCGGCGCCGGATCGGCGGTGCCGGGTGTCGGCCTCGCCGCCTGGGTGGATCGCCTGGCCGGCCTCGACGCCCTTTCCAGCCGCGGGAGCCAGCCATGACCGCCCCACGCCCCGCTCGTCCCCTCATCCTCGCCGTTCCGTCCAAGGGACGCTTGCAAGAGAATGTCCACGCCTTCTTCGCCCGGGCCGGCATGCCGCTGACCCAGGCCCGCGGCGCCCGCGACTATCGCGGCGCGCTGGCCGGCGTCGAGAATGTGGAAGTGGCCTATCTCTCCGCATCGGAAATCACCGCCGCCCTCGCCGCCGGCACCGCCCACCTGGGGGTGACCGGCGAAGACCTGGTGCGTGAGAACATCCTCGACGCCGAATCCCGCGTCGCGCTGCTGGAGAAGCTCGGCTTCGGCCATGCGAATGTGGTGGTCGCGGTGCCACAGGCCTGGATCGACGTGCGCACCATGGACGATCTCGACGATGTGGCTACCCATTTTCACGGCCGCACCGGCCGGCGCATCCGCGTCGCCACCAAATACGTGAACCTCACCCGCAGCTTCTTCGCCCGCGCCGGCATCGTCGACTACCGCATTGTCGAAAGCGCCGGCGCCACCGAGGGCACGCCGGCGTCCGGCTCCGCCGAGCTGATCGTGGACATCACCACCACCGGAACCACCCTGGCCGCCAACGGCCTCAAGGTGGTGGACGACGGCGTCATCCTGAAATCCGAAGCCAATCTCGTGGCCTCCCTGACCGCGGACTGGAGCCTTGAGGCCCGCGCCGCCGCCCGCGCCATGTTCGATCGCCTGGAAGCGGAGAAGCGCGCGCGGACCAAGCGCGAGGTGCGTACCCGCTTTTCCAGCTGCGATGCCTCTCTGGTGGACGAGGCGGTGGCCCTGTTCCGCTGCGTGGCGCCCTTCGGCGGGCCCACCTCATCGGGCATGCTGACCCTGCATTGCCCGCCCGACACGCTGCACGGCCTCGCCACCTTCCTGCGCGCGCGCGGCGCCAGCATGGTCACGGTGGCGCCCATCGAGTACGTGTTCGCATCCGACAACCCGCTCCACGCGGCACTGGAATCGCGGCTGCCCGCCTGAAGGCGGTGGCTCGGGCGCGGCCGTCAGCACATCGGCCACGCCCGGCAAGGCCTGGAATTGGGCCTGGCGGGCCGGGCCTGAGCGAACACCGATTTAGGCGCCACATCACTGCGGTGCGGATGTGGCGCCCCCTGCCGCAACCGAGCGGCTGCCGGGCAGCCCCTCCCCGCTGAATGCTCGCAGCCTGTTGCACGCAGCCGAGGTCTCCCCGCCCCCCGATCGCAGCCGCACGCCATCGGCGGACTGCAGACCCAACGGCCCCCGCCCGCCACATCCAGCCGCCCGCCGTCCGCCCGGGCGCATCTGCGTGTGCCCCGCCCGCGCCCGAAACGCGACCCTTGAACGGCCCGCCGGGAAAGGCGCCACGCGCCGCTGCTCAAAGCTGTTCCCATATGAATACATCTTTTACTTTAGAATATACCTGAAGCTATATCCTATATTCATTCATATACTACTATTTCAATGGACTTTTAGGCCGTTTCGACCCATAAAAACCCTCGAAAGTCTCCTATGAAGATTTAGCGATGCACGCCCCCTCACGCCCACTCTTCACATTCTCCGTCGGAGGCGCCATCGGCGCGCTCGGCGGGTTGATCGGGCTTGGGGGCGCCGAATTCCGGTTGCCGCTTCTCATTGGCGCTTTTCGCTTCGATGCGCTCGACGCGGTGATCCTCAACAAGGCCGTGAGCCTCGTGGTGGTGGCCTCGGCGCTGCCATTCCGCACGGGCGCGGTGCCTTTGGCGGACCTGATCGGCCAGTGGGGCGTGGTCGTGAACCTGCTCGCCGGCAGCCTGATCGGCGCCTGGATCGGCGCCGGCTGGGCCACCCGGCTCGCCTCCCACGCATTCTTCCGATTGATCTCGGTCTTGCTGGCGGTGATCGCTCTGGTGCTGGTGACTCTGCACCATCCCAACGCCCATGCCGCGCTTTTTTCCGGAGCCACGCTGATGGCGGCGGGCGTGGCGGCAGGCTTCGTGATCGGCATCGTGGCCGCCCTTCTCGGCGTCGCCGGAGGCGAACTGCTCATTCCCACCCTGGTGCTGCTGTTCGGGGTGGACATCAAGCTGGCCGGAAGCCTGGCTCTGGTCGTCAGCCTGCCGACAATGCTGGTGGGCCTTGCCCGCTACAGCCGCGACCGCGCCTTTGGCGTGCTCGGGCAAAACAAGGGCTTCCTGGCGCTGATGGCGCTCGGCTCCATCGCCGGCACCTTCGTGGGCAGCCGCCTGCTGGGCATCGTGCCATCGGCGGTGATGATGCCGGTGCTGGCCCTGGTGTTGCTCTGGTCCGCGGTCAAGCTCTGGCGCCACCCCTGATCCCGCCGCAGCCTCAGCGAACGCCAGGACGAGCGAAGCCGGGCATGACGCGAGCCTGATCGAGGCCCGCGGCAATGCACTGGACGCCGGCCGGTCCCGAGCCCGATCGAACCGACCAGGGGCGTCCGATCGGCGCCGACGCGCGCCCGACTTTCCTCCGCCGCGCTGGCGCACTACTCTTCCGGCCGAAGCGCATCGCGGGTTGCGTCACCCCCCGCATTTCCCCATGCCCGCCGGTGCCCACAGGAGCAGAAGTCCATGCGTGATGCCGAGCCGCAGCCCATCCGCCTCGCCGATTACCGTCCGCCCGAGTGGCTGGTGGACAAGGTGGACCTGGATTTCGCGCTGCATCCCACCCAGACCCGCGTCACCGCCCGCCTGGCGCTGCGCCGCAATCCGAAGGGCACCGCCGGGGCACCCGTGATCCTCGACGGCGACGGGCTGACCCTGGTGCGGCTCGCCATCGACGGCGCGCCGTTGGCCGGCTCCAGCTTCGAGGCCGCGCCCGACCGCCTCGTCCTGGCCCATCCGCCGGCCGACAGCTTCACGCTGGACGTCGAGACGCTGGTGGACCCCACCGCCAACACGCAACTGATGGGGCTCTATCGCTCGTCCGGCAATTACTGCACCCAGTGCGAGCCGGAAGGCTTCCGCCGCATCACCTACTTCCCCGACCGGCCGGACGTGCTCGCCGTCTATACCGTCCGCATTGAGGCCGAGACCGGCGAAGCGCCGATCCTGCTGTCCAACGGCAACCTGGTGCAGTCCGGGCCGGTGCTCGGCAGCACCCGCCACTTCGCGATCTGGCACGACCCGTGGCCGAAGCCGTCCTACCTGTTCGCGCTGGTGGGCGGCAGGCTGGCCAAGGTGTCGGACCAGTTCGTCACCGCTTCCGGCCGGCACGTGGCGCTCGGCATCTATGTGGAAGAGGGCAAGCAGGACCGCGCCGGCTATGCCATGGACGCGCTCAAGCGCTCCATGCGCTGGGACGAGACGGCGTTCGGCCGCGAATACGATCTCGACGTGTTCAACATCGTCGCCGTCTCGGATTTCAACATGGGGGCGATGGAGAACAAGGGGCTGAACGTCTTCAACGACAAATACGTGCTGGCGAGCCCCCAGAGCGCGACCGACGCCGACTATTCCGGCATCGAGGGGGTAATCGCCCATGAATACTTCCACAACTGGACCGGCAACCGCATCACCTGCCGCGACTGGTTCCAATTGTGCCTGAAGGAGGGGCTCACCGTGTTCCGCGACCAGGAGTTCTCCTCCGACCAGCGCTCCCGCCCGGTCAAGCGCATTGCCGACGTGCGCGCGCTGAAGGCGGCGCAGTTCACCGAGGATTCCGGCCCGCTCGCCCATCCCGTGCGACCGCAGACCTATCGGGAAATCAACAATTTCTACACGGCAACCGTGTATGAGAAGGGCGCCGAAGTCGTGCGCATGCTGAAAACCCTCCTCGGGGAGGCGGGTTTCCGAAAGGGCATGGACCTCTATTTCCAGCGCCACGACGGCGAAGCGGCAACCATCGAGAATTTCGTCGCCGCTTTCGCCGACGCCACCGGCCGCGATCTGGCCCACTTCGCCTTGTGGTACGAGCAGTCGGGCACGCCGGTGGTGACCGTGAAGGGCACCTATGACGCAACCGCCGCCACCTACCGGCTGGACGTCTCCCAATCGGTCCCGCCGACGCCCGGCCAGCCGGTGAAGGCGCCGATGGTGATTCCGCTGGTGGTCGGCCTTGTCGGGCCGGATGGCCAGGACCTGCCCCTCGCGCTTGGCAACACGCCAGTCGAACGCGGCGTGCTGGAACTGAGCGCGCCCACGCAGAGCTTCCTGTTCACCGGCATCGAAGCCCGCCCGGTGCCCTCGCTCAATCGTGGCTTCTCGGCCCCGGTCAATGTGGTGAGCGACCTCACCGCCGACGATCGGGTGTTCCTCGCGGCCCATGACTCCGATCCCTTCAACCGCTTCGACGCGGCCCAGGGGCTGGCTCTGGAAGTATTGAAGGCGGGCGCCCGTTCCGGTGCTCCGGCGGCGCCCGACGCGCTGGTCGGCGCGGCGGGGAGCCTGCTGGCCGACACCGCCCTCGACCCGGCCTTCAAGGCCCAGGCGCTGGCCCTGCCGGGCGAGGGCGAGGTCGCCCGGGAACTTGCCACCGACGTAAACCCGGACGCCGTCCACGCCGCTCGCAAGGCGCTCAAGATCGCGGTGGGCTCCGCTTTGGCGGATGGCTTCCTGGACGCCTACGGCGCCCTGGCGGCCACGGGCCCGTTCGCGCCCGACGCGGCTTCCGCCGGCCGGCGGGCGCTGCGCAACCTGGCGCTCGATTATCTGGCGGTCGCCGCTTCGACCGCGGGCATCGCCCGCGCGGCCGCGCAGTTCGAGGCCGCCGACAACATGACCGACCGCCTGGCCGCCCTGGCGGTACTGGCTCAGCACGACGTGCCGGAGCGGGAGCAGGCCCTGGCCGCCTTCTACGCGCGCTTCAAGGATGACGCCCTGGTCATCGACAAATGGTTCATCCTGCAGGCGCAGATTGCCGCGCCGGACACGCTGGAGCGGGTGCGGGGGCTGATGGCGCACCCTGCCTTCTCGCTGGGCAATCCAAACCGGGTGCGCTCACTGATCGGCGCCTTCGCCGCCGGCAATCCAACCCAGTTCAACCGCCCGGACGGCGCCGGCCACGCCTTCGTCGCCGATGTGGTTCTCACGCTGGATTCGAAGAATCCGCAGGTGGCCTCGCGCCTGCTGTCCTCGTTCCGCACATGGCGGCAGCTGGAGCCGGTGCGCCGCGCCAGCGCCGAAGCCGCCCTGCGCCGCGTGGCGCAGACGCCCGGCCTGTCGCCGGACGTCTCCGACATCGCCACCCGCGCCCTGGGTTGATGCCGGGGCGGCCGGCCCAGGGCCGGCCGCCCCGCCGATTGCTGTCGGAAACGGCATAAACTCATTCATGGAGGACCTATTATCCTGAAGCCTGCGCGCTCCTAACTCTCCCCCATCGAAAGCAGCTCTTCGGAGCCGCCGGTTTCAAGGGAGAAGAAAATGCGTACCCTCACCATTGCCACCCTCGCCGTTGCCGCCTCGCTCTCGCTCGCTGGTCTTGCCCGAGCGGATGAGACCGTGTCCCGGGAAAATGCGGAAACCGCCGCGGTGGCCGCCCAGTCCTGGCAGGAAGCCCACCAAGCGCACCATGCCGCATCGGCGCTGGGCTACAGCACGCCGGCATCTCAGCGCGCTCAGCAGATCGAGCAAATCTTCCCCCAGCCCGCGCACGAGAATACAGACACCCAGTTCCTGGAGCAGGGAGACCGGGGCCTCGGCGGCAATTGACCTGGCAACCGGCGATCGAACGCCTATCTCTGATCTGGGGCCGGCGGGCTGTGCTCGACGACCTCGGGTCGGATCGGATCGCCACCGCGCAAGACCACCTGATGCCCGCCGGAAGCGGCGCTGCCAGCATCCGGCGGGGTGAGAGGGACGCGCACATGCGCCGCGCGCCGCGCGCAAAAAGGCAGGGGAAGGGATGCCGCCCATGGCCAGATTCGAGGATGTGGAAGTGTTTCTGCGGGTGGTGGAACGGGGCAGCTTCCACGGCGCCGCATTGCAGCTCGGGTTGCCCGCCACATCGGTGAGCCGCAAGGTGAAGGCCCTGGAAGATCGGCTCGGGGTCCAGCTTCTCCACCGCACCACCCGCCGGGTCTGGCCGTCCGACGCTGGACAGGCCTATTATCAACGCTGCGTGAGCGCGGTAACGCTGCTGGATCAGGCCGACGCGGAAGTGCGGGCCCTGACCGAAGAGCCGGAAGGCCCCCTCAAGGTGCTGCTGCCCCACGCCACCGGCATCATGATCCTGGAACCGGAGCTGGCTGCCTTCCGTGCCCGCTACCCCAAGGTTCAGCTCCACATCACCCTCGACAACCATGCCCTCGACCTGGTGGAGCATGGGTTCGACCTCGCGGTACGGCCCGGACCGGTGCGAGACTCGAGCTATCATGTACGGCGGCTCGGCCTGTCGCCGCTCCATCTTCTGGCCAGTCCCGCCTATCTCGATGAATTCGGGCGGCCGGAGCATCCGCGCGACCTCGCCCGGCATCAGCTGATCGGGCTGCGCTCGGGCCCAGGCCAGATCCTCTGGGCGCTGGAGGGGCCAGACGGCGGGGTGGAGCTGAAGATCGACCCCGCTCTGGTCACCAACGACGCCATCATGGCCACCCGCCAGGCCATCGCCGGCAGCGGCATCGTTTTGTTGTCGCGCTGCCTCAGCCTGCGGCGGGTGGAACTGGGCGAACTGGAGGTGGTGCTGCCGGAGTGGCAGCGTCGCGAACCGCTGGAGACGGTCGCCCTGTTTCCGGCCCGCGCCACGCTGGATCTCAAGGTCCGCGTGTTCGTCGACTTTCTGGCCGAGGTGTTCGGCCGGTGGCACAAGCGGCAGACCCTCACCCGCGCCACCGGAGCGACCACCGCGGCCTGAGCCGTCGCCGCGCCGGCGAAAGGCGCCTATGCTGACGGACGCCCACAGCGGGCGCCGCCCGTCATGCCGGAGCGTCGCCGCACCACCGAAGCGAGGACGCCCATGGCCGACCGGCGCGCCGATGCCGATGCTCCGACCCCACCCCCGCGCGAAACCATGCCACGGCTCGCCACCGATCCGACATCCGGGAATGCCGGCGCCCTCTCGGCCATCGAGGCGATCCGCAGCCGTCGCTCGGTGCGCGCCTTCCTGCCCACACCCGTGGCGCCTGATGTGGTGGACGCGATCGTCGCGCTCGCCGCCCGCGCGCCCAGCGGCACCAACATGCAACCGTGGAACGTGCTGATCCTGTCCGGGGAACCGCTGGCAGAACTCGGCCGCGCGCTGGTGGCCCGGACCATGGAGGGCGAGGCCGGGCCACCCGCATATGCCTATTATCCCAAGCGCTGGCGCCCGCCCTACGTATCGCGACGACGCAAGGTGGGGTGGGATCTCTACAACGCGCTCGGCATCGCCAAGTCGGACACCGCGCGAATGACCGCGCAACACGCCCGCAATTTCTGCTTCTTCGACGCCCCCGTCGGTCTCCTGTTCACCATCGACCGCGACCTGGAGCTGGGCTCGTGGCTCGATTACGGCATGTTCCTGGAAAACATCATGGTGGCGGCCCGCGCGTTCGGCCTCGACACCTGCGCGCAGGCGGCCTTCATCCACCATGCCGACGAGATCGCGCGCCGCCTGGCCATTCCCGACAGTCAGATGCTGGTGTGCGGCATGGCGCTGGGCCACGCCGATCCGGACGCCCCGGAAAACGGCTTCGCCACCGAGCGCGAACCACTGGAGGCCTTCGTGCGGCGGGTGGATCGCCTTGAGCCGTGAGGCGCCACCCGCCGCCCGGTTTCAATACTCCACCACCCCTTCCAGGGCGTAGTGCTTCACGCTCTTGCGGTTGGCGATCAGATCGTCGATGGACGGTTCGCCCTTAAGGGCGCGGGCGATGGCGAGCTTGGTGGCCTCGTAATTGGTCCGGTAGAGGTCCGCCTTGTCCAGGTTCGGATCCTCCGGGCAACGCGGGTCGAGCCACACCATGATGATGATGGCCAATTCGTCCACCGCATCCTTCGGGATGACGCCCTCGCTCACGCAATCCACGATGGCGTCGCCCATGGCGCCCTGCACCACGCCGCCCAGCAGCTCCACATACTCGGCGGTATGGATGGTCGCCTTCGTCGTCATCATGGTGGCCGGGCGCACGAGCTGGTTCAGGTCGCGCACCACGAACATGCGGGTGTGCCCCACCACCTGCCCCATCATGGAGGCGAAGGCCTGCCCCACGGGACCGCGCACCGAGCCGATCAGCACCTCCGGCATGGCATCCGTGAACTGCCCGTCCGCCGCAAGCACCGTGGCCTCACCCGTCTTGAACCAGATATCCGTCATGTCCTGTCCTCCCCTGCGGTCTCGCAGCGCCGCTTATAAAGTAATATTCCTGAAGAGAAAATTCATTTTCCTCCCCCTGTTCCTGCCTCAAGGTTCCGTTTCACCCCAGCAGGCCCCCCGGGGGGACCGCCAACTTGTCCCCGTTTTCCCCAGACGCCGGCAAACGCCCCGCCGGCCCTCCGAACGACTCGCACCCCTCAATTCTTACCGCCGCACTGCGGTATTTTTCATATCTTGACAGGCCAGCGGCGCTGGACAAATCACCCCCGATTCGATTCCAATGGTCACGATTCGGAGAGATGCGGCACGTCCCTCCAGATCGAGGACGTGGAAGCCTTGCGCTTAGGCCGCTCAAGGCTTTCGAATGACCCGGAGGAGACCGGCGATGGCACGCGCCAACGCTGCGAGCGTCGGCGTGCGCGACCAAGCCATTCGAGGTCTGGCAAGGTCGATCGCGCGCCCCGCCTACCAGCGACTGCTTGATGCAGAGCCGGTCCTTCGGCGGATCGTGCCTGCCCTTATCGTCACGTTTCTCGTCGTCATCGGCGCGGGCGCGGTTGTGCAGGTGCACAGCCACCGGCTCACTGTGATCGAGAACGCCAAGGACGATCTGTCCTTGCTCGCCCTCGCCACCGCCGAGGGCCTGTCCCAGCAGATGGGCAGCGCGCTGGACCGCGCCCCGCTGGCTCTGGCGGACAGCCTGCCGCCCCGCGCCACCGATGCCGGGCGCCGTGTCTATGTGACCGACCCCGCAGGGCGCATCGTCGCGACCGCGCCGCGCATGGAGCGGGCGCCGGCGACCCTCGCCGACCTGATGGACCCAGCCCAGCCCCTGGTCATCTTCGCCGAGCGCGCCGGGGTGCTGGAGGTGCCCATCGGCGGCGGCGAGACCATGCTCGCCACCGTACGCAACCTGAAGGCGCCGCTCGGCCAGGTGGTCTATGTGCAACCCATGGACGAGGCGCTTGCCGCATGGTCGGACACCACCACCCTCACCGTCACCCTTTTCACCACCACCGGCGCGGTGCTGCTCATCCTCGGCTTCTCCTTCCACTGGCAGGCGAGCCGGGCCCGCGAGGCGGATCACATCTACGACACCGTGCGCCGGCGCATCGACACCGCGCTTAATCGCGGCCGTTGCGGAATGTGGGACTGGGACATGGCGCGGGGACGCATGTACTGGTCCGACACCATGTTCGAGATTCTCGGGCTGGAGCGAAAGGACGAGCTGATCTCCTTCGGCGAGATCGCCAAGCTGGTGCATCCGGACGATGTCGATCTCTATGAGCTTGCGAAGGAGCTCGCGGATCGTCCCGGCGCCGCGGTGGACCGCGTGTTTCGCATGCGCACCGCGCGCAACGACTACGTCTGGCTGCGCATGCGCGCCGAGGTGGTGCAGCAGGGCGGCGAGGACGGCCCTCACCTGATCGGCATCGCCATGGACGTGACCGAAGCTCAGCACATGGCCGAGCGCACCAACACCGCGGACATGCGCCTGCGCGATGCCATCGAGAGCATCTCGGAAGCGTTCGTGCTGTGGGACAGCCGGAACCGCCTGGTGCTCTGCAACTCCAAGTTCCAGTCGCTTCACGAGCTGCCCGACGAGGCAATCCAGGGCGGCACGCCGTTCGAGGTGATCGCCTCCATGGGCCGCCACCCCGTCACCCGCACCCCGCTGAAGCCCGAGGACAAGCCCGAGGAAGGCTCGCGGGCGTTCGAGGCCCAGCTGTCCAACGGCCGCTGGCTCAAGATCGCCGAGCGGCGCACCAAGGACGGCGGCTATGTGTCGGTGGGCACCGACATCACCACCATGAAGCGCCACGAGGAGCGCCTCATGGACAATGAGAAGCGCCTCATGGCGCTGGTCGCGGACCTGCGCAAATCGCAGCAGACCCTGGAGCATCAGGCCCAGCAGCTCGCCGAGCTGGCGGAGAAGTATTCGGAAGAGAAGACCAACGCCCAGGACGCCAACCGCGCCAAGAGCGAATTCCTCGCCAACATGAGCCACGAGCTCCGGACTCCGCTCAACGCCATCATCGGCTTCTCGGAGATCATGGAGAGCGGCATGTTCGGTCCGCTGGGCTCTGCGAAATACGCCGAATATTGCTCCGACATCAAAGGCTCCGGCACCTACCTCCTGGACGTGATCAACGACATCCTCGACATGTCGAAGATCGAGGCCGGCCGCATGCAACTTGAGGTCGAGGACGTCGCGCTCGACGAGATCATCGCCGACGCCATGCGTGTCACCGCCGTGAAAGGCAACGAAAAGGGCCTCGCCATGACGGTCGCGGCCGGAGAAAATCTGCGCATCAAGGGCGACCGGCGGGCGCTCAAGCAGATCCTGCTCAACCTGCTTTCCAACGCCGTCAAGTTCACACCCGAGGGCGGCGAAATCTCGGTGCGCGCGCGGATCAACGGATCCGCGGCGGTGGTGGCCATCGACGACAGCGGCATCGGCATCGCCAAGGACGCGCTCGCCCGCCTCGGCCGGCCGTTCGAGCAAGTCGAAAGCCAGTTCACCAAGACCCACAAGGGTTCGGGCCTCGGCCTCGCCATCGCCAAGTCGCTGGTCGAGCTGCACGGTGGCGCCATGCGCATCCGCTCCACGGAGGGCGCCGGCACCACGGTCATCGTTCGCCTGCCGGTGGACGGGCGGGCCGCCAATTCCAACGAGACACCCAACCTCGCCGCGGTCATGTGATCCATTCCCGCCGCGCGACACTTCAGGCTCGCCCGATGACCGCACCTGCACGGCCTCTTCCCCCAAGCCATCGCATGCGCCGCCGCCCCCTCGCGCGACGCACCCGATGGCGCGCCCTGCTGCTGGCCGGAGCCTGCCTTGGCGGCCTGGCGGCGACCGGCGCCGCGCTGGGAGCCGATGGGCTGGCCATCGACCCCAAGCTGCCACCACCCGAGACGGTGGCCCTTGGCATCCCCAAAGGTCAGATCGACGCCGCCATCGCCAAGCTCGACGATTTCGCCACCGCGCTCATGAAACGCTCCGGCGTGCCGGGCCTGGCGGTCGTGGTCGTGCATGAGGGCAAGACGGTCTATCTCAAGGGCTTCGGCGTCCGCAAAGTCGGCGAGAGCGCGGCCATCGACGGCGACACCGTGTTCCAGATCGCCTCCCTGTCCAAGGCGGTCGGCGCCAGCGTGGTGGCGCACGAGGTGGGCCAGGGCAGGGTCACCTGGGATACGCCGGTGAAGAAGCTGATGCCGTGGTTCGCGCTCAAGGACCCATGGGTGAGCGACCATGTCACCATCGCCGACCTCTACACCCACCGTTCCGGCCTGCCGGATCACGGAGGCGACGAACTGGAGGACCTCGGGTTCGATCGTCGGCAGATCCTGGAACGCCTGCGGCTGCTGCCCCTCGCCCCATTCCGCGTGACCTATGCCTATACCAACTTCGGCGTCACCGCCGGCGCGGAGGCCGTCGCCACCGCCGCCGGCAAGGACTGGGCGGACCTGTCCGACGAGGTGCTCTACCGGCCGCTCGGCATGAGCGTGACTTCCTCTCGCTTCGCCGACTACATCAAGAGGGCCAACCGCGCCGTGCCCCACGTGCGCGAAAATGGCAACTTCGTCGCCAAGTACCAGCGCCAGCCCGACGCCCAGTCGCCTGCTGGCGGGGTGAGTTCGTCGGCGCGGGACATGGGACGCTGGCTTGCCTTCGTGCTCGGCAACGGCACCTTCGAGGGCAAGGAGATCGCTCCCGCGGCAGCGCTGCTGCCGGCGATCACCGCCCAGATCGTCTCCGAGCCCTCGGCCACGCCCTGGGCCCGGCCCGGCTTCTACGGCCACGGCTTCGGCGTCTCGGTGAGTCCCGCCGCCCGCATCATCGTCGCCCACTCGGGGGCCTTCCTGCTCGGCGCCAGCACCACCTTTTCCATGATGCCCTCGGAAAAGCTCGGCATCGTGGTGCTCACCAACGCGCAGCCGCTCGGCGCCCCCGAGGCGCTGGCCATGCAGTTCATGGACATGGTCGAGTTCGGCACCCTCACCCGCGATTGGTTTGCCGCTTATGGCACGCTGATCGCGCCGCTCTACAAGCCGCTCGGGGTCCTCGCCGGGCAACCCGCCCCGGCCCAGCCGGAGCCCGCGAAATCGCTTGAGACCTACGCGGGAACCTACACCAACGCCTATTACGGCACAGCCACCGTGAGTGTGCTGGGTGATCGGCTGGTGCTCAGCGTGGGGCCGAAGCCAGTGGAAGCCACCCTTGGCCACTGGAGCGGCGACACCTTCACCTTCGCGCCCATGGGAGAAAGCGCGCCACCCGGCACGCTCTCGGAGGTCACTTTCGCCCTGAAGGGCAAGCACGCCTCCGCCATGACGGTCGAATTCTTCAACGAGAACGGCCTCGGCACCTTCACGCGCCAGCCTGCGGCACGAAAAGGCGCGGGCGATAAGGCCCCCGGCCGGAAGTAACCGCCCCTCCCCCACGCCGGCGACGGCGCGGGGGAAATCGCTCCCCGGATCAGGGGAGCGGGTCCGCCGCCGGTACCACCAGCGCGTCGCAGGCCAGCCCGTCGAGCACCGATTTGGCGGTGGAACCCACCAGCAGCTCCAGCAATGCGCTGCGCCCCTCCGTGCCCACCACCACGAGGTCGGCGCGAAAAGCGGTCACATAATGCTGGATCAGCTGCGCCGGGTCGCCCCGCTCCACCATGATGTCGATGACATGGCCAGGCCCGATGCCTGCATCGGCCAGGAATGCCTCCAAATCCTGCGTGGCGAGTTGGCCGAACGCGGCACGATACTCGGTCGGATCGCTCAGCAAACCGTCGAGTGGCGGGTCGAAGGCGTGGAATACGTGGAACGGGGTGTCCGGAAAAAAAGCCGCCGTCTGGCGCAGCGCCGCCCGTGAGGCCGGCGACACGTCTGCCGCCACCACGATGCCGCCATAGGAGTGGCGCGGGCGCTGGCGCACCACCAGCACCGGCACACGTGCCCGCCGCAGCACTTTGTCCACCGTCGCGCCGAGCAGGAAGCCGCCCAACGGCAGATCCCGCGCCACGGCCGTAACGATGAGGCCGCAGCCATGGGCGTCCGCTGTCTTCAGGATCACATCGGCGATGTCACCGACCTCGACGATGGGGGTGACCGGCACCGAAACGCCTTCCAGGTCGAGGTTCAAGGCCTCCGTCATAATCGCCAGGGGCTCCGGCCCCCGCTGCCATGACGGGAGCTCCCGTTCGGCCGCGCATGGCAACCGCGCGGCGCTCTCGTCCAGGACGTGCAAAACCACCAGCTCCGTGCCCCACTCGGCCGCCAGCCGCGCGGCGCGGTCCATCGCCCGATCACAGCGCGCGCTGAGATCGGTGGCCAGCAGGATCGGGCGCCGTGTGCCATGCGGCTCGGCCTCATGCGTCATGTCGAACTCCCTGAGATTTCCGCCCACGCCCGCGGCACGCCTCACGCGACGATGCCGAACCGGCGCAACAGCGTTTTCTCCCCTTCAAGTATGGCCATGAAGATCACGCCGATGGCGACAATGATCAATCCATCCACGACAGTCACCGGTTGCGTGCCGAACACCTCATGCATGATCGGCAGGAAAGTGAAGGCCAGTTGCGCCACCACCACCGCCGCCAGCGCCAGCAGCACCGCCGGCGTGCCCAACGCGCCCCGCAACGTGAACGAGGTCGCATGCGTGAAACGCACGTTGAACAGATAGAAAATTTCCAGCACCACGATGGTGTTGACCACCAGCGTGCGCGCCGTGGCCAGGTCCCGTCCCTCGCCGAGGGAATGGAAGAACATGCCCAGCGTGCCCACCGTGAACAGGAACGACACGAACACCACGCGCCACAGCAGGAACGGCGTCAGCAACGGCGTATCCGCGCGGCGTGGCGGCCGGCGCATCACGCCCGGCTCGGAGGGCTCGAACGCCAGGACCAGCCCGAGCGTGATGGTGAGGATCAGGTTGATCCACAGGATCTGCGCCGCCGACATGGGCATGACGAAGCCGAACAGGATGGCGGCGATGACCGCGAGCACCTCGCCGCCGTTGGTGGGCAAGGTCCAGGCGATCACCTTGCGCACATTGTCATAGACCGTCCGCCCCTCGTGCACGGCCGCGACGATGGAGACGAAATTGTCGTTCAGCAGCACCATTTCGGAGGCCTCCTTGGCCGCCTCAGTGCCTTTGACGCCCATGGCGACGCCCACGTCCGCCTGCTTGAGAGCGGGCGCGTCGTTCACCCCGTCCCCCGTCATGGCCACCACCGCGCCAGTGGATTGCAGCGCGCGCACGATGCGCAGCTTGTGTTCCGGGCTGGTACGAGCGAACACGCTGACGCGGGACGCCAGCACCGCCAATTCAGCATCTGACGCCGCATCCACATCAGCGCCAGTGGCGGTTTCGAGATGCGCAGCCAAGCCGAGCTGGGCTGCGATGGCCGCAGCGGTGGCCGCATGGTCGCCCGTGATCATCTTGACCGCGATGCCGGCCGCGCGACACTCCGCGATGGCCGTGATGACCTCCGGCCGGGGCGGATCGATGAAGCCGACGACACCCAGAAAGACCAATCCGTCCACATCGCCAATGTGAAGAGCCGTGCCCTCCTCCGCCGCCGGAGTGTTCGCCACCCGCGCCGCGAAGCCAAGCACCCGCTCGCCGGCCTGGGCCGCGATCGCGATCTGCCCGTTCCAATATGTCACATCGAGCGGCTCCGGGCCGCCCGCGCCCGCCTGCAGCCGGGCGCGGGCGAGCAGCGCCTCCGGCGCGCCCTTCACGAACAGGACCGTTCCGCCTCGCGGATGACCGTGCCGGCTGGCCATGAAACGGTGCTGGGGGTCGAAGGGGACTTCATCGTGCCGCCGCCATTCCGCGCGCAGATGCTCCGGGTTGAGCCCCGCCTTCAGCGCCAGGGTCACCAACGCTCCTTCCATCGGATCGCCATTCACCCGCCAGAGACCGCCAGTCTCGGCCAGGGTCGCGTCATTGCACAGGACGCCACAGCGGATCAGTTCCTCGGCCGCCTCCAGGGCTGCCACGTCATCGTCGGAACCCAGCGCCTTGAAATCGCCCTCGGGCGCATAGCCCGATCCGCTCACCTCCAGCCGATGGGTGGCGGTGACGAGCCGGCGCGCGGTCATCTCGTTGCGGGTGAGCGTGCCGGTCTTGTCCGAGCAGATGATGGAGGTGGCGCCCAGGGTCTCCACCGCCGGCAGCCGGCGGATGACCGCGTTGCGCGCCGCCATGCGCCGCACGCCGATGGCGAGCGTGATGGTGATGACCGCCGGCAACCCCTCGGGTATCGCGCCAACGGCGAGCGCCACAACAGCAATCAGCGCCTCGACCCAGTCATGGGACCTCACCAGCACGGCAAAGGCGAAGAGCGCCGCCGACACCACGAAGGCAACGACGGTGAAGCCGGTGCCGAAGCTGTTGATCTGCCGCAGCAGCGGCGTGGTCAGGGGCTGCACCGTGGACATCAACGTGCTGATGCGGCCGATCTGGGTCTTGCCGCCGGTCGCCACCGCCACCCCCATCCCCTGCCCCGCCGCCACCAGCGTGCCGGAGAAGGCCATGGAGGTGCGATCCCCCAGCGGCGCGTCGATGGCGACCGGGCCCTCGTCCTTCTCGGCTGTCACCGATTCCCCGGTCAGCATGGCCTCGTCCACCAGCAGATTGCGGGCCCGGACCAGCCGCAGGTCGGCGGGCACGCGATCTCCCGCCTCCACCATCACCACATCTCCCGGCACCACCTCCTTCACTGGAATGGAGGTGCGCGTGCCGTCGCGGATCACGGCGGCATGGGGCGAGATCATGTTGCGAATCGCGTTGAGGGCCTGCTCGGCCTTGCCTTCCTGGATGAAGCCGACCACCGCGTTGACCGTCACCACCGCGACGATCACGAAAGCGTCGACGCCATGGCCCAGGACCAGCGCGGCCACCGCAGCCGCCAGCAGGAAATAGATGAGCGCATTGTTGAACTGCGCCAGAAAACGGAAAACCGGGTGCGGCGCGGCGACCTCCGGCAGCGCGTTGTCGCCGTGAAGGGCAAGTCGCCGCCGGGCTTCATCGCTTGAAATCCCCGTCGCGGATGTGCTCAGCGTGCTGAAGACCGTCGAATGAGGCAAGGCATGCCAGTCGATCCCTTCGACATCATGCACCAAATGAGCCTTGGAATCGCTGCCCTCATTTACGCCGTTCACGGCACCAACTCCTCCGGGCGAAAGAAGGAAGTCGACATGACGCGCCACATCGGGCGCATGACTTGACACAAGTCAACATTCCGCTACGGAATAGCATAGAGGCAGATACGCACGCAGGGCAACCCGTGGCGCCCAGGGCGCGCACGCGCCAACCGCCGCACCCCGCCGGGCGTGGGGTCCCGGCGTCAGGCCGCCCCCGCCTCCAGGATGCGCGTGAAGACATCGCGCACCTTCTCCTGGGTGTCCGTGAGATCGGCCTCCAGGGTCGCGAAGTCCGGCATCTCGCCGGCGCGCGCCAGCAGGGCCTTGAGCGCGGGGCTCGCGTCCGCCGGCACCACGTGGGCGTCCACCGAAAGCCGCAGCACCTGCGTCATGTCCTGGTACAGCCGGCAGGCGCGGATGAGCACATCCGCATCAGCCGCTTCGAGCAGGCCCAGCCGCTGGGCATGGGCCAGGATGCGGGCGGTGGCCGAATCGACGATTTCCGGATGCTCGTGCGCATGGGCCAGCACGAGGTATTGTGCCAGGAACTCGACATCCACCTGCCCGCCGGCGGCATGCTTGAGGTTCCACTTATCGCCTTCACCCTTCTCGGCGGCGATGGCGCGGCGCATGTCCAGGATATCGCGGGCCAGCGACCGCCGGTCCCGCGGTTGACGCATGACCCCGCAGATGACTTCCTCCACGCGGGCGCGAAAGTCCGCATCGGCGGCGATGACGCGGGCGCGGGTCAGCGCCATGTGCTCCCAAGCCCACGCTTCCTCCCGCTGGTAGGCGGCAAAGGAGGCAAGGCGGGTCGCCAGCGGCCCGGAACGGCCCGACGGCCGCAGCCGCAGGTCCACGTCATAAAGCTTGCCGGCGTTGGTCAGGGAGGTCAGCGCCGTGACCAGGCGCTGGGTGAAACGGGCGAAATATTGCGCGCCCTGCAACGGCCGCGCCCCGTCGGACGTGGGATCGGCATCGGTCGCGAAGTCGTAGAGCACGATCAGGTCCAGGTCCGACCCGGCCGTCATCTCACGGCCGCCGAGCTTGCCCATGGCGAGCACCGCCGTGCGCGCGCCCGCGATCCGGCCGTGTGCCTCCACGAACCGCGCCCAGACGCGCCAATGCAGGGCCCGGATGATGACCTCCGCCAGCCGGGCATAGGCCTCACCCGCCCGCGCCGCCGGCAAAGTGCCGGAGGCGATGCGCACGCCGATGAGGACGTGCTGTTCCTGGCGGAATCGCCGCGCGCGGTCGAACTGCTCCTCGTCGGTGTCGGCGGTGTCCAACAGGGCATTGAGATGCGCTTCGAGGCCGGGCTCGTCCGGCAGCACGTCGAAGAAGGCCGGGTCCAGCAGCGCGTCGGCGAGGGAGGGCCGCCGCGCCAGCGTTTCCCCCAGCCGCGGCGCGGCGGTGAGAATGGTGGCGAGCAGCCGCACCAGATCGGGGTGGCGATCGAGCGCCGCCAGCAGGTGCGGGCCGGACAGGTCGGTGAGGAAACGGTCGGCGGCGATCAGCGCGCCGTCCGGGTCGCCCCCGCGCGCGAGGGATTCCAGCAGCAGCGGCACGATGCGGGCCAGGTGCTGGCGCGCCGTATCGCCCTTGAGCGCGCGGGGACGGCCGGCCAGCCAGCCGCGCACGATGCCGCTGGCCGCAGCGGGATCGCGAAAGCCCAGCCGCGCCAGCGCCGCCAGGGTCGGCCGGTCGTTTTCATGGGGTGGGAAGATGAGCTCCGCGTCGAGCACCGCCGGAGGCGGCGCATCTTCGAACAGTTGCGCATAATGTCCCTGCACGCGCTGCAGCCGATCCACCAGAGCGGCGGCGAAGGCATCGCGGTCAGCGTAACCCATGAAACGGGCAAAGCCCTCCATGGCCTCGCGGCTGTCCGGCAGTTCATGGGTCTGCGCGTCCGCCACCATCTGGATGCGGTGCTCGACCCGGCGCAGGAACAGATAGGCCTCGCTCAGTTCGTCCCGCACCTTGGGCGCGATCCAGCGATGTTCGGTGAGCGCCTGCAACGCTTCCAGCGTCCGCGAGGTCCGCAGCAAAGGATCGCGCCCGCCGGCGATGAGCTGCTGGGTCTGGGCGAAGAATTCAATCTCGCGAATGCCGCCACGCCCGAGCTTCACATTGTGGCCTTCCACCGCCACCACGTCATGGCCGCGGAAGGCGTGGATCTCCCGCTTCATGGCATGGACATCGGAGATGGCCTGAAAATCCAGCACCCGCCGCCACACGAACGGCAGCAACTCGGTGAGGTAGCGCCGGCCGAGATCGAGATCGCCGGCCACCGGACGCGCCTTGATGTAGGCAGCGCGCTCCCAGGTCGCCCCTTCGCGCTCGTAATAATCCAACGCCGCGTTGATGGAGAGCGCGACCTGGGTTGAGCCGGGATCGGGCCTCAGGCGCAGGTCGACGCGCAGCACATAGCCGTCGCCGGTGCGCTCCTGGAGCATCCGCACCAAACCCTTGGTGATCTTCACGAAAAACGGGGAAACCGCGACATCAGCGGCGACCGGCGCCCGGTCGCGGTCGTAGACGACGATCAGGTCGATGTCGCTGGAGTAATTGAGTTCGCGGGCGCCGTGCTTGCCCATGGCGATGACCGCGAGGCCGGAGCCGATGGCCGGCTGCGCCGGATCCTGCGGCGTGAGACGCCCGGCCCGGGCGGCATCGGCCAGAAGGAAGTCGAGGGCGCCCCGCACCGCCGCATCCGCCACGTCGCTCAAGGCCGCAGTCACATCGACGAGGTCGAACACCCCGCCGATGTCGGCCAGCGCGATCAGGAGCGCCGCTTCGCTGCGCAGCCGCCGCAGCGCCCGCATCACCACCGCCTCGTCGGTGGCGGCGAGGCAGGTCTCGGCGCACGCGTCGATCAGCCGGTCAAGGTGCCCGCAGGGACCGTGCCCCAGGATGCGCAGCAGCCGCGCCGGCTCGGAACGGATCAGTTCCAGCAGGAAGGGCGAGCCCTCCGCGACGCCCAGCACAGCCGCCCGCGCCGCCGGACCGGCAACGAACAGGGCCTCAAGGCTCTCCCGTTCCGCCGGCGCCAGCTTCTCCAGGGCATGCGACAGCCGGGCCGCAGCCGCAGCCGCGTCGTGAACCACGGGCGCCTCCCGCATCATGACGGCGAGAGCTGGCTCCGTAGAGGAATCCGATACGTGGTCCGGGGCTTGGGGCGCGCGCATGGACTGACCTAAAGGCACGGGGGCGCACAATGTGCAAGCCCCACATAAGGACGCGGGAACGCCGTCGCGGCAAGCCCGCCGCTTCGAACGGTGACAATGCCCCTTCTGGCCGACAAAGGTTAACGCCCGCTGGCCATCTCGGATCCCCCGCCGAGGCCGGGCCGGAGCGGCTGCGCAGGCAGGCGCAAGGTCACGACGAGGCCCGGCCCGTTGTCGGCAAAGCTCAATTCGCCACCATGCAGGCGCGCCACCGCCGCCACGAGGGACAGGCCGAGCCCCGACCCCGGCCGGGTGCGGCTGGCCTCCAGCCTCACGAAGCGCTCGACCACCCGCTCCCTGTCGGCGGCGGCGATGCCCGGACCGGAATCGGCGACCCGCAGCACCGCCGCGGTGTCGTCGCGTACCAGGGTGACCGCGATGCGCCCACGCACGCCATCGGCCGGCGCACCATACTTGATGGCATTGTCGAGAAGATTGGAGAGCGCCTGGGCCAGCAGCTCGCGGACCCCATGCACCGTCACCGGCTCCAGCGCCACCGTGAGGTCGAGCCCCTGCTCGTCCGCCAGCGGCTCATAGAGCTCGGAGACATTCGCGGCGATATCCGAAAGGTCGACCTCGGTCATGCTGTCCCGCGCCTGCCCTGCCTCCGCCCGGGCGATCATCAGCAAGGCGTTGAAGGTGCGGATGAGCCCGTCGCTTTCCTCGATGGTGGTCTCCAGCGCCGCGCGCCAGTCATCATCGGTGCGGGCGGTGCGCAGCGCCTCCTCGGCGCGGTTGCGCAGCCGGGTCAGAGGGGTCTTGAGGTCATGGGCGATATTGTCGGAAACCTCCTTCAACCCCAGCATGAGCGCCTCGATGCGCTCGAGCATGGCGTTGAGCGAATGGGCGAGGCGGTCGAACTCGTCCCCGGTGCCAGCCACGGCGAGCCGGCCGGACAGGTCACCCGCCATGATGGTTTCGGTGGTGGCGGTCATGGCATCGATGCGCTTCAACACCCGGCGCGTCACGAACACGCCACCGGCCAGCCCCAGCACCACGATGAGCACCACCGCCCCCTGGGCCGGCCGCGCCACCAGGTCGCGCAGCGTATCGCGCTCCTCGATGTCGCGCCCGACCAGCAGCCGGTAGCCGCCGGGCAGCATGAAGACCTGCACGAACGCCACATGGCTGCGGCTGGCACCGCCGTCGTCACTGCGGTTGTAGGTGGCGAAGCGGGTGCCGGCCTCGTTGAGAAGGCCCAGGGACAGGTCGGCCACATTGGTGGCGAGCACCTCGCCCTGGAAGTTCGCCAGCATGTAGAGGGCCGAGCCCGGCCGCCGGGAGCGCCGATCGATGACATAGACCAGCCGCTGGATGCCGCCGCTGCGATATTGATCCGACAGGAAGCGCACCTCGCGATCGAGGTCGTCCGCCACCTGATTCTGGATCAGCTCACGGGTGTGCCAGGCGGTATAGCCGATGACCGACACCGCGAAGATGGCAAACACAGCCAGATAGGCCGCCAGCAGCTTGAAGGCGGTGGTCCGCACCAGGCGCGCGAGATGCCGGACGCCCCTCATCGCCGCCCCCGCGCCCGAAGACGCCGGAGACCCGCGCCCCGCTCCCTCATGCCGCACCGGCCCGCACCATGTAGCCGGCGCCGCGCACGGTATGGATCAGCGGCACGTCGAAGCCCTTGTCGACCTTGGAGCGCAGCCGCGACACATGCACGTCGATGACGTTGGTCTGCGGGTCGAAATGATAGTCCCAGACGTTTTCCAGCAGCATGGTGCGGGTCACCACCTGGCCGGCATGGCGCATGAGATATTCCAACAGGCGAAACTCCCGCGGCTGCAAGGGGATTTCCTTGCCTCCACGGGTGACGCGATGGGCGAGCCGGTCCAGTTCCAGGTCGGCCACCTTGTAGACGGTGTCGGTGGCCTGCGGCCCGCCCCGCCGGGCCAGCGCTTCCACGCGCGCCAGCAGCTCGGTGAAGGCATAGGGCTTGGGCAGGTAGTCGTCGCCGCCGGCCCTCAGCCCCTGCACCCGGTCGTCCACCTGCCCCAGCGCGGACAGGATGAGCACCGGCGTCGCGTGGCCGCGCCCGCGCAACTCCGCCACCACCGACAGGCCATCGCGCAGCGGCAGCATGCGGTCCACGATCAAAACGTCGTATTTGCCGTCGATGGCGAGCGCCAATCCCTCCTCGCCGTCGGCGGCGTGGTCCACCACATGGCCCGCCTCGCGGAAGGCCTTGCGCAGATAGTCAGCGGCGTCGCGGTCGTCCTCGACAAGGAGGAGGCGCATGATGGTGAGTGCATCCGGATCGAGATTCGCGTTCATGTCACTCTAGAGCGATTTCGAGCGAAAAGGGTACCGGCGCCGGCGGGATCGCGCGCCCGTCTCACTGGCGCCCGCGCGTCATCCGACCCGGATCACGAAAAACCTTGAAACGCCATGTCGGGCGGAGCACCGCCCCGGCGGGCTTCTCTCCCTCCAGCCGCTCCCCGCTGAGCGAGCGGGAAACCGGCGCCGCGCCGCGCGGAGGGCGCCGGCGGACCCGCCAAAAGGAAAGCGCGGAAAGCCCTCTGGAGCTTTCCGCGCCGCTGAAGCCGAGCCCGCCCGGACGGCGACGGGAATGAGCGGTCCCGGCTCCGAAAATGATCCGACCGGCGGAGCGGGGGGGCGGGCCCCGCCGATCGGCTCCAACCGGACCGGCTCAGCCGGCCCGGGACCTCGGAAGGTCGATCGTTCAGTCAGCCCGGGATCAACCCTTGGCCTTGCCCTCAAGGCTGATGGCGACGAAGCGCACGCCCTGCTCGCTCTTCACCTGGATAAGCACGGCCTTGCGGTTCTCCGCCTTGGCGGCGGCAAGACCATCGCGCACATCCTTGGGGGTGGTGACGGTCTTGTCGCCCACCTTCAGGATCACGTCGCCGGTGCGGAAGCCGCGGGCGGCGGCAGGCCCGTTCGGGTCCACCCCGGTCACCACCACGCCCTCGCCACCGGCGCCGTCCACGCCCTTGGCAGGCGCCAGCTGCAGGCCGAGGCGCGGCAGATCCTTGCCGGCCGCGTCCTCGTCCCCCTTGTCGGCGCGGGCGACCTGCTCGTTGGGGAGCTGGTCGAGCTTCACCGCCACGGTGGTCGGCTTGGCATCGCGGATCACCGCGAGCTGGACCTCGGTGCCCGGCTTCATCATGCCCACCTTGCGGGTGAGGTCACGCGCGTCCTTGATCGCCTCGCCGTTGATCTTGACGATCACGTCGCCAGCCTTGAGCCCGGCCTTGGCACCGGGGGTGTTCGGCTGCACCTGGGCCACCAGGGCGCCCTCGGTCTCCTTGATGCCGAGGCCGGAAGCCAGTTCCTCGGTCACCGGCTGGATCTGCACGCCGATGTAGCCGCGGGCCACCGAGCCGCTGTCGCGCAGCTGGTTCACCACCTGCTTGACGGTCTCCGACGGGATGGCGAAGGCAATGCCCACGTTGCCGCCCGAAGGCGAGACGATGGCGGTGTTCATGCCAATCACCTCGCCGTTCAGCGAGAAGGTCGGGCCACCGGAGTTGCCCCGGTTGATGGGGGCATCGATCTGGATGAAGTCGTCATAAGGACCCGAGCCGATGTCGCGGCCACGCGCGGAGACGATGCCGGCAGTCACCGTTCCGCCGAGGCCGAACGGGTTGCCCACCGCGATCACCCAGTCACCCACGCGCGGGGCGCTGTCGGCGAGCTTCACCCAGGGCAGGTCCTTGGCGTCGGCGATCTTCAGCAGCGCCACGTCGGTGCGCGGATCGGTGCCGATCACCTTGGCCACATGCTCCTTGCCGTCGGTGGTGGTCACATCCACCTCGTCGGCGCCGTCCACCACGTGGTTGTTGGTCACCACGTAGCCGTCGGCGGAGATGATGAAGCCAGACCCCTGGCCCACCACCGGACGCTCGCCGCGGGGACCGCCCTTCGGGCCGCGCGGACCCATCGGACCCATCGGGCCCTGGCCGTCGCCGAAGCCGAAGCGCTTCATGAACTGCTCGATCTGGGGCGGAATGTTGCCGCCGCCGAGACCTTCGCCGTCGTTCATGGCCACCTTGTCACCACCGTCCTTCTTGACCTTCACGGAGACGACCGCGGGGCTCACCTTCTCGACGATGTCGGCGAAGGAGAACGTGCCTGCGGGCTGGCTGGTGGTGATCTGAGCGAGGGCGGGGGTCGCGGTGCCCGGCAGCAGCTCGCCGGCCACCATGCCGGCGACCGCGAGGCCGAACACGCCGGCCAGCAGGGCCTGGCGGCGACGCTTGGTCACGGAGGGGGTCTTGTCAGTGCGGGTCATGCGATCGGGCCTCGTCTTGGCAATTGGTGCCCTGCGTCATCTGCAGGTTGGAGAGTGAAACTAGCGGCCCGTGCCTTACGGTTCCCTGGCCCGGGAATTACGGTTCGGTAATGTGGGTCACACGGGCGTGACAGGGCGGGCGGGAACGCCGGAGGCGGCGGGGCGTTCAGCAGCGGGACGCGAGCACGCGCGTTCCGGCGTCCGGCGGGAACCCGGCGCCCCTTTCGGAGGTGACGCCATGCGCCCATCGCTTCTTCGCCCCGCAGCGGCTGCCTTGCTGCTGGCCCTCGGCACCCTGTCGGCCGTCGCCGATCCCGCCAGCGTGGCCGAGACCGCCAAGGGCAAGGCCCTGGTCAATCCCGCCGGCATGACCCTGTATGTCTTCGCCAAGGACGAACCCGGCAAATCCGCCTGCACCGGGCCTTGCGCCACCAACTGGCCGCCCCTGAAGGCCGCCGCCGGCGCCAAGGCCATGGGGGCCTGGACCCTCGTCACCCGCGACGACGGCTCCAGCCAATGGGCCTACAAGGGCAAGCCGCTCTACAGCTGGTCGAAGGACCAGAAGCCCGGTGATGCCACCGGCGACGGCCTGATGAGCGGCGCCTGGATGGTGGCCAAGCCCTGAGCCGGGTCGCGCGCGAAGGCTGAGGCCTCAGCCCACCGCGCGGGACGCGTTGTCGCGATAGTCTTCCTCGGCGTCCTCCATCCGCGCAGGGCTGAGGCTTTGTGCATCCGCCTCCGTCGGCTCGGAATCGTCCTCCATGGCCGGCGTCGCGGGTTCGGATTCCTGCTGGCGGCGCCAGAGGTCCGCATAAAGGCCGCCCCGGGCCAGCAGCGCGGCATGGCTGCCGCGCTCGGCCACTCGTCCGTTCGCCATCACCAGGATCTCGTCGGCGCTCACCACGGTGGACAGGCGGTGGGCGATGACCAGGGTGGTGCGCCCTTCGGACACCTTGTCCAGCGCCTCCTGGATATCGCGCTCGGTGTGGCTGTCGAGGGCAGAGGTGGCCTCGTCCAGCACGAGGATCGGCGGCGCCTTGAGCAGGGTGCGCGCGATGGCCACGCGCTGCTTCTCGCCGCCGGACAGTTTCAGACCGCGCTCGCCCACCTCGGTCCGGTAGCCTTTGGGGGTGGACCTGATGAAATCGTCGATCCGGGCGCGCCGCGCCGCCTCTTCCACCTCGGCCTCGCTGGCATCCTGGCGACCGTAGCGGATGTTGTAGGCGATGGTGTCGTTGAACAGGACGGTATCCTGCGGCACCATGCCGATGGCCGCGCGCAGCGAGGACTGGGTCACGGTGCGAATGTCCTGCCCGTCGATCAGGATGCGGCCGGACGAGACATCGTAAAAGCGGAACAGCAGACGCGACAGCGTGCTCTTGCCGGCCCCGGAGGAGCCGACGATGGCCAGCGTTCGCCCGGCCGGCACCTCGAACGACACGCCCTTCAGGATCTCGCGGTCGCCCTCATAGGAAAAGCGCACGTCTTCGAACCGCACCGTGCCGCCGGACACCACCAGGTCCAGCGCCCCGGGCCGGTCCTTGATCTCGGGATCGCGCGCCAGCACGGCAAACATCGACTCGATGTCCAACAGGGCTTGCTTGATCTCGCGATAGATGAAGCCAAGAAAATTCAACGGCACGTAAAGCTGGATCATCATGGCGTTGACCATGACGAACGAGCCCACCGTCTGCCGCCCCGCACGGATATCGTAGACGCACATGACCATGACGATGGCGAGGCCGATCGAATAAATCACCGCCTGCCCGGCGTTGAGCCAGGCAAGCGAAGTGTAGGTGTGGATGGTGGCGGTCTCGTAGCGCGCCATGGAGCGGTCGTACCGGGCATTTTCCCAGCGCTCGGCGCCGAAATATTTCACCGTCTCGTAATTGAGCAGGCTGTCGACCGCCTTGGTATTGGCCTCGGTGTCGCTGTCGTTCATCTCCTTGCGGATGGCAAGGCGCCACTCGCTGGCGCGGTAGGTGAACAGGCCGTAGGCGGCGATGGTCAGCGTCACCACCACCACATAGCGCCAGTCGAAGGCGAACAGCAGCACGCCGAGCACCATCACCAGCTCGACGATGGTCGGCGCCAGCTGCAGCACCAGCATGCGCACGATAGTTTCGATGCCATTGCGCGCCCGTTCCAGAACCCGCGTCAGGCCGCCGGTCTTGCGCTCCAGGTGGAAGCGCAGCGACAGGTCATGCATGTGCCGGAAGGTGGCGATGGCCAGCTTGCGCACCGCATGCAGCGCCACCTTGGCATAGATGCCGTCGCGCAGCTGGGTGACGGCGGCCATGACGATGCGGGCAAGGCCATAGGCCAGGGTCAACGCCACCGGGGCGGCCAGCACATAGGCCCATCCGGACGGGACCGGAGTGCCGTTGGCCTCGGCGCTGAGGGCGTCGGTCGCCCATTTGAACACGAACGGCACGACCATGGTCGCGCCCTTGGAGCCGAACAGCAGCACCAGGGTGACGATGACCCGCGCGCGCAGATCGGCCCGGTCCTGCGGCCACAGATAAGGCCACAGCCGCGACAGCGTGCCAAACATGCGCTCCCCCATGACGCCGGATGCAGGACGTCCGCCGGCGGGGGCGCCGGGGGCGTTCTCGTTGGACCTGTCAGACATGGAACCTAGCCTTCCGCCGGTGTGTCGAGGGGCCCCTCTGCGAGCAGCACATCGAACACGGCATCGATCTCGGCCCGCAACGCGACGAGCGCCGCGCGGTCGAGGCAATAACTGGTGCGCGTACCCTCCGCGCGACTGCAGATGAGCCCCGCCTCGCCCAGAACCTTCAGGTGCTGGGACACGGTGGATTGCGCCAACGGCAGACCGCGCACGATCTCTCCGCAAACACAACGATTGGCACGCGCCAGCCGCTGCAGCACCACAAGGCGCGCCGGGTGCGCCAAGGCGCGCAGGCGATCGGCCAGGGCATCCAGGGCCGCGGTTGTGGCGTCCTCAGCGTCACCGGAGGCAGCATCGGGAGAGGTCATCATCGTTTATCGGCGATAGACGATGACAATGACCATTTCAAGACGCGTGTCACGCGGTCGTCGCGGCCGCCGGCGAGGGTGCCCCGCGCCGCGCGAACGGTGCTAGCATCGCTCGCGCGACGCACCCGCTGCGGCCACCACGGGCGGCCCGCGAATGCCGGAGCCACGCACGTGGACCGGAGCGCGCGGATGGCAGCCCGGGCGCACGGCGCGTCACGATGACATTCACGGGGCACCGGTCAGGCGCCGGCGCCCGCGGCATGAAGCAGGGTCATGGCACGAATTGATAGCATCTGCGTCTATTGCGGCTCCTCGCGCGGCGCCGATCCCGTCTTTACCGACGGCGCGCGGCGCTTCGGCCAGATGCTGGCTGGGGAGGGAATCCGCCTGGTCTACGGCGGCGGCGGCGTGGGATTGATGGGGGAGGTCGCGACCGCCGCGGCCTTGGGCGGCGGCGCCGTGACGGGCATCATCCCCACTTTCCTGGTGAAGGCGGAACGCGCCTTCCGGCACCAGGCGGAGATGATCGAAGTCGCCGACATGCATGAGCGCAAGCGACTGATGTTCGAGCAGGCCGACGCGTTCGTCGCTTTGCCGGGCGGCATCGGCACGCTGGAAGAATTGGTGGAGCAGATCACCTGGGCCCAGCTGGGACAGCATCGCAAGCCGATCCTGCTGGCCAATTTCAAAGGCTTCTGGGATCCCTTCCTGGCGCTGATCGCGCACATGGGGAACGCCGGCTTTCTGCCCCGCGACCTGCCGATGACGATCCTCACCGCCACCCGTGTCGAAGACATCTTGCCCACCCTGCGGGCGGCCGCAGCGGCCATCCCCGACCGCGACGTCCATGACCGGGACGCCGACATTGCCCGGCGGATGTGAAGCACCCAGGCCTCAGGCCCCGCAATACTCGGCGGACGACAGGGGGGTTTCGAACACCCGCACGCTGGCGAGCTGCGGCAAGGCCGGCTTCACCCGGGTCCAGATCCAGACAGCGATATTCTCGGCGGTGGGGTTTTCCAGTCCCGCCACGTCATTGAGACAATAGTGGTCGAGCTGCGCCAGAAGCGGCGCGAACACCGCCTCGATGTCGAAGAAATCCGCCACGAAGCCGGTATGCAGGTCGACCTCCCCTTCAAGGGTCAGCTCCACACGATAGGAGTGGCCGTGCATGCGCCGGCAGCGGTGCGTCTCGGGAACGCGTGGCAGGAAATGGGCGGCCTCGAAGGCAAAGCCTTGGGTAATGCGCATCTTGCGCGCGGTTTCGGTCATGGAATGCCGATCATCTTATGGGACTGAAGGGAAAGGCGCCATCGCGGATGCGCGAGGCAGTAAGCGACCGCCGCCCGGGTGTGGGCCAACCGCTCCGGCCCATCCATGGGTTGCAGGAAGAAATGGGTGAAATCGAGCCCCGCGACCGCGTCCGGTCCAAGCCCGGATTGCGGAAACACCAGCTTCAGCTCGTTGCCATGGTCCTGCACCACAGGAACGCCGGCCTTGGGGCTCACGCAGATCCAGTCGATGCCGTCCGGTGCCGCGAGGGTGCCGTTGGTTTCCACGGCGATCTCAAAGCCATGGGCATGGGTCGCTGCAATCAACGCCGCATCGAGCTGCAACAACGGCTCGCCGCCGGTGAAGACAACGAAGCGGCGCTCCAGCCCCGGCCCCCAGGCCGCCGCCAGGGTGTCCGCCAGCGCCCGCGCCGTCTCGAAGCGGCCGCCGCCAACCCCGTCCATTCCGACGAAGTCCGTATCGCAGAAGCGGCACGCCGCCCCCTCCCGATCCGCCTCACGGCCGGACCACAGATTGCAGCCGGAAAAGCGGCAGAACACCGCCACGCGGCCCGCCTGCGCCCCCTCGCCCTGGAGGGTCGTGAACATCTCTTTGACAGCGTACGCCATGGGCCGATGCCTTTAGACCGATCCCGCCCGCGGGGGAAGTCGCGGACACCGCGCCGCAAAAAGAGCTATAGGAGCGGGCAGGGTGCTGGGATAAGCACCGTTCATGCCGCACCGAGCCTTTCATCATGACCAGCATTGACCTCGACGCCCGTTTCGACCCGCGCGCCCTGCGCAACGCCATGGGCCGCTTCGCCACCGGCATCGCCGTGGTGATGGCCGGCGACGACGAAGGGCTCATGGGCGTCACCGTGAATTCCTTTTCCGCGGTCTCCCTCGACCCGCCCCTCGTCCTGTTCTGCATGGCGCGCTCGCTCCATTCGCTGCCGCGCCTGGAACAGGTGAAAGCCTATTCCGTGAACATCCTGCTGGAGCATCAGCAGGAGGTGTCCAACCGCTTCGCCAAGGCGGGAGAGGACAAGTTCGCCGCCACCCGGTGGGAGCACGGGCCAAGCGGCGCGCCGCGCCTGCTGCCCGCCCACGCCTGCTTCGAATGCGTGCCCTACGCCCATTACGACGGCGGCGACCATGTGATCTTCGTCGGCCGCGTGGTGCACATGCACGCGGAGGGCGAGGAGGCGCCGCTCCTCTATTACCGTGGCCGCTACCGGATGCTGGAGCCGGCGCCGCGGGAGGATGGCGCTGCGCAGCCCCCCAGGCCAGCGCAGGGGTAGCGGTGGACATCGGTACAACCACCGTGGCATGACGTCCCCGGGAGTCGCGCCAGATCCTCCATGCCCGATACGCTCAGGATACCGGCCAGTGCCAGACTCAGGGGCTTTGGAGGGCGGGCCGCATGTCACGGCAGCATGGAACCAAAGAACAGCGAGAAGCCGCGCGCCCCCGTGGCTCCCGGCGATACGGCATGACTGACCGCGAGCCGCGCTTGGTCGCCGTTCGATCCGACTTGAAAGGCGTCGTTCGATGAATGCCGAAGCCCCTCCGGGCCCCGACGAATCGCCCGCCGTCGCGGATGGTGGCCTCATTGCCCTGAGCGGCATCGCCGCCTATTTTCACATTCCGTCGGACCCGCAGGCCTTGCGCCGCGACCTGGCGCTCGACAGCGCCACCACAGCCACCCGCGACCATGTGGTGCGCGCGGCGCGCATGCTGGGGCTGAAGGCCTCCGTGGGCACCCTCAAGCTTCCCTCCGGTCTCGACGGCCTGCCCGCTCCATCCATCGTGTGCACCCGGGACGGCGCCTTCCGCGTGTTCGGCGGACGGCTGCCGGACGGGCGCTATCGCATCATCGACCCGGTGACCCGCCAGGAAAACGCCCAGGACGCGGAGACCCTCGCCGCCGGCCTGGAGCCGGTGGCCCTGCGCATCACCCGCCGCTTCCTGGGCCCCGGCGGGGACCAGGCTTCCTTCAGCTTCAAATGGTTCCTGCCCTCGATCTGGCGCTACCGCCGGCCGCTCGGGCATGTGATGCTGGCGTCCCTGTTCATCCAGCTGTTCGCGCTGGTGACCCCCCTGTTCTTCCAGGTGGTGGTGGACAAGGTGCTTGCCCATCAGAGCGTTTCCACCCTCATGGTGCTGGTGGTGGGGCTCGTGATCATCGGCGCCTTCGACGTGGTGCTGCAGCACCTACGCACCTATGCCCTGGCGCACACCACCAACCGCATCGACGTGGAATTGGGCCAGCGCCTGTTCGCCCATCTCATGCGGCTGCCCATCAGCTATTTCGAGACCCGTTCCGCCGGACAGACGGTGGCCCGGGTGCGCGAGCTTGAAACCATTCGCGCCTTCCTCACCGGGCAGGGCCTGTTCTCCGTCCTCGACTTCCTGTTCACCTTCATCTTCATCGGCGTGCTGCTCGCCTATTCCGTCTGGCTGACGCTGATCGTGCTGCTGACCATCCCGGTCTACCTCCTCATCAGCTTCGCCATCCGCCCGGTGCTGCGCGACCGGATCAAGGAGAAGTTCGACCGTGGCGCCCTGAGCCAGCAATTCCTGGTGGAAACCGTGGTCGGCGCGCAGACGGTGAAGGCGGCGGCGGTGGAACCCATCGTCCAGCGCGAGTGGGAAGAGCGCCTCGCGGCCTATGTGAAGACCTCGTTCCAGGCTACCCAGCTCGCCGCGCTGGGCCAGAACTCCATTCAATACGTCTCCAAGCTGTCCACCGCGCTGATCCTTTATTTCGGCGCGCGGGCGGTCATCGACGGCGAGCTGACCGTGGGCCAGCTCATCGCCTTCAACATGATCGCCGGACAGGTGGCCCAGCCGGTGCTCCGGCTGTCCCAGATCTTCCAGGATTTCCAGCAGGTCCAGATCTCCGTGGAGCGGCTCGGCGACATCCTCAACGCTCCGGCGGAACGCATGCCGCGCACCCGGTCCGCCCCACCTCCGCCACGGGGCCAGATCGAATTCCGCAACGTGACGTTCCGCTACCGCCCGGGCTCCCCGGACGTGCTGAAACAGATCTCGCTCGGCATTCGTCCCGGCGAGGTGATCGGCATCGTCGGCCCGTCCGGCTCGGGTAAGTCCACCCTCACCAAGCTGATCCAGCGCTTCTACATTCCCAACGAGGGACAGGTGCTGCTCGACGGGGCGGACCTGTCGCAGGTGGACCCGGCCTGGCTGCGCCGCCATACCGGCGTGGTGCTGCAGGAGAACCTGCTGTTCAACCGCACCATCCATGAGAACATCGCCATCTCTGATCCCGCCATGCCGCGCGCCCGGGTGATGGCGGTGGCGCGCCTCGCCGGGGCCGACAGCTTCATCTCGCAGCTGCCGGAAGGCTACGACACCCTGATCGAGGAGCGCGGCGCCAACCTCTCCGGCGGCCAGCGCCAGCGCATCGCCATCGCCCGGGCGCTCGCCACCAATCCGCCGATCCTGATCTTCGACGAAGCCACATCCGCCCTCGACTACGAGAGCGAGCGGGTGATCCAGGCCAACATGCGCCAGATCGCGAAAGGCCGCACCGTGATCATCATCGCCCACCGCCTCGCCGCCGTGCGCGACTGCAACCGCATCATCGGCATGGTGGACGGACGAATCGTCGAAGCCGGCACCCACGATCAGCTTCTGGCGCGCCCCAACGGGCTCTATGCCCGCCTGTGGGCGATGCAGACGGCGAGGCCCGAGGCATGAGCACCGAACCCCACCCGCCGTCCCCCCCGCCCGCCCCGGCGACCGGCGCGCCAGCGCCCAAGGGTGATCGCCGGGCCCCGGTGGATCGCGAATTCCTGCCGGCGGCCCTTGAGATCCTGGACACGCCCCCCTCCCCGGTGCGCCTCGCCATGCTGGTGTCGATCTGCGCCCTGGCCGCCATCGCCCTGGTGTGGAGCTGGATCGGACGGGTGGACGTGGTGGCGATCGCCACTGGCAAGATCCAGCCCACCGGCCGCGTCAAGGTGGTGCAGCCGGTGGAACCGGGCCGCATTCTCTCGGTTTCGGCGGCGGACGGGCGACCGGTGCGTCAAGGCGAAGTGCTCGTGCAACTCGACCCGCGCGAGGCCCAGGCGGATGTCGCGACCATTTCCACATCCCTGACCGCCTTCAACGCCGAGGCCCAGAGGCGCCGCGCGGCGCTCGACGCCGTGCAGAACAAGCGCCCGCCCGCCGAACCCGACTGGAGCCCGGACATCCCCGCCACCGTGCGCGAGCGCGAGGCCCGTGTCTTGTTCGGCGAGGTCAGCCGCCTGAACTCGGACATCGCCACTCTCGACGCCCAGCTGGCGCAGGCCAAGGCGGAGGAAGCCCGTCTTGAGACCACCATCGCCGCCCAGCAACGCCTGCTCTCGACCCAGGACGTGCGCATCGGCATGCGCACCGAGCTGATGGAGCGCGCGGTGGGGTCCAAAGCCCAATTGCTCGATGCCCAGGAGGTGCGGCAGACCCAGGAGGTCAATCTCCGGGTCCAGGAAGGCCAGCTGCAGGAAGTGCGGGCCTCCATGCAGGTGCTGGAACGCAAACGCGTCAGCCTGCTCGACGGCTTCGTGGCCGACAATGTCCAGCGCCTCGCCGACGTGGAGCGGCGGATCGATGACGCTGGCGAGCGCCTCGCCAAGGCACGCGCCGCGCTCGACCACATGTCCATCACCGCGCCCATCTCCGGCACCGTCACCGCGCTTGCCGTGATCGGCCCCGGGCAGGTGGTGTCCATGGGCGAGGAGATCATGCGCATCGTGCCGGAAGGCTCGCGGCTGGAACTCGAGGTGTACATGCCCAACCGCGACATCGGCTTTGTGCACGAAGGCGCGGCGGTGGTGGTGAAGATCGACTCCTTTCCCTTCACCCGCTATGGCATGCTGTCGGGGAAGGTGGTCCGTGTCGCCCATGACGCGGTGGCGGAGCCCGACGTCCAGCAATCGCTGGCCTCCCCGGCCAACACCCCGCGCACCAGTGGCCTCGGCGGCACCCAGCGCATGCAGAATCTGGTCTTCCCCGTCACCATCGCCCTCGACCAGCAGGTCATCGCGGTGGACGGCAACGACATCCCGCTGTCGCCGGGAATGACGGCCGCCGCGGAAATCAAGACCGGACAGCGGCGCATCCTCGAATACCTGTTCTCGCCGCTGGTGGACGTGGGATCACGCGCGCTGCGCGAGCGCTGAAGGCGCCCTGCGGCCGCTCCCGCACGAACGGCTTTGACCCAAGCCCGCAAGGGTTTAGACAGGTCTTGACGTGACGCAACGTCCGCGCCGCCCGCAGGCCCTAGTGTCCCGCACGGATGGGCTGTTCCCGCGAGCTGGCATCGGCAGCCGTCGAAAAAGCTCCAGGATCGGCGCATCGCAGGAGGAATGCCCAATGCTCGACACGATAAGAAGCGTCCTCATCGGCATCACCGAGGAGGGGATAGACGAGCCGTCCTCGGCGCTGAGCTACGGCGTGTCCCTGGCGCGGCAGGCCGGCGCTCATGCCACCATCCAGGCCGCCTCGCTCAAGGTGGTGCTCGGCACCACCTTCGTCAGCAACATGGCGGCCGGCCTCATCGGCGACCACAACCGGCGCCTCAAGGCCCTGGCCGCGGCCGTGGCGGAGCGGGCCCGGGGCGACGCCCAGGCCCAGGGCGTGTCGTGCTCGGTGGAAACGCCGCAACTGCCTTATGGCGAGCTGGTCGACACCTTCGTGGCCCAGGCGCGCGTCCACGACATGTGCGTGCTCGATGCGGAAACCGCCACCGTCAACGCCGACCGCGGCCTGATCGAGGCCTTGCTGTTCGACGGCGGCCGGCCCCTCATCGTGGTGCCGCCGGGCTGGGACACCTTCAAGCACCACCGCGTGCTGATCGCCTGGGATGCAAGCGTCCGCGCGACACGGGCCGTCAACGACGCCATGCCCATCCTGAAATCGGCCGCGGCGGTCGAGGTGGTCGCGGTCGGCACGGAGAAGGAGCTTGCCCATTCCGTTCCCGGCGCCGAGCTGGCGCCCCATCTTGCCCGGCACGGGGTGAACGTGACCGTGAAGAACCTCGTCGTCCAGCCCAACGGCATCGCCGGCGCGCTGCGGGAGCAGGCGACGCTGTTCAATGCCGACCTGCTGGTGATGGGGGCATTCAACCATTCCGTCGTGCGCGAATGGGTGCTCGGCGGCGTCACGCAATCCTTGCTCAAGGACAGCCCGGTTCCCCTGCTCATGTCCTATTGAACGGCGCTGGCGACCCGCCGGCCCGCAACCGAAACCCGTGGCCCGCCGGCCACGGATCGGCCCGATCAGGCATCTGACGGGAATGCGGCTGCCGGTCGGAGCCGGAACCCGGGCCCCGGCCATGCCAAGCTCCCACCGGCCTGCACCAAGATCATCGGCCGACCGGCGCGGAGCACCCGCGCCCCAGCAGCCAGGCCGGCCGCGCGCGGAGCGGTCTCAGCTGACCGCCTGCCACTTGCCCTCAGCATTGCGGCACGCGGCGCCACGCGCGATCTGCGGGTGGCCGTCAATATAAATGGTATGGGAGTAATCACGGCAGGTCTGGAAGCCGGGCCGGTGATAGGAGGGGCCGGCGATGACCGTGCCCCGCGCGCCGCTGTCGCTCTTCCAGCCGATGGGATAGCCCGGCCCACCCGTCTCAAGGGCCGCGACCTCCGCGTCATAGGCCTTCTGGCGGTCGGCGTCCTCCAGCCCGTTGCCGATGGCGCCGCTGATCAAGCCGCCGGATACCGCCCCCCGCATCACCGGGGTGACCGGCAGGGCGATGTTTCCCGCACCCTTGAGGTTGGCATTGGCGTCGCTGGCGCAACCGGACAGGAGGGTTCCCAGCGCGACGGCGCTGAGGAGCGCGGGCACCATGCGGACGAACTCCGGACGAACGGGCATTGCGCGTGATCTTTCAACGCCAGGGCCTTGCGGCGCGGAAGGGAACGGCAGCGACAAGCGGACTGCCGCACAGTCTTAGTTGGACTTCGCCGCGAGTAAAAGCGGCGGCAGCGCCGCCTCGTGCCACAGGCGACGTTTTCCGGGGCTCATGCACCGGCGGAAGGACCGGTGCCCGTCACCGCCGGCAGCACCAGTTCCGTGCGCAGCCCCCCGATCGGCGCGGTCCCGAGGTCGAAACGCCCGCCATAGAGCAACGCCAGCTCATGCACGATGGAGAGGCCGAGGCCCGATCCCGGCTTCGATTCGTCGAGCCGCCGGCCCCGCCGGCCCACGTCCGCGCGGCGGGACGGCGCGAGGCCCGGGCCGTCGTCGTCGATGATCAGGCGGAAGAAGGTGCGATCTCCCGCCGTCCGTGGCCGCTCGAGGCAGACCTCGACCTCCACCCGCGCCGACGCCCATTTGCAGGCATTGTCGACCAGGTTGCCCACCATCTCCTCAAGGTCCTGCTGCTCGCCGCGGAAGCGGACTTCGTCGGCGACCCGCACGTCGATGGCGAGGTCCTTGCCGCGATGGATCTTCTCCATGGTGCGGGCGAGCGCGGTGACGATGGCGGACACATCGCACACGCTGATGACGACCGACGCCCGCGCCGCCATCCGCGCCCGTTCGAGATGGTGCGCCACCTGGTCGCGCATGACCCCGGCCTGGTCGCGCACGCGCACCGCAAGCGGGTCGTCGCGGGTGCCGGCCTCGTTCATCAGCACCGACAACGGCGTCTTCAGGGCATGGGCCAGATTGCCCACGTGGGTGCGGGCGCGCTCGACCACCTCCTGATTGGCCTCGATCAGGGCGTTCACCTCCCGCACCAGCGGCACGATCTCTTCCGGATAGCGGTCCTCCAGGCGCTCGGCCTTGCCGGAGCGCACGTCGGCCAGCGCCTGGGAGATGCTGGACAGGGGCCGGAGGCCGAACCGGACCTGGAACAGCACCACCAGCAGGAAGGCCAGCGCCAGCACGATCAGGGTTCCCACCAGGACAAGGTTGAACCCGGAAATGTCGAGCTCCAGCTCGGTCGCCACCGCCGCCACCGACACCGCATATCGTCCGTCGCTACCGAAATCGAGCGACCTTTCCACCACGCGCAGCTTCTCGCCCCTTGGACCATCGCCATAGCCCTGCCGCATGGACCCCGAGCCGCCGGTCGACATCAACGCCGACAAACGCCCCTCATGCAGCGAGCGCGAGGTCTTCACCGTCTCCTTGCCATCCAGGCTCTGGACGATCTGCCAGTACCAACCCGAATTGGGAAATACGAACAGCGGATCGGCAAGGGCCAGCGGCTCCGGCAGGCCGGCCCCGCTGGCATTGGCGACTTCCGCGACAATGGTCTTGAGATACACATCGAGCCGCCGGTCGAAGGCGCGCTCGGCGGCCCGGGTGTACAGCGTGGCCAGCACCAGCCCCACCACCACCAGCACCACCATCATGATGGCGACAGCGGACAACACCAGGCGAAACGCCAGCGATCCAGGATCGGCGGAGCGTCGCGGGAGACGGGTCATGACCAACCCGGCGCCCGCAGCAGGCGGGCAGGCTGACACGCGGGCATGGCTCAGCGCGCGCCTTCAGGCGGCGACAGCAGGTAGCCGAGACCGCGCACGGTCTGGATCACATCGCAATCGAGCTTGCGCCTGAGACGTCCCACGAACACCTCGATAGTATTGGAATCCCGGTCGAAATCCTGATCGTAGAGATGCTCCACCAGTTCGGCCCGGGACACCACCCGGCCCACATGGTGCATCAGATAGGACAAAAGACGGTACTCATGGGAGGTGAGTTTGACCGAGGTCCCGTCCACGGTGACCCGGCCGGACCGCGTATCGAGGCGGACCGGACCGCACGTCAGCTCGCTCGACGCATGCCCGGCCGCCCGCCGCAGCAAGGCCCGCAGGCGCGCCAGCACCTCCTCCATGTGGAAGGGCTTGGCCACATAATCGTCGGCGCCGGCATCGAAGCCCTGCACCTTGTCGCTCCAGCGGTCGCGCGCCGTCAGGATGAGCACCGGCATGATCTTGCCGGCGCGCCGCCAACTCTCCAGCACCGAGATGCCATCCATCTTGGGCAGGCCGATATCCAGCACCACCGCGTCATAGGGCTCGGTGTCGCCGAGAAAATGGCCCTCTTCTCCATCGAAGGCGCGATCCACGGCGTAACCCGCGTCGGCCAGCGCCGCCACGAGCTGACGATTGAGATCGGGATCATCCTCCACCACCAGCAACCGCACCGCCCCCTCCCCCGCCAGATGCGCGGGGGTACAATGGCAGCAATCCCGCCGCAAGTCAGGGCCCCGGCGGGGGTGCGCGCCCGGGCCGCACACCGCCGCCTCGGGCTCCCGGCGTCAGCCGGGTCCCGCGTCGCGGCCGGTGCGCACCGCCTCCACCTCCGCGCGCTCCGCCTGCCCGGCCAGGGCATGGAGTCCCATCGCCACCGCGACGATGGCCACCGGCCAGACCCAGGACGGGATCTCGCCCAGGGACTCACGCAGCCCGGCGATCCGGCCCGCCGCCGCCGGCATCTGCTCCAGCACTCCGAGCAGGGCCGCGGGCAACGCCAGCAGCAACGCCCCCCATTTGCTCCGGCGGGTGGCGCGCGCGACCAGATCGCCGCCTGCCGCCAGCGCCCGCGCCGTGACCTCGGCCCGCGCCGCGCTCACCGGGCGCGGGCCCGCGGTGGCGAGGGCTGCTGCGGTGGCGGTGTCGAGCGTCCCGGTGACCGGCAATCCCGCCGTCGCCTGGAACGCGGCCACGGCGGCGGTGGTGCGCGGTCCCCACAGGCCGTCGGCCGCCCCGGCCTCCGCATAGCCAAGGTCGCGCAGGCGCAGTTGCAGGGCGCGGACCTCTCCGGGGTCGAGACCGGCGCCGGAGAGACCCGGCGCCGCCGATCGCGCCAGCCGCGCGGGCGGCGTGGGTCCGAAATCAGCCCCGACATCGGCCCCGATGAGGTGCTTCATCAAGGGCGCCAAGCCGATCTGCTGATCCACGGCGGTGGCGCTCCATACGCCATCGGCCACATATTTGCCGCGCACATATTGGTCCGAGCCGCTCCAGAGATAAGCGCTGGCGATCCCGCGCAGACGGTAGCCGAAGCCGTTGAAGCGCTCGCCTTCATACAGGCACCGCGCCAGACTCCACGGAACGCCCGGCTTCAGGCCCTTCAACGCCAAGGCGTCGACCGCGGCCTCCTCCCAGGTCTTGAACGGCCCACGTCCGGCCGGCACAAGCCGCGTCCTGCGCCCGGTGCCCAGGATGCGCTCGCCATTATGGAGCACACCGCGGAAATCGCAGCCGGATTCGCGCGCATGCAGAACACCCACCAAGGCCCAGGGCACGCCCGTGGCCGCCTCCACCGCGCGATACCGCGCCTTGCCGGCGATGATCCGGCGCGCCATGGCCGCGATGGCGGCCGCCCGCCGCGGCTCCACACGCATCTCCGCCCATCGCCGCGTGTAGTCCGCTTCGAGCACCGCAAACGAATAGCTGCTGGCCATCACGGCTCCCTTCCTGGCTGAGAAAGACTGGCTGAAAGAAGGAGGCCGCCCGCCGGCGACCTCAAGAACGCCCCACGCCGGCGTCACGCGGACGGGAGGGGTTGGCGCGCCCGCCAAGCGGCCCTATACTTCCGTTACGGAAGAAGGATACGCATGAACGACCTCCGCCTGCCGGCGCTCACGCTGGCCCTGCTCTCCTGGTTCATCCTGTTCTGGCTGAGCTGAGGCCTGGCAACGAAGGCCGCTCACGCGGAGAAGCCGCAACGGGGGGTGGCCGGCGTCACCACGTGCGCTCCGAAATCGGGCGTGTCCGCCGCCTCGCCCCACCACAGGAGATTGACGTGGTCGGCCGCGCTGCCGGCGGCCACGCCCTGGTCGGCCAGGAAGCACAAATCGTAGCGGACGCCCGCGCGCATGCCGGCCGGCAATTGCTCCCGGCCCCCCGGCCCCTCCGCCGTGCTGTCATAGCCGAGCACCGCGGCGAGCACGCAGAGCGCCTCGGCGCGGTCGGCAAATCGCAAATGCAACGTGATCATGGCTTCTCCTCCGGCCCGGTCATCAGGCCCAGACCCGCGCCTGGGCCTGCAGCGCCGGCGCCCCGGCGCGGACCGCCCACACCAGCAGCGCGTCGATGTCGTAGCGGGCCCCCGCGTAGAGGCCGCCATTGGTGCCGAAATGGACGGTCGCCATGTCATAAGTCAGCGCTGTGGCGTCGCTGTAGACCGCGCCGCCGTTGACGCTGCCTGCGCGGCCGGTCGGGTCCCAGGCGATGGCGACACCCGCCTCGCCCGGAATGACGGCGCCGCTGATGGTGAGCACGGTCGCCGCACCCATCAGGCCCAGCGCCGTGGTGGTCTGCGCGCGCAGAATGGTGCCGCCGGCGGCGCGGAGGAGGTTCTGGGAGCTGACCTGGGAGGCGACCCGCCCGCGCAGGACAACGGTATTGGCCCCGGCGGCGGAGAGGCGTGCCGCGGCGGCGCTGCTCCAGGGGCACACATCGGTCACCCGCGCCAGCGCCATGGAGGTCGTCTCCACATAGCTGGTGGGGATGGAATTGGCCTCCACCTGCACCTTGCGCACGTCGCCGGCGGGGGTCAGGGTCAAGGTGCCGGCAACCGGGGTGAAGCTGTAGGCCACACGGTCGTTGCTGCCGGTGCCGGCCACGACATGGGCGTGGGCGCCGCTGAGGGCAAGGGTGCCGGTGCCCTCGAAGGCGAGCGTGTAGGCCTGGGCGGTCACGCTCAGACCCTGCGCCGCCGCGGGCGCGGCCGAGCCGACGAACAGATTGGTGGAGGTGCCCTCCATGACCATCCGGCGGCGGCCACTGGCATAATCGAAAGCCAGCGCGTTGGCGGGCGCCAGCACTCGCGCGCCAGAAGCCGAGACCACCGCCTTGGCGGCTCCGCTCCGCTGTACGATGCTGGTGGACGAGGCATGGGCGCCGTTCAACGCATAGCGCTCGCGGGAGAAGTCCGCCGCCAGCACCGGTGCCGCCCCCTCCACCAGATGCGCGGCGTCGGTCCACCAGGCGGCTTCCCGCTCGGGAAAAGCGGAGACCGGACAGCGCAGCAGATGGATGGAGACCCGCACCCGCCCGCCGGTGAACACGCCGCCAGTGGCCGTCAATCGCACCGCCGTCGCGGCATAGAAGGCGGTCGGCCCGATCACGCCGGAATTCGAGGCGCCGAGGGCGATCCCCAGCATCCCGCCGAACTTCGAGACCTCTCCGGCGATGCCGCACTCATAGGACGTGGCGCCGGTGACCTCGGACAGGACACGGGTGGAGACGCCGAGCACGATGGCCCGGGCCGGAATGACGATGGTGGTATCGGTGCTGGCGCCCGACAGAATCAGGTCCTCTTCCCGCATCTCCGCCTCGATGGCGGAGCGGGTGGGCATCGCCGCCAGCGGCGACACGAAGCCCCCGCCGTCGTAGAGCACCAGCCGCCACTGGTCGCGAATGAAGGCAAGCCGCCCGGCTGACAGGGGGCTGAAGGTGAAGGCGCCGCGCTCATAGGTGGCGACGGTTCCGGCCTGTCCCGAGAAGGCTCCGCTCGCCCCCGCCGGCACAAACCAGCGCGCGCCGGCCGCCGGCGCGGCCGGCGGCGCGGTGGCGGTGACGCTCTCCAGCACCAGCTGCCCATCCGCGGCCGCGCTGAAGGGGGCAACCCAGGCGCCGCCGTCGAAGCGGGCGAACCGCGCCTCGTCGCGGACATAGGCCAGCGCATCGCGCGGCAGGGCCAGGAAATCGAACGCCCCACCCTCGTAGGCCGCGAGCCGGCCCGCCTGCCCGGCGAAGGCACCGGTGGCGCCGGCCGGCACGAACCAGCGCGCCCCCTCCTCCGGGGTGGCCGGCGGTGCGGACATCGTCACGCTTTCCAGCGCCAGCTGCACATGGGCATCGAGGGCGCGCAGCGCCTCGTTGTGGGTGACATGCTTCTGCGCCTGCGCCGCCGCCAGATACGGCAGGGCGAGGTTCGCCGACTGATCGGACGCCATGGACACGCTCCAATAGGAAAGGGTCGAGCCGGCCGCGGCCCCGTTCGGGCGGGCGGGGGCGGCAGGGGTCAGGGCACCAGCGTGCGCAACGTCGGCGCGCCGGCCCCCACGGTGGCCGACAGCTGGCGCACGCGCACCGCGAGGCTGGCCTGGGCGGCGCCAAAGTCCGCCAGCTCAGCGGCGGCGGCGTAGGTCACACGCGGCGTCCCGGTCTCGATGACGCGGACCACGCTGGCGCCGGAGAGAATCTCCACCCGGTAGGCCTCGCCGGCTTCCCCCAGCGGCACCTCCACCCCATCCCAGCCGTCGCCGTCGAGGCGGGTGCGACGGGTGAAGTCGATCACGAGTCCGGCCGCCGTGCGCCGCGCCCGCACATGCACCGGCGCCAGCGGCCGCAGCGCGGTGCCGGCGACGCTGGCCGCGACCTGCGTCACGTCCTCGCCGCCATGGTCGCCGCGCGCCGGCCCGACGCGGTAGATGGAGCTGCGCCCCAGCGCCGGCAGCCCGCTCGCCACCGTCACCAGGGCGGCGTCGAGCCGCACCATCCGCGTGCCCTCCGGCCAAGCCTGGGCGCCGGCAGCCTCGGTCCCGGCCTGGCCGCGCAGCAGGCCGGACAGGCGATAGGTGGCGGTATCCACCAGATCGGCCTGGGTGAACTGGAGAATCTCCGGCGCCCGCCCGTCCGCGAACAGCACCAGCCGGTTCGCCCCCTCAAGCACCTTCGTTTCGCTCGCGGAGGCCAGCCGTCCGGTGTCCAGCCGCGCCAGCACCGTGTTGAAGCGATCGAAGCGCCAGCACGGGCCGGCCGGCAGCGCCGACAGCAGCGTGCCGAAGGTGGCGGGCGCGGTCAGAGCCGCCAGCGCCTCGAAGCTCGCGCCATCGGAGGATCGCCAGACCGCGAGGGTGCCCGGCCAGGGGGACACGGCGGCGGCGAGAAACTGCAACGGCAGAGGATCGCTTCCCTCCACGGCCGGCAGATCGAGCACCACCACCGTCGGCGGTCCCGCCGCGGCGGGCACGGCGACGCCGCCGCCCGCCCAGCCCTCCAGGGCCGTGTCGAACACCTCCGGCTCGATGGAGCGGGCGGTGATCGCCCGCGCCTCCGCCTCCTCCACACGGGTGATCTCCAGCAGGCGCTGGCGCCCGTCGAGATCAAGGCGCACCACGTCGCCCGGCATCAGCGCCGCCCGCGACGGCGGCAGGGTGAAGGACGCCGTCTCCCGGCCCGCCCACAGGTCCTGCAACCAGACATCGGCGGCCCGCGCCATCACGTTGGGCGCGGCGACCACGGCAAGCTCGGCCTGGGTGACATGCCGGCTGCGGCCGGCGAGCCGGCGCGACGACACCGTCGCCTTGCGGTAGTCGCGCAGCGGATCGATGAAGCCGAGGCTCACCTCGAGCGGCAGTTCGCTTTCCTGCGCCCGGGTGAAGGCGACGAGCGCGCCCTCGTCCGGCTGCACCAGGTCATCGACACCAAGCTCGGTGACGGCGCCGGCGCCCCGCTGGTGGAAGATGACCGCTGCGCCCTCCTCCGCCGCCGCGAAGGCGAAGGCGCGGGCCAGGGGCTCCAGGGCGGCGCGGGCGGACATGGGCGCGCTCACCACATAGCCCTCCACCACGCCCGCAAGCTGCGTGGCATCCACGTCTCCGGCGTCGAAATCGGCGCACAGGCGCGCCACCAGCGCGTCGAGGGGCGCCGCGCCCAGGCGGCCGGTCAGCCAGTGGCCGGTGGCCCAGTTGGCGCCATCCCCCCACACGTCGGACAACACTGGAAACTGCGGATAAGGCCGCGCGTCCCAGGTCCACAGATAGACGCACCCCGGCTCCACCATGCGCCCGCCATAGAGCGGCGCGGGCGGGTTGTCGGCGGCACTCGCCCCCGCCGCCGGATCGAAGGTGGCGAGGATGGCTTCCAGCGTCCGCCGCTGCACCAGGTCGTCGCGCCGCCCCGAGGAGAAAGGCGGCAGGGCGTTTTCCGAGGACTTGGGATCGGGAAACGCGCTCGGCCGGTTGGGGCCCTTGTCCACCGCCGCGCAGCCCGCCTCCATGAGGCGGATCGGCTTGCCGCCGGGCACATAGGCAGTGGGCGCCGCCGCGCGGACGCCGCCGATGCGCTCGTGATGCGGATTGGCCCACCACGACCAGAGGTCCTTCTGGCGAAACACCCAGGGCTCGCCGTGGGCGCCGTCGGTGATCGGCGCGCGCGCCTGCGCGGCCCGCGCGGCATCATCCGTGTAGAACCAGTCGAAGGCCTCACCGGCGCGCAGGCGGGACTTGAGATAAGCGGGATCGGTGATGACGCGGGCCAGCGCCGCGTCATGATGGGCCGTCCCCTCGCGCCAGTCGGTGAGGGGCGGATAATAATCGATGCCGACGAAGTCGATGGCCGGGGAGGCCCACACCACGTCGAGCGGAAACCGCACCTCGCCGCCATCGAACACCTGCGCCCCATACTCGGCCCAATTGGCGCCGTAGGACACCTGCGTTTCCGCCCCCACCACCGCCTTCACGTCGGCGGCCAGCGCCGCGAAGGCGGCGGCGGCGGGAAAGGCGCCGGCGGCATCGCGCAGCCGGGTGAGCGCCTCCATCTCGGAGCCGATCAAGAAGGCCTCGACGCCGCCGGCCGCCGCCGCCAGATGGGCATAGTGCAGCGCCATGCGGCGCAGGCTCCATTCATCCGGGCCGGTGTAGAGCACGAGGCTCCCCAGGCGCAGGAAATGACCCGGCGCGGCGACACCGAACAGGGCCGCCACCTGCGCGGCACAGGCCGCCGTGCCCTCCACCGTGCCGGGCCGCCCCGGCGCCGGATCGCACACGATGCGCCCGCGCCAGGGATGCGGCGGCTGGGCGCCGCCGCCGGTCCACGGGTCGGGCAGCGTGTTCGCCGCCGGAATATCCATCATGACAAACGGATTGAGCGTGACCTTGAGGCCCGCCGCCTTGAGCTTGCCGATGGCCCGGACCACGGTGAGGTCGGACGGCGTCCCGCCGTAGGCGGCGCGGCCGTCGTAACGCGACACCTCAGGCAGCAGCAGCCGGGTGAGGCCGCCCACCGACCACGCATCGGGAAAGGTGGACTTCACATGGCGCTCGCACTTGGGGCGCACGCGGCAGTGCCCGGCGCGCAGGTCGTCGCCGAACCAGGATACCACCAGCGACACCCGCTCCAGATTGGGGCACGCCGCCAGCAACTGGTCGAGCGAGGCCTCGAAGTCACTGCCGGCGGTGCTCACGTGGCGCGCTTCCGGCCCGTAACTGCCCGGGCCGTGGACCTGGACGGTGTTGACCGTGTCATAGCCGAACTCGGTGGCGCCGGGGATGAGGGTGACCGCCCGCACCAGCGGCTCGAGCGCCCCCACCGCCCGCTCCACCTCCACCGTGAGCTGGGGCAGGCGGTTGCCGTAGTCGGTCAGTTCCAGGTTCTCGAACACCAGGTAGGCGACGCCGCGATAGGCGGGGGTGTCGGCCGCGCCCTGCCTGGCGGCGATCCAGGGGTCCGGCTCCTGGTCCTCGGTGCCGAGATGGGTGCGCACGGTGAGCCCCGCCACGTCCATCAGCTTGCCGTCGGCCCAGATGCGGCCGATGCGGGAAACCGGCCCCTCGCATACCGCCACCGCGAAATTGGCATAATAGGTGTAGCTGACGCTCTTCACCTTGGGCGAGAGGCTGCCGCCCTTGCCGCCGGCGGAGGCGCTCTCCGTGGTCTTCACCTCGGTCAGCCGGGTGGCCCAGATCACCTGCCCGGCGAGCCGCGCCCGCCCATAGAGGCGCGGGATCGCCGCCCCGGGCGTGGAGGCCATCACGTCGAGATCGGACAGGCGCGGCCCCTCGGAGGTGCTGGCACGGGCGCCACCCACCAGGGTCTGGTCGAGCACCGCGCCGCCCAGCGCGCCGAGCGCCCGGCCGGCCAATGCCCCGGCGGGGCCGAACAGGGCGCCGCCAAGGAGCCCGCCGGCGGCGCCGAGAAGCAGGGTCGCCATGACAAATCCTCGCAGGTGGGAAGAGGGAAGGCGGCGCGGAGCCTGGGCGCCGTCAGGGATCGGCAAGGCCGGGAAAGCGGAAAGCGAAGGCCAGGCGCCGCCGCCACCAGGATGTCAGCGCGCCCTCGCAGACCGCCGCGCCGTCATAGGCATGGATCATCCGCCCCTCCCCGGCGAGGATGGCGGCGTGCTTGGCCGGCAGATGGGCGCGGAAACGGAACAGCACCACGTCGCCCGCTCCCGCCGCCTCGGGGTCGAGGGCGACGAGATGCCGTCGTGCCGTATCCGCCAGGGTCTCGCGGCGGCCCGCCTCGGCCCAGTCGGGCGCATAGGCGGGCAGCGGCTCCGGCTCGGGGCCGACACGGGCGCGCCACACCCCGCGCACCAGCCCCAGGCAATCCGCCCCCACGCCCTGAAGGGACGCGCGATGGCGATAGGGCGTGCCGATCCAGCCGCGTGCCTCGGCCACCAGCGCGGCGCGTGTCACGAGAGGCGTCATTCCAGCAGGCTCCCGTCGTATCCGCCTTCCCCGGGCACCGCCACCGCGATCACGAAGTCATTGCCGGGCATGTGGGGAAAGCCGCGAAAATTGGCGGCGTTGGCGAACCGCTCGCGGCAGGTGGCGAACTGCTTGTCACAGCCCACGCTCACCGCCACCGCGTCTCCCACCGCCACTGGAAACGGCGGGCGCTGCCACAGCCGCACCGCCGCCGCCGCGCCGGACCGGTCGTGGCCCTTGATCTCGGTGTCGAAGCCGGCATTGGCGCCGCTGGTGAAGGCGAGCCGCCCGCGCGCCAGGGCGGCGGCGGCGAAAGCGGACAGGCCGGCGAGCTGGAACCGCAGCGTGCCTTCCACCGCGCTCACGGTGCCTGTGCCGGACCATGCCGGGGCCGACAGGTCCACGCCACAGCGGGCATCACCGAGGTCGGCGTCGCAGCCGGTGGCGTAGAGGCGCCCCCGGGTCTGGTTCATGGCATCGGTAAGGGCGCGGATTTCCGCCGTGAACCGCCCATCCTCGCGGCGCACCTCGCCGATGGTGCCCCGGCGCAGCAGCAGCCGCGCCTGCGGATCGGACCAGTCGACCAGCCACAGCTCGATCGCCGCGCCGTCGTACAGACCCGCGACCAGGTCGTCCTCGGTCAGCGCATCGGCGGACAGGGCCCCCGACACCTCCGTGCCGGTGACCGCCAGCCCCTCGGCGCTGGTGGTCTCGGAGCCGGCGATGCCGGAGGCCGCCTTGAAGGTGAGGCCCTCCAGGAGCAGGTCGCGATCATGGTCGGTGAAACCCAGCGCCACGCCGTCGCGACGCACCAGACGCCAGGCCGAGCACAAGGTGGTGACACCGCCGGCGAGCCGGCTCGCGAGCGCGGAAGGAAGCGTGCGCATGGGACCCTCGGAACGGGATGGAGTTCAGGCGCGGATTTCGATCACCGGGATGCGCGGGATCTCGCCGGCGGCGAAGGCGGACAGATTCACCTCGAGGAAGTCGGTGTCGAACCGCACCGGCACGTCGAACAGGAATCCGGCGGTGACCACCGTCCCCGCCGCCGGCACATGGCCGGCGTGGAAGGTCACGAGGCCACGGCTCGCATCCACGGAGAACGCCGTCCCCTCGCCTTGCGCGACGCCGTCCACCCCCACCCGCACGGACCCGGCCACCGGCTTCGTGATGGGCCGCACATAAGGCGCGTGGAGCGCACCATAGGTCTTGGCGAGGGTGAAGACCGAGGTGGTGCCGTCACCGATGGCGAGCGGCTGGTCGAGCGGGCCCGGCGCCTGTCCGTGGGGGGCCGAGGCGTGGTCGAGCCGGTCGCGCCAGCGGAAGCCGTGAAGCCGCCCCCGGCGCTCCTCGAAGAAGGCCACCACCTCCGACAGGGCCACCAGGGTTTTGACGCCGAAGCCGGCGTCCCACCGGCGCCGCGAATCAGCAAGCCGGGTGTTGCGCTCCTCCCGGCCGGTGGCGCCGGTGACAACCTGCGTGACCCGTTCGGGACCGCCGGACGCGCCCAGGGCGACGTCGAGGGGAAACAGAATGTCGTGAAAGGCGGCCATTTGATCCCCTCATCCCAATTCTACAGCCTGCTCAATAGAAACAGACTTGACATAGTTGAACGTGGCGCCTTGACTTTGAGTGCCTCGATGAGGATGGAGCGAATGCATGGCTACGAAGCCCGCGAAGAAGCCTGCGGCTGCTGCGGAGAAGCCGGCCGCCAAGGCGGCTCCGGAGAAGGCAGCCCCCACCGCCAAGATCGCCACGAAGACCGCCACCACACCCACCGCGACGACGCCCGCGAAGCCCTCGGCCAAGGCCGCTGTCAAGGCCACGGCCCAGACCACGGCCAAGGTGCCGGCCAAGGCCACGCCCAAGGCCTCGAAGGCAAAGGCGGCACCCGTCGCGCCGGTTGAGGTGGAGACTGTGGAGGTCGCGGCGGTGAGCGCGCCCACCAAACCGTCGGCGACGAAGAAGGCATCTCCCAAGGCGGCGGCGAAGGCCGTGGCGGCTGCCGCGCCCGTGACGGACGCCCCCCCTGCCCCCGCCAAGGCGGTCGCAGCCAAGGCGGTCGCAGCCAAGGCCGGCGCATCGAAGGCGCGCGCGGCTACCAAATCCGCGCCCGCGACCGTGGAAACCACCGCGCCCGAGCCGGCCGTCGCGGCGGTGCCTGCCAAGTCCACGCCGCCGAAGGCGAAGACCGCGTCCGGGACCGCGCCCAAGGCCGCCCCGAAAAGCGCCGCGACAAAGACGAAGACCGTGGCGGCCGCTCCGGCGCCCACCCCCAAGATCACGCCCAAGGTCACACCCGAGATCACACCCGCGCAGAAGCCCGTGGCGGCGAAGAAGCCGGCAACGGTGAAGGCGCCTCCGGTGGCGCCGGTGACCGAAGCCGTTCCGGTGGCGTCCGCCAAGCCCGTGGCGGCGAAGAAGCCCGCCGCCGCCAAGGCGACCAAGGCGAAGGCCACCGCAAAGGCGTGAGCGCGCTCCCGCCTCCGGGCGTCGCCCGCACCGCGGGCGGCGACGCGATGACCACAGGTCCCCGAGCGACAACCGGAGACCCGGGGGACAATCGCCGCGCGGACCCGCGTTTCCGTTCGGAGACCGCATTGGTGGCGCGTTTCGGCCATGGCATAGTGCACGCCGCGTGCAACGGGGTCAGGGCCCCGGCTGCAGCGCCGGCTCATCGCCTGAGGTCATCCCCATGATGCCGAAGAGTTTCGCCTCAGCCACTCCGCAAGACCGTGGCACGGACGACAACGCACTACGGACCTCCGCCGGTGCCGAGTCCCATGGCCGGACTCATGATGCGCACGCCGGCCGGCCCGTGGCGGCCTATCCTGGTTTCATCCCATTGCGCCACCGGCCCTCCCAGCCGGCCCTCCGTCGCCGATCCGGCCTCCGCGCGGCGTTGGCCAGCCTTGGCGCGGTGCTTTTCATCCTCGCGGTGGCGACGTCCGGCGCCCTGGCGCAGAGCAAGGGCACGGGCGGGCAGGTCACCTCCAATTGCGCCGCGCTCGGTGAAGGCTTCGTGCGCGCGCCCGGTTCCGATACCTGCGTGCGCATGCGCGGCGCGGTGCGCGCGGAGGTGTTCACGGGCGCCTCCGCCTCCAATGGTGGCGGCTTCGGCAACACCGCCACCGATCTCGGCGGCGGCACCCCCGTCCCCGCCTCCGACCCGTGGAAGCAGACGCGCTGAGCGCTCACGCCCCGCGCTGCGCCCGCGCCACCGCGCGCGCCACCAGCCCCGACACATAGGCATCGGAGCGGCGAAAGGCCGACAGGTCCGGCGTCGCCACGTTCACCGTCACCTGGGGCCGCGACTGGGGCCGCGATCCGCCCTCCACCTGGCGCACCCCAAGGCGTCCATCGGCACCCCGGGTCAGGGGCATGATGGCTTCCGCCCCCTTCTCCCCCATCAGGCCGAAGCTGGCGCCGGCCAGCGGAAAATAGGTGGGTGCCGCCACCACGCCGCCGCGCGCGAATGGCCGCACGCGCGCTTCCTCCGACAGCCCCGGCGCGACCAGCACCCCGCCCTTGGCGAACGGCCGCGCCGCGCCTCCCTCGATCACGCCGCCGGTGGCGAAGCCAAGCCCGCCGGCTGCGCTCGACAGCACAGCGGAGAGCCCGGTTTCCAGCGGCTTGAACGCGGCGGTGAGGGCGATATTGGACAAACGCGCCGCCACCTGCTCCAGCACCGCCCCGAAGTCCTTGCCATGGATCGCGAGCCCGGTGAAGGCCCCGCCCAGGGTGCTGGCGAGGCCCCTGGCGGACACCTCCATGTTCGCGAAGGCGGCCTTGGCGGCCCGCGTATCCACAGCGACGGCAATGTCAACGGCTTCGGTCATGGATCAGTTCCCCCGGAAGCGTGGGCGGTCAGCCGTCCCCGACACCTGACGGCGCGACATGCGCCGGGGCATCGGGAAAGCGCTCCATCAGCGCCCGAAGGCGCGTTCGGTCCAGGGCCGGCGCGGGGCGGGGCGAAAGCCCCCCGGCGGCGGCCAGCTCGCGCGGCGTCATGCGCCAGAACGCATCGGGTGGCAGCCGCAGAACGCCGAGACCCAACCCCATCGCCGCGTCCCACGGAAAGGCGCGCGGCGCTGGCGAGGTCCCATTCAGGCGCTCCGCGGCACCGGCGGGGGGAGCGGGGCGCCCTCCTGCGGCGCGCCGAAGGTGGCGCTCAGCAGCGCGGCGACAAGGCGCACGCAGCCGACGGCCCCGCCCTCCACCCGCATGCGCTCCACCTCGTCCAGCGTCACCTGCTCGCCAGCGCCGGTGAGGCCGGCATGCAGGATGCGCGCGGCATCCCGGGCGGAGAGGCGGCCGCGCTCGAAACGCTCGGCCAGGGCCATGAGGTCGGCGGCGCCGAACGCGCTCTCCAGTTCCGCCAGCGCCCCGAGGGTGAGCACGAGCACGCGCGGGCGATCGTCGATGACGGCGTCGATTTCGCCACGCCGGGCATTGGCCATGGGCCGGTCCTCCTGTTGAACATCCCGCCGCTCACAGCGCCGCGAAGGCGATCTCGCCGGCGCTTTCCAGGGTCAGGTCGAAGGTGACCTCCCGGTCATGCTCGGCGGCGATCTCCAAAGCGGTGATCTGGAAGGCGCCGGTGACGGTGCCGAAGTCGGGCACCACCACCTGGCACGCGGCCAGCGCCCCATCGAAGAAGAGCTGCCGGACCAGGGCGTCGGAGGCGGCGTCCTTGAACACCCCGGCACCGGAGATGCTCGCCCGCTTCACCCCCGCCCCCGCCAGCAGCTCGCGCCAGCGGCCGGCGGACTCCGAGTGGGTCACGTCCACGCTCTGGGTATTGAAGGCGAGCGTGCGCGAGCGCAGGCCCGCCACGGTGGCGAAACCGGTGCCGTCGTGGATCCTCAGCAACAGGTCCTTACCCTTCTGCGCGCTCATGAAAACCTCCGCTCGATCTCATCACAGGGGCTCGGTGACGGCACGAAACCGCACCAGGGCATGAAAGGTGCGCCCATCCTTCTCGCGCACCACCTCGGCGGTGGTGGCGCGCAGATTGGCCAGCCGGTGGCCGGCCAGTGCCAGCGGCGCGTCGTGCAACGCCGCCTGCACGGCGGCGGCCAGGGCGAAAGCCTCGGCCCGCCCGCCGCCGCGCGAGAAGGCGTGCAGGGTCAGCGCGTGCTCGGCGCCCGCCTCGGTGGCCGTGGACCAGTCGCTCACCACCGCCTCGCCCAGGGCGACGAAGGGAAAGGCTGCATCCGGGGGCGGCACGTCATGGATGCGCGGCCCGCCGAGCAGGGCGAGCAGCGGCGCGTCGGCAACCAGCGCCTCATGCACCGCCTTGCGCAGGCTCAGGACCGGACTGGTCAGCGGCACGCTCACGATCCGCCCTCCCCTGGCCCGTCATCCGCGCGCCCGGCGCGCCGGGTCCGCGCGAAGGCCAGCCGCACCCGGTCCAGCACCGGGTCCCCCTCCCGGCCCGCCTCGCCGCGCACCCGCGCCAGCACCGCCGGCTCGGCCACGCGGACCAGGGGACGCCCCGGTAGCCCGGCCCGGTGCGGCCGCACGCCGGTGGCCGCCTCTACCTGCCGCGCCAGTTCGTCCGCCGCGCGCGCCGCGGCGCGTTCGGCGGCGTCGGGGAGAGCGCGGCCGGCAAGCCGGGCCGCCAGCCCGTCGGCGAAGCGCGCCCGCACGGTCATCCTCATGGCTGCTCCTCCCGGCAGCGGCAGCGGGTGAAGCGGCCGCGCCCCTCCGCATCGTCCACCGCCTCCACATGGAACACCCGGGCGCCCAGCAGCAGCCGGTCGCCGGGGGCGAGGGTGTTGGGCGCGCGCACGGTGATGCGCACCAGCTGGACCGCGCGCGGGCGCTCCTCGCCGAGGCCGAACTCGCGGGACAGGGACTCGATGGCGCCCCACAGCTGGTCCACGCTCAGGAAGTGGCGCGCGACGCCGCCGGCACCGTCCGGCAGGTCCACATAGGTCTGGTGCGTCAGGCGGTGACGCAGGCTCGCCACCGCGCTCACAGCCGCACCAGCCGATAGGGCGCCAGCAGCGCCGTGACGGTGGCGGGCAGCGCCTGCGCCGCGCCGGAGCCGTCGCGGAACTCGTAGAAATGGGCCAGCACCAGCCGCACCGCCTGTGTCAGGTCCGCCGGCACATGGTCCGGAGTGGTGCCATAGCCGGCGCGGACGGTCAGCGTGATGCCGCCCGGCCCCGGCCGGGGCACCCGCGCCGGATCCACATGGATCAGCGCCGGGGCGCGATCCGCCTTCAGGATCAAGGCGCCCTCGGGCACGGCCACGCTGGCGCCATCCGGCAAGCCCACCTGCGCCGACACGATGGCCCGAACCGGCGCCACCGGGCTGGGGATGACCCCGCTGAGCGGCCACGCCTCCCGCGAGAAGCGCCAGGTCTGCTCCAGCAGAACCCGGCCGGTGGCCGCCTCCACCGCCCGCCGGGCGGCGGGGATGAGGGCATCGACAAGGGCATCCTCGGCATCGTGGTCGATGCGCAGGAAGGCCTTGGCCTCGGCGCGGGTGAGCGGCTCGGCGGCGGGACCGACGAGAAGTTCTGCCATGGGCGGGTCTCCGTTGAGATGAGGGCGCCCGGCGCCATTGACGCCCCGGCGCCGGACCGGCAGAAGGCGGGAATGATCGGTTCTCGCCCCCTCGCCGTGTTCCTTCTTGCGTGCGCGGCCCTCGGCGCGGCGCCGGCCGCGCGCGCCATGGTGGGCGGCGCGCCGGCCGACGCGGCTTTAGCCGCCCACACGGTGATGGTGGTCTCCACCCGCGGCGCCGCCTGTACCGCCACGGTGCTGGCGCCGGACCTGCTGCTGACGGCCGCCCACTGCGTGGCGCCGCAGGCCGACTATGCCGTCGCCCTCATCGGCGAGGGGCCGCCGCGGCTCATTCCGGCGGCGCGGGTGCTGGTGCATCCGCGCTTCGACGCCGACCAGTTCCGCACCCGCCGCCCCACCCCGGACATCGCCCTGGTGAAACTCTCGGCGCCGCTGCCGGAGCCATTCCGTCCCGCAGCCCTGACCGACGCCGAGGGACTGCCCGCCAAGGGCGCGCCATTCACCCTGGCCGGCTTCGGCGTGACGGCCGAGGGCGCCCCCCGGACCGCCGGCACCCTGCGCGCGGTGCGCCTGCCCTCCGTGGGCACCACCGGCGGCATCATGGTGCGCCTCTCCCCACCGCAGGGCGTGGCCGGGGCCTGCACCGGCGATTCCGGCGGGCCAGCGTTCCAGGCGGGCGCCGTTGCCGGCGTCATCGGCTGGGCCACCGGCCCCGGTGGCGCGCGCGGCTGCGGCGGCGTCACCGGCGTGACGCTGGTGTCCATCCATCGCGACTGGATCCTCTCCACCGCTGCCGCCCTCGGCAGCCCGATCGAGCGCTGACCATGGCCCCGCCGCCCCTTCCCGCGCGCATGATGCGCTGGGGCGGCGCGGCGGTGGGCGTGCTCATTCTCGGCGCGGCGGCGAGCCTCCTTCTGTCGGGCGAACAACCGGAGCGGCCGCCATCAATCCTGGCCGATACGCCCGGCCCCGCGCCGCAGACGGCCTCCGGCCGGGAGGAGGCGCGGAACCCGCCCGGCGGTGCCGTCCGAACCGCGACCGCGCCGGAGGATGCGCGCCGGGCGCCGCAGCCGGACACCCTGCGCACCGCCGAGCCGATCCCGCGCGCGGCGGGCAGCTCGCTCCAGCCCCTGCCCGGTGCGGCCAGCTCCGCCACCCCGGTGGCCCCTCCTGCCGCCGTGCCCCCTGCCGCCCCGCTCGGCAACGCCGAGGCGCGGGGCGAGAGCATCGATGCCGCCCTGTGCCGCCTCATCGACGGGGCGGCGGCCAAGGCCGGATTGCCGGCCGCCTTCCTCACCCGCCTCATCTGGCGGGAAAGCTCGTTCCGGCCGCATGTGGTGAGCCGCGCCGGGGCGCAGGGTATCGCCCAGTTCATGCCCGGCACGGCGCGCGAGCGCGGGCTGGCCAATCCCTTCGATCCGGAGGAGGCGATTCCGGCCTCGGCGGCACTGCTGGCCGATCTCAAGCGCCAGTTCGGCAGCCTGGGGCTGGCGGCGGCGGCCTATAATGCGGGACCGGGCCGCGTCTCGGGCTTCCTCGCCGGCGGCGGCCTGCCGCAGGAAACCCGCACCTACGTGCGCCTCATCACCGGCCGCACCGCCGAGGACTGGGCCACCCTGAAACGCCGCGGCGAGGCGCCGTCGCAGGAGGCGGACGCCCCCTGCCTTGCCACCCTCGCCGCCCTGCGCCAGGGTGCGCCCGCCCCGGACGCCGGGCCGAACGGCCTGTTCGCGCCATGGGGCGTGCAGATTTCCGGCAACTTTTCGAAAGACCTCGCGCTCGCCTCGTTCCGGAGGGCCGCGAGCCGCTACGACAGCGTGTTCGGCGACGCGGTGCCCGTCATCGTCGCCACCCGCATGGCCGGACGCGGCGCGCGCACCTTCTACCGGGTGCGCCTGCCGGCGCAGACGCGGGCGGAGGCCAATGCCTGGTGCAACCGCCTGCGCAAGGCCGGCGGCCCCTGCATCGTGCTGCCCAATTGAGCGCGGCGGGCGGACCGGTGGACGCCGCGCGCGGGCGGCGCCACCCTGCCCTTATCCCATCGGCCCCGGTCTTCGACCGGTGCCGATGGGGCCGCCAAGTGGAGCCGCTCAAATGGGGCCGCTCAAGCGCCGCGCGGGCTTGACCCAAGGCCCATGAGACACGCTCACGGGCCTTTGGCATTAGCTCGCGGCGAACTTCAGCAGCTTGGCGGCGTCGAAATCCTGGATGCCGCCGCCGACCCGTTTGGTGGTGTAGAACAGCACATAGGGCTTGGCCGAATAGGGATCGCGCAGCACCCGCACCCCGGCCCGGTCCACCACCAGGTAAAACCGGCGGAAGTCGCCGAAGGCGATGGCGAAGGCATCGGCCGCAATGTCCGGCATGTCCTCGCTTTCCACCACCGGAAAGCCCATCAGGCTCGCCCCCGCGCCCGCCACCGCCGGCGGCGCCCACAGGTAGTTGCCGTTCTCGTCCTTCAGCTTGCGCACCGCCGACTGGGTCCGCCGGTTCAGCACGAAGGTGGCGTTCTGGCGGTAGCCGCCCTTCAGCGCATAGACCAGCTCGATCAGCCGGTCGCCGGCATCTGCGGCGGGGAAGGCGCCGGCGGCGCCGGTGGCCACATAGCCCACCTTGTCCCAGGCCCAGGCGCTCTCCGCCACCTTGGAGTAGGCGAGGAAGCCCTTGGGCTTCGACACCCCGTTGCCGACGACGAAGGCGGCGCCCTCCTGCTCGGCGAAGGCGGCGTCCACCTCCTGGGCGATCCACTCGTCCACGTTCACCTGGGCATCGTCCAGCAGGGCCTGGGTGGCGGCGGGCATGGCATAGAGTTCCATGGCCGGATAATCGAGCGCCGCCAGCGCCGGGCTGTCGGTCTGCGGGCGGGCCGCCGTTTCCGCCGCCCAGCCGGCCACCGGGCCGGAGGTCATGAACGGCTTGCGATAGGTGCCGGCGCCGATGGTGCGCACGGTGGCGAGCGCGCGGATGGGCGACAGCGCGGCGAGCCGCCGGCCGATCTCGCTCTCGATCTCGCTCGGCACCAGATAGCCGCCATCCACCCCGGAGCCGGCGGCGAGCGCCTTCGCCTCCAGCGCCTTCAGGCCGCCGGCCGCGCCGTGGCGCACATAGGTGTCGAAGGCGCTGGCATGGAGGCCGCCCGCCGCCGCGCGGGCCGGGGCGCCCAGCGCCGGGCGCTGGGCCTTGGTGGCCAGGGCGTCGAGGCGCGCCTGGTGGGCATCGAGGGCGGCATCGATGCGCGCCACCTGCTCGGTGGCGAGCACATCGGCGCCGCGCCGCTCCACCTCGGCGAGGCGGGCGTCGTTGGCGGCCTTGTAGGCCTCGAAGGCGGAAAGGAAATCGGCGACGGCGGCGCGCGCGTCGAGGCCCGAGGGGTCGGGGGCGGCCACCTTCATCTCGGGGGCCTGGGAGGGGCTGGAGTGCAGCTGATGCATGGATGATCCTTGGCTTGGAGGAAACGGGGCTCAGCGCCCGGCGAGGCCGGCGCGCAGGCGGGCGGTGGCGCCGGCCAGCGCCAGGGCCGCCGCGGCGCCGGTGCCGCCGGGGGCGATGCGGGCGCCGGGCTGCATGGGAAAGGTGACGATGGACACCTCCCACAGGTCGATGCGGGTGAGCCGGCGCACCCGGGTGCGCGGATCGGTGCGGGCCTCCACCGCCTTGAAGCCGATGGACAGGCCGTCGAGCGCGCCCTCGGCCACCAGCGCCGCGCATTCGCGGGCGCGGGCGACGGCGGGGGAGAGCCGGCCGCGCGCGTAAAGGCCGCGCGCATCCTCCCAAAGCTCGGTCCACACGCCGATGGGCTCGGCCGGATCGTGCTGGTAGAGCATGCGCACGCCGGCGGCGCCGCGCCGGGACAGGCTCTCGGCGAAGGCGCCGGGCAGCACCAGGTCACGGCCGAGATCGGTGACCCCGAACAGGCAGGCATAGCCTTCCACGCTCAGCTCGGGCGGAGCGGCGGCGGGCGCGGCGGCGGCGCGCAGGGCGGGCTCGGGTATCGCCACGCCTCAGCCCTCCCCATTGCCGGGCTTGCGGCGCCGGCGGGTCTTGTCGAGCTTCTCCAGGGTGGCCACGAACTCGCGCAGCACCGATGCCGCGCCCATGGCGGCGCCCTGGACCGCACCGTGAGCCGCACCTTGGGCGCGGGTCTCGGCCGGCCCGTGGGCCCTGGCGCGCGCGGCCGCGCCGCCGAGCGCACGAATGCGCGGCGCCGACGCCTTCTGGAAGGGGGCACGCATGGATCGTCTCCGAAATGTGAAGGATCGAAAGGCCCGCCACGGGCCGCCGCCGCTCCCCGGCGCGCGCCGGGGCTGCAGCAAAGGGAAACGTGCGCGCCCGCGCACGAGAGCACCGGGGCGCGCACGGCAGCAGCGGGACGCAGGGCCAGAGGCGCACCGGCCCAAGGACGCGCGGGGCGAAAGGCGCGGGGGGCGAAAGGCGCACCGGTCGAAGGGCGCGTGGACGCGCGGGCGCGACGCCCGGCCGGACCGACCTACGCCGCCGGCATCCGGGCGGGCGCGGCGCCGGCGGGGTCAGCCCTTGTCGTCATAATGGGCGTTGAAGCGGGCCAGCTCGCGGATGAAGTCATCGAACCGCCGCGTCGCCCGCGCCAGTTCCCCCAGCACCCGCCAGAACGCCACCGACGCCGCAAGCGCCCACGCCAACAACGCCACATGCGCCAAATCCCCCCGCTCGGCGAAGGTGCGGATGAGGATGTCCATGGCGGGGCCTTGTGGTGTGTGGAGGGTAATGACCCATTGCTGACCCTCGTCCGCCCTTTCAGCGGCGTCCGCTTTGCGCCCCGTTTCGGACGTTCGCGCGTCTTGGCGCGACACCTGGAAGCTGCCATCCGGCGAGGTTTGCAGAAAAGGTCGCAACGGGCGGAAAACTGACTGAAGGCGTTGCGGCATGGTGGTCGCGGAAATCGACGAAAGCCGCCGTTCACGGCGATCGGGGAAACCGGGATTCATGTCCGCAATGGTCGGGATTGCACCGCGCAATTCGAACGGCGGCCGATGATGAGACATGAACGCGTCAAAGAAACTCAAGCCTATTGCACTATGCAATGGCAGCGTTCCTACGCGTGTTGTAAGATCGTCGGATCCCCCATAACGAGCGTTTTCGGGGGCGGAATGGTGGCAACCGCTGAGGAAACAACATGGCCAGACGCCCAAGGCGCACTCATGTTCTCATCGATTGGAACAGTGAACTTCACGCTCTACGTGGAGCGACTTCTTCAGAAAGCGTGGATGTTGCTCGTCGGGTTCTTAAGTCGGTATGCCGCCAGGTCGGGAAAAGCCTTCTTCAATCGGCACCCGACGAGAACTTTTTTCTATTCCTTCGCGCCTATCATGGATGGCGACGGGGCTTTGAGCCGACACCAAACCGCGCGGCACTGGAGGCGGCCCGCGTCTTCGACCCGGATGCCGATGAAGGTGGCGGCCTTAACGAGTATTCGGCGCATCCCCGACGGGTGATCGTGCGAGAGCTGGAGTTCGGGGATCGGCTGCTCGGAGCAAGGGACGAACGGCTATGTGGTCAAAGACGGGATCACCATTTGCCGAGCACCCTCCAGACCGACCGCGCCGGCATTCTGGGCGAGAAGATGGTGGACACGGCACTGGTTTCCGACTTGCTTTACCTTGCGGTAGAAGACGACGACAGTTGGCTGATCGTGGTTGGACAGGATGCGGACCTGGTTCCCGGCATCTTGACGGCAGAAGGATTGTTGCAAGGAACAGGCCGCCGCGTGGTCTATCTTGCTCGCGGCGGATTAAAGAATAGCAACCCCAAAATGGCGGAATTGGTATGGCAACGGATGAATTGACGCCCAAAGATCTGCGCCCGTTCGCGGATATCGGAACTTCGGTCGAGGTAATCGAGGCTGGGCTCCGGCTGACCAGAAACGAACTCCCTATCACGGTTTCGAGAGAGACTGCGGGTTACGTGGTTTCCGCCAATGGACAAACCCGCCACTACCCAAGCGCTGGCGCGGTCCTAGCGAGCCCGGTGTTTGCAGATCTTCCCAAGGTCGCGAGGAATCAGGCAGCTCTCCTGGCTCCTGAAAGGATGATTGGCAGACCGATCCCCATCACCTGTGGAATGAAGATAATAGAAGGACAGCTTCCGGGATGGAGTGACAGCGAAAGCCCTTGGAAGAGCCTCGATGATTGGCTGCGCACCGTTCCTTCTTCGCGGCAGCCGGACGGAACCGATTTCCTCCTGATCGACGGCCCAGCAGGTGTCGGGAAGACGACGATTGTTCGTGAGGCCGCACTGGCCTGTGCCGAGTCGTATGATGGGTCGGCACCATTGATCCTGCAAGTTATCAGCCGAGGACGCGTTCTCCAGAACATTCCGGACCTGATTGCTTTCGCGTTACAGGATATTCGGTCTAATCTGACGGTCAATCAGTTGATCGTATTGATGCGCTACGGCCTCGTAACACTGGCTATCGACGGGTTCGACGAACTTTCTGATCCCAACGGATTTGAAACAGCTTGGAGTGGCCTCAACGGCTTAATCGGAGAGGCCCGTGGCTCAGCGACATTCTTGCTTGCTGGGAGAGAAACTTTCGTATCGACCGACACGATGCGGAAGCAGTTGACCACCTTCAATACCAATCGCGACCGGCTTGCCGCCTTGTCTCTGACCGATCCAGATCCTGTCGCCGCCTGGACCTGGCTTCTTGAACAGGATGGTTGGAGCCATCAACTTCTGCAGAAAGATTTTGTCGAGCCGATTTTTGTCTATGGTTCCTATGCTCTTCGACCCTTCTTTCTGCATCTCATCTCACGAGAGCCCGAGGCCTTGGCAAGCGACCAGCCCCCGGCGTCGGACCTTTTGACCTACCTCGTGGACGCAATGACCCGCAGAGAAGCGACTAAATTCGTGGAAGCGCTTGATCCGCCGGATGGAAGCAAGGCAATCGCAAATTATGAGCTCTATGTCGGGCGCTTCCTTGAAGAAGTTGCCCGCGATCTCGCCGAGAACCAGTCAGAAGCGCTCGGCGATGACGCCCTTGATCTGCTTGCCAGGGTTGCTGCGGAAGGCCTGTTGCCCGACGATCAGATTGCCGCCGTAGCGCAACGTGCTCGAACCGTGGTGTTTCTTGCAAACGATCTGAAGGCTGGCGACGTGCGTTTTGCTCACGAGCAACTTCAGCAACATTTCTTGGCGCGCGAAGCTCTGAGGTCGGTGGGCGAAGGTGAAATTCCTCGCTATGTCAGGCGTAACTTGTTCGGTCGTGAGGCCCTGGAGGTCTTTGGCCATGTGGCGCGCGGAAAAGGGGAAGAGGCAAATCGGTTTCTGATAGCTGTCCGCAAACAGCTTGCCTCACCCTCGCGCGATCGGACCAATATCAACCTTGCCGTTCTGGGTATTGCCGCCGCATGTGCAGTGGTTCTCGACGACGCTGATCTTCAGATTAGCGATATCGGACTCGGAGAGCTTCACTTTCCATTTGCGGCGCCAGGCGGGATCAGCTTTCGGGGTACTACGATCAGTATTTTGCACGCCGCTGGCGCCGATCTGCGGAAGGTGCACTTTAGTGATGGCGTTGTCATTGTGACACTGGAGATCGACGGCCGCACACGTTTGCCTTCGCCCATCCCGCTGCCGCAAATACTGGTTAGTCAGGAGGGGACGACAGCCGACCAAAACGTTATCAAAGGGGCTTTGTCCCCAACGGAAGTTGTCAACGATCCTACCAAGCTTGTCTGGTCGGAGAGCCTTGCTGAACTCCTTGGTCGAATTGACCGCTATCGCACATTCTGGTTGCGGACGAATATAAATGATGCGGACCCGCCGGGCCGAAGGATTATCGCGCACCCGGATTGGGACAGAGTATTTTCGGCTTTGAAAGAGTTGGATCTGGTGACGGTGAAGACGCGCCAAGCTTCCGGAACATCGTCGGCATTCATTCATTTCCGGCAAGATAGCTTGCTGATGGAACATCGAGATTTGCATTGGAAGCTGATGCTGAGTGGAGGGGAGGGGTGATCCAGAAACGCGCTCGTATCGCAAGCTGATGCTCCGACGATACACCCTTGAACGGCGGCTTCGAGGCGACGCAGCGCAGCGTTCTGATAGGTCGCGAATGACCGCTTAGGGCCGCTCGCGACATCCTCGCAGCGTTAGTGAATGTTCGCTTGATCCGGACGGCCGCCAGGACCGGCCTGACCGTAGGCGGCCCCATACCAGACGTTCGGACATGCACTTAGCAAGGTCAGCAAGTGGCGCAAAGCCGAATATCGGCGTCAGACAAGGCACTTATGTCGCTTTCGTGGCCCCCTCACCCATACCCCACCGCCGCCCGCTTTTCGGTGTCGGTGAGGAAGTCGGCGGTGGCGATGCGGGACCACAGTTCGGTGCGTTCGGGGGCCAGGGCTTCCACCTGGTCGAGATCGGGGACGAGGTGGAGCGGGGCGGGGCCATAGGCGGGGGCGAGCCAGGTGGAGAGGCCTTCGGCGATGCGGCGCACCAAAGGCACTACGCTCTGGCGCCACAGGGCGCGGTTGGCCTCGGCGTAATTGGCATAGGTGTTGTCGCCGGGAATGCCCAGCAGCATGGGCGGCACCCCCACCGCCAGCGCGATCTCGCGCGCCGCGCCGTTGCGCGCCGCCTCGAAATCCATGTCCTTGGGCGAGAGCGAGAGCGGGCGCCAGTCCAGCCCGCCTTCCAGCAGCAGCGGCCGGCCGGCATTGGCCGCGCCCTGGAACGAGGCCTCCAGCTCCCCCTTCAGCCGCTCGAACTGCTCCTCGGTGAGCGATCCGGCGCCGCCATAGACCAGCGCCCCCGAGGGCCGGGCGGCGTTGTCGATGAGCGCCTTGTTCCAGGCGCTGGCGGCATTGTGCAGGTCCAGGGCCTGGGCGGCGGCCTCCAGCGGCGCGAAGCCGTAATGGTCGTCCAGCGGGTTGAAGGCGGTGAGGTGCAGCACCGGGGGCACATCGGCGCCCTCCACCAGGCTCGCCTGCGGGATGCGCAGGGTGCGCCCGTCCAGGGTATAGTCATGGGCCTGCGGCCAGCCGTCCGGCCCCGGCACCACCCGCATCCGGTCCGGGCGCAGGATGTGCAGCTCGCGCACCTGTCCCTCCACCGCCACCGCCTCCACATAGGCGTTGCCCGCCACCAGCAGGTGGCTCGCCAGCCCCTCCATGAGGGCGCCGCCGGCGAGGCGCGGATTGGGCCGCGCCAGCAGGTCCAGCATCGGGTGGGTGTCGTGCTCGCGCCCGCCCTCCATCAGCACCAAGGGCACGGTGGCCGCCGTCTCGCCGATCATGCGCACCGCCCGATAGGCGATGGCGTTGCGGGCGAAGCCCTCGCGCGCCAGCGAGGCATAGTCGCGCGGGCTCCAGCGCGCCTGCCCGGTGGACAGCAGCGCCACCAGCGCCGCCGTGCGGCTGGCCTTGGCCTCCGGCGGCGCCGGCCGGGAGCGGAACGGGGCAAGCAGCGAAGCGAACATGACGGGCTCCTTGAAAACGGACCACGGGCACCCGCAGCCGGCGCAAAACACGCGCCGGCATGGCTGTCCGGCGGCGGGGAAACTCTGTAAGCTCCACCTGGGCAAAGCTGGACGAAGCTGGGAGGGGCCATGCTCTACGCGCTGGTTCTCATCATCCATACAACCACGTACATCCAGCAGTTCACACCGGGGCCGGACTGGCCCTATCAAGTGGGATCGCCCTATTACGTCACCCAGACCGCCCAGCAGGTGGTGGCTTACTACCAGACGGAGCGCGCCTGCCGCCGCGCCACCGGCCAGCGCACCAGCGCCTGGCCGCCCCCGCGCGAGGGCCAGCGGGTGCAGGCCACCTGCATTCCCGTGGAGGCGGAGCCGCCGCCGGTGGACATCTTCGGCCGGCCGCTGCGCTGAGGGCTCACAGCCCCCGCACCCGGGGCGCGGGGGCCCGCGGGCCCAGGGCGAGCGCGGTGATGGCCCACACCAGCGCGTCCAGCCGGTCCGGCGAGCGGCCGGAGGAGAGGCCGTCCGGCCCGAAATCGCACAATTCGTCCTCCAGCGCCGGGAAGCCGCCCACATGGCGCACCCGGCCCTGTTCGTAGAGCGCGGCCACCGGCTCGGCGCGCAGATACTTGCCGCGCGTCGCCCGCACCGCGTCCACCGGCACCCCGGCATCCACCTCGGCCAGCACCGCGCGCACCATCTCGCCGCCCTGGTTCACCTCGGCCACCACCGTGTCGGCAGCGAAGCGGTGGAACAGCGCCACCGCCCGCGCCGCCCACTGGGCCGGGCGCAGGCCGGCGGCGCTCTCGTCCGCCAGCACATGAATGAGGCCCGTAGCGTCGATGCCGGCGCAGACGATGCCGCAGGCATCGGCCCCCGCCCGCGAGGAGGCCGGCGGGTCCACCGCCACCACGATCCGCGCCAGCGGCGGCGGCGCCCCGGCCCGCGCCGCCTCCAGGCCGGCGCGGGTCCATAGCGCGTCGGGGCGGTCGGCGATGATCTCGCCATCCAGCTCCTGCCGGCCCAGCCGGGTGCCGCCATAGCGCGCCAGCACCTGCGCCAGGAAGCCGGGAGCGAGATGGAAGGCGTTGTCAGCCGTGCGGGCGCGCGTCACGGCGGTGGCCGGATCGTCCAGCAGCCGGCGCAGCAAAGCGGTCGGGCGTGGGGTGGTGGTCACCATCTGCCGGGGCTGGTCGCCAAGCCGCAGGCCGAACTGCAGCATGTCGAAGGCTGCCGTGCCGCGCCGCCATTTCGCCAACTCGTCGCACCACGCGGCCCCGAACTGCGGCCCGCGCAGGCTTTCGGGATCGTCGGCGGAAAAGCCCTGGGCCACGGCGCCGTTGCCCCACTCCAGCCGGCGCCGGGAGGGTTCCCAGCGCGGCCGCTCGGCATCGGGATGGACCGCCAGCAGGCCGGACACCCCCTCCACCATCACCTCGCGCACATCGGCCATGGTTTCCGCCACCAGGGCGATGCGCCCCACCGGCCGGCCGGCGAACGGCGCCCGCCCGAGGGCGAGGCCGCGCACCCATTCGGCACCGGCGCGGGTCTTGCCGGCGCCGCGCCCGCCCAGCACCAGCCAGGTGGTCCAGGGCCCGCCACCGGCAGCGGCCGGGGGCGGCAGCTGGTCCGGCCGCGCCCAGAAGGCCCAGTCGGCGAGGAGGGCGCGCAGCTCGCCTTCGCCGAGCTCAAGAAGAAAGCGGGTCGCCTGCTCCGGCCTGCTCCTCACGCATGCGCTCAAGGCGGCGCGCAAGCTCGCGACGGAACTCATCGAGGTCGCGGACCGTGTCATCGGCGTCCTTTGCGGGTTTGGCGGCGTCGTCCTCGGCGGCGACCAGCTCGCGCAGGGTGCGGGCGATGAGGGCGAGCGCCCGGGCGTCCTTCTCGGAATCGGCGGGGGCGCGCGAGGTCCCCTCGGCACCGGCCACACGGCGGGTGCGGGTCTCGATCTCCTCCACCTGCCGTTCCGCCGCCCGCCACAGCCGCGCCAGCAGCCGCGCCCGGGGCGCGGCGACCGGGGACGGCCGGCCCGCGACGGAGGTGGCGGCGGCCGCCGCGCTCTTGAAAGTCTTGGCGGCGCGACGCCCGATGGGCTGGAGCCGCACCGAGCCATCGGCCCCCACCTCGCGGTCGATCCAGTGATAGGCGGCGCCGGTGGACAGGCCGGTGCGGGCGCAGATGTCGGCGATGGGCACGCCCTGGGCATAGAGCTGGCGTGCCAGCCCCGCCGTCGCGGGAGCCTGCCGACGCGGCGGTTTAGTGGCCATGGGAATTTCCGAAGCTGCGAGCGAGAGCGCCACCGGCCCCGCCGGGCGCAACTCTCGAACATGACGCAACCCTACCCGGACAGCGCACCGCTGTCAAGGACTAAAATCCTCATAACCCCGAAAATAGGATCAAATCCCATTTTCTGCCGGTGCCGCGGCGGGCGCCGGGAGGGCGTCCGGCTCTTCCACCAGCACCCGGTTGCGGCCGGCCATCTTGGCCGCGTAGAGGGCCTTGTCGGCGCGGCGGTAGATCTCGGCAAAGGTGTCGCCGGACCGCGCGGCGGCCACGCCACAGGAGAAGGTGTAGGAGAAGTCCGGCAGATCGGCGAGGGGACGGGAGGCGCGCACCACCGCCAGCATGCGCTCCACGATCGCCACCGCGGCCTCGCGCCCGGCGTCCGGCAGCACCAGCACGAACTCTTCGCCGCCGATGCGGCCGAAGCAGTCCGAGCGCCGGACCTGGCCGCTGATGCGCTGGGCGAAATCGCGCAGGATGGCGTCTCCCGCCTGATGGCCGTAGCGGTCGTTGATATATTTGAAATTGTCGAGGTCCAGCACGCACAGCGACCCCGCCGGGGGCAGTCCCGGCGCGGCGGCGGAACGGGCCAGCATCTCGTCGATGCGGGCGGTGACGAAGCGGCGGTTGGCAACCCCGGTGAGATCGTCCGTATGGGCCGCGCGCAAGGCCGCGTCGCGATCGAGCCGCACCGTGCGCACATCGGCGCGCAGTTCGGTGATGTCGCAGCCAACGCAGAACATCCAGCCGTCGGCGGCGACGGTCTCGTTCATCAGCAGCCAGCGGCCGTCATGCAGCTTCACTTCCATGGCGCGAAACGGCGTCTTGCCGCGCTGGGACAGGGCCGAGACCAGCCAGGCCTCCACATCGGTGACATTGAGGGCGACGCCGCGGTCGAGCACCACATTGCGGCGGACCATCGCGGCCCAGGTGGGGCTCTCGCCCTCCGCCACCCCATAGGCGGCACGGTACGCGGCATTCGCATAACGCAAACGGTCCGCCTCGTCGAAGGCGGCGAAGAGAACGGGGCTCTCTTCCTGGAGTTGACGCAGATGGGCCGCCAGATCACTCATGATGGTACCGAACATAGCCGAGTTCCGCAGCGCGCGGGAGGCCGGGAGCGAACACGGTGACATGCGCAATTCACATGACTGACAAACCAATCATGCATGCAATGCAACACCGAGGTTCCAGCCCGGCCTTGAAATGGGCGCGCAACTCTGGTCTGAAGCCCCGCCCGGGAGAATGACATGAGCGCCTGCGGCCTGGATTTCGGCACATCGAACACCACACTCGGCATCGTCGAGGACGGCCGGGCCCGGCTGTGCGCGCTGGAAGGCGCGCACGTGACCGTGCCGAGCGCGGTCTTCTTCGGCACCGACGGCACCTATCGCATCGGCCGCGCCGCCATCGAGGCGTATGTGGAGGGGGTGGAAGGCCGGCTGATGCGCGGCCTCAAATCCGTGCTCGGCAGCGCCCTGATCGACGAGACCACCCGCATTGGCCGTGAGCGGGCACCATTCCGCACGGTCATCGCCCGCTTCCTGTCCGAGGTGAAGCGCCGCGCCGAGCAGACCGCCGGGCGTCCCCTCGACGCCGTGGTGCACGGCCGGCCGGTGCATTTCGTGGACGGCGATGCCGACGGCGACCGCAAGGCCGAGGAGACCTTGCGCCGCATCGCCGGCGAGGTCGGATTTCATGAGGTGCTGTTCCAGTACGAACCGATCGCGGCCGCCCTGGACTATGAACAGCAGATCGACGCCGAGGAGCTGGCGCTGATCGCCGACATCGGCGGCGGCACCTCCGATTTCTCCATCGTGCGCATCAGCCCCGAGCGCCGGGCCCGCGTGGACCGCGCCGACGACATCCTGGCCAATGACGGCGTGCGCATCGGCGGCACCGACTTCGACCGGGTGCTGAGCCTGAGCACCCTGATGCCCCTCCTCGGCTATGGCAGCGGCATGCGGGGCAAGAAGATCGACGTGCCGTCGAGCTACTTCCACGACCTCGCCAGCTGGCACTCCATCAACCGGATCTACGAACCGAAAGTGGCGCGGGAGATCCGGGAGGTGAAGCGGGATGCCCTGGCGCCCGAGCGGCTGGAGCGGCTGGAGCAGGTGATCGAGGAACGGCGCGGGCATGCCCTGGCCGGAGCTGTGGAGGCGGTGAAGATCGACTTGGCCGAGGCCGGGCAGGCCCATCTGCCGCTGGAATGGATCGAGGCCGGCTTCACCCTGGGCGTGACCCAGCAGGAGCTGAAGGAGACCACCGCCGACCTCGCCACGCGCATCGCCCGCCGCATCGACGCCTCGCTGGCGACCGCGGGCGTGACCGCCGGCCAGATCGACGCCCTGTTCCTCACCGGCGGCTCCACCCGCCTCGCCCATGTGCGCGCCGCCATCACCGCCGCCCTGCCGCATGCCAAGGTGGTGGAGGGCGATACCTTCGGCTCGGTGGGCATCGGCCTCACCATTGAGGCCGGCCGCCGATTCGGTGGCTAGCGCGGGTTCCGCTCGCGCAGGCTCGCGGACCACGCGCCGCACTTTTTGCCGATAAGCCTCTTCAAGCGAAGCGGGGTCCGCTTCGCTTGAAGAGGCGCGCGCGCCAGAGGCCGGTGAGCTTGGCTCCCGGGCTTCCGGCGGAGCCCGCGCGGCGCCTCAGCGAACCCGCTTGGCACCGGCCATGGACCGATCCCGCGGCATGAGGTGCCGCCAAGGGACATGCGCCTGATTCGCTCCGCCTCCGGCGCACTACGCCGCGCCGGCTCCAGCCGGCCGGTCCATGCAGGCTCCGCCGCGCGAGCCGACCCGGCGTCGAAGATCGCTCACGGTCCCTACCCGCCGGCCGCGTCGGCCGCGCCCAACCATGAGACAGCGCCGCCCCCTGCCCGAAGCCGGCCCCTGCCCGAAGCCGGCCCCTGCCCGAAGCCGGCCCGGGCCACCGCCGGCGGGGGGACGCCCAGCCGCGGCGCGACGACGCTCCCGCGATCGCCGGCGGGCCGGGCGCGCGGGTGGGGGCGACACCCGTCCGCGACAACCGCACCCCCAGACAGGAGCACCCCCGCGGGCGCGATCCCACGGGGGTGCTTCAGAACGACCGGAGCCCGATGGGCGCCGGGAAAATCAACGCGGCGGTAAACCGCTCAGTTCGCGGCGATGCCGGCGAAGGTGGCGGCGGGGATGCGGAAGAAGCCGCGGCCGTTGGAGAGCGCCTGATAATGCACGGAAGCGCCGGCCAGCAGGCGCTCATACCACGCCTTCGGGCTGACGCCCTCGGGGCAACCGTCGATGGTCCACACATCCGCGTTGGGCTGGAAACGGACGTGGATCAGCACTTCGTCGGTGGGCTCGGAAACGACAGCCTTGGCAAGGGCAGACATGGAATGCTCCGTCATGAATACAGGACCGCCAGAAAGGCGAAATGAACCGAAGAGGCTTTCCCTCCCGTGCCGGCGATCCGATGCCGACAGGCGGAAATCCCCTCGCCAGACAGTAAAGAGGAGGTCGGGCGGCCAAACCTTGATCACGATCAAAAAATGCGCACCGATGCCATCGCCCGGCCGAAAAAACGTGCCGTCCCCGCCCCCCGCGCGCGGCGTGCCGCCGGAAAACGCGGCGCGCCCACCCATGCGGCTCCGCCGGAAAACCGCCGGACGAAGCGGGCCGCCTCTCCCCTGGGGGAGGCGGCGGCATGGTCGCCACAAGGCGCGCCCGGCGCGGCACGGCCACTGAGCAGGCCGGCGCCGCGCACATCCGCCCCGACGCTGGCAAACCCATTATACGATCGGCCCCGGTCTTCGACCGGTGCCAAGCGGGTCCGCTCAAGCGCCGCGCGGGCTTGACCAAAGGCCCATGAGTCACGCGCACCGGCCTTTGGCATTAGGATGGCGCCCGGTCCAGCTCACCTCGAAGGCCCCCTCATGCGCCCCTCCCCCGAAGCGCGCCCCTTCCCCAAGGCGCGCGTCGACGCGCTCACCGACGGCGTGTTTGCCTTTGCGATGACCCTGCTGGTGGTGGACATCCGCCTGCCCGAGGGGCTGGAGATCACCAGCTCGGCGGCGCTGTGGCAGCACCTGAGGGCGCTGTCGCCACAGGCGGTGGCCTATGTCATCTCGTTCTTCGTGCTGGCCGCCCTGTGGCGCAGCACCATCGCCGTGCGCCATGACGCCGACGATGTCGCCGCCTCCACCTTGAAGCTCTGGCTCTGGTATCTGCTGTTCGTCACCATGGTGCCGTTCTCGTCGGCTCTGGTGGGGCGCTACGGGCAGTTTCCGCCGGCAGTGTGGATCTATGCGGGCAACATGATCGCCCTCGGCGTGCTGTCGCTGCCCCTGCATCGGCTGGAGGTGCCGGCGGCGGAGCGCCCGCGCATGCGCCGGGGCGAACAACACACGATCCTGTTCATCGCCTCGGCCGCCGCCTCGGTGCTCGTCAGCCTCCGGGCCCCGGACTATGCCATGTATGCCTATCTGCTCAACGCCTTGGGGCGCCTGCCGCCGTTCCGCTGACCGGCCGGCGCGGGCGCCCCGCCGGGGCACGCGAGGCCCCCTTGGCGCCCCTGGGCCAGCGCACCGGCCAGGACACCAGCCGCTCCACCAGCTCGAACAGGCCGAACTGGTCCTCCAGCCCGGCCACCCGGCCCGCCACCGACACCCCCGCCGCGCGCACGCTGTCGGCATCGCCCGACACCAGCGGATGCCAGAACGGCAGATCCTTGCCCTCGTCCAGCAGGCGATAGGCGCAGGTGGGCGGCAGCCACGACAGGCTCGCGACCGCCTCCGGCGTCAGCCGCACGCAATCTTCCACGGTCTCGCTGCGATGGGCGTAATCGGCGCAGCGGCAGCCCTCCACGTCGAACAGGCGACAGGCCACATCGGTATAGGCGATGGCGCCGGTGTCCTCGTCCTCCAGCTTGACGAGACAGCAGCGCCCGCAGCCGTCGCACAGGCTCTCCCACTGCTCAGCGCTCATGGCGGCCAGCGGCGTGGTGCGCCAGAACGGCGGATCGGCGGCGGGAGGATCGGGTGGGGCGGTCATGGGGCTGCTTTAGCACGCGGCGGACCGCCGAGGCGATGGCCACGCCCGCGAACGACCTGGGAAAGGACCCAGGCAAGAACCAAAGGGAAGGGACCAACGGGAAGGGATTAAAAAAGGACGGCCAAGCGGGCCGCCCGGCAAGCGCCCCAGAAGCCAGGCCCAGACGCCAAGCCCAGACGCCAGGCCAAACGACGCCGCCAAAGTCCAAGCCAAGGGCCGGCGCTGCACGCCCCGGCCCCGCTTGGCGACCCGTTCAGCCCAGGTAGCCGCCGGCCCGCAGGTGGGCGACGATCTGGTCGGCCATCTCCTCCGGCGCCGAGACACCGCCGGCCAGGCGGATTTCCGGCGCCTCGGGCGGCTCGTAGGGGCTGTCGATGCCGGTGAAATTCTTGATCTGCCCGGCCCGCGCCCGCTTGTAGAGCCCCTTCACGTCGCGGTTTTCCGCCACGTCCAGCGGCGTATCCACGAAGATTTCGATGAACTCGCCCGGCGGCAGCAGCTCGCGCGCCATCTGCCGCTCGGCGCGGAACGGCGAAATGAAGGACACCAAAGTAATCAGCCCGGCATCCACGAACAGCTTCGACACCTCGGCCACGCGGCGGATGTTCTCCACCCGGTCGGCCTCGGTGAAGCCGAGATCCTTGTTGAGGCCGTGGCGCACATTGTCGCCGTCCAGCAGGGCGGTATGGCGCCCCTCGGCGTTCAGGCGCTTTTCCACCAGGTTCGCCACCGTGGACTTGCCGGCGCCCGACAGGCCGGTGAACCACAACACCACCGGCCGCTGGCCCTTCATGGCGGCGCGGCTCTCCTTGGAGACGTTGAGCTGCTGCCAGTGCACGTTGGTGGCACGCCGAAGGCCGAAATCCACCATGCCGGCGCCGACCGTGAGGTTGCTCATGCGGTCGATGACGATGAAGGCGCCGGCCTGCGGCACCTCGGCGAAGGGGTCGAAGGCAATGGGGTCGTGGGTGGCGATGTTGACCACCGCCACCTCGTTCAGCGCCAGGGTCTTGGCGGCCAGGCGCTGGAAAGTGTTCACGTCCAGCTTATGCTTGATCTCGGTGACCTGCGCGCCCACCGAGCGGGTACCGATCTTGATGAGATAGGGCCGGCCGGGCAACAGCGGCTCGTCATGCATCCAGATGAGATGGGCGGCGAACTGGTCGGACACCTCCGGCCGGTCGCCGGCGGCCGCCAGCACGTCGCCGCGCGAAACGTCCACCTCATCGGTGAGCGTGAGGGTGACCGCCTGACCGGGGCCCGCCTCCTCCAGCTCTCCATCCTTGGTGACAATGGCCTTGACGCGGCTGGTGGCACCGGAGCCGGCCACCACCACCGCGTCGCCGGGACGCACCAGGCCCGAGACGACGGTGCCGGAGAAGCCCCGGAAATCCAGGTTCGGCCGGTTCACCCACTGCACCGGCATGCGGAACGGCCGGCCGAGCGCGTCGCTGGCCACCTCCACATGCTCCAGGTGCTCCAGCAGGGTCGGGCCGCTGTACCAGGGGGTGCGGGTGCTCTTCTCGATCACATTGTCGCCGAACCGGGCGCTGAGCGGGATCGGCACCAGAGTTTCGAAGCCGAAATCGGCGGCGAAGGCGGCATAGGTGCGCACGATCTCGTCGAAGCGGGCCTGGGAGAAGTCCACCAGGTCGATCTTGTTCACCGCCAGCACCACATGCTTCAGGCCGAGCAGCTTGACGATGTAGGAATGGCGCCGGGTCTGGGTGAGGATGCCCTGGCGGGCGTCCACCAGGATCACGGCTAGGTCGGAATTCGAGGCCCCGGTGGCCATGTTGCGCGTGTACTGCTCATGGCCGGGGGTGTCCGCGACGATGAACTTGCGCCGGTCGGTGGCGAAGAAGCGGTAGGCCACGTCGATGGTGATGCCCTGCTCGCGCTCGGCGGCGAGGCCATCCACCAGCAGCGCGAAGTCGAGATCGTCGCCGACCGTGCCATGCTTGCGCGAATCGGCGGACAGGCTGGCCAGCTGGTCCTCGAACAGCAGCTTGGTGTCGTAGAGCAGGCGGCCGATGAGGGTGCTCTTGCCGTCGTCGACGCTGCCGCAGGTGAGGAAGCGCAGCAGGCTCTTTTGCTCCTGGGCGGCGAGGTAGGCGCTGAAGCTGGAGAATTCCGGCGGCGCGGCGGGATGATCGGTCATCAGAAATAGCCCTCCCGCTTCTTCTTCTCCATGGAGGCGGCCTCGTCATGGTCGATGAGACGCCCGGCGCGCTCGGAGGTGCGGGCGGTGAGCATCTCCGCCACGATCTTCTCCAGCGTATCGGCCTCGCTCTCCACGGCGGCGGTGAGCGGATAGCAGCCGAGCGTTCGGAAGCGGATGTGCCGGGTCTGCGGCACCTCGCCGGGCAGGAGCGGGAAGCGCGCGTCGTCCACCATCAGCAGCTGGCCGGAGCGCTCCACCACCGGCCGGTCGGCGGCGAAATAGAGCGGCACGATGGGGATGCGCTCGGACAGGATGTATTGCCAGATGTCGAGCTCGGTCCAGTTGGACAGCGGGAACACGCGGATGCTCTCGCCCGCCTTCACCCGGGTGTTGTAGAGGCTCCACAGCTCCGGCCGCTGGGTCTTGGGGTCCCAGCCGTGGTTGGCGGTGCGGAAGGAGAACACGCGCTCCTTGGCGCGGCTCTTCTCCTCGTCGCGGCGGGCGCCGCCGAACGCGGCGTCGAAGCCATGCTTGGTCAGCGCCTGCTTGAGCGCCTCGGTCTTCATCACATGGGTGTAGAGGTTTGAGCCGTGGTCGAACGGATTGACGTTCTGCGCCAGCCCGTCGGGATTGGTGTAGGTGATCAGCTCGAAGCCCAGCTCCCGCGCCATGCGATCGCGGAAGGCGATCATCTCGCGGAACTTCCACGTGGTGTCGATGTGCATCAACGGGAAGGGCGGCTTCGACGGGTAGAAGGCCTTCACCGCGAGATGCAGCATCACCGCGGAATCCTTGCCGATGGAATAGAGCATCACCGGATTGCGGAATTCGGAGGCCACCTCCCGCATGATGAAGATGGATTCGGCCTCAAGACGCTTCAAATGCGTCAAACGCTCTGACGACATCGACCCGGCTACTCCTTCATGCCCCAGCCCGCGTCCACCAGCCGGCATCGGCTTTCATTTCACCCGGTCTATATGTTCTTAAACTCATATTCCACACAATTTGTTAATGTGAAATATTTCACACAAAATTCAGGTTATACTCAGCGATCAAACACCGCCACCAGCTCCACATGGGGCGAGTAGCGGAACTGGTCCACCGGCGTCACGCCGCCGAGGCGCCAGCCGCCCGCCACCAGGATGCGGGCATCGCGGGCGAAGGTGGTGGCGTTGCAGGACACATAGACCAGCCGGCCCACCTTGGCGGCGGCCAGCTCGCGGGCCTGCGCCTCCGCCCCCTGGCGCGGCGGATCGATCACCACGGCGTCGAAGGCGCTGAGCTCCTGGGCCATCAGCGGCCGGCGGAACAGGTCCCGCGCCTCGCCGCTCACCGCCTTCAGGCCGGGGGCATGGGCCGCCTTCACCAGCGCCGCCAGCGCCGGGGCGTGGCTTTCCGCCGCAAACACGCGCGCCGTCGCCGCCAGCCGCAGCGCGAAGGTGCCGACGCCGGAGAACAGGTCTGCCACCTTCCGCGCGCCCGCGGTGGCCGCGCATACGGCGTGGGCAAGATGCGCCTCGCCGGCCGCCGTGGCCTGCAGGAAGGCGGCGGGTGGCAACTCCACCCGCGCCGCGCCCATGGCCAGCGCCGGGGCGGCGCGCTGCAGCACCAGTTCCCCATGGCGGGTGAGCCGGGCCAAATCGAAGCGCTCGGCCAGGGCGGCGAGTTCCGTCAAGAGCTTGGGTGGCAGCGGGCCGGAGCCGCGCACGTCCATGTCGAGCCCGGTGTCGGTGGCAACCACCTGCAGGTCGAGCGGCTTCTTCAGCGGCGCCAGCGCCCGCGCCACCGCCTGCGCCGCCGGCAGGGCCCGGGACAGCCCCGGCGCCAGCACCGGGCACCCCTCCAGCGCCACCATGGCATGGGACTTGCGCTCGGCGAAGCCCACCACCGTCTCGGCGCCATATTGGCGGGCATGGAAAATGACGCGCCGGCGGCCCTCGCCGTGGGCATCCACCAGCGGCGCCACCTCCGCTTCGAGCCCCTCCCGCGCCAGTGCCTCCGCCACCAGGGCCCGCTTCCAGGCAAAATAGGGATCCAGCCGCCAATGCTGGGTCAGGCAGCCACCGCAGCGGCCGAAATGGACGCACGCCGGCGCCACCCGCTCCGGGCTCGGCTCCAGCACCTCGGCAAGGCGCAGCCGATCGCCCTCCAGGGTGCCGCGCACCCGCTCGCCGGCCAGGGCATAGGGCACGAACACCGGGCCGCCCGGCCCCTCGGCGACGCCGTCGCCCTGAGCGCCCACCCGGCGCACCACCAGATCCAGCATCGGCACGCTCACGGACGTTCAGCCCCCAGCAGATATTCCACATTGCCGTCGCCGCCGGCGATGGGCGAGGGCACCAGCCCCATCACCCGCCAGCCGAGGCCGGTCACCAGGTCCGCCGCCGCCGCGCAGACCACCTCGCGCACCTGGGGATCGCGCACGATGCCCTTCTTCAGCGCCGCGCGCCCGGCCTCGAACTGGGGCTTCACCAGCGCCACCAGCCGGGCGTGGGAGGCGGCGAAGGCGAGCGCCGCCGGCAGCACCTGCCGGAGCGAGATGAAGCTCACATCCACCACCACTAGGCCCACCGGCACCGGAATCGCGGCGCGGTCGAGGGTGCGGATGTCGGTTTCCTCCATCACGCTCACCTCCCGCCGGCCGCGCAGGCTGGCATGGAACTGGTCGCGCCCCACGTCCACGGCGAACACATGGCGGGCGCCCTGGCGCAGCAGCACGTCGGTGAAGCCACCGGTGGAGGCGCCCACATCCAGCGCCACCCGGCCGGCGACCTCGATGCCGAACGCCCTCAGGCCGGCTTCGAGCTTCAGCCCCCCGCGCGAGACGAACCCATGCACGTCGGAAGCCTCGATGCAGGCATCGTCGGCCACGTCCTGGGCCGGCTTGGCGACCACGACGCCGTCCACCCGCACCAGCCCGGCCGCCACCGCCGCCTGGGCCCGGGCGCGGCTCTCGAACAGGCCGCGCTCCACAAGAAGTCGATCAATGCGCATGGGCGCCCCGCTTCGGCCCCACGGCCCGCCTACGGTATAATAATACATATGACCGCGCCAACGGCCATGCCGCGACGCAAAACCATACCTTGTGCGGTCGCGAACGGGCGGCCGCCGTGATATGCCATGCACGCGGGGGAAGCAAATTGGCGATCGGATGCCACCTGGGCGGGGGAGATCCTCCGGCCGGGGTGTTGGCATGCGACGGAATCCTGGGACCATGCAACAGCACCTCCAGTCCAAACCGGCCCGGCCCGCGCCCCGCTGGCCGCTCATCGCCTTCGCCCTCGCGCTCAGCCTGTCCTCTGCCGTCGCGGCTGCGACCGGGGAGGCCGCCAAGGGCAAGGCGCCCAAGCGCGCGGACAGTCCCAAGGACAACCGGGTGTGGCTGCTGGCGCGCACCGACGAGACCACCAGCCTGCGCTTCGGCGCCCCCGGCATTGGCGACCCGGTGTTCGCCGTGGCCTGCCAGCCCGGGGCCGGCCTGCTGCAATTCACGGTGGAGGTGGCCTCCACCAAGATTCGCTCCGGCGACGGCGTGGCGCTGTCGCTGGCCGCCGGCAAGAGGCGGCTGGAACTGGCCGCCTCCACCTTTCGCGGCGCCACCGACGGGCTGGTGGTGGCGGAGGCGGCGGTGTCGCTGGAAGACCGCGTGCTGGACCTGTTCGCCGACGGCGAAACCCTGACCGTGCGCGCCCCCGGCACCACCGCCAGCTTTCCCCTGGCGGGCGCCCGGGCGAAGCTGCCGGACTTCCGCAAGGGCTGCCTGACGCGGCGGTGATGCCGATCCCTTGCCCGTCGCCCCGCGCGGCCGGATCGGGCAGCCCTTTTCCGCCGGGCCGGAGCGCGCGCCGGCCCGGCGGTTAACCCTCGTTTCAGAATGACCCGCCCGCGGGCACCCGGAGGCGGCGCCGGGCCTTCACCTTCCCGCGACAGCCACTATGATCCGCGCCGGATCCAAAGGAACATCCCATGCTCCGTCCGCTCATCGCCCTCTCCACCGTCCTCGCGCTGACCCTGCCGGCCGCCGCCCAGCAGAAGATGACCTGGCACACCCAGGAGACCGAGGACAGCGCCGCGCTGGTCTTCGGCGTGCCCGAGACCGACGAGGTTCTGCTGTTCTTCGTCTGCAAGCCGGGCTCGGACGCGGTGACCGCGCAGAGCCAGATCGGCTCCAAGGGCCTGGAGCGGGAGGCCGCCGCCACCCTCACCCTGGCGGCCGGCAGCGTCAAGAAGACGCTCAAGGGCAAGGCCGTGGGCAATGAGGAAAACACCAACGTGGACGTGGAAGCCCCCGCCAGGATCGCCGACGTGAAGGCGCTGGCAAAGGGCGGCGCCACCTTGTCCGTCGAGGTGAAGGGCGCCAAGCAGAAGGTCAGCCTTTCCGGGGTCGGCGAGGCACTCGCCAAGTTCGAGGCCGCCTGCAAGCCCAAAAGCTGAACCAGACAGAGTGCTGAGTCACCCCAAGAGCTGAGGGCGCAGCGCCATCGGGCGGATCACTCGCCCGGCCGGGGCAAAGACCCAGCCGGGACAAGTCCCCAGCCGAGGCAAGTGCCCCCTCAGCCGCTGGCCGGCGGCACCATCCCGGCCCGGGCCCGCCGCCCGCATGGGCGCGCACACGCAGTAACGGGGGGCGATGACGATTCTGGCGATCGCTTGCCGGAAGAGGGCGCTTCCCCGTCAACGCCGGGCAATTGGTGCCAAGAAAGTGGTGCCAAGAAAGTGGTGCCAGAAAATGGTGCCAACAGAGCTGCGGAAGGAAAGCCGCGGCGGACACCGGTCGGCACGACGCGCACGGCTTCAATCACGCCCATGCGCCGCCTGAGCGAACCGGAGGGCAGTCCCCTGCCCGCTCCAGCCTGTTCCCACGTGCGCCGGCGTGGCGCTGGGGAGGGGCGAAGGCGCGGCGAAACCTGGCCGCCCCGGGCATCGCGTGATGGATGCACGCGCACCCGCTGCCGCCGCCCCCGCGCGCGCCATGGCGCTCCCGCCGTGCCAACCCGGCGCAGATCATCCCGCACGCGCGGCCACGACCGGCTGGCCCCGAGCCCGCGGCGGCGAGCGACGCCCCTGGACACCCCTGGACGCCCGCCCCCTGAAGACCGTCACGCGCGCCGAAAGCTGCCCCCAGCTTCAGCCGTGCCGATGCCCGCAGCCGGGCCCATGGACATGCCCGCCTGCAGCCGACGCCGCCGCCCCGTGCCCGTGATCGGAGTGCCCGTGATCGTGATGGGCATGGTCGTGCGCTCCATGCCCGTGATCGTGCCCGCAGCCGGGCCCATGAACATGTCCGCCCGCAGCCGACGCCGCCGACCCGTGCCCATGATCGGAGTGCCCATGATCGTGATGGGCATGGTCGTGCGCGTCATGGCCGTGATCGTGCCCGCAGCCGGGCCCATGAACATGTCCGCCCGCAGCCGACGCCGCCGACCCGTGCCCGTGATCGGAATGCCCATGATCGTGATGGGCATGGTCGTGCGCGTCATGGCCGTGATCGTGCCCGCAGCCGGGCCCATGGACATGTCCGCCCGCAGCCGACGCCGCCGACCCGTGCCCGTGATCGGAGTGCCCATGATCGTGATGGGCATGGTCGTGCACCCCATCGCCGTGCGCGTCGCCTGCCGCTTCAAGGGCGCCCTTCTCCGGGCGGAAGGCGCGTGCCACTGCCGTGACGCTGACGCCGAATCCACGCACCCGTTCGCTCAGCGCGGCATCTTCGGGAAAATAAACGGCATCCTCCGTAAGCTCCACCGGCACATGACGGCTGCCCAGGTGCCAGACCACGCGCAGCAGCCGTTGCGGGCTCGGCGTGCGCACCTCGATCAGGCGCTCGGTCGCGGCCTTGACGCGGACCAGGCTGCCGTCCTCCAGCTTCACCGCGTCCCCATCGTCGAGGACCGTGGCCTTGTCGAGGTCGAGCTGGACGGCGAGCCCCGCGTCGGTGGTGAAAGCGAAGCTCCGGCCGAACCGGGCCCGATGATCGAGGGTCAGCTCGTCCACGACCCGCTCATCGCGGACGGCCGGGCGGCGAACAATGGTGGTGGCGCGGGTCATCTCATCCTCCGGGATCGCTTCCCGATGCCACCTTATACCATCGGCCGCGATCTTCGACCGGTGCCAAGCTTCGACCGGTGCCAAGCGGGTCCGCTCAAGCGCCGCGCAGGCTTGACCAAAGGCCCACGAGTCACGCTCACGGGCCTTTCTGTGTCATCCCGCCGGAGACAATATCCAGCCCGCGCCCATCCGCGGCCGGGGGCCGCTCCCGGCCTCCGGATCGGCCTCAAGCGGGGCGTCACGGGCGCCTGCCCGCCGCGTCCCCATCGTCCCCGAGGAGGTGGCGGCGATGTCTCCGTCCAGGCCGCCGCCGCACGGGCCGCCGCGACCGGGCGCGGCGCGAACGACACTCCCCGCCGGAACCCGGAGCGGGACCGCCCGCGCCATCACCGACGCGCGGGAGCACCGGCCGCCTGCCCTCAGATCGCCATCAGGCGGCGCACGTCGTCCCCGTGCAGGCCGCTGCCCTCGCCCGATGCCACCACCTCGCCGCGGTCCATCAGGATGAAGCTGTCGGCAAGCTCGCGCGCGAACTCGAAATACTGCTCCACCAGCACGATGGCCATGTCGCCCTTGTCGCGCAGGTAGGAGATGGCGCGGCCGATGTCCTTGATGATGGAGGGCTGGATGCCCTCGGTGGGCTCGTCCAGCAGCAGCAGGCGCGGCCGCGTCACCAGCGCCCGGCCGATGGCCAATTGCTGCTGCTGGCCGCCGGACAGGTCGCCGCCCCGCCGCTTGAGCATGGATTTGAGCACCGGGAACAGCTCGAACACCTCGTCGGGAATGAACCTGTCGCGTGACGCGAGGCGAGCATAGCCGGTCTCCAGGTTCTCCTTCACCGACAGCAGCGGGAACACCTCGCGCCCCTGGGGCACGAAGCCGATGCCGCGCGCCGCGCGATCGGGCGTGGAGAGGCGGGAAATCTCCTCCCCGCCCAGGGTGATCGCCCCCCCGGCGATGGGCCTTTGCCCGACGATGGCCCGCAGCAGCGAGGTCTTGCCCACGCCGTTGCGCCCGAGCACGCAGGTGACCTTGCCCGCCTCGGCGGTCACCGACACCTTCTTCAGCGTGTAGGCAGCGCCGTAATAGAGGTCGAGATTCTCCACCTTCAGCATGGCGCGCTCACCTTCCCAGATACACTTCGATGACACGCGGGTCGGCGCTGACCTGGTCGAGCGGGCCCTCGGCCAGCACCGAGCCCTCATGCAGCACCGTCACCTTCACGTCGAGGTCGCGCACGAACTGCATGTCGTGCTCCACCACCACCACCGCGCGGGTCCTGGCGATCTCCTTCAGCAGCACGGCCGTGTCGGCGGTCTCCTGGTCGGTCATGCCGGCGGCGGGCTCGTCCACCAGCAGCAGGCGGGGTTCCTGCGCCAGCAGCATGCCGATCTCAAGCCACTGCTTCTGGCCGTGGCTCAGGTCGCCGGCGCGGCGCCGGCGGTGGTCCTGGAGACGCACCCGCTCCAACAACTCGTCCACCCGCGCCGCCTCGTGCGGGGTGCGATGCCAGCGGATGTTGGCGAAGGCCCGCCGGTCCGCCTTCACCGCCAGCAGAATGTTGTCCTCCACCGTGTGCATGTCGAACACGGTGGGGGTCTGGAACTTGCGGCCGATGCCGAGCTGGGCGATGGCCGCCTCGTCCAGGGCGGTGAGGTCGTTGATGCCGGCAAACAGGGCGGTGCCGCTGTTGGGCCGCGTCTTGCCGGTGATGACGTCCATCATGGTGGTCTTGCCGGCGCCGTTGGGGCCGATGATGGCCCGCATCTCCCGTTCGCCGATGACGAGGGACAAGGCATTGAGCGCCCGGAAGCCGTCGAAGGAGACGGTGATGGCGTCGAGATAGAGCAGCGCCGAGGTCAGCGCCAGCGGGTTGCGCCCCGGGCGCGCCGCCGCCAGCTGGGCGTCGTCCGCCTCCAGCGACAGGGCGCCGGGCGACTTCACCACCTCCGGCGCGGGCGCGCGGATGGTGCCGGGCGCCGGCGCGCCGGCCAGCGACTTGGCGGCGAGGGTCTTGGCGTTCAGGGGGGTGGGGGTGAGGCTCATGGGGCTCACTCCGCCGGGCTGGCCGCGGGGGCGGCGGGGGCCGGCCGGCGCCAGCGTTCGGAGAGCTGCGACCACAGGCCCAGCACGCCTCTCGGCAGGAACAGCGTCACCCCCACGAACAGGGCGCCGAGGGCGAACAGCCACGCCTCTGGCAGCATGCCGGTGAACCAGGTCTTGCCCGCATTGACCAGCAGCGCCCCCAGGGCCGCGCCCACCAGGGTGCCGCGCCCGCCCACCGCCACCCAGATCACCATTTCAATGGACTGGGCCGGCGCGAACTCGCCGGGATTGATGATGCCCACCTGGGGCACATAGAGCGCGCCGGCCACCCCGGCCAGCATGGCCGACAGCACCCACGCCAGCAGCTTGTAGTTCTGCACCCGGTAGCCGAGGAAGCGGGTGCGGCTTTCCGCGTCGCGCACCGCCACCAGCACCTTGCCGTACTTGGAGGTCACCAGCGCCCGGCAGATGAGATAGCCCCCCGCCAAGGCCAGCGCCGAGGCCACGAACAGCACCAGACGGGTTGACGGCGCCTGGATGGAGAAGCCCAGAATGTCCTTGAAATCGGTGAGGCCGTTGTTGCCGCCGAAGCCCATGTCGTTGCGGAAAAAGGCCAGCATCAGCGCGAACGTCATGGCCTGGGTGATGATGGAGAGATAGACGCCGGTGACCCGCGAGCGGAACGCCAGCCAGCCGAACACGAAGGCCAGCAGCCCCGGCACCGCCACCACCATCAGCAGGGCAAACGGGAACAGGTCGAAGCCGTGCCAGAACCAGGGCAGTTCCTTGTAGTTCAGGAACACCATGAAATCCGGCAGCTCGGGATTGCCGTAGACGCCGCGCGGGCCGATCTGGCGCATGAGGTACATGCCCATGGCATAGCCGCCGAGCGCGAAGAAGGCGCCGTGGCCCAGCGAGAGCACCCCGCAATAGCCCCACACCAGGTCCACCGCCACCGCCAGCAGCGCATAGGCGAGGTACTTGCCCAGCAGCGGGATCATGTAGTCCGGCACATGCAGCGGATGGCCGGGCGGCAACAGCAGGTTCGAGGCCGGCACCAGCACCGCCGCCGCCAGCACGAGGACCAGGAAGATGCCGCCGGTGCGGTCGATGATGCTCCTCATGATTCCACCGCCCGGCCCTTGAGCGCGAACAGGCCGCGCGGGCGCTTCTGGATGAACAGGATGATGGCCACCAGCAGGATGATCTTGCCCAGCACCGCGCCGGCGAACGGCTCCAGCAGCTTGTTGGCGATGCCAAGCGTGAAGGCGCCCACCAGGGTGCCCCAGAGGTTCCCCACCCCGCCGAACACCACCACCATGAACGAATCGATGATGTAGCCCTGGCCGAGGTTGGGGCTGACATTGTCGATCTGCGACAGCGCCACCCCAGCGATGCCGGCGATGCCGGAGCCGAGACCGAAGGTGAGCGCGTCGATGCGCCCGGTGCGGATGCCCATGGCCGCCGCCATGCGCCGGTTCTGGGTGACCGCCCGCACATAGAGGCCGAGCGGCGTGCGCTTCAGCACCAGCAGCAGGGCGAAGAACACCAGCAGCGCAAACACGATGATCCACAATCGGTTGTAGGTGATGGACAACTGTCCCACCTGGAACGCCCCGGACATCCAGGAGGGCGCCCCCACTTCCTGGTTGGTGGGCCCGAAGATGGAGCGGACCGCCTGTTGCAGGATCAGCGACACGCCCCAGGTGGCCAGCAGCGTTTCCAGCGGCCGGCCGTAGAGGAAGCGGATCACCGTGCGCTCGATGAGGATGCCCACCAGGGCGGTGAACAGGAACGCCAGCGGCAACGCGATGGCCAGCGACCAGTCGAACAGGTGCGGCGCCGAGGTGCGAATGGCGTCCTGCACCACGAAGGTGGTGTACGCCCCCAGCATCACCATCTCGCCGTGGGCCATGTTGATGACCCCCATCACCCCGAAGGTGATGGCGAGGCCGATGGCGGCGAGCAGCAGCACCGAGCCCAGCGACAGGCCGTACCAGACGTTCTGCGCCACGCCCCAGAACTTCAGGTTGCGCTCGATGGCGGCGATGCCGGTGGCGGCGGCGGCGGTCACCGCCGGCGGGGCATCCGCCGGCACGGTGCGCAGCAGGCCCAGCGCCTCCTGGTCGCCGCGCGCGGCGATGAGGGCGACGGCCGCCGCCCGCTCGCCCTCCGGTGCGTCCGCCTTGCCGATGAGGATGGCGGCGCGCGCCTGCGCCAGCGCCGCCTTCGCCTCCGGTTGCCGCTCCTGGGCGAGCGCCGCCTCCACCGTCGCCAGCGCCGCCGGGTCGCGCGACTTGAACACCGCGGCCGCAGCCTCGCGCCGGCGGGCCGGGTCCGGGTCGAGCAGGGAGAGGGCGCCCGCCGCCGCCTCGATGGCGCGCCGCACCCGGTTGTTGGCGCGCACCGGCGCAAGGCCCGGCGGCGCGGATGCCACAGGGCCGCCGGTGGCCGCGTCCTCAAGCGCGCCATCGGCGGCGCGGATGAACACCGCCTTGGTGGCGGGATCGAACATCAGCCGCCCCTCGGCCAGGGCGGCGACGATCACCGCCGCCCGGGGGCTACCGCTGGCGGACAAGGCCACCAGCGCGTCGGCGGTATCGGAATAGCTGTCGCTGGCGAACTTCGCCACCACGCCGGACAGATCGGGCGGCGTCTGCGCCCGCGCTCCGGCCACGGTCAGCAGGCCGCAGAGCAGCACCGCGAGCAGGGTGGCGAGCCGCGCGGCCCATGTCGCCGCCCCTGTCGCCGCCCATGCCGCGGCCCAGGCCCGGCCCGCCGACGCGACCAGGGCGCTCGCGGCGGCCATCCGCCGCCACGCCGTCCTCGCCTCCGCCGGTCGCGGGCGGCGCCTGCGGGCGGACCGGCACTCGATGGGCGGGATCGCAAGGGGCATGGGCGTCACATCCGGTGCTGAAGCGGGGGGCGAGCCGCCCGATGGGGCCCGCGACGAAACCTTGGCCGGCGCGGGCCTATGGTCCGCGCAAGACGGGGCGCGCAAGACGGGGCGCGCAAAACAGGGCGCACAAGAGACACGGCGCGAGTTCCGGCGGCGCCGTCCCTTCGACGCCGACGCCCTCGGGATGCGCAGCCCCTGGGACGCGAGCCGTCCGATCACCGGCAGGCATCCGGGCGGCGCGGAGCGGAACTCGCGCGAAGCCGGGCGCGACGCAAACCCAATCGGCGGAGGGCGGGACCCGAGCGGGGGCCGGAACCCTCCGCCCGCGTTCCATCCGCCGTCCGCGATCCCCAGCCCCGCCTGTCCCCCGCCCCGCGCGACGGGCTACGACGCCGCGGCGGGGTGAGGGAGCGGCCGGGACCGGCCTGCGCCCTCTCCCCGGGCAGGGGGGAGAGGGCCGGGTGTGGGCCCCGCCGCGCCGCCAAGAGCTTTGCGGCACGAAAGGGACCCCTCGCCTCCACCCGGCCAACCCCCACCGGGAGGCAGACCGGGATCACCCGAGGCGAACGGCGGGAGCGTCCGGCCGCTGCGTCATCCAGGCGACATCACGCGCTCCGGCGCGCGTCACGCAGACACGCCGCTCGCGCCCCTCACTTGGCGGCGGCGCCGAGGCAGACGTTCTTGGTGGTGTCGAAGTTGCCGCAATTGTACTTCACCCAGTCGGCCACCAGGTTCTTGGAGCCTTCGAGGTAGCGCGACCACGCCTCGCCCGGGATCAGCTCCTTGGTCTTCCACACCACGTCGAACTGGCCATCACCCTCGATCTCGCCGATGAAGACGGGCTTGGTGATGTGGTGGTTCGGAAGCATCTCCGAGATGCCGCCGGTAAGGTTGGCCTGCTTGATGCCCGGCAGCGCCGCGATCACCTTGTCGGGATCGGTGGTGCCGGCCTTCTCGACCGCCTTCACCCACATGTTGAAGCCGATGTAGTGGGCCTCCATGGGATCATTGGTGACGCGCTTGGGGTCCTTGGTGAAGGCGTGCCACTTGGCGATGAAATCCTTGTTCTCCGGCGTGTCGATGGACATGAAGTAGTTCCAGGCCGCCAGGTGCCCCACCAGCGGCTTGGTGTCGATGCCGGCCAGCTCTTCCTCGCCCACCGAGAAGGCGACCACCGGAATGTCGGTGGCCTTGATGCCCTGGTTCGCCAGCTCCTTGTAGAACGGCACGTTGGCATCGCCGTTGATGGTGGACACCACGGCGGTCTTCTTGCCCTGAGAGCCGAACTTCTTGATGTCGGCGACGATGGTCTGCCAATCGGAATGACCAAACGGCGTATAGTTGATCATGATGTCCTCGGCCTTCACGCCGCGGGACTTCAGGTAGGCCTCAAGAATCTTGTTGGTGGTGCGGGGATAGACATAGTCAGTGCCGGCCAGAACCCAGCGCTCGACCTTTTCTTCGTTGGCGAGGTAGTCCACCGCCGGAATCGCCTGCTGGTTGGGCGCGGCGCCGGTGTAGAACACGTTGCGCTCGCTCTCCTCGCCCTCGTACTGCACCGGGTAGAACAGGATGTTGTTCAATTCCTTGAACACCGGCAGCACCGACTTGCGCGATACCGAGGTCCAGGCGCCGAACACCGCCGCCACCTTGTCCTTGGTGATGAGCTCGCGTGCCTTCTCGGCGAACAGCGGCCAGTTGGAGGCCGGGTCCACCACCACCGCCTCCAGCTTCTTGCCGAGCAGGCCGCCCTTCTTGTTCTGCTCCTCGATGAGCATCAGCATCACGTCCTTCAACGTGGTCTCGCTGATGGCCATGGTGCCGGATAGGGAATGCAGGACGCCGACCTTGATGGTCTCTTCCGCCCGTGCCGCGCCGCCAGCGCCGGCCAGGGTGCCCGCCGCCGCGCCCACCAGGGCCGTCGCGGCGGCAAGCCGCCTCAATCCCGTCGTCGCGCTCTTGAACAAACGGAGCATTCCCATCTCCCTTTCGGTGATCTTCCGCCCGTCGGACCGCTCCGGTCCCGGACAGGGCCGCCTCGCGGCAGCAAGCGCCATGCCAAGGGGCACACGAGGCCGTAGGGCGCCGCAAACCGGCGCGGGCACCTCCGCCACCCCCGCGCGACGCTCAAGCCGGCCACACCAAAATACCCCCACACTGCTCACCTTGCGTGCAGGTGATTAATTCTTGACCATTTTCGCCAATGCGGTAGGCAAGCGGCACGCCGGGGCATGCGGGCGCGGTCCATCCCCGGCGGCCTTGCGCGGCGCGAAAACTTGGCGCGCCGGCCCTTGACGCGCGCCGCGCGCGGGCTTTCCGTGCCCACATATGACAAGAAGGAGAGAGCCGGTGGATGATCTGATCGCGGGCTACGAGCGCTTCCGGGAAGTGTCCTGGCCCGAGCGCAAGCAGGTGTTCGAGCAGCTCGCGGCCAAGGGACAGCGACCGGAGACGCTGGTCATCGCCTGCTCCGACAGCCGGGTCGATCCGCAGATGATCTTCGATGCCGGCCCGGGCGAGATGTTCATCGTCCGCAACGTGGCCAACCTGGTGCCCCCCTACAAGCCCGACGCCAATTATCACGGCACCTCGGCCGCCATCGAGTTCGCGGTGCGGGTGCTGAAGGTGAAGCATGTGGTGGTGATGGGGCATGCCCAGTGCGGCGGCGTGCACGCCCTGTTGGACGGCGCCCCGCCGGAGGCCCGCGACTTCGTGGTGGAATGGATGACCATCGCCGAGCCGGCCCGGCGCCAGGCCGAGGCCTCGGGCCTGCCGGGCGCCGAGCGCCAGCGCTTCTGCGAACAGTGCTGCGTCAGGCTCTCCTTGTCCAACCTCGGCTCGTTCCCCTGGGTGGCCGAGCGCGTGGCGGCCGGCGACCTGGAACTCCACGGCGCCTATTTCGGCGTCGCCACCGGGCGCCTGGAGATCCTCCAGGACGACGGCACGTTCAAGGTGGTCTAGGGCCGAACGCCGCGATCCGGTCGCGGCACCGGCTTGCGGTGATTTGATACTGTCATCGACCGCAGATTAGAGATCGCAGGATACCCGCCGCAGCGTCATCGATGCTGCGGCGCGCAGCGCGTTCGCGGGTCGGGCTCCACGGGGGAGAATGGGGATGAACCTGGGCAAATTCAGCAGCGAAGCGGTGGCGGCAACCGCGTCGAATGCGCTGGCCGGCCGCCTCGGCCACGAGCACGTCGCCGACATCGTCGAATTCCTCAACAGCAAGCGGCTCGAGGAAGCCACCGGCATCGTCGCCGCCATGCCGCTGGCCTGGGCGGTGGAGGTGCTGGACCAGCCCCAGTTCCACGACGCCTGCGAGGTGATCGAGGCGCTGCCCCAGGACAAGGCGGTGGCGCTGCTGGAGGGCATGTCCGCCGACCGCGCCGCCGACGTGCTGCGCTGGGTGGAGGACGACGCCCGTGCCCGCCTGCGCAACGGCCTGCCCGCCGACACCCGCGCCGCCATCGACCACCTGCTCACCTTCCCGGAGGGCACGGCGGGATCGCTGATGACCACCGAGTTCGTCAGCGTGCCGTCCGACTGGACCGTGCAGCAGACCCTCGACCACGTGCGCGCCGTGGAAAGCAGCCGCGAGACCATCTACGCCATCTACGTGCTGGAGCCGGTGACACGGCGCCTCGTCAACACCGTGACCCTGCGCCGCCTGATCTCCGGCGTGCCGGACGCCAACATCCTGACCGTGGCGCAGCCCTATGCCCCGATCACGGTGGCGCCCACCCTGTCCCGCGAGGAGGTGGCGCGCACCATCTCCAAATACGACTTCCTGGCGGTGCCGGTGGTGGACACCACCGGCCACATCATCGGCATCGTCACCGTGGACGACGTCATCGACGCCATGATCTCGGAGCAGACCGAGGACGTCCAGCGCATGGGCGGCATGGAGGCCATCGACGAGCCCTATCTCGACATCTCGTTCGTGCAGATGATCAAGAAGCGCGCCGGCTGGCTGTGCGTGCTGTTCCTCTCCGAAATGCTCACCACCTCCGCCATGCAGGTGTTCGCGGACGAGCTGGAGCGGGCCATCGTGCTCGCCTTGTTCATCCCGCTGGTCATGAGCTCGGGCGGCAATTCCGGCTCCCAGGCCACCTCCCTCATCATCCGCGCCCTCGCCCTGCAGGAGGTGAAGCTGAAGGACTGGTGGCGGGTGGCGCTGCGCGAGCTGCCGACCGGCATCGTGCTCGGCTCCATCCTCGGCGTCATCGGCATCATCCGCATCGTCGTGTGGCAGGAAGCCGGCATCTTTGACTATGGCGAGTATTGGAAGCTGCTGGCCGCCACCATCGGCGCGGCGCTGATCGGCATCGTCACCTTCGGCTCGCTCACCGGCTCGCTGCTGCCGTTCGCGCTCAAGCGGCTCGGCTTCGATCCGGCCACCGCCTCCGCCCCGTTCATCGCCACCCTGGTGGACGTGACCGGCATCGTCATCTACTTCTCGGTGGCCTGGCTGTTCCTGCACGGCACCATCCTGTGAGGGTGGCCGCAGGGCGGGACACCGGTCCCGCCCTGCGGAATGGCGCGGGGATCAGCGCGATGCCGGGCCCGTTCGCAGTTGCGCTCGCCCACGCTCCCGGCCCATGGTGCGTCCTTGCCCGTTGATGATTTCGAGACCTGACCGATGGTGCAGCTGGCCTTCATCCTCGTTGGCGCGCGCGCGCTGCGCCGGCGGTGGTGGGTTCTCTTCCTGATCGCCGTGCTGCTTCTGAGCCTGGCGGCGCTCATCCTCGCCGACCTGGTGGACGGCGTGTCCTCCGTCACCACGCAGGTCTTTGGATACGTCTTCCTGCTGGAAGGGGTGATCGGCCTGTTCATCGGCCTCGGCGCCGCGGGCGGCACCGGCAGGGCATTCGCGTTCGTGCGCTCCGCGCTGCTGGTCGTGCTCGGGCTGATGATCGCCGACCTTCAGTTCCACAACGACACGGCGGTGGCGATCCTGTTCGGCCTCGCCTTCGCCGTGGACGGCGCCGCCCGCATCGCCTCCTCGGCGGTGATCCGGTTTCCGCAATGGCGGTTCATGGCCATCATCGGCGGCGCCGAGCTGGTGCTGTCCGTGCTGATCGTCACCAACTGGCCCATCTCCAACGCCCTCAACGTGCCGCTGTGCATCAGCCTGCTGCTGCTGCTGAGCGGCTGGGTGATTCTGCGCACCAGCCTGATGCTACGCACCCATCTGGACGAGGTCGCCATCCTCGCGCTGCCGCTGTTCGCCCGCCGCAACTGGTATGACAACGCGCCGGTGCTGGTGGAGGACGACAGCGACGCGCCGCCCCGCCTGACGCGCCAGGAGGTGCCCCTCACGGTCTATGTCTGGACCCCGGTGGGCTCGGCGGACGTGCGCGGGCGCCGGCTGCTGATCGACCGCTACATCGCCGCCGTCGATGCCAGCGGCGCCATCTCCACCGGCCATTCGGCGCTGGAGCTGGCGCCCGACGTCTACATTTCCCATTACCCCGCGGAAGAGATCGAGCGCGATTCCGGCCAGTTCGCGCGCATCCTGCGCGCCTCCGTGGAAAACAACGTGCGCGGCCGCTTCCAGCCCTCCTATGCCCACGAGGCCGCCAATTGGTGCGAGGCCGACCAGAAGGTCCAGTTCCACACCTATGACGGGCGGCGCCTGCGCGCCTATTGGGCCGGCTACCGCCAGGAAGACACCTACAACCTCACCAATCGCAACTGCTCGGTGGCGGTGGCCGCCGCGCTTGATTCGGCCCTCGAAGGCGCGGTCGCCACCCGCCTGCCCTGGCTGCGCCTGGGCCTGCTGCTGCTGAACCCGGACCTGTGGGCCGCCGCCTACATCCGCTCGCGCGCCGAAACCATGAGCTGGACCCCGGGCCTGGTGCTCGACTATGCCCGCACGCTCAAGCGCATCGTCGAGCCGAACACCGCCTCCTGGCCGGTCCGGCTGCGTGATTTCCTGCGCCGCGTCAGCCGGCGCCCCCGCCCCACCACCGCCGAGGAAAGCACCCCATGACCGCGCCCGACGCCGCGACCGAAGACGGCCCCGCGCCCGCCGGCCACATCCTCGCGCGCGGGGCGGTGATCGCCACCGCCGCGGTGTTCGGGCTCACCTACTCCCTGAGCGCGCCGCTGGTGGCGTTCGGCCTCGCCCAGCACGGCCTGTCGGAGGCGCTCATCGGCGCCAACGCCGCCATGCATGCGGTGGGCGTGCTGGTCACGGCGATGCTGCTGCCGCGCATCGTGGCAAGTGTCGGTGCCCGCAGGGTCATCCTCGGCTCCGTGGTGCTGTCCGCGCTCACCCTGCTGGCCTTTCCCTACATGCCGGCGATCTGGCTGTGGTTCCCGCTGCGCCTGCTGCTGGGCATGGCCGCCGAGGCCCTGTTCGTCACCTCCGAGACCTGGATCAACGCGCTCTCCACCGAGAACACCCGCGCCCGCGCCATGGCCGCCTACACGGCGGCGCTGTCGGTGGGGCTGGCGCTGGGGCCGTTCATCCTGTCCCTGGTGGGAACGGCGGGGGTGCTGCCCTATCTCATCGGCGCCATCGCCTGCCTGGCGGCGGCGGTGTTCGTCGCCTCGCCCCGGGTGCCGGCGCCGCATTTCGACGAACCCACGGTCGGCTCGCCGGTGCACTATCTGCGCCTCGCGCCGCTGGCGCTGACCGCCACCGCGCTCAACGCGGCCATCGAGACCGCCGGGCTGTCCTTCCTCGCCCTCTATGCCATCGGGCTGGGCTGGGGCGAGCAGGACGCCACGCGCCTGATGTCGGTGATGATGGTGGGCGCCATCGTGCTGCAGCTGCCCATCGGCTGGCTCGGCGACACCGTGGACCGGCGGCGGCTGGTGATCGCCCTGGCGGCGGTCTCGGCCGCCGGAGCAGCAGTGTGGCCGCTGGCGCTCGGCCACGAGGTGGCGACCTATGCCCTGCTGTTCGTGTGGGGCGGGGCCTTTGTCGGCATCTACACCATCATGATCACCATCGTCGGCGCCCGCTTCAAGGGCGGCGACCTGGTGGGCATCTATGCGGTGGGCGGCCTGTTCTGGGGCCTCGGCGCCCTGGTGGGGCCGCTGGGCGCGGGCATCTCCATGCAGCTCCATGCCCATGGCCTCGCCCTGTTCGCGGCGGCGGCCTGCGGCGCCTTCGCCCTGGCCGCGTGGCGCCTGCGCAGCGCCTGCTGATCGCCGGGCCGGCCCGCCGGCGGCAAGGAGGAGAGAGCCCATGTCGGAAGCGGACCTGCCGGCCATCGCCATGGAGGCCCTGCGCGCCCATGTGGAGCATGCCATCGCCGACCTGCCAGGCGCGCCGACGGCGCTGGTGAGCTCGCCGTGGCGGGCGCCCGAGCACGGCGTGTTCGTGCACCTCCACGCGCTGGCGCCGATTCTCGGACAGGACGCGCGGCCTCGCCCCGCGACATCCACGCCCCCTTCTGCGGGCTGGGCGCTGCGGGTGCTCATCGGCGCCTTCGGCCCCCATGACCTGGCCGTGCACCGGCTCATGGGGCGGGTCGCCGCCACGCTTCAGGGCGCGCCCGTGCTCACCGCGGAGGCGCTGGCGGCGGCGGCCCGCGCGCTGGAGCTGGATGGGGCAGCGGTGGCGGGACGCCGGGCTCAGCTGATGCGCGAGGACCTCGGCATCGACGACATGACACGGCTGTGGCAGCGCTTCGCGCCCATGCGCTACAGCCTTTCGGAACCGTGCCGCATTCTCCTGGCCTGAGGCCCCGCCCGGCGGCTCCGAATCAGCGCCCTTCGCCGGCGACGGGCCGGAAATGTTCTGTGATAAATACGATTGATCGGTTCCCAGAACTCCTGCAACCTGGGGCACGACCGCCCGCGTATCCGGCGGAATGGCATGTTCGTCGACCGCTCAAGCCCGCCGCCCGCGCGGCGCTTCGGAACGTGAGGACAAGACCCATGACGACCGCGATCTTTTCCGTCGTCACCGTGGTGGCACTGCTCTGGATGCTGCGGGTGGAAGCCCGGCTCCGGGAGATCTTCGACCGCCTCGAGCGCCTGCAACGCCAACCCGGGCAACTGCCTGAGGGCCCGCAGGACCCCATCCGCTTCTTTTAGCCCGCCGCCCGCTCCATCGAGCGGGCATGCCAAGGACCGGGACGCGCCGGGCACGGCGGCAGCGCACACCGCATCCGCGCGCCGCGCCGATCCCGCCGGCATCGGCCGGGCCCGCGGGCCGCCCGATGCCCAGCCGGGGCCGCCCCCGGAGGGGAAGCACCCAGGCGCCGGAACCGCGCCGCCCGCCATTGACCTGCCGCCCACCCCGGGGGCACCGCCCGCCGGGTTCGCACGCCGACAGCATGCGGTGATGGCCTCCGCAGGATCAAGGTCACCGCAGGATCATTGGCGACCGATCCCCGATCCGGCCCGAGCACGGCGGTGCAGGGCATCGAATCACCCCGATGACGCCGGAGCGCACCGCCTTCGCACGGCGGCGCATCCACAGGGGACCGCGCGCGGATGCACACCCCCTGGAGAATCAACCCGCCGGGGCACCGCGTCCCCCTCCGCGATCGGTCCGCCCGTGATCGCGCAGCGGCCCGCCCCGGGCGCCGAAACCGCCCTGAAGGCCAGCCTGTCGCCGCGCCGGGCCAAGCCACGATGGCGCGATATGGCGGCCGCTGGCGCGCACGCCGCGCCGAACACGCCCGCCGCCGCAGCGCGAAGACGAGCCAGCTGCGTAGCCAGGGCCATGGCGAATAAGATGAGCTGTGGAAGAGCGGTGAGAAAGCGGGATCAGGTCCCGATGATCCGTCCCCGTGGGCAGGACTGGATTTCTAAGCGAAGCTTAGCTGGTCGGAGTGGCAGGATTTGAACCTGCGACCCCCACGTCCCGAACGTGGTGCGCTACCAGACTGCGCTACACTCCGTGGCCAGGGCTGAGCGTCTAGCATGGGTTTTTGCCGGGGCGCAAGTGCCAAGTTGAACCTTGCTCGCTTGAACGGTGGATGGCCCCATGTCATAGGAAGCCGGCCCGAGAGCGTCTCCCCTGTTCCGGAGTTGGCCCGCGCGGCATCAATGGCTTGAGAATGCGGAGTATGGGCAAATGGCGACGGACGGTTTCGCGAGCGGTCTTCTGAAGGGCAAGCGCGGGCTGATCCTGGGTGTGGCCAACAATCGCTCCATCGCCTACGGAATCGCCAAGGCGGCCCGCGCCCATGGCGCCGAGGTCGCCCTCACCTACCAGGGCGAGGCGCTGAAGAAGCGGGTGGAGCCGCTGGCCACGGAGCTCGGCGGCCATCTCGTCGGCCATTGCGACGTGACGGAGCCGGAGACCCTGGACGCCGTGTTCGCCGAGACCGAGCGGCTGTTCGGCACCCTGGATTTCGTGGTCCACGCCATCGCCTTCTCCAACAAGGACGAGCTGGACGGCCGCTACGTGGACACCACGGCCGACAATTTCACCAAGACCATGTTCATTTCCTGCTATTCCTTCACCGCCATCGCCCAGCGGGCGGAGAAGCTGATGACGGACGGCGGCTCGCTGCTCACCCTCACCTATTACGGCGCCGAGAAGTGGATGCCCCACTACAACGTGATGGGCGTGGCCAAGGCGGCGCTGGAAGCCTCGGTGCGGTATCTTGCCGCTGACCTCGGCCCCAAGGCGATTCGCGTGAACGCCATCTCCGCCGGCCCCATCAAGACGCTGGCGGCTTCCGGCATCGGCGACTTCCGCTACATCCTGAAGTGGAACGAGCTGAACTCGCCGCTGCGCCGCACCGTCACCACCGACGAGGTGGGCGACACCGGCGTCTACCTGCTGTCCGATTTGTCGCGGGGTGTGACCGGAGAGGTTCACCATGTGGACGCCGGATATCATATCGTCGGCATGAAGCACCCCGACGCGCCGGACCTCGCGCTGGTGCGCGACTGAGCCGGACCGGAGCAAGCCGAACGCGCGACGCGGCGTGATCGCCCGCGCGAACAGGAGACCGATGATGCGGACCGACCTGCGCCTCGCCCTCGCCGCCCTGGCGCTGCCGCTGGCCCTCGGCGCGGCGGCAACCGGCGCCGGCGCGCAGAGCCTGCCGACGCTGGAGCAGTACCCCCTGCGCGAGCGCATCCTGGGTCCGGGCGGCGCCTTCTTCCCGAACTATGTGACGCCGAGCCAGCCCGGCATCGCCTATGTCACCGGAGAAGGCGCGCGCGCCGGCCTGCCGAAAGGCGCCGTCTTCGCCGCCGGCACTGTCGATTTCCTGTGCCAGCAGAGCCAGGTCCCGACGATCAAGGTGCTCGCCGCACCGCCCGGCGCCAAGGTCAGCGTGGCCTATGGCCCGTTCGTCGCAACCGGCACCGACGGCGGCGCCGCCAACCCCTGCGTCGGCCGCCCGGCCAAGGGCGCGGTGGTGAGCGTCAAGGGCCGCCGCGCCGCCAACCAGAGCGTGACGCTGCGCGTCACCTATCCCACCCTCGGCGCGTGGTACGACCACGTCGTCCCGGTGCCCGCCCGCTGATGGCCGCCGCGGCGCCGCGCGGGCGAACGGCTCGACCTGCGGGCCCGGGCTCCCGGCCCGGCGAACGGCGAACGGCATCCGCGGCGGCGGGCCGCCCATGACCTCCTCCACCCGCCCGCCAGCCGATTCGACGCCGCCAGCCCCCGCCGATGCCGCCGCCGCGCCGCGTCGCTTCTTCCTGGTCCGCCACGGGGAGACCGACTGGAACGTGGCCGGCCGCCTGCAGGGCCGCCGCGACGTGCCACTGAACGCCCTCGGCCGCATCCAGGCCAGCCGCGTCGGCCGCGTCCTGCACCAGCTCGCAGGCGCGCCGCAGGCGCTCACCTTCGTCTCCAGCCCGCTGGTGCGCGCCACCGAGACCATGCGCATCCTGCGCACCAGCCTCGACCTGCCGGCGCACGAATTCGCCACCGACATCCGCTTCGCGGAGCTCTCGTTCGGCCGCTGGGAAGGACAGACCTGGCCGGAGCTGCGACGCCGCGACTTCGACGCGGTGCGCCGGCGCGACCTCCACCCCTGGACCTTCACCCCGCCCGAGGGCGAGAATTACGTGGACCTGTCGCAACGGGTGACCCGCGCCATCGAGGCGCTGCCGGGCGACGCCGTCATCGTCTCCCACGGCGGCGTCATCCGCGCGGCCCTGCACGTGCTGGCCGGCATGCCGCCGGACGAGGCGGCCGCGCTGCCGGTGCGCCAGGGCGCGGTCTATGTGGTGTCCGGCGGGCGATTCGCCGTCGCCGACTGACGCCGGCCCGGCACCGGACCGCCGTCTCTCCGGGGCTGGCGCACGCCGCTGAAGCCCGCCTCCGCAGGCCACGCCGCCACCCGGCAACGCCCTGCTGGCCCCTCGCCCCCTGGCGGGCCCTCCCTTGGCATTTTTCTTGCTGCGTCAGGCTGTTCGGGCCGGGCTGTCGCGAAGGCGACGCGGGTCCGGCGGGGCGGCGCGGCCAAATGCGCCCGCGTGCCTTTCCGACGTGGCTTTCTTTCAACCCTTCGTTCTCTCGTTTCAGGGGATTTCCATGACCGACATGGCCGAGCTGCAAAAGCGCAAGATGCCCCTCAACCTGGCCATCGTGCACGTGGACCCGGAGGCCTTCATCGCCAATTACCTGGGCTGGCTGGAGATCACCACCTACATCATGGCCCAGCGCGCGGGCGAGCCGGTGGCCCCGGTGGACGGCAAGACCCCGCCCCTGAGCCCCCAGCAGCTCGCCACCGGCGGCGTGCACACGGTGGGCAACGACACCGTGTTCGCCTTCTGCATGACGGCGGCGCTGAAGGGCGACAAGGCGGCCGTGGACAGGGTGGAAGCCGCCTTCGTCGAGAGCATGGGCAAGGAGTATCCGGGCAATTTCGCGCTCTGGCATTTCCGCGCCCAGATCGACGCGCCGCAGACCCTGGAGGACTTCGTGGGTCAGGCCGGCAAGAAGATGCTGGCCGGCGACCTCCCCCCGCCGCCCATGCGCTCCAAGGAGAACTGGAGCGCCGGGCTGCGCTTCTTCGAGAAGGCGCGCAAGTCGAACTTCGTGCACGAGATCATGTTCCCGCTCGCGCGCTGGACCCGGGAGAAGTTCACCGAGACCCAGGAGAAGGGCATCGCCTTCCTCGCCCACATCGAGGACAGCGTGCCGGTGCTGCGCGAGGCGCTGGAGGACCCGCGCAACGACCAGGCCTTCATCGCCAACATGCTGCTGAAGATGGCCCCGGCCGTGGACATGGAGCTGACCGACGAATACCAGGGCTTCCTGCGGTCGCTCGCCCGGCGCGACTGACACGCGGCGGCGCCCCCGGCTCCGCTCCAGGAGCGGAGCCGGGGGCGCGCCTCACTCGCCGTCGGCGGCCTTCTGCCGGTGCAGCACGTGGGGGCGCGAGACCAGCAGCTTGTCGATGCGCCGCCCGTCCATGTCGACGATCTCGAAGCGCCAGCCGTGGGCGTGGAAGACCTGCCCCTCCTCCGGCAACTCCTTGACGTGCGACAGCACGAAGCCCGCCACCGTGTGGAAGTCATGGTCCACCGGAATATTCACGTCGAGGATTTCCATCAGCTCGTCCACCGGCGCGTCGCCCGCCACCAGATAGGAGCCGTCCTGGCGCTCGATGACGTTGCGCTGCTCCTGGGTGTCCACCGGCACGGTGCTGGTGATGGCGTCCAGCAGGTCGTAGCCGGTGACCACGCCGACCATGTCGCCGTATTCGTCCACAACGATGCCCATGGGCACCTGCGAGCCGCGCAGGATGCGCATCGCCTCCAGGGCGCCCACGGTCTCCACCAGGAACGGCGCCGGCTGCACGAAGTCGCGCGGGTCGGGATTCTCGCCCTTCAGATAGGCGTCGAGCACGCGCTTGGCCTGGATGACGCCGATGGTCTCCTCCGGCGAGCCCTCGCAGGCGGGCAGGCGCGAATGGGGGGTCTCCAGCAGCTCGGCGCGCACCGCGTCGGGGCTCTTGGAGATGTCCACCCATTCCACGTCGGGCCGGGGCGTCATGATGGCGGTAACCGGCCGATCAGCGAGGCGCATCACGCCGGAGATCATCCGCCGCTCCGCCGGATCGATGACGCCGGCGGTCTCGGCCTCGGTGATGATGGCGCGGATTTCCTCGTCGGTCACACCGTTGGCGCCGGACGAGCCCTCCCCCAGCAGCCGCAGCACCAGCCGCGTGGAGGCGTCGAGCGCCCACACCGCCGGCGCCGAGACCTTCGACAGGGTGATCATGGCCGGAGCCACCATGCAGGCCAGCTTTTCCGGGTTCTGCAGTGCCAGGCGCTTGGGAATCAGCTCGCCGATCACCAGCGACACATAGGTGATGGCCGCCACCACGGTGGCATAGCCCACCGGCCCGGCCACGCCCACCGGCACGCCGGCATCGCGCAGCGTGTCGCCGAGCTGGGCGCCGAGGCTGGCGCCGGAGAAGGCGCCGGCCAGGATGCCGATGAGGGTGATGCCGATCTGCACCGTGGAGAGAAAGCGGCCGGGCTCGGCCCCCAGCGCCAGCGCCGCCTGGGCGCCGCGCTGGCCGCGATCGGCCATGGGTTTCAGCCGTGCCGGCCGCGACGAGACAATGGACAGCTCCGCCGCCGCAAGCACCGCGTTCAACAGCACCAGGGCGACGACAATGAGAATTTCAAGAAGAGGCATGGCGGGAAATGAGGCTCCGTCATCCCCTCCATAGCACACTCGAAGCGGCTTGTGGGACCCGTCCCGTGGATGACCATGGCCTGAGTACCTCCAAGCGGGACCGACGATGGCGCGCGGCGATTTCCATCGGCGCCATCCTCGTCTATGCAACCCCGACAGAACACAAGGCCGCGTCATGTCTTTCAACACGTTCGGGCATCTTTTCCGCGTCACCACCTTCGGCGAAAGCCACGGGCCGGCCATCGGCTGCGTGGTGGACGGCTGCCCGCCCAACCTGCGCTTCGACGTCGCGGACATTCAGGCCGCCCTCGACCGGCGCCGGCCCGGCCAGTCGCGCTTCACCACCCAGCGCCGCGAGCCGGATGCGGTGAAGGTGCTGTCCGGCACGCTGGAGCATCCCGACGGCGGCCTCGTCAGCACCGGCACGCCGATCGCGCTGCTGATCGAGAACGTGGACCAGCGCTCCAAGGACTATGCCGACATCGCCGGCGCCTACCGGCCCGGGCACGCCGACTTCACCTATGACATCAAGTACGGCATCCGCGACCATCGCGGCGGCGGCCGCTCCTCGGCGCGCGAGACGGCGACACGGGTGGCGGCGGGGGCCATCGCCGCCCGGGTGCTGCCCGGCGTCACCGTGCGCGGCGCCCTCACCCAGATCGGCGACATCGCCATCGACCGCGGCCGCTGGGATTGGGCCGAGGTGGACAACAATCCCTTCTTCTGCCCCGACGCCGAGACGGTGCCGGTGTGGAGCGACTATCTCGACGGCATCCGCAAGAAGGGCTCCTCGGTGGGCGCGGTGGTGGAGCTGGTGGCGGAAGGGGTGCCGCCCGGCCTCGGCGCGCCGCTTTATGGCAAGCTCGACGCCGATCTCGCCAGCGCCCTCATGGGCATCAACGCGGTAAAGGCGGTGGAGATCGGCGAGGGCTTCAACGCCGCCCGCCTCACCGGCGAGGACAATGCCGACGAGATGCGGCGCGGCAACGCGGGGCACCCCCAGTTCCTGGCCAACCATGCCGGCGGCATCCTGGGCGGCATTTCCACCGGGGCGCCGGTGGTGGCGCGGTTCGCGGTCAAGCCCACCTCGTCCATCCTCACGCCCCGCCGGACGGTGGACAAGTTCGGGGCGGAAACCGACCTGCTCACCAAGGGCCGCCACGACCCCTGCGTGGGCATCCGCGCCGTGCCGGTGGGCGAGGCCATGGTGTGGTGCGTGCTGGCCGACCACCTGCTGCGCCATCGCGGCCAGGTGGGAGAGACGCCGCACTGGCCGTTCAGCCGCTGAAGCCGCCGGGGACCGGACGGCCGCGGGCGGCATTGTGCTTCACCCGCACCAGGATGGCGCCGTGCACCAGCAGCGCCACCGCCAGCGCGAACAGATGCTGGGCCAGGGTGCCCGGCACGATGGCGAGGCCGAGCAGGCCGAACGGCACGAACAGCGCCACCCCGCTCCACAGCCCGGGATTATAGGCCCTGAGGCGCACCGCCATGGCCACATGGGCAAGGCCGTTGAGGCCGATGAGATAGATCGCCGCCAGCCCCCAGCCCGGCGCCAGCAGGCGCGCCGCATAGAGCGCGGCCAGGTTGATGCCCCACACGCCGGGCAGGTTGATCCACAGCACGTCGGCCACGGTCAGCGCCTCCACCCCGCCGAACACGCGGGTGTTGACGAAGCGGCGGAAGCGGTCGCCCCAATGCTCCTCCACCTGGTGCGCCATGTAGAGCGGGCCGGCGAGAAAGATCACCCGCTCCGCCCCGCCGGGGAACAGCGGGGCCAGCGCGAACAGGGCCCCGCTCATGAACAGCGCCCCGGTCACCCAATGGTCGGCAAGCCAGCCCCTCATCGTCCGCCCCCATCCCATGCCCCGCTCCAGCTTGGCCGTGGGGTCGGGCCGGCGCAAGGCCCATGATTGGGCCGGGCCGGGCCGCGCGCGCCGGCCTCCATCTGCCTCGATCGGCTGAAACCCGCGCCAATTTCAGCAATACTGAATTTCAGATAATTTCATTGCCAGTGAAATCAGCGATGATATGCTCGCCCCATGAAGCTCGCGGACTGGCTTTCGAGCACCGGCACCAAGCGGAGCGCGTTCGCGCGGCAGGTGGGGTTGTCCCCCGCCAGCGTCACCGCCTTGTGCAATGACGAGAAGGCCTGGATCTCCCGCGAGACGGCCGGGCGGATCGCAGAGGCCACCGGCCACGAGGTAACCCCCAACGACTTCCTCGGTCTACCTCCGCAAAGTCTCCGAGGTGTCCCCGTGACCGACAGCACGCAGTCCCGCGTCCAAGCTGCCATCGAAGCCTTCGCCCGTGGCGAGATCATTGTCGTGACCGACGACGACGACCGGGAGAACGAAGGCGACCTGATCCTCGCCGCCTCGCTGGCGACGCCGGAGAAGATGGCCTTCATCATCCGCAACACCTCGGGCATCGTCTGCACGCCGCTGCCGCCGTCGGAGGCCAAGCGCCTGCGGCTCGACCCCATGGTGTCCAACAACGACGCCCCGCTCGGCACCGCCTTCACCATCTCCATCGACGTGAAGCACGGCACCACCACCGGCATCTCGGCGGAAGAGCGCACCAACACCGTGCGCGCGCTCGCCAATCCCAACATGGGCGCGGCGGATTTCGTGCGGCCGGGCCACGTGTTCCCGCTCATCGCCAAGGAAGGCGGCGTGCTGATGCGCTCCGGCCACACCGAGGCGGCGGTGGACCTGTGCCGCCTTGCCGGCCTGCCGCCGGTGGGCGTCATCTCCGAGCTGGTGAATGACGACGGCACCGTGCAGCGCGGCCCCCAGGTGACCGCCTTCGCTGACACCCACAAGCTGACCCGCATCTCGGTGGCCGATCTCATCGCCTACCGCCAGGCGCGCGAGAAGCTGGTGACGCGGGCGGCCGAATTCCCCGTGCCCACCTGCGTCGGCGAGCTTCAGGGCTACTCTTATACCACCCCGTTCGACGTGGTGAATCATCTGGCCCTGGTGAAGGGCCGCATCGGCGACGGCGAGAAGGTGCTGGTGCGCCTGCACCGGGCCGACCCCATCGCCGATGCCTTCGGCGGCGGCAAGTCGATCCAGAAGGCGCTGGAGCGCATCGAGGCCGAGGGCCGCGGCGTGCTGGTCTATCTGCGCGACGGCACCGCCGGCGTGCCGGCCTCGGCGCTCGGCGCCGGGGAGAAGTCCTCCAGCGAGGTGGAGCGCGACCGCCATTGGCGCGAGGTGGGCCTGGGCGCGCAGATCCTGCGCGACCTCGGCATCGTCTCCATCCGCCTCCTGGCCTCCAAGGCCCGCACCTATGTGGGCCTGGGCGGCTTCGGCATCGAGATCGTCGAGACCGAAACCCTGGATCAGTGAGGCCGGCCGCCGCCGCTGCGCAAAAATGCGGCAGCGGCGGCGGCAAGCAGGCGACCGTAAGCCATTGCCGCCGGGCCCCGCCCGCCCCGCGCACGGCCAAGCTCCAGCCGTGCTGCCGCTTCGCGGCGCGGCCAGGGCGATCAAAAGAGGCGGCTAAGGTCTTTTGCACCCGACCGGAAGGTGTCAGCATCATCGCGACGTGATGTCGCGGCTGACCCGAACGAGGGAGCAAGGGACCATGCGCCCACGCAGGCTCTGGTACGGATCGTGGACGGCGTGTCTGGTGGCGCTGGCGGGGCTCACCCTGGGGGCGGCGCCGGCGCGGGCGGGCGGTGCCGGCGGCACGCCGGTGGACCTCGAGCTGGTGCTCGCGGTGGATATCTCCTACTCCATGGACGTGGAGGAACAGGCGCTCCAGCGCGACGGATACGCCAGCGCGGTCACCTCTCCCGAATTCCTGGAGGCGCTGCGCCTCGGGCCCCAGGGTCGCATCGCGGTGGCCTATGTGGAATGGGCCGGCGAGCACGAGCAGGAGGTGGTCGTGGCCTGGCGCACCATCGACGACCGCGCCAGCGCGAAGGCCTTCGCCGACGCCATCAAGGCGGCGCCGCTGCGGCGGGTCTACCGCACCTCCATCTCAGGCGCCCTGCTCTATGCCGCCGACCAGTTCGAGGCCAACGGCTTCAAGGGCCTGCGGCGGGTCATCGACATCTCCGGCGACGGCGTGAACAACCAGGGGCCGCCGGTGCAGCTGGCCCGCGATTCGGTGCTCCGGCGCGGCATCACCGTAAACGGCCTGCCGCTGGTGCTGAAGCGCGGCACCGCCTCCGCCATCGACGTGCCCGAGCTCGATCTTTACTATGAGGATTGCGTCATCGGCGGCGCCGGGGCGTTCGTGATCCCGGTCGAGCACATCTCTGAATTCGCCCGCGCCATCAAGACCAAGCTGGTGCTGGAGGTGGCCGGGGTGGTGCCGCCGCCCGGCGCGGGCGGGCTGGTGGTGCCCGCCGCCGCGCAACAGCCGCGCGTGTCCTGCACCATCGGCGAGAAGATGTGGCAGGACCATTGGGCCAATTGAGCCGCGGCCCATAGCGGCGCGGCGGTTGATATGCGGCGGTTGAGGCCCTGCGGAGGGCGCCCGGCGCCAGCGGGCCGGGGATCGCCTCAGGCCTCCTCGAGCAGCGGCACCCGGCGCAGCGCCGCCAGGTCGCGGGCGCCGCAGACGAAGCACGCCACCTGGAGCTGGTCCCGCAGCACCGAGAAATGCTCCACCACCGCCGCCGTCGACTCCAGCGCCGCCGGCAGCGCCGCCGCCGCCTGCCCGGCGAGATCGGCGCCGAGGCGGATGGCCTTCGCCATATCCACCCCGTCGCGCACGCCGCCGGAGGCGATCAGCGGCACCCGCGGGCAGGCGGCCCGCACCTGGCGCACCGCCGTGGCGGTGGGAATGCCCCAGCCGGCGAAGGCGGCGGCGACGGCCCGGGCCCGCCCCTCGCCCCGCGCGCCCTCCACAAGCGCCCAATTGGTTCCGCCCGCCCCTGCCACGTCGAGGGCGGCGATGCCACGCTCCACCAGCGCCCGCGCCACGGCGGCGGAGAGGCCGAAGCCCACCTCCTTCACCACCACCGGCACCGGCAGCACCGCCGCCACCCCGGCCACGGCGTCGAGCGCGCCGCGCCAGTCGCGGTCGCCGCCCGGCTGAACCGCCTCCTGCAGCGGGTTGAGGTGGATGACGAGGGCATCGGCTCCCAGCATTTCCACCGCGCGGCGGGCCTCGTCCAGCCCATAGCCGCGCACGAACTGGGCGGCGCCGAGATTGGCCAGCAGCAGGATGTCCGGCGCCAGCCGCCGCAGTTGCGGCCCGAGGCCGCCCGACCCGCTGCGCTCCAGCGCGATGCGCTGCGAGCCCACCCCCAGCGCCAGGCCCAGCTCCTGCGCCGCCTCGGCGAGGTGGATGTTGATCCGCTCCGCCAGCGCCGGCCCGCCGGTCATGGCCGAGATGAGCAGGGGCGCGCGCAACGCCCGGCCCAGGAAGGTGGTGGCGAGGCTCACCTCGTCCAGCGCCAGCTCCGGCGCCGCGCAATGGGTGAGCCGCACCGCATCGAACCCGGGGTCGCAACGGCTGAGGGCGCGGCCTGCGAGCACCACCGCGATATGGTCGCTCTTGCGCCGTCCGGCCGTCTCCCCACCTTCTGGCGGCGCCGGATCGGCGCCGGGGGACACGGGCGGGGCGGCGGTGTCGCGCTCTGAGGCCATGCCGTCCTCCCCCTGGGGCGCCGGCCTGAAACCGCGCGGCGACCGCGCCCCCGGCTCCTCTCATGCCCCACCTTCCGCCCCGCGTCCACGCCCAACCGCCGGCTCTGCTCCGGCGCTGCGGACACCGGCGGCGGAGCCGTCGCCGGGCTTGCCTCGCCTCGCCCGTCCCTTCCCGGCCCCGCCTCGCTTCCGCCGCGCCGGCGATGCAGCTTTCACACAGAACCGCACGAACCGACACCGGCACCGGCCTCTCTCCAGCCCTCCCCTGGCATCGGGCGGCGAGGGATGGTCTAAAGTCATTCAAGACAGACCCTGCCGCCCCAACCCGGGGCACAGGGAGGTCGCGAACGGAGAGCGGATGCCCATGACGCAGCAGGCAGGCCGAGGCGGCGGCGCGGACGACGCGCGCCCCGTCCCCCCGGTGGACGCGCAGCCCGCGCCAGAGGGGGCGAGCGAGGACCGGGGACCGGTCCTGCGCTCGCGGGAGCTCACCTATCTGCGCGCGGTGGTGGATCGCCGGCTCGGCCTGCTGGTGCCGCCGCCATCCGCCCACCCGGCGGCGCTGCACGCGGCCATGCGGCACATCCTGCTGGCGCCCGGCAAGCGGCTGCGGCCGCTGCTGGCCCTGGCGGCGGCGCTCCAGCTCGACGTGTCCGAGCATGCGGTGCTCGACTTCGGCTGCGCGCTGGAGATGATCCACGCCGCCTCCCTCATCATCGACGACCTGCCCTGCATGGACGACGCCGCCATGCGCCGGGCCCAGCCCACCACCCACGTGCAGTTCGGCGAGGACGTGGCGCTGCTGGCGGCGGTGGCGCTGCTGTCCCGGGCCTTCGGGGTGGCGGCGGACGCGCCGGTGGTGCCGCCCCAGGTGCGGCTGGACGCGGTGGCCGCCCTGTCGCTCGCGGTGGGCTCGCTCGGCCTGTGCGGCGGGCAGTTCGACGACCTGCGCCCCGCCCCCGGCCGCACCGTGAAGGCCACCGAGGACGTGAACCGCCGCAAGACCGGCGTGCTGTTCATCGCCGCCGCCGAGATCGCCGGCCGCGTCGCCGGGGTCGACGAGGATCGCGGCGCCCACCTGAAGTCCTTCGCCGCCCATGTGGGGCGCGCCTACCAGATCCTCGACGACATCCTCGACGCCACCGCCTCCAGCGCCAGCCTCGGCAAGGATGTGGGCAAGGATGTCCACAAGGCCACCCTGATCGCCGAGCTCGGCACGCCGCGCGCCCGCAAGCTGCTGGTGGAGCACCTGGCCAGCGCCGCGAACGCCTCGCGCCTGATCGGCGCCAATGCGGAGGGCCACGAGCCCCTCCGCCTGTTCCTCCAGTCCGCCTTCGGCGAGCTGGCGCCGGAGAGGGCGCCGTGAGCCGCGCCCCGCTGCGGCTGGTGCCGCCAGAGCCGGTGCCGGCGCCGGCCCCGGCAGCCGATGCCGCGCCGCCGCCGCTGGCCGTCGCCGGCCTCCACGCCGGCTATGGCCGCGCCCGGGTGCTCCATGGCGTGGATCTGACGGTGCCGGCGGGCGGCATCACCGTGCTGATGGGGCCGAACGGGGCCGGCAAGTCCACCCTGGTGCGGGCCATCTGCGGGCGGCTGCGGGCGCGGGCGGGCACGGTCCGCGTCTGCGGCCTGCGGGCCGACAGCGCCGCCGCGCGGTGCCAGATCGGCCTCGCGCCGCAGGAGATCGCCCTGTATCGCACCCTCACCCTCACCGAGAACCTGAGCGTGTTCGCCGAACTGTCCGGCCTGTCCATGGCCGGGGTCCGGGCCCGGGTGGAGGAGGTGCTGGCACGCACCGGCACCGCCACCCGGCGCGACACCCGCATCGATCGCCTCTCGGGCGGCTGGCAGCGCCGGGCCAATCTGGCCGCCGCCCTCATGGGGGCGCCGCGTCTGCTGCTGCTGGACGAACCCACCGTGGGCGTGGACGCCCCGGCGCGAGAGGACCTGGCGCGGCTGCTGCGCGCCCTCGCCGCCGACGGACTGGCGATGCTGCTGGTCACCCACGATTTCGACTTCGCCGAGCAGGTGGCCGACCGCGCCGCCATCCTGGTGGGCGGGCGCATCGTCCTCGAAGGACCGCTCGCGGCCCTGCTCGACGCCCGCTTCGCCCATCGCCGGCTGGTGGAGCTGACGTTCGCGGCGCCGCCGCCGGCCCTGCGCCTCGGCCCGTTGGCCACCCTGGGCCTGAGCGTGGACGGCGCCCGCGCCCAGGGCCTCATCGCCGACACGCCGCGCGCGGCGAGCGACCTGCTGACACGGCTGGAGGCGCTGGGTGCGTCGCCGCGGGCGATGACCCTGAAGACCCCCGGCCTTGCCGCCCTGTACGGCGCCGTCACCGCCGCGGAGGCGTGATGGCCGCGGTGATGGCAGCCATGGCGCTGACGCTGCTGCGCGACCGGGGCGCGCTGGCGATGACCTTCGTGCTGCCGCCGCTGCTGTTCCTGCTGTTCGCCGCCGTGTTCTCCGGCGCCGGCGGCGAGGCCGGGACCCTGAAGGTGGCCGCCGCCCGCACCTCCGACGCCGCCGCCGCCGGTGCCGTGCTCGACGCCCTCGCCGCCCAGCCCGGCACCCGCCTCGCCCTGCAGGCCGGCGCCGACCCGGTGGCGCAGGTGGACGCGCGCGTGAGGGACGGCAGCGCAGACGTCGGCCTCGTCGTGCGCGGCGACCCCGCCGCCGCCACCCGGGAACCGCCGCTGGTGATCGTCACCGATCCGGGCCGGGCCGTGGCCGGGGCGGTGCTGATGGCGCGCCTCCAGGACCTCATCGCCTCCACCCTGCCGGGGGTGGCGCTGTCGCGGGTGGCGGCGCAGATCCAGATCCTGGTGGGCCCCTTCAGCCCGGAACAGGCCGAGCGGCTGAAGGACGCCGTCGCCCGCGCGCCGGAGCTGGTGGCCGGCGGCGGCGCCGAGCTGGTGGCGCGCCGCGCCGTGGAAAGCGCCCGGGCGCAGCCGGCGGTCGCCTATTACGCAGGGGCCATCGCCCTGCTGTTCCTGCTGTTCACCGCTGCGCAGGGGGCCGCGAGCCTGGTGGAGGAGCGCCGCTCCGGGGTGTTCGACCGCATCGTGATGACGGATGGCGGGGTACGGGCGCTGGTGGCAGGCAAGCTCGCCTTCCTGGTGCTGCAGGGACTGGCGCTGGCGGCGGTGCTGTTCGCGGTGGCGCAGCTGGTCTACGGGGTGGACGTGAGCGGCCACTTCACGGCCTGGCTGCTGGTGTCGCTGGCGGCCTCAGCCGCCGCCGCCGGGGTGACGCTGCCGCTGGCCGCCGTGAGCCGCACCCGCCAGCAGGCGCAGACCCTTTCCACCTTCGTGGTGCTGCTGCTGTCGGCGGTGGGCGGTTCCATGGCGCCGCGCTTCCTGATGCCGGCGTGGCTGCAGCAGCTCGGCGTGCTCACCCCCACCGCCTGGGGCATCGAAGCTTACCAGGATGCCCTGTGGCGGGGCGCGCCGCTCGCCACCCTGGCGCTGCCGCTGGCGGTGCTGGCGGCCTATGGCCTCGCCGGCGCGCTGGCAACCGCGTGGCTGCTGCGCCGCGCGGCGCGCATGGGCTGAGCCCCCGGGGCCCCAGCCAGCCGCGGCATCCCCGGCGTCGCAGCGCCGCGACGGCGATGGCGCCCCAAGCCTTGGCGCGGCCAGGGCGCGCGAGGAGCGCGGCGCCGAGGGAACGGTGCCGAGGGAACGGTGCCAAACGGACGGCGCCGGAGGGGCGGACCAGGGCTGCGATGCAGGACCTTCGCGCGCGACCGTGCGCGGCGCCATAGGGCCCCGCTCCGGCCGCAGCCGGCAGGAGGTTGACTATCCATTGCATTCGGGTTGAACTGAAAAAAAGATCATTTAAGGGTTGCAACACCCGCAGCGGAACGGGGGCAGGGATGCGCATCGCCATTCTTCTTCTCTTGAGCGGCACCGTGGCGGCGGCCGCCGCCGAGCCCCAGCGCTATGTCGGCATCTGCGAGCCGTCCGGCGGCGCCTTCATCGACGCCACCCATTTCGCCGTGGCCAGCGACGAATCCAACGTCCTGCGGATCTACAAGCGCGGATCGCCCGACATCGTCGATTCACCGAATCTCACGAAATTCCTCGACTACGACAAATCCGACATCGAGGGCGCGGCGGTGGGCGACGGCGTCATCTATTGGACCGCCTCGCAGTCGGAGAACTCGAATCACAGGGACGGGAAGCGGAAGGTGGTCTTCAAGACCGCGATCAAGGCCGGCGAGAGGTCCCCCACCCTGGAGCCGGTGGGCGTGGTGCGCGAAGATCTCAAGGCCGACATCGTCCGCCTTTCGGGCGCCACGGCGCAGACCATCAACGTGGAAGGCCTCGCCGCCACGCCCAGCGGCGGCCTGCTGTTCGGCCTGCGCAACCTGGTGGATGGCAAGGCGGTGGTGGTGCACCTGGAAAATGCGGACGCCGTCCTCGCCGCCCAGGATAACCGGCCCCAGTTCGGCGAAACCGCGCGCCTCGACCTTCAGGGACGCGGCGTCCGGAGCCTTGAACGGGTGGGCGAGCGCTATCTGATCGTCGCCGGTAAACCGGAGGACCAGGGTTTCGTCGGCTATGCCCTGTATTGGTGGGACGGCACTCCACAGCACGCCGCGGAGCCCTGGAGCCGGCAGCCGGACTTCGCCGGGCTGGATCCCGAGGTCGCCATGCCGCTGCCCGGCGGCAAGATCATCCAGATCATCAGCGACGACGGCGACCGCTGCCCGAAGGTGAAGCTGGAGGACCCGCCCGTGTCCACGCGTGGCTTCCTCAGCATCGACGTGCCGTTCTGAGAGCCGGCCGGGCGCACGATCCAGGACGGCAACCCCTCTGGAGTACCGCCAGAGCGAGAACCGCGCCACGTCGACGCCGGCCGGAGCAGCCGGGCGGCAAGCCTCGGCAAGGGGCGAACCGCCGCCACGGCAGGGCTCGGGGCGGCGGCGCCAGCCGGGGAACCAGGCAGGAGCGCTCGCCCCCGGGCCGGGTGGCGACGGCTCATCCCCGAGCGGGTTTTGATTTTCACCATGGCGCCGCCGGCCGCCTGCGCCTAAAGCTCGTGAATTCCCTGCCAGGGAGCCGCGGGGCCGCGCGTCATGACCATCGTCTTCAACCTGCTGATCGTGCTGCTCACCGTGGCCGCCATGGAGGCCATTGCCTGGACCGCGCACAAATATGTCATGCACGGATTCGGCTGGGGCTGGCACAAGTCGCACCACGAGCCGCGCACCGGCGTGTTCGAGCGCAACGACCTTTATGCCGTGCTGTTCGCCGCCCTCGCCATCGTTCTCATCGCCATCGGCCGCCATGGCGCGCCGGTGCTGTGGGTGGGGGTGGGGATGACGGTCTATGGCTTCCTTTATTTCCTGGCCCACGACGGCATCGCCCACCAGCGCTGGCCGTTTCGCTACGTGCCCCGCCACGGCTATCTGAAGCGGCTGGTGCAGGCCCACCGGCTGCATCACGCGGTGGAGGGCAAGGACGGCTGCGTGTCGTTCGGCTTTCTCTACGCCCCCTCGGTGCCGGCCCTGAAGGCCCGGCTCAAGGCGCTCCACGGCGACCGCCTCAAGGCGCCCGACGCCGCCGGATAGGGGCTCCGGCGCGAACCCACACACGCCGCCAAGCCCTGCGGCGGCCAAGCCCTGCGGCGGCCAAGCCCTGCGGCGGCCAAGCCCTGCGGCGGCCAAGCCCTGCGAACCCGTCGCGCGACCCGAGGACGGGCAAGCCGCGCCAAACCCGCGCCAAGCCAGACCAAAGCCTTGACTCATGGGGCTTTGAGCAAGCCTGCGCGGCGCTTGAGCGGACCCACCTGGCCCCGGTCGAAGAGCGGGGCCGATGGTATCAGCGCCCAAACCAGCGCCAAGCCAGCGCCCCAACCGGGCCGGCGGCGCGGATCACCCCACCGCCGCCACGATCCGCTCCGCCGCCATGGCGACACCCCCACCCGTCGCCATTTCCGCCGCCAGGCGCCGTGCCGCCGCCCGATGAGCCGGCTGCCTCAGCACCCGGTCCAGCGCCCCGGCGAGGCGGCGCGCGCTGGCCCGGCCTGCGGGCACCACCTCCGCCACGCCGGCCCGCGCCAGCCGAGCGGCGGTGGCCGGCTGCTCGAAGGCGATGGGCAGCGCCACCAGCGGCACCCCCTCGGCCAGGGCATCCAGCGCCGTGTTCATGCCGCAATGAACCACCGCCGCCGCGCAGCGGCGCAGCACCGCGCGCTGCGGCACGAAGGCGTGCACGTCGGCCAGCGGTCGCAGCCGCGCCACCTGCGCCGGCGCCAGCAGGCCGCCATGGGCGATGACGAGCCGCGCCCCGAGCCGCCCCGCAGCCGCCGCGACCTTCACGAACACATCGCCCCGCGCGCCCTGCAACGTGCCCAGGGAACAGAACACCAGCGGCCGGCCGTCATCCGCCGGCGGGGTCCAGCCGGCATCTCCGGCGGAGAACGCCGAGGGCGCTTCGTCATCGCGCCAGGGCGAGCCGTAGTGGAAATGGGCGGGCAGCGCGGCGCGGGGAAAGTCCAGCCCGCGCGGCATCTGCGCCACCGTCAGGAGCGGCGAGAAGCCCTGGTCCAGATCGGGATCGAGGCCGAATGCCGCGCCGTGCCGGGCAAGAACCCGGCGCATGGGCGTCATCAGAAGGTCGGTCACCTGATAGCCGCCCCGGTTGCGCACCCGCCCGCGCTCGCTCCCGTCATAGGGCCAGGGCACGAACGGGGGCGGCACGCCGATCTCGCGATCAAGCGGCAGCGCCGTGGCGGTGGAGACGAACGGCAGCCCCAGATGGCGGGCGACGAGGCCGCCGGCGGCCTCGGTCTGGTCGGCGATCACCGCCTCCGCGCCGATGGCGGCGAGCGCCCCCGGCAGCTCGCGGCACAGCATGTCGGTGAGGGCGGCGGTGGCGCGCAGGGTGGCGACGAGGCCGAAGAGCCCGTTCGGCCGCGCCAGCCGCCGGAGATAGGCCGCGAGCGCCCCCGGCGGGTGGCTCGCCCGCCCCACCGCCGCGAAGCCGGCGCCGCGCCCCTCCACCAGCCCCGCCGCATCGGCCATGTGCAGGAAGGTGACGCGGTGGCCCCGCCGCCCCAGTTCCCGGGCCAGCACCAGCAGCGGGTTGTAATGCCCCGGCAGCGGCGGGGCGACGACCGCGAAATGGGTCATCGCGGGCGGGTCCACAGGTGCGCCGGCCGCACCGGCGGCGGCCCGGCGATGCGGCTGCCCATGGCCTCGGTGATGCCGCGGGCCAGCAGCACCAGCTTGTGCGCCCGGCTGGTGGACACCCGCCGGTCCCAGGCGGCAGGCCCGCGCCGGCGCACCTCCAGCCCGATGGCGCGATAGACGCCCCGTGCCGCCGCGATGGCCGACGCCGAGCGCAGCGGCAGCGCCCTGAGGCCGATGAGCGCCTGGTCGTAATAGGGCTCCGCCGCATCCAGCAGGTGCGCCACCCCCCGCGCCAGGGCGGCGCGATGGCGCGGATCGGCCAGTTGCTCCGCCGGCACCCCTTCCGCCGCCAGCAGCTCCGCCGGCAGGTAGACCCGGCCGATGCCGGCATCCTCCACCACGTCGCGGGCGATGTTGGTGAGCTGGAAGGCGAGGCCGAGGTCGCAGGCCCGGTCCAGCACCGTCTCGTCCTGCGCGCCCATGATGAGCGCCATCATCACCCCCACCACGCCGGCGACGTGATAGCAATAGGCCAGCGTGTCATCGAGCGTGTCATAGCGCCGGCCGTCCACGTCCATGCGGAAGCCGGCCAGCAGGTCGAGGGGATAGCGCTCGGGGATGGCATTGCGCCGCACCACCTGGGCGAAGGCGGCGAAGGCCGGATGGGCCGAAGGCATGCCGCGATAGGCCCGCGCCGTTTCCTCGCACAGCGCGTCCAGCCGCGCCCCAGGGGTGCTGGCCGAGGCGATCCGGCCATGACCCAGCACCTGCCCGTCCACCACGTCGTCGCAATGGCGGCACCAGGCGTAGAGCATCACCGCGTCGGCGCGGGTGCGCGCATCGAACAGGCGGGCGGCGGCGGCGAAGCTCCTGGAGCCCTGGGCGATGGCCTGCTCGCTCGCCCCGAGCACGCTTTGCCCGCTGTCCGCCGTCATGCGCGCTGCACCCCAATCTTCCCGGCGGCGAGGTCGGCGAGGATCAGACCGGCGGTAGCCTTGGCCGAGCCCACCACCCCCGGCACGCCCGCCCCCGGATGGGTGCCGGCGCCAGTGAAATAGAGATTGGCGATCTTGTCGTCGCGATTGTGCGGCCGGAACCATGCCGACTGGGTCAGGATCGGCTCCACCGAGAAGGCCGAGCCCAGGTGGGCGTTCAGTTCGTCGCGGAAGCCGAAGGGGGTGAGAAGCTGCGTGGTGACGATGGACTCGCGCAGGCCCGGCAACAGGCGCGCCTCCAGGTGCGCCAGGATGCGCTCGCCATATTCGGGGCCCACCCTGTCCCAGTCCAGGTCCGCCTTGCCCAGGTGCGGCACCGGCGACAGCACGTAGAAGGCGGTGCAGCCGGGCGGCGCCAGGCTTTTGTCAGTCACGGTGGGGGCATGGAGATAGAGCGAAAAATCGTCGGGCAGCCCCGGGCCGCTGAAAATGTCGTTCACCAGTCCGCGATAGCGCGGGCCGAACAGCACCGTGTGATGGGCGAGATGGTCCCAGGTGCGCCGCGCCCCGAAATAGGTGACGAACAGCGACATGGAATGCCGCTTGCCCGCCAGCCGCGCACCCTCGCGCCGGCCGCGCGGGGTGTTGCGCAGCAGCTTGCCATAGGTGTGCACCACGTCGGCGTTTGAAGCGACAAGGTCACACGGTACCGTCTCGCCGCCCTTGAGGCGCACCGCCCGGGCGCGCCCGCCCTCCACCAGCACCTCCTCCACCGGCGTGGACAGGCGGATCTCGCCGCCTAGTTCCTCGAACAGCCGCACCATGGCGCGCACCAGGGCGCCGGTGCCACCGCGCGGAAAGAACACCCCCCATTTGCGCTCCAGCGCATGGATCAGCGCATAGATGGAGGAGGTGGAGAACGGATTGCCCCCCACCAGCAGGGAGTGGAAGGAGAAGGCCTGGCGCAGATGGTCGTCGGAAATGAACTTCGACACCATGGAATAGACCGAGCGCCACGCCTGCAGCCGCATCAGCTGCGGAGCGGCCTTCATCATGTCCGCGAAGTGCAGGAACGGCACCGCCCCAAGCTTGAGATACCCTTCCTCGAACACCGCCTGCGAATAGACCAGGAAGCGCCGGTAGCCCTCCACGTCGGCGGGGGCGAAGGCGCGGATCTGGGCATCGAGGGCGGCCTGGTCGTTCACATAGTCGAATGTGCGCCCGTCCGGCCACATGAGGCGGTAGAAGGGCGAGACCGGGATCAGCTCCACATAGTCGGCGAGCCGCCGGCCCGCCGCCGCGAACACCTCCTCCAGGCAGGTGGGATCGGTGATGACGGTGGGCCCGCCGTCGAAGGTGAAGCCGTCGTCCTCGTAGACATAGGCGCGGCCGCCGGGCTTGTCGCGCTTCTCATAGAGGGTGGTGACGAGGCCAGCCGCCTGGAGGCGGATGGCGAGGGCGAGGCCGCCGAAGCCGGAGCCGATGACGGCAGCGGTGCGGAAGGTGCGGTTGGCATCGAGCATCATGGGCGGGTCGCGGCGCGTCGGGTCTCGGGAAGGCAGCGCGCGGCGCGCAGGATCGACACCGGCGGCCGTCCGGTGAGAATGCGCGCCTTGTCCGCGAGGGTGAGCCGGTCCGCGTAGAAGCGGGCGATCAGGTCCTCGGACAGGCCATAGAAGCGTTGCAGGATGATGTAGCGCCGCTCGGGCGCGGCGGCGCGGAACAACATGCGGTTGAGCAGGCGGAAGAAGCCGCGCCGCTCCCAGGTCTCCACCGCGTGGCGGCGCACCGCAGCGGCCAGCGCCGGGCCGGACAGGTCCGCCAGGGTGCTCACCCGCTCCGCCAACGCCACCGCGTCGGGCAGGGAATAGCCGGTGGTGGGATGGAACAGCGCCGCGCGTAGGCCGGTGCGGGCGATAGCCCCATCGGTTTCCGCGAAATGGGCGCGGATATCGCCGCCGAGCGCGATGGGCAGCACGCCGGTTTCCTCCCGCGCCACATAGTCCAGTTCCCAGCCCTGAGCGGCGATATAGGCGCCGATGCGCGCGCGCACCGCCTGCACCGGCAGGTCCGGCCCGTCGGCGTAATAGGTGTCCTCCACCAGCAGGGTGTCGGCGTCGAGCGGCAGCACGTAGACGAAGCGATAGCCGTCCAGCTGCGGCACCCGCGCGTCCATGAGCAGGGGACGCGTCAAGCCGTGGGGGCGGGCAAGCCGCAGTTCCTGCCCCACGAACTTCTGGAAGCCGAGATCGAGCTGGGGCGCCGGCTGCGCGCCGCGCCCGTCCACCACCGCATCGGCGACAAGGCGCGTGCCGTCGGCCAGGACGACATGGGTGGGCGCCAGTTCCACCACCGGGGCATGGGTGCGGATGCGCGCGCAGATGCGCTCGGACAATACGGTGGAAAGCTGCTCGGACGTCACCGCCCCGTACTGACCGGAAAGGGTGCGCGAGAAGGCGGGGAAGCGCACCTCATGGCCGCTCCAGGCGAAGGCGCGGAACGGGGCGATGAAGGCATGGCCAGCGGCGTCGAGATCGGACCCGTGGAACGACCAGGTGTGGTTGCCGCCCACGCTGTCGCCGGCCTCCAGCAGCAGGAAGCGCACATCGCGCCGGCGCTCGAACAGGCGGGCGGCGATCAGGCTGTTGGCAAGCCCCGCCCCGACGAAAAGGATCTCCATGCGCCGGCCCCTCCCGCCCGGTTTCCCATCCGCCCCCCCATTTCGCATATCGCTTTCGCGGCGCCACGGCCAGCTTTTCGCGCTGCACGAGCAGGACGACGGCCGCCACCGGCACCCCCGTGCCGTCGCGGCCGGCGCCTTGCCCCACCGCCGGTGGACAGCGCGGGTCCCCGCGCGGGAAGCCCCGGGCGGATCGCGGACGCCGCGGTGCCTCATTCCGGTCAGCGCGGGCGGGCCGGCGACGGGCCGCGCAGCCTCCTGCCCTGGAGGGGCGGACGGATTGGAGGCTGACGAGCGCCGGCCCGGCGGCCACCATCAGAACGGGCGGAGGGGAACGCAGGGCCACGCCGCTGCGGGAGACGCCGCCGTGGCGCCGGAGCATGCTTCGCGCCGGTGACGGCCGGACCACCGCCTCGGAGACTGCCCAAGCAACGGGCAGGACGGGGCGGGCCGGAAGTGATTCGCTTGACTCATGGCCAATGACTCATGGCCAAGGTGTTTCGCTCCTGGGAGATGGATCAGGGCTGGCCTTTGCCGGCCTCGCTGCGTGAGCTTGTGCCAGCGGGGCACGTGGCTCACTTCATCCGGAACACGGTGCGGGAGACTCGGACCTCTCTATCATTCTCGAGACCTGCACCGGGGAGCGCGGCTACCCGCCCGACCATCCTGGCACGATGGTGGCGCTGCTTCTCCCCGGCGACAGCCGAGGGATGTCGTCCTCGCGCCAACTCGCCCGCGCCGGCGCGGAACGGGGCGACGTGATCGCGCCGGCGGGCCTGAGCCGACCCGACTTCCGCACCATTTCCGACTTTCGCAAGCGCCACGTCGTGGCTCTGTCGCACCTGTTCGTGCAGGTTGCATGGCTCTGCCGGTCCTACTGCTATGGCGGGGAGCCGGCCTGGTCCAGTTTGCCCAGGTGGCAACGGACGGGACCAAGCTGACGGCCGACGCCTCGCGCCATGAGGCGATGACCCACGGGCGGAAGAAGACGAGGACGCCGGCGTTGGCGGCTGAGGGCGACGCCGGGCTGGAACGGGCGCGCGTGGCGGATGCGGACCATGAGCGGGCCCAAGGCGCGGACCGGCGCGGACCGGCGCGGCGACGGGATGCCAAGCTGGACGGCCGACAAGCGGCGCCGGCTGGAGGCGATCCGCGCCGCCGAGGCCGCGCTGGAAGCCGCGGCTGCCGATCCGCCCGATCCTGACGACGAGAGTGGGCCAGGAGCCATGTCAGGCATGCGCTGACAGGGGCGGCCGCTCTGCGGCGAGGACGGCAGCCCGCCCGACCGGGCGCAGCCCACCTTCACCCACCCGGACGGCCGGACTTTTCCCACCCGCGACGGGTTCGTTCAGGGCCAAAATGAACAGGTGGCGGTCGATGCCGCGCATCAGGTGATCGTGGCGCATCACCCCGTGACGAACTCCGCAGACACCCGCGCCGCAGGTGTTCAATCCCGGCTCGTCATGGCTTTGCCCGCGAGCCGAACCTGGCTGCGCTGAAGGCGCGCGATCAGGGCCTGTCTCACTCCGGGCCGCGCGCGTCACCGCGAGGCGGATGCGTTCGACCGGCGGAGGCAGGCGAAGATGCCCCTGATGAGCGCGATGGCGGCGCGGCGGAAGAGGACCGGCCGGTGGAGCCGCCGCCGGGTCAGACAGCAGAGGGTCGAGCCGGTGTTCGGGCAGATGAAGCACGCCACGGGCTTCCGCCAGTTCCTGCCGCGCGGGCTCGATCAGGTCCGAGGCGCATGGGTCTTGATCTGCACCGGCCACAACCTCCCGAAGCGGGCTCGGGTCATCCACCGATCCCGGCAACCACGCTTCGTCCCACCGGATCCCGCCATCAAGCAGGACCTCCACACTCATTCCTCGGACAGGCTCGAAGCTGGGTGCCCCTGTGGAAGATGGGATCATCCGCCCCGCCCACGGCGATGGGGGCCTTCTTTCCATCGCGCAGGGAACAACCCGCCGGCCTGAGAGCCCGTTTGGAAATTCGTGCTCTGGGGATTCCTTTCTGTTGTTGGTGCTTATGATTCAAGCCCTGGATGTGGACAGCAGAGCAGCGGGACCGGATGGCCAGGATCGCCCGGAAGACGAAACGCTATCCGTCGGATCTGACGGATGAAGAACGGGAGCGGGTGGCGCCGTTAATGCCGACTACCGGGCGACGGGGCGGCCCCGCGAGATGGAATTCCGGGAAGTCATCAATGCGGTGCGCTATCTGGTGCGTTCAGGCGGCGGCTGGCGGATGCTGCCGATCCATTTCGGACACTGGCGCACGGTCTGCGGCTGGTTCCGGGAACTGGCGCGCCGGTTCCTGTTCCAGACCATCCACGATGTTGAACTGATGCTCGACCGTGAGCGGGCGGGGCGTGAGGCAAGCCCGACGGCGGCGGTGATCGACAGTCAGACGATCAAGGCGCCGCAAGCCGAAGCCAGGGGTTACGACGCCGGCAGGAAGAGCGTCGGGCGCAAGCGCCACATCGCGGTCGATACCGATGGGCGGCTCCTGCCGGTCAATCTGACCACCGCGGACATCTCCGACAGCGCCGGCGCCCAGATGATCCTTGATGCGATGCGCAAGCGCTGGCCGTGGGTGAAACACCTTTTCACCGGCGCCGCCTCCGACCGGCTCAAGCTCATGGACAAGGCCGCCTCTCTCGACTTCGTCGTCGAGATCATCCGCCGCCGGGTCGTCGAGCGCACCTTCGGCTGGATGACCCGATGGAGCCGCCTCGTGCGCGACTAAGAGCGCCGCATCGACGTCTCAATGGCCATGATCCTCGTCGCCATGGGCGCAAATCTCGCCCGAAGAAATGCCCAGCCGTGAGTTTCCAAACGGGCTCTGAGGCCTCGCCCCGCGCCGCGGGGTGCCGCCAGTCCCGGCCAGAAACGCCACGCGGGCAGCCGCTGCGATGCGACGAAGCCGGTTCCCACCGGAGCAGCGCGCCAGCGACCCATCCCCTCGCCGCTTCGGCAAGAGGCCGCCCGTTTCAGGGCAGAGAGACCGCTCTCCCGCCTGGTATGCCAGCGAACTTGTGGCCGGCATCCAAGTGGGATGTCGGGTGGCGACGCCCAGAAGCATGCAGGCGGGCGACGGGCAGGTCTACCCGGTCACATGCGCCGCGAGCGAACGCGGGATCACCGCCCCTGGGGAACGTCGATGAGCACAACCGGCGGGGGCGCGCCGATGGAGAGTGACGCCGCCCAATCCGCCAGGCAATCCCGGGCACAAGGGCGCGAGGCGTTCCCGCACCACACCAACAACCGCCAGCCGGCCGCGCGTGGCGGCCGACTGGCCAGAACGTCACTCGCCGAACAACTTGCGCTGCCACCAGCCCGAGCGCGGCTTGGCGGACGGGGACGAGGAGTCCTCGCCGGGGCCGTCGGGGGTATCCGCCGACGGCTCCCCAGGCGCGGGCTCTGGCGGCGTTGAAGGCTCCGATTCGCCGGTGTCGGGGGCGGCTTCGGCCACCGTCTCGGGCGATGGGGTCGCCTCCGCCGCCGGCACCACCGGCGTCTCCACCGCGGACACCGCCGGCGCCTTCTCGCGCACAGTGGAGCGGCGCCGGCGCCGGGTGGGCTCCGGCTCGGCCGGGGCCTCAGCCTCGACCGGCGCCGCCGGAGCCGGAGCCGGCTCGGCGGCCACGGGCTCGGATCCGTCGGCCACGACGGGAACGGCGGCGGGAGCACGTGCCTCGACCGCCTCCGGCGGTGTCACCACCGGCCCAGCCTCCGGCTGCTGCTCGCCGGTTTCCTCCACCGCAGGGGCGGCGGGGGTGGCGGCGAGGACCTCCTCCGGCACTTCGGCGGCATCGCCGGCGCCTTCGGAGCTTTCCTCATCGAATGCGGACGAGCCCTCCTCGCCCTCACGGTCACGCCGGTTGCGGCGACCGCCGCGACGGCCCCGGCGGCGACGGCGGCGCTCGCCATTGTCGTCCTCCTGCTCGTCATCGGCGGCGGCATCGTCCTCTGCGTCGGCGGCGGCATCGGCAGTCTCCACCGCCTCGGCCTCCTCGCCCTCCCCGGCGTCCTCATCCTCATCCTCGCCCTCGGCGGCCGGATCGCGCGTCTCCTCGCGCTCGCCGGGACGGCGACGACGGCGACGACGGCGGCGGCGCGACTTGCCTTCGTCCCCCTTGTCGGCGCTCTCCCCGCCATCCGCGTCGGTCTCCTGGACCTCCTGCGCGTCCTCGACCTCCTCCTCGTCCTCCTCGATGAAGGCTTCCTCGGGGGCGATGGAATCGGGATGGACCGCCGGCGCGGCGCGGGGCGGCGGGGCCGGGGGCACGGCGAGGTCGCCCTTCTCGATGACGAACGGCTGGTGGCCGGTCACCGTCTCGTCGGCGGCGATGGACAAGGTGACGTTGAAGCGCTCCTCCAGGTCGCGCAGGTGAGCGCGCTTCTGGTTCAGCACATAGAGCGCCACCTCGGTGCGGGTGCGGGCCACCAGATTGTGGCTGGCCGCGCGCAGCAGCTGCTCTTCCAGCGCACGCAGGAGCTGCAGCGACACCGAGGCCGCCGAACGCACATGGCCGGTGCCGCCGCAGTGCGGGCACACCTCGATGGAGCTCTCCAGCACGCCGGTGCGGATGCGCTGGCGCGACATCTCCAGCAGGCCGAAATGGGAGATGCGGCCGATCTGGATGCGCGCCCGATCGTTCTTCAGGCAATCCTTGAGCTTACGCTCCACCGCCCGGTTGTTGCGCTTCTCCTCCATGTCGATGAAATCGACGACGATGAGGCCGGCGAGATCGCGCAGGCGCAGCTGGCGGGCAATCTCCTCGGAGGCCTCCAGATTGGTCTTGAGCGCGGTGTCCTCGATATGGTGCTCGCGGGTGGCGCGGCCCGAGTTCACGTCGATGGAGACCAGGGCTTCCGTCGGGTTGATGACGATATAGCCGCCGCTCTTGAGCTGCACCACCGGCGAGAACATGGCGTCGAGCTGCTGCTCCACCCCGTGGCGGGCGAAGATCGGCTGCGGCTCGCGATAGGGCAGCACCAGCTTGGCATGGCTCGGCATGAGCATGCGCATGAAGTCCCGGGCCTCGGTATAGCCCTCCTCGCCGGCCACCAGGATATCGTCGATATCCTTGTTGTAGAGGTCGCGGATGGCCCGCTTGATCAGCGAGCCCTCCTCATAGACCAGGCTCGGCGCGGCGGACGAGAGGGTGAACTCGCGCACCGTCTCCCACAGCCGCAGGAGGTATTCGAAGTCGCGCTTGATCTCGGTCTTGGTGCGGTTGGCGCCGGCGGTGCGCAGGATGATGCCCATCCCCTCCGGCACCTCCAGGTCCTGCACCACTTCCTTGAGGCGCTTGCGGTCCACGGCGTTGGTGATCTTGCGGGAGATGCCGCCGCCCCGGGCGGTGTTGGGCATCAGCACCGAATAGCGGCCGGCCAGCGACAGGTAGGTGGTGAGGGCGGCGCCCTTGTTGCCGCGCTCCTCCTTGACCACCTGCACCAGCATCACCTGGCGGCGGCGGATGACCTCCTGGATCTTGTAGGTGCGGGCACGCCGCTGCGGCGCGCGCTCGGGCACCTCCTCCAGGGCGTCCTCGTCGGAACCCAGGTGCTCGATCTCGTCCTCTTCGTCGATCTGCTCGACGTCGCCGTCGTCCTCTTCCTCCTCGTCGTCCTCGTCGGCCCGGCGCGACTCGGCCGGGGCATCCAGAGGGGCGTCCTCATCCGAGGCCAGCCGGGGCGCGGGATGCACCTCCGCCTGCTCAGCCTCCTCGCGGCGCTCGGCCTCGTCGGCGCGCTCGTCCGCGCCCGCCTGCTCCACCGGCTCCGGCAGCGGAGCGCCAAGGGCCGCTGCGGCGGCCGCCTCGGCCACCGCCGCGCGAGCCTCCTCCGCTTCGGCCGGGAGCAGCAGATCGCTGACGGTATCGACATGCCCGACCGGGGCCGGGGCGTCCGTGTCCGCGCCGACCAGCGGTCCGTCCTCGTCGGGACCGGCGGCATCGACAGCGCCCCCCTCGGCGGCCACGTCCCGCGCTTCGGCGGCCGGAGCGGCGGCCGGCTCATCGGCCTCCTCGCTCACCGCCGCATCGGGGCGGGCCTTGCGGGAGCGGGCGCGCTCGCGGCGCTTGTCCCGCAGGTCGGCCTCGTCCTCGGCAAGGCGCGCGGCGCGCTCCTCCTCCTCGATCAGCGCCATCCGGTCGGCCATCGGGATCTGGTAATAATCCGGATGGATCTCGCTGAAGGCGAGGAAGCCGTGGCGGTTGCCGCCATATTCGATGAAGGCGGCCTGGAGCGAGGGCTCCACGCGCGTGACCTTGGCGAGATAGATGTTGCCCCGCAACTGCTTGCGGGATGCGGACTCATAGTCGAACTCTTCGACCCTGTTCCCGCGCACGACCACGACCCGGGTCTCCTCCGGGTGGGTCGCATCGATGAGCATCTTGTTGGCCATGGAAATCTCTCTTCACGGCGCTGGAGCCAAAGCTCCGCCGCAAGTGCCGGGGGGTCTCGCAGGGACCCGCCAGACCACCGCGCGAACGCCGGATGTGATGTCGGATAGAGGCAGAGGATCGGTCGCGCGGGGGCGTGTCGCTCACACCCTCGACGTCGGGGCACACTCTGGCGCGGCGAACGCGCCGGTCGTGCGGATAAAGGTCCATGCCCTCGGTTACCCGGTCCTCGATGAAAGGTCCAACCGGCGCCGGAGCCTAGGCCCCGATCCGGCTGCGGTACACGCCCGCCCGATTCCCCAGATCGTCCCTCGAAGGCGTCATTCGGAAAGGTTGCCGGAGCCGCCGCGCGGAGCGCCGCCGGTTCCCTTTCGCGGCTTGACCACGGCGAGGGGGAACGACCGGCGACACAGGCTGAGCACCCCCGCTCCATGGCGCGCCGCCGAAGGACGACGCGCACTCCGGCCCGGGAAGGATCACCCGCGGCAGCCGCGGCAGCCGGTGGCCGAAGAGAGCCTGGTCCGGAACGCGAACTGTGTACCCTCCTTTTGTAGACGCCCCGCTTCCTGCTTGGCAAGGTTTATGCGTGTGCCGATGATCTGCGGGACCGTCGCAAACGGGCGCCACGGCTTGCGGGCGCACGGTCGGCGGCGGCGCGCGCCCCTTTCGGGAAGACCGCGGCCCGGCGGCCCGCCTCCGGGCCCGAGCGGCCCTTTCCGCATGGGCAGGGGGGATGTCAACCAAAGGTTAACGGACCCGCCCCTATCCGTGGAGAGACTGCGGCACGGCGTGGCGATCCCCACCGCGCGCCTCGCCCGGCGACCGGCAAGACGGGATGCGCATGGTCCAAACCACTTGGCACATCACATTTTTCCGCCCAACCGGGGCCGCCGGAGCCAGCCGGCCGCCCGGCCCCGCCCCCTGCCCCGCTCCCCGCCCGGAGCGGCCGGGCGGCGCCGCCATCGGCGCGATTCGGGGCCGATGCGGGCGGCGAAGGCCAACCCTGCCGGCGCCACGGACCGGCCGGGGCCCAGGCCTGGCCACCGTGCTTGCGGCCATCCTTGGCGCCGGCCTCGCCCTGTCGGCGCCGGCCATGGCGGCCGGGGTCGGAGGTCCGCCGGCGACGACGACAGCGACAGCGCCGGACCACCCCGCCATCGCCCGCGACGCCCGCCTGGCCGGCGACGAACAGCGCACCCGCCTGATCGTCGACCTCGACCGCGCCGTGGACATCCGCACCTTCACCCTGGCCAATCCCTATCGGGTGGTGGTGGACCTCGGCGACGTGGTCTTCGCCATGGCGCCCGAGCCGGCGCAGAAGCAGCGTGGGCTGGTCTCCGCCTACCGCTACGGCGTGCTGGCGCCGGGCAAGGCCCGCATGGTGCTGGACACCAGCGGCCCGGTGGCCATCGAGCGCGCGTTCGTCCTCGACGCCCAGGACGACCAGCCGGCCCGGCTGGTGGTGGATCTCGCGCGCACCGACGCCGAGACCTTCGCCCGCGCGCTGGGCGCGCCCGCCTCCGGCCGCGGCGCGACCCCACCCGGCCCGCCTCCCGGCGCGCCGGGCGCATCGGCGGCGGCGCCCGCCGCCGGCGCGAGCGACACGCGGCCGGTGATCGTGCTCGACCCCGGCCACGGCGGCCTCGATTCCGGCACCACCGGCTACAGCGCCTACGCGGAAAAGAACATCGTGCTCGAAACCGCCCTGGCACTGCGCGACAAGCTGGAGAAAACCGGCGCCTACAAGGTGGTCATGACCCGCAGCACGGATATCTTCATTCCCCTCGGCGAGCGGGTCCGCATCGCCCGCGCCAGCCGCGCCGCCCTGTTCATCTCGCTGCACGCCGACGCCCTGGCCCGCAATGACGGCAAGGCGCGCGGCGCCAGCGTCTACACCCTGTCCGATACCGCCAGCGACGCCGACGCCGCGCGGCTGGCCGAAAAGGAGAACAAGGCCGATCTCATCGCCGGCGTCGATCTCAGCGACGAATCGGAGGAGGTGGCGGGCATCCTGGTGGATCTGGCCCAGCGCGAGACGCGCAGCTTCTCCGCCCACTTCGCCCGCGAGCTGGTGAACACCATGAAGGGCGTGGCGCGGACCCACAAGGGCGCGCTGAAATCCGCCGGCTTCCGGGTGCTGCGGGCGCATGACGTGCCCTCGGTGCTGGTGGAGCTCGGCTACATGTCGAGCCGGGACGACCTGAAGCTGCTGACCTCCGAGAGCTGGCGCGACCAGGTGGCCGACGCCATGGTCGCCGCCGTCAACGACTTCTTCGCCGCCGCCGGAACCGGCGCCCGTGCCCCGGACGGCAGCCAGGCGACCGCCCGCGCCGAGCCGGCCAAGGGCGGCAACTGAGCGCACGGAAGACGCGCCTCCTTCCTCTTTGGATCGCGCCGGGCGGCCCGCCGCCGCCAACATGCGCGCGCCGGTTGCCGCGGTCGCGAAGCGGCCATGTTTGGCGGCCATAGCGGGCCCCGACACCGGCCCCAGGGCCGCCCTCCCGCGCATCCCAGGGGGAGCACGGGCGACGCGGCGTGACTTCCGTTGCGGAAGACGACACCTGTCGCGGGGAAGTGATGGCGAACGGGCATGGCGGCGGCACTGCGCCCGCCTCCACCGCTTCGCAGTGGAGCCGAGTCGCGGTAAGGCGTAAGCGTCGCCGCCGTGGCGCGGCGGTGGCGCAGGATCTGCGTGCCCCGGCGGCGCGCACTGAATGACGTGCTCGAATGACGCGGAGGAGCCCGGCGAGATGAGTGTGATGATGCGGTTTCTGGGCTTCCTGTTCGCGCTCTTCACCCTCGTGCTGCTGGTGGGGGCCGCGGGCGCGACCTATTTCGTCTGGAAGTATTCCCGGGATCTGCCGGATTACACGCAGCTCCAGAATTACGAGCCGCCGGTGATGACCCGGGTGCACGCGGCCGACGGTTCGCTGGTGGCCGAATACGCCAAGGAGCGCCGCCTCTACGTGCCCATCCAGTCGGTGCCCAAGCTGGTCATCGAGGCCTTCCTGTCGGCCGAGGACAAGAATTTCTACGAGCACGGCGGCGTCGACCCGACCGGCATTTTCCGCGCCGCCTCGTTCTTCCTGCAGAACTACGGCAAGAACGTCCGGCCCCAGGGCGCCTCCACCATCACCCAGCAGGTGGCCAAGAACTTCCTGCTGACCAACGAGGTCTCCATCGACCGCAAGGTCAAGGAGGCGCTGCTGGCGCTGCGCATCGAGCGGACCTATTCGAAGGACCGCATCCTGGAGCTCTACCTCAACGAGATCTACCTCGGCATGGGCGCCTACGGCATCGCCGCCGCCGCGCTGGTCTATTTCGACAAGTCGGTGGAGGAGCTGAACATCCAGGAGGTGGCCTATCTCGCCGCTTTGCCGAAGGCCCCGTCCACCTATAATCCGTTCCGCGAGCGCGCCCGCGCCACCGACCGCCGCAACTGGGTCATCGACCGCATGGTGGAGAACGGCTTCGTCTCTCCCGAGGACGGCGAGGCGGCCCGCAACGCGCCGCTGGAGGTGACCCCCCGGCCGACCGGCGCCCAGATCTTCGCCGCCGAATATTATGCCGAGGAAGTGCGCCGGCAGATCTATGAGCGCTACGGCGAGGGCAAGCTCTACACCGGCGGCCTCTCCGTGCGCACGCCGCTCAACCCGCAATTGCAGGCGCTGGCCAAGAAGACCCTTTCGGACGGGCTGGTGCGGTTCGACGAGCAGCGCGGCTGGCGCAAGCCCGTCACCCATATCGAGATCGCCGGCGCCGACTGGGGCGCCAAGCTGGGCGAGGTGAAGGAGCTCACCGACATTCCCTGGCGTCTCGCCGTGGTGCTGGACGTGAACAAGGACGCCGCCCGCATCGGCCTGCAGCCGCAGCGCACCAAGTCCGGCGCCCGCTCCACCGAGCGCGAGGTCGGCCTCATCACCGCCGACGGCGCCAAGTGGACCCGGCGCCCCGTCAACAGCTTCCTGAAGACCGGAGACGTGGTCTACGTGGAGGCCATGCCCGACCGCCAGGGCCAGTACCGCCTGCGCCAGCTGCCGGCCGTGGAAGGCGCCATGGTGATCATGGAGCCCACCACCGGCCGCGTGCTCGCCCTGTCCGGCGGCTTCTCCTATGACGAGAGCCAGTTCAACCGCGCCACCCAGGCCATGCGGCAGCCCGGCTCCTCGTTCAAGCCCATCGTCTACGCGGCCGCCCTGGACAATGGCTACACGCCCTCCTCCATCGTGGTGGATGCCCCGTTCGAGCTGGAGCAGGCCGGGCAGGCCACCTGGCGGCCGGAGAATTATTCCGGCAAGTTCTATGGCCCGCAGACCCTGCGCTTCGGCCTCGAGCAGTCGCGCAACGTGATGACCGTGCGCCTCGCCAACGATATCGGCATGCCGATCATCGCCGAATACGCCAAGCGCTTCGGCGTCTACGACAACATGGCGCCCATGCTGTCCATGGCGCTGGGCTCCGGCGAGACCACGCTGATGCGCATGACCGGCGCCTACGCCATGATCGCCAATGGCGGGCGCAAGGTGACGCCGTCGCTGATCGACCGCATCCAGGATCGCTATGGCCACACCATCTACCGCCATGACGAGCGCGAGTGCCGTGGCTGCGACGCCGACAAATGGGACAACCAGCCCGAGCCGACCCTCATCGACCGGCGGCCGGTGGTGCTCGACCCCATGACCGCCTATCAGATCACCTCCATGATGGAAGGCGTGGTGCAGCGCGGCACCGGAACCGCGCTGAAGGAGCTGGGCAAGCCCATCGCCGGCAAGACCGGCACCACCAACGACGAGAAGGACGCCTGGTTCGTCGGCTTCACCCCCGAGATGGTGGTGGGCGTCTATCTCGGCTACGACCGGCCCAAGCCCATGGGCAAGGGCTCCACCGGCGGCGTCATCTCCGCCCCCATCGTCCGCGACTTCATGAAGGTGGCGCTGGCCGATCGCCCCGCCATCCCTTTCAAGGTGCCGGCCGGCATCAAGCTGGTCCGCATCGACCGCAAGAGCGGGCAGCGCACCGGGTCCGGCGACGGCAACGCCATCCTGGAAGGCTTCAAGCCCGGCACCGCGCCGCCCGACAGCTACTCGGTGTCGGATTATTCCGGCTCCGGCGGCGCCACGGCGCCGGGCGACTCCCGGTCCAGCACCGGCGGCCTGTATTGAAGAAAAGGCGGCCGCCCGGGCCGCCCGCCGCCCGGGCGGTGGACCAGCATGTTCTCGCCGGCGCGCGCCCCGCACGCGGAACGTGCAAAACCGGGCCAGGCACCCATATTTGAACCGATTTCGCGGGCCAGCCGGCGCAAATCTTAGCCGCGCTCAGCCAATTAGATACGCGACGCGCGGGGCCGCCGTGTTGTAGCATCGCAGGGCATCGTTTAAGCTTGGCGGTATTATGGCGGCCTGCAGGATCAAAACGCGCAGCTCAATCGCACGGGCGGGACGCGCACGTTCCCCCGGTCAGGCGGCGGGAACGACATGGGGCGGGCGTGATGAGTGAGAGCGTGTTCGGGGATCTCAACACGCTGGCGTTGAGCAAATGCCTGGACGCGGTGGTCTTCATCGACGACAAGAACGACGTCATCTTCTACAACGATGCCGCCGAGCGCCTGTGGGGATGGCCGCGTGAGGCAGTGCTGGGGCGCAATGTGTCGTTCCTGGTTCCCGTGCGGTGGCGCGACCAGCACGATTCCCTGGTCGACGCCCATCGCCGCTCGGGCATCGACCGGATCGTCGGCACCACCCGCGACGTCCCCATCGAGCGGGCGGACGGGGCCCAGGCCTGGGGCCAGCTTGCCCTGTCCCACGCCAAGCTCGACGGAAAGTCCTTCTACGCCGCCTTTGTGCGCGACATCACCGCCGACGTACGCCGCCGCGAGCAGATGCGGATTCTCTCCCTGGTCGCCGAAACGACCGGACGGGTCGTCATGGTCATGAACGGTCAATCGCAAGCCGTTTACATTAACCATGCGTTTACGGAGATATTCGGCTATGCTACCGCAGAGATGGTGGGGCAGCGGCCCTTCGACGTTCTGGCCGGCGCCCCCGCCAGCAAGGACTTGACGGACCACCTCCTCGACCGGCTGCAGCAGTTTCCCGGCATCACCGAAGAGATCCTGCTCACCAACAGCTCAGGAAGGGGCGTCTGGGTGTCCGCGACCTTCAATCGTGTGGTCGACAGCACGACGGGCGAGATCTCGAACATCGTCGCCGTCCTGGCCGATATCACGCAGATCAAGCAGATCGAGGAACTGCAGCGCGACGTGCTCGCGGCGGTGGTTTCCGACGAACCCATGACCGACGTGGCGGACCTGATCTGCCGCAAGGTGGAGGCCATCGCGCCGGGCGTGATGAGTTCCATCATCGCGGTGACCGACGAAGGACTGCTGCAGCCCATCGCCGGCCCCAGCCTGCCCCAGAGCTTCAGCGCCGCGGTGGAGGGCATCGCCATCGGCCCCGGCGCCGGCAGTTGCGGCACCGCCGCCTTCCTGGGCGAGCCGGTGCTGGTGGAGGACATCGCCACCAGCCCGCTGTGGGACGATTTCCGCTGGCTGCCGCTGCCGCCGCTCCTGCAGGCCTGCTGGTCGGTTCCGATCAAGCTGCGCTCCGGCAAGGTGGCAGGCACCTTCGCCTTCTACTTCACCGACCGCCGCAACCCGTCGGCGTGGCACGAGCAGATCGTCAACGCCTGCATTCATTTGTGCGCGCTCGCCATGGAGCGTCAGGAATCGAAGCGCCACATCGCCCGGCTCGCCTCCATCGACACCCTGACCGGCCTGCCGAACCGCACCGAGATCCTGCACCTGATGGGGGACGAGCTGCTGCGCGCCGATGCGCTGAAGCTGCCCTTGGCGCTGCTGTTCCTTGATCTCGACCACTTCAAGGACGTCAACGATACCCTCGGCCATTCCACCGGCGACCGGTTGCTGGTGGAGATCGCCCGGCGGCTGAAGGCGCAGTTGCGCACCGGCGACGTGGTGGGACGCATCGGCGGCGACGAATTCGTAATCCTCATCCACAATTGCCGGGGCGACGAGGCCGCCCGCATCTCGGCCCGGCTGCTCGAATATCTCGCCATGCCGGTGAACATCGAGGGGCTGAACCTCGCCATGTCGGTGAGCATCGGCATCACATTGTTCCCGGACCACGGGCGCGATGCCGAGACCCTGCTGAAATATGCCGACGCCGCCATGTACGAAGCCAAGCGCGAAGGCCGTGGCAAGTTCCGCTTCTTCACCGAGGATCTCAACCAGCGGGTCCAGAACCGCCTGGTGTTGTCGGTGGCCTTGCGCAAGGCGATCCAGAACAAGGCGTTGAAGCAGTATTTCCAGCCCCAGGTGTGCATCGCCGACGGCTCGCTGCACGGCGTTGAAGCGCTCAGCCGCTGGCACGACCCCATCCATGGCGACGTGCCGGCGCCGCGCTTCATCGCCCTGGCCGAGGAATACGGGCTGGTCGACGGCATCGACGAATGGGGCGTGGAAACCGCGTGCGCGCAGATCGCCAAGTGGCGCGCCGAGGGCCTGCCGGTGCCGCACATCTCGGTGAATCTGTCCCCCCTCAGCTTCCGCAGCGGAACCATCGTGGACGTGATCGCCGCCGGCCTTCGGCGGTACAACATCCAGCCCGACGACCTGCGGGTGGAGATCACCGAGCGGGTGATGATGGACCAGCACCCGAATTCCCTGGCCACCGCCCGCGCCATTGAGGCGCTGGGGGTGCGGATCGCCATGGATGATTTCGGCACCGGCTATTCCAGCCTGTCGTCGCTGGCCCGGCTGCCCATCGCCGAGCTCAAGATCGACCGCTCCTTCATGATGAGCCTGGAGCAGGACCAGAACGCGCAGGCGCTCGCCACGGCCGTCGTGCGCATCGGCCAGAGCCTGGGCATGACGGTGGTGGCCGAAGGCGTGGAGACCGAGGCCCAGATGGCACTGCTGCGCGAGCTGAACTGCCACGCGGCCCAGGGCTACCTGTTCGCCCGCCCGCTGGCCTGCGAGGATTTCGAGGCTTGGTATGCCGCCCGCCTGCAGGGCGGCTGCGCCATCGCCGTCGGCAGCGCCTGACCTCGCGCTCCACCACGAGACCCTGGCGCGCGCCGGCGTGACCCCTTCCCCGAGCCACGGGCCCGCCCCCTCCTGGCGCGGAGCAAACGTTCCTTTGCCCGCTGACCGACGGGCCCCCACCCCACCCCGCCCGGTTGTCTGGCCCCCGCGCCTGTCATCCGCCGCGCGACGCCGACGGGACCCGCCGACGGCTTCGCGGCCCGGAGCCGGCGAACGGGCGTTTACACCTGCGCGCCCGGCCGCTATTTTCCGCGGCCCTATCCGGAGACCATGAAGCCATGCGCGCGGAACTCGCCGCGAAAGTCGACGAGATCAAACAATCTCTGGACCTGTTGCGCTCACATCTCGACGTGGACCGCTCGCGCCGCCGCCTGGCGGAGCTGAACGCCATCGTCGAGGACCCCAGCTTGTGGAACGAGCCGGAGCGCGCCCAGAAGATCATGCAGGAGCGCACCACCCTGGAGGACGGCCTTAGCGCCATCGACCGGGTAGAGCGTGACCTGGCCGACAATATCGAGCTCATCGAGCTGGGCGAGGCCGAGGCCGACGAGGGGGTGATCGCGGAGGCCGCCGGTGCTCTCGACGGGCTGAAGGCGGAACTCGCGCGCCGGGAGCTGGAGGCCCTGCTCTCGGGCGAGGCCGATTCCAACGACACCTACCTGGAAGTCCACGCCGGCGCCGGCGGCACCGACAGCCAGGACTGGGCGGAAATGCTGCTGCGCATGTACCGCCGCTGGTGCGAGCGCCATGGCTTCAAGGTGGAGCTGATGGACGAATCCCAGGGCGAGCAGGCCGGCCTCAAGTCCGCCACCATCCAGGTGAAGGGCCACAATGCCTATGGCTGGCTGAAGACCGAGGCCGGCGTGCACCGCCTGGTGCGCATCTCGCCGTTCGATTCCAACGCCCGCCGCCAGACCTCGTTCGCCTCGGTGGACGTCTATCCGGTGGTGGACGACCGCATCGTGGTGGACATCAAGGAAGCGGACGTGCGGGTGGACACCATGCGTTCCGGCGGCGCCGGCGGCCAGCATGTGAACAAGACCGAATCAGCCGTGCGCCTCACCCACATTCCCACCGGCATCGCCGTGGTGAGCGAGGGCGACCGCTCCCAGCACAAGAACCGGGCCACCGCCTGGAACATGCTGCGCGCCAAGCTCTACGACCTGGAGCTGAAGAAGCGCGAGGCCGAGGCCATGGCCGAGCAGGCGGCCAAGACCGACATCGGCTGGGGCCACCAGATCCGCTCCTACGTGCTCCAGCCCTACCAGCTGGTGAAGGACCTGCGCACCGGCGTCACCTCCGGCACGCCGCAGGAGGTGCTCGACGGCGATCTCGATCCGTTCATGCAGGCCGCCTTGGCGCAGCGCGCCTATGGCGGGGGACCGGACCAGGTGGAGGACGTGGACTGAGGCACCCGGCGCCCCCCGCGGGGGCGCCACGCCGTGAAGACCCACACGCCGGGGACACAGCGGGCGCCCCCGCTCACCACTCGCCCCCGCTCTGCGGTCCGGCGGCCGGCGCCGGGCGCGGTGCCGCCATCGCCCCCGGCCTCGGCTCTGCGAGGCCCGGAGAGGCCCGTTTCCTGCATGCCGGCGGGGACAGCCCGCGTCCCACCTTTGGGAAGGGGCTGCCTGTCTGGGAGGGCACATGTCATGGCTGAGCTGTTCGCGGTCTGCGCCACGTACGAAATCGACCGGGGAGACGCGCGGGGCTTCGTGCTCGCCCGGCTGGAGGCCGATGGCAGCAGCCGGCCCTGGCCCATCCTCATCACCCGCACCGGCGACAGCTTCCACGGCTTCGAAAATGCCTGCCCGCACCAGGGCACGCGCCTGGACACCGTCCCCGGGGAATTCCTGGACAAGGACGGTGCCGTCCTCGCCTGCGGCCGGCACGGCGCGACGTTCGATCTCGCCAGCGGGCAGTGCCTCGACGGCCCGTGCCAGGGCCAGGCACTGACGCCCATCGCGCTGGTTATCGACGACGGCGACGTCTGCCTGGTGGACGTCGCCCTGGCCGAGGAAGACGGCATGGACATCGAGGACCCCAACGAGGTCCCGGAAGTGATGATCACCGGCGACTGACGGCGGCGCGCCCCGACGCCGAGGGCGGGCCGCGCCCCCCATGCCGCGGGACGGCGGAGCGCGAAGCCCGCGTGGGCGGGCGGGCCCGGGACACCGCCGCTCAGGCCGATCAGACCACTGTTTTTATTGACATGACATGGCACCCGCGCATGCTGGCCGGGATCGATCCTGGCCGGCCCGGAGCGTGCGCAGGATTGGGCGCCTCCGGTTCGGTGTGGCAGCGTCTCGCGCGGCGGGCGGGGGCGGCTCCGGCGCCGGGCGCGTACGCGGTGGTGCCGGCCGCCGGAAAAGGGCGGAGACCACGATGACGGCGACGCAGGACGCGCTCACCCCGCCCACGCCCCGGGACAGCCTCGGGTGCACGCTCGATGCCCTTGAGCGTCACCAGGAGGTCAGCGGGCCGGGCTATGTGGTCTATCGCAAGACGCTGGCCACCACCGGGCCGCGGCCGGTGGAAACGCCGCCGAGCGGGCGCGGCCTGCTGGTGGGCATCTCCCTGTCCGCCGGTCATCAGCGGCGGGTGATGAATGGCGGCCGCTCCACCCTGTGCCACTTTGCCCCCGGCAGCTGCTACATCCGCCCCTTTTCCGACCGCTACCGCGCCGACATCGAGACCGGCTTCGACTTCTGCCTGCTCGAGCTCACGCCGGAAGCGCTGCAGGGCACGCTGGCGGAACTGGAGCTGCCCTCCACCGAGGCGCTTTACTGCGCACCGGGACAGAACGATGAGGTGCTCGGCAGCCTGGCGCAGGCGCTGCTGCCGAGCCTTGCCACGCCGGGGCAGGCCACGCCGTTGTTCGTGGACCAGGTGGTGAGCGCCATGCGCACCCATCTCGCGCAGCGCTATCATGGCGCCACGGCGCGCGCGCCGCGCAGCCGGGGCCTCGCGCGCGAAGACCTTGCCCGCGCCAAGGAAATGTTGGCCGCCAGCCTGGATGGCCAGATCCTGATCGGCGACATCGCCTCCGCCTGCGGCGTGTCGCGCAGCCATTTCATCCGCGGCTTCCGCGCCGCCACCGGCGTCACCCCCTATCATTGGCTGCTGCGCCAGCGGGTGGCCCGCGCGCGCGATCTCCTGGTGCAAACCGATCTCTCCCTCGCCGATGTGGCCGTGAGCTGCGGCTTTTCCGACCAGAGCCACATGACGCGCCTGTTCACCAAGATCACCGGCGCCACGCCCGGCGCCTGGCGCCGGCGGGCGTAGCCCCCAGGGCCCGCCGCGCGCGGCGGGTCCACGCCGGTGGCGGCGCGCCCGCCATCCCCCCCATCTCCGGACATGCCCCTGCCGGCGGCGACCCGCGCGCTCCCGTCCCGTGCGCGGCCGCAGGCGCGGGGACACCTGGGCGCGGGACACCTGGGCGCGGGACCCGGCTCCGATCGTCCAAAAGCTCTGCCTTTCGTGCAAGACGCCGACGCGGGTGCGGCGCGATAGTGCCGGCGCGACACAAGGACCGCCGGTGCTCACAGCCATGACCGTCCCCTTGGACCCACCCCCGCGCTGCCCGTGGGCGGCCTCATCCACGCGGCCCGGAAGGCCCGGCCCAGCGCCTATGGAACCCATTCCCACATGACCGCGTTCAGGCGGCAAACCGGCGGCTGTGCAACCGCCGCTGCGACGCCCGAGCCCGACACAGCCCCCACCCGCGCTGCCGCTGGGCCCGGCCGCTGACCCTTTCACACGCCCGCCGGTGCGCCTCTCGACGCGCACCCAGCGGAAAGAGCTGCCACCGTGCCGCACCACCGGCGCGGCCCGCGCCCCCCGAGCCGGCGCCCGCGCCGACCCCAGTTCACGCCTTCACCCACAGGAGACTTGCCTTGCCCCACGCCGTCGCTGCCCCCGGCGCCCTGTTGCTGACCCCCAAGGACCACACCCTGATCCTGATCGACTTCCAGTCGCAGATGTCGTTCGCGACCAAGTCCATCGATGCCGTGAACCTGCGCAACAATGCCGCCCTGGTGGCCCACGCCGCCGCCGGGTTCGGCGTGCCCACCATCCTCACCACGGTGGCCGAGAAGAGCTTCTCCGGCCCCATGTTCGCCGAGATCACCGCCGCCTTCCCGGGCCAGCCGCTGCTCGACCGCACCTCCATGAACACCTGGGAGGATGCCGCCGTCATTGCGAAGGTGAACGAGATCGGCAAGCCCCGCATCGTCCTGGCCGGGCTGTGGACCGGGGTCTGCATCGTCGGCCCGGCGCTGTCGGCCATCGATCAGGGGTTCGAGGTGTATGTGATCGCCGACGCGTGCGGCGACGTCTCCCAGGAGGCCCACGACCGCGCCATGGACCGCATGGTCCAGGCCGGCGCCCGGCCCATCACCTCGCTTCAGTACCTGCTGGAGCTGCAGCGCGACTGGGCCCGCACCGAAACCTATGACTTCACCACCGGCGTGGCGAAGGCCTACGGCGGCGCCTACGGCCTCGGCATCATCTACGCCAAGACCATGTTCGGCGCCTCCGAAGGCCACTGAGGCAACGCCGATGCCCACGCCCGAACCGCATCCGGCACCCGGCCCCGGCGAGTCGGTCGCGCCGACCCGCCGGGCGGTGCTCGGCCTCGGTGCCGGGGCGGCGCTCGCCGCCGCCCTCGGATCGCCTGACCCCGCGCAGGCCGCCACAGCCCCCGCCACCACATCCCCCACCACAGCCAAGGGAGCCCCCACCATGCCGAGCGTCACCACCCGGGACGGCGTCGAGATCTTCTACAAGGACTGGGGCCCGAGGGAGGCCCAGCCCATCGTGTTCCACCACGGCTGGCCGCTCTCCTCCGACGACTGGGACGCCCAGCTGCTGTTCTTCGTGCTGAACGGCTATCGCGTGGTGGCCCATGACCGGCGCGGCCACGGCCGCTCCACCCAGGTGGGCGACGGCCACGACATGGACCACTACGCCGCCGACGCCGCCGCCGTGGCCGAGCATCTGGACCTTCGCAACGCCGTGCACATCGGCCATTCCACCGGCGGCGGCGAGGTGGCCCGCTACGTGGCGCGCCACGGCCAGCCCCAGGGCCGGGTGGCGAAGGCGGTGCTCATCGGCGCCGTGCCGCCGATCATGCTGAAGACGCCGGCCAACCCCGGCGGCCTGCCCATCGAGGTGTTCGACGGCTTCCGCGCCGCGCTCGCCGCCAACCGCGCGCAATTCTTCCTCGACGTGCCCACCGGCCCCTTCTACGGCTTCAACCGGCCCGGCGCGACCGCCAGCCAGGGTGTCATCGAGAACTGGTGGCGGCAGGGCATGCAGGGCGGCGCCAAGGCCCATTATGACGGCATCAAGGCGTTCTCCGAGACCGACTTCACCGACGACCTCAAGGCCATCACCGTGCCCACCCTGGTGATGCACGGCGACGACGACCAGATCGTGCCGATCGCCGATTCCGCGCTGCTGTCGGTGAAGCTGCTGAAGCACGGCACGCTGAAGGTCTATCCCGGCTATCCCCACGGCATGGCCACCACCCAGGCCGACGTCATCAACGCCGACCTGCTCGCCTTCGTGAAGGCGTGACCCCCTCCGGCGCCGGCACCGCGCCGGCGCCGCCTCCCGCTCAAGGCACCGCTGGCATGAAGCTCTACCTCGCCTCGCTGGGCGCCGGCCTGCTGGTCGGCATCGTCTACAGCCTCATCAACGTGCGTTCGCCGGCGCCACCGGTGGTGGCGCTGGTGGGCCTGTTCGGCATCCTCATCGGCGAGCAGGTGGTGCCGGTGGCCCGCCACCTGCTCCAGGGCGACGGCCTGCGCGCCGCCATCGGCCTCGCCGACTGCAGCGACCACGTGCTCGGCCAGCTCCCCGGCCGGCAGGCCACGGCCCGCGCGCCGGAGCCGCCCACGGCGCCGCCGCCGGACGCCCCCGCCCGCTCCTGACCCTCGCCCGAAGACGCCCGAAGGCCCCGCCATGACCGAAGCCCCCGCCGCGACCGCCGACCTCATCCTCATCAACGGCCAGGTGACCACCCTCGACCGCGCCAACCCGCAGGCGGAGGCGGTGGCGGTGAAGGACGGGCGCATCCTGTTCGCCGGCGCCACCGCCGACGCCCTGCGCCACGCCGGGCCGGACACCGCCATGGTCGACGCCGGCGGGCGCCGGGTCATTCCCGGCCTCATCGACAGCCACATGCACATCATCCGGGGCGGGCTGAACTACAACATGGAGCTGCGCTGGGACGGGGTGCGCTCGCTCAGCCACGCCATGGAGATGCTGAAGGCGCAGGTGGACGCCACCCCGGCGCCGCAATGGGTGCGGGTGGTGGGCGGCTTCACCGCTCACCAGTTCGCCGAAAAGCGCCTGCCGACCCTGGAGGAGCTCAACGCGGTCGCGCCGGACACGCCGGTCTTCATCCTGCACCTCTACGACCGCGCCCTGCTCAACGCCGCCGCCTTGCGCGCGGTGGGCTACACCCGCGACACGCCGAACCCGCCCGGCGGCGAGATCGTCCGCGACGGCGCCGGCAACCCCACCGGCCTGCTCATCGCCCAGCCCAACGCCACCATTCTCTACGCCACCCTGGCCAAGGGACCGAAGCTGCCGCCGGACTACCAGAAAAACTCCACCCGCCATTTCATGCGCGAGGTGAACCGGCTGGGCGTCACCTCCGTCATCGACGCCGGCGGCGGCTTCCAGAACTATCCGGACGACTATGCCATCATCGAGGAGCTGCACCGCGAGGGGCACCTGACCGTGCGCATCGCCTACAATCTCTTCACCCAGAAGCCGAAGGGCGAGCTGGCCGACTTCGCCGGCTGGGCCAGGAGCGTGACGCCAGGCGCCGGCGACGACCTCTACCGGCACAACGGCGCCGGCGAGATGCTGGTCTATTCCGCCGCCGACTTCGAGGACTTCCAGCAGGCCCGCCCCGACCTGGCGCCGGGCATGGAGGGCGACCTGGAACCGGTGGTGCGGCTGCTGGCCGAGCAGCGCTGGCCGTTCCGCCTGCACGCCACCTATGACGAGACCATTTCCCGCGCCCTCGACGTGTTCGAAAAGGTGAACGCCGATGTGCCGCTCACCGGCCTCAACTGGTTCTTCGACCATGCCGAGACCATCACACCGCGCAACATCGACCGGGTGGCGGCGCTGGGCGGCGGCATCGCGGTGCAGCACCGCATGGCCTACCAGGGGGAGTATTTCGTGGAGCGCTACGGCACCCGCGCCGCCGAGCACACCCCGCCCATTCGCCGCATGCTGGCCGCCGGGCTGAACGTGGGCGCCGGCACCGACGCCACCCGCGTCGCCTCCTACAATCCCTGGGTCTCGCTCTCCTGGCTGGTCACCGGCCGCACCGTCGGCGGCCTCGCCCTCTACCCGCATGCAAACCGCGTCAGCCGCGAGGACGCGTTGCGGCTGTGGACCGAGGCCAACACCTGGTTCTCCACCGAGACCGGCAAGAAAGGGCAGATCCAGGCCGGCCAGCTCGCCGACCTGGTGGTGCTCTCCGACGACTATTTCGCGGTTCCCGAGGACGCGATCCAGGACATCACCGCCGTGCTCACCCTGCTCGGCGGACGCCCCGTGCACGGGGCCGGCGACTTCCGGACGCTGGCCCCGGAGCTGCCGCCGGCCATGCCCGACTGGGCGCCCACGCGCACCTTCGGCGGCTACCAGCCGCGCCCGGCGGGGCAGACGCGCCTTGCCTTCAGCGCCTGCGGCTGCGCCAATGCCTGCACCGTGCATGGCCACGCCCATGCCCAGGCCTGGAGCGCCGGCCTGCCGGTCAGCGATGCCCGCTCCTTCTTCGGGGCGCTGGGCTGCGCCTGCTGGGCGTTCTGACGCCCCATGGCGGCCCACCCCACCCCCGGCCCCGCGCCACGGGCGCGGCGTCTCCTCGCCCCCGCGCCGGTGCGCGCCCTGGCCCTGCTGGCCCTTACCGGCGCCTATATCCAGGGCGGCCTCGTCAAGGCGCTGGATTTTCCCGGCGCGGTGGCGGAGATGGCCCATTTCGGCCTGGCCCCCGCCGCCCCCCTGGCGCTGGCGGTGATCGGCCTGGAACTCGGTGCCCCGGCGCTCCTTCTCGCCGGGGTCTGGCGCTGGGCCGCGGCGCTGGCGCTGGCCGCCTTCACCCTGGCCGCCACGCTGCTGGCCAATCGCTTCTGGACCCTCGCTGGCGCGGAGCGGATGATGGCCGCCAACGCCTTCTTCGAGCACCTGGGCCTGTGCGGCGCGTTCGTGCTCGTGGCGTGGTTCGACCTGACCCACGGCACCAAGGGGAGCCCCCCGTGAGCGACGCACCCGCCACCCCCGCCCCAGAACACGCGCCCGCCGGCGCCTTCGCGCCGTTGCGCCGCACCGTGTTCCTGGTGCTGTGGGGCGCCACCATCCTCGGCAATACCGGCAGCTTCATGCGCGATGTCGCCAGCGCCTGGCTGGTCACCGACCTGTCGGCCTCGCCAGCGGCGGTGGCGGCGATCCAGGCGGCGGCCATGCTGCCAGTGTTCCTGCTCGCCATCCCGGCCGGGGTTTTGTCCGACATCCTCGACCGGCGGCGCTTCCTCATCCTCATCCAGCTCGCCCTGGGCGGCGTCAGCCTGTCGCTGGCGATCCTCGCCCACACCGGGCTCATCACGGTGTGGTCGCTCATCGCCCTCACCTTCCTGGGCGGCGTGGGGGCGGCGCTGATGGCGCCAACCTGGCAATCCATCGTGCCGGAACTGGTGCCGCGCGCGGAGCTGCGCAGCGCGGTGGCGCTCAACTCCCTGGGCATCAACATCGCCCGCTCCATCGGCCCGGCGGTGGGCGGCCTGCTGCTGGCCGCCTTCGGCGCCGCCGTCACCTATGGGGCGGACGTGGCGAGCTATATCGTCGTCATCGCCGCCCTGTGGTGGTGGCGCCGGGCGCCCAGCGCCGAGGACGAGCTGTCGGAGCGCTTCTCCGGCGCGTTCCGGGCGGGGCTGCGCTATGCGCGAGCCAGCCGCGAGCTGCATCTGGTGCTGCTGCGGGCGGTGTTCTTCTTCGCCTTCGCCAGCTCGGTGTGGGCGCTGCTGCCGCTGGTCGCGCGCCAGCTGCTCAAGGGCGATGCCGCCTATTACGGGCTGCTGCTGGGCGCGGTGGGCGCCGGCGCCATCGTCGGCGCCCTGCTGCTGCCGCCCCTGCGGGCGCGACTGAATGCCGACGGGCTGCTGCTGGCGGCCGCCGTGGTGAGCGGGGCGGCCACCGCGGCCCTGGCACTGGCCCCACCGCCGCCGCTGGCGCTTCTGGTGCTGCTGGCCCTGGGCGCGGCCTGGATCATCGCCCTGACCACCCTCAACGCCACGGCCCAGGCGATCCTGCCCAACTGGGTGCGCGGGCGGGCGCTGGCGGTCTATCTCACGGTGTTCAACGGCACCATGGCCGGCGGCAGCATCCTCTGGGGCATCGTCGCCCAGCAGATCGGCGTGGCAGCGACACTGGCGGCGGCCGGCGCCGGGCTGGCGGTGGCCGGCCTGCTGCTCCACCGCGTGGCGCTGCCGGCCGGCGACGACGACCTCACGCCCTCCCTGCACTGGCCGGAACCGCTGCTCGCCACGCCGGTGGACACGGACCGCGGGCCGGTGCTCATCCTCATCGAGTATCAGGTGGCGGGCGACGAGCGCCCCGCCTTCCTGGCCGCCCTCCGCCGCCTGTCCGCCGCGCGGCGGCGCGACGGCGCCTATGCCTGGGGCGTGACCGAGGATGCCGCCGACCCGCGCCTCATGGTGGAGTGGTTCATGGTGGAATCCTGGGCCGAGCACCTGCGCCAGCACCGCCGCGTCTCCCATGCAGACGCCGATGTTCAGGCCGAGGTGGCGCGGTTCCACCAGGGCGAGGCCCCGCCCCGCGTCCGCCACCTCATCGGCGCGGAGCACCTGCCGCGCGGATAACGGCCGCGCCCCGGCGCGCGACGCCCCGCCCGCAGCAACGCCTCGGCCCCCTGGTCCGGGGCCTCTCGCGTCCGGGCCAGATGACCGGTGGCGGCAGCGCGGCCAGGCTGCGCCGCACGCAGGCGCCGCGGATCTATCCCATTCAGGATATTTCTTCTTGCAAACATTGAGAGTAGGCGATCCAGGCTTGCTTCCGCGGATCGACTGCGGCTTACTATCGGTAACTGGAAGCGGCTCGAAAAGGATTGCGCGACCACCTGCCCTGCATCGGCTGTCGCAGAGGACCCGGCAATAAGCACAACGAAAACCTCGAAGCCTGGAGGGAGCACCGCATGGGTGAACGAAACCTGAGAGGCACTGACCTTATTGGCAACCGGACCCGTGCCGGCTTGAGAAACCCGCCCGCCGCGTCCAGTCTTCGCCGCCCGTTCCCGGCACGAGCGCTCCACTACGCGCGCGCGTGGTAATTCCGACCCGCGGACGCTGCACCAACCAACCGGACCGGCTCCGAGCCGCTGGCGAGGTCCTCGCCGCCGACCTCGCCCGATGGCGCGCACGGGCGCCGTGAGAGATCTGTTTCCTTCATCGCCGCCATGCCGGACCCGACGTTTTCCCAAGCTACGGCGTGGCGTTTCAGCAGCCTAGAGGAGGCCGAGCCATGACATCAGACCCCTCCCAAACCCTTTCCACCAGCGCGCTGCGCCGCGAGCTGCTCGATGACGTCTATTCGTCCAGCGAGCTGCATCGCGCGTTGCCAAAGTACAAGTTCCCGGAGACGGAAAAGGCGCCGCGCAACGTCTTCACCGCCGTTCGCGACGAGCTGATGCTGGACGGCAATTCGCGCCAGAACCTCGCCACCTTCTGCCAGACCTGGGTGGACGAGGAAATCCAGGACCTCATGGCCTTGTCCATCGACAAGAACATGATCGACAAGGACGAGTATCCGCAGACGGCGGAGATCGAGGAACGCTGCGTGCACATGCTCGCGGACCTGTGGAACGCGCCGTCCGCGCAGACCACGCTCGGCTGCTCCACCGTCGGCTCGTCGGAGGCGGCGATGCTGGGCGGGCTGGCGCTGAAGTGGCAGTGGCGCAAGAAGCGCGCCGCCGCCGGCAAGCCCACCGACAAGCCGAACCTCATCTGCGGCCCGGTGCAGATCTGCTGGCACAAGTTCGCCCGCTATTTCGACGTGGAGCTGCGCGAGATCCCGCTCGAGGGCGACCGGCTCATCATGAACCCGGAGGAAGTGCTGAAGCGGGTGGACGAGAACACCATCGGCGTGGTGCCCACCCTGGGCGTCACCTTCACCTGCCAATACGAGCCGGTGAAGGCGGTGCACGACGCCCTCGACCAGCTCCAGAAGGACACCGGGCTCGACATCCCGATCCATGTGGACGGCGCCTCCGGCGGCTTCCTCGCCCCCTTCTGCGCGCCCGACGTCGCCTGGGATTTCCGCCTGCCGCGGGTGAAGTCCATCAATTCGTCGGGCCACAAGTTCGGCCTCGCGCCGCTGGGCGTGGGCTGGGTGATCTGGCGCGAGGCGTCCGACCTGCCGGAAGAGCTGATCTTCAACGTGAACTACCTGGGCGGCAACATGCCCACCTTCGCGCTGAACTTCTCGCGCCCCGGTGGACAGGTGATCGCCCAATACTACAACTTCCTGCGCCTCGGCCGCGAAGGCTACGCGCGGATCCAGAACGCCTGCTACGAGACCGCGCAATATCTCTCGCGCGAGATCGCCGCGCTGGGCCCGTTCGAGATCCTGTTCGGCGGTGACAGCCAGGCCGGCATCCCGGCCCTGTGCTGGAAGCTGAAGGACCAGGGCGGCATCGGCGGCTACACCCTCTACGACCTCGCCGACCGGCTGCGCTCGCGCGGCTGGCAGGTGCCGGCCTATTCCATGCCCGCCCACCGCGAGGATCTGGTGATCCAGCGCATCCTGGTGCGGCACGGGGTGAGCCGCGACCTCGCCAGCCTGCTGATCGACGACATCAAGCGCGCCCTCGACTATTTCGAGAAGCACCCGGTGACCAAGCCGCTGACCTCAGAGGAAGCCAGCGGCTTCAACCACAACTGACCGGCGCCGCCCGCCCTCCGCGAGGGGGCGGGCGGCCCGCCACCGCGCCGGGCACCCCGGCCTCAGCCGAGGGCGCCCCGCGCCCCCCAACACGGCGCCGCGCCGCATCGGCCAGCCCTTCACCGGCCGGCCCTCATCGGCCTCGCCTCATCCGCAACGCCTCACCCCGGGGGGTCTCATCATGGCGACCAACGCCGCGAACGCGCCTGCAAAGCAACTTACGCTGCTGGGTTTCTTCGCCATCACCGCCTCCATGGTGATGGCCGTCTACGAATACCCCACCTTCGCCACCTCGGGCTTCAGCCTGGTGTTCTTCCTGCTGCTCGGCGGCATCCTGTGGTTCATCCCGGTCGCCCTGTGCGCGGCGGAAATGGCCACCGTGGAAGGCTGGGAGGAAGGCGGCGTGTTCGCCTGGGTCTCCAACACGCTGGGCGAGCGCTGGGGGTTCGCCGCCATCTCCTTCACCTATCTGCAGATCGCCATCGGCTTCCTGCCGATGCTCTATTTCGTGCTCGGCGCCCTGTCCTACATCCTCGGCTGGCCGGCGCTGAACAACGACCCGGTGGTGAAGACCATCGCCGGCCTCGTCATCCTGTGGGTGCTGGCCTTCACCCAGTTCGGCGGCACCAAGTACACCGCGCAGATCGCCAAGATCGGCTTCTTCGCCGGCATTTTGCTGCCGGCGCTGCTGCTGGTCATCCTCGCCATCTGGCACCTGGCCAGCGGCGCCCGGCTGGAGATTGCCATGAACGCCTCCACCTTCTTTCCCGACTTCACCAAGATCGGGACGCTGGTGGTGTTCGTGGCCTTCATCCTGAGCTACATGGGCGTCGAGGCCTCCGCCACCCATGTGAACGAGATGAAGAACCCCGGGCGGGACTATCCGCTCGCCATGTTCCTGCTCATGATCGCGGCCATCTGCCTGTCGTCCATCGGCGGCCTGTCGGTGGCGTCGGTGGTGCCGCTCAACGAGATCAACCTGTCGGCCGGCGTGGTGCAGACCTTCCAGGCCCTCATCACCAGCCACGGGCCGGGGTTTGAGTGGGCGGTGCGCGTGGTGGCGGCGCTGCTGGCGCTCGGCGTGCTGGCGGAGATCGCCGCCTGGATCGTCGGCCCCTCGCGCGGCATGTATGTCACCGCCGAGCGCGGCATCCTGCCGGCGGTGGCGGCCAAAGTGAACAAGAACGGCGTGCCGGTGCCGCTGGTGATCTTCCAGCTCTGCATCACCACCGTGGCGCTGATCGTCTTCACCAACACCTCCGGCGGGAACATGTCGTTCCTGATCGCCATGGCGCTGACCGTGGTGCTCTACCTGATGACGTATTTCCTGCTGTTCCTCGCCTATATGAGCCTCACCTTGAAGCAGCAGGACAAGAGGCGCAGCTACCGGCTTCCCGGCGGCACCGGCTTCAAGCTGGTGGTGGCGAGCGCCGGTTTCCTGATCTCGGCGCTGGCGTTCGTCGTCTCCTTCTTCCCGCCGAGCGGCCTGCCCGGCGCCGAGGGCGACGAGATCTACGTCGGCCTGCTGGTGGTGAGCTTCGTCGTGGCGCTCACCATCCCCTTCATCGTCTACGCACTGCACGACAAGCGCGGAAAGACGCCGCAGGCCGACCTCGTGCACATCAAGTCCCACAACGCGCCGGAGGGGCATTTCGCCATCCACCCGCGCGCCCGCGCCACCCATATCCTGGTGCCGCGCGAGAAGTGACTCTGCCCGCAGGGGCGCCATGACCAACAGCCAGCGGCCGGGCCGGGATCCCCCCGGGCCGGCCGGCTCCCCCCTCGGGGCGCATTCGCGCGGGACGGACCGGGAGGCTCCCATGCCAGGAACTGAGATCGAAGCCGCGCTCGCCGCCGGCCTTGCCGCCGCCCGGGCCACTCGTGGCGGCAAGAATGCCGATTATATTCCCGCCCTGGCGGAGGTCCCCCCCGATCTGGTGGGCCTTGCCGTGGTGACCGCAGCGGGCGAGATCCACAAGGCCGGCGACGCGGACCATCCGTTCGCCATCGAGTCCCTCTCCAAGGTGTTCACCCTGGCGCTGGTGATGGAGATCATCGGCGCCGCCGCCGTGCGCGAGAAGCTGGGCGCCGACCCCACCGGCCTGCCGTTCAATTCCGTGGCGGCGCTGGAGCTGCACAAGGGCAAGCCGCTCTCGCCCCTGGTGAACGCCGGCGCCATCGCCACCGCCAGCCTGGTGCCGGGCACCGATGCCGAGGCCGCGTGGGCCGCCATCCTCGACATGCAAAGCCGCTTTGCCGGCCGGCCGGTCGCCCTCAGCGCCGCAGTGAACGGCTCCGAGCAGGCCACCAATTTCCATAACCGCGCCATCGGCTGGCTGCTCTACAGCGCCGGCACCTGCTACGGCGATCCCATCCGCGCGGTGGACATCTACACCCGCCAGTGCTCGACCCTCGTCTCCACCGTGGACCTCGCGGTGATGGGAGCGACGCTGGCCTCCGGCGGCGTCAACCCGCGCACCGGCGAACGGGTGATCGCCCGCGAGCACGTGCCGCCGATCCTCGCCGAGATGATGATGGAAGGCTTCTACACCGCCTCGGGCGACTGGGCCTACACCGTGGGCCTGCCCGGCAAGAGCGGGGTCGGCGGGGGCATCCTGGCGGTGGTGCCGGGCGAGATGGCCATCGCCGCCTTCGCCCCGCCCCTGGACGAGGCCGGCAACAGCGTGCGCGGCCAGGTGGCGGTGGCGACCGTGGCGCGGCGGCTCGGCCACAACCTGTTCGCGCCACGCGCCTGACGGGCGCGGGTGCGGGCACCGGGCCGGACCGCGGGAGGTATTTCACGCTTCAGCGCCGGCGCGAAATGCGCTACAGCATCGACAGCGGGCGCCGGTTCGCGGAAGCCCCCGCGAGGTGTCGCCTCAACGCCGTCTCGGGCGCAGCCCCGCCGCCCAGGGGGCTGAAGATGCTCCCCGTGCCCGCCGATCGAGGCACGACGGGTGCCGTGCGCCCATCAACATATGAGGTCGTTCTTCCATGATCGGAGCCAGGTTCCGTTCGCCGGCGCTGCTGCTGGCGCTGCTCGCCGCCGTTGTGGTGCTGGCGCTGCTCACGTCCCATGGCGGCATCGATGCCTCGATCGCCTGCACCGCCCTGCTCTATCGCGACAACAAGGGCGGGGTCTATGCCGGGCGCACCCTGGAACTGCCCATGGAGTTGCCCTACCTGCTCTCCTACCTGCCGGCGGGCCGGAAGATCGCCTCCGCCGTTCCCGGACGCGAGCCGCTGACCTTCGAGACCCGCCACGCCATCCTCGGCATCACCGTGCCCAACGGCACCGTCGAGGACCTGAAGGTGGTGGAGGGGGTAAACGACAAGGGCCTCACCTTCTCGCTGCTGGCGTTCGCCGGCGCCGAGGGCCCCGGAACCAGCCTGCGGACCACCCGGGCCGTGCTCGCCGCCATCGACCTCGGCGCCTGGACCCTCGGCCTGTTCGAGACGACGGCGCAGACCAAGGCGGCGCTTGCCGAGCAACCGGTCCTGCTGTCCGCCCTGGAGGCCCTGCACGGGGCGCGCACACCGTTTCATTTCATCGTCCACGACCGTTCCGGCGCGTCGGTGGTGATCGAGTTCGCCAACGGCCGCCAGAGCGTCTACGACAACCCGGTCGGGGTGATGACCAACGGGCCGGACTTCGCCTGGCACCTCACCAACATGAACAATTATACGTTCCTGACCAACCTCGACCGGTCGGAGGGAACGTTCGGATCGCTCACCGTGCGCCAGCCCGATTCGGGCATCGCCACCGCCGGCCTGCCGGCCTCGAACACCGCCGTGGGCCGGTTCGTGCGCGCCGCCTATTATGCGCACTATGCCGAGCATGCGGCGCCGGACGCCGCGCTCTCCACCCTGGCCCACATCATGAACAATTTCGATCGGCCCAAGGGCATCACCATCGATCCGCGCGGGCCCGGCGGCCTGGAGGTGGAAGGCGCCGCGCCGGACGGCAATGCCGACACCACCACCGAATATACCTCCTGGACCTCGCTGACCGACCTTGGCGCCAGCCGCTTCCTGGTGCGCACCTATGACGGGCTGAACTATGTCGCCCTCGACATTGCCGGCCTCGCCGCCGCGGCCGAGGTGAAGCTGCTGCCGCTCGCCGCGGTCGGGCGCCTGCCGCTGGCGGATGCCACCGCCCAGCTCCTCGCCGCCAAACCCCTCGCCTGAGGCCCGGCCATGGACGGCGTGGAGCGGGTGCGCCGCGCCCTGGCGGCGGCGGGTCATGACGACAGCATCGCCGCCTTCGCGGAGGGCACGCACAGCGCCGCCGACGCGGCGGCGGCCATCGGCTGCGACGTGGCGCAGATCGCCAAGTCCATCGTCTTCCGCCATGGCGACGCGGTGGTGCTGGTGATCGCCTCCGGCGGCAACCGCATCGACCGCAGGAAGGTGGCAGCCGCCCTCGGGCATCCGGTGAAGCCGGCGGACCCGGAATGGGTGGCCCAGGCCACTGGCTTCGCGGTGGGCGGGGTGGCGCCGGTGGGCCATGCCTGCCCCGTCACCGTGGTGCTGGACACCGACCTGCTCACCCTCGACCCGGTCTGGGCGGCGGCGGGCTCGTCCACCCACGTTTTCCGCACCACCGCCGCCGCGCTCGCCGCCCTCACCGGTGCCCGGGTGGCCGAGGTGCGGCAGGATGGAGCGCAGCCCGCCTGAGGGCCGACGGCCGGCACGCGGCGGCGGCGATTTCACCCGCAGCCCGCGTCGCGCCATTTGACGCGGAGGCCCGCGCTCTCTACCTCTGCCCTGCGTGCCCACCGGGGGCGCGGCGTGCCTCGGAGGCCCCATTGTCCCTCGTCGCCACCATTCGCAAGTCGCTGGTGCCCATCCACCGGGAAGGCTATCCCTTCATCGCCATCGCGGTGGTGCTGGCGCTGCTGCTGCTGTCGGTGTCCACCATGCTCGGCATGATCGCGGTGGGCCTCGCCATCTGGACCGCTCTGTTCTTCCGCGATCCGCCGCGGGTGACGCCGGTGCGCGAGGGCCTGGTGGTGGCGCCGGCCGACGGGCGGGTGTCGCAGGTGGGCCTTGCCCGGCCGCCGCGCGAACTGGACCTCTCGGATGAACCGCTGCTGCGCGTGTCCATCTTCATGAACGTGTTCAACGTGCACGTGAACCGGGCGCCGGTGACGGGCCGCATCAGCCGTGTCGCCTACAAGCCGGGCATCTTCCTCAACGCCGACCTGGACAAGGCGAGCGAGGACAACGAGCGCAACGGCCTCGTCATCGCCACCACCACCGGCCAGGGCGACAGCCTGGACGTGGGCGTGGTGCAGATCGCCGGCCTCGTCGCGCGGCGCATCGTCTGCTTCGTGCGGGAGGGGGAAGCGATCGGCTCCGGCGAGCGTTTCGGCCTCATCCGCTTCGGCTCGCGGGTGGACATCTACCTCCCCCAGGGCACCAAGGTGCAGGTGGCGGAGGGGCAGATCACCACCGCCGGCGAAACCATCATCTGCGATCTCGCCGCCCCCGCCCCGCGTGAGACCGCCTATCGGGTCAGCTGATGGCTCCTCCCTTCCCCCCATTCCCCCGCTTCGATCCGGAACGCCCGCGCTTCGGCCGCCTGGGCAAGGTTCCGGTGCGGGTGCTGATTCCCAATCTGGTGACGCTGCTGGCGCTGTGCTCCGGCCTCACTGCGGTGCGGCTCGCCATCGAGTCGCGCATCGAGCTGGCGCTGGCCGCCATCGTGTTCGCGGCGCTGCTGGACGGCATCGACGGGCGGCTCGCCCGGGCGCTGAAGGGCACGTCGCGCTTCGGCGCCGAGCTCGACAGTCTGGCCGACTTCGTGAACTTCGGCTGCGTCCCGGCGCTGATTCTCTATTTCTGGGGCCTCAACGAGGCTGGCTCCTTCGGCTGGATCGCGGCGCTCATCTACGCCATCTGCGCAGCGCTGCGCCTCGCCCGCTTCAACGTGATGCTGGACGACCCGGACAAGCCCGCCTTCGCCGGAGACTTCTTCACCGGCATTCCCGCTCCGGCCGGGGCCATCACCGTGCTGCTGCCGGTCTATCTGGAGCTCATCGGCCTGCCCCATGGCCGGGTGAGCGCGCCGATCGCGCTGATCTATTGCCTGGCCATCGGCTTCCTGATGATCTCCACCCTGCCGGCCTGGTCGGGCAAGACCATCGGCCGGCGCGTGCGGCGCGACATGGTGCTGCCCCTGTTCATCGTCGTGGCGCTCTATTTCGCGCTGCTGGCCAGCTACCCCTGGATCGTGCTTTCCGTGTGCTCGATCATCTATCTAGCGCTACTGCCGGTGTCGGCGCTGCGCTACCGCCGCCTGATGGCGGCGCACCGCGCGGCGGAAGCCACCGCCGCGAGCGCCCCGGCCGCCTCCGCCCCGGCGGAAGACTGACGCAGCGCCATCGGCGCCGGCATACGGACTATCCCGGATTCCGGCGCGGCAGCGGTTTGCATTAGCTTCGTGGCGCCATGTGGAACGCCATCGACACCGAGACCGAGTCCCCCGCAGGTCGGCCGCGCGCCCGCCGCCGCGCCACGCCGGTGCGCGCCGTGACGCGCACCGAGGAGCTTCGGCTTCAGATCGCCGACGAAATCACCAGCGGGCGGCTCGCCCCCGGAACGGCGCTGGAGGAGGTCGAGATCGCCAAGCGCTACGGCGTCTCGCGCACCCCGGTGCGGGAAGCCATCCGCGATCTCGCCGCCTCCGGACTGGTGGAAGCGCGGCCCCATCGCAGCGCCCTCGTCGCCCACCCCTCCTCGGAGCGGCTAAGGGGCATGTTCGAGGCCATGGGCGAACTTGAAAGCCTGTGCGCGGCGCTCGCGGCCGTACACATGACGGCGGCCGAACGCGCCGGCCTGGAGCGGCTCCATGCGGACCTCGCGGCCGCCATCCGCTCCGGCGAGGAAGCGCAGTGCGACTGCCTGGACGAACGTTTTCACGCGGCGGTCAACGCGGGCTGCCACAATGACTACTTGTCCGAACTGGCGATGACCACCCGGATCAGGCTGCGTCCCTTCCTGCGCGACAAATATCGCGGCCTGGAGCGGCTTGCCCAGTCCTACGCCGAGCATGGTCGGGTGCTCACCGCCATCCTGCGTGGCGAGCGCACCGAGGCCGGCGCCGCCATGCGCGCCCATGTGATGACCGCGCCGGTGCTCGACACCCCGCTTGGCGACGCGCCCGGCGCGCCGGCCGCCCTTCCCCTGGCCTGATCCTTCGCCCCATCGCCACCTCCGGCCCATCCCGGCCCGCCCGCCCCTCGGCCGGCGGGCCGCGCGGCGTGGCGCCCCCAGGGTACCCCCCATATCTTGTGATGCCGGCCGGGCCGACCCGGGGGAAGGCGCCGCGCGGCGGCGCGGCCTGTGGAAGACGGGAACGACTCCGCCAACGCCGCTCGCCTGCCCGGGCGCGGCGGCGCAAGGCGAAAACCCGCTCCAGCACTGGCCTCGTTACCCTTTGTTAACGGATTATTGGCTACTATATTTAGTAGCAGTGGCACCTGGATACACCAGATCAAGCCGAAACTTCGTTTGACGATCCCGGAGGACTCGCCTAGCGTCGCCTCCTGTTCGTCGGGCGTTCCTCTCGGTCACGGGATCGGTGGGAACGTTTGTCGCGTTTCTCGACATGTAGCTCAAGGTCAGGGGCGGTGCCGTGCGGCCCGCTCGCCGACCGGTCACGCCCGCTACATTTAGCTGTTATACTCTTCGGCTCTGGCGGGGCCGAGCGAAGGAGCACCGGTCATGCGCGTTGAACGTCGCTACACGCAGGAGGGCCGTTCCCCTTACGCGGAAATTCCGTTCCGCGAGACCGTGAGCGAGATCCGCAATCCGGACGGTTCGGTGGTGTTCCGCCAGGAGGGGATCGAGGTTCCCGCCCAATTCTCGCAGGTGGCGAGCGACATCCTCGCCCAGAAATATTTCCGCAAGGCCGGCGTGCCGGCGCGACTGCGCAAGGTGGAGGAGAACACCGTTCCCGCCTTCCTGTGGCGCTCGGCCCCCGACGAGGCGGCCCTGGCGGCCCTGCCGGAGACGGAGCGCGTGGTCGGCGAGACCTCCGCCAAGCAGGTCTTCGACCGCCTCGCCGGCACCTGGACCTATTGGGGCTGGAAGGGCGGCTATTTCGACGCCGAAGCCGATGCCCAGGCCTTCTTCGACGAGCTGCGCTACATGCTCGCCATGCAGATGGCGGCGCCCAACTCGCCGCAATGGTTCAACACCGGCCTCCACTGGGCCTATGGCATCGACGGGCCGGGCCAGGGCCATTTCTATGTCGACCACAAGAGCGGCACCGCGCAGGCCTCCACCTCGGCCTATGAGCATCCCCAGCCCCACGCCTGCTTCATCCAGTCGGTGGCCGACGACCTCGTGAACGAGGGCGGCATCATGGACCTGTGGGTGCGCGAGGCGCGCCTGTTCAAGTACGGCTCCGGCACCGGCACCAATTTCTCGTCGCTGCGGGGCGAGGGCGAGCGGCTGTCCGGCGGCGGCCGGTCCTCCGGCCTCATGAGCTTCCTCAAGATCGGCGACCGCGCGGCGGGCGCCATCAAGTCCGGCGGCACCACCCGGCGCGCCGCCAAGATGGTGGTGGTGGACGCCGACCATCCGGATATCGAAGGCTATGTGGACTGGAAGGTGATCGAGGAGCAGAAGGTGGCGGCGCTCGTCACCGGCTCCAAGCTCAACGCCCGGCACCTCAAGGCCATCCTCAAGGCCTGCGTGAACTGCGAGGGCCAGGGCGATTCGTGCTTCGACCCGGAGAAGAACCCAGCCCTCAAGCGCGAGATCAAGGCCGCCCGCAAGGCCGCCGTCGCCGACGCCGCCATCCGCCGGGTGATCCAATATGCCCGCCAGGGCTATAAGGACATCGACCTGGCCATCTACGACACCGATTGGGACGGCGAGGCCTATATCTCGGTGGCCGGCCAGAACTCCAACAATTCGGTGCGCGTCACCGACGCCTTCCTGCGCGCGGTGGAGGCCGACGCCGACTGGAACCTCATCCGCCGCACCGACGGCAAGGTGGCCAAGACCCTCAAGGCCCGCGATCTGTGGGAGAAAATCGGCGCCGCCGCCTGGCACTGCGCCGACCCCGGCATCCAGTTTCACACCACCATCAACGACTGGCACACCTGCCCGGCCGGTGGCGACATCCGCGCCTCCAACCCGTGCTCGGAATACATGTTCCTGGACGACACGGCCTGCAACCTCGCCTCGCTGAACCTGTTGCAGTTCCGCGATGCCGCCAGGCAGTTCGACGTTGCGAGCTACGAGCACGCGGTGCGGCTGTGGACCATCGTGCTCGAAATCTCGGTGCTGATGGCGCAGTTCCCCTCGCGCCGCATCGCCGAGCTCTCCTATGAGTATCGCACCCTGGGCCTGGGCTACGCCAATATCGGCGGCCTGCTCATGTCGAGCGGCATTCCCTATGATTCGGCCCAGGGCCGGGCCATTTGCGGCGCGCTTTCCGCCATCATGACCGGCGTGTGCTACGCCACCTCCGCCGAGATGGCGCGGGAACTCGGCCCGTTCCCGGCCTATGGCGCCAATGCGGACGCCATGCTGCGGGTGATCCGCAACCACCGCCGCGCCGCCTATGGCGAGGCGGCCGGCTATGAAGGCCTCGCCGTCGCGCCGGTGCCGCTCGATCGCGCCTCCTGCCCGGAGGCGCGGCTGGTGGTGCACGCCGCCGCGGCCTGGGACAGGGCCCTGGAACTGGGCGAGCGCCACGGCTATCGCAACGCCCAGGTGTCCGTCATCGCCCCCACCGGCACCATCGGCCTGGTGATGGATTGCGACACCACCGGCATCGAGCCCGACTTCGCTCTGGTGAAGTTCAAGAAGCTGGCCGGCGGCGGCTATTTCAAGATCATCAACCGCGCCGTGCCAGAGGCGCTGCGCGCGCTCGGCTATGGCGAGGCCGAGATCGCCGAGATCGAGGCCTATGCGGTGGGCCACGGCTCGCTGGCTCAGGCCCCGGCCATCAACCATTCGACCCTGCGCGCCCGGGGCTTCACCGACGCCGCCCTGCAGAAGGCGGAGGCGGCGGTCAAGACCGCCTTCGACATCAAGTTCGCGTTCAACCGCTGGACCTTCGGCGAGGAGTTCCTGAGGGACGCGCTCAAGGTGCCCGCCGCGCAGCTGGCCGACCCCAAGTTCGACCTTCTGGCCTTCCTTGGCTTCTCCAAGGCCGACATCGACGCCGCCAACATCCATGTGTGCGGCGCCATGACCCTGGAGGGCGCGCCGCACCTCAAGGTGCAGCACCTGCCGGTGTTCGACTGCGCCTCCCCCTGCGGGCGGCTCGGCAAGCGCTACCTGTCGGTGGAAAGCCACATCCGCATGATGGCGGCGGCCCAGCCCTTCATCTCGGGCGCCATCTCCAAGACCATCAACATGCCCAACGACGCCAGCGTCGAGGACTGCAAGGCCGCCTATCTCCTGTCGTGGCGGCTGGCGCTGAAGGCCAACGCCCTCTATCGCGACGGCTCCAAGCTGTCGCAGCCGCTGAACGCCCAGCTGGTGGCGGACGACGAGGACGAGGACGACGCCGTGGACGCCGTGCTGGCCCAGCCGGCCGCGACCCGCAGCGCCGTCGTCGCCGAGAAGATCGTCGAGCGGGTGGTGGAACGCATTGTCGAGCACCGCGTGCGCGAACGCGAGAAGATGCCCGACCGCCGCAAGGGCTACACCCAGAAGGCGCTGGTGGGTGGCCACAAGGTCTACCTGCGCACCGGCGAATATGACGACGGGCGGCTCGGCGAGATCTTCATCGACATGCACAAGGAGGGCGCGGCCCTTCGCTCGCTCCTCAACAACTTCGCCATCGCCATCTCGCTCGGCCTGCAATACGGCGTGCCGCTGGACGAATACGTGGACGCCTTCACCTTCACCCGGTTCGAGCCGGCCGGCCCGGTGCAGGGCAACGACACCATCAAGTACGCCACCTCGATGCTGGACTATGTGTTCCGCGAGCTGGCGGTGTCCTATCTCGGCCGCAACGACCTCGGCCATGTGGACCCCCACGACACCGGCTTCGACGCTCTGGGCAAGGGCGCCGACGAGGGCAAGGCGCCCACCAGCCCGGCGGCGCGCATCGTCTCCAAGGGCCTGGTGCGCGGCAAGACCGTGAACCTGATGCCCACCGCCGCCCCGGTGGCCGCCGCCGAGCCCCGCCCGAGCGGCGACAACGTGACGGTGCTGCGCGCCCGCAGCGAGGGCGTCACCGCGCTGAAGACCGAGGTGGCCGAGCTGAAGGTTCCCGAGGCCGAGCCCCAGCCGGAGCCGCCGGCGGTCGATCTTGGCCTGGAAACCACCCTCTCCTGGAGCCCCTCCGCCCGCAAGGCGGAGGCCCGGGCGGAAGCCCGCGCCAGGGGCTATGAGGGCGAGGCCTGCCCGGAGTGCATGAACTTCACCATGGTGCGCAATGGCACCTGCCTGAAGTGCGAGACCTGCGGCGGAACCACCGGCTGCAGCTGAGCCCGCCGCGCATGGTTGTCGTGGCTCCCAAAGGATGAGCCGTTGACGCCGGAGTTCGGCTCATCGGCGGCCGAATACCAAAGGCCCATGAGCGTGACTCATGGGCCTTTGGTCAAGCCCGCGCGGCGCTTGAGCGGACCCACTTGGCACCGGTCGAAGACCGGGGCCGATGGTAGAAGATTGGCGCAGGCGGCCAAGAAGAGGTGTTCAAGAACCGCGAGGGCCTGCCGCAAGCTGCGGCAGGCCCTTTGCGTTGCGGTCGGCTCGTGTGCATTGCTCACCCCGACGCGACGGCGGTGACGCAGGACAGACAACTGGCCGAGACAGACATCCGGCCGACAGGGCACGCTGACGCAGAGCCGCCGCGCGCCCGCCCCGTGTGGCGCCCCCTGCCTGCCCGGCGCGGCGGACCAGAGCCGCAGCCGAGGGAGCGCCCGGCCGATCAGACGCCCGGGGGCGCCCCGGCGGTAACGCTCATTTCAAACACCGATCACGGCTCCCAGACGGGGGGAGTCCCGATGGATGCCCGCAGGGCCTCAGTGAAGACTCTAACCTTTGCGCTCGGCTGCGGCAGGGCGCGCAGGAGGTAGATGCCGGCCGGCGCCTCGTTCCAGGTCTCGCCGGCGAGCGGCAACCGCACCAGCCGCCCGGCCCTGACATCGGGGCCAACCACCCAGCTCGACAGGAACGCCACCCCCAGGCCGGCCTCGGCCGCCGCGCGCAGGGCCTCGAAATCATCCGAACGAAACGTCACCGTGCCGTTCCCGCCATGGCCGGCCGGACAACCGAGCACATCGCGCCAGCCGAGAAGATCGGCGCCATGCAGCTTGTCCAGCAGGCGATGCGATGACAGATCGACCACGCTGTCGGGCGCGCGCACCCTGGCCAGATAGGCCGGGCTCGCCACCAACAACCGCGTCAGGGGCGCAAGCTTCGTCGCGATCAGCGTGCTGTCGACCAGCGTCCCCATGCGGATGACGACGTCGAGACGCTCGATCACCGGGTCGGCCAGACGCTCCGTCAGGTCGAGTTCCACGTGCAGGGCCGAATGCGCGGCCTGCAACGCCGCGACCACCGGCAGCACATAGCGCTTGCCGAAGGTCGGCAGGCAGGCGATCCGCAGCGTGCCCGACATCGAACCGTCGAAGGCGGCGACCTCCGCGTGGGTGTCGGCCAGTTCTTCGAGATGCCGCAGCGCTCTTTCATGCAGCCGCTGACCGGCATCGGTGAGTGTGAGCGCACGCGTCGAGCGCACGAGCAGGGCAACGCCGAGGTCCTCCTCCAGCGCGTCGATCTGGCGCACGATCGCCGAGGGCGTGACCGCGCGTCGACGGGCCGCGCCGGAAAAGCTCCCCGCCCGCACGACGTCCACAAAGGTGCCGAGGAATTCGGCGAAATGGGGTCTCATCTTTGCGATCCAGGCAAAGCCGTTTCCAGGAGGCTCCGGCTTATCGCCGATCGCAGCCCCACGCATAGTCGCGCCATTCACACCGCGGCGACACGGCATCGCCGGACCACGATGGGCCGGGCGGAGCGAGGCAGCCCGAAGGGGCTGCGCGTACCACAGCTGAGTGCCGTTCCTCAACACATCGCCGCTCCGCTGCCGGCAGGGCGATCCCCCGTGTCCGACACACGCGTTTATTCATGAGGCAATGCCATGAAAATCCTGACCGACAAGCTCCTCTCGCAATCCGCTTATACCGCGGAGATCGACGTGCCACTGGAAACGGTCGACATCGCCGACTGGCTGTTCAACCTCCCGGAGGCGGAATATCTGCGCTGCTGCCCGCCCGACCATATCGGCTCCGGCGTGACGACAACGGATGACGGCCGCCGCATGGTCATCAATGTCGAGATGATCGGCACCGGGCTGGTCATCCAGCACTATGTCGCCGAGGAGGCCACCCCCAGCTACTGCCGGATGAAGTCCATTTCCGACGTGTTCACGGCGGTCGGGCGGACCCAGGTCAACGTGATCTGGGAATTGATCGCCGAGGCCATCGAAGGCGGACGCACCCGCTACACCAACCGCGTCACCTCCCACCCCACCGACGTGTTCATGGAGTTCCTCGCCGCCCACGGCCAGACCTTCGCGCAGGCCGCAGCGGCCCGGCAGGAGGCCGGCGGCGACCACAACCGCCGCGAGACTCCCCTCTTTGCCGCCAGCATCGCCCGCCGCGCGGTCGCCAGGGCGGCCTTGAAATGAAGGCGAGCCTGTACGACACCTTCGGCGCGGCGGACGTCCTCCGCCTTGCCAAGGCGCCGATACCGGAACCGCGCGCCGGTGATCTGCTGGTCAAGATGCACGCGGCCGGCGTCAACCGCGCCGATCTGCTGCGGCGACAGGGCTATTACGGCCGTCAAAGCTATGGCGACGGCACCCTGCTCGGGCCGGACGTCGCCGGCGAGATCGTGGCTGTCGGCAACGCGGTCACCGATGTCCGGCCGGGGGAGCGGGTGATGGCCGTCGTCGGCGGCGGTGGCTATGCCGCGTTTGCCCGTGTCGACCGCGGCATGGCGGTGCGCATTCCCGACACCCTCGACGCGATCGGCGCGGCGGCGGGGATGGACGCCTTTGTCACCGCATGGGAAGCCGTCGTGCATCTGGGCGGGGCGGCCAGCGGCGGGGCGGAGCTGGTCCACGTGGCGGCCGGCGGTGTGGACTCCGCCGGCGTCGAGATCGCCCACGCCCTCCGGACACGCGTCTTCGCGACGGCAAGTCTGCGTGGCGCCCCAATGTTCTCGCCCTCGCCGCGCCGGCCGTGTTCGACTATCGCACCGAAGATTTCGCGCAGAGCGTGCGTGAGGCCACCGGCGGGCGCGAAGTCGATGTGATCGTCGACTTCGTCGGCGCGGACTATCTCGCGCGCACCCTGCGCAGCCTCGCTCCCGGCGGGCGCCTCGTCCAGGTCGGCCTATTGGGCGGGCAGGACGAGGCCAGCGTTCCACTTTCGCTCGTGCTGCATGACCACCTGCGCCTCATCGGCACGGTGATGAAATCGCGGGCCGCGCAAGAGAAGCGCGTCATGGTCCGGCGCTTCGCGGAAGGCGCGCTGCCGATGTTCGCCGATGGCCGGCTGAAGCACTGGTCGGCGCGGTGTTCCCGCGCGCGCAAGCGGCCGAGGCGCATCGCCGGATGGAGACCGGCGGCCGATTCGGGAAGATCGTGCTCGATGTGGCCCAGTGAGGCGGCCGTGGCACGGCCCTTCGCCCGCGCCCTGGGCATTTATGCCGGATCACGCCAGCCTTCGCGCCATATCGCGCGCGGAGCTTGGCGCGGCGGCGGGACCCGGCCGCTGCGCCAAAGCCTTCTTGAACGCGGGGCCGGCTTATTCCGGGGACGGGGCCTGAAGCAGGACTCCGGCCTGCGTCATCAATCCACCCGCTGAAACGATCTCGTCCACCTGTGCCTGGATCACGGAGCGAACCGCCGCACTTGTCGATCTGATGCCGAACATCCGGGAAACAGCCTGGACCAGTTGATCGGGAGTGGCACCGAAATTGGTGCGCACGACCTCGAGGATGGCCTCGCGGATCTCGCTGGGCGGGAGCATCTCCGCCCGGCGCAAGGTGGAGGAGCGGGCCAGGCTTCGGTCCCGGACACGAACAGGTGCGCCGGGAACCGAAAGGAAATCAGCGGATCGCTCGATCCGTCGCGTCTCGACGGCAACGGCGACCGCCGCCTCCACGGCCTGCCGAATGCGGGGGCCGCTGCGTTTCAGGCCCCAGGAGTCGCGAACGCGATCGACAACCTCATTGAGATGGACCGGCCCCTCCACCCGCGCGACCTCTTCGACCAGAGCGACGAGAACGCCTGTTGGCGTTTCATGGAGTTCGCCTGTCCGATCCACGGGCGGGTTCAGGACCGCCTCGACATAGAGACGCTCGCTGACGGTCTCTTCTTCGCCGGAAGGGACGAGACCGATCTGCGTCGCGTCCGCGCGCTCGATGGTGACGATTTCCAAGGGCACGGCCCGCGCCGCCCGGCGGCTGGCTCCCGCGTCATGGTCCGCCTTGGCGGTTTCGATCCGATCTATGAGGAGCGCCAGTTGCTCCGCGGGACGCTGGAACCAATCCGTGCTCCAGACACGCTGGATGGCCCAGCCATGACTTTCGAGAACCGATTGGCGCAACCTGTCACGCTCCCGGGCAGAGCGCGCGCCGTGGTAGGAGGCGCCGTCGCACTCGATCCCCAGCAGGTAGCACCCCGGCCGTTCGGCATCGGCGACGGCAAGGTCGATGAAGAAACCCGCAAGCCCGACCTGCCGGTGAACCTGGTAGCCACGGTCTTGCAAGGCTTTGGCGACCTGTTCCTCGAACACGCTGTCATGCTCCCGGCCGGTGCTCTCGGCCATGGTCAGGCGGCCGGTGCGGGCGAAGTGCAGGAACAGGCGGAAGGCGAACACACCCTTGCGGGTCTGGGCGAAATCCGGATCGATGTCCTCGTCGGTCATCGACGAGAAGACCTCGCATCTCTGCTTGGCGCGGGAGATGAGCACGTTGAGGCGCCGCTCTCCACCTGCGGAGCCAAGCGGCCCGAAACGCATGGGCGGTCGGGCACCCGGGGTCGTGGGTCCGTAGCCAACGGAGATGAAGATCACATCGCGCTCGTCGCCCTGAACGTTCTCCAGGTTCTTGACGAAAAAGGGCTCCGCGGGATGCTGCTGAAAGAAGGCTTCCGTTTCGGGCGGCAGGCTGCGCCGCAACAGCTCCAGCTGGTCGAGGATCGCACGGCTCTGCGCCGCGGAGAAGGCAGCAACCCCGAGCGACAACTCGGGATAATGACGTGCATGGTCGATAATCGCACGCGCCACGATCCTGGCCTCGACCTGATTGGTCCGCGTGCCGCCGGCATCGAACAAGCCGTCGGGAATGTGGTGGAAGCGCAGTCCCATGCCCGCCTCCGCGGTGTAGGGGCTGGGAACGATGAACAGCTTGCTTTCATAGAACTGGCGATTGCTGACGGCGATGAGCGATTGATGCCGGCTCCGGTAGTGCCAGCGCAGCATCCGCGTCGGCAGCCCCCTTGCGGTGAACAGGCCGAGAATGCTTTCGATGTCCGTGACGCGACCTTGGCCGTCCTCCTCCTCGTCGTCGGTGTTGCCTGTCATCTTCGCGAAGAAGGCCGTGGGGGGCAGCTGCTTGGGATCGCCGACAACCACGACCTGATTCGCGCGCGCGATGGCGCCAAGCGCATCCACGGGCTGGATCTGGCTCGCTTCGTCCATGACCAGCAGATCGAAGTCGAAGACGCCCGGGGTAAGGAACTGTGCCACCGACAACGGGCTCATCATGAGGACGGGCTTGATCGCCTGCACCGCGGGACCCGCGCGTTCCATGAGCTTGCGGATCGGCATGTGGCCGCGCTTCTTCTGCATCTCCGAGCGCAGCACGCCGAGCGGGCCGACCGCGCCCCCGTCCCGCGAGGGGACACGACCATGGTGGGCCTGCACGACCTCCGCGCTCGCAAGGGCAATCCGTTGCCGGTCGAGATCGGCGAATTCGCGCGCGAGACGCCCATGCAGCGTTCCGTCGAACCGACCGAGATCCGGGTTGAGCCGGACCTGATCCGAATGAACGGCCTCGTAATAGGCCATCGCGAAAGCCGGCATCACCTCGCCGGGTTTCAGCCGGCCATCTTCCAGCCTGTCGACCACATCCCGGCAGCCAAGCCGGCAGCCGCGATCCGCGCGATCACGGTAGGCCACCCATTTGGAGAGCTGCTCGCCGGTCCTTGCCCAGTCGCTCAGGCGCGCGCCCAGACGAGCGATCGGGATGGCACCCATGTCCTGAATGCCAAAGCCCTGCGCAACATCGAAGCGCAGGTCGGACAGAAGGTGTCCAATGTCGCCCGCCAGTTCGGCACGGCTCTTCCCGATCCTGGACGCCTGATCCGCGAGAGCGGGACGCTCCGCGATCCGGCTCGCGAGCAGGCGGATGTCTGCGTTGGCGTCGATCCATTGGGCGGCACGCTGCAGGGCACCCCAATCGCTGTTCTGCCCCTGCCATGCGCGATCGAAGGCGCGCGCGCCCAGCGCATCCGCGTCTTGCAGCGCCCGGGCACAGGCTTGTCCCTCGATCAGCGTGTCGAACGACGCGATGCGCTCGCTCAACGACGCTGGCCTGGTGATCGCGATGGCCGCCGTGACCTGATCGGCGCGATGGAAATGGGAAACCGACGCGAACAAGACGCCCAGCTCCGCTCTTTCAGAGGACAGGGCGTCCCCGAACAGGAGATTCGGGCTTGGCAGCTCGTTCCAGAGCAGCTCGATGAGCGGGATCAGTTCAGCCAGAAGCCTCTCGGTGCGCTGAACACGGGAGGCGATCAGCACCGGATCGGGCTGTCGTGCGGCAACGACACGCGGTTCGGCGCCGAGCCCCGTCAGCGTGCGCATCCAGTCGACAAGGGCCAAAAGCGGGGCCGATGCCGAGCGATCCCCGCGCCATGCGGAGGCGAAAGCACGTCGCCCCAAATCGTCTTCAGTCGCGATCATCCGCGCGGCAGACTGGCCACGCGCCAACGCATCAAGCTGTTTCAGGGTGTCCGCCAGAGGCTGATCGGGGGTCGACAGCAGGGAGCGAACGAGGCGGTTGGCGCGGCGCCATGCGCCGCTGAGGAGCCTGAAGACGCTCTCCCCATGGGCCGCAAGGGTGGTTCGGGCTTCAGACAGATCGGTCGCCCAGGCCGCGTCCAACAGGCTTGCGCCCACATCGACACGGGCTTGCTCCAGCGCGCGGACGGCCCCGGCCAGATCGGCGATGGGGTCGATGGGGTCGTTCCAGGCTTCGGCGGCAAACGCCTCGGCTGGCGCCTGCGGCGCAACCGCGACGCGCTCGCCAACCTTTGCCAGGCGTTGGACGTCCGCCAGCGTGAGCGGGAGAGGACGTCCCATGGCGTCAGCCAGGGCGTCGGCTGCCTCCTTCAGGCGGGGCAGGCCGTCCACGAGACGTGCCAGACGCGCGAAGGCCTCTGACGCAAACGATGCGGGCAGGCGCGCCAGCGTGTTCCTGTCCGCCTGTAGATCCGTCGTCCATGCGACCTCGGTGAATGCGCTGCCAAGGTCCGCCCGCAGCTGCCCATGGCGCTCGCCGCTGGCCAGCAGGGACGCGATCGCCTCGCGTTCCGCGATCCAGGTGGTGGAGGCAAGCGCCTGGGGTGTCAGATCAGGGGCGTCGGCGATCCGCCGCGCCAGATCCAGCGAGGCGGAGACCGCATCGAAGGTCGGCGCCTTTTCCAGTTCCAGCCGCTGCGACAGGGCACCCAGATCCGCATCGAACGCCGCCAACCGGTCACCGAGCGCGGCACACCGCGCCGCCAGCCGCTCCACCTCCATGGGAGAGACCGTGACGAGACCGACGCCATTCCAGACGTGGTCCGACGGTGTGCCGATGACATCGACGCGTTCAACCAGCTCCGACAAGACCGCATGCCGTTCGCGGAACTCGTCGCGTGTCCAGTTCTCGGGATTTTCCAGCGTGATGTCGTTGGGCGCCTCATCAGCGAGCCTGAGACGAACGAGCTGTCCGATGACCTGATAGGGGGTGAGGCCCGCCCTGGGATGCGCTCCGTGCAGCCGCGCGGCATGGGCATTCAGTCGGTCGCGCGCCTCGGTGAGGCGGGCGTAGAGCGATCCGGCATTGGGCACGCGCGGAACGCCGAGCTCCCAGGTTCGGCGGATCTCGTCGAGCAGGGCGCGCTTATTGGCCTTGTTGCTGTGCAACTCCAGGCAGGCGGCGCCGACGCCGGTGGCGTCGAGCCGCCGCTTCACCACCTCCAGGGCCGCCATTTTCTCAGCGACGAAGAGCACGGTCTTGCCATCTGCAACGGCGGAGGCGATCACATTGGCAATGGTCTGGCTCTTGCCGGTCCCGGGCGGGCCCTGGATCACCATGTTGCGGCCACGCCGAACCTCGTGGATGGCGAGGGCCTGGCTGCTGTCGCTGTCGACGATATGAACCATGTCGGCCGGCGAAATGAACGGATCGATGTTGGCGTCCTCGGGGATCATCCCGTCGGCGCCATCGAATCCGTCCGAGAGCAGGCCTTTGATCAGCGGCCGCTCGCTGATCCGTGCATGGACGGGCCAGGTCTGCGGGTCGAGATCGCGATACATCAGGAACTTCGCGAAGGAGAAGAAACCGAGCGCGATCTCATCGTGCTGAACGCTCCAGCCGGTCTTGGCCGCGACCGCCTCCGCGACGCCCTCCATGTAGGAGATGGGGTCGAAAATGTCCGATGCCTCGAAATCCGGCAGGCGAATGCCGTGGACCCGGTCGAGATAGGTCTCCAGCGACAGGTTGGAGGCGAAATCCTCGGGCCGCGCGTACAGCTTGAACTTTTCTCCCGCATTGCCGCGCTGAAGCGAGACCGGCACGAGCAGCAGCGGCGCAAACCGGATGTTTCCGGCGTTTGCAGGGTCAAGCCACTTCAGTGTCCCAAGCGTCAGATACAGGATGTTGACACCCTGCTCCTCCTCCAGGGTGCGGGCATCGAAATAAAGTTCCAGCAGCCGCTTTTGGAGCCCCTTCGGCGTCAGGCGCGTCTGAAGCCGGGTGTCTGCATGTCGGCTGAAAACGCCACGTTCGTCAGCGACATCGTCTTCGGGTTGCGCGAGATCGGTGATCTCGTCGGCCTGCGCACCTGCGCCCTCGTCCTCAGATCGAGCCGACTTTCCAGCGACGAATGTAAAGACTTTGTTCTCACGGACAAGAAGCCGAAAAATCTCGGCGCTTTTCTCGTCGACGATCTCGATGGAGCGTGCGCTCTTTGCGGAACGCGGCATGTTGAGGAGTCGGTTGCGGGCTGAAAGGTCGAGCAGCTCCATTCGTGCCCGATCGAGCTTCTCGGCAATCGGCAACTGGCCCTGAAATACGCCCTCGTCCCCGCCCTCGTCCCCGCCCTCGTCCCCGCCCTCGTCCCCGCCCTCGTCCCCTGGCTCGACCGACGAATCGACTGACATGCACGCCCCCATTGCATGCAGAATTTGTATGAACCTAAAGTGAGGCGATCAAGGGCAATCGCAGTCGGCCCCGGGCCACCACGGCGCCCCTCCTCGCGCCGGACGGCACCCGGCCCGCTGCCTCCAATACTTACCACCCCCGATAAATTAATATTTAGTTCCATAATTTTTTGAACTAAAATACAAAATAAAATATTATATATAAATATAAAACCATTGAACGCAAAACTCATCAGTTTTTTGGAACACCGGGAATCCCGCACGACCGGCTCATTTCGCGACCGAAGACATCGAACGTCCGCAGCGGTAATCACTCACTCACAGAAGAGCGAGAATGGACTGGTCCAAGGTCGGGCTCATCAACCGATCGCCCCTTGGCCGGTGACGAGCACGACGCCAGAGGACGTGATCCGGCCCGGTGCCCCGGCAGCCCGATCGCGCGGGGTGAGCCTCACTCCCTCGGTCCGCCAGCGGCTCCTCGTCCGGCATAAGGCGGATGCCTGTCGAAGGCCAAAGCGCGCATGCTGCCGGCCATCCCCCTTCGCACCGCGCCCAACCGGGCCGCCGTCGGCCTCGCGTGGGGCCGCGCCCCGGACGCGGCCTCCCGCAGGCCCGCCAACCGGTCGAGGGAACCGTCCGAAGGGTCACCGCCGACCGCGAGCCAACGCCGAGCCGAAGACGGCACCCGTTCCAGGCTCCGAAGCGCGGCGGGGCCCGTGTGCACCATCCTGCCGTGCCCGCCGCCGCGCCACCGGCCATGCGCACCAAGGCGGGCGCGACGATCAAGGCCATGATGCGAGGTGCCCTCGTGCCTGCGCTCATCCTTGGCCGCACTGTTGGGCCGCATTGTTGGGCCGCACTGTTGGTCGCCCCCTTGGCCACATGCAACCGGCGTCGCCGCGGCGTCGCCAGCGCGCACTGCCCGTCGCGGCCTCCCGGGCACCGAAACGACACCGGCGCCGGCCCGTCGTATCGGTGCGCGTTTGCCGCGCACCGATACCTGCCCCCCGGGACGCTACACCGCGTCCACCGGGCAATAGAGCGGCCACCATTGCGCGGCGCGCACGGCCTCGACCACGTCTTCCGGCTTCTCCCGCGACAGGCCCTGCGCGATGGCGGTGCGCGCGACCTCGATGGCAACCACGCTGGAGGTGATGCGCAGGTCGGCGTTCGAGGGCAGGAGCGAGGCGCCCGGCGCCGGTTCCGGGGCCTGGCCGGCCACCGCCCGCGCGGCGGCGAAGACCATCTCGTCGGACACCCTGGTGGCGCGCGACACGATGACCCCGAAGCCGAGCCCGGGATAGAGCGCGGCATTGTTGGCCTGGCCGATCCGATGGGTCACGCCGTCCAGCACCACATCGTCGAACGGCGCGCCGGTGGCGACGAAGGCCTTGCCTGCGGTCCAGGTGAGGATCTGGGTCGGCGTGGCCTCGTGCAGCACGGTCGGGTTGGAGAGCGGGAACACGATCGGGTGCTCCACATGCGCCGCCATGGTGCGCACGATGTTCTCGGTGAACTGCTGGGGCGTGGTGGAGGTGCCGATGAGAATGGTGGGCTTCACGGCGGCCACCACCGTCGCGAGATCGATGAGGCCGCCCTTCGCCGCCGCGGCGGCGCGCAAGGCCGACATTTCGGGCCAGCGGGTCTCGGCCGCGGGAATCGGCTCGCAGCCGGTGCGGGCGAGGCCGGCCACCTCCGCCTCCGGGCGCGCATAGGGTCGCTGGAAGTCGAGCAGGCCGTCCGCCATGCCCTGCGTGAGCAGGCCCGGCAGGTCCACCAGCCACACCCGCCGGATGGCCTCCTCCTGCGGCACGTCGTGACGCACCATCAGGTCACGGATCTGGTCGGCGATGCCGACGCCCGCCGTGCCGGCACCGAACACCACCACGCGCTGTTCGCTCCAGGGCGTGCCGGTGCGGGCGACCGCGTTGAGCAGGCCGGCGATGACGATCGAGCCGGTGCCCTGCATGTCGTCGTTGAAGGTGGCGACCTTGTCCCGGTAGCGGCCGAGAATGCGGCGGGCGTTGGTGGAGCCGAAATCCTCCCAGTGCAGCATCGCCTTGGGGAACAGCTTCTTCACCGCGCTCACATAGGCCTCGATGAAGTCGTCATAGGCCGGGCCGCGCACGCGGGCATGGCGATAGCCGACATAGCGGGGGTCGTTGAGCAGCTTCTCATTGTTGGTGCCCACGTCGAGCACCACCGGGATGACGCGGTGCGGATCGACGCCGGCGGCGGCGGTGTAGACGGCAAGCTTGCCGATGGAAATATCGATGCCATTGGAGCCCCAGTCGCCGATGCCGAGAATCTCCTCGGCATCGCTGGCCACCAGCAGGTCGATGTCGTCGGCGCCGGCCCCGAACGCGGCCAGCTTCGCCTCGACGCCGTGCGGATCGTCGATGCTCAGGAAGACGCCGCGGGGGCGGGTCATCACCTCGCTATAGGCCTCGATCGCCTCGCCGACCACGGGGTCGTAGACCACCGGCAGCATTTCCAGCATATGGCGCTGCAGCAGCGCATAGAACAGCGTGACGTTGTTGTCGTGCAGGCGCCACATGTAGATATGCTTCGCCAGGTCGGTCGGGGCGGCATGGTAGGCCCGGTAGGCGACATCGAGCTGGGGCTCGAGCTCGGTGGTCACCAGCGGCGGCAACAGGCCCTCCAGGCCCAGCGCCCGGCGCTCCGCCGGGGAAAAGGCGGTGCCCTTGTTGAGCGCCGGGTCGCGCAGCACATCATAGCCTCGCGCGGGGGTGGCGAGGCGACGGATGCCGCCATCGACAATAACCTTGGCTTGTCTGCTGAACATGGGTTCTCCCTTTGCGAAGTGGCGCGCGGTGAACGTGAAATCCCATTGCTGCGCCGCGCGGGCGCACGGCTTGCGGGCGGCGACGGCACGAGCCATCGCGATCGGATGCGCCTCCCCTGCTGCCGCGCGCCGCCCGGGCGCAGGACGGCGCACGCCGTCCGCTCCGACGTGAGACGCCGCGAAAGACTTGCCATCGCCTCGACGCCGATTTGGCGCACAGAAAACGACATGCCAACCGGAGAAAATCACTTATACCGGAATATCAATCGAACAACACATCGCGGTAAATATCGAATCCCAACCTTGCGAAACAAAAACAGCTACGTCGATATATGAAAGCACCGTCGCAATGTCGATATATTTTCAGATTTTTTATTTATTTCATTTGAACGAGGAATTTATATCTAAACTCAATAAATGAGATCAAGACAGCATGTTGCTGGCGCGTCATCGAAAGCGTGCTATCAATATTCACATCGAAGGGACGGGCAGCACGGACAGGGCATGGCTGGGCAAGACGGACTGATCGACACGGACGAACTCAGGGCATTTGATGCGGTGGCGACGAGCCGCAGTTTCAGCCGGGCGGCAGCGACGCTCGGCTGTTCCCAATCGGCCATCAGCCAGCGCATCGCACGGCTGGAGAAGCGCATCGGGCGGCGGATCATCCGGCGCACGACGCGCCGGGTCGAGCTGACCGCCGATGGCGAGGCCATGCTGATCTACGCCCGCTCCATCCTCGCGCTGACCGAGGATGCGCGCCAGGTGTTGGCCCGGCCTGCCCTGCAGGGCCTGTTGAAGGTTGGCATCGAGGACGAGTTCGCCACCACCCGCCTGCCCCTGGCACTGAGCATCTTCCGCCAGGAATTCCCGAACTTCGGCATGAAATTCGTCACCGGCCGCAACGAGCACCTGCATGATGCCCTGCGCGCCGAGGAAGTGGACCTGATCCTGGGCAAAGGCCACCAGGACGACCGGGGGGACGTGCTCTGGCATGAGCACCTGGCATGGGTCGGCCATCCGGGCACGCAGGTCGCGCCCGGCGCACCGCTGAAGCTCATCACCTACACCGCCCCCAGCATCACGCGGGCCATCGTCGAGACCGCGCTGACCGCGGCCCGCCGCGACTGGACCATTGTGGTGGAGGGCAGCAATCTGCTTGGCCTGCTGGCGGCGGCGGAAGCCGGGCTCGGTGTCATGGCCATCGGCCGCAGCTTCAGGACACCGGGCATCGCCGCGCTGGCCGCCGACGCGGGCCTGCCCTCGCTGGGCACGCTGAGCTATGTGCTGGAGGGCCATTCGGGACCGGCCGGCGCGGCCGGCGACGCCTTCTGCGCGGTGTTGCGCAGCGCCGCGCAGCAAGTTGCCCGGCCCGAGGTGGCCAGCCCGGAGGTGGCCCGCCCCGCGCCGCCGCCCGCGGCCACGGACACCTGAACCGACCCGAATTCGACATGGCCGCGCCCCGCGCAGATGTCATGATGCCCGCGAACCGCAGCCCCCTGATCGAGCCCCCCGATGCGCGGACCGCACGCCGAAACCTCATGCGGCCATCGACCCGCCCCCCGGCACCATATGCCACACGCCGGAGCCCGCGCGCGGTTGTGTGCCGGGACCTGGAAATCAATAGTCTCGGCCCCGTTCGGCAGCATCAGGCGGCCGGGACCGGCACAGACCCACCCACGTTCACTCTGCTCGGAGTTCTGACCATGCCCGCGCTCCCCGACGACACCAAGACCCTGCTCGACCTGCCGATCGGTATTGATGCGACCGGCGTGCGGCGCGAATTCGATTCCATGGGCGACGTCGAGGTTCCCGCCGACCGCTACTGGGGCGCGCAGACCGAACGGTCGCTGCACCATTTCAACATCGGCGACGACCGGATGCCGAAGCCGGTGTACCACGCCTATGGCTACGTCAAGAAGGCCTGCGCCATCGTCAATGCCGCGGCCGGGCGCCTGCCGGACGAGAAGCGCGACGCCATCATCCGCGCCGCGAACGAGGCGATCGCCGGCCGGCTGGACGACCATTTCCCGCTCTACGTCTGGCAGACCGGCTCGGGCACGCAGTCCAACATGAACGTCAACGAGGTGCTGTCGAACCGGGCGATCCAGCTGCTGGGCGGGGTGCTGGGCTCCCAGCACCCGGTCGGCCCCAACGACGACGTCAACATGGGCCAGTCGTCCAACGACACCTTCCCCACCGCCATGCACATCGCCTCGGTGTTCGCCATCGACGACCTGCTGGTGCCGGAAGTTACCCGGCTCGCCGCCACCATCGAGCAGAAGGCGGACGGGTGGATGGACGTGGTCAAGATCGGCCGCACCCATCTGGAAGACGCGGTGCCCCTGACCGTCGGCCAGGAATGGTACGGCTGGGCGGGGCAGATCCGCGCCGCCATCGCCGACATCGAGGCGAGCCGCGCCGGCCTCTACCAGCTTGCGGTCGGCGGCACGGCGGTGGGCACCGGCCTCAACGCGCCGAAGGGCTTCGCGCAGGATGTCGCCACCAAGATCGCCGAGCTGACCGGACGCCCGTTCGTCACCGCGCCGAACAAGTTTGCCGCGCAAGGCTCCCTCGACGCCATGGTTCGCGCCCATGCCGCGCTGCGCGGGCTCGCCGTGGCGCTGATGAAGGTGGCCAACGACATGCGCTGGCTGGCCTCCGGCCCGCGCTGCGGCTTCGCCGAACTGCTGCTGCCCTCGAACGAGCCCGGCTCCTCCATCATGCCGGGCAAGGTCAACCCCACGCAGTGCGAAGCCATGGTCATGATCGCCATCCAGGTCATGGGCAACGACACCGCGGTGTCGGTGGCCGGCAGCCAGGGCAATTTCGAGCTCAACGCCATGCGGCCGGTCATCATCAACAACTTCCTGCATTCGGCGCGCATCCTCGCCGACGGCTGCGCCCGGTTCCGGGAATTCTCCGTCGAGGGAACGCAGCTGAACCGCAAGAAGATCGAGGACTATGTGAACGGCTCCGTGATGCTGGTGACCGCGTTGTCGCCGGTCATCGGCTATCAGAACGCCGCGCACATCGCCGAGAAGGCGATCGCCGACGGCACCACGCTGCGCGAGGCGGCGCTGGCCTCCGGCAAGGTGGACGCGGAGCTGTTCGACAAGACCATCCGGCCGCTCGACATGGTCGGCAGCGGACTGGCGGGCGCGTGAAGCAAGGGGGGGACATACGATGATCAGGTGCGTCAGGATGTGGACCGGAGCCGACGGCAACTCCCTGTTCGAGGAGGGCACCATCGCCCTCGCCGAGGGTGAGCGCGGCGATTTCATCGGCAAGGCCGCGGCGGCGAAGAGCATCTCCTTCCGCGAGACCGCAAGCGGCGGCTCTTTCGCGTGGCACCAGGACCCCGAGCCGCGCTACGTCATCACCCTGTCGGGAACCCTGGAGTTCGAGACCAAGTCCGGCGCCACCTTCACCCTCCGGCCCGGCGACATTCTCATCGCCCAGGACAATTCCGGCTCCGGCCACAAGTGGCGGCTGATCGGCGACGAGCCCTGGCGCCGGGCCTATGTGGTCTATGAGGAGGGGACCGATCTCGGCTTCGTTCCCCTGGTGGCCAACAGCTGAGCCCGTGGAGGTCCGTCGTGTCGCAGCCGTCCGTTGAAAATCCCGATATCGTCCTCATTGGCGCCGGCATCATGGGGGCCACCCTCGGCACCGTGCTGAAGGAGCTGGAGCCCTCGCTTTCCGTCGTCATGTTCGAGCGCCTGGGCGATTGCGGCCAGGAAAGCTCCAACTCCTGGAACAATGCCGGCACCGGCCATGCCGCCAATTGCGAATTGAACTACACCCCCCAGCGCCCGGATGGCTCGATTGACATCTCCGAGGCGCTGACCGTCAACACCGAATTCGACATCTCGCGCCAGCTCTGGACCCATCTGGTGCGCAAGGGCGCGATCCCCGATCCGCGCGCCTTCATCCATCCCTGCCCGCACATGAGCTTCGTGTGGGGCGAGGAAAACGTGGCCTTCCTCAAGGCCCGCTTCAAGGAGATGTCCGCCCACCACTGCTATCACGGCATGGAGTTCAGCGAGGACCCGGCGCAGATCGCCGAATGGGCGCCGCTGATCATGGAGGACCGCGCGCCGGACCAGAAGGTGGCGGCCACGCGCATCATCACCGGAACCGACGTGGACTATGGCGCGCTCACCCATCTGCTGGTGGCGCAGCTCAGCGCCCAGGCGGGGTTCGAGCTGCATGTCAACCGCCAGGTGGTGGGGCTGGAGCGCGAGGGCGACGGGCGTTGGCGCGTGACGGTGGAAAACCACGCCGACAAGTCGCGCCAGAGCGTCTCGGCCAAGTTCGTCTTCATCGGCGCCGGCGGCGATTCCCTCGACCTGCTGCAGATGTCCAAGATCCCCGAAGGCCGGGGCTATGGCGGCTTCCCGGTGAGCGGCATCTGGCTGCGCTGCGACGTCGATGCGGTGAGCCAGCGCCATCACGCCAAGGTCTACGGCAAGGCTGCCAGCGGCTCCCCGCCCATGTCGGTGCCGCACCTCGACACCCGCATCATCGGCGGCAAGAAATCGCTGCTGTTCGGCCCCTATGCCGGCTTCTCGACCAAGTTCCTGAAGCAGGGCTCGCTGCTGGACCTGTTCGAAGCCATCACCCCGTCCAACATCATTCCGCTGCTGGACGTCGCCAAGAACAACGTCGCCCTGACCGAGTACCTGATCGGCCAGGTGCTGCAGAGCTCCTCCCACCAGTTCTCCATTCTGCAACAGTTCTTCCCCACCGCCGCCCGCGCCGACTGGAAGGAGGCGGTCGCCGGCCAGCGGGTGCAGATCATCAAGCCCTATCCCCACGGCGGCGGCTATCTCGAATTCGGGACCGAGCTGGTGCCGGCGGCGGACAAGTCGCTGGTGGCGCTGCTCGGCGCCTCCCCCGGGGCCTCGACCGCGGCCTTCATCGCCCTGGAAGTGCTCCAGACCTGCTTCGCCGATCGACTGACGGACGAGGGATGGCTGCCGGCGCTGAAGCGCATCATTCCCACCTACGGCATCGACCTGAAAGTCGACGCGGAGGCGTGCGCGCGCACCCGCGCGGACACCGCGCCGGTGTTGAAGATCGACAACATCTGACCCAAGCGCGGCGGCCGGCGCAGGGCCCGGCCGCCGCACCGGCCAGGGCCTGGGGAGACGATCAAAAATCCTTCTCGATCAGCGGCACGGTGCCGTTCATCTGGGTGATGACGAGCTGGAGCTTCGACGTCGCCGTGCGGAAAAACATGCCGCTCTGCTGGCACTTCTTGAAAGCATCCGCGGAGCGTTGCTTCAGGGCCTCCCCGGCCGCCTGGCCGATGGGGCTCATTTCGAGCCAGGCCCGATCCACATCGACCCCGACCGAGCGGGCGGAGGCATCCGCCGCCTTCAGCACCCTTTGCGCCTCCGCCAGGCTGACGGTGGGCCGGAAGGCGGGCTCGAACTGCTCCTGAGCGGCCTCGGTGCAGGCGCGGATGGCGAAATACATCGTGTAGAGGAACTTCAGGTGACCCGTGGCCTGCGCCCGCAATTCGCCCGGCGGCGCCTGAACGGTCTCCCGCCCGGCCGCCCGGGCCGTGTCCGCGGCCGCGCCCCCCGCCAGCAGTGCGACGAGCAGGGCGCGACCGAGCCACTGACCCGGCTGGCGCCCCAGGGCGACGGCCGGAACCCGGGTGGAGCGACGGCGCAAAACGATCCTCATGGTCTGATCTCTCCGGAGCTGGACGGGCGGGCGTGAGAAGAGGGGCGGAGCGCCCGCCCCTCCCCTTTTCAGGCCCGCGGCGTCACTGCTGGACGCCCGGGGTCCTCTCCCGGGGCTGGCCCACACCTTGGCCCGCGCCGATGCTGCCAGGGCCCGTCGGCCGCGGGGTCGCACCAGACGGGTCCTCGATCCTGCCGCTTGGATAATTGTCCTTCTGCACATCGGCGAACTCGTGCCGCTCCTGCTCCTCCGCGCTGAGCGTTGGCGCATACGGCTCGGCGGAGGCCATGAACGGCAGGAGGGAGAAGCCGAGAATGAAGATGTAACGCGTCATGATTGAAGCTCGAATGTTGAATGGACTCTGGACTGTTTCAGCTCATCTCAACACGCGGACTTCGTGGCGGGGGGTCCTCCACTTCAGGACCGGCGCCCCAGGCGGTGCGCGCCTCTGGCGGCCACCGCCTGCCCCGCTGGAGCGGCAGGGCCCAGCGGAACAGGCGTGGCGCAGCCAGGTGCGGGCAGCCGTCGCACTCGCAGCGGCTGCGCGCACAGGCGCCATGCCCGGTGCCGCCGTCCTGAGGACCATGGTGCGCGCCATCCACCAGGCTCGCGGCGGCGGCAGGCAGGCTGAAGCCGCCGCCGCCAAGCCCGGCCAGGCACAGGCCGATCGCCAGCAGCAGACGAAGGAGAAGCCTCCTCACGCGGCCGCTCCCCTCGCCTTACAGCACCCGTTGGGCGTCACCGCGCCACACCTTGCGCCGCCGTCGCAGACGGGGTCGCCGCGAGCTGGGTGGACGTCGCCGGCGCATCGGCCGGCAGCGCGGAGCGGCGGCGCGCGGTTGACGCCGTGCCACCCGCCTCCCCCGTCTTCGCCGCCGCGCTGCTGCGCGCGGACCCTTCGTCCGCCGACGCACCGGCGGCGGGATGGGTGACCCCCAGTTGCACATCGCGGAAGGCATGCTTCTGCTTGTCGCGATAGGTGGTCGGCTGCGGATCGAGGGCCAGGGCCGGCGCGGCGGCGCCGAGCGCCAGCAGCGCCACCGCCCCACGGGCCAGGAATGTCATCGCGCTCCTGTTCATCCGTTCCTCCTCAATGAGTCGTGAATTTGGCCTGGCCGGACGTACCGGCAGCCGTCTTGAGCACCAGCGTGACCGCGGTGCCGGCGGCGATGGGCGCGCCCGCCTCGCCGACCAGGGTTTCGCCGGCTGGCTTCAACGCCAGGGTCTGGCGCGCGCCGCCGAGGACCAGCAGCGCCGAGCCGCTGAAGCCGGTGGTGTCCACGCCCTTGCCGGCACCATCCAGCACGTGCACGGTGAGGGTCTTGCCCGACACCTCGATTTCGGCATGGACGCCGGCGATGTCCTCCAGGGCGCCGCCATGGGGGCCCTTCTGCGCGCCGTGGCCATGGCCGCTTTCGGCCGGCGATTGGGCGAGCGCGGGGGTGGCGGCCAGCAGGCATGCCGCGGCAATCAGATGTTTCAACACGGGAAAGTCTCCGTTCTTTTCGGGGCTTAGGGAGCTGGGCTCGCGGTTGCCGCACCCATTGGCGCGGCCGCCTTGGTCTCGCGCCGGAACAGCACGTAGAGCGCCGGCAGCACGAGCAAAGTGAGGATGGTGGATGAGACGATGCCGCCGATGACCACGGTGGCGAGGGGCCTTTGCACTTCCGCGCCCGGCCCGGTGGCGATTGCCATGGGCACGAAGCCGAGGGAGGCCACCAGCGCCGTCATCAGCACCGGCCTAAGGCGGGTCAGGGCGCCTTCGCGCACGGCGGCGACGATCTCCCGCCCGTCCGCCCGCAGCTTCTGGATGAAGGCGATGATGACGAGCCCGTTCAGCACCGCCACGCCCGAGAGCGCGATGAAGCCGATGCCGGCGCTGATGGACAAAGGCAGGTCCCGCAGCAGCAGCGCCGCGATGCCGCCCGTGAGCGCCAGCGGCACGCCGGAGAACACCAGCGCCGCATCCGCCAGCGAGCCGAAGCTCATGAACAGCAGCAGGAAGATGAGCGCGAGCGCGATGGGCACCACGATGGCGAGGCGCTCGGTGGCGGAGACGAGCTGCTCGAACTGCCCGCCCCAGCCGATCCAATAGCCTTCCGGAAGCTTCACCTTCTCCGCCACCTGGCGCTGGGCCTCCGTCACGAACGAACCGAGGTCGCGCTCGCGCACATTGGCGCTCACCACGATGCGGCGCTTGCCGTTCTCCCGGCTGATCTGGTTGGGGCCGGGGGAGATGGAGAGGCTGGCGATGGAGGCGAGCGGCACATAGCGGATCTGGGCATTGGCGCCCGAGGCCCACACCGCGGCGCGCGGCTTGTCCGGGTCCGCTGCCGGCGGGGGCAGGGGCACGGGCAGGGCCCGCAGGGCCTCGATGTCGGTGCGCAGTTCCTCCGGCAGGCGCACCATGATGTCGAAGCGGCGGTCGCCCTCGAACAGCACGCCGGCGGAGCGGCCGCCCACGGCGATCTCGATCAGCTCCTGCACCTCCGCCACGCTCACGCCATAGCGCGCCATGGCCGGGCGATTGAGGGCGACGGTGAGCATGGGCAGGCCGGAGACCTGCTCGCTCTTCACATCGGCCGCGCCGGGAATGGCACGCACCACCGCTTCCACCTGGCCCGCCACCAGCAGCAAGGTGTCGAGATCGTCGCCGAAGATCTTCACGCCCACATCCGAGCGAATGCCCGAGATGAGTTCGTTGAAGCGCAGCTGAATGGGCTGGGACAGCTCATAATTGCTGCCGGCCACGTCCTCGGAGGCCTCCTCGATATCCGCCATCACCTGCGCCTTGCTCTTGCGCGGGTCCGGCCACTCGGCGCGGGGCTTCAGGATGATGTAGCCGTCGGAGATGGAGGGCGGCATGGGGTCGGTGGCCACCTCCGCCGTGCCGGTGCGGGCGAACACCTCCTTCACCTCGGGCACCTGGAGCAGGCGCTTTTCCAACGCCTCCTGCATCTCCACCGATTGGGTGAGGCTGGTGCCGGGCACGCGCAGCGCCTGGATGGCGGCATCCCCCTCGTCGAGGCTGGGGATGAACTCGCCGCCCATGCGCGAGGCCGCAACGCCGGTGGCCAGGATGAGCCCCATCGCCAGGAGCGCCACCACCGCGCGATAGTTGATGGCGGCATCCAGCAGCGGCGTGTAGATGCGCCGCGCCGTGCGCATGATGATGTTCTCGTGTTCGGAGACCTTGCCGGTGACAAGCAGCGCCACCGCCGCCGGAACGAACGTCATGGAGAACACCGCCGCCGCCGCCAGCGCCATCAGCACCGTGACCGCCATGGGCGTGAACATCTTGCCCTCCACCCCGGTCAGGGTGAGCACGGGCAGATACACCACGGCGATGATGAGGGTGCCGAACAGGCTCGGGCGGATGACTTCCTTCGAGCCGGCGAGGATGGTCTGGAACCGTTCCGCGCGCGTCAGCAGCCGGCCGCGCTTGTGCTGCTCCTCCGCCAGCAGGCGCAGGCAGTTTTCCACGATGATGACGGCTCCATCGATGATGATGCCGAAATCGATGGCGCCGAGGCTCATGAGATTGGCGGAAACCTTGTTCTCCACCATGCCCGTGATGGTGAGCATCATGGAGAGAGGGATCACGCAGGCGGTGACGAGCGCGGCCCGGAAATTGCCGAGCAGCACGAACAGCACCACCACCACGAACAGGGCGCCTTCCAGCAGGTTCTTTTCCACCGTGGCGATGGTGGCTTCCACCAGATGGGCGCGGTCATAAACGGCGCGGGCAATCACCCCCTCCGGCAGGGAGCGGGAGATGTCCTCCAGGCGCGCAGCCACCCTCTGGGCCACGGTGCGGCTGTTCTCGCCAATGAGCAGCATGGTGGTGCCCAGCACCACTTCTCCGCCATTGAGCGTCGCCGCGCCGGTGCGCAGCTCGCGGCCCTCGCGCACCTCGCCAATGTCGCCGATGCGGATCGGCGTGCCATCGCGGCTGCCGATGACGATGTCGCGGATTTCGTCCAGGTTCGCCACCTGGCCCGGCGTGCGCACCAGGTATTGCTCGCCATTGCGCTCAATATAGCCGGCGCCCACATTGGCGTTGTTGGCGGCGAGCGCGGTCATCACGTCGCGGAACGAGATGTTGTAGGCCATCAGCCGCGCCGGGTCCGGCAGCACATGGAACTGCCGGGCGAAGCCGCCAATGGTGTTCACCTCCACCACGCCGGGCACGGTGCGCAGCTGCGGCTTGATGATCCAATCCTGGATGGTCCGAAGCTCGGTGGGGGAATAAGGCGTGCCATCCGGCTTCTTCGCGCCGGGCTTGGCCTCCACCGTGTACATGTAGATTTCGCCGAGGCCGGTGGAGATGGGGCCGGGGGCCGTCTCCACCCCTTGGGGAAGCTGGTCCTTGGCCTGTTGGATGCGCTCATTCACCAGCTGGCGGGCGAAATAGATATCGGTGCCATCGGCGAACACCACCGTGACCTGGGACAGGCCATAGCGGGAGAGGGAGCGCGTATATTGCAGCCCCGGCAGGCCGCCCATGGCGGTCTCGATGGGGAAGGTGATGCGCTGCTCCACCTCCAGCGGCGAGAAGCCGGGCGCGGACGTGTTGATCTGCACCTGGACATTGGTGATGTCCGGCACCGCATCGATGGGCAGGCGGGTGAAGTTCCACGCCCCGAACGCGCCCACCAGGAGGCACACCAGAACCACCAGCCAGCGCTGGCGGATGGAGAAGGCGAGAATGGCGTCGATCACCGCACGCCCTCCTCAGTCCCGCTCGGCGCGCCCGCCTCGCGGATGCGGGCGAAGCTCTCCACCGGGGTGATGAACACCACCCCGTCGCCGCGCCGCCCGGTCCAGCCGGCGCGGGCGATGAGGCGCGCGATGGGCCCGGCCTCGCCGGCACGGCAGACGATTTCCAGCCGCAGATGGCGCTGGTAGGCGAGGTCATACTCGCTCGCCTCATAGGCGCCGCCGACGCCACGGCCGCGGCCCTGGCCACGCACTTCGACCAGCGTGAAGCCGGGGAAGTGCGGCAGCTCCTGCAGCGCCCGCACCACCCGCTCCTCGAGCTCGGGATGGATGAGCGCGGTGAGCAGCCGCAGCTCTTCATGCGCGATGGCATCAATGCTCATGGCTGGCGCTCCCCTTGGCGAGCTCGGCCTTCACCACGAACGCATTCTTCGCGGCATAGACGTCGCCCGGCATCAGGCCGAACAGCACTTCGGCCCATTCGGCATCGCGGTCGCCGATCTCCACGTCGCGCGGCTCGAAGGCGTCGCCATTGCGCACGAACACCACCGTGCGCCCGTCGATGGCCTGCAGCGCGCCGGGACGCACGGCGACATCCACCGGCTTTTCGGCCAGGGTGATGGTGCCGCCCGCGAACAGGCCCGGTCGCAGGCGCAGGCCGTCGTTGGGGATCACCACGCGGGCGAGCGCGGTTTGCGTGTCGGCTGCGCCGATGGGCGAGACATACGCCACGGCGCCGGCGATGGGTGCGCCGCCGTCTTCGGGGTCCACCTCCACGGTGTCGCCCACCCGCACCCGCGCGAAATCCCGCCGGTACACGGAGAGGTCCACCCACAGGGTGGAGAGGTCCGCCACCACGAAGGCCGGTTTCTGTTCCGAGGCGTATTCGCCCAGCGCCACCTGGCGGTCCACCACGGTGCCGCCAATGGGGGCCTTCAGGTCGTAGGTGGTGAGGCTCTGGTTGCTCTCGATGACGGCGAGCACGTCGCCCTTGCGCACCGTGTCGCCAATGCGCACGCGGATCTCGCGGATGATGCCGGGAAAGCGCGGCGTCACCTGCACCACGGTTTCCTGGTTGGTCTGGACCAGGCCGTTGAGCCGCAGCTTCTGCCGCAGTTTCTCCGGCCCCGCGGTCTCCAGCCCGATGCCGGCGGTGGAGAGCTTGGCGTCGTTCAATTCCACGCCGCCCTCGCCATGGCTTTCGCCGCCCCCGCCATGGCCCTCTTCAGCCCCCTGCCCCGCTGCGGTGGCCACCGCGCCGGCCCCCGGCGCCGCCGGGCCCTGCAAGGCATAGATGGCACCCGCGCCGGCCACGAGGCCGACCACGAGCATCGCCAGGTCGCGTCGCGCCGTGCGGCTCATTTCGTCTTTCCCTTGCTGAGGTTCACCGGCTGGCCGATCAGGCCCTCGATGGTCGCGAGCGCGGTGTGGAAATTGACCAGGGCGTCGAGCTCCCGCAGCGACGCGTCGGTGAGCGCGGACTGGGCGTCCAGCAGCTCCAGCAGCGTGTAGCGACCCTCCCCATAGCCCCGCTCCACCCCCTCGAAGGCGCTGCGTGCGCCGGGGATGGTGCTGGTGCGCAACAGGCTCACCTCGTCATAGGAGGCCTTCAGCGTGTCATGGGCGCGCCCGAGCTGGGAGATCAGGGCGCCGCGGGCGATGGCCTCCTCCGCCTCCGCCCGGCGCAAGGATTCCTGCGCCTCGTAGATGCCGCCCTCATTGCGGTCGAACACGGGAATCGGCACCGAGAGCGTGACGCGCATGCCGCTGTCGGCGGTCTCGTTATAGTGGCGGTAACCGATGCCCAGGGTCACGTCGGGCACCGCCTTGGCCTGGGCCGCGCGCACTTCCGCGCGCCGCTGCCCCTGCAGGGCCGTGAAGCGGGTGAGCTGGGGGTTGCCCTGCGTCTGCTTGATGAGGCGTGGCAGCGGCGGCGGGCCGCTCACCTTGAAGAAGTTGCCGGTGGCGCGGCTGAACCGGGCCTCGTTCACCCCCATCAGCACGGCGAGATCGCGCCGCGCGGTGCCCAGGGCGGCCCGGGCGCGGTCCAGCTCCACCTTGGCGAAATCGGCGGCGACGCGGGCGCGGGAAATCTCCGCCGGAGAGGAAGCGCCCGCATCCACCCGCGTCTGCAGCAGCGGCGCCAGCCGGGCGATGGCCCCCGCCTGCTGATCGAGAATGGCGACGCGCTGCTGCGCGCCGAGCACCGCGGAGAAGGCGGCGGTGGTTTCCGCCAGCACCTGCAGGCGGATCGCCTCACGCTCCCAGCGCGCGACGGTGACGCCGGCGCCGGCGGCGGCCATGCGCGCCTCGCGCTTGCCGCCGAGCTCCACGAGCTGGCTGATCTGCAGCGTCTGTTCCGCCAGGTCCAGCCCCTGGTAGGAGCCGGAACCCATGGCGTTGTCCACTTCAAGGGACAGGTCCGGGTTCGGAACGGCGGCGGCCTGGGTGGAGCGGCCGGACGCCATGCCGATATCCCGTTCCGCCGCTGTGAGGCGGGGATTGGCGGCAAGCGCACGCGCCAGGGCACTGGTCAAGGACAGGGGACGCGCGGATTCGGCGCGCGTCTGCGACGCCGGCAGCAGCACGAGGGCTGCCACAAGCGCACGCGCGAGGGCACGGGGCGGCATGGTCTGATCCGATGGCTATTGGCAGAACGCCGACGCGGTGCGACGGCGCGCGAACAGGGCTCAGATCAGAGGCAGGGGCGGACGGATTTCGGTGGGAACGGTGCGGCCTGCGGCGATGAGCGGCTCGCCCGCGACACGCACGGCGACCAGATGCTCGAAGCGTGACGCCTCGACCACCGGCAGCACGAACGCCGCGCAGCCATGGCAGCCATGATCGGCGGACGACGTGTCCGCCACCGGCGTGGGCTTGTCACCGCGCTGCGCCGGGTCCATGGCGGATGCCATCACCGAGGCATCGGACACCACCCCGCCGGGATCGGAGAAACCGAGGAGCAGGCTGGAAACAGCCGCTTCCGCTTCGCCGGCATGGCGCGTGTTCAGCACATTGAGGAACGGTCCGGCCACGAGGCTCAGCACGAGCGCCACCACCACGCCCTGGCGCAGCGCCAGGGCCCGGAACGCGGTCATCATGCGGTTCACGACGCGGGACATTTCCTTCAATGGCTCTAAAGTCGCGCGCCTGTCAAGCGCGTGGCGAAGGTGCGCCGCCGGTTGGTCAACGCATTCAGGAGAGGAAGTCCCGCAGGGCGGCGAGCAGGGCGTCCGGGGCCTCCTCCGGCAGGTAATGGCCGCAGGGAAGGCTGCTGCCGCGCACGTCGCGCGCCTTCTCCCGCCACGTCGCCAGGACATCGTAAGTGGCACCCACCACGCCCTTTTCCCCCCACAGCACGAGCACCGGCGCGGCGATCATCGCGTCGGCATCCGCCGCGTCGTGGACGAGGTCGATGCCGGCCGCGGCGCGATAGTCCTCGCACACCGCGTGCAGCGTCTCGTGGGTGTAGCAGCGCCGGTATTCGGCATAGGCGGCGGGGTCGATGGCGCCCGGCGTCCGGTTCTGCTTGTCCATGTGCGCCTGGAGGTAGAAGTCGAGGTTCGCGCCGATCAGGGTCTCCGGCAGCGGCGCCGGCTGGATGAGGAAGAACCACCACATGTAGCGGGTGGCGAATTCTTTCGTGACGTGGGCGTACATCGTGGCGGTGGGCGCGATGTCGAGCAGCGCCGCCTTCGACACCGCCTCGGGATGATCGAGCAGCAGGCGATGCAGCACCCGGGCGCCCCGATCGTGGCCCACCGCGGCGAACCGCGCGAAGCCGAGGGCGCGCATCACCTCCACCTGGTCGCGGGCCATTTCGCGCTTGGAATAAGCCATGTGGTCGGGGCCGCCGTCCGGCTTGCTGCTATCGCCATAGCCCCGCAGGTCGGCGAGCACCACGGTGAAGTCCCGCGCGAGCGCCGGCGCCACTTTGTGCCAGCAGGCCAGGGTCTGCGGATGGCCGTGCAACAGCAGCAGCGGCGGCCCGTCCCCGGCCACCGCGAGGCTGATCTCGGCGCCGGAGGTGCGCACCCGCCGCCGCTGGAAGCCGGGAAGCAGCTTGCCGATGCCCGTGTCGTCCATGGTGGCGCTCGCTCCGGATGAGGCGGCTGGGAAACCCCTGAGAGGTGGCGATCGACGCGGACCGCCAGGGCCCGGCTTCCATCCGCCCCGGCGGAGTTTCACGCCCGCCGCTCCCCCACAAACGCCGTCTCGCGCGGGGGGTCAACCGCGAACGCAAGGCCTGCCCATGGCTTCCCGGCGGCGACAGCCGCGCCCACCCGGCCGCCTCCGCGTTGCCGGGCGCGTGCCGGGCCTGAAGCCCAGCCATGTCCCCCCTCTCAGGCGACTGCGTCCCGCGCCGGCCGGCCTTCGCCCGGCGGGGCGGCGCTCTCATAACGTCCCCTTCCGAACAGCGAGACGCCGCCGTCGTCCGGATGCCGGAACAGGCCGCGCCGCGTCAGGAGGGGCAGCACATGGTCGATGAAGCGCTCCAGCCCGGAGGGAAACACGTCCGGGATGATGTTGAAGCCATCGCAGGCGCCGGCGCGATACCAGTCCTCGATCAGATCGGCCACGTCCTGCGGCGTGCCGAACACGATCTGGTGCCCGAAGGCGCCAAAATGCTGCAGCAGCTGGCGCAGGCTCAGGTCACCCTCGGCGGCGAAGGCGTACACGGACTTGCGAAAGCCCATCGAACCGCCGGACGTCGGCGCGGTGACGTCGAAGCGATCGAAATAGGCCACGGCCCGGGTGTCGAGGTCTTCGGCGCCAATGCTCAGGTCCAGGAGCTTGTTGAGGTGACGCAGCAGGAAATCCGGCGCGCCCAGATGCTGAAACGCCTCGAAATTGCGGCGGGCCTCCTCCCGGGTGGAGCCCAGGCACGCGGTCAATCCCGGCAGATAGCGCGGCGGCGGCCGCCCGCATGCCGCCGCAGCGTCCCGCACCGCCTTGCGGTTGGCGATCGCCGCCTCCTTCTGCATTTCCGCGGCGAACACCGCGTGCGCGAACCGGCCGGCCAGCCCGGCGCCCTCCGCCGAGCCGCCGGCCTGCAGCAGAAACGGCTCGGCCGGCACATCCAGCGGCGGGCCGTCCGCAATGTCGTACCGGAAGAACCGACCTTTGAAGCAAAAGCCCTCACCCCGGCGGCGTGCCGTCCAATAGTCGCGAAACACCTGCACGAACTCAAAGGCCCGGGCATAGCGCACGGCCCGGTCCGGATGCCCGGCGTGGCCGAACAGGCGGGCGGCGATGGGGCTGGTGGTGGTGACCATGTTCACGCCGAAACGGCCCCCCGACACCGCGTCGAGCAACAACGCCTGTTCGGCCAGGTCGACCGGATCGTTGAAGGTGCTGGACATGGTGGCGATCAGGCCGAGGCGGCTGGTGCTGCCGGCCAGCGCCGCCTGGATCGTGCACGGCTCCAGGAAGCGGGTCGGGCGGATCTGCGGCTCCTCGTTCAGCGACGGGCTGTCGGCCAGGAACAGGGCCTGGAAGCCGCCGCGCTCCAGCAGGCCGGCGATCTCCCGCCAGTACGCGGGATCGAGGTTCGCCCGCGCGCCCAGCCGGGACGATCGCCACGCCGCCGGGTTCGCGCCGAAATCCCAGACATTGACGTTGAAAACAGGGTGCGGCACGGGCTCGCTCCGGAAGACTTAGACGGGGTCCAGCGCCGCCACCGAGGGGCGCACGCCGAGCAGGTCCCAGATGGACGCATCCGCCTCCGCCGGCTCATCGTCCGGCCGCGCCAGCTCGGCGTCGCGTTTGAGGGCCCGCACCTGCTCCGCGTGGCGGATGCCCGTCACGAAATAGAGGACGGGCTGGTCCACCAGGGGACCGATGACGGCGTTTGAGGGCGCCTCGATCGGAAACAGCGCCACATCCGCGGCGTCCGCCGCCGGGCTGCGCACCGGCTCCCGCCCCACCCGCAGGTGGCCGCGCAGCTCGGTATCGGTGTCGAACGTCAGGAACGGAATGGCGCCGTGCGGCGCGGAGGGGATGTTGAGCACGCCCTCGACAGCGAAGTTCCCCCGATGCCGGATCGTGCCGATGGCACCCTCCACATGGAACCAGCCGCGCGCGCGGTCGCCGATCAGGCTCTCGTACGGCCAGCTGCGGCTGAGCGCGGTCACCAGGGCGGCGAATTCCCGCCGGATCGATCCCGCCCCGGCGTTCGCGGGCGTGTCCGCCAGCCAGGGATTGTGCGCCCGCAGCGCCGCCTCGTCCGCCGGGCGAAGGCCCCAGCCGGCCCTGTGCCCGCTGAGATGGCTGAGGGACACCAGCGCGCGCGCCACGTTGACCGGGTGCTTGCGGGCGATGTCCACCTCGGCGATCAGGCCAGTGCGAGGCAGCCGGGCGGTCAGCGCCGACGCCCGCAGCAGCGGCTCGCGCGCGACGTCCGAGGCCGGCAGATGCACGGCGGCGAAAGCACGGCTGTCGTCCAGCAGGCGCAGCAGGTCGGCGGCGGCGCGGTCCGGCGTCAGGAGCGCGTCCTGAAGCCCGGGCTCCAGCGAGACGACGTAACGCGGATGGGCCGGAGGGTGGAGGTGAAACGTCATAGCTGTGGCAAGGCCGAGACCAGGTCCTGCGTGTAACGATGCCGGGGCGCGTGGAACACGTCATCGGCGGCGCCCGCCTCGACCACCGCGCCGTCCTTCATCACCAGCACGCGATCGGCGATGTGGTGGATGACGCCCAGGTCGTGGGAGATGAAAATGATGCTCAGGCCATAAAGGGCCTTCAGGTCACCCAGCAGATCGAGAATCTGCGCCTGGATGCTCACATCCAGCGCCGACACCGCCTCGTCCAGGATCAGGATTTCCGGCTCCACCGCCAGCGCCCGGGCGATGGCGACGCGCTGGCGCTGGCCGCCGGACAGGTTGAGCGGCAGCATCTTCAGGTGGCTGCGGTCGAGGCCCACCGTCTCCAGCAGCGCCACCACGTCGGCGGGGCCGATCCGGCGCCCGCCGGCATGCAGCCGCAGGGCGTCGTCGAGGATACGGGCGACGCTCCAGCGCGGGTCGAAGGAGCTGTAGGGGTCCTGATAGACCACCGAGATCTTGCCGCGCACCTGCCGTCGCGTCCGCGCATCGGCGCGCGGCCACTCGACGCCACGGTAGAGCACGGCACCGGCATCGTAGGGGTCCAGCGCCAGCAGCAGCCGCGCCACCGTGCTCTTGCCGGAGCCGGACGCCCCGACGATGCCCAGCACCTCGCCCTTGACGAGGTCGAAGGACACGTCGTTCACAGCCGTGTGCCGCTGCCCGTCCGGCCCGCGAAAGGTCTTGCGCAGGTTGCGCGCCCGCAGGATGACCTCGCCGGCGGTGCCGTCGGACGCGGACGCCGCCGGACGCGGGCGGATCGGCGGCGGCGGCGAGGCGCTCAGACGCCGGCCACGGGTGGCGCCGGTGGGAACCGCCCGCAGGAGCGCCTGGGTGTAGGCATGCCGGGGGTCGCGCAGCACCTGGTCGCGGCTGCCCTCCTCCACCACCACGCCCGACTTCATGACCAGGATGCGGTCGGCCAGCCGGGCCACCACCGACAGGTCATGGCTGATCAGGATCAGGCTGGTGCCGCCGGCGATGAGCTGCTCCAGCACGCCCATCACCTGGGCCTGAACCACCACGTCCAGCGCCGTGGTGGGCTCGTCGGCGATGATGACGGGCGGGCGCACGGCCAACGCCGTCGCGATCAGGGCGCGCTGGCGCAGGCCGCCGGACAACTCGCCCGGATACTGGTCCTTGCGGATCTCCGGGTGGGGCACGCCCACCTCGGCCAGCAGATCGAGAATACGACCCTGGACCTGCGCCCGCGACAGGCGGGTGTGGGTACGCAGCGGCTCGGCGATTTCGTTGCGGATCGGCTGCAGCGGGTCCAGCGACACCAGCGCGTCCTGCAGCACATAGCCCACCTGGGCGCCTCGCAGGGCGCGGAGCGCCTGTCGGCTGGCCGTGAGAAGGTCCTGCGCGCCGAAGCGCAGCACATCGGCATCCACCACCGCGGCATCGCCCGCCAGACCGATCAGCGCGCGGGTCGCCACCGTCTTGCCAGAGCCGGATTCGCCGACGATGGCGACGGTCTCCCCCCGGCGCAGGGTGAGGTTGAAGCCCTTGACCACGGGCTTGTAGCCACGCGGCGTGTGGAAGCCGACAGCGAGATTCTCCGCCTGAAGCAGCACGTCGGGCCCGGTCATCGCCATTGCTCAGGCCCCTTCCGCACGGGTCTGGATGTGGCTGAAGACGGTCGAGAAGCTCAACGCCACCAGCACCACGGCCGTTCCCGGCACCACCAGCAGCCACGGCGCCTCCAGCATCTGCCCCTTGCCGGCGGCCAGCAGCGCGCCCCATTCCGAAGACGGCGGCTTCACCCCCAGCCCGAGAAACGACAGGCTGGATGACCACACGATGGCCTTGCCGACCCCAAGCCCGGTAATGGGCACCAGCGGGCGCACCGCATTGGGGATGATGTGCCGGAACAGGATGGCGGGCCGCGTGTGTCCCAGCGCCAGCGCCGCTTCCACATAGGCGCTGCCGCGCACCAGGAAGGTCTGCCCGCGGATCAGCCGCGCGTATCCCGGCGCCGAGCCGATCCCCACGGCGATGGCGACGTTCAGCGGGCTCTGGCCGAGAATGGTCACGAACAGCAGCGCCACCAGCAAAGTGGGAAAGCCCAGCAGCACCTCGATGAAGCGATCCACCGCATGGCGCGCGAGCGGCGGCGCCAGCGCCCCCAGGAAGCCCAGCGGCAGCGCCAGCACGATGGCCACCAGGATGGCGCACAGACCGATCAGGAAGGATTCCCGCGCCCCGTAGACCACCCGCGCATACAGATCGCGGCCGATCTCGTCCGACCCCAGCCAGTGCTCGGCGCTGAAGGAGACCAGCACGTTGGACAGGTCCGTGTCCAGCGGCGCATGCACCACCAGCGTCTGCGGCGCGATCGACGCCCAGATGGTCAGGCCGATCACCAGCGCCGACAGCCAGACCAGGACCGGCGCGCGGCGCGCCTCGCCCCACGCCACGCCCGCCCAGCCGCGCAGCCGGCTTCCCCCGGCACTCAGCTCCATGAAGGACATCAGGCCTTCCCCTTGTGCTGGAGCCGGATGCGGGGATCGACCACGGTATAGAGCCAGTCCGTCACGAAGGTGAGCAGCACATAGACCATGCTCACCATGAGGATGATGCCGGAGATCAGTTCGAACTCCTTCAGCTCCACCGCCGACACCAGCAGCGCGCCGATGCCGGGGCGGGAAAACACGCTCTCCACGATCACCGCGCCCGAAACCAGCGTGCCGATGGCCCAGCCGGTGAGAGTGATGCCGGGGATCAGGGCGAGACGCAGGGCGTGCACCACGCGCACCCGCAATTCGGCGGTGCCGCGCGCCCGGGACGAGAGCACATGCGGCTGGGCCAGCGCGCGCTCATATTCGGCGCGGATCGCCTGGCCGAGGAAGCCGGCCAGCGGCAGCGCCAGGGTCAGCGCCGGCAGCCACAGCCCCTGCAGCGACGCGCCGCCGAGCACCGGGAACCAGTCCAGATGCACCGCGAACAGCAGCAGCAGCATCAGGCCGAGCCAGTAATAGGGCATGCCGGCCACCAGCGCCTCGGCGGCAGCGCCGATGCGGGAGATCCACGCGCGCCGCCCGGCGGTGGCCAGCGTCCAGGCCAGGGTGATCACCCATGCCAGGACGATGGCCGCCACCGCCAGCTCGGCGGTGGGCGCGATCTGCTCCAGGATCATGTCGGTCACCTTGCGGCGGCTCTGCAGGGCGATGCCGAGGTCGCCGCGCAGCACGCCGCCAAGGTAGCGCGCATACTGCTCCGCGATGGGGCGGTCGAAGCCGAACTCCCGGTTGATCGGGGCCAGCTCCTCCGGCGCGCGCGTGGCGCTGTAGCCTTCGTACACGTTGAGGTAGATGGTGGCCCGGTCGCCGGGCAACACCACCTGGGCGATGAACAGCAGCGTGATCGTCGCCCACAGGGTGAACAGGGCGAGCCCGGTCTTGCCGAGCACGGCGCGGCCGATGGCGAGGAGCCGGGCTCGGCTGCCGGCGCCATCCTGCTCCCGCCGCCAGGCATCGGCGGGCCGAGGCCCGGGAATGCCGGCGGCGGGTGTGTCCGCCTGATCGAGGGTGGTGTCCTGCACGCCGCGCGTCCGGATCAGTTTTTCTTCAGGTCGTAGAAGATCGGCCCGAAGATGTTGTGCGTGAGGCCGGTCAGATACGTCTGTCCCGCCAGGTTATAGGTGGAGGTGTAGAAGCCGAGCGCGAGCGCCTCGTCGCTGATCTGCTGCTGGATGGCCGCCAGCTTGTCGTGGCGGGCCTTCGGATCCTCCTCGCTGTGCGCGGCGAGGATCGCCTCCTGCAGCTTCCAGTCCCGCGAGCGCACGCGATTGTGGGGGTTGGGCGAACTGCCGGTGGTCAGGATCTGGTTGAGGTTCTGCCGGCCGAAGATGGTGCCGGTGGAGCCGTCCCCGGGACGATAGTTGATGGAGAGCACGGTGGGCGCATACCAGGTCCAGTAGCCGAGATAGACATGGTATTCGTCCGGCTTGGTGTAGCGGCCGGCGGCAAGGTCGGTGGGGGTGAGGGCGATCAGGTTGAGTTTGAAACCCACCTTCTTGACCTCCGCCTGCAGGGCCTGCAGGGCGGCATAGCCTTCCGGGCTGACGATGGTCGGGTAGACCGGGAACTCCACCTGAAGCACCTTGCCCTCGGCGTTGACGCGGTAGCCCTCGGCGTTGACGGTGGTGTAGCCCGCCTCTTCCAGCAGCTTCACCGCCTTCTGGGGATCGTAGGGATAGGCATTGTCGAGGTTGATGTATTCAGGCGTCGTCTGCGACAGGGCGCCGTTGCCCTCGTATTGGACCGAGCCGCGGAACAGGGTGTCCACGATCTTCTGGCGGTTGCTGGCATAGGCGAAGGCCTGCCGCACCCTCTTGTCGGTGAACGGGCCGAACTCGGTGTTGAGAGACAAAGACTGGGCGCGGCCGGGGGCGAAGCGCGTGGAGGTGAGGTATTTCTCCTTCGCCTCCTTCCACTTGACCGACGGGGGATCGTAGATCAGGTCCGCCTCGCCCTTCTCCAGGGCCAGCCAGCGCGCATTGGCGTCGGGCACGAACTTCCAGCGGATGGTCTTCAGCTGCGCCGGGCCGGGGCTGCCCGGAACCGGGCCCCATTTGTAGGCCTCGTTGCGCTCCAGCACGATCTCGTCGCCGCGCTTCCACGCCTTCAGCACGAACGGTCCGCTGCCGATGGGGTTCTCGCCGATCTCCTTGATGTCGCGCGCGAGCGACGGCGTGGAGTTCAGCCCGAATCCGCTGCTCGACAGCAGGTGCGCCAGCCAGGGCTGGGGAATGGTGGTGTGGATTTCCACCGTATTGTCGTCGATGACCTTCGCTTCCTTGAAGAAGGAATCCGGCACCGAGGTCGAGATCTTGAGCCAGAATTCGACATTCTTGGCCACGGTTTCCGCGTTCAGCTTCGAGCCGTCCGAGAACACCACGTCATCGCGCAGGTTGAAGGTCCAGACGGTGCCGTCCTGCTTCCAGCTCTTGGCCAGCCAGGGGCGAAGGTTGCCCTCGCCATCCAGGAACACCAGGCTGTCCTGAAGCTGGCGACGCGGATACTCGGCCTGCGTCCACCACTGGTAGAGGGTCTTGGGCTCGATGGAGTGGAGATAGATCAGCGTGTCTTTCTCATCCCGGGCGGCGGCCGCCTGCCCGGGCCCTGGCCCCATCACCGCCAATGCCAGCAGCGCGATCGCGCCGGCCCTCCAACGCCCCAAACGGCCCATGTCTCACCCCCGGAACAGGAATTCCGATCAATCGGCGGCGAAGATAGGTCGCTTGGCGTCTTATTGTCAATATAATGCACCGAATTAGTTTAATTTCATCCGCCCGGGCAGGCCATGCCCCGGCCTCGCCGGCCTCTCCCCGCAATCACGCCGGGGACGGTGAGCGGCGGCGGCGCCTTGGCAGCGGCGGAGGCACTCCGGTAAAGTGGTGTCCGGTGGGTCAGGCGCTACCCGCGAGCCAGCGGGCGCGCGGATAGCCCTGCGCCTCAGGATCGAGGGACAAGGCCGGTGTTTGAACTCCTGTTCTTGCTCGTGGGCGGGCCGACGCTGCGGCGGAAATGGTGGGTGGTGGCGGTCGTCGGCGCGATCTGGCTGGCGATCGGCATCCTGCTCATGGTCGATGCCCTGCTGGAGACGCTGCGGTTTCCAGCGCGTTACTTCGCCATTCCGCTGGCCATCATGGCGGCGGTATCCTTCGGGGCGGCGTTCGCCAGCGCATCCGCGACTCATCGGGCCCTGCGCTTCATCAAGGCGGGAATGTGCGTCGTCATGGTGCTGCTCATTGTCGACGCGCCCTGGCACAGCGACATCCTGGTGGGCCTGCTGGTGGGCAGCGTGCTGATCATCGACGCCACCTGGCGCGCCGGCAGCGCCTATGTGGTGCGCTTTCCCCGCTGGCGGACCTCCATGGCGCTCGCCGGCCTGGAATTCCTGCTCGGCCTGTGGTCCTTCGTGCCCTGGCCCACCCATTGGCGCGGCGAAGTGGGCACGGACGTGGCGCAGCTCATCATCGTCGCCGCGCTCGGCGTCTGCGCCATGGCGCTGCGCATCCGGCGCCTGCCGCACGGCGCCTCGCTCGCCGCCATCCTGGCCCAGACCCGCCCGGATCGCGACGGGACGGCCGCCCAGCCCCTCCCGCCCGGGGCCGTGGACGGTGACTATCGCGACACGCTCACGGTGCATGTCTGGACGCCCACCGGCGGCCTCGCGCCCATCAACCACGGCGTCCAGCGCTATGTGGTGGCGCAGGACCCGAGCGGCGTCGCCTCCACCGGCCATGCGGCGCTGGAAATGCCGCCCGACCTCTACATCAGTCACTACCCGGCGGTGGAGATCGACCGCTCGCCGGAGCAGTTCGCCCGCGTGCTGCGCGCCACATTGGAAAACGACGTGCCCGGCACGTTCAAGCCCAACTATGCGGCCGAGAGCGCGGAATGGTGTCCCTCCACCATGCAGGTGCACCTCACGGGCGTCAACGGCACCACGCTCCGGCGCTTCTGGAACGCCTACCGGCAGGATTCCACCTACAACCTGACCTATCGCAACTGCTCCAGCGCCGTGGCCATGGCCCTGGATGCCGGCCTCGAAGGCCGGTTCGCGCGGGAGGCCGCGTCCCTGTTGTTCCTGCTGCGCCTGCTCAGCCTGCCCGAGCTGTGGATCGCCGGCCTGATGCGGCGGCGCGCCGCCTGGATGGCCTGGACACCCGGAATGGTACTCGATTACTCTCGGGCCCTGTCGGGCATTCTCGCCATCGGAGGCGGACGGCATGCGATCGCGGACGCCCCGCGCGCGCCGGGCCGGCCCACGGCCGACTGAGGCCGGCGCCACCGGGCGGGGGGATCGAAGCCGCCGGCGTCGCTCCCCTGTGTGTCGCTGTCCGCGGGGCCTGCCCCCAGGTGCGATTATTTGCGAGTAATGAAGGCGAACCGCGTCCATCCGCCCCTTCGTGCGGCGGAGCCGGCGCCCAGCGATGGAGAGAGCGGATGTGTATCGCGTGTCAGTGGGCTCCCCATTTCGCGGCGTTCGGCATCCGCCGGGAAGAGGGCGATGCCAGGAGCGGCAGCGGGCCGAGCCGCCGGGCGGTGCTGCGCGCCAGCGCCGGCCTGACGGCCGCCGCCGCGGCCGCCCCGCTGTTCAGCGCCACGGCCGCATTCGGGCTGGAAGCCGAAAAGGATGCCAAGCGCGCCGCCGCCGGCGCTCCGGCCGACTTCATCTTCCGCAACGGGGCCATCTATACCGTCGCCGGCCCGGCGCCCTGGGCGAAGGCGGTGGCCGTCACCGGCAAGACCATCGTCCATGTGGGCGACGAGGCTGGCGCCCTGGCGCTGGCGGGGCCGGCCACGCGCATCGTCGACCTCAAGGGCCGCCTGCTGATGCCGGGGTTCGTCGAGGGCCACACCCATCCCTTCCTCGGCGCGTTCCTGACCTCCGGCCTCGACCTCCAGCTGCCGACCCGCGAGGACGCCCTGGCGGCCATCGCGCGTTATGCGAAGGAGAACCCCACCGGCCCGGTGCGCGGCTTCGGCTGGCGGGTGGACATGTTCCCGCCCGAGGGGCCGAACCGGGCCGAGCTCGACCGCATCGTGCCCGACCGTCCGGCCTTCTTCTTCGCCATCGACGCCCACAGCCTGTGGGCCAACAGCAAGGCGCTGGAGATGGCCGGCGTCGCCCGCGACACGCCGGACCCCATTCCGCGCTTCAGCTATTACGCCCGCGACCAGAAGGGCGACCCCACCGGCTATGTGCTGGAGACGAACGCGGTGCTCTCTCTGGTCAACGCCATCGAGCCCATCTCCACCGCAGCCCTGGGCAAGCTCATGGAAGGCTGGCTGCCCAAGGCCGCCGCCGCCGGCATCACCTCGGTGTTCGACGCGGGCGTGCCGCCCGTGGGCGACGACCAGGGCGCCATGATCGCCCTCTATGCGGATGCGGAGAAACGTGACGTGCTGCCGTTCCGCGTCGTCGCCTCCTATGCCGTGAAATCGCTGCCCATCGACACCGCCGTGGCGGGGCTGATCGACGTCCGCCGGCGGGTGTCGAGCGAGCTGGTGCAGGTCAATGTGGTGAAGATCGTGGGCGACGGCTCCCAGGGCGGCTACACCGCCTGGCTGCTGGAGCCCTATGCCGACAAGCCCGATTCCACCGGCGGCTCCCCCTTCACGGTGGAGGAATGGCACCAGCTCATCGGCCAGGTGGACGCCGCCGGCTTCGACGTGCACGTGCACGCCTGCGGCGAGCGCACCGCGCGGGTGGCCCTTGATGCCATCGAGCAGGCCATCGCGGCCAACCCGCCGCGCGACCGGCGCCACGCCATCGCCCATCTCGTCTATGTGGCGGACAGCGACAACCCGCGCTTCGGCAAGCTCGGCGTCACCGCCCAGTTCTCCGCCAACTGGTCGTCCGCCGATCCCGACACCCTGCAGAACATGCTGGAACGCTATGGGCCCGAACGCGCGAGCCGCATGTATCGCACCCAGACCGTGCTCAAGTCCGGCGGGCGGGTGTCTTTCGGCACCGACTGGCCGGCGGCCGGCTACTTCTCCACCTACCGGCCGCTGGATTCCATCGAGGTTGGCGTGACCCGCCAGCTGGTGGGCCGGCCCGACGCGCCGGTGTTGAAGCCGGAAGACGAGCGCCTGACGGTGGCCCAGGCCATCCATGCCAACACGCTGGGCGCGGCCTACCAGATCCGGATGGACGACAAGGTGGGATCGCTGGAGGTCGGCAAGCTCGCCGACATGATCATTCTCGACCGGAACATCCTCGACGGCGATCCCCACGACATCCACAAGGCGGCGGTGATGATGACCATGATGAACGGCAAGATTCGCCACGAAGCCTGATCCGCCGACCAACGAGCCCTCCCCCGCGCGCCCGGCCGGCGCGCGGGCGTTTCCAGGCCCGCGTTTTCCAGGCCCGCGTTTTCCAGGGCCGCGGCTTGCGGGCCCGCGTTTCCAGCTCCCCCCGTTTCCGGGACCGGATCTTAATCCCTTAGCGCGCCAGACGACCGGCGCCACCGTCGCGGAGGTCACATCCCATGGCTGACACAGAACAGCGCGGCGGCCTCTCCCGCCGCGACCTGCTGGGAACGGGCACGGCGACCCTGCTCGGCGCCAATCTGCTTCCCGGCCGCGCGACCGCCCAAACCGCGACCACACAGGCCGCGACCGCGCCGCCCCTCCAGGCGCCGGCCGCCCCGCCCGCCGGCTACAACATTCTTTTCATCCTGGTCGATCAGGAGCACTTCTTTCCCAAGTGGCCGTTTCCCGTGCCCGCGCGGGAACTGCTGAAGGCCCGGGGCATCACCTTCGCCAACCACCAGTCGGCGTCCTGCGTGTGCTCGCCGGCCCGGTCCGTCATCTACACCGGTGCGCACATCCAGCATTCCGGGGTGTTCGACAACCTCAATTATCTCTGGCAGCCGGACATGTCGACGTCCATCAAGACGATCGGCCACCGGATGCAGGAGCTGGGCTATCACGCCGCCTACCAGGGCAAATGGCACCTCAGCGCCAATCTCGACCAGACCAAGGACGCCATCGAGGCGCCCATGGCGGACTATCGCAAGATCATCGAAAGCTACGGGTTCGACGATTTCTTCGGCCTCGGCGATCTCATCGACAGCGGCCTCGGCGGCTATTCGTTCGACGGCTTCACGGCCGACCGGGCGGCGAGCTGGATGCGGCGCGAGGGCGAGGCGCTGCGGGCGAAAGGCCAGCCATGGTTCCTGGCGGTCAATTTCGTCAATCCTCACGATGTGATGTACATCAATTCCGATCTTCCCGGCCAGGTGGTCCAGGGCAAGGACCCGGCCATTCCCATTTTCCCGACTCCCGACGACCAGCTCTACCAGGCGCGCTGGGACGACCTGCCGCTGCCGGCCAGCCGCAGCCAGAAGCTGGACGCGCCCGGGCGGCCGAAGGCCCACGCGATCTACCAATCGATCCAGGACATGATGGTGGGGCCGTGGCCCGACGAGGACCGCCGCTGGCATGTCCTGCGGAACTACTACTACAATTGCATCCGCGACTGCGACCGGCAGATCCTGCATGTCCTGAAGGCGCTCGAGGCCAACAACATGCATGAGAACACCATCGTGGTGTTCAATGCGGACCACGGCGAGCTCGGCGGCCACCATCAGATGCGCGGCAAGGGCAACTGCGCCTACAAGGAGCAGAACCACGTTCCGCTCATCATCCACCACCCGGCCTATCCGGGCGGCGTGACCTGCCCGGCCATCACGTCGCAGCTCGATCTCGCGCCCACGCTGATCGCCCTCACCGGCGCCCCGGAGTCCGCGCGGGCGAAGGCCGCCAGCGGCCTGAAGGGACGCGACTTCTCGGGGCTGCTCAAGGCCGGCGCGAACGCGAAGGTCGATGCCGTCAGGCCGGCCGCGCTGTTCAACTACAACATGCTGTCCTATCAGGACGTGACATGGGCCGAGCATTTCGCCCATTTCATGTTCTCCGGCAAGGTCACCAACGCCGACAAGATCCAGACCTTCCTGAAGAACGACCCGGACTTCGCCGAGCGCGTCGGCATCCGCAGCATTTTCGACGGGCGCTACCGCTTCTCCCGCTATTTCGGGCAGACCGCCTTCAACACGCCGACGACCCTGGACGCGCTGTTCGCCAGGAACGACGTGGAGCTCTACGACCTTCAGGAGGACCCGGACGAGATGCACAATCTCGCCACGGACCCGAAGACCAACCGCGCCCTCCTGGCGTCCCTCAACGCGCTCACGAACACCCTCGTCGCCGGCGAGGTGGGCATCGACGACGGCGCTTTCCTGCCGATCCGCGACGGGAAGTGGCATTTCCCGCCGAAGAGCGAGCGTTAGGACCGGCCCGGCGAACACGTGACACGGCCCCGCCCGGCACGCGCGGCGGCCATGACGCGGGCCGGAAGCCGCGCGGGGAGGACCTCCACGCGCGGCGGCCCAGCTCACGCAAGCGTACGAAGGTGAGCGGCTCCTGTTCGCGGATGTACGGCTGGCGTATCGCCGCTGGCGGGTGCCCACCGGCCGGCCGGGGCCCGACTGCGCGCCCTCGGTCCGCCATCGCCTGCCCCAGCCCCTTGTCCCGGCTGCATCTTTCACCCGCGCCCCGGCGAGGGCCACGCGGCGGCGCAGGCGAGGGCCGCCCGCCGCTGCTGGGGCGCCCGCCCGGACAGGTCCGGTTGTTGCTTAGGGCGGTGTTCTCACGGGGCCGCCGGAGTCGGACACCTCGAACGCGCCGTGTGCGGACACCGCGATCTCGCCCCGCGCCGGGGAAACCGGGAGACGCGCGCCCCACACGGCGAGCCCGGGTACACGGCCGCAGGCGGCGACGACGTTCCTGACCGGGCCGGGATGCCACGACGCATGGACAGACTGAGCTTCAACCTGCTTGACGACGACACGCTCCGCCTGCTGCGGTCGTCGAAGACGACCATCATGGACATTCTGGACAGCGTGCTCGACGCCTTCTACGCGCATCTGGCGCGCACGCCCGAGACACGGCGCCTGTTCGGCCATGGTGAGGCCATGGCCCGCGCCAAGACGCTACAGCTGAAGCACTGGAGCGTCATCCTCGACGGACGCTTCGACAATGAATACGAAGCCTCCGTCATGCGCATCGGCGAGATGCACCACAAGCTGGGGCTGGAGCCGCGCTGGTACATCGGCGGCTACAGCTTCCTCATTTCCCACGCGGTGACGGCCATCGGCGCGGCGCGCGGCGCCTTCACCGATCGGCGGGCCGGCGATCGCACGATCCGGCTGCAGGCGGCGGTCATCCGCGCCGCCATGCTCGACATGGAGCTGGCCCTCGATGTCTACCTGCAGGCGGGCCGGCGCGACCGGCGCGCCACCCTCGACCGCCTGGCAGTGTCGTTCGAGACCTCGGTGGGCGCGGTGGTGTCGGTGGTCTCCTCGTCCGTGGCGGAACTGCATGCCACCGCCCAGGGCATGACCGCGTTCGCGCAGCAGACCACGCAGCAGGCGCAGGCGGTGGCGGACGCGTCGGGACGCGCCTCCGGCAATGTGGCCACGGCGGCCGCCGCCGCCGAGACGTTGTCCGCGTCGGTGCAGGACATCGGGCACCAGGTGACGCGCTCCGCCGGTGTCGCCGCCGACGCCGTCGCGGATGCCGGAACAGCCAGCCTCAAGGTCCGCACCCTGGCCAAGGCGGTGGACCAGATCGGCGGTATCGTCGGCCTGATCAGCCGCATCGCCGGCAAGACCAACCTGCTGGCGCTCAACGCCACCATCGAGGCCGCCCATGCGGGAGCGGCGGGGCGGGGGTTTTCAGTGGTCGCCGACGAAGTCAAGCAGCTGGCGGCGCAGACCAGCAAGGCCACCGCCGAGATCCGGGCGCAGATCGAGGCGGTTCAGCATGACACCCGGGACGCCCTTATGACCATTGAGGGCATCGTCGGCACCATCGGCGCCATCGGCTCGGTCACCGGCGCCATCGCCGCCACGGTCCAGCAGCAGGAAACGGCGACGGCGGATATCGCGCGCAATGTCGGCGACGCCTCCCAGGGGACGATGCAGGTGGCGCGCGGCATGTCCGAGGTGGCCGGGGCGGTGGTGCAATCCAATGCGGCCGCCGGCCGGCTGCTGGCCTCGGCGACGCGCCTGATGCAGCAGATCGAAACCCTCAAGGGCGACATGACGACGTTCGCCGACCATGTGCGCGCCGGATGACCGCGCCGGGTGAACACGCCGGGGTGAACACGCCGCCGCCCCGCCCGCCACCGCGCCCCCAATCCTGTCCTGCGTCACGCCCGGTCCGCCGGGCGCGCATCGCTCCAGACCAGCAGCCGGGGGGGCACCGGGGCGGCGACCGCAAAACCGAGACAATGCGCCACGCCAAGCGCCGCCGACCCCGCCATATAGTCCCGGCCGCCACGCATCAGGCCGCCGCAGGTTCCCGGCGCAGGGGCCGGCACGGTGCGCGGGTCGCCGGCCAGCCCTTCTCCCGTCGCCTTCAGGACCGCCTCCTTCACACACCAAAGGGCCAAAGCGGCCCGCGCGCGGACTTCCGGCTCCAGAGCGCGCCAGCGGGCGCGGGCGTCCTCTGCCAGAACAGCCGGGGCCAGTTCGTCCCACACGCCGACGGCGCGCGCGCCATCCACATCCACCCCGATCCGCGCCCCGCCCGTCAGCCCCACCGCCACCCAGCCCGCCCCGTGGCTGAGGTTGAAATCGAGCATCGCAGCGCCCGCCACCCGCGGCCGGCCGTTAGCGTCGCGGACCATCTCCAGCGTCGCCGCCGGGCGTCCGGTGAGGTGCCCGATCATCCGCCGCGCCAGGCCCCAGGCAGCGAGCCGCGCGGCGCGGTCCTCGGCATGCAGGTGGCGCATGATGCGCGCGCGCTCGCAGGCCGGCAGCCATCGCCCGGGCGCCAGCACCGCGTTCACCCACGCCGCCGGCGCCGCCACCACCGCCCCGCCATCGGAGGAGACCGAAGCGGCGACGAACGCATCGAGGCGACGTGTGGCGTCGAGCGGGTCGATCACGCCGGGCCCCCGGCGGCGGCGGCGGCCACCGCCTCTGCGTGGCGCTGGATCAGCTCCGCATAGCGTCGTGGAGCGTGGTGGGCGAAAAAGTGACCCCCGGCCCAGCGCTCCACCCGCACCGGCCCGCGCAGCGCCTCGCCCCAGGCGGCAAGGCTCTCCGGCGGGGTCGCGGGATCGTCGACGCCGCCGACCACCACCGCCGGTAGCGGCAAGGCCGGCCCCGGCACCCACCGATAGGTCTCCACCAGCTTGAAATCGGCGCGCAGCACCGGCAGCATCAGCTCAAGAAGATCCGGCTCCGCCAGCACCGCGGCGGGCGTGCCGCCGAGGCGGCGCAGCTCCGCCACCAGTTCCGCGTCGCTGCGCAGATGGCGCGGACGGCCGGCGCCGACCGCCGGCCAATGGGGAGCGGCCCGCCCGGACAGGACAAGGCCGGCCACCGCGACGCCCCGGTCGAGCAGCGCCCGGGCGGTTTCATAGGCGATGAGCGCGCCCATGGAATGCCCCTGGAGCAACACCGGCTCCGCCCCCGACACGGCATGGATGCTGGCCGCCAGTTCCTCGGCGAGGGAACGGAGACTGGCCGCGAACGGCACCCCGAAGCGCCGGCCGCGCCCCGGCAGCTCCAGGTCGATCACCCGCTCCGCCCAGTCGCGCGGCAGCAGGGCGCGCCACGGCAGGGCGCCGGCCGCCCCGCCGGCATGGGGAAGCAGCACCAGGCGCGGCGGCGGCATCGGCCTCACATCCGCGCCGCCTGGCGCAGTACCCGGGCCTCGCCCCTCACCTCCGCCGCCGCGCACGCGGCGATGAGCGCGTCGGCGATCTCCTGGCCACGGCCAGCCAACACCGACAGCAGCGTATCGGACAGTCCGTGGCTGCCCTCGTTGGTGCCCTGGATGAACACCGCCGGATGGAACTCGGGAACGCTCGCCAGCCGGTAGTCGCGCCCCACCGCGCCGATGGTGACATAAGGCTCGATGCCGCTCAGCAGCGCCCGGCCGCCATCGCGCCCATAGCCGGTGGCCAGCACCACCGCGTCATAGGTCTCGCGGCCGGCGACGCCGTCCGGGCCGATGGAGAGGTCCAGCACGATCGCCCCCGCGTCGGCGGCGCCCGCCGCCTCGTCCCGGCTCACCCGGGCCTGGGTCACCGTGGTCAGGCGGCGCACCTGGTGGCGCTCATCGCCGGTCACCCGCTGCTGATACAGAATGGCGTAGATGCGATCGATCAGGTCGGCATCCACCACGGAATAATTGGTGCTCTTGAAGTCGGCGATCAGCGCCCGGCGGCGCGGCTCGCTCTGGCGGAAGATGAAATCAGTGAATTCAGGGTGGAAGATCTCGTTGACGAAGGGCGTGTCGTCGGACGGGCGCAGCGCATGCCCGCGCACGATCATGTCCACCCGCCCATGGGGGAAGCGGCTGGTGAGATCCAGGAAAATCTCTGCCGCGCTCTGCGCCGCGCCCACCACCGCGATGCGTGGTGCCGGATGCCGCTCCAGGCCGAGGCCGTCGATCCGGGCGAGATAAGCGGACGAATGGAACACCCGTGCCGCCTCCCGCAGGGGCGCGAACAGCTCCGGCACGCGCGGGGCGCCGCCGGTGGCGAGCGCCAGGTTGCGCGCCCGCCGCACCCGGGTGCGCCCCTCGGGCCCGCGCGAAACCACCCGCACCGTGTCCACCGCGCCGCCGCTCACCTCCGGCTCCAGCGCCACCACCTCCTCGCCATAGCTGACGCACGACGCGAACCGCTCCGCCGCCCAGCCGAGATAATCGTTGAACTCCACCCGGCTCGGAAAGAACGTCTTCTGGTTGATGAAGTCCATCAGCCGCCCCTTCTCGTGCAGGTACGCCAGGAAGGTGAAGGGGCTGGAGGGGTCGCGCGGCAGCGCCAGGTCCTTGAGGAAGGAGATCTGCATGTCGCTGCCCGGCAGCAGCATGCCGCCGTGCCACACGAAGCGCGGCTGCTTCTCCACGAAATGGGTGGACAGGCCGGTGTCGCCCAGGCCGCGCAAGGCGATGGCGATGGCGAGGTTGGAGGGCCCGAAGCCGACGCCGATGAGATCGTGGACCTCTGCGTCCGTCTCCGACCGCGGGCCGGCGGCGCGCGCGGGGGCATGCGAATGGCGGCTCTCATTGAAGCTCATGGTGCAAGTCCTGCAGGGGCGAGACGAGAATGGGGAACCAATAACCGGGGCGTGGGTCACACCGTGCCGGGCGGGGGCGCGGCCCGCGGCGGAGCGCCGTCGGGCACCCACAGGCGATCGCCAAAAAAGCGCTCGCGCGTCAGCATCACCAGCGCCGCCCGCTTGTGCGGAAAATCGAAGCTCGACACGCGCGCGAAGCCCGAGCGGTCCAGGTTGCGCAGCTGCTGGTGGTGGTCGGCCCGTGGCTCGCCGACGACGCGGGTGGTGCGCGGATCGTCCAGGAAGATGTAGTGCATCAGGCTCGGCAGCCAGGTGGCCACATAGGCCCGGCCGCGAAACCCGTCCTCCCCCACCAGCACATGCCAGCCGCGATCATGGTCGCCAGCCTCGTAGAAGGGCGCGATGCGGTTCTCCTTGGCCCAGTAGACCTCGAAATAGGCGAAGGGCACCCCGTCCACCGCGCCGATCAGGGGCAGGATGTGCGGATCGGTGGCCAGGGCTTCGAGATAGGCGCGGTGGCGCCCGAGATCGCCGGCCTCGTCCCAGATGGCGGCCACGCGCGGGTCATTCATCCAGCGATTGAAGCGCTGCAGGTCGGCGGCGATGTCCACGCCGCGCAGCTCGAACCGCGCGTCCAGCCAGGGAATGTGCCGGGCATAGACCACGCCCTCGGGCTTGCGCGGCCGCACCGGATGGCGCCGCCCCCCGGTCAGCGCGAAGCGCTGGGGAAACGGCGCGCGCGCCTGCGGGAGCCACAGGTCCGGCCGCTGCCACAGCGCCTCGGGAAACACATGGTGCCCGGAGCCGGCGGCGGCGGCGAGACCTTCCGCGACCAGCCAGCCGCCCAGCGCTGCCCCCGCCTCTCCCGCCGCGTTCAGGCCATCGAGCCGCAGCGGCGTCGGCGCCGGGCGGGTCGCCGTCACCGCCTCCAGCGCCCGCAGCAGCAGCCGGCGCCCCATGGCGGGGTCGGCCGCGCGCAGCTCGGCGAGCGCCACCCCCTCCCCCTCGGCGAAGATGGCCAGCCGTGACCCGGCGCCGTCCTCGGCCACGCCGCCGCCGGCGCGCGGGGTGAAGGCCACGTCCCCCGTCCCAGGCCATCCGGAGGGCGCCACCGGGGGCGCCGTCGTCACGGCAGCTCGCATCGCGGACATATCCCTGGCCGGCATGACGTCCACTCCCTCGCGTCCCGATCCCGTGTTCGGTGACTAAGACGAAGTGGCCCGGCGCCGATTTAGCCGTGTGGCCGTGCTTTCCGCCGTCGGCCGAGAAAAGGCCTCCGCCCCCCTAAATTTCCCGGCGCGGCCGTCGTCTCAAGCATCGAGCCCCGGCCTGTCCGGGCCGCCTCGACGACCCGCAAGGAGCAGCACACACCATGGAGCGCCCCGCCTCCGCGCGCCGCCCCGCCGATGCCGACGCGCCATCGGCGCGCGAGCGCGCTCTTCACGCCCTGGTGTTCGCCCAGAACCCGGCGGCTTTCGCCGCCGCCACGGCCACCAGCCTCGTCAGCGGCGCCACGGCGGTGGCGCTGGTCGTTCTCATCAATCTCGCACTGGTGTCGGAGGGTGAAGTCCTCCTGCGGCTCGGCCTCGCCTTCGCCGGCGTCGCGACAGCGATGGTGGTGCTGCAGACCGCCTCCGGCATCCTGTTCGGCCGGCTCGGCCAGGATGTGCTGGCGCGGCTGCGCGCCCGCATCTGCGACACCGTGGAGGCGGCGCCGCTGCGGGCGGTGGAGCAGGTCGGCGCGGCCCGCATCCAGGCCCTGCTCACCGACGACGTCTTCACCATCGCCACGATGGTGGTGCGCCTGCCGGTCCTGCTGACCAACACGGTGGCCATCTCCGGCTGCCTCGGCTATCTCGCCTGGCTCTCCCCGGCCCTGTTCCTCGGCGCCCTGGGCCTGATGGCGGTGGGCGTCGGCGGCTATATGCTGGCAAGCGGCCGCGCGCGGCACCACCTGGAACATGCCGGCGGGCGGCAGGACGCGCTGTTCGCCCACCTTTCGGCCCTGGTGCTGGGCACCAAGGAACTGAAGCTGAATCGCGAGAAGGCAGCCGACTTCCGCGCCCGCCACCTCGGCGCCACCATCGAAAGCGTGCGGCGCGCCCGCACCCACGGCATGACCCTGCTGGCCCTGGGCTCGGCCTGGGGCAGCCTCATCATCTTCGGCTTCATCGGGCTGGTGCTGTTCGTGTTCAGCGGCGGCGGCGCGGTGGCGACCGGCTACGCGGTGGTGCTGCTCTATCTGGTGGGGCCGCTCGCCGCCGTGCTGGAGGACCTGCCCCGCCTCGCCCTCGCCCGCGTCGCCGGCCGCCGGCTGGCCGAGACCGAGGCCGCGCTCGCCGCCGGCACCGACGCGCCCGCCCCGCCCCTGCCCTTCGCCAGCCTGGCCCTGGCAGGCGTGACCCACGCCTATTGGGACGAGCGCACATCGGAGATGTTCCGCCTCGGCCCGGTGGACCTCGCCTTCCGGCCCGGCGAGATCGTGTTCCTGGTGGGCGGCAACGGCTCCGGCAAGACCACCCTGGCCAAGCTGGTCACCGGCCTCTACGCGCCGGAAGGCGGCCAGGTGCTGCTGAACGGCAAGCCGGTGGAGGACTCCGCCCGCGGCGCCCAGCGCCGGCTGTTCTCCGCCGTGTTCGGCGACTTCCACCTGTTCGAGAGCCTGGTCGGCCTCGCCGGCGCGCCGGATCTGGACGCCCGCGCCAATCGGCTGGTCTCCCGCCTCGCCCTCGCCCACAAGGTGAGCGTCGCGGACGGGCGTTTCTCGACCCGCGATCTCTCCACCGGCCAGCGCAAGCGCCTCGCTTTGGTGGCGGCTGTGCTGGAGGACCGCCCGTTCCTGGTGTTCGACGAATGGGCGGCGGATCAGGACCCCGCTTTCAAGACAGTGTTCTACCGCGAACTGCTGCCGGAGCTGAAGGCGCTGGGCAAGAGCGTGCTCGTGATCTCCCATGACGACCGCTATTTCGACTGCGGCGACCGCATCGTGCACATGGAAAACGGCCGCATCACCGCCGACCTGCCGGCCGGAGCGGACCGGCGCGGCGTCGCCTGAGACCCGCCGCTTGCGCGCCGCGCGTCCTAAATTTCGCGCCACCGCATTCGTCTTGGTGAAAGACATCCATCTCGCCGGGCGCGCCCACCCCGAAGGCAGGGCGCCGGGCCCTTCGCGCCGCGTGCGCTCACACAGGCTGCCATGGCTTTCGACGATGAGAACGCGGTGTTCCGCGTGGTGCGGAACGCGGAAGACATCCACTCCATCTGGCCGCTCGGCCGGCCGGTTCCCGCCGGCTGGAACGAAATCGGCTTCACCGGCACCAAGGCCGCCTGCCTCGACCATATCGAGCATGTGTGGACCGACATGCTGCCCTTGAGCCTGCGCCGCGCCCTCGCCGCCGGCGACGCGGAAGCGGCCGGAGGAGCTGACCGGTGAACCCGCTCGCGCCGCCCCCCGCCGCCACCTCGCCGGAGGACGTGGCGACCCACCTGCGCGCCCTCGCCGCCAGCCAGGGCGAGCGCATCGCGCTGCGGTTGCTCGACGATCCGCGCGCGGGCGAATGCGCCGTGAGCTACGCCGCCCTGGACCTGCGGGCCCGCGCCTTCGCGGCCCGCCTGGGCGCCATGGCCGCGCCAGGCGCGCGCGTGCTGCTGCTGCTCGACACCGGGCTCGACTACGTGGCCTCCTTCCTCGGTTGCCTGCAGGCGGGGCTCATCGCCGTGCCGGCCTTTCCGCCGGACCCCAGCCGGCCCCAGCATCAGGCCCGGCTCGCCGCCATGGCGCGTGACTGCGGGGCGGCGCTCGTCCTCGTCCACGCCGCCGACCGCGCCGGCGCCGCCCCCCTCGCCGGCGGGCCAGAGCGCGCCCTGGTGGTGGCGGTCGACGACGTGGCCGACGCGGAGGCCGCCGGCTGGCGCGGGCACCGGCCCCACGGCTCCGACATCGCCTTCCTGCAATACACGTCGGGCTCCACCTCCACCCCCAAGGGCGTGATGGTGAGCCACGCCAACCTGATGGCGAACGAGCATGCCATCCGCGCCGGCTTTTCCATCGCCCGCGACGAGACCATCCTGAGCTGGCTGCCGCTCTACCACGACATGGGGCTGATCGGCGGGCTTTTGCAGCCGCTGGTCAACGGCGCCACCTGCGTGCTCATGTCGCCGCGCCATTTCCTCGGGCGGCCGGTGCGCTGGCTGCAGGCCATCTCGCGCTTTCGCGCCGCCGTTTCCGGCGGCCCCGACTTCGCCTATCGCATGTGCGTGGAGCGCATCGACCCAGCCCAGCTCGACGGGGTCGACCTGTCGTGCTGGAACGTGGCGTTCTCCGGCTCGGAACCGGTGCGTGCGGCCACCATGGAGGCCTTCGCCGCGCGCTTCGCGCCGCTGGGCTTCTCCCCCGCCGCCGTGCACCCCTGCTACGGCCTCGCCGAGGCGACGCTGTTCGTCACTGCCCAGCGCCGGGGCGCCGGGCTGGCCGCGCCCGGCTTCGATGCCGCTCGCCTCGCCGCCGGGGAGGCCGTGCCGGCGACCGGAGCGGCGGCGGTGCGGGTGGTCGCCTGCGGCACGCCCGCCGACGGCCACGGCGTGCGCATCCTCGACCCGGCGAGCGGGCGCGAACTGCCCGAGGGCCGCGTGGGCGAGGTGATCGCGTTCGGCCCCAGCATCGCCCAGGGCTATTGGAACAATCCGGCCGCCACCGCGGTCACCTTCCCCCTGCACGAGGGCCGGCGGGTGCTGCGCACCGGCGACCTCGGCTTCCTCGCCGATGGCGCCCTCCACCTGGCCGGACGGGCCAAGGACCTCATCATCGTCCGCGGCCAGAACCTCTATCCCCACGACATCGAGGAGGCGGTGGAGCGGGAGGTGGACCTGGTCCGGCAGGGCCGCATCGCCGCCTTTCCGGTGAGCTTCGACGATGGCGAAGGCATCGGCATCGCCGTGGAAATCTCCCGCCGCACCCGCAAAACGGTGACGGCGCAGGCCATCGCCGCGCTGGTATCGGAGGTGGTGGGCGACGCCGTGCTCGAGCCGGCACGGGTGGTGGTGCTGCTGGAGCCCGGCGCCCTGCCGCGCACCTCCAGCGGCAAGCTCCAGCGCAGCGCGGTGGCGCGCGGCTATCTCGACGGCACCCTCGACGCCTACGCCATCGTGCGCGACGGGGTGCTGGACACGCCCGGCGACGACACGGGCGCGCCGACACCCCCACCCGGACCGGCGGCGGGCGAGAGCACCACGGCGGACGCCCTCGCCGCCGTCTGGGCAGAAGTGCTCGGGCGCGCGGACATCACGCCCGGCAGCCACTTCTTCGCCCTCGGCGGCAATTCAGTGGAAGCCATGCGGGTGCGCGCCGGCCTTGCCGCCCGGCTGGGGCGCGAGGTGCCGGCGGCGCTGCTGTTCCGCCATCCCCGGCTCGGCGCGCTCGCCGCCGCCATCGACGCGCTGCCGGCGGAGGCCACCGTCCGCGCGGCGCCCGCCGTTGCGCACGACGGCCCGGCCCCGCTCACCCCGGCACAGCGGCGCATGTGGTTCCTGGCCGAGGTCGCCCCGGACGAGACCGCCCGCGCCGCCTGTCACGTGGCCGGGAGCCTGCGCTTCGACGCTCCGGTGGACGAGGCGGCCCTGGCCGCCGCGCTCGGCGACCTCGTCGCCCACCACGACGCGCTGCGCACCGCATTCCGGCGCACCGAAACCGGCGACGCGGTGCAGGAGGAGCAGCCTGCCACCCTCCCGCTCGCGGTGGCCGACCTGCGCGACGACGCGGACGGCAGCCGCCACGCCGCCCTGGCGCGCGCCCAGGCGGAAGCCCCCTTCGACCTCGCCCGCGCCCCGCTGGCGCGGGCCCTGCTGGTCCGCCGGCCGGGCGGGCGCGACGAGCTTCTGGTCACCGTCCACCACCTGATCTGCGACGGCTGGTCCCTGGACCTGCTGTGCGCGGACCTCGCCGTCGCCTATGCGGCGCACGCCGCCGGCCGACCGGCCGCCCTGCCGCCCGCCGGCTCCGGCCTCGACCACGCCCGCCGGACGGCCCGGGCCGAAGCCGACACCGCCGACCTCGCCTTCTGGACCGCGCGCCTGGCGGATGCCCCGGCGCTCACCACCCTGCCCGCCGACGCCGCGCGACCGGCCCGGGCGAGCCATCGCGGCGGGCGGCTCGACATCACCCTCGACCCGGAGCTGACGGCAGCGCTGCGCGCGCTGGCCGCCGGTAACGACGCCACCCTGCCCATGGCCCTGCTGGCGCTGCTCGACATCCTGATCCACCGCCTCTCGGACGCCGAGGACCTGAGCGTCGGACTGGCCTTCGCCAACCGTGACGCCGCGGACACCCACCGCACCATGGGCCTGTTCGTGAACACCCTGCCGGTCCGCCTCCAGGTGGAAGGCGCCGCCGCCTTCAGCGAGATCCTGAGCCGCGCGCGGGACGCCGTGGTGGAAGCGCAGGCGCGCCAGCACGTGCCGCTGGAACGCATCGTCGACGCCCTCGGCACGGCACGCAGCCTCAGCCGGCATCCCCTGTTCCAGATCCTCTACACGCACCTGCCGCGCCGCGCCGCGGCGGGCCTCACGGCCTCCACCCGCGACAGCGGCGGGCAACAGTTCGACCTGGCGCTCGAAAGCGCGGAAATGGCGGACGGCGGCCTTGCCCTGGCGTTCGGCTACGCGCTCGACCTGTACACCCCCGACACCGTCCGCCGCCTGGCCGACGCCTTCGTGACCCTCGCCCGCGCCGCCGTCGCCGCGCCGGGCTCCCGGCTCGATGCCCTGCCGCTGGTGGAGGCCCGCGCGTTCGCCGCATGCGCCGCGCCCTGGCCGGACAACGGCACCCTGCCCGACCTGCCGGTGCCGGCGCTGATCGCCCATCAGGCGGCGTTGAACCCACGCGCGCCGGCGGTCATCTGCGGCGCGGCCCGCCAGTCCTTCGCGGAGATCGAGGCGGCGGCGAACCGCCTCGCCCATGTGCTCCTGGCGCGCGGCGTGGGGGCGGAGACGCGGGTGGGCGTCGGCCTGCCACGCGGACCCGGATTCATCGCCGCCCTGCTGGCGGTGTGGAAGGCGGGAGGCGCCTTCGTGCCGTTCGACCCGAACCACCCCGCCGCGCGCGTCGCCCATGTGCTCGACGACGCCGGCGTCCGCCTGGTGCTGGCGCGGGACGGGATCGCGCCGGGCTGGCCGCGCATCGACCCCGAGCGGCTCGACCTGTCCGGCCAGCCGGACACGCCGCCGAACCTGAGGATCGACCCCGCTCAGCTCGCCTATGTGATCTACACCTCCGGCTCCACCGGACGGCCGAAGGGCGTGATGGTGGCGCACGGCGCGCTGTCGATGCACTGCCGCGCCACCGGCGCGCTTTATGAAACCTCGCCCCGCACGCGTGAGCTGCATTTCCTCTCCATGAGCTTCGACGGCGCCCACGAGCGCTGGATGGTGCCGCTCATCCACGGCGGCGCCATCATCCTCACCGACGCCACCCCCTGGGCCACCGCCGACACCCTCGACACCCTGGCCCGGGAACAGGCGACCCATGGCGGCTTCCCCCCGGCCTATCTCGACGCCCTGGCGGACGCCGCCGCCGCACGCGGCGTGGCGCCGGGCGTGGACATCTACTCCTTCGGCGGCGAGGCCATGACCGCGGCGAGCTTCGCCCGCATCGCCGCCGCCCTGAAGCCGCGCCTTCTCATCAACGGCTACGGCCCCACCGAGGCCGTGATCTCGCCGCTCGCCTGGAAGGTGCCCGCCGGCACCCTCCTCGACACCCCGCATGTCCCCATCGGCCGGGCGGTCGGCGCGCGGCGGGCCTATGTGCTCGACGGCGCGCTCAATCCGCTGCCGGTGGGCGTGCCCGGCGAGCTCTACGTGGCCGGCGAGGGGCTGGCGCGCGGATACCAGGGCCAGCCCGGCGCCACCGCCGAACGCTTCCTGCCCGATCCGTTCGGCCCGCCCGGCGGCCGCATGTACCGCACCGGCGACCGCGCCCGCTGGCGCGCCGACGGCACGGTGGAATACCTCGGCCGCACGGACCGGCAGATCAAGCTGCGCGGCTTCCGCATCGAGCCCGGCGAGGTGGAGGCGGCGCTGGCCGCCCAGCCCGGCGTCGCCGCCGCCGCCGTCGCCCTGCGGGAGGTCGGCGCCTCGGCCCAGCTCGTGGGCTACGCGACGGGGACGGGCCTGGATGCCACCGCCCTGCGCGCCGCGCTGGGCCGCAGACTGCCCGACCACATGGTGCCAAGCCGCATCCTGCTGCTCGACGCGCTGCCGCTCACCCCGAACGGCAAGGTGGACTACACCGCCCTGCCGGTGCCCGGGCGCCCGGCGACGCCGGCGCAGGCCCGCCCACCCGGCAGCGAGGCCGAACGGCTGCTCGCCCGCATCTGGGCCGAGGTGCTCCGGCTGCCGGCACTTGCCGACGTCCTTGCCGACGTCGACGCCAATTTCTTCGAGCTCGGCGGCGATTCCATCCTGTCGCTGCAGATCGTCGCCCGCGCCCGTCGCGCCGGGCTGGTGCTCAGCGCCCGCGATCTGTTCGAGCACCAGACCATCGCCCGCCTCGCCGCCGTCGCGCGGCCGGAAGGCGCCGCGCCCGCGCCCGAGGCACCCCGCGGCCCCCTGCCACTGACCCGGCTCCAGCGCCTGTTCCTGGAGAGCGCGCCGCGTCCCGGCCATTTCAACCAGACCCTGCGGCTGCGACCGGCCCGGGCGCTGGACGCCCCCCGCCTCGCCGCCGCGCTGGCCGATGCGGTGGCCCGCCATGCCGCGTTCGACCTGCGCTTCACCCGCGACGACACTGGAGCATGGCGGCAGGAGGCGGGAACGCCGCGCGAACCCCCTCTTCTCGACCAGTCCGAGGCGCGCGATGCGGCCGAGGCGTCGGCCCAGTTCGCGCCGATGGAAGCGACGCTCGACCTCGACCGGGGGCCGCTGCTGCGCGCCCGCCTCACCGCCCTCGCCGATGGCGGGCAGGCGCTGTTGCTCACCGCCCATCATCTGGTCGTCGACGCCGTGTCCTGGCGCATCCTCATCGATGAGATCGAGGGCGCCTATCTCGACCTCGAGCAGGAGCGGACACCCGCGCGCCGGTCCGCTCCCCGCCCCTTCGCCCTGCGGGCGGCGCACCGGCCCGAGCCCGCGCCGCCGCTGCCCGTGGTCCGCCTTGTCGCCGACCACCCGGACGGCGCCAACACCTTCGGCCGGCGCCGGATGACCCGGCTTGCCGTGGACGCGGCCCGGGTGGAGGCGCTGCGGCAGGTGGCGTTCGCCCATCACGCGCGGCTGGACGACCTGCTGCTCACCGCCGTGGTGCGCGCCACCGGACGCCTGCGCGGCCTGCCGCAGGTGACGGTCGGCATCGAGCGGCACGGGCGCGACCTGCCGCCGGACACGGACTTCAGCCAGACCGTGGGCTGGTTCACCGCGCTGGCACCGGTCGCGGTGCCGCTGGAGGACGACCTGCGCCGCGCCCTCCTCGTCACCAAGGACGCCGCCCGCCGCGCGGTGGCGGACGGGGAGGCCCCGCCACCGGCCCTGCTGTTCAACCACCTCGGCCGGGTGGATGCCGGCGGCGGAGCCCTGCTCACCGTTGAGGCCATGGACCTCTCCGCCGACCCCGAGATGCCGCTCGGCGCCGAGCTGACGGTGGACGCGCTGGAACGCGGCGACGGCGCTGAACTGCGCCTGACCACCTCCGCCGCCCGCTGGGACGCGGCGACCATCGACCGCCTCGCCGCCGCCATCGACGCCGATCTTATCCGCCTCGCCGCGCTTGAGAGCGACGGCGCGGCGCCCTGCGACTTTCCCCTCGCCGGGCTCTCACAACCGGCGCTGGACCGGCTGAGCCTGCCCTGGCGCGAGATCGAGGACCTCTATCCGCTCACTCCCACCCAGCAGGGCATCCTGTTCCATGCCCTCGACGATGCCTCCGGCGGCGGCGCTTATGTGAACCAGCTCCGCGTCACCCTGTCCGGGCTGGACGCGGACCGCTTCGCCGCCGCCTTCGCGCGCGCCGTCGGCCGCCATGACGTGCTGCGCACCGGCTTCCTGTGGACCGCCGACCTCGGCGCGCCGCTGCAGGCCGTCCGGCGGCAGGTGCCGTTCGCCGTGCGCGTGACCGCCCCGGTCGACGCCGCCGGGCGCGACGCCCTCGCCTCGGCCGAGCGCGAACGCGGCTTCGCCCTCGATGACGCGCCGTTGATGCGGCTGTGCCTCGCCCCTCTCGCCGATGGCGCCCACCTGCTCATCTGGACCGCCCACCACCTGCTCCTGGACGGCTGGAGCTCGGCCCGCCTGCTGGCGGAGGTGTTTGCGGATTACGCCGGCACCCCGGTGGCGCCGCCGCCCGCGCGCTTCCGCGACCACATCGCCCGCCTCGCCTCCCGCCGCGACGACGGCGCGGACGAGCGCTTCTGGCGCTCCCGCCTCGCTCGGCTGGAGGAGCCCACCCTGATCGCCGCGCCGACGGCCACCGAGACCCGCTTCAACCACCTGACGACCCCGCTGGACGAGGCCCTGTGGACCCGCATCGCCGCCACGGCGAAAGCCGAGCGGGTGACCGTGAGCAGCCTGTTCCAGGCCGCCTGGGCGCTGGTGCTGCGGCACATGACCGGGCGCGCGGATGTCGCCTTCGGCATCACCCTCTCCGGCCGGCCGGAGGACGACGACCGCATGGACGGCGTGCTGGGGCTCTTCATCACCACCGTGCCGGCCCTCCTCTGCGTGCCGGGATCGGGTCGCGCCGGCGACTTCCTCCAGGCCGTCCAGGCCGAGGCGCTCGCCCGCGCCGCCCACGCCGGAACGCCGCTGGTGGACATCCTGAAGTGGGCCGGACGCAGCGGGCAGGCGCTGTTCGACAGCCTCCTGGTGTTCGAGAACTATCCCATGGACGCAGCCCTGAAGGCCCGCGCGGTGGCGGGGCTCTCCATCGGCCCGGTGATCTGCGAGGAAGCCACCAACTTCCCGCTCACCCTGTCCGTCATCACCGACACGGCGCCACACCTGCTGTGGAGCCATGACGCCGCCCGCCTGCCGGCGGCCGAGGTGGAACGGCTCGCCGTTCGCCTGCAGATGGCGCTGGAGCTGCTGGCGGACGGGCGCGACGCCGACCTCACCACCTTCGGCCTCGCCACCGGGCAGGAACGCGCAGCGGCCCGGGCCCACGCCGCCGCGGCCGAGCCGGCGGCGGCGGTGCAACCGGTTCACGCGCGCATCGCCGCCGCCGCCCGCGCGCGGCCGGACGCCATCGCCGTCACCTGCGGCGACGACGCCCTGACCTATGCGGCGCTGGACCGCGCGGCGGAACGCCTGGCCCGCCGGCTGGCGGCGGAAGGCGCCGGACCGGGGCAGATCGTCGGCATCTGCGCCGCGCGCACCCCGGCCCTGGTGGCCGGGCTTATCGCCATCCTGAAGACTGGCGCGGCCTATCTGCCGCTCGATCCCCTCTATCCTCCAGCGCGGCTCGCCCACATGGCACGGGACGCCGGCATCGCCCTGGTGCTCGCCGACGACGAAAACGCCGAGACCGTTCCGCAGACCGGGCTGCGGCGCATCCGCCTCGACCTGTCAGGGCGGGACGGGGAGGATGCGGCGGCGGCGCGCCCCTGGCCGTCGCCGCACCCGGACCAGCCGGCCTATGTCATCTACACCTCCGGCTCCACCGGCACGCCGAAGGGCGTGGTGGTGACCCACGGCAACCTCTCGCGGCTGCTCACCACCACCGCGCGCGGCTTCCACTTCGGGCCGGACGACGTGTGGACCCTGTTCCACGCCTATGGCTTCGACTTCTCGGTGTGGGAGATTTTCGGCGCCCTGGCCCATGGCGGGCGCCTGGTCGTGGTGCCGCAGGCGGTGAGCCGCGCGCCGGAAGATTTCCTAGACTTGGTGATGCGCGAGAAGGTGACGGTCCTGAACCAGACCCCCTCCGCCTTCCGCCCGTTCATGCAGGCGGCCCTGGCGCGGGAGAAGGCGCCCGAACTCGCCCTGCGCGCCGTGATCTTCGGCGGCGAGGCCCTGGACGTGGCCACCCTCGCGCCCTGGTACGCCCGCTTCGGCACCCGGGCCCGGCTGGTGAACATGTACGGCATCACCGAAACCACGGTGCATGTGACCTGGCGCCCGCTCGCCCCCGAGGATACGGCCGGCACCCCTCGCAGCCCCATCGGCACCCCGCTTCCCGACCTGACGCTCCACCTGCTCGACGACCGGCTCGACCCGGTGCCGGACGGCGTTCCCGGCGAGCTGTGCGTGGGCGGGGCCGGCGTCGCCGCCGGCTATCTGGGCCGGCCAGGGCTGACCGCCGCGCGCTTCGTGCCCGACCCCTACGGCCCGCCCGGCAGCCGCCTCTACCTGAGTGGCGACCGGGCGGTGCGGCGGCCCGACGGCGGCCTCGACTATCTCGGCCGCGGCGACGGACAGGTGAAGATCCGCGGCCACCGCATCGAGCTCGGCGAGATCGAAGCCCGGCTGCGGTCCGAGACCGGCGCGCGCGCGGCCGCCGTGGTGGTGCGCGAAGCGGCCGGCGGCGCCCAACTGGTCGCCTATGTGGTGGCGGACGCGCCGCCCGACCCGCGCGCGTTGCGCGACCGTCTCCAGGCGACACTGCCCGACTACATGGTTCCGGCCCATGTGGTGGCGCTGGACGCCCTGCCGCTCACCGCCAACGGCAAGCTGGACCGCGCCACCCTGCCGGAGCCGACCACCGAGGCCGCCGCATCCGCGCCGCCGGAGGGGCCGGACGAAACCGCCCTCGCCGCCATCTGGCGCCAGGTTCTGGAAGTGGAGCACATCGGCCGTGACGACAATTTCTTCGCCCTCGGCGGCCATTCGCTCTCGGCCACCCAGGTGCGGCTGGAGATCCGCGCGCGGCTGGGCATCGACGTGCCGGTGCGCCGGCTGTTCGAATGCCAGACCCTGCGCAGCCTCGCCGAGGTCCTCGGACAGCTGAGGGCGTCCGTCGTCGCCGATCCGGACATCCAGGCGGCGGCGGGATCGGCCCAGGACGATGCGAGAGGGCAAGCGCTCGCACGCATCGACGCGCTCCTGGGCGCGCTGGAGGATTGAGCATGGCACCGTCTCCCGCCGACCTCGCCCTGCGCTTCGCCCGCCTCCCGGCCGACAAGCGCCACCAGTTCCTGGAGGCGCTCGCCGCCGCCGGCATCGACTTCCGCCTGCTGCCCATTCCGGCACTGGAGCGGGCCGACGGCCGCGCGCCGCTCTCCTTCGCCCAGAGCCGCATGTGGGTGGCACAGCAGATGGGGGGCGATCCCGCCCTCGCCACCATCGCCGGGGGCCTCATCCTCCACGGGCCGCTGGATGCGGACGCGCTCGCCGCCGCCTTCGCCGATCTCAGCAATCGCCATGAAGCCTTGCGCACCACCATCGCCGAAGGCGCCGGCGGCACGCCCGAGCAGGTGATCCACGCCGAGCCGCTCGCGGCGCTGACGCGCATCGACCTGAGCGGCGCCGAGGCTGGGAACCGGCGCCTCGCGGCCCTCTCCGATGCCGATGCCCGGCAGCCGTTCGACCTCGCCACCGGGCCGCTGACCCGGGCCACGCTGGCACGGCTCGACGCGGAGCGCCATGCGCTGCTGGTCACCCAGCATCACATCATCTCCGACGCCGCCTCCCTGGCCGTGCTGCTGCGGGAGCTGATGGCGCTCTACGCGGCCCGCCGGGCCGGCACGCCCGCCGCTCTTCCGCCGCTGGCGCTGCACTATGCGGATTATGCGGCGTGGCAGCGCAACTGGCTCTCCGCCGGGGAAATGGCGCGGCAGATCGAGGGCTGGCGCGCCCGCCTCGGCGACGGCGGCGCCCCCCTGGACCTGCCCGCCGACCGCCCGCGCCCCGCCACCCGGAGCCATCGCGGCGCCCGGCACACGGTGCGATTGCCGCCCGACTTGTGTGATCGCCTGCGCGCGGTGACCCGCGCCGCCGCCGCCAGCACCGCCATGGGGCTGACGGCGGTGCTGGCGGCTCTGCTGTTCCGCCTCACCGGCGACGGCAGGCAACGGATCGGCATTCCGGCCTCCAACCGCGACCGCGCGGACACCCAGGATCTGGTCGGCCTGCTGGTGAACACGCTGGCGATCCGCGTGGATGTGGCCGGTGGCCTCAGCTTCCATGAGCTGCTGGCGCGGGTGCGCGCCGCCCTGCTCGACGGCGAGAGCCTGCGCGACACCCCATTCGAGGAGGTGGTGGAGGCGCTCCAGCCCGCGCGCAGCCTGGCCCGCAGCCCGCTGTTCCAGGTGATGCACAGCCACCTGGTGGAGGCGCCTGCGCCCCGCGTCGCCGGCCTGACCCTGACGCCGCTGCCGCGCGAGACCGGAGCCATCGCCTTCGACCTGGTGCTGGAGAGCGTGGAGCAGGCGGACGGCGCCATGACCCTCGCCTTCGGCTACGCCCGCGACCTGTTCAAGGCCGACACGGTCGCCCGCCTGGCGCAGGATGTCCTGACCCTCGCGAACGGGTGCCTCGCCGGCCCTGATCGGCCCCTCGCCGAGATCGCCCTGGTGGATGCGGCGACGCTCGACCGCCTGTCCGCGCCCTGGCCTGGGCCACCCCCGCTCGCCGACCAGCCGATCCCCCACCTCATCGCCGCCGCCGCCCGCCGCGACCCCGATGCGCCGGCGGTGCTGTTCGGCGCCGAGACGATGCGCTTCGGCACGCTCGACGCCGAGGCGAACCGCATCGCCCGGCACCTGCTGCGCCTCGGGGTCGCGGCGGAGGACCGGGTGGCGGTGGGGCTGCGGCGCACGCCACGGGCGCTCGCCGCCTTTCTCGGCGTGCTCAAGTCCGGCGCCGCCTTCGTGCCGTTCGACCCCGACCACCCGGCCGAGCGCATCGCCCATGTGATCGCCGATTGCGGCGCCCGCCTCGCGCTCGTCGAGCCGGATGGCCCCCCGCTGCCCGACGGCGTGGCCGCGCTGCGGCTGGAATGGCTCGACCTCGGCGACCTGCCGGACACGCCGCCGGAAGTGACGATCCATGCCGACCAGCTCGCCTATGTGATCTACACCTCCGGCTCCACCGGCCGGCCCAAGGGCGTGGGCGTGCCCCATGGCGCGCTGGCCGGGCATGTGCGCGCCACCGGGGCGCTCTACGGCACCTGCCGCGAGACCCGGGAACTGCACGTCCTGTCCTTCGCCTTCGACGGCGCCCATGAGCGCTGGATGGTGCCGCTGGCCTTTGGCGGCGCCATCATCCTGCGCGACCAGGGCCTGTGGACCGCGCAGCAGACCCGCGATGCCCTGGCCCGCCATGGCGCCACCCACGCCGGCTTTCCCCCCGCCTATCTCGCCCAGCTCGCCGATTGGGTGGAGGCCGCCGGCGACCCGCCGCCGGTGTCGCTCTATTCGTTCGGCGGCGAGGCCATGCCCCGGGCCGTGTTCGAAACGGTGAAACGGGCGCTGCGGCCACGCACCCTCATCAACGGCTATGGCCCCACCGAGGCCGTGATCTCCCCGCTGGCGTGGCGCGTTGACGCCGCCGCCAGCTTCGAGGGGCCCTATGCCCCCATCGGCCGGGCGGTGGGCGCGCGGCGGGCCTATGTGCTCGATGCCGCGCTCCAGCCGGTGCCACCCGGGGTCGCGGGTGAACTTTATCTGGCGGGAACGGGGCTGGCGCGCGGCTATCTCGGCCGCCCCGGAGCCACCGCCGAGCGGTTCGTGCCCGATCCGTTCGGGCCGGCGGGCGGACGCATGTACCGCACCGGCGACCGGGTGCGCTGGCTCGCCGACGGCACCGTGGACTATCTCGGCCGCGCCGACCACCAGATCAAGCTGCGTGGCTTCCGCATCGAGCCCGGTGAGATCGAGGCGCACCTGCGCCAGGACGAGACGGTGCGCGAAGCGCTGGTGATGCTGCGCACCGATGACGGCGCGCCACGGCTCGTCGCCTATGTCACCGCCACGGCCGGCGCGCAGGCGCAGGACGCCGCATTGCGCGCCGCGCTGCGGACACGCCTGCCCGACTACATGGTGCCCGCCCGCGTCGTGGTGCTCGACGCTTTCCCGCTCACCCCCAACGGCAAGGTGGACCGGGCCGCCCTGCCGCCCCCGCCGGAGGCGGCCGGCCCGGCGGAGGTTCCGCCCCGGGGCGCGACCGAGGAGGCCATCGCCGCCATCTGGCGCGAGGTGCTGGGGCGCGAACGGGTCGCCGCCAACCAGAACTTCTTCGAGCTCGGCGGCCACTCGCTCGCCGCGCTGCGGGTGCTGAGCCTGCTGCAGAGGCGGTTTCCGGATAGGCGCATCGCCCTGCCGCTGCTGTTCAGCCACCAGGACATCGCCAGCCTCGCCGCCGCCATCGATGCCGACGGGGTGGAGGCGCCGCAGGTGGTTCGCCTCAATCCGCATGGCAGCCGGCCGCCGCTCTATTGCTTCCCCGGCCTCATGGTGAACACCCGCGAATATGCCCCGCTGGTGCGCCGGCTGGGGCCGGACCAGCCGGTGACCGGCTTTGTCTGCTATTCCCTCACCGAGGAGCGCAACAGCCTGGTCTCGGTGGAGGAGATCGCCGCCCGCTACGCCGACCACATCCGCGCCGAATGCGCTGGCGGCGGCGCCACCCTGCTCGGCTGGTCCTGGGGCGGGGTGCTGGCGTTCGAGGCGGCACGGCTGCTGAAGGGCGAGGTCGACATCGGCTTCGTCGGCATGCTGGACGTGTGCAATCTCGACGTGAGCTTTGCCGTCGGCCGGCTCGCCGACATCGCCCCCGGCGATCGCGCCCGCCTTGCCGCCCGGGTGGCGGGCTGGCTGGACAAGGCGCCCATGCGCGCGGAATGGGAAACCCTGTTCGCCCGCATGGACGAGCCCCTCACCGCCCAGTTCCTGCGCTATGTGGAGACCATCGGCGCCGACCTGCCGGTGGACGGGCCGGCGCTGGGCAGCCGCGAATACGAGCTGTTCACCTTCATCGACAACACCCTTCTCTACCGCACCTACCGCATGGCGCCGCTCGACGTGCCGGTGCGGGTGTGGCTGGCGGAAAACTCCCTGGCGCGCGGGCTCGATCTCGTGGACTGGCACCGCTACTCGCCACGGGTGGATCAGGTGGAGGTGGTGCCCGGCGTGACCCACCGCGAGATCGTGGAGAGCCGCCGCTTCCACGACAGCTTCGCCCGCAGCCTCGCCGACGCCTGGGCGGGGACGGCGGCGCCCGCGCTTTCCGGCGCGGCCGAATGAAAGAACCGATCATGCCCGATTTCGCCACCTTGCTGGACGCCCACATCGCCGCCCAGTCCGGCTGCTATGTCTCTGGCGTCGACTTTCTACCCGACGGCGGGCGCTTCCTGTGGTCGGAGCGCCTCGGCGAGCCCTCGCTGAACCTGGGCGTGGGCACCGAGGACGTGGCGGCGGTGCGGGCGGCGGCCACCGCGCGCGGCCGCCTGCCGGCGCTGCTCGCGGCCGACGAGGCCGGCGCGCGGCGGCTTTCGGCACAGCCGGGCTTCGCCGCCGCCTTTCCCACCGCCTGGATGGTCGCGCCCGCCGGCGGCGATCCACCCGGCGACATCGGGCTGACTGTGGAGGTGAGTGATAGCCCCCGCCCATCGCCCGGCTTCTGCGCGGTGGCCCGTGGCCTCTACGACGATCCGCAGCTGGCGGCGGCGGCGGAGATTTATGTGTCGGTCCTGGACGGGGCAACCGGCAGCGGCGCAAGCCCGGCCCATCTGGTGCTGCGCGACGGCGAACGACAGCCTGTGGCAGCAGCCTCGCTTTACCGCATCGGCGCGCTGGCGGGCCTCTACAATGTGGGCACCCTCGCCACCCATCGCGGGCGCGGCCTCGGCCAAGCCATCACCCGCGCCGCCCTGGCCCTCGCCGCCGAGGGCGGGGCGCGATCCGTATTCCTCCAGTGCGCCCCGGGGCCGGTGGAACACTTCTATGCCCGGCTCGGCTTCGTCACGACCACCCGGCCGGTTCTCGCCTGCTTCGGCCCCGGAGACGGCGCCTCCGGCGCCTGATGCGGCCCGTCCAGCGCCCGGACCAGCCCGGTGTCTGCCCGAGGGCCCCGGGCTCACCATGGGTCCCTGAGCCAACCTCCCGGGCCATCGGCGTCAGCCATCCCCACCCCGGGACGCGCCTTCGGGCCCGGCGCGCACACCAGCGGGGCGACCACAGCGGGGCGCGGACCTCACCGCGCAACTCCAGGCGACACCATCCCGGCCAAGAATGTCAGCCGCCGGTCCGGCGGCGCGCCTCACAAAGACGCGGCGGCCTTGCCCGGTTGCGCGCCAGCGCGCCCGGCGGCGGCCAGCACATGCGGGCAGTTGCTGCAATAGCCGCGCCCCGGCAGCAGATTGCGCACGCAGCACACCCGCCGCCACCGCCGCTCACCGCCCGGCCCCTCCACATAGCGCACCGGCGCATGGAACGGGTTGCGCCGCCCGTCCGGCCAGCGCGGCGCGGCCACCAGCCGGTCGCCCGCCGCCACCGCCTCCGGCGTGCCGCCGGCACTCTCCAGTTCGCGCACGATGGCTTCAAACAGGTTGCCGGCGTTGGTCCACAACACCTTCGGCGAGAGGCCCGAGCGGGCTGAAAGCGCGGCGAACACCGGCTCCAGGTGGTCGAAGACCAGCGGCTGGAAGCGCGAGAACGGATCACCCCCGACGGCGTCCTCCCCCTCGTGGGGAAGCACGAAATGGTCCGGTAGCCCGTCTTCGTCGAGCACCACCGACAGCGCCTCGGCGGCCACCGGCAGCGCGCGGCCCAGCACCAGCCCCGCCACCACCACCACCGGCATCAGGATGTGCACATAGTGGATGGAAAACAGCGAGGCGAGCGCCCGCCGGTCCTCGCCGCCGAAATGCGCGGCCACGCGCTCCAGCGCCGCATCGAACCGCGCCGGGGCGATCAGCGCCGGCAGCGGGATGGCGCCGGGCTTCTCGCCGGGCAGGACCAGCGTATCCGCATACGGCGCGAGCGCGCCATGGAAGAGGGGAGCGAGGGACTGAAGCATTCACGGTTTCTCACAGCCGCCGGATGCGCCACAGCAGGTAGGGCGCGCCGATGAGGGTGGCCAGCAGGCCGGTGGGAATCTGCCGTGGGTAGATGAGGGTTCGCCCCAGCACGTCCGCCCCCACCATCACCAAAGCGCCGATCACGGCGGCGGCGGCGAGATGCGACAGCGCGCGCGGAAACCCGGCCAGCCGCGCCAGATGCGGCGCCAGCAGGCCGACGAAGGTGAGCGGGCCAACGATGAGGGTGGCGGTAGCGGTCATCAGCGCCGTCAGCACCAGCAGCAGCAGGCGCGAGCGCCGCACATCGACGCCCACCGCGCCGGCGGTGACCGCACCGAGCGGCAACAGATCCAGCCAGCGCGTGAACGGCACCACCGCCGCCCCCAGCACCGCCAGGGCCACTGCCCCCGTCACCGCCTCGGCCGCCCCGACCCGCGCCGTGGAACCGGCGAGCCAGGCCAGCAGCGTCATCGCCCGCGGATCGCCCGAGGCCGTCACCGCCACCACCAGGGCATCAAACAGCGCCCCGAGCGCGATGCCGGCGATGAGGATGCTGTCGGGCGCGAAAGCGGCGCGCCGGGTCAGCCACAGCAGGCCCACCGTGGTCAGGAAAGCCCCGCCCGCCCCCGCCGCGATCTCGGTGGCGCGGTCGGCACCGGGCAGCACCATCACCACCGCGATCAGCGCCAGGGCGGCGCCCGAGGTGAGGCCGAGAACCTCCGGGCTGGCCATCGGATTGCCGGTGACCCGCTGGGTGATGGTGCCGGCCATGGCGAGCAGGCCGCCCGCCGCCAGCGCCGCCACCACCCGCGGCCAACGCCATTCCAGGAAACTGCCGGACAGGTCCAGGCTCCAGCCCGCCGTGTCGTGCGAAAGCGCCAGCGCCGGCAGCACCAGCACGCCAAGCGCCGCCGCCAGGCCCAACAGGGCCAGCGCCGGCCGGCGCGCGCGGGGCTCCAGCGCCGTCGGGGCCATGCGCGGCGGGCGCACATCGCGGCTCAGGCGCGGCAGCAGCCACAGCAGCAGCGGCGAGCCGAACAGCGCCGTCAGCGCGCCGGTGGGCACGAGGTCCCCATAGAGCCCCGCCAGCACCTGCACCAATTGGTCCGCCAGCCACAGCAGGGCGGCGCCGATCAGAGGCGCCCACACCAGCCGCGCGGCGAAGGTGCGGGCGCCCGCCAGGGTGGCGAGCGCCGGCGCCGCGAGGCCGACGAAGCCCACCACGCCCACCGCGCTGACCACCGCCGCCGCCAGCGCCACCGCCACCGCCAGGGCGCCGAGGCGCAGTCCCACCAGCGACACCCCCAGCCCGCGCGCCCCCGCTTCATCGAGATCGAGCAGGGCCAAAGGCCGCGCCATCGCCGCCGCGCCGACGCCGGCCGCCGCCAGCAGCGGCATCAGGCGCGCCACCACGCTCCAGTCCTGCTGGGCCAGGGAGCCCGCGCCCCATATGAACAGGCCGGCGAGATAATTCTGGTTGAACAACACCACCGTGGCGCCAAGCGCGCCAAAATACAGGCTCACCACCATGCCGGCGAGCACCACGGCCAGGGGAGCGAGGCCCTTGTTCCAGGCGAGGGAGAACACCAGCAGCGCGGCGGCGCCGGCCCCGGCGAGGGCCGCCGCCTCCCGCCCCAGGCCGGCGAGGCCGGGCACGGCGAGGGTAGCGGCCACCAGGGCGAGATGGGCGCCGGCCGAAACGCCGAGCGTGGTGGGCGAGGCCAGCGGATTGCGCAGCACCTGCTGCATCAGCACGCCCGACAGGCCGAGCGCCGCGCCGCACAGCCACGACACCAGCAGGCGCGGCACCCAGCTGAAATGCACCACCAGCTCGCCCATGCCCGCCGGCGACAGCAGCGCATGGACGACAGAACCGCCGTCGACGCGGGCTGCCAGGCTCTGCGCGCTCAGCAGCGCCGCCAGCAGCGCCAGCCCGCCCGCCAGCAGCACCGGCCCCCTGGCCGCCAAGGTCCGCCCGCGCCGCGCCGGCGCCGTCCCGATCCGATCAGCCACGCTCGTCTCCCCTGGCCGCCCGCGAGATGGCGGCGTGGTCCGCCAGCACCCGGGCGAACCGCATGGCGGACACCAGCCCGCCGAACGACCACACCGGCGGCAGCAGCCCCACGCGGCCCGCCTCGACCATGGGCAGGCGACGCCACAGCGGGCCGTGCGCAAGGGTCGCCCGCGCCTCCGGCGGCACCGGCTCGAAGATCAGCAGCGCCGCGTCGGCCGGGGCGGCAAGGTGCTCCAGGCCGAAGGTGGCGAAGCCCCAGAAGCTGGCCGGCGCGGTGAAGGCGTTGGCGAGGCCGAGCTTCCCCATGACCGCGTCGAACAGCGAGCCGCGCCCATAGACCCGCACATGCCGCGCATCCACGAAGCTGGCGAGATAGAGCGGGCGCCCGGCGAGCGGCGCCACCACGGGCCGGGCGGCGACGAGCGCCGCCTCGGCCGCGGCGAGCAGCCGGTCGCCGGCCTGCGGCCGCCCGGTGGCCCGCGCCAGTGCCATCGCCACCTGCCGCGCCCGCTCCCAGACGTCGCCGTCCGGCGCGAAGATGGCGAGGCTCAAGGTCGGCGCGATACGGGCCAGGACCGGCTGAAGCGCCTCCAGCTGCGGCGTGATGACGATGAGGTCGGGCCTCAGCCGCGCCACCGCCTCGAGGTTCGGCTCCAGCCGCAACCCCACATCGGCGACCCCGGCCGGCACCGCCGGCTCCCCGACCCAGCGGCGATATTCAGCCGCCTCCGCCATGCCGGCCGGCACCACGCCGAGCCCGAGCAGCGTCTCGACGATGCCCCAGTCGAACGCCACCACGCGGGCGGGCGGTGCCGCCCCCGCCGGCCCGGCGAGCACCAGGGACGCGGCGGCGACCACCGCGCGGCGGCTGACGAGCGCGGGGCTCACGCCATCGCCTTCGCGACCGCGCGGCGTCCGCCGGTCCGGCGGCTTGCCCGGGCCGGCTCCGCCAGCGGGCACGGGGCACGGGTGCGGCCGCAATAGCCGTCGATGCTGTCGCGGCAGGCCTTGGTGGCGTCCCGCACCATGAAATTGACCAGGGTGCGGGACACGCCGAGGTAGGCAGCGATGTCCTTCTGCGGCATCCCGTCCAGGCGATGGCGCAGGAAGGCGAAGCGGGTACGCGGCGGCAAGCCGGCGAGCGCGCGCATCACCACCCCCAGCATCTCGCGCTGCTCCATGCGCTCCAGCGGGCAGGCGCCGGGCATCGGCACGCGCTCGGCCTCCTCGGCGCTGCCGGCACGGCTGCGCTCCCGCTTCAGGCGCCGGGCGCGGTCGATGGCGAGATTACGCACCAGGCGGTGGAGGAACGGAGCCGGATGGTCCGCCTCCAGCACGCCCTCCGCCTCGCACAGCTTCACCGCCGCGTCCTCCACCACCTCCTCGGCCAGATGCTGGGCCTGAAGGATGCGGAAGGCGACCCGCGTGAGGTGGGCCCGGTGGGCCAGCAGCGCCGCCAGCAGAGGCGCGGTGGACGATGCGCCCTCAAGCGCGCCGGAGGGCGCGAGCGCGGTCACAGATGCGTGGATCGGCGCGTTCATGGAACCCCCTTTCCGCCCGTCGGCGGCGGTGCCGCCGGGCGTGGCGTCAGCGAACGAAACTCAAGGGCCAGCCACCGTCCGGGTGGGGCATCACCGCCATGGGAATGCCGTAGATCGCTTCGAGCCCATCGGCCGTCACCACCTCCGCCGGCGGCCCGCATGTCAGCAACCGCCCCCCGCGCAGCGCCACGAGCTCGTCGCAGAACCGGGCGGCGATGTTCACGTCGTGCAGCACCACCGCGACACCGAGGCCGCGCGCGTGGCCGAGCTGGCGGGCCAGCGCCATCACCTCCACCTGATGCGCCACGTCGAGCGCGGCGATGGGCTCGTCGAGCAGCAGATAGCGGGCCTCCTGCGCCACCAGCATGGCGAGCCACACCCGCTGCCGCTCACCGCCGGACAGCGTCTCCACCAGCCGGTCGGCAAGCCCCTCCACGTCGGCGAGCCGCAGCGCGGCGTCCACCGCCTCGCGGTCGCGCGCCGTCTTGCGGCCCAGCGCCCCGTGCCAGGGATAGCGCCCGCAGGCCACCAGCTCCCGCACCATCAGCGCCCCCGCCGACGGCGGCGTCTGCGGCAGATACGCCACCATCCGGGCAAAGGCCCGGCTGCTCCAGCCCGACAGGTCCCGCCCGTCGAGCCGCAGCGCCCCGGCGCTGGGCGCCTGCTGGCGCGCCAGAAGCTTCAGCAGCGTAGACTTGCCCGACCCGTTGTGGCCGACGATGCCCACCACGCGCCCCGGCGCCAGGGTAAGGGAGACCTCGTGCAGCAGGGCCCGCCCCTCGGCGACGAAGCCGACGCGGTCGAGCGTGAAGCCCGCCGCCCCGCTCACCATCGGTAGGTCACCTGCGCCGTCACGGTGCGGGTCTGGCCGTAGGCGCAGCCGACATAGGTGTTGCCGATGCTGGAGCAGGTGCCGACATATTCGTTGTCCAGCAGGTTCTTGGCAGTGAGCGAGAACAGCCAGCTGTCCTTGGCGTAGCGCACCGCCGCATCGAACAGGGTGTAGCTCGGCACATAGATGGTGTTGGCGCGATCGCCCCAGGTGGCGCCCACATAACGCACGCCGCCGCCCAGCCCGAAGCCCTTCAGCACGCCGTCCTGGAAGGTGTAGTCCAGCCACGCCGAGGCCAGATGCTCGGGCACCCGCTCCGGCACGTTGCCGACGATGCTCGCCACGCCCGCCGGGGGAATGTCCTCCGTCACCTCGGCGTGCAGGTAGGTATAGGCGGCCAGGACCTTGAAGCCGTTCTCGAAATCCATCGCGCCCTCGACCTCGAAGCCGCGCACCTGAATTTCGCCGGTCTGGTAATAGGCCATCTGCATCGGGTCGGTGGTGTCGAAGCTGACCGCATTCTGCTTGGTGATCTGGTAGATTGAACTTTGAATGTAGCTTTTGCCGTTGTTGGGCTGGTACTTCAGGCCCAGCTCATATTGCTCGCCGGTCTCCGGCTTCAGCGGCTGCATGTCGTAGCTGATGGGCAGCGGGCCGTAGGGCGTATTCACCGTGACGCTCGACTGGGTGAAGCCCGGAATCACGTTGAACGAACTCGCGTAGCTCAGATACGGAGTGAGCCCGTTGTCGAACAAATAGGACAGGCCGACGCGACCGGAGAAGGCGCTGTTGTCGGCCTCGCTCTTAAAGGAGCTCGGCACGTTGACACCGTAATAATACTTCAGCAGCGGCGCGAGCTGGGCCAGCACCGGGCTCTGGGTGGTGCTTTCCGTTGACACCCAGTCGTAACGGCCGCCGAAGGTGAGCACCCACTTGTCATAGAGCTTGAGCATGTCCTGGGCGTAGATGCCCGTCTGGCTCAAGTCCTGGCTGGTATTCAGCGTGTTTATGAGCGGATCTATGGTGAGGCTGTAGATGGGGAAATAGGGATTGATGGGCGAGACTGGCATGGTGCCGGTGATGAGGCTCTGCAGCGTCCCGCCGTTCTGGGTGCCGTCCTGCTGGGTGTTGGAATAATCGAGACCGAACACCAGCTTGTTCTCGGCGAAACCGAGATCGCTATCGTATTGGGCCTGGGTGTCGATGGTGAAGACACCCAGGGTCTGGTCGTTCTGCTGGGCGGTGCGCAGCAGGATGGACGGATCGCCGCCATAGGCCGCGGTGGGATAGACGGTGAGATAATCCACGTCCACGGACGCGTAGCGCAGGTTCTGGCGCAGGGTCCAGCCGTTGTCGGCGCGGTGCTCGAAGAAGTAGCCGGCCGTATACTGGTCCGCGTCGTAATGCGACTGCCCCGGCACGCCGAGGAAGCGCGACGGCGGGATCGAGCCGCGGAGGCTGGGATAGAGCGTGCCCTCGGCCGGCAGCAGCTGATAGGTGTCGCCGGTGCGGTCCTGCTGGTAGGTGGCGAACACGGTGAAGGTGGTGTCGGTGTTCGGCGTCCAGGTCAGGGTCGGGGCAAGATAGATCCGGTTGTTGTCGACATAATCCACCTGGGTGCCGCCCTCGCGCACCAGGCCGGTGAGGCGGTAGGTGATGTTGGTGCCGTCAAGGCCGGCGCCATTGATGTCGAAGCCGAGCTGGGCGGTGTCGAACGAGCCGTAGGAGCCCCAGATCTCGCCGAACTGGGCGCCCACCACCGGCAGCTTGGACACCAGATTGACCAGGCCGCCCGGGTTGTTGAGGCCGTACAGGGTGGACGTGGGGCCGCGCAGGACATCCACGCGCTGGAGGCCATAGGGCTCCTGGCGAAAGCCCGCGAAGCCGGCCGTCGGCAGCCGCATGCCGTCACGATAGACGCCGAGCAGGTTCTCGTCGAAACCGCGGATCACGAACTGCTCGAAACGCGCGTCCTGCCCATAGGGCGCGGCGGACACGCCGGCCGAATAGTCGATGGCCTCGCTCAGCGTCTGCACGCCGCGATCCTGCATCTGCTGGCGGGTGACCACCGAGACCGACTGCGGCACCTCGCGCAAGGGCACATCCATCTTCATGCCGGTGGAGGTGTCCACCGCCACGAACGGACCGGTCAGATAGTCGGTCTCCACGTTCAGCGTATCGAGCTGGATGGCGCCGTCCGCCGACACCGCGCCGCCGCCGCCGGCGGACGGGCGGGCGATGGTGACCGTATTGGCATTGCTGAACCGATAGCTCAGCCCGGTGCCAGCCAGCAGGCGCGAGAGCGCCTGCTCCGGCGTGAGGGTGCCGGACACGCCGGGCGAGCGCACCCCGCGGGCGAGGTCGGCCGCGTAGAGCACCTGGAGATTGGCGCGGTCGCCGAAGGCGGACAGCGCCGCGCCGAGCGGCGCGGCCGGAATGGAGAAGGAGATGGCCGCGGGCTGTGCCATCGCGGCCGAAACGGACAAGCCCGAGGCCAGGGCCGTGCCGGCCAGCAGCCCAAGGCCGAAACGGATGACCTTGCCGCTCACACGCGACGGCCGACGCCAACGATAGTCCTGCATGACACCCCGTACCACCCGCTAGGCTTCAGGCGATCCGGCCCCGGAGGCCCGGGCGGCATCGCCGTCGATACGGGGAAGACGGATGGAAGGCGCCGCCACCTCACCTCGGCGGTGCAAAATTTTCAGCCGCCGGCGTGCGCTGTATCAGGCCGGGTGGAGCAGCAGCGGGATCGTGGCCGCTGTCCTTCCCACGCCATCCCGCCGACACGGCAGACGGAACGGGTTGCCCGGCGCGGCCATCGCCAGATCCGCCTCAACACCTGGCAGCAACGGGCATCGGGTCCGATGCCCCAAATGACGCCGGACAAATATATGGAAAGTACAAAGACCGTGACCAGGGACAAAGATACCTCCCCGCGCCCGCATCATGCTGGAGAAGACGGGCACCGCCCGCCCACGCGGTGGAGCACAAAGGCCGCAACCGAAGCCAATCGGGAGGGAGCCGGCCACGAAGACGCTTTCCGTTCAGAAGACCAGCATGTTATCCCTGGCCTGTGACGGTGGTTGGCGTCCATGCCGTGGACATGAAGCTCCGCGAGTGTAATGGGAGCAGATGGGACCGGCGGTGATGTGCTGTTCGGCTGTGACCAAGGGGGCGAGGGAATCGTCCGGCGTACCCGGCACCGGCACGCGTGCCGCGCGACAGAAATCGAGAGTTCTCGCCGTCACGGCGATGGCGCGGGCGACGGGAGAATCCATGGGCGTGACGGTTATGGTGTTTCGGCATGACTGACGTCCATTATGCCTTCTTCGGCGAACTGCTCGACACCCTGGACATGGCGCTGTGCCTGTTCGACGCAGATGATCGCTGCCTGGCGTGGAACAAGATGTTCCTGGCCTTCTTTCCCGAGCACGCCGGGCATGTCCATCGCGGCGAGCCCTATGAGGACAACCTCCGGCGCTTCTACCTGGGTCGCCTGGACCCGGCCGAGCACGAGAACATCGACCGCTACATCCGCGACGGCGTGGAGCGCCATCGCGCGCAATCGAGCCCGTTCGTCTTCACCCATCGCGGCCGGCGGCTGCGCGTCAGCGCCCTGCCGACGCCGGAGGGCCATCGCATCCGCATCTGGCAGGAACTGTCCGTGGAGCGCGAATGCCTTCGCGCCAGCGCCGAGCAGGGCAGCTTCGCGATCGACCTGCTCGATCACATTCCGGACGGGGCAATGGTGGTGGATCAGAACGACCTCATCATCGCCGCCAACGATGAGTTTCGCCGGCTCTATGGCATCGCGCCGGGGGAAACCGTGATCGGCACCACCTTCGCCGAGGTGGTGCGACGCATCTGGATCGCCGCCGGCCTGCCGGACGAGCGGCCCGAAGCCGGCCTGCTGGACAACATGCGCTTCGCCGGATCGCCGTTCGAGATCGAGCTTCCCCACGGGCACTGGCGGCGCATCATGGCCCACCGCACCGTGGAAGGCATCGGCTACTTCACCCATTCCGACATCACCATCCTGAAGCGCCAGCAGGCGGACCTGCTCGCCGCCGAACGGCGAGCCCGCGAGGAGAAGCACCGCTACCGGCTGCTGGCGGAGAATTCGAGCGACATCATCGCCGCCGTCGCCGCCGATCGCCGCATCTGCTTCATTTCCCCGGCGGTCGAACGCATTCTCGGCGTGGCCGGCGACGCGCTGATGGGGCGGAGCCTGATCGACCTTGTCCACGAAGACGAGCGCCCCCTGTTCGAGGCCGCCCTGTCGATGCGGTCGGCCGGCGCGGCACGCCATCCGGCTTTCGTGTGCCGGGTGCGCGGTCGCGACGAGAGCTGGGTCTGGATGGAGGCCTCCATCGGCGCGGTGCAGGGCACCAGCCTGCACGATGCCGACATCGCCTTCGTCTGCTCCCTGCGCGATGCGCGCGAGCGGGTGAACGCCGAGCAGGCGCTGAAGCGCGCCCACGAGGAGCTGTCGCTGATCGCCGCCACCGACGCCCTGACCGGCCTTGCCAACCGCAGGCGGTTCGAGGCCGCGTTCGACCAGGAATGGCAGCGCGCCTGCGTCATGCACACCGGCCTGAGCGTCGCGATGATCGACATCGACCATTTCAAGGCGGTGAACGACACCTTCGGCCATCTGGCCGGCGACGAGTGCCTGCGGCGCGTCGCCCGCATCATCGAGCTGTGCCTGGGGCGCCCCGGCGACCTGGTGGCCCGCTACGGGGGCGAGGAATTCGTTCTGCTGCTGCCGGGCACGTCGCTGGCCGGCGTGCGCCGGCTGTGCCAGGAGATCCATGCCCGGCTGCGCCTGGAGCCGTGGCCGTCGGCGGCGGCCGGCCTCGAGAAGGTCACGGTCAGCATCGGCGCCTGCTTCGCGCCGCCGACCCGCCGGATCAGCATGGCGCAGATGATGGGACTGGCCGACGAGGCCCTCTATTACGCCAAGAACGCCGGTCGCGACCGCACCGAGGTGCGGCAGGCATCTTAAGGCCGCCGCCGGGGTCACGCGTCCGTCATTGCCCCATGGCAATCTCCCGCGCCTGCGCGCACACTGGGTGGCCGTCATGCGGCCGCCTGCGATCCTTTCGAGCCTCGGGAGCCCAGCCATGAATCGCAGGGAGTTGATTGTGGGGACCGCCGCGGTCGCCGGCGTGGCGCTGGCCCCGCGCCGGGCGCGCGCCGAGACCGCTGCGGTGCGCATCGTGTTCTGGAACGCCATGGCCGGTGCCCTCGGCGACGAACTGAAGCGCGTCTGCGACGCCTTCAACGCCGCGCAGGCCGCCGCCGTGGTCGAGCCGGTGTTCAAGGGCACCTATCCCGAGACCATGACCGCCGCCATCGCCGCCTTCCGCGCCGGCCAGGCGCCCCATCTGGTGCAGATGTACGAGGTGGGCACCGGCTCCATGCTGGCCGCCGGGCCGGCCGTGAAGCAGGTGTGGCAATTGGCCGAGGAAACCGGGGTGCGGCTGGACCCCGCCGCCTACATGCCGGCGGTGCGCAGCTACTACAGCCTGCCGGACGGCCGCATGGCCTCCATGCCGTTCAATTCGTCCACGCCCATCATGTGGTATAATAAGGAGATTTTCGAGCGCGCCGGCCTTGACCCGGAGCGCCCGCCGGAAACCTGGGAGCAGGTCGTGACCGCCGCCGAGGCCATCCGCGCCAAGGGCGCGGCCAAGGTGGCGGTGACCACGGCCTGGCCCAGCTGGGTGCATCTGGAATGCTTCGGCGCCATCCATGACGTGCCCTTCGCCACCCGGGCCAACGGCTTCGAGGGGCTGGACGCGGACCTGGTGTTCAACGGGCCGGCCATGCGCGGCAGCATCGCCCGCCTCCTGGACATGGCGAAGGCCGGCACCTTCACCTATGGCGGCCGGGGCGCCGCCGGCGACAGCCTGTTTCCCGCCGGCGACACCGGCATCTCCTTCAACTCCTCCGGGCTGCGGGCGGCGGTGGTGCGCGATGCGCGCTTCCGCTTCGGCGCCGCGCTGCTGCCCTACGACCCGGCGGTGCGCGCCACGCCCAACAATTCCATCATCGGCGGCGCCAGCCTGTGGACCATGACGGCGCCCGACCGCACCCCGGCCGAGTACAAGGCGGTGGCTGCCTTCCTGGCCTTCCTGGCCCGGCCCGAGACCGACGCCGCCTGGCACCAGCGCACCGGCTACGTGCCGGTCACCCTGGCCGGCGCCGGCCTGTCCCTGGCGCAGGGCTATTACGCCCGCAACCCCGGCGCGGACATCCCCATCCGCCAGCTCAACCGCGGCGAGGTCACGGCCAATTCCAAGGGCCTGCGCCTGGGGCGCCTCACCGAAATCCGCGCCATCATCGAGGAGGAGTTCGAGACCGCGCTCCAGGGCAAGCAGGACGCGGGTGCGGCGCTCGATGCCGCCGTGGCGCGCGGCAACCGGGTGCTGCGGGAGTTCCAGAAGTCGGTCCGCCGCTAGGCCGGACGCGCGCGGCATGGAGCGGCGAACCATCTTCGAGGGCTGGACGGTGCCGGCGCTGCTGCTGGTGCCGCAGATGACGCTGACCGTGGTGTTCTTCCTGTGGCCCACCCTCGTCGCCGTGCGCGCCAGCCTCATGCGCTCGGACCCCTTCGGCCTGAGCGAGACCTTCACCGGCCTCGACAATTTCATCGCCCTCGCCACCGATCCGCTCTATCTCGCGGCGGTGGGCCGCACGCTCGTGTTCTGCTCGGCGGTGACGGGGCTGTCGCTGGGGCTGGCGGTGCTGCTGGCGGTGTTCGCCGATGCGGACATCCGCGGGCGCGGGCTCTACCGCGCCGCCCTCATCTGGCCCTATGCGGTGGCCCCGGCGGCGGCGGGCGTGGTCTGGGCGCTGCTGCTGCATCCCCAGGTCGGCGGCCTCGCGCGGCTGCTGCAGGGCCTCGGCATCGCCTGGAACCACCGGCTGGACGACACCCAGGCCATGATCGCCGTGGTCGTCGCCTCCTCCTGGCGCCAGGTGAGCTACAATTTCGTGTTCGTCCTGGCCGCCCTGCAATCCATCCCGCGCACCCTGCTGGACGCGGCCCGGCTCGACGGAGCCCGAGGCCTACTGCGCTTCCGCACCATCCTCCTGCCGCTGCTGGCGCCCACCCTCGGTTTCCTGGTGGCGGTCAATCTCGTCTATTCCGCCTTCGAGACCTTTGGCACCATCGAGGCGCTCACCCAGGGCGGGCCGGGGCGCGCCACCCAGACGCTGATGGTGAAGGTCTATCGCGACGGGGTGGTGAACATGGACCTCGGCGCCTCGGCCGCCCAGTCGGTGGTGCTGATGGCGCTGGTCATGGGGCTGACGGCGCTGCAGTTCCGCTTCCTGCGCCGCCGGAAGACGCCATGACCGGCGTCGCCAGGGGCATCGCCCGCGGCAACCGGCTGGCCCACGGGGTGCTCATCCTCGGCGCCGGCCTGTTCCTGCTGCCCATCTGGCTTGTGTTCGTAGGCTCGACGCTGGAGCCCGGCGCCCTCAACCGCGGCGAGATCGGCCTCGCGCCCCGCCTGGAGGGCCTTTCCATCTACGCGCGGATGCTGGACCCCCACTCCGGCGGGGCGCCGGTGTGGCGCATGCTGGGCCTGTCCTTCGCCATGGCCCTCGCCATCGCCGGCGGCAAGATCGCGGTGTCCCTGCTCTCGGCCTATGCGGTGGCCTTCTTCCGCTTTCCCGGCCGCATGCTCTGCTTCTGGCTGCTGTTCCTCACCCTCATGCTGCCGGTGGAGGTGCGCATCATCCCCACCTTCGCCGTGGTGGCGGACCTGCGCCTGGTGAACAGCTTCGCCGGCCTGGTGGTGCCCCTGACCGCCTCGGCCACCGCCACCCTGCTGTTCCGCCAGACCTTCCTGCTGGTGCCGGACGAGCTGGTGGACGCCGCGCGCATGGATGGCGCCGGCCCGTGGCGGTTCCTGAAGGATGTGCTGCTGCCCCTGTCGGGCACCAACATGGCGGCGCTGTTCGTCATCCTGTTCGTCTACGGCTGGAACCAGTATCTGTGGCCGCTGGTGGTGGCCACCGACCCGCGGCTCGACACCATCACCGTGGGCATCGTGAAGATGATCGGCCCGGAATCCCACACCGCCTGGAACGAGGTGATGGCCACCGCGATCCTCGCCATGGCGCCGCCCACCCTGGTGGTGCTGGCCATGCTGCGCTGGTTCGTGAAAGGCCTGACGGAAAGCGAGCGCTGATGACGGCCCTGACCCTGGAGGCGGTGCGCAAGAGCTACGGGCGCACACCGGTGCTGCACGGCATCGACCTGGAGATGGCGGCGGGCGAGATGGTGGTGGTGGTGGGTGCCTCGGGCTGCGGCAAGTCCACCCTGCTGCGCCTCGTCGCCGGGCTGGAGATGCCGGATTCCGGCCGCATCGTGCTGGACGGTCGCGACATCACCGGCCATGACCCGGCCGCGCGCGACATCGCCATGGTGTTCCAGCACTACGCGCTCTACCCGCACATGAGCGTGTTCGACAACATGGCCTATGCGCTGAAGGTGCGCCGCCTGCCCCGGGCCGAGATCGCCGCCCGGGTCGGGGAGGCGGCGCAGATGCTGCATCTCACCGACCTGCTCGACCGCCGCCCCCGGGAGCTGTCCGGCGGCCAGCGCCAGCGCGTCGCCATCGGCCGGGCGGTGGTGCGCAAGCCGCGCCTGTTCCTGTTCGACGAGCCGCTGTCGAGCCTCGACGCGCGGCTGCGCACCTCCATGCGCGCGGAGATCAAGCGCCTGCAGCGCAGCCTGGGCGTCACCAGCCTCTATGTCACCCATGACCAGCACGAGGCCATGACCCTCGGCGATCGCCTGCTGGTCCTGAACGCCGGGCGCACGGCGCAACTGGGACGTCCCATGGATGTCTATGCCCGTCCCGCCGACATCTGCGTGGCGGAGCTGATCGGCGCCCTGCCCATGAACCTGCTGCCGGCCCGCCTGCGCGGCGATGGCGCGGCGCTGCTCACCAGCACCGGAGACCTGGGCCTGGAGTTGGCGGTGCCCCTTCCCCGGGCGCCCGGTCGGGACGCAGACGCGGTGGTCATCGGCATCCGGCCGGAGGACGTGGAGATCGCCCCCGGCGCCCCGCCGGGAGCGGCGCTTCCGTTCGAGCTGGACGCGGCGCAGCCGCTGGGCGCGGAGGTGCTGCTGATCGGCCGGCTCGACGGCGGCATCCCGTTCTCGCTGCGCGCGCCCGCCGGCGCCTATGCCGCCGGCGCCCGAATGCACCTGACATGCCCGACGGCGCGCCTGCATGTGTTCGCGGCCGCGACCGGACAGCGGATCGGCGCCTGACACCATCGGCCCGGTCTTTGACCGGAGCCAAGCGGGTCCCTCAAGTGGGTCCCTCAAGTGGGTCCGCTCAAGCGCCGCGCGGGCTTGACCAAAGGCCCGGCCTTCGAGCGATGCAATGTGGCCTCGCAACGCCACGCCCGCGCCCGGGCCGTCCCGCGCGGCGAAGATCCGCCGGCTGAACCGCCCCGGCGGCGGAATTCCGCCGGGGCGGCATCGCGCCGTCGCTCGGGCGCACCACGAAACTGCTTCACGATCAAAGGCTTCACATAAGCCTTGAGCACAGGGCATGGCTGGCATGCGCTCTGCAATGGCTGGGCATCGTCACCCGAACCGGCCCCAGAGCCGGACCCTACCGGAGAAAGCGCCATGCCCGCGTCCCCTCAGCGATCCCCCCGCCATTGCGCCCTGCGCCCCCTGCGTCTCGCCCTGGTCCTCGCCGCCGCGGCGGCGGGCCTCGGCGCGCTGCCCGCCGCCGCCCAGGAACTGGTGCGCGTGGGCAATCTGAAGCTCGCCCACTTCGCCGGGGTCTCCTACATCAAGGAGATCGCCGATGGCTGCGGCATCAAGGTGGACCTCAAGATCTTCGCCAAGGGCCCGGACGTGCTGCAAGCCATCCTCGCCGGCGAGCTGGACGTGGGCGCCACCGCCTCCGAGGCGGCCATCTCCGGACGCGGCAACGGCGCGCCCATCTACATCGTCGGCGGCTTCGCCAGCGGTGGCGCGCGGCTGCTGGCGACGCCGGAGGCCGGCATCAAGACCGTGGCCGACCTCAAGGGCCGCAAGGTGGGGGTCACGCGCGGCTCCATCCAGGAGGTGCTGCTGGCGGCCGAGCTGGGCAAGGCCGGGCTCAGCGCCAAGGACGTGAGCATCATCTATCTCGGCTATCCCGACCTCAACCAGGCGCTGATGCAGAAGCAGGTGGACGCCATCATGCAGACCGAGCCGCAGTCGGCCCAGGCCATCGGCCGCGGCTTCGGCCTGGAGGTGATCAAGCCCTACGACACCCCGGTGGGCTCGCCCATCCGCACCCTGGTGATGACTGAGAAGTTCTACAAGGATCGACCCGAGGCGGCTAAGAAGTTCATGGCCTGCTTCGTGAAGGCGCAGAAGACCTTCATGGACAACCCCAAGGTGGCCGAGACGTTCGTGACCCAGGACGTGTTCAAGGGCCAGCTCAGCGGCGAGGAATTCCGCGAGGCGCTCGCCAATTCGCCCTACACCCTCGACATGAGCCCCGACCACATCCAGAAGACCACCGACGTGATGGCCAAATACGGCATCGGCAAGATGTCGGTGCCCGCGAAGGCCGAGGACTGGGTGAAGCTCGACCTTCTGGAGGCCGCCCAGGCGTCGGCCGCAGCGTCGACGCCCGCGTCCGCCTCCGGCACCAATTGAGGGGCGCGCGATGTCATCCGCGAACGTGAAATCATCCCGGCTGAAGGCCCTGGCCGAGGGCCTGGCGGTCCCGGTGGGCGTGGTGGCTGTGTGGCAGGTCGCCTGCTCGCTGGGTCTCGTCAATCCGATGGTGCTGCCCTCGCCGGCGGCGGTGGCGGCGCGCTGGTGGGCCTATCTGGCCCCCCTGGAGGCGTTCGATCCCGCCCACGGCTCCTATCTCGCGTGGCTGGTCTCCGGCGAATTGATCCATGACGCCATCGGCTCGCTGCAGCGGGTGGTCCTGGGCTTCGCCGTGGGGGCCGGGCTCGCCCTGCCGCTCGGCCTGTTCATGGGGTCGAGCGACACCGTCTATCGCCACATCAACCCCCTGATGCAGGTGCTGCGGCCGATCCCGCCCATCGCCTATATCCCGCTCTCCATCCTGTGGTTCGGCCTCGGCGACGCGCCGGCGGTGTTCCTCATCGCCATCGGCGCCTTCTTCCCGGTGCTCATGAACACCATCGCCGGCGTGCGCCACGTGGACGGCATCTACATCCGTGCCGCCCGCAGCCTCGGGGCGAGCCGCCTCACCATCTTCCGGCGGGTGATCCTGCCGGCGGCGACGCCCTATATCCTGTCCGGCGCCCGCATCGGCATCGGCACCGCCTTCATCGTGGTGATCGTGGCGGAGATGATCGCCGTCAACAACGGCCTCGGCTTCCGCATCCTGGAGGCGCGCGAATACTTCTGGTCCGACAAGATCATCGCCGGAATGCTGACGATCGGCCTCATCGGCCTTGCCATCGACATGGCGGTGAGCCGCCTCAACACCCACCTGCTGCGCTGGCACCGCGGCCTTGAATCCTGACGGGGACCGCCATGCAGACCGCCACCGTGACCGCGCTCGACCGCGTCCCCACCGCCCGCGCCGCCGCCCCCGTCTCGCCGCATATCGTGGTGAGCGGGGTGGACAAGCGCTTCGCCGTGCCCGGGGGCGAGGTGGTCGCCCTCAAGGGGATCGACGTCACCATCAACCAGGGCGAGTTCGTGTGCCTGCTCGGGCCCTCGGGCTGCGGCAAGTCCACGCTGCTGAACGCCATCGCCGGCTTCTCGGCGCCGTCCGCCGGCACCATCCGCGTGGAGGGGCGCCCGGTGTCGGCGCCGGGGCCGGACCGGGGCATGGTGTTCCAGGAATACGCGCTGTTCCCCTGGATGACGGTGGCCGAAAACATTGCCTTCGGCCTTGAGATCAAGGGCCTGCGCCGTGCCGAGATCGAGGCCAAGGTCGCCGGCCTACTGACCATGCTGAAGCTGACCGAGTTCCGCGAGCGCTTCCCCAAGGACCTGTCCGGCGGCATGCGCCAGCGCGTGGCCATCGCCCGGGTGCTGGCGCTCGACAGCCCGGTGATGCTGATGGACGAGCCGTTCGGCGCCCTCGATGCCCTCACCCGGCGCTCGCTGCAGGACGAGCTGCTGCGCATCTGGGCCGCCACCGGAAAGACCATCGTGTTCGTGACCCACTCCATCGAGGAAAGCATCTACCTGGCCGACCGCATCATCGTGCTCACCTACCGGCCCGGCACCGTCAAGCGCGACCTGAGGGTGGAGCTGCCGCGTCCGCGCGACAGCGCCGCCGCCGCCTTCAACGAGCTGAAGCGCGACCTGTCCGCCCTCGTCACCGCCGAGCAGCACCGCTTCGAGGAGGTGGAGGTCAAAGGCTTGACCACCGACTGAGCCGGAGCCAGCATCACCGGCGCCCGCACCATCGGGCGCCGGCCCGGCCGGGCGCCATCGCGCGCTTGGCCCGAAAAGCCGGCGAAGAACGACGACCAACAGGAACGACCACCAGCAAGAACGACAAGGCCTGCCGCACCGGCCGTTGGAACAGGGAGCCATGCGCCTCACCCCCGCCGCCGCGGCGCGCGCCGCGCTTTTCGCCGCCCTGGCCCTGGCGGCGCTGTTCGCCGTGCAGGCGGTCGGCGCCCTCGCCGAGGCCCGCGTGGCCGAGCGGCTCGCCAGCCAGGCGCGCACCCGCGCCGAGATCTACGCCCAGAGCCTGGAGGGCGCCATCGAGCGGTTCGGCTACCTGCCGGCCGCCGCCGCCCTCGATCTCAACATCAAGGCCGCCCTTTCCCAGCCGGAGGAGGCGGAGCTGATCGCCATCGCCAACAGCTATCTTTCCACCTTGAATCGCGCCGCCGGGGCCTCCGTTCTCTACCTGCTCGACGCCTCGGGGCTGACCATCGCCGCCTCCAACTGGGATACCCGGGACACCTACGTGGGAGTGGACTTCAGCTATCGCCCCTATTTCACCGAGGCCCTGGCCGGCCATACCGGCCGCTTCTACGCCATCGGCACGCTCACCGGCGTTCCCGGCTATTTCATCGCCGCCCCGGTGGTGGTGGCGGGGCAGGTGCGCGGGGTGGTGGCGGCCAAGGTGAACCTCGATCCCCTGGAAAAGGTGTGGCAGGCGGCCGCCGACACCGTGCTGGTGAGCGACGCCAATGGCATCGTGTTCCTCTCCTCCGACCCCCGGCTGAAGTTCCGCGCCACCCGCCCGCTGGAGGCCGCGACCCGGGCCGAGCTGGCGAAAACCCGCCAGTATGAGCGCCCGGCCTTTCCGCTCATCGACCTCGGCACCGAGGTGGTAGCGGGCGGGGTGCCGCTCTCGGAGGGCTCGGACATGGCGCCCCAGGGGCTGGTGATCGCCGAGGACAAACCCCTGCCCGCCTACGACTGGCACCTGCTGCTGTTCGCCGATGCCGCCCCGGTGGCGCTGGCCGGCCGCAGCGCGCGGCTCGGCATGGTGCTGGCGCTCGGGGTGCTGGGGCTGGTCGGCCTCTATTGGCGCCAGCACCTGCGCCGGATGGGCGAGAACCGCGCCGCCCGCACCGCCCTGGAGGCGGCGCATCGCGAGCTGGAAGCGAAAGTGGAGGCGCGCACCGCCGACCTCAGCGCCGCCAACCTCAAGCTCGCCGGGGAAATCGAGGAGCGCCGCCGCGCCGAGGACGACCTGCGCGCCACCCAGGCGGAGCTGGTGCAGGCCGCCAAGATGGCGACCCTGGGCCAGATGGCCGCCGGCATCACCCACGAGCTGAACCAGCCGCTCGCCGCCATGCGCGGGCTCGCCGACAACACGGCGAAGCTGCTGCACCAGGGGCGGGAGGAGGCCGCGCACGCCAACCTTGCCCGCATCGCCGCTTTGGTGGACCGGCTTGGCAAGATCACCGGCCAGTTGCGCGGCTTCGCCCGCCGCTCCACGCCGGAGAAGGTGCCTGTGGACGTGCCCGGGGTGGTGGCCGAAAGCCTCGCCATCCTCGCCCCGCGGGTGCGCGCCGCCGGCGCCGCCATCGCGACCGACCTCGACCCGGCCGCCCGCAGCGCCGCCTTCGAGCCGATCCGCCTCTCCCAGGTGCTGGTGAACCTGGTGGGCAACGCCCTCGACGCGGTGCGGGGCCGGGCCGGCGGCCGGGTGCGCATCGCCACCCGGCGCGAGGGACCGCGCATCATGCTGTGCGTGGAGGACAACGGGCCCGGGCTGCGGCCGGATGACCTGCCCCGCATCTTCGATCCGTTCTTCACCACCAAGCCGGCGGGAGAGGGCCTGGGCCTCGGCCTGCCGATCTCGCTCGCCATCGCCCGCGCCTTCGGCGCCACCCTCGCCGCGCGCCCGCGCCCAGGCGGGGGCCTCGTCTTCGAGCTGGCGCTGGAGGCCGTGGACACGGGGGCGGCGCCCGACACCGAAAGGATGCGCCATGTCGGCTGAGCGGACCCGCGCCGAAGCCGATCCCGGCCCCGCGCCCGACCTCGCCTCCCATCCGGCGGCGCGGCCGAGGGTGGTGCTGGTGGACGACGAGGAGGTGGTGCGCCTCACCATCGCCCAGACCCTCGACCTCGCCGGCATGGACGTGGAGGCCTTCGCCACCGCCGAGGCCGCGCTCGGCGCCATCGGCCGCGACTTCCCCGGCGTGGTGGTGAGCGACGTGCGCCTGCCGGGGCGCGACGGCCTCGCCCTTCTGGCGGATGTCCGCCGCCGCGACCCGGAGCTGCCGGTGGTGCTCGTCACCGGCCACGGCGACATCGCCATGGCGGTGGCGGCCATGCGCGAGGGGGCCTGCGACTTCATCGAGAAGCCGTTCGTGTCCGACGCCTTCGTGGAGGTGGTGCGGCGTGCCCTGGAGCGGCGCGCCCTGGTGATGGAGAACCGGCGGCTGCGCACCGCGCTCGCCGGTGACGACGCCATCGCGCGCTGTCTCGTCGGCCAGTCGCCGGCGCTGCGACGGCTGCGCGACGACGTGGCGCGGCTGGCCTCCACCTGCGCCGACGTGCTGATCCTGGGCGAGACCGGGGCCGGCAAGGAGCAGCTCGCCCGCGCCCTGCACGAGGGCGGGTCGCGGCGTGACAAGCCGTTCGTCGCGGTCAATTGCGGCGCCATCCCCGAGAGCATGTTCGAAAGCGAGATGTTCGGCCACGAGGCCGGCGCCTTCACCGGCGCCGGCAAGCGCCGCGTCGGCAAGATCGAGCACGCTTCCGGCGGCACCTTGTTCCTCGACGAGGTGGAAAGCATGCCGCTGGCCATGCAGGTCAAGCTGCTGCGGGTGCTGCAGGACCGCCGGGTCGAGCGGCTCGGCTCCAATGTCGCCATCGCCGTGGACCTGCGGGTGGTGGCCGCCACCAAGGAAGACCTCGGTGCGCTCGCCGAGGCCGGGCGCTTCCGCAAGGACCTGTTCTTCCGCCTCGACGTGGTGACGCTGGCGCTGCCGCCGCTGCGCGAGCGGCGAGAGGACATTCCACTGCTGTTCGAGCTGTTCCTGGTGCAGGCGGCGGTGAAGTATCAGCGTCCGGTCACCGAGGTGCCGCCGGCGCTGCGCCGGTCCCTGATGCTCGCCGACTGGCCGGGCAACGTGCGCGAGCTGAAGAATGCCGCCGAGCGCTACATGCTCGGCTTCCTCGCCCCCGACTTCTCCACCGGCGCCGCCCCGGGGCTCAACGCCCTGCTGGAGCGGGTGGAACGGCTGGTGATCGAGGACGCGCTCAAGGCCTCCGGCCAGCGCATCTCGGCGGCGGCGCTGGCCCTGGACATTCCGCGCAAGACCCTGTCCGACCGCATGAAACGGCTCGGCCTCTCGGCCGCCGACTGAAGCCCCGCTGCCTTAGGCCCGCCCCGCCGGGTGGGCTTGAGGCGGCAACTCCCCCGCCCCGGAAAGGCTCCCATGACATCGATCGCGCCCGCCACCGGCTGGTCCGCCCTCATCCTCGCCAACGCCCCCAACGGCGCCACCCGCACCAAGGCCGATCATCCAGCGCTGCCGCTCACCGCGCCGGAGCTGGCGTACGCGGCAGCGCAGGCGCTGGAGGCCGGCGCCGCGCTCATCCATGTGCATGTGCGCGATCGCGACGGCCGCCACCTGCTGGATGCCGACGCCTATCGCGACGCCACCGCCGCCATCCGCGCGGCGGTGGGCCAGCGCCTGGTGCTGCAGATCACCTCGGAGGCGGCGGGCCGCTACCAGGCGCCCGAGCAGATGGCGGTGGTGCGGGCGGCGCGGCCCGAGGCGGTGTCCCTGGGGCTGAGGGAAATCGTCCCCAATGCCGCCGCCGAAGCCGAGGCCGCGCCTTTCTTTGCCTGGCTCCGGCGCGAACGGGTGCTGGTGCAGATCATCCTCTACAGCGCTGGCGACGTGGCCCGTTATCTCGACCTGAAGGCCCGGGGCGTGCTGGGCGAGGGACAGGATTTCCCGCTGTTCGTGCTCGGGCGCTACAGCGACGGGCAGGTGTCCGAGCCACGCGACTTGCTGGCGTTCCTGGCGGCTGCCGGGGCGCAGGTGCCGCTGTGGTCCATGTGCGCGTTCGGCCGCAGGGAAAACGCCTGCGCGCTGGTGGCGGCGGGCCTCGGCGGCCATGTGCGGGTGGGCTTCGAGAACAACCTGTTCGCCCCCGACGGCACCCTGGCCGCCGACAACGCCGCCCAGCTCCGCCGCGCCGCCGCCGGTGCCCAAACCCTCGGCCGCCCCCTGGCCGACGCCGACACGGCCCGCGCCCTCATGCGCTGAACGGCCACCCATGCCCGGCGCAGGGGCCGCCCCTCGCCTGGAAACAGGCGACGACCGGGGCAAGCGCGGCGCCGCAATCGAGGTCCGGAGAAACCGTGTGGCCGTTGAATGTTCCGCCAGGGGGCCGAACGCGATGATCCGCCGGATGGGAGGAGCGTGGCGCGGCGGCGCCAGCACCGGGCTGCCCGCCGCGCGACCAAGCGAGCGGCTAGGTGTTTAGTCCCCGCTCCACGTGTTCCGCGCCACATTGCTGGGCGTCCATGTACGGCTTGGTTGCTACCCTGGATTGAACCTGCCTTCAACCCCCGAGAGGCGAGATCGGGCAATCCCCCCAGATGCGTCATCTCCAGCGCCGATCCATCAGGTCGCCATGTATCCCGGCCAGGCTCGGACAAGCGACAGGACCGACGGTCGCCACCGGGCGATACGGATGGCCAGCTTGAAAGGGCCCGGCAGATGGGTAGGCTATCATCTGGTTCGGCTCACGATGACCGGACCGACGCGTCAGCATGGGGCCCGCAAGAGGCGCCAGCGGCGGGCGAGTGGGCGTGAAGCGCTGGATCGGCCGATCCCGCCTCCTTAGCTTTCATTCGCGGAACGAGGGGATGGGAGCACCTCGCATGTGGGACTTTCTGGCGCGCAGGGCGCCTTCCGCCGATATGACTTCGTCCTTGCCGCGCGGTGATGGCGCCCCGACGGCGCCGCTGCCCGCGCCCGACGCCCCCCCCAGCCCGGCAGCGGCACCGGTTCCCGCCCCGGCCGGCGGGGACGAGGCCGAGTTGATCCGGCTGCTGGAAGCCGACATCCGCCGCGCCGAGGCCCGGCTGGCGCAGGCGGGCGATGCCATGCGCGCCGCCGCCGCCGCCGGCGTCGGCGACGTGGAGCGCATTCGCCGCGACAGCGACGAAATGACCGCCGACACCGCCTCGGCCAAGGAGAACGCGGCCGGTCTCGCCCGCGCCATCGGCGCGTTCGCGGAGGCCGCCGCCGAGATCGGCCGCCAGGCCCAGGTCTCCGGCCACCTCGCCAGCGAGGCCGAGACCGACAGCCGGGACGTGATCGCCGCCACCCAGGAGTTGCACGGCGCCATCACCCAGATCCAGGCGATCGTGGCGCTCATCGCCGACATCGCCCGCCAGACCAACCTGCTGGCGTTGAACGCCTCCATCGAGGCCGCCCGGGCCGGGGCCGCCGGCGCCGGCTTCGCGGTGGTGGCGAGCGAGGTGAAATCCCTCGCCACCCAGACCCAGAAGGCGACGCAGGACATCTCGCTCAAGATCGGCCGCCTGGACGCAGCGGCCAAGGCCAGCGACCAGGCCATCAGCCGGGTCGCCAGCACCATCGCCGAGATCAGCCCGGTGGCCGCGCGCGTGGCCGACGCCGTGGCCGGCCAGGTGGCCACCATGGACGAGATCCGCCGCAGCGCCGAGGAGGTGGAGAGCTTCGCGGAGACCGTGGCGAGCCGCGCCCTCTCCATCCGGACCGCCACCGGCGCCGCCGCCGAGACCGGCGCCGAGATCGAGCGCAGCACCGCTCTGGTGGCCGGCGGCGTGCGGGAAATGTCCCGCCACCTGCTCAGCGTGCTGCGCCAGACCGCCATGGGCGACCGCCGCCGCTACGAGCGCTGGCCGGTGGAGCTTCGCGGCCAGGTCATCATCAACGGCGTCCGGCAGGCCGCCACCACCCTGGACCTGTCGCAGGGCGGGGTGCTGCTGGCGGCACTCGCGCCGCCGCCGCCGCCGGGCGCGCGGGTCCAGATCGAGCTTGCCGGCATCGGCGCCCTGGCCGGCCGGGTGGCGGCGGTGAGCGAGCTTGGATGCCACATCGCATTCGACGACCGCGAAAGCGCGGCGGTGAAGGCGCGCATCGCGGCGGTGGCAGCCGAGGCGGCGGCGGGCATCACCCGCGCCACCACCGGCGCGCAGAAGATCCGGCTGGCCTTCGAGGCCGCCCTGAAGGACCGGCGCATCGACGCCGCGCAATTGTTCGACACCGACTACCGGCCGCTGCCGGGCACCGACCCCCAGCAGTTCGAGACCGCCTCGCTCGCCTTCCTCGAGCGCCTTCTGCCGCCGGTGCAGGAAGCCTTGCTGAGCGAGGACCGGAGCCTGGCATTCTGCGCCGCGGTGGACATCAACGGCTACCTGCCGGTGCACAATGCGCAATATTCCAAGCCCCAGCGTCCCGGCGAGCCCATCTGGAACAATACCAACAGCCGCAACCGGCGCATTTTCGACGACCGCGCCGGCCTGCTGGCGGCGCGCAACACCAAGCCTTACCTGGTGCAGGTCTACGCCCGACAGCTCGGCGAGGCGGTGGTGATGATGCGCGAGGTGGATGCCCCCATCATCGTCAACGGGCGCCACTGGGGCGCGTTCCGCACCTCATACAAATTGTGATCCGCGCGGGCGGGCGGCACCCGCCGTCCGCCCTAAAGATGGCGCACGAATGCCTGGGACTCGACCGGCACCAGGGCGACGGGCGGGCACGTGGGCGTCCCGAGATAGAGGAAGCCGACGATGCGGTCGGCGGCCTCCAGCCCCAGGGCGCGGGCGAGATGGGGATCGAACATGGGCCAGCCCGAGCGCCACAGCCCCGAGAAGCCCTGCGCCACTGCCGCCATCTGCATGGCCATCACCGCGCATCCGGCCGTGAGCTGCTGCTCGAACACGCTCACGATGCGGCTTTCCCGCGCCTTGGCGATCACCACGATCACCAGCGGCGCGCGCAGCGGCATTTCCGGCGCGCGGATGACATCCGCCTCCGGCCGCCCGGAGGCAACCGCCGCCGCCCGCATCAGCCGGCCGAGGCGCGCCCGCCCCTCGCCCTCGGCGATCAGGAACTCATAGGGCCGCAGCCCCTGGAAGTCGGGCACCCGCAGCGCCGCGTTCAAGATCGCCTCCAGCGCCGCTCCGGCCGGAGCGGGCGCCGCCAGGGCGGCGGTGGAGCGACGGTTGAGAAGCAGCGTCAAGGCATCCATGACAGGGGCTCTTCGGCGTTCAGGCTCAGGGCCAGGGAGGAGAGGGCGGCCGGCAGCGCGGCAATGCGCCCACCACCGCGCAGATGCTGGCGCAGGGCCACCAGCACCGCGTCGACGCGTTCCAGCTGCACCCGGCTCGCGGCCTCGCCGGCGGAAGTCTCGATCACCTGCGCCACCGAGCCATTGGCCACGACGATGCGGCGGTGCCCGAGCAGCGCCAGGATGGGATCATGGGTGGAGACCAGGACGATCTTGTCCCGCGTCACCAGCAGGTCGAGTGCCCGCGCGCGGTCGATGCCGGCATTCTCGATCTCGTCGATCAGCACCACCGGCGAGGCCGACAGCAGCGCCGTATCGGCGATCATCAGCGCCCGCGTCTGCCCGCCCGAAAGCTGGGTCAGCGAGACCTCGGCGGCGAACCGCTCCCCGGCCAGATCGTTGGCGCAGGCGATCACGTCGCGCACCACCTGGTCGCGCTCGGCCACCCTGCGGCAGTCCGCATGCAGGGCGACGAACGCGGCAACCGGCAGGTCCACCACGAAATTCATGTTCTGGGAGAGCTGCGCCACCAGCTTGCCCACGGTGGCCCAGCGCCGCGCGGCATCGGGCGGGGCGCCATCCACCAGGATGCGCCGCCCGGAGGGGGTATCGCCCTGGGCGAGGCATTCGATGTCGGCCAGCAGGCGGCTCTTGCCGGAGCCGGTGGGGCCCACCACGCACACCACGTCGCCGGGTCGCAAGGTCAGGTCCAGCGCCTCCGGCTGCCCGGCCTTGTCGCGCCCGCCCAGCAGGGTGAGGCTGTGCAGGGCGGCGCTCATGCCCCCTCCCCGGCAAACGTCATCTTGCGCACATTGCCACGCTGGTGATCCTCGCCGATGGCGGTCTCCCCCACGCAATAGGGGCACACCGCCGATGGCATGGGATAGCGCAGGTGCTGGCCCTCCAGGCTGGCGAAGGCGGTGGCCCCGGCCATGTGGAAGGCCAGCTCCCCGGCGCCCTGGCCGGTAATGCCGTTGAACGACACGATGGCGGCGCGCGGGTTGGCCTGGCGCACATTGAAGGCGAACACCTCCCGCTCGGCCTGGGAGACAATGTCGCCCTTGGTAACCACCACCACGTCCGCCAGCTTCAGCATGGGGCCGATCTTGCGCGGGGTGTGGATGCCGGAGAGCGTATCCACCACGCACACCGCGAGCGCGCCCTTCACATGGGGGGCGCAGCGATTGCACAGGCCGGCGCTCTCGGCCACCAGCGTGTCGTGGCCGCGCCCGCGCGCCCAGCCCAGGCAGTCGTCGATGTTGGAAACGAAGAAATGATCGGGGCAGACATTCCCCGCCAGCCCCACCGCCACGTCGAGACCGGCGCGGGCATAGGCCTCGTCGTCGCGGGTGGAGAGCGAATCGAACTTGACGACGCCGATGCGCATGCCGGCGGCGGCCAAATGCGCGGCGGTCTTCACCACCACCGCCGTCTTGCCCACCGAGGGCGGGCCGGCCACCGTGATCACGCGCATCGCCGCTCCTCCCCGCTCCGCTGCGCCCGGCCCTCCTGGAACAGCGCGACCACCTGCTTGAGATCGCGCGCCGCCGCCGGGTGGCGGGCGTAGTCCCAGCCCGGCCAGACGAGCCGGGCGCCCTCCGGCAGGCCCGGCCGGCGGCCGGGCGCCAGGGCCGGGTATCGGTTGCGATCGAGGAAATCGGCCGTCGCCGTGCCGTGGAGATGATCCAGCAGCGGCGCCACGCGCCCGCGCTGCGCGGCCTGCACAGTGCTCCACAGCGGATAGGCGAGCGCCCCTTCGCGCGGCCACACCACCGCGGTGCGGGCCCGGCGGGGGCAGATGTCCGCCAGCGACCAGGGCACCACATAGACCGCCGCCACCGAGGCCCCGGTTCCGGCGATGCGCGGCATCTGCGCCGAGTGGGTGAGCGCCGGCACGTTGGCGAGCAGGCGCACCAGCCGATCCGGCCCGATGAGGCGGAGCATGGCAAGAAGGAAGAACGTGTTGAGGGCCGCGTGATGGCGCGCCCCAGGGCGGCGCCATCCGCCGAAGCTCACCTCGCCGCGCCACTCCGGCTCGGCGAGATCGGTCCAGGAGCGGGGCAGCGGCCGGGTGCCGAGGCGCACGCGGTCCACCAGCATCACGAACGGCGCCACCGCATAGACCCCGATCCAGCCGCGCGGATCCACCAGCCCCGCCGCCTCGAACACCGGCGCCACCCCCTCGGGCTGGGCCGAAGCGAAGGCGCCGCCCGCCACATGGGCCGCATGGAAGCGGCGGTTGAAGGCGTTGCCCTGGCGCGCCGACACCAGCATGCGGGGAAACGCTTCCAGCGCGCGGATGCGGCGCAGGTGGTCGAACGGGCTGGCGCCGCCCTGGCCCACGGGCACCTGGCAGGAGAAGGCCTCGCCGGTGGACGCCCGATGGGCCGCCAGATGCCGCGTCAGGTCATCCGCGAACCGCATCCGCAGCGGCACCGGCACATCGCACAGCAGGTCGAGCGCGGCGGGAGCGGGCGCCGCGCCAGACTGCGCCGGGCGCGGCGGCGACGGATGGCGCGGATCCGGCTTCCGCTCGCGTTTCGTCTCCGGAGGGCTCACATGAGACATCATCTGCGGCATGGCCTGGCGCATGGCCGCGCGCATCATCTCGCCGGTCCGCTGGCCCGCCGGGTGGCCCAGCTGCAGGCCGGTCCCGCGCCACGCCGCCTCGCGCGGCATCTCTCTCGTCATCTGGCACATCGCAGGGCCTCCGCCGTCTGCCGCCACGCCCCGGGACGCTGACGCGCCAGGGAAAACTCCACCACATGGCCAAGCACATCCGCCTGGGACAGGCCCCACCGCCCGGCGGCAAGGCAGATGGCGCCGGAGCGCCCGATGTGGCAGCAGATGTTGAATTCCAGGAACGTCCGCCGCCCGGTGGCGGGGTCGAAGCGATAGTCGAGGCGCAGATAGTCCATGGGGCCCGCCGCCGCCCACAGCGCCTGGACATCGGCGGCGAACGCCGGCTCCGCCGCGCCGGCGTCGAACAGGGCGTAGCCCAGCGGATCGTCGCGCTTCAATTCCTCCGTGACGATGGCGCCGGCCCGGTCCGAGCGCGGATGGACAATGCCGAGCACCAGCGGCGACGATCCGCCCAGCACCGGAACGGTCACGTCGATGCCGGCGACATACGGCTCGACCAGCACCGCCATGCCCCGCGCCATCAATGCCGCAGCCACCGGCGCGGCGCCCGCCCAGTCGTCCTGGATGGAGGCCTCCGACACCCCCTCGGAGGCGGCGCCGAAACGGTTCTTGACGAAATACGGCCCCGGGAATGCCGGCGGAACCGCCAGCGCCGCCGGCGTATCATAGATGGCCCCTGGAGCCACCGGCAGGCCGATGGCTCCGGCGACGGTCTTGCTCAGCCACTTGTCCTCGGCCAGGGCGCGGATGTTGGGCGGGGCGCCCACCTGGGGCAGATGCATGAACGCGCACAGCGCCGGCACGAAGACTTCCGGATTGGCCATGTCCATGCGGTTCATCAGCGAAAAGACGAGGTCGGTGTCGGCGGCGGCCTGGAGCGGGGCATCGGCGCGGGCGGCGGTGCGCACCGCATAGCCGAGCCCGCGCAGGGTCTGGAACACGCGGTGGTAATAGGCCGGGTAGCCGCCATCGCCGGGAAAGGCGCGGCAGGCGTAGTCGGGCGCCTCCGGCGCGTGCGGCGCCAGGAACAGGATGCGCGCGGGCGCACCGGCGCCACGCCGGAGCAACGCTTCGGGAAGATGGAGTTCGGCCATGCTGCCTCGCTTCGGGTGCGGCCCGCCCCGCCATGGAACGGCGGAGCACGATGACACTCAGCAAGGGCCGCGCCAATCGACCTGCGCCGGCCGGAGCGGCCCTTGCCGGGCGAAAGTGTTCGCCAATGTACGAAGCGGGTGTGACGGCGTTCCCCGCGGTGCACTCCCACGGCGGCGCGGCGCCATGCCCGCGCCGCAAGCGCTGCAAAGGCGCCGCTTTCGCCTCTGGCCCGCGGCTTGCTGAGGGGATCGGGACGGCCCGTGGCTCCGGCCGGCGGATGGAGGTTGCATGAACGGGTCGAAGATGCCGACATCGTCGCCGGAGGGGGCTGGACCGTCGCCGGCGTGTGGCTGGATCCGTCCGGGCGTGGTGGTGCACGACCCGTTCGCGTGCGTGGATGCGCTGCTCGCCTCCTTCGCCTTCGCCCTCGGCGCGCGCGGGTTCCGCGTGCTGGGCTATGTGCAGGTGCCCCGCCCCGACGGCCGCGGGCCGCCGCTCTATCTCGACCTCGCCACCGGTACCGCGCTGCCGCAGGAGCCGGGCGCGGCGGAAGCGTTCCTGCGCCGGGCCATGAGCGGTGCGGCCGACCTGCTGGTCATCGGCCGCTTCTCGGCCTGCACCGAGGCCACCGACCATGTCGGCGCGCCCATCGGCGCCGGCACGGGACGCGGCTTGCCGATGCTGACCGCCATCGCCGGGCAGGCCATCCACCAATGGCACAGCTATGTGCGCCACGACGGCTCCATGCTCGCCCCGGACCCGCGCGCCCTGTGGACCTGGTGGGGGCCGGACCGGCTCTATCGCGACCTCGCCCTCGGCGTGGACGATGCGGAGGCGCGGCGCATCACCATCGGCCCGCGCTGGATTCTGGTGGAGGGCCCCCACGGCGCCGGCCTCGCGGCGCTGCCCCGCCACCCGCGCGACCTGCTCGCCCGCCTGCCGGAGCTGCGGCGGCGGAGCCTGCGCGAGCTGGCCGCGCTCACCGCCTCCTGGGACCCCATGGAGACGGCGGTGGGGGTGGCGGCCCTCAATGCCCATTACAATCGCTACGACCTGGAAGGGCGACCCGGCAACGGCGCACACCGCTTCCGGCAGGTGGAAGGACAGGTGGTGGTCATCGGCGCCTTCCCCGGGGTGGATGGCATCCTGCCCCGGTGCGCGGTGGTGGAGGCCGACCCGCGGCCCGGCGCCTACCCCATCGCCGCCATGGATGCGCTGCTACCGGGCTGCGGCGGCGCCATCGTCAATTCCTCGGCGCTCATCAACCGCAGCCTGCCGCGCATCCTGCGGCTCGCCGGCAGCCGGCCGATCGCGCTGGTGGGGCTGTCCACGCCCATGACGCCGCGCCTCCACGACTACGGCGTCGAAACCCTGGGCGGCCTGCTGGTGCACGACCCGCAGGGACTGGCGCAGGCGGTGGCCGCCGGAGCGCTGCCCCGCGACTTCACCCGCTTCGGCCGCTACGCCCATGTGAGCGGGAGCGCAAGCGCAAAGCGTTCCGGCGGACGCGACACCGACACGCGCACCGAAAGACAGATGAGAGTTTGATTATTTTAAGTATATATAATATTATTATTGCATATTCAGATTTATTTTATAGTAAAATACACATCTCCCGCCCGCCAGACTTGGCAGGTTCGATGCGTGCATGCGCGCATCCGAGACGGCTTGAGCCGCACGTCCATTCAGCAACGTTGCCCGGGATGTCGCCATCCACGGGCCTGCCGGAGGCTGCCTTGCCCATGCCGCGACACGTTCGCCATGCCCTTCCTCTCCTGCCGCGCCGGCCCGGGTGAGCCCATGCGCCCGGACATCTGTCTCACCCGCTGCGTGGTCCAGCTGCGGCTCGAGGGCCACGACTTCGACGCCATCGCCCTCGCCCTCGCGGAATCCGCCGTGGATGCGCTGGTGGCCGCCGGCTTCCGCGGCGGCGCCCTCGACAACGGCATCGCCGAGGTGGTGGACGCCATGTGGGGCCATGCCGCCGGCCTGCGTCATCCGCCGCAGCCCCGTGCCCCGCTCACCCTCGTCACCGGAGGCAAGCCATGAACGCCCTGCCCACCGGCGCCGCCGCATGGCGCCCGGCCCTCACCCTGGAAGGATTGACCGTCATGCGCGGCGGGCGGCCGGTGCTGGACGGCATTTCCACCACCTTCGCGGAAGGCACCATCACCGCCGTGGTGGGCCCCTCCGGGGTCGGCAAGACCACGCTGATGAACGTGCTGAACGGCCTGGTGCCGCCCCGCTCGGGGCGGGTGGCGGTGGCCGGGCTCGGCGGCCTCGGCGAGCCGGGCGTGCTGCGGGAGATGCGCCGGCGCACCGCCATGGTGTTCCAGGACCATGCCCTCATCGGCCGGCTGCCGGCCATCGACAATGTGCTGCTGGGCCTGGCCGACACCCGCCATCCGCTGTCGCTGCTGCCCTGGCCGCGCGCGGCGCGGGTGCGGGCGGCGCTGGCGCTGGCCGACGTGGGGCTGATCGACCGCGCCAGCGCCCGCACCGACACCCTGTCGGGCGGCGAGCGCCAGCGGGTGGGCATCGCCCGGGCCCTGGTGCGCGCGCCGCGCCTCATTCTCGGGGACGAGCCCTTCGCCTCGGTGGATCCGGCCCTGGCGCGGCGCCTGGGCGGCGATCTGCGCCGGCTGGTGACGCGCGATGGGCTCACCGCGGTGCTGGTGCTGCACCAATTGCACCTCGCCCGCGTGCTGGCAGACCGCATCGTCGGCCTGTCGGCCGGGCGGGTCGCATTCGACGGTCCGGCCGGTGCGTTCGATGCCGCCGCCGAGGCCTGCGTCTTTCCTGCCCCCGCGTCCACCGGCGACCGCGCCCCGTCGCCCCCGATCGACCCCAGAGGTGAAGCATGACCTTCTCGTTCCGCGCCCTTGCCGCCACCGCCCTCGCGGCCGCCGCCCTGTTCACCGCCAGCCCGCCGCAGGCGGCGGAGAAGCCGCAAAAGCTGGTGGTGGGGCTGCTGCCCGGCGAGTCCGCCCCCACCGTCATGCGGCTCAACGAGCCACTGCGCGCCTATCTCGAGAAGAAGCTCGGCGTGCCGGTGGAGATGGTGGTGGGCGCCAATTATGCCGCCACCGGCGAGGCGCTGCGCTTCGGCCGCATCGACATCGCCTATCTCGGCCCGGTCACCTACCTGCTGCGGGCCCGCGCCTCGCGGCTGGAGCCGTTCGCCCGCCCCTCCCATGCCGTGGTGGGGCCCACCTTCCAGGCGGTCATCATCGTGCCCAAGGACAGCCCGGCCCAGACGCTCAAGGACCTGAAGGGCGGCGAGATCGCCTTCGGCGACCCGGCCTCCACCTCGGGCACCTGGGTGCCGCGCTGGCAATTGCTCGACGCCGGCCTCGTCGCCGGGCGCGACTACACGCTCCGGGTGCTCGGCGCCCATGACGCGGTGGCCCTGGCGGTGGCCGGCGGCAAGGTGGCGGCCGGCGGCCTGTCCAAGCCCATCTACGACCGCCTGGTGAAGGAGGGCAAGATCACGCCGGACCAGGTGCGCGTGCTGGCCGCCTCCCCGCCCATCCCCGAATACATGTGGACCTTCCGCGAGGGGCTCGACCCGCAGTTCAAGGAAGAGATCCGCCAGGCCTTCATCTCCGTGGACGATCCCGAGGCGCTCAAGGTGTTTCGGGCCGAGGCCTTCATTCCGGCGGTCGATTCCGACGTGGACCGGGTGCGCATCTGGATCGACGCCATCAAGCACACCACCCCCGACGCCATCCCGCCCGTGCAATGAGCGCGCTCCTCGACCGGAACGTCGCGGCCATCCTCCAGGATGGCCGCAGGCGCGCCCACCGCGCCCTCCTCGGCGGCGCGGTGGGGCTGGCGGGGATCCTCGCCGCCTTCCTCTATGCCGGCGCCTTCGATGGGCGCCGCTATGCGGATGCGCTGCCCACCATCTGGCGGCTGGCCGGCGATGCCATGCCGCCGGACTTCAGCCGCTGGCAGGCCTGGGGCCGGCCGCTGCTGGAAACCCTTTCCATGAGCGTGGCCGGAACCGTCGCCGGCGCCCTGGTGGCCTTGCCGCTGGCGGCACTGGCCGCCCGCAACCTGCTGCCCAGCCCCGCCATCGGTGCGCCGGCGCGGCTGTTCCTGGCGGTGCTGCGCTCCATTCCCGGCCTCATCTGGGGCGTCATCTTCGTGGCGGCGGTGGGGTTCGGCCCGCTGCCGGGCATCCTGGCGCTGGCCACGCACTCCACCGGCATGCTCGGCAAATTCTTCGCCGAAACCATCGAGCATGTGGAGACGGGCCCCGGCGACGCCCTGCGCGCCCACGGCGTGTCGCGGCTCGGGGTGCTGCGCTTCTCCATCCTGCCGCAGGTGCTGCCCCGGCTGGTGGATGTCACGGTCTATCGCTGGGAACACAACCTGCGCGCCGCCACCACCCTCGGCGCGGTGGGCGCGGGCGGGCTGGGGCTGGAGATCGTCACCGCCTTCCACCTGTTCGAGTACCGGGAAGCGGCGGCGCTGATCCTGGTGCTGCTGGGGCTGGTGACGCTCATCAACATCGTCGGCGGCACCGTGCGGCGGCGGTTCCTCGGCACCGCCACGCGATAGCGACCGCCCGCGCGGCCGCCGCCCGGCAGAGGCCGCAAAGCCCCGCCCGCGGGCGCGCGCGGGCGGGGCTGGCTTTGACGCGCACGGCGTGTCGGCGGCCTCAATATTCCTGCTGCTCCTCCAGGACCGCCCCGGTGCGGCGGCTCAGGGCGCGGCGCATCCACAGTGGCGGCACGCCGGTCATCATCCGCTGCACCTGGGAAATCACATCGTCGATATCGCGCACCCGCTCGCTCTTGACGGGAAACACCTTGAGATCGTGCACCCGCACCGCGGCCACGTCGGACAGGCCGAGAGTGAACAGCACCGCGCAGCCGTCGAGGGCCGCCACCCGCTCCACCAGGGGGTCGCGGCCGGTGCCGTCGTCATCGCCCATGTCGTCCATGATGCAGCGCCCGCCGTTGGCGGCCTTACCGCCGCCGGAGGCCTTGCCCTTGGCCCGCTTCTGGAAGTGCACCACATCGACGAACTCCGCGTTCTTCGGCGTCACGTCGTAGAACACCACCTGCTTGGCGGCGGCGAAATTGGCGTCGACCTGCACCAGGCTGTCGGTGGTGAGCGCGATCCGCAGGGTGGGGGGGTGCGTCTGTGCGTCCATGGGGCTCTCCTTCGGCGTCTTCAGGTCATGGGCTGGCCCACCACCATCACCTCGCGGGCGAAGCGCGGGCGGAACGCGGCAGGCAGGGAAAGCGCATCGGGCGTGCGGGCGCGCCAGCGCGACAGCTCCGACACGGCGATGCGCCCCTCTCGGGTCGCCTCCACCGGAACGATGTGGAGCATCTGGCCGTGCACCAGGAAGAAATCGATGGGATAGCGCGCCGGGTCGGCATGGGCCGGCGGAATCTCGAACACCAGGGTGTCGCCGGCGACCTCGTATTTGGGATTGTCGCAGTCAAAGCGGAAATGCCGGTTGAAGGGCTTCGGCCGGCGGAACTGGTAAAGAATGCGGTCCTCGTCCGCGAAGCGCTTGGTTTCGGCCACCACATCGAAGAAGAATTCCGCCAGCACCACTTCCACATAAGCCTCCGGATAGGGGCTCTCGGCGGCGGCGAGCCAATAGGCGGTCATGGCCTCCAGGAGATCGAGCCCGGCCACCGTGATCTCCAGCGACAGCGCCACCCGGTCGATGGCGCCGTTGAAGCGCACGATGGAGTCGCGCATCTCCACATGGCCATGGTGGTGGAAGGCGACGGTGTGGGTGATGCGCAGGATGCGATAGAGCTCGGCGGCGATCTTGTCGGTGCGGCTCGCCTTGGGCAGGTCGAGATAGCGTTGCCAGGACGTGCGCCCCGGTGCGCCGGGGTGGCGGCCAGACACGACTGCATCCATCAGCAGCGCCGACCGGCACACCGCCGCGACCGCCGCCAGCGGCAGGTCACTGGGGCTCTCCTCCGCCCGGAAGGTCAGCGCCTTCCGCTTGGTGTAAAGCTCGATCTGCCGGTGCTCGGGCAGCGCGAGCCGGCGCGGCCAGCCGAAGGCGGCATCCGCCGCCAGGCGCTCCATGAAGCTCATTGCGGGGTCCTCTCAGGGCGCGAAGGCGCGGCCGGATCGCCGCTGACGGGCCGCGCCGGCACACTGCCGACCACACGGCCCCGGGGGAGACGGGGGGGCGGCACGCTGCCGCCCCCCTTGAAGAGCCGGCGCCGGGGGCGGCTCACCACGTGTTGAGGATCCACTCGCGGTCATGGGTATATTCCATGTGCGCGAACATGGCGTTGGCGATGGCCTCGCCGAGCAGCATGGCGCCCATGTAGCCCATGGTGGGCTGCCGGTAGAGGCCGGCCCGATCGAAGGTGGGGAAGCCCACCCGGGCCATGGGGATCTTGTGGTCGATGGCCACATAGCGCCCCTTGGAATGACCGAGGATCAGGTCCAGCTTGTAGTCGGGGTCCTTCAGCCGCTTCTCGAGCTCCCAGAGGTCGGCATTGCACACCACCTCCATGTCCCAGTTCACCTTGTCCTTCATGGCCAGGATGCGCGGGTCGCGCTTGTACTTGGTGTTGTCGTCGCCAAGCAGCAGAAGCACCGGCTTCAGCTCCACCTCCAGGCAGAATTCCGAAAGGCCGATAACCAGATCGGGGTGCCCGAAAATCGCCACGCGCTTGTCGGCGAAGAACATGTGCGCCAGGTCCTGAAGCGCGTCGAGGGCGATGCCGCGCTCCTTCACCAGGCTTTCGGGAATGGGCTTTCCGGTGATCTCGCTGATCTTGCGTAGCATCGCGTCGGTATTGGCGATGCCGTAGGGGGTGGAGACCAGGTGCGCCGGCACCTCGAACTCGCTCTTGAGGAAGTCGGCCGTGGTCGCCCCCTCATAGCGCGCCAGGGCCAGCGAGGCGGAAGCGCCGGTGGAGGCGCGAATGTCTTCCACCGTGGTACGGCCATGGGTGTGGATGGACTTGTCGGGAAGCATCGGCGAATCGAAATCTTCCGTGTCCATGTAGATGGAGGCATCCACCCCGATCTCGGCCGCATAGCGCTTCAGGAGCATCACGTCGCCGGGATTGACCCAGCCCGGGAAGATGTTGAGCTTGCCGGTGGGCTCCGCCTTCTTCTTGGCGATGCTCTTGAAGGTGGAGAGCACGCACTCGGAATATCCACCCACCTGGCTCGACTTGAAGCTTGGCGTATGCACCGGAACCACGAACACTTCGCGGTCCGGGAACTCCTCCTTGATCATGCGATTGCAGAGGTTGATGGAGCCTTCCACATCGTCGCCGATGACCTCGGTGGAGCAGGTGGTGATGATCTGGATGATGCGCACGTTGGGATAGCGCCGCACCAGCGCCATGACACCGTCCTGCATCCGGGCATGGCCGCCGAACACCGCCGATTCCTCATGCAGCGAGGTGGAGGCGATGTCGAAGTTTTCCTTGAAGTGCTGGGCGAACAGAAGCCGCACGAACATGGTGCAGCCCTGGCCGCCATGCACGAGCGGAATGCAGTCCTTCATGCCGATCCCGGCATATTGAGCACCGGCCGGCTGGCAATCATACATCGGATTGATGATGCCAGCCCGGTCGCGGGAGGTGATTTCGCAACCCATGGCGGAGTCCTTGTCTGGAATGAGGGTCTGGAACGCGGAAGCGGGCGCCGCGGGGGCGCGGCGGACGGGCGGCCCCTCCCGTCCGCGACGCGTCGTGTCGCGGACGGTTGAAGCCCGCGCGGAGCGGGGCGGACAGTTCGCGCCGGGCCCGCGCCCCGGCACGGTTCAGTAGAGCGAGTGATTGAGCTCGTGGTTCAGGGACTTGGTGATGGTGTGATCCACCAGCAGGTCCTTGAGGCCGCGCATCAATTCGTCTGCCTCCTCGGGCGCGACATCGGCGATCCAGGGAAACCGGGTCTTGAAGTCGCCCACCATGAGAAGCGCATCGGCATAGAAAATCTTGTGCATCGGAGTGTCGCGCTTGGGCTCCCGGCCGGAAAGCAGATCGCTCGCGGTCGCGATGATACCGTCTATGTTTTCCTGCCGATCCCACGCCCGCGACGAGAACTGCCAAAGGCAACGCTCCTGGACATAGCCGAACAACTGGTCGATCTTCTCGGCGCTCATTCCGCGGCCTCCTTGAAGGCGGCCGGAGCCGGGCTGCGAATATCGGTGGCGGCGAGCGACAACAGCGGATTGTGCACGGCATTATAGGTGTCGCGCGCGAGGTTCACGAAGCCCTCGAAGCCCATGTAGGGGCCGTTGTGGTAACCGTGGCCGTTGACATAGGGAATGTGCAGCTTCTTGACCAGCTCGCCCACGCGCGGGCCGGTGAAGATGACGTCTGGCTTCACCCGCTCGATGATCTCGAAGAATTCGAGCTCGTTGCCGTCATCGATGTAGTAGGTGCCCGACTGGCCGCGGGCGATCACCTTCTCGAAGTCTTCCTGGTGGCCGAACTTGGACGACATGGCCACCACCTGGATACCAAGATCGTCTTCCACCGATTTGGTCCAGTGCCACAGGCGCGGGCCGCCGGTCCAGATCGCCATCTTCTTGCCCTGCAGGCGCTCCTTGTACCAGTCGAGCTTGCCTTTCCACTTGGCGTATTCGTCGGCGATCAGCGCCTCGCCGCGATCCTCGATGCCGAAGAAGGCGCAGATCTTGCGGATGCCCTCGGCCATGTAGCTGAAGCCCCACGAGTCGATGTCGAGGCGCGGGATGCCGTAGCGCTTCTTCAGCTCGTTGGCGATGTAGCCCGAGGAGCGGGCGCAGTTCACCACGTTGAGCTGGGCGCGGTGCATGCCCCGCAGCGCATCATAGGTGCCGTTGCCGGTGAAATGGGCGATAACCTGGATGCCGAGCCTGTCCCAATAGGTTTGGAGCAGCTGGGTGTCACCCTGGATATTGAAATCTCCGATGAAGTTCATCGTGTAGTCGGAGGTGATCTCCGGCTCGAGCTGGCCCACCTTCTCGTTGATCCAGCCGATGTTGAGCACATGATGCCCCTTCGACTGGGAGACGCCGGCGAAGCCGGGGCATTCGCAGGTGAAGATATCCACATCCGGCCGCTCGGACATCACCTTCTTGGCCACAGCCTTGATGTCGTCGCCGATCAGCGCCGTCGGGCAGGTGGTGTAGACGAACATGCGCTTGACTTCCGGCATTTCGTCGAAAGCTTCGTTGATGGACTTCTCCAGCCGCTTCTCGCCGCCGAAGACGATGTGGCTTTCCTTCATGTCCGTCGACCACACATACTTCATGTTGAAGTGGCCGTTGTCTGTGGGGTAGCGCTTGGTGTGCCAGGTGTCGTAGGCGCAGCCGATGGGGCCATGGATCATCTGGATGGTGTCCTTGAGGACGCCGCCGATGACCAGCTTGGCGCCGCAGAAGGCGCAGCCGCGCTCCGACAGGGTGCCGGGAATGGTGGAGGCATTGGAAACGGGCAGGTAATCCCGCGAGTCCTCGCCATCCACCTTCAAGTAAATGTGCTGCTGGCGCTCGGGAATATCCTTGTCGCACTCAAGCAAGACCATAGGCATGGGGTGAGCTCCTCACTCATGTGAGCATGGCCGGAAATTTCGGCTGTGAAGATCGTCTCGACAGGGCCGATGACGCGTCCGGCACCCGCGCGGAGGTCCGGGAAACCGTCCGAACCGCGTCGGTGGGGACATCGCAGGAAGCGTGCCAGAGACTGCGCCGCACCAAATCCCTGCCTTCGCGGTGGTTTGCGGCCGCTGCAGCGGCGTTCGCGGCCGCACTGCGCACCAATTGGTACGAACTTCAAGAAAAGCGTACGCGCCAGTGCGGCCACTCTCCCGAAAGCCCCCGCCGTTCCTCATCCCGACGTCTGGCACGAGTGTTGCGAATACTGTCGGCGCGAAGGCCGTTTCCGGTGATCGCCGCCGACCCGCCGGTGCGCGAGGGGAAAAGCCGAGCATCCGTTTTCGATTGCGCGTGCCGTGCAGGCGCCGGCGGCTGGACCGCCCCGCGCCGCACCGTCTCGCGAGCCAGGAGCGCGCCATGTACGAGCCGACGCACGAGCCTGTCCCCGGCCCAGCGCAGGAGCAGGCGACGGCCGGAACCACGGGTCCGCAGGAGGGCCCCGAACCGGCCGGGCCGGTGCTGCGCATCGCCGTCGCCACCCGCGACGGCACCCGGATCGACCAGCATTTCGGCCAGACCGACCTGTTCCACATCTATGACGTCAGCACCTCAGGCCCCCGCCTCGCCGGACGCCGCGTGATCGCCGAGCACGAGATCGCGGGGGAGGACCGGCGCGACACCATCTACCGCCTCATTGGCGACTGCCGCGTGCTGCTGGTGGCCAAGATCGGCGTCACGCCGCAGGAGGTGCTGGCCGGCAAGGGGGTGGAGGCCACCGATCTGCATGCCGGCAAGGGCGTCGAGGAGGCCCTTGCCGCCGTGTTCGCGGCGAAGACGGCGGCGCTGGACACCGGCCCCCTCGATGCCACCGACTTCCGCCTGCTCCATGCCATGCTGCGGGTGGAGGACCTGGACCGCTCCATCGCCTTCTACACCGGCGCCCTCGGCATGCGCCTGATCGAGCGGCGCGAGCACAAGAAGAACCAGTTCTCGCAAGCCTATCTCGGCTATGGCGGCTTCTCCCAGATGACGCTGGAGCTGGTGCAGAACTGGCAGCGCGAGACGCCTTATGTGGCGGGCGACGCCTTCGGCCATATCGCCATCGCCGTCAGCTCCATCACCCGCCTGTGCGACCGGCTCTCGGCGCGTGGCGTGCCCATGCCGCGCCCGCCACGCCCACAGCGGCACGGCGAGGCCATCGTCGCCTTCGTGGTGGACCCGGACGGCCACCGCATCGAGCTCGTGCAGGCGCCCGAAAACGCCTGACCGTTTCACCCCCCCCTTAAGCCAGAAGGATTGAACAGATGTCGTCGCTGCGCCAGATCGCGTTTTACGGAAAGGGAGGCATCGGCAAGTCCACCACCTCCCAGAACACCCTCGCCGCCCTGGTGGACAAGGGCCAGAAAATCCTCATCGTCGGCTGCGATCCGAAGGCCGACTCCACCCGCCTGATCCTCCACGCCAAGGCCCAGGACACCGTGCTGTCGCTGGCCGCCAACGCCGGTTCCGTCGAGGACCTGGAGCTGGAGGACGTGATGAAGATTGGCTACGGCGGCATCAAGTGCGTGGAGTCCGGCGGCCCGGAGCCGGGCGTGGGCTGCGCGGGGCGCGGCGTCATCACCTCCATCAATTTCCTGGAGGAGAACGGCGCCTATGACGACGTGGACTATGTCTCCTACGACGTGCTGGGCGACGTGGTGTGCGGCGGCTTCGCCATGCCAATCCGCGAGAACAAGGCGCAGGAAATCTACATCGTCATGTCGGGCGAGATGATGGCGCTCTACGCCGCCAACAATATCGCCAAGGGCATTCTGAAATATGCCAATTCCGGCGGCGTGCGCCTGGGCGGCCTGGTCTGCAATTCGCGACAGACCGACCGCGAATGGGACCTGGCCGATGCGCTGGCCCGCCGGCTCAACTCGCAGCTCATCCATTTCGTGCCGCGCGATAACATCGTGCAGCATGCCGAGTTGCGCCGCATGACCGTGGTGGAATACGCGCCCGACAGCAAGCAGGCGGGCGAATACCGCCAGCTGGCGGAAAAAGTGCATGCCAACAAGGGCAACGGCACCATTCCCACCCCCATCACCATGGAGGAGCTGGAAGACCTGCTGCTCGACTTCGGCATCCTGAAGAGCGAGGAGCAGCAGCTCGCCGAGCTCGCCGCCAAGGCCGCCGTCGGCTGATGCCCGCCGCGACGGGGCCCGCCTGCCCCGTCGCCCGCCCCCACCCACGACACGGGAGCAGGACGCCATGTCGGTTGAATCCGCGGTCGCCTATATTCGCCGGATGCGCGAGGACGATGTCTTCCGCAAGACCATGAACGACCTCAGCGAGGATGACGACAAAAGCTGGGCGGAACTCCGCGCCGCCGGCTTCGACTTCACCATGCTGGAGTTCAAGGCCGCCCAGGACGCGATCTACAAGGAACACGGCATCACGCCGCTGTAATGCCGCGCGGCCGGCCCTGGCTGGCGCGCGTGTCGCACCCCTCGCAAGGCGCCATGGCCGGTGAGCCCCGCTCACCGGCCATCTGCGTCAGCTGCGATAGCGCAGCACCGCTTCGCGCTTGGCGGTGAAATGGCCGGCGATGGCGTCGGCCAGCGCCGCGTCGAGAGGAATGCCATAGGCGGCGGCGGCCTTGGCGATCTGCTCCGGCGGCACCCCCTGGAGCGAGGCGCAGCCGGCATTGGCCAGGGCCATCACCCGCTTCTTCAGCCCCTCGTCGCCGGTGGCGGCGAGCCAGCCATCGCGCAGCAGGCCCGGGGCATAGTCGCCGGCGATCTCAAAGCTCGAGCCGCAGCCGCGGATGGCGGCGGCCATGGCGATATCCGCCAGGAGCAGGTGGAAACGCTGGCTTTCGGTCAACTCGCTCATGGTTGGTCTGCGCTCCGTTGCTGGGGTGGCGCCGCGTGTCCGGGCCCCCCCGTTCAGTCCTTGTCGCCGCGCGCGGCGCCGCGCCGGTAGGTCTTGTAGGTGATGCCGTGCTTTTCCATCCGCAGGCCCAGGATGCGGCGGGTCAGGCCGAGATCCTTGGCAGCTTCGGTGGTGTTTCCGTCGTGGCTCTTCAGGGCTTCCACGATCATCTCATATTCCACCGCCTGGATCTTGGCTTCCAGCCCACACCCGAAGCTGGTGCCGGTCTCGGCGGAGGTCTGCAGCGAGGGCGGCAGGTTGTAGCCATGGATGACGCCGTCGTCGGACAGGATCACCGAGCGCTCGATGACGTTCTCCAGCTCGCGCACGTTGCCGGGCCAGTGATAGGCCATCAGCATGTTGAGGGCGGGGGTGGAGATGCGCTTCACCTCCTTGCCGCTGTCCTGGGCGCATTGGGCGATGAAATGGTCCGCCAGCAGGATGACGTCGCTGGTGCGGTCGCGCAGGGGCGGGATGGTGATGGGGAAGACGTTCAGGCGATAGTACAGGTCCTCGCGGAAGGTTCCTTTTTCCACCATCTCCTGAAGATTGCGGTTGGTGGCGGCGATGATGCGCAGATCGACGCGGATGGACTTGGCGCCGCCCACCCGCTCGAAGGTCTTCTGCTGCAGCACCCGCAGCAGCTTCGCCTGCATGGGCAAGGAGAGCTCGCCCACCTCGTCGAGGAAGATGGTGCCGCCGTCGGCCAGCTCGAACCGGCCCTTGCGGGTGCCGAGGGCGCCGGTGAACGCCCCTTTCTCATGGCCGAACAATTCGCTTTCGATGATGCTTTCCGGCAGCGCCGCGCAGTTGAACACCACGAACGGGCCATCGGCGGAGGCGCCGTTGTAGTGGATGGCGTTGGCCACCAGTTCCTTGCCCACGCCGCTCTCCCCCAGCACCAGCACCGTGGCCTTGGTGGCGGCCACCTTGTGGATCAGCTCATAGACTTCCTGCATCGGCTTGGAAGTGCCGATGATGTTGGACGGCTTGAAGCGGCGCTTGAGCGCGCTCTTGAGGCGGCGATTCTCATTCTCAAGCCGCACTTTCTCCACGTTTTCCAGCAGATACAGTTCCACCGCCGGCGCGATCATGGAGGCAACCGTGGCGATCAGCTCCACATCCTGCTTCAGCAGCTTCTGGTCGAGATAGACCCGCTCGGCGCTGATGGTGCCGAGCACGCGGCGCGAATGCACGATGGGCACGCAGAAGAAGGCGGCCCGGCTGGCGCTGCCGTCGCCATGGGACCTGGTGCGGTCGAGGAAGCGCGGGTCGGCGGCCAGGTGCGGCACCACGATGGGCTTGCCGGTCTCCACCACCTCGCCCGTCAGCCCCTCCCCCGGCAGGTACACGCCGCGGGCCTTCTCTTCCTCGGTCAGGCCGAAGCTTTCGTGGATGAAGATGGTCTGCGAGCCCTGGTCATAGAGGGTGACGGTGCCGCGATGCACCTTCAAGCGTTTCCGCATCACCTTGAGGATGATGGCGAGGGACTTGGTCAGGTCCTCGTTCTCGGCGATGACCTGGCTGATCTGATAAAGAATTGGCAGCACGTTGATCCGGCATTCGCCGGTGAAACAGTGCGTGAAGTCTTCGAGAGCGTCGTCGACGTCCACGGTGACGATTTCCTCGGCAGGAATTGCAGGACCCTCCGGCGGCGGCGCGCGCCCACCGAATGGCGTGGCAATTTCGGGACCATCCCGTTTCTGGCAGACGCCGACATTCTCACACACGCTATATTCGAAAGGGAATATCCAATTTCCCTGCATCGGCAAATTTCTCCGCGCCGGCCGGATCGAACCGAAACGTACGAACGGGCGCCCCAGCGCCGGGGAATGTACGAACCGCAGCCCGTCGCTTTGCCTCTGAACGCCAGGACTGGGCCCAGTTGCGGCCATTTCATCGCCCCGGGCTGCCAGCCCGCTGCTGTGGCCCACGGCTTGCTACTCCAAGGGTCATATTCCCGATGACATATCGGGATGCGCCTTACGGAGTGTCCCATGACGCCCGACGAGATCGCCGCCCTCCTGAACGAGCCGGCCTGTGCCCACAACACGAAATCCAAGTCCGGCTGCGCCAAGCCGAAGCCCGGCGCCACCCAGGGCGGCTGCTGCTTCGACGGCGCGCGCAACGCGCTGCTGCCCATTTCCGACGTCGCCCACATCGTGCACGGCCCCATCGGCTGCGCCGGCTCCTCCTGGGACACCCGCGGCACGCGCTCCGGCGGGCCGGACACCTACCGCATCGGCATGACCACCGACCTCAACGACCTGGACGTCATCACCGGCCGGGGCGAGAAACGCCTGTTCAAGGCCATCGGCCAGGCGGTGGAGGAGCATGCCCCGGCGGCGGTGTTCGTCTACAACACCTGCGTGCCGGCGCTGCAGGGCGACGACATCGAGGCGGTGTCCACGGCCGCCGCCGCGCGCTTCGGCGTGCCGGTGGTGCCGGTGGACTGCGCCGGCTTCTACGGCAACAAGAACCTCGGCAACCGCATCGCCGGCGATGCCGCCTATCGCCATGTCATCGGCACCCGCGAGCCCGACCCGGTGCCGGCTGGCGCCGAGATCGCGGGCATTCGCCGCCATGACATCAACCTGATCGGCGAATGGAACGTGGGCGGCGAATTCTGGAACGTGGCGCCGCTGTTCGACGAACTGGGCCTGCGCATCCTGTGCAGCTTCTCCGGCGACAGCCGCTTCCACGAGGTGCAGACCATGCACCGCGCCGAAGCGAGCATGGTGGTGTGCTCGAAAGCCATGCTGCACGTGGCCCGCAAGCTGGAGGACGACCACCGCGTGCCGTGGTTCGAGGGCAGCTTCTACGGCGTTGCCGACACTTCCCAGGCGTTCCGCGACTTCGCCCGCCTGCTGGGCGACGACGACCTGTCCGCCCGGGTCGAGGCGCTGGTGGCCCGCGAGGAGGCGAAGGTGGAGGCGGCATTGGCGCCCCTGCGCGAGCGGCTCGCCGGCAAGCGGGTGCTCATCTTCACCGGCGGCTACAAGTCGTGGTCGGTGGTGTCGGCCATGCAGGACCTGGGCATGGTGGTGGTGGCCACCGGCACCGAAAAGTCCACCGAGGAGGACAAGGCCCGCATCCGCGCCCTGATGGGGCCGGACGCGCGCATGATCTCCGACAACGACCAGACCGCGCTCATCGCCACCTATCACGCATGCGACGCCGACATTCTGATCGCCGGCGACCGCTACATCTACCCCACCTTGAAGTCGCGCATTCCCTTCCTCGACATCGACCATGTCCGGCGCATCGGCTACGCCGGCTATGACGGCCTCGTGGAGCTGGCGCGCAACCTCGACCATGCGGTGCATTCGCCGGTGTGGGCGGCGGTGCGGCGGGCGCCGCCATGGCGGGCGAACCCCGCCCGCCCGCTGCGCTCGGCGGCGGCCTGAGGCGGCGGCCATGGCGGAAATCGTCCTGCCCACCAAACCGCTGGCGGTGAACCCGCTGAAGGCGAGCCAACCCATCGGCGCCTCGCTCGCCGTCCTGGGCCTCGCCGAGGCCATGCCCCTGGAACATGGGGCGCGCGGCTGCACCAGCTTCAACAAGCTGTTCTTCATGCGCCATTTCAACGAGCCGATCGCGCTGCAGACCACGGCCATGGACCAGACCACCACCGTGCTCGGCGCCGACGACGCGGTGGTGGAGGCCCTCGCCACCATCTGCGACACCAACCGGCCGAAGATCATCGGCCTCGTCACCACCGGCCTATCGGAAATGCAGGGCGCGGACGTGCCCCGCACCATCGCCGCCTTCCGCCAGCGGCGGCCGGACCTTGCCCAGGTGGCGGTGGTGCCGGTGAGCGCTTCCGATACCCTGGGCTGCCTGGAGAGCGGCTTCGCCGCCGCCGTCGCCGCGCTGGTGGAAGCCCTGGTGCCGCGCGGCGCCCTCGCCGGACGGCGGCCCCGCCAGGTGAACGTGCTGGCCTCCGCCATGCTCACGCCGGGCGATCTCGACGAGCTGCGCTGCTGGATCGAGGCATTCGGCCTGAGCCCCGTCATCCTGCCGGACCTGTCCGGCTCCCTCGACGGCCACCTCATCGAGGCCGGCTATTCCACCCTGACCTACGGCGGCACCGACATCGCCGACATCGCCACCATGAGGGAATCCGTGGCGACGCTGGTGGTCGGCCCCTCCCTCGCCAAGGCAGCGGACGCGCTGACGGCACGCACCGGGGTGCCCGACCGGCGCTTCGCCGGCCTCATCGGCCTGGAGGCCGCCGACGCCCTCACCCAGGCCCTGTCCGAGATCGCCGGGCGCGACGTGCCCGCCAGCCTGGAACGGCAGCGGGCCCGGCTCACCGATGCCATGGTGGATTGCCAGTTCCAGTTCGGCGGCGCGCGCGTCGCCATCGCCGCCGACGCCGACCTGCTGGCGGCCCAGGTGGGCTTCTTCCATGCCATGGGCGCGGACGTGGTGGCGGCCATCGCCTCCACCCGCGCCGCCCATCTCGCCAGCCTGCCGGTGGAAACCGTGGTGGTGGGCGATCTCGCCGATCTCGAATGGCTGGCCCGCGAGCGAAACGCCGATCTGATCGTCACCAATTCCCACGGCGCCGAGATCGCCGCGCGCACCGGCGCGAGCCTGCTGCGCGCCGGCTTTCCCATCTACGATTCCTATGGGGCCCATGCCGATTCCGGTATCGGCTACGCCGGCACCCGCCGCTTGCTGTTCAAGGCCGCGGACCTGCTCGCCGCCCATTATCAGGAGCTTGCGCCGTATCGCTCGCGCTACCGGGCGGCGCCACCGGCGCCCGCCACCGGGAGGGCGGCGGGATGCTGAGGATCGCCTTCGCCTCCAACGACGGCACCACGGTCAACCTGCATTTCGGCGGCGCCGAAAGCCTGGTGCTGTACGATGTCGCCCCCGGACGGGCCGACCTGCTGCGCGTCGGCGCGTTCCTGAAGGCGGACCAGGTGGGCGAAAGCGGGCGCTCCGGCCTGGCCGGCACCGTTCAGGACAAGGTGTTGGCCAAGCTCGACTTCCTGGACGGCTGCCACGCCGTCTACGCGGCCTCCATCGGCACCTCCTCCATCCGCCGGCTGATGGGAATCGGCATCCAGCCGATCATCGTCGATACCGGCCATGACATCGTGGACCTGCTCAACGAGGTCAGCCTCGCCTTGGTCCACGGGGGCCTCGCCTGGGTGGACAAGGCCAAGGCCAAGGCGCCGCCGCCCGGCTCCTCCCCGTCGCCCTCCCCGGCGCCCTCCCTCTGCCCTTCCCCCGCCGTTGGCGCCCGCCAGAGCCACCGCCTCCTGTCCTCCCTCGAAGAGCTGGATTGAACGCCATGACCGACACCGCCACCCTCGCTCGCGCGGACCATGCGTCGTCCGCCATGCCCGCCGCTGCCGACGCCTTCTCCGGCCGTCCGGGCCTGACCGAAGCGGAGCGCTTTGCCATCATCGTCGCCACCATCGAGGAGATCCGCCCGGTCATCCGCGCCGATGGGGGCGACCTGGAGTTGCTGGCGGTGCACGGCCAGCGGGTCGAGGTGCGCCTGACCGGCACCTGCATGTCCTGCGCCCTGGCGGGACAGACGCTGGGCGGCATCCGCCGGCGGCTGATGGCGGTGCTCGACATTCCGGTGATGGTGGTGCCCCGCCTCGTCTGACGCGGCCGCCCGATCTCCGGCCCCCTGCGCCCCCTCTGGCGCGTCCGACGGCGCCACCCCGGCGGACGCGCCGTCGAAGGACCCGCCCAGCGGAGAATGCCCATGAACGTGATGTCGCCCCCCTCCCTCGCCCTGCCCGTTTCCCCCGGCGATGCCGACGTGGCGCTATCGGGCCTGAGCGAGATCGCCGAGATTCTCGCCGAACCGCAGCCGCCGGCGCGGGCCATCGGCGATGCGCTCGCCTGCCTCTCGCGCTTCTGCGGACTCGGCCATGGGCTGGTTGCCGTCGTGGATGACACCGGCGCGCTGCGGCCCCTGGCGGCGGCCGGGGGCGACCCGGTCGGCACGGCCGAGCGCGCGGGCGGCGCCTTCCTGCACGATATCGTCGCCACCGCCCTGCCCACGGTAGCGCGGACGCCGGGCTGCGCGGACGCGCAGAAGGAGGTGCGCATCGGCGTGCCTTTGAAGGTCGCTCGGCGGGTCATCGGCACCTTGAGCGTCGAGCGCCGGCGCCACCCGGGCCAGTCGGGGAGCTGCGACGAGGATCTGCGCGCGCTCACCGTGGTCGCGGGCCTCATGGTGGCGGCGCTGCAGGCGGACGGCCAGCCCGACGGCGCGCCGACGGACACCCGGCCGCCGGCGGTGGCCCCCCCGGCGGCGGGGCGCGTGCGGCCGCGCGACCTGGGCATCGTCGGCGCCAGCGCCGCCCTGGGCGCCGCCCTCGACAAGGTGGCGCGCGTCGCCGCCACCCGCCTGGCGGTGCTGCTGCGCGGGGAGAGCGGCACCGGCAAGGAATTGTTCGCCCAGGCGGTGCACCGCCTGTCGCCGCGCGGCGAGGGTCCCTTCGTCAAGGTCAATTGCGCCGCTTTGCCCGAGAGCATGCTGGAATCGGAGCTGTTCGGCCATGAGAAGGGCGCCTTCACCGGCGCGCTCGCCACCCGCAAGGGCCGCTTCGAGCTGGCCGACGGGGGCACCCTGTTCCTCGACGAGATCGGCGACATTTCCCCGAGCTTCCAGGCCAAGCTGCTGCGCGTGCTGCAGGAAGGCGAGTTCGAGCGGGTCGGGGGCGCGCGGACCATGAAGGTGGACGTGCGCATCGTCGCCGCCACCAACCGGGACCTTGAGGCGGCGGTGGCGATGGGCCATTTCCGCGCCGACCTCTATTACCGGCTGGGCGTGGTGCCAGTGCGCCTGCCCGCCCTGCGGGACCGGCCGGGCGATATACCGGTCCTGGCCCGCCATGTGCTCCAGCGCTTCAACGCCGAGAACCATTTGCGCCTGAAGCTCGGCGCCGACGCGCTGGAGCTGCTGCGCGCGTGCAGCTTTCCCGGCAATGTGCGCGAACTGGAAAACTGCATCCGCCGCACCGCCATCCTGGCGCCGGGGCCGCAGATCGCGGCCGGGGATTTCGCCTGCCGCGGCGAGGGGTGCTCCGCCGGCTTGCTGGCGCGCACCCTGCGCCCCGGCCCGCGCAGCGGCCAAGGGGGCGGCCAAGGGGGCGGCCAAGGAAGTGGCCAAGGAAGTGGCCAAGGGGGAGATCGAGCGGGCGGCGACCGGGAGCGGAGAGACGGGCGCGACGTTCAGGCGTCGCAAGCCTCCGCCCCCCGGCCGTCGCGCCTGCAGGCGCCCGCCGCGCCCGCGCCATCGGCCGGCCCGCCGAGCGCGGGCCGTGGCGACGCACGGCGGGCGGCGCTCGGTGGCGGCGCCGGGCGGCGCGCCGCGACGCGGGTCCACGCGCCGCGCCTTCCCGATGCGGCGATGTTGATCGATGCGATGGAGATGGCCGGCTGGGTGCAAGCCAAGGCCGCGCGGCTGCTCAATCTGACGCCCCGGCAAGTGGCCTATGCGATCAATCGGCACGGCATCGACGTGAAGAAATTCTGAGCCCGGCGGTCGGCGGCAAGACCCTTCCCGGACCTGCGGCACCGCCGGCCGGGCGTCGCGAAGACCGGATGCGGGTGAGAGCCCGCGCCGCCACCGCCGAATCGCACTGCCCATGACGGTCCGCCACCCGCAACCCGCTCGCGGCCCCGGGTTCCGACGCCCCTCCAGGGGCCGGCACGGTGATCGCTCGCCACAGGGCCCCGGCCTCGGCGCTGCAGCATAGCGCAGGGGACGCGTCCTTCGGTGCCCGGACGGCGTGGGCCACGGCCGCCTTTCACCCGTCCCCTCGGCGTCGCGGCCGGCAAGCCGGACACATCCGCGCCCCGCGCCAGGGCGGCAACATGGGATGGACGCCCCGCGGCGCGACCGCCGGCACCGCCACGCCCACGACACGAAGGGCCGATGAGTTGCCCCATCGGCCCTTCGCCATGCGTATCACGTCCCGGAGCTGATCCGATCCGCACGCCCACCGGCGCCGAAGAAGCCAGTTCCGGTCGCGGCAAAGCCGCGCGGTCAGTAGGACAGGGCCGCGACCTTTTCCACGTGAATACGGTTGGCCACGCGGCTGATGCGCAGGGTCGCGCCCTCGGCGCCCACGGCGCCCGGCACGGAGATGACCTGCTGCTGGCCCGGCTGCAGCGTGGCGGACACGCGCACCACCGCGGGAGCCGCGCCCTGGTCGCCGGCGGCGGCATCCACCGTAGTGATCACCTCGTAGCCCTGGGCGCCCTGCACCCAATAGGTCACGGCCGCGGCCTTGCCGCCCAGGTCGGTCACGATGGCTTGCTTCTCGCCGACGCCCGCGTCGCTGGCGAACGACGTGGCGGCCACGGTCACGGCAGCGGTGGCGAGCAGGCCAGCCACGCCGGCGATCTTGAAGAAGGTGTTCATGTCGAATTCTCACCGCGCACGCGTGTGGCCGGCGGCCTAGGTCTCGGTGCGCTTACTCCCCTGCACTATGAGCGACTCATGCTGCGATGCACAACGGCGCTTTCTGCAGCGCAGAAATGCGCTTCCGGAAGACCAGCCTATACCGATTTACCGTCCGGCAGCTCCATGGCCCGGCATGGGCCGATGGCGTGCCCTCCAGCGAAGGGGCTGCGCCACCAGAGCGCGCCGGTGCGGCTCAGCTCTCCCCCTTCCAGGCCGTCAAGCGCCGCTCCAGCACCACCAGGACCTGGTTGACGCAGAGGCCGAGCAGAGAAAGGGTGAGAATGCCGGCATACATCTTCGGGATCTCGAACGTGTATTGGGCATAGTTCACGAGATAGCCGAGGCCCGCCCGGGCGCCGACCATTTCCGCCGCCACCAGCACCAGGATGGAATAGGCCCCCGCCACCCGGATGCCGGTGAAGATGGTGGGCACCGAGGCCGGCACCACCACCTTGGCGAACAGCGCCAGCGGCGACAAAGCCATGGAACGCGCGGAGCGGATCAGCAGCGGGTCCACGTTGCGCACGCCGCTCACGGTATTGAGCACGATGGGCCACAGGCAGGCGTAGAGCACCATCGCCACCTTGGAAACCTCGCCCATGCCGAGGATGAGCACGAACACCGGCAGCAGCGCCAGCGGCGCGGTGTTGCGGAAGATTTCCAGCAGCGGGCTGATGAGCTCGGCCACCGGCCGGTACCAGCCGATGACCAGGCCGAGCGGCACCCCGGCGGCGATGGCGATGGCAAGGCCGCTCACCGCCCGATAGGCGCTGGCGAACAGATGGGCCTCCAGTTCGCCGCTGGCCGCCATGTCGAGAAAGGACGCGACCACGGCGCTGAACGGCGGCAGGAAGGTGGCGTCCAGCAGCCCGAGCCGGGGCAGGATCTCCCAAAGCGCCAGGAAGGCGAGGATGGCGAGCGCCCCCCGCACCGGGCGCAGCGCCACGCGCGCCAGATCGGCCAGCCCCGCGCGGTCCGCCGCCGGCGGAGTGTCGAACCAGGCGCTCACGCCACCCCCTCCGCCAGAGGCTGAAGGCTTGCCGGCCGCTGCGGCGCCCGGCCATGGATGAGCTGCCAGATGCGATGCCGGAGCGCCACGAACGCCGGCGTGGCGCGCAGGTCGTCGGCGGACGGATCGCGATCGATGCGGACCGGCAGGTCGGCGATCACCCGGCCGGGACCCGCCGCCATCACCAGCACCCGCTGGCCGAGATAGACCGCCTCCTCGATGGAATGGGTGATGAAGACGATGGTCTTTCCGGTCTGGCGCCAGATGCGCAGGGTTTCGTCCTGGAGCCGCTCGCGGGTCTGGGCATCGAGGGCCGCGAACGGCTCGTCCATCAGCAGCACGGCGGGGTCGTAGGACAAGGCGCGGGCGATGGCCACGCGCTGCTTCATGCCGCCGGACAATTGGTGCGGATACCGGTCGGCGAAGGCGGACAGGCCGACGAGATCGAGATAATGGCGGGCCCGCGCGGCGCGCTCCGCCTTGGCCACGCCCTTGGCCTCCAGCCCGAAGGCGATGTTGCCGAGCGCCGTCTTCCAGGGAAACAGCGCATATTGCTGGAATACGATGCCCCGGTCGAGGCCGGGTCCCCGGACCGGCGCGCCGTTCACGTGGATGGCGCCGCCCTCGGCGGCCGTGAGGCCGCCGATGAGGTCGAGCAGAGTGGTCTTGCCGCAGCCGCTCGGCCCCACCAGCACCAGGAACTCCCCCGCCGCCACCTCGAACGAGATGTCCTGGAGCGCCACGAAGCTGCCGCGCCGGTTGAGGCTGAAGCTCTTGCTCACATTGCGCACGCTGATGGCCGCGCCCATGGCCGCTCTCCTCGATCAGGCCGCGCCCCGGCCGGCGTCGGCCGGCGCCGCGCGGTCATTGCGCGAACGGGTTGAAGGCGTTGGTGTAGATGTCGGCGGCCTTGACCTGGCCCGGCTTGAGCTGGCCGTTGGCCTCGTACCAGGCGACATAGCTGTCGAACTCGGCCGGCTGGATCAGGCCGCCCTTGCCGCCGATGCCGCTCGACTTCCAGAAGCGCACGGCGGTCTTGTCCTCGTTGCGGTTGCGCGCCTGGATGATCTTTTCGAACCGCGCCACCACTTCGTCGCGGGGCGTGGACTGGGCCCAGGCGATGGCGCGGGCGGTGGCCTCCACGAACTTGCGGGCGGTCACCGGGTTCTGGGCGATGAAGCGGTCGGTGAGGATGTAGCTGGCATAGCCGAAATTGCCCAGGGTGTCGTAGTCGGTGGTGAGCAGGCGGGCGCCGCCCTCGGCCAGCAGCTTGTCCTTCAGGATGTCCTCCAGGAACACCGCGTCGAGCTGCTTGGCCCGCAGCAGCTGGGCGAGGTTCAGCGGCGGGGCGGCGACGAAGGTGACGCCCTTGATCTCCTCGGCCGGCACCCCCGCCTTCTGCAGGTAGACCGTGGTCAGCCATTCCTGGTAGGCGCCCAGCGTGTTGACGCCCACCTTGCGGCCGGCGAAGTCCCTGGGCGCGCGGATGGGAGAATCCTCCAGCACCAGCAGGCCGCCCCGGGTCTTGTCGTCGGTGCCGATGTAGGCGATCACCGCCTTGATCGGCGCCTTGGCGGCGGCGAGCTTGAGGATGGAGCCGTTGAAGGCGCCGCCGAAGTCCACGTCGCCCGTCACCGCCGCCTGGATGTCCTGCGGTCCGGAGGTGGTGTTGCCGATCCAGTTGAGCTTGATCGGCGCGAGATAGCCCAGATCCTCGGCGAGCTCGGGATAAAGCACCCGGCTCGGCCAGCCCTGGTAGCGCAGCTCCAGCTTCTCCGGCGCCGGAGCCTGCGCCCGGGCCGGGCCCGAGGCCGCCACGGCGCCGGCTGCCAATCCCAATCCCAGCGCCAGCCCCAGCGCGCCGCGCGCGCGCCGGGCGATCCGACCCACCACTCCGCTCATCCCGCTCTCCCGTCTCGTGTGCTGCCTGTGACCTGAAGCGACCGGCCCCTCCCGCCCGAGGGGCCGGGACGCTCAGAACGCGCCGTCGTATTCCAGCGTGATGCGATGGATGCGGCGCCGGGCCGCGCCGTAGTCGCGCACGGCGTAGTGCTGGACCTGGCGGTTGTCCCAGATGGCAACGTCGCCTTCCTGCCACTCGAAGCGGGCCTGGACTTCGGGAGTCTTGACGAGATCGTAGAGGTAGTTGAGCAGGCTCTGGCTCTGCGTCTTGGAAACGCGGAGGATGTGGCTGGTATGGGCCTCGTTGGCGAACACCAGCTTCTTGCCGGTTTCCGGATGCGTCTTGATGAGCGGCACCTCGATGGGCGGGAATTTCTCCGCCGCGTCGCGGACGCGGGCGAGCCCCTGCTCGCGGGTCTCCTGCGCCTCGTCGGGCAATGCGTAGCCGCTCAGCAGGTCGGACAGATGGGCCTTCTTCGGCGAGGCGTAGAAGGTGTTCAGCGTCGAGAGCTTCTCGAGATAGCGGGCGAAATCGGGATCGAGCAGCTCATAGACCGCGGTCGAGGACGCCCAGATGGTGTCGCCGCCGCCGCCTTCGGGAATCTGCTGGGCGTGCAGCACCGTGGCCTTGGGCGGCTGCTCCTGCCAGGAGACGTCCACATGCCAATTGTCGGTGCCGCCGGAGGGCGTCTTCTCGCTGTGGGCGATGACCTCGATCTCGGGGAAGCCGTCCACCGAGGGCAGGTAGATATTCTTGCGGATGGGTGTGCCGAAGATCTCGGCGAGCGCCACATGCTGCGCCGGGGTCAGGGACTGCTTGCGGAAGAAGATGACGCCGTGGTCGAGCAGCGCCTGGTTGAGCGTACGCTTGTTGTCGTCGCTCAGCGGCTGGCTCAGATCGACATTGTCGATGACGGCGCCGATCTGCGGCTTGTAGCGGCGCACCTGGATCTCCTGGTGGGCGGCGCCGGTGCGCGTGGACGGCTGGTCGATTGCGATGGTCATGCCCGAGGTTCTCCGAAGGGGTCTCTTCGATTTCTCAAGCGTGACAACGGTTTTGACATAAGTCAATATATTCTACGGAATTAGTCAAAATAAGGTCATGCCGCTTTTCTCGGCCCCCGCTCCGGCGCGGGCACCCGACGCCGGAACAGGCATGGCCGACGCCAGCCTGACGCCGCGCGGACCGCCCCACATAGGATGCGGCCGGCGCGCCGCGCGGCCGGCCGGGGACGGCATCGGCTGGCCGGCGGCCTATGCGGCCGGGACGTCGGTGGACGCGGCGCCGAGCCGCCTTTGCCGCGCCGCTCCGGCGACGCCGGCCGCGATCAGCAGCACGGTGGCCGCGAGCAGCGCCAGCGACAGCGGACGGTCCACGAAGGTCGCGAAGCTGCCGCGCGAGACCGTCATGGCGCGCCGGAAGCTCGCCTCCAGCATCGGACCGAGCACCAGGCCCATCAGCAGCGGCACCGGCGAGATCGCCAGCTTGAACAAGGCGTATCCGAGCACGCCGAAGCCGGCGAGCAGGTACACGTCCAGCACCGAATTGCGCACCGCGTAGGCGCCGACGGCGCAGAACACCAGAATGGCCGGAAACAGCAGATGATAGGGAATGCGCAGCAGGCGCACCCAGATGCCCACCAGCGGCAGGTTCAGCACCACCAGCATCAGGTTGCCGATCCACATGGAGACGACGAGCCCCCAGAACACCTCGGGGTGGCTGGTGATGACGCGCGGCCCCGGCTGGATGTTCTGAATCACCATGGCGCCCAGCATCAGGGCCATCACCGCGCTGCCGGGAATGCCGAGGGTGAGCAGGGAGATGAAATTGGTCTGCGCGGCCGCGTTGTTGGCCGATTCCGGCCCGGCCACGCCCTCGATGGCGCCCTGGCCCATCTCGCCGGCGTGGCGGGAGAACTTCTTCTCGACGGCATAGCCGGCGAACGAGGCGAGGGTGACGCCTGCGCCCGGCAGGATGCCGAGCACCGAGCCCACCAGCGTGCCGCGCAGGATCGACGGCGTCATGCGCCGCACATCCGCGCGCGAGGGCAACAGCCGGCCGACCGCGGCGACACCGCCGGGGGCCTGCTGCCGGCGGCGCTCCTCCAGGTTGGTCACGATCTCGGCGAGGCCGAACACGCCCATGGCCAAAGCGGTCAGCTCGATGCCATCCATCAGCTCGGGAATATCCTCCGTGAAGCGGATGGTCCCGGAGTTCACATCCATGCCCACGGTGCTGAGGGCGAGGCCCAGCACCATCAGCCCCAGCGACTTGTCGATGGCGTCCGACGACAGGGTGATGGAGCCCACGAGGCCGAGCAGCATCAAGGAAAAGTATTCGGCCGGCCCGAACAGGAAGGCGACCTTGGTGAGCGGCTGGGCAAGCCCCGCCAGCACCAGCACGCCGAAGCTGCCGGCGACGAACGAACCGATGGCCGCCGCCGCCAGCGCCGGCCCCGCCCGGCCCTTGCGGGCCATGGCATAGCCATCGACCGTGGTGACGATGGAGGAGGATTCACCCGGGATCTTCAGCAGAATGGCCGTGGTCGAGCCGCCGTATTGCGCGCCGTAATAGATGCTGGCCAGCAGGATGAGCGCCCCGGTGGGGGCCAGCGAATAAGTGAACGGCAGGAGCATGGCGATGGTCGCCAGCGGCCCGAGCCCCGGCAACACGCCGATAAGGGTGCCGGTAAGGCAGCCGACCACCGCATACATCAGGTTCTGCAGGGTCAGCGCGGTGGCGAAGCCCAGCGCCAGATTGTCGATGAGGTCCATGGGGATCGACCGAATGATGCGGTTCGGAACAGGCCATCCCGCGCGTGGGGCCTAGAGCCCCGGCCACACCGGAAACGGCAGCGACAGGCCGTAGACGAAGCCGCCCACCGTCAGCGCCACCAGGACGGCGGCGTTGAGCAGGCTGGCCCGCCAGCTGAAATCCGGGCTGGCCCGGCTGGACAGGAGCACCTGCAGCGCCACCGTGAGCGCAAGGCCCAGGGGCTTGAGCGCCAGCGCGAACACCAGCGTGGCGCCCACCATCCACAGCAGGGCGCGCAGGTCCCAGCCCTCCAGCGGGATCGTCTCGCCGTCGAGCAGGCTGCGCGCCAGCACCACCAGGCCGAGCCCCCCGAGCACCACGCCGAGCCAGAACGGGAAGAAGCCCGGCCCCATATTCGACGGCGTGCCGAGGTCGTAGCGCAGCGCCCCCGCCGCCAGCACCGCGCCCGCCAGCACGTAGAGACCGCCTACCGTGGCGTCGCGGGCATTGCCGATGGAGAAGGCCATGCCCGGTTCTCAGCGCAGCTTGATGCCGGCGTCGGCGGCGATCTGGCGATACTTCACCCCCTCCGCCACCAGGAAGCGGTCGAGGTCCTCCGGGCTGCTCACCGCAATCTCGAAGCCCTGCTCCTCGAGCGGAGCTGCAACCTCCGCCTGCTTCAACACCGCCGCGAGATCGGCGTTCAGCTTGTCGATCGCCGGGCGTGGCGTGCCCGCCGGCGCGAACACGCCCTGCCACGCCTCCACCGAGAAATCGGACACACCCAGCTCCTGCAGTGTCGGCACCTCCGGCAGCGCCTTGGAGCGGTAGGGGGTGGTGACGGCGAGGCCGGTGAGGTTGCCGGCGCGGATATTCTCGGTGGCGGCCGGCAGGGTGATGATGAGCGCGTCGATGTGACCGCCGATGGTGTCGAGCATGGCCGGGCCGCCGCCGGGATAGGGCACGGTGTTGAACCTCACCCCCACGCGCCGCGCCAGCAGGCTGATGGCGAGGTGCTGCAGGCTGCCGTTGCCCGCCGGCAGGCCGACGCTGATCTCGCCGGGGCGCGCCTTGGCGAGGGCGATGAAATCCTCGTAGGTCTTCACCCCGAGGCTGGGGCGCACCAGCAGCAGCATGGGGCTGACGATGGCCTTGGCGACACCGGAGAGGTCCCTGGTGGGGCTGAAGGGCAGGCCTTCCGGCTGGGCCGCGTTCAGGGACAAGGAGTCGGTGCCGTGCAGCAGGGTGTAGCCGTCGGCCGCCGCCTTCACCACCTGGATGGCGCCCACCGTGCCGCCGCCGCCACCGGCGTTCTCCACGATCAGCCGGTGCGGCCAGCGGCCGTCGAGCTTCTGGGAGATGGTCCGCGCCAGCTTGTCGGCGCTGCCGCCGGGCGCGGCGGGCACGATGAGGCGCACGTTGCGGCTGGGATAGTCGGTGCCGGCGAACGCGCGCGCCCCCGCCGGGAGCGTGGCGAGGCCGAGGGCGGGCAGGCCGGCGAGGCCGAGAAGAAAACGGCGGCGATGCATGGGGGCGGACATCTCTTGCGGGGCTGAAACGGCCGGTCAGGCGGCGAAGCGGGCGAACGGCGTGCCGAGAACCGCGCGGGACGGCTCGCCATGGATGTTCACCGGCACCTCGCCTTCCAGCGTGATGCGGTAGAGGACGCGCTCCACGTCGAGGAAGGCGAAGTCGCCTGGCCCCTGGTGCGCGGAGGCGCGGTTGTCCCAGAAGGCGAGGCTGCCCGGCTCCCATTTGAAGCGCACAGTGTATTCGGGCCGGGTGATCTCCTCGAAGAACAGGTTCAGGAGGTTGCGGCTTTCGACTTCGTTCAGACCCACCAGGCGACGGGTGAAACCGGGATTGACGAACAGGATGCGCTCGCCGGTTTCCGGATGCACCCGCACCACCGGATGCTCGGAGACGGCGGGCGCCGCGCGCACCTTGGCGGCGTAGGCGCTGTCATTGTCGAAATCATTGTTGACGCCGCCGAACTGGTGGCGCGCCCACAGCCCATCCGCCAGCACCTTCAGCGGCGCCGACAGATGCGCGTAGGCCGCGACCAGATTGGTGAAGACAGTGTCGCCGCCATAGGCCGGCACCACGCCGGCGCGCAGCACCGAGGCGGCGGGCGGATTGATCACCCCGGTGACGTCGGTGTGCCAGCGGTCGCCGCGCCGGCCCGAGGTGGAGCGGGAGGAGATGGCGCGGATCTGCGGGAAGCCCTCGGGCGGGTTGCCGTCATAGGGATGCGCCGCGGTGGGGCTGCCGAAGCGGGCGGCGAAGGCCAGGTGCTGGGCATGGTCCAGGTGCTGGTCGCGGAAGAACACCACCTTCCACCGCTGGAGCGCGCCACGGATCGCCGCCACCGTCTCCGCGTCCAGTTCCCGGCGCAGGTCGACGCCATGGATTTCGGCGCCGGTGAACACGGACAGGGGGCGAATGTCGAGAGGGGCGTGGCGCGGGGCGGAGTGGCGCGGGGGGGACATGGCGCGGGCTCTCTTTGCCAGACAGGGACGCCGGCACGGTGGGTGAGGTCCGCCATAAAGTCAATTATTTTTATAGATAAACTCATAAAATGACAGCCACGCGCGACGCCCACCCCCATGTCCGCGCGGACATGGGGGTGGGGACGGCAGGCCCGTCAGGACGGTGTCGGCCGCTCACACCGCGGCGAAGTCCTTCACGAAGCCTTCGACCACGGCCTTGAGGTCGTCGGCCTGAGCCGAGAGTCCGGTCGACAGCGTCATCAGCTGGGATGAGGCCGCGCCGGTCATTTCCGCCGCCCGGCCCACACCGGCGATGTTCTCCGTCACCTGCTGCGTCCCCGATGCCGCGTGCTGGCAGTTCTGGGCGATCTCCGCCGTGGCCGCCTCCTGCTGCTCGACGGCGCCGGCGATGACGGCGGAAGTCTCCTTGATGTTGGCGATGACGTTCGCGATCTCGCCCATGGATCGCACCGTGCCATCGGTGGCCTGCTGGATCTCGCCGACCTTGGCGGAAATATCGTCGGTGGCCTTGGCGGTCTGCTCGGCGAGTTGCTTCACCTCGGCGGCGACCACCGCGAAGCCCTTGCCGGCGTCACCGGCGCGGGCCGCCTCGATGGTGGCGTTGAGCGCCAGGAGATTGGTCTGAGCAGCGATTCCCTTGATCAAGTCGATCACCGCTCCGATGGTCGCCGCCGCGCTGGTCAGAAGCGAAATGCGGGTGTTGGCCGCGTCCGCCTCCCGGACGGCGGCCTCCGCCACCTCGGCCGAGTGCGCCACCTGGCCATTGATCTCACGCACCGACGCGGCCATTTCCTCGGAAGAGGAGGCCACGGTCTGCACATTGGCCGCCGCTTCCGCCGCTGCGGCGGCGACCGCCTGGGCCTGACGCGAGGTCTCCTCGGCGGTTGAGGACAGGTTTCGGGCGGCGCCGGCAACCTCGCTGGAGGAGTCCGCGAATCCGGCGGCGAGCCCGCGCATCCGCGTGACGAAATCTTCGGCCAGACGCTCGCGACGGGCCAGGGCCTCCAGTTCGGCCTCCTCTCGCCGCACCTGCGCCGCGCGGATCTCTTCCGCCTCGGAGAGGCTCTCCCGCAGCCTTTCGGCGGAATTGACCAGGGTGCCGATCTCATCGGTCCGCCCATCCTGGGGAATCCGCACCGCGAGATTCCGGTTGGAAAGCGCGTCGAGAACACCGGCAATGCCGGCCAGGGGCCGGGCGATCCCCTGCCGCACGAGCCAGGCGGCAAAACCCATCACCACGATGAGGGAGCCGAAAACGGCCAGATAGGTGCCCCGGATCGTCGCGCTCGCCTCCCGCGAGGCCCGGTCGGTGTCCGCCTGCAGATCCGCCATGAACTGATCGCCGATGCGGGCAAGGTGGGCCTCGATCGCCGCCAGCGCCGGCTCGCACGCCTGCGTCATGCTGGCGACAAGCCCGGCCCGCGCCTCCCCATCGCCCCCCGCGCCCCGGACGAGGCCGGCGCAGGGACCGGACAGCGCGGCCTCCAGCTGCGCCCGGACGGCGATCAGGTCGTCATCGTGAGCGCTGTGCAATTCGGCGGCCCGCTCAAGGGACTGGGTAACAAACGCCACCGAGAGGCGCAGCTCCCGCCGCGCGGCGTCAACAGCCTCTCCGGTCTCCGCCGATATAAGCTTGTACATATTCTTGGCGACGGTCTGAACGCCCCGGTTCGCCCGCGCCTGAAACAAGCTGGCGATGGCCGGCCCCTTCACCAAGGAGCTGTATCTTTCATCGATCGTGTTCATTCGCGTTCCCGAAAGCAATGTCGCAGCAACGACGCAAACACCGAGAATGGAAATTATGATCATAATCTTCGTCGTAATCGAAAAATTCTTGAACGACATATTCCATTCCCGTGTCATTTTTGAAGATGCGAGGCCGTGAGGCGCCGCGTCGGGGCAAAGAATTCAAAGTCGAGGCGGAGGAGCTTGAAGGTTGGCCGGAGGAGCGGCGCACAGGCGATGGCGCGGGCCGGCCGGCCCGCAGGGGGCCGCTCCGGAGCGCTCGCGGTATGAGGATAGCATCTGCCGCTTGGTCAGACAGCGGCGGGCGCCCGCCGCCGCCAGCCGGGCGACAGGGATTCACAGATTTATGTTGCACTGCATGAGACACGCCGAGGAACGCCCGCGGGGTCGGCGCATCGGCCACCCGGCCCGGCGCACGGAGCAGCCCGCGCAAGCCCCCGCACCCGAAGACCGTGCCCGCAGACCACGTCTCATCCGCCGGCGCGCGGCCAGGACGGCCGACGCGGCTGTCCTGGTCCGGCGTGCTTCAGAACAGACTCGTGCCACCGCCCCGCCCGCCGGCGAGCCCGACCTCGAACAACGCCGCCTCGTCCTCCCGCCGCCGCACCAGCTCAGCCTCGATCGCAGTGCCTACCCAGAGCCGCTTCATCAGCCGGATCAGGCCGGGGATGTCGGTGAAGCGGCGCTCGCCCATGGCGGCGGCGATGCCGCGCATCTCCCGATAGCGATCCCGCGGATCGGCGGGATCGCGCGCCAGCCGGTAGCTCGCACCGCGATTGAAGGTGAGCGACACCAGGGCTCCGAAGCTGTCCGGCGAAAGCAGATGGACATTCGGCAGAGCGGCGGCGGTGAGGCCGGCGAACCGGGGCACGGTTGCAGCGTAGAACACCTTTTCCGCCAGCTCCCACTCGATGGTGAAGGCGGAGACCTGCGCCACCAGGGCCTGCATCGCGGCGTCGCTGTCGCGCCCGCCGCGATGGCCGATCACGTCCGCGAGACCCGCTCGCGCGGCCGGCGGCAGGTCGGACCAGTCCCGCTCGAACCGCGTCCTGTCCACATAGCCGAGATCATAGCCGAAGCCGATGGTGACGCCGGACGCTCCCTTCGGCCACACCGGCTTCTTCTTGTACACGCGTTCGTAATAGGCCCGGCCGCCGGTTTCGTGCGCGACGATGAGGTCGAGCGCGCGTGCGGAAAGGCGCGGCGGGGGCGGCGCCACCGCCAGGGGTGCGACTTGGCCGGCCCCGCCCCCTTCGGCTCCCCCCAGGCCGGTGGCGCCCTGCACCTCCGCCCGCTCGGCGAACACCGCGGCCGCTCGCGCTTCCGTCTCCACTTCCGCGCCGCCGGGCGCCTCCAGACCGGCTGGGGCGACGCCCGGCCCAGCGCTCTTCGCCGCCGCGAGCGCGTCATTCAGCACCACGGTGAACCGCCTCCCCACGGTGGCGAAGCCGTCGTCGGTCGGATGCAACTCGTCGGCCCAGCGCTCGCCCACCGCGCCGCGCACGTCCACGTGCCAGGCATTGGCGTGCCTCCCGCCGCGATTGCCGCCGCACAGGCCGATCAGCATCTGGTTGAGGCGGTCGATGAGCACGCGCACAATGGCTTGCCGCAGGTCCGCGTCGAGAAGGCCGAGGTGCCGGACCATGGGACCCGTCAGCCACGCGTCCTGGCTGGCCCACAAGGGGTGGCGCGGGTCCCCCGGGCGCGCGGGGATGGCGTGGTCATAGCCGTGGCAGATCACCGGCAGGCCAGGAAAGCGGGCGGCGACATCGGTGAACAGGCGCGTGAAGCCGGCCTCCAGGGCGGCCAGCCGGCGCGTGAACTCACCGGTTTCCAAATACCATTCCGGCGGCTTGCCGGGGGTGTAGGGCCGCAGGATCTTGGTCAGCACCGACACACCGTCCGGGTCCTCGCCGACGATGTCGTTGCCGCTGCCGGACACCAGCAGCGCCCTCGCCTTCCCCTGCCAGCGCTGCAGCCCCTCGATATGGCGCCGCTGGCGGACGACCATGTTCTCCAGCGTGTCGCCGGCGGCGTCGAGGCTCCAGATCGAATAGCCGGCGCCGAGCTGGTCGATGACATCGGCGAGGAACAATGGAAACTGGAACCAGCTGTCGCCCACCGACACCAGCACCGGGCGCGGATCGGCGGCGGCCATGCGGGCCAGGAACTGGTTCTGCCGGCGCCAGCCGGCCAGTTCATTGGCCCAGTTCATGAGCTGGGCGCCCTCAATGCCGATTTCCGGCGTCTCCACCGCCACCACGTCGGGATTGAACCGCACCGCTGGCGCGAACGGCCGCGAGGCCGCGGGGTCCGGCACCAGCAGGCGGCGCACCACATCGTCCGGCACCCCCGGATCGACGATCATCCGCCGCGCCTCGGACAAGGATAGTCGGCCGGTCTCGGGGCGCCAGGCGTCCTCCACTGCCGCCCGCTCCGGCACCGGCAGGGCGGTGACCCCCTCAAGCGCTATCATCGGCGCGGCGAGCGGCGGCGCGAGGCCGGGGATGCCGTCCGGGGAATAGCCCGCCTGCCGCAGTTCATCGGCCAGCAGGCTGCCGACGCGACGGCGGTCCCGGCGCACCAGATCCGGGCTGAAGTTGACGGTGCGCACCAGGGCCCGGAACTCGCCCAGCACCGTCTCCGCCGGGTCGCCCCTCTGGGCCGCGTCCCGCACCCGCTTCCAGCCGTCGCGGATTTCGGGAATGCCGCGAAAGTCCGCCCGCTCGGACAGACGCTCGATGCCGATGACGAAATAGGGAAAGGCCGACACCGGCTGGCCGTCTCCATCGAGCAGGCGGTGGTCATCGCGGTCGAGCGTGAGGCGGGACAGGTCCAGCTCGCCCTTGTCGGCGCGGGCGACGACGATGTTGCCGGCGACGAGCGCGGTGTCGGTGCGGGCGAGACCGATCTCCAGCTCGGCCCGCCCCGGGTCCATCAGCAGCACCTCGGCGCCGCGCCGCAGCGGCGCGATCAGCGGTTCGACCGCCGTAAGGTAGGAGCCGGCGGCGGAGGCCGTCAGCTCCGACAGCAGGTCGAGATAGGGCTTCGCCAGATTGTCGGACGCCACCGAGAACAGGGCGATCTCGCTGGCGAGCTCGCCCCCGTAGGGCAGCGGGCCCAGCAGCGGCTGGTTCACCACGATGAACCGGTCCAGATGCCGCGAATCCAGCTCCTGAAAGCTCTTGCTGGGCGAGGTGACCGACACCACCTCGCGCAGGCCGGTGACCGCGTCGGCGTGGACGAAGCGGGCATGCACGGTAGGATAGAATTTCTGCGCCCAGCGCCGCACATCCACGATGCGCGCGCTGCGCAGCCACACCCGCACATAATCGTCATGGGCTGCGACCGGCTCCTGCGGCTCGCCCACATAGCGGTGGCCATAATCCCGCGCGGCCTCTCCGGAGAGCCGCGCCAGCATGTCGGCAAGAAGTCCCATCACATCCCCCGCACCTGGGCCGCGCCCGCCCGCGGGCCGGCCGCCTCGTTATGGATCGAGCGCGGCGTGCCGCGCTTATACCATCGGCCCCGGCCTTCGACCGGTGCCAAGTCGGTCCGCGCAAGTCGGTCCGCGCAAGTGGGTCCGCGCAAGTGGGTCCGCGCAAGTGGGTCCGCTCAAGCGCCGCGCGGGCTTGACCAAAGCCCCATGCGTGAAGCTCACGGGCCTTTGGCATTACAGACGCAGATCGCCGGGCGTCTCCAAGGGCAGGAACACGGGCTCGCCGCGATCCAGCGCCTCCCGCCCGGCCGCCCTCCGGCGCAGGGGATCGGACGCCACATAAGCGGATAAATCGTATCCCGTCGCCGCAGCGAGATCGCCGACCGCGAGCTGGAAGGTGCGATAGGCGCCCAGCGTGAAGCCTTCCAGCCCCTCGCGGCGGCTCCGCTTATCCAGCAGCTTGCGGATCAACTCACCTTGGCTGAGCAGGTAGGCGGTGGCGTGCAGCCCGGTGCCGTCGGCGTCGAGGGTGACCACCAGCTTCCAGAACTCCAGCGGCACCACCGCCCCGTCGATAATGGTCTCGTCGTCCTCCTCCGGCCCTCGCAGCACCGGGCCGGTGAACACGCTGGCCTTCAGCCCGTAGGTGCGGGCGCTGTCCAGAACGTAGGTCTCAAGCCCCTGCCACAACAGCTTGCCCTGGTTGAGGGTCGCATGCTGGGCGGCGGCGTTCACATAATGGAAGGTGTCGTCATTGGCCTGCTGCGCCTCGTCGGCGGCGCCCCAGTTCGGGTCCTCGCGCCGGACCATGTGGCCGCGATCGATGGCCGGATCGGCGAAATTCGCCGCGCCGAGCTGGATGTCACGCGGCAGGCGCCCGTCCGTCGCCCATTGATCGGCGCCGCGCTTGATCCGCACCGCGCGCGCGCCGTCGATGTTCACCGCCGTCAGCACCGGCAGCTTGAGGCCGGCGGAGTATTTCACCCCGAAATGGGTGTAGCGCAGTTCGTTGGGCTCGGGCGGGTCATCGTTCGGCGCGGCGAGGTCGGCCGCCACCCTGTCCGGCAATCCCGGCCAGGGCGTCGGCGGCGCCCCCTCGCCCAGGAATGCGGTGTCGAAGCCGTTCCGGCCCGCGAAATGCTCCGCCGCGTGGTGCAGATCGGCCCGCTCCTGGCGCTCCAGCGCCAGCCGCACCGCCACCGGCCGCTGGCCCCGCAGCAGGGCCAGGAGGGTGGCCGCGCCGATGGCCGAATTCGCCTTGCCGTATTCTCCCTGGAAGTGAAGTCCCACCACCTTGCCGGTGGCCAGCCTGACAAGAGGCGACCCCGAGTTGCCACCGAGGGTGGTGCAGTCATGGGAGAAGGCGGCACCATCCCCCGGCACCTGGGTCACGAAGCCCGGGGCGAACCGCTTGACCTCATAAAGATCCCGGAAGTAACGGGCCTGATCATCCACGTTGTTGCGGGAATCGAAAGCCGGATAGCCGATCACCGCCACCAGCTCTTCCAGCGCCACCGCCGTCTCGTCCAGCACCAGCGGCGCGGGCAGGGTGAAGCCGGGCGTGTCGAGCCGCAGCAGGGCGATGTCCGCCGACGCGTCGTCGGCGAGATAGGCGATGCCGGCGACCCGCGCCGTGCGGCTGCTGTCGGCGGTGCGATCCACCTCCGCCAGGAAGTCGATGGCGGCGCCATAGGGCTGGCCATAGGGGCTGCGCATGAAGATGGCGCTGCCGTCGGCCTTGCGCTTGGCCACCAGGGCCGCGACATGGCGATTGGTGACGACCAGCGGATGCCCCGCCGCGTCTTCCACCACCCAGCCGGTGCCGGCCCACGACAGCGCATGGTTCAGGAACTCGACCCGCCCGACCGAGGGAATGCGCCCCTCCACGCCGCGGATCAGGTCATCGGTTCCGGTTGGAAAATCCGGCAGGTCCTCCAGCACCACGCCGTCGTTGCGGACCAGCAGCGGCGGCCGGCCGACGCGCTGGACGATGGCTTCCAGCCCGGCAACCATCCGGGGAATGGCGAAGAGGTTTTCACCCCCCCTCCTGGCCTGGGCCCGGAAAGTCTCGGGCACCGCGGCCGGAAGGCCCAGGCGCCACAGCTCCGGCGCTTCCGCCACGGGCGCCAGCGGCGCGGGCAAGGTGCCGTTGGCGACGGACTTCTCGATGGCCTCCCGGACTGCGGGAGTAAGACGTGACCTCAGATGTTCAAGCCGCTCCTCGACGGACGCCATGCCACCCTCCCCCTGCGAAGGACGATCCTCGACGCTGCATCATCCGGCGTGCTGCCGCGCGCGACAGCGGATCACCGCCGCGTTCTGCGGGCGGCTGCCACCTCTTCTTCACGCGACAGAAAGTCTTGGCCTTGAGTGGAAGCAACTCAACAGCAATGGATCGACTACATGTTGAATTGAAAATACATCATGCTGGCGACACAGGACGCGACGAGACCGCAGACACTCCACCGGCGAAAAGGGCAAAAGGCCTCGACCCGCCAGGACCGTGTCACCGCGCTTGGAACAAGGAGAGCTTGGGAGGTACAAAATCCGGCAGGAACAGAACTTGTCAGGAACAGAACCCGGAACACGCAGCGCGAGACCATCGGGCCTGACTGCCTCCTGGCGGTTTCACCGGGCCCTGTGTTTATGGCCTTGCATAACCTTGCGATGACCGACTGAAGGTTGCACGTCCTACGGGCAAAATCAAGGGCGCGCGTTCCGGTGGACGGCGGAGGCCCGCCAGCCGCCCAGCCGGGTCCGGCGGTGCGCGCAGCGGCGCCGTCAGGTCTCCACCAGGCCGGTGGTGTCGCCGGATGCGGTGGAATCGGGACGGCCATGGGGCTTGGCAAGATATTCACTGGACCGCATCTCGTGCAGGCGCGAGACGGTGCGGGCGAACTCGAAGGCCTCGGTGCCCTCGCTCGCCACATAGAGCCCGTCCGGCGCCGCCGCCGCCGAGGCGATCAGCTTCACATTGGCGTCATACAGGGTATCGATGAGCGAAATGAAGCGCTTGGCCTCGTTGCGCTGGTCCGGTCCCATCACCGGGATATGCTCCAGCACCAGCGTATGGAACATGCGCGCAAGGCTGAGATAATCGGGGTTTGGCCCGAGCGGCGCCTCGCACAGGTTGGCGAAGGAGAAGCGCGCCGCCCCGTGGGCCATGGCCGGCACTGCCAGCCGCCGTCCCTTCAGCTCGATCGAGCCGGGGACGCCGCCCGTGGGACCGGCGAGCCGGGCCCAGGCGGCGGCGATGGCGGCGTCCGCCTCCGGCCCGAGCGGCGTATACCAGGTGGACAGGCCCTCCAGCTTTTCCATCCGGTAATCGGTGCGCGATTCCAGCGACAGCACCTTCATGCGGTCCTGGATGGTGCTGATGAACGGCAGGAACAGGGCCCGGTTGAGCCCCCCCGCATAGAGGTTTCGCGGCTCGACATTGGACGTCGCCACCACCACCACGCCATCGGCGAACAGCTTCTCGAACAGCCGCCCGAGGATCATCGCGTCAGCGATGTCGGTGACGTGGAACTCGTCGAAGCACAAGACCTTGGCGTCCTGCGCCAGCGCCGCCGCCACCGGCACGATGGGATCGGCGCCCTTGCGCTCGCCGGCCTTCTGCGCCTGGCGCTCCCTGAAGATGCGCTCGTGCACGTCCCCCATGAAGGCGTGGAAGTGAGCGCGGCGCTTGCCCGTGGGCGGCAGCGCCTCGAAGAACAGGTCCATGAGCATGCTCTTGCCCCGGCCCACCTCGCCGTAGATGTAAAGGCCCTTGGGGGCGGCCGCCGGGGCCCGGCGCTGGAACAGCCAGCCCAGCGAGGACGACTTCTGCGCCAGCGCCTTCTGCCGCAGTTCCAGCTCGAGCCGGGCGAACTCCCTCACCACCTCCGCCTGGGCCGCGTCGGCCTCGATGTCGCCGGCGGCGAGCCGTGCCGCATAGAGCTCCGCAACCCGCGCCGTCGTCTCAGTCACCATGGAACCGTCCCCATGCGCCCGGCCATGCCGGGGCCTCTTCACCGCTGATCTTCGGGGAAGGTGACCGGACGCCCCCTCCGTTGGCGCCTGCTTTAGAGCCTTTTCGCGCGACGGGGGAAGCCGTCGGCGCGAAGAAAATGCCGCGCCTGGAGCAATTCCAGGGCCCGGCGCCGGCGCCCTCCCGTCACGCCGGCCGCCCCGGCAGAGGGTGGCCGGGCATCAGCTCGTAGGGATGCACCCAGCCCGGCAGCGATGCGATGCGCTCCGCCCAGCGAGCGATGTGGGGGAAGCGTGACAGCTCGACGCCGGCCCGCTCGGGATAATAGACGTAGCCCGCCAGCGACAGGTCGGCGATGGTCGGCACCGTCCCCACCAGGAAATCGCTCCGGGCCAGATGCCCGTCGACGATGCCGTAGGCGGCCAGCGCCCGCAGCCTCAGGAAGGCTGTCACGTCGCCCTCCTCCTGGCGCGCCAGCTCCACCATGAAGCGCAGGGTGGCGAAATAGCTCGTGAACTTGTGGTTGTCGAACAGGATCCAGCGCAGCGCCTCGCGCCGCTCCAGCTCGCCCTCGGGCAGGAAGCGGCCGGTCTTGTGGGCGAGGTAGTCGAGAATCACCCCCGACTGGGACAGCCGCACCCCGCCATCCACCAGCACCGGCACCTCGCCCATCTCGTTCACCTGGGCGCGATAGGCCTCGGTGCGGGTCTCGCCGTTGAAGAAGTCCACGAACACCGGCTCCCACGGCACGTCACACAATTGCAGCATCAGCGCCGCGCGGTAGGCGTTGCCGGACTGGGCGAAGCAGTAAAGCCGCATCGGCTGCATGGATGGCCTCCCCTCGCGAATGCATCGTGCTTATAGCAGGATGCGCGAAGGCTGGCGCGCCCGGCTCCAGAGGCGGTCCATCGCCGCGCCGGCGCACCCGCACTGGACAGGAACGCCGAACCATGAAATCTGGCCGCCGCCGACCTGTCGCACGCCGGAGCCGCCATGAGCACCCCCATGACCGCCCCTCCCCCGCCGGCGCGCACGCCTCTGGTGGCGCGCATCGGCGTCTGGCTGGCCGATCATGACCCCGGCGGCATCGACAGCATGCGGGCGCTGCACCTCGGCATCGCCCTGACGGTGGTGATCGCGGTGGGCGCCGCCACCTCGCAGATGTTCGGCCTGGGCATGACCATCACCTTTCCGCTGATGGCCGGCACCGGCGCCCTCACCCTGATCTCCTTCAATCCCGCCGCCAGCCGCCGCACCGAGGCCCGCACCATGGCGCGGCTGTTCCTGGTGTCGGCGGCGTTCCTGGTGCTGCTGGCGCTGGTGGGCCCCGGCGACAGCCCCGAGCGCGCCATGCTGCTGAAGCTGCTGCTGGTGCCGCTGTCGTTCTGCGCGCTGATCCTGCGGCGCTACGGCATGGATGGGCAGAGGTTCGGCCTGGCGCTGATCCTGGTGGCCACCGTGGGCACCATCCTCCACCCCACCCGGGTCGAAGCTGTGCTGCTGCTGCTCGCCTTCTGCCAGGGGGCGGTGGCGGCGGCGGCGCTGCGCCTCTCGCCCTGGCGGCCCTCGGCGCTGGCTGCCTACGTGCAGTCGACCCACGATGTCCAGGCGGCGGTGGCCGCCTATCTGCGCGAGATGTCGGAGGCGGTGCGCGCTGGCCGCCCCTTCACCGACACCGCCCCGCACGAGGTCGAACGCCTGCGGGCCCGGGTCTGGAATGCCCTCGGCAACGCCATCGCCGAGGACCCCGGCGCGCGCGGCGACTTCGAGGCCCTGCGCGCCAAGTTCTACCGTCTGCGCGTGGCGGTGCAGCTGCTGGCCGGCTGCATCCCGCACGACGTGACGAACACGCCGGACTGGCGCAGCCCGTTCGCCGCCGCCGCCGACCACGTCGCCCGCCGGCTGGAGGCCATCGACGTGCGCGACGTGCACGCCGAGGAGCGGTTCGAGCGCGCGGTGGCCCTGCTGCGCGCGCACGCCTTCTCCACCGCCCTGCCGCCCGAGGCCCGCTTCGCCCTGATGCGGGCGCTCACCGCCTTCGACCGGCTGGCCCTGGTCATCAACGGCATCGAGCTGGCCGAGACGACGCCCTTCCCCTCGCCCCACCCGCCAGAGGGCAACGCCCCGCCGGTCGGGGGGCCCATCCCGCTTCTGCAGCGCGCCGCCGGGGGGGCCTGGCAGCTCTCCGCCCCGCTCAAGGTCGCCTGCCAGGGCCTGGTGGCAACCTCCATCACCACGGCGCTCGACCTCGGCGTCGGCCTGAGCCATGCCTATTGGGCGACCATGACCGTCATGTTCGTCATCGGCAACAGCGTCGGCGAAACCTATGTGCGGGTGCGCTACCGGGTGGTGGGCACGCTCGTCGGCGTGGTCATCGGCATCGTGGTGTTCCTGGCCCTCGGCGACACGGTGTGGCTGCTGGCCGGGCTCTGCATGTTCGCGCAGGTGACCTCCATCATCACCCAGAAGGACCGCTACGATGTGGCCTCCGCCGCCGTCGGCTTCTCGGTGGTGCTGGGGCTGCACCTCATCGACGGCCTCGGCACCGGCGGCATGCTGGCCCGCATCTACGAGACCGCCATCGGCGCGGTGGTGGCGCTCGCGGTCTCCTACGTGGTCCTGCCGGTCTATGTCACCGATCAGCTCCGGCCCGAGGTACACGGCATCCTGAAGCGGTGCCGCGATGCCTTCGCCACTTGGTGGCCGCACCCGGGCAAGGCCTGCTCGGCCGCCTCCCAGGTGCTGGCGGTGCGGCAGCTCGGCAGCCGCCTGCCGCAGTTTGGCGCCGAGCAGGCGTTCGGCCATTCCGCCGGGGACGTGGCCAACATCGTCTCCACCCTCGACGTGCTGGTGACCTACCTCGCCCTGATCGAGGACATTTCCGGCCGCCTCGCGGTGTCGCAGTCCACGGACGAGGTGGTGGCGGTGGTGGAGGCGGCGCGGGCGCGCACCCTCACCGCCTTCGCAGTGGTGCTGGGCGAGGGCGGGGCGCACGGGCTCGCGGCCGCGGCTCCGGCCATCGACGCGGCGGTATCCACCGCCCTCAACCTCGCCGATGAGCCCAAGGTGAAGGAGGCCCTGCCGCTGGTGGCGGACTATCTGGCCTATTCGGACGCTGTGCTGCGTCCCCTGCGGGAGCTGCGCGCGGCGCTGCAGGAGGCCACCCCATGGCAGAAGGAGCGCACGCTGGCCGCCAGCATCGCCCCCATGAAGGCGAACTGAGGCCGGCGCCACCGGGCTTCGAGCCACCCGCCGCCCGGCGCCCCGCGTGTGCGCACCGCACGATCCCGCGCGCCTCGCTCCTGCGTGCCTTCACCCTTGCGCGAAAGGCTTGAAATGCTTGGAGAGCTTCAGGCCCTGCCCCTGGTAATGGGAGCGCATGTCGGTGCCGTACAGGGCTCCGGGCCGGGTCGCCATGCGTTCATAGACCAGCCGCCCCACGGTCTGGCCGTGCTCCAGGATGAACGGCACCTCGCGCGAGCGCACCTCCAGCACCGCGCGGGCCCCCCGCCCGCCGGCGGCGGCGGCGCCGAAGCCGGGATCGAAGAAGCCGGCGTAATGCACCCGGAATTCGCCCACCAGCGGGTCGAACGGCACCATCTCCGCCGCATAGTCCGGTGGCACGTGCACTGCCTCCCGCGAGGCCAGGATGTAGAAGGCGTCGGGGTCGAGCACCAGCGCCCGGCCATCGCCGCGCACCCGGATGGGCTCCCAGAAATCCTCCACCTCAAGCGCGCCCGACTGGTCCATGTCCACGACGCCGGTGTGCTTCTTGGCGCGAAAGCCCTGCAGGCCGCCGAGGGCTTCCCCGGCAAGGTCCACGCCAAGCGCGATACCGCCTGCCGCCACGTCGGGATGCGGCGCGTCCACCAGGCACTCCCCGGCCTGGAGGCTCAACAGCTCCAGGTCGCCGAGCCGCGCCACCCCGCGCCGGAACCGCACCTGCGACAGCCGCGAGCCGGTGCGCACCAGGATGGGGAAGGTCCGGGGCGAAACCTCCAGATAGAGCGGCCCCTTGTAGCCGGCGGGAATGGTGTCGAACGCCCGCGCCCCGTCGGTGATGACGCGCACGAACACGTCGAGCCGGCCGGTGGAGCTCTTGGGATTGGCGGCGGCGGCGAGGTCGGCGGGCAGCTTGAGGCGCTCGAACAGCTCCACCAGATAGACGCAGCCGGTTTCCAGCACCGCGCCGTTGGTCAGGTCCAGCTTGTGCAGCGCCAGCGCGTCAAGGCGCTCCTGCACGCTGACCCCGGCGCCGGGCAGGAAGCTGGCACGGATGCGCCAGGCACTGCGGCCGAGCCGGAGATCCAGGCTCGCCGGCTGGATCTGGTCGGGATCGAGGGCGCGCCGGCAGGCGATGGCGCCCGTGGCCTTGAGCCCCGAGATGGCCTCCGCGGGCAGGATTCCCGGCTTCAATACATCGGGCACGCGCATCCCCACATCCGCTTCGCCAGCCGTCCCGTTCGATTTACAGAACGAATTCCTTGACGCCAAGGGGCGGCCGGCATTACTGATCCGCCCGTGGTCACTTTGAGCCGGCCGGCTTGCTGCCACGTTAAACCAGAATGCTAAAAGGCCGGGGATGAGCGGATCGACAGCCGCGCATGTGCCGCGAACGCGCGGACAATGCAAGCGGTTATCCGCAACAGCTCCTCGGCCATGGAGTGAGCCATGTCGTCGGCGTCCGACCCCGAGAAGCCCCGCCCCGCCGCCTTCACGCCCCGGGACCCGCGCACCCTGCACCCCGAGACCCGCCTCGTGCACGCGGGCACCACCCGTTCGCCGTTCGGCGAAACCTCGGAGGCGCTGTTCCTCACCCAGGGCTTCGTCTACGACACCGCCGCCTCCTGCGAGGCGCGCTTCAAGGGCGACGATCCCGGCTTCGTCTATTCGCGCTATTCCAACCCCACCACCGCCATGTTCGAGGAGCGCATGGCGCTGATCGAGGGCGCGGAGGTGGCGCGGGCCACCGCCTCCGGCATGGCGGCGGTGCATGCGGCGCTGCTGTGCCAACTGAAGGCCGGCGACCATGTGCTGGCGGCGCGCGCCCTGTTCGGCTCCAGCCGCTGGATCCTGGAAGACTTCCTGCCCCGCTTCGGCGTCGAGGTGACGCTGGTGGACGGCACCGACCTGGCCGCGTGGCGCGCCGGCATCCGCCCCGACACCCGCGTCGTGCTGCTGGAGAGCCCCACCAACCCCACCCTCGACATCATCGACATCGCCAGCGTGGCCGAGATCGCCCACGGGGTGGGCGCCTGCCTGGTGGTGGACAATGTGTTCGCCACGCCTCTGCTCCAGCACCCGCTGGCCCTCGGCGCGGATGTCGTGGTCTATTCCACCACCAAGCATGTGGACGGCCAGGGCCGCTGCCTGGGCGGCATGGTGCTGTGCTCCCAGCAGTTCCTCACCGATCACCTGCAGGTATACCTGCGCCAGACCGGCCCTTCCATTTCCCCGTTCAACGCCTGGGTGATGCTGAAGGGCCTGGAAACCCTTGGCCTGCGCGTGGACCGGATGCAGGCGAGCGCGGCGCGGATCGCCGATTTCCTCGCCACCGCCACGGGCGTGGCGAAGACCCTCTATCCCTTCCGCGACGACCATCCCCAGGCGGCGCTGGCGCGCCGGCAGATGAGCGGCGGCGGCACCCTGGTCACCTTCGTGGTGGAGGACGGCAAGGCCGGCGCCTTCCGCTTCATGGACGCGCTCAAGGTCATCCGCATCTCCAACAATCTCGGCGATGCCAAGAGCCTGGTCACCCATCCTGCGACCACCACCCACCAGCGCTTCACCCCCGAGGCGCGGGCGGAAATGGGCATTTCCGACGGCCTGCTGCGCCTGTCGGTGGGCCTGGAGCACCCCGACGACCTGATCGCCGACCTCGCGGAGGCGCTGACGGCGGTCTGAGCGCCGCCGGCGAAACACCGTGGGACGGGGGCGGCGCCGGTCGCCTCCTTTTCAGAAGAAGCGGTCGAACCGCACCCGCCCGGCGGGCAGGCCGGCCTCGCGCACCAGCAGCGTCTCCAACGCCTGCATCATGGGCGGCGGGCCGGCGCAATAATAGTCGAAGGTGTCGATGGAACCGGCGAGCCATGCCGCCGCCACTTCGTGCACCAGCCCATGCGCCAGCCCCCGCACCCGCTCCCCCGACACCACCGGCACATAGGTGAGCCGCGCACCGAGGCCGGTCAGCGCGTCCAGGCGGGCCACATCCATCACGTCGGCGCCGGCACGGCCGCCATGGAAGAACACCACGCGCCGGGGCGTCTCCTGCGCCGCCACCGCGCGGGCGATGGAGAGCATGGGCGCGAGCCCCGAACCGCCGGCGAGGCATACGATGTCCCGCGCGCTCGGCCGCAGGTGCGCGAGGCCGAACGGACCGTCGAGAGACACCTCCGCCGGGGGCGCCGCGAACAGCCGCTCCGTCATGCGCCCGCCCGGCACCCGGCGCACCATCACCTCGAACACGCCGGCCGGATTGGGCAGGTTGGCGAGGGAATAGGCCCGCTCCAGCCCGTCCGGCAGAGCCAGCATGACATATTGGCCCGGCAGGAAGTCCGCCGCCCCCTCGGCCCGAAAGCGAAAGGCGCGGATGTCGTGGGTGACGTCCGCCCCCCCGTCCAGCACTGCCCGTCGCCGGGCCGGCGGCACCGGCGGCACGCAGGCCGGGTCCTGCCGCACCTTCACGGCGCAGTCGCCGCGCGGCCGGCTCTGGCAGGCGAGCACCCGCCCCTTGCGCCGGTCGCGATCGGAAAGGCCGGGCGCCTGCGGCCAGAGATCCTCCACCGCACCGGAGACGACGTCCACCTTGCAGGTGCCGCAGCCGCCGGCATTGCATTCGTAGGGCATCCCGAACCCGGCCCGCAGGCCGGCGCGCAGCAGCGTTTCCCCAGCGGCGCAGTCGAACGCCGCTCCGTCGTCGAGCGTGATCCGGGCCATGGCTCAGGCCACCAGCACGATGACGTCGCCGCGCACCTCGAACCGATGCACGCGCAGGGGAAGGGTGCACGGCGCGCCGCAGGGCGCGCCGGTGTCCAGCGCGAACGCCCCGGAGTGCCACGGGCATTCCACCACCAGCTCCTCGGCGTCGATCTCGCCCTCCGACAGGGACGCATCGCCATGGGTGCAGGTGTCGTCGGTGACGAAGAAGCGGCCGCCGGTACGAAACACCGCCAGCGGCGGCCGGCCGGGCCGCTCCACCTTGAGCGCCCCGCCCTCGGGCACGTCTGCGGCGCGGCAAAGGACTGCGTCCTCGCTCAATGTGTCGGTCATCGTGTGAACTCCGCCAGGGAGAGGCCCCGCCCCTCCGGCCCCAGGGCCAGGTAGCCGCCATCCACCGCCAGCGTGGTGCCGGTAATGAGGGAGGCGCGGGACGAGAGCAGGAACGCAACCGCCTGCGCCACCTCGCGCGGGTCGCCCACCCGGCCGGTGATGTGCAGCGGCGCGGCGATGCGGTCGGCCGTGGCCCGATCGCCCTTCGACAAGGCGGCGATGGGCGCGGACCAGGTCCAGCCCAGGGACACCGCGTTGACGCGGATGCCGTCGGCGGCAAGGTCCAGCGCCTGCGCACGCGTGATCTGCTCGATGGCGGCCTTGGTGGCGGGATAGACCCAGCGCCCCGCCTGGGCGACGCGCCCCGAGACGCTGGTGAAATTCACCACCGCCCCGCCGCCCCGCGCCGCCATGTGCGGCCGGGCGGCCTGGAGCAGAGCGATGCCGCCGAACACATTGACATTGAAGGCCGTCGCCCAGTCGGCGCGGGACGAGGCCGGACCATGGTCGATGTAGCAGGCGGCGGCGTTCACCACCGCGTCGATGCCGCCGAACCGCGCCACCGTGGTCGCCACTGTTGCGGCGATGGCGGCATCCGCCCCCACGTCGGTGGCGAGGAACAGGCCGCTGTGGCCCAGGCCCTCCGCCACCCGCGCGCCGCCCTCGGCATCGATATCGGCGATCACCACCCGCGCCCCGGACGCCACCAGGGCCCGCGCCACCTCGGCGCCGATCAGCGTGGCGCCACCGGTGACGATCGCCACCTTGCCGGAAAACTCAAGCATTTGCGCTCACCTCCCCAAGGCCCGACCAGCCCCGCAGGGCCCCGTCGCAAAACACCAGGGCCGAGCCGGCGGCGGCACGCCGGTGCGCCAGCACCCGGCCGATGAGGATCAGATGATCGCCGGCATCCACCGTCTCGTGCCGCGCGCACTCGAAGGTCGCCAGGCAGTCCGGCAGCAGCGGCGCGCCGCCGGCGCCCAGATCGAGGTCGAGTCCGGCGAACCGGTCCGCGCCCGGACGGGAAAAACGATGGCACAGTTCGACCTGGGCGGCCGACAGCACGTTGACCGCGAAATGCGCTGCGCCCCGGAACAGGGCGAGGCGCGGCGAGGTCCTGGCCAGACTCCACAGCACCAGCGGCGGATCAAGCGAGACCGAGGCGAACGAATTCACCGTCAGCCCCACCTTCTCCCCGTCGGGCGCGCGCGTGGTCACCACGCACACGCCGGTGGCATAGCAGGAAAGGGTGCGGCGCAGGGCGCGCCGCTCCGCTTCCGCGCCGGCCGCGCCCGCCGGCGGCCGGGTGTCCGGGGCGGCCTCAGGCGCGGCTTCACGCGCGGCTTCACGCGACATGGGCCACCTTCGACGCCACATAGCGCTTGGCGGCGTCCAGATCGGCGATGGCCGGCCAGAAGCGGGTGGGATCGTTGAAGTTGCCGCAGAACTCGTCGGCGATGGCCGGAACTTTCGAGGCCGCGCCGAGGATTTCCAGCACCGAGGGCGGCGGCGGCAGCAGCAGCGCATTGGTGAAGGCGCAGGTGTACTGGGCCGAGGTATCCCAGAACGCCTCGAACACGCCATCCATCCAATCGCGGTCGAACGGCTTGTCGCCCCGCGCCAGGATCGCCGCGAGATAGGCCTTCACCATGCGATTGGCATTGTTGGCGCCCTGCCCGGCGATGGGATCGTTCAGCACCACGGCATCGCCGATGCCGAACACCAAGTTGCCAGATGGCAGCACTCCCACCGGATTGCGGGTGACGGGCGTGAAGGCGCCCTTCAGCCAGGCGTTGGCATCGGTGATCTCCATGTCGTCAGACACGTGCTCGGCCTGATCGGGGGTCAGGCGCTTCACCACCTCGCGCACCGTGGCCACCATCTCGGCCCCATCCTTCACGTCCTGGAACACGTCCATGGGCCCACCGGGCACCGCCTCGAACAGGAACGAGCGGCACTCGCCCTTGGTGTGGGTGTAGAAGGGCAGCGAGAAATATTCGCCCGCGCCGGCGATGAAGTTGAAGCGCAGCGGGCGGAACGGAATCTCCCGCCACGGCCGGTCGCCGGTGAGGTTGGAGCCCGTCACCAGCACCGCGGCGAGATTGCGCGGCGGCGCCTTGTGGGGCGAGCGGGCCTCGTCGCGCTCGAACAGCGCGGCGATGGTGCCCTTGCCGGCGGCGACGATCGTCAGGTCATTCGCGGCCGAGATGCGGTCCAGGTCGGCGAGGGTAATGGACTGGATCACCAGCCGCCCGCCCCGCCGGGAGAACTCGTTCATCCAGCGATGGAACTTGGTGCGCACATCCAGCGCCTGCCCGTGATTGACACCGAGCCGGCCCTGCACCGAAAGCCCCACCGCCCCGTCCGGGGCGCGGAAGTCCACATGGATGCCCTCGCCATACGGGCCGAGGTCTTCCCAGAAATTGAGGCACAGGTCGCGCTCGATCTTCAGCGAGCTCTCGAACAGGAAGGCGGTGGTGGCAAGGCGCGAATGCAGCACCTGCTCCGCCGTGCGGTCGGAATAGAGGGTGACGTCGTAGCCTTTGTCGATCAGGCCGAAGCCGAGCAGCAGGCCGGCCTGCCCGCCGCCGATGATGGCGATCTTGCGCATGGAATGTTCCTTGAAATCGGGAAGGTCACGGCCGGGTCTTGAAGCCCGGCTCATGGGGGCTGACGAGGGGCAGGTCGAGGGTGACGCGGGCAAAGCGCCAGCCGTCCGCCGTCCGCTCGAGCCGCGTGTCGTAGGTGCCGCCGAGGAAGTGGGCGGCCGGCGCGGCGCCCGGCCGGTCCGCGATCTTGGACAGTTCCCACAGCCACCAGCGGCAGCGGGCGCCCTCTCCCCCGGCGTCGATCTCCACGATCGGCGAGGTCATGTAATGCAGCGTCCAGACGATGGTCTCGCGGCCGATGCGGGCGAGTTCCGCGACGATCCGCTCGCGGCCCTCGAAGCGGCCGAAGCCGGCTGCCTCCCACACCGCGTCTGCGGTGTAGAGCCCGGAAAAGATCTCCGGGTCGTTGCGGCGGTCCGCGCCGAGGGCATAGAGGCCCACGAGGTTGCGGATGGCCTGCGCGCTCTCCAGCCGCGCCAGGCGCGCCTCAAGGCAACCCCCGTCCCCATCGGCGGCGCTCATGCCGGAATGTGGCCGTGCTCGGCCACGAACCGCGCCTCGTCGAACGCATGCGGCACCTGGGGGTCACCGCGATAGAGCTCCACGTGGGGCGCCACTTCCGCCATCGACAGCGCCATCCAGAACACGGGCTTGGCCTCGGGCGCGACCTGCCCAAGCGGAAATTGATCCACATAGCTGAGGATACGGGGCAGTTCGGGCAGCACCGCGTCGTAGAAAGCCTTCAGTTCGGCCTTGGTGGAGGTGATGCGCTTGTGCTGGCGCGCGTCCTGGGTGGAGAGCGCCCAGGCGGCGAAGGGAGCCAGGACCTGAAAGTCCGCGGGAAGGGTCTCGGTCATCGTTCGATCCTCACTCGGCCGCGGCCATGAACTGTTCGAGGGCGTGGTAGCCGTGGCGGATCAGCACCTCATCGTCCTGCAGGTGCATCACGCTCTTGGCGCCGGATTCCAGGGCGTCCTGGGTGTCCTCCATGGTCGCGGTATCCTCCAGCCAGGCATTGCGCTGGAGCACCTGGGAGAATTCCTGCGCCCACACCTCGGAATTGGTCTTGGGGAGCGGCAGGTAATAGCGGCCCTCCCAGCGGGTCCTGTTGTGCGCCAGCGGCCAGAACTGGTGGGTGAACCAGATGCCTTCCGACACATGCAGCAGCAGGTTCGGGAACAGCACCGACAGCTCGAACGAGAAGTCGGGCCGGCGCTCCGGGTTCACGCTCGGCGGCAGCATGGAGGCGCCGCGATTGGTCACCAGCGACGCCCCGGTGATGGAATTGGCGAGCTTGGCCACCGGCTTGGGCTCCGCATCCATGGACAGGCACACCGCCGTGGTGCGATGGGGGCCGAACAGCTGCACGTTCTGCAGGCCCGAGGAGAACACATTGGGGAACGAGCCAGCGTGGATGGTGGCCACGTGGTAGGCTTCCGCGAAGGCGTCGTGCGCCACCTTCCAGTTGCAGTTCAGCACCGTATTGTAGGCGTAGCACTTGCCCATCTTCTCATAGGGATAGGCGCCGAGGTGCCGGCCGATGCCGCCCAGGAACTCCTCCAGTCCCTGGGTTCCCGCCGCATCCAGGTTCACGAAGACGAAGCCGGCCCACACCTCGGTGCGCACGGGGGCAAGGCCGTTCTCGCCACGATGGAAGCAGGCGTGGAACTTCTCCTCCTCCGGCACCGAGACCAGATCGCCCTTGGCGTCATAGACCCAGCCGTGGAAGCGGCAGGTGACCACGGCCGCCTTGCTGGCGCCGAAGGTCTCGTCGCCCCGCTCCACCACCACCTTGTTGCCGCGATGGGAGCAGGTGTTGTGGAAGCCGCGGATGGCGCCGTCCTTGCCCCGGATCAGGATGACGGAGGTGCGGGCGAAAGCCAGCTTCTTCACCTTGAAATCGCCGGCGTTGGGGATCTCCTCCACCCGCGCCACCTTCAGCCAGGCCTTCTTGAACACCTTCTCCATCTCGGCATCGTAGAAGGCGGGGGAAACGCAGGGTTCCACCGGGATCGGGCCGGTGCCGAGCTCGGGATAGGCGGCGGCCCACTTCTGCTGGGTGTCTGACATGGATGTGCTCCTCAAAGTCCGTATTGCGCGCGCACGAGATGGGCGATGCCCAGCCGCTCCAGGATCGGCATCGGGCACAGGAAGGTGACGCGCACCACGCCCGGCAGGCGGCTGATCTCGATGGAGCCGGTGATGGTGGCCCGGTTCAGGATCTCGTCGTAGGGCAGCCCCGTGACGGCGGCGGCGCGCTCCAGGCCGTTCCTGGTGGCGTCGTTGAGATTGGCCGCCGAGCCGATGAAGGTGATGGGGCCGTTCTCCTCCACCTCGGTCTGGCCGTAGCGGGCGCCCAGCGCCTTCACGGCCGCCTTCTGGACGGCGGTCATCGGCCGGGCCATGGGCGGCAGGTCGTCGGGGCGCTGGAGCAGGATCGGGCCGTCGATGGACAGGCCCTTGATGACCTCGACCTCCACCTCGGTCTCGCCGGAGACGTCGGTGGCGTGGCCGGCGATCTCGCCATTGCCCTGCTGGGCGTGCATGTCGCCCATGTAGATGCCGGCCCCCTTCACCTTCACCGGACAGATGAGAATGGCCCCCTCGCGCACGGAGTTGGTGTCCATGTGGCCATCGGTCTTGGCGGCGGCGAGGGCCTCCGCCGTCAGCGCGTATTTGTGCGGCGCGCCGATGAGGAAGGCGCCGAAATCGCCCGCATTGTGGGAATCGGGAAGGTCGGCGGACGGCGTGGTGCCGATGTTGCCCAGGAACGGCTGCATGTGGGCGGCAAGGCCGGCGATGTCCGCATGGGCGAGGGCGAGGATGGAATGCTGCTCGGCGGCCTCCGGGAGGGCCGAGAAAGCGCCCGCCTCGCCGGCCAGCTTGTCCGCCACCGCCTTGCCCACGGTGAGGCTGACGCCGGCCTCGCGGTCCAGCACGATCACGTAGCCGTTGGCGACGCGGAAGGCATTCACCTCGGAGCCGCACACGTCGCAATGGATGGCCTCGTCGCCGATGCCCTCCACGTGGCTGGGCGGGCTCATGGTGCCGCACACGGGGCAGAGCTTCGCCACGAACGGATCGCCGCGATAGCGCCCCTCCACGAACGCCATGACGCCCGAGGCGGTGGCCAGCGAAGTGACCTGCATGCGGCGGATCTTGATGGCCACAGCATCGCCCACCTCGGCGCCCTCCACCGCCACCGGCTGGGTCACCTCGTGGCCGCCCTGGAACCTGGGGGTGATCATGGGGCCCCAGCAGCCGGGCGGAGTGCCGGTGCGGATGGTGCCGCCATCCGCCACCGGGCCGAGCATGGAGACGGAGGGGCCGACGATGCCGCCGGAATAGGAAAACACATCGATGACGGGCGAGGCCGGCATGATCTTGAACTCCAGAACTGTCGAGAAAGGCAGGACTGACGCCGGGCGTCAGAAGGCGGCGACGATATTCAGCCAGATCTTGTCGCCCTGAGGCCGGTTTTCCACCGCGAACTCGCTCATATACTTGGCAACGACGGTGAGCTTTCCAGAATTGTACATGAGCTGAGGACCGAGGGCGACCGCCTGCCCCTCGAAACCGCCGAACACGGCGCCATAGCCGCTGTCGGGCGTGGTCTGCCTGTAGGCATAGCCGCCGACCCCGATGGCGAGCGGGCCGAAATGCTTGGCCGCCACGAAATCCGCGTGCAGTTCCTGGCCGGACTGGTAGTTCGTGTCCTGGTTCTCGGTGTTGAAATCGTACATGACCTTGGCCGATACCTCCCACCCGTCCTTGTTGAGGTAGGTGAAGGCGAAGACCGGCGTGAAGGTCATGTAGTTGCGGCCGGGATTGGCGATGGAGTTGGGATCGTACTTGCCCGTGGGCAGGGTGATGTCGAAGCCGGTGACGACGTTCCAATCCCCGAAGTGCCAGCCGAGGATGAAGGGATCGATGATGATGTCGCCGATGCCGGAGGAGCGGCCCGACATGCCTCCGAACGACGCGTTGACGCTGGCGATGGGCAGGAAGGCATGCATCGCCCAGTTGGCGCCGAAGATCTGAATGTCGCTGACATAGATCGCGCGGAACACCGTCGCCGCCACGTCGGCGCTGAAATCGTTGAAGAGCGGGCTGCTGTTCTTGAAGCTGCTTGCCGTGTAATACTGGTTGTAGCTGACCACATAGAAACCGGGCGGCGGCAGGAAGCCCGTCATGAAGCTTTCGGCACCATTGGGATAGGCGCCGCCGCCGCCTTCCGTGGCCAGGGCGCCGCCGGCGCCACAGATCATCAATGATGAGGCAAGAAGAATGCGCTGTGCTGCGTGAGACATCGTGACCCCAGTGTCAGGTTTCGCCGCCGGATTGTGCCTCCGGCTGGCGCCCGCGTTCCCGCAGGTTCTGGGATCACTTTAGAAAGCAGGGACGACCCCCCTCAATTGGGGACGATCGCAGACTTCTAGGGGTTTTCCCTAGGGGCTGTCCGGGACGGCCCCAGACGCCGGCTTCACCCCGAACACGATCTGCACGATCTTGGCGAGACTGTCGGTGCCCAGCTTCTGGCGAATATTGGCGCGATGCACCTCCACCGTCTTCGGGCTGATGCCCAGCTCGTGGGCGATCTGCTTGGTCTGGTGGCCCTCGATCATGAGGTCCAGCACCGCGCGCTCGCGCGGGGAGAGGGAGAGCAGGCGCGCGGTGCGCCGGGCGGCGCTCTGCGCCGCGGTGAAGGCCCGCACGCCCTCCGTCACCGCCGCCTGGATGGTGTCGATCATCACCTGGTAATTGAACGGCTTCTGGATGAAGTCGAAGGCTCCCGCCTTCAGCGCCCGCACCGACATGGGCACGTCGCCGTGGCCGGTGATGAACACGATGGGAAGGGGCGCGTTCCGCCGCGCCAGCTCCTTCTGCAGATCGAAGCCGCCCATGAGCGGCATGCGCACATCGAGCACCACGCAGCCGGGCCGGCGCGGGTCGTAGACCTCCAGGAACGCGCCGGCACTGGCGCAGGCCCGCAGATCGCAGCCCACCGATTCCAGAAGGAACCGCAGCGACGTGCGCACCGCATCGTCGTCGTCGACGATGTAGACCACGGGAACCGGGGCGCTGGCCTGCGGGTCGGGTCGGGGCTGCGTGCTCATGCGTGGCCTGCCTCTTCCTCGGCGACGGGCAATGCGACGTGAAAGACCGTGCCGGTGGTGCCCGAGGTCGCCCACATGTGCCCGGCATGGGAATCGACGATGGTGCGGCACAGGGCGAGGCCGATGCCCAGCCCCTCCTTCTTGGTGGTGTAGAAGGCGTCGAAGATCTGGTCGGGGTTCATGCGCGGCAGGCCATGGCCGTTGTCCTCCACGCAGATGCGCACGGCGCGCGGCAGCCGGTCGGTGGTGATGCGCAGCACCCGCCGGTGGGGCGCGGTCGCCGCCATGGCCTCGATGCCGTTGAAGGCGATGTTGAGGATCACCTGCTCGATCAGGATGGGGTCGGCCACCGTGCCCACCGGCCGTTCGCTCAGGCGATACTCCACCCGGGCCGCGGCGCGCTCCGCCTTGAGATCGATGAATGAGGAGACATCCCGCACCATCGCGTTCACGTCCACATGCTGGCGCTCGGGGTCGTTGCGGCGGGTGAAGTTGAGGATCGAGCTCATGATGCGCCCGGCGCGCTCGGCCTGGGCGTTCACCTCGCGCAGGGCGGTCAGGGTCTCGCCGGGATCGAAGCGGCCCCGTTCCAGGCGGTGGATGCAGCCGCCGATGTAATTGCCGATGGCGGCGAACGGCTGGTTCAGCTCATGGGCCAGCGCCGAGGCCAGCTCGCCCATGGAGCGGCAGCGGGCGATGTGCTCCAGCTCCCGTTCCCGCTCCCGGGCCCGGCGCTCGGCCACCACGCGCTCGGTCACGTCGCGGTAGTTGACGAGGATGCCCTCCATCTCGGAGGATCGCACCAGATCCTTCACGGTCGCCTCGTGGTGGCGCCAGCCGCCGTCGCGGTGGAGAATGCGATAGCTGACATGCCGGGCGATGTCCGCGTCCGGGCACAGCGCCCCCTCGCGCCGCAACAGCCGCCGGATGCGCTCGTTGTCGTCCGGATGGATATAGTCCAGCACATTGCGGCCGGTGGCCCGGCGCTCGTCATAGCCGAGCACGGTCGCCACCGATGGCGACACATAGCGCAACCGGCCATTGGGCAGCACGATGGCGATGCCGTCAGAGGAATGCTGGATCAGCCGGCGGAAATGCGCCTCGCGGGCGATCAGCCGCTCCTCGTAGAGCTTGCGCTCACGGATGTCGCGGAACAGCGCCAGCACCAGCCGGCGCCCCTCCACCGTGATCAGCTTGAGATTCACCTCCACCGGCAGTTCGTCGCTGTCACGTGGCTGGATGGTCCACTCGAAGGTGTAGCCGCCCTGCTCGGTGGCCCGGCGGATGCGCCGCATGGCCTGTTCCAGGCTGAAGGGCGTGCGCGGCGGGCTGATGCCCGCCACCGTCATGGAGAGCAGGTCGGCGCGGCTGTAGCCGGTGAGCAGCTCCGCCGTCTCATTGGCCTCGAGGATGTGTCCGTCCGCGGGGTCGTGGATGAAGATGGCGTCGCTCGCATTCTCGAAGGCGGTACGATAGTGGCTGTTCGATAGCTGGCTCATCACCCTCGGCCCGGGTTCATCGGGGCGTCACGAAAGACATGCGCCCCTGCGACGCCTAATTTCAAGCCGATCCCTCGGTATGCCTATATTTTGCGCAAGACATACCGGTTCTGCCTGGCGCGCGCCCCCGCACCGCCTGCGTGACGCGCAGGCCAGGACGTCATCTGCGCGACGCGCAGGCCGGGACGCCATCTGCGCGACGCGCAGGCCGAGACGCCATACCGTCGGCCATCGCAGATGACCCGCCTCCTGCATCCCCTTGACCCCGGCCCTGGCCGCAGCCGTGCCGGGCACGGACGAAGGGCACCGCCAGCGACGGTCACCGAAGGGGGACGGAACCCGCCTGCCCACACGGAGCCCCCCGAACGCGGCGACAGCCGCAGCGCCTGCTATATCGGAGTGAACATGGCATTGTTTCACGGCGGCGCCTGAATACCATTCACTGCGTGTGATTTGCTTCTTTGCGCGCGCCTCAAAACTTGCTAAGACAATCCTGGCTTGATCCGCGCGAGGTGTGCACCTGCCTCACCCGCCGGAAAGGGAGGAGCGCTTCAACCGCGCCATCCTCCGACTTGAAGCTACCCATGCCAAGCCCTGACCGGCATGGGCTAGTGGGCCGGGTGGTGAGCCCCCATATCACCATCCGGCCCGTCATCAGCCAAGCCTCTGCCCGGCCCATCGCCCATGCGGGCACGCCCTTTCACACCCAAGCTCCCGAGCGGAGAGCCCGAGAGATGCGCCCACGGGCTGAGCGACGAGGAATGGGCGATCCTTGCCCCGCCGCGGCCGAACAAGGCGCGCAGCATCGCGCGGGCAGCATCGCGCGGGCGCCATCGTGCGGGCGCCATCGTGCAGGTGGATGATCGGCCGGTGATCGATGGCATCCTGTGGCGGTTTCGCACGCAGCGCCATGGCGGGATGTGCCGGAGCAGTACGGTCCACATACAACCTTGTACAATTGTGAGCGCGTCTTCAGCCGCATCAAGCCGATGCATGGCCTCGCCACACGCGACGACCGCCGTCCGGACACCTTACCTTACAGCCCGCAAGCTCGCCGCTTTCCGTATCCGGATCAACGCGTAACGAGACCGCGGCCTTGAGCCGGCGCGCTCCGCATATCCGGGCGGTCACGCGCCCGCGGGCGCGCCCCCTGGCACATGCGGTCGCGCCCGCCCTGTCCCGCGCGGCGCCGGTCACCCCAGGCCGAGCGCGCGGCGGGCCACGGCATAGCCCTCGGCCATGTTGTTCTGAATGGCGAGGTCGGAGAAATCGTAGTCGCGGGCGGCATGCTCGCCGCTCTGCCCGGTGCGGACGAAACGGGTGATGGAGCTGGTGGCGCCATCACCCATCAACTGGATGAAGGCCGGAAGACGCTTCACCTTGGCCGCCTCCGCGTCGTCGAGCCGGCCGACGATGTAATCCACCAGCTTGCGGTAGTGATCGACCTTCTCGCGGTAGTGCAGATCGCTCTGGACGCGCTCGGAATACACGATTTCATCGCGCCGGACGAACACCTCCATCATGTTGGCCGGCAACTCGCGGCGCCCGGAGAACAGATCGACGATATAGACCCGCTTGCCATCCGGCCCGCAGCGCTCCAGCAGCAGGTCGAGCGGCGAGTTGGAGATGATGCCGCCGTCCCAATAGGCCTTGCCGTCGATGATGGTCCACGGGAACCCCGGCGGCAGGCTGCCGCTCGCCAGCACATGGTCCACCGTCAGGTCGTCCACATAGCTGTCGAACACCTCCAGCGTCGCGGTGGTGACGTTCACCGCGCTCATCAGCAGCCGCACCGGGCTGTCCTTGAGGCTGGCGAAGTCCACATATTTGGCGAGCAAAGCCTTCATGGGCGAGGTGTCGTAATAGCTGGTCCAGTTGCCCGGCCAGTCCTCCGGCCCCTTGGGCGGAATGGCCCAGCGCGGGGTGAAGAAATTGGGCACTCCCATGGTGAGGATCTTGGAGGCCGCCGCCGCCCGCCGCATCTCCAGGAACGGCAGCTGCGGGGTCGTGACCGACAGCTCGCCCCAGAACGATTCCAGCGCCTGCGTGGCATGGCGCGGATTGCCGGCGATCACCGCCCCGTTCAGCGCGCCGATGGACACGCCGGCGACGATGTCCGGAAACACACCCTCCTCCTCCAGCGCCTTCACCACCCCGCACTCGAACGCCCCCAGTGCCCCGCCCCCCTGCAGGATGAGCGCCGTCTGGGTGGGGATGTGGTCGAGCACGAAATCCGGTTCGCGCAGGCGATGCTTCACGGCGCCGAGGGCGACACGATAACGGATCAGCCCCTCCGTCACCCGGATCTCGTCCGGCGGACGCCCCACTGAGAACAGCGCCCGGGGCACATCACCCTTCAGGTAGAACAGGGCGAACGAGCCCTTCTCCAGGGAGCCCCGGGCGATCCAGTTGTCCGCCTCCTCGGTGGCCCCCACCACATTGAAGCCGATGTCGCCCACCTCGCAGAAGAAATAGGACACCTCGTCGTAGCGCAGGCGGCGGCCGAGCATGTTGCGGGCGGCCAGGCGCCCCTGCTTCATGGCATTGTCCCAATGCTGCAGGTGGCGGCGGCGCGCGAACACCGGATCATGGAAGCTGGTGATGTCGCCGGCCGCGAACACATTGGCGGCGCCGGTGCGCAACTGCTCGTCCACCAGCACATAGCCCTCCTCGTCGAGGGGAATGCCACTGCCGGTGAGGAAGCCGGTGGCGGGCGTCACGCCGATGGAAACGACGACCAGATCGCACGGCACCAGCCGGCCGCTGGCGGTCTCCACCGCCTCCACCTTCGCATGGCCGCGCACGCCGGCGACGGAATCGCTCAGCCGCAAGGTGGCGCCGTTCTGGCGGGCATGATCCTCGAAGAAGTGCGACAGGCGCGGCGCCTCGAGATGGGGCAGCAGCCGCGGGCCCTTCTCGATGACGGTGACCTTCAACCCCGCTTCCAGCAGCGACATGGCGATCTCCATGCCGAGATAGCTGCCGCCCAGCACCACCGCGCTCGACGCCCCCGCCATGGCGGCGCGGATAGCGTCAGCGTCGCTCTTCTGCCGCAGGGTGAAGACGCCGGGCAAATCCGCCCCCGGCACGTTGAGCGGGCGCGGCCGGGCCCCGGTGGCGATCAGCATCTGGCCATAGCCGATGCGTTCGCCGGTGGTGGTGACCACCTCCTGCTTGGCCGTGTCGACCTGCGCCACCTGCGTTCCCAGCTGGAGCGAGATGGCGTTGTCCTCGTAGAAGCTGGCGGGGTGGATGAAGATTCGCCCGCCCGGATCGTCGCCCAGCAGGAGGCCCTTGGACAGGGCGGTGTGGTGATAGGGCGGCACCGGCTCCGCCGAGAGCATCAGCACCGATCCGGTGGCGCCTTCGGACCTCAGGGTCGCGGCCGCCGAGGCGCAGGCGATGCCGCCGCCCAGCAGAAGGAAATCGGCAAAGCGGGTCGCACCGCCCTGGGCCGGCTCGTGCACAGGCACGCCTGCATTCATGGCTCCCCCCTCGCCTTCTCGGCACAACGGGCCGGCGCGGCGACGCCGGCCCGTTGTGCCCGTGATCGCGACAGAGGATAGCGCGGCGGCGTGACAGGCAATCGAAAAGATTGCCGCCCCGCCGCCGCCCCGCGGTCAGGCGCCCTTGCGGGTGCCGTAGTACTTGGCGATGGCGATCACCTCGCCCACCAGGCCGCGGCGGAACAGCGACACCGCGGCGACGAAGATCACGCCCTGGATCACCAGCACCCATTCGCCGAGACCGGCCAGATAGTTCTGCATGGTGACGATGACCGCAGCCCCCACCACCGGCCCGAGGATGGTGCCCATGCCACCCACCAGCGTCATCAGGATCACCTCGCCGGACATCTGCCAGGCCACGTCGGTGAGGGATGCGAGCTGGAACACCAGCACCTTGGTGGAGCCGGCCAGGCCCGCCAGCGCCGCCGAGAGCACGAAGGCCAACAGCTTGTACTGGTTCACCCGGTAGCCCAGCGAGATGGCGCGCGGCTCGTTCTCGCGGATCGCCTTCAGCACCTGTCCGAACGGCGAGTGGATGGCCCGATAGATGATCAGGAAGCCGAACAGGAAGATGGCCAGCACCACATAATACAGGTGCAGATCCTGGGCGATGTCGATGAAGCCGAACAGCGGCCGGCGCGGCACCGACTGCAAGCCATCCTCGCCGCCGGTGAACTTCACCTGCAGGCAGAAGAAGAAGAACATCTGCGCCAGCGCCAGCGTCACCATGGCGAAGTAGATGCCCTGGCGGCGGATGGCCAGCAGCCCCGTCACCAGGCCCAGCAGGGCGGCGAACACCACCCCGGCCAGGATGCCCAGTTCCGGCGTGAAGCCCAGCACCTTGATGGCGTGGGCGCAGATATAGGCCGAACCGCCGAAGAACATGGCGTGGCCGAACGACAGCAGCCCGGTGTAGCCCAGCATCAGGTTGAAGGCGCACGCGAACAGCGCGAAGCACATCACCTTCATGAGGAACACGGGATAGACCCCGAACGGCGCCACCAGCAGCACGCCCACGGCGAGCACGCCGAGCACCGTCAGCAGCGATGAGGACGCGGGCGCGGCGGCGGCGGAAACGGTGGAGGATGAAGATGTCATGGCAGCCGCCTCACTTCGCCGTGCCGAACAGGCCGGCGGGTTTCACCAACAGCACCAGCGCCATGATGACGAAGATCACGGTGGAGGACGCCTCCGGATAGAACACCTTGGTGAGGCCCTCGACGATGCCCAGGCCGAAACCGGTGAGGATGGCCCCCATGATGGAGCCCATGCCGCCGATCACCACCACCGCGAACACCACGATGATGAGGTTGGAGCCCATGGTGGGGCTCACCTGGTAGGCCGGGGCGGCGAGCACGCCGGCGAGCGCGGCCAGGCCCACGCCAAAACCATAGGTCAGCGTGATCATGCGCGGCACGTCGATGCCGAACGCCTGCACCAGGTCCGGCCGCTCGGTGGCGGCGCGCAGGTAGGAGCCGAGCTTGGTGCGCTCGATGACGAACCAGGTGGCAAAGCACACCACGATGGAGGCCACCACCACGAAGGCCCGGTAGTTGGGCAGGAACATGAAGCCCAGGTTGGTGCCGCCCGGCAGCGGATTGTTATAGGGCAGGCCCGAGGAACCATATTGCCGCCGGAACAAGCCCTCGAAGATCAGCGCCAGGCCGAAGGTCAGCAGCAGGCCGTAGAGGTGGTCGAGGTGGTAAAGACGCCGCAACAGCGTGCGCTCGATCACCATGCCGACCGCGGCCACGATGAGCGGCGACAGCAACAGCGCCCCCCAGAACGGCACGCCGAGGTAATTGAGCAGCATCCACGCCCCGAACGCGCCCATCATGTATTGCGCGCCGTGGGTGAAGTTGATGACGTTCAACAGGCCGAAGATCACCGCGAGCCCAAGGCTCAGCATGGCGTAGAACGCGCCGTTGATCAGGCCGAGCAGCAATTGCCCGAACAGTGCCTGTGGGGGTATGCCGAGAAGCTCGAACATGTGAGATCCGTCTCGTCAGGAGAAACGGGGCCGGCCCCGCGGGGAAGCCGGCCCGCCACGGTGAACGTCAGCCCTTCTTCACCAGCGGGCAGTCGCTCTCGCTCAGGGGGCGGAAGGCCTCGTTGGCGGGAATGGTCGCCTTGAGGGTGTAATAGTCCCAGGGGCCCTTGGATTCGGAGGGCTTCTTCACCTCATAGAGGAACATGGGGTGGATGTGGCGCCCGTCGATGCGCACTTCGCCCTTGCCGAACAGCGGGTCGTCGGTGGGAATGGCCTTCATCTTGGCCACCACGGCGGCGCCGTCCTTGGCCGACTTCTGGGCCTCCACCGCCTTGAGGTAGTGGGTGACACCGGAATAGACGCCAGCCTGGACCATGGTCGGCCGCTTGCCGCCGTTGGCCTTGGCGAATTCGTCGGCGAACTTGCGGTTGGCGTCGGTCTGGTCCCAATACCAGGCGCCGGTGAGGTTCAGGCCCTGGGCGGTCTTGAGGCCCAGCGAATGCACGTCGGTGAGGAAGATCAGCAGGCCGGCGAGCTTCTGGCCGCCGTCGACGATGCCGTATTCGGACGCCTGCTTGATGGAGTTGATGGTGTCGCCGCCAGCATTGGCGAGGCCGACGATCTTGGCCTTGGAGGACTGCGCCTGGAGCAGGAAGGAGGAGAAATCGGCATTGTTGATCGGCACCTTGACGGTGCCCACCACCTTGCCGCCATTCTCGGTAACCACCTTCGCGGTGTCGCGCTCCAGGGCGTGGCCGAAGGCATAGTCGGCGGTGAGGAAGAACCAGGTGTCGCCGCCGCCCTTCACGATCGCCTTGCCGGTGCCGTTGGCCAGCGCCCAGGTGTCGTAGGTCCAGTGCACGGTGTTGGGGGTGCAGGCCTTGCCGGTGAGATCGGAAGTGGCCGCGCCGGAATTGATGAAGACCTTGTTCTTTTCCTGCGTCACGCCCGACACCGCCAGCGCCACGCCCGAATTCGGCGTGTCGACGATCACGTCCACGCCCTCGGTGTCGTACCATTTGCGGGCGATGGAGGTGCCCACGTCGGCCTTGTTCTGGTGATCGGCGAAGATCACCTCCACGTTGAGGCCCTTGGCGGCGGCGCCGAAGTCCTCGACCGCCTTCTTGGCGGCCCAGACCGAGCCCTGCCCGCCGAGATCGGCATAGAGGCCGGACTGGTCGTTGAGCACGCCGATCTTCACGGGGATCGAGTCGGCCGCCTGCGCCGCGCCGATGCCGGCGAGGCTGCTGGCCGCCAGGAAAATGGCAGCAAGACGCATGGTGTTTCCTCCCAGCCGGACTTTGCGCCGGCGTTTTTCTCTGTCAGGAACTTCACGTCCGCCCGCACCGGTCCGCGACCGATGCCGGGCATGTATCGCTCAGGCGCCACGCGGGCCTCATCCATGGCCCGCGCGCCAGGGGCGCCGGCCACCGAAATGAAGGCGTCGAACGCCCGCGACGTCGTCAGACGCCGAGGAACGCCTCGAGACGCGCCGCGTTCTCCGCGATCTTGTCGTTCTCCACCATGTCCACCACCCGGCCATGCTCGACCACGTAGTGGCGGTCGGCGACGGTGGAGGCGAAGTGGAAGTTCTGTTCCACCAGCAGCACCGTGAACCCCTTCTTCTTGAGGTCCCGGATGATCTGCCCGATGTGCTGCACGATCACCGGCGCCAGGCCCTCGCTGGGCTCGTCCAGGAGCAGCAGCTTGGCCCCGGTGCGCAGGATGCGGGCGATGGCCAGCATCTGCTGCTCGCCGCCGGACAATTTGGTGCCCTGGCTGTTGCGGCGCTCCTCAAGGCGCGGGAACAGCTCGTGGATCTCGTCCACGGTGAGCCCGCCCGGCAGCACCACCGGCGGCAGCAGCAGGTTCTCGCGCACCGAGAGCGAGGCGAAGATGCCGCGCTCCTCAGGGCAGATGGCGATGCCGAGCCGGGCGATCTTGTTGGGCGCGAGGCCCACCGTCTCCGTGCCCTCGTAGCGGATGGAGCCGGAGCGTTTGCGCAGCAGGCCCATGATGGCGCGCATGGTGGTGGTCTTGCCGGCGCCGTTGCGGCCCAGAAGGGTCACCACCTCGCCGGACCGGACCTCGAAATTCATGCCGTGCAGCACATGGCTTTCGCCATAATGGCCGTGCAGGTCCTTCACCGCGAGCAGGGGAGTTCCGTTTGCCTCGGCCATCTCAATGCGCTCCATGCCCGGTGCCCATGTAGGCCTCGACCACCTGCGGGTTCTTGGAGACCTCCGCATAGGGCCCCTCGGTGAGGATCTCCCCCCGCGCCAGCACGGTGATCATGTCCGAGAGGTCGGCCACCACGGACAGGTTGTGTTCCACCATGAGGATGGTGCGGTTTTCCGACACCCGCTTGATGAGGTCCGCGGTGCGGGCGATATCCTCCCGGCCCATGCCGGAGGTGGGCTCGTCGAGCAGCAGCATTTCCGGGTCGAGGGCCAGCGTCGTGGCGATCTCCAGGGCGCGCTTGCGGCCGTAGGGAAGCTCCACCGCCAGATGCCCGGCATAGGCGACGAGATCGACGTCGGCGATCAGCTCCATGGCCCGGTCGTTGAGCGCGTCGAGAGACTTTTCCGACTGCCAGAAGCGGAAGGAATTGCCCAGCGGGCGCTGCAGCGCGATCCGCACGTTCTCCAGCACGGTCAGGTGCGGGAAGGTGGCGGAGATCTGGAACGAGCGCACCATGCCGAGCCGGGCGACATCCGCCGGCGGCGTGCGGGTGATGTCGCGCCCGTTGAGGCGGATGGTGCCGCGCGTGGGCTCCAGGAACTTGGTGATGAGATTGAAGCAGGTGGTCTTGCCCGCGCCATTCGGCCCGATCAGGGCGTGAATGGTGTGGCGGCGGATTCTGAGATTCACGTTCTTGACGGCCGCGAACCCCTTGAACTCCTTGGTCAGACCCGATGCTTCAACGATGTAGGGCACGTCTGCGACGGTGTCCATGATCGGTGGGCGCCCTCGTGTTGGGGCCAGGGCACGCCGCTGCGCTCAGGCATTGGGCGACCCGTGGCGATTTCCTCCGGACGGCATCTTGAGCGATGCGCTTGATCGTGCGACGCACCCTAGCACGGTGTGCAGCGGCTGCGTCAACTGGTCCTCCCCGGCGGATGGCGGTCCGCCGGGGGGCCTGTCCACTCATACCACACTGCAGAATATAACGAGCGTACGCTCGGAATTATTTTTGCGCCGCCCCCAACCTGTGGACGGCCCGCGCGTTGGCCGCCAGACGCCCACGCGCGAAGGTCGTCCGGGGCGCCAAGGCTCAACGTGAAGTGGTGGTTCCGATGGGCGCCGGAACCCGGGCGTCGGCATGATAGGCCTCGTTGGGGCGCATGTCGGTGGCGGCGGCGATGCGATTGGACATGTTGAAGAATCCGGTTACGGCGGCAATATCCCAGATGTCCCGCTCGGAGAAGCCGACGGCGCGCAGGCCGGCGCGGTCGGGCTCCTCCACCTCGTGCGGGCGTTCCGTGAGCTTCACCGCAAAATCCAGCATCGCCCGCTGGCGGGCGTCGAGCCGGGCGGCGCGATAGTTCATCACCATCTGCTCGCCCAGCACCGGGTCCCCGGACAGCTGCCGCACCGCCGCGCCATGGGCAGTGAGGCAGTAATAACAGCGATTTACACTCGACACCGCCACCGCGATCATTTCCCGCTCCAGCTTCGAAAGACCGGAGGGCGCCAGCATCAGGTCGTTGTACATGCCGGCGAAGGCGGACAGCTTGGCCATGTCGAACGCATAGGCGACCAGGACATTGGGGACGAAGCCGATCTTCTCCAGGCATTTGTCGAAATAGGCGCGGGTGGCCTCGTCAAGCGGCGCCGGGGGCAGGTCGAGGGCGATGGCGGGTGCATCGTCGGGACCACGCGTGACGACTGGCGGCGCCTTCGGCGGCCGCGCGGCGGGCGCAGGCGCCGCCGCCGGACCGGCCGCCTCCGCGCCCTTGGCCGCCCGCGCCTGCTTCGCGGGCGTGCTGGTTTTTTCGGCGGCGGCGCTTTTCGTCTTTGAGCCGGCGGTGGAGCGCTTCACTGTGGGGGCCATGGGCGTTGCCTCGTCATCTTTGCGTCGCGGCTCCCGGCCGAACGTCACCAGCCGTGATCCGGCCGCAGATTAAGGCCGGAACCGCGTGACACGAGGGCGTCCATTCGGGGAGTAGCCATGACTGTTCAAGGCTTTCAGACTGCCGAAACCGACCACGACCTGCAAGGACGCATGGAGGCGGTGCGCGCCGCGCTCGCCTCGGACGCGCCGCTGGTTCCGGAGCTGTTCGCGCGCACCTTCCTGTCGGCCATCGCCCCGGAAGACCTGGCGCCGCTCGACCCCGCGCTGCTCGCGCGCCTCATCCAGGAGGCCTGGGCCCATCTCCTCGGCCGCCCGCGCGGGGTGGCCGACGTGCGCGTGTTCGACGCGCCCGGCGCCGGCCTCACGGTGATCGAGGCCATCAACGACGACAAGGCCTTCCTGTTCGATTCGGTGGCCGGCGAGCTGGCCGACCGCAAGCTGGAGCTGAAGCTCGCGGCCCACCCCATCTTCCATGTGGTGCGCGACCGCGACGGCACCGTCGCCGGCCTCGCCGACCCCGCCCGCAAGCTGGAGGACCAGGACAACCGCGAGAGCCTCATCCACCTGCACGTCGGCGCCATCGACGCCGCCGAGCAGGCGGCGTTGAGCGCCGGCATCGCCGCCACCCTCGCCGATGTCCACGCCATCAACGAGGATTTCCAGGCCATGCGCCGGCAGGTGAAGGGCCTCGCCAAGAGCCTGCGCAAGGACCGCTCGCCGTATTCGGACAAGGACCGGCTGGAGGCCGCCGACCTCATCTCCTGGCTCACCGAGGACAATTTCATCTTCCTCGGCGTGCGCGCCTACGGCCTCGACGCGGCCGGCACCCTGGAGGCGGACGCCGGTTCCGGCCTTGGCGTGCTGCGCGACCCGGCGGTGCGCGAGCTGCGCTTCGGCGAGGGCCCGGTGGTGGCGGCTCCGGAGCTGCGCGCCGCCCTCGACGGGCCACAGCCGCTCATCTTCTCAAAGGCCAGCCTGCGGGCGCGGGTGCATCGCCGGAACGTGATGGACTATGTGGGCATCAAGACCCACGACGAGAAAGGCCGCGTCAGCGGCGCCGTGCACATCGTCGGCCTGCTGACCTCCACCGCCTACACCCACTCGGTGCGCGAGATTCCCTATCTGCGCCTTAAGGCCGAAGCGGTGGTGCGGGCGGCCGGGCTGGAGCCGCAGAGCCATTCCGCCCGCGCCCTGGAAACGGTGCTGGAGACCTATCCGCGCGACGACTTCTTCCAGGTGGACGCCGACACCCTCTCGACCCACGCCCGCGAGATCCTTTCGCTCTACGACCGGCCCCGGGTGCGGGTGCTGCCGCGCCTCGACCGCTTCGGCCGCTTCGCCTCGGTGCTCGCCTACGTGCCGCGCGAGCGGTTCGACGCCGCCGTGCGCGGACGCATCGGCGCGCTGCTGGAGGAGGCCTTCAGCGGCACCGTCTCGGCGGTGGCCGAGAGCTTCCTCACCGGCGTGCCGCTGACACGGGTGCACTACACCGTGGACCGCGCCGGCGGCCCGTCGCCGGAGGTGGACCGCACCGCCCTCGAGCAGGCCGTGGCCGACGCCACCCAATCCTGGAGCGACCGGCTGTGCGCCGCCATCGCCGGCGCGTCCGGCCTCGTCGGCGCCGACGCCAGCCTGCTGCGCCGGCGCTACGGCCCGGCCTTCGGCGCCGGGTACCAGGCCGCGTTCGACGTGGCCACCGCCCTCGCCGACATCGAGCGCATCGAGCGCCTGTCGCCGGAGCGGCCGATCGCCATCGACTTCTATCGCCGCGCGGACGACCCCGACACCCGCATCTCCCTGCGCCTGCTCTCCTATGGCGCCCCGCTGCCGCTCTCCATCCGGGTACCTATGCTGGAGAACATGGGCCTCAAGGCCATCAACGAGCGCACCTACCGCATCGTCCCGCGCGACGGCGACGTCATTCCCGGCGACGAAGACGCCGAGGGGTTCCCCGGCCTGGAGCGCTGCTGGCTGCACGACATGTCGCTGGAGCGGGCCGACGGGGGCGCCATCTCCATCGCCGGCGCGGACGAGCGCCTGGAGGACTGCCTCAACGCCGTGCTGCGCGGCGCCGCCGAGGACGACGGCTTCAACGCCCTGGTGCTCGACGCCGGCCTGTCCTGGCGCGAGGCGGCGCTGGTGCGCGCGCTCGGACGCTACCTGCGGCAGGCAGGCATTCCCTTCAGCCCGGACTATCTGTGGCGCACGCTGGCGCTGCACGGCACCATCGCGCGCGACCTGGTGGCCCTGTTCCACGCCCGCTTCGACCCCGCCTGCGACCCGGCGCCGCAGGCCCGCGCCGCCCGCGAGGCGCCGCTGCGCGACGCCCTCGCCGCCGCGCTCGCGCAGGTGTCGAGCCTGGACGAGGATCGCATCCTGCGGCGCTTCCTCAACCTGGTGGACGCCACCGTGCGCACCACCTTCTACCAGAGCGACGCCGAGGCCCGCCCGCGCGAAGCCATCGCCCTCAAGTTCGCGAGCGCCAAGGTGGACGGGCTGCCCCTGCCCCGCCCGCTCTACGAGGTGTTCGTCTATGCCCCGCGCGTGGACGGCGTGCACCTGCGCTTCGGCAAGGTGGCGCGCGGCGGCCTGCGCTGGTCCGACCGGCCGCAGGATTTCCGCACCGAGATTCTCGGCCTGGTGAAGGCGCAGCAGGTGAAGAATGCGGTGATCGTGCCGGTGGGCGCCAAGGGCGGCTTCGTGCCCAAGCAGCTGCCGGCGGGCGGCGGGCGCGAGGCCATCCTGGCCGAGGGAACGGCCGCCTACGAGCTGTTCGTCTCCAGCCTGCTCGACCTCACCGACAACCTGAAGGGCGGGGCGGTGCTCCACCCGGCCGACACCGTCCGCCTCGACAGCGACGACCCCTATCTGGTGGTGGCGGCGGACAAGGGCACCGCCACCTTCTCCGACACCGCCAACGCCATCTCCGCCCGCCACGGCTTCTGGCTCGACGACGCCTTCGCCTCCGGCGGCTCGGTGGGCTATGATCACAAGGCCATGGGCATCACCGCCCGCGGCGCCTGGGAGGCGGTGAAGCGCCATTTCCGGGAAATGGACATCGACATCCAGGCCACGCCGGTGACGGTGGCCGGCGTGGGCGACATGTCCGGCGACGTGTTCGGCAACGGCATGCTGCTGTCGTCCGCTCTGAAGCTGGTGGCCGCTTTCGACCATCGCCACATCTTCCTGGACCCGGAGCCGGACCCCGCCCGCGCCCATGCCGAGCGGCAGCGCCTGTTCGACCTGCCCCGTTCCTCCTGGGCCGATTACGATCCAAGCCTGATCTCCGCCGGCGGCGGCGTATTTCCCCGCTCGGCAAAGAGCCTGGAGGTTTCCGCCGAGGTCCAGGCGCTGCTGCGGTTCCCGAAGGCGCAGGCGACGCCGGCGGAGCTCATCAACGCCATCCTGAAGTCCTCGGTGGACCTGCTGTTCTTCGGCGGCATCGGCACCTATGTGCGCGCCTCCACCGAGACCGACGCCCAGGCCGGCGACCGCGCCAACGACGCCGTGCGGGTGAGCGCGGCGGAGCTGAACGCCAGGGTGATCGGCGAGGGCGCCAACCTGGGCATGACCCAGCGGGCGCGCATCGAGGCCGCCCGGCGGGGGGTGCGGCTCAACACCGACGCCATCGACAATTCGGCCGGCGTGAACACCTCCGACGTGGAGGTGAACATCAAGATCGCCCTCGCCCACCCGCTGGAAAGCGGCGCGCTGGCGCCCGAGGCCCGCGCCGCGCTGCTGAAGGAGATGACGCCGGAAGTGGCGCGCCTGGTGCTGCGCAACAACTATGCCCAGACCCTGGCGCTCTCCCTGGCGCAGCGCAGCGGCGCCGACGACCTCGCCTTCCAGCAGCGGCTGATGCAGATGCTGGAAGCACGCGGTGAGCTCGACCGCGCGGTGGAATTCCTGCCCTCGGACGCCGAGATCGCCGACCGCCGCTCACGCGGCGAGCACCTCACCCGGCCCGAGCTGGCGGTTCTGCTGGCCTATGCCAAGCTGGCGCTGAACGCCGATCTGATCGCCTCCAGCGTGCCCGACGATCCCTATCTGGCGCATGAGCTGGCGACCTATTTCCCGCCGCAGATCGAGGCGCGCTTCCCCGCCGCCATCGCCAGCCATCGCCTGCGCCGCGAGATCATCGCCACCGGGCTCGCCAACGCCATCGTCAACCTCTGCGGTCCCTCGGCGCTCGCCCGCATCACCGACCAGACCGGCGCCGACGCCGCCGCCATCGCCCGCGCCTTCGCCGCGGTGCGCGACAGCTACGGCCTGCCGGAGCTGCTGGCCGAGATCGACGCTCTCGACACCAAGGTGAAGGGGGCCGCCCAGCTCGCCCTCTACGCCGGCGTGGAGGAACTGACCCTGGGCCGCATCGTGTGGTTCCTCGGCAACGTCTCGTTCGCCGATGGCATCGCCGTGGTGGTGGATCATTATCGCGCCGGCATCGCGGCCGTGGCCGCCGCCCTCGACGAGAGCCTGCCAGAGGCCTGGCGTGCCGCCCGCCAGGCGCGCATCGACGAGCTGAGGGCCGAGAATGTGCCGGAGGAACTGGCCCGCCGCATCGCCTCCACCCGGGCGCTGGCGGCGGCCTCCGACATCGCCTTGCTGGCGCAGGCCACCGGCCGGCCCATTCCGGACGTGGCCAGCACCTTCTTCGCCGCCGGACGCTATTTCGACGTGGACGTGCTGACCATGCAGGCGCGCAGCATCGTCGCGCCCGACTATTACGACCGGCTGGCCCTCGACCGCGCCCTGGCGCAGATCGAGACCTTCCTGCGGCGGATCACCGGGCAGATCCTCGCCGGGAGCGGGGCTGGCGCGGCGGGCCTGGAGGCCTACATCGCCGCCCACCGCGACGAGGTGGAGCGCATGCGCGGCACCGTGCGCGACATCGCCGCCTCCGGCCTCAGCCTGTCGAAGCTGACCCTGGCGGCAAGCCTGCTGGGCGATCTGGTGCGCGGCTGAGAATCAGCCGCCGCCTGACGGCCCGGCCAAACCCCTTCGCGAGACATCGGCTCGCGAAGGGACCGGGCGTCGCGGGCCGCCCCGCCGCCGGGTCGCGGAACCCGCGAACACTCCTGGCGGACCCGGCCCACCAGCCGGGCGCGATCAGTAGCCCACGGTGAAGCGGCGGCGAACGTGCGCCGGGGCCTCCAGCTCATCGAGCAGGGCCACCGCGAAGTCCTCGCCGGAGATGGCGCTGCGCCCGTCGGCCCCGACCAGGAGCTGGTCGCCGCCCAGCCGGAACACGCCGGTGCGCGCGCCGGGCTCGAACAGGGCCGAAGGCGAAATAAACGTCCATTCCAGCTCGGTCTCGTTCCGCAGCGCCGCCAGGAACGCAACGCCGGGGCGGGCGAACGGCTTCCACACCTCGGGGAACTCCGGCGTGTCGATGAGCTGCACCCCCGGCGCCACCTCCAGGCTTCCGGCGCCCCCCACGATCAGCACCCGCGCGATGCCCCCCGCCTTCAGCGCCGCCGCGAGGTCCGGCTCCGACAGGGTCTGGAAATGCAGCGCGCTCACCACCGCATCGTGGCCGCGCAGAAGCTCATGGAGGCCGGGCGCGGCAACATCGGCCGCCACCGTGGTGAGCCCGGGACGAGCCGCCAGCCCCTCCGGCTTGCGGGCGATGCCGGTGACCTGGTGCCCCCGCGCGAGGGCTTCCGCGACAATGCGCGAGCCGGCCATGCCGGTCGCGCCGAGAACGGCGATCTTCATTGAAGGCTCCTGCCTGGCGAATGCCGCGCCCCCGGTGAGCCCGCGGGCACGAAACGGGCCGGGACGACCGGCGGTTCGATTTGGGAACCATATGCTCAAACGGAACTTGGTTTAAAGAAGGCACCGAGCCCTTACCAGGTCACCAAAGGGGAACCGGACAGCCGAGGCCCGACCGTCGCCCCCCATCCCCCAGGGGCGCGACGGCGTGGAACATGGCTGGCAGACGGCGTGGAGCATGGCCCGCAGGGCGAAAATGCAGCGAAGTATATGAAGACGCTTGGCGGTTCTCTTCAGGAACCATATGCTTGAAAGGAACTTGGTTCGAGCGCGGCACCACGCCGGCGCCAAACCCTGCCGGAGAAGCCGATGACTGAGCCGAAGGCCTCTGTTTCCGAAGCGGGAACCCCTCGCGCGAACCTCGTCGCGGACATGCCGGACGCCGATCCGCACCCGTGCGAAGTGCCGGCGGATGCCGGGCAATGGGCCAGCGGCGGCCCCTGCCCGACGCGCGACGTGCTCGACCGCATCGGCGACGCCTGGAGCGTGCTGGTGGTGGTGAACCTCGTCACCGCGCCCTGCCGCTTCAACACGCTGCGCCGCCGTCTGGGCGGCATCTCCCAGCGCATGCTGACGGTGACGCTGCGCGGGCTCGAACGCGACGGGCTGGTGCTGCGCACGGTGTTTCCCACCACGCCGCCGCAGGTGCAATACGCCTTGACGCCCCTCGGCCTTTCGCTGGCGCAGGTGCTGGAGACGCTGAACCGCTGGGCCTTCGACCATGCCGGCGAAGTGGCGGCCGCCCGCAGCCGCTTCGACGCCACCGCCGGCTCCTGACGCCGTTCGCCCCGTCCGCGCGCCGCCCGGCGGCGAGGGGACGGGGCGGCCCGGTGCGAGCCGCCCTTGAAGCGCCGGCGGCGTGCCGTTCCGGTCAGGCGGTGACGGCGGCGGCCCCGCGCCAGCCGTCCACTTCCCGCAACTCGGCATCCAGCCGGTCCACCAGGATCTGGCCCCGGCCGAGATAGACCGCCCCGGCGTCGCCATCGACGGACAGCCAGTCGCCTTCCGCGACCCGCGTGTCGCCCACGCGGGCCGTGCCCGCCGCCACATCCACCACCAGTTCCGTGCAGCCGGCGACACAGGGCTTGCCCATCTGCCGCGCCACCAGCGCCGCGTGGGCGGTGCGCCCGCCCACCGCGGTGACGATGCCCGCCGAGACCGAAAAACCGGCGACATCCGAGGTGCTGGTGTCCGGCCGCACCAGGACCACCGGCTCACCGCCATCGGCGAGGCGCTGGGCGCTCTGCGAGGAGAATGCGGCACGCCCCACCGCCACGCCGGCCGACGCCCCGGTGCCGCGCACCAGCAGCGGACCGAGATCGGCCAGCCGCGCTTCCACCAGCGCCCCGGCATCGAGCGCACCCACCCGCGCCAATCCCTCCTGGGGCGAAATGAGGCCTTCGCGGACCAGATCGATGGCAATGCGCAGCGCCGCCCGGGGCGTGCGCTTGGCCGAGCGGGTCTGGAGCAGCCACAGCCGCCCGTCCTCGATGGTGAACTCCACGTCCTGCACGTCATGGAAGGCCCGCTCCAGGGTGCCGAGCATTCCCCGCAGCGCCTTCGCCGCCGCCGGCACCGCCTGCGCCAGCGCCGCCTCGGTCTGCGGCGAGCGGGCGCCGGACACCACGTCCTCCCCCTGGGCCTCGAACAGCACGTCGATGACCGGCTCCGAGGCACCGCTCGAGGGATCGCGCGAGAAGGCGACGCCGGAGCCGGAATTGAGGCCGCGGTTGCCGAACACCATCGCCTGAACCGTCACCGCCGTGCCTTCGAGATGGTCCAGCCGTTCCAGCGCCCGGTAGGCGCGGGCGCGCTCGCCCATCCAGGAGCGATAGACCGCCTGCGCGGCGCTTTCCAATTGCGCCATGGGGTCGGCGGGAACGGCGTCGCCGTCGTCGTCGAGCGCTTCGCCATAGGCGCGGGCGAGCCGCTCCAGTGCCTCCCCGTCCAGCTCCTCCACCCGCGCCACCTGCTCGCCCGCCACCAGCGCGGAACGCGGGCCGGCGAGCACCGCCGGGGCGACGCCGAGCACCACGGCGCTGAAGCTCTCCAGGAAGCGGCGGCGGCAATCCCAGGCGAAGCGCGGATTGCCAGTGCTGCGGATCAGCCCGCTCACCGCCGCCGGGGTGGCGCCCACATCCAGCACCGTATCGAGCATGCCCGGCATGGACCGGGCGGCGCCGGAGCGCACGGAGACCAGCAACGGCCTGCGGCGGTCGCCCAGCCCACGGCCGGTGGCGGCTTCCAGGACGGCGATGCCCTCGGCAAGGCCACGGCGCAGGGTCTCACGGGCATCCGCGTCGCCGCGCACGATGGCCGCGCACAGGCGCACCGGCAGCACGAAGGCGGGCGGCACCGGCAGGCCCAGGGCCGCCATCTGCGCCAGATTGGCCGCCTTGGCGCCGACCGTCTCGGCCGAGGGCAGAGGCGCGGCCGGCTGGCCGGCCGCGCCGATGGTGACGATCTTCATGGGACGCGCTCCCTATCTGGACAGGTCGGCGAGGACATGGGCATGAAGCAGGTGGCCGAAGCCGGCGAGCTGATCGGTGGCGCGCTCCAGCGCCCGCGCCAGCTCCAGGGCGGCCAGCGCCGCCTTCATGTCGTGGTCCCCGCGCAGCACCCGGGTGGTCACCGCCCGCTCGGCGGCATCGCCCTGGTGCTCGATCTCCACCAGCCGGCCGAAGGCGGCGATGGCCTCCTCGCTGTCCACGCGGTTGCCGTCGGGAATCTCGACCGCCGCCGCCACCCCCATGGCGGCCGCCTCGCTGCCCGATACGGCGAGCCGGGCCAGCCGCACCAGCGGTTCGGCGAGGCCGGCATCGAAGCCCGCCGGCACGAGGGAGGCGATGAAGGCCGCCTGCTCCAGCTCGTCGATCACCTCCTCGATGCGGTTGACGAGGCGCTCCACCGCACGATCCACATCGAGCCGGGCAATCTCACCGCGCGCGTCCAGGGCGATCCGGTCGGCCTTCTGCTCGATGCGGCGGGCCCGCTCCGCCAGCGCCGCGCCATCCGCCTCGCGGCCGGTGGCGAGCGCCTCCACATGCTGGGCGATGGCCACCGCCACCTCGCGGGCGAGGCCGGCCTGGCGGATCACCACCGCCAGCAGCGCCGTGTCCACCCGCTCCAGGCGCCAGACCAGATCCGCCTCGATGCGGTCGCGGGCAAGGCGCAGGGCGCTGCCGTCGAGCAGCGCCTCGGTGCAGATGCGCAGCACCGCTTCCAGGAAGCCCACCGCCGCCTCGCGTCCGAGCACCGCGTCGAGCCGCTCGCCGAAGCCGATGCGGGTGGGGGCCGCGTGGTGCACCGCCGCCGCCACCACCTCGCTGCCGCCGAGCTCCAGAAAGCCGCGATGGCCGATGCGGTTGCGCGCGCCCCATTGCAGGATGCGCACAGCGTCCGCCTTCGGCACCCAGGCCCGCAGCACCTTGCGCGCCTTGTTCCAGTCGATCAGGAACACCAGGGCCGCCCCGAGCGCCTCCAGGAAGGCCTGGCGCCGGCCGACATCCGCATCGGCGAGGCGACCGGACACCAGATAGAAGACGCCGCCCTCGGCCAGGCCTGCCGCCCGCGTGGCGTCGAGATCGCTCCACTTGGCGGGGAAGTCCTCGAAGCAGGCGACGAAGAACTTCGCCCGCGCCCGATGCACGTCGGAATAGGTGACGCTGACCTGATCGCCCTCCAGCACGATCACCACCACATGGGCGTCGGTCTCGCCGATGTCGTTCTGGATGGTGAGCCGCGCCCCGGCGCGGGTGGCCACGGTGGCGAGGCCCGGATGATCGAACTTGAGCCGCCGGGTCGCCTCGACCCCGCGCATGAAGGCCTCCACCGCCGGATGGTCGCCCGGTTCCAGCCCATAAGCGTGGGCGCCCGCCACCACCTCCTCGGCATGGGCGGCTGCCAGGCGATTGAGGTCCTTGTGGAGATCCATCACCAGGCGGTGCAGACTGTCGGCGCCGGTGGCGGACAGGCTCGACAGGGCCAGGATCTCGGCTTCGGTGAGGGCGTCGCTCTGGCCGAGGGCGGTGCGCGCGCGCAACGCCTCCAGGCGCTGCGCCGCCGCCGCCCCGGCGGCCGGGTCACCGGCCGCCACCGCGCGGGCCATCGCCTCCACGTCCTGCCACACGCCGACGCCGAGGGCGCCGATGCCGGGCGCCTGCACCTCGCCGCCGGCGGCACGACCGGCCCGCGTCACCAGCGCGTCCATGGCCACGGGGTCGAGACCCACCGCGCGGCAGTCCTCGGCGAGGGAAAACCGTGGGCCAGCGGGGGCGCCGGCGGTCCGGCCGGCATCCTGAAGCACGCTGAGCCGCACCTTGACCCGGTCGTTGGCCCGGAGGCCGTCGGCGATGAGCGACGGAAGCAGGATCTCGCCATTGCCGAGCTCCTCGACAATCTGGGACTTCATGCGCACCTCCCCATCCGGACCGCCGGTCGATGGCCCCCACCACCGCCCGCGCCCCGGCCTCGTCTTCGCCGGCCTTCCCTGACCTCGTCCTGGGCACGCATACACCACCGCCCCGAACAGACCAAGCAACACCCACCTGCTCCAACCTCAAATATTTGGAAAATTATCATATTATCTGGGGCTAAACTGTCATGACAGCGTCACGATTACATCCAGGCCGGGCGCCGCCAGCGGACGCGATCTTGCCGCGCCCACCGCCAGCGGGAAAGCGGCGATGCCCATGGGCCGGATAACGCGCGAGGCGGCGAACCCGACGGCCGGCGTCGCGAAGGCGCCCCGCCGCCCGCGCCCTCAGGCGTCACCGACGCCACGGCCGGAAGACCACAGGGACGAAGCTCTCAGGGCGGAAGGCCGCGCCCATCGCGGGCGCGCCGCGTCCGACGCCGGGGGCACGCGCGTCCCGCGGCCGCCCTTCGTCCAGGACGCGAGCTGGCGGCCCCGCGACACGGCGGGCGGGTCGGACCAAAGGCCCGCAAGCTTCGCTCAGGGGGCTTTGGTCAAGCCCGCGCGGCGCGCGAGCGGACCCACCTGGCACCGGTCGAAGACCGGGGCCGACGGGATCAGACCCTCGCGGACCCGCGCGCCGATTCCAGTCCACGCGATTTTCCGCCCGGAACAGGGGGTTGCACATCATCCCGTCGCGGCGACCAACCGCCGCCGGGGGGCGTCGCGCCTCGACGTCAGCGGGCCTCGGTGTCAGCGGGCCTCGGCGCCGCCCTGCGCCGCCAGCAGCGCGGCAAGCACCCGCGCCCCGTCCTCCAGCGGCCGCAGGCCGGTCGCATCAAGCCGGCGGGGCTGGACGCCGGCCGCGCACAGGGCGCCCAGGCTGGTGCCGAAGACGGACAACACCGGCACGCTGGCAAAGGCGCGCACCGCCGGGCCGTCCGGCCCCAGCCGGGTGTCGCGGAACGCGGCGCTGTCCCACACGTCGGCGAGGCTCAGGCGCTGGCGCAGCGCCGCCGCCGTGGCGAACAGGCGGGGCGCATCAAGCTCATAAAGGCCGTCACTCTCGCGGCCCATGTCCACCAGCAGCAGCTGGCCCAGCCGCGCGAAGCCCACATACGGCAGATTGAGGGCGTGGCCGGCCAGCCGCAGGCAGGGGCCCACCGCCGCGCCCGCGGCGTTCAGGTCGCATTCCGGCGGGAGCATCCGCAGGACGCTCGAATCCCACCCTTGCGACAGCGATCTCTGGAACGGCACGGACCCGTGCAAAGTGGCGTCCCTCCGGCAACGGTTACGGATGCCGCCCCCGCGCATCGGCTCGCCAGCATGACGGCAGATGGCGAGTAATCATCGGAACTACATGACCGCGCTCCCCGCTTCAATATAAATATGGCTTTGAATTCATGCTCTTCCTATCGCCGATGGCGTTTTTGAGCCGAATTGTGATAAGGCCAAAATGCGACACTTACCGCTCCCACCCTCTTGCTTCAGACTGCGCTGCGATGGCCCTCTTCTACACCGAGACCGAGAGGCGACGTGCGGTCGCCGGCTGGATCCTGTTCGACCCGGCGTGCCAGCCTTATTTCACGCTGATCACCACCTTCATCTTCGCCCCCTACTTCGCCTCCGCTGTGGCGCCGACCCCGGCGGAGGGGCAGGCGCTGTGGGGGTTCGCCACCGGCGCCGCCGGGCTCATCATCGCCTTCTGCTCGCCCGTGCTCGGGGCGGTGGCGGATGCCTCCGGCCGGCGCAAGCCGTGGATCGCGCTGTTCGGCGCCATGCTCATCATCGGCTCCAGCCTGCTGTGGTTCGCCGTCCCGGGCGATGAAAGCCGCATCCCGCTCATCCTCGCCGCCTTCGCGGTGGGCACCATCGGCGTGGAATTCGCGACGGTGTTCAACAATGCCATGATGCCCAACCTCGCGCCGCCGGAGCGGCTGGGACGGCTCTCCGGCACCGGATGGGCAGCCGGCTATTTCGGCGGGCTGATCTCGCTGGCGATCATGCTCGCCCTGTTCTCCACCCAGCCCGAGACCGGGCTGACCCTGCTCGGTCATCCCCCCGCGTTCGGGCTCGACGCGGCGCTTCGGGAAGGCGACCGCCTGTCCGGCCCGTTCACCGCCGCCTGGTTCGCCCTGCTGGTGCTGCCGCTGTTCCTGCTGGTACCCGACCCGCCCGCGGCGATGCCGATGACGGTGGCGGTCAAGACCGGCCTGTCGCGCATCAAGGCCCTGCTGCCGCGGCTGAAGGCCCAGCCCGTCCTGGCGCGCTTCCTCATCGGCAACATGGTCTATGCCGACGGCCTCGTCGCCCTGTTCGCCTTCGGCGGCATCTACGCCGCCGGCGTGTTCGGCTGGGGCTCGATCCAGATCGGCATCTTCGGCATCGCCCTCACCATCACCGGTACCCTTGGCGCCCTGACCGGCGGCTGGCTCGACGACCGGCTGGGCTCGCGCGCGGTGATCCTGGCCTCGCTCGCCTGCCTCATCGTCGCCTGCCTGGGCCTGCTGTCCCTGGCGCGGGACGCGGTGCTGTTCGGGCTTGTGCCAACAGCGCCGGCCAGCGGCCTGTTCGCGACCGTTCCGGAACGGGTCTATCTCGGGCTCGGCCTGCTCATCGGCGCGGTGGCCGGGCCGCTGCAGGCCGCCTCGCGCACGCTGCTGGTGCGGCTCGCGCCGGCGGAGAACCTGGCCGAATGCTTCGGGCTGTTCGCGCTGTCCGGGCGCATCACCTCGTTCGCGGCGCCCACCACGGTGGCGGTGGTCACCGCCGTCACCGCCAGCCAGCGGGCCGGGGTGGCGGTGCTGCTGGTCTTCTTCGGCCTCGGCGCCGTGCTCATCGCCGGCCTCAGGCCGCCGCGCCGGGCGACCGCCGGCTGAACCCGGACTGGCCTGTTCTTGCGGACGCCGGCATCCTCCGCCAAGGATGCCGGCGTCCCTCGACCCCGGAAGGCCGCCATGACGCTCCGTTCCATCCGCTTCAATCCGACCCCCCATGTGGACCCGGCCGCCGCCACCACCGTCCACGAATGGTACCAGGACCAGAGCGGCGCCTTTTCCGCCGGCTTCTGGGCCTCCGAGCGCTCCACCCTCGCGGTGAATTACGAGGAGGACGAGTTCTGCGTGATCCTGGAGGGCACGGTGGAACTCACCGATGCCTCCGGCCACGTGGAGGCCTACCAGGCGGGCGAATCATTCCTCATCCCCTCGGGCTTCACCGGCACCTGGCGCAACGTGACCCCGGTACGCAAATTCTACGTGGTGCACCTGCCCAAGGCGGCGGCCAAGGACGCGCCCTGAGGACCGCCCTGAGGACGAGGCCACCGCGGCCTTGGCGTTGTCCTCACTCCGGCCGTCCTCCGCGCGGCGCCAGGAAGATTGGCGCCAGGAGGAGTTAGCGCCAGGAAGAGTTGGTGCCAAGGCCATCTGCAACCGGAAATATCCGGAGCCGGGAACATTTGGCTCCGCCCCCCGTTTTCCTTCCAGACCCCTGGTTCTGGAAGGAGGAACATCATGTCCGTACGACTTCAGATCGCGGCGATGATCTTCTTGATGGCGCAGGCGATGGCCTTCTTCGCCGCCACGCTGGTGCTGCTTCTCACCCCGCTCTCGCGTGAGGCCATGAGCCTGATGCCCTGGATCGTGGTCGGCACGGCGGCCGTGTCGGCACCCCTGTCGTGGTGGCTGGCGCCGCGGCTGCGCGCCCGCACCTGGCGCCGGGACGGGCCGATGGAGCTGCTGAAATAGCCGGCCCCGACCCGGCGGCGGGTCGGGTGCTCTCGCAATCGCCGTGATTGAGTGCCATTTTGTTCTCGACAGAGAATCACGCGTCCGCGAGAAAGTGCCCTTGACCCAATTGCCCCAATCGCGCCGGCAGCCGGTGGCGCCCGCGCCCGACAGCCCCGCCCCGCGCCCCGGCGGCATCGCCGCGCGGGCGCTGGCTGGTGCCGCACCCGCCGCCGCGCAGGCCGGTTACCTCTCCGGCCTCAATCCCGAGCAGCGGGCGGCGGTGGAAACCCTCGACGGGCCGCTGCTGGTGCTGGCCGGCGCCGGCACCGGCAAGACCCGCGTGCTCACCACCCGCATCGCCCACATCCTGGCCACCGGCCGCGCCTATCCCTCCCAGATCCTGGCCGTCACCTTCACCAACAAGGCCGCGCGGGAGATGAAGGAGCGCATCCACGCCATGGTCGGCGACCAGGTGGAGGGCATGCCCTGGCTCGGCACCTTCCATGCCATCGGCGTGCGCGTGCTGCGCCGGCACCACGAGCTGGTCGGCCTGAAGAGCGGCTTCACCATTCTCGACACCGACGACCAGATCCGCCTGCTCAAGCAGCTCATCGCCGCCGAGAACATCGACGAGAAGCGCTGGCCGGCGCGGCTTCTGGCCAACACCATCGACGGCTGGAAGAACCGGGGGCTCGGCCCGAAGGACGTGCCCGCCGGCGAAGGCGCGGTGTTCGCCAATGGGCGCGGCGGCGCGCTTTATGCCGCCTACCAGGCGCGGCTGAAGGCGCTCAACGCCGTGGATTTCGGCGACCTGCTGCTGGAAGGCATCCGTCTGTTCCGCGAAAATCCCGACGTGCTTGCCGAATACCATCACAAGTTCAAGTATCTGCTGGTGGATGAATACCAGGATACGAACGTCGCCCAATACCTGTGGCTGCGTCTCCTGGCGCAGGGCTCTCGCAACGTGTGCTGCGTGGGCGACGATGACCAGTCCATCTATGGCTGGCGCGGCGCCGAGGTGGACAACATCCTGCGCTTCGAGAGCGACTTTCCCGGCGCCACGGTGATCCGGCTGGAGCGCAACTACCGCTCCACCGGCCACATCCTGGCCAGCGCCTCCCACCTCATCGCCCACAACGAGGGCCGGCTCGGCAAGACCCTGTTCTCGGAAGGCGAGGAAGGCGAGCCGGTGACGGTGACCGGCGCCTGGGACAGCGGCGAGGAAGCCCGCGCCATCGGCGACGAGATCGAGGCATTGCAACGCGCCGGCCATGCGCTGTCGCAGGTGGCGATCCTGGTGCGCGCCTCGTTCCAGATGCGCGAGTTCGAGGAGCGCTTCGTCACCCTCGGCCTGCCCTATCGCGTCATCGGCGGCCCACGCTTCTACGAGCGGGCGGAAATCCGCGACGCTTTGGCCTATCTGCGCTGTGTGAACTCCAGCGCCGACGACCTGGCGTTCGAGCGCATCGTCAACGTGCCCAAGCGCGGCGTCGGCGACGCCACCGTCAAGCAGATCCACGACGTCGCCCGTTCGGCCGGCGTGCCGCTCCAGGACGCGGTGCGCCTGCTGGTGGAAAGCCAGGAGCTGAAGCCCAAGGTGCGCGGCGCGCTGCGCGGGCTGATGGACGCCTTCGACCGCTGGCGGGCGCAGGCGCGCACCCTTCCCCACACCGAGCTGGCCGAGATCGTGCTCGACGACAGCGGCTATACCGACATGTGGCAGAAGGACCGCTCGGCGGACGCCGCCGGCCGGCTGGAGAACCTGAAGGAGCTGGTGCGCTCCATGGAGCCGTTCGAGAACCTCCAGGGCTTCCTTGAGCACATCTCCCTGGTGATGGACGCCGCCGACAACGGCGCCGGCGAGGATGCGGTTCAGATCATGACCCTGCATTCGGCCAAGGGGCTGGAGTTCGACACCGTGTTCCTGCCCGGCTGGGAGGAAGGCCTGTTTCCCCACCAGCGGGCGCTGGACGAGCAGGGCAAGGCCGGCCTGGAGGAGGAACGGCGCCTCGCTTATGTGGGCATCACCCGCGCCCGCGCCTCGGCCCGCATCTATTTCGCCTCCAACCGGCGCATCCACGGATTGTGGAGTTCCACCCTGCCCAGCCGCTTCCTGGATGAGCTGCCCGACGCCCATGTGCGGGTGGAGGAAAGCCGGGGCGGCGCCGGCTGGGGCGGCTCCAGCTATGGCGGCTCCAGTTCCAGCTACGGGGCCAGCCGGTTCGACGCCGGTGCGTTCAGCGGCTCGTCCTATGCCACCCCCGGCTGGCAGCGGGCGCAGGCCCAGCGCGGCGACGGCTTCAAGGAGGCAGGCGCCCGCTACACCCCAGGCGGGCGCGGCACGGCAGGCCCCTCCCACGCCGGCCCGCGCGTGATCGAGGGCACCCTGGTGGCGTCGTCCACCGCTTCGTCATCGGCCTTCAGCCGCGGCGAGCGGGTGTTCCATGTCAAGTTCGGCTATGGGGATGTCGTGGGCATCGACGGCAACAAGCTCACCGTCCAGTTCGACAAGGCGGGCGAGAAACGGGTACTGGAAAGCTTCGTGGAAAAAGTCTGATGCCCATGCGGCGCCGGCCGAACCCCCTTGCCTGCCGGCGGCGGAATCCTCCCTCGCGCGTGCTCGGAGCGGATGCATGAGCGGCGGGCGCTGACGCAGCGTTAACCAGCGGCGCGTCCGCGCTGCACAGCCTGTCCGCGACGTGTCATGATGCCCCGGCGCTGATCGTGCGTGCCGTCCCGTTCCGCACGGCGCGGCCGGCCCTCGGCGCGAAGCCTTTTCCTCTCGGCGCGCGGCAACGCCACCGGGCTGTACGATGTTGATGTTGCCCACGACCCATGGCCCTGTTCACCATCATCCTGCTGCTCATCGCCCTCGTGCTCTATTTCGGGGCGATGCTGGCGCTGTTCCGCCTGCGCGGCACGCTGGGCATCGGCACTTTTTTCTGCGCCCTCGGCAGCCTCCATTTCATGGAGACGTACCTGGCGGCCTCCTTCTACCTGAGCCTGCCCTTCGGCGTGTCGCTGTCGCCCGGCTCGGTGGTCATGTTCTCCGGCAAGCTGGCGCTGCTGCTGCTGGTCTACATCCGCGAGGACGCCGAGGTGGCGCGCCAGCCCATCTACGGCCTGCTGCTGGGCAATGCCATCCTCATCGCCCTGGTCTCCATCCTGCGCCTGGAACTGGCGGACGGACGGCCGCAGGCAGCCGGCGACCTGTCGTTCATGGACCAGATCGGCGGCCTCATGCTGTGGGGGACGCTGCTGCTGTTCGTGGATTCCATCGCCATGATCCTGCTGTACGAGCGGATCTCGCGTCCGCTCCGGCGCTGGCCCGTGCTGGCCATCTGGCTCACCCTGGCATTGGTGCTCACATTCGACCAGGCGGGCTTTTTCGCGGTCCTGCACCTGAGCCTTGGGGTGCCGTGGTCGGCCGGACTCGGCGGTTGGATCGGCAAGCTGGCGGCGGCGGCGCTGTACGCCCCCCTGCTCGCCTCCTACCTCAGGCGCTTCGAGCCCCTTGCCAGCACCACGCCACGCCGGCTCGCCGACGTGTTCGGCGCCCTCACCTACCGCCAGCGCTACGAGGAGCTGACCCGCACCGCCCGCCGCGACCCGCTCACCCAGGTGCTGCATCGCGGCCAGTTCGAGCCCCTGGGCCGCGACCTGCTGGCGGTCTCGCAGACCTCCAGCCGGCCAGTGAGCCTGCTGCTGATCGACATCGACAATTTCAAGGACGTGAACGACCATTTCGGCCATCCGGTGGGCGACGTGGTGCTGCGGCGGGTGGCGGATGCCATGGGCGAGGCGCTGCGGCAGTCGGATTACGTGGTGCGCTACGGCGGCGACGAATTCGCCGCCTTCGCCCCCGGGGTGGATCACTCCGGCGCTCTGGACCTCGCCGCCCTGCTGCGGGCGCGGGTGGCCGCCGTGGTCCTGCCGGGCGGCGTGCCGCCGCTCACCCTGTCCATCGGTGTCGCCACCGCGCCCCAGGACGCCCAGGCCTTGACGGACCTGCTTGGGGTGGCCGACAAGCGCCTTTATGCGGCCAAGGCCGGCGGACGCAATACGTCCATCGGCGCCATCGAGGCCTGAGCCGCCCCTGTTCGCCGCTTTGCTTGGCCACCCCCTGGCCGCTCCCTCCCGGCCGTTTCCGCGGCCGTCCCAGAAGCCGGAACCCGCGCCCGATGCTCGAAGGTCTTCCCCCCAACGACGCCACCCATGTGATGCGCGTCTGCGCCCCGCGCCAGCCGGCGCAGCGCATCGCCGATCTCATTTCCGAGACCTTCGACCCCACCGACGTGGCGGTGGCGAATTTCGAGCGGACCGAGAACGACTGGGTGGTGGAAGTATTCGCCGGCGAGGCCTTCGATCCCGAACGGCTGCGTGAGCTGGTGGAGATCGCCGCCGGCCCCGAGCTGGCGGCCGGTGTCACCTTCTCCGCGGTGGAGGAGAAAGACTGGGTGGCGGCGAGCCTGGAAGGGCTCGCGCCCGTCAGGGTCGGTCCCTTCATGGTGCATGGCGCCCACGACCGCGACCGCCTGTCGGCCAATGTCATCGGCATCGAGATCGAGGCGGCGCTGGCGTTCGGCACCGGCCACCACGGCACCACCCAGGGGTGCCTGGCCGCCCTCGCCGACGGGGCCCGGCGCGGCCGGCCACGGCGGGTGCTGGATGTGGGCACCGGCACCGGCGTGCTGGCCATCGCCGCCGCGCGGCGCTTCCACACCGAGGTGGTCGCCAGCGACATCGACATCGTGGCGGTCAGGACCGCCCGCGCCAATGCCCGCGCCAACAAGGCCGGCGCCGGCATCACGCTGCTGCACGCGGCCGGCGCCGACGCCCGCAACCTCACCGCCGGCGGCCCCTATGACCTGATCCTGGCGAACATCCTGCTGCCGCCGCTGAAGCGCATGTCGCGCTCGCTGCGCGCCCTAATGGCGCCGGGGGGCAGGATCGTGCTGTCGGGCCTGCTGGTGTCGCAGGTGCCGGCTGCCCTGGCCGCGTACCGCAATCACGGGCTGCGGCTGGTCTCGCGCCGCCATATCGAAGGCTGGGCCACGCTGGTGCTTGCCGCCGACCGCTGAGCCGCGGGCGCATCACGGAACAGATCGCGCGGGCGGCGCTGGCCCTGCAGGGACCCTCACCGCCCCCTCTTGCCGGACGGGGGTGCGAGAGGCGCCCTGCGCACATTCCTGGGGGTGCACGCCTTGGGCGATGCGCGCGCGGTGGCGCCGCACGATGGTTGGGACGACATCTGGGAGGCCCGGGGAGGCGTCCCGCTCACCCCCGCGGGCGGGCGCGCCTCCCCGATCCCAAAGGCAGGCCCCGCGCCGGCGAGAGCTTCTCTCCGCCCGGGATCTGCATTGGTGGCACGACGGGGGAGCCGGCCGATGACGCCGCAGATACGCGCATCGCTCCAGTCCCGGCGTCACGCCTCTTTGCCGCGCGGCTTCCCCCACCGCGTGCAAATTCCCCATCCGGAGCGAGCGCCGTCCGCCAGCGCGTCCGGCGATCCCTCCACACCTCGACATCACCGCGCAATCCGTGCGCGAGGCGGCATCGCCGCCGGGTCGGGAGCGTCCTAGAAGCTGTCGCGGCGATGCTCCACATGGTGCGCGAGATAGCGCGCCACCTCGCGCTCGGCCTGCTCCGCGCGGGCGGCGATGAGCGCATCAAACAGGCGCCCAAGGAAGCCCCGCTCCGGCTTTGCGGCGGCGGCAGCGCCCGCGGCAGGCGGAAGAGCAAACGACTTCGCGGGATAGGTCACGGCACTCATGGAGGCCTCCTGTTCCGGGTCATCCGGGCCCTGTGGCCCTCGATGCCATGCAGCCTATGCTGCATCGCACCACGCCGAGAACAGATAGGTCAGCATACCTGACCTGCATTGCACGCAACAAACGCAGCACCATTCCGGCCCGCTCCTTGCAGGCTTGGTACGGTCTTGATTTTCCAAGATATGCGCGCGACCGCCGAAAAATCAGGCAGCGACGCGGCTGGAGATACTGACCCGAAACGCGCCTGTCAACACGACGCCCCACGCCACATGGATGCCGCCCTGGAACACCCGCGCGCAGCGCGCGGGGCAAAGGCCGAAGCCGCCGGCGCGAGGTCAGCAGCGCGCCGACATGCACACCCGCCGGCCCAGGCCCTCGGGCGGCGGCAGCGCGGCATGGGTGGCCCGCATCAGGGCGATGCGCTCCAACACCTCGTCTGGAAAAGCCGTGACGTGGCGGGTCTTCAGGTTCACATGCAATGCCATCTGCTCGCAGGTGGCGGAAATCCAGCCCTCCGCCGCGTGGTGCAGGGCCTGGTAGAGATGAATGCGCTTCTCGTCATAATCGAGAAGGCGCAAGGTGACGCGCACCGGGCTTTCGGGTGTGATCTCGCGAAGATAACGGACATGTGCCTCCGCCGTGAAGAAGGAAGAAGCCCGCTCGCGCGCATATTGAGGGCCGAGCCCGAGAAGAGTCAGCGCCTCCTCCACCGCATGGTCGAAGATCAGATTGTAATAAGCCATCTTCAGATGACCATTATAATCCATCCATGCCCGGTCCAACTTCACGGAGGAAGCGACGAACGGGGCGAAGAATACGGGCTCGAAATCGATCCGATCCAGCATGGCAGTCGCTCCCTGTCTTGGAGGTTGCTTTATGGATGGTCACTGTGCCGTGAGATGAGGCAATCGTCACCCCGGAATTCGAGCAAAATCTGGCGGCCAGACCGAATCGGAAATATCACTGTCAAACTGAAACCTGCACCAGGCGGCCATCACCTACCGCCTCCGCCGGGACCCGCTCATTCCGCGCGCCGGAGCGTCGCCGTCAAAGTTAAGGAAAAGTAAATGCATCCCGCAGCCGCGAACTCCCGGGCCTCCCATCACGACCGTGTCGCCACCGCCACAGCGGAACTGAAATCAATACTCGATCACAAGGTCGTGACAAATGCCACCGTCCGCGCGCAGCACGCCAATGTGACCACCTACCTGCCCAACGAGCCGGCAGATGTGGTGGTGTTCGCCGCCTGCACGGAAGATGTGCAGGCGGCGGTCCGAATCTGCGCGACCCACGGCGTTCCTGTCATTCCCTGGGGCGCCGGCACTTCGCTCGAGGGGCAGGTGAACGCTCCGGCCGGCGGCGTGTGCATCGACCTCTCGCACATGAGCCGCATCCTCGCCGTCAACGCCGCCGATCTCGACTGCGTGATCGAGCCCGGCGTCACCCGCAAGCGGCTGAACGAGGAGCTGCGCGACCAGGGCCTCTTCTTCCCCATCGACCCCGGCGCCGACGCCTCCCTGGGCGGCATGGCCTCCACCCGCGCCTCGGGCACCAACGCCGTGCGCTACGGCACCATGAAGGACAATGTGCTGTCGCTGAAGGTGGTCACCGCAGACGGCAGCCTCATCACCACCGCCACCCGGGCCCGCAAGTCCGCCGCCGGCTATGATCTCACCCGCCTGTTCGTCGGCGCCGAGGGCACGCTCGGCATCATCACCGAGATCACCCTGAGGCTGTACGGCATTCCCGAGGCGATCTCCTCCGCCGTCTGCCCGTTCCCGTCCATCGCCGCGGCGTGCGACACCGTCATCGCCACCATCCAGAGCGGCATCCCGGTGGCGCGCATCGAGCTGCTCGACGAGGTCCAGGTCAAAGCCTGCAATGCCTATGCAAAGCTCGGCCTGGCGGAAACCCCCACCCTGTTCCTGGAATTTCACGGCAGCGAAGCGGGGGTGCACGAGCAGGCCGAGCGCTTCGGCGCCATCGCCGCGGACTTCGGCGGCGGCCCGTCGGTGTTCTCCACCCGGCCCGAGGAGCGCTCGCGGCTGTGGCAGGCCCGGCACGATGCCTATTGGGCGGCGCTGCTGCTGCGCCCCGGCGCCAAGGCGGTGGCCACCGACGTGTGCGTGCCCATCTCCCGCCTCGCCGACTGCGTGGAGGAGACCAAGGCCGACATCGACCGCCTGGGCCTCATCGCCCCCATCGTCGGCCATGTGGGCGACGGCAATTTCCACACCGTGCTCATGGTGGACATGGACGACCCGCGGGACCTGGCCAAGGCCAAGGACTTCATGGCCCGCCTGGTGGACCGCGCCCTGGCCATGGGCGGCACCTCCACCGGTGAGCACGGCATCGGCCAGGGCAAGATGAAATACATGGCCGCCGAGCATGGCGACGGCGCCCTGGAGGCGATGCGCGCCATCAAGCGCGCCCTGGACCCGCAGAACATCATGAATCCCGGCAAGATCGTCGCCGTCTGAACACACACCGCCGCCAACACGCGCGCCGGGCGTCGGGCATGCGATAAAGGCGGGACAGGGCGCTTTCGCGCTGCAACACTGACGCGAAAGCGCGCCACACTGGAACCGGGCGGATGGCGCGGCTCGCCGCGGCCGCGCGATCCGGGCGCAACATCCAAGCGGCCCGCTGCCGGCCATCGGGGAGACAGGCGTGCAAGGGATCCTCATCAGCCTCGCCACCGCGCTCACGCTCGCCATCCTGGGCGCCTTCGCGGCGCCCCTGGTGGTGGACTGGAACGCCTGGCGCGGCACGTTCGAGCGCGAGATCGGCCGCACCCTGGGCGTGCCGGTGGTCATTCGCGGCGACATCGCGGCCGAGCTGCTGCCCGCCCCCCGCCTGACCCTGAAGGACGTGACACTGGGCGACGTGGTGTCCACCGGCGGCACGGTGCGCCAGTTCCAGGCCGAGCTGTCCCTGGGCGCCCTGATGCGCGGCGAGGTGGAGGCCACCGGCGTGTCGCTGCTGCGGCCGCATCTGCGCATCGTCATCGACAGCAACGGCCGCCTCGCTTTGCCCACCGGCGCCGGGCGCGCCGCCGACATCGGCATCGCCCGCCTGGAGGTGCGCGACGGCGCCCTCGACCTGCTCGATCGCGCCTCCGACCAGACCTTCGCCCTCAGCGACCTCGACCTGCGCGGCGAGGCCCGCTCCCTCTCCGGCCCGTTCAAGCTCGACGGCGAGGTGGAGGCAGCCGGCGCCCGCTTCGGCCTGCGCGCCACCCTGGGCAAGCTCGACGCCGCCGGCGCCGGGAAGCTGCGGCTGACCCTGGACGGGCGCAACCGGCCCTATGCCGTCGATCTCGAAGGCACTTTCTCCACCCTCGATGCCACGCCCGGCTTCGACGGCCGCGCCAGCCTGGCCCGCAAGGGCGCGGCCGGGCTCGACTCCTGGCAGCTCTCCGGCCACCTGAAGGCCTCCCCGGCGCAGGTGCTGGCCGACAATCTGGAGCTCGCCCTCGGCGGCGCGGCGACCCCGGCCCAGCTCGCCGGCGCCGCGCGGCTCACCCTCGGGCGCGCCATCGGCCTCGACGTGGTGCTGAACGCCCGCAGCCTCGACCTCGACGCCCTCGGCGCCGGCGGCGAGGCCACCGCCGGCGCCAGCCCCGCCATCCGCCCGGCGGAGGCCATCGGACGCGGCCTGTGGATGCTGGCCGACCTGCCCACGCCCGACATCGCCTCCCGCATCGGCGTCTCCGCCGAACAGCTGGTGCTGGGCGGCACCGTGGTGCGCGACGTGCGGCTGGACATCACCGGAGCCCGCGCCGGCTGGCGCGTCGATTTGGCCGAGGCGCAGCTGCCCGGAAAGGCGGCGCTGAAAGCCTCCGGCGCCCCCGACGCCGGCGGGTTCTCCGGCGCCCTCGCCTTTACCGCCGAGGACCCGGCCGCCTTCCTGCGCTGGGCGGCCCCGGACGCCGCCCGCGATGTCGCCGCGGCCATTGGCGCGCCGGCCCGCATCACCACCCGGCTCAAGCTGTCCCCCGGCCGCATCGGACTCGACGGGCTCGACGCGAGCTTCGGCCCGAGCCGGCTGACCGGCACTCTCGCCGCCGCCTTCCCCACCGGTGGCGCTCCGAAGCTCGACCTGAAGCTGACCCTCGACGGCTTCGCCCTCGACCCCATCGTGGCCGGCCTGCAGCGGGCGGCCGCCGCGGTCGGCGGTGGGGCCGACGCCAGCGCGGTGCTGGACGGGCAGAACCTCACCATCGCCGGCCAGCCGCTCGGCCGCCTCGCCTTCGATGCCGCCGCCACCGGCGGCAACTGGCGGGTGAAGCGGCTGATGATGGACGACCTCGGCGGCATCCACCTGGAGGGCGCCGGCTGGATGGAGAATTTCTCCACCACCCCGCGCGGCGAATTCAACCTGTCCCTGAGCGGCGCGAAGGCGGACGGCCTGGTGCCGGTGGCCCGGCTGGTGGCCGGCCCGGAAACCGCCGACGTCCTGGCCCGCCTGGCCCCGGTGGCGGCGCCGGTGAAGCTCTCCACCGCGGTGACATGGAACGAGGCCGGCGGCCGGGGCATCACCAGCGCCGGCAGCCTCGGCCAGATGTCAGGGCAGGTGTCCTTCACCCGCAGCGCCGCTGGCGTGCCGCTTGCGGTGGCGCTCACCGCCGAGGCGGCCGATGCCGCGCCGGTGCTGGGGGCGCTCGGTCTCACCGGCCTCAATCCGCGTCTCGGCGCGGCGCGCGGCGAATTCACCCTCTCGCCCCTCACCCCGGGCGAAGGCCAGGTGCGCGTCAAGCTCGCCACCGCCGGCCTCACCCTGGCCGGCGAAGGTCCGGCGCGCCTCGTCAATGGCGCCATCGAGCCCCAGCTCGCCGTGCGGGCGGACGGCGCCGACCTTGGCCGCCTGCTGCCCCAGGTGGCGGCCGCCGCCGACAACGCCCCCGTACCCGCCGCCCTTGCCTTCGGCCTCACCCGCACCGCCGGCCTCTGGCAGATGGCGAACATCGAGGGCTCCGTGGGCGGCGCGCCCGTCACCGGCACCCTCGGCCTGGAACCGGGGACGGTGCCGCGCCTGAGCGGCCGGCTCGCCTTCGACACCCTGTCGGTTCCCGCCATCGTCGGGCTGCTCGGGGCCCGCGCCCCCGGGGCGGAAGCCACGCCGGCCACGCCATGGAGCGGAGCGCGGCTGCAGCCCGGCCCGGTCAATGGCGTCGCCCTGGGCGTGGACCTGGTGGCGAGCCGGCTTGCGCTGATCGGCCCCTATGTCCTGTCGGGCGCGCGGCTGCGCCTCGCCAGCGACGGCATCGACCTCGACCTGCGCGACATCACCGGCGGCTTCGGCGGCGGACGGGTGAGCGCCGCCCTGCAGGTGCGCAACCGCGCCGAGGGCGTGGAGGCGGACGGGCGCCTGCTGCTCGACAAGGTGGACATCCCGCCCCTCGCCATGGCCGGGGGGGCCCGCACCCCGCCCGCCGGGCGCGTCAGCCTCGCGCTCGATCTCGGCGGCATCGGCCGCACACCGCTGCAACTGGTGCAGAGCCTGTCCGGCCAGGGCACCCTCGCGGTGCAGGCTCTCAAGGTAAGCGGCGCCGACCCCACCGCGCTCGACGCGGTGCTGGCGGAAACCGCCAGCCTTCCGGCACCGCCCGACGAGCGCCGCACCGCCCTGCTGTTCGACCGGGCGCTGCTGCGCGGCCCGCTGGTGGTGCCCGCGGCGGATTCCACCCTGGCCGTCGTCAATGGCGTGGTGCGCCTGTCCCCAGCCCGCACCAGCGTCGGCGACACCCGTCTGTCGGTTTCCGGCAGCCTCGATCTGGCACGGCTGCTCATGGAAGCCGCCATCGACTACGAGGGCCCGGCGCAATCGGGCGTCAGCCCCACCGGAACCCTGGCGTGGCGCGGCACGGTGAGCGCGCCTGATCGGCGCGTGAGCGCCAGTGGCCTCACCGGCGTCATCGCCATGCGCGCCATCGAGCGCGAAACCCGTCGCCTGGAAGAGCAACGCGGAGCGACACCCGCCGCGCCGTCCGCCGCCTCTGCCTCTGCCCCTGCCCCTGCCGCGAGCACGCCGGCCCCCGCGCGCGCCGCGCCCGGGGTTCCGCAAGACCCCGCGGCAACGGCGCCGCGCCCGGTGGCGCCGGCCGCCCCCCGGCCATCCGCGCGGGCTTCCGACACCATCGAGCGACATGACCTGGCGGCGCCCGCGCCCTCACCCTTCGGCACCGCCACCGGCACTCCGGCCGCCGGCGCCGGAACCGGCGTCACGGCGCCAGCCGCCACCCCGCCCGTGCCCGCCCCGCCCGAGGCACCGGTCCCCGTCCGCGAGGCGCCGACGCCGACCGCGACCGCCGCGCCGCCCCCCCCTCCGGCAGCACAGCCACCGCGTCCATCGACGGTTCGCCCGCCGCTGCCGCAGGCGGTGCCGATGCCGGCACCGGCCGCTCCCCAAGCGCAGGCCCGACCACAGGAGGCTCCGCCGCGCCCCGGCCCGCGGCCGGCCGTGCCCGTCGTGCGCCCGCCGCTGCCTCTGGAGCCGACCCTTCCGCCCACGCGAGGCTTCGGCGACCTGCCGCGCCCGCCCGGCCTTGTCGGCGAATGACGCATCGGCCCGTCAGCCCGCGCGCTCCGCCGCTCTCGCCCGAAAAGCTGTTCCGGAAATGGCGGGCCGCCCGACCTCCACAGGCCCAGGCGGCCCCCCTGTCTGTTGGATCTGTGAGAGAGTGATGGAGCGGAAAGGAGCCCGCCCCCCGAGGGGGTGCAGCTCGTGCGGGAGCAAGGGTCCCTTCCGTTGCCGCTGAACCCTGAACAGTTGCTTGGGACGACCGATCCCGCACGACATAGGCCGGAGCCATCACCACGCCACAGCCCGTCGTCGGCTGCGATCTGTCGCGCCGTCCGCGACCTCTGCGCCCTGCCGTCCGGCCAGACGCGAAGGCTCCCCAATACGTCCGATGCCATCGCCGCCTGGGCCGTCGCGATCGAGGCGGATGCCCTCGTCGTGCTCGAAGCCACCAGCGGCTGCGACGGTGAGCTCATCGCCGCCCTCGCCGAGCGCGGCCAGCCCTTCTGCCGCGTCAATCCCCGCCAGGCCCGCGAGTTCGCCCGGGCCACCGGCGTCCTCGCCAAGACCGACCGGCTCGATGCCCGCGCGCTCGCCCAGATGGGCCGCACCCTCAGCCTGCCGGTCACCGTCCCCGTCAGCGCCGCCCGCGTCCAGCTCTCCGACTTCCTGCGCCGCCGCAGGCCATGGGTCGAGATGCGAAAAGCCGAAAAGCTGCGCGGCCACAGCGCCGGCCAGGACGAGATCGCCGCGCAGATCGCCGCCATGATCGAGCTGCTGAGCGGGCAGATCCTCGCCATCGACCGGCGCATCGCCGGCCTGATCGCCGCCGATCACACCCTCTCGACCCAGGCCCGCCTGCTGGCGGCGGTGCCGGGCATCGGGCCCACCGTCCTGGCCACCCTGCTCGGCGAACGTCCGGAACTGGGAACCCTCCGCCGACGCCGCCGCATCGCCTCCCTGGCCGGCCTTGCGCCCCACGCCCGGGAAAGCGGCATATGGCGAGGGGCTCGGCACATCTGCGGCGGACGCCGCAAGGTTCGTGAAGCTCTCTACATCGCCGCCCTCTCCGCCTCCCGGCGCGTGCCCGCCCTCACCGCCATGCGCGACCGCATGCGCCTCAAGGGCAAGGCACCAAAGACCATCCTCATCGCCGTCGCGCGCCAGCTCCTCGTCATCATCAACGCCATGATCCGGAAAACTCAGCCCTTCGCGATCCCTCGAACAACACAGGTGCCCCCGGCGGGCCTCCGCATCCGCCTCCCCGGCGACCGAGGGGGCCTTTCGCACGCCCCCATCGCGGCATAAGCCCGCCGTTCTCCCGCGGGCCTGCCCGCCGCGCGCGACCGACCGCCACCGGAACGGCACCTCGACCTGCACGGGCTGTGTGGCCCGGATGCGGCGGCGCGGCCGAACACCAACTGAGCCGCGCCGCGGCTCGCCCGCACCGGCACCGGGAGCCGAAGCAGGGACGACCAAAAAGCGGGGCGGCGCAGAAGGAATGCGAACGGCCAGGCATGAGGGAGCGCATCGCGCGGGCGCACGTGATGGAGCGGCATCGCCACCAGGCCCGACCGAAGGGACCGGACAGGATCTCCCGTGCACGCCGCAGTCCGCCGGCGCACGGCTGCGGCGCCCGCACCGGTCAGGCCAGCCCCGTCGACCGCCCATGCAGGCAGCCGCGCGCCGTCTCGCCCCGTCGACGTGGCCGGTCAGGCCCGTTCCAGCGTCACATAGGTGAAGGGCGCATCGTCCTTCGGGCCCTGGAGCGGGCCTTCACGATCCCGCTCCCGCCATTGCGCGCGGTCGAAGGGGGGGAAGGAGACATCGCCATCGGGGCGCAGCGCCACCTCGGTCAGGTGCAGCAGGCGCGCCAAGGGCAGCGTGTCGGCAAACACCCGCCGGCCGCCGATCACCATGGCCTCGTCCGCGCCGAGGCCCCGCGCGGCGGCGGCAGCGGCGGCGCAGGCCGCAGCGAGATCCGGAACCTTGATGACACCCTCGGGCACGGTGAAGGCGGGATCGGCGCTCAGCACCACGGAGACCCGCCCCGGCAGCGGCTTGCCGATGGACTCGAAGGTGCGACGGCCCATGATCAGCGGCTTGCCCCAGGTCAGCGCCCGGAAGCGCTTCAGGTCCGACGACAGATGCCACGGCAAGGCGCCGTCGCGGCCGATCACCCCGTTTTCGGCCACCGCCACGATCAGGGAGAGAGGAATCCCGCTCATGCCGGCAGGCGGCCAAGCCGCGCCAGCGCCGCGTCGGCGGCAGCAATGCCCGACAGATGGGCGCCGTGGGCCGTGGAGAAAGCCGGGCCGCCCAACGCCTCGCCGGCGAAGAAAATGCGGTCGTCCAAACCCGCCGCGAGCGACTGCCGCAACCCGGCGGCCCCCGGCAGGGCGCAGGAATAGCCCCCGCCGATGAACGGCTGGGCCGCCCAGCGCGTGACACGCGCCCGCCGCACGTGACGCTTCAGTCCGGAATCGAAAGCCTTCTCCAGAGCCGTGGCGGCGAAATCCACCATCGCGCCCTCACCCGCCCGCACCAGCGCGCCCGCGTCCGGCCCGGCGATGTGCACCACCGCCGCCGAGGCGCCCCCCGGATTGAGCAGGGCCGAGATGGCAAGGCCCTCGCCCCGGCGTTCATCGAACGCGTCGAGGCCCGTGCGCGGCGCCACGCCGAACACATCCCGATCAAACAGCAGCGCTACCTTCTCCGCCACGCCCAGCGGCAGGGCCGCGAATGCCTCGCCCAGCTCGGGCGGCAACGCCGGGGTGAAGGCGAGCCGCTCCTGGGCCACCACCGCCGTGGAGACGGCGACGATAGCCACCCGGCAGCTCAGCGTTCCGCGCGCCGTTTCCAGCGCGATGCGGGCGCCGGCATGGTCGACGCGGGTGACGGGACAGTCGAGGGTCACCGGCACATCGCGCCCGTGCGCCAGGATGAGCGCGCCGTATCCGTCCAGCACCGGCCAGTTGTCGTCGGTGTCGTGATAAAGGCTGTAGTCGAGGGTGGATATGCGCTCCGGCGGCGCCGCGGACATCAGGCTGAGCCAATGGCGTGCCAGCGGCTCCCAGCGGCCGAGATCGGGCAGGACCTCGCTGGCGGCCACGTCGCGGCCGGCGCGGCCGGCGGCCTGAACGGCGGCGAACGCCGCCTCCACCGCCGCCTCGGCTCCGGCCACCTCGTCCGGCGCGGCAAAGCGCGTCCCCACATGCAGCAGCCGTCCGCCGCGATGGCCGCCGCTGTCGTCAAACGCGAAGCCGAGCCGCCGCGCGATGGGAACGAAGGGATTGGCCCGCGCGTCGTGCAGCCAGTGGCAGCCCAGATCGAACGGCACACCCAGGGTTTCGGTGTCGGTCGCCGCCCGGCCGCCGGGGGCGGCGGCGGCTTCCAGGACACGAAAATCAATCCCCGCTCCGGCCAGCCGCGCACCAGCGGCGAGGCCGGCGGCACCGGCGCCGATGACGGCCACGTCGGTCTGCGAAGTCACCGGGAACGTCCTTCGATCAGACGGGGAATGGATTATTTCTTGTTGCGGAACACGTCAAGCTGAACGACCTGGGCGCCGCTGACCGGCCGCTCGGCCGCCTCGTCATCCACCGACTCCGGGCCCGGCGTGGCGCTGGCCACGGCCGGCTCCGACGCAGCGCCGCGCGCCGGCTGCTTCAGCGTCGCCGGCGCGATGGCCGGCTTCACGCTGGCGGGGCGCGGCTGGGCCTCGCCCAGGGCCTCCCCGTCCGTCTCGCTCTCACCCTCAGGGGCGGCGAGTTCGAACTGAAGGCCGAACTTCACCGACGGATCGAAGAAGCCCTTCAGGGCCGAGAACGGAATCAGCAGCTTCTCCGGAATGCCGCCGAACGACAGCCCCACCTCGAACGAGGCATCCGTCACCGTCAGATCCCAGAACTGATGCTGGAGAACGATGGTCATCTCCTCCGGATACTTCTCGCGCATGCGCTGAGACAGCCTCACGCCCGGAGCCCGGGTGTCGAAGGAGATATAGAAATGGTGTTCGCCCGGCAGGCCGTCCTTGGCCACGTCCAGCAGCACACGCCGCACGACGGAGCGCAGAGCCTCCTGAGCAAGGAGATCGTAGCGGATGTGATCGACCGACATGAGCCCGCTTGCGCCTTGTTTCCCAGCCGGACCCAACCTCCCGCCGCCGCCCGAAGGCGCCGCGTCTCGTGCGGGATGCGGTGGCATGACCTTCCCGCCGATCCGGCTGCGCCGGAGGGAAGTGGAGGCTTCTGTTGCCAGGTGCCTCCGAACCCCGCCTATCCAGTGCTACCCGGTAGGACTTTAATTTGGTCTTTCAAACCGCTCACGCGGCCTGAGCAACCGTAGCATAGTTGTCATTCGCAACTATAAGTTTAGCCCGATAACGGTGGTACAATGCCGAGCGAAAGAAAGCCCTTTACACCCTCGTCGATCCTATTTCGCCCCCGCCGAAACCCGCCCGCCGGGCCCGTGGCACCGGAAGAACGGGTTCTGGTGGAGGCGCCGGGTACCGCCCCCGGGTCCGAATGGCTTATTCCGACATCCATTTATCGCCATAGCCGACTTGCGCCGGCACCGCGAATATAGGCGCCCCGCCGCGCCCTGGAAAGAGGCCCTGCGGACAAAGTGGCTGCCACCCACCCCTTAAATGCCGCGAAACCGCTCAGCCACCGCCCTCGGACAAGGGATGAAGATCCCGCACCATGCCCTTCAGGCGCTCGTCCAGCACATGGGTGTAGATCTGCGTGGTGGAGACGTCGGCATGGCCGAGCAGGGTCTGGACCACCCGCAGGTCGGCGCCATGGGCCAGGAGGTGGCTGGCGAAGGCGTGGCGCAGCACATGCGGCGACAGCTTGGCCGGATCGAGCCCGGCGGCGAGCGCCAGGTCCTTCAGGTCGCGCGCCGCCTGCTGCCGCGTCACATAGCCACTCTCGCCCGACGAGGCGAACAGCCAGCGCGACGCCTCCAGCCCCGCCGCCTTGCGGGCATCGAGCCAGGCCGCCATGGCCGCCTTGGCCGGGACGGACAGCGGCACCAGCCGTTCCTTGCGGCCCTTGCCCGTCACCATGATGGCATCGGCGCGGGCCCGGGCGGCCGCGGCGGGCAGGCTCACCAGCTCCGACACGCGCAGGCCGCTGGCATAGAGCAGCTCGACGATGCACACCACGCGCCGGCGCCTCAGGGCCTCCGCCCGCGCCGCCCGCCCGTCCTCGCCCTCGGCCGGCGGGGCATCGGCGCGGGCGTGGGCGGTCTCGATCAGCCGCGTCACCTCCGCCACCGTCAGCACCTTCGGCAGCGGCCGGCCGCGCTTGGGCCCCTCCAGCACCGCCGCCGGATCGTCGCCGCGGTGCCCTTCGGCGAACAGGAAGCGGAAGAACTGGCGCAGCGCCGACAGTCGCCGCGCGATGGTGGTGCCCTTGAAGCCGCGCTTGTCGAGGTCGGCGAGATAGGCGCGGATGGCGTCGGTAGTGGCGTCCGCCAGGGCCGGCGCGTCCCCCTGGCCGGCCAGGAAGGCGGCGAAGTCGTCCATGTCGCGGCGATAGGCGTCCAGGGTGTGGCGGCTGGCGCCGCGCTCCACCGCCTGCATGTCCAGGAACAGGGCGAGCGGCCCGGAGGCGCTCATTTGCCGATCCGGTCGGGCGGCACCGTGAAGGTGATCTCGCGCGGCTTCGGCTCCACCATGTTGGCGAGCGCCCACAGGCCGGCATAGCCGAGCCCCACCAGAATGCCGAGCACCACGATCAGACGGATGAGAGTGGGCACCGCCGACGTCCCCTGCACCGACCGAATCGCCGCGCTCCGGTCTTCCGGCCAGAGGTGCCACGCGCGTTCGCCGTGTTCAACCGCATTGCCGGTCCCCTCCGCCAATGCTAGAGCGCGATGATGTCGGGTGGAAAGAACTGAATTCCACAGCTGCAACGGCCTTGCGCGCGCGTTCAACGCATGCGCGCGCCGGAGCCTCAAGGGACGTTCGGGTGCAGACGCAAAAAACCGTGCCGCAAGAGATCGCGCCGCAGCAGATCGCGCGGCCAGCAGAGGACACCCGGACCATGACCACGGGGCGCTCGCCCGGCCCGCTTCCCACCGAAGACCTGCTGGCGCGGCTCGGCGCCCGCGCCGTGGTCCTGGTGGGCATGCCGGGAGCCGGCAAGTCGTCGGTGGGGCGGCGCCTCGCCAAGCGGCTGGCCCTGCCGTTCGTCGATGCCGACGAGGAAATCGAGCGCGCTGCCTGCATGAGCATTCCGGAAATCTTCGCCCGCCGCGGCGAGGCCGAATTCCGCGAGGGCGAGAAGCGGGTGGTGGCGCGCCTGCTGCAATCGGGGCCCATGGTGCTCGCCACCGGCGGCGGCGCCTTCATGAGCGCCGAGACCCGGGCCGCGGTGGCGGCGCACGGCGTCTCGGTGTGGCTGCGGGCCGACCTTCACACCCTGCTGCGACGGGTGAAGAAGCGCAACGACCGCCCGCTGCTGGCCCAGGGCGACCCCGCCGCCAAGCTCGCCGCGCTGCTGCGCCAGCGCGGCCCCACCTACAGCCTGGCCGACGTGGTGGTGGACTCCCGCGACGTGGCGCATGACGTGGTGGTGGACGAAGTGGTGGCGGAGCTGACCCGCCACCTGACCGCTCCGGATCGATTGGCCGCTCCAGACCGAGGACACAGCCCCATGCCCGTTTCGACCGCCCCGGCTCCCCTGCCCCCCGGCGCCGGCGCCCAGCGCAGCGCCGTGCGGGTGGACCTGGCCGGACGGCCCTATGACATCCTCATCGGCCCCGGCCTGCTGGCCGAGACCGGCACCCATATCACCGCCCTGCGCAAGGGCGCGCGGGTGGCCATCGTCACCGACCGCAACGTGGCGGCGGCCGGCCACCTCGCCACCGTCGAGGCGGCCCTCGGCGCAGCCGGCATCGTTCACACCGCCATCGTCGTGGAGCCGGGCGAGAAGTCCAAGAGCTGGGCCGGGCTGCAACAGGTGGTGGAAGGCCTGATCGCCGCCCGCATCGAGCGGCGCGACCTGGTGCTGGCGCTCGGCGGCGGCGTGGTGGGCGACCTTGCCGGCTTCTCCGCCTCGGTGCTGCGGCGCGGGGTGGACGTGGTGCAGGCCCCCACCACTTTGCTCAGCCAGGTGGATTCCTCGGTGGGCGGCAAGACCGGCATCAATTCGCCCCAAGGCAAGAACCTGGTCGGCACCTTCCACCAGCCGGTTCTGGTGCTCGCCGACACCGCCGCCCTCGACACCCTGCCCGTGCGCGAGGTGCGCGCCGGCTATGCGGAGGTGGTGAAATACGGGCTGCTTGGCGATCGCGCCCTGTTCGAGTGGCTGGAGAAGGACCATGCCGGCGTCATCGGCGGCGGACCGGCGCGCATAGAGGCGGTGGCGGCGAGCTGCCTTGCCAAGGCCGCCGTGGTCGCCCGCGATGAAAAGGAGACCGGCGACCGGGCGCTGCTCAACCTCGGCCACACCTTCGGCCATGCGCTGGAGGCCGGAGCCGGCTTCAGCGACCGGCTGCTGCACGGCGAGGGCGTGGCCATCGGCATGGCGCTGGCCTTCGCCTTCTCGGCCCGGCTTGGCCTGTGCCCTGGCCAGGACGTGACGCGGGTGACGCGCCACCTTGAGGCCGCCGGCCTGCCCACCCGCATCGCCGACGTGCCCGGCGCGCTGCCGGACACCGACGGGCTGATGGCCTTGATCGCCCAGGACAAGAAGGTCAGCCGCGGCGCCCTCACCTTCATCCTTGTGCGCGGCATCGGCGAGGCGTTCGTGGCGAAGGACGTGGCCGCCGATGAGGTGCGCGCGTTCCTGGCCGAGGCGCGCTGACGGCCGGCGTTCAGCCGTCCGCCCCCGGCAGCCGGGCCAGCGCCGCGCGCACCCGGGACAGATGAGTGAACAGCGCCATGTGGGTGCCCCCCTCCAGCGCCAGCACCCGCGCGTGGGGCATCGCCCGCGCCAGGCCCGCCGCGTGGGCGAAGGGCACGACGCCATCGACCGTGCCGTGGATGGCCAGCACCGGCGCCGCCCCGCCGTCGCAGCGGAGCGGCAGTCGGGCCAGATGAGCCACATCGTTGAGCGTGCCGGGCAGGCGCGCCGGCATCCGCGTGAAGCTGCTGAGCAGCAAGGCGGCGAACAGCGGGCCCGCCTGTGGATCGGCCAGCAACCGTGATCGCTGGCCGGGATCGGGGATGAAGGCGCGGGACGGCAGTTGCGGCCACTGCCGCATCGCCCAGGCGGGAACCCGCCCGATGCCCGGCAGTCCCGCAAGCCGACTCAGGCTCTCGAAGCGCGCGCGCTGCGCCGGAGTGGTCTCCAGCCGGCCGGTGCAGGCGCTGACCAGCACCAGCCCCCGGCACCGGCGCGGATACTGGCGGGCGAACGCCAGAGCCGAGGGTCCGCCGCCGGAGAACGCCGCCACATGGGCCGCATCGAGGCCGAGCGCGTCCAGCAGGCCGGCATAGGCGCGCGCCTGGTCATCGGCGGCACGGCCGGTCTCCAGCGGCGTGCCCGGATAGCCCGGCCGGGCGATGGCGATGAGGGTTCGCCCCTCGGGCCGCGCCCACAGCGCGCGGGCCAGGAGCCACGACTGGTCGAGCCCGCCCATCACCCCATGCAGCGCCAGCAGCGGCGGCCCGGCCCCCTCGATGACGCAGGCCAGCGGCCCGCACGAGGTGGCGATGGTCCGCGGCGCCGGAATCGACGCCAGCAGCGCTTCCGCCGCCCGCATCACTGGCGGCATGGCCGCTCTCCTCTCAAGATGTGGCGGGGCCCGCGCCCGGGGCGGCGCCGACCGTCGCCGAAGGCCCGGGCATCGCGCGCCGCGCCCGCCCGGTCAAGGGGACGGGAGCCGGCTGGCGCCGCGGCGCCTTCACCCGGCGAATGAGCGCGAGCGCCTCCGCCGGGGGCGCCTGCTCGACCCGGCGGTAGGCGCGCCCATCGGCGGTGCGCCACATCAGCCCCTCGTCCACCAGGGCGCGCCGCAACAATGCGTGATCGGCGAACAGGTGGCGCGCGTTCAATCGCGCGTTCACCTCGCGCTCGCCAAAGGTCTCGCCGGCGGGCACCGTGGACCACAGCGCCCACAGGCACAGCTTGCGCCAGCTCGCCTTGCCCGGCCAGCGGCTGAGCCGGCCCTCGGCATCGAACAGCCGCGCCACCCGCTCCACCCGCCGTTCGTCCACCGGCTCGGGCGCGACGGGCGCCGGACCCGGCCGCGGAGGGACGGCCGGATCGGCGCGGCCGCCCTGCGCCTCGGCCCGAAAGTGCTGGAAATTGCGGTGGCCGCCGGCACGCGCCAGCATGTTGAGCAGTTCGAGATGGCTCGGCAGATGATCGCAGGCGGCGAGCTGGCCGCGCAGGGCGCGGGCGAGCGCCGAAATATCAGGGGCCGCGAAGGCAAAAGGCGGTCTGGACATGGCTTATCCTCGACGATGCGCCGATCCGGGAGGGGATGTCGAGGGTCACCGGCTTGCGACTCGGCACGGGATAAGGTGTCGATGCGGAACGAACGGCAGGTTTAGCTCCCCTTCCGGGGCGGTGACGCCTGGGTGAACTGCGGACCCGGCGCCCCTTTAGCGCAACCGCGCGCCAACCTCAAGCCGCCCCGGGCGCGGCGGCGGAACGCTCCTCAGAACTGCTTGTCCGGCCAGCGGCACAGGTCGGCGATCAGGCAGCGCCCGCATTCGGGGGCGCGGGCCTTGCAGATGTAGCGGCCGTGCAGGATCAGCCAATGGTGGGCGTGCAGCTTGAAGCGATCGGGAATGCGCGCCTCCAGCGCCTCCTCCACCGCCAGCGGGGTGGCGCCCGGCGCCAGCCCGGTGCGGTTGGCGATGCGGAACAGATGCGTGTCGACAGCGATGGTGGGCACGCCGAAGGCGATGTTCAGCACCACGTTGGCGGTCTTGCGGCCCACCCCCGGCAACGCCTCCAGCGCCTCCCGGTCCGGCGGGACCACGCCGTGGTGGCGCTCCACCAGCAGGCGGGACAGCTCCACCACGTTCTTCGCCTTGGTCTTGTAGAGGCCGAGGGTGCGGATGAAATGCGCCACCTTCTCCTCGCCCAGCGCCACCATGGCGGCGGGGGTGGAGGCGGCGGCGAACAGGCCCTTGGTGGCCTTGTTCACCCCAAGGTCGGTGGCCTGGGCGGAAAGCACCACCGCCACCAGCAGGGTATAGGGGTCCGTATGGTCCAATTCACCCTGCGGCTCGGGCTCGCGTGCCTCGAAGCGGGTGAAGGCCTCCACGATCTCCTGTTCGCTCCAGGCGGCCAGGGTCCGACCCTGGGCGGCGGCGGCGGCGTTGGCCACCGCCTTGCTGCGACGGAGCGGCGGAGCGGGGGCGGCGGGAACCGCAACCCCGGCCCCCTTGGAGCCCCCCTTGGAGCCCCCCTTGGAGCCCCCCTTGACCGGCGGCAGTGGGACGCTCTTGGCCTTGGTGGCGGTCGAAGCCTTGGCAGGACTCTCGGCCTTGGCAGCGCTCTTGGCCTTGGCAGCGGTCTTGGCCTTGGCAGCGCTCTCGGCCTTGGCAGCGCTCTTGGCCGTGACTGCGCTCTTGGCACCTCCCGCCGGCGTGCGGGGGCGCGGCGGCGAAATGAGGTCCGCGAGAGGGTCGATGGCCTCCGGATCAAAGACTTCCGAATCGCGGGCCCCGCCATCGCGAAGCTCGACATCTCGGCGCTGCGGAGCGGCGGCGCGGGGCCGGCGCGGGACTTGCGGTTTTCGCGGCATTTTTCCCCTATACTGCCCCTTCATGAGCAACGCCACCGCGCCCGACCCCGCAGGGGACGCCCGGGGCAACCCGGATTGCCTGGACGACCCGCTCGTCTACGCGGTGACGCTCGCGCCCCATCGCTCACTGTCCGCCCGGGGGTTCCGCTGGACCATGGGTGCCATGGCGTTGGCGTGCCTCGGGAGCGGCGCCACGTTCCTGGCCGTGGGGGCATGGCCGGTGTTCGGCTTCTTCGGGCTGGACCTGCTGCTGCTGTATCTGGCCTTCCGCGCCAGCTACCGTTCGGCGCGCGCCCGCGAGCACATCCGCGTGACGACGACCCTGATCGAGGTGCGGCACACGCCCGCCCGCGGCCCCACCCGAACCGAACGCCTCAACCCCTTCTGGACCCGCCTGCTTCGCCGCGACGACGAAGATTTCGGCACCCAGGAAATCGCCCTGGTGAGCGGCCCCCGGCGGGTATCCGTGGGCGCCTTTCTGGGGCCGGAGGAGAAAGGCCGGCTGGCGGAGGAACTGGGGACGGCGATCGAAACGGCAAGAAGAGGAGACCATATTGCTAAACATAGCAAAAATAATGACGAACATTATTTGTAGAAACTATTTTCTACTTTTTATAAAATTTGGAAAGAAGCAAAACATTGAAGAATTTAGAAATTTTAGGACATACATACATAATATAAATTATTCCTCCGATTTGGATGACGGAAAAATCAGAGGCAACCCAATGGAAGTGATAATATTTATCATACAATAAAATTCTATTCATGAAATGCTATTTGAATTCAGGTCTAGCCATATTCCATATATAAAAATTACATCAGATGAGTTATCAGACCCCATCACAGCTAAGTATAAAGACAAAAACTATACGCATATATTTTGCACATACGCACTCAGACGGCCAACGGACTTATACCCAATCGATAGACGTATTGCTGAATTTGGAGATCACTTTATTATAATCAGTCCCATAGATTTCATCGAAATACTTCATGCAAAACTGAATGAAAAATCAATGCTACACGCTTTCATGCCCGTGAAATATTTTCAAGAGTCGAAGCTAAGCGGCCGCATCAACGAATTCATGAAAAGTGACGCCTATGAATGGCAAAGTGAATTCAGGTTTGCAATTCGCTCTCCCGCCCGTGGCCCCCTTACGTTAACGCTTGGCGATCTGTCGCACATCACATCGCCGGTATTGCCAATACGTTCTTTGCAAGACCTCGACTTCAACGCGAAGGAGGCCACCCAACAGGGCTTCATCTGGGCACCGTAGGCGGCCCCCTCAACACCCCTCCCCCACCTTCCCGCAGAAGGCGTCGTGCAGCGCCTCCACCACCTGGATCACCTCGGGACGGGCGATGCGGTAGAACACGCTGGTACCCTCTCGGCGGGCGGAGACGAGACCGTCCGCCCGCAGCCGCATGAGCTGCTGCGACATCGGCACCTGGTCGATGCCCAGTTCCTCGCGCAGCTGCGCCACGGACTTTTCTTCCGCCCCCAACGCGCACAGGACCAGCAGGCGCTGGGGATGCGACAACGACCGCATGAGCTCCGCCGCCCGTTCCGAAGCCGGGATCATATCTGATACATTCATCATCTTGAATTTATAAGTTTTGAATGTTACCTGCAACCGAAGGGTGGCGGCCCGGTGTCCCGGCCGCCGGCAATCGGGAGAAGAATAATGTCGGTTGATCGCGCCGTCATGATGTTTGCCGGGTTCATGGTTCTTTTGTCTCTGACGCTCGGGGTCCTCCTGGCCCCCTATTGGCTCTGGCTCACCGCCTTCGTGGGCGTGAACGTGATGCAGGCCTCCGTGACCGGCTTCTGCCCCGCCGCCACGCTCTTCAAGAAGCTCGGCCTCAAGGCCGGCTGCGCCTTCTCCTGAGCACGGGGCGGCGCCGGCCGCCCGGAATGGAACCAAATGTCCCCAGATCCTGTCCGCGTCCCGCGGGGCGCGCCTGCCCCTGCGCGTCACCGCGCGCCCCTGCTCATGCTGGTGTTCGCCGCTGCGCTCGCCGCGCCGTGCGGCCCGGCGCGGGCCGAAACCGCGCCCCCCGCGCCACCGGTCGCCGCCGTGCCGGTGGAGAAAACGCCCTTCCCCGTCCGCCGCCAGGACATTGCGGAGATGAAGGGCGTGTTCGGCGAGGTGGAGAGCCGCACCGTGGTGCCGGCCCGCGCCCGCATCGGCGGCACCGTGCGGGAGGTGACGATTTCCGAGGGCAGCGAGGTCCGCAAGGGCGACGAGATCGCGCTGGTGGTGGACGACAAGCTCGCCCTCACCCTCAACGCCGCCGATGCCCGGATCAAGGAGCTGGGCTCGCAGCTCGAAAACGCCCGCACCGAGCTCGACCGCGCCCAGCAGCTGCTGGCCCGGGGGGTCGCCAGCCAGAGCCGGGTCGACACCGCCAGGACCCAGTTCGAGGTCGCCACCAACCAGCTGGCGGCGGGTGAAGCCGACCGCGCCGTGGTGGTGCAGCGCGCCCGGGAAGGCGCGGTGCTGGCCCCCGCCGATGGACGGGTGCTCACCGTGCCGGTCACGCCCGGCTCGGTGGTGCTGGCGGGCGACGAGATCGCCCGCATCGCCTCCGGCCCCTATTACCTGCGCCTGTCCCTGCCGGAGCGCCACGCCGCCGACATCCGCGAGGGCGGCACGGTGCGCATCGGCGCGCGCGGCCTGTCGCCGCGCACCGCCGCCGCCGGCGCCGACACGCGCCAGGGCCGCATCGTGAAGGTCTATCCCGAGATCACCGCCGGCCGGGTGGTGGCCGACGTGGAGGTGGCCGGGCTCGGCGATTATTTCGTCAACGAGCGCACCCTGGTCTGGATCGAGATCGGCCGCCGCGCGGTGCTGGCGGTGCCGCCCGAGGCGGTCGCGACCCGCCACGGCGTGGACTATGTGCGCCTTGCCACCCCACGCGGGCCGCTGGAGGTGGCGGTGGTGCTGGGCGAGCGCTTCACGGACGGGAACCGGCCGCGGGTGGAAATCCTCACCGGCCTGGCCGAAGGCGACACGGTGGTGCTGCCATGACCGACGCCCCCCGCCCCCAGGGCCAGCCCGGGCCAGTGCGGCTCGGCATCGCCGGCACCCTCACCCGCCTGTTCATCACCTCCCCGCTCACGCCACTGCTGCTGCTGGCGGCCATCGCCCTCGGCCTCATCGCCCTTCTCACCCTGCCGCGCGAGGAAGAGCCGCAGATCTCCGTACCCATGGTGGATATCCACGTCACCGCCAACGGGCTCAAGGCCGACGACGCGGTGAAGCTGGTCACCGAGCCGCTGGAGATCATCGTCAAGGCTATCGACGGGGTCGAGCACACCTATTCCACCACCACCGACGACGGCGCCCTGGTCACCGCCCGGTTCAAGGTGGGCACCCCGCCCGATGCGGCTATCCTGCGGGTGCACGAGAAGATCCGCGCCAATCTCGACCGCCTGCCGACCGGCATTCCCGAGCCGCGCATCGTCGGCCGCTCCATCGACGACGTGGCCATCCTGGTGGTCACCCTCTCGCCCACGCCCGACGCCGCCCCGCGCTGGGACGCCAACGGCCTGACCCGGATCGCCCGCGAGCTCCAGGCGGAGATCGCCAAGCTGCCGGATATCGGCCTCACCGCCATCGTCGGCGCGCAGCCAGAGGAGATCCGCGTCGCCCCGGACCCGGAGCGGCTGTCGCTCCACGGCATCACCCTCGCCCAGCTCGCCGCCCGGATCGAGGGCGCCAACCGGGCCTTCCAGGCCGGCCTGGTGCGCGAGGACGGTCAGCAGCGCGCCCTGGTGGCCGGCCAGACCCTGCAGACCCCGGCCGAGATCGGCGCCCTGGTGCTCACCGCCCGCGACGGCCGTCCGGTCTATGTGCGCGACGTGGCCGAGGTGGCGCTCGCCACCGAGCCGGCGGAAAGCCGCGTCGCCGATGCCCGCCGCGCCGCCGACGGAACCCTGTCGCGGGTGCCGGCGGTGTCCTTGTCCATCGCCAAGCGGCCGGGAACCAATGCCACGCAGATCGCCCGCGCGGTGCAGGACCGGCTCGCCGCCGTGAGCGGGCGGATGGTCCCCGCCGGCGTGGAAATGACCGTCACCCGCAACTACGGCGAGAGCGCCGACGAGAAGGCCAACGAGCTGCTGGCCCACCTGGGCCTCGCCACCGTGGCCATCGTGCTGCTGGTGGGGGTCGCCATCGGCTGGCGCGAGGCGCTGGTGGTGATGGTGGTGATCCCCGCCACCATCCTGCTCACCCTCTTCGCCTCCCGGCTCATGGGCTACACGCTGAACCGGGTAAGCCTGTTCGCGCTCATCTTCTCCATCGGCATCCTGGTGGACGACGCCATCGTCGTCATCGAGAACATCGCCCGCCACTGGGCCATGAAGGACGGCCGGCGCAGGGACGACGCTGCCGTCGAGGCGGTGGCGGAGGTGGGCAATCCCACCATCGTGGCGACCCTGACCGTGGTTGCAGCGCTGCTGCCCATGCTGTTCGTGTCGGGCATGATGGGCCCCTACATGAGCCCCATTCCCGCCAACGCCTCGGCCGCCATGGTGTTCTCCTTCTTCGTGGCGGTGGTGCTGACGCCGTGGCTGATGCTGAAGGCGGCCAGCTCCCGGGCCGCGGTGGCCCACGCCCATGAGGCGGCCGGCGGCGGACGGCTTGGCGCGCTTTATGTCCGGGTCGCCGAACCCCTGCTGCGCACCCGGGCGCGGGCCTGGACCTTCCTCCTCGCCGTGGGCGCGGTGACGCTGGCGTCACTCTCCGCCTTCTCCACCGGGCATGTCACGGTGAAGCTGCTGCCGTTCGACAACAAGACCGAGCTGAACGTGGTGCTGGACCTGCCGCAGGGCGCCGCGGTGGAGGACACCCACCGCACGCTCCAGCAGATGGTGGAGGCGCTGGCCCCGATACCGGAGGTGGTGGCGGTCCAGACCTATGCCGGCGCGGCCTCGCCGTTCAATTTCAACGGCCTGGTGCGACATTACGACCTGCGCACCGCGCCACGCCAGGGCGACATCCAGGTGACGCTGAGCCCCAAGGGCGAGCGTCGGCGCACCAGCCACGCCATCGCCCTGGAGCTGCGCGAGCGGCTCCGGGCCGTGCCGCTGCCCGCCGGCAGCGCGCTCAAGGTGGTGGAGCCGCCGCCCGGCCCGCCGGTGCTCGCCACCCTGCTGGCGGAAATCTACGGCCCGGACCCGGACACCCGCCGCGCGGTCGCCACCAAGGTGCGCGCGGCGTTCGAGAGCGTGCCCTTCATCGTCGATGTGGACGACAGCTTCGGCACCCGGGCCGAACGGGTGCGCCTCGCCATCGACCAGGAAAACCTCGAATTCTACCAGGTGGAACAGGCCGACGTTTACGATGCCATCCGCGCGCTTCATGGCGGCATCCAGGTGGGTTATTCCCACCGCGGCGCCGGCCGGCCGCCCATCCCCATCCGCCTCGCCCTTCCGAAGGCGGACAACCAGGTGAACGCGCGCACCCTGGCCACCCCGGTGCCGGCCAACGCCGTGCCCGGCGGGCGCGGCGTGCTGGAACTGGGCGACGTGGTGCGCGTGACCCGCGAGCCCGCCTCCTACCCCGTCTTCCGCCACAACGGCCGCGCTGCCGAAATGGTGACGGCGGACCTCGCCGGCGCCCATGAGGCGCCCGTCTACGGCATGATCGCGGTGAACGCGGCGCTCGACGCCATGGACTGGGGCGACCTGCCGAAGCCGGTGATCGCCCTTCACGGGCAGCCGGATGACGAAAGCCGGCCGACGCTGCTGTGGGACGGCGAATGGGAAGTCACCTGGGTCACCTTCCGCGACATGGGGGCGGCGTTCGGCGTGGCGCTGCTGGGCATCTACATCCTGGTGGTGGCGCAGTTCGGCTCCTTCAAGCTGCCCCTGGTGATCCTGACGCCGGTTCCGCTCACCCTCATCGGCATCGTGTTCGGCCACTGGCTGTTCGGCGCGCCGTTCTCGGCACCGTCCATGATCGGCTTCATCGCCCTCGCCGGCGTCATCGTCCGCAACTCGATCCTGCTGGTCGACTTCATCCGCCATGCACGCACTCCCGGCCGGCCGCTGAAGGCGGTCTTGCTGGAGGCCGGCGCCGTGCGCTTCAAACCGATCCTGCTGACGGCGCTGGCGGCGATGATCGGCGCGGCGGTGATCCTGACCGACCCCATCTTCCAGGGGCTGGCGATCTCGCTGTTCTTCGGGCTGGCATCGTCCACGGCGCTAACCGTGCTGGTGATCCCCGCCCTCTATGTGGCCCTGCGCGGCGATGCGCAGGCGGCGACGGAGGGGTGATGCCGCGGGCTGTGGACAAGCAGACGCGCTGTCCACAGGGGACCTGAAAATCCCCCCGGTGCGCTTGACACCGAGGGGAGCCGCCGCGTAAATGCAGCCTCCCAAGCGACGGGGCCGTAGCTCAGATGGGAGAGCGCTGCAATCGCACTGCAGAGGTCAGGGGTTCGATTCCCCTCGGCTCCACCAGCATTCCAGAAAAATCCGAAGATTGGTGTTCAAGCTCGTTTCCGGCCGAAATGGCAGCGAGGAAGAAGCACGCTTGCCGGCGTCTGCGTGTCTTTGCAGCGGGAATGGATCGCGGCACGGTGGCATTGAGCGCCCCCTGCGCCGGCGCGCTCTGGACAGCCGGCGAGAAGCAACTCTCATCGCTCATGAATGGCGGCGGTGAATCGGAATTCCACCGCCCCGTGCCCCCCACGGCAGCGGTGAGGGCGCGGCGGCCGCGACACCTCGCTCCAGCGCAAGGCGCCACCGCGACGCCGGGCGGCGCTCGATCGAGCCGGGCCAAGACCTCGGGCCCAAGGGCCTAAGGCGACGGCGCCCCATGCACCGTCAGGCGACGGCTGCGGGCGCGGCTTGCCAGCCGAGAATGCGCACCTACAGCGACCAGTCCAGCGGGCGGCCGACCAGGCCGTCCACGCGCGCCGTCAGGTCACCGAAGTGCGCCTCCATCAGGGCCTCGCACGCCGGATCAAACCCGGGATAGGCGGGCGCGAAGTTCGACGTCGGCATCCTGGGGCCGAATCCGGCCGGATCGACGCCGAGGAACTCTCCGATGGAGCCCATGATGCGATCTGGATGCTGCTGAATTTCCGCGAGGCTCATCACCAGGAAACGATCTCGGGGAAACAAGCTGAAATAGCGCTCCATCTGCACATCATAGACAGAGGAGCGCATATACATGAAATTCCAGAAATATTGCCGGCATTGCGACAAGAACTCCGGGGACTGGAACCGCTCCGCCTCCAGCTGCAGGCAGCGATGAAAGCTCTCGACCAGTTCCAGCGGACGTCCGTCCTCGTGAAGGACGCGCCTCATGTGCTGGAAAAGGGAGTGGGCCCGCGCCTTGGGCTGCCGCAGGCAGATGAGGAACTTCGCGTCAGGGAACAGGTCCCGCAGCAGGGGCGGCGTCTCGGGATTTGAAAGATAGGCGTGGGAGGCATCCACCCGGTACCGCTTGCTTCCATCGAACAAGTTGAAATACCCGACAGGGTCCCGCACCACCTGGAAGTAGCTGCAAAAGAAAGTCGGCTCCTTTGGGGTGCATGCCATGATATCCGGGTGCCGCTTCAGCAGACGATAAAGAGACGTAGTGCCGCACTTTCCCGCGCCGAGCACAAACAAATTAGGTGTCGCCATGCAAAACCCCGACAGTACAACCATGCTGCGAGGAGCGCAGATCATCCCGCACCCAGACCTACGCAGTCAATTCCAGAATCAAAACCTATGACGGGCCACCATAGTGCGAGCCGTATCTCTGGAGAAGACGTAGGCCCCCGCGCGGGGGCAAACCGCGCGGGAGCAACCCGGACGGGCCGCCATGGCGCCCAAGGAGCAGGTGTCGAACCGCGGGCCGGGGCCGCCCTCACGGCGGCGTCACGGCGGCGTCCTTGGCCGGCCGGTTTTCGCGGCGTGCTTCCGGCGCCTGGACATCGCGGGGCGCTTCATCCCGGCAGGAATGCGCCGCGCGCCTTGTGCACCTCGCCGGCAATGAAATCCGCCGCCACCCGGATGCGGGCGAGATCGCGCATGTCGGTATGGCTGATGAGCCAGAAGGTGCGGGTGATGCTGACCTCGTCCGCCAGCACCTGCACCAGGTCGTCGTCGCCGGCGCCGGCGAACAGTTCGCCCAGGAAGCAGGGCAGAACGCACACCCCGGCCCCGCCGCGGGTGGCGGTGAGCTGGGCCACAAGGCTGGAACTCTTCACCTGCACCCGCAGGTCCTTGGCCACCAGGGGCGCGTAGTCGAGCTCGGGCGTGTAGATGAGATCGTCCACATAGCCCACCACCGCGTGGCGGGAAAGCGCGGCGCGGCTCTCGATGGGCCCGCGCCGGGCGAGATAGCCGCGCGCGGCATAGAGCCGGAGACGGTAGTCCGTGAGCTTGCGGGCATAGAGCCGGCCCTCCTTCGGGCGGCTGAGCGAGACGGCGAGATCGGCCTCGCGCTTCGACAGCGAGAACAGCCGCGGCATGGCCAGCAGCTGGATGTCGAGGTCCGGGTGCATCTGCGCCAGCGCCGCGATGCGCGGGGCGAGGAAGAAGGTGCCGAACCCGTCCGGCGCGCCGATGCGCACCGTGCCCGCCACCCCAAGGTCCGCCCCGGCGATGCTGCCCTGGGCGGCCAGCGCCAGGCTCTCCATGCCCTCCGCCGCCGCCAGCAGCCGCTCGCCGGCAGCGGTGAGGCCATAGCCGTGGGGCCGCCGGTCGAACAGCTTGGCGCCCAGCGTGGCTTCCAGCGCACCGATGCGGCGGCTCACGGTGGAATGCTCCACCCCCAGCCGCGCCGCCGCCGCCGTGAGCCGGCCGGCCCGCGCCACGGCCAGGAAGAAGCGCAGGTCCGACCAGTCGAAATCCGCCGTGCCCACCACCGCCCCCTTGTCGATCCACGCACATGGTACGTGCAAGGATTGCCCTTTATGTGCACAAAAGGATAGGGCATTGTGCCGGCCAACAAAGGTCGCCGGCGGCGGCCACAACAGCGTTGCAAACGCATCGACCCGGGAAGGACACGCTTATGCGCGACATCGGCCATTTCATCGGCGGCAAGCATGTGCCGGGCGCCTCCGGGCGCAAGGCGGACGTGTTCCAGCCCATGACCGGCGAGGTCATCGCCTCCGTCGCCCTGGCCACCAAGGGCGAGCTGCGCGCCGCCGTGGAGAATGCCAAGGCGGCCCAGCCGGCCTGGGCCGCCACCAATCCCCAGCGCCGCGCCCGCGTGCTGATGAAGTTCCTGGAACTGGTGCAGCGCGACTATGACGCCCTGGCCGAGCTGCTCGCCCGCGAGCACGGCAAGACCATCCCCGACGCCCGCGGCGACATCCAGCGCGGCCTGGAGGTGATCGAGTTCGCCTGCGGCATCCCGCACCTGTTGAAGGGCGAGTTCTCCGACGGCGCCGGCCCCGGCATCGACCTTTACTCCATGCGCCAGCCGCTGGGCGTGGTGGCGGGCATCACGCCCTTCAACTTCCCCGCCATGATTCCCATGTGGAAGTTCGGCCCCGCCATCGCCTGCGGCAACGCCTTCATCCTCAAGCCGTCGGAGCGTGATCCCGGGGTGCCCATGCACCTCGCCGAGCTGATGCTGGAAGCCGGCCTGCCGGCCGGCATCCTCAACGTGGTGAACGGCGACAAGGAGGTAGTGGACGCCATTCTGGACGACCCCGACATCCAGGCCATCGGCTTCGTGGGATCGTCCTCCATCGCCCAGTACATCTATGCGCGCGGCGCGGCGAACGGCAAGCGCGTGCAGGGCTTCGGCGGCGCCAAGAACCATATGATCATCATGCCCGACGCCGACCTCGACCAGGCGGCGGACGCGCTCATCGGCGCCGGCTACGGCTCGGCCGGCGAGCGCTGCATGGCCATCTCGGTGGCGGTGCCGGTGGGCGAGGCCACCGCCGACCGGCTCATCGAAAAGCTGGTGCCGCGGGTGGAAAGCCTCAAGATCGGCCCCTCCACCGACACCTCCGCCGACTTCGGCCCGCTCGTCACCCGCGAGGCGGTGGAACGGGTGAAGGGCTATGTGAACATCGGCGTCGAGGAAGGCGCCAAGCTTTTGGTAGACGGCCGCGACTTCAAGCTGCAGGGCTATGAGAACGGCTTCTACATGGGCGGCTGCCTGTTCGACCATGTGACCCCGGACATGCGCATCTACAAGGAGGAGATCTTCGGGCCGGTCCTCACCGTGGTGCGCGCCCCGGACTACAAGGAAGCCCTGCGCCTGCCCACCGAGCACGAATATGGCAACGGCGTCGCCATCTACACCCGCGACGGCGACGCGGCGCGCGACTTCGCCTCCAAGGTGAACGTGGGCATGGTGGGCATCAACGTGCCGATCCCGGTGCCGCTCGCCTACCACACCTTCGGCGGCTGGAAGCGCTCCGGCTTCGGCGACCTCAACCAGCACGGGCCGGACGGCGTGCGCTTCTACACCAAGACCAAGACCGTCACCGCCCGCTGGCCCTCCGGCATCAAGGACGGCGCCGACTTCGTCATCCCGACCATGGGCTGAGGCCGATTGCGGCTCTCCTTCTTGCACAACCCTGACCGTGCTATCATTTTTGATAGCACGGTCAGGGGCGAGGAGGAGAGCATGGCTCAGGTGCTGATCCGCAACGTTCCCGAGGAGACCCTCAACGTCTACCGGGAGCGGGCGAAGCGGAACGGGATCTCCCTGGAGCAGGAGATCCGGAACCTCTTGGAGAAGAACCGGCCTTTTACGCCAGAGGAACGGGTGGCGGTCTCACGTTACCTGCGGTCCAAGACCCTCAAGGTGTCCCCCCCTCTGACCCTCGACGAAATCCACGAAGGCCTTGAATGAGCGATGTGCTCATCGTCGATGCCAGCGTCGCGGTGAAATGGTGCGTCGAGGAAGAAGAGGCGGATATTGCAGAAATCGTCTTGCGGAGCGCAAAAGAAATAAGAGCGCCCCGTCTCCTTTTCGGGGAGGTGGCAAATGCCATTTGGAAGAAGGTGTGGCGGGGCGATCTCCTGCCAAGAACCGGAATGGAAGCTATTTCCCTGCTACCCGGCTGCATTCATACTGTTGTCGATAAGGATGAGCTTCTCTTCACGGCGCTTGAGATCGCAGTCACCTATAATCACCCGGTCTATGACTGCGTCTACATCGCCTGCGCGCGGGAGTTCGACCTCCCCCTGGTGACGGCCGATGCCCGGCTCCTCCGCAAGTTCCGCTCGTCGCCCTACGGCCCTTCCATCCTCCTCCTTTCCGACTGGCGTGCCTGACATGTTCACCCTTTCCGACGACCAGATCGCCATCCGCGACATGGCCCGCGACTTCGCCGCGACCGAAATCGCCCCCCATGCGGTGGCATGGGACGAGGCCAAGCATTTCCCCATCGAGACCCTGCGCGCGGCGGCGGCGCTCGGCATGGGCGGCATCTATGTGCGTGAAGACGTGGGCGGCTCCGGCCTCAGCCGGCTCGATGCGGCCCTCATTTTCGAGCAGCTCGCCACCGGCTGCCCCGGCACCTCGGCCTATCTGTCCATCCACAACATGGCGACCTGGATGATCGACCGCTTCGGCAGCGACGACCAGCGCCGGCAGTGGGTGCCGCAGCTCGCCTCCATGGCGCATTTCGCCTCCTACTGCCTCACCGAGCCGGGCGCCGGCTCCGACGCCGCGGCGCTGAAGACGCGCGCGGTGCGCGATGGCGACCATTATGTGGTGGACGGGCAGAAGCAGTTCATTTCCGGCGCCGGCGCCGCCGACATCTATGTGGTGATGGTGCGCACCGGCAGCGACGGACCGAAGGGCGTCTCCACCCTGGTCATCCCCGCCGACACGCCGGGCCTGTCCTTCGGCGCCAACGAGAAGAAGATGGGCTGGAACGTGCAGCCCACCCGCGCCGTCATCCTGGAAGGCGCCCGGGTGCCGGTGGCCAACCGGCTCGGCGCCGAGGGCGAGGGCTTCAAGATCGCCATGGCCGGGCTCGACGGCGGGCGGCTGAACATCGGGGCCTGCTCGCTCGGCGGCGCCCAGGCAGCGCTCGACAAGGCGCTGGCCTACATGCGCGAGCGCCGCGCCTTCGGCAAGCGGCTGGACGAGTTCCAGGCCCTGCAGTTCCGCCTTGCCGACATGGCCATCGAGCTGGAGGCGGCGCGCACCTTCCTGTGGCGCGCGGCAGCCGCGCTCGACGCCAAGACCGCCGACGCCACCAAGCTGTGCGCCATGGCCAAGCGCTTCGCCACCGATGCCGGCTTCGACGTCGCCAATGCGGCGCTTCAGCTCCACGGCGGCTATGGCTACCTTGCCGACTACGGCATCGAGAAGATCGTGCGCGACCTGCGGGTTCACCAGATCCTGGAAGGCACCAACGAGATCATGCGCCTCATCGTGTCGCGCGCGCTGATCGCCGAAGCGCAGTGAGGCGCGCCGCCCGCTGGCGGGGGTGGCGGCCCGAGGGGCCGGGCCTGCGCCGCGCGTGAACCGCCCGGCTTCGCCGAGCAGGCCGCCGACAGAACGACGCGCACCGCACCCGCGCCGGCCGGAACCGCCGGCAGCCAGGCAAACCGGCCCGCCCCGGCGGCCGAAAACAACCCAAAGGGGAGGACAAACCATGGCCACCATCGCATTCATCGGCCTCGGCAACATGGGGGGCCCCATGGCCGGCAACCTCGTGAAGGCGGGGCACACGGTCACCGGCTTCGACCTGGTGCCGGCCGCCATCGCTGCCGCGCAGGCGCGCGGCGTCGCCGTTGGGCCGAACGCCCAGGCCGCCGTGGCCAGCGCCGACGTGGTGGTGACCATGCTGCCCTCGGGCAAGCACGTGGTGGGCGCCACCACCGGCGCGGAGGGCCTGTTCGCGGCCGCGCGCCCCGGCACCCTGTTCATCGATTCGTCCACCATCGACGTGGAGTCCGCCCGCGCCTTCCACGCGGCGGCGCAGGCCGCCGGCCATACCAGCGTCGATGCCCCGGTGTCCGGTGGCGTGGGCGGGGCGGAAGCCGCCACCCTCACCTTCATGGTCGGCGGCACCGATGGCGCCTTCGCCGCAGCACGGGCCTACCTGGAGGCCATGGGCAAGAAGATCGTCCATTGCGGCGGCGCCGGCGCCGGGCAGGCGGCGAAGATCTGCAACAACATGATCCTCGGCATCTCCATGATCGCCGTGTCGGAAGCGTTCGTGCTGGGCGAGAAGCTCGGTCTCTCCCATCAAGCGCTGTATGAGGTGGCCTCCACTTCCTCAGGCCAGTGCTGGTCGCTCACCACCTATTGCCCGGTGCCCGGCCCGGTGCCCACCAGCCCCGCCAATCGCGGCTACCAGCCCGGCTTCGCCGCCGCGCTGATGCTGAAGGACCTGCGCCTGTCCCAGGAGGCCGCCGACAGCGCCGGCGCGGCCACCGCCCTCGGCGCCGCCGCCACCGCCCTCTACACCGCCTTCGCGGACGCCGGGAACGAGGGCAAGGACTTCTCCGGCATCGTGGAGTGGCTGCGCACCCGCGACGAGACCTGAGGGACCTGATCGAGACGGCTTGCAAACGCGAGCGAGGGGCGGATGATGGCGCATCATCCGCCCCTCGGCGTTCACGCCCCTGCGGGCAGCGGCGGGTCGGGCGCCGGGCTGTGGGCGTTGTCCCCCGGCCGGAAGGGCTGAACCCACCAGAACAGCAGCGTCAGGCCACCGCCCAGCAACACCAGAACCGCCGACAAGAACGCCATGAGCTGCATGGTGTCTGGAACAACAGGTCGCAGGGCGTCCAGCGCGGCCAGGACAAGCATCGGGGCGCTGGCAAGCATCCGCCATCAGCCGCTGCGGCCCACATCACGCACCCGCCGCACGGCTGCGGCCGGAGCCGGCAGAAGCAACGAGGTCAATGAGACAGGTGGCCCGTGTCGTACTTATACCACAAAATCTGGACCCTCCGGTTGAGCTGACTGGAGTTCAACCCCCTGGTCCTGATCGCCTGCTCCCCGGTCAAGATCAGTAAGGTGATCCAGAACGCCCATACAAATAGAGAAACCCCCCAGAACTCGTGGCGCGTGGCGCGACCTCGGAAGGCTGACTATTTCACCAGGCTGGCCTTGTCGCCGTTTGAAACCCATCCCTCCGGCCGCGATATTACGACCGGAGGCTGATGAAACGATTTTCTGGCATGCATCGACAGACTTCTTCGCTGGCGACATCGAGCCGCATCCGCTGGATGACGGAGGTCCCACGCCTCAGGCGGCGGGCAGCAGGGGATAGGGCGCCGGCCCATAGGCATTGTCGCGCGGCTCGGAGGGCTGCACCCACCAGAACAGCAGCAGCAGGAACCCGATCGCCGGCAGCATCATGATCAGCACCCACCAGCCGCTGCGGCCGACATCATGCAGCCGCCGCACGGTCACCGCGAGCGCGGGCAGGAACAGCAGCAGGTTGACGAGGTGGGGCAGGATGCCCGGGCCGCCGGAGGCCCACATCATGCCCCAGCCGTGGCCCATCGGCCCATCCATGGTCACACGCTCGCTCACCACCGGCCCCATGAGCAGCACCACGGCAAGCGGCACCGTCAGCGCCACCAGCACCAGGAACAGTTCAAACCACCAGAACTCGCTGCGCGTGGCACGACCCTGGAATACCGCGTATTTCGCAAAGCAGGTCTTGATTGCGGTGATGAAGTCCATTGGCCGGTCTCCCATTCCCACGGCAACCTGAAGCGTGCCGAGGCCCCGCACATAGATCGATTCGCCATCACCGCGGAAACACACATGCGAATTGCGCCGGCAACCGGCCCGTGGGCGGATAAAAGCGTGCCGTGGGAATCGGCTCAGTTGCCAGAATCGCTCGCTGCGCCACCCGATTTATAGTCGATATTTGAGAAGTATTTTTGACTATAAAAAATGCGACACCCTGGAATAGCATCACACATTGGCGTTACAAGCATAAACGTCCCAATTCCGTGCAGAACTGAAACGGATATTATCAAAAAAGTTGCACACCTGGACACAAACACGGACCTATTGCAGGCGTCACGCCTCAATAAGACAGTCGCCTCCAAACCCACATCAACTCTTGATTTTGCAAAATATAATTCTGACACTTTTAATATCATATACGACGAAATGAGATACATTATAAATATAATATCCAACAACATATGCATTATGTTGAATGGTATATACTCAAGCCATATACCAATCACGGCAAGCATGATTCCATTAAATGTAAGAACAACGCCCGCCTTGCCGTCTATTATATCAAGATATGAATAATATTTATCTATTTCCCCATCGATGTTTGGAAGGAGAGATTTACTTTCAACGGCTTTTTTCCGGAAGCCTGCCGTCTTCCGTCGATACGGGATGCCGAGGGAGATGGAGGAGAGGGACGCATGCCGCCTCGATCCTCGGCCCCGTCCCGCCAGCCTTGCCATGTCTGCGGCCTCATCTGCGGCCTCCGCCAGCCCTCAAGCATCCATGGATTGCTCTGCCAATCAAGTGAAACTTAATCGAGCAAACCGGACAGGCTGATGTCAAAGCCAAGCGGCGCGCCGCCGCTCCCCCGCCCGTTCCGACGCGATCCCCAGACAGCGAAGCCCACGCTGGGCGCAGGTGCACCGCCAGCGTCAATTTTTAACCACGGAAAAGAGACGAGGCGCATCACGCTTTTGGTAGCAGCGGGCGGACTTGAACCGCCGACCTCCGGGTTATGAATCCGGCGCTCTCACCAACTGAGCTACGCTGCCACACCGCGCCGACGCAGCGCATCGGCTAGAGGCCGGCTTATAGGGGGGCCGGCGCCCTGCTGTCAAGAAAACGGCGCCAAATCCAGAGCGTCATCCCAAGGAAGCCGGTGGACGGTGATCCGCCGCCCCCCCCCCCCGGCCAAGCGGATATACGCCCCGGCACAGAAGACCCTGCCACCGGCCGCCCGCAAAAGCCGCGCCCCCAGGCACCTTGGACGAGGCGCCCGGCTCCAGGGAGCAGACGTCAAGAGGCTCGCGTCATGCGCACCTTGCCAAGACCGCCCGCCCGCGGCGCCGCTGCCGGTGGCTGCCCGGACTCAAGGGGGCAGGCTGCGCACGACGCGACAGCCGGTCGGAGGCTCAGGCGTGCGGACGCTTGCGGATGCGCACCAGCTTGAAGAAGCCCACCGGAAACACCGGCGAAATCTCCACCACGTCCATGTCGGGATAGCGGGCCGCCCAGTTCTTGAGGCGGCTGGCCTTGAAGGCGATGCTCCAGCCCACTTTCTTCACCAGCGGAGCGAGCGCCTGCTCGATATGCATCACCGGCCCCTCGTCGGCGCCGAGCTTGGAGGCCACCACGATCTCGCCACCGGGCTTCAGCACCCGGTACATCTCGTCCAACGCCCCTTCCGGGTCCGGCACCAGGGTGATGACGAACGGTACCGTGACCGCGTCGAAGGTCTCGTCAGCAAAACCGAGGTTGCAGGCATCCATGGCGGCGAGCAGGCCCACCTGCTTCAACCCGCGCCCCACCTTCTTTTCCACCGCCTTGCCCAGCATGTCGAACGACAGGTCGATGCCGGTCACCTGGACCGACCGGGGGTAGTAGGGAAGCACCAGCCCGGTGCCCACGCCCACCTCCAGGATGCGCGGCCCGCAGGCGGCGGCGGTGGTGGCCGCCTTGCGCTGCGCATCCGCCAGCAGCTTCACATAGACCTTGTCATAGATGGGTGCCCATTTGGCATAGGCGCGCTTCTGACCCTCGAGATCGTATTGAACCGCCATCCTCGCCGTCTCCCAGCCTCGTCCCTTCCGTGACACCGAACCGCTCGCCCGGGCCGCCCCATCCCCTTGGCCACGCCGTCGCGATGCGCGGGCGGCCCCTTCATTGTCCGGCCGGGCCGGAACGCGTCAGGCCACCGCGGCCATCCGCCCCGCCGCGCGCTCGGCCTTGACGATGGTGCCACCGCCCAGCAGGCGCGCGCCGACGCCGGCGCTATCGTAGAGCACGCAAGCCTGCCCGGGTGCAACGCCTTCCTCGCCGAGAACGAGATGCACCACGGGCGCGTCGTCCCCGTCCCGGCCCAGATAGCCCGGCGCCGGCGCGCGCGTGGAGCGGACCTTCACCTGAACCTCGTCGCCCCGCGCGCAGGCCTCCTCGAAGCTGCCGTCGCCCAGCCAGTTCACATCGGCCATGACGATGGCGCGCACCTGCAAGGCCTCGCGCGGCCCCACCTTCACCTCGCCGCGCGCGGCGTCGATTCCCACCACGTAGAGCGGCTCGGCGCTGGCGATGCCGAGGCCCTTGCGCTGGCCGATGGTGTAATGCATCACCCCCCGGTGCCGGCCCAGAACGCGGCCGTCGAGATGGACGATGTCGCCCGGCTCCGCGGCTTCCGGCCGCAGCCGCGCCACCACCTCCGCATAATTGCCGCCGGGGACGAAGCAGATGTCCTGGCTGTCGGGCTTGTCGGCCACCGGCAGGCCGAACGTCGCGGCCAGCGCCCGCACGTCGCCCTTGCGCATGTCGCCCAGCGGGAAACGCAGGCGCGACAGCTGGGCGGCGGTGGTGGCGTAAAGAAAATAGCTCTGGTCGCGCGCCTCTTCCGCCGCGCGGTAGAGGGCACGGCGCCCGTCGGGGAGGCCCCGGCTCGAAACATAATGGCCGGTGGCCAGCACCTGCGCGCCCAGTTCCTCGGCGGTGGCGAGCAGGTCCCGGAACTTGACGGTGCGGTTGCAGTCCACGCACGGAATGGGAGTGACGCCGGAGGCATAGCTTGCCGCGAACCGGTCGATCACCTCTTCCTGGAAGCGGCTTTCATAATCGAGCACGTAATGGGGAATGCCCAGGGTGCGCGCCACCTCGCTGGCGTCGTAGATGTCCTGCCCGGCGCAGCAGGCGCCGCGGCGGTGGGCCGCCTCGCCATGATCGTAGAGCTGCAGGGTGACACCCACCACGTCATATCCGGCGCGTGCCAGCAGCGCCGCCACCACCGACGAATCGACCCCCCCCGACATGGCCACCACCACGCGGATGGAGGCGGGGTCACCGGGGATATCGAGCAGCGAGGCGTCAGGGCTCATGGTCGGTCTTGGGTCGCGCAGGATGGCGAGGATCGGGGCGCGAGGGACCGCGGGAGACGGACTCCGGCGCACGGCCTCGGGCAAAGCTGCAACTTGCTCGCACCTTTCAGGCCATCGGAGCAAGACGAAAAATGGGCCGGCGCGCGCCACGGCAGCCCGCAGGCGGCTGCCGTGCCCCTGCCCGCGCCCAAAAAACGCTCTGTCATCAAGGCCCTAAAGGCTACCGCCAGGGATCCCGGGCGGCCGGAAATCGTGATCGCATGCCGCACGCCGTCACGCTTCGTGATCGCCGCCGGCGGCCCGCATCAGGCCCGCGCCACCCGGCGCGGGGCCTCCTCGTCGTCGACGCTGCCTTCGAATACCGCCATCAGGGCCCGGCGAATGGCGGACTGGCGGGCCGCGCCGGTGATCTTCGCCCCCATCAGGTCGGTCACATAGAACACGTCCACCGCCCGCTCGCCGAACGTCGCCACGTGCGCCGAGGCGATGTTGAGGTTGAGCCGCGACAGGGTGTTGGTGAGGGCGAACAGCAGGCCGGGCCGATCGAGCCCGGAGACCTCGACCACCGTATGGCGATTCGACCACGCATTGTTCACCGTCACCTCCGGCTCCACCGAGAAGGTGCGGCGGCCCTTCGGCAGCTTGCGGGCCATCACCTCGGGCAGGCGCACCTCGCCGGTCAGCGCCTGCTCCACCTGCTCGCGGATGCGGGTGGCCCGGCGTTCCTCGTCGTCGTCGCGCTCGAACGCGCGGCGGATGGCGATGGTGTCGAGCGCCAGCCCGTCGGTGGTGGTGGAGATGTGGGCGTCCATGATGTTGGCGCCTGCCGCCGCGCAGGCGCCGGCGATGATGGAAAGGAGTTTGGGATGGTCCGGGGCCAGCACCGTCAGCGTGGTCACCCCCCGGCCCGGCTCCATGGTGATCTGGGTGGCGATGCTCTGCCCCGCCGCCTCGGTGGCGTCGATGAAACGGGCGTGGCGCAGCTTGGCGTCGAGGTCCATGCGCAGCCAATAGGAGGGATAATGGCGGGCGAGATAGGCCTCGACCTTCTCCTGCGGCCAGTCGGCGAGGGCATGGCGCAGCTGGCTCTGGGCGGCGATGACGCGCTTGCCGCGATCCACTTCCGAGAAGCCGCCGGTGAGCACCGGCTCGGTTTCATAATAGAGCGTGCGCAGCAATTGCGCCTTCCAGCCGTTCCAGGTGCCCGGCCCCACCGCACGGATGTCGGCGGTGGTGATGATGGTGAGCAGCTTCATCCGCTCCAGGCTCTGCACCACGGCGGCGAAGTTCTCGATGGTCTTGCGATCGGAGAGGTCGCGCGACTGGGCGACCGTGGACATGACCAGGTGCTGCTCCACCAGCCAGGCGACGGTCTCGGTCTCCACCGGCGTCATGCCCAGGCGCGGGCACAGGCGCCGGGCGATACGGGCGCCGGCGGTGGAATGATCCTCCGGCCGGCCCTTGGCGATGTCGTGCAGCAGCATCGCCACATAGAGCAGGGTGCGGTTCTTCACCGTGGCCATCAGCTCGTTGGCGAGGCCGTTCTCGGGATTGGTCCTGTGCTCGATCTCGGAAAGGATGCCGATGCAGCGCAGGAGATGCTCGTCCACCGTGTAGTGGTGGTACATATTGAACTGCATCATGGCCACGACCTTCCCGAATTCGGGAAGGAAGCGGCCGAGGACGCCGGCTTCGTTCATGCGCCGCAGCACGGTTTCCGGCGCGTTCCGGGAGGCCAGCACCTCAAGGAACAGGCGGTTGGCCTCCGGATTGTCCCGCAGCTTGGCGTCGATCAGCGCCAGCGAGCGCGCCGCCAGCCGCATGGCGTCGGGGTGCAATGCCAGGTTGCGCTTGTCGGCCACGTGGAAGATGCGGATGAGGTTGACCGGGTCGCGCTTGAAGGCGTCGGGGTCGGCCACGTTCAGCCGGTCATGGTCCAGGATGAAGTCGGGGGTTTCCTTCAGCGTCACCCGGCGCGAGCCGGCGCGGAAGCGCTCCACCATGCCGCGCAGGCCCGGCACCGGCTTGGCCTCGCGCTCCTCCAGGGCGGCGGAAAGGATGGCGGTCAGGTCGCCCACGTCCTTCGCCACCAGGAAATAGTGCTTCATGAAGCGTTCCACGTCGCGCTGGCCGGGGTGCTCGGTGTAGCCCAGGCGCTGCGCCATCTCGCGCTGCACATCGAACGACAGGCGGTCCTCGGCCCGACCGGTGAGGAAGTGCAGGTGGCAGCGCACCGACCACAGGAAGTCCTCGCAGCGGGTGAACAGGCGCGCTTCCTCGCGGGTGAACACCTCCTTGGCCACCAGCTGGCTGGTGGTCTGCACCCGGTAGACGTACTTGGCGATCCAGAACAGGGTGTGCAGGTCCCTGAGGCCGCCCTTGCTGTCCTTGACGTTGGGCTCCACCAGATAGCGCGACTGGCCGGCGCGGCGCAGGCGCTCCTCGCGCTCGGCCATCTTGGCGGCCACGAACTCGGCGGCGGTGCCCTCCACCACCTCCTTGTCGAAGCGCTCCTCCAGGTCGTGGAACAGGGCCGCGTCGCCGGCCAGGTACCGCGCCTCCAGAATGGAGGTGCGGATGGTGAAATCCGCGCGCGCCTGGCGCAGGCACTCGTCCACCGAGCGGGTGGCGTGGCCCACCTTCAGCCCGAGATCCCACAGGATATAGAGAATGGCCTCGGCCACGCTCTCGCCCCAGGCGGTCTGCTTGTAGGGCAGCACGAACAGGATGTCCGTGTCGGAGCCCGGCGCCAGCATGCCACGCCCGTAGCCGCCCACCGCGGCAATGGCCATGCGCTCGGAGCGGGAGGGGTTGTCAGCCGGGTAGAGGACGGTGGTGGCGACCTCGTAGGCGCTGGCGATCATGGCATCCTGGAACGCCGACAGGCGCATGGCGCAGCAGCGCCCGCAGCCGTCCTCGATGAGCAGGCGCTCGGCCTCGTCCCGCGCCTCCTGCATGGCCTTCTTCAGGTAGGCGACAACGGCGTTGCGCAACTCCAGACTCTTGCCCTGATGCGCCTTGGCGATCTCTCGAACCTCGGCCTTGAGCTTCTGCCCCTCGAACGGTTCGCCGATGACGCGATGGGCTTTCGGAGTGCGGATGACGGGCATGTAGTCGATCTGAATCTGGCGTGCGGGATCGCAGTTTTCATGAATAGCGCAATCGGCGCCCGCGAGCGAGGGGGCGACATGACGACACATGCGATTCCCGCGCGCCGAGCCTGCGCCGCCTGTCCGCCCGCGCCGCCCCGGGATTCACCAAGCGGCAAGGCAATGGGGTGCACAACGCTTGTCCTCGAACCGGCCCCGTTCACCTGACGGCAAGGAACCATCGTGAGATTCTTCATCAAGACCAAGGCGCTGGGCCTGCTGGCGGCGTTCGTGATCGGCCTTGCGGCGCCGGTGGCGATGCCCGACCCGGCGGCCGCGCAGCGCCCCCCCCAGGGGCAGGGCAGCGGCCGCCCGCCCGCCGCGCACCGGCCACCGTCCGCGCACCGCCCCCCGCCCCCGTCCGCGCATCGGCCTCCGGCGCATCGCCCGCCGAGCCACCGTCCGCCGGCGCATCGCCCGCCGAGCCACCGTCCGCCGGCGCATCGCCCGCCCCCGCACCGGCCGCCGCCGGTCCATCGTCCGCCGGGCTGGCGGCCGCCGCCGCCGCATGTGGTGGTGATCCAGCCGCGCCGCACCTGGACGCCGGGCAGCGCCATCGCCGCCGGCGCCGCCATCGGCTTCATCGCCGGCGCGGCCGCGGTCAGCCTGGCCGGCACGCCGCCCCAGCCGGGCATGTGCTGGTTCTACACCTCGCCGGCGCGCACCTCCGGCTTCTGGGACATCTGCCCGTTCTGAGTCGCCGCGCGGCCGGCGTCGGGCCACCTGCGCCCCGGGCCGGCCGCGCCCGCCCTTAACCCGCCCTTCACGGCCGACCCGCCAGGATCGGCCGGACCGCGGGACGGAAAGACGGGGGAGAGCCTCCGTCGCCGCCGTTTTCGCCCCAATTGAGTGGTGGAAGGGACAGCGAAGCGCACGAAAGTGCTCAGCGGCGGAGCGACAGGACAGCCGATGGCGACGCGAGGTTACGGTGAGGAAACGCGACGCGATCCGTCCATGGAGCGCCCGGACACCGGGCTCGACATCCGTCTCTCCCCCGAAGACCGGTCCGTCGGCGCGCCCACCGCGCGCGGCAAGCCCCGCCCCGTCCGCAAGGAGCCGGTAGGCGACCGCTTCGACCGCATCCCCCCGCTGAACCGGCCGCGCCCCGGCCACGACGCCGATTCGCCGGCGCCGGCCCGGGGCCGCGCGCCTGAAATCCTGGCGCCCGAGCTTTCGGCGCGGGACGGCAGAGGAGAGCCGGAGCTGGCCACGCGCGACCACAGCCGCGGCGCACCGAAGCCGCGCAAGCCGGCCCCCGAGGGCGGGCGGCCCGGCCGCCGGCGCCGCTCGCTGGTCTGGATGCTCTTCAAGTGGAGCCTGATCCTCGCCGTCTGGGGCGTGATCGCGATCATCGGCGTCATCGCCTACGAGGCGTCCAAGCTGCCGCCCATGCAGACGCTGATGATTCCCAAGCGTCCGCCCACCGTCACCATCCAGGGGGCCGACGGCAAGACGCTGGCGGTACGCGGCGACATGGGCGGGGTGGCGGTGCCCATCCGCGAGCTGCCGCCCTACCTGCCCAAGGCGTTCGTGGCCATCGAGGACCAGCGCTTCTTCAGCCATTTCGGCCTGGACCCGGAGGGTCTTGCCCGCGCGCTCGTCACCAATCTCACCTCGCGCCGGCTGCGCCAGGGCGGCTCCACCCTCACCCAGCAGCTGGCCAAGAACCTGTTCCTCACCCAGGAGCGCACCGCCTCCCGCAAGGTCCAGGAACTGGTGCTGGCGCTGTGGCTGGAGACCAAGTTCAGCAAGGACGAGATCCTCGACCTCTATCTCAACCGGGTCTATTTCGGCGCCGGCGCCTATGGCGTGGAAGCCGCCGCCCAGCGCTATTTCGGCAAGTCGGCCCGCCAGGTGACGCTGGCCGAGGCCGCCATGCTGGCCGGCCTCGTGAACTCGCCCTCGCGCCTTGCGCCCACCCGCAACCTGAAGGGCGCCCAGGCGCGCGCCGCCCTGGTGCTGGCCGCCATGCGCCAGCAAGGCATGATCACCCCGGAGATGGCCCAGGCGGCATTGGCCAAGCCGGCCCAGCTCGCCCGCGCCAAGACCCCCGATTCCATGGGCTACGTGGCCGACTGGGTGATGGAGCAGCTCGATTCCTATGTCGGCCCGCTCTCCGGCGACGTGAACGTGCGCACCACCATCGTGCCGGACCTGCAGCAGGCCGCCGAAAAGGCGCTGGAAGAGACCCTGGCCAAGTCGGGCGGCAAGTTCGGCGTGAGCCAGGGGGCGGTGGTGTCGCTGGACACCGATGGCGCGGTGAAGGCCCTGGTGGGCGGACGCTCCTATCAGGAAAGCCAGTACAATCGCGCGGTCACCGCCCGCCGCCAGCCGGGCTCGGCCTTCAAGCCCTTCATCTATCTCACCGCGCTGGAAGCCGGCCTGACCCCCGACACCATCCGCGAGGACGGGCCGATCCAGCTGAAGGGCTGGAAACCGGAGAATTCCACCCACGACTATCGCGGCCCGGTGACGCTCACCACCGCGCTGGCGCTGTCGCTCAACACCGTGTCGGTGCGGCTCGCCCTGGAGGTGGGGCCGAAGGCGGTGGTGGCCACCGCCCGCCGGCTGGGCATCGCCTCGCCGCTCGACCCCAACCCCTCCATCGCGCTCGGCACATCGGAGGTGTCGGTGCTGGAACTGGCCGGCGCCTACGTGCCCTTCGCCAGCGGCGGCATCGGTGTCATCCCCTATGTCATCGACACGGTGAAGGAAGCCGACGGCCGGGTGCTCTACCAGCGCTCCGGCTCCGGTCCCGGGCGCGTCATGGACCCCGCCTATGCGGCCATGATGAACCACATGCTCACCGAGACCCTCATCACCGGAACCGCCCGCCGGGCCGACCTGCCGGGCTGGGAGGCCGCCGGCAAGACCGGCACCTCGCAGGATTATCGCGACGCCTGGTTCGTGGGCTACACCGCCCGCTTCGTCACCGCGGTGTGGCTCGGCAACGACGATTCCTCGCCGACCAAGAGAGCGTCCGGCGCCAACCTGCCGGTGGAAATCTGGAGCCGCTACATGAAGGTGGCGCACCAGGGCGTGCCCATGGCGGAGCTGCCCGGCGGGCCGCGCACCGCCGGCTTCGGCGGCTTCGGCTATGGCGCCCCCGGTGGCACCCTGGCGCCGCCGGAGACGGTGCCCGACGACCGGCCGCCGCCGGTGGTGGGGCAAGCCGGCCTGCCCCCCGCCAACGTGGGCGAGGCCCCGGCGGAGCCGCCCATGACCCTCGAGCGCTGGTTCGCCGAAACCTTCCTGGGCCAGGGCCGCCGCTGAACGGCCATCCCGGCCGCCCCCGGGTGCAGGAAACCCGTAGGGCGCCACGCCCGCCCGGCCGCCGCCGATCCCCGAACCCGGCCGCGCGCCTGTTCCGCCCGTGCGGACCGGCGATCGCCGGGCGTGCGCGCCGCCCCGGCACGGGCCCGCCACGGAGCGGATTCACCGGCGGAGGCCGACCATGCGCGGTGACGCGCGCGGCTGGCCTTTCGCGCCCACCCTCGGCGCGATTCCCTGATCCCGACGCGGCGTGTCCGGCGATTCCCCCGTCTCCCCCTCGAAACACCGGCGCGGATCTCGGACCCCGGAAAGCCCGGAAAAGCGGCGTCCCGACACCGTTTCCGGGCCCTGACCTTGACGGCGGGGCGGCTCCCCCTTATAGGAGCCGCTTCCCGATCCGGCGGGTAAGTGCCATCGGGGCGCGACTCCAGACAGGAGGCCTGCTGCCCACATGGCGTTGCCTGCGCCAAGAACGACGAAGAAGGACTTCTGCCATGTCCCGGCGGTGTGATCTGACCGGTAAGGCGGTGCTGACCGGCCACCTCGTGAGCCACTCGAACCGCAAGACCAAGCGCCGGTTCCTGCCGAACCTGTGCAACGTGACGCTTCAGAGCGAGAGCCTCAACCGCTCGATCCGCCTGCGCATCTCGGCCAACGCCCTCAAGAGCGTGGACCATCGCGGCGGCCTCGACGCCTTCCTGAAGAAGGCCCGCGACGAGGAGCTGTCGCCCCGCGCGCTGGAGCTCAAGCGCCTCATCGCCAAGGCGCAGGTCAGCGCGGAAGCGGCCCCCGCCGCCTGATGTCCCCGACCACGCGTCTGGTGGGTTCTGAACCGCGGGCGTTCGCGCTCGCGGTTTTTGCCATGTGCGCGGCCGTTCTGGCCGCCAACATCCTGGTGCAGATTCCGTTCGCCCCGTTCGGCCTTCAGGACTATCTCACCTACGGCGCCTTCACCTATCCCTTCACCTTCCTGGTGAACGACCTCACCAACCGCCGCCTCGGGCTGGTGCGCACCCGGCAGGTGATCTACGCCGGCTTCGCCCTGGCGCTGGCCCTTTCGGCGCTGCTGGCCACCCCGCGCATCGCGCTCGCCTCCGGCACCGCCTTCATCGTCGCCCAGCTGCTGGATGCGACCGTGTTCAACACCCTGCGCCAGCGCGCGTGGTGGCTGCCGCCGGCGGTTTCGGGCGGCCTGTCCTCGGCCATCGACACCGTCGTGTTCTTCAGCCTGGCGTTCTCGGGCACGGACCTGCCCTGGACCAATTGGGCGGTGGCGGACTATGCCGTGAAGCTCGCCATGGTCGCGGTGTTCCTGGCCCCCTATCGCTACCTCATCGCCCGCATGCCGGCGTGGTCGGCGGAACCGGCCGAGGCAGCGACGCCGGCTGAAGCCTGAGCAAACCGGCCAGCGCCCAACCCGGGCGCCGGCCGCGCCCTCACAGGAACTCGCACACCACCTGCGCCAGCCGCTCCAGATCCTCGGGCCGGGACAGGCGATGGTCGCCGTCCTTGACCAGGGAAAACACCACGTCGTCCTCGGAAAGGCAGGTCACCAGCCGCATGGCGTGCTCCCACGGCACCTCCTCATCCTGCGCCCCCTGCAGGATGCGCACCGGGCATCCCACCGCGAACGGCGCGCCCAGGATCTGGTGGCGCCGCCCGTCCTCGATCAGGCCGCGGGTGATGACATAGGGCTCCCCACCATATGGCGTGGGCTTCAGGAAACGGCCGGTGACGGTGATCTCGCTCTGCACCTCGGCGGGAAAGCGCGCCCACATGAGGGTCTCGGTGAAGTCCGCCGCCGGCGCCACCAGCACCAGCGCCTTGAGGCGCGTCTCGCCTTTCGCCGCCAGCGCCCGCGCCAGCAGCAGCGCCAGCCAGCCGCCCATGGACGAGCCCACCACCACCTGGTCGCCCTGGGTGCAGCGCTCGAACACCGCCACCGCCTCCTCCAGCCATTGGGAGATGGTGCCGTCCTCGAAGGCGCCTGCGGAGGCGCCGTGGCCGGAATAATCGAAGCGCACATAAGCCTGACCACGGGCGGCGGCGAGCTGGGCCAGACGCTCCGCCTTGGTGCCGGTCATGTCGGACTTGAAGCCGCCGAGCCACAGCACCCCCGGCGCGGAACCGGCCAGCGCGCGCACCGCGATGTCGCGGCCGTTCACATCAAGACGAAAGGCGGTTTCGGCAACACTCATTCTGGGTTTCTCCGGCGGGGTCAGGCGAACTGCGCGAAATAGCGCGTGATGATCTGGCTATAGATGGCGCGCAGGTCCTCGATGTCCTGCACCGGCGTGGCCTCGTCCACCTTGTGCATGGTCCGGCCCACCAGGCCGAATTCCACCACCGGGCACAGGTCCTTGATGAAGCGCGCATCCGATGTGCCGCCGGAGGTGGAGGGCTCCGGCCGCCGCCCGGTCACCGCCTCCACCGCGTCGGCGACGATGTCCACGAACGGACCCGGCGCGGTGATGAAGCTCTCGCTCGCGCCCGGCGGGAAGGTGATCCCATAGGGCTCTCCCGCGCCATCGAGCCGGCGCGCGATCTCCGCCTTGAGGCTGGCCAGGGAAAAATAGTCGTTGAAGCGCACATTGAAGCGCGCGGTGGCCTCGGCCGGAATCACATTGAAGGCGCCGGTGCCCGCCTCCAGCGCCACCACCTCCAGATTGGACGGCGGGAAGAAATCCGAGCCGGCGTCGAGCGGCGCCCCGGTCAGGGCCGCCACCAGACGCACCAGGCGTGGCACCGGATTGTCGGCGAGGTGGGGATAGGCCACATGCCCCTGGACGCCCGTCACGGTCACGATGCCGGACAGGCTGCCCCGGCGGCCGATCTTGAAGGCATCGCCGAGCGCCGCCGGATTGGTGGGCTCCCCGAGCACGCAATGGTCGATTTTCTCGCCCCGCGCCGCCAGCCACTCCACCACCTTCACCGTGCCGTCGAGGGCCGGCCCCTCCTCGTCGCCGGTGATGAGGAAGGAGAGCGAGCCATTCGCCGGCCGCCCGTGGCGCAAAGCGGCGGCGAGGAAGGCGGCCACCGCGCCCTTCATGTCCACCGCCCCCCGGCCGTACAGGTAGCCGTCCACGATCTCGCCGGAGAACGGGCCATGGGTCCAGCCCGCCGCGTCGCCCACCGGCACCACGTCCACATGGCCGGCGAAGCACAGGTTCGGCCCCTCGGTGCCGATGCGGGCATAGAGATTGACCACCGGCACCCCGTCGGAGGCGAAGTCGAGCCGCTCCACCCGATAGCCCGCCGCCTCCAGGTGCCGCGCCACGATCTCCAGGGCCGCCCGCGCGTCGGGCGTCACGGAGGGCGCGCGCACGAGCGCGGCGGCAAGTCCCACCGGGTCAGGCCCGGCGGGATCGGTCGGAGCGGGCTTGACGGGAACGGCCTGGGTCATCAAGGAGAACCTCACTGCACGCCGGGCATGGGGGCGGGTCCGGCACCTCCCGACTTAGCGGCAACCGCCGCGCCGACGCCAGAAATTTTGTCGCGCCGCCGATCCTCGCCGCATACGCGGCGTCAGGACGGTTTGCCGCCTTGAGTCTGCCGCGTTCCCGCGACAGGAACGCCGGCTCGGAGGTGAGGGAATGCGTTTGCCGAACTCGAAGGTGCTGATCGCCGCGCTGGTGCTGTGGGCCGCCGCGCTCGCGGCGGGCCCGCTCGCCGTCGCCCAACAGGCGCCCGCCGCCGACGCGCCCCATGCTGGCGCCGCCAAGGCCGGCGAGGCCAAGGGCATCGGCGAGGCCAAAGGAGCCGACGCGCCTCCGGCCACGCCCGGCGTGGAACCGCCGGCGCCGAAGCCGGCGGCCCTGCCGCCGGACCCGGTGGTGCTGGCCGCCCGCGACAAGATCGAGAGCCATCGCGCCGCCCTCGACGCCCTGGAAGCGGCGCTGTCGGTGGACGGGCTGCGCTCCGGCGATCTCGACGACCTGCGGGGCCGCCTCGACCCGGTCCGCCGCGACCTGCAGCAGCTCGCCGAGGAGATCGGCCCACGCCTCGCCGACGCGCGGGCGCGCCTGAAGTCCATTCCCGCCAAGCCCGGCGACGGCGCCCCGCCCGAGGACCCGGCGGTCACCGCCGACCGCGAGCGCCTGCAAAAGGTGGTCGCCGAGCTGGATGCGGTGCTGGTGCCGGTGCGGACCCTGGCGGATCGTGGCACCCAGGCCACCGACCGCATCAGCGCCCGGCGCCGGGCCATGTTCACCAGCCAGCTGTTCGAGCGTTCCGATTCCATCCTCGACCCCAGCCTGTGGACGGCGGCGGTCGCCGCCATTGGCGCCGAGGCCCACTCCACCCAGCTGCTGGTGAGCGACTGGAGCAGCTATGCCGCCCGGCAGCAGCAGCCGCTGGCGCTCACCGGCATCCTCGCCGGAACGTTCCTGGTGGTGACTCTGGTGGTGATCGGCGGCCGCTGGGTGCGGGCCCGCCTGCGCACCCCGCCGCCGCCGGACGGGACAACCTTCGGCCGCCTGCGCTCGGCGCGCGAGGCGCTGAAGGTGCTGCTGCTGGAGGCCACCGTCGCCCCGCTCGCCACCATTCTCGGCGTGGCGCTGATCGACACCTTCTCCCTGGTGCCGCCACGGGCGGAAGACCTGGTGCACGGCATCGCCCTCGCCGTCATCATCAAGGCCATCGGCACCGGCGCGGCGCGGGCCATGCTGGCGCCCGGAGAGCCCTGGCGGCGCATGCCGCCCATCTCCGACCGCGCCGCCATGATCACCTTCCGCTATTTCTCGTGGGCGGTGTGGACGCTGGCGATCGCCTCGGTGCTCAATGCCCTGCACCGGGTGCTGTTCGTGCCGCTGGGACTGACCGTGGTCACCAGCGCCGTCATGGCGCTGCTCATCGCCGTGTTCATCGCCCGCTTCCTGCTGCACCTCGCCAGCTCCGAGGAAGAGGACGAGAATGCGCCGCCGACGGAGGCCAAGGCCGGCCAGCCCCATCCCATCGAGGGGCGGCACTGGGTGCGGTTCCTGGTCTGGCTGGTGGTGGCGCTGCTGATCGGCGCCCTGGTGACCGGCTATGTGGGCTTCGCCGCCTTCGTCGCCGCCCGCGTGGTGGTGGCCAGCGCCATCCTCGGCATCCTCTATGTGCTCTACGGCCTCATCGACGCCTTCTTCGGCATTGGCCTGGCCGCCGACACGCCGCGCGCCCGGCACCTGTCCAAGACCCTGGGCCTCAAGCCCACCAACCTGGAGCTGATCGGCGTCATCATCGCCGCCCTGCTCAAGGTGCTGCTGTTCGTGGTGGCGGCCTTCCTCATCGTCGGCAGCTGGGGCGCCTCCTCCGCCGACGTGATGGACACGGTCGAGCGCGTCACCTTCGGGGTGCGCATCGGCTCCATCACCATCACCTTGTCGAGCGTGCTCTATGCGGTGATCTTCCTGCTGGTGGGCGTGGCCATCGCGCGCGGGCTGCAGCGCTGGATCGCCACCGCCCTGCTGCCGCGCACCGGGCTTGAGCCGTCGCTGCAATCCTCCATCTCCACCATCGTCGGCTATGTGGGCGTCATCATCGCCGTCGTGGCCTCGATGAGCGAGCTGGGGCTCAACCTGGAGAACCTGGCCCTGGTGGCCGGCGCCCTCTCGGTGGGTATCGGCTTCGGCCTCCAGGCGATCGTGTCCAACTTCGTCTCGGGCCTGATCCTGCTGGCGGAACGGCCGATCCGGGTGGGCGACACCATCAATGTGAAGGGCGAGGAAGGCTATGTGCGGCGGATCTCGGTGCGCTCCACCGAGATCGAGACCTTCGACCGCGCCTCGGTGATCGTGCCCAACACCGACCTCATCACCGGCATGGTGAAGAACTGGACCCACGCCAACACCACCGGCCGCGTCATCGTCTCCGTCAATGTCGCCTACGATGCCGATCCCGAGAAGGTGCGCGACATCCTGGTGGGCTGCGCCTGCATTCACCCGCAGGTGCTGCAATCGCCGCCGCCGCGGGTGTTCCTCACCAAGTTCGTCGAAGGCGGCATGGTGTTCGAGCTGCGCTGCGTGGTGGCGAACGTGGACTATTCGCTGACGGTGAAAAGCGACCTGCACTTCCAGTTGCTGGCGCGCTTCCGCGAGGCCGGCATCGGCATGGCGGTCCAGCCCTGGGCCGCCCTGACCCGCGCCCCCGCCGACCTGGTGCCGCCGCGCGCCGGGCCCCTGCCCGACGGCGCCTGACCCCGGCGGCGCGGCCGCTCTCCCAGGGGGATTAACGCCTCCTACACCGGGCCGGGCGCACAAGGAGACCAGCCGGCCTCAGCGCCCGCCCGGCGGGGCGCCGAGGCCGGCGCGTCCGTCCGCCGAACTCGGCCGTCGCGTTCGTCCGGGATGCTCCGCCGCCCGTTCGGCCGCCATTGTCAGCAGGAGCCGCCATGCGCGCCCCTTTCAGCGCTCTCCCGGGCGCCGTCTTTCCCCCCCGTTGGAGCTACCGCCGCGTGGGGTGCGGCCTCGCCCTGGCCCTGATGCTGGCGGGCTGTGGCACCACCGACACCAACCTGAACGATCAGCCCGCCTTCTACACCAACCTCGCCAAGACCGGGAAACCGGTGGACGCGGAGGCCGCCGCCTCCATGATCTCCGACTATCGCACCGCGCGCGGCCTCACTCCGGTGACCCTCGACCCGGTCCTGAGCCAGGTGGCGCAGGAGCAGGCCAACGCCATGGCGCGGGCCGACAACCTCTCCCACGAGGTGGGCGGGCGCACCTTCATCCAGCGCATGAAGGCGTCGGGCTATTCCGCCAAGCTGGCGGTCGAGAATGTGGGCGCCGGCTATCACACGCTCGCCGAGGCGTTTTCCGGCTGGCGCGATTCGCCCTCGCACAACAAGAACATGCTGGCCCCGGGCATGACCCGCATGGGGATCGCCAGCGCCAACGCGCCCAATTCCAAATACAAGGTCTACTGGGCCCTGGTGCTGGCCCAGCCCGACGAGCGCTGAGCCGGCACGACCGGGCCGGCGCCCCGGGGTGACGCGTGCGCCGCAACGGAACCCTTTGCGGCACCGCAAACCAATCATGGACCCGGGCCCGCCGACCCGCTAGCGTGCCCGCCCGTTTCGATGGGCGAGGCATGGACTGCGACGGATGCTGCCGGATATTCACGATTACGACGGGTTGAGCCGCGCCTTCCGCTGGGACCTGCCCGAAACCTACAACATGGCGGCCCACGCCTGTGACCACTGGGCCGCCGCCGAACCGCAGCGCCCCGCCCTCTACCTGCCCGCCGACGGCGGCTTCGCCCCCTTCTCCTATGGGGCGCTCGCCAGCCTCTCCAACCGCCTCGCCCATGGGCTGGCGGCGCAGGGTATCGGCGCCGGCGACCGGGTGGGCATCCTGCTGCCGCAGTCGGTGGAGGTGCTCGCCACCCATTTTGCAGTCTACAAGCTGGGTGCGGTGGCGGTGCCGCTGGCGGGCGCGTTCGGGGTGGAGGCCCTCGCCTACCGGCTGGAGGATTCCGGCGCGCGGGCGCTCGTCACCGACGATGCCGGCCTCGCCAAGGTCGCGGCCCGCTCTCCCTCGCTCACGCTCCTCGTCAATGTGGACGGCGCCCGCGACGACGCACTCGCCTTCGCCGACCTGGTGGCCAAGGGGGCCGACCGGCCGACCGGCGTCGTCACCGGCCCCGACACGCCGGCGCTGATGATCTATACCTCCGGCACCACCGGCCAGCCCAAGGGCGCCCTGCATGGCCATCGGGTGCTGCTGCCGCATGTGAGCGGGGTGCGCTTCACCCATGATTTCCTGCCCCATGCCGGCGACCGCATGTGGACCCCCTCCGACTGGGCGTGGGCCGGAGGCCTGCTGAACACGGTGCTCCCCGCCCTCGCCCTGGGGGTGCCGGTGGTGGTGCAGCCGCGCGGCAAGTTCGATCCGGAGGCGGCGTTCGCGCTGATGGCCGCGGCCGGCGTGCGCAACGCCTTCATTCCTCCCACCGCGCTCAAGATGATGCGCGCCGTGCCCACGCCCAAGGCCCGCTTCGGCTTCGATTTGCGCACGGTGGGCTCGGCGGGGGAGGCGCTCGGCGCCGAGACCTTCGACTGGAGCCGCGCCGCGCTCGGCCTCCAGGTGAACGAGTTCTACGGCCAGACCGAGTGCAACTACGTCATCGGCTCCAACGCGGCGCTGGGTGTCTCCCGCGCCGGCGCCACCGGCAAGGCGGTGCCGGGCCACGACGTGACAGTGCTGAACGCGGCGGGCGCGCCCGCCGCCATCGGCGAGATGGGACAGATCGCCGTGCGCGCCGGCGACCCGGTGATGTTCCTTTCCTATTGGAACCGGCCAGAGGCGACGGCGGAGAAGTTCAAGGCCGGATGGTTCCTCACCGGCGACCTGGCGCGGCGGGACGCGGACGGCTACTTCCACTTCCTCGGCCGTGACGACGACATCATCACCTCCGCCGGCTACCGCATCGGCCCGGCCGAGATCGAGGACGTGCTGTTGCGCCATCCGGCGGTGGCGCTGGCGGCGGCGGTGGGCAAGCCCGACCCGCTGCGCACCGAGATCGTCAAGGCGGTGCTGGTCCTGGCGCCGGGCTATGCGCCGTCGGAGGCGCTGGTGGCGGACATCCAGGCGTTCGTGCGCACCCGCCTCGCCGCCTATGAATATCCGCGCGAGATCAGCTTCGTGAGCGAGCTGCCGCTCACCACCACCGGCAAGGTGATCCGCCGCGCGCTGAAGGGCTGAGAGCAAAGGCCCGTGGGCGTGCCGTGGGCGTGCCTCATGGGCCTTTGGCCAAGCGCGCGCGGCGGTTGAGCGGACCCGCTTGGCACCGGTCGAAGACCGGGGCCGATGGTATGAGGCGCGCCGGCGGCGTCAGGCGCGGACAGTGTCAGGTGCTGAACTGGCGCGCCAGCTCGTCGGCGGCGCGCACCAGCAGCATGATGTCGATGCCCACCGCCGTGAATGCCGCCCCTGCCGCCATGTAGCGCCGCGCCAGCGCGGCATCGTTGGCGAGGATGCCCGGCCGGTTGCCGGCGGCGCGGATGCGGCGCAGGCCCGCCTCGACGGCCTCCACCACCTTGGGATGGCGGGTCTGGTTCAGCAGCCCCATGGAGGCGGACAGGTCGCCGGGCCCGATGAAGACGCCGTCCACGCCCTCCACGGCGGCGATCTCCTCCACCCGTTCCAGCGCTTCCACCGTCTCCACCTGCACCAGCACGCACATTTCCGCCTCGTGCCGGGTGAAATAGTCGGAGAAGCGGCCGAAGCCCGTGGCCCGCACGTTGCCGGCGAAGCCGCGCACGCCGTGGGGCGGATAGCGGGTGGCCGCCACCGCCGCCCGCGCCTCCTCGGCGCTCTGCACCATGGGCACCAGCACGCTCTGGGCGCCGAGGTCGAGCACCCGCTTCATCATCACCGCATCGTTCCACGGCACCCGCACCACCGGGTGCGCGCTGCCGGTGGCGGTGGCCTGCAGCAGGGCCAGGATGTCGGCCACGTCATTGGGCGCGTGCTCGGCATCGATCAGCAGCCAGTCGAAGCCCGAGGCGGCCACCGCCTCCACGGTGAGGGCGCTCGGAATGGAGCACCACAGGCCGAGCTGCTGACGCCCGGCGTGAAGCGCGTGCTTGAAGGTGTTGTCGGGACGGCGCATGGGTTTCTCCCTCACAGGCCGGCGGGCACATGCTCGTCCGGCATCGGGCGCCGAGCCATCTCCATGCGGTCGCGCCCGGCGCTCTTGGCGCGATAGAGCGCGGCGTCGGCGGCGGCAACCAGATCCTCGGTGCGCTCCACATGGGACGGGAACACGGCGACGCCGACGGATGCGGTGATGCCCTCCAGCACCCCGCCGGGCCACAGCACCTTCAGGCGGCGCACGGCGGTAAGCAGGTGGTTGGCCACGGCGATGGCGCCGTCGAGGCCGGTATCGGGCAGCAGCACCAAGAATTCCTCGCCGCCATAGCGGCCGACGATGTCGGTGACGCGGGTGCGCTCCTTCAGCACCTCGCCCATGGCGCGCAGCACCGCGTCGCCCGCCTCATGGCCGTGAGTGTCGTTGATGCGCTTGAAATGGTCGAGATCCAGCAGCGCCAGGGCCAGCGACCGGCCGGCGCGGGTGGCGGTGGCGCCCTCCAGCATCAAGGCGCCCTCCAGGTAGCGGCGGTTGCCGAGCCCGGTGAGCGGATCGCGCAGCGCCTGCCCGCGCAGCTGCTCCCGCAGCTCGATATTGGCGATGGCGAGGGAAACCTGCTCGGCCAGCATGGTGGCGAGCTGCGCCGCGCTGCCGCCGAGCGCCTGCGGCGTCTCGCGATAGAGCAGGCCCAGCAGCGTGTTCTGCGCGAACAGGGGCTGGCACACATAGGCCGGCACTTCTTCCATCCCGCCGGCGGCGGGAACCTCGGTCGCATGGCGCGCGCCGGCGGCGACATGGGTGCAGGTGAGCCCGCGCGCCGCGTCCGAGGACGGGAACACCCGCCCGCGCCGCAGCGCCCAGCATTCGTCGAGCGCGAAGGCGGCGACATCCATCACCGGCTGGCCCCAGCGGCTGCCGCGCACCACCTGGTCGCGCGCCGCGTTCAGCACGTAGAGCGCCCCGGCCTCGCCGGGAAACAGGCGCACCGCATAGGTCTGCACCGAGCGGAACACCTCCTCCATGCCGCGACAGGACTGCAGCACCCCGCTCAGCTCGGTGAGCAGGGCGATCTCCCCCGCCCGCGTTTCCGCCGCGTGCAGCGAGGCGGTCAGGCGCGCGTTGGCCGCGCTCAACGCCAGGCCATGGGCCTGGCGCTCGGCTTCGCGCAGCAGGGCGTCGGTCCGGTCCTGCACCACCCAGATGGTGTGGCTGGCGCCGCGCCGCCCGCCCGGCGTCAGCGGCCGGCCGAACGTGTCCACGGGCACCGGGGCGTCACGACCCTTCAGCTGCAGCTCCAGCCCCGCCGTGCCGCCCCGCTCCACCGCCTCCAGGGCGCTCAGGAAGGCCGGCAGCTCATGGGCGTCGGCCAGCAGGGCGCAAATGTCCTGCCCCGCCAGCGCCTCCGGCTCCAGGCCGCACAGCTCCGCCACCCGGCGATTGGCCCGCGCCACCACCCGCCCGCGCAGGAACAGCACGCCGGCCAGCGGATTTTCCACCAGCGCCCGCTGCTCCACATCCAAAGCGTGCAGGTCTCCCGACAGGCGGCGTGCCCGCAGCGCCGACCAGGCCATGACCCCGGCCAGCAGGGAAATGATGGCGCCGCTGGCCAGCACCAGGTCCGGCAAGGCGCGATCCACCTCGTAGGTGGAGCCGGACTTAGCGGCGAACTGCACCCGCCACAGGCGATCGCCCACCACCAGGGACTGATCGGCACTGATGCCGATGGGCGCCGACGCCACCGGCGTCACCAGCCGCAGGTTGGGCTCGCGGCTGTCGTACATCAAGGTGCCCTCGGCGTCCGGATCCTCGGGCGCGGCGCTCACCACGCCGTCGGACGAGACCTTGGCATAGCCGCGATCCACCACGCGAACGATCATCTGCTGGAGGGTGCGGGCGTCGAGGGCGCCTTGCATCAGGTCGTTCAGGCGGTAAACCGCCGCCGCGAAGCCGAGCAGGGCGGCACGCCGCTGCTCGGCATTGGCCACCGGCACGCCCACCCGGTAGATGGGCGCGCGCAGGATGAAGCCGAGGCCGCCGCTGGCGTCCTGCACCAGCTTCACCGGCGGCGTGGCGACGATCCGCCCGGTGCCGGCGCCGCGCTCCAGCCCATCGAGCTGGGCCGGATTGGAGCCGACGTCGAAGCCGAACGCGCCCTCGTTGCCGCGCATGGGCTCGATGAAATGGATGACATAATAGGCCGGCCGCTGGCCGGGCGGATGAATCGCGAACGCGCCCTGGCCGCGCCCGTCCAGGCTGGTATCGGCGCGCACCTCGCCGACGAAGGCGTCGAGGTCCTCCGGTGACACGCGCCGCAGCACCTGCAATGCGGTGAAGCCCGGATAGCGCCGCACCAGATCCAGCACGTCCACATAGCGCTGGAACTGGGCGCGGTCGATGCGCCCCACGGTGGCGTAGAGCCCCTGCATGCTCACCAGCACCTCGGCATGGGCCCGCAGGCGCTGGCCGATGTCGGAAACCACCGAGGCGGCGTCGGCCGTGAAGCGCGCCTGCGCCCCCGAATGCAGCAGGTGCCGGGCCAGCCGCTGCCCGGCGAAGCTGGCGGCGAGGCCGGCACAGAAAATGAGCACCGCCGCCAGAAAGGCGCGACGCGCTGGCGTGATCGTCATGAGCCCCGACCCGTATCCATCCCGATGATGGCGCGGATCGCCCCCGCTCCCGTGCCAGCCTCCCGCATATACACCCTTCGGTTGCGGCGCACACGCGCCGCCGACATCCCGCGCGCCGGCCGGCCCCCTCAGCCGGCCTCCCCGGCGGGCGCCACCAGCGCGCGCACCGGGGCGAACGACCGCCGGTGGTGGCGGCACGGCCCGTTCGTCCGCAATGCCGCCGTGTGGGCGGCGGTGCCGTAGCCCATGTGCCGCTCGAAGCCGTAGGCGGGAAAAGCCGCCCCGAGCTGCGTCATCAGCCGGTCGCGCACCACTTTCGCGACGATGGAGGCGGCGGCGATGGAGGCCACCCGCGCGTCGCCGCCGACGATGGTCTCGACTGAACAGGATACCTCCGGCGCGTCGTTGCCGTCCACCAGGAGGAGCGCCGGCGGGCGTGGCAGGCCGGCCACCGCCCGGGCCAGCGCCCACAGGGTGGCCTGGCGGATGTTGTCGCGGTCGATGCGGGCCGGCGGGGCGAGGCTCACCGCCACCTCCGCGCTGGCGCAGATCTGCGCGTAGAGCGCCTCGCGCCGCGCCGCCGAGAGCTTCTTGGAATCGTTGAGGCCGGCGGGCACGCGGGCGGGATCGAGCACCACCGCCGCGGCCACCACCGGACCGGCCAGCGGCCCGCGCCCCACCTCGTCCGCTCCGGCGACCGGAAGGATGCCCCGCGCCATGAGCGCCCGCTCGCGGCTGAAATCCAGCCACGCGAAGCCGTCGTCGGCGTCGCGGTCCTTCGTCGGGCCGGCGCCCCGCCCCTTGGCCATCGTGCGTTTCCTCCCCCTGTCCGGGCTCGCCACCGGCACATAGCACGAAACATCGAAGCCCCTGCGAATCCCGGTCGTCCCGCCCCGGCTCCCGGAGGGGTCCCCGACGGGGCGGGGGTGGTGAGCGCGCGGCGCGCGGTGTAACACAAGGCGAGGGCGCCGCGCCCGGCCGCCGCCGGCCCGCGCGACGTCGCCGGGTGCGCGCAGGAGGCGAGCCGATGCGTTGGGAAGACTACCGCTCCAGCGACAACGTGGAGGACCGGCGCGGCCAAGGCGGCGGCGGCTTCCAGATGCCCGGCGGACGCGGCGGGCTCGGCATCGGCACCCTCATCATCGTCGGCATCATCGGCTGGGCGCTGGGCATCAATCCGGCGGTGCTCATCGGCGGCCTCGAGGCCATCAACGGCATGGGCGGCGGCCAGCAGCAGCAATATGCCCCGCCGCGCCAGACCGCGCCGCAGGGCGCCAGCCCCGGCGCCCCCAAGGACCAGCTCGGCGCCTTCGCCGCCAAGGTGCTGGCGCAGACCGAGGACGTGTGGACCGACCTGTTCCGCGCCGAGGGGCGGACCTATCAGGACCCGAAGCTGGTGCTGTTCTCCGGCTCCACCCGCTCGGCCTGCGGCGGCGCGCAGAAATCCATGGGCCCGTTCTACTGCCCGCTGGACCAGAAGGTGTATCTCGACCTCTCCTTCTTCCAGGAAATGAAGACCCGCTTCAACGCCGGCGGCGACTTCGCCTCCGCCTACGTCATCGCCCACGAGGTGGGCCACCACGTGGAAAACCTCATCGGCATCCTGCCCAAGGTACAGCAGGCCCAGGCCCGCGCCGGCTCGCGGGCGGAGGCCAACGCGCTCTCGGTGCGGGTGGAGCTGATGGCCGACTGCCTCGCCGGGGTGTGGGCCTACCATGCCAACGCGCGCTACCGCATCCTGGAGGAAGGCGACGTGGAACAGGCGCTCAACGCCGCCAGCGCCATCGGCGACGACCGCCTGCAGAAGCAGTCCCAGGGCTATGCGGTGCCCGACAGCTTCACCCACGGCTCATCGCGCCAGCGCGTCGCCTGGTTCACGCGCGGCCTGAAGACCGGCTCCACCCAGCAGTGCAACACCTTCCAGGGGCCGATCTGACCACACCGCCCGGCGGCAAGCCCAGCGCGGCGCTTGCGGCCGCCCGGGCGGCGTGCGATGACACACGGACGCGGAGGGATCGGTTGACGCAGGGTCCGGCGGACACCTGCCGGACGGACCATTGAAACCTCCGCCAGCGTTCGCTATAGGGGCCGTCAACTCATCCCAGGGCCAGACCGGCCGCACCCTCGGCCGTGGCCGTCGGCAGCGCGCCGCCCGCACATTGCGGGTGCGGCGGGGAACGGCCAGTACACGAGAGGCGTCAGTCCATGTCTTCCACGTTCGACACGGTGGCCAACATCATCGCGGAAACGTGCGATATCCCGCGGGACACCATCACGCCGGACAGCCACGCCATCGACGATCTGGGCATCGACAGCCTCGACTTCCTGGATATCGCCTTCGCCATCGACAAGGCGTTCGGCATCAAGCTGCCGCTGGAGCAGTGGACCCAGGAAGTGAACGACGGCAAGGCCACGACCGAGCAATATTTCGTGCTCAAGAACCTGTGCGCGCGCATCGACGAGTTGGTCGCTGCCAAGGCCGCGTGAGGTCGGACGGAGCTGATGCGTCCTGAAGTCTTCAAGATGATCGACCGGGTCGTCACCATCGACCCGTCGCTCACGAAAATTCACTGCCAGGGCCTGGTGCCGCAGGAAAGCTCCATCTTCGAGGGGCATTTTCCCGGCTATCCCATCATGCCCGGCGTCCTGCTCATCGAGGCCATGGCCCAGACCACGGGCTGGCTGATCCTGGCGCGCAACCGGTTCGACCGGATGCCCTTCCTCGCCACCGTCAAGGAGGGCAAGCTGCGCACCTTCGTGGTGCCGGGGCAGAACCTCGATCTGTACTCCGAAATCCTGCACGAGGGCTCCGGCTTCGTGGTGGCCCGCACCCAGGCCACCCTTGAGGGCAAGCTCGTCTGCTCGGCCGAGCTCACGTTCCGCGTGCTGCCCTGGCCCGAGGGCAAGATGAAGGCGGTGGTGATGAAGGTGGCCGAACACGTGTCCTTCCCCCTGGCGGACTTCACCGATGCCTGAGGCGCGCGGCGCGCGGCGCGACGTCTGGATCACGGGCATCGGCCTCGTGTCCGCCTTGGGCGAGGGCCTCGACGCCCACTGGGCCGCCCTGACACAGAGCCAGGGGCCGGTCACCGACGCGACCACGTTCGCGCCCTACGTGGTGCATCCCCTGGTCAAGGTCAGCTTCGACTCGCAGATCCCCAAGAAGGGCGACCAGCGGCAGATGGAGCCCTGGCAGCGCATCGGCACCTACGCCGCCGGGCTGGCGCTGGAAGCGGCGGGCATCGCCAAGAACGCGGAGATCCTGTCCCGGACCGACATGGTGGTGGCGGCCGGCGGCGGCGAGCGCGACTTCGCGGTGGACGCGGCCATCCTCAACGACCTTGCCACCTCCAATGAGCCCGGCCGGCTGCTCAACGAGCGGCTGCTGTCGGACCTGCGGCCGACCCTGTCGCTGGCGCAGCTCTCCAACCTGCTCGCCGGCAACATCTCCATCGTGCACGGGGTCACCGGCTCGTCGCGCACCTTCATGGGTGAGGAGAGCGCCGGGGTGGACGCGGTGCGCGTGGCCTACGCCCGCATCGCCTCCGGCCAGAGCGAGATCGGCCTCGTCGGCGGCGCCTACAATGCCGAGCGCGAGGACACGTTGCTTCTGAACGACCTCGACGACTTCTGCCTGAAGGGCGCGTTCCAGCCCGTCTTCTCCACCCCCGAGCCCGGCATCGCCGCCGGCTCCATGGGTGCGTTCCTGGTTCTCGAATCGCCGGAGCACGCCAAGGCGCGCGGCGCGACCCCCATCGCCAAGCTCTCCGGCGTGTGGTCGGAACGGGCCCGGCGGCAGGTGGAAGGGGCGGTGCGCGACAAGGTGCACGCCCTGCTGACCACCGCCGGCACCGCGACGGGAACCGCCATCATCTCCGGCGCCACCGGCGCGCGCGGCGCCACCGCGCCCGAGGCCGAGGCGCTGGCCGCCACCGGCCTGCCGGTGCGGGCGGTGGCCAACCGGCTCGGCCATGGCTTCGAGGCGCAGTTCATCGCCGGCCTCGCCCTCGGCGCCCTGTGCGTGTCGAAGGGCGCGCTCTATCCGGCGCTCGCGGGCGACCCGGTGGAACGCGACGGCGACGGCATCAGCCGCGTGGTGGTCACAGCGGTCGGCCATTGGCGCGGCGAAGGCGCCGGCGTGGTGGAAAAGGCCTGAGGCTCCACGCCGCCCCGTCCTCCCGGACGGGAACCGGCGGCGGATCACCCGTCCGTCGCGAACGGCCCGCGCGACCCGCGCCGGGCCGTTCGCTGCTTTGAGGCGGCCGGTCACGGGCCGGGGCATGCCGCGCATTTACCTTGCGCGCGGCTTCGGCGTATTTTCCGGCCGGACCAATGCGAGGGCGCCTCGGGCGGGCGCACCCTCGATCATCTTGCCGATGCGTTTTCGGAGCGAGCCGGTGCCCACTTCGCTCGAAAACGCTCCACTGGGGAGCCGCGACATGACGCAGGCGCATCTGGACACATTCGGACGACCCGTCGTCGTCGTCACCGGCATCGGCCTCGTCACCTCCCTCGGCCAGGGCAAGCAGGACAATTGGCGGCGCCTGACGGCGGGCGAATCGGGCATCCACACCATCACCCGCTTCCCCATCGAGGGCATGCGCACCGCCATCGCCGGCACCGTGGACTTCCTGTTCGACCACCGGGTGCCCGCTCCCGACCTGTCGGAGAAACTGGCGACGCTGGCGGTGGAGGAGGCCATCGCCGAGGCTGCCATCGGCGCCGCCGGTGATTTTCCCGGCCCCCTGTTCGCCGCCGTGCCGCCGGTGGAAATCGAATGGCCGGAGCGGCGCCAGCTCGCCGACGCGGTCGGCCATTACCCCATCGTCTATCACGACCTGCTGGCGGCGGCGGATTCGGGCAAGTTCCGCCCCTGGCATGAGCGCTTCCTGTTCGGCTCTGTGGCCGACCGCCTCGCCGACCGGTTCGGCACCCGCGGCCAGCCCATCTCCCTCTCCACCGCCTGCGCCTCGGGGGCCACCGCCATCCAGCTCGGCGTCGAAGCCATCCGCCGCGGCGACACCGAAGTGGCGCTGTCGCTGGGCACCGATGGCTCGGTGCATCCCGAAGCGCTCATCCGCTTCTCCCTGCTGTCCGCCCTCACCACCGCCAACGACAAGCCGGCCGAGGCCTCCCGCCCGTTCGCCAAGAATCGCGAGGGATTCGTGATGGCCGAGGGCGCCGCCGCTCTGGTGCTGGAGAGCTACGCCCACGCGGTGGCCCGCGGCGCCCGCATCCTCGGCGTGCTGGAGGGCTGCGGCGAGATGGCGGACAATTTCCACCGTACCCGCTCCAGCCCCGACGGGCGCCCGATCATCGGCTGCATGAACAACGCCTTCAAGGATGCCGGCATCACCCCCGACGACGTGGACTACATCAACGCCCACGGCACCTCGACCCCCGAGAACGACCGCATGGAATACGTGGGCCTGAAGGGCGTGTTCGGCGAGGAGAAGCTGGCGGGCATCCCGATCTCGTCCAACAAGTCCATGATCGGCCACACCCTGACGGCGGCCGGCGCCATCGAGGCGGCGGTGTCGCTGCTGACCATCGCCAACGGCCGCATTCCCCCGACCATCAACTATCACATCCCGGACCCCGCCATTCCGCTGGATGTGGTGCCGAACGTGGCCCGCGACGCCACCGTGCGGCGGGTGATTTCGAACTCGTTCGGCTTCGGCGGTCAGAACGTGTGCCTGGTGCTGGCGGCGGAGCCGGCGTGAGCCGCAAGGCGATCCCCGCGCGAACGGAAAGGCGCCCATGACCCAGCCCATCCTCGTCACCGGCGGCGGCCGGGGCCTCGGCGCCGCCATCGTGCGCCGCCTGGCGCAGGCCGGCCATGCGGTGACCTTCACCTATCGCTCCGCACACGCGGAGGCGGAGGCGCTCATCGCCGAGATCCGCGCCACCCAGCCCCAGGCGCAGGTGACGGCCCGGGCCCTGGACCTCGCCGACCGCCCGGCGGTGGACGCGTTCGCGGACGAGCTGGAGGCGGGCGCGACCTGGTACGGCTTCTGCCACAACGCCGGCGCCTCCTATGACACGCTCGCCGCCATGATCGACCAGGACAAGGCCGAGAGCGTGATGCAGGTGAACCATTTCGCCTTCGTGCGGCTCGCCCGCGCCCTGGTGCGGCCGATGACGCGGGCGCGCGCCGGGCGCATGGTGGCCATCGGCTCGGTGGCCGCGCTGCAGGCCAACCCGGGCAATGCCGCCTACGCTGCCTCCAAGGCGGCGCTTCTCGCCCATGTGCGCGGCCTGGCGGTGGAAACCGCCCGGCGCGGCGTGACCGTAAACTACGTGGCCCCCGGCTTCATCGACACCGCCATGCTCGAGAAGTACGCGGACTATCGGGCCCGGCTGGAGGCACAGATTCCGGCCGGCCGCTTCGCCACGCCCGACGACGTGGCGCAGGTGGTGGCCTTCCTCTTCTCCCCCGGCGCGGGCTATATCACCGGCGCCGTCCTGCCGGTGGATGGCGGGCTGTCCGCCTCGCTCGCTGCCCATCGCTGAACCCGTTTTCAAGAGAAAAAGAATGCGCGCCCTGCAACTCGTCTCCGACCGCAAGCTCGAACTCGTCGACCTGCCCGAGCCCGACGCCCCCGGCGCCGGCGAGGTGCAGATCCGCGTCAAGGCGCTGGCGCTCAACCATATCGACGTGTGGGGCTGGCGCGGCATGGCGTTCGCCAAGCGCAAGATGCCGCTGGTGGTGGGGGCGGAAGCCGCCGGCGAAATCGTGGCGCTGGGCGCCGACGTGCGCGGCCTGAAGGTCGGCCAGACGGTGGCCATGTATGGCGCCCTGACCTGCGGCCACTGCCCCAACTGCCTCAAGGGGCGCGACAACCTGTGCCAGAACGTGGGCGGCGTGCTGGGCTTCCACATCGACGGCTTCGCCCGCGACGTCATCAACATGCCCGAGCGGCTGGTCATCCCCGCCCCCGAGGGGGTGAGCTTCGAGGACGCGGGCTGCGCCGGCATCACCTTCTCCACGGTCGAGCACATGCTGTTCGACAACGCCAAGCTGGAGCAGGGCGAGACGGTGCTGGTGCATGCCGGCGGCTCCGGCATCGGCTCCGCCGCCATCCGCCTCGCCAAGGACGTGGGCGCCACCGTCATCACCACCGTGGGCGACGACGAGAAGATGGAAAAGGCGCTGGCGCTCGGCGCCGACCATGTCATCAACTATCGCCGCGACCGCTTCGAGCACGAGGTCCGCAAGATCACCAGGAAGGTGGGCGTGGACGTGGTGTTCGAGCACGTGGGCGCCGACACCTGGAACGCCTCGCTGCTCTCCATGAAGCCCGGCGCGCGGCTGGTTACCTGCGGCTCCACCTCCGGGGTGAGCGTGCAGATGAACCTGATGCAGCTGTTCCAGCGCCAGTACAAGATTTTCGGCTCGTTCGGCGCCACCATCAAGAATGTCGCCGACGGCTTGCAGAAGATGGGCCGCGGCATCCGCCCTGTGATCGATACCGTGGTGCCGCTGGAAAACTTCAACGAGGGCCTGGAGCGGCTGGAAAGCCGCAAGGTGTTCGGAAAGATCGTCGTGAAGTTCTGACCGGGCCGGCACGACCGGCCGTCAGAGCCGACGCCATGCGCCTTTCGCCGTCCTGCCGGCGTTCCCCCGGCCCCTCCCGCCCGCCGACATCGCCGTGCCGAAGCTGAAAAAACTCCTCCGCCGCCTCAAGAACCGCCTGCGCCCCATGGTGGCGCCGGTGGCGGCCGCCATGGTCGGCGGCTATGTGCGCTTCTCCATCTGGTGGCTGCGGCTGTGGCCGCTGTGGCTGTCCTCGGGCGGCATGGCCTTCTGGGCGCGCCTGTTCGGCCCGTTCTTCCCGGTCAGCAACACCGCCCGCCGCAACCTGAAGGCCGCCTATCCGGAGAAGAGCCCGGCCGAGATCGAGCGTCTGGTGCGCGGCGTGTGGGCCAATACCGGCCGCCTCGCCGCCGATTTCGCCCAGCAGGACCGCCTGTGGGACTACGACCCCGCCAACCCCGGCGCCGGCCGCATCGAGGTGAAGGGCGCCGACATCCTGGCCCGCCTGCGCGACGACGGGCGCCCGGCCCTGTTCTTCACTGCCCACACCGGAGACTGGGAGTTGTGCGCCATCGCCGGCGCCAAGTTCGACGTGCCCGGCGGGGTTCTCTATCGCGCGCCCAACAACCGCCAGGCGGCCGATCTCATCGAGGAGATGCGCGCCGGCACCATGCCCGGCCTCATCCGCGCCGGGCGCGACGCCGGCCGCGTCATGGCCCGCATGCTGGCCGACGGCCAGCACCTGGGCATGCTGGTGGACCAGTACTGGACCGGCGGCCCGCAAGTGCTATTCTTCGGGCGGCCCTGCGCGACCAATCCGACCCTGGCGCGGCTTGCCAGGCAGTTTGACTGCCCGGTGCATGGCATGCGTGTCATTCGCCTGCCGGGGGCGCGATTCCGGGTCGAGATTACCGAAGAGGTGCGCTTGCCCCGCGATGGCGAAGGCAAAGTGGATGTGATCGGCGCCATGCAGGCGGTAACGTCGATCATCGAGGAGTGGGTACGCGAGTATCCCGAGCAGTGGTTGTGGCTCCACCGCCGCTGGCGATAGTACATTGCATTCAAGGCGTTTGCGGTGCACAACACGCCTCACGTTTGGGATGTTGAATGAGAGGGGGAGCGCTTCCTCGCCGGTGGGCGGAACAGCGCTCCTTGTTCACGCCAGGCCCTGGTCCGGACGGAGCGGGCTCAGCGGATTGAGGTGACAGGTCTGTGAGCCCGGCGAAAAGACACGGCGGCGGTGATGCAAATCGTTCTGGTGGACTCCAGTCGCGTTTCCCTGAAGCTGATCAGCCAGCTGCTTCATCTCGCCGGCCATGACGTCATTCCCTTTTCGGATGGCGCCTCGGCGCTCGACTATCTGCAGAGCGGCTATCCCATCGATGTGCTGTTGACCAGCTTCGAGCTGCCCCACGTTTCCGGCCTGGAACTGTGCTGGGAGGCGCGTCTCGTCTCCAACGAGGGCCGGCCGCTGTATGTGATCGCCATGTCCTCGAATGCCGATGGCAGCCAGCTGGTGGAAGCCCTCGATTCCGGCGCCGACGATTTTGTGGCGAAGCCGCCGGTGCCGGCGGAGCTCTATGCCCGGCTGCGGGCCGCCGAGCGCCTGAACCAGGCCCGCCGCGAGCTGATCCGGCTGGCCACCATGGACCCGCTGACCGAGCTGCTCAACCGTCGCGCCTTTTTCGACCGCGCGCGGATCGCCTGCGCCAATGCCGGCGCCACCACCCCGGTATCGCTGGTGATGTTCGACATCGACCATTTCAAGGTGGTGAACGACACCCGCGGCCACGACGCCGGCGACAGCGTTCTGAAGGAGGTGGCGGCCCTGGTGCGCCACGGGCCTGGCCACGCGGCGCGGCTCGGCGGCGAGGAGTTCGTCGTCATCCTGTCCGGCCACGATGAGCAGCAGGCCTGGGAGATGGCCGAGCGGCTGCGCCTGGCGGTGGCGCAGATGAAGGTTCCCCTGCCCCAGCCGTCGAACGGAACCGTCAGCGTCACCATTTCCCTGGGCGTGGCGCAGTATCGCGCCGGCGAGAGCGTCGACGAGTTCCTCAAGACCGCCGACGTGGCGCTCTACGCGGCCAAGGCCGGGGGCCGCAACCGCACCGTCATTGCCGATGGCCCGGGCCATCCCGGCCCCGTCCGGGAGCGCGGCGCCGCGCGGATGTCGATGCGCGCGCCCAGCCACGGGTAAAAGGTTTTCCTCCGCCACCGCCACGCCGGCACGCGCGACCCTTGCCGGACCGGCGCCGATCCGATAAACGCGCGCTTTGCGTTTGCTGAGGGTGATCGAGATGGGATCGCGGCCGGTAGCGATCATCATGGGTAGCCAGTCCGATTGGGAGACCATGCGCCACGCGGTCGAGACGCTGACGGCGCTCGACATCCCGCATGACGCGCTGATCGTGTCGGCCCACCGCACGCCGGAGCGCATGTTCGACTTCGCCCGCGGCGCCAAGGCCGCGGGCTACAAGGTCGTCATCGCCGGGGCCGGGGGCGCCGCGCACCTGCCCGGCATGGTGGCCGCGCTCACGCCGCTGCCGGTATTCGGCGTGCCGGTGGAATCCAAGGCCATGTCGGGGCTCGACAGCCTCTATTCCATCGTCCAGATGCCGGCCGGCGTGCCGGTGGGAACGCTGGCCATCGGTAAGGCCGGCGCCACCAACGCCGCCCTGCTCGCGGCCTCGGTGCTCGCCCTGGGCGACGCCGCCCTGGCCGGGCGGCTGGAAGCCTGGCGCGCCGCGCGCACGGCCGCGGTCACGGAGCGTCCCGTCTGATCCCATGCTGAAGCCCGGCGACACCATCGGCATCCTCGGCGGAGGCCAGCTCGGACGCATGACGGCGCTCGCCGCCGCGCAGCTTGGCCTCAAGAGCCTGATCTTCTGCCCCGAGGCGGACAGTCCGGCGTTCCAGGTGAGCGACGGGCATGTCTGTGCCGCCTATGACGACTGGGAGGCGCTGGCGCGCTTCGCCGCCGCCGTTCAGGTGGCCACCTACGAATTCGAGAACGTGCCCCTCGACACCGCCGAGTTCCTGGCCGCCCGGGTGCCGCTGCGCCCCGGCGCCCACGCCCTGGCCGTGACACAGGACCGCCTGCGCGAGAAGACCTTCGTCAACGATCTCGGCATCGAGACCGCGCCGTTCGCGGCGGTGGACGACCTCGACGGGCTGACGCGCGCCGTGGCCGCCATCGGCCTGCCGGCGGTGCTGAAGACCCGCCGCTTCGGCTATGACGGCAAGGGCCAGGTGACCTTGCGCCCGGGCCCCGACCTCGCCGCCGACCTTGCCGCCGCCTGGGCCGCCATCGGCGCCCAGCCGGCCATCCTCGAGGGTTTCGTCCGGTTCGAACGGGAGGTGTCCATCATCGCCGCGCGGCGCGCGGACGACGCCTTCGCCGCCTATGAGGTCACCCAGAACGTCCACCGCGACCATATCCTGCACACGTCCACCGTTCCGGCCGAGATCAGCGCCGGCGCGGCGCGGCAGGCCCGCGGCTTCGCCTGCGCCATCGCTGGCGCCCTCGACTATGTGGGCATTTTCGCGGTCGAGCTGTTCGTGGTGGGGCACGGTGCCGACGAGCGGGTGATCGTCAACGAGATCGCGCCCCGTGTCCACAATTCCGGCCATTGGACCCAGGATGGGGCCGGCACCTCGCAGTTCGAGCAGCACGTGCGCGCCATCGCCGGCTGGCCGCTGGGCGGGACCGCCCGCATCGGCCGCGCGGAGATGACCAACCTGATCGGCGACGACATCGCCTCCTGGCCGGAAATCCTGGCGGAGCCCGGCGCCCACCTGCATCTTTACGGCAAGGCGGAGGCGCGGCCGGGCCGCAAGATGGGCCATGTGAATCGCATCCGGCCCGACGCATCCATTACTTCCGAGCTCGCCGCCAAAACCTGCTGACATCCCCGACTCACGGTGTGATACAACCTTTTGCGAATCAGTATTGGTGATTCTTTTCGGCGGCGGGGAAGCCCGGATGGCTCACGGCGAGGTCGTGCCCGATGTCCGGCACATGGCGCTTCATCTGGCGCGCTCAGGTCGGTTCTGCGGTTGGCGACTCATCGAAATCGAGCTGCGCTTCATCAGGGGCCTCCGGATCGCGCATGCGTTCTTCGCCGACCTCGCCTTGAGGGATGAGCTCGACGCCCTGTGCCGGGTGGCGCAGCGCCACCGCCGGCACCATCCCGCCCTGCCCGCCACCCTGCCTCCGGTGCCGCGCTTTCGCTTTCGCGGCGGCGCCCTGCCCCGTCCCCGGGTGATCGAGTTCCTCCCCGAGGCCGCCGCCCCGCCCGCGCCGCTGCCGGCGACCGGCGATTAATGAGCCGGCGCAACGGTTCGCGCGGCCTGGCAAGGCTGCGCCGACGAGTGGACAACCCCGGCCGTCTTTGATAAGAGAGCGGCTCCTTCGGACACGCCGCAGGGGCGCCGGTCGGCGCGCTGCTCCGAGGTTCGGAGTCCCAGATCGCTTCCGCACCAGATCGGCGCGCACCATCTCGAAGAGGCAAACACGTGCAAGTTCTCGTCCGCGACAACAATGTTGATCAGGCCCTTAAGGCGCTCAAGAAGAAGATGCAGCGCGAAGGGATCTTCCGCGAGATGAAGCTGCGTGGCCACTACGAGAAGCCTTCTGAGAAGCGCGCCCGCGAGCAGGCCGAGGCCATCCGCCGCGCCCGCAAGCTGGCCCGTAAGCGCGCTCAGCGCGAAGGCCTGCTGCCGTCCAAGCCGCGCCCCACCCGCTGAGCGGCGCTATTTTTCCAATCCGGTCTCGTGACGTTTGACCTCCGCGTGGATTTTCCGCGCGGAGGTTGTTGTTTGTCCCGGTGCGGCCCCGATCACGGCGCCGACGGCAGGCCAGGGCCGGAGGGCGCGGCGGCCCGGACCGGACGGGACCCGCGCCGCTCCGGCACCGGTGGCCCCATGCGTCGATTCGTGTCGATGCGCGACGAACCTGCGGCGCCGGCTGCGTCCGCCATCGGAACAAGATGCAAGCCGGGGTGCGCATGCTATAGGGAAGCGGGTTCCGCAACGGGCCGGCCCCGCCTTGGGCATGGGCGCGCCTGTGGCGGACCGGCGAGACGGCCTGCCCCGCCGTCTTCACCAACCCTTCACGCAATCGCCAATGATTGGGCGGTCACGGCACATGAGCGACGTACTGCGGCCAACGTCCGGGTGTAACCCTTCCACCGGTACGCCTTCCCCTTCAGGACCGGCTCTCGCCGGGCGGCATGGCTCTGCCGCCGGTGCGCCGGAGGATCCAAGGACCGCCTCGTCCATGACCGCGACGCAACCCTTCTGGCCCCTGCTGTCCTCACTCCGGGCCGCCGGTCCCCGCGCGCTGCGCGAGCTCAATGCCGACCCCGGCCGCTTTTCCGCCTTCTCCCGCGCCGACGGCGACCTGCTGCTCGATTTCTCCAAGACCGAGCTGTGCGCGGAAACCCTGGCGCTGCTGCTGCGGGTGGCGGAGGCCGCCGGCGTCGCCCGGCTGCGCGACGCCATGTTCGCCGGCGCCCGCATCAATCTCACCGAGAATCGCGCGGTGCTGCACGTGGCCTTGCGCGACAGCTCGCCCGAGCCCCTGGTGTTGGACGGCGTGGACGTGAAGGCGCAGGTGCGCGCCACCCTCGAGCGCCTGTCGGCCTTCGCCACCGCGATTCGCGAGGGTGCCCTCGTCGGCGCCACCGGACGCGCCATCACCGACGTGGTCAACATCGGCATCGGCGGCTCCGACCTCGGCCCGGCCATGGCCACCCTGGCGCTGGCCCCCTATCATGACGGGCCGCGCAGCCATTTCGTCTCCAACGTGGACAGCGCCCATATCGCCGACACGCTGCGCGGACTTGACCCGGCGACCACCCTCGTCATCATCGCCTCCAAGACCTTCACCACCGTCGAGACCATGTACAACGCCCGCACGGCGCGGGCCTGGATCACCCGCGCCCTGGGCGAGGACGCGGTGAGCGCCCATTTCGCCGCCGTCTCCACCGCCCGGGACAAGGTGAGCGCCTTCGGCATCCCGCCCGAACGCACCTTCGGCTTCTGGGACTGGGTGGGCGGGCGCTACTCCCTGTGGTCCGCCATCGGACTGCCGGTGATGCTGGCCATCGGGCCGCAGCGGTTCGCCGAGCTGCTGGCCGGCGCCGAGGCCATGGACCGGCACTTCCGCACCGCGCCGCTGGCTGACAACCTGCCGGTACTGCTGGCCCTCGTGGGTCTGTGGCACCGCGACGTGTGCGGCTACGGCAGCCGCGCCGTGGTGCCTTACGACCAGCGCCTCGCCCGCTTCCCGGCCTACCTGCAGCAACTCGACATGGAGAGCAACGGCAAGCGCGTCACCCGCGACGGACTGCCGGTGGCGCAGCCGACGGGGCCGGTGGTGTGGGGCGAGCCGGGCACCAATGCCCAGCACGCCTTCTTCCAGCTGCTCCACCAGGGCACCGAGGTGGTGCCGGTGGAATTCCTCATCGCCGCCGAAGGCCACGAGCCGGACCTGAAGGACCATCACGACCTGCTGGTGGCGTGCTGCCTCGCCCAGTCGGAAGCGCTGATGACCGGGCGCACCCTGGCGCAGGCCACCGATCAGTTGCGCGCGCAGGGCAAGTCCGAGACCGAGGCGGCGATGCTGGCGCCACACCGGGTATTTCCCGGCAACCGCCCATCGGTCACCCTCGCCTACCGGCGGCTCGATCCGCACACCCTTGGCCGGGTGATCGCCCTCTACGAGCACCGGGTGTTCGTGGAAGCGGCGGTGTGGAACATCAACGCCTTCGATCAATGGGGCGTGGAACTGGGCAAGGAGCTGGCCACCGCTTTGCTGCCTGCCGTGCGCGGCGAGGCGGTCCCGACCAGCGCCTCCGGCTCCACCCGGGGGCTCCTGGCCCATCTGGCGACCAGCGCCCGCTGACCGTGCGCCGCGGCCTCCGGCAGGCCGCCGGAGGCAGTCACAGCAGCGCGGTGAGTTCCGGGCTGCCCGATCGCAGCATGGCGTCCGCCATGCCGCGTGCCTCGGCCTCGCGGAGGAAATGCCGCAGCAGATCGGTGGCGGTGATAACCCCCAGCAGCGCATAGTCCTCCATCACCGGCAGCGAGCGGACCTGATGCTCATTCATCAGCCGCAGGGCAGTGACCAGGGAATCCGACGGCGCGCAGCAGATCAATTCCCGCTCCAGGAACGAGGCCAGGACCATGCCCGGCGTGGCCGGCCCATGCTCCAGCACCGCGCGGGCCACGTCGCGCTCCGAGAACACGCCGATGACGGTGCCGTGCTCGGAATTGCATTCATCCATCACCAGGACGGAAGAGATGTTCTCCCGCTTCATGAGCAAGGTGGCCTTGGCCACGGTCTCGGTGAGGCGGATGGCGATGATGCGGGTATCGCGCTTCTCGCGCAGGATGTCGTCCACGGTGATCACTGGCGGTCCCTCCTCGCCGGCTGACGGCGATGTTCCCGGGCGGCGCTCTGCGGCGTCTCTGGCCCGGGACTATGCTGGGGTGCGACAAATGATCCTGTCAATGAAAACTGCGACGATTTAGCTCAGATCGTCCCCTTGCATCTCCCAGATACCACCAGCCGGAGCAGAGGTGGCATGGAAACGCCCGACAGGGCGGGCCATCACTCCGGCTCGGCCGCGCACGGGGGCGAGACCCGACGCGGACGGAACGCGGGGAGGCTGGAAACCGGGATGGGGAAGGAACGGGGTGGCGCCAGGGAGAAGCGAAGGTGGCGCGGCAGCGGCACGCACCGCCGGGCCCCGGCAATGCCGCGGGGGACCCGGCGCCGGATCGAACCCGGCGCGCTTCGCCCGCGGGAAGGAGCGAAGCGCGCGGACCGATCAGGTTGCCTTGTGCTTCTCGATCAGCTCGACGAAGCGGCCGAACAGATAGTGGCTGTCCTGCGGGCCCGGGCTCGCCTCGGGATGGTATTGCACCGAGAACACCGGCTTGTCCGCCAAGGCGATGCCGGCGTTCGAGCCGTCGAACAGGGAGACATGGGTTTCCACCGCGTTGGCCGGCAGGCTGTCGCGGTCCACGGCGAAACCGTGGTTCATGGAGGTGATCTCCACCTTGCCGGTGGCCAGGTTCTTCACCGGGTGGTTCGCCCCATGATGACCCTGGTGCATCTTCAAGGTGCGCCCGCCCACGGCAAGGCCAATCATCTGGTGGCCAAGGCAGATGCCGAAGGTGGGCACGCCGGAGGCGATCACCTCGCGGATCACCGGCACCGCGTAATCCCCCGTGGCCGCCGGGTCGCCGGGACCGTTGGAGAGGAACACGCCGTCGGGCTTCAGGGCCAGGATGTCGGCGGCGGAGGTGGTTGCCGGCACCACGGTGACCTTGCAGCCGGCGCGGGCGAGCAGGCGCAGAATGTTGCGCTTCACGCCATAGTCCACGGCCACCACGTGATGGCGCGGCTCGTCCTGGCGGCCGTAGCCGGTCTCCCACTCCCAGGGCGTCTCGTCCCAGTCGAAGCGCTGGGCCGAGGTGACCGAAGGCACCAGGTCCATGCCCACCAGGCCGGGCCAGGCCCGCGCCTCCGCCTTCAGGGCGGCGATGTCGAACTGGCCGGAGGCCGAATGGGCGATCACCGCGTTGGGCATGCCCGCCTCGCGGATGAGCGCGGTCAGCGCCCGGGTGTCGATACCGGTGATGCCGGGAATGCCGCGCGCCTTCAGCCACGCATCGAGGGAGCGTGTGGCGCGATAGTTGGAGGGGGCGGTGATGGCGGTGCGCAGCACCACCCCGCGGACGCCGGACGCCGCCGCCATGGACACCGTCTCGATGTCCTCTTCATTGGTGCCGACGTTGCCGATGTGCGGGAACGTGAAGGTGATGATCTGCCCCGAATAGGACGGATCGGTGAGGATTTCCTCATAGCCGGTCATGGCGGTATTGAAGCACACCTCGCCGGCGAGCGTGGCCTCGGCACCAATGCCGAAGCCTTCCAGCACCGTGCCGTCGGCAAGGACGAGAACGGCGGTGGGGACGGGCTCGCTCCAGCCGTCAGCCGCAGGAGAGCGCCCGGAACCGGTCAAAACCGGCTCGGTGGGGGTCTGGTCTTGTTCGTTCGTCATGGATGGCTTAGATAGAGCGTCACGCGCCGCGTTTCCAGCGTCCGCGCGCGAAATTGTGTGCGCCAATCCCGGCGACCGAGAGTGGAACCCGCGACCGACCAGACCCATGGCCCACGCCGACGGGGCCGGCGCGCGGAGGTTCCATCGGCCTGGGCCATGGGATGTTGGAGCATCATGACGCTGGACTATTCGCGTTTGACCGGGTGACGCCGCCTTCAGCCTCGCAGCCCCCAGCCTCGCAGCCCTGACCGGCAACCGAGGCGCGCGGCTCCTCCCCCGTGCCTGACCGTCTTCAAGGAACCAGATCCGTGCTTCGTGACGATATCAATGCCGCCCTCAAGGAGGCGATGAAGGCCCAGGACAAGCGCCGGCTGGCGACGCTCCGGCTGGTCAATGCCGCGCTGAAGGACCGCGACATCGAGCAGCGCGGCCATGGCAAGGACCCCCTCACCGACGACGAGCTGCGCGCCCTCTTGGCCAAGATGGTGAAGCAGCGGGAGGAAAGCGCCAAGATCTATGACGAGGGCGGCCGCCCCGAGCTCGCCGCCCAGGAGCGGGAAGAGATCGTCTACATTCAGGCGTTCCTGCCGCAGCAGCTCGGTGAGGCCGATACCCGCGCCGCCATCGCCGCCATCATCGGCGAGATCGAGGCCAAGGGCATCAAGGACATGGGCCGCACCATGGCGGCGCTGAAGGAGCGCCACGCCGGCGCCATCGATTTCGGCAAGGCGTCCCAGTGGGTGAAGGACGCCCTCACCGCCGCCGGCTGAGCCGCCGCCGGACGACACGCCGCGCAGCCGGACCACAGGCCGCGCATCGCGCGCGCCTTCAAGCCGGGTGCATCGCGGCTGCGTCCGGGGACAGGACGGTCCAAACGCGGAGCGGTCACTCCGGGCGGCGGACGCCCGGAGCCAGTCGCGGGCCCTCCTCGCCGGCCGCCCGGAGTGAGCGTTCCGGTGACGGGTCCGGCTCGAAACCGATAGTCGCCTTGCCGGCCCGGTGGAGCGCTGGAGGCGACCTCATCCATCCCCCCTCGCCGCAGCGAGGGGGCAGCGAGGGGGCGCCGCTCCGCCGGACCGCCACGCGCGCTACCCGCGATTCGCTGCGGCGCCGTTGCGACGCCCCACCGCCCAGATTCCACGCACCGCGACTCAAAGGGGCGGCACGCGCCCTGAGGCTCCGTGCCACGGGCGGGCGCGGAGCCTCCCTCCTGGTCGGCCAGCCGCCGTTCAGCGCGGGGTGACCGGGCGCGGGACCAGCGGAGTGATTCGGGCCCGGCCCGGAGCCCGGCTCAATGCCGGCTCCAGATCTCGCCGTCGATCTCATCCTTGAGGTCGGGCATCTCGGTGGCCAGGAACACCGGCTCGTGTCCGGCCCGCCGCTTGTCGAGATAATCCCGCGCCAACCGGCCCACCAGGCCGGACAAGAGCACGATGGCGACGAGGTTGATGGAGGCCATCAGCCCCATGGCCGCGTCCGCCGTGTTGAACACGGTGGCCACGCTTTCCATCGCCCCCCAGACCACCATGGCGAGCAGCGCCACCCGCAGCACCGCGATGCCGGCCACATGGCCATGCCCCAGGAACACCAGGGCGTTCTCGGCATAGGAGTAATTGCCGATGATGGAGGTGAAGGCGAAGAAGAAGATGGCGATGGCCACGAAATAGCGCCCGGCCGAGCCGATGTGCACTTCCATCGCCGCCTGGGTGAGCTGGGTGCCGGTGACGCCGTTGCCGGGCACCAGCACGTCCGCGAGCAGGATCAGCAGGGCGGTGGCGGTGCAGATGACGATGGTGTCGATGAACACCCCCAGCGACTGCACGAAGCCCTGGCTCACCGGATGATGGGGATCGGGGGTGGCCACGGCGGCTATGTTGGGGGCGCTGCCCATGCCGGCCTCGTTGGAGAACAGGCCGCGTTTCACGCCGTTCATCATGGCGAGGGCGATGGAGCCCGCCACCCCGCCGGCCGCCGCCTCCAGGCCGAAGGCGCTGGCGACGATGTGATAGAGCATCGCCGGCACCTCGGTGATGTTGATGGCCAGGGCGTAGAGGGCGAAGCCCACATAGGCGGCGGCCATGAACGGCACCACCAGTTCCGCGGTGCGGGCGATGGCGGCGATGCCGCCGAAGATGATGATGCCGGAGCACGCCGCCACCGCGACGCCGGTGCCGAGCTTCGGCAGGCCGAACGCGCCTTCCATGGCATCGGCAATGGAATTGGCCTGGACCGCGTTGAACACCAGCCCGAACGACAGGATGAGGCAGGCCGAGAACACCGCCCCCGCCCACGGCGCCTTGAGCCCCTTGGAGATGTAGAAGGCCGGGCCGCCGCGATAGCGGCCGGTCTCGTCCCTCACCTTATAGAGCTGGGCCAGCGTGCTCTCGGCGAAGGCGGTGGCCATGCCCAGGGACGCGACCACCCACATCCAGAAGATCGAGCCCGGCCCGCCAAGATAGAGCGCCACCGCCACGCCGGCGATATTGCCGGTGCCCACCCGCGAGGCCAGCGACGTGCACAGGGCCTGGAATGGCGTGATCCCCGACTTGTCGGTGGCATTGGCCCGCAGCACCGAGCGCAGCATTTCCGGAAAGTGGACGATCTGAATGAATTTCAGCCGCAAAGTGAAATACACGCCCACCGCCAGGAGCCCGTAGATCAGGATGTAGCCCCAGAAGATCGTGTTCAGAAAATTGATGACCGTGTCCATCGCCCAGCCCCCTGGTTGCATCGGCGAGGCTATCGCCCTCAGCCGCCACGGTCCACGGCAAAGCTCGCGCCGGGCGCCGTCCCGCGCGGCGCGCCCGGCCCGGAGCGGGCGTGTGGATAACGAGGATAGCGGGGGTTCCGGGCGCGCCCGCGCCACCGCCCCGCCATCACGCCGCCCCAGCGGTCCGCTTCGATGCTGGCGTGCGCCAGGACCGGCGCACTAGGATGGGGGCAAGCGGGAGCGCGGGATCGTCCCCCGTCCCCCTCCCTTGGATGAGCTGATTCGCGAATGCGCTTTCCCCCGGCGTTCCTCGACGAGATCCGCGCCCGCCTGCCGGTGTCGGAAGTGGTGGGCCGGCGCGTCAAATTGCGCAAGCAGGGCCGCGAGTTCGCCGGCCTCTCGCCGTTCAACGCAGAGAAGACACCGTCGTTCTTCGTCAACGACCAGAAGGGTTTCTATCACTGCTTCTCCTCCGGCAAGCACGGCGACGTGTTCGATTTCCTGATGGAGACCGAGGGCCTGCCGTTCGGCGAGGCGGTGGAGCGGCTGGCCGCCATGGCCGGCCTGCCGCTGCCGGAGGTGACGCCCGAGGCGGCCGCCAAGGAGGAGCGCCGGCGCTCACTTTATGAGGTGATGGCGCTGGCGGTCCGCCATTTCGAGGAAACGCTGCAATCGCGCCTCGGCGCCAAGGCGCGCGGCTATCTGGCCGATCGCGCCCTGGGCCCCGCGCCCCAGCAGCGCTTCCGCCTCGGTTATGCCGCATCCGAGCGCTTTCACCTGAAGGAGGCCCTGGGCAAGCAGGGCGTGCCGGTGGAAGCCATGGTCGAGGCCGGGCTGCTGGTGTCGGGCGCGGACATTCCGGTGCCCTTCGACCGCTTCCGCGACCGGGTGATGTTCCCCATCACCGATCTCAAGGGCCGGGTGGTGGCCTTCGGGGGTCGGGCGCTGGAATCGGGCGTCCCGGCCAAGTACCTGAATTCGCCGGAAACACCGCTGTTTCACAAGGGCAGCCTGCTTTACAACGGCTTCGAGGCCCGCGCGAGCGCCCACAACGGCGCCCGGGTGATCGTCGTGGAAGGCTATGTGGACGTCATCGCCATGGTCGAGGCCGGCTTCACCGCCACCGTGGCGCCGCTGGGCACGGCACTGACCGAGGAGCAATTGCAGGTGCTCTGGCGCATGTCCGACGAGCCCCTGCTGTTGTTCGACGGCGACAAGGCCGGACGCCGCGCCGCCCATCGCGCCATCGACCTCGCCCTGCCCCACCTCAAGGCCGGGCGCAGCCTCTCCTTCGCCACCCTGCCCGAGGGCCAGGACCCCGACGATTTGATCCGCCATTCCGGCCGCGAGGCCATGGCGCAGGTGCTGTCCGGCGCCCGCCCGCTGGCGGTGGAACTGTGGGCGCGGGAGAGCGAGGGCGCCGCCCTCGACACTCCCGAGCGCCGGGCGGCCCTGGAAGCGCGGCTCAACGAGGTGGTGGGCGCCATTGCCGACGAAACCGTGCGCAAGCATTACCGGCAGGACATGAACGAGCGCCTGCGCGCCCTCCTCGCCCCGGCCGGCGCCCGCGGCCCCTGGCGCGAGGGCGGCCGGCAGGGCGGCAGGGCGGCCACCCAGGGCGGCGGCTGGCAAGGCGCGGGCTGGCAAGGCGGCGGGCGCGGCAACGGACGCGGCCCGGCATCCCGCGGGCGCGACGCCGGGTTCGGCTCCATCAGCGGGGAAATGGCCCAGACGGCGCTGGTGCGCGGGCCGTTGGCGACGCTGCCGCGCAACGAGGCGCTGCTGCTGTTCTGCCTCGTCAACCACCCCTTCCTGCTGGACGAGATGAGCGAGGACGTCGCCGCGCTGCCATTCGCCAATCCGGAGGCGGACCGCCTGCGCCAGGCGCTCATCGCCGCCCATCTGGACGGGCTGCACCACGAGGCCGGCCCCACCGACGACCTCGCCGAGCGGCTCGGACGGGAGGATCTCGACGGCCTTTTTCGCCGCGTCAAGGCCCTCGCCAACCCCCTGATGGACTGGCCGGCATATCCTGATACCGCAAAAGAGGACGCACGACTCTGGTGGCAGCAGCGGACGGCCTTGCATCACAAGGCTTACGCGCTATCTAGAGAGCTGAAGGAAGCCGAGCGGTCCCTGGGGGAAGACCCTAGCGAGGCGAATTTCGCCTGGCTGCGCGACGTCCGCGAGCGTCTCTCGACGGTCGAGGGGATGGAGGCGCTGGTGGAGGGATTTGGCGCCCTGTCGGGCCGCAAGGCGGTTCGTTCGGTCTGAGGCGCGAGGTCCGGCGCGGCGCGCGGCGGGGGAGAGGGTGCTTCACGTTCCGCGGGTCCGGGTCCCGCGCGAATGGATCGCCGTTCAGGCGGGCTTAACGGGCGTGCGTCCACAAAGGGCGCGACCGGAGCCGAATACGACAGGCGGCGGGGCCGGGAGGCCGCGTCGCCGTTTCGCCGTTGAAGATCGGCGAGATCATCAGGAGATGTCCATGGCGAAGCAATCTGCCGAGACGACCGAAGCGCCCGAGAAGGAGACCGACGCCCCCGACGGGCCGTTGCTCGACCTCTCGGATGCGGCCGTCCGGAAGATGATCAAGAACGCCAAGCGCCGGGGCTATGTGACCTACGAGCAGCTCAACGAGGTGATGCCTTCCGAGGAAGTCACCTCCGAGCAGATCGAGGACACCCTCGCCATGCTCAACGACATGGGCATCAATGTGATCGAGGCCGAGGAGGCCGAGAGCGAGGAAGGCGGCGAGGAGGGCGAGGCGGCGGAAGAGCCGGAGGAGGCCGAGGGCGGCGAGCTGGCCGAGCCGGCGCCGCGCGCCCTGACCCGCGCCGAGACCAAGTCCGAGCCCGCCGAGCGCACCGACGACCCGGTGCGCATGTACCTGCGCGAGATGGGCTCCGTGGAGCTGCTCTCCCGCGAGGGCGAGATCGCCATCGCCAAGCGCATCGAGGCCGGCCGCGAGGCCATGATCGCCGGCCTGTGCGAAAGCCCCCTCACCTTCCAGGCCATCATCATCTGGCGCGATGAGCTGACCGAAGGCAAGGTGCTGCTGCGCGACATCATCGACCTGGAGGCGACCTACGCCGGCCCCGAGGGCAAGAACCCGCCGGCGGCGCTGGGCGAGGAAGCCGCCCTGGCCCCCGAGGCGGGCGAGGACGGCCTGCTGGGCGACGCCCCGATCCCCGAGGGCGACGAGGACGACATGGAGAACTCCATGTCGCTGGCGGCCATGGAAGCGGAGATCAAGCCGAAGGTGCTGGAGACCTTCGACCGCATCGCCGGCTCCTATGTGAAGCTGCGCCGGCTCCAGGACCAGAATGTCGAATCGAAGCTGAAGAACGAGAGCCTGTCCCCGGCGCAGGAGCGCAAGGCCAAGAAGCTCAAGGAGGACCTCGTCCTCGACGTCAAGAGCCTGTCGCTCAACCAGGCCCGCATCGACGCCCTGGTGGAGCATCTCTACGAGATCAACAAGCGCCTCGTGTCCCTGGAAGGCCGCCTGCTGCGCCTTGCCGAGAGCTATGGCGTTTCCCGCGACGACTTCCTGAAGAACTATGTGGGCTCCGAGCTGGACCCCAAGTGGGTGCTGCGGGTGTCGAAGCTGGGTTCGCGCGGCTGGAAAGGCTTCGTGGCCCACGAGAAGGACGGCATCAAGGACCTGCGCGGCGATATCCACGCTTTGGCCACCGAGACCGGCCTTGAGATCGCGGAATTCCGCAAGATCGTGCAGATGGTGCAGAAGGGCGAGAAGGAGGCCCGCCAGGCCAAGAAGGAAATGGTGGAGGCAAATCTTCGCCTCGTCATCTCCATCGCCAAGAAATACACCAACCGCGGCCTGCAGTTCCTGGACCTGATCCAGGAGGGCAACATCGGCCTCATGAAGGCGGTGGACAAGTTCGAGTACCGGCGCGGCTACAAGTTCTCGACCTATGCCACGTGGTGGATCCGGCAGGCCATCACCCGCTCGATCGCGGATCAGGCCCGCACCATCCGCATTCCGGTGCACATGATCGAGACGATCAACAAGATCGTGCGCACCTCGCGCCAGATGCTGCACGAGATCGGCCGCGAGCCGACCCCGGAAGAGCTGGCCGAGAAGCTCGGCATGCCGCTGGAGAAGGTGCGCAAGGTGCTGAAGATCGCCAAGGAGCCGATCTCCCTCGAGACCCCCATCGGCGACGAGGAAGATTCGCACCTGGGCGATTTCATCGAGGACAAGAACGCCATCCTGCCCATCGACGCGGCGATCCAGAGCAATCTGCGCGAGACCACGACGCGGGTGCTGGCATCCCTCACCCCGCGCGAGGAACGCGTGCTGCGCATGCGCTTCGGCATCGGCATGAACACCGATCACACGCTGGAGGAAGTGGGCCAGCAATTCTCGGTGACGCGCGAGCGCATCCGCCAGATCGAGGCCAAGGCCCTGCGCAAGCTCAAGCACCCCAGCCGGAGCCGCAAGCTCAGGTCGTTCCTGGACAACTGACACCGTCAGTCCGGGGGCGCTCCCCGGGCGCGGGGGCTGGCACGGGCCGCACCGGCGGCATCACGACAAGGCGGCCACCACGGCCGCCTTTTCTTTTCCCCGGCCCGCCGGCGGGCCGGCCGGACACACCGCGGCCCCTGCCGACGCCATCGGCTGCTCCGAAGTCACCGAAAGCCCAGGCGCCGGACGCATGGGCTTTTGGCCTACCGGTCCGTCAGCTTCAGCTCGATGCGGCGGTTGCGGGCGCGGGCGTCGTCGGTGGTGCCGGTGTCGAGGGGCTGGAACTCGCCGAAGCCGGCGGCGATCAGATGCCTCGGACTCACCCCCTTGCCCACCAGATACTGCACCACCGCGATGGCGCGGGCCGCCGACAATTCCCAGTTGGAGGGGAATTGGGAGGTGGCGATGGGCCGGTTGTCGGTGTGGCCGTCGATGCGCAGGGCCCAGTCGATGTCCGGCGGGATCTGCTTTTCCAGGTCGAGGATGGCGGCGGCCAGCTTGTCCAGCTCGGCCTGGGCCTCCGGCTTGAGGGTGGCTGAGCCGGGATCGAAGAACACTTCCGACTGGAACACGAAGCGGTCCCCCACCACCCGCACCTCGGGCCGGTTGCCGAGGATGTCGCGCAGGCGGCCGAAGAATTCGGACCGGAACCGGGTCAGCTCCTGCACCCGCTGCGCCAGGGCCACGTTCAGGCGGCGGCCGAGATCGGCGATCCGGGCCTGGCTCTCCTTGTCCTTCTGCTCTGAGGTGTTCAGCGCCTCCTCCAGCGCCGCCATCTGCCGGCGCAGGGCGGCGAGCTGCTGGTTGAGCAGGTCGATCTGCGACAGCGCCCGCGCCGCCACGTCCTTCTGGGCGTCGAGGTCGCGGGCCAGCGCCTGCGCGCGGCCGGCGTCGGGGGCGGCGGGCACGGCGGACAATTGGCCGCGCAGGCGGTCGCGCTCGGCCTCGGTCGCCTCCAGCGAGGCCCTGACAGCGGCCAGCTCGCTCTCGGCGCCCTGCCCGCTGGCCCGCTCCAGGGACAGAAGCTCGGTGAGCTGGCGGATCTGCGCCTGAAGGCGCTGCAACACGTTGTCCTTGCCCGTCATCTCCTGGGTCAGGAAGAACTGGGTGAGCATGAACACGGACAACAGGAAGATGAACACCAGCAGCAGCGTCGACAGCGCGTCAACGAAGCCGGGCCAATAATCGATGTGGCGGTCACGCCCGCGGCGGCCAAGGGCCATGGCTCACCTCCGCTCAAGGCCGCGCTCGGGGCCACGCTCGCCGCCGGAGGTCCGCTCCAGCCGCTGCACCAGATGGCGCAGGTCCTCCTGCTGGCGCCCCTGGGTGTCGATGAGCTGCTTGATGAGCGCCTGCTCCGAGCGCAGGTGCGTCACCAGCCCCTGCAGGCTCTCGGCCAGATGCGACATGGCGCTGGTGACCCGCTGGGAGCCGGCCTCCGACATGGTCTTCTCCAGCCGGTTGATGGCGCTGACCAGGGCCTCGGTGTCGGCGCGCGGCGGCGGCAGCGCCAGCGGCGCGGCGCCCCCCGCCACCGGCCGCGGCGCGTCGGCCTCCGCCGGCAGCCGGTCGAGATCGCGCACCGTGGTGGAGAGCCAGTCCTCGAGATCGGTATAGAAGCGGGTCTGCGCCTGCCCCGCCTGCAGATCGAGAAAGCCCAGAACCAGCGAGCCGGCAAGGCCGAACAGCGACGACGAAAAGGCGATGCCCATGCCGCCCAGCGGCGCCGCGAGCCCCGTCTTCATGTCCTCGAACACCGAGCCGGAATCGGGCCCCACCTGGAGCGAGCCGATCACCGCGCCGATGGACGAGACGGTTTCCAAGAGGCCCCAGAAGGTGCCGAGCAGGCCCAGGAACACCAAAAGGCCGGTGAGGTAGCGCGCCATGTCGCGGCTCTCGTCGAGCCGGGTGCCGATGGAATCGAGGATGGAACGCATGGTGGTCTGCGAGATCGCCATGCGGCCGATGCGGTCGCCCAGCAGCGCCGCCATGGGCGCCAGCAGGGTCGGCGAGCGCGACACCGCCAGCCCCGGGTCGGCGAGGCGGAAGGAATTCACCCATTCCACCTCCGGGAACAGCCGCGCCACCTGCCGGATGGCGAGGATGATGCCCACCGCCAGCACCCCGAAGATGACGCCGTTGAGGCCGGGATTGTTGAGAAAGGCGGCCAGGATCTGCCGGTGCAGCACCGCCGCCAGCGCCGCGCACAGCGCCAGGAACACCACCATGCGCACCAGGAAGATGCGCGGCGACGACAGTTTCAGGAAGGGATCGACGACGCGCGCCATGCTCGCTCCAAGTGGGGCTCCAGAGGCACCGGTGGGGGCTCCAGAGGCACCGGTGGGGGCTCCGGGGGCCGGGAGGCGGCCGGCGGGGGCACCCGCCCCCGCATCCCGGACTATGGCATAGCACGCGGAAAATGACACCGCGCCGCGCGCGCCGATGATGGGGACGCGGCAGCTTGGAACCGTTCGAGGCCCGCCCGGGCCCCGCGCCGCCGCCGGCGGGCCTTGCGCCCGGGCCGCGCCGGCACTAATCCGGTTCCATGTCGCAGCCATCGGACAAGTCGGCCCGCCTCGCCGCCGCCCTCAGGGCCAATCTGGCGCGCCGCAAGGACCAGGCCCGCGCCCGGCGCCAGCCGGCGACGCCCGACGCGCCGCCGCCAACCGCAGCCCGCGCGCCGAACGATGGCGCACGCGCAGGTGGTATCGAAGAGCCGTCAGGCGAGCCGGCGATTGTGCCGGACGAGAAGGCGCGCTAGAGCTACTTTTTTAAGGAGCGCCGCGGCCGGACCGGATGCCGGCTGCGTGGCTCCCCCGGGGACAGGACCAGCATGGACAAGATTCGCATCGTCGGCGGCCACGCGCTCAAGGGCACCATTCCCATCTCCGGTGCCAAGAACGCAGCCCTCCCGCTGATGATCGCGAGCCTGCTCTCCGAGGAGAAGCTGGTGCTGGAGAATGTGCCGCGCCTCGCCGACGTGGCGCTGCTGCAGCGCATCCTGGGCAACCACGGGGTGGACATCACCACCAACGGCAAGCGCAACGGCGACGACCCCGACGCCGGCCAGACGCTGGAGATCGACGCCCGCGTCATCGTCGACACCACCGCGCCCTATGAACTGGTCTCGCGCATGCGCGCCTCGTTCTGGGTGCTGGGCCCGCTGGTCGCCCGCATGGGCGAGGCGAAGGTGTCGCTGCCCGGCGGCTGCGCCATCGGCACCCGGCCGGTGGATTTCCACCTCGATGCGCTGCGGGCGCTCGGCGCCGAGCTGGACATCGACGCCGGCTATGTGCGCGCCCGCGCGCCCAAGGGGCTGAAGGGCGCCCGCATCGTGTTCCCCAAGGTCTCGGTGGGCGCCACCCACACCGCGCTGATGGCCGCCACCCTCGCCGACGGCCAGACCGTGATCGAGAATGCCGCCCAGGAGCCGGAGGTGACCGACCTCGCCGACTGCCTGGTGAAGATGGGCGCGCGCATCCAGGGCGCCGGCACCTCCACCATCCAGGTGGAAGGCGTGCCGCGCCTGCGCGGCGCCCGCCATGCGGTGCTGCCGGACCGCATCGAGACCGGCACCTACGCCATGGCCGCCGCCATGGCCGGCGGCGACGTGCTGCTGGCCGGGGCCCGCCCCGACCTGCTGGAGAACGCGCTCGACATCCTGCGCGCCACCGGCGTGGAGATCGACGCCACCAACGAGGGCATCCGGGTGCGCCGCAACGGCACCGGCATCCTGCCGGTGGAGGTGAGCACCGCCCCCTATCCCGGCTTCCCCACCGACCTGCAAGCCCAGTTCATGGCCCTCATGACCAAGGCCAAGGGCCGCTCGCGCATCACCGAGACCATTTTCGAGAACCGCTTCATGCATGTGCAGGAGCTGGCCCGGCTCGGCGCGCGCATCCAGCTCGACGGCGACACCGCCACCATCGAGGGCGCCGAGCGCCTCACCGGCGCGCCGGTGATGGCCACCGACCTGCGCGCCTCCGTCTCCCTGGTGATCGCCGGCCTCGCCGCCGAGGGCGAGACCCTGGTGCAGCGCGTGTATCACCTCGATCGCGGCTTCGAGCGGCTCGAAGCGAAGCTCTCGCGCTGCGGCGCGGAGATCGAGCGCATCAGCGGCTGACCCCCCACGGCGGGGGGGAACGACGCAGGCCCGCATTGACACCTCCGCGAAGGTATGAGGACATGGCGCGGCAAATTGCCCGACGTTCCGCCGCCCGTGATGCCGGCGACGGGCAGCAGGACGCCGGGCTGGGGCCGGTGCTGGTTTCGAAGGTCGCAGTGGGCGGATCCAACTGGAAATACTGGAGACTTTATCTCCTCATCGCGCTGCTCGCGTGCGGGCTGTTTGCCCTCCTGAGCTTCGGAAACGTGCTGGAGCACGCGGCCCAGGCGACGGGGCGCTACACGTCGTGGCGCGTGGAGGATCTGTTCGCGCTGCTGACCGCGGCCACCTTCGCGCTGATCGCCGTCTTGACCGTGCACGAGCGCCAGCTTCAGGCCGCCATCGGCCAGCGCAAGCGGGCGGAGATCCAGGCGCGGACCGCCTCCCGCTATGATGCCCTGACCGGTATCGCCAATCGCGCCGTGTTCCAGGAGGAATTCGCGCGCGCCGTCGGCGCCGCCCAGGCCACCCACGCCCGGCTGGCGCTGATGGTGATCGACATCGACGCCTTCCACTCGGTCAACGAGACCCTGGGGCATCGCGGCGGCGACCGGGTGCTCTCGACCGTGGCGCTGCTGCTGCGGACGCTGATGCGCAAGGACGACATCCTCGCCCGCCTCGGCGGCGACGAGTTCGTGGTTCTCTCCCCGGTGACCGCCGACGACAGCGGCGACCTGTTCCGCCTGGCCGAGCGCATGCTCAAGCTGGTGCGCGAGGGGGTCGACGCCCAGGGCATGCCCACCGGCGTGTCGGTCTCCATCGGCATCGCAAAGTTCCCCCGCGACGGCGATTCGGAGACCGTCCTGCTGCGCTGCGCCGAGACCGCCCTGGCGCAGGCCAAGGCGGTCGGGCGGGACCGCTACGCCCTGTACGATTCCACCCTCGACGCCCGCCGCCGCGCGCGCCTCGACACCGAGGCCGAGCTGCGGGAGGGGCTGGAGCACGACCAGATCGTCGCCCTCTACCAGCCGCTGGTGGACCTCAAGACCGGGCATCCGGTGGGCTTCGAGGCGCTGGCGCGCTGGAACCATCCCCAGCGCGGCCTGCTCGGGGCACCCGAATTCATCCCCATCGCCGAGGATGCCGGCCTGGTGGGCCGCCTGCTGACCGCCATGCTCCGCCGCGTGTGCGAGGACACCCGGCATTGGCCGGACGGGGTATCCATCGCCGTCAACCTGTCGCCGCCGCAATTACTCGACCCCGCCCTGCCGGACGAGATCCTGAGCATCCTGGCGCAGACCGGCGTGCCGCCGCGGCGGATCGAGATCGAGATCACCGAAACGGCGCTCCTGCAGGATTTCGAGACCGCCCGGCGCACCATGTCGGCGCTGCGCGCCGCCGGCATCCGCATGTCCCTGGACGATTTCGGCACCGGCTTTTCCAGCCTGCGGCATCTCCAGGAACTGCCCATCGACAAGATCAAGATCGACAGTTCCTTCACCCGGCGGCTGATCGGCGATCCCCAATGCCAGAAGATCGTGGCCTCCATGCTGGGGCTGGCCACGGCGCTGGAGCTGGTCACCGTGGCCGAGGGGGTGGAGACCGCGCAGCAGGCGGACTGGCTGCGCGCCCATGGCTGCACGCTCGGACAGGGCTATCTGTTCGCGCGGCCCGTGCCCGCCGCCGAGGCTCTTGCCACGCTCCCCCGGCACGAGGCGTGACGCCATCGGCGGCGGCGTCGTCGCCATGCGCGGGCGCCACATTGAAACCTGCCCTGCCCCTCTCTATGTGGAATGCAGCCGCGCACCGGCGCAGAAGATCCAAGAAGGCGCCCGCCATGACCGATCTCAAGCTGCTCGCCCTCGACGAGGAAGACCTCGCCGTCGTCTCCGCCCATCTGCAGGATGCGGTCGTGAAGGTGGAGGACATGGGCTTCCTGCCGCGCGTCCAGCGCTTCGCCCTGCTCCTCAACCGGTTCGACTGGGACCAGCAGGTGGTGGCCAACGAGAAGGTGCGCCGGCGCGCCGGGCTGCATTTCGAACGGGTGCGCGACGCCAAGTGCCGGGGCCTGGACGTGGCGACGCTCAACGGCGTGCTCAACCTTCTGGCCGTCACCTTCATTCCCACCGACACCCCCTCCGGCTATGTGCTGCTCACCTTCTCCGGCGGCGCCGAGGTGCGCCTGGAGGTGGAGTGCATCGAGGCCTGCCTGAAGGATCTCGGCCCGGCCTGGGGCTGCGCCCATGCCCCGCGCCACGAGGGCAAGGCCGGCTCCGACGCCGCCTGAGCGGCTCGCCGCCGCCGGGCGCGACGCAAACGACACGGCGGGGCTTCCCTCCGCCTCCGCTCTGATCTAGCAAGGCGCCCATGCCTATCCGTCTCGACACCGAACATTCCGATTTTCCCGCGCGCTTCGCCGCTTTCCTCGGCTCCAAGCGGGAAGCCTCCGTCGATGTGCAGGACCAGGTTTCCGCCATCATCGCGGATGTGCGCGCGCGCGGCGACGCCGCCCTGGTGGACCTGTCGCGCACCTTCGACCGGGTCGATCTGGACGCCCTCGGCATCAAGGTGAGCGACGCCGAGCTCGACGCCGCGCTGGCCTCCATTCCGGCCGAGACCCGCGCCGCGCTCGAATTCGCCAAGGCGCGCATCGAGAGCCACCACGCCCGCCAGCGGCCGAGCGACGACACCTATACCGACGCGGCCGGCGTCACCCTCGGCCATCGCTGGACCAGCGTCGATGCAGTCGGCCTCTACGTGCCCGGCGGCACCGCCGCCTATCCCTCCTCGGTGCTGATGAACGCGGTGCCGGCGCAGGTGGCGGGCGTGCCGCGCATCGTCATGGTGGTGCCGGCGCCCGATGGGCAGATCGCGCCGCTGGTGCTGGCGGCGGCCCGGCTCGCGGGCGTCAGCGAGGTCTATCGCGTGGGCGGGGCCCAGGCGGTGGCGGCGCTGGCCTACGGCACCCAGACCATCGCCCCGGTGGACAAGATCGTCGGCCCCGGCAACGCCTATGTGGCCCAGGCCAAGCGCCAGGTGTTCGGCAAGGTGGGCATCGACATGGTGGCCGGCCCCTCGGAAGTGCTGATCCTCGCCGACGCCGACGCCAATGCCGACTGGATCGCCGCCGACCTGCTGGCCCAGGCCGAGCACGACACCGCCGCCCAGTCCATCCTGGTCACCGATTCCGACGATCTCGCGGCCCGGGTGGTCGCCGCCGTCGAGGGTATGCTGGAGACCCTGCCGCGGGCGGAGATCGCCCGCGCCTCCTGGCGCGACCACGGCGCCGTCATCAAGGTGCGCGACCTGGACGAGGCCCCGGCCCTGGTGGACCGGGTGGCCCCCGAGCACCTGGAGATCCAGGCGCAGGACGCCGACCGGCTGGCCGCCCGCATCCGCCATGCGGGGGCCATCTTCATCGGCGCCTATACGCCCGAGGCCATCGGCGACTATGTGGGCGGCAGCAACCACGTTCTGCCCACCGCCCGTTCGGCGCGCTTCTCCTCGGGCCTGTCCGTGCTCGACTTCATGAAGCGCACCTCCATCCTGAAGCTGGATGCCGACGCCCTGGAACGGCTGGGCGACGCCGCCGTGCGGCTGGCGGAGGTGGAGCGCCTGCAGGCGCACGGCCGGTCGGTGTCGATCCGCACCAATGCCGGAGCAGGACGGTGACGGCATGAACGCGAAATCCCCTGCCCGTCTCTCTTCGGTCACGCTCGACGATTCCTCCATCGGCCATGCCGGGCCGGAGATCGACCACGAGCGCGCCACCGCCATCTGGGACCTGATCGAGGACAATTCCTTCTTCCCGTGCGGCGACCCCGGCGAGGGGCCCTACAAGCTTCATATCTCGCTGATGGACAACCGCCTGGTGCTCGACATCAAGCGCGAGGGCGACGAGCAGGTGGTTCAGCACCATCTGTCCCTCACCCCCTTCCGCAAGGTGGTGAAGGATTATTTCCTGATCTGCGAGAGCTATTACGCCGCCATCCGCACCGCCTCGCCAAGCCAGATCGAGGCCATCGACATGGGTCGCCGCGGCGCCCACAATGAGGGCTCGGAGCTGCTGCAGGAACGGTTGAAAGGCAAGATCGAGGTGGATTTCGACACCGCCCGGCGCCTGTTCACCCTCATCTGCGCCCTGCACTGGAAGGGCTGAAGGCGATGGCCTCGGCGGCGGACCCTTCGGTCACCCGCTCGCGGTCGGTGCGGCCGCAGGCGGTGCTGTTCATGTGCGGGCAAAACGTGGTCCGCTCGGTGATGGCGGCGGCGCTGCTGCGCCATCTCTACGGCAAGTCCATCTATGTGGGCTCGGCCGGCGTCATCGCCGGCGATCCCGACCCGTTCGTGACCGCGGTGATGGAGGAAATCGGCCTCGACGTGCACAAGCACCGGCCCAAGACCGTCGAGGACCTGGAGGAATACGAGGGGCTGGGCTTCGACCTCGCCATCTCGCTGTCGCCCGACGCCCACCACCGCGCCCTGGAGCTGACCCGCACCAACGCCCTCGACGTGGAATACTGGCCCACGCCCGACCCCACCCGCGAGGGCGGCAACCGCGAGCAGCGCCTGGACGCCTATCGGGCCGTGCGCGACGAGCTGGAGCAGCGCATCCGCGCCCGCTTCCGGCATACCTGAGTGTGCGAAAGGACGCGCCGGCGCGCCATATCTGCGGCGGAAACGCCGGTTCTTCCATCTTGTGAAGGCGCCGCGCCTCTGCGACCTTGCGGCAGCACCGCCGTCGCCATCTTGAGGACACGCGCTCCATGTCGCTGAAGGGTCATCTCTCCGCCACCGCCCTGACTGGCGTTCTTGCCGGCCTCGTTGCCGGCACCCTGGCGGGGCCGCTCGCCGGCGCCGCGCGCGCCGAGCCGGTGAAGGTGGGCCTCGTCTCCACCCTGTCCGGCCCGCCGGCGGTGCTGGGCCAGCACCTGCGCGACGGCTTCCTGCTGGCGGTGAAGGAGCTTGGCGGCAAGCTGGGCGGCCAGGAGACCGAGATCATCGTGGTGGATGACGAGCTGAAGCCCGATGTCGCGGTGCAGAAGGTCAAGGGCCTGATCGAGCGCGACAAGGTGGATTTCGTTGCCGGCGTGGTGTTCTCCAACGTGCTCGGCGCCATCGCCAAGCCGGTGACCGCCAACGAGGTGTTCCTGATCTCCGCCAATGCCGGCCCCTCGCCGCTGGCCGGGGCGGGCTGCAACCCGTTCTTCTTCGCCGCCTCCTACCAGAACGACCAGGTCCACGAGGTGCTGGGCCAGCACGCCCAGAACAAGGGCTACAAGCGCGTGGTGCTGATGGCGCCCAACTATCAGGCCGGCAAGGACGCACTGGCCGGCTTCAAGCGCCGCTACACCGGCGCGGTGGTGGAAGAGATCTATACTCCGCTGGGCCAGCTCGATTTTTCCGCGGAGCTCGCCAAGATCGCCGCAGCCAAGCCGGACGCGGTCTTCACCTTCATGCCGGGCGGCATGGGCGTGAACCTGGTGAAGCAGTATCGCCAGGCCGGCCTTGCCGAAACCACGCCGTTCCTGTCGGCCTTCACGGTGGATGAAACCACCCTGCCGGCCACCGGCGAGGCGGCGCTCGGCTTCTTTTCCGGCGCACCCTGGGCACCAGACCTGAAGGTGCCGGCCAATGCCGCGTTCGTGGCGGCATTCGAGAAGGAATATGGCTACGTGCCGGCGCTCTACGCCGCCCAGGGCTACGACGCCGCCAAGCTGATCGATTCGGCACTGAAGGCCACCGGCGGCAAGACCTCCGACAAGGCGGCCCTGCGCGCCGCCCTGAAGGCCGCCGACTTCCCCTCCGTGCGCGGCTCCTTCACGTTCAACACCAACCAGTTCCCGATCCAGGACTTCTATCTTGTGACCGCGGCCCGCCGCCCGGACGGCAAGTTCGAGACCCAGGTGACGGAGAAGATCTTCTCCGCCTATGGCGATGCCTATGCCGAGAAGTGCACCATGAAATGACGGCGCGCCGCGCCGCCTGACGCCGACCGCCCTGGCGTTCCGCATGCCCTGCGCCCCGCCTGCCCTGGCGCCCCGCCTGCCCTCTTGTCCCGCCTGCCCTCTCGTCCCGCACGGCCCCTCGCCCCGACATGTCCCTCGCCCTGCTCCTGGTCCAGATCCTCAACGGCCTGCAGCTCGGCCTTCTGCTGTTCCTGGTGGCGGCGGGGCTGACGCTGGTGTTCGGGGTGATGGACGTCATCAATCTCGCCCATGGCGTGCAATACATGCTGGGGGCCTATCTGATGGTCACGGCCACGGCCCTCACCGGCTCGTTCTGGCTGGGCCTGGGGCTGGCCATGGGAGCGGCGCTGATGCTGGGGCTGGGGCTGGAACGGCTGGTGATCCGCCACCTCTATGGCCGCAGCCACCTCGAACAGGTGCTGGCCACCTTCGGCATCATCCTGTTCCTGAACGAGGCGGTGCGGATGATCTGGGGCGCCTCGCCCCTCTCCATCCCCATGCCGGCGACCCTGGCGGGCACGGTGACGCTGATGGACGGGCTGCACTATCCGGTCTACCGGCTGGTGCTGATCGTGGTGGCCCTGGCGCTGGCGGGCGGGCTCTACCTGCTGGTCACCCGCACCCGGTCCGGCATGCTGCTGCGCGCCGGGGCCACCAATGCGCCCATGGTGTCGGCGCTGGGGGTGGACATCACGGCCCTGTTCGCGCGCGTGTTCGCCTTCGGCGCCATGCTGGCGGCCTTCGCCGGAGCGCTGGCCGGGCCCATCCTCTCGGTGGAGCCGGGCATGGGCGACAGCCTGCTGATCCTGGCGTTCGTGGTCATCGTCATCGGCGGCATCGGCTCCATGCGTGGCGCCTTCGTGGCGGCGCTGCTGGTGGGGCTCATCGATACCCTCGGCCGGTCCTTCCTCACCGACCTGCTGAAGCTGGCCATGCCCGCCCCCGACGCCACCCAGGCCGGGCCGGCGCTGGCCTCCGTCAGCGTCTATGTGCTGATGGCCGTGGTGCTGTTCTTCCGGCCGCGCGGCCTGTTCCCGGCTCCGGCGTGAGGGCCGTCCCCATGCGCCCCGCTCTCATCCCCCTGCTGCTGCTGGCACTGCTGGCGGCGGCGCCGCTCGTCGGCGACACCTACACCCTGTCGCTGCTGGCGCGGGGCATGATCTTCGCCCTGGCGGCGGTGAGCCTCGATTTCATCCTGGGCTATGGCGCCCTGGTCTCGTTCGGCCACGCCGCCACCATGGGCATCGGCGCCTATGCGGTGGGAATCCTGGCGGAAGAAGGCATCGGCGACGCGCTGATCGCCTTTCCCGTGGCCATGGCCGCGGCCGGCCTGTTCGCCGGCCTCACCGGTGCCATCTCGCTGAAGACGCGCGGCGTCTATTTCATCATGATCACCCTGGCCTTTGGCCAGATGGCTTATTTCCTGGCCCAGGCCCTCTCCGCCTATGGCGGCGACGACGGGCTGGCGCTGGCCACCCGCTCCACCCTCGGCGGCGGCCGCTGGCTGCGCGATCCGCTGGTGTTCCACTATCTCACCCTGGGCCTGCTGGCCCTCACCCTGCTGGTGTGCCGCATGCTGGTGCGCGCGCCGTTCGGCCGGGTGCTGGAGGGGGCGCGGGAAAACGAGCGGCGGGTGGCAGCGCTCGGCGTCGATCCCTATCCCTATCGCCTCATCGCCTTCACCATCGCCGGCGCCCTGGCCGGGCTGGCCGGGGCGCTCTATGCCAATCTCACCGAGTTCGTGAGCCCGGCCTACCTGTCGTGGCACCGCTCCGGCGAGTTGATCGTGATGGTGGTGGCGGGCGGCGTTGGCACCCTTTACGGCGCCATTCTCGGCGCCCTCGGCGTGGTGCTGCTGGAAGAGGGCCTGTCGCAGCTCACCGCACACTGGCGCATCCTGTTCGGGCCGCTCCTGGTGCTGCTGGTGCTCACCACCCGCGGCGGCCTCGCCGCCCTGCTCGGCTCCGGCGGCGGGGAGCGGCGCGATGGCTGAGCCGCTGCTGTCCATCCGCGCCCTGGCCAAGGCCTATGGCGCGCTGCGCGTCACCGATGGCGTCGATCTCGACGTGCACGCGGGTGAGGTCCACGCCATCATTGGCCCCAACGGCGCCGGCAAGACCACCCTGGTGGCGCAGATTGCCGGCGAGGTGGCGCCCGACAGCGGCCACATCCGCTTCGCCGGGGCCGACATCACCGCCCTGCCGGTGCATCGCCGGGCGCGGGCGGGGCTGGCCCGCTCGTTCCAGATCACCTCGGTGCTCAGCGGCTTCACCGCGCGGGAGAATGTGGCGCTGGCGGTGATGGCGGCGGAGGGGCGCACCCTGCGCTTCATCCGCCCCGCCGCCGGCGATCGCGCCGCCACCGCCCGCGCCGAGGTCCTGCTGGAGCGCGTGGGCCTTTCGGCACGGGCCGCCGCGCGCGCCGCTGCCCTCAGCCATGGCGAGCAACGGGCGCTGGAACTGGCCATGGCCCTGGCCGGCCGGCCGCGCCTGCTGCTGCTGGACGAGCCCATGGCCGGCACCGGCCATGCCGAATCCGCCGCCATGGTGCGGCTGCTGGAAGAGGCGCGGGGCGAGGCCGCCATCCTGCTGGTGGAGCACGACATGGACGCGGTGTTCCGGCTGGCCGACCGCATCAGCGTGCTGGTGGCCGGCCGCGTCATCGCCTGCGGCGCGCCGGATGCGGTGCGCGCCGACCCCGCGGTGCGCGCCGCCTATCTCGGCGACGGGCTGGAGGGCGCGGCATGAGCGCGGCACTGCTCACCGTCCGCGGACTAGAGGCCGGCTATGGCGCCGCCCCGGTGCTGTTCGGGGTCGATCTCCAGGTGCCCGAGCGGGGCGCGCTGGCGCTGCTCGGCCGCAACGGCATGGGCAAGACCACCACCGTGCGCGCCCTGATGGGCCTCATTCCGACCCGGGCCGGCGAGGCGCGGCTCGGCGGGGCCCGGCTCACCGGCCTGCCGCCGCACCGGGTGGCGCGGGCCGGGCTCGGCCTGGTGCCCGAGGGCCGGCAGGTGTTTCCCACCCTCACCGTGGAGGAGAACCTGGTCGCCACCGCCGCCGCGCCGCGGACCGGGCTGCCGGCGTGGACGCTGGCCCGCGTCTACGCCCTGTTCCCGCGCCTGGAGGAGCGACGGCGCCACTTCGGCAACCGGCTGTCCGGCGGCGAACAGCAGATGCTGGCCATCGGCCGTGCGCTGATGACCAATCCCCGCGTGCTGATCCTCGACGAGGCCACGGAGGGCCTCGCCCCGCTGATTCGCGACGAGATCTGGCGGGTGATCGAAATGCTGAAGGCGGAGGGCCTGTCGCTGATCGTCATCGACAAGCACATCGCCGCCCTCGCCCGCATCTGCGAGCAGGCGGCGGTGATGGAGAAGGGCCGCGTGGTCTGCGCCGGGCCTTCTGCCGCCGTCCTGGCCGACCCTGCCGCCCATCGGCTGCTGTCGGTGTAACCGCCCACCCCGCCGGAGCGGCGACGGGACAGACCGCCGGCGCCCCCGGCGCGGCCCCGGCGCCGGATGACGCCGCCGCTCGCCCCCAACCCCGGACCGCCCATGCCAGAGCCCACCTTTCTCCTGCGCTCCGCCACCGCCATCGACCGGCCGGCCATGGCCGACCTGTGGGTGGACAGCTGGGTAAGAACGCTGCCCGAGATCGATTTCGAGGCCCGCCGGGCGTGGCTCGCCGGCCATCTCGACACGCTGGCGGCCGCGGGCACGCTGATCCGCGTGGCGGAGGCGGAGGGCATCGTCGCCGGCTTCGTGGCCATTCATCCGGGAACCGGCTACCTGGACCAGATCGCCGTCGCCCCCGCATTCTGGGGACGCGGCGCGGCCGAGGCGCTGATGGCGGAGGCCAGGCGCCTCTCGCCCGCCCGCGTGGCTCTCGACGTGAACCAGGAGAACCCGCGCGCGGTGCGCTTCTATGTGAAGATGGGCCTCGTCATCACCGGCGAGGGGGAGAACCCCATGTCCGGCCGGCGCACCTTCCACATGGAATGGCGCCCGGCTGGCTGATGTCGCCGCCGGCGGGTGCGCGGCGGCCTTACGCCGCCGCGTGGAACTGGAGCGCGGCGAGGCGGGCATAAAGGCCCCCCTTCGCCACCAGCTCGGCATGGCGGCCCTCGTCCACGATGCGCCCGGCTTCCATCACCAGGATGCGGTCGGCGGACAGGACGGTGGACAGGCGATGGGCGATGACCAGGGTGGTCCGCCCTTCCATGGAGCGCTCCAGCGCCGTCTGCACCAGGGTTTCGCTCTCGGCATCGAGGGCGCTGGTGGCCTCGTCCAGCAGCAGGATCGGCGCCGCCCGCAGCATGGCGCGGGCGATGACGATGCGCTGGCGCTGGCCGCCGGAGAGCATGACGCCGCGCTCGCCCACCTCCGTGTCCCAGCCGCGCGGCAGGGCGGTGGCGAACTCGTCCACCACGGCGGCGCGGCCGGCGGCCTCCACCTCGGCGTCGGTGGCCTGCGGACGGCCCAGGCGGATGTTGCCGCGCACGGTATCGGCAAAGATGGCGACGTCCTGCGGCACCAGCGCCAGCTGTCGGCGCACCGCCACCGGGTCGCAGCCGCGGATGTCGATGTCGTCGAACAGGATGCGGCCGGCCTGCGGATCGTAGAAGCGCTCCAGCAGCTGGAACACGGTGCTCTTGCCGGCCCCGGAGGGGCCCACCAGCGCCACCCGCTCGCCGGGGCGGATGGTGAAGGACACCCGGTGCAGCGCCGCCGAATCGGGACGGCCGGGATAGGCGAAGCTGACTTCGTCGAAACGGATGGCGCCGCTGAGGCGCGCCGGCAGTGCCACCGGCTTGGCCGGCGCCTTCACCTGCGGCTCCACCCGCAGCAATTCGCCGATGCGCTCGGCGGCGCCGGCGGCGGCGGAGGCCTCGCCCCAGGTCTGCGACAGGTCGCCGAGAGAGGTGGCGGCCAGCACCGCATAGAGCACGAACTGGCTCAGCGCCCCGGCGGTCATGGTGCCGTTGAGCACCGATTGCGCGCCCACCCACAGCACCGCGACGATGGAGGCGAACACCAGGAAGATGCCGATGGCGGTGAGGATGGCACGGGCGCGGGTGGCGTCCCGCGCGGCGTCGAAGGCGCGGTCCACCGCACCGTCGAAGCGGGCGCGGGCGGCCTCCTCGGCGGTGGCGGCCTGCAGCGCGCGCATGGCGGAGAGCGCCTCGGCGGCATAAGCGGAAGCATCCGCCAGGGTGTCCTGGGCGGTGCGGGAGCGGCGCCGCACCCGGCGCCCGGACGCCACCAGCGGCAGCACGATCACCGGAATGGCGATCAGCACGAGGCCGGACAGATGCGGGCTCGTCACCACCATCATGACGATGGAGCCCAGGCACAGCATCAGGTTGCGCAGGGCGGTGGAGGCCGAGGCGCCCACCGCCGCCTTGATCTGGGTGGTGTCGGCGGTGAGGCGCGAGGTCAGCTCGCCGGAGCGGGCGGAATCGTAGAAGGCGCCGTCCAGGGTCACGAGGCGGGCGAACACCGCCGTGCGCAGGTCCGACACCACCCGCTCGCCGAGCGTGGTGACAAGATAATAGCGCGCGGCGGAAGCGGCGGCGAGCACCGCCACCACCGCCACCAGCACCGCGAAATAGCGATCCACCAGCCCGGCCTGGTCGGCGGCGAAGCCGAAGTCGATCATGCGCCGCACCGCCAGCGGCAGCGCCAGGGTGGCGAGCGCGGCCACCAGGATGGCGCCGAGGGCGGCGGCGAGCCGGCCGCGATAGCGCTTCAAGGTCGGCCACAGCCCGGCCAGCGGCCTCAGGCTGCGCCGGCCACGGGGGGCATCGCCCCCGGACGCGCGGGGCTCGGCCCCAGGGCTCGGGGGCGCGCGGTCGTGGGCGGCTTCTGGTGCGAGGTCGGCTTGTGTCACGGGAGGCTCTCGGCTATAGACCCGCCACTTCCGGCAGGAAACGACTTTCAGCGCGTCGGGGTCTTATGGGGTCGTCTCATGAGCCCGGCGAGGCGAAAAGGATTGAGACCATGAAGAGCGACATCCATCCCGACTACCATTTCATCAAGGTGGTCATGACGGACGGCACCGAGTACACGACCCGGTCGACCTACGGCAAGGAGGGGGACACCCTCCAGCTCGACATCGATCCGCGCACCCATCCCGCGTGGACCGGCGGCACCCAGCAGCTGATGGACCGTGGCGGCCGCGTGTCGCGCTTCAAGAACAAGTTCGGCGCCCTGCTCAAGGGCTGAGCCGAAGGGGTCCGTGCCTCAGGGAGAGCTGCGCGCACGCGTCGCAGCCTCTCTTACGCCGGCATGACGGCGGCGGCGCGGAACAGGTGGGGTACGCCCGCGCCCGAGCGGCCTCTCCTCCCGGTCCCGCGCATCCGCTTGCGAGGCGCGCGCGGACCTACGGGACGTCCTCCCGCGTCAACACGTCCCAGCCCATGTCGTCCAGCGACAGATCCTCCAAAGGGAGATCGTCGGGGAGATCGTCCAAAGGCAAATCCCGGGGCAGGTCCCGCGACGACACGAGATGAAGCCGCGGGCGTCCAGCCGGACGTCGCCGCGGCTTTTCCATTGGCGCGCCCACGCGCAACTCCACGGGGGCGCAGCCCTCGTCCGATACGGGATGCGCCAGGGCATCGAGCCCCACGAGCAGTTGGGCGGCAAGACCCGACACCTGCAGCAGCACCACCTGCAACGCCGGCGCGCGGGCCTCGCGCAGGGCCGGCGTCAGCGCCCGCGCCACCTGGCCCGGCAGGTCGAGCTGCTCCGCCGCGTCGCGGGCGCGGCACGCGGGCATGTCGCCCTCGGTGGCGGCGCGCAGCAGCAGCAGGGTGGCCGACAGATCCAGCAGCAGCACGCCGAGCGCGCCGCGCCCCGCCTCCTCCAGGCCGACGCACACCCGCTCATCGGCCAGCCGCGCCCGCGCCTCCGCCAGCAACGCCATGCCGCCGTCGAACATCGCCTCCAGCGCGCGCGTTCCCATGTTCGCGTCCCGTCCCACGCCCCGCCTCTTTCTCAAGGGGCGACACCAAACGCTGGCGCGCGCCAAAGGTAAAGGCCGGGTGATCACGGTGCTCTGGGGAAATCGGGCACAGGCCGGTGGCATGGCGCATCGCCGGACCGCCAAAAGAAGAGCCGCCATGCGGCGGCGGCTCAGTCTCACAGGGAGGAATGCCGGGCGGTCGATGCGGATGGGACGACCACCTGACCCCACCAGTTTCACGCCGGAAGGTTAACGCGGAATGAACGCTCGGCAGCCTCGCCGTCACAGCTTGAAGGCGGCATCGGCGGCCGCGCGCGAGGCCTCCTTGGCCGCCAGCGCCGTTTCCAGGCGCACGATCTCCGCCTTCAGGTCGTCGATGCGGGCGCGGATCTCGTCCACCGACAAACGCGAGATGTCGCCGCCGGTCAAAGTCTCCCGCCGGGGCGCCGGCCGTTCCTCGTCCATGCCATCCTCCTGTCGCTGCGGCGGCGCCAGGATAGAGCGCGCAGGCGGCGACATGAAGGGCGGTGACGGCCACGGGCAACGTGTGGCCAACGCTTGGCCCTCCCCCCGGCCAAGGGGTACAAGGCGCCACCAGAGCCTTTGGGAGCCCATCCATGACCGAGCCGGCGCCGTCCCTGCCCTCCACCATGACCGCCATCGCCATCACCGCCCCCGGCGGGCCGGACGTGCTGGCGCCGGAAGCGCGCCCGGTGCCCGTGCCGGCGCCCGGCGAAGTGCTGGTGAAAGTGGAGGCGGCCGGGGTCAACCGGCCCGACGTGATGCAGCGCAAGGGCCTCTATCCGCCGCCGCCCGGCGCCTCCGACATCCCGGGCCTGGAGATCGCCGGCACGGTGGTGGCGCTGGGCGCAGGCACCGGCCGCTTCGCCATCGGCGATCGCATCTGCGCCCTGGTCTCCGGCGGCGGCTATGCCGAATACTGCCCGGCCCCCGAAGCCACCGCGCTGCCGATCCCGACCGGCCTCTCCGCCACCGAGGCGGCGGCGCTGCCGGAAACCGTGTTCACGGTGTGGAGCAACGTGTTCGAGCGCGGCGCCCTCAAGGCCGGCGACTGGCTGCTGGTGCACGGTGGTTCGAGCGGTATCGGCACCACCGCCATCCAACTCGCCAAGGCGTTCGGGGCACGGGTGATCGTGACCGCCGGCTCGGACGAGAAGTGCGCCGCCTGCCTCGCGCTCGGCGCCGACGTGGCGGTGAACTATCGCGACACCGATTTCGTGCCGCAGGTGAAAAGCGCCACCGGCGGCAAGGGCGCCAACGTGATTCTCGACATCATCGGCGGCCCCTACATCCAGAAGAATTACGAGGCCGCGGCCGTGGACGGGCGGATCGTACAGATCGCCTTCCAAAAGGGCGCCAAGGCGGAGGTGGACTTCATGCGCCTGATGCTGAAGCGCCTCACCCACACCGGCTCCACCCTGCGCGCGCGCCCGCTCGCCGAGAAGGCGGCGCTCGCCGCGGCCGTGGTGGAGAAGGTGTGGCCGCTGGTGGCGGCCGGCGCCATGCGCCCGGTGATGGACAGCGCCTTCCCCCTGGCCGAGGCGGCCGCCGCCCACGCCCGCATGGACGCCAGCACCCACATCGGCAAGATCGTGCTGACGGTGGACTGAAGGCGGAGCGGGGCCTGCGCCGGCCCCGCCTCTCCCCGGGCTGCGCTCAGGCCCCGCCGCCGGCCGCCCGGCGGACGCGGGCGACGAGGCGCCGGACCGCCGCCCGGGCCCCCTTCTGCGCCTTGAGGGCGACCCGGCCGATGGCCAGTTCCACCACCATGTCGGACGGCGCGCCGCGCCGGTCGTAGAGCCAGAACCGCGCCAGCACCACGATCAGCACCACCAGCACGCCGGAAAACACCACATCGGTGAAGAAATGGCCGCCGAAGGCGATGCGCAGGCCGCCGGCCGCCGCGCCGAACGCCACCGCCGCCACCAGCGCCACCGCCCGCACCGGGCCGGGCGGCAGGAGGCTCGCCGGCGCCACCAGCCAGAAGCCGAGCGCCCCTTCACCCGACACGAACGAGCAATTGCCGGGGCAGGTGCCGTCGGTCTCGTACCAGGACTTGAACCCGTCCTTGCCGCCAAACGTGTCCACATGCACCGGGCGCGGCCGCCCCCATTCCTGCTTGAGGATGCCGTTGACCACCAGCCCCGGCCCCAGCGCCATGGTGAGCGCCAGCAGCACCGCGGCGCGCGCCGGCATGAACATGCGCCGGCGCGGGAAGATCAGCTTCAGCACCAGGGCGGCGAAGGCCGGCGCGGCGATGATCCAGGGAATGTAGTTGCCGAGCGCCCGCGCCGTCTGCGCCCAGGGCACGCCGGCCAGGGCGAAGTGGCGGCGCGGGGCATCCCAGAACAGGCTGGTGATGGCGAGGTCCCACTCGGGGAACACGGTGAACAGGATCGCCACCGCGGCGCCGATGACCAGCGCGAAGAACAGCACCCACTTCACCGCGTCACCTTCGCTCCTCTGCGTAGCCACCCATCGGGCTACCGCCACAACCCGGGGCATCCGCCCGCTTGGCAAGATGGGAACATCCCGCCCTTGTGGAAGCCGCGCGCGCGGAGGCACATTGGCAACCGCTCGTCACCTGCGCATCTACAGGCAGGAGGGTCCGATGACCAGCGCCACGCTCGATTTCTATTATGAGTTCGCCTCCCCCTATTCCTACCTGTCGGCCATGCGCATCGCCGCCGTCGCCGAGGCGGCCGGCGTGCGGGTGCATTGGAAGCCGTTCCTGCTCGGCCCCATCTTCGCCGCCCAGGGGCATGCGGACTCGCCTTTCAACGTCTTCCCCATCAAGGGCGCGCACATGTGGAAGGACATGGACCGCCTGGCCGCCCGCCAGGGCCTGCCGCCGGTGACCCGGCCCGACCCCTTCCCCGGCCATAGCCTGCTGGCGGCGCGGGTGGCGCTGTTCCTGGACGAGGGCTCGCGCCCGTCCTTCTCCCGCGCCCTGTTCCAGGCGCAGTTCGCCGGCGGGCGCGACATCGGCGCGCGCGAGACGGTGCGGCAGGTGCTGGCGGGCCTCGGCCACTTCTGCGCCGACATCATCGCCGAGGCCGAATCCCCCGCCAACAAGGAACGCCTGCGGGCCCGCACGGAGGAGGCGAAGGCCCGCGGCGTGTTCGGGGCGCCGAGCTTCGTCACCGCCGACGGCGAGCTGTTCTGGGGCAACGATCGCCTGGAGATGGCGGTGGACCATGCCAGCGCCCTCGCCCGGACGCCGGGCGATAATTCCGCCCGCGCGCGGCGCGAGGGCACCGGCTGAATCGCCCGGCGCGGAGCGGCGGCCCGCGCCCCGCCATTTTCGCGCCCCCCACCCGGCGCCGGCGGGGTGGCGCCGGGCGCCGGCTCTGCTATATGCGCGGCCTTGGGCAGCCATCGTCCGCCCGCAATCCTTCCCCCATCGAGAGGCGCGCCGCACATGGCCAATGTCACAGCTTTTGCCGATCCGGCGACCATCGCCGAGCAGACCGCGCGGATGCTCCTGGAGGTGGAAGCGGTGCGCTTCTCGTCGGGCGAGCCCTTCATCTTCACCTCCGGCTGGGCCAGCCCGGTCTATATCGACTGCCGCCGGCTGATCTCCTTCCCCCGCGTGCGCCAGACCCTGGTGGACTTCGGCGTCTCCACCATCTACCGCGAGATCGGCTACGAGCAGATCGACACCGTGGCCGGCGGCGAGACCGCGGGCATCCCGTTCGCCGCCTGGGTGGCCGACCGGATGATGCTGCCCATGCAATACGTGCGCAAAAAGCCCAAGGGCTTCGGCCGCAACGCCCAGATCGAGGGCCACCTCGCCCCCGGCCAACGGGTGCTGCTGGTGGAGGACCTGACCACCGACGGCCGCAGCAAGGTGAATTTCGTCAACGCCCTGCGCACCGCCGGGGCGGAGTGCGGCCACTGCTTCGTCTTCTTCTATTACGACATCTTCTCGGAGGCCTCGGGCATTCTGAAGGATGCCGGCCTCAGCCTGCACCGGCTCGCCACCTGGTGGGACGTGCTGGCCGAGGTGAAGAAGTCCAACCGCTTCGAGAACAGCCAGGTCGGCCAGATCGAATCGTTCCTGCACGATCCCCACGCCTGGTCCAAGGCCCACGGAGGCACCGCCGTCACCGGCGAGTGACCGCCATGGATCTCTACGCCCTCGCGCGGCCGCTGCTGCGCTTCATCTCGCCGGAACGGGCGCACACCTTCGCCATCACGGCGCTGCGCCGGGGCCTGGTGCCGTCTCTGGCCGGCGCCGACGACCCGGTGCTGGCCACCCGGCTCTGGGGCATCGACTTTCCCAACCCCATCGGCCTGGCCGCCGGCTTCGACAAGGATGCGGAGGTGGTGGACGCGGTGCTGGCGCTGGGCTTCGGCTTCACCGAGGCCGGCACGGTCACGCCGCGCCCGCAGCCCGGAAATCCCAAGCCGCGCCTGTTCCGGCTCGACGAGGATGACGGCGTCATCAACCGGTTCGGCTTCAACAGCCAGGGGCTGGCGCCGTTCGTCTACCAGCTCGGCCGGCGCCGCGCCGCCGGCGCGACCGGCATCGTCGGCGCCAACGTGGGGAAGAACAAGGAGAGCGAGGACGCCGTCGAGGACTACGCCGCCGGCATCGCCGCCACCTGCCGGCTCGCCGACTATCTTGTCTGCAACATCTCCTCGCCCAACACGCCGGGGCTGCGCTCGCTCCAGGCCCGCTCGGAAATGTCGGCGCTGCTGACCCAGGTGCTGGCGGTGCGCGACGCCTCCATCCCCGACCCCGCCGCCCGCCCGCCGCTGCTGGTGAAGGTGGCGCCCGACCTCGACGACGCCGGCCTCGCCGACGTGGCCGAGGTGGCACTCGGCGCCGGCATCGACGGGCTCATCATGGGCAACACCACGCTGTCGCGGCCGGCGAGCCTGAAAAGCCTTCACAAGGGCGAGACCGGCGGCCTGTCCGGCCGGCCTCTCCTGGCGCTGTCCACGGAGCGGCTCGCCGCCCTGTCGCGGCTGGTGGAGGGGCGCCTGCCGCTGATCGGCGCCGGCGGCGTGGCCTCGGGCGCCGACGCCTATGCCAAGATCCGCGCCGGCGCCAGCCTGGTGCAGCTCTATTCGGCCCTGGTCTTCCACGGCCCCGGGCTGGTGAACCGCATCAAGGCGGATCTGGCGGCCCGACTCAAGGCGGACGGATTTCGCCACGTCAGCGATGCGGTGGGCGCAGACGTGCGTTGAGCCCGGCGCCGCGCCCGGCGGGCGCGGCGCGCGGCTCATGCTCCCGGCGTGCGGCCTTCGGCGGCGGCCTTGGCAGCGACGTCCTTGGCCAGCAGGTCGCGAATCTCCTCCAGCAGCACCTCCGAGCGCGGCGGGGCCGCCGGCGCCTTGGCGGCATTCTTCTCGGCATTGCGGCGCAGGGTGTTGATGGCCCGCACCAACAGGAACAGCACGCCGGCCACGATCAGGAAATTGATGGCGATGGTGATGAAGGCGCCATAGGCCAGCACCGCGCCCTGCTTCTTCGCGTCCACCAGGTTCTCGGCCGTCACCGATTTGGCCAAGGGAATGAAGTAGTTCGAGAAATCGAGCCCGCCGGTGACGGCGCCGATGACCGGCAGGAAGATGTCGCCCACCAGGGAAGTGACGATATTGCCGAAGGCGGCGCCGATGATCACGCCGACGGCGAGATCGACCACGTTGCCCTTCACGGCAAACTCTTGGAACTCCTTCAAAATCGCCATGCTGCGGCTCCCTGGTCCGGCAAAGATCACGGTGGCGCACGCCAAGCCGCCCCCCATCTCACCCGATCGGGCCGGGCGCGGCAAGGCGACGGGCGCGCCGGCGCGCGCCAGGCGGCGGACGAGTTTCGAGGCCGTGACGCTTTCATGACTTTGAGCCCGCCCGCGCCTATGTTAGGGAGTGCCCCGCCGCCGGCATCGGGGGTGGGCCGCAAGGCCCGGTGGAAACGACCCTGACGGGCAGCAAGGCGATTAAGCTCAGAAAATGGCGGAACGGCAGACCAGCTTCGGGTATGAGGATCTCCTCGCGTGTGGACGTGGCGAGCTGTTCGGGCCGGGCAATGCGCAATTGCCGCTGCCGCCCATGCTCATGTTCGACCGCATCTCGGAGATTTCCGAAACCGGCGGAGAATTCGGCAAGGGCATGGTTCGCGCCGAGCTCGATGTGAACCCGGACCTGTGGTTCTTCGGCTGCCACTTCAAGGGCGATCCGGTGATGCCCGGATGCCTGGGCCTCGATGCCATGTGGCAGCTCGTGGGCTTCTTCCTGGGCTGGCTCGGTGCCCCCGGGCGCGGGCGGGCGCTGGGGCTCGGCGAGCTGAAGTTTTCCGGCCAGGTGCTTCCGGACGTGAAGAAGGTGGTGTACGGCGTCGACTTCAAGCGCGTGATGCGTTCCAAGCTGGTGCTCGGCATCGCCGATGGCTGGCTGGCCGCCGACGGCACCGTCATCTATCGCGCCCGTGATCTCAAGGTGGGCCTGTTCCAGGCCGACACGGCCGCCGCGACCACCGGCGCCTGACAAGGCGTCGCCACGATCGCAGGCCACCATGCCCGCCGCCGACGCGCCCCAGGACGGGCACGCCGGCGCGGCCCAAGCCGGGCCATCGGCAAGCCCGCGCGGCGCAGGAGCCTCGAGCTCACGGCGCCGTTCCAGGACCTTGGCCGACACCCGGGCGCGACGCCCGGGCCGCGGGCCGGGGCCAGCAGCCCTTTTTGTGCGTTCCAATGGGGATTTGACATGCGCCGCGTCGTCGTCACCGGGATGGGCATCGTCTCGTCCATCGGCAACACCACGCAGGAGGTGCTCGCCAGCCTGCGCGAGGCCAAGAGCGGCATTTCCTTCGCCGAGGACTACGCCAAGCTGGGCTTCCGCTCCCAGGTACACGGCGCGCCGACCCTGAACGCGGAAGAGGTGGTGGACCGCCGCGCCATGCGCTTCCACGGCGGCGGCACCGCCTGGAACCACGTGGCCATGGACCAGGCCATCCGCGATGCGGGACTGGAGGCGAACGAGGTCTCCAACGAGCGCACCGGCATCGTCATGGGCTCCGGCGGGTCTTCCACCAAGACCATCGTGGATGCCGCCGACATCGCCCGCGACAAGGGCCCCAAGCGCGTGGGTCCGTTCGCGGTGCCCAAGGCCATGGCCTCCACCGCCTCGGCCACGCTGTCCACCTGGTTCAAGATCAAGGGGCTCAGCTATTCCATCTCGGCCGCCTGCGCCACCACCAACATCTGTATCGGCAACGCCTATGAGCTGATCCAGTACGGCAAGCAGGACATCATCTTCGCCGGCGGCTGCGAGGACCTGCACTGGACCCTTTCGGTGCTGTTCGACGGCATGGGCGCCATGTCGTCCGCCTATAACGACCGCCCCGCCGTGGCGTCCCGCGCCTATGACAAGAATCGCGACGGCTTCGTCATCTCCGGCGGCGCCGGGGTGCTGGTGCTGGAGGAGCTGGAGCACGCCAAGGCGCGCGGCGCGCGCATCTATGCCGAAGTGGTGGGCTATGGCGCCACCTCCGACGGCGTCGACATGGTGGCCCCCTCCGGCGAGGGCGCGGCGCGGGCCATGCGGCTTGCCACCTCCACGGTGTCCGCGCCCATCGACTACATCAACCCGCACGCCACCTCGACCCCCATCGGCGACCTGAAGGAGATCGAGGCGATCCGCGCCGTGTTCGGCGCCGCCTGCCCGCCGATCTCGGCCACCAAGTCGCTCACCGGCCATTCCCAGGGGGCCACCGGCGTGCACGAGGCCATCTATTCCATCCTGATGATGCAGAACGGCTTCATCGCCGAGAGCGCCAACATCGAGGAACTGGATCCGGCCTTCGCCGACATGCCCATCGTGCGCAAGCGGGTGGACAATGTGAAGCTCGGCCATGTGCTGTCGAACGGCTTCGGCTTCGGCGGCACCAACGCCAGCCTGGTGCTCAAGCACCCCGAGGCCTGAGGCCGCGGCAGGAAAGCGTACACGCTTTGTAACGATCGGTGGGAAGAGGTGACGGCGAGGCCGTGGCGCGACCCGCCCGGGTCTGCTATCGCCGGGTGATGCGCGGTTTTGCCGCCGCGCGACGGCGGCGGTTCGGCGTTCCTGGCGCGCCGGGCCGGCGGGACGGCCGCTCCCTTCACGGGACAATGCTCTAAGGGTGGGTGATGCAGGACCTGATGAAAGGCAAGCGCGGCCTCGTGATGGGCGTCGCCAACGACCACTCCATCGCCTGGGGCATCGCCAAGGCGCTGGCGGGACAGGGGGCGGAAGTGGCCTTCACCTACCAGGGCGGCGGCATGGCCAAGCGGGTGCGGCCGCTGGCGGAAAGCCTCGGCTCCTCGATCCTGCTGCCGTGCGACGTGGAGGACCTGGCCAGCGTCGACGCCGTGTTCGCGACCCTGAAGGAGACCTGGGGGAGCATCGACTTCCTGGTGCACGCGGTGGCCTTTTCCGACAAGTCGGAGCTGAAGGGCCGCTATGCCGACACCAGCCGCGAGAACTTCTCGCGCACCATGGTCATCTCCTGCTTCTCCTTCACCGAGATCGCCAGGCGGGCCGCGACGCTGATGCCCCAGGGCGGTTCGCTCATCACCCTCACCTATGGCGGCTCCACCCGGGTGATGCCCAATTACAACGTGATGGGCGTGGCCAAGGCGGCGCTGGAAGCCTCGGTGCGCTATCTGGCCGCCGATTACGGCCCGGCCGGCGTGCGTGTGAACGCCATCTCCGCCGGCCCGGTGCGCACGCTCGCCGGCGCCGGCATCGCCGATGCCCGCCTGATGTTCAATTACCAGAAGCGCCACGCGCCCCTGCGCCGCACGGTGTCCATCGAGGAAGTGGGCGGCTCGGCGCTCTATCTCCTCTCCGATCTGTCCACCGGTGTCACCGGCGAGGTGCACTTCGTGGACTCGGGCTACAACATCATGTCCATGCCCCACCCCGACGTGCTGAAGACCCAGGAAGACGCGGAGGCGAAGCTGGCGGCGGAGGCCCCCTCCAAGGCCGCCGAATAGCGCCGGAACGCCCTCGGCGGAGCCGGCCTCGCCCGCCCGGCACCGGCACCGGCACCGGGGCGTGCCGGCCCCGTTGAAGCCCTGCCGTATTCGTGATTTGAGACGGCATGCGGCCGCCGCGCGGGGCCGTGCGGCACGGCGCGGCGGCGGGAAGCGCCGGCCCGGTCCGGCACGCGGGGGAACGGCCATGCAGGCACTGCTGGTGGGGGGACTGGTGTTCATCAGCCTGTTCGCGGGTGTCTGCGGCGGAATGTGGGGCGCGCGCCGGCTGAAGGAACAGCACCTGTCCAAGGAAACCCAGGAGGCCGTGAAGCTGGGCGTGGGCATGGTGGCGGCCATGTCGTCCCTCATCCTGGGCCTGATGACGGCCTCTGTGAAAGGCAATTTCGACGCCACCGCCAAGGACGTGCAGCAGTTCGCCACGGACCTCATCACCGTCGACGTCTCCCTGCGCACCTATGGGCCGGCGGCGAACGACGCCCGCCAGGCGCTGATCGCCTATACCCGCCATGCCCTGGCCGAAACCTGGCCCGGCGAAAGCGCCGGTCGCAGCCGGGTCCAGAGCGCCAGCTCGGAAATCCTGCTGGAGGCGGTGGGCCACCAGATCCGCATCCTCGCCCCCGCCACCCCGGTTCAGGCGGAGCTGCGCGCGGAGGCCCTGGAGCGCTACAAGACCGTCACCTCCCTGCGCTGGACCGTGGTCGGCGAGGCGATCACCAGCGTGCCGCCGGTGTTCATCGCCGTCCTCATCGTCTGGCTGACCCTCATCTTCATCAGCTTCGGCCTGTTCGCGCCGGTGAACGCGGTGTCGGTGGTGATGTTCTTCCTGTGCTCCCTGTCGCTGGCGGGGGCGCTGTTCCTGATCCTGGAGATGAGCGGGCCGTTCGACGGCATCATCCAGATCCCCAGCTCCGCCATGCGCCACGCCCTCGACCAGATGCGGCGCTGACGGGCCGCGGCCGGTCGCGCCGCCCGCGCCGTCTTGCAGGACAATTTTGGAATCGCTAAAAACTGCGAACCGGACATGGGCCGGTCGCGCATCCATGGCACCTTGCGCGCGCCCGGCCACGCCGATGCCAGCTTCAGGAACGGGAGACGAGGGATGACCCGCAGAGCCCTTTGGGTTGCGGCCGCGAGCGTGGCCGTGGGCATCGTCGTCCTCGGCCTGAAGACCATGGCGTGGTGGGTCACCGGCTCGGTGGCGCTGCTGTCCGACGCGCTGGAGAGCATCATCAACGTCGCCGCCTCCCTCGGCGCGCTGGTGGCGATCCACATCTCCTCGCGCCCCGCCGACGACAACCACCAGTTCGGCCACTACAAGGCCGAGTATCTCTCGGCGGTGGTGGAAGGCGTGCTGGTGATTCTGGCCGCCATCACCATCCTGCGCGAGGCCTACAACGGCCTGATGGCCCCCCGGCTGCCCGACGATCCGCTGCTGGGCATGGCGTTCAACGGCGCCGCCACGGCGCTGAACGGGCTGTGGTGCTGGGTGCTGATGCGGGAGGGCCGGGCCCATCGCTCGCCCGCCCTCATCGCCGACGCCAAGCACCTGTTGGCCGACGTGGTGACCTCGTTCGGCGTGCTGATCGGCTTCGTGCTGGTGCCGCTCACCGGCTGGCCGCAGCTCGATCCGCTCATCGCCGCCCTGGTGGCGCTCAACGTGCTGTGGATGGGCTGGGGCCTGATGCGCGAATCGGTCGGCGGCCTGATGGACGAGGCCGCCCCGCCCGGGGTGGTGACGCGCATCCGCGAGCTTGTGTCCCTGCATGCCAACGGCGCGCTGGAGGTGCACGATCTGCGCACCCGCCACGCCGGCCGCATCACCTTCGTGGAATTTCACATGGTGGTGGCCGGCGACATGACGGTGGCCGCGGCCCATGCCATCTGCGATCGCATCGAGACCGCGTTCGCCACGGACATGGAGGATGCGGTCCTCACCATCCATGTGGAGCCGGAGGGAGAGGCCAAGCTCCAGGGCGTGGTCGTGCTCTGATTCCCCCGCGCGCCGGGCTCCTGCCCCTGCGAATCAGGCACCCTTCGGGCGGAACGCCGCCACCACCCGCGGATCGGTCTCGATGCGCCCGGCGCCGATCAGGTCCAGGCAGTAGGGAATGGCGGGGAACACCGCGCCGAGACACACGGCGATGGACGCCGGCTTGCCCGGCAGGTTGACGATGAGGGTCTTGCCGCGCACCCCGGCTTCCTGGCGGGAGAGAATGGCGGTGGGCACCTCGTTGAGGGAGATGCGCCGCATCTGCTCCCCGAAGCCCGGAAGCGGCTTGTGAATCACCGCCGCCATCGCCTCCGGCGTCAGGTCGCGCGGGGCCGGGCCGGTGCCGCCGGTGGTGCACACCAGATCGAGCCCGCCCCGGTCGCACATGTCGACCAGGGTATCGCGCACGCTTTCGAAGCCGTCCGGAATGACCCGGTAATCCACGCTCCAGGCACTGGAGATGGCGCGCCGCAGCCAGGCTTCGATGGCCGGGCCGCTCTTGTCCTCATAGGTGCCCTGGCTGGCGCGGTCGGAAATGGTGACGATGCCGATGCGAACCATCGCAATGTCCCTGCTGCGAGAGAGGAGTGGGCTGATCCGCCGCCGCCGGGACGGCGACACGGCGGACCCTGCCCGCCGCTCTAAAGCATTTTCACCCGAGGCTGAATCGCGAAACGGCGGGTGGTGGCGGCCCGGGCCGCCTCCCTATCCCGGCAGGGCCGCGATCCTGTTGGGAGCGCGCGGGTTTTTGTTGCGTCGCCGCGATGACACCGTATCTATGTGGATATAGCTGTTCTTATGTGTTTCTTCCGATCTCCCTGCGTCTTTCCCGGGTCCCGACATGTCGGAATTTCTCACCACGCGTGAGCTGGCCACTCTTTTGAGGGTGAAGGAGCGCAAGGTCTACGACCTAGTGGCGGCGGGCACGCTGCCCTTCCGCAAAGTCACGGGGAAGCTGCTGTTTCCCCGCAAGGACATCGAGGGCTGGCTGGGCGCCGAGACCGGCGAGGTGAACGCCGACCCGCCGGCGGGTGTCTCGGCACCGGCGCGGCCCCTGGTCTTCGCCGGCGGGCATGATCCCCTGCTCGAGTGGGCCCTGCGGGAGTCGCGCTCGGGCATCGCCGCCTTCTTCGACGGTGCGCTCGACGGACTGGAGCGCGCCGCGGCGGGCAATTGCATCGCCGCCGGCCTCCACATTCCCGACGAGACCGGCTGGAACGTCCACGCCTTCGAGGACCGGTTCGGCCAGGAACCCTGGGTGCTGCTGGAATGGGCGTGGCGCACGCGCGGTCTCATGTCCCGGCCCGACCTGCCCCGCGCGCCAGCCCGCCTGAAGGACATCCGCGGCCTGCGCTTCCAGGGCCGCCAGCCGGAAGCGGGCAGCGAGCTGGTGCTCGACCGGCTGCTGAAGGAGGCGCGGATGTCGCGCCGGGACCTGTCGCCGGTGGACACCGTGGAGCGCTCGGAGATCGACCTCGCCATGGCCATCGGCAGCGGCCGGGCCGACGTGGGCCTGGGCATCGAGGCGGCGGCGCGCCAGTTCAATCTGGATTTTGTGCCGCTGCTGAAGGAGCGGTTCGATCTGCTGGTCTGGCGCAAGGCCTATTTTGACCCCCCGTTCCAGCAATTCATGGCGTTCTGCCGCGGTCCGGCCCTCGCCGCCCGCGCCGCCGCGCTCGGCGGCTACGACGTCACCGGGCTGGGCACGGTGCGCGCCAACGGCGACTGAGCCCGCCCGAGCTGGCGACGCGGCCCACGGACCGCGCCCGATGGCCCGCCCCGGACACCGTCGCGAGCGAGGGCGGGGCTTTCGCCGCCCTCGCTCGCCAGACGTCACGCCACTGCGATGATGACGTCCGAGGATTTCACGATGGCGGTGGCGCTGCCCCCCACCTTGAGCCCCAGTTCATCCACCGACTCGTTGGTGATGGAGGCGGTGATCTTGATGCCGTTCACGTCCAGCACCACGTGGGCGGTGGTGGCGCCCTTCTTGATGTCGACGATGGTGCCGGGCAGGGCGTTGCGAGCGGAAACCTTCATTTTCATTCTCCTTGCTGCTGGACCGGATGACGTCGCGACGCGGGGCCCCCGGCCCGATCGGCCGGGCACGCGCGGCGGACGGGTGAGCAGCTCCTTGCCGGCGGGCGACGTGTGATCCATCCCGCCCTCCCCTTTTTCCGGAGCTGCCCTCACGGGCGCGTGCGGGCGGCCCCGCCCGCCGAAAAGCTATGTTGCATTGGCTACAGCTTGTCGACGCCGACGGCATTGCGCCAGCTCACATCCCCGCGACGCCACCCGGCCAAAAACGACGCCCGCGCCATCTGGCGCGGGCGTGTGAACCTGGGGCGGCGCCCTCGTGTTCGGGACGCTGCATCATCGAAGGCGCCCGCGTCGCACGAGCGGCGCTCACAAAGGACGGCGCTCACATGGGCGGCGCTCACATGGGCGGCGCTCACATGAGCGGCACGTCGAGGGCGCGGAAGATGGCGCAGCGGCGGAACACCTCGATGGTGGGCAGCTGCTGCTTCTGGGCGCAGAACTTGGCCACCAGCTTGGCCAGGCCCTTGATGTCGCGGCCGGAGGTCTCCGGGAACTGGGCAACGAGGGTGTCGATCAGATCGTCCGACAGCGACAGCGCGAACTGGTCCGCCATCACCCGCCAGATCTTGCGACGGTCGTCGGGGCCGGGCGAATGGTATTTGATGAGGGCGATGCAGCGCGAGACGATGGCCTCGTCGATATCGTCCACCCGGTTGGTGGTGAGGAACAGCAGGCCGTTGAAATATTCCAGCACGCGAAGGAACACGCCCACCACCGCGTTCATGGTGAGGTTGTCCTGGCGGCGCTTGATGTAGACATCCGCCTCGTCGATCAGCATCACCGCGCCCCAGCGCTGGGCCCGGGTGAGGGCGTCCTTGAGCTGGCTTTCCATGGTGGCGACATCGAGCCCGAGCTGGCCCGAATGCACCCGGTACAGCGGGCGCTGGATGATTTCCGAATACACCTCCGCCGTCAGCGTCTTGCCGACCCCGGGCGGGCCGGCGCACAGCACCGTGGTGCCGCCCGACTTGCCCACGACGATGTCGTCCATGAGCGTGTTCATCTCTGCGGTGAGAATGTCGATCAGGTCGGTCTGCTCGGGCGGCAGAACCAGTTTCTGTTTCAGCTCCGGATGATATTCATATGGCTTGATGTCATCCACATGCACCCAGACATGGTGGTGCAGCTCCAGATGGAACATCAGGATCAGCGGGTGCACCGGCATGTCGGTGAAGGCACCCTTTGGAATATTGTCCTTAGCCTTCTTCAGCGCCTCATCCACGGCCATGTCGAAGCAATTCTGCTTCTCCGCCTTCTTCACCAGCTTGTCGAGGAAGAAGCCGGAGGTCTCCGCGCCCAGCACCCGGTCGCCGAGCAGTTCCTCGTCGTTCACCAGCCGCGTCGGCGCGCCGGAGGAGGAAAGCACCACGGTGGACTTGCGCGCCCAGTCGGTGTCGCGCCGGTTGGCGGTGGGGTCCTCGGCGAACAGGCCGGTGCCGGTGGCGGAGAATTGCTGGCCATAGCGCCCGCGCCAATCGAAATAGCGAACGATCTGGTCGTCGAACGAGGCCAGCAGGCCGGGGTCCTCCAGCAGCCAGCCCTTGGCCGCCAGCGTGCCGGGAATGGTGAGGCCGCGCAGATCCTTGGAGCGGATCAGCACGTTCTCCATCTGGGTCCGGCCCCGGCTGTTGGCCTTCAGCTCCAGGATCACGCGGCCCGCCTCCTCGTCGCCCGCGGGGGTGAAATCCAGGCGGGTGATGAGATAGGGCTCGGGCTTGCCGCCGGGGGTCATGCGGAACAGCCAGCCGCGAATGCAGGTGTCCACCAGGAACAGGGCCAGCGCGCCGGCCAGCTCCTCCAGGTCGTCGGGGCCGAAGGTCTGGCCCTGGTGCTGGAACACGCGCACCAGGTTGGCGAGCTGCTCATCCTGGCCACGGATCGGCGTCCCGCCATTCTTCTGCACCAGGTCATGCAGGTGGGCGAGTTCGTCCGGCTTCAGCGTGTCGAGCCCCACCTCGACCCGATTGGAGAAACGCGGCTGCGCCAGCAGGTGGGCATGATCGGGAAAGGTGTCCACCAGGGACTCGACGACCAGACGTTCGACGACGAGCTTCATCGATCACCTCATAGGCAGGAGCGATGTCCGGCCTCCGACAAAAACGACGGGCCCGGCATCGGCGGCATGTCACCGAGCGGTTCAGCAAGAAGCGGGCCGATTTTGATCTGGCTCAAATCGACCGGCGCGCAGGCGCTCCCCTGCCGCAGCGGCAGAAACAACCAGCGCCGAAAGCGCCCGGAGCCGCGCCCGTTGGGGATTCCCAGCGCTTCCCCGGCCGGCTAGAGTGGGGGCCGGTCAGGGATCGACGCGACGGCTCACGCCGCGTCTCGACGTGCACGGCAGTATTATGTTACGGTCGGAGCGCCTTGCTCCAGCCGCATGCCTTCGTTAGTGAACGAATCGCCGCCCGACCGTTTCCGGGTGCGGAGACTTGACGTTGCGTTCATTCCTCGCTGCGACCATCGCGCTTGTCCTGGCTGCCGCCTTCGCGTTCCTCGGGTGTGACCCGGCGCGGGCGCTGGAGCCCATCGCGCTGCGCCTCGACGCCAAGGTGACCGACCTCGCCCCCGCCGTGGAGCGCGAGACCACCGACAACGGCCGTTTCCAGATTTCCACCGCGCCCGACTCCGAAGGCGTGGTCCGCCGCATCGAGGTGCAGAGCTCCGACGGGCGCCAGCATGTGGACTGGATCGCCTTCGCCCTCACCAACAACACCGACGAGCAGGTGGATCGCCTCATCGTCGCCCCCTATTACCGCATGGTGGGCTCGGGCCTGTTCTGGCCGGACCTCGGCAACCGGCGCATCATCTCGCTGACGCCGAGCCAGGGCTTCAAGCCGGAGCGGCAGAATTCGCCCGACGCCGACGTGTTCCTGGTGACGCTTGATCCCGGCTCCACCGTCACCTTCGTGGCCGAGCTGGGCTCCCCCACGGTGCCGCAGCTCTATCTGTGGGAGCCGGACGCCTACAAGGACCGGGTGAACGCCTTCACCCTCTACCACGGCATCGTCATCGGCATCGCCGGCCTGCTGGCCCTGTTCCTCACCATCCTGTTCGTGGTGAAGGGCTCCGTGATGTTCCCGGCGGCGGCGGCGCTGGCATGGGCGGTGCTGGGCTATATCGGCCTCGACTTCGCCTTCTGGTCCAAGGTGTTCGGCCTCTCGCCGGTGGCCGAGCAATTCTGGCGGGCGGCGGGCGAGGCCATTCTCACCGCCACCTTGCTGGTGTTCCTGTTCGCCTATCTCAACCTCAACCGCTGGCATGTGCGCTACGTGCACGTGGCGGCCGGCTGGCTCACCTTCCTGGCCGCCCTGGTGGTGGTGGCGCTGCTCGACGCGCCGGTGGCCGCCGGCATCGCCCGCCTGTCGCTGCTGGCGGTGGCGGTGGCCGGCTTCGGCATCGTGCTGTGGCTGTCGCAGCACGGCTACGACCGCGCCGTGCTCATCATCCCCACCTGGTCGCTGCTGCTGGTGTGGGTGCTCATGGCCGGGCTCACGGTGGCCGGGATCATCAGCAACGACCTCGCCGCCCCTGCCCTGTCCGGCGGCCTGGTGCTGATTGTCATGCTCATCGGCTTCACGGTGATGCAGCACGCCTTCGCCGGCATCGGCGTCATCCAGGGCTCCACCTCGGAGCTGGAGCGCCGGGCGCTGGCGCTGGCCGGGTCCGGCCTCATCGTCTGGGACTGGGATGTGGATACCGACAAGATCTACACCTCCCCGGAAGCGGAAGAAGCGCTGGGGCTGAAACGCCATTCCCTGGAAACCGAAGCCGCCGGCTGGCTGGAGGTGCTGCACCCCGCCGACCGCGACCGCTTCCGCGCCACGCTGGACGGCATCATCGACCAGCGCCGCGGCCGCATCGACCAGGACTTCCGCTTGAAGGCCATCGATGGCCACTATCTCACCTTCAACCTGAAGGCCCGCCCGGTGGTGGGGGCCGACGGCGAGGTGGTGCGCTGTGTCGGCACCCTGTTCGACGTCACCGGCGAGCGCATCGCCGCCGAGCGCCTGCTGCATGACGCCGTGCGCGACAATCTCACCGGCCTGCCCAACCGCGAGCTGTTCCTCGACCGGCTCGACCAGGCCCTCACCCTCGCCCGGCTCGACCAGAAGGTGAAGCCGACGGTGATGGTGATCGACCTCGACCGGTTCAAGCAGGTCAATGTCCAGGTCGGCATGGCGGTGGCTGATTCCATCCTGCTCACGGTGTCGCGCCGGCTGATGCGTCTGCTGCGCCCGCAGGACACCCTGGCCCGCATCTCCGGTGACCAGTTCGGCCTCATCCTGATGTCCGAACGCGACCCCGAGCGCATCACCACCTTCGCCGACACCCTGCGCCGCTCGCTCCGCGCGCCCATCACCTTCGCCGAGAAGGAGGTGTTCGTGACCGCGTCCATCGGCCTGGTGCTGTCGGGCCCGGAGGTGGGCAAGCGCGACGACGTGCTCAAGGATGCCGAGCTCGCCATGTATTATGGCAAGCGCATCGGCGGCGACCGCATCGAGGTGTTCCGCCCCGCCATGCGCCAGCAGAAGATCGACCGCGTGGCCCTGGAAGCGGAGCTGAAGGCGGCCCTCGACAATGGCGAGATCTTCGTGCGTTACCAGCCCATCGTTCGCCTGGGGGATCGCGCCATCGGCGGCTTCGAGGCCTATATGCGCTGGAATCACCCGCGCCTGGGTGAACTCACCGCCGCCGAGTTCCTGTCCCTGGCGGAAGAGACAGGGCTGATCCTCGACCTCGGCCTGTTCGTGCTGGAGAAGGCCGCCGGCCAGCTCGCCATCTGGCAGCGCATGCTGCGCGTGGACCCGCCGCTGTTCGTCCACGTCAACGTCTCCTCGCGCCAGCTGCTGCGGCACGACCTGGTGCAGGACCTGAAATCGGTGCTGGCGCGCAGCCACGTGGCGCCGGGCTCGCTGAAGCTCGAGATCACCGAGACGCTGGTGATGGAAAACCCCGAATACGCCGCCGTGCTGCTCAACCGCGTCAAGGAGCTGGGCGCCGGACTGGTGCTGGACGACTTCGGCACCGGCTATTCCTCCCTCGCCTACCTGCAGCGCTTCCCCTTCGACACCATCAAGATCAACCAGCGCTTTGTGCGCGATACCGCCAAGGGGCCGGCGCGGGCGGCCCGGCCCATCATCGTCAACTCCCTGGTGGAGCTGGCCCACGAACTGGGCATGGATGTCATCGCCGAGGGGTTGGAGCGCGAAGGCGAGGCGGTGGAGATGGGCCGCTACGGCTGCGAATACGCCCAGGGCGTGGTGTTCGGCGAGCCGCTCACGGCGGAGGACTGCCGCGCCCTGATCGAGCCGGCACCGGCGGAGCCGAAGAAAAAGAAGAAGAGCGCCGCGGCGGAGTGACCCCGCCACGGGCCGTGGCCAACTGGCTTCCCCAGGTGGCTCCAAAGTGGCTCCAAAGTGGCTCAGCTCAGCGGTGTAGCCAAGTTACGCCGACAGGTGGCGCCGACAACAGGTAGCGTCGCCTTGCGGCGGGAACCCGACAGGGCGCGAAATCTTGCGCCCAAGTCGTACACCAAAGCACCGACGGGCAATGCGATTCGCGATGCAGCCGGAGAGCCGAGGGGGCCACGCGAGGCTGGCCAAGCCCCGCCAAACGTTGCGGTCGCTCGCTCCAGCTTGATGTCGCGATCCTGCGGGATCGCGGGAAAGGGGCCACGCGCGGCCTTTGCGAAGGCCGCTTGGCTGAGGCCGCTCGGCGCAGCCGACGGCGGCTGCCATCGGGCCGTGGCCGGTGGCCTCACACCCGCGTCGCACGCCCTCCAGCCCGAAAGCTCAAGCCGCAGGGCCGAACCCGTGCAAACCGAAAGGCGCGCCCAAAACGATGGCGCGCGCGTTTCGGCCGCGGAATCGCCCGCGGAGGCGCTCATACCAAAGCCTGTGAGCGTGGCTCATGGGCCTTAGGTCACGCCCGCGCGGCGCTTGAGCGGACCCATTTGGCACCGGTCGAAGACCGGGGCCGATGGCATCAGGCGTGTCCGGCCTCGCTGGAGAGCATGCCCGGATCGATGCCGAGCTTGCGCAGCGCCGCGTCGTAACGGGTCTCGATGCTGCGACGGAAGATCAGGTCCGGATCGGCCGGGCAGTTGAGCCAGCCATTGGCCTGGATCTCGGCCTCCAGCTGGCCGGGCGCCCACCCGGCATAGCCCAGCGCCAGCACCGCGCTGCGCGGCCCCGTGCCGCCGGCGATGGCCTTCAGGATGTCGAGCGTCGCGGTGAGGCAGATGCCGTCGTCGATGGGCAGGGTGGAATTCTCGATGAAATAGTCGGCCGAATGCAGCACGAAGCCGCGCCCGGTCTCCACCGGCCCGCCCTTCAGCACCTTCACCGACCCGGCGCTCTCCGGCAGCAGGATGCGTTCGGCCGCCGGCACCACGTCGAGCTGCACCAGCAGGTCGCCGAAGTCGATATGGCTGGCCGGCTGGTTCACCACGATGCCCATGGCGCCCTCGGCGGAGTGGGCGCACAGATACACCAGGGTGCGCGCGAAATGCTCGTCGCGCATGGTGGGCATGGCGATCAGCATCTGCCCGTCGAGGAAAGGCGGGCCGCCTGCCGGCGCATTCGGGGTTTCGGTCGCGCTCATATCACAAGCGTAACCCGGCTCCGGCATTTTGGGAATGCACCAGCACGGGCGGCGCCATCACTTCGGCTTGCCCGTGGGGTGGCGCGGCTGGCGGCCCTCACGGCCTTGTGCGTGCGGACACCGTCGCGGGACCTTTGCGGACGCCGCGCGAGGCGCTACCGCCAACGGCATGCAAGCTCCCGCCCTCCCCCCTGCCGCCGGGCCCGCCGGCCCCCGTCCCGGGCGCCTTCTGGCGTCGGCGGGCGCCTTGATCCTCCTTGCGGGACTGAGCGCCGCCGGCGCCGCCGAAACCGACGCCGTGAGCGTGACCGGCGCCGAGGTCCGGCTGATCGCCGCCGGCGGCACCGCGGCGGTGCGCGAGGCCGGCCTCGAGATCCGCCTGCATCCGCAATGGAAGACCTATTGGCGCTATCCCGGCGACAGCGGCGTGCCGCCGGATATCTCCTTCGCGGGGTCACAGAACGTGGCCGCGGTGACGGTGGACTGGCCGGCGCCGCGGCGTTTCGCGGACGGCGGCAACGGCTTCGCCATCGGCTACAAGTCGAGCGTGCTGTTTCCCCTCACGGTCACGCTGAAGGACCCGGCGCTGCCGGCGCGGCTGGACCTCGACCTGAATTTCGCCGTCTGCGAGGCGCTGTGCATGCCCGCCAACGCGCGGCTCGCCCTGGCCCTCGACGGTCCCGTCGATGCCACGGCGGCGCAGCGCATCGCCGCCGCCCGCGCCAAGGTGCCGGAGCCGGTGGCGCTGGGCGCCGATGGCGTCCCCGCCATCCTCGCCGCCCGCATCGACGCCACGGCGACGCCACCGCGCCTGGAGGTGGAGGCGCGCGTGGCCACCCCCATGGCCGATCTGTTCGTGGAGGGGCCGGACAGCCACTGGGCGCTGCCGCTGCCGCAGAAGACCGCCCTGCCCGGGGGCCTCGCCCGCTTCACCCTGCCGCTGGAGGGGATGCCGCCCGGGGCGGAGCCGCGCGACACGCGCCTCACTTTCACCCTCTCGGACACGCCCCGCTCGGTGACCGCCGAAGCGGTGCCCCAGGCCGCGCCGTCATCGCGATAAGGCGGGCCGGGCGGCGGTACCGGGCCTTTCCTCCTCCGTAAAACCCCGTATTGTCCGGTCGCGGCCACTTGGGCCGCGTCCTCGCGGAGAGAGCCATGTCCATCTCGGTCGGCGACAGCCTGCCCGCCGCCACCTTTCGCGTGCCGACCGCCGACGGTCCGGTGCTCAAGACCACGGACGAGATCTTCAAGGGCAAGCGCGTGGTGCTGTTCGCGGTGCCCGGCGCCTTCACGCCCACCTGCCACAAGAACCACCTGCCGGGCTATGTGGCCCATGCCGAGGCCATCCGCGCCAAGGGCGTGGACACCATCGCCGTGGTGGCGGTGAACGATCCGTTCGTGATGGGCGCCTGGGAAGCCGTCTCCGGCGCCGCCGGCAAGATCCTGTTCCTGTCGGACGCGGATGCCAGCTTCGCCACCGCCCTGGGCCTCACCCTGGATGCGTCCGCGGGCGGCCTCGGCATCCGCTCGCAGCGTTATTCCATGCTGGTCGAGGACGGCGTGGTGAAAACGCTGAACATCGAGAATGCGCCCGGCAAGGCCGACATCTCGGGCGCCGTGGCGCTGCTCGCGCAGCTCTGAGCACGGCGCAGCTCCGAGAATAGCGCGGCTGCGCGCACGGCGCGGGGCGGGGGCCTCCCGGTGCGCCAGCGCGGCGCGCCGTCAGGCGATGATGTCGGGAAACATCTGGTCCTCGAGATGGGTAATGCGGTCCTTCAGCTGCAGCTTGCGCTTCTTCAGCCGCTGCAGCTGGAGCACGTCGGAGCCGGCGACCCCGGTCAGCGCCTCGATGGCCACATCGAGGTCGCGATGCTCCTGCTTCAGCCGCTCCAAGAGGATCTTGAGATCCCGTTCCTCGTCACTGGTCATGCACCCATCCGTCGCAACCCGCGCCCGCCCCGTGCCCGCCGCCCCGCGAGGGAGCCGCGGCAGCGGCGATCCAGCCGCCGCACCGCACCACGGGCCATCCGCCGTCTTCCCCGCCGGCCCGTCCCGAACCGACGGCCTCCGACATCACGCCCCCAACCCGCGCCCCACCAGGACAAGCCCCGGCGACGGTCCCGAAACGATGCCGCCGATGCCTTTTCAGGCGGCGCGCTCGCGGCCTGGGGACGCCGCGACACCCGCCGCCGCGCCCGACGACTATGGCATGGGCGTTTCGCACTGCAAGACATCTTCCCGCGCCGCTCGCAAGAAAGGTGGTCGACTCAGTGTCAACTCCGTGACACACTCCATGGCGTGATGCAGACAGGGAGTGGCTCAGCATGTCCATCCAGTCGCACGTTCAGGAGTTGAAGCGTCGCCACGCGGCCCTCGATCAGGAGCTCGCCCGCGAACTCGCCTCCCCCGCCACGGACTCCGTCCGTGTTGCGGAGCTCAAGCGCAAGAAGCTTGTTCTCAAAGATGAAATGAGGCGCCTGGGCGGCGCGACCACCTTCCATTGATACCGGTTCGGGATGTCGTCGACGTCGGGCTTGCGCCCGGCGGTGATCGTAGCACTGCGCATGCGGCTGCGAGCCCCTGGGCCGGCGTCCCGCGTGAATGATATGTCGCATTCACGACAAAACCGGCGTGGAGCAGCGGCCGTGGAACGCACCCCCTTTGCGTTCCGGCGCCGGTGGCTTTAAGCGGGCGTCATGGCCCCACCGCTGATCCTGCTCCAAGACATCCACCTGCGCTTCGGCGCTACCCCTCTGCTTGATGGGGCGGAACTCTCCGTCTCATCGGGCGACCGCGTGTGCTTGGTCGGGCGCAACGGCTCGGGCAAGTCGACACTGCTCAAGGTGGCGGCGGGCTTGATCGCGCCCGATGACGGGACGCGCTTCTTCCAGCCCGGCGCCACCGTGCGCTATCTGCCGCAGGAGCCGGACTTTGCCGGCTTCGCGACCACCCTCGCCTATGTCGAGGCCGGCCTCGGACCGGGCGACGAGGCGTATCGCGCGCAATATCTTCTGGAGCAGCTCGGCCTTACGGGGCACGAGGATCCGGCGCACCTGTCCGGCGGCGAGGCCCGCCGGGCAGCGCTTGCGCGCGTCATCGCCCCCGAGCCGGACGTGCTGCTGCTGGACGAGCCCACCAATCATCTCGACCTGCCCGCCATCGAATGGCTCGAAAGCGAGCTGAAGGGGCTGCGCTCGGCGCTGGTGCTCATCAGCCATGATCGGCGCTTCCTGGAAACCCTCTCCCGCGCCACCGTGTGGCTGGATCGTGGCCAGACCCGCCGCCTGGAGCAGGGCTTCACCGGCTTCGAGGCTTGGCGCGACGGCGTGCTGGAGCAGGAGGAGACCGAGCGCCACAAGCTCGATCGCAAGATCGTCGCCGAACTGGACTGGCTGCGCTACGGCGTCACCGCCCGGCGCAAGCGCAACGTGCGCCGGCTCGGCCTGCTGCATTCCATGCGCAAGGACCGGCGCGAGGAGCGCCGCGCCCAGGGCAATGTGAAGCTCCAGGTGACCGAGGGCGAGACCTCCGGCAAGCTGGTGATCGAGGCCAAGGCGATCACCAAGGCCTATGGCGAGCAGACCGTGGTCAAGGCCTTCTCCACCCGCATCCAGCGCGGCGACCGCATCGGCATCGTCGGCCCCAACGGCGCCGGCAAGACCACGCTCATCAAGCTGCTCACCGGCGAGCTCGCGCCTGATTCGGGCACCGTGAAGCTCGGCACCAACCTGGAGATCGCCTCCCTCGACCAGAAGCGCGCCGCGCTCGCCCCCACCACCACCCTGCGCGACGCGCTCACGGGCGGCGGCTCGGACTCGGTCATGGTGGGCGGCACCCCCAAGCATGTGATGGGCTATCTCAAGGACTTCCTGTTCACCCCGGAGCAGGCCAACACGCCGCTGTCGGTGCTCTCCGGCGGCGAGCGCGGCCGGCTCATGCTGGCCCGCGCCCTGGCGGCGCCCTCGAACCTGCTGGTGCTCGACGAGCCCACCAACGACCTCGACCTCGAAACCCTGGACCTGCTGCAGGAGATGGTCGCCGACTATTCCGGCACCGTGATCCTGGTGAGCCATGACCGCGACTTCCTCGACCGCACCGTGACCAGCGTCATCATGGCCGAGGGCGGCGGCGTGTTCAGCGAATATGCCGGCGGCTATTCGGACATGGTGATCCAGCGCGGGCGCGGGGTGGAGGCCAAGGCCAAGGCGGCCGCGCCCGCCGCCGCGCCGAAGGCGGAGGGGCCGGCCAAAAGCGAGGCCGCGGCCGCCGGCAAGGGCCGCAAGCGCCTGTCGTTCCATGAGCAGCATGCATTGAAGACCCTGCCGGCCACCATCGAGAAGCTGAAGGCGGAGGCCCAGGCGCTCGCCGCCGTCCTGGCCGACCCCCAGCTCTATGCCCGCGATCCGGCCCGGTTCGAGAAGACCTCCGCCGCCCTCGCCAAGGCCCACGGGGCGCTGGACGCCGCCGAGGAGGAATGGCTGCGGTTGGAGATCCTGCGGGAGGAGCTGGAGGGCTGAGCCCCCAAGCCCGCCCCCCAAGCCCGGCCCCCAAGGCCGGCCCCCCAGCCCGCGCGCCCGCCGGCCCAGCCGGCGGGTCGGGATGCGCCTTGGGCCTCCTCCCCCTCCCTCCGCCCGGCCCACCACGGCCCGGCACTTCCCCGTGCGGGCGCTCTCGTCCGGAAAGGCCATCCCGGCGTGGGGCTCTCCGCCCGTTGGGGGGGCGTCCCCTGCAGGCGCTCTCTTGCCAGCGCGGCGCGCGGGCCTATAGTCCGCGCCGGTTTTCCCCTTATCCCCTTGCATCGAGAGACCTGATGGCGCGTGACGTGAAGAAGGTGGTGCTGGCCTATTCCGGCGGGCTCGACACCTCCGTGATCCTGAAATGGCTCCAGACCACCTACCAGTGCGAGGTGATCACCTTCACCGCCGATCTCGGCCAGGGCGAGGAGCTGGAGCCGGCACGCAAGAAGGCCGAGCTGCTCGGCATCAAGCCGGAGAACATCTTCATCGAGGACGTGCGCGAGGAATTCGTGCGCGACTACGTGTTCCCCATGTTCCGCGCCAATGCGGTCTATGAGGGGCTGTACCTGCTGGGCACCTCCATCGCCCGGCCGCTGATCGCCAAGAAGCAGATCGAGATCGCCCGCAAGACGGGGGCCGACGCGGTGTCCCACGGCGCCACCGGCAAGGGCAACGACCAGGTGCGCTTCGAGCTGGGCTATTACGCCCTCGAGCCGGAAATCACCGTCATCGCCCCCTGGCGCGAGTGGGACCTGACCTCCCGCACCCGCCTTCTGGAATTCGCCGAGCAGCACCAGATTCCGATCTCCAAGGACAAGCGCGGCGAAGCCCCGTTCTCGGTGGACGCGAACCTTCTGCACTCCTCCTCCGAAGGAAAGGTGCTGGAAGACCCGGCCGAGGACGCGCCGGAATATGTCTACCAGCGCACCATCTCCCCGGAGGCCGCCCCCGATGAGGCGACCCTCATCACCATCGCCTTCGAGAAGGGCGACGCGGTGGCCATCGACGGCGAGGCGCTCTCCCCCGCCACCCTGCTCACCAAGCTCAACGCGCTCGGCAAGGCCAACGGCATCGGCCGCCTGGACCTGGTGGAGAACCGCTTCGTGGGCATGAAGTCGCGTGGCGTCTACGAGACCCCCGGCGGCACCATCCTGCTCGCCGCCCATCGCGGCATCGAGAGCATCACGCTCGATCGCGGCGCCGCCCACCTCAAGGACGAGCTGATGCCCCGCTATGCGGAGCTCATCTACAACGGCTTCTGGTTCTCGCCCGAGCGCGAGATGCTCCAGGCCGCCATCGACCACTCCCAGGCCTATGTGACCGGCGAGGTCACCGTGAAGCTCTACAAGGGCAATGCCACGGTGGTCGGCCGCAAGAGCCCCTACTCGCTCTACAACCAGGAGCTGGTTACGTTCGAGGAAGGCGCGGTCGCCTATGACCACCGCGACGCGGCCGGCTTCATCAAGCTGAACGCGCTGCGCCTGCGCACCCTCGGCAGCCGCGCCCGCAAGATCTCGGAATGAGCGGGAACAGCTCAGGTTACGTTTGAAACCGCCCCCGTTTCGCGCCACATTTCGCGCGGAACGGGGGCGACACACCATGGATCGACGCGACCTTCTGAAGGGCGCCGCGGGCACCACATTGCTTGCGGCGACGGCGGCCCTGGGCGCACGGCCCGCCGCCGGCGAGGCGCGCACGCCGGCGGTGGCGCCGGAACGGACCATCCTGCGCATCCACCCGGCCATCGGCGTGGCGCGCGTGGGTAATTCCAGCGCCTATTACCTTGCCCCCGAAACCGCCGCCGGCGAGCTGCCGGCCAGCGGCCCCGCCGTCTGGGGCGGGCTGCCGCTCGACCCCGACACCGGCGCCCCCATCGCCGCCGACGACTTCCGCGACCCGGCCGGCGGCCTGAAGCGGCAGGCCGTGCGCTTCCGCATCCATGCCTACGACACCACTGCCTACCCCACCGGCCAGAGCACCGAGGTGACCCTCGGCGCGGTGGTGAACGGCAGGACGGTGGTGGACATCGTCTGGCAGGTTCACCTCGCCAACAAGAAGCTCTCCTCCTTCGTGCTGGAGGAGGAGCCAGGCCGCGTGGCCGGCCTCAACCGCTATGTGAACGGCCGGCTGCCGCCGCTGCGCAATGCCCGCTTCGGCCCGGCGGAGGCGGTGGAACGGCGCCGCGCGCTGGTCATCGACCCCGGCCCCCGCGCGCTCTCGGCCCGCTCCGACGCCGGCCGGGTGGTGGCCTTCGACCGGACGACGCCGGCCACCGTCACCGGCCCCTCCGGCGCGGTGGTGCCGCTGCCGGCCTATCCACGGAGCTTTCCGGCGGACCATTTCGAGCTCGACGCGCCGCTCGGCCCCATCGACACCCTGGGCGACATGCGCGCCGAGGCCGGCACCGGCCGGCTGGTGCTGGCCCCCGGGCTGGGGCGGACCGTGGGCATCCGTGTCGACGGCGCCGCCCCCACCCTCGGCGCCGGTTACGGCACCGAGAACGACCTGTGGTTCGACGACATCGCCGACGGGCCGGTGACGGCCACCGTGATCTATGCCGACGGCAGCAGCGAACCGGCGGTGGGCGCCTGGGCGTTGGCCGGCGACCCCGGCTTCGCCCCGCAGACGCGCAACGTCGTCACCGCCTGGGACGAGGTGCACGACACCTTCGTGCGCGAGCTGGCGCTCACCCCGCAGCTCTATGCCGGCGGCGCCTTCAACACCGGCTACACCGTCTCGTTCGATGATGACATCCGCCCCTTCTTCAATGCGGTGGTGCTACAGCGCTGGAACACCAACCTGAGCGACGTGGCGGTGGCCGCGCACGCGCTGATCGGCGCCATCACCCCCGCCGACGACCCGCGCACCAAGATCGCCAGCATTTCCGGCCTCATCCGCAACCCGCAGGACCCGGCGGCGCTGACCACCGCCGCCCCGCTCATGCCGCTGGCCCTGGGCGACAACAACAATCCCTATCTCACCGTCACCCCCACCCAGTATTTCATGCTGCGCCAATGGCATGCCGGCCGCTTCGCGCCGGGCCCGCGCCGGGCGCTGGGCGCCGGGGAGGAACTGGACCGGGTGGCCCTGGCCAATTGCCTCGGCGGGCGCTTCAGCCCGGGCATCGAGGTCACGTTCCCGGTGCGCGACCCCAATCTCTACATCCGCGACTGGGCCGACACCGGCCCCTTCCGCATCAATCCCGCGCCGCTCGACTATGCCGCCGCCCGCGCCGACCAGCCGTTCCTCGGCGTCGGCTACATCCCGCTGCGGACGGCGCCGGTGGAGCCGGGTGACGTCACCAAGTTCATGGCCGTGCCCTGGCATGTCGACTACAACCGATGCGCGCTGCATCCGCCAAATCCGAACCCCAACAACGACCAGACCCTCTATTGGTCGTGGCCGGCGGAGCGGCCGGTGGCGGTGTTCCCGGCGGCGCTCTCGCACTTCGATCCCGGCACCGGCTGGACCCCCGGCCGCCAGGTGTTCGCCATCCGCGGCGCCGGCACCGCCACCCTCTATCCCGGCAATTTCGGCCGCTTCCAGAACGACCGCGCGTTCGTGGAAAACTGGTTCAAGACCGGCTTCGTGGTGCAGGCGAGCCGCATCAATCCCGAGGCGCGGCCTCCCGCTGCGGACGATCCGCTGCTGGAGGTGGCCTGCGGCTTCGAGACCGGGCCGGACGACACCGCCCCGCCCTGGCCCCTGTACAATAGCCCCCCCGCGCCCTGAGCGCGGCGACACCTCGCCCCCATGGCGAACATGCAGAGACACGCAGCGCAGGAACCGGCGCACCACACGACGCAGGACACGGGCGCTGCGGCGCCCGTCCCCGAGGCGGCGGCAGTCGCTATCGTCGGCGCTGGAATCGCCGGCTGCGCCACCGCAGTGACGCTGGCACGGCTGGGCGTCCGCCATGTGGTGCTCATCGACGCCGAAGGCGCGGACGATGCCCCGCCCGCTCCCCGCATCGGCGAGACCATCCCTGGCGCGGCGCGGGCGCCGTTGCTGCGCCTCGGCCTGTGGGACCGGTTCCTGGCCGCCGGACACCTGCCCTCCAGCGGCAGTTCCTCGCGCTGGGGCAAGGCGCGCACCGGCTACAACGACGCCATCTTCGCGCCGCTGGGCGGGGGCTGGCACCTCGACCGCGCCGGCTTCGACCGCATGGTGCGGCAGGCCGCGCGGGACGCCGGCCTTCCCCTCCTGGCCCGGACCCGGCTGCGCGGGCTGGAGCCGGGGCCGGCCGGCGGCCATCGCCTGCGCCTCGACGGCCCGGGCGGCGCCGTCCGGCTGACGGCGCGGCTGCTGGTGGATGCCTCGGGCGCGGCGGCGGTGGCGGCGCGGGCCCTGGGCGTCGCCCGCAACGCGCTCGACACGCTGCATGTCCACCATGCGCGCCTGCCCCTGGCCGGAGCGATGCCCGCCCGCACCCTGCTGGAAGCCACGCCGGACGGCTGGTGGTACGCCGCTCCCGTACCGGGCGGCCATGCCATCGTCGCCCTCGCCAGCGACGCCGCCGCCCGGCGCGCGGCCGGCCTCCGGGAGGCCGGCGCATGGCGACAGGCGCTGGCGCGAACGCTGCTGGTCGGCCCCGCCTTGGCGGCGGCACAGGCGGACCTCGACAGGGCGACGCCGCACGCGTCCCCGGCCCCGGTCGCCATCCTCAGCGCCGTCGTCGGGCCGGACTGGCTGGCGGTGGGCGATGCCGCCGCCAGCGGCGATCCGCTGCTGTCCCAGGGCATCATGAGCGCGCTGCAGGGCGGTTCCGACGCAGGGCACGCGGTGGCGCAGGCGCTCGGCGGCAATCCGGCCCCGCTCCAAGCCTACCAGGCCGACGTGTTCGCGCGCTTCACCGCCCATGTGCGCCAGCGCGCCACCTTCTACGCCCTGGAAGGGCGCTGGCCCGACGCCCCCTTCTGGCATCCCCGCCGCCTGCCGGCCCTGGCGGCGCTGCTGGATGCCGCCCGCGACCCGGACCCCGGCGCGCGCACCATGCCAGCGGTTTGAGATATGATACCGGCCGGCCCGGCGCCCCGGGCAATGGCGCGCGGCACAAGCTCCCCATTGAAGCGGAGGCGGAACGGGCTACATTTTAGAATAATTCTACTTTAGGACATTCCACGATGCCCTCATTCTTCCCCGGCCGCCGCCGCTTCTCCGATCTCTCGGAACGGGACGTGCTCGCCCTCGCCATCTCCTCCGAGGAGGACGATGCGCGCATCTACGCCGATTATGCCGACTACCTGCGCAAGGACTACCCCGACACCGCCAAGGTATTCGACGCCATGTCGAAGCAGGAGACCGGGCACCAGCGCAACCTGACCCGCGAGTTCGAGCGCCGCTTCGGTCCCCACGTGCCGCTGATCCGCCGCGAGAGCATCGCCGGCTACTACCAGCGCCGGCCGGTCTGGTACGTGTGCAACCTCGGCCTTGCGCGCATCCGTCAGGAAGTGGGCCTGATGGAGGACGAATCGGCGAACTTCTACCGCCACGCCAAGGACCGGGCCTCCGATCCCGACACCCGCGCCCTGCTGGAGCGGCTGCTGGGGGAAGAACTCCAGCACGAGGAAATCGCCGGCGAATTGGCCGAGCGGTACCTGCCCGTGGACAAGAAGGAGGAGGAGAACGAGAAAGCCCGCCGCCAGTTCGTGCTGACTTGGGTGCAGCCGGGGCTGGCCGGGCTCATGGACGGCTCGGTCTCCACCCTCGCTCCCATCTTCGCCACCGCCTTCGCCACGCAGAATTCCCACACCACGCTGCTGGTGGGCCTGGCAGCCGCGGTGGGCGCCGGCATCTCCATGGGCTTCACCGAGGCGGTGCATGACGACGGCGTCATCTCCGGGCGCGGCTCGCCGGTCAAGCGCGGCATCGCCTCCGGCTCCATGACCGCGCTGGGCGGCCTCGGCCATGCCCTGCCCTACCTCATCCCGGACTTCTGGACCGCCACCGCCATCGCCATCGCCGTGGTGTTCGTGGAGCTGTGGGCCATAGCCTTCATCCAGAACCGCTACATGGAAACCCCGTTCTGGCGCTCGGTGATGCAGGTGGTGCTCGGCGGCGCCCTGGTGCTGGCCGCCGGCATCTTCATCGGCGGCAGTTGAGCCGCGCGCCGCCGGCGTTGCGAAAGATCATGGCGCCGGCGCATCGCCTCGGGCGTAGCATGGGCGGTGCCCGAACCGAGGAGGCCGCCTGTGTTCGCCATGGTCCTGCATCACGCCGGAGGGACGCTGGTCGGCGAGGAGCGGCCTGATCCCGCACCCGGCCCCGGCCAGGTCCTCATCCAGGTCACCGCCTGCGGCGTCTGCCGCACCGATCTGCACGTGGTGGACGGTGAATTGCCCCAGACCCGCCTGCCCATCGTGCCCGGCCATGAGATCGTCGGCCGGGTGGCGGCCCTCGGCGCCGGCGTGTCCCACCTGCGACGCGGCGAACGGGTGGGGGTGGGCTGGCTCGGCCACGCCTGCGGCACCTGCCCCTATTGCGCCGCGCAGGAGGAAAACCTGTGCGACGCCCCGGACTTCACCGGCTGCACCCGCGACGGCGGCTTCGCCACCCATGCGCTGGCCGATGCCGCCTTCGCCTATCCGCTGGGGGAGGATGGCGCGGACGCCGCGCTGGCGCCATTGCTGTGCGCCGGCCTCATCGGCTGGCGCACGCTGAAGATGGCGGGAGACGGCCGGCGCATCGGCCTCTACGGCTTCGGCGCGGCGGCCCACATCATCGCCCAGGTGGCACGCTGGCAGGGACGAGAGGTCTATGCCTTCACCCGCCCCGGCGACACCCAGGCCCAGGCCTTCGCGCGCAGCCTCGGCGCCACCTATGCCGGCCCTTCGGATGCGCCGGCGCCGGAGCCGCTGGACGCGGCCCTGATCTTCGCCCCGGCGGGAGAGCTGGTGCCGCAGGCCCTGCGGGCGGTGAAAAAGGGCGGGCGCGTGGTGTGCGGCGGCATCCACATGAGCGACATCCCGTCCTTCCCCTATCGCTGGCTGTGGGAAGAGCGCAAGATCCTGTCGGTGGCCAACCTCACGCGGGCCGATGCACACGAATTCCTGGCGCTGGCGCCGCGGGCCGGCGTCACCACCCATGTGACGCCCTACCCGCTGACCCAGGCCAACGCGGCCCTTGATGACCTGCGCAGCGGCCGCCTCAGCGGCGCCGCGGTGCTGGTGCCCGACGTCTGAGCTGCCGCACCCCAACCCGCGCGCCAGCCCTGCCTTTCCGAATGCCCCCGCCCCTGCCGCGAGGGCGGTCCGGCGCCCCCCGGATTCGGCGCGCCACACTGCAGCACCTCCAACCCGGGCACCGGCAAGGGCAACGCCCCCGCCGCAGGCCCCCCGCTGGTAGCGCGCTCAATCGCCGCGCCAGCAAGTTCGGCCATCGCTCACGCGACACCCACCGAGTGCAGCGCCCGACCACGGGCGGAGCCCCTCACTTCGGCCCCCAAACGCGGCCCCCAAACGCGGCCCCTGACATGCGGCGCCGGCACGCCGGGCGTTTCCCGATGCGGGGCGCACCGCGGGCCGGGGGCCTGGAAAACCCGGCTTCGCTCCCGAAGGCCACCGGCCGCACCTCCAGCGGGTGGCCGCCGCGCGGCGGTGGCGACGGATGAAGCCGGCGTCAGCGCTCCAGCACGTAGGTCCCCGGTGCCGGGCACAGTGGCGCATAGCCGGGGGCGCCGAGGGGCGGCAGGCTGTAGCTGCCAGCGGACGACCGCGCGCTGAGCCAGGCTTCCCACTCCGGCCACCAGGACCCCTCCTCCGGCCCCAGCACCTCCACCCATTCGTCAGGACCGAGATGCAGTTCGCCGAGCTTGGTGGTGTGGATGCGATAGTGGCGGTGCTTGTGCCCCGGCTCGCTGACGATGCCGGCATTGTGCCCACCGGAAGCGAGCACGAAGGTCACGTCGGTATCGGTGAGCTGGTGGATCTTGTACACCGAGCGCCACGGCGCCACATGGTCGCGTTCGGTGCCCACCACGAACAACGGCACCCGCAGGTTCAGCAGCGACACCGGCCGGCCGTCCACCTCATAGCGGCCGGCGGCAAGGTCGTTGTCCAGGAACAGCTTGCGCAGATAGTCCGAATGCATGCGGTAGGGCATGCGGGTGGCATCCGCGTTCCACGCCATCAGGTCGTTCATGGGCGCGCGCTCGCCCATAAGGTATTCATGCACCATGCGCGACCATACGAGATCGTTGGAGCGCAGCATCTGGAACGCGCCAGCCATCTGCCCGGCGGACAGGTAGCCTTGGTTCCACATCATGCTTTCCAGAATGTAGAGTTCGCTCGGGTCCACGAACAGTTGCAGCTCGCCGGCCTCCGAGAAATCGGTCTGCGCCGCGAACAGGGTCACCGAGGCCAGCCGGTCGTCCTTGGCCCGGGCCATGGCGGCGGCGGCCACCGACAGGATGGTGCCGCCCAGGCAATAGCCCGCGGCGTGGATCTTGCGCCCCGGCACCACCGCGCTCACCGCGTCCAGCGCCGCCATCACCCCCAGCCGGCGATAGTCGTCGAAGCCGAGGTCGCGGTCTTCCTCCCACACGTTCCGCCAGGAGATGCAGAACACCGTGTGCCCCTTGTCCACCAAGTAGCGGATCAGGGAATTATGCGGCGAAAGGTCGAGGATATAATACTTCATGATCCACGCCGGCACGATCAGCACCGGCTCGGCCTTCACCTCGCTGGTGGTGGCGCGATACTGGATCAGCTCGATGAGATGGTTGCGGAAGATCACCTCGCCGGGTGTCACCGCCACGGTCTCGCCGGGCTGGAACGCCTCGGCGCCGGGCGGCGGACGGTTGGCCGCCTTGCGGGTCAGGTCCTCGACGGCGTTGCGCCAGCCCTGAACGAAATTCATGCCCCCGGTGGCCAGCGTGCGGTGCACCACCTCCGGATTGGTGAAGGGATTGTTGGACGGCGAGGCCATATCCAGCAGCTGCCGCACCACGAACGCCACCACCGCCTCGTTGTGGGGATCGGTGCCGGGCACGTCATGGGTGGCGTTGTGCCACCACTGCTGCTGCAGCAGGAACGCCTGCGACCAGAAGCGATAGGGCCACGTCTGCCATTCCGGCGCGCGGAAGCGGTCGTCGCCCTCCAGCGGCGTGATGGCCGGGCCGGTCGAACGGTCGAGGCCGGCGGCGAGCATGCTCGGATAGAAGCGCGCCAGCTTGCGCGCCGCCTTCACCGCCAGCTCGGCGCGCTTGCCCGGCGCAGCGGACAGGTGCATCCACCAGTCGATGAAGGCGAGGGTAAGCGCGGTCGGCGAGAAGCCGGAGGTCAGATGCGCCACCCCGGCGGCCACCGCCCGGTCCACGGCGCGCAAGGCCTCCAGCCCGCTACCCCGGTCGAAATCGCTGTCGTCGAGCCGGCTGAGGGTGACCAGCGCCCGCGCGATCAGCAGGTCCGGACGCGGCAGCTGCCCACCCGCCGGCTCTTCCGGCGCTCCCGCCGCCGTATCGACGCGGGCCGGCAGGTGCGGTGCCGGCGCCGGCTGCGGGACGCCCGACACCGTGTCCCGGACAACATCGGCGGCGGCGACAGGGGGTTCGGCGGGCATGGATCACTCTTCCTTATCTCGCGGCGCGGCACGCGCCGGCCTCTCGTCCCATCGGCTCCGGCCCTCGATTGGGGCGCGATCACACGCCGCTCAATGGCCGTGCGGGCGGGAACCGCCTCTCACCCCGCCGCCGACCACGACGGCGGGACGATTCCGTAGCGCTGGCAGGAAACCACATCGAGGAACCTCCCACATTGGGGAATTTCCCGCATCGCGGCGCTGGCGACGCCACCCTCCATGATTGTGACGAAACACGGCGGCCGCAAGGGCACGCGGCATCACGCCGCCTCGGCCGCCGCCAGGCGCCGCTCGAGCTTGCGCGCGAACTGCCGCGACGACGCGCCGAACAGCGCCTTGTGCTGGCGCTGCGCATGGCGCCGCAGGCGCTTCTGCAGGCGCGCCATGGCGTGATCGAGGCGCTTCACGACTCCAGGCTCCAGCCGGGGCGCGGCATCATGCAGCATGGGGCGCAGGGTCTCCAGATCCTGGAAGGCCCCCAGCACGTCGCGCAGGCGCTGCGCCCGGCCGGCCCGGACCGCGCCCCGGCCGGTGAGGTAGGTCGCCGCGAAACTCATCTGGTATCGATGCGTCACCACCCGCTTGCGGGTTTCATGCAGCGCCACCGCCGCGTCGAGGCGGCCGCGCCGGGCCGCCCGATAGCCCCGCCGCAGGCCGGCCACGAGATCGGCCCCCGCCGCCTCGGCCTCCAGGCCGGCCTCAAGCCGCGCCCCGGCATCGGCGCGGAACCCCGCTAGGATCGCCCGCAACGCCTCCAGATCGCCATCCGCCTGCGAATCGTCAGCCACCCCCAGCGCCGCGCGCGCTGCCTGGAGGTCTGCGGCCAGCCCCACGCCCTCCAGCAGGTCGAGCGCCTCCCGCGCGGTGGCGCGGTCCCGCGCCGGGGCCAGTTGGCGCGCCACCTCCGCCGCGTGGCGGCGCGCGGCGCGGGCCGCAGCGCCCGGCACCAGGCGCAGCAGGGCGCGGTATTCCTTCAGGCTCTTGCGGGCCTCGTGCACCACTTCCACCCCATCCTCCCCGGCCGCCGCGTGCTCGACCTTGCCGAGGGTGGCGCGCAGCGCCGCGGGAAGCGGGGCGGCGCCGGCGCCCGGCTCCACCCCCGCACCGCCTTCGGGAACGGGCACGGAGCCCGGAAAAAGCGGAACCTGGAAGGTCTGTGTCATCGAACACGTTCCGATGCGGATGAAGGGTTGAGCCAAGGGGCGGCGAAGGGGCGGCGAAGGGGAGGCCAAAGGGCGGCATCGCGGCCGGTGAGCGCCGCCCGGGCCCTCCCCCAACGCCACCGCCACCGTCGCGTTCCGGGGCCCGCCCGGACCGCATACAGCGCGCCCGTGGCGGGGTGGTGACGCCGCCGTCAGGACCGCCGGCCGACCCGCCAGGCCTGCAGCACCGTGGTGGCGAGCACCGCCGCGGCCACCGACTTCAACACGTCGCCCGGCAGGAACACCGCGGCGCCGAGCGCCGCCTTCGCCAGGCCGATGCCGGCCACCGCCGCCAGCGCCGGAATGCCGCACAGATACACCACCAGCACCCCGCCCACGAACGCCGCCACCAGCGCCGACGCCAATGGCGCGAGCCGCAGCCGCTCCGCCAGCAGGCCGGTGACGAAGGCGCCGGGTATGAAGCCGAGGAAGAACCCGACCGTGGGGCCCGCCAGCACCCCGAGGCCGCCGCGCCCGCCGGTCAGCAACGGCGCCCCCAGCAGCACCACGAAAACGAACAGCGCCGCCGCCGCCGCTCCGCCGCGCGCGCCCAGCAGCAGGCCCGCCAGCATCACCCCCAGATTCTGCGTGGTGATGGGCACCCCCGCCACCAGCGGCAGGAAGACGGGCGGCACCAGCCCCAGCGCCCCGATGAGCGCCGCCACCAGGGCCACGCGAACCAGCATCCGTGTTTCCAACCCCGTTCCTCCCTGTCGCGGCCGTCAGTCTCGGCCCTCGCGCGCGGAAAAGCCGCGCGCCTCCAGCGCCTCGGCCACCTGGTCGGCGCTCCGCAGCGCGCCGGAGAAAAAAGCGCCCACCAGCGCCAGCCCTGGCCGCCGCCCGCTGCGCGCCCGCCACGCCTCGGCGCGGCCCTGCCAATTGGCCGCCAGCGCCGGCACGAACCGCAGCACCAGCGCCACCGCCAGCGACAGCCGCCGGGCATCGAGGCCGAACCGCCCGAGCGGCCGCAGCACCACCATCAGCGCGTCCATCATGTCCTGCAGGCGGGTGGAAAGGGTCACGAGGTCCGCCAGCAGCACCATCAGCAGGATGCGCAGCAGGCTCACCGCCGCCACCTCGACCGAGGCCGCCCACACCTGCAGCACGCCGATCACCGCCAGCACCGGCAGCAGCGCCCGCCAGCGCGCCAGGCGCGCCACCCCGGCCCGCCCCAGGCCGGCATAGGCCAGCACCACCGCCGCCAGCGCCGCCGCCAGCAGGAACGGGTCGTCCAGCGGCAGCAGCAGCAGGGACAGCAGCGCCAGCGCCACCAGCTTGGCCCCGGCCGGAAGCCGGTGCAGTGGGCTGGTCCCTGCCAGGTAGCCGCCGATCATCGCCGCTCCGCCGCCCGGGCCCGGGCATGCCCCTCGTACAGGGCGATCACCTCGTCCGGCGCCCCATCGGCCGCCACCCGGCCGGCCTTGAGCCACACCACCCGGTCGAAGCCGGCGAACAGGCCGAGGTCGTGGCTCGCCATGATCACCTGCTGGTCGAGGCCGGCGAGCCGCTCGGACAAGGCAATCCGGGTCGGCAGGTCCAGCGCCGAGAACGGCTCGTCGAGCAGCAGCAGGCGCGGCCCGCACGCCAGGGCTGCGAGAATGCACACCAGCTGTTTCTGGCCCTCCGACAATTCCTCCACCGCCCGGTCGCCCCAGCCGGAACAGCCGTGGGCGGCCAGCAGCCGCTCGGCGATGGCGGTGGCGACCGACCGGGACAACCCCTGCTCCAGCGGCCCGAAGGCGATCTCCTCCCCCACGGTGGGGAAGATGATCTGGTGATCCACGTTCTGGAACACGAAGCCCACCTGCGCCGGCAGCTGGCGGCGATGGCGGCGGGTGTCGAGCCCCGCCACCTCCACCGTTCCGGCATCGGGCAGGACCAGGCCGTTGAGGAGCCGCAGCAGGGTGCTCTTGCCCGACCCGTTGTCGCCGATGAGGCCGATGCGCCGCTCGCCAAGGGACAGGTCGAGGCCGCTGAACACCACCCGCGCGCCGCGCGTCACCTCCACCCCGACAAGGCGCGCGCCGCGGTCCGGAGCGGGCGGCGGGGCGGGACGGCGGGGGGAGAGGGAGGGAAACGGCATGGGGCACCTGCGACGCCCTCGATATACCGATCTCCGGCGCGCGCAAGGCCTCCGCCCCGCCATGGTGTCCCGCCGCGCGCTGGCGTATCTGATGCCCCCAGGGGCGGCGCCACCGTTGCCGCCCCCGCAACGAGATCGCCATGTCCGCCCCTCGCCCCCCCGACAGCCCCCGCCCCGACAGTCCCGCCGCCGAAGGCCCGCCGCTGGGCCCGCCGCTGGGCCCGCCGGTGGAGGGGCCGCCGGCCCGCCGCCCGGAACCGGTGCGCCTTGAGGGGCGCTTGGTGCGGGTGGTGCCGTTCGATCCCGGGCGCCATGGGGCGGAGCTGCACGCCTTGTCCCATGGGCCGGAGCGGGACGCGCTGTGGGCCTATCTGGGCGCCGCCCCGTTTGCCGATCGCGACGCCTTCGTCCGCTTCTATGCCCAGGCCGCCACCAAGGCCGATCCCCTGCTGTTCGCGCTGGAGCAGACGGCGGACGGGCGCGCCGTGGGCCACGCCACCTACATGCGGGTCGAGCCCGCCCATCGGGTGGTGGAGGTGGGCAATATCCTGTTCACGCCCGCGCTCCAGCGCCGCCCCGCCGGCACCGAGGCCATGTATCTCATGGCGCGCCACGCCTTCGAGGACCTCGGCTTCCGCCGCTACGAATGGAAGTGCAACGCCTTGAACGCCCCCTCGCGGCGCGCGGCCGAGCGGCTTGGCTTCACCTTCGAGGGGGTGTTCCGCCAGCACATGATCGTCAAGGGCCGCAACCGCGACACCGCCTGGTATGCCATGCTCGACACCGACTGGCCGCGCGCCAGGGCCGCGTTCGAGGCCTGGCTCGATCCCGCCAATTTCGACGCCGAGGGCCGCCAGCGCCGTGCCCTGGAGGATGTGCGCGCCGCCCTGCCGGTCACGCCCTGAGGACGCCTCACGTCACGGACAGCGGCCGTGGACCACCACCAGGCGAGCCACCGGCTCGCCGCGCGGGCTGTCCCGACGATCGATCAGTGGAGCTCACGGGTCCCGGCTTCAGGCGGCGGCGGGGGCCAGTTCCTGCTCCACCAGGGTCGCCACCGCCTCGCGCAGCAGCGGCAGCAGGCAGCGATAGGCACGGCGGCGCTGCTGTGCGTCGCTGACGCGCGAGACGTCCTCGAAGCCCCAGCCGCGCAGCCGCAGCGGGTGCATCCAGGGCAGGCGGCGGGCGGCACGATGCGCCTCGTCCACCAGCGCCACCACCATGTCCACCCGTGGCGCGCCCGACAGGCCGAACACCTCCACCGGCTTGGCCGACAACCCGTCGACGGCGATGCCGCAGCGCTCCAGGCAGTCGAGCGCCGCCGCGTCCACCGGCGCGGGCGCCGACATGGCCGCGCTGAAGGCCCGCACGCCGGCGTGAAGATGCGTCGTGAGGGCCTCGGCCATGAGGCTGAGCCCCGCATTGTCGCGGCACACGAAGAGAATGGACGCACGCGCGATCATGATGCCCGCTCCTGTCGCCGGCCAGGCCCAGCCCCCGGCGGCGATTCGGCCCGGGCGGGACCCTAGTCGCCCCCCTCGACGCGGGCATGACAGGCTGCCGTTGCAGAAAGGACACAGCGAAAGGAATTTCCCCACCGCGAAGCGCGGTCGCTCAGCGTCAATATATTGAAATCGATAGCTTATTTTCGCCCGCCGCCGGCCCCGGCACGATCTTCCGCCGGCTACGTTTTACACGAAACTTGCGTTATTCACAGCGAGGTTGTTCCACAAGATCAATGGGATGCTGGCGGAAGACCGATTCGCGAATGCTTCGCCCGCGGCCAGATGTGGAGGCGAGAATGGCGAAGACGGAAGTGACCGGCGCCGCGGTCAGCAAGATCGCCGCGAAGGCGCTCAAGGACCCCGGCAGCATCACCCACGACGAGATCCGGAAGCTGGCCGCGTCGTGCCTGACCCAGGCGGCGGACAGGCCCCGGGAGGAGAGGAAGGGGAAATCGGCGCCCGCGCCCACCGCGCCCATGGCCCGGCCGGTGAAGGCCGCCGCCGCCGACGCCCCGACCCCCAAGGCCGCGGCGCCGGCCAAGGCCGCCCGCGCCGAGAATGAAGGCACCACGGGTAAAGGCGCCACGGCCGGGGGCGGCGACGCGAACCTCGAACCGGCGGTTCGCACGGGCGCCGCGAAGGCGGACGACAACAGCGCCGACGCAGCGGCCGCCGCCATCCCCGCCCCGGCGCGAAAGACCGCCAAGAAGACCGCCACGAAGACCGCCACGAAGAGCCCGCCGATGGCGGCACCCGACACGGCACCGCTTCAGGAGACACCCGCGCGCGCGGCAACGACACCAGCGGACGTGCCCGCCAAGGCCACGAAGACCACGAAGGTCCCCAAGGCGGCAACGACCGCCAAGAGCGCTACTGCTACAAGCACTACTGCTACAAGCACCGCTGCTACAAGCGCCACCGCCACGGGCGCGACCGTCAAGAGCGCGACCGCCAGGGCCACGCCCGTCGCAGCGGCCCGGCCGGCGGTGAAAGCCACGGCTGAAACACCCCGGACCGCGACCAAGGCGGGCGCCAAGGCACCGACAGAGACCTCGCCCAAGGCACCCGCCAAGACCTTGCCCAGGCTCGCGCCCAAGCCCGCGAACGACAGGCCCGCGAGCGACAGGCCCGCGAGCACCACCCGGCCCGACAAGGCCTCGGCGAAGGCCCCGTCAGCGGCGCCAGCCAAAGCCGAACGGAAGACCGTGCGGAAGGGCGGATAAGACACCGGCCGCGCAGCGTCCCGCGCCCCCGCGTGGCACCGCCGGCTTGGCCGGCTGGCGGTGCCACGCGGAGCACGGGCCTATTGCGGCAGCGGGCCGGCGCGGCCGATGTTGAAGATCTGCACCCGGCGATTGATCGCCGCGTCGGGGTGCTTGGGATCCTGCAGTGCTTCCTCGCCGACGCCCACGGCCTGGATGCGGCGCGGGTCCACCCGGAAGGTGGTGGTCAGCGCCTGGGCGATGGCGTCGGCCCGCTCCTGGCTGAGCTTCAGATTGTAGTCGCGGGTGCCGGTGGCGTCGGTATTGCCCACCACCAGGAATTTGTAGCCCAGCAGCACCGGATTGTGCATGGCATCGGCGATGGAGCCCAGGGTCCGGTAGGACGACGGCTTCACCATGGCCGAGTTCAGGTCGAACTCGATCTCCACGTTGATCTGGGCGAGGTTGTCGAGCTGCAGCGCCAGCGGCGGCCGGCTCTCCGGCGGGCCCTGGTACTGCATGTGCGCCACGGCCAGATTGCGCAGCGCCTCGGCCGACACGCCGGGCACGTCATCCACGGAGCTGACGAGCCCCTGGACGATCTGCGCGTTGGGGGTGAAGACCTGGGCGGCGGCCGGCGCCGACGCGCCGAGGGCCAGCGCGGCGCCGGCGCACAGCGCGGCGGCGACACCGAGGGTGAGACGCGTGAAGCTCATGATGCCGATCTCCTGCTCGTTCCCGGCGCGGTTCAGCGATAGCCGGCATTGGTGAGGGCGGCGGTGCAGGTCTGGCTCACCACCTTGGATGCCTCGACGAGGCAGGAGACGAGGTTGCCGTCGCCGGGCACGACGCCGGCGCAGAACTCGGCCCGGTCGCGGTCGCACGCCGCATAGACCGCCTTCTGGGCGGCGGCGCGGGCCTCGGTCAGCTGGCGGATGGAATCGTGATTGGCGGCGCAGGCCGGCGAAAGCTGGGCCTGATGGGCGACGAGGCACTGCTGGATGGCGCCGCTGCCCAGATTCACGCCGCGGCAGTGGCTCATGATGTCGCCGCCGCAATGCTGCGCCAGCAGGCCGGCGGCCTCGGCATAGCTCACCGTCTGCGCGTGCGCCGATGCCGGCAGCGCCATGAGCGCCGCCAGGACAAGTCCCGCGAACTTCATTTGAATCTCCCCCACCCCAGGCCGCCGCGCGGCCGCGGGAGATTGATCACGACCTCCCGAGGTCGGTCAACCGGGAATTCGGAGGGCTCGCGCGCGGACTAATTCCGTCGGGCGTAGGTCTCGGCCTCGATCTCGTCGCCGGCGGCGCCGACCACGCCCAGCGGGTCGGCGGCCAGCTCCAGGTCGGTCGCCTCCACCGTCCCGGCGTCCGCGGGCCCCCCGGCGCGGCGGGGCCGCAGCAGCACATGGCCGCCGAGGGCCACCAGGGCCATGGCCGGCACCAGCGTGGCGAGCGCCCCGAGCGGCGAGGGAAACAGCACCGCCACCACCGTGCCGAGGAAGCCGCCGCCGATCTGCATGAAGCCCATCAGCGCCGAGGCCGCCCCGGCGATGCGGGGAAAGCCCGCCAGCGCCGCGGTGGTGCAGCCCGGCAGCAGCATGGCGATGCCGCAGGCCCACAGGCCCACCGGCGCCATCACCGTCGCCGGCACCGTCGGCAGCAGCCGCAAGCCGACGCCGAAGCCCACCGCGCCGGCCGCCACCAGCGCCAGGCCAACCGGCACGATCGCCATGGCGCTCATGCGCTTCAGCAGACGCCCGGCCACCAGGGTGCCGAACAGGAACGAGCCGGTCTGCACCAGCATGGCGAGGCCGAATTCCGTCGGCGAAAGCCCCACCTGCTGGATCAGCACGAACGGCAGCAGCGCCGACAGCGTGTAGATCGCCCCGAGCCCGCCGCCGAGCACCAGACTGGCGCGCATGAAGGTGCGGTCGGCGAGGAGTTGCGCATAGCTGCGGGCGATGCCGAGCGGGGCCGCCAGGGCGGCATCGCGGGCGCGGTTGGTCTCGGGCACGAAGAAGGCGAGCAGCACCACCAGCACCACGCCGTAGGCCGCCATGCCCATGAAGATCATGTGCCAGCCGGCGAGCCCCAGGATGAGGCCGCCCAGGGTGGGCGAGACCGCCGGGCCGATGGCCAGCATGGTGCCGATGAGGTTCATGATGTGGGCCGACGCCGGCCCCGCATACTGGTCGCGCACGATGGCCCGCGAGATGGCGATGCCGGCGGCGCAGCCGATGCCCTGGAGCCCGCGCCCGACGATGAGCCAGCCCATGGAGGGCGCCCAGGTGGCCACCAGCGAGCCCAGCAGGTAGACGGAGAAGAAGCCGAGCGCCACCGGCCGCCGCCCGAAGGCGTCTGACAGCGGCCCGCACACCAGTTGCGAGAAGGCGAAGCCGAGAAAGAATACCGTCAGCGTCATCTTGACCGCCGCCGGCGTGGTGTCGAACGCGGTGACCAGGGTGGGCATCGCCGGGGTGTACATGGCGAGGCTGATGGGGCCGAGCATCACCATCAAGGCGCCGATCACGGCGACCCGCACCTGCGACATCATCGGGATCGGCGCGGGTGGCGGCGGGGCTTGGAACTCGGCGGGCTTCATGGCGTGTCCTTATTTCTCGTCCCGGTCCCCGTCGTCCCTGCAGCTCTCCTCCCGGCTCCGGGCGAGAGTGTCGCGGATGCGCACCAGCAGATCGCGGAGCACGGCCTGATCGTCGGCAGTGAAGCCGGCCAGCGCATCCCCCCGCGCCACCGCCGCCGCCGACTGGACCGCGGCGAGATAGGGCGCCGCCGCCGGAGTCAGGCGCACGATCTTGGCCCGGCGGTCCTTCGGGTCGGTCTCGCGCGCCACCAGGCCCCGCGTCTCCAGGGCGTCGAGGAAGCCCACCAGCGTCATGGGCTCCACGTTCATCTTCACCGCCAGCGCACTCTGCTTCAGGCCGGGATGAAGGTCCGCGTAGGCAAGGGTGCGCGCCTCCCCGGCGGTCAGGCCAAGGCCGGCGTGGGTGAAGGCGCGGTCGATGCGCGCCCGATAAAGGCGCGCGGCGTCGACCAGCAGAAAGCCAAGGGGTGTGTCCGCCATTTCATATATAGCCTTATAATAAGGTGACCTTATATTCAATTGCTTTCCGCGACCGGAGGGCGCCCTGTTGCGCGGCCCGCCGGCGGGCCTAGTGTGGCGGGCCCGTTCGGAGAAGCCCCATGCCCTGGTCCTTGACCATCGGCCGCCTCGGCGAGACCGCCATTCGCATCCACGTCACCTTCCTGCTGTTCCTGGTGTGGATCTGGGCCGCCTATTATCGCGCCGGCGGCGCCGAGGCGGCCTGGCAGGGGGTGCTGTTCGTCGCCCTGCTGTTCGCCTGCGTGCTGCTGCACGAGCTGGGCCATGTGGTCGCGGCCCGCCACTACGGGGTCAAGACCCCCGACATCACCCTGTGGCCGTTCGGCGGCATCGCCAGCCTGGAGCGGATTCCCGAGAAGCCCTCGGAGGAGCTGGTGGTGGCGGTGGCCGGGCCGCTGGTGAACGTGGTCATCGCGGCGGCGCTGCTGCTGGTGCTCGGCGCCGGCGCGCCGGTGGACGACCTGTCCAGGATCGAGGACCCCGGCACCTCCATGCTGGTGAAGCTGGCCGGGGCCAACATCTTCCTGGTGGTGTTCAATCTCATTCCCGCCTTTCCCATGGACGGCGGGCGGGTGCTGCGGGCGCTGCTGGCCATGCGCATGGGCTTCGGCCGGGCCACCGCCCTGGCCGCCAGCATCGGCCAGGGCCTCGCCATCGCCTTCGGGCTGGCCGGGATCTTCTTCAATCCCATGCTGATGATCATCGGCGTGTTCGTGTTCCTCGCGGCCTCGGGAGAGGCCGGGCAGGCCCAGCTGAAGGAGGCCTCGCGCGGGCTGAGCGTCGCCGATGCCATGATCACCCATTTCGAGACGCTGGGGCCCGGGTCCACCGTGGACGACGCGGCCGACGCCCTCATCCGCACCACCCAGCGCGAATTCCCGGTGGTGGATGGCGCCGGGCACCTGCGCGGGGTGCTGACCCGCGACGCCATGATCGGCGCCCTGAAGGACGACGGCCCGCGGACACCCGTGGCCGAGGTGATGCGCCGGGACATTCCCACCGTGGACGCACGCGCCCGCCTGGACGCGGCCCTGAAGCTCCTCACCGCCGCCCAGGCGCCGGCGGTGGGCGTGCTCGACGGCGAGGGACGGCTGGTCGGGCTGCTTACTCCGGAGAACGTGGGCGAGCTGATGATGCTCCACGCCGCCCGCCCGGAGCACGGCGCCGGCCTGTTCCGCCGCGCCGTTTGACCGGCCCGCGCGCTTCAGGCGCGCGTCGCCACCACGAAATAGTTCACGCCGAGATCGGGCGACAGCTTGAACTCCCGGGTCAGCGGATTGTAGGCGAGGCCGATCTTCTGGGTCGGCGTGTAGCCCGCCGCCGCCAGCGTCGCCTCGAGCTCGTCCGGGGTGATGAACTTCTCCCAGGTGTGGGTGCCCGGCGGCAGCCAGCGCAGCACGTATTCGGCGCCCACGATGGCCAAAGCGAAGCTCTTGGCGGTGCGGTTCAAGGTGGACAGGACGAGCACCCCGCCCTCGTCCACCAGTTGCCCGGCGGTGCGCACGAACAGGGCGACGTCCGCCACGTGCTCCACCACCTCCAGCGCCACCACTGCATTGAAGCGGGCGCCGCGCGCGGCCAGCTCCTCCGCCGTGGAGGGCAGGTATTCGATGTCGAGGCCGGCGGCGCGGCCGTGGGCGCGGGCCACCTCGATGTTGCCGGGCGCGGGGTCAACGCCGGTCACCTGGGCCCCCATGCGCGACAGGGGCTCGCTGAGCAGCCCGCCGCCGCAGCCGATGTCGAGCACGCGCAGGCCGTGGAGCGGACGCAGCGCGGCCTCGTCCCGGCCGAAATGGCGCACCAACGCAGACCGCAGGAAGGTGAGCCGCGCCGGATTCATGGCGTGGAGCGGGGCCATCTTGCCCTTCTCGTTCCACCATTCCGCGCCGAGCGCATCGAAGCGGGCGACCTCTTCCGGATCGACCGTGGCCTGGGACAGTGGCATGGAAGCCTCCTTCTCGCCATCGGGGCGGTGGAACCGGCCTAGAGCTTTACGCAGCCTCGCCCTCCCCCACAAGGGCGGGCAACCGGGAGGGACGGCTTCGGCGGAACGGAACGGGACGCACCGGCACGACGCGATTCGCGCGTGTTTTGTCGATGATTCGTTCCGCGATCGCCCATCCACACCTTTCGGCCTCGCCCTTGCGGCCCGATATGATACAGATCCCCCACACGAGAGCGGACGAAGCCGACGCCGATGGACGATGTCACCCAATGGGCCGTTTTGCCGCGCACCGTGCGGGCGCGGGGGGTGAGCGCCATCCTCGGCCCCACCAATACCGGCAAGACCCATCTCGCCATCGAGCGCATGCTGGGCCACGAAAGCGGCATCATCGGCCTGCCGCTGCGCCTGCTGGCGCGCGAGGTCTACCAGCGCATCGTCGAGAAGGTGGGGACCGACACGGTCGCCCTCGTCACCGGCGAGGAGAAGATCAAGCCCAAGCGCACCCGCTACTGGGTCTCCACGGTGGAGGCGATGCCGCGCGATCTCGACGTGGCGTTCGTGGCCATCGACGAGATCCAGCTCGCCACCGACCTCGACCGCGGCCACGTCTTCACCGACCGCATGCTGAACCGGCGCGGCCGCCACGAAACCTTGCTGCTCGGCGCCGCCACCATGCGGCCGCTGATCGAGAAGCTGCTGCCGGGCGTCACGGTGATGATGCGCCCGCGCCTGTCCACCCTCACCTTCGCCGGCGAGCGGAAGATCTCGCGCCTGCCGCGCCGCTCGGCCATCGTCGCCTTCTCGGCGGAGGAGGTCTATGCCATCGCCGAGTTCATCCGCCGCCAGCGCGGCGGGGCGGCGGTGGTGATGGGGGCGCTCTCGCCGCGCACCCGCAACGCCCAGGTGGAGCTCTACCAGTCCGGCGACGTGGACTATCTGGTGGCCACCGACGCCATCGGCATGGGCCTCAACCTGGACGTGGACCACGTGGCCTTCGCCTCGGACCGCAAGTTCGACGGCTGGCAGTTCCGCCGCCTCAACCCCTCCGAGATGGCGCAGATCGCCGGGCGCGCCGGGCGGGCGCTGCGCGACGGCAGCTTCGGCACCACCGGCCGCTGCCCGCCATTCGACCAGGAACTGGTGGAGCGCCTGGAGGACCATGCGTTCGACACCGCGAAGGTGTTGCAATGGCGCAACGCGGTCCTCGACTTCTCCTCCCTGCGCGGCCTGATGGCCTCTTTGTCGCAGCCCCCGCGCGAGGACGGGCTGACCCGCGCGCCCACCGCCGACGACGTCGCCGTGCTCGAAATCCTGAGCCGTGACATGGAGCTGGCGGCCCGCGCCACCACCCCCGCCCAGGTGGAGCGGCTGTGGGAGGTGTGCCAGGTGCCCGACTATCGCAAGGTGTCGCCGGGCGCCCATGCGGAGCTGGTCGCCACCCTGTTCGGGCATGTGGAAGGCGGCGGCTACATCCCCGATGAGTGGTTCAAACGTCAAATCGCCTTGACCGATCGCCCAGAAGGCGACATCGACACGTTGTCGAGCCGGATTGCGCAGGTGAGGACACTCACCTTCGTGGCCAACCGGCCCGACTGGCTCAAGGATCCGGAGCACTGGCAAGGCGTCACGAGAGGGGTCGAAGACAAGCTGTCCGACGCGCTGCACGAAAGGCTGGCCCAGCGTTTCGTGGATCGACGGACCAGCGTGCTCATGCGGCGCCTGCGAGAGAAAAAGATGCTCGAAACTGAAATCAGCAAGACCGGCGACGTCACCGTCGAAGGACACGTGATCGGCCACCTCCACGGCTTCCAGTTCCAGGCGGAACCGACCGCCGGCGGAGAGGAGGCCAAGGCGCTGCGCGCCGCCGCCCAGCAGGCGCTGGCCGGAGAGATCGAATCCCGCGCCAACCGCCTCTCGCAGGCGGTGGACGAGGCGTTCGTGCTCACCGCCGACGGCACCGTGCGCTGGACCGGCGAGGCCGTGGCCAAGCTCATTCCCGGCGACGAGGTGTTGAAGCCGCGCTTCAAGATCATCGCCGACGAGCACTTGAGCGGCCCCGCCCGCGACCAGGTGGACGCGCGCATCGCCCTGTGGATCACCGCCCACATCGACAAGCTGCTCGGGGCGCTCCTGAAGCTGCAGGCGGCGGAGGATGTCACCGGCATCGCCCGCGGCATCGCCTTCCAGATCGTCGAATCGCTCGGCGTGCTGGAGCGCGCACGCGTCGCCGAGGACATGAAGAGCCTGGAGCAGGCGGCCCGCGCCACCCTGCGCGGCTACGGCGTGCGATTCGGCGCCCACCATATCTACCTGCCGGCGCTGCTGAAGCCCGCGCCCCGCGCCCTGGCGGCCGAGCTCTATGCGCTGAAGCATGGGGGTCTCGCCCAGAAGGGCCTCGACGAATTGCCGCACCTGGCGGCGTCCGGGCGCACCTCCATCCCGGTGGACCACGAGATCCAGAAGGGCCTCTACCGGGCCGTCGGCTTCCGCGTGTGCGGCGAGCGGGCGGTGCGCGTGGACATCCTGGAACGCCTCGCGGACCTGATCCGTCCGGCGCTGGACTGGCGTCCCGCCTCGCCCGGGCCCAAGCCCGCCGGAGCCGTGGACGGGCGTGGCTTCACCGTGACCGTGGGCATGACCTCGCTTGCCGGCTGCTCGGGGGAGGATTTCGCCTCCATCCTGAAGTCGCTGGGCTATCGCATGGAGCGCCGCCCGCCGCCGCCCGAGGCCCCGGCCCCGGTGGCAGCTGCCCCGGCTGAGCTTGCCCCCGTCCCCGAGGGCGCCATCGAAGCCGACCTGCTGTTCGACACCCCCGCCGACATCGAGGAGACGCACGGGCACGACGATCCGACCGACGCGACCGTCGCCATCGACATCGTCGAGATCGACACCGTCGCCGGCACGCCGGAGGCGGCCGAATCCGGCGCCTCGTCCGATGCCGCCGAGCCCGTCGCGATCCCTGTCGCGATTCCCCTGGCTGACGCCGAGCCGGCGCCGACAGAGGAGCTCGTGGAGGCGGAGGCCGCCGTCGCGGCGCTCGACGCCAGCGGCGACCCCACCGCCGCAGAAGTCGCTGCGGAGGTGGACGCCCCGGCCGCGCCGGGCGGATCCGAGGTCGTGGAGGGCGTGCCCGCCGAGCCGGAGATGATCGAGGTGTGGCGGCCGGGCCGCCCGCCGGGCGCGCCGCGCCGCGATCGTCCCCAGCGCGAGGGCCAGCGCTTCGGCGGCAAGGACGGCGAGCGCAAGGAGGGGCACCGCCGGGGGGGCGAGCGCCGCGACGACCGCCGTGAGGGCGGGCCCGGCCATCGCCGGCCCGACCGTGCCGAGCCGGCCGCCGCCGCCGAGGCCCCGCCCGCCGAGGGCGAGCGCGCGCCGCGTCCGCCCCGGGGCGATCGCCCGCAGCGCGGACCGCGCGAGGACAATCGCGGCCCCCGCCCCGAGCACCGCCCGCCCCACACGGAGCGCCGCCGCGACAAGCCGGTGGACCCCGACAGCCCGTTCGCCGCCCTCGCCGCCCTCAAGGCGCGCATGGACGCGGACAAGAAGGGCAAGTGACCGCCGGCTGGCGCCCGCCAGGGCCGGCACCACGGCACGCGTGAGAAAGACGCGCCCCTCCAAAGCCGCCTCGCCCGCTCACGCTTCAAGCAAACGTGAACGGGCGGCGGACACCGGCGCGGCGGAGCCGGCCGCCGACCGGCAGCGGCTAGACCTGTGGATCTGGCATGCCCGGGTGGTGCGCAGCCGCGCCGATGCGGCGGAACTGGTCCGCGCCGGCCATGTCCGCCTCGACGGGGCGCGCGTCACCACGCCGGGACAGGGGGTGCGCGCGGGACAGGTGCTCACCATCGCCCTCACGCAGCGCATCAGGGTGCTGCGAGTCTTGAGCTTTTCTGAACGGCGCGGAGATGCTACATCAGCCTCCGAGCTTTTCGATGAAATCACCGAAAACTGAAGTGCAATAAAAGAGCGCGGCGAGCGCCCGCTTGCACCCATCCCCCGGGTGCGCTACGCGAGGCCGCGAAAGGGATTGCCATGGCTTACGTCGTCACCGAGAACTGCATCCGCTGCAAGTACACGGATTGTGTCGCGGTGTGCCCCGTGGATTGCTTCTACGAGGGCGAGAACATGCTCGTCATTCACCCCGACGAGTGCATCGACTGCGGCGTATGCGAGCCGGAATGCCCGGCCGAGGCCATCAAGCCGGATTCCGAGCCCGGCCTGGAAAAGTGGGCGGCGCTGAACGCCGAATACGCCCAGGTGTGGCCCAACATCACCATCAAGCGCGACGCCCCGCCCGACGCCAAGGAATGGGACGGCAAGCCCGGCAAGGAGCCCCTGTTCTCGCCCGAGCCCGGCACCGGGGACTGAGGACCCGCAGGCGGCCCCAGGCGCCCGGCCCGCAAGGCTGCTTCCAAAGCTGCCTCCCAGCCCGACACGTCCGCCACCGGCCCGCCGACCGCAGGCCGGTGGCGGACGTGTCAGGGTGTGCGAGACGGGACGCAAAACCTCGCGCCCGCCTCGCGCGCGGTCCCGACACCCGATAGCCCTGGCCTCTCCTCCGCCGCGTGCAAAGATACGCCGTGCGCAAGGATGCGCGCGCAGGGCGACGACACGCGCCGCCGCCCCGTCCAACCCATCCGCCAGATCGGCGCGCACATCATGCTCCCGCGAACGGGACGCGCCACCCGCCCGCCCGGATCAGCCCCGCCTCGTCTGCCCCACGCCGCCGCGCGTGGGGCGGCCGTTGCGGCCCGCGTCGTCGCGCTGGTTTCGCGCCCCACGCGCCGGCGCGTGGGGCGACCGCACGTCTCTGAAGCGTTTCTCCATCAACGTGAATTCGCACGTCTTGCGCACACCGGCGCAAAGAGCCTCTCGGCCGCGCCGCCCGGCGTGGACCGGCCTTCGGCTTCATGCCGCGCGATCAAGAGCTTGGACACTCGCGCGAACCCCAGCGGAAAAGCGCGGCCGCGACTGGATCGCGCGCCGGCCCACCGGCCCCAGCCCGCCCCGAAAGCCGGCGCGCCCCACACCATGTGCCGCGCCGGCCGGCGCGCCAGGCGCCACGGACGCCCCCGGGTTGAGGCGCGATGCCGCTCCTGCCCCGCGCGAGGCGCCGTCGAGGGCGGGGGCCGCGCGCCTCAGGGCAGGCGCTCCAGCTGCTGGTATTGCGATTGCACAATCTGCCCGGCCGCGTCGAGCCAGGCCCGGCCATACCGGGAGGCCGACAGGCTCGGTACCGGCTGGTAGATGGTGCCGCCCAGCGGCGGCTGCGCGCCCGGCTGCACACAGGGCACCGCCAGCGCCACCGCGCCGCCCGGCTTGAAGGCGGCGCCGCGTTCCACCTTCGCCACCCTGCCCTCCACCCGGCAGGCGCCGAACGGCGTGGACGGGGGCATCACAGTCCGGACCTCGATCACGATGACACTGGCGGCATCGCGGCGCGCGTTCTCATAGACATAGGGCGGCATCAGCGCCGCCGCCGGCCCCGACGCCAGCAGCGGAACCGCCAGCAGCACGAGCGTCGCCGCCGGCCCCGGGCGCGATCCGCGCCACCGCCCGGCGCCCTCCCTGCCCGGCGCGCCCGCCGCCTCACCGCTCCGGGCAGGTCCCGCCCCTCGATGCGCTGTTCCGCTCGTCATCCGTCGGGCTCCCCCGTGTTGGCCGTTTATCGGCGCGGCGTTTCACATTATATAGCCGCCATGCTCGAGACCACAGAACACGGTGCGGCGTGCGCCGCCGCCAAGCCAGGCGACCTGCCCGACTATGCCCGTCGGCGCACCTTCGCCATCATCTCCCATCCGGATGCCGGCAAGACGACGCTCACGGAAAAGCTGCTGCTCGCCTCCGGCGCCATCCGCATGGCCGGCCATGTGAAGGCGCGCGGCGAGCGCCGGCGCACCCGCTCCGACTGGATGGAGATCGAGCAGCAGCGCGGCATTTCCGTGACCTCCTCGGTGATGACGTTCGAGCGCGACGGCATCGTCTTCAACCTGCTCGACACGCCGGGCCACTCGGACTTCTCCGAGGACACCTACCGCACCCTTTCGGCGGTGGACGCGGCGGTGATGGTGATCGACGCCGCCAAGGGCATCGAGAGCCAGACGCGCAAGCTGTTCGAGGTTTGCCGCCTGCGCGACATCCCCATTTTCACCTTCGTCAACAAGGTGGACCGCGAGGGCCTCGACCCCATCGCTTTGATGGACGAGGTCTCCTCCACCCTGGCCCTGGACCTGACCCCGCTCACCTGGCCCATCGGCCTCGGCGTGGACTTCCGCGGCCTCATCGACATCCACGCCAGGCGCGCCCTGCTCGCCACCGAGCGGGGCGGGCCGCTGGTGCGCGAGGTGCCGTTCGAGACGCCGGAGGACCTGATCGGCCTGGAAGGCGTGGAAGAGCGCATCCTCACCGAGGCGGTGGAGAGCCTCACCCTGGCGCTGGGCGTGCTGCCGCCGTTCGATCTCGAGGCCTTCCGCGAGGGCCATCTCTCCCCGGTCTATTTCGGCAGCGCGCTGAAGGAGGCCGGTGTCGCCGAGCTGCTCGCCGGCCTCGGCAGCGTTGGGCCCAGCCCCCTGCCCCGCGCCGCCAAGGACCGCTCCGTGGAGCCGGCCGAAGACATGGTCTCCGGCTTCGTGTTCAAGGTGCAGGCCAACATGGACCCGAACCATCGCGACCGGGTGGCCTTCGTGCGCCTCTGCTCGGGCCGCTTCAAGCGCGGCATGAAGCTCTACAATGCCCGCGAGAAGCGGCAGATGGCCATCGCCAACCCCATCTTCTTCTTCGCCCAGGAACGCGAGACGGTGGACGAGGCGGTGGCCGGCGACATCATCGGCATTCCCAACCATGGCATGCTCCGGGTGGGCGACACCCTGTCCGAGGGCGAGACCATCCGCTTCGAGGGGCTCCCCGACTTCGCCCCCGAAATCCTGCGCCGGGTGCTGCTGGCCGACCCCATGAAGGCCAAGCAGCTCCTGAAGGCCCTGCAGGACATGGCCGAGGAAGGGGTGGTGCAGGTGTTGAAGCCGGTGTCCGACCCCGCCCCCATCGTCGGCGTGGTGGGGCCGCTGCAGCTTGAGGTGCTGGCGGCGCGGCTGGAGAAGGAATACGGCGTGCCGATCCGCTACGAGACGGTGTCGTTCGTCACCGCCCGCTGGATCGTCGGCGAGCGCACCGAGGTGGATCGCTTCCTCGATTCCAACCGCTCCTCCACCGCCCGCGACCGCGACGACGCCCCGGTCTACCTGGCGCGCAGCCAATGGGTGCTGGACCGGGCCATCGAGGAGTGGCCCAAGCTCAAGTTCGTGGCGGTGAAAGAGCGCGGCTGAGCCCGCCTCCCGCTTCCCCTTGTCATCGAACCGGCCGGGACCGCCCCGGCCCAAAGGAAGACCCATGCCCGCATCCGCGACCGACCTGACCTCGCTTGCAGCCATCATCGACGCCGCCTTCGAGCGCCGTGCCGACATCGGCTTTTCCACCACGGGCGAGGTGCGAGACGCTGTCGACACCGCGCTCGCCCTGCTCGACGCCGGCCAGGCCCGGGTGGCGGAGCGCCAGGCGGATGGCCAGTGGCAGGTGAACCAGTGGCTGAAGAAGGCGGTGCTGCTCTCGTTCCGCCTCAACGACATGGCCACCATCGCCGGCGGCCCCGGCGGCGCCAGCTGGTGGGACAAGGTGCCCTCCAAGTTCCTGGCCTGGACCGAGGCCGATTTCCGCGCCGCCGGCTTCCGTGCGGTGCCGGGCGCCATCGTGCGCCGCTCCGCCTTCATCGCGCCCAACGTGGTGCTCATGCCCTCGTTCGTGAATCTCGGCGCCCATGTGGGCGAGGGCACCATGGTGGATACCTGGGCCACCGTGGGCTCGTGCGCGCAGATCGGCCGGAACGTGCACCTGTCCGGCGGCGTGGGCATCGGCGGGGTGCTGGAGCCGCTGCAGGCGGGCCCGGTCATCATCGAGGACGACTGCTTCATCGGCGCCCGCTCCGAGGTGGTGGAAGGCGTGGTGGTGCGCACCGGCTCGGTGCTGTCCATGGGCGTGTTCATCTCCGCCTCCACCAAGATCGTCGACCGCGAGACCGGCGAGGTGTTCGTGGGCGAGGTGCCGGCCTATTCGGTGGTGGTGCCGGGCACCCTGCCGGGTAAGCCGCTGCCCAATGGCCAGCCGGGGCCTTCGCTCTCCTGCGCGGTCATCGTCAAGCGCGTGGACGCCCAGACCCGCTCCAAGACCTCCATCAACGACCTGCTGCGCGACTGATCGCCAGGATGCGGGGGCGGCCATGCCCCCGCGTCGTTATGATGCCGGCGCGCGGTGGACGGCGGCAGATCCCGGGGCCCGCGCCGCCGGACGACGGCCTGGTGAAGACCCTGTGCACAGCGCATGAAAAGCCTGAGAATGCCGCTTGCACCGATACGATGAGCCTGTATATTCCGCCGCCTCTGCAGGGTGCAGCGCATCAACCGGCGCGGCATGTTTCATCGGTTTCGGTGAAAACAGCCTTGAAGAGCCGCCAGCCGTGTCCTTCACGGGCGGCGGGAGCTGAAGGTGATCGGCACCCCCGATCCCCAGACTGCTCATCCGGTTCCACATGCGCCCGCGCATGCGGCTGGAGAGGTGGCCGAGTGGTTGAAGGCGCACGCCTGGAACGCGTGTATACGGGCAACCGTATCGAGGGTTCGAATCCCTCTCTCTCCGCCATCCACATTCGCCCGCCCTTTATTTTCAATAGGTTATAAGGGGAATTGTCTAACTTTCAGCAGCGGTTAGACAGGCTTTTGTTCTTGCTCCATTCCATAGGTCATGGCCATCGCTTGTTCAGCCAAGCGCACCTGATCCGCAGCCTCAGTGTAGCGCGACACCTCCTTGTCTGTCTTGTGACCCGTGATGGCCTTGATCTGCTGATTGCTGCATCCGGCCTCGGCCATGCGGCGGGCAGCGGCCTTCCGCAGCCCGTGCGCCGAGCATTGAGGCAAACCAGCTTCGTCACAGCGATCTCGGAACCAGTTGCCAAAGCCGGCAGGGGTGAACGGCTTGCCATACTCGGTGACCAGAAATGTCAGGTTGTTGCGAGGCCTGCCGGCCATAACCGTCTGTAAGATCGGATGCATCGGGATGGCGAGGCGAACCTTCGTCTTGATCTGACGCACCTTGATCTTGCTGCCGGCGACATGCTGCCACCCCAGCGTGACCGCATCGCTGCGCCGCTGTCCGGTGTAGAGCATGAGAGCCAGAGCAAGGTGAGGCTTGGTCGCGATCGGGTGACGCTGTCCGAAAGCCGCGATCTCTTCCTCAGTCCAGGTGTGGAACCCATCAGTCTCGTTGCTGAAGCCGCGGATGCCCGATGTCGGATCATCCGAGCGCATGCGGATATCGAGGGCGAGTCGAAACAGGCCTTTAAGACGATCCAGCAGATTGTTCGCAGCGGCGGGCGTCTCGTGCATGGCGCCAATGATCGCCTTGACGTGCTTGCGCTCGATGGTCGCCACGCGCTTTTCGCCGTGCTTGACGCGGAAGCGCTCAATGATCCCGCGATATGTCGCCTGGGTGCTCTCCGCGCGACCCGTGAATTCCGGAGACCCATAATAGGCGGCGATGAGGGCATTCAACGTGCCCGGCAATGAGCGAGCCAGCCCCGGCTGAACAACGGGCGCGGCTTGTGCGGAAAGACAAGCCTGGTATTCCTGCATGAAGTCAGGCGTCCAGGGAATTGATTTGAAGTAGTAGCTCTCGTACCCTTTGCGGCGAAAGCGCACTCGCAGCTTTCCGTGCCTATCTTTAAATTCGGAGACGTATTTAGGAAGGGGGCAACGTGTCATTTACGCGCCTCCAGAACCTCATCCCATTCGTTTGCAATCCTGTTCGCAGGAGCGGCGGACAGCTCACCCAATAGCAACACCGGCCCTTCGGCGGTGATCTTGACGCCTGCGAGTCGATCCATCGGGATTCCCGCCGCCAAAACACATTGAACCAGCCGCATGATATCATGCTGGCGACAGAACTTGCGAAATCGAGATGTAATGAGAGTCACAGATTCGTGCATATTTTCTTCCGGCATTAGCTCATCGCTCTGACAATGAATATTTTGTAGCGAAAATGCTATTCACCATCAGATATCAAATTTTATGAAGCGACGTTTCCTGTCAAACACTGAGTACTGGTCCAAACACGACAATGTATCGCTCAATTTTATCCGGAAGGAACACTTCCAACGATCCCTCAACGATACCTATCGATTAAAAATCGTTGAAAATTGTATGCAATTTTGCTGCGCAGAGTGCTGACGCAGATGCGAAATTCCTGTGAATAACGGCGGTCATGCTCCGCCAGCTCACCGCAGTTGGCTCGTAAGGAAGCGCTGGCGTTCACCGTAGAGATCTTCGCGCGACTCGCACCATCATCCCGCTTCCGGGGAAGGACAGGGGAAGTCGCATGGCGGGAGATTAGGCAAACGTGCAACGCGCATGGTATCACCACGACGCGGAAATCAGGTCTATCGCGAAGCCCTACCTCTGGTGGAAGCCGCGGGAGGGTGTACCGCACGCGATCGAGCGCGCCATGGCGCAGATCATGAACCTCGGCACCTATGATGACATCCAGAAGCTTGAGGCGCTGCTGCCGCCGGCTGAGTTCGCCGACATCATGCGCCTGGCGCAGCCGGGCTGGCTCTCGCCCCGCTCCTGGTCGTTCTGGCTTGGCCGCCTCGGCGTGGACACCTGCGTGGCGGGGATCGCCGAGGAAGCGCCCCGCCGGACGTTCGGATAAGCAAGTAAGTTTGTGGCTTAATGGCACTCTAATGGTGCATATTTGCACCATGAAACAGAAGGCGCGCATCCCCTCCCTGCGGGCGGCGGCCGGGCTGGTGAAGCTCGGCGAGGACATCGCCATCGCGCGCAAGCGCCGGCGCTTCACGCAGCAGCGGCTGGCGGACGGGGCGGTTCAACGTCGCCACCATCCGGCGTCTGGAGCGCGGGGACCCCGGTGTGTCCATCGGCACGCTGGCGATGGTGTTCCTGACCCTGGGCGAGCAAGGACGCATGGCGGATCTGCTCGACGTGTCGAAGGATGACATCGGCCTCACGATCAGCGTGAACGCGCTGCCGAAGCGGGTGCGCGCCGGCCGCAAGCGGACCGGCAAGGTCCCTGGTGGTCAGGGAACGGATGAGGTGGCGTTCTGAGCACGGGACGGACCATGCTGATTCCGACGAGCGGTGGCGTGCTCCGTCAGCTCGCCGCGGCCGGCGCCCTGGACGCGGCGACGTTTGCCGGCTGGCAGGTTGTCATTGCCGACCTGGTGGAGAGGGAAGCCCGCGGCTGGGAGAGGGGTCCGCCCCAAGCGCGAGAGGTCCTCTCCTGGATCGAGAGCGCCGGCGGCGCTGTGCAGCGGGTGGAGACTGCGCCGGGGATCGCCTATGGCGCCCTGGTGGCGCGGAAAGAAACGCCACAGGCTGCAGCTATGCTCAAACACCTGCGGCGCGGCGGCGGCGCCCGCGCCGTGCGCGATGTCGTCGAGGGGCTGGAGCCGGGCGAGGTCGGCTCCGTCCTCGTGGTTGATGACGATCCGGGCGTCGCCGCCCTCATGAGCGCGGCTCGGGTGCCCGTGCGGTGCCTGCCGGCAGCACACGCGCTTCAGCTTCTTCTTGCCGAGCGGGCTCCCCGATCACCTCGATGAAATCGACGGGCCCGCCCGGCGTGTCGTCATCGAACACGCCAACGACGAGGCGGCCGGTGGACCAGGCGAAGGTGTCGAGATCGGTGCGGTGCGTCTTCAGCACCGGGCCGTCGGCAAACTGGTGATGACCATGAACCACATGGAAGTCACCGTGCCCGCCCTGTTCATCGTCGCCATAGAGGGCCCAGAGCAGGGTGCTTTCCCGCTGGCGGTGGAGGGGACGATAAGGGTCGACGGCCGCATGCACATAGACCCGCTGCAGGTCCACATGCATGAGGGGGAGACCCTTCAGCCAATCGATATGGGTATCGGGCACGAAATCGGCAGAGTCGCCCTAGGACCGAAGCGTCGCATCGCCCCCGTTGCTCATCCACAGCTTGCGCTCGATGAACACGGCCTCGCAGCCGGTGAGCGCCCGCAGCATCATCTCCTCGTGGTTGCCGCGCAGGCAAACCCATTCCCAGCCCTGTGACGGGCCGGCGACCAGGCGCGCGATGACCTGCTTGCTCTTCGGCCCCCGGTCCACATCGTCGCCCAGGAACACAACGGTGCCGCTCGCCACGCGCGCTTCGATGGCGGCCAGGGCCGCCTCCAGGAGGTCGGCCCGGCCGTGCAGGTCGGCAATGGCGAAGGTCAGCGACATGGGATTTCTCGCGACGTGTGAGAAGGCGCTCCCCTCCCCGAAGTGGCAGGGGTTGGGGGTGGGAGGAAGGCGGCCATTGTGGCGCTGGCCGGGGATCAGGCGCTACCCCCTCATTCTGCCCCTTGTTTGATCCGGGCCGGAGGCCGGAGAGAACCCGCGGAGCGCGCACGGTGGCAACCGGAACGCCTCCACCCCGTAACCAGACGAGCGCCCATCTGCGGTTCATCCCCGCGCATGCGGGGAACAGGGCGTTGCTGCTGACTCGTCCACGATGGACGGCGGTTCATCCCCGCGCATGCGGGGAACAGGCCAGAGCCGTCAATGTGGCGTCGATAGGCTGCGGTTCATCCCCGCGCATGCGGGGAACAGTCTATCAAATCCTCACCGCTGCCGGCCGGGTGCGGTTCATCCCCGCGCATGCGGGGAACAGGAGCGACTGCCCGTAGACCAGGACGTGCATGACGGTTCATCCCCGCGCATGCGGGGAACAGGCGTCGAGAGCCGCGTATCCGTAGGGCACGCCCGGTTCATCCCCGCGCATGCGGGGAACAGCGGCCGGGGCTCGCCCACGCATCCAAGGTGTCCGGTTCATCCCCGCGCATGCGGGGAACAGGGGCGGGATGCGCGGCTGGCCATTCTCGCGGCCGGTTCATCCCCGCGCATGCGGGGAACAGTCCTTGCGGTCGTACCAGCGCGCGCGAGCCCGCGGTTCATCCCCGCGCATGCGGGGAACAGGACGGCAACGCCTCGGCGCGTCCAGGCGGGACCGGTTCATCCCCGCGCATGCGGGGAACAGTTGCCCAGCGCCGCGCCGAGCGATCTCGCGAGCGGTTCATCCCCGCGCATGCGGGGAACAGCCCTTATGGGCCGCCTGCTCGGCGGTGTCGGCCGGTTCATCCCCGCGCATGCGGGGAACAGTTCACGGTCACGGCGCAGAGCTACACTGTTAGCGGTTCATCCCCGCGCATGCGGGGAACAGGACCGATCCGGAGACCGGGCACGTCGTCCTGCCGGTTCATCCCCGCGCATGCGGGGAACAGAGCCTCAGCGCCTCCGTGCGCTCCCGGGTCTGCGGTTCATCCCCGCGCATGCGGGGAACAGATACGATTGAAGGCGGCGTCGAGGTCCTCAGCTGGTTCATCCCCGCGCATGCGGGGAACAGAACTCGACATACCGCCCCGCATAGAGCGGATACGGTTCATCCCCGCGCATGCGGGGAACAGAGCCGCGCCGCCAGCACCTCTTCCCCGCCCATCGGTTCATCCCCGCGCATGCGGGGAACAGTTCGGTTTGAGCGAGGCTCACAGAGACAAACCCGGTTCATCCCCGCGCATGCGGGGAACAGACAGCTAGGCTCGGGCTGGTGTCTCTCACTCACGGTTCATCCCCGCGCATGCGGGGAACAGCGCGCCATGAAAATCAGATTAACCACACTGGGCGGTTCATCCCCGCGCATGCGGGGAACAGTGCATGTTGGCGGTGCCATCCTTGGCCCAATACGGTTCATCCCCGCGCATGCGGGGAACAGAGTTCCTCGGCCGGGTCGATCTCCACGCCGAGCGGTTCATCCCCGCGCATGCGGGGAACAGCGAGACCGCTGAAGGCCAAACAATCTTGATCCCGGTTCATCCCCGCGCATGTGGGGAACAGATCCGGAGAGCCGAGCAGAGGAAAGCCTGACCCGGTTCATCCCCGCGCATGCGGGGAACAGAGCGCTTGGCCTTGGCCTGCGTCATACCCTTCCGGTTCATCCCCGCGCATGCGGGGAACAGCAAGCGGCGCGGCCGTCAGCCGGGAGCCGTAGCGGTTCATCCCCGCGCATGCGGGGAACAGGCATTGATGTGCGCCTCCATGTCGGCGCGCATCGGTTCATCCCCGCGCATGCGGGGAACAGTCCGTAGCTGTAGCGCGTCGCGATCCACCATGCGGTTCATCCCCGCGCATGCGGGGAACAGTTTTGGCTTTGCCATTCGCTTTTGCCTTTCGCCGGTTCATCCCCGCGCATGCGGGGAACAGATCAACCTCGTGGCAGCTGCGGGATCGACCGACGGTTCATCCCCGCGCATGCGGGGAACAGGGCGATGCCGTCCACCACCAGGCCATTGGCGGCGGTTCATCCCCGCGCATGCGGGGAACAGCATGAAGTGGATGGGGAACGTCATAAACCCCTCGGTTCATCCCCGCGCATGCGGGGAACAGCCACATCCGTGTTCCAAGACGCCCGCACCCTCCGGTTCATCCCCGCGCATGCGAGGAACAGATATGTCTCCACCATCAATTTCCGGAGACAGACGGTTCATCCCCGCGCATGCGGGGAACAGGGAACCGTCTCGGCGGCGCTCGCAATATCGATCGGTTCATCCCCGCGCATGCGGGGAACAGTCTACCGCCGCCCTGAATCGGGTGCGGCGGTCCGGTTCATCCCCGCGCATGCGGGGAACAGGGTTTCGACGCCCCGGTGACGGTCTCGGTGTACGGTTCATCCCCGCGCATGCGGGGAACAGCAGACAGTGAATGCCGTGCCATAATAACGCACACGCGGTTCATCCCCGCGCATGCGGGGAACAGGCCAAGGCGGTCAAGGTGCTGTCCGCCGGCTGCGGTTCATCCCCGCGCATGCGGGGAACAGAACTCGCGGGGCCGAAGGGCGCCCATCACATCCGGTTCATCCCCGCGCATGCGGGGAACAGAGCCCGAGCGCATCGCGCGCCGCATGGTCGCGCGGTTCATCCCCGCGCATGCGGGGAACAGCCGAAACCGCCGTTCATGACGGTCTGGATTTTCGGTTCATCCCCGCGCATGCGGGGAACAGTCACGATCACCTGCGCCGTCCCCACCGGGCCTCGGTTCATCCCCGCGCATGCGGGGAACAGACCAATTGCAAACGATTGATCCAGATTAGAATTTCCGGCGCCCGTCCGGCTACCGGATTTTCGCATGTGCGGAAAGCTCACTCCTTTGGTGCGAAGGAGACCAGCTTGAGCCCATCAAAATCGACGGGCATTCGCCGGTTTGTCCCGGCCGTGGCGAAGTCGAACCCCTGGTCGGTCGGCGCCCGCCAGACCATCACGGCATCGCCCTGTTCGATAGAGGCGATCACCTGCTCCCAGATCCGCTCCCGCGTCCGGGCCGAATAGTCCCCCACATAGACGCCCGCCCGCACTTCCAGCAGCCAGGCCGCCAGGCGGCCGCGCAGGCGCGGCGGCGCGTTGGAAACGACGACGACCATCATCCCCGGTGTCCCTCGTCGCCCGATGGTTCGCCATCGTCAAAGGCCGGCCCGAGCGCCTCGGGTGGCGGATCGAGGCGGGCAAGCTCACCCGCCGCCAACACCTGCTCGATCTGCGGAATGATCTTGGCCAGCAGACCAGAGCGCCGGAAGGCATCCCGGCAGGCCAGCCGCACGGCGCGATCCGGCGCCATCTCCAGCTTGCCCTTGGCATGCAGGCCGGCGATGCGGAACGCTTCCGGCACCACGGTGTCGAGCTTCCAGAGATCGGCGATGTCGTAGACGAAGGACAGCGGCTTCCCGGTGTGGAGAAAGCCGATTGCCGGCGCGTAGCCCGCAGCCAGAACCGCGGCTTCAGTCAGCCCATGCAGGCACGCGGTCGCGGCGGAAAGGCAGCGGTTCGGCACGTCGCTCGCCTCCCAGTCGCCCACGTCGTACCGGCGTCGTTGCCATCGCACCGCGTGGGCCTGAGCGAGTAAGACCAAAGGTCCATGAGCTTGACTCATGGGCCTTTGGTTAAACCCGCGCGGCGCTTGAGTGGACCCACTTGGCACCGGTCGAAGACCGGGGCCGATGGTACAATTCGCAGGATTTGCGGACCCGGGCCCCCTCGATGCCGCGCAACTGCTCGATGGAGCGCCGTTCGGGCGCCGCCTCGCCGAACCGGATCTCGTACATCTTGCGCACCACCCGCAGCCGCGCGGCGGGATCGAGTGCGATCGCGGCCTGCCAGAGCAGCCGGTCGGCCCGAGCCCCGCCCGGCTGGCCGGCGGCGTAGAGCCGAACCCCCGCCTCGCCGACCCAGGTGATGAGCGTTCCCACCCGCGCCGCAAGCGAGACGGCGGCATGGGAAATCCGTGCGCCGGGCTCCAGCATGATGCCGGCCAGGCCTCCGACAGGGATATGCGTTCGCGTGCCATCCGCATTGACCGCCACAAAGGCCCCGTCCTGCACGTCGAGCTGCGCCTTCTCCACAAAGACCAGTGAGGCCCGGTCTTTGAGCGGGATCGGCTTGGGCGGCGGCAGGCCGGGAACGGACCCCGCCATCTCACGCGCGCCTTATCAGCATAAGGCCGCACCCGAAGGCCTTGGCGCGACCAAAGCCCTGGGCCAATGCCGCGCGCAGGAGCGCGGGGTCGCCCACGCGAATCTGGCCGGCCAGATCCATGACGCCGAACTGCGTTTGCCCCCGCCGCGGCCCGACCTGGGCCGGCAGGGGCACGACGGAATAATCGTCCACAATCAAGTGTTCGAGGATGAAGCCTGCCTTGGCTCCCTGCTGTTCCAGCCAGCGCCGTCCGGCGTCCTCGGCTGCGCTCATGCGTGCCTCCCGCCGCGCGTTGCACGCGCGACCGGAGGGCAGCGCATGGATGGTGTCCATCACCAGATCGACGCGCGCGCCCCGCTTCTGTGGATCAGTCGGGTCCTTTCTGGTCCGCGTCGCATTGGCACGCAGCACGAAGGCCAGCCGATCGCCCTCTCGCAGATCCGGGGCGAACGCCTTGGTCTGCGGGGGACTGAACAAGCCGGCGCCATCGGCTGAAGGCGGCCGATGCGAAAGAACGAGGAACTGCCCCTTGCCTTCCGAGCGCCAGAGGAAATCGCGCGCGCGCTCCGACGTGTCACCAAACAGCGACCAGATCAGGCGATGGTGGGCATCCATGATGCGCCCTTGCCCCGGATCCCGCAGGCCGCCTCGGGCCGGAGCGGGCAAGGGATCGATCAGCGCGCGGATCGCCGCCACCGTCGGATTGCGGGCAATGGTAAGCCGCGACAGATAGAGGGTCATGCCTCATCCTCCCCGCGCGCCGGGCGATGCGTGTAAACCGCGCGGCTCGCGAAATGCCATTTGCCCCGGTCGATGGCCACGTCGTTGCGCGTGTCTTCCACATCGTCCGCCGCGATCCGCTCGTCCGACGCCACCAGCCGGATGCGGCCAAAGGGCCGGAACGGCGGCAGAAGCGCGTGCGCCAGCGCCATGACCGGCCCTGCCGCGTCCACGCGGCGCGGCGCGGGCGGAGCCGACAGCGGGCAGGACTTGCGCCCCAGATAGAGCGCAAAGACCGGCCGCGTCAGCGCCTCGGCGAGGCCGTCGAGCGGCGCGCCCCAGAGCGCCACCGCATAGGCCACGCCCACGCGGTAATCCCGCAGGGTGATGGCGGTGTTGGTGGCGCGCCCGGCGGCCAGGATGGCGACCGGGCGGCTGTCCGGGCGCTTCGCCGCCGCGGTGGGAATGGTCTCCACCGTGTGATAGTCGCGCAACGGGACGCCATCGTCGATGACGCCCACGGCCACGCGCAGCTGCTCAAGCCGAGCCAGGCCCTGGGTGTCGTCGCGCCGGATGCCTGCCGCCGCGGCGACCAGGCCCAGCACGGCCGAGCGGCCCGGCCAAGTGAGCGTGCCCCGCCGCTCATGGCCCGCCAGATCGCCCATGGCCGCCATCCCGGCACACAGAGTGAAGACGAGGTATTCAGCCATCGTGCGGCACCGCCGAGGCGGCGAAGGCGACGATCTCATCGAGCGTACCCTTGCCGGCGACCACGTCCATCACCGCGTCCCGCTCCGAAGCAGGTCCGTAAGCGGCATCGATCCGGCCCGCCATATCCTCGAGAGCCAGGACGGAGGCGGCCAGCAACTGCTCGCCCGCCACCGCCTTCAGGAAGGCCCCGGTGAGGTCGCGCGGGGCATCCGAGCCGATCTCGGCGCGGATGTAGCCGGCGCGGGGGTGATGGGCGTGGCTGTTCTGCTTGCCCTTCGGCGTCGCCGTGGCCAGCGCCCGGGCCAGGGCTTCAAGCCCCTTGCGGGCCAAGGCCGTGTCCTTCTGTAGATTTTCAACCAGGAGGTCGCAGTTCACGCAGGCATAAAGGTAGTAGACGCCTGATCCGAACGCGTGCTCGCCGAGATGGGCGCCGCCCGCATCCTCCTCGCGCGTCTTGAGATCATCGACGGCGGTGAAGAAATCGTCTTCCGCCTCGGCGCGGTGGGTGGTGATGGCGTGCCCCACCTGCACCGCAGCCTCACGGCTGAAGTCGGGATTGTCGGCCAGCATCCGGCCGAACATGGCGATGTCCACCGCGCCATCGGCGCTGCGCAGGACCGTCTTGGCCAAGTCCTTGTCGGAAGGCAGGGCCTCGCCCTTGGCCGCCTTCTGCGCCAGATCGAGCGCCAAGGTCCGCTCCTCGGGTGAAATGAAGGCGAGCGTGGTGCCTTGCACCCATGCGGGACGCTTCTTGTCCTGCGGCTCGATCTTGCCGAATGCCTTGGCCACGTCCTCGGCGATCTTGCGCGCTTTGTCGGCGGCGAGCCCTTCCGCTTCCAGATGCTCCCGGATCACATTGCCGATCAGCTTGGTGCGCTGGGCAAGATGACCTGCAAGCCCCTCCTGGAACGGCGCGGACATGCGCACCGCTCGCTTGATGGACTGGCTCGACAGCCGCAGGCGCGGTGTGCCGCCGAAGTGGGCTTCCTTGGGGCGCCCCTGATCGTCGCGATTGGGGTTGGACGGTGGATAAACCGTTAGCAGGTGGAATTGCAGGAACGTGGTCACGCGGTTTCCTCCGTTTCAGACACGGCAGGCGCGGCATCGGGGGGCGCCTTGCCGAAATAGTCGAAGCACCAGCGAACGCGGACGCGCTCGTCCCACCTCAGGAAATCCTCGCCGAGAGCCGCGACGTTGCAGGCGTGGCCGACGAGGGGCAGGGCGCGCCGCAAGGCCAAGGCCAGCGCATCGCCGTCGGACCGGATCAGCCGCTGGAACCGCAGATGCGACAGGGGCGGCGCGTCGCCGGCGCCCAAGGCGCGCGCGATCCGATGACCGTCGTGCCGCTCGACCGCGGCCAGCAGCGAGGCCAGCGCGGCGAGGCGCACCGGATCGTGGCGCCGGCCGAGCGCGTCGTGCAGTGCGATCACCTGCGGCTCGGCCAGCACATCGACCACATGGGTGGCCCGGCGCAGCCGGGCACGCAATCCGCGGGCCAGACCAAAATCCGGGTCGGGACGCAGGTTCGCGCGCCACCAGCCCAGAATGATCGCGCCGTCGCTCTTGTCTGGCTTGTCAGCGTCCCCGGTCATGTGGCCTCCTTCTTCTTTTGGCGCGGTTTGAGGTCGAGCCGGCTATAGGCGTCGCTCCCCGGACGGCGCCAACCGGCGAAGACCGCGCGCAATCCGTCATAAGCGGCGATGATCGCCTCCATGTCCTCGGCCTTTCTCTGGTCGAGCCCCGGCAGGGCCTCGCGCTCGAAGATGCGCAGCGCGACGCGCTCCAGAGCACGCACCCATGCCCCGGCCACCTCGACGGGCGGTTCCCCGCGCAGCAGCGCATCGACGCCAGCGTCGAAGGCGGACTGCGTGTCGATGAAGAAGGCTTCACGCAGCGCGTCGAGCGCGGTTCCCTCGCCCGCCACCGGCTTCAGCGCGCCCCGCAACGCGGACCCGAAGATCTCCGCGGCCTCGATCATCGCAGCAAGCGTCAGTGCCGCCTCGCCGTCCAACGGCAGGAGCGGCTGGCGCGACAGGATGAAATCCCGCGGCTTCATGTTATCCATGGACCAGCCGGCGACGATGATCCGCGGGTCCGGCAGCGGCTCGGGGAGATCGCGGCACCGCTCCCCATATTCCTCCACCGCCTTTGCGCGCTGGCCTAATTCCACCCGCTCCTCGGTCATGGCCAGAACCACGCCCAGCCAGTTGCGATAGCCGAACACCCCCGCGCGGGGGTGCATCGGCAAAGGCTCGGCCCCGGCCTTCAGCCTGTAGTAGGGCGTCAGCGGATGGACCCAGCCGGCATAATTGGTGCCGTAGGGGCGCTGGACGACGCCCGTGACCCGGCCCGCCTCGGAGACGAGGCGCAGGCGGCGCGGCATGCCGAAGAAGGCTTCGGCGGGGTGGCCGTGCTGCGGATAGGTCTCGGACCCCTTGGCTTGCGACGTCCGGGTCCGCTTCATCCAGGGCAGCACGTCCGGCGCCGCCGGCTTGCCATAGGGCACGTTAGCCCAGATCAGGTCCCAGAGCCGGCCGGTTCCGGGATCGACCAGACTGACCAGCGGCCCGCCGCCGCGCATGGAGGTGCGGTTGCCGGCCCCGCCCGAGGGCGCGTGCGCCTGAAGGAGATAAAGCGCCATGGCCGCAAGGGGCAGATCGAGGTCGGGATAGCGGTTCCGTCGAACCATCAGGTCCGCATTGTTCCGCGCCGTGTTGCCACCCGCCGAATCGATGAACAGCATGTCGGGCGGGTTCGGCTCGCCGTCGAGCGGATCGAGATCCTGCAGGAAGAGTGGCCCCTCTCCCGTCAGGTTGAAGGCCGGCGCCAGCCGCGCGAGGGCGGTGCGCAGGCGTTCGGGGTCGGGCGCCCTGCGGGCCTGCCAGTCATGGAGGTCGGCCGGGGGATCGGCGAGGAAGACCATGCCGATCAGGAGTTCGAGAACGGCGATATTGAGGTCTGGGCGGGGCCAGTCGGGAAAGGCGAGGCCGGGATCAGCGATCTCATCCGGACGGATGACTGAGGCTGCGCCGTCGGAGCGGCGGATGGGGATCCAGCGGTCGGCGATGAGATTGACGGGCATGACCGCTCTCGGAGAAGGAGATCGCGGATGAAAAGGCCCACGCACGTGAGGTACGTGGGCCTTGTCCCCGCCTGGGCGAGTACCTAAAGTGGCAACCGCTCAAGCGGGGTGCGGTATTATTTTATGCACTGTGCCAACCCCTCTGTTTCTTGCCGTTGCAGCGGCGGGGAGCTTGAGCGCGACAGCGGCGGGCCGGTTTTCCGAGCCCGCCGCATTTGCATACTGCGCACCAAAAAGTTGCGCAGTCAATAGACTTCAGATATTCCAGCTATACACTTAATAATCCCCGCAAATGCGGGGAACGTGCTGACATCCTCACGGATATGCCCGCGATACACGGGTCATCCCCGCGCATGCGAGGCTAGAGCAATAGACCCGTGGCCGCCTGATAGTGCAAGCCCTCAGTGATCGACCCATCGTCCGCGACCGGGCAGACGGTCATCCCGTTCCGGCGCCACTCCGGCCAATCCTTCGTCACGGCCGCAATCTCGGGCGCGCGCTGATCCGGCAGTTCCAGCCGCTCGAGGCGCCGCGCGTCGGCCTGCACCTCCGACAGCATCCAGCCCTCGACGGCATCCGCGCCGTGGCCTTCGGCCCAGGGCACCAGCATTCCAGCCCGCCGCCGTGCCAGCACCAAAGTTCGCGTCGGCCGCCCGAGGCGGGTGGGAAAGGTGGTATCGTCAGCGCTGGCGCCTGCTCGGCGGTAGCCCGCAGCAAAGTCGATGAGGTTGTGCGTGGCGCGATTGGCTTCAGCATAGCCTTGCCCAATGCGCTCCATCTCCGCCCCCTCCAACGGCGCGGGCACCGGCTTCGCCTCGGAGCGGACCGCCTCGATCAGGTCACGCAGCCCGGCCGGCGACGTGATCATCCCGGTGCGAAAGAGAACATCGGCGGTGCGCCATTGTTCGGCGACCGGATAGACCCAGGCGCTCTGCCCCAGCACATCCACCAGCCACCGTTCATCCACGACCACGGCTGGATCGGGCGAGAGCACATGCAGCACCGGTTCCGGCACGGGACGCAGCGCGCGAGGGCGTTCCGCCATGTGCCGCCATAGCCGGCCCGCCCGCTGGATCAAAGCAGCGATGGGCGCGAGGTCGGATATCATCACGTCGAAATCCAGATCGAGACTCGATTCGACGACCTGGGTCGCGACCAGCACCCGGCCGGCCCGCCCTTCGCCCATCCTGCCGAAGCGGTCAATCTCAGCCTGCTCGATCCGCTTGCGGTCGCAAAGCGCGAAGCGCGCATGCAGCAAGGATGCCGGCACGCCGCGCGCGCGCAACGCCTCGACGGCAGCGATTGCCTCGTCCACCGCATTGCGCACCCAGACGCAGGCCGCGCCGCGCGCCGCCTGCGTCGTCAGCAGATCGAGCGCCGCCTCCATCGCCTGCAGCCGTACCACCCGGACAGGCCCTTTCAGACCGGGCTTTTGGTCGAAGTCGCGCCGGGCCTCGCCACCGGGAATCGACAGGGCCGGGTAGCTCTGGTCCGCATCTACGGGCCAGTCACGCCCCGCCCCCTGGGCGAAGGCGTGCGTCAGCATCGCTCGATCCTGAAGTGGCAGGGTGGCGGTGAGCAGGATCGCCGAGCCCCCCAGCGCGGCATGAACCCGCAACAATGCGGCAAGCAGCTCCGCCATATAGTGATCGCCGCTGATCTCGTGCGCCTCGTCGACGATCAGAATCTTCGAGGCAAGGCCCCACATGCGGAGCGTGGAGAAGCGAGTTGGCATCACCGACAAAAGCGCCTGGTCGATCGTCCCCACCCCCACGTCGGCCAGCAGCGCGCGGCGCCGGCTGTCCGCGAGCCAGGGCGCGCAGATCACGTCGTCGCTGATCGCAGAGCGGCCTACCAGATCGCGGAAGGGCTGGGACAGCGTGGCCCGGCCATGAGCCAGCGTCAGCGAGGGCGCCTCGAACAGCCGGCCAATGACTTTTGCGGCACGCATGAACATGGCGTCCGCCGTGGCCATGGTGGGGAGGGCAAAATACAGGCCCTTCCCCTTGCCGGCGATCAGCATGCGCTGGGCGAGGATGAGCGCAGCTTCGGTCTTGCCCGCGCCGGTCTCGTCTTCAACGAATGCCAGCATTGGCCCGGCCGGAAGGTCAATATTCCGCGCCGCGATCTGCATCGGGCGCAAGGGGAAGTCGAAAAGCGGTTCTTCGCCCAGCCGTGCGGCCTGCAGCCCGGCCTCCTGCACAGCGACGATGGCTCGCGCCCTCGCTTCGGCGAGATATTCGGGCAAGCCGAGGTCAGGCTTGCGTGCCGGAAACCATACCGGATTCGAGCCAACCCAATCTGCCGCCACCGTAAGGCCGGAGAGCCACCAACTCAACCGCTTAGCTTCTTGTTCTGTGACGCCAGCGAGCAAAGCGTGAGGCCAGAGCGAAAAAAGGGCGTCGATGATTGCAGGAACATCCCGCGCGGCCTGCGCCCCCTCTGCCCTGCAAAACCGTTGGAAATATTCCATCTCCCGCTTCAGGGGCTTGCCGGACGGCTTCGGCGGCCTGCCATGATGCCCAGCGATCGCCGCCACCAAATCCGTCCAGGCCGCACCGTTCGCCCCGAGCCGCGCGCGCAGAGGATCATTCGGCAGCAGCCAGGCATTGGTCAATTCCCAGTGACGGAGCGTCTGGGCTGAGCCAACCCGGATCATGTTGCGGAAGCCGTCACCGATCTTTCCGAGATCGTGCAGAGCTATGAGAAGGACGAAGGCAGCTTTGATCTCCTCGGTGAATGGACTTGAAATCAGAAATCGCTCCGCTACCGACGCGACATCCAGCATATGATAAACTGCAGGATGTTCTGGACAGGCCTCCCGTGCGCTCTTTCCAGGCCAGTCTGTTAGATAGCTTTCCATATCGAGCAATTCCATTTCAGCATAAAATGACGCAATAAATATTATGGATGCTAATCGGTTAAGGCGTTCCGCCCATGGGGGGATGGCATCAAAGTTGGCGCTATATTTTCTACTGCTATCCGCTGTCCGCGGACAGACGATGACCTTACCCTTTTGCCAACTGGACGTGTGATCGCAATTGAGCGTCCCCTTCCGCAGATGGCTCGATATGAACGGAGCCGACGCCAATGCTTAGAGCAGGAATGGAAGTACATTTTACTGCTATCAAGGATACGACCTCGCATCGCTCCGCCCAACCGATACGGCTGTATGACCCCATAGGTTGCTCACCCAAACATGTTGATCTCGCACCATCGCACAACTCCTAAGTTTCGCGACAATGCGGGCGCGCTGTAGCCACGCCCCTTTGAGGGTTGCAAAAGATTGTCGCATAAAGCGATAATTATGCGACGTGTTTTGCGACGAGAACTCCATGCTGCTGGGCTATGCGCGCGTCTCGACCGAGGATCAGGATCTCCGGCAACAACGCAGCGTCCTCCGGGAGGCCGGCTGCGAGCGGCTGTTCGAGGAGAAAGTCAGCGGAGCGACCCGGGTTCGGCCGCAGCTCACCGCCATGCTGGATCATCTGAGGGCGGGAGATGTGGTGGTCGTGACCCGGCTCGACCGCCTCGCCCGATCCACCCGTGACCTGCTCGACATCGCCGAGCGCCTGTCTGCCGCGGGGGCTGGCCTACGGTCCCTGGCCGAGCCCTGGGCCGACACGACCTCACCGGCGGGGCGGATGGTGCTCACGGTCTTCGCCGGCATCGCAGAGTTCGAGCGGGCGTTGATTGTCGAGCGGACGGGGACAGGGCGCGCCGCGGCGAAGGCGCGGGGCGTCCGGTTCGGCCGGCCGCCGGCGCTGAATGCCGACCAGGTGCGTCTCGCGCGACGGCTGCACGCGGAGGGGATGCCGGCCCGGGAGATCGCCGCCACCCTCGGCGTGCATAGGGCGACGATCTATCGGCTCGCGGCCGCCGAGGCGCATTGAGCCCTCCGCCAGCGAAGAGAGTGGCTTGCCACAGGTGGCGACATGAGAGTTGCGGCACGTGGCGTGGTCACGCCTCACGCTGGGCCGCGAGCAGCCGCTGCACCTCGGCATGGACCTTTCGCAGCATCGCTTTTGACACCGCACCGAGCGGCTCGGCATGGCGCGCCGCGATGGTGGCGATCTTGCACGGGCGGACGACGGACGGCGCCGGCAGGCCGGCCTTTCGGTACCCGGCGCCGAAAGACACATCACCGGGCCAGGGCCGGTTTTCCGCGCTGGTGATCATCACCACCCAGATCAACGCGCCATCCTCGCCCACGGCGCCATCGGAGATGACCAACGCCGGCCGATGTTGCCGCGTGGCTTTGTCCGTGTAGGGGAAGGGCACGCGCACCACCGTGCCCGCCTCAAAGGTCGGCATAGGCCTTGCGGTCCGCTTCGCTGTCCCACTCGCCGAAGGTCGCGAACGGATCGTCCGCCGGCTGCGGTGCCGCCTTGGTCAGCACGACGCGACCATCCTCGATGCGATAGGCGATCTCGTCGCCCTCCCGCAGATGGAGCGCCGTGCGCACCGCCTGCGGGATCGTCGTCTGGGCCTTGGACGTGAGCTTGCTCGTGATCATGCCGGAGCATCCGCCATCTGGATGCTCCATAGGTAAGGAATGTCCTTACCGCGGTCAAGGCGCGGGGGCCGATCCCCGCGGGGAGAGGCTGGCCGGCTACGGGTTGGCATGTGATCGACGGTTACGGTGCGCCCTGACCCCAATGCGCCGCCCCTCGCGGGCCAAATTTGGTGCCCGCAAAATCAATATGTTGGATGAAGTATCATGCATGTTCACGCAAGGTCGTGCGCGTTCATTCCTCTTCACGCATCATCGCGACTGTTCGCGCCACTACACTGCGTTTCGCACGAACACGCGCGACATGAGCATCGAAGCGATGTGATGGATTGGACAGCAAGGGGAATGTGCCATCGTGCGCCAAACGGAGATCGGCGTGAGGCACGGACGTTCCTGCTGCCACCGTGCTCGCTCCGGGCAAGGGACGCTTCGCTTTCCGGGGCGGCCCGTGGCTCGCTGCGCTGCGCCCGCGCCAGCCGCCCCTCCACCCTTGCCCTCCACTCCAGCTCGGCGGCGCTCCGAGAGATATCGGGACAAGGGGCGTCGCCCCTGTCCCGCTCCGCGGAGTTCGATCAGCCTCCGGCGGATCGAACAAGGGGCTGGACAGGCAGGCACGCAACACCCGACCGGAGTGTGCCAAGGGGGTTTCGAAAGGGGGCGCAGCCCTCTTCGCCTACGACGCAACTTTGGTAGCGGCTAGTAGGTTATGGTTTTTGAGGCGGCGGCCGGAGAAGAGCGTGGATCACAAAGCTCCGGCTTCGGCAGTTTGATACGCTGGAGGTTTGCTGCCAGGCGGTCCAGTCCGAACCACTCCAGGATGATCTGTACTGCCAGCAGCCCGTTGCCTATCAGCGCCGTCAGCCATGCCGCTGGACCACTACCCTTGTGCTCTTTTCCATCCTGATGAGTCAGGACCCAGCTGTTCTTCTCCTCGTCGAAACTCGAGTCTGTCCACTGCAGCAGCGCGAGCTCCCACGCGAAGGCGAGCAGGTCGTCCGGCAACTCGTGGAGCTGGATGGGTATCATGCGCTCCTTCCGGGCCTCCTCCTCTTCACGCAGGCGCGCCTCAGCCTTCCTCACCTCCACCTCTCGCTGCGCGAGCGAAATGCTTAGCTTGTGCAGTTCCGCGGCACGCGCATCGTCACGTGGGTTGAGCCGCTTCGCATCTCGTGCCTGTGCGTGCAGCCGCTCCGCCTCGGCGCGCTTTTGCGCCTGCTGCCTCTCCGCCTCTGCCAGCTTTTTCTCCCGAGCCTCGATCCGCGATGAGTGCTCTCTCGCCCAATCCTTGGTCTGCTGGTTCTGTCCAGCCGCCCACGCCTCGGCGCGGCCAGGCAGCATGAAGAGGTCGGGTGCCGGGATCGTTGGTGGCTCTGGAAGAGGGGAGACCGAGAGCGCCGTGATTTCGTCCTCGATCCGCTCTTTTTGGGTCTGCGCCTGCTCTCGCAAGCGGACCTGCTCTGCGGTCTGTTTGGCAGTCTGCTTCAGCGTGGCGTCTGCATCTGCGAGCTTTTGCAGAATGCCTTCCATCCTTTCCGTAAGGGTGCTCAAATTGGCTTCGGCGGTCCGCGCACGGCGATCGTATGTTTCGACGTTTTTGCGCGCCTTCTCTGCCTTTTCCGTGGTCTCCGCCCATTTTTCGGCCTTCTGCCGCGCTTCCGCGGCCCGCCGCTCGTTCTTCGAAACGGTGTCCTGTGCCTCCCCCATCTGCCTCTCGAGATCGGCCAGCTGGGCACGGAGCGCATCGGCCTCGAGAGGCAGGTCTTGATGCAGCTCCTTGACGGTGCGGTGCACGACCTCCGAATATTTCGCACCGGCGGCCAACCGATCTCGCTTGCGGTGCCCACGTTCGATCCGTGGCTCGTAATGTTGGGCGACCTTCGCCGCGATATCCTGAAGTTCGGAGGTCACCGAGGGGGTCGCGACCTTTGAGACCGGCCGGCCGTCATAGGCGACGGCGGCCAATTGGTAATGCGCATGGATCGCCGTCTCGTCCAGGTGCACCACCAGTCCGTGCAGCGAGGTGTTGAGGCGCTGAGCGACCGCTTCCGCAACATCACGGAATAGCCGGTCCTGCAACTCGACCGGCAAGGCCTCGATCCATGGCTGCGCTTCGGTCCCGAAGGTGATGATGCCCACTGTCGAAACCGCTGCGCTCTGCGATACTTTGCGCTGGCGAGGGATGTCGGAAGCCTCGCGGCGCGCATCACTGATCTTCCGCATCTCGCCGCCGGGCATGGTCGGGATCAATTTTCGATTCAAATGAGTGCGGTCGGCGTCTACGTATCCAGGCTGTTTCCCCAACCGCAGATCGTGGGCGCGTTCACCATTTGTACCCATGCGACCCCGGGCTTCAATTCGGGTCGAGATGGCCCGCGGATTGGCCTTTGCTGCCTCGGGGTCTAGGTGTTTGATCCCTGGCTTTGATGGTGCAGTCTTTTCGCAGGACTGGAAGGATGCGCTATGGGCCAAGTTCTGCATGGATGCGCCACGACGACAGAGGCGGTCCGTCGAGCGATACAGCATAGTCAAGAGAGCCTGAGGGCTCTGGCCCGGCGCTACGGGATCAACCCGAAAACCGTCGCGAAATGGAAGAAGCGGACGTCCTGTGCTGACCTGCCAACCGGCCCGAAGGATGCCAAGTCCACAGTCCTGTCCCTGGAGGAAGAGGCGATCATCGTCGCCTTCCGCAGGCATACCCTGTTGCCGCTCGACGACGGCCTCTATGCCCTTCAGGCGACGATCCCCCACCTGACCCGCTCGTCGCTTCATCGTTGCCTTCAGCGCCACGGCATCTCCCGCCTGCCCGATGTCGAAGGCGACAAGCCGGCGAAGAAGAAATTCAAGGCCTACCCGATCGGCTTCTTCCACATCGACATCGCCGAGCTGCATTATGAGGATGGGAAGGCTTACCTCTTCGTGGCGGTGGATCGGACAAGCGAAGCTCGTTTTCGCCAGGATTTACCGCAAAGCGACAAAACTGGTGGCTGCGGGCTTCCTCAAGGCCCTGACCGGCACCGTTCCGTATCGGATCCATACGGTGCTTACCGACAACGGCGTGCAGTTCATCCCGCACGACAGGAAGGCAGCGGAGGGCTTCGTCAGCCACGTCTTCGGCAGGGTCTGCGCTGAGCGTGGCATCGAGCATCGCTTGACCAAACCCTATCATCCGTGGACCAACGGTCAGGCCGAACGCATGGTGCGCCCCATCAAGGAGGCCACTGTCCGTTCCTTCCACTCTGCTTCTTTGATCGATCTCAGGCGCCATGTCCGCGACTGGCTGCTGGCCTACAACTACGCCAAGCAACTCAAGGCATTGCGTTTCAAAACACCCTTCGAAGCCATCCGGCAGATCGCGACGCAGAAGCCCGAACTCTTCGTTCGCCAGCCAAGCCATCACATGCGGGGACTAAACACCTAGGCTCGGGGCGCGCCGGAATCCGAGGCGCGAGCAGGTTGGGGCCAAGATGCCGTTGCCATGGCGTCCGCGCGGCCGCGGATGATGCAGGCCAAGATTCTGCAGCAGGCCACGGGGGAGGCGTTGACGGACGATCCGCGGGGCAAGGTCCATGGGGACACGCGCATGTGTCCAGTCCACGGCGCGGTTGGTTGAATTCACGGCGGCGGCGTCCTATGCGTGGACCCCATGGACACCCGAGCCGCCGCCGAAAACCCCCAGGTTTCCTTGCCCCACCGCCGCCCGCCATCCGGCAGGGCGGCTCCGTTCCTGCCCATGAGCCGCGCCGAGATGACGGCGCTCGGCTGGGACGCGTGCGACATCGTGCTGGTGACGGGCGACGCCTATGTGGATCACCCGAGCTTCGGCATGGCCATCATCGGTCGGCTGCTGGAGGCCCAGGGCTTTCGGGTCGGCATCATCGCGCAGCCGGACTGGCAGTCGGCGGAGCCGTTCAAGGCGCTGGGCAAGCCGAAGCTGTTCTTCGGCGTCACCGGCGGCAACCTGGACTCCATGGTCAACCGCTACACGGCGGACCGCCGGCTGCGCCACGACGACGCCTATACGCCCGGCGGGGAGGGCGGCCGGCGGCCGGACCGCTCCACCATCGTCTATACCCAGCGCTGCCGCGAGGCGTTCAAGGACGTGCCGATCGTGCTCGGCGGCATCGAGGCCTCGCTGCGCCGCATCGCCCATTACGATTACTGGTCGGACAAGGTGCGCCGCTCCATCCTGGCCGACGCCAAGGCGGACCTGCTCGTCTATGGCAACGCCGAGCGCGCCATCATCGAGGTGGCGAACCGGATTGCCGCCGGCGAGCCGCCGCGCGATCTCGATTCCATCCGCGGCGTCGCGCTGTTCCGCCGCGTGCCGGAGCATTACACCGAGCTGCACGCCGACGATCTCGACAGCGCCGACGAGGGCGCGGCCCGCCGACCCGGAGATACGGTGATCCGCCTGCCGGCCTATGAGCAGGTCGAGCAGGACCCCGAGGCCTATGCCCGAGCCTCGCGCGTGCTGCACCGGGAGAGCAATCCCGGCAATGCGCGGCCGCTGGTCCAGCGCCACGGCGATCGCGACCTGTGGCTGAACCCGCCGCCGATCCCGCTCACCTCCGCCGAGATGGATTCGGTCTACGACCTGCCCTATGCCCGCGCGCCGCATCCCGCCTACGGCGAGGCGAAGATTCCCGCCTGGGACATGATCAAGTTCTCGGTGACCATCATGCGCGGCTGCTTCGGCGGCTGCACCTTCTGTTCCATCACCGAGCACGAGGGCCGCATCATCCAGAACCGCTCGGAAGGCTCGATCCTGCGCGAGATCGAGCTGATCCGGGACAAGACTCCGGGGTTCACGGGGGTGATCTCGGACATCGGCGGGCCGACCGCCAACATGTACCGGATGGCCTGCAAGGACCCCAAGATCGAGGCGGCCTGCCGGCGCCCGTCCTGCGTCTTCCCCGACATCTGCCCGAACCTCGACACCTCCCACGACGACCTGATCCGACTCTATCGCAAGGTGCGCGAGGTGGAGGGCGTCAAGAAGGTGATGGTCGCCTCCGGCGTGCGCTATGATCTGGCGGTGAAGAGCCCCGAATATATCAAGGAGCTGGTGACCCATCATGTCGGCGGCTACCTGAAGATCGCGCCGGAGCACACCGAGCGCGGCCCGCTGGACAAGATGATGAAGCCGGGGATCGGCACCTACGACCGCTTCAAGGAGATGTTCGACGCCGCGGTGAAGCAGGCCGGCAAGAAATACTATCTCATCCCGTACTTCATCGCCGCGCATCCGGGCACCACCGACGAGGACATGATGAACCTCGCGCTGTGGCTCAAGAAGAACCGCTATCGTGCCGATCAGGTGCAGACCTTCCTGCCCTCGCCCATGGCCACGGCCACGACCATGTTCCACACCGGCGTCAATCCCCTGCGCGGCGTGCGGCACGGGGGCAGCGACAAGGTGGTGACGGCCAAGGGCCTGCGGCAGCGTCGGCTGCACAAGGCGTTCCTGCGCTACCACGATCCGGAGAACTGGCCGCTGCTGCGCGAGGCGCTGAGGCAGATGGGCCGCGCCGATCTCATCGGCGCGCGCCCCGACCAGCTCGTGCCGGTGCATCAGCCGCCCGGCACCGGCAAGGCGGCGGGCACGAGCCGGCCTGTGCGCCGCGCCGGCGGAACCCAGCGCTTCACCACCAAGGGCGTTCGCCTGCCGGGCAAGTAAGGCCATCGGCCCCAGTCTCGACCGGAGCCAAGCGGGTCCGCTCAAGGGCCGCGCGGGCGTGGCCAGCGGCCCTTGTGTCACGCTCACCGGCCGCTGGTATAACCACTGGCCCAGCGGCCGCTGGGCCAGTTGGCGTCGGAGAGCTGAACCGCCCCGCGGGCCCGCGGGGCGTCCCGCCATGGGCCGAGCCCGGAACTTATGACCGTCGGCCCCGGTCATCGACCGCTGCCAAGTGTGTCCGTTCAAGCGCCGTGCGGGCTCGACCAAAGGTCGATGAGCAGCCCTCACGGGCCTTTGGCATGACCTCCAGGCAGGTGTCCACGAGGCGAGGGGCACCGGGCAGCCGAACCGCCGCCGGGATCGCTGGCGCCTCCCGCCATGGGCCGAGGCGGGACCTACACGGAGGGCGGCGTGTCCTCGGTCAAGGGCAAGGCGGCGCGCTGCAGGACGGCGGCGAAGAACCCATCGGTATCATGGCGCGCGGGCGTCAGCGACAGATAGTCCGGATGCGCCGAGCCGGTCAAAGGCGGCGCGGCCTCGTGCAACGGCACCACGCGAAAGGCGGGATGGGCGGCAAGGAAGGTGGCCACCTGCTCTTCGTTTTCCTCGGGCAGCAGGGAGCATGTGGCGTAGACGAGCCGGCCGCCAGGCTTCACCAGCCGGGCCGCGCTCGCCAGAATACGGGCCTGCAGCGGCAGGAGATTGTCCAGCCCCGGCCCCAGATCCCGCCAGCGGGCATCGGGATTGCGCCGCCACGTTCCGGTGCCGCTGCAGGGCGCATCCACCAGCACGCGGTCGAACGTGCCCTTGTGGCGCTTCACCCAGCGGTCGGTTTCGCTGGCCAGCGGCCGGGTCTCAATGTTGTGGAGGCCCGCCCGCCGGAAACGCTCCGCCGCGCGCTTCAAGCGGCCCTCCAGGACGTCGCAGGCGATGACGTGGCCCTTGTTGGCCATCTGCGCGGCGATGGCCAGCGTCTTGCCGCCGGCTCCGGCGCAGAAATCGACCACGCGCTCGCCCGGCCGTGCATCCACCAGCACCGCCACCAGCTGCGAGCCCTCGTCTTGAATCTCCACCTCGCCGCCGCGCAACATGGGCAGGCTGGCCAAGGAGGGAGGCGCGCCGAGGCGGATGCCGTACGGCGCCATGGCGCAGGCCTCGGCCCGCAAGCCGAGGTCGCGCAGGGCCCGCAGCATCGCCTCGCGCGTGGACTTGACCGTGTTGACGCGCAGGTCGAGCGGGGCGGCGGTCAGAAGCGCGGCCATCTCGCTCGTGAACGACGCCTGGAAACGGCGCCGCAACGGCCCGACCGCCCACGCGGGACATTCGACGCGCACCTCGTCCGGCATGGCCGGATGATTGATCGGGTTGCCCTGCAGTTTCACCAGCAGCGCGCGCTCGTTCTCTGTCAGGACGGCGGGCGCGAACCGTTCGCCATTGAACAGGGCCTGCACCTGATCGCGCGTCCTGCTCCCCTCGCGCTCTCCGGCATCCAGCGCAAGCCATGCCAGCAGCCGGTTGCGCGGCACGTCCGGGCGCCCGTGCCGGGCCAGCCACCAGCCCAGCCGCGCGTGATGTCGCAGCAGCGCGTAGAGCAACTCGCAGATGCGGCCGCGATCCGTGTCGCCGATGAAGCGTCGATCCCGGAACCACGCCGAGACGACGGCATCGGCGGGCCGCGCGACATGATCGACGTCATGCAACAGCTCAAGGGTCGCTTGCAGGCGGGCGGCAGGGGTCACGGAGAGGCGATCAGTCTGGAACCGGGGCGGCACCATAAGCGAACGCACCGCTCTTGGCCATCGATTCGCATATGCTCGCTCTGGTCCCCTGGGCGGACGACTGATCGGGGTTTTTCCGGCGCCAGCTCCCGCGCCAAGATCCGCCCAAGTCCGGCGCGAACAGCTGATCGGCAGATGCCGGGCACAGGACGGCGACCGATCGAGGCTCGATCCGCCCGGCTCAATGCCGGGGCCACATCTGGTCGCAGCGTTCGCCGGCGGCGTGGTCGAGGAGGGGGCGGCCGTGGTTGCCGCCATCGCGTCACTTGCTGCAACGGCCAAACGGAAGGGCCGGTCACCAGGCCCAGGCTCGCCGGGTGCCAGATGTGCGGCGGAGGATGGCCTACTTTTGCCACGGCCGCCGGATTGAAGCCCAAGGCGCATCGCACGGCGCCGAGCCTCGCCGCCATCCTGTGATCCAGGGCGATCACCCTGGTTTCTTGGGCGCGTCTTAGTGACAGTCTGGCGCGTCCTGGTCGCGATAGACCTCGAAGGCGACGGTGGACGCCCACTGCTCCCCCCGCTGCCGCCAGCGCTCCGCGCTTGCGCCGGAGGCGAGAACCTCCGCGATTGCCCGCGCGAGCGCCGGCGCCCCCGGCGCCACGGCGGCAACCAGCCTCGTCTGCTCCACCTGTGGCAGCGTGGCGGAAAACTTCTGCCACGACACCTTTGCGAACAGCGGATCGAGCAGGGCGCGGTCGTGAAGGGCGGCGTCGCAGGTTCCCGTGCGTACCTGCATCAAAGCGAGCGCGGGCGCGCGCTGGGCCTTCACCTTCGCTCCCAGACGTTCAGCAAGGTCGTGGGCGTGCCGGTTCGCCGCCGCCACGCACACCACCTTGCCCCTCAATTCATTCCACGACGACAGCGGCCGGTCCGTGCGCACGGCGAGGCTGAGGCCCGACCTGAAGCCGGTTTCCACGATGCGTGCCTCCGGCAAGCGAAGATCGTCGCGGTCGAGACGCGCGAGCACCACGTCGACCTCACCTTCGGCGAGAGCCCGCGCCGCGCTCTCCGGCGCCACACGGACCAGCCGCAGGCCAGCGCCAACCCCCTGGGCAAGCTCCGAGGCGAGGTCGAGCTCGAAACCCGCCTCCGTATAGGGGCGCGTCTCCGGCGTCTCTGGCGGCGGCAGCCACTCCACCCCAACGCGCAAGGTCGAGCCGGCAAAAGCGCGGGCTGGCGCGTCCTCGCGCCGCGACGCGGCCAGGAGTAGGGCCGCGGTCAGTCCGCCGACGATGAGCACGGCGCGGACCGTGGCGGGCAAGAATGAACCCCGGAGCAGGAAAACCATTGCAGTTCAAACCGATGAGGAAGAAGGCTCGGGTGCGTCCAAGGTCGCCGGCCCGGCCATCTTCGCCGCCGGGCCGGAGAACCCTCTTGCTATTTTTTATAAAAACCATCGATTATATCAATATATAATCCGGCGTCTTCGGCCCCCATTCCGCATTCGGCGATGGTCGAGCGGCGCCGCAGGAGCTCCCGGCCGCGCGCCGGATCACTGACGGGACCTCGAACATGACCGCACTCCATGAGCACGATGCCGCAGCGATCAAGGCGCTGCGCGATCTCGGCCCCGAGACGCCCAACTGGGTTCCGCCGCGGCCGGGCATCGATCATGATGTCGCGGTCGTCGGCGGCGGCCAATGTGGGATCGCGACCGTGTTCGCGCTGCGTCAGGCGGGCATCGGCAGCGTCGCGCTCTACGATGCCGGCGACGCGGCGCGCCCTGGCATCTGGCTGACCCGGGCCCGGATGCACACCCTGCGGACGATCAAGGACATTTCCGGCCCCGAGCTGCACAACCCGGCGCTCGGTTTCAGGGCCTGGTTCGAGGCTCGCCACGGGCAGGCGGCGTTCGAGGCATTGACGCGGATCGCGCGGACCGACTGGGCAGAGTATCTGCTCTGGTTCCGCCGCATCGCGGGCGTGACGCCGCGCCAGCGCACACGCCTGACGCGGATCGAGCCCGCGGACGACCATCTGCGCCTGCATCTCGAACACGACGGCGCGCCGAGCGTGGAGACCGCGAGGCGGGTGGTGCTGGCGACCGGTTATCCCGGTGGCGGCGCCATCGTCATTCCCGAACTGGTCCGCGAGGGCTTGCCGCCCTCGGCCTACGACCATACGGACGCCGAGATCGATTTCTCGCGTTTCAGGGGACGGCGGGTTGCGATTCTTGGCGCGGCCTCCGCCGCCTTCGACAATGCGGCCGCCGCCCTGGAAGCGGGAGCGGCGGAGGTGCGGCTGTTCTGCCGCCAACGTGACCTGCAACGGCACGGCGTGGGCACGGCTTCCATGTACCAGGGGGTCAGTGACAATTTTCATCACCTCCCGGACGCCGTGCGCTGGCAGCTCGCGCCCTTGATCCGCGCGCGCGGCATTTTTCCGACGCCGCCCGTGGTCGCGCGCGCGACACGGTTTCCCAACTTCCACATTCACCTCGCCGCGCCCTGGCAGGCGGTCCGCCAGCGGGGCGAACATGTGGAGATCGACTTTCCCGGCGGCCGCGTCGAGGTCGATCATGTCCTGCTGGCGACGGGCTATCACATGGGCCCGCATCTGCGACCGGAACTCGCCGATTTCGCCGACCAGATCGAGCTTTGGGGCCACCGCCCCGGCCTGCCGCCCATCGCGAACGGGACCGCCATCGGCCGTTTTCCCTATCTTGGACCCTATTATGAGTATCGCGAGCGTGTTCCCGGCTCGGCTCCCTTCCTCGGGCGCATCCAGGCCCTCAATCTTTCGGCCCTGGTCAGCTTCGCCCGCCACGTGGGGGATATCGCCAGCCTGAAGGTCGCAGTGCCGCGCGCCGTGCGGGGCATCAGCCGGGGCCTGTTCCTCGAGGACGCGGGCCACCATCTCGCCCGGATCAGCCAACCGGCCACCGAGGAACTGCCGCGATCGAGCTATGAGGGGGCCATCGTCGGTGGCGGCACGCTGGAGGCGGCGGAATAGGCCCCACCGCGCCACGGCGCTCCTGCCGCTGGCCGCCACGCTGCAGTCGCGCCCGTGGCCGTGATGCGAGATCAACCTGGGCTGCGGACCCGCGCGGAGATTCCGCGGCACCGGATCCGGCCGGCACGCGGATCGTGCCGGCCGGATCGCCTCCCGCAAGAACATTTTACATAGTTTATTTATTAAATAGATTTAATTGACAAATAGGCTGTGAACCTTACTCTGGCTCCCACTCTTCCAAAGACGTTCCTGGAATCGGGGTGTTTCACAGACCTTCCAGAAGGTCGGCGGTGCCGTTGATCCTGCGAGCCCCACGGGGCGCGCGGCGATGCAGCCGGTTGCCGCGAGGACCCGAAGGTGCCGCGTTGGCGGCGATGTTCCATGGTCTGGGGAGCCTATCGAAAGATGAAAAGAGGTCGAATGCTCATGTCCAGATCGAAGGCGGGCGTGCTCGGAAGCTTTCATCGCCACGCTTTGCGTTTCGCCGGGGTACTCCTGGCCGCGACGGCGCTGGCCGGATGTTTCCCCGAAGAAGAGAAGAAGGCCGCAGAGGGAACCGTTTCCGATCCGAAGAATCCGATTTATTTCACCTATGCGGAATACCCAACCCAGGTGTCTCTTGTCAGGTTCGCCCAGGAACTCGGCTATTGGGACAAAGCCGGAATTCGCCCCAAGTTCGTCGGTGGCGTCGATGCCGGACAGCTTCCTGCCCTGGTCGGCAAGGGCGAGGTCACATTCGCCAACTTCATGTTCAACCGCGCGCTGGCGGCGGTGGCGAACGGCGTCGACCTGAAGGTGATCGCGGCGCAGTCCTATACCACCCGGGACGAGCCGCACATGACCTATTTCACGCGGGCCGACTCGACCATCAGCGTCGACAACCTGAAGGAACTGGAGGGCAAGACCGTGGGGCTGGCGAGCCTTGGCGGTTGCGCGGAGTTCATTCTCAAGGACCTGCTGACCAAGAACGGCATCGACGTCAAGAAGGTCAAGTTCCTGACCCAGGCGGAAAGCCTTCTTCAGCAATCGGTCGAGAACGGCTCCGTCGCTCTCGCGGTGATCCATCCGCCCCTGAACGGCGTGATGCGCGCCGACAAGGCCCTCAAGGCCGCGTTTTCCGACTACGACAATTCGCAGGAGGACGGCGGGTCGGCCCCCATCAGCGCCAATGGTGAGTTCATTCGCAAATATCCGGCGCAGACCAAGGAGTTCGTCGGTATCATCGCGAAGACCGCAAATTGGATCAACGCGAACCCGGATAAGGCCGGCGATATCAGCGCCAAGGTCACCGGTTTTTCGCGAGAGTATGTGACGAAATATTACTATGTCAACAATCTGATCCTGGACGAAAATCAGCTGCAGTTCTGGTGGGGGCTTCTGGATCGGGTGGGCAGCCTCAAGCCTGATCAGGCCAAGCTCAAGCCATCGGACATTGCGACAAACGAATACAACCCCTACGCCCCGTCCGCGGCCCTGATCGCTTCCCAGAAGGACAACCTGAAGGTGCTTACGGCCACGGAATACTAGGACATCTCCGGCAGGCCGGTTGCCTTCTTTTCCGAAAGACGACGCCATTGCAGCGCCTGCGGATACCCAGTCGAAGCATTTCGTCAGCCCATGTGGGTGAAAAGACTTCGATAAAACCTGCGCAACGATGACCGGCAGACCGCGCGGCGCGATCCGTCCGGTCGTCTGGAGCCTCGCGCGGGGTCTCGGTGGAAACCCTTCCGGTCGGCATGGAGAATCTATGACTCAATCCGTCGTCGGTCTGCCCCAGGTTCACGCCCCCGTGCGGCGCGCGGCCGGGCATGCGCACAAGATCCAGGCCCGGGACCTGCGCAAGACATTCAGGCATGCTGGCCAAGGCGCCGGGTCCGGCGTCACCGAGGTCCTGCAGAACTTCAATCTCGATATCCGGGAGGGAGAATTCGTCGCCTTGCTCGGCCCGAGCGGCTGCGGCAAATCCACGTTTCTCAACATCATCGCCGGGCTTGAAGAATTCGACGGGGGCGGACTGCTGCTCGACGGAACGGCGGTGCGGGGCGTCAGCAAGAAAGTCGGCGTGGTGTTTCAAAGCTACGCCCTCTTTCCCTGGCTGTCGGTGCAGAAAAACGTCGAGGCCGGCCTCAGGATTCGCGGTGTGTCGGTCCGGGAGCGGCACGAGATCGCCACCCGCATTCTGCGAACGGTCGGCCTGGAGGCGTTCGCCGATCATCTTCCGCACCGCCTGTCGGGCGGCATGCGTCAGCGCGTGGCGATCGCGCGGGCCCTCGCCTATGATCCCGAGATCCTCGTCCTGGACGAACCATTCGCGGCCTTGGATGCCCAGACCCGCGAATTCCTCCAGAACGAGCTGCTGCGGATCTGGGAGACCGGAGGGCAGAAGAAAACCATCCTGTTCGTCACCCACTCCATCGACGAAGCCATCTTCCTTGCCGACCGGATCGCGGTCATGACCAAGCGACCGGGAAAGGTCAAATCAGTGATCGACGTCAATCTTCCGCGACCGCGGGATGATAGCGCTCGCGCCACCACAGAATACGGCCGCATCCGTGGCGAGGTCGCTGCGATCCTGCTGGAGGAGGTTGAACTTGGCAAATGAAATTGAACTTGAGAGCGGCGTCGTGAATGCGATTCCGGTGCGGGCTGGCGCCGCGAAATTTATTCCTAAACTGCCGGAATTGGAGAAATATGACAAATATCTCTACGGATTTATCGGCCTCGCCTCCTTCATCTTCCTGTGGTGGCTCGCCAACAGCATCGGCCTGCTGAACCCTAAGTTCCTGTCGCCTCCGCGAACCGTTCTGGTGACGCTGATTTCCGGCCTCCTTCCGGGAGGCGACCTGTGGCCACAGATCTGGCCCAGCCTTCGCCGGGGGCTTGAGGGATTCGCCATCGCCCTGGTGGTCGGAATCGCTGCTGGAATTGCCGCCGGATCGTTCAGCGTGGTTGAAAAAACTCTGGCACCTGTTCTTCTGTTTTTTAGAAATCTGTCTATCCTGGCGCTGTTTCCCGTTTTTCTCCTGTTCTTCGGCATCGGGGAGCAATCCAAGGTAGCCATTGTCGCCTGGGCGTCGTTCTGGCCGATCTTCGTCAACACCACCAGCGCGGTCAAAGGTGTCGAGCGTATCCTCATCAACGCGGCGCGGACCCTCGGTGCCGGCAAGGCCTATATTTTCGCCTATGTGGTGCTTCCCGCCGCCTTCCCGAACATCTTCCCCGGCATCAGGCTGGCAGCCTCGTATGCCTTCACGGCATTGGTGGCTGCCGAATACCTTGGGGCGACGGAGGGCCTGGGCATCTATATCCGGGCCAGCCAGGAGCGCTTTGAGATCGCGGAGATGTATTCTGGCATTGTGGTGCTCGGCCTCATCGGCGTGATCGTCAATGCGGTGCTGACCCTGGTGGAGCGGCGGGTCACCAGCTGGCAGCTCGGCATCACCAATCGATGATCGCGCACCTTGTCCCGGCCATCGATCGCGTCGGAAGAAACCGCCGGCCCGGCCAACGCGGCGGCACGCGGAGGCACCGCCGCGTTGCCTTGCGCGTGGCGGCGGCGCTGCTTTCGCTTGCGGCGCTGGCTGGCCTTCCGGCCTGCTCGGACGCCGACGGGGCCGGCGAGCGCCCCATCAAAATCTATGTCGGGGGCGATGACTATCGCGATGTCCTGGATTACGTCCGGTCCAGCGGGCTGGTCGGAAACGTGACGTTCAAGCTGCTCGATGCGGGGGCCGATGCCAACGCCTTGGTCGCGGCGGGACGGGGCGATCTCGCCTTCCACCAGCCGCTTCCGGCATTCCTCGCGGAGCAGCAGGAGGCCTCAGGTGAGGCGCTTCAGGTGGTCTCAAGGGTGACTGTCGCGCCCTATGCGATCTATTCGTCCAAGTGGAAGGATCTGAACGAGACGGCGTCCAGAATCAACTCGTCCCTTGTTCCCGATACAGTTGTCGGCGACAGCCTCCCGCATGGCTCCAAGGTCGTCCTGCCGGATACGCCCGCGGGTTTCGCGCGCGGGCTCTACCTTCTTCAGGCCGCGGGTTTGCTCAAGCTTGACCGCGCTTTTGGCGGAACGGGGATCGAGGACCTGTCGGTCAACAGGGATAATGTGCTGGAAACGCCGCGGCACGTCGCGATAGACGGCCTGGACCTGGGTCTTGCGGCCGACATCTACCGGTCCTTTGATGCCGTGGTCCTGGATCCGCGCACAGCCGCCCGGATCGGTCTGGTTCCGTCCAGGGACGCGCTGGCGATCGAGGCGGGGCTGGACAATCCGTATGCGCGGGTTCTCGTGGCGCCGGCAAGGCTCGCGGGAGACGCCCGGGTTCTCGAACTCGCCCGCGCCCTGGAAAGCCCGCAGGTCGCCGCATTCCTTGCCAACAAGTATAGGGGCACCCTCATCTCGGCCCGCACGCCGCACCAACAACGCTGATGAACCGTGCTGGGTTTGCCGGAGACCCCAACTCGAGAGAAGTAAGGTCTAGGTGTTTAGTCCCGGCATTTGCTGGAGTGGATTGAGGGTGAATCGTTCGGGCTCGTTTGTCCAGCACTTGCAGATGAATTCGTAGGGGGTGAGGCCCCTCAGAGCCCGTCCCGAAAGGGTTGAGCGGCTGGGGCGCTCGTGATTCCAAGGGGTTGTTCAGGCCATCTTGGAGCGAGCGATGTGGACCCCAGCCACTCGCCGGCAGCATAGTCGTGCGGGACTTCGATACGAAACGGATCTGACGGATGCGGAGTGGCGGCTGGTTGCGCCGTTGCTACCGGCGCCGAAGACGCCGAAGCCACCATTGCCTCAGCGACCGCCTCCTCTACGCCGCCGCCGCCATGGTCCTCATCCGCCGCATCGCCCGAACGTCATGAGGTTCGGGACGGACTCTGAGACGCCAAAACGGTCTCAACTCATCTGACGACGGACAGCCGCGTGTCTTTCATGGTTTCGGTCGCGTCGATGAGGCGCGGGAAATCTTCCGCCACGGTATAGACGCCCTCGATGATCTGATCCTGTATCCCGCCCTTGTGAGAGCCCGTTTGGAAATTCGTTATCCAGGGATTCCTGTTTGTCCGTGCTTATGATTCAAGCTGTGGATGTGGACAGCAGAACAGCGGGACCGGATGGCCAGGATCGCCCGGAAGACGAAACGCTATCCGTCGGACCTGACGGATGAAGAATGGGAGCGGATGGCGCCGTTGATGCCGGCTCCCGGACGCCGGGGGCGGCCCCGCGAGGTGGAGTTCCGGGAAGTCATCAATGCGGTGCGCTATCTGGTGCGTTCAGGCGGCGGCTGGCGGATGCTGCCGATCCATTTCGGGCACTGGCGCACGGTCTATGGCTGGTTCCGCGAACTGGCGCGCCGCTTCCTGTTCCAGACCATCCACGATGTCGAACTGATGCTGGACCGCGAGCGGGCCGGGCGTGAGGCGAGCCCGACGGGCGCGGTGATCGATAGTCAGACAATCAAGGCGCCGCAAGCCGAAGCCAGGGGCTACGACGCCGGCAAGAAGATCGTCGGGCGCAAGCGCCACATTGCGGTCGACACCGACGGGCGGCTCCTGATGGTCCATCTGACGACCGCAGACATCTCCGACAGCGCCGGCGCACAGATGATCCTCGATGCGATCCGCAAGCGCTGGCCGTGGGTGAAGCACCTCTTCGCCGACGCCGCCTACGATCGGCTCAAGCTCATGGACAAGGCCGCCTATCTCGACTTCGTCGTCGAGATCATCCGTCGCCGCGATGGCGCGCAAGGTTTCGAAGTCCTGCCGCGCCGCTGGGTCGTCGAGCGCACCTTCGGCTGGATGACCCGCTGGCGCCGCCTGGTGCGCGACTATGAGCGCCGCATCGATGTTTCAAAGGCCATGATCCTCGTCGCCATGGGCGCAAATCTGGCCCGAAGAAATACCCATCCCTGAATTTCCAAACGGGCTCTAAGCGGTCAGGGAGATGGGGGACATCGCCTCATAAGACCTCTATGAAGATCAATCAATCTCGCGGACTTTATAGGTCGGATAGCTTATCACGTACAGATATAATGCGGATTTTTTGATACGTCCATCCGGTGCGTCGACAGACGTGTACTTTATGCCAACCGCTGAACGCAAATCATCACCAAGTCGCCTGCGCTTAGTATAGGATCCGATGCTATTTAGAAGAGTTTCTACACTAATTCTATCTACAGCGTCGGTGAGTTCGTACGGAATAGAGCGCCCTTCCTCCAGATCAAACGCCCGACCAGTCCCTTGGTTTGCATTAAAACTCGATATGCTAAATATTTTTGCTCTAACAGAATTATCTATTACATTACCCAACATATACTCCTTAGTTTTTGGCGTGAATTTCGCAATATTCGTCGCCTTCTCCTGCTGTATGTTGTTTATATTTATATTTATAACGCCATGATTAATTACATTGTGCCCTAACCGTACGGCGGGTTCAACGGCTTCAACCAATGCGGCCACATCTCCACCTCGGTCAGCCTCTAATCTGGAAACAGAGTCGGGGGTATCCGCTTCATTCCCACCGGTAACACGTCTATAGACAGTCTTAAGTAGGTCAGTAAGTAAATTTCCTGCAACTCCACCCGCCAATGTCAGGGCGATTGGGCCACCAATAGTAGCTACGTTATACGCGACTTCGTACAACGTTTCATAGCTGCCGGGCCGTTGCGCGATCATGTTGAAAGTTAGCGGTACCTGACCGAAATCACGGCGGCGGACACGCCCCTCAACCAGAAAATTCGATATCATTAAAATAGAGCGCGTTAGGCCTTCGAGCGATTTTGTGCCGTCATAAGCCGGTATTTTATGGGTATCTGCAAGACCGCCCTCAAATTTAACCGCTATGAGCATTTAAGCCCCCGCTGGCATAAGCTGCGATCATATAAACGGGTTCCGTTAGGTATTGCAATGGCGTGCCACTCCGACCACGCCGCTCGTATAGGTAGCGAACCGTGCGTAGATCGTGAATGGCCGCGCGCCGGAGAATATCCCGCCAACGGAAGGCTCTCTGGAGAGCGGAGTAACGCGACTCTAGGCGAGTCAAAGTGGTGTACGGCTCTGTGTCGTACGGGCGACACCGCCTATCTGATGCAAAACACGCATCCCTTGTCTCCGCAAAAAACTGACTGATATTCGATACACCGATTCGAGTTAGGTGGTGCGCTCGCATGCGAGATGCTCTGCGGTGATTAGCGAACTAAGATTGCGGCTGTAGACGCTATCGCCTTTGATATATAGCATCTATTCCGTCGCTTATCATAAAGAAAGAATGTCTCATGAATCTAAAGGAAAGCGCCCGTCAATTTGTCTTGCACAATCTGCCGTTTGACAGAAATGATGCCGAGACGATCAGCTACTTAAGTCGCCTTGATGCCTCTCTGCTGCTGGCCGTTTACCATAACTGGCTTAACCGGTTAGTTCGACCGCAGCCACGTCAGGTTCTACAATCTCAAGCCTTCATACGCAATCCAGTTGTTCTAGCGCGCCAGGCGGATATTAATGGGATTGTCGTGGATGTTGAGCGCGGATTCGATCTGACAAAATACTTAAGTCGCGGGGTTAAAATTGGGGCGCAAAGTCCGGCGCAAAAACGCCGACAAGACCTGGATTTAATGCTCAACCAATGGGGCATACACCACCTCCATCTCTCATCAGAAGTAGAGTCAGATGGATTTGTAAAAAGAGATGGTCCAGTCATTTTCGCAATGTTTAGGACAGACAAGGCCTTTTTTATCGATGTCATGGGTCACGGAGATTGGACACGAGACCACGTCCTCGAGACTTTGGTGGATGAATGGCCAAACGAGGGGCTTATTCACCAATTACGAGGCGCGGAAGGTCTCAGTCGGACGATAAGTGAATCTGACCGCGCCGTCTTGCGTAAGAAGCACGCGAATGCAGCCTTTGAATATAAAGGAAAGGTGTATATGCCGGATGGACTGCTCTCGTCAGCTGGAACATCGGTCGACTCAATCCGAGAGGCTGACAGAGTTGTCATTGCGATCGAGGATTTCGAGCGACGGGCTGCCGTTGATTCAAACTGGCTTCCGCGTATATTTGCCGCTAATGGGATCACATATCCGACAGAGCCAAAATTTGCATTTACCGTAGGGGACGAGGGTGTTGCGGTACTCGAAGAATCGACAGGCGCGATAATACCTTTACTGAGATGAGGCCATAAGGGATGTCATCGCCATGCGGCAATTACTGCACCACTCTTGATGGTCACTTCGGACAACCGGATGGTCTCCCGTTTCTGGGATATTTTCACCGCCGACAGTCGTGCTCCGCAGTACCCGCCGCGCGGAGCGGAATAGGAGTGCGGCTTGCTGCTGCCAACCAGAAGGCTCTATTGGGGGCGTTTCTTGCTACCCGCTAACTGAGCGAGCGGCCTTGTAACGGCGACGGTTGCAGCGTCCGGCCGAGGTAAGCCTCGGGGACGCGGCTAGATGCCTTACGGCGGGGGCATGCGAAGGCGTACGGGCGGTCCGCTGCCCGCATCTCCCGGAATACCGCCACCTCGGCCGCGAATGGGAGGCCCCCCCCCCCGCCTGGGCCCAGGTGCGAAATGTTAGGGTCGAGACTCAACGGCACCAGCATGCGACGAGTGCAGCAAGGCACAAGGAAGCGAGATAGTTCCTGGCGAGCTTGTCGTATCGGGTGGCGATGCGCCTGAAATCCTTGAGACGGCAGAACATGCGCTCGATGGCATTGCGGTTCTTGTAGCGCTTCTTGTCGAACGGATGCAGATATTTGCGGGTGGGATTGTTGGGAATGACCGCGCGCATGTCCCGGTCGGCCAAATCCTCTCGTACCTTGTCACTGTCGTAGGCGGTGTCGGCGAGAAGCTCGCGGGCCGCCGGCGCGGCGTCGAGCATCACCGACAGCATCTTGATGTCGGCAGCCTGGCCGGGCGTGAGCGCAAGGACAAGGGGGCGGCCCTTGCCGTCGCTCAGGGCATGGATCTTAGTTGTTCGACCACCGCGGGAGCGACCAATCGCCTGACGTTGCTCCCCCCTTTTTCGGCGCCGGCCGCCGAGCGGTGCGCCTTCACATGGGTCCTGTCGGCCAGAAGCTGGCGGGGCGTTCGCTCATCGCCGGTGATCGCGGCGTAGATCTTCTGCCAGATCCCCTTGCGGGACCAACGGTTGAAGCGGTTGTAGACGGTTGTGTAGGGGCCATAGTCCGGCGGGCAATCGCACCAGCGACAGCCGCAGCGCAGCACATGGATGATGCCGCTCAGAATGCGCCGGTCATCGACGCGGGGCGGACTGCCGTAATGCGGCAGAAGCGGTTCGATCTTGGCCCACTGCTTTTCGTTTAACCAGAACAACCGGCTCATGCGAATCATCCTCCCATGAGCTGATTGAATCACAGTAATAGCGTTGGGTTTAGACCCTAGGGAATGAGACCGCCCGCGCCGAGCCTCGCGAAGCCGTCCAGCTTGATGCTGAGATCGGCCACCTTGTCGCCGTTCACGTCGCCCAGCAACTGGCCATTGCGCAGGCGCAGCTCGCCGGCCATGCCGGAGAACGCCGCCGCGCCGATGAACGCGAAGGCATCGTCCCCGTCCGTCCGGATATTGGCATCGATGCCGGACAGATCCAGCCTGTCCCCCGCCGCGACGGAGAAATCGGCAATGGTGTCATGGGCTCCACGCCGGGATTCGCTCACCTCGGCGTAGGCGAAGGTATCGGCGCCAGACCCGCCCCACAGCGTATCCTGCCCCGCGCCGCCGGTCAGCGTGTCGTCTCCGGCTCCGCCCAGGAGCACGTCGTTGCCACCGCCGCCGGACAGGACATCATGGCCGGCGGCGCCACGCAGGACATCGCCATGCGCACATCCAGTCATTTGATTATCCCGGGCGTTTCCAATGCCAATACCGCCGCGTGGCGATCCATGAAACGCCAGATTTTCTACATTATCCGTTAGCCTATAGAATTCAACGCTGGCTTGCACGGAATCCAGTCCGCCATCCGCTTCTTCTATAATGACATCGTCAGCCGATCGAACAACATAAAGGTCATTTCCAGAGCCGCCGATCAGATAACTACGTCCAGCGCCGCCATCCAGGACATCATTCCCGGACCCGCCATGGAGCGTATCGTCTCCGGCTTCTCCGAAAAGCGTGTCATCTCCCGCGCCGCCATAGAGCGTATCGTCGCCGCTCCACCCCCAGAACACATCGTTCCCGACGCCCCCGAACGCAACATCGTTTCCGTCGCCGCCATGGAGCACGTCGTCGCCGCGCCCGCCGATCAAGCGGTCATCGCCGTCATAGCCGTAGAGGATGTCGTTGCCGGCACCGCCGTCGAGGTCGTCGTCTCGCCGGAATCCGCTGATCGTATTGTCCAGCGCATTGCCGATGCCGCGGAACCTGTCGCCGCCGATGTACGCGCCGCTAACCTCATCATAGCCGTATCTGCTGCTGAAAGTCAGGTTCTCGACATTGGCGCCGAGGCTGAAGACGGCGGCAGAGCTGTAGACGGTATCGATCCCCCCGTTGACGCGCTCGTCGATGGTATCGCCAGCATCGACCCAAAAGTAGGAATCGTTTCCCGCCCCGCCGATCAGGCGATCATTGCCCGGGCCGCCATAAAGGCTGTCATCGCCGTCTCCCCCGACCAGCCTGTCGTCGCCCTGTCCGCCATGCAGCGCGTCGTCTCCGGCACCGCCGTCGATGTCATCGCTTCCCGGCCCGCCGACCAGATGGTCGTCACCGGCCGTTCCCAAAGGCTTCGCCATCCCGCCCTCCGATGCGCCGCAGCGGAACCTAGCGCGGAGGTTGCACCCGATCAAGGCAGCGTCCCGTTGATCGCGCTCAGCTCCGCCGGGTCATCAGGACGGCCTGTCCGCCACCCGCGTTTCCTCACCGGCGATCTCCAGCCGGTCACGCCCGCCTTGCTTTGCGCGGTAAAGCGCCTTGTCGGCGGCATCCATCACCACGGCGAAGCGTTTCCCGCCGATCTCGCCGCAGGACAGACCACCGCTGACCGTGGCGGCGAGGGCCAGCTGGGCATGGGCGCGGCGAGCGAAATCGCGGCGCAGCCGGTCCGACTGCGCCCGCACCACAGCGAGGTCGCCGCCAGGAGAGACGAGCACGAACTCCTCGCCCCCAAGCCGCGCCGCGACCTGGCCGGGGGCGAGGTGCTGCCGCAGTGCCTCGGCGAACAGGGCGATGACCTCGTCGCCCCGCGCGTGACCATGCGTATCGTTGATGTTCTTGAAGCGGTCGATGTCGAACACGGCGAGGGTGGCAGCCCCCGTCCATCCCGCCACGCTTTCCAGCAGCGCGCGCCGGTTCGGCAGGCCGGTCAGGGGATCGGTCAGCGCCTGTTGCCGGTGGGCGCGCACCAGGCGCTGCTGGTTCAGGGCCAGCGTCAGCGCCCCCAGGGCCGGAACCGACAAGACGATCAGCGCGAGGCTGGCGGTCTGCGCCCAGTTCCGCGGCGGGCCGGGCATGATCGCTTGTCCGTCGAGGGCGACGAGCGCGGCGCGCGGCAGAAACGAGAGGCCGATGGCGAAATAGAAGGCGGAAAGGCCGATGAGCGTTCCCGGCGCTTCCCGGCGCGCCGCCCAGAAATGAAAGGAGGCCAGAAAGAGCAGGCCCGCCGCCGACAGGAAGCCGGCCACGAAGCCGATGCCGTTATACCCCGATGCATGCGGCGGGACGGTCAGGCCCAAGGCGATGGCCGTGGCGAGAAGCACCACGCGCCGGGGCGGGGCATCGTAGCGAAACTGCCAGGCCGTGCCGTAGATGGTCGCCAGGCCGCTGAGGAGAAGCACATAGGCGCTGGTGACGAGCCAGGGCTGCGGCCTGTGCGCATAGAAGGCGGAACAGACCACGCTGATCGCGACCAGCAGCGCGCCGAGCCCGCACGTCAGCAGAAAGCCGTCGTGGCGCGATGTCGCCCACGCGGCGAACAGGACGATGCTGCTGCCCACGGTGGAGAAGAAAATCGCAAGGAGAAGCGATGAGAAGTCGAGCATTCTCCGCCTTCTCGTCTCCGGGTCACAGTCAATGCGCAGGGTTTCCGGGCCAAGCGGCACCAGGGCTACCGGATACAGGGGGCACGGCCGCGGTGCAACCCCGACATGCACACGCCCTCCTCCGAGAGCCGGCCCCGGCCTGCGGTGTCGGCGCCCGGGGGCCGGCGGCGTGGCGCGTTTTATTGTATAGCGGGGCGCGAAGCAGCTGTGCGGGGTACCGGGTGATGGTGACGGGGTTGACGGGCGCGCTCCGGCGCACCCTTGGCGCTGCGGCGAGCGTGCTGGTCGTCGCCTTCGGCTTTTATCTCGGCCTCGCCATCCACTACTGGATTCCCTGGCCTGTTCCGCTCCGGCAGGCCGGGAGCTTTCTCTTTCCATTGCTCGTGTGGGCCCTGTGGTTTGCGCCCGGCCCCTGGCGCGCGGTTCGCAAGGGCGCCGCGATCGGCGCCATCGCCGTGCTCTTCGCGGCCTTCCTCCTGAAGGAGCCGGCCGAGCAGGACTGGATCGCCCTCCAGGCGCACAATCCCACGGCGCAGATCGATGGCGACATGGCCACCATCCATAATTTCCGCGATGCGCTCCACCGGCCGGGCCAGCCCTCGGTGCCGCGCTGGACCACCGCCACCTTCGACCTTTCGACCCTCACCGGGGCGGATCTCATCATCCAGCCGTTCGGCGACATGCAGGCCCTGGCCCATGTCATGCTGTCGTTCAACTTTGCCGACGGCCGGCATGTGGTGGCGTCCATCGAGGCGCGGCAGGCCAAGGGGGTCAGCTTCGACGCGCTCGCCGGCTTCTTCCGGCGCGACCCCATCTATCCCGAGATCGGCACCGAACGCGACATCATCTGGAACCGCTTCGCCCGCACCCCGCCCGACGAGGTTCAGATCTATCCGCTGCGCGCCGACCCGGCCGCCATCCGCCTCTATTTCGAACGCGTCCTCGCCTTCATCAATCGTGTGGACGCCCGGCCGATCTTCTATTCGACCCTGCGCGAGAGCTGCATGACCACGCTCATGAACCTCGCGCCGGAGAGCTTCGCCTCGGTTCCCTGGCACGACGTGCGCCGGTGGATCCCCGGCTACGCGCTCAGCCTGTTCCAGCAGCTCGGGCTGGTCGCCGATGGCATGACTCCGGAAGAGATGGCCCGCCGCCATGGTCTGCGCGACGGCGTCCGCTCGCCGGAGGCCTTCCCCTCCGATGCCGCCTGGAGCGCCTATCTGCGCTCTGAGCTTCACCTCGGCGGAACGCGGAACGCGCGGCTGCAACCGGCGGTCCCAGCCGCCGGTCAGTGATCGTCCGCCTCCTCCTGCGGCCGGCGGACGCGCTCCAGGGTGGCGGGATCGTACTTGGCCTTGAGGCTCCCGCCCCGGGCATTGGCGGCCCGGACCTTGTAGCAGCCATCGTCGGAGCGGATGGACAGGACGGTCCAGCCTTCCGACTCGAGCTTCCTCTGGAGCACCTCGCGGGGCTGCCAGTCGGCCAGCGGCACGGTGCAGTCCCGGTCGGCCGCCGCCGGCCCCGAGGCGAGACCCGCCACAGGACCCGCCATGAGCAGCAGGAGGCCCACCAACCCTGAACGTCTCACCCGCGCTCTCCCGCTCGTGCCGCCCGGCCTGGCAGCGGACCACGCCCACCTGACATCCAGCTGAACGCCGCGACGCATTCTCCCGCCCGTGGCTCCGCCCGCCGGGCTAAAACCATAACCCATGGGTCCTGGGCCAAGCCCGCGCGGCGCTTGAGCAGCCCCGACGGAGCGCCGGTGGAAGGCCGGGCCGGTGCTATAAGGTGCCACGACGCACATCGAGGAACCAGATGCGCATTCTCCTGGTGGAAGACGATCCCGTGCTGGGCATGGCGGTGCGCGACCAGATCGTCGCCGACGGGCACGGCGTCGACTGGATGACGCGCCTCGGCGCGGCGGGAGATGCCCTGCGTGCCGCCGCCTTCGACCTCGTTCTGCTCGACCTGATGCTGCCCGACGGGCGCGGAACGGATTTCCTGAAGCGGCTGCGGAGCGCGGGCGCCGCGACTCCGGTGATCGTGCTCACCGCGCGCGACCAGATCTCCGACCGCATCGCGGCGCTTGACGCCGGGGCCGACGATTATCTGGTAAAGCCGTTCGACCTGTTCGAGCTTTCCGCCCGTATCCGCGCGGTGGGCCGGCGCTACGCGGGCAATCCCAACCCGCTCGTCACCCTCGGCGACATCGAGGTGGACCTCGCCGCGCGCGCGGTGCGGCGCGCCGGGCGGCCGGTGGCGCTCACCGCCCGGGAATGGTCGCTGTTCGAGGCCTTCGTTCAGCGGCCGCACCAGCTCATGTCGAAACCGCAGCTGGAGGAACGGCTCTATTCCTTTGACGCCGAGGTGGAGAGCAACACCATCGAGGTCTATATCGCCCGGCTGCGCAAGAAGCTCGGCGCCGATGTCGTCGAAACCGTGCGCGGCATGGGCTATCGCCTCGGCGCGCCGGGAACCGGCGGGTGACCGGCCGCCGGCGGTGCCGGTGGAGCCTGCGCCGGCGGCTGGGGCTGTGGCTCGCGCTGTCCGTGGCCGCCCTGTGGCTCGCGGCGGCGACGGTGGCGGGCCTGGTGCTTCGCCACGAGATCGACGAGGTGTTCGACAGCGCCCTCCAGGAAGTGGCGCAAAGGGTGCTGCCGCTCGCGTATTCCGAGCTGCTCGCCCGCGAGGAGGGCGCCGCCCCACAGCACATGGCGCCGGTCGGCCCGCACCGGGAATACATCACCTATGTGGTACGCGACGGAACGGGACGCGTGCTGCTCCAGTCCAGCGACGCCGAGCTGATGGACATTCCCGCCGGCCTCGCGCCGGGCTTCCAGACCACGGCGCGGCTGCGCACCTACACGGAAGCGGCAGTGCGCGGCACCCTTCTCGTCACCACCGCCGAAGACCTCGGCCATCGCGCCGCCGCGGTGCGCCGCGCGGTGATGGCGCTGGTGTGGCCGCTCGTCGCCCTGGTGCCCATCGCGCTGGCCGGCGTCTGGCTCGCGCTCCGCCTCACCCTCAAGCCGGTGCTCTCCTTCCGGGCGGCCATCGCGGCCCGGGGCCGGGGCAACCTGACACCGGTGGCGGCGACGGGACTGCCCGAGGAGATGGCGCCGGTCGCCGCCGCCGTGAATGCCCTGCTGGACCGCCTGCGCGGCGCGCTGGAAGCGGAGCGGGGCTTCGCCGCCAACAGCGCCCATGAGCTGCGCACCCCCATCGCCGCCGCCCTGGCCCAGGCCCAGCGCCTGATCGCGGAGCTCCCCGAGGGGGCGAGCCAGGAGCGCGCGCGCGCCGTCGCGGAGGCCCTGCGCCGCCTCTCGCGCCTGTCGGAAAAGCTGCTTCAGCTCGCCCGCGCGGAGGGGGGCGGCCTCATCGCCGAAGCACCGGCGCCGCTCGCGCCGGTGCTTCGCCATGTCATCGCGGATCTCGGCCGGCAGGCCGGGGCAAACCCGGACCTCACAGTCACCCTCGCGCCGGACGGGGGACCGGTCAGCGATCTCGATCCGGACGCCTTTGCCGTGCTGGCCCGCAATCTCGTCGAGAATGCCCTGAAGCATGGCGCGCCCGGCGCGCCGGTCCGCGTGCGCCTCGCCGCCGGCGCGCTGGAAGTCTCGAACCGTGGCGCCGTGGTGCCGGCGGAGCGGCTCGGCGTGCTGCTGCGCCCGTTCGAGCGGGGGCCGACCACGGCGGAGGGCGCCGGCCTCGGCCTGGCCATCGCCGCCGCCATCTGCCGGGGCGCCGGGCTGAACCTGGAGATCGCCTCGCCGATCCCCGGAGAGGCGGACGGCTTCCGCGCCACGGTGCGCTTTGCCGCCCCACCGATCCTGACGGGACGCTGAACGCGATCCCGGGACAGGTTCAGGCCGCCGTCAGGTGCGGGGGCGAGGGTGCCCTCGTCAGCACCTGCCGGGAGGCTTCCATGAAGACACGCACCCTGATCGGAACAGCCCTTCTCCTGTCCACGACGGGCCTCGGCGTCGCCTGGGCGGCGACCCAGGCCGAACATCCGGACCGCCGCGCCCATGTCCGGCACGAGAAGCTGGACACCGCCGCCGCTGGTCCCCTGCGCTTCGCCGGGAACGACCGAGAACACGGCGACCGGCATCACGACCGCAGCCGCCACGCCGGCCACGACCGGGACAACGACGACGATGACGACGCGGGCGCCCGTGGCGCGGCGCTGTGGACCGCACCGGCCGATCCCGCCGCCGCGGTGCCGGACAACGGCCTGTTCCAGGGCAAGACCCGGCCGAAGGTCGAGGTGCAGTGAGCCCCCATCCCCCCAATCGTCCCAGGACCGCACAGATGAAGCTCATCCTTCCCATGGCCGCCGCCACCGCGACCCTGCTCTCGCCGGTGATCGCCGAGGCCCGGCAGGTCACGTTCGAGACCACGCTGAAAAGCTACGGCGGCAACGGCGCCTATGTGGCGCTCTATGTCACCGATGCCGCCGGCGCCTACAAGGGCACGCTCTGGATGGCCGGCGGCAAGGCGAAATACCATCGCCACCTCGCCGACTGGCAGCGCGCCTCGGGCGGGCGCCCGGCCGAGATCGACGGCATCACCGGCGCCAGCATCGGCTCCGGCAAGACGCTGAAGATCACCCTCGACCTCGCCGACGCGATGATCGACGCCGGCTACACGGTGCACCTGGACACCGCCGTGGAGGACGGGATGGACAATCCCTCCGAGGTGGTGGCGCCGCTCACCACCGCCGCGTCCGGCAAGCCGGTCGCCGGCAGGGGCTATGTGAAGTCCTTCACCGTCACGTTCTGAGCCGGCTGGAGAAGTCCCATGCTTCGCCGCCTTCATGGCCTGCCCGGCGTGGTGCTGGCGCTCGGCCTTACCGTCACCGCCCTTACCGGGGCCGTGCTCTCGGTGCAGCCGGCGCTGGACCGCCGCGCCGCGCCCGCGATCCCCGCCGGAACCAGCGTGGCGGATCTCGCCGCGCGGGTCGCCGCGCGCCATCCGGGCATCGCCGCCATCCGCCAACGGGCGGACGGCACTCTCACGGTGGCGTTCGACGACGGCGGCACGCGCGGGGTGGAGCGGGTCGATCCGGCCACCGGCGCGGGGCTCGGTCCGTACCGGGTGTCCGAGACCACACGGTTCGTCATCAATCTCCACCGCTCATTCCTGGCCGGCGATGCCGGCCGCGCCGGGGCCGTCGTCGGCGCCCTTGCCCTGCTGGCCCTGAGCGTCTCCGGCCTCGCGCTGCTCGCCCGCCGGCTCGGCGGAGCGCGGGCGCTGCTGCGGCCCATCCGCGGCACGCCGGCGCAGCGCTGGCACGGCGAACTGGGGCGGCTGGCGGTGGCCGGCCTCGTGCTGTCGTCCCTCACCGGACTGTGGATGTCCGCCGGCACCTTCGGCCTCGTCCCGCAGCCGCAGGCCTCCGCGCCCGGCGTCCCCGGCAGCGGCGGGACGCCGGCACCGGTCGGCACCCTCGCCGCGCTGAAGGCGGTGCGGCTGGAGGACCTGCGCGCCCTCGACTTCCCCGATCCCGCCGACCCCACGGACGTGTTCACCTTGCGCACCGCCGCCGGCGAGAGCCGGATCGACGCGGCCAGCGGCCTCGCCCTCGCCGTCGTCCCGGCAACGACGGTGGAACGGGTCGACGACATCATCCGCACCCTGCACACCGGGCGGGGCGCCTGGGTGCTCGCCCTCCTGCTGGGGCTCGCCTCGGCGGCGGCGCCGATGCTGGCGGCCACCGGCCTCGTCCTATGGGCGCGCCGGCGCGCCATGCGGCCGCGCATCGCCGCCAACGTCTCCGCGCGCGGCGCCGACACCGTGATTCTGGTGGGGAGCGAAGGCCTGTCCACCTGGGGCTTCGCGACCACCCTGCACGCGGCCCTTTCCGCCGCCGGGCACCGCGTCCACACCGCCGCCATGAACGAACTGGCCCCGGCGCATCTCGCCGCCGACCGCCTGCTGATCCTCGCCGCCACCCATGGCGAGGGCGCCGCGCCGGCCTCGGCCGATCACTTCCTGTCGCGCCTCGCGCGCCTGCCGGGCCGGCCGCCGGTGGCGGTGCTGGGCTTCGGCGATCGCACCTTCCCGCGCTTCTGCCACTTCGCCCGGGAGGTCGCGGACGCGCTCGACGCCCGGGGCTGTCCACAGCTCCTGCCCATGAAACGGGTGGATCGGCGCTCGCCCCAGGAGTTCGCCCAGTGGGGGCGCGACCTCGGCGCCGCGCTGGGGCACGACCTCGCGCTCTCCCACGTGGCAGAGCCGCCGACAACCATGCCGCTCGTGCTCGCCGGGCGCGAGCTGTACGGCGAGGCGGTGGGCACCCCGGTGGCGATCCTGCGCTTTCAGGCCGCGCCTGATCCGCGCACCGGCGCGCCCGGCCGGTTGCCCGCCTTCGCGGCGGGGGACCTGATGGGCATCCTGCCGCCGGGTGACGCCATGCCGCGCTTCTATTCGCTTGCCTCCTCCACCCGCGACGGCGTCCTCGAAATCTGCGTGCGGCTGCGCGCCGGCGGAGTGTGCTCCGCCTTCCTGCATGCCCTCGCGCCCGGCGGCACCGTCGCGGCCTTCATTCGCGAGAACCCGGCCTTCCGCCCGGCGGCGGGGCGCGCTCCGCTCATCCTCATCGGCGCTGGGGCCGGCATCGGCCCGCTCGCCGGCTTCGTGCGCGCCAATGCAGCGGAGCGACCCGTGCATCTTTACTGGGGCGGGCGCAGCGCCGCGTCCGATTTCCTTTACGAGCACGAGCTGGCGCGGCACCTGGCCGAAAGGCGCCTCACTTCGCTGCGCATCGCCTTCTCGCGCGACCCCGACGGCGGCGCCTACGTGCAGGACCACATCGCCGCCGACGCGCCACGCCTGCGCGAGCTGGTGCGGCAAGGCGCGCAGATCCTGGTATGCGGCGGCCGCGACATGGCCGAGGCCGTGACCCGCGCCTTCGAGCCGGTGGTTCGCCCGCTCGGCCTCGACCTTCCCACCCTCAGATCGTGTGGACGCTATGTGGAAGATGTCTACTGACCCCGCGCCCGAGGCCCCGGCGCTCCAGCGCCAGGCCCTGAGCGGTCCCGCCATGGGCGCGCGCTGGTCGGCCCTGTGCTTCGCCGATGGCGGCATGGACACGGCGGCGCTGACCCGTCGCCTCCAGGCCGCCGTCGACCGGGTGGAACGGCAAATGTCCCCCTTCCGACCGGAGTCCGACCTGGAGCGGCTCAACGCCGCCCCGCCCGGCACCTGGGTGGCGTGCCCCCGCGAGCTGCTGCGCGTGCTTGCGGTGGCCCTTGAGATCGGCCGCCTGTCGGACGGGGCGTTCCACATCGGCGTGGGCGATCTGGTCCAGGCCTGGGGGTTCGGCGGCGGCCCGCGCCAGCCTGATCGCGCGCGCGCCGCCGCCCTCGCCGGACAGCCCGCCCTCGCACCACTGAAGACGCTGCAGCTCGACCCGGCGGGTGGCCGCGCGCGCCGGCTGGCGCCGCTGCGGCTCGACCTCTGCGGCATCGCCAAGGGCTTCGGCGTGGACGAGCTGGCGCGGGTGATGGCTGAGGCGGGCCTCTCCTCCTGGCTGGTGGGCATCGACGGCGAGCTGCGGGCCCGGGGACTGAAGCCGGACGGCCGCCCCTGGAGCGTCGCCCACGAGGCACCGACCGCGGGCCGGCGGGACATCCTCGGCGTGCTGGAGCTGTCCGGCGCCGCCGTCGCCACCTCGGGCGGCTACCGCCGTCAGGTGGAAGCGGCGGGCCGCCGCCTCTCCCACACCATGGACCCCGCGCGTGGCGCCCCGCTCGACAACGACCTTGCCGCCGTCACCGTGCTCGGCGACACCTGCATGGCCGCGGATGCCTGGGCGACGGCGCTGCTGGTGGCCGGCGCCCAGGACGGCCCGGCTCTCGCCCGCCGGCTCGGCCTCGCCGCGCTGTTCGTCCGGACCGATGGGGCCGTGGTCTCGACGTTGCCCGGCGCGGCGGCCTGAGCCGCCCTCGCGAGCGCGCCCGCCACCCGGGCGGCACCACGCCCCCGGAGGCGGTCCGCGGGCGCCGCAAATCGGCCCCATAATCTCCCCAGGCCCACCTTGCGCCCGTAAGCAAGGCGTAAGCTCAGCCTTGCAACCTCCCCTCGCTCCTTTCACCACCAGGACGAGCGGACATGGGATCTGCATATATCGTTGAGCCGGCCGATGCGGACCGCGCCGAGGTCGAGGCGTTCGTCCGGGCGGTTTATGCCCGCGAGCATGGCGCGCGCGTGGGCCGCCTCGCCAGCCGGCTGCTGTGCCGCAGGGGGGCGCGGGACGAGATCGTGTGCGCCGCCGGCCTGCGGCTGCCGGCGGATGGCTTCTTCTCCGAGCGCTACCTCGACCAGCCGGTGGAAGCCGCGCTCGCCCGTGCCAGCGGCCGCAGCCTGCGGCGCGACGACGTGTACGAGGTAACGACGCTCGCGAGCCGCTCCCCCCGCGACCTGCCGGCCTTCATCGACGACATCATCGGCTTCGGCGCGCGCCAGGGCCTGTCCTGGTGCTTCTTCACCCTCACCCGGCGTCTCAGCCTGCTGGTGCGGCGCCGGGGCCTCGGCCCCATTCCGCTCGGCGATGCCGACCCGCGCCGGGTGCGCGACGCCGCGTCCTGGGGGCGCTATTACGAGACCGAGCCGAAGGTTTACGGCGTATGCGGCGTCGATCTGCTGAACGCCCGCACCAAGGCTCTTTCCTCCGGCGCGCCGGCGATGCCCCATGCGCACCTTCTTTGAAAAGGTGGCGGACCTCGCCCGCCGCGCGCCGGACCGCCGCGTCTTCAGCGATGCCGACGGCACGCTCACCCGCGCCGGCCTGATGGGCGACGCCGCGCGCCTCGTCGCCGCCCTGCCAGCGGCCGCGCGCGTGATCGGCCTGCTCCTGCCCAACGGGCGGGCGTGGGCGGTGGCGCAGATCGCCTGCGTCGCATCGGGGCGCATCGCCGTTCCGCTGCCCGCCTTCTTCAGCCCGGCGCAGATTGCCCACATCGTCCGCGATGCGGGCATCGAGCTGGTGCTCGTCCCCCCCGGGGGCCATGGCGCGGCCCCGCAGGGACTGGCGCGCCATCCGGTGGCAGTGACCGGGGCCAGCGGCCCGGCGCCCGCGTTCCAGGACGGCTACGGCACGCTGATCTACACCTCCGGCAGCACCGGGACCCCCAAGGGCGTGCGCCACGACAGCGGGCAGGTGGGCTGGTCGGCCGCCGCGCTCGCCGCCGCCATCGGCGCCGGCCCCACGGATTCCTATCTCTCGGTCCTGCCCTTGTCGCTGCTGCTGGAAAGCATCTGCGCCGTCTTCGTCCCGGCGCTCGTCGGCGGCCACGCCCACTTCGCGACGGGTCTGGCGGAGGCGGTCGGACGGGGCGCGGCGGCGGGCATCGCCGCCGCCTTCGACACCCACCAGCCGACCGTCAGCGTGGTCGTGCCCGAGCTGCTGCGGGTCTGGCTGGGCGAACTGAGCGGTGGCGGGCGGCGGGCCCCGCAGAGCCTGCGCTTCGTGGCGGCCGGCGGCGCCCCGGTTCCCCCGCGCCTTGCCGCCGCCGCCTGGCGGGCGGGCATTCCAGTGCACGAGGGGTACGGCCTCTCCGAATGCGGCTCGGTGGTGGCGCTCAACCGCCCTGGCGCGCGGGCGGCCGGAACGGTGGGCCTGCCGCTGCCCGGCCTCTCGGTATCCATCCGCGACGGCGAGATCCTGGTGGACGGCCCCTCGGTGACCGACGGCTATGCGGGACGGCCCGGCGCCGCGCGGCCCTGGCCGACCGGAGACCTCGGCGGGTTCGACGCCGCGGGGCGGCTGTTCGTTTCAGGTCGCAAGGACAATCTCATCGTCACTGCGCTGGGGCGCAACGTCAGCCCGGAATGGGTGGAGACGGCAATCCTCGACGACCCCGGCATCACCGCCTGCGCCGTCGGCGCGGACCAGGGCTGGCTCGTCGCCCTCGTCGTGCCGGCGCCGGCCGCGCTCGCCGGGTTCCGCGACGCGGACCCGCAGGCCCGCGCCCACCGCATCGCCAGCCTCTGCGCCAACCTCCCGCCCCATGCGCGGCCGCAGCATGTGGTCGTCGTCGACCTGGCCACGGCCGGGGCCTGCGGCCTCTTCACGGACAACGGCCGGATTCGCCGGGCGGTCGCCGCCACGCTCATCGCACGGGCCGCGCCCGTCCCTGTTCCCTTCCCTTCGCCCGACCAGATGGAGCCGGCCAAGCCATGACCTTTTATGATCGTCTCGTGCGGGAAACCGCGCCTGAGCGGGACCGCTTCCTGTCCATCCCCCTGATCCGCGAGGCCCTCGCCTCGGGAGGGCCCAGGAGCCTTTACCTCGCCTTCCTGGCCGAGGCCTATCACCATGTGAAGCACACCTTCCCGCTGCTGGCGCTCGCCGCCTCCCGCACCACCGACGCGCGCTACCAGGGCGCGCTGCTGGAATACATGGAGGAGGAGCGCGGCCATGAGAGCTGGATCCTCGCCGACATCCGCGCCCTGGGCGGAAACGCCGAGGCGGTGCGCGACGGGCGCCCGGGGCCAGCCTGCCGGGTGATGGTCGCGTTCGCCTACCACGCCATCGAGCACACCAGTCCCTATGCCATGCTCGGCAGCGTTCATGTGCTGGAGGGCATGTCGGTGCTGCTCGCCGACCGGCTGGCGAACGTGCTGCGCCGCCAGTTCGGCGGCAGCGAAGGCGAGGGCTTCTCCTACCTCGTCTCCCACGGCAGCCTCGACCTGGAGCATGTGGCCTTCTTCCGCACCCTGGTGAACGACCTCCACGATCCTCTGGCGCAGGACACCGTCATCGACCATGCGAAGATGTTCTATCGCCTCTACGGCGACATCTTCCGGGAGCTTGGCGCGCGCGGGGAGCTGAGCCATGCCGCGTGAGGCGAAACGTGTTCTGGTCACCGGCGGCGGGTCCGGCATCGGCCGCGCCCTGGCCGTCGAGGCCGGCCGGCGCGGCATGAGGGTGGCCCTGTGCGGCCGGCGGCGCGCCGCCCTCGACGCCACCGCGGCGGAGCTGCCGAGCAGCGCCCACCCGCTCGTCATCGACGCGGACCTGACCCGCGCGGCGGACCGCGCGCGGGTGGTGGCGGGCCTCAGCGAAGCGTGGGGGGCGCTCGACGTCCTGGTCAACAACGCCGGCGTAATCGAGGGCGGGCGCGTGGAGGACATGGACGACCGGGTGCTGGACGAGGTGTTCCGCACCAATGTGCTGGCGCCCATGGCGCTGACGCGGGACCTGGCGCCGCTGCTGGCCGCCGCGCGCCCCGCGCGGGTGGTGAATGTGGGCTCGGTCTTCGGCGACATCGCCTATCCGGGATTCGCCGCCTATTCCGCCTCCAAGTTCGCGCTCAGGGGCTTTTCGAGCGCGCTGCGCCGCGAGTGGAAGCCCCTCGGCATCGGTGTCACCTATGTGGCGCCACGGGCCACGCGGACCGACGCGGCCGGTGCCTTCCGCGACCTGATCGCCGCCACCGGCATGCGCCTCGACCCGCCCGAACGCGTCGCCGCGCGGATCTGGCAGGCGGTCGAAGCCGGGCGCGACGCCGCCTATCCCCCTGGGCCGGAGCGCGTCTTCGTCCTCATCCAACGCCTCGCCCCCCGCCTGATAGACCGGGCCTTGGGTCGCGCCGCCGCGCGCGCCGACGCCTGATTTCCCGCAACCGGAAAGGACCAGACCCGTGCGTGCCCTCTCCCGCGCGCGCCTTCGCGCGCTCCTCATCGCCAGCCTCGCCCTGGGCGCCCCGGCGGCCCACGCGGGGGACGACCCCGTCACCACGCAGGTGAAGCAGATTCAGATCAAATGGGAGACCATCAAGTTCACCGTTCCCGAGGGTGACCGGCAGACCGAGCAGATGAACGCCCTGGGCACCGAGGCCGACACGCTGGCCTCCAAGCATCCCGACCGCGTCGAGGCGCTGATCTGGGACGGCATCATCACCAGCGAGCGGGCCTCCATGGTCAATCCCCTCTCCGCCCTGTCGCTGGCGACCCGGGCCCGGGACACGCTGGAGAAAGCCTATAAGATGAACGCCACGGCGCTGGACGCCGGCGCGCCCACCAGCCTCGGCGTGCTTTACTACCGCGTGCCCAGCTTCCCCGTGGCGTTCGGCGACAAGGCCAAGGCCCGCCACCTGCTGGAGCAGGCGACCACCGCCGCCCCCGACGGCCTCGACGCCTGGTATTTCTACGGCGACTTCCTGCTGGCCCAGGGCGAATACGCCAAGGCGCGGGAGGCCTTCGGCCATGCCCTCGCCATCCCCGTCCGCGCCGACCGGCCGCTGTGGGACGAAAACCGGCGCCTCGTGATCAACGAGAAGCTCGCGCAGATGAAGGCCAAGCCGTGACGCCGGCCGGACGACCACGCCCGGAACTGCGCCTCTGGCACTGGCTCGGGCGCCAGCTCGCCGATCCGCGGGGGCGCGGGGGCACCGTGCTCGGCCGCCTCATGGCAATGGTGAATGGCGCCCCCTACCGCCTCGCCATCGAGGGGCTGCACCCCTCCCGGCGCCACCATGTGCTGGAGATCGGCTTCGGACCCGGGGCGGGGCTCGCCGCCCTGGCCCGGCTGCTGCCGGACGGACGCGTCTGCGGCATCGACGGGTCGCCCGCCATGCTGCGGCTCGCGGGGCGGCGAAACCGGGCCGCGATCGCCCGCGGCCAGATGCGGCTGGCCCAGGGGGATGCTCGCCGGCTGCCCTGGGCCAACCGGAGCTTCGACGGCGTGCTCGCGGTGAACGTCGCCTATTTCTTCGACGCGGAAGGCCGCGCGATCCGCGAGATCGCGCGGGTGCTGCGCCCGGGCGGGCGGCTCGCGCTCTATGTCACCGACCGGGCGACCATGCGGCACTGGCCGTTCGCGGGGCCGGACACCCACGCCACGTTCGATGCGGACGAACTGGGCCAGTTGCTCCGGCGCGGCGGCTTTCCGCCCGAGACGGTCACCGTGCGCGAAGTGCTCCTGCCCCTCGGCATCCGGGGGCTGGTGGCGATCGCGGTGCGGCCCGCGCCGTGAGGTCGCCGCGCCTCACGCCTCGGCGTCCGCCGGCGGGGGGAAGACCATCACCGCCTCGGCGCCGCCCGATGGCGCGTTGCGCAGCTCCAGGCGGCCGCCATGGGCCTGCATGGTGCGCTCGACGATGGCGAGGCCGAGCCCCACCCCCTCGCGGCGATCGCTGCGCACCGGGCCGCGGCGCCGCGATTCCGCATCGAGCAACGCCGGAGAAAAGCCGGCGCCCTGGTCGCCAACGCGAATGGCCGGCGCCGCCGTGACCTCCACCCGGATCATGCCGTTGCCGGGCGAGTGCTCGAGCGCGTTCTCAATGAGATTCCGCACGGCCCGGAAGAGGTCGTCTCGGCCTCCCGCCACCACCACCGGCGCCGGCCCGGCAATCACCTCGATGCGCCGCCGCCGGGCGATGATCCGTGGAGCCATGAGCGCGGACGCCTCGCGCGCCACGTCCCGCAGGTCCACCACATCGCCCGGCTCGAGGCGGAAGCGGCCCAGGCGCGCCCGGTCCAGCAGCTGCTCCACCAGGCGCGCCATGGCGCCCAGCTCCCGCTCCAGCACCCGCGCGTAGGGCGCGTCCACGGCGGCGAGCTGCGCCGTCATCACCGCCAGCGGCGTGCGCAGCTCGTGCGCCATGTCGCCGGAGAACTCCTCCTGCGCCCGGTAGCCTTCCCGCAGGCGACCGAGGGCCTGATTGACCGCGCGCACCAGCGCCAGCACGTCGTCCGGCAACCCCCGCTCGCTCAACGTGACGGAGACGCCTCCGGGATGGATCGCCTCGGCCTCCTTCACCGTCTGGGCCAGGGGCCTGAGGGCGATGCGGGCGACCAGCAGGTTGGTCGCGAGCATCAGCAGCATGAACGGAATCCACAGCCAGGCGATGTCCTGGAGAAACTCTTCCAGAACCGAATCGAAGATCAGATCGCTGCTCGGGAACGCCACCTGCACATAGGCCGCCGGCGGTCCGGGAAGGCGCAGGGAGATGCCGTAGAGCGCCTCCGGCGAATTGCCCTTGGGCAGCTCGAAATAGCGCTCCTCCACGTCCTCCAGCGGCACGAACGCCTCATCCACGTCGGACGAGCTGGCCAACAGGGCCCCGGACGCGCCCAGAACCACGAAATGCCCCCCCTCCTGCGCGATCCTGCGCACCGTGGACGGACGGATATGGACCGACGGCACCACGCCGACGTCGACATCCTTCGCGATGCTGACCGCGAAGCTGTGCAGCGTGCCTTCGCGAAAGCGGGTGTTGACCGCGTCGAACCGGATGTAGAGAAACGCCGCCGTCGTGCACACGGCGAAGACGCTGACGACGATCATGCCAAGCATGAGGCGGCCGAACAGCCCCCGGACCAGCCGCCTCACGGCTGGCGCTCCGCCAGCAGGTAGCCGATGCCGCGCAGGGTGTGAATCTCCACGCCGGCGCCCGCGCCCGACAGCTTTTTCCGGAGGCGATGGATGAGGACCTCGATGGCGTTGGTGCTGACCTCCTCGCCAAATCCGTAGAGCGCCTCCTCCATCGTGGATTTGGCGACCACCACGCCGGAACGCCGCATGAGGAGCTCCAGGGCGCTCATTTCCTTCCGGCTCAACGCAAGCGGCGCATCGGCGACCCGCACCTGCCGGGTCACCGTATCCAGCTCGATATTGCCATCCCGCAGGGCCGTGGCCGCGGGAATGCCCGGACGCCGCAGCAAGGCACGGATGCGGGCCACGAGCTCTTCCATATTGAAGGGCTTGCGCAGATAGTCGTCGGCGCCGCCGTTGAGCCCCGCCACCACCGAGGCGGCATCGTCGCGCGCGGTGACCAGCAGCACCGGCGTGGCCACCCTGTGCCTCCGGATGCCCTCCAGGAGCTCCATGCCGTCCTGGTCCGGCAGGCCCAGGTCCAGGATGACGGCATCGTAGGTGGAGACGCGAACGGCCGCCTCCGCATCTCCGGCGCGGTGCACACAGTCCACCGCGAACCCCGACGCGCGCAGGGCCGTGGCCGTCAGGTCATTCAGGCGAACGTTGTCTTCGACGAGGAGAATGCGCATCGGACAGGATCGGCGACTTCACACGCCCCGGTAGAGGGAAAATGTGGCGTAAAGCAGATTGATATTACGAGGAACGACTTCCTACGCTGACGCTATTCAGCCAGCTTGACACAAGAGCACGGTGATAAGCATGCCAATGGCCGCGCGCGCGAAGCTGACACCGCCGCGCGGGGCGCCGCCAAACGGCCCCCCCCGCGAAGGCCCGGGCGGGGCCGCGGCCGCGCCCGCCGCCGTGTGGCTCCGGCGTACCTTCGAGGCGGCGGGCATGTTATTCATGGATCGGATCGGCGATGCGCCGGGGTCAGATGAAGGACCGGACATGACGAACACGGCCCCAGGCCACGCGAAACGCATGCCGGCGCGATCGCGGACGGCGCCAGGGGCGTGTGAACACCTGGCGACGCGCGGCGGAGCCCCGGGCCCGGAACCTGTTCCAATGCGCGCGAAGGGCTGAGCACCAAAATGTGGCGACTGCCCACCGCTCCGAGAAACGAAGCCGAGCGCCTGAAGATCTTGCAAGCCTGCGGTATCATGGACGCCATGTCGGACGCGCGCTTTGATCGCATCACGCGTCTGGCGGCCCGCATCTACGCGGCGGACGTGGCCTTCATCGGCCTGGTGGACGATCAGTTCCAGTCGCTCATCTCCCTCTCCACAGACGCGCTGGGACGCAACGTTCCGCGGAACGACAGCGTGTGCAATACGGTCATCGAGAGCGGCCAGCCGATGATCGTCGGGGACTTGAAGAGCGACCCCAGGTTTCTCGGCCATCCCCTGGTGCCGCACATCACCTTCCGCTTCTATGCCGGGGCGCCCATCATCGCCGCGCCGGATCTGGTGCTCGGCACGCTGTGCGTGATGATGCGCGAGGCCGGCGACCCGGACGCCTTCGACATCGGCCCCCTTCTCGATCTCGCCGCCATCGCGGCCAGTGAAATCGTCCAGTGGCAGGCGAACCAGGAATTGCGGCGGCAATCCGAAACCGACAGCCTCACCGGCCTGCCGAACCGGCGCAGCTTCGACGATGCCCTTGGCCTGGCCATCCGCCGCTCCCGCCGGACCGGGCAGCCGGTTTCGCTGCTCATCCTCGACCTCGACCACTTCAAGCAGCTCAACGACAGCGGCGGGCACCAGATGGGCGACGAGGTGCTCGCCCGGATCGGCAAGCTGCTCGCGGCCCGGCCGCGCGGCCCGCTCGACACGGTGGCGCGGATCGGCGGCGAGGAATTCGCCCTGATCCTGCCCGACACCGATCGCGACGGCGCACGCGCCGTCGCGGAAGCGCTGCTGGCCCGGGTGAGAAAGGCCGCGCTGCCCCATCCCACGCGCAGGAGCGTGAGCGCGAGCATCGGCGGCGCGACCATGAGCGGGGCGGAGCTGACGCCATCGGCGCTCTTCAAGGAAGCAGACGTCGCGCTCTACGCCGCGAAGACAGCAGGCCGCGACACCTTCCGGGAAGGACGTCTCCCCGCCGAGGCCCACGCCTGAGATCAAGCCGAAGACTTGCCACCTAATGCGCACCCCTGGCCGATGACGGACAGGAAGAGCGGAGCACAGATATGGATTATCGTGACATTTCCGACTTCAGAATAAATATGCTCCGCCGGTTCCGCGAAATGTACCAGAACCGGCGCTTCGGGCTGGACCTCTTCGACGCGGACAACGGATACCTGCAGACGACACTTTCAGACGAGGATCGCATGTCATTGCGTTTTTTCGTCGAATACAACAATGCATGGTGGTTCGCTATCATCGACGGCGTCGATGTTCCTTCGATCGGCTATGATGCCGAGACCGACACCGGGTCGATCGTCCTGGACATCCGCTATGGCGAGGACCATTTGCTGGCGATGCAGCATGTTCAGTTTGACGATGAGCGGATCGTCCGGCTGCGCACCTATGCGTCGAACAGCTTCTTCGCCAGGGGCAACCCCTTGATCAGGCTCGATGCCCATGGCAACGCGATCTGGCTGGAAACCGGCTATGACCTGAGGAACGCGAGCGAAGCGGCGGAGGTCTTCCTTCGCAGCCCCAAGGGGCGCCGCTTCGGCGAAACCGAGCCGACACGAGGGGCGGTCGCGCGCATCCGTGAAAACCTGTCAGACTTGCGCCGCCGTCTCTAGGGAACACGAAGCGCCGAAGTCCGCGCCCGGCGCGGCGCCGCGATGCCGGCCTTGCCGCACGCGCTTCTCGCGCCGGGCTGAGCGCGCCGGAAGCACCCGGACGCGGGGCGCGGGGCGCCGCTCAGGCTTCCACCTCGCCCATCTCCCCGATGGCCACGACGCAGGAGCGTCCGCTGGTCTTGCCCCGATACATGGCCGCGTCGGCGCGCCGGATCAGGCTTTCCGTGCTGGCGGAGCTGGCGCGGCCCACCGCCACGCCCACGCACGCCGAGATCGAAGCCAGCCCCTCGGCGAGGCGGAAAGGCGCGCTTATCCGGTCGTGGATCTTCTGGGCGACGGTCATGGCGTCAGCCTCGGTCTCCAGCGCCGGCAAGAACACCACGAATTCGTCGCCGCCGACGCGGGCGACCGTGTCTCCCGCCCGCACCGCGCCGGCGATGCGCTGCGCCACCATCCCCAGCAACTGGTCGCCGGCGGCATGCCCCCACTTGTCGTTGATGGGCTTGAAGCGATCGAGGTCGATGAACAGGAGACCGAGCAGGCCGTCGGTGCGCCGGTGCTGCGCCAGCGCCTGCTCGATCCGGTCGGACAGCAGCGTGCGGTTCGGCAGGCCCGTCAGGGGGTCGAAATTGGCCCGCTGCCAGTTTTCCTCCTCCTGCCGCTTGCGCGCGGTGATGTCCGACAGCAATGCCACGTACCCGGAAATCCTGCCGTCCGACTGCATGATCGCGCTGATGACCGCGCGCTCCACGAACAGGCGTCCATCCTGGCGCCGGCTCGTCATGTCGCCTTCCCAGCGGTTCTGGACGGCGAGGCTCTTGAGGATCGGGCGGCAGAAGCCGAGGGCGTTGTGCCCCGATGCCAGCATCCGGGGCCTCTTGCCCACCACTTCGTCGGCGCGATAGCCGGTGAGTTCCTGGAAGGCGGGATTGACGCGGATGACCTCCCACTTGCGGTCGGTCACCATGATGCCTTCCGCCGCCGCCTCGAACACGCGCTCGCTGATGAGGACCTCCTCCTCCAGCTGCACCGCGCGCGTGATGTCGGAAAAGGCGACCACGGCTCCGGTCGGGCCCGTGCCATGCTCCTGCAGGAAGCGGCGGGTGTTGACGCTGAGGCAGGCCCTCCGGCCGGATGCGTCGCGCAGAAAAAACAGCTCCTCGTCGAGATCCTCGGTCAGGCAGCGCACCGATGGGCGCTCGGCGAACGGAACCTCCTGGCCGTTGGCGTCGAACACGCTGCGGGTGCGCTCCGCCACGTTTTGCGGATCGGTCCGCAGGATCTCCGCCGCCCGCGAATTGCATTCGACGATGGCGCCGCTCTCGTTGACCAGCAGGAGGCCGGCCGGCACCACCTCGAAGATGCTGCGGTAGCGCGTCTCGCTTTCCCGCAGCCCGCGCTCCAGCTCGAACCGGTCGGTGACGTCGTGGATGATGGAGTAGAGCGCGATGCCGTCTTGGAGCTTCACCGGACCGGAGAAGACCTCCACCATCCGGATGTCCCCGGATGCCAGTCGATGCGGGAAGATGAAGGACGGGCGCTCCCCTTCCTTCGCCTCCTCCATGCGGCGCCGGATCTCCTCGCGCGGCAGGCAGTTGATCTGGGCGATGTTCATGCCGGCCAACGCCTGCTGGCTGTAGCCGTAGAAGGCGGCGGCGGCGGCGTTGGCGGCCAGGATGTGGCCGTTGGCGGGATCGGTGATGAGCTTGACCGAGTGGTTCTGCTCGAACAGCGCATGGTAGAGCGCCTCCTGCTGAACCAGCCTGGCCCGCTGGCGGACATCGCGCAGGGCGAACTGCGCCAGTCCAAGGCCCAGGCAGAGCAGAACGCCGGTGCCGATCAGGTTGGTCCAGCGATGGGCCGCGATCGTCTGGTTCAGGGGATCGAGAAGATCGGCGGTGGAGAGGCCGACGAAGACCACCACCGGAAAGCCCTGAAGCCGGGCCCAACCATAGATGCGCTCGATCGGCTCATGGGTCGCCTGCGCCGTGAACACTCCGGTCGGGCGCGCATCAGCATCCAGGTAGGGACGGGAGGCGTCCACGGCCCGCCCCATCAAGGTGGAAATGTCGCTGCTGCGGGCCAGATAGGTGCCGTTGGGAACGTGCACCGCGCCGACGGTGTCGTGCCCGCCCAGGACCACCAGGGCCAGTTCGTCCGAGAGGAACGCCGGCGCAAGCCGCAGCACCATGACGCCGCCGAAGCCGGAACCATCCGCCGCCAGGGGACGGACCATGGGCACCCACCAGCGCCCGTCGTCGACGCCGCGCTCGGCCTCGCCCAGAAGCAGGACATCCTCCCCTGCCCGCGCCTTCTGCGCCTTGAAATAGGGCGTGTCCGCCACGTTCTCCGGGGCCGCGCTTCTGCCGTTGCTGGCCACGAGACCGCCGTCGGCATCGTATATGGCGACCCGCGCGTCCGCCGAGGGCGGCAAGGCCGCGAAGGTTTGCGATGCGGTGGTGTCCAGTTCATGCGGCGCGCGCTCATAATCGCGCCGAATCTGTCGCAATATATAATCTGCCCCGCGAAATGTCGCAGCGAGTTGCTGGCGCGCGGCCTCGCTGATTTGCGAGGCCCTCAGGCTGCCATCGGCCAGCGCGTCTCTTCGCAAAATATAGAATGAACGCTCAAGATAAGCCCAATACACTGCAATAGCTGCTAAAAATACAACAAATGCAACAATCAGGCGAACTGAACTACTCTTGACACCCATCGACCGTCCAATCCGCACCCAACGCGAGCACATACCTTTTCATGTTACGCGAGGCCGCGCCGTTCCTCAATTCGCCTGAAATCGATACCTGCCACCGTCGGCGAGTGAGCGCACACATTTGTTGTTCGGATGATGACAGGAAGGGCCGCCCGGAGGGACGCCACACCCGGCGGGCGTCATCGCACGGCCCATGTCCCATGCCGGGCACCGCGCCCCGCACCGGCATGGCCGCGAATGCGGCGCCCTCGGACGCCCTACTTGGTGGTGTAGCCGCCGTTGACCAGGATGGTCTGGCCGGTCATCCACCAGCCGTCCGAAACCAGGAAGCGGATGTAGGGAACGATGTCCTCGATATCCGTGAGACCGGTCCGCGAGCGTGTCGACAGCGCCGCCGCGGTCTTGTGGTAGGCCTGCGCCTCCGGCGTCTCCTGGCCGTAGAAGAAGGGCGTGTCCATCGGCCCCGGGCCGATCGCCGTCACCGAAATGCCGCGCGCGCCGAATTCCTTGGCGGCGGCGCGGGTGAAGTGCTCGACCGGAGCCTTGGTCCCGGCATAGCTCGCATAGAAGGGCGTGAAGGCGCCGAGCAGGGAGGTGACGAGGGTGCAGATCCGGCCATCGTCGTTCACATGCCGCCCCGCCTCCTTGAGGAAGAAGAACGCCGACTTGGCATTCACCGCGCTCATCTCGTCATACTCGGCTTCCGAGGTGTCGAGGATCGGCTTCTTCAACACCTTGCCCACGGTGTTGATGGCGATGTCCGGGCGACCGAACGCGGCGACCGCGGCGGCGAACAGCGCCTCCACCGCGCCGGCGGTGGTGAGATCGGCCTGGAAGGCGGCGGCCCGGGCGCCGGCGGCCTGAACCGCGGCTACCGTGGCCTCGGCGTCCGCGCGTGTGGCGGCGCTGTTGTAGTGGATGGCGATGGCCTTGGCGCCATGGGCGGCGAGGTCGCGGGCGATCAGGCCGCCGAGGTTCTTGGCGCCCCCGGCGATGATGACGGTCTTGCCGGTGATGGAATGGTCGGTCATGGAATGGTCGGTCATGGAACGAGCCCCCTTGCGGCGGCGCGATCACGGTGCCGCCGGTATCGCGGCTGAATGTAGCGGCTGGCATTTTGCGATAAAGAAAGCCAGTCTGGCATCATCTGTCAGGCTTCACGAACAATCGGCGCCCCGTTGGATCGCATCGACCTCTTCCGCATCTTCGCGCGCGTTGTCGAGGCGGCGAGCTTCACCCGCGCGGCGGATGCCCTGGGCCTGCCGCGCTCGTCGGTGTCTGCGGCGGTGATCGAGCTGGAGGGACGGGTGGGGACCCGCCTTTTGCACCGCACCACCCGCAAGGTTGCCCCGACCCGGGACGGAGCGGCCTTCTATGACCGCTGCCTGCGGGTCATCGCCGACGTGGAGGAGACCGAGAACCTGTTCCGCCAGAGCGATGCCGGGCCTTCCGGCAAGATCCGGGTGGATGTTCCCGGCCGGATCGGCCGGCTGATCATCGCCCCCGCGCTGCCGGACTTTCTCGACCGCTTCCCCGGAATCGACATCGAGCTCGGGGTCACCGATCGGGCGGTGAACCTGGTGGAGGATGCGGTAGACTGCGCCCTGCGCGTGCACGCCTCCAGCGATCCGGGGCTGATCGCACGCCCCATCGGCAAGCTGCCGCTCGTCAACGTGGCGAGCCCCGGCTACATCGCCCGACATGGCACGCCCGCCACCCCCGCCGACCTGGCCGCGCATTGGGCGGTGCGCTACGCCTCACCGTCCACCGGGCGGATCGAGCCCTGGGAGTGGATCGAGGCCGGCGCGGTGCGCACCCTGCCCATGCGCGGACGGGTGACGGTCAACAGCGCGGAGGCCTATATCGCCTGCTGCCTCGCGGGCCTCGGCCTCATCCAGATTCCCGCCTACGACGTGCGCCGCCATCTTGAAGCCGGGGAGCTGGTGGAAGTGATGGCGGGACACCGGGCGGCGCCGCTGTCGATGGCGCTCCTGTACCCGCACCGCCGGCACCTCTCCCACCGCATCCAGGCCTTCGCGGACTGGCTGGAACGCCTGATGAGGGAACTCACGGCACCGCCGCCGGAGCCCGCCAGCGGCCCGAAAGACGCACCATGAGGCGCGCCCGCGCAAACCGCCCTCGGGCGCGGTCAACGGGTCGCGGCGGGGCCCGCCCCCGGCCGCTTGAAGCGGCCCGGCGCTCGTGCTCTTCCTGCCGGTGCCCCAAGCACCGACGGGCGCATCGAACGGAGCACGCTGAATGACGAGCAGGGGCGCGGCCACGCAGGGCGGCCGGAGATGACGGTTCGACAGATCGTGATGTTTCCCGACCCGCGCCTGCGCGCGGTCGCCGCGCCCGTCACCGTCTTCGACGGCGCGCTCAAGGCCCTCGCCGGCGACCTGCTGGACACCCTGCGCGCTGCGCAGGGCCTCGGGATCACGGCGCCGCACATCGGCATCCCGGCACGGGTGGTGGTGATCGAGCTCGCGCCCGCCGACGGGGTCCGGACCTATGTGAATCCCGAGCTCACCTGGACCTCCGACACCATGGCCCGGCACCAGGAAGGCAGCCTGTCCCTGCCCGGCGTCGCCGAACAGGTCGAGCGCCCGGATCGGGTGCGCGTGCGCTTCCAGGACACGGACGGCGCCGAGCACGCGGCGGAGGCCGACGGCCTGCTGGCAGCCTGCCTGCAACACGAGATCGACCAGCTCGACGGCCTGTTCTGGATTCAGCGGCTGTCCCGGCTGAAGCGCGAGCGCCTCCTCAAGCGCCACGGGAAAGCCAGGCGCGCGTCGCTCCCGGACTGAGGCTCCGCCGCGGCGGCGTCATGCTTCTGTCGTCGTCCTGTCACGGGACGACGCCACACCTCGCCCCGGATCACAGCGGGTGCCCAGATGGATTATTTCAGACGCTTCACCTTCCTCTTCGCGACGCCGGCCTTCGACGCCGAGGACCTGGAAGGCGCCCGCTATAACCAGATCGTCGCGGAGATCGAGCGCTCCGGGTTCGAGGTGGTGCGCGCGCGCAACCTGGAAGACGCGGAAATCGCCGTGCAGACCGACGCCGCCATCGGCTGCATGATGGTGGACTGGGGCAAGAAGGGCCTGGAAGGCAAGACCGCCGCCCTCATCAACCTCATGCGCCGGCGCGGCCTCGACTTCCCCATCATCCTGCTGATCCGCCGCAAGCGCTTCGAGGACGTGCCGGTGGAAGTGCTGGACTTCATCGACGGCTATGTCTTCCTGTCCGAGGAAACGCCCGCCTTCATCGCCAAGAACCTCATCAGCCGGCTCAAGCAATATGCGGAGACGCTGAAGACCCCCTTCTTCGGCGCGCTGGTGGATTACGCCGAGCAGGGCAACCAGCTGTGGACCTGCCCCGGGCACAATGGCGGCGTGTTCTACAGCCGCAGCCCCATCGGCCGGGTGTTCATGGAGCATCTGGGCGAGGCGGTGTTTCGCGATGACCTCGACAATTCCGTGCTCGATCTCGGCGACCTGCTGACCCATGAGGGGCCGGCGCTGGCGGCGCAGAAGGAGGCGGCCCGGATCTTCGGCGCCGAAAAGACCTATTTCGTGCTGAACGGCACCTCCACCTCCAACAAGGTGGCGCTGTCCGCCCTCGTGACCGACGGCGACCTGGTCCTGTTCGACCGCAACAACCACAAGGCCGCCCACCACGGCGCGCTGATGATCTCCGGCGGCATTCCGGTCTATGTGCCGACCACGCGCAACGCCTACGGGCTCATCGGCCCCATGGATTTCGCCGCCCTCGACGAGGACGCCCTGCGCGCGCGCATCCGCGCCCATCCGCTGGTGAAGGACCCCGAGGCCTGGCGCAAGCCGCGCCCGTTCCGCGTCGCCGTGGTGGAGCAATGCACCTATGACGGCACCATCCACAATGCCGAGATGATCCTGAACAAGATCGGCCATCTCGCCGACTACATCCTGTTCGACGAGGCCTGGGCCGGCTTCATGAAGTTCCATCCGCTCTATGCCGGGCGCTATGCCATGGGCCTGAGCGACCTCGGGCCGGAGGCGCCGGGCATCATCGCCACCCAGTCCACCCACAAGCAGCTCGCGAGCTTCTCCCAGGCCTCGCAGATCCACATGAAGGACCGGCACATCACCGGCCAGAAGCGGCGGGTGGAGCACCGGCGCTTCAACGAGAGCTTCATGCAGCACGCCTCCACCTCGCCCTTCTATCCCCTGTTCGCGTCCCTCGACGTGGGCGCGCAGATGATGAAGGGGCGCTCGGGCGAGGTGCTGTGGGACGACACCATCCGCCTGGGAATCGAGCTGCGGAAGAAGATCCGCGCCGTGCGCCGCGAGTTCGAGGAGAAGGAGCAGCGCCCGGAGCGGCGCTGGTTCTTCGAGCCGTTCGTCCCGGACCGGGTGGCCATTCCTGACGCGGCCCGTCCCGGCGCGGTGCACGACGTGCCGTGGGAGAGCGTGACCACCGACCAGCTCGCCACCAATCCAGCCTTCTGGCAGCTCGCCCCCGGCGCCGCCTGGCACGGCTTTCCCGGCATGGAGCCGGGCTTCGCCATGACCGACCCCAACAAGCTGACCCTGCTCACGCCCGGCTTCGACCGCGCCACCGGCAGCTATTGCGAGCACGGCGTTCCCGCGCCGGTGGTGGCGCAGTATCTGCGCGAAAACCGCATCGTCGCGGAGAAGAACGACCTCAATTCGCTGCTGTTCCTGCTCACCCCCGGCGTCGAGGCCTCCAAGGCGGGAACCCTCATCTCCGGCCTCGTCGCCTTCAAGAAGCTGCACGACGACAACGCCCTGCTGGAGGAGGCCATTCCGGCCTTCCATCGCCGCCGGCCCGCCCGCTATGCCGGGGTGCGGCTGCGCGACCTGTGCTCCGACATGCACCGCGCCTACCGCGCCGCCAACGCCAGCGCGCTCCAGACCATGCAGTTTTCCGCCGCGCACCTGCCGGACATCGCCCTCTCGCCCCACGACGCCGCACGGTGCCTGGTGCGCAACGATGTGGACTACCTGCCCATCGACGCCATCTCCGGCCGCATCGCGACCACGCCGTTCGTGGTCTATCCGCCCGGCATCGCCACCATCGTGCCCGGTGAACGCCTGACCGAGCGGGCCCAGCCCATGATCGACTATCTCAGGATGTTCGAGGCCGCGTTCAACGCCTTCCCCGGCTTTGACGTGGAGATTCAGGGCGTCTATCGCGAGATCGACGCCTCCGGCCGCGTGCGGCTTCATACCTATGTGGTCGCGGAATAGGACAGGGAGTAACGGGTTCCCCCATGGATCAGGAGCAAGCCATCGTCGTTCGCCCGTCGCGGGATCAGGATGTGGAGGCCATGCTGGCGATCTATCGCCGGCATATCCGCCGCGGCGTCGAGGAGGGCGTGGACGACGGCGACACACCCCAGCCCGACGACCTGCGTGAGCGGCGCAAGAACCTGAAAAGCCGCCGCTTCCCCCATCTGGTGGCGACGCTGCACGGGGAGGTGGTGGGCTATGCCTATGTGGTGCTGTTCCGCAAGCGCCCGGCCTATCGCTACACCGTCAAGCACTCCATCTATGTCCACCACGATCACCTGGGCCGGGGCGTCGGGCGGCGGCTCATGGGTGGGCTGATCGATGCCTGCGCGGCCGCCGGATTCCGGCAGATGATGGGCTATATCGACGCCGACAACACCGCCTCCCTGGCCCTGCACGAGCGCTTCAGCTTCGTGCGCGTGGGCTATCTGCCCGCGGTCGCCTATCGCTATGGCCGCTGGGCCGACAGCGTGATGGTGCAACGCTCCCTCGGCCCCGGCGCCAGCACCCCGCCGCCGCCCCTCCCGCTCTCCACCCGGTGACGCCGCGATGGCGGCACGCCGCTACGGCGGCGTGCGCGACGGCGTAGCGCGGGGGCTCCGCCCCACCGAGCGGGATCGCGCCGCATCCGCCCGCCCCCCCCCCTTGGCCTGTCCCCCTTGGCCTGTCCCTCCCCTTGGCCCCCGTCCCCTTGGCCCCGTCCCCTTGGCCCCGTCCCCTTGGCCCCGTCCCCTTGGCCCCGTCCCCTGGCCCGCCACTGCGCCTGAGCGCTCGCGGCCCAGGCAACCCGCGCTCGGGCCGTTCATAGCCCCCGCGGCTTCGGCCCATGGCCCGCGTTCGCCCCTGGCCCTTGGCGCGGCCCGCACGCAGCCAGAACCCGCATGGGGGAATCCCGGAAGCACCGAGCGGCGGCACGCCCCTCGGCAGCGGCCTGAGAGCGGATAGCGGACGGCTGGAACGATGCCGGCCGTCGCCCCGCGGTGACAGCGACAGGGCCGCCTCGGGTGGCGACAGGACGGACCCGGCGGACCGTGCGCTCAATGCCGTCGCGATCGCGGTACAGCACCGGGAAGCAGGGCGTCCGGCGTCGGCTGACCTTGAGCTGCATATGGAGCAAGGCGCCCGCCGCCTCCGCGTGACGGCCCACTGAATCTCAGTCGTAGTCCCCTGCGAGGGGGACGCACCGTCCATATCGGCCGAAGCAGACCGCTGCGTGGCGCGCCAGGGCCTGAAATCAGAGGCCCGTGAGCTCGACTCCTGGGCTTTTGTAACGCCCGCGCGGCGCTTGAGCGAACCCACCTGGCACCGGTGGAAGACTGATACCAAAGGCCCATGAGCGTGACTCATGGGCCTTTGGTCAAGCCCGCGCGGCGCTTGAGTGGACCCACTTGGCACCGGTCGAAGACCGGGGCCGATGGTATGAGGCCGATGATATGAGCCCCCGCCCCTGAGCCCGCGCCCGTGGGCTTCGAACCTGAGGGATCGCTCCCACCCATGCTCCAGGGGCGTCAGCCTCCGGTCCACTTCCGCGCGGCGCGTGGACCACCGCCGCCCACCCATCACCGATGCCACGCGAAGTGCCGCGACGGACACGACAAGGTCGAACACAAGGCAAGGCTGGAAACAGTGCGGCCCGCGCCCGTCCGCCTGGGGAGACGAACCGGCACGGGCCGTAAAAGTCACTTGCAAAGCGGGGCTGGACGCGGCGGGGAGTTGCCGGTTCGGAACGCAAACTCACGTCGGAAAGCAGGCGCGGAGCCACGGCTCAGGGAACCGCCGCCTCCGCGCCCGGCGCGCGCCTGTGCGACTCAGCTGTTCTCGCCCTCGCCTTCCGCCTCGCCTTCCGGAGCGGCGGGCGCCGGCGTCTCGGTCTTGGGCGCGCGGGTGCGGGTGGCGCGTCGGGTGGCGGGGGCCGCCTCACGGGTGGCGCGCGCGCGGGCGGACGGCTTCTTCGCCGGCTTATCCGCCACTGGCTCCACCCCTTCGGCCTCGGCCTCCGGCTCGGCGGCCACTTCCGCGGTCACCTTCTTGCGCGGCTTACGCGCCGGCGCCTCCTCGGCGACCTCCGCCTTCGGCGTGGCGACGGCGGCATCGCGGCCGGCCTCCGCGCCTTCCTCGAAACCACGGCGCAGGGTGCTGTCCTCGGGCAGCAGCTCGGTCAGGAACACGGCGCCGAAGACGACGCCATAGGACACGCCGTAGGCCAGATTATAGACTGCGGAACCAACACCGCTCTGCACCTTCTTCGCCGCCACCTTGGCGGAAGCGCGGGCGCTGGACGCAGCGTCCCCGAGGGTGTCCGCTGCCGTTTCGAGAGCCTCCCCGAGAGCGGAGAGGGGATCCGTGTCGAGAACTTCACTGGTCTTGGTGCTCATTGGCCTAACCTTGTTGTCTCAGGAAACCGTTTCAGGTGCGGAGCGACACTGTCGTCATCACGAAGGCCGGCGGCGGAACCCTGCCCGGGCCACCGGCGCCGACGACAACCACCGCGTCGCCGCCAAGTCATCGCGCGCCTTGGCACATTAAAGCAAAAATCTGCCCGCAGCCAAGCACATTTAGTCGAACTCACCCCCTCATCATCGACACCGGGCGGAGCTATTGGGGCTAAGTCCGATGTCATTCACGGGCTTTTCAAGTTGAACAGCGGAAGCGGGACAGTTGAACACCGCCCGCCGCCCGGCTGTGCCCGCCGGTCACTTCAGCGGGCGCTTCGCCGCCTGCGTGGTGGCCTTGGCCAGATGCAGGTCCAGGTCATCGATGGCGCTCCGCAGATTGAGCAGCAGATGGGGACGCCGCACCCGCTGCAGGGTCATCCAGCCGAGGCCGATGGCCATGTAGGCCACGAACAGCAGGAACAGTACATTGTCCGGGAAGCCCGGTGGCGGGAACAGCTCGCTGCCGGGAATGCCGATGGTGCCAAGGACCGGCAGCGCCATGAAGGCGATGGACAGCGCCGAGATCGCCACCGCGCCCGGGGTCAACTGGCCGATGCTGCGCAGGTACCGCGGCGCGGCGATGGAGATGAGCACATAAGTCAGCAGGAACCCGAAGCTGCACAGGGTTCCGAAGTAACCCTGGCCATCGAACGCCGAACCGCCGGACAGATAAAGCCCCGTCGGCAGAAGGAAGGTGATGAGGGCGGCGATGCAGACCGCAGTATAGGGCGTCTTGTTGGTTTCGTGCGCTTCACCGAACACTTCGGAGACCAGACCATTGCGGGCCATGGAAAACACGATGCGAGCGGTGGAATTCACGCAGGCGAGCGTGCAGGCGAAGAAGCTCAGCAGGATGCCGAAGTTGATCACCATGCTGAGCGGCCCCCAGCCATTGGCCTTGGCCAGCGCATCGAGCGGGGCCTCGCTGTTGGCGAGATTCAGCCCGGTGCCCTGGAAGCCCAGGACCACCACATAGGCCATGAAGATAAAGACCAGGCCGGAGATCACCACGCTCTGGATGACCGAGCGGGGAATGGCCCGCAGCGGATCCTTCGCCTCGTGGCCGAGGGACGTGGAGCTCTCGAAGCCGGAGAAGGCGAACACCACCAGCAGCACGCCCATCAGCACCCCGTTCGGCGTCGCGCCCTCCAAGGTGAATTGCGCGCTGTCGAGGGCGAAGCCCTTGTCCCACCAGATGAGCACGCCCAGCACCAAGATGGCGGCCATCACCGTGCCCTCGATGAGCAGCATCATCTTGGCGGAAAGCTGGATGTCGCGGAACGCCACGTAGCAGGCGCCCACCGCGCCGATGGCGAACGACAGCAGGATCGGCACCTGGATGCCGAGCGGCGCCAGGATCACGTTCACGAAGATGGCGAAGCCGCACAGGGTCGACATGCCGGTCATGGTGTAGCCGAACAGGAGCGCCCAGCCGCCGAGCACGCCGGCGGTGGGGCCGAGGCCCTTCACGATGTAGCTGTAGAGCGACCCCGGAGACGCCGAGCGGCGCGCGAACTGGTTGATGTTCAGGCTCACCAGCACCATGCCGACCATGCCGAACAGGAAGCTGAGCCAGGTTCCGTTGCCGGCGGCGGCGAAGATCAGGCCGACGATGGCGGCCGGTACGGTTGAAGGCGCGATGACGGACACCGACTGAGCGAGAACCTCCGTATAGGACAGGCAATTGTGCTTCAAATCACCGCCTCTGCCCGCAAACGTCACTTGGGGGCCGACCGAGGGTTCTCCAGGCTCAACCTGTGTTTTCATTTCCATTTCAACCTTTTGGATTGTGAGAGACGCGTGATGATCCGGACTGACAACAGTCCGCAGGTGTGAATTTCAGGAGTGGCGGGCGCCGCATCCCGCCGCGCCGCCGAGCGATCTTTCATTTGACAGGTGACGCCGGGGGTTTTAATGTATATAAAGTTTATGGAATTAAGCCTATAATGGGCGCCACCCCAGAGATGTCAATATGATGACAGCTTCATTCGAGACCTCCCTCGCCATCGGCGCCGGACCTGAGAGTGAGAGGGAAGCGGCCACATATTACCACCACCCATCAATGCGGAATTCGTCCTGCCGCAGAACGTCAAACCGCAGCAAGTCAATCAATGATGTAATACACAAGATCAGTGCGTGTATTTATTGATAGCCGGCTTAAATATATTCGAGCCTTTCGCTTTTCGGTAGTGGGAACGCGTGCAGCGCGGCAATTTTTTTCAAGGCCCGGGCCGCTGTGACAAAAGCGAGACATAAATTGACTAGTGCAGACGCGACTGCTTCTGATCGGTCCCAGGCAACCCGCCCCCGTGGCGCGGCAACCCGAGCCTGGGAACCCGAGACGAACGAACCCCGGAAGAGGTCGCGATCGGTGCCCAGATCCCCAAATTCGAGGCCGCGTCAGAACCACGGACATGTCGCCGGCGGCGCCACCAGCACCGCGCGGATGCGGACCTCTCAGGTCCTGCGGCAGATTCTGACCAAGAACCCCTCCACCAAGGAATTCACGGTCGAGCACATCGTCGCCTCCATGAGCGACAACGGTCTGGCCCCGCCGCTGCTGCTGTTCTCGATCCCGTCGATCCTGCCGGTTCCCGATGCCAACGCCCTGACCGGCCTGCCCGCCGGCGTCATTGCCAGCCACATGATCGCCGGGCGGCGCGAGATCGAGCTGCCCAAGGTCATCCGCGAACGCTCGGTGCCCCGCCGGTCGCTGGCGGTGGCCATCCACACCATCCTGCCGGTGCTCGAGCGGCTGGAGAAGACCACCAAGCGGCGCTGGCTCTGGGCCAGCCACCCCATCGCCGAGCGCATGCTGGGCGTGGTGGTGTTCCTCCTCGCCCTCACCATCGCCTTCCCGATCCTCGGCTTCGCCCTGCCGCACGCGGCCGCCATGTTCACCATCGCGCTGGGCATGGCGGAACAGGACGGCGTGGCCATCCTCGTCGGCGTCGCCGGCGCGGTCGCGGCCCTGGTGCTGCTGACCGGCAAGAGCCTCACGGTAAGCGCCCTGCGGGCCAAGGCGTGGGACTGGATCCGCGGGGTCGGGCGCCGCTACGGCCTGAAGCTGCTGACCACGGCGCTGGAGAAGCTCGGCATGACCTGGGCCGGCCTGCTCACCTTCGATTGGACCCAGTTGCTTTTGTTGTGGGACCCGGAGCGCAACCGCCCGGCGGCGGAGCAGGACGCCCAGCGCGGCAAGCGCAAAATCCCGGAACTGCCCCCTGGCGCCCGGCCGCGCAAGGCGACAATACTGTCTCCCGCATTCGCCCCCTGCGTGGTTCCGGTGTGACGATGAAAAAAGAGAAGATCTTCGAGTTCCAGATTGAGAAGCCTCTCACCGCCCAGAGGCGCAAGGCGGTGGAGAAATATATCGAGAAACAGGCCGAACTGAACAAGACCGCTCTCGAATACGGCTGGGCTGGCGCGGACGACACCATCCTTGAGATCGCCGCCTCGCCCATCGAGATCGAGGTCCGTTTCCAGGAGCACGTGGTTGAGCTGTATGGCGCCGCGCCGCTCTGGGCCCGGCTGCTGTTCACGGACAAGAAAAAGGGCGAGTTGAAAGCGCAGATTGAAGTCCTGCTGCGCGAAGCGAAGTTCATCTCCGCCGCCAAGACCGCTTAATACCATCGGCCCCGGTCTTCGAGTGGTGCCAAGCTTCGAGCGGTGCCAAGGTTCGAGCGGTGCCAAACGGGTCCGCTCAAGCGCCGCGCGGGCGGGACCAAAGGCCCATGAATCAGGACTCACGGGCCTTTGGGATAAGCGGAACACCCGAGGCCATCGCCCGGCTCCCGGCCGGCCCGTGGCGGGTCCGCGCCGGGGCGGAACGCGGTCATGGCCGCCTGTTCCCAGGCCTCCGCGCGCGCCCACCCGCATCCATGTCCCGATAAAAAAGGCCCCCCACGGGTGGGAGGCCTGATATTGGCTGCACGCGGCTGTCTCGCCGCGCAAGCAACCGCTGCAGAAGCACCCGCCGGACCGGCACGACAAGGGATCGCACCCGCGCGGGGACGACAAGCGCCCGGAAACGGGCCGCGCGCCCACGGAACGGTACCCGCCGACCGGGAACTCCACAGCGGCGGGCGCCAGTCCTTCTCGGCGCGGCGGGGCGGCGTTGCCGGCCGCCCCGGGTCCCGCCGGCTCAGATCTTGTATTCGTACAGCAGCCGGGCGCGAATGGTGCCTTCGAGCGCGCGAATGTCCTCGAGAACGCGCTGGCTGTCCGCCGCCGACGCATCCGCGTCCAGCACCACATAGCCCACGTCCGCATAGGTCTCGTAATATTGCGCGGCGATGTTCACCGAATGGCGCGCGAGCACTTCATTCAGCCGCCCGAGCATGCCCGGCAGGTTGCGCTGAACCTGAATGAAGCGGGTGCCCAAAGGGCGCGCGGGCAACTGCACCTGGGGGAAATTGACCGCGCCCACGGTGGAGCCGGTGTCGCTATAGTCCAGCAGCTTGCGCGCCACCTCGGCGCCGATGCGCTCCTGGGCCTCCAGGGTGGAGCCGCCGATGTGCGGGGTCAGAATGACATTCTCCAGGCCCTGCAGCGGCGAAACGAAGCGCTCCCCATTGGCGCCGGGCTCGACCGGGAAGACGTCGACGGCAGCGCCCAGCAGCTTGCCCGCGCGCAGCACCTCGGCCAGCGCCTCGAGGTCCACCACCGTGCCGCGGCTGTTGTTGATGAAATAGGACCCCGGCTTCATGGCCGCGAACTCGGCCTGACCAATCATGTTCTGGGTCGCGGGCGTCTCCGGCACGTGCAGGCTCACCACGTCGCTCTGCTCCAGCAGCTCGGTGAGGGTGGCGGTGGGCTCGGTGTTGCCGAGGCGCAGCTTGTCCACGAGATCATGGAAGATCACGCGCATGCCCATGGCTTCCGCGAGATTCGAGAGCTGCGAGCCGATGTTGCCGTAGCCGATGATGCCAAGCGTCTTGCCGCGCACCTCGTGGCTGTTGGTAGCCGACTTGTCCCATTCCCCCCGGTGCGCCGCGTTGGAGCGCGAGGGAATGCGGCGCAGCAGCATGACGATCTCGCCGATCACCAGCTCGGCAACGCTGCGGGTGTTGGAGAAGGGTGCGTTGAACACCGGAATGCCGTGGCTGCGGCAGGCATCCAGGTCCACCTGGTTGGTGCCGACGCTGAAGCAGCCGATGGCGATCAGCCGATCCGCCGCCTCCAGCACCTCGGCGGTGATGTGGGTGCGCGAGCGGATGCCGAGCAGATGCACGCCCTTGATGGCGTCCTTGAGCGCATCCCCGTCCAGCGCCTTGCTGAGGCGCGTGAGGTTGGTATAGCCCGCCGCCGTCAACATCTCGACCGCGCTGTCGTTCACGCCTTCGAGAAGCAGCACCCGGATCTTGTCTTTGGCCAGGGAGAGTTGCGACGAATGGGAATGGCTGTCGGTCACGATCTCGGCGTCCTTCGGCGGTGAATGAGCTACGAACGAAAAACCAGGGCGGGTCGCGTGGCTCGGACGGCCACGTCCGGTCCCGCGCCCTCGGTATAGGCGCTCCTGGGGCGCGCGACCTTAGCCTTTTTGCCGCGCGCGTCTAGGGTCGGGCCCTGTCGCGGCCGCGCCGGAAGCGGCGGCGGCGGCGATTCCGGCCGCGGGGAAGATCACATGCCCGTCAGGGGCGTGAAAGGCGGCAAGGTGGCGCTCTCGATCGGCGACGCCCCGCCGCCGTCGGGCGGCATCGAGCTCCCCGACACACGGACCCGTCTGACGTTGGGACAGGAGTAAGCAACTCCGCGCGCAGGACGCCCGGCGCCCCTGTCGCGCCCTTTGCGGGCGTAGCTTGATCACCTACAAACGATAGGTAGTTTTCCGCTGTTCCAACACTGGAGCGGGTCCATGATCTTGGCTCGGAAAGCATCCCTCACCTGGTCCGACAGCGGCGTCGCGGGCATCCAGACCTGCCAGACCTGGACGGGGGCTGAAGGCGATGGCGGCTGCCTCGCGCGACTCGAGGCCGGCGCGCGCTTTCCCCGGCACGCCCATCACGGGTGGGCGCAGATCCTCGTCCTGGAGGGCGCCATTCGCTTCGACGATGGGGTGACGCGCGCCGGAGACATGCTGCAGGTGCAGGGCAGCGACGCGCACGAAGCCCTGGCGCTGGAAGGAACGCTGCTGTTCGTCGCCCATCGTGGCGGCATCGACTTCGTGGACGGACCATCGTGACGGCGCCGCCGAAGCCCCACCCTCCCCTCACCCGGGAAGCGATCCTGGGCGCCTCCATCCGCTTGTTCCAGCAGCGCGGCTTCAGCGGGCTGGCATGCGCCAGATCGCGGAATGCCTCCAGATCAAGGCGCCCAGTCTCTACCACCACTTCCCCTCGACGGAGACGCTGGCGCAGCAGGCCTTCGGACACTAGCGCCAGGACCAGACCGCGCGCCTGCGCGTGATGGACGCGCTGGACGACCTGACCGCGCGGCTGAACGCCCATGCGGCGCTTTTTGCCGAGATGCTGGGGGATGGAACCCGGCCCTGCCTGTACCTGGTCATGATGCGGGAGCCGGCGTTTCAGGACTCCGGTGGCGCCGCCGAATTGAAACGGTGTGTGGACCAGAACATCGATTGGCTGGAACAGACCCTGCTCATGGTCAGGGGCAAACGAGACAGGACGCGGGCCTGTCCGAGCGCGATCTGGCCGAGCAGATCTTTGCCTCCTTTGAAGGCCTGGTGGCGCTCTCGCTTTCCGACCCCGAGCCCATGGCCTCGTTTCGGAAGCGCTCCGAGAAGGCCATCCGGCTCCTGACGGCGGCGCCGGGCCTCCCGGGTCCGGGAGCCTGAGACGGATACATTCCAGCCGGCGCGTCCGGGGCCGCCCCGGACGCGCCGACCTAGCGCCGCTTGCAGCGGGGCGGCACGCCGTACACCTTCTTGAACGCCACGGCGAAATTGGAGGGGTCGTTGTAGCCCGCCGCATAGGCGGCCTGGGCGATGGTGACGCCATCCCGCTCCAGCGCCTCGCAGGCCTGGGCAAGGCGCGCGCGGCGGATGAAGTCGAACACCGTCATCCGGAAATGCTCCTTGAAGTGCCGCTGCACCGAGGACACGCTGGCCCCCACCGCGCGAGCAATCTCCTCGATGGTGAGCGCGCGGTCGAGATGCTCCACCACATAGTCGCGCACCCGCTCGCTCTGCCGCCGGCTGGCAAGAACCGGGCGGCGCTCCTCCTCGGCCTCGGCCAGGGCAAGGCCGGCCACGCACATGATGTCGAGCGCGCGCGAATTGCAATGCAGCGTGCGCAGTTCCCCGGCGAGCGAGGGCGGCGGCGACAGGATCTGCTCGGCGAGCTGGCGCACATGGCCGCTCGCGGCAAAGGTGAAACTGGCGAGGTGCTCGGCCAGGAATGGCCGCAGCGCGGAGGCCTGCGGCCCCTGGGTTCGCATCAGCCACTCCATCCACGGGTGCGGCGCCGAGATCATCACCTTGCGCAGTGGAATGCGGCTGTCGTTGACGAAGCGCAGCCGCGCGAACCGCGCCACGTTGAGCATGAACACCAGCGGCCGCGCGGTCTCCCCTGCTCCGGCGTCGATCCGGAACGCGCTGTCGTCGATGACGAAGTGCTGCGCCCCCTGCAGCAGCACCATGACGACGAACTTCGGCCAGATGTCATACACGCTTTCCGCGCATGCGCAGGCCGGCACGCCTTCCATCGTGCCCACGAACAGATGCTGCGGTATCTCCCGTTTCAATGTCCTACCTTGGAATTTGTAATAATCAAAAGAACGCCTCTTGCCCACCTTCGCCGTTTGCGCAGAACTATTTGCCGTTTGCGCCCGCCCTTCGCCAATCGACGCCTTTAATACTAAATCTTATACATGAGGCAGTTCGTCAAGGCGTGCCGCCGCGCCGCGCGCCGCCCATTGCATTTCAAGGACATGGCCAATGGTGCTTCCTCCTTTTGCCTCGCCCCGCGTTCGTCCCGCGTTCCGCGCCGCCCTTCTGTGCGCGGTGAGCGTCGCCGCCATCGGCCTTGCCCACGCCGAAGAGGCGAAGCCCGACGCGATCCCGCTCGACACCCTCCAGGTGCAGGGCCGGCAGGAGCGCGGCGACGGGCCGGTGGACGGCTACGTGGCCCGCCAGTCGCTCGCCGGCACCAAGACCGACACGCCCATCGCCGAAACGCCGCAGTCCATCTCGGTGGTGGGCCAGCAGCAGATGCAGGACCAGCAGGTCGAATCCGTCGCCGAGGCCCTGCGCTACACGCCCGGCGTGTTTTCCGAGTATCGCGGTGCCTCCAACGTGCGTGACGAAGTGTTCGTGCGCGGCTTCAGCTATGTGCCGCGCTATCTCGACGGCATGCTGGTGGGCGGCGACCAGGATTACGCGAAGGTCTATCCCTACCTGCTCGAGCGGGTGGAGTTGATCGCCGGCCCGTCCTCGGTTCTCTATGGGCAGATCAATCCCGGCGGCCTCATCAACATGGTGAGCAAGAAGCCCACCTTCTCCGCCCTGCGCGAGGTGGAGCTGACCCTCGGCACCAACAACATGTTCCAGGGCTCGTTCGACTTCGCCGACAAGATCGTCGGCAGCGACACTCTGGCCTTTCGCGTGGTGGGCACCGGCCTGTCCACCGATCTCCAGGAAGACTTCGCCAAGCAGCAGGCCATCGCCATCGCCCCCTCGCTGTCGTGGCGGCCCAGCGACGACACCCTGCTCACCATCCTCGCCGGCTACGAATATGAGCCGGACTTCGGCTATCGCAACTTCCTCGACGCCGCCGGCACGGTCGAGCCCATCGCCGGCTACGGCTTCGTGCCGCGCTCCTTCTTCGTTTCCGACCCCAATTTCGAGACCGAGAAGCGCACCCAGGCCTGGCTCGGCTACGAGTTCGAGCACCACTTCAACACCGCCCTCACCGTGCGCCAGAAGCTGCGCTACTATTGGGTGGACATGGAGCAGAAGACCTTAGTGTGGGGCTGGACCAGCGCCACGCCGGGCACCGGCGCCTACACCACCGTGCATCGCACCGCCAGCGGCGGCACCGACACCTGGGGCACCCTCACCAACGACAACCAGGCCGAGTTGAAGTTCGACACCGGCCCGGCCGCCCACACCGTGCTCGCCGGCCTCGACTACCGCTACCGCAAGCGCGACTATCAGTGGGGCTACAATTGGAGCGACGTGCCCACCATCAACCTGGTGTTCCCCGTCTACGGCTACGACTTCTCCGGCCTGGTGCTCAACCCGTCGTCGGACCAGGACCTGTCCGCCTCCCAGCTCGGCGCCTATCTGCAGGACCAGGTGTCCATCGGCGACCTGCGCCTCATCGCCGGCCTGCGCCAGGACTTCGCCCAGACCTCCATCGTCGACGCGGTGGGCGGCACCAACCTGCGCACGTCGGATTCCGCCTTCACCTATCGCGTGGGCGCCCTCTACACCTTCGCCAACGGCATCGCGCCCTATGCCAGCTACGCCACCTCGTTCGAGCCCGCGCTCTACGAGCCGCCGGCCGGCGAGGGTCCGTTCAAGCCCACCACCGCCGAGCAGGTGGAAGTAGGCGTGAAATACGCCCCGGAAGGCACCCGCACCCTTCTGACCGCCGCCTATTACGACATCCGGCAACAGAACCAGGTGCAGAGCATCTACAATCCGCTGATCGGCTCCTATGTGTATCAACAGATCGGCGCGGTGCATAACCGCGGCGTCGAGCTGTCCGCCCACACCGAAATCAACAAGAACTTGTCGGTGATCGCCAGCTATTCCTACATCAACTCCACCATCACCGAGACCGGGGACACGTCCCAGCTCGACAAGACTCCGGCCCGCATTCCCGCCAACATGGCTTCGCTATGGGCCAAATACGCCTTTGACGAGGGCATGGCGAAGGGCCTCGAGCTGGGCGGCGGCATCCGCTACATCGGCGAGAGCTGGGGCAACAATGCCAACACGTTCGAGGTGCCGGCCTACACGTTCTACGACGCCATGCTGAAATATGATCTCGGTGCGGCCGACCGGCGCCTCGCGGGAGCCGCGCTGCAGGTCAACGCCAAGAACATCGCCGACACCACCTATGTGGCGTCCTGCGCCAATGCCTATGCCTGCTTCTACGGCGAGGGGCGCTCGGTGACCGCCTCGCTGAAGTATACGTGGTGACCGCTCCCGCCCGCCGCTCCCCCCGCTCCCTCGCCCTGCTGCTGGCGGGGGGGCTCCTTGCCCCGTGTCCCGCCATGGCCGAACCGCCGCCCGCCGCGAACACCCCTGCGCTTGCTCCCCTCATCGACGCCGGCGGCGCGCGACCGCTCGCCGGCCTCGCCGAAGGCGGCAGTCTGCGCCTGCCCCTCGCCGGGGCTGAGGGCGACTACCTGCGCGGGGAACTGGCGGTCTCGCGCGGGCGCTGGCGGCTCGATCTCGTCGCGGCTGACGGCCGGCACCTGCGCCGCCTCGCCGCCGACGTGGCGACCGTGGCCAGCTTCCAATTCATCCTGGCCGCCCCCGGCGACACCCTGGTGGCGACGGCGCTCGCGGCCGACGCGCTCGCCACGCTCACCCTGTCCGCCCGCGTGCCGCGCGCCGCCCAGCGGCCCCCGGCCGAGCCGCCGCTCAGCCCGGCCATCGCCGCGCTCGCCGCGCGGCTGGCCCAAGGGGAGACCACCGAGGCCTTCTGGGCCGAGGTGGGGCGCGCCGGCACGCCCCTGGTGGAGTCAGCGCCGGACGGGCAGCGCCTGCTGACCTTCCTGGCGCGCGGCGCGCGCGCCAACGTGCGCCTGTTCGGCGCTCCCTCCGGCGATCACGACTGGCTGGCCCGGCTGGGCGACAGCGACGTCTGGTTCAAGAGCTTCCTGGTGCCCGCCGATACCCGCCTGTCCTACCAGCTGGCGCCTGACGTGCCCGAGCTGCCCGGCACGCCGCGGGAGCGCCGTGCCGCCCTGCTCGCCACCGCCCGGGCCGACCCGCTGAACCGCGCGCCCTGGCCGGCCGTGGCGCCCGATGCCTACAATCAGGACTCCACCGTGACCCTGCCGGATGCCCCTGCGCAACCCGGCCTTGCCGCCACCGGCGCCCCGAGCGGCCACCTCGCCACCTTTCCTTTCGCCAGCCCGCGGCTCGGCAATGTCCGCGACATCACGATCTACCGGCCCGCCGGCTTCGACCCGCGCGACCGGCGCAACGCGCTGCTGGTGGTGTTCGATGTCCGAGCCTATCTCACCAAGGTGCCGACCCCGGCCATCCTCGACGCGCTGATCGCCGAGGGCCGCCTGCCGCCGGTGCTGGCGGTGTTCGTCTCCGAGATCGACCCGGCGACGCGCGCCCGCGAGCTGCCCGGCCATCCCGGCTTCGCCGACATGCTGGCCGACGAGCTGCTGCCGCGCATCCGCGCCGAAACCGGAGCCGACATTCCGGCCGCACGCACCATTCTCGCCGGCTCCAGCTATGGGGGACTGGCGGCGGTGACGGCGGCGCTGCGCCGCCCCGAGCGGTTCGCCAATGCCATCGCCTTGTCCGGCTCGTTCTGGTGGCATCCCCCGGACGCGCCCGCCGATGCCCCCGAGCATGTGGCCGACCGCGTGGCGCGGGAGCCGGCGCGCAAGCTGCGGCTCCACCTCAGCGCCGGCCTGTTCGAACGCGCTCATGGCGACAGCGCCGGCATCCTCGACACCTCCCGCCACCTGCGCGACGTGCTGCGGGCCAAGGGCTATGACGTGAGCTACCGCGAATATGCCGGCGGCCATGACTATCTGGTCTGGCGCGGCGCGCTGGCCGATGCCCTCCTCGCCCTGGCCCCGCGCCTGGACAGCCCCTGAGCCCGGAACCCGGTTGCGCGCTCAGTGCAGGCCGAATTCGCGCAGCAGGGCCTCGCGATAGCGGATGAAATGCGCCTCGCTGCGATCCCGCGGGCGCGGCAGGTCGATGTCGATGAGCTGCGGCGCCCGGCTCTTGTCCTTGGGCAGCACCAGCACCCGGTCGGCCAGGTAGATCGCCTCTTCCAGATCGTGGGTCACCAGCACCATGGTCACGTTCTCCTCGTGCCAGATGCGGCTCAGCTCGTTCTGCATGGTGATCTTGGTCATCGCGTCGAGGGCACCGAACGGCTCGTCCAGCAGCAGGATTTCCGGCTGCACCGCCAGCGCCCGGGCAATGCCCACGCGCTGCGCCATGCCGCCCGATAATTGCCGGGGAAAGGCCTCGGCGAAATCCGAGAGCCCCACCAGCGACAGGTAGCGGCGGGCCTCCGCTTCCGCCGCGCGCCGGGCGAGGCCGCGCATCTCCAGGCCGAACGCCACGTTGCGCAAGACGCTCTCCCAGGGCAGCAGGCGCGGCTCCTGGAAGATCATGGCGCGCTCGGCGCCGACCCCGTGGACCCGCCGGCCGCTCACGCGGACATCGCCCGCATCGGCCGTCTCCAGGCCGGCGAGGATGCGCAGCAGCGTGGTCTTGCCCGATCCGCTGGCGCCGACGATCACCAGGCTCTCGCCGGAGCGGATGTGCACGCTCAGATCCCGCACCACCGGCAGGTCGCGCCCCGCGATCACGAACGACTTGGACAGATCGCGGATGGAGACCTCTCCGCGGAAGGCGGCGCTCGGCTCGCTCATGGCTGGCCTCAGTCCTTCGGCTGCGCCGCGTCGGGCTGGAAGATGATGTCCGCCGGCTTGATCTTTCCGGCCGGGATGGTCCCCTCGCGAGAGAGCACGTCCACCCAGAAGGCGACGTCGCGCTCGGTCGCCCTGGCCCCGGGCTGCAGGCCGAAGCCCAGCCAGAACTTGGCGAGCTCGGGGTTCTCGCCGCGCTTTTCCAGGATCTTGGCCACCTCCTTGCGCGCGTCCTCCGGATTCTCGCGCGACCAGTCGGCGGCCCGCGCCGCCTGCTGGACGAAATTGCGCGCCGCCACCGGATGGGCTTTGGCGAAGTCGCGGCGGAACACGACGAAGCCGCCCGCCAGCTCGCCCAGCACGTCGGTGTCGCTGAAGACCGCCCGCACGCCGCCGTTGGCCACCAATTGACCGGCGAAGGTGGCCTGCCAATAGCCGAGGCCGGCGGCGTCCACCTGCCTGGCGCGCAAGGTCTGCTCCAGCTGCGGGCCGGGCACCACCACCAGCTTCGCGGCATTCTGCGGCAGACCATTCTTGTGGAACGCCTCGCGGACCGTGTAATCGAGATGGGCGCCGAGGGTATTGACCGAGATGGTCTTGCCCTTCAGGTCGGCGATGGTCTTGATGGGACTGTCCTCGAGCACGAAGAAGACGCTCTCGTTGCCCTTGACGATACCGTTGGAGGGATAGGCGATGAGAAAATCATTGCCATTGGCGATGGAGTTCAGCACCGCCGACGTCGCCGCCGAGGCAAGATCCAGGCTGCCGCCGGCGAGGCCGAACAGCGTCTCCGGCCCGCCGCTCGCGAACCCCTTGTTCTCCAGCTTGATGCCGAAAGGCTCGTAATAGCCCAGCGCGAAGGCGAGATCGTGCGGGCTGACGCTGCCCCGGTTCGGCATGAAGCGGAAGGTGAAGGGGTCGGACGCCGGCTCGGCGCGGCTGGGCGCGACCGCCGCCGTCAGAACGCTGGCGGCGACGAGCGCGGCGGCGCCGATCTTGAGAAACGAGAAGTCCATGGCTGGCAGTGCCCTTCTGGCAAAATTGAGCGAAGACGCGAAACAAAGATCGGGTCAGCTGGACGCCACGCTCCATCGGCACAACCGCCGCTGCAGGCTGACGATGGCGTAATTGGCGAGAAGACCCAGCACCGCGAGCATGAAGATGGCGGAGAACATCAGCGGGATCTGGAAATTGAACTGCGCGTTCATCACCTGAAAGCCCAGACCCTGGTTCGCGCCGATCATTTCCGAAGCGATCAGCATCAGCAGCGCCATGGTGGCCGACAACCTGAGGCCGACGAAAATGGACGGCAGGGCGCCCGGCAGCACCACACGGGTGAACACGGCCAGCCGCGAGGCCCCGTACACGCGGGCCATCTCGATCAGCTTCGGCTCGACTTCCTTCACCCCGCCGATGGTGCTCAGCAGCAGCGGAAAGCTGGTGGCCCAGAAGATCACGAACACCTTGGAGAGCTCGCCCAGCCCCAGCAGCAAGATGAACACCGGATAGAGCGCCAGCGCCGAGGTCTGGCGGAACAGCTGCAGGATCGGGTCGAGCGCCCGCTCCACCGCCCGGATCTGCCCCATGAACAGGCCGAGCGGAATGGACACCGCCACCGCGGCGGCGAAGGCCAGCCCCGAGCGCTGCAGGCTGATGCCGAGGTCGGCCGCCAGCGTGCCCTTGGTGAGGCCCCGCCAGAACGCGGAGGCAATCACGTCGAGAGGCGGAAAGACCGAGGGGTTGACCCAGCGCAGGGTGCTCGCCACGTGCCACAGGAGCAGGAAGGAGAGCAGCAGCCCGTAGCGCGCGAGGAACCGGCCGACCGCCTGCGGCGCGGCGCGGCGCAGGCTCGCGCCGAACGCCTTCTCCCGCCGGTCGAGGCCGATGGGCAAGGTGGCATCCAGGTTCTGCAGGCTCATGCCGATATATCCCTCTCGCGAGCGCCTCACGGGTTGATGAGCGCGATGCTACAGGCTCCGGAAATAGTGTCAATTAAATCGATGGAATTTATAAATTACGGTGATGACCGGGATTTTCCACCCCTGCCTGCGGACATACGCCGGCCCGGATCGAAGCCGCCCTGGAATCCCGATCCCATGACGCGGACGTCGGGGCATCCCACGGAGCCCCGACGTCTGATCGCGTGACGCCACCGGCGCGCGCGCTATTCCGCCGCCGCGCGGCGGGCGGCGAGGCTGTTGGCGGGGCGCTTCAGGCCCAGGTTCTCGCGCAGGGTCGCGCCCTCGTATTCGGTGCGGAACAGGCCGCGCCGGCGCAGCTCCGGCAGGACCAGCTCGACGAAATCGGTGAAGCCGGCGGGCACCAGGGGCGCCATGATGTTGAAGCCGTCCGCCCCATAGGCCTCGAAGCGCTCCTGCAGCAAGTCGGCGATCTCCGTGGGCGTGCCCACCACCTGCCAATGCCCGCGGGCGCCGGCGATGCGCAGATAGAGCTGGCGGATGGTGAGATTCTCCCGCCGCGCCAGCTCGCTCACCAGGGCTTGGCGGCTGCGCCCGCCCTGGGTGGCGGGCAGCTCCGGCAGCGGCCCGTCAAGCGGATAACCTGAAAGGTCGAAGCCGCCGGTGTGATTGGAGAGCAGCTCGAGGCCCACTTCCGGGCTGATGAGGTTTTGCAGCGCCTCGAACTTGTCCTGCGCCTCCTCGCGGCTGCGCCCCACCACCGGGAACACGCCGGGCAGGATCTTCAAATCGTCCGGCGCGCGGCCGTACTTGGCGAGCCGCCCCTTCACGTCCGCATAGAAGGCCGCCGCCTCCGCGGTCGTCTGCTGGGCGGTAAAGATCACCTCGGCGGTGCGCGCCGCCAGCTCCTTGCCGGGCTCGGAAGAGCCGGCCTGCACGATCACCGGCCGGCCCTGGGGCGTGCGCGGCACGTTGAGTGGCCCCTGCACCTTGAAATGCCGGCCGCTGTGATTGAGCACATGCAGCTTCTCGGGGTCGAAATAGCGTCCGCTCTCCCGGTCGCGCACGAAGGCGTCGTCCTCGAAACTGTCCCACAGGCCGGTCACCACGTCGGCGAACTCCTCGGCGCGCTCATAGCGCTGAGCATGGGGCACGGGGGCTTCGTGGCCGAAATTGAGCGCGACATCCGGCTCGTTGGAGGTCACGAGGTTCCAGCCCGCGCGCCCCTGGCTGAGGTGGTCGAGGGACGCGAACTGGCGGGCGAGGTTGTAGGGGTCGGAAAAGGTGGTGGAGGCGGTGGCCACCAGGCCGATGCGGGAGGTGAAGGCGGCCAGATGCGACAGCAGCGTCAGCGGCTCGAACACCGATACGCCGCTATGGGCCTTGCGGCTCGCCGCCTCCGGATGCTTCAGCCGCACGCCGACCCCGTCGGCGAGGAAGAAGGCGTCGAACTTGGCGGCCTCCGCCAGCCGCGCGAACTCGATGTAATGGCGGATCTCGTCGCCCGCCCAGGCCTGCGGGTGGCGCCAGGCGGCGACGTGATGGCCGGTGAAGTAATGGAAGGCGCCGAGCTTGAGCTGTCCGTTGCGCGTGGTCATGGCGTGTTCCGCTGGAGGGAGTCCGAATTGAGGGCGAATCGGCGGCGGGCCGGCCCGGCGGTCAGGCCGGGGCGTCGAGCACGCCGAGATAGGTGCGGCCGATGAGATCGTGGGTGGCGTTCTCGTTCGGCGGATGGAACGGGCCCGAGCGCACGTCGCGATAGAGCCGTTCCAGCTCGTTCTTGCGGTAGAGCGAGGAGGCGCCGGCGATGCGGGTGGCGAGGTCCACCACCCGCCGCGCCCCGTCCACCGCATGTTGCTTGGCCGCCAGCAGCTTGGCCGGCCAGGCTGCGCCGTGGTCCGCCCCCTCCACCCATTCGTGGGTGATGCGGTCGAGCAGCGCCCAGATGGAATCGAGCTCGATGGCCGCCTGGGACACCAGGAGCTGGGTATGGGGATGGTGGGCCAGCGCCTTGCCGCCCAGCGCCGAGGAGGTGCGGCCCTGGGCGCTCGCCACCGCGAGGTCGAAGGCGCGCCGGGCGATGCCGTAATAGACCGCCGCGATGGGCGGAATGGCCGACGAGAAGATGCCGTCGATGAAGGGATCGGCGGGCGGACCCGCCGGCAGCACCCGGGTGACGAACGGCGCCTCGGCGACGGCGCCCTCCAGCAGCGTGTCGTCGCTGCGGGTGGCACGCACGCCCAGGGTGTCCCAGGTTTCCAGGGTGCGGTGGCCGCCATCGGCGCGGCGGATGAAGGCATGGACGATCTTGGGGTGGTCCGGGTCCGACGCATCGCGGGCGTGGATGCCCAGCCAGTCCCACACCGGCGCCAGGGAGGTGAACACCTTGCGCCCGGTGAAGCGGTAGGAGCCGTCCGGCTGCGGCTCGGCCGCCACGGCAGAATAGGCAAGGCCAAGGTCGTTGCCGATCTCGCCATGGCCGGCGGCGAAGATGCGGCCCGCCAGCGCCTCCTCCAGGATCCAGTCGGCGGAATGGTCGCCGCGCCGCCACAGATAGGCGGCGGCGCCGGTCCAGTAGAGGTGCATGTTGATGCCGAGCGCGGTGGCCGGCGCCCGATAGGCGAGGCGCGCCTGCTCGCGCACCACCTGCGGCAGCAGCCGGCCGAGCCCCCCCAGCTCCGAGGGCACCGCCAGGGTGAGATAGGAGATGGCCCGCAGGTCCTCCAGGTCTTCGTGGAAGAAGCGGTTCTCCCGGTCGTAGCCATCGGCGCGGGCGCCGAGGCGCTCCAGCAGGTCGTCGGACAGGATGCTGTCGGCGGCGCGCGCGACGTCGCCGCCGAGCCGCACCGGGGTCACATGACGGACGGTTTCGTTCATGGCGTGCTCAACCTCTTGGCGTATCGCTCGGGCGGACGCTGCTTGGGGGGGGCGGCGGAATGGCCGCGGGTCCATGTGATTTAACATGATAATTTTTATTGAATTAATCAAGAATGTCATTAGGTTTTTTCCCGGCATTCGCCGCACCCGAGAAACCCGACCTCCCAACCAGCGAGCATGGGCATGGCCAGCGCATCTTCCCCCGACACGGACAGCGATTTCGCGTGCGACGTGCTCATCCTCGGCGGCGGACCGGCCGGCACCTGGGCGGCCTATGCGGCGGCGCGCGCCGGCGCGCGGGTGGTGCTGGCCGACAAGGGCTTCTGCGGCACCTCCGGCGCCACCGCCCCCTCCGGCACCTCGGTGTGGCATGTGCCGCCCGAGCCGGCCCGGCGCCACGCCGCCATCGTCAGCCGCGAGGCCCTGGGCGGATATCTCGCCGACCGCGCCTGGTCGGCCCGGGTGCTGGACGACACCCACGACGCGCTCGATCACCTGGGCGAGCGCGGCTACCCCTTTCCGCTGGACGAGGCCGGCGTCCCCATCCGCGTCTCCCTCCAGGGGCCGGAATACATGCGTCTCATGCGCAAGCTGGTGAAGGGCGCCGGCGTGCGCATTCTCGACCACAGCCCGGCGCTGGAACTGCTGGTGGACGAGGCCGGCGGCGTCGCCGGCGCGCGCGGCATCCATCGCCAGCGGGGCGACCTCTGGAGCGCGCGGGCCGGCGCGGTGGTGATCGCCACCGGCGGCTGCGCCTTCCTGTCCCGCGCCCTCGGCTGCACCGCCCTGACCGGCGACGGCCACCTGATGGCGGCGGAGGCGGGAGCCGACCTCTCCGGCATGGAATTCTCCAACGCCTATGCCATCGCCGCCGCCTTCTCCTCGGTCACCAAGACGCTGTTCTACAAATGGGCGACCTTCACCGATCCATCCGGCGCGGTCATCCCCGACGCCGCCTCCCAGGGCGGGCGCTCGGTCATCGCGCGCCACCTGCAGCAGGGGCCGGTCTATGCCCAGCTCGACCGCGCCGACGCCGCCATGCGCGCCCACATGCGCTTGGCCCAGCCCAATTTCTTCCTGCCGTTCGACCGCATGGGCATCGACCCGTTCACCCAGCGCTTCCCGGTGACGCTGCATCTGGAAGGCACGGTGCGCGGCACCGGCGGCCTGCGCATCGTCGACGACGCCTGCGCCACCGGCGTGCCCGGCCTCTATGCGGCGGGCGACGCCGCCACCCGGGAGCTGATCTGCGGCGGCTTCACCGGCGGCGGCAGCCACAATGCGGCCTGGGCCATCTCCTCCGGCCGCTGGGCCGGCGCGGCCGCCGCCGATTACGGTCGCCGCGCCCGCCCGGCCGGCGGTACGCCGCGGGGCGCCGGCACCGTGGGGCTGCGCTTCGGTGGCGGGCGCCCCTTCGACCCGGCGACGGCCGCCGCCACCGTCATCGGCGAGGTCCACCCCTTTGATCGCAACTACTTCCGCACCGAGACCGGCCTTGCCGACGCCCTCGACCGGCTGGACCGGCAGTGGACCGCGCTGCGCGCCAGCGGCCCGGCCAGCAGCGGCGACCTGCTGCGCGCCCGCGAGGCGGCGGCCATGACCGCCGTCGCCCGCTGGATGTACCGCAGCGCCCTGGCGCGCGGCGAGAGCCGGGGCATGCACCGGCGCCTGGACGCGCCGCGCCTCGACGCCGGCCAGCGCCACTATCTCACCGCCGCCGGCCTCGACGAAGTGAGGGTCACCCCCCGTCCCGCCCCGGCCTTGCCGGACGACGTGCGCCTGGAGGTGGCGGCATGATCGAGCTGCTCAGCCCCAGCCGCTGCACCGCCTGCAACATCTGCGTCACCGCCTGCCCCACCAATGTGTTCGAGGCGGTGGCCGGAGGCATTCCGCGCATTGCCCGCCAGGCGGATTGCCAGACCTGCTTCATGTGCGAGCTCTACTGCCCGGAGGACGCGCTTTACGTCGCGCCCACGGCGAGCGGACCGCAGGGCGCGCGGGAGGCGGACCCCGCGGTCGCCGGCGCCCTCGGCAGCTATCGCGCCGCCATCGGCTGGACCCGGACCACCGCCGCCAACCGCAACGTGGACACCATGCACCGGGTGCTGAAAGGCGGCTGACCCGGTACCCCGCCGATGGCGCCCCCGCCCCATCGGTACCCCGCCGCGCCGGGACGATGTTCAGACCGCCTTCGCCATCCGCGTGACTCCGCTTGGCTTAGCCCCGTTATTCACTCAGCCTCGCTGTACTTGGTCCCGCTCCACTTGGTCCCGCTCTACCTGGCTCCGCTCTACCTGGCTCCGCTCGATTTGGCTCCGCGCGTCCGGTCACGCGCCTTGCCCCTCAGCCGGGTCCTTGAGCCTCGCCCCTCAGCCTCGCCCGTCACAGCCGCGCCCCTGGCACCGCCGGATGGCGACGCCATTTCAGAAGAGGCCGGAAGCGGCCGCGCACGAAACCACAACCGCGGTTCTGGGTGCGGGCTCTTCACGCCGCGATCGACACCCGGCAATGTTCACTGCGCCTGCGGCACCCCGCGTTTCTCACTCTGAGGTTTCTCACTCTGAGGTTTCTCACTCTGAGGTTTTCATGGCTCGTCCCCGTCGCCTGCACCTGGGCGCCTTCATGCGTCCGGTCAGCATCCACACCGGCGCCTGGCGCTATCCCGGTGCCTTTGCCGATGCCAATTTCAACTTCGCCCACCTGAAGCGCTTCATCAGGACCCTGGAGCGCGGCAAGTTCGACGCCTTCTTCATGGCCGATCACCTGGCGGTGCTGAACATGCCCATCGAGGCGCTGAAGCGCAGCCACACGGTGACCTCGTTCGAGCCCTTCACCCTGCTGGCGGCGCTGGCGGGGGCCACCGAGCGCATCGGCCTCATCGCCACCGCCTCCACCACCTTCGATGAGCCGTTCCACGTGGCCCGGCGCTTCGCCTCCCTCGACCACATTTCCGGCGGGCGCGCGGGATGGAACATCGTCACCACCTCCAATCCCGATGCGGCGCTGAATTTCGGCCTGGAGCACCATGTGGCCCATGCCGAGCGCTATGCCCGGGCGCGCGAGTTCCATGACGTGGTGACCGGCCTGTGGGACAGCTTCGCCGACGACGCCTTCATCCGCGACCCGGAGAGCGGCATCTTTTTCGATCCCGCGAAGATGCATGTGCTGGCGCACAAGGGCGAGCACCTGTCGGTGCGCGGCCCGCTCAACATCGCCCGGCCGGTGCAGGGCTGGCCGGTGATCGTGCAGGCGGGAGCCTCGGACGCCGGGCGCCAGCTGGCCGCCGAAACCGCGGAAATGGTGTTCACCGCCGTCAACAGCCTGGAGGCCGGCCGCGCCTTCTATGCCGACGTGAAGGGCCGCATGGCCGCCGCCGGCCGCCACCGCGACCACATGAAGATTCTGCCCGGGGCGCTGGTGGTGGTGGGCGACAGCGGCGACGAAGCCCGCGACATCCGCGCCCGGCTCGATGCACTGGTGCATTCGGACAGCGCCATCGCCGCCCTGTCCATCGCCCTCGGGGTGGATGCCTCCGGCTTCGACCCCGACGGACCGCTGCCGGAGATTCCGCAGACCAATGCCAGCAAGAGCGGACGCGCCCGCGCCATCGCCACCGCCCAGGCCGAGAACCTCACGGTGCGCCAGCTGGCCCAGCGGCTCGGCGGCTATGGCGGCCTCTCCTTCGTGGGCACCGCCGCCACCATCGCCGACGAAATGGAGGAGTGGCTGACGCAGGAGGGCTCGGACGGGTTCAACGTCATGTTCCCGTTCCTGCCGGGCGGGCTCGACGCGGTGGTGGAAAAGCTGGTGCCGGAGCTGCAGCGGCGTGGCCTGTTCCGGCAGGACTACGAAGGCACCACCCTGCGCGACCACCTCGGCCTGCCGCGCCCCGCCAATCGCTTCTTCCCCGCCGACTGACCCGGCCGTGCGACGGCCTCACGCCCCGGCGGCGATGCCCGCGCGGCGGCCGGGCGCCGCCGCCGCGTGCCGGCTCTCCGGGCGCGGCAGGCCGAGCCGGGCGCGCAGCGTGCCCGGCGCATAGTCGGTCTTGTAGAGCCCCCGCGCTTGCAGGATCGGCACCACGCCATCCACGAATTCGTCGAGGCCGCCGGGCAGGTAGGGCACCATGATGTTGAAGCCGTCGGCCGCCCGCGCGGTGAACCACGCCTCCAGCGTGTCGGCCACCCGCGCCGGCGTTCCCACCACCACCAGATGGCCGCGGCCGGCCGCCACCACCCGCGCCAGCTCGCGCACGGTAAGCTTCTCGGCGCGGGCGAAATCCACCAGCAGCCGAGTGCGGCTCTTCATGGCATCGGAGGGCGGCAGCTCGGGCAGCGGCTGGTCAAGCGGCAGGCCGGACACGTCGTGCCCCAGGAAGAAGGACAGCAGCGGCAGCGCCTGGTCCATGTCCACCAGGCTCTGGAGATCGGCGAAGCGCGCCTGCGCCTGCGCATCCGTGGCGCCGAGGATGGGCAGCACCCCGGGGAACACCAGGGCCTGGTCGGGATCGCGCCCGGCCTGCGCCACCCGCGCCTTGAAGGCGCGATAGAAGCCCTGCGCCTCCTCCAGGTCGTTCTGGGCGGCGAACACGATGTCGGCGACCTGCGCCGCCAGCGCCTGCCCGGCGTCGGACGCGCCCGCCAGCACCAGCAGCGGATGGCCCTGCGGCGGCCGGGCGAGGCTGAGCGGCCCGCGCACCGAGAAATGCGCGCCCTCATGGTTGAGATCGTGCAGCTTGGTCTTGTCGAAATAGATTCCGCTGTGCTTGTCACGCACGAAGGCGTCGTCGTCGAAGCTGTCCCACAGGCCCTTCGCCACCTCCACGAACTCGGCGGCGCGAACATAGCGCGAGCCGTGGTCGAGATGGGCCGCGCGGCTGAAGCTGGCGGCCACCTCCGCCGACAGGGTGGTGACGATGTTCCAGGCGGCGCGCCCACCGCTCAGATGGTCGAGGGAGGCGAGCTGGCGGGCGAGGTTGAACGGCTCGGTGTAGGTGGTGGAGGCGGTGGCCACGAGGCCGATGTCGGCGGTGACCGGGCTCAGGGCGCTGAGCAGCGTCAACGGCTCCAGCCGCGCCGCCGCCGAGGGCGAAGCGCCGCGCGAGCTGGTGGGCGTGTCGGGCAGGAAGAACAGGTCGAACTTGCCGCGCTCGGCCGTCTGCGCGGTCTCGCGCATCAGCGCGAAGTCCTCGCCACCGGAGCGCGCCTGCGGATGACGCCAGCCGGCGAGGTGGTAGCCGGCATGGAGGACGAACAGCCCGAGCCGGATCTGGCGGGCGCTGCCGATATCGCTCATGGTGACGCCCTTCCGCTCAGTTCCGGTAGGAGGTGTCGCGCGCGTCCAGCTCGCGCACGAAGGCCTCCCAGTTGCGGGTGGTGTAGCTGCCGCCGGAGGCCCGCTCATAGGTCTGCGCGGCCTGGACGAGGGCGGCTTCCGCCGGCACCACCAGCGGCACGCCGCCGGCCAGGGCGGCGACCTGGATGGCGCAGGCGCGCTCCAGGAAATAGAGCTCCTGCAACGCCTCGCCGACGCTGCGGCCGGCGGTCAAGAGGCCATGGTTGCGCAGCACCAGCACCCGCTTGTCACCCAGGTCGCGCACCAGGCGGGCCTGTTCGTCCAGGTTCAGCGCGAACCCCTCATAGTCATGATAGGCCACGCGCTGGTAATAGCGGGCCGCATGCTGGGAGATCATCAGCAAGCCGTCGCGCTGGGCCGACACCGCCGCGCCGGTGGTGGTGTGGGTGTGCAGCACCGCCTTGATGTCCGGGCGGGCACCGTGGATGGCGCTGTGAATCACGTATCCGGCCTGGTTGTGGCCACGCCCGGTGGCATCCAGCAGCACGGTGCCGGCAAGGTCCACCTTCACCAGGTTGGAGGCCGTGACCTCGCCGAAGGTGAGGCCGAAAGCGTTGATGAGGAAGTGCTCGTCCCGCCCCGGCACGCGGGCGGAGAAGTGGGTGTAGATGTGGTCGGTCCACCCCCACAGGGCGGCAAGGCGATAGCAGGCGGCCAGCTCCTGCCGGGTCTGCCACTCCTCGGCGCTCACCTGATCGCGAACGGGGCGGGCCTCCTGGGCCTTGATGACTGCGCTCATGAACGTGGTCCTCGGTGTCTGGATCAATTCAGGCGGCCTCCCGCGCGGCGGCGTAACCCCGCGCCCGGGCCAGGGCCGCGCTCCGGAGCCGGCGCGCGGGCGGCGGTGTCAGTCAGTCCGGCGCGCGGGTGGCGGCGGTCTCCACGTGCAGCTCGGTGAACAGGCGTTCCTTGATGGCGTTGAACGCCGGCGAGACGCGGTTGCGCGGGCGCGGCAGGGGATTGTCCACCACCGTCCGGATCCGCCCCGGATCGGCATCGAGCACGACGATGCGGTCGGACAGATAGGTGGCTTCCTCGATGTCGTGGCTCACCAGCACCATGGTGATGCCGGAGCGCTGCCACAGCCGCTCCAGCTCCAGCTGCAGCGAAATGCGGTTGAAGGCATCGAGGGCGCTGAACGGCTCGTCCAGCAGCAGCAGGCGCGGCTGTCCGGCCAGGGTCCGGGCGATGGAGGCGCGCTGCGCCATGCCGCCCGAGAGCTGGCTGGGAAACAGGTCGGCAGCATGGCCCAGCCCCACCCGCTCCAGCAGGTCGGCGATGCGGGCGGCGAGCGCCTCCCGTCCGAGGCCGGCGTGGAACGCACCCAGGGCCACGTTCTGGCGCACCGTGAGCCAGGGAAACAGCCGGTGTTCCTGGAACAGCATGCCCCGCGACAGGTCCGGGCCGCGCACCTCCGCCTCGCCGACCCGGATCGAGCCGTCGTAATCACCGTCGAGGCCGGCCACCAGCCGCAGGATGGTGGACTTGCCGCAGCCGCTCGGGCCGATGAGCGTGACGAAGGCGCCGGCGGCGACATCGAGGTCGATGCCCCGCAGCACCGGGCGGCGGCCGCCCCTGGCCGCATAGGATTTGTCGAGCCCGCCGATGCGCAGCGGCAGGCCCAGGGAGGCGGAAGGCGCAGGAGCCGGTTCCATCACCCCTCACACCTTCGCCGTGCGGCGCCAGCGCATCGCGTGATGCTCCAGCTGCGCGAGGACGCCATATTCCAGAAGACCCATCACCGCCGCGAACCCCAGCGTCCAGGCGATCACGCCGGCCACGTTCTGAGCGCCGAACTCGCTGTTGAGCTGATAGCCGATGCCGCTCGACAGGCCGAACAGCTCCACCAGCACCACCACTTTCCAGGCCAGCGACAAACCCAGCCGTGCGCCGCCCAGCAGCGCCGGCATGAGGCTGGGCAGCCACAGGCATCTCAGCCGCGTCCACAGCGGCAGGCGCAGCATGGCCGCCACCTCCAGCAGCTCCGCATCCACCGCCCGCACGCCCTGCAGGATGTTGAGCACCAGCGCCGGGGCAATGGACAGCGCCACCGCCACCGCCGCGCCGGTCAACCCGATGCCGAACCAGATGACGCACAGCAGCGCCCACACCAGCCCCGGCACCGTCAGCCCCACGATGATGGCGGGCTCCAGGAACTGCGCCACCGCGCGCGTGCGCCCCATGGCGATGCCGGCGGCCACCGCCGCCACGAAGGCCAGGGCGAAGCCGGTCGCCACCCGCAGCAGCGTCACCGCCATCTCGCCGAAGAAATGGCCGTTCCGGAAGATCCGACCCAGTTCCTTGCCGATCTCGGCCAAATGGGGCACCAGCGGGCTGCGCAGGCTCACCGCCATCGCCTCCCAGGCCCCGGCGGTGAGGGCGAGCAGCAGCAGCGGCAGGGCCACCGGCGCGATGCGGCGCAGGGGCACGCCGGCCGCGGCGGCGCGCCAGCCGCGCCGGGCCGCCGGGCGCTCCGCCGGCGGTGCGAGAGCGGCCGCGGATGAGGCGTCCACGCTCATGACACGCCCGGCAGAACCGTATAGAGCGGCGCGGCCGGACGGGCGTCGAGGGTGCCATACTTCAGGGCCAGGTCGATCTGCTGCCCGATGTTGGCGAACACCGCCGCATTCCACTCCACCGGCGTCACCCGGCCGATGCGCTCGGGCAGCAGGGCGATGGCGGCGGTCTCGTCCTCGCGCAGGCCGAGGGCGCCATAAAGCTCCGGCTGCTTCAGGATCGAGGGGTCCTTGCGCAGTTCGCGGTTGATGTGGAGATAGGCCTTCGCCACCTGCGCCGCCACCTGCGGATTGGCGTCGAGCCAGGACTTCCGCGCCGCCCAGCCCACCAGGAACAGCGGCTCGGTGTTGCCGGTGGCGGCGTTCCACAAATCCTCCACGCGGGCGATCTCCCGGGCGCCCTTGGCCACGAGGCGCGTGGAATTGGGCTCGATGGCCAGGATGGCATCCACATCGCCGCGCTCGAACAGGGCGAGGCTGGCGAGGCCGGGGCTGTGGCTGACCTGGAAATCCTTGCGCAGGTTCAGCCCATGCAGCGCCAGCGCGACTTCCGCCTGGCGGAAGGTGTCGGTGTTCACCGGCACGGTGGCGATGCGCTTGCCCTTGAGGTCCCCGATGGACCGCACGCCGCTGCCGGCCGGCACGATGAAGCTGCCGTGATTGAGGCTGAGCGGCGCGAACAGGGTCACATCCGCCCCCTTCAGCTGGGCCTCGGCGATGCCGAGGGCGCCATAGCCGCCGACATTGAGGGCGCCGGACAAAAGCTGCAGCTGCATCTGCCCAGGCGCGGTGCCGACCCAGGAGATGTCGAGCCCCGACAGGTCCACGAGATCGCCCTTCATCAGCACCGGATAGATGGCGGAGGTGCTGCCCTTGTTGGGCGCCATCAGGTTGATGGGAAAGGGTTTGGCGGCAGCGGCGCCGGCCGCCGTCTCGGCATGGGCGGCAGATGCCCCGCGCAGCAGCGCGCCGCCGCCGAGGGCGCCGAGCCCAAGGCTCGCGAGCCCGGCCCGCAGCACCGCGCGCCGGTGCAGTCCATGGGTCGATCGGTCATGCGTCGGCATCGTCAGGTCCTCGAGCGGAAGTCGGAAGCGGGGAGCGGGCGGGGACCGGCGGGCCCTCAGGCCTCGCCGAGGGCGTGCAGCACCTGGCGATGGATGGCGAACAGGGCCGGATCTTCGGGATCGCGCGGGTGGGGAATGTCCACGTCCATCACCGCGGCGAAGCCGCTCGGCTGGCCGTTGAGCACGAAGATGCGATCAGCGAGCAGGGCCGCTTCCAGCATGTTGTGGGTCACCAGCACGCCGGTGGGCCGCTGGCCCTCGGCCTCCGCCCACAGGTTCTGCAGCAGCAGCCGCAGCCGCCGCGCGGTCAGCTCGTCGAGGGCGCTGAACGGCTCGTCGAGCAACAGGATGTCCGGCGCCACGGCGAATGCGCGGGCGATGGCCACCCGCTGGCGCTGGCCACCGGAGAGGAACTGGGGATAGGCCCGCGCCTGGTCCGCCAGCCCGACCTTGCGCAGCAGCGCCCGCACCACCTCGCGCGGATCGCCCGGCGGCCGGCGCCCCTCGCGCTCGAACACCAGCGCCACGTTTTCCTCGGCGGTGAGCCAGTCCACCAGGCGCGGTTGCTGGAACACCATGGCGAGCTTGCTGTCGCTGGCGCCGCCGCGGAAATCGATGCGGCCAGCGTCCGGCGTGTCGAGCCCGGCGATCAGGTTCAAAAGCGTGGACTTGCCGCAGCCCGAGGGCCCCACCAGCGCCACCAGCTGGCCGGCCTCGATGCGCATGTCGAGCGCGTCGAAGATGACCGCCGGCGGCCGCCCCCCGCGCGACGCATAGGCCTTGCCGAGCCCCTCGATGACGATGTCGCTACTCATAGGCCGACTTCTTCCAATGATTGGCGCGCTTCTCCATCGGCCGGAAGATGAGGTACTCGACCATCATCATCGCCAGCCAGAACGCCAGGGTCCAGGCGATCACGCCTTCCACGCTCTGCAACGAGAACTGGGCGTTCAACTGGTAGCCGACGCCATTGGCCATGCCGAAGATCTCCACCAGCACGATCACCTTCCAGGCGATGGAAAAGCCCACCCGCGCCCCCGAGATGGTGGAGGCATAGAGCAGCGGCAGCCAGATGCGGCGCAGCACCGTGATGCGCTTCAGCTTGAACACCCGCGCCATCTCGACGATGTCCGCCGACAGCGAGCGCACCCCCTGCTGAACCGTGATGACCATGGACGGCAGCACGCCCAGGGCCACCGCGATCACCGGCGAGACCAGGCTGACGCCGAACCAGATGACGCACAGCAGCGCCCACACCAGCCCCGGCACCGTGAGACCGAGGATGACCCCGGGCTCGAAGAATCGCTCCGCCGTGCGCGAGACGGCGGAGGCAATGCCGATGGGGAAGGCCACCACCACCGCCAGCAGGAAGCCGAGCCCCATGCGGTAGAAGGTGACCCAGATCTCGCGGAAGGCCTTGCCGCTCTCGCAGATCACCACGAACTCGCGCAGCACCGCCGAAAGGTCCGGCACCAGCGGCGAGCGCAGCCACAGCGCCATCGCCTCCCACGCCACCGCCAGCAGCACGAACGAGGCCACGAACGGCAGCACCTCCGAAAGCCGCAGCCGGGGCGTCGGCAGCCGCCAGGATCGCCCGACGGTGGGCGCCGGGCCCGCCCGGAGCTCGCCTTTCGCCGCGTCGGCCTTGTCGAGTAGGGACATGTCTTCTCTTTCGCGTGCGCCGCCCGCGGCCTCAGACCTGGACGTAGATCTTGCCGGCGGGCACCTGCTTGATCAGGCCCAGCCGCGCCGCCACCTCAAGCTGGGTGTCGAGGCTCTTGAACACCTCGGCGTCCCAGGCGGTGGCGTAGGAGTCGCGGGCCCGCTGCGGCAGCAGGGCGAGCGCCTCGGTCTCCTCCGGCTTGATGCCGATCTCGCGGGCGACATCCACCAGCAGCTTCGGATTCTCGCGGATGGCGCCGTTGACGCGCTTGAACAAGGTGGCGACCTTGGCCGCCGTTTCCTTGTTGCCCTCCACCCAGCTGCGGCTGGCGGCAAGGCCCACCAGGATCGGCGTGCCCTTGATGCCGGTGCCCTGCTCCCACATGTCGGCCACGCGCGCGAGGTCGCGCCCGCCCCGGGCCACCAGCCGGGTGGCGGTGGGCTCGAGCGTCAGGATCGCTTCCACGTCGCCGCGCTCGAACAAGGCCAGATTGGCCAGCGGCGAGCCGAACACCACCTTCAGGTCGGCGAAGTCCAGGCCGGCGAGGGAGGCGGCGATCCGCGCCTGCTGGTAGGTCTCGCTGGTTTCCGGCGTCGAGGCCACGGTCTTGCCGGCGAGGTCGCGCACGGTCTTGTAGGGGCTGTCGCCGCGCACCACCCAGCGGGTGTTGTTGTTCAGCGCCGGGCCGAACAGCACGATGTCGCCGCCCTTGTTGATGACATTGGCGAGCCCCACCGCGCCATAGACGCCCACGTCGAGCGCGCCAGCGGTGAGCTGGGTCTGCATCTTGCCGGGATCGCCGACGATCCAGTCCAGATTCAGCCCCAACTCTTCGGCAAGACCGAGCCGCGTCACCAGCGGTTGCCAGACCGAGCCGGCGCTGCCCGGCGACGGGAGGGTGACGCGCACCGGCGCCGCCGTGGCCGCCTTGGCGGAGCCGACCTGCGGCAGGAGCGCGACCGAAGCCGCGCCCGCCAGGAGCTTCAGGCTCTCTCTTCTGTTCATCTTGAAACCTCCGCCCAGGGGACCGGACTGAAAAGCACAGGCGGCGGCGATCGGCGCCGCCGCCGCCGCACACGAGCGCGATTACTGGACGATGGCGCGATACAGCACGCGACGACCGTCGCCATAGTCGCCCACGCCGCGATGCTGTACGATGCGGTTATCCCAGATCACCACCGCGCCCTCCTGCCAGGCCACCCGCGCCTGGACATCCGGCGACTTCACATAGTCGAACAGAATCTGCAGCAGATGGTCGCTGACGGTGCGCGGCACACCCAGGATGCGCTGGGTATACAGCTCGCTGACGAAGATCTGCTTGCGGCCGGTGTCGGGATGCACGCGGATCACCGGCGCCTCGATGGCCGGATACTTGGCGCGCTGGGCCGCCAGCGCCTGCGGGTCCTGATAGGCCAGGGTCAGGAAGCCCTGGGTCTCCACGTCGTGGACCGCCGTCAGGCTCTCGAGGTAGCGGGCGAGCAGCGGGTCGAGCAGGTCATGGGCCGCCACCGCGTTGGAAAACAGCGTGTCGCCGCCGGCGGGGGGCGCCGCCTTGCCGAACAAGGCGGTGAATCGCGGCGGCTCGGGAACGAAGGCCTGATCGATGTGCCAGATCAGGTTCATGCGGGTCTTCTTGACCGCGGAATCGATGGTGTTCACGTCGGCGTTTTCCGTCGCCGCCGGGGTGTAGGGCGTGCCGGAATACTTGGCATGCCCGAACAGCGCCACCAGGTGGCCGAAATCCTCCGCCGAAACCGTGCCCGGCTCGAAGTGCAGGAAGCCGTAGCGCACCAGCCGGTCATGGAGGAACTGGGCCAGCTTCTGGTCGTGCCCGGAGGCCGCGGTGATGCGCAGGCCGCGCACATGGGCGCCCACCACCGGCGAATAGGGCTCCACCACCGCCGAACCGAAGGTTTCCCGCTCGCCCCGGTAGTCGGCAATGGACAAGACCTTGGCCTGAGCGCTGTCGAGCCGCTCCTCGGGAATGTGCAGGACCTGGGAAATGCTGGTCGCAGACCCGGCGGACGCGTGCGGCTGAGCGGACATGACGGACTCCAAGGTAAGGGCCCGAAACGGCCCCCGATCGAGAGTGGCTCTGGCCAAGCCCGGCCCTGGTTCTGGCCGGGGTTCTGGCTCTGGTTTTTCTTCCCGCCCCGGAACCGACGGCCCGCGCGGGCACGGCACCCCACCCATCCTTGCACGCCCTGCGGTGGCGCCGGGACGGGCGATGCGGGAGGCCCCAGGCATCGGCCCCGGCCACCACGTCGATCCGAAACGGTGCCGGCGCCCATTGGAGCCGCCGAACACCCCAGAACGTTACCGCCATAAAATTATAACTTCAACTATTCATTTTATAAAATTTATAGATTATATCGCCTGCTCCTGCCGCCACGGCCGCCGAGGCCCCCATGTCCGTTCGCACCGCCAGCTACCGTCCCCTGTCCGTCCTGGTGGGGCTGGCCTATTTCATGGACCAGCTCGACTCCACCATCATCGCGCCGGCCCTGCCGCAGATCGCGCTCGCCTTCGGCGTCAGCCCGCTGAGCCTCGACCTGACCATGACGGTCTACCTGCTGGCCAATGTCGCTTTCATTCCGCTCAGCGGGCTGCTGGCGGCCCGGTTCGGCACCCGCACGGTGTTCCAAGCCTCGCTGATCCTGTTCGCGCTGAGCTCGACCCTGTGCGGCTTCGCCGACAGCCTGCCGGCGCTCATCGCCGCGCGCGTGCTGCAGGGCGCCAGCGCCGCCCTGATGATGCCGGTGGGGCGCATGGCGATCATCCACGCCACCAGCAAGGCCGATCTGGTGGCGGCCCTGGCCTGGATGATCACCCCCGCCATGCTCGGCCCGCTCATCGGCCCGCTGCTGGGCGGCGTCATCGCCACCTATACGTCCTGGCGCTGGATCTTCTTCATCAACCTGCCCCTCGGCATCGCCGGCTATTTCGCCGCCACGCGCCTGATGCCGCAGGTGAGCGAGGAGACCCCGCCCGCCCTCGATCTGGTCCAGTGGCTGTGGCTGGCGCTGATGCTGGTGGCCGGCGCGGCGCTGCTGGCGCTGGTGCGCCATCCGGACCTCGATCCGCTGGTCTATGGCGCCGTCGTCGCCGTGCTCGTCGTGGGCGGCACCGCCTATGTGCGCCGCCTGCGCGGTGACACCCGGCCGCCGCTGCTCGATTTCGCCCTGCTCCGGCTGCCCACCTTCAGCGCCTCGTTCTGGGGCGGCTGCCTGGTGCGCGTCGGCTATGGGGCGCTGCCGTTCCTGCTGCCGCTGCAATTGCAGCTCGGCCTTGGCTTCACCGCCATCCAGAGCGGCCTGGTGCTGCTGGCCTGCGGCCTGGTGGCCTTCGTGACCAAGACCTTCACCGCGCGCATCCTGGCCCATTTCGGCTTTCGCACCGTCATCATCTGGAACGGTCTGCTGTGCGGCCTGGCCCTTGCCCTGTGCGCCACCTTCCAGCCGGGATGGAGCGTCGGCCTGCTGGCCTTCATCGCCTCCATCGGCGGCTTCTTCCGCGCCATCCAGCTCAATGCGCTGGCGGCCATCGCCTATGCCGACCTGCCGCGTGCCTCGGTGGCCCCGGCCACCTCGCTCAACACCACCTTCCAGCAATTCGCAGTGATGTTCGGCATCTCGCTCTCGGTCACGGTGGTCAACCTCTCGGCCTGGACGTTCGGGCGCCACGATCCGGCCGGGGGCGACTATGGCCTCGCCTTCCTGGTGCTCGCGGCGATCGTGCTGGCGGCGGTGCCCACCGCGTTCCGGCTGCATCCCACCGCCGGCCACGAAATGAGCGGACATCGCGCCCGGCCGCGCTCGCCGGCCGGCAGCCCGTGAGCCGCCCGCCCCTTCCGCCGGAGCCGACCCCGCTCCATCCCCCAGCCCGCGCCGAAGCTCGCGGGAGGCGCCGCCTCCCGCCCGGGCGCTCCCTTCAGGGACAATATCCGCGATGACCGCACCCGCTTCATCCTTCCTCGCATCCACCGACTGGCTGGCCCAGCACCTGTCCGACCCCGGGCTGCGGCTGTTCGATGCCACCGCCGGCCTGTCCCAGCCCCCCGGCGGCGGCGAGAGCCAGCCGGCCCGCGCGGTGTTCGAGCAGGCGCACATTCCCGGCGCGCGCCACCTGGACCTCAAGAACGATCTGTCCGACACCGGCGCGCCGCTCGACTTCACCCGCCTCGATCCGGAGCGCGCGGCCGCCGCCTTCGCCCGCGCCGGCGTCGGCGCGGACAGCACCGTGGTGGTGTATTCGACCTCCACCTATGGCTGGGCGACCCGCGTGTGGTGGCTGCTGAACGACATCGGCTTCACCCGGGTCGCCGTGCTCGACGGCGGCCTTGCCAAATGGGTGCGGGACGGCCGCGCCACCGCCTCCGGCCCGGTGCCGGCCTATCCCGCCGCCGCGCCCCTCACCCCCCGGCCCCTGGGCCTGTTCGCCGATCTTCCCGAGGTGCTGGCCACGGTGGCGGGCGGCGGCGCCACCCTCGTCAATGCCCTGAGCGCCGGGCATTTCAGCGGCGCCACCCCGGGCCCGCACGGGCGCAGCGGGCACATCCCCGGCAGCCTCAGCCTGCCGGCGGGGGCACTGGTGGACCCCGCCGACAACAGCTTCAAGCCGCCGGAGGCCCTGCGCGCGGCCTTCGCCGCCCGGGGCATCACCGGGGAAACCGACGTGATCGCCTATTGCGGCGGCGGCATCGCCGCCACCGTGGACGGCTTCGCGCTGCGGGCCATCGGCCACGAGAAGGTGCGCGTCTACGACGGCTCGCTCTCGGAATGGTCACAGGACCCGGCCCGGCCGCTGGAAGCCTGAGACCAAAGGCCCGTGAGCCTGACTCATGGGCCTTTGGTCAGGCCCGCGGCGCTTGAGCGGACCCGCTTGGCACCGTCGAAGCCTGGCACCAGTCGAAGACCGGGGCCGATGGGATGACGCCCCGAACGACCGGGGCAGGTCCGGCCCCGGTCGCCGCCTGCGGCTGGGCCGAAAAAGGGGGAAGGTCATCGCGCGCGGCTGGATGCTTCGCGACGCGGCCGCCGCCCGTCAGCTCGTCGAGGTGAGCAGGGACCCATGCGCCGCGCCGGCGCGCGCCGGGAACAGCCCTTGCGCGGCGGAGTTCGGTGCGTGGAGATGCAAACTTATATTAGAATTATAATTGAATTCTAATTCATATTTTAATGCAGACCGCCCGACAGCAGGGGCTTGCGGCATCTCACGCCGCACCGGTGCCGGGGCCGGGGCCGGCGGATGATCCGCGCTCCCGCCCCATCGCCTATTTGTCGCCGCCCCACTCGGAGGAGAAGACGACAAACGCGCGCTTCAGCACCTCGTTTTCGGTCCGCAGCTTCTGGATCTGGCGGCGCAGGAGCTGCAGTTCAGAGCGCATCTGGTCCGGCGACAAGGTTTCGCCGTGGCCGGGCTCCACCACATCGGCCGCGTCCCCCTCCTCGCCAAGCCGCATGGCGTCCTTCTTCTTCACCCACAGGCGCAGCGACTGCTCGCCGACACCGAACTGGCGCGCCACCTCGCGATAGATGGTCCGATCCTGGGGATTGTGGAGACGCCGCCGGTCGACCTCGGCCACCGCCAGGTCCTTGAGCGAGGCATCGTAGCGGGCCGAGGCGCGCGCGCCTTCGCCCGACGCATCCAGCGGGTCGGCGGGGTCCGACGTACGATCGCCATCGAGGCTCGTCGCGGCATCATTCCTGGATGGCCCGGCGCGCATTCCTTGCGTTATCTTCATTTTAACGATAAATCTAATACTCTAAATTTATCTCAGTCATTCCACCAACGCAAGCCGCCGCCGCGCCTCGGGTCGGATTTCAGGATGCCGAAACACTTCCCATTGGTTTCCACAGACTGGCTGTCCGATCACCTGGAGGACGACGGCATCGTCATCCTCGATGCCAGCGTATACCTTGAGCCGGCCTCCCGGGAGGGGGAGCGGGCCGAGTTTCGCAGCGGGCTGGACGAATACGAGCGGCAGGGGCACATACCGGGGGCGCGGTTCGCAGACCTGTTCACCCAGTTTTCCGATCCGCAGGCCCCCTATCCCTTCACGCGGCCCACGGCGGCACAGTTCGCGGCGGCGGCCGGTCGGCTCGGCATCACCCGCAACGCCCATGTGATCGTCTACGACAACCTGACCAACCAGTGGGCGGCGCGCCTGTGGTGGGTGTTCCGGTCGTATGGCCATGCCCGCGTGAGCGTGCTCGACGGCGGGCTGCGCAAATACCGGGGCGAGGGGCGCCGGATCGAGGCCGGCCTGTCGCCTTATGTCAAGTCGAGCTATCCGGTGCCGCTGCCCGTCAATATCGTCGCGACCACGCGCGACGTGCTGGACCTCACCGAGGGCCGGCGCGCGGGGCAGCTCATCTGCCTGCTGCAGGAGGACGACTTCACCGGCCGCATCTCGGCACGCGCGCGGCCCGGCCACATTCCCGGCAGCGCCAACCTGCCATTCGTCACCCTGCTGAACGAGCAGGACAACACCTTGCGGGCGGCGCCTGAGCTGCGGGCCCGGTTCCAGGCGCGCACGGCGCTCGGCGGCGAATTGGTGGTGACCTATTGCGGCGGCGGCGTCGCCTCCGCCCTCGGCGCCCTCGCGCTCGCCGTGATCGGCTACGACGCGACGCTGGAATACGACGGCTCCCTCGCCGAATGGACCGCCGACCCCGCCCGCCCCCTGGAACTCGGCGAGGCCTGAGCCCCGGGGCGCACCGGCCCCTCCCGCCGGAGCCGGCCGGCGCCCCGCGTACGCGGCCGCCGCGACCGCCCAGCCCCGCCAAAAACGGCAGGGAAGGGAAGGAGCAGGGGACCGCGGCTTCCCTCCTCCCTGACCCGCGCGGGCAGCGTCCCCACGGACCAGCCCCGGCATCGGCTCCACCGGAGCCGCCCCCGGCATGCCCGGCCCGATCACGCCAGTTCCACCCCGAGGCGGCGGGACGCCAGCGAAAGGCCCCCGGTCCGGACCCGCCCGACCGCCGAATGCCCGCCCTGCCCGTCCCCATCACAGCCCGCGCCTACCAGTTGGCGTCCCTGCCGCGCGTGTCGATATGGACGAAGCTGGCGTATCGCCCGATGCCGCCGGCATAGGCCGGGGTGCTCGCGCGCACCGCCTTCGCCACCTCCCACCACTGCGCGGGCGTGCCCTGCGCGCAGCGGAAATCGATGGCGTTGAAGCGCATGTGCAGGCTGCCTCTCTCGCCGCCGACGCAGCTGTTGTAGGCCGGCGCGCGGTAGCAGGAAAGAATATGGCAGGGGGCTTCGAGCCGGTGGCGGATCTCGTCCAGCATCCGCGCCGTCGCCAGGATGTTGTCCCACAGGCTGGGCGGCGGCAGCGTATTGAGCCCGGCGCAGGCGCCACCGGGCGCATGGCTCGCCCCGAGGGCCAGGAACTCTTCCGCCGTGAAGTAGCGCAGGCCGAGGGCCGCCATGTGGACGCGGAACGCGGGCAGGTCGAAGCTCTCCAAGGCCCAGGTGCTGCCGCGCGATTCCAGCACCTGCACGGACGGCGCCCCGCCGTCGCCAATCTCGACCTGGCTGAACTCCTTCGTATCGTTCGATTCCGCTTCGACCTGCCCGGCCGGAAAGAACACCGCGGCCGGCTCCACCGACACACCATCCTCAGGCGGAAGCGGCGCGGCGACACCGCCCTCGGCGGTGAACCCATCCTCGAAGCTCTCCGGCAGCGCAAGGGCCTCGAGACGGCCGGCGCCGAGGTGATCGACGATACCGTCCGCCAACGCATGCGCGAGCCGGTCGAGATAGTCCTCGTTCCGCAGGCGCGCCTCTTCGGCCGGGACGTCCATGAAGCTGACCTCCGCCAGGCAGCAGGCGGTATCGGCATGATGCAGGCTCGCCTTGAGCACCCCCAGGGGCTGGGACTTCACGCCGCCCGGAAACGACGCGTTGCGATCCTTGTAGTGGGTGGCGGCGACAAGACGCTTCTGCACCGCCCGGCACAGGCTCGCCGATGCCGAGCTGTGCACCAGATCGCACAGGGTCTCGGTGCCCTGAGCAGCGCCGTTGAAGGCATTGAGGTGAATGGACACGAACACCGGAGCGGCAATGGAGCGGGCGGCCTCGGCGCGATCGGCGAGGCCGAGGTTGACGTCGCCGGCGCGGGTCAGCACCACGGTGTGACCGCGCCCGGACAGGATTTTTTCCGCCCGGTGCGCGAGATTCAAGGTCACCGTCTTCTCAAGCAGGCCGGTGGGACCCACCGCGTTGTTCGGGCTGGAGTTGCCGACCCTCACGTGTCCCCCGTGCCCCGGATCAAGAACGATCTTGGCCATCGCGCGCCTCCCTACAGGCGAGAATATTGCCAAAATCGCTACCATTGATTGCACAAACAATCAACGCAAGACGTGCCGCAGCGTCATCACACCTGCGCCACCGGCGCATCCCGCTCCGGAGACGGGGGTTTCCCACCGCGGTTTTGGTTTTGCATCGACCTGTGGTTAGGTGCGCCGATCTTGAGGTGTGAAGATCCGATCGAAATGTCCGCCGGCTCCGTCCCTGTCCGCTTTCGGCGCCTGAGCCGCCTCCTGCGCGACAAGAACCTGCGCCTGTCCAGCGTCGTGGGGCGCTACGTGGTGGTGACGGTGACCATCTTCGCGGTCTCGCTGGTCAGCGTCGGCGCGCTCTACGACCGCTTCACCCAGCAACTGGAGACCACCCTGGTGGGCGAGCGCCAGTCGGCGCAGGAGGCCGCCACCGCCAACCGCATGGCCGCCTTCCTGGAAACCATGCAGTACCAGCTCGCCAAGATCTCCAACTATCCCGGCCTCAGCGCCTTCCTGGCCGCCCCCGACGCCACCGCCACCGCCGACATCGCCGCCCTGCTGCGGCTGGAGGCGGACGTGCCCGACCTCTACGGCATCCTGTTCTTCGACGGCGACGACCGGCTGAAACATGCCATCGCCGGGCAGGCCGCCTCCGGCCCGCCCTATTGGACCGAACAGGGCTGGTCCATCGCCGGCCTGCCGGTGGTGGTGAAGGATGGGGTGGAGATCATCGGTCCCGCCCTGCCGGAGCCGGGGCGCGCCGGCTGGATCCTGCTGCGCCGGCCCATGCGCAGCGGCAGCGGCGCCGGCGGCACCGTCGCCCTCCACGTGCGCCTCGCCTCGGTCACCGAGCAGCTCGACAAGTCCAACGCCAGCGCCATCGTCCGCATGCTGCTGTCCACACCGTCCGGCGCCATCCTGGACGCCACCGGGCGGCCCATCGAGAGCCGGCGCCTGGACCTCACCCCGGGGCCGGAGGTCATGCCCGGCTGGCGGCTGATGCGTGACCGGCGCTCGCCCGACGTGCTGTCCTCCCTGCGCTCGGCCCGGGGCTGGCTCTACACCGGCGGTGCGCTCATCATGGTGGTGGTGGTGGCGCTGTTCGTCCATCTCGGCCTGCGCATGCGGCGGCGGGTGGACCTGCTGGTGGAGGGCGCGCACGCGGTCGCCAGCGGCAACCTCACCTATCGCCTGCCGCTCACCCGCCGGGCCGACGAGATCAACGCTTTGTCCTCCGCCTTCAACACCATGGCCGAGCGGGTGAAGGACATGATCGACCGCACCGTGCGCACTGAGAAGATGGCGGTGCTGGGCGAGTTCGCCACCGGCGTCGCCCACGAGGTGCGCAATCCGCTCGCCACCATGAAGACCACGGTGCAGACCCTCAGCCGCGACGAGCCGGACGCCGACCGCCGCGAGCTGCTGCTGGACCTTGAAGCCGAGGTGGACCGCCTCAACCGGGTGGTGAACGACCTGCTCACCTATGGCCGGCCCCATCCGGCGGCCCGACGCGACCTCGCGGTGCGCGAACTGCTGCGCCGCACCGCCACCCTGCTGAAGCCGGTGGCCGCCGAGCGCGGCGTGCACCTGGCCTCCACCGGCGATTCCAGCGCCTGCCTGCTGGGCGACGAAGACCATATGCAACAGATCCTGGTCAATCTGGGGCTCAACGCGCTGCAGGCCTGCGCCCGGGGCGGCACCGTGACCTTCCGCTCGCGCCGCGAGGGCGGGTGCACCGTCATCGAGATCGCCGACGACGGCCACGGCATCGCCCGGGCCGACCTCGGGCGCGTCACCGACCCCTTCTTCACCACCAAGCCCAGCGGATCGGGGCTCGGCCTCACCATCAGCCAGCAGATGGTGGAAGCCAACGAGGGCACCATGCGCATCGAGAGCGCGGTCGGGGTCGGCACCCTGGTGAGCCTGAGCTTTCCCGCGGCGGAGCCCCCCCAGGAGGGGGCCTGAGGAGGAGCTGTCCAGCCATGCAAGCCGCATCCATTCTGGTGGTGGACGACGAGGCGCCGTTCGTGCGCTCGCTGGTCTATGCGCTGCGCAAGGAAGGCATGAAGCCCACCGGCGTCAACGGCTGCGCCGCCGCCCTCGACGTGCTGCGGGCGCAGGAGATCGACCTTGCGCTGGTGGACCTGCGCATGCCCGAGGTGGATGGCATGGAAACCCTGGCGCGCATCAAGGCGCTGGCGCCCGAGCTGCCGGTCATCATGATCTCCGCCCATGGCGACACCCGCGCGGCGGTGCAGGCGGTGAAGGCCGGGGCGGTGGATTACCTCACCAAGCCGTTCGAGCTCGACGAGCTGTTCCACTGCATCCGCCAGGCCCTCGACCGGCGGCGCATGCATGAGGAGATCGAGTACCACCGCGGCCGCCAGCTTTCCACCGCCAGCCTCATCGGCGCCAGCCCCGCCATGGCCGGCCTGCGCGAGGCGGTGGAGCGGGTGGCGGGAAGCGGCACCTCGCGCATCCTCATCCATGGCGAGTCCGGCACCGGCAAGGCGCTGGTGGCGCGGGCCATTCACGCCGGCAGCCGCCGCGCCGACCAGCCGTTCGTGGAGGTGAACTGCGCCGCCCTGCCGGAACAGCTCATCGAGGCGGAGCTGTTCGGCGCCGAAAAGGGCGCCTACACCGGCGCCCACCAGAAGCGCACCGGCCTCGTCGCCCTGGCCGAGGGCGGCACCCTGTTCCTCGACGAGATCGGCGAGGTGCCGCTGGCGCTCCAGGCCAAGCTGCTGCACTTCCTGGAAGACGGCACCTACCGGCCGGTGGGCGCCTCCGCCGTGCACGTCGGCAACGTGCGGGTGGTGGCCGCCACCAACCGCGACCTTGCGGCACTGGTGCGCCAGGGCCTGTTTCGCGAAGACCTCTATTACCGCCTCAACGTCATCAACGTGGCGGTGCCGGCGCTGCGCGAGCGGATCGGCGACGCCTTGGTGCTGGCCCGCCATTTCGCCGCCCGCTATGCCGCCCAGGAGGGCTGCGCGCCCATCTCCCTGTCGGGCGAGAGCGCCGAGCGGCTGAACACCCATGCCTGGCCCGGCAACGTGCGCGAGCTGAAGAACCTGATCGAGCGCCTCACCATCCTCTATCCCGGCGAGACCATCGCGCCGGGCCTGCTGCCGCAGGAACTGCGCGCCGGCGCCACCGCCATCCGGTCGCCGGTGGAGGAGCCGGCCGCCCCCGCCGGCATCGACGCCCACATGGACCAGGCCGAGCGCCAATTGCTGCTGGAAGCCCTCAGCCGTGCCAGCGGCCACAAGGGGCGCGCGGCCGAGACCCTCGGCATCTCCCGCCACGCCCTCAAGCGCCGGCTGCAGCGCCTGGGACTGTAGCGCCCAAGGCTCTGTTCCCCGGGCGCGAAGCGGCGGGTGCGACGGGCGTCGCCCTGCCGCCTGCGGGCGGCCTCAGCCGCGCAGCATGTCCAGCCGGCCGGGCGCGGCATGGAAGCGCACGCGCACCACCAGCCGACGATGATCCTCAAAGGCGCTGCGGGCGTGCAGGGCCCGATGATTGTCGATGATGACCAGGCTGTCGCGCGGCATGGCTTGGCGAATTTCGCCGGGGCCGTCGTCAAGCAGCTTCTGCCAGAAGGCGAGGTGGCGCCGCGCCTGCGGCGTGTCGTATTCGGGGTGGTCCTCAAGCCCCTTTTCCAGGGTATCGGACCGATAGCGGCAATATACGTCCGCACCGAACAGAGGCGCAAACGTATATTCGCGCGTTTCGGGCCGACCGGTGGAGGTGAAAAGCGTCGGAATGCGGAAGGGCAACGGCTGCTCATGGAAGAAGGCCAGTGCCTCGCGACCATCCCGGCTCCGCATCATCTCATCCTTGAGCATCTCGACGCTGCGCAGCGAATTGACCCCGCCGCCGCATGACGCGATCTCATGGAAATAAAGTAGGAAATAGCGCTCCGGATCAGCAAAATACTGCGTGTCGGTATGGTAGGAGGCTTCGTCGTTGGTTTCCGAGAAGCTCCAATAGCGCCCGTGATGGGCGGCATCGCCGGCGGCCTCCCGGCGCGCATCCTTCACGTCCCACACCACCTCCCCGGTGCGCGGATTGGTGACGCTGGGTGTCCCCATGAGGGCCGACAGGGCATAGAGGATCTTCCGCTTGTCCTCCAGCGGCAGCCCGGCGAGGCCGAGCGCGGGGACGAGCAGGCCGCACGCCCCCGCCGCCAGCAGCGTCGCGGCGTCACGCGCGAGGCCCGACAGCGCCGGCGCGGCGCGCATCAGGTCGCCGGCCAGTCCCACGCCGTCGGCCGGCTTCGTCAGCCCGGTGCTGGGGCAGCCCGCCCCGAAATGCGCATCCAGGAGCTCCACAAGCGGCGGCAAGGGCACCTGCCAACCCGGTGACAGGCGGACACTGACGACGCCCTGTTCCAGCGGGTCGATATCCGAAATGGCGCGCATGCGTTCGTCCTTAGCGGTGCCAGGGCGAATGGAGGGGCCGAGGCCCCGGCCAAGCCTCAGCCTAGGGGCAGGCGGCACACCGGACAAGGGGACGCGCGGGATGAACGGGCACCGGCGGCCAAGCGCGCGCCATGAGCGACCATGAGCGACCATGAGCGGGCCAAGAGCGGGCCAACAGTGGGCCAAGAGCGCGTGGTTGAGCGCGCGATGAACGGGCCATGAGGCGGCCTCCCCGCCGCGGCGGATCGGGCCGGGCAGCGCCGCCCGGCACCCGGGTCAGGAGAGCTGAGCTCAAGGGGAGCCGGGCGAAGCGCGCGCAGACGCGCCTGCGGCCGGGGCGACGGGGCGGGGATGAGCGGAAAGCGCTCATCCCCGCCCGCTCAGGGGAGCGCTTTCCGCTCAGCCGCGCGCTGGCCGCTCACCCCCCCTGCAAAAAACGCCTGACTCCTGAACGGCTCCGGCCGGTGCGGACGTCTGGCATGGCCCTTGCTGAACTTGAGGCAACAAGAATGATGCGAGCGCTCGCTCGCCAGGGAGGTCCGCGCATGAAAACGACAGGGAGGCTCCCTGGCTGGAGAGGGCTTGTTGTCGCCGCCGGTATACTGGCGAGCACCATTGTCCCTGTGCAGGCCGAACGCATCGTGCTCGGCGCCTCCGCCGAGGAGGCGGACGCGGTGGTGGGCTGCATCTACCCCATGGCCGGCCGCGCCGCGATCTATGGCGAGGACAGCGTGGAGGGCATCCGCCTCGCCCTGCGCGACATCGCCGGGGGCAAGGTGACCGGCCTGCCGGCGCCGCGCCTGCGCGTCATCATCGACGACGACCTGTCCAAGTCGTCCTACGGCCTGCGCCTCGCCGAGGACTTCATCGACAAGGACCATGCCCGCTTCCTGTGCGGCATGGTCTCGTCCGGCGTGGCCCAGGTGGTGAGCGACCTGGCGCGGCGGCGCTCCATCATCCTGGTGGGCACCGACCATGCTTCCTCCCGCCTCACCATCGAGGCCGGGCACCCCCATTACTTCCGCGTCTCCAACGACAGCTGGACCTCCAACGCCGCGGGCGCGCGCTACCTGCGCGACATCAAGGCCAGCCAGCCCTGGCGGCGCATCGCCATCCTCAATCCGGACTACGAGTATGGCCACGTCTCCCGCGACGACCTGCTCGCCGCCATGGACACGCTGGGCCTCGACTATGAGGTGGTGGCCGAGCTGTGGCCCAAGCTCTACGAGCCGGACTATTCCTCCTACATCCAGGCGCTGAAAGACCTGAAGCCCGATATCGTGGTGACGGCGCTGTGGGGCGGCGACTTCCTGGCCTTCCTCAAGCAGGCCCAGGCCACCGACCTGTTCTCCCAGATGCGGGTGGCCAATTTCGACACCGGCGCCAATTACGACGTGCTGGTGCAGCTCGGCGCCACGCCGCCGCCGGGCCTCATCCTGTCCGCGCGCCACCACAACAACTGGCCCGACACCCCGGCCAACCGCCGCTTCGTCGCCGACTTCCGCGCCATGGCGGGACGCTACCCCACCTATGCCGCCGAAGGGGCGTACACCGGCATCATCGCCATCGCCAAAGCAGTGGCGCAGGTGGGCAACGCCACCGACGACAAGGCCCTCATCGCCGCGCTGGAGGGCATGCGCCTCACCCTGCCGGAAGACCCGGAGGGCTTCGCCTCCACCATCGACCCCGAGACCCATCAGATCCTGCAGGCGCAGGCGGTGGGCACGCCGGTGCCCGACCCGCGCTTTCCGCCGGCCAAGGTGATGCTCGGCCACATCCGCGCCTACGACGCCGAGGACCTGCGCACGCCGCCCGGCCTGGTGCGGGCCCGGCGCGACGCCGCCCGTCCCACGCAATGACAACCAGACCCAAAAGGGAGAACGTCAAGTGAAGACACAGAAGTCCGTGACGAAACACGTCACCGGCCGCCTCGCGGCGGGCGTGGCCGCGCTCGCCCTGGCGAGCGGCCTGATGACCGGCGCCGCCGCCGCCGCCGAGAACGGCAAGTTCCGCCTCGGCATCGTCACCTTCCTGTCGGGCCCGGCCGCCGGTCCCTTCGGCATTCCCTCCGCCAATGCCGCCAAGGTGGTGGTGGAAGGGCTGAACAAGGGCGTGGTGCCCGCCCCCTACAACACCAAGGGCATCAACGGCGCCGAGATCGAGGCCGTCATCATCGACGAGGCCGGCGGCGCCACCAAGCAGGTGGAAGAGTTCCGCAACCTGGTGCAGCGCCAGAAGGTGGACGCCGTGATCGGCTACATCTCCTCCGGCGACTGCCTCGCGGTCGCCCCGGTGGCCGAGGAGCTCAAGGCGCTGACCGTGTTCTACGACTGCGGCACCTCGCGCCTGTTCACCGACGCCACCAAGCCCAAGTACACCTTCCGCACCGGCCTCGACGCCGCCGTCGACAATATCGGCGCGGTCCGCTACCTGGCCGCCACCAAGCCCAACGTCACCCGGGTCGCCGGCATCCAGCAGAATTATGCCTGGGGCCAGGATTCCTGGCACGACTTCACCTTGTCCCTGGCGCAGCTGATGCCGAAGGCGAAGATCGTCGAGAGCCAGATGCCCAAGGTGTTCCAGGGCCAGTATGGCGCGGAAATCTCGGCGCTGGCGGTGAAGAAGCCGGAGATCGTGCATTCCAGCTTCTGGGGCGGCGACATGGAAGCCTTCATGCTGCAGGCCAATGCCCGCGGCCTGCTCGACGAGGCCACCGCGCTGCTGACCTGCGGTGAATCCGCCCTCGACCGCTTCAAGGACCAGGCCCCCAACGGCACCATCATCGGCGCCCGTGGCCCGTTCGGCGCCTTCGCGCCCGACAACACCCTGAACCAGTGGTTCGTGAAGGCCTACACCGACGCCTACGGCATGGCCCCGACCTATCCGGCCACCAAGATGGCCCACGCCATCCTCGGCCTGAAGGCCGCCGCCGACAAGGCGGGCGGCGTCAACGGCACCGTGCCCACCGCCGATGCCATCGCCGACGCCTTCAAGGGCGCCACCTTCGAATCCGTCTCCGGCACCGCCAAGATGGACCGCGCCGATGGCCACCAAGCCGTGCAGTCCATCTCCTACGGCACCTACAAGTACGATCCCAAGACCGGCAAGGCCTCGATCGAGAACATCCTGACCTTCGCCGGCGACTGCGTGACCCCGCCCGACGGCACCACCTCCGACGAGTGGATCAAGGCCGGCTTCCCCGGTGCCAAGTGCAACTGAGGCTGGCAACTGAGGTTGGCAACTGAGGCCCTCAACCTGAGCGCGGCATCACCGATCGGGATCGCCTGACCGGCCCTGATCCCGATGCCCCGGAGCCGGCGGCGCCCGCCGCCGGCTCCACTCCGCCCCAATGACGGATGCGATCCCATGCTGAGCTTTCTCGCCGTATTGATCGACGGCACCATCTACGCGTCCTGGCTGTTCCTGGTCGCCGCCGGCCTGACGGTGATTTACGGCGTCATGCGCATCCTCAACATGGCGCATGGCTCGTTCTATGCCATCGGCGCCTACACCGCGGCGACCGCCATCGGCTGGTATTTCGCCGACGGCACCGGCTCGGCCGCCGTGAGCTTCGCCATCCTGATCGGCAGCGCTCTCCTCTCCGGCCTGCTGGTGGGCACGCTGGTGGAACGCGGCCTGCTGCGCTTCATGTACGGGCGCGACGAGATCCTGATGGTCATCATCACCTACGCGCTGCTGCTGATCCTCGAGGACGCCATGAAGATCGTCTTCGGCGTCAATCCCTATTTCGCCTATCAGCCCTATACCGCGCTCGGCCGCTCCACCATCGCCGGGCTCAAGGTGTCGAACTATGACCTGGTGCTGATCGGCATCGCCGTGGCGGTGGGGCTTGCCCTGTGGGGCTGGCTGGAGCGCACCAACCTCGGCAAGATCCTGCGCGCCGTCATCCACGACCGGGAAGTGGCCCGGGCCATGGGCGTGAACGTCAAGCGCATGTTCACCCTCACCTTTCTCATCGGCACCACGCTGGGCGCCCTGGCCGGCGCGCTCACCGCGCCCTCCATCTCGGTGGTGCCGGGCATCGGCGTCGAGGTGATCGTGCTGGCGTTCGCCGTGGTGGTGGTCGGCGGCATGGGGTCCATCGAGGGCGCCGCCGTGGGCGCGCTGCTGCTGGGCCTCTCCCGCGCGGCGGCGGTGCACTACGCGCCGCAGTTCGAATTGTTCGTCATCTACGGCGTCATGTCCCTGGTCCTGGCCATCCGGCCGCAGGGCCTGTTCGGCCGCACGCTGGCAAGGAAGATCTGACATGCGCCTCGACAAGACTGAACTCGCATTGATCGGCCTTGTGGTCGTCCTGGTGCTCGGCGGCACGCTGGCGCCCGGCTGGCTGATCTTCCTGCTGACCGTCGCCCTCGCCAAGGCCCTGGTGGTGCAAGGCGTGGTGATGCAGATGAAGGCCGGCCTCGTCTCCTTCGGCCAGGGCCTGTTCTATTGCGTGGGCGGCTATGCGGTGGGCATGGGCGGCCAGTTCCTCAACATCAACGCCGGCCTCGCCCTGCTCGCCATCGGCGTTGTGGCGGCGGTGGTGCTGGCCATGGTGCTGGGCCTGCTGCTGACGCGCTATCGCGAGATCTTCTTCGCCATGCTGTCGCTGGCCTTCTCCATGATCCTTTACGGGGTGCTGGTGAAGAGCCAGGAGCTGGGCTCCACCGACGGCTTCAACGTGAAGAACTGGACCCTGCTCGGCCGCACCATCGAGGGCGGCGAGCAGGCCACCCATGCGGTGTTCATCCTCACCGTGATCGCGGCGGCGGCCGTGACCTTCTTCCTCAACCGCTACTACCGCTCGGCCATGGGCATGACCTGCGAGGCCATCCGCGAGAACGAGGTGCGGGTGGAGTTCCTCGGCCTGTCGCCGCGCTGGATCCAATATGCCAACTACGTCATCGCCGCCGCCGTGTCGGCGCTCGGCGGCGGGCTCACCGCGCTGGCCACCGGCCACGTGGACCCGGACATGGCCTATTGGACCACCTCGGGCGAGTTCGTGTTCATCGCCCTGCTCGGCGGCACCGGCAGCGTGCTGGCGCCGTTCCTGGCGGCCATCGTGTTCGCCCTGGTGCGCACCTACGCCATCGAGTTCGTGCCCAACGGCTGGCAGATGATCCTGGGCTTCACCCTGCTCGGCATCGTCGTGTTCCTGCCCAAGGGCCTGTGGAGCCTGTTCACCCGCCGCCGGGCGGAGGCGCCGCCCGCCCCCACCTCGTCCACCAAAGCCCGCACCGGAGGCGTCGGCGCATGAGCGCGAGCATCACCCCGATCCTCGAGACCCGGAAGCTGAACAAGACGTTCGGCGCCGTCACCGCCGCCAAGGACCTCGACGTCAAGATCGGCAAGGGCGAGATCGTCGGCGTCATCGGCGCCAACGGCGCCGGCAAGACCACCTTCATCAACATGGTCACCGGCTACCTGCCGCCCACCTCGGGGGAGATCCTGATGGACGGGCGGGCGATCCTCGGCCTTGCCCCGCGCGCCATCACCCGCGCCGGCCTTGCCCGCTCGTTCCAGGTGGCGCAGCTCTTCCCCGAGCTGACCGTGCTCGACAACCTCGTCATCGCGCTGGCCGCAGCCGAGAGCCCGCGCCCCTCGTTCCTGCGCGCGCTCAACACCAAGGCGCGGGTGGCCAAGGCCGAGGAGATCCTGGCCGAGTTCAAGGTGTCGGCCTATCGCGATGCCCGCGTCACCGCGGTGCCGCAGGGCTCGCGCAAGCTCATCGACATCGCCATGGCGATGATCGGCAACCCGAAAATGCTGCTGCTCGACGAGCCGACCTCCGGCGTCAGCGTCGACGAAAAGGGCGACCTCATGGACACGGTGATGGCGGCGGTGCGCCACCATGGCCTGACCGTGCTGTTCGTGGAGCATGACATGGACGTGGTGCGCCGCTACGTGTCGCGCATCCTCGCCTTCTACAGCGGCGAGATCATCGCCGACGGCCCGCCCGACGCGGTGCTCGCCGACGCCCGGGTGCGCGAGCTGGTGACCGGGCATTCGGACCATTCATCGGCAAGCCACAAGAGCGCCGCGCCGGCGGCCGCGCGCGAGGGGAGCGCCAGCGCATGACCCTGTCCATCTCCAATCTCGACGTCTCCATCGCCGGCATTCCCATCCTGCGCGATGTCAGCCTGGAAATCCCCTCGGGCAGCATGGTGGGCCTGATCGGCCGCAACGGCGCCGGCAAGACCACGCTCATCCGCGCCATCATGGGCCTCACCGCCCTGTCGGGACGGATCGTGTTCGACGGCACCTCCATCGGCGACCGCGAGGCCCATGTGCGGGCCTCCATGGGCATCAGCTACCTGCCGGAGGATCGCCGCCTTATTCCCACCCTGACGGTGGAGGAGAACATCCTCATGCCGGCCTGGGCCAACAGGCTCAAGGATGCGCCGGCGCGCCTCGAATGGATCTATTCGCTGATGCCGGAAATCGCCCAGTATCGCGACCGCAAGGCGCTCCAGCTCTCGGGGGGCCAGCAGAAGCTGGTTGCGCTCGGGCGGGCGCTGATGCCCGGCCGGCGGCTGCTGCTGCTGGACGAGCCGTTCGAGGGCGTGGCCCCGGTGCTGTCGCGGCGCCTGACGGAAGTCATCGGCAAGCTGCGCAGCGAAGGCCTGTGCGTGCTGCTATCGGAATCCGATGCCACCCACTCCTCCGATCTCGTCGACCAGGTGTTCAACATCGAGCGCGGCGTGGTGACCAGCCACTGAAGCCGCCCCCGCCCTCGTTTCCATGGCAATCGCGATGACCTTGAACTTCACCTTCGAAACCACCCCGTACGTGATCCAGCAGGTCGGCGGCGCCACCCGCCTGCCCGCCCTGGCGGCGGAGCTGGGCGCCCGCAAACCCATGATCGTCACCGACGCCGGGCTGGTGAAATCCGGCGTGCTGGCGCCGGTGCTGGAGGCGTTTGCCGCCGCCGGCCAGCCGGTGGAACTGTTCACCGACGTGCAGGCCGATCCGCCGGAGACCGTCGTTCTCGCCACCGTGGAAGTGGCGCGCGCGGCCGGCGCCGACGTCATCATCGGCCTCGGCGGCGGCAGCTCCATGGACACCGCCAAGCTGGTGGCGCTGCTGCTGGGCGCGCCGCAGGTGCTGGCCGACATCTACGGCATCGGCCTCGCCCGCGGGCCGCGCCTGCCGCTGATCCAGGTGCCCACCACCGCCGGCACCGGGTCGGAGGTGACCCCCATCTCCATCGTCACCACCCCGACCCACGAGAAGAAGGGGGTGGTGAGCCCCCTGCTCTATCCCGACATTGCGGTGCTCGACGCCAGCCTGACCGTGGGCCTGCCGGCGCCGGTGACCGCGGCCACCGGCATCGACGCCATGGTGCACGCCATCGAGGCCTTCACCAGCAGGCACAAGAAGAACGCCGTCTCCGACGCCCTCGCCCTCCAGGCCCTGCGCCTGCTCGCCGCCAACATGGATCGGGTGATCGCCGACGGCGGCGACATCGCCGCCCGCTCCGCCATGCTGCAGGGCTCGATGCTGGCCGGCATGGCCTTCGCCAACGCACCGGTGGCCGCGGTGCACGCGCTGGCCTATCCGCTCGGCGGGCACTTTCATGTGCCGCACGGCCTCTCCAACGCCTTGGTGCTGACGCCGGTGCTGCACTTCAACAAGCCCGCCGCCGCCCCGCTCTATGCGGAGCTGGCCGGCGTGGTGCTGCCGGACCGGGTGTTCGCCAGCGTGGACGTGGCCGCCGACGCCTTCATCGCCTTCATGCAGGAGCTGGTCGCGCGCATGCCGTTCGCCCAGCGCCTCGCCGAGGTGGGGGTGGTGGCGGACGACTTGCAGCGCCTCGCCGTCGACGCCATGAAGGTGGAACGGCTGCTGATGAACAATCCGCGCCCGGTGACCCTCGACGATGCCTTCGCCATCTACCAGTCGGTGCTGTGAGGCGCCCGGCGCCATGAGCTGAACGGGCCGCCCCCGCCCCGCGGGGCGGCCCGCACCCCATCCCAGGCGGGCGCGCACGCCGCGACCTTCGCCCGTTCCAAGATTTGCCGAGGAGGCTTTTCGAGCCATGCCCGTCCCGACCCTCTCCGACACCGCCCTGCTGCGCGACAAGGCCTATATCGACGGCGCCTGGGTGGGCGCCGACAGCGGCAAGACCTTCGCCGTGACCAACCCCGCCGATGGCTCCCCCCTCGCCGACGTGCCGGACCTCGGCGCCGCCGAGACCCGCCGCGCCATCGAGGCGGCGGAGCGGGCCCTTCCGGCGTGGCGCGCCAAGACCGCCAAGGAGCGCGCCACCATCCTGCGCCGGTGGTTCGAGCTGATCACCGCCGCCCAGGAAGACCTGGCGCAGATCATGACCGCCGAGCAGGGTAAGCCGCTGGCGGAAGCGCGCGGCGAGGTGACCTACGGCGCCTCCTTCATCGAATGGTTCGCGGAGGAAGGAAAGCGCATCTATGGCGATGTGATCCCGAGCCACGGCGCCGACAAGCGCATCATCGTCATCAAGCAGCCGATCGGCGTGGTGGCCGCCATCACCCCCTGGAACTTCCCCAACGCCATGATCACCCGCAAGGTGGCGCCGGCGCTGGCGGCCGGCTGCACCACCGTGGTGAAGCCCGGCGAGGATACCCCCCTGTCCGCCCTGGCGCTGGCCGAGCTGGCCGAGCGCGCCGGCATTCCCGCCGGCGTGTTCAACGTGGTGCCCACCCTGCAGGCCGCCGCCGTGGGCGGGGAGATGACCGCCAACCCCATCGTGCGCAAGCTCTCCTTCACCGGCTCCACCCCGGTGGGCAAGCTGCTGATGGCGCAGTGCGCCGGCACCGTGAAGAAGGTGAGCCTGGAACTGGGCGGCAACGCCCCCTTCATCGTCTTCGACGACGCCGACCTCGACGCGGCGGTGGCCGGGGCCATGATGTCGAAATACCGCAATGCCGGCCAGACCTGCGTGTGCGCCAACCGCATCCTGGTGCAGGCGGGCGTCTATGACGCCTTCGCCGAGAAGCTCACCGCCGCCGTCGCCGCGCTGAAGGTAGGCGCCGGCACCGCCGCCGGCGTCACCACCGGCCCGCTCATCAACGCCAAGGGCTTCACCAAGGTGGACCGGCTGGTGAAGGACGCGGTGGAAAAGGGCGCCACCGTGCGCGTGGGCGGCAAGCCCCACGCCCTGGGCGGCAATTTCTACGAGCCCACCGTGCTCACCGACGTGTCGACCGACATGGAGCTGTTTTCCGAGGAGATCTTCGGCCCGGTGGCCCCGCTGTTCAAGTTCGAGACCGAGGACGAGGCCATCCGCCTGGCCAACGCCACCCAGTACGGCCTCGCGGCCTATTTCTACGCCCGCGACATCGGCCGCATCTTCCGCGTCGCCGAGGCGCTGGAATACGGCATCCTGGGCATCAACGAGGGCATCATCTCCACCGAGGTGGCTCCGTTCGGCGGCATCAAGGAATCCGGTGTCGGGCGCGAAGGCTCCAAGTACGGCGTCGATGATTTCGTGGAGATCAAGTACATGTGCCTCGGCGGCATCCGCTGACGCGCGGCGTTCTCCACCTTCCGACAACATCCGATCGTCTGGATAGAAGAATGGACTATACGTTCAGAAGCGTGCGCCGCATCGTCAGCGAAGCCGGCGGCCTGAAGCGCCTCGGCGCCCTGGCCAAGGAGCTGGGCGCCACCCGCGTGCTCATCGTCTGCGATCCCGGCATCGTCACTTTAGGCTTCGCCGGCATCGCCACGGCGGCGCTGGCCGAGGCCGGCATTGCCGTGGACGTATTCGCCGACGTGGCGGCCGATCCGCCGGTGTCGGTGGTGCTGGCGGCGGTGGAGCGGGCGAAGGCGTTCGCGGCCGACGGCATCATCGGCATCGGCGGCGGCTCCTCGCTCGACACCGCCAAGCTGGTGGCGCTGATGGTCAAGTCCGACCAGCCCATCGCCGAGATGTACGGCACCAACCTCGCCACCGGCACCCGCGTGCCGCTGATCCAGGTGCCCACCACCGCCGGCACCGGCTCCGAGGTCACCTGGGTGTCGGTGGTCACCGACGCCGAGGGCCGCAAGAAGGCGATCTATGCGCCGCAGCTGCTGCCGGACGTGGCGCTGCTCGACCCAGAGCTGACCCTCGGCCTGCCACCGCGCATCACCGCCGCCACCGGCCTCGACGCCATGGTGCACGCCATCGAGGCCTTCACCAGCCGCACCGCCAAGAACCTGCTCGCCGACGCGCTGGCGGTGAAGGCGCTGCAGCTGCTCTCCGCCAACATCCGGGTGGCGGTGAAGGACGGCGGCAACGTGCAGGCCCGCGCCGCCATGCTGCAGGGCTCGCTGCTGGCCGGCATGGCGTTCGTGAACGCCTCGGTGGCCGCCATCCATGCGCTGGCCTATCCGCTGGGCGCGCGCTTCCACGTCCCCCACGGCCATTCGAACGCCATCGTCATGGCGCCGATCATGCGCTTCAACCTGCCGGCGGCCGCCCCGCTCTATGCGGAGCTGGCCCGCCAGACCCTGCCGGGCCGCGTCTTCGCCTCCGACGCCGAGGCGGCGGAAGCGCTGGTGCACGACATCGAGACCCTGGTGCCGGCCATGGGCCTGGAAATCCGCATGCGCGAACTTGGGGTGCCGCAGGACGCCATTCCCTCCATGGCGGAGGAAGTGGACACCGGCATTCGCCGGCTCATCGCCTGCAACCCGCGCGACATGACCCGCGCCGACATCGAAGGCATCTACGCCAGCGTCTATTGACGCGGCCCCGGCCGCCGAGGCTCCTCCCGAGCGGCGGCCGGGTCTTTTTTTCGCGGAGGCCGCGCGCCCCTCACCCGCGCAGGTGCCCGGTGGGCAAGGCGGTGGTGTACTTCACCTGGTCGAGGGCAAAGCTGGAGCGGATGTTCGCCACGCCCGGAATCTGCGTCAGGCAGTCCAGCATCAGCGACTGGTAGCGGATGAGGTCCTCGATGACCACCCGCAGCAGGAAGTCGGCCTCCCCGGTCATCAGGTAGCATTCCATCACTTCCGGCCGGCGCCGGATGGCACTGGTGAACACCTCCAGCGACGGCTTGTCCTGCTGCTTCAGCGTCACGTGCACGAACACGTTGACCGCCAATCCCAGCTTCAGCGGGTCCACCAGCGCCACCGCGCCGCGAATGACACCGCGCGCCTTCAGGTCCGCCACCCGCCGCCAGCACGGCGAGGCCGACAAGCCCACCTGCTCGGCCAGCTCCGCATTGCTCAGCTCGGCATTCTGCTGCAGCGCGTCGAGGATGCGCAGGCTGGCGTCATCCAGCAGGTCGCGGTCGTGGGACATATTTTCCCCTATGATGAGATTTTCCGGTCAAATTCTCCGCAACTAACGTCAGCGTCAACCAAGGAAGACCAGTTTCTCGCGCTGCACCCTCCTATTGTGGCCACACCACGGCGCACGGGGGAGACCGGCCGGATGAGCGTGACCCACGACGACTGCACCCACGGCGCCGCCGCCCGGGAGAACCACACCGGGCGCACCTCCCGTCTGAACCCGCTGCCGAACGCTCGGCGAAGTGTTGGGCCGACCACCGTTCGGGAAACTGCTCTGGCGAGTGCACCCGGCCACGCGCGGCGGGCCGCGCACCCCGCCGGAGCCGACAGCATGGCCTGGCTGGGGGTGATGGTGGTGCTGTGGGGCGTGAGCTGGCCGGCCACGAAGCTGGCGCTCGAGGCGGTGCCGCCGCTGTGGCTGGCGACGCTGCGCTTCGCCACCGCCGCCCTGTGCCTGTTCGGCTTCGTCGCGGCCCGTGGCGCGCTGCGCCTGCCGCCCCGGGCCGACTGGCCCATCGTCGCCAGCATGGGGCTGCTGCAGATGATGGCCTTCACCGGTCTCGGCATGGTGGCCATGACCGCCACCGACACCAGCCATGCGGTGCTGCTGGCCTACACCACGCCGCTCTGGGGAGTGCTCGCTGCCTGGCTGCTGCTCCGGCAGGCGCCGACCCGGCTGCAGGTGGCCGCGCTTGGAGCGGGGCTTGCCGGCATCGCCCTCATCTGCTCGCCGCTGGAGATGGACTGGACCAGCGGCCCGGCGCTCATGGGCGGGGCCTTCCTTCTCGTCGGCGCCATCTGCTGGTCGGTGGTGATCCTGCACATCCGCCGTCACCGCTGGACCGCCTCGCCGCTCGCCCTCGCCCCCTGGCAGATGCTGCTGGCGAGCGTGCCGCTGGCCGGCGTGGCCTGGGCCCTGGAGGGGCCGCCCACGGGCATTGCCTTTGACCCGCCGCTGCTGCAGCTGCTGGCCTTCATCGGCCCGGTGGCGACCTCGGCCTGCTTCGTCATCTCGGCCGAGCACGGACGGCGGATCAGCACCTTTGCCATGGGCAATCTCACCCTCGGGGTGCCGCTGGTGGGCATCCTGGCATCCACCCTCGTCCTCGGCGGCCACCTCTCGGGCGTGTTCCTGGCCGGGCTGGCCCTGGTGATGGGCGGCATGCTGCTGGCGGCGGCGGCGACGCACCGCACCGCCTGATCCGGATGCGGCCGCTTTCGCCGGCCGGGCGACACGGCGAATGCCAAAGGCCCATGAGCTTGGCTCATGGGCCTTTGGTCAAGCCCGCGCGGCGCTTGAGTGGACCCATTTGGCACCGCTCGAAGACCGGGGCCGATGGTATAAAGCCCACGGCAACCGCACAGCCCCGGGCCGCCACAGGCGACCCCGCCCGTCAGGAGGCCGCGCCCTTGGACCACCCCCGGATCGACTGGGACGATCTGCGCGTCTTCCTGGCCATCGCCCGGGACGGCTCGCTCACCGCCGCCGCGGCGCGGCTGCGCCTGAGCCAGCCCACCGCCGGGCGGCGGCTGAAGCGGCTGGAGGACGCCTGCGGCCTCGCCCTGTTCCAGCGCACCCCCGCCGGACTGGTGCTGACCGAGGACGGCATGCGCGTGCGCGACATCGCCGGCCGGATGGAGGACCAGGCGCAGGCGCTGGGCCGCTTCCTGGCGGGGACCGAGCAGGCGCTCGAAGGCACGCTCAAGGTGTCCTCGTCCGAATGGTTCCTGCATCATGTGCTGGCGGCTCCCCTCGCCGCCTTCACCGCGCGCCACCCCGGCCTGACACTCGAGCTGGCGGCCGAAGCGCGGCTGCTGGACCTCGACCGGCGCGAGGCTGACCTGGTGTTCCGCTTCCGGCCGTTCGCCTCGCCGGACATCGTCCAGCGCCGGTTCACCACCGTCGGCTATGGCCTTTATGCGGCGCCGGCGGAGGATCTGCCGGGCATCCCTGCCCCGCGGCCTCAGCCCCATGGGCGGGGCCATCGCCTCATCACCCTGGAGACCAGTTTGGATGCCGCCGCGGACATGCGCTGGCTGCGCCACCACCTGCCCGAGGCCACGGTGAGCCTGCGCAGCAACAGCCGCGCACTTCAGGCGCTGGCCTGCCGGCAGGGCGCGGGGCTGGCGGTGCTTCCCCACCGCCTCGCCGCCAGCGCCGGCCTGACCCGGATCGACGACCACGGCGCCCCACCCGACAAGGACGTGTTCGTGGGCTACCATCGCGATCTGCGCAACCTGCCGCGCCTCAGGCTGCTGCTCGCCCATCTGGAGCAGACGGTTCCCGACCGGGTCTGAGCCCGGCGGCGCCATTCATCCGCGCATGCGCCATATACGGCGTTGGCGGTGGCGCCCCACGCCGGCCAGGTGGATGGTGCCGCCACCACGACAGACCCTGGAGCGCCGCGCATGAAAGCCATCGGCTACTACACCCCCGGCCCCATCGACCGCGCCGACGCGCTGGTCGATCTCGACCTCCCCATGCCCGTTCCGGGCCCGCGCGACCTGCGGGTCGAGGTGAAGGCGATCTCCGTCAACCCCGTTGACGTGAAGGTGCGCGCCACGGCGCAGCCGGAGGCCGGACAGCCCCGCATCCTGGGCTGGGACGCCGCCGGCATCGTCGAGGCGGTGGGCGCCGAGGTGAGCCTGTTCCGCCCCGGCGACGCGGTGTGGTACGCTGGCGACATCACCCGGCCCGGCACCAATGCCGCCTTCGCCCTGGTGGACGAGCGCATTGCCGCGCTGAAGCCGGCGCGCCTCGGCTGGGAGGACGCGGCGGCCCTGCCCCTCACCGCCATCACTGCCTGGGAGCTGCTGTTCACCCGGCTCGGCGTGCCCTACGGCCGCAAGACCGGCGGCGGCACCCTGCTGGTGGTGAACGGCGCCGGCGGCGTCGGCTCGATCCTGATCCAGCTCGCCCGCCGGCTCACCGGGCTGACGATCATCGCCACCGCCTCCCGGCCCGACAGCGTGGACTGGGTCCGCCGCATGGGCGCGCACCATGTCATCAACCACCATGCGCCGCTCGATGCGCAACTGGAGGCCCTCGGCCATCGGGAAGTGGAGCTGGTGGCCAGCCTGACCGGCAGCGAGCGGCAGCTCGCCTATTATCCCGCCCTCATCGCGCCCCAGGGCCGGCTGGCCCTGATCGACGATCCGGCCCGGTTCGACATCGTGCCCTTCAAGCGCAAATCCATCTCCGTGCACTGGGAGCTGATGTTCACCCGGCCCATGTTCGCCACCGCCGACATGATCGAGCAGCATCGGTTGCTGAGCGAGGTGGCGGCGCTGGTGGATGAGGGGCTGATCGTGTCCACCCGCCGCGAGGTGCTGCGCCCCATCTCGGCCGCGACCCTCAAGCTCGCCCATGCCCGCCAGGAAAGCGCCTCAGCCATCGGCAAGACGGTGCTCGCCGGTTTCGAGGACTGAGCCGGGCCCAACGGGCGGCCCCGGCCCTTGACCGGACCGGCGTCCGCGCCGACCGTCATCCGCGCAGAAACCCGGGACACGGCGCGGCAGGACACGCGCCGCGTCACCGCGCCGATCCCGGAGAGGCCGCCATGACCGATGAAACCACTCCTGAAACCGCCGACACCGTCACCCTCATCGCCTATCTGGAGGCAAGGCCCGGCGCCGAGCCGGCCCTTATCGCCGCCATCACCGCGATCCTGCCCGCCGTGCTGGCCGAGGACGGGTGCCTGGATTATCGCGCCCACCTGCTGGCGCAGGCCTCCGGAACAGTGGTGATGTACGAGCGCTGGCGCGACCAGCAGGCGTTCGAAGCCCACGCCGCCGGTCCCGCATTCACCGGCCTCGCGGCACGGTTCGATGATCTGCTCGGCGCCCCGCTGCGGCTGGAGTTCCTCGACCCCCTGTAGCGCCGGCGCGTCCCGCACGCGGCGGCCGCCGCTGGACCAGGGCGTCTCGAACTCCATATAACCGGCAATATGAGACGGGACGCACACAGGCGGAGCAGGCGATGCGACAGGTCGGAGTGATCCTGGGGGACGGCGTCCAGGTCATGGGGCTGGCGGCGATGTCGGCATTCGAGTTCGCCAACATGGAATTGGGACTGGAGGCCTATCGCATCGCCGTCATGTCGGAGCACGGCGGGCCGGTGCGCACCTCCCTCGGCGTGCGCGTCGAGACCGCGCCCCTGGCGGCGGAGCCGCCCGACACGCTGATGGTCGTGGGCGAGCTGGCGCCGCGCGCCCCGCCCCCCGCCGTGCGCGCCTATATCGCCGCCGCCGGCGCGCGCGGAGGCCGCGTGGCCGGCCTGTGCACCGGCGCCTTCGCGCTGGCGGAAGCCGGCCTGCTCGACGGCCGCGCGGCCACCACCCACTGGGCCCATGCCGCCGCCTTGCAACAGCGGTTTCCCGCCGTCCGGGTGGAGCCGGATCGCATCTTCGTTGGCGATGGCAATGTGTGGACCTCCGCCGGCATGAGCGCGGCCATCGACCTGACCCTGGCGCTGATCGAGGACGATCACGGCGCGGCGCTCGCCCGCGCGATCGCGCGCAAGCTGGTGGTCTATCACCGGCGGCCGGGCGGCCAGTCGCAATTCTCGGCGCTGCTGGAGATGGCGCCCCGGTCCGACCGGGTGCAGCGCGCCCTGGCCTATGCCAAGGAGCACCTGCGCAATCCGCTCACGGTGGAGGAGCTGGCGGGAGCCGCCAGCCTCAGCCCGCGCCAGTTCAGCCGGGTGTTTCGGGACGAGACCGGCCAGTCGCCAGCCAAGGCGGTGGAGCGGCTGCGCCTCGAGGCGGCCCGGCTGATGCTGGAAGACGGGCGCCATGCCCTGGACCTGGTGGCCCGCGAAACCGGCTTCGCCGATCGCGACCGCATGCGCCGCGCCTTCCTGCGCTTCTATGGCCAGCCGCCGCAGAGCCTGCGGCGGAGCCTGCGCCTGATCGACGGCGAGGCTCCGCCGCCCGCCACCGGCCGAGGGGTGGCCTAGTTTCCGCCGTCGCCGAGCTTGTCCTGCGTCCTCTGCTCGAAATCGCTGGCGTCATGACGCTCGCGCAGCTGGCCGGAAGGCTCCCCGGAGATGCGGTTGACCATGCGCCCGCGCACCACCGCCGGCCGCGCGGCGATGGCATCGGCCCAGCGCAGCACGTTCCTGTAGTCGCCGACCGAGAGGAACTCGGCCGCGCCGTAGAGCCAGCCCTTCACCAGCCCGCCATACCAGGGGAAGGCGGCGATATCGGCGATGGAATAGGTGTCGCCGGCCAGGTAGGCGCTCTCCCCCAGGCGCCGGTCGAGCACGTCCAGCAGGCGCTTGGCCTCCATGGTGAAGCGGTCGATGGCATATTCGATCTTGGTCGGCGCATAGGCATAGAAGTGGCCGAAGCCGCCGCCGATGTAAGGGGCGCTGCCCATCTGCCAGAACAGCCAGGAAAGGCACTCGGCCCGCTCCGCCGGCGCGGCCGGCAGCAGCGCGCCGAACTTCTCCGCCAGATAGAGCAGGATGGCGCCGGATTCGAACACCCGCACCGGCTCCGGCCCCGAACGGTCCAGCAGCGCCGGAATCTTGGAGTTGGGATTGACGGCGACGAAGCCGCTGGAGAACTGGTCGCCCTCGTTGATGCGGATCAGCCAGGCATCGTATTCGGCGCCCACATGGCCAAGCGCCAGCAGCTCCTCGAGCAGAATGGTGACCTTCTGGCCGTTGGGCGTCGCCAGCGAATAGAGCTGGAGCGGGTGCCGGCCCACGGGAAGCTCCTTCTCGTGGGTCGCCCCCGCCACCGGACGGTTGATGTTGGCGAACCGGCCGCCGCTCGCCTTGGTCCAGGTCCAGACGGCGGGCGGAATGTACTCGGGAAGGTCAACCATCGGCTGTCTCCGGAAGATGCGGGCGGGGGTCCCGCGGACAGGGATCGCGCGGGCGATTCGGCGCCGCGCCATGAAATCACAGACCGGGCGGCAACGGCACGACACCGGACGAGGCACGGCGGATGCGGTGGCCTCAGTCTCCACCCTCGCCGCGGCATCGGGTGTTCCCGCGTCGTGCGCCAGCACCGCGCGGGGGCCCGCCCCTTTGGCCGCAGGGCGGTGGAGTGAAGCCAAGGAGGCCGATCATCGCTGAGGGCGCGCCGTCCGCCCCGACCGCACACGGCCCGGCCCGGCCGGGCCGCATCGACAGCCCGCCCCCTCACCAGGCGCCCCTTCGTACCCAGCCGGTCGAAGGCTGCGCCACCGAACTCGCAGGGTGGCGGGCAGGGCCAGACGGCGGGCATGGGCGAGTGGCGGGCATGGACGAGTGGCGGGCATGGGCAGCCGGCGACGCGCCCCGGCCTGCCCCTTGCGACGTGCCGCTCCGGCGGCCGCGCTCAGGCCCGCGCCAGACCGAAATGGTCGCGCAGGGTGGTGCCGTCATAGGCCTCACGAAACAGGCCGCGCCGACGCAGCAGCGGCACCACCTCGTCCACGAAGGATTCGAGGCCCGACGGCAGCACGTCCGGCATCACGTTGAAGCCATCCACCGCACCGGCGCGGAACCAGGTCTCGATGCCATCGGCGATCTGCTCGGGGGTGCCCACCACCACCCGGTGATGGGTGCCGCCGCGCTGGTAGCGGATCAGTTCGCGCACCGTCCACCCGTGCGCGCGGGCCAGCCGGGTGGTGCCGAGGAAGAAGGTCTGGATTCCGTTTTCCGGCAATTTCAGGTCGTCCGGCAACGGCTTGTCCGGATCGAGGGTGGCCGGGTCGACACCCAGGGTGCCGGCCAGCCGCGCCAGCCCCAGTTCCAGCGGCAGCAGGTCCCAGATCTCCTGCTCGCGGCGGCGCGCCTCCTCCTCGGTTCCGCCGATGATGGTGACGAGGCCCGGGAACACCAGCACCGAAGCCGGATCGCGGCCGTGGGCGGCGGCCCGCTCCCGCAGCGTGCGGGAATAGGACACCGCGTCGTCGAGCTCGTGCGCCAGGGCGAACACCGCGTCGGCATGCCGGGCGGCCAGGTCCGTGCCCTCCGCCGACCCCCCGGCCTGCACGATCACCGGCCGGCCCTGCGGCCCCTTCGGCACGTTCAGCGGACCGCGAATGGTGAAATGGGCGCCGGAAAAGCCCACTTCCCGCACCTTGGAGACATCAATGAAGCGCCCGCCGGCCTGGTCGCCGATCACCGCATCGTCGTCCCAACTCGACCACAGCGCCTTGATGGCGGAGGTGAATTCATCGGCACGGGCATAGCGCTCGGCGTGCGGCACCACGTCGGAGCGGCCGAAATTCAAGGCCGAGCCGCGATCGGCGGAGGTGACGATGTTGATGCCGATGCGCCCCCGGCTCGCATGGTCGAGGGTGGCGAAGCGGCGGGCGATGTTGAACGGCTCGTTGAAGCTGGACGAGATGGTGGCGATGAGGCCGATATGACGGGTGTGCGCCGAGATGACCGCGAGCGCGATGGTCGGCTCCAGCGACTGGAACGGCGCGAAGTCCGGCCGGCCGGTAAGGGCCGGGAAATCCGCCAGGAACACCGAATCGAACGTGCCCTTTTCCGCCAGCTGCGCGACGCGGATGTAATAATCGATATCGAAGAAGGCCTTGGGATCGTTGCCCGGCCAGCGCCAGGCCGACCCCACGGTGCCGGCATTGAGAAAATTCAGGTTGAGATGCAGGCGGCGGTGATCGTCCGGCATGGGTGCATATTTCCTTGTCCTCGGACCGGGCCGGCGGCGGCCTGGGCGGCCCCGGGGACGGCGAACATCTCGTCACCGGCCGGCCACGGCGCGGCATCGGCGTGCCGTTTCGGGCGAGAGCCTGGATCATAAAAAATATAATATCAATTGATTTAATTTACATTCTATGTCGCCATTTTTACGGAAGTCGCCACCGACGCTGCGGAGAGGGGTTGCCCCCTGCTCTGCGGCAAGCGCGGGCCGGGAACGGGCGCTACGATGCGTGGCATCCTTGCGCCCCTATATAATATATAATTTCAATCGAATTTATTGACTATTTGGCGGGACCGTGATCGCATGCGCCGGCGCACAGGAGAGAGCCTTGCCCGTCCACATGCCCCATGTCCCGTCGCGGCGCCGCGCGTTGCGTGTCCGCACTTCCGCCCGGCTGGCCCGCGGCCTGCTGGCGGGAAGCCTGCTCGCCTCGGCACCCCTCGGCGCGGCGCTGGCGGCCGAGCCCCAGCCGGCGGCAGCCCAGCCGAACGCCGGCGGCACCATTCGCTACGGTCATTTCCAGGAGCCACCCTGCCTCTACGGCGGCTGGATCCAGCAATGGTACCTGCAGCGCCAGTATGGCGACAATCTCGTCGCGCGCGGCGCGGACGGCGCCATCCACCCCTGGCTCGCCTCCAGCTGGTCCCTCTCCGACGACAGGACCACCTACACGTTCGAGCTGCGTCCCGGCGTCAAGTTCCACGACGGCACGCCCCTGGACGCGGCCGCGGTGGCCACCAATTTCAACACTTGGCTCAGCAAGGACCCGCTCACCCGCAACAATGCCTCGGTGGTCTATTTCGGCGAGCAGTTCAAATCCGCCACCGCCACCGGCCCGCTCACGGTCCGCGTGGAGCTGAAGGAGCCCTACCAGCCGTTCCTCGACGTGCTGACCCACGCCACCCACATCATCCTTTCGCCCACCGCCCAGGCCCGCGGACAGCAGGCCAATTGCGAGCAGCCGGTCGGCTCCGGCCCCTTCATCGTCGACACCTGGAACCACGGCCAGGACGTGGTGTTCCGCCGCAATCCCGACTACGCCTGGGCCCCGGCCACCGCCCGGCACCAGGGGCCGGCCCATGCCGAGCGGCTGGTGTGGAAGTTCCTGAAGGACCCGACCCTGCGCTACGGCTCGCTGAAGGCGGGCGAATCCGACGTCATCTACGACGTGCCGGCGGTCAACTGGGCCGACGCGCAGAAGAATTTCCAGATCGTCAGCCACATCACCGGCGGCTCGCCGCTGCGCTTCCAGCTCAACACGGCGCGCCCGCCGTTCGACGATCCACGCGTGCGCCGCGCCTTCGCCCATGCCGCCGACCGCCGCGCGGCGGTGGAGGCCGCGTTCCAGGGCCAGACCCCGTTCGAGGGCAACGGCGCCTTGAGCCAGAGCGCCCCCGAATACGTGCAGGCCCTGGCCGACAGCTATCCCTACGACCCGAAGAAGGCGGCCGAACTGCTGGATGCCGCCGGCTGGACCGCCCGCGACGCCAAGGGCATCCGCCAGAAGGACGGCAAGCCGCTGCTGGTGCGCGTGGTCTATTCGCAATCCCACGTCACCCTGGACGCCGCCCAGGCCCTGCAGATCATCCAGGAGCAAGCCCGCGAGGCCGGCTTCCAGGTGGAGCTGAAGCCGGTGACCCAGGCCGACTGGTACGCCGGCAAGAATCGCGGCCCGGCCGATTACGAGATCCAGCCCGCCTATTGGACCGCCGCCACCGCCCAGATCTTCCGCGTGTCGTGGCGCCCCGACGCGGGCGAATGGAAGAACGCCAACAATGTCTCGCGCTACCAGGATGCCGACCTGTGGCGGGTCATCCAGGAGGCCGACGGCGCGTTCGACGACGCCCGCCGCACCGCGCTCTACGGCGAGGTACAGAAGCGCCTGGTGGAGGAGGCGCCGGTGATCGGCTTCACCGTGCTGCCGGTGGTGCTGGCCTCCCAGCCGCGTCTCCACGACGTCTGGCTGTCGCCGGCGGTGGGCGAGCCGGTGTTCCACGACGCCTGGCTCGAGAAATAGGCGCGCGGCATGTCCATCTTCGACATCGAGCTGGAGGCCACCGCCCCCGCCGCCGACCTCCGGCGCACGGCGGCGCGCCGCCTCGGCCGCCTCGCGCGGGCGGCACTGTCGGCGGTGGCGGTGGTCTGGGTCGCCGCCAGCTTCACCTTCCTGGTGCAGGCCCTGCTGCCCGGCGATCGCGCGGTCATCCTCATCAACATCGTCGCCGGCACCATCACCAATCCGACCCCGGAGCAGATCGCCGCGGTCAACGCCCAATACGGCTTCGATGCGCCGCTCTACGTGCAATACCTGCGCTATATTGGCGGGCTGGCGGTGGGCGATCTCGGCATGTCCTATCTCCAGCACAAGCCGGTGCTGGAGGTGATCGGGGCACAGGTCCTGCCCACCGTGGTGCTGGCCTTGAGCGCGCTGGCCACCGCCTGGATGATCGCCATCGCCCTGACGCTGGCCGCCGCCGGACGTCCCGGGTTCGCCTCCCGGCTCGCCACCGGCGCCCAGATCCTGCTGGCCACCGCCCCACCCTATTGGCTCGGCACCCTGCTGCTGGTGCTGTTCGCGGTGAAGCTCGGCCTGTTCCCGGTGGAGGGGCGCAACAGCCTCGCCGGCCTGGTGCTGCCCACCCTGTCGCTGGCGCTGCCGCTGGCGGGCTTCATCGGCCAGGCGATCCAGGACGAGTTCGCGCGGGTGCTGGAACAGCCGTTCGTCACCTCCGCCCGCACCCGGGGCATGAGCGACCTTGGGGTGCGGCTCGGCCACGTGCTGCGCCATGCGGTGCTGCCGGGCATCAGCCTGTCCGGCTGGGCGGTGGGCAAGCTCCTGTCGGGGGCGGTGCTGGTGGAGGCGGTGTTCGCCCGCCAGGGCATCGGCGGCATCCTCGTGAACGCCACCTCGGCCCGCGACGTGCCGGTGGTGTCGGGCATCGTGGTGCTGTCTGCGGCGGCCTACGTGATCATCAACATGGGGGTGGACGCCATCTACCGGCTGGTGGACCGCAGGATCGCGCTGCCATGAAACTCCCGTCATGAGCCTCGCCCCCCTCCATCCCGCCGCCCCGCCCCCCCTGGCGGTTGCCCGCGCCCTGCTGCGGCGGAGCCTCGCCGGGCTGGGCCGCGTGCCCCTGGGGCCGGCGGTCGCCGCCCTGGTGGTGGCGGTCTATCTCGTCGCCGCGCTGGCGCCGGACCTGCTGCAGACCCACGGGCCGTTCAAGATCGACCTCAAGGCGATCCTGCTGCCGCCCTCCCCCGACCACTGGTTCGGCACCGACCAGACCGGGCGCGACCTCTATTCCCGCGTCATCGCCGGCGCCGGCCAGTCGCTCGCGCTGGGTCTTGCCGCCACCGCCCTGAGCCTTGCCATCGCGCTCGCCTTCGGGCTCACCGCCGGCCTCGCCGGCGGCGACGTGGATCTGGTGATCGCCCGGTTCCTCGACGTGCTGTTCTCGTTCCCCACCCTGTTCCTGGCGCTCCTGTTCCTGGCCGTGTTCGGCACCTCCATCACCACCCAGGTGGTGGCGGTGGGCGTCGGCACGGCGCCCGGCTACGCGCGGATGATTCGCGGCCAGGTGCTGGCGGTGAAGGGCGCCGGCTATGTGGAGGCCGCGCGCGTGCTCGGCCATCCGCCCTGGCGCATCGCCCTCAGGCACATCGTGCCCAACGCGCTGCGGCCGCTGGTGGTGCTGATGACGCTCGGGGTGGGCCAGTCCATCGTCTGGGCCTCGGGCCTCGCCTTCCTGGGCCTCGGCGTCGCGCCGCCCTCGCCGGAATGGGGGGCGCTGCTGGATGCGGGACGCAACTACGCCATCCGCGCCTGGTGGCTGGAACTCATGCCCGGGCTTGCCATCGTCGGCTTCGCCCTGGCCGTCACCGTGCTCGGCCGCCACCTGCGCGACCGGCTGGAAGGCAAGTAGGGCCCGCCCATGCGCACTGCTGATCCCGCTGCCGACCGTACCGCGCACATCCCCCGACCCGCCGCGCCGCCGGCCGTCCCGCTGGTCGAGGTGCGGGCGCTGCGCGTCGGCTTCGGCCGGGCGGACCGGCCGCCGGCCGTGAAGTCCGTCTCATTCGACCTTCACGCCGGCCGCTGCCTCGCCATCGTCGGCGAATCCGGCTCCGGCAAGAGCGTCACCGCGCGCGCCCTCATCGGCCTCGCCGGCCGGGGCGCGCGGGTGGAGGCCGAGCGGCTGCGCATCCAGGGCCGCGATGTGATCGGCCAATCGGAGCGGGCGTGGCGGGCACTGCGCGGCAGGACCATCGGCTATGTGCTTCAGGACGCCCTGGTCTCGCTCGATCCCCTGAAGACGGTCGGCAGCGAGGTCACCGAGGGCCTGTTCGTGCACGGCGCCGTGCGCCGGGGCGAGCGCGCCGCCCGCGCCGCCGAGCTGCTGCGCAGGGTGGGCGTGCCGGACCCGGAGCTCAAGGCCCGCCAGCTCCCTCACGAATTGTCCGGCGGCCAGCGCCAGCGCGCGCTGATCGCCGCCGCCTTGGCGCTCGACCCGGACATTCTGGTCGCCGACGAGCCCACCACCGCCCTCGACGCCACCATCCAGGCCCAGGTGCTGGCGCTGCTGGACGACATCCGCGCCCGTGGCAAGACCCTGGTGCTCATCAGCCACGACCTCGCGGTGGTGGCGCGCATGGCCGACGAGGTGCTCATCATGCGCCACGGCGAGGTGGTGGAGCACGGCCCCGCCGCGAAGGTGTTCGCCGCCCCCGCGCATCCCTACACCCGCGCCCTCATCGACGCGGTCCCCTCCGCCCATTCGCGCGGTGCCCGGCTGGCGCCCGCCGCCGCCCCCCGCTTCCACGCCGCCTCATCGACGCTCGCCCGCCCGGATCGCAGCGCGGCGGCGGTGGTGGCGCGCGCGCCGCTGCTGGCGGCGGACGGGCTGGTGAAGAGCTTCCGCCGCCCGGACGGGTCGTCCGCCGCCGTGGTGCACGACGTGTCCTTCAGCATTGCCCGCGGCGAGGCCCTGGGCATCGTCGGCGAATCCGGTTCCGGCAAGTCCACGGTGGCGCGGCTGGTGCTGGCCCTGGAGACGCCGGACGCCGGCGCCGTGCGCCTCGACGGCCAGCCCTGGTCGGCCCTCGCCGAGGCCGAGCGGCGGCCCCGGCGCCGGGACGTCTCGGTGGTCTACCAGGACCCGCTCAGCCATTTCGACCCGCGCTGGACCGTGGAGCGCATCATCGCCGACGCCTTGCCCCGCGGCGAGGACAGGAGCGCCCGCGCCGCCCGCGTCGGCGAGCTGCTCGATTTGGTGGGCCTGCCGGATGGCTTCCGGGCCCGCCGGCCGCTGGATCTCTCCGGCGGCCAGCGCCAACGCGCCGCCATCGCCCGCGCCATCGCCCCCGGAGCCCGGCTGATCGTCTGCGACGAGCCGGTCTCGGCGCTCGACGTGTCGATCCAGGCCCAGGTGCTCGACCTGCTGGCGGACCTGAAGGCCGAGCTCGGCGTGAGCTATCTCTTCATCTCCCACGACCTCGGCGTGGTCCATCACCTGTGCGACCGGGTGCTGGTGCTGAAGGCGGGGCGGGTGGTGGAGCAGGGCCCCTCCGACGACGTCTTCCTGCGCCCCGTCCATCCCTACACCCGCGAGCTGGTGGCGGCGGTGCCGCGCCTCGGCGCCGGCCGCGCCGCCTGACCATCCCTCCGGCCGCCTGGGAGCACGCCATGAGCGAACTCATCTTCAACGCCTTCGTGATGAACACCGCCTCGCACATCCAGCACGGCCAGTGGCGGCATCCCGACGCGCGCCAGCACGACTTCAACGACGTGCGCCTCTGGATCGAGCTGGGGCGGACCCTGGAAGCCGGCCTGTTCGACGCCATCTTCTTCGCCGACGTGGTGGGCCTCTACGGGCCGCTGCACGGCGACCATGCGGTCAACGCCCGCGAGGGCCTGCAGATTCCCAGCAACGACCCCTCGGTGCTGCTGTCGGCCATCGCCGTGAACACCGAGCATCTGGGGCTCGCCCTCACCAGCTCGGTGCTCCAGGCCCATCCGTTCGAGTTCGCGCGCCGCGCCTCGACCCTCGACCACATCAGCAACGGGCGCCTGGCCTGGAACATCGTCACCTCCACCCAGGAGAACGCCGCCCGCAATTTCGGCTTCGAGCGGCTGGTGGAGCACGACGCGCGCTATCACTGGGCCGAGGAATATACCGACGTCGCCTACAAGCTGTGGGAGGGGTCGTGGGACGAGGGCGCGCTGCTGCGCGACAAGGCGCGCGGCCTGTTCGCGGACCCCGAGCGCATCCACAAGATCTTCCATGTGGGCAAGCGCTACCGGGTGGAAGGCCCGCACCTGCCCTCGCCCTCGCCGCAGCGCACGCCATTCCTGTTCCAGGCCGGCTCATCGCCCGCCGGCCGGCGCTTCGCCGCCCGCCACGCCGAAGGCCAGTTCATCTCCGCCCCCAACCCGAGCGCGGCGGCGGCGCTGATTGGCGAGACCCGGACCCTGGCGCGCGATTTCGGGCGCGACCCCGGGGACATCAAGTTCCTGCAGGGCTTCGCCTTCGTCATCGGCAGCACCGAGGAGGAAGCGCGGCGCAAGGAAGCGGAGCTGGACCAGTATGTGAGCATCGACGGCTTCCTGGCCCACGCCAATCTCGGCGTCTCCCAGGACACCGGCGAGCCCTACCCTCCGGAGACCCTGCTCGCCGACATCAAGACCAATGGCGGGCGCAGCCACATCGAATGGCTGCGCCAGGCTCATCCCGGGCGCGAACCCACGGTAGGCGACCTCGCCCGGCTGGTGGCGCGTCGGCACCAACGCCTGGTCGGCACGCCGCAGAGCCTCGCCGACCAGCTCACCGAATGGCAGCAGGCGGGCATCGACGGCGTCAATGTCATCAACTGGCACCTGCCCGGCTCGTACCAGGAGTTCAACGCGCATCTGCTGCCGGAGCTTCAGAAGCGCGGCCTCGCCAAGCGCGACTATCGGCCCGGCACCCTGCGCGAAAAGCTCACCGGCCGCGCCCGCCTGCCGGCCTCTCACCCTGCGGCCCGCTACCGTGGCTTCTTCAGCCACCCGGCGAAGCCGGCGCCCGCTGGCGCGGCGGCGGAGCTGGTGCCCGGCGAATGAGGCCTGCCGCCCCGATGTTTGCCCGGCGCCGCGCGGGCTTCCCCAAAACGGGGGGCGCTCAACAGGGCGCGCCTGGACGCCACGCGGAATCGAGCAGAGGCCGATGAGTGACGCGCATAGGCTTCGGGCATAAGGCCGGAGGCCGCCGCCCGACCAGGACCAAGCCAATCCGTTCCACGCAGCCCCGCGCCCGGGCATCCCGTGCCGCCGGCAGCCGGCGGCGCGAAACCCGAATACGGAGAACCCGACGCATCGGGCGCGAACCCTCGAGCGGAACGCTTTTGCCGGACCGCCCTAGGCATCGGCCTCATGACGGTTTGATCCAAATGCGGACGGCTGCCCGCTTGAGGGCAGCGAGGAAGTTGTCCGGGGGGCTGTCGCAGCGCGTGGCGAGGCCTCGCATCTACTCGATTCTATTAAAGAAGCGCTCGACGGCGTTTCTCTGGCGATAGAGCCATGGACTGAAGGTGAAGGTGCGCTTGCGGATCGTGCGAGGCGGCACACTGGCAAATCCGCCGCGCTGCGCCGTCTCGGCGCGGATGGCATCGGTGTCATCGGCCTTGCCGACAAGCAGGATGCCGCCCGGTGGGAGGCGGGCCCGCAGTTCGCGCCCGGCCGGCGCGTCACCCGCCTGCCCGGCGGTGAGCAGGAGATGGATCGGCCGGACTTCAGCGTCGACCAGGGCGTGGATCCTAGTGGTCGGCCCGCCCCGGGAGCGTCCCGAGCAAAGATCGTCGGTGCCGCCCTGGCCCCCTTTTTGATGGCGGCGCCGTTCGGGTGGACGCGGACGCAGGAGCTGTCGATCATCACGATGTCGCCGTCATAGGCGGCCAAGATCGCTCCCAGCAGCTTGTCCCAAGCTCCGGCCGCCCGCCAGCAAACGAAACGAGTGTAAAGGGGTGTGCGCGAACCGTGGCGCTCACGCACGTCCCGCACCGGCGCGCCGGTGCGCGACCGTCAGAGAATGCCGTTGATCACCCGCCGGTCCTCCACCCGGGCCACACCGCGCGGCTTGTTCGGCAACAGCGGGCGATGATCGCCCATTCCTCGTCGGTCCGTTGGTGCCGTCGCATCTCTCTCCCCTATCGGGAGAGGTTGAATCACGCGCCTAGAGCATTTTCCGCTCGCCCTGGCTCACGGAAATCACTCTAGAACTTTGTATTGACGCGTTTTCTTCACGCGAACCGGTATCCACGTCGCTCGAAAACGCTCTAGCCAGCGCGCAAATTTATGCGGCCACCACCTAGGCTGAACACTCTTGCCGGATGGCGCGCTCCCGGCCCGTTTCGCCCCGACGCGGTGCCCATGGGACAAAGGACATGGGACCGAGGATCGGAAGGCATGGCATCCGGGGAGCCCCCAGCCGGCGCGGCAAAAGGAAGACAGGCGCCAAGAGCCACGCCCGCCGACGATGGACGATGCCGGCACGCCACGCCGGCGACGCTCCTGCCCAAGCCGGCTGCGCTGACGACGGCGCGGCACCGGCCGGCATCAAGGCCGGGCGGACGGTTCGCGCGCTCCATCTCCGGCCGCCTGGCGAAAGCGGGCGCGCGGCGCGCCGGCCTCGGCCGATGGGGGTGGCGCTCATGGCGCACGGCGGCTGAGTCGCCGTGCCGCGAAACCCGCAAACCAACCGTACCGCCCGCGCGCGGAGCGGCGCAGGCCGCCGGCCAGGCTCAGGCCACGCCCATCTTCGCGAGATAGCCCTCGATAAGCGGCACGTCGGAGGGATTGTTCAGTTCCCAGAAGGCGGCGCCCCGGCCTTCCACCTCCACCGCCGCGATCGGGAAGCCGTGCTCCAGGAAGCGGAGCTGCTCCAGCCCCTCCAGGCCCTCCAGAACGCCCATCTCCATGCCCGCATAGGCCTCGAGCGCCGGGCGCCGATAGGCGTAGAGGCCCACGTGGTGGAACACCGGCACCACCCCGTCCACCTTGGCCTTGCCGTTGGTGAAGGGAATCACTTCCTTGGAGAAATAAAGCGCGTTGCCGGCGCGGTCGAACACCACCGTGGTCGCGCCGACGCGGCCGGCGCGGCGGTCGGCCAGGAAGTTCTCCAGCGCCTCCTCGTCACACCTCAGCACCGGCGTCGCCACCTGGCGCGAGGGCACGTCGCGCATGGCCTTCACCAAGGCGGTGACGAAATGGGGCGGGGTGAGGGGCGCGTCGCCCTGCAGGTTGACGATGATCTCGGACGAGATGCCGGCCCGGGCTACCGCCTGGGCCACCCGCTCCGTGCCGTTGCGGCACCCCACATCGGTCATGATGACCGGAGTTGAAAGCCGCTCAGCCTCGGCGGCGATGCGGGCGTCGTCGGTCGCCACATACACATTGGCGCCATCAGCGCCGGCCCGCGCCGCCAGGATCGAACGCTCCAGCAGGCTGCGCGCCACGCCGGTGGCCCCCACCAGGGTCGCCAGCGGCTTGCCTGGATAACGACTGGACGCATATCGCGCCGGGATGATGATTGCGACGTCGCTCATTGCAGCACCTGCCCGCAAGACTTTGAAATTCGTTGAAAATCGGCCCATCGGATCGCCCCGTGGCGCGTGGCGCCCACCCCGGAAGCATCCCGGCCGCCGCTGTCATCGCCTGCGCGGCAAGCCGCCATCGGCGGCGCGCCGCGACCGGCCGGGCAAGCCAATTCCCGGCCGGCCCCTCGGGGGGTCGCAGGACCTGTGAAAGCCGCCCGCGCAACGGAGCCGAACGCCACCTCGGCGGCCGGCTGCAATTCCGCCTCAGAAGCTGGCGGTGAGCGCCCGCGCCTTGGCGATGGCGTCCAGCGCCGTCAGATCGCGCAGCAGCGGCCCGATCCATTCCAGCGGCAGCATGTTCGGTCCATCGGACGGCGCATGGTCGGGATCGTTGTGGGCCTCGGCGAACACCGCCGCGACACCGACCGCCACCGCTGCGCGGGCGAGGGCCGGGGCGAAATCCCGCTTGCCGCCGGACGATCCGCCACGCCCGCCCGGCTCCTGCACGGAATGGGTGGCGTCGAAGACGATGGGATAGCCGGTCTGGGCCATGATCGGCAGGCCGCGGAAATCGCTCACCAGCGTATTGTAGCCGAACGAGGTGCCGCGATCGCACAACAGAATGCGCTCGTTGCCCGTGGAGGCGATCTTGTCCGCCACGTTGGCCATGTCCCAAGGCGCCAGGAACTGGCCCTTCTTCACATTGACCACCGCCCCGGTCTCGCCGGCGGCGAGCAGCAGGTCGGTCTGGCGGCACAGGAAGGCCGGGATCTGGATGATGTCCACCACCTTGCCGGCGATCCTCGCCTGCTCGATGTCGTGGATGTCGGTCAGCACCGGGCAGCCGAACTCGGCGCGCACCTCGGCCAGGATCTTCAGGCCCTCGTCGATGCCGATGCCGCGATGCCCCTTCAGCGAGGTGCGATTCGCCTTGTCGTAGGACGCCTTGAAGATGAAGGGCACGCCCGCCTTGTCGGTCTCGTCCTTGAGCACCTGGGCAATGCGGAAGGCATGCTCCCGGCTCTCGATCTGGCACGGGCCGGAGATGAACGCGAACGCGAGGTCGTTCCCGAAGGTCACGTTGCCTGCGGTCACATGTTTTGCCGTTTCACTCATCCTGCCCCCATCGTCGGCCAGCCATGCGGCATGGCCGTCTCTTAAGATGCTGCATCACCGCGCGCGCCACATGGCGCACCACATGGATCGCGTCCCTGCCGCGGCGGCCGAACCATGCGCCAGGAACGCCGGGCGCTCAAGTCCCCCTGCCGGACCGGCAGCCCTGCCGGGAACGCAAGCGCCCTCCCCGCCGGCCCCGGGGGACCGTTCCAGCGAACCTAGGCGACCCCCACCCGCAGCAGATCGAGCACGTGCAGCACGCCCACCGGCCGGCCGGCGCCGTCCACCACGAACAGCACGGTGATATTCTCGGTCTCCATCATCCGCAGCGCGTCGCTGGCCATGGTCTTGCCGTCGACCGCGCGCGGCGCGCGGGACATCACGTCTTCCACCGGCCACAGCATCAGGTCGGCGCGCATGTGGCGGCGCAGGTCGCCATCGGTAACGATGCCGACCAGCCGGCCGGTGACGTCCACCACCCCCACCACGCCGAAGCCCTTGGCCGACATGATGACCACCACATCGCCCATGGCGGTGCCCACCGGCACGATGGGCATGTTGTCGGCGCCGTGGGCGATCTCATCCACCAGCACCAGCTGCGCGCCGAGCTTGCCGCCGGGATGGAAGACCTTGAAATCGGTGGCCGAGAAGCCGCGACGCTCCAGCAGCGCGATGGCGAGGGCATCGCCGACCAGAAGCTGGAGCATGGTCGAGGTGGTCGGCGCCAGATTGTGCGGGCAGGCCTCCAGCACCTTGGGCAGGTTGAGCGGCACCGTGGCGTTGCGGGCGAGCAGGCTGGCGCCGTTGGAGGTCACCGAGATCAGCGGCACCCGGAACCGCTTGGCATAGGCCAGGATGTTGCCGAGCTCGAGGGTCTCCCCCGACCAGGACAGGCAGATGATGACGTCCTGCGGCCCGATCATGCCGAGGTCGCCGTGGCTGGCCTCGGTGGGGTGGACGAAATAGGCCGGCGTCCCGGTGGAGGCCATGGTCGCCGCGATCTTGCGGCCGATATGTCCGCTCTTGCCAATGCCGGTCAGGATCACCCGGCCGGTGTGGTTGCCGATCAGTTCGACCGCGCGCGCCAGGTTTGTCGCGAACTCCGGGTCGGTATCGATCTTGTCCGAAAACGCCCTGACACCGTCGAAAGTCCGGTTCACCGTATTTCGAATAGATTCCAGGGCCGATGTCATGCAAACCTCGAAGTGATGCGGATGCCGGTACAATCGAACGGCACCGGACAATCGGCGGATCGATCGCCCGGTGTTCTACGTTGCTGTTCCTTGCCGTTCAAGGGCGCCGCCGCCACAACCGACATCCACGGCCAGCGCCATCGCCAGCCATGACGGTCCGGCGCGCATGCATCGCCGACCGATGCGACGATCGCCCATACGTGCGCGCTTCATGCAATGGAACTGTCAGTCAATGAAACGGTCAGTGCTGATCGGCAGCTTGGCTCAATCAACGGAGCCCTGACCGGGAACTGGTGGAGCCAGGCGGAATCGAACCGCCGACCTCTTGAATGCCATTCAAGCGCTCTCCCAACTGAGCTATGGCCCCTCAGGGGAGGCCGGTAATTGCCATAGGTGATTTGGGATGGCAACCCCGACAAAACCCGCTCATCGCCAAATGCAGGACATATCCACAACCAGACCGCAAGCCTGTGGACAGAGGATCAGGGCGCAGAGAGATGGCGCGCGCACCGACGCCCAGCGCGCAGGGGGGGGATCGACGAAGGGTGGCCCGGACCGGGTGGCGCGCCGGCAGATCGGCACTGGCAGACAGGCAAGGCCCCCTCGCACGTGGCGAGACGAAGGGCGCATGTCAGGAACCGCGTTCCGCCGCATCAGGATGGCGACGCACGGACGGGGACTTTTCAGGCCGAATGAGTTTGGGATGCCGGAAGAGCGATCCGCCTGGGGCGGATCAGAAATTTGGTGGAGCCAGGCGGAATCGAACCGCCGACCTCTTGAATGCCATTCAAGCGCTCTCCCAACTGAGCTATGGCCCCACCGGGCCGCGGGTGCATGCGAGAAGCATCTGAAACCGATCCGGTTTCTGCTTCGTCGCACGCGGGGAAGCCCCGCGGCGGGAGCTCGGCGACTCATGTTCGCCGAGCGAGAGCGGCCTTAAAGCACAGGCCGCGGTGGACTTCAAGCCTCTTCGTCGTCTTCGCGACCTTCGTTGATGAGGCCGGTCACGTCGTCGCCGTCGTCCTCGTCTTCCTCAAGGAAGGCGTCTTCATCTCCGGCCTCGATATCCTCGTCGATATCCGCATCATCGGCCACGCCGGCCTTGGCGGTGCCGGAGGCTTCCTCGTCGGCCTCCTCCAGGCTGATCACCTCGGCGGCGGTTTCCTCGCCGTCTTGATCATCGGCGGCGGCGGCATCCTCCACACGGCTGGCGCTGGCACGGGCGACGGGCTCGAAATAGGACCGGGGATAGGTTTCGCCCGTAAACGGAGAAACCACCGGATCCTTGTTCAGGTCGTAGAATTTGCGCCCCGTGACAGGACAGACGCGCTTGGTGCCGAGTTCAGGCTTCGCCACGGCAAAGTTCCTCGGTAGGGCTGTAACAGAGCGTGCTCCATTGAAGGTTTGAACGATTGGTGTCAAGGCTCAATCTTGCGGCCCAACACGCCCGGCCGCCCCCAGAGCGCGCGTGGCACAGGCCGAACGGCTGTGTTACACGGTCGCGCGCCCGATAAGACAAGAATGGCGCGGCGCCCCACGCCGGCGGCGTCCCCTCGCCCGAGGCCCGATCGAACATGTCCAGTGCTCCCGTTTCCCCCTTCTCCCCCCCAGCCGCCGGCGGCGCCCACGGGAGCGGTCCGGCCCAGCCCGCCACGGCGCGCCGCTCGCCCCCGCTCGGCGGCACGGTGCGGGTGCCGGGCGACAAGTCGGTGTCCCACCGCGCCCTCATCTTCGGCCTGTTCGCGGAAGGGCGCACCCGGATCACCGGCCTGCTCGAGGGCGAGGACGTCCTGAACACCGCCGCCGCCTGCCGCGCCCTCGGCGCCACCGTGGAGCGGCTCGGCCCGGGCGAATGGGTGGTGGACGGGGTCGGGCCACGCGGCCTCTCCACCCCCGCCGCGCCCCTGGACTTCGGCAATTCCGGCACCGGCGTGCGGCTGATGATGGGGGCGGTGGCGGGCCAGGACATCACCGCGACCTTCGACGGCGACGCCAGCCTGCGCCGCCGGCCCATGAAGCGCGTGCTCGACCCCCTCCTGGCGATGGGGGTGGAGGTGGTCGCGCTCGCCGAGGGCGGTCGCCTGCCGCTCACCCTCAAGGGCTCCTCCCGCCTCGCCGCCGCCACCTATGAGACCCCCGTTCCCTCGGCCCAGGTGAAATCGGCGGTGCTGCTGGCCGGCCTCGGCGCTGATGGCGCCACGGTGGTGGTGGAGCGCGAGGCGACCCGCGACCACACCGAGCGCATGCTCGCCCATTTCGGCGCCGACGTGGTGGTGGAGCCGCATGGCGCCGCCGGCCGCCGCATCACCTTGCAGGGACACCCGCGGCTGAAGGCGGCACCGGTGGACGTGCCGGCGGACCCGTCCTCCGCCGCCTTCCCGCTGGTGGCGGCGCTGCTGGTGCCGGGGTCCGAGGTGGTGCTGACCGACCTCATGCTGAACCCGCTGCGTACCGGCCTCATCACCACCCTCCAGGAGATGGGCGCCGACATTGCCGTGCTCGACGCCCGCAGCGAGGGCGGGGAGACGGTGGCCAGCCTGCGCGTGCGCCATTCCCGCCTCGTCGGCGTGGAGGTGCCGCCCGAGCGGGCCCCGGCGATGATCGATGAATATCCCATCCTGGCCGTGGCCGCCGCCTTCGCGGAGGGCGACACCGTCATGCGCGGGCTCGCCGAGCTGCGGGTGAAGGAGAGCGACCGGCTCGCCGCCGTGGCCGATGGGCTGGCCGCCTGCGGCATCGCCCACCGGGTGGAGGGCGATGACCTCATCGTGTCCGGCGCCGCCGGCGTCACCGGCGGCGGGCCGGTGAAGACCCACATGGACCACCGCATCGCCATGGCCTTCCTGGTGCTGGGCCTTGCCAGCGACGACGGCGTCGCGGTGGACGACATCTCGTTCATCGCCACGTCGTTCCCCACCTTCCTGCCCATGATGCGCGCGCTCGGCGCGCAGATCGACTGAGTCGCCGATGATCATCGCCATCGACGGGCCGGCCGCGTCCGGCAAGGGCACCCTCGCCCGCCGGCTTGCGGCGCATTTCGGCTTGCCGCACATCGACACCGGCCTGCTCTATCGGGCCGTGGGCGCCGCCTGCCTGAGCGCCGATGTCCTCGGCGACGATGCCGCCGCCGCCCGGATCGCGGCGACGCTCGACCTGGCGGCGCTCGACGCCGACGCCCTGCGCAGCGCCCAGGTGGGGGAAGCCGCCTCCCGCGTGGCGGCGGTGCCGCAGGTGCGCGCCGCGTTGCTCGACCTGCAGCGGCGCTTCGCCGCGCAGCCGGGCGGCGCGGTGTTGGACGGCCGCGACATCGGCACGGTCATCTGCCCCGACGCGCCCGCCAAGCTGTTCGTCACCGCCGCGCCGGAGGTGCGGGCGGAACGGCGATACAAGGAATTGCTCAGGCGCGGCGAGAGCGTGACCTACGCCGAGGTGCTGGCCGACATCCGCAAGCGCGACAGCCGCGATTCGAGCCGGGCCTCGGCACCGCTCACCAAGGCCGACGACGCGGTGCTGCTCGACACCAGCGGCCTCGGCATCGAAGACGCGTTCCAGGCGGCGCTCCGGCTGGTGGAAGGCCAGCTCCAGCGCGCGTGAACGCAGGCGCGCCGGTTCAGGAACCCGCCGGCGCCGGCTGATCCTCGGCGGCGGTCGCCCCCGTCGGCGCCTCGCTCGCCGACCGGCGCCGCTTGCGCCAGGGCACCGCGATGAAGGCCAGGTCGTCGAGCACGTCCAGCAGCTTTCCGGCCTGCGTCAGCTCGCGGTCGAGAGCGGCCATGGTCCGCGACAGGCCCGGCTCCGCGTCATCGAGCCACACCTCGACCACTCGCGCGAACAGAACGGCCAGCCCCTTGGCCCGCACCGCGCCCGACAGGCCGGTGCAGCCGATGCCTGCCGCCGCCAGCATCCAGCGCTGCGACCCGGCGGAGAGCCGCAGCAGCTTCAGCCCCAGCAGCGGATGGCGCCGCGCGCCCGCCATGAGGCTGCGGACCGCGTCGCGATGGGGCTCCAGGGCATCGAGCCGGCGCATCAGCACCTCGAACACGCGCTCCCTCGGCCCCTCCCCGGCGAAATCGTCCGCGTCCGGGCCGCCCTCGGCCAGCACATGGCGGTCGGTGGCGCGGAAGAATTCGGCGAGCAGATCGTCGATGCCAGCATAGGACGCGCGCATCTGCGACAGCGACACGCCACTCGCCGCCGCCACGTCGGCAAGGTCGATGCGCCACGGCGGGCGGGTGGCAAGAAGCTCCAGGAAGCTGCGCAGGCAGGCTTCGCGGGTGGTCTCCGACGTCATCGCTCGCTCCTTGGCTCGTTCCTGCATCCCGATCCGTGCCGCCCCGGCCCCCTGGGCGCCAATGCCGGCCGGACGCCCTGGCCGGCGCGCCTCAGCCCGCCAGTTCCTTGCCGCGACGGGTGGCCGCCGCAACCGCGTCTTCCATCAGCGGGCCGAAGCCGCGGGCCTCATGCATGAGAACGGCAAGGGCGGCCGCCGTGGTGCCCCCGGGAGAGGTGACATTCTGGCGCAGCGTGGCGGCCGGCAGGTCGGAATCATCCAGCAGCGCCCCGGACCCGGCGACGGTGGCGCGGGCGATGCGGGCCGACAGGTCCGCCGGCAGGCCGGCGACGCGCCCCGCCTCCGCCAGCACCTCCGCCAGCAGGAAGACATAGGCCGGCCCGGAGCCTGAAACGGCGGTGGCGGCATCCATCAGGGCCTCGTCCTCCACCCACTCGACACTGCCGATGGCGCCCAGCAGCGCATCCGCCAGCGCGCGGCCGGCGGCGGACACGCTGGCGCTCGGCACGGCGACGCTGACGCCACGGCCGATGGCCGCCGGCGTATTGGGAATGGCGCGCACCAGCGGCGTGCCCTCGGGGAAATGGTCGGCGAGGAAGGACAGGGTGCGGCCGGCCATGACCGAGACCACCAGCGTGCCGGGGCCGGCCAGCGGCGCCACCTGCGGCACCGCGACCGGCGCCACCTGCGGCTTCACCGCCAGCAGCAGCACCGCCGGGGACGCCACCAGATGGGCCGGGGGATTGACGCGGATGCCCCGCGCCTTGAGGGCGGCGCCGACGGCTTCCGGAAGATGCGGATCGATCACCACCGCGAGGTGGGGCGGCAGGCCGAGCTTCAGCCAGCCATCCAGCATGGCCCCGCCCATCTTCCCCGCGCCCAGCAGCACCACAGGGCCGGGCAGGTCCTTCAACACCACGTCGCTCATGATCGCCTCGCATCGCGGGTGGCCGCCACCGGCGCGGCGGCCCCCTTCGATGCCTGCTTTAAGCCAGCCGCGCGCGGGGGGAAACCCGCACGCGCTTGAACCGGTCCGGCGTCAGGCCTCGCCGACCGTGTCGAACAAGGCGGTATCCATGGCCTCGCGGGCAGTCTTGCCGGCCCACACCACGAACTGGAATGCCGGAAAATAGCGCTCCACCGCGTCGAGCGCGGCATCGACGATGGCCTCGCACTGGCGATCGGAGGCGGTCGCGCCGCCCGCCAGCACCAGGGCGTGGCGGAACATGATCACGCCTTCCTGGGACCAGATGTCGAAATGGCCGAGCCACATCTGCTCGTTGATCATGGCCAGCAGCTTCAGCACTTCCGTGCGGCGGCCATCGGGCACCTTGAAGTCGAACGCGCAGGCGACGTGCAACGCCTCCAGCTCATCCATCCATTGGAACGACAGATGGCAGTCGGTCCAGCGGCTGGCGAGCGAGAGGGTGATCTCGTCCTCGTCGGAGCGCTCGAAGGACCAGTCGTGGACAGCCGCAAGCTGCTCCACCAGATCCACGGGGTTCGCCGGCGCTTCGGCTTCGATGTCGATGAGTGACATGCCTCGACCTCTCGGAGTGAGGGACGCGGAGATAAGTCGAACACGGCAGGGGCGCGACGCCGCCGGGGCGACCAAGCCTTGGGCATGCGCGGCACCGCGTGCCGTGGGACACATACCATCCAGACCTGCAGTGTCCAGACGGTCCTCTCGGAGACGCACCCCATCCGGGCCTGCCCTCCCGGGGCTCGCCCAAGGTGAGTGCGCCAGGCGAGGCTACGCCCCGTCGTACGCCCGCGATACGACGAACCGGCTCCGAATCGCCACGAAAATCAGTATATCGCGGGTAAACATGGCATCGCCACGACGGATTGTGTGCACCCCGGAGGCATGCACACAAAATATGCCGAATCAGGAAACGTGGCCGCCGCCAAAGCTCTCGTCATAGGGCTGAGCCGGCGTCTCGCCCGCCGGGGCCGGCGCTCCGGCCGCCGCAAGCCGGGCCTCAAGGGCGCCGATGCGTGCCTCAAGGCGTTCGTTCTCCTCGCGGGCGGCCACCGCCAGATCCTTCACCGCCTCCAGTTCCTCGCGCTTCACCAAGTCCATGTCGCGCAACAGGCGCTCGATCTGGGAGCGCATCACCGTCTCGGCCTCGCGGCGCACGCCCTGCGCCACTCCCGCGGCATCGTTCACGAGGCGGGCCATCTCGTCGAAAAAGCGGCCGGTGGTCTGGGTCATGGCGGTCTCCTGCGGCGATGCGCGCTCAGCGGCGGCGAGGCGCCGGCGCGCCGGCGAGCGCGGATGCGGCGGCGCATCGATCTGCGCAGAACATGGCGAGAGCGCGCCGCCGACGCAAGGCCCGCGCCAGCGGCGCCCCGTCGCCGGTACGGTACCGGCGCGCGTCCTTGACGCGACCGCCCGGCCCGCGCCAGATGCGCCCCGCCCGCGGCCCCGGCGCGCCAGTTCAGGAACCCACGGAATGCTCGCCCTGCCCTTCCCCGCCATCGACCCGGTCCTGGTGGAAATCGGCCCCCTGGCCATCCGCTGGTATGCGCTGGCCTATATCGCCGGCCTGGTGCTCGGCTGGCTGCTCGGCCGCCGGCTGGTGGCCAGCCCGCGTCTGTGGGGCGGCACCTCGCCCATGCAGCCGCAGGATCTCGACGACGCCCTGTTCTGGGCCACCCTCGGCGTCATCCTGGGCGGGCGCATCGGCTACGTGCTGTTCTACAACCTGCCGCATTTCGCCGCCCATCCGGCCGACATCATCGCCGTGTGGAAGGGCGGCATGTCGTTCCACGGCGGGCTGGCGGGCACGCTGCTGGCGCTCGTCCTGTTCGCCCGTGCGCGGGGCATCGCCATTCTCTCCATGCTCGACGTGGCCGGCGCGGTGGCGCCGCTCGGCCTGCTGTTCGGCCGCATCGCCAACTTCATCAATTCCGAGCTGTGGGGCCGGCCGGCCGACGTGCCATGGGCGGTGGTGTTCCCCAACGGCGGCGGCGTAGCGCGCCACCCCAGCCAGCTCTACGAGGCCGGCCTGGAGGGGGTGGCGCTGTTCATCGTCATGATGGTGGCGGTGCGCCTGGGTGCCTTCAGGCGCCCGGGCCTCGCCGCCGGCCTGTTCGGCATGGGCTACGGCTGCGGCCGCATCGTCGGCGAGTTCTTCCGCGAGCCGGACGTGCAGCTCGGCTACCTCGCCTTCGGCACCACCATGGGCATGTGGCTGTCGGTGCCGCTGGTGCTGGCCGGGGCGGCGCTGGTCGCCTACGCCTGGAAGCGCGGGCGGGTGGCGTGAGCACGGCGCTGGCGGCGGAGATCCGCGCCCTCATCGCCGCCGAGGGGCCAATGCCGGTGAGCCGCTACATGGCATTGTGCCTCGGCCATCCCCGCCACGGCTACTACATCACCCGCGATCCGCTGGGCGCCGGCGGCGACTTCACCACCGCGCCCGAGATCAGCCAGATGTTCGGCGAGCTGCTGGGCCTGTGGGCGGTGGCGACCTGGCAGCAGATGGGCGCCCCGCCCCGCTTCGTGCTGGCGGAGCTGGGCCCCGGACGCGGCACGCTGATGGCCGACGCGCTGCGCGCGGCACGGGTGGCGCCCGCCTTCGGCGCGGCGGCCCAGGTGCATCTGGTGGAAACGAGCCCGGTGCTGCGCACCGCCCAGCGCCGCGCCCTCGCCGACCGGGCCGTGCAATGGCATGACCGGGTGGAGGACCTGCCGCCGGGACCGGCCATCGTGCTGGCCAACGAGTTCTTCGATGCCCTGCCGGTCGACCAGTACGTGCGAGCCGCCGATGGCTGGCATGAGCGCCGCGTCGGCCTCGACGCCGACGGGCGGCTGGTGTTCGGGCTCGATCCACGCCCCTCGCCGCTGGCGGCGGCGTTCGCGCCGCGCGGGCCGGCGCCGGAGGGAGCGGTTCTCGAACGCATGGAAAGCGGCCCGGCGCTGGCCCTCGCCCGCCACCTTGCCGCCGGGGGCGGCGCCGCCCTGGTGGTGGACTATGGCCATGCCGGCGGCTTCGGCGACACGCTGCAGGCCCTGTCCGGCCATGCCTTCGCCGATCCTCTTGCGGCGCCGGGCGCGGCCGACCTCACCGCCCATGTGGACTTCGCCGCCCTCGCCCGCATGGCGGCAGGCCAGGGCGCCGCCGCCTTCGGCCCGGTGCCGCAGGGCGAATTCCTGCTGCGCCTTGGCCTCGGCGCCCGCGCCGAGCGGCTGATGGCGGACGCCGGCCCCGATGGCGAGGACGCCATCGCCGGCGCCGCGCTGCGGCTGGCGGGAACCGGCGATGGACAGATGGGTGCGCTGTTCAAGGTGCTTGCGCTTGCCGCCCCGGCCGTAGGCACGCCCCCCGCCTTCGCCCCGGAGGAGGCCGCGCGTGGCTGACCCCGGCGCGCCTCCGGCCGCCGCGGCCTTGAGCCCCAGCAGCCCGGCCACCTCGGCGTTCGCCGGCTGGGTCAGCAGCGTCGCCGGCGGCCCCTGCTGCACCACCCGCCCCTTGGAGAGAATCACCAGATGATCGGCGGCCAGCGCCATCTGGCGGTCGTGGGTGGAGGCGAGGATGGCCGGGCGATCGGCGCGGCTGATGGCCACAAGCTCCGCCATCACCTCGTCGCGGGTGACCGGATCGAGCGCCGAGGTGGGCTCGTCGAGCAGCAGCAGGTCGGGTTCGCGCGCCAGCGCCCGGGCCAGCGCAACCCGCTGCTGCTGGCCGCCGGACACTTGCCGCGGCCGCCGCTCGGCAAGTCCGGCGAGTCCGAACGCTCCAGCAGGGCCAGCGCCTTCGCCTGGCGCGCCGGGCCATCGAGGGAGAAGGCCACGTTCTGCCAGGTGCTCAGGTGCGGAAACAGGCAGAGCCCCTGCGGCACGTAGCCGATGGGCCGGGCCTGGGGCGGCAGGCCATCGAACGGCTGGCCGCTGGCGGGAAGGAGGCCGGCCAGGGCCTTCAGCAGCGTGGTCTTGCCCTCGCCGGAGCGGCCCAGCAGCACGGTGAGGCCCCGCACCTCGAACGCCACGTCGAGGGGCACCGGATGGTCGGAGCGGCAGGTGATGTTCATGCCGGGCCCTCCCAACGCCGGGTGAAGACACGCATCAGCAGCGGCACCGGCATGGCCAGCAGGAAGAACGCCCACAGCAGCGGATAGACCGCCTGCAAGCCAAGGTCCTGCAGGTTCACCCACAGCTTCACCGGCATGCCCTGCGGGAAGTAGGCCACCACCAGCACGATGCCGAATTCGCCCACCGCCCGCACCCAGGCCACCGCCAGTCCCATCAGGAGACCCGGCGCGGCCAGCGGCAGCGTGACCCGCCACAGCAGCGCCAGCGGCCCCCGGCCGAGGGTGAGGCCCACCTGTTCCAGCTCCAGCGGCACGCTTTCGAAGGCGGCGCGGGCGGCGATGACATAATAGGGCCCCGCGCCATAGCAGGTGGCCAGGATGAAGGCCGGCGGATTGTTGGTGAGCACCAGCCCGGCCCGCTGCAGCAGCCCGCCGGCCGGACCATAGGGGCCATAGAACGAGGCCAGCAGGATGCCGAGCGCCAGCGGCGGCGACAGCAGCGGCAGCAACAGCAGCACGTCGGCAATCCACTTGCCGCGAAACCGGCTGCGCGCCAGCCACCAGGCGAGCGGCGTGCCCAGCACCACGATGATGGCGAGCGAGACGGCGCCATAGCCCAGCGATACGCCGATGGCGTCCCAGTCGCCATCGGCGGGCTGGAAGCTGGACCAGTCGGTGGCCGTGGCAAGCGTGGCGAAGGGCGCCACCATCAGCGCCAGCACCAGCGCCGCGAACACCGCCACGGCACCAAGCAGGCGGGAGCCGGCAAAGCCGGTTTCGAGCGACACAGCGCGCGCGCCGCTCAGATCCTGTCCCCCTTGGGCGGACCATAGCCATTGTCGGAGAACAGCTTCTGGCCTTCGGGGCTGTTGAGGAAAGCCAGGAAGGCCGCCGCCCCGGCGGGATTGGGCGCATTTTTCAGCACCGCGGCGTAAAACACCATCGGCTGGGGTTTCACCACCTGCGGCTTGCCGTCCTTGCCCGGCAGATCGAAGCTCACCGTGTCGTACCAGGAGGCCGCGAACGCGGGGTTGGAGAGGTTGATCTCGTCCGGCAGGGTGAGGAACGGCAGCTTGGCGGAGACCGCCGCGCTCTGATAGCCGGAGGTGGCGTCCACCTGCCCGGCCTCCAGGCGCGTCATGGCCGAGCCCTCAGCGAAGATCTGCTGGTCGTTGTAGACGCCGCCGAGCACCTTGCCCATCAGGTCGGGCTGGTTGTAGTAGCGCTGCGCCAGCAGGAAGGTGAAAATGATGTTCTGGCCTGCGGGTCGGTGGCGGGATCGGTGCGGCCGAACTTCACCGCCGGATTCTCCAGCACCTTCCACCATTCGGCCTGGCCCGCCCGCGCCGCCTCGAACGCCGCTGCGTTGGGGCCGCTGGCGTTGTAGACGATGACCATCGCCGTGCTCGCCACCGGCACCGCGCCATCCACCAGCCCCGCCGCCCTGAGGATCTCGATGGGCCCGGGGGTGATGGACACGAACACGTCGGCCTGGATCTGGCCGCCGGCGACAAGCCGTGCCAGGCCGTAGGCACCCTGGCCGATGCCCTGCACCGGCGCTCCCGTCTGGGCGGTGAAGGCGGGGCCGATGGCACGATCCATCACCACGCCCATGGAGCCGGCATAGGCCACGCGCACCGGCTCCGCCGCCCGCACACCCGTCATCCCCAGCACCAACAGGCCCAACGCCAGCGCCACGATCCGCATGCCAGTTCCCCCGCCCATGGCCGGTGGCCGGGGATCCGGCCACGCCCCGGCGGCGGGCGATGCCGCGCGCCGGTGTCCAGGCACTTACTATATCCACATGGATATAGCTTTCAGCAAGCGGGCGACCCGCGTCGGCGGCACCGAGGGAAGCCGGAGGGGCCTGCAGGGGGGTCACGGGCAGCCACGAGCGGTCGCAGGCGCTGCGGGACGCTGCGTCAGGCGCGCCGGGTTGCGGGCTGTGGCCATGTGGCGCAGGCTCAAGACGGCGGCGGTGGCGGGCTTGCGTCCCGTTAACGCCGACGCGCTACAGATCGCCGATCCATGGCGCCGGCGCGCATCACCGCCCCGGGACGACGCAGAAAGACCGACCATGAAGATCGAGGCTCCCTCCCTCGCGGGCCTGCCCGGCATCCGCCACGCCTTCTTCACCCGCCAGGGCGGGGTCTCCACCGGCCTTTACGCCAGCCTCAACGGAGGCATGGGCTCCCATGACGACCCCTCGGCGGTGCGGACCAACCGTGCCCGCATGGCGGAGGCGCTCGGGCTGGCGCCGGACAACCTGCTCGCCTGCTGGCAGGTGCATTCGCCCGACGCCGTGCTCGCCACCACCCCCTGGACCCGCGAGGACGCCCCCAAGGCCGACGCCATCGTCACCGCCACCCCGGGCCTGGGTGCCGCCGTCTCCATCGCCGATTGCGGGCCGGTGCTGCTGGTGGAGCCGGACGCGCGGGTGGTGGCGGCGGCCCATTCCGGCTGGAAAGGCGCCATTGGCGGCGTCATCGGCGCCACCGTGGCGCTGATGGAGGCGCAGGGCGCCCGGCGCGGCGCCATCCGCGCCGTCATCGGCCCGCTCATCCGCCAGTCGAGCTACGAGGTGGGCGAGGACTTCGTGACCCGCTTCCTGGCGGTGGAAAAGACCTATGCCCGCTTCTTCGCCCCGGCCGACCGGCCCCACCATGCCCTGTTCGACCTGCCCGGCTTCATCCGCCAGCGGCTGGAGGATGCCGGCGTGCACCAGGTGGAAGACCTGATGCTCGATACCTATACCGACGCGGCGCGCTTCTACTCCTTCCGCCGCGCCACCCATCGCCAGGAGGCCGATTACGGCCGCCTGATCGCCGCCATCGCCCTGGTGCCCGATGCGCGCTGACCTTCGGACCGGAGCCCGGCCCATATCCCCACCGCCCCGCGCGCGCCTGCGCCGCGCCCTGGTCCTGTGCGGCCTTCTGCTGGCGGCGCCGGCCGCCGCCGCACCCGATTTCGCCGACGGGCTGATGGGCGGCCCCGACACCTGGACGGTGTCCGGCCTTGCCCCCGGTGCCACGCTCAACCTGCGCGCCGCGCCCTCCACGCGGGCCGACATCCGCGCCCGGCTCGCCAACGGCACCCGGCTCGCCAACAGGGGCTGCGTGCTGCGGCAGGGCCGGCGCTGGTGCCACGTGGCCCCGCGCGACACCGGCGCGCCGGACGGCTGGGTGAGCGGGCGCTACCTGCGCGAAGCCGTCGATTGACGCCGCACCGGCCGTGCCACGCCGCTCACGGCACCGCGTACACCGCCGCGCCGCCGGTGAGGCCGGCCCCCACCGCCGTCATCAGCACCCGTTCGCCGCGTGCGAGCGGGCGCGCCTCGGCACTGGCCGCCAGCGAGAACGGAATGGTGGCGGCGGAGGAATTGCCGAACTCGGCGATGGTGGACACCACGGTTTCCGGCGCCAGCCCCAGGCCCTTGCGCACCGCCTCGAAAATGCGGGTGTTGGCCTGGTGGGGCACGAAACGGGTGATGTCGGCCGCCCCCACTCCGGCCTCCGCCAGGGCGCGACGGGCGCCGTCCATCATCATCTCCACCGCCAGGGCGAACACGGCGCGCCCGTCCGGCATGGCCATCAGCAGGTCCTCGGCCGGCACATCCGGGCCATAGGGGCGGCGGCTGCCGCCGGCGGGAATGTGGATCAGGTCATACTGGGCGCCGTCGCCGCTGAGATGCGCGCCCAGGAGCCCTGCCGTTGGGTCGTCGGAGGGCACCAGCAGGGCCGCGCCGGCGGCATCCGCGAACAGCACCGCGCTCGACCGGTCGGCGGGATTGATGCGGCGGCTCAGAATGTTGGCCGCCACCACCAGCACCGGGCGGCCGCGCGCCCGCACGAAGCCGTCGGCCAGGGTGAGGGCATAGAGAAAGCCGGAGCAGGCCCCCGCCAGGTCCACCCCGCCGGCGCCCGTGAGCCCCAGGCGATGGGCCAGCAGCGGCGCCGAGGGCGGCAACAGGTGGTCCGGCGTGGAGGTCGCCAGCAGCAGCAACCCCACCTCGGCCGGCCCGATGCCGGCGGCGGCCAGCGCCTGCTCGGCGGCGGGCCGGGCGATGTCGGTGAGCGCTTCGCCAGGAGCGGCATAGCGGCGGGCGCGAATGCCGGTGCGCCGCTCGATCCAGCCGGGATCGAGCCCCATGGCAGCCTCCAGCTCGGCGTTCTCCACCCGCCGCGCCGGAGCATGGCGGCCGAGGCCGGCGATGCGGCTCGCCCGCGCGCCCCTCACTCGATCACCCCCGGCGCCTCGGCGATGGCGGCATAGACTTCGGCCAGGTCGTCACCCGTCACGCAATAGGGCGGCAGCACATAGATGGTGTTCCCCAGCGGGCGCACCAGCAGGCCGCGCGCCAGGAAGAAGGCCATGAGCCGGGGCGCCACCTGGGCCAGATAGCCGCCGTCGCCCACCTTCAGGTCGAGCGCGGTGATGGTGCCGCAGCGGCGCACGTTCTCGAACCGCCCGTCGTCGCGAAACGGCGCCAGCGCCGCATCCTGAAGCCGCGTGAGCGCGGCAATCCGCGCCGCCACCGGCTCCGTGCGCCACACCTCCACATTGGCGAGGCCCGCGGCGCAGGCGATGGGATTGGCGGTGTAGGAGGAGGAATGGAAGAAGGTGCGGGAGCGGTCGGTGGAGTAATGGGCGGCGAAGATCTCGTCGCGGCACAAGGTGGCGGCGAGCGGCAGGAAGCCGCCGGTGAGCCCCTTCGACAGGCACAGGATGTCCGGGCTGATACCGGCCTGTTCGCAGGCGAACAGGGTGCCGGTGCGGCCCCATCCGGTCATCACCTCGTCGGCGATGAACAGCACGCCATGAGCCTCGCAGATGCCCTTCATGGCCGCCAGCACCTCGGGGCAATACATCAGCATGCCGCCGGCGCCGAGCACCAGGGGCTCGACGATGAAGGCGGCCGGTGCTTCCGCGCACAGCGCCGCCAGCGCCGCCAGGGTCTCCTCCTGCCGCCCGGGATGGGGGAAGGGAATGCGCTTCACGTCGAACAGCAGCGGCGCGTAGGCGGCGTTGAACACCCCGCGCTCGCCCACCGACATGGTGCCGATGGTGTCGCCGTGATAGCTGCCCTCCATCACCACGACGGTGGAGCGCGGGCATCCCAAATTGCGCCAATAGCCAAGCGCCATCTTCAGCGCCACCTCGACGCAGGTGGAGCCGCTGTCGGAATAGAACACCCGGGAAAGCCCCTCCGGCGCCAGCTCCACCAGGGCGCGGGCCAGCGCCTCCGCCGGGGCGTGGGTGAAGCCGGCGAAGATGATCTGGTCCAGGGTGTCCGCCTGGGCCTTCACCGCCGCGACGATGGGGGCATAGCGGTGGCCGTGGGTCACCACCCACCAGGAGGAGATGGCATCGAGAATGCGCGTGCCGTCGGGCGTGAACAGGTACGCGCCCTCGCTCCGGGCGATGGGCGTCATGGTCGGCTGCAGCGCGTGCTGGGTGAAGGGATGCCAGACGGGCGAACCGGACGTGAAGGCGGCGGTCATTCTGATGGGGGTCCTTGGAGGAAGTCCTCGCGCCGGAAGCCGGCGGCGAAGGCGACGGCCAGGGTGCCGGCATCGAGCGGCGCGAGCGGCGGCAGCGTGCCGAGCACCGGCACCGCGCCGAGGCGGGCGATGATGCGGGCGTTCTCCGCATGCGGCGGGCCGATCAGCACCACGCCGCGCACGGGGACGGAGCGGCGGCGCAGGGCCTCCAGCGACAGCAGGGTGTGGTTGATCGTGCCGAGGCCCGACCGGGCGCACAGCACCACCGGCAGGCCCCAGCGGGCGAACACGTCGATGAACAGCAGGTCGTCGGCGAGCGGCACCATGAGCCCGCCGGCGCCCTCGATCACCAGCGGCCGGCCGGGATCGTCCGATGGCGGGGCGAGACGGGCGGGGTCGATGCGCACCCCGTCGATGGCGGCGGCGAGATGGGGCGAGGCCGGGGTGCGCAGCCGGTAGGCCTCCGCCAGCACGTCGCCGGGCGCGAGGCCGGCGAGGCGGGCCACCGCCTGGGTATCGGTCTCTTCCTCCAGGCCCGATTGCACCGGCTTCCAGTAGCGCGCGCCGAGAAAGGCGGCGAGCCCGGCGCTGAACACGGTCTTGCCGATGCCGGTATCGGTGCCGGTGACCACCAGGCGCGTCATGCCGCGCGGCTCCCCATTTCCACGGCCAGCGCATCCACCAGCGCCGTCACGTCCGCCGCGGTCACGTTGAGGGTGAGCGAGACGCGCAGCCGCGCCGTGCCCTCCGGCACCGTCGGCGGGCGCACCCCACGCACGTCGAAGCCCCTGGCCTGCAGGCCGGCGGCGAGCGCCATGGCGCGCCCGTTGTCGCCGACGATGACCGGCTGGATCTGCGAGCCGGAGGCAGGCGCACCGATGCGCGCCAGCTCGCGCCCCGCATGGGCCACCAGCGCCGCCAGCCGCTGGCGCCGCTCGGGCTCCGCCGCCACCACGCCCAGCGCCGCTTCCGCCGCCACCGCCATCAGCGGCGAGGGCGCGGTGGCGAAGATGAAGGGCCGCGCCCGGTTCACCAGGTAGTCGCACAGCACCCGGGCCCCGGCCAGCAGCGCGCCGGAGCCGCCCAGCGCCTTGCCGCAGGTGTGCAGCACCAGCACGTTCTCGCGCCCCTCGAACGCCGCCGCGAGGCCGCGCCCGTCCGGCCCGTAGACACCGGTGGCGTGGGCCTCGTCGATGAAGAGAAAGGCGTCGTGCGCATCGGCCAGCGCCATCAGCTCGGCCAGCGGCGCGATGTCGCCATCCATGCTGTAGAGGCTTTCGACCACGATCCACACCCGGCCGGTGCCGCCCTCGGCGCGGAAACGGCGGATTTCGGCCGCGAACGCCTCCACCTCGTTATGGCGGGCGGTGACCGCCAGCGCCCGGCCGGCGCGGGCGCCCTCGTGGGCGCTGGCGTGCACCAGCTCGTCCATGACCAGGAGGTCGCCCTTCTGCGGCAAGGTGGTGAGGGCGGCGAAATTGGCCACATAGCCGCCGCCGAAATAGAGTACCCGTTCCGCATGGAAGAAGGCGGCGGCGGCCGCCTCCAGGCGCTCGTGCTCCTCCGCATTGCCGCGCAGCAGGCGCGAGCCGCCCGCCCCCACCGGCGTGCCGGCGTCGAGGGCGCCGCGCACCGCCTCGGCGAGCCGGCCGGAGGCGGCAAGGCCCAGATAATCGTTCGAGGCGAAGTCGCGCCCGGCGCGGGGCGCGAGGGTGCGCAGGCGGTCCTTGCGTTCGAGCCCGCGCAGGGTCGCGGCATAGCGTTCCAGCAGCGCGGAACCGCCGGCTGCGCTCATTCCGCCGCCGCCATCGCCGCGCAGGGCGCCTCGACCTCGACGGTTTCCACCTCCACCTTCAGCTCCATGGGATGGATGCCCAGGCGCTGGAACAGCACCGCATCCTTGTCCTCCTCCGGATTGCCGGCGGTGAGCAGAGTCTCGCCCACGAAGATGGAGTTGGCGCCGGCGAAGAAGCACATGGCCTGCATCTCGTCGCTCATCTCGGTGCGGCCGGCGGACAGGCGCACATGGGAGGTGGGCATGAGGATGCGGGCGAGGGCGATGGTGCGCACGAAATCGATGGGGTCCACCTTCGGCGCGTTCTCGAGCGGGGTGCCGGGAATGGCGATCAGCATGTTGATGGGCACGCTGTCCGGCGGCTCGGGCAGGTTGGCGAGGGTCACCAGCATGTCCACCCGGTCCTCCTCGCGCTCGCCGAGGCCGAGGATGCCGCCCGAGCACACCTTGATGCCGGCTTCGCGCACATTGTCCAGCGTCTCCAGCCGGTCGGCGAAGGTGCGGGTGGTGATGACGTTGGCGTAGTGGGCTTCCGAGGTATCGATGTTGTGGTTGTAATAGTCGAGGCCGGCCGCCTTCAGCCGGCCGGCCTGGTCGGGGCTGAGCATGCCCAGCGTCATGCATGTTTCCATGCCGAGGGCCTTCACCCCCTCCACCATGGCCACCACGAAGCCCATGTCGCGCTCCTTGGGGCTGCGCCAGGCGGCGCCCATGCAATAACGGGTGGCGCCGGCGTCGCGGGCCTTCTTCGCCTCGGCGAGCACCCGCTCGACCTCCATCAGCTTGGAGGCGGACAGCTCGGCGTCGTTGCGGGCGGACTGGCTGCAATAGCCGCAATCCTCCGGGCAGCCGCCGGTCTTGATGGACAGAAGGCGGCTCAACTGCACCGCATTGGGGTCGAAATGGGCGCGGTGGACGCTCTGAGCCTGGAACAGGAGGTCGTTGAACGGCGCGCGATAGAGGGCAAGCGCCTCGTCCCGGGTCCAGCTCCGGCGCGAAGCCTCAGCCCTGGAAGCCACCCCGTCCTCGATTGTCACGGCGACCGACATGTCCACTCCCGCACGTTTCTCAAGCCCTGCCCCGGCGCGGATGCGTCCATCCGGCGCGGGAAGGGCGGACCTTAGCCAATGACGGCCGCTCAGGGAATAGGCAGATGCCGGCGCGAATCCTTAACAGTTCCCCCTTTGTCCGCGCCGCGGCATGGGTTACCAATGGAGCGACCCGGGATCGCCGCCACATGAACGCCATCACCTCGCTCAAGTCGTTCTTCATCGACCGCGTCGCCGCCCTCGGCGCGCCGCTCTATGCCAACGCCGGGCAGATCGCCCTGCCCGCCGACGATCCCCACGACGAGATCGCCGACCACGCGCGCGAGCACGACCCCGCCGAGGGCCAGTCCTTCGTCATCGACTATGTGGACCACGCCGGCCACGTCAGCCATCGCCGCATCTCGGTGTGGGCGATCCAGCGCAATGTGGAGGGCATCCCCATCCTCGTCGCCAAATGCCACGAGCGGCAGGCCGCCCGCGCCTTCCGGGTGGACCGCATCCGCGCCGTCACCGATTTCGACGGCACCCGGCGCGAACCGCTCAGCCGCTTTTTCTTCGAGACCTTCGGCTTCACCTGGCCCAGGGACGCCATCATCGTGCCCGGCGAGGACCCCTCCGAAGCCCGCTGGGACCGCATCCGCACCCTCATCAACCGCTCCGGCGTGGTGCTGCTGCTGGCCCTCGCCCTGGCGGACGGCGAGCTGGGCGCGGCCGAGACCGAGGAAATCCGGTTCTTCTGCGAGACCGCCTGCGGCCGCGCCGGCCTCGACCTGACCGGTGCCGAGCGCGAGCGGCTCGCCGCCTATCTCGGCCGCCTGCGCCCCACGGCGGAGAGCGTCGACGCCGCCCTCGACGTGCTCATGGAGGCGGAACGGCCCGCCATCGCCGACCTGCTGAAAGCCGGCCTCAAGGTGATCGCCGCCGACGGCGTGCTCAAGGACGACGAGGCGATGATGCTCGACAGCTTCTGCATCACCCTCACCGGCCAAAGCCTGCTTTAGGCCGTGTCGCCGGTGGGGCGGTCCTGGCACCGGCGTGCGGCGTGCGGCACCAAATGGCTGCGCCCGCGTTGTCCTCCCGGATGCCACGAGAGAGGACCCCCGCATGAGCCTCACCGATCCGCGCCCGCTGGCGCTGGCCGTTCTCCTGCTGGCCGCGGTGCCGGCCCCGGCGGCGACCGGCACCGCGCCCGGCGCCGGGCCGAGCGCGCCGGCCGATCTGCTGCCACCCCCCGGCGCGGCGGCGCCGCCGCCAGCCGAGCCGACCCCCGAGGCCCGGCGGGCGGAGGCCTGCAAGGCCCATGCGCTGGCGCGCCTGAAGACCCGCTCGCCGGCCATCGCCGACATCTTCATCGACATGGACGGGCTGACCGTGGCCGCCGCCGACATGAAGGTGGGCGGAGCCCACATCACCTCCGTGCTCATGGGCGAGGCCTATATCCAGCGCGACCGCAGCGACAAGGTGCATCGCTTCCTCTGCCTGACCGGCACCGACGACACGGTGCTGCTGACCTTCTTCACCGAGCAGTGAGACCGGCCGGCCACGGGGGGGGAAACGCCGATGACGACCAAGGTGGGGCAACCGGAAGGCATTGACGGGGCCACGCCGGCTCGCCTAGTTTGCGGCCAGACGGTATTCCTCCCAGAGGAATCAAGAGGGAATGCGGTGCGGGCGCCTGGCGCGCCCCATGCCGCGGCTGCCCCCGCAACTGTAAGCGGCGAGTCCCTCGCCAATCGCCACTGGGCACTCGGGGCCTGGGAAGGCGGCGAAGGACAAGGACCCGCGAGCCAGGAGACCTGCCGTCGAACCGTGGTCACACGCGGGCTCATCGGGCGGGGTGTTCCGGTGGCGGGATGATTTGCGGGAACGGCCTTCGCGCCGGTGACGTGGAAGATCCCTCGTTCGCGGTGACGTGCCACAGGCGTCCCGCCCGAGGTCCGCATGCCATTCGCTTTGCCGTCCACCCGTCGCCCCCGCGTTCCGCTCTCCCTTTCGGCCAGCCTCCTGGCCCTGCTCGCCGCGGCTCCCGCCCTGGCCCAGACCGCCCAGCCGCCGGCGGCGCAGGCCGCCCCGGCCGCCGACGCCAGCCAGATCGACCTGCCAGACGTGGTGGTGAGCGCCACGCTCACGCCCCTGCCGGAGAAGGAGGTGGCCAGCTCCGTCACCGTCATCACCGCCACGGAGCTTGAGGAGACCCAGCGGCGCAGCGTGCCCGAGGCGCTCGAATCGGCGCCCGGCCTCAATGTGGTGCAGACCGGCGGGCCCGGCGGCACCACCGCGATCTTCATGCGCGGCACCAACGCCAACCACACCAAGATCCTGCTGGACGGCATCGACCTGGGCGATCCCTCCGCCGCCGCCGGCGCCTTCAACCTCGGCACCCTCTACACCAACGACTTCGCCCGCATGGAGGTGCTGCGCGGCCCGCAAAGCGGCCTCTACGGCTCCGACGCCATCGGCGGCGTGGTGTCCATGACCACCGCCCGCGGCGAGGGCCCGGCCAAGGCGTCCGGCTATGTGGAGGCCGGCGCGCTCGGCACCTTCAACCAGGTCGCCAGCCTCTCCGGTGGCTTCAACGCCATCGGTTATGCCCTCAATGTCGGCCATTTCGCCTCGACGTCGATCCCGGTGACGCCGGCCGACATCGTGCCGTTCGGCAGCCCGGTCAACGCCAATGCCAGCGACAACTGGACCTATTCCGGCCGCCTCGACATCGACCTGAGCGACAGCTTCACCTTGAACCTGGTGGGCCGCTACATCGAGACGAGGCTCGCCTACACCTCCGACCTCTACGACTACGCCACCTTCACCGGCTATCCGGCGCCGCTGCAGGACACCGCCTATGGCCAGTATTTCATCGGCAAGGCCGAGGGTCTCTGGCGGGCGCTCGACGACCGGCTGGTGAGCACCTTCGGCGTGTCCGCCATCGACTACAGCAACGACAACGCCAGTCCCTACCCCTCCTATGTCAGCGCCTATGACGGCGACCGGCAGACCTATTACTGGCGCTCCAACTACACCTTCCTGCCCGGCCAAAGCGTCATGCTCGGGCTGGAGCGCTACAACGAGGGCATGACCAGCTCGTCCGCATGGTCATCCATGGACGCCACCACCGGAGACACCGCAGGCTACCTGCAGCTCCAGTCGGCGCTGGGCGAGCGCTTCTTCATGGCCGCCAACGTGCGCTATGACAGCAATGACGATTTCGGCGACCACACCACCTGGCGCCTCGCCCCCGCGCTGCTGTTCCCGGAAACCGGCACCAAGCTGAAGGCCACCTACGGCACCGCCTTCAAGGCGCCGACCCTCTACCAGCTCTACGCGCCCCTCTACGGCAACCCCGACCTGCAGCCGGAGGAGAGCGACGGGTGGGACGCCGGCTTCGAGCAGACCTTGTGGAACGAACGCGTCGGCTTCGGCGCCACCTATTTCCACAATGACATCACCAACCTGATCGTCACCACCTACAACGCCGCCAGCTTCACCTACAATTACGAGAACCTGTCGAGCGCCACCAGCCAGGGCGTCGAGGCCTTCCTGGCGGTGAAGCTCACCGACCGGCTGTCGGTGCGCACCGACTACACCTACACCAGCACCATCGGCTATTTCCCGGCGGGGGCCTCGTTCGGCGTGAGCTGCGAGCCGCGTGACGCCACGTCCTGCTATCCCCTGCGCCGGCCCAACAACAAGGTCTCGGTGGCGGTCAACTGGCAGCCGGTGGACCCGCTCACCCTCACCGCAACGCTGGTCTATCTCTCCGACTGGTGGGACGTGGACCGCACCACCTTCGCCGTGGTGCGCCAGCCCGGCTACACCATCTTCAACGTGGCCGCGAACTACACCGTCAACAGCAACGTCATGGTGTTCGGGCGCATCGACAACCTGTTCGACGAAACCTATGAAAACCCCAATGGCTGGCTGGCGCCGGGGTTCGGCGCCTATGCCGGCCTGAAGCTGACCTACTGAGGCCCCACGCCGTGACGCGCGCCCCCGCCCCGAAGCCCGCCGCCCCTGCCCGGGACCGGGGACGGGCGCGCGCCCGCCTTGCCGCCACGCTGCTGCTGGCGGCAAGCGCTTGGCCGGCCGCCGCCGCGGAGGCGGAGCGGACCGCTCCGCAGAGGGAACAGGGCGCCGGGCCGGTGGCGCGGGCCACCCCGCCCCGGCGCATCGTCTCGCTCAACCTGTGCGCCGACGAGCTGGTGCTGCGGCTCGCGCCAAAAGGCGCGGTCGTTTCGGTCACCACCCTGGCCGGCGACCCGGTGAGCTCCACCGTCGTCGATCTCGCCGCCGGCCTTCCCACCAACCGCGGCCTGGCGGAAGAAGTGGTGCCGCTGGCGCCGGATCTCGTCATCGCCGGCGCCTTCACCACCCGCAACACCGTGAGCCTGCTCCAGCGCTTCGGCATCGAGGTGATGGAAATGACCATTCCCAACAGCCTGGACGAGGCCTATGCGCAGATCCGCGCCATCGCCGAGCGCCTCGGTGTGCCGGAAAAGGGCGAGGCCATGCTGCGCGAGATCGAGGCCGCCATCGCCGCCGCCCCGCCGCCCCCCGGCCCGCGGCCGCGGGCGGTGGTGATGCGCCCCAACGGCTTCACCGTGGGGCGCGACAGCCTGCCCGACGATTTGATGCGCCGCGCCGGGCTCGACAACATGGCGGCGCGCCTGTCCCCGGACAAGCTTGGCCAGCTGTCGCTGGAGGAGATCATCACCGCCCGCCCCGACGTGCTGGTGGTGGACGACGAACCGGATGCCCCGCCCTCCCTCGCCCGCGAGCTCATGCGCCATCCCGCCGTGGCCGAGGCCGTGGCAGGCGGCCACATCGCCCCCATGCCGCTGCGGCTGTGGGCCTGTGTCGGGCCGCAGCTCGCCGAGGCCTTCGCGCGCCTGTCGGCCGCCGCCCGCGCCGCCGCTGGCGACGCCGTCGCCACCGCGCCGGCCATGACCCGGACCCGCTGATGGCGCGCGCCCTCGCCGCGCGCGGCACCCCGCCCGTGCCCTGGCTGGTGGGGCTGCTGGCCGCCCTCACCCTGGTGCTGTTCGCCCTGTCCCTCGCCATCGGCTATGCCCCCATCGACTGGAACGCGGCAGTGGACGACATCGTGGCCGGCCGGCGCGGGCTCGACGCCCTGGTGCTGGTGGAGCTGCGCCTGCCGCGGGCCCTGCTCGGCGTCCTGGTGGGCTTCAGCCTGGGCCTCACCGGCGCCGCGCTGCAGGGGCTGATGCGCAATCCGCTGGCCGACCCGGGCGTGGTGGGGGTTTCGGGCGCGGCGGCGCTGGGAGCGGTCACCGCATTCTATTTCGGGGCGGCAGCCCTGCTGTCCCTGGCGCTGCCGCTCGGTGGCCTCGTCGGCGCCGGCCTGGCCACCACGATGCTGCTGCTGCTGGCCCGGCGCGGCGCCTCCACCACGGCGCTGATCCTGGCCGGCGTCGCCCTCAACAGCCTGGCCGGGGCGCTGACCGCGCTGGCGCTCAACCTGTCGCCCAGCCCCTACGCGACGCTGGAAATCGTGTTCTGGCTCATGGGCTCGCTGGCCGACCGCAGCCTGCAGCACGTCGCGCTGGCGGTGCCGTTCATCGTCGTCGGCGCGGCGCTGGTGCTTGCCACCGGGCGCGGGCTCGATGCCCTCACACTCGGGGAGGAAACGGCGGAGAGCCTGGGCTTCTCGCTGCCCCGGCTGCGGCTCGCCGTCATCGCCGGAACCGCGGCCATGGTGGGGGCCTCGGTGGCGGTGTCGGGCGCCATCGGCTTCGTCGGGCTGGTGGTGCCGCACCTGCTGCGGCCCCTGGTGGGCCACCGGCCGGGCCGCCTGCTGCTGGTGAGCGCGCTGGCGGGCGCCGCCCTCACCCTCGGCGCCGACGTGCTGGTGCGCCTCATCCCCACCCGGCCCGAGCTGAAGCTGGGGGTGGTGACGGCCCTCATCGGCGCCCCCTTCTTCCTGCTGCTGCTGCGCCGGCTGGGCGGCGAGGCCGAATGATGCAACCAGGGCTGACCCTCGCCGCCACCGGCCTGCGCGTGACGCGCGGCGCGCGCACCGTGCTCCACGACGTGGACCTCACCGCCCGCCCCGGCGAGTTGCTGGGGCTGCTCGGGCCCAATGGCGCCGGCAAGACCACCCTGCTGCGGGTGCTCGCCCACCTCCAGGACACCGCCGCCGGACAGGTGCTCTACGATGGCACGGCGGCCGCGACGCTGGGGCGGCGGGCGCTCGGGCGCACCCTGGCCTACCTCGCCCAGGGCGGACGCATCCACTGGCCCATGCCGGTGGAGCAGGTGGTGATGCTGGGGCGCCTGCCGCACGACGCCAGCCCGGCGGCGGACGCGGCGGCGGTGGCGCGCGCCATGGCCGCCGCCGACGTGAGCGCCTTCGCCGCCCGCCCGGCCGGCAGCCTCTCCGGCGGCGAGAAAATGCGGGTGCTGCTGGCCCGCGCGCTGGCGGTGGAGGGGCGGGCGCTGCTCGCCGACGAACCGGTGGCTGCGCTCGATCCCTATCACCAGCTGCATGTGATGGATGTGCTGCGCCAACAGGCGCGGGCCGGGCTCACCGTGGTGGTGGTGCTGCACGACCTGACCCTGGCGACCCGCTTCTGCGACCGCGTCGCGCTGCTGCGCGACGGCCGCCTGATCGCCTGCGGCAGCCCCGGCGAGGTGATGACGCCGGAGCGGCTGGAGGCGGCCTATGGGGTGCATGTGGAAAGCGGCGAGCGCCACGGCGAGCGCTTCATCCTGCCCTGGTCGCGTCGCGCGCCGACGGCTTGAGCGGGACCCGTTGCTTGAGCGGCCGCCGCGCGCCGGAACGGGCCGCCCGCACGGGCCGCCCGCCGCCGGGGGCGCTCAGTGCGCCATCAGCACCGGCACGGTCATGGAAGCGAGGATGTCGCGGGTGACGCCGCCCAGCACCATCTCCTTCAGGCGCGAGTGGCCGTAGCCGCCCATCACCACCAGGTCGGCGCCCTGGTCGGACACCTCGTTGAGGATGGCGGCGGAGATGGAATCGCCGCTGGACACCGGCAGGCGGCGCACCTGGGCGTCGAGATTGTGGCGGGCGAGATGGCGCGCCACCTCCAGCCCCTCCTCGTCCACCTCCTCGCTGCCGGCGCTGACCACGCGGAACACTTCCACCACCTTGGTGCGATGCAGCAGCGGCAGAGCCTCCGCCAGGGCGCGGGCGGACGCGCGGCTACCGTCCCAGGCGATCACGGCGCGCTCGGCGGTGAACGGCTTCTTTTCCTGGATATAGGGCACCACCAGCACCGCGCGGCCGGAATCGAGCAGCACGGTTTCCGCCAGCACCTCTTCCGGACCCGGCTTGTCGGGGTCGGGCTGCGCCACCACGGTCAGGTCGAACAGGCGGGCCATGCGGGCAAAGCCGTTGGCGGCAACGCCAAGCGAGGCGGACAGGGTGCGGATCTCATGGGGAATGCCGGATGCCCGGGCAAGCGCCTCCAGCCGGGCGGCCGCCTTTTCGGCCGACGACTGGTTCTCCAGAATCTGCGCATCGATGAAATCGGTGGGCAAGGCGCCCATGTAGAAGGGCGGCACGTCGATCTCGTACGCCACCGACAGGCCGGTGAGGTGCGCGCCGAACTCCACCGCGAGGCTGGCCGCGTAGTCGGCCGCCACGTCGCGTTCAACGCCCTGCGCCAGATTGACCAAAATGTCGCGAATCATGACCGAAGGCCCTCATTCAGCCGTTTGAGCGTCGCGACCTTACCCTAAACTCGCCCAAAGTCTCGGGTCTTGATGTCGCTCAAACGTGGAGCCTTCCCGCCACGGCCGCCGGCCTCTCCAGGGCGGCGCCGCCCCTTCCCGCCGGAAGCGGCGGCGCGGCCGTCTCTGGGGGAAAGACGGCCGCGCCATGGCACGGTCTTGTTGGGGGGCGCGACCGCGCTGCAGAGGAAACGCCCGGTGGGAAGACAGGTTCCCCCGCTCATGCGAAAAAATTCATACCCATCTCCGGTCGCCGGAATTAGACCTCCTCATCCCGTCGCGTCCGCCGACCCTGGCCGAGCCATGACACCAGACCTCAGCATCGTCGTCCCCGTGTACAACGAGGCCGCCGGCCTCCCCGTCTTCCACGAGCGGCTCTGCCGCCACGCCCTCGCCGAGGCCGAGGCCCGCGGCCTCAGGATGGAGATCGTCTATGTGGACGACGGCAGCCGCGACGGCTCCGCCGCGCTGGCCGCCACCCTGCCGCAGCTCGGGCTCGACGTGCAGGTGGTGGCGCTGTCGCGCAACTTCGGCAAGGAAGCAGCCCTCATGGCCGGGCTCGACCATGCCCGCGGCGACGCGCTGCTGTTCATGGACGGCGACGGCCAGCACCCGCCGGAGATGATCCCCACCTTCCTGCGGCTGTGGAAGGACGAGGGCTACGATGTCGCCTACGCGGTGAAATCCAACCGCCTGGACGAGCCGCTGGCCCGCCGCAGCTTCGTGCGCGGCTTCTACTGGCTCCTGAACTACGGCGCCGCCAGCGCGATCCCCGAGGATGCCGCCGACTTCCGCATCCTGTCCGCCCGCGCCACCGCCGCGCTGCGCCGGATGCCGGAGCGCAACCGCTTCTTCAAGGGCCTGTCGAGCTGGGTGGGCTTCCGCCAGGTGGCGGTGCCCTACCAGCCGGACGCCCGCACCCACGGCACCACCTCGTTCAACTTCCTGGGCCTGCTCGGCCTGTCCATGGAGGCCCTGACCTCGTTTTCGCCGGCACCGCTGCGGCTGGCGGCGCTCTCGGGGGCGGCGCTGGCGGGCCTCGCCCTGTTCTATGGCGCGTGGATCGTGGTGGAGCGGCTCATCTGGGGCATCCCGCTGCCGGGCTACCCGTCGCTGGTGGTGGGCATCATGGTGATGGGCGGCGCCCAATTGCTGGTGATGGGGCTGATGGGGGAGTACATCGCCCGCATCCTCTCCGAGATCAAAGCCCGACCGGTCTATTTCGTGGCCGAGCACGTGCTCAATCCCGCCGAGCCCCATGGCGTGCCTCACGACATGCCCCACGGCGCAGCCCCGGAACCAGCCCCGGAATCAGCCCCGGAACCAGCCCATGGCGCATCGTTCGGGGGGCAGGCGCCGGGGCGCGCGGCCACCGCGGACGCCGTCTCGGTGGCGAGGGCCCGGCCGTGAAGCACGTGACCCTGTGCGCCGACGACTACGCCATCGCCCCCGGCGTCTCGGCCGCCATCCGGCGGCTGATCGCGGACCAGCGCCTCAACGCCACCTCGGTGATGGCGGTGTTCTCCGGCCTCGGGCAGGAAGCCCGCGCGCTCGACGCGGTGGCGGCCGGCCGGCAGGTGAGCATCGGCCTGCATCTCACCCTCACCGGCGGCACCGCCCCGCTGACCCCCTGGAACGACGGCGCCAACATGCCGCCGCTGCGCCAGCTGGTGCTGAGGGCCTGCACCGGCCGGCTCGACACCGCCGCCGTCGCCGCCGAGATCGACGCCCAGTTCCTGGCGTTCGCGCGCGCCTTCGGCCGCCCGCCGGACCATGTGGACGGGCACCAGCACGTGCATGTGCTGCCCGGCATCCGCGCCGCCGTGCTCAAGGCCACCCGCCGCCATGCCCCCAACGCCTGGCTGCGCGACGTGTGCCCGGCGCCGGCGGCCCTGGTGGGGCTCGACCTCAAGGGGCGGCTGATCGGCGCTTTCGGCCACGGCTTCGCCCGCGATGCCGCCCGGCTCGGCCTGGCCACCAATACCGGCTTCGCCGGCGCCTACGACTTCGGCGCCGACCACGATTTTGCGCCCCTGCTCGCCCACTTCCTGAAGGGCGTGCCCGACGGCGCGGTGGTGATGGTCCATCCCGGCCATGTGGACGATCCCCTGACCGCCCGCGATCCCCTCACCCACCAGCGGGAAGTGGAATTCGAGGTGCTGCACGGGCCGGCGCTGCCGGACATCCTCGAGGCAGCCGGCGTCCGCCTGTTCTGACCCGGCGCCGGGGCGGCCGCGCAGGCGCCCCGGCGACCCGCGACCCGAGACCCGGCGGCGATCCCCGCGCGCCTTTCCCCCTGGCGCAAGAACAGGGACGGCCAGCCAGCGGGGCGCCGGCCCCCCGGCATCACACCGTCCGCATCACACGGTCGGCGGCTGGCGGCGGCGCGCGTCCCAGCCGCCCAGTTGCTCATCCTTCGGCTCGCGCGGCGGCGTCTGCCCGGCCAGGCGCAGGGTGCGCTCCAGCAGCACCTCGTAGATGGGCTTGCCGCCCAGCCCCTCGGCCACCACGTTGGCGGTGACGCAGGTGATGATCACCGGCACCATCAGCACATAGGCGCCGGTCAGCTCCGCCACCAGCACCATGCCCACCAGCGGCGCGCGGATGGTGGAGGAGAACAGGCCGCCCATGGCCGCCACCGCGAACGCCACCATCGCCCCCGGCGGCAGCGGCACCGCCAGGTCCAGCAGCATGGCGGCCAGCAACCCCACCGACGTGGCGAGGGCGAGGATGGGCGCGAAGATGCCGCCCGGCACGCCGGTGGAGTAGCTCGCCAGGGTCATGACGAAGCGGATCAGCACCACCATGGCCAGGGTCGCCAGGGTCAGGGGATGGGTGGCGAGCTGCACCGCCAGCGCCTCGCCGCCGGTGGTCGCCTCCGGACGCAGCAGCAGCAGCGGGCCGATGGCCGCGCCCACCACCAGCGGCACCAGATAGGGCGACACCTTGAGCCCGATGCCCCGCGACAGGTCCAGCGCCGCCACCAGGGCCCAGTTGAAGATGACGCCGAGCACGCCGAGGATGACGCCGAGCCCGGCGAAGGCCGGCAGCAGCCAGAACGGCATCTCAAGCGCCTGCATGCCCATCATGGGGCCCGAGCCGCCGGCCATCTCGGTGACGACGGCGCTCACAACCGAGGCGATGATGACGGCGCTGTAGGTGCGCAGGCCATAGGGAAACTGCCGCCGCGTCTCCTCGATCACGAACAGGATGGCCGCCAGCGGCGCGTTGAAGGCGGCGGCAAGGCCCGCCGCGCCGCCGGCCGCCAGCAGGCCGCGCCCGTCGCGGGTGCCGAGCACGAAGCCGTCGCCCACCGCCTTGGCCAGCGAGGCGCCGATGTGGATGGTCGGTCCCTCGCGCCCCAGCACCAGGCCGGAGCCGAGGGACAGGATGCCCGCCACGAACTTCACCGGCAGGATGCGTTTCCAGCGCACCTCGCGCTGGCCGTCGAGGGCGCCCTCGATCTCCTGCACGCCCGAACCCGCCGCCTCCGGCGCGAAGATTCGCACCAGCGCCACCGACACCAGCACCATGAGGGCGGAGACCCCGGCCAGCACGCCCAGCGCCTGCGCCCCCTCGAAATACTGCAGCACCAGCCCTGCCCAGCCCAGCGCGGCGGTGGAGAGCTGGTGGAACGCCGCGCCCACCGCCCCAGCCATCGCCCCCACGAGCACTGCGAGGAAGTAATAGGCGGCATCGCTCATGACGCGCGGCGGATCGCCGCCGGTCGCCTCGGCTTCGGCAGAGAGCGGCGCGCCAGAGGTCGGCGCAGCGGCAGCAGGTTCACCCATGGCGGCTCATCCGTGGTGCAGGCGCGCCGCCGGAACTGGGACGCCCTTTTCCCTTAGAGCATTTTCGCACCGCATTAAAACGAATGTGCGCCCCGCTACCACCACTTAGTCGCAGGTCGCGAGGCGCACCGGATCGGCGGCCTCCGGCAGCAGCGCGCCCACGGGGCGGCAGGACCCGGCGACGCACACCCGCCAGTCGGCGGTGGCGCCGGACCGGCGCAACAGCACCTCCGGTTGCGCCGGCAGGCGGGGATGGGCCACATAGAAGCCGTCCCTCAGTTCCGCGCCGTCGGGCGGCTCCATGCCAGCCCCCGAGCCCTCCACCCGCACCTCGACCAGTTCCAGCCCGGCGGGCGTCGCCCGCCAGGTCTCGCGCCACTCGGTCCGCTGCACCGAATGGGTCCAGGCCAGGGTGAAGACGGCGGCGAGCCGCACCACGACCCCGCCGCCCGCCAGACAGGCGACCACCGCCATCGCCGCCGCCGGTCAAGCGGTTGCCGCGCGGCCGGCGCGGGTGCGCCAGATATGCCAGGCGACGAAGGCCGCCGAGGTGAGCCACCCCACCTCGTCGGTCCAGGGCATGGACAGGATGAGCAGCGCCGCGGCGGCGAAGGCGACGAGGCGCTCCGCCACGCTGAGCGGCGACAGCAGGTAGCCGGTGGCGGTGCCCGCCCACAGGATGATGGCCAGAACCGCCTTCACGAACACATAGGCCACCGCCGGCCAGAAGCCGATGATCGCCGCCATGGGGTCGCCGTCCTGCAGCATCAGGGCCGGCGAATAGACCGCCATGAACGGCGCCACGTAGCCCGCCAAAGCGATGCGGGTGGCGATCCAGCCGATGGCCTGCCCGGAGACGCCGGCGATGGGCGCCGCCGCGAACGCCGCCAGCGCCACCGGCGGGGTGAGGTCGGCCATGATGCCGAAATAGAAGACGAACATGTGGCTGACGATCAGCGGCACCCCGAGCGCCAGCAGCGCCGGCCCGGCGATGGAGGCGGTGATGATGTAGTTGGGGATGGTGGGCAGCCCCATGCCGAGGATCAGGCACGCGACCATGGTCAGGATCAGCGACAGGAACAGCGAGCTCTTGCCCACCTCCACCACGAAGGTGGCAAACGTGGTGGCGACCCCGGTGAGGGTGAACACGCCGATCATGGTGCCCACCAAGGCGCAGGCGATGCCCACCGGCAGCGCGTTGCGGGCGCCGTCCGCCATGCTCTCGATGCTGAGCGCCAGGGTCTGCCGCCCGCCCTTCACGAACACCAGCAGCGCCACCAGCGCCGCCACCGCCGCCGCCACCCCGTTGATGCCGTATTCGAGGAAGCTCGCCGCCGACAGGCCGAGCACGATCCAGAACACCAGCCGCAGGCCCTGGGGGCCGATCAGCCGCGCCACCGGCGTGCCGAGCACGATGAGGGCGGTGAGCGCCAGCCCCACGGTGCCCGCGAACAGCGGCGTGTAGCCGGAGAACAGCAGCCACACCAGCGCCGCCAGCGGCAGCAGCAGGAACCAGTTCTTCCGCAGCGCCTGGAGCGCGTTCGGACACTGCGCCTTGGGCAGGCCGGAGAGGCCGTGCTTGCCCGCCTCCAGGTGCACCATGGCGAACACGGTGAAGAAATAGAGAAACGCCGGGATCACCGCCGCCGTAGCGATCTCCGCATAGGGCACGTCGATGGTCTCGGCCATGATGAAGGCCACTGCGCCCATGACCGGCGGCATGATCTGCCCGCCCATGGAGGCGGTGGCCTCCACCGCGCCGGCGAACGCCGGCCTGTAGCCGAAGCGCTTCATCAGCGGGATGGTGAAGGCGCCGGTGGTCACCACGTTGGCCACCCCGGAGCCGTTGATGGTGCCCATGAGCGCCGAGGAGATGACCGCCACCTTGGCCGGTCCGCCGCGCGCGTGGCCCACCGTGCCCATGGCAAGGTCGTTGAAGAGCTGGATCATCCCCGCCCGCTCCAGGAACGCGCCGAACAGGATGAACAGGAAGATGAAGGAGGACGACACATAGGTGGGCGTGCCGTAGATGCCCTCGGTGCCCAGGAACATCTGGTCCACCACCTGCACATAGTCGAACGGGCGGTGGTCCAGCGGCGCCGGCAGGTATTGGCCGAACAGGCCGTAGAGGATGAAGGCGGCGCAGATCAGCGGCAGCGCCGCCCCCATCAGCCGGCGCGAGCCCTCGAACACCAGCGCCACCGCCAGCGTGCCCACCACGATGTCGAGGGTGGACGGGTCGCCGGCCCGGGCGATGAGGTCGGAATAGAACACCCAGTGGTAGAGGCCGACCACGAAGGACAGGATGCCGAGCCCCCACAGCGCCAGCCGGTCCGCCCCGCGCCGGTGGTTGCCGGCGATGGCGAACACCACCAGCAGCAGGAAGCCCACGTGCACCGAGCGCACGATCTGGCTCGGCAGCGGGCTCCAGGCGGCGGTGACGATCTGGAAGGTGGAGAAGGCGACTGCGATCCAGAACACCGCCCGCCCCCACGCCGCCGGCCCCCAGGTCAGGTCCAGCAGCGCGTCGTCCACCACCACGGCGGCGCCGTGGTCGGGGTCCTTGAGGTCGTGGCTCACTGGGGGGGTGGTTTGGGGCGTGTGCAGGGCTTGCGTCATGATGGATCGGGCTCTGGCAAGGGACGCGGGAAAAGACACGGGAACGGATGCGGGACGACGCCGGGGCGGACGGCCCGTGCGCCGAAGCCCTGTGGGCCGACCGGCGGAGCGGCGAATCGGCCGGCACGGCCGGGGCCCGGCCCTGACCAGGTCGGATGCACCGGCCGGCTGCGCGGGGCGGCGACGCGGAGCAACTTGCCGAATCGGATGGCCAAACCGAATGACGAAGTCGGCTCCCCAGGGTCGGATCAGAAAGTCGGAGGACGACGTCGGCCCACCGGCCCGGATGGCCGGATCAGAGCACCACCCCGGCTCCCCAACCCGGGCTGCCACCCCGACTTGCCAACACGACTTGCCAACACGACTTGCCAACACGACTCGCCGGCTCGGGCCCGCCGTTGGCGGCTCCCCTGTCGGGAGACGGGCGCGCCACCCGGGCCGGGTGGGGTCGCGCGCCCCGGGCGAAGCGGCGCGCGGGGCGGCGCGCGGAACCGCCCAAGTTTCATCCCCGTGCTGCCGGGACGGAGGCCGGAAGGTCAGGCGACCGGCGGCCGCCACACCCGCCACACCCGCCGCACCCGAAGGAGCTGCGCGCGCCGGACGGGCGGCGCCCTCAGGGCGTCACGCCCTTCTCCTTGAAGAACTTCTCGGCACCGGGGTGGAACGGCACCGGCGAGCCCTTCATGGCATTCTCGAGCTTGATGCCCTTGGCCGCGGCATGCGCCGCCGCCAGCTCCGGCAGGTTCTCGTAGATGGCCTTGGTGATGGCGTAGACCTCGGCGTCCTTGAGGTCGGCGCGGGTGACCAGGAAATTGGGCACCGCCGCCGTCGGCACGTCCACGGCCTGGCCCTCATAGGTGTTGGCCGGAATGGAGGTGGAAAGGTAGGGCGGGCCGATCTTCGCCACCACGCTGGCGGGCACCTCCACCACCACGATCGGCACCGAATTGGCGAGGTCCTTGATGGAGGCGACGCCAAGGCCGGCCGACTGCAGGGTGGCGTCGAGCTGGCGGTTCTTCATGAGTTCCACGGATTCGGCGAACGGCAGGTATTCGATCTTGCCGAGGTCGGCATATTTCAGCCCCGCCGCGCCCAGGATGGCGCGGGCATTGAGCTCGGTGCCCGAGCGCGGCGCGCCGACGGAGAGGCGCTTGCCCTTCAGGTCGGCGATGGTCCTGATGCCGGAGTCCTTGGCGGCGACGATCTGGATGTAGTTGGGATAGATGCCGCCCAGTGCCCGCACCTTGGTCAGCGGCGCCTTGAAGCCCGCCTCTTCCTTGCCGGCGGCGCCGTCGGCGAGGCTGTCGGCCAGGGTGAAGGCCACCTCGCCCTTGCCCTGCTGGATCAGGTTCAGATTCTCCACCGAGGCCTTGGTGGCCTGCACCGAGGGCCGTGCATCGGGCACCTTCTCACCGATGAGCTTGGAGACCGCGACCCCCAGAGGGTAATAGACCCCCGAGGTGCCACCGGTGAGGACATTGACGAACTCGGCCTTGGCCACCACCGGCGCCAGAGCCAGCGCCGACGCAAGCGCCGCCGTGAGGACACGGAGCATGGGCGTTCTCCCGAATGTTATTGGTCTTTAGTGTTAAGGGGAGGCTAACGCCTGCGCCCGCAAAGGCCAGCATCTTTTACCCATATTGAACTAAAGTCTAATAAGTCGGTGCGGGGCCCGGCAGGCCCCGCCCACAGCCGATGACGAGGGGCCCATGCCGGCGGAAAAGGACATTCTCCTCGCGCTGTTCGAGGCGGCGCTGGCCGCTGCGCTGCCGGACGGCAAGTTCAAGGGCCGGCTGCCGGAGCCGCCCCGGGGCCGTACCCTGGTGCTCGGCGCCGGCAAGGCGGCGGCGCGGATGGCCCGCGCGTTCGAGCAGGAGTGGGGCCGGCCCTGCGCCGGCCTGGTGGTCACCCGCTATGGCCATGGCTGCGCGACCCGCCATGTGGAGGTGGTGGAGGCCGGCCATCCGGTACCCGACGCCGCCGGGCAGGAGGCCACCCGGCGCATTCTGGAGCTGGCGCGCGGGGCCGGGCCGGACGACCTGGTGGTGTGCCTTATGTCCGGCGGTGCCTCGGCGCTGCTGACCGCGCCGGCCCCGGGGCTGACCCTGGCCGACAAGCAGGCGCTGAACGCGGCGCTGCTGCGATCGGGCGTGCCCATCACGCAGATGAACCTTGTGCGCAAGGCGGTTTCGGCGGTGAAGGGGGGCCGGCTGGCGGCGGCCATTCATCCGGCGCGGACCGTGACCTACCTCATTTCCGACGTGCCGGGCGACGATCCGGCCGTCATCGGCTCCGGCCCCACCATTCCGGCGCCCTCCAGCCCGCAAGCCGCGCTGGAGGTGCTGGCGCGCCACGCCATCCCGGTGCCGCCGCAGGTGGCAGCGGCCATCCGCGCCAACGGCGTGAACGATCTCCTGCCGCCGCCCGAGATCCACCTCATCGCCACGCCGCTGATGGCGCTCGAAGCCGCCGCCGCGCGGGCGCGGGGGCTCGGCCTGACGCCGCTCATTCTCGGCGACGCCATCGAGGGCGAGGCCCGGGCGGCAGGCACCGTGCTCGCCGGCATCGCCCGGTCGGCGGCCACCCACGGCCAGCCCGCGCGCCCGCCCTGCGTGCTGCTGTCCGGCGGCGAGACCACGGTGACCGTGCGCGGCACCGGGCGGGGCGGCCGCAATGGCGAGTTCCTGCTGGCCTTGACCGCGGCCCTCGACAGCCATCCCGGCATCGCCGCCCTCGCCTGCGACACCGACGGCATCGACGGCACCGAGGACAATGCCGGCGCCTGGAGCGATTCGAGCACTCTTGAGCGCGCCCGCGCGCGCGGCCTCGGCGCAGAGGCGGCGCTGGCCGGCAACGACGCCTACGGCTTCTTCGCCGCCCTCGGCCAGCTGGTGACCACCGGCCCCACATTGACCAACGTCAATGATTTCCGGGCCATCCTGGTGCAGGGAGGCTCTGCTGCGCCCGACCGGTGAAAAGATCGCGGCCGAATGTGGGCGTGCGCACGCGATGATGTCGCACCGGGGCTGCGCGTGGCGCATAGCGCCGGCAGATCGAGCGCTGGCAATACTTTGCCATGTGGAAGCCGTGCTGAAAAGCCAATCCTTAACGGATGGTTAACGTCAGCACCCTTGACCTTTGCTGCGCTGCACACAATTAAGGAACCCTGGAGGAACTGGAGGGCTTCATGACGCCAAGTCTGGAGACCAACATGACCGAAGAGGTCACACCGGGGATCATCCGCAAGCTTTGGGCCGGAGAGGCTGAGATCTTCAAGGATCACCTCCTGCGGCTCGATGTGGAGAGCCGCCGGCTCAGATTCGGCTCTGCGGTGTCTGCCGAATTCATCGAGCGATACGCGGCGCGGGCGTTCCGCACCGGCGCGATCGTTCACGGCTATTTCGTCGACGGCACGCTGAGGGCCGCGGCGGAGCTTTACCCCATGGGCGACGTGCTGCCCGGGGAAGCGGAGGCCGCGTTCAGCGTCGAACGCGAGTTCCAAAATCACGGCCTGGGCACCCAGCTTCTGGAACGGGTGATCCTGGCGGCGCGCAATCGCGGCATCCGCACCCTGTGCCTCAACTGCCTGGCGCGGAACCGGCGGATGCAGCAGATCGCCCGCAAGTTCGACGCCGAGCTGAGCTTCGACACGGACGAAGTGATGGCGGCGCTGAAGGCCCCCTTCCCCACCGCCCTGTCGCTGGCGCGGGAGGCGGCGGCAGACGCCCAGGGCATGGCCGGCGCCATGCTCCAGGCCCAGCGCCTGGCCACCGGGCGGCTGTTCGAATTGTTCATGCCCGCCAATGACGAGCGCGCGCTGGAGGCCACCGGCTCCTGAGGAGCGGAGGGAGCAGCGGCGCCGGCGGGCGCGAGATCGACGGGAGGCGGCGCCGGAAGCGCCGCCTTTTTCGTCACCGGCCCCGAGGCCTCAATGACCCACGGTCTTGGAAAACAGGTTCACCACCGCCACCCCGGCGACGATGAGGCCAAGGCCGATGATGGCCGGCCAATCGAGCGCCTGACCGTAATAGATCCAGGCGAAGGCGGCCACCAGCACGATGCCCACCGCCGACCAGATGGCATAGACCACGCCCACTGGCAGCTCGCGCACGGTGATGGACAGGCAATAGAAGGCCACCACATAGCCGAAGCCCACCACCAGGGAGGGCACCAGCCGGGTGAAGCCCTCGGTGGACTTGAGGGCGGACGTGGCGATCACCTCGGCGACGATGGCGATGGCGAGATAGAAATAGCTCATGGAGGCGCGACGGGCGCGGCGCGCGGCGCCGCCGTTCGAGGGATGACCGGCGAACCGGCGCGGGAGAGGTGGAGCGGGATGCACGACGCGGAGCGCGTAGCGCTCCGGTACGGTGCGCCACACGACACACCCACCCGCGACGCACCGGATGGACTTTCTTTTGAGGAAAAATATATCCTCATACCGAAAGGTCCACAAGAGCGATCGGAGACCGCGCCCGCGGCGCCACGGCCCGCATGGACCTTGGTCCCGCGCCTCGATGTCCGCGCCGCACATGCTGTCCATGAGGCCCCGATCCATGAGACATCAACCCATGGCGCCTCAACTCCATTTCCAGGGGCGCGTGCCGGGCTGGCGGCCGAACCAGGGACCGCCCGCCCCCCCTGGCGCCGCGGCATCGCCGGCCGAGCGCATCCGTGCCGTTCGGACCGGAGCGGCCCCCGACCGTGGCATGGCCGGCAGCCCGAAGCGGAGCCAGAGGCGACGCTCGGTCCTGCCCCAGAAGCGGCGCGGGCAGACAATTCCACCGGGCCTTCCCGCCGATGGTCCGGACCGGCTCTTAGGGCCAGGCCCCGCGCGGCGGCGCTCATCGAACAGGACCGCCCACGGCCGGGCATAGCCGGAAAATCCGGAGCAGAGCCGGCGCCGGGCGCTCGGTCCTGCCGCCGGGGCGACGGGCGCGGGCAAATCCACAGGGCCTCCGCCGCGCTGACGGCCCGGTCCAGCTCTCATCCCATCCGCCCCGGTCTTCGACCGGCGCTAAGCGGGTCCGCTCGAGCGACGCGTGGACTGGACCAAAGGCCCATGAGGCAAGCCCACGGGCCTTTGGCATGAGTGGGCGAGGCCGCGCGGCGGCGGCGATCGGGCGGGACCGGAGCCTCGGGCGGAGCGGAGCCGGCGGCGCTCTCGCCACCATGCCGGGGGAGCGACGCGGGCGGCCCCTTCCACCTTGCCTCCGCCGCCGATGGCCGGGCCGCCTCGCGGCGGACGATGCCGCGACGCCGCGCTCAATGGAAGTTCCGTCCCTTGGGCATGACGGCCGCGGGACGGGCATCCCGGTTCCGCCCCACGTCGGCGGCGCCGGGCTCGCCCAGGCGTTCCAGCAGCGGGCTCCAGTCCGCCACCGTGTCCGCCACCAGATGGATCACGCCGCCCGCGTTCTGGAGCCGGCCGGACACCATCGCCAGCCGCGCGCCCAGCACCTGCGGGCGAAAGGCCTCGAACACCCTGGGCCAGACGATGACATTGGCCCATGCCGCCTCGTCCTCCAGGGTCATGAAGATGACGCCGCTGGCGGTGCCCGGCCGCTGGCGCACCAGCACCAGGCCGGCCAGCACCACCCGGCGCCCGCTGGCCATGCGCGGCAGCTCCACCGCCGGCGTCACCCCCCGCTGCCGCAGGTCCTCGCGCAGGAAGGCCAGCGGGTGCGCCTTCAACGACAGCTTCAGATGGCGATAATCGGCCACCACCTGGGCTCCCGGCGGCAAGGCCGGCAGATCCACGTCGGCCTCGCGCGCCGCTCCCTCGGCGCCCAGGGCGGGGCCGGCGGCACGGAACAGCGGCAGGTCGTCCTTGTCGCCGGACCGGCGCAGCCCTCGCACCGCCCACAGCGCCGCGCGCCGGTCGAGACCGAGGGCGCGGAACGCGTCCGCATCCGCCAGCTTCTCCAGGGTCGCGGGGGCAAGGCCGGTGCGCAGCCACAGGTCGCGCACGGAATCGTAGCCGGCCCCGCGCGCCGCCACCAGGCGCTCCATCTCGTCCGACCGCAGCCCTTCCACCTGCCGGAAGCCGAGCCGCAGGGCATGGGTGGTGAGAATGTCGCCGGCCATGGCGCGATGGCGCGGGTCGAGCCGCCGCCGCGCCGGGATGCCGCTCTCCTCCGGTCCCACGCCCGCCTCCCCTGCCGGCATGGGCGGGTGGGGGAGCGCGCCCGGGCGAGGCGCTGGCGCGGCCGGAGCCTCGACGACCTCCGGCTCCAGCGTGTGATCCCAGCAGGAGGCGTTCACGTCCACCTCCCGCACCTCCACCCCATGCTCGCGGGCATCGCGCACCAATTGGGCGGGGGCGTAGAAGCCCATGGGCCAGGCATTCAGGAGCCCGGCCGCGAACACATCCGGATAGCGGCACTTCAGCCAGGCCGAGCAATAGACGATGAGGGCGAAGCTCTCCGCATGGGAGCGTGGGAAGCCGTAGGAGCCGAAGCCCTCGATCTGCTTCCACAGGCTCTCGGCGAAGTCGCGCGTGTAGCCGTTCCGCAACATGCCGGCGATGAGCTTGGCGTGGAAGGTGCCGATGGTGCCCACCCGCTTGAAGGTGGCCATGGCGCGCCGGAGCGCGTCCGCCTCCCCCGGCGAGAACCCGGCGCCGACGATGGCGATCTGCATCGCCTGCTCCTGGAACAAAGGCACGCCGAGGGTGGATTTCAGCACCTTTTCCAAGGCCTCTGAGGGGTAGCTCACCGGTTCGAGCCGCTGCCGGCGCCGCAGATAGGGATGCACCATGCCGCCCTGGATAGGACCGGGCCGCACGATCGCCACCTCCACCACCAGGTCGGCGAATTCCGCGGGGCGCAGACGCGGCAGCATGGTCTGCTGGGCCCGGCTCTCCACCTGGAACACGCCGATGGAATCGGCGCGCTGCAGCATGGCATAGACCCGCGCGTCATCGAACGGGGCATCGCCGATGCGCGCCATCTCCACCCCGTAATGGGCGCCAAGCAGGGCGAAGCACCTGCGCAGGGCGGTGAGCATGCCGAGCGCCAGGATGTCCACCTTGAGCAGGCCGACGGTCTCCAGGTCGTCCTTGTTCCACTCGATGATGGGCCGCTCCTCCATGGCCGAGCGGGTCAGCGGCACGGTCTCGTCAAGCCGGTCATGGGTCACCACCATGCCGCCCACATGCTGGGAGAGATGGCGCGGGCAGCCGATGAGGGCGCGCGTCAGCTCCAGCACCCGGGCGAGGCGCGGCTCGTCCGGGTCGAGGCCGAGCCGGCGCGCCTCCCCGGCCTCGACCCCACCCGAGGACCAGCCCCAGACCGAGCCGGCCAGCGCCGACACCAGGTCCTCCGACAAGCCGAACGCCTTGCCCACGTCCCGCACCGCCGAACGCGAGCGGTAGGTGATGGTGGTGGCCGCCAGTCCCGCATGGGCGGCGCCATAGCGGCGATAGATGAAGGCCAGCACCTCGCCGCGCCGCTCGTGCTCGAAATCGATGTCAATGTCCGGCGGCTCGCCGCGCTCCTGCGAGATGAAGCGCTCGAACAGAAGCTCGGTCTTCATCGGGTCCACGTCGGTGATGCCGAGGCAGAAGCACACCGCCGAATTGGCCGCCGACCCGCGCCCCTGGCACAGGATGCCCTGGCCGCGGGCGAAGGCCACGATCTCGTGCACGGTGAGGAAATAAGGCGCGTAGGACAGGGTGCCGATGAGCGCCAGCTCATGGTCCAGCGCCTTGATGACCTTGTCCGGCACCCCACCGGGATAATGGGCATGGGCGCCGGCCCAGGCCAGGGACTCGAGCGCGGCCTGGGGGCTGGCGAACCCCTCCCGCGTCTCGCGCGGATAGCTGGGCCGCAGTTGATCCAGCGAGAAGGCGAGGCTGGAAAAGAAGGCCTCGGTCTGCGCCACCGCCTCCGGCGCGGCCCGGTAGAGGCGGGCCATCTCCGCCGCCGGCTTCAGGTGCCGCTCGGCATTGGCGGACAGGCGCCCGCCGGCCGCATCCAGCGTCACCCCCGCGCGGATGGCGGTCAGGACATCCTGCAGCGGGCGCCGGTCGGCGTCGTGGTACAGCACGTCCAGGGTGGCGAGGAGGGGCAGGCGCGCCGCGCCCGCCACCGCCTTCAGCCGGGCGAGGCGGCGGGCATCGTCGCCCTGGAACGCGAGCGGCGCGGCGAGCCACAGCCGGCCCGGCGCCGCCTCCCCCAGGCGCGTGAGCAGCGGGGCGAACGCCTCCGGCGGGCGGCGCGGCGGCATCACCGCGAGGTTCAGTCCCTGCGCCCAGTTCAGCAGATCATCCAGGGCGAGGACGCAGTCGCCCTTCTCCGCCCGCATGTTGCCGGTCGTGAGCAGGCGGCACAGCCGGCCGTAGGCGGCGCGATCCTGGGGATAGGCGAGGATGTCGGGGGTGCCGTCGGCGAACGCCAGCCGCGCGCCCACGGCCAGGGGGAAGCCCTGGGCCTTGGCCTTGGCATGGGCGCGCACCACGCCGGCCAGGGTGTTGCGGTCGGCGATGCCGATGCCGCGATGCCCCAGCGCCTCCGCCGCCGTCACATAGTCCTCCGGATGCGAGCCGCCGCGCAGGAATGAAAAGTTGGTGGTGACGGCCAGTTCCACGAAAGGCGGAACCGGGGGACGCGGCGCCGCGCCTTGCGGACGATCGCCCGCAAGGCGCGCCGGGGGCCAGTGGGAGAGCGAAGGGGGGAGCGATGAAGAGGCCATGGCCTTACCCGAACAGGCCGTGGATGAACCATGCCGGCCGGCCGGCCTCCTGGCCGTAGAGGCCGGCGCGGAACAGCCAGAAGCGCCGGCCGGAGGCCGTCTCCACCCGGAAATAGTCGCGGGTGGGCAGATCGGCCCCGGACCGCCACCATTCGGCGGCGATCCGCTCCGGCCCCTCGGCCCGCAACACCTGATGCAGCACCCGCCGCCAGCGGAAGCGCAGCGGCGGTCCGGCCGGGACCTCGGCCACCACCTCCACCGGCTCCGGCGACTCCAAAAGGCGCGGCGGCCGGGCCGGGCCGGCGAGATCCGGCGCGGCGGCCGGGCATGGGCAGGGCCGGGCGGCCCCGGGCGCCGCCGCCCGGCGTCCGCCCGGCGCGCGCGCGCCGCCGGGCACGGGGCCCTTCCCGCCAGCGGGGGAGAATGGGACAGGACGGCCCCCGTCCAGCCGCAACGCGGGGGCGCCGCCCCGCCCGGCACGGGCGTCCGGCCCGGCACGGGCGTCCGGCACGGGCACTCCCATGTCATTCCCCCTGGCGTCGCATTCGTCCTTCGGCGCGGCTCCCCGCCCTCCCCCCCGGCCGGTGGGAATCTCAGGCGGCGCCTGTTCCTCCGGAGCGGTCGCGCCCACCTCGCCGTCTCCCCCCTCCGCAGGGGAAGGAGGCGGGAAATGACGCCCGTCCACGGGCCACAGAGTGGCGCGGGCCTCCGCGCCGCCCGTCCGCCTCCCCCGCGCGGCGGGCGATCCCAAGGCCCGCCGGGCCACGGCCACCTCGCCCCGCTCGACCAGGGCCGAAAAATCCAGGGCCGAGGAACGCTCAGCCAAGGGGGGCTCGACCAAGGGGGGCTCGACCAAAGGAAACTCGACGAAGGGGAGCGCGGCGGAGAGCGTCTGGGCCCGTTTGTCCAGGGCCACAACCGCCTCCGACCAGCCGCCCGCGCCTTGGGCGGGCACGGCGCGGCAGGCCTCTTCGGGAATGTGGCGGTCCTCCGGCGCCAGGCGCTGCACCTGGGCCGCCCCGAAGCGGATGGCGAGGCGATCCACCAAGGCCTCCAGGGCCTCCCCCCCGTCGGCGCCGAGGCCGGTCGCGCGCGCCGCCGCGTCCCCGCCGTCCAGCCCGTCCTGGGCGGCGACGAGCGGCGCCGTCTCGCGCACCGCCAGCCGCACCAGCTCGAAGCCGAATCCGGGGTCGAGGCTGGACAGGGTCGCCACCTTCTCCGCCAGCAGGCGCCGCACCATGGCGGGATCGCGCAGCGGGCGGCTGGTGCCGATGGATAGGCGCGTCACCCGCCCGTCCACCCGGAACAGGGACAGGTCGAGCCGGCGGGCGCCCACCCCTTGCCGCTCCAGCGCCACGGCGAGGGTGGCGGCGAGCTGGGTGGCAAGACCGAGCACGTCGTCCACCCGCTCCACCGGCTCCACCAGGGCGCGCTCGGCGCAGAAGACCGGCGGGGGAAAGCGATAGTCCACCGCCGAGGGCGCGGCGCCCAGGGCCTCGTCCAGCCGGCGCAGCAGGCCCGGACCGAACCGGGCGGCCAGCGGCGCGCGCGGCTTGCCGTAAAGGTCGCCCACGTGGCGGAAGCCAAGCCGCGCCAGCGCGTCCACCGCCGCCGCGTCAAGCCGCAGGGCGGCGAGCGGCAAGGGCGCGAGAAGCACCGCCAGATCCTCCTCCGCCGGCACCACCGCCCCACCCCCGCCAGCGGCGAAGCGGGCGAGGGCGAAGGCCGCGCCCTGGGTGGCGGCGAGCGCCGCCCGCCCGGTGAAGCCGGCCAGCGCCACCCGCCGCAACAGGTCGCGCACCAGCCCCGCCTCGCCCCCGAACAGGTGGGCGCAGCCGGTCACGTCCAGCACCAGGCCGTCGGCGCCGTCGAGGGAGATGAGCGGCGTATAGCGCTCGCAGGCGTCGGCGATGCGTTCCAGCATCCGCGCGCGGGCGGGGGCGTGGTCCTCGCTCACGTCCAGGTCGGGATGGCGGGCCCGCGCGTCGGCCAGCGACAGGCCGGGAGCAAGGCCCAGGGCGGCGGCGGCGGCATTGACCGCGCACAGCCGCAACGCGTTCCCCCCCGGCGCCGCCACGGCGCGCGGCCGCGCCCGCGCCTCAGGCGACATCCGCCGTTCCAGCAGGTCCGTGGGCAGGCGCGGGAGCACCAGGCTGAGATAGCGCCGGCCCGGCCCGGTGGGCGCCGAGGTCGAAGCGTTCACCACGCTCATCGCCCGTCTCCCCGTCCGGCGCCGGATGGAACCGCCCGTCGCGGACGCTCAGCGGCCAGGCGCCGGTGGGGCCGAAGCGGTTGCGGGTGAGATGCGCCGACAGGCGCGGCGGACCAAGGCCGCCGAAGCCGTCCGGCGCCGGGCTCGGCAGCGCTGAAACACGCCAGCGGGTCAGCGCCGCCGAGGGCGCGGCATCGGCCGCGTGGCGCAGCAACAGGCCGAGACGGCCACTGCCCCGAACCGCGAGGGACAGGCGCCGGGTGGCGGTGAGCACCTCGGGCACGGGCGACAGGCACTCCCCGAGGACCATGGACAGACCCGCGCATTTCAACCCCTCCTCCATCACGAACAACACGTCCTGCGGCTTGCGCACCCGCACCAGCAGCAGCGCTTCCGGCGGCAGGCCCAGCGCCGCCAGCCCCGGCCCATAGAGGCGGCCCGCCTCCCAGCCCGCCCTGTCCTGCTGCGCCAGCAGCACCGGGCGCCGCGCCGTCCGCGCCGCCAGCGCGGCAAGGCCCAGGGCGAAGACGCTCAAGGCGCCCTCGTCCCCCGGGGCCCCGGCCGCCTCGTGCAGCGCCCCGCATGCAAGGCCGCCGCCCAGCGCCGCATCCACATCCGGCGCGCCAAGGCACAGCCGCCGGGGCGCGGCGGCAGCGTTGACACCGCCGCCGTTTCCGCGATCTTCACCGCCCGGCGCCGCCACGCCGCGCTCGATGGCCCCGACGAGGGTGCGCAGGCGCGCGAGATCGGCCGCCGTGCGAGATGCGAGCGGATCTGTCATGACGGTTCGTCCGCCTCATTGTTCCCTGTTTGTTCTTGATAGATTCCGGAACCGGCCGGCAGAGTCAAGCCGCCCTCGGGACGCGGAGCGCGCGCGCCCACCGCCACCGGGCGATGGCCCCAATTGACAGGCCCTTCACCTATAGGTCAACCTCAGGCCCGGTGGACCGCGCCCCGGTCGATCCCCCCGCCCGGACATCGCCGAGGGGGGACGCCGAGAGAGCCACCCGAGAACAACATGCGCCACCCGGCGCGGGAAACGCACACCAGCCTCGCCCGCGCCCCCACCGGACGGCGGAGCGACCGGAGGACCCAGATGCCCCACAGCTCGCCTCACATCCCGTCCGCGCCGGCAGTGCCGTCGCTGCCGCCGGCCCTCGACGGCCGCCTGGCGGTGCCCGCCATCGCCGCGCCGATGTTCCTGGTCTCGGGGCCGGACCTGGTGGTGGAAACCTGCCGGGGCGGCGTTCTGGGCACCTTCCCGGCCCTCAACGCCCGATCGAGCGAGCTCTATCGCGACTGGCTCGACGACATCGCCGGCCGCGCCGCCGCGCCCGCGGACGCTCCGTTCGGCGTCAACCTGATCGTCCACAAGACCAACGCCCGCCTTGCGGCCGACCTTCAGGTGACGGTGGACAAGCGCGTGCCCCTGGTCATCACCTCGCTGGGGGCGGTGCGCGAGGTGGTGGAGGCGGTGCACGCCTATGGCGGCCTCGTGTTCCATGACGTCATCAGCCGGCGCCATGCGGAAAAGGCCATGGAGGCGGGGGTGGATGGCCTCATCGCCGTCTGCGCCGGCGCCGGCGGCCATGCCGGCACCCTGAGCCCGTTCGCCCTCGTCGGCGAGATCCGCCGCTTTTTCGCCGGCACCCTGGTGCTGTCCGGCGCCATCTCCACCGGCGCCCACATCGCCGCCGCGCAGGTGATGGGGGCCGACCTCGCCTATCTCGGCACCCGCTTCATCGCCACCCAGGAGAGCCTGGCCCCGGTGGAATTCAAACAGATGATGCTCGACGCCGCCGCCGCCGACATCCTCTACACCGACGCCATTTCCGGCGTGAACGCCAATTTCCTGAAGCCCTCGATCCTGCGCGCCGGGCTCGACCCCACCGCCCTGAGGGCCCACGGCGGGCTCGACATGGCCAACGAGGCCAAGGCCTGGCGCGACGTATGGTCGGCCGGCCACGGGGTCGGCGCCATCACCGACATCCCCACCGCTGCCGAGCTGTGCGCGCGGCTCGCCCGCGACTATGACGCGGCGCTCGCCCGTGCCGCCGCCCGCGCCACCCGGCGCCGGCCGGACCTCGCCGCCGCCTCCTGAGGCCCCGGGCCCGCCGCCCGGCGCCCGAGCCGGGCGGACCGGAGCCGATCGACTGAGCCGGATGGACCGCGCGGCGCGCGGCCTTTCCGGCCGGGCGCACGCCCTGTCGGCCTCCTATCGCCGGTCCTGGAAGAAGGCGCGCAGCACCTCCGCCGCCTGGCGCTCGGCGATGCCGCCATAGACCTCCGGGGCATGGTGGCAGGTGGGCTGGGAGAAGAAGCGCGGGCCGTTCTCCACCGCCCCGCCCTTCGGGTCCGAGGCACCGAAATAGATGCGCCGCAGCCGCGCGAACGAGGCCGCCCCGGCGCACATGGCGCACGGCTCCAGCGTCACGTAGAGATCGCAGTTCACCAGCCGCTCGGACTTCAGGCGCGCCCCGGCGGCGCGGATCACCAGCACCTCAGCATGGGCGGTGGGATCGTTCAGCTCGCGGGTGCGGTTGCCGTCGCGGGCCAGCACCTCGGTGCCGCGCACCAGCACCGCCCCCACCGGAACCTCGCCCCGCTCGGCCGCCGCCCGCGCCTCGTTGAGCGCCATTTGCATGAAGGTTCCCGACATGGTGTCCCGGCAAGGTTAAGGAGCCTCTCCACGCGACGTGGACACCGGCTCGCGGAAGGAAAACGCGGCGAAACGACGATCCGGGGCCTTCCCTGCTTCAACGACGCGCGAGAAGGCCCCATTGCGCTCGCCGCGCCCCCTCCGGTGTGCTAGAGCCGGCATGAGAGGTTCCATGCCGCACGCGGCGCGGAACAAGCCCATTCCCTTCAATCCATCATGCGCAGGGTGTTCATTCGGCAGGGCTCGATGAACCCGAGCCCTGCCGAACGGACGCATTCGACCCCTTCAATGCCGCGCACATCACCGCCCCGCAAGGACAAGAACAACGTTCCGCGCCAGAAGCGCGAGCTGCCCGCCGCCCCCAGGAAGGAGGCAGAGCGCATCGCCAAGGTGGTCGCGCGCGCGGGCCTCGCCTCCCGCCGGGAGATCGAGGACTGGATCGCCCAGGGCCGCATTGCCGTGAACGGCGAGGTGCTCACCACCCCCGCCGTCACCGTGACCGCGCAGGACGTGATCACCGTGGACGGCGCGCCGCTGCCGGAGAAGGAGCGCACCCGCCTCTTCCTCTACCACAAACCGCGCGGCGTGGTGACCACCAACCGCGACCCGGAAGGCCGCACCACCCTGTTCGAGATCCTGCCCAAGGGCCTGCCGCGCCTGGTCAGCGTCGGGCGGCTCGATCTCAATTCTGAAGGCCTGCTGCTGCTCACCAACGACGGCGGCCTCGCCCGCGTGCTGGAGCTGCCGGAAACCGGCTGGCTGCGCCGCTACCGGGTGCGCGCCAACGGCGAGATCGACCAGGCCAGGCTCGACACCCTCATCAAGGGCATCTCCGTGGACGGCGTGGACTACGGCCCGATCGAGGCCGAGCTCGACCGCGTCCAGGGCGCCAACGCCTGGATCACCGTATCGCTGCGCGAAGGCAAGAACCGCGAGGTGCGCAACGTGCTCGGCGCGCTGGGGCTGAAGGTGAACCGCCTCATCCGCATTTCCTACGGCCCGTTCCAGCTCGGCGACATCCCCGAGGCCAGCGTCGAGGAAGTGCGCACCCGCGTGCTGCGCGAGCAGATCGGCGCCGAGCTGTCCGCCGCCGCCGGCGCCGACTTCGAGAGCCCCCTGGTGGAGCGGGAGCAGGAGTCTCCGCCCGAGACCGCCCAGCGCCTCGCCACCCGCATGTCGCAGGAATATGCCGAGCGGGCGGAACGCCTCGCCAGCAAGGTGCGCGCGCCCAAGCCGCCGGTGCAGGACGAGTTCCGCGCCGCCGGCCCCAGGGTGCGCCAGCGCATCGCCGAGGCCGGCGCCGTCGAAAGCCGGGGCACGGTGGCCGATCGCAAGGGCCGCACCGTGAAGGTGGAGCGCCTCGCACCCGGCGCCGCGCGGGCGGACGAGCGGCCGAGCCGTTCCGGACTCCGCTCCGGCCCACGTCCCGGTGGCAAGGATTTCGACCGGCCCGGGCGCAGCCAAAGGTTCGAAGGTGATGAGCGGCCCCGCCGCCCCTCGCATGGGGGCGGGGATGGCGGGCGGCGGTTCGAGGGCGACCTGCCACAGCGCGGGTTCCGCCCCCGCGACGGCGAGGGCCGGGACGACTTCCGCCTGCGCGCCGACCGGCCGGGACGCGGCTCCGGCCCCGCTGGCGGTGGCGAGACCCGCAGCCCCCCCCGCGGCGAGGGCTTCGGTGCCCGCGCCGAGGGTGACGCACGTGGCCCGCGCGGCTTCCGGCCCCGCGAAAGCGAGGGCCGCGAGGACTTCCGACGCCGGGATGATCGTCCGGCCTCCGGCAAGCCCCCCGGTCGCGGCCATGGGACCGCCGGCGAGGACCGGCGCCCGCCCCGCGGCGAAGGCTTCGGCGGACGACCCGAGGGCGGCGAGCGCGGCCCGCGGGGCAAGAGCTTCGGCAACAAGAGCTTCGGCGACAGGCCCGGCGCCAATCGCGGCCATGGCGCCGGCGGCGAGGACCGCCGTCCGCCCCGCGGCGAAGGCTTCGGCGGACGACCCGAGGGCGGCGAGCGCGGCCCGCGGGGCAAGAGCTTCGGCAACAAGAGCTTCGGCGACAGGCCCGGCGCCAATCGCGGCCATGGGACCGCCGGCGACGACCGGCGCCCGCCCCGCGGCGAAGGCTTCGGCGGACGACCCGAGGGCGGCGAGCGCGGCCCGCGGGGCAAGAGCTTCGGCAACAAGAGCTTCGGCGACAGGCCCGGCGCCAATCGCGGCCATGGGACCGCCGGCGACGACCGGCGCCCGCCCCGCGGCGAAGGCTTCGGCGGACGACCCGAGGGCGGCGAGCGCGGCCCGCGGGGCAAGAGCTTCGGCAACAAGAGCTTCGGCAACAAGAGCTTCGGCGACAGGCCCGGCGGCAATCGCGGCCATGGTGCCGGCGGCGAGGACCGCCGTCCGCCCCGCGGCGAAGGCTTCGGCGACCGGCCGGAACGCAAGGGACCGCCCCAGGAGCGGGGCAAGGCGGGGTTCAAGGGCGGCCCCGCCGGCGCGGGCGGCCGGCCCGGCTTCGGCGGGCGGCCCTCGGGCGGCCCGAAGGGCGGCAAGCCTTTTGGCGCCGGTGGCGGCAAGGGCGGGTTCAAGGGTGGCTCCGGCGGCGGGCGCCCCTCGGCGCCGCGCGGCAAGCGCTGAGCTGAAAGCCCCATGCGCATCGTCGGCGGCGCGCTGAAGGGACGGACGCTGAAGGGGCCCCCCTCCAGCGCCACCCGGCCCACCTCGGACCGGCTCCGCGAGAGCCTGTTCAACGTGCTCGCCCACGCCTATGGCGATCCCTGCGCCGGGGCGCGGGTGCTGGACCTGTTTTCCGGCACCGGCGCGCTGGCCATCGAGGCCCTCTCGCGCGGGGCGCGGTTCGCGCTCATGGTAGAGGAAGCGGCGGGTGCGCGCGCCGTGATCCGCGACAATGTGGATGCGCTCGGCCTCACCGGCGTCACCCGCATTTTCCGTCGCGACGCCACCCGGCTGGGGCCGCTCGGCCCCGGCGAGCCCTACGGCCTGGTCTTCTGCGATCCCCCCTACGGCCGGGACCTGGCCACGACGGCCCTGGCCGGCGCGCGGGCGGGCGGCTGGCTCACGCCCGACGCCCTGCTGGTGGTGGAGGAGCGCACCGGCGCCTTCACCACACCAGACGGCTTCCACGAGTTGGAGCGGCGCCCCTATGACGAGAGCGAACTGATCATCCTGGAACTGACGCCCACCGCCTAGGGCGATCGCGCGGCATCCGGTTCGCGGACAGCGCGCCCGTTGCCTCAGGCATTGGCAGCCCGCGTCCCTGGCCCCGTCCCCGGTTGGCCCCGACCCGGCCCTGGACGGCAAGCGCGCGGGACGCGCGCGGAACCCTCCGCCCCCACCGGTCCCGCATCGGCCGCCGGCGGTGAAAGCCAGGTCCCGGCGGCCTTCCCTCACGGATCCGGCGACGCCTAGCGCTCCGCGCGCATGATCACCGCCATCAGCTCGGCCACCTTGCGGCGCTGGTCCTCGGCGTCGCCGGAGCGAATGGCGTGCTCCACGCAATGGCCCACATGGTCCCGCAACACCTCCTCCTCGACCCGCTTCAAGGCCGCCCGCACGGCGGAGATCTGGGTGATGACGTCGATGCAATAGCGCTCGTCCTCCACCATGCGGGAGAGGCCGCGAACCTGGCCCTCGATCCGGCTCAGGCGTTTGAGGACTTGATCCTTGGTGGGGCTCCGCATGCCTTGCCATATACCCCCATGAGGTATATTCAACAAGCCGGATACCCCCCGGGGGTGTTGGATTCTTGCCGGGCATGCGCCAGCTCAAGGCCGCGCGGAGCGGACGGGCTACAGCTGAACCCGGAGCTTCTGGAGCCGAGAGGACAGCGGCAATGGCCCAAGACCACGCACACGACGGCCATGGACACACCGGCCCGCACCCGGCCGGCGCGTCCGACTGCTGCGGCGGCAAGGCGCCGCCGCCCCTCGACCTGAACGCCCCGCCCCCCTCTGCCGCGAGCCCCGCCACCGCCATCGACCCGGTGTGCGGCATGAGTGTGCCCCTGGGCGCCGACAAGCCCGCCAGCACCTTCGAGGGCAAGACCTATGTGTTCTGCTGCGAGGGCTGCAAGCAGACCTTCGACGCCGACCCCGCACGCGCCCTCGCCAATACCCCACCGCCGCTCGCCCTGCCGCCCCGGCCCGCCAAGTCTGCGGTCATCGCGCCTGCGGCGGGCGATGACCCGGCTGCCGCCGCCTGCTGCGGTGGACACGATCACGCAGGACACGCCCCCGCGTCGTCCGCCCCCCCGGCCAAGGTCAAGGACCCGGTCTGCGGCATGGACGTGGACCCCGCGCCGGAGGCCGGCAAGCCCTTCAACCTTTACAACGGCCGGTCGTTCCATTTCTGCTGCAACGGCTGCAAGGCCAAGTTCGAGGCCAATCCCGAGCCGTATCTCGCCCCGGTCGTCGATCCGGTCTGCGGCATGACGGTGGAGCCCGCCGGCGCGAAATACGCCGCCCGCCACGCCGGCAAGACCTATTTCTTCTGTTCCGCGTCCTGCGAGACCAAGTTCAAGGCCGATCCGGCGGTCTACACCGGCGAGAAGGCGCCACCGCCGCCGGCCTCCGTGCCGGAGGGCACCATCTACACCTGCCCCATGGACCCGGAAATCCGGCAGGTGGGCCCCGGCATCTGCCCCATCTGCGGCATGGCGCTGGAGCCGGAGATCGTCACCCTGGACGAGGGACCCAACCACGAGCTTGCCGACATGACGCGGCGGTTCTGGATCGGCTTGGCGCTGACCCTGCCGGTGTTCGTGCTGGAGATGGGCCAGCACCTCGCCGGCCTGCACCTGCTGCCGCAGCAGACCTCCAATTATGTGCAGGTGCTGTTCGCCACGCCGGTGGTGCTGTGGGTGGGCTGGCCCTTCCTCGTGCGCGCGGCGCTCTCGCTGAAGACACGCTATTTCAACATGTTCACCCTCATCGGCATGGGCACGGGGGTGGCTTATCTCTATTCGCTGGTGGCCACCTTCCTGCCCGGCCTGTTCCCGCCCGAATTCCACACCCATGACGGCGGCGTGCCGGTCTATTTCGAGGCGGCGGCGGTCATCACCGTGCTGGTGGCGCTCGGCCAGGTGCTGGAGCTCAAAGCCCGCGACCAAACCTCCGGCGCCATCAAGGCGCTGCTGTCGCTCGCTCCCAAGACCGCCCTCGTCATCCGCGCCGACGGTACCGACGCCGAAATCGCCCTGGAGCTGGTGGCCCCCGGCAATGCCCTGCGCGTGCGGCCCGGCGAGAAGGTGCCGGTTGACGGCACCGTCACCGAAGGCCGCGCGGTGGTCGACGAAAGCCTCGTCACCGGCGAATCCATGCCGGTGTCCAAGGACGTGGGCGAGAAGGTCATCGGCGGCACGGTCAATTCCTCCGGCGCCTTCGTGATGCGCGCCGACAAGGTGGGCCGCGAGACCGTGCTCGCGCAGATCGTGCAGATGGTGGCCGCCGCCCAGCGCTCGCGCGCACCCATCCAGCGCCTCGCCGACCAGGTTTCCGGCTGGTTCGTGCCGGCGGTGGTGGCCGCCGCCGCCGTCGCCTTCGCGGTGTGGCTGGCGGTGGGGCCGGAGCCGAGCCTCACCTTCGCTCTCATGGCCGCGGTGTCGGTGCTCATCATCGCCTGCCCCTGCGCGCTCGGGCTTGCCACCCCCATGTCGATCATGGTGGGCGTGGGCCGCGGCGCCCAGCTCGGGGTGCTGGTGAAGAACGCCGAGGCGCTGGAGCGCATGGAGAAGGTGGACGTGGTGGTGGTGGACAAGACCGGCACCCTCACCGTGGGCAAGCCCAGGGTGGCGGCGGTGCAGCCCCTGCGCGGCTTCGAGGCCGCCGACGTGCTGCGCCTCGCCGCCAGCCTGGAGCGCGCCAGCGAGCATCCGCTCGCCACCGCCCTGTTGGCCGAGGCCAAGGCCCGCAACCTGCCCCTCGCCGCGCCCACGCAGGTGGAAAGCCCCGCCGGCAAGGGCATCAGCGGCCAGGTGGACGGCCACGCCGTGGTCATCGGCCACGCCGCCTTCCTGGGCGAACATGCCGTGCCCACCGACCACCTCACCGCCGCCGCCGAACGCCACCAGCAGGACGGCGCCACCGCCGTGATGGTGGCGGTGGACGGGCGCGCCGCCGGCGTCATCGCCATCGCCGATCCGGTAAAGGAAACCACCGACGCCGCCCTGAAGCGCCTCGCCCGCGAGGGCGTGCGCGTGGTGATGCTGACCGGGGACAACCGCACCACGGCCCTCGCCGTGGCCAAGCAGCTGGGCATCACCGAGGTGGAAGCCGAAGTGCTACCCGCCCACAAGGCGGCCGTGGTGGAGCGCCTGCGCAAGGACGGCCACGTGGTGGCCATGGCCGGCGACGGCGTGAACGACGCCCCGGCCCTGGCGGTCGCCGACGTGGGCATCGCCATGGGCACCGGCACCGACATCGCCATGGAAAGCGCCGGCATCACCCTGCTCAAGGGCGACCTGTTGGGCATCTCCCACGCCCGCGCGCTGTCGAAGGCCACCATGTCCAACATCCGCCGGAACCTGGTGTTCGCCTTCCTCTACAATGCCGCCGGGGTTCCCATCGCCGCCGGCATTCTCTATCCGGTGCTCGGGCTCCTGCTCTCGCCCATGGTGGCGGCGGCGGCCATGGCCCTGTCGTCGGTGAGCGTCATCACCAACGCCCTGCTGCTGCGGGCGTGGCGGCCCCACTGAGGAGCGCCACCGGCGCGGCCGGAACGGAAGCGGGGCGGCAACATCGGCGCGCGGACCGCGCCCGGCAGGAGGTGGCCGGGCGGCGGTGCCGGGAAGGACCCTCCCCCTGCCGCGCACCGCTGAGCGGAGCCGCCCCCTTCGCCCGCGCCCATGCCCCCCCGCGCGCCGTGCGACCCCGAAGCGCAACGCGACGCGACGGCGAAGCACCCCCCGGGTGGGCGCGGCCATCGGCACCGGGCCGGAAGCCACCGGCTTCAGTTCCCCTCCGCCAGCGCCGCAATCACCGCGTTGAGCACCGGGAAGCCAGCCTCCGTCACCGCCAGCCGCGCGCCCGCACGCCGCACCATTCCCATCTCCGCCAACGCCGCGATGCGGGGCTCGGCGAGGGGGCGGCCGACGAGGCGGGCGTGGCGATCAAGGTCCACCCCCTCCTTCAGGCGCAGGCCCATCAGCAGCATCTCGTCCGCCTGCTCGGGGCGGGTCAGCGGCTCGTCGGTGACGATGCCGTGGCCGTTCCGCTCCACCGCCGCCAGCCAGGCGTCGGGCATGCGCTCCACATAGGTGGCGCGGCGCACGCCATCGACCGCGATCCGCCCGTGGGCACCGGGGCCGATGCCGGCATAGGTGCCGTAGCGCCAATAGACGAGATTGTGCCGCGCCTCCTCGCCAGCGCGGGCATGGTTGGAAATCTCATAGGCGGGAAGGCCAGCCGCCGCCGTCACCTCCTGCGTCACGTCCCACAGCGCACGGGACAGGTCGTCGTCGGGCAGCAGCAGCTTGCCGGCGCCATAGAGGCGCTCGAACGGCGTCCCCGGCTCGATGGTGAGCTGGTAGAGCGACAGATGGGAACAGCCCTCGGCCAGCGCCCGCCGCAGCTCCCGCGCCCACGCGTCCGGGGTCTGGCGGGGGCGGGCGTAGATGAGATCGAACGACACCCGCTCGAAGGCGGCGCGGGCGATGGCCACGGCGGCCAACGCCTCGTCCACCGTATGCATGCGGCCGAGGCCCTTCAGGTCGCCGTCCTCCAGCGCCTGCACGCCCAGCGATACCCGGTTGACCCCCGCCGCCCGATAGCCATGGAAGCGCGTGGCCTCCACCGAGGTGGGGTTAGCCTCCAGCGTCACCTCGGCGCCGGCGGCGAGCGGCCATGCCGCATCGATGGCCTCGAGAATGCCCGCCACCGTCTGCGGCGTCATCAGCGAGGGGGTGCCGCCGCCGAAGAAGACCGTATCCGCCCGCCGCGGCCCGGTGAGGGCCCGCATGTGGGCAATCTCGCGCCGGTAGGCCGCCAGGAAGCGCGCCTGGTCGGGCTCCGCCTTCCGCACATGCGAATTGAAATCGCAATAGGGGCACTTGGCGAGGCAGAACGGCCAATGCACATAGACGCCGAAGCCGCCCTCCGCGTCCGCCCCCGCTGCATCCGCGGCGCGCGCGGCGGGCGGCGCCGGCGTATTCGCGTCCGCGCTCACGCCCTCAGCACCGCCTGCGACAGCTTCAGGAACGCCCGCGCCCGGTGCGACAGGCCGAAGCCCTTGGGCGGCATGGCATGCTTCTCGTCCGCCGTCATCTCGGCGAACGTGCGGGCGTGGTCCTCGGGCACGAACATGGGATCGTAGCCGAAGCCCTTGGCGCCGCGCCGTGGCCACACCAGCGTGCCTTCGACCACACCTTGGAACTCCTCCAGGTGTCCGTCCGGCCAGGCGATGCACAAGGCGGAAACAAAGCGGGCGCGGCGCTGCTCGGGCCGGGTCGCGCCCACCTTCTGCAGTTCCGCCTCCACCTTCTCCATGGCCGCCTCGAAGTCGCGGTCCGGCCCCGCCCAGCGGGCGGTGTGGATGCCCGGCGCGCCGCCGAGCGCGTCGATCACCAGCCCCGAATCGTCGGCGAAGGCGGGGAGCCCGGTCGCCTGGGCGGCCGCCTCCGCCTTCAGCCGGGCGTTGCCCTCGAAGGTCTCGGCGGTCTCCTCCGGCTCGGCCAGGCCCAATTCGCCGGCGGACACCGCATCCACCCCGTGCGGCGCCAGCAGCATGCGCATCTCGATGAGCTTGCCGGGATTGTGGGTGGCGACCACCAGCCGCCCGGTGAGAAGGCGATGGGTCATCCGGCGATGGCCTGCTTCTGCAGCGCCACCAGCTGGTCGACGCCGCCCTTGGCCAGCCCCAGCAGCGCCAGCAGCTCATCCTGGGAGAAGGGGGTTTTCTCGGCGGTGCCCTGGATCTCGACGATGCCGCCGGTACCGGTCATGACGAAATTGGCGTCGGTCTCGGCCACCGAATCCTCGGCATAGTCGAGGTCGAGCACCGGCGTGCCCTCATAAATGCCGCACGACACCGCCGCCACGTGCTGCCGAAGCGGCATCTCCTTGATCATGGAGCGCGCGCGCATCCAGGCGAGGCAATCGTAGAGGGCGATCCAGGCGCCGGTGATGGAGGCGGTGCGGGTGCCGCCGTCGGCCTGGATGACGTCGCAATCAATGGTGATCTGCTTCTCGCCCATGGCCACGAGGTCGGTGACCGAGCGCAGCGAGCGGCCGATCAGCCGCTGGATCTCCTGGGTGCGTCCGGAGGGGCGCCCGGTGGTGGATTCGCGCCGGGTGCGATCGTGGGTGGCGCGCGGCAGCATGGAATATTCGGCGGTGACCCAGCCCCGGCCCTGCCCCTTCAGCCACGGCGGCAGGCGCTCTTCCAGGGTGGCGGACACCAGCACATGGGTGTCGCCGAACTTGACGAGGCAGGAGCCCTCCGCGTGGCGCATCACGCCCCGTTCAAAGGAAACGGCGCGCATTTCGTTGCTCGCGCGTTTGCTGGGGCGCATGGTGTCTTCCTTCAGGTACGAATGCTTTCGGGCGCTCCTTTTAGGGGGCGCGGGGGCGAAACCGCAAGGGCGCGGGCGCAACAGCACTGGCACACCGCCGCACCCGCCGCGCCAACGGGCTTGAAGCCGACGGCGGAAGGCGACACATAATAAGCCACCGCCGCAGCGGCAGGCGCGCGCGGCAGGTGCGCGCGGCAGGTGCGCGCGGCAGGTGCGCGCGACTGGCCCGAAGGAAGGCCACAAGGAAGGCGAGTGTTCCCCGTGGCGATCGACCCCCTCCTGTCCATCGGTTCCGGCGCGCTGGCGCAGATCGACGCGCGGGCGCGCGAAATCTTCCGCCAGATCGTGGAAAGCTATCTGGCGACCGGCGAGCCGGTGGGCTCGCGCAACCTGTCCCGCCTCATTCCCATGACGCTGTCGCCGGCCTCGGTGCGCAACGTGATGGCCGACCTGGAGGCGGCCGGCCTCATCTATGCCCCCCACACCAGCGCCGGACGCCTGCCCACGGAACGCGGCCTGCGCTTCTTCGTCGATGCGCTGATGGAGGTGGGCGCCGTCAACGAGCGCGACCGCACCAATATCGAGACGCAGGTGATGGCCGCCGCCAAGAACACCACCGTGGAAGGGGTGCTGAAGGAGGCCTCCGGGCTGCTCTCGGGCCTCGCCCGGGGCGCCGGGGTGGTGACCGCCACCAAGACCGACCCGCGCCTGAAGCACGTGGAGTTCGTCACCCTCGATCCCGGCCGGGCGCTGGTGATCCTGGTCTCCGAGGACGGGCAGGTGGAGAACCGCGCGGTGGCGCTGCCGCCGGGCCTGCCGGCCTCCGCCCTGGCCGAGGCCACCAACTTCCTCAATGCCCACATTCTCGGACGCACCCTGAGCGAGGCGCGGGCGGAGATGGAAAACCTCCTGGCCGAGCTGCGGCGCGACCTCGACGCCCTCACCGCGCGGGTGGTGGAGGAGGGGCTCGCCTCCTGGTCCGGCGACGAGCCGGCCGAGCGCAAACTGATCGTGCGCGGGCAGGCCAAGCTGCTGGAGGACCTCCACGCCCTGGAGGACCTGGAGCGCATCCGCCTGCTGTTCGACGATTTCGAGGCCAAGAGCGAGGTGGTGGACCTGCTGGGCCGCGCCGAGGAGGCGCAGGCGCTGCGCATCTTCATCGGCTCCGAGAACCGCCTGTTCTCCCTGTCCGGCTCCTCGACCATCGTCGCCCCCTATCGCGACGGCCAGGGCCGGGTGGTGGGCGTGCTGGGCGTGATCGGCCCGACCCGGCTCAACTACGGGCGCATCGTGCCCATGGTGGACTACACCGCACGCCTGGTGAGCCGGGTGCTGGGCGCGCCGGGCGGCGACAGCGCCTGAGGGGACCACATCTGATCGCGCAGGCTTGATTTTTGCGCGGCGGGCTCCGATATGCCGTGTGACTCACGGCAGGCCCCATCGGGGGCGTAAATCCAGCCAAAAAGGAAAGACCGGATGAGCGAGCAGACGCGCGCGCCCGAGACCGGCGACGGGATCGAGGACACGGCCTTCAACCCGGCGGGGACGCCGGATGCCGCCGAAGCCAATGGACAGCCCTCGCTCCAGGCGGAAAAAGAGCGCCTGGAAGCGGAGATCGCCGGGCTGAAGGACAAGTACCTGCGCGCCTTCGCCGAGGCGGAGAACGTGCGCCGCCGCGCCGACAAGGAGATCGCCGACGCCAAGGTCTATGGCATCGCCTCCTTCGCCCGCGACATCCTGACCGTGGCCGACGATCTCTCCCGCGCCCTGGTGGCGGTGGACGACGAGACCAAGGACAAGGCGGAAGGTCCGGTGAAGGCGCTGCTGGAAGGCATCGAGATCACCGAGCGCGGCCTCGGCCAGGCGCTGGAAAAGCACAAGATCCGCCGCATCGAGCCGCGCGGCGAGAAGTTCGACCCCAACCTGCATCAGGCCATGTTCGAGGTGCCGGACCCCTCGGTGCCGGCCGGCACGGTGGTGCAGGTGGTGCAGGCCGGCTACGTCATCGGCGAGCGGGTGCTGCGCCCGGCCCTGGTGGGCGTGGCCCGCGGCGGCCCGAAGGCCGAGGCCCCGGTCGAGGCCAAGCCCCAGGACGAGGCCTGACGACACCCCGACGGGCAGGATCGGCGCCCGGCGCGAACCCTGGCAGGGCTCGCGCCGGAGGGCGACGGGCGCCGCCGGAGGCCCTCGCCCGCGCAGTGGCCCTCCGGGCCTTCGCGGGGCGATATGATGGAACCCGACAAGGCCCCGCTCATGCGGCCGTGCACGGGATGGAACGGGTGTGAGCTCCGGGACGGTTCAAGCCCGGTCCCGGGCCGCCGCGAGGGTGCCGAAACCCGCGAACCGCGCCGGCTCAGACGTGCGCGCCGGATGGTCCAGCACTTTGGCAAGGGCGGCGGCGACGATGGAGCCCGTAAATGGCTTCGACACCCGCGGCCGGTCGGCGAACTCGCGCGGCATGCGCTCGCGACCGGTGAAGGCGGAGCAGAAAACGAAGGGCACGGCCCGCGCCGCCAGCACCGCGGCGGCGGGAAACACGGTTTCTCCACCCAGGGCGACATCGAGCAGCGCCGCGTCCAGCTCTTCCCGGCGGGCCGCCGCCATGGCCGCCGACAGGCTGGCCACCGGCCCCACCACCTCGCATCCCAGCGCCCGCAGATCGCCGCCCAGCCCCAGGGCCACCAGGAACTCGTCTTCGACGACAAGCACCCGCAATCCTGAAAGATCCATCGCCCCATGCCTTTTGCCGGCCCTCCGGCGGCGCGGGCGCATCCGGGGGCATCTCATCGACCTTGGACGGTATCCGCCGACGAAGATCATTCGTCAGCGGGCTGTGGACCGGCTTCGGCCGTTTTCCCGATGAACGGGCGGCGATGGCGAAAGTTCCCTCCACCTTTAGGCGAAGGATGCCGCCCGGCACGACATGGCGCGCCGGCGCGGCGGAGGCGGATGCGGCGGGAGGGCGACCTCCTCAGTCCTTGGCGCGCTCCACATAGGAGGCGTCGGCGGTCATGATGACCACGCGGGTGCCGGCGGCAATGTGCGGCGGCACCATGGTGCGCACGCCATTGGAGAGCCTGGCCGGCTTGTAGGACGAGGAGGCGGTCTGCCCCTTCACGGTCGGCTCGGTGTCCACGATCTCCAGCGTCACCCGCGCCGGCAGCTCGATGGCGATGGGGTTGCCGTTATGGGTGGAGAGCATGCATTCCATGCCTTCCTGCAGATAGACCGCCAGGTCGCCCATCACGTCCTTGGGGACCGTGACCTGCTCGAAATTCTCGGGATTCATGAAGGTGTAGCCCTCCGAATCCTCATACAGGAAGGTATGGGGGCGATCTTCCACGAAGGCGCGCTCCACCTGCTCGGTGGTGCGATAACGCTCCGAGATCTTCACGCCATCGGAAATCCGGCGCATGTCGAGCTGCGTGACCGGCGTGCCCTTGCCGGGATGGATGTTCTCGGCGGTGAGCACCACATAGAGCTTGTCGTCGATATCGACCACATTGCCTTTGCGCAGGGAGCTGGCGATGACCTTGACCACGTCGCGTCTTCCTTGAACTTCACGCGGCGGCGTGCCGCTTATCTTCGTCGGGCCGCACCATACCCATCTTCGCGCCGAGCGCCACCCTCGCGGCGGGGTTTCGGGCGCGCAAACCCATTTGCGAAGGACGTTTCTCCGTGAAATTGGTATCTGGTTCCGGCCAAAGTCCCTGGTGGGACCGCGAGGTCCATGCCGATCGGCGCCCCTTCCTCATGGCGCGGAGCCGGATCACGGCCGCCACCCGGGCCTTTTTCCTCGACCGCGACTTCGTCGAGGTGGAAACGCCGGTGCTCCAGGTGTCGCCGGGCAATGAAGCGCACCTGCACGCCTTCGCCACCGAGCTGATCGCGCCCGATGGACGCCGCGCCACGCTGCACCTGCGCACCTCGCCGGAATTCACCGCCAAGAAGCTGCTGGCCGCGGGCGAGCCGCGCCTGTTCGAGCTGGCCCGCGTGTTCCGCAATGGCGAGCGCGGCCCGGCGCACCATCCCGAATTCACCATGCTGGAGTGGTACCGGGCAGGCGTTTCCTATGCCCAGCTCATGACCGACTGCACCGAGCTGCTGCGGCTGGCCGCCCACGTCGGTGGCGTCGATGGCTTCACCTATCGCGGCAGCGTGTGCGATCCGTTCGCAGAGCCGGAACGGCTGACCCTCACGGAGGCCTTCGCGCGGCATGCCGGCATCGATCTGCCCGCGACCCTGCCCGCGCCCGGCGCCCCCGCCGATCCGGCGGCGCTGGCGGCGGCGGCGCGGGCGGCGGGCATCCGCGTGGCCGCCGACGACGGCTGGGCGGACATCTTCTCGAAAGTGCTGGTGGAGCGCGTCGAGCCCCATCTCGGCCGGGGCCGACCCACCTTCCTGTGCGACTACCCCTTGAGCGAGGCGGCACTGGCGCGGCCGAAGCCGGACGATCCCCGCTTCGCCGAGCGGTTCGAGCTGTATGCGTGCGGCCTGGAGCTGGCTAACGCCTTCGGCGAGCTGACCGATCCCGAGGAGCAGCGCCGGCGCTTCGACCATGAGATGGCGCTCAAGGAGCGCCTCTATGGCGAACGCTATCCGCTGGACGAGGACTTTCTCGCGGCGCTGGGACAGATGCCGGACGCGGCGGGCTGCGCCATGGGCTTCGACCGGCTGGTGATGCTGGCGGCGGGCGCCCGGCGAATCGAGGACGTACTGTGGGCGCCGGTGGCGATGCCCTGAGCACGACCACCGGGAAGGTTGCCGGCGCGGCCGCGCGCCGGTCAGGAAATCTCGAACAGGGTCGAGAAGCCGGAGATGTCGAACACCTCGCGGATCTGCGGCTGGAGGGAGGTGAGAGCCAGCCGCCGCTTGGCGTTGCGCATGGCCTTGCCGGCCACCAGCAGGGCCCTGAGGCCGGAGGAGGAGACATAGTCCACCCCGGCGAGATTGACGACGATGGGACCGCCGGTCACGGAGACCACTTCCATCAGGCTGGTCTCGAACGGCTTGGCATTGGGGGTGTCGAGCCGCCCGGCCACCTTCAGGTGCACCTCGCCATCAACCTGTTCACGCTCAATGTGCATGGATGTCTTTCCGCTCCGCGGACACCGTTTGGTCCCCCGGCTTATCGTCATTCGCCGCAGGGCGCAACGCCACGGCGATCCGGCGGATCAGCCAGGTGGCGCGCTCGAACAGGCTGGTGGCGAGCAGGAGGCGCCGTGCATCCTCGCCGCTCCCCAGCGAGGCGCCCACCAGGCCCCGGCGGATGCGGTTGAGCAACTCGCTGCGATCGGCGGTGAGGGCGGCGATCACCTCATAGTCGTCGGGATTGTCGGCGTCGGCCAGGGACAGCACGATCGTCCGCAGCGATTCGGACAGGTTGAAGGCGAGCTGCGGCACCGCGTCGTAGCTTTCCACCACCTCCGCGAGATCATGCAGCGTGTCCTGCAGCAGGCGGATCAGCTCCATCAGCCCCTGCTGGCCGAGGGCGATGTCGAGGCTCTCGCGTTCCATGGCGCGGCCGATGAGATCGGACAGGAACTGGTCGGTGGCGGCGGCGATGGCGGCGGCGCCGCGCCACAGGGCAAGCCGCTCGCCGGCGCCTCCGGCCTCGGCCATGTCCAGATCCGGCAGCAGCGTCGGCAGCAGCTGGATCAGCCGGCGGATCTCCCGGTCCGACAGATCGAGGGCGGTGGCGGGCGCCTCCAGCGCGCGGTCGTGGATGTAGCGGGGCCGGGAGGCCCCATCCTCCAGGGTGGGCGGACTGAAGTGGATGGCCACCGCCTCGGTCCAGCCGCGCGCCATGGCCACCGGCACCGCGCCGGCCACCTGCAGGGCCAGGAACAGCAGCGAGATGGCGACCGAGGCCTGCCCTCCACCGAGGCCGGCGAGCCCGCCCTCCGGATCGGCCCCCGCCAGCGCCACGCCCCCCCAGAGCGCCAGCATCAGCAGGCAGCCCAGGCCCTTGACCAGGATATGGACATAGCACAGCTGCCGGCCGGTGCCCTCCAGCCCGCCGGCGGCGATGAGCGTGGCGAGCCCGGAGCCGAGGTTCGCCCCCACCACCACGAAGAAGGCGGTGTCGAGCCCCATCATCCCCGACTGGAGCAGCGCCAGCACCAGGATGGTAGGCGTGGACGAGGACTGGCTGAGCGCCGCCGCCGCGAGCCCGGCAGCGAAGCCGACCAGCGGCGCCAGCCCGACATCGAGCCCCCCGGCCAGGGCCGACAGCGCCGCCGGGTCCAGAGCACGCGGCCCCTGCTTGATGAAATCGAGGCCCAGCAGGGCGAGCGCGAGGCCGAGGGCGACCCCCATCCATTCCCGGCCCGGCGGGCGGCGGTCGAGCCGGAACTGAAAGCCGAAGCCCACCAGCGCCAGGAAATACAGCACCACCAGCCGAAAATCGAAGGCGGCGACGAACACCAGCGCCGCGGTGCCCACGTTGCCGCCCGCCACCACGGCGATGGCATCCCGCGTGGTCAGCACCCCGCCCCGTACCAGATTGCCGCAGATGATGGCCACGGCATTGCTCGACTGGGTGGCCGCCCCGGCGAGGCTCCCCGACAGCAGACCCGCCACGGGCGAACGGGTGGCGCCGCGCAGCAGCCGGCGCACGCCCCGGCCGGTCGCCTGCTGGAGGTGGGAGGACAACAGCTTGAGACCGACGAACAGCAGCCCGAGGCCGGCGAGGATTTCCGCCAAGATCGTCATGGAATCATCCTGGAACTCACCATCGGCGGACGCGGGGCCCAGCATCGCCCGCGTGCGCGCGCCCCGGCGACGGCCCGCCGCGGAACGCGTGCGGGCCCGGGCGCAACGCGCGCAGGGTCTTTGAAACGGCGCTGAACTAAAGGGCGGTGCTTAGCACCCACTCATGTCAGGCATGCGACAGCGCCCAGGGACCGGGACATCGAGGCACACCGCCGCGCGCCTACGGCGCGGCCGGCGCCGCCACCAGGGTCAGCTGGTTCTCGTTGCCCTCGCGCCGATAGGCGAGGCTTTCCAGGAAATGGCGCATCAGCTGCACCCCATGGCCGCCGATCCGGGCCTCCTCGATGCTGTCCACCGCCTCGGGCTCGGCGATGGTGGTGGGATCGAAGGGGATGCCGTTGTCGATCAGACGCAGCGCCACCCGTCCCGCCGCCAGCCGGTGCGCCTCCAGGCGGATGGCGGGATCGTCGGTGGCGCTCGAGAAGCCGTAGGAGATGACGTTGGTGAGCGCCTCCTCCAGGCTCAGCTCAAGGCCGAATCGCATGGCGCCGGGCCAGCCTTCCCGCTCGGCCAGATCGGCCAGCCAGGACGTCGCCCGGGAGATGGAGGCGATGTCCGCGCCGACCCGCAGCGCAGAAATCAGGGTATCGGCTGCGGGGGGCGTGGTCATGGCCGCCGGTCAGGTCGCCGTGCCGCCGGTCGCGATCGTGCCCACCTCGGCCAGCGCCGCCTCGCGCGAGGGCACCAGGGCGATGAGCTGGTCGACGCCGGTCGAGCGCAGCACGCGCTCCACCTGCGGGTCGCAGCCGCACAGCAGCATGCTGCCGTTTCGCCGGCTGAGCGCCTTGGCATTGGCCAACAGCAGGCGGATGCCGATCGAGGCGACGAACGGTGTGTCCGACAGGTCCACCACCACCACGCGCGCCTTGCTCGCCTGCGCGCCGAACTCGCCTTCCACCTGCGCAGCTCCGGCGATGTCGAGCCTGCCGCTCAGGCAGACGAGCAGGACGTCCGGCGCCAACGATGAGGTCTCGATCTTCATGTCCGCGGTTCTCTCGAACTTGGGGCCACCCAGGTTGGACCACCCGGATTTGAGCCACCGCGCATCAACCGGCGCGGCGGTGTGGCTTCCCGCTTACCCCGCGCGGCGCAATCTAGAGCATTTCGCCGCGCCGAAGAACCGCAAAAAGCGCTAGGGCGTTGCCCCGGCGCGTTTTCCCGGCCGAAAGGTCAGGAGCCCTGCCGCGTTGACCGCCCCGCGCGGGGCCACCTTCAGGCACCGGGCGGGCGCGGGCGCGCGAACAGGACGCCAGGCTCGCCGCCCGGCAGGACCGCGCGCGCATAGCCCCGCCAGCCATCGGCGAACAGCGTCTGCTGGCGGGGAAAGTCGCGCGGATCGACCACCACGGCCGTGTCGGGGTCGTGGTCGGCGGCGGCGCGCACCATCACATAGCGCGCATAGCCGCCGAAGAAGCGCTCGATGCCGACGATGGGAAAGCCCCCCGACAGGAGGTTCGACCAGCTCGGCGCATTGACCGGCGCGGCGGTGGAGAACAGCACCATGTGCGGCGGCGCCGCGGCCACCCGTTCGGCGATGACCCGCCGCTGCAACCCGAGGCCTCTGTAGTCGGGATGCACCGAGGCCCCGGCCAGGCGCCCCACCGCGGTTTCCACAGGCAGCTTCAGCAGGCGGTGCGGACCGTCCGCGGGCGTGTGGTCGTGCTGCAGGATGCCATAGGCCACGAGGCGCTCCCCCTCCAGCAGCCCAACGACGCGGCCGCGCCCCGACAGGATGCCTTCGAAATAAGCGCGGCTCTCCGGCTTCACGATCTCCGGCCGCGCCACCGGGCCGACGGCGAGGCGGTGCAGATGCTCGACCGCGTCGAGATGCTCCGGGCCGAGGTCGCGGGCGCGGAGCGAAACGGCCGGGCTGGCGGCGCTGAGGGCCATGGTCACGTGATCACTTCCGCATAGTTGAGCATCGCGATGGGCGGGTAGATGCCAAGCTGCTTGGCCACGCCCATGTTGATGATGAGGGCGAAGCGGCGCAGCGTCTCAATGGGAATGTTCCGCGGCGGCACATGCTCCGTCAGGATCTCGGCCGCCTTGGAGGCGGCGAGCTGGCCGACCGAGTAGTAGCGGCTGACAAGCCCCACCAGGCCGACGCCCTCGCGCAGGAAGAACTCGGTGGCGCCGAAGGTGGGCAGCTTCACCTTGAGCGCGGTGGGCCCGACCCGGTCGAAGATGGAGGCGAGGAAAGTGTCCGCCGGCAGGTACAGCCAGTCGGCACCCTGGTCCTTCAGGCTGCGCACGAAGCCCTCCACCCCCTCGCCGGTGGCGCGGGTGCCCTGCACGGCCAGCGGCTGCGCCAGCACCTCGATGCCGCTGGCGCCGCAGAAGGCGCGCATCTCCTCGATGATGGCGACCGAGTTCTTTTCGTTGGGGGAATAGATCACCCCCACCTTCTGGAACGGCTTGTAGCTCTGCATGGCGCGCATCTGCACGTCGGTGGGCACCACGTGCACGGCGCCGGTGACATTGCGCCCGGACGAGGCCAGGGACGGCGCGATCTTCACCTGCACCGGCGCCGCCACCAGCGCGAACACCACCGGAATGTCGCGCACGAACGGCGCGTCGGGCGGGGCGTCGTAGGGGCCCACGACCGCCAGGGTGTTGGGCGTCCCGTAAGTGTAGATCAGGTCCGGCTTGAAGGTGGGCAACACCTCCTGGAGGATCGGCCGCACCCGCGCCGCGTCTCGCTCCACGTCCTTGGTGAGGAATTCGACGTTGATCTCGTTGGCGGCGAAATAGTCGCGAAAGCCGCGCTCCACGTCGGTCTCGCCGCGGAACGTCAGCATCAGGATGCGAAACGCGCGGGACGCGCCGTCGGCGCGGGAGGGCCCGGCACGACCCAGAAGGCCGGCGGCGCCGGCACCGAGGCCGAGGGAAAGAAGCGTACGGCGATCCATCACACGGGGCTCCCTTCGGAGGTGGCCGCGCGGGTGGCGCGGCGCGAGCCGGACGGCGCGGCGGCGCGGCGTCCCGATAGCGCGAAAACCACCGCGCCCGCCACAACCACGGCGCCCATCAGCGCCGTTGTAACGGAAAAACCCGCCGCCGCCAGCAGAATGCCCGCTCCCGCCGGCCCGGCGGCGTTGCCGGACCGTTCCACCAGCCGGAACAGGCCGAGCACGCCGGCGGCACTGAAGCCGGAATGGGCGGCGGTGTCCGCCACCAGCGCCGATTGCGAGGCGATGGAGAGCGCCTGCCCGAGCCCCAGCATCGCCAGCGCGAACACGATCAGCCCCACCGAGGGATAAAGCGGCACCGCCAGCGCCCCCAGCCCCGACACCAGGCCGCCGGCCACCACGAACGCCGCCCGCGCCTTCAGCCGGTCGGCAAGCGCGGCGAACACCGGCACCGCCAGCACCATCACCAGCGGATAGATCATCTGGAAGCGGCCGATGGCCGCCGCCGAATAGCCCTGGCGCTGCAGCTCCAGCGGCACCAGCAGCAGGCACAGCGCCGCGAACAGCAGCTTGGCGGGAAAGGCGCAGCCCACCAGCAGCGCCATCAGGCGCGGCGCCCGCGTCGCCCGCAGCAGGTCGCCCACCGACAGCGTGGCGTGAACCGCGCGGGGAACGCCGCGCGGCACCACCATCAGCACCACCCCCAGCGCCACCAGGGCCAGCGCCGCCGACGCGCCGAGCGCCGCCGACGGCCCCAGCCGGTCGGCGATCACGCCACCGATGGGCGGCCCGCACAGGCAGGCCACCATGATCGCCCGCACGAACACCGCCAGCGCCGCGCTGCGCCCGGCGCCGTGGGAATGATCCACCACATGCCCCTGCGCCGACACGAACACCAGGGCATAGCCCACGCCGGCCACGATCCGGGCCCCGAGGAACAGGACATAATCGTGGCTCACGGCCGAAAGGGCATAGCCCGCCGCCGCCAGCAGCGCCCCGGCCGCGAAGCCCGAGCGGCGGCCCAGCCGTTCGGACAGGCCGGCGAAGGGAATCTGGAAAGCCGCCACCACCGCCATGAAGGCGACGATGGGCAGGCTCGCCGCCGTGTCGGGGCTGAGCCCGCCGCCGGCCGGCGCCAGCGCCTGGGCGAGGCGCGGCAGAAACGGACGGGTCAGTTCCTCCGCCAGCATGAACAGGAACAGCGCGGGGCGGATGGCGCCGGCGAGCCGGCTCTCGGTGGCCACCACCTCGCCGAGGCCGGTACGCTCCGCCAGCGCGTCGAGGTGGCCGGCCAGCGCCGCGTCGCCCCGTTGCCCGGCCTCGGCGCGGGCCCGGGCGTGGCGCGCGCCAAGGCGCGCCACCTGGGTGTCCACGGGCTCCAGCAGCGGCTCGGCGCCGGTTCCGGCGCCGCTCTGGTGCAGGCTGAGGCGGCCCCGGGCCAGCGCCCGCAACCGCTGCTCCACCGCCGCCACCGCCTCGATGCCGCGCGTGCCCACCACCAGCGCCACCAGTTCCAGCGCCACCAGCAGCGCCACCACGCCGATGAAGGCCACGTCGAGCAGCACCGCCGCCACCTGCCGCCCCACCACCGACGGATCGATGGTGATGGCGATCTCGCCCACCGGCGCCCCCGCCCGCGTCACCGGCACCCGCACCACCGTCGCCGCGCCCAGCCCCTCCGCGCTGCCGGAGCGCGCGGCCTCGCCGGCGCCGGCGAGGCTGAGGCGTAACTCGGCGAACTCGGCATTGGCCGCGCGCAGCTCGTCGAAATAGGCGGCGACCCCGACCAGGTGGTCGAGCGGAATGCCGGCCGCGTCCGCCCGCTCCACCAGCGCCGCCGCGGAGCGGCCGACGCTTTCCGCCTTCACCAGGATGGCGGGAACGATGGTGTGCTCCGCCGCCCGCTGCGCGCCCCAGCCGATGAGGCCGAGGGCCGCGCACAAGATCGCCGCGATGGCGATGGTGATGCCCGCCCGCAGACCGATCATCGCCCGCCCTCCCGCCTCGCGACGGCGTCCTTCAGGCCGGCCGGCGCATCATGCCCGCCGTCGAGAAACGCATGGGCGAGATCCACGTCGGCGAGCGCCGCGCGGGCGGCGGACGGCCACCGGGACGGATCGGCCGCCCGCCGCGCGGCGCGGCGCAGCGCCACCGCCAGCAACAGCCCCACGGCCAGGGTGGCCGCGGCGGCGCCGATCAGCGACGGCCACGCGACGCGCCACAGATCGGCGCGCAGGGCGGCGCCTCCGGCGTCGAGCACCTGCGGGTCGTAACGCATGACCACCCGCGCGATGGGCTCGTCGAAATCATTGAGGGCGGTGCGCCGCACGGCGTGCGGCGACGCCGGCTCCGCGGCGGTGCCGACCCGGGCCGGGTCGCTCGAGAACAGCACCACGCCATGCTCGTCCACCAGATCGATGGAGCGCAACGCCGGCTCGATGCGTGCTTCGCTGGCCAGCAAAGCGGCCAGCGTCGCCTGGGCTGGCGGCGCGATGCCCAGCGCCGCCGCGCGCTCCACCACCCCGGCCAGACGCTCGGCGGTCATGGCGAAGCGGGACTCCACCGCCGAGCGGTGGGCATTCACCAGCGTCACGGTCGAGAAATAGGCGCCGAAAGCGACGCAGGCGGCCGCGATCAGCGCGAACACGCCGATGAGCCACAGCGCTGTGCGCGTCATCCCACAGTTCCCCCAAGTGGAGTGCCCCACACCATGTCAGGCTCGGATGAAGATGGGAAGCACCATGACATTGCAGGTTTTTTTGCTTTCGTGCGGTTTTTTCTGGTTTGGCCGCGCAGGGGCGTCTAACGTCCCGGCCATCGGTTCAGCAAAGTATATTCCATGACGTTCGTGAGCCGGCTGGCATTGGTCGTGATCTCGGCGGTGGTCGCCACGGTGGTGGCCGTCGCCCTGATCTGTTTCGCCGCGAGCGAGCGCGTCGGCGTCGAGATCGAGCGGGCGCGCGTGGCGAATCTGCTCACCACCCTGCGCACCGCCACCGAGGCCAATCTCTCCATCGGCCTCACCCTGGAGCAGATCTCGACGCTGCAGGAACGAATCGAACGGGAAAAGGCGGGAGACCCCTCCGTGCTCGCCATCGACATCTTCAACGCCGCCGGCCGCGCCCTTTATTCCACCGACCGCGGCCTGATCGGCGAGAGCGTGGCGCCGGACTGGGTGCGGCGGCTGGCGAGCACCGGCATCTGGCAGGCGGTGGAGCGGGGCGACACCGTATTCGGCACCCGCTTCGAGAACGATCTCGGGCTGGCGGGGGGCATATCCGTCACCGTCTCCGACCGCGCGCGCCTCGCCCGCGCCGAATCCCTCAGCCTCAGCCTGGCCGGCCTCGCGCTCGCCCTCGTCGCCGGCGGCGCGGTGACCGCCGCCATCGCCGCCCTCATCTTCAGCTTCCTCATGTCGCGACCGTTCGAGCAGGTCGCCCGCATCCTGTCCGGCGAGACCGCAGGCCCGGCGGCCGAGGGCTCGCTGCCCCAGCTCGCCATCGACGCCCAGCACAGCTGGATCGAGGCGGAGGCGCGGGTGGACCGCGGTCTCGGCCAGCTCGGAGCGCTCGACGATGCGGCCTGATGATCCCGGGCGGGCGCGGCTGATCACCAGCATCGTCGCGTTCGTCGTCACCCTGCTGGTGGGCGGCATCGCCGCCGCGACCCTCACCACCGCCTATCAGGCCCGGGTGGAGGGCAGCGCCCGTCGCGACGCGCTGGTGATCGGCACCTCGGTGGCGCGGGCCTTGGCCCAGCAATTCGAGAAGGCCGCACGCTTCGGCATTCCCCTGAAGCTGCTGCCGGGGGTGGAGAGCCACCTCACCGAGACCCTGGCCGGCACGCCGGGCATCACCCAGATCGTGCTGCGCGGCACCGATGGCCGGGAGATCCGCGCCGCCGTGGGCTCCGACCCGGGCCTCGATTCGGCGAGCGCGCCGGTGGTCGTCAACGGCGCCACCATCGCCACCGTGGAGGTGGTGACCAATCCCGCCGCCCTCTCCGACGAGTTCGCCAATGTGGGCGTGAAGGCGGCGGTGGCGGTGTTCATCTTCGCCGCCCTCGCGGCCCTCGCGGCGGGGGTCACCGTGGGTCTCGCCCTCGACCGCGCCGAGGCCCGGCTCGGCGCCGCGCTGCGCCGCGCCATCGATGGGGATTTCGAGCCGGAGAGCGCCAGCAGCCGCGCCACCCTGCCCCGCGGCACGGTGGGCCGCGCGTTCCGCGCCCTCGCCCACGGCAACCGGCACGTGCGCGAACGCCGCGCGGTGTTCGAAGCCTACGCCGAGGAATTGCTGGCCGTGGATTTCGACGGCAGCATCCGGCCCGACCTGGAACGCCTGCGGCGGGACGTGCTCGGACCGGACCGGGAGCCGTCCGGAGCGCCGTCCCACGCAGCGCGGCCGGGCCACGACGACGGACAGCCTCCGCGCCGGATCACCGACGCCGAGCTGGAGCTGTCCGCCGGCCACGAACCGGCACGGGGCGACTGATGCTGCTGCGCACCCGCATCACCCTGATCGTCGCCCTCGGCTTCCTGGCCCTGATGCTCGGCGTCTGGTCGGTCACCATCCTGCTCGACCGCGTGGCGGAGACGCGCGAGGGCGAGGTCGCCATCGCCGGCGAGAGCGTGCTCTGGCGTGAGATCGTCGCGTTCCAGACCTCCAACCTGTCGCGCATCCTCGAGCGGGTGGACGGGTCGTCGGCGTTCCGCATCGCCCTCGGCTTTTCCGACCGCCCCGGGATCTCCGCCGCCCTGAAGGATGCCGGCGTCGACACCTCCGATCCCGACACCTCCTTCGAGGTCGTGGGCGCCGATCACGAGCTGCTGTTCAGCGTCGGCGGCGCCGCCCACAACCGCAGCATCCTCGATGCCGACAGCCTCGACCGGGCGCTGAAGGGCGAGGCGGTCGGCGGCCTCCGGCAGATCGCCGCCAACCGCATCATCGTGCTCGCCACCCGCACCGTGGTGCTGCCTGGAAAGGGCATGTCGGTGATCGTGCTCGGCCGCGACGCCAGCATCGGCATGGACCGCTTCGCCCGCGGCATCGGCGCGTCCACCACCCTCGTCACCGTGCGCGGGCGCGTGGTGGCCAGCACCGACATGCGCCTGTGGGAGCGCGCCAAGCTGTCCATCACCCCGCGCCGGCCGCTGGCGGAGCGCATCACCCTCGATTCGCGCAACTACAATCTCGTCTCCATTCCCGTGGAGGACATCGGCGGCAGCACCATCGGCGCGCTGGTCAGCCTCATCGACACCACCGAGACGCTCAAGGCCTCGAACTTCATCCGCCAGGCGGCGGGAACCGGGGCGATCATCCTCGTCGTGCTCGCGGTGATCGGGCTCAACGTGTTCCTGTGGTACAGCTTCCGGCCGCTGGAGGCGGCCATCGACGTGCTGCAGGCGCTCGCGCGCGGCGACACCTCGGTGACCGTGGACCACGCCGGCTCCGACGAGATCGGCCGCATTGCCTCCGCGGTGGTGGCGCTGCGCCGCAACGTCCAGGCCCTGGCCGAGAGCCGGCGCCAGCGCGAGCGCGTGCGCCGCCGCCAGGAGGGCGTGATTTCCGGCGAGCTCAAGGCACTGGCCGATTCCATCGATCCCACCGACCGCGAGGAAGTGCTGGCGCTGCTGGCCAACGGCTCCAAGGCCGAGCAGGACGACGAGCTGAAGCGCGTCGCCCGGGTGCTGCACGATCTCTCCCGGCGCATCGTCGAGCAGCACACCCGCCTGTCCTCCATGGTGGTGGAGCTGCGCGAGGCGCTGATCACCAAGACCAAGCTCGCCGGCCTCCAGCAGGAGCTGGAGATCGCCCGCCAGGTGCAGCTCGCCATCCTGCCCAAGGAGTTCCCGCCCGACTCCCGCGTCGCCGTGCACGGCCAGATGACCCCCGCCCGCGAGGTCGGCGGCGACTTCTACGACTACTTCATGATCGACGAGAGCACGCTCGGCTTCGTGGTGGCGGACGTCTCGGGCAAGGGTGTGCCGGCGGCCCTGTTCATGGCCATCTCGCGCACCCTGCTGCGCTCCACCGCGCTGTTCGAGCGCTCGCCGGCCGGCTGCATCCGCCGCCTCAACGACCTGCTGGCGGTGGAGAACGAGCAGATGCTGTTCGTCACCGTTCTGTACGGCGTCATCGACCTCGACACCGGGCGCGTCTCGTATGTGAACGCCGGGCACAACCTGCCCTATCGCGTCACCCGGGCCGGCGAGGTCACCACCGTGCCCAGCACCCGGGGCATGGCGGTGGCGGTGCTGGAAGGCTTCGTCTACGCCCAGGGGACGCTCGACCTGGAGCCCGGCGACACCTTGTTCCTCTATACCGACGGCGTCACCGAGGCGTTCGACGTGGACGAGCAGGCCTATGGCGAGGACCGCCTGGAGACGCTCCTGAAATCCGGCGCCAGCGACTGGTCGGTCCCGGAGCTGTCGGAACGGGTGCTGGCCTCGGTCCATGTGTTCGAGCGCGGCGCGCCGCAGGCCGACGACATCACCTGCTTGACCTTGCGCTACTTCGGCGGCAAGGGAACCAAACGCACCGCCTGAACATAAGGGCGGGCTGAAGATATCGACAGTCCAGGGGCACATCCGCGTGTGCGCAGCGGCATCGCCGCGGCGCGCGCTCGCCTTTGCGCAAGGCGCCAGGGAGGAAGCCAAGTGTCCGTGGACGTCCAGGAAAGCCCCCGCCTGCCCGGGGAGCTCACGACCATCAGCGCGGTCGGGCTCGCGCACTTCACCAGCCACATGCTGCAACTGGCGCTGGCGCCGCTGTTCCTGTTCATGCGCGACGACCTCGGCACGTCGTTCGTGGAACTCGGCCTCATCCTCTCCATCTATTTCCTGTGCTCCGGCGTGGGACAGGTGCTGGCCGGCGTCCTGGTGGACCGCTTCGGCGCCGACCGGCTCCTGATCGGCGGCATGCTGCTGCAGGGCGCCGCCACCGTCGCCATGGGATTTGCTCCGCGCTATGAGGCGCTGCTGCCGCTTGCCGCCCTCGCCGGGCTGGGCAACTCGGTCTATCACCCGGCAGACCTGTCCATCCTCACCCACCGGGTGGACCACAGGCGGCTGGGGCGGGCCTTCGCCACCCACGTCATCTGCGGCAACATCGGCTTCGCCTTCTCCCAGCTCACCTCCGGCAGCCTGGGCCTCGCCTTCGGCTGGCGCGCCGCGCTCATGGTCATGGGCGGCGGCGCGGTGGTGGTGGCGCTCGGCCTCCTCACCCTGCGCCCGGCCCTGCACGTCGCCCCGCACGGGGCGGACGGCGCGGCGCCCGGCCGCTCCGGCGCGCCATCGTTCCGGCAGGTGCTGGCCATGCCGGTGGTGCTGATCGCCTTCATCTATTTCGTGCTGACCTCGGTGGCGCTGTCGGGCGTGCAGGGCTTTTCCGTGGTCACCCTGCAGGAGGGCTTCGGCGCCTCCGTGATGCTGGCGACGCTCGCGGTGACGCTCTACCAGCTCGGCAATGCCGCGGGCGTGGCGCTGGGCGGCCATGTTGCGGACCGCGCCCTGCATCACCACCGGGTCGCCATGGGCGGACTCGCGGCGGCGGCGGCGCTCGGGTTCGCGGTGGCGCTGGCCCAAGTGCCGCCGGGGATCACGGTAGCGCTGCTCGCCGCCATGGGCTTCAGCGTCGGCCTGACCATGCCGTCCCGCGACGTGCTGGTGCGACGGGCGACCCCCGATGGGGCCACCGGCAAGGTGTTCGGCGTGGTCTATTCGGGCTATGACGTGGGAGGATTGGTGGGCCCGCTGGTCTACGGCCTGCTGCTCGACCACCATGAGCCACGGCTGGTCTATGTGGTGAGCGCCACCGCGCTGGCCCTGTGCACGGTGACCGCCTTCGGCGTGCGCCGGCCACCCCGGCCCCCTTCGCCGCGAGGCCCATAGGCTCGCCCCTCACAGCCTCCAAGCCGCCGTCACGCGGGCACGTCCGCTGAAGTCCCCCGGCACTCCACGGGCGTCCACGAGGGCGTTCACGAGGGCGTTCACGAGGGCGTTCACGACGGGCGTTCACGGGAAAACCCACCGGGCAGCGCTGGCCCTGCGCAGGGTTTGTCGCGGCGGGAGGTTCCGCACGGGGCCGGCCGCCCCCGCGTGGGCTGGAGGCGAGGGCTCCAGGGACTGGCACCCGACGACCGGCGCCCGGCGTCAGGCGCTACGCCGGGCCCGCCGCCAAAGCCCATAGCCCGCCCGGCTCCGCCATCGCCCTGAACCGCCCGGCGTACCAGACGATGCCCGGCGCGACGGCATGTGAAAGGCGTGCGCCTGGCGCATGCCGCGGAGCCACCCGGTTGTTCGCCGCCACCGGGGGCGGCCCCGGCCTCAGGCCGGGGGCAGCACCTTGCCGGGGTTCATGAGATTGGCCGGATCGAGGGCGCGCTTCAGTGCCGCCATCACCTCGATCGCCACCGGGTCCTTGTAGAGCTTGATTTCCTCGCGCTTCAACAGGCCGATGCCGTGCTCGGCGGAAATGGAGCCGCCGAGCTTCGCCACCAGGTCATGGACGAGCCGGTTGAACTCCTCCCAGGTGTCGAGATAGGCCTGCTTGTCCATGCCCACGGGCTGGCTGATGTTGAAATGGATGTTGCCGTCGCCCATGTGGCCGAACGGACAAGGGCGCAGGCCCGGCATATGCGCCACGCACAGCCGGCTCGCCTCCTCGATGAATTCCGGCACCTTCGACACCGGCACCGAGACGTCGTGCTTGATGGAGCCGCCCTCGAACTTCTGGGCGTCGGAGAGGGATTCGCGCAGCTTCCACAGGGCCTGGGCCTGGGCCTCGCTGGCGGCGATCACCGCGTCCTCGATCTCCCCGGCCTCGAACGCCTCGCCCAGCACGCTCTCGGCCAGGGTGGCGAGATCGTCGTCGCGACGGGTGGAGGTCAGCTCCGCCAGCACATAGAAAGCGTGGTCGCCGGCCAGCGGGCGGGTGGTGCCCGGAACGTGCTTCAGCACCGTTTCCAGGCCAAAGCGGGGCAGGAACTCGAAGCCGGTGAGCGCGTCTCCGGCCACGTTGCGCAGCCGGTTGAGCAGCGCCAGCGCGGCCTGAGCATCCACCAGGCCGATGAAGGCGGTGGCCCGCGCCCGTGGCGCCGGATAAAGCCGCAGCGCGGCGGCGGTGATGATGCCCAGCGTGCCCTCGGCGCCGATGAAGAGATCCTTCAGGTCGTAGCCGGTGTTGTCCTTGCGCAGCCGCGACAGGCCGTTCCAGATGCGCCCGTCGGGCAGCACCACTTCCAGCCCGAACGCCAGCTCCCGCATGTTGCCGTAGCGCAGCACGGCGGTGCCGCCGGCGTTGGTGGCGAGGTTCCCGCCGATCTGGCAGGTGCCCTCGGAGGCGATGGAGAGCGGGAACAGGCAGCCCTTGTCGGCCGCCGCCTGCTGCACCTGGTGCAGGGTGCAGCCCGCCTCCGCCACGATGGTGAGGTCGGTGGCGTCGAGGTCGCGGATGCGGTTGAGGCGCGACAGCGACAGCAGCAGCGCGCCGAACGGCACCTGCCCGCCCACCAGCCCGGTGTTGCCGCCCTGCGGCACCAGGGGCACGCCCGCCGCCGCGCATTCCGCCACGATGAACGCGACCTCGGCGGTGTCCGCCGGCTTCAGCAACGCCGGCGTGGCGCCCTGGTAGAGGCCGCGGCCTTCCACCAGGTGCGGCGCCACCTCATCGGCATCGGTGACGACGTGCCGGGCGCCGATGCGCGCGGCGATGCGGTCGAGCAGGGCGGTGAGGCGCGCGGCGTCGAGAAGCAGGGGAGCGGGAGCAGCTGTGGACATGGCGGCAAAGTGCCCGAACCCCCGCGCCTTCGCAAGCGCCCCCCTGCCGCACTCGACTGCCGCACTCAAGCGCCGCAGCCGCACCGGAACCGGGCGCCACGCCCGGCGTTCAGGCCAGGCGCGGCCGTGTCGCGCGGAACCGGCTGGGAGCCGCATTCATGAAGACTTTCGGACGCGCCGCCTGGAGCGGCGGCATCAAGGACGGCAAGGGCGCCATCTCCACCGCCAGCGGGGCACTGAGCGACTATCCCTATGGCTTCGCCAGCCGGTTCGAGGGCAAGCCCGGCACCAATCCGGAAGAGCTCATCGGCGCCGCCCATGCCGGCTGCTTCACCATGGCCCTGTCGCTGATCCTGGGCGAGGCGGGGCTCACCGCCGCGCGCATGGAGACCCGGGCCGAAGTGACGCTGGAGAAGCAGGCGGACGGCTTCGCCATCACCGCCGTGCACCTCACCCTGCGGGCGCAGATCCCCGGCGCCACGGCCGAGTCCTTCCAGGCGCTGGCGGCCAAGGCCAAGGCCGGCTGCCCGGTGTCCAAGCTGCTCAGGGCCGACATCAGCCTCGACGCCGCGCTGGAGCCCTGAGCCGCCTTCGGGCTTCCAATTTGCCCTGTCTTGGGGAAGAAGATGCGGCGGTTTCATCAGCCCCGGAGTGCCCCGTGACCGACCGCATCCTCATCGCCCGCATCGGCGCTCCCCATGGCGTGAAGGGCGAGGTGCGGCTGTTCATCTTCGCCGAGGACCCGGGCGCGGTGCTGGATTATGCCCCGCTCACCGACGCCGCCGGCCGCCGCAGCTTCGCGATCACGACGCTGCGGCCGGCCAAGGATCACTTCGTCGCCCGCCTCAAGGGGGTGGACGATCGCAATGCCGCCGAGCTGCTGACCAACGTGGACCTTTACGTTCCGCGCGAGGCTCTGCCCGCCCCGGAAGACGAGGACACCTTCTACCATGCCGACCTGATCGGGCTGCGGGTGGAAAGCGAGGCCGGCGCGGCCATCGGCACCGTCATCGCCCTGCACGACTTCGGTGCCGGCGACGTGCTGGAATATGCCCCTGTGGAAGCCGCGCGCGGGCGCACCCTGATGGTGCCGTTCACCCGGGTGGCGGTGCCGGTGGTGGATGTCGCCGGCGGGCGGGTGGTGATGGCCGCCGACTTCATCGACATCGCTCCGGAGCGGCCGGAGCCGGGCGAGGACACCGGCGACTGACACCACGCGCCGAGGCCCCCAGAGCCGGAGCGCCAAAAGCTGAGGCGCTTGAAGGCCCGTGCGCCAGCGGCTGGCGCGTGGGTGCCGGGCCTTCGGTTGCATCCGCGGGACGCCTGAGCCCGGCCCGGCATGCACGCGCCGCCCGCCTGGGGCCGCAAGGCCGAGCCGGTGGGCAGGCCCGCTTCCGCCGGCCCGTCCGCCGGCGCCGGAGCGCAAACGAAAACGCCGGCCCGAAGGCCGGCGTCCGCATCCGCGCGAAACGCGGATCAGTAGCGATAATGCTCGGGCTTGAAGGGGCCGGTCTGCGGCACGCCGATATAGGCCGACTGCACGTCCGACAGCTTGGTGAGCTTCACGCCAATCTTCTCCAGGTGGAGCGAGGCCACCTTCTCGTCGAGCGACTTGGGCAGCGTGTACACCTTCTTCTCGTACTGGCCGGGCTTGGTGAACAGCTCGATCTGGGCCAGGGTCTGGTTGGTGAAGGAGGCGCTCATCACGAAGCTCGGGTGGCCGGTGGCGTTGCCGAGATTCACCAGGCGGCCTTCCGACAGCAGGATGATGCGGCGGCCGGTGGGGAACTCGACCTCGTCCACCTGGGGCTTCACATTGTGCCACTTCAGGTTCTTCAGGCCGGCGACCTGGATCTCGCTGTCGAAGTGGCCGATGTTGCAGACGATGGCGCGGTCCTTCATGGCCCGCATGTGGTCCACGGTGATGACGTCCAGGTTGCCGGTGGCGGTCACGAAGATGTCGGCGCGGGGCGCGGCATCTTCCATGGTGGTCACCTCATAGCCTTCCATCGCCGCCTGCAGGGCGCAGATGGGATCGATCTCGGAGACCATCACCCGGCAGCCGGCATTGCGCAGCGAGGCGGCCGACCCCTTGCCCACGTCGCCGAAGCCGGCAACCATGGCCACCTTGCCGGCCATCATCACGTCGGTGCCGCGGCGGATGCCGTCCACCAGCGACTCGCGGCAGCCGTAGAGATTGTCGAACTTCGACTTGGTGACGCTGTCGTTCACGTTGATGGCGGGCCACAGCAAGGTGCCCTTCTTCTGCATCTCGTAGAGACGATGCACGCCCGTGGTGGTCTCTTCCGTCACGCCGCGGATGTTGTTGGCCAGCTGGGTGTACCAGCCGTGCTTGTGCTTCAGGCGGCGCTTGATGGCCGCGAACAGCACTTCCTCTTCCTCATTGGTGGCGCCGTCGAGGAAGGCGGTGTCGCCCTCTTCCGCGCGCTTGCCCAGATGGACCAGCAAGGTGGCGTCGCCGCCGTCGTCGAGGATCATGTTCGGCGTGCCGCCGTCGGCCCACTCGAAGATGCGGTGGGTGTATTCCCAATACTCTTCCAGACTCTCGCCCTTCACGGCGAACACCGGGGTGCCGGCGGCGGCTATCGCGGCGGCGGCATGGTCCTGGGTGGAATAGATGTTGCATGAAGCCCAGCGCACGTCGGCGCCCAAGGCCTTCAGCGTCTCGATGAGGACGCCGGTCTGAATGGTCATGTGCAGCGAGCCGGCGATGCGGGCGCCCTTCAGCGGCTGCGCGGGGCCGTATTCGGCGCGGGTGGCCATGAGGCCGGGCATCTCGATCTCGGCGATGTCCAGCTCCTTGCGGCCCCAGTCGGCAAGGTTGATGTCTTTGACCAGGTAATCGTTGCTCATGACTTAAGCTCCGCAAGAAATCGGCCGCCAGGACACCGCGCAGGCAAGGACGGGACGCGGGATCGGGCTCTGGAGCGGGCAATTAGCACGTCGGAGGAGAGACGGCAATCAACACATAAAGAAATGTTTATATCGATTCCATGAACGGGTTCATGAACGGGGCCGAAGTCCCTGGGAGCGCCGCTGCGGCCCATGCGCCGCTGGTCGGATTGACGACAGGCGCGCTTTGATTCTTACAAAAATTGTGATATACGGCACTTTACAGTCGATTGCTTCCACGAAATGCTGCAGGCGCGTTGACCTTCGCGCGATCTCGGGAACACCCAACTGACGGGAACAGGGCCCGCGAGACCCCTTCATGGGGCTGTCGCGGAGAGATTTGCGTGTCAGCCGCGAGATGGCGTGACGCGGCAGCTTGTTTATGGCCTTCGGCTGAAAGAGCGGGTCGTCGGGCGTCCGGCCGCGACCCATGTCCACAGCGCACGGCGCGCCACGTCCCGGTAACCGGACCAGGGACGTCCCGCGCGCCAACAGATCCGGCCCCCGGGCCGGATCGGGAGTGGTCAAGAGCATGACGACCAAGAAGAACGCGCAGACCCGTCTCGGCTTCAAGACGGGTGAGCACATTGTCTACCCGTCGCATGGCGTCGGCCGAATCATGGCCATTGAGGAACAGGAAGTCGCCGGTTTCAAGCTCGAACTGTTCGTTATCTCCTTCGAAAAAGACAAGATGACGCTGCGGGTCCCCGTTCCCAAGATCGCCAGCGTCGGCATGCGCAAGCTCTCCGAGACCAATATCGTCGAGAAGTCGCTCGAGACCCTCCAGGGCCGTGCCCGCATCAAGCGCACCATGTGGAGCCGCCGCGCCCAGGAATACGAAGCCAAGATCAATTCCGGTGATCTCGTCGCCATCTCCGAGGTGGTGCGCGACCTGTACCGCTCCGAGACCCAGCCCGAGCAGTCCTACTCCGAGCGGCAGCTCTACGAGGCCGCCCTCGACCGCATGGCGCGTGAGCTTTCGGCGGTGCAGAACCTGACCGAGACCGAGGCGGTGAAGCTCATTGAGCAGAACCTGCTGAAGGGCCCTCGCCGCAACGCCGCCAAGGCGTCCGAGGAAGCGGAGATCGACGGGGACCTGGACACGGAAGAGGCCGCCTGAGACGTCCTCCGTTCCTGCGTGTTCCCCTCAAGGCCCGGCACCGCCGGGCCTTTTGCTTTTGCAGCCAGGACCCGGACGGCGGCGGAACCCTCCCGGCCCCGGCGCGTTGCCTATGCGGGGCTTAGTTGGAGCATCGAACATGACCATGCGCGACCAGGAGCAGCGTCCCTCGTCATCCAACCCGAACCAGAAGCCGCAGACTCCGGCCGCTCCGCGTGACGCCGGGCGGCAGCAGCAACAGGCGCAAGTTCCCGGCCAGAAGGGGGCGCAGCCCCAGCAGGGTGGCCACGCCAATCCGCAGAAAAAGGACGACCCGAGTCACGGTCAGCGCTGACCGGCCTCAGGCCATGCACCGTCCCCGGCAGCCGCCGGGGACGGTCCCCCGGGGGTCACCGCGCGGGCTTCGGTCCAAGGCCTTCCCGTCTCACGCCCCCGCCGCGCCGCCATCGGCGCGCGGATCATGGGCGCCCTCGAGGCCGCCACGGGCATGCAGCACCACCGCGCCGGCATGGCCCATGGTGTCGGAATACGCTTCCGGTAGCACCACCAGATCATGCCCCGCCGCCTCCAGGCGCGCCACCAGCCCCTCCTCGAACCGCGATTCCAGGCGCAGCCGCGTTTCCGCAGCGCCCCAGGTGCGCCCCAGCAGCCAGCGTGGCCGGGCGATGGCCTCACCGAGCGGCACTTGAAACAGCACGTGACGGGTGAACACCGCCGCCTGGGTTTGCGGCTGGCCTTCCCCACCCATGGTGCCATACCCCATCACCCGTCCGTCCTTCAGCACCGCCAGCGCCGGATTGAGGGTGTGGAACGGCCTCCGGCCCGGGGCCAGGGCATTCAAGGCCTTGGGATCCAGGGAGAAGCTGGCGCCGCGATTCTGCATCAGCACGCCGGTGGCGGGCAGCACGCACCCGGAACCGAACTCGAAATAGATGGACTGGATGTAGGAGACCACCAGGCCCGAGGCATCCGCCGCGCCAAGCCAGATGGTATCCCCCGGCTGCGCCCGACGCGGCCACGGCAACGCCCGCGCGGGATCGATGCGCGCCGCGCGCGCATCGATGTCCGGTGCCGACAGCAGCCGGCCGAGGTCCGCCGTCACCCGATCAGGATCGCACACCACGGTGTCGCGCACCAGGAACGCCTGCTTGGTCGCCTCCACCAAGCCATGGATATGGCTGAAGGTCTCCGCGCCCTCGTTCTTCAGGCGCGCGAACAGGCCGAGGATGAGCAGCGAGGCCAGCCCCTGGGTGGGCGGCGGCGCGTTGAACACCTCCCCCTGCGGCAGGCTCACCCGCAGCGGCGGCCGCTCGCGCGCCGCGAAGGCGACGAGATCCTCCCGCCGGACCGGGCTGCCGATGCGCTCCAGGTCCGCGCCCAGTTCCCGGCCCACGTCGCCGCGATAGAAGTCCTCAAGGCCCGCCCGCGCCAGATGCTCCAGGGTGTCGGCCAGCCGCTCCTGGCGCAGCGGCGTGCCCGGCGCCGGCACCCGGCCACCGGGCAGGAACACTTCGGCAAACCCGGGCGCATCCCTCAGCTCATCCGCCTTCTCGGCGGTCAGGCGCGCCTGCGAGCCGGTCACCGGACTTCCCTCGCGCGCATAACGGACCGCTGTCTCCAGCAGGCGCGGCAAGGTCATCCGGCCGCCATGGGCCCGTGCCGCCTCCAACGCCAGCCCCCAGCCACCGACGGCGCCCGGCACCGTGAGCGCCGCCAGCGGACCGCGAAAGGGAATCGCCTCGTGCCCCAGGTCCCGGTAATGGGCGATCGACGCCTCCCGGCCGGCGAGACCGCAGGCTTCCAGATACCGCACGCGGCCGGACGGCTCGCGAATCAGCCAGAAACCGTCGCCGCCCAGGTGATTCATGTGCGGATACACCACGGCGACGGTGGCGGCAGCCGCCAGCGCCGCCTCGATGGCATTGCCCCCCTCCTCCAGCACCTGCCGCCCCGCCTCCACCGCCAGGGCATGGGGCGCGGCGACGACGCCATGGCGCGCGTGGACACTCTCATGGGCGCTGGCAGGCAGCATGACGACGGTCTCCAGACGGACAGGAAGGAGGGACGGCAGGCGCAACGCAAGCCTTGACCGCGCGCGGTCGCCGGGCCAAGGTCCGCGCGGATTGCCACGGCTGCGCGCCCTGTGTGTAACTGGTCGCGGGCACGGCGTGAAGGCCGGGCGCCAGCGCGGCGGGAGAGCGGCGACGGACGCGGCGACAGGACGAGGAGAGACGCATGACGCAGCCGGCCGGTTCGGGCGCGATCAACTGGAACAACGTGCTGACCGTGGGCAGCGCGGCGATTCTCATCGCCACCCAGGCCGTCGCCACCGCCGTCGCCGCCGGCTGGGCCGTGGCCGGCCTGCTCAACCTGGGCGACCTCGGCGAATACGGCCTGATGGCGCTGTTCGGCCTGGTCGGCGTCTACGGGTCGGTGGCCTATTTCCGCAAGGCCGCCAAGGCCGAGCCCCTGCGCCGGTAGGCCTGGTCACGGCGTGAAGCGGGTCACCACCTGATCGAGCGCGGGCCGCGGCCGATCAGCGACCCGCTCCGCCGGACGGCCGATGTGGAAGAAGCCGGCCACGCTCTCGCCGGCGCCGACGCCCAGCAACGCCGCCGCCTCCGGGTCGCGGCCCGGCCACTTGAGCAGCCAGAGCGCGGAGAAGCCGAGCGCCTCCGCCGCCGCCATCAGGTTCATGCCCGCCGCGCCGGCCGACAGCACCTGGTTGAACACCGGAATCTTCGCTGCTGTGTCTGGCCGGCTCACCAGCACCACCGTCACCGGCGCCCGCAGCAGGTAGTCGCGCCACATGTGCGCCTTCTCCGCCGGGCGCTCGAGAGTCTGCCGCGCATAGAGGGCGTCGAGCCGGTCCCCGGCCACCACGCGCGCCGCGCCCTCCAGGACGATGAAGCGCCACGGGACAAGCCGGCCATGGTCGGGCACCCGGGCGGCGACGGCGAGCATGCGATCGAGCGTGGCGGCATCAGGCCCCGGCCCCACCAGAGATCGCAGCGGAAGGGAGCGCCGGCGCTCCAGCAGCTCCAGCGCCTCCGGCACCGGCTGGATGGGAAGCGGCTGGCCACCGTGGGCCGGCGGGGTGGCAGAGTGCGCATGGGGTTGTGATCCGGCGCTCATAACGAAGCCTTTCCAATCAGGGGCGATCAGTGGCCGACCCCACGGCCATGTGCAAGGCCTCATCCAAGGGATCAACTTTTCGTGATAACCCCATCGGCGGGACTCCGGATAAACCCGGAAGGCGATACGCGAGCCACACTGTGAATAATCAGCCAAGCCGCTGAAACAGCGTTGGATTGCAGGGCCATGCGTCGCCGGGGCCCGCGTGTCGCCCGGCCCGGATCTCATCCGGCAACCCTCCCTTTGCCGGCACATGACCGGCTTCCGCCTGCCACTCCCGCCGGAAATGCCCGCGGGAGTGCAAGACTTCAACATTCATGTACCAAATGGAACCAAATGTGTGTTAGCTTCTCAGCTGGCCGGCAGGAATGTGCACGCGAGTTGTTTGGGCACTGAAATCCGGCCTTGTCCATTAGGCTACGAGGCAAGAAGCGGGTGGCTGGGTTGAGCGTTATGCGAAGGCGGAAGTTGAAACGCCCGGGATGTGCAAGTTGAACTGCACAGTAGACGCATTTTAATTCAGCAGTGGTGGATGGCCCTAAGCCCAAATTGGCGACTGACCTCAACGGAAATACACATGAGCCGTAACCGAGACTTCCGAGAGCCGCGCCGCCGTGGCTTTGACGACGACTTTGCGCCGCCGCGTGATCGCGGCTTCGGAGGGGACCGTCCGTTTTCATCGCCGAGCAGCTTCAGTGCCCCTGCCCCGTCCGGCCCGCCCATCGACGCCACGGTGAAGTGGTTCAACCCGGAGAAGGGTTTCGGCTTCGTCGAGCTGTCCGACGGGTCGGGCGACGTCTTCCTGCATGCCCGTGCCCTGGAGGCGGCGGGCCAGGAGAGCGTGCCTCCCGGCTCCAAGCTCTCCGTGAAGGTGGGCCAGGGCCAGAAGGGCCGCCAGGTCACCGAGGTGCTTGAAGTCGACACCTCCACGGCCGAGGCTCCCGCCCCGCGTCGTAGCTTTGGCGGTCCCGGCGGCGGCGCCGCTCCGCGTGCCGGCGGCTTCGGCGGCGCCGGCGGCTCCCGCGCCCCCAGCGGTCCCACCGAAGAGCGCGTGGGGACCGTGAAGTGGTACAATCCCGACAAGGGATTCGGCTTCATCGCGGTGGAAGGCGGCGGCAAGGACGTGTTCGTGCACGTCACCGTCATCTCCCGCTCCGGCCTCACCGACCTCGCCGAAGGGCAGCGGGTCGTGGTGCAGGTGGGCCAGGGTCCGAAGGGCCCCGAGGCCCGCGGCATCGAGCTGGCCGACTGAGTGTAGAGACCAGTTTGCGCGCACCATCGGCAACGGTGGTGCGCGCAGGCATTTCGACTGGCGGTGCGACACGGCCCAGCGGCGGTGTCGCAGGGGCGCCATGGCGGATGCGCGACACCGCCGCGCCGGGGAAGCCAGGCCTCGCCATCCAAGCCTGAGCGCAGCCTCGCGCGCGCTCAGTCGCGGCAAGTGGCGGGCGGCAGCCTCGGAGCGGAGCATGAGGCCCGCGCGGGATCCAACGGGCTTCAGGGCGGCCCGGACAATCCCGGCGCAGGACACACCAGGCGGCAGGAACACGCTGCGGTTCCCCTCGCCCTCTCTTTCGGAGTACCAAAACAACATGACGCAAACGGTAGAGGCCGATCTTTCGCGTCTCCTTGAACGTCTCAAAACAGCCCAGCGCGACCTTCTTCTGACTGCCGCCAAAAGCAACACCCTTCCTTCCGACGGCATGCTTCGCAAGATCTCGGAACTCGAGGGCGCGATCGCCGCCGCCGAGGCCCTGATCCAGGAAGAGCACGAAAGTCCCTGAGCTCGACGCCCTGAGACGGAGGGGCTCTCGCGGCCGCCATAGGGCCGCCGAGCCCCTTCCGCGTTTTGACGTACCCGCACGGGGCGATGTGACACCCTCTCGCCACCCGGCCCCATCGGCGGATCGCACCCGAGCGCCGATATCCCGCGTGCCGACATCCCCCCGGTGAGCCTCGCCTTCTCAAGGCCCCGCCCGAGACCCACGCACGGGCCACCTTCGATCAGACAGCCGGCGGCCGGCCCCTTGCCTTGCCGCCACGTCCGCAGCCACCTCACTCCAGTTCGTCCCTCACGCGCGGCACAGCGGCGGGACGGCGACGACTTGCCGGGGCGCCTGCTCCATCCCGCTCCGCTCATCCCTGCCCGCCCCACGCCTGCCGACGGTCGAAACACCGGACGCTCCCAGAGGACCGCGCCGCAATCGCAGCCGCGGAGCCTTCACAGCGCGTGCCGACCATCCCGGACGGGCAAGCGAGCCCCGCACGCCCCCGGCACAAACGCGAGGCGCGCAAGGCAAGGCGCGCAAGGGCGCCGTGCTCCAGAGTCGCCGGTAGAGACTCCGCGAGGTGCCCCCAGCCGCCCAAAGAGACGGCGGACGACGGCGCCCCACCCAGGATGGCCAACCACTCGCCCGCCGTCTCGTCCTCGCCCATCGAACCGGAATTTCCCGGCCCCGGCATGGCTCTGGCCCGCGATCTCCGCGTGAGACCATCACCGCACCGCCGAAGCCCACAGCCCGCGAGGTCTGGCGACCAGGCGACGCCCGCCCGCACCCGCGACACTGGCGCCTCCGGCGACGGGCGGACGCAACACCAGGCCGAACATCGCGCCGGGCGGCCAGCCGGTGCCAGCCGAACATGTCCTGCCATGAGGTCAGGATACCAACCAGACGCGCAGCCGGGTTCCTCGCGGGACCGCACCAGGGTAACCCCTCAACGGCTCGCCCCAGATGGTGTTGCCGCAGGCCCGAGGGCGGGGAGGAAATTACCGGGCCTGCGATCGCACCGCGTCGCGCGGCCGCGCGCGGGTTTGATGCGGTTGAAGCAGCGTTCGACGGCGTTGCGCAGATTGTGGCGCCGCCGGCTGACGGCATAGCTCCGCTTGCGGGTGAACGGGGCGGCCAACCTGAAGGGGCGGCCCAAGGCGCTGTTCACGGTGGGCACCCGCGATCCGCTCCTCAACGACACCTTGTTCATGGCCAATGCCTGGTTCATGGCCAATGCCTGGTTCATGGCCAATGCTTGGCTCGCCGCCGGCAACGCCACCGAGCTCGCTGTCTATCCCGGCGGCTGCCATGTGTTCACCGGCTTTCCCGGCTCCATCACCGAGCAGGCCCTGAAGCCGGTGGATGCCTTCCTGTCCGATTTCTGATGACGCCGCTCGGGTGGAGCGCCTGCGCCCCCCATTCGCGCAAGCCTCACTCCAGCCGTGGTCTTAAGCGCGCCTAACCAAACCTGCAGAGGGCTCTGAAGCCTATGATAGCAGCGGCGTGGCCGCATAAGGCGCGGTAGAGATCGGCGGTGCGCCCGTTGCGGATGGCGCGGCGGCGGAACGGGTTGATCCGGGTGAAGGTGCGTCCGACCATCAACAGTGCTTGCCGAGATGCTCTGAATTTTCGATGCCGCGACGGGCGATGGGGGCGTGACGGCGCACTTGCGCAGGTCTTTGCGGCAACGGGCAAAGTCTAAGCCTTGTCGGCATCGAACTTTTCAGGCCGCTTGCGGGGCCGGCCGCGCGGTTGGCGAACGGGATGGACCACGTCGACCACCGAGGTCAGCGCCCTGCTGTCGTCCCGGCAGGCTCCGGTCAGGACGACGGCGAGAGGCAGGCCCCTTCGGTCGACCACGATGTGCCGCTTGGTACCCGTCTTGCCGCGGTCGGTCGGGTTCGGCCCGATCGCGCCGCCTCCTTTTGGCGGGCACGGAGAAGACATCGACGCTGGCGCGCGACCCGCCGGTCCCGCCGGCGAGGTTCAGCCGCTCCAGCATGCGGGGGTGGATCTCGTCCCACAGGCCGGCATCCTGTCAGGCCCGCAGCCGTCACCAGCAGACCATGCCAGAGTATCTAGCCACCTCTAACGGCAGCCGTTCCCACGGGATCGCGGTGTAGGTTGTGTCTGCATTTCGCGTAGCCAGATCATTGGGCATGCGAGATGGGCGAACCCCATGAATGCGGAGATCGTTTTGTCGCAGCGCAGGGCAATCCGACGGAAGCGTTTGATACCATCGGCCCCGGTCTTCGACCGGTGCCAAGTGGGTCCGCTCAAGCGCCGCGCGGGCTTGACCAAAGGCCCATGAGTCACGCTCATGGGCCTTTGGTATGAGTTTGTTGAAGAAGCACTCGACCTGATGGCGCTCTTTGTAGAGCCGCCAGTCGATTATAGGCTTTCGGGTCCGGCTGGGATTGGCCTTGATCTGCGCCGTTGCGCCGAGATCATCGGCAATGAAGATGCGCAGCGGATCGGCATCGGAGGCAGCATCGGCGATGACGTGACCGACGCCACGCCGGCCTTTCAGGAGATCCAGCGCCTGTGGAGCGTCGCCACGTTGTCCCGGCGTCGGGTGAATACGGATCGGCAGTCCGATGGCATCGACCGCAGCGTGTAGCTTGGTCGTCAGCCCGCCACGCGAACGGCCAATCGCGGCAGCTTCAGCCCCCCTTTTGCGCCACTTGCATCGGCGTGGACCTTCGAGATCGTGCTGTCGATCAGGACGTATTCGAAGTCCGGCGTGTCGGCCATCGCATGGAACAGCTTCTCCCAAACGCCAGCGTGCGACCAACGGCGGAACCGCGCATGGACCCCGCTCCATGTGCCGAACACCTCCGGCAGATCACGCCAGCGTGCTGCATTGCCCGCCCTCCACAAAATGGCATCCACGAACAGCCGATTGTCGACCCCGCTGCGCCCACGCAGCCCATCCCGGCCAGAAAGCCGGCCAGGACGATGGTTCGCAATCCGCTCCCATTGATCGTCCCTCAGCGTGCGTCTGCCCATGAGCTGGCTCCTTCGCCAGCCTTGAATCAGAACTCACCCATGATCGGAATCATCAAATGCAGACAGGCCCTAGGGCACGAACAGGATGCCGATCAGCGCCTCGCGGTTCCCCACCAGCGTCCGCCCGCCCTTCGGCGTGGCGCTGTGGCAGGAAACAACAGAGCGATTTCCGCCCACAAGGCATCGGGCAGGAGCGTCTTGACCATGCCCGAGGCTCGGCCAAATTGGGTTAACAAATGGTTTTGGCGGGTGTTCTAAGGGGACGCCGCCTAGCTGCGCTCCGCCACCAGCCGCGCCATGGCCGCGCGCAGGGCGGGAAAGCCGGCTCCGGTCTCGCTGGAGGTGGGAAACACCTGCGGATAGGCGGCCGGACGCCGGCGGATCTTGTCCTCCACCCCGGCGATCACCTGCGGCAGCGCGCTCGGCTTCACCTGGTCGACCTTGGTGAGCACGATGGCGTAGGACACCGCCGCCTTGTCCAGCAGGTCCAGGATGTCCTCGTCCACCGGCTTGATGCCATGGCGGGAATCGATCAGCACGAACACCCGCCCAAGGTTCACCCGCCCGCGCAGATAGGCGCGGATGGTGCGGGTCCAGGCATCCACCTTCTCCTTCGGCGCCTTGGCGAAGCCGTAGCCGGGCATGTCCACCAGCGTCAGCTCGGGCTGGGCGCGGAAGAAGATGAGCTCCTGGGTGCGGCCCGGCGTCACCGAGGTCCGCGCCAAAGCCTTGCGGCCGGTCAGCGCGTTCACCAGGGACGACTTGCCCACGTTGGAGCGCCCCGCCAGGGCCACCTCGACCCCCTGCATGGGCGGCAGCACGTCGGTGGTGGGGGCGGCGGCGATGAACTGCCACTCGGCCGCGAACATCAGGCGGCCGGTTTCCAGGAACGGATCGTCCCCGGGCACGGTGTCGGAAGCGCTTTCGGTCATGGCGCCTTATCCTAGAGCCGGAGCGACAACGCAAGGCGCGCGCACCACGGCGCCACCCCGGCGCGGTCAGACCGGGATACGCACCGTGGCGCGCAGGCCGCCAAGCGGGCTTTCGGCCAGGACGATGTCGCCGCCATGGGCCCGCGCCACGTCGCGGGCGATGGACAGGCCCAGCCCCGACCCGCCCTCGTCCTGGTTGCGCGCATCGTCGAGGCGCAGGAACGGGCGGAACACATCGTCCCGCTTCTCCTCGGGAATGCCCGGGCCGTCGTCGTCCACGGTCACGATCAGCCAGCGGGCGTCGCGGGCGCCGGAAATCTCCACCGTGTCCGCGTGGCGCACGGCGTTGCTCACCAGATTGCCGATGCAGCGCTTGAGCTGCTCGCCCTTCACCTCCACCAGCGGTGGCCCCATGAAGCTCGCCCGCGCCGTGGCACCGTCCCGCTCCGCGTTCTGGCGCAGATCCTCGATCACCGCTCCCATGTCGGTCAACGCCGTCTGCTCGCCGGGGTCGCCGCGGGCGAAGGCGAGATAAGCCTCCAACATGCCCTGAAGCTCGTCCACGTCCTTCTTGAGCGCAGCGGTGTCGCCATTGTCGGGCAGGAAGGCCAGTTCCAGCTTGAAGCGGGTCAGGATGGTGCGCATGTCGTGCGACACGCCGGCGAGCATGGTGGTGCGCTGCTCCATCTGCCGCTCGATGCGCCGCTTCATCTCCAGGAAGGCGACCGCCGCCCGCCGCACCTCGCGCGCGCCGCGGGGACGGAAGTTCTCCACGTCCCGCCCCTTGCCGAACGCCTCCGCCGCGTCCGCCAGATTCTCGATGGGCCGGATCTGGTTGCGCAGAAACAGGATGGCCACCGTCAGCAGCACCAGGGAAGTGCCGACCATCCACAGCAGGAAGATATGGGAATTGGAGGCATAGGCGGTGTTGCGCTGGGCGAAGATGCGCAGCACCGCGTCATCCATCTTCACCCGCACCTCGATGAGGTTGGAGCGCCCCACCGTATCCACCCAGAAGGGCTGGGTCACCCTCTGCCCGATCTCCCGCGACAGGGCGCTGTCGAGCACGGAGAAGAAGGGCTTGGGGCCGGCCGGCGGCAGCGGGTCGGGTGGCAGCACCGCCACGTTGAGCTGGAGATTGCGCCAGGAGATGCGGCGCAGGGCGGCATAGTCGTCGGTGGGCGGCAGCTCGCGATAGAGCGCCACCACCGCCGAGATGTCCTGGCTGACGGCCGCCGACAGGCGCCGTGTCACGGTGTTGTAATGGCGTTCCATGAACACGAACGCCACCACCGATTGCAGCAGCACCATGGGCGTGACGATGATGAGCAGCGAGCGCGGATAAAGCCCCTTCGGCGTCACCCGGTTGAACCAGTGGCCGAAACGGTGGTTGGCCTCCTTCAGGGCATGGCCCACGCCCTTCAGCCCCGACCGGCCGCGCGCCCCGAGGCTCAAGGCGTGACCACCAGCCGGTAGCCGATGCCCCGCACCGTCTGCAGGTAGACCGGATTGGCTGGGTCCCGCTCCAGCTTGCGACGCAGGCGGTTCACCTGCACGTCCACCGCCCGCTCGCTGGTGGCGCCGCCGCCGGCCAGGGCCAGGCGCGGCACCGTCTCGCCGGGCTCCTCGGCCAGGGTGCGCAGCATGTCGCGCTCGCGCTCGGTCAGGCGCACGATCTCGCCGTCGCGCGCCAGCTCGCCGCGCTCCAGATGGAAGGTGAAGTCGCCGAAACGCACGCTCTCGATGGCCTTTTGCGGCGGCGGCAGGGCCCGTTTCAGGATGGAGCCGATGCGCAGCAGCAGTTCGCGCGGCTCGAACGGCTTGGCGAGATAATCGTCCACCCCGGCCTCCAGGCCGGTGATGCGGTCCTCGGTCTCGGCGCGGGCGGTCAGCATCAGGATCGGCACCGCCGAGGTCCGGCGCAGCGCGCGGGCAAGATCGATCCCGTTCTCCCCCGGCATCATCACGTCCAGCACCAGCAGGTCGAAGGTCAGCCCCTCCAGCCGGCCGCGCGCCTCGGCGGCTGAGGCGGCGGTGGTGACGCGGTAGCCGTTCTCCACCAGCAGGCGCGACAGCAGGGTGCGGATGCGGGTGTCGTCGTCCACCACCAGCAGATGGGGCACGTCGTCCGGCAGCTGCGGCGCAGGGCGGGTCTCGGCCGTCGGCTCAGACATTACGGGGCTCCCTCATGGACCAGTGCGGGTGGACCGGCGCTGTGGGGCAGCGCTGCCGGGCCGGAGCGCCGGCCCCGGGGTGGCTCCGGCTGTGCACGGCGCGGGCGCTGCGCGTCAAGCCGGCAGAGGCGGTTTCAGGCGTCCGGAGCCGCTCAGCCCCCTTTTCGCCCCTTACCCCCCCTGGGGGCCCTTGGCCCGGCGGGCGCGATCGGCCCGCTGGATCAGGCGTTCCACCGAAGCGCGATCCTCCGGATCGATCATGGCGAGAAGAAAGCGGCGCACGGTTTCTTCCGATCCCGGGCCGCAGGCATCGAGCGCGCGGGCGATGCGCCGGCTCTGGATGCCGAGGAAGTCCCGCGCCAGCTGCTCCGCCTTCGCGGTGGGATAGAGCAGGCGCTGGCGCCGGTCGGCGGCGCCGGCCCGGCTCTCCACGAAGCCCTCGTCCACCAGCTCGCGCAGCACCCGTCCGAGACTCTGCTTGGTGATCCGCAGGATGTCGAGCAGATCGGTGACGCGCATGCCTGGGTTGCGGTTCACGAAGTGGATCACACGATGATGCGCCCGGCCGAAGCCGATGGGCGCCAGGATCTCGTCCGGATCGCCCACGAAGTCCCTGTAGGCGAAGAACAAAAGCTCGACCAGATCGACCAGCGGCACACCGTCCCGGATGTCCTCCGACGCGGTGCGCGCGGTGGGATCGGCCGGCGCGAGGGCGGTGTTTATGTCAGCCATATTGACTTTTTCGGTGTGATCGTTACTTAGAACAGCAGTTTCGCGAAATGATCGGTCGCCGTCGAGCCCGAAGGCGAGCGATCATTTCGCGGCGCAGCCCGCTGGTTGCCAGACCCTGGAGCCGGCGTAAAGATATTCCCACGGACGACCGCTGCAAAGGCTCCGCGCCACATGCTGGCGCCGGTACTGGCGGAAGACGTGGGAGAAAGCCGCGCGGACGACGCGGCCTGAACAGGAGCGAAGAAAATGAGTGCACCGGGTGTCCCCTTCGATCAGCGCGATGGCTGGATCTGGTACGACGGCGCCTTCGTGCCGTGGGCGGACGCCAAAGTGCACGTGCTCTCGCACGGCCTGCATTATGCCAGCACCGTGTTCGAGGGCGAGCGGGCCTATGGCGGCGAGATCTTCAAATCCATCGAGCATGCCGAGCGCCTACGCCATTCGGCGGAGCTGCTGGACTTCACCATCCCTTATTCCATGACCGACATCGTCGCCGCCAAGAAGGCGACGCTGGAGAAGAACGGCCTCGTGGACGCCTATGTCCGCCCGGTGGCCTGGCGCGGCAGCGAGGCCATGGGCGTCGCCGCCCAGCACAACACCGTGCACCTCGCCATCGCGGTGTGGGAGTGGCCGAGCTATTTCGATCCCGAGCAGCGCCAGAAGGGCCTGCGCCTCGACCTCGCGGAGTTCCGCCGGCCCGATCCGGCGACCATTCCGTGCAAGGCCAAGGCGGCCGGCCTCTACATGATCTGCACCATCTCCAAGCACCGGGCCGAGCGGCGCGGCTTCGCCGACGCCATGATGCTGGATTATCGCGGCTACGTGGCCGAATGCACCGGCGCCAACATCTTCTTCGTCAAGGACGGGGTGATCCACACCCCCACCCCCGACTGCTTCCTGGACGGCATCACCCGCAAGACCGTGATCGGCCTCGCCCGTCATCACGGCATCGAGGTGATCGAGCGCCACATCAAGCCGGAGGAGCTCTCCACCTTCTCCGAATGCTTCGTCACCGGCACCGCCGCCGAGGTGACCCCGGTGGGTGCCATCGCCGACTGGCACTTCACGCCGTCGGGCATCACCCACCAGCTCATGGACGCCTACACGGCCGCAGTCCAGCCGAAGAAGCAGGCGGCCTGAGCCGGCCTGCCCCCGCATCCGCCGCCCACCCCGGGCGGCGGCACAGGCCGGGGGTACCGGGAAGTGACATGACGTTCCGCCCCGCGTCCGGACCTCCACCGGGCGCGGGGCTTTTCCGTTGTGGAGCTTTTCCGTTGCGGACCCTGGCCGGTGCCGCCGGCCTCAGACGTGCTGGCCGCCGTTGATGTGGATCTCCGCGCCGTTGAGGTAGGAGGAGATGTCGGTGCACAGCACGTAGATGATCCGCGCCACCTCGTCCGGCGTGCCCAGGCGCTGCATGGGAATCTGCGCCACGATCTTATCGGTGCCCGGGGACAGGATGGCGGTGTCGATCTCCCCCGGCGCGATGGCGTTCACACGGATGCCCCGGCGGCCGAAATCGGAGGCCATCTCCCGCGTCAGCGCCGCCAGCGCCGCCTTGGAGGTGGCGTAGGCGGCGCCTGCGAACGGATGCACCCGCGAGCCGGCGATGGAGGTGACGTTGACCACGCTGCCCCGCGCCCGCTCCAGTTCCGCCGCCAGCCCCCGCGCCAGGATGATGGGGGCGAAGAAATTCACCTGGAACACGTCCACCCAGGTTTCGAGATCCGTGTCGAGGGTGCCGAGCCGCGAGCCGCCCTCCCCCTTTGGAGAGATGGCGGCATTGTTGACCAAGGCGTGGAGGCGTCCATCCGGCAGGCGGCGTTTGACCTCGGCGACGGCGGCCAGGGTGCTGGCCGGGCTTGAGAGGTCCACCTGCAGATGGTCCTCCGGCCCCGCCCCCCAGGGGCATTTGTCCGGAAAGGCATGGCGCGAGCAGGTGAGGACCCGCCAGCCGGCGGCCGAGAACTGCTTGACCGTGGCATGGCCGATGCCGCGCGAGGCGCCGGTGAGCAGCATCACCGGCTGCGTTCCGTCCACGGCCATGGCCGGACCCGGCGCGGACTGCCCCCCCGGTCCGCCCCCCGCCCCGCCGTGGGCCACCGGACAGCGCGGCCCTTCAGGCGCGGAATTTTCAGGAACCTGAGCCCCGGGCATGCCGGCCGACGGAGCGAACGCCTCGGACCCGGCGCCTGCGGCGGCCGCTGAAGCATGGGGGCAGGCGGGCTGATCGGTCATCGGGGGTCCTCGCGAGGTCGGTCCGGCACCGCGCGCCAGACGGCGCACGACTCCGCGCTGCAGCTCCCGGTGCCGCAGCGGGATGACGCGGTCAAGGGGTGGACGGGGCTCCCGCCCCGTTCCCTCAGTCCTTCCGGCGAAAGCCCTTGAGCACAGTGTTCAGCACGGTCAGCGCCACCGCCGGCAGGGCGCTGTCCAGCGGGTTGCGCACGAAGGCAGCGAGGCGCGACACGCTCGCCCCCGCCGTCTTCAGATCGGCGTTCACCGCCGCCAGCGCCGCCGCATGCACCTCGGTGGCGAGCCCCAGCTCGCGGCCCGGCTTGACCCGCGCGCCCAGGACCGCCAGCAGAGCCGCCAGCACCAGCGCGCCGGCGCCGGTGAGGGTGGCGGCCAGGATCGGCCCGTAGATGCTCTCCAGCGCCAGGAAGCCGGCGATGCCAAGCATCACGAGGCCGAACCCGCCCACCACGCCGGCAACGGCATAGAAGCCCGACTTCGCAGCCGCCCGGCGCAGATGAATCTCGGCGATGATCAGGTCGGCGCGCAGCAGCACGCGCACGTTCCGCGCCAGGGTATCCAAGTCGCTCATTGTCCCCCGCCCCGCTTCCACAGGCCGCCGATGACGAAGCCCAAGGCCAGGCACACCCCCACCGCGGCGAGCGGATGAGCCCTCACCCACGCTCCCGCATCGGCAAGGTCGCGGGCCGCCGCGGCCTTCACCCGCTGGGCCGCCTCCCGGGCCGCCGCCTCCGGGCCGGCGGCGGCGATATCCGCCCGCAACGCCGCCAGGCGGTCGGCCATGGTGCTGTCTGTCATGCCCGTCTCCCTCGACACGCGGCGCGCGCCCTGGCCATCAGCATGGACCGCCACGCCGGGTGGCTGTCAAGCGCCGGGGCCGCTCGCGAGCACGGCGGCACGGCCGGCGGCGAACGGGAGGCCTCGCCCTGCGTCATGGTTCCATCATAGGCGGCGGCTCCAGCGCTGCTATAAGACAGCAGTCACGGGAGGATCGCATGACGCGGCGCATCGATTATTACTTCTCCACCATCAGCCCCTGGAGCTTCATCGGCCACGCCCCCTTCATGGCGGTGGCGGCCCGGCATGGCGCCGAGGTGGCCTATCACCCCGTTTCCCTCGGCCCGGTGTTCGCCGAAACCGGCGGCCTGCCGCTCGGCCAGCGCGCGCCGCAGCGCCAGCGCTACCGCATCCTGGAGCTCCAGCGCTGGCGGGTGAAGCGCGGCATCGACTTCCACATCCACCCCGCCTTCTGGCCGTTCGACCCGACCCTGGCCGACCAGACCGTCATCGCCGCCCTCCAGTCCGGCTATCGGGTGGACAGCCTGCTGCCGGCCCTGTTCGCAGCCGCCTGGCAACTCCAGCAGAACCTGGGCGACCCGGCGATCATCGCCGCCGCCGCCGACGCGGCGGGCCTGCCCGGCGCCGAGCTGCTCGATGCCGCCACCGGCGAGACCGCCATCGCCGCCTATCTCGACAACCGCGCCAAGGCGGTGGCCGCCGACGTGTTCGGCGCCCCCGCCTATGTGCTCGACGGCGAGGTGTTCTGGGGCCAGGACCGCATCGAGCTCTTGGACGACGCCCTGGCCAGCGGCCGCGCGCCCTTCCTCGCCGACGTGGACTGAGGCCATCGGTCCCGGTCCTTGACCGGCGCCGCGTGGATTCGCCCAGGCGCGGCGAGGCCTCCGGTTCGAGCCCTCGCCCTCCACCGGCTCCCGCCCGGCGACGCCCCGCTTCAGCCCCGATCGCGGCGGAAGCTGTCCGCCGGCGGGGTTCGGCGCCGGCCTTGACGCCGGACAGGCCCCACACAGGCCGCCTCAGGAGACGCCATGACAACGCCACCCCTCGCCGCGTTCGCCCTGATCGCCCTTGCCGCGCCCGGCCTTGGAGGGCTTGCCGCCCCCGGCGCGGCGCTCGCCCAGTCCGACACCTCGGTGATGCCGCGTCAGTCGCGCTACGCCTTCGCGCCGGTGCCCGGCGGGGCGCTCAAGCTGGACACCCAGACCGGCCAGGTTTCCTTGTGTACCACCGGCGCCACGGGCTTCGCCTGCATCGCGGTGCCCGACACCCGCGACGCCTATGAAGCGGAAATCGCGCGTCTCCAGGACGAGATCGCAACCCTGAAGCAAGGCGCCGCGGCCGACCAGGCCCGGCCGCCCGCGCCCCCGCCCGCCGTCTCCGACCTCGACACGGCGCTGAGCTATGCCGAACGCTTCTATCGCCGCTTCAAGCAGATGATCGACGACTTCCGCGCCCCGGACCCGAGCGAGAAGCTCTGAACGCCGCCCGCGAAGTCGGACTGCCCGGCCTGCGCGCGGCAGGCTGCCCCCCGATGCGCGCCACGGGGGCGGCATCGTGGCCCTGCGTAATGGCATGGCCGTACCGGCAGTCCTCGACCATCGGCCTTCCACGCTGATCCGGACCCCCTCGCCGTCGCCTTGGAGACCCGCCGCATGGGCAAGTCCGCCGGCGACGGAGACGGATCCGCGTCAGTGGATGCTCGCGTGGACCTGCGATCCGGGAACCGGCACACCGAGCAGGGCGTGGTAATCCACGTCGAACCGCTCAGCCAAGTCCCGCCACCAGGCGTCCCGGGCGAAGATGTCGAGCGCGCGCCGCATGGGTGGCCGCCTGGGCCTCGTCACCCAGGGCACGATGGCACAGCGAGACGTAGAGATGCCCGAAGGCGTGGTCGTCGTATTTGGACACCACGTTCTTCATGTAATGGAGGCTGACCTCGTAGCGTCCGATCTTCATGTTGTGATTGTGGACGAAATTCACCTTGAGCTGGGTTTCGTAGGCATAGGCCTCAAGCTTCACCGGATCGACTCCGGGCGCGCGGATAACCGATTTCGTCACCACGAAATCCCCGGCGTTCGTGTTGTCGATATAGCCGTTCTCGACACAGATGTCATAAAGCCGGCTACCGAAGATCGGTATGGCGAGATAGACATGGGTCCAGTCGAAGCCGTTCTCCAGCAGCATCTCCAGTGTCTCCTGGCGATGCTCGTCCTGCTCGCCCGGCAGCCCGGTCACAATGAACACATGCGAACGCACGTTGAATTTGCGCAGCGCCTCCACTGCCGGCTTGATGAGGCGCTTCTTCAACGGCTTCTTGATGATGTGGTTAAGCACGTGGTCGGACCCCGATTCCACCGCCAGCGCCACCGCCGAGACCCCAGCCTTGGCGAACAATTCCGCCACCTCGTCGTCGACGGCATAGACCGCGACCCCGTTGGGAAACTCGCAGCGGATGCCAAGATCGGCGAGCGCGCGCAGCAGTGTCTTGGCCCGGGCCTTGTCGTGGAAGAAGTGGTCGTCCTCCAGCATCAGCACTGTCATGCCGAACACGTCGCGCATGCGCGTGACGTCGGCGACGATCCGCTCGATCGACATGAAGCGCACATCCTGGCCGTGCAGCGACGGGTTTGAACAGAACACGCACAGGAACGGACAGCCGCGCGAGGTATGGATCCCCATTTCACGCTTCGGCTGGTTCGCATAACGCTTGTCGATGCCACGATTGTCGTAATGGCCGAGATTGATCATCTCGTAATTCATCTGCGGAATGTCATCGAGATTGACGATAAAGGTGTGTTGCGGCTGCTTCCCGCGCGCGATGCCGTCACGGGTGATCCACGACTTGTGGGTCGCCAGCACCTCCAGCCGGTCGTCGGCGTCGATCAGATCCTTGAGCGGAAGCTCGCCCTCGCCCTTGCAGATGGCGTCGAGGGCGGGGCAATGATCCAGCGTGATCTTGAAGGCAGCCGAGGGTAGCCCGCCGCCGGCGATGGTCAGGATCGACGGATCGCATTGCTTCACCACCGCCGCCAGATCCTCAATGTAGCGCGACGACGAGTTGAAGAGCCCGGAGATGCCGACGATGTCCGGCTGGAACTCCGAGATGATGGCCTGGAGTTCGGCAGCGAACACCGCCTCGAAGTCCCCCACTGCCCGCTCCTCCACCAGGCGTTTCAACGTCACATTGAGGTCCACCAGGCGCACCGCCTCCAGCCGCGTGCAATGGGCGGTCAGATAAGCCTCCATGGACAGGATGCCGTACGGAATAGTGAATGCCGGCAGGACAGCGGCCCGCGACTTGTCGAGATAGTCCGCCGCATTGAAATAGGGCGGGATGACAAAAAGCAGCTTGGTCATGAGCGGATCCTATGGCAGGCACGGAGCGAGCGCTCTTGCCCTTAGGTTATTCGCCACGGCTGGAGCGAGGCTTGCGCGGGTGGCGCGCGCAGGCGCGCCACCCGCGCGGCGTCATCAGAAATCGGACAGGAAGGCATCCACCCGCTTCAGGGCCTGGTCGGTGATGGAGCCGGGAAAGCCGATGAACACATGGCAGCCGCCGGGATAGACATCGAGCTCGGTGGCGTTGCCGGCGGCGAGCCAGGCATTGGCCATGAACAAGGTGTCGTCGATGAGCGGATCGCGGGTGCCCACCGTGAACAGCGCCTTCGGCAGCCCCTTCAGGTTGGCGAGCAGCGGCGACACGTCGGGATCGCCGGCGCGGCCCTCCAGACGCAGGTAGTTTTCCACGAACCGCTCGATGTCGTTGCGGTTGATGACCAGAGGCAGGTCGCCCCAGTTGCGCACCGAGGGGGTGAGGCGCAGGTCGTAGCAGCCGGCGGTCAGGTTGGCCGCCGTGAACGGCCTCAGGTCGTGGCGATCGCGCAGGCGCACCAGGGTGGCGACGGCGAGCGTCGCCCCGCCCGATTCGCCGCCGATGGCCAGCCGGGTGGTGCCGAACCGGTTCTGCGCCTCCCGCACCAGCCACAGCGCCGCCGCCTCGCAGTCGTCCGGCGCGGCGGGATAGGGCTCCTCGGGCGCCAGGCGATAGTCCACCGACACCACGGCAAGGCCGCAGCGCGCGGCGATGCGGTCGGTGAGGTTCTCGTTCTCGCGGGCGGACCCCAGCGTCCAGCCGCCGCCATGGATATGAAGGTAGACGCCCCGAGGCGTCCCGTCCGGCGTCAGGATGCGCAGCGGGATCGGCCCGCGCGGACCGGGAATGGTCTCCACATGGGCCCGCTTGCTCTCGGGCGGCAGCGGGAAGGTGCCCTTGCCGGCGATTCGCGCCGCGCGCACCTGCGGCAGCGGCACCGACCAGCGGTCGGGCAGCGCCAGCATCGCCTTGACGATGGCGTCGTTCACCATGCGCGTGTCCACGGCGATGGCGGAATCCGCGAACACCGCGGAATCGAGAACAAGTTTCGACATGGGGCGTCGGGCCTCGGGCGTTCACATCTGCTTGGTCCGCCGTCGGGCGGCGGTGCGCCGCCAAGGTTGCAGGCCCGGCGCTATGAGGCAATACAGAGATCCGCAACCGACGCAGCCCAGGCCCGCTCCCATGCCCCGTCCCGACCGCACGCCCGCGCGGATCACGCCTGTCGACACCCATGCGGAATGCCGGCTCACCCTGGCCACGCGGGGCGCGGGCTTCACCGATTTCACCGGCGAGGCGGCGGCGTTCCTGGCCGAGGCCGGCGCCCGGGACGGGGTGCTGACCGCCTTCTGCCGGCACACCTCCGCCTCGCTGACGATCCAGGAGAACGCAGACCCGGACGTGCGGCACGACCTCCTCGCCGCCCTCGACCGGCTGGCCCCGCAGCACGCCGGGTGGACCCACGACACCGAGGGCCCGGACGACATGCCCGCCCATGTCCGCACCCTGCTCAGCGGGGTCAGCCTCTGCGTGCCCGTCAGCGGCGGCCGGCTGGCACTGGGCACATGGCAGGGCCTTTACCTGATCGAGCACCGGCGCGCGCCGCACCGCCGGGAAGTCATTTTGACCTTTACCGGCCACGCCGCGATTTGAGGCTTCCGCTTGCCACAGCTTCGCCACGGATCGATGATTGTGGATGACGATTCGTTGCGCGCGTGGCGCGCGGCGGGGAAGATTGTGTCCGGAACCGACCCATCCCGGTCCAAGCCATAACACAGAAGCTTTCAGGGAGGATGCATTGGGTGAAGCCGCTGGAGGTGAATTGCGTCTCGTCATCGCCGACGACCATCCGCTGTTCCGTGGCGCCCTGAAGGAGGCGGTGCTGAGCCATCACGCCCGCGCCTCCATCCTGGAAGTGGGCACGTTCGACGACCTTACCGCGCTGCTGGAGGGTGACAGCGAGTTCGACCTGGTTCTGCTCGACCTCACCATGCCCGGCGCGCGCGGCTTCTCCGGCCTCATCTACCTGCGGGCCCAATACGCGGCGCTGCCGGTGGTGGTGGTGTCCGGCAACGAGGAGCCGGCGGTGATCCGCCGCTGCCTCGACCTCGGCGCCTCCGGCTTCATTCCGAAGACCATGGACGTGCGGCAGATGCGCGACGCCATCGCCGACGTGCTCAAGGGCGAAGCCTTCGTGCCCGCCGACATCGGCCTCGGCGCCGGCAGCGACGGCGAGACCGACGCCATCATCGCCCGCCTCGCCACCCTGACGCCGCAGCAGGTGCGGGTGCTGATGATGCTGGCGGAGGGCCGGCTCAACAAGCAGATCGCCTATGAGCTCTCCGTGTCCGAGGCCACGGTGAAGGCTCATGTCTCCGCCATCCTGCAGAAGCTCGGGGTGGAAAGCCGCACCCAGGCGGTGATCGCGGTGTCGAAGGTGGAAACCGGCCTGTGGACCCAGGCCTGAACCGCCGCTGAGTCCGGCCCGGAACCAGGCGCCGATCGCCCGCCCCCTCCGTTTGGCGCGCCCCCTTGGTGCCCCCCCCTTTGGCGTGGGCGTTTTCTTAACGCGTGCCGGTGTTCACTCCCCGGCGACACTGCGGCAGGGCGGTTTGCTTCCGCCTGCCGCCCTTCGGGGACGATGGCCGCGCCCCCCGGCTGGCCGGAGCCTGCCAGTGGACCCATCATGAGCGACGACACCGCCCCCTCGACCCCTGCCCCCGCGACGCCCGCCGCGCGGCGCCCGCTGCTCGACGCGCTGACCGTCTATGCGCGCCCGAGCGTGCTGGTGGTGATTCTGCTCGGCTTTTCGTCCGGCCTGCCGCTGGCGCTCACCGGGACCACCCTGTCGGTGTGGATGACCGAATCGGGGGTCAGCCTCGGCTCCATCGGCCTGTTCTCCCTGGTGGGCCTGCCCTACACGCTGAAATTCATCTGGGCGCCACTGGTGGATGCGCTCGACGTGCCGCTGCTCTCGCGCTGGCTCGGCCGGCGGCGCGGATGGCTGCTCGCCACCCAGATCGCCCTCGCCGCGGGCATCGTCTTCCTCGGCCTCCAGGACCCCCTCGCCGCCCCTGTCATGGTGGCGCTGGGCGCGCTGCTGGTCGCCACCGTCTCCGCCACCCAGGACATCGTGGTGGACGCATTCCGCGTGGAGCGGCTCGACACCAGCGAGCAGGCCGCCGGCATGGCCGGCTACGTGGCCGCCTATCGCATCGGCATGCTGGTTTCCGGCGCCGGCGTCATCGCCCTGGTGGCGTATCTGGAACTGCGCGGCGCCGCGCGGGCGGATGTCTGGTTCTGGGGCTATGTGGCCGCCGCCGCCTTCGTTCTGGTGGGCATCATCGCCACCTTCATGGCGCGCGAGCCCACGGCGCCGGTCCGCGCCGAGGGCGCGGGCGCGGTGGCGCGGGTGGTCTCCACCGCCGTCGGCGCCTTCAGCGAGTTCCTGGCCCGCGAGCAGGCGCTGGCGATCCTGCTGTTCGTGCTGCTCTACAAGTTCTGCGACGCTTTTGCCGGCGTGCTGACGGCCCCGTTCGTCATCTCCATCGGCTTCGACAAGGCGACCTATGCGGGCATCGTCAAGGGCGTCGGCCTCGCCGCGGCGCTGGCGGGCGGGTTCGCCGGCGGCTTCATCGCCCGCGCCCTGCCGCTGGCGACCTGCCTGTGGGTGGGCGGCATCCTGCAGATCCTGTCCAACCTCGCCTTCACCGCCCAGGCCCTCATCGGCGTGAGCGTGCCGGCGCTCACCGCCACCATCGTGGTGGAGAACTTCACCGGCGCCATCGGCACCGTCATCTTCGTCGCCTACCTGTCGGCCCTGTGCGGCGCCCGCGCCCATACCGCGACCCAATATGCCCTGCTCACGGCGCTGACGGCGGTGGGGCGCACCTTCCTCGCCTCCGGCGGCGGCTTCATCGCCGAGGCCACCGGCTGGCCGGTGTTCTTCATCATCACCGCCCTCGCCGGCCTGCCGGGGCTCGCCCTGCTCGCCATCCTCCAGGCCCGCGGCCATTTCCGGACCCTGGGCCACGAGGACAGAGACTGACGGACCGGGACTGACCTCCCGCCTATCACGCCACACCACAAGCACGGGCACCACGGACATCCCGCAGGCCGCCATTGCTCAGGCCGCGCCCCGGCAGGGCGGAGGCAAGGATGCGGCGCCAAGCCTCCGCCTTAAGTTCACAATGACGATAGGTGATGAGAGGAGTTCACAGCGCCCGTCCCCCATGCTATCTGGAGGTAACGTAAAATACGTTTTTTAACGTATTATGTATGTGAAAATGGGAGTGCATCCATGATCCACCGCCGGGCCCTTCTCGCTTCGGTGCTCGCCGGCGCCCTCGCCGCGCCGCTTGCCGGCGCCGCCCTGCCGGCCCTCGCCCAGACCGCCCAGCCGGCGCCCGGTCCGGACTCCCTGCTCAACGTCTCCTACGACATCGCCCGCGAGCTGTTCGCCGCCGAGAATGCGCTGTTCGTGCCGTTCTGGAAGGACAAGACCGGCCAGCAGATCACCGTCAACCAGAGCCACGCCGGCTCATCGCGCCAGGCCCGCGCCATTCTGGAAGGACTGGAAGCAGACGTTGTGACCTTCAACCAGGTGACCGACGTGGATGTTCTGGCCAAGGGCGGCTTCGTCGCCAAGGACTGGCAGAAGAAGTTCCCCAACAACGCCTCGCCTTATTATTCCTTCCCCTCGTTCCTGGTGCGCGCCGGCAATCCCAAGGGCATCAAAGACTGGAATGACCTGGTGCGCGAGGACGTCAAGGTCATCTTCCCCAATCCCAAGACCTCCGGCAACGCGCGCTATACTTATCTCGCCGCCTATGCCTATGCGCTGGAGCAGAACAAGGGCGACACCGCCAAGGCCGACGCCTTCGTGAAAAAGCTGCTTGCCAACGTCCCGGTGTTTGACACCGGCGGCCGCGGCGCCACCACCACCTTCGTGGAGCGCGAGACCGGCGACGTGCTGGTGACCTTCGAAGCCGAAACCCGCACCATCCAGGACCTCTATCCTGACCGCAAGCTGCAGACGGTGGCCCCTTCCGTGAGCCTGCTTGCGGAGTTCCCGGTGGCGGTGGTGGACAAGGTGGTGGACAAGCGCGGCTCCCGCCCCGCCGCCACCGCCTATCTCGAATTCCTGTATTCCCCGGCCGGCCAGGAGGTGGCCGCCAAGGCTTTCCACCGGGTCGTCAACCCGGAGGTCGCCGCCAAGTACAAGGACCAGTTCCCGCCGGTGCGCCTCGTGACCGTGGAAGAGGTGTTCGGTGGCTGGGACAAGATCCAGAAGGATCATTTCGCCTCCGGCGCCAAGCTGGACGAGGTGTTCGGCGCCCGCTGACGCGCCTGTCGCGCCATCGGAACGGCCGGGCCTTGCGCCCGGCCGTTTGCGTTCATGGCCCGTCCATTCCGGAACACTACACGCGGATGTCTGTCGCACTTCCCCCAGACCGCTGCCCCGCGGGCCGGGCAATACCCGCCGCGACATCGGCCAACGCTTTGCCTGACTTAAGGGATTTCACCCCTACCGCACTGCGGCACGAAATTTGAATGGTTCCAGGCTTCGCGCCCTCAAGTCGAAGAGCCGCCATGTCCGACGTTGCCGCAAGCGCCGAAGAAAACACCGAGGCCCTGGAGATTCCCCAGGTCTACACGCACCATGTGTTCTGCTGCTTCACCCAGCGTCCGCCGCAGCATCCGCGCGGCTCGTGCGGCGCCAATGGCGCCCAGCCCCTGTGGGACCGCCTGGGCAAGAAGCTGGAGGCCTCCGGCCGCCGCGACATCGCCATGACCGCCTCCGGGTGCCTGAGCTTCTGCTCGGCGGGGCCGATCATGGTGGTCTATCCCCAGGGCATCTGGTACACGCCCAAGACCCCCGAGGACATCGACGAGATCGTTTCCTCCCACCTGCTGGGCGGCAAGCCCGTGGAGCGGCTCATCATCGTCCCGCGCATCTGACCCCCGCCGGTCCCGCTCCCCGACCGGGGCCGATGGGTGCTGCTGGCACGCAACGCAGCCGAAAAGGTGGCGCCGCCCCAGGCGGCCTTCGCCGAAGAGATCGGCGCTGCCGGCAACGCGCCGCGCCTCCCGATGGCCCGAGGGAAGCGCTCCGGCCCCGGAAGCCGGGACCCCTGGGGCCCAAGCTCCAGGAGTCTTGGCGGGCACGCCGCGGGAACGGGACCGGCCACCCCGTGGCGCGCCGCTTCCGCACGCCGGCCCATACACGCCCGCCTTCCAGCCCCCGCCTGCCCGCCCGCGCGGCGGCGCGAAAACGCCGCCCCCGCGAACGCGGACGGGCGGCGCTTTTTTCGAGCCGGATGGCCCGGCAATCGTCCGACGGGGCAGCACGCGAGGACCGGCGCCAGGACCGGGCGCCACGCCTCACGCGCGCGCCTGGTGCGACCTGTTGCGGCCAGCGCACCACCCGGATCGCCCTGCCGCAAAGCGGCAGGACCCGCCGACCCGCTGCGCTCCTGGACCGCCCGCGTGCTGGCCCGCGCCGCCGGCGTCAAGCGCTGGCGGCATCCAGCTCGGCGACGATGGCCTCGCCCATGCCCTGGGTGGAGACCACCTCGGCGCCGGCGGTGCGGATGTCGGCGGTGCGCTTGCCGGCGTCGAGCACGCCGGAGATGGCCGTCTCGATGCGGTCGGCCACCTCGCCCTGATTGAAGGAATAGCGCAGCGCCATGGCCAGCGAGCCGATCATGGCGATGGGGTTGGCGATGCCTTTGCCGGCGATGTCGGGCGCCGAGCCGTGCACCGGCTCGTACATGGCCGAGCGCTTGCCGGTGGCCGCATCCACCGCGCCGAGCGAGGCCGACGGCAGCATGCCGAGCGAGCCGGTGAGCATGGCGGCGATGTCGGAGAGCACGTCGCCGAACAGGTTGTCGGTGACGATCACGTCATACTGCTTGGGCCAGCGCACCAGCTGCATGGCGAGCGAATCGGCCAAATGATGCTCCAGCTCGACATCCTTGTAGTCGGCGTCGTGCACCTGGGTGACCACTTCCTTCCACAGCACGCCCGAGCGCATCACATTGTGCTTCTCCGAGGAGGTCACCTTGTTGCGGCGGGTGCGGGCCAGCTCGAAGGCGACGCGGGCGATGCGGTCGATCTCGTAGGTGTCGTACACCTGGGTATCGATGGCGCGCTTCTGGCCGTTGCCGAGGTCGGTGATGGTCTTCGGCTCACCGAAATAGACGCCGCCGGTCAGCTCGCGCACGATCAGGATGTCGAGCCCCTCCACCACCTCGCGCTTGAGCGAGGAAGCGTCGGCCAGCGCCGGATAGCAGATGGCCGGGCGCAGATTGGCGAACAGCTGCAGGTCTTTGCGCAGGCGCAGCAGGCCGGCTTCCGGGCGCGCCTCATAGGGCACATTGGCCCACTTGGGGCCGCCCACGGCCGCCAGCAGCACCGCGTCGGCGGCCTTGGCGCGATCCATGGCCGCGTCAGTGATGGCGACGCCGTGGGCGTCAAAGGCGCTGCCGCCCACCAGGTCTTCCTCGATGGCGAAGGAGGCCAGGCCCTGCTGTTCCAGCCAGGCAATGACGCGCTTCACCTCGGCCGTCACCTCGGGGCCGATGCCGTCGCCGGCGAGAAGAAGAAGCTTATGGGTGGGCATGGGCCTATCCTTGGGTTGCAGCGCGCGGGTCGCGCTTTTTCCGAATACGCGCCTTCCGGCGCGGCCGGGCGGTCTCGTCGGGGGCGGAGGAACCGGCGGGAGTGCTACGGCTTTCGCCTGCCGAGCGCAAGGGTTCGGCCCCGCTGGCGACCGACGGCGGGCGCACGCCCGACCGTGCCGCCGCAATGCCTTGCACGCCCAGGGGGCGCCCAGGGGCACCGAGGGGGCGCCGAGGGCGGTCCCGAACCGCGACGCCCGGGCCTCAGCGCCGGGTCGCGACCCCGGCGCCGCCGACGATGAGGGCGCAGGCCAGCGCCAGCGACAGGCTCGGCGTGGCAAAGCCGGTAGCCACCAGCAGCAAAGTGGACAGGACCGGCGCGGCGTAGGAGGCGACGCCCAGCAGCCGCACGTCACCTTGCTTCATGCCGACGTCCCAAGCGTAGAAGGCCAGCCCCACCGGGCCCACGCCCAGGGCGATCACCGCCGCCCACTCCACCGCCCCGGCCGGCCATACCGTCTGCTCCCAGGCCAGGTGGCACAGCCCCGCCAGCAGCGCCGTGATGAGGCAGAAGCCCGCCACCGCCGCCGTGGGCACATGGGCGAAACGCCGTGACGTGACCGAATACAGGGCCCAGATGAAAGCGCAGGCGAAGGCGGCCAGATAGCCCGGCGCATAGCGGGCCTCGATGCCGGAGAAACCGCCCTTGCCCACCAGCAGCGCCACCGTGCCGGCAAAGCCCATGAGCGCCCCCGCCACATGGGCCGACCGCAGCCCGCCGCCGGGCAGGGTGGCGGAGAGCAGCACGATCAGCAGCGGCCAGAGATAGTTGATGAGCCCCGCCTCGGCCGGCGGCGCCAGCTTCAGCGCGGCGAAATACAGCACATGATAGCCGAACAGCCCACCCACCCCATGGGCATAGGCCAGCGGCGGCTGGATGAGCACGCGCAGCCCCGCCGCGCCGCCCTGCACCACCGCCGCCCCCACCCCCACCAGCCCGCCGATGGCAAAGGTGAGGGCCGTCAGCAGCAGCGGCGGCACGGCGCCGGTGGCCGCGGTGAGCCAGGCCAGCGTCGCCCACAGCGCAATGGCGAGCAGACCGGTACGGGTGGCGGTGGCCGGGGTCATGACGCACTCGATGACGGGAGCCGAGAGGTGCCGGGGTCAGGGCCCCAGGAGGTCGATCAGCGCCGGGATCAGCGGTGCATCGGCCGGCGGCATGGCAAGGTCGCGCAACTGGCCCGGGCGCACCCATTTCAGGTCCTGGTGCTCCTTGCGGGTCACCGCGCCCTCCCAGCGCCGGCAGATCCACAACGGCATCAGCAGGTGGAATTCCTCATAGGCGTGGCTGGCGAAGGTGAGGGGGGCAAGGCACGCCTCCTTCACCTGGATGCCCAATTCCTCGTCCAGCTCGCGGATGAGGCACTGTTCCGGGCGCTCGCCGGGCTCGATCTTGCCGCCGGGAAACTCCCACAGGCCGGCCAGGGCCTTGCCCTCCGGGCGCTGGGCCACCAGCACCCGGTTGTCGGCATCGATGAGAGCGCAGGCCACCACCAAGGTGAGCTTCACGAGCGATAATCCCCGTTGATGGCCACGTATTCCTTGGTCAGGTCGCACGTCAGCACCCGGTCGGCGCCGCGCCCCAGGCCGAGATCCACGGTGAGATCGATCACCGCGTTCTTCATGTAGGCGGACACCACCGCCTCGTCATAGCCGGGATCGCGCGCGCCCTCGAAGGCGACGCGGATATCGCCGAAGGCGATGGAGAGCAGGTCGCGGTCGGCCGGCTCGCCGGCCTTGCCTACGGCCATGACCACGCGGCCCCAGTTGGCATCCTCTCCGGCCACCGCCGTCTTCACCAACGGCGAATTGGCGATGGACATGGCGATGCGGCGCGCCGACTTCTTGGACACCGCGCCCTGGACATGGACGCGCAGCAGCTTGCGCGCGCCCTCGCCGTCGCGCGCCACCTGCTCGGCCAGGTCGCCCAGCAGCTCGAACAGGGCCCGGCGGAACGCCTTCAGGCGCGGATCATCGATGTCCTTGATGCGCGGCGCGCCGCGCGCCTCGGCCACGCCGGTGGCGAACAGCAGCAGGGTGTCGGAGGTGGAGGTGTCGCCGTCGATGGTCACGGCGTTGAAACTGTCCTTCACGCCCTTGGACAACAGCTTCTGCAGCACATCCGCGGCGATGGGCGCGTCGGTGAAGACGAACGACAGCATGGTCGCCATGTCGGGCGCGATCATGCCGGCGCCCTTGGCGATGCCGTTGATGGTCACCGGCACGTCGTCCAGCAGCACCTGGGCCGTGGCGAGCTTGGGGAAGGTGTCGGTGGTCATGATGGCGCGGGCCGCATCCAGCCACGGGTAGTCCACCAGCCGGGCGGCGGCCTCGGTCAGCGCCGATTCGAACTTGGTGGCGTCGAGCGGCTCGCCGATGACGCCGGTGGAGGCCAGGAACACCTCGCCCGGCTTGCACCCCAGCTTCGCGGCGGCGATCTCGGCGGTGAGCGCGGTGGAAGCCCGGCCGGTCTTGCCGGTGAAGGCATTGGCATTGCCGGAATTGACCACCAGCGCCCGCGCCTTGCCCTTCTTCAGCAGCTCGCGGCACCATTCCACCGGAGCCGAGGGACACAGGGAGCGGGTGGTGACGCCGGCCACCGTGGTGCCGGGCGCGAACGACATCAGCAGAACGTCGGTGCGCCCCTGGTAACGGATGCCGGCGGCCGCCGTGGTGAGAAGCACGCCGGGCACCGGCTGCAGCTGAGGCACGAACTGGGGCGCGAGAGGCGAGACGGACGACGACATGAGGCGATCCCCGTAAGAACCCGGCCCCGCCGGAACGGCGCGACGCGGTCTCCTTCGATCAGGTTTGGGGCCGGCGGCCCTGGAACCCGGCAGCCGCGACCCGCCGACGTTCGGCGGCCCGGCTCCCACGGCGCCTTTCGTGTGCCGCACCCGGCGGGCCCTGGCAAGGGGCCGCGGGCCGGCGATTGCGCATGGCAGGCGCGACCCGCCGCCACTCCCGCACGCCCCACCCGGCACGCAACGCGCGCAACGCCTGGCGGGTGGCACCGAAGCACCCTGGCGCCCCCCGACCCGCGCCCGGCGCCGGGCCATCCCTGCCCGGCCCCTTTCCCCAGCCCCGGCGCGGGCCTTAGAGTGGCGGCGTTTCAGATGCGTCGCGTCGCGGCTCCTGCCGCAGGCGACGTCCTTTCCCCTACCGCTGCCTGTTCTTGTGCTGCTGCAGCCTGTTGCACCTTCTGGCCCCATTTTCCAAAGGAGCCGTCATGGCCCGTGCCCTTACCGTTTTTCTCCATCGCTCCGACGTGCCCGCCCGCGCGGCGCTGCAACCCGCCCTGGACGCGCTGAAGCTGAAGCTCACGCTCGACGACGGCTATGTGCCGCTGAAATCCACGGGCTACCTGCCCTGCACCCTGGACGGGGAGGACGCCGGCTTCACCCTGCGCTTCCACGACGTGGCGGCGGACCTCGACGCAGCGCCCACCCTCAAGGCGGCCCTGGATGGGCGCGATGTGGCGCTCGACGTCAAATGGAGCGGCGACGTCCGCGAGAAGGTGAGCGCGCTCGGCGTGTGCGCGGCGCTGGCCAAGGGATTCGGCGCCGTGGTGCACGACCCGGCCGGCGACCGGCTGCTGACTGCCGACGCCCTCCTCGCCGACGTGCGCGCGGAGTTGGACAACATGTGACCGCAGGTCCCGCGCCGCAGGCGGGGGGAATCGGCAGGCGCCCCCGTGGACGGCGCTGACAAAAGAAAAGGGGCGCCGAAGCGCCCCTTCACCGACGATGCGCCGATGTCACTTCTTCGCCGGATCGGCGGGGGCGGCGGCCGGAGCGGCCGCAGGCGCGGCGGGCGCCGGAGCGGGCGCAGCGGCGGTCTTTTCCACCTTGGCGTCGGCGCGCAGCTTGGTGACGATGTCGGCCTGGGACTTGCGCACCAGATACTGTTCCACCTGGCCTTCCACCTGGTCGTAGGTGGGCACCGGCTTCTTGCGCTTGTCCTCGATCTTGATGACGTGCCAGCCGAACTGGCTCTTCACCGGATCGGACACCTGGCCCTTGTCCAGCTTGAACGCGGCTTCCGCGAACTCCGGCACCATCTGGTCCTTGGTGAAATAGCCGAGGTCGCCGCCGTCATCGGCGCCGTCCTTCGAATTGTCCTTGGCGAGCTTGGCGAAATCCTCGCCGGCTTTGGCCTTCTTGGCGATCTCCTTGGCCTTGGCCTCGTCATCCACCAGGATATGGCGCGCGTGCACTTCCTCGTCGGCGGGGGCGGACTTGACGAACTCCTCGTAAGTCTTGCGCTTCAGCTCCTCGGAGACCGCCTTCTTGGCCTCCTGGGTCATCAGCGCCTCCATGAGCGCCTTGGTGCGGGCATAGGCGAGGCGGGCCTTGAACTCGGGCGTCTGGTCCAGCTTCTGGGCCTCGGCCGCGGCGGCCAGCAGGGTCATGTCGGTGAGGAAGGACAGCACATATTCCTGGCGCGCGGCGCCCTGGAGCTGGGGCGGCAGGCCGGGGCCGATGTCCTCGGCGGCGATCACCACCTCGCTGGCGCGGATCGGGGTGCCGTTGACGGTGGCCACCACCGGGTCCGCGTCGGCCGGAGCCGCAGCCGCCGCAGGCGCCGGCGCCGGCGCCTGGGCCATGGCCGGGCCGGCAAGAGAAACAAGGGCGACGGACGAGGCAAAGGCAGCCGCGAGCGCGGCGGTGTGGACGGAACGCTTCATGGGTCCGGTTTCCTCGGGGATTGGGGTGCCCCCCAGAACGGCGCGCACCCGGATGGCGCGCGCCAGAACGGGCGCACCCTTGCCCAGCTCTCCTTGACTGACAAGAGGGCATTGTTGAGGCGTCGCGCTGAACGCCGCGCGACCACAAAGCACCCGCCCGGGGCTTCCTCTCCGGCCAGAGAGCCTGTATAAGGCGCGCCTTCAAGTGATGAAGAGGTTTCGCAAAGGCTCGCGCGAACCGCCGCAGTGGGCGAGACCTGTCTTCGGATGTCTCGTCTTCAGGAGTTGTGACAATGGCCGTTCCCAAGAGAAAAACCTCGCCGTCCCGCCGTGGCATGCGCCGCTCGGCCGACGCGCTGAAGCAGCCCACCTACGTGGAAGACAAGGATTCCGGCGAGCTGCGCCGCCCCCACCACGTCGACCTGAAGACCGGCATGTACAAGGGCCGGCAGATTCTCAAGGTCAAGGCGGAAGCCTGATCCCCAAGCCCGATTCCCATCGGCACCGACAACATGCACCGCCAGCGGCCCCGCGCCGCGGCGGTGTTTCATTTTGGGCCCCTCTGAATGACGTCCGGGCCCCGCCGGGCGGCGCTCCCTTCTCGGCCTGACGCCGCTCGGACGCGCTGAAATGGGCAGGAAACACGCCCGCGCCCGCCGCGCGGCAACGGAACGGTGAGACTCCATCGGGCAAGGTGCCCCCGATTCCCGGCCCCCGCGCCGCGCGCCCAAGGCGCGGCCTCGCGGCGCGACCGCCCGAAGGAGCACCCATGCTGACACCCGTGCCGCTGCTGATCATTCCGCTGGCGATCTTCAACATCGTCGCCTTCCTCACCCCGGACCTGCGCTGGGACGCGGTCCTGACCGTGGTCTCGATGCTGTCCGGCGCGCAGTGGAAGATCACGCTCGCGGAAGCGTTCGTCGCCCTCAGCCTGCTGTTCCTCTTTTTCGAGATCCTCAAGTCCACCCGCATCAGCTCGCGCGCGCTGATGGACCACATGTTGTCCATCCTGCTGTTCGTGGTGAGTCTCGCCGAATTCCTGCTGGTGCCGCAGGCCGGAAACTCCGTGTTCGCGCTGCTCTTGTGCGTGATGCTGCTGGACGTGGTCGCCGGCTTCTCCGTATCGATCCGCGTCGCCCAGCGCGATCTCGCCATCCGTCCCGACGCGCAATAATCCCGCGCCGCCGGAGATGGGCGCGCGCCGGGCACACCGCGCCATCCCCCTTCCGCCAGCGGCTTGAGCCACCCACGCCCCCAGCGCGGCGCCGAAACGAAAACGACCCATCCCGCATCGCGGAATGGGTCGTCGCGAACTCACGGGGCGGGCGTTCAGCGATTGCCGCCGAAGTCGCCCCCCGGGGTCGTGTCGTCGGGCCCTGGGGTCCACGGCGCGGGCTGCGCCGGCGGCTCCTGCGGGGCCGGCTGGAAGGGCTGGACAGGCGTCTCGACCGGTGGCGGGGCCTGGACCACGGGAGCCGGGGGCTCGGCCGGCCGCACCGCGAGTTGCTCCAGCTTCGCCTGCATCTCGGCCATCTGCCGCTTCAGCGCCTCAAGCTCGCCCTGCCCGGACCCGGGCGGCGGGGCGGCCACCGGCGCGGACGCGGCCTGCGGAATCGGCGTGCCCGCATCCACCGGGGTGTCGGCGGCAGGCGCGGCGCCCGCTTCCTCCTCGTCGGTCTTGGGGAACGGCAGAAAGATGTGGAAGGCGCGCTCGAACATGTCCATGTTGCGCCGCACATGATCGTCCAGCCCGGCGAAGCCGCCGCCGGTCAAGCTCTTGGTCACGTGATCACGAAACTTGCCCTGATCCTTAGTGAAGCTGTCGATGGAGGCTTCCAGATAGCGTGGCACCAGCATCTGCATGCTATCGCCATAGAATCGGATGATCTGCCTCAGGAAGGCGATGGGCAAAAGATTTTGCCCCTTGTTCTCCTGCTCGAAGATGATCTGCGTCAAGACCGAGTGAGTAATATCCTCGCCGTTCTTGGCATCGAAAACGACGAAGTCCTCACCTTCCTTCACCATGTTGGCGAGGTCTTCAAGGGTCACATAGGTACTCGTCCCCGTGTTATACAGGCGACGGTTGGCGTATTTCTTGATGGTGACTGGCTCTTGTGATTTTGCCATCGTCCGGTCATCCGATCTCCTTGGGGGTGTGGATACGTTAGGGCGTTTTCACCCCCATAGCTACCAAATTATATGCAACGCGCGCAAAGCGCGTGCACCGCAACCACATCCCCCGCCATGCGCGCCTCCACCCCGCGCAACCCTCGGTTCCGACACCGGTCTCACCCGGACGTCGCACTTGCCAGCATCCGAGTTCCCATGACATGCATCATTGACACATGGCCGTGGCCGATCTCGATATAATGCCGGCATTCATAAGCGGCGCAAAGCCGCCCCCGCCTGTTCGAAGTCCCAGGAGAAAATCATGAAGGACGAGGTCGTCATCGTCGCCGCGGCGCGCACCCCGGTCGGCTCGTTCAACGGCGCCCTGTCGCCACTGCCCGCCCATGAGCTCGGCGCCATCGTCATCAAGGAAGTGCTGGAGCGCGCCGGCGTCCCGGCCGAGGCCGTGAGCGAGGTCATTCTCGGCCAGGTGCTCACCGCCGCCCAGGGCCAGAATCCCGCCCGCCAGGCGTCCGTGAAGGCCGGCCTTCCGGTCGAGAGCCCGGCCTGGACCGTGAATCAGGTGTGCGGCTCGGGCCTGCGCACCGTGGCGCTCGGCGCCCAGGCCATCGCCAACGGCGACAGCGAGGTGGTGGTGGCCGGCGGCCACGAATCCATGAGCCAGTCGGTGCACGGCGCGCACCTGCGCAACGGCCAGCGCATGGGCAACCTGGAATTCGTGGACACCATGATCAAGGACGGCCTGTGGGACGCCTTCAACGGCTACCACATGGGCGTGACCGCCGAGAACGTGGCCAAGCAGTTCCAGATCACCCGCAAGGAGCAGGACGAGTTCGCCGTCGCCTCCCAGAACAAGGCGGAAGCGGCACAGAAGGCCGGGAAGTTCAAGGATGAGATCGTCCCCGTAACCATCGTCACCCGCAAGGGCAACGTGGTGGTGGACCAGGACGAATACATCCGCGCCGGCGCGACCGTCGACGCCATGGAAAAGCTGAAGCCCGCCTTCGCCAAGGACGGCACCGTGACCGCCGGCAACGCCTCCGGCATCAACGACGGCGCCGCCGCCGTGGTGCTCATGAGCGCCGCCAAGGCCAAGGCGGAGGGCAAGACCCCGCTCGCGCGCATCGTCTCCTGGGCGCAGGCCGGCGTCGATCCCGCGGTCATGGGCACCGGCCCCATTCCGGCCTCCAAGCTGGCGCTGGAGAAGGCCGGCTGGAAGCCGTCCGACCTCGACCTGATCGAGGCCAACGAGGCCTTCGCCGCCCAGGCCATCGCCGTCAACAAGGGCCTCGGCTGGGATACTTCCAAGGTCAACGTCAACGGCGGCGCCATCGCCATCGGCCACCCCATCGGCGCCTCGGGTACCCGTATTCTCGTCACTCTCCTGCATGAAATGCAGAAGCGGGATGCAAAAAAAGGCCTTGCCACCCTGTGCATCGGCGGCGGCATGGGCATTGCCCTGTGCGTCGAGCGGGATTGACCGTCGTTTCTTGCGCAATGATCCGGGCCGCGACCTTCAATCGCGGCCCGGGACACTCGCAACCCTGGGAACACATGCTTAGACATACTCCGGGCGTGGCTCGATCCGCTGCGGAATGTCCAATTTACTCTTTAGGTCGAGCCAACATGAATGGAGGGAGCTATGGCGCGCGTCGCGTTGGTTACGGGTGGCACTCGCGGTATCGGGGAAGCCATTTCGATCGCGCTCAAGGAGGCCGGTTTCACGGTCGCCGCGAACTTCGCCGGCAATGAAGAAGCCGCCAAGGCCTTCACCGAGAAGACCGGCATTCCCGCCTTCAAGTGGGACGTGTCCAATTTCGAGGCCTGCAAGGACGGCATCGCCAAGGTCGAGGCCGAGGTCGGGCCGGTCGAGGTGCTCGTGAACAACGCCGGCATCACCCGCGATGCGCCGTTGCACAAGATGTCCATCGAGCAGTGGAACGCGGTGATCAACACCAACCTGTCCAGCGCGTTCAACATGACGCGCAACCTCATCGACGGCATGCGCGAGCGCAAGTTCGGCCGCATCGTCTGCATCTCGTCCATCAACGGGCAGAAAGGCCAGTTCGGCCAGACCAACTACTCGGCGGCCAAGGCCGGTGAGATCGGCTTCGTCAAGGCCCTGGCCCAGGAAACCGCGAAATACGGCATCACCGTCAACGCCATCGCGCCCGGCTACATCGGCACCGAGATGGTGCGCGCGGTGCCCGCCGACGTGCTGGCCAAGATCGTCGCCACCATCCCGGTCGGCCGCCTCGGCGAGCCGGAGGACATCGCCCGTGGCGTGGTGTTCCTGGCCTCGGACGGCGCCTCCTTCATCACCGGCTCGACGCTCACCATCAACGGCGCCCAGTACATCTGCTGAACGCTGGCGACGCGGCTTCAATGCAGCCGGCCCGCGCACGCGGGCCGGCTTTTTTTTGTGCGGATGAGGCCCTCACCAAGCATCCCGAATGGCGCGCCCTTCTCGCCACGCCACCGTGCCGCGACGATCCTCGCGCACGGTATGAGGTCTCATACCAAAGGCCCATGAGTGTGACTCATGGGCCTTTGGTCAAGCCCGCGCGGCGCTTGAGCGGACCCACTTGGCACCGGTCGAAGACCGGGGCCGATGGTCTCATGGTCGCTCCGTGTCGTCGCCCCGTGTCGTCGAGCCCCTCTCATCGGCCCTCATGCCACCGGCGCAGCGGGAGATGAGCGCGCGGGCCGGGGCAGCATCGCCGCGGCGCAGGACCGACGCTCAGGCCAGGGGCAGCAGCACCCGGCGGACCGGCTCGGGAATCGGCGCCGGGCGCTGGGTGGCGCGGTCCACATAGACATGGACGAAATGACCCTGGGCCGCCGCCCGCTCGTCATCCCCCTGGAACAGCGCGATCTCGTAGCGCACCGAGGAGGAGCCGAGCTTCGCCACCCGCATCGCCGCCGTCACCGGTGCCGGAAAGGTCAGCGAGCGGAAATAGGTGCAGCGCGTCTCCACCACCAAGCCGATGATCGGGGTGGTCTGCGGATCGAGCACGCCGTGGGCGATCAGATGCTCGTTCACCACCGTGTCGAAATAGGAATAATAGACCACATTGTTCACATGGCCGTAGACGTCCACGTCGGCCCACCGGGTGCTCAGCGTCAGCGTGTGAGGAAAATCCTTCAGCAGGAATGGCTCCTCCCGCCCCACCGGCTTTGCTGTCCCGCCTGTCGTCCCGCTCATGAGCCCCTCCCCGGCTGCGGGGATGGCAGCCACGCGTCATCCCCAGGCTTCATTCCCACGCCGCCTTGTAGAGTGCCGCGATGTCCTGCGCCAACACCGGGCGCGGATTGTTGACAAGCAGGCGCGTCTGCCGCTGCGCCGCGGTGGCGAGCCCGGCCAGATCCTCGCGCGGCACGCCGGCCGCCTTCAGCGAATCGGGCAGGCCGATCGCCGTCAGGAAGCCGCCCAGCCGCGCGGCGAAGGCCTCGCCCGTCACCGCCGAAGCGCCCGCCACCGGGGCTTCCGGAAACAGCCGCGCCATGAGGCCGGTGTAAGCGTGCGCCGCCACCGGCAGGTTGAAGCGCACCACATGGGGCAGCATCAGCGCCGAGGCGAGGCCCGCCGGCAGCCGATGGCGCGCGCACAGAGGATAGGCCAAAGCATGCGCGGCACCCGCCGGCGCGTTGGCGAACGCCTGCCCGACCATCATCGAAGCCGACAACAGGGCCTGCCGCGCCCGCCGGTCGGTGCTCTCCAGCACCGCCAGCGGCAGCGCCCAGGCCAGCAGCCCCAGGGCGCCCTCGGCCAGCGCCCGTGACAGGGGATTGGCATTGGCATGCACCGACGTGAAGGCCTCCACCGCCAGCGCCACGGCGCCGGCGCCGGCGGCGGCGGTCTCGGCCGGCGGCGCCGTCAGCGTCATGTCCACGTCCAGCAGCGCCACGTCCGGCAACAGGCTGGACGCCACCACCGCCTTCTTCTCGCCGGCGGCCACCAGCAGCGCCAGCGGTGTCACCTCGGCGCCGCTGCCGGCGAGGGTCGGCGCCAGAATCAGCGGCAGGCGCGGCCCGCTCGCGAGACCGACCCCATAGATCTCGGACAGCGCGTCGCGGCCGGTGGCCAGCAGGGCGGCGAGCTTCGCCACATCCAGCACCGAGCCGCCGCCGAGGCCGAGCACGCCTTGCGCCTCCATCTCCACGGCGGCGGCCGCGGCGGCGGTGGCCGTCTCCGGTCCGGGATCGCGCGGCACGTCCTGAAACACCCGATGGGCCACACCCGCCGACCGTAGCGCATCGAGAACGAGGGCGAGCCCGCCGGCACGGGCGACCCCGTCGTCGGTCACCACCAGCGCGCGACGGACACCGGCGGCACGGAATTGCTCCCCGGCCTGCCCCGCCGCGCCGGCGGCGCACACGATATGCGCCGGTGTGTTGAAAACGAATCCGGACATGGCCCCTCCACCCCCGCATCCAACCTGAGGGGGGATGCTGCGCCTTTGCCGTCCGCCGTCAAGGCTGCGGCGGCGCCGGAGCGTTCAGAACACCGGCATCACGGACAGGTCAGGCCCCGCTCTCCCCGGCCTTCGGCGGCGGGGCGCCGAGCGCGTCGGCGAGACGCATGCGCGCGGAACCGGGCGCCAGCGGCTTCTGCTGGCTCTCGTGGGGCGCCCAGCCCGACAGCCAGACGATGTCGAACGTCGCGCGCAGTCGTCCATCCGGATCGGCAAAGCGCGTGGCGTAGACCTCGGCCGCGCGCAGCAGCGTGTCCCGGCGCAACGGCACCCGGCGGCGCTCCACCAGCGCATTGGCGGCACCCATGCGGCGCAGTTCCGAGAACAGCGTGAACGGCGAGGAATAACGCACCACGATACGGTCGGCATCGGCCACCGGCAGGGCGAAGCCGGCGCGCTGAAGCAGCCCGCCGAGATCGCGCACATCGGCGAACGGCGCCACGCGCGGGGAGAGGCCGCCGGTGGTCTCGCTCTCGGCGATGGCGAAGGCCTGCCGCAGCTCGGTGAGGCTGGAACCGCCGACGAAGCCGGCGAGGAACAGGCCATCCGGCCGAAGCGCCCGGCGCGCCTGCGCCAGCAGCCCGGGCAGATCGTTCACGCCCTGCAGCGCCAGGGCCGACACCACCAGATCGAGGGAGGCGGGCGCGAATGGCAGCGCCTCCTCGTCCGCCACCACCGCCGGCCCGCGCGCGCCCAGGCCCCGCGCCAGCGGCGCGGCAGCGAACAGGCGGTCCACCGCCGGATGCCCCGCCAGCGCCCGGGTCAGCGCATCGGTGGGCGTGCCGAGATCGAGCGCGGTGGCGAAGCGCCGCTTCACCGCGCCCAGCCGGTCGGCGAGATCCTCCGCCACCCGGTCCAACAGAAAGGTCTCCGGCCCCAGGCGCGCGGCGCGCGCCAGCCGCTGCCTCTGGAGGGCACGATCAAACACAAGGGGAGTCTGGCTCATGCCCCCCTATAGGCCGTTCCCACCCCCAATGCACGCCGATCCCAGCCGCCCCATATTTGACAATAAACTGTCGACATGACATCACACTGTCGATATGAACGCCACCTTCGATCCCTTCCTGCACCCTGCCAGCCGCCTGGCGCTGGAGGTCTTCCGGCTCAACGGCGCCCTCATCGCCACCGGCGACGCCCTGGTGGCGCCGCTCCATCTCACCAGCGCCCGCTGGCAGGTGCTGGGCGCCATCGCCGATGCCGGCGAGGCGCTGCCGACGGCCGGCATCGCCCGCAACATGGGGCTCACCCGCCAATCGGTTCAGCGGGTGGTGGACGACCTCTGCGCCCAGGGCCTGGTCGGCTTCGCGCCCAATCCGCACCACAAGCGGGCCAAGCTGGTGCAGCTCACGCCCGAGGGAAAAGTGGCCTTCGCGGCCGCCAGCGTCTGCTGGGCGCCCCTCGCCGACGCCCTCGCCGCCTTGCTCGGCCCACCCGCGCTGGAACAGGCGGCGGACGTGCTCCACCATGTGCGCGCGGCCCTGACGGCGCGCGCACAAGATGCAACCTGAGCGCCGCTTCAGTCCCGCCCGTTCAAGCCACCCGGGTGGGGTGCGGCGGGACGCCAGGCGCCCCTCACAGGCGCACCGGCCGCACGACGGCACGGCTTCCGCACGCCGCTGCTGAAATCCTGAACGGTGGCGCGAGACGACGGTGTCGGCGGGCTCTGCCGCATGAGCCGCCCCCGGCCGCCGCCCCTTGGGACCCACGGGGGACCGTGCAGCTGTCGGGGATATGCCCTCCTTGCCGTGCGCCCTGCCGCGCGACCAGACCTCCGGCGCCGGGCTCTTCGGTCCGGTCGACTCCGCCGCGACCGCAAAACACGGGGCGCGGCCAGACGGCCCCGTCCTGCCTGGAATAGCCGCCGGAGAAACCCGCGCGCCGCCATGCGCCGCACGGCCTAGCCCCGCCAGGGCGCCGCAGCGGCCGCCGGCCTGGCGATCTTGAGTGCGAGATGGCGCGGCGCGTCGCCTGCCCCCGGGCGCGAGGGCGAGGCAACATCACGACACCGTCCTCACACCGTCTTCAGGTCGAGGATGAAACGGCGGACCTTGTCCTGCAAAGCGCCGGATTCCGAGCCGATGACCGACGAGGACGACAGCACGTTGCGCGCCACGTCCTCGGTCTCCACCGCCGCCTGGGACACATAGGAGATGTTTTCCGAGACCACGTTGGTGCCGGTCGAAACGTGGGTGATGGAGCCGACGATCTCGCGGGTCGCCGCCCCCTGCTCCTCCACCGACGTGGCGATGGAGGTGATCGCCTCGTTGACCATGCCGATGGTCTTGAGAATGCCGTCGATGGCGGACGCCGCACGGGCGGTCGCGTTCTGGATCGCGCTGACCTTGGTGGAGATTTCCGACGTGGCCGCCGCCGTCTGCGAGGCCAGCTGCTTGACCTCGCTGGCCACCACCGCGAAGCCGCGGCCGCTTTCGCCGGCGCGGGCCGCCTCGATGGTCGCGTTCAGGGCGAGCAGGTTGGTTTGCCCCGCCAGCCCCGAAATCAGATCGACCACATTGCCGATGCCGGCGGCCACGGAACTCAGCTCCGCCATGATGTCCGCCGTCACCCGGGCCTCGCCCACCGACCCCTTGGACAGGTCCGCCGAGCGGTCGATCTGGCGGCCGATCTCGTCCACCGACGCGCCAAGCTCCTCCGATGAACTGGCGATGGCCGAGATGTTGGCCGCCGCCTCCTCGACCGCGGACACCACGACGATCGACTGGTCGGACGCCTTCTTCGCCGAGCCCGCAAGCTGCGCCGCCGCCGCCTGCAACTCACCGGACGCACCCTGGAAGGTGTTGATCAAGGCCGAGATCTCGGTGTCGAAGCGCGCGGTGATCTCCTCGACGCGGGAGATGCGGGCCTGCGCCTGCTGCTCGGCGACGACACTCTCGTGAATATCGACCAGGGAGCCGCAGGCGCGGATGGCCTTGCCATTGGCGTCGTGCACGACGCCGCCGGTGGCGCGGAACCAGCGATAGCTGCCGTCCTTCATCTTCAGTCGATACGTAATGTTGTAAATCGACTTCTCGCGGGTCTTCTTCAGGGCATTGCCAAAGGCGGCGAAGGTCCGCGCCGAATCCTCCGGATGGAGCTTGTCCGCCCATGAGCCCACGACGTTCGGAAAGTCGTGCTCGCCGCCATAGCCGAGAAGGCGGCGGAATTCATTGGTCCAGGTCCATTTGCTTTGAGGATGCAGAGCATCCTCATTGACCAGGATCGCGTCCCAAAGACCGACACCGCAATAATTACCCAGAACGGAAATCAGCTCATCGCTTTTTGTCTTTTGTCCGAACATGGCGTCATTTTTCTCTGATTCTGGTCGCCAACCATTGCACAAATTTCGCGGAGGTGCGTTGGTCCAGCCTCGACCGGCGTGAAATTTCGCGGAGGGGGACGGGAATCCCGTCCGAACAAAGCATATGGATACCTCCACGCCACCCGCATCAAGCCCAGCCCGGGCCACGGCGGCGAGCAGGCGGGGCGGGGGCGGCGCCAAGGGCGCGGCGGCGCACCGCCGCGGATGCAAGACCGCTTCACGCGCGTGCTGAAACGGCTCTATCCCTGTCCGTCCGGGGACACTCCCCGGAGGCACCAGGAGGCGCAGATGTCTGTTCTGATCCGATGGCTTACAGCTTTCGCGTTGACACTGGGCGCGGGCATGACGCCGCTCCCGGCCGGCGCGGCCGAAACGGCGGTCGCGGCTCCACCGGTGGAGGCACCGGTGGAGGTCGCCTCGGGTGTCAGCTACCAGCTCATCGGCCGCTGGGACATGGACCGGCTGAACCGGATCCTCACCGAGGACGCGCCGCGCTTCTTCGGTGTCGCCGTCGCCTACACCCCGGCGCGCAACGCGGTCCGGCTCTACCGGGTCACCTATCCTTCGGTCATTCCCGAGCGTGGCAATACGCCGACAGTGGCCACCGGCCTCCTCGCGGTGCCCGACACGGCGGACACCCGCTTCCCGCTCCTGTCCTACCAGCACGGCACCGTCTACGGCCGGCAGCAGGTGCCCTCCTTTCCCGAGCAGTCGCCGGAAACCCAGCTTGCCCTCGCCCAGTTTGCCGGCCAGGGCTACCTGGTCATCGGCGCCGATTATTTCGGCCTCGGCGGATCGCGGGAGCCGGAAGGCTATCTGGTGAAGGAGAGCCAGCAGCAGGCCCCCTACGACCTCCTGGTGGCGAGCCGCGCCGTGCTGGCCCACATGAAGCTGTCCGCCTCCAGGCTGGTGCTGGGCGGCTGGTCGCAGGGCGGCTTCGTCACGCTGGCGCTGCTGGAGAAGCTGGAGCGCATTGGCGTGCCGGTGGCGGCGGCCGCCACCGCCAGCGCCCCCGCCGATGCCTTCGTGGGGCTGAACGGCTTCCTCTCCTTTCCGCGCGTGATCGACGCGGACTGGGTGCCGACGCTGTTCATCCTCACCGCCTTCTCATTCGAAAAGTATTACGGCGTGCCCGGCCTCGCCCGCAGCCTGCTGACGGACGGGGCCTACGACATCTCCCGCAGGCTCTATGAGCGCGAGCCCTACGACCCCGCGCAGGTCCCCACCGACCTGCGCGCGCTGATCCGGCCGGATTACTTCGATCCGCAGCTGTTCGCGGCGTCCACCTACGGACGGCTGCTGAAGGACAGGACCAACGCCTACCGGTGGGTCATAAAGAGCCCGGTGCGCACCTATTATGGCGAGGCCGACGAGGTCATCTCCCCCGGGCTCGGCCGGCTGGTGATGACCTATCAGCAGGCCATGGGAGCCGGAAACACCGCGGTGGAGGCCCGCTCCACCGGCCCGACCACCCATCGCGGCACCTACGCCACGGCCGTGCCGCAGTGGAAGACCTGGTTCGACGGCCTGTGATCAGGGCCTGTGGGCGCCGCCCCCGGCGCCCCCTCGGGGAGGTCGGGGCCCGCCCCTCAGAGCCGCAGGCCCGGCGCCTCGTGGCCGGTGCGGGCCACGTATTCCAGATAGCCGCCGGGGTAGTTGTGGATGCCCTCCGGAGTCAGCTCCAGCACCCGGTTGGAAAGCGCCGCCAGGAAATGGCGATCGTGCGAGACGAACAGCATGGTGCCCTCGTAATTGGCGAGGGCGGCGATCAGCATTTCCTTGGTGGCGATGTCGAGATGGTTGGTGGGCTCGTCCAGCACCAGGAAGTTCGGCGGATCGTAGAGCATCTTGGCCATCACCAGCCGGGCCTTCTCGCCGCCGGAAAGCACCCGGCAGCGCTTGTCCGCGTCGTCGCCTGAAAAACCGAAGCAGCCGGCGAGGCTGCGCAGCGCGCCCTGGCCGGCCTGGGGAAAGGCATCCTCCAGGGTCTCGAACACGGTGCGCTCGCCCTCCAGCAGGTCCATGGCGTGCTGGGCGAAATAGCCCATCTTCACGCTGCCGCCGACGGTGACCGCGCCGGCATCGGGCGTGGCGGCCCCGGTGACCAGCTTCAGCAGCGTGGACTTGCCGGCGCCGTTGACGCCCATCACGCACCAGCGCTCCTTGCGGGCGATGTGGAAATCGAGCCCCTCATAGATGACACGGCTGCCGTAGCGCTTGTGCACGCCCTTCAGGCTGGCCACGTCATCGCCGGAGCGGGGCGCGGGCTGGAACTCGAACACCACGCTCTCGCGCCGGCGCGGCGGTTCCACCCGGTCGATCTTCTCCAGCTTCTTGACCCGGCTCTGCACCTGCGCCGCGTGGGAGGCGCGCGCCTTGAACCGCTCGATGAACTGGATCTCCTTGGCCAGCATGGCCTGCTGGCGCTCGTACTGGGCCTGCTGCTGCTTCTCGTTCAGCGCCCGCTGCTGGGCATAGAACTCGTAGTCGCCGGAAAAGCTGGTCAGCGCGCCACCGTCGATCTCGACGACCTTGTTGACGATGCGGTTCATGAAGGCGCGGTCGTGGGACGTCATCATCAGCGCGCCGTCGAACCCCTTCAGGAAGGATTCGAGCCAGATCAGGCTTTCGATGTCGAGATGGTTGGAGGGTTCGTCCAGCAACATCACGTCCGGGCGCATGAGCAGGATGCGGGCCAGCGCCACGCGCATCTTCCAGCCGCCGGAGAGCTTGCCGACATCGCCGTCCATCATCTCCTGGCTGAAGCCGAGGCCGGCCAGCACCTCGGCCGCGCGGCCCTCCAGGGCATAGCCGCCCAGTTCCTCGAACCGCGCCTGCACCTCGCCGTAGCGCTCGACCAGCGCATCCATCTCGTCGGCGCGGTCGGGATCGCCGAGGCCGGCCTCGATCTCCTTCAGCTCGGCGGCGACCACGCTGACCGGGCCGGCCCCGTCCATCACGGCGCTGAGGGCGCTTTGGCCGCTCATCTCGCCCACGTCCTGGCTGAAATAGCCGATGGTGATGCCGCGATCGGTGGAAACCTGCCCCTCGTCCGGAGGCTCCTGCCCCGTAATCATGCGGAACAGCGTGGTCTTGCCGGCGCCGTTGGGGCCGACGAGGCCGATTTTCTCGCCTTTCAACAGGGCCGCGGAGGCCTCGATGAAGACGATCTGCTTGCCGTTCTGCTTGCCGATGTTGTCGAGACGAATCATGCGCGCGCGATCTCGGGGAATGCCATGCGCGTGGCATTAGGCCATGTCGCGCCCCGGGGAAAGGGAAGCCGCGCCGCGTGGCCCCGGCCATGGCCGCGCACCGCCGGACTCAACGGAATGCGCGCTTGACAGCCGGCTAATATTCACAAAATCTACGTATTGACTCGACTTTATACATCATACAGCGGTGAGATCCATGGCGCTGCAAGCGATCCGGCGTGTTCCCTGGCTGAATATCGCCGCTGTCGTTGCCGTTGCGGCAGCGGCTTTCGTGCTGGTCACCAAGAACAGCCAGGGCTTCTCGGCGCGCTATATTCTGAATGCCTCCTACGACCCCACCCGCGAGCTTTACGACGCCATCAACCCGCGCTTTGTGAAGCATTACGAGGCGAACACCGATTCAACCGTGGCGGTGCGCCAGTCCCATGCCGGCTCGACCTACCAGGCCCGGCAGGTTGCGAGCGGCGAGCTGCCGGCGGACGTGGTGACCCTCGGCCTGCCCTCCGACGTGGAGATCCTGCACACCCGCGGCCTCATCCCCGACGGCTGGGAGAAGCGGCTGCCGAACAACTCCCGCCCCTATGAATCGACCATCGTGTTCGCCGTGCGCAAGGGCAACCCGCACGCCATTCGCGACTGGCCAGACCTGGTGAAGCCGGGGATCGAGATCATGGTCCCCGACCCCAAGACCTCCGGCAACGGCAAGCTCGCGGCGCTGGCGGCCTGGGGCTCGGTGGTGCTGCGCGGCGGGACCGACGAGGAGGCCCGCGCCTTCCTCAAGGCCATCTACGACCACGCCCCCTTCTTCACCCCGGCGGCGCGGGCCACCGGGATCGCCTTCGCCGTGGAGAAGCGCGGCGACGTCCATCTCGCCTGGGAGAACGAGGCCCTGCGCGAGGCCAAGGACTCCCGCGGCGCCATCGAGGTGGTCTATCCGCCCATCAGCATCCGTGCCGAGCCCACCGTCGCCTGGGTGGACGCCAATGTCGCCAAGCATGGCAGCCTCATCCCGTCCAAGGCCTATCTGGAATACCTGTTCACCGACGAGGCCCAGGAGATCATCGCCGCCCAGGGCTACCGCCCCTACAAGGCGGAGATCCTAAAGAAGCACGCGGATCGCCTGCCGCCCATCAATCTGTTCCCCATCACCGCCATCGCCGGCGGCTGGTCGGAGGCGCAGTTCAAGTTCTTCTCCGACACCGGGATCATCCAGTCCGTCTACACGCCCAAGCCCCGCGCGGAATGACCCCCGCCAGGGCGCGCCGCCCGCACGAAGAACACGCCTAAACGCAACAGGTTGCAGCATCCCACGTGAGCCGGAGCGAACGGCGGATGCGTTCGCGCCGCCCGTCGTCCCAAGGACAGCCCATGACCGACGCCGTCTCCGCGCCCCTTCACCGTCCGCCTCCCGCAGCGCCTGTATCCGGCGACGGCACCGCCAGCCTCGGCCGTCTCGCCAAGGTCAAGGCGGACCTGGTGGCCGGCCTCACCGTGGCCGCCCTGTCGCTGCCGCAGAGCATGGCCTATGCCCTGGTGGCGGGCGTGGACCCGCGCTTCGGCCTTTACACCGCCATCGTGTTCACGGCGGTGGCGGCCATCTTCGGCTCGTCGCGGCACCTCATCAACGGCCCCACGGGGGCGGTCTCGCTGGTGGTGTTCAGCGCCCTGGCCATCTTCGACCCCCAGGCCCAGCTCGACGCCTTCGAGGCCATGTTCCTGCTGGCGATCATGATCGGCGCCATCCAGATCCTCATCGCCGTGACCAAGCTCGGCGATCTCACGCGCTACATCTCCGAATCGGTGGTCACCGGCTTCATCGTCGGCGCGGCGACGCTCACCATCATCGGCCAGGTGGCCAACGCGCTGGGGGTGAAAGCCCAGGGCACCGGCCATCAGCACGTGCTGGAGCGCCTCTATCTCACCGTCACCCAGGACGCGCCCTGGAACTGGAAGGCGATCGCCATCAGCGTCGGCGCCATCGTCCTCGCCATCGTCTCGCGGCGCATCGTGCGGCGCTACAAGCTGCCCCAGCTCGACATGCTGTTCGTGTTCATCTTCGGCACGGCGGTGGCCTATCTGCTGGGCTGGTCCACCGCCGCGCCCGGGGCCCGGCCCGAGGTATCCCTCATCTCCGCCATCCCCTCCAGCCTGCCCCGCTTCCACGTGCCCGAGGTGCGGCTGGACTGGGTGGCGGACCTCGCCGCCAGTTCGGCAGCCATTGCCGTGCTGGGCCTCTTGGAAGCGCTCGCCATCGCCAAGGCCATCGCCCACAAGTCTGGCCAGCGGCTCGACTACAATCGCCAGATCCTGGCCGAGGGCATCGGCAATCTGGTGGGTGGCTTCTTCCGCTGCATGCCCGGCGCCGGCTCGCTCTCGCGCACCGCCATCAACTATCAGGCGGGAGCGGCGACGCGCTTTTCCGGCCTCGTCACCGCCGGCTTCGTCGCCATCACCGTGCTGCTGATCGCCCCGCTCGCGTCCTACGTGCCGAAGGCACTGCTGGCCGGGCTGCTGATGGTGGCGGCAGCGCGCCTGTTCGATTTCGAGCGGCTGCGCTACATCCTGCGCGGCTCGCGCTATGATGCCGCCCTGCTGATCGCCACCGGCCTCACCGCCATCATCATCAACATCGAATACGCCATCCTCATCGGCGCCGCCGTGTCCATCGCCTGGTACGTCACCCGCGCCTCGAAGCTGAAGGCGGTGGAACTGGTGGTGACGCCGGAACGGGTGGTGCGCGCCCGCGTCGGCGACGACCCGCCGAGCCAGGGCGTGCTGATCTACGATTTCGAGGGCGAATTCTTCTTCGGGGCCGCCCCCGATCTCGACCGCTACCTGGAAGAAGCCACCCAGGCGGCGCGGCAGCGCGACATCAAATACATCGTGCTGCGTCTCAAGCGGGTGCGAAACCCGGACGTGGTGGCGCTGGAGGTGCTCGACCTGTTCCTCAAGGAAGCCCGGGAGCGCGGCTTCACCGTGCTGCTCGCCGGCGTGCGGCCGGACCTGCTGCAGGCGCTCGCCCGCGTCGGCATCCTCGACCATCTGCCCTCCGATCTCGTCTTCCCGGAAGAAAGCGAGGACTTCTCGGCCACCCTCAAGGCGATCCGCCGCGCCTACGCCCTCGCCGCCATCGACGCCAATGCCAGCGCCGCCCAGCGCGGGCACCAGGGCGAATGGGCGGAGCTGGGCAAGGCCAAGCTCGCCTATTACCTGGTGTGAGGCCACCCTGGCCGCCGCCCGGCGGCAGCCAGGGTCGGGCGGACGACACGAGCATCCACCGGGGCGGCGTGCCGGCTTGCGCTGCCGCCCCGCTTCGCTCGAACACCGGCCGGTGAGCGTCCCGCCGGTGGAATCGCCCCGCCACCCGGATTCGACAGGCGTGAGACCTGAGGGCCGAGAGACTCACGCCCAGGCCTCGGCTTGAGCCCGCGCGGCGTGTGAGCGGCATCCGCTGGACACCGCTCCCCGGCACCGCGCTCACCCGGCACCGCGCTCACTTGGCACCGCGCTCACTTGGCACCGCGCTCGCTTGGCACCGCTCGAAGACCAAAGCCGACGCTAGAGCGATTTCCTCGCGTTTTGAGTCGTCTGGGGTTCCCAAATCAGCGGCGTTCTGATTCACGCTTCGTGTCGGAGAGGGAGGCCGACATGCATGGCCAGGACGCTGTCTTTGGACCTGCGGGAGCGGGTGGTTGCCGCCGTCGAGGGCGGGATGTCGCGGCGGCAGGCGGCCGAGCGCTTCGGGGTGAGTATCGCCAGCGCCGTGCGCTGGTGCGCCAGGGTACGGGAAACCGGAAGCGTCGCGGCCAAGCCGCGCGGCGGTGACACCCTCTCCGCCCGGATCGAGGCGCAGGCCGACCTGATCCTGAGGCTGGTGGAGGAGACAAGCGACATCACCCTGATGGAGCTTCAGCATCAGCTGGCCGCCCACGGGCACCGCTTTGCCATCGGCACGCTTTGGCGCTTCTTCGACCGTCACGCCATCACTTGGAAAAAAAGACCGCGCACGCGGCCGAGCAGGACCGCCCCGATATCCTGAAACAGCGCCAAGCCTGGTTCGACGGCCAACTGGACCTGGACCCGGAGCGGCTCGTCTTCATCGACGAGACCTGGGCTTCCACCAACATGGCGCGCCGCCACGGCCGTTGCCGGCGCGGGAAACGCCTGCGGGTCGGCGTGCCGCACGGCCACTGGAAGACGACCACCTTCGTCGCCGGCCTGAGATCCACCGGCATGGTCGCACCCATGGTACTCGACGGCCCGATCAACGCCGTGGCATTCCAGGCCTATGTGGAACAGGTTCTCATTCCCGAGCTCATCCCAGGCGACATGGTGGTGATGGACAATCTCGGCTCCCACAAGGGGCCACAGGTCCGCGCCGCCATCGAGGCTGCCGGCGACGGTCTGCTTTATCTGCCGCCCTACAGCCCCGACTTCAATCCCATCGAGAAGGCATTCTCAAAGCTCAAGGCGCTCCTGCGCAAAGCCGCCGAGCGCTCCGTCGCCGGCCTGTGGGACACCATCGGTCGCCTCATCGACTGCTTCACGCCAAAGGAATGCCAGAACTTCTTCATGGCCGCAGGATATGAGCCATTATGAACGGAAATCGCTCTAGGAAGCCAAAGGCGCCTGAGCGTGACACATGGGCCTTTGGTGGCGCCCGCGCGCGAAGGCCACCGGGGCCGCCGCTCCGCCCCGGAGCAGAGACCGCAGATGGGGCGGCACCGCCGGCACCGCGCCCCGATGGCCAGTAGCCGTCCACCCCCTGCGCAGCGCGGCCACGGCGAGCCCGACCCCGCACGGCGCGCGCCCGATGCCCCGATGCAACGAACGCCGATCGCCCGCCGCATCCTGGCAAGCCTCTTTGTCGGAGCGCAGTCTGGCCGAAGGGCGGTGTCGCCCAAAGGACATCACGCCCAAAGGACATCACGCCAAAGCGAACTCGCGCCTGACGACTGCCGCGCCACACGGACCGCGCCAGGCAGATGCCTTACGGCCGGGCATCACCCCAGCCGGCGCCCCGCCTCCATGCGCACGATCTCGTCGGCGAACGCCGCCGCCGCCACCGGATCGTGGGTGATGAGAAGCACGGTGCGCCCCGCCGTCGCCCGCGCCACCGCCGCCAGCAGCGCGCGCCCGGTGGTCGGATCGAGGTTCTCCGTGGGCTCGTCCAGGATCAGGACCAGTGGCGCGCGCAGCAGTGTCCGCGCCACCACCAGCCGCCGCGCCTGCCCCGCCGACAGGCGCGCTCCGCCCTCGCCGATCCAGGTCTCGAGCCCCGCCTCCTGCCCGGCGACGAACCCGGCCAGTTGGACGATCTCCAGGGCCTCCGCCATGGCCGCGGCGTCGGCTTCCGGCGCCGCCACCAGCAGGTTGTCGCGGATCGTGCCGTTGAACAGCTGGGCATCCTGGGCGGCGACCCCCACCAGCCGGCGCAGGTCCTGGCCCTGGTACTGGCGCAGGTCGTGCCCGCCCAGCCGGATCTCGCCGTCATACTCCCAGAAGCGCAGCAGCAGGCGGGCGATGGAGCTCTTGCCGGCGCCGCTCGGACCGAGCAGCGCCACCCGGCGTCCGGCCGGAATTTCGAGATCGAGCCCATCGAGGGCCGCGGGGCCGGCGGGGTCGTAGCGCAGGGTGACGGCGCGCAGGCTCAGGCCGCCATCCCGCGGCACCGGCGAGGGCGCCGTCCCCTCGGCGATGGCGGGAACGCGGTCCGCCAAGGCGAACAGGCGCCGGGCGGCTGCGGTCACCTCGCCCCAGCGCTGCATCGCCAGGGGCAGCGGCGCCACCGCCTCGAAGCTCGCCAGGGCGCACAGGGCCAGCGCCGGCACCAGCGCCGGCTCCAGCTGCGCGGCCGCCGCGCTCGCGGCGGAGAGCGCCGCCGCGCTCCAGAGGGCAAGGCCGGCGCACAAGCTCACCCCCGCCTCCGCCTGCGCGCCATGGATGGCGGCACGCCCCTGGGCCTCGACCAGCGCCGCGCTCAGGTCGTCCATGGACACGAGATGCCGATCACCGGCACCGGCGGCGCGCAGATCCGTGGCCCCCTGGAGCGCATCCACCACCGCCACGCGCAGCTCCGCCCGCAGACGCACCGCCTCCACGCCCGGAGCTGCCGCCGCACGGCGGGCCAACGCCGGGCCGACGCCACCGGCGCACAGCAACAGCGCCGCCACCACCACGGCGGTGGGCGGATGCAGCACCGCCAGCACCGCCACCACCGCCGCGCCGGAGGCCACCGCCACCGCCACCGGCGCCGCCAGCCGCAGATAGGCATGCTGCAGCGTGTCCACGTCGGCCTGCAGCCCCGCCGCCAGGTCGGCGCCGCGCCGGTCCATGAGCTGGGCCGGAGCCAGTGGCGCCAGCCGCCGGAACAGCCACAGGCGCAGCCCCGCCAACAGGCGGAATGTCGCCTCGTGGCTCAGCAACCGCTCCAGATAGCGCCCGCCGGTACGCAGGATGGCGAACAGCCGGATGGCTGCGGACGGCAGGAAATAGTTCATCATGCCGGTGCTGACCCCAGCCAGGGCCATGGCGGCGATGAACCAGCCGGCCACCGTCATCAGCCCGATGCTGGCGAGCACGGTGATGCAGGCGACCACCCCCGCCAGCAGCATCCAGCCGCCAAAGGGGCGCGACAGGCCGAGAAGCCGGCGCAGCACGGCGAAATCGCCGCTCACGAGGCCAGCCCCGCGTCGCGCAGCAGCGCCGCGAACCGGTGCCCGTCGGCCTCCAGCGCCGCCCGCCGGCCCTGTTCGACGACGCGCCCCTCCTCCAGGAACACCACCCGGTCGGCCAGTTGCACGCTGGCGAGGCGATGGGCGATCAGCAGCGTGGTGCGCCCCGGCGCCAGCCGCCGCACCGCCTCCGCCACCACACCTTCCGTTTCACGGTCGAGACCGGCGGTGCCTTCGTCCATCACCACCACGCGCGCGTCGCGCTTGAGGAAGGCGCGGGCGAGGGCCAGGCGCTGCACCTGCCCGCCCGACAGGGTCTGGCCATGCTCGCCCAGAAGGGTGTCATAGCCCTTGGGCAGGGCCTGGATGAAATCGTCGGCGGCGGCAAGGCGGGCGGCGGCGCGCACCTCCTCGGGCCCCATGGACGGATCACCGAGCCGGATGTTGTCGCGCACGCTGCCCGCGAACATGTGCGGGCGCTGCGGCACCAGGGCCACCTGGCGCATCCAGTACGCCGGGTCCACATCGTTCAGAGCATGGCCATCGACCTCGACGGCGCCCGCCTGCGGCCGGATAAAACCGAGCAGCAGCGCCGCCAGCGTGCTTTTGCCCGCCCCGCTGGGGCCCACCAGCGCGGTGATCTCGCCGGGTGCCAGCCGCAGGTCCACCCCGCGAAGCGCCGGCCGCCCCGGCGCCCAGGCATAGCTCGCCGCCCTGACCCTCACCTCGATCCCGCCCGCGAAGGCCGGCTGCCCGGTTCCGGACGGCTCCGGCGCCTCCGCCATCAGGTCGAGGACGCGCTCGGCGGCGGCCAGCGCCTCCATCCGGGCGTGATAATCGACGCCGAGCTGGCGCAGCGGAGCGTAGAACTCCGGCGCCAGCAGCAACACGAAGAAGGCCGCCTCGAAGCCCATGGCGCCATCCAGCAGGCGGAAGCCGATCAGCACCGCCACCACCGCGATCGCCACCGTGGCGAAGAACTCCAGCGCCAGCGCCGACAGGAAGGCCACCCGCAGCACCCCCATGGTGCTGGCGCGATAGTCTTCCGCCGCCGCCGCCAGCCGCGCCGCCTCGCGCTCGCCGGCATTGAGCATTCTCAGGGTGGCGAGCCGCTGCAGGCCATCCAGCAGTTGCGCCGACAGCCGGGTCAGACGCCGCCACTGCCGGCGGTTCAGCCGCTCGGCGCCCTGGCCCAGCAACACCATGAACAGAGGGATCACCGGCGCCGTGGCCAGCAGCACCAGGCCGGAAATCCAGTCGCTGGGCAGCACCACGGCCAGGATCAGAGGCGGCAGCGCCGCCAGGACGCCGGCATGGGCCAGGAAGCGCGCCACATAGGGCTCCAGCGCGTCCACCCCATCCATGACGATGGTCGCGGTCTCGCCCGAGGCGCGGCCGGCAAGGCGAGCTGGCCCCAGAGCCGCGAGATGCCGCAGCAGCCGCGCCCGCACCTGCGCCTTCAGCGCCCCGGCGGCCGCGATGGACCGCCGGTCGGCCGCGCCATTCAGGAAGAAGCGCAGGGCCAGCAGCGGCAGCACCGCCAGCAGCCACGGCAGCGCGCTCGCCAGCGGCGCCCCGCCCATCACCACCGGCGCCACGCCGTGCGCCAATAGCCATGCCTGCGGCACCACCAGGGCCGTAGCGAGGGCGCCGAGAACCGCCGCGCGACGCACGGCGCCGCCGCTGTCCGCCACCTGGCGGCGCAACCAGCGCTCCACCTCGGCACCGGGCCGGTCGGGACCGTCCGTTTGCGGGGCGGCCCGGGGAAGGGCCTCGGGCGCGGGTGCGCCCGCGTCCTGCCGCCCGCCGGGCGCGACCGGGTGCGATGCGCTCACGCCTTACCGTGCGTTCCGCCGGAGGCGCGATGCGCGGGTGCACCGGCCGTCACCACGCCGGCCACGTCACCGGCCCCCTCACCCTCGCCGGCGGACGCGGCCCTCGCCGCGTCATCCTGCGCCTCGAACAACACGCCGGCGGACACCGCCACCAGCACCATGAAGCCGGTGCCGAGGAACCACGACAGGTACCACGGCCCGTAATCGCCGAGGATGATGCCCATGAGGATGGCGAAGCCGGCAAGCCCCAGGGCGATGATGTAGTGCAGGAGCATGGGTGGCCTCCTCAGAGCGCGTGGTCCGACGCTTCGATCTGCTTCACGTCGATCTTGCCGCGCATGACCCAGAAGGCCCAGCTCGTGTACCACAGGATGAGCGGCATGAAGAGCAGGGTGAAGCCCAGCATCCAGCTCAGCGTCCGCAGGCTGGACCCGGAGTTCCACACGGTCAGGCTATGCGACGGATTGGTGAGCGACGGCATGAGGAAGGGGAACATGGCGGCGCCCACCGTGCCGATGACGCCGATCCAGGCCACCACGCCGAGCCACCAGCCCACCAGCGGGCGCCGCGCCAGGTGCCCGAGCAGGCCGAGCAGCAGGCCGGCATAGACCAGCGCCGGAAACGCCCACAACAGCGGCTGTTTGCCGTAATTGGCCAGCAGCGCGCCGGGCACATAGGCGACCTGCTGGTGCAGCGGCGTCTGCGCCACCTCCGGCGCCGGGCCGGAAACCAATTGGTAGAAGCTGAGCTTCGACACCCAGAAGCCGGCCAGGGTGAACAGCACCAGTGCGACGACGCTCGCCGCCACCGCGGCAGTGCGGGCGCGCGCCGAGACCGGATCGGTGGCGCCGCTGGCGAGGCAGCTGCCCCCCATGTAGATGGCCAGCGACACCGACATCAGCCCGCACAGGATGGCGAACGGGTTGAACAGCTCGATGAAGCTGCCGGTGTAATAGGAGGTGAGCCGCCAGTCGAAGTGGAAGGGCACGCCCTGCAGCACGTTGCCGATAGCGGCGCCAAACACCAGCATGGGCACGAAGCCGCTGATGAACAAGGTGGCGTCCCACGCCGCCCGCCAGCGGTCCGAGGGCATCTTGCTGCGGTACTCGAAGCCAAGCGGCCGCACGATCATGCTCCACAGCAGCACCAGCATGACAATGTAGAAGCCGGAGAAGGCGGTGGCATAGACCAGCGGCCAGGCGGCGAAGATGGCGCCGCCGCCGAGAATGAACCACACCTGATTGCCGTCCCAATGGGGGCCGACGATGTTGAGCGCCACCCGCCGCTCGGCGTCGGTGCGGCCCACGTAGCGCAGCAGGGTGCCGACGCCCATGTCCATGCCGACCATCACGCCGATGCCGGTGAGCAGCACGCCCAGCAGCACCCACCACACCACCTTGAGCACCGCATAGGCTTCGAACGCAAGGCTTTCCATGTCAGTAGGCCCCCGCCAGCCGCACCGCACCGTCATGCGCGTGGACCTCAGGCCCCTTGCGGATGAAGTGCAGCATCAGGAAGATCTCGATGATCGCGAAGATCGTGTAGAGCAGAATGAAGCCGGTGATGGAGAAGATCATGTAGCCGACGCTGTGGGTGGAGGCCGACAGCCACGTGGGCAGCACCTCGTACACCGTCCAGGGCTGGCGCCCCACCTCCGCCACCAGCCACCCGGCCTCGCAGGCCAGATAGGGCACCGGGATCATCAGCACCGCCACCCGCAGGAACCAGCGCTGCTCCTGCACCTTGTTGCTGAGCGTCATCAGCATGGCCAGCACCATGTAGCCGAGCATCAGCAGGCCGAACCCGACCATCACGCGGAACGACCAGAACACGATCCAGACCTCGGGAATGGTGTCCCGCGCGGCACGGGCGATGTCGGCGTCGGTGGCCTTGGAGATGTCGCCGCCGGCGGCGTAGCGCTGCACCAGGAAGCCGTAGCCCACATCCTTGCTGTGCGCCTGGAACTGGCTGAGCGCGGTCGCATCGGTGGGGTTGGCGCTCAGCGTCTCCATGGCCTGCACGGCCGGGATGCCGTTGCGGATGCGCTCGCGGGCCTGGGCCTCCAGCTGGTCCGCCGCCGGCAAGGTGCCGCTGAGCGAATGGGTCACCAGCAGCGACAGCATGGCCGGGATCTGGATGGCGAAGTCGTTGCGCTGTTCCTGCTGGTTCGGGAAAGCGATGGCGTTGAACGACATGGGCGCCGGCTCAGCGGTCCACAGCGCCTCCATGGCCACCAGCTTGGTGGGCTGCGCGTGGGCGCCCACATAGCCGAGGGCGTCGCCCAGCGTGATGACGCCGCCGGTGCCCAGCACGCCGAACACCGCGGCCACCCGGAACGAGCGCCGGGCGAACTCAAGATGGCGGCCCCGCAGCATGTACCAGGCGCTGACACCGCACACCAGGATCGCCGCCGTCACATAGCCGGCCAGCACCGTGTGCACGAACTTGGACTGGGCATCCGGGTTGAAGAACAGGGCTCCGAAGCTGTCGAGCTCCATCCGCATGGTCACCGGATTGAAGCTGGCGCCCTGGGGATGCTGCATGAAGCTGTTGGCCACCAGGATCCACAGCGCCGACAAGTTGGAGCCGAGCGCCACCAGATAGGTCACCAGCAGGTGCTGGGCCTTGGTCAGCCGGTCCCAGCCGAACACCATGAGGCCGATGAAGGTGGATTCCAGGAAGAAGGCCATCAGGCCCTCGATGGCCAGCGGCGCGCCGAAAGTGTCGCCGACAAAGCTCGAGTAGAACGACCAGTTGGTACCGAACTGGAACTCCATGGTGAGGCCGGTGGCCACGCCCACGGCGAAGTTGATCAGCAGCAGCTTGGTCCAGAATTGTGCCATCGCCTTGTAGATCTCGCGACCGGTGGTCACGTAGATCGTCTCCATCACCGCCAGCAGCACGGTGAGGCCCAAGGTCAAGGGCACGAACAGGAAGTGGTAGAGCGCCGTGGCCGCGAACTGAAAACGCGACAAATCCACGACAAGGTCGTTCACCATCACAAGCCCCCCTTGCGCGACGGCGCGCCCGCCCCGGTCGTCGCGCAGACGACGGGCGGACATCAAGACTCCCGGATCGTGGCTGGACAATGGGTGATATCCACCGCCCGCGTCAACAGCCCAGGACCATTCCAACCTGCGGCATCGGGACCGCCGCGTGTCGTCCAAATGAGAAGAACAAATTATTTTTCATGCGTTTGCATGGTTCGAACGAAACTGCCACGGGGCCATGCCCACCCGCCGGCGCGCTCGACCTACCGATCCAGCAGGCGCGCGAGCGCCTCCCATGAGCGCACGCCGGTGGCATCGTAAACGGCCGCGAGATGCTTCTTCATGGCCTCCTCGCTGGTGTGCGTGCGGCGGGCGGCCTCGGCCCGGTCGTCGCCCAGCGCCGCGGCCAGCATGAGGGCGCGCCGGCGCGGCGAGACCTCATAGGCCATGACCTGCTCGAACACCCGCAGCGCGCGCGGCGTTTCCATCTGCAGGGTGACGAGCACCGCCTCGCGCTCGCCCTGCGGCGCGCGCAGCCGTTCGGGCGTGACCACGAGCCGCCCGCTGGGCACCGCGATCAGCGCCCGGGCGGCGGCTCCGGCAGCGAGATCGACGCACAATTCGCGCACGAAGCGCGGCGGCGCATGGATGGGCCCGCTGATGTGGATGCCCTGCCCCACGGCATTGGCCCGGCGCAGGAGCGCGTCGGCGCTCTCGTTCATCATCAAAAGGGTTTCGCCGGCGGCATCGACCAGCACCTGCCCCCGCACCGGCGACGCGTCCCACCGCGTCTCCCGGACCGCCCCGCCAAACGCATGCGACAACGACCCCGAGGTCGCCCGCAGCGTTTCAAGGTCGGCGACCGTGAACGGCCCCGCCCGGGCGGCGCGGAACAGGAGGACGATGGCGCGCGGCCGCCCCGCGTGATCGACCCTGAGGTCGAGCGCGTGGCGATGCCCGCTGGCGCGCACCAGCAGGTTGAAGGTGTTGGAACGGAAATAATCCGGCGGCGGCGCCAGCAAGTGCCCGGCGTGCGGGCCTCGCAGCCGGGCCAGCGTCGCCACATTCAACTCGGCCGGGCCCAGGAACAATTCTTCAAACGCATTGACGAAGAGGTCGCGCGTCGGCGCCGGCGAATCCTCATGAAAGAAGCCTTCCGGCAGTCCGTCCCGATCGAGCCAGAACAGCGCCGCCGCGTCGGCGCCCACCAGTTCGCGCAGAATGCGGCAGGCCATGGGCGCGATGGCCGCGATTCCGGCGCCGGTCCGGCACAGCAGGTCGAGTTCCAGCCCCTTGCGCTTGACCGTTCCCGCCATGGCACCCCGATCACCGATGTTCCCCGCCCGGGGAATATGCGGCGGCGTGGCCCGCCGGTAAAGATTCGCCCTCTCGCGCCGGGTCGGCCGGAGGCGCCGGCCAGTCCCAAGCTGGAGACACAGGATGAAGTCGCTTCCCCGCGCGTGCGCGCTCATCACGGTGCTTGCGCTGCAGCTCGGCAGCGCGACGGCGATGGCGTCGGAGCGATTCCAGCCCGGCAACTGGCAGGCCGTGACCCGCGTCGACGGCAAGACCGCCGGCAAGCAGCCGCCGCGCTGCGTCGCCGCGGCCGACACCACGACGATGAATGGAACCGCCGACGAGATCCGCAAGGCCTTGGCCGCCAGCCCGGATTGGCAGGGCTGCGCCCTGAGCGACGTGCGCGCCGACGGTGATCAGGTGGACTTCACCGCCAGCTGCGGCGGCGGCATCGTCACCACCTCGCGCACCACCTATCGCGGCACGTCCTACAGCTCCGTCGTCACCGTTTCGAGCGCCGGCAGGATCGGGCTGGCGATGGCGATCGAGGGCACGCGCGTGGGAAACTGCCCGTGACGCGCCGCGCGCCGTCGCGGCGATAAGCTCCGGCCCGCCGCCAGTCGCCGGCCCAGGCCCCGGCGCCCGCTCGTTCGATGGACACGATCCCCCGCACGTGTCCATCTCCGCCGCCCCCGGCCCATGGCCGGGGGCGGCGGTGCTCACCAGCGCACTCGGAACACGCCCGAGCCACCCAGATTGGACGTCTGCGCGCCAATCTGGGCGTCGAACGCCGCCGAGAAGGTGATGCCGCCCGCGCCGGAGATCTGGATGCCGGCGTGGAGGTCCGCCGCGTCGCTCACGGTCGGCAGTGGATTGCCCGAGAACACCGCCGCCGGCAGCTCGGCGAAGCTGCGCGACACGTCCCGCCCGGGGCTGAAGTCATGCATCCACGCGGCGCGCAGGAATGGCGCGTAGCCGATCCCACCCGCGCCTTGCCATGTGCCGTCGATCTGCAGGCCGAGATAGGCCGGCAGCGCGGTGATGGTCCCCGCCTCATAGCTCAGCCCGCGCCCGAACGCCCCGAAGGCCTCCGTGCTCGCGCCCTGCCACAGCGCCATGGGTTCGATCGCCAGGAACGGCGTCAGCCGCGCGCCGAGGCCGGCCAGCGGCAGCGTGTAGCCCGCCTCGAAGCGACCGCCCAGGGTGACGCCGTCGAAACCGGTGCTGGTGGCGAGGCTCAGCCCCAGGCCATAGAGGTTTCGGTCGAACCCGCTATGCCCATAGCCCGCCGTGACGATGGCCGACAGGTAGGCCGGCCCGGCCTGGTAAAGGCCATAGAGGCTCACCCCGCCGTAGGTGGTGGTGGTGCTGGCGCCATAGTCGTCGGCCGCGAGGTTGATGGCCGAGAAGGTGCCGGCGAGGCCGAGCAGGAGCGGCAGGTTTTCCAGCCGGCCGTCGATGCCCACGGAGGTGCCGATGGTGGAACCGGACAGCCCGCCGCCGGTAATGAAGCTGCCGGTGGGCGCCGCCCACAGGCCGCGCGCCGTCACCGGATCGGCGGTGAGGCCCTCGCCCGCCGGCGCCCGCAGCCCGAGCCGCCACAGGTCGAGCTGGGTGGTGATGGTGGAGAGCGTCCCCGACGTGGCGCCGATCATGGCCTGAGGCACCACCGACACGCCGCCGCCGCCCACCGTCTGGTAGGCCGTCTCCAGGCCGCCCACGGTCGGGATGTTCAGCAGCGCCGGGACGATCGCCTCGAACAGCGCCGAGCTGCCGCCGGCCTGGATCTGCCCCACCGAGGCGCCGAGCGTCTGGCCGTGCGCGGACAGGCCCGCCGGGGTGAAGTCGATGGCGGTGCCCAGCGCCAGCCCGGACCGGGTCTCCACCACGGAGAAGTCGACGATGGCGGTGTCACCCGCCACCTTGAGCCCGGCGACGGACACCCCGCCCGCTGCGGTCAGGAACCCAGTCTCGAAGCGGCCTTGGACGATGCCGCCGGTGTTCATCAGCGCCCCGCGCACGGTGCCGCCGAGAGTGGCGGCGCCGGTCACCGCGAAGGTGTCCGCCGTGCCGGCGGCCTGGTCGGCCCGCACCAGCAGCGTGCCGGTGGCGCCCTGGGCCAGGTTGCCGTCGATCACCGTGCTGCCGAGATCCGCCGCGCCCCGGCGCAGGATGCCGGCATTGTTCAGAACGCGGGAGGCACCGCCGAGATCGAGGCTCGCCCCGGCCAGCAGCACGCCGGCCGCGCCGTTGTCCACCCGGTTGGCGGCACCCCGGGTGAGGGCGAGGTCGCCGACGATGACGCCGGAATTGGCGATCTGAGCATAGCCGGTGGTGGCGGTCACCGCCCGCCCGGCAGCCCCGTCCACGGTGGCCAGGATGCCGGCGTTGTTGACGATGTTCTGGGCGCCGTCGCTGGCGATGGCCGCGCCCCCCGAGCCGCCGAGGATCCGCACGCCGGAGGCAATGTTGACGATGGGATCGCCATTGCCCTGGGTGAGGATGGCGGTGGCGCCCGCGCCGGTGGCGCTGATGTCGGCGTTGGCGTTCACCGTCACCTTCCCCGACACGCCGCCGCTGCCCGAGACGAGCTGCATGGTGGTGCCGTTCATCACCAGGCCGCCGCCGTTGCCGGCGGACTGGGCAATGACACCGTCCGCACCTTCACCGGTGGTGGAGATGGCGGCGTTGACGGTGACCGTCACCGCCCCGCCGCTGCCCGCGCCGGTCTTGACCGTACTGGTGATGGCCGCGTCGTTGGTGAGCGCCGCGCCGCCGCCGCCGCCGATGGACTGGGCAATGACGCCGGCGGCGTTGGTGCCGCTGGTGCTGATGCTGTTCCCCACGGTGACGGCCACCGTTCCGCCGTCGGCCGAAGCGCCGCTGCCCGCGAACGTCACATCCGAGCCGGCATGCACGATGCCGCCGCCGCCGCCGATGGACTGGGCGATGAGGCCCACGGCCGCGCCGCCGCTGGTGCGAATGCTGCCGGAGGTGGCCACCGTCACCGCGCCACCCGCGCCGCCGCCGGTTCCGCCCAGGGTGGCATTGGTGGTGGCGCTGGAAATGCCGCCGCCGCCGCCGATGGACTGGGCCACAAGACCATAGGCGAAGCCGCCGGATGTGGTGATCTGGCCCGATGCGAGCGTGGCGGACACCTCGCCGCCGGCGCCGCCCGCGGAGCCGCCCAGGGTGAGACTGCCGCTGAAACCGGTGCTCGACTGATCGACGCTGGGCAGACCGACGATGCCGCCGCCGCCGCCGATGGACTGGGCCACCACGCCCATGGCCCGATTGCCGCTGGTGGTGACGGAGCTGGCCTGCAGGGTGACCGAACCGCCGGCACCGCTGCCGGAACCGGTGGCGCCCAGGGTGCCGCCATGACTGACGGTCATGGCGGTGGTGCCGTTGCCCTCCGCCAGCATGCCCGCGAGGCCGCCACCGCCGGCGATGGACTGGGCGACGATGCCGTAGGAATCCGCGCCGCTGGTGGAAACCGTGCCGTAATTGTCGAGGGTGATGGTGCCGCCCGACCCGCCGAGGCCGCCGCTGCCGCCAAGATTCAGCGTCACCGAGGCATTGGCGAGGCTACCGGAAACGTTGGTGGTGCCCGCCGCCAGGCCGCCGCCGCCGGAGATGGACTGCGCCAGCACCGCCGGGGCGAAGGCGCCGCTGGTGGTGGTGGTCATCCAATTGGCGATGCCGATGGTGCCGCCGTCGCCGCCGGCGCCGCCGCTGCCGCCCAGGGTGATGCCGCCGGCATAGGCCGCCGTGCCGCTGGAGGACGAGGCGGAGGCCATCACGTCGGCGGTGCCGCCGGCGCCGCCGCCGCCGCCCACCGTCTGCGCCAGCAGCGCCACCGCGCCCGCGCCCTTGGTGGCGATGGTGCCGTTGGCGGTATAGACCGACAGCTCGCCGCCCGAACCGCCGGAGCTGCCCGACCCGCCGAGGGCCAGGCCCACCGTGACGTCGCCGGAGCCGGTGACGGTGCTGTTGGTGGCGCCACCGGCACCACCGCCGCCGCCCACCGATTGCGCCACCAGGCCGTAGGCATTGACCCCGGAGGTGGTGAGGCTGATCGGCGCGCTGGCGCCATAGAGCTGCACCGCCACGTAGCCGCCGTCGCCGGCCGCGCCGCCGGTGCCGCCCAGGTTGAGGGAGGTGGTCACATCTCCGCCGCCGCTGGAACTGCCGGTGCTGGCGCCGCCGATGCCGCCGCCGCCGCCCACCGACTGCGCCATCAGGCCATAGGCGTTGGCGCCCGAGGTCTGGACGGAATTGTTGACCTGGACATAGACCTGCCCGCCGTCATTGCCGGTGCCGCCCGAGCCGCCGAGCCCCAGCGCGGTGGCGATGGTGCCGTTGGAGGCGCTCGACTGGCTGGAGCCGCCGGCGCCGCCGCCGCCGCCGATGGACTGGGCCAGCACCGCGGTCGCGCCCGCGCCTTTGGTGACGGTGGTGCCAGTGATGAGCACATTCACGCTGCCGCCGACCTGGCCGCTGCCGCCGGTGCCGCCCAGCGACATGCCGATGCTGGCCTTGCCGCCATCGGCGGTGGTGGAGCTCCAGGCGCCCGCCGCGCCGCCGCCGCCGCCCACCGATTGCGCGAAGATGCCGTAGGACAGGATGCCGGAGGTGGACACCGCCGCATATTGGTCGACATTCACCGTGCCGCCGGCCCCGCCGGTGCCACCCGAGCCACCGAGCCCGAGGCTGAGGACATAGGTGCCGGAATTGGCGTTGCCGCTGGTGGCGCCGCCGGCGCCGCCGCCGCCGCCCACCGACTGGGCGAAGATGCCGGAAGACTGGAGGCCGCCGGTGGTGATCGTCGCGTAGGATTCGACGGTGACGGTGCCGCCGGCCCCGCCCGCGCCGCCGGTGCCGCCGAGGCCGAGCGCCAGCGCCACGCCGCTGGAGGCCGAGGCGGACGAGCCGCTGGCCGAACCCGAGGCGCTGCCGCCGCCGGAACCGTCCCCGGCGGTCGCCGCCGCCACCACCGCGCCGCCGGAACCGCCGCCGCCGCCCACCGACTGCGCGAAGATGCCGTTGGACTGCACGCCGGCCGTATAGATGCCGGCCGTCGCATAGGTACTGTCGCCGGCGTTCACCGTCACCGTCACATCGCCGCCCGCGCCGCCCTGCCCGGCCGAGCCGCCGAGGCCGAGGGCGAGCGACATCGTGCCGCCCGAGCCGGTGGTGGTGGAGGACGAGCCGCCATTACCGCCGCCACCGCCGATGGATTGCGCGAACACGGCGCTGGAGGCGTTGCCGAAGGTGAGCAGGGTGCCGGTGGTGGTCACCCCCACGCCCTGGCCGTTGCCGCCGCCGGTGCCGCTGCCGCCCAGCGCCAGCGAGATGGAATTGTCGCTGGCCGAGGCGTTGGAGCTGCTCGCCCCGCCGTTGCCGCCGCCGCCGCCCACCGACTGCGCGAAGATGGCGGCTGCATTGTCGCCGCTGACGCTCGCCGCCGTGCCGGTGGTCAGATCGTAGCCGGTGATGATGGTGGCGTAGTTGGTGACGCTGACGGCGCCGCCGTCGGAGCCCGAGCCGCCCGCGCCGCCGAGGCTCAGGGCCACCGCCGTGCCGCCGTCGCTGCCGGCCTGGCCGCCCTTCTTGCCGGAGCTGTCGGTACCCGCCGCCGACGACGTCTCGTCACCGCTGGCGCTGCCCGAAAGGCTGCCGCTGGAGGCGCTGGACCCGGAGCTGGAGGAGCTCGACACGCTGGCGCTGGCGGTGCTGGAGCCGCCGTTGCCGCCGCCGCCGCCCACCGACTGCGCGAACACGCCGGCCGCCCCGGCGCCCACGGTATTCACATAGCTGTCCACGCCGGAAGCGCCCACAGTGACGTTTACCGCGCCGCCGGTGCCGCCATCGCCGCCGGTGCCGCCGAGCCCGAGGGTGACCGCGCCCTGGCCGCCGCTGGTGGTGGTCGAGGATGCCGAGCCGCCATTGCCGCCGCCGCCGCCCACAGACTGGGCGAACACGCCATAGGCCTGCGGGCCGAAGGTCTGGATGTTGCCGGTGGCAGTCACCGTCACGGCGCCACCGCTGCCGCCATCGCCGGCGCCGCCGCCGAGGCTGATGGAGGCGGCGTAGGAATCCCCGTTCGAATTGCTGGAGGAGCTCCCGCCGCTGCCACCGCCGCCGCCCACCGACTGGGCGAACACGCCGGACGATTGCAGACCGTAGGTGAGGATAGCCGAGCTGGTGTCCACCGTCACGGTGCCCCCGCCGCCACCGCCGCCGGCATAGCCGCCGATGGAGAGCGAGGCGGCGATGCCGTCGCTCGGCTGCGCGGAACTGGCCGAGGGGCTGCTGGAGGAATCACCCGAGAGCGCGGAGCTGACGGTGCTCGCGTCCTGCGCCGCACCGGCGCCCGCCACCGAGGTGACGCCGCCCTGCAGTTCGCCGCCCGCAGCGCCCGTGGTGGTGGAGGATGCCGCACCGCCGTTGCCGCCGCCGCCGCCCACCGACTGGGCGAAGATGCCGGCCGAGCTGGCGCCGTGGGTGATGAGCGTGCCGCCGCTGCTGACGCTCACCGTGCCGCCGGCGCCGCCGCCCTCGCCACTGCCGCCGATGGCGACGCCGGCCGCGTATTCGTTGCTGGAGGCGGTCGCCTGCGACCAGCCGCCGTTGCCGCCGCCGCCGCCGACGGATTGGGCGAGGATCGCCGCCGATTGCGCGCCGTAGGTCTGGATGCCGTTGGCGCTGCTGCCGGCGTTGCTGGCCACCGTCACGCCGCCGCCATTGCCGCCATTGGCGCCGCCGCCGCCGATGGACACCGCCACCGAGACCGTGGAGGCCACCGCGTTGGCGTCCGCCGAGCCGCCATTGCCGCCCGAGCCGCCGATGGACTGGGCGATGATGCCGGCCGCCTGGTCGCTGCCTCCGCTGCTGGTCCCGGTCTGGATGACACCGGTCTGCGTCACCTGCACCAGGGCGCCGGCGCCGCCTGAGGAGCCGGCGCCGCCGATGGCCACGCTCGCCGCCGCGCCATCGGTGCTGGAGCTGGTGCCCGACAGGCTGAAGGCGCGGCTCGACCCGCCATTGCCGCCCGAGCCGCCGATGGACTGCGCCAGGATGCCAGCCGACTGATAGCCCTGGGTGGTGATGCTGGCGGCCGTGACATAGACGGCGCCGGCGTTCTGGCCCGAGCCGCCGCCGCCGCCGGTGGCGCCCGCGCCGCCCACCGACACCTTCGCGTCGCCGCCGCCGGTGGCGCCCGAGCCGGCGATGGCGAAGCCGCCATTGCCGCCCGACCCGCCGATGGACTGCGCCAGGATGCCGAAGGACTGGTCGCCCCCGGTGGTGATGGTCCCCGTCACCGTCGAGGTGACGGTGTTGGAGCCGCCGCCGGAACCGCCGCCGCCGCCCACCGTCACGTCGGAGGCGAACACCACCGCGCCCGCCGCGCCGGCGCTGAAGCCGCCGTTGCCACCCGAGCCGCCGATGGACTGCTGGATCACGCCCGACGACAGCAGCCCGTCGGTGGTGACGTTGCCGCTGATCTGGACCGAGTTTCCGTCATGGACGGTGCCGCCGGCCCCGCCGGTGCCGCCGATGCTGACCGGCGCGGAAGCGCCGGTGCTGAGCCCGCCAGCCACATCCCAGCCGCCATTGCCGCCAGCCCCGCCGATGGTCTGGGAGATGAGCCCGGCAGACTGGTTGCCGGAGGTGGTGATGGAGGCCGTGTTGATGCCGGTGCCGTAGGAATTGCCCCCCGTGCCGCCGCCTGCGCCGATGCTGGTTGAGGCCGCGGCACCGGAGCCGAGCCCGCCGGCCACCGCGAAGCCGCCGAGGCCGCCCTCGCCGCCGATGCTCTGCGCCACCACGCCGGCCGAATGGGCGCCGGAGGTCTGCACCGGGGCGTAAAGATAATTGTAGACCGTGTAGCCCGAGCCGCCGGAGCCGCCACCCCCGCCCAGCGCCAGCGACAGGCTGGCGTCCTCGGCGATGCCGCCGCTCACCGCGAACCCGCCCGAGCCGCCCGCCCCACCCAGCGATTGCGACACCACGCCCGGCGCGAAGCCGGCGGCGCCGGCCGCCGAGGTGATGGCGCCATAGCTGGTGACCGTGACGTTCTGGGCGCTGGAACCGGCGCCGCCGCCGCCGCCGATGGCGAAGCTGGTCGCGACGGAGGTGGAGATGTCGCCGGCCACGGCGAAGCCGCCAGCCCCGCCGCCGCCGCCGATGGACTGGGCGAGCACCACGGGCGCACCGCCGCCGGTGCTGGCGAGGGCGCCCCAGTTCGCCACGTTCACCGTGCCGCCGGTATTGCCGGAACCACCGGCGCCGCCGATGCTGGCCCCGAGCGAGGCCGTCACCGACAGGTCGGCCGAAATGGAATAGCCGCCGGTCCCGCCGCCGCCGCCGATGGACTGGGCGACGATGGCGCTCGAGCCATAGCCGGAGGTGGTGATGTTGGCCGAGCCGTAGGCGCTGTTGACCGAGCTGTTCTGGTTGTAGACCCACACCTGCGACGCCGCCCCGCCCGAGCCGCCCGAACCGCCCACCGCAAGGCTTGCCGCCAGGCCGTCGCTGGCGCTGGCGGTGATGGTGGCGCCACCGGCGCCGCCGCCGCCGCCGATGGACTGGGCCAGGATGCCGTGGGAACGCTCACCCGTGGTGGTGATGACGCCGCCGGGATTGTCGGCGACCACCGAGCCGGCGGCGCCGCCCGAGCCGCCCTTGCCGCCCACCCCCAGGGTGATGGCGGAACCGTCCGCGATGGCGCCCGAGATGGCGGCGCCGCCGGTGCCGCCGCCGCCGCCGATGGACGAGCCGAGCAGGGCGATGGAATCGTCGCCGGTGGTGGTGATGCTGACGCCGTTGGATCCCGCATAGACCGCGCCGCCGGCGCCGCCCGAGCCGCCCGAGCCGCCGAAGCTGAGGGCGAAGCTGCCTTCGCTGGAGCCGGACAGGGTCACCGCATAGCCACCGGAACCGCCGCCACCGCCGATGGACTGGGCGGCGATGCCGGCCGATCCCTGGCCGGCGGTGGACACCAGCGCGCCGGTGGCCGGCGACGACATCGGTCCCCATTCGGTGAAGGTGATGGACGAGCAGGCGGCATTGTCGCCGGTGTTGCCGGTGTATTTGTTGCAATTGGTGGCCGCCGCCCCGCCGGCGCCGCCGGAACCACCGGAGCCGCCGTGGGAGATCGAGGCCGCGACACCCCCGGACAGCGAGAACGACAGGGCGCCGCCGCCACTGCCGCCGCCGCCGCCGATGGACTGGGCAAGGATGCCCGCCGAATTCAGCTCCACGGTGGAAATGGAGCCGGCATTGCTCACCAGCACCGCCGCGCCGCTGCCGCCGCCGCCGCCGGTGCCGCCCACCGCGAACGAGGCGCCCGCCACCAGAGAGGCGGAACCGGACAGGCCGAAGCCGCCGACGCCGCCGCCCCCGCCCACCGATTGCGCCAGGATGCCATAGGCGCCGCCGGCGGTGGTGCTGGGCGCGGCCGAGCCGTCGCAGGAACCGGTGCAGATGTCACCGTAATTGACCACCACCACCTGCTGGCCGTTGCCGCCGTCGCCGCCGGAGCCACCCAGCGCCACCGCCAGGTCCGGCGCCCCCGAGAAGGCCATGCCGCCGGAGCCGCCCGCCCCGCCCAGCGACTGGGCGAAGATGCCGCCGGACGAGGCCCCGGTGGACTGGATGTTGGTGTAATTGACCACCTGTGTCGTGCCGGAATAGCCCGCCGGCCCTCCCGATCCGCCAAGCGCGATCAGGCCGGCGGCGATGCCGGCATTGCCGCCGCCCCCGCCCACCGATTGCGCATAGATGCCCCAGCTGCCCTGGCCGGCGGAGGTGATATAGCCGGCATTCGACCCATAGCCGGAACCATAGGCCGAGACCCAGACCGCGCCGCCGTCGCCGCCATAGCCGCCACCGCCGCTGACCCCGCCGAACCAGCCGCTGGCGGACCCGCCGTCGCCGCCGTTGCCGCCGATGGACTGGGCGAAGATGGCCGTGGACTGCTGCGACGTGATGTTCGCGTAGCTGTCGAGGAACACGGAGCCGCCGGCCCCGCCCGCGCCCGCCTGGCCGCCGTTGCCGCTGCTGATGGAGCTGGTTTCGTTGCCGCCGTTGCCGCCCTGCCCGCCGATGCTCTGCGCCCAGATGCCATAGGCGGACGCACCGGTGGCGGTGATGTTCACGTAATTGATGACGTTCAGCATCCCGCCGTCGCCGCCGGAGCCGCCGTTGCCGCCGTCATACTCCGTGGAACCGGTGGAGCCGCCGTTGCCGCCCCGGCCGCCCTGCGAGTACACGACCATGCCCGAATAGCTGAAGTCGAAGGTGCCGGAGGGATAATTGGTCACCACCTGCACCATGCCGCCGGCGCCGCCGCTGCCGCCGCCGCGCCCGGCATAGCCGCAGCTGCTGCCGCTGCCGCCGGTGCCACCATTGCCGCCGGTGGAGCTCGCCAGCGTCATGGTGCCGTCGTAGCTGGAGGCCCCATTATAGCTGGGATAGGCATAGACATAGCCGCCGGTGCCGCCGTCGCCGCCATCGGAGGGCTTGTCGATGCACAGGTCGCTGGGCGAGGCATTGCTGCCGCCGCCGCCGTTGGAGCCGGTCTCCTGCATCTTGTAGTAGACCGAGGAGCCGATGGACGGCGCCGTCGATTGGCCGAAGGCCGGTGCGGTGAAGCCGCACACCGCCACGGACGCGAGAAGCACCTCGGCGCGCCTGGACATGATCCGCCCGCGCACCGCCTTCGAAACCGCCTGTGTCATTCGCCGCCCCGCCCCGCCCGACTCCCGGACATGCCGTTAAGATATTCGGGTGTTTGCGAATTTCAGTGCCGTTTTTTGGCTTCATGGGCGAGGCCGGACCAGAACGAGCAACCAACGTTCGGTCACCAACCCAAGATGGCGCCACCGCCGCAGGCCGTGCGCGCCACGCCGGCAGCGCACCGGCGTGACCGGCTTGGCCGTGGCGTTTCCGGGTGTCGTCGACACGGCGCGTGATCTGGTGCGCATGGATTGCGCCGGGCGGAGACGTCCCGTGCCTGCCCGGCGCGCCGACGGCGGCGGCCATCGACCGCCAGCCGGTGCCCCCCACGACGGCCGGGAGCTTCGACGCCGAGGGCCGCGTCGAGGCCGCGACTACCCTACCCCCGTGGTCCCGGGCGCGGCCCGTTCATCGACACCCGCTCGCCCCTCACGTCCACACCGGCCGCGACGTCACTCGACCCAACAATACAGAACCGTCTCCATCAGCCGGGGCGAATGGTGGCGCAGGGAGAACCGGTATTGAGGAACCAAGGATCGCAGATAGGCCGTGATCTCAGGAATATCGGACGGGTAGTGGTAGACGCAGATCGCGAGCTTCGGGCGGTGCGCCATGATCGTCTGGCGAGCGCCGGCGAGCAACGGCATCTCCATACCCTCCACATCGGCCTTCAGAAACGTCACCGGCTCGCCCGCCATGACGTCGTCGAGCGCGAGGACCGCCATGTCTCCACCTTCGGCCTGCTGAAGCGCCATGCTCTGCAGTTGGCCGCTGGCGGCCGCGCCACTGGCGCGCGCGCTGGCGGCGCCCAGGCCAGCCTCGTGCAGAATGATCGTTCCCTCCGGCAAGGCCCACTCTTCGGCCAGCCGCCGGCACCGCCTGGTCAACGCGACATGCTGCCGGGGCGAGGGCTCGAACGCCAGGATCCTGCGGCAGACCCCCGCGTTGGCCCAGAGGAAGCGCTCCACGCTGTCCCCCACATAAGCTCCGGCATCGACATAGGTTTCGCGCTCCGCGCCGGTAAAGCGCGGCAGGCAGAAATACTGATCGCGTTCGAACACCGGCTCGAGCCAGCCGCTCTCCCCGCTCAGCATGGCCATGAGGACCGCCCGCAGCGTCTGCCGCGCGCGTTCATCGGCCAGGTGGTCGTGAACGGCCATGAAGCGCTGGAAATGGCTGGCCGCGTACCAGGCATCGAAGGAGCATCCGGGAATCCCGGCCCGATCGAGAATGGCCTGGACGGCGCCGACATGATGACGCGCCGTGATCAGAACGAAATCGGGATGGACGCTCTCCAGCTTGTCCGGCGCCTCGACCGCGATGCCGTGAAAGCGGCCGCCCTGGTTCTGTGGATGTCCATCGAAGCATGCGACGGGCTCGCGCCCCGCCTGCCGCAGATACGCCACCGCCCAGCCGCCCAGAAAGCCGGTGCCGTAAAGACCAATACCGGTCGACCGCGTCAGCAGATCGACCGGAGCGCGTGTCAGCACCTGCGCGCGGGCCGCCTGAAGGTCCATGATCTCGGGCACCATGCTCATGGCGTTCTCTCGGTTGGGCGCGAACGGTCTGTCATATCATCCCTATTCACGATCACATGCGCCGAATGAAACGCCGCGATCACGAAGGCATTCAGGCCTTGGGGTCGATATCATTTGTCGCGGTCGGACACATCATCCCCGACAGCCGCTATCCCCCGGGGGCGGCGGCGGTCCGTGGCATCCGGGCGGGCGTTCAGAAGGTCGGCGGCGTGCAGGCGCTCACCACCTCGCAGGGGACCGGTCCGACGCAGCGGAAGCGATGCGGCCGGCGGCTCTCGAAAGAATAGCCGTCGCCGGGACCGAGGATGGCGCGCTCGGTGCCCACCGTCACCTCCAGGCGGCCGCTGAGCACGATGCCGCCCTCCTCGCCGTCGTGCTCCAGGGGAATCACCCCGGTATCGGCGCCGGGCTGGTAGCATTCCTTCAAAATCTGCAGGCTGCGCCCGAACAGGCTGTCGCCCACGAGACGAAACGAGATCGGCCCCTTGCCGATCTCCACCAGCTCATCCGCGCGGTAGAACGCCTTCCGGGGCGGGGCCGGCACGATGGCGAAGAAATCGGCGAGCGAAATGGGGATGCCGTCGAGCACGCGCTTCAGCGCGCCCACCGAGGGGTTGCTCTTGTTCGCCTCGATCAGCGAAATGGTGGAATTGGCCACCCCCACCCGTTTCGCCAGCTCGCGCTGGGACAGCTTGTGCAGCTCGCGCACATACCGCAGCCGTCCGCCCAGGTCCTCCGCCACGCCCGGCCCTCCCCCGCCTGTTGCAGTTGTTGCGACATACGCAACACGTCGCATCCAGCATGCCTCTTTTCAAGGGTTTGCGGAAACCCAGAAAAGGACTTGTTGCGCATTCCCGCGCGTGCTCTGGCTGCTTTCGCCTTGAGACAGGGGATCATTATGACCGTGGCCACGCCGAACACGCCGAGCCTTGCCAATTATTGGATGCCGTTCACCGCCAACCGGCAGTTCAAGGCGGCGCCGCGCCTGCTCGCGGCGGCGGAGGGCATGCATTACACCACCGACGACGGTCGCCGCCTGCTGGACGGCACCGCCGGCCTGTGGTGCGTGAATGCCGGCCACGGCCGCCGCCGCATCGCCGAGGCGGTGGAACGCCAGCTCTCCACCATGGATTACGCGCCCTGCTTCAACATGGGCCACCCCATCGCCTTCGACTTCGCCGAGAAGCTTGCCGCCGTCGCCCCCGGCGGTCCCGAGGCCCAGCTCGACCGGGTGTTCTTCACCGGCTCCGGCTCGGAATCGGTGGACACGGCGCTGAAGATCGCCATCGCCTACCAGCGCGCCATCGGCCAGGGCACCCGCACCCGCGTCATCGGCCGGGAAAAGGGCTATCACGGCGTCGGCTTCGGCGGCATCTCGGTGGGCGGCCTCGTCAACAACCGCCGCGTGTTCCCGCAGATTCCCGCGGACCACATGCGCCACACCCTGGACATCTCCCGCAACGCCTTCACCAAGGGCCTGCCGGAGCACGGCGTGGAGCTGGCCGACGACCTGGAGCGCCTGGTCGCGCTCAACGGGGCGGAGACCATCGCCGCCGTCATCGTCGAGCCCATGTCCGGCTCCGCCGGCGTGATCCTGCCGCCGAAAGGCTATCTGGAGCGGCTGCGCGACATCGCCACGCGCCATGGCATCCTGCTCATCTTCGATGAGGTCATCACCGGCTTCGGCCGTGTCGGCGCGCCGTTCGCCACCGATTATTTCGGCGTGGTGCCGGACCTCGTGACCACCGCCAAGGGCATCACCAACGGCACCATTCCCATGGGTGCCGTGTTCGTGAAGCGCGCCGTGCACGATGCCCTGATGACCGGGCCGGAGAACGCCATCGAGCTGTTCCACGGCTACACCTATTCGGGCCATCCGGTGGCCTGCGCCGCCGGCCTCGCCACCCTCGAGATCTATGCGGAAGAGAACCTGCTCACCCGCGGCGGCGCGCTGGCGCAGACCTGGCAGGACACCATGCATGCCCTGAAGGGCCTGCCCCATGTCATCGACATCCGCACCATCGGCCTGGTCGCCGGCATCGAGCTTCAGCCCCGCCCCGGCGCCCCCGGCGCGCGCGCCTACGAGGTGTTCCTCGACTGCTTCCAAAAGGGCGCGCTGATCCGCGCCACCGGCGACGTGCTGGCGCTCTCCCCGCCCCTCGTCATCGAGCCGGCGCAGATCGCCGAGCTCGCCGACCGGGTCGCCGACGCCATCCGCAAGGTCTCCTGACACCACCGGCCCCGGTCTTCGACCGGTGCCGGTGGGTCCGCTCAAGCGCCGCGCAGGCTTGACCAAAGGCTCATGAGCCTTTGGCATCGGCCCTCACGACGCGGCGGCGCGCCGCCGCCGCGTCCGGCTCAGCGCGGCCGGAAGCCGGTGAGCGCCGCGAGCAGAACCTCGGCGCCCGCCGCCACATCCTGGTCGTCCACATGCTCCGCGGGGTGGTGGCTGATGCCGCCCCGGCAGCGCACGAAGATCATGGCGATGTCGGCAAGGTCGATCATGGCCATGCCGTCGTGGCCGGCGCCGCTGGGCAGCTCCAGCACCCGGTGGCCGGCACCGGCGATGGCCTGGGCCACCTGCGCCTTGAGCCACGGCGCGCACTGGGCGGTGCCGTTCTCATGGGTCTTGGTGATGCGCGCCTTGAGGCCGCGGCGCGCGGCGATCTCGTCGATGGCGTCCACCACGTCGGACACGGTCTCGCGGCGCTGGACATCGTCGGCGGCGCGAATGTCGATGGTGAAGACCGCCCGGCCGGGAATGACGTTGGTGGCGCCGGGCGCCACCTCCATCTGCCCCACCGTGCCCACCACGCCGATGCCGGCCTGGGCCAATGCCTCCATCGCCAGCACGCACTCGGCGGCGCCCGCCAGCGCGTCGCGCCGCAGGGTCATGGGCACCGTGCCGGCATGGCCAGCCATGCCGTCCAGCTCCACCTTGAAGCGGGTGGCGCCGCTGATGGCGGTGACCACGCCCACCGGCAGCCGTTCCGCCTCCAGCACCGGTCCCTGTTCGATGTGCAGTTCCAGGTAGGCGAGCACATCGGCGCGCCGGTGCGCCGCCCGGCGGATGCGGCGCGGATCGAGCCCGAACGCCGCCATGGCGTCGCGCACGCTGATGCCCTGGGCATCCTTCGCCTCCAGCGTGCCCTCGTCGAAGGTCCCGGCCACGGCGCGGCTGCCGATCAGGGTGGAGGAAAAGCGGACGCCCTCCTCGTCGCAGAAGCCCACCACCTCGATGGCATGGGGCAGGCGCAGGCCGGCGGCGGCCAGCGCCGCCACGCACTCGATGCCGGTGATGACGCCGAGCGGACCGTCCCATTTGCCGGCATTGCGCACGGTGTCGTAATGCGATCCCACCATGAGCGCCGGGGCTCCCGGCGTCGCGGCCTCGTAGCGGCCCACCACGTTGCCGATCTCGTCCAGGTGCGCGGCCATGCCGGCCTCGCGCATCCAGCCCAGGATCAGATCGGCCGCCCGGCGATGTTCCGGGGAAAAGGCGACGCGGGTCACCTCTCCTTCACGCTCGCTGATGTCGGCCAGTTCCGCGATGCGTTCGACAATGCGCGCCGCCATCTGGGCAGGCGCCGCGTGGGGGCGATGCTCGGTCACGTTCTCTCCCCGTATCATGCTGTCCTCCCGGCGGGCAGGAGCGCCCGTTGCCGCTCCGCGGCGCACGCGGAGCAGATCCAAAGCCTTGAATGAAATGCCGACGGCGCGGAGTGGCGGCGCCGGGGACGGGCTGGCGCGGGTGCGTTTTCCGCTCGCCTCGGCTCACGGCCAACGCGCCACGCCTGGACCGCGCCGCATGTTCGCCACGCGAACCGGTGTCGCCGCCGCGCGACCCCGCCTAGTGCTGGCTGCCCACGAACTGCGCCAGTTCCGGCGTCCCCGGCTGGGCGAACAGCGCCCTGGGCGAGCCTTCCTCATGCACCCGGCCCTGGTGCATGAACACCAGCTTGGTGCCCACGTCGCGGGCAAAGCGCATCTCGTGGGTGACGAGGATGAGCGTCATGCCCTCGCTGGCCAGGCGCTCCACCACCTTCAGCACCTCGTTGACCAGCTCCGGATCGAGGGCGGAGGTGATCTCGTCGCACAGCAGCACGGTCGGCCGCATGGCGAGCGAGCGGGCGATGGCCACCCGCTGCTGCTGGCCGCCCGACAGCTGGCTGGGATAGGCATCGAACTTGCCGGCGAGGCCCACCTTCTCCAGCAGGCTTTCCGCCACCGCGCGGGCCTCGCCCTTCTGCTCCTTCACCACCACCGTGGGCGCGAGCATGATGTTCTCGCCGGCCGTGAGATGGGGAAACAGATTGAACTGCTGGAACACCATGCCGACATGCCGGCGCAGGGTGCGCAGGTCGGTCTTGCCGTCGCCCACCGCCATGCCGTCCACCGTGATGGCCCCGGACTGGTAGGTTTCCAGCCCGTTGATGCAGCGCAGCAGGGTGCTCTTGCCGGAGCCGGAGCGGCCGATGATGGCCACCACGTCGCCGCGGCCGATCTCCAGCGACACGCCCTTGAGGACCTCTTGCGCGCCATAGCTCTTGCGCACGTCCTTGATGCTAACGAGCGACATTGAGGCGACCCTCCAGACGTTTGGAATACCAGGACAGAGGAAAGCAAAGGGCGAAGTAGATCAGCGCCACCAAAGAATAGACCAGGAACGGCCGGAAGGTGACGTTGTTGAGCATGGTCCCGGCCTTGGTGAGTTCCACGAAGCCGATGATGGAGGCCAGCGCCGTGCCCTTCACCACCTGCACCGAGAAGCCGACCGTGGGTGCCACCGCGATGCGCAGGGCCTGGGGCAGGATCACGTAGCGCATCTGTTCCCAATAGGAGAGCGCCAGGCTCTCGGAGGCCTCCCACTGGCCCTTGGGAATGGACTCCACGCAGCCGCGCCAGATCTCGGACAGGAAGGCCGAGGTCCAGAAGGTGAGTGCCAGCCAGGCCGCCACCCAGGGGCTGACCTCGATGCCGAACAGGGCGACACCGAAGAAGAACAGGAACAGCTGCATGAGCAGCGGCGTACCCTGGAACAGCTCGATATACCCCCCCGACACCACCCGCAGCGCCCGATGGTGGGAGACGCGGGCAAGAAGAACCATCACGCCCACGATGCCGCCGCTGACGAAGGCGATGAGGGACAGGAGAATGGTCCAGCGCGTCGCCAGCAGCAGGTTCTGCAGGATGATCCAGAAGCTGAAGTCGCTCATGGCGCTCACCCTTTCGGAAACATCGCCCGGCCGAGACCGCGCAGCAGCGCGCGCAGGGCGATGGCGAGCAGGAGATAGAGACCCGCGGCCACGATGTAGACCTCGAAGGCGCGGAAGTTGCGGGACTGGATGAAATTGGCCGCGTAGGTCAGATCCTCTGCCGAGATCTGCGACACCACCGCCGAGCCGAGCATGACGATGATGATCTGCGAGGACAGGGCCGGATAAACCTTCATCACCGCCTGCTTGAGCACGACATAGCGGAAGATCTCCCACCGGCTCATAGCGAGCGAAGCACCCGCCTCCAGATGTCCCCTGGGCACCGCCTCGACCCCGGCGCGCAGGATCTCGGTGGAATAGGCGCCGAGATTGATGACCATCGCGAGGAAGGCCGCCACGTCTTCCGAAAGCTTCACGCCCAGCGCCGGCAGCCCGAAGAAGATGAAGAAGAGCTGCACGATGAAGGGGGTGTTGCGGATGACTTCCACATAGCCCCGGGTCAGCGCCCCGGCCCAGCGGGGCCCGAAGGTGCGGGCCCAGGCCCCCGCCGTGCCCAGGGCAAGCCCCGCCACGGTGGAGGTGAGGGTGAGGACGATGGTGAACACCAGTCCCCGGGCGAACACGTCCCAATAGGGCACGAGGTCGCCGAAATTGAGCTGCTGGATCATGACGACGTCCCCCGGTGTGCTGGAGGGCGCGCGATCAGAAATCCGCCGGCAGGGGCGCCTTCAGCCAGGTCTCGGAGAACTTGGCGAGCGTGCCGTCGGCCTTCGCCTTGGCGATGATGTCGTTGACCTTGGCCAGCAGCGCCGGCTCGTCCTTGTTGAGGCCCACGTAGCACGGGCTGTTCTTGATGATGAACTTCAGCTCGGGCTTGCGGCTCGGGCTCTTCTCCGCCACCGCGGCGGCCACGGTGTTGCCGGTGGCGATGAAATCCACCTGGCCGGAAATGAAGGCGGAAACGGTGGCGTTGTTGTCCTCGTAGCGCTTCACCGTGGCGCTGGCGGGCACGAGCTTGGTCAACTCCTGCTCCTCGATGGAGCCGCGCGTGGCGCCGGCGGTCTTGCCGGCAAGGCCGGCGGCATCGGCCACGCCGTCGCCCTTCAGGCCGTAGACGCCGGAGAAGAACGGGGCATAGGGCACCGAGAAGTCGATCACCTTCTCCCGCTCGGGATTGCGGCCGAGGCTGGAAATGACGAGATCGACCTTGTGGGTCTGCAGATAGGCGATGCGGTTGGCGCTGGTCACCGGCACCAGCTCCGCTTTCACCCCCATTTGCTTGGCGATGTAGTTGGCCATGTCGATGTCATAGCCGCGCGGCTGCAGGTCCGGCCCGACCGAGCCGAAGGGCGCGAAATCCTGCGGCACGGCGATGCGGATCACCTTGGCCTTTTCAATCTCGGCCAGGGTATCGGCGGCGGCCGGCACGGCGGTGGCGAAGATGGCGCTGGAAAAGGCAAGCGCCGCGCAGGTGGCGGCAACACGCATGAACATGGTCATGAAAGCGGTCCTCATATCCCCGAATGACTGGAAGGCCGGCCGTTCCGACGGGGTTCGCCCCCGCCGCCGACCGTTGCGCCCAATGTCGCGCCGCAATATGAATATGTCCAATATATGATTGAACTAGATTGATATGAAATGGATATGGACCTACGGCAGCTGCGCTACTTCCTGGCCGTGGCGGAGGACCTCTCCTTCACCCGCGCCGCGCGGCGCCTGCACATGTCCCAGCCGCCGCTGTCGCAGGCCATCGCCCAGCTGGAAGCCGGGCTGCGCACCCGCCTGTTCACCCGCACCAGCCGCCGGGTGGAACTGACCCCCGCCGGCCAGGAACTGGAGATGCAGGCCCGCGCCCTTCTCGCCCAGGCCGAGCGCGCCCAGCAGCAGGTGATGTCGGTGGGCGCCGGGCAATCGGGCAAGATCGAGATCGGCGCCACCGGCACCATCCTGCGCGGCGGCCTCGCCGGCTGGCTGGCCGACTACCGGCGCCACGCCCCACAGGTGCGCACGGTCATCTCTGAGCAGGCCCCCGCCCTGCAGGTGCGCGACGTGCTGGAGCATCGCACCGACATCAGCTTCAACCGCACCGACATCACCCTCGACCGATCGGTGGCGCGCCATCCCGATCTCGGCTGCACCCTGGCCTGGCGCGAGACCCTCGCGGTCATCCTGCCCCTCGGCCACCGGCTGGCCGGGACGCCGGCGGTGCGGCTTGCGGACCTTGCCGAGGATGAGCATGTGATGCTGCACCCCGATTCCTCGGAATTCGCGCGCTATATCCAGCGCAGTTGCGTGGAAGCCGGCTTCCTGCCCCGGGTTTCGCAGCAGGTGGTGGATTCGCAATCCATCCCGAGCCTCATCGCCGCCGGCTTCGGCGTCGCCCTGGTGCCCGCCTCCACCGCCCGGTTCACCAGCGATGACGTGGTCTTCCGCCCGGTGACGCCGCACCTCGTCGCCGATGTGTACATGATCTACCGCCTGCGCGAACAATCCCCGGCGGTGCATGAATTCCTGCGCTGGCGCGCCGGTTCCGGCTGACGCGGACAGCGGGGGATGCCGCCGCCAGACGCCCCGGAACGGCACCCTGCACTTGCACCCCGCACTTGCACCCCGCACTGGCGCGCGGCCCCCTGAGACAGAAGATCGCAGATTATGCACCCACCCTATTTGGGATATAAATATAACATATTGATTTACATCAATATGTTTGAAGAGTCGAAGAAACCACACCTTCAATCCAACAAATGAATACCGCCTTCCGAAACACCCGCATGAATTCCCCTGTTGGACAAAGCTGCATCTGGAGACAGGGGCAGTGGGCTCGCGTGGCTTAAGCGCGGCGTGACACGCCAGAGGATGGCCGACGGGCGCAGTCCCGGCGGTTATTGCGGCCGGATCGCTCTCCCCGCGCCGCCAGCCCGCCGCCCCCGCGGGACCCGAGCCCCGCCCGCTCCGGCACGCGGTGGCGCCAGGCGCTTGCGCTTTGCGCCTGGCGATCCATATCGTCGGAGCGTCCCGCGCGCGATCGGAGACAGGCGGATCGAGGGGCGTGTCGACCGCCCGCTTCCGGCGCCGCCGCTTTCACACGAAGGTGTTCAAGATGCAGAGCCCAGACCTCGGCCGCGCCGCTCCCCTCTGGCACGCGCGCCCCGAGGCCCCCGACGACCTGCGGTCCGCCATCGATCAGCTCATCGCCAGCCACGCGCCCCGGCTGGTGGAAATCTTCTACGACACCTTCCTGGAGGATGCGGACGCCGCCGCCTTCCTCAGCCACCAGATGGTCGAGACCCGCCTCATCCATTCCCTTCGCGCGTGGCTGGGCGACCTGTTCGGCGAAGCCGATGCCGAAACCCAGCGCAAGATCGGCGAGGTGCATGCGCGGATCAAGCTGCCGCTCGGCCTCGTCATCCGCGGCGCGACGCTGCTCAAGGCGGAAATCGCGAAGCTACTGGTTGAAAGCGATCTCGACCGCGCCACCCTGGCTGCGACCATAATCTTCGTGGACGCCCGCATGGACTGGGCCATGGGCCTCATGAGCGAGGCCTACATGCAAGGCAGCGTGCGGCGCGCCAAGGTGGACGAGGCCTTCCGCCTGTTCGCGGTGGGGCAGGACGTGTCCCTGACCCGCGAGACGCAGAATGCCGCCCTCATGGACTGGCTGCAATCGGTGCTGTTCCCGCTGCTCGACGATGTTTCCAACACGGCCCTGGTGCCGCTCGGCAAATCCCCGTTCGGGCTGTGGCTGCACCACCGCGCCGGCCTGATGTTCCAGGGCTCGGACGGGCTCGACACCATTCACAGCAACCTGCACCAGATCGACGCCATCATCCTGCCCAAGCTGCAGGAAGCCCGGCGCAAGGGGCCGGAGGACATGCGCGCGCAGCTGGCGCGGCTGCGCACCCAGGTGGACGAGATCAAGTTCGTCCTGGGCGACCTGTTCCAGAGCGTGGCCGGGGTCGAGGGCGGGCGCGACTCCCTCACCCGCGCCCTCAACCGCCGCTTCCTGCCCACCATTCTCGGCCGCGAGGTCTCCATCGCCAGCCGCACCGGGGCCCCCTTCACCTTGCTGATGGTGGACATCGATCACTTCAAGCACATCAACGACCACTGGGGGCACGCCACCGGCGACCTGATCCTGCAGCAGGTCGCCGACGTGGTCATGGACACCGTGCGCTTCAACGACTTCGTGTTCCGCTATGGCGGCGAGGAATTCCTGATCGCCTTGGTGGAAACCGGCATCGACGACGGCCACGAGATCGCCGAGCGGGTGCGCACCCGGCTGGCCGAACGCCAATTGCGGCTGTCGGACGGCAACCACATCCAGGTCACCGCCTCCATCGGCGTCGCCGCCTACGACGGCCACCCCGATTATGCCCATCTGGTGGACGCCGCCGACCGGGCGCTCTATGCGGCCAAGCACGGCGGGCGCAATCGCACCGTCATCGCCCGCGAGTCCCAGGGCAGTTCCTGACTGTCCCGCAGCGGCAGATCCACCGGCCCCGGGCTGGCTCCCGGCGCCGTTTCGGTGTACCCGTCGAGGGCCGGCCAACCGGCGGCTTCATTGCCCGGCACCGTGGGACACCCGCGCCAGCCGCGCGGGCGGGAAGGGCCCGACCCCATGGTGAAAGCACCCCCCGCCGATGCGGACGGCCCGCCCCGCCCCGCGCGCGGCCGCCGGGCCGGCACGCCCCCCGCCGACTGGCGCATCCGCGACCTGGAGGAGCGCCCCGGCTTCCTCATCCGCCGCCTGCACCAGATTCACGTGGCCCTGTTCGCCGAGGAATGCGCCGCCGAGGGCATCACCCCGGTGCAATATTCGGTGCTCACCGCCCTGGACCAGATCGGCGCGGCGGAACAGATCGCCCTGTCCCGCGCCGTGGGCCTCGACCGCACCAACATCGCCGACGTGGCGGCGCGCCTGGAAGCCCGAGGCCTGTTGACGCGCGCGGTCTCGCCCCGCGACAAACGCATGAAGCTGGCGGAACTGACCGACGCCGGCCGCGCCCTGCTGGAGCGGGTGCAGGAAGGCGCCGCGCGGGCCCATGAGCGCACCGTGGAAGCCCTGCCGCCACCGGAGCGCCAGCGCTTCCTGAAAGCCCTGCGGCTGCTGGTGGCCGCCAACAACGACGTCAGCCGCTCCCCCGTCGGCGGGCCGGGCGAGGACTGAACCGCCCGCCGCATTCGGGCGGCGGCTGGGCCTGGGCGAAATTTGACCACCACCCGACACGCTGCACGCAAAAGCGACGTGTTATGCGTATCTCCTGGGCAGGCAAATGCCCGCCAGGGCGGCGCGCGGATGCCCGCCGAGCGCGAAGCGATGCCGCAACCCCTTGCACCATCACGCGCGGTGTCCCCGGCACAGGCACATGGCACGGTGCATGCAATAAACTAGGCGGTATACTGACGAATTTCCGCACCGGCGGACAAGTCTCGGGAAACTGCCCATGGCTGACGCGACGGCCTTCGAGGAAGGCTTCGATATTGTGATCTGCGGCGGCGGCGCCGCCGGCTGCGTGGTGGCGGGCCGGCTGGCGGCCGATCCGCACCTGAAGGTGCTGCTGCTGGAAGCGGGCGGCGAAGGCGACGTGGACGAGGTGCGCAACCCCAGGATCTGGATGCGCAACATCGCCTCCGAGCGCGACTGGGATTTCCGCTCCGAACCCTGCGCCGGGCTCAACGGGCGCCGTGCGCCGCTGCCCATGGGGCGGGTGATGGGCGGCGGCTCGGCCATCAACGGCCTCGTCTGGGCCCGCGGCCACAAGAGCGATTTCGACCTGTGGGCGGCCGAGAGCGGCGACGACGGCTGGAGCTATGACTCCGCCGTCGCCATCTACAAGCGCATCGAGGACTGGGACGGCCCGGCCTCGCCCCTGCGCGGCACCGGCGGCCCCATGCGCATCACCCTGCCGGAAGACCCGGTGCCGGTGGTGCACGGCCTCTTGGAGGCGGCGGGCGAGCAGGGCATTCCCAAGGTGGCCGACCACAATGCCGAAGCCGTGGCCGGCGACGGCTGCGCCGCCATCGCCAACGTGAACATCGCGCGCGACGGCTCGCGCATCACCACCGCCTCCGCCTATGTGGCGCCGCGCCGCCACCAGGGGAACCTGACGGTGGTCACCGGCGCCCGCGTGCGGCGCGTGGTGATCGAGAACGGGCGCGCCACGGCGGTGGCGTTCGACCATGCCGGCGCCGGCCACACGGTCCGCGCCCGGCACGAGGTGGTGCTGTCGCTGGGCGCCATCAACACCGCCAAGGTGCTCATGCAGTCGGGCGTGGGCGACGCGGCGCACCTCGCGGCCTTCGGCATTCCGCTCGCCCGGCACCTGCCCGGCGTGGGGCAGAATCTGCAGGATCACATCCTGGTCGCCGGCTGCGTGTTCGAGTATCGCACCCCCGAGCCGCCTCGCAACAACTCGGCCGAATTCACCTTCTTCTGCAAGAGCGACCCCTCGCTCCCCGCGCCTGACCTTCAGCCCATGCTGGAGGAGTGCGCCTTCGGCTCCGAGATCACCCGGCCGGCCTATGACCTGCCGGTGGACCCCGCCCGCGCCTTCACCCTCGCCCCCGGCCTGCTGCGCCCCAAAAGCCGCGGCCAGGTGCTGCTGACCGGCGCCGGCCCCGACGCCCCCTTGCGCATCGAGGCCAACTTCCTGAGCGCGGAGGAGGATGTGAAAGCCCTCATCCGCTGCATCGAGATCTGCCGCGCCATGGGCCATTCGGAAGCCCTGCGGCCGTTCGTGAAGCGCGAGCTGATGCCGGGCCCGCTGGCGCCGGAGGAGATGGTGACCTTCCTGCGCAACGCCGCCGGCACCTATTTCCACGCCACCTGCACCGCCAAAATGGGCCGCGACGCCCTGTCGGTGGTGGACGGGTCGCTGAAGGTCCACGGCATCGCCGGCCTGCGGGTGGCGGATGGCTCCATCATGCCCGCCATCTCCGGCGGCAACACGCTGGCGCCCTGCGTGCTCATCGGCGAGCGCGCGGCGGAGCTGATCGCCCGCGACCTCTCCTCCTCCCTCTCCCTGAAAGCCCCGGAACGCGACGGAGCCCCCGCATGAATCCCGCTTCCTACGACGTCATCGACGGCGTGCGCACCTACAAGCTGTTCATCGACGGCGCCTGGGTGGCCTCCAGCCGCAACATCACCGCCGACAGCCTCAACCCCGCCGACGGCAGCCTGTTCGCCCGCACCCAGCAGGCGGGCGCCGAGGAGGTGACGCGCGCCATTGATGCCGCCCACGCGGCCTTCGCGCAGTGGGGATTGAGCCTCGCCAGCACCCGCGAGAAGATGCTCCTCAAGGTCGCCGAGGTGATCGAGCGGCGCACCCCGGAGATCCGCGACATGCTGATCGACGAGTGCGGCTCGGTGTTCAACAAGGCCCTGTGGGAGATCGACTACGTCACCGACTGCCTGCGCAGCGCCGCCGGCGACGTGCGCCACGTGATGGGCGAGACCATGCCCGTGACCCAGCCGGGGCAGATCTCCCTGTCCGTGCGCCGGCCGCTGGGCGTGGTGGCGGGCATCGCGCCCTTCAACTCGCCCTTCCTGCTCTCCATGAAGAAGATCGCGTTCGCGCTGGCGGCGGGCAACACCTTCGTGCTCAAGCCCTCCGAGGAGACGCCCATCTCCGGCGCCCTCATCGCCGATGTGTTCGAGGAGGCCGGCCTGCCGGCGGGCGTGCTGAACGTGGTGCCGGGCGTGCCCGCCGAGGTGGGCGACATCATGATGGCCGACCCGCGCGTGAAGGTCGTCACCTTCACCGGCTCCACCCGCACCGGCCGCCATCTGGCGGTGGAGGCGGCCAGGAACCTCAAGAAGTTCTGCCTGGAAATGGGCGGCAAGAGCCCGCTGATCGTGCTGAAGGACGCCGACCTCGACTATGCGGTGAACGCCGCTGCCTTCGGCGTGTTCCTGCACCAGGGGCAGGTGTGCATGGCCAATTCCAAGGTGATCGTGGAAGCCCCCGTCTTCGACGCCTTCGTGGAGCGCTTCGTGGCCAAGGCCAAGGGCGTGCCGGTGGGCCACCCGCGCGAGGCCACCTCCGTCATCGGCCCGCTGATCCGCGAGAGCCAGTGCGCCTTCATCGACGCCCAATTGGCGGACGCCACCGCCAAGGGCGCCCAGGTGCTCACCGGCGGCACCCACGCCGGCCGCTACTTCCAGCCCACCGTGCTCACCGGCGTGACCGAGGAGATGCGCATCTACCACGAGGAGAGCTTCGGCCCCGTGGTCTCGCTCATCCGCGTGGCGGATTCCGAGGAGGCGCTGAAGGTGGCCAACGACACCGCCTACGGCCTCTCCGCCGCCGTCATCACCAACGACCTGCAGAAGGCGTTCGACCTCTCGCTGCGGCTGGAATCCGGCATGGTGCACGTGAACGACTGCACCATCTCGGATGAGCCCCACGTGCCGTTCGGTGGCGTGAAGAACTCCGGCTTCGGCCGCGAGGGCGGGCGTTCCTCCTGGGAAGAGCTGACCGAGCAGAAATGGATCACCATCCAGATGGGCCGGCGCGAGTTTTCCTTCTGATCTCTCTCAAAATCCTTTCAACGCTGCCAGCACGCAGCCCAACACAGGACCGTTTCGCATGATGTCTGCCCAGATCATGAAGAGCGCCATGTTCGCGGCGTTCGTCGCCTTCGCCGCGCTGCCGGCGCGCGCCGCCGAGATTCCGGCCAAGCCCGAGGCCGGCGCCCTCACCGTGGGCGTGCAGCCCTGGCTGGGCTATGGCCCGCTGCACATCGCGGCTGAGAAGGGCCTTTACAAGAAGGAGGGCCTGTCCCACGTCAGAATAGAGAATTTCGTCGAGCAGAAGGACATCAACGCGGCGGTGGCGAGCGGCGCGCTCGACGTGGCGGCGGTGCCCACCAATGCGGCGCTGAGCATGAAGGCGGCGGGGCTGCCCATCAAGATCGTCGCCCTGCTGGACGTCTCCACCACCGCCGACGCCATCCTCTCCACCCCCGAGATCGGCTCCATCAAGGACCTGAAGGGCAAGAAGGTGGCCTACGAGCAGGGCGCCACCTCCGACGTGCTGCTGCAATACGCGCTGGCCGCCAACGGCATGTCCATCACCGATATCGAGCAGGTGCCCATGCCCGCCGCCAATGCCGGCGGCGCGCTCATCGCCGGTCAGGTGCCGGTGGCCGTCACCTATGAGCCGTATCTCTCCACCGCCCTGCAGCAGGATTCCAAGCTGAAGCTGCTCTACACGGCCGGCGTCAACCCCGGCCTCATCTCCGACGTGCTGGTGGTGCGCGAGGACGTGCTGAAGAAGAAGCCCGGCCAGGTACTGGCGCTCATCAAGGCGTGGGACGCCGCGCTCAAGGACTATAATGCGGATGTGGCCGGCGGGCGCGCCATCATCGCCAAGGCGGTGGGCGCCAGCGTGGACGAACTGAAGACCGCGTTCGACGGCGTGGTGTTCTACTCCATGGCCCAGAACAAGGACGCCCTGCCGGGCGCCTTCTCCACCAAGACCCTCGGCGACGTGGCCGATGCCTCGCAGAAGGCCGGCCTGCTGGAGAAGCCGGTGGCGGCGGGCGACATCGTCATCGTCGATTTCGTGAAGGCCGTCCCGTGACGGCCCTGGACGGCGGCCTCAGCGGCCCCAGCACAGGCGAAGCGCGCGTGGCTCCACCCGCCATGAACCTGACCCCGAACGCCGCCCCGCCGTCCACCGGCACCGGTCCGCGCCGCCGCGCAAGGCGGCGCGGAGGGCTGCGCGTCCCCATCAGCCGCAGCCGCTTCGTGGGCATCGCCTTCGCGGTGTTCGCGGCCATCGCCCTCGCCTGGGTCACCGCTGCGGCGGCCGGCGTGGTGCGGCCCATCTTCCTGCCTTCCCCCGGGAGCGTCATCGCCCAGCTCGGCAAGCTCGCGGCGGACGGCACGCTCTGGACCGACATGGGCGTCTCCATCTACCGCATCGCGGTGGGCTTCCTCATCGCCTCCGCCCTGGCCATTCCGCTGGGCCTGCTGGTGGGCAGCTACTTCACCTGGGAAGCCGCCATCGAGCCGCTGGTGGACTTCGTGCGCTACATGCCGGTGGTGGCCTTCGTGCCGCTGTCCATCCTGTGGGTGGGCACGGGGGATGCGCAGAAATTCCTCATCATCTTCATCGGCACCTTCTTCCAGCAGGTGCTGCTGGTGATGGACGTGGTGAAGCGCGTGCCGAAGGATTTCATCGGCCTCGGCCGCACGCTCGGCCTCTCGGATGCCAGGATCATCCGCCGCATCGTGCTGCCCAGCGCCATGCCCGGCATCTGGGACACACTGCGCATCAGCCTCGGCTGGGCGTGGACCTGGCTGGTGGTGGCGGAGCTGGTGGCCGCGACCTCGGGCCTCGGCTACCGCATCGTGGTGGCGCAGCGGTTTTTCCAGACCAACACCATCTTCGGCTACATCCTGCTGCTCGGCCTGCTCGGCCTCGTCACCGACCAGCTCATGAAGGCGGCCGCCACCCACCTCTTCCGCTACACCACGAGGGGACGATGACCGCGCCCGCGCCCGCCATTTCCGACAACGCCCCGAAGCTGGAGATCCGCCATCTCAACAAGAGCTTCGGGACCGGCGCGCAGCAGAAGGAGATCCTGCGCGACATCAATCTCGACCTCGCCACCAACGAGTTCGTGTCGCTGGTGGGCACCTCGGGCTGCGGCAAGAGCACCCTGCTCTCCATCGTCGCCGGGCTGGAGACCTTCGACGACCCCACCGCCGGCGCGGGGGACTATTCGCCCGTGCGCATCGACGGCGCGCCGGTGTTCGAGGCCGGGCTCGACCGGGGCGTGGTGTTCCAGTCCTATACGCTCCTTCCCTGGCTCACCGCCCGGCAGAACGTGGAGTTCGCGCTCCAGGCCGCCGGCATGGAAGCGGCCGAACGCCGCCGCGTGGCGCAGGAGCATATCGCCCTGGTGAAGCTGGAGCATTTCGCCGATGCCTATCCCAGCGAGCTGTCCGGCGGCATGAAGCAGCGCGTGGCCATCGCCCGCGCCCTGTCCTACCGGCCGAAGATGCTGCTCATGGACGAGCCCTTCGGCGCCCTCGACGCCCTTACCCGCCAGCAGATGCAGGCGCTGCTGATCGAGGTGTGGGAGCAGCACAAACTGACCGTGCTGTTCGTGACCCATGACGTGGAGGAGGCGGTCTACCTTTCCGATCGCATCGTGGTGATGGGCATCGGCCCCGGCCGCGTGCGCGAGACCTTCCATGTGGGCCTGCCGCGCCCGCGCACGCCGGACATCGTGGAGAGCGAGGACTTCATCGCCCTCCAGCACAAGGTGCTCAAAGCCATCCGCGAGGCGGCCCAGCGCCTGCCGTCCTGAGCGGGTGCCGCGTTCGGCCCGCGCAGCCCCTGAACGACCCGCCGGCGCCTTGGGCGCCGGCCTTTTTTTTACGCCGACAGAACAGGCATGAAAAAGGGCGGGACCGGATCGTGCCGGCCCCGCCCGTGATCTCGCGGCCGGCGCTCAGCCGCCGAGATAGGCCGCGCGCACATGGGGATCGTCGATCAGCCGCGCCCCCTCCCCCGCCTTCACGATGCGTCCGGCCTCCAGCAGATAGGCGTAGTCACACAGCTCCAGCGCCGCGAAGGCATTCTGCTCCACCAGCAGCACGGTGGTGCCGGCATCGCGGATGGAACTGATGATGGTGAACATCTGCTCCACGATGTTGGGCGCAAGGCCGAGCGAGGGCTCGTCGAACAGGACGAGGCGCGGGCGCGACATGAGCGCCCGGCCGATGGCCAGCATCTGCTGTTCGCCGCCGGAGAGGGTGCCGGCCATCTGGTGGCGGCGCTCGGCGAGGCGCGGGAAGGTGTCGTAGATGCGCGCATAGTCCTCCCGCAGGCTGGCGTCGCTGGCGCGCAGATAGGCGCCCATGGCGAGGTTGTCGGCGACGCTCATGTGCGGGAACACCCGCCGGCCCTCCGGGCAGTGGGCGACGCCGAGGCGCAGCATCTTCTGCGGGCCGGCGTGGGTCACGTCCTCCCCGTCGAGGCGGATCGCGCCCGAGCGCACCGGCACGAGGCCGGAAATGGCGCGCAGGGTCGTGGACTTGCCGGCGCCGTTGGCGCCCACCAGCGCCACCAGCTGGCCGCGCTCCACCGTGAGCGAGATGCCACGCAGGGCCGTCACCGGGCCATAGCCACAGGTCAGGTCGCAAATCTCAAGCATGGGCCACCTCCTTGGGCTCCAACCGGGCCGCGCTCTTGCCGAGATAGGCCTCGATGACGGCCGGGTCGGCGCGGATCTCCGCCGGCGCGCCTTCCGCGATCAGCCGCCCGTAGCTGAGGCAGACGATGCGGTCGGAGACCTCCATCACCATGGGCATGTCGTGCTCCACCAGCAGCAGGGTGACGCCCGAGGCCCGCACCTTGCGCACCAGGCGCACGAACGCCTGGGTCTCCGAGGCGTTCATGCCCGACACCGGTTCATCCAGCAGCAGCATGCGCGGCGCGGTGGCGAGCGCCAGGGCGAAGCCAACGAGGCGCTGCTCGCCATAGGACAGGGCGCCCGCCATTTCCCCGGCGCGATGGGACAGGCCCACCAGATCGATGATCTCCTCCGCCCGTGCCCGCGCCGCCCGCTCGGCCGCGCGGGCGGCGGGCGTGGGCCAGACGCCATCCAGGAGGCCCCGGCCGCCGTGGCGGCTGAGGCCGATCATCACATTGTCCGTCACCGTGTCGTCCGCGAACACGCTGGTGCGCTGGAAGGTGCGGGCGAGGCCCAGGCGGGTGATCTCGTTGGGCCGGGTCTGGGCGAGGTCGCGGCCGGCGAACACCACCCGGCCCTGGGTCGGCTTCAGGAAGCCGGTCATGATGTTGAAGGCCGTGGTCTTGCCGGCGCCGTTGGGGCCGATGAGACTGACGATCTCGCCCTCCCGCACGTCGAAATGCAGATCGGCGATGGCCGTGAGCCCGCCGAAGCGCATGCCCACATGCTCGATGCTGAGGATGACGTCGCCGCGCGCGCTCATGGCTGGGCTCCCGCTTCAGCCGGCTTTGCCGGCGCCGCCGCGGCGCGCCCGCGCCGCCGGGTCAGGGCCTCGAGGGCCGGGACGATGCCCTTCGGCATCACGAACAGGATGGCGATGAGCACGCCGCCATAGACCATCCACTGGGCTTCCGGCGCCATCACCGGGCGCAGCGCCACCGGCAGCAGGCCGAACAGGAGGCCGCCCACCAGCGGCCCCGCCAGCGTGCCCTTGCCGCCCGCCACCACCATGATGACCATGGTGACGGTGTAGGAGAACAGGAACACGTCCGGGTCGATGATGCGGATATAGTGGGCATAGAGGCTGCCCGCCGCGCCCGCCATGGCCGCCGAGACGGTGGCGGCGATGGTGAGGGTGCGGGTGGCGTTGATGCCCAGCGACTGCGCCAGGGACTCGTTCTCCTTCAACCCCCGCATGGCCCGCCCGAAGCGCGAGGCCACCAGCCGGGCGACGACGACATAGCTCACCGCCGCCACCGCCAGCACCAGATAATAATTCTGCATTTTCGTGCGCAGGACGGTGTCGCCGAGCCCCGGCAGCGGCAGCGCCATGTTCGGGATGGAGGTCAGCGCCAGCGGGCCCTGGGTGAGCTCCACCCAGTTCAGCGCCACCAGCCGCACCACCTCGGCGAACGAGATGGTGACGATGACGAAATAGGCCCCGCGCACGCGGAACGACAGGCGGCCGATGAGAAAGCCAGCGAGCCCGGTGACGGCGATGGCGAGCACGAAGCCCAGCAGCGGCGCGCCGCCCTCATGGGTCACGCGCAGGCCGAACGGCAGGCCGACGTCGAACCCCAGGGCGGTGAGCGCGCTGACATAGGCGCCGATGCCGAAGAAGGCGACGTGGCCGAGGCTCAATTGCCCGGTGAAGCCCAGCAGCAGGTTGAGGCTCATGGCGCAGATGGTGAAGATGCCGGTGATGATGAGGGCATTCACCAGGTAGGGGTCCTTCAGCACCAGCGGCAGCGCCGCCAGGACCACGAGCAGGGTGGGGGCGAGGAGGCGCGTCATCCGATCCGCTCCGCGCGGGCAAACAGGCCGGTGGGCTTCACCAGCAGCACCGCGATGATGATGAGAAAGCCCATGGCGTCGCGATAGCCAGAGGAGATGTAGCCGGCGCCGATCTCCTCGGCGAACGCCAGGATGAAGCCGCCGATGGTGGCGCCGGGAATGGAGCCGAGTCCGCCCAGGATGACGATGGCGAACGCCTTCACCGCCGCCAGGTCGCCCATCTGCGGAAACACCACGTAGACCGGGCCCAGCAGCGCCCCGGCGGCGGCAGCCAGGGCCGAGCCGATGGCAAAGGTGGCGGTGTAGATGAGCGAGACGTTGACGCCCATCAGCGCCGCCGTGTCGTGGTCCTGGAAGGTGGCGCGCATGGCCCGCCCCAGCCGTGTGCCATTGATGGTGAAGGCGGTGAGCCCGATCAGCGCCAGCGCCGCCCCGAGCACGAACAGGCGGGCATAGGACACGGACACCGGCCCGATCGCCAGCGGCTCGGCGGGAAACGGCGTCGGCACCGACTTGGCGACGCCGCCGAAGATCCACAGCGTGCCCGACTGCAGGATGATGCCGGCGCCGATCATCACCAGCATGGTGGTGTCGATGTCGGTGCGGCGCAGCGGCCGCAGCAGGACGAACTCGATGAGCGCGCCGAGCAGCAGGCCCGCCAGCAGCGCCACCGGCAGCGCCACGAAGAAATTGAGCCCCAGCGCCACCGCTGCCAGGTACATGGCATAGGCGCCGAAGGTATAGATGGCCCCGTGGGTGAAATTCACCACGTTCATGATGCCGAAGATCAAGGTGAGGCCGATGCCGAGGAGCGCATAGGTGCCACCCAGCACCGATGCATTGACGAGGTGTTGCAGAAGCTGGTCCATCCGGCCTGTCCGTGCTGCGTTCGGGGCGGGCGGCGGCAGCGCCGCCGCCGGCGAGGGCGGGTATCCCGCGAGCGGGAAAGATGAGGAGGAGGCGAGACGCCGGTCAGGGCAGAGACCGTCCCGCCCCCTCCCCCGCCCCCCTCCCCGCGCGGGGGAGAGGGGGCGTCCGGATCAGAGCTTGACGGGGGCGATCTTGCCGTCGGTGATCTGGATCAGGTAGACCTCGGGCTTGCTCTGCCCGCTTTCCTTGCCCTCAGGCCCGGCCTTCTGGAACTTGATGGGACCGTTGAGGCCGCTCAACTCCACCCTCCAGAAGCCCTTCTGGATGGAGGCCGGGTCGGTGCCGCCGCCGGCCTGGATGGCGGCGGCGATGGTGCGGATGCCGTCATAGCCGCGGAAGCTCTCGGTGGTGCCGGCGAAGTCGTATCCGCGCTTCTTCCACTCGCCGATGAAGTATTCGGCCGCCTGCGGGTTGGGGCTCTTCTCCGGCCACCAGGGTGCGAAGGTGACGAGGTGCAGGGTGCCGCCCGCCGCCGCGCCGGCCTGGGCCACGATCTGGTCAGGGTTCTGCGACCCGCCGGTGGTGATGACGCGCTTTTTCAGGCCCAGCGCCGCCATCTGCTTGAACAGCAAGGTGAGCTGGTCCACCGCGGCGGTGACCATGATGGTGTCGGCGTCGGAGGCCTTCAGCTTGGCGAGCTGGGCGCTCATGTCCTGGGAGGAGGCATCCATGGTCTCCACCAGGCCCACCTCGACCCCCTTGGACTTGAGCATCTTGGAGAAGTCGGCGGCGGCGCCCCGGCCCCAGTCGTTGTTGATGACCAGGAAGTCCACCTTCTTCACGCCGAGCTTGCCGGCGATCGGCCCGAACGCCTCCGCCTCCACCGCCGAGGGCGGCGAGATGCGGAAGACATAGGGGTTGCCGGAGGTGGTGATCTTACCGGACGAGGAGGTTTCCACCAGCATCGGCACGGAATATTCCTCCAGCTTCGGCATGGTGGCGAGCGTCAGGCTGGAGCCCCAGGCGCCCATCATCACCGGCACCTTGTCGGAGGTGATGAGCTTTTCCGCCACGGCGGCGGCCTCGGTGGGGTTGCTCTTGTTGTCCTCGACGACGAGCTCGATCTTCTTGCCCAGCACGCCGCCCTTGGCGTTGATCTCGTCGGCGGCGATCCTGGCGCCGTTGGTCACATAGGTGCCGGAGGCGGCGAAGGCGCCGGTGAGCGGCTGGTTGACGCCGATCTTGATGGTGTCGTCGGCGGCGAAGGCGGCGGAGCCCATCAGGGTGAAAGCCAGGGCCGCAAGCGTGGTCCTACGGGTCATCGACATGGGAAAACTCCAGTTTCTCGGGGCAATCGGGGCTGTGGTTGAAGCGATGGACGGGGCCGGCGCCCTCAGCCGCCCAGCAGCGCCTTGAGGCGCCGGGCCAGCAGGGCGAAGAGCAGGCGCAGCGGGTTGAGGCCGGGCGCGGCGGCAGGCGCCGGCGCGCCGCCGAGCCGGGCCTCGAGAGTTGCGGCGAAGTCCGCCATGAGCCGGCCCGCCACCTCGCGCACCAGGCCGGGGCGGCCGAACTGGGCGAGCGGCCCCTTCAGCGTATAGCCCACGCTCAGTTCCACCCGCGCCGTGCCGGGGGCCGCGCCCGGCGCCACGCGATAGCGGATCTCGCCCTGGGTGGAGGAGCGCCCATCGGCGCCGGCGCCGAGGATGACGCCGCTCAGGGTGGCATCGTCGCGGGTGACGCGGGCGGTGCCGCGGAACGTGGTGCCGATGGGGCCGAGCTGCACTTTCATCCCGCCCTCCACATGCTCGGGGTCCGGCATCGCCTCCACCACCGCGCCGGGCAGGCACTGCGCCACGGCGCGGATATCGGCGAAGAAGGCGAACACCCGGTCCGGCGGGAAGCCCACCTCGAAACCTTGGGCGAAGCTGTGGGCGGGCGTGAAATCGGCCGCGACCGGCCGCGCGGGGGCCGGCGCCGGAGTAGGGGCCGCAGGCGGCGCCGGGATGGCGTCCGGCGCCCCGCCCGTGGTTGGCGCGGCCCCGCCAGCGGCCCGCGCACCCACCGGGCCCAGCGGACGCGGCGCCGCGCCGGCGACGATGCCGCGGGCCCGCCGCTCGGCGATGACCGATGCCACCGCCTTCACGATGCCCGCATAGCCGGTGCAGCGGCACAGGTTGCCGGCAAGGCCCAGGCGGATGCGCCCCTCGTCCGGCTCCGGCAGGCGCAGCACCAGGTCGCGCGCCGACACCAGCATGCCGGGGGTGCAGAAGCCGCATTGCAAAGCGTGCTCGCGGTTGAAGGCGGCGCGCAGTTCCGCCGCCACCGCGTCGTCGTCCAGTCCCTCGATGGTGGTCACCTGCGACCCGGCGCAGGCGGCGGCGAAGGCGAGGCAGGCGCGGGCCGGCTCGCCGTCCACCAGGACAGTGCAGGCGCCGCATACGCCGTGCTCGCAGCCGATGTGGGTGCCCGTGGCATGGAGGCTGTCGCGCACGAAATCAGCGAGGTTGGTGCGCGGCTCCACCTCGGCCGCCACCGGACGGCCATTCAGGGTGAGGGCGACGGTCTGGGTTGCGCCGGAAACGCGGATGGGGGCGTTCATGCGGCGCTCCTGGTGTCGGGGGTGAAGAGGTCCGCCGCCTGCCGCGCCGCGCGGCGCAGCACCTCGACGTGCACATGGCGGTCGACGGCATCCGCGACACCGGCCTTGGCAAGGACGGCATCGGCGGCCGGGGCATCGAAGCGCGCGGCGAGATCGGCACCGATGGCTCCGCCGAACAGGCCGCGCGCATCCGCAATCACCAGCGGCGGGGCGTCGATGGCGCCCATCAGCGCGCGAGCGGTTCCGGCGGCCGGATCGACCAGAACGGCGGCCACCGCATGGGCGAACTCGCCCACCTTGCGACAGTGCTTCACGTAGCCGAAGCGCGCGCCCGCCGGCACCCTGGGCACCCGCACCGCCACCAGCAGTTCGCCGGCGCCGAGCGCAGTCGATAGCGCGCCGACGAGGAAATCCCCCAGCGCCAGCCAGCGCCGGCCGGCCGGCCCCGCGATCTCCACCTGCGCGCCCAGGACCGAGAGGGCGTTCACCCAGTCGGCCGCCGGATCGGCATGGGAAAGGCTGCCGCCCATGGTGCCGCGATTGCGTACCGCCCGATAGGCGATGCCCGAGGCCACGCGGCGCAGGACATGCGCGCCGACGTCCGGCACGCGGCCATCCTCCACGTCAGCATGGGTGACAAGGGCGCCGTAGACGACCGCGCCCGCCTCCTCCCGCGCGCTCTTCAGCTCGGCGATGCCGGAGATGTCCACCACCAGCGACGGGGTGGCGAGGCGCAGGTTCAGCATGGGGCCGAGGGACTGGCCGCCGGCCATCACCTTGGCGCCGTCGCCGCCCGCGGCGAGCAGGGCGAGCGCGGCCTCGATCTCGCGCGGGCGGGCGATCTGGAACGGGGTGGGCTTCATGCGGCGCTCCTGTTGGCGGCGGCGCGGGCGGCCAGCACCTTCTCCACGATGCGCCGGGGGGTGACGGGCGCCTGCAGCATCTCCACCCCCAGCGGGCGCAGCGCGTCGTTGACCGCATTGGCGATGGCGGCGGGGGGGGCAATGGCGCCCCCCTCGCCGATGCCCTTCACCCCGAAGCGGGTGTAGGGCGAGGGGGTCTCCATGTGGCCGATGAAGGGCGTGGGCACTTCCGGCGCGCCGGGCAGCAGGTAGTCCGCCAGCGTCGAAGCCAAAGGCTGGCCGGAGGTGTCGAACCGCATCTCCTCATAAAGCGCGGTGCCGATGCCCTGGGCGAGGCCGCCGTAGATCTGGCCGTCCACCACCATGGGGTTCACCAGCACGCCACCGTCTTCGACGATGACGTAGTCGAGGATTTCCACCGCGCCGATCTCGGGGTCCACCGCCAGCACCACCGCATGGGCGGCGTAGCTGAAGGTGCCGCTGTCGCGCAGCGGCTTGTAGCCGGCGGTCACCTCCAGGCCGCCGCCGTCCACATCGGCGGGCAGGTCCTGGGGCCGGCGATACCAGGTGTGGGCAATGGCGTTCACGCCCACGTCGCCGTTCGGCCCGATGACGCGGCCGGCCTCGAAGCGCACGTCCGCGAGGTCCGCCTGCAGCATGTGGGCGCCGATGCGGCGGATGCGCTCGGACAGCGCGGTGCAGGCGGTGGCCACCGCCCCGCCCGCCATCACCATCACCCGCGAGCCCCAGCTTCCGGTGGAATAGGGGGTCATGGCGGTGTCGCCGTAGAACACGCGGGTGCGGGCGATGGGGATGCCGAGGATTTCATGGGCCACCTGGGCCAGCGTCGTTTCCAGGCTCTGGCCGTGGGAGTGCACGCCCACCCGCAGCTCCAGCCCGCCGTCGGGGGTGAGGCGCGCGCCCGCCTGCTCGTGGCCGGGCACCATGGGAATGCCCCAGCCCGAATAGACCGAGGTGCCGTGCGCCCCCTGCTCGCAATAGATGGAAAGGCCGAGGCCGATGCGCCGGCCATCCGCCTCGCCCTGGCGTTGCCGGGCGCGCACCTTGGCGGGATCGATGGCCTTCAGCGCGCGGGTGAGGGCTTCCGGATAATCGCCGCTGTCGAAGTGCTTCTTCGTGATGTTGTCGAAGGGCATCTGCTCCGGGCGCACGAGGTTCCTGAAGCGCACCTCTTCCGGCGGCAGGCCCAGCTCGGCGGCCAGGGCATCGAGCGCCACTTCCAGCGCGAAGCACACACCGGTGCGCGCCACCCCGCGATAGGGCAGGATCGGGCATTTGTTGGTGGCGACCGACCAGGTGCGGCAGCGATAGGCGGGAAAGTCGTAGGGCCCCGGCAGGATGGAGGCCACCTGCGCGGCTTCGAGACACGCGGAGAAGGGATAGGCTGAATAGGCGCCGCTATCGACAGTGGCTTCGCAATCGATGCCGCGCAGGGTGCCGTCGCGCTCGGCATAGAGGGTGATCTCGTAATGGTGCTCGCGGCAATTGGCGTTGGCGGTGAGGTGCTCGCGCCGGTCCTCCAGCCAGCGCACCGGCGTGCCGAGCCGGCGCGCCAGCCAGCCCAGGCAGACATCCTCCGCCAGCAGGATCGCCTTGTAGCCGAAGCCGCCGCCCACATCCGGGGAGATGATGCGGACCTGCCCCTCCTCCAGCCCCAGGCATTCGGACAGGCCGGAGCGGACGATGTGCGGCATCTGACTCGCGGTGTAGACGACCAGCTGGTCCATGCGGTGGTCGAGATGCACCACCGTGCCGCGCCCCTCGATGGGCGCCATGCACTGGCGGGCGGTGGAGATGGTGCGCGAAACCTTCACCGGGGCGTCGAAGGCGGCCTCGATGTTCACGTTCACCAGGCTTTCGAGGAAGACGTTGTCGCCCCAGTGCTCGTGCACCAGCGCCGCGCCGGGCTGCTTTGCCGCCAGCATGTCGTGGAGGGCGGGCAGTTCCTCCAACTCCAGCTCCACCCGGGCCGCCATGTCCTCGGCCTCGGCACGGGTGGGGGCGAGGCACATGGCGATGAGCTCGCCCACCTGCCGCACCTTGCCGGTGGCGAGCACCGGCTGCTCCGACACCTTGAAGCCCGGCAGGCCCGAGACGGCGCGGATGGGCTTCACCCCGTCGAGATCGGCAGCGGTGAAGACGCGGCCCTTCAGGTCGTCCGGCACGTGGATGGCGCGGATGCGGGCATGGGCCAGGGGGCTGCGGACGAAGGCGACATCCTGCATCCCCGGCAGGCGGATGTCGGCGATGAACTGGCCGCGCCCGCGCATCAGCCGGTCGTCTTCCTTGCGCGGCAGGCGCGCGCCGACGCCCTCGCCCGGCTGGGTCACGTCGTCGATCATCGCAATACTCCGCTGACGAGATCGAGGGCGGCGCGCGCCAGCCGGCCGGCCGGATCGCGCAGCGCGTCGAGGATCGAGAAATGGTTGGCGCCGGCGATGGGCCGCAGCGAGACCGGAACCCCGGCGGCGACACGGCGCGCGGCCAGCGCCTCTGAATCGTGCACGAGGGCGGGAACCTCCCCCGTGCCGTAGGCGATGACGAGCGGCTTGCCCGACGACGGCAGGCGCAGCGGCGAGAACCGCTCGATCTCGTCGTCGGACAGGTCCAGCGCCGCGTTCAGGAAGGTGTCGCGCAGCGGCGCCAGCTCGTACACGCCGGAGATGGCGAGACCCGCCGCCACCGCCGGATGATCGAGATGCATGAGCGCCAGTTGCGCCCCGGCGGACCAGCCGGAGAGCACGAGGGGGCCGCCCGCGCCCAGCCCCCGACCGCCGTGCGCCAGGAGATCGAGCGCGCCGCCGATCTCGGCCACGATGTCGGCGAGCCGGGCCTCGGGCGCCAGCGAATAGCCCGGCAGCGCCACCGACCAGCCATGCGCCGCGAGCCCCGCGGCATAATGCGCGAACACCTCGCGCGAATTGCGCTGCCAGTAGCCGCCGTGGATGAACACCAGGGTGGGCGCGCCCGCCGCGCCGGGAAACAGGTCCAGCTTCTGCCGCGCGCCGGCGCCATAGGGAATGTCGAGCCGCGCGGGGTGCGCGGCGCGATAGGCGGCGGCGGCCGCGTCGCGCGCGGCCACCCAGGCCGCGCTGTCGGCCACGGCGGCGTTGTTGTTGTAGGCGGCGTCCCGCTCGGCCTGGGACAGGGTGTCCCAGGCCTCCTGCGGCGCCTTGGCGCGGGCGGGCGCGCTCACGCCGCCACCGCTTCCGGCAGGATGGGCGCGTCGGCGTCGAAGCGCACGCCGGCGCGCAGGCAGAAGGCCGGCGTCAGCAGGCGGTCGGTGACCACCTTGGTGTCCTCGTTGTCGCGCAGCAGGAAGCGGCCGCGATTGTCATCGAGCACGGAGATGTCGGCGATGCGCCCCACCTCCAGCGCGCCGAGGCTGTCGGACATGCCGACCATGCGCGCGGGATTGGCGGTGACCATGGGCACCACCTGCTCCAGCGGAAGGCCCAGCGCCATCAGCGAGCTCATGGCCTGGGTGAGGCTGAAGCGCGCCTGGCCCCGGAACGGATGGTTCTCGTCGTCCGGGTGCTCGGCCGGGGTCCCGGCGGGGGCGGGCACATGGGTGTTGTAGCCGTGCATGTCGGCGCCCAGGGTGTGCGGCACCACGCCGGCGGCGATGGCCTTGGCGGCGATGCGGTAGGAGAAGTGGCTGCCGTGGCCGACATCGATCTTCAGGCCCCGGTCGAGGGCGGCCTTGATGACGTCGTGCACCTTGCCGTCGCGGTTCACGAAGCCGCCGGGATTGCGCGTGAACGGGTGGGCGAGGATGTCGCCCTCCTTCAGCAGCGGGATGACGCGGTCGAGAATGGTGTCGGCATCCTCGCCATTGGTGCCGCTCTCGGGCAGGCCCCACAGGGCGCCGAAATGCACATAGAGCGGAATCTCGGCGCGCCGCGCGATCTCGGCCGCCATCACCATCACGGTGATGCCCCAGCGGGCGAAGCCGCCGATCTCCGCATGGCCCTTGATGCCGCGCACCAGGTCGCGGTTGGCGACCGCCGCGCGCACGGTGGCGTCCACGTCCACGCAGTCGGGGCTGTAGAGGTTGGGGTAGTAATGGCCCTCCAGGCCGCCCACCAGATAGGCGGACAGGAAGGAGAGCACCCGCGTCTTCTTGGGCTCCACCATGAATTTGCGGAAGCCCGGCAGGGTCATGCAGGAGGCGCCGCCCTGGTCCACCACCGTGGTGACGGCGGACTGCACGCCCACCATGTCCGGATCGAGCCCGAACCGGCCGCTCACATACTGGTAGCAGTGGCCGTGGGTGTCGATCATGCCCGGCAGCACCAGCTTGCCCGAGACATCCACCACGGTGGCGGCGCTCGCCGGAAGGATGGTTTCCGCGATGGCGGCGATGCGCCCGTCGCGCACCGCCACGTCGAACACGCCGTCGCGCCCGGACGCCGGGCAGATCACGCGCCCGCCCTTCAGAACCGTGTCGTAACCCACTGCCTCACCCATCAATGTCTCCGTCCGGAAGCGCGGTCGCCGACCGCATAATGCGAAGCATACTTCGTAATCAGTCTTGCATGGGCCGTGCCAGAATTGATCTGGATCAAGCCCTTATCCGGCGACCGCCGAAGCTGGAGCGCGCCCCCGCCGGCGTCCTCTGATGGATAAATATCCTCTTAATATCAATGGATTGCGATCTAGAGTCCGACCTTGGGAGCCCCGCTCGCGCCGGCGCGGCCCGCTGCCGCTCCCGACTGCAATGCCTTGGTGGCAAAGGAAACTTTCACCCGGTCCAGGATCACGGCGCCGGCCTGCGGGCGGCACGCTGTTCCGCCCCGCGCGCACGCGCGCCGCCGTTCGGCAGCGCCCCCGTTGGCGCGCGGGCATGCCAGCACCTTGGATTTGATCTCATTTTATGCAGTATGCTGCGCATAAAGGCAGCATCCGGTGGCGCGGGCATCCCGGCACCGGGCCCGCCCGCCTTCGAGAACCGCGCCCGCATCGAAGACGGCACGTCATGCCATTGGCTCCGGTCTTCGACCGGTGCCAGGTGGGTCCGCTCAAGCGCCGCGCGGGCAACGAGAGGATCGGGGCACGCGGCGGCGCCCCTCAGCCGGGCGGCGACCGCCGCGCCCGAACAGCCGCGCCCGAACAGCCGCGCCCGCTTGGCGGCGATGTCACCGCAGGTGCAGGCGCAGCCAGCGCCACATCACCCGTGCCCGCGCCCTCAGTTCCGGCAGCCGGAGCCAGATCGAGAGCTTCTCGCGCACCGCGGCCGACAGCCGGATCACCCAGGCCGCCGCCGGAAGCGTCATCAACTGCGGCCGGCCGGCGGTGTAGACGCGCTCGATCAGCACGAAGCTCACCAGATAGGCCAGCAGCAGCACCAGGCTGCCCATCTTCACATGGCCGTCGGCGATGCGCAGCAGGGCCACGAACTTCACCGGCTCCACCACCGCATAGGGCACGCCGATGAGCGCCAGGATGGCCAGCGGCGGCAGGCTCGCCACCCAGCGCTCGAACCTCTGCACCAGGGCCAGCGCCGCGATCCAGCGTTGCAGCGGCGTGTAGAGCGGGCGCACCAGTTCGTCGACGATGATGAGGATCGCCAGCACCACGCGGAACACCGCCCGCAGCGCCGTCACCAGGGGATTACGCCGCTTGGCGCGCGGCGCGGACGGTCGTTCCGGCATCTCGGCGGAGGGGGCAGGCGGCGCAGCGGGCATCAGCGGGCATCCGGCTTGGTCGGCGAGGGCTGAAGCGGCCATGCCGGCCGCCGAGGCGGGAGAGGAACGGGCGGCACCCTCATGGCCCCGTCAGCACCGCCGGCGCCTCGCGCGAGGTCATGGCGCCGAGCACGAAGGCAAGGTTGGCGGCGGCCACCAGCGAGGCGGCATGGGCGTCGGCCTGCGCCTGCCGCGCAGTCAGCAGGCCGCTGTCGGCGGCGGTGGCGACGGTGATGGTGCCGACCCCGCTGCGATAGGCCTCAAGCGCGGCATCATAGGTGACGGCCGCGGCCTCAGCCAGCGCGCTCGCCGCGCGGTGGGAGGCCAGCGCCGAGCGCAGGGTGTGCGCGCTCACCACGATCTCCCGCGCCGCCTCGTCTTTGGTCTTCTGGAAGGTCGCCTCGGTGGCGGCGGCCAGCGATTGCACCGTCTTCAGCTGCGCCGCGCGCAGGCCGCCGTCATAGATCGGCATGGTGGCACCCAGCATCACCCCGGAGGCGGAGGATTGCTGGCCGATGGTGGGCAGGCCGGTGGCGCTGAGGCTGGTGGTGCCGGTGGCCGCCACCGCGCCCAGGAACACCTTGGGCATGAAGCCGGCTTCGGCCGCCGTAATGCCGGACTGCGTGGCCTTCATGGCCGAGAAGGCCGCCAGCACGTCCGGCCGCTGCGCCAGGGCAGCGGTGATCATCTTCTCGGTCGGCGCGCCGACGCTCTCCGGCAGGCGGCGGCCGCTCGCCACCTTCACCTTCAGCTCGGTCACGGGAGACACGCCCATGGCGGCAAGCAGGGCCTGATAGGTGTCGCGCTCGGCGCCCTGCGCCTGCACCAGGCCAAACCGCGCCTGAGCCACCTGCTGGCGCGCCTGCGCCACCTCCACCGTGGTGCCGAGGCCCCGGCCCATGCGCTCCTGGGCGGCATCCTCGATCCTGCGGCTGTTGGCGAGGTTCTGCTCGGCCAGCGCCACCCGGCTGCGCGCGGCCCCGTGCACGAAATAGGTGCGGGTGACGTCGAAGATGATCTTCTGGTGGGCGCCGTTGAACAGAACGTTGGCGGCTGTGGCATTGTGGCGGGCGGCATCCGCCAGGGCATTGCGCTGGCCGAAGTCGAACACCAGCCATTGCAGCGCGATCTGGGGCGAGATGCCATCGATGGAAGTGGTGGCCTGATTGACGCTGCCCACCGCCACTGGCAACGATGCCGCCACCTTCTGGTAGCCGCCGATGACGTTGGCCGAGATGTAGGGCAGGAAGGTGGCTTCCACCATGCCGGTGGCGAGCGCCGCCTGGCGCGCCTGCTGCCACGCCACCCGCGTCAGCGGATTGTGGCTCTGGGCGATGTCGATCAGCTCCGGCAGGCCGTACGCCTTGTCGCGGGAGAGGCCAGGCGTGGGCGCCAGCGCCGCGACCTCGGGGGCCGGCGGCACGCTGAAGTCGCGCACCGGCTCGGGGGCGGCTGGGATCCCTGACGCGGCGGCCTGCGACGCCTCCGCCCCGCGCGGCGCATCCTCCGGCCGGGGCTCGGATGCCGGCGTTGCAGCCGCCTCGGTCCGGGGGGTCCAGGGCTGGGACGGGTCCGCCGGCGCGGTGTCGAGGGCGCTCACGGCGCACCCCGCCAGCGCCAGGCCGGCCAGGGCGGCACAGGCCAGCGCGCCGGCCGCGCGCCGGGCTTCCACCCGGAATGCCTGCAGGCCGATCCATCCGATCGTGGCCCGGCTCCACCACCAGCGGCCGGGACTCGACCTGCGCCCGGGCTCCATCGGCTGCCGCTGCCATCGCGCCATGGCCATCACCCCGCCGCCAGCCGTTCGATGCGCCACAGGCGCGGAGCAAGGTTCCCGTCCCCCGGGCCCCCGCCCTCCCCTGTCTCGTCCGGGCCGGGGAAGAGCCGCCCCCCGGCGGGCGATGGAGCGATGCGCCTGGCCACCTCCGCGAGCCGGCGTGCCACGTCCGCCTCGGGCTCCGGCGCGAACAGCACCGCCGGCAGCAGCCCCCGGGTCTCCTCCACCAGCCCTTGCAGCCGGGCCAGCCCCGCCGGGGATGGGCGCTGCGAGGCCGGCTCGAACACCAGCAGCATCAGCTGCTCCCGCGCCGCCGCCAGCTCCGTTTCCACCTGTGCCGCCTCGGCGGTGGCGGCGCGCCGCGCCGCGGGGGGCAGCGCCGCCAGCCGCGACAGGCCCGCCAGCGCCCGCGACAGGCGCTCGCGCACCTCCACCGCCGCGCTTTTCGGCCAGATTCCGGTGAAGAACAGGTAGACCACCACGTTGCCGAGCAGGATGCCGACCACGCGGTCGCGGCCGGAATCCATGTCCAGGCTGGGCGAGAAGCCGTTGAGGGTGGTGAGCAGGAACGCCAGCCCCACCTGCACCCCCGCGTAGGAGATGCGCGCGCTGCCGGTGGACACCCATGCTGCCACCAGCAGCGCGCAGAACACCAGCGCCATCAGCCCGCCCACCGACGTCAGGGCGGGAATGACGAACAGAATGGCGGCGAACCCCATGGCTGCCCCCACGAGACAGCCGGAAATCCGCAGCACCAGCTTGCGCACCGTCTCCCCCGTGGTGCTCAGGGCCGCGACATAGCAAGTGATCATGGCGGTGTGGATGCCCTGCCAGTCGATCAGCGAGTAGATGATGTAGCAGGTGAGCGCAGCGCCGGTGGTCTTCAGCGCATAGCGCTGGTAATCGGGATTGGTGAAGGCATCGGCGGCGAGGAACGGGGGCTTGGCCGCCGCCGTGCCGGTGCCGCCATCGGCCTGCGACAGGCCCTCAAGGGCGGCCCACGCCGCGCCCTCGGCGGCGCCGGCGGCCGGCGGCATGTCGGCCGCGCCGGACGGACGCCGGCCCGCCGCCACCCCGGCGGCGGCGGCGCGGCACCGCGCGACGAGCGCCGCGCGCGTTTCGGCGGCAAGGTCGGCGGGCAACGCCGCCACCGCCAGCAGCAGGCGGTAGCTCGTGGTCGCCGCGCCCGACAGCCAGCGGACGGCGGGCGACGGGGCGGTATGGAACAGGCGGGCCAGCATCGCCTGCTGGTCGCCGTCGGCGAGGCCGCCACCCAGCTCCGCGTCCAGACGCTCCCGCCCGGCACCCTCCAGCGCCTCGGCGGCGCGCGTGAGGCGCCTGGCGACGCACGCCCGCAGCAGGCGATGGGGCGAGGCGCCGAGCACGAGGTTGAACACGATCATGGCCACCATCGGCATGACCGCCATCTGCCACGCATAAAGCAGGCCGCGGGTCGCCACCTCGCCCACCGGCAACTGATCCACCAGGGTCAGGATGAAACCGATGACCAAAGCGATAATGGAGCCGATCTCGCCGAGCTGCGAGGCCGAGCCCAGAAACACGAACGCGAACGAGGTGCCGGCGATGATGACGATGCGCAGCAGCGGAAAGGTGGCGGTCGCCTCGATCACCGGCGCCAGCGACAGCACCACCACGCTGGCGAGGATGATGAGGCCGATGGCCTGGCCCACGCACTCCGCCCCGCTGGGCCGGGCGAGGAAGATCACCAGATAGCAGCCGATGGCCGATTCCGGCACCTTGTAGACCATGGCGATGCCGGCCACGATGGCGCACAGCAGCGCCACCCGCCAGGTCTGGCCGAAGCGGCCGGGAAAGGGCTGGAGATCCTGCCAGACGCTGCGCAGGGTCTGGCGGGCCATGCCCCGCCACACGGCCTCAGCAGCGGGTGCCATGGTGCACGGTCGTGGTGGCGGAGGCGCCCACCCGCATCAGCGCGTCGGGCGGGTCCAGCAGGCGGATGCGGACCGGGAAGCGCTGCGCCACCCGCACCCAGTCGAGGGACTTGGGCACGATGGGCATGTTGCGCGGCAGCTTGATGAGCTCCTCGGAGGCGACACCCCAGCCGATGCCATCCACCCGCCCGCGCATGGGCATGGTGCGGTCGGCGAGCGCATAGACGGTGGCGCAATTGCCCACCTCGATGCCCGGCAGCTCGGTTTCCAGATAGGCGGCGGAGGCATACCACGCACCGGTATCGATGAGCGTGAACACCGATTGGCCGGGCAGCACGAACTCGCCAGCGGCGACGGCAAGGCCCACCACCTTGCCATCGAACGGGGCGCGGACCTGCGTCTGCTCCAGCGCCCGCTCGGCCAGCCCCAGGGCGGCGCGGCGCGCCTCCACCAGGGCGGTGGCGGCGGCCACGTCGCTCACCAGCACGTCGGCGGCGGCCTGCTGCTGCAGCGCCTGTTTCAGGCTGATCTCGGCGTCGCGGTGGGCGGTGGCGGCGTCGTCCACCTGCTGGGCGCTCACATAGCCCTTGGGCCGCAACGCCTCCAGCCGGGCCAGGGTCTGCGTGGCGAGTTCAAGGTTGGCCCGCGCCCGCGCCACCTGCTCGCGGGCGATGGCCGCGTTGGAGCGCTCGGCCGACACCGCCCGCTGGCGATCGGCCAGCGCCGCCTCGGCGATCCGAAGATCGGCGGCCGCCTGCTCCACCTGCAAGCGATAGGTGGCGGGATCGAGCGCCAGCAGCACATCGCCCTGGCGCGCCGATCCGTTCTCCCGGACACCGAAGCTGGCGATGCGGCCGGGCACTGCGACGGCGACGTTGACCGTGTCGGCGGTGAGAATCGCGTCCTGCGACAGCGGATTCAGCTCCGCCGCGCGAAAATAGCGCCAGCCAAAGGCGACCGCCACCGCCACCGCCACCACGGCGACGACCATCCCCACTCGGCCACGCGGCGCGGGCTTGTCCTCGCCCTCCATGGCCTAGCGCCCGAAGCTCAGAAGCGACACGAGGAAGCCGATGCCGGCCGCGATCGCCACATAGACCGGCAGGCGCGCCGGCAGGACATCGTCCACCCCGAGCCGCACGAACACCAGCCGCACCGCCACCGCGCCCAGGATGCCCACCAGGGCGCACGCCAGCCAGGACGGGAAATAGGCGCCGAAAAAGGCAATGGACGGCGCCCCCGCCGGCGCGCAACCGGCCAGCACGCCCGCCGGCGCCAGCACCGCAGGCCCCACCGCCGCCACGACCCGGCGCGCGGGACGCGCGCGCGCGTCATGCCCCCGGTTCCCGCCACTCAATCCGGAACGACGCAGCAAGGACCCCAACCTTCCCTCGCGGAGGAGACGGAACGACGACCCGGCCCCCGGCGCACGCGGCGAGCGACCGCGAACGGATGAAAATCGTTAACGGATTGGTAGCCGAAGGGGGCCGCGCGGACAAGCGGGCCCTGGCCCGTCCTCACCGTCCGCCGGGGACGCCCCCGGCGCCGGAGGCTTCACCAGCGCTCGCCGTCCGTGAGCCACAGCACGTGGCTGCTCCAGGGCGCGGGGGTGGCGAAGCGGGCATAAGCGCGCTGTGCCGCCTCCTGGTCCGGCGGCGCCAGCCAGCGCACGTGCACCCAGCCCCGCGCCCGGCCGCGTGCCGCGATGGCCTCGATCAACCCTTGCGCCAGCCGCCGGCCGCGCGCCTCGGGAGCGACGTAAAGATCGTCGATCTGGCCGGCGCGGCGGCCGGAAATGGCCTCCGGCAGGTCGAAGAACACCGCGAAGGCGACCAGCCGCCCGCCAAGGAACGCGCCCAGCACCTCGGCCATCGGATCTTCAAGCAGCCGCGACGCCGCTCCGGCCTCCACCGGAGCCCCCCCGGCCGGATCGGCGGCGGGGCGCGGCCGCGCCGGGTCAGGAAAGGAGCGCGACGGCCCCGCATGGCGCAAGGCCTCGCCATACGAGGCGAGGAGCACCGCCAGGGTGTCCGCGTCGCCAAGCTCCAATCCCCGGAAGGCGATCGCGAAGGGCTCCGGCTCGACGTCCACTGTCCATCCCATGCCAGCTTTCCCTTCGCGCCCCAGGTCCGGCCCGCCACGGCCCGACGGCGACCGCGGCCAGTCCATTCGAGCACATCGCGGGTCGGCTTGAAACCGGCGGGGTGCCCCGGGGGGATGGGCGAGGTGGCCGCAGCCCCCCGCACGGCACACCATCCGCCATCGGCCCGCGCGCGCGCCCGCAGGTTGCGTCCACCACGAGCCGGGCGTCCGGCGCGTGGCGATGTCAGGCCGGCTGCGCCATATTCGCAGGAATCGCCCCGCCGCCGCGACGAGAGGCCCCCAGATGACGCTTCCGCCCTCACCGCCCGGCGCTGCCGGCACCCCCTTCCGGATCCGCGCCGCCGACGGCGTGCCGCTGGGCGGCTTTCTGTGGCGCCAGGAGGGGGGCAGCCCGGCGGGGGCGGTGGTGGTGATCTCCGGCGCCACCTCGGTGCGCTGTCGCTACTATGAGCGGTTCGCCCGCTATCTGGCCGCGCACGGTTTCGGCGTCGTCACCTACGATTACCGTGGCATCGGCGAATCGCGTCCCCCGTCGCTGCGGGGCTTTTCCGCCGATTGGGCGGATTGGGGCGAGCACGACCTGGACGCGGTGCTGGGCCACGCCCGCGCCTGCTTTCCCGGCGAGGCGATCCACGTGGTGGGCCATTCCATCGGCGGATTCGCCATCGGCCTTGCCGCCTCGAACCGCGACATCTCCCGCATCCTCACCGTCGGCGCCCAGTTTGCCTATTGGCGGGACTACGCCGCCGCCGCCCGCCGGCGCATGGTGCTGAAATGGCATGTGGCGATGCCGCTGCTGTCGCGCGCCTTCGGCTACCTCCCGGCCAAGCGTCTCGGCTGGATGGAAGACACGCCCGCCGGCGTGGCGCGCGACTGGAGCCGCATGGGCCCGCGTTTCGAGGACACCCTGCGCCGGCCCGCCGCCCGCGCCGGCGCGCCGGTGGCGGAGCTGCTGCGGCACCGGTTCGCGGCTGTCACCGCGCCCATCCTGGCCATCGGCCTCGACGACGACCCCCACGGCACCGAGGCGGCGATCGACCGCCTGCTGGCGTATTTCACGGCCAGTTCGCGCATCCACTGGCGCATCGCCCCCGCCGACGCCGGCCACGCCGCCATCGGGCATTTCGCCTTCTTCCACGACCGCTTCAAGGACAGCCTGTGGCCGCTCGCCTTGGGCTACCTGCGCACGGGCGACGTTCCCTCGGATGCGCCGGGGCGCGCGGTGTCCCACGCCCCCCCTCGCGCCACCGGCGGCCCACCGGCCTTGGGGGTGGAATCCGGGGCGCCGCGCGATGGCGACCCATCCTCCGCCGGGTGACGTCTCCCTGGCGGTCGCGGCCGGGACGCCGCCCAAGCACCAGGAAGGGAAGACAAGATGAGCACTCAGATCGGTGATCCGACGAGCCCGGAGATCGAGCGGCGGGTCCAGGACAGCTTCGCCCGCCAGGGGCTGATGGCGCTTCTCGGCGCCCGCCTCACCGAGGTCCGGCACGGCCTCGTGACCATCCGCATGCCGTTCCGGCCCGAACTGTCGCAGCAGCACGGCTATTTCCATGCCGGCGGCACCGCCGCCATCGCCGATTCGGCCGGCGGCTACGCCGGCTTCACCCTATTCCCGAACGGAAGCTCGGTGCTCACGGTGGAGTTCAAGATCAATCTCATCAACCCCGCCGAGGGCGACGCGCTGGAGGCGATCGGCCGGGTGGCGAAGCGCGGGCGCACCCTGACCATCTGCCAGTTCGAGGTGTTCGCCCTGGCGAACGACCGGCGCACCCCGGTGGCCCTGGGCCAACAGACGCTGATGTGCATGACCGGACGGCCCGACGGCCCGACCGCCGGCTGAGCGCCCCGCGCCGCGCCCGCCCCCAACCGCTTCCAGATCCCGGCGGAGTCCTGAAGGGAAGCGCGCCCGCGGCCCTCCCGGTGGGTCCGTCCTCGACGCGCGTGCCCGGCGACCCGGCCGGGCGCCGCCGGAAACGAAGCCGACCGGCCCGCCGATGACGCTGGACGCACGGTCCCTTGGCCCCTTTCCGCCCCAGGCGCCCCCTCCCGGCGTCTGCCCTATCGCTGCATGCATGCGGCGCTCCGGCCGGCGCGCCGCTGCGCTACGCCAATGGTCCAACCGCACGCGACATGACCCATATGTTCGACATGCGGTGCCGGGAAAACGGCATCGAACACCGCCTGAGCAATGTGAAGCATCCCTGGATCAACGGCCAAGTCGAACGGATGAACCGCACCATCAAGGAAGCTACCGTCACGCGCTTCCACTACGATGACCACCGGAGTTTCAGACCGATCTCGACGACTTCATCACCGCATACAATTTTTGCACGCCGGCTGAAGACCCTCGGGGGCCTCACGCCTTACGAATTCATCTGTGAATGCAGGACAAACGAGCCTGAACGATTCAGCCTCAATCCACTCCATCAAATGCCGGGACGAAACACCTAGCCCCCTTGGCTGAACGCGACGTCCGCCCGCGCCCCCTGGCCGCACCGCCCAAGGTCGCGCGGCCAGGGGAGCCGGTCGCGTGCGGCCGAGCACCGGCCCCGGTCATCATCCCAAGGGCATTTGAGTTTGGGTCAGGGATCCTTGGGCCAGCCCGAGCGACGCCCAAATCCCATTCACATGGCCTCACACAGGCCGGGGCCGACTGCCCCGGCCTCGCGGCCGGCAGCCTTGCTCCGCGCCAAGACCTGCCGGGCGGTGATCGGGCCAAGCCCTTCGGGACCGGCCCGGGTCGGCACCCGCGACAGGGCATTGGGGACCAGGGGCGTCGGGCTCTCGGGCTCAGGAGCCCCCATGGGCCCTCGACCCGGCAGAACGTGGCGCATGCCGCCTGCGGCAACGCCCACACGCGCCCCGGCACCAGTCGCCGGGCCACGAAACCGGCCACGAAAAAGGCCGGTGGGACGATTCCCACCGGCCTTCGCGAGATGTCTTCGGGCCTTTGGCCAAACCTCCCGGAGGAGCGTCAGGCCTGGGGCTGGGGCTCGATGGAGCCGCCGGCGCCGCCGGGGCGCGGCCGGTTCTTCGGAGTCGGAATGGCCGAGCCGCGCGGATTTGCCGGCTCGATCACGCTCTCGCGGTTGGGCGTCTTGCCGTTGATGAGGTCGACGATCTCGTCGCCGGACAGGGTCTCATACTCCAGCAGGCCCCGGGCCAGGGTTTCCAGGTCCGCCGCCTTCTCGGTGAGAATGCGCCGGGCCTCGGCATAGCCCTCGTCCACCAGCCGCCGCACCTCACGGTCGATGGTCTGGGCGGTGGCTTCCGACACGTTCTGCTGGCGCGACACCGACATGCCCAGGAACACCTCGTCCTGGTTGTCGCCATAGGCCACCGTGCCGAGATCGGCGGAGAAGCCCCAGCGGGTCACCATCATGCGGGCAAGGCGGGTGGCCTGCTCGATGTCCGAGGCGGCGCCGGAGGTGACCTTGTCATGGCCGAAGATCAACTCTTCCGCCACGCGCCCGCCCATCATGATGGCGAGGCGCGAGGTCATCTGCTCGTAGCTCATGGAGAGCTTGTCGCGTTCGGGCAACTGCATCACCATGCCCAGCGCCCGGCCACGGGGAATGATGGTGGCCTTGTGCACGGGATCGGTGGCCGGCACGTTGAGGGCGACAATGGCGTGCCCCCCCTCGTGATAGGCCGTCAGCATCTTCTCTTCCTCGGTCATGACGAGCGAACGGCGTTCCGCGCCCATCATCACCTTGTCCTTGGCATCCTCGAACTCGGCCATGGTGACCATGCGCTTGTTGCGCCGGGCCGCCATCAGCGCCGCCTCGTTGCACAAATTGGCGAGGTCGGCGCCGGAAAAGCCGGGCGTGCCGCGGGCGATGGTCTTCAGGTTCACGTCGGGCGCGACCGGGATCTTGCGGGCATGCACCTTCAGGATCTGCTCGCGGCCCACCACGTCCGGGTTCGGCACGATCACCTGGCGGTCGAAACGACCGGGACGCAGCAGCGCGGGGTCGAGCACATCCGGACGGTTGGTGGCGGCGATGAGGATGATGCCCTCGTTCGCCTCGAAGCCGTCCATCTCCACCAGCAGCTGGTTCAGGGTCTGCTCGCGTTCGTCATTGCCACCGCCGAGGCCGGCGCCACGGTGGCGGCCCACCGCGTCGATCTCGTCGATGAAGATGATGCACGGGGCATTCTTCTTCGCCTGTTCGAACATGTCGCGCACGCGGCTGGCGCCCACGCCCACGAACATCTCCACGAAGTCCGAGCCGGAAATGGTGAAGAACGGCACATTGGCTTCGCCGGCGATGGCGCGGGCCAGCAGGGTCTTACCCGTGCCGGGCGGGCCCACCAGCAGCACGCCGCGCGGAATGCGGCCGCCGAGGCGCTGGAACTTCTGCGGGTCGCGCAGGAAGTCCACGATCTCGGTCAGGTCGCTCTTGGCCTCGTCGATGCCGGCCACGTCCTCGAAGGTCACGCGGCCGTGCGCCTCGGTCAGCAGCTTGGCGCGGCTCTTGCCAAAGCCCATCGCCTTGCCGCCGGCGCCCTGCATCTGGCGCGACAGGAAGATCCACACGCCGATCAGCGCCAGGAACGGCAGCCACGACACCAGCAGGCTCACGAACCACGGCACGTTGTCGGACAGCGGACGCGCGGTGATCTGCACGCCCTTGCCATAGAGGCGCTGCACCAGCGAAGGGTCGTTGGGCGCGTAGGTCTGGAACTGGCGACCGTCGGTGAAGGTGCCGGAAATGTTCGGGCCCTCGATCACCACGTCGCGCACGCGGCCCAGATCCACGTCGGAGAGCAGCTGCGAGAAGGAAATGTCGTTCGCGCTCGTGCGCTGGCCCGGGCTCTGGAACAGAGAGAACAAGGCGAGAAGCAGCAGAACGATGATCACCCAAAGGGCGAAATTTCGTAAGTTGGCGTTCATTGAACCCTCGTGGGGACAGCCGAAAGCACTGCTTCGCCCAAGCTGCCCTTACGGAATACAAATCCCGCAGGGCGCCCCTCGGCGGCGACACCTCCCGCACCGTCTGCGCCTTAATCTAGGTGCGCATCCTGGCGTTGCCAAGGCAAACGGGCGGCATGGGGCGTGAAATTGCCATCACGTCTCATGTGGCGCGCCGGGGCGGTGCCCGGGTAACCACGACTTGCCCCCCGCAAACCGCCACCAAAGCCCCCGCCAGGGTGCGGCGAAAAGCGCCGCGCGGCGCGGCGGCTTCCCCCAGATGGGCGCGGAGCGCGACGGTCAGGGCCTCCAGCTTGCCCAGTTCCACCGGCCCCTCACGTCCCAGGGCCGCCAGCGCCCGGCCGAGCAGGCGCAGGGCGATCTCCTCCGGCAGGGCGAGGAAGCCGGCGGCGTCGAAGCGCGTTTCCGCCTTATCCGGCGCCGCGCCCCGGGCCAGCCCCACCGTACGCGCGGCGGCGTCCACCGCCGCCTCCACCGCCGCGTCGAGCCGCGCCGCCCGCCGGGCGAACTGCGCCAGGCGGCGCGCGTCCAGCCCCTCCGCCGCCAGGTGCGGCGCCAGCTGGCGCAGGCGCGCCCGGGTGAAGCGCGGGTCCGCATTGGCCGGGTCCCGCGCGAACGGGACCCCGGCCGCCTCCAGTGTCGCCACCAGCCGCGCCTTCGGCACCCCGAGCAGCGGCCGCAGCAGGGCGACCCCGTCCCGCGCCGTCGCCGGGCGCATGGCCGCCAGCCCGCGCAGGCCCGAGCCCCGGGCCAGGCGGAACAGCACGGTCTCGGCCTGGTCGTCCTCGGTGTGGGCCAGCGCCACCGCCTGCGCGCCCGCCGCCCGCGCCTCGGCCAGCAGCAGGCCGAAGCGCGCGTCCCGCGCCGCCGCCTGGAGGCCGTGGCGCGGCTTGTCCCCCGTCCAGACCAGGGTGCGATGGGGAAGGCCGAGCCGCGCGCTCAGCCGCGCCACCGCCGCCGCCTCCGCCGCCGCCTCCGGCCGCAGGGCATGATCGACGGTGGCGACGAGAAGCTCCGGCCCGCCACCGCGCGTGGCGCGCCAATGGGCCGCCAGCCACAGCAGCGCCGTGGAATCGGGCCCGCCGGACACCGCGACCAGGATGCGGGAGAAGGCCAGGAAACCAGTGAGCAGGCGATCCCGCTCCCGGTCGTCGAGCGGACCGGCGGTGTCAGCAGCCGACACGCTTCTGCTCGCGCTCCACCGCCTGGCGGATGGCGGACGGCGCCCGGGGATACTTGCGGTCCACCTCCAGGAAGGTGGCGCAGGCGGTTTCCTTCTCGCCCAGCCCGGCCAGCGACTGGCCCAGCCGCAGCAGCGCTTCCGGCGCCCGGGTGGAGTTGGGATACTTGGTGGAGACCTCCAGGAAGGACGCCGCCGCGTCCCCGTAGTCCTGGCGCAGGAACAGGCTTTCCCCGAGCATGAAGGTGGCGTCGGGGATGATGCGATCACCGGCATTGGCCTGGATGATCTGGCGATAGGTCTGCTCCGCCCCGGCATAGTCCTGGCGCTGGAGCTGGCCCTGGCCCTGGTCGTAGAGCTCGCGCGGGGTGGCCCCGGCGGGCAGCGCCGCCACCTGCGCGCCCGCCGCCGCGCCGCCAGCCGGGCGGGCAGGCGCCACCGAGGCGCTGGCCGGCGAGCCCAGGGGCTGCGGTGCGCCGGGGGCGACCGGATCGGCGAGGGGATCGAAGGCGTCCGAGCGCTTGCCTGGCAAGGACGCCGGCGCGGCGGGGCGCACCGCCGCCGTGCCCACGTTCACCGGCGGCACCGCGGCGGCCGGAGCCACCCGGCCGCCGGCGCGGGCATCGGCCTCCTCCTGAAGGCGCTTCACCTGGGCCTCGAGCTGCTGGTTACGATACTGCAACTGCTCGATCTGCCCGGTGAGCGTGCGCAGCGCGCCTTCCATGCGATCGAGGCGCAACGCCGCCTCCGAGGCATCGGCGCCGTGGCCGGTGTCCTGCACCGGGGCCGGCGGCTTGAACAGGTTGCCAAAAATGTTGGTATCGGACTGCGCCGCGGCCGGGCCCGCGGCGGCGAGGCCGAGAGCCAGCGCCGGCAGCAGAATGCGGATCGTCCGGAAAGAAGGCTGAATCGAAGGCATGGGGCTCGCAAGGGCTTAAGGCACGCGCCGATCACATCCCGCTCCCGGACGCCGCCGCATCCCGCCGGCCGGGACGGACCCGGGCTTTCCCACCGGAAAACCCGCCAACAGCTTGGCCCGAAACACAAAGACGCGCTCCCGCGTGCCCTGCAGCATAAAGCGGCGATCGCGTCCAAAGTGTGGCCCCGCACCCCGCCCGGCGCGCAACTCCGGCGGCACCACCGGGCCGTTGAGTCCGCGCGCTGAAGGCGGGCCGCTCACGGCCGGGCGCCCAACGCCCGGGCTTGGCGCCGGGGCCACCGGCGCCAAGGGCAAGGCCGGCGCGCGGCGCCGGCTTCACGCCCTTTCGGGCGTCGCCCGCGGATCAGGAACCGCTGGCGTTCAGGACCGTGACCGCGCGGCGGTTCTGCGACCAGCACGAGATGTCGTTGCAGATCGCCACCGGGCGCTCCTTGCCATAGGAAATGGTGCGCATGCGGGCCGGGTCGACGCCCCGGGCGATCAGATAATCGCGCACCGACTGGGCGCGACGGGCGCCGAGGGCGATGTTGTATTCCCGGGTGCCGCGCTCGTCCGCGTGACCTTCGATGGTGAAGGTGTAGCGGTTCCACTGCTGCAGCCACTGGGCCTGGCGATCGAGGATGGAGCGGGCCTGGGGGGTCAGGTCGGTCTGGTCGCTCTCGAAGAACACGCGGTCACCCACGCCGACGACGAATTCCTGCGGCGAGCCCGGAGGGCCGCCATTGCCGCCCATGCCAGCATTCTGGTTCTGGGTGTTGGCGCACGCGGCCAGCGCCAGCGCGAAACCGAACAGGGCCGCGAACCGGAATCCGCGAACAACCTCAAGAAAACGCATTCCGGTGTCTCCTTATCTCAACGCAGACCGGACGCCCTGATCTAGCGGGCACTCGGTTAAGCGAATGTTCTGCCGCGCGCCACCGCGCATCTCTCGATCAAAACCGCATCGAAGACTTGACGCCATGGTTTCCAGACCATTGACAGCCGTGCCGCCGCGCACCCGACGCGGTTCCGCGCCCGGACACCAGCCGGTGGCAAGTTCTCATGCGGGAACAACTCTTTTCGCCACGTCGACGAACCGGCCGACGACTTTATCCCGCCAGCCTTGACCTTCCCCTTCAGTGATGCCGCGCCGTGGCGGGATCATGGCAAGGGTGTGCTGGGGAAAGGGCGCGACCGACACGCCGCGCCCCTGTTGCATGCCGGCCACACTCCGGCCCGCCGCAGGTCAGGAGCGCAGCGGCGACCAGGCCGGATCGGAGGCATAGCTGGGGGTGGGCACGCGTTGTTCGTTATAGCCGGAGACATCCACCGTATAGAGCGAGGGGCCGGAGGCGCCGCCCGGATCGCGAAAGAACATGATGACCCGGCCATTGGGCGCGAAGGTGGGGCCCTCGTTGTGATAGCCCTCGGTGAGCACGCGCTCGCCCGAGCCGTCGGTCTTCATCACGCCGATGGCGAAGCGGCCTTCCGCCTGCCGGGTGAAGGCGATCCAGTCGCCGCGCGGCGACCACACCGGGGTCGAATAGCGCGCATTGCCGAACGAAATGCGCCGCTGGCCGGAGCCGTCGGCATTCATGACATAGATCTGGGAGGAGCCGCCGCGGTCGCTCTCGAAGCAGATCTGCCGGCCGTCCGGCGAATAGCATGGGGCGGTGTCGATGGCCGGCGTGTCGGTGAGGCGGGTCGTCGCCTTGGACCGGAGGTCCATGACGAAGATGTTGGAATTGCCGCCCTGCTGGAGGCTGAGAATGACCCGCTGCCCGTCCGGGGCGAAGCGCGGGGCGAAGCTCATGCCCGGGAAGTTGCCCACCACCTCGCGCTGGCCGGTCTCGATGTTGAGCAGGTACACCCTCGGCTCGCCCTGGGCGTACGACATGTAGGTGATTTCCTGGCTGGTGGGCGAGAAGCGCGGCGTCAGCACCAGCGAGTCGCCGCGCGTGAGGTAGCTCACGTTGGCCCCGTCCTGGTCCATGATGGCGAGGCGCTTGACCCGGCGCTCCTTCGCCCCGCTCTCGTCCACGAACACGATGCGGGTGTCGAAATAGCCCTTCTCGCCGGTGAGCTTCTCGTAGATCACGTCGGCGATGATGTGGGCGATGCGGCGCCAGTTCTCCGGCTGGGCCACGAACTGCTGGCCGGCGATCTGCTGGCCCGCCAGCACGTCCCACAGGCGGAACATCACCTGGAAGCGCCCGTCCGACTGGCGGGTGACGCGGCCGGTGACCAGCGCCTGGGCATTGATGACCCGCCAATCCTGGAAGCGCGGCGTATCGGGATTGGTGATCTGCTCCACGAACGCCTTCGGATCGATGGGCGCGAACAGGCCGGAACGCTTCAGGTCGGCCGAGATCACCCCGGAAATCTGCCGCCCCATGTCGGTCTCCCCCAGGAGATCGGTGATGGCGATGGGGATCGGCTGCGGCGTGCCCGAAGTGATGTCCAGCTTCGTGGCGGCGGACGCGGGCAGGACCTGTGACACGGCGCCGGCGGCGAGAAGACCACCTGCGCCGGCGACGAAGCGGCGGCGGCTCAGCGCGGGTCCGAAGCGATCGAAGGGGGGCATCACGGTGTCGGGGCCTCTGGTGGGTTGGGCCGCTCCGCTGCGAGGAAAAGCCGCGCGACGGCCGTCATGGGGAAAGAGTGGTCGGAAACAGTTAAAGGCGCGCGCACGACCGCGCCATGACGCGGCGGAACACGCGCGCGGGACGCTGAACTAGCGCTCGAACTCCTGGGGCCGGAAAGTGAGATCCATGCTCTTCCATTGCGCATAGGTCTCCTTACGGAACATGGTGAAGGGCTGGCACCGCACCAGCGCGGCGACCGCGGTGCGCGCCACCGCCGGGCCATAGGTGGAGGCGCTGCCGCCGATCACCGACGGCTCGACACGAAGCGTGCCGTCCGGATTGAAATCCACGCGAATCTCCACGAACACCCGCTCCGCCGGCGGAATGCCGGTGGTGTTCCAGCACTGGCGCATGCGAGCGCGGAAGGCGTCGATCTCGCTCATGGAGAGGGTCGCGGCCTGGCCGCTCGGCGCGCCGAGGGAGGTGGTGGTGGAGGTCTGGCTGGCGCTCGCCACCTGGCGGGTGGGGGTGCGCTTGTCGATGAGATCCTTGATCTGATCGGTGTTGAACTCGCGCGGCGGCGTCTGCTGCGCCTCCACCGGACGCGGCGGCGGCGGCGCCGGCTTCTTCGGCGGCAGCGGCACCGGGTTGACCTTGGCCTCTTCCTTGGGCTGGTCTTCCTTGGGCTTGTCGTCTTTCTTGGGCTCGCTCTTCAGCGCCTCGTCCACCTTGGGCTCCACCTTGGGGGGAGCCTCCTGCGCCTTCTGCGGCGCCGGCGGCTTGGGCGGCGCCTCCACCGGCTTGGGCGGGGCCGGCGGCTCCTCCACCATCTTGGGTGCGGGCGCGGGGGCGGGCGGCGGCGGCGTGGTGGCCTCCACCGGCGCGTCCTTGGAAACCTTCAGCCTGGGGTCCTCGACCGGGGTGGGCTCGGCCACCTTCTCCGCCACCTGCTGGGGCTTCTCCAGCTTGGGCGCGGTCTTGGCGCCCTTGGTGAGCTTGGTGAAGTCGGTGGCGGAAATGACATCCACCGGCATGGATTCCGGCATGGGCTCGAACGGCTTCGCCCCGGTGAACGACACCAGGGTGAGAACGAGAATGCCCGCGTGGGCGATCGTCGATGCCGCGAGGCCCGGTTGCATGGCCTTAACCTCAGCCTCCCTGATCCACTTCGGTGACCAGCGCCACCTTCTTGAAGCCGGCGCCGGACAGGCGACCCATCACCCGCATCACCGTGCCGTAGTCCACCTTCTTGTCGCCGCGCACGAAGATGCGCTCCTCCATGCCGCCGCGCGCCTGGGTCACGGCTTGCAATTTTGCGACCAGATCGTCGTACTTGATCTCGCTGTCGCCGAGGAAGATCTGCCCCTTGTCATTCACCGACAGGGTGATCGGCTCCTTGTTGTCCTGGTTCACCGCGCTCGCCTGCGTCTGCGGCAGGTCGATGGGAACGCCCACCGTGAGCATCGGCGCCGCCACCATGAAGATGATGAGCAGCACCAGCATGACGTCCACCATGGGCGTCACGTTGATCTCGGCCATCACCGGGGCGGTGCGCCGCCGCGAGCGCCGGCTCTGCCATCCCGATGCGCCACCGCCTCCCATGCCCATGGCGTCAGCCCCGCTCGTCGATCTGCCGCGACAGGATGGCGGAGAACTCGTCCGCGAAGCCCTCGAGGCGCTGGGCCTGCCGGCCCGCCTGGGAAATGAACTTGTTGTAGAAAATGGTCGCGGGAATGGCCGCGATGAGGCCCATCGCGGTCGCGAACAAGGCCTCCGCGATGCCCGGCGCCACCACCGCCAGCGAGGTGTTCTTGGAGGCGGCGATGGACTGGAACGAGGTCATGATGCCCCAGACCGTGCCGAACAGGCCGATGAACGGGCCCGCCGAACCCACCGTGGCCAGCACCAGCAGGCGCGATTCCAGCCGCTCCACCTCGCGGGCGATGGTCACGTTCATCACCTTGTCGAGGCGCTGGTTGAGGCCGGTGAGCGAACGCGCGCCGCCCTCATAGGTGCGCTTCCACTCGCGCATGGCGGCCACGAAGATGGCGCCCATGCCGTGGTTGGTGCGCCCGCCGGACAGGGAGCGGTAAAGCTCCTCCAGGCTCTGGCCGGACCAGAACACCTGCTCGAAATGGTCCATCTCGCGCTTGTTGCGGCCGAACAGCACGGTCTTGTCGATGATGATGGCCCACACCCAGATGGAGGCGACGATCAGGCCGATCATCACCAGCTTCACCACGAAATGGGCTTGCAGGAACAGGCCGAGGAAGGAGATGTCGGCGGCCGGCGCGGCTACCGCGGCCGCCCCGATGCCCCCGGGGTCCTGCGCGGCGCCGGGCACGACGCTCGCCAGCAGCAGGCCGGCCGCCAGCAAAGCCAAGGCCGGCGCGCGCGCGAAGCGGCACGCCGGAGCAGCCGAAGCCGGAGCAAGGGCAGGAAGAGGCGACGCAATCGCAGGCACTCCACCGCGCCTGCTCATCTGATCGTTCATTCTCGGCTCCGCTGCGCGCGGCAAGGCACCGCGCGGGACATCTCCGCCCGTCTGTCCACAGTATCCCGGTGTTTGACCGGGGGACTTCGTCCAAACTTTGACGGGAACGCTCTTTCGTGCTGCGACGCGAAGAAATCGCCGCAGGGCTCACGCGAAACCTAGTCACGAACAGGCTTAAGGGCGCGTTAGCGGCGCCGCGTTCAGCCTGGGGCGGCGGTGGAATCGGCGGCGGGCGCGGCCTCGCCCGCACGGGCGTCGGCGAGGGTGGCCTGGCGCAGCGCATCGGGAATGCGCTTGGCGCGCCCCTGGGACACGAACGCCACCCGCACCATCGCCGACACCAGCAGCTCGCCGCCGCGCTTGACCTGCTGTGACAGGGTGATGGAGGCGCCCGCCACGTCCTTGGAAAGGGTTTCCACCTGCAGCACGTCGTCGATCTTGGCCGGCTTCAGGAAATCGATCTGCATGGCGCGCACGACGAAATGGAAGCCGGGCGCCTCCTGTGCCGCCTGGGCGAACAGCTCGCCCTGCACCACGCCGAGCAGGCGCATGTAGTCGGACCGGCCGCGCTCCATGAACTTCAGGTAATTGGCGTGGTAGACGATGCCGGAAAAATCGGTGTCCTCGTAATAGACACGCAAGGTCAGCACGTGGCCGCCCGGGATGAGCCGGCCCGCCAGATGGGGATGGGCCTCAAGCTCGCCCGGCGCCACCGCCCGTTCGCCCGAAAGATCGCTCTTCATGCCCTCGTCCCGAATTGCTGCGCGGCGGCACACCTAGCCTTCCTCGTCGAACAAAGGCAAGTTCGCCACCATGGCCGGATCGCGCCGGGGCTCGGGCAGGCCAAGATGGCGGAAGGCGATGGCGGTGAGGATGCGCCCGCGCGGGGTGCGCTGAATGAAGCCCTGCTGCACCAGATAGGGCTCCACGATCTCCTCGATGGCGTCGCGCGGCTCCGACAAGGCCGCCGCCAGCGTGTCCACCCCCACCGGGCCGCCGCCGTAGAATTCGGCGATCACCGTCAGGTAGCGCCGGTCCATGGCGTCGAGGCCGGCGCCGTCCACCTCCAGCGCCGACAGGGCGGTGTCGGCGATCTTGCGATTGATGGCCTTGGCCTGGGCCACCACCGCGAAGTCGCGCACCCGGCGCAGCAGCCGCCCGGCGATGCGCGGCGTGCCGCGGGCGCGGCGGGCGATCTCGGTGGCGCCATCGGGGGCGATGGCCACCCCCAGCACCTTGGCGCCGCGCACCACGATCTTCTCCAGCTCCTCGATGGTGTAGAACTGGAGCCGGATGGGAATGCCGAACCGGTCGCGCAGCGGCGTGGTCAGCAGCCCCGAGCGGGTGGTGGCGCCCACCAGGGTGAATTTCGGCAGCGAAATCTTGACCGAGCGCGCCGCCGGCCCCTCGCCGATGACCAGGTCCAGCTCGTAATCCTCCATGGCGGGATAGAGGATTTCCTCCACCGCCGGCGCCAGGCGGTGGATCTCGTCGATGAAGAGCACGTCGCGCTCTTCCAGGTTGGTGAGGATGGCCGCCAGGTCCCCCGCCTTGGCGATCACCGGGCCGGAGGTGGAGCGGAAGCCCACCCCCATTTCCCGCGACATGATCTGCGCCAGCGTGGTCTTGCCGAGGCCGGGCGGGCCCACGAACAGCACATGGTCCAGCGCCTCGCCGCGCGCCCGCGCCGCCTTGATGAAGATGTCGAGATTGGCGCGCGCCTGCGCCTGCCCCACGAACTCCCCCAGCATCTGGGGGCGCAGGTGGAGCTCGGTTTCGTCGTCACGCTTTTCGCCCGATACGAGGCGGCGGGTGTTCATATGGACTGCCTATGGCACGGGCACCCGTCGGGCCCCGTGAATCGCGCCGTGAGCGCCCAAACTAGCCCCGAACCGGAGTGATCGCCAAACCGGACCGGCCGGGCCCTACTTCGCCAGTTCCTTGAGCCCCAGGCGAATCAGCTTCTCCGTGGTCGCCGCCTCCCCGGCCTCGCGCAGGGCGGCGGCGATGGCCACATTGGCCTGGGGCGGGCCGTAGCCCAGGTTGACCAGGGCCGAGATGGCGTCGGCCACCGGGCCGCCCTCCCCGGCCACCGCCGCTTCGCCCAGCGCCGGCAGGCCGATGTCGGCGGCCAGCCCGCCCGGCACCTTGTCCTTCAGCTCGGTGACGATGCGCGTCGCCACCCGCGGCCCGACGCCGGGGGCGCGGGCGACGGTGGCCTTGTCGGCCAGGGTCACGGCCTGGGCCAGCTCCGAGGGGCGCAGGGTGGACAGCACCGCCAGGGCGATCTTGGTGCCGATGCCCTGCACCGTCAGCAGCAGGCGGAACCAGTCCCGCTCGCCCTCCGAACCGAAGCCGTACAGGCGGATCATGTCTTCCCGAACATGGGTTTCGATGACGAGGCTCACCGCCTCTCCCATGCGCGGCAGATCGCGCAGGGTGCGCGCCGAGCAGTGCACCAGATAGCCGACGCCATGCACGTCGAGGATGAGGTGGTCCTCCGCGACGGAGTCCACCACCCCCTTGAGCTTGCCGATCATATGGGTTCCTCAGGCCTGCAGCCGCGGGGCGCGGCCAGGGCGTCCCCGCCGGCCGGGACGGCGCGCCGCCGGCGCCCTCATGCAACCGCCGCCGACAGGAAAATGAAGCTGGACACCGCCCCGAAGCCGGTGCGCACCATGTGCAGCTGGCCCCAATTGGCGATCAGGCGGCGGGTCTCCTCCCCCGCCTCGTCCTCCCGGGTGTCCAGCAGGCGGCGATTGGTGGGCATGATGCCGATGAAGGTATAAGGCCAGTTGGCCAGCAGCAGCACCCCGCCGGCCAGCCACTGCCAGTTGCCGGTTTCCCAGAAGGCGGCCGCGCCAAGGCCGAAGCCCAGCAGCGCCAGGCTGGCCTGAAGCGCGAAGCCACGCTTGTAGGCGGGCTTCCATTCGCCGAGGGCAGCCGCCGCCGCCAGCCGCAGCCGCGCCGGCTGCTCCACCACGTTGATATAGAGCGCGGCGCCCGTGAACAGGGCCGCCACCAGCAGCGCCAGATGCCCCAGGATCATCCGCCGGCTCCCCCGCCCCTTCTCGCAACCGCCAAATGGCACAGCCAAGCCGCCGCACGCTCAATAAGCCACGCGCCCGAAAAACCACGCGCCCGGCAGGCCGCACGCCCACGGCACCCGGCATCCACCCGATGGCCCCCCGGCCGCACATCCGCCGCGACAGCCCGGCCACGCGGCATCCCCGCTCTGCGTACCGACTGACCACGCCCCACACGCCTCACAGCGCTTCGCACATCTCACAACGCTTCGCGGACCTGCGCCACCGCGCCGCGATGATGGGCGTGGGTGACGGCGACCGCAAGCGCGTCGGCGGCATCCTCGCTCTTCGGCGCGGCCTGCGGCAACAGAATTCCGATCATCATGCGAATCTGCGCCTTCTCGGCGCGGCCGCCACCCACAACGCTCTTCTTCACCAGGGTGGGCGCATATTCGGCCACGCTCAGCCCCTTGAGGGCCGGCGCCAGCAGCACCACGCCGCGCGCCTGCCCCAGCTTCAGGGTGGAGGACGGGTTCATGTTCACGAACGTCTCCTCCACCGCCGCCTCGTCGGGCGCATAGCGGTCGAGCACGTCCATCAGGCCATGGTGCAGCTCGGCGAGGCGCGCGCCCATGGGCGCCTCCTCCGGCGGCAGGATGGCGCCGCACGCCACATAGCGCAGGCGCGTCCCCTCCGCCTCGATCACCCCCCAGCCGGTCCGGCGCAGGCCGGGATCCAGGCCGAGGATGCGCACGGCGCAGCGGGGTCGAATCGGTGTCACGGTCATGGGGGTCAAGGTGCGCCGCCTGACGTCGGGAGGAAAGCCCCCCGGGACTGGGTGGGGACGGAAGCCGCCGGCTCGCGGCCGGATCAGCGCTTGCTGGCCAGCAGGTTGCCGGAAAAGAGCATGGTGTTGGCCGCCATGCGCTCGCCGGCCTCGCTGGCATTCCATTCGGGCAGGGCCGCGACCACATTCGCGGCCTCGTTGATGGGCTTGGGCACGAAGGCGTCGGCCGCCTTGCGCGCCTTCGCCAGCACCGTCTCGTCCGCCTCCTTGGCCAGCGCGTCGCGCTTGTCGGCACTGTCCTGGTCGCCCTGGCGGGCGGCGATGTTGAACCAGGTCAACGCCTCCGTGAGGTCGCTGGTGCCGGAGAAGCCGCGGGCGAAAATGATGCCCAGGTTGTGCTGGCTATCCTTCAGGCCGAGGTTGGCGGCCTTGCGGAACCAGCTGACGGCCTCGCCCCAATCGGGGCTGCCGGCGCCGCCCTGGGTGTAGAGCACCGCCAGATTGTGCATGGCGCGCACATTGCCTTGCTCCGCCGCCCATTTGTAGAAGCGGAAGGCCTCGTCCACGTTGCGCAGGGTGTTTTCATAGAGGCTGCCCAGACGGTAGGCCGCCGGCGCATAGCCGCGCGACACCGCATAGCCCAGCCACTTGATGCCGGCGTCGAGGTTTTCCGGAATGCCGACGCCGTCGGCAAACCGCACGCCCACCTCATAGGCGGCGGCCAGATTGCCCTCCAGCGCCGCCGTGCGCAGGGATTGGGGACCTGTGGGGGTCGGCAGGTCGGAGGTGGACTTCGGCGCGGCCGGTGTCGCCGCCGCGATCTTGATCTGGGTGATCGACTGGCTGGCGCGGGCAGAAATGGCGTCGCGATGGGTCCAGGCCGCTCCGGCGGAGACGGCGGCCAGCACCGCCAGCCCGGTCACGGCGATCACCGCCGGCGACAGCCGCGCCCCGATCGGGCGCCGGCGATCCGCAAGCGGGCCCTCGACCCGGGAGCGGCGCTCCTGCGCCTGGTTCTGGGCCTCGGCCATGGAGCGCCGGCCCCGGCGCACCTTCGGCGTGCGCGGCGTCACCGCCGGGTCGGCGCGAAAGGCCGTGACGTCCGGGGTTGGCACGGCGGCGTGCTGCTCGGGCTCGATCCGCGGCTCGGCATAGGTTTCGGAATAGGTCTCAGGATAGGGGGCCCGGTCGGGCTCCGGCTCACGCTCCCTCCGCGGATCGCGCTCCATGACCGGCTCGAACGCCATCGCCGGCTCCGGCTCGGCCGGATACCGCTCGGCGGCGCCCCCCGCATCCATCGACGCCGCGTCCGCAGCTTCCTGCCCGGCCGGGAACGGACCATCCCACGCCGGGTCATAGCCGGCAAACTCGCCCTCGGCCCGCGGGTCCGGCGCGGCATGGGGCGCCCACACGTCCTCTTCCACCCGGCCGAGCTCGACCGTGCGGTCCTCAAGCCCGCGCGCGAGGGCCTCCCCCAGCAGCTCGCTGGCGCGGCGCTCCACTTCGTCCTGGCGGGCCTCCAGGGCGGCCAGGCCGCGCTTCAGCCCCACCACCGCCGGCCCTCCGGCATCGGCGGACACCTTGCGGCTCACCGCCTCCACCGCCACCTCGACGGCCGCATCCACGGCCACGTCCACGGCTTCCCGGGTCACCGCGCTGGAGGCCTCGCGGGCCCGGCGCATCTCGTCGATCACGTCGCACAGCACCGCCTCGATGCCGTCGAGGCGCTCCAGGCGGGCATGGGCATCCTGAAACCGCTCGGTCAGCTCGATCAAGTGGTATTCCACGACCTCGGCCAGCGGTGCCGCAGCGGGCACGTCGGCCGGCCGGGCCACGTCCAGGCGGTCGATCAATTGCGCCAGCCGCTCCGCCAGCTCGGCCCCAGCCGCCGGGGACAGGGACGCGAGGTAATCCGTGACCTGGTCCAGGCGGTCATGGATGCTGTGCATGCCCGCTTCCACGTCCCGCCGCAGCTCGTGGGCGGTCGCGGTCTGCTCCTCCCGCGCGCTCGCCTCATAGGCGCTGACGCGGGTGATGAGCGCCTCGGCGTTGCGCTCGAAGGCCGAGGTGACCTCGGCCACCCGCTGCGCGGTTTCGCTGCTGGTGTGGGCGACCTGCTCGGCGCAGGCCGCCAGCCGCTCCGCCAGGGACTGGAGCCCGGAGCCGGACACCGCCCGCGTCACCAGCGACTTCAGTTCCTCCGACTGCGCCTGCAGGCGCGCCATCTCCACCGGGTCGACCGCGCGGGCGTTCAGGATGTCGAGCTTGCGCGACAGCATCTCCACCCCGGCCGACAGGGCCTGGAACCGCTCCGGCGCCTGCATGGCGTCCAGGGAGGTGCGCAGGGCCAGGAGCTCCTCGGCCAGATAGGCCATGTCCTCCGGGTTCCCGTCCAGGCCGGCGCCGGCCCCGGCGCCCCGCATGTCCTCCACCCTGTGATGCAGGAGAGTGATCGCGCGGTCCATCTCCACCACCGCGCGCCGGGGCGCCGCCTGGGCGAGACGGGACTTCAGCTCGTTCATCTCCGCCCGCAGGGCATCCACCGCCCCGCCACCGGACCCGGGCGCGCCCGGATGACGGTCAAGGTCGCTGTCAAAGCCGCGCTGAGGCGCAGCGGCAGCGCCGGCCCAGGCCGCGCGCTGAATACGCTCCCTTCGCTCCATGCCCGCCTCCCTGCGGCTGGAGGAGCGCCCCGATGGGGGCTTCTTTACCATGACCGCAATGCGTGATTCGCTCCATGCAGCATCCTGCGGCCTTGGTAAATGGCGGGTTAAGCGACGGATTCTTCGGCATTTTCAATGTCAGGTAACGGTTACTTTCCCCTACGGTAGCCCGTTGACTCTCCCCTCGCCCCGTTTCGCTGCGCTACAAAATTCAACGTGACCAAGCGGAAAGCGCCGGGCCGGCGCTCCACCCGGTCGCCAGGGGTGGGCATCCCGTTGGATGTCTCATCGTCATGGCGGCGCGCAGGGGGAGTTAAGCGGGCGGCAATTCCGGGGTGGCACGGCCGGTGGCGATGACAGGGCGGCGCCGTGTCGCCAACCGTCCTGGAATACCGCGGCGCGAGAAGGCCAGGGCGGTGTCCGCGCCCGCGCATGCCGGGCATCGAAACGCGGGATGGCCATCGGCCACCCGCTTGCGGTCAGCGGGGCCCGCTCCTTGGGCGGGTCGCGCCCGAGCGCCGCGACAGCAACCTCATCCGCGCCACCATGCGCACTGTGACACGGGAGTGACCCTTCATGGAAGTTACCACCTACGACCTCGGCCACTCCGCATCGGCGGTGGTCTCGGCCCTTTCGTCTTCCCCGGCGGAGGAGTCCTTCACCATCGGCGATCTCGCCCGCGAGTTCGGCACCACGCTGCGCGCTCTGCGCTTCTACGAGGACAAGGGCCTGCTGGCGCCGCGCCGCGATGGCATGACGCGGCTCTATTCGGCGGCCGATCGCGAGCGGCTGGCGGTGATCCTGAAAGGCAAGCAGCTCGGCTTTACCCTGGCCGAGATCCGCGCCCTGGTGACGGCCAAGACCGGCCCGATCCCCGGCGGCGACCATGACCTCCCCGCGGCCAGCGGCCTCGCCCTCACCCGCGATCGCTGCCTGAAGCAGCTCACCCAGCTCGAGCGCCAGCGCTCCGAGATCGACGCCGCGATCACCGAGTTGAAGACCATCGCCGACGGCCTCGCCGCCGCCTGATCCGAAGCCAAGCAACGCCCAACAGCCAAGCGACGCCCGGCGCCTGTCGCCGGGCCGCGCCTGAGGATCCGCCGCGGCTCAGCCCCGCCGGCCCCTCATGTCCCGCCCCCGCACGGGGACGGATGCGCCGGCCGGATGGCTGGATGTGCCACGACCGCAGCCCTACGCTCCCAACCAACGACCGGTGCCGGCTCGCCCCCGCGAGCCGGCCCGTCGCCCATCGGGGGCTGGCCTGCGCGATGTTCGTTGATCCGCAAGAACGTGGAATACGGGCCCTAAAGGGGCCCGATCCGGGCTCAGTCGGCGTTGAGCTTGGCGAGCAGCGCCTCGGACAGCTCGAAATTGGCCGTCACGGTCTGCACGTCGTCATTGTCTTCCAGGTTTTCCACCAGCCGCAGCAGCTTCTCGCCGGTCTCGTCGTCCACCGCCACGGTGTTCTGGGGCCGCCACACGAGCGCCGCCTTGCGCGGCTCGCCGAACTTGGCCTCCAGCGCCTTCTGCACTTCCGCCAGGCTGTCGGCCGCGCACACCACCTCATGGCCGTTGGCATCGGAGGAGACATCCTCGGCCCCGGCGTCGATGGCGGCTTCCATCATCGCGTCGGCATCGGCCTTGGCGGCATCGAACTCGATCACCCCGACCCGGTCGAACATGAAGGAGACGGCGCCGGTCTCGGCCAGGTTGCCGCCCGACTTGGTGAAGAAGGACCGCACTTCGGAAGCGGTGCGGTTGCGGTTGTCGGTAAGCGCCTCCACGATCACGGCCACGCCGCCGGGGCCGTAGCCCTCGTAGCGGATCTCCTCGTAATTCTCGGTGTCGGCGCCGGCCGCCTTCTTGATGGCGCGCTCGATATTGTCCTTCGGCATGTTCTCGGCGCGGGCGGCCAGGATCGCGGCGCGCAGGCGCGCGTTCATGTTCGGGTCCGGCAGGCCCATCTTGGCCGAAACCGTGATTTCGCGCGCGAGCTTGGAGAACAGCTTGGAACGCACCGCGTCCTGGCGGCCCTTGCGGTGCATGATGTTCTTGAATTGCGAATGCCCGGCCATGGCCGTCACCATCCCTCGATAGACGATCCCGCGCGCCGCCGGTGGCGGCGCCGCTCGGATCGATTGCGTTGACTGGAGCCGGCCTTATAGGCGGGAGCCGGGGACCGGGGCAAGGTGGCGCCTGCGCGCGGCGCGCCCTGCCCCTACGGCTCCCAGAACACCGGCCGTGCCTCGCCGAGGCTGCCGCCCAGCCGCACCGGAGCGACCTTCAGCGCCAGGCCGGTGCGGTCGTCCGTCTCCACCGCCACGCCGCACAGGCTGGCCGGCCCCATGGCCGGCTCGAAGCGGGCGGACGCCAGCTTGCGGGTGAAGCGCCGCAGCGGCTCTTCCTTGTCCATGCCGATCACGCCGTCATAGCAGCCGCACATGCCGGCATCGGTGAGATAGGCGGTGCCGCCGGCCAGGATGCGATGGTCGGCGGTCGGTACATGGGTATGGGTTCCCACCACCAGCGAGGCCCGCCCGTCGCAATAATGGCCGATGGCCTGTTTCTCGCTGGAGGCCTCGGCGTGCACGTCGATCACCACCGCGTCGGCCACCTCGCCCAGCACCGCCCCTTCCAGCGCGCGGTCGACGCCCACGAAGGGGTCGTCCAGCGGGTCCATGAAAATGCGGCCCATGACATTGAGCACCAGCACCCGGGCGCCGTTCTTGGCCTCCACCAGGGCGGCGCCGCGGCCGGGGGTGCCGGCGGGATAGTTGAGCGGCCGCACCAGGGCCGGGGCGCGCTCGATGAACACCAGCGCCTCGCGCTGGTCGAAGGAATGGTTGCCCAGGGTCACCGCGTCAGCGCCGGCGGCGATCAGCTCATCATAGATGCTCTCGGTGATGCCGAAGCCGCCGGCGGCGTTCTCCGCATTCACCACCACCAGGTCCAGCCGCCAGGCGGAGACCAGGCCGGGCAGGCGCGACAGCACGATCTCCCGCCCGGGCCGCCCCATCACGTCGCCGAGAAACAGCATCCGCATTCATCAGATCCCCGTCATGCGCCGCAGCGAAACACGTCCGCCTCCGTTATCATCACGTCCACGGGTTCGTCATGAGGTTCGGCGGGCACATGCGCCACTTCCTGGCAGGCGAAGGCGAAGCCCGCCGCCGTCACCGGCCCGCTCCGCCGCAGCTCGGCCAGGGTGCGGTCGTAGAAGCCGCCGCCGTAGCCCACCCGCAGCCCGCGCCGGTCGAACGCCGCCAGCGGCACCAGCACCACGTCGGGCGTCACCTCCGGGCAGTCGGGCAAGGGCGTGGGAATGGCGAAGGCGCCGGCGGGCGGCAGCTCGGCTCCCGGAAGCCAGGCGCGGAACAGCAGCGGCCGGCCGCGCCCCACGATCACCGGCAGCGCCAGCGCCGCCCCGCGCGCCCACAGCGCCTCCGCCAGCGGCCGGGTGTCGATCTCGTCGCGAAAGGTGGCAAACAGGGCGATCCGGTGCCCGGCGGGTGCCGCCAGGGCCGGCAGCGCCGCCAGCGCCCGCGCGGCCGCGACGGTTCCGGCGCGGGCGCGGGCCGCGACACCCATCCGGGCCCGCCGCTCCAGAGCCGCGGCGCGCAGCCGCGCCTTCTCGACGCTCGGGTGTTCAGGAGATGTCGTCACGGGCGTGAAACAGAAAGGTGCATGCAACACAGCCTGCAGGGAACAGGACGCATGAAACGGAAGACGCATGAAACAGAAGGAGTGCGGAGCCGCAGAAGCCGTCGGAATTCGATCCCGGGTAACCTACAGCGTAGGTGGGCGCCATATGTCCATGCCCAGGGGCACGGTCAGGGACAGCTCCCTTAAGGATCGATAAGGCCCCGGGGATATGTCTCCTAACGCGCCCCGCAGCCCCGCCCTGCCAATGTAGGAAGCTTCGCCCCCGCGCGCCAGTACCCCGCGCGCGCAATCCGGTGGATGGATCAGCCCATCCCCACCGTGCCCTTGTCGCGCGGCACCAGCTGGGCCACCAGCCGCTCGATGCGCTCGGCCACTTCCTCGATGGTGCGGGCGACGTCGCTCTCGCTGGCCTCGATGCGCTGCAGCGCGGAGGCGCGGGCGTCGCGCTGGCCCTCGATGTCGCTCTCCAGGGCGCGGATGCGGTTGCGGGCCTCGGCCAGCTCGTCGGCGATGGTGATGGCGGCCATCACCACCAGACGCTGGTCGCCAATCTCACCGAAGGCCCCGCGCAATTGCGAAATCCGGCTGTCGATGTCGTGCGCGAGGCGCACCAGATGCTCTTCCTGCCCTTCGTCGCACGCCATCCGATACTGGCGGCCGGCGATGGTGACGGAAACATGGGGCATGGAGGGTCAGCCGCCGTGGGTCGCGAGCACGTCGCGGATGGTGGCCATGGCCACGTCCAGCCGGCGCATGACCTCCCGCGCCACCTCGCCCACCTCGCCCACCTCGGCCTGGGTGCGGTCGAGTTCGGCGGCGAGACGCGCCCGGTCGTTGCCGAGCGCGTGCAACTGGGCCTGCAGCGCCGCCTGATGCCGGTCCGCGTCGCGCCGGCGATCCAGCGCGTCGGTCAGCGAATCGAGGGCGGCATGGAGACGCCGGGTGGCGGCCGCGATGGGGGCGTCCTCGAGCGGGGGGCGTTGCTTCAGCGCGTACATGCGCGGAGTGTAGCTGAGTCGATAACGCGGGCGCCACCGCTCCGGAAGTTGTCAACCAGAATGGAGCGTTGAATTTTCCCCTCAGGCTTACCGATGTCTTCACACCGGCCCCGCCGTGAGGCATCGCTTCCCCCGCGTCGGGACCGGAGCCGGCAGGGGGCTTGTTTCTCAAAGCATTGCCTCTCCCGGCAGAGGACCTTGATACCACCCTGCCGAACTGGCATGCCGCCAGCGGCGACGGCGGAGCCCCGGCCCGGGCGCCGCCGCGACGATGCGGCACGGGCGGACGATCCCCCGCCCCGCTTGACGCGAGGGAGCATGTGCGTTTGACACCCCCGCGAGCGCTGTTATCAAGACAGCCGCCATGGCAGGCGCCGAACGAGCCGGATACCCATCCGCTCCCTGGACCGATCCCTGGACCGAGTGTGGCCCACCTGATGGGACCGGTCGCGCATGCCACAGAATTTGAGGGGCTCATGTCGAACCGCACCCGCCACGATCGTATGGCCAACGCCATCCGGTTCCTGTCCATCGACGCCGTGGAAGCCGCCAACAGCGGTCATCCGGGGCTGCCCATGGGCGCGGCGGACATCGCGACCGTGCTGTTCGGCCGGGTGCTGAAGTTCGATCCCAGCCAGCCGCGCTGGGCCGACCGCGACCGCTTCGTGCTGTCCGCCGGCCACGGCTCCATGCTGCTCTATTCCCTGCTGCACCTCACCGGCTACAGCCAGGTGACCATCGACGAGCTGAAGCGGTTCCGCCAGCTCGGCTCGCTGACCCCCGGCCACCCGGAAAACTTCGTCACCGAGGGCATCGAGACCACCACCGGCCCGCTCGGCCAGGGCATCGCCACCGCGGTCGGCATGGCCATCGCGGAGAAGGCGCTGGCGGCCCGCTTCGGATCGCAGATCGTCGATCACCGCACCTATGTGCTCGCCTCCGACGGCGACCTCATGGAAGGCATCAGCCAGGAAGCGGCCGACATCGCCGGCCACCTGAAGCTGTCGAAGCTGACGGTGCTGTGGGACGACAACCGCATCTCCATCGACGGCCCCACCTCCATCTCCACCTCCACCAACCAGCTGGCGCGCTTCGCCGCCTCCGGCTGGGCCACGGCCGAAGTGGACGGGCACGACCCGGAGGCCATCTTCGCCGCCATCGAGGCCGCCCGGGCGTCCGACCGGCCGACCCTCATCGCCTGCCGCACCACCATCGGCTTCGGCTCGCCCAAGAAGGCCGGCTCGGAGAAGGTGCACGGCGCGCCGCTCGGCAAGGACGAGGTGGCCGCCACCCGCGCCGCCCTGGGCTGGGAGGCCGCCCCGTTCGAGGTGCCCGCCGATGTCGCCGCCGACTGGCGCGCCGCCGGCGCCCGGGGCGCGGTGGACCGCGCCGCCTGGGCCGATCGCCTCGCCGCCGCCCCGGCGGAGCTGCGCGCGGAATTCGAGCGCCGCACCGCCGAGATCCTGCCCGAAGGCTTCATCGCCGCCGTGGTGGAGGCCAAGGCCAAGGCGATTGCCGCCGGCGGCGCCGTCGCCACCCGCAAGTCGTCGGAAGCCGTGCTCGATACCCTGGTGCCGGTGGTGCCGGAGCTGCTCGGCGGCTCGGCCGACCTCACCGGCTCCAACAACACCAAGGCCAAGTCGGCCCGGTCGATCACCCCCGACGACTTCTCCGGCGCGTTCCTGCACTGGGGCGTGCGCGAGCACGGCATGGCCGCCGCCATGAACGGCATCGCCCTGCACAAGGGGCTGATCCCGTTCTCCGGCGGCTTCATGGTGTTCTCGGACTATTGCCGCCCCTCGATCCGTCTCGCCGCCCTCATGGGCACGCGGGTGATCCATGTCCTGACCCACGATTCCATCGGCCTCGGGGAGGATGGGCCCACCCACCAGCCGGTCGAGCACCTGGCGGCGCTGCGCGCCATTCCCAACCTCACGGTGCTGCGTCCGGCCGACACGGTGGAGACGGCGGAAGCCTGGCAGATCGCCATTGAGAACCGGGACGGCCCGTCCGCCCTGATCCTGTCGCGCCAGAACCTGCCGCTGCTGCGCGCCGACGCCACCGCCGAGAACAAGAGCGCCGGCGGCGCCTATGAGCTGGTCGCCGCCAGCGGCCCGGCCCGGGTGTCGCTGTTCGCCACCGGCTCGGAGGTCTCCATCGCCGTGGAGGCCCGCACGCTTCTGGAGGCCCAGGGTGTTGCCACCCGCGTGGTCTCCGTCCCCTCGTTCGAACTGTTCCTCGCAAGGCCCGCCGAAGAGCGGGCAAAGGTGATCGGGGACGCTCCGGCGAAAGTGGCGGTGGAAGCCGCCATCCGCATGGGGTGGGACGAAATCGTCGGTTCGGATGCCGCCTTCGTGGGAATGACCTCATTCGGCGCCAGCGCGCCAGCAAAGGATCTCTACGCCCATTTCGGAATCACCGCGGAGAAGGTGGCCGAGGCTGCCCTCGGCACGCTCCAGCGGGTTTGAGTTCCGCGCGCGGCGGGCGCGACAATCGCAGCGGCGCGGAGTTCCGCGGCCGCGCCCACAATATCGAAGCCGTGCTCAAAGCCGGCTAAGGAGGATGGAAAATGAGCGTCAAGGTGGCCATCAACGGTTTTGGTCGCATCGGCCGTAACGTGCTGCGCGCCATCATCGAGTCGGGCCGCACCGATATCGAGGTGGTGGCGATCAACGACCTCGGCCCGGTGGAGACCAACGCGCACCTGCTGCGCTTCGACAGCGTGCACGGTCGCTTCCCCGCCACGGTGACAGTTGCCGGCGACACCATCGACGTGGGTCGCGGCCCCATCAAGGTCACCGCCGTGCGCAACCCGGCGGAGCTGCCCCACACCGCGCTCGGGGTCGACATCGCCCTGGAATGCACCGGCATCTTCACCTCGAAGGAGAAGGCCTCGGCGCATCTGGTGGCCGGCGCCAAGCGGGTGCTCGTCTCCGCCCCCGCCGATGGCGCCGACCTGACGGTCGTCTACGGCGTGAACCACGACAAGCTCACCGATGCGCACAAGGTGGTGTCCAACGCCTCCTGCACCACCAACTGCCTCGCCCCGGTGGCCAAGGTCCTCAACGATGCGGTCGGCATCGAGAAGGGCTTCATGACCACCATCCACTCCTATACCGGCGACCAGCCCACGCTGGACACCATGCACAAGGACCTGTACCGCGCCCGCGCTGCGGCCATGGCGATGATCCCGACCTCCACCGGCGCCGCCAAGGCGGTGGGCCTGGTGCTGCCCGAGCTGAACGGCAAGCTCGACGGCACCTCCATCCGCGTGCCCACCCCCAATGTCTCGGTGATCGACCTGAAGTTCATCGCCAAGCGGGCGACCACCAAGGACGAGATCAACGCCGCCATCCTCGCCGCCGCCCAGGGCGAGCTGAAGGGCATCCTCAACGTCACCGACCAGCCCAACGTCTCCATCGACTTCAACCACGACCCCCACTCCTCCACCTTCCACCTGGACCAGACCAAGGTGATGGATGGCACGCTGGTGCGGGTGCTCTCCTGGTACGACAACGAGTGGGGCTTCTCGAACCGCATGAGCGACACCGCCGTCGCCATGGGCAAGCTCGGCTGACCCGGTGAAGGAGGCGCAGACATGATCGCCTACCGCACCCTCGACGACGCGGACCTCGCCCACAAGCGGGTCCTCGTGCGGGTCGACCTCAACGTTCCCATGGATTGCGGCCGCGTCACCGACGACACCCGCATCAAGGCCATCCTGCCGACCATCCGCGCCATCACGCAGAAGGGCGGCAAGGCGGTGCTCCTGGCCCATTTCGGCCGGCCCAAGGGCCGCGACGAGAGCCAGTCGCTCGCCCCCGTGGCCAAGGCCCTGGAAGCCCAGCTCGGCCACGCCGTGGCATTCGCCTCCGACTGCGTCGGCGACGAGGCCGCGAACGCGGTCGCCCGCCTCGCCTCCGGCGACGTGATCGTGCTGGAGAACACCCGCTTCCACGCCGGCGAGGAGAAGAACGCGCCCGAGTTCATCCAGGCGCTCGCCAGCCTCGGCGACGTCTATGTGAACGACGCGTTCTCCACGGCCCACCGCGCCCACGCCTCCACCGAGGGCCTCGCCCGCATCCTGCCGGCCTACGCCGGCCGGTCCATGCAGGGCGAGCTGGTGGCGCTGAGCAAGGCGCTGGAAGCCCCCGAGCGCCCGGTGCTGGCGGTGGTCGGCGGCGCCAAGGTGTCCACCAAGCTCGAATTGCTCGGCAACCTCGTGCACAAGGTGGACGTGCTGGTGATCGCCGGCGGCATGGCCAACACCTTCCTCGCCGCCATGGGCCACACGGTGGGCAAGTCGCTGTGCGAGCACGACCTGGGCGACACCGCCCGGGCCATTCTCAAGGAGGCCGAGACGGCCAACTGCGAGATCGTGCTGCCGGTGGACGCCGTGGTGACCCGCGAGTTCAAGGCCAACGCCCCCCATCGCGTGGTGGACGTGGACCATGTGGCCGAGGACGAGATGATCCTCGACGCCGGACCGGCCACGGTGGCGCGGGTCGCGGAGAAGCTGAAGGACGTCAAGACCGTGGTCTGGAACGGCCCGTTCGGCGCCTTCGAGCTCCAGCCCTTCGACGCCGCCACCGTGGCGGTGGCGCGCGAGGTCGCGGGCCGCACCAAGGCCGGGCTGCTGCTCTCGGTGGCCGGTGGCGGCGATACCGTGGCGGCGCTGAACCACGCCAAGGCGGCGGACGACTTCTCCTATGTCTCCACCGCCGGCGGCGCCTTCCTCGAATGGCTGGAGGGCAAGGCCCTTCCCGGCGTCGAGGCGCTGCGCCCGGCCGCGACCACCGCGCGCTGAAGCGATCCCAGGGGGCGGCCCCGCGGCCGCCCCCTGCCCCACGCGGTTTCCTTCACCGGGTTCTCGGACCGGTGCCGCCCTTGCGCCCCGGCGTCAGGTGTGGAAACTCACCCAAGGTCCGACGACACGTTCCCCCACAGACGGCCAACGCAGGACGGAGAATCATGACGGCTGAGCTCGACGCGAACGCTCAGAAGATGGTGGCCAACGGCAAGGGCATTCTCGCGGCAGACGAGAGCACCGGCACCATCAAGAAGCGTTTCGACGCCATCGGCGTGGAGTCCACGGAGGCCAACCGCCGCGATTACCGCGAGCTTCTGTTCCGCTCCACCGAGGCGATGCAGAACTATATCTCCGGCGTGATCCTCTATGACGAGACCATCCGTCAGAAGGCCGCCGACGGCACGCCGCTGGTGGCCCTCATCGAGCAGGCCGGCGGCCTGCCGGGCATCAAGGTGGACGCCGGCGCCAAGCCGCTCCCCTACGCCCCGGGCGAGACCATCACCGAGGGCCTCGACGGCCTCGCAGGCCGCCTGAAGGAGTATCGCGACCTTGGCGCCCGCTTCGCCAAGTGGCGCGCGGTGATCGACATCGGCGCCGGCATTCCCTCGCGCGGGGCGGTGGAAGCCAACGCCCAGGCCCTGGCCCGCTATGCGGCCCTGTGCCAGGAGGCCGGCATCGTCCCGATCGTCGAGCCCGAAGTGCTCATGGACGGCGACCACTCCATCGACCGCTGCTACGCGGTGACGGAGTTCGTGCTGAAGGAGACCTTCCACCAGCTCTACCATCAGCGTGTCCGCCTGGAAGGCATGGTGCTGAAACCCAACATGGTGGTTCCCGGCAAGAAGGCCGCCAAGCCGGCCTCCGTGGCGGAAGTCGCCGAGAAGACCGTGCGCCTGCTCAAGAACTGCGTGCCGGGCGCGGTCCCGGGCATCGCCTTCCTGTCGGGCGGCCAGGCCGACGAGGAGGCCACCGCCCACCTCGACGCCATGGTGAAGCTGGGCGGTCTGCCCTGGAAGCTCACCTATTCCTACGGCCGCGCCCTCCAGGCCGCGCCGCAGAAGACCTGGGCCGGCAAGACCGAGAACGTCGCCGCCGCCCAGGCCGCCTTCACCCACCGCGCGCGCATGAACTCGCTCGCGGCACAGGGCCTGTGGTCGCCGGAGCTGGAAGCCAAGAAGGCGGCCTGAGCCCGGGCAAGACGTCGCACCCCAGACGAAGGGCCGGCCACCGCCGGCCCTTTTTCGTGGCCGGCCGCGCGCTCGCGCGCGGCCGGCGCCGCCAATTCGCCCCTTTCTTGGCCGACCGATCCTGTCATGTCTCAATCCGCCGCACCCCTCCGCGCCCGCCTCATGCTGATTCTCTCCCCGGCCCTTGCGCCGCAGGACGCCGTCGCGCGCGTCGCCGCCGGTGACGTGGCCGCCGTCATCCTGCGGCCCGGCGCGACGTCGCCGGACGTCGCGCGGCTGCGGGCGCTGGCGCAGCCGCTGCAGAAGCGCGACTGCGCGGTGCTGGTGGAGGCGCACGTCGAGGCGGTGGAGCCAGCCCGCCTCGACGGCGCCCACATGGGCGATACCGTGCACGATCCGGCCCCCCTCGCCGCCGCGCTCGGACGGCTGAAGCCGGACAACATCGTCGGCGCCGGCGGCTTTTCCTCCCGCCACGACGCCATGGAGGCCGGCGAGAGCGGTGCCGATTACATCCTGTTCGGCCCCTTGTCGGGCAGCGGCGCCGAGTTCGCGCGCACCTGCGCGCTGGTGGACTGGTGGACCGAGCTGTTCGAGGTCCCCGCCGCCGCCGTCGCCGGCTCCCCCGCGGAAGTGGCCGCCCTGGCCCAGGCCGGCGCCGACTTCATCGCCCTTGCCCAGGACTGGATCGAGGGCGCCGACGGCGTCTCCGCCGTCGGCGCCGCCCAGGCAGAGATCGACGCCCATTGCGCCCATCTCGGCCACGGCGCCACCGATGCGGACCCCACCCCGTGACGCCGCCCCCGCTGCCCGTCAGCCCCCCCGCCACGGCGCATCCGCCGCGCCGCTGGAGCATGACGCCTGCCGGCGCGGCGCTGGTGGCGCTGGGTCTCGTCCTGGTCGCCGTCATCCCGGCGCGGGCGCAGCCGCCGGTCCACGTGGCCGAGACCAACGCCAAGCCCAGGAACGGCAAGGCCGACACCGGCAAGGCCGGCGCCGCCAAGCCGGCAGCCCCCAAGCCGGAGCCGCAGCCGGCCGCGAGCAATGGCGGGCTCGGCCCGGTGCCGGGCGCCCTGCTGCCCTTCCCCCAGCTCGACACCGTCGGCGGCAGCGGCGACCTCGCCTATGGCGCCTACCAGCGGGGCTACTATCTCACCGCGTTCCATGACGCCGAGGCCCGGGCCAAGGCCCAGAACGACCCGGTGGCCATGACCTTGCTGGCGGAGCTCTACGCCCGGGGCTTCGGGGTGCGCTACGACCCGAAGAAGGCCATCGAGTGGTACCAAAAAGCCGCCGCGGCCGGTTCCGCCGATGCCGAGTTCGCCCTCGGCCTGATGGCCCTGACCGGCCAGGGCATGACCGCCAGCGAGGAGGAGGCGGCCAGGCGGTTCCGCGTGGCGGCGGAGAAGGGCAATCCGGCCGCCGCCTACAACCTGGGCCTGCTCTACATGCAGGGCCGCAAGGTGCGGCAGGACATGTCCGCCGCCGCCCGCTGGTTCGAGAAGGCGGCCGAGAAGGACCAGGAGGACGCCCAATATGCCCTCGCCGTCCTGCTGAAGGAGGGCAACGGCGTGGACCGCGACGTGCCCGGGGCGGCGCAGCTCATGGGGCGCGCCGCCAAGCTCGGCCACACCACCGCCCAGGTGGAATTCGCCATCATGCAGTTCAATGGCGTCGGCGTGCCGAAGGATGAGGCGGCAGCCGCCGCCTTGTTCCGCCGCGCCGCGCTGGGCGGCAATATCATCGCCCAGAACCGCTATGCCCGTCTGCTCGCGGCGGGACGCGGCACGGCGGCGGATCCGGTGGCGGCCGTCACCTGGCACCTGATGGCCAAGGGCCGGGGGCTCGGCGATCCCATGCTGGACAAGGTGGCCGACCAGCTCAGCCCCGCCGACCGCGAGAAGGCCCAGGCCCAGGCCCGCCGCTGGAGCGGCGAGCCGCCGGCGTCCCCCGCCGCCGCGCCGGCGAAGCCGCCGGCGGCCCCGGCGGGCAAGCCGGCACCCGCCGCCAAGACCCCCTGACGACGGCGGGGCGCGGGGTAGCCCTGCCTTGACGGCGCCCCACAAGGCGGGCACACGTCGGCCCCATCGTCCGGCTGCTTCGGCCCGGCTCGCCCGCGCCGCTTCGCCGGCCTCCCCTCAGCCAGGGTTCCCGCATGATCCGCTCGCCGCTCATCACCGTCATGGTCCAGGCCGTCCGCAAGGCGGGCCGCGCCCTCATCCGCGATTTCGGCGAGGTGGAGCAGCTCCAGGTCTCCAGCAAGGGCCCGGCCGACTTCGTCTCCGCCGCCGACCGCAAGTCGGAGGAGGTGCTGTTCGCGGAATTGTCCAAGGCGCGCCCCGGCTATGGCTTCCTGATGGAGGAGCGCGGCCGCGTCGAGGGCACCGACCCGGCCAATGAATGGGTGGTGGACCCGCTGGACGGCACCACCAACTTCCTGCACGGCATCCCCGTCTTCGCCATTTCGGTGGCGCTGGTGCGCAACGGCGTGCCCATGGCCGGCGTCATCTTCAATCCGGCCAATGACGAATTGTACGTGGCCGAGGTGGGCCAGGGCGCCTATTTCAACGACCGGCGCCTGCGGGTCGCCGGCCGGCGCCGGCTGGCGGAATGCGTGGTGTGCTGCGGCCTGCCGCATATGGGCCGGGGCGACCACGACCAGTTCAACCGCGAGCTCGGCGTGGTCCAGAAGCAGGTGGCGGGCCTGCGCCGCACCGGTTCGGCGGCGCTCGACCTGGCCTGGGTGGCCTCCGGCCGCTTCGACGCCTTCTGGGAGCGCAATCTTGCGCCCTGGGACATGGCGGCGGGCATGGTGCTGGTGCGCGAGGCCGGCGGCTTCGTCTCCGACATGGACGGCACCGACAAGGTGCTGGAGCGGGGCAGCGTGCTGGCCGGCAACGAATTGATCCATCGCGACCTGCAGCGCCTGCTCAAGAGCGCCTGAGCGACGGCCTGCGTCGGCTCCTCCACGATCATCGCCCCGCCGCGCCAGCACGAGGCAAGGGCGCGGCTTCCGGCGATTGAGCCGGGAGCGGATGTACGGACGGCGGGGAACGACATGACACTGAGCACAGGCGTGCGCCGGCTATTCACTGCATCGGCCTTTCTCCTGAGCGTTCTTGTCGCTGCCAATTGGACCAAGCTTTTCGAGCGGCTCGGCTTGGATACCGTCGTGGCGGATCTTCTCATGCCCGCCACGGGCCGGAGCCCCCTGCTTCAATTCCTCACCGCGCAGGCAGGTCTCATCACCACCGCCGGAGTTCTTGGGGTCGCTGTCGGCATGTGGCTGGCGGAGGGCGTCCGCGCCCTTGATCAGGCGCGGGAGCGGAAGGAATGGTGGAAAGACAAAAATGGCCTCTCCATCGTCAACGCCGCCTGCGCCCTCAAGGGTAAGCGTCCATCGCGCGCGCCGACAGATCAAGACACGTTGGCCATAGTCGACGACATCCGCGCTCGTGTCGATGCCGGCATCTATCCGACCTTTGGAGAGGAGCCCGACCCCGCTCGCATTGCATCAGGCAAGACCCTCTACAGCCCCAAGACTGCAACGGACACCACTGTCATAAGCAAAAAATACGTAGAAAAATATGCAAAAGAGAAAAATATTCAGACCCCATGGACGGTCCACGACAAAAATGACACGAAATTAATTAAAAATATAAAATATTAAGACTTATCGCCATGACACACCCATCACCGACGCGCGAACAACTTCTCCACATCCTTGAGGGAGAGGGTCACGAAGGTGGGACGACCGTGGTTGCACTCCCCTGAATTGGGGGTGGCCTCCATCTCGCGCAGCAGCGCGTTCATCTCCTCCACCCTGAGCCTCCGGCCGGCGCGCACCGAGCCGTGGCACGCCAGGGTCGCCGCCACGTGCAGCAGCCGTCGTTCCAGGGGCAGCGCATCGTCCCACTCGGCGGCGTGCTCGGCCAGGTCGCGGACCAGCTGCGTCACGTCCGCATCCTTCAGCAGCGCCGGCACCTCGCGCACCAGCACCGCGCCGGGCCCGAAGCTCTCCACCGCGAGGCCCAGGGCAGCAAGGTCCTCGGCCTTCTCGCTGAGCCGCCCGGCCTCGGCCGGATCGAGATCCACCACCACCGGGATGAGCAGCCCCTGGCGGGCGATGCCGTCCCGCCCGAGCCCCGCCTTCAGCTTCTCATAGACCAGCCGCTCATGGGCGGCGTGCTGGTCCACCAGCACCAGCCCGTCGCGGGTCTGGGCAACGATATAGGTCTCGTGCAATTGCGCCCGCGCCGCCCCCAGCGGGCGGTCGAGGTCCGCCGCCTGGGCCGGCGCCGCGTCGGCGCGCGCGTCGGCCGAGGGTGGCGCGATGTCGAACGCCCGCTGCGCCGGTCGCGACGCATCGGCCGGCGGCGCATAGTCCGCGTCCTCGGGCTCGGCGACACCCGGCGGGGGAGCGCAGAACGCGGAAGATGCCGCCGCGGGGCGCGCCGGAGAGGCGCGCCAGTCGTAGTCGCCGCGCGGCGCATAGGGCACGGCGCGGCCCCAGCCGCCCGCTGCGCCACCGGCGGGCGGCGGCTCCAGCTCGGGCGCGCGGGCCAGCGCCACCAGCCGGTCGGCGATGGTGGCGGCGGTGCGCGGCAGCCGCTCCGCCAGGGCGTCGGACAAGGTCCGCACGATCAGGGCGCGGACATTGCCGCCATCACGGAAGCGCACCTCGGTCTTGGCCGGGTGCACGTTCACGTCCACCTCGCGCGGATCGAGGGAGAAGAACAGCGCCAGCACCGGATAGCGGTCGGAGGGCATGAGGTCGGCATAGGCGCCGCGGATCGCGCCCATCAGCAGCTTGTCCCGCACCGGGCGGCCGTTCACGAACAGGAACTGGCTCAGCGAATTGGCCTTGGAATAGCTCGGCAGGCCGGCCAACCCCTCCAGCGTCACGCCGCCGCGCTCGCCGGCGACGGGGATGACATTGCGCCCGGTCTCGGCGCCCAGCACCTCGGCGAGGCGGGCGGACCGGCCGGCCGCGTCCGGCGCGCGGGCGGGCCAGGTGAGGGGCGCCTTGTCCTCGGTCACCAGGGTAATGCCCACGTCGGGCCGCGCCAGCGCCAGGCGGCGCACCACATCCACCGCCGCCGAGGTCTCGGCCCGGTCGGACTTCAGGAACTTGAGCCGCGCCGGGGTGGCGAAGAACAGGTCGCGCACCTCCACCCGCGTGCCCGCGCCCAGGGCCGCCGGGCGCGGCGGGGTCACCACCCCGCCCTCCACCCGCACCTCGAAGGCATGAGGCGCTCCCTTCGGCCGACTGGCGATGGACAGGCGCGCCACCGCGCCGATGGACGGCAGCGCCTCGCCCCGGAAGCCCAGGGTGGAGATGGCGAGCAGGTCCTCGCCGGCCAGCTTGGAAGTGGCGTGTCGCTCCACGCACAAAGCGAGGTCGTCCGGCCCCATACCGCCGCCGTCGTCGGTGATCCGCACCAGGTCGCGGCCGCCGCCGTGGATGACCACTTCCACCGAGCGGGCGCCGGCATCCATCGCATTTTCCATGAGCTCCTTCACCACCGCGGCCGGCCGCTCCACCACCTCGCCGGCGGCGATGCGGTCGATGAGCACGGGCGGCAGGCGGCGGATGGTCATGGGCACCTTGAACGACTCAGCGGATTGGAACGGTGATCTTAGCGCGGATGCAGGCGGCCGGCGGGCGGCTTTACACGACCGCCGGCCGCACCCATCATCGGCCGGGCAAGCAGGGCGGCGCACGGACCATGGCAACGCCGGACAGCGGGGACGAGCCATTCCCCACCCGATTTTTCGCCCAGGCGCTGGGCCTGCGCCTGCGGCGCGTGGCGCGGGCGGCCGGCCGCGCCGGCCAGGGGCTGCTGGGCCTCGCCCTGCCGCCCACCTGCATCGCCTGCGGCCGCATCACCGGCGATGCCGGTGGCCTGTGCGGCACCTGCTGGGGCGCCCTCGCCTTCATCACCCCGCCGTGCTGCGAGCGCACCGGCGTGCCCTTTCCCCACGCGCTGGCCACCGCCGGCGCGCCGGCCGTGCCCCGCTACAGCGCCGAGGCCATCGACAGCCCGCCCGCCTTCGACCGGGCCCGCGCGGTGGCGCTGTTCACCGATGTGGCCCGCGACCTCGTCCACAATCTGAAATACGCCGACCGGCTGGATGTGGCGGCCCCCATGGCGCGGATGATGGCGCTGGCCGGGCGCGAGCTGATCGCCGACGCCGACCTGATCGTGCCGGTACCGCTCCACGCGGTGCGGCTGTGGCGGCGGCGCTTCAACCAGGCGGCGCTGCTGGCGCGGCACCTCGCCCCGACCGACGGGCCGCCGGTGCGCGCCGACCTGCTGCGCCGGCGGCGGGCCACCTCGTCCCAGACCCGCCTCGGCCGCCAGGCCCGGCGCGCCAACGTGGCCGACGCCTTCGCGCCATGCGGCGACGCAGCATCGGTCTTGCCGGGACAGCGGGTGCTGCTGGTGGACGATGTCTACACCACCGGCGCCACCCTGGACGCCTGCGCCCGCGTGCTGCGGCGCGCCGGCGCCGCCCATGTGGACGCGCTCACGTTCGCGCGTGTTGTCGACTTCCCCTGAAGCCTTATGATACGTCACTTTCGTGACGGCGCCCCGCCGTTTCACAGGCCCCGATTGTGACGACCCATGAAGCCAATTGAGATCTATACGAAGAGCTGGTGCCCCTATTGCCATTCGGCCAAGGAATTGCTGCGCCGCAAGGGCTGGACCTTCACCGAGATCGACGTGACCACCGATTCCGAGGGCCAGCAGGAGATGACCCGCCGTGCGGGCGGACGCACCTCGGTGCCCCAGATCTTCATCGGCGACACCCATGTGGGTGGCTGCGACGACCTCTACGCCCTCGACCGCGCCGGCGAGCTCGACGCACTGGCGGCGTGAGCGGACCGGCGCGGCAGTGAGCCCCCGGCTCCCCACCGGCGGGGGTGAGGCCGCCGCGCATCCGGCCGTGCAAAAGGGGGCGGCGCTCTCTATCTTCAAGGGGAAGATGGCATCGCCCGAACCATCGGCGGACCAGGTGCCTGCCCGCCGGAGACTGAGAGCCCGCTGAATGACCTCCATCGACACAGCCCAAACCCTGCGCGTCGGCCTGGTGCAGCTGCGGACCGGCCGCGATCCGGTGGCCAATCGCGACGCGGCGGCGGCCCTGATCCGCGCCGCGGCGCGCGACGGCGCGCGCTATGTGCAGACGCCCGAGTGCACCAACATCATGGAGCTCGACCGGGCCCGCCTGTTCGAGCTGCTGCAGGAGCAGGACAAGGACGAGACCCTCGCCGCCTTCAGGACGCTGGCGCGCGAGCTGAAGATCCACCTGCACATTGGCTCCCTCGCCCTCAAGATCGCCGAGGCCAAGGCGGTGAATCGCGCCATCCTGATCGATCCCGAAGGCGAGGTTTCCGCCCGCTACGATAAGATCCACATGTTCGACGTGGATCTGGGCCATGGCGAGAGCTACCGCGAATCCAACGCCTACCGGCCCGGCGAGCGGGCGGTGACGGCCGATGTGGACGCCATCCGCGTCGGCCTGTCCATCTGCTACGACCTGCGCTTCCCAGCGCTCTACCGGGCCTTGGCGGAAACCGGCGCGCAGGTGCTCACCGTGCCCTCCGCCTTCACCCGGCCCACCGGCGAAGCCCATTGGCATGTGCTGCTGCGCGCCCGCGCCATCGAGAACGGCGCCTATGTGCTGGCCGCCGCCCAGGGCGGCCGACACGAGAATGGGCGCGAGACCTACGGCCATTCCCTGATTGTCGATCCGTGGGGCCGCGTCATCGCCGAGGGCGGCGCCGATCCCGGCGTGATCCTGGCGGAAATCGACATGAAGGAGGTGGCGTCCGCCCGCGCCCGCATTCCCTCGCTCGCCAACGGCCGGCGCTTCGAAGTGCCCGATGCCCATCCGCCGGGGCGGCTGCACGTGGTCGGGGGCGCATCTTGATCCGCTATACCCTGCGCTGCGCCAATGGCCACGCTTTCGAGAGCTGGTTCCCCTCCTCCGCGAGCTATGACGACCAGCGTGCCCGCAGGCTGGTGAGCTGCCCCACCTGCGATTCCACCGACGTGGAGAAGGCGGTGATGGCCCCCTCCGTGGCCCGCACCGACATCGCCCGCGGCACGACCAGCCCCGCCGACGGTGCTGCGGCGGACGCAGGCGCCGGCGCGGCCCCGGCCGCCGCCCCCGCCGCCGTCACCGCGCCGGCGCTGCCGGTGGTGTCCCAGCCGGAGGCGGAATTGCGCGCGCTCATGCTGAAGCTGCGCGAGCATGTGGTGAAAAACTCAGATTATGTCGGTAGCCAGTTCGCCGACCTCGCCCGCAAGATGCACGACGGTGAGGTGGAGCACCGATCCATCCACGGCGAAGCCACGGCGGACGAGGTCAAGGCCCTGCGGGAGGACGAGATCGAGGTCTTCCCCCTGCCCCTCCTGCCCGAGGACCGCAACTGAGCCGGAGCGGAACCCGCCGCGAGGACCCGCCCGGACACCGGCTCCGAACATACACCTGAGGCTGCCCCGCAGGGGGCCCGCAACGGCGGGCCCAGCGCCTCGCCCAAGGTGAGCTTGCAGAGGCAGGTTGCGGAGGCGGGTTGCGGAGGCGGGTTTGCAAGGGCGGATTTGCGGATCGGCGGCCGGGCCAGCCCCGAAGGCGCACGCCCCAAGGGGCTGGCGCCAACGGGCAACCTCAGGCGCGCGCCGCCGGCCCCGGGCGCGCGGTGCAACGGCGCAGGGCGCGCAAGGAGAGCCCGCGGCCCGCCCCCTCCCGGGGCGGCGAGTTGGAACATCCTTCCACGAAGAAGGTCGCGCGTTCGAACAGGAACCAGCCGTTACCGGACATGCCGACCCGGATCTGCTTCGCCTTGAAAGCCGGAAAGGTGATGGTGGAAGATTGCATGACGGTGCTCTGAAGGCCGCCGCCCCCCCCGGTTGACAACGGCATTGTTGAGCTCGAACGGCACGAACCGGACGCCCGCCACATCCACCAGCGTGACCTTGATGGCGCTGCCGTTGGCCGTGATGTCACTACCGGCGCTGCCGATGTAGACACCGCGGATCGTGGCCGGAGCCTTCAGCGTCCGGATGTAACAGGCGTGGCCATTGACCGAATTGCGCCTCGGAAACCGACAGCATGCACATCACATCGGCAACAAGACTGCGCATCGTCCGCCCCTGGTGAGCTGCAGGCGCACAGCCCCCCGCCCTGCGGACGCCACACCATCACCAAGCGTAACCCAAATAACATACAACCTGAACTGGCGCCATCCGCCAGCCGGCCATCCTCACACCGGGGCCGGCGCGGTCTTGCCCGCGGCCGTCTTGTTCGCCGCCACCTTGCCCGTTGCCGCTTTGCCACCCGCGGCCTTGCCACCGGCGGAAGGGGCGGCCACGCGCCCGTTCGCATCGGCGGCCAGCGGCGCTTCGTCCTCGTCGTCACCCGCGCCGAGGCGCATGCGATCCACCACCGCCTTTTGCACCTTCTCGAAGGCGCGCACCTCGATCTGGCGCACCCGCTCGCGGGACACGCCGAATTCGGCAGCCAGATCCTCCAGCGTCATCGGCTCCTCGGACAGGCGGCGCGCCTCGAAGATGCGGCGCTCGCGCGCGTTGAGCACCGACAGGGCGCCCGCCAGAGCCGCGCGGCGGTTGTCGAGTTCCTCGCTCTCCGCCAGTTGCTCCTCCTGGTCGAGGCGCTCGTCCACCAGCCAGTCCTGCCACTCGCCCCCCTCCGAATCCTCGCGGATGGGGGAGTTGAGCGAGGCATCGCCGGACAGCCGGCGGTTCATGTCCACCACGTCCTGCTCGGTCACGCCCAGCTTGGTGGCGATCTGCTTCACCTGATCGGGCCGCAGGTCGCCTTCCTCCAGCGCCGAGATCTGGCTCTTGGCCTTGCGCAGGTTGAAGAACAGCTTCTTCTGGGCCGCCGTGGTGCCCATCTTCACCAGGCTCCAGGAGCGCAGGATGTATTCCTGGATGGAGGCGCGGATCCACCACATGGCATAGGTGGCCAGCCGGAAGCCCTTCTCCGGCTCGAATCGCTTGACCGCCTGCATCAGGCCTACGTTGCCCTCGGAAATCACCTCCGAGATGGGCAGGCCATAGCCGCGATAGCCCATGGCGATCTTCGCCACCAGGCGCAGATGGCTCGTCACCAGCTTGTGAGCGGCGTCGCGATCGCCGTGCTCGCGCCAGCTCTTGGCGAGCATATATTCCTGCTCGGGCTCCAGCATCGGAAACCGGCGGATTTCTTCCAGATACCGCGTCAGCCCTCCCTCTGCGGAGGGGATGGACATGGTCTTGGCCATGGAGGACGCCTCCTGTTCCAACGGCCCCCGTCCCGGGCGACCGCATGCGCGGCTGCATGACGCCCGCCGCAACACATGATCATACAGAACACAAGAGCCGGGGAACAGGTTTCATCCCCTCACGTCGCCGCGAGTTCAGCCGCCCTCCGACAGCGCCGCATGCAACGCCGCCAGATCCGCGGGCAGCGGGCTTTCGAACGACAGGTGCGCGCCCGTGACCGGATGGGCGAAGCCCAGCCGCGCCGCGTGCAGCGCCTGGCGGTTGAGCCCGGCCAGCAGCTCCCGCGCCTGCGGGCCGAGCCGGCTCGCCTTGGTGCGAAACCCCTGTCCATAGACCTCGTCGCCCAGCAGCGGATGGCCGGCATGCGCCATATGGACGCGGATTTGATGGGTGCGCCCGGTCTCCAGCCGGCATTCCACCAGGCTCGCCACCGGCGTTCCATCGGCGCCGTCGAAGGTCTCCGCCACCTGCCAGTGGGTCACGGCATGGCGGCCGCCGGGGCGCACCGCCATCTTCTGGCGATGGGTGGAATGGCGGTCGATGGGCGCGTCCACCAGGCCACGCCGCTCCGGCACGCCCCACAGGAAGGCGAGATAGGCCCGCTCCAGCGGGCCGGTGCGGCCGTGGTCGGCGAACTGGGCGGCAAGGCCCTGGTGCGCCTTGTCGGATTTCGCCACCACCAGCAGGCCGGAGGTGTCCTTGTCGATGCGGTGGACGATGCCCGGCCGCTTCACGCCACCGATGCCCGACAGGCTCGCCCCGCAATGATGCAGCAGCGCATTCACCAGCGTGCCGGCGGCGTGGCCCGGCGCCGGGTGCACCACCAGGCCCGCCGGCTTGTCGATGACGATCAGGTGATCGTCCTCGTGCACCACCGTCAGCGGCAGGTCCTGCGGCACCGGTTCGGCCGGCTCGGGCGGCGGCAGCAGCACGGTGAAGACGTCGCCGGCATTGACCCGTCCTGCCGCGTCGCCTACCACACGCCCGCCGACGCGCACCTGCCCCTCCGCCACCAGACGCTGGATGCGGGTGCGGCTGAGATCGGGCGCGAGGCGGGCCAGGACGCGATCGAGCCGGGTTCCCTGGTCCTGCGGGTCCGCCGCGAGGGTGAGCTCCACCAGGGCATCGGCCAGGAGCTCGTCGTCGAGCAGATCGTCAGCGGCGTCCCCGGTCGTCGTCCGCGCGTCAGTCTTCATCATTCGTCACCCGGTCCGCCAAAGGTCCACCCATGTTCCACCCCCCGCCCCCGTCCGACACCCCCGAAGAGGCGCTGACGCCGGCGCAGGAGCGGATCATCTCCAAGTTCCGGCGCTTCTCCAGCGTGTCCATGCTGATCATGGTGCTGGGCGTGGCGGCCGTGCTCGGTGTCATCAGCTATCGCATGCTGCGGAGCAAGCCGCTTTCCACCGGCGAGGTGACGGCTCTGCTGCCCAAGGGGGCCAAGATCAGTTCCACCGCCGTCTCCGGCGACGTGGTGGTGGTGACCCTCGACGTCAATGGCGCCACCGAGATCCGCACCTTCGACCTGCGCACCCTGGTCCCCGCCGGCAAGCTGCGCTTCGCGGTGGAGCCCTGAGCCGCATGCCCGGCCGCGGCTCCGCTCGCGCGGAACTCCTTACGCTGGCGCGGGGAACAGGCTAGAACGCGGAAAGCGATTGCGCGCCGCCGCCGCCGCCCCATCTAAGGGGCGGGCGTGACCCGCGCGAGTCACAGGCAGGGATCGAGGAACCGACACATGCTGTTCAATCAGCCGGGCGCCAAGGGCGCCGCAGCGGGCGCCAGCGCGGGCAACGGCGGCGCGGCGCCCGCCGGTGACATCATCGACGTCACCACCGAGAGCTTCCTCAAGGACGTCATGGAGGAGTCCAAGCGCCGGCCGGTGCTGGTGGACTTCTGGGCGCCCTGGTGCGGCCCCTGCAAGACCCTCGGCCCGCTCATTGAAAAGGTGGTGAAGGCGGCCAAGGGCAAGGTGCGCCTCGCCAAGCTGAACATCGACGACCACCCGGTGATCCCCGGCAAGCTCGGCATCCAGTCCATCCCCACCGTCTACGCCTTCGTGAACGGGCAGCCGGTGGACGGGTTCATGGGCGCCCTGCCGGAAGGCCAGCTCCAGGGCTTCGTCGACCGCCTGCTGGCCGGTGCCGGGGGTGCCGATCCCGGTGCCGACCTCGCCGAGGTGCTGGCCTCCGGCGAGGCCGCCCTGGCCGAGAACGACCTGGCCGGCGCGGCCGAGATCTTCGCCGCCGTGCTGGGCGAGGAGCCCGGCAACCTCGCCGCCCTGTCCGGGCTGGTGCGCACCCAGGTGCAGGCCGGCGCGCTGGATCAGGCGAAGGCGATCCTGGCCTCGGTGCCGGCCGACAAGCAGGCCGATGCGCAGGTATCCGCCGCCCGCGCGGCGCTGGAGCTGGCCGAGCAGGCCGCCGCCCTCGGCGACCTCGCCACCCTCCAGGCCAAGGTGGAGCTCGACCCCGCCGACCACCAGTCGCGCTTCGACTTCGCCGTGGGGCTCAACGCCCGCGGCCGCCGCGAGGATGCGCTCATCCACCTGCTGGACATCGTCAAGCGCGACCGCGCCTGGAATGACGACGCCGCCCGCAAGCAGCTCCTGCAATTGTTCGAGGCGTGGGGCCCCACCGACCCCCTCACCCTGTCGGGCCGCAAGAAGCTGTCGGCGATCATGTTCGCCTGAAGGATCCGAGCCCGTGGCCTCCAACAAGACTTACCTGTCCCCGGCGGACCTGCCGCCGGTGATCCCGGTGTTTCCGCTCACCGGCGCCCTGCTGCTGCCACGGGCCGAACTGCCGCTCAACATCTTCGAGCCGCGCTATCTCGCCATGGTGGATGCCGCCATCGGCGGCACCCGCCTCATCGGCATGGTGCAGCCCAACGAGGCGGCGCCTGCCACCGCGCGCGGCCCGGCGCTCCATGCCGTGGGGTGCCTCGGCCGCCTCACCGAGTTCAGCGAGACCGGCGACGGGCGCTATCTCATCACCCTCACCGGCATCTGCCGCTATCGCATCGTCGAGGAGCTGGACGTCACCACGCCCTACCGCCAGGTGCGGATCGACACCTCGGACTTCGTGTCCGACTTCGAGCCGCAGCGGGGGGAGGCGGAGGTGGACCGCACCGCGCTGCTGGCGGCGCTGGCCGCCTTCCTCGACGCCAACCAGCTGGAGGCCGACTGGGACGGCATCAGCGAGGCCGGCACCGAGACCCTGGTGAACGCCCTTTCGGTGATGTCGCCCTACGGTGCCCTGGAAAAGCAGGCGCTGCTGGAGGCGGAGACGCTGAAGGCGCGGGCCGACATGCTGGTGGCCATCACCCAGATGCTGCTGGCCCGCATGCCGGGCGATGGCGAGGGCTCGCTGCAATAGAGGCGCGCACGGAACCCGGCGCGGAGCACGACACCCGGGGTGCCCCCGGCGCGGCACGGGACCGGCGGCAGCCTGCCGTGGCGGCATGCGCCCACCGCCGCGCGGCACAGGGATGGAGCGCACATGAACCGCTTCGCCGCGCTCATCGACCGCCTCGGCTTCGAGCCGGGGCGCAATGCCAAGATCCGCCTGATGGCGGACTATTTCCGCACCACCCCTGACCCGGAGCGCGGCTTCGCCCTGGCCGCGCTCACCGGCGCCTTCTCCTTCGCCAATGCCAAGCCCGGCCTCATCCGCGCCCTCATCACCGCCCGCGCGGACCCGGTGCTGTTCGAATTGTCCTACGACTATGTGGGGGACCTCGCCGAAACCGCGGCGCTGCTCTGGCGGCCGCCCGAGGGCGTGGCGCCTGTGGCGCCGCCGCTCTCGCGGATCGTGCACGACCTCTCCACCCTGCCGAAGACCAGCCTGCCTCGGGCGCTCGCCGGCTGGCTCGATGGACTGGACGAGACCGGGCGGTGGGCCCTGTTGAAGCTCATCACCGGGGCGCTGCGCGTGGGCGCCTCCGCCCGCCTGGCCAAGACTGCGGTCGCGAGCCTCGGGGGCCTCGCCGCCGACGAGGTGGAGCTGGTGTGGCCGGGCCTCGCGCCGCCCTATGCCGATCTGTTCGCCTGGGTGGAGGGGCGCGGTCCGCGCCCGCTCACCTCTAACCCCGCCCCGTTCCGCCCGGTGATGCTGGCCCACGCCATAGAGGAGGCGGACTTCTCCGCCCTGGCGCCGGCGGATTTCCGCGCCGAATGGAAATGGGACGGCATCCGGGTTCAGGCGGTGGCCGGCACCGGTGCCGACGGCACGCGGGTGACCCGGCTCTATTCGCGCACCGGCGAGGACCTCTCCCCGGCCTTTCCCGACCTGCTGGAAGCACTCGACTTCGAGGGCGCCCTGGACGGCGAGCTGCTGATCGTGCGCGAGGGTCGGGTGCAGCCGTTCAACGTCCTGCAGCAGCGCCTCAACCGCAAGAGCGTGACCCACAAGCTGCTGGCCGACTTCCCCGCTTATATCCGCGCCTACGACCTGCTGGCCGATGGCGCCGAGGACTTGCGCGACCTGCCATTCACGGCGCGCCGCGCCCGGCTCGCCGCCCTCGTGGCGCGCCATGCCGGCCCCCGGCTGGACCTCTCGCCCCTGGTGCCGTTCACACGCTGGGACGACCTCGCCGCCGCCCGCCGCGATCCCGCCGCCGCCGGGGCCGGCCCCGACGCCGCAGCGGTGGAGGGGGTGATGATGAAGCGCGCCGACAGCCCCTACCTGCCGGGCCGCCCCAAGGGCCCGTGGTGGAAGTGGAAGCGCGACCCGCGCACCGTGGATGCGGTGCTGATGTATGCCCAGCGCGGCCACGGCAAGCGCTCGTCCTATTATTCCGACTACACCTTCGGGGTGTGGGCCGCCGGCGCCGACGGCGACGTGCTGGTGCCCGTGGGCAAGGCCTATTTCGGCTTCACCGACGACGAGCTGAAGGCCATCGACGCCTTCGTGCGCAAGTTCACCGTCAACCGCTTCGGCCCGGTGCGGGAGGTGGTGCACGAGAAGGATGCCGGGCTGGTGCTGGAAGTGGCGTTCGAGGGGCTCGCCCGCTCCTCCCGCCACCGCTCCGGCCTCGCCATGCGTTTTCCCCGCATCTCCCGCCTGCGCTGGGACAAGCCCCCGGGCGAGGCGGACCGGCTGGAGACGCTGGAAGCGCTGCTGTCCTGAGCCTATTGGCTCGCCCAGACGATGCGGGCCATCCACTCCACCTGCTCCAGCGGAATCGCCCGGTCGGCCTGGGCCGGGTCGAGCGCCCGCAGTTCGATCCGGCGGGCGGTCTTGCGCGCCAGTTCCTTGACCAGCACCTCGCCCGCCGTGGTCCTCACCACCACCCGGTCGCCCCGGCGGACAGGGCTGGAGGGCGAGACCACCACCATGTCGCCGTCGCGATACACCGGCAGCAGCGCCTCCCCCGCGACCTCCAGCGCATAGGCCTTCGGATCGTCCAGGTCGGGAAACACGATCTCGTCCCAGCCGGCGCCGGTGGGGCAGCCGGCGCCGTCGAAGACGCCGCCCCGCCCCGCCTGGGCGAAGCCGATCTGCGGAATGGTGTGCGGCCTGCCGGTGAGGGGCGAGCTCTCCTCCTCGAAGCCGGCGCCGTGCGCATGCGCCCGCTCCGGCTCCAGCAGCGCGAAGAAATCCTCCACGCTGGTGCCGGTGGCGTCCAGCGCCTTGGCGATGCTCTCGGTGGACGGCCAGCGCGGGCGCCCGTCGGTGGTGATGCGCTTGGAGCGATTGAAGGTGGTGGGGTCCAGCCCCGCCCGCTTGGCGAGCCCGGACGTGGACAGCCCATGCTGCTCAGCGAGTTGGTCCACCGCCCTCCAGATCTGCCCGTGCGTGAGCATGGTCATGTCGCGTCCTCGCCGCCCTTGCGCGCAAGATAAGAATTTGTTCCCTATTTGTCCAGGAATCGAATCCTTGTCTACAACCTAATAACACTTTATACGAGCATATCCGCCGCTTATTTACCGGAGGATGCTCCACCGGGCAACGATGGCGGCCGACGGCAGGCGGGCAGGCAGAGCCTCCGCAGCGCCTTCAGGCGGCGCGGGCGGCGGTGCGCCTGAAGAAAACGCGTCAACTCAAGGGGCTAGGGCATTTCCCCGATTTCATGGAACGGGAAAACGCTCTAGAAGCGGCGCGAACCGGAGCCATGCCATGTCCCGCCTCATCTACAAGATCAGCCCCGCCGACCTGTGGGCCGCGGCCGAGGCCGCCGGCACCTTCACCGGCGCGCCGGTGGACGTGGCCGACGGCTACATCCATTTCTCCACCGCCGCGCAGGTCCGCGAGACGGCGGCCCGGCATTTCGCCGGCGGGGCCGGCCTGAAGCTGGTGGCCGTGCGGGAGGAGGCCCTTGGCGCTGCGCTGACGTGGGAACCATCCCGCGGCGGCGACCTGTTTCCGCACCTGTACGGGCCGCTGCCCCTCTCCGCCGTGGCCTGGGTGCGCGACCTGCCGCTCGGCGCCGATGGCGCCCACCTGTTCCCGGCGCTGGACTAGGCAGGGCGGAAGGTGCGCCGCATCAAGGCCGGCAGCCGCAGGCCCTGCAGCAGGCCGCGCGCGGCCAGGAACACCACCAGCGCCCCCCACAGGCCATCATTGCCGAACGGCCGCAGGGCCCACCAGGCGGCGAGATAGACCGCCACCGCCGACAGCATCAGGTTGCGCATGTCGCGCGACCACAGGGCGCCGATGAACACCCCGTCGAAGGCGAAGGCACCGACGCCCACCAGCGGCAGCAGCGCCGCATAGGCCAGGTAGCGCCGCGCCTCCGCCTGCACCGCCGCGCTGGTGGTCATGGCGTCGATGAGCGCCGGCCCGACCCCGAGATAGAGCAGCGCCGCCGCGGCCCCGAAGCCGAAGCCCCATACCAGCACCAGCTTGACCCCGCGCGCGAACTGCGCCCGCTGGCGCGCGCCCACGGCGGCTCCGCACACCTGTTCCGCCGCCGTGGCGAAGCCGTCGAGGAAATAGGCCGCCAGCAGCCACAGGTTCTGCAATACCGCGTTGGCCGCCAGCGTCACGTCGCCGGCCCGCGCGCCCTGCGCCGAAAAGAAGAAGAAGGAGAACATCAGCGCCGCGGTGCGGATCAGGATGTCGCCGTTGAGAAGGATCGCCTCGCGGATGCGCCGGGCATCGAGCAGCACGGCGCGCGGCACGTTCCAGCGGAAATCGAGGAGCTGGCCGCACAGCGCCAGCCCCGCCGCTGCGCCCACCGCCTCCGCCGCCAGGGTGCCGGCCGCCGCACCGGCGATGCCATAGCCCGCCCCCAGCACCAGCACCGCCGACAGCCCCATGTTGAGGACATTCATGCCCACCTGCAGCGCCAGCGCGCGGCCGGTGCGTCCAAGCCCCGTCAGCCAGCCCAGGACCGCATAGTTGGCGAGGCTGAAGGGCGCCGCGAAGATGCGGACATGATAGTAGTCCGCCACCGCGGCGCTCACCTCGGGGCTGGCCCCCGCGAGCTTCAGCGCCGCCGCCAGAATGGGCACCTGGAGCAGCACCAGCGCGCCGCCGCACGCACCCGCGATCAGCAGGGCGCGGGCCAGCACCGCCCGTTGCTCCACCCCGTCGCGCCGGCCGACCGCCTGGGCCGCGAGGCCCACCGTGCCCATGCGCAGAAAGCCGAAGCCCCAGAACAGCATGTCGAAGACGACGGCGGCCAGCGCCACCCCGCCGAGCAAAGCGGCGTCGCCCAGGCGCCCCACCACCGCGGCATCCACCACCCCCAGCAGCGGCGTGGTGAGGTGCGCCACCGTCATGGGCAGGGCGATGGCCAGCACCCGCCGGTGCGTGACTGGTCCGGTTCCCACGCTCATGCTCGCGTCTCCGTGGCGGCGTCTCTTCGCGATTGCCCCTTCACCGGCGCTCCTTCACGGCGGCTCCCCGGGCGCGTCCTGGAGGGCGCCGGCCGGGCGCCGGACCCCGGCAGCGCGTCAGCGCCGGGCACTGGCGATGCGCAGGATCAGCCACAGCGGCACCACGATGACCGCCCCCAGCAGGAAATAGCGCCACAGCCGCTCCACCGCCTCGAAGCCGAAGGAGAACAGGTTGCGCACCAAGCTTTCCAGGCTGTGCAGGATGTTCAGCGGGTCGAGCCCGAGCGCCGCCAGGATCACCCCCACCACCACCGACAGCACCACCAGGCGCACCAGCACCCAGGCCGGCGAACCGCCGAAGAATCGGGTGATCTCATTGTTGTCGGTCATGGCGGCCTCCTGTGCCGGGCGAGCTCTAGCACGCCTCGGCGCGCGAGAGGAGCGCTCCGGGCGCCGGGCCGCTTGCACCGGCACCCGGAGCGCCTTATTTCGCTTCGGCAGGGCCGCCGGGCCGCTCCAGGCTTGCCGCCATGGCGGCGGCACGGGGGCGATGGCGTGCGCCGATCCACATCGCGCAGCCGGACGCGGCACGGGAGACAGACGCCGATGACGTTCGCCAGGCCGCGCCCCCGTTCCACCCCCTGGCACCGGCTCGTTCTGGCGCTGCTGACTCTGCTGGCGCTGGCACCCACCCCCGCCGGCGCCGCCGACGTGGCGCGCACCGTCATTATCCTGGACGGCTCCGGCTCCATGTGGGGGGTGATCGACGGGCGGCGCAAGCTGGCGGTGGCCCGCGAGACCGTGGACAAGGTGATGGCCAGCCTGCCCGCCGACCGCGAGGTGGGATTGATGGCCTATGGGCACCGCCGCAAGAACGACTGCGCCGACATCGAGCTGGTGGTGCCGCCGGCTCCCGGCTCCGGCCCCGCGGTGCGCGAGGCGGTGAAAACGCTGCGCTTTCTGGGCATGACGCCGCTGTCGGCGGCGGTGAAACAGGCCGCCGAGGCCCTGCGCTTCACCGAGGCGCCGGCCACCGTGGTGCTCGTCACCGACGGCATCGAGACCTGCGAGGCCGACCCCTGCGCCCTGGCCGGCGAGCTGAAGGCGACCGGGGTGGACTTCACGGCCCATGTCATCGGCTTCGGCCTCACCCGCGAGGAAGGCGCCAAGGTGGCCTGCATCGCCGACAAGACCGGCGGCCGCTATCTTGAGGCGCGCGATGCCGCCACCCTCGACAAGGCGCTCACCGAGACCGTGCTCGCCGCCGGCCCTGCGCAGCCGGAAGGCGCCGCCCACTATCCCGGCGCGCCGCTGATGCCGAACGTGGCGCTGCATCCCACCGGCCGCGTCCTCGGCAAGGCCGCCCGCCCGGTGACAGACCAGCCGTTCGCCCCCACCGGCACCATCGCCCAGTGCCAGGCGGCCTGCGCCGCCGACGCCGCCTGCGCCGCCTGGCGCTACGAGCCGAGGGGCAGCCAGGTGGTCGATCACGCCCGCTGCGTGCGCTTCGATGCCGCCGCCGAGCTGGAGATCAACACCTACGACCCCTCCGAGGGCTGGGCTTCCGGCATCAAGGACGGCCAGCGCCCGCTGGCCCGCCCCTACCGGATCGCCGTGACCTTCCAGGCCGACGGCGCCGACGCGCCGGTGACGTGGTCGGCCCTGCCGCTGCCCGGCCAGGACCCGCCAGCCGGCCCCTGGACCCTGCCGCAGGCGAGCGCGAAGCCGGTGCAGGGCCAGTTGCTGCCTGGCACCTATGACGTGCTCGGCACCGTCACCGAAGGGCCCGCCGCCGGCACCCTCTACACCGCCCGGGTGCGGGTGAGGCCCGCCGGCGAAACCGCCTTCGTCATTCCCCGCGCCGCCGCCCAGCCGCGCTGAGCGGCGACGGGCGCGGCACCGCCGGCCGGATCGCGCCAGGCTGCGACAGCGGCGCCGTTGCCATCCCGCCCGCGGCCGTCGATACCAAGCAGAACGCAGGGGGCGGCGCCCCACCCGGAGCTGGCGCGCCGCCCTGGCCGTCGCAGCACCCGGACCGGAGGGGCCATGAGCACCAGTGCATTCCTGTTCGCCATCTGGGCGCTGCTGCTGACGCCGGGGCCCACCAACACGCTGCTGGCCCTCTCCGGGGCGACTGTGGGGCTGAAGCGCGCGGTCCGCCTGATGCCGGCCGAGCTCCTCGCCTATCTGCTGGTGACGGTGCCCCTGGCGCTGATCGGCGCCGAGCTGCTGGCCCAGTGGCCGCACGCCACCCGCGCTGTGAAGCTCGCCGCCGCCTGCTGGGTGGCGGTGCTGGCGGTGAAGCTCTGGCGGGTGGAGACCGCCGGCACCGGCGCCGGCACGGTGACCGGGCGCCGGGTGTTCGTCACCACCCTGCTCAATCCCAAGGCGCTGGTCATCGGCCTCACCCTGCTGCCGCCCGGCGACGCGCCGGCCTTCGCCCCGCACCTGGCGCTGTTCGCCGGCTCGGTGCTGATGGTAGCCACCCTGTGGGCCGGTGCCGGCGCGCTGCTCAAGCGTGACGCGGGCCTGCCGCCGGTGCTGCGCCGCGCCGCCGCCTGCTGGCTGGCCCTGCTGGCGGTGGGCCTGGCGGGCGCCGGACTGGGCGCCTGAGCCGCGCATTGCCTCCCGCGTTCAAAGCTGGTAGGAACCACCCCTTCACGAGGACGGCCCCGCCGATCCGCCGACCGGTCCCCAATGGTCCGGTCACCGCCCGACAGCGCGTTGCGCCCTCGGGCGCGTTTGGCGTTGCCTGATCGCTCGTGAAATCCGAACCAGACGGATGCCCATGTTCGACACCCTCTCCGACCGCCTCGGCGGCATACTCGACAAGCTGAAGCGCCGCGGCGCGCTCACCGAGGCCGACGTCGGCGAGGCCATGCGCGAGGTGCGGCGCGCGCTGATCGAGGCGGACGTGGCCCTTGACGTGGTGCGCTCGTTCACCGACCGGGTGAAGAAGCGCGCCGTGGGCGTGGAGGTCATCAAGTCGGTGACCCCCGGCCAGATGGTGGTGAAGATCGTCCATGACGAGCTGGTGGCCACCCTCGGCTCCGACGCCGACCCCATTGATCTCAACGCCCCGGCGCCGCTGCCCATCCTGATGGTGGGCCTCCAGGGCTCGGGCAAGACCACCTCCACCGCCAAGATCGCCAAGCGGCTCACCGAGCGCAACAAGCGCCGGGTGCTGATGGCCTCGCTCGACACCCGCCGCCCGGCGGCCATGGAGCAGCTCGCCACCCTCGGCGCCCAGGTGGAGGTGGCGACCCTGCCCATCGTCGCCGGCCAGAGCGCGGTGCAGATTGCCCGGCGCGCCCTCGATGCCGCCCGGCTCGGCGGCTACGACGTGGTCATGCTCGATACCGCCGGCCGCGTCACCCTGGACGAGGCGCTGATGGCGGAGGTGGCGGAGGTGAAAGCCGCCACCGGCCCCCATGAGGTGCTGCTGGTGGCCGACAGCCTCACCGGCCAGGACGCGGTGAACACCGCCAAGGCGTTCGACGCACGCGTGGGCCTCACCGGCATCGTCCTGACCCGCGCCGACGGCGACGGGCGCGGCGGCGCCGCGCTGTCCATGCGGGCCGTCACCGGCAAGCCCATCAAGCTGCTCGGCACCGGCGAGAAGATGGACGCGCTGGAGGACTTCGACCCCCATCGCGTCGCCGGCCGCATCCTCGGCATGGGCGACGTGGTGGCTCTGGTGGAGAAGGCCGCCGAGGCCATCGACATTGAGAAGGCCAAGCTCACCGCCGAGCGCATGCGCAAAGGCACCTTCGACCTCGACGACCTGCGCTCCCAACTGGAGCAGATGGCGAAGATGGGCGGGCTCGGCGGGCTGATGGGGATGCTGCCCGGCGTCGCCAAGATGAAGAACCAGATTGCCTCCGCCAATCTCGACGACAAGGTGTTCAAGCGGCAGGTGGCGATCATCAATTCCATGACGCCCAAGGAACGCCGCTCGCCCAAGCTGCTGGACGCCTCGCGCAAGCGCCGCATCGCCGCCGGCTCCGGCACCAAGGTGGAGGACATCAACCGCCTGCTGAAGATGCACCGGCAGATGGCGGACGTGATGAAGGCCATGGGCGGCCCGGCCGGCAAGCGCGGCCCGCTGGCGGGCCTTGCCGGCATGATGGGCTTCGGCGGCGGCGGCCCCTCCCCCGAGATGCTCAAGGACATGGCCGAGAAGATGGGCGCCGGCGGCGCCGGCGCGCCCGGCGCCTTGCCCCCCAATTTCCCCGGCCTCCCCGGCGGCGGCCTGCCCTCCAAGTTCCCCGGCGGCCTGCCCGGCCTGCCCAAGGGCCTCGCCGGCAAGGGACTGCCCGGACTGGGCGGCCCCGGCAAGAAGAAATAGCCGGCCGGTCCCCGCCTCTGCCGTCTCAGCGGACGGCGGCGGGGGGATCAGCCACACCGTTTCCCGTTCCCTCTATCGTACCAAGGAAGACCCCATGTCCCTCAAGATCCGCCTGTCCCGCGGCGGCGCCAAGAAGCGCCCCTACTATCGCATCGTGGTGGCCGACGCCCGCTCCCCCCGCGACGGCCGCTTCATCGACCGCATCGGCTCGTTCAACCCTCTGCTGGCGAAGGATGCCGCCGAGCGCGTCGTTCTCGACACCGAGAAGGCCAAGGCCTGGCTTGAGAAGGGCGCCCAGCCCACCGACCGCGTCGCCCGCTTCCTGGACGCCGCCGGCCTGCTGAAGCGCGAGGCCAAGAACAACCCCAAGAAGGCCGAGCCCGGCCAGAAGGCCCAGGAGCGCGCCAAGGAGAAGGCCGACAAGGCCGCCGCCGCCGCTGCCGCCGCCGAGGACGCCCCGGCCGAGTGAGCCTGACCGGCGGCGCCCGGCGGCCCTGGCCGCCGGGCGCCGCCGCCATCCGCTGGGGTGGTCACGCCGGAAGCCCGGAGCGCCACGGCCTCGCTCCCGGCCATCGGGCACGCGGCATCCCCATCTTCTTCCCGCATGCGAGAGCGGGATCGGCCGGCAACGGCGAACCTGCCGGCCCCGCGGCGCCAAGCCGTCCCTGGGGCACCGCCGCCCGAGACCGCGGGAATGAAGCGCCGGCCCTCCCCCGACATCGCGCCAGACCGTTGCGGCGTTGACCTCCCGCCGCCGTCGCGCCTCCCTCCCATCCGGGCGCGCCGACGCCCCGTCGCAACGCCCGGCTTCCGCGCGCCATGCGCCGCGCCGCGTCCGAACGTCCAGCCGCGCCACCGCTTCCGATCTGAAGGGCGGCCCGCCCCACGTCGGCGGTCGCCGCCGGCCCGCAGGAACCGCAAGGCCCGCCCTCATTGCGCGCGCCCTCGTCGCGTCCCCGTCTTGGCGCGTCCCGTCTTGGCGCGTCCCGTCTTGGCGCGTCCCGTCTTGGCGCGTGGCATGGGTTTGGGTGCGCGCGAAAACACGCTGGACAAAGGGACACCCGCGTCTCATTCCTTCCCCTCGACCTTCTCGTGGAGCGCTGCATGTCCGAGCCCTTGACCCTCTCGTTCGCCAAACTCACCGCCGCCCCCAAGGGCGTGGTGATCGTGCTCACCGACGAGACCCTGGCGTTCGGTTCCGCCACCCAGAAGCTGCTGAAGGGCGCCGACGCGACCGTCACCCGCGCCTTCGACGCCGAGCGTTTCAAGGGCAAGGCCTTCGCCGGGGTGGATGTGCTCGCCCCCGCCGGCCTCGACGCCCCGCGTCTCATCATCTTGTCCGTGGGCAAGGCGGGCGAGTTGAAGGCCACCGACTTCCTGAAGCTCGGCGGCGTCATCGCCGGCAAGATCCCCGCGAACGCGCGCGAAGCCACGGTGCTGGTGGAGTTGCCCGGCGCCAAGGTCGCGCCCGAATCCGTGGCCGAGATCGCCCTGGGCGCCAGCCTGCGCGCCTATGACTTCGACCGCTACAAGACCAAGAAGAAGGACGACGCCGAGCCCGGCGCTCTCGCCCTGACCCTGCAGGTGGCCGACGAGGCTGCAGCCAAGCGCGCCTGGGCCCTGCGCGAGGGCGTGAGCGACGGCGTGCTGCTGGCGCGCGACCTGGTGAACGAGCCGGCCAACGTGCTCGATCCGCCCGAGTTCGCCCGTCGGGCACAGGAGCACCTCTCGGCCGTGGGCGTCGAGGTGGAGGTGCTGGGCGACGCCGAGCTGCACGCCATCGGCATGGGGGCGCTGCTGGGCGTCGGCCAGGGCTCCATCAAGGAAAGCCGCGTGGTGGTGATGCGCTGGAACGGCGGCGCCAAGGACGACGCCCCCGTGGCCTTCATCGGCAAGGGCGTCACCTTCGACACCGGCGGCATCTCCATCAAGCCCGCCGCCGGCATGGAGGACATGAAGGGCGACATGGGCGGCGCCGCCTGCGTCACCGGGCTGCTGTATGCCCTCGCCGCCCGCAAGGCCGCGGTGAACGCGGTGGGCGTCATCGGCTTGGTGGAGAACATGCCCGACGGCGCCGCCCAGCGCCCCGGCGACATCGTCACCTCCCTGTCGGGCCAGACCATCGAGGTCATCAACACCGACGCGGAAGGCCGGCTCGTGCTGTCCGACGTGCTCTGGTACACCAAGGACCGGTTCAAGCCGAAGTTCATGATCGACCTCGCCACCCTCACCGGCGCCATCCTGGTGGCACTCGGGCAGGAATACGCGGGCCTGTTCTCGAACGACGACACCCTGGCCGACAACATCGCCAAGGCCGGCGGCGTCAGCGGCGAGCGGGTGTGGCGCCTGCCGCTCGGCCCGGAATACGACAAGCTGATCGACAGCAAGTTCGCCGACATGAAGAACACCGGCGGCCGCAACGCCGGCTCCATCACCGCCGCCCAGTTCCTGCAGCGTTTCGTGGACAAGACCCCCTGGGCGCACCTGGACGTCGCCGGCACCGCCATGTCCTCCCCCGCCTCCGACATCAACAAGAGCTGGGGGTCGGGCTGGGGCGTGCGCCTGCTGAACCAGCTGGTGGCGGACAATTACGAAGGCTGACCGTGTCGCCGCCCCTGCCTTCCGAAACGGGAGAGGGGCGGCCTTCCATGCGGCGCCCGCCTCCCGCGCCATGCGCCGGCGCGCGCCCTGGCGCGATCCAAGCGGCGCGGGACCAGGGCGGCCGTGCTGATCCGGGGCGCCCATGACCGAAGTCCTCTTCTATCACCTAGAGCGCCGTCCCCTGGAGGAGGTGCTGCCGACGCTGCTGGAGAAGTCCCTGGAGCGAGGGTGGCGATGCGTGGTGCAATGCGGCTCGCCGGAGCGGCGCGATGCCCTCGACACGCACCTTTGGACCTATAACGAATCCTCCTTCCTGCCCCACGGCACCGAGGCCCAGCCCCAGAGCGAGCGCCAGCCGGTGCTGATCGCCACCACCGAGGCCAACCCCAACGGCGCCCAGATCCGCTTTCTGGTGGATGCGGTGCCGCTGGCGGACAGCACGCCCTATACCCGCGTGGTGCACCTGTTCGACGGCCGCGACGCCGAGCAGGTGGCAAGCGCCCGCCAGCGTTGGCGCGAGGCCAAGGCCCAGGGCCACGCGCTGACCTATTGGCAGCAGGAGGAGACCGGCCGCTGGGTCCGCAAGGCGTGAACGCCGTCAGACCAGAGGGCCGTGAGCAGCACTCAGAGGGCGCTGATCAAGCCCGCGCGGTGCCTGAACCGACCCGCTTGGCACCGGTCGAAGACCGGGCCGATAGCATCAAACCGCCGCCAGCGCGGCGATGAGCGCCTCCAGCGCCCGGGCCCGCGCCGGCAGGGCCGGATGCAGGCACACGATCCGGCGCGCGAACGGCGCGGCATCGGGCACCCGGCAGATGTGGACGCCCGCCGCCGCCAGCCCCGGCCACGCCGGCACCAGGGCATGGCCCATGCCGCGCGCCACCAGCAGGGCGATGGTTTCCAGCGCATCCAGGTCGCACCGCACCTCGGGGTGCAGCCTGCGCGCGGCCAGATAGTCCGCCGCCAGGCGTCCGCCCCAGGAGGCCGGATCGTAGCGGATCACCGGCGCCGCCATAATGGCGGCCTCCACCTCCGCCGGGGCCACCGGCACGCGGGACAGCAACACCAGCGGCTCCGTGCGCAGCGGATGACCGACGAGCCCCTTCGGCAGCGCGAACGGCGGCGCCACCAGCACCGCCGCGTCGAGGGCGCCACGCGTCAGCGCCTCATAGAGCTGCAGCGAGCTGCCCGGAATGAGTTGCAGCCGCAGGTCGGGGGCGGCCCGGCCCAGGGCGTCGAGGGCTTCCGGCATCAGCCCCGTCAGCACGGTGGAAATGGCGCCGACCGCCAGTTCGCCACGCAGCGCCCCGCCGGCCACATCCTCCTTCAGCAACGCCGCCTCGCGCAGCAGCCGGCGGGCGCGGGGCAGCAGGGCGAGGCACGCCTCGGTGGGGCGCGCGGCATGGGCGGTGCGCACCAGCAGGGCACAGCCCAGCTCCCGTTCCAACGCCTGCACCCGCTGGCTGACAGCGGCGGCCGTCAGCTTTTCCCGCCGGGCGGCGGCTGCGATGGAGCCGGCCTCCACCACCGCCACCAGGCTCTCCAGAAAGCGCAGATCCACAATAAAACCTTATGCTCAGCGACATGATTATGTAGTTTTTACGAGGCTCATCCCGGGCTAATCAAGGGGCGACACCGAATTGGAGCCCCCCATGAGCGTTCGTGCCAAGGCCCTGTTTCACCTTGCCTTTCACGTCACCGACCTGGACGCCGCCCGGCGCTTCTACGGCGGCGTGCTCGGCTGCGCCGAGGGGCGCTCCACCGAGACCTGGGTGGATTTCGATTTCTTCGGCCACCAGATCTCGCTGCACCTGGGCACGCCCTTCCCGGTCACCCGCACCGGCAAGGTGGGCGAGCACATGGTGATGATGCCCCATCTGGGCGCAGTGCTGCCGCTCGACGACTGGTTCGCCCTGGCCGACCGGCTGGTGGCGGCCGGCATCGCCTTCGACATCCCTCCGGTGGTCCGGTTCGAGGGGGAGCCGGGCGAGCAGCGCACCATGTTCTTCTTCGACCCTGCGGGAAACCCGATCGAGATTAAGGGATTCAAGGATTTCGAAGGGGTGTTCGCGCACTGAGCCAATCGCCCCACCCGGCGCGGGGCGATCACAGCAACTGCGGCGGCACCGGCCTGCCGAACAGCCAGCCTTGCCCGATGGCATCGGGAAAGATCTTCAGCATGTGCTCGGCCTGCTCGCGCGTCTCCACCCCCTCCACCACCAGTTCCTGGTGGAGGTCGCCGGCCATGGCACAGATGGTCTCGACGATGGCCGAGCTGACCGCCGCCTTGCCGATGGCCTTGGTGAACATCTTGTCGATCTTGATGCCGTTGATGGGCAGCTTCGCGAGATAGGCGAGGTTGGAATGACCGGTGCCGAAATCGTCGATGAAGAATTTGTAGCCGCGCCCGCGAAAACGCTCCACCGCATCGAGCAGCCGGTCATAATCGGCGCTGGAGCGCTCCGTGAGTTCCAGCACCACCCGGGACGGGGGAATGCCGAGGCGGTTCACCTCATCGTCCAGGTGCTTCAACAGGGTCGGGTCGAGCAGATCGGCGACGGCCAGATTGATGTGCACGTGAAATTCGTCGGCCCCGCGCAGCCGGTCGCGCATCTGCGCGAGGGCGCTGCGGATCACCGCGCGGCTGATGATGCCGATGAAGCCGCTCTCCTCCGCCACCGCGATGAAGATGTCCGGCGAGATCATCCGCCCGTGATCGTCGGACAGCCGGGCCAGGGCCTCGACACCGACGATGCGCTCGTCCTTCAGGCGCACCAAAGGCTGATAGACCACCTGGAGCCGGCCGAACGCCACCGCGCGCCGGATCTGCTGCGGCAGCGACGACATCGCCCGGTGGCGCAGGTTGAGCGCCAGCCCCAGGCATCCGCCCGTGAACGCGCCCGCCACGCTCGCCCCCAGCCAGACCGGAACCGGCTGGCGCAGGATGTCCACGTTCGACAGCGCCGCCACGGCGCAGATGTCCATGGTCGGCGCGCAGGCCGAGGCGGTGAGCCTGGGCCCGAGCTCAAACGGCGCGCGCGGCGCCTCCAGCAGCGAGGGCAGCCCGGCCGCGTCGCCGAACGACTGGAAGATGTGGGCCCCGTCCTGGGTGAGCACCACCGCGGCGAACCCGCCACCCGGACGCAGCAAGGATTTGAACGCCGTGGGCGCCGTGAACACGACCACCGAATCCCGGCTCGCCATGTCCACCACCAGACGCGGATCGGTCGGGCTCGGGACATTTGCCCATAAGGTGATGCCGCTCGCCTGCTGGCGCTGCGGCGGCGGCAGGCCCGAGGGCTCCGGCAGCCGGCCCCATCCCGCAGTGCACACCACCTTGCCGTCCACCAGGCGCCCGATGTCGCCCAGGTATTCGTTCACGAACAAGGTGTAGCGCATCTCCTCCAGATCCTTGTCGGAGCAGATCCGGTTCGGGCTCGCCTCCTCGGCCCGGATGACCTGGGCCCCGGCGGCCGCCACCGCCACCGAGCGCGCCAGCACATTGTCCAGGTATTCATCGAGCCGCGGCCGCGAGACCTGCAGCACCACCAGTTGCCCCAGCGCCAGGAACATGCCGGCGCTCAGCACGGCGAACACCAGGACGACAATGCGATCGGCCCGCCCCAATCCCATCTTGACCATTGGCCGTCACTCTTTCGGACATTTCCCGGCAGCGCCGCGCCGGCCGGGGTAAGCCGCCGCCGCGCGCCGCGCCGCCGCTTCTGTCAGGCTCCAACCCCATCCGACCCGCCGCACACCCGATCATGGGTTGATCGATGACGACACTACACCCGGATAGGCCTTCCAGGGCAACACCATCGGGGCGGCCCCGGCGGCAGCTTCAGCCGGCGACGCGCCAATGCAGCGGGAAGGTGGGATCGAACACGGTCAGCGGACCGGCCTCGGTCTCGATCTTGCGCGGATAGTCCACCACCGGGCCCTTGGCGAGGGTGATGCGCTCCGCATTGGGCGGCAGGCGGTAGAAGGCCGGGCCGTTGAGCGAGACGAACGCCTCCAGCCGGTCCAAGGCGCCGTCCTGCTCGAACACCTCGGTGACCGCCGAGAGGGCATTGGTGGCGCTGTAGCAGCCGGCGCAGCCGCAGGCGCTTTCCTTGGCCGGGTCCAGGTGGGGAGCGCTGTCGGTACCGAGGAAGAAATGGCGGTCGCCGGAGGTGGCGGCGGCACGCACCGCCACCCGGTGCTCCTCGCGCTTGGCCACCGGCAGGCAGTAGTAATGGGGCTTGATGCCGCCGACCAGGATGTGGTTGCGGTTGATGATGAGGTGCTGAACCGTGATGGTGGCGGCGATGTCGTCGCCGCCCTGGCGCACATAGTCGGCGCCCTCGCGGGTGGTGATATGCTCCAGCACCACCTTGAGGCCCGGCGTGCGGCGGCGCAGCGGCTCCAGCACGCGCTCGATGAACACCGCCTCGCGGTCGAAGATGTCCACCGCCGGGTCGGTCACCTCGCCGTGCACGCACAGCGGCAGGCCGATCTCGGCCATGGTCTCGAACACCTTCTGCACCCGCGCGACATCCTTCACCCCGGAGGCCGAGTTGGTGGTGGCGCCGGCGGGATAGAGCTTCACGGCATGGATGAGGCCGTCCGCCGCGGCGGCGCGCAGGTCGGCGGGATCGGTCTGCTCGGTGAGGTAGACCGTCATCAGCGGCGTGAAGTCCAGGCCCGGCGGCACCGCCGCCAGGATGCGATCGCGATAGGCCGCCGCCTCCGCGCCGGTGGTCACCGGCGGCACCAGGTTCGGCATGACGATGGCGCGGGCGAAGTGCCGCGCCGTTTCCCCCACCACCGCGCGCATCACCGCCCCGTCGCGCAGGTGCAGATGCCAGTCGTCGGGCCGGCGGATGGAGAGGGTGCGGGAGGTCGTGTCGGCCATGGTGGCTCCTTCGGACAGCGTGCGCACGCCCCGCAGGGCCGCGCCTTCGCCGCGGAAATCGCCACGGAACGGGCGGCGGCGCAAGCCCTTTCGCGCCGCCGCCCCGGCCCGCCCTCAGCGGATCATGAAGCCGATGGCGATCGCATTGGCGATATCGATGAAGAAGGCCGAGACCAGCGGCAGGATGATGAAGGCGGTCGGCGCCGGCCCGTGGGTCTTGGTCACCGCCGTCATGTTGGCGATGGCGGTGGGCGTGGCGCCCAGGCTGATGCCGGTGAAGCCGGCCGACAGCACCGCCGCCTGATAGTTCCGGCCCATGGCCGGAAACACCACGAACAGGATGTAGGCCACCGCCACCAGGGTTTGCAGCCCCAGCACCACCGCCAGCGCCGGGCCGAGCCCGCCGAGGGTCCACAGCTGCATGCTCATGAGCGACATGGCCAGGAAGATCTTCAGCGACAAGTCGGAGATCAGCGCCAGCGCCGGGGTGCGCGCCGGCCAGGCGGCGGCCCAGGCGGAGCGCCCCAGCAGCGGCGGCGCGGCATTGGTCACGACAATGGCCACCAGCAGGCACACCACGAACATGGGCAGCTTGAGGCCGGTCATCTCCACCACGTCCTCCAGCGCATAGGCGATCAGGATCACGAGGTTGAGCACCAGCAGCGCGCTCAGGATGTTGTCATACGTCACCTTGCCCGCGTCGGGGCCGACATCGTCCGAGGGCAGGCCCACCATGGGCGGCAGGATTTCGTCCGAGCGCAGCTTGTAGCGGGAGATGAGCACGCCGGCCACCGGCCCGCCCACCAGGCTCGCCAGCACCAGCCCCAGGGTGGCGCTGGCAATGCCGACTTCCAGGGCGTTGTCGAGCCCGAACCGCTCGGAGATGAGCGGCGCCCAGGCGATGGTGGTGCCATGGCCGCCGATGAGCGAGACCGAGCCCAGCAGCGGCGCCAGCCCCTCCGGCAGGCCGAGGGCGGCGGCGCCGCCGACCGCGACCAGGTTCTGCACCCCCAGATACACCACCGTCAGGCCGAGCAGGATGGCGAGCGGCTTGCCGCCGGTGACCAGATCGGCCAGCCGCGCGTTGAGGCCGATGCCGGTGAAGAAATAGAGCAGCAGCATGTCGCGGGCGGTCAGGTCGAACGAGACGGCGAGGCCGAACACGCGATACGCCACCAGCGTCGCCACCGCCGCCAGCAGGCCGCCGGTCACCGCTTCCGGAATGTTCCACCGACGCAGCGGCGGCACCACGCCGTTGATGCCGGCGCCGACGAAATACACCAGGATGGCGGTGGTGAAGGTGAGCAGGCCCTGGGCCTCGTACGTTGCCGGCATGTGGCTCCCGCGTGGTCTGGCGGGCGCGCGCGCCCGGACGTGATCTGCGCCAAGGAAGCACAACTGGGCGGACTTCTCACCCCGGCTGCGCCGCCCGGGGCTCAATTTCCCGCTGGCCACCGCCGCGCCGCCCTCACTCGCCGTCCGCGTGGCGGGCGAAATGGTCGGTCAAGGCGAGCACCGCATAGCCGCAGACGAAGATGACATTGGCGATGGCGAGCCACTTCACCTGCGCCTCGCTCACGCTCGTCTCCAGCTTCATCAGCGATTTGAGCAGGGTGATGCCGGCGATCGCCATCATCGAGGCGAACAGCTTCTGCTTGAGGCCGGAAAAGCTCACCCGCCGCATCCACACCGGCCAGCCCTCGGCATGGCGGCGGTCGATCCTGCCGACGAAATTCTCGAACCCCGAGCAGATGATGATGACCACCAGCCCGCCCACCAGGGTGAGGTCGATGAGCGATAGCAGCGCCATCAGCACTTCGGCCTCGCTGGCCGCCGGCAGGCGCCAGGCGAAGGCCCAGAGCTGCATGAAGAACGCGGCCACCAGCAGCACCAGAGCGAAGGCGAGGCCCACGAACAGCGGCACCAGCGCATAGCGGCACAACACCACCAGGCGCGAGATCACAGAGGTCATGCCCTCCCCCCGGATGAGCGCCCCGGCGCCGGGATCAGCCCGGCGCCGGGGGACGTGTCAGAAACTGCCCACCAGCGTGCCGAGCACGATCACCACCACCAGCGCCAGCAGGGCGCTGACGATGGCGGCCATGACGATGTCCAGGTAGCCGTCCTTGTGGCTGACGCCGCAGACCGAGAGCAGCGTCACCACCGCCCCGTTGTGGGGCAGGCTGTCGAGCGTGCCGGAGCCGATCACCGCCACGCGGTGCATCAGCGCCGGGTCCATTCCGACCTGCTGGGCCAGCTTCATATAGGTGGGGCCGAGCGCATCGAGGGCGATGGTGAGCCCGCCCGAGGCCGAGCCGGTCAACGCCGCCAGGATGTTGGTGGCCACCGCCAGCGACACCAGCGGCCCGCCCTGGATGCCGAGCACCCAGTCACGCACGTCGGCGAAGGCCGGCGTCGCCGCCACCACCGCGCCGAAGCCCACGAGGCTCGCCACCGACAGGATCGGCAGCACCGAGGCGTTGGCTCCGGCCGCCATGGTGGCGCGCAGCACCGGCACCGAGCGGAAATTGATGGCGATCACCGTCAGGATCGCGGCGATCAGCGCCGTGATGACCGACCACACGCCGCCGACGGCGGCCAGCGTCACCCCGCCCCACCGCTCCTCCGCCAGGAAGGAGAGGTCCACATTCGGCAGGATGACGAACGACATCAGCAGGTTCACCACCACCACCACGACGATCGGCAGCGCCGCCAGCAGGATCGGCGGCCCCTTCTTGTCGGCGACGCTGTGGTCGATCTCCGCCGGGTCGAAGGCCTGGGCGGTGGTGGCGCGCTCACGCACGATCGGGTCCTCGGCCGCCTTCTCGGCGCTGGCGGCGGGGTCCAGCACATAGGCGCCGAAGCCCTCGCCGTTCGCCCGGGCCTTGGCCTCCGCCCGCTTCAGCCACCACAGGCCGAACCCCAGCATCACCGCCGAGGCGATGAGCCCGAGCCCCGGCGCCGCGAACGCCGTGGTGCCGAAGAACGGCATGGGAATGGCGTTGTTGATGGAGGGCGTGCCGGGCATGGCCGACATGGTGAAGGTGGTGGTGCCCAGCGCCACCGCCGCCGGCATCAGCCGGCGCGGCAGGCGGGCGGCGCGGAACAGCTCGATGGCCATGGGAACGAGCACGAAGAAGGCCACGAACAGGCTGACGCCGCCGTAGGTGACGATGGCGCCGGCCAGCACCACCGCCAGCACCGCGCGCTCGGCGCCCAGCTTGAGCGTCATGGTGCGGGCGATGGAGGTGACCGAGCCGGAATCCTCCATCAGCTTGCCGAACACCGCCCCGAGCAGGAACAGCGGGAAGAACTGCGCCACGAACTGGGCCGCGTTCGGCATGAAGGTCTGGGTCCAGGAGGCGAGCAGCGGCTCACCCGCGAACACCGCCACGATCAGCGCCGCCACCGGCGCGATGATGAGGATGGAGGAGCCCTTGAAGGCGAAATAGATGAGGACGGCAAGGCCGACCAGGATGCCGAGAAGTCCCATGCTCACAGCTCCGCCAGGAGTTGCTCGAAGTCCACGGTGGACGCCTTGCCGATGTCGTGCCCGTGCTCGACCAGGAACGCCTCGGCGGCCTTGCGGCCCTCGTCCCTGAGCCAGGTCAGGAATTCCCATTCCGCATTGAGCTTGGACGAGAAGCCCAGGGTGTTCATCACGGGGTTGCGCACCACGTGCACACGCATGCGCGCCCACTCGCATGCCTCGCTGTCGCCGGTGAGCTGGCTGGCGTGGCGCTGCAGCAGCGCCATCATGTAAAGTTCCTTGATCGCCACGGAATTGAACGAGACCTCGTTCAGACGATTGAGGATCTCGGTCGGGGTCTTGGGCGTGCCTGGCCGCTCCAGCGGGTTGATGGGTATGAGGATGGTGTCGTCGGACTTCAGCTGGTTCACCAGCGGCGCCAGGGTCGGGTTGCCGGAATAGCCGCCGTCCCAATAGGCCTCGCCGTCGATCTCCACCGCCTGGAACAGGGTGGGCAGGCAGGCCGAGGCCATCAGCACCTCGGGGGTGATCTCGGCGTTGCGGAACACCCGCGGCCGCCCGGTGCGCACGTTGGTGGCGGTGATGAACACCTGGACCGGCGACTGGCGCAGGCGCTCGAAGTCGATCTGCTTCGCCAGGATCGGCGCCAGCGCGTTCCGGCCCAGCGGGTTGTACTGATAGGGCGAGAACACCCGCGTCATCAGGTCCATGAACAGGAAGCCCGGGGCGCTGTCGAGCGACCAGCGGCCCAGCGCCTTGTCCCACGCCGTGCGCTGGAACGGGCTGAAGCGCGCCTCCTGCGACACATGCTCCCAATAGCCGGCCAGAGCCGCCTTGGCGCCCTCCCGGCCACCGGCGGCATAGCCGTCCGCCAGCACGGCGGCGTTCATGGCCCCGGCCGAGGTGCCGGAAACGCCCTCGATCTCGAGCCAGGTCTCCTCCAGCAGACGATCCAGCACGCCCCAGGTGAAGGCCCCGTGCGAGCCGCCGCCCTGCAGGGCGAAGTCCACCAGTACCGGTTCTCGTTCCATCCGCGATCCCCTTTTCCCCATCGGCGCCGATCCGGGTGCGGGCGCTCGCCTTCAGCCTGGCGGGCCGCGCAACCGCTGCCGGTCGGCGCATGCGTTGCCGAAGGCAGGGCGGCCGCCGGTGGCCGCCCTGCCGCGCGCGTGTTTCAGGCCGGCTGGGCGTGGCCGTCGTCCGCCGCCGGCACCCGCTCCGGCGGCGTGTCGGGACCGAACCAGGCCACGTAGAGCGCCGGCAGGAAGATGAGCGTCAGCAGCGTGCCCACCAGCAGGCCGCCCATGATGGCGAACGCCATGGGCCCCCAGAACACCGTGGGGGCGATGGGGATCATGCCGAGCACCGTCGAGACCGCCGTCAGCATGATCGGCCGGAAGCGCATGCACGAGGCGGTCACCACCGCGTCCCAGACGCTCTTGCCGGCGGCGCGGTCGGCCTCGATCTGGCCGATGAGGATGACCGCATTCTTGGTGATCATGCCGATCAGCGCCAGCACGCCCAGGATGGCGACGAAGCCGAGCGGACGGCCCGACAGCAGCAGCGCCCCCACCACGCCGATCAGCCCCAGCGGCGCCACCGACAGCACGATGACGAGACGCTGGAAGCTCTTCAGCTCGAACATGAGCACGGTGAACATGATGAGCAGCATCACCGGAACCACCGCCATCACCGAGGCCAGCGAGGCGGCGCTTTCCTCCACCGTGCCACCCACCGCGATGGCGTAGCCCGCCGGCAGGGTCTTGCGCAGGGCCTCGATCCTCGGCTCCAGCGCGGCCACCACCGTCTCCGGCAGCACCCCGGGCTTGACGTCGGCCTGGACGGTGAGGGTGGGCACGCGGTCGCGCCGCCAGATGACCGGATATTCCTGGTCGAACTGGAAGCTGGCGAGCTGGCTCAGCGGCACCGTGCGACCGCCCGGCAGCGGCACCTGCAGGGTGGCCAGGGTGTCGAGGGAGACGCGCTCCTCGTCGGTGGCGCGGGCCACCACGTTGACGAGATAGATGTCGTCGCGCACCTGGGTCACCGGCGCCCCGTTGAGCACGGTGTTGAGCACGCCGGCGAGCTGGGCCGTGGACAGGCCCAGAAGCCGCGCCTCGTCCTGGTTCACCACGATGCGCACCTGTCGTGCCGGCTCGATCCAGTCGTAATTGACCTTCACCGTGTCGGTATCGGACGCCACCGTCGCCGCCAGGTCGAAGGCGATGGCGCGCACCTTCTCGATGTCCGGCCCCGACACCCGGTATTGCACCGGCCAGCCCACGGGCGGACCGAGCTCCAGCGGGGAGATGCGGGAGACGAGCTGCGGGAAATCCTCCGCCAGCACCTGTTCCAGCTTCTTGCGCAGCCGGTCGCGACCGGCCACGTCGCGGGCGACGATCACGGTCTGGGCGAAGAAGTCGTTGGGCAGCTGCACGTCGAGGGGCAGGTAGAAGCGGATGGCACCGCGTCCCACGTAAGTCGACCAGCGCGCCACGTCGGGATCGCCCTGGAGCACCTTGTCGAACGCCTCGGCCACCGCCTCGCTGGCATAGATGGAGGCGTTCTGCGGCGAGGCGAGGTCCACCAGCAGCTCCGGCCGGTCGGACGAGGGAAAGAACTGCCGCGGAATGAGCGGCAGCGCCAGCACCGACAGCACGAACAGGCCGACCGTCACCGCCAGCGTGGCCCAGCGCAGCCTAAGGCAGGCCACCAGGAAGCCACGATAAAGGCCCAGCACGCCGGTGGGCGGTGCGTCGGGATCGGGCACGGCGTCCTTCGGCGGCGCCTTCAGGATCAGCACCTGCATCAGCGGCGTGAACAGCACCGCCACGATCCACGACACCAGCAGCGCGATGGTGACCACCGCAAACAGGGTGAAGGTGTATTCGCCCGCCGAGGAAGCGGCGAAGCCCACCGGCACGAAGCCGGCCACCGTCACCAGGGTGCCGGCCAGCATGGCCGCGGCATAGGCCTTGAAGGCGAACGAGGCGGCCGTGACCTTGTCGTCGCCGGCGGCGAGCCGCGTCAGCGTCGCGTCGGTGGTGGTCATGGCGTCGTCCACCATCAGCGCCAGGGCGATGATGAGCGCACCCAGCGAGATGCGCTGCATGTCGATGTGCGCGAGCTGCATCAGCGCGAACACCACCGCCAGGGTGAGCGGAATGGCCAGCGCCACGATCGCCCCGGCCCGCACCCCGAGCGCGATGAACGACACCGCGAGGATGATGGCCACCGCCTGCCACAGGCTTTCCATGAACTCGGCAATGGCGCTGTTCACCGTCACCGCCTGGTCCGCCACGAGGTGGGCCTCGATGCCGACGGGCAGGTTGGCGATCAGCCGGTTCATGGTGGCGTCGATGGCCTTGCCCATGGCCAGGATGTCGCCGCCATCCTGCATGGCGATGGCGAGGCCGATGGCGCTCTGGCCGTTGACCCGGAACATGGGCTGCGGCGGGTCCGCATAGGCGCGGCGCACGGTGGCGATGTCGGCGAGGCGGATGAGGCGGCCGTTCACCACGAAATTGACGTTGGCGATGTCGGCTTCCGTGTCGAAGGCGCCCGAGACCCGCACCGACATGTTCTCGGCGCTGGTCTGGATCTCGCCCGCCGGCTGAACGATGTTCTGCCGCTGCAGGGCGGCGAGCACCGCCGAGCGGTCGATGCCGAGGCTGGCCAGCTCGCGCATGGAGAATTCGAGGAAGATGCGCTCGTCCTGGGCGCCCAGGATCTCGATCTTCGACACGTCCTGCACGTGCAGCAGCTCGGAGCGGACATCCTCCACATAGTCGCGCAGCTCGCGCTGGGTGAAGCCGTCCGAGGTGAAGCCGTAGATGATGCCGAAAGTGTCGCCGAACTCGTCGTTGAAGAACGGCCCGACGATGCCCTGCGGCAGGGTGTGGCGGATGTCGCCCACGCTCTTGCGCACGTGATACCAGATGTCGGGCACCTCGGCGGCGGTGGCCGACCCCTTCAGGTGCACGAAGATGGTGGTCGCGCCGGCCTTGGTATAGCTCTCCAGATAGTCGAGCTTGGGCACCTCCTGCAGCTTGCGCTCCAGCCGCTCGGCCACCTGCTTGAACGTCTCCTCGATGGTGGCGCCCGGCCAGTGGGCCTGCACCACCATGGTCTTGATGACGAAGGTGGGGTCCTCGGCGCGCCCCAGGCCCTTGAAGGCCATGATGCCCGCCACCACCGAGATGGCCATCAGGTAGATGATGACCGAACGATGCCGCAGCGCCCAGGCGGACAGGTTGAAGCCGCCCTTCACAGCCCGGCCCCCGCGACGGCGCCGGCCAGAAGGCGCACCTTCTGCCCCGGATGCAGCGCCTGCACGCCGGCAGTGACCACGATCTCGCCGCTCTTCAGGCCGTCGGCCACCGCCACGGCGGCGGGCGTGAAGCGCAGCACCTCCACATTGCGCAGGCTCACAGTGTGGGCCTTGGGGTCCACCACCCACACCGCCGGCTTGTCGTTGAGCCGGGTGAGGGCGCTGGCGGGAACCTCGATCACCGGGCCGCTGTCGACCACGACGCGGCCGGTCACGGTGGTGCCGAGGCGCATGGCCGCCGGCGCATCCACGAGGCCGACGCGGACGCGGAACGTGCGCGTGACCGGATCGGCCTGCGGCGCGATCTCGCGCACCCGGCCGAGGGCCGTCACCGCCGGGTCGCTGGTGAGGCTCACCTGGATGTCGTGGTCGCCGGAGGTGGTGCCCAGGACCTGGGCCGGCACCTCGAACACGGCGTCGCGGCCGTCCTGGCGCGCCACCTGGATCACGGTCTGGCCGGCCTGCACCACCTCGCCGGGCTCGGCCCGGCGCTGGGTGACCACGCCGGCGGTGTCCGCCTTCAATTCCGTATAGCCCAGGCGGTCCTCGGCGATCTGCAATTGCGCCTCCGCATCCTCGACCTGGGAGCGGGCGTTGAGGAACGCCTGTTCGGCCTGCTCATACTGGGCCCGGGGCGTGAAGCCGCGCGCCAGCAGCTGGCGCTGGCGGTCATACTGGTTGCGGGTCTGGGTGAGGTTGGCATTGGCGGCGGACAGCGCCGCCTGGGCCGAGCGGACCGCGTTCTGCTCGTTCTGCGGATCGAGCCGCGCCAGCACCTGGCCCGACTTCACCTGGTCGCCCACGTTCACCAGCCGCTCGACGATCCGCCCGCCGATGCGGAACCCGTAGGACGCCTCGTTCTCGGCCTCCACATGGCCGGTCAGGGACAGGGCCTCGCCCGCCACGCGGTTGGTGGCGACAACGGTACGCACCGGGCGGATTTCCACCGCCGCCCCGCCCTTGTCCTCGCCGCAGCCCGAAAGCGCGAACGCGGCAACGCCGAGCGCGGCCGCCCGAGCCAGCCAGCCCGCCGCCGACACCTTGCCGCCCGCCGGGGCGGCACGCCCGCCATGCCGCGGGCCGAGAGTGTCCACCATCCGCCGTCTCCTCATCAGCGCAACCACGAGCGTCTTCCTTAAAGTCCCGGCGCGCGTCGCGCACGCATCACATGCAGGCCCGCCATCCCCGCCCCCGCTCGCGGCCCCGCGCGCGCCGCCCGCGGGCACCCGACGCCATCGGGGACCGGCACCTGACAGCGCACCAGTGCGTGCAATCCATCGTCAACGAGAACAAGATCGGGTATAGCATTGGGAGAATTCACCCCTCTCAATACCCCCGTTTTCGCACCGCAGCAAGACATGGGAACCCACCGCGGGGAGTTGAACGGGATTAAAAATCACTCCAAGATGCCCTCATCGTCTTTTCACAATGGGGTGATATATTTGATAAATAAAACATAGTTTGGAACATGATAAAAATAATGCCATGGCAACCTTCAAATCGCCCCTTCGTCCGCACGCCAATATCGTCCATGCCCTCAAGCATCCAGATCGCGGCTTTGGCAACGGGGGCGGCCGCGAAGGTGCCGGGCAGGTAAAGGCAGCGGATTTCTACAGGCAATGAACGAACGTTGCCCGGCTTGCCCGACAAGAGCGATGTAAATCGACACAACGTCGCAAGGAGGAAAACATGCGATACAGCTTCGCCGTCGCCCTGGGGCTGCTCGCCTGCGCGCCGCCGGCCCTCGCGCAGGACAAGACAGCACCCATCACGCCGATCTGTTCGCAGCAGCGGCTCTGCGAGCTCAAGAAATTCTACGAGGTCCCCAACTTCCGCATCGGCGGCGCCTACGACCTGTCCGCCCCGCAGACCTGGAGCGATGGCGGCGTGGGCGGCACCACCCTGGAATCGCTGGGCGCCAAGCCGCTGAAGACCGCCTACATCGCCCTCGGCACGCCCAAGCGCAATGCCGCCGGGGAGATCACCAACGCGGTGGTGGTCAATTCCTTCTATTCGGGCGACGCCACCGACATGTACGCCCAGTGGGTGGAGGGCACGGGCCTGTCGGGCGGACCGGTGATCGGACCCGACAAGGCCATCGACACCAACCAGTATTATGTGGTGCTCACCGACGCCCTCGGCCTGTGGGGCACCTCCAAGCCATCCGACGGGCTCGGCCAGAAATTTCCGCGCTACAGCTACCAGGACATGGTCCAGTCGAACTACCGGCTGCTGCGCGACCACCTGAAGGTCGGGCGGGCGGCGCTGGTCACCGGCGTGTCCATGGGCGCCACCCAGACCTATGTCTGGGGCGTGATGCACCCCGACTTCATGAACGGCCTGATGCCCATCGGCGGCACCACCCAGTCCGATGGCGGCGACCCGGTGGGCAACTGGACCTTCCAGCTCATGTCGGCGGCCATCGAGAGCGACCCGCAGTGGCGGGCCACCTCCGGCAATTATTATAACCTGCCCAAGGACCAGCACCCCAACCAGGGGGTCGCCTTCGGCTGGTCGGTGCTGCTGCTCACCGGCTTCGACTTCGATTTCCGCTCCCAGCAGGACTGGGCCAAGGTGCAGCCGGACGTCTTCTACTGGACCCCGCCCAACCCGCAGGCCGGCGCCGCCATCGCCAAGCGCGCCCTGCTGTTCGATGCGGTGGACCTGTTGTGGCGCAACCGCGCCGGCGAGCAATACAACATCAACGCCGAGCTCGGCCGCATCACCGCGCGCACCCTGGTGATGCATATCGAGAACGACCAGTGGCTCACCTTCGACCGCGCCAAGCGCGCCGTCGAGAAGGTGCCCGGTGCCGACTTCGTGCACGAGCGCAGCCCGGTTTCCCATTACGGCGTGTTCTCCATCCTGAAGAACCGCGAGTTCGACCCGACCGTGGTCAATTTCCTCGGCGACGTGGCCCGGCGCACGAGAAACCAGGAGCTGGTGGCCAAGACCTACCGCTCACCGCAGGTGGCCGCCGACATCACCCCCGACAAATCGTTCTGGAACGACTTCGTCACCTATCCCTTCCCGGTGAAGAAGACCAAGGTGAAGGACGGCCAGGGGGTGGAGTGGGACATCGGCTACATGGACGAATATGCCGGCACCGATCCCAATCCGGACGTGCTGGTGATCGTGCATGGCAAGGGCGCGTTCGGCGGCCACTATGGCAATGTGATGCGCATCGCCCTTGAACGCGGCCTCAGGGTGATCGTGCCCGACCTGCCCCACTACGGCATGTCCGGCCCCGGCAACCTCGACAAGAGCCCCGCCCGCACCATGCAGGACATGCGCGAGGTGGTGCATGGCCTGGTGGTGGACCAGCTGAGGGTGGGCAAGGCCGCCTACATGGGCCATTCCATGGGTGGCCAGATCGTGCTCGGCTATGCCCTCACCTGGCCCGAGGCGGTCACAAAGCTGATTCTGGAGGCGCCCGCCGGCCTGGAGGAATACCCGCGCGAGGTGACGGTGGCGCCGGGCAAGACGCTGGACCTGTTCAATCCCGCCTATGCCCGCGACTTCGCTGCCTGGGCCAAGACCTGGGACCAGACCGGCCTGCGCGAGCGGGAAAAGAGCCAGACCGCCCAGCAGATCGACGATTTCTTCCATTTCCGCCGCCGCGACCCCGTGACCGGCGCGGTGACGCCCAGCAAGAGCGGCTACTTCGTGCGCGACAGCCAGTACGCGCGCCTGCACACCGACCAGCGCATCGGCATGATCAAGGGCAACCCGCGCGAATTGCAGCAGTGGGTCGACGTCTTCATCTTCGACATCTATGGCATGGTCAGCGAATTGCAGCAGGGCGACCCCAAGAGCCTCTACGCGCGCCTCACCGACATCAAGGTGCCGATCTTCCTGGCCTTCGGCGACAAGGAGCCGTTCATTCCCGGCACCGCCTTCAACGGCCGCACCGACCTGTCGCGGGAAATCATCCTGCCCTTCATGCGGCGGATGACCGCGGCCGGGGGCGACGTCCAGGTGAAGATCTATCCGGACAGCGCCCATTTCATCCACACCGACGACCCGGTGGAATTCGCGGAAGACGTGGTGGATTTCGTCGAGGACAGCCGCGTGAAGACCACCACCCAGGTGATCGTGGATCGCCTGGTCAACGGCGCCCCGGCGTCCGCACCGCCGCCGGCGGCCAAGGCCGCCGCACCCGTGGGTCTCAACAAATAGGGGCCGCGGCGGTTAGGATCGGCGGCCGGCGGGTCTCCCGCCGGCCGCGTTCGGGGCCATCCGGTGCTCGAACGCAACCCAGCCGGCGCCACCGGCGCCGAGGGAAAGAGGGCGCAAGCATGTCTCGGATCAAGGTGGGAGAGATCGAGCTCGCCTGGCGGGCGTGGGGCGAGGGCGACACCACCGTCCTGTTCATCCACGGCAACCTCGCGAGCAAGGACTGGATCGAGCTGGCGGCGCCGCACTTCCCGCGCGGCGTGCGCACCCTCGCCGTGGACTGGCGCGGCTGCGGCGACAGCGACAAGCCCGTGCCCCTGCCCTGCTATTCCAATTATTCCATCGCCCGGCACGCCGACGACATGCTGGGGGCGCTGGACGCCCTGGGCATCGGCTTCTGCCATCTCGCCACCCACTCCACCGGCGGCATCATCTCCACCCGCATGCTGCTGAAGCAGCCGGAGCGATTCGGGCGGGTGTTCTCCCTGTCGCCGGTGGCGCCGCAGAGCATCGACTTTCCGCCCGAGAAGGCCGCCTTCTTCGACCAGATGAAGAAGAGCAAGCCGCTCACCCGCCGCATCATGGCCGCCACCTGCATCAGCCTGTTCGAGCCGGAGAGCCTCGCCGAGGGGCCGGTGCGCCTGAAGCCCGACGCCGGCGCGCGGGGGGCCTTGTTCGATCGCATCGTCGACCAGACCTTCGCCGTCTCCGACGGCATCTGGTACGGCACGCCCGTCACCCTCACCCAGGAGGCGCAGAGCGGCGAGCTGAAGGGGCTGATGAGCCAGGTCCGCCACCCGCACCTCGTGGCCTGGGGCACCCTCGACGCGGTGATCCAGCAGGCGGACCTGACGCTGATGGCGCAGGCCATGCCCGACTGCCGCTTCGTGGCGGTGCCCGGGGTCGGCCATTCCATGAACGTGGAGGCACCCGAGCTCTACGCCGGCTATTTCGGCGCCTGGCTGGGCGGCCTGTCGTCCTGATCCCCGGCGGGCCGGCGCGGGCCGGGGCGGCCGGTCATGGCCCGATGCCGGGGGCGAAGACGGCATCGGCCATCACATAGGCGAGCGCAAGCGCCAGCAGAACCAGCGCCAGGGCCGCCGTGGACCAGCGGCGCAGCACCGCGTCGAGCACCGCCGCCGCGTCCACCACGCGCGCGAACAGCGCCACGAGCGGACGCGCCAGCGCCAGGATGTCGCCGGCCGGCACCTCGCCCACCCGGGGCGGCCGCTGATAGAGCAGCGCCGCCACCGCCAGCCCCAGCGCCACCGGCCACAGGCCCTTGATGAGCGCATCGACGCTGAACGCCGCGCCCAGCCCCTGGCCCGCCACCAGCGGGAACAGGGCGAACGGCGCCAGCACCGCGCCACCGCTCAGCAGCGCCCACGGCACCAGCTGGCCCCGCGCCACCGGCGCCTCGGCGCGCGCGCCGCCCTTTCCCGCCTCCAGCAGCAGCAACACGTAGCGGGCCATCAGCACGGTCGTCCCACCGGCGGAAAGCGCCAGCAGCAGGCCCGGCAGACCGTCGCCCACCGGCGCCTTCACCGCATACTTCGCAAGCGCGCCGCCGGTGAAGGGCAGGCCCGCCAGGCTGAAGCCCAGCACCGCCGCCACCACCAGCACCGGAACGAGGCGCGTGCGCGGACACGCCGCCGCGACGCCGACGGTGAGGAACATGGCGCCTTTCAGCAGCATGTGGTTGACCGCGTAGAAGGCGGCCAGCGCCGGCACGGCGGCGTCGCCCGCCTTCAGCCCCGCGCCCAGCACCACCGCCACCACGCCCATCTGGCTGACCGTGGAATAGGCCAGCGCCCGCTTGGGATGGCGCTGGGTGAGGCCCACCGCCACGCCGTAGAAGGCGGTGAACAGGCCCGCCGCCATCAGCCCCGCCCCCCACGCGAAGGCCGCCACCCCCTCGGGCAGGAAGCGGATGAGGCCGATCACTCCCGCCTTCACCACGATGCCCGACAGCACCGCCGAGCCGGGCACCGGCGCCACCGCATGGGCCAGCGGCATCCACACATGCAGCGGGAACAGCCCCATCTTCATTGTGAAGCCGACCAGCAGCAGCGCCAGGATCGCCCCCCGCCAGGGGGAGGCAGGAAGGCCCGCCACGGCGTCGCGAATGAGGGGGTTGGCCTCGCTGGCGCCGGAGGCGAGCATGACGAAGGCGGCGATCAGCAGCGCCTCGCCCAGCACCGTCAAGGCCAGGTAGACCCGGCCCGCCCGCCGGGCCTCGACAGAATCGTCGTGGGTGGCGAGGCCATAGGCGGAAAAGCTCACCACCGCATAGGCCAAATAGAAGCTCGCCACGTCCGCCACCAGGAACACCGCGAACGAGCCTGAAAGGGTCAGCAGCCACCAGACGGAAAAGGTGCCCCGCGCCGGATCGTCGCGCAGGTAGGACACGGCATAGGCCCCCGCCGCCAGCCACAGCAGCGCCGCCCCGCCGAGGAGCAGCGCGCCAGGCCCGTCGAGGGCGAAGGTGAGCCGGAACGGCGCCGGCACCACCAGCACGCTCTGGCCCACCGGCACCAGCAGCGCCGCCACGAGTCCCGGCAGCGGCGCCGCCAGCAGCAGCACGTCGGCCCGCCGCCGCACCCAGGGCTTGATGGCCGCCAACGCCAGGACGAGCGGCACGAACACCGCCGCCAGCAGCAGAAGATCGGCCCGGTTCAAGGCATCGCTCACGGCACCACCCCCGCCCAGCTCGCCGGCCGGCCGATGAACAGGAACGCCGCCGGCTCCAGCGGCACGAAGCCGAAGCCCACCGCCACCAGGGCCAGCGCCAGCGCCACCCACTGGCGCCACGCCGCCACCGGCCGCGCCGCCGGCGGGGCGGCCGGGCGCTGCAATGCCAGCGCCACCACCTTCAGCACATAGGCGCCGGCCAGCAGCCCGCCCAGCAGGATCACGCCGGCGATCCACCAGGCGCCCTGGTGCACGGCGGCCGTGAGCAGCATCACCTTGGCCACGAAGCCGCCGGCCGGCGGCAGGCCCATGAGCGACAGCCCGCCGAGGCCGAAGGCGAACACCGCCACCGGCACCACCCGTCCCACCCCCGACAGGCCGGAGAGGCGGTCGTGGCCCAGCGCCTCGGCGATCAGCCCGGCGGCCATGAACATGGCGGCCTTGGAGAAGGCGTGGGAGGCGAGGTGCAGCGCCCCGCCGGTCCAGGCCAGGGGGCTCCAGGGGCTGGCCACCGCCGCCAGCGGGAACATGAGGAACAGGTAGCCGATCTGCGCCGCCGTCGAATAGGCGATCAGCAGCTTCAGGCGCGGCTGCGCCAGGGCCACGAGGCTGCACACGACGATGGCCGCCGCCCCGAGCCCGGCGAGGATCGGCGCCACCGTCACCGCCAGGTCGTGGGGGGCAAGGTCCAGCCAGAACCGCACCAGCAGGAAGATGGGAGCCTTGATGACCACCGCCGACAGCAGCGCGCTGGCCGCCGCCGGAGCGCCGGAATGGGCCGGCGGCAGCCACAGATGCAGAGGAAACAGCGCCGCCTTGGCCATCATGCCCGCCGTCATCGCCGCCAGCGCCAGCACGAAGCCGGGGCTGGCGCGGGCCGCGCCGGCCAGCTGGATGATGTCGAGCGTGCCGTAAAGGCCATAGACGAGCACCACGCCCAGCAGGTAGAGCACCGAGCCGAACAGCGCGAACAGCAGGTAGCGCAGCGCCGCTTCCACCTGGGCCAGCTTGCCCTCGAGGCACACCAGCGGCACCGCTGCGAAGGTGAGCAGTTCCAGCGCCACGTAGAGGGTGAACAGGTCCTCCGCCAGGAACACCAGGTTCAACGCGCTCCATACGCTGAACAGCAGCAGCCAGAAGGCGGGCGGCATGCGCTCGCCAGCGGCCCGGGACCGCCCCGGCGCGGTCATGGCGAACGCCCCGGTGGCGACGAGCACCACCGCCGTCATCACCAGCATGAAGGCGGAAAAGCCATCCGCCCGCAGCGCCACGCCGAGTGGCGGGCGCCAGCCGCCGATGAAGGTGGCGACCGCCGCCGCCTTCGTCCCCACCCCGGCGCCGATGGCCAGCGCCACCAGCAGGCCGAGGCCCGCCAGCCCCAGCGCCAGCCGCTCGGCGGGCCGCCCGCGCAGCAGCAGCAGCGGCGGAAACGCGAACAGCGGCAGGATCACCGCCACCACCAGCAGTGGCGCGGAGAGGGCCGCGCACCAGGCGAGGAGCGCGCTCACGCTTCGTCCCCCGGCGTTGGGCCCGGCGCGCCGGCAGGGTCCTCGCGCAGGGCGGCGAGGCGGCGCAGCAGCGCCACCGCCAGGGCGGTCGCCGAGAACGCCACCACGATGCCGGTGATGATGAGCGCCTGCGGCACCGGGTCGGCGGGAAAGCCCGCCGCCGCGCCCCGGCGCGCCACCGTTCCGAACACCAGGAACACGCCGCCGCCCAAAAGATTGAAGGCGAGAATGCGGGCCAGCGCGTCGCGCCCCACCATGAAGCCATAGAGGCCGATGGCCGCCAGCGCCGCGCCGCACAGGCCGAAGACCAGGGGCGAGCTCATGCCTTCCTCCCGGCCGGCGGCCCGAGCACCAGGAGCGCCAGGGTGACGGCGATGGACAGCGTGATCGCCACCTCGACCGCAATGATGACCGGCTTCTCGATGCCGTCCGGATAATCGAGGAAGGTGCCCGCCCAGACCCAGCCGCCGATGCCCACGCCCAGGAAGGCGAACGGACCGGCCAGCAGCGCCAGCCGCAGCCGCCGGCCGCCGAGCTCCGGCACCGGCGCCAGCCCGGCCATGATCGCCAGCAGCGCCATGGCCGCCAGCACCGCGCCCCCCTGGAAGGCGCCGCCCGGCACGTCCGCCCCGGCCCAGAACATGTAGACGCCCACCAGCCCTCCCACCGGGACCACCACCCGCGCCAGGAAGTCCAGCGCCCCCGACGGCGGCGCCGGCCACGGGACCGACGGCGCGCCGCGCCACCGGGGATCGGGCGAAAGCGACCACACGCCGATGAGCGCCAGCAGCAGGACGACCGTCTCCAGAAGGGTATCGAGGGCGCGGAACACGATCAGCACGCCGGTGACCGGATTGCCGAGATCGGTGGCCGGCAGGGCCTTGGCCACCTCGGCCGCCAGGGTGGGCGCCGGGTCCGGCAGCAGCACCACCACCGCCGCCAGCGCCACGAACACCGCCAGCGCCATCAGGCCGGCGCACAGGTGATAGAGCAGCCCCACCTCGCGCTCGCGGGTGAACGGCGCGTCGCGCACCGCCCGCAGAAGAACCATGCCGGTGATGCCGCTGCCCACCGCCACCTCTGTGAGGGCGACATCCACCGCGCCAAGCCGCGTCCAGACAAGACCCAGCACCAGCCCATAGGCCATGAAGGCCACCACCCGGGCAAACCCGTCGCCGCCGCCCGCCACACGCAGGGCCGCCACCGCGGCGACCAGCGCCAGCGGCACGTCGAGCAGCAGCGGCGCGTCCGGCGGCAGGGTCACGGCGCGGGGTCCCCCTCGTCGGCGCCGCGATAGGCGACTTCGGCCATGAGCTGGGACACCGCGCCCGAGGACACCTGCAGCAGCAGCCAGATTCCCGCCAGCTTGAGCGCGTCCAGCAGTCCGCCCTGCATCACCGCCTGGGGCAGCAGGCCCACCACCATCAGCCCGAGGCCGATATTGTCCGCCTTGGTCAGCGCGTGCAGCCGCGCGAGCGGGTCCGGCAAGCGCAGCAGCCCCACCGTGCCGGCGATGAAGAACAAAAGGCCAATGCCCACGCACGCCATGGTGAAGAGGTTGAGGACGAGGATCATGGCGCCGGCCTCCGCCCGGGAGCGCCCCGCGCGCGCCGCCCCCGCAGCGCCACCGCGCGGAACGCCGCCACGGCGCAGGCGGCCAGCAGGGCCAGCAGCAGCGCCACGTCCAGCACCGCCGAATCGTCCTGGGCAATGGACAGCAGCAGCAGCACGGCGATGCCGCCGGTGCCGAGCAGTTGCAGCGCCATGATCCGGCCCACGTCGCCGCTGCGCCACACCCCGGCGAGACCGGTGGCGGTGATGAGCACGAGCAGGGCCGCGGACGCCACCAGGAAATCAGCCACGCCCGGCCTCCCCCTTCGGCGCCGGGGCCGGCCGCGCCTCGCCCCGCCCCAGGGCGCCGAGAAACACCTCGAGGTCGGCATCGAGCCCGTCCAGCACCGGCCCGTCGAGATCGAGGGCGTGCAGCAGCAGGGCCTCGCTCTCCTCCCCCACCGGCAAGGCGCCGGGCTGGAGGCTGGTGACGGCGGCGAAGGCCTGGCGGACGAGCCCGCGCGGCAAGCCGCATTCCACCGCCAGGAGGCCGGGCGCGATGGGCAAGGCGGGATCGAACACCCGCCGCGCCACATCCACCCCCGACGCGGCCGACCGGCGCACGAAGTGCAGCGCAAATGCACCGAGGGCGCGCGGATCAGGCCGGCGGCTGCCCGGCGGGATGAAACGCAGGCTCAGTTCGGCCGCGAGCCCGCTGGCCACGCCGCCGGCCAGCAGGTCGGCCACCCCGACCCGTCCCAGCGCCACCCAGGCGAGAAAGAACCATAGCGCGCGCATCCCCCGCGCCATCGCGGCCGGACGCCCCGGGGAGGGAGCAGGACCGGGAGCGGATGGCGACAGAGCCGGTTTCGGGAGGGCGATCATCGCGGCTCGCCTCTCATTCGGGACGTGGATCGGGGGCGGGCGCACTCTTCGACGAATGCACGGGACCTCTCCATGCGCCATTCCGACGACCGGTGGTGGAAACCGCGATGGAAGTCCCCATGGACGTCGCCTTCACCTTTCCCCGCGTCGACATCGACCGCCGTTCCGGCGAAGCGCCGGCGCATCCTTCGGCGGCGCTCCAGGAAACGCAGGCACCGCCCCGCCCCAGCCACGGGCGACCTGCCGGTGCCGCGCGGAAGGCGCGAGCCGCCGGGCGCGGTTTCATCCCAGCGCCATGTGTACTGTCACGCTCCCGCCGTTGCAATCCGGCTCGCCACGCACGGCCCGGCGCGGGACCACCAGCCGTCTGCGACCGTGGAGGGCAAGAGGTGCCGTCTTGCCACCGTCGCGAATTCGGATGATGGTCCGCGCGGCTGCCGGCTGCGGCACCCCAGGGCGCGGCGGTGGCGGCGAGCCACGGCCACGCGCCGACACCATTCTTGAGAGAGGCGTCCCATGAGCGATCTCGTCGTATTCGGCTTCAGCGGTCTGCACCAGGCGGACGAAGTGCTCAACAAGCTGCGCTCGCTGCAGAAGGCCCACCTGATCGACCTCGAGGACGCCTGCGTGGTGGAGCGTGAGGCCGACGGCAAGGTGCATGTGAAGCAGGCGGTGAACCTCACCGCGCTGGGCGCCGCGCAGGGCGGCACCATGGGCGCGCTGTGGGGCGGCCTGGTGGGCCTTTTGTTCCTCAACCCGCTGGCCGGCATGGCGCTGGGCGCGGCCGCCGGCGCCGGTGCCGGCGCGCTGTCCGGCTCGCTGACGGACTACGGCATCAACGACGATTTCGTGAAGCAGCTCGGCGAGACCATTCCCTCCAGCTCCTCCGCATTGTTCGTGCTGGTGAAGAGCGTCACCTTCGACAAGGTGCTGCCGGAGATCGAGCCCTACGCCCCGCGCGTGCTGAAGACCTCGCTGTCCAACGAGGACGAGGCCAAGCTGAAGGCCGCCATCGCCGCCGGCAGCGCCGCGCCGGCCGCCTGAACGTCCCCCGAGGATCCGCGCGCCGCCGGCCCAGGCCCGGCGGCGCGTCCGGCGCCCCGCCGGGGCTACCTTCCGGCGGATCGGTGCTATAGGTGGGGCCTCGCGCATCGCGGCCGCGCGCCGCTGATCCGCCATCCGGGGTGCCCATGACCGACATCGCCACGCGCGTCTACAACCACACCTGGAAGATCGACCCCATCGTCCGCTCGGTGCTCGACACGGACTTCTACAAGCTCCTGATGGGGCAGATGATCTTCCACCGGCACCGGAACACGCGCGTCACCTTCGGCATCCACAACCGCTCCCACCGGGTCCGCATCGCGGACATCATCGACATCGGCGCCCTGCGCGAGCAGCTCGACCATGTGCGCGGCCTTTCCCTCACCCGGGGCGAGAGCACGTGGTTGCGCGGCAACATGTTCTACGGCAAGCGGCAGATGTTCTCGCCGGACTACATCGCCTGGCTCGAAGGCTTCCGCTTCCCCGCCTACCACCTTGAGAAATGGGACGGGCAGTATGAGCTCACCTTCGAGGGGCCGTGGGTGGAAACCACCATGTGGGAGATCCCGGCCCTCGCCATCATCAACGAGCTGCGCTCGCGCGCCGTGCTGAAGGACCTGGGCAAGTTCGAGCTGCAGATCCTCTACGCCCGCGCCATGGCCCGGGTGTGGGAGAAGGTGGAGTTCCTGCGCACCCTGGGCCCCATCAACATCGCCGATTTCGGCACCCGCCGCCGCCATGGCTTCCTGTGGCAGGACTGGTGCGTCCAGGCGCTCATCGCCGGCCTCGGCGAGGGCTTCCTCGGCACCTCCAACTGTCTCATCGCCATGCGCCGCGAGGTGGAGGCCACCGGCACCAACGCCCACGAGCTGCCCATGGTCTATGCGGCGCTGGCCCCGGACGACAAGGCGCTGGCGTGGTCGGCCTACCAGGTGCTGGCGGACTGGCAGGAGGATTACGAAGGCAACCTGCGCATCATCCTGCCCGACACCTACGGCACCTCCGGTTTCCTCGCCCACGCCCCCGACTGGGTGGCGCGCTGGACCGGCATCCGCATCGACAGCAAGGACCCGGTTGCAGGCGGCGAAGAGGCCATCCGCTGGTGGACCGAGCGCGGGCAGGACCCGCGCGAGAAGCTCGCCATTTTCTCCGACGCCCTCGACGTGGCGGAGGTGGCGCGCATCCACACCGCCTTCAACGGGCGGCTGCGCATGGGCTTCGGCTGGGGCACGCTGCTCACCAACGACTTTCGCGGCCTGACCCCCGACGGCGCGCTCGACCCCATTTCCATCGTCTGCAAGGTGGTGTCTGCCAACGGCCGCCCGGCGGTGAAGCTCTCGGACAATCCCACCAAGGCCATGGGCAGCACCGCCGAGGTGGAGCGCTATCGGCGCGTGTTCGCGGTCGGACCGCAGCAGACCCGCGACGTCCTCGTCTGATCCCCTTCGCCTCGGTCTTCGACCGCTGGCGCGTGGCTGCCGCCCAGGGGCCTGCCCCACATGCCCCCCACATGCCCCGCCCCCACGCGCCGCGAAGACATGACCAGGAGCCCCTGAGCAAGGCTCAAGGGCCTTTGAGCTGAACCGCCGCCCCGGCGTCCCTGCGCGCGCGAACCCGTCGGTGGACGGGAGAGGATGAGGACGCGCCCCAGCACGGGGCCGCCACGCCCTGGCGGCGACAGCGCGCTTCGTCAATGCCCCGGAAACGAGACCAGGCTGCGCACCGGCACGCCCAGCGCCTCCAGCTTGGCGGCGCCGCCCAGGTCCGGCAGGTCCACCACGAAGCAGGCGGCGACCACCTGCGCCCCGCATTCCCGCAGCAGTTGCACCGCGCCGACTGCGGTGCCGCCGGTGGCCACCAGGTCGTCCACCAGCAGCACGGGCTCGCCCCTGGCCACCGCATCCACGTGCATCTCGATCTCGTCCTGGCCGTATTCCAGCGCGTAGGCCATGCGCACCGTCTGATGCGGCAGCTTGCCCTTCTTACGGATCGGCACGAAGCCGGCGGAGAGCTGGTGCGCCACCGCCCCGCCCAGGATGAAGCCGCGCGCCTCGATGCCGGCCACCTTGGCGACCTTCGCCCCGGCGAACGGCTGAACCAGCTCGTCCACCGCCCTGCGGAACGCCCGGGGATTGCCCAGCAGCGTGGTGATGTCGCGGAACAGGATGCCCGGCTTGGGATAATCGGGAATGGTGCGGATGGTGGCGGCGAACTCGTTCGGCGTCATGGCCAACTCCAGAAGCGGGCGGAAAGAGCGGTCAGCCCGAAAGCTGCGCGCGGCCGGCGCGGCGCGGACCAGCGCCCCCGCCCGGCGCGTCCCGATTCCGCGGCGCCGCGATCGTCGGGGCGCCGCCCTCCACAAAAAGAAAAAGGGCCCTTGCGGACCCTTCTTCGCTCGTTTCGACGCAGCTCAGTGCGCCACGTTCTTCCACACCTTCTTCTTCGTGAAGTAGAGCAGGCCGCTCAGCACGATGAGGAAGATGACCACCTGGAAGCCGATGCGCTTGCGGGCGTCGAGGTGCGGCTCGGCCACCCACATCAGATAGGCCGCCACGTCGGTCGCGTACTGGTCCACCGTCTGCGGCGTGCCGTCGGTGTATTCCACCTGGCCGTCGCTGATCGGCTTCGGCATGGCGATCTGGTTGCCGGGGAAATACTTGTTGTAGTGCAGGCCGGTCTGCACGTGCACGCCTTCCGGCGGCTCGGCATAGCCGGTGAGCAGGGCATGGATATAGTCCACGCCATGCTCCTGGTACTGGATGAACACGTCGGTGATGAAGCCCGGGAAGCCCACGTGGTAGGAGCGGGCCTTGGCGATTACCGACAGGTCCGGCGGCAGCGCGCCGCCGTTGGAGGCGCGGGCGGCCTGGTCGTTCGGGAACGGCGCCGGCCAGTGGTCCGAGAGCCGGCCCGGACGCTGGAACATGTCGCCCGCGTCGTTCGGCCCGTCGGTGATCTGGTATTCGGCCGCCACCTGCTTGGCCTGGGCTTCGGTGAAGCTCGGGCCGCCCGGCTGGACCAGGTTGCGGAAGGACAGGAAGTTCGCGGAGTGGCAGGAGCTGCACACTTCCTTGAACACCTTGAAGCCGCGCTGGAGCTGGGCGGTGTCGTAGGTGCCGAACGGACCGGCGAACGACCAGCTGAGGCGGGCCGGGCGGTCGTCGTGACCGCCGCCTTCCGACGCCTGGGCCGGCGCCGCGAGGAGCAGCGCCGCCGCGGCGGCGCCGAAGAGAATGCTACGAATGGTCATGCTGTTCTCTCCGCGCCCGGGTCACTTGGTCTCGGGGGCAGCCGCACCGGCCACCACCGTCGCGCCACCCTTGGCGTGCTTGGCGAGCACCGCATCCGCGATGGAGGCCGGCAGCGCCTTCGGCTTCTCGATGAAGCCGAGCAGCGGCAGGATGATGAGGAAGTGAGCGAAATAATAGACCGTGAAGATGCGCGACACGATCACATACCAGCCGTCCGCCGGCTGCGAGCCGAGGTAGCCGAGGCCCACCGCCACCACCGCGAAGATCCAGAAGAAGATCCGGAACAGCGGCCGGTACTTGCCCGAGCGCACCTTGGAGGTGTCGAGCCAGGGCAGGAACGCCAGCACCGCGATGGCCGCGAACATGGCCAGCACGCCGCCGAGCTTGTCCGGGATCGAGCGCAGGATGGCGTAGAAGGGCAGGAAGTACCATTCAGGCACGATATGCGCCGGCGTCGACATGGGATTGGCCGGGATATAGTTGTCCGAATGCCCGAGATAGTTCGGGGTGTAGAAGATGAACCACGAGAAGAAGATGATGAACAGGACAATCGCGAACATGTCCTTCAGCGTGGCGTAGGGCGTGAAGGGCACCGTGTCCTTGCTCACGCTCTTTACGTCGATACCGTCGGGATTGTTCTGCCCCACGTGGTGCAACGCCCAGATGTGCAGGCCAACCACGCCGGCGATCATGAACGGCAGCAGGTAATGCAGGGCGAAGAAGCGGTTCAGCGTGGGATCGCCCACCGAATAGCCGCCCCACAGCCACTGCACGATCACCTCGCCCACCACCGGCAAAGCGGAGAACAGGTTGGTGATGACGGTGGCGCCCCAGAACGACATCTGGCCCCAGGGCAGCACATAGCCCATGAAGGCGGCAGCCATCATCAGCAGGTAGATGATGACGCCGAGGATCCACAGCACCTCGCGCGGGGCCTTGTAGGACCCGTAGTAGAGGCCGCGGAAGATGTGGATGTAGACGGCGATGAAGAACATCGACGCGCCATTGGCGTGGATGTAGCGCAGCAGCCAGCCGAAGCTCACGTCGCGCATGATGTGCTCGACGCGGGCGAAGGCCACCGGCGCATAGGCCACGTAGTGCATCGCGAGCACGATGCCCGAGACGATCTGCACCACCAGCATGAAGCTCAGGATGGCGCCGAAGGTCCAGAAATAGTTGAGATTCTTCGGCACCGGATAGGCGATGGCCGAGGAATGAATCAGACCCACGATCGGCAGCCGGCTCTCGAACCACTGCGCGACCTTGCTCTGGGGCTGGTAGGTGGAATGTCCTTCCATGGGGTCCAACCTTTATTCAGTCAGCGACGGTCGAGCGTCAGCCGATCACGATCTTCGTATCGGATGTGAAGGTGTAGGGCGGCAGCGCGAGGTTGAGCGGCGCCGGTCCCTGGCGGATGCGTCCCGAGGTGTCGTAGACGGAACCGTGGCAGGGGCAGAACCAGCCGTCATATTGACCCTGATGGCCCAGCGGCACGCAGCCGAGATGGGTGCAGATGCCGATCACCACCAACCACTGCTCCTTGCCGGGCTTCACGCGATCGGCATCGGGCTGGGGGTCCTTCAGCGCCGCGGTATCGGCGGCCTGCGCCTCCTCGATCTCCTTCTTGGTGCGATGGGAGATGAAGATGGGCTTGCCGCGCCACTGCACGGTCACGATCTGCCCCTCGGCGATGGGGGAAAGATCCACCTCGGTGGTGGACAGCGCCAGCACCGAGGCGTCGGGCTGCAGCTGTGACACGAAGGGCCACACCATGCCGGCGACGCCGGCCGCGCCCACGGCGCCGGTGGCGATATAGAGGAAGTCCCGACGCGTCGCCTTCTGCGACGTCTCCGTATGTGCCACGGCGCTGTTTCCCGTCCTGTGATCCGCCCACCAGGCACACGAGAGCCGGCCGGCCCCCGCGCACGAATGTGGCGGAGCTATGAAGCCATAAGTCTCCACCTTCGAGGGCCTCTAATTGCACCCTGGCTTCTTCTTGTCCAGATCATGGCGATGCGGCACGCCGTCCTGATTGTGCGGTGCCGTTCGGCCGGCGGCCCGCCCCCGGCATCGCGCCGCCCCGCGGCCGCGGCGCCCGCTCGCCCGGATACCGCCGGTGGCGCCGCGTCTTGCCTGCGCGCCGCTGCGCGAGGTAGCCTTCGCCGCAGGCCCGGCGCGGTTCCGGGCAACCGGTTCGTGACCCACTCATTTCCTAAGGGCAGCGGCACATGCGCACGTGGCTGATTAAGGCAATTGCGTCTCTGGCGGGCGCGGCGGCGTGCGCATTCGGCCCGCAGGCCGCCACGGCGCAAAGCATTCCGCTGTCGATAACAAACCAGACCGGCTACACCGGCAATGTCTACGTCACCATCTACGGATCCACCAATCCGAACAAGAACGGCACCTATTACTATGTGACCCAGAGCGGCGCCGTCACCAAGTTCAAGACCTCCAGCAGCACGCCCACCAATTACGGCTTTTCCTTTTCCGGAAAGACCATGCAGGTGCAGATCCCGATGCTGCAATCGGCGCGGGTCTACGTGTCGTTCTGCGCGCCGGTACTGCTGACGGTGAGCTCGGGAACCCCGGCGGCGCCGGACGGCTGGACGCCGGGAAGCACCAACTTCAACACCCAGTTCGACTTCGTCGAATACACCTGGACCCCCAGCACCGGCCCCGGCGGCAGCACGCAGATCTGGGTCGACACCACCCAGGTGGACGCCTTCGGCCTGCCCATCCGCACCACCCTCGCCGGCACCCCCTATGGCAAGCCGACGCGGCTCGTCGGCGGGTTCGACAGCCCCACCGCCGGCAACAGCATCATCGCGGCGCTGCGCAAGGCCGGAGCGCCCTGGAGCAACCTGATCGTCAGCAGCAAGAACCGTCCGATCCGGCTCATTTCACCGGTGCACGCGATGGCGCTGGAGACCAGTTCGCCTTATTATTTCGACGAAAAATACTGGGACAGCTACATCAACACGGTGTTCAACACCTATTCGAAGGGGAGGACATCCTTCACGATCGACACCGGCGGCGCCGCCTATACCGGCGTGGTGCGCAACAACCAGATGTACCTGACCCCCAAGAACGGGGACCCGGCCACGGTCTTCGGCAAGCCCAGCTCGCAATATCTCTGGGGCAACGGCGTGCCGCCGGTGCGCGGCGGCAACGTGGCGGCCCTGCAGAAATACATCCAGGCCGCCTTCCTGCGATCCACCTTCCTCACCAACCCGAATCTTTCGGACTGCAGCGGCGCCGCGCCCTATACCGCAGCGCCGGTGAACCAATACTCGAAGGTCATTCACCAGTTCGCCTACCAGCAGGAGGCCTACACCTTCCCCTATGATGACGTGTGCTCGCTCAGCAGCACCACCTCTCTGTTGCAGCCCACCGCATTGAACCTGACCCTCTATCCCCTGACCTCCGACATGGCGAAGATGACCTGCCCCTGAGCGCGCCGTACCCTCTCGGCAGGGACACCCATCGTGATTCTCGCCCTCTACTGCCCGGACATCGCCCAGAATGCCGGCACCTGCCTGCGGACGGGCGCCTGCTTCGGCATTCCCGTCCACATCATCGAGCCGGCGGGCTTTCCCGTCGGCGCGGCCGGCTTCCGCCGGGCCGGGATGGACTATATCGACACCGTCGAGTGGCATCGCCATGCCAGCTTCGACGCGTTCGCCGAGATGGTGCGCGCCAGCGGCCGGCGCCTCGTGCTGTTCACCACCCAGGCCGAGCACGCCTTCACGGATTTCCGCTTTTCCCCCACCGACGCGCTGCTGTTCGGGCGGGAATCGGCGGGCGTGCCGGAAGCGGTGCGGCGGGTGGCGGATGCGCGCGTCACCATTCCCATGCGGCCGGGCCTGCGCTCCCTCAATGTGGCGGTGAGTGCCGGGATCGGCCTGTCCGAGGCGCTCCGGCAGACCGGCGGCTTTCCAAGCCCGTGACGGCGCGCCATTGTGCGCCGGCCGGCCCGGCCGGTCCCGATCACGAGCGCGTCCGCGCGGACGCCGATGGAAAGCCCATGACCACCGAGACTGCCCCGCTCGCGGCCACCGAACCCGCCCTCGCCGATCGCCAGGCCCGCGCCAAGGCCTGGTTCGAGACCTTGCAGACGCGCATCCTCGCCGCGTTCGAGGCCCTGGAGGACGAGGCCGCGCCGGAGCTTTATGGCGCCGAGGCCGGCCGCTTCACCCGGACCCCCTGGGCCCGCACCGACCACACCGGCGCGCCCGGCGGCGGCGGTACCATGGCGCTCATGCGCGGGCGGCTGTTCGAGAAGGTGGGCGTGCACACCTCCACCGTGTTCGGCGAGTTCGCGCCTGAATTCCGCGGCCAGATTCCGGGCGCCGCCGAGGACCCGCGCTTCTGGGCCTCCGGCCTCTCGCTCATCGCCCACATGGCCAGCCCCCATGTGCCGGCGGTGCACATGAACACCCGCTTCGTGGTGACCACCAAGGCCTGGTTCGGCGGCGGCGCCGACCTCACCCCGGTGCTGGCCCGGCGCCGCACCCAGGAGGATGCCGACACCCGCGCCTTCCATGCCGCCATGGCGGCCGCCTGCGCCCCGCACAAGGTGGCCGACTACGACCGCTACAAGGCGTGGTGCGACGAATATTTCTTCCTGAAGCACCGCAACGAGATGCGCGGCATCGGCGGGATCTTCTACGATTATCTCGATAGCGCCGCCCACGGCACCGGCGGCTTCGAGGACGACTTCGCCTTCACCCGCGACGTGGGGCTGGCCTTCCTCGACATCTATCCAAGGCTGGTGCGCGCCAACATGGTCACCCCCTGGGGGGCGGAGGAGCGCGAGGAGCAGCTCATCCGGCGCGGGCGCTATGTGGAATTCAACCTGCTCTACGACCGGGGCACCATCTTCGGCCTGAAGACGGGGGGCAATGTGGATTCCATTCTCTCCTCCATGCCACCGGTTGTGAAATGGCCGTGATGACGGCGTCATCAAGCTGAGATAAGCAGGAGCGTGGCGCATCGCGCGCCGGAATCGGAGAAACAAGTCATGGCGTTCGAGCCCGGGGACATCGTTCAGCTCAAGTCCGGAAGCCCGGCCCTGACCGTGGTCGAGGCGACGGAGCAGGAGGTGAAGGTGGTGTGGTACGCCGAGGAAGACGGCGAGTTCCGCACCCAGGCCCTGCCCTCGGTGGCGCTGGAGACCATCGACCTGACCGAGTTCGAGGTCGAGGAAGAAGACGACACCGAGGAAGACGAGGATTGAGCCGCTCTGCCCTGGCCGCCACGCGGCGGCCGGGGAACAGCGGCCTCGGCCCCGTTGGAGTCGCGGGCCGCGCGCGGACACGCCCGACACTCGGGCCAGCCGCCCGTAGCCGGCCCTGAGCCACGCCGGTCCACGGCCACACTGGTCTATGAGCCACGCCGGTTTGCCGCCTCGGCCTCGCTGGCCGGGCCTGTGCGATGGCGCGGTTGCGGCGGCGGATCGGAGCGGGTGTTCCGAGGGCTTCCGGCATGAATTCGGGCCAGCCTGACACTGTGGCATACGACCTGCGGCCCCCACGCTGCTTTTCGTGCAAGGGCCTCAGCCAAAGGCCCTGAGCACGGTCGCGCAAGGCCCTTGGTCGCGTACCGGCGGACCTGAAGCGAGGCCCGCGACACTGGGGCGCAGGCCCTGGCGTCAGCCGGCCCCGGCGGGCGGTCGCAGCACATCCCGCACAAGTGCCGCGCAGGCGGCGGAGTCCAGCGGAAAGTCCGCGGCGATCCAGGCTGCCTCCACCGCCACCAGGGCCCGCCCCAGGGCCGGGCCGGGCTTCAGGCCCTGCGCCATGAGCGCCGAGGCCGTGACCGGAAGGCGCGGCGGCGTCCAGGCGCCGATGAGCCGAACCAGCGGCCCCCTGTCGCCCCGTCCCCATGCCGCCGCCAGCAGCGCGCGATCGAGCGCCGCCTGGAGCCCGGCGCGATAGACGAAGGCGCGAAGTTCCGCGGCCGGGGCGCCGACGGCGGGCAACGCCGGATCGGCGGCGGCGAGGGCCGCCAGGCGCCGGGCCTCCGCGTTGGACAGGCGCAGCTTGTCGCGCAGCCGCGGCACGTCGTCGGCCACCCGCAACGCCAGCGCCGCCAGCCGGCGGATGGGATCGCCCACCACGGCGTTCGCACCCTCGCCGGCCGCGAGACGGGTGAAGGCGCCCACGTCGGCGATCCCGGCCAGCAGCGGCTGCACCAGCCCGCTGTCGCTCATCACCTCAAGTGTCGCCGGGGCGCCGGGGGCCAGCAGCAGCTTTAACAGTTCAGCCCGCACCCGCTCGTGGGACAGGCCCCTGAGCCCGCCGCGCGCCCGGACGGCGGCACCGAGGGCGGCGGCATCGACCGGGCCACGGCCATAGGCGGCATGGAAACGGAACAGCCGCAGGATGCGCAGGTAATCCTCCCGGATGCGGGCGTCCGCGTCGCCGATGAACCGCACCCGCCGCGCCGCCAGATCCGCCAGCCCCCCCACCAGGTCGATCACCGCGCCATCGGCATCCACATAGAGCGCATTGATGGTGAAGTCCCGCCGGGCCGCGTCATGCGCCCAGCTGCGGCCGAAGCGCACCACCGCCCGCCGGCCGTCGGTCTCCATGTCCTCGCGCAGGGTGGTGACCTCGTAGGCCTCGCCGTCGGCCACCACCGTCACGGTGCCATGCGCGATGCCCGTGGGCACCGCCTTCAGCCCGGCCCGTCGCACCCGCGCCGTCACCTCCTGCGGCACGGCGGTGGTGGCGATGTCCACGTCGGTCACCGGCAAGCCCAGCAGGGTGTTGCGCACCGCCCCGCCCACCACCCGCGCCTCCTCACCGGCGCCGTTCAGCGCCGCGAGCACCGCCCCGAGGCCGGGCCGCGTCCAGAAATCGGCACCGGCGAGCGACCGCCCGCTCATTCGAAATGCCCCGGCACGAACACGCCGTCACGGGTCTCGGCGGGAATGTAGCGGCTACCGGGCGGAGCCGCGCGCCCGCCCTCGAACACCACCAAGCCCAGCGCCACCAGCGCCACGGCTGCCGCCGCCAGCGCCGCCAGGGCGCGGGGCGACCAGTGCTCCGGCACCACCGAGCCCTTGGTGGCGATGAGCAGAGCGCCATAGAGCACGAACGGAGTGAGGAACAGCGCCAGTTCGACCAGCACGGTGCGCAGCATCAGGCATAGACCCGTTCATAGAGGTTGCGCAGCATGCCGGCGGTGGCGCCCCAGATGAAGCGACCCTCGTACGGCATGGCATAATAATGGCGCAGCGTGCCTTGCCATTTGCGCGACTGGCGCTGGTGGTTGGCCGGCGTCATGAGAAAGTCGAGCGGTACCTCGAAGGCTTCGTCCACCTCGGCCGGATTGAGGGTCAGCACATAGGCCGGGTCCACCAGCCCCACCACCGGCACGATCCAGAAGCCGGTGCCGGACAGGTAGCCGTCGAGATAGCCCAGGTGCCGCACCAGGCCGGCCTCAAGCCCCACCTCCTCCCTGGCCTCGCGCAGGGCGGCGGCCTTCTCGTCGGCGTCCTGCGGGTCCACCCGGCCACCGGGAAAGGCGATCTGGCCGGCGTGGTTGGACAGCCGCGCCGAACGCAGGGTCAGCAGCACCGCGGGGTCGGGCCGCGCCACGATGGGCACCAGCACCGCCGCGTGCCGGGGCGGCGTCGATGGCGCCAGCCCCTCGAGGCTCGGCTGAAGGGCATGATCGCCATTGACCGCGCCCAGGGTCCCCTCGGTGTAGAATGGCGGCGGCGCGGGCGACAGGCCGCGGGCGGCCCGGGCCAGGAAATCGGCAAGGCCGCTGCCGGCCGGCGCATCGCTGCAGGCGGCGGCGCTCATGAGGCGAGGCGGTCCAGCTCGTCCGCCGGCAGGATCGGGAAGAAGGCGCCGCCCGAGGCGATGCCGAACATCTCCCGCCCCGCCACCGCCCGCACCTCGCCGCTGGCGACGAGATCCAGTGCGGCGGCCCGGGTCAGGCGCGCCTCCAGCCCGCGCCGCACATGCACATAAGGCACGAACGCGCCGTCCCGCCCCCCGGGGGCGAACCGCAGGGCGTGCGCGGGGCCGCAGCGCACGAGATCGTCGAGATTGGTGCGGAACACCAGGGTGCGCCCGTCGGCGCCCTCCTCCTGCGCCATCTCCACCGCCAGGAAGGGGGCGTCGTCCACGGTGATGCCGATCTTCTCCACCGGCGTCTTCAGCACGAAGCGCGCGCCCTCCCGGGTCAGCACCGAGGCGAACAGGCGCACCAGCGCCGGCCGGCCGATGGGGGTGCCCATGTAGAACCAGGTGCCGTCGGCGGCGATTCGCAGATCCATGTCGCCGCAATCGGGCGGATTCCACAGCTCCAGCGGCGCCGGTCCCCGCGCCGGCCCGTCGCCGCCGGCGGCGCGCGCTGCGGCCATCAGCGCCTCCAGGCGCCCGGAGCGATCGGCAGCGAGGGGCGCCGTCCCAATCTGCGGAAGGGTTTCACCCCCGTCCCCGCCCACCATGGTCTCGTCCTCGCGATGACGTGAGATGAACCCGCCCGCTTGCGCATCTCAACGATTAGACGGAACACAATCTTATCGTAAGCTCTGTATCCGGATGGCGTGGCCTTTGCACGGCGAAATCCGGACGACGGCCCGGATCGCGGGCCGGCGGGCGCGCCGGGCGTTTTATGGCCGCTTTTTGCGGCCAGCCTCTGGGCCATGCGCGCCCGATGAAAGTGGTGCACGGAGACGTGGTAATGTCGGCTGCCGGCGAGACTTTCGACCTCGACCAGATGATTGTCCGCAACGCGGAAACCGCCGCCGGCCATGTGAGGGCGGCCAAAGCCGGCATCGCCGCCGTCATCTTCGGCCAGGAGGCGGTGGTGGAGCGGGCGCTCATCACCATTCTGTCCGGCGGCCATGCGCTGCTGGTGGGCGTGCCGGGCCTCGCCAAGACCAAATTGGTGGAGACGCTGGGCACGGTGCTGGGCCTCGACGCCCGCCGCGTGCAGTTCACGCCCGACCTCATGCCCTCCGACATCCTCGGCTCGGAAGTGCTGGAGGAGACGGCGGGCGGCCAGCGCGCCTTCCGCTTCATCCGCGGCCCCATCTTCGCCCAGCTGCTGATGGCCGACGAGATCAACCGCGCCTCGCCGCGCACCCAGTCGGCGCTGCTGCAGGCGATGCAGGAATATCACGTGACGGTGGCCGGCGAGCGCCACGACCTGCCCCGGCCGTTCCACGTGCTCGCCACCCAGAACCCGCTGGAGCAGGAAGGCACCTATCCCCTGCCAGAGGCCCAGCTCGACCGCTTCCTGATGCAGATCGACGTGGACTATCCCGACCGCGAGGCCGAGCGGCGCATCCTGTTCGAGACCACCGGGGCGGAGGAAAGCAGGGCCCGTGCCGCCATGAGCGTGGACGACCTGCTGGCCGCCCAGCGCCTGGTGCGGCGCCTGCCGGTGGGCGAATCAGTGGTGGAGGCGATCCTGACCCTGGTGCGCGCCGCCCGGCCCGGCGCCGAGGGGCCCGAACAGCGCTTCATCGCCTGGGGCCCGGGCCCGCGCGCCTCCCAGGCGCTGATGCTGGCGGTGCGCGCCCGCGCCCTGCTGGACGGGCGCTTCGCCCCCTCCGTGGACGATGTGGTGGCGCTGGCCGAACCGGTGCTGAAGCACCGCATGGCGCTGACCTTCGCCGCCCGCGCCGAGGGCGAGAGCGTGCCTCACATCATCCGCCGGCTGGCGCAGCGGCTCGGCTGACCGGCTCTGGACCCAGAACATCGTGGCTGAACCGTCTCCCGCCTCCCCGTCCATGACCGACGCCGCCCTGCAGGCGGCGCGGCTGGTCGCGGCCATGCCGCGCCTGGTGCTGGACGCCCGGCGCATCGCCTCCAGCGTGGCCCACGGCCTGCACGGCCGCCGCCGCTCCGGCATCGGCGAGAATTTCTGGCAATACCGCCGCTTCCTCGGCGGCGAGCCGGCCGCCCGGGTGGACTGGCGGCGCTCGGCCCGCGACGACCATCTCTATGTGCGCGAGCGTGAATGGGAGGCCGCCCACACCGTGTGGATCTGGCCCGACCTCTCCCCCTCCATGGACTATGCCACCGGCCGCCACCCGCCCAAGCGCGAGCGGGCGCTGGTGGTGGCCTTCGCCCTCGCCGACCTGCTGGTGCGCGGCGGCGAGCGGGTGGGCGTGCCCGGCCTGATGTCCCCCTCCGCCGACCGGCGCATCGTCGAGCGCATGGCGGAAACGCTGGCACTGGCACCGGCGCGGCCGGCCAGCCTGCCGCCGGCGTTCGCCCCCGCCCCCACCGCCGAGGTGGTGTTGCTCGGCGACTTCTGGACCCCGGCCACCGAAGTGGCGGCGCGCGTGGAGGCCCTGGCCTCCGGCGGCGCACGCGGCCATGTGGTGCAGATCGTCGACCCGGCGGAGGAGACCTTTCCGTTCTCCGGCCGCATCGCCTTCAGCGATCCCGAGGGCGGCGAACGGCTGACCGTGGGCCGCGCCGAGAGCTGGCGCGCCGACTACGAGCTGAAGCTGGCGGAGCACCGCGCCCGCATCCGCGCCTGTGCCGCGCGCCACGGCTGGAGCTTCATCGTGCACCGCACCGACCGGCCCGCCAGCGCGCTGCTGCTCGCCCTGCACACGCGCATGGGTCCCGCCGGCGCCGGAGGGCCCCACTGATGCTCGGCCTGCCCCTCGCCTTCGCCGCTCCGCTGCTGCTCACCGCGCTGCTGGCGCTGCCGCTCCTGTGGTACGTGCTGCGGGTGGTGCCGCCCAAGCCGCGCGCCGTCGCCTTCCCACCCACGCGGCTGCTGTTCGAGATCAAGCCCAAGGAAGAGAGCGCCGCGCGCACCCCCTGGTGGCTCACCGCGCTCAGGATGCTGCTGGCGGCACTCGTCATCCTTGCTGCCGCCGGCCCGGTCTGGAACCCGCCGGCGGCGGACCCGGCCGCCAGCGGCCCGCTGCTGCTGGTGATCGACCAGGGCTGGCCGGCCGCCGGCCAGTGGGAGGCGCGCATGGCCGCCGCCGGCGCCCTCATCGACCAGGCCGACGGCGCCGGACACGGCGTCGCCCTCATTCCCACCGGCGACGTGCCGCGCGAGGCCACCCTTCTCACCCCCTCCGCCGCCCGCGACCGTCTGCGCTCGCTCACCCCGGTGCCCTACGCCCCGGCCCGCGCCGCCGCCTTCGCCCTGGCCGCCCGGATGCGCGCGGCCGAGCCTCGCGCCGGCCTCGTATTCCTCTCCGACGGCGTGGACATGGGCGCCGACGCCGACCTCGCGGCCGCCCTGGCGCCGGTGAAGGATGCCGGCGTCCTGGTGGTCAGCGGCGGCACCGCGGCACCGCTCGCCCTCGCTGCGCCGGACAACGGCGCCGACGCGCTCACCGTGAAGGCCCTGCGCCCCAGCGGCGGCGCCCCCCGCGCCGGCCGCGTGGAGGCCCGGGACATGCGCGGCCTGACCCTGGCCGAGGCGCCCTTCACCTTTCCCGAAGGAGCGGCCGCCACCGAGGCGCGGTTCCCGCTGCCGGTGGAGATCCGCAACGAGATCGCCCGCCTCGACATCGTCGGCGAGCGCTCGGCGGGCGCGACCCAGCTCATCGACCGGAGCTGGCGGCGGCGCACCGTGGGCATCGTCTCCGGCACCTCCACGGACACCGGCCAGCCCCTGCTGGCCCCCACCTATTACCTCACGCGGGCGCTGGCGCCCTATGCCGACCTGCGCGTCGCGGAAACCGGATCGGCGATCGAGAACATCAACCGCTTCCTGGAACAGCGCCTGCCGGTGCTGCTGCTGCCGGATGTCGGCACCATTCCCCCGGCCACCCGGGCGCGGCTGGCCAGGTTCGTCGCCGATGGCGGCGTGCTGGTCCGCTTCGCCGGACCGCGCCTCGCCAACGCCCAGGACGACCTGCTGCCGGTGAAGCTGCGGCGGGGCGGCCGGGTGCTCGGCGGCTCCCTGTCCTGGGAAACGCCGCAGCCGCTGGGGGCGCTCACCGCCGAGGGGCCGTTCCGCGACATGAAGGCACCCGCCGACGTCAGCGTGCCCCGCCAGGTGCTTGCCGAACCCGACGCCAGCCTCGGCGACCACACCTGGGCGACGCTGAAGGACGGCACCCCGCTGGTCACCGGCACCCGCATCGGCAAGGGGGCGCTGGTGCTGTTCCATGTCACCGCCGACACCTCCTGGTCGAACCTGCCCCTGTCTGGCACCTTCGTGGACATGCTCCGCCGCGTCATCGCCCTGTCCGATACCCCGTCTGCCCCGGATGCCGCCCCCGCCGACACGGCGCGCGGCCTCGCCCGGCCGGAGGCCGTAAACCTCGCGCCCGCCCGGGTGCTGGACGGCTTCGGCGCCTTCCAGCCGCCCGGCCCCACCGCCCGGGCCATCCCCGCCGATTTCACCGGCCGCGCCGATGCCGACCATCCGCCCGGCTTCTATGGCCCCCCCGACGGGCTGGTGGCCGTGAACGCCTTGCTGCCGGCCGATGCCCCCAAGGCGCTCGACTTCGCCGCCCTCGGCCTTAAGGTCGAGCCCCTGCGGGAGAGCGCGCCGCGCGACCTGCGCGGGCCGGTGCTGGTGGCAGCCATGGTGCTGCTGCTGCTCGACGCCCTGGCGGTGCTCGCCCTGGCCGGCGGCCTCTCCCGCCTGGGCGGGCGGCGGGCCGGAGCGGCGGCGCTGCTGGCGGCTCTGGCCCTTGGCGGGCTGGCCGCGCCGGACCCGGCGCGGGCCGGCGACGACGCCTTCGCGCTCCAGGCCACCGGACAGACCCGCTTCGCCTATGTGCTCACCGGCAACGGCGAGGTGGACGAGATTTCCCGCGCCGGCCTCAGCGGCCTTGCCGCCTTCCTCGGCCAGCGCACCGCCCTGCAGGCGGGGGAGGCCATGGGGGTGGACCTCGGCAAGGACGAGCTCGCCTTCTTCCCGGTCATCTACTGGCCGATCGTCGCCGACAGCCCGATGCCGCCGCCGGCGGCGCTGGCGCGGCTCGACGCCTACATGAAGCAGGGCGGCACCGTGATCTTCGACACCCGCGACGCCATCGAGGGCGGCGGCACCGCCGGGGCGCCACTGACGCCGGCGGGCGCGCGGCTGCGCGAGATCCTCGCCGGCCTGGACATTCCCGAGCTGGCCCCGGTGCCGCGCGACCACGTGCTCACCAAGGCCTTCTACCTGCTGAAGGACTTCCCCGGCCGCTTCACCGGCGGCACCACCTGGGTGGAGGCCCTGCCGCCCGGCGACGAGACCGACCGGCCGGCCCGGGCCGGCGACGGCGTCTCCCCCGTCATCATCACCGCCAACGACCTGGCGGGTGCCTGGGCGGTGAGCCGCGCCGGCGAGCCGCTGCTGCCGCTGACCCCCGGTGAGCCGCGCCAGCGCGAGATCGCCTTCCGCGCCGGCGCCAACATGGTGATGTACGTGCTGACCGGCAACTACAAGGCCGACCAGGTGCACGTACCCGCCCTTCTCGAAAGGCTGGGGCAATGACGCGCGCCCGGACCCGTGGGGCCTGACATGAGCTACGGCCTCTCCTTCGCCCCCTTCGTCTCCTGGCCCCTGCTGGCGGTGCTCGGCGCCCTCGCGCTGGGGCTGGCGCTGCTGCTGCTGGCCACCCGCACCCGCGGGGCCGCATTCCGCGCTTTGGCGCTGCTGGTGGGCCTGCTGGCCCTGGCCAACCCCTCCCTCACCCGCGAGGAGCGCGAGCCGCTCACCTCGGTGGTGGCGGTGGTGGTGGACAAGAGCGCCAGCCAGTCCTTCGGCACCCGCGCCCAGCAGACCGAGGCGGCACGCGCGGCCCTCGCCGCCCGGCTTGCCGCCCTGCCGGGGGTGGAGGTGCGCACCCTCGCCGCCGACGCCGGCAATGGCGACACCGATGGCACCCGCCTGTTCTCGGCGCTGGAGGCGGGCCTGGCCGACGTGCCGCCGGAACGGGTGGCGGGCGCCATCCTCATCACCGACGGGCGGGTGCACGACACCCCGGACACGCCCCGGCAACTTGGCTTCTCCGCCCCCGTGCATGCCCTCATCTCCGGGCAGGAGGGCGAGCGCGACCGCCGCATCGCCCTGGAGAAGACCCCGCGCTTCGGCATCGTGGGGCAGAAGCAGTCCATCACCTTCCGCGTCACCGACGAAGGGGTGCCGCCGGGCGCGCGCGTGGCCGTCACCATCCGCCGCGACGGCGAGGAGATCGCCCGGCCCATCGTCACCGCCGGCCGCAGCGAGAGCATCGACGTGGACATCACCCACGCCGGCCCCAACATCGTCGAATTCGAGGTGCCGCCCCTCGCCGACGAGCTGACCACCGTGAACAACCGCACCGCCGTGGCCATTGACGGCGTCCGCGACAAATTGAAGGTGCTGCTGGTGTCCGGCGAGCCCAATGCCGGCGAACGCACCTGGCGCAACCTGCTCAAGAGCGACGCCAATGTGGATCTCGTCCACTTCACCATCCTGCGCCCGCCGGAGAAGCAGGACGGCACGCCCATCAACGAGCTCTCGCTCATCGCCTTCCCCACGCGCGAGCTGTTCCAGACCAAGATCAAGGATTTCGACCTGATCATCTTCGACCGCTACGCCCAGCAGGGCGTGCTGCCGCAGGTCTATTTCGACAATATCGTGCGCTACGTGCGCGCCGGCGGCGCGGTCCTGGTCGCCTCCGGCCTGGACTATGTGGAGCCCGGCTCGCTCTACAACACCCCGCTGGAAGAGATCCTGCCCGGCATGCCCTCCGGCGATGTGACCGAGGCGCCGTTCCATCCCCGCCTCACCAATCCCGGCAAGCGCCATCCGGTGACCCGCGACCTGCCGGGCGCCCAGAGCGAGCCGCCCCAGTGGAGCCGCTTCTTCCGCGTCATCGACACCACCGCCCGTTCGGGCACGGACCTGATGGCGGCGCCGGGGGACAAGCCCATCCTGCTGGTGGACCGGGTGGGCGAGGGCCGCGTGGCGCAGTTGCTCTCGGACCACATCTGGCTGTGGGCGCGTGGCTACGAGGGCGGCGGCCCGCACATCGACCTTCTGCGCCGCCTCTCCCACTGGCTGATGAAAGAGCCGGACCTGGAAGAGGAGCGGCTGAAGCTCTCGGTGGCCGGGCGCGAGCTGGTGGTGGAACGCCAGACCATGGCGGATACCGCCCCGCCGGCCATCGTCACCACGCCTTCCGGCGCCGTCCGCACCCTGCCCCTGAAGGAGGCCGCGCCGGGCCTGTGGCGCGCCACCACCCCGGCCGACGAGCTGGGCCTGTGGCGCGCCACCAACGGCCCCCTGACGGCGCTGGCCAACATCGGCCCGCTGAACCCGAAGGAATTCGCCGAAGTCACCAGCACCCGCGAGGTGCTGGCGCCCCTGGTGGCCGCCACCGGCGGCGGGGTGTGGCGGCTCGCCGACCTCCATGGCGACGTGCCGCGCGTGGCCCAGGTCTCATCCGGCGACCGGCTGGCCGGCGACGACTGGATGGGACTGAAGACCCGCGACGTCTCGGTGGTGCGGGGCATCGGCCTGTTCCCGGTGTTCGCCGGGCTCAGCGGCCTGCTGCTCCTGCTTGGCGCGCTCACCGCCGCCTGGGTGCGCGAGGGGCGCTGACCCCTGACGCACCGCCCGGCGCGCGACGATGCGGGCGAGTGCCCCTTCCCGCCATCGCGCCGGACGACGCCGCGCGAGATGACGCCGAGCGAGATAACGTCCCACCGGATTCGGGGCCACGCGGAAGCTGACGTCATCGGCGCCGGTCGCGCTGGACACTCCTTGCCGGCTCGCGCGCCCGGACATGGCCGGGTGTCGTGGACTCCGGTCTTGAACCCGCAGACACCGCGGCCGACCGACCCACGCCGCTTCCGCCGACACAGCGTCCACCGCGCACCCGCTGGCCCTCGGGCGATCTCGCTGCCCTCGGGCGCAGCAGCGGCAGTCCGCCCCGCCGCCGGCCCGCCCCTACGGGACGTGCCCCCGGGACGGCAGCGCCGCCAGCAGGCTCTCCAGCGCGGCGCCGATCTCCGGGCGCAGCGCCAGCGAGCCGCTCACGTTCAGATGCCCGCCATCGGTCATCGCCACCGCGCCGTCTATCAGCGGCCGGCAGGTGGTGTCGTCGCAGAAGCGGGCGCGGGGAATCACCACCCGCACCAGCGGCGAGGCCGCCTGCAGCGCCAGGAGCGCCGGCTCGATGGCGCTGCCCCGCAGCGCCGCGTCCGCCGCCGGCGTGTCACATCCGGCCTCATCCAGGCCCATGAAACGCCGGCGCGCCACGCAGCGGCCGCCGCCGCTGGCGAACGCCACCGGAGGCGCCATCACGATCACGCCGCGACCCGAGGCCGTGATCTCGGCCACCGCGACCGCCAGGGAATCGAGCGCCTCGCCGAGCCGGCCGCCCGCGTCCCAATTGCCAGCCACCACGACGATCCGCACCGCCGGATCGGCCAGGATCGCCTTCATCGCCGCCGCGCGGAAGGCCTCGCACACCCCCGCCTCGGTGGTGCGCCCCGCTCCGCCCTCCATGTCCGGCAAGCGCGCGGAGCAGCCGGCCTTGGTGATCTGCACCAGGCCGAAGCCGGCCCGGCGCGCCAGATCGTCCAGGGCCGGGGCATGATGATTGGCAAGCGAATCGCCCCACAGGGCGATCAGCGGCGCCCCCGGAGTTTCGGCGCCGAAGCGGCAGGCGGCGGGGGGCTCGGCCCGGTTGGGCCCAAGCAGGCACAGGTCCGTGCCCTTCCACTGGTCCGCCGCCGCCCGTTCCGCCGCCAGCGCCGCCGCCGATGCCCGGCCCGGCAGGCCCTGGGCACGGGACAGGCCGAAGCCGACCGCCACCAGCACCGCCAGGGCGGCGACACCGAGGCCGATGCTCCGCAGCTCGCCGCGCAGGCCGGTGAAGGACACGTGGCGGAACGGCGCCTCCACATAACGCCACGAGACCGCCGCCAGGACCACCGCCGCCGCCACCGTCACGGCCAGCTGCGCCACCGGCGGATGCGGCCCCGCCACCAGCCGCAGCCCCACCAGCAGCGGCCAATGCCACAAATAGAGCGAATAGGAGATGAGCCCCACCCAGACCAGCGGCGCCACCGAGAGGAGGCGCCCGGCGCGGGTCTGGCGCCCGTCCTCGCCCGCCCACAGGATGAACAGCGCCCCGAGCGTCGGCACCAGGGCCGTGGCGCCTGGAAACAGCGTGCTCTTGTTGAACAGCACGATGGCGCCGAGGATCATGACCACCCCCGCCGCCGCCAGCGCCTCGGCCACCTGCTGCCGCCTCAGGCGCGGCAGCAGGCCCAGCGCCAGCACCGCACCCAAGGCCAGTTCCCAGATGCGGCCGCCGAAATTGAAGAAGGCGGGGGCCGGCCGCAGCACCGCGTTGCGCGTCGCCAGCACCAGCGACACCGCGATGATCGCGACCACCACATAGGGTAAAGCCCGCCGCAGCCGCCGATGGAAAAGGCCCGCCAGCAACAGCGGCCAGAACAGGTAGAACTGCTCCTCGATGGCCAGCGACCAGGTGTGCAGCAGCGGCAGATCCTCCGCCGCCGGGCCGAAATAGGACGTGACCGAAAGGAAATAGCGATTGGCGAGGAAGGTGGAGGCGGCCCGCAGCTGGTCGCCATAGCCCATCAGCATGGCCGGCGTCAGCAGCACCAGCGCCGCCAGCGTGGTCACCACCGCCATGAACACATAGGCCGGCAGGATGCGCCGCACCCGCCGATCATAGAAGCGGGCAAGGCTGAAGCCCCCCTTCGCCAGGTCCGCTGCGATGATGGAGGTTATAAGGTATCCGGATATGACGAAAAAGACGTCGACGCCCACATAGCCGCCCGGCGCCAACGCCGGGTCGGCGTGGAACAGAACCACAGGACTCACCGCCAGCGCCCGCAGGCCGCTGATATCCGCCCGATATCGCATCACCGGTCCAGGTCCGCCCCCTCGGCCTGAGCCGTCAGACCACCGCGCCGCCGCACGCCGGCACGAAAGAGCGGACCTTATGGCAAGCCGCCCTCGCCCGATCAAGCGGCGCGGGGCCCGGCCCGCGCCTGCGCCGCCACGCCGCCGGGTTTACGCCTTGGGCTCAGCCCTGGAGCGCGGCCCTCTCCTCCGCCCGCCGCAGGTTCTCCGCCCGCTTGGTGAGCAGGGAGGCAAGGATGACCACCACCGTGACGATGGCGATGAGGATGGTGCAGACCGCGTTGATCTCCGGCGTCACCCCCAGGCGCACCTGGGAATAGATGCGCATGGGCAGGGTGGTGGCGCCGGGACCGGTGGTGAAGCTGGCGATCACCAGGTCGTCCAGCGACAGGGTGAAGGCCAGCATGAAGCCCGATACCACCGCCGGCAGGATCAGCGGCAGGGTGATGGCGAAGAAGGTCTTCAACGGCGGGCAGCCGAGGTCCAGCGCCGCCTCCTCCAGGGTGCGATCGAAAGTGACGAGGCGCGATTGCACCACCACCGCCACGAAGCACATGGTGAAGGTGATGTGGGCCAGCAGCACCGTCCAGAAGCCGCGGTCGAAGTTGACCGCCACGAACAGCAGCAGCAGCGACAGGCCGGTAATGACCTCCGGCATGACAAGCGGCGCATAGATCATGCCCGAGAACAGCGTCCGCCCGGTGAACCGCCCATAGCGGGTGAGAACCAACGCAGCCATGGTGCCGAGCACCGTGGACACCAGAGACGAGAAGAAGGCGATGCGCAGGGTCACCCACGCAGCATCGATCAACTGCTCGTTCTCCAGCAGCGCCCAGTACCACTGGGTGGAGAAGCCGGCCCACACGGTGACCAGGCGCGAAGCGTTGAAGGAATAGATCACCAGCAGCAGGATGGGGATGTAGAGGAACGCGAAGCCCAGCGCGATGGACGTCACGTTGAACCAGCTGAGGCCCTTTTTCATTTACCGGCCTCCAGTTCCCGTTGCTGGATGTTCTGATAGATGACGATGGGAATGACCAGCACCAGCAGCAGCAGAACCGCCACCGCCGAAGACACGGTCCAGGAACGGTTCACGGTGAACTCGGTCCACAGCGATTTGCCGATCATCAGCGTGTTGGAACCGCCGAGCAGGTCCGGAATCACGAACTCGCCCACCGCCGGAATGAAGCACAGCAGCGCACCCGCCGCCACGCCCGGCAGGGAGAGCGGAAAGGTGATGGTCCAGAATGCCTTGGCCGGCGGGCAGCCGAGGTCCGCAGCCGCTTCGAGCAAGGTCAGGTCCAGCTTCTCCAGTGCCGCATAAAGCGGCAGCACCATGAACGGCAGATAGGAATAGACGATGCCGATATAGACCGCGATGTCGGTGTTGAGGATCTCCAGCGGCTCGGAGATCACCCCGAGGGCCATGAGCCCCTGGTTGAGCAGCCCTTCCGGCGAGAGAATGCCGATCCAGGCATAGACGCGGATCAGGAACGAGGTCCAGAATGGCAGAATCACCAGCATCAGCAAGGTGGGCTGCACCGCCCGCGGCGCCCGCGCCATGCCATAGGCGATGGGGTAGCCCACCAGCAGCAGCAGCGCCGTCGAGATCGAGGCGATCACCAGCGACGAGCCGTAGGCCTCCAGGAACTCGTTCGAGAAATCGAGAACATACAGGTAATTGTCGAACGACAGCTGGGACAGGAAGGCGGTCAGGCCGGTCCAGCCCTCCGACAGGTCCAGCAGCGGCGTGTAGGGCGGCTGCGCCACTGCGTCCTGGGACAGCGAAATCTTGAACACGATGAGGAACGGCGCCAGGAACAGCGCCAGGAGCCACAGATAGGGAACGGCGATGACCAGCAGCCGCCCCCGCCCCTTCTCGCCCGCCATGGCCATGCGCGCCTCCCCTACCGCGTGAGGACGACGCCGGCGTGGGGCGCGAACGTCACCCACACCTTGTCGTCCCATGTGATGGGCCGCTGGACCACGCGCGACAGGTTCGGCTGGGACACCTTGATGCGCTGACCGCAGGGCAGTTCCACGTGATAGATGGACAGGTCGCCCAGGTAGCCGATGTCCCAGATCTCGCCCTCGAAACAATTCACCGAGGGGTCCGCTGGCGGCTCAAGGGAAATGCGCAGCTTTTCCGGGCGGATGGCGATGCAGGCCTCGTCGCCGGGCTTGGCGTCCACGCCCTGCATGACATGCAGCGGATGCGGGGTGATGGGCGAGGACAGCCGCATTTCGTCCGCGGAAGCGGAGAGAATCCGCCCCTCCACCAAATTCACCTCGCCGATGAAGTCCGCCACATAGCGCGACGCCGGCTGCTCATAGATCACCGAGGGCGGCGCCACCTGCATCAGCACGCCGTGGTTCATGACAGCGATGCGGTCGGCCACCGTCATCGCCTCCTCCTGGTCGTGGGTGACGATCAGAAAGGTCATGCCCAGGTCCATCTGCAGGTCCATGAGCTCGAACTGGGTTTCCTCGCGCAGCTTCTTGTCGAGCGCGCCGAGCGGCTCGTCGAGCAGCAGCACCTTTGGCCGCTTGGCCAGCGAGCGCGCCAGCGCCACCCGCTGGCGCTGGCCGCCGGAAAGCTGGTGCGGCTTGCGCTTGGCGAACTTCTCCAGCTTCACCAGCTTCAGCATCTCTTCCACGCGGGCATCGATGTCGGCCTTCGGCATCTTGTCCTGCTTCAGGCCGAAGGCGATGTTCTCCGCCACATTCATGTGCGGGAACAGCGCGTAGGACTGGAACATCATGTTCACCGGCCGCCGGTAGGGCGGCACGCCCACCAGATCCTCGCCGGCCAGGGTGAGCCGCCCCTCGGTGGGCTCCTCGAAGCCCGCCAGCATGCGCATGAGCGTGGTCTTGCCGCAGCCGGACGGACCGAGGAGCGCGAAAAACTCGCGCTCGTAGATATCGAGGCTGACGTGGTCCACGGCGGTGAAATCGCCGAATCGCTTCACCACGTTCTCGAAACGGATGAGCGGTTTCTTGTCGGGATCGGTCCAGGGGGCGAAGCTCCGCCTCACCGCACCGATGGTTTGATTGCGCGGCTTGTCCGCAGCCATACTGTCCCCCGCACTGGCCTCTGAAACGGGAGGCTACAGAGGGAAAAAGAAACGCTCAAGACATGTGCACGCGCAAAAAAGGAGCGAGCGCAGCGCAAGAGCCGGGCAGACGCGCATTTTTCAGCCCAGGCGGGCCGAACGGCCGCCTGCCGGGACCGCGGATGCGCACGCCCGGGCCCGGCCGGCCCCACCCATCCGCACGCCTCGTCCCGAAACCCCAACCTGTTCATAACTCCCCCCAACCCCACATGAGCGCATAAGGACCTGGGAAAGCCCCTTGCGCGGTCCAAAATCATATGGCAGATGAAGCCACCTCACGGCGAACACCACGTCGCCGGTGTTCGAGGGCAAAACGGTTTTCCCGTCCGCCTTTGAACTGGAATGCTGCGGTAGCTCAGTGGTAGAGCACTCCCTTGGTAAGGGAGAGGTCGAGAGTTCAATCCTCTCTCGCAGCACCAGTCCCAGCCATTGAAAATGCTCAATTCCTTGAGCTATAAGGACTCCGAAGCACCCCATTGGTACAAAGGGGTGGTACAAATGGTCCTCGCTATGGCCCGTCCCGTCCGTCATCCCGTGACCGGAATTTGGTGGTTCCGGAAAGGCGTTCCGAAGCACCTCCGCCCACTGGTCGGCAAGGTCGAGGAAAAGGTCAGCCTACGGACACGTGACCCAGCGGAAGCCAAGATCGCCCATGCCCGCGTATCCGCTGAGGTGGAGGCACGATGGCAGCAGCTCGCGGCCGGCGTCCAGGCACTCAGCCATCGCCAGATCGAGGGCATAGCCGGCGCCATCTACCGCGAGATGATCGAGGCCCATGGAGACGATCCGGATCAGGTGCCGGCTGTAGCATTGACCCTCGACCGGGCGATGTCCGGCCCTGGTGTGCAAATTTTCATGGCAGCAGACCCGAAGGCATCCTCCGCCCTCCTGAAACGGCTCGCAGGGCGGAACGGCGATCAGATCGACACATGGTTGGATCGCCACGGCCTGCGTCTTGATCCCGAAAGCCGCCGGAAACTGGACGAGCGTGTCAATGCCGCCATCTTGCAGGCCCGCGAGCAACTCAACCGAATGGCAACAGGCGACTACCGAACAGATCCACACGCCGACCGCTTTCCCAAGCTCGACGTCCCCGGCTCCCTGCGCGCGGCGACTGGCAAGAACTCGCCACTGGCGGCCTTTGACGCATATGCGAAGGAAAACATTCTCAAGGATCGGACGATCAAACGCTGGCGCCCGATTTTTGCAAAGATAGAGGAACAAAAGAAGGACATCCGAGAGCTGACTCGGGATTGGGCGATTGCGTGGAAGGACCAGCTTCTAGAATCCGGCCTTTCACAGAAGACCGTCAAGGAGGTTTACCTTGCATCACTCAAGGCCGTTTGCGTGTGGGCAGTAACGAACAGCCGGATGCACGTCAATCCGGTTCAGGAACTGACAATCAGGGTGAAGAAACGGCAACGTCTGCGCGACCCTGGATATACCGATGCAGAGGCCCGGCAAATCCTTTCGGCTGCCATCGCACAGGACAACCCCGTGGGGCTCAGCGAGCACTATCGCAAGGCACGCAGATGGGTACCATTTCTCTGTGCATATACGGGTGCGCGCGTTGGCGAGATTGCCCAACTCCGCCGGGAGGACCTCAAGATAGAGGACGGCGTCCACATGATCCGAATTACGCCGGAAGCCGGATCCGTCAAAACAGACGCTGCGCGATGGGTGGCAATGCATCCGAACATGATCGAGCAAGGATTCATAGCCTGGGCCACCACCCAGCCTGCCGGCCCCCTTTTTACGGGGAAGCAGAAAGGCGGGAAAACACCAGCATCCGAACGCGTCGGCCAGCACCTGTCAACATGGATACGCAATGACGTTGGCATTACAGACGTCAACATCCTGCCAAACCACGCATGGCGCCATCGCTTCAAGACCTTGGCGCGTCACGTTGGCATCAGTGACGACTTTTACGACTATATCCAGGGCCACTCTTCCGGATCGGCCAGTGGAACATATGGAATATTCACACCAGCCGCATTGTATCGAGAGATATCCAGAATTCCGGTTGTTTCCTTATAAAAAAACAAAGGCCGGCATCATCATGGCGTTTGCAGACGCTCCGGTGCCGGCCTTTATCTTCGAGGTACACTATAATTATGCCAGCTTGATTATACGGAGTCAATATCTGGCGCCGATAAGCGAGTTTCTCGTCACCACTGTCGCCTATTCAAAATTCATTCGGACCGTGGCAAAGACGATACACCCTCATAAAACGTCTATTAAGCGTCATTTTGAGCATATTTTTTTGGGCTCAAGGGAGGGGTATCGGAAAATCGGAAATTCAATTCTACGTAACATATAACGCATATAGCGCGCATGTGGTATCATAATGGGCTCTCCAGGGGTGGATACTATGGTGTATAGTAAAAAAGAAACCCATCAATCATGGTGAACCAAAACACAAAACTGCATCTGACAGTGTAGACATATTATGTATTCGATACCAAACTGAGAAATCAGCGTCATCCATGGTCGATTGCAGTCGCCTCGTGCATGACAACGAGGTACACAATCATGGAACTCACAAACAAGTATGAGACGACCCACGCCTGTCGTGAATTTGAAGCACGATGGATCGAAGCGCATCGCATCAAAATCGCAGAACGTGAACGTCGCGAGAGAAATCGACAGCAAGCAGCACGTCTACGTATCGATGAGATGACTCGCAGAGAACAGTTATCAGCCTCAGAACAAAAATTATTGGCTGATAAGGATGCAATGGAGCGCATTCGATCTGCACCATTCATCGAAACAATCAGAAATAGAAGGGCACTGATCAAGGATAGGCTAGAAAATGGTTTCCGCCATCATGGCGGCGACGTTGCAGGTAGATACTATGAGCCATTCCGAGAAGAAGGATTACGGTCGTTAGATGACCATAATCTAATGAGAATAGTTCACAACACGCCAAAGGCCGACAACCTGCTGTCTGGGAAAACAAAGGAATTCCTGGATGGTACAGATTCAAAATTATTAGCGCTTGACGACCCATATATTGAATTAAATAAAAATGTCCGTCTGATATTCCGCGTTGATATGGATACTATATTTGAATCCTGGGATGAGCTTGGCTACGAATTAAAGCAACTGCCTCTCGCCTGCGTTCCGCACCTCGGATGCGGCTATGTTGATAAGGCTGGGAAGGTCATTCGTCCCCATGTATTTGTCATACTCCCTTATGATTCTGGGGTTTGGTGGGATAAAACCGATCCACGTTGTCGCCCTGATATTATGAATCTATGGACTGGCGTGCACCGAGGGATAACAAAAATCCTTCTTCCTCTCGGTGCTGACCCAGGTGGCCTGTCAAATCCACTTCGAATTAAGAATCCGATCTCTCCATTTTTTTCATATCATTCGTTTAATTCAGAAACATATTTGAATTTATCGGAATGGGCGGCCTGGGTTGACACCCACACTAGTCCGGAATCTCTGGTCCGTGATTCAGCCGAAAAATTGTCCGGCCTCGGCAAGAAGATCAGCAACGAGCTTTTCACGTATTTTCAAACTGAAGCCTATGAAACACTCAGAAAATGGCATCAGGAACGGAACCCAGATTATCTGGCATCTATCAATAGAAATAATCGAGAACGATTGGATGAGCTTCTCTTTTCACATCTGGTGAAGCAGACAAATGAAATAACAGATCATCCAAAGCAAGCCAAAGCGATTCTATATCGTGTCACCGCATATGCTGCGGCACATTGGGACAGCAAAAAAGTCGACAAAGACGGTCGTAAAGATCGTGGTGCATGTCGACATCTCTTATCATCCACCGATAGTCTGCACGATAAACAGAGATCCGGAGCGTTATTTTCCCATCAGCAGAGAACGGACAGGACATTCTCAAAATTACATCAGGCAATTAACATGGCTAAGAAAAATAATATCCCAGTCAATGTCTCGACCATATCCAGCCTGGCAAAAATGACGCGGAAAACGGTTAGAAAATATTGGAATGAGATTCAATAAGCCGCATCAGTACTCCATTTTAGCAAACCATAACGTCGGCCACGAGTTATCCACAGGCTGATTAGCCTCAAAATGGCGAATCCGTAAAATTTTTTATTCTGTCGTCGATCGTAAGTTATGTGATATTTTATTATCGATAATACATGGGTGGCGATTCTTCGCCATAAATAAAAGCAAAAATAATAAAATAACAAAATCGACACATATGTATTGATAATGTAAATCTGGCATTTTCGGCCCACCAGCTTTACTTCGCCACAATTGGGTTGGTGAAGCTCGGAAAACATGGCCGCTATGATGCAAAGAAGCGTCGTTTTAGCAGCAAAACGCGATTTTTCGCGACGTGGTCGCCAGAACCACCACCCCCCATTCAAAATGCGTTTAAACGCACAGAAAATACTTTGATAGGCGTTTTCTTCGAGGTCCGTCAGCGTACTCAAGGACGCACTGTGAGTCGACATCAGATAAAACATGTGTTGTTCTTTGTTCGTCCCAAGCATGGGCGGCCAGAACGAGGACTAACGAGATGTCGAGCGTCAATAAGAAGACGACCGAGAATTGGAATCCACTCTTCAATAAGACTGCCTTCATCGAGATCGCGAGTAATACCGGGCTCTGGTACTTGTACATCCAGCCCGAATTTCAGGGACTTCATGAAACAGGTTGCTATTTTTGGACCGCAACTTTGAACCCGTGGGGCGAGCCGCCCGATGGAGGAGACGACGGTGCCGGCTTTTTTACCGTGCAATATGGTCTCGAAGACGACATGCAGGCCGCGATGCGAGCGGCAAAGACCGTGGTTTCGCGCTTCGACGCTGCGAACGATGATAATGTCATTCCGTTTAATTGATAGAAGAGAACTTATTAAAAAGTATAATGAGTGATAATCGCAAGGTATATGTGTCATGACACGCCTCTCCGACACCCTGGACGTCATCCGCTCCCGTTTTGAATATGATAACTCTGAATGGAATGGTCGTGATTTCATTGGTGAAATTGGTCTCGTTAACGCCACCACGCGTAAAACAACGCTCACAACGTATAATGCGACGGCAGGCGGCTGCGCCTATCGAACAATCACGATTCGGTGTGGAATCTTTATGGGAGAACGGTGCGTCCGTGTCAGTGGTTCGAATATGAATGACCGTCAAATCGAAATGGTAATTCACGCAACCTACAAGAAAGTAATAGATTTTTTGGCGCAATGGGAAGACGAGGACGGAGACCCCGTCATCGACGTTGAAACGATCTTAGAGGAACTGCCTCAGTATTTTAATTATAGTTAGGTGATATAATAATTGTAACGGATCATTACCTGAACTTCGTTGAATAATATTCAGAATGAGGCGCCGAAAAGCGCCTCATTTGACCTCACGTCACATGATTGAGCGAGAATACCAGATCGTGTGAAAAAGCAAAAAGTATACGAGTATAGAGAAAAAAAGGCGTCATCAATATGAAATCACAAATCGAGAACGATATTCTCGGTGAATATTTTCAATTCGTCGCCAACGAGATTATAAAAAACATCGAACGGCGTTCAATGATACGCCGAGGGCGGCCCATGCGACATACAATCGTTTTGGACCCTGTTTCCGATGATTATGACGATGATGTTCGCATTGCCGACATCGTCGCTGTGCATTTCGAATCTTGGGACAACGTGAATATCAGAATCGGTCATGGAGCCATGCAATAGGTGCAATCAACACGTATATATAGCACAGTTTCGGAGAAAATTATGACTAAGATGCTTTACCATTTTTCGAGTACCTATCATCTTCCCTGGATTTTTGAAAGCGGGGAGCTGCGGCCGGGTCAAAACTCCATAGCCGGCTTTCCAAACCCGGATTTCTTGTGGGCTACTAACGAGGCTCGCGGAGATGGAACCTGCACAGCTCATCGCTTCTATAAATCCGGCCGCACTTGGCTGGTGCGGTTTACCGCAGATGCCGAGGATTTTTTCCCGTGGAAGGACATCACTCGGAAATCTTCACCCTGGACCATTGCACAGATCGCCCGATTGGAGACATTGGCCGAAGGTAAGTCAGATCCAGCAGACTGGTGGTGCCGAGCTGATCCGTTGCCACTCCACCGAGTTATCTCAATCGAAGCAAAGTCATTTTGCGCCTCAATTTGGCGTACCGTAGAGCATAATTTCGAGGTTATCCGGGTTCCTGGGAAGAGGGTACTAAAGACAACGATTGGAAATTATGTCTTTTCCTCCTCTCAGGAGACGGGTCCGCATGGACAGAAATCTTACGAGATTCTGTAATCAACACTGATATGCATTCAACTACCGTGATCAGATGAAATCAACACGGGTTGCGTTACTCTTCGCCAACAACAATAATGTTAAATAATTTATAAAAGGATTTTGTAAATGAATTGCTTTGAATGGGCTCGCTTGAATGCGAAATTATATATAGACCGTATCGAATTGAAATTAGCGCATACACCTGGAAACGCGGTAAGTACACAATTTATTATAGATCTTAATGATAAAATACTTGATGCAAAAATGTTGATGGCCTGCTTGATCGCGGAGCATTTTGCCAAAAATCAGAATGTGCGGATTTCTACAACAATTGAGCAGAGATATTCCTGTAAATCAACGTCAACGACGGCCGCTGATGAAGATGCTTCGTTTTTCATCAACGTCACTTCAGAACAAAAAGAACAGACGTCAAAGAATTAGCCAGCCGTGTTGATTGCAGTCTTCGACTTTATCAACAAGCTGGCCGGGGGAGGATACCTCCCCGCTGGACCCCCACCAACCAAAAAGAGGAAACGCCATGCAGGATGAAAATCAATACGAGAACATATCAAGAACGATCTATCTCCGACTTCCCATCGAGCTGGCGCGCCGCCTTCATCGGACGGCCCAGGCTAATGATGAAGCGTCGGCGTCGTTGGCGAAGCGCATTGTCATTCGTGAGCTGAATGCAATGACCCAAGCGGATCACCTCCCTCCCGTGGTCACTCCTCGCCGTCCTCCGAGGCAGATCATCAACGAGGATGCCGCTCTCATCGGTACCCTGGCTTCCTCCATCGGACGACTTACCGGGGCCACTATCCAGCTCGCAAAGTCCGTTCGTGAAGCGGGGGCGGACAACGTCCCGATTGAGAGAGCGTTATCAGCTATCCGCGCAGCCGCCGCCAAAATCCTTGAGCTACACGACAAACTGAAGGCCAATCCGTGATTGCCGGCTCAACGCGAGGTGCGGGAGGCCGTGCACTCTCGAACCACCTTTTGAAAACCAAAGACGGTCAGAAGGTACATCTCCTGCCTCCGCGTTATCTGTCCTCGGAGGGCCTAAAGGACCAGATCGCTGAAATTGTTGCCGTCAGCTCCCATGGACGGACCAATAAACCTCTTTACCACGTTCACATTGATCCTCCTGCGAACTGCGACGCGAAAGCCGTTATTGCCTCTTTCGTGCGTGAGTTTGAAAAGGAATTCGGCCTTCAAGAATCAGTGCGGACCGGAGTGCTGCACCTGAAAAATGGGCGCCTCCATGCACATCTGGTCTACTCCACGGTCCGGCAGGATGGACGGCTCATCAACCTTTCGCATGAATATGCACGGCGCGAAAAAGTCTGTCGCATCATCGAGTTCGAACACGGCCTGGAACTCGTGAAGGGAAAGCATAACCTCGCAGTCAGCAATGCTCTCCTAAAAGCCGACCGACAAGACGTGGTCGACGCAATGCGGGCGGCTGGCCTCCTGGACCGGACACGTCCTGTAGCCAAGCTGACCCCAGGCGAGCGCCACCAGCAGGAGCGCACTAAAGTTCTCCTCGATGACGTTCGACGCGCCGCGTATTCCGCCTGGATATCCATGCGAACGCCTCAGGACTTCCGCCAGCGCCTTGAAGCCGGCGGCCTTCACCTCGGTGCTGGCGACAAAGGCCCCGTAGTGCTGGACCCCAGTGGCAGCATCCATTCCCTTCCCCGCATCCTTTCTGCCGGAGCGCGGACCACAGGCGCGAAGGTCAAGGCGGCGTCGGTGCGGCAGGTCGCCAACGCCCTGGAGTTAAAACCTGTCGACGAAATGAGAGCCGGAATCAGAGTACAAACAGAAGGGAATCCAGATGACACAGGCAAACATAAACGCAGCGAACCAAGTGAAGATGATCTACGACGAAGCCAAGGGAGCGCACGAGACATCCCAACAGCTTCTACCGTTGCTATCCCTCCTGGAAACCCCAGAGGGAGAGGGCGGCCTGGATCAGATAACCAACTTATTGACGAGCATTTTAGACATTCTCAGCCAGCACACCACCATGCTGACGGATATCAAAACACGGCGGATTGGCGCACCCACACCAGGTGGTCAGATCGAGCCTCCGGACGCCGCTTGAAACGTCTGGACCTGTCGTCCCTGCAAACCAAGGCCGACGCCATCCGCAACGCCCCTGTCCGAAGAATGCTCAGAGAGCGGATAACCGCCCGCGCGCTGTCATCCATCGATCTCACGTCGCTTCAAATGAAAGCGGCGTCGGCCAAGCAAATGACCGACGCCGCAGGATTAAGTTCTGAAAAATCAAAAAAATACTACCATAGATCATCTCATATTGAAAATTTTGTCAAACACAATAATACTATGACTGAACTGAAAGAAGATAAAACAATGATAGAACATATAGCGCCTAAAAATCCAAAAGCAAGAGCAATTTTTGAAATAGTCGGGCAAGAAAGAACAGATCATTGGCTTCAACACGTCAAGTTTGCTTGCCCGAAAGGGTTTTCGACGCCGGCTCGAATTTTATTTGATGACGGCGGCTGGGCCGAAATTGGAGATCGGATAAAAGTTTGGGGCACCAAAGGCAAGAACATCGAGTTTGCAAAAGAGCTAAGAAAATCAACAGGTTATCAGGCGGCGGAACTGAAAGAAGCCGGCTTTTGCAATGCTGAAAATCCATATTATTCAAAGAAATCAACTGTCCAATTCTGGCGAAATCAAGGCTACGACGCTTGGCAAGAATCGGAAAATGTAGTTTGGGCTCAGATATCTGAAGGTACTCGTATCCGTGACGCTGGTGACTCGGTCACAGTTTTTGGACAAGTCGATGATAATGTCATTAGGTCAATGATATATAAGGCAAAAATGGAATGGAATTCGGGCTGCAAATTAAAAGGAAGCTGGTCCCAAAGAGATCAGGATTCTATGTGGATCGAGGCCCAGCGACAAGGCGTCGACATCCATAATTGCCGCCCATCACAATCCGCTAAATCACTGTGGGAGCGTGAAAAAAAGGATCTGGAAGCGAAGTCTGAGACTAATAAGACGACTGTCCAGAGAATCATGTCAGCGGCCTCAGAAGCGCAAGATTTGCTTGCAGCGGCCAGGGGTAACCAAGTTGCGCTTGGCCGCCTCCCTGACGACCTGAAATCGTTTGTTTCCAGTTACTTAGATGACGATCAACGAGCGGAAATGGCCGCAGCAAATGTCTCGGATGTGGTTGGAATGATTGACGATTTTAAAAAACTCGGCAACCAAGAGATTGAATCAAATGGACCGAAACCTGAGCCAAATGATCAGAAGAAAAATGTCGTCTACATGGATGAAGAAACTGAAATGTTTTTCGTCGAAAATTTAGATCATCTCGATCCAAATAATACATACGTGAAAGATCATAACGGAAATGATGTGGTCGTCGGTATCGATCATTTCCGCGCGATCCACGACAGGATGACTGCAAACGATCCAGATAATGATATCGACCATCCCTACGTATCAGACGACGATGGCCCAATTTATGAGGATCTGGAAAATGGAGGATACACCAGAGTTCCGCCGAGCCAGAGGGGTTACGGAAAACCGAAATGAACAAAAATGAAATGTGGAATGATGACAAAGGAAACATAAGATATTGTCATATGGGTGATCCAAGGGACACAATGGAGCATCATCATAATATATATTTTGCGTCTGCTTTGCGTGAATATTCATTTGAGCGCTCGAAAGGTAGCCAGATGTATATGATAGATTGCAAATTATCATGTCCATCTGCGCAAATTTGCAAATATGCGACTACATCTGAAGATATTTATCTAGCTGCATACCTTTCGACAATCCGTGAAAAATCGCAATGGGAACAGATAGCTAAGTCAATTTCAAATCGTGGAAATGCCGCAATTAACGATCTTTTCCGCCAAGGCAAGGAGATCGTTTTTTCATTTTGGCGCCTCCAGGGATCACCTGACCCCAGCGTGAAAGTCGGAAAATCAAAGCTGACAGGTTGGCCGCCCGCCAAGGGGACCGGAACCCGATCCCTCCTGAAAAATCAGAAGAAGTGAATGGCATCTCCCCCTTTGAAAAAGGGGGCCGGGCTCTCGTGAACCAAGCCCCTGCGGGCTTCGATCCCTGATGCGATGCAGCTAAATTAAGTCGAAATCGATCCCTTGTGTAATACCTGCGACCATCCGAACATGACCAAGAAAATATTTGTCACTGTGATGTTCGAATATTTTATTCTCGGTGCGGTCCTGCGACAAGCTGAGGTAGTTTTCGGGGTCTTTCCAAATCACCGCAAACCAAGAATTCGGGAGCCGGATGACCTTGAGTCGTCCTTTTCCGTATCCATTTATGTAAATATCTTGTTCATATTCTTTCATGCGTCAGGCTCCTTGGATAATTATAATTATGAGTGCCGGCGGCGCCACTTACAATGGGGGAGCATACACTGTGTGATCCGTGAGTTTACGGCCGTAAACTCTCTTGAAAATGCAGGAAAAACAAAGAGATACGGATGATACCATCGTGCTCGCCGGCATCAAGACGCTTCGCATCTTGACCCCGGCGAGCACGATGGTCGCTCGGAAATTGTCGGGACGAAGGACGTCCCACAATCGATCATTGATCGAACAAAGGACATTACTCGATGGCGATATCGAACACCAACTTCGTATTCGCCCCCGTAGTGGTGTACCCAACGATGTCGCAGGACGTCTTTGAGCGCACGGGGGCCATACCCTCCAGGGTTAGCTTATTCAGTCCATAAAGATGATGATAGCGGCCCGAGACCTCATAAGCCGCCGCCGGACAGCCGGCCTTGAACGTGTAGGCAGTGCCCTTGATGATAATTTCGTTGTCACCAGATTTCCAGGGCTTTGCTTTGAAAAGGACTGTCCCCGGTTTGATGGTGTCTGCAATCGCTTTTTTGGGGCGATCGTAAACGATCACGCCCTTGTCGGCGTCGATGATTACTATGGAACCGTTGTGGCTATAAGGAGGTCCTTCAAGGCGACCGCTGTAAATCTCGACCGGAACCAGCTTCCCAATCGCAGGGGCCGGCGATGCCGCTTGCTCTGCCTTTGCCTGGACCAGCCTCCCGCCTTCACAGGTCTTCCAGATATCGTAATGACCGTTAGGAGCGATCCGCCAAATGGGATTGCAGCCCCCGGCCATCCCAATCTCAATGTCAGGCCATGCACTATCATCTCGCTTCAAAAAGGTGATACCAGCGGCGCCGAAACCAAGCTCTTCCCTCCATTTCCCCGCCCCATCGGAGATGAGAAGCGTGATTGCGTTTCCATACTTCCCGAAGCAGCTCGCGCCGCCTTCGCTTCCCGTCACGGTGAGGACGATCTCGTCGACACCGTCCCCATTGAGGTCCTTGACCTCTGTCTTGCGAACCAGCTTTTCACCGTGGTTCGCGAGACACTGTGTGTCGTCTTTGACATCGATGGCGCCAACCGCAGCATCAATTTCGGCTTGCGACAACGCAAGAGCCGACGTTGATGCGACAGCCAGCAGCCCAGCGGCAAACAGAATCCTGCGCATTCCTGACCTCAAGCGTGAAACGACAAATTTATCTAGCCTTCGCCATTCGACGAAAATCGGGTACGTTAGACAGTTTAGACGTTATAAGATAATTGGCGCTATGATTTTATGTCATTTCCTTCGAGGGCCTGCCGCATTATCTCTTCCCATTTCCTCAAAATTGAAACATCCTGTGTTGAGAATTTCACAATTGGAGTTTGTATATCAGCAAGCTTGAACATCATTCCACTATTATTTCTTGCCTGCCCTTCCGCTGCCATATTTCCGAGTGTAGCCATTATCCCTCCGGAGAGAGCTGTTGGACCAATTCCACGGACAATCTCCCGGTTCCACCCAGGCACTTCCCACCACACATCTCTAATCAGATCAAACTCAAACAGACGAATCGTACCATTTTCAATAATTCCTATACTTCTGTCCGTTATGCCGATGGCCGATTGAAATGAATTGTCATAATCATAATATTGTATCTGTCCGCCTAATGACTCTTCCATTTTCTGCTTTATGTATTTTTTATATTTATTTTTTGAGGCCATCATTGAAATGATTCCGGCTATTAATGCGACAAATGGGCCTATCCACAATATTAGCTGGAACAGCCCGGGAATATAAATAATGTCACCAAGGTATGTAACCACCAATAAAGCCAATAGCCATACGCCAAATGGTGCGTATAGAGCGGTCGCGGCTCCCGGTTTGGCAACGGCGATAGTCCTCATGTCTGCTCCAACACGTTGGGGTTTAAGGTATTTTTTATGTTAAGCGGCGGTCTGATTAACTGAACTGAGAAGGTGTCGGCGCCTGTTTCAGCCACCGCTCGATGCGGCCGGACGCCAGCAGATCCTTGCTCATGTCGATCTCTTGTGATGCCAACTCTCGGCCGTTTCGGGCGATGCTGTGCCGGATGGTGGAGCACCCACGCCGGGGATGGACCCGGACTTCATCTATAGGGCGGCCGGCGGCCAGCTCTTGGGCTCGGTAGCGGTCATATTCCCGCTGCCCCATGATCTGCACACGAGAGGCTGCATCGGTGCGGCCAGGATCGGTGACGACCCATACCGTACCACGCTGCGATGCCACGACCCCCTGCGTTCGGGCTTCCAGCCGCCTGAGGTAAGCTTGGCATCGTGGGCTGTCGTAAATGCGCTTGTGCCGCTCACCAGTGCGCCACCGCTTCAAGCCCAATGCGCCCGTTGTCGCTTGTGAGACCAACAGGCTGCCGGCCAGGGCGTACAACATTGCCTGACCCTGGATCGCCACAGCGGCCACCACCGACACACCAACTGCGCCAGTAGCGCTAGCGGGTAGGTACCGCCAGACGGCATCGAGAAAGTGATGAACGGGGCCAACCTCTTTCCTGCTGATTTCAGCCATCAAATGCGGATGTGACCTAGTCGTCATGGCTCGATCCAAGTCATGTTTTCCATGAAACAAAATTGCTGATTCTGTTTCACAGCACGGAGAAAACCAGCACCATTGCCAATTTCCAAGGTTGTACCGTCAAGCTAGCATGCGGCGGAATCGGGGCGCAATAGCGGTATTGTTTGTAATTTCAAGCCTGTAATACTTTCAGCAATTTTGTTTGTAAACACTGGAAGAAAGGGGTTTTGGACGAAGGAATTGTGACGATGAGACAGTTTCATAATACCTCCTGCCTCTACGACCACGCCGGGCAGCGCAAGTACCTCACGGCGGCGGAGCGGGAGCGTTTCTTAGATGCTGCGGCGGCGAGCAGAGACCAGAAAGTGCATACACTTTGCCTCGTGCTGTCCCACACAGGGTGTCGCGTTTCCGAGGCTCTGGCGCTCACGCCGGCACACATTCAACGGGAAAGCGCGGTTGTTTCCATCATCAGCCTCAAGAAGCGGGGCAAGCTTCTGGTGCGTGAAATTCCCATTCCGGCGGATATCATCGAAACCCTTGAGACGATCCATCATCTGACAGACATGAGTGATGACGAGCCGCTTTGGCCCATGGGCCGAACAACCGCATGGCGCCAAATCAAATCAGTGATGACGGCGGCAGGAATCACACTGAAGACGGCAGCCAACCCCAAGGGCCTGCGGCACGGCTTCGGCGTCCGCGCGGTTCAAGTCGGAGTGCCGTTGAATTTGGTTCAGAGGTGGCTCGGCCATGCCGACATCAGCACCACCGCCATCTACACCAACGCCCTGGGCGCCGAAGAGCGCGAGCTTGCCGCCCGTATGTGGTAGCGGTCAGACCAACAACAGCTAGACAAAGAAGCCAACCGCAACCACACCCCCGGCAAAGCGGAAAGCGTCGGCCAAATGCCACCGGATGCGGTCAGCCAACGGCAGGGACCGCATCCATTCCTGATGCTCCCGTTCCTGTTCCTCGGCGTAGCGCTGGTTAGTCCGCCAACCCATGCCGACCTCGAAAATCAATCGTGTTAACGAGGATGAATTTTCAATCTATTTGAGTAACCCTTGTGATATAATTGTTAACGGCAATATCGATGCAGGCGTGCATTTGAAAGAATCTGGGGATTGATTAATCATTTCCCTCAGTTTTTTGGCGTACTTAGTGTCCCTAACCAATACAGCATAAATTTTTTTTGGTAACTTAAAATATTCAACACATCTCCATTCGCGTTCGTGGACCCAACAAATCCAATTATCTTCTTTAACTTCTAGACGAACTACTCTCCATAACTCTTCTTTAGGAATCGAAAGCGCATTAACCTCATCATTAGATAGATATAGGACTGGACGACATCCATTTTTGTAGGCCAAACGCTTCGTCAGAACGATGCCATAAGGTTCGTAGCGAGGTTTTTCTTGATTTGTATTTTCAGGTGTCAAAATATATTTCAATGAAGGGAATGGTACGTCCATGAAGCAGACTGCCTTTCTCTGACCCTTAATAAATCCCCTTTCAGATGAGCTGCCACAGATCTTTCCAGTCTTCAATATATTTACTAAGTTATCAAAAGCTGAACGTTCATTTAGTTTCTCCGTATTCTTTGTCAGGTGAATCAAAAATGGAGTTAGATCAGGACGACTATAGAAGGGCAAATCATCGAAATCCGGCACCTCTTCCTCCCTATCTGGTCTTATGAACGCACTGTCTAACCCGAGCGCCCCAGCGCGTCAAAAAAACACATCATCAATACCGATATAAGGATGACAGCCCTCCTCTGGAGAGCCGCGAGGGCGAGGAATCGCCACCCAGGTATAGGTACTTATTCCTGTCCGGTCCTGAGCCGTGTTTCTCTCAAACACGCCCACCAGCACGGGTCTCCGTTTGACAAACCCCCTGATTCCTGGAAAATCCCATGTACAATGCATTGGTACAAAGACCTGGGGATAACTTCAGAAAATACCTTATATTTCAATGCAGTATGGGCGCTGTCGAGGAATTCAATCCTCTCTCGCAGCACCAGCCTATGGCGTTGATCCGCCACGCTTCCTTGAGATACAAAGACTTCGGACGGCTCCTCTGATACACAGAGTTCGTCCACAATGGCCCTTCGCATGTCTCGTCCGGTCCGTCTGTCGCACACCTCCGTCCTCACCTTCAGGAAGCGCATCCCCGCCGATCTGCGCGGCAAGGTGACGGGACGACAGGTGCGCATCCATTTCCCCGCCCATGGCGCCGAGCCGGAATGCACCGTGACCGCCACGCTGGGCGCGGCGGAGGTGAAGTTCTCGCTCCACACCCGTGACCCCCAAGGTGGCCACCGCCCGTTCAGGGCTCGCCGAGGATCACCTTCAGCGGCTCTTCGCATCCCTGCGCTGCGGCCCGGTCAGCCTGAAGCAAAGGCAGGTCATTGCGCTGGCCGGAGCGTGGTATCGCGGGTTTGTCGGAAACTTGGAGGACGACCCCGGGCCGGTAGAGATGTGGGAGCGTTTCCAGAGGTCGTTTTCCCCCGAGGTCGTGCTGGAGCTGAAGCATCCGCCACGAGCCTTGATGATCGATCCCGACACGTTTTTCCTGCGCAACGCCATGGCCGAATTCGTCGATCAAGTGCTCGCTGAACACGCAATCCCCGAGGTCGATCTGGAAAGCCGGGACCAGCTGTCCATGGGCATGTGGCAGGCCATCCAAAATGCCGCCACAACTCTGGAGCGACGCGCCCGTGGCGACTATGGGCCGGACGACGTACTGCGACGTTTTCCCGCCTTGGAGCCCATTGGAGCCATCACAGCGGAGCCAGCGCCCGTCACGCCACCGCGCGTTGCCAGGGCCAAGGCCTCCACCGTGTCGCGGCCGAACCATGGCTGGCGGCACCTGTTCATGACGCTGTGCCGCGAGCACCAGGTGGCGGAGGAAGCCCGTTATTTCATCGTCGGCCACACGCGGCGGGACACCGGGCAGCGCCACGGAGAGGCATCGGCCGCAGCCCTGCTGCGCGAGCTAACGAAGCTGCCGGCTTTCGAGGTGGAATGAGGCCAGCAACCCACGCTGGCATCCCGCAGCGATTGCGGTAGAAGAGGACGACACGCCGGGGGACGAACAAAGCCATGACGCCGCACGAATTTATCGCGAAATGGCAGAATTCGAAGCTCAAGGAGCGGGCCGCGGCGCAGGAGCATTTCATCGATCTGTGCCGCTTGCTCGGCGAGAAGACCCCGGCGGAGGTGGATTCTGAAGGCCGCGACTATGCCTTCGAGGTCGGCGCCACCAAGACCACCGGCGGCAAGGGCTTCGCCGATGTGTTCAAGCGCGGCCATTTCGGCTGGGAATACAAGGGCACCCACGCCAATCTCGACAACGCCTTCGCCCAGCTCCAGCGCTATGCGGTGGCGCTCGATAATCCGCCGCTGCTGATCGTGTGCGATGTGGGCACCACCATCCGCATCCACACCAATTGGACCAATTCCGTCTCCAAGGTCTACGAGATCCCCATCTCGGAGCTGGAGGATGCGCAAAAGCGGCAATGGCTGAAGGCCGCCTTCGCCGACCCGGAAGCTCTGCGCCCCACCAAGACGCGCCAGCAGCTCACCGAGGAGGTGGCCGGCAATTTCGCCGAGCTGGCCCGCTCGCTCCGCACCCGCTATGGCGAGCCGGAAGAGGTGGCGCACTTCATCAACCGCCTCGTTTTCTGCATGTTCGCGGAAGACGTGAAGCTGCTGAAGGATGGCATGTTCACCCGCATGCTGGAGCGGGCGCTGGAAGACCCCTCCGCCTTCACCGACTTTGCCGGCGATCTCTTCCGCGCCATGAGCAAGGGCGGGCGCATCGGGTTCGAGAAGGTGGCCTGGTTCAATGGCGGCCTGTTCGACAATGACCGGGTGTTCTCGCTCACCAAGGAAGAGATCCGCCTCGTCCATGGGGCGGCCACTCTTTATTGGGGCGATATCGACCCCTCCATTCTCGGCACTTTGTTCGAGCGCGGGCTGGACCCGGACAAGCGCAGCCAGCTCGGCGCCCATTACACCGACCGCGAGAAGATCATGATGATCATCCGGCCGATGCTCATCGATCCGCTGACGGCGGAATGGAATGAGGCGCGGGCCGAGATCGCCACGCTCATGGAAAAGGCCGCCGCCCAGGACGAGGCGGCGAAGGCAAAGCGCGGCAAGGCCGGCTCCGATGCCAAGGGGCAGGCCACCAAGGCCATCAATGAAGCCCAGGCGGTGCTGGCCCGGTTCCTGAAGCGTCTGGGGGATTTCCGGGTGCTGGACCCGGCCTGCGGCTCGGGCAGTTTCCTGTATCTGGCGCTCAGGGCGCTGAAGGACCTGGAGCACCGCGCCCAGGTGGAGGCGGAGGCGCTGGGCCTGGAACGCGGCTTCCCGCGCATCGGGCCGGAAGTGGTGCACGGCATCGAGATCAACCCCTATGCGGCGGAACTGGCGCGGGTGTCGGTGTGGATCGGCGAAGTCCAATGGATGCTCGCCCACGGCTTCCCCGCGCCACATGGCGGTCGGACCGGAACGGTTCTTCGGCAGGTCGGCGAACTGGATGCCGGTGTCGGTCAGAACGATCTCGATCCTGTAGGGAATGACGGCCACCAGCGCATCAAGGAAGCGCGTGCCGTTGCCGTTGCCGTGGTCGCCTTGTCGACCAGTTGGGCAAAGGCGAACTTCAAGGTGCGGTCGATGCCGACATACAGATGCAATTGACCTTCCGCCGTCTGCACCTCGGCGATGTCAATGTGGAAGAAGCCGATCGGACAGGCCTTGAACGTCTTTTTCGCCGGCTTGTCGCCTTCGACATGGGGAAGGCGGGAGATGCAGTGGCGCTGAAGGCAACGGTGAAGCCACGAGCGGGTCAGGTGGGGGATCGTCGCCTGCAGGGCATAGAGGCAGTCGTCGAGCGGCAACAGGGTATGCCTGCGGAAGGCGACGATGATCGCCTCTTCCTCAACGGACAGGACCGTCGACTTGGCGTCCTTCGGGCCGGTGGGAAGATCCGCGCAGGAGGTCCGCTGCTTCCATTTCGCGACGGTCTTCTGGTTGATCCCGTAGCGCCGGGCCAGAGCCCTCAGGCTCTCTTGACTATGCTGTATCGCTCGACGGACCGCCTCTGTCGTCGTGGCGCATCCATGCAGAACTTGGCCCATAGTGCATCCTTCCAGTCCTGCGAAAAGACTGCACCATCAAAGCCCGGGATCAAACAGGCGCTGGGAACGGCCCTCCAGTTCGAGACCACACTTCGGCAGCGGGACGTCATCGGAGAGTGGGAGCCGGCCACCCCGGAGGCCGGCGGAATCGTGCTCCGGGGCCGGCGTTGGACCCGCGGGCTCACCTGGGCGGACATCTCGGATGACCTTGTGGTCGTCAAGGAGACCACCAAGACGGGCGCCGTGATGGCTCACGACCTCAAGCTCTGCCCACTGGTGCTTGACCTCCTGTCCAAGGTTCCGGCTGACCGTAAGGTCGGGCCTATGATCGTGGACGAAACGGCCAGCCGGCCCTACGCTGAACATGCCTACGCTCGCGAGTGGCGAATCATCGCCCGAGCGGCTGGGGTGCCGGATAGGGTCTGGAACATGGACGCCCGAGCAGGCGGCATCTCCGAGGCCGACGACGCGGGCGCTGATTTGGACGCAATTCGTTCGGCGGCCGGTCATTCACAGAGTTCTACGACGGTGCGCTACGTGCGAGGCACCATCGGGAAAAGCAGGAAGGTTGCCGAACTTCGGCAGGCTCACCGGAACAAGCGGTAAACACCCATGGGGAACGTGATGGGGAACGCGGGGAACGTCTAGTTTAGCGGTAGAGCGACAAGCCCTTGTCACAGCTCGCGAAACTGGAGCGGGCGATGGGAATCGAACCCACGACATACAGCTTGGGAAGCTGTCGTTCTACCACTGAACTACGCCCGCGTCGGTTGACACCATAGCCAAGCCCCATGGCCGGCAGCAAGAGGCAAGCCGCATTTGCCCACACGCATCTCCTTTTCCGGCGCCCTTGGGGGCGGAGCAAGGCCGGTGGCGGGGCTGCCCCGCGACCCGCGCCCGGCGCCGTCCGCTCTTGTGATCGAAGGCCGGCCGTGGCACGTGTGCGCCGCACACACGTCGCGGCACGTGCGCGCCGCGCACAATGGGGCCACGCGTGCGCATGGCCCCTGCAGGAGATGATCGGATGGCTGAAGACACCCCGGCGGCACCCCACCACGGCGCGCCCCCCCTCATTGCCGGGCTCTCGACCTTCGCTGGCGATTACGATCTCATCCTGTGCGACGTCTGGGGTGTCATCCACAACGGCATCAGCGCCTTCCCGGCGGCCTGCGCGGCCCTCGGCCGGGCCCGGGCCGGCGGCGCCAGCGTCATCCTCGTTTCCAACGCACCGCGCCCGCACACCGCCATCATGGCCATGCTCGACGGCCTGGGCGTGCCGCGCACCAGCTATGACGCCATCGTCACCTCCGGCGACGTCACCCGCGCCCTCCTGGCCGGGCGGAGCGGCGCGCGCGTGTTCCACCTCGGCCCCGAGCGCGACCTGGGCACCTATGACGGCCTCGACGTGGTGCTGGGGCCGCTCGCCGACGCAGACCTCGTGGTCTGCACCGGCCTGTTCGACGACAATGTCGAAACCCCGGACGATTACGCCGACATGCTGGCGCAGATGAAGGCCCGCGACCTGCCCTTCATCTGCGCCAATCCCGACCTGGTGGTGGAGCGCGGACAGCGGCTCATCTATTGCGCCGGTGCCATCGCCAAGGCCTATGAGGCCCTCGGCGGCGACACCGTCTATTGCGGCAAGCCCTATGGTCCCGTCTATGCCACGGCCCTGGCCCAGGCCGAGCAACTGCGGGGCGGACCGGTGGACGCCGCGCGCGTCATCGGCATCGGCGACGCCCTGCGCACCGACATCGTCGGCGCCAACGACGCCGGCTTCGACAGCCTGTTCATCGCCGGCGGCATCCACGCGGCGGAGCTGAAGTCCATCGACGGCGCCGTGCCCGACGCCGCCTCGCTCGCCGAGCTGTTCAACGGTCATGCCCATCCGCGCGGGGTCATGCCACGCCTCGCGTGGTAGCCGGCGCGCAGACGCACCGCGCGCCAGGATGCCGCACCCCTGCGGCAAGCGGCGCGCCCCCGCTGCCGCCCTGCGGGAAAAGACGCGGAACGGGGCCGCCGACAGCCCCGCGCGAACCGGCCCTTCCGCCCCCGCCCCGGCGCGCGGGAGCGGGCCAGGGGACGCGGAACCGGGATGGCCGCGTTCCGCGCGCGGACAGGCGTGGCGCATGCCTCCCTTGACGGGTCGGCTCGCCTGCGCCTAGAGCCATGGGGGTGAAGCGGCGCCTGGCCCCGGCGGCGCCCCGTGCCCCTTCGGCGCCACCGCAGCCGCGGCGCCACCAGATGCTGCAAAGACGCCGCAAAGACATGGTCCGCACGCCGCCGATGCCCGTTTCCCCCACCCCCGACTTCATCGTCCTGCACGGAGCCGAGCCGCTTCCCGATCGCCTCGCCCGGCCGGTGCTCGCCATCGGCAATTTCGACGGGGTCCACCGCGGCCATCGCGCCGTGTTCGACACCGCCCGCGCCATGGCCGAGGCGCGGAACGTGGCGGCGCTGGCGCTGACCTTCGAGCCGCACCCGCGCACCTTCTTCAGCCCCGACACAGCGCCTTTCCGCCTGACGCCGCAGGACAGCAAGCTCCAGCAGATCGCCGCGAGCGGTCTGGCCGGCGCCATCGTGCTGCCGTTCGACCGGGCGCTGGCCACCATGGACCCGGAAGCCTTCGTGCGCGACATTCTGGTGGCGCGCTACAAGGTCAGCGGCATCGCGGTGGGCTTTGATTTCCATTTCGGCCGCGCCCGCGCCGGCTCGCCCGCCTTCCTGGAAGGCGCCGGGCGGCGCCACGGCTTCGCAGTGACGGTGGTGGACGCCATGCGTGACGAGGACGACCCCATTTCCTCCACCGCCATCCGTAAGGCGCTGGCCGATGGCCAGGTGGGCCATGCCGCCCACATGCTGGGACGGCCCTTCGCTGTGACCGCGCGTGTGCGCCACGGCGACAAGCGCGGCCGCACCATCGGCTTTCCCACCGCCAACCTGGCGCTGCCGGGCGGTGTCGAGCTGGCGTTCGGCATCTATGCGGTGCGGGTGATCACCGCCAACGGCCAGCGCCACGACGGGGTCGCCAATTTCGGCCGCCGCCCGACCTTCGACAACGGCGCGCCGCTGCTCGAGGTCCACATCTTCGATTTCACCGGCGATCTCTACGACCAGGACATCGCGGTGGAATTCCACGCCTATCTGCGGCCGGAACTGAAGTTCGACGGCATCGACGCGCTGGTGGCACAGATCGCCGAGGACGCCCGCCGCGCCCGCGCCGTGCTGGCCACGCTCTGACACCCGGCCGCGGCACCCGCCGACCTCCCCGAGGCCGGCGCGGGCGCCTCGCCTGAGCAAGCCGGCGCGGAACCCTGGACGCACCCGTCGGCTGCGACCCCGCGACCGGTCCGCGGGACCAGCCGTGCTGCCGCCACGGCCCCGATGCCGCAGACACAGGCCGCGCCGCTCGCGGACGGCGGCGCCGAGGCCGGCGGCGCATGGACCGACGCCCGCCGCCCCACCCGGGAGCGGCGCGGGATCCGCCCCCATCGGCGCGCCACCGCCCATGTCGCGGCCCATGCCGAGTCCAATGCCGAGTCTGATGCCGAGTCTGATGCCGGTCTCGCGCCAGGACCCTTGCGGAAAGGAATGCCGGACGACAGGCGGAAGGCGATCCGCTGCGGATCGCCCCCTGCCGGCTGGATTTGCAGGAGAATGATGAAGCGGAGGAGCCATCGCGGCGCATGCGCCCCGTGCCCGCCCACGCGCCGGTGCGGGGAGTGCCGCCCCAGACAGCGGCACGGCCCGTCGCCCGCGCCGGAAACCCGGTGCCAGGGGGCGCGGCCCCTGAGTTAGCCGCACCTTAACCGTGCGCGGGGCACAGTGGCGGCAATCACCATCGTTCGTGCGCCGAGGCTGATCCATCTTGCCCGCCCCCGTTACCGAGCCGGCCTCCACCGAGGACCGCCGTTCGCCCTTCATCCGCCTCGCCGAGCTGCTGGCCGGCATCGCGCCCGGCCGGGAGCCGCTGAGCGCCGCCGTGGGCGAGCCGCAGCACGCCATGCCCGAGTTCGTCGGCCCGGTGCTCGCCAGCAACCTCGCCGGCTTTGCCCGTTATCCGCGCGCCGAGGGCACGCCCACCTTCCGCGCCGCCGCCGCCCGCTGGCTGGAGCGCCGCTACGCCCTCGCCCGCCCGCTCGACGCCGACCGCGAGGTGCTGGCCCTCAACGGCTCCCGCGAGGGCCTGTTCTCCGCCGCCATCGTCGCCCGCCGGCTGGTGGCGCCGCGCAAGCTCGGCTCCGCCGAGCGGCCGGCGATGCTGCTGCCCAACCCGTTCTATGCCGCCTATGCCGCCGGCGCCGAGGCCGCAGGCTGCGAGGCCGTGGTGCTGCCCACCCACCGCGACAGCGGTTGGCTGCCCGACCTCGATGCCCTCGACCCGGCCCTGCTCGACCGCACGGTGGCCATCTACCTCGCTTCGCCCGCCAACCCGCAAGGCGCCGTGGCCTCGGCGGACTATCTCGGCCGCGCTCTGGAGCTGGCGCGGCGGCACGGCGCCTTCCTGTTCTCCGACGAGTGCTATTCGGAAATCTACCTGGACGCCGCCAAGCCCGCCGGCATCCTGGAGGTGGCAGGCAACGACTTCACCGGCGCGGTCGCCTTCAACTCCCTGTCCAAGCGCTCGTCCCTGCCCGGGCTGCGGTGCGGCTTCTGCGCCGGCGACCCGGCCTTCCTCAAGGAGTTCCTCGCCTTCCGCTGGGTCGCCGCGCCACAGGTGCCCGAGCCGCTGCAGGCGGTGGCGGTGGCGGCGCTGGAGGACGAAGCCCATGTGGCCGCGTCCCGCGACCTTTACCGCGCCAAGTTCGATCTCGCCGACGCCCTCATCGGCGACCGGTTCGGCTACAGCCGGCCCGGCGGCGGGTTCTTCCTGTGGCTCGACGTCTCGCATCTGGCGGGCGAAGGCCGTGCCGGCGGCGAGGCGGCCGCCCTCAAGCTGTGGCAGGAGCAGGGCCTTCGCACCGTGCCCGGCGGCTACCTGGCCCGCCGCGACCTCGCCGGCGCCAATCCGGCCCAGGAGTGGTTGCGCGTCGCCCTGGTGCACGACATCCCGACCTCCGAGGAGGTGCTGAAGCGCCTCGTCGCCGGCCTCGCCCCCGCCTAGGACTGAAGGAGAGCTGCGCCCCATGCCCGCGACCTCCACCACGGCCCGCCGCGCCGCCGACGCGGTGATGCACTCCCGCATGCAGCCGCAGGCGCCGCGCTTCGACTTCATCCCCGATGCCGTGCGCCAGGGCGTGCGGCGGCGCAGCCGGGAGATCATCGGCGCCGGGCTGGTCGCAGCAGGCGCCGTGGCCATCGCCGCGCTGGCGACCTGGTCGGCGTCCGATCCCAGCTTTTCCAATGCAACCGATTCGGCGGTTCACAACGGGCTCGGCCGGCCCGGGGCCATCATCGCCGACCTGCTGATGCAGGCATTCGGCCTGGCCTGCCTCGCCGTGGTGCTGCCGCTGGTCTACTGGGGCTGGCGGCTCATGACCCACCGGCCGTTCGGCCGGGCGCGGCTGCGCATCACCGCCTGGGCGGTGGGCGCGGTGGGGGCCTGCGCCTTCCTCGGCGCCCTGCCGCGGGTGGGCACCTGGCCCACCACCACCGGGCTCGGCGGTGTCATCGGCGATCTGTTCCTCCGGCTGGCCGGGCTGATCGGCATCGGCGCGGCGGCGCCCCTCGACCAGATCGTGGTGGGCGCCATCGGCGGCGTGGTGGGCGCGGCAGCCCTGTTCCTGGCCTTCGCCGGCGGCCGCCGCACGCCGCTGAAGCCTGTGGCCGGCGTCGATGACGATACGGTCGGCGAAGATGAGGACGACGAGGAAGAGGACGACGGCACCTCCGTGTCCATTGGCGCCCTCACCCATACCGTGCTGTCGCTCAAGGCGCGGGTGTTCGGCACCCACCAGCTGCCGGTGCTGAAGGCCGCCGGCCCCGCCCGCGCCGCCGACCCGGACGCCGACGCCTCCGGCCGGGTGGAACCACGCATGGGTGCGGAAGCGCCGGCCGCCCGAAGCCGGGGCGAGGAGGCCGAGCTGGAGGAAGAAGCCGAGCTGATCGCCGGCACCGCCGCCGGCCATCGCCGCCGCGGCACCCGCAAGCCGGCCGGCCGCAAGGGCCATTACCAGTTCCCGCCGCTCGACCTGCTGGCGCCGCCGCCAGCCGGACGCCCGGCGGTTCTGACCCCCGATGCGCTGAAGGAGACCGCCGCCCTGCTGGAGGCCACCTTGAAGGATTTCGGCGTGCGCGGCGAGATCGTGGACATGCGCCCCGGCCCGCTGGTGACGCTCTACGAACTGGAGCCGGCGCCGGGCATCAAGTCGTCGCGCGTCATTGGCCTCGCCGACGACATCGCCCGCTCCATGAGCGCGGTGTCGGCCCGGGTGGCGGTGGTGCCGGGGCGCAACGCCATCGGCATCGAGCTGCCCAACGCCAAGCGCGACAAGGTGCTGCTGCGCGACCTCATCGCCACCAAGGATTTCGGCGATTCGGGGCACAAGCTCGCCATCACCCTCGGCAAGACCATCGGCGGCGACCCGGTGATCGTCGACCTCGCCCGCATGCCGCACCTGCTGGTTGCCGGCACCACCGGATCGGGCAAGTCGGTGGCCATTAACACCATGATCCTGTCCCTGCTCTACCGGCTGAAGCCGGACCAGTGCCGGCTCATCATGATCGACCCGAAGATGCTGGAGCTCTCCGTCTACGACGGCATCCCCCACCTCCTGTGCCCGGTGGTCACCGATCCGAAGAAGGCGGTGGTGGCACTGAAATGGGCGGTGCGGGAGATGGAGGACCGCTACAAGAAGATGTCCAAGCTCGGCGTGCGCAACATCGACGGCTTCAATGCCCGGGTGCGCGAGGCGGCCGAGAAGGGGGAGAACCTGTCGCGCACGGTGCAGACCGGCTTCGACCACGAGACCGGCGAGGCCATCTACGAGCGCGAGGAAATGAACCTCGACGCCCTGCCCTATATCGTCGTGGTGGTGGACGAGATGGCCGACCTGATGATGGTGGCCGGCAAGGACATCGAGGGCGCCATCCAGCGCCTCGCCCAGATGGCCCGCGCCGCCGGCATCCACCTGGTGATGGCCACCCAGCGCCCTTCGGTGGACGTCATCACCGGCACCATCAAGGCCAATTTCCCCACCCGCATCTCGTTCCAGGTGACCTCCAAGATCGACAGCCGCACCATCCTCGGCGAGCAGGGCGCCGAGCAGCTGCTCGGCCAGGGCGACATGCTCTACATGGAGGCCGGGGGCCGCACCCGCCGCGTGCACGGGCCGTTCGTCTCCGACCAAGAGGTGGAGGAGGTGGTCAAGCACCTCAAGGCCCAGGGCGTGCCGGCTTATGTGGACTCCATCACCATCGAGCCCGAGGAGGACGAGGACGGCGCCGTATTCGACAAGGGCAGCCTCGGCGAGGAGGGACAGGACCTCTACGCCCAGGCGGTGGCGCTGGTGATGCGCGACCGCAAGTGCTCCACCTCCTACATCCAGCGCCGCCTGCAGATCGGCTACAACCGCGCCGCCTCGCTGGTGGAGCGGATGGAGAAGGAAGGCCTGGTGGGCGCGCCCAACCATGCCGGCAAGCGGGAAATCCTGCTGCCCGAGGAGGCGGCGGAATGACCCGCCGCGCCGCTCCCGCCCCTGTGCCCTCTTGCATCCGTGACCGGCGGGCCACAGGATCGCCATAGGCGCTCGCTAGGGGCTAGTTTCCTGGTGTTCGCGCCGGCGGCCCCGCGGGTCGCGCGGGCGTCGGAAGGCTTGTCCGCACGGGGGTCGGTCCCGGCCCCGTCCTCGTTTCAGAGACCTTGAATGATGCCGTGCCGTTCTTTTGCCCCGCGTGCGATGGCCGCGAGCCTCTCCCTGGTCCTGATGCTGGCCGCGTCCGCCGCCGCAGCGCAGGGTGCGCTGCCGCCGGGCTCCCTGTGGGGCGGGCCGCTGGACGGGAGCCAGGGCTCCGGCGGCGGGTCGGGCGGCAAGACATCCTCCGGGTCCGGCGCCGCGCAGCCTCCGGCCTCGGCGCCATTGCCGCCGCACCGGCCGGGCGCGCCCTTCAAGCCGGCCGCGACCGCCGAGGCCCGCGCCCCTGCGCCCACCCCGGCCCTGCCCGACGGCCGGGCGAGCCCGGCCACGGTGGACCGCATCACCAATTACTATAATTCCGTGCAGGCGATGACCGGCTCGTTCACCCAGACCGACCCGGACGGCATGCGCCGCACCGGCGAATTCTACATGCAGAAGCCAGGGCGGGTGCGCTTTCAATACGCGCCGCCGAGCCCGGTGGAGCTGATCTCCAACGGCCAGTCGGTGGCGGTGCGCGACCGCAGCCTGAACACCCAGGACATCACGCCCCTGAACCAGACGCCCCTGCGCTTCCTGCTGGCGGAACGGGTGGACCTCGCCAACGACCCGAACGTGACCGGCATTTTCCAGGACGAGCGCTTCATCACGGTGACCATGCAGCACCAGGTGCCCATGCTGGGCACCTATCGCCTGCTGATCCTGTTCGATGCCAAGACCTCGGCCCTGAAACAATGGATCGTCACCGATCCCCAGGGCTACGACACCCAGGTGACGCTCAACAACGTGCAGGTGAACAAGCGGCCGGACCCGAGCCTGTTCGTGATCAATTTCGAGCGGATGCTGCAGTGAGGGAGCACCGACGAGGGGCGGCGCATCGTGAAATCTCGCCGGGCGCACGGCCCGCCTGATGCCAAAGGCCCGTGGGCTTGACTCGCGGGCCTTCGCTCAAGCCCCGCGCGGCGCTTGAGCGGCCCTCTTGAGCAGCCCCCTTGGCACGGCCCCCCTTGGCAGCGGTCGCAGACCGGGGACGCTGTATGATACGCAAGATCAACGGCCGCCGCAGGGGTGCCCCTCGCCGGGCGAACGGACGCGCACCGGCGGTAAGGGCCCGCCCGAAGCCGGATCATCATGACACCCTTGCGGCCCCATCGCCGCAGATGCGACCGGGCCAGACTTTCCAGGACAGGCTTTCCAGGACAGACTTTCCAGGACAGGCTTGGAGCGCAGGGCCGCCACGCCCGCCGCCGGACTGTCATCGGCGCTGACCCGCCTTCGAATGCCCGCCGCTCAGAAATGCCAGGCCAGGCTGACGGTCGGGCCGTGCATCGTCGCGTTGTAGCGAAAGGAGCCGCTGGAGCTGTTCCTCTCATAGTCCTCGTAGAGGTAGCGGTAGCCGAGCGCGGTGGAAACCGACGGCGTCCACATATAGCCGACACCGACATAGCCGTTGCTCGAAAGCTTCGAGCCGACACCGAAGCCGCCGATGTCGGCGGTCGCATTCAGGAACCAGAGATCGCTGATCGCCCAATGGGCGGCAAGCCCAACAGTAGGGTCATACCACGACGCGCCCTGGCGGCCCGACAGCGCCAGCGGCTGACCGGCCAGCCCCAGGGACACGCCCGCCGACAGGTGGACATAACGCAGCCCGCCGGTCACCGCGAGATCGAGGGCCGGGATGCCGAGCGGGAGCCAATAGCCGATCGTCCCGGTGGCGATGGTCTGCGAGAGCTCAGAACCGAGGGACCCAAGCCCCCGTGACCCGACCTGCTGGTCGTCCGTCAGCTTCGCCAGCACCAGATCCGCCAGGAACAGCCATCTGCCATCGCTGGCGAGAAACGTGCCCATCAGCGCGCCATCGAGATGGTCGAGCACGTCGAGGATCGAGGCGTCCACGGGAGACGGCGGCAGGTTGCGCACGCCGACATCTCCGGTCACCGCCGTCAGCCAGCCATAGGCCGTGGCCTGGAAATGCCACAGCGGAGCCGCTTGAGCCTGGACGACCGGCGCTGGCGCCAGATCGGCGGCCCGCCCGTCACCGGCGGTCGCCAGGATGGCAAGCAGCGCCACGACGGACACCCTGCCCGCGCCCACCCGCCCGGCGGTCGCGATATGGCCCATGGCCCTTGTCGTGCCCAGCCAGGGGCGCCCGTTGCGTTCACCGCCCATGCGGAACCCGATCATCAATTGTCGATTGAAGGCCCACGCGTGCCACCGGCACCGGCCACCCGCGACGGCCGGGAGCAGCGCGAGAATCCCCCTTCCGAGGAGACCCCGATGCCCCCGCGCCGCCGCATGGGGCATGCTGCGCGCGCCCGGCGCCGGCTCAGTTCGCCCGCGCCACGGCGGGGATCACCCAGGACCCGTCGAGGATGGAGGGCGCGTTCTCATTGGGCCAGTACAGGCGCAGCATGAGATAGAACTTGCCCTTCGGCGCCGGCAGCCAGTTGGCTTCCTTTCCGGCCCCCGGGCTCTCGTTCTGGATATGGATCACCAGCGAGCCGTCCGGCTCGAAGGTCGGATTCGTGCGCACGCTGATGGAATAGCGATTGATCGGATTGGGGACGAAGAAATAATTCTCGTCATACATCGTCAGCGACCAGAAGCCCTTCACCGGAGGAAGCCGGCCGGGCGCGAAGCGCATCTGATAGGCCTGGGCGCCGGTGTAGGCGCGGCCGTCATTGTCCTTGAGGGAGGTCGGATAGACGGCGTCCTGCGGGCGATTGGCGCCGAGGCCGATGGCGGTGATCAGCGCCCGCTGTAGATAGTCGGTGCCGTAATTGCCGGTCTTGGTGGTGTAGCCCCAACCGTTGACGTTTTCCACGTCGCCGTCGCTGACCTTGAAGTGCAGCATGATGCGATCGAAGGACAGCTGCGGCAGCCGCGCCTCCCAACGCGGATGAATGACCTTCGGGTCGAAGTCCTGGCCGGGAACGAGGTTGATCGCCTTGAAGCGCTCCAGCGCCGGCGCGTCCTCCGCCCGCGGCGGGTTACGCTTCATCAGGTCCGCCAGCAGCTTGAAATATTCCGTCGCCGAGAGCGCGTTCACCTGCTCGCGCACCGGAGTCTTCATGTCGATCGCCGGATCGACCTTGCCCGCCGGCGGCGTGTAGGGCTTGCCGAGAGAGCTGAGCGGGAACAGCTTGAACTGGTCCTGCAGCGCGTGAACCTCGGCGTAGTCCTCCGGCGTGCCGGTGCAGTAGATGCGCCCGAGCATCCACACGATGCTGGTCGGCGACTTCAATTGCACCATGCCGTCCGGCACCGGGCCGGACCAGCCCGGACCGGTGACGAGATAGGTCTGGGCGCCGGTGCCGGTGGTGCGCGCGCCCGGCACCTGGAACACCTCGGTCCATCCGTCGAGGAACGGCAGCAGGAAATAGCGGCCTTTCATGTCGGGAACGCTCACCACCCAGGGTTCGGCGCCCACGTCCAGGAAGGCCGTGGTGTAGAGGGTGTCGGCGTTCGGCGCCGTCACATCGCGGAACGTGGCGTCCGGGTAGGCGCGCATCTTGATCAACGTGCCCATCGGGCCACGACTGCCGGCAGCCTCCGCCACATTGGTCATGATGCGGCGCGTCATCTCCATGGTCACCAGCGGATAGCCGAACACAAAGGCATCGGAGGCGATCTTGAAGTCCTCGGCGCCTTCGGCCAGATCGGACAGCGGGCCGTCCCAGGCCCCCGCCCGCCCGGCGCCGGCGACAACGGCCAGCGCGGTTCCACCAAGCAGCAGCGTGCGGCGTGAAAGGGTCATGACGGGCTACCTTTGCAGAGTGGCGGGAACGCCGGGACCAAGCGGGAACACAAGGACAGATGGAAGACGCGGGGACCTGCGATGGGGCGGGACCTCCGGCGCATGGCGCCGCTGCGGACGCCGCTGCATCCCGGTGCGCCAAGCCTTCGCCGCCGCATAACCCTCGCGCAAGGGAAGACTACCAGCGACAGCCACCGGCGCCCGGTACCAGGGAAAGGCATCCACCGAGGAGAACCGCCCCCCGGTCAACACTCCCCATTCCCTTTACACGGCATCATGCGTGATTGTGGGATGGAAAAGCTTACGACCCGCATTTGCGGAAATAAAAGTCGTCTTGTCAACTTGTGACGGCATAGCTTATGAAAGTCCGTCTCGCTTGCTTTTCGAGGACAGGGGCAACCGAATTTGACCGATGTTCCATCGCAGCGCGTGGGGCCGCTCGCTGTGTTGCCGGCCCTCCTCGGCGAGCTCGGCGTGAGCCCGGAGGCGGCGTTCGCCGGCTCGGGGCTGGAGCTGCAGCGGTTCACCGCGGAGGCGCGCTTCGCCTACCCGGACCTGGTCGCCGTACTGGAGCGCTCCGCCGCCCTGGCCCGCTGTCCCCACCTCGGCCTGCTGGTCGGGGCCCGCAATGATCACCGCGCCCTCGGCGTCATTGGCGAGATGATGGCCTGCGCGCCCACGCTCGGGGATGCATTCCGAGACTATATCGGGCTGCAGATCGGATATTCGCGCGGCGCCGCAGTCTATCTTCAGCAGATCGACGACGATTATTTCGTCGGATACGGCCTCTATGCGGACGTGGCGGCCGGCCGCCACGTTCACGATCTCGTCGTCGCCATGGGATGCAACATGGTGCGCGCCCTGACCGGCGGGCGGGCGCACCCTCTGCGCGTCCTGGCCAGCGCCGGGCCGCCCGCCCATCCTGCCGCGTACCGCGGCGTCCTGAAGACGACGGCACTCTTCGATCAGGAACAGACCGGCATCGTCATCGCGGCGCGCGACATGGCCCTGCCGCTGCCCGGAGCCGACCCCGCCCGGCGGGCCCAGCTTCTGGGCAGAATCCAGAAGATGGTGCAGGGCGACCTCGCCGATGTCGCAGCGCGGGTCCGCCACCTCCTGCGCCCGCGCCTGATGGTCGGCGAGGCGGGCCGGGACGCGGTGGCGCGGGAGATGGGCCTCGGCCCGCGCACGCTTGCCCGCCACCTCGCCCGCTCCGGCACCAGCTTCGAGGCCATCAAGGACGAAGTCCGCTTCGCCGTCGCGCGTGAACTGCTGGCCCTGACCCGCCTGCCGATCGGACGGATCGCGGAGGCGCTCTCCTATTCGGCGAACAGCGCGTTCGACCACGCCTTCACGCGCTGGGCGGGCATGGCGCCGAGCCAATGGCGCGCGGAGCTGCCGGGCAGGGCGTGGCCCGGCGCCGATGCGCCGGTGCCACCGGCGACATAGGGCCACCCGATCGGCGGAGCGGCTCCGCCATCGAGCGCGCGTTCATGCCCCCCGCCTTTCGCCGCGATCCCTGCGGACCGCCTCGCCACGGGCCAGCCACCGGGCGCCTCCGGCGATCCCGTCCCCGCCCTTGCGCCCCCGCCGCTCCTGCTCTACCCCTAAGCCTCCCTTCCATTTTTCATCCCGTTGCCGCCTTGCCCCTCACCATCGCCACCTGGAACATCAATTCCGTCCGCATCCGGCTGGACATCCTGAAGGCCGCCGTCGAGGCGCTGAAGCCGGATGTGCTGTGCCTGCAGGAAACCAAGTGCCAGGATGACAAGTTTCCCCTCGCCGCCATCCGCGAGCTGGGCTTTCCCCATATCGCGCTGCACGGCCAGAAGGGCTGGCACGGGGTCGCCACCTTCTCGCGGCGGCCGTTCGCGAGCATCACCAAGGGCGAGTTCTGCGGCAAGGGCGACGCCCGCCACGTGGCGGTGACGCTGGAGGCCGAGCACGGCCTCGGCAAGCCCCTCACCATCCACAATTTCTACGTGCCCGCCGGCGGCGACGTGCCCGACCCGGCGCTGAACCCCAAGTTCGCCCACAAGCTCGACTTCCTCGACGAGGTGACGGCGTGGCCGCAGCTCCTGGCCGACGCCGCCGCCCAGGACCGCCACGCGGTGCTGGTGGGCGACCTCAACATCGCGCCGCTGGAAACCGATGTGTGGAACCACAAGCAATTGCTGTCCGTGGTCAGCCACACGCCCGTCGAGGTGGAGAAGATGGGCCGCTGGCAGGCCTCCGGCCGCTGGGTGGACGCCATGCGCCGGTTCGTGCCGCCCCAGGACAAGCTGTTCACCTGGTGGAGCTACCGCTCGCCCGACTACACCGTCAACGATCGCGGCCGCCGGCTCGACCATGTGTGGGCCAACCCGGCGCTCGCCCCCCACGCCGCCGCCATGACCGTGCTGAAGGACGCGCGCGGCTGGGACAAGCCCTCCGACCACGTGCCGGTGGCCCTCACCTTCGCCTGACCCGGCCAAAAGCCGCCTGACGTAATGCCATCTGCCCCGGTCTTCGACCGGTCCCAAATGGGTCCCGCTCAAGCGCCGCGCAGGCTGGCGCCAAGGACGCGGCTCAGCGCCGGCGCGGCACCGGGCGGGGTTTCTCCAATTCGCCGCGCACCCCTTCGAGCGCCTTCACCATCTGCTCCAGCCGCCGGGCGATGGCACGGCGCAGCTTGGTCGCCGCCTTGGGATCGCGTTCAAGGACAGCCAGGAAATCGGCGCGGGCGATGCGCAGCACCTGCGCCGGAATCAGCGCCACCGCCGTGGCCGGCCGAGGCGTCGCCGTGATCAGCGCGATCTCGCCGACGAGGGCGCCCGGCTCCACCTCCAGCGCCGCGCGCCGCACGCCGTCGCGCCGCGTCTCCGACAGTTCCAGGCGGCCGGACAGGAGCACATAGCCGCATTCCGCCGCCGCGCCGGCCTCGAACAAGGTCTCGCCCGCCGCCAGGCTCTGCCGCTGGCCCGCCTCGGCCAGGGCCGAGAGAGCCCGCTCGTCGAGGCCTGCGAAAGTGGGAAGGGCCCGCAGCACCGCCAGCACGTTCGACACACCGAGCTCCGGCGCGGCAACCGCGGCCACATCACCCTGGGCCGAATCGTCGATGAAACCGTCGCCGGTGAGAGAAGAACCCGCGGGCGCGTCGCCAGCGGCATCGGAACCGGCGTCGCCCGAAGGCACGCCGTCGCGGGCCGCGCCCGGTTCGCGCGCGGGATCCTGGCCGGCGGGATCCTGGCCGGCGGGATCCTGGCCGGCGGGATCCTGGCCGGCTTCGTGCCGGGCCGCGCCGTCGTCGGCCGCGCCGCTCTGGCCCGCATCATCGTGACCCACGCGGTCTTGACCCGCGCTATCTTGGCCCAGCTTATCTTGGCCCACGGTTCGATCCCCGTCCTGCCCGGCGATGCCCGCCGGCCTCGCGCCCGCCCGACCGGCCGATGCCGGCGCGGTCCTCTCTGCACGACGCCGGCGCCCCGCGGGGCAGCCGGCATCCCAACCTCACGGCACCAGCTTGTAACCGCCCGCCTGGGTGGCCAGCAGAGTCGGGTTGGCCGGGTCCGGCTCGATCTTCTGCCGCAGACGGTAGATATGGGTTTCCAGCGTGTGGGTGGTGACGCCGGAATTGTAGCCCCACACCTCCTGCAGCAGCGTCTCGCGCGGCACCGGCGTCTTCCCGGCCCGATAGAGATAGCGCAGGATCGCCGTTTCCTTCTCGGTGAGGCGGATCTTCGAGCCGCGCTCGGTCAGCAGCAGCTTGGCGCCGGGCCGGAACGAATACGGCCCGATGGCGAACACCGCGTCCTCGCTCGCCTCATGGGAGCGCATCTGCGCGCGCAGCCGCGCCAGCAGGACCGAGAAGCGGAACGGCTTGGTCACATAATCATTGGCGCCGGCGTCCAGCCCCATGATGGTGTCGCTGTCGCTGTCATGCCCGGTCAGCATGATGATCGGCGCCTTGAAGCCGTTGCGACGGATCTGCCGCACCGCATCGCGCCCGTCCATGTCGGGCAGGCCCACGTCCATGATGACGAGGTCCGCCGCCCCGTTGCGGGCACCGGCGATGGCGGCCTCGGCGGTGTCGGCCGGAACCGGCTCGAACTCGTCCTGGAGGGCCAGCTGCTCGATCAGGGCATCGCGCAGCTCCGGGTCGTCCTCCACCACCAGGATCTTCCACGCATTAGCCATCAAATCCTCCTGTGCCCTTGCGGACACGCGATTCGCGCAAGTACAGCACGGCGCAGGCCCGGTGCAAATTTCCCCAAGGCCAAATGGGCCTATAGCGGTATCTTATTAGGTTGTCGCCATGGAACATTCTGTGGGCATCTCTCGCCTCGCTGTCCGCCGGCGGCCGGGGCACGCGCGACAGGGCGTGCTGGTGGCCGGGGGGCGGGCCATTCCGGTCGCGCTCGGGCGCTCGGGCGTGAGCCCGGACAAGCGCGAGGGCGACGGGCGCACCCCCGCCGGGCGCTGGCGCATCCTGGCCGTGCTCTACCGCCCCGACGCCGGGCCGCGCCCGGCCACCCGCCTGCCCTGCCGGCCCATCGCCCCCGCCGACGGCTGGTGCGACGCGCCCCGCCACCGGCTGTACAATCGCCAGGTGCGGCTGCCGTTCCCCGCTTCGCACGAGCGGCTGTGGCGGGAGGATGGCCTCTATGACCTGCTGCTGGTCCTGGACCACAACACCCGCCCCCGCGTCGCCGGGCGCGGCTCGGCGGTGTTCGTGCATGTGGCGCGGCCCGGCCTGCGCCCCACCGAGGGCTGCGTGGCGCTGCCACGGGCCGAGCTGAGGCGGCTGCTGGCGCGGCTGCGACCCGGCGCCCGGCTGGTCATCGCCGCCTGAGAGGGTCAATCCAGCGTCTGCCGGAACCGGGCCACGGCGATGGCCATGGCCACCAGCATCAGGCCCACCAGGGCCGCCGCATCGGCCTGGAGGTCGGTGACGCTCGACCCCTTCAACAGGATGCCGCGCACCATGCGCAGATAATGGGTGAGCGGCAGCGCCTCGCCGATCCACTGCGCCCACACGGGCATGCCCGAGAAGGGAAACATGAAGCCGGACAAGAGGATGCTCGGCAGGAAGAACATGAACGACATCTGCACCGCCTGGAGCTGGTTTTGCGCCAGGGTGGAAAAGGTGTAGCCGATGGAAAGGTTGGCGGTGATGAACAGCAGCGTCACCACCGCCAGCATGGCCGGCGAGCCCTCCAGCGGCACGCCGAACAGGACCATGCCGGCGGACAGGATGAGCAGCGCCTGGAGAATGCCCACGAACACATAGGGCACGATCTTGCCCAACATGATCTCCACCGGATGAATCGGCATGGAGAGCAGGCTTTCCATGGTCCCGCGCTCGATCTCCCGGGTTACCGACAGGGCGGTGAAGATCAGCATGGTCATGGTGAGGATGGTGCCGAGCAGCCCGGGCACGATGTTGAGCTGGCTGGTGCCGGCGGGATTGTAGCGCCGGTGCTGCACGATCTCGAAGGCGCCGCCGCCGGGCGCATCCACGAACCGGGCGCGGGCCAGCGCGGTGCCCACCACCCCGGACAGGGCCGCCAGCGCATTGGCCGACCCTACCGGATCGGTGGCATCCGCCGCCACCAGCAGCTGGGGCCGCTCGCCCCGCCGCAGGGCGCGTTCGAAGCCGGCGGGAATCTCCACGAAGAACAGCACCTCGCCGGAGCGGATGAGGTGCTCGGCCTCCTCCGCGCTTCCGGGCTCCGTCACGAAGGCGAAGAAGGCGGTGTTGCGCAGGGCGGCCAGGATGGCGCGGCTGACATCGGTGTTCTCGTGCGCCAGCACCGCCGTGGGCAGGTGGCGCGGCGTGGTGTTGATGGCGTAGCCGAACAGCACCAGTTGCAGCAGCGGAATGGAGATCATGGTGGCGAACGACACCCGGTCGCGCCGGAGCTGGATGAACTCCTTGACGATCATGGCCGAGATGCGCCGCAGCACCCCGAGGGCGGAGGCCAGCGCCGCGCTCATCGCAGCTCATCCTTCGAGCGGCCCATCAGGTCGATGAAGACATCCTCCAGGGTCGGCGCGTCGCGGTGAAACGCCAGCCGGGGGTCTTCCCGAAAGGGAGCGATGGCGGCCTCCAGCGCCGCCGCGTCGCGGCCGGAGACATGAAGCTTGGCGCCGAAGGGCGCCACCATGTCCACCCCCGCCTCCGCGGCGAGCGCGCGCGACAGCTCCGCCACCACCTGTCCGGCCGCATGCCCCTCGAGGCCGCGCACCTGCGCGGTCCAGGTGGACAGGCCGGAGGCGGCGATGACGCTCGCCACCGTGCCCTGGGCCAGCAGCTTGCCATAGGCGATATAAGCGATCTCGTGGCACCGCTCGGCCTCGTCCATGTAATGGGTGGAGACCAGCACCGTCAGCCCCTCCGCCGCCAAGTCGTGAATCTGGCCCCAGAATTCGCGCCGCGCCTTGGGGTCGACGCCGGCTGTGGGCTCGTCCAGCAACAGCAGGTCGGGTCCCGGCAGGATGCAGGCGCCGAGCGCGAGACGCTGCTTCCAGCCGCCGGACAGGGCCCCCGCCAATTGCCCGCCGCGCCCCGCCAGGCCCAGCCGCTCCAGCGCCGCTGCCGCCGCCCGCTCCGGCCGCGGCACGCCATAGAGCCGCGCCACGAACTCCAGGTTCTCCCGCACCGACAGGTCCTGGTAGAGCGAGAAACGCTGCGTCATGTAGCCGACCCGCGCGCGGATCTTGCGCGCATCGGCGCGGATATCGAGGCCAAGGCAGGTGCCGTGCCCGGAATCCGGCGTCAGCAGCCCGCACAGCATGCGGATGGTGGTGGTCTTGCCCGAGCCGTTGGGGCCGAGGAAGCCGTAGATCTGCCCGCGCATCACCCGCATGGTGAGGTGATCCACCACCAGCCGGCCGTCGAAGCTTTTGGTGAGCCCCTCCACGGCGATGGCCACCTCATCGCCCGCCCCCCCGCTCATGGCGCACCGGCGAGGCTGACGGTGACGGGCTGGCCCGGTCGGACGCGGGCGGGATCGTCGGGCCGCGCCTCCACCAGATAGACCAGCTTGGCGCGCTCCTCGCGGCTGTAGATGACGGGCGGGGTGTATTCGGCCGAGGCCGAGATGAAGCTCACCGTGCCGGCGATGGGCGGGCAGCCGTCGCACGACACATTCACCCGCCCCCCGAGCGCCACCCGGGGGAGCTGTGCCTCCGGCACGAAGAAGCGGATCTTCACCAGCCCCGGCGGCAGCAGCGACACCACGGGGCGGCCGTCCGGGACGAGTTCCCCCACCCGGTAGTAGACGGTCTGGATGGCGCCGGCCGCGGGCGCCGTCAGGGTGCGGCGCGCCAGCCGCACCTCGGCCGCCGCAAGCGCCGCGCGCGCCGCCGCCACCGCCTGCTCGGCGGCTTCGATCTGCTGCACGCGCGCGGCGATGCCCGCCGCGGCGATGCGCTGGCGCGCCTCGTCGAGCGCCGCCTGGTTCTGGTCGAACCCATGCTGGGCGGCATCGAGATTGGCCTTGGAGGAGGCGCCGCGGGGCACCAGGTCCTTCTGGCGCGCCAGCTCGATGCGCGACAGGTCCAGCGCCGCCGCCGCCCGCTGCTCGGCGGCCTGGAGAATGGCAATCTCCTCCGGCCGCTGCAGCGGCGCACGGGCATTGGCGAGCTGTGCCTCGGCCTCGCTCAGCTGTGCGCGGGCGCCGTCCAGGTCGGCGCGCTGCAGGTCGTCCTCCACCCGCGCCACGGTCTCGCCCTTGGCGACGGCGTCGCCCTCCCGCACCGACAGGGCGCTGACGCGGCCCGGCTCGGTGGGCCCGATGAACACGAGGTCACCCTCGATGTAACCGGAGAACGTCCGCTCCGGCGCGCGCCCGCACCCGGCCAGCGCAAGCAGGACGCCAATGGCAATGACAAGCGGGCGGCGCATCAGGCGTCCTTCCATCCCAGGCCTCGAAGCAAAAGGTCGCGATGGGCCGCGAGCAGCGCCCGTGTATCGAGCGGATCGATGGCGCCGAACAGCGCGTTCCACACCACCGCCAGCACAGCCGGCGCCATCACCAGCTGGGGGAAACGGTCCGCGACATCGCTGCCGATCTCCCCGCCCTCGAACCCGCGCCGCGCCACCTGGCGGATCAGCGCCAGGCCACGCGAGACGACCTCCCGGTGGCGGAAGACCGCAAGTTCCGTCTACAAAATCAACCGAGACGCGGAAAGGGAGGTCACGCCGATCAGAGCGATGACGATATCCGCCTTGGCGTCGCCGTTGGTATCGCCTTGAAGCAGCCCCCCGGCGAAGCGAAGCTCTCCCGCCGCCCCTGAGAACTCCGACTTTCCAATAAAGACAAAAGCGTCGTCCGACTTGCCATTGACACTGTTCGCATCAATTTTTGACAGATCGATTTTGTCGAAATCCGACGCGCGAAAATCAGATATGGAGTCGTAGGCGGAGCGCTTTGAGTCAAGAATACTTGTATATACGAATATATCTCTTCCAGATCCACCTCTGAGATTGTCGGCGCCGCGACCACCGGTCAGAACGTCATTTCCGCTCTCCCCCTCTATCTTGTCGTCACCCAATCCCCCATCAACTTTGTCATCACCAATTCCTGCATATATAGTGTCACGACCGGATCCACCTAATATAGTATCATTCCCACCTATACCAAAAAATCCATCCCCATAAATATCATCATCTCCATCCCCACCATCTATGAAATCATCAAACCCCTGACTTTTCACAACCCCAACATATGCCGAATCTATATCCCCAAATATTGTATCATTTCCATTTCCACCATAAATTTTATCCTTACCCGATCCACCTGATATATAATCATAATCATTTTCTCCATATAAATTATCATTTCCCGTGTAGCCGATAATTAAATCCGGCCCATTTCCGCCATATATATAGTCTGCTCCACCATTTCCATTGAGAGCATCCTTCCCTCCGAGACCACGAATGACATCAGCCGAGTCACTTCCAGCGTAGGAGTTATCGCCATCATTTCCGGTATATTTCGCCACAACTTCACCCCATAAATTACAATCGGATACTACCATCGCAATCATAAGGTGTGTAGAGCCCCAATGTCATAGGATGTCCGTGTCTGGCAGCATGTGGGGCACGTTCTTTTCCACTTGGCGCGGCACTCTGCCTCATCAGTGAAATCCAGGGTGAACAGGCCCTGAGCGATACGGGCGCGGCGGGCTACGCGGCCAAGTTCCGCCCCAGCGACGCGTTTGCCGGCGAATGCCTCCACAGCCGCGGCGGGAAGGACACGAGAGCCCCTCTCCTGCGCCAGGGAAGCCAGACGACCGGAGCGACCTCCGAATACGACAACGGCACCAAACGGGCTCACCGGCGCATCCCCGAGCAAACCGCTCGCGATCCGGCGCCCCAGTTCGACGCACCGGTTGATCGTAGACCACTTCCGTCAGGTCACCAGATTCTTCAAGCCGCCACGCCGCCGAAATCTGGCCCGATCCGGCGGTGCCCCGCCCGTGTCCGCCGGGTCGCCAGAGCGCGGCCAGGAGCCGGAAACGAGCGGGGCCGGGTGCGCCTTCGCCCACCCGGCCCCGCGAACACTATGAATGGGCCGCGGCCCTGCTCATTCCGCCGGAGCGACGTGGTGCGGCGGCGGGGCTGCAGTGCGACCCCCGCGCAGGCCCGCCAGCCAGCGGGCGAACACGTAGAACACCGGCGTGAACACCAGACCGAACAAGGTCACGCCGATCATGCCGGAGAACACCGCCGTGCCCAGCGCCTGCCGCAGTTCGGCGCCGGCCCCCACCGCCCACACCAGCGGCACGACGCCAAGGATGAAGGCGAGCGAGGTCATGATGATCGGCCGCAGCCGCAGCCGCGCCGCCTCCACCGCCGCCTCGCGCCGGCCGTGCCCCTGGTCCTCGAGCTGCTTGGCAAACTCGACGATCAGGATCGCATTCTTGGCGGCGAGACCGATCAGCACGATGAAGCCCACCTGGGTGAGGATGTTGTTGTCCATCCCCCTCAGAATGACGCCGATGAGCGCCGCCACCAGGCACATGGGCACGATGAGGATGACTGCCAGCGGCAAGGTCAGGCTCTCATATTGCGCGGCCAGCACCAGGAACACGAACACCACGCCCAGCGCGAAGGCGAAGATGGCGGTGTTGCCGGCCCGCTCCTGCTGGAAGGCGATGCCCGTCCACTCATAGGCGAAGCCCTGGGGCAGGATCTTCTGCGCCAGGCCCTGCATGATCTGCATGGCCTGCCCCTGGGAGTAGCCCGGCGCCGGCGAGCCGTCGAGCTCCGCCGCCGGATAGAGATTGTAGCGCGCCACCCGGTAGGGGCCGGAGATGTCGCGCACGGTGGTGAACGAGCCGAGCGGCACCGTATCCCCGTTGACGGTGCGCACGCGGATGGCAAGCACGTCCTTGGGGCCCATGCGGAACTTCGCATCGGCCTGCGCCTGCACCCGGAAGGTGCGGCCAAACATGTTGAAGTCGTTCACATAAGTGGAGCCGATGAAGGTCTGCAGCGCGGTGAACACGTCGTTGACGTTCACCTTCAGCAACTGCGCCTTCTGGCGGTCGATGTCCAGATAGAGCTGCGGCGTCGAGGTCTCGAACAGGGTGTAGACCTGCTGCAGCCCCGGGGTTTGCGCCGCCGCCCCCATCATGGCGTAGGTGGCGTTGCGCAGGGCGAGCAGGCCGGCCCCGTCGCGGTCCTCCACCATCATGCGGAAACCGCCGGCATTGCCGATGCCCTGCACCGGCGGCGGCTGCACCGCCAGCATCTGCGCTTCCTGGATGGAGGCCAGCTTGCCGAACAAGGTGCGCTGCACCGCCGCCGCAGACCGCGCGGGATCGCCGCCGCGCACCGAGAACGGCTCCAGGATCACGAACATGGCGCCGGCGTTGGGGGCATTGGTGAAGGTGGCGCCCGAGAAGCCGACGATGTTGACGATGCGGGCCACGCCCGGCGTGCCGAGCACGAGGTCGCCCGCCCGCTTCATCACCGCTTCGGTGCGCTCCATGGCCGCGCCCGGCGGCAGTTGCGCCACCACGATGAGGTAGCCACGATCCTGCTGCGGAATGAAGCCCTGGGGCGTGGTGGTGAACAGATAGCCGCCGAAGGCGACGATGCCCACGTAGACGATCAGCACCAGCGCCACCACGCGCACCAGGCGCGAGGTCATCCAGGCATAGCCGTTGCCGAGGCCCTCGAAGCCGCGGTTGAAGAGGCGGAAGAAGCCCACCACCGGCAGCGCGTACCAGGGATGATGCTCGTGGCCCTCCTTGTGCGGCTTCAGCAACAGCGCACACATGGCCGGCGACAGCGTCAGCGACACCAGCAGCGAGATCAGGGTGGAGCCGGCGATGGTGAGCGCGAACTGCTGGTAGAAGGCGCCCGAGATGCCGGTGATGAAGGCGGTGGGAATGAACACCGAGGACAACACCAGCGAGATCGCGACCAGCGCCCCGCCCACCTCGTCCATGGTCCTGTAGGCGGCATCGCGCGGCGACAGCCCGGCCGCGATGTTGCGCTCCACGTTCTCCACCACGACGATGGCGTCGTCCACCACGATGCCGATGGCCAGCACCAGGCCGAACAGCGACAGGTTGTTCAGCGAGAAGCCGAACAGCGCCATGACGAAGAAGGTGCCGACGAGCGAGATCGGGATGGCGAGGATGGGGATGATCGCCGCCCGCCAGCTCTGCAGGAACAGGATCACCACCAGCACCACCAGCACGATGGCTTCGCCGATGGTGTGCACCACCGCGTCCACGGACTGCTGGATGAACTCGGTGGGGTTGTAGTAGATGCCGTACTCCAGGCCCTCCGGGAAGGTCTGGCGGATGCGCTTCATCTCCTCCACCAGCGCGTTGCCCGTGGACAGCGCGTTGGAGCCCGGCCGCTGGAAGATGCCGAGGCCGATGGAGGGATAGCGGTCCAGGAACGAGGTGGAGGCATAGTCCTGGGCGGTGATCTCCACCCGGCCGATGTCCCTCACCCGCACCAGGGCCTGGTCGGTCTGCTTGATGACGATGTTGCCGAATTCCTCCGGCGTCGACAGGCGCCCAAGGGTGCGCACGGCGATCTGGAAGGGGTCCTGCTTCGGCACCGGCGGCGCGTTCAGGATGCCCGAGGCCACCTGCACGTTCTGCGCCTTCAGCGCGGCCACCACGTCGTTGGAGGTGAGGTTGAGCGCCGACAGCCGCTCAGGGTCGATCCAGACCTGCATCGCGTATTCACGCGAGCCGAACACCGTGATGGAGCCGACGCCGTCGATGCGCGAGAGCACATCCTTGATCTGGATGTTGGCGAAGTTGGAGATGAACAGCGGGTCGCGCGAGCCGTCGGGCGAATACAGGTTCACCACCAGCAGCATGTCGGGCGACGACTTGGCCGTCACCACGCCCACCTGCTGCACTTCGGACGGCAGGCGCGGGGTGGCGATCGCCACCCGATTCTGCACCTGCACCTGGGCGGTGTCGAGGTCGGTGCCGAGGTCGAACGTCACCTGGATGGAGAAGCGGCCGTCCGCCGTGGAATTGGACGAGATGTAGAGCATGTGCTCCACACCGTTGATCTGCTGCTCGATGGGCGCGACCACGGTCTCCGCCACCGTCTCCGCCGAGGCGCCGGGATACTGGCCGGTGACGGTGATCACCGGCGGCGCGATCTCGGGATATTGGGCCACCGGCAGCCGCAGATACGATACCGCGCCGAGAATGATGACGATGGTGGACACCACCGACGCGAAGATCGGCCGGTCGATGAAGAAATGGGAAAAGCGCATGGGTGGCTCTCCCTCACTTCGACGCGGCAGGCGCGGCGGCGGGCTTGTCTGGCGCGGGCTTTGGCGCCTCCGCCTTCGGGGCATCGGCCTTGGCGGCGTCGGGCTTCGGAGCATCGGGCTTCGAAGCATCGGCCTTGGGAGCATCGGCCTTGGGAGCATCGGCCTTGGGAGCATCGGCGAACTGCGGGCTCACGGTGACGCCGGGGCGCACCCTCATCAGTCCGTTCACCACCACCGTGTCGTCCAGCTTCAACCCGTCGAGGACAACGCGCTGGTCCCCCGCCAGCGCGCCGAGGGTGACGAAACGCTGGCCGACCTTGTTGTCGGCGCCCACCACGTAGACGAACTTCTTCACCTGCTCGCTGCCGATGGCGGCGTCGGGCACCACCAGCACCTGGTGCGGGTCCGACGAGTTCAGCCGCACGCGGGCGAACATGCCGGGCCGGAACAGCCCGTTGGGATTGGCGAATTCCGCGCGGCCCCGGATGGTGCCGGTCTCGCGGTCGATGACGTTGTTCAGGAAGTCCATCTTGCCCTGATGGACGAAGTCCTTGTCATCGATGAGCTTCAGCACCACCGGATCACCCTTGATGTCGGCGCCGTTCTTGCGGCGCTGGATGCGCAGCAGCGAGGCCTCGTCGATGGTGAACTCGAAGCGGATGGGATCGGTGGAAACGATGACCGCGAGCAGGGTCGGCGTGCCGCTGGCGCCGCCGGTCACGTAATTGCCCACCGACACCCGCCGGTCGCCGATCTGGCCGGACACCGGCGCCCGCACCTCGGTGAAGTCGAGATCGAGCTGGGCCTGGCGCACCGCCGCTTCCTGCGACTGCACGGTGGCAGCGGCGGAGCGCTCTGCCTGGGTGCGCTGGTCGAAGGCCTGCTTGGAGATGGCGGTGGAGTTGCGATCTTCCAGCAGGCTGCGGGCGCGCTCCAGGTCGGCCTTGGTGAAATCGAGGTTGGCCTGGGCCTGGGCCAGGTTGGCCTGGGCCTGCTGCAGGGCGATCTTGAACGGGCGCTGGTCGATGGTGAACAGCAGGTCGCCCTGCTTCACCACCTGCCCGTCGACGAAGTGAATCGAGGCCAGGTGGCCGGACACGCGCGCCCGCACGTTCACTTCATCGATGGCAATGAAGCGGCCGACGTATTCGTCCTGGTCGGTGACGGTGCGGGTGGCGGGATGGGCCACCGTCACCTGGGGCGCCGGCGGCGGCCCCGACGGCTGGGCCGTCGGCTGGCCACAACCCGAAAGCGTGAACGCAAGGGCGATGGAACCGACAAAAAGAGCTGGGCGCAAGGCGTGCGTCATCAAATCCGGCTCCTGGCGGATACTCGGGATCCGCGAATTCCTGGGGCAAGGGGGGTTCGGCACTTCCCGCAACCGACGAGCCGAAACCGGAATGAGGGCTGATCCGATAGCACAGCCCGGTGCGATGCAAAACGGCTGAATCGCCGAAATCCTCCGGCCTCGCCGCCTCGGCCGGCGGCGGCGCGGCAACCGTGACTTAATGGCAACGTCAGCGCCACGACCGCGTCGCCGCCGCCGGCAGGCGCCGCCCGCCCCCCCCCCGGCACCGCGTCAGGCCGGAAGCGACGGCATGCGCCGCCCCATGACGCCGGCCAGGAAGCGGCGGCCAAGCAGTACCACCACTGCTACAGCGTACGCCCCGGCGCCAGCGATCACGACCAACGCCAGCATCACTTCCTCGCGAGCCGGGAAACCCGGGGGCACGGCCAGCGCCGCCAGCGCCTGGGCCCCCGCCAGCGCCAGCGCCACCACCGCCAGCACCACGCCCAGCCGCGCCAGGTGCCCACCCAGCGCCGCGTCGCCCAGCGGAAAGCCCCGGCGCAGGGCGAACAGGACCAGCAGGCTCACGTTGATCCAGCCGCCCACCGCCGTGGCGAAGGCGAGGCCCACCTGGGCCAGCGGCCCCATCAGCGCAAATTTAAGCGCCACGTTGAGCGCCACCGCCGTCAGCGCCGCGATCATCGGGGTGCGGGTGTCGCCGCGGGCATGGAACGGGGCGATGAAGGCGCGCACCACCACGAACGCGAGCAGGCCGAAGCCATAGGCGCGCAGGGTCGCCGCCGCGTCGGCCGCGTCCGCCACGGTGAAGGCGCCGCGGGCGAACAGGGCCCGCATGGTGAGGTCTGGCACCGTGAGCGCCGCCGCCACGAACGGAATGCCGAGCAGGGTGGCAAGCTCGATGCATCGGGCCTGGGCATGGGCGGCGCCGGCATCGTCCTTCACCGCCAGCCGCCGCGCCATTTCCGGCAGCAGCACCGTGCCCACGGCGATGCCAACGACGCCGATGGGCAGTTGGTTGATGCGATCGGCATAGTAGAGCGCGGACAGGGCGCCGCTGGGCAGGAAAGTGGCGATGATGGTGTCCGCGAACAAGGCGATCTGCACCCCCGCCGAGCCGATGATCGCCGGCCCCAGGGCCTTGAGGAACTGGCGGGTGCCGGGGTCGAGCCGCGGCCGCGCGAACCTGAGGCCGATGCCGTGGCGCTCGGCGTCGAGGCCCACCACGAACAATTGGGCGACGCCGGAGATCAGCACGCCCCAGGCCGCCGCATGGCCGGCGGTGGGAAACAGCGCCGCCCCGAGCAGGGTGGAGACCATGCAGATGTTGAGCAGAATGGGTGCCGCCGCCGCCACCCAGAACCGCTCCGAGGCATTGAGCGCGCCCGCCACCAATGTCGCCACCGAAATCAGCGCCAGATAGGGGAAGGTGATGCGCGTCAGTGTCACCGCCAGCTCGAACCGTGCCCCATCCGCGGCGAGGCCCGGCGCCAGCAGGCCCACGAACTCGCGTGTGAAGCCCAGCGCCAGCACCAGCAGCACGCCATGCACCAGCATCATGCCGGCCAGGATCTCATCGGCGAAATGCCGTGCCACCGGCACCCCGCCCTGCTCCCGCAGCCGGGCATAGGTGGGCACGAAGGCGGCATTGAAGGCGCCCTCGGCGAAAATGGCGCGAAAATGATTCGGCAGGCGGAACGCCACCAGGAAGGCGTCGGCCACCGGCCCGGCGCCGAGCACCGCCGCCATCACCACGTCGCGGATGAAGCCGGCAAGGCGCGAGAGCAGCGTGAAGCCGCCGACGGAAAGGATGGAGCGGAACATGAAGCCACGGGCGCCGTGAGGAATGCGGCGCGGAAGCTAGCCGTTCGGCCGCCCCAGCGCCAGCGCCGCGCCGCCGGCCCGCCGGTGACCGGACGCCGTTCGAGGGGATGCGGCGGCCGGGCGCGCGCCGGACACTCCCGGAACGGCCAGGCCGCGACGCCTCTTACCATCGGCTCCGGTCTTCGAGCGGCGCCAAATGGGTCCGCTCGATTGGGTCCGCTCCAGCGCCGCGCGGGCTTGAGCGAAGGCCCATGAGCCAAGCTCACGGGCCTTTGGTATCAGGCGCCGAGGGCCCGCCGTACCGCCGCCACGATGCGGTCCTGCGTCGGCTCGTCCAGATAGGCGTGCATGGGCAGGGAGATGACCTCTTCCGCCAGGGTCTCGCACACCGGCAGGAGGGCACCCGCCGCCGGGTAATGCTTGTAGGCCGGCTGGAGATGCATCGGCAGGCGGTAATAAACGGCCGTCGGCACCCCCTCCGCCTTCAGCGCCTCGGCCAGCCCGTCCCGCACGCCGGGAGCGAGGCGCAGCGTGTATTGCGCCCACACCGAGGTCGCGCGCGGGTCCACCACCGGCACCGTGGCGACATCCTTCAGCAGCGCGTTGTAGCGCTGGGCGATGCGGTCGCGGGCGGCGATCTCGTCCTCGAAGATGGCAAGCTTTTCCAGCAAGACCGCCGCCTGAACCGTATCGAGGCGGGCAGTCATGCCGATGCGCACGTTCTGGTACTTGTCCACCCCCTGGCCGTGCTCGCGCAGGCTCTTCAGGATGTCCACCAGCTCGGCGCTGTCGGTGAAGATGGCGCCGCCGTCCCCGTATCCGCCCAGCGGCTTGGCGGGAAAGAAGGAGGTGGCGGTGGCATCGCCGATGGAGCCGGTGCGCCGGTTGTTCCAGGTGCCGCCGAAGCCCTGGGCGGTGTCGCACAGCACCTTGAGGCCGTGCCGCTCGGCGATGGGCAGGATGGCGTCATAGTCGGCCGGCTGGCCGAACAGGTCCACCGGGATCACCACCTTGGGCGTCAGCCCCTGCTCGATCGCCACCGCGATGGCGGCCTCAAGGCTGTCAGGGTCCATGTTGAAGGTGTCGGCCTTCACGTCCACGAACACCGGGGTGGCGCCCACCCACGGCACCACCTCGGCGGTGGCGCAGAAGGTGAAGGCCGGGCAGAACACCGCGTCGCCGGCCTTCACGCCCCAGGCCATCAGCAGCAGTGCCAGCGCGTCGGTGCCGGAGGAGCAGGAGACGGCGTATCGGGCGCCGGCGAACGCCGCCAGCTTCTCCTCGAGCTCGCCCACCTGCGGCCCGTTGATGAAGCGGCAGGAGGCCAGCACCGCCTGCACCGCCGCGTCCACCTTGCCGCCGATGCGGGCGCGCTGCGCGGCGAGGTCGATGAAGGCGATGGGGGCGGCGGTCACGGAAGACGTCATGGGCGGGGTCCTGGAACGATGAAGGGGATCAGCCGATGGCCCGGCGCTGGGCCGGCTCCGCCGGGCCGTGCTCGGCAAGGCAGGCGATGGCGATCTCGAGGCTCGCCACCCCCTGCTCGCCGGTCACCTCCGGCGCGCGGCCGCCGCGGACGGCGGCCAGGAAGCTCTCAAGCTCGGAGCGCAGCGGCTCGGCATAGGCCACCGGCAGATGGCGGGTGGAATAGGAACCGTCGGGCCGATAGTCGAAATGCTCGGTCACCTGGCGGGTGAGCAGGTCGCCGATGACATACTTCTTGGCGGTGGCCACGTGCACCGTGCGCGCCTTGAAGGGGGTGAGCCAGTTGGTGTTGATGTGGGCCAGCACGCCCGACGCGGTGCGGAACTGGAGCAGGGCGATGTCCTCGCGCGCCGCCAGCGCCGCCGAGGTCTGCGGCTGCACCTCGATGATCTCGGAATCGGTCAGCCAGCGGATCAGGTCGATGTCGTGCACGGCGAGGTCGATCACCACGCCCACGTTGGACATGCGCGGCGGAAACGGGCCGACGCGGGTGAACGCCACCGACAGGATGTCCTCGCCGCGGATGGCTTCCTTCACCGCCCGCACCGCCGGATTGAAGCGCTCCACATGGCCGACCATGAGGGTCACGCCCTTCTGGCGGGCGGCCTCGACGATCTCCCGCCCCTCCTCCACCGTGGAGGCCACGGGCTTTTCCACCAGCACCGAGCAGCCGGCGGCGATCACGTCGAGCGCCACCGGGTGATGCAGATGGGTCGGCGCCGCCACCACCACCGCGTCCAGACCGAGGTCCAGCAGCGCGCGATGGTCGCCCACCGCCGCGCAGCCGAGGAAACTGGCCACGCGCTCGGCCTGGGCCTGGTCGGGGTCGGCCACCGCCACCAGCTCGACGCCGGACAGGTCCGACAGGACGCGGGCATGGTTGGAGCCCATGATGCCGATGCCTGTGACACCGACGCGAAGAGCACGCGCTTCAGGCGCAGCCGGGTGAGCCATGACAGCCCTCACTCCCTTTTTCACGAAGCCGGCTCCTAGCACGACAATCGAGGAAGAAGCGAGGCAAGGTGCCGAAGTGCCCCGGTGGCCCCGTTCAACAATTGCGTCCCCGTGTTACCGGCCGGCGCCCTGACGTCGCGGCCGCCGTCGATGGCGGGCACCCCCCGGCGCGCGCCCGCCCGTCCGGCTTCCCACCGGCACGCACGCCGGCTAAAGGACGCGCAAAGGCATGCGCCAGCGCATGTGCCACACCAGCGGAACCAGGCGGGAACCACTCATGCGCAAGATCGTCGCCGGCAAGCTCCACGGCATCACCGTCACCGGGGCCGACCTCAATTACCATGGGTCCATCACCCTCGACCCCGACCACTGCGAGGAAGCCGGCATCCTGCCGATGGAGTTCGTGGAGATCTGGAACCGCAATTCGGGGGCGCGCATCTCCACCTACGTCATCCTGGGGGAGCGCGGCTCGCGCTGCTGCGTGCTCAACGGCGCCGCCGCCCGCACCTGCCAGCCCGGTGACGAGGTCATCATCTGCAATTCGGTCTATGTGTCGGAGGCGGAGATTCCAGCCGTGCGGCCGCGCGTACTCACCTTCGACAAAGACAACCACGTCACCGGCCGGCTGGTCTACGAGGTCGAGCGGGCGGCCGACGGGCGCTGGCGCTTTTCCATCCGCGACGAGACCGGCACCGCCTTGCCCGTTCCCCTGCGCAGCGCGCCCCGGGCTTAAGGCCCGCCACATGCGAAAGGGGCTCCCCGGCGCTGGCCGGGGAGCCCCTTTTTCGTCCGCCGGAGCGATCAGAACTTGTAGTTCACGCCGGCCTTGACGGTGTTCAGGGTCACGCCGCCCGTCACCGACTCGCCGCTCGGGTAGGTCACGGTCTTGTCGCCCAGGTCGATGTAGAGATACTCGGCCTTGACGGTCCAGTTGTTGGTGAGGGCGTATTCGGCGCCGCCACCCACGGTCCAGCCCCAGCGCACGCCGTCGGAGGACACCGCCCACGGGCCGGTGAAGCCGGTCTTGCCCCAGGCCGCGCCGCCGGTGAAGTAGGGCAGGAAGCGGTCGAAGGCATAGCCGAGGCGACCGCGGATGGTGCCGAAGTAATCGACGTTCGAAGACGCGGTGAAGCCGCCGGCCGGGCCGCCCACCAGCAGGCTCTCCTTGCCGATGTCGGCGAATTCGAGATCGGCCTCGGCGCCCACCACCACATTGTTGGCGAACTGGAAGTTGTAGCCGGTCTGCAGGCCGCCGATGAAGCCGTTGGAACTGCCGACGTCATAGCCGTAGGTGAGGCCACCGGACGTGGCGGAGAACGAGTTGGACGCAAAGCCCCAGCCGACGTTGCCGCCGACGTAGAAGCCAGTCCACGAGAACAGCTGCGCCGGCATAAGAGCGGCCTTCACCGGATAGCGCGTGGACAGATCGGCCGCAGAGGCCGAGCCAGCCAGCAGAGCGAGGGCGGAGACACCCAGCAGGGCACGCTTCAACATGACGAATACCTTCTTGCTTCAGATCGGCTCGCCCGAGGACGATCGCCGACGATGGGAGACTTCATACAGGCCCCGGCGACACGCGTCTGTAGCCATCGCGCCACACCGGGAAAATCAAAAACGGCACGGGTGTGGCAAAACATTTCCAAATGATTGACACACCAAGTCGGGTCCCATGTGAAACAAGGCACCAACACGAGGCTGCCACCGTTGCGCCTCATTCGATGACACCTTCATGCGCACCAAAACTTGAACGGATAGTTGAGAGAGAGGAGTTGAATAGTTCACCAAGCCGCCGAACCCGCCACTTCAACCCAAGCGCGAGACCGCTCCATCCACAGACTTACGCATGGATACTCCAGGAGCGCCCGTCCGCGCCGCTTGCCCACAGGCCAACGTGAGCACTCTCGCAGGAGAAATTTGCCCAATGGTGGCGGTAGCGACGCCCTCTCGGCTTACGGTGAACGCGGCGTAAACGGGTCACGCCATTGAGACATAATGGAAACCCGCCATCGGCCGGGCCCCGGCGGAGCGGGCCGGCCCGCCGTTCCGTCGCCATGGTTGACGGGCCCCTACCCTGCGACGGCGCCGCGCCTCTGGCTCTCGCGCGCCCGACTGCCTAAGTTGCGGCCATGACCGGCAGACGCCCCAAGGATCCCCCCGAGCTCACGCGCCCCGCGCCCGATGCCCTCCCCCCGCGCGTCGCGCTCGACGCCGAGGCCGAGGCGCCGGAGACCCGCGCCAGCCTCCCGCCCGAGCCCGGCGATGACGACGACGCCGACGATCCCGCGCCGCTGCCCGGCGACGAGGCCGAGGCCGAGGCGCCTGCCGCCGCTACCCTGGCCACCGGCCGCGCCGCCATCGTGCGGGCGGTGAAGCTCGCCCCCACCGGGCCCGGCGTCTATCGCATGCTGGCCGCCGACGGCGCGGTGCTCTACGTGGGCAAGGCCAAGAGCATCAAGAAGCGGGTGCTGAGCTACACCCGGCCGGTGGGGCACACCAACCGCATTGCCCGCATGATCGCGGCGACGGTGAGCATGGAGTTCGTCTCCACCCGCACCGAGCCGGAAGCGCTGCTGCTGGAGGCCAACCTCATCAAGCAGCTGAAGCCGCGCTTCAACGTGCTGCTGCGCGACGACAAGTCGTTTCCCTACATCCTCATCACCGCCGACCACGCGGCGCCGCAGATCACCAAGCATCGCGGCGCGCGCAACCGGCCGGGCGACTATTACGGGCCGTTCGCCAGCGTGTGGGCGGTGGACCGCACCATCAACGCGCTTGAGCGCGCGTTCCTGCTGCGCTCGTGCTCCGACAGCTATTTCGAGAACCGCTCGCGCCCCTGCCTGCTGCACCAGATCAAGCGCTGCGCCGGGCCGTGCACCGGCGAGATCGACACCCGCGACTATGCCGAGCTGGTGCGGGAGGCGAAGGCGTTCCTCTCCGGCCGCTCCCGCGCCATCAAGGAGGAATTGGCCAAGGAGATGGAACAGGCGGCGGAGGAACTGGAGTTCGAGCGCGCCGCCCGCCTGCGCGACCGCCTCGCCGCACTGTCCGCCGTTCAGGGCTCCCAGGGCATCAACCCGCGCTCGGTGGAAGAGGCGGACGTGTTCGCCTGCCACCAGGAGGGGGGCGCCACCTGCATCGAGGTGTTCTTCTTCCGCACCGGCCAGAACTGGGGCAACCGCGCCTATTATCCGCGCGCCGACCGCTCGCTGGATGAAAGCGAGGTGCTGGGCGCCTTCCTGTCCCAGTTCTACGAGGACAAGCCGGCGCCGCGCCTGATCCTGCTCTCCCACAAGGTGGAGGAACAGGCCCTGCTGGCCGAGGCGCTATCCGAAAAGGCCGGGTTCAAGGTCGAAATCGCCGCGCCCCAGCGCGGCGAGAAGCGCGATCTGGTGGACCACGCCATGCAGAATGCCCGCGAGGCACTGGGCCGCACGCTGGCGGAAACCGCTACCCAGGCCCGGCTGCTGGAAGGGGTGGCGAAGGTGTTCGCCCTGCCCCACCCGCCCCGGCGCATCGAGGTCTATGACAATTCCCACATCATGGGCACCCATGCGGTGGGCGGCATGATCGTGGCCGGGCCCGAGGGCTTCCGCAAATCCCAGTATCGCAAGTTCAACATCAAGTCGGCCGACATCGTGCCCGGCGACGATTTCGGCATGATGCGCGAGGTGCTCACCCGCCGCTTCTCCCGCCTGCTGAAGGAGGCCCCGCGCGCCGGCGCCCCGGCCCCCGCCACAGCCGGGAGCGAGGACCAGGACCAGGACCAGGACACCCCAACCGCCCCGGCGCCGGCCCTCCCCTCGCCCGGCCCCGATCCGCAGGCGGGTGCGCACGCCCTTCCGGCGATTCGCCCTCCCGCCGGCCGACCCGGCCAGGACACGCCGGACACCGAGGACATGAACACCGAGGGCCCGGAGACCGACGGTCCGGAGGCGGATGGCCCCGACATCGACAGTCCCGACACCGATAGTCCCGACACCGACAATCCCCTGCCCGACGCCGACGGGGCCTCGCCCTGGCCCGACCTGGTGCTGATCGACGGCGGCCTGGGCCAGCTCAATGCGGCGCGCGCGGTGCTGGACGCGCTGGGCATCACCGACGTGCCCCTGGTGGGCATCGCCAAGGGCCTCGACCGCGAGGCCGGGCGCGAACAATTCTTCCTGCCCGGCAAGACGCCGTTCCGCATGGAGCCGCGCGACCCGGTGCTGTATTTCATCCAGCGCCTGCGCGACGAGGCCCACCGTTTCGCCATCGGCTCCCACCGCGCCCGGCGCAGCAAGGGCATATCGGAAGCCGGGCTGCAAACCATTCCCGGCGTCGGCCCCACCCGCAAGCGGGCGCTGCTGCGCCATTTCGGCACCCTGAAGGCGATTGAGCGGGCGTCCCTCGCCGATCTGGAGCAGGTGGCCGGAATCAATGCCGCCACCGCGAAGGCGGTTTATGATTACTTCCACGAGCGCCCGGCGAACTGAGCGGGGAACCCGCCACAATCGGGTTTCGCCGCCGCTCCGCGCGAATTAAACAGGGGGGGATCGCGACACCCCCACCGCTTTGGCGAAGTGACGAGCATGGCCGACGCTGCAACGCGCACCAAACCTTCCCCGCCGCCCACCGCCGCGTCCGGCCGGGGCCATGCCCTGTCGGTGCCGAACCTGCTCACCTATGCGCGCTGCGTGGCGGTGCCGCTGGTGGCGGCCTGCCTGTTCTGGTCCGACATCCTGCATGGCGGCATCTGGCTGCGCTGGGTGGCGCTGGCCCTCTACATCGCGGCGGCGGTGACCGACTTCTTCGATGGCTATCTGGCCCGGGCGTGGCAGCAGCAATCGGCCATCGGCCGCATGCTCGACCCCATCGCCGACAAGCTGCTGGTGTCCACCTGCCTGCTGATGCTGGCCTCCGACGGCACCATCCGGGGCTGGTCGCTATGGGCCGCCATCGTCATCCTGTGCCGCGAGATCCTGGTCTCGGGCCTGCGCGAATTCCTGGCGGAACTGCGCGTGTCGGTGCCGGTGTCGCGCCTCGCCAAGTGGAAGACGACGCTGCAACTGGTGGCGGTGGGCGTGCTGCTGGCAGGCCCGGCGGGCGAGGCGGTGCTGCCCGGCGTGACCCTGGTGGGCCTGACCCTGCTGTGGATTTCCGCGGTGCTGACCCTCTACACCGGCTACGACTATTTCCGCGCCGGCGCCCGCCATCTGGTGGAGGACGAGCGATGAAGATCCTCTATTTCGCCTGGCTGCGCGAGCGGGTGGGGCTGGCCGAGGAAACCCTGGACCCGCCGCCGGCGGTGGTGACGGTGGCCGATCTCGCCCGCTGGCTGGCGGGGCGCGACGACGGCCATGCCGCCGCCTTCGCCGATCCGGCGGTGGTGCGCGCCGCCCTCGACCGGCGCCACGCCAAGCCGGACACCCCCCTTGGCCAGACCCGCGAAGTCGCGTTCTTCCCGCCCATGACCGGGGGCTGATCCATGACCGCCATCGACGCCGGGGCGCCGTTCCGGGTGCAGGTGCAGGCCGAGCCGTTCGACACCGCGGCGGAAATCGCCCGCCTGTCCGCAGGCCGCGACGACATGGGGGCGGTGGTGACCTTCACCGGCCTGTGCCGCGCCGATGCCGGCGACACGCCGCTGACCGCTTTGGTGCTGGAGCATTATCCCGGCATGGCGGAGGACGAGATCGCCCGCCACCTGGAGGAGGCCCGCCGCCGCTGGCCTCTGCAGGGCGCCACCATCATTCACCGCCACGGCCGCATCGTGCCCGGCGCCCCCATCGTGCTGGTGGTCACCGCCGCGGCCCACCGCGAGGCCGCCTTCGCCGCCGCCGCCTTCCTCATGGACTGGCTGAAGACCAACGCCCCGTTCTGGAAGAAGGAGGAGCGCGCGGCCGGCGGCGCCTGGGTGGCGGCGAAGAGCGCGGACGACGCCGCCGCCGCGCGCTGGCGAGCGCCTGACGAGGACGCGCCCGGCACACCCGGCGGCGCGCCCACCTGAGATCGCCGAGGGGCCACCCAAAGCGTCCGGCCACGGGGCTGGAAACGCCTGAAAAGAAAGGGAATAGCCCCGCGTCCGCCGCAGGTCCGGGCCTCACCCGGCCTTGCCCCGGCGGTTCTCCACCACCGGCGCCCAAAGCGGCTGACGCAACGCCCGCAAGGGCCCGCGCGGCCCGCTCCGACTTCGTTAAGAACTGGTTAACACCCGCGCCGGCGCCGGAAGAGACTAATTTTCTCATATATATCAATGGATTGAAATTGACGACGGTCCGCCATCGGCGCCCCGCGCCCGGCCGCGGCGACGACCGGCCCGGGCGGGCTCCCTTTGAAAGTGGTCGACAACTGGGTAAAACAAATGTGAGACGACCCAATCGTCATCCGCATCCAAGGGAAAAGTGGGCACGCTCGGGTCAACGATGTCCTTGATGGGGTGGAGCTGAGTGATGGAAAATCCGCGCGTATTTGTGTACCAGTTCGCCACCGGCGCCCAGTGGGCCGCCGGGGACAGCGTGGAGACTTATCTCCGCCGCCTGCTGGATGTGGATTTCATCCAGAATCTGCGTGCCGACCGCCTGGCGGCGCTGAGCACTTTCCTTGATGAAGCGTTCCAGCTCGCCCATTCCCTGGGCTGGACCGGGTCCGCCCGCGAGGCGCCGCAGATGTTCTCGCTGCCGGGCACGCCGGTGGACGAGGAAGTCTACATGATTGCCTGGGAGCAGGAGGACGGCATCGCCTTCATCGCCTCTCCCTTCCCGCTGCCCTGGCTCGACGCCAAGGCCTCGCGCACCACCGATTCCGGCCGCGCCGTGCCGATCGGCACCGCCCGCCCGGCGCCCGCCACCCGCGCCCAGCCCCTGGAAGTGGCTCCGGCCAGCGCCCGGGAGGACGCCCGCGACCCTTTTTCGGATTTCATTCGCCGCGATGAGGCCGCGCGCCTGACGCGCGAGCCAGGCCAGGACGAGGAGGGCGGGCGCCGCTTCTTCTGACCTTCGGCCAGCTCCGATCCGCGCCCCGGACACGCGCCAGGGCCCGCTCCAGAATCCTGGCCCACGTTCCGGCTCAAGCGCGCGGGGAGGCCTTTCGCCTCCATGGCCCCATCAGGACCTGCCGCGCTTCCGCGCCGCATCGGCGGGGAAGCGCCCGGCGCCCGGGCCGGCCTCCAGGGCCCCGTGGATCAACGCGCCCGCGCCGTCCTCCCCGCGTCGCCCGGTGTAACAGTCCCTCAAGATGCGCAGGCCGCGGCGACAGGCACCGGCGCTCAGGACCGGCCGCCCGGCGGCGGCGCATCGCGACGTGCGATGGCCTCCAGCATGCGGCGCTGCCAGCGATCGTTGCGCTTCATGTGCACAGAGATCAGCGCGTGCGCGGAGGGCAGCAGCAGGAACAGCGGAAAAACCAGCCCCAGCAGCACGCACGGCACGATCATGATGAGATTGGCCACGGCCGAGACCGGCTGGCCGTTCAGCAGAAGACCCAGCGGCGGCAGCAGCGCCGCGAGCAGATAGACCATGGTGCCCGCACCTCCCGGACCTGCGCTGGCATCAGGACAGGTCTCCCCCGATATGGGCCCCTTCGCCGTCGCCGCAAGCGGCACGGCGCCCCGGATGCGGGCCTCGCCGGCCCGTCCGGGACGGATGGGCACCCAGGTTTCTTCCCGTAGTCCGCTCGGGCGCGGGCGGGCGCGCAACGCGAATCGCCGCTGCCTCGCCGGCGATGGACGTGGCGGTCCATTCTGGAGCGGCCCCGAGACGCTCACGCCGGACTTTCGCCGGCATCGGCGCCGGCCGGAGCCGCTTCGCCGCCCGCGCGGAGGGGCCCGATCCGCCCGCCACGCGGCCCATGGCGAGATGGCCGCGCCCCGCCTCTTCATCCGCCGGCGAAAGTGACCTAAGAAGCGCCACCCCGCCAGGATGTCGCCGTGCCCCGCCTCGCTCTGCCCCAGCAGGTCCTCATTCCCCTGATCGTCGCCTGCGCCCTGTTCATGGAGCAGGTGGACGCGACGGTGATCGCCACCTCCCTGCCCGCCATCGCCGCCGACCTTCATGAGGACCCGGTGGCGCTGAAGCTGGCGCTCACTTCCTACCTGCTGTCGCTGGCGGTGTTCATCCCGGCCAGCGGCTGGGCGGCGGACCGCTACGGCGCGCGCACCGTGTTCCGCTCCGCCATCGTCATCTTCACCGTGGGCTCGGTGTTGTGCGCCCTGTCCACCACGCTCGCCGATTTCGTGCTCTACCGCATCATCCAGGGCCTCGGCGGCGCCATGATGGTGCCGGTGGGCCGCCTCGTCATCCTGCGCGCGGTGCCCAAGTCCGAGCTGGTGTCGGCGCTGGCCTGGCTCACCATCCCGGCGCTGCTGGGACCGGTGATCGGCCCGCCCCTGGGCGGCTTCATCACCACCTATTTCGACTGGCGGCTGGTGTTCCTCATCAATGTGCCGATCGGCGTCCTCGGCGTGTTCCTGGCCACCCGCTTCATCGAGAACGTGCGCGCCGAGGACGTGCCGCCGCTTGACCTGAAGGGCCTGGTGCTCTCCGGAATCGGCCTGGCGGGGGTGGTGTTCGGCCTCGCCATGCTGGGCCAGCACCTGGTGCCGCTGTGGACCACGCTCGCGGTGACCGGCCTCGGCGCGCTGGCGCTGGCGGCCTATGTGCACCACGCCCACCACACGCCGCACGCGGTGCTGGACCTGAAGCTGCTGCGCTACCCCACCTTCCGCGCCTGCATAGTGGGCGGCTCGCTGTTCCGCATTGGCATCGGTGCCTTGCCGTTCCTGCTGCCGCTGCTGCTGCAGCTGGTGTTCGGCCTGTCGCCCTTCGCCTCGGGGCTCATCACCTTCTCCGCCTCGGCTGGCGCCATCGTCATGAAGGTCACCGCCGCCCGCATCCTGCGGCGGCTCGGCTACAAGCGGGTGCTGACGGTGAATGCCGTGGTGTCGGCCGGCTTCATCGCCCTCTACGCGCTGTTCACGCTGCAGACGCCGACCTGGCTCATCGTCGGCCTCCTGCTGGTGGGCGGGTTCCTGCGCTCGCTCCAGTTCACCGCCCTCAATGCCCTGAGCTACGCCGAGGTGCAGGACAAGGAAATGAGCCACGCCACCTCCTTCACCAGCGTGGCGCAACAGGTGGCGCTCTCGACCGGCGTCGCCCTGGCCGGGCTGGTGCTGGAGATGATGCGGTCCGCGCGCGGCGAAAGCCATGTGACGCAGGACGATTTCGCGGTCGCCTTCCTGCTGCTGGCGGCGATCAGCGCCCTCAGCGTGTTCCATTTCGTGCTGCTGCCCCGGAACGCCGGCTCCCAGCTCACCGCCAAGAGCGCCGACCTCGCCGACCCCCGCGGCGAGGTCGAGCAGCAGTGAGCGACCTGGAACGCCGCTCGCCACCGGCCCGGCCGCGCCCCGTCCCCCGTCCTCCGCCCCCCGCACCGCGTGACAGGGCCCAGAACCGCCCGCGCCCACCAGTCATCCCGGCGCCCGGCCGGCGGCTGAACAGCTGGGCGCGTGGGCCTGCAGCGATCACGCTCAGGGGATGACTGGCCCGGCGACAGCGGAGCGCACTGGCAGGATGCCCCAGGGACGGCATGGCCCTGGGGCGGATGGCGTAGCCGCGCAAGGCCACAGGCGTTGGACGGCTCCGGGCCTGATGGCCCCGCGGCGCCAGATGGCGCAGCCCCACGACAGAACCGGCGCCAGATGGTGCACGGGTTGAAGGGCGCGGCAGCGTCGGAGCGAGCTGGCCGGATGGCGCAGGGGCGGCATGCCCCCCCTGGACCGGATGGCACAGCCTCGCAAAGCCACAGCCGTTGGATGGCTCAGGGCCTGACGGCCGGGCGGCGCCGGATGGCGCAGCCCCACGACAGAACCGGCGCCGGATGGTGCACGGGGTGAAGAGCGCAGCGGCACAGGCGACGGATGGCACAGCGGCGCGGGAGCCGGCCTCGGCTCGCGCGAACGGCGCGCCGGCACCGCGAGACTCTGAAGGCCTCAGGCGTGCGCAGCCTGGTGCGCGCTCGGCCTCAGGCCTGCGCCGCCTCGTCCTCCGCCCCCGACACCTCCCCCGCATCGCCCTGCGCCCGGCCACGGTAGCCGGTGGCCAGCACGTAGAGCTCGGCCGAATCGGCGCGGCTGGCCGCCGGCTTCACATGCCGCACCTGGGCGAAATCCCGCTTCAAGTCGGCCAGCAGCGCGCCTTCGGTACCGCCCTGCAGCACCTTGGCGAGAAACGCGCCGCCGGGCGCCAGCACCTGCCGGGCGAAATCCACCGCCAGCTCCACCAGGGCGACGATCTTCAGGTGATCGGTCTTCTTATGGCCGGTGGCGTTGGCCGCCATGTCGGACATCACGAGGTCGGCCGGCCCGTCCAGCAGGGCCAGCAGCCGCTCCGGCGCCTCGGGCGCCAGGAAGTCCATCTGCGCGAACACGACGCCGGGAATGGGCTCCATCTCCAGCAGGTCGATGGCGACGATCTTGCCGTGCCCGGCCTCCAGCCCGATCTTGCGCGCCGCCACCTGGCTCCAGCCGCCGGGCGCGGCGCCGAGGTCGAGCACGCGCATGCCCTTGCGGAGCAGATGCACCTTCTCGTCCATCTCGATCAGCTTGAAGGCGGCGCGCGACCGCCAGCCCTCGCGGCGCGCGCGGGCCACGTAGGGGTCGTTGAGCTGGCGCTGCAGCCATTTCTGCGACGAAGTGGTGCGGCCGCGCGCGGTCTTCACGCGCACCTTCAAGGGCCGCCCATCGGGCCCGCGGGTGGGGGTGGTCACGACCGTGCGTCCTTCCTGCGGGGGCGGCCGGGGGCGGCCGGGCCGCCCTTGGTCCGGCCCCGGCCCAGTGCCGCCGGAGCCGCCGCCGGAGCCGCCGCCGGCGGGGAAACGATCGCCGCCGCCGGCTGGGCGCCGGCATCCGCCGGGCGCTGGCGGCGCCATGCGCCGTCCGCCCGCATCAATTGAACCAACATGCCTTCCCTCAAGCCCCGATCGGCCACGCGCAGGCGCTCGGCCGGAAACACCGCGCGCACCGCCTCCATGATGGCGCAGCCCGCCAGCACCAGATCGGCCCGCTGCGCGCCGATGCACGGATTTGCCACCCGGTCCTCGAACGACATGCTCATCAGCCGGTCCATGACCTCGCCGATGCAGGTGTCGCTGAGCCAGGCGCCATCCACCCGGGTCCGGTCATAGCGATGAAGCCCCAGGTGGATGCCCGCCACCGTGGTCACCGTGCCCGAGGTGCCGAGCAGGTGCAGCCGGTAGGGCGGGCGGAAGCCCCAGCTCTCGCGCACGCCTTCCAGCATGCCGCGCACCTCGTCCACCATGTCGCGGAAGACATCGGGCGACACCCGCACCCCGCCATGGCGCTCGGACAAGGATACCACTCCCACCGGCAGCGAGATCCAGGCGCGGATGCGCGCGCGCGGCGGGCCGTCGTCGCCGGCGGAGCGGCGGCCGAGCCACACCACCTCGGTGGAGCCGCCGCCAATGTCAAACAGCACCGCGCCGTCGCCGCGCGGATCCACCAGCGGCGCGCAGCCGGCGGCGGCGAGGCCCGCCTCGGTGCGGCGGTCCACCACTTCCAGGTCGAGCCCGGTGCGCGCCTTCACCTCGGAGCAGAACTCGGTTCCGTTGACAGCGGCGCGGCAGGCCTCGGTGGCGATGATGCGGGCGCGGGTGACGCCGCGCTGGCTCATCTTGATGGCACACACCTCTAGCGCCGCCGCGGCCCGTTCCATGGCCGCGTCGCAGAGGCGTCCGGAGGCGGTCAGCCCCTCGCCCAGGCGCACGATGCGGGAAAAGGCATCCACCACGCGGAAGCTGCGGGCAGTGGGCCGTGCCACCAGCAGGCGGCAATTGTTGGTTCCAAGATCGATGGCGGCATAGACCGCCTCGTCGCGCGCGCCCTGCGGCTCCCCGCCGCGCCGCGCCTGCGGCGGTCGCCCGCCACGCGTCTCGCTCCCCGACTGGGAAGACGGCTCCGAGCCCGGTGCGGACCCGTGCGTCTCGTCCCTCATGTCGATCCCCTCGCCAAAAGGCGGAATGTGCGCTCAGGCCAGCGTGCACGCCGCACCCTGGCTGCGCCTTGGAGATCAGTCTACCAGCGCATGCCGCCGGCGCAATGGCGCTCGCTCACGCGGCGGCCTCACGGCCGGGGATATGCAAAGCGAGCCCGGCCGCCTCGACATCGGCGCGGAACGCCTTGACCGCGCCGAGCGACAGCTCGGCCGCGGTGCGGGTGCCCAGGTCCGGCAGCTTCTTCAGCACGTCGGCGGGGGCGGTGATGATGTGGCAGCCCATGCGGTCGGCCTCGATCACGTTCCACACCTCGCGGGTGGAGGCCCAGATGACCTCCACATTGGCGGTCTGGCGCGCCAGCTCCACCGCCCGCGCCACCGCCGGCGCGTAGTCGAGGCCGAGGTCGGCGAGGCGGCCGGCGAACACCGAGATGCAGGCCGGGGCCCCGCCGGCCAGGGCGGCGACGCCCGCCTCCACCTGGGGCAAATCGAACACGGCGGTCAGGTTCACCTTGACGCCCGCGGACGACAATTCGCGCACCAGCGGGAACAGCGGCTCGCCGGAGGTCAGGCAGACCGGCAGCTTCACATAGACATTGGCGCCCCAGCTGGCGATCAGCCGCGCCTGGCGGCGAATCTCCGGCACGTCGTCGGCGATCACCTCGAACGACAGGTGCCGGTCGGGCACCGCCTCCACCAGGGCGCGGGCGTGGGCCTCGTAGTCGGTGACGCCAGCCTTGCGCAGCAGGGAGGGATTGGTGGTGAAACCGGCGATGTGACCGTGCCGGGCCATGTCCACGATCTGCGCCTTGTCCGCGCCGTCGGTGAACAGCTTCACCTTGAGCGTGTCGAGGGTCACCGCCATCCGTCCGTCTCCCGCCGATTGGCGCCGGCGGCGCCGAGACGCCCCGCCAGCATTCATGTTTCGTTGACCATGGGACAAAGTCGCCCCGCTTCGCAACCATGATGAAACCCCTTCAGGGCACCTTCATGACCCGTGGGTCAAAGGACCATGAGGGCTTTGGGGATGATCTCGGCGGATATGGTGGAGCGCATGGCGCGGGCGATGCACGCCTTTTCCCGCACCCGCTATCCGCTGCTGGAGCCGTGGGAGGAGATCGCGCCGGAACGGCGCGCCTACCAGCGGCAGCTCGCCGCCCACGCCCTGCAGGCGCTGACCGCCCACGACATCATCGAGATCACCTCCCACGCCGCGCCGCAGATCGTGGCCCTGCCGGTGGAGCCCAACCCGTGGGCCATCGCCGAGCTGCAGGAGGCGGCCATCGCCGACAACGGCACCGCCAGGGACGCGCGCCGCCGCTACCGGTCCCTGCTCGCCTCCGCCTCGCTGCCGCTGGCCACCCGCTATTCCGACGCCGCCACCTGAGGTCACGGGCCCGGTCTCCGACCCGAGCCAGATGCCGGCGCCACAGGCTGGAACCACGAGCTGATGCTGAGCACCCGCGTCGACAGCCCTGCGCGGTGGATTCGTCCACAACCGGTTCGTCTGCAGGGAATTCACGCCGGCGCCGTGCGGGGTTGACCGAACGCCCATCGGTCGAGCGCACTGATCTTGGACGTGTGGCGCCGCGCCCCGCGCGGAGGTGATTCGCCCCAGGGCTGCGGCTCCGACGGAAGTGAGGGACGCGCCATTTCGCCCGGAACCGGCCGGGGTGGCACGCCATGCGAACGGAGGGCTGATACGGCAAGCAGGCGCGGGCCGGGCGCACCATCGGCGCCGGCAGGTGCAATGCCGGGCCGCGCGTCGGCGGCCCCCTCGAAACACCGCGCGCCGATGGGAAGGACCGCCCGATCGCGCCAGAGGCCAGGCGAACCGCATCCGAAAGCCGGCGCGCGCGGCGATGCGGTTCCCCCGTGACGAATGATGCGTCCCGCCGACGACCCGGGCCCCTGGACCGCGCGAGCAGCACGCCCATGGCGCTCACGCCACCGCATCTCCGCCGCGCCCGGCGGAGATGCGGCGCTCATTCGGCGGCGATCGCCAGCGGGCAGCGCGCGGCCTCGGCCGCGAGCTTGCCCAGGAAGCGGCGGCACTGCTGCTCCCGGTCATAGCCGAGCAGGGTGCCCAGCATGAAATCCTCCTCCGGGCTCAGGAGGTTGAGCGGCTTGGTGACGAAGCTGCGCGCCACCGCCACATAGGCCTCCCGGCCGAAGAAGACATTGACCTTGGAGGACCCCACCTTCTGCACGAAGTGGTCGATGCCGTCGTCGCGAAGCTTCGCGACGACGGGAGCGGATTCGATGAGCCCGAGGGTCATCAGGAACAGGCCCCGCACACCACGCCCGTATTCGTACAGGTGGTGGTGAAAGAGCCGGAGCGCGACCGGATCTACAGCAGCTTGCTGAGCCATGCCGTGACCCGCTTCTCGGTCATGCCCGACTGGCCGTCCTGGTCCAGGGCAAGGCCAACGAACTGCCCGTCCCGCTCGGCGGTGGAGTTCGAGTAGTCGTACCCGGCAGTGTCGGTGAAGCCGACCACCACGGCGCCGAGCTCGGTCACCTCGTCATAAAGGATGCCCATGGCATCCACGAAGCTCTCCGGATAGGTGGCCTGGTCGCCGGTGCCGAACAGGGCGACCTTCTTGCCCCCCAGCTTGGCCCCGCGCAGCTTGTCGATGTTCTCTTCCCAATCGGTCTGGAGGGTGCCGTCGCCATAGGTGGGCGAGCCGAGGATCAGAAGGTCGCACCCCTCGAAATCGGCCTTGGTGGCGGCCTTGATGTCGACGCTGCGGCCCTGGCACTTCTTGGAAATCTTGGAGGCGACACCCTTGGTCGCGCCGCCGTCCGATCCGAAGATGACGGTAACATTCATGGGTCGAGTCTCTTTATTGAATTGTTCAAAATCAGATGACGGGCGCCGCGCGCAGAGGTGGGCACCCAAATCTTCAACACTCGAAGCCTAAAAAATGGCTCAAGTGTTCACAAGATAGGACAACACCGAATTGTGTCAAAGAAAAACTTATGATAGCTGGCGAACCATCGAATAAACGCGTTTTCGAGAACGAATTTAAATTGAATTATTGTTTTTAGTTATTCTGATTTAAGCCAAGCGCCGCACCAGGCACGCCGTCGCACCGCCGCCTGCGGTCACCGCCGCGCGGATACCCCACCGCCGCAGAAATTTCCGGAAGCCTGAGGATCTGCTGTGGCGTCGAAACCCGGCCGCGCGCGCCATCACGTGATCCCGGACCCATCTGGGGCCTGCGGTGACGCAAAGAAGGGGGTGCAGAGAAACCCGCTCTTACTCTGCCGCTTCCTTGGGGGGCTTGCGCCGGCTCTTGGCCGGGATGACGAGATCGAACTCGGCGAGTTGCTCGTCCGTGGGCCAGGTCATATCCGTGTCCCAGGCCCAGTGCGCGCGGATTTCGTCGTCCGACATGGCGCGCAGCTTGTCCCAGTCGACCTCCTGGATCGCTCGGTCAGCTTCCTCCAATTGCTTCTTGGTAGGCACGCCGCTCACTCCGCTTCGCCATTCTCAAGGATATGGCGCGACGCCGACCCTTCCACCATGTCCATACGCACAATAGCACATCCTCACCGATGGCGGCGAGAGTCTCGAAGCGCATCTCGGGGTCCGGAGATTTGGAAGACTGCCGGTCGAGGCGTGGGCGACCGTCGAACAGGCGGCTGGAAATGGAGAGTGGCAAACCGTGCTTCTCACGGTTTGCCACATCCTTGTTGTCATCCCATTCGAGATCGTCCGTCTCGCCCATGAAGTGTCTCGCCAATCAGCAATTCACCTCAGAATAGACAACCTCACTCCGGAGAGTCGGTCGGAGCCGACTGCTTCCCACCCCCACTGCAACCTTATTGGGGATAACGAGAGCGGTGGAAAGGGAACAGGGATAACTTCGGGGATAACCGCCCCTCAGTTCTTGGTCTTGTCCACCAGGGCCTTGGCCTTGATCCAGGGCATCATGGCGCGCAGCTTCTCGCCGACTTCCTCGATGGGGTGGGCGTTGACGCGGGCGCGGGTGGCCTTGAACGAGGTCTGGCTCACCTTGTTCTCCAGCATCCAGTCGCGGGTGAACTTGCCGGACTGGATGTCGGTGAGCACCCGCTTCATCTCCGCCTTGGTCTCGGGGGTGATGATGCGCGGGCCGGTGACGTATTCGCCATATTCGGCGGTGTTGGAGATGGAGTAGTTCATGTTGGCGATGCCGCCCTCATAGATGAGGTCGACGATCAGCTTCACTTCGTGCAGGCACTCGAAATAGGCCATCTCCGGGGCGTAGCCGGCTTCCACCAGGGTCTCGAAGCCGGCACGGATCAGTTCCACCAGGCCGCCGCACAGCACCACCTGCTCGCCGAACAGGTCGGTCTCGCACTCTTCCTTGAAGGTGGTCTCGATGATGCCGGCGCGGCCGCCGCCGATGGCGGAGGCGTACGACAGGCCGAGGTCATGGGCATTGCCCGAGGCGTCCTGGGCGATGGCGATGAGGCTGGGCACGCCGCCGCCACGCAGGTATTCGGAGCGCACGGTGTGGCCGGGGCCCTTGGGGGCCACCATCAGCACGTCGAGGTCCTTGCGCGGCTCGATCAGGTTGAAGTGCACGTTGAGGCCGTGGGCGAACAGCAGCGCCGCGCCTTCCTTCAGGTTGTCGTGCAGGCTGTCGCGATAGATGTCGCCCTGGAGTTCGTCGGGGGTGAGCATCATCACCACATCGGCCCACTTGGCGGCCTCGGCGGGGGAGAGCACCTTGAAGCCCTCGGCCTCGGCCTTCTTGGCGGTGGCCGAACCGGGACGCAGGGCGATCGCGACATCCTTCACGCCGGAATCGCGCAGGTTGAGCGCATGGGCGTGGCCCTGGCTGCCGTAGCCGATGACAGCGACCTTCTTGCCCTTGATGAGGTTCAGGTCGGCATCGCGATCATAATAAACGCGCATCAGTGTCTCCTTACGGGCGTCGTTTTTGAATTCAATTGGCCGCGCCGGCGTCTTTGCACCGGATCGCGGCCGATGGGAATGGGGTTTCAGCGCTCTCTCACAGGGCCTTGGGCCCGCGCGAGATGGCGACCACGCCGGTGCGCGCCACCTCCACCAGGCCGAGCGGCTCCATCAGGTGGGCGAACTGGTCGATCTTGTCGGTCTTGCCGGTGATCTCGAACACGAAGCTCTCCCGCGTCGCGTCGATGACGCGGGCGCGGAACGCCTCGGCGAGACGCAGCGCCTCGGAGCGTGCCTCCCCGGTGCCGCGCACCTTCACCATGGCCAGCTCGCGCTCCAGGCCGAAGCCCTCCACGGTGAGGTCCTGCACCCGGTGCACCGGCACCAGCCGGTCGAGCTGGTTGCGGATCTGCTCGATCACCATGGGCGTGCCGGTGGTGACGATGGTGATGCGGGACAGGTGGCTTTCCCGGCTCACCTCGGACACGGTGAGGCTGTCGATATTGTAGCCGCGGCCGGAGAACAGGCCGATGACGCGGGCGAGCACGCCCGGCTCGTTGTCCACCAGGACCGAGAGGGTGTGGCGCTCGATGGTCTCGGGAGCTTCAGACATGGATGGCTCGAAATGGGAGGCGGCGGAAAATCCCTCCCCCGCGCGGGGGAGGGCCGAAGGACGGTGGCGGCGGCCGGCTCACACCAGCATCTTGCCCTCGTCGGTGATGGCCGCGTCGAGATCCACCGCCATGTCGCCGAGGATCATCTCGTTGTGGGCGCGGCCCGAGGGGATCATGGGGAAGCAGTTCTCCTGCTGGTCCACGATGCAGTCGAAGATCACCGGCTTCTTCACCGTGATCATCTCCTTTATGGCCGCGTCGAGGTCAGCCGGCGTGTCGCAGCGGATGCCGACGCCGCCATAGGCCTCCGCCAGCTTCACGAAATCGGGCAGCGCCTCGGAATAGGAATGGGAGTAGCGCCCGCCGTGCAGCAGCTCCTGCCACTGGCGCACCATGCCCATGTATTTGTTGTTCAGGATGAACACCTTGACCGGCAGGTCGAACTGCATGGCGGTGGACATTTCCTGCATGTTCATCTGGATCGAGGCTTCGCCCGCAATGTCCACCACCAGCGCGCCGGGGTGCGCCTTCTGCGCGCCGATGGCGGCGGGCAGGCCATAGCCCATGGTGCCGAGGCCGCCGGAGGTCAGCCACCGGTTCGGCTCCTCGAAGTGGAAGAACTGCGCCGCCCACATCTGGTGCTGGCCCACTTCGGTGGTGATGTAGACGTCCTTGTCCTTCACCGCATTGTAGAGCCGCTCGATGGCGTATTGCGGCTTGATGATGCTGTCGGAGGCCCGATAGGCGAGACAGTTGCGCGCCCGCCAGCGATCGATCTGCGCCCACCAGGACTCCAGCGCCGCCTTGTCGAGGCTGAGGCCGCGGGCCTCCCACGCCCGGGAGATGGCGCCGAGCACCCGCGCCACGTCGCCGATGATGGGCAGGTCCACCTTGACGTTCTTGTTGATGGACGACGGGTCGATGTCGATGTGGATCTTCTTCGACCCCGGCGCGAAGGCATCGAGACGGCCGGTGATCCGGTCGTCGAAACGCGCGCCGATGCACACCATCACGTCGCAGTCGTGCATGGCGAAGTTGGCTTCATAGGTGCCGTGCATGCCCAGCATGCCCAGCCACTGCGGATCGGACGCCGGAAAGGCGCCGAGGCCCATCAGGGTGGAGGTGACCGGCACGCCGGTGGCGCGGGCGAAGGCGCGCAGCAGGCGGCTCGCCTCCGGCCCGGAGTTGATGACGCCGCCGCCGGTGTAGAAGATCGGCCGCTTGGCGGAGGCGATCAGCTCCACCGCGGCGGCGATCTGCGCATCCTCGGCGTCGAGCCTGGGCCGGTAGGTCTTGTGCTGGATGTTCTCGCGGCCGACATAGGTGCCGGTGGCGAACTGCACGTCCTTCGGAATGTCGACGACCACCGGGCCGGGCCGCCCGTTCTGCGCCACGTAGAACGCCTCGTGCAGCGTGCGCGCCAGGTCGTTCACGTCGCGAACCAGATAGTTGTGCTTGGTGCACGGACGGGTGATGCCCACCGTGTCGCACTCCTGGAACGCGTCGTTGCCGATGAGGTGGGTCGCCACCTGCCCGGAGATGCAGACGATCGGGATCGAATCCATGAGCGCGTCGGCAAGCCCGGTCACCGCATTGGTGGCGCCGGGGCCGGAGGTGACGAGCACCACGCCCACCTTGCCGGAGGAGCGGGCATAGCCCTCCGCCGCATGCACCGCCGCCTGCTCGTGGCGCACCAGGATATGCTCGATGGCATCCTGGTGGAACAGCGCGTCATAGATCGGCAGCACGGCGCCGCCGGGATAGCCGAAGATGTGCGCGACCCCCTGGTCGGCGAAGGCCTGGATCACCATCTCGGCGCCGGTCATGGTCCGGCCGGTGGCCGGGCCCGACGGGGTCGCGCTGGCGGTGGTGGCGGTGGTGGCGCTGGTGGTGGTGACGCTGGCAGTGGGGACACTGGTCATGGCGTTGGAACTCCCGCGGCGCATGGCGCCGAACCTCTTGCAGTCATCGCGCGATGCCGCGAACCGAAGGCGCGCGGCGGTTCAGAAACGACGAAGGGGCCCCAAGGGCCCCTCGTCGCGCGCCACGTTCGTTCGAGACAGCCGCTTCAGGCTGGGCCGATCGTGGCGCCCCCGGATACGAGAAGAATAACGATATTGCGCATGGCGACGCAGTCCCTTCCAAAAGTTGCGCGAACGTACCGACGCCGCCGCATGCCGTCAAGCGCTGATCGCGTCACGATTGGCGGCGCGGAAGCGCCGCCCCGCCATCCTCGCCTCGCCCTCCCGCCACCCGCGCGCGTCCGTCCTGGCGCCTCCGCCCTGGCAAGCGCGGCGCCGGATCGCGCCGGCGCGGAACCAGCGCAAGACAGCGGCCTTCACCGCGCGGCAAGCGCATGTTAGGACCTTCGTGCCAGGCTGCCGTTGCGTCCTTCGGCATTTGCGCCGGGTTCGCCGCGATATTGCCCCATGTCTGCGCTCTGTATATCAAGAGCCCGCAAGGGGCGGACAACAGATGAGGCTGTGCGCGATGCAGAAGATGACGCTCGGGGTTGCGGCGGTCGCCGTCGTGAGCGCCCTTTCCATCGCCACGGCGTGGGCGGATTGCCAGAGCGACGTGGTCGCCGCACGCTCGGAGCTGGAACAGCGGGGCAAGGCCCTGAACGAGGCCGGCAAGAAGAAGGCCGACCCGCAGACCCTGTGTCCTCTGTTCCGCGCCTTCTCCACGGCCGAGGCCAAGTGGGTCAAGTTCCTGACCGAGAACAAGGACTGGTGCCAGATCCCCGAGCAGGCGATCAAGCAGGCGGCAACCAGCCAGAAGAAGACCAACGAGATCCGTGACAAGGTGTGCCAGGCCGCCGCCAACGGCGGTGTGCAGGGCGGCGGCGGGCCGGTGAAGCCCCCGGCCCAGGGCTCCCTGTCCAGCGCGCTCGGCGTCACCACCGGCTATTCTCTCGGGTCCGGCGGCGAGGGCAAGAGCGGCGTGTTCGACACCCTCAGCGGCAACGTCCTCCAGAAATAGGCGCCGCCTTGAGCACGCAGGACGGCTCCGTGGGAGCCACCGTCGCCGACGCGCCCCCGGACAATTGGGTGGATCGCCACGCCCCCGCGCTGGTGCGCCCCTACCTGCATCTGGCCCGGCTGGATCGGCCCATCGGCTCCTGGCTGCTTCTGCTGCCCTGCTGGTGGTCCACGGCGCTCGCCGCCATCGCCGCCGATGCACCCTATCCCGACCCGGTGCTGCTGGGGCTGTTCGCCATCGGGGCGGTGGCCATGCGTGGTGCCGGCTGCACCTGGAACGACATTCTCGACCGCAGGATCGACCGCGCCGTGGCGCGCACCCGTTCCCGCCCGATCGCCTCCGGTGCCGTGGGGGTGCCGGCCGCCCTCGCCTTCCTGGTGTTCCAGGCGCTGGTGGGCCTGGCGGTGCTGCTGTGCCTGCCGCGCTTCGCCGTCGTCACCGGCATCGCCTCGCTCGGCGTGGTGGCGGTCTATCCGCTCATGAAGCGCATCACCTCGGTGCCGCAGCTCACCTTGGGCATCGCCTTTTCCTGGGGCGCGCTGATGGGCTGGGCCAGCGTGTTCGACACCATTTCCGACCCGGCGCTGCTGCTGTTCGCCGGCTCGGTGGTGTGGGTGTTCGCCTATGACACCATCTACGCCCACCAGGACCGCGAGGACGACGCCATCGTCGGCGTGCGCTCCACGGCGCTGCTGTTCGGGCGCAACACCGGCCTGGCGGTGGCGCTCAGCTACACGCTGGTGGTGATGCTGTTCGCCGGCGCCTTCCTGCTGGTGCCCACCGGCCTGTTCGCCATGCTGGGCCTGATCGGCTTCGCGCTGCACCTGCGCTGGCAGGTGGCCAAGCTCGACATTGATGATTCCGGGCGCTGTCTCACCCTGTTCCGGTCGAACCGCGACGCCGGCCTCATCCTGTTCGCCGGCCTTGCCCTCGACACGTTCGCGCCAACCGTCCTGCGACTGATCTTCCCTTAGGCATGCACAACAATGAGGCAAGTTCACCCCCTCCCCGTGGCAGAAATTTTCTTCGTTGTATACCAATGAATTGCGATGTGTTTCACACCTTGACGCCGGTCATTAGCCCACTTTTCAGGCGCTTAGCAGCCACAAGGCGCATTGCCTTCGCGCCCGCGTCCTCCTATGTGGCGACACCATGAGCCTAGAGCCTGTCAGCGCCGCCGCCGGAGGGGCCAGCACCCCGCGCCCGGACGACGAAACCCTGGCCCGCCACCTCGCCGAGGTGGTCGCGGGCGCCGGGGAACTGGCCCGCTCCATGTATGGCGCCGGCCTGAAAACCTGGACCAAGGACAACCAGTCGCCGGTCACCGAGGCCGATCTCGCCGTTGACCGCTTCCTCCACCGGCACCTCACCGCCCTCGCCCCCGGCTATGGCTGGCTGTCGGAGGAGACCGCCGACGATCCGGCCCGCCTCGATGCCCGCCGGGTGTGGGTGGTGGACCCCATCGATGGCACCCGCGGCTACATGAACGGCGCCCCCGACTGGGCGGTTTCGGTGGCGCTGGTGGAGGATGGACGGCCGCTGCTGGCGGCCCTGTTCGCCCCCATGCTCGACGAAATGTTCGTCGCCCGCCGCGGCGCCGGCGCCCGGCGCAACGGCGTCAGGGTGAAGGTCGCCCCCCGTGCCGAGCTGGAGGGTGCCCGCGCCGCCGGCCCCGCCGATGCCCTCGACGCCATCGCCCGCACCGCCGCCATCGCCCGCCTGCCGCGCGGACATTCCCTGGCGCTGCGCATCGCCAGGGTGGCCACCGGCGAGGTCGACCTCGCCGTGTCCCGCGCCGACAGCCACGACTGGGACCTGGCCGCCGCCGACCTGCTGGTGGAGGAAGCCGACGGGCGCCTCACCACCTTCGACGCCGCGCCGCTCGTCTACAACCGTCCCGTGCCGCGCCACGCGCCGTTGCTGTGCGCGGGCCGCGCCCTGCATCCGGTGGCGCTCGCCGCCGCCGCCCGCGCCCAGCTTTTCGCCGCCCCACACGGTGCGGCCCAACCCCGCCCCTGACCCACCAGTCGGACACGCCATGACCAGCAAGCAACTGCCTCACCTCGTCTTCGGCGGCGAGCTCATCTCCCTCAACGGCACCGATTTCAAGGACCTGTCGAAGCTCGACATCGTCGGCATCTTTCCCGACTATGCCAGCGCGGCGGCGGCCTGGAAGGCCAAGTCCCAGCAGAACGTGGACAATGCCATGATGCGCTATTTCGTGGTCCACCTGCACCGCCTGCTGGACCCCGAGACCGGCACGGCCCAGGAAGGCTGAGCTGGGGAGGGCTGAGCTGGGGAGGGCTGAGCTGGGGAGGGCGGAGCTGAGGGGGCTGAACACGCGCTGCCGGCGCGCGGCCAGCCCACGCGCCGCCAGCCGAAATGCCCGCCGGGCAGGCACCCGCGCGCTCCCGCCCTTGGACTGGAGCGCGAGAGCGGCTATGGATGACGCCGTGCGCGGCCATCCATGGCCGCATGCCTCTCACGACAGCGAGCAAAAAGAACAATGTGGCGGCGACTGAGGACCAACCGCGCGTTTCAACTCGCGGCGGGGACGACTTTTGCTTCATACTTCAAGCTGGTGGCCCGCACCACGCGGTTCGTCATCGAACCGCCCGACATTTTCGACACCATCGACGCGGACCTGCCGGCCATCCTCACCTTCTGGCACGGCCAGCACTTCCTGACCCCGTTCGCGCGCAAGCCCCACCACCGCGCCAAGGTGCTCATTTCGCGCCATGCCGACGCGGAGATCAACGCCATTGCCGCCGAGCGGCTGGGCGTCGGCACCATCCGCGGCTCGGGCGCCACCTCGCGCCGCGACTTCCACCGCAAGGGCGCGGTCTCGGCCACCTATGAGTTGCTCGCCACGCTGGAGGCCGGCATCAACGTAGCCATGACCGCCGACGTGCCCAAGATCGCGCGCAAGGCCGGGCTCGGGGTCGTTACTATTGCACGGTACTCCGGACGGCCTATCATCCCGGTCGCCATGGCCACCCGACACCGCATCACCCTGAAGAGCTGGGACCGCGCCAGCCTGAACCTGCCGTTCGGCCGTGGCGCCGCCGTGGTGGGCGCGCCGCTGTTCGTGCCGCGCGACCTGGATGACGCCGGCCTCGCCGCCGCCCGTGACGAACTCCAGGCCCGGCTGGAGGCCGTGACCCGGCGCGCCGAGGCGCTGGCCCATGGCCGCGCCGCCACGGCCCGCTCGAGGCTGGCATGAAGCGCTCGCGCACGCTGCCCGTCACCCTGCGCCTCTATCGAAGCGCCAGCTCCGCCGCCGCCTTGCTCACGCCCGCCTGGCTCAGCTACCGCGTGCGCAAGGGGAAGGAAGACCCCCAGCGCCTGTCCGAGCGGCGCGGCTATGCCAGCGCGGAGCGGCCCGACGGCCCGTTGATCTGGGTGCATGGCGCCAGCGTCGGCGAGGTGACCTGCGTGCTGCCGCTGATCGAGCGCCTGCGCGCGCGCGGCTTCGAGGTGCTGCTCACCTCCGGCACCCTCACATCCAGCAAGATCGCCGCCCATCGCGCGCCGGACGGGGTGATCCACCAATTCTGCCCGCTGGATGCCGCCGGCTTCGTGAAACGCTTCCTCGACCATTGGCGGCCGGACTTGGTGCTGCTCGCCGAATCCGAGCTATGGCCCAACCTGCTGTCCGAGCTGAGCCGGCGCGAGACGCCGGTGGTGCTGGTGAACGGCCGCCTGTCGCCGCGCTCGGCGCAGCGCTGGGCCAAGCTGCCGGACAGCGCGCGTGCCCTGCTCTCCCGCGTGGACCTGTGCCTCGCCCAGAGCGACGAGGACGGACTGCGGTTCCGCGCCCTCGGCGCCGAGCGGGTGGAGGTGTGCGGCAACCTCAAGTTCGACGTGCCGCCGCCGGGCGCCGACCCGGACGACTTCGCCGAGTTCGCCGAGAGCATCGGCAACCGCCCGGTGCTGCTGGCCGCCTCCACTCATACCGGCGAGGACGAGCTGGTGATGGAGGCGCACGCGCTGCTGACCGAGCAGATTCCGGAGCTGCTCACCGTCATCGTGCCCCGCCATCCCGAGCGGGGCGATGCCATCGTCGCCCGCGCCGAGGCCGCCGGCTGGGCCGCCGCCCAGCGCAGCCGCGACGAATTGCCGGCATCGGATGCCGATTTCTACGTGGCGGACACGGTGGGCGAGCTTGGCCTGTTCTACCGGCTGGCGCCGGTCTCCTTCGTGGGCGGCTCGCTGGTGGCCCATGGCGGCCAGAACCCGATCGAGGCGGTGAAGCTCGGCTCGGTGGTGCTGCACGGCCCCCACGTGGAAAATTTCGCCGAGACCTACACCCATCTCGACAGCCATTACGGCGCCCTGCCCATAAGCGATGCCGAAACCCTCGCCCGCACCGCCCTCGCCCTGCTGCGCGACCCCGACCTGCGCGCCCAGGCGGCGGCGCAGGGGCTGAAGACGCTGGAAGCCCTCGGCGGCGCCCTGGACCATACGCTGCGGGCCATCGAGCCCTATCTCATCCACATCCGCCTCCAGAACCGATGAAAGGCCGCGCCCCCGGCTTCTGGTGGCGTCCGCCGGGGCTCGCCTCGGCGCTGCTGGCACCCATCGGCGCCATGGTCGGCGCCACCACTCTCCACCGCATGGCGCGGCGGGGCGAACAGGTGCCGGTGCCGGTGATCTGCATCGGCAATCCCACCGTGGGCGGCGCCGGCAAGACCCCCACCGCCATCTGGTGCCTCGACCGCCTCGCCGCCGCGGGTGGCCGGCCGTTCGCGCTGCTGCGCGGGCACGGCGGCGCGGTCACCGCCCCGGTGCTGGTCGATCCGCTCCGTCACGATGCCGACGCAGTGGGCGACGAGGCCCTGCTGCTGGTCGGCCATGCCCCGACCCTTGTCGCCGGCGGCGACCGCGCCGGCGGCGCCCGCCGGGCGGTGGCCGAGGGGGCGAGCCACATCGTCATGGACGACGGGTTCCAGAATCCGAGCCTCGCCAAGGACGCAAGCCTGCTGGTGGTGGACGCCGCCGTGGGGGTCGGCAACGGCGCGGTGCTGCCGGCCGGCCCGCTGCGGGCGCCGCTGGCGCCGCAGGTCGCCCGCGCCGATGCCGTGCTCCTGATCGGCACGGGGCCGGCCGGCGAGCAGGTGGCCCGGGTGGCCGAGGGGCTTGGCCGCACCGTGCTGCGCGCCCGTCTGGCACCATGCCCGTCGGCGGTGGCGGCGCTGCGAGGCCGGCCGCTGCACGCCTTCGCCGGCATCGGCCGGCCGGAGAAGTTTTTCTCAACCCTGGAGCGGAACGGGCTGGACCTGCGCGCCCGCACCGTCTTCCCCGACCACCACCGCTTCGCCCTGGCGGACCTCATCGCGCTGAAACGAGCGGCCGAACGCGCCGGCGCGACCCTGGTGACCACCAGCAAGGACATGGCGCGCCTCGGCACGCCGGACCTGAGCGCGCTCCGCGACGGGATCGCCGTCCTGCCCGTGACACTCGCGCCAGACGTGCCGGCGGCCCTCGATGCGCTTCTGGAACTCGCGGCAACGCGCGCACGCGCGCGCCGCTGACGCGCGCTATCGCCCCCGGCCCCGCCGCGGGGCAAGCCTCCCCCCTTCGCCGGCAACACCGCCATCGAGGGGACCTGCGGCCAAGACATGCGAGGCCACAAAACCGAAGCCCGAGGGGTTTCAGGCGAAACGGATTCGGGGCCAGAAGGATTTGAGGCCGGACGGACCTGACCACGCCCTCACACGCAACGGACGGCAACCTGGATCGGCGCCGCGTATCTGGCGCAAGGCATCTCTCCGGCTCCCCATCGGTGTTGGGAAAGCCGCCTGACCTCCGCGCAGCCCTGCCCGGGCGGGACAGGAGGTCCCCACCGCCCGGCACGCCGAGACAGGCCGGAAACCCGCCGGCCCTTGCCGGATGTGCGCGAGCCGGCCGCGAGCGCCGTGATCGACCGATGACCGGGGCAGGCGGCCGCGCATCGCCGCCCGATAGTGACGCCATGCCCCGCGGCATGTGCGCGCCCAAGCCGGCCCGTCCGCAAGGTCGGAAGGCGCCATGACGGCGCCACCACCCGCGGCAAGGAGCATCCGCGCCCGGGGGAACGAGGCTTGTCCCGCCAGGGCAGTTCCATCCTCCGCCGCCAGCCGCGAGCGGGCAGGCGTGCTCAGCCGACGGGGCGGCCGCGCTCCTGGACACGGGCCAGCACCGCCTCGGGGCTCACATAGGCTTCCTGCAGGTCCACGCTCCAGTAGCGCAGGTCGTCGAGGGGAATGGCCTGCCCGGTCACCGCGCAGCGCACGAAGCTGCCCGGACGGACGATGCGGAACTCCCCGTCGAGATACCGCAACTCCGCCTCGCCGAGCGGCTCGGGGAAGCGTTCAAATCGGTTCATCACTTTGCCAAACGTCCTGAAAAAGGGAGATGAGCATAGGCCCTCCCCGAGACGGGCGAAAGAGGCCCGGACCAAAGACGTCCATCCCATGGCGGCCTCAATCGAACAGGGTCGGCCCCGGGTCCGGCTTCCGCCCCCGGCGCGCCGGCGCGCGGCGGACGGGAGCCGGCGGCGCGCCGGTCCCGGTGGCGAGGCCGGTGTCGGACGGCACGACGGGCGGCGAAGCGCCCGGCCCCGGTTCCGCTCCGCTCGCCGCGCCCAGCCCTCCAGCAAGAGTCTGCGCCGTCACCCGGCCATCGGCGAACTCAAGCTCGATCGGCACCCCCGCGCCCAGCGCCGCCGCCCGGCGCACCGCCCGCCCCTCGCCGTCACGCACCAAAGCGAAGCCACGGTCCAGCACGCCGTGATAAGACAGAGCCCCGAGCAATTGCGACACTCCGTCGAGCCGCCGCCCCTCGTCGCGCAGCCGCCCGTCCACCGCGCGGCGGGCGCGCAGGGCCAGCGCCGCCACCTGCTCGGCGCGCCGCGCGTGGAGGTCGCGCTGCGCCCGCAGATGGGCACCCCGCGCCGCCGCGAAGCTCTGGCCTGTGGCCTTCAGATGCTCGCGCGCCTGCCGCAGCGTGGCGCCTGCCGCCCGCGCCAGCCGGCCGGCAAGGCCCTCGACCCGCTCGCTGGCGCGCTCGAAGCGGCCGCGCAGGGCGAGCGGCGACAGCCGCGCCCCGGCCTTGAGCAGGCGCAGCCGGTGCGCCGCCGCATTGGCCTTCAGGGCGCGCGGCAGGCGGTCGCCCACCGCGTCGAGGCGCTGGCGGGGAATGGCGAACAGGTCTTCCGGCGTCGGCAGCAGCCGGGCCAGGGACCGCAGGTCGGCGCGGCGCCGGTCCAGCAGCCGCAGCGGCGCGCCGGCCAGGCGGGCACCGAGCCCTTCCACCGCCGCCACCAGGTCGGCGCGCACCGGCACCACCATTTCGGCGGCGGCCGTGGGGGTGGGCGCGCGCACGTCGGCGGCGAAATCGATGAGGGTCACATCGGTCTCGTGGCCCACGGCGGACACCAGCGGAATTCCGCTCTCGGCGGCCGCCCGCACCACCGCTTCCTCGGAGAAGCCCAGCAGGTCTTCCAGCGAGCCGCCGCCGCGCGCCACCACGATGACATCCGGGCGCGGCACCGGCCCGCCCTCGGGCAGAGCATTGAAGCCGCGAATGGCGGCCGCCACCTCGGCGCCGGAGGTCTCGCCCTGCACCCGCACCGGCCACACCACCACCCGGCGCGGGAAACGGTCGGCCAGCCGGTGCAGGATGTCGCGAATCACCGCCCCGGTGGGCGAGGTGACCACGCCGATGACGGTGGGCAGATAGGGCAGCTCCTGCTTGCGGGCGGCGTCGAACAGGCCCTCGGCGGCGAGCCGGCGCTTCCGCTCCTCCAGCATGGCCATGATGGCGCCGGCACCGGCGAACTCGAGCGCCTCGATGACGATCTGGTAGCCGGACTTGCCGGGATAGGTGGTGAGCCGGCCGATGGCCACCACCTCCAGCCCCTCCTCGGGGCGCACCCGCAGGCGCTGGAAGGTGCCCTTCCAGACCACCGCATCGAGCCGGGCGCCGGCATCCTTCAGGCTGAAATAGGCATGGCCCGAGGAATGCGGGCCGCGATAGCCGGAAATCTCGCCGCGCACGCGCACGTGGCCATAGGCCTCCTCCACCGTGCGCCTGAGGGCGGCGGACAGCTCGGACACGCTCCATTCGGGCGCGTTGCCGCGCGGCTCGGGACTCTCGACCATCGAATCAATTCAAATCAGAAAGCGGAGTTTCAGCATAGCCCGGCGCCCCCCCATGCGGCGAGCGCAGAGCCGAGGCCCTTGTATGCGCGCGCCCGAGCCGATAGCGAAGAGCCTCAACGATCAACAACAAGACGTGAGGCTGGAGCGCCGATGAACATCCTGCTGCTCGGTTCGGGAGGCCGCGAGCATGCGCTCGCCTGGAAGCTGGCGCAGAGCCGGAATCTCGGCCAGTTCTATGCCATGCCGGGCAACCCCGGGATCGCCGAGCATGCGGAGCTGATCGAAGGCATTCCCCTGTCGGCGCACGACACGCTGGTGGCTTGGTGCAAGGACCATCACATCGACTTCGTGGTGGTCGGTCCCGAGGCGCCGCTGGTGGCCGGCCTGGTGGACCGTCTCAGCGCCGCCGGCATCCCCGCCTTCGGCCCCACCGCCGCCGCCGCGCGGCTGGAGGGCTCCAAGCTCTTCACCAAGGAATTGTGCAAGGCCCATTCCATTCCCACCGCCGCCTTCGGCCGCTTCGACACCGCCGCCGCGGCCACCGCCTACGTGCGGGCCCAGGGCGCGCCGATCGTGGTGAAGGCCGACGGCCTCATGGCCGGCAAGGGCGTGGTGGTGGCCCTCACCGTGGACGAGGCGGTGGAGGCGGTGGAGCAGGTGTTCACCGGCGGCGGCACCGAGGTGCTGGTGGAAGAGTTCATGGAGGGCGAGGAAGCCAGCCTGTTCGCCCTGGTGGACGGCGAGACCGTGATCCCGTTCGGCAGCGCCCAGGACCACAAGCGTGCCTTCGACGGCGACCTCGGTCCCAACACCGGCGGCATGGGCGCCTATTCCCCCGCCCCGGTGCTGACCCCGGAGCTGGAGCGCCGCGCCCTCGACGAGATCATCCGCCCCACCGCCCGCGCCATGGTGGCGGCCGGCACGCCGTATCGCGGCGTGCTCTATGCCGGCCTCATGCTCACCCAGGATGGCCCGAAGCTGGTGGAGTACAATTGCCGCTTCGGCGATCCCGAATGCCAGGTGCTGATGCCGCGCCTCGCCAGCGACCTGGTGGAGCTGCTCCACGCCACCGCCACCGGCCGCCTCGCCGAGGTCGCGCCCGCCTGGCACGATGTGAGCGCCATCACCGTGGTCTATGCCAGCCGCGGCTATCCCGGCCCGCACCAGACCGGCAGCGTGATCTCCGGCCTCGACGCGGCGGCTCGCGACGATGTGCTGGTGTTCCAGGCCGGTACCCGGCGCAAGGGCGGGGCCCTCGTCTCCAACGGCGGGCGGGTGCTGAACGTCACCGCCACCGGCGCCAGCCTCGGCGCGGCGCGGGACAAGGCCTATGCCGCCATCGCCCGGATCGACTGGCCGGATGGCTTCTACCGCTCCGACATCGGCTGGCGCGCCCTGGACCCGGCCTCGTGAGCGCCGGCATGAGCCCCCCCGCCAAGCCCCCGCTGCCGATCCTGGACGACTTTCCCCTGAAGTCGTTCGACACCATCCGCTTCGGCGACACCGACAAGCAGGGCCATGTCAACAACGCGGTGTTCTCCAGCTACCTGGAGACCGGCCGCTCCCAGATGCTGATCGGCCCCGGCCACCGCGCGGCGCCGGAGGGCCTGTCCTTCGTCATCGTGCGGCTGGTCCTCGACTACCGGGCGGAGATCATCTGGCCGGGCACGGTGGAGATCGGCACCCGCGTGTCATCCCTGGGCCGCAGCTCGGTGGGCATCGTGCAGGGGCTGTTCCAGAACGGCGCCTGCGTCGCCACCGCCGACACGGTGCTGGTGCTGTTCGATCCCCTGGCGCGCCGCGCCGCAGAGCTGCCGCCGCAGAGCCGCGACTTCCTCGCCCGCTACATGTGACGGCCGCGCACGCAGGGAACGGCGGCGGGTCCCTTTGCCCGGCGCCGATTGTGCTCTACTGAAGGGCGTCGCGCCTCCTCGCGGGGGAGATATAGCCGGAACGGTGCCGTGCGCCTCTTGCCTCTCGCCTTCACCCTCCTCGTCGCCATCGTGCTGGGGCTGGGCGTGACCTTGTTCATGGTCACCCATTCGCGCGGGCTGGACACGGTGCGCGCCGGCGCCTGGCACGGCTGGCCGCGCTCCGGCACCGTGAAGGCCGATCCCTATGCCCGCGCCGCCGTGGCCCGGTCCGGCGAGCTGCCGCTGGAGTTGGCCGACGGGCTGCTGTTCCTCGCCACCACCGACGACAAGGGCCAACCCCTGGACGGCCGCTGCGAGACCCGCATCGTCGGCGCCCTGCCCCAGGCCCGGCTGTGGACACTCAGCGTGATGGACGAGGCCGGCCGCTTCATCCCCAACGACGCGGAGCGCTACGGCATCACCAGCGCCGAGGCGCTGTACACCGCCGACGGCGCCCTCGACGTGCGCCTGTCGCCCCGCGCTCGGCCCGGCAACTGGCTGCCCACCGGCGCCCGCGGCCGGCTGCAGGTGGCGCTCCGGCTCTATGACGCGCCGTTCTCCTTCACCTCCGGGGCCGGCGATGCCGCCACCGCCCTGCCGCGCATCGTGCAGGAGGCCTGCCCGTGAGCCTGTTCGATCCGTTCAGCCTGCGCGTGCCCCGGCCCGGCACGGTCGGCCCCCGCGTGGGCGGCTGGGTGCGGCGACATTTGGAGCGTGTCAACTGGCTGTGGCCGGCGGGCCTGCTGCTGCCCATCGCCGTGGCGCTGGTGCTGGCGGCCATCGCCCATATCGTCTCGATCCTGGCCATGCCGTCGCTGGCGGAGCACAATGCCTTCGCCCGCCTCTCCGAGTTCATCGACAGCAACGAGATGAAGGCGCTGCCCGACCCGACGCCCGGCGCGGCGGTGCTGCCCATGCAGGACCCGGCGTTCGTGACCGCCGTGTGCCTCTATGATCTCAACGACAAGCCGCTCAAGGTGCGGGTGCCGGCGACCGCCGACTATACCTCGGTGTCGTTCTACACCGACCAGGGCCTGGCCTTCTACGCGCTGTCCGACCAGGCGGCGGGCAAGGTGATCGAGCTCGACCTGATGAACGCCAACCAGAAGGCGGCCTTGCCGGAGGACGAGGAAATCACCGCCGCCGACCGGCTGGTGATCGAATCCCCCTCCCAGGAAGGCATCGTGCTGGTGCGGGCCCACGTCCGCGATCGCGGCATGCGCGAACTTGTGCGCCGCCAGCTGGAGGCGGCCACCTGCGGTTCCGCCAACGGACCATGATGCCGAAGCGGGCGCGCGCCCTTCAGCCGCAGCGACCGGCGGGGCCGGCGCCGCGCTCCGCCCGCGCCCGACCGACCGGACACGGGGCCTGATCCGCCGCCGCCGGCGGCGGCGCGGCTGCCGACTCCGCGTGGCGCTCGATGCGCACCACCGGCAGGATCACCACCCGCGGTCCCGACACCTCCACCCGCGAACCCACGCTGGCGGACCGGTCCGTTGCCGCGCGCGCCGAGGGAAATGCAATGACAGTGCTCATGCCCTGGTCCTCCAGTGCGGCAGCCATGACCACAACGTCGATCGCGCCGTTATGGTTTCAAGATGCTTAACGGAGTGTGAACGCTGCCCTTGCGGCACACGGCGCCCCCCCGGCCGGCACCGCGCGGGGCAGCGGCGCCGGCGCCCCGCCTCAGGGCTCCACCACATCCAGGAAATGCCGGCCCTTGCGGTCCTCGATCTCCACCACGTAGAGGTCCGGATCGAAGCGGGCCTCCCTGGCGAGGCGCGCATCCGCCTCCGCCTCGGGGCTGCCCGGAGGCACCAGCAGGCAGAACTTCCGGTCACCGGCGTCGTCGGCGCCGAACGCGGTCTGCGGCGCCGGGCCATAGAGCGCGGCGGTGCCGTCGAGGGGAGTCACCTTCACGAACACCGCCCCCGCCTCCTCGGCGCCCCGCCGGGCGACGACGCCGTAGGCGCCCTCCACCTGGGCCCGCCGCAGCAGGGCCGAAACGAATATGCCGCTTTTCAGTCGCATGGCTCTCCCGCCGGCCCATGAGCGTGGCAGATCGGCCGTCCATATAAGCCGGCCCTCGGCGGGAGGGAACCCGTTCGCCGTGGGCGCGGGCGCGACGCCCTCAATTGATGGCCAGCCCGGACACCGCCCCCAGCTCGCGCACCAGGCGGTCCGTCACCTCCCCGTCGGCCGGCAGCTTGCGGTCGCGCTCGAAACGCTGGATCGCCTGCCGGGTCTCCGCGCTCATGGCGCCGTTCACCTTCAACGGTCCGTAGCCGAGCTTGGCAAGGGCCCTCTGGACCGCCAGCACCCGCGGCGACGACGGCACATCGGCCGGCGGCCGGATCGGCAGCGGATCGCCGGACGATGCGGCGGACGCGGTGCCGGCGGGCACGCTGAGGGGCCCGGTGGCGTCGAGGGCGCCGGTCTTCAGCGACGGGCGCAGGCTCGCCACCGGACGCGGCGCGGCGATGGCACCGGCCGCCGCCTCCTCCGCGCTCACCGGCTTCAGCGGCGGCGTCATGCCGGTGACCGAGGTCTTGGAGGCGAGATAGCCAAGCGCCCCGGTGCTGGCGCCGGCTGCCCCGGCGGCGCCGCGGGCATTGGGATTGACCGGCGGCAGCGGAATCGAGGTGCTGCGCACCGCCTTCGCCTTGTCGCCGGCCACCGGCGCGCCAGACCCGAGCAGCGCCACCCCAGGCGCCGGCGCCTGCAGCATCAGCGCATTCGCCACCACCGCGCCGCCGGCCGCCACCACCACGGCGGCGACCAGAAAATCCAGGACCTTCAGGCGCCGGTCGCCGCGCGGTGGCGGCGGCGCGAACGGGTCGTCGGCCACATGGATGGCGGGCGCGGCGAGCGCGGGTGCGGTATCAAGCCTCATGCCATCCTCCTTGCGCGGGCCTCGGCGGTGCGCCGCGCCGGAAAGGCCGCCACCACGTCATCGTCCCGCTTGTCTTCGCTCCTGGGTGAGGCGCCGGCGGCGCGCTCCAGCGGCCGCGCCGGCGCCAGCGGCAGCGTCACGCTCACGGTGGTGCCCCGGCCGGGCGCGCTTTCCACCCGTAACGTGCCGTCGTGCAGCTTCACCAGCCCCTTCACCACGGCAAGGCCAAGGCCGCTGCCGCGCGCCCGCTGGGTCAGTTCGCCGGTCTGGAAGAACGGCTCGCCGAGCCGCGCCACATCCTCCGGCCGCATGCCCGGCCCGGTGTCGCGCACGCGCAGCACCAGCCGGTCCGCCTGGCGCCGGGCGGTCAGTTGCACCCGCCCCCCGTCAGGCGTGAACTTCACCGCATTGGACAGGAGGTTCAGCACGATCTGCCGCAGCGCCCGCCGGTCGGCGGCGAGCGGCGGCAAGGCGGAGGCCACCAGCGTGCGCACCCGCACCGCCTTGCGGGTCGCCTCCAGCGTCACCATCTCGCCGCAGCCCGACACCAGCTCGGCGATGTCGATGGCCTCCGGCTCCAGGGCATAGGCCCCGGCCTCGACCCGGGACAGGTCCAGGATGTCGTTGACGAGCCCCAGCAGGTGCTGGCCGCTGTCGTGAATGATGCGGGCGTACTCGGCCTTGCGCGCGTCGTCCATGGGCGCGCCGCTGTCCGTGGCAAGCAGCTCCGAGAAGCCCAGAATGGCGTTGAGCGGGGTGCGCAGCTCGTGGCTCATGGCGGCCAGGAACCGGCTCTTGGCGGCGTTGGCGGCCTCGGCGTCGGCGCGGGCGCGGGCCTCCTCGTCCACCTTCTGGCGGGACACGCGGACCTCGCGCCAGACCAGCCGCGCCCGCCCCTCGGGCGCCGGCAGGCAACGGATCTCCAGGGGCAGAAAGCCGGTGCCGGCGGATTCCGGCGTGCAGCTCAGGCGCACGTCGCAGGCCACCGTCCGGCGCCCCTGGGCGGCCACCCGCACCGCCGCCAGGAAGGCGGGACGATCCGCCACCAGCACCCGGCCGAACAGGGCCGGCCCCATCAGCGCCTCGCGCGGGGTGCGCGCCAGCGCGCCGGCCTGGCTTTCCAGCCGCACCACCTCGCCCTGGGCGTCGTGCACGCTCACCAGCACCGCACCGGTCCGCAGCTCGGCGTCGGAGACGCCGCTGGCGGCGCGCGCCACGCCCGCCGCCATGGCCGCAAGCGCCCCGCACAACAGACCGGCGGCCAGCAGCGACAGCGCATCCGCCGGATCGCCGGCGAGCAGGCCCGAGGCCTGCGCCACCAGCACCGCTCCGGCGCTGGCCAGCGCCAGCGCGCCGAGCCCGCCGAGCACCGCCGCCATCATGCGGCCGAGCACGGCCAGGCGCGGCAGGCCCTCGGCCTCGGCCTGCGACGGCCCGGCGAGCGCGGGCGCGGCGTCGCCGTGCCCCTCGAAACCGCGTGGCCGCACCATGTTCCTCTCAAACGCCGGCATGGGGAGAGACTCGTTCCCCTGTTGTCGTGGAATAGCTGCACTCTGGCACGCAGGCTTTAAGCGAACGCTAAGCCGCAGCCGCCACGCCGGCCCGAGCGTTAACGATGTCTTGAAAAGACGGGGCCGCCCCGGCCCGCGCGCCGCCACCGGCCGGGGCGGCGATGGTATGGTCGCAAGGCGATGCGCCTCTGGCCCCGGTCCGCGCGGACCGGCCGGCGGCATGACCTGACGAGGGGGCCATGTTCTTCCTGCTGCGTGTGGCGTTCTGGGTTGCCCTGGTGCTCCTGCTGCTGCCGCTCGGCCTCAAGGGCACCAGCGGCCAGGACGTCAATGTGTTCGATGCCTTCGGCGCGGTCCAGGCCGTGGTCGCCGACGCCCGCGGCTTCTGCAGCCGCCAGCCGGACGCCTGCGCCGTGGGCGGGCAGATGGCGACCCACCTCGTCGAGAAGGCCCAGGCTGGTGCCAAGTGGCTCTCGGACACCCTCACCAGCCACGATCCCAACGCCGCGCCGGCGGCCGAGGCCCCCGCCGCCGGAAGCGCCGGCGCCCAGGGACTGACGCCGCAGGACCTCGCCCCCGCCTGGGGCGGCGGCGACAAGGTGCAGCCCGCCGGCCCCGCTCCCCAGCCGCCGCCGGCCAGGAAGCCGAGCTGACGTCCCAGTTCTGACGTCCCAGTTCTGACGTCCCTTGTCGCCAGCCCGGCGCGCCGGGCCGCGAGGTTCCTTTTGCCCCATCGCCGGTCTCGCGATATGCTGGGTGATGCATTGCACAGCACGCCGCCTCAGCGGCGCCCATTGCTCACCACCCATAGGCCCGGCGCATTGGACGAAGGGACCGGTTTCATGACCACCAAGGACGACCTGATCGCGGATTTCGAGTTTCTGGACAATTGGGAAGACCGCTACCGGCACGTGATCGAGCTCGGCAAGGCCCTGCCGCCGTTTCCAGAGGCCGAGCGCAACGACACCAACAAGGTGCAGGGCTGCGCCAGCCAGGTCTGGCTGATCGGCGAGCTGAAGACCTCGCCCAAGGGCACCGTGCTCGAATTCCAGGGAGATTCGGACGCCCATATCGTCAAGGGCCTGGTGGCGGTGCTGCTGACCCTGGTGTCCGGCCAGTCGCCGAAGGACATTCTGGAAACCGACGTGCTCGGCATCTTCCGGCAGATCGGGCTGGAGGGCCATCTCACGCCGCAGCGCTCCAACGGCCTGCGCTCCATGGTGGAACGCATCCGCACCCACGCTCGCGCCGCCCTCGCGGCGGCCTGATCCGTCCGCCGCGCCGCCGGCCTCCGCCGGCGGAGGCGCCCGGGTTACCCTGGCCGCTTCAGCCGAACGCCCGCACGGCACAGGGGGCAGCGCCGCTCGGCGCCAGCTTTCCCTTGCCGTCCTCCCCCATGCCGCCGTGAAAATGCTATCCAGGCGGCACGGCGCATCGGCTTGCCCGCCCTGCGCCCACATCGGCGGCGGCGAGCCGCCCAGTCGGGAGGACGATCCATGCCCTTCACCCCATCCGTCGCGCGCCCCGGCCCTCGCGTGGCCCGCTGAGCCATGACTGCAGGCAGGCGCGCCCGCGTCGGCGCGCCAAGACCGCCCTGGTGGCGCTGGGGGATCCCCCTCGGGGCGCTGGCGGTGGCGCTCAGCCCGCTCGTGATGCTGGCGCTGCGGCCTGACCCGCCCGGCCCTGCGCCAGCCCTCGCGCCCGGCCCGCTCGCCGAGGCCCGGGATATCGCGCCGGAGCCGGCAGTCCTGTCCGCCGAGGCCACGGCCCTGTCCGAACCACCCGGCACCCAGGCGGACGCCCCCCGATCGCCCGCCGGAACCGCGCCCTGCCCGCGCGATTCCATCCCCGCCGGGGCCTACAGCCGCTGCCTCTACGACACCATCCGCGCCAGCGAGCAGGCCCTGGAGGCGGCGGTGGCCAATGCGCTGGGGGTCATCTCGGGCCGCGACGATCTCGCCCCGGCGCAACGCAACCGCTGGAAAGGCCAGCTCGACGAAGCCCAGTCGCGCTTCCTGCTCTTTCGCAACTTCGACTGCCAGAGCGTCGCCCCGTTCGAGGGCGCGCGGGGCATCGGCAATTTCGAGGCGCGGGCTCACTGCCTGATCGTCGGGAACACCCGGCGCGCGGACGAGCTGGCCGCGCGCTACCCCCGCCCCCCGGCCGCAAGCACCGCCGGCGGCGCCACCGGCCCCCGGGACCAACCCGGCACCTGGACCCACGCGGTTTCACCCCTCCTGGACTAGCCCCCTCAAACGCAACGGCCCCCGTCGCCAGCGACGGGGGCCGTTGCGTCATCCGGTCGCGCCGCATCGCCGGCGCCCTGACCTCCGCGGGTGCGCGGGGGTCCTGCGGTCCGCCCCGGCTCAGGCGGCGAGGTCGAGCTTCTCCGCCACGGTGGAATCGCCGTTCAGGTGGTAGATGATGGGCGCACCGGTGCTGATCTCGCGCTTCAGGATGCTGTCCGGCGTGTGCCGTTCCAGCACCATGACGAGGGCGCGCAGGGAATTTCCATGCGCGGTCACCAGGGTGCGGTTGCCGCGCAGCACGCTCGGCAGGATTTCCTGCACGTAATAGGGCAGCGTCCGCGCCACCGTGTCGCGCAGGCTCTCGCCGCCGGGCGGGGGCACGTCGTAGGACCGGCGCCACAGATGCACCTGCTCCTCGCCCCACTTGGCGCGGGCGTCATCCTTGTTGAGGCCGGAGAGGTCGCCATAGTCGCGCTCGTTCAGGGCAGCGCTCCGCACCGGCTCCAGCGCGCCCTGCCCCATCTCGTTGAGGATGAGGGCGCTGGTGTTCTGGGCGCGGGTGAGGGCGGAGGTGAAGGCGGCGTCGAACACCAGGCCTTCCGCCTTCAGCCGGGCACCGGCGCGCCTGGCCTCGGCGACGCCCTGCTCGGTCAGCGCCGGGTCACGCCAGCCGGTGAACAGGTTCTTGAGGTTCCACTCGCTCTGTCCGTGGCGGACGAGCACGAGGATACGGTCGGACATCACAAGCTCCGCAACCCAATCAGAAATCGGAAAGGCCGAGCACGTCGGCCATGGAATAGAGGCCCGGCGCGCGGCCCTTCAGCCAGCGTGCCGCCACCAGGGCGCCATGGGCGAAGATCATGCGGTCCTCCGCCTTGTGCACCAGCTCGATGCGTTCCGCCGGGCCGGCGAAGATCACGGCGTGCTCGCCCACCACCGAGCCGCCCCGCAGGCTGGCGAAGCCGATGGCGCCGGGCTTGCGCGCCCCGGTCTGGCCGTCGCGCCCGCGCTCCGACCACGCGTCCAGCTCACGGTCGCGCCCCTGCGCCGCCGCTTCCCCCAGCAGCAGGGCGGTGCCGGAGGGGGCGTCCACCTTCTTGCTGTGGTGCATCTCGAGGATCTCGATGTCGAAGCTGTCGTCGAGGCTCGCGGCCACCCGGCGCGTGAGCGCCGCGAGCAGATTGACCCCGAGGCTCATGTTGCCGGACTTCACGATGGCGGTGCGCGCGGCGGCAGCGGCCAGCGCCGCGTTGTCCTGGGCCGAGAAGCCGGTGGTGCCGATCACCAGCGCCGTGCCGGTTTCGGCCGCCCGCTCCGCCAGCCGCACCGAGGCGGCCGGGGAGGAGAAGTCGATCACCACATCGGACGCCGACAGCAGGGCCGCGACGCCGGGAGCGACATCGCTCTCCACCGTCACGCCCTGCGCGGCGATCCCCGCCACCGCCCCGGCGTCGGCACCGACATGGGCGCTGCCGGCGTGCTCCAGCGCGCCGGCGAGCACCAGCCCCGTCTGCTCGGCGATGGCCTTGATCAGGGTGCGGCCCATGCGGCCACCAGCGCCGGCGATGACGATGCGCAGGTCGGACATGCGTCTGCTCCTTGGGACTTGCGGCGCCGCTCAGGCGGCCGGCCGCCGGCCCGCGTGGCCGGAAATGATGATGAGATCCCCCTCGGCCGCCAGCTTGCGATGGGCCAGGGCCTGCTGGTAGGCGAAGGAATGGTAGCACGCGCGGGCGCTGGCGATGTCGGGGAAGGCGACCACCACATACCGCTCCCGACCCTTGCCCTCCAGCACCGAGCTGCGACCGCCGCGCACCAGGAACCAGCCGCCAAACGCCGCCAGCGCCTCCGCATTGGCAGGGCGGGCCGCCTCGTAGGCGGCGGCGTCGATCACGTCCATGCGCACCATCCAATAGCCGCGCGGAAAATCCGGCGTGCTCTCCGGCGGGGCGGACGGGCTCGGCTGGGGGCCCTCATAGCCTTCCACCACCGCCAGATCGGCGATGGCGCTATCACCCCGCAGGGCCGCCACCCGCCGATATTCCGGCGAGGCGTAGGCGTCGAGCGCCGCCTCGTAGGACGGCCATTCCACCAGCACGTTGCGATGACGCTTGATGCCTTCGAGATGATCGAAATCACCGCCGGCGATGAGGAACCGGGCCTGGCGCTCGGCCAGGAAGGCCACGTTGGCGCTCGCATAGGTGACGAAATCGACCGGATTGACCACGTCGATGTTGATGAACCAATACCCCTTGGCCATGGCTTCCCCCTTGCTTGTCGCCCGTTGCCGCCGCCCCGCCCGCTCAGGCGCCGGCGAGCTCCGACAGGATCGCCCGCGCCGCCTGCCGGGGGTCCGGAGCGGCGGTGACCGGCCGGCCCACCACGATCATGTCGGCCCCCGCGGCCACGGCCTCGGCGGGGCTTGCCACCCGCTTCTGGTCGCCCACCTCGGCGCCGCGCGGGCGCACCCCCGGCGTCACCACCAGGCCATCGGGGCCCAGCACCCCGCGCACCATGCGCGCGTCGGTGGGGGCGCAGATGACACCGGCGACACCCGCCGCGCGGGCATCGCCGGCGCGGCGCCGCACGGTATCGGTGACGCCCGCGGCATAGCCGGCGGCAGCGAGGTCGGCATCGTCATAAGAGGTGAGCACGGTGACGCCCAGCACCTTCAGCGCGCTGCCGGCGGCACCGCGCGCGGCCGCGGCCAGGGTCTGGGGATAGGCATGAACCGTGAGCAGGCTGACGCCACGGGCGGCGGCGGCGGCGGTGGCCCGCTCCACCGTATTGCCGATGTCGTGCAGCTTGAGGTCCAGGAACACGCGCTTGCCGGCGCCGATGAGATCAGCGGCGAGGTCCAGCCCGCCGGCGATGGTCAGCTCCAGGCCGATCTTGTAGAAGGTCACGTCGTCGCCGAGCTGCCACACCAGCGCTTCGGCCGCGCTCACATTGGCATAGTCCAGGGCAACGATGAGGCGCTCGCGCGCCGCCGTGAGACGCTGCTGGCCGTCCCGCCCCTCCTCGCCCGAATGCCCCGCGCTCATGGCCTCTCCTCGATTGCATCGGCGGACCCGTGAACGGCCTCGCCACGACACGCCACCCGCTCCTGGCGGGAGAATGCCCCCGGAGGCCTAGCCGCCGCATTGGCGGCAGGCAAGCGCGGCGGCCCGACCGCCCGGGCGGCGTCAGGGCCGGTGGTAGACCCACACCCGCGCCGGCGGCAGGTTCATCCACACGCGGGGGGACACCTTGCCCTCGATCTTGCCGGGCACCAGGGGCACCGGCGTGACCACAGCATAAGTGAACTGCACGAACGGGGCATCGGAGACCGACAGGTCGAACGCCTCGTTCACCATGCGGTGGCGCTCACCCTGCGGCATGGTGAACAGCGGCAACGACGAGATGGTGCCCACCGCCTTGCCGGGCAGCCGGTCGCCGAGGGTCTTGCGCATGGCATAGGCATCGCCCTGGATGACGGTGACGCCAGGATAACGCAGGCGCAGCAGGGCGCAGAATTCCGGATTGTACTCGATGAGGAAGAGCCGCTCGGGCGCGAAGCCGCGCGCCAGCAGCGCCTTGGTCACCGGCCCGGTGCCCGGCCCGAGCTCGATCACCGGGCCGTCGGACCGCGGATCGAGATAGCTCGCCATCATCTTGGCGAGGCCGGGGCTGGACGGGGAGACCGCGCCCGTCTTCAGCGGGTTCCGGAACCACGACTGCAGGAAGCGAACTTCGTCGTGCAAGCCCGGCTTGTGGGCAGATTTGCGCGGCTCTCGGGAATGTAACATCAGCGGCACCTCGGGCGCCCGGCCATCGTCAAGGATGTCAGGCGATTAGACGGGAAAGGGGCGATGGTCAAGGTTGCTCGTCCGCCCGCAGCACCCCATGCAGGAGCGAGTCGAGGGCGGTGGCCAGCACGTCTTCCTCCGGCGCCGCGAGAAAGGCGGAGCAGGTCATCTTGAGACTGACGAGGCCGTGCAGCAGCACCCAGAAGGTGACCGCGAGGGCGGCGGGGTCCGCGCCCGCGCGCAGCCGGCCGGCGGCGTCGAGATCGGCGAACACACGCGCCAGCAGGGCAAAGGCGGCGGCACCGGCCTCGTCCTCGCCACCCAGGGCGCTGGCCGCGAAGCCCGGTTCCATGAAAATCAGCCGGTAGGTTTCCGGCTCCGCGCGGGCAAACGCCACATAAGCCGCGCCCAGTGCCGACAGCCGGCGCAGCGGATCAGCCTCCCGCGCCGCGCGGGACAGGTGGGCATGAAGGGAACGCATGCCAGCCCCGCCCAGTTCGCGGGCGATGGCTTCGCGGCTCTCGAAATGCAGATAGAGCGCCGCCGGCGAATAACCCGCCGCGCCGGCGATGCGCCGCATGGTAAGCGCCGCGAATCCCTCATGGAGAACGATATCGCGCGCCGCAAGGAGGATGCGGGCCCGCGCATCCTCCTTGCGGCGGGCGCGGGGATCAGAACTCGGCGCGGCCACGATGCCTCCTCGCCCGGTTGACATGAACATCGTTTAGTTTATGAACAACGTTCAGTGAACGATGTTCAGGATCTTCTCTATGATCAATGTCCCCGCCCCGCAAGGCGCCCTTTCCGCAACATCCTCCCCGTCTCCGCGCATCGCCCTGCTCGGCGGCACCGGTCCCGTCGGCGCCAGCATCGGCGCGGCCCTCACCGCCGCCGGCCAGCCGTTCGCCGTGGTCAGCCGCGCCGCCGGCGCCGCGCCGGGACCGGCAAGGCGCACCTGGGACCCCGGCGACCTCGCCAGCGTGCGCGCCGCTGTGCGTGGCATCGACACCCTCGTCTACATGGTGGGCGTGCCCTATGACGCCTTCCATCTGCACCCGCGCTTGATGCGAACCACGCTGGAGGCCGCGCAGGCCGAGGGCGTGCGGCGCCTGCTGCTGATCGGCACCGCCTATCCGTTCGGCCGGCCACATACGCCACGGGTGAGCGAAAGCCACCCACGCACGCCCCACACCTTCAAGGGCCGCATGCGCAAGGAGCAGGAGGACCTGGTGATGGAGGCCGGCGCCAGCGGCCGGATCGCCACCTCGATCCTGCGCCTGCCGGATTTCTACGGGCCGGGGATCAGCCGCAGCTACCTCGCCGACATCTTCGCCGCCGCCGCGACCGGACGGCGGGCCAAGGTGATCGGCCCCATCGACACCCCGCATGAGTTCGTCTTCGTGCCGGACGTGGGACCGACCGTGCTGAAGCTGCTGGAGCGGCCGGACGCGTTCGGACCCGCATTCAACCTGGGCGGCGCCGGCACCATCACGGTGCGCGAGGTGGCGGAACAGGCCTTCATGCTGGTGCGCCGTAATCCCCGCCTGCTGGTGGCGAACCGGCTGCTGCTGCGACTGGCCGGCCTGTTCGATCCGGTGCTGCGGGAAACGGTGGAGATGCACTATCTGATGACCGACCCGGTCATCTTCGACGACAGCGCCCTCGCCGCCGTCATCGGCCCCCTCGCCAAGACCCCCTACGCCCAGGGCATCGCCCGCTGCATGGACGCGGCGCAGCGAGCGGCGCGCCAGGCCTGAGCCCAACCACCGCCTCAGGCGCCCTCGCCTGGGGCGCCCTGGAAAAACTCCTTCACCTTGGAGAAGAAGCCGGTGGATTCGGGATGGGTCTCGCCCGAGCATTCCTTGTCGAACTCGGCCAGCAGCTCGCGCTGCCGCTTGGTGAGCTTCTGCGGCGTCTCGACCACCACCTGCACGTACATGTCGCCATGGTTGCGGGTGCGCAGGATCGGCATGCCCTCCCCCGTCAGGCGGAAGCGCTTCTGCGACTGGGTGCCCTCGGGGATCTTCACCTTGGTCTTCTCGCCGCCGATGGTGGGCACTTCCACCTGCCCGCCGAGCGCGGCGGTGACCATGGAAATGGGCACCCGGCAATAAAGGTCCGCCCCCTCCCGTTGGAAGAAGGCGTGGGGTTCCAGCGACAGGAAGATGTAGAGGTCGCCCGCCGGCCCGCCGCGCACGCCCGCTTCGCCCTCGCCGCCCAGGCGAATGCGGGTGCCGTCCTCGACGCCGGGGGGAATCTGCACCGAAAGCGTCCGCTCGCGCGTGACCCGGCCGGCGCCACCGCAGGCCCCGCACGGGTCCTCGATCACCGAGCCGCGCCCCTGGCAGCTCGGGCAGGTGCGCTCCAGGGTGAAGAAGCCCTGGGCATGGCGAATCTTGCCCGCGCCGCCGCAGGTGCGGCAGGGCTTGGGCGCGGTGCCGGCCTTGGCGCCACTGCCGTTGCAGGCCTCGCAGGTGACGGACGAGGGAATCTTGATCTGCGCGGTCTTGCCGGAATAGGCCTCTTCCAGCGTGATTTCCATGTTGTAGCGCAGGTCCGCGCCGCGCCCGCGGGTCTGCCCGCCGCCGCCGCCGCCACGCCCGCGGCCCATGGTGCCGCCGAACAGATCGTCGAAGATATCGGCGAAGGAAGAGGCGAAATCGTTGCCGAAGCCCGGGCCGGCGCCGCCGCCATTCTCGAAGGCGGCATGGCCGAAGCGGTCGTAGGCCGCGCGCTTCTGCGGGTCCTTCAGAATCTCATAGGCCTCGCTGACTTCCTTGAAGCGGACCTCCGCTTCCGGATCGCCCTGGTTGCGGTCCGGGTGCCATTTCATGGCGAGCTTGCGGTAGGAGGCCTTCAGCACCGTCTCGTCGGCGCCGCGGTCGCACCCGAGGGTCTCATAAAAATCGCGCTTGGCCATGCTCGCTCTTCACCCGCCGCAATCGGCCTTGTCCCCCGCTCCGGCGCAAGGTCCCTCCGGCGGCTCCGGGCCGAAGCCGGACGCCAGCTTGGAACCTTGACGCCCGGGGAATCGCCATCGGCGAGCCCGGGAGCCGGCGGGTTCATCCTTGATCGGTCATCGGTCGCCACGGCCCGGCGAAAGCCGGGCGCAGCGGTTGAAATGCCACGCGCCGCCTGCCAGGGGCCGGCGGCGTTCCAGGGGATCGGCGGGCGCCAACGCCCGCCGCCACATCGTCAGGCCGACTTCTTCTTGTCGTCGTCGACTTCGGTGAACTCGGCGTCCACCACATCGTCCTGGGCCTTGGAGGCCCCGGCCTCGCCCTCGCCGGTCTGGGCCGCGTACATGGCCTCGCCCAGCTTGAGCGACACCTGGGCCAGGGCCTGGGTCTTGGCCTCGATGGCCTCCACATCCTCGCCGCCGAGCACGCCCTTCAGGTCGGCGATGGCGGTCTCGATGGCGGTCTTCTCGGTGGCGCCCACCTTGGAGCCGTGCTCGGAGAGCGCCTTCTCGGTGGAGTGGACCAGCGCCTCGCCGTGGTTCTTGGCTTCCGCCAGGGCCTTGCGCTTCTTGTCCTCGGCCGCGTGGGCCTCGGCGTCCTTCACCATCTTCTCGATGTCCGCATCATTCAGGCCACCCGAGGCCTGAATGCGGATCTGCTGCTCCTTGCCGGTGCCCTTGTCCTTGGCGGAAACCTGCACGATGCCGTTGGCATCGATGTCGAAGGTCACCTCCACCTGCGGCACGCCGCGCGGCGCCGGCGGAATACCGACGAGGTCGAACTGGCCGAGGATCTTGTTGTCCGCCGCCATCTCGCGCTCGCCCTGGAACACGCGGATGGTGACCGCGGTCTGTCCATCTTCCGCCGTAGAGAACACCTGGCTCTTCTTGGTGGGGATGGTGGTGTTGCGGTCGATGAGGCGGGTGAACACGCCGCCCAGCGTCTCGATGCCCAGCGACAGCGGGGTCACGTCGAGCAGCAGCACGTCCTTCACGTCGCCCTGGAGCACGCCGGCCTGGATGGCGGCGCCGATGGCGACCACCTCATCCGGGTTGACGCCCTTGTGGGGCTCCTTGCCGAAGAACTGCTTCACCACTTCCTGGACCTTCGGCATGCGCGTCATGCCGCCCACCAGCACCACCTCGTCGATCTGCCCAGCGGTCAGCCCGGCATCCTTGAGGGCGAGCTTGCAGGGCTCGATGGTGCGCTGGATCAGGTCTTCCACCAGCGCCTCGAACTTGGCGCGGGTCAGCTTCAAGGTCAGGTGCTTCGGCCCGGTGGCATCTGCGGTGATGAAGGGCAGGTTGATCTCGGTCTGGGTCGCCGACGACAGCTCGATCTTGGCCTTCTCGGCGGCTTCCTTCAGCCGCTGGAGGGCCAGCTTGTCGTTGCGCAGGTCGATGCCCTGCTCCTTCTTGAACTCGTCGGCCAAGTAGTTCACCAGGCGCATGTCGAAGTCTTCGCCGCCGAGGAAGGTGTCGCCGTTGGTGGACTTCACCTCGAACACGCCGTCGCCGATCTCCAGCACCGACACGTCGAAGGTGCCGCCGCCGAGGTCATAGACCGCGATGGTGCCGGCCGACTTCTTGTCGAGGCCATAGGCGAGCGCCGCCGCGGTGGGCTCGTTGATGATGCGCAGCACCTCAAGGCCGGCAATCTTGCCGGCGTCCTTGGTGGCCTGGCGCTGGGCGTCGTTGAAGTAGGCGGGAACCGTGATGACGGCCTTTTCCACCTTCTCGCCCAGGTACGACTCGGCGGTTTCCTTCATCTTCTGCAGGATGAAGGCGGAAATCTGCGAGGGCGAATACTTCTTGCCGTCGGACTCCACCCAGGCGTCGCCATTGTCGGCGCGCACGATGTGGTAGGGCACCAGCCCCTTGTCCTTGGCGACGGTGGGATCATCGAAGCGGCGGCCGATGAGGCGCTTCACCGCGAAGAAGGTGCGCTCCGGATTGGTCACGCCCTGGCGCTTGGCCGGCTGGCCAACGAGGCGCTCGCCATCCTCCGTGAAGGCGACGATGGACGGAGTGGTCCGCGCGCCCTCGGCATTCTCGATGACTTTCGGGGCCGAGCCCTCCATCACCGCAACGCACGAATTGGTGGTGCCGAGGTCGATACCGATGATCTTGGCCATATAGTCTCTCCTTGCCGGCAGACCGGCCGGGCCCTTGCGGCGCCCGCCTGGGACAGGCCGCGGGCCCCTCCCGCAGCCGATCCGCCGGCCCCCTTCGCTTGAAATTGGGGTTCGTCGCGAAAACGACGATCGAGGCGGATATAGGGGGGGTGATTTGGCGCCGCAAGGCGTGCTACCTGGCTAGCGGCCCTTTTTCACGTCCCCGCGAGGATGCCCCCATGCCCGCCACTCGCCATGCCGCCGCCGCAGGCGGCCCCCCCGGCGGCGGCGGCGAGCGCAGCGTGCTCGTCGCCGTGGATCTCCAGGTGGACTTCCTGCCGGGCGGGGCGCTGGCCGTGCCCGGCGGGCACGAGGTGGTGCCCGAGGCCAACCACCTGGCCACACGCTTCCGCAACGTCGTCCTGACCCAGGACTGGCACCCGGCGGACCACGTCTCGTTCGCCTCCAACCACCCCGGCAAGGCCCCCTACGACACCATCTGCCTGCCCTACGGCGAGCAGGTGCTGTGGCCGGACCACTGTGTCCAGGACAGCATCGGCGCCCGCTTCGCCACGCGGCTGGAGATCCCCCACGCCCAGCTCATCATCCGCAAGGGCCACCACCGCGGCATCGACAGCTATTCCACCTTCTACGAGGCCGACCGCGCCACCCCCACCGGCCTGACCGGATACCTGCGGGAGCGGGGGATCGACACCGTCTATCTGCTGGGCCTCGCCACCGATTTCTGCGTCGCCTGGTCGGCGGTGGACGCGGCCCGGCACGGCTTCACCACCTATGTGGTGGAGGATGCCTGCCGCGCCATCGACGTCAACGGCTCACTGGAGCGGGCCTGGGCGCAGATGAACGCCGCCGGCGTGCGCCGGGCGCGCTCCGCCGACCTCGCCGCGGCCTGAGCCGGGCGCCAGCGCCCGGCCCGCCATGGCCGAGACGCCGGCGCCACGCCTCGTCACCCCTCGTCGGCCGTCATCCAGCCCAGGGGGGCGCCGGTGGCATCGGTGACGATGGCGATACGGCCGATGCCGGGCACCTCGAACGGCGGGCGAATCACGTGGCCGCCATTGGCTTCCAGCAGCTTCAGCCGGGCCTCCAGGTCATCCACGTTGAGATAGGGAAACCAGTGGGGCGGCACCTCCGGCGGCAGCAGGTCGGTCTTGTCCATCAGGCCGGCCACCGGCTCGTCGCCGAGATGGGCGACGAAATAGGCGGGGCCGCCGCCCTCGGACGGCATCTCCGCGAAGGTCCAGCCGAGGGTGGCGCCATAGAAGGCCTTGGCCTTCTCCACATCGTCGGTAAGCAGCTCGTTCCAGTAGAATTTGCCGTGCTGGGCCATGGGCGTCCTCCTGGTGCGGCGACGGAACCGCGATCGATCCGCGCCAGCGCCCATCTCGCACGGACCGCCCCGCCCGGCAACGCGCAAGCGTCCGCGCACCGCCTCAGAACAGGTTGATGCGCGCCGGGATGAGGCCGGCGCCGGACGATGGCCGGAAATAACCGACCAGCACGCCGCCGTCTTTCAGTTCCAGCACCCCGTCGGAAGCGTTGCCAATCTTCAGGTCGATCTTTGTGCCCTGGATGCGGATCCTGTGATCGCTGCCGCATTCTGAGTTCGTGGAAAGATTGACGCAGCCTTCGACGGGGAACGACAGCCCGGTGGAGAGCGCCAGGACCCCCTGGTTTTCGCGCACGTATTGCCGCGCGCGTTCAGCGAGCTGCGGCGTCTCCTGCAGCTCCAGCCGGAGGGTCTTGGCCTGGTAGAGGATCTGCGCCAGGATGATCGAGCGCAGCATCGGGCTGTCCGCCGCCGCCAAGGCCTCCTTCATCGCCTGCTCGCGCACCTGGGGGCGGTCGTCGCAGATGACGGTCTCCAGGGCAAAGCCGCGGTCGAGCTCAGGAACCCTGGGGTCCTTCACCTGATCCAGCAGCGCCTTCACCTGCACATTGTCGATGCGCGCGAAAGCGCAGCCGGCCCGCGCCTCCAGCGCGAGGCATAGCCCGCCCGCCACCACGACTCCCCAGAGGATCGCCCGTGTCGTCTTTCCCATGTTCAGCCCCACCTATTGCCCCGAATGACCGGAGAATCGTTCGCGCAGGGATATCGCCGCGACCGGACCCTCGTCCCCCACCACCGTCAGCGTCACCTGGCACCCCGGCCAGAGCTCCTGAGCGACGCCGAGGGTGAGCACCTGCTCAAAAACGCCGCTGCCCGGACGGCCCGGAACCGGCGCGGGCGCGCGCAAGGTGGCCTGGCGCGGCCGGCCGGCCATGGGCCGCCACGGCGTCAGCTCAAACGCTTCCACCCCGCACAAGGGAAAGGCCTGCCCCACCGCCACGTTGCGCGTGCGCTCGGAAGGCAGCGGCGGCCGCCGAGCGGACGCGTCGGGGACGACGGCAGGCCCAGCGACCGGCGCGGCCACCGAGGCGGAGGCCGGGGCCGGTGGTGCCTCCGCCATCGGTATTGCGCCCGGGGAGACCGCGACGACACCGGGAACGGTGACGGTGTTGGTGATGTTGAATTGTGGCGCCGGCGGCGGGGCTCCGCCGCCCAGCAGCGGCACGATCCATTGCAGCACCCCGGCCACCGCCGCCAGGAGGGCGGTGATCGCCGCAAGGTAGGCGAGAATCCTCCTGTCCCGCTCTGACGGAGACCTGTGGTCCGGACTATCTTTGGAGGGTTCGGCGCGCTGCGCTTCCGACATGGTTCCAAGCCCCGTGTGCGTGCCGCTGGTCTCAACCGCAGGGCCGGCATCACACCACAACACCCAAGGTCAGGACAACCTGAGCGACACAAATACACCCCCCATCGCCCTCGCTCCCGGCGCGCTCTGGTATCCTGGCGCCATGGACGGGCGGGAACAGGCGGAACTGCTGGCCGATATCCGCGCGGTGCTGGCCGAAGCGCCGCTGTTCACGCCCACCATGCCGCGTTCCGGCAAGGCCTTTTCCGTGCGCATGAGCAATTGCGGGCCGCTGGGCTGGGTCTCCGACAGCGCGGGTTATCGCTACCAGGCCTTTCACCCGGACACCCGAGCGCCCTGGCCGCCGCTGCCGGCCCGCCTCCAGGCCGCCTACGCCCGCTTCGGCGGCACCGGCGTTCCGGCCGAGGCCTGCCTCATCAATTATTACGCGCCCGATGCCCGCATGAGCCTGCACCAGGACCGGGACGAAGCCGACCTCACCGCGCCGGTGGTGTCGATCTCCCTGGGCGACAGCGCCCTGTTCCGGCTCGGCGGCGACACCCGCGCCGGGCCCACCCGGTCCATCCGCCTCGCGTCCGGCGACGTGTTCGTGCTGTCCGGCCCGAGCCGGCTCGCCTTCCACGGGATCGACCGCATCCTCGGCGGCTCCTCGCGCCTGCTCGCGGAAGGCGGGCGCTTCAACCTGACATTGCGGCGGGTGACGACGCCATGACATTCGTGGCACCTTGCGCCGGCGTTCGCGGCGGACGATTCGTCGCGCGCGATGCGCCCAAGGGGAGCCAGCTCGATGCCTCGTGGCCTGCCGCGCCGTGGATTGAACGGGCTCGCTGCCCTCGGTCTCATGGTCCTGACGCTGCTCATGTCCGCCGCCGGCCACGCCGGCGAGGCGATCTTCCCGCGCGGATCGGTGGTGGGGCTGGCGCCGCCGCCAGGGCTGGTGGAAAGCACCACCTTCTCCGGCTTCGAGGATCGCGCCCGCAACGCCTCCATCCTGATCGTGGACATGCCGGCGGAGGCCTATCCCCAGCTCGAGGCCGGCTTCACCGACGCCGCGCTGGCGGCCAAGGGCGTGAGCGTGGAGCAGCGCGGCCCCTTCGCCCTGCCCGACGCCAAGGCCTACCTGGTCACCGGCACCCAGAGCGCCGGGCCGTTCCGCGTGCGCAAGTGGATCCTGCTCGCCGGCACCGATGTCGCCACCGCTTTGGTCACGGTTCAGGTGGCGGAAACCGATGCCGCCGCCCTCCCCGACGCCGAGGTGCGCGCCGCTCTGGCCACCCTCGCCTTCCGCTCGCCCGAGGCGCAGGTCGCGGCCTTGCCCTTCACGGTGACCGACCTCGCCGGCTTCCGCGTGGTGCGCACCTTCGGCGGCTCCACGGTGATGCTCACGGACGGCCCCAAGAACGTGATCGAGGGCGTGGAGCAGCCTTACTTCGTGGTCTCCGTGGCCCATGGCGCCCCGCGTGAGGACGAGCGGCGCCAGTTCGCTCTCAGGGCCCTGTCCACCCTCGCCGGTCTCAAGGACATGCGGCTGGAGCGGGCCGAGCCGCTGCGCATCGCCCAGATTCCGGGCTTCGAGGTGATGGCCCAGGCGGTGGACGCCAAGACCGGGGAACCGGTGAAGGTGGTGCAGTGGATCCGCTTCGGCCAGACCGGTCACATGCGCATGGTCGGCATCTCGCGGCTCGATGCCTTCCCCGAGGTCTATCCGCGCTTCCGCGCCATCCGCGACGGCGTCGATCCGCGCTGAGCCGCAGCCGGCGGCGGCGCCACGCCCGCGAGGCGGGAGAGCAGGCCATCGAGGATCGGTATCCAGGCGCCGGAGCGGGCCAGTTCCAGCCGGTCGATGCGCCCGTCGCGGGACGGTAAGGCGGCGCCGTCGGCCACCTGCGCCGCCATCGCCTCGGCCACGTCGGCGGCGAAGCCCAGGTGATCGGCACTCTCATGCCCCCGCGCCAGCACCCGGAGGCGGGCGGCGCGACGGGCATAGAGCTCCGCCGGACGCGGCGGCAGCACCGGGTCGACATGCGGCGCGCCGACCGCGTTGCGATCGAACGCGGCCACGTCGATGGCGAAGGCCGAGGGGATCATGCCCGCAGCCTGCCCAGCGGCGCCGGACGCTCCCTGGCCTTCAGCTCCTCGTACCAGCGGTCGTGATGCTGGCGCGCCCAGGCCGGGGAGACATGGCCCGTGGCCATGCCGATGATGGACCCGCGCCCCCAGATCGTCAGATAGGGGTGGCCGAGGATCAGCCCCTGCCGAGCAAGGCGTGGACGAGGATGGAGAGCCGCGCCACGGGAATCGGGAAGAAGGCGCGAATAGGCCCGCCACATGGTGAGACCCGACGCCAGCAGCACGCTGATGGACGCTATGATGAGCCGGAACAGCACCTTCTGGCCGGCATTATACTTGCCTCTGCGCAGACTTGCCGATCCGCAGACTTGTCGATGCGCAGACTTGTCGATCCGCATCCGCTCGCCATGCCGGTCCAGCACCCCCTCCGTGATGCGGCGGAACCAGATGAGGTCGGTGCGCATGAACAGATTGTGGCGGTAGAAGCGCGCGAACATGAAGCACAGCACCAAGAACACCACGATGCCGAGGATGGGAGACAGGATGCGGGCGAGCTGGGGCGTGCCCAGCAGGCCCTTGAACCGGCTCAGCGACGGGCAAACCAGGACAGGCCCGACAGCGCGGTGAAGAAGAAGCAGATCACCAGGAACCAGTGGCAGAGCCGCTCGGCGAACGTGGTGCGCAGGATCTGTCTCCGGTCTTGGACATGGCTGCTCTCCCGCGCCTCACGAGGCCTTGCGGCAGGGGTGGCTGACCACATCCGCCGGGGGGGCCTTCGGGTGGCCGGCATCGCCGCCCCGACCGTCGTCATCCTCCACCACAGTGGGGCCGACGCGGATGAAGGGGGTGATCATGCCCGCCACCGCCGCCAGGGTGGCCACCACCGCCACCGGCTTCAGCCATTCCGTCCAGCCGCGCACCACCGGGCCGATCCGCGGATCCCAGGGCAGGCCGGCATAGGGTTCGGACGTATCCGTGTGGTGCAGCGCATACATCACATGGGTGCCGCCCAACATGGGTGCCGCCCACGCCCCTGCGGATCGTCAAGACCGGCGTTCCCGTCGCCGCGCTCCTTCAGCGCGCTCACGCGGGTATCGGCCAGCATCGTCATGGCCTCCCTGGGCCCGAAGGCGATGGCGCCGGTGGGGCAGGTCTTCACGCACGCCGGCTCCTTGCACCCCCACCCGGTCCGAACACAGGGTGCACGTGTCGGCCGTGTTGTCCCCCGTGGAGATGCGCGGCACATTGGACGGGCGGACAGCCAGGCAATAGCCGCAGCCGATGCAGGTGGTGACGTCGATCAGCTTCGACACCTCGGCCTGGTGGCCGTGCACCTGCGGCGCCGGCAGCCGATCGGAGGTGGCGGAGCGGCGGACGATGTTCCGGGTGTTCATGACTGCGCCGCGTCGAGCTTCTCGACCTTCACCGGAAACGCCTTGAACTCAGGCGTCTGCGAGTTGGGGTCGTCCACCCCCCGGGAGAGGGTGTTGGCGAGGTGGCCCCTGCGGGCCGTCGCTTCGAAGCCCCAGTGGCAGGGAATGCCGATCTGGCCGACCTCCTGCCCGGCCACCTTCAACGTGCGCAGGCGCTTGGTCACCGCCGTCTTGGCGGTGATGAAGCCGTGCTTGGTGGTCACGTTGACCGTGTCGCCGGGGCCGATGCCCTTGGCCACGGCCAGTTTCTCGCCAATCTGGATGAACTGCTCCGGCTGCGGCATGGCATCGAGGTGCCCATGCTTGGTCCAGTGGCGGAACAGCTCGGTCACCGCATAGGTCGTGGCCACATAGGGAAAGTCGTGGCGGTTGCCCATGCGCTCGCGGTCGCTCTGGAAGATGCGCGCGGTGGGGTTGTGGGTGACCGCGCTGTGCCGTTGGCCTCGTTGGCGACCTCCTCCGCATGCAAATCGTAGGGATCGTGACAGGTATGCTCGTCCCAGGTCATGCGCAGCAGTTGCTCGGGGCAGGCGCCGCCTTCCGCCCCATAGAGGCGCCGCAGCTCCATCATGATGCTGCGGAGGATGCGGCCGTCGTGACGCGCCTCGAACGACGGCTCCTGGCCGGCATAGTGCCACTGCATCCGGCGGCCGGAATTGACGATGGCGCCGTTCTCCTCGGCGCAGCAGGACGACGGCAGGCGGAACACCTCCGCCTGGGCGGCAGTTGGCGCAAAGCCCAATGCCGTGCCCGAAATCCCCGCGGCGCCACCGGCCATGACCTTCAGAAACTGCCGGCGTCCCAATGTGGCGGCGGCACCGTCCATATGACCTGTCCGCGCCTTCAATAACTTGAAAACATTATGATATCTTCCGCATAAGGCGGTATGAAAATACACGTTTAAAGCCAGCCTCATACCGGCGACGCCTGCCGCTTGCAATTGCCCCGATGGTCGGAGGTCGACCGCGCGGGCCGCCGCGACGCCCGCAGCGACGACGGACACACACTGCGGCCAGGCGAGGCCCGCCGCCCTCACCCCCTCGCCTGGGCTGCGCTGGCTGATCCGGGATCACGCCGCCTTGATGTCCGTGAGGAATTTCCTCACCTCGTCGTTCAGCGCGTCCAGCTGCCGGGCGAGATCCGACGCCGCGGTGAAGACGCTGGTCGCCGCGGTGCTGGAATCCGTCATCGCCTTGGTCACGCGGTAGATGCTGGACGACACCTCGGTGGTGCCCTGCGAGGCGTCGTGGATGTTGCGGGCGATCTCGCGGGTCGCGTTCTCCTGCTCCTGCACCGCGGCAGCGATGGAATTGGCTACCGCGTTGATGGAGCCGATGGTGCCGGAGATGCCCTCGATGGTGACCAGCGTCTCCTCGGTATCCACTTGGATCGTCTCGATCTGCGATCGGATCTCGGCGGTGGCCTTGCCGGTCTGCTCGGCCAGCTGCTTCACCTCGTCGGCGACCACCGCGAACCCCTTGCCCGCCGCCCCGGCATGGGCCGCCTCGATGGTGGCGTTCAGCGCCAGGAGGTTGGTCTTGCCGGCGATCTGGCTGATGAGGCCGATGATGCTGCCGATCCGGTCGGTGGCCTCGGACAGGGTCTTCACCCGGTCGCTCGCCTGCCCCGCGTCCACCACCGCGCGCGCCGTGATGTCGGCCGATTGCGCCACCTGGCGGCTGATCTCCCGCACCGACGCCGACAGTTCCTCGGTGGCCGCCGCCACGGTCGCGACATTGCTGGAGGCCTGCTCCGACGCCGCCGCCACCGACCGGGACTGCACGGTGGTTTCCTCGGCGAAATTGGTCATGCCGCTGGCGGTGGCGTGCAGGTCGGCGACCGAGGACGACACCAGCGCGACCACCGAGCCCACGGAGGCCTCGAACGATTGCGCCAGCCGGTCGAGCGTGGCCCGCCGGTCCCGCCGTCCCGCCTGGAGGTAGACGTGGATGGCAAGGTCCATGTCGAGGATCGCCACGCGCACCACCGCCATCTGCAGCTTCACCGCCTGCTCGGCCTTGCGGCGGCCGAACAAGGCGCCGAAGGACTCCTCGCCGACGGCGGCCACCAGGTGGCTGATGAGGAAGCTGTAGCCGCCGATGTACCAGTGGGGGTCCAGGCCCAGCGTGTTGTGCATCTCGCCGATGCGCGTGACGGAGGCCTCGTACTCCTCGTCGAAACGCGCGTCGAGGATCACGCCCCAATGCTTGAGCTGCATGCGCTTGGCGCGCGCCATGTGCTCGCTGTCGCCGAAAAAGCGCAGCGTCTCGGGCACCCGGGCGACGTGCTCGTAGAAACGGTCCAGAACCTTGTCCAATATGTCCAGGACCTCCGCCTTGGACTCCCTCAGCAGGGCGGTCGTCTCACCATCGATCAGGTTAAAATTAAGCCTGTCACGCATATTGAGATCGGACGACATTTCAACTCCCCACCTGAATCCATTCCTCATGGACACAAACGACTGACTGCTTCCAGATTTTCCAGGTCAAAAATCCAACTGCATGGCCGGAACCCATCAACAATACGTCATGACGCACGATGCCATGGCGGCGCTCGCGCCAGACAGGCGCCTCGCTCCCCTGAAACCGGACACCCCGCGTGACGCACCTTTCAACCCGCGCCCGGAACGACACGACCGGCTCACTGAAACGAAGATCGCAAGCTTACGAAATGAAACCGAACCGAAGTCATCCAAGACGCGCGGCGCCGGCACACGAGGCGAACGCACGCCGCGGCCGGGCGACCGCAGACACGATAAGGATGGACTGCCCGGAAAATGCGAATAACGCACATCCCCCGAACCCTCAAGCCCACCTCCGGGGTAGACACATGAAGTTATCCCGGGCCTGAAGACCCCTCGCAGCTTCAATTCGCCACACCAAAACACATCGGCTCCAGACGATATTTAATTGCATACATTCGAAAGCTCCCAGGGCGCCCAGTCAATTGCATACAAAGTGCATGGAAATCTCTCGACCGACCTGTCACTCCCGCCCTCCTCCGTGCGGCGACGGCAACCTATGCCTGGCATGGCTTCATCCCGGCCCGGGTGGCGCCGCCTCGACACTTCGCAATTTTCAAGCCAGTTGATGGCGACCTCGCCGCCAGCGATCACGTCAAGGGCAGTGAAGGCGACAGCAGAGACACAATGTCGCCTCTCACCTAGGGGAATATCGCTATATATTATTCTTTATAAATCAATATATTTAGTCGGATCATTTAAAAAATGACTGGCATTCAGGACCGGAAATCCCACCACAACGAAAGTCGAAAACCATGGATGACCAAATGAACGGAAGCCAGCCGTAAGACACACCGGCGCGCCGCGGATCATCCCGCGCGTCCTGCCCAGCGCCACACCACGACCGAACGACGCGGGCAAGGCGCTCACTCCAGCCTCATGTCCGGAATGTGGGGTTCGCGTGTCCCTGGCGCTCAGGAGATCTATGTCCCGAATGCAACATCGCGCGTCCGGGAGCCCGCATGCCGCGCCGGCCGACCGCGGCCCTCCGCCGTCCACGGCGGGACACGGGCGTGCCTTCCGCGCCGCGGCGGCTGCCGTTAAAATCGGCACCACGACGACACGGCAACGGCCCGCCCTCACCCGCCGGCGCCCTCCAGATGCCGGGCGGCGGCGACCACGGCCTGCCCGAGCGCGAGGCCGCCGTCATTGGCCGGCACCGCGGCAGGAACGAGCGCCCCCAGCCCGTGACCGGCCAGCCGCCGCGTCATGTCATCGAGCAGCCGCGCGTTCTGGAACACGCCGCCGGACAGCGCCACCGCCCCGCAGCCATGGCTCAGCGCCACCCGGGCGGCGCCATCGGCGAAGGCCTGGGCCAGGCCGGCGTGGAAGGCTCCCGCCACCGCGCCGCGCGGTCGGCCGGCGGCGCGGTCGGCCACCATCTGGCGCCACATGGCCCCGGGGTCGATCTCCAGCAGCCCGCCGGTCTCAGTGAGGCCGAAGGGATAGGGCGCGGCCGGCATGGCGCAGGCCTCCAGCGCCATGGCCGCCTCGCCCTCGTGGCTAAGTCGCTCCGGCGCCAGCCCCAGCAGCGCCGCCGCCGCATCGAACAGGCGGCCGGCGGAACTGGCCGAGGGTGCGTTCAGGCCCCGGTCGATCATGGCCCGCAGCGTGGCCACCGGCCGGCCGGCGAACAGCTCCGCGAGCGCCGGATCGCCATCCACCGCCGCCCGGCCCAGCGCCCGGTCGAGATGGGCCAGCAACACCCGCCAGGGCTCGCGGCTCGCCGCGTCGCCGCCGGCCAGCGGAATGGGCGAGAGCCGCCCGACCCGCCGGGCGGCGGCATAATCGCCCACCAGGATCTCGCCACCCCACACCGTGCCGTCCGCACCAAGGCCGATGCCGTCCAGCACCACGCCCACCACCGGCCCGTCGCCGCGCCGCCAGCCGGCCTCGGCCATGGCCGCGGCCATGTGGGCATGGTGGTGCTGCACCCGCACCACCGGCAGGTCTCGCGCACCGGCGAGCGCAAGCCCGCGCGCCGTGGCGTGGTAGCCCGGGTGGAGGTCCACCGCGATCACCGCCGGCACATGGGCGAACAGGGCCGCGTAATCGGCGATGGCGGCATCGAACGCATCGATGCTGCCCGGCTCGTCCAGGTCGCCAAGGTGATGCGACACCAGCGCCTTGCCCCCTTGGGTGAGGCAAATGGCGCTCTTCAGCTCCCCGCCCAGCGCCAGCACCGGCGGCGCGGCGGCGAAATCCGGCGGCAGCGCCATGGGCATGGGGGCCTGCCCCCGGCCCCGCCGCAGCACCCGCGCCCGCCCGGCGGCCACGCGCACCACCCCGTCGTCGAGCCGGCGGGCGATGGGCCGGTCGTGCATCAGGAAGGCATCGACGATCCCCGCAAGCGCAACGCGCGCGGCGGCGTTGTCGATCACCTGCGGCGCGCCGGAGCGGTTGCCCGAGGTCATCACCAGCGGCCGCCCCACCGCCGCGATCACCAGCTGGTGCAAGGGCGTGTAGGGCAGCATGACCCCCACCTGAGCCTGGCCGGGCGCGATGCCAGGCGCCAGCGCCGCACGGTCCGGCAGGTCGAGCAGCACGATGGGCGCAGCCGGCGACTCCAGCGCCCGCGCCTGCTCCGGCCCGATCGCGAACAGGCGCCCGGCGCCAGCGAGGTCCATCATCACCGCCAGCGGCTTGGTGGGCCGCAGCTTGCGCCGGCGCAGTTCGGCGACGGCGGCGGCATCGGTGGCGTCGCAGGCGATGTGGAAGCCGCCGATGCCCTTCACCGCGACGATGCCGCCCGCGCGCAGCAGCGCGGCAGCGGCGCGGATCGGGTCTTCATCCTCCGCGCCGGCGGCGGGCCCCGGGCTGCCCGCCGGCTCCAGCCACAGGCGCGGCCCGCACGCCGGGCAGGCGATGGGCTGGGCATGGAAGCGGCGGTCGGCGGGGTCCCCATATTCCGCCGCGCACGCGGAACACATGGCGAAGCCGGCCATGGTCGTGGCCGGCCGGTCGTAGGGCAGGCCGGCGACGATGGAGAAGCGCGGCCCGCAATCGGTGCAGTTGGTGAAGGCGTAGCGGAACCGCCGGGCGGCAGGATCGGCCACCTCGGCGCGACAGGCGGGACAGGTGGCGACATCCGGCGCCACCCCCACCGACACGGCGCCGGGACCGCTTTCGACGATGCGGAAGCCCGCCCCCTCCGGCGCGGGGGCGGCGACGCACGTCACGTGGTCGATGCGCGCCAGGGGCGGCGCCTCGGCCACCAGATCGCGGGCGAAGGCGTCGAGCCCCGCCGCCAGGCCGGCGACGCGGATCACCACCCGGTCGCCCTGGTTGCACACCGTCCCGCGCAACGCCAGGCGCCGCGCCAGGCGATAGACGAACGGCCGGAACCCGACCCCCTGGACGATGCCGGAGACGGTGATCTCCTCCGCGTGTTCTTGCTCCCGATCCCCCGCCTCGCCCATGGCCTCAGTGCACCGTGCACACCATGCAGGGGTCGAACGCCCGCACGATGTGCTGAACGCTCACCGGCGTCGTCTCCCCTGGGCGCACTGGCGCGCCCACCAGCGCCGTCTCCAGCGGCCCCGGCTGGCCCGCGGCGTCGCGCGGCGAGAAGTTCCAGGTGGTGGGAGCGATGATCTGGTAGCGGGCAATGCGCCCCTTCTCCACCACCAGCCAATGGCCGAGCGCCCCGCGCGCCGCCTCGGTGAGGCCGAAGGCGCGGCCGGATGGCGGAAGCGCCCCCTGTGCGCACCAGGGCGCGGTCGGCGCCAGCTCGCGCACCCAGCCGGCCATGGCGATGAGGGTGCGCGCGATCTCCAGCAGCCGGCCCACGACCCGCGCCCGCACGCTGGCGCCCTCGCGCGCCACCAGGTCGCGCGCCAGCGGATGGCCTGCCACGACCTGGCGCGCCAGCGCCCCGGTCTCGAACGACAGGCCGGCGAGACGGGGCGCCTTGCACCACGTGTAGCCGGCCTCGTCCGCCGCGTCGGGAAAGGTGGAGCCCTCGAACGGCGGGTGCGGCGCCTCCCGCCCCTCCATGCGGGCGAAGCTGTGGTCCTCGGTGATGGCCTCGGGGTCCAGCGGCCCCGGGCGCCCGCCGGCGAAGATGCCGGCGGGGTAGAGCCGGCCCTCGGCCTGCGGATAGGCGCCATAGGACAGGAAGCGGTCATGGGCGCGGCCGAGGCGGTCGAGCTCCAGGTCAGCGGCGATGGCGAGGAACAACGACAGGTCGCCGTCGCGCCCGCGCGCCCAGGCCTCCAGCTCGGCGACGCCGGCGAGCCCCGCCACCTCGTCGAGCGGACCGGCGAACAGGTGGGTCTCCAGCGCCGTACGCACCGCCGACAAGGTGGCGAGCAACCGCATCTGGTCGCGGGGGTCGGCGCTGCGGCTCACTCCGCCGGGCTGGAGCGCCAGGGTGTGCGGCCAGCGACCGGCGAGCAGGCCCATCACGTGCAGCAAGGTGGCGCGGGTGGCCAGCGCCCGGCTCACGCTTTCGCCCCGCGCCGCCTTGAAGCGCCGCTCGGCGCGCGCGAACCACGGGCGTGCGCCATAGATGGGGCGGGCGAAGTCCGGCATGAAGAAGACGTGGAAATGGGTCAGGTGGTCGGCGACGTTCTCGGTGGCGACCATGAGATTGGCGGCGATGCGCCCGTTGGCGGTGGGCGAGAGGCCCGACAGCGCCGCCAGCGCCAGCGCCGCCGCGTGGGATTGCGACACCGAGCAGATGCCGCAGATGCGCGGGGCGATCACCAGGGCGTCGCCCGGGTCGCGGCCTTCGAGGATGCGCTCGAAGCCCCGGAACAGCGGCGACGACACCTGCGCCGCGCGCACCGCGCCGTCGGCCACATCCAGGCGCACTTCCAGGTCGCCTTCCACCCGGTTGAAGGGACCGACGATGAGGCGGGTCGCAGTGTCGCTCATCGCTTTTTGATGTCCCGCACCGCGGGGGGCGTCAGCACATGATCGGCGGTGGCGTTGCGGCGCAGGCGCTCGGGCGTCGCCGCCTTGGCCAGGGACGACAAAGCGATGAACCAGGCCTTGGGCATGTCGGTGGGCAGGCCCACCGGAATGCCGCCGATCTTGGGCGTGTCCAGGAAGGCATGGCCCGGCTCCTCGAATTCCGGCGCGGTGCAGTTGATGCAGGCATAGCCGCCGCGCGTGCAGGAGCCTTCGCCATTCCACAGGCGGGTGTTGCAATCCGCGTGGGCCTGGGTGCCCAGGCAGCCCAGGTGCTCCATCATGCAGCCGAGATCGCTCATCTTCTCGGCGCTCGCCTTGTATTCATAATATTCGTTGCGCGGACAGCCGTGGTGCACCAGATGATCGGCATAGAAACGCGGCCGGCCGTAGCTGTCGAGATCCTCGGCGGCGAGCAGGCCGGCCGACAGCAGCATCAAGGTCTCGGTGACCCAGTTGGGATGGGTCGGGCAGCCCGCCACGTTGATGACCGGCAGCCCGCCGCGGGCGCGGAACGCCGCCCCCAGCGCGCCGCCCTTCTGGCGGCCGTCATACTGCAGGCCGCAGGCGTCCGCCGGATTGACCCCGGCGGCGGTGACCCCACCATAGGCGGCGCAGGTGCCCACCGCCACCACATGCCGCGCCACGGCGGCGAGCCGGCGCGCCCAGTCGAGGGTCGGCAGGCCGGTGCCGGCGAGGATGTGGAAGCGCCCGGTGCCGTTGGGCCCGCGCAGCAGCGCCCCTTCCACGCACAGGGCGTCGAGCGCGATCTCGCCGGCCAGGATGCGCTCGAACAGGGCCACCGCCTCGGCCCCGGTCTCCTCGGACAGGGTCGGATGCCAGAGGATGCGGATGCCGGCGCTGTCCAGGGTGGCGGCGAGGTCCGGGGCCTCGGCGCACAGCAGCGACATGGTGCAGCCGCCGCAGCCGCCCGATTGCAGCCAGAGAAGGGTGAAGGGCGCGCCGGTCATCGTTCCCCCTCCATGCGCCGTCCCGGCGCCGTCGGCAAGGCGAGGGTGGCCACCGCGCCGCCGCCGGCCGCGTTCTCCACCGTGAGGCGGCCCTCGTGCTCCTCGACGATGCGATAGCAGATGGAGAGGCCGAGCCCGGTACCCTTGCCCACCGGCTTGGTGGTGAAGAAGGGATCGAACACCCGCCCCAAGGCCTCCGGCGAGAGCCCCGGGCCGCGGTCGCGCACCTCCAGCACCAGCGCGTCGCCAGTGCGGCTGCCGTGGATGTCGAGGCGCGGCACGGGCCGTCCCTCCATGGCGTCGATGGCGTTCTGGACCAGGTTCATCACCACCTGGTGGATATGGCCGGGATGGCCGATGGTGGAGAAGTCATCCGGCAGGTCCACCCGGGTCTCAAGGTCCGGCATCTGCGACTTGGCCACCCAGTCCAGGGCCGAGCGCACCACGGCGGCGAGATCGACCGGCGCGCGCGCCTCGCGCCGGTCGGAGGAGAAGCGGCGCAGGTCGGCGACGATGTCGCGCACCCGCTCGGCCCCCTCCAGCATGCCGGCGAAGGCGGAAGGAATGTCGGCCAGCGCCCGGTCCACGCGCAGCGCGGCGCGGGCCTTGGCGGCGGTCCCGGCGTCGCCGGCATGGACGGCGTCGAGATAGCCCATCAGCCGGTCAACATAGCGTTTCAGGGCATGGGCATTGCCATAGACGAACGAGATGGGGTTGTTCAGTTCGTGCGCCACCCCCGCCACCAGCCGGCCGAGGGAGGCCATCTTCTCGGCATGGACGAGCTGCTGCTGGGTGCGCTTCAAATGCTCGTGGGCGCTGGCGAGGTCGGAATAGGCCTGCTTCAGCTCGCCGATGGGCCGCCCCACCAGCACCACCCCCACCGCCCGCCCGCGCGGATCGAACCGCAGCGCCCCGTTCACCGCCACCGGCTGCGGCCCGTCCGGGGTGGCGAGGAAGAACTCGCGATCGGCCATGCGGGCGCGGCTGGCCATGGTGGCGAGCACATCGGCGGCGCTGGTGGGCGAGGCCGCGTCGAGCAGCTCGGCGAGCGGGCGCTCGAGCAGCGCCTCGGCACGCTGGCCGAAGGCGCGCTCGGCGGCGCGGTTCACCTGCTCCACCCGCCCGGACAGGTCGCAGGCGATCAGCACGTCGGTCATGGCCCCGAGCAGGCCGGCGATGAAGCCCTGGGCCTCCTCCAGCGCCGCGTTCTTGGCCTCCAGCTCCACCTGCTGGCTGATCAGCTCGGCATAGGCCTCGTCCATTTTCTGGATCACCGCGATCCAGGCCTGGTCGGCCTCGGCGCCACCGATCTCGCCCTCGCGCCCGAACATCGGGAGCGCCGGCGGACTGTCCTCCCCCGTCGGCATCTCGTTTCCCTGCAGCTTCGCCCCTGCCCGCGCCTTCCGGCGGCGGTGTTCCCGGCGCCCGCCGGGGCCGGACGCGCGGACCCGGTGGGCCATGCTAGCTCCACCCCTGCCCCCGGCGCAACGGCACGCCGCCGGCCCCGTTCCCATCTGGCCCCATCCGGGGCTATGGTCCGGCCATGAGCACGCCCGCCCCCACCACGGACCGCCCCGCCGACGGCGACCATCCGCGCACCTTCGCCCTCGCCGGCACCACCGTCACCCCGCGCGGGCTGGCACCGGGCCTGCACGTGGTGGCGACCCCCATCGGCAATCTCGGCGACATCACCATCCGCGCCCTGGAGACCCTGGCGGCGGCGGACCTCATCGCCTGCGAGGACACCCGCGTGTCGCGCCGGCTGCTGGATCGCTACGCCATCCATACCCCGCTCATGCCCTATCATGACCACAATGGCGCCAGCGCCCGGCCGAAGCTGCTGGCGCGGCTCGCCGCCGGCGCCCGGCTCGCCCTGATCTCCGACGCCGGCACGCCGCTGGTGTCCGATCCCGGCTTCAAGCTGGTGGTGGAGGCCGCCGCCGCCGGCCACGTCGTGCACCCGCTGCCCGGCGCCTCGGCCCTGCTCGCGGCCCTGGTGGCGGCCGGCCTGCCCACCGACTGCTTCCTGTTCGACGGCTTCCTGCCGCCCAAGGCCGGCCAGCGCCGCAACCGCATCGCCACCTTGTCCCAGGTGCCCGCCACGCTGGTGTTCTACGAGGGCGGCCCGCGCGTCGCCGAATGCCTCGCCGATCTGGCGCACGGGCTGGGCCCGCGCCGCGCCGCCGTGTGCCGGGAGCTGACCAAGACGTTCGAGGAGGTGCGGCGCGGCACCCTGCCCGAGCTCGCCGCCCACTATGCGGCGGCCGACACGCCCAAGGGCGAGATCGTGCTGGTGGTGGGGCCGCCGCTGGAAGACGCCGCGGACGACGAGGCCGTGGACCGGGCCCTCGCCCGGGCCCTGGAGGACGCCTCGCTGAAGGACGCGGTGGCCGCCGTCGCCGCCGTGACCGGCCGGCCCAAGCGCGAGGTCTATGCCCGCGCCCTGGCCCTGGCCGAGGCCCGCCACGCCGCCGACCACGCTCCCGATGCCGCCCTGCCCGACGACACGGCCCCGCCCGATGGCCCGGACGCCGACGCCTGATCCCGGCGCCCCGGTGGCGGCGCCCGCCCGCACCCCGGCCCAGCGCGCCGCCCACGCGCGCGGCGTGGCCGCCGAAGGGCAGGCCGCGCGGCTGCTGGAGGCACGGGGCTTCGCCATTCTGGAGCGACGAGCCCGCACCGGCGCCGGCGAGATCGACCTGATCGCCCGGCGCGGCGACCTGCTGGTGTTCTGCGAGGTGAAGCGGCGCGCCAGCCTCGCCGCCGCCGCGGAATCCCTGCAGGTCCGCCAGCAGCGACGCATTGCCGCCGCTGCCGCCGCCTGGCTCGCCGACCGGCCAGAGCTGGCTGCCCTTCAGATGCGTTTCGATGCCATCCTCATCGCCGGCACCGCCGCCGAGCACCTTCCGGCCGCGTTCGAGGCGGAACCGGGCTGACGCGCGTGAACTGGCGGGCGGCACCGTAGCGCTATAGATATGGTCGGGAAACGCCACGCGCGACTCGCCGCGCCGCCGGCCATCGGTCGCGCCCGCGCGCGGATCGCGAAAACCACTGAAGGCCCGGTCCGGGACCGGCACCGACGGTGAGACTGCCAAGGCCCGCCACGGGCGCCGGAGATTGCCATGACCCTTCAGGTCGCGGTCCAGATGGACCATATCGCCAGCATCAACATCGCTGGCGATTCCACCTTCGCCCTGCTGCTGGAAGCCCAGCGGCGCGGCCACGCGCTGTTCCACTACACCCCGGACCGCCTGGCGCTGAGCGGCGCCACCCTCTATGCCACGGTCGAGCCGCTGAGCGTGAAGGACGAGGCCGGCGCCCATTTCACCCTGGGCGAGAAGCGCCGGGTGCCGCTGGGCGAGATGGACGTGGTGCTGCTGCGCCAGGACCCGCCGTTCGACATGGCCTACGTGACCACCACCCACCTCCTCGAGCGCATCCACCCCAAGACCCTGGTGGTGAACGACCCGGCCCATGTGCGCAACGCGCCGGAGAAGATTTTCGTCACCCATTTCCCGGAGCTGATGCCGCCGACGCTCATCACCCGCGACCTGGACGAGATCAAGGCCTTCCGCGCCGAGCATGGCGACGTGGTGATGAAACCGCTCTACGGCAACGGCGGTGCCGCCGTGTTCCGCCTCACCGCCGACGACCTCAATTTCGGCTCGCTCTACGACCTGTTCGCCACCACCTTCCGCGAGCCCTGGGTGATCCAGCGTTTCCTGCCGGCGGTGAAGCACGGCGACAAGCGCATCATCCTGGTGGATGGCGCCGCCGCCGGCGCCGTCAACCGGGTGCCGAACGAGGGGGACCTCCGGTCCAACATGGTGCGCGGCGGCGCCGCCCGGCCCACCGACCTCACCGACCGGGAGCTGGAAATCTGCGCCCGCATCGGCCCGTCCCTGAAGGCCATGGGCCTGCTGTTCGTCGGCATCGACGTCATCGACGGCAACCTGACCGAGATCAACGTCACCTCTCCCACCGGCCTGCGCGCCATCAAGCGCCTCGGCGGCCCTGATATCGCCGTGGAGATCTGGGACAAGATCGAGGACAAGCGCCGCGCCTGAGCGCGCCAACAGGCCCTGCCGGGCAGGAGGAGCCCATGACCCGTTTCACCTGGTCCACCGCCGCCGCGCTCTGTCTGCTCGCCAGCCAGGCGCTGGCGCAGACGCCGCCGGCCGAGAAGTGGCGTTCCACCGCCGACATCGCCACCCACCTGGCGGAAAACGGATTCATCGTGCTGAAGCTGGACCGCGAGCACGACGGCTTCGAGGCCGAGCTGGTGGACCGCCAGGGCAACAAGGTGGAAGCACGCGTGCACCCGGTGACCGCCGAGATCCTCTCCTCCCGCGACGACGGCCGGGCCGCGGCCCGGCAGGACCAGTGGTTGACCCTGCCGCAGGTGGCCCGCCAGCTGGAGAACAAGGGCTTCGTGGTGCGCGCGATCGACACCGAGGCCACCGGCTACGAAGCCGATCTCACCGACCCCGCCGGCGCCCGCACCGAGGTGCGCATCGACCCCAGGACCGGCGCCGTGCTCTCCTCCAAGCCGGACTGAAGGCGCCGGCCGGTGCCGGCGTCAGGCCGCGCGCGCCACCAGGGTCAGCGTGTCCAGGGTGAAGGTGCCATCGGGCTCGATCTCGAAATGGCGGGCCACATCGGCGCTGGCGCTCTGCTCCAGGGCCCGGATGGCCGCCACGTTCAGCTCCGGCGTGCGGATGCGCGCCACCCAGGAGGAAAACTCCAGCCGCAGCCGCTGCGGCGTCGCCGCCTCCACCACGAAGCCGGCGGCGGACAAGTGCGCCTCCCATTCGGCGCGGGAGAAGTCGCGCCCGTGGGAGGGATCGCGCAGCAGCTCGATGGCCTGAAGAAAGGTGTCCGCCACCGGCCAGGCCGGCGCCACCACATCCATGAACACCGCCCGGCCTCCGGCCTTCAGCACCCGCCGCGCCTCGCCAAGGCCGGCCTTCAGGTCGCGCCAGTGATGGGCGCTGTAGCGCGAGGCGACCGCATCGAAGGCGGCATCGGGAAACGGCAGCGCCTCCGCCACGCCCTCGGCGGTGACGATGTTGGCGAGGCCGCGCCGGTCCGCCTCGGCGCCCACCGCCGCCAGCATCTGCCGCGACAGATCGTAGGCCACCACCTCGCCCGTGAACGGCGCGGCGGTGAAGCTCACATGGCCGCCGCCGCAGCCCAGGTCCAGCAACCGGCCCGGCCGCTCGTCCTGAAGCCGTGCCGCCAGGGCCTCCAGGTCCGGCCCGCGCGCGTGCACCGCGCTCGCCACATAGGCCGCCGCCTGCGGCCCGAACTGCGCCAGGACATGACCCTCGTGGCTACGGCCGGCATCGGTGCCGGGATGGGACTGCGCTGCATTCATGTCTGCCTCCTCGCGCGCCGGCGGCGCCTCGACACCAGGGATAGAACGGTTTTAAACCAGTGCCAGGACCAAGTTTATCCTGGTATGAATTGTGCCCGCATGACCGCCGCCCCGCCAGATGCCGCCCGCCGCGCCGCCCTCGGCGCCTTCCTGCGCGCCCATCGCGAGCGGCTCGACCCGCGTGCGCTCGGCATCGCCGACCTGCGCCGCCGCCGCACCCCGGGCCTGCGCCGAGAAGAAGTGGCCCAGCGCGCCGGACTGAGCGCCACCTGGTACAGCTGGATCGAGCAGGGCCGCGAGGTCTCGCTCTCCGCTCCGGCCGTGGCCCGCCTCGCCCGCGCCCTGGAGCTGACTCCGGCGGAACGGGCCTATGTGTTCGACCTCGCCGGCCGCCGCGACCCCGATCCCCCGCCCGACCCGGCCACGCCGCCGCCGGCCCTCGCCCGGCTCATCGCCGACCTGCCCCACCCGGCCTATCTGGTGGACCGCCATTGGGACGCGCTGGCCTGGAACCGCCCGGCGACCGCCCTGTTCCGGGGCTGGCTCGACCAGGACGGGCGCCCCAACCTGTTGCGCTTCATCTTCCTGTCCGCCGCCGCGCCACGGCTCATCCCGGCGTTTGACGAGCGCGCCGCCCGCGTCCTTGCCGAGGTGCGCGCCGATCTCTCCCGCCATCCGGCCGACCCGGTCAACACCGCCCTCATCGCCGAATTGACCACCGGGTCGCCCCTGTTCGCCCGGCTGTGGGACAGCCAGGACGTGCTCGGCCGCGAGGGCGGGCGCCGCGCCTTCCATGACCCGGATGGCGCGGCGCGCCACTATGACCAACTGACCCTGGTGCCGCTGCCCGATGCCGGCGCCCGCCTGGTGGTGCTGCTTCCGGACGCGGAATGACGACTGTTCCGCCTTCGTTCCTATTCATCCTTGCCGCTGGGGGAAGCCTTTGCTACCGTGGGTGGCAGCGGGGTGGAACGGGGGCGCGGCGGTGATCCAGCGGGTGGCGACGGTCGCATTCGAAGGGGTGGAGGCCCGCCCCGTTGACGTTCAGGTACATGTCGCCGCGGGCCTGCCCGCCTTCACCATCGTCGGCCTGCCGGACAAGGCCGTGACCGAGGCGAAGGAGCGGGTCCGCGCCGCCCTCATCGCGTCCGGCCTCGCGTTGCCGGCGCGCCGCATCACCATCAACCTTGCCCCCGCCGACCTGCCGAAGGAAGGCTCCCATTACGATCTGCCCATCGCCCTCGGTCTCATGGCCGCCATCGGCGCCATTCCGGCCGATGGCCTCGCCGGCTTCACGGTGGTGGGGGAACTGGCCCTCGACGGCACCATCGCCGCGGTGGCCGGGGTGCTGCCGGCGGCCATCGGTGCAAATGCCCGGGGCCATGGGCTCATCTGCCCGCAGCCCTGCGGCGCCGAGGCCGCCTGGGCCAGCCCCGACATGGACATCCTCGCCCCCGAGACCCTGACCCAGCTGGCCAACCATCTCACCGGACGCCAGCTCATGGCCCGCCCGGAACCACGGATGAAAGCGGCCGGCCCCGTCGAATTGGACCTGAAGGACGTCAAGGGACAGGAAACCGCCAAGCGCGCGCTGGAGGTGGCCGCCGCCGGTGGCCACAATCTGCTGTTCATCGGCCCGCCTGGCGCGGGCAAATCCATGCTGGCCCAGCGCCTGCCGTCCATCCTGCCGCTGCTGGCACCGGCCGAGATGCTGGACGTGTCCATGATCGCCTCGGTGGCCGGCTCCATCGACGACGGGGCGCTGGTCAGCCGGCGCCCGTTCCGGGCCCCGCACCATTCCGCCAGCATGGCGGCCATGGTCGGCGGCGGCACCAAGGCAAAACCCGGCGAGGTCTCCCTGGCCCATAACGGCGTGCTGTTCCTCGACGAACTGCCGGAATTCTCGCCCCAGGTGCTGGATTCCCTGCGCCAGCCGCTGGAAACCGGGGAAGTGCTGATTTCCCGCGCCAATCATCGCGTCACCTATCCGGCGCGTTTCCAGCTCATCGCCGCCATGAACCCCTGCCGCTGCGGCCGGGCCGGCGAGCCCGGCTACACCTGCAAGCGCGGGCCGCGCTGCGCCGACGAGTACCAGGGCCGCCTCTCCGGCCCGTTCCTGGACCGGATCGAGATGCATCTGGAGGTACCGGCGGTGAGCGCCGCCGACCTGGTGCTGCCCGCGCCAGCGGAGGGCTCTCGGGAAGTGGCGGCGCGGGTGGCGCTGGCGCGCAGCCTGCAAGTCGAGCGCTACGCCGCCCTCGGCCGGCCCGACGTCCGCACCAATGCGGAAGCCTCCGGCCCGCTGCTCGAAACCGTCGCCCAGCCCGATTCGGCGGGTGCCGCTCTGCTCAAGGACGCGGCCGACGCCATGCGCCTGACCGCCCGCGGCTACCACCGCGTGCTGAAGGTGGCGCGCACCCTGGCCGATCTCGATGGCTCCGACCACGTCGGCCGGCGCCATCTCGCCGAAGCCCTGGCCTATCGCGCCGCAGCCGAGAGACCCCGAGCCGCCGCCTGATGGCCCGGCCCCGGCGGAATGCGGCGCGGCGCGCCCCCGGCGCGCCGCGCGTGTCCGGTCACATCCCGGCGTTGATGGCGATGCCTTCCAGGTAGCTGATCTGGGCGAGATCGCCGGGCCGCACCTGCTGCAGGTCCGCCAGCACCTTGGGGTCGAGGGCGCGCAGCGTGCGCACGCCGCCGTCCGGCCCTTCGAAGCTCACCGTGCCGGCCTGCAGGTTGATGTCCACGAAGATCGTGGTGAGGGTCACGGCGCGCACGCCGAAGCCCTCCGGCCAGCCCGGCAGCCCGTCGTTGACGGCGACCTCGCTCAGCACTTCGCCGGGCTTGCCCTGCTGCGCCTTGCCGAGGGCGGTGACCACGCCCGGCACCACGCGGATGAGCAGCCGCTCGCTGTTGCGATAGGCGCTGAGGTCGCCGAGAATCAGCGGCGCCGTGACCGCCCAGCGCTTGCCGTTGGGCAGTTCCAGCACCACCCGTCGGGTCGCCGGGTCGGCCGACACGAACTGCGCCTTGTAGACGAGAACCGGCACGGTCCCCACGCCGTCGATGATCACCGTCTCGGACACGGTCGGCTGCGGCTGAGCGCCAGCGCCCACGGCCCCGAGCACAACGAACGCGGACACCGCCGCCGCCATCAAACTGGTCTTCATGCACACCCCCAATGCGCGATGCCGCCGGCCCCGCCGGCTGACGCGCGTCGCCGCCCGATAAAGCCTGATTCAGCGCCGCCGTCACAGCCATTCCTTGGCCGCGATCCCGGCGCCGGCCCGGGCCGCATCGCCGGCGCCCTCCATACGGACCGCGGCGCCATAGCCTCCCGCCATTGTCACATGGGCGTATGAAATCTATGGTGAATGTGACGGTCACATCCTGGCGCGCGCCACGGCGGGCGCGGGGGTGTCCGTCGCGCCGCCCCGGGCAAACCCGCCGGCGTGGCGCGCGGCGGCATCATAAGGGTGGGCGGCCCGGGGGATGACGGTTTCATCGCCGGCGGCGGCTCGGGGAGGGTCGACGCATGAAGCGCATCGGTGACACGGAAGCCGGCTTCAACCTGCCCGCCCTGGTGGGCCGGGGCCTGGGTGCGGCCAAGGAGAGCTTCTCCCGCTGGCCGGGCTTCAAGCCGGCCGCCGATGGCGGCGACAAGCGGGTGCCCCTGTTCGGTCGTGACACCGCGTTTCCGTTCTTCGACAAGGCCAGGGCCGAACCCTCCGGGCGCCCGCCGCTGCCGGCGTCGCAAAAGCTGGTGGCGGACCTGCGCGCCTACTCCGGCATCCGCCACCGCGAGGCGGTGTCCGAGGATGAAGGCCTGGTGCTCGGCCGCCTGGGTCCGCTTGAAGTGCGGCTCGCCCGCACCGCGCGCGACGTGCGGCGGGCCCAGCGCCTGCGCTACAAGGTGTTCTACGAGGAGATGTCGGCTCTGCCCGACGCCGCCACCCGCCTCGCCCGGCGGGACATGGACAGCTTCGACGCCATCTGCGACCACCTCCTGGTGCTTGATCACGAGGCCGGGCGCGTGGTGCTCGGCCGCAGCAAACCGAAGGTTGTCGGCACCTACCGCGTCCTGCGGCAGGACGTGGCAGCGCGCCACGGCGGCTTCTACACCCAGGGCGAATTCGACGTGACACCAGTGATCGCGGCCCATCCTGGCCTGCGTTTCCTGGAGCTCGGCCGCTCCTGCGTACTCAAGCCGTACCGCAACAAGCGCACGGTGGAACTCCTGTGGCACGGGGTCTGGAGCTATATCCTGCGCAACCGCATCGACGTGATGTTCGGCTGCGCGAGCCTTGAAGGCACCGATCCCGAAGCCATGGCCCTGCCGCTGTCCTTCCTCCATCACAACGCGCTGGCGCCCGAGGAATGGCGCGCCCGCGCCCTGCCCGGCCGCCACGTGGAGATGAACCGCATGGCCAAGGAGGCCATCGCGCCCAAGGCGGCGTTGCAGAGCCTGCCGCCGCTGGTGAAAGGGTACCTTCGGCTTGGCGGTTTCGTGGGGGATGGCGCGGTGGTGGACCATCAGTTTGGCACCACCGACGTGCTCATCATTTTGCCGGTGTCGGCGCTCAGCCCCCGCTATGTGGAGCATTTCGGCCCGACCGCGAACCGGCACGCCATCTGACCGGGCCTTGTGCTGCCGCAGTGCGCGGAGCAAGCGGGCAAGCCGGGGACAGGCCGTTCCGCCGCGAACCTGGGGCGGGACTTTATCCCGCCTCACAGGACGGCGCGGCGGCGACCTGCATCACCGGCGGCGACGCCCGCCACAACGGGCGCCTTCGACCTCTTGGCGTTTTCTCCGCACGGCGCCCGCGCGCCCGTCCGCATCGGCGCGCCACCGCATCTGGCCCGGCATGCGGGGGTCCGCTCCGCTTGAAAATGCTCTACGGTGCGCCGTCACCGGCCTGGACGCACCATGATCGAGATTACCGCCCGCCTCGCCATTTCCGAGGATGATATCGAATTCGTCTTCGTCCGCGCCTCAGGACCGGGCGGGCAGAACGTCAACAAGGTGTCGAGTGCGGTCCAATTGCGCTTTCACATGGCGCGCTCGGCGGACCTGTCCGATGCGGTGAAGGACCGTTTGGCCCGCCTCGCCGGACGGCGACTTTCCCTGGAAGGCGTCATCGTCATCCAGGCGCAACGATTCCGCACCCAGGAGCGCAATCGGGAGGACGCCATCGCGCGTTTGGTGGAGCTGATTCGCAGCGCCACCGTGGTGGCGCCGCCGCGTCGCCCCACCCGCCCCACCCTCGGCTCCAAGGAGCGCCGCCTCGCCTCCAAGGAGCGGCGCGGACAGGTGAAGAGCCTGCGCCAGAGCAAGCCGCATTTCGATTAATACCAAAGGCCCATGAGCGTGACTCATGGGCCTTTGGTCAAGCCCGCGCGGCGCTTGAGCGGACCCACTTGGCACCGGTCGAAGACCGGGGCCGATGGTATAAGCCCCCCTTCGGCGGGACTTCCAGCATCGACGACGCGCACGCGATGCGGCAGGTTCCCGTTCGATCAGCGCGCGGCCTTCAGCAGGCGATCCGCCGCCGCGCGGGCTTCGCTGGTGACCGTGGCGCCGGCGAGCATCCGCGCGATCTCCTCCCGGCGCAGCGTCGGCGTCAGGGCGGCGACCCGCGTGGTGACCGGCACCTCGTCGCCGGCCTGCCCCGGATCGGCCGGCGCGGGCGCCGCCGCCTTGGCGATGAGGAGGTGATTGTGCGCCCGCGCCGCCACCTGCGGCGCATGGGTGACGCACAGCACCTGCACCTTGCTCGACAGCCGGGCCAGCCGATGACCAATGGCATCAGCCACCGCGCCGCCAACCCCGGTGTCGATCTCGTCGAAGATCAGGGTGGGCGCGGAGCCGCGATCGGCCAGAACCACCTTGAGCGCAAGCAGGAAGCGGGCGAGCTCGCCGCCCGACGCCACCTTCATCATCGGCCCCGGCCGGCTTCCCGGGTTGGTGCGCACCCAGAACTCGACCACATCGTACCCCTCGGCGCCGCCGGCATCACGATCCCGGGTGACCTTGGTCAGGAACGCCGCGCGCTCCAGCTTCAACGGCGGCAGCTCGGCTCCCACCGCCGCGTCGAGAGCCGCCGCCGCCGCTTGACGCCGCTCCGACAAATGCTCAGCCGCAACCCGATAGGCGCCCTCGGCCTCCGCCGCCGCGGCGTCGAGCCGCGCCAGGCGCGCCTCCGATTGATCCAGGTGCTCAAGCTGCGCCTGGAACCGCGCCGTCACTTCCGGCAGCGCATCGGGCGCTACCGCGTATTTCCGGCCCGCCGCGCGCAGGGCGAACAGCCGCTCCTCCAGGCGTTCCAGCTCGCGCGGCTCGAAATCCGCATCGGCGAGCGCGCTTTCCAGGTGGCCGCGCGCCAGTTCCAGCGCATCCAGCGCCTGATCGATAGCCTCCACCGCCGGACGAATCAGGTCCTGCGATTCGCCGGCCCTCCGCTCCAGGCGGCGCACCGCGGCCGACAGCGACGCGATGGGCGATCCGCCGCCGGCGACCGCATCCAGGGCCTCGGAGAGATCGGCGGCGATCTTCTCCGCCCGCATCATGGCGCTGCGCCGTTCCGACAAGGCGGCCTCCTCGCCGGCCTCGGCTCCGAGCGCGGTGAGCTCCTCCACCGCGTGGCGGATATAATCGGCTTCCCTTTCCGCCGCCTCCAGCCGCTCCCGCTCCTCGCGCGCGGTGTCGCGGGCGTCGCGCCACTGCCGCCACAGCACGCCAAGGTCCGTCGCCTCCGACGCGAGGCCGCCATAGGCGTCCAGCAAGGCGCGATGGGTGGCCGGGTCCACCAGCGCCCGGTCGGCATGCTGGCCGTGCAGCTCCACCAGGCTGGCGCCGATGAGGCGGAGCGTCTGCACGCTCACTGGTTCCTCGTTCACCGAGGCACGGGTCCGCCCGTCGGCCATCTGGGTGCGGCGGATCACCAGCTGATCCTCGTCCGGCAAATCCGCGGCGGCGAGGATGGCGTGGGCAGGATGGTCGGGGCTGAGGTCGAAGGCCAGGGTCACCTGCCCCTTGGCCTGGCCATGGCGCACCAGCGACCCGTCGCCCCGCCCGCCGAGGGCGAGCGAGACCGAATCAAGCAGAATGGATTTTCCGGCTCCCGTCTCACCGGTGAGGACGGTCAGGCCGTCCGACAAGGTGAGATCGAGCTTCTCGATGAGGACGATGTCCCGGATCGAGAGCGATGCAAGCATGGGCGCTCAGCCAAGTCCCATTTTCTTGAACGCCTGGCTGATCCAGGACGCCTTGTTTTCCTGCGGCTCCAGCCCGGTGGCGTGCACGAGCTTGTAGGCGTCCTTGTACCACTGGCTGTCCGGGAAATTGTAGCCCAGAACGGCGGCCGCGGTCTGTGCCTCGTTCACCACGCCGAGCGCCATATAGGCCTCTGTGAGGCGGAACAGCGCCTCCTCAACTTGCCGGGTGGTCTGGTATTGTGTCACCACCACCTTGAAGCGATTGATGGCGCCAGTGTAATTGCGCTGCTCCAGATAATAACGGCCGATCATCATTTCCTTGCCGGCCAGCTGGTCCCGCGCCACCTCGATCTTGCGCTTGGCGGTGGCCGCATACTCGGTATTTGGATACTTCCGAATCACCTCTTCCAGGGCGTCGAGGGCCTGGCGGGTCTTGCGCTGGTCGCGCGTGATGTCGGGAATGTTCTCGTACAGGGACGAGGCCACCAGATACTGGGCGTAGGCGGCATCCTGCGAGCCGGGATACAGCGAGACGTAACGCTTTCCGGAGGCGATGGCCTCGTCGTACTTGCCCGCCTCGAAATAGGAATAAGTGGTCATCAGCAGCGACTTGCGCGCCCATTCCGAATAGGGGTGGGTGCGATCGACGTCCTCGAAACGCTTGGCGGCCTTTTCCGGCTCCTGCTTGCGCAGGAGTGTCAGCCCCTCGTTGTAGATCTTCTCGGCCGGCTCGTCGGGCGGGATCACGTCCTCCTTGTCGCTGGCGCAGGCGGACACCAGCGTGCCGCACGCCAGCACCAGGGCGAGGCCGAGCAGCCGTCCCTTGCCCTTGACCTTCACACGCAAGCGCCGCGCTTCGTCGATGAATGTCATCACGTTCAGGTTCCGTCCCGCGCCGGATGGCGCCGCTCTTCTAGAGCATTCCGTCGGCTCGATGAACCGGCAAAATGCGCCAGGCCGTTGCATTGACGCGTTTTCTTCATGCGAACGGGTGCCAACGTCGCCAGAAGACGCCTTTTAGCAGGATCCCGGCTAAGGAAAAGGACAGCCGCGCGGCCGTCCCTCCCGCCAGGGTCCGCCCCGTTATCGGCCGGCGCGACACGCCAAGCCGATGGGACCTCACCCCGGTTCGCGCCCCGCCCGCGCGCCCGTGAGACCCACCGCCCCGCCCAGCGGACGAAGGCGGCGTTCACGTTTGCGGTATCGGGTTTTTCCGTCCGCAATGTGGCGAAGCTCCGCCGCCCCCCATCATCGCTCCGGGCTGTGGCCCGTCGGCCACGCATCGCCGTCATAGCTCACCGCCGCCAGATAAAGGCCGCAGGCCGGCGCCATGGGGCCGCATCGCCGCCGGTCGGCCGCCGCCAGCGCCGCTGCGAGGTCGTCCGCGCTCCACCGCCCCTCCCCCACCCGCAGCAACGAGCCCACCATGGATCGGACCTGATGGTGCAGGAAGGAGCGCGCCGAGGTGACCACGCGAATCTCGTCCCCCGCGCGGGTCACATCGAGCTGGTCGAGGGTCTTCACCGGCGATGCCGCCTGGCACTCTGCGGCGCGAAAGGTGGAGAAATCGTGCTTGCCCAGAAGCCTCTGGGCGGCCGCGTGCATCGTCCCGGCATCGAGGCGCTGCGGAATGCGCCAGGCCCGGTCCCGGTCCAGCGCCAGGTCCGGCCGCCGATTGACCAGGCGATAGAGATAATGCCGCCGCGTGGCGGAGAATCGGGCATCGAAGCTGTCGGGCACCCGCTCCACCGCCAGCACCGCCACCGGATGCGGACGCAGGTGCGCCGTCAGGGCATCCCGCACGGTGTCCACGCGCCAGTCCCGCGCCAAATCCACATGCGCCACCTGCCCGGTGGCGTGGACGCCCGCATCCGTGCGCCCGGCGCCGGACACCCGCACCGCCTCGCCGCAGAAGCGCGCCAGCGCCTCCGCCAGGACCCCCTGCACGGTCGGCAGACCGGCTTGGAGCTGCCAGCCGGCGAAGGGGGTGCCATCATACTCGATGATGAGCTTGTATCGAGGCATGGCGCGGACAGCCCCGCTCAGACGAGCCGGCTGCCGACAGGCAGCGCGTTTCCGCGCAGGAACGCGTCCGCCGCCGCCGGCTGCTTGCCCGCCCTCTGCAATTCGAGCAACCGCACCGCGCCATCACCGCAAGCGATGGCGAGGCGATCATCCAGCACCTCGCCCGGGGCCCCAGCCCCGTCCACCAGGGTCGAACGCAGAACCTTCACGCGCGTCTCCGGCACGCCGAGGCCGAACCAGGCCCCGGGGAAAGGGGAGAGGCCGCGAATGCGATCGTGCACCTCCCGCGCCGGGCGCGACCAGTCGATGCGCGCCTCGCCCTTCTCGATCTTGGCGGCATAGGTCACCCCCTCCGCCGGCTGCGGCGTGAACACCAGGGTGCTTCGCTCCAGCGCCGAGAGCGCGCGCCCCATCAGGTCCGCACCAACCGCCATCATGCGGTCGTGCAGCTCCCCGGCGGTCATGTCCGGGCCGATGGGGATACGCTCCATCAGCCCCACCGGCCCGGTGTCGAGCCCCGCCTCCATCCGCATCACGGCGACGCCGGTCTCCCGGTCGCCGGCCATGATGGCGCGCTGGATCGGCGCGGCGCCGCGCCACCGGGGCAGCAGCGAGCCATGCAGATTGAGACAGCCATGGCGTGGCGCGGCGAGGATCGCCGGGGGCAGGATCATGCCATAGGCCACCACCACGGCGAGGTCCGCATCATGGGCGCGGAAGGCCGCCGCCGGCTCGTCGCCACGCAGCGACGCCGGCGTCAGAACCGGCAGGCCGAAGCGCTCGGCCGCCTGATGCACCGGGGAGGGCGTGAGATCAAGGCCGCGACGTCCGGCCGGAGCCGGCGCGCGGGTATAGACCGCCACCACCTCGTGGCCGCGCCCGACGATTTCGGAAAGCGTGGGGACGGCGAAATCCGGCGTACCCATGAAGACGATGCGCATGAAGGTTCAGGTCCGCGGCGGTGGCGTCAGCTCACGGCCTCGCGCCGCGCCGCCTTGGTGAACTTCTTGATCACCCGGTCGCGCTTCAGCTTCGAGATATGGTCGATGAAGAGCACGCCGTTCAGATGATCGATCTCATGCTGGACGCAGGTGGCGAACAGCCCCCCGGCCTCCACCTCCCGCACCGCGCCGTCCATGTCCTGGAACCGCACGGTGACGCGGGCCGGGCGCTCCACCTCCTCGTAATACTCGGGGATGGACAGGCACCCCTCGCTGTAGACGGAGGTCTCCTGCGACGCGGCGATGATCTCGGGATTGATCAGCGCCACCGGCCGCTTCTCCTCCCCCTCGCGGGCGACGTCGATGGTGACGACCCGCCGCTGCACCCCCACCTGGATGGCGGCAAGGCCGATGCCCGGGGCATCGTACATGGTCTCGAACATGTCCTCGACCAAGGCCTTGATCTCGGAATCGATCTTGCCCACCGGCTCGGAAATGGTCCGCAGCTTGGAGTCGGGAATGATGAGGATGGGGCGCGCTGTCATGGGGCTGAAATAAGCGATAGCCCCGGCCGGGTCAATATGTTCATACTTTGTTCCAGGCGCGAATCGCGATACTGGAACGCATGTCCGACGTCCTGTTCACCCTTGCCGGCCATCCGGTGGTCCTGGGCGAGGCTCTTGCCGCCATGCTCGCGGCCGGGTTGCTCCTGCTCGGCGCGGTGGCGGCGGGCTTGTGGCGCGCGGGCGGCGCGCGGGCCGCCCGCGCGGCTGAGGAGGCCTTGCGAAGCCAGGAGATCGACCGGCGGATGCGCGACCTCGCCCGCATCCAGCACGAGACCGCCGGGCGGGTGCAGAGCCTGGCGGAAGTGCTTTCCCAGCGCCAGGGCGAACTGGCGCGCGCGGTGGCGGAGCGGCTCGACGCCACCTCCTACCGGCTGGGGGAGAGCATGACCGCCTCCGCCCGCGCCACCCACGAGAGCCTGACCCGCATCGCCGAGCGGCTGGTGATGGTGGAGAAGGCCGAGCGCAGCCTGTCCGATCTCTCCGCCCAGGTGGTGTCCCTGCGCGACACCCTCGCCAACAAGCAGGCCCGCGGCGCCTTCGGCCAAGCCCGCATGGAAGCCCTCATCCGCGACGCGCTACCCCAGGACTCCTTCGCCTTTCAGTACACCTTGTCGAATGGCCGGCGGCCCGACTGCGCCCTGTTCCTGCCCGGCGACCGGCGGCCGCTGGTGATCGACGCCAAGTTTCCGCTGGAATCCGTGACGCTGTTTCGCGAGGCCACCTCGGCGGAAGCCCGCAAGGTGGCGGCGGCGCGGCTCAAGGCCGATCTCATGAAGCACGTGGGCGATGTGGCCGAACGCTACCTGCTGGCCGGCGAAACCCAGGACATCGCCCTCATCTTCGTGCCCTCCGAATCGGTCTACGCCGAGATACACGAGCATTTCGACGCCGTGGTGCAGGCGGCCTTCCGCGCCCGCGTCATCATCGTGTCGCCCTCGCTGCTGATGCTGGCGGTGCAGGTGGTGCAGGCCATCGCCAAGGATGCCCGCATGCGCGCCCAGGCCGATCACATCCGCGCCGAGGTGGGCGCCCTGGTGGGGGATGTGGCGCGCCTGCGCGAGCGGGTGGGCGAGCTGTCGCGTCATTTCGGCCAGATCGGCGACGACGTCGCCAAGGTGCTGGTCTCCGCCGACAAGATTGCCAAGCGCGGCATGCGCCTGGAGCAATTGGAATTCAACGCCCCCAGCCACCCGGAAAACGGGCAGGAGGCCTGATTGCATCTTGCGCAACGGCGGCGCCTGCCTAACTCTAGCTTGCTCGTGACCGAATCCCAGCCCTCCCGCTGCACTGGCGAGCCGAGCCGATATGCCTGAACTGCCCGAGGTGGAAACCGTCCGCCGCGGTCTCCTGCCCGTGCTGCAGGGCGCCGTGATCGAAAGTGCCGAGGCGCGCCGGCCGGACCTGCGCTGGCCCCTTCCCGAGAATTTCGCAGAGCGCCTGGCTGGCCGCCGAGTGGAAGCGCTGGGGCGGCGCGCCAAGTATCTGCTGGCGGATCTCTCCGGCGGCGAGGTGATGATCCTGCACCTCGGCATGTCCGGCTCCATCCGCATCGACGGGGCCCGGGTGAAGGGCCGTCCTGGCCTGTTCCATCATCCCCGCGCCGACGCCGGGCCCCATGACCATGTGGTGCTGCATCTCGCCGGCGGCGCCACCATCACCTTCAACGATCCCCGCCGCTTCGGCGCCATCCTGATCGTGCCCTACGACCGGCTCGACAGCCATCCGCTGCTCCAGAGCCTGGGACCGGAGCCACTCGGCAACGGCTTCAACGCCGAATACCTGGCGCGCGCCTGCGCCCGCCGCCACACCTGCCTGAAATCGGCGCTGCTGGACCAGAAGATGGTGGCCGGCCTCGGCAACATCTATGTGTGCGAGGCGCTGCATCGCGCCGGCCTGTCGCCGCGCCGCGCGGCCCACACCCTGGCCACCCGCGAGGGCGGCCCGACCCTGCGCGCCGAGCGCCTCGTCACCGCCATCCGCGACGTGCTGCGCGCCGCCATCCAGGCCGGCGGCTCGTCGCTGCGCGACCACCGGCAGGTGGACGGCCAGCTTGGCTATTTCCAGCACGCCTTCCGCGTCTATGGGCGCGAGGGCGAGCCGTGCCCGACGCTCCATTGCAAGGGCAGCATCCAGCGCATCGTCCAGGGCGGCCGCTCGACCTTCTTCTGTCCGGTCTGCCAGCGCTGAGCCCCCGCCCCGCGCCGTTGCGCCGGGGGGGCGCCGCATAGGGCAAGCAGATCACCCAACGCATTCCCCATTCCCCAAACGTCGAACTCGGGCTAGAGCACGAAGGTCAGACTTCGATACGAGACGAGACCGCCCGGACCTCGGGCGGCGACGGGGAGACAGTGGGATGGCATTCGAGACACTTCTGGTCGAAACGCACGGGCGCGTTGGGCTCATCCGGCTCAACCGGCCGAAGGCGCTGAACGCGCTGAGCCCCGAGCTCATCGGCGAGCTCAACATCGTCCTCGACCAGTTTGAGGCCGACCGCGAGATCGGCTGCATCGTCATCACCGGCTCGGAAAAGGCGTTCGCCGCCGGCGCCGACATCAAGGCGATGCACGACCTCACCTATCCGGCAAGCTACGACGACGACTTCATCACCTCCTGGGAGCGCCTGTCGCGCGCGCGCAAGCCCGTGATCGCGGCAGTGGCCGGCTTCGCCCTGGGCGGCGGCTGTGAGCTCGCGATGATGTGCGATTTCATCCTTGCCGCCGACACCGCCAAGTTCGGCCAGCCGGAAATCAAGCTGGGCGTGATGCCCGGCGCCGGCGGCACCCAGCGCCTGACCCGTTTCGTCGGCAAGTCCAAGGCCATGGAAATGTGCCTCACCGGCCGCTTCATGGATGCGGCCGAGGCCGAGCGCGCCGGCCTGGTGTCCCGCGTGGTGCCGGCGGCCGATCTCGTCGCGGAGGCGCTGGCGGTGGCCAAGACCATCGCCGACATGTCGCTGACGGTGGCCATGCAGACCAAGGAGAGCGTGAACCGCGCCTATGAGACCACGCTCGCGGAGGGCATCCGCTTCGAGCGCCGGGTGTTCCAGGCCATGTTCGCCCTGGAGGACCAGAAGGAGGGCATGCGCGCCTTCATCGAGAAGCGCCCGCCCAATTTCCATGGCTGACCGGTGATTGGTGCGGAGGCCGGCGCGCCAGCGCCCCCTCCGCGCCCCTGTTCCGGCCGGCTCTGCGCATGGACCTGGGGATAAATCCCATTCTTCGATCCTGCGCCGCTGGCGTTGTTGACAAGGCCGGCACCCCCCCGTAAACACGCTTCACCAACGGCCTCCGGGCCGCGGTGCCCAGGTGGCGGAATTGGTAGACGCGCTGGTTTCAGGTACCAGTGGTGAAAGCCGTGGAGGTTCGAGTCCTCTCCTGGGCACCATCTGCTCTTTCGGCAAGGTCCGAGAGCATCTGAAAGCTCAAAGAAAACAGCAGGCGAAGGTGGAAGCGGCATCCGGCAGATGTTGCAGGAGGTCGCTGCAATTCGGCGGGCCCGCCGGCATCCTACGTGTCGCGGTTGACGGCGTTCAGGGACGTGGCGTTGCGCAAGGCCGAGCCGCCGTCTCCTGGTCGCTCCCAGCGGAAATCGTATCTGGCGGCGGGCGCATGACTGTGCCGGCAGACGGAAGCTGGGGCCGTTCGAACCCCGTACCCCCGCCTTTCCTGTCCGATGCCCGCCAGAAGCGCCCGGATGTGAAATCCTCCCGCTGGATAGCCCCCCTTCCACCGCCCACCGCGCGCGAGCGGGGTAAGGCCGCCGCCACCGTAGCCGCAGCCCACGCAGTGAAGCGCGTGTGAGGGGATCGCGGCATCCCGATCACGCCGCGACCGCGCATCGGTGCGCACCGTGGTCCGCCGCCTCTGGGACATCCCGCCGCGTTCCGCCTCTCATACCATCGGCCCCGGCCTTCGACCGGTGCCAAGGGGTCAGCTCAGGTGGGTCCGCTCAAGCGCCGTGCGGGCTTGACCAAAGGCCTATGAGGGCCTTTTCGCGACGAGCCCCCTCTGCTCCACCGCTGCTTCGCCCTCCGGCCACCGGCCTGCGCCCCCCTGCGCGCGAAGGTCCGGCGCCCAGCCGGACCCACCAGCGCCCGGCCCCGGGCCTGCGGCCGGTCAGACCACCTTCACCACCGCCATCATGCCGGCGGCCATGTGGTAGAGATGGTGGCAGTGCAGGAACCATTCGCCTTTCTGTCCAGCGTCGAAGGCGACGGTGACGGACACGCGGGGCGGCACGATCACGGTGTCGCGGACCGCGCCGGCGAATCGCCGCCCGTCGATGCCCACGACCTGGAAATGGTGCCCGTGCAGGTGCATGGGGTGCGTCATCCCGGTCGGGTTCATGAAGGTCATCTCCACCCGCTCGCCCTGGCGCGCAACGAAGCCCTCCATGTTTTCGGGCACGCGGTCGTTGATGGTCCAGCGATAGTCCGGCTCCTCGCCCAGCACGATCGGAAAGACGCGCGCCGGCGCCCGCTCCTCCAGCGGGCGAACGGCGGCGAGGCTGGCCTCGAAGGCGAGGTCCACCACCCCCGCGTTCCGCTCGGCCTCCGGCGCCAGGCGGGACACGCTCGCTCCCGGTGTCGCCAGGATGAGCCCGGTGCGACGCGGCGAAGCCTCCACCTGGGCCAGCACCGGAAAGGCGCCGCCCTCGGCGGGAATGTCCACCAGCAGATCGAGCCGCTGGCCCTGCGCCAGGGGAAAGGTCTCCGCCACCGCCGGCACGCAGGGCGAGCCGTCCACGGCGACGGCGCTGGCCGTCAAGCCGGGAACGGTGATGAAGAAGGCGGTGGCGGTGGCGCCATTGATGATGCGCAGCCGCGCCCGGCCGCCGGGCTCCACCGGCACCACCTCGGGATCGTCAAGGGTCCGCCGGTTGGCCAGGAAGGCGTCATAGGTGACGTCATGGACCTGAACTCCGCCGCCGCCATCCGTCTCCCCGTCCTCCGTCCGATGCCGCCTGCCCAGCCTGGCATGGCCCCGGCGGCCGCCGCTGGAGCCGTCGAGCGCGGCCAGGATCTCCTCGGGGCTGCGGAACGAGAAGTCGTGCAGCATCATCACCACGTCCTGGGCGTCGCCGGCGTCGATCTCGCGGGCGATCAGGGGCGCGGCCAGAAGCTGCTGTTCGCTCAAGGTGTGGGCATGCATCCAGTGGGTGCCAGGCGTCAGCACGAAATCCACCAGATCCAGACCGCCGGGCTCCAGCGCGCCGCCATCGGGGCGGGCGCGGTCCTGGTGCGCGGGAACGAGAAGCTGGCCGTGCCAATGCATCACCAGCGGGGTCTCGCTGGCATTGCGCAGCCCGCCCACCAGCCGCTCGCCGGCCTTCGCGAAGACCCCGTCCGCGCCATCCGGCCCCTTCACGGTGAACACCGTGGCCGCGCGGCCGTTCACCTCCAGCGTGGCGCTGTCCACCGTCAGCCGCGCCGCCGGCTGCGCCCGGGTCTGGCGGCCGGCAAGCACCAGCGCGCCGGCCGCCAGACCCCCGGCGAGAACGGCGCGCCGCGACGGCGCGCGGAAAGTGGACCTCGGTCGGCTCATGCTCGGCGTGTCCTCGTATCAGCGGCCCCACGCGCGGCCCGAGGCCGAGGCAAGCCCCGTCCCGGCGCCATCGGCGGCCAGTCGCGTCAAGCGCATCGTTCCGTGTTAGCAGAGTTTCGCCCCGGCGGGAGCCATCCGCCGGGCGACATTTCCCAAACGTCATCGCACCGCGACCGGCCTCACGCCGGCAGCTGGACGTGGGCACGCAACCCGCCCTCCGCCCGGTTGGCCAAGGTCAGCTCGCCACCATGCGCCCGGACGATGCTGCGGGCGATGGCGAGGCCCAGGCCCAGGCCACCGGTTTCGGCGCTGCGCGAGGCCTCCAGCCGCACGAACGGCTGAAACGCGTCCTCGATCCGGTCGGCCGGCAGGCCCGGCCCGTCGTCGTCCACCTGGATCTCGACCCCGCTGGCGGCGGGCCCCACCGAAAGGCGGGCCCGGCCGCCATAGCGCACGGCGTTTTCCACCAGGTTGCGCAATGCCCGCCGCAGCGCCACCGGCCGGCAGGCCGCCGCCAGGGGCGCGCCCGCAGCCGCCTCCACATCGGCGCCGGCGAGGGTGAATTCGTCCGCGAGGTCCGCGCACAGGGCCCGCAGGTCCACGCGCCGGGTCGCCTCGTGCACGGCCTCGGCCCGGGTGAAGGCCAGGGTCGCCTCGCAGATCGCCGCCAGTTCGTCGATGGTGGCGACGATGTCGTCGCGCACCGCCTCATCCTCCACGAACTCGGCCTTGAGGCGCAGGGTGGTCAGCGGCGTGCGCAGGTCGTGGCTGATGCCGGCGAGCAGCCGCAGCCGGTGGCGCAGGAACTGGCTGAGGCGCTCCTGCATGGTGTTGAAGGCGCGGATCGCCGCCGCCACCTCGGACGGGCCGCCCACCTGCAGCGGCAGCACCCGCTCGCCCCGTCCGAAGCGGTCGGAGGCATCCGCCAGCCCCCTCAGGACCCGGGTCTGCGCCCGCACCACCAGCACCGTCACCGCCGCCACCGCCAGCGCCGAGAGCAGGAAGGACAGCAGCGTCGGCCCGCTCCAGGCCGGCGGCAGCGACACCGCCGTGCGCATCATCAGCCAACGCCCGTCGGCGAGGGGAACACGGAAGCCCACCCCCGCCACCCGGCCGCGCGCCTCGGGCGGACGGCGCGGGCGTGCGTCCCGGTCGCCGCCGCCGAGCCAGGCCGCGTCGCCCTCCGCCTCGTCAGCCTCGTCGGCGCAGGCGCCGGGCCGCCCCTCGAACGGGACGATGACCACGTCCGGCGGCCCGGCGCGCACGCCGTGGAGCATCCGCGCCAGCAGGTCGGCCAGCGCCTGCTCGGCGCCGGTCATGGGCGGCCCGGTACGGGCGGCCAGCGGCTGCGCGCTCACCCAGGCGCAGGCCTCCCTGGAGCGGAACGCCCGCGCCAGACGCGGTCCCTCGGCCACCGGCGAACTGTCGAGCAGGCGGGCCAGGGTGACGGTCTGGCTCAGCGCCTGGCCGCGCACGATGCCTTCGATCATGCCGTCCTGCTGGCTGCGCAGCAGCAGCACCAGCAGCACCTGCGCCACCGCCAGTGCCGCCACCAGCGGCAGCACCAGCCGCCCCGCCAGCCCGCGCGGCCACAGCCGGACGGCGGGGCGCCTCACGCCACCACCTCCACCGGCGCGGCGAACACGTAGCCGTCGCCCCAGATGGTCTTGATGAGCGCGGGATGCTGCGGATCGCGCTCGATGCGCCGGCGCAGCCGGCTCACCAGATTGTCGATGCTGCGGTCGAACGCCTGCGCCGCGCGCCCGGCGGTGATGTCGAGCAGCTGGTCGCGCGTGAGCACGGTGGCGGGACGGGTGACGAACGCCAGCAGCAGGCGAAACTCAGCGGTGCCCAGGGTCGTCTCCTCACCGTCGGCGGCGCGCAGGGTGCGGCGGCGGGCATCCAGCAGCCAGCGGTCAAAGCGGTAGCAGCAGGTATCCTGCTCCGCCGGAGGCTTCGGCGCCGCCTGCACCCGCCGCAGGATGGCGCGGATGCGGGCCAGGAGCTCGCGCGGGTTGAAGGGCTTGGTCACGTAATCGTCGGCGCCGAGCTCGAGGCCGACGATGCGCTCGGTCTCCTCGGTCACGGCGGTGAGCAGCAGCACCGGCAGGTCGCTCCCCTGCCGCAGCTGGCGGCAGAGGCTGAGACCGTCCTCGCCGGGCATCATGATGTCGAGTACCACGAGGTCGATGGCGCCGGTCCGCAGGTGCTGGCGCATCTCCGCGCCCCCCGCCGCCACGCTCACGCGCAGGCCGTTCCGCGCCAGGTATCTGGCGAGCAGCTCGCGGATCTCGCGGTGGTCGTCCACGACCAGGATGTGGGGCGTGCGGTCCATGGTGGTGTCCAGCCTCGACTCTCCGCGCCGCACCTGCCCCTTCTGGTCGCGCGTGGCGACAGCGGGCCACCGGGCAAGTGTATCGAGATGTGTCATCTCCCGGCATGCGAAACGCTCGCTTACCAAAACCCATCGCGGCGACAAACCTTGTCGCGCGCCACCGCTGCATAAGGGCGCGCCGATCCGCGCTTCCGCCGGGCGGCCGCATCGGAGTGCATCATGTCGCTGGCCCGCGTCCGGCCCCTGCTCATCGGCCTGCATCGATGGGTGGCCCTCGTCCTCACGCCCGTGTTCCTGGTCATCATCGTCACCGGCGCGGTGCTCTCGTTCCGGCCCATCCTGTCGGGCGCGGCGGAACGGGCGGAGGCCGAATCCCGCGTCGACGCGACCGCCCTCGGGAAGCTGGTGAAGACCCTGGAGGCCGGCGGGCCGGTGACCATGGTCAGCCTCGCCGAGGGCGGGCGCGCCGCGATCGTCGCCAGCCCCGCCGCCGACATCGCCGGGCAATGGGACATCGCCTCCGCCACCCGCACCCGCGCCGGCGGCGGCATCGACGTGTTCCGCACCGCCGAGCAGCTCCATAAGTCCCTGCTGCTGGGCCTCTCCCTGGTGGTGGAGGCGGCGAGCCTCGCCATGCTGGCGATCATGCTGTTCGGCCCGTTGCTGGCGTGGCTGCGGTTTCGCAACTCGCTGATGGGCTGGCACATGGCGGTCGGCTGGTGCCTGCTGCCGGTGACGCTCACCGCCCCGGTCACCGCCGCCATGCTGATCTTCAGCCTCGGCACCGGGCCGCGCGCGCCCCTGCCCCGCGTCGAGAAGCCGGTGGGCATCGCCGAGGCGCTCGCCGTCGCCACCCGCAACCTCGACACCACCCGCCTCGTGAGCGCGCGGCGCTTTCGCGGCGGCACGGTCATGGTCCGCTTGGCCGGCGAGAAGGCCGGCGCCTATGTCGTCACCGGGACGGGCGTAACGCCGCTGCCGGGCGGGCCGGGCCTCGTCAAGCAGATCCACGAGGGCACCTGGGCCGGGGCCTGGTCCGGCGGCCTCAACGTGGCGATGTCGCTGGCCCTGCTCGGCCTCACCGTCACCGGCTTCGCGTCCTGGTTCCAGCGCTGGCGGCGCGATCGCGCGGTCGCCGTCGCGGCCGGCGCCGACATCCTGGTGGCCTACGCCAGCCAGACCGGTACCGCCGCCCGCCTCGCGGACCTCACCTGCCAAGCCCTCATGGCCGGCGGCGCGAGGGCGACCCTCGCGCCCCTCGGCGCCGTCGCGCCCGAGGCGCTGCAGCGCTTCCCCCTGATCCTGGTCATCGCCGCCACCACCGGCGAGGGGGAGGTGCCCGATGGCGCGCGGCACCTGTTGAAGAGGCTCGCGCCCGGCGCCCTGGCCGGCGTGCGCTTCTGCGTGCTCGGCCTGGGCGAGCGCACCTACGCCCACTTCTGCCGCGGTGCGCACACCCTGCGCGACGCGCTGATCGCGGCCGGCGCCACCGAGGCGCTGGCGATGATCGAGGCCGATGGCGATCCGTCGGCGCCGTGGTCGCGCTGGATGGAACGCCTTGGCACCGATCTCGGCCTCGCCTGCGCACCCGTGGCCACCGCGCCCGCCACGCGCCTCACGCTGACCCTGGCCGAACGCCGGCGCCTGGACAACCCGGCCCATGGCGGCACGCAGGAGACCTGGGGCCTCGTGCTCGCCAGCGACCGCGACCTCGATTTCCGCCCCGGCGACCTCATCCGCCTGACGCCGCCGGAGGGGGGCCGCGAGCGGGCCTATTCGGTGGGCAGTTCCGCCCGCGTCGATCCCCGCCGCATCGAACTCACCGTACGCCTGCACCGCTGGCACGACGCCACGTCCGGACCCGGGGACGCCGGTCCGGGGCAGGCCGGCGAGGAACGTTTCGGGCAGGTGTCCGGCTTTCTGCTGCGCGCCGCGCCGCTCGGCGGCACGCTTCAGGCGCGGCTCGATCCGCATCCCCACTTCAACCTGCCGGCGGACCCCACCTGGCCGGTGCTGATGATCGGCGCCGGCTCGGGCATCGCCCCGTTCCCCGGCTTCCTTGATGAACGCAGGGCGAGCGGCCGCGCCGGACCGGCGTGGCTGATCTTCGGCAACCGCCACCGCGACGGCGACTTCCTCTGGCGCGACCGCTTCGAGGCGGCGCTCGCCGACGGCACCCTCACCCGCCTGGACACCGCCTTCTCCCGGGATGGCGCGGCCGGCGCCCCCGGCGTCCATGTTCCCAGCGTCCATGTCCAGGACTGCCTCGCCGCCGCCGATGACGAGGTGCTGCGCTGGATGCTGGACGAGGCCGCGGTGATCTATGTGTGCGGACAGCGGGCCATGGCGCGGGGCGTCGAGGACACCCTCGCCCGCGTGCTGGTGGAGAAGGGCGGATACGCCCCGGATGCCGCCCGCGCCGAGATCGGCCGCTGGATCGGCGAGGGCCGCATCCGCATCGATGCCTTCGACTGAGACCGTCGGCCCCGGTCCTCGGCCGGCGCCGGGCGGGTTTCGCCCCCTCGCCGCGCGGGCCTCGCCCAAGGCTCCTCGCTACGGCGGGGCCGGGGCCTGCGCCCCTGGCCGCCACAACACCCCCGCGTCGATGTCGGCGAGGCGGGGGCGGCCGGTGAGGGCCATGGCCGCCTCAAGCTCGCTCTGCAGCACGGTGAGCATGTGGGCGACGCCCTCGACCCCACCTACCGCGAGCGCGTGCAGCACCGGCCGCCCGATCATGACCGCCGACGCGCCGCTGGCGATGGCCTTGACGATGTCGGTGCCGCGGCGGATGCCGCCATCCACCAGCAGCGGCACGCGCCCGGCCACCCGCGCCGCCACCGCCGGCAGCATCTCGATGCCGGCCGGCACCGTATCGAGCACCCGCCCGCCATGGTTCGACACCACCATGCCGGCGCATCCCGCCGCCACCGCCAGATCCGCGTCGTCCGGCGAGAGGATGCCTTTCGCCAGCACCGGGAGGGCCGTGGCGCGGCAGAGATCGGCCAGGGTGTCCCAGGTTGCCGTTCCAGCGCCCCCCGCGCGCAGGCTTTGAAAGACCGGGCTGCCGGGTCGCAGCGGCGGTGCGGCCACCGGTGCGAAGCCGGCGAGATTGACCGCGCCGACACCCTCCGGCAGGCCAAAGCCGGCCCGCTGCTCCATGTTGCGCACCCCGCTCACCGGCGCATCGACGGTCAGCAGGATCGCCCCATACCCGGCCGCCTCGGCACGCCGCACCAGGGCCAGGGTGTCGGCCCAGCGCGGCTGGGCATAGAGCTGGAACCACACCGGCCCGCCCACGGCGGCGACCGCCTCCAGCGTCGCGCTGGCCTGGGTGCTCACGGTCATCGGCGTGCCGGTGAGGCGGGCGGCGAGCGCGGTGGCGAGTTCGCCATCGGGGTGCAGCAGGCGATGGTAGGCGGTGGGCGCGATCACCACCGGATAGGCCAGTTCCTGGCCGAACAAGGTGCTGGCGGCGGTGGCCCCGGCCATGTCCACCAGCACCCGGGGCAGCAGGCCGAGGGCGTCGAACGCCGCCCGGTTGCGCCGGGCGCTGAGGCCATCGGCCGCCGCGCCATCCACATAGGCGCGCACCGCCGGATGGCACAGGCGGGCGAAGTGGCGCTCGTAATCGCCCAGGCTCACCGCATCGGCCGGCACCGCCATGCTCACGCCTCCCCGCCGGGCGCGGCGCGGGCGGCGGCACGGGCGGCAAGCGCGGCGAAGCGCGGATCGGGCGCATCGGCGAGGGCCTGCGCCATGGTGGCGAAGAAATCGGGAAAGCCGGTCTCCAGCGCGTGCTCGAAGGCGTCCAGCGCGGCCCCCTCCTCGCCCCGCGCCAGATGCAGCCGGGCGGAATTGAAGCTGCCCCAGCAGTCACCCCCCGCCGCCGCGGCGCGGAACAGCTCCAGCGCTCCATCGGGATCGGCCGCCACCACCCGTCCGTCCTCGTGGAACAGGCCGAGCATGTTGAGCGCCTTCGCATGGCCGCGCCGGGCGGCGGCGAGATAGAGCGTGTAGGCGGCGCCGTCGTCCCGCGCCACGCCGCGCCCGCAGCAATAAAGATCCGCCAGGTTGAACAGCGCCCAGACGTCGCCGAGCTCCGCCGCCCGCAGGTAGTAGCGCGCTGCCGCCGCCGGGTCCGCCGGCACCCCCCAGCCGCAGTCGTGGCACCGGCCGATCATGTTGAAGCCGCAGGCGTCGCCGGCCCGCGCCGCGGTGCGGAACCAGTCGAGCGCGGCCGCGTGATCGCCGCGATCGAGGTGCATCTGTCCCAGCGCCAGCTGGACCTGCTGCATGCTGAGGCCGGAACCGGGCGCCTCTCCCGTCTCGTCCAGGCTCATAGCTCCGCCCACCGTCGCAACAGGTTGTGGTAATGGTTGACGAGGCGCTGCACCGCCGGATCGTCGTCGCCCACGCGCCGGCGCAGGTCGATGATGGCCACGTCCAAATCGTAGAGCTGCGCCCGCTCGCCCGGGTCCCGCACCATCGACTGGGCCCAGAGAAAGGATGCCCAGCGGCTGCCGTGCGTCACCGGCGCCACCCGGTGCAGGCTGGAGGCGGGGTAGATCACCATGTGCCCGGCCGGCAGCTTCACCGCCTGCGGGCCGAAGGCGTCCTCAATGATGAGCTCGCCGCCGTCATAGCTGTCGGGATCGGACAGGAACACGGTGGTGGACACATCGGCCCGCATCCGCGTGCCGTCCGGCAGCGCGCGAATGGTGTTGTCGGTGTGCAGGCCGAAGCCCATGCCGGGATCGTAGCGATTGAACAGCGGCGGCAGGATGCGCAGCGGCAGCACCGCCGACGCATAGGTGGGGCAGCGCCCGAGCGCCGCCAGCAGGTGCGCGCCGAGATCGCGCGCCGCGGCCCCCTCGGGCGGCAGCTGGACATTCAGCTTGGCCCGCGCGGCCAGGTCGCCGGCGGTGGCGCGCCCGTCCTCCCAGGCGGCGCCCGCCAGCACGCGTCGGAACGCGGCGACCTCATCGGCGGACAGGACATCGGGTATGGTCAGCAACATGCGCGTGGCCCTCGAAACGACGGCATCCGCGCCGTCGCGGAGACGGCGCGGATGCAGGCTCTTCAGCCTGGTGGGCAATCAGAAGGTGGTGCCGAGGTTCACCATGAAGGTGCGTCCGGCCGCCGGCACCACGCGCACCGCATTGAAGTTCGACACGTAGTTGAGGTGGTCGGTGAGGTTGTAGGCGTTGAGCGCCAGGCGATACTTCTTGTCCCGCGTCTCCAGGGAGATCATGGCATCCAGCGAGAAGGTCTCCGGCACCCGCGCCAGATTGTCCGCATCCGACCAGTATTCGGAGGAGTAGCGCACGCCGCCGCCCACCAGCAGCGTGGTGTCGGGGTGGGCCAGCTGCTCCAGGTCGTAGCTGGTCCAGGCGGTGAAGTTGTTCGGCGGCACGTTGGGCGCCGTCTTGCCGATCTGGAAGATGTTCGCGGAATAAGTGATGTCGCCGTCGAGATAGGAATAGCCGAGGTTGACCGTCCACTGCTGGGTGATGCGGCCGTTGAGGCCGAGCTCCACGCCGGAGATACGCAGGCTCTGGCCGGAGTCCGAGAAGCCCGCCGCCACTTCGCCGGTGATGGGATCCACGGTGTAGGAATTGGTCTTCTCGATGCGGAACAGCGCCGCGGTGGCACCCAGGCGCCCGTTGAGAAAGTTCAGCTTGGCGCCGAGTTCGTAGAGGTCGGAGCGCTCCGGCTGGTTGTCATACCCATCGCGCGGCACCTCGGTGGCGACGCCGCCCACCGCCGCGCCGATATCGGTGCCGATGGGCCGGTAGGTGCGCGAGAACGAGGCATAATAGAGCTGGTCCCGCGAGGGCTCGAACATGAGGCTGACCGAGGGGCTCCATTCCCGCGCCGTGGCGCTGCCCCCCAAATCGGCGGCCACGCCATTGTATTCGCTGTTGAAATAGTCCCAGCGCAAGCCGCCCTGGACCGACCAGTGATCGTTCAGCCACAGCCGGTCATTCACGAACACGCCAATGTCGGTGGCATTCGACAGGCGGGCATTGTAGCCATTGTAGTAAAAAGACGTAAACGGGTAGTCGAACTGCGGGTTCACGATGGTCTGGTCGTTCACCCGGTTGACCGCCGTGAGCTGATGCCTCTGGTCTTCCTGGTAGACCGTGTCGAGGCCGACGATGGCCTTGTTCTTGAACCCGCCGATCTCAAATTCGAACCGGCCGCTGGCGACGTTCTGGAATCCCCACCCGGTCTGCTGGTAGGCCATGCCGCCGCCGGCGCCATAGGCGAGCGGCGCGTTGCCGCCGGCGAGGATGGCATCGGCGCAGGCCAGCACGCACGCTGCCGGATTGGTGGCGTTGAAGTCGCGATTGTAGATCGACAGCCGGGTGTCATTGTTGAGGGTGAAACGGTCGTTGATCTCCTTCTGGAAGTTGGAGGTCGCGACGTTCACATTGGTGATGTCGTGGTTGAAGCTGCGCGCATAGGAGGTGGTGGGCGAGATCTGCGTCAGGCCAAAGGCCGTGATCGGCTTCAGCTTGGCGTCGCGGCCCATGAGGAAGGGCACGCCCATGTCGGGCATGGCATCGCCATGCAGGTACATGTAGTTGAGATACCAAGTGGTGTCGGTACCCAGGCCGAAGCCGAGATTGGCGGCAAGTCCGGTGCGGTCGGTGAAGATGTGGTCGCGGTCCGGCGTGTCCTGGTCGTTGTAGACCGCGTTGAGGCGAAGCGCGGTGGTGGCGTCGATCTGGTAGTTGCCATCGATGGTGGGCCGATAGAGCGGGCCCGAGCCGGTCTGGAAATCGATGCTGGTCTTGTTGCCCAGATGGGCGCGCTTGCTGGTCTGGTTGATGAGGCCGCCGGCATTGCCAACCCCGAACGCCTCGCCGTTCGGGCCCTTGATGACCTCCACGCTCTCGGTATCGAAGGTGTCGCGGGTGAACACGCCGAAGTCGCGCAGGCCGTCGGAATAGATGTCGCCGCGCGCCGGCAGGCCGCGGATGCGGAACATGTCGCCGGCGGCGCCGCCGTTGCCCTCGCCGGTGGACATGGTGATGCCGGGCACGTTCTGCAGCGCCTGGCCCAGGGTGGTGATCTGCTGCTGCTGGATCAGTTCCTGGGGCACCACGTCGATGGTCTGGGGCGTGTCCTGCACCGAGGCCGGCATGCGGGCGATGCCGAGGGAGGCCCAATTGGTATTGCCTTCGGCCGCCGCGCGGTCGCGCACCTCGACGGTGTCGAGGGCAATCTCGCCCTCCGGGCTGGTCGAGCCGTTCGCGCTGGCGGGCCGGGGCGTCTCCTGGGCAAGAGCGGCAATGGGGAGAAAAGAAGCACTCAACAACGCGCCGGCCGTCGTCGTCGCACCCGCAATAAGGGGCCGAAGGCACAGATTGGAGCTATCCCGCCGCATATCTCACTCCTGAGAATACTTATAAAGTGTCGCCACAGACGAGCAACATCTGGAAATGTGGCGAGCTTTACGGAGCGGCCCCAAGCGCGGCAACGCGCATCATTCAGACCCGTTCTAAATTTTTCTGAGCGCACGAATGAAGGGGACCAATGATGTTGCGTCGCACACTCCGCACGCGAGCCCACCCCTGGGCGCACCTGCGTGCGGCTGGGCGGCCACGCCCCTTCGCCGGTGGGAACCGCCTGTGTCGTCAATGCCTTGAGCAGATCGCTCCGGTCCCCGCCGCGGCTGGGGCGGCCAACCGGGGCCCAGGGTGTTGCCGCTGGGGCACACTGGGGTGAATTGCGCCTATTTGCGAACCATGTGCGATTGCGGCCGGCCTTCATGCCGCGCCTGCCACAAGGCCTCGGCCTGGGTGTGCGCCTGGGCGAAGGTTGCGCTCGGATCGCGCGAGAGGGCCAGCAGCGCCGCGGCGGCGGTGCCGATGATGATGCTCCGCGCCCGCGGATCGACGCTCGCCCCGGTCCACACCGCGTGCCAGTGCTCCAGGCTGGTGACGGGCAGGCGGCCTTGGGAGGGCGGCTCGGGCAGCGACGGCACGAAATCGTCCTGCGCCTCGCCATCCACCAGGCGATGAAGCGTGGTGGCGCGGAATGGATTGAGCTGAGCCACGTCCTTGGTGTTGCCGACGATGACGAGCTGGGTCAGGCCAAGGAGCCGCGCGGTGTCGCGGTGGAGCTCCTTATAGGACGGCTTGGTGACGCCGAGCAGGCTGGCCCGCGCCGGAACCGGCTGCAGCAGGTGCGCCACGTCATGGGCCGGCGAGCGGTTCTGGGTCAGCGCATAGAGGCCGAACAGGCGGAACAGCTGCGGCGAGAGTTCCGCCAGCGGGACATAGGCGATGCCCCGGCGGTCCAACGCCCGCGCCACCTGCGCCCCGCTGGTGCAGGTGGGAATTTCCAGCGCCGCCGCCACCACGCCATGGCGACCGGACACCGCGCCCGCCCCGCTGGTGCCGTGCAGCACCACCCGGTAGCCGGCCCGGACCACCAGCTGGGCCGCATGCAGGAACCACGGCGGACGCTGATCGCGCGGCGAGATGCAGCACGGCCAGTCCAGGTCGGCCGACAGCCCCCTCGGCACCTTGAAGCGGGACTTCAGCTCGAGCCGGGCCGCGCGCACGAATCCCGCGAGCTCCACCGCCGTGGTGCCGCGCGCCTGCACCAGGCTGAGGAAGGCGCCGATCTGCACCGGATCGGCCGCCCCGGCCAGGATGATCGCCAGGGCGTCCTCCGCCTCGTCCATGTCGAGGCTCTGGGAGGGCGCCTTGCGCGCGCCTCCGACCTGGCCGATCAGCCGGGCGAGGCGCTGCGGTGGCGCCAGATCGGCCGCCGCCCCGGCCCGCCTGCCGGGCGCGGCGCCCCCGCCGCCGTCCTCCGCCACCGGCTGCACCGCGAGCGGCGGCACCGCGTCCTGGTAAGGCACGTTCCAGCGGGCGTCGAAGCGCTCCTTCGGCGCATGCGGCGCATCGGGCTCGAACAAAGCGTGGATGGCGGCCGCGATCTGCTGCACCTGCGGGTGCAGCGCCTCCGCCTTCGGCGAGGGCACGAGGCCGCGCCCGGAACGGATCAGCAGCGGGTCGTCGAACAGCACGCGTAGATCCGCCAGGATGCGGCTGACGCCGGACGGCTGAATGCCCAGCTGCCGGGCGGCGGCGGTGACGCTGCGCGTCGCCAGCAGCGCGTCGAGGGTCAGGAACAGGCGGCCGCGCGCAAGCTTGTCGACACCACCGGGACGCGGAGACCGTTCCTCGGTGCTCTCGCCCTGCCCCCCGCCGCCCGGCTCGGGAGTCGCGATCTCATGCATGGGTGCACAGTGTCACACTCGCGGCACCGAGGGAACCGCGGTTGCCGCGACGTCAGTGCGCGCCGCGCGCAAGGCGGGCGCCGGCGGGAGACGGCCGGAGCCGATCAGCCGCCCCGGCGCTCCGCGACAGCCGCTTCCGCCGGCGGCGCCACCGCCGGAGTGAGGATCCTCACCCCGGACGCCCGGCAGCGGGAGGCGAATTCCGCCGGCGGCGGCCCGTCGGAGACGATGGAATCGATGGCGGAGAGCTGGCACACCTTTACCGGCGCCTCGCGGCCGAACTTGGTGCGGTCAGCAATGACCCACGCCTCCTGGGCCTGCTGGATCGCGGCGCGGGCGAACTCGGCCTCGAACAGATGGAAATCGCCCAGCTCGCCGGCGAGGGTGATGCCGCCCACCGAGATGAACGCATAGCGCACCTGGAACTGGCGGATGAAATCGATGGTGGAGGGCCCCATGGCCGAGCCGTCCTCGCCGGCCAGCTCGCCGCCGGCCATGAACACCCGATTGCCGTTCTTGGAGGCGAGGCGGTGGGCGATCTGCACCGAGTGCGTCACCACCGTGAGGCGCGAATGACTGGACAGGGCGTCGGCCACGTAGGCCGAGGTGGTGCCGTTGTCGAGGATCAGGCTGTCGCCGTCCTGCACATGGTCGCGCACGATGGCGGCCAGCGCCCATTTGGCATCGTTGTTCACATGCATGCGGCGCTGGAACGGGGGTTCCTCCGCCACTTCCGGAATCATGATGCCGCCATGGAAACGCAGCAGCGTGCCGTCGTCGATGAGCGGCTGGATATTGCGGCGGATGGTCTCCGTCGACACCGACAGGCGCGAGGCCAGCTCGGCGATGGAATAGCTGCCCTTGGCGCGCACCACCTGCAGGATTTCGTTCTGACGCTTGAGAGACATGACCAACCGCGCTGCCCGGACCCACGGCGGGAACCGCGCCCGACCGGATGTTGACATCATTGCCACAAAACACCGCTTCTGTCAGGTGCGCGCACACAAGGCCTGCACATTTGCGTGGAATTTGCGGACGCATCCCGCGACGGCGCACAAATCCCCGCAAAACATGGGCTGCTCCTTCTTCTGCTCCCGGGCGTATCCGCGCGGATCAGCGCGCGCAGACCATCTCGAACATCATTGTGGCATTATCGATGTAAATTTGACTTTATGCGGCATATATGTTTGCCTTGCGTGGCAATTTCCCACGCCATTCGCCGCTGTCGCGCGGATGTCCGCCGCCGATTTGCCCCAGGGCCAGAAGGCATGTCCGGATCATTGGATCGCCACCGCCGCGCCGCCATGGGCTGCGACCCGACCGGCTCCTGCGGCGGGAAGCGCCATGGGCTGCCGGCCGCGCATCACGACGGATGGCGCGAGCCTGCGCCGGGGTCATCGCCGCCCCCCATACGACACCTATACGGGACCCCCCATGGCACCGACCAGATGGCCGCGCGCTCCGCTCACCGGCACAGACACCCCGAAGACACGCTGGTTCACGCCCCCACCCGCGACCGGCTGGACCGAACCCGTGCTCATGGAGTGGGAGCTGAGGGGCGAGGCCTGGACCGACTCCCACGTGCACGACGAATATGCCTATGTGCTGGAAGGCCGACTGCTCGTCTCCTGCGACGGGGAGACGGTGGAAGCGACCGTCGGCGATCTGGTGCGCGTGCCGGCCGGCAGCGTCGGACGTTATTTCGCGCCCACCTATGCCCGCATGCTCGGCATCTACGCCCCCAACCCCACCGGCGCGCCCATCACCCATACGGCCTATGAGGCGCTCGGCGGCTGAGGCCCGGCCGCCGGGTTGCCCCGCGCGCCCGGACCCCGGCCGCCGGGCCGGGTCAGTGGCCCGAATGAGCCGGAGCGGTCGCGGCGGCACCCGCCCCGGCGGCGATCGACTCGACCTTGAACTTCACCGGCACCACGCCGGCCGCCTCGAAGGTCAGGGTCCCGTCCAGCAGCTCACCTTCCTTCAGCGGCTGCTTCAGCTCCAGGAACATGATGTGGTAGGCACCGGGCTTCAGGGCCACGGTGGCGCCGGCGGGCAGGGCGATGCCTTCCGGCAGCGGGCGCATGGTCATCACGCCGTCCTTCACCGCCATCTCGTGGAGCTCCACCCGGCCAGCGAAGGGCGCGGCCGCCGACACCAGCCGGTCGGCCGTAGTCCCGTTGTTCTTCAACACCGCATAGCCGCCGCCGACGGTGGCGCCGCCGGGCGTGGCGCGCGCCCAGGGATGGTCGATCTCGATGGCGCCGGCCTTGAACTCGTGCGCGCGCGGCGTCGAGGCGGACGCCGCGAGCAGCCCGGAGGCGACCATGAGCGCGGCGAGAACGCCCTGGATGCGGAGCGGCCGAAGGAGGGAGAACCTGCCGATGGGAGATTCGCGGGTAGCGGACTCGCGGATGACAGACTCGCGGGTGGCGGAACGGCAGGCTTGCGACACGCTGGGCATGAGGGCTCTCCTTGCGCGCGCCTGAGAGGCGGCGCGGATGAAACGGACGCGGGTCCATGGCCTTGGGCGACGCAGCGCCGCGCCTGGACCTCGCCGGGATCGTGAATTCAGGGAACTGGCAGTCAGCCCGGACGGGCCGCCAGGCTTGGCGGAGCCCGGGCCAGGTGTGCGCTCCGCCGCCCGGCCTCGACCCGCAAGGCATCCCCCGCCCGGCGCGGCGCCGGAGACGCGAAAGCGGCAATCGGCATGGACACGGCCGCGCCGGGCGGCGCCGGCGTCCATGGATCGGCAACGCCGCAGCCCAAGAGACAGCAGGCGGGAACCCGCTCGCCTGCCGGCGCGGGACCACCGCCGGCCGCGACGCTGGGACGGCACAACACCGTGCCGAAATGCCCTGGCCCCGCCGCCAGCGCCGTGAACGCGCCCGCCAGCACCAGCTGGCCCACCAGGGCATAAGCCATCGCCACCGCGAGCCAGGCTCGCCATGCGATGCTCCCCGATGCCGGGCCGTTGGCCATGCCCCACATTCCCCCGTGCACCGCGCCGCATTCGGCGCGGCGATCCCCCTGGAGCACACCGAAGCGCGGACGCCGCGTCAAGCGGCACCGGCGACGCACTCGAACAACGCGGCCCGCGCGACCGGCCGCCCCTTTCAGCTTTGAGGCCCCGTTTTCATTCGTCAACCCCTGTGTTAAGCGAATGAATAGAGGAAATGACATGACTGGGCGGCATATTCGATTCGGACAGCTTCGGCGCATGGTGGCCTGGACGGCCGCCTATGCGCTCGTGCTGCAGATCGTGCTGGTCAGCGCACTCAGCGCCGGCATGGCGCGCGGGCCCTCAAACCTGCCCTCCCCCCTCTGCCTCAACAGCGCCACGACGTCCGCCGATGATGCCGGGCCCCCGGCCGACGATGCGTCGCCCCATTGCCCGCTGTGTCTCTCGCGGGCCGACCCGGCGGTGCTGCCGCCGCCGGTGCCGACGCCCGAGATCGACCGCATCGCCATTGAGCTGCGCCACCGCGCCATCGTGCGGGACGGCCTGCGTATCGCGACGCAGCGCCGCCCGAGCCAGCCGCGCGCCCCACCCGCCCTGGGCTGAACCGCGCCCGCCGCTTCCGCCGCGGGCTTCTCCTTCCTTTCCGTCCGAACCTGACGGGCGCGCCTCCGGTCGCCGCGCAGGCTGGTGACGCCCGCGCGGAGCCCGGCTCCGGCACGGGCCGGCACCGGCGCGCGGGCAGGTGCCGGCCGCCCGCGGGCACGACACAGTCCTGCGGAACACCCCATGCGAACCCCCTTCTTGACGCCAGAGCGCGCGCGCCATCTGTCCACCGCCCTCGCCTGCCCCGCGCTGGCCGTTCTCGGCCCGCTGCTGGCCGGCCCGGCGCACGCCGAGACCGCCCCACCCGAAGAACTGCCCGCGCTGGTGGTGCGGCCTGCCACGCCGGCACACCAGGGCGGCGAGGGTCCCGGCAGCGCCGGCTTCACGCCGGCCAACACCGCCACCCTCTCCGGCGCCCAGGCGGCCGCGGCCACCCTCTTCACCAGCGACACCGGCTCATTGATCAGTTCCATCCCCGGCGGCGCCGCCTGGGGCGCGGGCGGGGTCTCCAGCCTGCCGGCGGTGAACGGCATGGGCGCCGACCGCGTGCAGGTGGCGATCAACGGCATGATCTTCAGCCCGGCCTGCCCGAACGAGATGAACCCACCTCTGTCGTTCGTGAATCCGGCGATGATCTCCACCACCAAGGTGTATTATGGCACCGCGCCGGTCAGCGTCGGCGGCGACTACACCGGCGCCAAGGTGGACGTGACCCTGGCCCCGCCGCGCTTCACCCCCGGCGACCAGTTGGCCGTCTCCGGCAGCGTCTCGGGCTTCTATCGCAGCAACGGCAATTCCTACGGCGTCGATGCCAAGGCCACCGTCTCCAACGCCGACACCAGCGTGACCTATACCGGCGGCTGGGCCCGCGCCAGCGACTACCAGTCGGGCAACGGCACCACCATCAAGTCCACCATGTATGAGACGCAGAACCACGCCCTGTCCATTTCGAAGAAGCTGCAGGACAATATTTTCACGGTGCAGGTGGGCGGCCAGTTCATGCCCTCCCAGGGCTTCGTCAACCAGTACATGGACCTTGTGGAGAACAAGAGCCTGTTCGTGAACGGCGCCTATGAGGGGCAGTTCGACTGGGGCAAGCTGGAGGCCACGGCCTTCGTCAACCGCATTCGCCACACCATGGGCTTCATAGAGCCCGACAAGAGCGGCGACATGCCCATGGACACGCGCTCCACGGATCTCGGCTCCACCGTGAAGGCCACCGTGGGCCTCAGCCCGGATACCCTGATGCGCATCGGCAGCGAGGTGTTCTACAACACCCTCGACGACTGGTGGCCGCCGGTGGCCGGCTCCATGATGATGGGGCCCGACACCTTCGAGAACATCAACAACGGCCAGCGCCTGCGGGTCGGCGCCTATGCCGAGTGGGAAAGGCAGTTCGCCGACAAGTGGACCCTCGTCCTCGGCCTGCGCAACGATATCGTGTGGATGAACACCGGCGACGTGCAGGGTTACAACGCGATGATGTACGGGGCCGATGCCGCCCTGTTCAATGCCCAGAGCCACGCCCGCGCCGACATCAATTTCGATGCCACCGGCATCCTGCGCTACGAGGCCGATGCCTCCAGCCACTATGAGCTGGGCCTCGCCCGCAAGACCCGCTCGCCCAACCTCTATGAGCGCTACGCCTGGTCCAGCAACGCCATGGCCATGAGCATGATCGGCTGGTTCGGCGACGGCAACGGCTATGTGGGCAACCTGGACCTGGAGCCGGAAGCCGCCCACACGCTCTCCTTCACCGCCAACTGGCACGACGCCGCCCAGAAAGTCTGGCAACTGCGCGTCTCGCCGTATTACAGCTATGTCACCGACTATATCGACGTTGATCGCTGCACCCTTGCCGGCTGCCTCGCCAGCCTGCCGAGCAATCCCTACATCACCAATAGCTTCGTTTATCTGCAGTTCGCCAACCACGATGCGTGGCTCTACGGCGTCAACATCGACGGCAAGCTCGCCCTGTGGGACAGCGATGCGTTCGGGCAGGGCGCCTTCCGCGGCAACCTGAACTTCGTCCAGGGCCAGCGCACGGATGGCGTGAACCTCTATCACATGATGCCGCTCAACGGCACGCTGGCGGTGGACAACACCCTCGGCAACTGGACCACCAGCCTGGAGCTGCAATTGGTGAGCTCCAAGATCCTGGTGAGTCAGGTCCGCAACGAACTGGAAACCGAGGCCTACGCGCTGCTCAACTTCCGCACCGCCTACGAATGGCAGCTGCTGAAGGTGGAATTCGGCATCCAGAATATCCTCGACACCGAATATGACCTGCCGCTGGGGGGCGCCAACCTCGTGAACTATCAGGTGCCGTCCATGATGGGCTCCTCTGCCGCCTGGGGCTACCCGGTGGCGGGCATGGGCCGCTCCATCAACACCCGGGTGACGCTGCGGTTCTGACCTTGCCGGCGGCGGCGGCTGGCTCCGCGCCCTGGGGCCATCCATGCCGGGGCCAGCGCGCTATGCACGGACAAGTGTTCCCGAAGCGCTGCGCCCGACGCCGAAAGGAGGTGTAAGACCAAAGCCCCGTGAGCCTTGCTCATGGGGCTTTGGTCAAGCCCGCGCGGCGCTTGAGTGGACCCGCTCGGCACCGGTCGAAGACCGGGCCGATGGTATTAAGATGAAAATCGCGCTGCACGCGGCGCGACCGGATTGGAGGGCGCCATGCGGCGGCCGTTCTATAAAATCCTCTACGTGCAGGTTCTGATGGCGGTGGTGGTGGGCGTGACGCTCGGCGTCGCCTTCCCCCACTTGGGCGAGGCCATGAAGCCGCTCGGCGACGGCTTCATCAAGCTGGTGAAGATGATCATCGCTCCGGTGGTGTTCTGCACCGTGGTGGTCGGCATCGCCTCCATGGGCGATGTGAAGCGGGTTGGCGTCGTGGGCGGCAAGGCCCTGCTCTATTTCGAGCTGGTCTCCACCCTCGCGCTGATGGTCGGGCTGATCGTCGGGCGCACCCTGCGCCCCGGCGACGGCTTCAACATCGACCCCGCCACGCTGGACTCCAAGGCGGCCAGCGCGTTCGCGACCCAGGCGTCCCACAGCTCGGTGACCGAATTCGTGCTGCGCATCATCCCGGACACGCTGGTGAGCGCCCTCACCAGCGGCGAGATCCTCCAGGTGCTGCTGGTCTCGGTGCTGGCGGGCTTCGCCCTCAACGCCCTCGGGCCGCAGGGCGAGCCGATCCTGAAGGCGGTTCAGCAGGCGGAGCGGCTGGTGTTCGGCATCGTCGCCCTCGTCATGCGCGCAGCGCCCATCGGGGCGTTCGGCGCCATGGCCTACACCGTGGGTGCCTACGGGTTGAAATCCATCGGCAATCTGGTCGAACTGATCCTCACCTTCTACCTCACGGCCATCTTGTTCGTGGGCCTTGTGCTGGGCCTGATCGCCCGGATTGTCGGCTTCAACATCTTCAAATTGCTGCGCTACATCCGCGAGGAACTGCTGATCGTGCTCGGCACCTCCTCTTCGGAGAGCGCCCTGCCGGCGCTGATGCGCAAGCTGGAGGCGGCCGGGGCACCGAAATCCATCGTCGGCCTGGTGGTGCCCACCGGCTATTCGTTCAACCTCGACGGCACCAACATCTACATGACGCTGGCGACGCTGTTCATCGCGCAGGCCACCAACACGCCGCTGAGCCTGGAGCACGAACTGCTGATCCTGGGAGTGGCCATGCTCACGTCCAAGGGCGCCGGGGCGGTGGCCGGCGGCGGCTTCATCACCCTGGCGGCAACGCTGCAGGTGGTGCCGGGCATTCCGCTCGCCGGCATCGCCCTGCTGCTGGGCATCGACCGCTTCATGGCGGAGTGCCGCTCCCTCACCAATTTCATCGGCAACGCGGTGGCCACCCTGGTCATCGCCCGCTGGGAAGGCCAACTCGACCTGCCGCGGCTACGCGCGGTGCTCGACGGCAAGGCCGGCGAGGAAACCGCCTGAACCGCCTTCCGAACGCGAACGGGCGGCCCTGCGGCCGCCCGTCATTCCCGATGCGTCTCAAACCCGATGCGTGTCATATCATCGGCCCCGGTCTTCGAGCGGGGCCAAGCCTCGACCCGTGCCACCTGGGTCCGCTCAAGCGCCGCGCGGGCTTGACCAAAAGCCCCATGCGTCAAGCTCACGGGCCCCTGGCATCAGACCGCCGCGCCTCAGGCGTGGATGTCCACGTCCCGCGTTTCCTTGCCCAGCAGCAGTGCCACCAGGGTGAGCAGCGCCATCGCCGTGAGATAGATGCCCACCCAGAACGGGCTGCCGCCGCCGTAGCTCCACAGGGCCACCGCGATGAAGGGGGCAACCGCCGCGCCGAGGATGGACGACACATTGTAGGAAATGCCCGAGCCGGTGTAGCGCACATTGGCCGGGAACAGTTCCGGCAGCAGCGCGCCCATGGGCCCGAACGTGAGGCCCATGAGAGAGAAGCCCAGGATGAGCCACGCCATCACCCCCGCGAACCCGCCGGCAAGCATGGGCACCCACACCAAGCCGAACAGGGCGATGGCCAGCGTGATCCAGATCAGCGTGCGCCGCCGCCCCCAGCGGTCGGCCCAGGGGCCGGACACCATGGTGAAGATGCCGAAGAACACCACGCCCGCGATCATCATCAGCACGAAGGTGCGATAGTCATAGCCGAGGCCCGGCAGCGCGGCGCCGGTGGCGGCGCGGCCGTAGCTCAGCGAGAAGGTGGTCATCAGGTAGAACAGCACATAGGTGGCAAGCATGTAGAAGGTGCCGAGGATCAGCTCGCGCCAGTAGCTCTTGAAGGCGGCCACCAGCGGCACCTTCTCGATCCGGCCATCCTTCACCGTGTTGGCGAAAGCCGGGCTCTCCACCAGGTTCAGGCGCACCCATAGGCCGACGATCACCATCACCGCCGAGAACAGGAACGGAATGCGCCACCCCCAGCTCAGGAAGGCATCGGACGGCCGCGAGGGATCGGATGACGGCATCACCGCGGCGATGACAAGGAACAGGCCGTTGGCGATGATGAAGCCGATCGGCGCGCCAAGCTGCGGAAAAGTGCCATAGAGGGCGCGCTTGCCATGGGGCGCGTTCTCCGTGGCCACCAGCGCCGCCCCGCTCCACTCGCCGCCCAGCGCGAAACCCTGGGCAAGACGCAGGATCACCAGAAGCGCCGGCGCCAGCCACCCCACCATGGGGAAGGTGGGCAGGGCGCCGATGAGGAAGGTGGCGATGCCCATGGTGAGCAGCGCCCCCACCAGCGTGATCTTGCGGCCGCGCTTGTCACCGAGATGGCCGAAGAAGATGGCCCCGAGGGGCCGCGCCACCATGGCCGCGCCGAACACCGCAAACGAGGCCAAAAGCGCCGTGGTATCATTGCCGGCCGGAAAGAACAGGTGCGGAAACACCAGCACCGCCGCGGTGGCATAAACGTAGAAATCATAGAACTCGATGGTGGTGCCCACGAGACTCGCGAGGATCACCCGGGAGCGCGGGTTCAGGGCAATGGTGTCGGCCTCGGCCGTCAAGCTTGCGGGTGATGACATGTCTTTATCTTCCAAAACGCGTACGGCCGCCCCCCGGAGCTCACGCACCGCCGGGTGTCGTCGGAGGCAGAGGGGTTTGGCAAGATTTGGTCGCGCGGAGGTCGCTTATGGCCCGCTCTCGCGCAAGGGAGCCGGCTGGGCTGATAGATTATTGCGCCGGCTTTGGCCAGCAGCCGCAACGTGTCGCACAGCCGCCCCGCGCACAGCGCATGGCACGTCCGCGCCCCCGGCGGGCGATTGCACGCGTCCGGGCGCCCCGGCCTCAAGCCGAAGGCCCTTAAGCTTGATTCATGGGGTTTCTGGTCAAACCCGCGCAGCGCCTGAGCGGACCCACTTGGTACGGGTCGAGGCTTGGTACGGGTCGAGGCTTGGTACGGGTCCAGGCTTGGCACCGGTCGAGGCTTGGCACCGGTCGTAGACCGGGCACGATGGTATCATCCGTCTCGCCAGGCCGGAGCCCGAAGCCGAGCTTCGCCCCGCAGAAGCCCGACCGCCGTGCATCCGGTGGCCGGAGATCCCGGTTCAGCGGCCCGCCCACGCGGACGCCAGCCTCGCATCCCCTGCTCCAAGCACGCGCGCCGCGCATCTCCGCCCTCGCGCCCCTGCCCAGGCGGGCCTCACCGGGCCCTGGCAGCGGCAAGACGGCGCTGCAGTGAAAAGTGTGTCACCAATCCGATCCGGGCCGCCGCGCCGGACCGCCAATCGCTCTCCGCTCCGGCCGGCGTTCGTCGACGCTCGCCAGAGGGGCCCTGCGCGCCGGCGCCCCCGCGGACGACAGCGCCACCGCGGCGCCGCGTCGCGCCAACGCACTCAAGATCGCCGGCTCCCGCGCACCGGATCCGCTGCACGATGGCTGGCTATTCGGCGGCCTCCGGCAATGCCGTCTCATCCACGGCGGCGCTCACACGGCGACCATTGCGCATCCAGGCCAGCCGGGATTCCCCGTCCTCCGCCCCGAAACAGACGTGGAAATCGTCGCATTCGGCGCAGACCGGGGCTGTACACAAGGTGAAGCCCTCCGACCCGCACACCATGCGGTAGAGAAACTTCTTCCACTTCATGTCATTGCGATTTTTCTGCGCCAGTGGTTCGAAGTGCCTCTTCATGAGAGTGGACAGTTCGCCACGATTGCGCAGCCCCAAATCCTGCCACAGATGATGCGGGAACTTGCAGCGCCGGGCGATCATCGCGCCCAGGGCACGTTCAAGGCCATCCCCTTGCGAGCAATACAGGCCGAGAATGTCTCGAACCGACTGCTCCTCCTTGTCCACGTCCGGTCCAGGAGCGTCGAACCAGAGCGAAAAGCGCGCCTCGATACCCGGGAACGTCGCGCGGAGGAGACGGCCCAAATCCGGCCCGGCAAGACCCAGCCCCGGCAGCGGCCCCTGTCCGCTGGCCAGTCCCTCGGACACGGCCAGCGACAGGATGGCGGCGACGACATGCCGGTCGAAGGCGTCGCAATCGACGGGACCGGGTGTTGCGAACAACTGGTCATAGACCTCTTCAGCCGTCATCGCCGCACTCCTGATCAGGCTGCTGCCTTGTCCACTCCGTGAACCTGGCAATTGGCGGGGCAGACGCGGGCGCACGCACCGCAACCGATGCAGGCGCCCGTGTCGTTCATCACCATCACCTTCTTCTCGACCTCATCGTCCTCGTCGTCATCGAGGCTGACCACCTCGCCATCCTCGTTGATGCCCTTGAGGGTCATCACGTCCCGGCCGCAGACCTTGTAGCAGCGCCCGCAACCGATACACTTTCCGGCATCGATATCGAGCAGGTAGTCTGGCTGCCAAGCTCGACCATCTCGGGTTTCGTTAGACATAGAACGCCCTTCCAGTTCAGGCGGCCTCAAGGGCCTTCAATTCCGCGCGCTTCTGCTCAAGGGTCGAGAAGGCATCGTGCGCCTTCTTGGCGACATCCAGAATCTGCTCCCAATTCACCGGGAGCTCCTCGGAAAGGTCGTGAAGATCCATCTTGGCCTGGGTCGCCTTGGCCGACAGCTTCTTGAGCTCAGCCTTCAGCGCGTCGATATCGCTCATCTTGTCGCCTCAGTAGTTGGCCACGTCGGGAAATTTCTTGATCATCTCGACGCCGGACGCGACATACTTGGCGCCTTCTTCCGCCAGCTTGCCGAGATTGTCGAAGCCGAAGCGGTGCACGTCACGCAGTTGCTTGTTCACCACGATCAGGCGGCCGCCGATGAGCACCATGCGGCCGAAGCCCTCGTGGCTCATCTTGAGCATCGGCGAGATCATCACCCGCGTCTCGCGCTCGATCAGCAGGCACACGGCATTGAAGAACAATTCCAGACGCCAGATGGTCTCCGGATCAGGATCGCCGATGATCGGCAGGGCGCGGCGCGCCTCCTTGTCGACAATATAGGGCTCGATCAGGTCGAGATCCTTCTTCCCTTCCCAGGCGCCGTGGGTGTCCTGGGCCCGCCAGACCTTCACCAGCTCCTTGACGAAGGGCGACTGATCGGCGGGAACCGCCTCGGCGGTGGCTGCTTCTGCTTCGGCCATGGTGCGTCCTCAGTCCTCGAAATCGAGAGTGCGTTCTTTGCCCTTGTTCAGCACCTTGCGGAGCCAGGGCGGCGGGTTGCCCTTCAGGACTTCCGACAGCTTGTCGATCAGGTCGGAGATCTCTTCCGGCTGGCTCACCTTCATGGGGTGAATGTTGTTGGCAACCACACGCGCGGCGCCCGAGCCGCCGATGGCGGCCACGTAGAGAATCGCACAATCCTTGATCGCGTCGATCTTGGGCGACAGCTTGTCTTCGTTGCCGTCCTCCTTCAGATCGCCGTCGAACTCGATGGCCTCGATGAAGTGATGGCCTTCCGGACTCACCTCATAGATGGCGATGTTCTTCGCCCACCCGAAATGTGCGTCGACGCGCTTCAGATCCTGCGTAGCAAATGCGACTTTCATGGTGCTTTCGCCTCGACGTTCTTCTTAGTGGTGGGTCGTAGCAGAAGTCGTGCCAGTTCCGTGGCCGCCCCCCTGCCCCGCGCCATGCGGCTCGGCGCCGGGACGCCAGGTGTCCGGGGTGGGCTCGTGATTGTCCTCGTGGTCCTTCATCACGAGGTTGGCGATGTTGAAGATGAGATCGCGCGTGCCGCGATAGCCCACCGACAGCTGATGTCCCGCGCCCAGCCGGTCGAACATGGGCATGCCGATGCGATGGAACGGGATGCCCAGCCGCGAGGCCGCCTGACGGCCATGCGAATGCGTCATCAACAGGTCGCAGCCGCGCTCCTTGGCCAGGGTTTCGAGATCCTCGAGATCGCCGATCAGCACCTCGTCCGTCGGCAGGTGCTCGAACACCGGCGACTGGGTGGTGGTGACCGCGGCAACGATCTGGGTGCCCATTTCGTGCAGCATGGAGCCGACATCGAACAAAAGGTCCGGCTCAGCGCCGATGGCCAGCCGCCGTCCGCCCAGGTGGAAGTGGGCGTCCAGCATGGCATCCACCAGCTGTCCGCGCTGCCGGCGGTACTTGCGCGGCACCGGCTGGCCCGAAATCTCGCTCAAAAACATGATGAACGCATCGTTCGGCCCCAGCCCGGACAAGCGCTCGAACACCCGCGCCTTCGACCCGGTCTTCGCTTCCATGGCCTCGGCCGCGCGGCGCATCTGCGCGCCGATGCCCACGGTCCACGCCGCCTCGCCCATGGTCGCGACTTCGTCGACGCCGATGCCGCCAATGGTGGTTGGGGTGAAGTCGTCGGGAATGTGACCATCCAGAGAGCCTGCCAGGTCCGGCAGGAACGAGGGCACGAGGCCGAAGTCCTCGATGATGGTGCGCAGCTCGTCGAGATCGCCGGGGGTGAGGTGGCAGCCCGGCAGCACGTTCAGGCGCTTGGGGTCCTTGGCCGCCCCGGACTCCGGCACCTTCACCAGCACCTCGACCATCTTGGCCACGGTCTTTTCCCAGCCGTCCTGGAAGGCGTCCTTGAAGTCCGGGGTGGAGACATAGACCAGGGGAAAGTCGGCGAGTTGCGGATACTTGGCGCGGATCAGCTTGATATAGCCATCCACGTCGTCACCCTTGGTCTCCGTCACGCCGGTGGAACAGATGCCGATGATCTCCGGCTTGGTGCGATTGAAGATATTGAGCACCGCCTGTTCGACATTTTCCAGCCCGCCGAGCACGGTCGCCACCTCGCTCATGGCCGTGGTCTGCAGCGGAATGGCTTCCTTGAAGTGGCGCACGAACAGCACCAGGCCAAACGAGGTGCAGCCCTGCGAGCCGTGCAGCAGCGGCATGCAGCCCCGCAGCCCCATGAAGGCGAGCGCGCCGCCGATCGGCTGGCTCATCTTCAGCGGATTGACCGTGCAGGCCTTTTTAGAGGAAACGAGCTTCGCCATGTCGTGATCCTCACTCGGCCGCCGCCAGGGTCCCGGGCACACTGTCCCCATTCACGCTGGACAGAATGTCACCCACCCGCTCCGCGCAGCTGCCGCACCCGCCGCTCGCCTTGGTGTGCGCCTTCACCTCGGCCACCGTGGAGAGCCCCTTGGCGCGGATGGCATCCTCGACAGTGCCCACGTCCACGCTCATGCAGTTGCAGACCTTCTTCGCGCGGCGCACCGCCTCCGCAGCCAGCGGATCGGTGATGACCTCCACCACCTGCGACACGCCCAGGCTCTCGAAAATATCCTCGATGCGCACCGCACAGGCGCCGCAGCCGCCCGCAGCCGTGGTGTGCTCGCGCACCCCGTCCACCGTGGTGAGCCCGTGGGCCGCGATGGCGTCCTCGATGGTTCCGAGATCGACGCCCTTGCAATTGCAGATTTTCTTGGCCCGGCGCGCCTTTTCGGCCGCGACCGGATCGGCGGCGAGCGCTGCGGCCTCCGCCTCCATGTCGGCGATGGCCTTGGCCTGCCAGGACTTCGCGGGATCATCCCATGGGGCCGGCTTGCGCACCTGTTCCCAGATCGGGTTGTACAGCGCCTTGTCGATCTCCTCGACCAGCTTCACCATGCCCACATAGCCCATGTAGGCGTGGTGGCGCTCCTGGTTGATGTCGAGCCAGGGCATGTTGGCCTTGAGCGCGATGAACTGGGAGCGCCCGCCGGACAGCATGATGTCGGCCTTCGCATCCTTCAGCATCTTGTACATTTCACGCGGTGTCATGTCTTCGATCAGGTGCGCATCCTGGCCCATCAGCTCCTTGATGCGCTCCTTGTCTTCCTTGGTGGACTTCTTGACCGAGGTGCCCACCAGCTCCAGGCCGGCCTCCTGCAACGCCGCCACCACCGACCAGGACTTCACGCCGCCGGTGATGAGCAGCACTTTCTTGCCCTTGAACCGGGGCTTGAAGCGGGCAATCGCCTCCCAGGCCTTCTTTTCCTCGCGCGCGATCAGCGCTTCCGTGCGCTCCATCAGCTCCGGATCGGCGCCCTTCTCGATCAGCATGCGCGCGATCTCGCGCAGCGAGTCGGAGGAATCCTCGATGCCGTAGAAGGACCCCTCGAAGAAGGGGATGTCGTAGCGCTCCTCCATCTTGCGGGCGACGTTGATCATCGCCTTGGAGCACACCATCATCGCCGCCTTGGCGCGGTGCGAGGACGCGACGTCCTTATACTTCCCGTCACCGGAGATGCAGGCCAGGATGCGGATGCCCAGCTCGTCGAGCAGCGGCTTCACCTGCCACAGCTCGCCGGACAGATTGTATTCGCCGATGATATTGATGTCGTAGGGGGTGGTGTACTCCGGCTCCTCGGTGCCGATCACATGCTCCAGAATGGCCTCGCCCGCCAGCTTGTTGCCCAGGTTCTTGGGGCCCACGAAGCCGGGGGAGTTGATCGGGATCACCGGCTTGCCGAACTTCTCCTTCGCCGCCTTGCAGACCGCGTCGATATCGTCGCCAATCATGGCGGGCACGCAGGTCTGGTAGACGAAGACGGCCGGAGGATCGTATTTCTCGATGATTTCCTTGATGGACTTGAACAGGCGCTTTTCGCCGCCGAACACCACGTCGGTCTCGTTGATGTCGGTGGTGAAGCCGGTCCGCCAGATGTTGGAGCCGGACGACTTGGCGCCGCGATTATCCCAGGAATTGCCTTCGCAGGCGATGGGGCCGTGCACGAGATGGGCGACGTCGGTGAAGGGCTGAAGCGCGATCTTGGCGCCGTCGAAAGCGCAGCCACCGGCCGCGCCACCGGGCTGCAGCTGCTTGGTGCACCCCTTCTTCTTCTCGGCTTCGGACTTGTTCTGGTTCTTCCCGCATCCCGGTTCGTTGAAGACGGCCTGAATCGTGCTGGACAACGAGCTCATGGATCTCTCCTTCAACAAAGGGGCTGTGTCGGATCGCGGAAAATCTTGGGATTCCCCCTGCAGGGTCGGCCGGGCGGGGCCCCGGACCGGCTCGCGGTCACATCCTGAAAAACCCGGGCGGGAGAGCCCGCCCGGGTCGAGGACATCAACGGATGATGTCGAACGAGTAGTCGGTCTTCGCCGGCACGTTGGTGTTGGCGTCGATGGTGTCGAAGATCTTGTCGAGGATGGTGATCAGGACGTTCATGCCGCCCTGATAGCCCCACACCGGACGGCGGTGGTGGTGGTGACGGTCGAAGATCGGGAAGCCGATGCGGATCAGCGGGGTGCCCGTGTCACGCTCCAGATACTTGCCGTAGGTGTTGCCGATCAGGAAGTCCACCGGCTCCGTGAAGAGCAGCGACCGCATGTGCCACAGGTCCTTGTTCGGGTACACCTTGCAGTTCTGGCCGAACGGCGAGGAGTCGAACACCTTCTGAACCTTCGCCGCCCACTTCGGGCCGCCGTTGGTGGACAGCACGGTGGTGGGCTCGGCGCCGAGCTCGAGCAGGAAGGAAGCCAGGCCCAGGCACAGGTCGGGATCGCCGTAGATGGCGAACTTCTTGCCGTGGATGTGGGCGGCGGAGTCGGCGATGGCGTCGACCAAGCGGCCACGCTCGCGGGCGAGCTCCTCGGGGATCTCCTTGCCGGTGAGGCGGGAGACTTCCATCAGGAACTTGTCGGTGCCGGCAACGCCCACCGGGTGGTTGAACGCCGCCACTTCGTGGCCATGGTTGGCGATGAAGGGCAGGGTCTTCTCGGTGCAGTATTCCTGCATGGAGATGGTGGCCTTGGCGTGCACCGCCTCGGCGGCTTCCTCCAGCGTGGTGCCGCCGTCATACATGCGGAACTCGCCGTCGGTGGGGGTGTCCCACACGTCGGAATTGTCGCCGAGGATGGTGTATTCCACGCCCATCAGGTTGAAGATGCGCTTGATCTCGCGCAGGTTGCCGACGGTGTAGCCGTCGAAACCGCCGAGGAAGTTGATCTTCCCGTTAGGAACGCGCTCGATCTTCGGCGCGGTGCCGGCCTTGCCGTCCCAGAAGTGCTCCAGCACACCCTTCATGGCGTTGTCGTAGCCGGTGACGTGGCTGCCGACGAAGGCCGGGGTGTGGGCGAAGGGAACGTCGTACTCAGCCGGGACCGAGCCCTTTTCCTTCGCGGTCTTGATGAAGGCGTTCAGATCGTCACCGATGACTTCCGCCATGCAGGTGGTGGAGACCGCGATCATCTTCGGCTTGTACATCGAATAAGTATTGGCGAGGCCGTCAATCATGTTGTTGAGGCCGCCGAACACCGCCGCGTCTTCCGTCATGGACGAGGACACGCAGGAGGTGGGCTCCTTGAAGTGGCGCGAGAAGTGCGAGCGATAGTACGCAACGCAGCCCTGCGAGCCGTGCACGAACGGAACCGTGCTCTCGAAACCAACCGCCACGAACACTGCGCCGAGCGGCTGGCAGGCCTTGGCCGGGTTCACCGTCAGGGCTTCGCGGGCGAAGTTCTTTTCCTGGTACTCGGGAGTCTTGGCCCACTCACGGATCCGCTCCACCTCGGCCGGATCGCGGGGGTTCTCGAACATCCGCTTCTTATTGGCCAGCATCTGCTGGTATTCGGGACCACGGAAAAGCTCGAAGTGATCGAGCACGTTATCTGCATTTTGTGGCATAGCGAACCCCTTATGGTGGGTCTTGAACTCGACTTGCCCGCCCGGTGCCCCTCCCGCGGACGGGAGGGGCGGGGACGAACGTTCGATGGCGAACGCTTAACCGCGCGCGATCACTCGGCGGCCAGCAGGGTCGGCTTGGACGGCGACTTCTTCCACGGGGTCTGGGTCATCTTCCACACCGGGGAGTTGATCGCCATGTCCATGTCGCGGGCGAAGATGGCGAAGCCGTCATAGCCGTGATACGGGCCCGAGTAGTCCCAGGAGTGCATCTGCCGGAACGGCACACCCATCTTCTGGAACACGTACTTTTCCTTGATGCCGGAGCCGACCAGGTCGGGCTGGATCTTCTCGACGAACTTCTCGAACTCATAGCCGGTCACGTCGTCATAGATGATCGTGCCATCCTTGACGTAGTGCTGGGCGGTGCGCTGATAGTCGTCGTTGTGGGCGAACTCGTAGCCAGTGCCCACCACTTCCATGCCCAGGTCTTCGTAGGCGCCGATAACGTGACGGGGACGCAGGCCGCCCACGTACAGCATCACGGTCTTGCCTTCGAGCCGCGGACGGTACTTGGCGATGACCGCGTCCATCAGGGGCTGGTACTTGGCGATGACGCGCTCGGCGCCTTCCTTGATCTTGTCGTCGAAATAGCTGGCGATCTTGCGCAGCGATTCGGCAATCTTCGACGGACCGAAGAAGTTGTACTCGCACCACGGAATACCGAACTTCTCTTCCATGTGCCGCGAGATGTAGTTCATCGAGCGGTAGCAGTGAAGGACGTTCAGCTTGGCCTTGGGGGTGTTCTCCAGCTCGGCGAGCGAGCCGTCGCCCGACCACTGGGCGATCACGCGCAGGCCCATTTCCTCGAGCAGGATGCGCGAAGACCAGGCGTCGCCGCCGATGTTGTAGTCGCCGATGATGGCCACGTCATAGGGGGTCGACTCGAACGGGGCGACCCGGTTCGGATCCTGCTTGTCGAAGATCCAGTCACGGATGGCGTCGTTGGCGATGTGGTGGCCCAGCGACTGGGACACGCCACGGAAGCCTTCGCAGCGCACCGGAACGATGGTCTTGCCGTCGTATTCCTTGGACTTGACCTTGGACACGGCCTCGATGTCGTCGCCGATGAGGCCGATCGGGCACTCGGACTGGACGGTGATGCCGTTGTTGAGCGGGAACAGCTCCTGGATTTCGTCCATGATCTTGGCGAGCTTCTTGTCGCCACCGAAGACGATGTCCTTTTCCTGGAAGTCGGAGGTGAACTGCATCGTCACGAAGGTGTCGATGCCCGTCGTGCCGATGTAGTAGTTACGACGCGCCGCCCAGGAGTACTGGCCGCAGCCGACCGGGCCGTGGGAGATGTGGATCATGTCCTTGATGGGACCCCACACCACGCCCTTCGAACCGGCGTAGGCGCAACCGCGGATGGTCATCACGCCCGGGATGGACTTGATGTTGGACTTCACGCCGCAGTCCGACTTGCCGGACTCGTGGACGTTGAGGTGCTTCGCGCGGCGCTTCGCGGTCTTTTCGGGATAGACCTTGAGGACTTCCGCGATGAGTTCCTTGTTGCGCGCCTTGATTTCGGCAACGCTCTGCTTTTCGGCCAAGCTCATCTTGAAATCTCGCTCTCGTTGGGGTTGCCGTCGAGCCGGCCGGCCCGCGTCGCGGACCAGCCGGGTTCGTCATATTCCGCCTCAGGCGGTGAGCTCGGCGGCGGTCTTGCCGACCTGGCTCTCGTCGACGGCCTTCATGATGCCATGCTCCATGAGCAGGTCTTCGAGCTCGTCCATGGTGATCGGGGTCGGGATGATGCCGTTGCCGGCATTGGCGTGCACCTTGGTCGCCAGGTTCCGGTAGTGCTGGGCCTGGGCGCTGTCGGGCGCATACTCGATCACGGTCATGCGGCGCAGCTCGGCGTGCTGCACGATGTTGTCGCGCGGCACGAAGTAGATCAGCTGGGTGCCGAGCTTCTTGGCCAGGCTCTCCGCCAGCTCCAGCTCCTTGTCGGTCTGGCGCTCGTTGCACACCAGGCCGCCCAGGCGCACGCCGCCGGAGTTCGCATACTTCAGGATGCCCTTGGAGATGTTGTTGGCCGCGTACATGGCCATCATCTCGCCGGACATGACGATGTAGATTTCCTGCGCCTTGTTCTCGCGGATGGGCATGGCGAAGCCGCCGCACACCACGTCGCCGAGCACGTCGTAGGACACGTAATCGATGCCCTCGTAGGCGCCGTTCTCCTCAAGGAAGTTGATGGAGGTGATCACGCCGCGGCCGGCGCAGCCGACGCCCGGCTCCGGGCCGCCCGACTCCACGCAGCGGATGTCGCGGAAGCCGACCTTCATCACGTCCTCGAGCTCGAGGTCTTCCACCGAGCCGGCGTTGGCGGCCAGCGACAGGATGGTGTCCTGGGCCTTGGCATGCAGGATCAGGCGGGTCGAGTCGGCCTTGGGGTCGCAGCCCACGATGAGGATCTTCTGGCCCATCTCCGCCAGGGCGGCCAGGGTGTTCTGGGAGGTGGTCGACTTGCCGATACCACCCTTGCCGTAAAACGCGATCTGTCGCAGCGACATCTTGCTCTCCTAATGAACTTCAGCCGGTGGCGGCGAACCGCCGGGGCGCGGTTGCCGCCCGTTCAACCGATGCACCCCCGTTGCCCGGGCGCACCCCTTGCACGCAGCGCTCGGGTGCAGATGCAGCTCTGTTTAAGCTCGCAGGGCCTGCAACCCGTTGCCCACCTTGAAGGATAGCAACGAGCGTGCCAGCGGCATCCGCAGTCAAAAACTATTCAAATGTAGAGGGATAGCCGGGTAGCTGCGGAGCCGGACCGCATGTTCAGAACCCGACACAGCAATCTGGCGCCGGACAACCGCCCCGGCGACTGTTGGAAATGAAACATGACAGCCCAAAGCCCCCGTCCGCCCTGTCCGCGTCCCGGCGACCGGGAGCCAGGGATTGGGGTGGCGCTGGCATGCCGGCTCGCCCGCAGGCGCGGCCATCCGGCACGCCCAATGGCCACCACCGGCCGAACAGCCGTGACGCGGCCGGGGCCTCCGGACGCGAAGAAGGCGGCGGAGGCCTGGACCGGGAGCCACCAGGCGCCGGCCGCCGCTTCGGCGCCGACAATCGCCACGCGGCAAGCGACAGGGAAAGGATTGGCGGGGTGGAGCGAAAGGGGACAGGCGAGCGGCGCCGAGTGTGCGCCGGATCCCGGCGGCTCCTGGCGGCCTTCAGCCAGCGGCGGCCACCCCGCGCTGGCTGACCTGCCCGGGCCGCCCCCGGCGATACCAGAGCGTAGCCGGGAAGCGCGCGAACGAATTGGACTCGCGCCTTGGCAAGCGCGCGCCGCCACCGTCCCTTCGGGCGTAAAAAACGCACGGATGGGCCGTGCCGAGATGTGGGGGCAGCCGCGCCCGGCGAGGCCACGGCCGGAAAACAAAAACGCCGGCGCGAGGCGCCGGCGTTGGGATCAACCGAACAGGCTCTCAGCCTTCTTCAAGGCGTGCACGAACCGATCCACTTCCTCGCGCGTATTGTAGAGACCGAACGAGGCACGACAGGTGGCCGAGACGCCGAACCGTTCCAGCAGCGGCATGGCGCAATGGGTGCCGGCCCGGACGGCGATGCCGTCCTGATCGATCAGGGTCGCGAAGTCGTGGGCATGGCCGCCTTTCATCTCGAATGAGATGATCGCGCCCTTGTCCTTCGCGGTGCCGATCACGCGGATCGAGTTCAGCTCGCGCAGGCGCTCCATGGCGTAAGTCAGCAGGTCCTGCTCATGCGCGCGGATCCGCTCCTTGCCGATGGAGGTGATGTAATCCAGCGCCGCGCCCAGGCCGGCGGCCTCGACGATCGCCGGCGTCCCGGCTTCGAAGCGATGGGGCGGATCGCCATAAGTGACGGTATCCTGCCGCACCTCGCGGATCATCTCGCCGCCGCCATTGAACGGCGGCAGCGTATCGAGCACCTCATACTTGCCGTAAAGCGCACCGATGCCGGTGGGTCCATACAGCTTGTGGCCGGTGATGACATAGAAATCGCAATCGATGTCCTGCACGTCCACATCCAGGTGGACCGCGCCCTGGGACCCGTCCACCAGCACCGGGATGCCGCGCGCGTGGGCGATGCGGGTCACCTCCTTCACCGGGACGGTGGTGCCAAGCACGTTCGACATCTGGGTGATGGCGACGATCTTGGTGCGATCGGTGAGCAGCTTCTCGAACGCGTCGAGCAGGAAATTGCCCTCGTCATCCACCGGCGCCCACTTGATGACCGCCCCCCGGCTCTCGCGCAGGAAGTGCCAGGGCACGATATTGGCGTGATGCTCCATGATGGAGATCACGATCTCGTCGCCCTCGTTGATGTGGGTGCGGCCAAAGGTGGAGGCAACCAGATTGATGGCCTCGGTGGCATTGCGGGTGAAGACGATCTCTTCGTTGCGCCGGGCATTGAGGAAACGCGCCACGCGCTCGCGCCCGCCCTCGTAGGCCTCGGTGGCGGCATTGGCGAGATAATGCAGCCCGCGATGCACGTTGGCATATTCCGCCGTGTACACCTGCTGCATGCGGTCCAGGACCGCCTTCGGCTTCTGGGCCGAGGCGCCATTGTCAAGATAGACGAGGGGCTTGCCGTTCACCTGGATGCCGAGGATCGGAAAATCCTCGCGCACCCGCATGACGTCATAGCCGCCGTTGGTCACAGCGGGATGCATGGTCTCACTTCCGCTCGAGGAGCCAGGTCTGGGTGGCGTCGGTCAGGGCGGCGCGCACCCCTTCATGACCGATAGCATCAATCACCTCGCCCACGAAAGCCTGGATCAACAGCGCCTCCGCTTCCTTCTCAGGAATACCCCGGGCCATCATGTAGAATTTGAGCTGCTGATCCAGCGATCCGGTGGTACAGCCGTGGCCGCACTGCACGTCGTCGGCGAAGATCTCCAGCTCCGGCTTGTTGTCGGATTCCGCCGTGTCGGACAACAGCAGCGCCCGGCTCATCATCCGCGCGTCGGTCTTCTGCGCGCTCTGGCGCACGGCGATGCGGCCCTGGAAAATGTCCTGAGCGGAACCGTCCACCACGGTGCGGAACTGCTCCCGGCTCTGGCAATGGGGCGCGACGTGCTCCACCGACAGCATGGTGTCGGAATGCTGCTTGCCGGCCAGCAGGCTCACGCCCGACAGGCGCGCCTCGGTGCCCTCTCCCAGGATCTGCACCAGCAGCTGGTTACGCACCGTCTGGCCGCCAAGGGTGAAATTGGCGTTGGCGAACCGGGCATTGCCCGCCACCTGAGCCAGCAGGGTCGAGATATGCAGGGCCTCGCCGCCTTCCGCGGTGATCTTCACTCGCTCGACGCTCGCTCCCTCGCCCACCACCACCTCAAGGGCAGTGTTGACGTGATAGGCGGCACCGTCCGGCCCTTCGTGGCTCTCCAGCAGCAGCACGCGCGCGCCCTTGCCCGCCAGCAGCAGCGAGCGGGTGAACGTGGCCGTGGCTGTCGTCTCGGTGGTCACGTGGATCACCAACAGCGGCCGGTCGATCTGCGCCCCATCGGCCACCGTCACCACCACGCCGTCGCCCATGAAGGCGGTGTTCAGCGCCAGGGCAGCATCGGCACTGGGCACCGTCTTGCCCAATTGCGACACCACCAGCGGATCCGCCACGGCGAGGGCCGACGCCAGCGAGGTGATGGCAAGGCCCGGTTCCAGATCGGCGAGATCGGACAATTCCGGGGCGAACGCGCCGTTGACCACATAGAGCCGGCGGGCGGTGATGCCGCCCAGCATGGCGGCGCCGGCGGCGGCCCGGGCGAGCGCGTCGGCGCCCGGCGCGGGCGCCAGCGCCGGCGCCTCGCGCAGCAGGGCGCGCAGATCGGTGTACTTCCAGCTTTCCACCCGCCGGTGGGGCAGGCCCACCGCCGCGAAGGCGTCAAAGGCGGCATCGCGGCGCGCGGCGATCTCGGCGTCGCCCGGCAAGGCGGACTTCACGGCGGCGAAGGTGTCGGCGAGAGCCAGCTCCGCGGCGGTCTTCATGAGGCGAATATCTGCGGCCATGGTCGTCACGCCGCTTCGTTCTGGTACTGGGCGTAGCCAGTGGCCTCGAGTTCCAGGGCCAGCTCCTTGCCGCCGGTGTGGACGATGCGGCCGGCGGCGAACACGTGCACCACGTCCGGGACGATATAGTCCAACAGGCGCTGGTAATGGGTGATGACCAGCATGGAGCGCTCCGGCGAGCGCAGGGCGTTCACGCCGTTCGACACCACCTTGAGCGCGTCGATGTCGAGACCGGAATCGGCCTCGTCAAGGACACAGAAATACGGCTCCAGCAGCATCATCTGGAGCGTCTCGTTGCGCTTCTTCTCTCCGCCGGAGAAGCCGACGTTCACCGGGCGCTTCAGCATCTCGGTGTCGATGCCGAGCTTCTTGCCCAGTTCGCGCACCTTGCGCACCAGCTCCGGAGAGGTCAGCTCCGGTTCGCCGCGCTTGCGGCGCTGGCTGTTCACCGCGGTGTGCAGGAACGCCATATTGGACACGCCGGGGATTTCCAGCGGGTACTGGAAGCACAGGAACAGGCCCTGCGCGGCGCGCTCGTCCGGGGTCAGGGAGAGCAGGTCAACGCCCCGCAGGAACACTTGGCCGGCCGTCACCTCGTAGCCCGGCTTGCCGGACAGCACATACGACAAGGTGGACTTGCCGGCGCCGTTCGGCCCCATGATGGCGTGCACCTCGCCCGGATTGATGGTGAGGTTCATGCCGTTGATGATCTTCCGACCGCCGGCGATCTCGGCATGAAGATCGCGGATTTCCAGCAAGGGGGTCATGGCACGGATCCTCTGTTTCAAGATTTCGTCGAAGCCGGGGTCAGCCGACACTACCTTCGAGGCTGATGGAGATCAGCTTCTGCGCTTCCACCGCGAATTCCATCGGCAACTGCTGGAGCACATCGCGTACAAAACCGTTCACCACCAGGGCGACCGCGTCCTCCTGGCTCAGGCCGCGCTGCATGCAGTAGAACAGCATGTCCTCGGAAATCTTGGAGGTGGTCGCCTCGTGCTCGAACTGGGCCTTGGGGTTCTTGGCCTCGATGTAGGGCACGGTGTGGGCGCCGCAGGCGTTGCCGATCAGCAGCGAGTCGCAATTGGTGAAGTTGCGCGCGCCCTCCGCCTTGCGATGGGCCGAGACGAGGCCGCGATAGGTGTTGTTGGACCGCCCGGCGGAGATGCCCTTGGAGATGATCCGGCTGGTGGTGTTCTTGCCCAGATGGATCATCTTGGTGCCGCTGTCCACCTGCTGGCGGCCATTGGAAATGGCGATGGAGTAGAACTCTCCTGACGAGCCCTCCCCGCGCAGCACGCAGCTCGGATATTTCCAGGTGATGGCAGAGCCGGTCTCCACCTGGGTCCAGGAAATCTTGGAATTCCTGCCGCGGCAATCGCCGCGCTTGGTCACGAAATTATAGATGCCGCCCTTGCCCTCGGAATCTCCTGGATACCAGTTTTGCACCGTTGAATACTTGATCTCAGCGTCGTCGAGCACCACCAATTCCACCACCGCGGCGTGCAGCTGGTTCTCGTCGCGCATCGGGGCGGTGCAGCCCTCCAGGTACGACACATAGGCGCCCTTGTCGGCAATGATGAGCGTGCGCTCGAACTGACCCGTGTTCTTTTCATTGATGCGGAAGTAGGTCGACAGCTCCATGGGGCAGCGGACGCCCGGGGGAATGTAGACGAACGACCCGTCCGAGAACACCGCCGAATTGAGCGTGGCATAGAAATTATCGGTGGTGGGCACCACCGTGCCAAGATACTTCCGAACCAGATCGGGGTGCTCGCGCAATGCCTCGGAGATGGGCATGAAGATCACGCCCGCCGCCTTCAGCTCCTCCTTGAAGGTGGTCGCCACCGAGACGCTGTCGAACACTGCGTCCACGGCGATCTTCGGGCGTTCCCCTTCCGGCACTTCCACACCGGCGAGGATTTCCTGCTCGCGCAGCGGAATGCCGAGCTTCTCATAGGTCTTGAGAATCTCGGGGTCCACCTCGTCCAGAGACTTCGGGGCCTTGAACTTCTTGGGAGCGGAATAATAATAGAGATCCTGGAAGTCAATTTGAGGGAAATCAACGCGGGCCCAGGTCGGCTCGGACATATTCAGCCAACGACGATACGCGTCCAGGCGCCACTCCAGCATCCATTCCGGCTCGTCCTTCTTGGCGGAAATGAAGCGGACGATGTCTTCCGACAGGCCCTTCGGCGCCTTCTCGGATTCGATCTGCGTTTCGAAGCCGTATTTGTACTGGTCGACGTCGATGGAGCGAACCTGTTCGACTGTTTCCTGTACGGCCGCCATTTCGTCCTCCGTTCAACTTCCCAGTGTTCACGGCCGCCACACCCCGGCGCACCGCATTGATCTCCGAAAGGCGGCGCGCGAAACCCAAGGGGGCAGGCACGTTCAAGCTCCGGACATCGGCGACAACCTCATGGATCGATGACGCTCGATCCCACTTGCTTTTCCATCCCGGCGATCAGGCGGCCGGTGCGGTTCGCCGCGCACGGCGCAGGCGAACCGCGAAGCTTCGGAGGACGCGCGAAAACCGAGCCCGAACGGCCGCGTCGCACATCCTCACCGAAGAAAACTGAAGCGCCGAAGATGGTGACCCCGGCGCACGCCAGCCACAGGCCGGCACCAGGGCCGTCAGGCCGGAACGCAGGTATTCTCCACCGGGCACACCACCGCGCACTGCGGCTTGTCGAAGCTGCCTTCGCACTCGGTGCACTTCTTGGGGTCGATGACGTAGGTGTCGCGCTTCAGGCTGATCGCGGCATTGGGGCACTCGAACTCGCAAGCGCCGCAAACGGTGCATTGAGAGGTAATGATCTTGTAGGCCATGGGCTAGCTCCGCTGTGTGCAGATAATGGCAGGCCCACTCTCCCTTTCAAGCCGCGTGCCAGACGCTAACTTATTGATCTGGAATTATTATTTTTCAGCATCCAGAGACGGCGCCTGTCGTGCCCCCGACACCCTGTCGCAAGTGCGACACCCCTGCCATGCGAAAGGCCGGTGAGAAGGGTTTCTCACCGGCCTTTCGAAGACTTTCCGTCATATCCCGCCGGCGTCGACGACGGGCGGACCGGATCAAAAGCGCTTGATCTCGATGTCGTGCTTCTTGAGGGCGTAGCCGATCTGCCGTGGCGTGAGGCCCAGCAGGCGCGCCGCCTTCGCCTGCACCCAGCCGGCACGCTCCATGGCATCCACCAGGCGCTCACGCTCCGACGGATCGTCGTCGTCGCTGGCCGGGCGGACCGCGGCGGCCGCCGCCGACGACGACGCGAGCGGCACCGGAAGCGGAGCCGGCAGACGCGGCGCCGTGTTCGAGTTCGCCGCCTCGCCCGTGGCCGCCGGCGGCGGAGCGGCCACCACCGGCAGCGGGATGTCCACCGCCCGGCGCGCCCCGGCCTCGGCCGGATTGCGCCACAGCAGCGCCGACAGACATTCGTTGTGGCGACAGGCGAAATCGTCGCGATGAATGGCGTCGCCCTGGGCCAAGGTGGCGGTGCGCTGCACGCAGTTTTCCAGCTCGCGCACGTTGCCGGGGAAGCCGCAGTTCATCAACACGTCCATGGCGTCGCGGCCGAACATCAGATCGCGGGTGTTCTCCCGATTGAAGCGCTCCAGGAATTCGGTCGCCAGCAGGGGGATGTCGGCGCGGCGGTCCCGCAGCGAGGGCACCAGCACCGGGATCACCGAGATCCGGTAATAGAGGTCAGCGCGGAACTCGTTGCGGGCCACCGCCTCCTCGAGGTTGCGATTGGTCGCCGCGACGACGCGCACGTTCACCTTGAGGGTATGGGAGCCGCCGACCCGCTCGAACTCCTGCTCCTGCAGCACCCGCAGCAGCTTGGCCTGGAAGGCGGGAGAGATTTCGCCGATTTCGTCGAGGAACAGCGTGCCCTTGTCCGCCAGCTCGAAGCGGCCCTTGCGAGCGCCCACGGCGCCGGTGAAGGCGCCCTTCTCATGGCCGAACAGTTCGGATTCGAGCACCGATTCGGGCAGGGCCGCGCAATTGAGCTTGATGAACGGCCCCTTGGCGCGGTTGGAGAGCTCGTGGATCGCCTTCGCGATCAGCTCCTTGCCGGTGCCGGACTCGCCGCGCAGCAGCACCGGCGAATGGGACTTGGCGACGATGTTGATCTTGTCGAGCAGCGACCGGATCTCCGGGCTGTCGCCAACGATCCCGTCCACGAACACCTTGCGCCGCTCGCGGGTCGGCTTCAGCTCGGACAACTCTTTCTGCAGGCGCCCGCTCTCCGCCATCAGCCGCTCGCGGTCCCGGGAAACGACACGATGCAGCTGCACCGTCTGGCCGATGAGGTTGGCCACCATGGTCAGGAAGCGCACGTCCGAATCGAGCCGGAACACCGAGCGTCCGTCCCACACCCGGTCGATGGTGAGCGTGCCGATGACGCGCGAGGCGACGCGAATCGGCACGCCGATGAAGGACACCCGCGTCTCGTCGGAGGCGCCCAGGGCCGCTGCGTCGGCGGCGCTGAAGGCCGGGTGGCTGGCCACGTTCTCGGCGATCAGCGGCACCGCCGTGGCGATGACCTGGCCGATGGCCTTCTCGGGCAGGCGGGCGCGATAGCGCGCATCCGTCCCCTCGTTCCAGCCGACCCCCACGGTGATATCGGGAATGCCGTCATCCTCGAGCAGCGAGATGACGCCGTGGCGCATCTGCAGAAAAGACGACAGCAGGTTCACCACGCTCGACAGCGTGGTCTCCAGGCGGTTCGGTCCCGTCAGGATCTTCGAGATCTCATAGATCCCCGTCAGAGCCACATCGCTCAACGACACGACAGGCATGTGCGCCGATGCAGAATCCCGTTCCAAGTGAACCGCTTCTTCTAAGGCCATGGTGCTGTCTCCGTCACCTAGGACCGTTTCCCCATACCGTTTGTCTGATTAGCGACATTTTGAGTTAGTTTGGTTCTCATGTCGTGCACAACCTGAAGGCAAAACCGCCCACTTCTTGGGCATGCCATCATAACGAGCTGTGATCATGGGGAAAATCGACATGCGGATGCCGCATGTATTTTTCGTCGCATCCGCGACATGCGTCAGGCTCGCGGACATACAATTTGTTTCTCTACGAGAAATAGGACAGTTTCCGCCCCCCGCGCGGCATTTTCATGCCCAAGCTTCACCTTGGCGTGATCTTGCGCCGTGCGCACGCGCGCGATCTGTTGTTCCGGGCCTGCTGGAGGTCCTGCGCCACCGGCCGCCGGGGAGCGGGCGAATCGCCTGCCACGTCGCGAACGCGGCGCCCCTAAAGGAACAAGGCGAGGCGGGCGGCGGCCGCCTGCTCGCCCTCGGTCCGCAGCAATGCCGGCACGTCCTGGCCGGGCAGCGGCCGGAAGAACAGGAAGCCCTGGGCACTTCCGCAGCCGCGCTCGCGCAGGAAGCGGGCCTGGCCGGCGGTCTCCACCCCCTCGGCCACCACCCGCATGCCGAGATTGCGCCCAAGCTCGAGCACCGCGCAGACGATGGCGGTGTCGAAGGTGTCTTGCCCGATGTCCTTCACGAAGCCGCGGTCGATCTTGATGGTGTCGATGGGCAGCTGCTTCAGGTGGATCAGGCCGGCGTAGCCGGTGCCGAAATCGTCCAGCGCCACACCCACCCCAGCCCGCTTCAGCTCATCCAGGATCGGCGCGACATGATCGGAATCGCGGCCGAGGAAGACGGTTTCGGTGATCTCCATGTCGAAGCGATCCGGCTGCAGGCCGGCGGCATGGAACTGGCGCAGCAGCTTGGACGCGAGATCGCGGTGGGTGAACTCCGCCGGCGAGAGATTGATGGCGATGCGGCCGCAGTCGTAGCCGGCCTCGATCCAGCCCCGCACGTCGCTGGTGACCTTGCGGACCATCCGCTCGCCGATCAGCACCGCCACCTCGCGGTCCAGCAGCGCCATCTCAAACGCCGCCGGCGCCAGCACCGCGTGGGCCGAGCGCCGCCACCGCACCAGTGCCTCGAACCCGGCGAGCCGCCCGGTGGCCAGCGAAACCTTCGGCTGGTAGTAGGGAACGATCTGGTCCTCGGCGAGGGCGTCAATGATGTCGCGCAGCAGCGACAGGCGCTCCGACACCGCCTGCCGCATGACCGGCGTGTAGATCATGAGGCGGTCCCGGCCCTGCTGCTTGGCGGCGTAAAGGGCGAGGTCCGCGTCCTTCATCAGCTCGCCATAGGAACAATCGTGCTCGGGACAGGCCGCGAGACCGACGCTGGCCTTGGTGGACAGCTGGCGTCCCCGGTGCGACACCGGGCGCCGCAGGTCGCCGAGAATGCCCTGGGCCAGCCGCCGGCCCGCCTCCAGCGCCTCGGGCGCCACCAGCAGCACCACGAATTCGTCGCCGCCCAGCCGCGCCACCGTGGCCCGCTCCCCCGCCAGCGCGGCCAGGCGTTGCGCGGTCTCCGACAGCAGCAGATCGCCGGCGTCATGGCCCAGGGAATCGTTGACGTCCTTCAGCCCGTCGAGATCGATCAGCAGCAGGCACAGCCCCTCGGCCGGCCGCCGCGTCGCCAGCGCCGCCTCCAGGCGGGCATGAAAGGCGGCCCGGTTCGGCAGGCCGGTGAGGGCGTCGTGGGTGGCGGCGTGGCGGACCTGCTGCTCCACCGCCGTGCGCTCGGTGACGTCGATAACGGCCGCCACCATGCCCGGCGTGCCGCCCAGCTCGATCGGCGCCGCGGCCACCAGCACCTCGCGCCGGCTGCCGTCCGCGAGCCGCACGCTCCCGGCGAAGTCGGTCACCGCGCCTTCGTCCCGCAGCCGCCGCAGCAATTGCTCGCGCTGCTGTGGCGAGACGTGGACGTCGGAGATCCGCAGCCGGGCGATCTGTTCCCGGGGAGCGCCGTAGAAACGCAGGGCAGCCTCATTGAATTTCAGCACCGCGCCGTCCGACAAGGTGGTCACCACCACCGGCAGCGGCACCGCCTGGAACGTCTTCTCCAGGAGATTCTCGCTCTCCCGCAGCCGCGCGTTGGCGCGCCGGGCCGCCCGCACCGCGGCCCACTGCAGGCGATCCATGCGGTTGGAGCGCGACAGCACGATCATCAGGGCGGCGTTCAGCGTGGCCACCGCCACCCCCAGCCCGAGCAGCAGGCGCAACGGCAGGGCCGGGTCCAGGTAGCCCGCCAGCAGCATGGCGCTGGCACCCACGCCGTTGAGCACGCACAGCGCGAACGGCACCGGAACCGTGAGATAATAGATGGTCGGCAGCAGCACCACCACGAACAGCGCCAGTTCGCTGCGGCTGGTCACCAGCACCGCCACCCCGATGCCCGTCGCCCACTGCCACGCGCTCGCCACCACGTCGAGCGCGCGCACCCGCCGGCACAGATGGGCCGCCATCAGGCAGAACAGCGAGATGAAGATGACGCCGAAGCGGGCCGAGAGCGCCACCACAAAATGGGGGCTGCCTTCGAAACGCCAGTCGCTCAGGAGGAAAAAGGCGTTGAGCACCGCCGACAGGGCGAACAGCACCCGCGCATGGCGTTTGGCCTCATCGAGCCGGTCCGCCCGGAACGCGGCTTCCGTCGCCGGATCGGCGAACTCGCCGCCGAAGGCGGCCAGGCGCAGCTCCTCGGCGTTCGTCGACTGCGCCACGGCCCCCTCCGTCTCACACACCGGCTATATACGACAGGGAACGCTAAAAGTCTAAGTCTCGTCAATCATCTACGCCACGATTTCGGGATCCGGCAGGGGCCCATGCCCGTGCGGAAACGGGCCGCGGCGGCGGCCGGACGAGGCCGGTCGGGGAGCGGCTCGCGCCCGCCGGGCGCCCGCGCTATATGCCGTGCGAGCCGCCGGGCTCCAGCCCCGGCGGCGTTTCCGTGGCCTTACCGGAGCCCGCCGATGCTCGCTGCCCAGCGCATTCTCCTCGTCATCGGGGGCGGCATCGCCGCCTACAAATGCCTTGACCTGATCCGCCGGCTGAAGGAACGCGGCGCCACCGTGCGCGCCATCCTCACCCCGGCGGCCCGGCAGTTCGTCACGCCGCTGGCGGTGGGTGCGCTCAGCGGCGAGCGGGTTTTCGCCGATCTGTTTGATCTCACCGCCGAGCAGGACATCGGCCACATCCGCCTCTCGCGCGAGGCCGAGCTGGTGGTGGTGGCCCCCGCCACCGCCGACCTGATGGCCAAGATGGCGGGCGGCCACGCCGACGACCTCGCCAGCGCGGTGCTGCTGGCCACCGACAAGCCAGTGCTGATCGCCCCCGCCATGAACCCGCGCATGTGGGCCCACCCGGCCACGCGCCGCAACCTCGCCACGCTGACCGACGACGGCATCGCCGTCGTCGGCCCCAATTCCGGCGCCATGGCGGAGCGGGGCGAATTCGGCGAGGGCCGCATGGCCGAGCCGGCCGAGATCCTGGCCGCCATCGTGGCCCGGCTCGCCGCGGCGCCGGGCCCGCTGTCCGGCCGGCGGGTGCTGGTCACCTCGGGGCCCACCCACGAGCCCATCGACCCGGTGCGCTACATCGCCAACCGCTCCTCCGGCAAGCAGGGCCACGCCATCGCGGCCGCCGCCGCCGCCGCCGGCGCGGAGGTGGTGCTGGTGAGCGGACCGGCCGAGGCGCCCGATCCCGCCGGCGTCCGCGTCATCCATGTGGAAACCGCGCGCGAAATGCTGGCGGCGGTGGAAGCCAACCTGCCGGTCGATGCCGCCGTCTTCGCCGCCGCCGTCGCCGACTGGCGCGTCGCCGGCGCCGCCGGGCAGAAGATCAAGAAGGGCGCCGCCGGCGCGCCCGCCCTCACCCTGGTGGAGAATCCGGACATTCTCGCCACCGTGTCCCGGCACCCGACCCTGAGGCCATGCCTGGTGGTGGGCTTCGCGGCCGAGACCGAAACCGTCATCGCCCACGCCGAGGCCAAGCGCGCCCGCAAGGGCTGCGACTGGATCGTCGCCAACGACGTCTCCCCGGCCACTGGCATCATGGGGGGGGATAGCAACACCGTGCACCTGGTGAGCGCGGCCGGGGTGGAGCACTGGCCCCCCGCCTCCAAGGCCGAGGTGGCGGCCGAGCTGGTCGCGCGGATCGCCCGCGCGCTCGCTCACGAAATCGAGCCGAACCGCGAAGAGGACCGTCCATGAGCCGCCCCGTCGTCCCCATCCTGCGCCTGCCGCACGGCGCCGGGCTCCCCCTGCCCGCCTATGCCACCGCCGGCGCCGCCGGCCTCGACCTGCCCTGCGCGGTGCCCGAGGACGCGCCGCTGACGCTCGCGCCCGGCGCCTTCGCGGCGTTGCCCACCGGCTTCGCCCTGGCCCTGCCCGAAGGCTACGAGGCGCAGGTCCGCCCGCGCTCGGGCCTGGCCCTGAAGCACGGCATCACCGTGCTGAACAGCCCCGGCACGGTGGACTGGGACTACCGGGGCGAGATCAAGGTGATCCTGGTCAACCTTGGACCGGAACACTTTACCTTCACGCGCGGCATGCGCATCGCCCAGATGGTGGTGGCGCCAGTGGCGCAAATAATGCTGGCAGAATCCGGAGATTTAGTAGAAAGTGCGCGTGGTGCCGGTGGTTTTGGATCAACAGGCCTGTCCGGCGCGTGATCTAGAGATAGTCACAGAAAAATGCCGCGTTTATCCGACAAGAGCCTTCTCGCCATTGCCGCCGTGGTTGACGTCGCCGTCCATGCGCGCGGCACCCCGGTCGCCGCCAAGGCCCTCGCCGCCCGGCATGGCCTCCCCCCCCGCCGGCTGGAACCGGTGCTGCAGGCCCTGGTCCATGCCGGGGTCCTGAAAGGCGTGCGCGGTCCACGCGGCGGCTACGAGCTCGCCCGCGAGCGACGCCGGGTCTCGGTCGCCGAGATCGTCCGCGTGGTGGAGGGATCGGAGGAGGAGAAGGAGATCATCCTTCCGCCCCTTGTCACGGACGTGGTACAGCCAGCCGTGGCCTCCGCCGAGACGACCTTCGACACGGCCCTGGACGCGGTGACGCTGGAAGATCTCTGCCGCGCCGCCGACAACAAGGGGCACGGATCGGATCACGGCCGCATTGATTTTGCCATTTAATGGCCCTGCGGCTGCCTTGCAGGGCCGCAGCCCATAACGATCCTCAGGAGCGCGCCCATGGCCGAATCCGCCAAAATCATCCCCGCCAAGCTGCCGCGTCCCGGCCGCGGGCTGGTCTATGATTCCATTACCGACACCATCGGCAACACCCCCCTGGTGCGCCTGAAGCGCCTGCCGCAGCTGCGCGGCGCCAAGGCCGACATTCTCGCCAAGCTCGAGTTCTTCAATCCCATCAACAGCGTCAAGGACCGCATCGGCGTCGCCATGATCGAGGCGATGGAGGATGCCGGCGTGCTGGACGCCGACACCGTGCTGGTGGAGCCCACCTCCGGCAACACCGGCATCGCCCTCGCCTTCGTGGCCGCCGCGCGTGGCTACCGGCTGATCCTGGTGATGCCGGAGAGCATGTCCATCGAGCGCCGCAAGATGCTGGCGCTGCTGGGCGCCGAGCTGGTGCTGACCCCTGCCAACCTGGGCATGAAGGGCGCTGTCGCCAAGGCCGAGCAGCTCATTCAGGAGCTGCCCAAGGCGGTGATGCCCCAGCAGTTCAAGAACAAGGCGAACCCCGAGGTGCACCGGCGCACCACCGCCGAGGAAATCTGGAACGACACCGAGGGCAAGGTGGACGTGGTGGTGGCCGGCGTCGGCACCGGCGGCACCATCACCGGCATCGGCCAGGTGCTGAAGGCCTACAAGCCGTCGCTGCGGGTGGTGGCGGTGGAGCCCGAGGATTCGCCGGTGCTGTCCGGCGGCGCGCCGGGCCCGCACAAGATCCAGGGCATCGGCGCCGGCTTCGTGCCGGACGTCCTTGATCGCTCCATCATCGACGAGGTGGTGACGGTGGGCAACCAGACCGCTTTCGACACCGCCCGCGCGCTGGCCCGCTACGAAGGCATTCCGGGCGGCATCTCCTCCGGCGCGGCCATCGCCGCCGCCCTGGAGATCGCCGCGCGCGACGATCTGGCCGGCAAGACCATCGTCGCCATCGTTCCCTCGTTCGCCGAGCGTTATCTGTCCACGGCCCTGTTCGAGGGTCTCTGAGCCGCGCTGCCGCGACGGCCGGGCGTCTCGCCCGGCCGTCGCGGCTTCCTCATCCGGCCCGCCGCGTCCTGGCCCCCGCCGCGTCCTGGCCCACCTCCTGCGGACACCCAGGCCTGCGTAGACCGGGCATCAGCCGGCGCCCTCGATAGTCCCGTCATCCCGGCACGACGAGCACCCGCCCGCCCGGACCGGCCGCGCGCGGGCCTTCCACAGGCGGATCAGCGCCGCATGGCGCGCCGGATCGTAAAAGCCGGCGCCCGCCCGCCCCGCCCGCCGCGCCTCGCGCAGCGCCCGCGCGATGTCCTGCGGCTGAGCGAACATGACCGCCAGCGCCACCCGCCGCCGCTCCACCTGCGCCTCCGCCTCCTCACATCGGAAAGCCCTGATCCGTCCGCCGCGCGCGCCGATTCCCATGGCAGCCTCCTGCAACACGGCGCCATGCTGCGGGACAGGAGCGATAAGGGGGATAAGTTCCTAGACCGACGACTTCGCAAGCGGTTCTCGACGGACACAATATCTTTTATTATCAGGTTATTAATGCGCGCATGGCCGCTCCCTGGACAGTGAGCCGGTCCCCCTGCTTTTGCGGCCCCACATGATGGATGTAGGAAAAGATACCTACTACATGAGGTTGCAATGCCCCCGGTCGCCGCCCCGTCCCTGCCCCCGCCCGGCCCGAGCGAACCCCGAACCTGCGCGCTGCCACGTGTCCTTCCCCCGGCCCGCGATCCCGCCACGCGCGCCCGGATCGCCATCGCCCTCGTGTCGGCCGCCGATGGCATCGCCGTCGATGCCCTGCTCGCCCTGCGGCGCTCGTCGGCGCCGGTGGCAGCGGCGCGACAGCTCGCCATGTATCTCGCCCATGTGGTCCTCGGCCTGTCGCAGGCCGACGTGGCGCGCGCGTTCCAGCGGGACCGCACGACCGTGGCGCACGCCTGCCGCCGCATCGAGGATCAGCGCGACGGCGCCGGCTTCGACCGGCGCGTCAGCGCCCTCGAAGCCTGCATCCGCTGGGCGGCGGAGCACTAGGCCATGGCCCGCGCGCCCCATCCCCCCTCCTCCGTCGCCCCGGCTCCGGCCCCGGCGCCGCGTCGTCCCCGTGCCGCGCCGGGCCCTGCCACGCCCCGCCACAACATCTCGGAAAGCCCCCTCACCTGGCTGGCCCGCCGCAGCGGCCGCGACGGTCGTCCCCTGGTGGACGCCGCCCAGCTCGCGGCCGGCGAGCGCCTCAGGGCGGATTTCACCCGCGCCCAGCTCACGCCGCGCGTCACCAGCCGCTGGGAGCCCACGCCCGGCGGCGGCAGCGGCGGGCCGGAAGCCTTCACCGACATGGTGCTGGCCGCCAAGTCCCGCTTCGACAAGGCGATGGCGGCGGTGGGACCGGAACTGTCCGGCGTGCTGCTGGACGTGTGCTGCTTCCTGAAGGGCCTGGAGGAGGTGGAGCGGGACCGCCGCTGGCCGGCCCGCACCGCCAAGGTGGTGCTGGGTCTCGCCCTCGACCGGCTCGCCGCCCATTACGGCCTCAGCGCCACCGCGCGCGGCCGCGACCGCGCGCCCCTGCGCGGCTGGCAGGCCCCGGCCGACACCCCCGCCGCGCCGGAGCCCGGGCCGTAGCACGCCACCTCACCCCAGCGCCTGCGCCGCGTCGCAGATGACATCGAAGGCCGAGGCCACGTCGGCCTCGGTGGTGCTCATGGCGCCGGCCTGGAAGCGGATCGCCAGCCGCCCATCGACCCGGGTGGGGGTGAGGTAGATCCGGCCACCGTCATTGATCGCCTGGAGCAGCGCCAGCATGTGCTGGTCGCCGTCGCGCCCGTCGCCGGGATCGTGGCGGAAGGCGAACAGGGACAGCACCGGTTCCGCCGCCAGGCTGAAGCCCGGCGCGGCGGCGATCCGGGCGGCGAGCGCCTGGGCCCAGCGCACATGATTACGGATCATGCCCCTCAGCCCCTCGAGCCCATGCGCCCGCAGCACGAACCACAGCTTCAGCGCCCGGAAGCGCCGGCCGGTCTGGATCGACCATTCGCTGTAATCGACGATGCCCTCCTTGCCGTGGGTCTTCAGGTATTCGGGCTGGATGGCCAGGGTCCGCCGGTGCTGGTCGGGATCGCGGACGAAGTGGGCCGAACAGTCGAACTGGGCGCCCAGCCATTTGTGCGGGTTGAGCACAATGCTGTCGGCCCCCGCCACCCCCGCCCACAGCGGGCGGAACTCGGGGCAGATCATGGCGCTGCCGGCCCAGGCGGCGTCCACGTGCACGAACAGGTCGTGGCGCCGCGCCACCGCCACCACCTCGTCCACCTCGTCCATGGCGCCGACCCCGGTGCCGCCGACGCAGGCCACCACCCCGGCCGGCCGCAGGCCCGCCGCCCGGTCGGCGCGGATGGCCGCATCCAGCGCCAGCGGGTCCAGCCCGCGGCGCGACCCGCGGACCGGGATCCGCACCAGATTGTCCTCGCCGATGCCGGCGATCCAGCAGGCCTTGTCGATGGAGGAATGCACCTCGCCGGAGGCATAGACCCGCACCGGCGCCTGGCCGGCGAGGCCGCGCCTGTTGCCCGTGAAGTCCAGCGCCCGCTCGCGCATGGTCAGCAGCGCGCACAAGGTGGCGGAGGACGCGGAATCCTGGATCACCCCGCGCCACGGCGCCGGCAGGCCCACCGCCTGCCGCAGCCAGTCGATCATCACCGTCTCCATCTCCGCGGCGGCGGGGGAGGTCTGCCACAGCAGGCACTGGGCCCCCATGGCGGCGGTGAGAACCTCGGCAATGACGCTGGCCGGGCTGGCATTGGCGGGGAAATAGGCAAAGAAGCGGGGGTGCTGCCAATGGGTCATCCCCGGCACCACGATGCGCTCGAAATCGGCGAACAGGTCGGCCAGGGGCTCGGCCGCCTCCGGGGGCGCGGCCGGCAGGGCGGCGGCGATGGCGCCGGGAACGGTGGAGGCGCGCACCGGACGATCGCCGAGCCCCTGCCGATAGTCCGCAGCCCAGGCGGCGGCCCGCCCTGCCCACTCCCGGAAATCCCCATCGTCCATGCCGGCCTCCCCGCTTCGCGTTTAGCCGACATATCCTAGTCCCCGGCGCCGGGAAAACCGCCGTCGCGCCGCAGGCCGGGCACCGGGCCCGGCTGTCACCTTCGTGTCGGGCGGGGGCGCCCGCGCCATGCTAGACTTCCTCTCAAAACCCTTTTCCCCGAGGCAACGCCGCTCTAAGACGGCCGGACGAGACGCGCCGGGCCCGTCACGGCGCCACCAAAGAGGCAACGAGGAACATGCCCCAATACCGCTCCCGCACTTCCACCCACGGCCGCAACATGGCCGGCGCCCGTGGCCTGTGGCGCGCCACCGGCATGAAGGACGGGGATTTCGGCAAGCCCATCATCGCCGTGGTGAACTCCTTCACCCAGTTCGTGCCCGGCCACGTGCACCTGAAGGACCTCGGCCAGCTGGTGGCGCACGAGATCGAGAAGGCGGGCGGCGTCGCCAAGGAGTTCAACACCATCGCGGTGGACGACGGCATCGCCATGGGCCATGACGGCATGCTCTATTCCCTGCCCTCGCGCGAGATCATCGCCGACAGCGTGGAATACATGGTGAACGCCCACTGCGCCGACGCCATGGTGTGCATCTCCAATTGCGACAAGATCACCCCCGGCATGCTGATGGCGGCGCTGCGCCTCAACATTCCCGCCGTGTTCGTCTCCGGTGGCCCCATGGAGGCCGGCAAGGTGCTGCTCTCCACCGGCCCCAAGAAGGTGGACCTGATCGACGCCATGATCGCCGCGGCGGACGACAAGGTGAGCGACGCCGACGTGCAGGTGATGGAGCGTTCCGCCTGCCCCACCTGCGGCTCGTGCTCCGGCATGTTCACCGCCAATTCCATGAACTGCCTCACCGAGGCGCTCGGCCTGTCGCTGCCCGGCAACGGCTCCATCCTCGCCACCCACGCCGACCGCCGGCGCCTGTTCGTGGAGGCCGGCCACCTGGTGGTGGATCTTGCCCGCCGCTATTACGAGCAGGACGACGACAGCGTGCTGCCGCGCGCCATCGCCTCGTTCCAGGCGTTCGAGAACGCCATGACGCTCGATATCTCCATGGGCGGCTCCACCAACACGGTGCTGCATCTTCTGGCCGCCGCCAACGAAGGCGAGGTGGCCTTCACCATGGCGGACATCGACCGGCTGTCCCGCAAGGTGCCGGTGCTGTGCAAGGTGGCCCCGGCGGTCGCCAACATCCACATGGAGGACGTGCACCGGGCCGGCGGCATCATGGGCATCCTGGGCGAGCTCGACCGTGCCGGCCTCATCCATACCGGCCTGCCCACCGTCCACGCCCCCACCCTCAAGGACGCTCTGGACCGCTGGGACGTGAAGCGCACCCACCTGGAAAGCGTCACCACCTTCTTCCGCGCCGCCCCGGGCGGCGTGCCGACCCAGGTCGCCTTCAGCCAGGCCAGCCGCTGGGACACCCTGGACACGGATCGCCAGAAAGGCGTCATCCGCGATGTGGAGCACGCTTATTCCAAGGATGGCGGCCTCGCCGTGCTCTATGGCAACATCGCCCTCGACGGCTGCATCGTGAAGACGGCCGGCGTGGACGCCTCCATCCTGACCTTCCGGGGCCCCGCCCGCATCTTCGAGAGCCAGGACGCGGCGGTGGAGGCGATCCTCTCCACCGGCGGCGTCAAGCCCGGCGACGTGGTGCTGATCCGCTACGAGGGCCCGCGCGGCGGGCCCGGCATGCAGGAGATGCTCTACCCCACCTCCTACCTGAAGTCGAAGGGCCTCGGAAAGGCATGTGCGCTGGTGACGGACGGGCGCTTCTCCGGCGGCTCCTCGGGCCTGTCCATCGGCCATGTCTCGCCGGAAGCGGCGGAAGGCGGCGCCATCGGACTGGTGGAGGACGGGGATATCATCGAGATCGACATCCCCAACCGCACCATCCGCGTGGCGGTGTCGGACGAGGTGCTGGCCGAGCGCCGCGCCGCCATGGAGGCCAAGGGCGACGCCGCCTTCACGCCCGCCAGCCGCAAGCGGGTGGTGTCCCAGGCGCTGCAGGCCTATGCGGCGCTCACCACCTCCGCCGCGCGCGGCGCGGTCCGCGACGTGCGCGGCCTGAAGCGCTGACGGCGGCGCCGGCGGTCGTCCACCCGCATGTCGTCCACCCGCGTCCGCCCCCCACGCGGACGCGGGGCCGGCGTCCCGGTCCGGCTTGAGGTCATTGGCTCCGGCCTCCGAACGGCGCCAAGGGGACGCCTGCGCCCCCGATGGCTGCGCCGAAGGCTGGGCGTGCAGGGCGGGCGTCCCCTCTTCATCTGAATTTGACCTAGGTGCGCGAGCTGAACTCACGGACCCCGGTTGAGCACGCGCGGCGTCTGAACGACCCCACCTGGGGCCGATCGAAGACCGGGGCATGGCATCGGAAGTGCCGGCCGCCGGGCCAGGTGCTGACATGGCGGACGCCGGACGACACGACGGCGCGTGAGGTTCCCCGAAACACCATGCCCGGTCCGCGGTCGCCCCGGGGCCGGCTCCGGCCGGCACGGCCGGACACATCTCATACCATCGGCCCCGGTCTTCGACCGGTGCCAAGTGGGTCCGCTCAAGCGCCGCGCGGGCTTGACCAAAGGTCCATGAGTCACGCTCATGGGCCTTTGGTATCAGACCATCCGCCCGGTCTTCGATCGGCCCCAATTGGGTCTGCTCACGCGCCGTGCGAACTCGGCCGAAGACCTATGAGTCAAGCTCATGGGCCTTTGGTCTCAGCGGCAGGTCAGGCGGCCGTCGTCATTGGCGATGTCGCGGCCGGCGCTGCACCAGCTCACGGCGGTGGTGGCCTCGGTCCAGCGGCCGTTCCGGTCCTTGCAGCTGGCCTTCAGCCAGCCGGCCACCACGCGGATATCGCGGCAGGAGGCCGTGTACGAACCCGGCGGCGGACGCTCGCCCCAGGAGCCGCCCGAACCGCACCGCAGCGAGCCATTGTCGTTGTAGATGTCGGCGCCGCGCTGGCATTGCGAGACGTAGAGCGGCACCGAGGTGCGGAAGAAGCCGCCGCGATCCTGGCAGCGGGCCCGGATGGCGCCGCCGCTGAAGGTGATGTCCTGGCAGGTGGCGATGTAGGAGCCGGGCGGCAGCGGCTCGCCGCCCCCCCAGCCCCCGCTCGACCCGCCGCCCCGGTTGCCAGAGGATGAGCCATCGCAGCGCAGGCTTCCATCCTCGTTTGAAATGTCCCGCCCCCGGCAGGAGCCGACATGGAGCGTGGCGGGCAGCCAGGTGCCCAGCCGGTTCAGGCAGAGCGCGCGCAGCGTCTGCGAGTCGAAGACGATGTCGCGGCAGCTGGAGAGATAGGAGCCGGGCGGCGCCACATTGCCATAGGTGGTGGCCGGCTGCGTCGCGGGCCGGGTGGCCGGCTGGGTGGCGGGCTGCGTCGCCGGGCGCACGGGGGCGGTCACCACCGAGCCGCCAAACCCGAACAGGGACGACCCGCGGCCGCACCACAACTGCCCGTCCTTGTTCGCGATGTCGCCGGTGCAGGAGGCGAAGTCCTCCAGCAGGGTCACCACCCACCCGCCGTCGCTGGTCTCGCACACGGCTGCCAGATCGCGCCCGGAGCGAATCTTCGCCTCCTGGCAAGAGGCCAGGTAACTGCCCGCCGGCAGGTCCCGCGCTCCGGCCGGCGCAGCCGACGCCAGCAGCACCGCCACCATGCCGAGAACCGGCCAGACCCCGCGCGCCACCCCCATCGCCCCCTCCGCGTTCAACCCTCGCGCACCGTAAAGCACCACCTGCCGCACCGCCAAGCCTCGCCAACGTCGATCGCAGGGGCGCAGCCTGAGCCGCACGCCAGCCGGCCTGGCGGTGGGCCCCGCCCGCGCCCGGCGCCAGGGCCGCGCCCCGGACTCAACGGCAGGCGAGCTGGCCGTCCAGGTTGGCGATGTCGCGCCCGAAATTGGCGCACCAGTTGGCGACGATGCCGGCCTCCACCGCGCGCCCGGCATGGTCCGGGCAGGTGGCCTTCAGCCAGCCGTCCTCCAGGCGGATATCGCGGCAGCTGCCCATGTAGGAGCCGGCGGGGGGAAGCCGCGCCGCCGCGCGGGCGGCGGGCGTCTGGATGCCGAGCACCGTCAGCGCCCGCATGCAGAACAATGTTCCATTCCGATTGGAGATGTCGCCGACGCAGAAGGGGTAGTCCTCCAGCCGCGCCGCCACCCAGACGCCGCCCGCCGCCGCGCAAACGGCGGTCAGGGCGCGCCCCGACAGCGTCACCTCCCGGCAGGAGGCCAGATAGGTGCCGAGCGGGATCCCCTGGGCCACGGCCGGCATGGCCGGCACCGCCGCCCCCAGCGCCAGCAGCGCGCCGCACAGGCGGAGAACGCCCCACCGCAGAACACTTGGCCGCAGAACACTTGGCCCCCCTCGAATCACACCTCGCGCGGTCATCCGGTGATCCCTCGCGGTTGGCGGCCGGCGTGGCGCGCCGGCGGCAGAAGGGGGCGCGGACGCGCCCCCTTCCCGATCAACGGCAGATCAGCGCGCCGTTGAAATTGACGACGTTCGGCTGCGGGCTGCAGGTCGCAAGGTTCAGCCGCGCATCGCGCCAGTTGCCGTTCATGTCGCGGCAGTCGGCCGCCAGCCAGAAGCCCGCCACCCGCGCGTTGCGGCACGTCTGCAGGTAGGAGCCCGGAGGCACCGGACGCGGACGGCAGGTCAGGCGACCGTTGTCGTTGAAGATGTCGCCGCCGGGGGCGCAACCGAACAGGTCGAGGCTGGTGGGCCGCCAATCGCCGGCCCGGGTGCGGCACATGGCGTTCAGGGTGTTGCCGCGCTGGTCGATCTGCGAGCAGGTCGCGCGATAGGAGCCGGGAGGGCCATTGCCCTGGCCGGGACGGGGACCGGGACCGGGGCCAGGGCCGGGACCGGGGCCAGGGCCAGGACGGCGCTCACACCACAAGCGGCCGTTGAGGTTGGCGATATCACCCCGGCACTCGAAAAAGTTGTCGAGCCGCGTGGTGTTGAACACGCCCCGGCGCTCGGTTTCGCACAACGCCACAAGATTGCGGCCGCCGCCGCGCACCTGCACATCGCGGCAGGTGTTCAGGTAGCTCCCGGGAGGCGCCGGCTGCGCCCGCGCCGGCGCCCAGGCGCCGCCCGCGAGAATCAGGAAAAGGGCGAGCAGACCCGCCCAGCTTATGCGTCGTTTCATGTCAACTCCCAGCCCGAGATGGCGCGAGACCAGAATGCGGGACGGCCCGCGTCGCCGGCCGGGGCGCCACCACCCGACCCTGCCACCGCCGCGCCCCATCGGCCCCGCGCGCCGGGATGGACCCGGCAGGGGATTCGAGCACTCCCCCCGCTCACGCGGAAGAACACGGCAGGACAAGGCCTTGGATCATGCCCGCTAAGCGACGAGACGCGAAACCACCCCATGGGGCACACGGCTTCCCCGCCCGGACGGTGCCCCCACGCCCGGCGGTCATGGCGCCACGCGCGACGGGGCGTCGGCGCGGTTTCCCACAGGTCCGCTCATATCACGGCGGCGGAAAGGTCGCGACATCCGCTTGCGCAGCGGGCCGCCTCGCGCGTAGCTGTCGCATCCCCGGCGATGCCGTTGCGAACGGACCACGCCGCCTTATCTCCCCCGCGGAACGAGAACACACCGCCCATGACCATCCGCCTGCACCAGGGCGACCTGCCCGCCGACTTCGTGGCCGCGCCCGTGGTCGCCATCGACACCGAGACCATGGGCCTCAACCCGTTCCGCGATCGGCTGTGCCTGGTGCAGCTCTCCAATGGCGACGGCAGCGCCGACCTGGTGCAGCTTCCCCAGGGCGCCAACGCCCAGAGCGCGCCCAACCTCGTCCGCCTGCTCACCGATCCGGCGGTGACCAAGCTGTTCCATTTCGGCCGCTTCGACATCGCCGTGCTGCAGCATACGTTCCGGGTGATGCCGCAGCCGGTGTGGTGCACCAAGATCGCCTCGCGGCTGGTGCGCACCTACACCGACCGCCACGGGCTGAAGGAGCTGGTGCGCGAGCTGCTCGGCGTGGACATTTCCAAGCAGCAGCAGAGTTCGGACTGGGGCTCCGGCGACCTCACCGACGCCCAGCTCACCTATGCCGCCTCCGACGTGCTGTACCTGCACGCGCTCAAGGCGAAGCTGGAGGAGATGCTGGCCCGGGAAGGCCGCACCGCCCTGGCCGCCGCCTGCTTCGCCTTCCTTCCGGCGCGGGCCGCGCTGGACCTCGCCGGCTGGCCGGAGCAGGACATTTTCTCCCACTCCTGAGGCGGTCCAAGAGAAATGTGCGCTGCAGCAAGTCCTTATCGGGCGCTCTTGCGCGCGGCGCGCATTTCGGACACTTTGGCGGCCCGGCACGCGGGGCGACGTGTCGTCGGATCACCGATGTGTGGAAGCGTTTCCCCGGGGATCTGGCGCGCGAGCCGGCACTCACCTTGCCGCCGGATGGGGAAGATGAACCGACACGTGCCGCCACGCGACCTCGACACCGATGAGGCGACCGCCTTCACCCCGCCGCCGCCGCCCGACTTCCGCCGGGCGCAGCGGCACAGCTCCCGTGTGCGCTGGATCCGGCGCATCCTGCCGGTGGCGGTGATCGGCGGCGTCGTGCTGCTGGGCGCCGGGGCCCTGCTCAACAGCCTGAAGGTCAAGATCGACCTGCCGTTCGACGTCGGCCAGCTCACCTTGTCCGGCTCCCGGCTCACCATGGAACTGCCCAAGCTCTCCGGCTTCACCGACGACAACCGGGGCTATTCGGTCACCGCCAAGACCGCCACCCAGGACCTCACCCGCCCCGACGTGATCGACCTCACCGACATCGAGGCGAAGCTGGAGATGGCCGACCACGGCTGGGCCCGCGTGCAGGCCCGCAAGGGCAGCCTCGACACCAAGAGCCAGTTCATCACCCTCGACGACGGCGTCGAGCTGGCGATGAAGGGCGGCTATGGCGGCCACCTGGAGAATGCCGAGGTGGACGTGAAAAGCGGCACCATCGCCACCGCGCGGCCGGTGACCTTCACCTATCTCGACGGGCGGCTGGTGGCGGACACGCTTAAGGTGACCGACCGCGGCGAGAAGGCGCGGTTCGAAGGCCATGTGCAGCTCGACTTCCGCATCTCCGACATTTCCCGCGCCAATGCCGCCAAGGCGGAGGAAGCCAAGCGGGCGGAGGAGGTGAAGGCAGCCGAGGCACGGGCGGCGGCGCAGCGGGCGGCGCAGCGCCCCGAGCCCCCCCATGCCGACCGCGCCGCCGCCACCGGCTCCATTCCCGGCGCCCCGGCGGCCGCGGCCGGCGACGACATCCCCCTCATCACCTCTCCACGACCGGTGCCGCACCCATGACCACGACGCCCCGCCGCGCCCTCGGCGCCCTGATGCTGGCCGCCTCGGCGCTCCTGGCCGGCCCCGCTTTGGCGCAGACCCAGGGGCAGAGCGTGCCGAACGCGCTGCAGGGCTTCGCCCGCAACCGCGACGAGCCGGTGCGCATCAACGCCAATTCGCTTGAGGTGCGCGACAAGGACAAGGTGGCGGTGTTCTCCGGCAACGTGGTGGTGCTGCAGGGCGACACCACGCTGAACTCCAAGGACCTGCTCGTCTATTACGACGGCTCGGTGGGCGCTCCGGAAGAAGGCGCCGGCATGAAGCAGGGGCAGATTCGCAAGCTGGAGGCCACCGGCGGCGTGGTGGTGCGCACCAAGGACCAGACCGCCACCGGCGAGACCGGCATCTTCGAGATGCAGTCCAACACCGTCACCCTCACCGGCAAGCCGGTGGTGCTGACCCAGGGGCCGAACGTCATCCGCGGCCAGAAGCTGGTGGTGAACCTCGTCACCGGCGTGTCCCGCTTCGAGGGTGGGCGGGTGGAGAGCCTGATCGTGCCCGGCAGCCTGAAGAACCAGGCGCCGCCCGCGCCGGCAGCGCCCGGCGCCCGCTGAAGACGGCCGGCCTCCGGCCGGTTCCCGCTTCGCGCCACCTCAAAATCGTTCTATATCTGGTGACATCGGCTGTCCGGCCCCACGCCATCGCGCGGTGCCCGACGGGCTTTGCGCCCCGCGCGCCTACGTGCGTGCTCGCTTGCACGTCTCGGCGCGCGGCTTCGCCACGGTGCCGCCGGGCCTGCGCGGCGCGGGCCGAATGCGCGCGCCACCCTGCCGCAGCCCCACCCACCCCATTTCGGCCCATTTTTTGCTTGTAACGTTGCATCCCTCGCGCGGACGCTTTACACCTGTCGCTCATGGACCGCGGGCCGGAGGTAGAGTTGAACGTCCTTTCCCTATTCGGCAGGGGCGCCACCAAGCGCCGGAACAGCGAAATCAGCCTGAATCCCGACTTCGAGGCGGATCACGACAGCTTTCGCGCGCCGGGGGCCGCGTCCTCCCCTCGTCGTCCGGACGATGACAGGGACGACGACGGCGGCGGTGAAGCCTTTGTCACATGGCCGTCGCAACATGCCGACGCGCCCCCGCCCCATGCAGATGCGCCGCGCCGGCGCCAGCACGCGGACGACCCCTATGCCGACACGGGCGTCGGCGCCCTGGCCGCCTATGGCCTCGCCAAGACCTATGGCGGCCGCAAGGTGGTGCGCGACGTCTCCATGTATGTGCGCCGGGGCGAGGCGGTGGGCCTGCTCGGCCCCAACGGCGCCGGCAAGACCACCTGCTTCTACATGGTCACCGGCCTGGTGAAGGCCGATGCCGGCCGCATCGAGCTCGACGGCCACGACGTCACCCCCATGCCCATGTATCGCCGGGCGCGCCTCGGCATCGGCTACCTGCCCCAGGAGGCCTCCATCTTCCGCGGCCTCACCGTGGAAGGGAACATCATGGGGGTGCTGGAGGTGACGGTCTCCGACCGCCGCCAGCGGCAGGAGGAGATGGAGCAGCTCCTCGAGGAGTTCAAGATCACCCATGTCCGCAAGTCGCCCGCCATCGCCCTGTCGGGCGGCGAGCGCCGGCGCGTGGAGATCGCCCGCGCGCTGGCCAGCCGTCCATCCTTCATGCTGCTGGACGAACCCTTCGCCGGCATCGATCCCATCGCCGTGGGCGACATCCAGGCCCTGGTGCGCCACCTCACCACCCGCGGCATCGGCGTGCTCATCACCGATCACAACGTGCGCGAGACGCTCGGGCTCATCGACCGCGCCTACATCATCCATTCCGGCTCGGTGCTGATGGAGGGCGATCCCGACTCCATCGTCTCCAATCCGGACGTGCGGCGGCTCTATCTCGGCGAGGAGTTCCGCCTATGACCCCTGCCCTCCTCTGTCCCCGGGAGGAGCGTCGATGGCTCTGACCCCGAAACTGGAATTCCGGCAAAGCCAGTCTCTGGTGATGACGCCGCAGCTGATGCAGGCCATCAAGCTGCTGCAGCTCTCCAACATGGAACTGGTGGCCTATGTGGAGGCGGAGCTGGAGCGCAACCCGCTGCTGGAACGCGCGAGCGAGGACGGCGGCCCGGCCGAGAGCAACGAGATGGAGGCCCCCGAGCCGCCCGCCTCCGAGCGCGACGCCCAGTCCGGCGACTGGATGACCGGCGACATGGAGCCCAGCCGGGCGGAAATGGAAACACGGCTCGACACCGATCTCGGCAATGTCTTCCCCGACGACGCCCCGGCCGAGCGCGCCGCGGCCACCCCCTCCTCCAGCCCGTCTTCCTCGTCCAGCGAGTGGAGCAGCGGGGGCGGCGAGCGGGGGGAGGACTATAACCCGGAAGCCTTCCTCGCCGCCGAAACCACCCTTGCCGACCACCTGGAAGCGCAGCTCTCGGTGGCGGAAACCAGCCCGGCGCGGCGGCTCATCGGCCTGCACCTGATCGGCCTCATCGACGAGACCGGCTATTTCACGGGCGACATCGGCCAGGTGGCGGAGCAACTCGCCGCCAGCCGCGAGGAGGTGGAGGATGTGCTCCGCCTCATCCAGAGCTTCGAGCCCACCGGCGTCGGCGCGCGCAACCTGTCGGAATGCCTCGCCCTCCAGCTCAAGGAACGCGACCGCTACGATCCGGCCATGCGCGCCCTGGTGGAAAATCTTGAACTGCTGGCCAAGCACGACCGCAACGCCCTGAAGCGCATCTGCGGCGTGGACGCCGCCGACATCGCCGACATGATCGGCGAGATTCGCCGGCTTGATCCCAAGCCCGGCCTGGCCTTCGGCTCCGGGGTGGTGCATCCGCTGGTGCCGGATGTCTATGTGCGGCCCGGGCCGGACGGGGCCTGGCTGGTGGAGCTGAATTCGGAAACCCTGCCGCGCGTGCTGGTGAACCAGACCTATCACGCCACCGTGGCCAAGGTGGCCCGCTCGGCCGGCGACAAGAGCTTCCTGGCCGAGTGCCTGCAGAGCGCCAGCTGGCTCACCCGCTCCCTCGACCAGCGGGCGCGCACCATTCTCAAGGTGGCGAGCGAGATCGTGCGCCAGCAGGACGCCTTCTTGCTGCACGGCGTGCGGCACCTGCGGCCGCTGAACCTGCGCACGGTGGCGGACGCCATCGGCATGCACGAATCCACGGTGTCGCGGGTGACGTCCAACAAATACATCTCCACCCCGCGCGGCGTGGTGGAGATGAAGTTCTTCTTTTCCTCCGCCATCTCCGCATCCGGCGGCGGCGAGGCCCACTCGGCGGAATCGGTGCGCCACCGCATCAAGACGCTGATCGACGCCGAGGCGCCGGACGACATCCTCTCCGATGACACCCTGGTGCAAAAGCTGAAGGACGACGGCATCGACATCGCCCGCCGCACGGTGGCCAAGTATCGCGAGGGCATGAATATTCCCTCGTCCGTCCAGCGTCGGCGCGAAAAGAGCGCCCTGCGCAGCGAGGCGAGCTGAACGCGCCGGCGCGCGTCCCGCCACACCCCAGCCGGCGCGGGGGGTGCGCTCACGCCCGCTGGAGCTCATAGATCTCACCGCCGGTGAGGGCGGCGCTTCCGGGCCATATCTCGAATTGGACGCCCTGGTCCGTGCCGCCATTGCGCGGCGAGCTCGGAATGCCGAGGGCCATCGCCGCTGCGATCGACAGCTCGCCGATACTCCCGGCACCGCTGACGTCAGCCACCACGGCGTCAATGCTCCGGCCGCTGTAGCCGATCCTCGCCCGACAGCCGATGACCACACCCACCGCCCGCAGCCGGACGAGCGGATTGACCACCGCATAGGGCACGGTGACCGCATCCACATAGCGGGGGGTGATGGGTCGGCCTTTCCAGGCATAGGTGGTTCTGGAATAGACGTTGCCATTGGTGTCCGCGAGGGGGAACCCGTCGCCCCGGTCCATCAGCACGTTGTGCCAGCCGGCATTGGGCCAGCCGGCGTTGGCCAGGGCATCCAGGCCGTTATCATCCATGCGATAGGCGAAAGGCGCGCCCCTCTGCCCATTGGCCCCGTCGGCATCGATGGCGCCGCCGGAGTGCCAATGCACCCGCCCGTCATCATCCTGAACGACCGAAATCCCCTTGATCTTCGCCAGTTCGATCGGCATGTCGCCCTCCCGCGCCACAACCACTTTTCATAGTTGCACAACCTGATTTTACTGCAATGAAAAGTTGAGGGGCGAGGACGGCCACAGCCCGGCGCGGCGTGCCTCCGCCACCCGGGAAGGACGATCGGGGCGGACGGAGACCGGGCGATCCGATCCCGCGCGCTGACGCATCGCGCGGGATCGCCGGCGCATCCCGCCGGCCCGGATCACCCCGGGACCCGGGCCGCGTCAGACCAGGGTCAGCGTCACATCGATGTTGCCCCGCGTCGCGTTGGAGTAGGGGCACACGAAATGTGCCTTCTCCACCAGCTGCTGCGCGGCGGCGCGGTCCACCCCCGGCAAATCGATAGCCAGCCCGATGTCGAGGCCGAAGCCGCCGTCGGAGCGCGGGCCGATGCCCACGGTGGCGGTGACGGTGGCGTCCGCCGGCACCTTCGCCGTGCCGCCCTGGGAAGCGACGAACTTCATGGCGCCGAGGAAGCAGGCCGCATAGCCGGTGGCGAACAGCTGCTCGGGATTCACCCCCGCGCCGCCGGGGCCGCCCAGCTCCTTCGGCACCACCAGCTTCACGTCCAAAGTGCCGTCCAGGGTGCCGGACCGGCCATCACGGCCACCGGTGGCGCGGGCGGAGGTGCGATAGAGAACATTGACCGACATGATGTGTCCTTTCGGCTGGGAGAAGCGGAAACTTTAATGCGCTCACGATTAGATCGTGCACAATCTATCTCACGGCGCGACCTCGCCGTCAAGCGCTTGCGATAAGATCGTGCACGAATTATTTCTGCGACAGTCAGAGCCCCCACCCGGCGCTCCCGCGCATGGCGGAGCCCGGGTGCCGCAGCCCGCCGATCCGGAGCGCCCATGAGCGAGCACCCCCCTTCCCCCATGCCGAGGCCGCGCCTCGACCATCACCTGTGCTTTGCCATCTACGCCGCGGGCCACGCGTTCAATCGCGTCTACAAACCGCTGCTCGAGGCCATCGGCCTCACCTATCCTCAATACCTTGTGATGCTGCTTCTGTGGGAGCAGGACGACGTGCCCGTGGGCGCCCTCGGCGAGCGCCTGTCCCTGGACTCGAGCACGCTCACGCCGCTGCTGAAGCGCCTGGAGGCCATGGGCCACCTCACCCGCGCCCGCGATACCCGCGACGAACGGGTGGTGCGGGTGCGCCTGACGCCGCAAGGCCGTGCGCTGGAGCAGGCCGCCGAACGCATCCCCGAGTGCATCCTCGCGGCCACCGGCCTGGAGATCGAGGACCTCACCCGCCTGCAACACCAGATCACGGCGCTGCGCGCCCGCCTGGAGCAAGCCGTCGGAGGCTGAGCCCCCCCACAGGCAACCGCGCGGGCGGCCGCACGGGCGGCCGCACGGGCGACGATGCCATCGAGCGCCGCCGCGTGTCCCCGACCCGGCGACCGACGGTGATTCCCGCAAAGAACGGATGGGGCGCGCGGCCCGTCTTGCGTCTTCGCCAATTCCAGCTATATTTGTGCTGTCCCCGGATGGGGATGCCTCAGCGCCATCGCAGTCGAAGGTGATGAGAGTGGGTCCCGGCGGGGCCCGCTCCGTTTCTGTTTATCCGGCTGTCGTTTACCGGATACGCGCGGCGCACAGGCCTGAAATTGACCCCGGCATCGCGTCGCTGAACGGCGCGCGACGCCCAGCCGTCCCGGAGGGACATGACCGAGACCCTCGTCGTGCGCGACGACCCGAGCGAGCCGCGCCTCATCACCGAAACCGGAGTGGCCGCCCGTGTGGCCGCCATCGCCGAAGGCGTGCTTGGAGCCCTTGGCTATCGCCTGGTGCGCGTGAAGGTCACCAATCGCGACGGCGGCACCGTGCAGATCATGGCCGAGCGGCCGGACGGCACCATGAGCATCGACGATTGCGAGGCCGCCTCCCGCGCCCTCTCGCCGGTGCTCGACGTGGAAGACCCGATCACCAGCGCCTATCGCCTGGAACTGAGCTCCCCCGGCATCGACCGGCCGCTGGTGCGCCGCTCCGACTTCGTGCGCTGGGCCGGGCACGAGGTGAAGGTGGAGATGAGCGTTCCCGTGGACAGCCGCAAGCGGTTCCGCGGCATCCTCCTGGGCACCGAGGGCGAGCTCGCCCTGGTGCGCCGCCAGGACGCCCGCGCCGACGAAGACCCCACCGTGCGCCTGCCAGTGGGCGACATCCACGACGCCAAGCTGGTGCTCACCGACGCCCTCATCACCGAAGCCCTGCGCGCCGCCAAGGCGGCCGGCGCCGAGCTGGACGACGACGAGGAAGCGTTCCTGGAGGACGCGGACGCCGGCGCCGATGCCGACGCCCACGACGATAGCCAGGACGACGCCCGGGGCGAGACCCGGGACCAGGCGGCTGGAACCGCCCCTGCCGCCAAGGCGCGCAAGGCCCCCTCCGGCCGGGACGAGGGCAAGCGCGTGCGGCCCGCCATGGGCAAGCCAAAGGCGGACAAGGCCAAGAAGGCGGCGACCAAGAAGGCCAAGGCCAAGAAGTCGAACGCCAAGAAGTCCAACTTCGAGATCACCGGCACCGTGAAGGAGACGCACTGATGGTGGCCGTCAGCGCAAACCGGCTGGAACTGCTGCAGATCGCCGATGCGGTCGCGCGGGAAAAGTCCATCGACCGCTCCATCGTCATCGCCGCCATGGAGGATGCCATCGCCAAGGCCGCGCGCTCGCGCTACGGCCAGGAGACGGACATTCACGCGGACATCAATCCCCGCACCGGCGAACTGCGCCTGGCCCGCCACCTTCTGGTCGTCGACGAGGTGGAGAACACGGCCACCGAGATCACCCTGGACGGCGCCCGCCGCCACAATCCGGCGGCGCAGGTGGGCGACACCATCGCCGACACCCTGCCCCCCTTCGACTTCGGCCGCATCGCCGCACAGAGCGCCAAGCAGGTCATCGTCCAGAAGGTGCGCGAGGCCGAGCGCGACCGGCAGTATGACGAATACAAGGATCGCATCGGCGAGGTGCTGAACGGCCTCGTCAAGCGCGTGGAATACGGCAACGTGGTGGTGGACCTCGGCCGCGGCGAAGGCATCCTGCGCCGTGACGAGCTGCTGCCGCGCGAGACCGTGAAGACCGGCGACCGGATCCGCGCCTATATCTACGATGTGCGGCGCGAGCCGCGCGGCCCGCAGATCTTCCTGTCCCGCACCCATCCGCAGTTCATGGCGAAGCTGTTCGCCCAGGAAGTGCCGGAGATCTATGACGGCGTGGTCGAGATCAAGGCGGTGGCCCGCGACCCCGGCTCCCGCGCCAAGATCGCGGTCATCTCGCGCGACCAGTCGGTGGACCCGGTGGGCGCCTGCGTCGGCATGCGCGGCTCGCGCGTCCAGGCGGTGGTGAACGAGCTGCAGGGCGAAAAGATCGACATCATCCCCTGGAACCCGGACATCGCCACCTTCATCGTCAACGCGCTGGCCCCGGCCGAGGTGGTCAAGGTGGTGCTGGACGAAGATCGCGAGCGCATCGAGGTGGTGGTGCCGGATGCCCAGCTTTCGCTGGCCATCGGCCGTCGCGGCCAGAACGTGCGCCTCGCCACCCAGCTCACCGGCTGGAACATCGACATCATGACCGAGCAGGAGGAGAGCGAGCGGCGGCAGAAGGAATTCGCCGAGCGCACCAAGATCTTCGCCGAGGCGCTCGACCTTGATGAGATGATGGGCCAGCTGCTGACCTCCGAGGGCTTCACCTCGGTGGAAGAAATCGCCTATGTGCCCATCAACGAAATCGCCTCCATCGAGGGTTTCGACGAGGACACCGCCGCCGAGCTGCAGTCGCGCGCCCTGAAACATCTTGCCGCGGTGGAAGAGGGCTTCGACACCCGCCGCAAGGAACTGGGCGTCGAGGACGGGCTGAAGGAGCTTCCCGGCCTCACCACCAAGATGCTGGTGGCGTTGGGCGAGAACGACATCAAGACCGTGGAGGACCTGGCCGGCTGCGCCACCGACGACCTGATCGGCTGGTCGGAGCGCAAGGACGGGGAAACCACCCGCCACACCGGTGCCCTCGACGGCTTCGAATTCTCCCGCGAGGATGCCGAGCAGCTCATCATGCACGCCCGCGTCGCGGCTGGCTGGATCACCGCCGAAGAGGCCGGTGACGACGCCACCCCCGCAGACGCCTGAAAGCCGAAGGAGATGACCCGCGGTGAACGCAGAACTGGCAGAGGTGGAGACGGACGACGGACCGCGCGGGCTTGGCTCGCCGCGGGCGCCCTTGTCGCGCCTGTGCCTTGCCCGTCGGGTCGTCGCCCCGGTCGCCGACATGGTTCGCTTCGTGGTGGGGCCGGACGGGCGCATCGTCCCGGACCTCGCCCGTAAGCTGCCCGGGCGCGGCGCCTGGGTGACCGCGACCCGCGCCGATCTCGAAACCGCCCTGAAGCGCAAGGCCTTCGGCCGCGCCTTCAAGGGCAAGGGCGCGCCCCCGCCCGACCTCGTCGCCCTGATCGACGCGCTGCTGGAAAAGGACGCCCGCGCCAGCCTGTCCCTCGCCAACAAGGCGGGGCAGGTGGTGACGGGGACCATGAAGGTGGAATCGGCGCTCGCGTCCGGCTCCGCCCGCGTGCTCCTGCACGCCGCCGACGCCCGCCCCGACGGGGTGCGCAAGCTCGACGCCTTCGCCCGCCAGATGGCCCGGCAGGCGGAAGACACGGGCCGGCCGGCGCTCGACATTGTCAATTGCTTACCCGGCGTTGATTTGGACTTGGCGTTGGGGCGGTCAAATGTGGTACATGCGGCCCTGCTTGCGCATCCGACGACAGCGGGATTTCTCGCGCGCTGCCGCAAGCTCGGGCGCTGGCGGACGGGGATACCCGTCGGCGACGAGCAAGGGGCACCCGTGAGCGGGGACCTTATCGCTCTGGTTCCATCAGCTGATCACCAGAGCGGCGAAGACAAGGACAGCAGCCGAGCGCCCGGCCGGATGCAAGGAACGGATACGGAATGAACGACACGAAGACACCCGGCGACAAGACGCTCCATCCCGCCCCCGGCAGCAAGACGCTCACACTGAAGCGCCCGGTGGAGCAGGGCACGGTGCGCCAGAGCTTCAGCCATGGCCGCTCCAAGGCGGTCGTGGTGGAGAAGGTGAAGCGCCGCGTCATCCCCGGTGAGGCGGGCCAGCCCGCGGCTGCGGCTCCGGTCGCGCCGGCGGCGCCCGCGCGCCCCGCCGCTCCCGCGGCGGCGGTCGCCGCGCCCACGACTCCCCCCGCCCCGCCGCCCGCCGCGCCCGCTGAGATCCCGGTCGCCCCGGTGACCGCGGCACCCGCCACGCCGGCCGCTCCCGTCGCCGCTCCCGTCCAGGCTGCGGCTCCGGTTGCGCCGCAGCCGGTGGCGGCGCCCGCGCCCGAGGCCAAGATTCCCGACGCTCCCGCGCCCGCCGCGGAGGCGAAGGTCGCCACGTCGGCGCCGACCGCTGCGCCTGCCGCCACCGCGCCTGTCGCGGCGGCCGCGCCCGTCGCCCCTGTCGCCGTGTCGAAGCCTGCCGCACCCGCCGCCCGACCGGCCGCACCGGCCGGCGCCACGCCGCGCCCCTCCGCCCCGCAGGGCGCGAGCCAGGGCGGCGGCCACGGCGGTCCCCGGCCGGCCGGAGGCGCCGGCCAGCGGGCCGGTTCCGGCGGTCCTCAGCGCTCCGGCGCGCCGCAGTCCAACCGCCCCGGCCAGGGTTCGAGCCAGGGTCAGGGTCAAGGTGGCCAGCGGGCCGGCGGCGGCAGCGACCGCCGCGCCGGTGGTCCCCAGGGCCGCCCGGGCGCGCCGCGCCAGGGCGGCTCGGGCGTGGTGCTGCGCACCCTGACCGAGGAGGAGCGCAACGCCCGCGCCAGCGCGCTGGCGGATGCCCGCGTCCGCGAGGTGGAAGAGCGGCGCATGGCGGAAGAACGCCGCATCGCCGAGGAGGAGGCCCGCCGCCGCGCCGAGCGCGAGCGTGTGGAGCGCGCCGAGCGCGAGGCCGCCGAGGCCCGCAAGCGCGAGGAAGATGCCCGCCGGGCCCAGGAGGACGAGAGCAAGCGCCGCGCCGAGCAGGAGGCGCGCAAGCGCTTCGGCGAGGAGCAGGGCGCCGGTGCCAGCCGTCCGGCCGGCACCGCCACGCCGGCCCGCCCGGCCGCGCCGCGCGCGCCGACCACCGCCGCGACCACGGAAGAGGACGAGCGCCGCGCGGTCCGCAAGGGCCCGAGCGCGCGCGTCACGCCGCCGGCCAAGGTGCCCCGCGCACCCGCCGGTCCCGAGAAGCAGCGTGGCCGCCTGACCGTGGTCACCGCTTTGTCCGGCGAGGAAGAGCGCCAGCGCTCGGTGGCCTCGTTCCGCCGCCGGACCCAGCGCATGACCGGAAACCGGGCGCAGGAGAGCAAGGAAAAGATCGCCCGCGAGGTGATCCTGCCCGAGACCATCACCATCCAGGAACTCGCCAACCGCATGTCGGAGCGGGGCGTGGACGTGATCCGTCTGCTGATGAAGCAGGGGCAGATGCTCAAGATCACCGACGTGATCGACGCCGACACCGCCGAGCTGATCGCCGAGGAGATGGGGCACACGGTGCGCCGCGTCTCGGAATCCGACGTGGAAGAGGGCCTGTTCGACACGCCCGACGCCCCGGAAACCCTGCTGCCGCGCCCGGCCGTCGTGACCATCATGGGCCACGTCGACCACGGCAAGACCTCGCTTCTGGACGCGATCCGCAAGGCCAACGTGGTGTCCGGCGAGGCCGGCGGCATCACCCAGCACATCGGCGCCTACCAGGTGACCGCGCCCTCGGGCAGCAAGATCACCTTCATCGACACCCCCGGCCACGCCGCCTTCACCGCCATGCGCGCCCGCGGCGCCAAGGTGACGGACATCGTGGTGCTGGTGGTGGCGGCGGACGACGGCGTGATGCCTCAGACCATCGAGGCCATCAACCACGCCCGCGCGGCGGGGGTGCCGATCATCGTCGCCATCAACAAGATCGACAAGCCCGGCGCCAAGCCGGAGCGGGTGCGCAGCGAGCTGCTGCAGCACGAGGTGCAGGTGGAGAGCATGGGCGGCGAGACGCTCGAGGTGGAGGTCTCCGCCAAGGAGCGCCTCAACCTCGACAAGCTGCTGGAAGCGATCGCCCTGCAGTCGGAGCTGCTGGACCTGCGCGCCAGCCCCGACCGCGACGCCGAGGGCACCGTGGTGGAAGCCAAGCTCGACCGCGGCCGCGGTCCGGTGGCGACCGTGCTGGTGCAGCGCGGCACGCTGAAGGTGGGCGACATCGTGGTGGCCGGCGCCGAGTGGGGCCGCGTGCGCGCGCTGCTGTCGGACACCGGCGCCAATGTCGACACCGCCGGGCCATCGTTCCCGGTGGAGGTGCTCGGCTTCAACGGCACTCCCGAGGCCGGCGACCGCCTGGCCGTGGTGGAGAACGAGGCCCGTGCCCGCGAGATCACCGATTACCGCCAGCGCCAGAAGCGCGAGAAGGCCGCGGCCCGCTCCGCCACCATGCGCGGCTCGCTCGAACAGATGATGAGCCAGGTCAAGTCGACCGGGCGCAAGGAATTCCCCCTCATCATCAAGGGCGACGTGTCGGGTTCGGTGGAAGCCATCATCGGCGCCCTCGAGAAGGTGGGCAACGACGAGGTCCAGGCCCGGATCATCCATTCCGGTGCCGGCGGCATCAACGAGAGCGACGTGACGCTGGCGGAAACCTCCGGCGCCGCGATCATCGCCTTCAACGTGCGCGCCAACAAGGAAGCGCGGGACGCGGCCGAGCGGGCGGGCATCGAGATCCGCTATTACAACATCATCTACGACCTTGTGGATGACGTGAAGAAGGCCATGAGCGGCCTGCTCGCTCCGATCACCCGCGAGACCATGCTCGGCAACGCGGTCATCAAGGAGATCTTCGCGGTCTCCAAGGTGGGCAAGGTGGCGGGTTGCCAGGTCACCGACGGCATCGTGGAACGCGGCCAGCATGTCCGCCTCATCCGCGACAACGTGGTGATCCACGAGGGCAAGCTCGCCACCCTCAACCGCTACAAGGATGCGGTGAACACGGTGCACGCCGGACAGGACTGCGGCATGTCCTTCGAGAACTATCAGGACATGCGCGCCGGCGACGTCATCGAGTGCTACCGCGTGGAGATCGTGCAGCGCTCCCTGTAGGCGCCTCGCGGCTATTCCTCCCCTCCCCCGCACGATCCGGCTACCGCCGGGCGCGCGGGGGATCGGCTGCGGCCAATTCCGCCGCCGCGTGGGATAATGCCGGTGCGCCGGCGTGTACGGTCCACCGCCACACGTTTCCGGCCGATTCGCGTCGCCTATGGCGACGTGGATCGGCATGGCGTTTCCCTTTTCGACATCACCGGAGCGGCGCGGTCCAAGCCCGTCCGCTCCCCCTGAAGACGAAGGCGCCCGGCCCCGCCGCCGGCGCCGCTGAGGCTTGAACCCATGAGACATGAAACCCGCACCGGAGGCGGCCCCTCCCAGCGCATGCTGCGTGTCGGCGAGCTGGTGCGCCACGCCCTCGCCGACGTGCTGTCGCGGGGCGACCACATCGACCCCGTGCTCTCCGGCCACATCATCACGGTGCCGGAAGTGCGCATGTCGCCCGACCTGAAGATCGCCACCTGCTACGTCATGCCCCTCGGCGGCAAGGACATCGGCCCGGTGCTGAAGGCGCTGGACTCCAATAGCCGGCACCTACGCACCGAGGTCGCCCGGCGGGTCGACCTGAAATCCGTTCCGGAGCTGCGCTTCCGCAAGGACACCTCGTTCGACGAGGGCGCCCGCATGGACGCGTTGCTGCGCTCGCCCGAAGTCGTGCGCGACCTCGACGGCACCCCTGATCGCGACGACGAAGAGACGAACCGCGAATGACCTCCGCATCTGCTGCCGCCCCCGCCGCCCCGGAGCCCGCCGAAGCGCTGACGCCGGACCCGATCGTCCCGGCGCCGGACAACGCCGCCCTCGCCGCCGCCCCTGAAATCACCTCGGCTGAGGCCGCCCCGCCCCCCCCCGCCGGCCGGCCGCGTGGCCCGCGTGGCCCGCGCGAGCAGGACAACCGCCCCCGCGTGCCGAAGCGCGACCTCGACGGCTGGGTGCTGCTCGACAAGCCCGTGGGCCTCACCTCCACCCAGGCGGTGACCGTTGTGAAACGCCTGTTCGGCGCCAAGAAGGCCGGCCATGCCGGCACCCTCGATCCCCTGGCTTCGGGCTGCCTGCCCATCGCCTTCGGCGAGGCCACCAAGACCGTTCCGTATGTGATGGACGGCCGCAAGACCTATCGCTTCACGGTGCGCTTCGGCATCGAGACCGACACCGACGATGCCGAGGGCAAGCCGGTCGCCAGCTCCGACGCCCGTCCGGCGGACGCGGAGATCGTCGCGGCGCTGGCCAGCTTCCGCGGCGAGATCATGCAGGTGCCGCCGGCGTATTCCGCCCTGAAGATCGGCGGCGAGCGCGCCTACGACCTGGCCCGCGAGGGCGCGGCCGTGGTGCTGGAGGCGCGGCCGATCACGGTCTTCAGCCTGGAGTTGGTGGAGCGGCCCGACGCCGACCACGCGGTGCTGGAAGCCGAATGCGGCAAAGGCACCTACGTCCGCGCCATCGCCCGCGATCTCGGCCGCGTGCTGGGCTCCCGGGGCCACGTGGCGGCGCTGCGCCGCACCTCGGTGGGTCCGTTCCTGGAAGAGGACCTGGTGCCCCTCGACGAATTGCGCGAGCGCGCCGATGCCGGCGACGAGGCCCTGCTGGACGCCCTCGACCCGGTGGAATTCGCGCTCGAGGAGCTGCCGCAGATCGCCGTCACCCCGCCCGACGCGCACCGGCTGCGGTGTGGCCAGAACGTGATCCTGCGCGGGCGCGACGCCCCGATCATCGACGGTCACGCCGCCGTCTTCTGCCAGAACGCGCTGATCGCCATCGGCGACGTGGAAGCGGGCGAGATCTACCCCCACCGCGTGTTCAACTGGGCCAAGCGGGCCAAGCTGCCGCGCCGGCCCGACGCCGAGGCGCCGCGCTGAGCCGCCGGCCACCGCCCCCGCGTGGCCTCGCTCCGCGGCGGGCCGCCCCGGGCCACCCGGTCGGGACCGGTTCGCCGCCGGCGCGTCCGGCCGGTCCCGGCCGGTCAATATTCCGCTGGCTCTTAACGGGAAATCCGTTATAGTTCTTGCGCGCGGACGGTGCCCTTGGGTGCCGCTTTTTGCGTTGCCCTTTCGACCGTGCTGGACGACATCCCGGCCCGGCCGACCTCCGCCACCCCATCCGGAGGCCCCACCACGGGGCACCAGGGGCCGGCGTGTTTTCCACCTCGTTTGAAAGGATCGTCCGATGTCGATCACAGCCGAGCGCAAGCAGGCGCTCATCAAGGAATACGGCGCCAAGGACGGCGACACCGGCTCGCCCGAGGTTCAGGTGGCGGTGCTCACCGAGCGCATCGTGAACCTCACCGAGCACTTCAAGTCCCACCACAAGGACAACCACTCCCGTCGGGGCCTGCTCAAGCTCGTCTCGCAGCGCCGCAGCCTTCTTGACTATCTGAAGAAGAAGGACGAGGGCCGCTACAAGACCCTCATCGGGCGTCTCGGCCTGCGCCGCTGACGCCTGGGCCGCATCCGGGCACCGCGCGCCGGACTGCGGTCGCACCCCGCGCGCAAGAAGCACCGGTCACCGGGGGCGCCTGCTCCCGGGGCCGCAAGATCATAAAACCGACCCGGACGCAGCGTCGCCGGGACTTCGCGCGCCGCAGCGGCGCGCCGTCGCCGCAGGCATGGGGCCTGCCGCGCAGTCGCAAACGCCAGGGGACGAGTCATGGCAGGATCGCCGGACGCCACCGTGGGAGCGCCCTTTTGACAAGGGCCGCCTCGCGCGGCGCGTCTCGCCGTCTTGCTCATGGCTCTCCCGTTTTGCCATGAGAGAAAGACAAGACACCATGTTCAATATCCACAGCGAGACGCTGGACTGGGGTGGAACCACGCTGACCCTGGAGACGGGCAAGATGGCCCGCCAGGCCGACGGCTCGGTGCTCGCCACCTATGGCGACACCAAGGTGCTCGCCACCGTGGTCTCCGCCAAGGAAGCCAAGCCCGGCCAGGACTTCTTCCCCCTCACCGTCAACTACCAGGAAAAGACCTACGCCGCCGGCCGCATTCCCGGCGGCTATTTCAAGCGCGAGGGGCGGCCCTCGGAAAAGGAGACCCTGGTCTCCCGCCTGATCGACCGTCCGATCCGCCCGCTGTTCCCGGACGGCTACAAGTGCGACACCCAGGTGGTCGTCACCGTGCTCGCCCATGACCTGGAGAACGATCCCGACATCGTCTCCCTGGTCGCCGCCTCCGCCGCCCTCACCCTGTCCGGCATTCCGTTCATGGGCCCGGTGGGCGCTGCCCGCGTCGGCTTCATCGACGACGAATACGTGCTCAACCCCACCGTGGACGAGGTGAAGGAAAGCGCCCTCGACCTGGTGGTGGCCGGCACCGGCGACGCCGTGCTGATGGTGGAATCGGAAGCCAAGGAGCTGCCCGAGGAAATCATGCTCGGCGCGGTCATGTTCGGCCACCGCCACTTCCAGCCGGTGATCGAGGCCATCATCCGCCTCGCGGAGAAGGCGGCCAAGGAGCCGCGCACCTTCGAGCCGGCCGATGTCTCGGCCATCGAGGCCAAGGTCAAGGAAATCGCCGAGACCGATCTGCGCGCCGCCTACAAGATCAAGCAGAAGCAGTCCCGCTACGAGGCGGTCGGCGCCGCCAAGGCCAAGGTGAAGAAGCACTACGAGGAGCTGGCCCTTTCCGGCGAGAGCGTGCCCAACGCCCAGGTGGTGTCCGAGGTGTTCAAGGCGCTCGAAGCCAAGATCGTGCGCTGGGCCATCCTCGACGACGGCATCCGCATCGACGGCCGCGACGTGCGCACCGTGCGCCCCATCGTCTCCGAGGTCGGCATCCTGCCGCGCGCCCATGGCTCGGCCCTGTTCACCCGCGGCGAGACCCAGGCCCTGGTGGTCGCCACCCTGGGCACCGGCGAGGACGAGCAGTTCATCGACAGCCTGGAAGGCACCTACAAGGAGCACTTCCTGCTGCACTACAACTTCCCGCCCTTCTCCGTGGGCGAGACCGGCCGCATGGGCTCGCCCGGCCGCCGCGAGATCGGCCACGGCAAGCTGGCCTGGCGCGCCATCCATCCCATGCTGCCGGCCAAGCACGAGTTCCCCTACACCCTGCGCGTGGTGTCGGAGATCCTCGAATCCAACGGCTCGTCCTCCATGGCCACCGTCTGCGGCTCGTCGCTGGCGCTGATGGATGCGGGCGTGCCGCTGCGCCGCCCGGTGGCGGGCATCGCCATGGGCCTGATCCTGGAAGGCGAGAAGTTCGCGGTGCTGTCCGACATCCTCGGCGACGAGGATCACCTGGGCGACATGGACTTCAAGGTGGCCGGCACCGAGCAGGGCGTCACCTCGCTCCAGATGGACATCAAGATCGCCGGCATCACCGAGGAGATCATGAAGGTCGCCCTCACCCAGGCCAAGGACGGGCGCGTCCACATCCTCGGCGAGATGGCCAAGGCACTGACCACCGCGCGCGCCGAGCTGGGCGAGCATGCCCCGCGCATCGAGGTGATGAAGATCGCCGTGGACAAGATCCGCGAAGTGATCGGCTCCGGCGGCAAGGTGATCCGCGAGATCGTCGAGAAGACCGGCGCCAAGATCAACATCGAGGACGACGGCACCATCAAGATCGCCTCCGCCAATGGCGAGGCCATCAAGGCCGCCATCAACTGGATCAAGTCCATCGCCTCCGAGCCGGAAGTGGGCCAGATCTATGAAGGCACCGTGGTGAAAGTGGTGGACTTTGGCGCCTTCGTGAACTTCTTCGGCTCCAAGGACGGCTTGGTCCACGTCTCGCAGATGGCCAACGAGCGCGTGGCCAAGCCCTCCGACGTGGTCAAGGAAGGCGACAAGGTCAAGGTCAAGCTCATGGGCTTCGACGAGCGCGGCAAGACCCGCCTGTCCATGAAGGTGGTCGACCAGGCCACCGGCGAGGACCTGGAAGCCAAGGCCAAGGCCGAGCGCGAGGCCGCCAAGGCCGCCGCCGAGGTCGAGAACACGGGCGAGTCCGGCGCGGCGGAGTGATCCCCGCGCGGCTCGCGCACCTCGCATCAAAGGGCGGCCCCACGGCCGCCCTTTTTTCTGGCCGCGACGGCGGGCGCCCCGCTCCAGCCGCGAAGAATTTCCGCTCCACTGACCTATATCAATCCGGCCTGGCGCGCCCTGCCCTAAAGGTTCGGGTTAGCCTTGGCCCTGCCGTGGGCGGAAGCCACCGCTTGGGTCCGACGGACGCGCGCCACGTCGCCGCATGTGCACGCCGTGTCCTCGGCCTCATCGCACCTGAGACACCGGGACCGCGAAAATGCCTGCCATCTCGTTTCGGCCATCCGCGCGCGCCGCGTCCTCATGGGCGCCCCCGGCTCCCACCCGCACACTCCTTCATGGCTGACGCCGCCTGGCCCTCGCCAGCGTCCATACACCCGCGGGTTCAGCGCTTAATTTTGACCGCATCGGTTTTTTGAAAGGACGGGACATTGAAAAGCGTCGAGGAATTTCTGGCCTATGCCGCCAAGCTCGAAGAAGAGGCCGCTCTGCGTTTCGGCGAGCTGGCCGATGCCATGGATAGCTGCGGCAATGGCGATGTCGCCAAGCTGTTCCGTCAGCTGTCGGATTATTCGCGGCTCCACCTCGCGGACGCGCGGGCGCGCGCCCAGTATCGTGATATTCCGGACCTGAAGCCCGCCGAATACAACTGGCCGGACCTCGAAAGCCCGGAAACGGCGCAGATCTGGGCGGCTGACCCCTTCATCGGACACGGGCAGGCGCTGGAGATCGCCCGCGACGCCGAGCAGGCGAGCCTCGACTACTACCGCTCGATCTTCGAAAGCACCGACGACCCGGAAATCAAGGTGCTCGCCAAGGAGTTCTTCGAGGAAGAGAGCGAGCACGTCCGCGAGATCCAGAAATGGATCGCCGCCTATGAGGCCGGGCGCCGCCAGCCCGCCAACTGAGTCCCCAATGCTGCCGGCCCCGGCCACGCCCTAACGGGCTGGCCGGGGTCACCGGCACGGTCAGAACAGCTTCATGCCCGCCGGCAGCGACAGGCCACCGGTGAGGCTCTGCATCTTCTCCTGCATCACCCGCTCCGCCTTGGCCCGGGCATCGGCGAGCGCTGCGACGATGAGATCTTCCAGGATCTCCGCCTCGTCCGGCTTCATCAGCGAGGGATCGATGCGCACCGCCTTGCATTCGCCCTTGGCGGTGACGCGCACGGTGACGAGGCCGCCACCGGAGGCGCCGTCGACCTCGATCTGCTCCAGCTCGCCCTGCATCTGCTGCATGCGCTCCTGCAGCTCCTTGGCCTGCTTCATCATGCCGAACAGGTCGCGCATGGCCATCCTCCTTCTTCAGTAATCAAGTTCGTCGTCCGGCCCCGGGCCGGCGAAGGCGTCCTCCTCGGCGGGCGGCAGCACATCGGTGCCGCCGTCGTCGCGGGTGCGCACGTCCACCACCTCGGCGCCGGGAAAGCGGGCCAGCACCGCCGCCACCAGGGGATGGGCCTTGATGCCCTCCTCCCGCTCGGCGCGGCGCGCGGTGCTCTCTTCCGCCAGCGTGGCGCCGCCCGGCTCCTGGGACAGGGACACCAGCCAGCGCCGGCCGGTCCATTCGGTGAGCTTGCGGGCGATGTCCTGCACCACCAGCGGGCTGCCGCCCGGCGCCAGGGCGACCTCGATGTGCCCCTCCTCGAACCGGACTGGCCGCACCTGGGTTTCCACCGCCAGCTTCAGCATCAGATCGCGCTTTTCGCTGGCGAGCGCCGCGACGTCGGCGAAGCTGGCGAGGCGGGGCCCCGCCGCGACGGGCGCGGCCTGAACCCGGACCGAAGCGGGCTGCGGCCGCGCCGTGGCGCTGGCCAGCGCCAGCCGGGCGCCGCCGCCTCCCCCGCCGCCCGACGGGGCCGGAACCGGAGCGCCGGGGGACGGGGGCTGGTCCTTCAGCCGCCGCAGGGCCTCGTCCGGGGTGGGCAGATCGGCGGCATAGGCGAGGCGCACCAGCACCATGTCCGCCGCCTGGGCGGGCTTGGCGGCCTGCTGCACCTCGGCAATGCCCTTGGCGAGCATCTGCCAGGCGCGCGCCAGCACCCGCATGGACAGGCCCCGGGCCATCTGCGCTCCGCGCACCCGCTCGGCTTCCACCAAAGCCGCGTCATTGGCGGCGTCGGGCACGATCTTGAGGCGTGTCACCAGATGGGTGAACTCGGCGAGATCGGTGAGGATCACCGCCGGATCGGCGCCGGCATCATATTGGTCGCGGAACTCGGCCAGGGCGCGGGGCATGTCGCCCTTCATCAGCGCCTCGAACAGGTCGATGACGCGGCCCTTGTCGGCAAGGCCCAGAAGGCGCCGGACCTCTTCGGCCGACACCCGCCCGCCGCCATGGGCGATGGCCTGGTCCAGCAGCGACAGGGAATCGCGCACCGAGCCTTCCGCCGCCCGCGCCACGATGGCGAGGGCCTCGGGCTCGATGGCCACGCCCTCCTTGGCGCAGATGCCGTCGAGGTGCGCGGCCAGCACGCCCGCTTCCACCCGCCGGAGGTCGAAGCGCTGGCAGCGCGAGAGCACGGTGACCGGCACCTTGCGGATCTCGGTGGTGGCGAAGATGAATTTCACATGCTCCGGCGGCTCCTCCAGCGTCTTCAACAGGCCGTTGAAGGCGGCGGTGGAGAGCATGTGCACTTCGTCGATGATGAACACCTTGTAGCGCGCCATCACCGGGCGATAGCGGGCGCTCTCGATGATCTCGCGAATGTCGTTGATGGAGGTGTTGGAGGCCGCGTCCATCTCCATCACGTCCACATGGCGCGATTCGATGATGTCGCGGCACTGCTTGCCGGGCACCTCCAGGTCGAGGCTCGGCCCGCCGGGCGCGCCATCCATGGGCTCGTAATTCAGGGCGCGGGCGAGGATGCGGGCGGTGGTGGTCTTGCCCACCCCGCGCACGCCGGTGAGGATATAGGCCTGGGCGATGCGGCCGGAGGAAAACGCATTGCGCAAGGTGCGGACCATGGCCTCCTGGCCGATGAGGTCCTTGAAATTCTGCGGGCGATATTTGCGCGCCAGCACCCGATAGGCCGCCGGGGGGGGCGCGGGCGCGGGCGACACGCCGAGGTCGAGACCGCCGAGGGCGAGGCCTGGCCCGGCGTCCGCCCCGTGGTCATCCGTGTGCGCTGTGTGATCCTGGCTCATGGCCCTTACATAGAGCGTTTTTCACGCGAAGGGGATTCCGCGTCGCGTCATGCCGGTCCCGATCCCCACGCCAGCGGCGCGCCGCCCGCCGGCCGGGAACCGCGATCGGCGGAAGGGGCCGGCACCTGGGCGCCGGCCCGCGCTGCCACGCAGGCGGCCGCTCTATTTCGTCTTGGTGAGGATTTCGAGGTCGCTGACGCGCACGCAGTCATAGCGCCGGAAGCCCTGCTCCACCTCGGTCTTGGACTTGGCGTCGAGCTTCGCCGGAACATTGCGGGCGATGGAGGCCTTGCACGCCTCCTCGGTGGGATAGGCGGCTTCCTTCACCACCCGCACGTCGGGACCGGACAAGGCGTTCACGAGGATGATGACGACGACCCACATGCTTGAGGCTCCTTCAGGCAAACGCCGTGATCCACGCTTTGCCCTCCGGGCGAAAGCACGCCCTCCTAGCTCCGGATCGGAGCAGGATTGCGACGGGACCTGAGATTTCCCCAAGGGAATGAGAAGCGGAGCGACCGACTGGCCGAAGACGAACGGCCCCGTTCAGCCGCCAGCCAGGAGCCCGACACCCCGCCCCCACCAGCAATCCGGCGCCCAAAGGCGATACCACATCAACGCCGCGCGAAGGGCGCGACCGCGGACAGCTTCAAGGCATGAAGGGGTGGGAGGCTGGACGAAGACCCGAGACCGGGCTCGTTGGGGCTGCTTCCTTCCGGACCTGACCCAGTTGGCGAGTGACTCGTCCACCGCCAACCTCCCGACGGCTATATGGCAGGGGTGGGGGCGGGATGCAAGGGGGTGCGGGCGCAGGTCAGCGGCGAGGCGGCTGGTAGCTCGGCTACCAGCTGGAGGACATTCCTGAAGGCTGGGTCGCCGTCTTCATGCCCCGCGCGCCACCCCCATGCGCGGCGACCTCTTTTATATGCCAAAGGACCGCGTGGTGCCCCTGAACCTGCCCATGGTGCAGGCCATAATGGTGGTGAAACGCATGGGCTTGGGCTCAGGGGACGCGCTGAGGAAGGCGGGGCTGGTGTTTCCGGGGACGGAGGGGTGAGGGGGGAACGCCTTTGGATTCGGCAGATTGATACCGCGCTTGATCCCTCGCAGAAATGGCGACATTCTATTCGAATGAGATGTCCCCTTGCTGTGCGAAAGCATTTTCCACACTCGATTTAACCTCAGACTCAATTACAGTATTCATTTCGATTGGCGTCATTGCCAGCAGAGCGTTGCGGCGCTCTTTGGTTAATTTAAAGACAGTCTCTCCATGACTCGCGCCTGGGCGCCTCACCTTAAACACCCAAATTTCGTCTAGAAGACACGGAGTGCAAACAAAATGCGGTCCAGAAATACAATCAGATATGAAAAATCGAATGGCATAACACAAGCGATCACTCATTAGTTTTTCAGATTCACCCCCAACCGCCCCCCCCAAACATAAGGACCTGCAACCGGCCATTACGAATTTTAGATCTAAGAATCCAAAGATCTTTGAATTCCGCATCGGACACAATCAGGGACCCATGTACGTTATCGTCGATTTTTTTAAAATGGTACACGGTCGCATTCTCAAAATTTTCTTGCCATTCGAACGACCACCCGTGCTGACGCGTTATTTCCGAAATCTCATCGGATACATTACGAACGATAAAATATGGCAAACTCACGGATCTTATCAACGTCTCCAAGTACTGATGCATGCGGTCCGATTCTACGGAAGCGTTAATTGCGACCATTATGGAAGCAAGCATAGCCGAAAATGCCACGCCACCGACAATTACTCGATAGACTGATACTTGGCCATCTGAAAAAATTGCGCCAATAGCCGCCACACCAGCAGCAATTTGTGCAAGAACAACAACATTAATTCCCTTAATATCCATACGATTCCCCATTATAAGAATTTATTTGCGAATTAATATAATATGTAAAATTTTCAATAGCCATATAACTTTTAGATTTCTGCGACTTCACGCACTCCACTACCTTTGCAAGGGATCGGAGCCATCCAACTCGGGCACCTGGCATTCTATGTCGTCCCCGAGCTCCGGTTCGAAACGGGCCTCCTATAATCCCGGTCACCCCCCTTCCAGCCCACCCCCAAACCGCCATCCTCCCATCCATCGCCTCAATCACCTTAACCCATCAAAACCCTTGAATTACAACACCCCTCTCCCCTGGCACACCCCTTGCTGAAGCCAACCCCAGCCCCATCCGCCTCGACGCCGATGGGCAAGTTCAGCCAAGGGGGAACGCCTGATGGCCCTCGAGACGTTTTATGAAGTCATGCGGCGGCAGGGGATTACCCGTCGCTCGTTCCTGAAATATTGCTCGCTCACGGCGGCGGCGCTGGGGCTGGGGCCGGAATTCGCGCCCACCATCGCCGAGGCCATGGAAACCAAGCCGCGCACCCCGGTGCTGTGGCTGCATGGCCTGGAATGCACCTGCTGTTCGGAGAGCTTCATCCGCTCCGCCCATCCCCTGGTGAAGGATGTGGTGCTCTCCATGATCTCGCTCGATTATGACGACACGCTGATGGCCTCCGCCGGCCACCAGGCGGAAGCCATTCTCGACGAGGTGATGGAGAAGTATAAGGGCAATTACATCCTGGCCGTGGAGGGCAACCCGCCCCTCAATGAAGACGGCATGTATTGCATCATCGGCGGCAAGCCGTTCGTGGACCAGCTGAAGAAGGTGGCCAAGGACGCCAAGGCCATCATCTCCTGGGGCTCCTGCGCCTCCTATGGCTGCGTGCAGGCGGCCCGGCCCAACCCCACCCGCGCCACGCCGGTGCATGAGGTGATCTTCGACAAGCCCATCATCAAGGTGCCGGGCTGCCCGCCCATCGCCGAGGTGATGACCGGCGTCATCACCTATATGCTCACCTTCGACCAGCTCCCCGCGCTCGACCGCCAGGGCCGGCCGCTGATGTTCTATTCCCAGCGCATCCACGACAAATGCTATCGCCGGCCGCACTTCGACGCCGGCCAGTATGTGGAGACGTTCGACGACGAGGGCGCGCGCAAGGGCTATTGCCTCTACAAGGTGGGTTGCAAGGGCCCGACCACCTACAACGCCTGCTCCACCGTGCGCTGGAACGACGGCGTGTCCTTCCCCATCCAGTCCGGCCACGGCTGCATTGGCTGCTCGGAAGACGGGTTCTGGGACAAGGGCTCCTGGTATGCCCGCCTCGCCGATCTCAAGGGCTCCGGCTTCGGCATCGAGAGCAATGCCGACCGGGTGGGCCTGGCCGCCGCGGCGGCGGTGGGCGGCGGCGTCGCCATCCACGCCGCCATCAGCGCGCTGAAGCGCGCCCAGATCAAGCACACCGACAGCACCGGCGCCGATAAGGGAGGCGAGAAGTGACCATCCAGACGCCGAACGGCTTTTCCCTCGACAACAGCGGCAAGCGCATCGTCGTCGATCCGGTCACCCGCATCGAAGGCCACATGCGCTGCGAGGTGAATGTGGATGCGGACAACATCATCCGCAACGCGGTTTCCACCGGCACCATGTGGCGCGGCCTGGAAGTCATCCTGAAGGGCCGCGACCCGCGCGACGCCTGGGCGTTCGTGGAGCGCATCTGCGGCGTGTGCACCGGCTGCCACGCGCTCACCTCCGTGCGGGCGGTGGAGGATGCGCTCAACATCACCATCCCCAACAACGCCTATCTCATCCGCGAGATCATGGCCAAGGTGCTGCAGTGGCATGACCACGTGGTGCACTTCTATCACCTGCACGCCCTCGACTGGGTGAACCCGGTGAACGCGCTGAAGGCCGACCCCAAGGCCACCAGCGTGCTGCAGCAGTCCATCTCGGCCCACTCCAAGTCCTCGCCGGGCTATTTCCGCGATGTGCAGAACCGGCTGAAGAAGTTCGTGGAATCGGGCCAGCTCGGCATCTTCAAGAACGGATACTGGGACAACCCCGCTTATCTGCTGCCGCCCGAGGCCGACCTTCTGGCCGTCACCCACTATCTCGAGGCGCTCGACTTCCAGCGCGAGATCGTGAAGGTGCACACCATCTTCGGCGGCAAGAACCCGCACCCCAACTATCTGGTGGGCGGCGTGCCCTGCGCCATCAACATGAACGGCGACATGGCCGCCGGTGCCCCGCTCAACATGGAGCGGCTCAACTTCGTGAAGCTGAAGCTTCAGGAGGCCTTCGAGTTCTCGCAGAACGTCTATGTGCCGGACGTGATCGCCATCGCCTCCTTCTACAAGGGCTGGCTCTATGGCGGCGGGCTCTCCGGCCAGGCGGTGATGGACTATGGCGACTATGCCGCCATCCAGGGCCAGAAGCGCACCGACCGGCTGCCCGGCGGCGTCATCCTCAACGGCAACTGGAACGAGGTCCACCCCATCGACCCGCGCGACCCCGACCAGGTGCAGGAGTTCGTCGCGCACTCCTGGTACACCTACGGGGACGCCAACAAGGACAAGGGCCTGCATCCCTGGGACGGCATCACCGACCCGAAGTTCGATCTCGGCCCCAACTTCAAGGGCACGCGCACCAATATCGAGCAGGTGGACGAGGGCGCAAAGTATTCCTGGATCAAGGCGCCGCGCTGGCGCGGCAACGCGGTGGAGGTGGGCCCGCTGGCCCGCTACATCCTCGCCTACTCCCAGGGCGTGGACTATGTGAAGGGCCAGGTGGACGACGCGCTCGGCCGCTTCAACACCCTCGCCGGCACCCAGTTCACCCCCAAGCAGGCCCTGCCCACCACCATCGGCCGCACCCTGGCGCGGGCGCTGGAGGCGCACTATTGCGCGGTGATGATGCTGGAGGATTTCGACCACCTGATCGCCAACATCAAGGCCGGCGACACCGCCACCGCCAACATGGAGAAGTGGGACCCCGCCACCTGGCCGAAGGAGGCCAAGGGGGTGGGCACCGTGGCCGCGCCGCGCGGCGGCCTCGGCCACTGGATCAAGATCAAGGACGGGCGGATCGAGAACTACCAGTGCGTGGTGCCTTCCACCTGGAACGGCGGCCCGCGCGATCCCAAGGGCAATATCGGCGCGTTCGAGGCCTCGCTTCTCAACACGCCCATGCAGCGCCCCGAGGAGCCGGTGGAGATCCTGCGCACGCTGCATTCGTTCGACCCGTGCCTGGCCTGCTCCACCCATGTGATGTCCGACGACGGCGAGGAACTCGCCCGCGTCACCGTGCGCTAAAGGAGGGACCCATGTCCGATGCCTCCCTCCCCGGCGCCGCGCCCCCCGCGGTGCAGAAGGCCGCCCCGGCCCATGGGGCGGCGGATGGTGGAAAGCCGCTGACCACCGTCTACATCTATGAGGCGCCGGTGCGCCTGTGGCACTGGGTCAACGCCCTGTCCATCGTGGTGCTGTGCGTCACCGGCTATCTCATCGGCTCGCCCTTCCCCACCCTCTCGGGGGAGGCGAGCGCCCATTACCTCATGGGCACCATCCGCTTCATCCACTTCTCGGCGGGCTACATCCTGGCGGTGGCCTTCATCGGCCGGGTGGCGTGGGCGTTCGTGGGCAATCAATACTCCCGCGAGCTGTTCACCTTCCCGTTCTGGAAGAAGAGCTTCTGGCGGGGGTTCTTCACCGAGCTGCAATGGTACGCGTTCCTGAAGCCGCGGCCGCTGAAGTTCATGGGCCACAACCCGCTGGCGCAATCGGTGCTGTTCCTGGTGATGGTGCTGGGGCTGGTCTTCATGATCGTCACCGGCTTCGCCCTCTATTCGGAGGGCACCGGGCTGGGCAGCTGGCAGGACCGGATGTTCGGCTGGGTCATCCCGCTCCTCGGCGGCTCCATGCAGGTGCACACGCTGCATCACATCGGCATGTGGGTGATCATCCTGTTCGTCATCATCCACGTCTACACCGTGATCCGGGAGGACATCATGTCCCGCCAGACCATGGTGTCGGCGATCACCAACGGCTATCGCACCTTCCGGGACGACGACCCGGACTGAGCGGCGGGCGAGCCACCGACGAGCGTTCAGGGGCGCGGCACCAGCCGCGCCCCTTTTTTCGTGCGCTTGTAGCCCTATCGCCCTATGCCCTCCCGCCGCCCACAACGCCACACGGGCGGGAGAACTGGAATCTCCTGTTCCAATTTTTAAAGAAACCGAAAATACTCCTTTCGATCATCATCGCCTCGTCACGTTACCGGTATGCACGCGTCACAATCCCGATCAAGGCGTTAGCAGCCGGCTCAGCTCCTGGCACAGTCTTTGAATTGATCCATTTCAATTCAGGCGGCGCCAGACTGCCGTGGGAGGATGGGCCGGAAGGGAGAGTCGCATGGCTGAAGAAGCTGTGTTCGTCGACGAGAGTATACAAACGCGCATTCTCGTGCTCGGCATCGGCAATATTCTGTGGGCCGACGAAGGGTTCGGCGTGCGGGTGCTGGAAGCTCTGAACCGCGAATACGCCTTCCCCGACCATGTCACCCTGCTCGACGGCGGCACCCAGGGCCTCTACCTCCTGCCCTATCTTGAGGAAGCCGACGGCGTCGTGATCATCGACGCGGTGGACTATGGGCTGCCGCCCGGCACCATCCATGTCCTGACCGACGCCGAGGTGCCGGCGGTGCTCGCCACCCGCAAGGTGAGCCTGCACCAGACCGGCTTCCAGGAAATCCTGGGCCTGCTGACCCTGCGCGGCCGGTTGCCGAGCCGCATCGTGCTGGTGGGCGTGCAGCCGGAGCGGCTCGACGACTACGGCGGCGGCCTCACCGCCACCATTTCCGCGCAGATCGCACCGGCCGCGGCCCGCGTCATCAAGGCGCTGCGCGCGGATTTCAACGTCTGGGCCACGCCGCGCGCGGAGGCCCCCGATGGCCTGATCGCCGCCCCCATCGCCCGCGATCCCTACGAAGCCGGCCGCCCCAGCGCCGAGGACGCCTGCCGCATCGGCGATCCGCGCATCCTCACCCGCTCCTGAGCCGCCGCTGGAAAGATACTGACCATGTGTCTCGGCCTGCCCATGCGCATCGATGCCACCGACGGCACCTTCGCCACCTGCTCCGCCGCCGGCCGCAGCGAGACCGTGGACCTGATCCTCGTGCCCGAGGCCGCGGTGGGCGAGCATGTCCTGGTGTTCCAGGGCACCGCCCGCCGCCGCCTGGATGCGGACGAGGCCCGCCTTATCACCGAGGCCCTGGCCGGCGTCGCCGCCGTGATGGCGGGGGATACCGACCCCGCGCTCATCGACCGCGCCTTCGCCGACATCGCCAACCGCGAACCGGAGCTGCCGCCCCATCTCGCCGCCGCCTATGCCGCCGGCCGAAAGGAAGCCTGATGTCGCAGGACACCGCCCCGACCAACACGCCCGCCCCGCTGCACCCGCTGGTGAACCGGCTGCTCACCGAGCGCGCCTACACATGGCTCGCCGCCGCCGAGGACGCCGCCGCCCTCGACGCCCGCGACCACATGGTGCTGTTGCCGGCCCACGGCAAGGCCCACCTGGAAAGCCCGGACATCGCCGTGGTGCTGCCCGAGCTGGTGAAGGCCCTGGGCGGCGAGGCCCGCATCGGCGGCGCGGTGGCCGGGCCGGCGGCGGAAGCCACCTTCCGCGAAGCGCTGAACCTGGCTCTGCCCGCCATCGTGGTGCTGCGCGGCGGGGTGCCGCTGGGCGCCATCTCCCGCATGCGGGACTGGGATGAATATCTCGACCGCCTGGGCGCGCTGATCGGCCCGCCCTCCCCCGTCACGCACTGAACCCGCCGCCCGTCCCGGCCGGGCCGCCCCGGTCCGAACCCGCGCTCCGAAAGGCCGCTCCATGTCGTCCAGTCCGTTCGCGACCCAGGCCCCCTTCGGGTTCGGCCCCGGCAGCCAGCCCACCATCGAGGACGAGGGCCTCGCCTACCTGCCGCTGCCCTCGGGCATGCGCACGTTCGAAGCCCACCTGCCGGAGGTGGCGGACAAGGCCCGCCTCGCCCCCGCCCTGGCGGCGCTCCAGGACATCATCGACGCCCTGCACAACTGGACTCCCGGCGCCAGCCTCACCATCCCGCTGTCCCATCTCGACGCGGAAAACCTGGCGCTGGTGGACGAAACCCTCGGCGAGGGCGAAGTGGCGGTGAAGGTGGCGGCGCCAGGCCGCGCCATGGCCATCCAGGAAGCCACCTTCGCCGGCGTGTGGCGGCTCTCCGGCAGCGAGGGCGCCGACCGGGTGGAGGTGTCCGCCTTCCCCCGCGGCGCCATCCTGCGCGCCCATGACGAGGGCTGGGCCATCGACACCGCGGCCCTGGCGGCGGAGGCCGGCCCCGGCATCTTCAATGCGCCGACCCTGCTGGTGGAGATCGACCACCGCGCCCGCACCCGCCTGCCAGGCGATGCGCCCCACGTCATCAACCTCTCGCTGCTGCCGCATACGCCGGAGGACCTCGCCCTGCTCGACGCCCGGCTGGGCCAGGGCGCCACGGTGGTGCTCTCGCGCGGCTACGGCAACTGCCGCATCGACGCGGCGGCGCTGAAGGGGGTGTGGCGGGTGCGCTTCTACAATTCCACCGACCTGCTGATCCTCGACACCATCGAGGTCTGCGACATCCCCGCGGTCGCCTGCGCGGCGCCGGAGGACATCGCCGATTCCGCCGAGCGGCTGGTGGAAGTGCTGCAGGCCATCGCGTGAGGGCATGATGAACGCCGTCCCCCATGCCCGCTTCGAGGGCTCCTATCTCGGCGACCGCGCCCGCCTCGCCCCCACCGCGCGCCTTGAATGCAAGGTGTGCTGGCACGTCTACGATCCCGCGCAGGGGTGCGAGACCTGGCAGGTGCCGCCCGGCACCGCCTTCAATGACCTGCCCGAGCACTGGCGCTGCCCGGTGTGCGACGGCGCCCGCGACCAGTTCATGGTGCTGGACGGCGGCAGCGTCGGCACTGCCGCCGTGACGGTGGCGCCCACCCCGAGCGAGGCCGCCCTGGCCGCCACCCTCGCCACCGCGCCGGAGCGTTTCGAGGCGGTGTTCCGCGAAATCCATGCCGCGCGCATGAAGGGCGTGCCGTTCGTCAACGGCGCCCTGTCGGTGAAGGCGGTGGGCTTCCGCATCCACGACGGGCGGGTGCTGGGCGTGCTGGTGACGCCCTGGTTCATGAACGTCATCGTGCTGCCGGCGCCGGACGAGGACTGGTCGGGCCTGCCCACCGGCACCCGCGAGATGATCGCGTTTCCCTCGGGCGCCTATGAGTTCCTCTCCGCCGAGCGGCCGGAAACCGGCCCCTACAAGGCCTGTTCCCTGTTCTCCCCCATGTTCGACTTCGCCTCCATGCTGCAGGCGGTGGAGACCGCCCAGGCGGTGATCCCGGCGCTGCTCGATCCCGCCAACCGCGCCGAGGGCAGCCGTGCCGGCGAGATCCGCCGTCGCGCCGAGGACGCCGCCGCCCAGCAGGCCGAGCGCGAGCGCGCCGCCCTGGCCGCGGCGGAGGCCGGCCCCGCCGTCGCGCCGCCCGCCGCGCTGTCGCGCCGAGCCATGATCTTCGGCCCCGGCCTTGCCCCGCGCGAGGACGAGGCGCCGCAGCCCGGCCCGGTGGACACCCAGCCATGACCGGGGCCACCCTCCAGCGCATCGCCATCGTCTGCGATCCCGCGCATGCCGCCGCGCCCTGGCGTGTCGCGCGCACGCTGGGGCCGGACCCGGCGCGCGCCCTGGAGGGCCGCCCCCCCGAAGAGGTGGCGCGGCTGGTGCCGCGCGTGTTCAACCTGTGCGGTGCCGCCCACGGCTTCGCCGCCGCCCGCGCCCTGGGCCTGCCGGCGGTGGCCGATACCCTGGCCATGATGCGCGAGAGCGTGCGCGACCATGCGCTCGCCATCCTCCACGGCTGGCCCACCCTGCTCGACGGCGCCCCGGACCGCGCCGCCCTGCGCGCCCTGGCCCGGCCGGGGGAGGACGGCGCCCGCGCCATCACCACCGCGCTCGTGGGCGCGCCGCTGGCGGACCACGATTTCGGCACCCTGACCGGGGCAGAGCTCGACGCCTGGCTGGTGGCCGGCGACACCGCCACCGCCCGCATCCTCGCCCGCCTGCGCCGCCTGGACCCCGCCGAGGGCCGCGCCGGCCTGCCGGAGCTGGGCGCGGTGGACATCCTGCGCGCGCTGTCGGCGCGACTCGCTCCGGACGCCGGCCCCAGCGGCGAGGCCGCGCCGGCGCACCGCGAGACCGGCGCGCTGGGGCGGGTGGCCGCCACGCCGCTGTTCGCCGGCCTGATCGCCCATGAAGGCCCCAGCCTGTTCGTGCGCCTGCTGGCGCGGCTGGCCGACCTGCTGGCACTGCTGCGGGCGCCGCCCCCGGCCTGGCCGGAGTCCCCGCCCGGGCTCGGCCTGGCGGAGGCGGCGCGCGGACTGCTGGGCCATGCCGCGCGCGTCGAGGCCGGGCGGGTCACGCACTATCGCATCCTCTCCCCCAGCACCTGGAACCTCACCCCCGGCGGCCTGCTGGACCGTGCCTTCGCCGCGCTCTCGCCCTCGCCTGATGCGCCGCTGCTGGCCCGCTTCCTCCTCAGCGCCCTCAACCCGTGCGTGCCGGTCACGCTCGATTTTCAAGGAGCCCGCGCCGATGCATGAGATGGCCCTGTGCGAGAGCCTCAGGAGCGCGCTGGAGGATGCCGCCCGCGCCCAGGCCTTCGCGAAGGTCACCCGGGTGCGGCTCGCCGTCGGCCGCTTCGCTGGGGTGGAGGTGGAGGCGCTGCGCTTCGGCTTCGACGTGGTGATGCGGGGCTCGCTGGCCGAGGGCGCGGAACTGGTGGTTCTGGAGGAGCCCGGCACCGCCTGGTGCTTCAGTTGCGATGCCACCGTGCCCCTCGCCCACCGGCTCGACCCCTGCCCCCGCTGCGGCGGCGAGCGGCTGCTGCCCAACGGCGGCACCGAGATGACCATCAAGGACCTGGAGGTGATGTGATGTGCACGGTGTGCGGCTGCGGCGGCGACGGCGCCACGATTTCCCATCCCCAGGGCCACGAGAGCGGGCACGCTCACGGGACCGGCGGCGCGCATGTGCATACCCATGCGGACGGCACCACCCACAGCCACGCCCACGGTGATCCCCATGGTCATGCCCATGCCCACCCGCATGACCACCCGCAGGGTCATGACCATGGCCGGCACGGGCACACCCACCCGCACGGGCACGCCCACCCGCACGACCACGCCCCCCACGACCACGCCCCCCACGACGGCGGCGGCACGCTGGACTATGGCCAGGGACCCGCCCGGGCCCATGCGCCGGGCTTGTCCCAGGCGCGGATGGTGGAGATCGAAACCGGCATCCTCGCCAAGAACGACGCCTATGCCGACGCCAACCGCGCCCGCCTCGACGCCGGCGGCATCCTGGCGCTGAACCTGCTGTCGGGCCCCGGCGCCGGCAAGACCACGCTGCTGGTGGAAACCCTGAAGACCATCGCCGGGCGCCTGCCCTGCGCCGTGGTCGAAGGCGACCAGCAGACCGACAACGACGCCGCCCGCATCCGCGCCGTGGGCGTGCCGGCGGTGCAGATCAACACCGGCAAGGGCTGCCACCTCGACGCCCACATGGTGGGCCGGGCGCTGGACAAGCTGCCGCTGCCGCAGGGTGGTCTGCTGTTCATTGAGAATGTGGGCAACCTGGTGTGCCCCGCCGCCTTCGACCTCGGGGAAGCCGCCCGCGTCACCCTCATCTCGGTCGCGGAGGGGGACGACAAGCCCCTGAAATATCCCGACATCTTCGAGGGGGCCGAGCTCGTGCTCATCACCAAGGCCGACCTTGCCCCGTATGTGGACGCCGACCTTGCGGCGCTTGAGCGCAACATTGCCCGCGTCAACCCGAAAGCGGAGATCCTGCGCGTGTCGGCGCGGGGCGAGGTGGGCCTGTCGCGCTGGATCGGCTGGCTGGAGCGCCGCCGCGCGACCCGCCTGGAGGCCCTGGCCGCCGCCGCCGAGGCCCGGGCGCGGACCCTTCGCGCCGCCGCCGGCGTGATGCGGCCCGTCCCCCCCGCCGGCGCGGCTGACGGCGCGGGCGCGGTTCGGGAGGCGCAGCGATGAGCCGCCGCCCCGCGCTCCTGGTGGTGGACGACGAGCCACGCTCGGTGGAGGTCATCGCCCGCGTGCTCGACGAGGAGTTCGACGTCTTCACCGCGCTCAACGCCGACGACGCCCGGCGCATCCTGGAGAACGAGTGGATCCAGGTGATCTTCTGCGACCAGCGCATGCCCGGCACCTCCGGCGTCGCCTTGCTCACCGAGGTGCGCGCGCGCTGGCCGGACATCCTGCGCATCATTGTCACCGGCTACAGCGAGCCGGAGGACATGATCGGCGCCATCAACGCCGCCGGCATCTACCAGTTCATTCCCAAGCCCTGGCACCCTGACCAGCTGCTGCTGGCCGCCCGCAACGCCGCCCATCTGTTCGATCTGCAGCGCGAGCACGAGCGGCTGAGCCTGGAAATGAAGCTCACCGCCGCCACCGCCGAGGCGCGGCTCGCCGCCCAGCGCGAGCGGGTGGCGCAGATCTTCCATTTCGACACCCTGATCCGTGCCCCCGGCAGCCCGTTGTCGCTGACCTGCACCCGCGCCGCCCAGGTCGCGACCTTCGACGTGCCGGTGCTCATCCACGGCGAAACCGGCACCGGCAAGGAGCTGCTGGCCCGCGCCATCCATTATTCCAGCCTGCGCTCAGACCGGCCGTTCTTCGCCGTCAATTGCGGGGCTATACCCGACGAGCTGCTGGAATCCGAGCTGTTCGGCCACAAGAAAGGCGCGTTCACCGGCGCCCACGTCACCCGCGTCGGCCTGCTCGACCAGGCCGACGGCGGCACCATCCTCTTGGACGAGATCGGCGACATCTCCCCCGCCTTCCAGGTGAAGCTGCTGCGGTTCCTGCAGGAAGGCGAGATCCGCCCGGTCGGCTCCAACGACTCCAAGCGGGTCAACGTGCGGGTGCTCGCCGCCACCCATCGCGACCTGCATGGGGAGGTGGCGCGCGGGCGGTTCCGCGAGGACCTCTATTACCGCCTCGCCGCCATGGTGCTGACCCTGCCGGCCCTGCGCGAGCGCCCGGGCGACATCGCGGTGCTGGCGCAAAGCCTCCTCGATGCGCTGAGCGCCCAGCACGGCAAGCGCGTCAAGGGCTTCAGCGCCGAGGCCCTGGGCTGCATGGGGGCCTACGGCTGGCCCGGCAACGTACGCGAGCTGCAGAACGAGATCACCCGCATGCTGGTGCTCGCCGACCGCGACGTGCTGGGCGCCGACCTGCTCTCGCCGCACGTGCTGCGGGCCGCCGCCGCCACCGCCGCCCGGGCCGAGCCGGACGCCATCGCCGTGCCCGACGGCGGGCCCCTCAAGGACCGCATCGAGCGGATGGAGGCTTCCATCCTCACCGAGACCCTGGTGCGCTGCCGCTGGAACAAGAGCCGCGCCGCCGAGGAACTCGGCCTGTCGCGGGTGGGCCTGCGCGCCAAGCTCGACCGCTACGGCATTTCCCGAGACCACACCTTCGCCAGCGCGCACTGACACCGGACAGGAGAGCCCCCATGTGCCTCGGCATTCCAGGACGGATCGTCGCCGTCGCCGATGAAGACGCCATGCTGTGCGTGGTGGATGTCTCCGGCGTGCGTCGCGCCGTGGACGTGGTGTGCGTGGCGCCGCCCGGCGCGCCCCTGGCCGATCTGGTGGGCGCCTGGGTGCTGGTGCACGTCGGCTTCGCCATGAGCATCATCGACGAGGCGGAGGCCGCCGCCACCTTGAAGGTGCTCACCGAAATCGGCGAGGCGGCGGCGGAAATGGAGGCGCTCGCCACCGGCAGCGTCGACCTCCTTGCCTCCCAGCCGGCCCGGTAGGAGAGCCCCCATGCGCTTCGTCGACGAATTCCGCGATCCCGTCCTCGCCAAGGCCCTGGTGCAGGAGATCGAGACCCTCTCCGCCCGGCTGGAGCGCGGGCGCGACCGGCCGCTCGCCATCATGGAGGTGTGCGGCGGCCACACCCACGCCATCTTCCGCTACGGGCTGGAAGGGCTGCTGCCGGACCTGGTGGAATTCGTGCACGGCCCCGGCTGCCCGGTGTGCGTGCTGCCCATGGGGCGGGTGGACGATTGCGTTGCCATTGCCGAACAGCCGGGCGTGATCCTGGCCACCTTCGGCGATGCCATGCGGGTTCCGGGATCGAAAAAGAGCCTGCTTCAGGCCAAGGCCGACGGCGCCGACGTGCGCATGGTCTATTCGCCCCTCGACGCGCTCGCTCTGGCCCGGCGCAACCGCGACCGGCAGGTGGTGTTCTTCGGCCTGGGGTTCGAGACCACCATGCCCTCCACCGCGTTGACGGTGCTGCGCGCGGCGCGCGAGGGGGTGGAGAACTTCTCCCTGTTCTGCAACCACATCACCATCATCCCGACGCTGCGGGCGCTGCTGTCCCAGGATGATTTCGGCATCGACGGCTTCATCGGCCCCGGCCATGTCTCCATGGTCATCGGCACCGCGCCCTACCGCTTCATCGCCGAAGAGTTCGGCAAGCCGCTGGTGGTGGCCGGGTTCGAGCCCATCGACCTGCTGCAATCGCTGCTGATGGTGCTGCGGCAGATCGAGGCGGGACAGGCGAAAATCGAGAACCAGTACGCCCGCGTGGTGCCGGAGCACGGCAACCCCGCGGCGCTGGAGGCGGTCCGCGCCGTCTACACGCCGCGCGCCACGTTCGAGTGGCGCGGCCTCGGCTCCATCGCCGGGTCCGGGGTGCGGCTCGCCGACGCCTACGCCGCCTTCGACGCGGAGCGGCGGTTCGCCGTGCCCGACGTGAAGGTGGCGGACCCGGCCCAGTGTCGCTGCGGCGAGGTGCTCACCGGCGCGGCCAAGCCCTGGGCCTGCCCCGAGTTCGGCAAGGGCTGCACGCCGGAAACCCCGCTCGGCGCCCTCATGGTGTCGTCGGAGGGTTCGTGCGCCGCCTATTACCAATATGGCGGCCTGCGGGGAGAGGCGGCATGAGCGCCCCTCCCGGCCCGGCCCGCCGCGCGCTGGCGGCCAAGACCATCACCCTCGCCCACGGCGGCGGCGGCAGCGCCATGCGCGACCTGATCGACGACGTGTTCCTGTCCGCCTTCTCCGGCGACGGCCGCGCCGCGCCCGAGGACCAGGCGCGGTTCGAGCTTTCGGCGCTGGCGGCGCGGGGCGACCGGCTCGCCTTCACCACCGACAGCTTCGTGGTGGACCCGCTGGTGTTCCCCGGCGGCGACATCGGCACCCTGGCGGTCTGCGGCACCGTGAACGACCTGGCGGTGGGCGGCGCCGAGCCGGTGGCCCTGTCGTGCGCCGTCATCATCGAGGAGGGGCTGGAGGTGGAGACCCTGCGCCGGGTGGTCGCCTCCATGGCCCGCACCGCGCGCGAGGCGGGGGTCGCCATCGCCACCGGCGACACCAAGGTGGTGGCACGCGGCGCCTGCGACAAGCTGTTCATCACCACCACCGGCATCGGCGTGGTGCGGGCCGGGCTCGACGTGGGCATCGCCAAGGCGCGCCCCGGCGACGTGCTGCTGGTCAACGGCCTGCTGGGCGACCATGGCGCCGCCATCCTCAACGCCCGCGGCGACCTCGCCCTGGAGACCGCCATCGCAAGCGACTGCGCCCCGCTCAACGGCCTCATCGCCGCGCTCATCGCCGCCGCCCCCGGCATCCGCATGATGCGCGACGCCACCCGCGGCGGCCTCGCGGCGGTGGTGAACGAGCTGGCGGAGGCGAGCGCGGTGGGCATCGCGCTCGACGAACTGGCGCTGCCCATGCGGGCGGAGGTGCGGGGCTTCTGCGAAATTCTCGGCCTCGATCCGCTCTATCTCGCCAACGAGGGCAAGATCCTGGCGGTGGTGCCGCCGGACCAGGCGGGCGCGGCGCTGGCCGCCCTGCGCGCCCATCCCCTCGGCCGGGAGGCCGCCATCGTCGGCACGGTCGCCGCCGGGCGTCCCGGCCGCGTCACCCTTCGCACCCGCTTCGGCGGCGAGCGCATCGTCGATATGCTGGTTGGCGACCAGTTGCCCCGGATCTGTTGACCCCTTTCCAGAAGCAGAACAGCACTCAAAGGAGCCCGTCCATGCGTCATCTCTCCCGCACCGCCGTGGCGGCGGCGATCCTCACCGGCCTGCCCACCCTCGCCTTCGCCCACACCGGGGTCGGCGCCACCCACGGCTTCGCGCACGGCTTCGCCCATCCGCTGGGCGGCCTCGACCACCTGCTGGCGATGGTGACCGTGGGCATCTTCGCCTGGCAGCTCGGCGGCCGCGCTATCTGGGCCGTGCCGGCCACCTTCGTCGCCCTGATGGCGGTGGGCGGCGCGCTCGGCATTTCCGGCGTGGACGTACCGTTCGTGGAACTGGGCATCGGCCTGTCGGTGGTGGTGCTGGGCGCGGTGGTGGCGTTCGGCCTCAAGGCGCCGCTGGCGGTGGCCATGGCCGTGGTGGGCTTCTTCGCCATTTTCCACGGCCACGCCCACGGCGCGGAAATGCCGGCGGACGCCTCGGGCCTGGCCTATGGACTGGGCTTCATGAGCGCCACGGCCCTGCTGCACCTGGCGGGCCTCGGCCTTGGCATGGCCATCGGCCGCTTCGGCGAGACCCACGGCGAAAAGTATGTGCGCGGCGCCGGCGCGGCGGTGGCCGTGGCCGGACTGGCCCTGGTCGGCGGCCTGATCTGACGATCCCCCCTGCGACGCCCGCCCCGCGTGAAGCACGCCGGGCGGGCGTTGCCGTTTCCGGTCCCCGCGCGGCGCCCCGGAGGCCGCCCCGGCGCTACGGCACCGCCCCCGCCGCGAAGCGCCGGCCCCGGCCTCACACCACCGCCATCTCCTCCAGCGCCATCAGCGATTCCGGCAGCACCTGGCCACCGTCGATCACCAGGGTCTGGCCGGTGATGTAGCCGGCCTCCTCGGAGGCGAAGAACAAGGCGGCGTTGGCGATGTCGTCCACCCCGCCCAGCCGCTTCAGCGGGATCGAGCCTTCCATCTTCGCCAGGTAGTCGGCGCCGAGGCCGTCCAGCCCCTCGGTCCTGATGTTGCCCGGCATCACCGCGTTGACGGTGATGCCCCACGGCGCCAGCTCGATGCAGGCGGTGCGCACGAAGCCAAGCTGGCCGGCCTTCGAGGCGCCGTAATGGGCCCAGCCGGGATAGCCGGTGAGGGGGCCGGTGATGGAGCTGGTCACCACGATCCGCCCCCACCGGGCCGCTTTCATGGCCGGCATCACCGCCGCCACCGACAGGAACGTGCCCTTGAGATTGACGCTCATGACGGCGTCGAAATCGGCTGCGGTCATCACGTCCAGCTTGGCGGCGGGGAAAATGCCGGCATTGGCGCACAGCACGTCGATGCGGCCATAGCGATCGAGCGCCGCCTGGGCGAACGCCGCGCACTGCTCCGGGTCCGACACGTCGGCGGCGAAGCCCGAGGCGTTGGGACCGATGGCGGCGGCGGTGGCCTGCGCCTCCGCAAGCGAGCGGGACACCACCAGCACATTGAGGCCGGCCGCGCCAAAGCGCCGGGCGATGCCCTTGCCGATCCCCTTGCTGCCGCCGGTGACGATGACCGTGCGACCCGCGAGCGCCTTCAACATGACGTGCTCCTGTTCCTGGTTGCGTTTTGTGCAGATCCGCCGCATGGCGCGAAAGTCGGCAAAAGCAGCTTGCCCGGCAAAAAAGATGTTGTAAAGCCCACGCCATGGCGCTTAGCATCCAACATAGTTCAACAAGAGTCCCACATTCGAGCACCACCACCGACCGCCCGGAGGCCCCGGCGCGGCAGCGGGAGAGGCATGGCTCAGGGACCCCCTTCCAGACGCGCGAGCAGCCAGAGGCACACTCCATGACGATCAATCGGCGGTCGGTTCTCAAGGGCATGGCAGCGGGGGGCCTCGCCCTCGCCGGCGGGCCTTTCCTCAATCCCGGCAAGGCCTTCGCGGCCCGGGACAAGGAGCTGAACATCCTGTGCTGGGAGGGCTACAATTCGGCCCAGGTGCTGGACCCGTTCCGCAAGTCCACCGGCGCCACGGTGAAGGCGGAGAGCCTCACCAACGATCCCACCATGATCAACCGCCTCCGGGCGGGCGAGACCAATGTGTGGGACCTCATCAACGTGAACAATCCCTGGGCCCGCAAGGTCATGTTCCCGGAGAAGCTGATCAAGCCGCTCCCACGCGCGACCTTCGAGCCCTATTTCGACAAGATGCTGCCCCAGTTCAAGCCGCCCTATAAATGGGCAATGGACGACAGCGGCAAGGACCTGCTGGGCATGGTCCAGCGCTTCGGCCCCTATTCCTTCGTGGTGAACACCAAGAAGATCCCCCGCAAGACCGCCGAGGAGGTGGGCTGGGACCTGTTCAACGATCCCAAGCTGGCCGGCCGGTACGGCATTCTGGAGTCGGATGACTGGAACGTGTTCGGCCTGTTCGTGGTGGCCGGTATCGACCCGTTCAAGATTCACACGCCGGCCGAAATGGCCAAGTTCGAGGAGACCGCCAAGCGCGTGTTCAAGGGGGCCAAGCTCATCGGCGATGCCGCCGCCATGAACCAGGCCCTCATCTCCGGCGAGATCGACCTTCACCTCACCGGCGGCACCTATTCCGTCTCCCCGGCCCGCGCCGACGGTTATCCGGAAATGCGCGGCATCACCCCGCTCAAGGGCCCCATGGCCGGCGGCAAGGGCGGCATCGCCTGGATCGAGGTGACCTCCCTGGTCAACAATCCCCAGCTCTCGCCGCTGGCGGAGACCTTCCTGAAATACGTGCAGCAGCCGGACGTCGCGCACACCGTGGCGTTCGCCGAGGGCACCTTCAACCCGGTCGCCCAGATGGGCAATCCGGACTGCTTCAAGCTGTTCACAAAGGCCGAGCTGGAGGCCATCCAGTGGGACAGCCTGGACGAGGAGATGGCGCGCTCGGTGGAATACGACATCGTGCCCGACTACGACCGCGCCCTCGACATCATGACCGCCGCAAAGCGCGTGCGCGGCTGAGCCGAACACCCTCCTCCACACCAGGCCCTGCCCTGTTCTCCCGCGCGGGGACGGGGCGGGGCGCCGACGGCGCGGGCGTCCTTCCAGTTCCAGCCCCGCCGCCGGCCCAGGCACGGATGACACACATGAGCGAGACGACGGTGAGCGCCACCAAGGACAGAAAGCCCATCCTTCAGCTCGTGGGCGTGCGCAAGACATTCAACGACTTCGCCGCCGTGGAGAAGATCGACCTCGACATCCTCGAAGGGGAATTCTTCACCATCGTCGGCCCCTCCGGCTCCGGCAAGACCACCATGCTGCGCATGCTGGCCGGCATGGAGGCGCCGAGCGAGGGCAACATCACCCTGCACGGCGAGCGCATCAACGACGTGCCCGCCAACAAGCGCCCCACCTGCCTGGTGTTCCAGTCGCTGGCCCTGTTCCCCCACATGAGCGTCGGTCAGAACATCGAGTTCCCCTTGAAGATCAAGGGCGTGGATGCCGCGAGCCGAAAGGCGCGGGCGCTGGAGCTGATGGCCGTGGTGCGCCTGCCGGCGAACTATTACGGCAAGAACGTCATGAAATGCTCCGGCGGCGAGCGCCAGCGCGTGGCCCTGGCCCGGGCGCTGGCCTATGACCCCGAAGTGCTGTTCTTCGACGAACCACTCTCCGCTATCGACTACAAGCTCAAGAAGGTGCTTGAGAAAGAACTCAAGGACCTGCACCGGGAGACCGGCAAGACCTTCATCTACATCACCCATTCCCTGGAGGAGGCGATGGTGATGTCGGACCGCATCGGCGTCATGCGCGCCGGCCGCCTGGTGCAGGTGGGCACCCCGGAAGAAATCTATGCCGCCCCCGTGGACCGCTTCGTGTCCGAGTTCGTGGGCGAGGTGAACGTGATCGAGATGACGCGCGAGGGCGAGGGCTGGCGCGGCGTGGACGTGCCCGGCGCCTTCCGTGCCGCTGCCCCCGACGGCCTCCCCCAGGCCGCCTCCGCCTTCGTCGTCATCCGCCCCGAATACCTGCGCTTCCTGAAGGACGGCGAGCATGCCGACAACGTCCTGGAAGGCGTGGTCTACAATGAATATTCCCTGGGCTCGCGCATCCAGTACCAGGTGCGGGTGGGCGACAAGGTGATGCTGGTGGAGCTCTCCCGCGCCAATGCCCTCGGCACCGCCGCAAACCGCAACGTCCGGCTCGGCTGGGACGTGGCCGACGCCATCTCGGTGAAGGCATGAGCGCCATGAGCGAGGCCACCCTCTCCGCCGCCGCCCCGGCCGGCCCCGCGCGGGCGGCGCCCGGCGCCCGGTTCGCCGCGCTGTGGGCCGCCGCCGGCGCCCGCTGTGCCCTGCCCGTCATCGTGCTGCTGGCGGCCGGCTTCCTGGCGCCGCTGGTGGCCATCCTCGCCTATTCGTTCGCGCCGCCGCGCTCGTTCGACGTGTTCCGCGCCTTCACCCTGGCCAATTACGCCGAGCTGTTTTCCCCCGGCAACACGGTGTGGCTGTCGTTCGCCTGGTCGGTGGGCTTCGCGCTTCTCACCTGCGCGCTGCTGGCGGTGGTGGCCTATCCCATCGCCTATGGCCTAGCGTTCGTGTTCGGGCGCTGGTCGTCGCTGGTGTCGGTGCTGTTCGTGTTCCCGCTGTTCGTGTCGGAGAACGTGCGGCTCTATGGCTGGGTGCTGTTCTTCATCAAGAACGGCGTGCTCGACGGAAGCCTGAAATGGCTGGGGCTGGAGGGCGCGCCGACACTGCTCTACACCCCGGGCATGATCCTCGCCGGCATGGTCTACACCTACCTGCCGTTCATGCTGTTTCCGCTCACGCTGGGCCTGTCCATGGTGCCGCGCGACCTCATCGACGCCGCCCGCGACCTCGGCGCCAACCGCTTCCAGATCTGGCGCGACGTGGAAGTGCCGCTGGCCATGCCGGGCATCCTCATCGGCATGCTGCTCACCTTCGTGCTGGCCATCGGCGCGGTATCGGAGGCCAAGATTCTCGGCGGGCAATCGGTGATCGTCATCTCCCACGACATCGAGATCGCCTTCACCTATGCCCAGAACTGGCCGCTCGGCTCGGCGCTGGCGGTGCTGGTGACGGCCTTCATCGGCGCCCTCACCCTGGCCGTGTTCGCGCGGCTCGACCTCGACCGGCTGCTGGGGAGGCGCTGATGGAACAGGACAAGCTCAGGTCCCGCGTGCTCATCGCCGGCTGGACCGCGTTCGTGGTGCTGCTGGTCTATCTGCCCATCGCCTGCGTGGCGCTGGCGAGCGTCACCAAGGCCCGCTACTTCGCCTTCCCAGTCCGCGCCTTCTCCACCGAATGGTGGAGCAAGACACTGGATTCCATCGAGATTTCCATGATCGTGCAAAACTCGCTGCTGGTGGCGGCGACGGTCACGGCGCTGTCGGTGGTCATCGCCTTCTTCGGCGCCCTCGCCTTCGCCCGCTATGAGTGGCGGGGCCGCAGGCTCTATCAAAAGCTCATCCTGCTGCCGGTGTTCTTCCCCCAGCCGGTGCTGGGGCTGGCGCTGCTGCTGGCCTATTCGGCGCTGGGCATCACCACATCCTGGATGACCGCCGTGTTCGCCCACATGGTGTGGATCGTGCCGGTGGTCACCCTGGTCATCGCCATCAAGGTCTATGGCTTCGACCCGAGCCTGGAGGAAGCCGCCTTCGACCTCGGCGCCTCCCGGCTGCAGGTGATGCGCGAGGTGACCCTGCCGCTGCTGTGGCCAGGCATCTGGTCGGGCGCCCTGTTCGCCTTCCTTTTGTCCTGGGGCAACTTCCCGCTTTCGCTCTACACCGCCGGCGCCGATTCCACCGTGCCGAAATGGCTGTATGCGAAGATGGTGGCGGGCTACACGCCCATGGTGCCGGCGCTTGGCACCATGGCGACGCTGGCGGCGGCGGTGCTGCTGCTGGGCGGCGGCCTCGCCGGCCTCATTCTCAGGAGGGCACGGGCGGCATGACCACCGACGACCTGACCCCGCCGCCGGACGCGCCCGAGGCCGAACCGGCCCGCCTCTCCAAGAAGGCCCGGCACGAGCGCATCGTGCGCGAGCTGATGGCCTCCTCCACCCTGCGGGTGTCGGAGCTGGCGGCCGAGCTCGGCGTCTCCACCGAGACCATCCGGCGCGACCTGTTCGAGCTCGGCGAGAAAGGCCTCATCAACCGCACCTATGGCGGCGCGGTGCGCCCGCTGGGCACTGAGCCCGCCGTCAGCGAGCGCCATCAGCTGATGGTGGCGGAGCGCGAGGCCATCGCCGCCGCCACGGCAAGGCTCATCAAGCCCAACGAGGTGGTGGCCATCGGCGCCGGCGCCACCACCACCCATGTGGCGCGGCGGATGGCGGCGGAGTGCCGCGACATCACCGTCATCACCCACTCGTTCTCGGTGGCCACCGTGCTGGCGGCCAATCCCACCATCGCCGTGCTCATGTGCCCCGGCCGCTACAACGGCCGCGAGGGCATGATGGTGGGCGCGGAAACCTGCGAGTTCCTGCAGGCCTACAACGCCAACTGGGCCATTCTCGGAGCCAGCGGCATCACCGCCGAGGGCCTGTGCGAGGCCGAGGCCGCCGCCGCCTCGGTCTACAAGGCGATGATGCTGCGCGCGGTGGAGACCATCGTCGTCGCCGACCACACCAAGTTTTCCCAGCAGGCGCTGGCGATCTGGGGCCGCTGGCACGACATCCAGCACCTCGTCACCGACCAGCCGCCCCCCCTTGCCATCGCCCGGGCCATGGAGCGGGCGCGGGTGGAGGTGGTGATCGCCCGCAAGCGAGGCGACCAATGACCGAGCACCCGCGCAACGGCTGGAAGACCCGCCACCGCTCCTTGTACTACGCCACCGCGCCGGAACCGGACGACCCGGACCTCGCCCCCGCCACCACCGCCCTGCTCGTCATCGACGTGCAGAACACCTATCTGGAGCGCCCCGCGCGCGAGCGCCTGGCGCCCGGGGAACAGGCCCATTTCGATGCCTGGACCCCGTTCCACGCCCGCATGAGGGAGGTGGTGATCCCCAACATCGCCACCGCCCTCGCCACGTTCCGGGCCCGCGGCATGGAGGTGCTGCACGCCCGCATCGCCTGCGCCACCGGCGATGGGCGCGAGCGCTCGCTCAGCCAGAAGAAGCCCGGCTTCAACAACCTGCTGCTGCCGAAGGACGCGCCCGCCAGCCAGATCGTCGGCGCGGTGGCCCCGCAAGGCGACGAGATCGTGGTGACCAAGACCACGGATTCCGCCCTCACCGGCACCAACCTGCGGCTCATCCTGCACAATCTCGGCATCCGCACGGTGGTGTGCGCCGGCATCTTCACCGACCAGTGCGTCGCCTCCACGGTGCGCAGCCTAGCCGACGAGAGCTTCGACGTGGTGGTGCTGGAGGATTGCTGCGCCGCCGCCAGCATGGCCCTGCACACGGCCGAGCTCGAAATCATCAACATGATCTATTGCAACGTGATGGAGCTGGAAGAGTTCAAGGCGTTGCTGGACCGGCAGCCGCAAGAGGGGGTGGAATGCTCTACGACGACGATTTCCTGAAGCGGCTCGAAGACGGCGTGCGCGGCGCCCTGCCCCGATGGGGGCTCGGGTCCGACGCCGACGTGAAACTGCTCACCATCTCCGAGAACGCCACCTTCCGCGTCACCGACAGGGCGGCCGGCCCGCTGGTGTTCCGCGTCCACCGGCCCGGTTATCACAGCCGCGCGGAGATCGCCTCCGAGCTGGCCTGGATCGCCGCGCTCCGGGCGGACGAGGTGATCACCACCCCGCGCCCCATTCCGCTGGCCGATGGCGGGCTGATCGCCGACATCGCCGACGCCGGCACCACCCGCCATGTGGTGGCCTTCGAGTTCCTCCAGGGCCGCGAACCGGCGGAGGGGGAGGACCTGGTGGGCTGGTTCCGCCAGCTCGGCGCCATCCACGCCCGGCTCCACGCCCACGCCCGGGGCTGGACCCGGCCGGAGGGCTTCACCCGCAAGGTCTGGAACTTCGACACCACCCTCGGCGACACCCCCCATTGGGGCGACTTCCGCGCCAGCCTGGGCCTCGACGCCGAGGGCCGCGCCCTGCTGGAGCGCACCGCGGCGCTGCTCAAGGAGAGGCTGTGGCCGCTCTCGCAGCCCGACAGCTTCGGCCTGGTGCATGCCGACCTGCGGCTCGCCAACCTGCTGGTGGACGGCGACGCACTGGCGCTGATCGACTTCGACGACTGCGGCTTCTCCTGGTTCCTGTTCGATTTCGCGGCGGCGATCTCGTTCCTGGAGCACGAGTCCTATGTCCCGGCGCTGAAGGCAGCCTGGATGGAGGGCTACCGCGCCGAAGCGCCGCTGCCGGCGGATGCCTCCAGCCAGCTCGACCTGTTCGTGATGCTGCGGCGCATCCAGCTCACCGCCTGGGTCGCCTCCCATGCCGAGACGCCCACCGGCCAGGCCATGGGCCTGCCCTACACCGAAGGCACGCTGGCCCTGGCCGATGCCTTCCTCGCCCGCCACGGCTGATCGGCCCGCACGGCCGGCCCCCTCGACAGAATAGGTGCACCCATGGGCCAGACGGCTCGCGCGAAACAGCAGATCCTCGCCCTCAACGCGTTCGCCGCGGACAACGGCGCCGCCCTCGCCGACGATGTGGCGGCGCTGGTGGCCCGCCGGCGCCAGAGCTTCGGCGCCACCTCCGTGCTGTTCTACGAGCAGCCGCTTCACGTGGTGGCCGCCAGGGGAGCGGAGATCTTCACCGCCGACGGGCGCGCCTATCTCGACCTCTACAACAACGTGCCCTCGGTGGGCCATTGCCATCCCAAGGTGGTGGAAGCGGTGGCCCGCCAGATGGGGCGCTACAACACCCACACCCGCTACCTGTTCGACGAGGTGCACGATTATGCCGAGCGGCTGCTGGCCCATTTCCCGGCGCCGCTCACCAACGTCGCCTTCACCTGCACCGGCTCGGAGAGCAACGACCTCGCCCTGCGGCTGATCCGTGGCGCCACCGGGGGCCTGGGCATCGTCGTCACCGAGACCGCCTACCACGGCAACACCACCGCCGTGACCGAGGTGTCGCCCTCCTCCTACAAGAGCGGAGCGCCGCCGGCGCATGTTCGCACCGTGCCGCCGCCCCATTCCCGCCACTATGCCGGCGACGTGGGGGCCGGCTTCGCCGCCGCCGTCACCGCCGCCGCCCAGGCCATGGCGGCGGACGGCATCCCCTTCGCCGGCCTGCTGGTGGACACCATCTTCTCGTCCGACGGGGTCTACGCCGATCCGCCCGGCTTCCTGGCCCCGGCCTTCGACGCGGTGCGGGCGCTGGGCGGCATGGTGATCGCCGACGAGGTGCAGCCGGGCTTCGCCCGCACCGGCACCCACATGTGGGGCTTCGCCCGCCATGGGGTGGTGCCGGACGTGGTGACCATGGGCAAGCCCATGGGCAACGGCTTTCCCATGGGCGGGGTGGTGACCCGGCCGGAACTGCTGGCGCGGTTCGCCGATGCGTTCGGCTATTTCAACACTTTCGGCGGCAACCCGGTGGCGAGCGCCGCGGGGCTCGCCGTGCTCGACGCCATCGCCGAGGACGGGCTGATGGAGAAGGCCCGGACCGTCGGCGCCCACATCGTCGCGCGGCTCGGCGCCGCCCGCGGGCGCTGCCCGGCCCTGGGGGAGGTGCGCGGGGCCGGGCTCTACCTCGGGGTCGAGATCGTCTCGCCCGGCGACGGCGCGGCCGACCCGGCGGGTGCCACGGCCCTCATCAACCGGCTGCGGGACAAGGGCATTCTCATCGGCGCCGCCGGTCCTCTCGGCCATGTGCTGAAGGTGCGCCCGCCTTTGTGCCTGACGATCGACCAGGCCGACCGCTTCGCCGACGCCATGGAAGTGATCCTCTCGGCGTGAGGCCCGGCGGCGGCGCCTTTCCTGTGGCGTCCGGGCGCCGCTGCCGTGACAGCGCCGCAACCCTGGGCTAAGGCCGTGCCCCCGCACTCAAGCGTCGAGGAGCCCACATGGCCGTCCCAGCCCGAGGTGATACCGAAGCGATCGCCCGCATCATCGCCGGCGAGATCAGCGCCCGCCCGGCGCAGGTGAACGCCGCGGTGGGCCTGCTGGATGAAGGCGCCACCGTGCCCTTCATCGCCCGCTATCGCAAGGAGGTCACCGGCGGCCTGGACGACACCCAGCTGCGCACCCTGGAGGAGCGCCTTGCCTACCTGCGCGAGCTGGAAGCGCGCCGGGCCACCGTGCTCGCCTCCATCGAGGGCCAAGGCAAGCTCTCCGACGCGCTGCGCGCCAAGATCGTCGCCGTTGCCACCAAGGCCGAGCTTGAAGACCTCTACCTGCCCTACAAGCCCAAGCGCCGCACCAAGGCCGAGATCGCCCGCGAGAAGGGGCTGGGGCCGCTGGCCGAGACCCTGCTCGCCGACCGCCGGGCGGTGCCGGCCGAGCTCGCCGCCCGCTTCCTGAACGAACAGGTTGCCGATGTGAAGGCCGCCCTCGACGGCGCCCGCGACATCCTGGTGGAGACCTTCGCCGAGAATGCCGAGCTGGTGGGCCGCCTGCGCAGCCACATGAAGACCAGCGCCGTGCTGAAGGCCAAGGTGGCCGAGGGCAAGGAGGAGGCGGGCGCCAAGTTCCGCGACTATTTCGACCACGCCGAGAAGTGGGCCACCGCCCCCAGCCACCGCGTGCTGGCCATGCTGCGCGGCCGCAACGAGGAGATGCTCACCCTCGACCTGGTGGTGGACGAAGACGCCACCGCCCCGGTCAAGCCGGTGGAGCGCATCGTCGCCGAAGCCTATGAGATTCCCCTGGCGAACGGCGGCCCGGCCGATGCCTTCCTGCTGGACGTGGCGCGCTGGGCCTGGCGCGTGAAGCTCTCGCTTCACCTCACCATCGACCTCATGGGCGAGCTGCGGGACAAGGCGGAAGAGGAAGCGATCCGCGTTTTCGCCCGCAACCTCAAGGACCTGCTGCTGGCGGCCCCGGCCGGATCGCGGGCCACCATGGGGCTCGACCCCGGCATCCGCACCGGCGTGAAGGTGGCGGTGGTGGACGGCACCGGCAAAGTGCTGGCGACCAGCACGGTCTATCCGTTCCAGCCGCGCAACGACGTGCAGGGCGCCAGCGCCGAGCTGGCCCACCTCATCCGCAAGCATAGCGTGGAGCTGATCGCCATCGGCAACGGCACCGCCAGCCGCGAGACCGACAAGCTCGCCGCCGACCTGCTGGCGGCGCTGCCGGCGGATGCGGCGGGCCGAAAGCCCATCAAGGTGGTGGTGAGCGAGGCCGGCGCCTCGGTCTATTCCGCCTCCGCCACCGCCGCCGCCGAGATGCCGGACCTCGACGTGTCGCTGCGCGGCGCCGTCTCCATCGCCCGCCGCCTGCAGGACCCGCTGGCGGAGCTGGTGAAGATCGAGCCCAAGTCCATCGGCGTCGGCCAGTACCAGCACGACGTGGACCAGGCGCGCCTCGCCAAGGCCCTCGACGCGGTGGTGGAGGATGCGGTGAACGCCGTGGGCGTGGACCTCAACACCGCCTCTGCCTCCCTGCTGGCGCGGGTGTCGGGCCTTGGCGCGTCGCTGGCGGAAGCCATCGTCGCCCATCGCAACACGGTCGGCGCCTTCAAGACCCGCAAGGAGCTGCTGAAGGTGTCCCGGCTCGGCCCGCGCACCTTCGAGCTGGCGGCGGGCTTCCTGCGCATTCCCGACGGCGCCGAGCCGCTCGACGCCTCGGCGGTGCACCCGGAAGCCTATGCGGTGGCCAAGAAGATCGTTGCCGCCTGCGGCCGCGACGTGCGCGCGCTGATGGGCGACACGGCGGCGCTGAAGGCGCTGGACCCGCGCACCTTCGTGGACGAACGGTTCGGCCTGCCCACCGTGCGCGACATTCTGTCGGAGCTGGAAAAGCCCGGCCGCGACCCGCGCCCGGCGTTCAAGACCGCCACCTTCGCCGAGGGGGTGCACGAGATGAGCGACCTCAAGCCCGGCATGGTGCTGGAAGGCACCGTGACCAACGTGGCCGCCTTCGGCGCCTTCGTGGATATCGGCGTACACCAGGATGGGCTGGTCCACGTCTCGGCGCTGGCCGACCGCTTCGTCAAGGACCCCCACGAGGTGGTCAAGGCCGGCGACGTGGTGAAGGTGCGGGTGGTGGACGTGGACGTGAAGCGCAAGCGCATCGCCCTCTCCATGCGCAAGGACGATGCGGGCGCACGCCCCGCCGGCAGCAGCGGCGATGGCAGGGCGCGCGACGGCGCCCCCTCTGGCACCGGCACCCGCGATCCGCGCCACGGCGGTCGCGACCCGGGCAAAGGCCAGGGGGCGGGCCAAGGATCCGGCCAAGGATCCGGCAAGGGATCCGGCAAGGGATCGAGCCAGGGCGCATTCGGCGCCGCATTGGCCGAAGCCATGCGCCGCAAGGACAAGTGACCGGCCGACGCCGGACCCAAGCCGACGCCGGACCCAAGCCGACGCTGGACCAAGGCCGGGACCGGTGACGGGCCAACAGCCGTGACGGGCAAGGGATCAGTCGGAGACACGATCCCGTCACAGGCGAGGGCACTCCGGGACGGAGCCGCTGAGCGGCGACAAACGCCAACCCGCCCCTGCCGGCAGCTGCCGGCGGGGCCTCGGCCCCATCCCCTCCCGCCGGCGCGGCACTGCGCGCTGGCGGTGGCCCGGGCTCAGCGGCCGGCGACGACCTTGACCGTCCGCGGCACGAGACGCGTCAGCACCCGGCGGCCGCGCGGCGGCTCCTCGCCATCGCTCATGAGCATCACGGCGAACCCCATCTGCACGCTGCCGAAGGTGACGCCCAGACCGAACGTGAGCAGCACCAGCGCCAACGCACCGTCCTGGGACGTGCGCAGCAGCGTGCCGAGACTGGCGACATCGAACGCCACCAGGGCGCCGACGAACAGCACCGCCAGCGACACCCCAACCGCCGCGTGAACAACCAGGAACCTGACGAGAAAAGGCATCGTCCCTTCCCCTCGAAACGCACGCCCGGCGGGACCTCGACCGCCGCTTTCCCAAGGCCGGGCGCAACTGGAGCTCATATCGTCTCACGTGCGCGGCCCGCGATGCAAGCGCCGGCTCTCCCCGGCGGCCGGTCCCGCCCGTCCCCGATCGGCCACCACGGGCCTTTACGGCGCCGGCCTTCCGGCGGAAGCTTCACATGGCGCTCCGCGCCGGTCATCGACCGTGCCGGGCCGCCTAAGAACGGGGCTTGATCCGGCGCAAGGCGCGGCCGGCGCGCTGGGCCAAGTCTGGAGGACACGCGCGAAGCCGCCCCGGAAGGCGGGACGCGCAAGCGGAAACCGAGGAGAAACGTCATGGGTGCGCTCAGCAACTCGAACCGCCTGGTCGTGGTGGCCGATGGCGCCAAGGCGCTGCTGCTGGCTGATTCGGGCATCGCCCCGCAGCCCAGGCTGGCGGTGGTCGAGACCTTCGCGGAGCCCCACGCCAGCACCGCGGCGCAGGGCACCGACCGGCCCGGCCGCGTGCACGAATCGGCCGGCGTGTCGCGCAGCGCCGTGGAGACGACGGACCTGCACACCGAGGCCGAGACCGCATTCCTGAAGCGGCTGGCGCAGCGGGTGGATGCGCTCGCCGGCGCCGGGGACGTGCGCCGCCTGCTGCTGGTGGCGCCCCCCAAGGCCCTTGGCGTCCTGCGCGAGGCCCTCGGCGCACAGGCCAGGGCCCTCGTGGTCGGCGAGGTGGCGAAGGATCTGGTGAAGCTGCCGGTGGACGAGATCGCCCAGCACATCGCAAAGTGACGGCGGGGCCAAGCCCAGGTCGCATGCGCCGCGCCGGCGGGCGCGGCGCCCAGCTGGAGCCTGTGCCGTGACATCAAGTTCATTCCTTTCCCCGTTTGGCGGGGCCGTGCTGCGGCTCGCCGCCTGCGTGGCCCTGGTCACGGTGGTCGCCGCCATCGGCGGCGCCGTGACCGCGCCCGCCATTCCCGGCTGGTACGCGGGACTCGCCAAGCCCGCCTGGACACCGCCCAACGCCGTCTTCCCCGCGGCCTGGACCCTGCTCTACCTGCTGATGGCGCTCGCCCTGTGGCGGCTGTGGAGCCGCCCGCCGGCCGTGCCCGGACGGCGGGCAGCGCTCGGCCTCTTCCTGCTCCAGCTCGCGCTCAATGCCCTGTGGTCGCCGGTGTTCTTCGGCCTTCACGCGCCGGCGGCCGGCTTCGCGGTCATCCTGGCGCTGGCGGCCGCCCTCGCCCTGGCCCTCCACGCCGCGTGGCGGGTGGACACCCTCGCCGGGGTGCTGCTGGTGCCGTATCTTCTTTGGGTATGCTACGCCGCCAGCCTCAACGGAGCGATCGTCGTCCTCAATTGACGCGGCGCCGCGTCCGGCACGCGGGGAGCGAACGCAGGCCGCGGCCGGCGCCACCAGCGCCGGAGCGTGGACAAGAATGAAATGCGTGCCGGAAAAACCGGTGCGCGAAGGAGACGCCGCCATGCTGCACTGGTCGATCTACCTCTTCATTCCGCTCGCCCTCGCCGCCGTCGCCGGTGTTCTGGTGCTGGGCCTCATCACCTTCGCCACCGGCGGCTCCCCCCGCCGCACCCAGCGGCTGATGCGTCTGCGCGTGCTGTTCCAGCTTATCGCCGTGGTGCTGGTGGCCGCCACCGCGCTGGCGCTCCATGGCTGAGCCGCGTCCCGCTCCGCCACCTTCCCCATCCTGACGAGGAAAGCAGACCGTCCATGGTGAAACTGAACAAGATTTACACCCGCACCGGCGACGACGGCACCACCGGGCTCGGCACCGGCGCCCGGGTGGCGAAATACGACCTGCGGGTCGCGGCCTACGGCTCCGTGGACGAGACCAATGCCGCCCTCGGCATCGCCCGGCTGCATCTGGCGGGGGAGCCGGCCCTGGATGTCATCCTGAACCGCGTCCAGAACGACCTGTTCGACCTTGGCGCCGACCTGTGCACCCCCGCCGCCGACAACGAGGCGCCCGGCGCCGCCCTGCGCATCGTGCCGGCCCAGGTGGAGCGGCTGGAACAGGACATCGACGCGCTCAACGGCGCGCTCGCCCCCCTCACCTCGTTCGTGCTGCCGGGCGGCTCGCCGGCCGCCGCCCACCTGCACCTCGCCCGCACCATCTGCCGGCGCGCCGAGCGCGAGATGGTGGCGCTGTCCCACAGCGCGGACGAGGCCGTGGGCGCGCCCGCCATCCACTACATGAACCGCCTCTCGGACCTGCTGTTCGTGGCGAGCCGCTACGCCAACGGGCGCGGCGCCGGCGACGTCTTGTGGGTGCCGGGCGGCGGGCGCTGAAGCCGCGCACGCCTGGCCGGCTCATGACGGGCCAGGCGCCGCCTTGCCCCGGTTCCCCCCATCGCCGCGGTGCGGTAGGCTCGCCAGCCTGCCCGGCAGGCCGCCCCCGCGCCGAGGCCCGCCATGTTCGTGCCCATCGCCGACATCAACCCGCTGGAGCATGTGCGCCGGCCCTATGTGACCTATGCCCTCATCGCCCTCAACGTGGCGGTGTACGCCCTGCTGCAGCAGGGTTTTTCCGGGGCGCCGGTGGAAGCCGGGCTGATCTCGTTCGGCGCCATTCCGGCGGTGGTCTGCGGCGCCGCGGTGCTGCCCGAGGGCTATCTGGCGCCACCGCCCGACCTGACCCTGGCGACCTACATGTTCCTGCATGGAAGCTGGCTGCATCTCGCCGGCAACATGGCGTTCCTGTGGGTGTTCGCCGACAACGTGGAGGATGCCATGGGCCACCTGCGCTTCCTCGCCTTCTACCTGTTGTGCGGGGTGGCGGCCGGCCTCGCCCACGTGCTGGCGCAGCCGCACTCGGAAGCGCCGCTGGTGGGGGCCTCGGGCGCGGTGGCCGGGGTCATCGCCGCCTATCTGGTGCTGCACCCGAACATCCGGCTGTGGGCGCTGGTGTTCCTGAAGCTGCCGCTGCGGGTGCCGGCCTATCTGGTGATCGGCGCCTGGCTGGCGGTGCAGATCTGGCAGGCGGTGGCGGCCGGGGACCAGGACACCGCCTGGTGGGCCCACCTGGGCGGCTTCGCGGCGGGCGCGGCGCTGGTGACGGTGATGCGCCGGCCCGGTGTCGCCCTGCTCGACCCGGATCCGTCCGGGGTGCCGTCCGTCCCGTGCGAGCGCCGGCGCGACCACTGAACCTTTGCGCGCGTGCCGCAACGATTTCGCGAGCGTTGACAGGTTTTCGGCCCCCTCCTACGTTGCCGGCCCCAAGGTTTGCTGCATCGCAGGGAACCCGAGGGAAGGGGAGCATCCGGCGCGGCTCGCGCGCGTCCGGACTTCCATGTCGTCAGACGGGGAGCACGCCTTTATGAAGATCCTGGTGCCCGTGAAGCGGGTGGTGGACTACAACGTCAAGGTGCGGGTGAAGTCGGACGGCTCGGGCGTCGAGCTGGCCAACATCAAGATGTCGATGAATCCGTTCGACGAAATCGCGGTGGAAGAGGCGCTGCGCCTCAAGGAAGCCGGCAAGGCGACCGAGGTGGTGGCGGTGTCCATCGGCCCGGCCCAGGCTTCCGAGACCCTGCGCACCGCGCTCGCCATGGGCGCCGACCGCGGCATCCTGGTGAAGACCGACGCCGTGGTGGAGCCGCTCGCCGTCGCCAAGATCCTGAAGGGCGTGGTGGGCGAGGAAGCTCCCGGCCTCGTGATCCTCGGCAAGCAGGCCATCGACGACGACGCCAACCAGACCGGGCAGATGCTCGCCGCGCTGCTGGGCTGGCCGCAGGGCACGTTCGCGTCCAAGGTGGTCGTGGAAGACGGCGGTTTCGCCATCACCCGCGAGATCGACGGCGGCCTGCAGACCATCAAGCTGAAGGGCCCGGCCATCGTCACCACCGACCTGCGCCTCAACGAGCCGCGCTATGCCTCGCTGCCCAACATCATGAAGGCCAAGAAGAAGCCCATCGCCGACAAGACCCCGGCGGACTACGGCGTCGACGTGGCGCCGCGCCTCCAGGTGCTCAAGACCGCGGAGCCGGCCGGCCGCAAGGCGGGCGTGAAGGTGGCCTCGGTGGCCGAACTGGTGGCGAAGCTCAAGGACGAGGCGGGGGTGATCTGATGGCGACTTTGCTTCTGGCGGAACACGACAATTCCACCCTCAACGGCGTCACCGCCAAGGCCCTGACCGCCGCCGCCGCGCTCGGCGCGCCGGTGGACGTGCTGGTGGCCGGCAAGGACGCCAAGGCGGTGGCCGAGGCCGCCGCCAAGCTCGAAGGCGTCAACAAGGTGCTGCTCGCCGACGATGCGCTCTATGCCCATCGCCTGGCCGAGCCGCTGGCGGCGCTGATCGTCTCGCTGGCGGGGGGCTACGACGCCATCGTCGGCCCCTCCACGGCGGCGGCGAAGAATGTCCTGCCCCGCGTCGCGGCCCTGCTCGACGTGATGCAGGTCTCCGACATCATCAAGGTGGAGTCCGCCGACACGTTCGAGCGTCCCATCTACGCCGGCAACGCCATCCAGACCGTGAAGTCGACCGACCCCAAGAAGGTCATCACGGTGCGCACCGCCTCCTTCGCCGCCACCGCAGAGGGCGGCGCGGCGCCGGTGGAGAGCGTGGCGGTGGCGGCCGACCCGGCCCTCACCACCTTCGTGGAGGAAGCCATCGCCGCCTCCGACCGGCCCGAGCTGACCGCCGCCAAGATCATCGTATCGGGCGGCCGCGCGGTCGGCTCGCGCGAGCGGTTCGCCGAGCTGATCGAGCCCCTGGCGGACGAGCTGGGCGCCGCCGTCGGCGCCTCGCGCGCCGCCGTGGACGCCGGCTACGCGCCGAACGACTGGCAGGTGGGCCAGACCGGCAAGGTGGTGGCTCCCGAGCTGTATATCGCGCTCGGCATTTCCGGCGCCATCCAGCACCTGGCGGGCATGAAGGACTCCAAGGTCATCGTCGCTGTCAACAAGGACGAGGAGGCGCCCATCTTCCAGGTCGCCGACTACGGTCTCGTGGGTGACATCAACGTGGTGGTACCAGAGCTCAAGGCCGAGATCGCCAAGCTCAAGGGCTGACGCCCGGCACGCCGGCCGCTCCCGCGAGCGGCCGGTCCCGGCGGCGCGCGGGAGCTTGCGCATCCGCGCCTGCCGGTGGACATCACGACCGCCGCGGGGCCCCTGCCCCCGGCCCTCCTCATCCGGGCGCCGCTCCCCGGCCCCCCAAGGCGAAACGAGAGAATCATGCCGATCGAGATCAAGAAGGTCGGGGTTATCGGCGCGGGCCAGATGGGCAACGGCATCGCCCACGTGTCCGCCCTGGCCGGCTACGACGTCTTCCTCAACGACGTCGACCCCGAGCGCATCAAGGCCGGCATCGCCACCATCAACGGCAACATGGCGCGGCAGGTCTCGAAGGGCCATATCACCGAGGACGCGCGCCAGGCCGCCATCGCCCGCATCCACGCCGCCCCCACCACCGAGGACCTGCTTCCCGCCGACCTGGTGATCGAATCGGCCACCGAGCGGGAAGAGGTGAAGCACAAGATCTTCAGCGGCCTGTGCAAGGTGCTGCGGCCGGAAACGCTGCTCGCCTCCAACACCTCCTCCATCTCCATCACCCGCCTCGCCGCCGCCACCGACCGGCCCGAGCGCTTCATCGGCGTTCACTTCATGAACCCGGTGCCGATCATGGAGCTGGTGGAGCTGGTGCGCGGCATCGCCACCGACGACGCCACCTTCGAGCTGGCCAAGGGCTTCGTCTCCAGCCTGCACAAGACCTATGCGGTGGCCGAGGACTTCCCGGCCTTCATCGTCAACCGCATCCTGCTGCCGATGATCAACGAGGCCATCTACACGCTGTACGAAGGCGTGGGCTCGGTGGATGCCATCGACAAGGCCATGCGGCTCGGCGCCAACCACCCCATGGGCCCGCTGCAGCTCGCCGACTTCATCGGCCTCGACACCTGCCTCGCCATCATGCAGGTGCTGCACGAGGGGCTCGCCGATTCCAAGTATCGCCCGTGCCCGCTGCTGGTGAAGTATGTCGAGGCCGGCTGGCTCGGCCGCAAGACCCAGCGGGGCTTCTACGACTATCGCGGCGAAAAGCCGGTGCCCACGCGCTGAACCGAACGCCCTCACCGTTCCCGAAGGCCCGGCCCGCGCGCCGGGCCTTTGCATGCGCGCCGGGTCGTCCCGCCCCCGGCGGCTTCACCGGAGCGGCGCGGTCATGCTCCGGAAGGCTCCGCCTCCGGCGCCACCGCCGGCAGTTCCACCCGCTGCACCAGCCCGCCGCCGGGCCGGTTCACCAGGGTGAGCCGGCCGCCGTGGCGGCCGATGATCTCGTTGGCGATGGCCAGCCCCAGGCCAGCGCCGGGGATCTTCGCCTGGCGCGCCGGATCGACCCGGAAGAACGGCTCGAACACCTGCCCCATCAGGGCCTCGGGAATGCCCGGCCCGTCATCCTCGATGCTCAGCACCGCCCGCGCGCCGCCCCCCTTCCCGCACAGGGGGGCACCGACCGGCCGGCCGGTGCCTTTAGACCCCCCGCCCCTGGCATCGAGCAGCACCGCCACCCGCGCCCCACCGCCATGGGTGGCGGCATTGACCACGAGGTTGCGCACCGCCCGCTTCAGCGACAGCGGCCGGCCGGGCACGGTGGCCGGCTCGGCCTTCAGCAGCACCGCCGGCCGGCCGGCCTCGGCCAGCTCCGCCACCACCTCCGCCACCAACAGGTCGAGGCGCACCGGCTGGCCGGGTCCCGCCTCCACCTCCTCGCGCACCAGGCGGATGGCGCTGTCGGCGATGCGATCGAGCTCGGCGAGATCGGACAGCCATTGCGCCCGCTCCTCGTCGTCGGCGATGAACTCGGCGCGCAGGCGCATGCGGGTCAGCGGGGTGCGCAGGTCGTGGGCGGCCCCGGCGACGATGCGCATGCGGCTGTCCATGGCCGCCTTCAGCCGCGCCGACAGCCGGTTGATGGCGGCGGCGGCGGCCCGCACCTCCGCCGGCCCCTCCTCCGGCAGCACCGGCGGCTCGCCATCCGGCCCGATCTGCGCCGCCACATCCTCGATCAGGGAAAGCGGCTTCATGATGCGCCGCATCACCACCACCACCACCAGGGTGATGCCTGCCACCATCAGGATGAACCAGGTGGCGAGGGAGAGCTTCCAGCCAGGAGGCCCGGGAGCGCCCGGCGGCGGCAACGGGCCACGGAAGCCGCTCCGCATGACCAGCCATCGGCCATCGGGGAGCTCAGCCGCCGCCAGCGGCGGCCCGCCCTCCCGCGGGCTCACCACCCGCACCGGGAACGGCTTGCCGAGCCGCGCCAGCGCCTCCCCCAGCTGCCGGGTGGCGAACGCATTGATCTCGCCCTCCGGCGGCAGCGCGCGCAGCCCCGCCGCGGCCCCGCCGACCAGCTCCCCATCCAAGCCGGCCCGCGCCGCCAGATCGGCCGCGAACGCCATCTGCGCCGCGGCGTCGTCGGCCATGTCCGGCGGCGGGCCGGGGGGCGCGGCGATGAAGAAGGAGGCCACGTTGGCGAACGCCACCACCAGCACCATCGCCACCACCAGCACCGCCGTGACCTGGGCGCGCAGGGTCTTCACGACGCCTCCTCCAGTTCCACCCGCACCGCGAGCTGGTAGCCGCCATTCCGCAGCGTCTTGAGGATCTGGTAATTGCCCTGGTCGCCGAGCTTGCGGCGCAGGCGGCTCACCAGCACATCCACCGAGCGGTCGAACGGGCCCGCCTCGCGGCCCTTGGTGATGTCGAGCAGCTGGTCGCGGGAGAGAATGCGCCCCGGCCGCTCCAGGAACGCCATCAGCAGATCGAATTCGGCGCCGGTGAGGGCCACCTCGCCCCCGTCCGCCGCGGTGACGCGCCGCAGGTCCGGCTCGGCGCGGAAGCTGGCGAAGCGGAAGGCGCGCGGCGCCGACGGCTCCGGCTCGCTCGGCGCGCTCCGCCGCAGCACGGCGCGGATGCGCGCCACCAGCTCGCGCGGGTTGAAGGGCTTGCCGAGATAATCGTCGGCGCCGATCTCGAGGCCGATGATCCGGTCCACATCCTCCTTCAGCGCCGTGAGCAGGATGACCGGCACCGCCGAGGTGCCGCGCAGATCCCGGCACAGGTCGAGGCCGGAGGCATCGGGCAGCATCAGGTCGAGCACCACGAGGTCGATCCGCTGGGTGGCGAGCTTCTCGCCCATCTCCCGCCCATCCCCGGCGGTGGTGACGCGAAAGCCCTGGCCCACGAGGTAGCGGCCCAGCAGCTTGCGGATTTCCTGGTCGTCATCGACGACGAGAATATGGGCACCACTCTCCACGGGTCTCATGCTCCTGCCTCCCCGCGACCATAGCCACGCCACCCGTGCGCCGGCACCGTCCCGTGCAACAGTCCTTTGCCAGGCCCGCCAGGGCAACATTGGGTTACAAATCCGGGCGCGGCAGACACCTTGGGATACCGGCAGACCTTCGGCGGCAACAGGAGCGAGCGACAGTCGGCCCATCGCAATGAACGAGAGGCGATCGAGATGACGCTTCGAAGCGCACGGGTCCTGCTGCTGGCCGGCGTGGCGGTTTGCCTGGTGGGCGCCGCCGCCGCGCAGAGCAGCTCCGGCAAGACCCAGGATCGCCTGCCCATGTCCGCCTCCGGCCCGATGCGGATGGCGGCCCTGGAAGCGCCTTTTGCCGCGCCGCCGATGCCCGGCCCCGGTGGCCCGCGCCTCGCTTCGGGCGACCTGCGCCCGGAGCCGCCGCGCGGCCCCCCCTCCTTCGACCGCCCCCGCGATCACCGCGCGGGTCCTCCCGGCCGGCGGCCCGATCCGCTCGGCTTCGCCCGGGCCCTCGCCAGCGCCGAAACCGCCATCGGCATCCGCGCCGACCAGCTCGACGCCTGGCGCGATTTCACCGACGCGCTCCAGGCGAGCGCCCCGCCGCCACCTCCGCCACCGCCGCCACCTCCGGGCGGCCCGGCGCCCGCCGTCGCCCCGGCGACCTCGCCGGCGGCGTTCGCCGCCATCGAGACCCTCGCCGACACCCTGCAGGCGCAGGGCCGCGCCGGCGAACGCCTCGCCCGATCAACCGCCGCGCTGAAGGCCAAGCTGTCCCCCCAGCAGCTGGAGCGCGTAGCCCGTCTGGGACCGTCCCTGTTGCCGCCGCCTCTTGGGGGCCGGTTCCTCCCTCCACCCCCGCCGCCGCCCCCCGGCGGCGGGGGACCGGAGGACGAAGACTGAGATCGCCGCCCGGGGGAACACATCCCCGGGCGGCTCCCGGAAGGAAGGGATTCTCGCCGCCCTGATCGTCCCTTCCTCGCGGCGGGTGGGCTTCGGCACACCCGCCGCCCTCCTTCATCTGGCGCATTCATCTGGCGCAGCCGCCATCCGCCCATGGCCCGAAAGGCGTTCCCCCGCCCGGGCCCCGGCGCGCCGTCACATCGCCTGCACCGGCAGGCTTCGGCACAGGAAGGGATTCTCGCCGCCCTGATCGTCCCTTCCTGCGGCGGGTGCGCTTCGGCGCACCCGCCGTCTCCTATCCGCGATCCGGATGCCCACCCCCGGGCCGCCTGACGCCCGCCGGGTCCGGCATCCCCGGCAGGAAGCTGCCGCCCTCCTCGGCCAGGAAGGCCTGAAGCGCCCGCCCCGCCGGCAGCAGCCGCTTTTCCCGCGCCCGCACCACCAGCCATTGCCGCATCACCGGCAGGCCGGCCACGCTCAGCACCGAGAGGCGCCCGTCGGCCACCTCCGCCGCCACCGTGTGGGCGGAGATGAACGAGAGGCCGAGCCCAGCCATGACCGCCTGCTTGATGGTCTCGTTCGAGCCGATCTCCATGGCGATGGGCGGCGGCGGCGCTCCCGCCGCGTCGAACACCCGTTCCATCAGGATGCGGGTGCCCGAGCCCTGCTCGCGCACCAGGAACGGCTCCCGCGCCAGGTCGTGGGGTGACAGGCCCCGCCGCCGCACCAGCCGGTGCTCGGGCGGCGCGATCACCACATGGGGATGATCGCCGATCACTTCGGTCTCGGCGTCCAGCTCGGCCGGCGGGCGGCCCATCACAGCCAGGTCGAAATCGAGGCTCTCCAGCCCGGCGATGATCTCCGAGCGGTTGCCGATGGCGAGCTTCAGCTCGATGCCGGGATGGCGCCTGCGGAACGCGGCCAGCGCCATGGGCGCGAAATACTTGGCCGTGGACACCACCCCCACCACCACCGAGCCGGCGTCCGGGCTCTTCAGCGCCGCGATCGCCCGTTCGGCGTCGGCCAGCGCCTGGGAGACACGCTGCGACGCAGCAATCAGCTCACGTCCCGCGGCGGTCGGTCGCAGCTTGCCGGCGATGCGCTCGAACACCGGCACCCCCAGCCCATCCTCAAGCGCCTTCATGCGGGCGGTCACCGCCGGTGGGCTCAAACCCAGCTCCTGCGCGGCTTTCGCATAGGAGCCGGAGGCCGCGGCGAGGGCCACGAGGCGCAACTGCTTCAAGGTCCAGTGCACCGCCATATTCAATTTTCCTGAATACGTTGTTCAGCTCATTCAACTTTACCTAAATCCGGACCTCATGCAACTTTCGTCCAACAAAACAGGAGGGCCGCCATCATGGGTGCCGACGCCGCCATCGGGCAGATCAAAGACTCCAAGAAGAGGTACGCCGCCGGCGTCCTGAAGTACGCCCAGATGGGCTACTGGGACGGTGACTACCAGCCCAAGGACACCGATGTCCTCGCCTTGTTCCGCATCACCCCGCAAGAGGGCGTGGACCCCATCGAGGCCGCCGCCGCCGTCGCCGGCGAAAGCTCCACCGCCACCTGGACCGTGGTGTGGACCGACCGCCTCACCGCCGCCGACACCTACCGCGCCAAGGCCTACAAGGTGGAGCCGGTGCCGGGCCAGCCGGGCCAGTATTTCTGCTGGGTGGCCTACGACCTCGACCTGTTCGAGGAAGGCTCCATCGCCAACCTCACCGCCTCCATCATCGGCAACGTGTTCTCGTTCAAGCCGCTGAAGGCCGCGCGCCTGGAAGACATGCGGTTGCCGGTGGCTTATGTGAAGACGTTCCGCGGCCCGCCCACCGGCATCGTGGTGGAGCGCGAGCGCCTCGACAAATTCGGCCGCCCGCTGCTGGGCGCCACCACCAAGCCGAAGCTCGGCCTGTCCGGCAAAAACTATGGCCGCGTGGTGTACGAGGGCCTGAAGGGTGGCCTCGACTTCGTGAAGGACGACGAGAACATCAACTCGCAACCGTTCATGCACTGGCGCGACCGTTTCCTCTACTGCATGGAGGCCGTCAACAAGGCCCAGGCCGAGACCGGGGAGGTGAAGGGGCACTATCTCAACATCACCGCCGGCACCATGGAGGAGATGTATCGCCGCGCCGACTTCGCCCGCGAGCTCGGCTCCTGCATCGTGATGGTGGACCTGATCGTCGGCTGGACCGCGATCCAGTCCATCTCCAACTGGTGCCGCGAGAATGACATGGTGCTGCACATGCACCGCGCCGGCCACGGCACCTACACCCGCCAGAAGAACCACGGCATCTCGTTCCGCGTGATCGCCAAGTGGCTGCGCCTGGCCGGCGTCGACCACCTGCACACCGGCACCGCGGTCGGCAAGCTGGAAGGCGACCCGATGACGGTCCAGGGCTACTACAACGTGTGCCGCGAGACCACCACGCGCACCGATTTGACCCGCGGCCTGTTCTTCGACCAGGACTGGGCCGGCCTGCGCAAGGTGATGCCAGTGGCCTCCGGCGGCATCCACGCCGGGCAGATGCACCAGCTCATCGACCTGTTCGGCGAAGACGTGGTGCTGCAGTTCGGCGGCGGCACCATCGGCCATCCAGACGGCATCCAGGCCGGCGCCATCGCCAACCGGGTCGCGCTCGAAACCATGATCCTCGCCCGCAACGAGGGCCGGGACATCAAGAAGGAAGGGCCGGAAATCCTGATCGACGCCGCCAAGTGGTGCGCGCCGCTCAAGGCCGCCCTCGATACCTGGGGCGAGGTGAGCTTCAACTACGCCTCCACCGACACGTCCGACTACGTGCCCACCGCCTCCGTGGCCTGAGGAGAAGACCCATGCGCATCACCCAAGGCACCTTCTCCTTCCTGCCGGACCTCACCGACACGCAGATCAAGGCCCAGGTCCAGTATTGCCTGGAACAGGGCTGGGCGGTCTCGGTGGAGCACACTGACGACCCGCACCCGCGGAACAACTACTGGGAGATGTGGGGCCTGCCCATGTTCGACCTGCGCGACTCCGCCGGCGTGTTCGGCGAGGTCAAGGCCTGCCGCGCCGCCTTCCCCGATGCCTATGTCCGGGTGAATGCCTTCGACTCCAGCCGGGGCTGGGAAACGGTGCGCCTGTCGTTCCTGGTGCAGCGCCCGGCCAAGGAAGAGGGCTTCCGCCTCGACCGCACCGAGGACGCGGGCCGCAACCAACGCTACGCCATGCGCCACCGCGCCCAGTTCGAGGCCCGCTGACCGCCGCGACCTGCCCGCCACCGGCGGGCAGGTCTCCCGAGCCGGCGCCCCCGCGCGAGAGCGAGAGCCCCACCCCTTCACCCGCGCGGCTGTTCCCACCGCGCAACTCCACCGAGGATCGAGCCATGCTTGACGTCCCCCTTTCCGCACCGACCGCCGAGTTGCCGGCAAGGGATGCCGATGGCACGCTCGACCTCGGCCTTCTTTTCACCGAGAGTGAGGTGCCCGAGTTCCTGGCCGAGCTCGAAAGCGATCTCATCGGCCTCAAGCCGGTGAAGCGCCGCATCCGCGAAATCGCAGCCCATCTCGTCATCGGCCGGGCCCGCGAGGCGCTCGGCCTGACCTCCGGGGCACCCACCCTGCACATGGCCTTCACCGGCAATCCCGGCACCGGCAAGACCACGGTCGCGCTCAAGATGGCGCGCATCCTGCACCGGCTGGGCTATGTGCGGCGCGGCCACCTGGTCTCGGTCACCCGCGACGACCTGGTGGGCCAGTACATCGGCCACACCGCGCCCAAGACCAAGGACATCCTGAAGAAGGCCATGGGCGGCGTGCTGTTCATCGATGAGGCCTATTATCTCTACCGGCCCGAGAACGAACGGGACTACGGCCAGGAGGCCATCGAGATCCTGCTTCAGGTGATGGAGAACCAGCGCGACGACCTGGTGGTGATCCTGGCCGGCTACAAGGACCGCATGGACCGCTTCTTCGAGAGCAACCCCGGCTTCCGCTCGCGCATCGCCCACCACATCGACTTCCCCGACTATGAGGATGACGAGCTGGTGTCCATCGCCCGGTCCATGGCCGCGGCCGCCGACTACCAGTTCAGCCCGGAGGCGGAACGGGCCCTGGCGGAATATGTGAGCGTCCGCCGCACCCAGCCCAATTTCGCCAACGCCCGCTCCATCCGCAACGCCTTCGACCGCATGCGCCTGCGCCAGTCGCTGCGCCTGTTCGACACCGGCGGCCTCGCCGACCGCGCGGCGCTGGAAACCCTCACCGAAGGCGACGTGCGCGCCAGCCGCGTGTTCGCGGGCGGTATCGACGCGCCGCGCCCCGCCACCACAGTGTAAGACCAAAGTTCGAGCCACCGCTTAAAACCGAATGTAAACAAAGCGATGACGGCCCGCCGAACGGGCCGCGGGGCAACGACCCTCAGGGAGATAACGCCATGTTGGAGCCGAACGCCGATCATCATGCCGCCCCCGGCATCACGCTGGCTGCCGCCCTGGACGAATGGGCCGGCGCCGAGCGCGGGCGGCAGCAGGTGGCCTTGACCCTCACTGCGCTGGCGCAAGGCGCCGTGGCCCTTGCCGCCAGGATCGCCGAGGGGCCGCTTGGCGGCGACTTCGCCGCCACCCTCTCCTCCGGCGAGGCCGGCGAGGGCCAGAAGGCTCTGGACGTGATCGCCAACGACCTCGTCATCGGCGCCCTCGCCACCGCTCCCGTCGCCGCCGTGGCCTCGGAGGAGAACGAGGCGCCGGTGGTGCTGGCCGCCGACGCGCCGCTGCTGGTGGCCATCGACCCGCTGGACGGCTCCTCCAACATCGACACCGACCTGTCGGTGGGCACCATCTTCTCGGTGTTCCGCCGCCCCGAGGGCGTGTCCGGGGCCGATGCCGCCGCCTTCTTCCAGAGCGGACGCGACCAGCTCGCCGCCGGCTACGTCATCTACGGCCCCCATGTGGCGCTGATGCTGACGGTGGGCGCCGGCACCTGGCACTTCGCGCTGGACCGCACCGGCACCTTCCGCCTCGCCGACCCCGCCACCCGGGTGAAGGAAGGCACCGCCGAGTTCGCCATCAACATGTCGAACTACCACCATTGGGACGAGCCGGTTCGGTCCTATGTGGACGATTGCCTCGCGGGCCGGAAGGGCCCGCGCGAGCGCGAGTTCAACATGCGCTGGGTCGCCTCCATGGTGGCCGACGCCCATCGCATCTTCCGGCGGGGCGGCATCTACCTGTATCCCGGCGACAGCCGCAAGGGCTACCACCAGGGCCGCCTGCGCCTGCTCTACGAGGCGTTCCCCGTCGCCTTCCTGATGGAGCAGGCCGGCGGCGCCGCCACCGATGGCCAAGCCGCCATCCTCGATCGCACCGCCAACGCCGTGCACCAGCGCGTGCCGTTCATCTTCGGCGCCCGGGACGAGGTGGGCCGCGTCGCCCGCTACCACGTGTCGTCCGCCAGCCACGGCGAGCGCTCTCCCCTGTTCGCACGGCGCGGCCTGTTCATCTGATTTTCGCTCGGGGCTCAAAATGTCGGTCAAGCATCCCATCATCGTCGTCACCGGCTCGTCGGGCGCGGGCACGACCTCGGTCAAGCGCACCTTCGAGCAGATCTTCCACCGCGAGGGCGTGAAGGCGGCCTATGTGGAGGGCGACGCCTTCCACCGGTACGACCGCTTCGAAATGCGCGAGCTGATGGCCGCTGAGGCGGCCAAGGGCAACAAGCACTTCAGCCACTTCTCCCCCGACACCAACCTGCTCGGCGAGCTGGCGACGCTGTTCAAGGACTACGGCGCCACCGGCTCCGGCCGCGCCCGGCACTATGTGCACGACGCTGGCGAGGCCAAGGCCTACGGCACCGAGCCCGGCCGCTTTACCCCCTGGGAGGACGTGGAGGGCGGCACCGACCTGCTGTTCTACGAAGGCCTGCACGGCGCGGTGGTGACCGACGACATCAACCTCGCCCAGCACGCGGACCTGAAGATCGGCGTGGTGCCGGTGATCAATCTGGAGTGGATCCAGAAGATCCACCGCGACAAGGCCACCCGCGGCTATTCCACCGAGGATGTGACCGACACCATCCTGCGCCGCATGCCGGACTATGTCCGCTATATCTGCCCGCAGTTCACGGAAACCGACATCAACTTCCAGCGGGTGCCCACGGTGGACACCTCCAACCCGTTCATCGCGCGCTGGATTCCGACGCCCGATGAATCCATGGTGGTGATCCGCTTCCGCGACCCGCACGGCATCGACTTCCCGTACCTGCTGTCGATGATCCACAACAGCTTCATGTCGCGGGCCAATTCCATCGTCATCCCCGGCAACAAGCAGGATCTCGCCATGCAGCTCCTGCTGACCCCGCTCATCATGAAGCTCATCGAGCGCAAGCGCCGGGCCGAGTGAGACCCGCGCCCCGGCGCACCCGCCCGACGCGGGGCCGCCCCGCCGGCGCGACACCGACATCGCAGCCCGCCCGACGCCGGGCCGGCCGCGGCACCCGCTCCCGCGCGTGGGGGAGGCAGGGGGAGGATGGCACGTTCCATGAGCCCTGGGACGCGTGGCAACCATCCTCCCCCGCGTCTCGTCCCGGCGGCGACGGGCGGCGACCTTGTCCCGCCCCGTCCGGGCGGGCCTCCGGCGGAGGGCCGGTGCCACCCCCCGAAACCGGCGATACCTAACCATAACGGCCAACCATAACGGCACCCCAATGGCCCGCCTTGCCCCCTCTCCCGCCGCAAAGCGGGCGAACGCCGCGAGGAGGGCGAGGTGATGAAGGGAGAGACAGGATGACCGCTCACGCCGTGCTGACCGAACCGGCCCTCGACCGTTCCCCCGGCTCCCTCGCCTGGCCCGTGACCGCCGCCGTGCGGGCGCTGGCCATGGACGGGGTGGAGCAGGCCAAATCGGGCCACCCCGGCGCCCCGCTGGGCATGGCGGAGATCGCCGCCGTGCTGTGGCGCGAGCACCTGCGGCACAATCCCGCCGACCCCGCCTGGCCCGACCGCGACCGCTTCGTGCTGTCCAACGGGCACGGCTCCATGCTGCTCTATGCGCTGCTGCACCTCACCGGCTACGACCTGCCCATCGCCGAGCTGAAGCGCTTCCGCCAGCTCCATGCCAGGACGCCCGGCCATCCCGAGGTGGGCATGACCCCCGGCATCGAGACCACCACCGGGCCGCTCGGCCAGGGGCTGGCCAATGCGGTGGGCATGGCGCTGGCCGAAAAGACGCTGGCGGCGCAGTTCAACCGCCCCGGCCTCGCCATCGTCGATCACCGCACCTTCGTGTTCCTGGGCGACGGCTGCCTCATGGAGGGCATCAGCCACGAGGTGTGCTCGCTGGCCGGCCGGCTCGGCCTCGGCAAGCTGGTGGCCTTCTATGACGACAACGGCATCTCCATCGACGGCAAGGTGGAGGAATGGTTCCCCGACGACACCCCCGCCCGCTTCGAAGCCTATGGCTGGCAGGTGCTGCGGAACGTGGACGGCCACGACCCCAGGGCCATCGGCGCCGCCGTCGCGGCCGCCCTCGAAGAGACCGGCAAGCCCAGCCTCATCTGCTGCAAGACCGTGATCGGCCGCGGCGCGCCCACCAAGCAGGGCCACCAGGACACCCACGGCGCCCCGCTCGGACCCGAGGAGATCGCCCGCACCCGCGCCGCCATGGGCTGGAGCCACGCCCCGTTCGAGGTGCCGGACGAGGTCTACGCCGCCTGGGACGCCCGCAAGGCCGGCGCCGCCCGCCAGCAGGCCTGGGAGGCGCGCATGGACGCCTATGCCCGCGCCTACCCGGCGGAGGCGGCCGAATTCCGCCGCCGCCTCGCTGGCGACCTCTCGGCCGCGTTCGAGCCCGCCTTCGCCGCCGCCCTCGCCGCAGCGGTGGAGAAGAAGGAAACCATCGCCACCCGCAAGGCCAGCCAGCAGGCGCTGGCGGCGCTCGCCCCCGTGGTGCCGGAATTCCTGGGCGGTTCGGCGGACCTCGCCCACTCCAACCTCACCACCTATCCCGGCGCCACCCCGGTGACGCGCAACCCGGCCGGCAACCAGGTGCTCTACGGGGTGCGCGAGTTCGGCATGTCGGCCATCGCCAACGGCATCGCCCTGCACGGCGGCTTCATCCCCTTTGTCGCCACCTTCCTGGTGTTCTCCGACTATGCCCGCAACGCCATGCGCATGAGCGCGCTGATGGGCCAGCGGGTGATCTACATCCTCACCCACGATTCCATCGGCCTCGGCGAGGACGGCCCCACCCACCAGCCGGTCGAGCACGTGGAGAGCCTGCGCCTCATCCCCAATCTCGACGTCTGGCGGCCCGCCGACACGGTGGAGACGCTTGAGGCCTGGCATGCCGCGCTCACCCGCAGGGATGGCCCCACGGCACTGATCCTGTCGCGCCAGAACCTGCCGGTGCCGGCGCGCGACACCGCGCAGGTCGCCGCCATCGCCGACGGCGGCTATGTGCTGCGCGAGAGCGCGGAGCCGGCGCGGGCGGTGCTGGTGGCCACCGGCTCCGAGGTCAAGCTGGCGCTGGCGGCGGCCGACACGCTCGCCGCCGAGGGCATCGCCACCCGCGTGGTCTCCATGCCCTGCCGCGAGCGGTTCGAGGCGCTGTCCGCCACCGCCCGCGCCGCCGTGTTCCCGGCTGGAACGCCCATCGTCGCGGTGGAGGCGGGCGTGACCCGGGGCTGGCGCGGCCTGGGAACCTCGGGCATTACCGCCATCGGCATCGACCGCTTCGGCGAATCCGCGCCGGAAAAGGACCTGTGGCCCCTGTTCGGCTTCACCCCCGAGACGGTCGCCGCGGCCGTGCGGACCGCCATCGCCTGAGCGCGAAAGCCCGTCCCGTTCATCCGCCCGCCGCCCGCCCCTGGGCGGTCGGGGCGACCGATACACGCGAACCCTCAAGGAGAGGATGATGGCCCTCGTGTCCATGCGCCAGCTGCTCGACCACGCGGCGGAGCATTCCTACGGCCTGCCGGCTTTCAACGTGAACAACATGGAGCAGGTGAAGGCGATCATGGAGGCGGCCCGCGCCACCTCCTCGCCGGTGATCCTGCAGGGCTCGGCCGGCGCGCGCAAATATGCCGGCGAGCCGTTCCTGCGCCACCTCATCGCCGCCGCCGTCGAGGCCTATCCGGAGATCCCGGTGGTGATGCACCAGGACCACGGCGCCTCCCCCGCCGTCTGCCTCGCCGCCATCAAGTCGGGCTTCTCCTCGGTGATGATGGACGGTTCGCTGAAGAGCGACGGCAAGACCCCGGCCGACTACGACTACAATGTCGCCGTCACCGCCAAGGTGGTGGAATTCGCCCACGCGGTGGGCGTCTCGGTGGAAGGCGAGCTCGGCTGCCTGGGCTCGCTGGAAACCGGCAAGGGCGAGGCCGAGGACGGCCACGGCGCCGAGGAGGCCCTCGACCATTCCAAGCTGCTGACCGACCCGGACGAGGCCGCCCAGTTCGTCAAGGCGACCCAGTGCGACGCCCTCGCCATCGCCATCGGCACCTCCCACGGCGCCTACAAGTTCACCCGCAAGCCCACCGGCGACATCCTGGCCATCGACCGGGTGAAGGCCATCCACCAGCGCATTCCCACCACGCACCTCGTGATGCACGGCTCGTCCTCGGTGCCCCAGGAACTGCTGGAGGAGATCCGCGCCCATGGCGGCGACATCAAGGAAACCTATGGCGTGCCGGTGGAGGAGATCCAGGAGGGCATCCGCTACGGCGTGCGCAAGGTGAACATCGACACCGACATTCGCCTCGCCATGACCGCCGCCATCCGCCGCGTGGCCAACAAGAACAGATCCGAGTTCGACCCGCGCAAGTTCCTCGCCGCCGCCATGGATGAGGCCAGGAAGGTGTGCATCGCGCGCTTCGAGGCGTTCGGCTCGGCCGGCCAGGCGGAGAAGGTGCGCCCCATCGAGCTCGACGACATGGCCCGGCGCTACGCCTCCGGCAGCCTCGCGCAGACCGTGCACTGACGCGGCCGGCGCGCGGCCGGGGCCCGGGGGCCGACCTCCCCCTGGGCCCCGGTCGGCGGGGCCACACGCAGGTTTCATCGCCGCGCGGCGCGCCCCGACGTGGAGAACCGGCCCGAGGCCGGGTATGAAGACCGAAGTTCGAAGACCATCAGGAGGCTGCCATGGCCCGCGCCCATCCCATCATTGCCCCGTCCATTCTGTCGGCGGACTTCACCCGCCTCGGCGCCGAAGTGGACGCGGTGCTCGCCGGCGGCGCCGAGTGGATCCATTTCGACGTGATGGACAACCATTACGTGCCGAACCTCACCATCGGCCCGCTGGTGCTGCAGTCCCTGCGCAAGGCCACCCCCGCCTTCATCGACGTGCACCTGATGGTGAAGCCGGTGGACGGCATGATCGAGGCGTTCGCGGCCGCCGGCGCCAACCTCATCTCGTTCCACCCGGAGGCGAGCGAGCATGTGGACCGCTCGCTCCAGCTCATCCGCTCCAAGGGCGTCAAGGCCGGCCTGGTGCTCAATCCGGCGACCCCGCTCTCGGTGCTCGACTACACCCTCGATGCACTCGACCTGGTGCTGGTGATGTCGGTGAACCCCGGCTTCGGCGGCCAGGCCTTCATCCCCAGCGCCCTCGACAAGCTGAAGGCGATCCGCGAACGCATCGATGCCAGCGGGCGCGACATCCGCCTGGAGATCGACGGCGGCGTGAAGGTGGACAATATCGGCGCCATCGCGGCGGCGGGGGCGGACACCTTCGTCGCCGGCAGCGCCATCTTCGGCGCCAAGGACTATGCCGCCACCATCGCCGCCATGAAACGGGAGATCACCGCCGCCACCGGCACCGCCGCGGCGGCCTGATCGCCCCCGGCGCTCCCCTTGCCCGGCCGTCGCTCTCTCCGTAGGCGGCCGGGCGGCCCTCTCCCCATCGGGGAGAGGGCATCTTGCGTCCATGGCCCGCCGCGTCAGGCGATCTTGCGCGCCGCGGCGGCGTGCATCGAACCAGTCTCGCGCGCCCGCACATGCCAGGAGAGCGCCTCCTCGATAACATGGGGCGTATGCCCGCCACGCGCGACGGCGCGGGCGAAATAGTCCTCCATCTCGGCGCGGAAGCTCGGGTGCACGCATTTGTCGATGATGACGCGCGCGCGCTCGCGTGGCGCCAGCTCGCGCAGATCGGCGAGGCCCACCTCGGTGATGAGGATGTCCACGTCGTGCTCGGTGTGGTCCACGTGGCTGACCATCGGCACCACCGAGGACAGCGCGCCGCCCTTGGCGATGGACTTGGTGACGAACACCGACAGATAGGCATTGCGCGCGAAATCGCCCGAGCCGCCGATGCCATTCATCATGTGGGTGCCGCCCACGTGGGTGGAGTTCACATTGCCGTAGATGTCGAACTCCAGCGCCGTGTTGATGCCGATGAGGCCGAGCCGGCGGATGATCTCCGGATGATTGGAAATCTCCTGCGGCCGCAGGATGAGGCGCGACTTGTAGTCGGTGATGTGCGGCATCACCTGGTCGTGCTTGGCCTTCGACAGGGTGATGGACGATCCGGAGGCGAAGTTGAGCTTGCCGGCGTCGAACAAATCAAAGGTCGAGTCCTGGAGCACCTCGGAATACATGGTCAGGTCATGGAACGGGCTCTCGATGAAGCCGTGCATGACCGCGTTGGCGATGGTGCCGATGCCGGCCTGGAGCGGCTGCAGGCGCTCGGTGAGGCGGCCGATTTTCACCTCGTGCTTCAGGAAGTCCATGAGGTGAGCGGCGATGGCCGCGGTCTCATGGTCGGGCGGCAGCACGTTGGAGGCTGAATCCAGCTTCTCGGTGATGACGATGGCGGCGATCTTCTCCGGCGGGATCGGGATGAAGGGCAGGCCCACCCGGCTCTCGGGCGTCACCACCGGGATCGGCTCGCGGAACGGCCGGCGGGTGGGGATGTAGATGTCGTGCAGGCCTTCCAGTTCGGCCGGCTGGGTCAGGTTGATCTCGACGATCACCTTCTCCGCCAGGATGGCGAAAGTGGCCGAGTTGCCCACCGAGGTGGTGGGCACGATGCCGCCGGATGCGGTGATACCCACCGCCTCGATCACCGCCACGTCGATGGGGCCGAGCTGGTTGGTGCGCAGGTGCTCCACCGTCTCGGACAGGTGCTGGTCGACGAACATCACCTCGCCGGCGTTGATGGCCTTGCGCAGCGCCGGGTCGGACTGAAACGGGATGCGGCGTGACAAGAGGTGGGCTTCCGCCATCTGCTTGTCCAGGTCATTGCCCAGCGAGGCGCCGGTGATGAGGGTGATCTTCAGCGGCTCGTCGCGGCCGTGCGCCACCTTGGCCCGGGCGGCGAGCGCCATGGGAACGGCCTTGGCCTCGCCGGCGCGGGTGAACCCGCTCATGCCGACGATCATCCCGTCCTGGATATGGCTGGCCGCCTCCTCGGCGGACACGATCTTGTCACGCAGGGAGGCGAGGCGGATACGATCTTGAGGCATGGCGGCGTTCCCCCGAGGGTTTCCTCAGCACACTCTATCCCGCCGCGCATAGCGAGCGCGCGGGCGTCCTCGGAATTCGACTAAAGGCAGGATGCCGATCAAACCGTGAGGCAGATGGGCAGGCCGAAAATGTCGCGCTCGGGCGGGTCGGGAAAGCGCAAAGCCTTGCCATATGCCACTCTTTTGGCGCTCCAGGCGCACGCGCACGCATCGATGAGGTCGTCGAGCCCCGCTTGCAGCGCAAGGGCGCTTTGCGCTGCAAGCGCATCCACGGGTATCCCCTGGGACGCGAGACGGCCGATCCGCAGGTCGAGGCCGGGCGGATAGGGGCGGCTCCTCGCCGTCTTGGGCTCCCTCAGCGCCGCCCGTCCGTTCATGGCCCAGAACGCCACCTCGGGATGGCATTCATGGAGATGGGGCAGCGGGTCCGGCCGGCCGCGCAGCAGGGTGTCCGCCTCTACGATCTTCGCGAACAGGTGGAAGCACGGCTTGGCCACCGCCTTCGGCGGATCGGAGGTGGCGCGCGCCACGGCGCGGGCGGCGCCATAGCGGTGCCCTCGTCCGCGCCCGGAGCCAGGCCCACCATCACCACCGCCCGCGCCGACATAGAGAACACCGAAGATTGACGCCCGCCCAGCGGCGGACGGACCAGCCACACGGGGGGCGCGCCCGCGCGGCCCCACCCGCTCCGGCAGGCCAATGGGAATGTCGATGGCGACCAGGGGATGGGGCCGCGGCGCGAGCAGGTCGCCCAGACGGTGGACGCGGCTGAGCGCCAGTCCCGCCGCGCCGTCCTGGCGGGCGCAGATCCAGCCGCCGCGACAGCCATCCAAGCCGACGAAGGACGCGCGGACCTCCGCCACGACCTCTCAGTCCTCGCCGGCCCGGGCCTGGGGCAAAGGAATGGTCGAGGGCTGCGGAACGGGCGCCGAATAATATTTGCGCCGCGGCACCGAGCCGGTGACCTCGACCGGGCCGCCCTTGCCCGGGGCATAGGACATGGGCCCCGGCGCACGCATGCCTTCCGGCCCCACCTGCCAGCCGGGGGGAAGCTGGTTCGGGCCGGGACGGGCCGCCGGCGCCCGCGCCGGCTGGGGCCGCGGCACCTGAGCCTGGGGCACCGGCGGGAGGGGTGGCGGCTCGGGCGGGGGAAGCGGCATCGACTGCACCTGCGGCGGAGGCGGCGGCGGCTCGTAGACCGCCGGCGGCTCCACCGCCTGCGGGCGGGGCGGTGCCGGTTCCGGCGCGGGTGCAGAGAACGGTGCGAACAGCGCCGGGGCGGGCGCGGGCGGCGGCGGCTCGGGCGCGACGGCGGGCGGCGCCGGCGGCAACGGCTGGCCCAGCGCCGCCATGGCCGGGGCCGGCATGGGCTTGGGCGCCGGCTTGCAGATGGTGCGGCCCTTGGCGTGGCGCATCAGGTCCACGTGGATATGGTCATAGTGGAACACGTTGGACCCGGGCGCGAGCACGGTGGTGAAGCGCTCGCACGCCCCCGCCTGCACCTGCAGCAGGAAACCGCGTTCCTCCGGCTTGCCCTTCCAGCCGTCCTTGACCGTGATCCAGCGCCCATCGGCGGTGCGGAAGGCGCCCACGTCCAGCGCGTTGCCGAACGCATGCTCGGAAATCTTCGGATTGGCCTGGCCATTGTTCATGTTGCGGCAGGAATAGGAGGACATCTGGCGGATCGCCACCACCGGCTGGCCCAGCCAGGCCTCGGCGGCGGGCTCCACCACCTCCTTCACCCAGGAATCGACCTCGTGGATCACCGGGCAGGCGAGCCGCGCGGAAGGCTCCACCACCACGTTGCCCTCGGCCAAAGCGTGCACCCGGAAGGGATATTCCATGCCGCACGCGCCGTCGCCATTGATGGCCGACAACGGCTCCATGAACGCCGAGGGCACCACGCCCTTCGCCGCCAGGCACTGCTCTTCAGCCTCCGTGCGCCAGGGGTCCCGCCCGCTGTCGCCGAAACGACAGCCGGACAGGAGCACAGCACAGGCAAGTGGAGCAATGAGATACCAGTGAACGCCGCGCATCATGGGCGGCACAGTGGCCGAGCGGCCGTTGCGGAGAAGTTAAGGCGGCCACGTTTTTACCAGCAGGGACACCACGGGCGCCCGCCCGATCCGCGCGCTACCCCTGGCCCGAGGGGTCGGCCACCGCCGTGGCGGGGGCCTCGGCCTCCGCGCCGGACGCGGGCGCCGGCGAGGGGCGCGGCGCCTCCGGCCCGGACGGCCGCGCCTCCACCGCCGACTGCAGCTGCAGCGCAAGGCTGCGCAACTCCTCCGGCACGTCTTCCTGAATGTAGCCCTCGAACAGCTGCCGCAGCTCGCGACCGAGAAGATCTTGCCGCGCGGAAATGTCGCGTCGATGGGGAATGCGCATACCGCCGGTCTCTTTCTGGTCCTGCCTGGTCATGGCGAAAGGCAATCTGAAAAGGGCTGAAACGCCGCAACATGGGGAATAGCCGCGCCTGCGAGAGCAAGCGCGGCCGAAGTGGCAGGCCTCCGCGCCGCAGATCCGGCCAAAGGCTCGGCCGCCGCGCGGGTTGGATCGACGCGGCGCACCGCGCCTGCGTCACGCCACCGGCGGCGGGCGCCACGGTGTGACACCCTCCCGCCGGAGTTTCAATTCGTGAAGACCCGCATCCCGGGCCTCCTCTGCCGCCTGCGCCGGCTCAGTCCCGGTACAGGCGACTTGAACCGTCGACCATCGGTTCCACGTCCACGCCCGGCGGCGCATCCGCAGCCGTGGAGCCGACATCGCGCGCCGCCTCCCCGTCGTCGCCCCGCACGGGAGTGGCGTCGGAGAAGGCGGCGGTGACACGGCGCAGCATGGCCCGCTCTTCGTCCGCCATCCGCACCCGCCGCGGACGCCGCACCACGAAACGGGGAAAGTCGCGCGCGCACTCCTGCGGCGAGAACTCAAGCGCGTCATAGCCGCGGGGCATATCCCCTTCCACGCCCCCGGCCGGGGGGAGAGGGGCAAGGGCCGGCGCGACCGGGGCGGACGCTCCCATCCGGGATTGCGATCCTGTCATGGCTTCCTCCGTGCTGGTGATCGAAACCTTAACGCCCGATCGCCGCCCTGGTTCCCCACCGCGCGCCGTCACCCGCCCACCGCCGGCAACCGCCCGGCCGCCGGGGAACCATCCGGCGGCCAGACGGTTCTCGAAATCGAGCGGTCGCGCAAGATCAGCCGGCTCCGAAGACGAGGCCTTGGAGATGATCATCCTTCCTGAAGCCCGTTCCGGCTGCGTCCGACCACAGAGTTTCAGACATCCACCGCTCAAGACCAGGAGGATTCCATGCTGAGCTGGGCCATCACCTTTCTCGTCGTCGCCCTCATCGCCGCCGTTCTTGGGTTCGGCGGCATCGCCGGGACGGCGATCGAGATGGCGAAACTCGTCTTCTTCGTCGCCATCATCCTGTTCGTGGCGTCGGCCGTGATCGGCCTGCTGCGCCGGGGGCGCGGGCCGACGCTGCCCTGAGCCGCAGCCAGGGGGCGCCCTCCGGCCGCGGCAACAAAAAAGGGCGCTCACCGAGCGCCCTTTCGTCATCCGCCCATCACGCCCGGATCAGGGGCACTGCACCCGGTAGCGGTTGCCGTAGGCATCGCGCGCCCAGCACGCCTTGGGGGTGGTCTCGGCACCGATGATGGCGCCGGTGCCGGCGCCGATCAGGCCGCCCACCAGGGCGCCGGTGCCCGTGCCGGTCGCCGCCGCGCCAATGGCCGCGCCCGCGCCACCGCCGAGCAGGGCGCCGCCGACGGCGCGATCCTGGCGGGAATACTCACTGCACCCCGTGAGGGCGAGCGCCAGGGCGCCCACGATGAGAGCCGCTTTCATTGTCTTCTCCTTGTCCGTGATCCCGCCTTGGAAGGCCGAGTCATCCAGTCGAAGCCTATAAAGACCCCGCCCTCCCGGCTCCAGCGGCCGATGAGCGAAGTTGAGCCCGGTTCAGAACAGGGCTCGACGCAACGGCATATAGCATATCGCCGGCCGCGCCGCCCACAGGCCGCGCGGGTGCCGTGGCGCATCGAGGACAACCGGCCAGCCGCCCGGGCGTTCCGGCCCGTTCTTCACCGGCTACCGTCTCCTGCGCCGTTCAGTGGGCGAGCTGTGTCTTCACCAGCCGGCTGTAAAGCCCCCCGGCCGTCAGCAACTCCTGGTGCCCACCCTGCTCCACGACGCCGGCGCCGGTCACCACCACGATACGGTCGGCATGGCGCACGGTGGACAGGCGGTGGGCGATGACGAGGGTGGTGCGGCCCCTGGCCAGCACCGCCAGCGCCTGCTGGATCTCCCATTCCGTTTCCGCGTCGAGGGCGGAGGTGGCCTCGTCGAGGATGAGGATCGGCGGGTCCTTCAGGAACATGCGGGCGATGGCGAGGCGCTGCTTCTGGCCGCCGGAGAGCTTCACCCCGCGCTCGCCGACCACCGTGTCGAGGCCGGCGGGCAGGCTGGCGATCAGGTCGTCGAGCCGGGCGCGGGCGGCGGCGGCGCGGATCTCCGCCGCGCTGGCCTCCAGCCGGCCATAGGCGATGTTCTCGCGGATGGTGCCCGCGAACAGGAAGACATCCTGCTGGACGATGCCGATGGAGCGGCGCAGCGAGGCCAGCGTCACGTCGCGCACGTCCTGTCCGTCGATGGTGACGCGGCCGGCGGTGGCCTCGTAGAAGCGCGGCAGCAGCGCGCACAAGGTGGTCTTGCCGGCGCCCGAAGGGCCCACGAAGGCCACCGTCTCGCCGGCGGCCACCTGCAGCGACAGATCCTTCAGCACCGGCCGGCCGGGCGTGTAGCCGAAGCTGACGTCCTCATAGCGGATTTCGCCGCGCACCTTGCCGCCGTCGGCAAGGTCGCGCGCGCCGGGCCGGTCGGCGATCTCGGGCCGGGTGGCCAGGAACTCCAGGTAGGAGCGGAAGCCGGCGATGCCCTTGGGATAGATCTCCACCACCGCCGCGATCTTCTCCAGCGGCCGGAAGAACACCCCCACCAGCAGCAGGAACGACACGAAGCCGCCGTTGGAGAGCTCGCCGCGGATGACGAACCAGGTGCCCGCCAGCATCACCACCACCTGGGTGAGGCGCATGCCGAGATAGCTCAGGGACATGTTGCCCGCCATCAGCCGGTAGGCGGCGAGCTTGGTGGCGCGGTAGCCGTCGTTGGCATCGGCGAACAGGCGCCGCTCGTGGTCCTCGTTGGCAAACGCCTGCACCACGCGGATGCCGCCCACATTCTCCTCGATGCGCGCGTTGAAGGCGCCCACCTTGTGGAACAGCTCGCGGAAATTCTGCGTCATCTCCCGCCCGTAATGGGTGGTGGCGAAGGCCACCAGGGGCACGATCGCCCCGGTGACGAGGGCGAGCGGCACATTCACCGTCAGCATCAGCACGAAGGCGCCGATAAAGGTCATCACCGCCAGGAACACATCTTCCGGGCCGTGATGGGCGATCTCCCCCACCTCCTCCAGATTGGTGGTGAGCCGCCCCACCAGGTGGCCGGTCTTGTGGCTGTCGAAGAAGGAGAAGGACAGCTTCTGCACGTGGTCGAACGCCCGCCGGCGCATGTCGGTCTCAATGTTGATGCCAAGCATGTGCCCCCAATAGGTCACCACCGCCATCAGCGCCGTGTTGAGCACGTAGATGGCCAGCAGCCCCAGGGCGGCGAGCAGGATCAGGTTCCAGTCCTGGGCCGGCAGCAGGTGATCCACGAACACGGCCACCGCCATGGGAAACGCCAGCTCCAGCACGCCGGACAGGATGGCGCAGGAAAAATCCAGCAGGAACAAGCCTCTGTACGGAGCATAATAGGAAAAGAACTGGCGCAGGACGGTCATGTCGAACAGGTTCTCTCAAGCCAGGGCGAGAGGATGCCATTGCATCCGTCCCGTGAAGAAGCGCCCGCGCGGCGCGGCATCACTCGCCGACATCCACCCCCGCATGGCCAAGGCGCCAATAGGCGGCGATCATGCAGCGGGTCTTGTCGATGCCGGAACGCGGTGGCACGAGCGCCCGCAGGCGCCGGGCGGTGGCCTGCTCGCAGCCGGCGAACACCCGGCCGGCGGCGGGATCGTCGGGAAACGCCACCGCATCGATCGCGCGGTCCAGCAGCCGGGTGGTGCCGGCCGGCGCCCCGCCCCGGTGCAGCCAGCGCAGGTCCACACTGGCGGGCGAGGCCAGCGCCTGCTCCTCGGCCGGATCGGCCACCTCGATGCGCACCACCGCCCGCGCCCCGGCCGGCAGTTCCTCCAGCAGGCGCGCGATGGCCGGCAGCGCCGTCTCGTCGCCGGCATAGAGCTGCCAGGGCGCCGGTTCCGGCGCCGCGCCGCCGGGACCGAGCAGGCCCACCCGGTCGCCCGGCGCGGCGGCGCGCGCCCAGCGGGCGCCGGGGCCCTCGTGCAGGGCCACGTCGAGAGCGATCTCGCCGCGCACGGTGTCGACGGCGCGCACGGTGTAGACCCGCGGCACCAGGGCATCCGCCCCCTGCGGCCACACCATGCGCCCCTCGGCATCCGCATGAGGCCACACCGGCGCCCGGCCGGCCGGTGGAATGAGCACCCGCGCGTGCAGCCCGCCGCGCGCGAAATGGGCGGCATCGCCCGCCAGCACCACGCGGCGCAGGCGCGGCGTCACCTGGAACGCGCCGGCCACAACCATCTCGCGGAAGAAGGGCAGGTCGCGGGCCCCGGCGGCATCGCCGGTCCAGGCGAACGCGGGATGCTCCGGCGCCAGGGCCGCCAGCGCCTCGGCCACCGCCATCTTGCCCCAGCCGAGGGCTGCCGCCGAGGGCGCGGCGCACCCCACCGCCAGCGTCCGCGCCGCCACCGCGAGGGTGAGAACGCCGAGGCGCGGATGCCGCACCACCGCGCCGGCGGGCGTCGTCTCCACGGCGCCGCCGAGACGCGCCACCAGCGCCGGCAGCAGGCCGGCGGGATCGGCGAGCGAGAGGCGGGCCTCGGCGCACAAGATATCAGCCACGGCTCGGCCCTCCCCTTTGCAGCAGCCAGATGAGATAGGGCCCGCCCACCAGGGCGGCGAAGAAGCCGACCGGAATCTGGTAGGGATAGGCCACGTTGCGCCCGAGCCAGTCGGCGAGCATCACCAGATCCGCGCCGATCGCCGCCGCCGCGAACAGGAACACCGGCCCGCCAACGAAGCCCAGCAGCCGCGCCAGGTGCGGCGCCAGCAGGCCGGCGAGGCTCAGCGGCCCCACCACGAAGGTGGCCGCCGCCGTCATCAGCGCCGCCAGCAGCGACAGCAGCAGCCGGCTCGCGGCCACCGGCACGCCCAATGCCCGCGCCACCGGCGCGCCCAGGGGCAGGATATCGATCCAGCGCCCGAGCAGCGGCAGCGGCGCCAGCAGCGCCAGCGCACACAGCGCCAGCCCCGCCGCCTCCGCCATCTCCACCTTGTCGGTGGAGCCGGCGAGCCAGCCCAGCAGCAGGAAGGTGTTCCAGCCCCCGGCGGCGAACACCGCCGACAGCACCGCGAGGCACATGCAGCCGAGCGCCACGCCCGCCAGCAGCATCCTGTCCGGCCCGAACCCGGCACGGGCGCCGAGGGCCAGGATGAACACCAGGGCGCACAGCGCACCGATGCCACTCGCGGCCAGCAGCACGCCAGAGCCCGGCGCATCGAACACCAGCAGCGCGGCGGCGATGCCCACCCCCGCCCCGGCGCTCACGCCCAGCACCTCCGGCCCGGCCAGCGGATTGCCGGTGAGACGCTGCATCAGCCCGCCGGCGGTGCCCAGCAGCGCCCCCGCCGCCCCGGCCGCCAGCGTCCGCGGCGCGCGGAAGGCCAGCAGGTCGGCCATGAGATCGCCGCCGGCGAACGACCAGCCCTGTGGCCCGGCCCCGAGCGTCAGCGTGACGGCGGCAAGCCCGGCGCCGGCACCGGCCAGCAGCGCCAGCGCCCGCCCCGGCCGCGCCAGCCGCCGCCCCGCCGCCGGAGTCGCCTCCGCCGGCGGGGCATGGGGCGTGGCCCGTGGCAGCAGCCACAGCAGCAGTGGCCCACCGAGCAATCCCACCATCGCCCCGGTGGGGATGAGATCACCCCGCGCGCCGGCGGTGGCCTGCACCACGCCATCGGCCAGGGCCAGCAGTACCGCGCCCATGAGCGGCGCCTTCAGCAGCAGCGCGTGCGGCGTGCGCGCCCCGGCCAGCCGCGCGAACGCCGGCGCCGCCAGCCCGACGAAGCCGATGACGCCCACTTCCGAAATCACGCTGACCGCCAGCCACACCGCCACGCCGATGACGAGGCCGCGCAGCGCCGTGAGCGCCACGCCAAGGCTGCGCGCCGCCGCGTCGTCGAGGGCCAGCACCGCCAGCGGCCGCAGCAGCACGGCGGCAGCGGCGGCGCCCAGGGCCAGCCGGCCGCCGATGGAGAGCGCGCTGTTCCAGCTCTGCTGGTGCAGCGAGCCGGCGCCCCAGATGAACACCGAGAGCACATATTCGCCCCGCGCCAGCACCAGCGCCGCGCTGGCCGCCCCAGCCATGAGCGACACCGTCATGCCCGCCACCACCACGGTGATGGGATCGAGCCCGCGCCGCGCGCTCATGGCCAGCACCAGCGCCACCGCCGCCGCCCCGCCGGCCAGCGCGACCCCTTCCCGCGACCAGGCGAGCAGCCCCGGCGCGAACGCCAGCGCCAGGGTCAAGGCAAGCTGGGCGCCGGAGGCGATGCCGAGGGTGGAGGGATCGGCGATGGGATTGCGCAGCACCCGCTGCAGCAGCGCCCCCGCAAGGCCCAGCGCCGCCCCCGCCAGCAGCGCCGTGGCGATGCGCGGCAGCAGGCTGTGCCAGAACAGCGCCTCCCGCAGCAGCCGCGCGGTCTCGAGGTCGCCGGCGATCTCCAGACGCCGGGCGAGCACCACCGCCAGCAGCGCCACCGCCAGGCCGGCGAGGCCCAGCCAGAGGCCGGCGGCCCGGCGCGGCGGCGTGGCGAACCAGGACATCTCAGCCAAGGCCCGCCCCCGTGGGATGCAGCAGCGCGGCGCTCAGCAGCCGCGCGAAGCGGGCCGCCGTGGGCAGGCCACCGAACGGGTTCATGGAGCCGAGGGTGACCACCCGCCCGTCGCGCACATTGGGCAGCGCCTGCCACAACCGGCTTTGCGGCAGCAGGCGCCGGGCATCGGGCGGCACCGGCGGCAGGACCACGATCTGCGCCGCCCCGAACCCCGCCAGCGCCTCCAGCCCCACCGGCGCCGAGGCGGCATAGGAGGTGCCGTCCTGCCATGCATTGGCGAGCCCGAGGCGCGCCAGCACCTCGCCGAACATGCTGTCCGACCCGAACACCCGGAAATGGCGGGCATCGCCCAGGTTGATGACCAGCACCGGCCGCGCCGGCCACGCCTTCAGCGCGGCGCCGCAGCGCTCCAGCACCTCCCGGGTGTCGGCAAGAAGCGCGGTGGCGGCCGCCGGCCGTCCCACCGCCGCGGCAAGGCGCACGGCGGCGCCCTCCGCGCGGGCGAAGGGCCGGCCGCCGCGCTCGTAGATGGAGATGGTCTCCACCGGCGCGATCCGGCGCAGCTTGGGATCGGCGGCGCTGTAGTAATTGGAATTGAAGATGAGATCCGGCCGCGCCCGGAGCAGAGCCTCGAAATTGGGCGCGCCACGCAGGCCGATGTCAACGACGCTGGCGGGAACCGGCGGCTCCACCGCCACCTGGCGGAACAGCACCAGTTCCGCCGCCGCCACCGGCACGATGCCCATGGCCAGGAGGGTTTCGAGAAGGGCCCAGTCCAGCGTCGCCACCCGCGGCCCCTCATCCGCCCGCCCGCCCGCCGGCATCGCAGCGGCGAGCAGGCCGGCGCCGAGCAGGGCGCGGCGGGTGAGAACCGGCACCGGCCGGCGCATCCCCGCGCTCACAGCACGAACCCCAGCGGCGCGCCGGACACCGGATGGGGCAGGATGCCCATGTCGAGGTCGTAGATGGCCTTCAGGGTGTCGCCGGCCATGATGTCGCCCGCGGCCCCGCGCGCCACCAGCCGCCCGGCCCTGAGCGCCACCAGCTCATGGCAGGTGCGGGCGGCGAGATTGATGTCGTGCAGCACCACCACCACCGTCATGTCGCCGCCCTCGCCCACCAGCGCCCGCACCAGGGTGAGCACCTCCATCTGGTGGGCGATGTCGAGGGCGGAGGTGGGCTCGTCCAGCAGCAGGCAGCGCGTGCCCTGGGCCAGCATCAGCGCCAGCCAGGCCCGCTGCCGCTCGCCACCGGAAAGGGTATCCACCAGCCGCCCGGCGAACGCCTCGAGCCCGGTGCGGCGGAGCGCCGCCTCCACCGCCGCCGCGTCCGCCGCGCCGAAGCGGCCGAGGGCGCCATGCCAGGGATAGCGGCCGAGGGCCACCAGCTCGCGCACGCTCATGCCCTGGGTGGCCGGCGTGAACTGCGGCATGTAGGCCACCTTGCGGGCGAAGGCCCGCCCGCTCCATTCCGCCAGGGGGCGCCCCTCGAACCGCGCCGCGCCGGCGTCCGGCACCACCTGGCGGGCGAGGATCTTCATCAAGGTGCTCTTGCCCGACCCGTTGGGGCCGATGAGGCCATAGACGCGGCCGGCCTCCAGCTCCAGCGTCAGCGGCGCCAGGATCTGCCGCGCGCCGATGCGCACGGCGAGCCCCTCCAGCGCCCAGAGCGGCGGAGGGGCGCCGGCCGCGCCGATCACCATTTGTAGGTCACCTGGGCGACCACGGTGCGGCCGTCGCCATAATAGCAGCCGAAGTAGCCACAGCTCGCCACATAGGTTTCGTTGGCGATGTTGTTGACGTTGATCTGGGCCTTGAACGCGCCCTTCTCGTAATGCACCGCGGCGTCGAGCAGCGTGTTGGCGTCGAGGAACACGTCGTTGTTGTCGAGGGCGTAGCGCGAGCCGACGTAGCGCACGCCGCCGCCGAGCCCGAAGCCGGTGAGCGCGCCGCTCTTGAAGGTGTAGTCGAGCCAGACATTGGCCATGTTCTGCGGCACGTTGCCGGGGCGGTTGCCGGCATATTGGCCCTGCGTGATCTCGGCATCCATGTAGGTATAGTTGGCGATGAGGTTCAGCCCCTCGGCAAGGCTTGCGGTGGCCGACAGCTCCAGGCCCTTCACCTCGACTTCGCCGCTCTGGATCTGATAGCTCACCCCGCCGATGAGGTCGGTGGAGAGCACGTTCTTTTGCTTCAGGTCGTAGAGGGCGGCCGTGAAGAAGCCGTTCCAGCCCACCGGCTGGTACTTCACGCCCAGTTCCACCTGTTCGCCGCTGGAGGGCTGGAACGGCGCCCCGCCGAGCGCCACCGGCATGTTGCCGATCACCGGCTCGAACGAGGTGGAATAGCTGACATAGGGCGCCACGCCGTTGGCGAACAGATAGGTGAGGCCGATGCGCCCGGTCAGGGCATCGTCGCTCTGGTCCTGCACGGTGTTGCCGAAATTGGTGTCGGTAGTGGAATCGGTGGTGGCCCAGTCCTGGCGCAGGCCGGCGGTGAGCAGCCAGTTGCCGAGCCGGACCTGGTCCTGGGCATAGACGCCGGTCTGGCTCACCGTGCCATCCACCACCGAGACGTACCAGGGTGCGTTGATGATGAACTGGTTCTGGACCGGAAACAGCAGGTTGATGCTCGGCGCCGAGCCGAACTGCGCCATGTTGGTCTGGTCGAAATAGCGATAGTCCAGCCCCACCAGAAGCTTGTGCGACAGCGGCCCGGTCTCGAAATCTCCTTCGAGCTGGTTGTCGATGGTAATGGTGTCCTGGTCCTCGCCGTTCACCGAGGTGCCGCGATTGGCGACCAGCGGGTTGGTGGCGCTCAGGGCGGAATAGTAGAGGCTGGAATAGTCCCAGTTCAGCTTGAGATAGCGCGCGTTCTGGCGCACCTCCCACACCTCGTTGAAGCGGTGCTTGAACTCATAGCCGACGCTGGCCAGCGTGCGCGAGGAGGCGTCGAACGCCGGGTCGCCCAGGAACAGGCTGGGCGAGAGCAGGTTGCGGAACGGCGAGACCGTGTATTGGGTGGGCAGCCCCACCGGGGTGCCCGCCTGGTCGTATTGCACATTGGCGAGCAGGGTGAAGGAGGTGTCCTTCTCCGGCCGCCAGGTGAAGGCCGGGGCGAAGAACAAGCGGTTGTCGTCCACGCCGTCGGTCTGGGTGCCGCCATCGCGGGCGAGGCCGGTCAGGCGGTAGGCGAAATCCGGGCCGAGCACGCCGCCGAGGTCGAAGGCGCCGGTGTACCGATCGAAGCTGCCGGCCTGGGCCTGCACCTCGCCGAAGGTGGTGAAGGTGGGACGCTTGCTGATGAGGTCGATGAGCCCGCCCGGATTGCCCTGGCCGTAGAGCACCGAGGCCGGGCCGCGCAGCACGTCGATGCGCTCCAGCCCATAGGGGTCGATGGCCACCGCCCCGGCGTCGCGCATCAGCTTCAGGCCGTTGAGATACTGGCTGTTGGCGGCGGAGAAGCCACGGATGATGGGGGCATCGAAGCGCGGGTCGGTGCCGAACGGCTGGCCCAGCACACCGGCCGAGTAGTCCAGCGCCTGGCCCACGTTCTGCACGCCGCGCGCATCCATCTGGTCGCGGGTGACGACGGAGATGGATTGCGGCACCTCCAGGATCGGCGTGCCGGTCTTGGCGCCGGTCAGCGTCAGCCGCGCCACATAGCCGGACACCGGCCCGGTGGGGGTTTCCCCGGCGCCCTCCACATTGACCTGGTCCAGCTCGATGGCGCCCTGGTCCTGCCGGCCCGCGCCGGATCCCGCGGCCTGCTGGGCGAAGGCGCCGACGGGCGCGAGCAGGGCGCCGACGGCCGCGCCGCATGCCAGCACAGACCCGATGCGCAGGGTATCGATCCTAGTCATTCCGTCACCCGCTTGCGAATTGCCCAGTTGAGAACAATTCAAAAATTGAAGCTCGCGCCATATGGCCCCGACTACCGACCCACATAGCAACGGCATCTACCGGCGGATTGTCCGTTCCTCTTGCAGTTTGACGATTTTTGTCCTGATATTGCGTTGCCCTGCGCGCGTGAAGGGTTTTCACGCTGGCGGCGACACACTTCATAGGAATTCGAAACTATTCGGCCGCGCCGCGGATGCCATCGCAGGCGGGCGCACCACACGGGACACCGTCCAGGAGGGCCTCGCCGCATGGCGTTCCAACCGCGCATGACCTCCTCCATCGAGGGCATCACCGTCCTCGACGACTTGTGCTGGCGCCGCTGGAACGGCGTCGTGGCCGACGTCTGGCATGTTCATTGCACAGCCGGTGCGCGGGGGGAGTATGTGTCGCGCGACGCGCGGCTGTTCGTGGTGCTGGAGCGCGAGCGCGGCACGACCCAGGTGCAGCTGTCCGCCCGCGGGGGCGCGGTGGCCGCCTGCCGCGCCCCGGTTCACATGAGTTTCGTGCCGGCGGACATGCCGTTGTGGTCCCGCATCGAAGCGGCGGGCGAGCTGCGGCACCTGGACCTGCATTTCGACGTGGCGACACTGTCGGAGCGCATCGGCGAGGCGCTCGACCCCGGCCGCCTCGCCACCCCGCGCCTGGGGTTCATGGATCCGCGCATCCACGGCCTCGCCCGGCTGATCGCCGACGAATGCCAGGACCCCGACGCGCGCCACGACCTCTATGGCGACGGGCTGGTGCTCTCCTTGTTCATCGACCTCATGCAGCTGTCGCGGGCCCCGGCGAGCGCCCGCTCGGGCCTGTCGCCACGCCAACTCAAGCGCATCACCGCCTTCATCGAGGACAATTGCCTGCGCAACATCCGCCTGCAGGAGCTGGCCGAGCTCGCGGAGCTGTCGCAATCCTACTTCAGCCACGCGTTCAAGGCCTCCACCGGCCTGCCGCCCTACCAGTGGCACATGAGGGCGCGGATGCGGCGGGTGGAAGAGATGCTGGCGAGCCCGGACCTGCCGCTGACCGAGATCGCGGTGGCGGCCGGCTTTGCCGACCAGGCACATTTCACACGCGTTTTCCGCCGCTTCTGCGGCCTCACCCCGGCCGCGTGGCGGCGCGCCCGGCGCGATTGACAAGGTCTTTCGATCCGCGAACAAGGACCGCCCGCCCATCTGGCGTTCCCCCGCGAGGTAGCGTATAGAGCCCACCCGGCCGCCGCGCGACGCGCGTCACGGCCCACCAAGCGGGTGTGGCGGAACTGGTAGACGCGACGGACTCAAAATCCGTTTCTGGTGACAGAGTGTCGGTTCGAGTCCGACCACCCGCACCATGGTGGACTGGAAGACGGCGGCCCGGCCGGCACGGCGAGAGATGATCGTCGCGCGAGGCTTCCTTTCCCACCGATGGCCCTGCGGCCTTGACCCGGTCGGACATTTCCCCGGCGTGACTGCACCCTGCCTGATCGGTCCACTCTTGATCGCAGCCTCGACGTGATCGCGCCCGACGGCAGGCGATCGGATGAACGCGATACTCAGGGCCGCTCCGGGCCGGGCGCCTCCGGGAGCGCGAACACGGTGAGCTGGCCGCCGAGGGCGGTGTAGCTGTTCAAGGCGGCATAGGCGTCCTTCGCGCCCGATCCGGCGTCGGGATCGGCGAGGCCGGCGGCCAGCCCGATGCCGGCCCAGCCGCCGACGCCGGACAGCACCGCCACATATTGCCGGCCACGATGGGCATAGGTCATGACGTTGCCGACGATGCCCGACGACGTCTTGAAGCGGTAGAGCTCCTTGCCTGTCGCCGCGTCGACCGCCTTCAGATAGCCTTCAAGCGTGCCGTAGAACACCACCCCGCCCGCCGTGGCGAGGACGCCGGACCACACCGAGAACCGCTCCGGAACGGACCAGGCCGCGCGCCCCTTGATGTTGTCCCACGCCAGCAGGCCGCCGGTGCGCCCGTCGCCGCCGGGCGGCGGGTACAGGGTCAGGGTGGCGCCCACATAGGGCTGGCCGCTCACGTAATCCACATGGAACGGCTCATAATCCATGCACATGCGCGTCACCGGCACATAGAACAGCCCGGTCTGCGGCGCGTAGGCGGCCGGCTGCTGGTTCTTGGCGCCGAGCGCGGCCGGGCAGATACCGGTATAGGTCACGTCCTCGCCCTGCGCCTCGGTGCCGTGGGCCGGGTCGAGCCGGGGGCGGCCGTGGGTGGGGCTTGCCGGGTCCATGTCGATGCCGGTGGCCCAGTTCGCGCCCGGCTCGAACTTCTCCGCCACCAGCAGCGCGCCGGTGTGGCGATCCAGGGTGTAGGCGAAGCCGTTGCGGTCGAAATGGGTGAGCAGGGCACGCGGCCGCCCGTCCACCACCTGGTCAGTCAGGATCATCTCGTTGACGCCGTCATAGTCCCACTGGTCGTGGGGCGTCATCTGATAGACCCAGCGCGCCACCCCGGTGTCGGCGTCGCGGGCGAAGATGGTGTCCGACCATTTGTTGTCGCCGGGGCGCTGCGCCGGGTTCCAGGTGGAGGGGTTGGCGCTGCCGTAATAGATGAGGTTGGCCGCTGGATCGTAGGCGAACCAGCCCCACGGCGCGCCGCCGCCGATCTTCCACTGGTCCCCCTGCCAGCTGCGCAGGGAGGAGTCGGGGCCCACCGGCCGGCCGAGCGCGGTGGTCCGCTCCGGGTCGATCAGCAGGTCGGCATCGGGACCGGTGCTGTAGGCCCGCCACGCCCGCGTCCCGTCCTTCAGATTGTAAGCGGTGAGGTGCCCGCGCGCGCCGAACTCGGCGCCGGCGATGCCGACGATCAGCTTGTCCTTCACCGGCATGACGGTGGCGGTGTTGGACTCGCCGCGCTGCGGATCGCCGTTCGCCACCAACCAGCGCACGGCGCCGGTCCGCGCGTCCAGCGCCACCACGGTGGTGTCCGCCTGATGCAGGAAAATCATGCCCTGCGCATAGGCCAGGCCCCGGTTGACCAGGTCGCAGCACATCACCGCCGCCACCTGGCGGTCCTGCCGGGGCTTGTAGGTCCACAGGATGCGGCCGTCGTGATCAAGGTCCAGGGCATAGACGACATTGGGAAACGGGGTGTGCACATACATCACCCCGTCCACCACCAGGGGGCTGCCCTCATGGCCGCGCAGCACGCCGGTGGAGAAGGTCCACGCCACCGCCAGCCGGCTCACGTTGCCGGACGTGATCTGGTCGAGGCCCGAATGGCGCGTGTTGGCATAGTCCAGGGTCTGGAGCACCTGACCGGCGGGGTCGGCGCTCCGCCGCACCACGTCCTCGTTCGCCCCCGCGGGCCCCACGCCGACGAACCCGGCGGCCAGCATCGCCGCAAGCCGGGCGAAGACGCCCGCGGCCGGCCGCTTCACCGCGCGCGCGACCCGGCGCATGGACGGCCGCGCAGGCCCTCCCCCGGCGGTGGTGTTCTCCCGCATCCGTCCGCTCCTTCGGCGCCCCTTCGGCGGGAGCGTCCCTTGAGCGCCTGAATAGCACGCCCTGTCCCCGGCAACGACAGCGGCGCGCTGGCGGCCCCCGTCTTGGTTCCGATACCGATGTGACGTAGGCTTCCCGCCACCACCGCGCACCGCCCGGGCACCGCGGCGGGGGCCGCCGGAAGCCGGGACGCCACGCCGGCCGGCCCATAGCCGGGGGCGATGACCGGGAGCGATGGCCGGGGGCGATGGCCGGGGGCGCACCGTGAGCATGATCGAACAGCCGGTCGCACCGTCGCGGCCGAACCGTCTCCACAGCTTCTGGATCGAGACGCCGCAGGCCGTCTGCGCCCTGCTGGGCTGCGGGCTGGACGGCCTCGCCACCGCGGACGCGGCGCGCCGGCTGGCCGCGCACGGCCCCAACAGCGACGCGCCGGCCCGCACCGCCGGGCCCGCGCGCGCGGTTCTGCGCCGCCTGCTGGAGCCGCTGTCGCTGATCCTGCTCGCCGCCGGCCTCGTTTCCGTGGTCAGCGGCGACGCGGTCGGCGGATCGATCATCGTCATCATCCTGATGGTCTCCATCGGCCTCGACACGGCCCAGGAGGGCCACGCCGCCAAGACCGCCGAGCTCCTGCGGCGCTCGGTGGCGCTGCAGGCGGAGGTGAAGCGCGACGGCAGCTTCCGCCAGATCGAGGTGGACCAGGTGGTGCCCGGCGACATCCTGCGGGTGCGGGCCGGCGACATCATTCCCGCCGATGCCCTGCTCCTCGAGAGCCGGGCCTTCACCGTCGGCGAGGCGGCGCTCACCGGCGAGCCCTATGCGGTGGAAAAGCGCCCCGGCGCGGCCGGCGGGCCAAGCCCCGGCGAGGCCACCAACGCCATTTTCCGCGGCGCGGTGGCGCAGACCGGCGAGGCGATCGCGCTGGTGGTCGGCACCGGCCGGGACACGGTGTTCGGCGCCGCCGCGTCGGCCTTGGCCCAGGCGCAGGCGCCCTCCCCGTTCGAACGCGACCTGCACCAGTTCGGCCTCGCCATCGCCCGCCTGACCCTCGCCCTGGTGCTGGTGGTGCTGGCCACCCGCGTTTTGCTCGGGCGCCCGGCGCTGGATTCGCTGATGTTCGCCGTCGCCCTGGCGGTGGGCCTCACGCCCGAGCTGCTGCCGATGATCACCACGGTGACGCTGGCCCGCGGCGCCCTGCGGATGGCGGCCCGCAAAGTCATCGTCAAGCGCCTGGCGGCGATCCATGATCTCGGAGCCATGACGGTGCTGTGCACCGACAAGACCGGCACCCTGACATCGGCGGAGATCGCGCTGGCCCGCAGCTTCGACGCCGCCGGCACGGACGACCCGCGCGCCGCCCGGCTCGGCGCCATCGCCGCCGACCTGGGCGGCGATCGCGGCGCGCTCGACGCGGCGCTGGCGGCGGGGGCCCCGGGCGCCGCGACCGGCTGGACCCTGCGCGGCCGGAACCCGTTCGACTTCTCGCGGCGGCTGGGAACGGTGCTCGCCCGCGGACCGGACGGGCCGCTGCTCATCGTCAAGGGCGCGCCGGAAGCGGTGCTCAAGCTCTGCACCGCCCAGCGCGCCGGCGGGGCGCTGTCGGCGATGGACGAGGCCGGGCGGGCACGGGCGCTGGACCATGTCCATGCCCTGGCCGGCGACGGGCTGCGCACCATCGCCATCGCCTCGCGCCCCTGGACGGGCGCCACCCACGAGGTGGAGGCGGCCGACGAGACGGACCTGGTGTTCGAGGGGCTGTGCGCGTTCTACGATCCGCCCAAGGCGTCGGCCCCGGCGGCCATCGCCCGGCTCGGCGCCGCCGGGGTGCGGCTGAAGATCCTGTCCGGCGACGATCCCGTCGTGGTGAAGCGGCTGGCGGGGCTGGTCGGGCTGGAGGCCGGCACGGTGCTGTCGGGGGCCGACGTCGCGGCGCTGAGCGACGAGGCGCTGGCGGTGCGCGTGCAGCAGGTGGATGCCTACGGGCGCCTAGCGCCGGACCAGAAGGCGCGCATCATCGCCGCGCTGCAGGCCAAGGGCGCGGTGGTGGGCTATCTTGGCGACGGCATCAACGACGCCCCGGCGCTGAAGGCCTCCGACATCGGCCTGTCGGTGGCCGGCGCCACCGGCGTCGCCCAGTCGGCCGCCGACATGATCCTGCTCGCCTCCGACCTGGAGGTGGTGGCCGACGGCGTGGAGGAGGGCCGGCGGACCTTCGTCAACATCCTCAAATACGTGCGCATGGGCGCGAGCTCGAACTTCGGCAACATGCTGTCCATGGCCGTGGCCTCGCTGGCGCTGCCGTTCCTGCCCATGCTGCCCACCCAGATCCTGCTGAACAATCTGCTGTACGACCTTTCCGAGGTCGGCATCCCCCTGGACACCGTCCCCGCCGAAGCCACCCGGCGGCCGCAGGTCTGGGACATGCCAGGGCTCATCCGCTTCGCCGGCGTGATGGGGCCGCTCTCCTCGGTGTTCGACCTCATGACCTTCGGCGGGCTGCTGCTCCTGTTCCAGGCCACGCCCGACGAGTTCCGCACCGCCTGGTTCCTGGAATCCATGGCCACCCAGATTCTGGTCATCTTCGTCATCCGCACCGCCGACCGGCCCTGGCGGAGCCCGCCCGGCCCGGCCCTCGCCGCGTCCTCGCTGCTGGCGCTGGCGGTGGCCCTGGCCCTGCCGCTCACCCCGCTGGGAAGCTGGTTCGGCTTCACCCCGCCACCGCCGGCCATGCTCGCCGGCATCGCCGCCGTGGTCGTCGCCTATCTGGTCTGCGCCGAGCTGCTGAAGCCCTGGGCCCTGCGGCGACGGCCGCGGGAGGCCGCCGCCCGGCGCCAGGCGATCGGCCGGCGATAGGGCGCGGCCGCCTCCGGTCCGGGTGCCCTCAGGCTGGATACAGCAGCACCAGATAGCGCGTCAGCGCCAGCGCGCGCACCGGCAGGCTGCCGGTGATGGCGTCCAGCACGCCGTCGGGCCGGTTCACGTCGAAGATGCCGGACACCCGCAGCCGCAGCAGGTCGCTGTTGGTGACCAGGATGGAGCCGCGCCGGTAGCGGTTCACCTCGGCGATCACCCGCTGCAACGGGCGGTCCTCGAAGATCAGCTTGCCGCGCCGCCAGGCGGTCGCCTCCGCGTCGCTCGCCGGTCCGGTCTCGCCAATGCCGGCGGCGCCATAGCTGACCGCCTCCCCGGCCTTGAGACGGGCCAGCCGGTCGGCCCCGACCTCGATGGCGACGGCGCTCTCGATCACCGTCACGGTCACCTCGTCCGACCAGCGGTGCACCGAGAACTGGGTCCCGGCGGCGGTGGTGACGCCATCCGCCGCCGCCACCGAGAACGGCCGGTCGGCATCGGGTGCGACATCGAAGAAGGCGCGCCCGCGCAGCAGCGTCAGCCGTCGTGCCCGCGCCGTGAAATCGAGGTCGAGAGCGGAATCGGCGTCGAGCTCCACGCGGGAGCCGTCGGCGAGGGCAAGGGCGCGCTGCTCGCCGATGCCGGTTTGCAGGTCGCCACGGAACAGGTAGGGCACCCCCAGGGCGAGCCCGGCCGCCGCCGCCGCTCCCCCCGCCAGCACGGCGCGGCGGGAGAAAGCCGGCCGGGCCGGCTGCGCCCGCCGCGCGGCGACCGGCGCGCGGCGGGGATCGCCCAGCCGGTCGAGATCGCCCCACAGCGCCTCGAGCTGCTCGAACGCGCGGCGATTGTCGCCGGCGGCAGCGATCCAGCGCGCGAAATCAGCCTGCTCGGCAGCCGTCGCCTCGCCGGAGCGCACCTTCACGAACCAGGCGAGGGCGGCGTCCTTCGGTGTCTGTCCGCCGCTCGTGTCACGCGCTTGAGATTTCGGCACACCGGCACCTGTCGATCGAACCCGGCGGCGATCCCCCTGGGGAATCCACCACCCTTTCCTGCTTGACGAAATAGACCGCCCGGTCCCTCACCTCAACATTTGGAATTTTTCCAGACTTCGCCCGGCCGGCAACCGGCTTACGCCGCCCACACCTTGATCGTGCATCTCAATCCGCCCCCTGACGGGACCCCGGCAGCGAGGTGGCGGCGAGCAATTACAGTCGAGAGCGAATTGCGTCTGCGTGGACCCTCCATTATCCTGTACATATTACATCGCATGGCTTGAGTGTGAATGCCGTTTCCTCGCATGCGTTTTTAACCGGTGACGGAAAGTCTCAGAACGTGGTGCCGAAAAATAGAATATTTCTATTGAGCGCCTTCGCGAGGCATTACGACGAGCTGCTGCGGCATGTGGTCCGGCGGATCGGCAATCCCACCCTCGCGCGCGACGTGGTGCAGGACACCTTCCTGCGCATCCATGCCTCAGCCCCGGCGGGCGAGGTCGCGAGCCCCACCGCCTATCTGTTCCGCGTCGCCGACAACCTCGCCATCGACCACCTGCGGCAGGAGGCCGCCCGGGCGCGATTCGCCGCCCCGGAGGCCGAGCACGACACCGCCGCCGCCCCGGAGCCGTCGCCGGAACAGGCGCTCGACTACAAGCAGCGGCTGGATGCCCTCGACGCCGCCATCGCCGAGCTGCCGCCCAAGTGCCGCGACGTCTTCCTGCTGCACAAGTTCGACGGCCTCAGCCACGGCGAGATCGCCGCCCGGCTCGGCATCAGCCGGTCGATGGTGGAAAAGCACATGATGAAGGCCTTGGCGCACTGCCGCGACCGGCTCGCCGACCTGATGGACTGAGCCCCCTCCGCGCCCCGCCAGACGGCGCCGGCGCCCAAGCGCCAGCCCGCCCCCCGGCTTCGTCAATAGCTCTCGTCGGCCACCTTCTGGGTGGCCCGGAACGGGCTGGCGGGATAGACGCCCACGATCCGCATCTCCCGCGAGAAGAAGGCGAGCTCCTCCAGCGCCAGCTTCAGGCCGCGCTGGTCGGGATGGCCGTCCACGTCGGCGTAGAACTGAGTGGCGGTGAAATGCCCGTCCATCTGGTAGGATTCGAGCTTGGTCATGTTCACGCCATTGGTGGCGAAGCCCCCCAGGGCTTTGTAGAGCGCCGCCGGCACGTTGCGCACGCGGAACACGAAGGTGGTCACCACCGGCCCGCTCTCGGCCTCCGCCCACTCGCCGTTGCGGGCGAGCACGATGAAGCGCGTGGTGTTGTGCGCCTCGTCCTCGATGTTCTGCGCCAGGATGTCGAGGCCGTAGATCTCCGCCGCCAGGCGCGAGGCGATGGCGGCGCGCGTCACGTCCCGGGCCTCGGCGATCTCGCGCGCCGAACCGGCGGTGTCAGCGCCGATGACCGGGGCCAGGGCCAGCTCGCGGATGGCCTTGCGGCACTGGCCGAGGGCCATCACATGGCTTTGCACCGTCTTCACGGTAGCAAGGCTCGCCCCCGGCACGGCCATGAGCTGGTGCGACAGCGGCAGGAAATATTCGCCGACGATGCCGAGGCGCGACTGCGGCATCAGCCGGTGGATGTCGGCCACCCGCCCGGCCACGGAATTCTCGATCGGGATCATGGCGAGCTCGGCGGCGCCGCCCTCCACCGCCGCGAAGGCATCCTCGAAGGTGGCGCAGGGCAGCGCCTCGTACTCCGGAAACATCTCCCGGCACGCGATGTGGGAATTAGCCCCGGCCTCACCCTGGAACGAGATGCGACGCATCCTCAACACTCTCACCCCCCGCGCCGCCTCCGCGCCGGAAGCCGCCTTGCCCGCCCCGGGTGCGCGGGTGTCCACCCCGGGCGAGACCACATCATTGCCGCTGGCCGCCGGCCCGATGCGACCGCGCGCCGCGCCGCCGCCTCGCGCCATCCGGCCGGCGCGTCGGGCCGGCTGCGAAAGCCGCGCTAAGCCCGGCGGCGCAACGCACCGGCGGCCGCCGCACGGGCCGCGACAGGCCCGTGCGCGCCGGCCGGACAGCGACGTTCCGCGCGCCTTAATACGGGTTGCGCCGTTCCAATCAAAGTGCTTAGTGTCCCGACGACTGCGCGGAGGGGGTTTCGCGCGCGTTATCAATCCCAGGGATAGGACGCACTCCGCCGCGCGCTGCCCATTTCGCGGTACCGGATGCGCCGAGATCAAAGGCTTCGAGGGGCGTAGCGCCGATGACCTTTTTTGAATTGAACAAAATCGCAGGTGCGGTGCTGGCGACGCTGGCGTTCGTGGTGGGCCTCGGGATCGTCTCGCAGATCCTGTTCACGCCCGAGGCACCGGCCCGGCCGGGCTTCGACATCGTGGTGCAGGAAGGTGGCGGCGCCGCCACCGCCAAGGTGGTGGAACCGCCGATCGAGGAGCTGTTCGCCACCGCGTCCGTGGAGAAGGGCGCGACCGTCGCCAAGAAGTGCGCCGCCTGCCACAATTTCGCGGAAGGCGCCGGCGCCAAGGTCGGCCCGGACCTCTACGCCGTGGTGGGCCGCGACGTGGCCAGCGTGGACGGCTTCGCCTATTCCGCGGCCTTGAAGGCCAAGGGCGGCAAGTGGACCCCTGAGGCCCTGAACGCCTTCCTCACCAATCCCAAGGCCGCCGTGCCCGGCACCGCCATGGGCTTCGCCGGCCTGCCGAAGGGCGTGGACCGGGCCAACATCATCGCCTACCTCAACTCGCTCTCGCACAGCCCGCAGCCGCTGCCCACCGCCGCCGCGACGCCGGCCAAGTGAGGTTTGCCGGAAGGTGAGCGTCGCGCCGGCAACGGCGCGCCAAGGGTGGGGTGATCCTGCGCCACATGGGCGCACGGGGGGACACGGAGCGGAGGGCGCCTGAACACGGCGGACGCGCCTCACGTCTTTGTCAGTCGAAGCGATGCAGAAAGGGCCGGTCCTCGCGGATCGGCCCTTTTTCTTGCCTCAGGCCCGGGGCACGGTCGCCGCCGGCTGGCCCCGAGACCAGAGCGTGTGGGTTTCCCTCGTCGCGAACAGGTCCATAATCGGGTATGCCGGTCTCAAGGACCTGTCACCGGAGTCATCGATGCCCCTGCTGCTCTCGCGCCGTGCCTTCGCCCTCGCCGCCGCCCTCGCGCCCACCCTCGCCGGCCGCGGGTTCGCCGAGACGCCAGCGCAGGACGGGGCGACGACGACCGCCGCCGGGAGCGCCACCAGCCAGCCGCAGTTCCGGCATGGCCTGTCGCTGATGGGAGAGCCCAGGTACCCGGCCGGATTTCCCCATTTCGATTATGTGAATCCCGAGGCCCCCAAGGGCGGATTGCTGCGGCTGGCGGAGGACGGCGGCTTTGATTCGCTCAATTTCGTCATTCCGCGCGGCAGCCTCGCCAGCGGCCTCAACCTGATCTACGACACGCTCATGGTGGCCGCCTCCGACGAGGTGGCCAGCGAGTACGGCCTGATCGCCGATGGCGTGAGCTACCCCGCCGACTTCTCCTCCGTCACCTACCGCATCCGCGAGGGCGCCCGCTGGCACGACGGCACCCCCATTTCGGCCGACGACGTGGTCTGGTCGTTCGAGGTGCTGGTGGCCAACAACCCCAATCAGAAATTCTACTACAGCCATGTGGCGAAGGCCGAGAAGAGCGGCCCGCGCGAAGTGACCTTCACCTTCGACCAGGCCGGCAATCGGGAGCTGCCGCAGATCGTCGGTCAGTTCATGGTGCTGCCCAAGCATTGGTGGACCGGAACCGACGCCGCCGGCAAGCCGCGCGACATCACCCAGGGCACGCTTGAACCGCCGCTGGGCTCCGGCGCCTACCGCATCAAGAGCGTCACCCCCGGACGCACCATCGCCTATGAGCGCGTGCCCGATTATTGGGGCAAGGCGCTCAACGTGAACGTGGGCAAGGATAATTTCGAGGAGATCCGCTACGAGTATTTCCGTGACGATACGGTGATGCTGGAAGCCTTCAAGGCCGACCAGTATGATTTCCGCATCGAGAGCTCGGCCAAGAACTGGGCCACCGCCTATGATTTTCCGGCCCGCAAGGACGGGCGGGTGATCCTGGAAATGTTCGAGAACCGCGCCTCGGGGGTGATGCAGGCTTTCATTCCCAACCTGCGGCGCGAGAAGTTCCAGGACCCGCGGGTGCGGCGCGCGCTCAATTATGCCCTCGACTTCGAGGCCATGAACCATGCCTTGTTCTTCGACCAGTACAAGCGCATTTCCTCCTTCTTCTCCGGCACCGAGCTCGCCTCGTCGGGCCTGCCGCAGGGGCGCGAGCTGGACATCCTCACCGGCGTGAAGGCGCTGGTGCCACCGCAGGTGTTCACCACCGCTTACGCCAATCCCGCCAGCCCCGACGAGGAGGCCCGCCGCGCCAACCTGCGCGAGGCCGCCCGGCTCCTGAAGGAGGCCGGCTGGGAGGTGAAGAACCGCAAGCTGGTGAACGCCAAGGGCGAGGTCTTCACCCTGGAGATCCTGATCGCCAGCCCGGCGTTCGAGCGGGTGGCGGTGTTCTACAAGCCGGCGCTGGAGCGGCTCGGCATTGCCGTCACCATCCGGCTCGTAGATTCCTCCCAATATATCAACCGGGTGCGCGCCCGCGACTTCGACATGATCGTGTCGGGCTGGGGCCAGTCCCTGTCGCCGGGCAACGAGCAGCGCGACTTCTTCGGCTCCGAGGCGGCCGACCGCGAGGGCTCGCGCAACTTCGGCGGCATCCGCAACCCGGCGGTCGACCAGCTCATCGACAAGGTGATCTATGCCACCGACCGGGCCGATCTGGTGGCCGCCACCCACGCCCTCGACCGGGTGCTGCTGTGGAACGACTATGTCATTCCCGCCTGGACCTTGAACTTTACCCGCACCGCCCGCTGGGACCGCTTCTCCCACCCCCCGGCCCTGCCCGCCTATTCCTTCGCCTTTCCGGACATCTGGTGGTTCGATGCGCAGAAGGCGGCCCGGATCGGGGCCGGAAAATAAACGGCCCGGCGCGATGAACCCGCAGGGCCAGACACCATTGACCGGGGTGACGACATGAGCCTCTCCCGCCGCTCCCTCCTGCGCATCGGCGTCGGTGCCGGCCTCGCCGCCGGCCTGCTCCCGCCCGGCGCGGCCCTGGCCGAGACCGCCGCACCCGCAAGCGCCGCCGAGGAGGGCGGCCCGGCGGCCAAGGCCGTGCTGCGGCACGGCCTCTCCTTCTTCGGCGACCTCAAATATCCCGCCGGCTTCGCCCATTTCGACTATGTCAATCCGCTGGCGCCCAAGGGCGGCCCGTTCTCGCAGATGGGCCGGACCACCTTCTACAACCAGTCGCTGACCACCTTCGACACGCTGAACCCCTACAACCAGCGCGGCAACGGCGCCCAAGGCATCGAGCTCGTCTATGACACGCTCCTGGCTGCCGCCGGCGACGAGAAGAGCGCCATGTATGCGCGCCTCGCCACCGGGGTGGAGATCGCCGATGGCGGCCTCACCTATCGCTTCCTCCTGGACCCGCGGGCACGGTTCCACGACGGCACGGCGCTGACCGCCGCCGACGTGGTGGCCACCTTCGCGGCGCTGAAAGCGGACGGCTATGAGACCATCCGCATGGCCCTGCGCGACCTGACCGGCGTGGAGGCGGACGGCGACCATGTGGTGGTGATGCGCTTCAAGCCCGGCCGCGCCCGCGACGTGCCGCTGACCGCCGCCGGCATGCCCATCTTCTCGCGGGCCTACCTGGCCAGGCACCCGTTCAACCAGTCGTCGCTGGAGCTGCCGCTGGGGTCCGGCCCGTACAAGGTGACGCGCCTGGAGCAGGGCCGCTTCATCGAGTACGAGCGGGTGAAGGACTATTGGGGCGCCGACCTGCCCACCCTCAAGGGCCGCTTCAATTTCGACACCGTGCGCTACGAATACTTCCGCGACCGCATCGCCGGCTTTGAGGGGTTCAAGGGCCGCGCCTATCTGTTCCGGGAGGAGTTCACCGCCCGCGAATGGGCCACCCAATACGACTTCCCCGCCGTGCGCGACGGCCGTGTAAAGGTGGAAACGCTGAAGGACGAGAGTTTCTCCGGCGTGCAGGGCTGGTTCCTCAACACACGCCGCCCGCAGTTCTTTGATCTCCGGGTGCGAGAGGCCATTGGCCTGCTATTCGACTTCGACTGGACGCGGCGGAATCTGATGTACGATTCCTATCACCGCACCGTCTCCTTCTTCCAGAATTCGGACATGATGGCGGAAGGCCTGCCCTCGCCGGCGGAACTGAAGCTGCTGGACCCGTTCCGGGCCGAACTGCCGGACGAGGTGTTCGGCGAGCCCTATTCCCCCCCCGCCTCCGACGGCTCCGGGGAGGACCGCGCCCTACGCATCAAGGCGGTGGGCCTGCTGAAGGACGCCGGCTACGTGATCCGCCAGGGCAAGCTGGTGAATGCCAAGGGCGAGCCCTTCACCATCGAGTTCCTGGACGACGACGGCGCCATGGAGCGCCACCACGCCCGCTTCATCGGCCACCTGAAGAAGGTGGGCATCGACGCCACCTTCCGCATCGTGGACGCGGCCCAGTTCCAGGCCCGGCTGCAGAAGTTCGATTTCGACGCCGTGGTGCGGCGCTACAGCTTCGCTCCCTATCCCGGCGACGAATTGCGGGCCTATTTCTCCACCGAGGCGGCGCGCACGCCGGGGTCCTACAACGTGGCCGGCATCGCCGACCCGGTGGTGGACGCCCTGATCGCCCAGGCCCTGGCGGCGGAGGACGCGGCCGCCCTCGTCACCTGCTGCCGCGCCCTGGACCGGGTGCTCAGGGCCGGCCACTATTGGATTCCCCAATGGTATTCCGGCGAGAACCGCATCGCCTACTGGAACGTGTTCGACCGCCCCGCGACCAAGCCCCGCTACGAGCTGGGCGTGCTCGACACCTGGTGGAGCACCGCCCCCGGGGCCGGCGCCGGCTGACCGCGCGGAGACGGACAGTGGCGCGAAACCATCCGGAGCGGTAACCGCTTCATCCAAAGACGCATGAGACGTGTTGGCACCGTCAGGCCAGCCTGGGAGACGCGATGCTCGCCTACATCATCCGCCGCATTGCCCTCATGGTGCCGACCATGCTCGGCATCATGCTGGTGTCGTTCGTGGTCATTCAGTTCGCCCCCGGCGGGCCGGTGGAGCGGGTGATCGCCCAGCTCACCGGCGACGACGTCTCCGCCACCTCCCGCGTGTCCGGCGGCGGCGGCGACTTCACCGGCGGGGCGGCGGCGGCCCAGGCGGCGGGCGCGGCCGACGCCGTCTCCTCCAAGTACCGCGGCGCGCAGGGGCTCGACCCGGCCTTCATCCAGCAGCTGGAGAAGCAGTTCGGCTTCGACAAGCCCCCCCACGAGCGCTTCCTGAAGATGATCGCCGACTACGCGACCTTCGACTTCGGCCGCTCCTATTTCCGCGACATCACCGTGCTTCAGCTGATCGGCGAGAAGCTGCCGGTCTCGGTCTCGCTGGGGCTGTGGATGACGCTGATCACCTACGCCATTTCCATTCCGCTCGGCATCGCCAAGGCCATGCGCGACGGCTCGCGCTTCGACATGTGGACCTCGGCCATCGTCATCGTGGGCTATGCCATCCCCTCCTTCCTGTTCGCCATCCTGCTCATCATCCTGTTCGCCGGCGGCTCGTTCCTCGACCTGTTCCCGCTGCGGGGCCTGACCTCGGAGAATTTCTGGCAGATGAGCTGGCCGGACCGCATCGCCGACTACGCCTGGCATCTGGTGCTGCCGCTCACCTCCATGGTGCTCGGCGCCTTCGCCACCATGACATTGCTCACCAAGAATTCGTTCCTGGAAGAGATCCGCAAGCAATATGTCACCACCGCCCGCATGAAGGGGCTCTCGGAACGGCGGGTGCTCTACGGGCATGTGTTCCGCAATGCCATGCTGATCGTCATTGCAGGCTTTCCCGGCGCGTTCATCTCCGCCTTCTTCACCGGCTCGCTGCTGATCGAAACCATCTTTTCCCTCGACGGGCTCGGCCTGCTGTCGTTCGAGAGCGTGCTCAACCGCGACTATCCGGTGGTGTTCGCCACCCTCTACATCTTTTCCCTGGCCGGCCTCTTGGTCGGCCTCATCTCGGACCTCACCTACATGCTGGTCGATCCGCGCATCGACTTCGAGACGCGGGAGGTCTGAGCCATGGAAACGGTTCCCCTGCTCCAGCCCGGCGAGCCCACCGACCTGCCGGCGGCGCGCGACCTGCCCCACGGCGCGCTCCCGCCGCCGGGAAGCGAGCGGCCCCGCGGCCGGCTGGCGCTGTCGCCCCTCAACCGGCGGCGCCTCGCCAACTTTCGCCGCAACGGCCGGGGCTATTGGTCGTTCGTCATTTTCATGGTGCTGTTCGTGCTGTCGCTCGGCGCCGAGTTCATCGCCAACGACAAGCCGGTGCTCGTCTCCTACGATGGGCATTATTACGTGCCGGTGCTGCGCGCCTATCCGGAGACCGCCTTCGGCGGCGACTTCGAGACCGACGCCGACTATCGCGACCCCTACCTGCAAAAGCTCATCGCCCAGAAGGGCGGCTGGATGGTGTGGCCGCCGATCCGCTATTCCTATTCCACCCACAATCTCGACCTGCCCACCCCGGCCCCCTCCCCGCCCACCTGGATGCTCACCGAGGCCCAGTGCAAGGCGGTGGCGGAAAAGAAGGGCGTTTCCGGCTGCGCCGGGCTGGAATGGAACTGGCTGGGCACCGACGACCAGGGCCGCGACGTGGTCGCCCGCCTCATCTACGGCTTTCGCATCTCGGTGCTGTTCGGGCTGACGCTCACCATCGTCTCCTCCCTCATCGGCGTCGCGGCGGGGGCGGTGCAGGGCTATTTCGGCGGCTGGGTGGACCTGCTCTTCCAGCGTTTCATCGAGATCTGGACCGCCATCCCCTCGCTCTACCTGCTGCTGATCATCTCCTCGGTCCTGGTGCCCGGCTTCTGGGTGCTGCTGGGCATCCTGCTGCTGTTCTCCTGGGTGTCGCTGGTGGGGCTGGTGCGCGCCGAATTCCTGCGCGCCCGCAATTTCGAATATGTGCAGGCAGCCCGCGCCCTGGGGGTGGGCAACCTCACCCTCATGACCCGGCACATCCTGCCCAATGCCATGGTGGCGACGCTGACCATGCTGCCCTTCATCCTGTCCTCATCGGTGATGACGCTGACGGCGCTGGACTTCCTGGGCTTCGGCCTGCCACCGGGCTCGCCGTCGCTGGGCGAGCTGCTGTCCCAGGGCAAGAACAACATCCAGGCGCCCTGGCTCGGCCTCACCGGCTTCGTCACGGTGGCGGTGATGCTGAGTCTGCTGATCTTCGTCGGCGAGGCGGTCCGCGACGCCTTCGACCCGCGCAAGACCTTCGCGTGAGGGGACCTGCCATCATGACCGCTGCCATCATGACCGCCCCCCTCCTGTCCGTGCGCGACCTGTCCGTTGCCTTCCGGCGCGATGGCGCCGAGGCGCTGGCGGTGAAGACCGTCTCGTTTGACCTTGCCAAGGGCGAAACCCTGGCGCTGGTGGGCGAAAGCGGTTCCGGCAAATCGGTCACCGCCTTGTCGATCCTGAAGCTCCTGCCCTATCCGGCAGCCAGCCACCCTTCGGGGCAGATCCTGTTCCAGGGCCGCGACCTGCTCACGATCCCCGAACCGGAGCTGCGCGGGGTGCGCGGCGACAAGATCACCATGGTGTTCCAGGAACCCATGAGCTCGCTGAACCCACTCCACACCATCGAGCGGCAGGTGGGGGAAATGCTCACCCTGCACCGGGGCCTTGGCGCCGCCGCCGCCCGCGCCCGCACCCTGGAGTTGCTCGCCGAGGTCGGCCTGCCCAATCCGAAGGAGCGCCTTTCCGCCTTTCCGCACCAGCTTTCCGGCGGCCAGCGCCAGCGCGTCATGATCGCCATGGCGCTCGCCAACGAACCCGACCTGCTGATCGCCGACGAGCCGACCACGGCGCTGGATGTGACCGTTCAGGCGCAGATCCTGAAGCTGCTGAAGGACCTCCAGGCGCGGCTCGGCATGGCCATGCTGTTCATCACCCACGACCTCGGCATCGTGCGCAAGATCGCCGACCGGGTGTGCGTGATGCAGAAAGGCGAGATCGTGGAGCAGGGCGGCGCCGAGGCCACCTTCCTCCATCCGCACCATCCCTACACCCAGGCGCTGCTGAAGGCCGAGCCGAAGCCGGACCCGGCCCCCCTGGCCCCCGCCGCCCCGGTGGTGGTGGAGACGCACGATCTCAAGGTGCATTTCCCCATCAAGCGCGGCGTGTTCCGCAAGACCATCGGCCATGTGAAGGCGGTGGACGGGGTGTCCATCGCCATCCGCAAGGGCGAGACGCTGGGGGTGGTGGGGGAGAGCGGATCGGGCAAGACCACGCTGGGCCTCGCCCTGCTGCGCCTCATCTCCAGCGCCGGCCCGGTGACCTTCCTGGGCCGGCGTATCGACGGCCTCGGCTTCAAGGCGCTCAAGCCGCTGCGGGCGCAGATGCAGGTGGTGTTCCAGGACCCGTTCGGCTCGCTCTCCCCCCGCATGTCGGTGGGCGAGATCGTGGAAGAGGGCCTGCTGGTGCACCAGCGCCAGCTCTCCCCCCCGGCCCGCGAGGCGCGGGTCGTCGCCGCGCTGGCTGACGTCGGGCTCGATCCGCAGGCCCGGCACCGCTATCCGCACGAATTTTCCGGCGGCCAGCGCCAGCGCATCTCCATCGCCCGCGCCATGGCGCTCGAACCCACTTTCGTGGTGCTGGACGAGCCCACCAGCGCCCTCGACATGATCGTCCAGGCGCAGATCGTCGAGCTGCTCCGGGCGCTGCAGCGCAGGCGCGACCTCACCTTCATGTTCATCTCCCACGACCTGCGCGTGGTGTCGGCGCTGGCGAGCCGCATCCTCGTCATGCGCAACGGCCGCATGGTGGAGGAAGGCCCCGCCCGCGAGGTGTTCGAGCACCCGCGCGAGGACTACACCCGCGCCCTGTTCGCCGCCGCCTTCGCCCTGGAGACGGCGGGCGCCGGCGTGGTGAAGCAATGAGCGGCCGCCTCTCGCCCCCGCCCGGCGATGGCCCCGCCGACGTGACCGTGGACGGGCCGACCCCCATCGGCAGCGGCTACCGTCCCTATCAGCGCTACGTCGCCCGCCTCAGCGACGGCGGTGGCGGCGTCGTGACCCAGACCCGAGACATCCTGCGCGGCGGGCGCGTGGTGGGGGTGCTGGCCTACGACCCGGCGCGCGACCAGGTGGTGCTGGTGCGCCAGTTCCGGCTCCCGGCCTATCTGGCGCTCGGCCCGCAGCGCTGCGAGCTGGTGGAGATCGTCGCCGGCGGCGTCGAGCCCGGCGAGCCGGAGGAAGAGGCGGCGCGGCGGGAGTGCGCGGAGGAAACCGGCCTGGTGCCCGGCCGCATGGTTGCCTTCATGCACCTGCTGCCCACCCCCGGCATCACCGACGAGCAGGCCACCTTGTTCCTGGCCGAGGTGGATTCTGGCGGCCTGCCGGAGCGGGCGGGCCTTGCCGAAGAGGACGAGCTGATCCGCCCCCTGGCGCTGCCGGTGGATGCGGCGCTGGAGATGATGGCGGCGGGCCGCTGCGCCAACGGCTATCTCATCATCGCCCTGCAATGGCTGGCCCTGAACCGCGCCCGCCTGACGGAGCTGCTGAAGCCCCCGGCCTGAGCGGTCCGGCCCGGGCGCACCGCCCAGGCTTGCCCCCGAGGCCCAGGTTTCAGGCCTGAGCGCCCCTGCCCGAGCGCCCCTGCCCGCGCGCCCCTGCCCGCGCATGGCGACGACCCGAAACGCAATGGCGTCACTTGCACCGCCTGCGCCAAGAGCGCGCTTGCGCCGACCGCTTTAGGGACGACCGCTCTTGGGGACGGCCGCTCTTGGGGACGGCCGCGCGCCGTTGCCAAGCCGCCGGCGCGGCAACGGACGAGGGATCGCCCTCGTGCCAGGGGGCGTGCGGGCGCATGGGGCCTGGACTGCGCCCGCGCGGCGCCCCCGCCGACCTGCTCCGCACTGCCAAAGACCCAGGCCCTCGGCCTCAGCCCCGCCGGTGGAGCCGATCGAGGTCGAAGGCCGCCACGTCCTGGAGCAGCTCCACGAAGGCCCGGGCGCCGAAATCGGCCGCCGCCTCCCCCTTCTCGACGGTGGCGCCGCGCGCATCGCCCATGGCGCCGGCGGGGCTAAGGTCTTCGCTCAGCCAGCCGAACCCCACCGGGTGGTTGGCGCGCAGCCGCCGGAACTCCCCCTCCATGGCCACCGAATAGGGCACGAAGTCCGCCGCCTGCGCCATGTCCACCAGCTCCGGGCGGAACGCCAGCATCAAGGAGGTCTCCACCTCGCCGCCATGGATGCCGTGGGCACGCTCATGATCGGCGAACAGGCCGGTCGGATAGCCGAAGCGGTGCATGGAAGACATCGCCACAAGCAGGCCGTGATCGAGACGGAGCGTGCGGGCCACGAGGTCGATCACCGGCACGTTGCCGCCATGGGTGTTCATCAACACCAGCCGGCGCACCCCGGCCCGGGCCAGGCAGGCCCCCAGCTCCACCCAGGCGGCGAGGGCGGTGGCGGGCGTGAACGTGAGCGTGCCGGCGAAGGTTTGGTGCTCGTCGGATTTCCCCACCGCCTGGATCGGCAGCACCGCCACGTCGAGCGTGTCCGGCACCAGCGCGGCGATGCGGGCAAGATAGCCCTCGGCGATGAAGAGATCCGTGCCCAGCGGCAGATGCGGGCCGTGCTGCTCCACCGCCGCCACCGGCAGCACCGCCACCAGGCGCGCCATGTCGAGCGCCGCCACCGCCGGCGATGAAAGCTCGGACCATCTCAGGAACATGCCATCCTCCCGGCCGCCCGGCACCGCGGGCGGCGCCTGCTCTCAGTGCCTGCGGCGTTTGCCTCCGATGCCTGCGGCGCTTGCTCTCAGTGCCTGCGGCGCTTGCCTTCAATGCCTGCGGCGCTTGCCTTCAATGCCTGCGGCGCTCGGCGGTCAGATCGTCCATCAGGCTTTCAATGCGCTCGGCGTTGGAGCCGAGGTCGCGCAGGCCATAGCGCGAGGCCGAGCGCATATCCACCCGCGCCCCCTTGGCCGTGGGCCGGATGCGGATCACCACGTCGTTGCGATAGCCCATGATGCGGGACACCGCCACCGCCTCGATCAGGCCGTCGCGCTGGGTCCCACGGGGCGGCGCCGCATCGAGAATGTGCCAGCCGCGCTTCTGCACGAGCCCCAGGACAGCGTTGAACGCCTCCTCCGGCGTGGCGCTCAGATCCACCGGCTTGATGCCGGGATAGCCGGCGCGCTGCGCCTCAGCCGCCTCCGGGGTCGGATCGGGGTGGCTGTTGGCCTCCCGGGGCCGGGCCAGCAGCAGGGCATGGAACCGGGGCGGGTCCTGCGGATCAGTGGCGATGTCTGCGAGCTCCGGCAGCATCATGCCCCGCGCGATCACCACCGCCGGCGCCGCCAGCACCACCCCCGCGAGGGCCACCGCCGCAATCGCCCGGCCGATGCCGATCCAGCCGCTTTCCCAGGTGATGAAGAAGGCGATGACCCCCAGCAGGCCCCCGACCACCGCCACCAGCAGGCCGGCGGCGAACGCCACCGTCGCCAGGGTGAAGTCCAGCAGGCCCAGACGATACAGCAGCACCGAAAGCACCAGCACCGGCACCGCGAACAAGGCGAAGCGGAAGCTCCACCGGGCGGTGGGCGAGACGCGCTCCTCAATGTACAGACGGCGCCTGATCATGGTGTCCCGTCATCCGCCCGCCGAACGTGGCAGCTTCTGAGATGGCCGACCCCGGCCAGCTTGGCAAGGGGGCTTGGCAAAGGGGCTCGGCAAAGGGGCGTCGAGCGTTCGAGGCGGCCGCGCGTCCGGCGTCAGCGCGCGCGGGACGCGGCGGCGGCCAGGACCTCCGGCAGGTCGTCGACGCTGTCGATGACGAGATCCGCAGCGGCGGCCAGGTGCGCCACCGGTGCCGGCCCGCTGCGCACCAGGATGAAGCGGGCACCGGCGGCGCGGGCGGCATCGAGGTCGTGCGCGGTATCGCCGACGACAGCCACCCGCTCCGGCGCATGGCCACCCCGGGCCGCACAGGCGAGCACCATGCCCGGGCCGGGCTTCGCGCCATAGCCCGAATCATAGCCATAGACCTGATCCAGCCACGGGGTGAGACCGAGGGCGGCGATCTGCTGGCGGGCATTCAGCTCGGCATCGTTGGTCACCATGTGCAGGGCCAGCCCCGATCCCGCGAGGCGCGCCAGGGTGCGTGCGGGATCGCCGATCGGGGTGAGGAAGCGCAGCCCCTCCCGCGCGAACAGGTCGTCGATGCGCGCCAGGAACGCGGCAGCCGGCGGCACGTCCAGCACCCGCGCCCACAACGGCCCGTAGTCCGCCGACGAACCGGCGACCAGGGGCGAGGAGGGCAGGAAGCGGCGCTCATCCGGCTGATATTCGCTCACCGCCTGGAGCGCCGCGAGGCGCGCGGCATCCCCGTCCGCCAGGACCGCCATCACCGCGCCCGCCGCGGGGCCCCAGGTCCGGTCGAAATCGACCAGGGTGCCGTCCTTGTCGAACAACACGGCCTCGATGTCGTTCATGCGTGCCGATGCCCCGCGTTCCGCCGCCCCCTCGCCGCCCAGGCCCCGGCGCGGCGACCCGGGGGTGAAAAACGACGAAGGGCGCGGCCCGCGCCGCGCCCTTCGTTCATACACTCAAGCAAACCGAAGCCCGGTTCAGAGCACCACCACTTCGGTGCCCACCGGAACCCGGCTGTAGAGGTCGATCACATCCTCGTTCAGCATGCGGATGCAGCCGGAGGAGATGGCCTGGCCGAGCAGCTCGGGCTGGTTGGTACCGTGGATGCGGAACAGGGTGTCCTGATTGCCCTGGTAGAGGTACATGGCGCGGGCGCCCATCGGGTTGTGCGGCCCCGGCGCCACATAGGACGGCAGGCCGGCGATGCGCTGATGGATCTCCGGCGTGGGGGTCCAGCTCGGCCATTCGGCCTTGCGGCCAACCTTCGCGGCGCCACGGAACGCGAGGCTCTCCTCGCCCACGGTCACGCCGTAGCGGATGGCCTGCCCCTTGTCTTCGACGAAGTAAAGGAACTTGTTCGGGGTGTCGATGATGATCGTGCCCGGCTTTTTATTGGTCGGATACTCCACCACGTGCCGCGCATACTGCCCTTCGGGCTTCACCTTCGGATATGGTGCATTCGCGAGGAGCTGCTTGTCCCGTGCGGTCATCGCCGCCGTCGGGGCAGGTGAGTAGCTCTCCGACACACAACCCGTAAGTGCCAACCCGAGCAGAAGCGCCCCTGCCGCCCGCCACATCATGTCCGCCTCTTCCTCATGCCTCGCAAGGAGGAATCGAAATCTCCCGTTTGGATTAACCGAATGTGGAAGGCGCTTGAAGAGTCCAACGTTCACCGGCGTGCCGTTCTTCCGGAGCGTTGCAGAAATGCCGCACAGGCTTTCCTTTCGTCAGCCTCGTTTGGAGTTTCTCAAGCATTTAAGCGCTTCCTGGGGGCATGACCTTAGAGAAGTCGCATCCGCTGCACAGTTTCGACGCAGTCGATGCTCATCTGTAAGGCGTCTCATCGTCGAGTCCCCCCGCACGGCGCGGGGGCGTGTCAAGGGAGAAGAAGATGTCCACGGAACAGCCGTCGTCCACGCAGCAGCCCGCGCCCCAGGCGGATCTGACGCGGCAGGCGCAGAGCAAGCAGTGGCGCGAGATCGGCATCGCCTCCGTCGCCGCCGCCGCCCATCAGGCCAGCGAGAAGCACGCCGCCGAGGCCAAGGCCGCCAACGGCGCGAATCGGGTGGTGACCCTTCGCGACATCGACTACTTCGCCGCGTGACGCCACGCAGCGGACAGTCGGCGTGACACGGGCCCGCGTCCATCGCGGGGGACGGCGACGGACATCGCGCAAGCCCCGCCCCGGCAGGCGGTGAGCGCGCCGGGAAGCGGGCCCGTCCGCACAGCGTTCGCCGCTCGGATCATTTCCTCCGGGCGGGGGCTGAGATAGAAGGGCGGCCCTGCTGCGAAGGTCCACCCATGCTCGTCGCCTACAGTGTCGAGGGATCCGCCCTGAAGGCGATCCCGGTTGCCTCGGGTCTCCCCATCCCGCGCGAATCCGTGTGGATCGACATGTTCGCGCCGAAGGCCGGCGACGACATCGCGGTGGAGCGCCTCACCGGTGTCGCGGTGCCGACCCGGGAGGAGATGCGGGAAATCGAGCCGTCGAGCCGACTCTACACGGAAAACGGCGCGCGCTACATGACCGCCGCTTTGCTGTGCGGCTCCGACAGCGCCGCCCCCACCGTGCAGGCCGTCACCTTCATCCTCGCCTCGCCGCGACTGGTCACCGTGCGCTATGGCGAGCCGCGCGCCTTCGCCACCACCGCTGCCCACCTGACCCGCGCCGCGCCGCCCGGCGCCAGCGGCGAGACCATCCTCATCGAATTGCTCGAAGCCATCGTCGATCGCGCCGCCGACGTGCTGGAGCAGATCGCCGCCGACGTGGAGGTCACCTCCACCCAGATCTTCGCCCCGGCCCCCAACGCCGCCGACGCCAACCAGCGCTACCGCGCCCTGCTGTCGCAGATCGGCCGCAAGGAAGGACTGATCTCCGCCGCGCGCGAAAGCCTCGCCTCGCTCCAGCGCCTGCTGTCCTTCTTCGGGGCCGAGCTGGACGGGCACGCGGTCTCGCCCGACGCCCGCGCCAGCATCAAGTCCATGAGCCGCGACGTCGGCGGCCTCAGCGACTACGCCGCCTTCCTGAGCGGGAAGCTGCAGTTCCTCCTCGACGCCACCATCGGCATGGTGGGCCTGGAGCAGAACAACATCATCAAGATTTTCGCGGTGCTCACCGTGGTGCTGATGCCCCCGACCCTGATCGCCTCGGTCTATGGCATGAACTTTCAGAACATACCGGAGCTGAGCTGGACCTATGGCTATCCGACCACGCTCGCCGCGATGGTGATTTCCGCAATCGTGCCCTATGTCTTCTTCAAGTGGCGCGGCTGGCTGTAGCATCCGACCGGCCCCGTCCCGGCCCGCCCCCGTCGAGACGGCGCCGCCGCCTCCGGCCGAGGTGACGGCGCCAGTCCATCCAGAGGATGTCAAGCCGTTCGCGGCGGGCTGTCCCCGCCGCCGGGCATGGCGCTGGCCACGGGCTCGCGCGCCAGCGCCAGCAGGGCTGCGGCGGCGCGGGAATGGTAGCGGTCCGCGTGCCGCAGCGCATGGAAGCGGCGGGGCGGCAGGGCCAGCGGCAACACCGCCAGGGTGCCGGCGGCAAGGCCCGCCCGCGCCACCAGATCCGAGATCACCGTTGCCCCTGCCCCGGCGATGACGGCGCTGAGCACCGCCTCGTTGGACGGCAGCTCCAGCGCCACCCGGAGCCGCTCCGGTGCCACGCCGGCCCCCCGCAGGGCGCTTTCGAACATCTGCCGGGTGCCCGAGCCCGCCTCGCGCAGCACGACCGGCAGTTCCAGGAGATCGGCCGGCGCGATGTCCGCCCGCCCCACCCAGGGATGCGCCGCCGGAACCACCAGCACCATGCGGTCGCCTGGAATGGGGCTGCGCGCCAGCAGAGGCTCGCTCACCTCTCCCTCCGCAAAGCCCATGTCCACCTCCCCCGCCAGCACCGCCGCCGCCACCTGCGCTGTGTTGCCCACCGACAGGGACAGCGTGATCTCGGGATAAAGCTGGCGGAAGCGATGGAGCAGCGGGCCCATCCAGTAGTTGGCGATGGTCTGGCTGGCCTTGAGGACCAGATGGCCGCGCTTGAGGCCCGACAGGTCGGCCAGCACCGTTTGTGCCGCTTCCACCCGCGCGAGGATGGCGCGGGCCTCTGGCAGCAAGCTGGTGCCCGCGTCCGTCAGCTCGATGCGGCGTCCCACCCGGTGAAACAGCGCCACCGCGCAGGAGGCCTCCAGCGCCGCCACCGAGGCGCTGACCGCCGATTGCGTCATGTGCAGCCGTTCGGCGGCACGGGTCATATGGAGGTGCTCCGCCACCATGGCGAACACCCGCAGCTGGTCCAGGGTCATGGCGGTGTCATCCATTCGCGAAGGCGGCGATCAGGATAAAGCTGAACACCGAGATGAACAGCCAGGCGGCGGCCCCGAGCGCCAGCGGCCGCAGGCCTTTCCGGCGCAGCTTGCCGATGTCGGTCTCCAGCCCCATGGCCGCGAGCGCCACCGCCAGCAGGAAGGTCGTCAGGGTGACCAACGTCGCCTTCAGGTCGGCGGGCACCAGGCCGGCGCTGTTCACCATCACCATCGCCACGAAGCCGAACACGAACCACGGCACCGGGGGACGGGCCTGTCCGGCCGCGCTGCCGCCGCGCGCCTTCCAGAGCGCGACCGCGCCAAGGCCCAGCACCAGCGGCGCCAGCAGCATCACCCGCGACAGCTTCGCCACGGTGCCGAACTCGCCCGCGGCCTGCCCCCCCTGGAAGGCAGCGGCCACCACCTGTGCCACCTCGTGGATCGAGGCGCCGGTCCACAGGCCGTAGGCGTGCGCGTCAAGCCCGGTCCAGGGCAGCAGCGTCGGCATCAGCAGCATCGACAGCGAGCCGAACACCGTGACACACGCCACCGCATAGGCCACGTCCTCGTCCGAGCCGCGGGTGACGGTGTTGGTCGCGATCACCGCCGAGGCGCCGCACACGGCGGTGCCAGCGGCGATCAGCTCCGCCAGCCGGGCCTCGACCCCCATCAGCCGGCCCAGCCAGCGGGTGAGAAAGAAGGTGCAGGCCAGCGTTGCCGCGACAATCCCGAACCCCACCAGGCCCACGGTGCGCACCTGCGCGACGGTGAGCTGAAGGCCCAGCAGCACCACCGCGAACCGCAGCACCCGGCGCAACGCGAACTTCACGCCAGGGCTCGCCGCCGCAGGCGTGCCGACCACATTGTGGAACACCATGCCAATCACGATGGCGATCACCAGCGGGCTCGCCACACCGAGGCCCGGCGCCAACCTGACGCCGTAAGCGCAACCGGCGATGGCGCCGGTCAGCGCGAGGCCCGGCACGATCCCCCGGCGCAGGCGATCGAGCGCCAGTCCAAGGAGCGGACGCGGCACCGCCGGTGCCGCAAAAGGTGGTGTCTGATCGACCATGATGGTCTCCCCTGTTCGTGAGACGCACCTTCGGCCCGAACAGGTCATCGATCTATCATGTTATATTTCTACATATAATCGAACTTACTTGTCATAATCGAGCCTCGCCCCGCGTCTCGTCAAACGCCCGGACCGGCTCCTCCACCCGCTCCGACACCGCCCCCAGGCGACACCACCCACTCATACCGGCGGCCCCGGTCTTCGGCCGGCGCCAAGAGGGTCCCGCCCAAGTAGGGCCGTTCAAGCGCCGCGCGGGCTTGACCCAAAGCCCATGTGTCAAGCTTACGGGTCTTTGGTATCAGGGCGTCGCGCGGCGCTCGAACAAGGCCAGCGCCTCCGCACGCAGCACGCCGCCGGTGAAGGCGACGCGAGCGAACGGCGTCCGCTGCGCCACCTCCCGCGCCGACAGCGCGATGGGTCCGATCCGGGGCGCGAGATCATCGACGGACGCGCCGAACACCACCCGCGAAAGGCCCGACCAGATGATGGCGCCGATGCACATGGGGCAGGGCTCCGCGGAGGTGTAGAGAGTGGCCCCGCGCAGCTCATCCGGCGGGCGGGTGGCAATGAAGCGCCGGATCGCCACCATTTCCGCGTGGGCGGTGGGATCGGCCAGCCTCTTGCCCAGATTGGGCCCGCGCGCCAGGACCTCGCCGTCGCGGGCGATGATCGCGCCGAAGGGAAAATCCGACGTCTGCGCCAAGGCGATTGCCTCACGCATCAGGCCCTCGTCCTCCGGGCGGGGCGGCACATCCTCCGCCTCAGCCCGCGCGGAGGGAGCGAAAAGCGCCATCACCCCGCCCCCCGTCATCCCGCCGATGCCCGCCAGCACCGCCCGCCGGCTGAGCCGCCCTGCCGCCGGTCTTGCGAGCCCGCATCCGCGTCCTTCATGCCCCATCGCCGCCTCCCGAACGCCGTGATTGAGCATCACGACACCGCGCCGCTCCCCGCGCCGCAAGCGCGTGCCGGCAACCGATGTGGCCCCGCTTGGGCCGGTTGGCGGGCGCCCGATGGGTCCCGGGCCCGCCCCTGGACACCACGCCCGCTATCACCAGGCGCGTTATCGGTCATGGCGTTCGCCGCGCGATCACGCCGCTTCCCGATTACTGCCGTCGGCACAGCACGCCATCTCCCCGCGGAGCGCCAAGCCGGAACAAGACCGCTCCCCTTATGAGCCCCGGCTGATGCCGTCCGCCCCGGCGCTCGACCGGTGTCAAGCGGGTCCACTCACGTGGGTCCGCTCAAGCGCGACACAGGCCTGACCAAAGCCCCTTAATACCATCGGCCCCGGTCTTCGACCGGCGCCAAGTGGGTCCGCTCAAGGGCCGCGCGGGCTTGACCAAAGGCCCATGAGTCACGCTCATGGGCCTTTGGTATAAGTCAATCTCACGGGCCTTTGCTCTGCCCCCGCACCATCCCGCCGGAGCGCGCCAGGGCGATGCCTTAAATGCAAAAAGGCCGGGCTCAAGCCCGGCCTTTCGCAAATCCCACAGCGGCAACGTCAGTGCGCGGCCCCGCCGAAGCCGCGCTCCAGCGCATCGGCCACCTGCTCCAAGTCCGCGAGCTGCCGCTCGGCACGCTGGCGGGCCTCGTCGCCCTTGGCGTCGACCACATCTTCCTTGGCGTCCTGGATCTGCTGCCGCAGCGTCGCCAAGTCGATCTCGTCCACCGGCTTGGCTTCTTCGGCGAGCACGGTCAGACCGGCCTGATTCACTTCGGCAAACCCGCCGCGCACGAAATAGCGCTTCGGCGTCCCGTCGCTCTTGATGGTGAGAATGCCCGCCTTCAGCGTGCCGATGAACGGGGCATGGCCCGCCAGCACGCCGAATTCGCCCTCGGCACCGGGCACGATCACCTCGGCCACCGCGCCGGAGAACACCAGCCGCTCGGGCGAAACCAGTTCAAAGGATAAGCTCGCCATGTCCGTCGTCCCCGGTTCCTTGTCTCCGGATGTCCCGCCCCCGTCCCCGGCGCCTGTCCGGTGCCCGGAAAACCGGCGGGCATCGGCGTTCTCGCCGATCATCCCTCACTACGCGCGCCGCTCCTTGGACCCGGGCGCGCCCGGCTTCCGCCGATGGCTGGCCGGACGACGTCACCGTCATCCGGGCCATGAGTTCAGGCGAGCACTGCAACGCCCGTCCAAGCCGTGCCCCGGAGGATATCCGCCCCCGGGGACCGTCGCGCGGCGTTCCCCGCGCGCCCGGCTCAGGCCGCTTCAGCGGCCAGCTTCTTGCCCTTCTCGATGGCTTCGTCGATGGAGCCGACCATGTAGAAGGCCTGCTCGGGCAGGTAGTCGTACTTGCCTTCCACCAGGCCCTTGAAGCCAGAGATGGTGTCCTTGAGGTCCACCAGCTTGCCCGGCGAGCCGGTGAACACCTCAGCCACGTGGAACGGCTGCGACAGGAAGCGCTCGATCTTGCGGGCGCGCGCCACCGTCAGCTTGTCCTCTTCGCTCAGCTCGTCCATGCCGAGGATGGCGATGATGTCCTGCAGGGCCTTGTAGCGCTGCAGGGTCTGCTGCACGGCGCGCGCGGTGTTGTAATGCTCGTCGCCAAGGATGGCGGGAGACAGCATGCGCGAGGTCGAGTCGAGCGGGTCCACCGCCGGATAGATGCCCTTTTCCGCGATGGAGCGGGACAGCACGGTGGTGGCGTCCAAGTGGGCGAACGAGGCCGCGGGCGCCGGGTCGGTCAGGTCGTCGGCCGGCACGTAGATGGCCTGCACCGAGGTGATCGAGCCCTTGGTGGTGGTGGTGATGCGCTCCTGCAGGGCGCCCATGTCGGTGGCGAGCGTCGGCTGATAGCCCACCGCCGACGGGATGCGCCCGAGCAGAGCCGACACTTCCGAGCCGGCCTGGGTGAAGCGGAAGATGTTGTCCACGAAGAACAGCACGTCCTGGCCCTGGTCACGGAAGTGCTCCGCCACGGTCAGGCCGGTCAGAGCGACACGGGCGCGGGCGCCGGGCGGCTCGTTCATCTGGCCGTACACCAGGGCGCACTTGGAGCCGGCGGCGGAACCGCCGTTCTCGTGCGGGTCCTTGTTCACGTTGGACTCGATCATCTCGTGGTAGAGATCGTTGCCCTCACGGGTGCGCTCACCCACGCCGGCGAACACGGAGAAGCCGCCGTGCGCCTTCGCCACGTTGTTGATGAGTTCCATGATGAGCACGGTCTTGCCCACGCCGGCGCCGCCGAACAGGCCCACCTTGCCGCCCTTGGAATAGGGCGCCAGCAGGTCAACGACCTTGATGCCGGTGACCAGGATCTCCGCCTCGGTGGCCTGCTCCGCGTAGGAGGGGGCCGGCTGGTGGATGCCGCGGCGGGTCTCGTAGGAGATCGGCCCCAGCTCGTCCACCGGCTCGCCGATGACGTTCATGATGCGGCCGAGGGTGCCGTCGCCGACCGGCACCTGGATCGGGGCGTCGGTATCGGTGACCGGCTGACCGCGCACGAGCCCCTCGGTGGCGTCCATGGCGATGGTGCGCACGGTGTTCTCGCCGAGATGCTGCGCCACCTCGAGCACCAGACGGTTGCCCTGGTTGGTGGTTTCCAGCGCATTGAGGATCGCCGGCAGGTGAGCGTCGAACTGTACGTCGACGACGGCGCCGATGACCTGGGTGATGCGTCCGACCTTATTCGCCATTTTCGTCGTCCTTCGTATCTTCGGTCGCGAGGCGTCAGAGGGCCTCGGCGCCAGAGATGATCTCGATGAGTTCCTTCGTGATCATGGCCTGGCGGCTGCGGTTATAGATGAGCGTCTGCTTCTTGATCATGTCGCCCGCGTTGCGGGTGGCGTTGTCCATGGCGCTCATCTGCGCACCGTAGAAGGACGCCTGATTTTCCAGCAGCGCGCGGAAGATCTGAACCGCAATGTTGCGCGGCAGGAGATCGGCCAGGATCTCCTCTTCCGTCGGCTCGTATTCATAGACCGGCCCCGCCTCGCTGGTGTCGCGCTCGGGGAAGGTCGCGGGGATGATCTGCTGGGCCGTCGGCACCTGCTGGATCACGCTCTTGAAGTTGGCGTAAAACAGCGTGCAGACGTCGAACGATCCGGCATGGAGCAGGCCCAGCACCTTGGCGGCGATGTCGTTCGCCTCCTTGAAGCCGAGCGTGCGCACCGCCCGCAGGTCGACCACCTCAAGGATGCGGTCGGGGTAGATGCGCCGCAGTTGCTCCGCGCCCTTGCGGCCGACGCAGAGGATTTTCACCTCCTTGCCTTCCGCGATCAGGGCCTGCGCCTTCTCGCGCGCCAGACGCACGATGGAGCTGTTGAAGCCACCGCACAGGCCACGCTCGCCGGTGCAGACCAGGAGCAGATGGGTCTGCGCCTGGCCGGTGCCGGCCAGCAGCACCGGCGCCTGGGAATTGCCCACAAGGCCCGCGGCAAGGTTGCCCAGCACCGACTCCATGCGCTCGGCATAGGGCCGGGCGGCTTCCGCCGCCAGCTGGGCGCGACGCAGCTTCGCCGCGGCGACCATCTGCATCGCCTTGGTGATCTTCTGCGTCGCCTTCACCGAGGCGATGCGGTTTCTAAGGTCCTTCAGACTCGCCATCGCGCCCGTCCGTCAGGTTCGAGGAACGACCAGCGCCGCTCAGCTAAAGCTCTTGGCGAAAGCGTCCAGCGCCTTCGTCAACTTCTCGGCGGTGTCCTTGGACAGCTCCTTGGACGTGCGGATCGCCTCCAGGATCTCCGGATGCTGGGAACGCAGGGCCAGCAGCAGACCCTGCTCGAACGCCCGCACCTTGGAGACCGGCAGCGGATCCAGATAGCCGTTGGTGCCGGCATAGATGACCGCCACCTGCTCCTCCACCTTGAGGGGCGCGAACTGGCTCTGCTTGAGCAGCTCGGTGAGGCGGGCGCCGCGGTTCAGCAGCTTCTGGGTCGAGGCGTCGAGGTCCGAGCCGAACTGGGCGAAGGCGGCGAGCTCGCGATACTGGGCGAGCTCGCCCTTGATCTTGCCGGCCACCTGCTTCATCGCCTTGATCTGGGCCGAAGAGCCCACGCGCGACACCGACAGGCCGACGTTCACCGCCGGGCGGATGCCCTGGTAGAACAGGTCGGACTCGAGGAAGATCTGACCGTCGGTGATGGAGATCACGTTGGTCGGGATGTAGGCCGACACGTCGTTGGCCTGGGTCTCGATCACCGGGAGGGCGGTCAGCGAGCCGGCGCCATTGGCGTCGTTCAGCTTGGCGGCGCGCTCCAGCAGGCGGGAGTGGAGGTAGAACACGTCGCCGGGATAGGCTTCGCGGCCCGGAGGACGGCGCAGCAGCAGCGACATCTGACGATAGGCCACGGCCTGCTTGGACAGGTCGTCGTGGATGATCAGGGCGTGCATGCCGTTGTCGCGGAAGAACTCGCCCATGGCGGTGCCGGTGAACGGCGCCAGGAACTGCATGGGGGCCGCGTCGGAGGCGGTGGCGGCGACGACGATCGAATACTCGAGCGCGCCCTGCTCTTCCAGCACCTTCACGAACTGGGCGACGGTGGAACGCTTCTGGCCCACCGCGACGTACACGCAGTAGAGCTTGGCCTTCTCGTCAGTGCCCTGGTTGATGGGCTTCTGGTTCAGGATGGCGTCGAGGGCGACGGCGGTCTTGCCGGTCTGGCGGTCGCCGATGATCAGCTCGCGCTGGCCACGGCCGATCGGGATCAGCGCGTCGATGGCCTTGAGGCCGGTCTGCATGGGCTCATGCACCGACTTGCGCGGAATGATGCCGGGCGCCTTCACGTCGACGCGGCGGCGCTCGGTGTACTCGATCGGGCCCTTGCCGTCGATCGGGTTGCCGAGGGCGTCCACGACGCGGCCGAGCAGGCCCTTGCCGACGGGGGCGTCGACGATGGCGCCGGTGCGCTTGACGGTCTGGCCTTCCTTGATCTCGCGGTCGGAGCCGAAGATCACGATGCCGACATTGTCGATCTCGAGGTTCAGCGCCATGCCGCGCGTGCCGTTCTCGAACTCGACCATCTCGCCGGCCTGGACATTGTCGAGGCCAAACACGCGGGCGATGCCGTCGCCGACGGAGAGAACCTGCCCGACCTCGGACACCTCGGCGTCCTGACCGAAGCTCTGGATCTGCTCCTTGAGGATGGCAGAAATTTCAGCGGCTCGAATGTCCATCAGCGGACCTCTTTCATCGCATGCCGGATAGAATTGAGTTTGGTCTTCAGCGAAGCATCGACCATGCGGGAGCCGAGCTTCACCACGAGACCACCCAGGATGGACGGATCGACGGTCACGTCGAGTTGCACGTCCTTGCCGGTCTTCTCAACCAGCGTGGCCTTCAGCGCGGCGAGATGCTCGTCGCTCAAGGGCTGAGCCACCGTCACCTGCGCGGAGACCTCGCCGCGCCGGGCGGCGACCTGCGCCGTGAAGGCGACGATCATCTGCGGGAGCGCGAACAGGCGGCGGTTGCGCGCCACCAGCTTCACGAAATTGCCCGCGAGTTCGCCGAACCCGGCTCTCTCCACGATGGCTGTGATGGCGGTAAGCTGCTCGTCGGCCGTGAAGACAGGGCTCTTCACCAGCCGCGCCAGATCCGCACTTTCGGCAATGAGAGCCGACAGGCGATCAAGATCCGCTTTCACGGAATCAATGGCGCCGGCTTCATCCGCCAGTTCGAATAGCGCGGTCGCGTAGCGCCCCGCCATGCCTGACACGATCGTATCCGCCACCCGCACCTCTCTCGGATTTGCAGCCGCCCCCGAACGCACCTGCGCCGGCAGGGACCCAAGCCCTTGATCTGTTGGGAATAATAAAGTGCGACCTCGCCAGCGGGCGAAACCCCACCCTCGAAATCACGGGTTGCCTAACACAGGCCGATCAGGGCGGCAACATGACCGAAGGATGGCATGTAGGCCGCATTGCCGCACCGGGAGCCCCCTGCGGCCCGCGCGGCGGCGCCGACGGCCCCCGCGCGGGCCGCAGGCACGCATCCTAGGGGCGTGGAGCGGTTGCGTCGCACCCATGCTCCAAGCCGCGCAAATGCAGGAAAATCCTGAAAACGGCGCAGCCGCTCCTTGCGTTGCGGGAGGTCCCGGGCCGCCCACCGTTGCATGAATGCAGCGGCGCCGGGATTACGAAAACGCCTCCGCGCAAAATTTGAGCGGAGGCGTTTTCATGCATGACTTTTCAGCAGCCGGAAGCCGGCCACCCGGCTCAGTTGGCCTGGGTGGTCTTGTTGGGAGTCGCGGGGAAGGCCGCGTTCTTCACGGTACCCTTCATCAGCTCCACCGCCAGCTTGAGCTGGGTGTCGTCCTTGGGGTCCGGCGGCACGTAGGAGGGCGAGCCGGTCTGCTCATCCTCGCCGTTCTTGAGATGCCCCTTCAGCGAGGCCTCGCCACGGGTGCCGTCGGTGGTGGCGCCGAGCTTGGCCTTCACGTCCTCGGGCATGTCCTGCACCAGCACGATGTCAGGCTCGATGCCCTTCGCCTGGATGGAGCGGCCCGCCGGCGTGTAGTAGCGCGCGGTGGTGAGTCGCAGGGCGCCATTCTGCCCCAGCGGAATGATGGTCTGCACCGAACCCTTGCCGAAGGTGCGCGAGCCGAGCACGGTCGCCCGCTTCTGGTCCTGCAGAGCGCCGGCGACGATCTCCGAGGCGGAGGCCGAGCCGCCGTTGACCAGCACGATCACCGGCTTGCCCTTGGCGAGGTCGCCGCCGCGGGCATTGAAGCGCTGCGTCTCCTCCGGATTGCGGCCACGGGTGGAGACGATCTCGCCCCGGTCGAGGAACGCGTCGGACACCGCGATGGCCTGGTCCAGCAGGCCGCCGGGGTTGTTGCGCAGGTCGATGATGTAGCCCTTGATCTTGTCCGGCCCCACCTGCGCGGTCAGGTCCTCGATGGCCTTCTTGAGGCCGTCGAAGGTCTGCTCGTTGAACGAGTTCACCCGGATGTAGGCGATGTCGTCGGACTCCACCCGCGAGCGCACCACCTTGATCTTGATGGTGTCGCGCGTGACCTTGAGGTCGAGTGGCTTGTCGGCGCCCTTGCGCACGATGGTGAGGGTGATGGGGGTGCCCACCGCGCCGCGCATCTTGTCCACGGCCTCGTTCAGGGTCATGCCCTGCACCTGGTCGCCATTGAGCTTGGTGATGAGGTCGCCGGCCAGCACGCCGGCCTTGGCGGCGGGGGTGTCCTCCATGGGAGCAACCACCTTCACCAGGCCGTCCTCCATGGTCACCTCGATGCCGAGGCCGCCGAACTCGCCCTTGGTCTGCACCTGCATGTCGCGGTGATTCTTCGCGTCCATGTAGGAGGAATGGGGGTCGAGCGACTGCAGCATGCCGTTGATGGCCGCCTCGATCAGCTTCGCGTCCTCGGGCTTCTCCACATAGTCCGAGCGCACCCGCTCGAACACGTCGCCGAAGAGATTGAGCTGACGATAGGTATCCGAAGAGGCCGCTTCCGCCGCCATGCCGAGAAGGGCGCGCGGCTGCACCGCGGCAACCGCCACGAGGGCGCCGGCCGCAACGCCGAAAAGAAAAAGGGATGTCCGACGCATTATCCGCGCACCTTCCGACTGTCCGTTGCCGCCCACCAGGGGGCAGGATCTATGGAGACTCCGTCCTTGCGGAATTCAACATACAATTGGGGCTGTCCCGAGGCTGTGCCAAGGGGGAGACCGGCCGCCACGCCCGGTGCCGACTTGCCTGGAACCGTCCCGGCGCCGGGACGCGCCAAGCCGCCCATGATCGCCACCGGCTCGCCGGCGAGAACGAACTGGCCCAGGTCCACGGTGATCTTCTCCATGCCCGCCATCAAGATATGGTATCCGCCGCCCGCGTTGATGATCAAGAGTTGGCCATAGCTGCGGAACGGGCCGGCATAGACCACCCAGCCGTCCGCCGGCGCCGTCACCGGCGCCCCGGCACGGGTGGCGATGCTGAGCCCCTTGGCCGCCGCGCCCACGTCGTCGGCGGTTCCGAACTCGCGCAGGCGCACGCCGGCAACCGGTAGCGGCAACAAGCCCTTGGCGTCCGCGAAGGCGACCGCAGGGGCCATTCGCGCCGGGTTCGCGGGGACGGCGGACGCGGGTCCCGCCGGCACCGCCGGGCCGGCCCCCGCCCGAGCGGCGTCGGCGGCGCGGGCGGCGGGGGGGACCTCGGTTTCCAGTCTGGTCACGAGATCGTGCACATCGGCGGTGCTCCGAGCCACCGAATCGGCTTGCGCCTTCTCCCCCTGCGGCAGGGGATGGTCCTCGCTCTGCCGGCGCTGGCGCTCGTTCACCAAGGCGGCAAGACGCTTGTGGTCCTCGTCCAGCGCCACCCGCAGCTGGCCCAGGCTCTCCCGCGCCTCGCCCAGCTCCGCGCGCACGCGCACCAGTTCCGACAGATCGGAGGCGAGGGTTTCCGCCTCCACCCGCAGTTCCGGCAGCAGCGAGCCGAGCAGGATCGCCGAGCGCACGGCATCCAGGGCGTCGTCGGGACGCATCAGCATGGCCGGTGGCGGATTGCGCCCCATGCGCAGCAGCGCCGCCAGCACCTCCGCCAGCACCCCGCGCCGCTTCGCCAGCGAGGCCGACAAATCGGCGGACGAGCGGTCGAGCTGGCCGATTCGGGCTTCCACGTCGATCAGCTGCTGTTCCACCGCCCGCGAGCGCCCGGCGGTTTCCAGCAACAGGGCGTTCAGCTTGGCGCGATCACCCCGCGCCGCCTCCAGCTCGGCGGCGATGCGCTTCTGGAACGCCTCCCCGCCGCGCACATCGGCCTTGAGGGCCTCGGTATCCACCAGGCCGCGCCGCACCGGCGAAGCCGGCGGCAGCGGCGCGCCGGCCGGAGGACGCGCGGGCGTGGGCTGGAACGGCGCAGGCGGCGGCGCCACCACCCGAGGCGGCGGATCGCCCGCCGCGCCCTGCCCGCGCGCCAGCCCCACCGGCCCCGCGAGGCCGATGATGAGGGCGATCGCGCGGGCGATCGCTCGGGCGCACGGGAGCCGGCCGGGTCGCAGCATCATGAACCAAGGCTTAAGGCGCCGGGGTTGAGGAGTTGTAAAGGCCGGTGACGGCGTATCTCCCACCAGGGCCGGCGCCGAATCTCGCCCCAGATCGCGCGCCGAGCACCCTGCCGAGTTTCCGGCAAGATCCTTCGTCCGGGCCGGCACTCCCACAACCGCCGACGGGCCCGCCCCGGCCCGGGACGCGCCCGCAGCCGCGCCGCGCGGAAACCGCCGACGACGGCGGCATCCGGCGGAGGGCGCCATCACGTCAGGCCGCGTCCAAGCCCTCAAGCTCGGTGATCATGCCGTCGATCAGCGACAGGCCGGTCTGCCAGAAGGCGGGGTCCCGGGCATCCAGGCCGAACGGGGCCAAGAGCTCCGAATGGTGCTTGGTGCCGCCGGCGGCCAGCATCTCGAGATACCGTTCCGCGAACCCGTCGGCGGCCTTCTCGTAGACCGCGTAGAGCGAGTTCACGAGGCAGTCGCCGAACGCGTAGGCGTAGACATAAAACGGCGAGTGGATGAAATGCGGGATGTAGGTCCAGAAGGTCTCGTAGCCCGGGCCGAGATGGATGGCCGGGCCGAGGCTCTCGCCCTGCACCTTCATCCAGATCTCGCCGATGGCGTCCGAGGTCAGCTCGCCATTGCGGCGCTCGGTGTGGACGTGGCGTTCGAAGGTGTAGAAGGCGGTCTGGCGCACGACTGTGTTGATCATGTCCTCCACCTTCTGGGCCAGCATGATCTTGCGGGCCTGGGGCGTCTCCGCCGTGGCCAGGAGGCGGCGGAAGGTGAGCATCTCGCCGAACACGGAGGCGGTCTCGGCCAGCGTCAGCGGGGTCGGCGCCATCAGCGCCCCCTGGCCGGCGGCCAGCACCTGGTGCACCCCATGGCCAAGCTCATGGGCCAGCGTCATCACGTCCCGCGGCTTGCCCTGGTAGTTGAGCAGCACGAACGGGTGCGCGGACGGCACCGTGGGATGGGCGAAGGCGCCCGGCGACTTGCCCGGGCGCACCGGCGCGTCGATCCAGGACTTGTCGAAGAACACGCCGGCGATATCCGCCATGCGCGGCGAGAAGGCGCCATAGGCGGACAGGACCGTATCCTTGGCCTCGGCCCAGCCGATATCGCGGGTGGCGACCTTGGGCAGCGGCGCGTTGCGGTCCCAGAACTCCAGCTTGTCCTTGCCGAACCAGCGGGCCTTGAGGGCGTAATAGCGGTGCGACAGGCGCGGATAGGCGGCGCCGATGGCCTCCACCATGGCGTCCACCACCTCCTTTTCCACCCGGTTGGCCAGGTGGCGGGAGGAGGCGACATCGGGGAAGCCGCGCCAGCGGTCGGAAATCTCCTTGTCCTTGGCCAGGGTGTTGGTGATGAGCGCGAACAGCCGCAGGTTCTTGGAGAAGGTGTCCGCCAGCGCCAGCCCGGCCGCGCGGCGCACCTCCTCCTTGGGGTCCTGCATCAGGTTCAAGGTGGGCTCGATGGCCAGCTCCTGGCCGTTCACCGAAAAGCGCAGGGACGAAATGGTTTCGTCGAACAGCCGGCTCCAGGCCGAGCGCGAGGGGCTCGACTTCTCGTGGAACAGCTGCTCGATCTTGTCGTCGAGCTGGTAGGGCTTGTCCTTGCGCAGGTCCTCCACCCACGGGCGGTAGCGGCCCAGGGCCGGGTCGGCGAAGGCGGCTTCCAGCGCCGCGTCGTCCAGCCGGTTCAGCTCCAGCGTGAAGAACAGCAGATGGGTGGAAGCGTCGGTCAGGCGCTCCTGGATGTCGCTGTAGAACTTGGCGCGGGCCGGATCGGAGGTGTCTCCGGCATAGATCAGGCTGCCGTAGGAGGCGATACGGCCGAGCAGGTCGTCGATCTCCTCATAGCGCGCCACCGCCGCGCCCAGCGCCGCGCCGGCGCCAGGCGCCGCCAGGGTCTCGGCCAGGCGGCCCTTGTAGGCGTCCCCGAACGCCTTGCAGGCGATGTCGGCCTTGATGAGGTCGGCTTCGAGCTCCGGCGAGGCCATGCCCGGATAAAGATCGGACAGGTTCCATTCCGGCAGCGCCTCCGGCGGGGACGCGGTGGCGCCGGCGGACACCGCATGCACCGCGCCGAGACCGGTGCCTTCAGGCGCGGCGGCGGGGAAAGGCAGGCCTGCGGGGCGGCGATGAAGCAACATGGAACCTCCGGAAGGATCGGCGCGAACACCCGTCGAGACGATACGGGGCCGGTGGCGGCCCGCTCGGTTTCTCTCATAGCGCGCCGCACGCGGTTGCCTCAATGGCCGGATGCTGCAACCCGGCGTCGCGACCCACCGCCGCCACGCCCGGCGTGCCCCACACGGCCGCCGCAACGGCACACGAATGCGTGAGGGCTCAGACTTGCTTAACCAAGACCGCTCAAGCTGCCGGCTCATTCGCATTCCGCCGGACTCCCATGAAACCCTTGCTGCTGCTGGTCGAAGATGACCCCGTCGAAGCGCGCCGCGTCGAATCGGCGGCGCGCCTCATGGGCTATGACTGCCACCTCGCCGGCGACGGCGATGCCGCCCTGGCCCTCCTGGAACGCATGGCGTTCGACGTGGTGCTGCTGGATCTGGTGCTGCCGGGGTTGGACGGCATGGGCCTGCTGGGGCTCATGAAGGCGCGTGGCATCCGCGTGCCGGTGGTGGCGGCGGTGACGGCCGGGAGCATCGACGCGGCGGCCTCCGCCATCCGCGCCGGCGCGCGCGACTTCGTGGTGAAGCCGGCCGGCGCCCTGCGGCTGCAGGTGGCGCTCGCCAACGCCGCGGCCCTCGGCTCCGCCGCGCGGCCGGCGCGCGCCGACACCGGCGGCGAAGCCGTCGCCCCACGCCGCCTGGAGCCCGCCATGAAGGCGGACCCGGTGCCGGCCGCCGGCGGCGCCCGCGCGCCTTGGGTCGACCATGGCGGCCACGTGCGGCCGCTGGAGGAGATCGAGGAAACCGCGATTCGCTTCGCCTGCGCCCATTACGGCGGCCGGATCGCGGAAGTGGCGCGGCGGCTCGGCATCGGCCGCTCCACCTTGTATCGCAAGCTCTCGCGGCTCGGCCTGATGGTCCCCGAGGGCGCTGCGGCACCCCATCACCTGGAACCCATGGCGGCACGGTTTGTTGCCGCCGAGTGACAAGGAACGGAAAAAGGCGCCCGCGCCTCACGGTTGTGAGTTGATCGGACGTCTCCGGCACGGCACCAACGACATGCGGGACAGCGGCAAGGAGAAGACCATGGCGGTCAGGGCCATTCGGCAGACGGAACGCGCGGGCGGATGCGCGCGCGCATCGAAGCACCAGCGCGCCCGCCTGCTCGGCGTCAGCGCCATGAGCCTCGCCCTGGCCCTGTCCTGGGGTCCATTGGCCTGGGCGGAACCGTCCGATCCGCCCCAGGGCATGTCGCCGGCCGCCGCCTCGGCCCGGGCGCTGCTGAACGGGCCGCGTCCGGCCGCGCCGGTGACCAGCAACGCCGGCATGGGCACCGCCGATCCGCCCCGCGCCGCGCCGCCCGTTGCCAGCGGCATCGATGCCGCCGGCAATGGCGAGCACGCCGCAGCGCCCCAGGCGTCGCCAGCCGCCACGCCGCCGCAGGCCGTGGCCCGGCCGATCGCTCCCGCCGCGAGCGGGCCCATCCCGGCCGCGCCGTCGCAGCAGGTCGCGCAGCCGCAAGTCGTACAGCCGCAGATCGCACCGGCCAGCGCCACGCCCACCGACGCCGCACCACAGCGGGCCGCTGTGGCTCCGCCCGCGCCGTCCCCGGCCGCATCGTCCCCGGTTGCGCCGCCCCCCCTCGCCGCCACCCCGCCGGCCGCCGGCAACACGCCCGCGTCCGCCGCCGTAACGTCGCCGGCCACCGCCGCCCCGCCGGCGGTGGCCGCATCCCCCCTTCCCGCCCAGCCGGATGCCGCGCCGGCCCCCGCGCCGGCGGCGGTGGTGGCCATTCCCTCCGGGCCGCTGGCGCCGGTGGCACAGGCCCTCGCCGTCCAGATCGCCCAGCCGGACGGGCTTGGTGCCACCCGGAAGGAAGCCGAGGCGCTGCTCGCCTTCTACAGCGCCCGCCAGGGCGTGCCGGTGTTCGTGGACGATCACGGCGTGACGGCGCGTGGCGCCGCCGTGCTCGCCCGCCTCGCCGCCGCCGAAGAGGACGGCCTGGACCCCGCCGACTACGCCGTGGTGAAGCCCGCCCGCGGCGCCGATGCCACCGCCCTCGCCCAGACCGAGCTCAGGCTCGCGGTCGCGGCCCTCACCTATGCCCGCCATGCCCAGGCCGGCCGCTTCGACCCCAGCCGCATCTCGGCCAATGTCACGCCGGCACGTACCCTGCCCGATCCGGCGGCGGCGCTGGCCACGCTCGCCGAGGCACAGAATGCCGGCGCCGCCCTGGCCGCCTTCAACCCGCCCCACCTCGGCTACCAGACCCTCAAGACCAAGCTCGCCGCCATGATCCGGCCCCAGGGCCCGGCCCAGGTGGCCATCGCCGCCGGCGAGCTGCTGAAGCCCGGCGACAGCGACCCGCGCGTGCCGGCCCTGCGCGCCCGCCTCGGCCTGCCGGCGACCCCCGGCGACCTCAGCTACGATCCCGCTCTCGTCAATGCGGTGAAGGCGTTCCAGGACAGCGTGCGGCTGAAGCCCACCGGCGTGCTGGGCGCGGCCACGGTCACCGCCCTGAACCGGGGCGTGCAGGCAACGCCCAGCGTCGAGCAGAAGGCCGACATCGTCGCCAACATGGAGCGCTGGCGCTGGCTGCCACGCGACCTCGGCGCCCATTATGTGTGGGTCAACATTCCCGAGTTCATGGCCCGCGTGCACCAGGGCGACACGGTGATCCACGAGACCCGCGTGGTCGTCGGCAAGCCGGAGACGCCGACCCCGCTGCTGTCGCAGGACATGCGCTATGCGGTGGTCAACCCGGCCTGGAACATTCCGCCCTCCATCGCCCGCAACGAAATGATGCCGCTGCTGAAGTCCGATCCGGGCGCGCTCGCCCGGCGCGGCATCGAGGTGGTGCGCAACAGCTCCGGCGGCTACACCTTCCGGCAGTCCCCCGGCGAGCGAAACGCGCTCGGCCGCATCAAGTTCATGTTCCCCAACGACCACGCGGTCTACCTGCACGACACCCCGTCGAAGGCCCTGTTCGCCCGCGACCAGCGCGCCTACAGCCACGGCTGCATGCGGGTTCAGGACCCGCTGGAATTCGGCGAGGTGCTGTTCAACATCGGCCTGCCGGGAGAGAACTGGACCGCCGACCGCATCGGCAAGCTGTTCGGCGGCAAGGAGCGCTACATCACGCTGAAGCAGCGCATTCCGGTCCACGTGGTTTATTTCACCACCTTCGTGAACGACTCCGGCCGGCTGGAGACCCGCGACGATCTCTACGGAATCCATGCCGAGGTGAAGGCCCGGCTCGGCCTCGACGCCAGCAAGCGCCGCGTCGCCGAAGGCGCCGCCACCGCCCGGCGCTGAATCGCAGCCCGCCTTCCCCGCACATCCGCCGCGCCACGCCCCACCCCGCGCCCCTTGCGGCACTGGCGCGGGGGGCTTGGCTGCGACGTGCCAGCCGGCCATCTCCGCCGCCGGCGGATCGCGGCGACCTGTTTCACAAGGCCGCGTCCCGCGCGGCTGCCTCGCGCCACGGGCAGCCGCTGCGCCCCCGACACGCGTTGATTTGACGCATGTGAAACTGAGCCGATTGCACCGACCATTCTTGCCTATGGCACCCAAACCACAGCCCGGCACCAGCAATCAGCACGTTTTCGCCATACTCCCCCGGTAGCTCCAGGGGCAGGACGGGTCACGACCCCGTGACCGTCGAAATGCCAAGCGTTGGGCGGAGCGGGCGTCAATGGAGCCTTAACCGAACCCGGCAAGACTCCGTTAGCTTCGCGTCGCGGCTCGCCGCGGCGTCATCCAAACCAGAGCCTCGGGTTCGCGACATTGGCCAGGACTTCCGCATCGACCGCCCCGTCGATCTCCTTTCGCCCCTTCCGCCGTAGCGCGCGGGCCCTGCGGGCCTCGGCCATCGGCGTCACGCTGCTGATCTGCGGCTCCACCTCGCTCCAGACGGCGGTCGCCAATGGCGACACCCGAACCCTGACGCTCCACCATTCCCACCGCGGCGAAACCGGCACCTTCACCTTCAAGAAGGACGGGCGCTACGACGCGGCGACGCTGGAGAAGTTGAACTGGTTCCTGCGCGACTGGCGCAACGACAAGCCCACCAAGATGGACCCCCAGCTGTTCGACGTGGTGTGGGAAGTCTACCGGGAAACCGACGCCAGCTCGACCATCCAGATCGTCAGCGCCTATCGCTCGCCGGAAACCAACGCCATGCTGCGTTCGCGCAGCCGGGGCGTGGCCAAGTTTTCCCAGCACATGCTGGGCAAGGCCATGGACTTCTACATTCCCGGCGTGAACCTGGTGGACCTGCGGGTGGCCGGCCTGCGCCTGCAGCGCGGCGGCGTCGGCTTCTACCCCACCTCCGGCTCGCCGTTCGTGCATATGGACACCGGCAGCGTGCGCCACTGGCCGCGCATGACCCATGACCAGCTCGCCCGCGTCTTCCCAGACGGCAAGACCGTGCACGTGCCCACCGACGGCAAGCCTCTGTCCCATTACAACGAAGCCCTGGCCGAGCTCCAATCCCGCGGCTCCAGCGCCGGCGTGGCCGTGGCGTCCGCCGATTCCGGCCGCGGCTTCAAGACTTTCTTCTCCGGCTTCTTCGGCAAGAAGGACGCGGAGGAAGACGAGGGCGGCGGCGAGACCGCCGTGGCCGATGCCTCCGATGCCGGCGAAAGCGCCGCCCCGAGCCGCGCCGCGCCGCGCGCCGCCGAGCGGGCTTCCGCCGCGCCCCCCCGCACCACCCCCCAGGCTCCGCCCGCCACCCCCGCGCCGCTGCCGGTGGCGCGGCCGGCGGCCGTGGCCGCAGGCGCCCTCGCCACCCAGCAGTTCGCGAGCGCCGCCCTGCTGGCGCCCCTGCCCCAGCGCCGCCCGGCGGAAGCCCAGGCCCGGACCCAGATGGCGGCCGCGCCGCTCCCCGCCGTCATCACCCGGGGCACCAGCCGCGAGACGCCCGAGGCCCTCGGCTATGCGGCAGCGGGCGACGTGTTCGGCCCGGCGCCCGCCAGCCTGCGCGCCCCGGCCAGCGCCGACGCCACCGCCACCCGCCGCCCGCGCGATCGCGCCCGCGCGCCGCAGGCCATCGCCTTCGGCCGCCTGTTCCTGTCGCCGAGCCTGTCCACGGAATTGTATCTGCGGCCGCCGGAGCTGCGGGTGTTCACCTCGGTCATGTCGGCCCCCAACGAAGTGGTGGCCATGGCCTTCTCGCGGGATGCCAGCTTCGGGCTGAAATCCAGCTTCAGCGGCGCCGCGGTGGCGGACGTGCCCACCTACGCCTTCCGCGCCCCGTCATTCGCCCTCAATCAGCGCATGTGATCCAGCGCCTCTGACCCGGGGTTCCATGATCCGGCGTTCCATGATCCGGCGCGGGGGATGCCGCCCGCGCCACGACCGGACGGCGGTCCTGCCGCTCGCCACCGGCCCCTTCGGACACAGCAGGACCGGCGCTCCACGCCCGCCCATCCGCTCCATGCCCGAGTCCTCTCGCGCCGCCGGGGTCTCGTGGAACCGGTCCGTCCCAGGAGGCGGCTCCGGCGGAACGCCGCGGACCGACGGCGGTCCCGGCCCGTGGAAAACGCATACCGACAGGCCCACGGCCCGCCTTCCACGCCCGGCGCGGCCCCTCCGGCGCGGCTCCGGCGGCGGGGGGACGGCCGGTCTCGCCTCGAATCGCCCGCCGGCCACGACTTCGCGCAGCGGCAGGCCGCCATTGGAACGCGGGGACCGCGTGGCGGCGCGCACGACCGCCACGCGGTCCCCGCGCGCTGCTCACATATAGATGCCGAGAGCCTGGCAATAGAGTTCGACGATGGCATCGTGCTCCTTGCGCTCGTCGACATCCTCCTTGCGGATCTTCAGGATGGCGCGCAGGGCCTTCACGTCGAAACCGTTGGCCTTCGCCTCGGCGAACACATCCTTGATGTCGTCGGAAATGGCCTTCTTCTCCTCCTCCAGGCGCTCGATGCGCTCGATGAAGGACTTGAGCTGTTCCTTGGCGAAGCCCGCGGGGGCATCCGACACGTCTTCTTCCGCCACCTGGCAGGTCTCCTCAATCTGATCGGGCGATGATAGAGGCCCCCCACCCGGCTCGCGTCAAGGATCGATCCCCGCTATCCACGCGCGCCCCCGCCTCGATCATCCACAGGGTCCGCCATGAGCGCCGCCGCATCCCGCCTCGCCTCCGGCATCGCCGCGCTGGCGCTCGGCGCCCTCGCCATGGGCGCCTCGGTGCTGTTCGTGCGGCAGGCGGATGTCGGGCCGTTCGCCAGCGCCTTCTGGCGCGTGGCACTGGCGCTGCCGGTGCTCGCCCTGTGGGCAGCCCGGGCCGCGCGTCATCCCGCCGGCCGGTGCACGCCCGACCGCATGTCGGTGCTGGCCGGCCTGTTCTTCGCGGGCGACCTGGTGTTCTGGCATCTGGCGATCCTCAACACCTCCGTCGCCAACGCCGCCGTGCTCGCCACCACGGCGCCGGTGTGGGTGACGCTGTTCGCGGTGGTGTTTCTCGGAGACCGGCCGCGACCGGCGGTCTGGGCCGGGCTGGCGCTCGGCCTCGCCGGCGCGGTGGTCCTGGTGGGTCGCAGCGCCCATTTCGATCCCGACCACCTGCCCGGCGACATGGCCGGCCTGGTGACGGCGGTCTTCTTCGCCGCCTACTTCCTGGCCATCAGGCGCGCCCGGCTCAGCCGCGGCGCGGCGTCCGTCATGCTCATCTCCACCACGGCCAGCGCGATGGCGCTGCTGGCCATCGCCCTGGCCCTGGAGCCGCGGCTGTGGCCCGCTTCCGGCACCGGGCTCGCCGCGCTCCTGGGGCTGGCGCTGGTGAGCCAGGTGGGCGGGCAGGGCCTCATGGCCATCGGGCTCGCCAGCGTGCCGCCGGTATTCGGGGCCCTGGTGTTCTTCCTCGAGGTGGTGTCGGCGGCCCTGCTCGGCCTCTTGTTCCTCGGCGAGCCCCTGAGTCCCCTCCAGGCGCTGGGCGGGCTCGTCATCCTGCTCGGCCTCGTGGTCGCCCGCCCCACCGTGGCCGACGCGTGAATGTCGCCTCGGTGTCGCCGTGATCGGCGGCGACAAACACCGCCCGTCCGACGCAGACCGCCGCCGGGCATTGACGGATCGCGTGATGAAAGGCAAACAGCCCTCCCCATGTCCCGCTGTTCCGCCCGCATGACGGCTTTTCTCCGCCCCGGCCCGCGACGGCCCGCCCGCGCCATGGCCGCCGGGCTGGCGCTGGCTTGCGGCCTGGTGCTGCTGCCGGGGATCGCCGCGGCCGATTTCCGCCTGTGCAACCGCACCCAAAGCCGGGTGGGCGTGGCGGTGGGCTACAAGGACGGTGATACCTGGAGCACCGAGGGCTGGTGGAACGTGGCCGCCAACAGCTGCGAAACCCTGCTGCGCGGCGATCTGGTGGCCCGCTATTATTACCTCTACGCCATGGATTACGACCAGGGCGGGGAATGGGCGGGCAAGGCCCATATGTGCACGCGGGAAAAGGAATTCACCATTCGCGGGTCCGAGGACTGCCTGGCGCGCGGCTTCGAGCGCACCGGCTTTTTCGAGGTGGACACGCAGGAGCAGAAATCCTGGACCGTTCAGCTCACCGAGAGCGGCCAGACCCGTCCAACCCAGGGCCACGCGCCTCTGCCCTCTCCCGCGCCGCCCGGCACACGCTCCAAAGCCCCGTGAAAGGGCCACGCGGCAGAAGCGGACAAGGGCTGTCCGGCCCCGCCGCGCCATCATTGCGGGGACAGAACGCGGCTCATGCCAAAAGGCTCGTAAGCTTGGCTCAGGAAGCTTTGGTCAAGCCCGCACCGCGCTTGAGCGAACCCGCTTGAGCGAACCCGCTTGGCACCGGCCGAAGACCGGGGCCGATGGTATCAAATGCCGCGACCTTCCACCGTGAGCGTCAACTGGGCCTCCAGTTCCTTCGCGCCTTCCAGGCGCGGATTGACCACGAGCGCCTTGCGCGTCGCCTCCAGCGCCCGCTTGTCGTCACCGATGTCGCGGAAGATCAGGGCCAGGCCGTAAAGCATGCCGTAATGGCGCGGCTCGCGGGCCAGCACTTCGCGGATGTCGGCGAGCGCGGGGCCATAGTCGTCGCGCATGTAATAAATGGTGGCGCGCTTGGAAAGCGCTCCGATATCGTCCGGATCGATCTCCAGGGCCTGCCCCAGGATCTTCAGGGCAAGCTCCACCTGCTTGGCCTCCAGCGCCACGGTGGCGCGCGCCATCAGCAGATCGACGCTGGAACTGTCGGTGGTGTTGAAGAGCTGATCCAGCCGGTCGCCGATGATCTTGGCGCTGCGATCGTCAGGGGCGACCTTCAACGCAGCGAACAGGCCTTCGAGCTGGGCACGCTTGTCCCGGGGGGCCTTGCGCGGCGAAGGGGGCGCATCGGACCCGATCGGCGCAACGCCACTTGCCTCGCCCTGGCGGGTGGGCGTCGCGGCGGCGGACGAAAGATGGATGAGGAGGCCGGCGACAAGCATAGCGCCCGTCACCACTCCCCCTGGTCTCCGGGGACGACGGCACCCGGAACGACCACCGCGCTTGGCGGCCAGGGAATGAATGGGGGGCGTGGTCTCGGCGTTCATGACGAAAGTGTCGGACTCCGCGCCCGCTTCGTCAACGGCGCCGCGGCGCCAGGGCCGCGGCGATCCTTTCACATTCCGGCGACGGGTCGCCGGAGGGCTTCAGCCCTGACGCGCCTTGTAGCGCTTCTGGGTCTTGTTGATGATGTAGACGCGGCCCTTGCGGCGCACCAGACGGTTGTCCCGGTGACGACCGAGCAGCGACTTGAGGGAATTCCGGATCTTCATGACATTCGCCTTCGGGCCGACCGCGGCGCGCGTGCCGCGCGGCTCGTCGACACTCTCTCGATGGATTGAGCGGGCGTGATAAGCGGCGGCGGCGCCGATGTCAATGCAGGCCACGCCCTCATGCGCGGTGGTAGGGATGCCCGGCCAGGATGGTGACGGCGCGATAGACCTGCTCCGCCAGCATCACGCGCACCAGTTGATGGGGGAATGTGGCGGAGCCATAGGCCAGGAGAAGGCCGGCCCGGGACCGCACCCCTTCCGCCAACCCGTCAGCCCCGCCGATCACCAGGGCCAGGGCCGGCGTGCCGCCGTCGCGCCAGGCACCCATGCGGTGCGCGAAATCCTCGCTGGACACATTCCTGCCCCGCGGGTCCAGCGCCAGCAGCATGGCGCCAGCGGGCACGGCGGCGAGAATGGCACCCGCCTCCTCAGCCATGCGGTCCTCCGCCCGGCGGGCCGCTGATTCGGCGATTTCCACGCTGTCCACAGCCGTAAAGCCCAACGCGCGGCCGGCGGCGCGGGCGCGTTCCAGGTAACGCGCCACGAGATCGCGCTCGGCCCCAGCCTTCAGCCGGCCGACGCAGACCAGAATCAGGCGCATCGGCGCGCGGCCGGCGAGCCGACGTCCCCGCCCATCAGGACCGGGTGGTGCCGGACCACATCTTCTCGATGTTGTAGAAGGCGCGGACCTCGGGCTGGAAGACGTGGACGATCACGTCGTTCGCGTCGATCAGCACCCAGTCGCAAGCCGGCTGGCCTTCCACCCGGACCTGCTTGATTCCCGCCGCCTTCAGCGCCTCCAGGAGGTGCTCGGCAATGGCACCCACGTGCCGCTGCGAGCGGCCGGAGGCGATCACCATGAAATCGGCGATGGAGGTCTTCCCGCGCAGGTCGATGGAGACGACGTCCTCGGACTTGTCGTCCTCCAACCGGGCCTGGACGAGGGCGAGAATCTCCTCGGGCTGAAGCTGCGCGTTGGAGATCGTGGTGGGCGGAGACTCAAGGTCATTAACCGCAGGGCTGCTCACCAAGGGGGTGGTCGCCGCAACGGCCGCCTCAACCGGGGCCTTCTGGGCCGGAGCCATCGTGGACAGGGGTCCGTATCCTCTCATGTTGACGACGCCCAGCCTATTGCCTCGGGCGTCACAATCAGAATGTAGCAAAATCAACGCCTTTTCAAGGGTCACGCAAGGTCAGCGCTTGTGCAGCGCAGCGCCGCTCCCCCGCGCGGCCCGGATTCCCGTTGAAGACACGGGAGATTTCAGCCCATGCAGGAACACCCACGCCGGCGGCTTCAGGTCCGCCAGCAGCGCCGCGTCGCCCTCGTCGATCCGCCAGCGCCCCAGCGCCTGGGCCGCCGGCGCGGCGGTGGCGGCGAGGCTGCGCCCCAGGCGGTCCACCACCGCGATGGGTAGCCGCCCGGCGATGGCCCGCCAGCGCTGCCAGCGGGCGAACTGGCCGAGATTGTCCGCCCCCATGATCCACACGAACCGCACCTGCGGCATCCGCCGCGTGAGCGCCTCGATGGTCTCGAAGGTGTAGCGCACCCCCAGCGCCGCCTCGCAGCCGGTGACGTCGATGCGCGGATGATCGGCGACGCGGCGGGCGAACGCCACCCGGTCCTCGAGCGGGGGCAGGCCCCGGTTGTCCTTCAGCGGGTTGCCCGGCGTCACCAGCCACCACACCCGGTCGAGACGGAGCCGGCGCAGGGCCAGCAGGCTGGCCGCCCGGTGCGCCTCGTGGGCGGGGTTGAAGCTGCCGCCGAACAGGCCGATGCGCAGCCCCGGCGCGACCAGGGGAATCCGCCGTGCGGCGCGCGCGCACGGCAACACGCCCCCGCCCTCCGGTGCGGCAGGCCGGCAGCCGGCCACCGCCGCGTCCGCGCCCGGCTCCAGGATTGCGGGCGGCACGGGCGCCGCCGGGACACGGCTCACGATCCCCACCGGACCGGTCAGGGAGCGATCACGGCCGGGTCTGGCCGGAGCCGTGGATGCGGTACTTGAACGAGGTGAGCTGCTCCGCCCCCACCGGTCCGCGCGCATGCATGCGGCCGGTGGCGATGCCGATCTCGGCGCCGAAGCCGAACTCCCCGCCGTCGGCGAACTGGGTGGAGGCATTGTGCAGCACGATGGCGGAATCCACCTCCGCCAGGAAGCGGTTCGCCGCCGCCTGGTCCTGGGTCACGATGCAGTCGGTGTGGTGGGAGCCGTGCCGCTCGATGTGGGCGATGGCCGCGTCAAGCCCGTCCACCACCTTCACCGCCAGAATCGCGTCGAGATATTCGGTGTCCCAGTCGCTGTCGACGGCGGCTTCGACGCGCGGGTCCACGGCCTGCACGTCGGCATCGCCGCGCACCGCGCAGCCGGCGTCGATGAGCATCTCCACCAGCGGCTTGAGATGGGTGCCCGCCGCCGCGCGGTCCACCAGCAGCGTCTCGGCGGCGCCGCAGATGCCGGTCCGGCGCATCTTGGCGTTCAGCACCACGGTCTTGGCCATGTCGAGGTCGGCGGCCTTGTCCACGAACACATGGACGATGCCGTCCAGGTGCGAGAACACCGGCACCCGCGCATCGGACTGCACCCGCGCCACCAGGCTCTTACCGCCGCGCGGCACGATCACGTCGATGGCGCCATCAAGGCCGGCCAGCATATGGCCCACGGCGGCGCGGTCGGCGGTGTCGACGAACTGCACCGCGTCCCCCGGCAGGCCGGCGGAGGCGAGCCCCGCCACGAACGCCTTGTGGATGGCCGCGGCCGAGGCCAGGCTGTCGGAGCCGCCGCGCAGGATCACCCCGTTGCCCGAGCGCACGCACAAGGCGGCGGCATCCGCCGTCACGTTGGGCCGGGATTCATAGATGACGCCGATGACGCCGAGCGGCGTGCGCACCCGCTCGATGAGCATGCCATTGGGCCGGGTCCAGCGTTCGGTCACCTTGCCGACGGGATCGGGCAGGTCCGCCACCGCCTCGATGCCCTCCGCCATGGCGGCGACGCGCTCGGGGGTCAGTGTCAGGCGGTCGAGGAACGAGCCGGTCATGCCCTCGGCCTTGGCGCGGGCGACATCGCCGGCATTGGCGGCGAGAATGTCGGCGCTGGCGGCGCGCACGGCGGCGGCAGCGGCCTTGAGGGCGGCGGTCTTGGTGTCGGCATCGGCCAGCGCCAGGACACGGGCGGCGGCGCGGGCGCGCCGGCCCATCTCCAGCATGGCCGCGGCGAGGTCCGCGGCATCCGCCGGCGGCGTCGCCGGCGCCGTGGCGGCGGGAACGTTCAGGCGGGCGGCGGAGGCGGTGGCCATGGCGTCACTCTCGGAAAATAGGAATAGCGCCGGCCAAGATCCTGGCGCGGCGACATCGATCTGTAGCACGTCCGGTGGGGAAATCGACACCCGCCGGCCGCACCGCAGTTCCACATGGGCGCCCGGGCCACCGGTGCCAAGCCCGGCTCACGCGCTCCTGATCGTGCGCTGGCGCCTCACTCCACGCCGAGGGCCATGTCGTCCCGATGCACCATCTCGGACCGGCCGGAGGTGCCGAGCAGGTCTTCGATCTCGGCAGTGGGGCGGCCCATGATGCGCAGGGCATTGGCGGAATCGTAGGCGACCAGGCCGCGCCCCACCTCGGCGCCGTCGGGACCGCGCAGCACCACCGCGTCGCCCCGGTCAAACACGCCCTCGATGCGCTTGACGCCGGCCGGCAGCAGGCTGGCGCCGCGCCGCAGCGCCGCCACCGCGCCATCGTCCAGGTGCAGGGTGCCGCGCGGCTCCAGGGCGCCCGCGATCCAGCCCTTGCGCGCCCGCACCGGATTGGCCGAGGTGAGGAACCAGGTGCAGCGCCCGCCCTCGCGGATGCGGCGCAGCGGATTTTTCACGTGGCCGGTGGCGATCACCATGTGGGTGCCGGCGGAGGTGGCGATCTTGCCCGCCTCGATCTTGGTGCGCATGCCGCCGCGCGACAGCTCCGACCCGGCGGCGCCGGCCATGCCCTCGATTTCGGCGGTGATGCGCGGCACCACCGGGATATGCTGGGCGTTCGGGTCCTTGGCCGGCGGCGCGGTGTAGAGCCCGTCGATGTCCGACAGCAGCACCAGCAGATCGGCGCTGGCCATGGTGGCGACCCGGGCGGCGAGACGGTCGTTGTCGCCATAGCGGATCTCGGAGGTCGCCACCGTGTCGTTCTCGTTGATGATGGGAACGGCGCGCAGGTCCATCAGCCGGCCCAGGGTGGAGCGGGCGTTGAGATAGCGCCGCCGCTCCTCGGTGTCGCCCAGGGTCAGCAGCACCTGTCCGGCGGTGATGTCCTCGTGCCCCAGCGCCTCGGCCCAGGTGCGCGCTAGGGCGATCTGGCCGACCGCGGCGGCGGCCTGGCTGTCCTCCAGCTTCAGCGCCCCAGCCGGCAGGTTCAGCACCGTGCGCCCGAGGGCGATGGCGCCGGACGACACCACCATCACGTCGCAGCCGCGCCGATGCAGGGTGCCGATGTCCTCCACCAGCGACACCAGCCACGGCAGGCGCACCCGGCCGCGCTCGCGATCCACCAGGAGGGCGGAGCCCACCTTGATGACGATGCGGCGAAAATCGGTGAGCGCGGGCGGGACGGGAACCGGGGAGGCCATGGGATCGGGAACCGAGAAAAGCACCAGACCGACACGCGCCGGCATGGAGGCATCACCTCCATGGGGCTGCCACGGAGCGGGGCGCCTCATGCGCCACGCCGCACGGCATAGGCCATAGGCTCGGCCAAATTCAAGCCCGCCGGCCATGGAGCAACCGCATCGCCTCGCCGCCGCGCCAGCCATGAGGGAACGGCCCAGTCCCGCCACCGGCGCGACTCGGCCAGCCGTGCGCCTTGCCGCGGCCCTCGGCGGCAGCACAATGGCCCGATGCTCGCCGCCGCCGATTCGCCCCAACCCACGCTCACCGCCATCGGCATCGCCGGCGCGGAGCTGCTGCTGGACCCGCTGGGCGCCGCGTTCTGGGTGGAGGAGCGACTCATGGTCGTGGCCGACCTGCACCTGGAAAAGGGCTCCGCCTTCGCCCGCCGGGGCCAGATGCTGCCACCGTTCGATACCACCGAGACCCTGGCGCGCCTGGAGCAGGCGGTGGTCCGCCACCAGCCCCGCACCCTTATCGCCCTGGGCGACAGCCTGCACGATCGCTGGGCCGCCGAGCGCCTGGCGCCGGAGGCCCGCGCCCGCCTCTCCACCGTGGCCCAGGGCCGGGACCTGGTGTGGATCGCCGGCAATCACGACCCTGCCCCCCAGGATCTCGGCGGCACCTTCCTTCCAGCCCTCACGCGGGGTCCGCTGCGGTTCCGCCACGAGCCCGAGCCGGACGACGCTGCGGGAGAGGTCTGCGGCCATCTTCATCCCGCCGCGCGGGTGGTGGTGCGCGGCCGCGGCCTGCGCCGGCGCTGCTTCGTGAGTGATGGCGCGCGCCTGATCCTGCCCGCCTTCGGCGCCTTCACCGGCGGTCTGGATGTGGGCGCGCCGGCCATCGCCGGCCTGTTCGGACCCGACGGCTTCGAAGTCCACATGCTGGGCGCGGGCCGCACCTTCCGTCTGCCCGCCCCGCGCCTGCGCGGGGGATAACCAAGGGGCGGCTGCTGGCGCGGCGGACCGGCGGTCAATCCGCCGGCAGCGGCAGGGGTACGCCCGCCGAATGGCCCTGCGCCGCGCCCGTGGCCACCATGGCATCAAGCGTCAGGCGCTGGCGCAACTGGTCCTTGCTGTCGCGAACCATGCCGGGAATCAGGAACGCATCGATCAGCACCCAGATGCCGACGATAGCGAGGAACAGGAAGCCGATACCCACGGCAATGGTGAGCCATCCCAAAATCCAGAGGATGAGCTGGGCCACAGCAGAGCCCGTGCGCCCCATATAGAATCGATGGCCACCGCCCCCCGAGGAAGAACCAAAGGAGATACCCAACGCCAATGGATTTGGCGTCATTCGTGACCCACTGCTCGATCAAAATCTGCTGTTGTATTGAAAGAGTCATGACCCGCTCCGATTATTCGGCGCGAATAGGCCAAAAATACAATCGACTCGCCAACCGGACCGACGGAGAATGCGGGGAGGAAAGCGCGCTACTGCCGGTTCCGGCGAATGCGCACATAGAGGGCGCCCTCGCCACCGTGGCGGCGGCCGGCTTCCTCGAAGCCCAGCACCACCATGCGCAAATCGGCTTCCGCCAGCCACAGCGGCACGGCCCGGCGCAGCACGCCGCGCCCCTCGCCGAAATGAGGCCCGGTGACGCGCTCCAGATCGCCCTTGCCGGTGATGACCAGCACCACGCCATAGCCGAGCGCCTGCGCCTCCAGAAGAAACAAACGCAGGCGGCGATGCGCGATCGCCTGGGTGAGACCATGCAGGTCGATGCGCGCATCCACCTCGGCGCCCCGCGTCAAGCGGCGGCGCGCCTTCGGCTCCAGGGGCGCCAGGGGCAGGGTGGGACCGGGCGAGGCGGGCGCCGGCCGTGCCGGAGCCGCGCGCGCCCCGCCGCGCGGCGTCGGCGGCGGGGGAGGTTCGGCGGGGGGAGAGGCGGCGGCCGGCAGGTCGGGCTCGGGCGTGGGGCGCAGGGGCTTTACCTCGCGCACCACGTGCGCCCAGAGCGTGCGTTCCTCCACGCTCAGCACACGACGGCGGCCGCGCCGGCTCATGAGGCGCCCGGATCGACGAAACGCGGCACCAGCAGGGTGAAGCTGCCGCCATGGCGGATACGCCCCGCCACCGTGCCCGCCGCGGCACCGGCGCCGAAGAACAGGTCGGCGCGGGCCGGACCAACGATGACCGAGCCGGTGTCCTGGGCGATCATCAGCCGGTGGAAGGGATCTGCGGCGCGCGGCGCGGTCAGCGGCAACACCGCCTCCACGAACACCGGGGCACCATAGGTGTGCAGCTTGCGGTCAACCGCCAGCGAGCGGCCGGCGGTGAGCGGCACGCCCTGCGCGCCGATGGCCCCCTCCTCGCCCGCCAGGTCCCGCGCCTTGAAGAACACGAACGAGCGGTTCTCGCGCCGCAGCTCGCGCCCGGCCTCGGGATTCTGCTCCATGAAGGCGCGAATGCGGTCCATGGACATCTCGTCCCGCGGCACGAGCCCACGCTGGATCAGCAGGCGCCCCACCATGGTGGTGGGGTGGCCGTTGTAGCCGTCGTAGCTGAGCCGCAGCACCCGCCCGTCCGGCAGCCGCACCCGGGCCGAGCCCTGGAGCTGCATGGAGAACAGATCGAACGGGTCCTTGAGGAAGACGATCTCCAGCCCCCGCCCCTTCAGCGCCCCGTCCTCGATCTCGGCGCGGTCGTAGTAAGGCACCTCCCGGCCGGCCTCCCGGCGTACCGCCCCGCCACTGTTGGCGCCGCTGCCGGCACGCATCAGCAGATCCGGCGGCCGGGCGTAGACCGGCACGTCGAAGCCGTCGCCGGGGGTGAGCGCGCCCAGGACCTCAGGCTCGTAATAGCCGGTGAAGAAGGCGTCCCCGCGCTTCTCCGGCACCACCCGGTTTTCGGGCCGGACCCGGTAGGGACGGAAATTGGCCTCGAAGAACAGCCGCGCCACCCGGGCCGACGGCCGCTCGGTGCCAAGGGCGTCGGCCGCCGCGCAGGCACGCAGCAGCCCCCGCCGCAATGTAGCTGTCGAATCCACCGGCGACGGCGTCGCAGGCGCCCGCAAGGCGCGGCAACTGGTGCGGAAGGCGCCAAAGGCGGCGGCGGTGTCGTCGTCCGCCCAACCCTTGAGATCGGCGAAGGCGAGCGCCTCCAGGCGCGCGCCCGGCAGGATCGGAGCCGGCATGAGCTGGAGTCCGGATGGGAAGGGATCGCCGCCGCTGGCCGGCGGCGGCGCCGCGAGCGCCCGCCCCTCCAGCCCCGTGGCCAGCGCCAGCGCCAGCGCCAGGACGCGCCACGCGCTCCGGCTCCAGCCACCGCCCGGCTGGATGGTCCCGCCTTGATGGGGGGCGCCTCGCGGACCGGCTGCGCGAGGGAGGGACGAGCGCGGGCGGTCCGCCGCGCTCGCGTCTACGGCACCGGAGCACCACCCAATCGTCGGCGCTGTCACCCGCCTCCGACGCCGCCGGCCGGGCGCGCCCTCGTCTTCAGTCCCAGGTTCCGCCACCGCCGCCTCACTGCGCCGCTTCGGTCGCGACGAGCTTCCAGTTTGGATTGCGGGTGCCGAGCTCACGGGCGAAAGTCCACACGTCGGTCACGTCCACCACGGTGTCGGCGCTGCCGTCCACCACGCTGCCGTCCCGCCCGCGGGTGGCCGAGATCAGCTGCGAGACGAAGCGAACCGTAAGCTGCGCCGTGGCCGCCTGCACCACCGCCTGCTCCAGATCGGCGCGGGAGATGGCCACGAAGCGGGATTCCATGGTCTCGCCCCGGCTTTCGCGGTCAGTGATGGCGGCGGCGAAATTATCGTAGACCTCCTTCGAGAGGAGATCCTTCAGGGCCCGCCGGTCGCCGTTGGCGAAGGCGGTGACGATCATCTCATAGGCGGCCTTGGCGCCGGACAGGAAATGCTTGGCGTCGAAATCCGGCTCCAGCCGCGCCACCTCGTCCAGGGCCGCCGCCACGGCGCTGCCCTCGGGGGCGACGCCCTCCCAGCGATATTTCGGCGCCTCGCCGTCGTCGGCCTCGGCCGGTGGCTGGGGTGCGCCGGGGCTCGCGGTGTTGCGCTCCGGCAATGACACCACGTTGTCCGCCGCCGGCTGGGGCGGGCGGGCGGTGTCGCGGGAATAGGGATCGTATGGCGGACGCTCGCGCCCCGTGCGCTGGCCCAGCACGCTGCGCAGCCGCACGAAGATGAACACGGCCAGGGCCAGAAAGATGATCGTGTAGATATCGAGCACTGCGCTTCGCCATGCCTTGCGGCGCCGTGGCCACCGCCACCACGCCTCGTTTGCCTCGTATGAGCCCCGCCGCCGGATGTCGCCGCATCGCGGACCGGGCCTCGCTGCTTTATGTACGCCCCTCGCCCGCTCCCGCCAGTCCTTCCGGGCGCGTCTCGCACATAATCCGCTGCACCTTACGGCAGCCGGCGCCGGCGCGCCACCTCGCACTGGCCCCGGTTGCCACCGGCGGCAGCACGCACCCTGCCTCTTCTCCCGGAGATTGAAGGCGGAAAAGAGACCGTGTCCAGGCGGGGATACGCCGCAGGACCCCGGCCGCGGCGCCAGCGAGACCCGGACGGCGGATTTCCGGCTTGCGCGGACGGCCCGCCTCGACGCAAATCCCGGAGGCTCGGCGGCGCCGAGGCCCGTGGCGCGCCACGGCGCCGCAGCCGGCGCGCCGGGAGAACAGGCGACGGACACGGTTTCTTCAGCCGGGCTGGCGCCTACTGCGCGCGAAAGCGCACACTATCGCAGGCCCGTTCATCATGCCGGATCGCCCATGGCCCCCACGCTCCTGATTGCGGATGTCGGTGGCACCACCACCCGGATCGCCCGCTGCGGCATCGACGGCGCCCCCTTCGACGTGCGCCTGGAAGCCAATGATTCCTATGCCTCCCTGCCGGAGCTCATCGCCGCCTATCTGGCCGCCGTCCCCGGGGCGGCGCCGAACGTGGCGGTGCTGGCGGTGGCCGGCCCGGTCGAGGGCGACGAGGTCCGCCTCACCAACCGCGCGTGGCAGTTCTCCCGCGCGGCGCTCGCCGCCACCCTGGGCGTCGCGCGGCTGGAGGTGCTCAACGACTTCGTCGCCGTTGCCCATGCCGTGCCGCAGCTCGGCCGCGACGACCTGCTGGGCGTCGGGGTCGGCCGCGCGGTGGCCGGGCGGCCGCGGCTGGTCTGCGGGCCCGGCACCGGCTTCGGCACCGCCCTCATCCTGCCGCGCGACGGCGGCTTCGAGGTGCTGCCGAGCGAGGCCGGGCATATGCGGCTCGGCGCCGTCACCACCGACGAGGCCCGCATCGTCGCCCACATGGTGCGCGATCGCGGCCCGGTCTCGGTGGAGCATGTGCTGTCCGGCGGCGGGCTGACGCGCCTGCACCGCACCCTGACCGGCGAGCAGCTTTCCTCCCACGCCATCATCAAGGCCGCGACCAACGGCCAGCCGAGCGAAAAGGAGAGCTGCGCCGTGTTCCTGCGGGTGCTCGGCCGGGTGCTCGGCGACCTCGCCCTGGCGTTCGAGGCGCTCGGCGGCGTCTATGTGGCCGGCGGCATCGGCCGGGCGCTGGCCCCGCTGTTCACGGAGAGCCCGTTCCGCGCCGCGTTCGAGGACCACCCCCCGTTCCGCGAGCACCTCGCCCAGGTGCCGGTGCAGGTGATCACCCACGCCGCGCCGGGCCTCATCGGCGCCGCCCAGATCGGCCGCCGGCTGTTGCCGCAGGGCTGAGAGCCACGCCCCCCAAAGGCGCCGCCCGCCTCAGGCGGCGCGGCCCACCCCCGCCTCGTGGTCGCAGAACGCGACCACCGCCTCCGCCAGGGCCTCGGCGGCGGCGCCGGGCCGGTCCGACAGGCACAGGGCAAGCTCGGTCGGCGCGATGGCCGGCAACCCCTCGGCGCCGTCCAGCACGCGATGCCCCGGCCCCACCGCCCGCCGCTCCAGCAGCGCCACGCCCAGGCCGCCGGCCAGGGCCGCCTCGATGCCGAGCAGGTTCGGGCTCTCATAGGCGATGCGCCAGTCGCGCCCCGCCCGCTCCAGCGCATGCACCGCGCGGTTGCGGTAGAGGCATCCCTGCGGAAAGGCCACCAGCGGAACCGGGTCGAGCGGAACCTCGCCGGGCCCCGCCACCCATACCAGCCGCTCCGGCCAGGCCGCGCGCACCGGGGCGCCGCCGCCCTCCCGCTTCAGCAGCGCCAGGTCCAGGTCGCCGCGGGCGAGGTCGGCCGCCAGTTCGCAGCTCAGAGCGCAGCGCACCGACAGGCGCGCGGAGGGATGGCGCCGGGCGAAATCGGCCACCAGGCCGGTCAAGGCCGCCACCGCGAAATCCTCGGGAATGCCGAAACGCACCACCCCCGCCGCGCCCACTTTGAGCGCCGCCCGGGCCTCCGCGCTCAGGGCGAGAATGCGGCGAGCATAGCCGATAAGCCGCTCCCCCTCCGCCGTGAGGGCCACCCCGCGCGCGCCGCGCACCAGCAGGTCATGGCCCGCCTGCTCCTCCAGGCGGCGGACCTGCTGGCTCACCGTGGACTGGGTGCGATGCACCCGCTCGCCGGCCCGGGTGAACCCACCGGCATCCACCACGCTCACGAAGGCCTTAAGAAGATCGAGGTCGAACATCGTCCACCCGCGCCCCCATCCATTCAGATTTCCACTACATGGCATCAAAACATCGAATTTCTCAATCCCTCTCCACCGTGCGAAAGAACAGGACCGACCCGTGAGCGAACCATGACCAAGCCCCAGTTCCCCTCCCTGGCTCCGAGCCTCGCCTTCGACGGCACCCTGGTGCTGATCGTCCTGTTCTGCCTGATCTGGAGCTCGGCATTCGCGGCGGCCAAGATGGCATTGGCCGACTGCCCGCCGCTGCTGCTGCTGTCGGCGCGGTTCCTGCTGGCCGGCGGACTGCTGCTTGGCGGCTGCGCCGTCATGGGCGCCCTCGCCAATGTGGGCTGGCGCGCCCTTGCGCTGTTCGCTGGCATCGGCGTGCTCAACAACGCCGCCTACCTCGGCTTTTCCTATTGGGGCATGACCACCGTCTCGTCGGGCTTCACGGCGGTGGTGGTCAGCGCCACCCCCCTTCTCACCGCTCTGGCGGCCGCGCCGCTGCTCGGCGAACGGCTGACCGGCAAGAAGCTCGTGGGCCTCCTGCTCGGCTTCGCCGGGGTCGCCATCGTGCTGCGCTCGCGCATCGGCGGCGGGCACGAGGACCCGACGGGCACGCTGTTCGTGCTCGCGGCGCTGCTCGCCCTCACCGCCGGCACCCTCGCCTACAAGCGCGCCCGCCTGCCGCCCGGCACCTTGATGCTCGGCAGCGGCGTCCAGGCGCTCGCCGGCGGCCTGGTGCTGACGCCCATCGCCCTGGCCCTGGAAGACCCCGCGCGCATTCATGTCACGCCGTCGCTGGTGGGCGCGTTCCTTTACCTCACCCTGGGTGCCTCGGTGGCGGCGTTCAGCCTGTGGCTGTTCATCCTCAACCGCTCCAGCGCCACCCGCGCCAGCGCCCTCCACTTCCTGATGCCGCCGCTCGGCCTGCTCTACGGCTGGCTGCTGCTGGGCGAGACGGTGCCGCCCCTCGACCTGCTGGGCATCATCCCCATCGCCCTCGGCATCCGGCTGGTCACCGCCGGCCCCGCCGCTCAGAAACGGTAAAGCGCGCTCAGCACCAGGCCGTTCTCCTGCGGCGCGTTGCGGGCGAACCAGGTGCTCACCACCGCCGCCTGCAACGTCATCGCCGCGCTCCAGTCGAAGCCGATGCCAAGCTGGAGCTTGTAATATTCATACGACACATCGAAATAGGGTCCCTCCCCGGCCCCTTCCGACACCACGTTGAACGACTGGACCAGCCCCTGCCACCGTTCCGCCAGGCGCACGCCCAGGGTCAGGTCGAAACGCAGTTCGTCGGGCGGATCGCCGAACCGCAGGCGCTGCGCCAGCTGCGCGTCGAGATAGGCGGGGCGGCCCCACAGGCTGAACGAGAAGCCGGCGAGCAGACGCAGGTCCAGCTCCGGGTCCTCATAGCCCACCGCCGCCGCGCTCTGCGACCCGCCGGTGCCGGGAAACCGCCCCACCGCCTGGACCGAGACCACGGCCGTCTCCTGGCTCCACAGGCGGAGGCGAGCGCCGGCGTCGGTATAGCCGGGACCGGAATAGGACGCCGGGTCGGGATCGCCGAGGGACACCGCGAGATACTGCGGGGCCGCGATCACCGTCAGCCAGTCGGTGAGGCCGTATTCGAACACCAAGGTGACTTCCACCTTCTCATACGGGCGGCTGTCGTAGAGCTGGGACGAGGGCCCGAACTCCGACGCGGCGGCGGCCATGGTCGCCTGCGCGATCACCTGCCCGCCGCCCGCAGGCTGCGTCCAGGCCCCCGCGCGCGCGGGACGTGGGGCGAGCCCGACAGTCGCCAGCGGCGCCAGGCCCAGACCAAGATATGCAAAAATTCCACACGCAACTTTAAATTGCAGCTGCGGACCGTCGGGTTCTCGGTGCGGGGCCCGCAGATCCCGCTCCCTCGCCGAAAATCTTCTGCTGCGCGCGCGCCCCATCGCGGTTGCCCTGACCCAACGCAACCATAGCGCAGGTGGCAGGCCGCGCCATATGAAATAAGTCTCCGGGCCACACGTGACCTTAAGTGACCTTGCGTAATTTTCATCTGCGCTCGTCTTGCCGCCCTATGCGGAAACCACCATATTGACGCACGAACCATGGGTCCATCTGGGGCGCATGGATTCCAGAGTTTCTTGAAGGGGAACGACGATGTCCGATTATGATCGCAACGTCGCCGGGCGTTGGAACCCGTCGGTGGCACGCTCGCAGGCCGCGATCGACCAGGGTCTCCGTTCGTACATGCTCAGCGTGTACAATTACATGACGCTCGGCCTCGCCATTACCGGCGCGGCCGCGCTCGGCATCTATCTGCTGTCGGTCACCACCGACCCGAGCCAGGCAGTGGGCCAGGTGCGCGGCGGCATCATGCTGACGCAGGTCGGCTATGCGCTGTTCGTGAGCCCGCTGAAGTGGGTGGTGATGCTGGCGCCGCTGGCCGCCGTGTTTTTCCTGAGCTTCCGCGTGGAGCGCATGAGCGTCTCCGCCGCGCAGATCACCTTCTGGGTGTATGCCGGCCTGGTGGGCGTGTCGCTCGCCACCATCTTCCTCGTCTACACCCATGAGAGCATCGTCCGGGTGTTCTTCATCACCGCGGCTTCCTTCGGTGCGCTGAGCCTTTACGGCTACACTACGCAGAAGGACCTCTCCGGCATGGGCACCTTCCTGATGATGGGCCTGTTCGGCATCATCATCGCCTCGCTGGTGAACATCTTCCTCGGCTCGTCGATGCTGCAGTTCATCGTCTCCGTGGTGGGCGTCCTGGTGTTCGCCGGCCTCACCGCCTACGACACCCAGCGCATCAAGGAGATGTATTTCGCCGGCGACGACACGGCGGTGATGGGCAAGAAGGCCATCATGGGCGCGCTCACCCTCTACCTGGACTTCATCAACCTGTTCATGATGCTGCTCCAGCTGTTCGGGAACCGCAACAGCAACTGACGCGGCCCCTCCACCGACGGATCGAACGAAAACCCCGGCGCAAGCCGGGGTTTTTCATTGGCGCGCCACGCCGGGCCAGTTCCGGGCCCGCCACCGGCGTGCCATGCACCTTCTTACCGCTTTCGTCGCCGTCGGCGACGGCCTAAGAGGGACGTGCGCCCAGCCTTGCCTCAGGTCCCCCCACGACCCGGCGGGCGGGCGCACGGGGACGAGATGCCACCGCCGCGGACACCGCGCCCGCGGCGGTGGCCTCGCCGCCCTCGGCGTTCATTGCAGCTTTGTGGAACTCCAGGCCATGCCGATCCGCGCCGCGACCCCCGAAGACAGTCCCGCCATTGCCGCCATCTACGATGCCGCCGTGCTCGCCGGCACCGCCTCCTTCGAGCTCGACCCGCCCGGACCGGACGAGATCGCCCGACGCCAGCAGGCCATCGTCGCGGCCGGCTATCCATTTCTGGTGAAGGAAGAGGACGGCCGGGTGGTGGGCTACGCCTATGTCAGCGCCTTCCGGCCGCGCGTCGCCTATCAGCACACGGTGGAGAATTCCATCTATGTGGATGACACCCTGCACGGCCGCGGCATCGGCAAGGCCCTGCTGGAAGCGCTCATCACCGAATGCGAGGCGCGCGGCTTCCGGCAGATGGTGGCGGTGATCGGCGATAGCGGCAACACCGGCTCCATCGCCCTGCACCGCGCCTGCGGCTTCGCGCCCATCGGCATCCTGCCGGCCACCGGCTTCAAGTTCGGGCGCTGGATCGACACCGTGCTGATGCAACGCGCCCTCGGCCCCGGCGCCACCGAGCTGCCGAGCCGCTGAAACGGCCCGCGCGGCAGGGGTGGATTCGGCTCCGCCCCTGCCGCCACCTGTGTTCAGCGGGTGATGAGGGTGCCGGCGCCGTGGTCGGTGAGCAGTTCCACCAGCACCGCGTGGGGCACCTTCCCGTCGACGATGACCACGCCCTCCACGCCCTTTTCCAGGGCATAGATGCAGGTTTCCACCTTGGGGATCATGCCGCCGGAAATGGTGCCGTCGGCGATCAGCGCATGCGCTTCGGCGATGGTGAGACGAGGGATCAGCACCTTGTTCTTGTCGAGCACGCCCGGCACGTCGGTGAGCATCAGCAGGCGCTTGGCGCCCAGCGCGCCGGCGATGGCGCCGGCGAAGGTGTCGGCGTTCACGTTGTAGGTGCCGCCATCCAGCGCCGCCGCCACCGGCGCCAGCACCGGAATGAGGTCGCGACCCAGGATCTGGTCGAGCACCATGGTGTCCACGGTGTCCGGCTCGCCCACGAAGCCGAGGTCCACGGCGTGGGGAAGGTTGCTGTCGGGATCGACGATGGTGCGGGTCGCCTTCTTGGCGCGCACCATGTTGCCGTCCTTGCCGCACAGGCCGATGGCCTTGCCGCCGGCCTCGTTGATGAAGCCCACGATCTGCTTGTTGATGGAGCCGGCGAGCACCATCTCGACGATCTCGACCGTGGCCTTGTCGGTCACCCGCAGGCCCGCCGCGAACTCGGACTTGATGCCGAGCTTCTGCAGCATGGCGCCGATCTGCGGCCCGCCACCGTGCACCACCACCGGGTTCACCCCGGCCTGTTCGAGCAGCACAATGTCGCGGGCGAAATGGCGCGCCAGATCCTCGTCGCCCATGGCGTGGCCACCGTATTTCACCACCACGATGGCGTCATCGTAGCGCTGCATGTGCGGCAGCGCCTTCGCCAGCACTTCGGCTTGCAGCTGCGCTTCCGCGACGGAAGAAGGGACGGGCTCGGTCATGGGGATCTCGCTCAAGCGGGGCGGCCGGAGGCGCGCCCGGCGCGCCCAACCGGCGCTGAAGGGGCACTCCCGGACCGGCGCCCTCATAGCCGGTTCGCCGCCGGGGGGGAAGGGTGGCGCCGCTGTTGACATCCGACCATTCGGGCATTCCTCGGCTCGCGAAAACGTGATGAGTAGGGGCCTCCGGCTGACCACATTCAGAGTGCGAAGAGCGCCTGCCGGGCGGCCCGTCGCGCTCCGCCAGGCCGGCCCGCCGCAACGCCCATCGATCGCCGCCGACACCACCCCGCCCCTCAACCCAAGCATGCGCGCTTTCCGGCGGCATACCCAGGCAGAGCTCACCCATGTCCGCCCAGTTGTCCGCCCAGCCGCACCCGCCCACGCCCTCCCGCCTGCCGCCCCGGCGTCCGCACGACCTCTCCCCGCGCCTCATCGGGCTCCTGTTCGTGGTGTGCCTGGCCCTGGTGTCGATCCCGATCCTCACCCATCCCATTCCGCCGCTGTCGGACTATGTGAACCACCTGGCGCGCATGCATGTCATCGCCGCCCTGCCCGGCGACAAGGACCTGGCGCGCTTCTACGCGCTGGACTGGTCGGTGCTGCCCAACCTGATGATGGACCTGATCGTCCCGGTCATCGACCGCGTGACCAACATTTATCTGGCCGGCGAGATCTACACCCTGATGTGCTTCGCGCTCATCACGGCCGGCACCCTGACCCTGCATCGCGCCCTGTTCGGAAGCTGGTCGGCCATTCCGCTGCTGGCCTTCCCGCTGCTGTACAACAGCATCTTCCTCATCGGCGTGATGAATTATTACTTCGGCATCGGCCTCGCCCTGTTCGCCCTGGCCTTCTGGAGCCTGCTGCGCGACAGGCCCTGGCCGCTGCGCTTCATGGTCTCCACCGCGTTCGTGGTGGCGCTGTTCTTCTGCCACCTGTTCGCCGCGGGCGTGTACGGCGTCGGGCTGCTGTCGTTCGAGCTGGCGCGCCTGTTCCAGCGCCGCGACACGCCGCTGCCGCAGCGCCTGCTGGACTTCGTCGCCTCCGGTCTGCCGTTCGTCGTGATCCTGCCGCTGCTCGTCGCCAGCCCCACCTGGGGCCTGTCGGGGCAGAACACCTGGGAGCCGCAAGGCAAGCTCCAGGGCGTCGAGTTCATCATCAACGTCTATTACGACATCGTCGCCTTCGTGCTCACGGCGGTGGTGGTGCTGGCCGCCGCGTGGGCGGTCCAGCATCGGCTGCTGCGCACCCATCCGCTGCTGCTGCCGCTGCTGCTGGTGGCCGGCGCCGTGTATCTCGCCATGCCGCGCGTGGTGTTCGCCACCTACATGGCGGACCAGCGCCTGCCCATCGCCATCGCCTTCATGGTGCTCGCCACCCTGCAGGTGGACCTGCGCCATCGCCTCGCCCAGCGCGGCTTCATGGCGGTGCTCATCGTCCTGGTCGCGGTGCGGGTGGGCGAGGTGCAGCTGGTCTGGACCCGGCTGACCCACTGGACCGCCAATTTCCAGAAGTCCGTCTCCCTCATCCATCGGGGCTCCCGGGTGCTGGTGGCCTATGCGGACACCCAGGGCGGCAACGACCCCCGCGACCTCGGCCTGGTGCATGCCGCCTGCCTCGCCATGATCGAGCGCTCGTCACTGGTCACCACCGCCTTCACGGTGAAAGGCAAGCAGATCCTGCGCGTGAACGCCCCCTATCGCGACCATGTGGACACCGAAGACGGCTCGCCGCCGCAGATCGAGCAATTGCTGCTCACGGAGGAGGACACCACCCCCGACGGGCCGCGCTATTGGGACCTGTGGCCGCAGAACTTCGATTATGTCTACGTGCTGTTCACCGAGCGCGGCGCGCCTGATCCCGATCCCGACCGGCTGAAGCTGGTGTTCGAGGGCGAGCGCTTCCAGCTCTACAAGGTCATCCCGCCCGCGCCGGCGACGCCCCCGGCCGCGGCGCCACGCGGCTGACGCCCGGGCGCGGGCCCCTGTCACGCGACAGTCACGGTTTTCTGTCAGGGCGGGGCCTTCCCCGCCCTGGCCCGCGCCCCCGACCTCATCCGGAGCCCCGATGGAATCCGTCCTCACCCATGCCCGCCTGATCCTCGACGACACGCTCATCGAGGGAACGCTGGTGCTGCGCGACGGCGTCATCGCCGCCGTCGATGACGGCCGCTCCAGCCTTCCCGGCGCGGTGGACTGCGAGGGCGATTACCTGAGCCCCGGCCTGATCGACCTGCACACCGACGCGATGGAAGGCCATTTCGTGCCGCGTCCCAAGGTGTTCTGGCCGGACGCCCGGGCCGCGGCCCTGGCCCACGACGGGCAGGTGGTGGCCAGCGGCATCACCACCGTGTTCGACGCCATCTGCGCCGGCGGGTTCGACCAGGCCAAGGCGGAGCGGCGCACGCTGTTCACGCTGATGCTGGACGCAGTGGAGGACGGCGCCGCCCTGTTCCGCGCCGATCACCGCATTCACCTGCGCTGCGAGATGACCGACCCCGACCTGATGGCGCTGGCCACCCCGGCCCTGGCCCGGCCGAAGGTGGGCCTCGCCTCGCTCATGGACCACACGCCCGGCGCCCGGCAATGGCGCAACGTGGACAGCCTGCGCGCCTTCCTGCTCGGCATCGGCAAGGCGGCAGACGAGGCCGAGGAGGAAATCGCCTCCCGCGCCGCCCGTGGCCGTGCGGCGGTGGCGGCCAATTTCACCCCGCTCGCCGCGTTGCTGCGCGAGCGGGACATCGTGCGCGCCAGCCATGACGACACCACGCCCGAGCATGTGGACATCGCCCGCCACGCCGGCTGCTCGGTCAGCGAGTTCCCCACCACCCTGGTGGCCGCCCGGGCCGCCCGCGACGCGGGCCTCGCCACCATCGGCGGCGCTCCGAATGTGGTGCGCGGCGGCTCCCACTCCAACGGGGTGGCCATGAAGGAGCTGGCGGCCGCCGGCCTGCTCGACGCCCTGGCGTCCGACTATGTGCCCGCGAGCCTGCTGCAAGCCGCCGTCCGCCTGCACCTGAGGCAGGGCATGGACCTGCCCGGCGCGCTCGCCCTCGTCACCCGCGCTCCCGCCCGGATCGCCGGGCTTAAGGATCGCGGCCGGCTCGCCCCCGGGCTGCGGGCGGATGTGACCCGGTTCCGCATCGTCGGCGATACGCCGGTGGTGCGCCAGGTGCTGGTGGCCGGCAACCGGGTGTACTGACCGCACGGGCGATCGCTCAGAACGCCGGCGGCACCATTCCCACCGGAAAGCCACCGAGCCGCAGCGTTCCCGCCTTGAAGCCCAGGGCGAAGGTCACGCCCTTGCGCCCCTCCACTGTCGCCGGCTTGCCCACCATGGCCAGGGCGCCGATGATCGGCGCCAGCTCGCCGGGCACCAGGCCGGCCCGGTCGAGCTGCTTCACCAGATCGTTGAGGCCGGAGAAGCCGAGGTCCAGGTTGCCGTTGAGGCGTCCGCCGATATCGAGCGACAATTCCCCCTTGGCCGCGGCCACCACCTGTGGGGTGGTCACCGCGAAGCGGTCGAGCCGCGCCACGCCGCCGGCTGCCGCCCACGCCTTCAGCCGCTGCGCCAACGGCATGGGCCGCAGGTCCGCCGCCGCGGTGACGAGGCCCTGAAGGGTCAGGTCCACCGGGCCCGGGCTGCCGGCCTCGGTCAAGACGGCGCTTTCGCCGCCGGTGAGGCCGGCGGCGTATTCGAGGCCATCGGGGCCCGAGGGTCCCGGCACCCGGCGAACATGAAACTCAAGCAGCCGCGCCAGCAGCAGCGCCCGGCCCGAGGGGTCGGCGGGCTCCTCCAGGCGGGGGTCGCGAATCGCCAGGGAGAAGCGCTGGGGCTGGCCGCTCAGGTCGCCCACCCCACTTATCTGCAGCTGCGACCAGGTGGCGGCGTAGGCGCGGCCGCTGGCGCGATCCTCCACCCGCGCCGGGGGCACGAACTCCGCCACGATATGGTTCGGCGCCCAGATCTGCGCCACCGCATGGGCCGCCACCGCGGTGATGCGGACCGGATCGCCGCCGCGCGTCTCCAGGGTGGCGTCGGTGCACACCAGCTCGAAACGGAAGGGAAAGCCCGCCAGCCGCCGTTCCCCGCAGTTCCAGACCCGGCCGAGCTTCGCCTCGCGGTCGACCCACGCGTCGATCTCGTGTTCGGCGCGGTTGGCGGCGTAAACCCACACGCCGCTCCAAGCCACCGCCAGCAGAACCAGCGCCGCCAGGGGTCCGATCACGAACCACGATCTCATGCGCTTGGAGGGAGTGTCGGTGGGGCTCATGCGCGTCCTTTTCCCTGGGCGTGTTCCCTGGGCACGGGCCGGGTGCGGGCGAATCGGGACCGGCCCGCTTGCGGCCGGCGGCCGGCGCTGTTAGGCGACGGCGAAGCATATCTGTCAACGCCCGGGGCGTCTGCGTCGATCATGACCGAACATCAGGAGGCTCACCACGACCCATCCGCGGGGCACTGGGTTTTCGCCTATGGCTCGCTGATGTGGAACCCCGGCTTTGTCCACGCCGAGCGCTGCGAGGCGCGGCTGATCGGGGCGCATCGGGCGCTGTGCGTCTATTCGTTTCATCATCGCGGCACGCCGCAGGCCCCCGGGCTGGTGCTGGGGCTGGAAACCGGAGGCTCCTGCCGCGGCATCGCCTATCGGGTCGCGCCGGAACTCTGGGCCGAGACCCATGCCTATCTCACCGAGCGGGAACAGATTTCCGGCGTCTATCGGGAATGCGTGCGGCGGGTCCAGCTTCTCGACGGCTCGCGGCGCACTGCGCCGGCGGTGGCTTACCTGGTCAATCGCGCGCACGCCCAATACGCCGGAGCCCTCAGCCGCGACGAACAACTGCAGCTGGTTCGGCGCTCCCACGGCAAGTCGGGGGCGAATTCGGACTATGTCCTCGCCACGGCTGGCGCCTTGGAGGACCTGGGCATCGCCGATCCCGGGCTCGCCTGGATCGCCCATCACCTGCGGCATGACCATGCCACACCGCACGCCAAGGGCAGCTTCGACCCCGCCTGACGACACGAAACCCGCGCCGCGCGCGACCGAACGGCCCCGGTGCGTCAGGCCCGCGCGTCAGGCCGCATGACGGTTGGCGTTGGCGGCGACCGGACGCGCCGCAGGCAGGCGGCAGCGGACCTCCATCGAACGCGCCACCGGCACCGGCTCCCCCAGCAGCCGCAGCAAGGACGGCGCGGGCGCCTCGCCGAGGACATGGATGTGGATTTCCTCGGCGTCCAGCCGCTCCGCCATGCGGCGGGCCTCCTCTCCGCTCCGCCCCACCCACATGGCGATGGAACCGGCCGGCGTGCGGCGCGCGACGATGGCCACAGCGTCCGGATATTCCGGCGCCGCATCGGCGGCATACACTGAAAACACATGCCGCATGCCGTCTCTGTCGCGCCAGAAGCGGTAGCGCGAGCCGAGCGCGCCATGCTTCAGGCCGCTGAGGCAGCCGGCATCGGTCAAGGGAATGAGGAGCGAATCAGTCGCGTTCATAGGAACGAAACTAGAACGACCCAGATTCCCGATCAAGAGTTTTCCACAGAGGTGGACAACGGGGATGACGCCCCGCCTCCAGGGCGTCCGGCGAGCCCCTCAGGCGCCCGGTCGCCCAGCTCGCGCAGCCCCTCGTCGAGCAGGCGGTCGCTGGCGGCCTCGATGTCCGCCTCAAGCCGCGCCATGAAGGCGGCCCGGCCGAGGCCGGGCGGGATCGGCGGCAGGATCTCCACCCGGATGGTGCCGGCACGCTTGATGAAGGCGCGGCGCGGCCAATAGAGGCCGGAGTTGAGCGCCACCGGCAGGCAGGGCACGCCGAGCGCCCCATAGAGGTGGGCCACCCCGAACTTGTAGTCCGGCGGCGCCCCGGGCGGCCGGCGGGTGCCCTCCGGGAAGATCAGGATCTGGCGGCCGGTCTCCACCTCGACGCGGGCGCGGCGGGTGATGGCCTTGAGCGCCGACATGCCGCCCCCCCGGTCCACCGGGATCATCTTCGCCTTGGCGAGATACCAGCCGAGCAGCGGAATGAAGGTGAGCTCGCGCTTCAGGATGAAGGCGGGATCGGCGAACAGCGGCAGCAGGGCCACGGTCTCCCAGGCGGACTGGTGCTTGGCGGCGATCAGCAGCGGACCGTCGGGAATGTTCTGGCGCCCGGCGAACTGCACCCGCGTGCCGCAGATCACGCGCAGCAGCACGCCGACGGTCTTGGCCCAGGTCAGCACCGCATAGCGCCAGGTGGCGCGGCGCGACAGCAGCAGCAGCGGCAGGAAGGCGAACAGAAAGAGCGTGGTGGTCGCGTAGAAGGCGACCTGGAACAGGAACGAGCGCAGCGCCGTCACCACCTTGGAAAGCTCCCACCCGCCGAGGATCTCACGGTGCGGCGCGCGCCTCGGCGGGAGCGAGCGGACGCGGCGCCTCGGCCACCGCCTGGACCGGCCGGATCTGCGCCTTCGCCATCATGTACTTCAAATATTCCTTGAACAGCAGCCTCACGGTGGCCGGATCGCGCCACCAGCGCTCGGCCTCCATGCGCGAGGTGACCACCGGATAGGCCACCAGCTCCACGTCCGGCAGCGACCGGTTCAGCTCCACCAGCGCCCGAGGCATGTGCCAGGCGGAGGTGACCACCACCAGCGAGCGGAAATTCTGGCTGCGCGTCCACTCCGCCGCCTCGATGGCGTTGCCCCGGGTGTTCAGGGCCTTGTGGCCGAGGTCCACGCAACAGGAGATCAGCGCCTCCCCGGACGGCAGCATGCGGCCGAGCTCACCCGGCGAGGTGATGGGATTGACACCGGTGATGAGCAGCCGCCGGCCCCGACCCTCCGACAGCAGGCTCACCGCGTCGGCGATGCGCGAGGCGCCGCCCGTCAGCACCACGATGGCGTCGGCCGAGCGCACCTGCACCGGCTCGCGGGCGGCGATCTGGGTGAGGAACGCCAGGAAGCCGGCCAGCACCGCGAGGCCGCCGGCGCCCGCCAGCAGCACCACGCCCTTGGCGAGCCGCAGCCACAGCCGCCGGCGCCCCGGCGGCTTCGGCGCCGCGACCGGCTGCGGCGCGCCGGCGCCATCCGCCCGCCCGGCCGCCTCCGCCTGCCGCTCCCGGCCGGACGGCCGGGCGGCGGAGCGCGGCAGCACTGGCGAAACGTCGATCGTGGTCCTCATGGCGCCAACCTTGCGTGCCGAATGCGGCGGCGCCGAGGACGCCGCGCCACGGCCCGGAATGGCCGAGGATTTCACTGGATCGTCCTCAAGGTTCGGTAAACGGTGACCCGCGACGTGAAGGCGGTGGCGAAGGCGACCACCGCCACCGCCGCGGCGATGCCGACGAAGCCGGCGATGCCCGGATTGAGCCAGACCAGGATGGAGGGTGCCTCCGGGTCGCCCACCAGTGCGAACCGCGGCAGGGCGACGATGGCGCCGAACACCGCCGCCGCGGCGCCGCCGCCGAGCAGCCCGCCCTGGGCCCCGATCTTCAGGAAATGCCGCTGGAACTGGATGGCGATGAAGCCGTCGCGGGCGCCGACGAAATGCAGCACCTCCACCACCGCGCGATTGGTGGCCACCGCCGCGCGGGTGGCGAACACCACCGACAGCACCGTCGCCAGCCCCACCAGCACCAGCAGCCCGGCGCCGGTGATCATCACCCCCTCGGCCATGGTGCTGAGGCGGTTGGACCAGATGCGGTGATCGTCCAGGGTGGCGGTGGGAATGCGGTCGCTGAGGGTGCGGCGGAGCTTGCCGAAATCCACCGGCGTGCCGCCGTCGAGCTTCAAGACCACCACCCGCGGCACCGGCAGGTCGCCCAGGTCGAGCCCCGACCCCAGCCACGGCTCCAGCAGCCGGGCGGTCTCGTCGGTGGACAGGATGTGCGCCTCGGCGATGCCGGGGGTGGAGCGGGCGATGTCGGCCGCCAGCTGCACCTGGGCGTCGGTGGCCTGGCGCTCGCCGGCGCGGATCTGGATGGTCACCTCGCGCGTCACGTCGGCGCGCCACTGGCTCGCCGTGGTGCGCACCGCCAGCGCCACGCCGATGGTGAGCGAAGCCAGGAAGGTCATGATGGCCACCACCGCCACCAAAGTGCGCCCGGCGATGGTGGCGCCGGGCACGATGGAGGTCTGGGCCCGCGCCCGGGCCGGCCGGGCGGCCTCTTCCGCCGCCGCGGCGGCCGCCTTGGGGGCGAGGGGGGCGGGTTCAGTCGTAGACATAGAGGCGACCGTCCGCGATCACGAGGCGCCGGGCATCATACTGGTCCATGAGCGCGATGTCGTGGGTGGCCAGCAGAACGGACGTTCCGGTGCGGTTGAGCTCGATGAACAGGCGCAGCAGGCGGCGCGCCAGGGTGGGGTCCACATTGCCGGTGGGCTCGTCCGCCAGCAGGAATTCGGGCCGGCCGATGAGGGCGCGAGCGATGGCGGCGCGCTGCTTCTCGCCGCCCGAGAGCACCGGGGGCAGCACGTCCATGCGATCGCCCAGGCCCACCCAGCTCAACAGCTCGGTGACCTCAGCGCGATAGCTCGCCTCCTCCTTGCCGAGCACGCGCAGCGGCAGCGCCACGTTCTCATAGGTGGTGAGGTGGTCGAGCAGGCGGAAGTCCTGGAACACGATGCCGATGCGCCGCCGCAGCACCGCCACCTCATCCGGGTCGAGCGAGGAGACGTCGCGGCCGAACAGGGTGATGAGCCCGCGCGTCGGCTTCAGTTGCAGGAACAGGAGCCGCATCAAGGTGGTCTTGCCGGCGCCCGAGGGGCCGGTGAGGAACTGGAACGAATTGGGCGCGATGCCGAAGGACACGTCCTTCAGCACTTCCGGCCCCATTCCATATCTCAGACCGACATTCTCGAAGCGGACCAGATGTTCCACCCTTCCCCCGAATCGTCCGTGGCATTGATCCTTCAACATAAACGAAGCGCGCCGGCCCGCCAGCACGCACCGCCGCACCGCCGCGGCGCTCTGGACGCCCGCCGCCATCCGGTCCATGCTCGGCGTCCTGTGAGCGAGGACCCATGCCCCTGCCGAATATCGCCATCCTGTTCGACGAGAACCGCATCGCCGCCCGCAACAGCGCCCTGGCGAGCGAGATCGTGGCGGCGCAGCCGCTCAACCCGATCGCCGTGGTGGTGATGAACGGCGCCTTCATGTTCTCCGCCGATCTCCTGCGCGCCCTGTCGGCCTCGGGCCTGACGCCGGAGGTGGAGTTCATGCGCCTGTCCTCCTACCGGGAAGCCACGGTCTCGTCGGGGCAGGTGGACATTCTCTCGGACGTGCGCAGCGACGTGAGCGGCCGCGACGTCCTGCTCATCGACGACATTCTCGAATCGGGGCGCACCCTCGCCTTCGCCAAGGATCTGCTGATGGCGCGCGGCGCCCGTCGGGTGCTGGTGTGCGTGCTGCTGGAAAAGCCGGGCAAGCGGGCGGTGCATCTCCACCCGGATTTCGTGGGCTTCACCTGCCCGGACGTGTTCGTGGTGGGCTACGGCATGGATGTGGCGCACGCCTTCCGCCAGCTTCCCTACATCGGCCGCATCACCGGCCTTGAATAGGCCGCCCGCCTGAGCGCGGCGGTCGATGCCGCGCGGGCTTGGACCCGGCCAGCCCGCGCGACGGGGGAACCCGATGCCATCGCCACGGCACGCGGAACCGGCGCGACCGGCACGTACAGCCCGCGTGGCACCGTCCAACGCCCTCCCCCCCGGAAACCATCGAGGACGCCCGCGATCGCTCGCGGACGTCCTCGCGCCCTGACCGGCATGGGCCCCCGCCCCTGAACGCCAGGTCACAGAGTCTTGCGCCGCGCCCCCTGGCTCAGGGCTTGACCACGTCGGCGGTGGGATGGGGCGTGGCGGCGGTTTCGGCCGGCAGCACCGGAACCGTCACCTCCGGCACCTTGCCCGTGAGCGAGCCGAGGAAGGCCACGATCAGCTTCACATCCCCGTCCTTCAATTCCTCGCCGAGCTGGGAATTGCCCATGATGGCCACCGCCTGCCCCAGGTCCCACACTTTGCCGGAGTGGAAATAGGGCCGGGTCACCGCCACGTTGCGCAGCGGCGCGGCGCGATAGACATATTCGTCGTCGGCGGTCTTGGTGACCGTGAAGCGCCCCTTGTCCGTGGGCGGCAGGATGTCGGCGCCGGGCTTCTCCACCACGCCGAACGGGTAGTAGCCGTGGCCGCCCACGTTCACGCCCGAGTGGCAGGTGGCGCAGCCCTTGTCCATGAACAAAGCGAGGCCCTTCTTCTGGTCGGCGGTGAGGGCGTCGTCATCGCCGTTCAGCCAGGCGTCGAATGGCGCGGGCGTGATGAGGGTCGCCTCGTAGGCCTCGATCGCCTTCGCCATGTTGTCGAAGGTCACCGGATCGGTCTCGCCCGGGAAGGCGGACTGGAACGCCACCACGTAGGGCGGCATGCTCTTCAGCGTCTTCACCACGTTGTCCGGGGTGTTGGCCATCTCGACGCTGGCCTGGATGGGCCCTTTCGCCTGGGCCTTCAGGTCTTCCGCGCGACCGTCCCAGAACTGCGCCTCGTTCAGCACCGAGTTGAACACGGTGGGGGCATTGCGGGGCCCGCGCTGCCAGCCGTGGCCAATGGACGTCTCCAGATTGTCGTCGCCGCCGGTCGCCAGGTTATGGCAGGAATAGCAGCTGAACACGCCCGACGCCGACAGGCGCGGCTCGAAGAAGAGCTGCTTGCCGAGATCGATCTTCGGCGGAGTGATCGTGTTGCCCTTCACCGCCGGAATCGTGGAGGGCAAGGGTTTGAACACCTCCAGCGCCTGCTTGCGCAGATCGTCGGCCGCCATCGCCGGACCGGCCATGGCGCCGGCCGCGAACACGGCCATAACGCCGGCCAGGAACATCCGCCTCATCATCGCCCCTCCCGCATCGTCGTGGAACTGAAGCTAGCGAGAAGCGTTCGCAAAAGGCTTGACTTAGATCAATTCCAGACTGCGACGAATGCTTGCACCCGGCGCCCCTCGCCGCGCCCTTCGCAGATTTGACATGAAATGGCGGATCAGCCGGGAAAAGCGAATTCTGGCGCGCGCAGTCAGAGCGCCAGCTCCCGACAATGGAGAATTATCGAATATTTTATCTATCGCTGGGTGAGTTTCCATAGAAGGACTTGGGCATCGCTATCAGGTTGAGCGCGGGCTTGAACATCGTCTGCGGTCACCCGGCAACAGCCCAAGGCCGGTCGGCACACGGGCGCCGGCCGGGCTCCCGGCATCGGGCCGGATGCTCCATGGACCCGGCGCCGGACGACTCTCGCGGATCTGCTCCTCCGGCTGTTCCGGGCGGGCCCTCAGCCCGAGTTGCGCAGGCCCGCCGAGATGCCGTTGATGGAAAGCTGGATGCCGTGCAGCACATTTTCCCGCGCCGGGCCGTCCCCCGCGCCCGCCGCCGATCCAACTGCCGATCCCCCCGCTCCTTGCCGGCGATGCAGCTTCAGGAACTCGATCTGCAGGTGATTGAGAGGATCGAGATAGGGAAAGCGCGCCCGGATGGAGCGGTCGAGGGCGGGGTTGCCCTCCAGCAGCCGCACCTGCCCCATGATGGCGTTGAGGTGCTTCACAGTGAGCGCGTGCTCGGCTTGGATGCGGCCGAAGATCGCCTCGCGCAGGCGCGCGTCGGGCACCAGCTCGGCATAGCGCGAGGCCACAGCCAGCGAGCTCTTGGCCAGCACCATGTCCATGTTGGAAAGCTGGGTGCGGAAGAACGGCCATTCCCGGTACATGGCCTGGAGAAACGTCGCCCCATAGTCGGTGCGGCGCGCGGTGAAGGCCTCCACCGCGGTGCCGAAGCCGTACCAGCCGGGCAGCATCAGCCGGCACTGGGCCCAGGAGAACACCCAGGGAATGGCGCGCAGAGCGGTGATGGCGCGCGTCTTCGCCCGCGAGGCCGGGCGCGAGCCGATGTTCAAGGTGGCGATCTCGGAAATCACCGTCGATGACCAGAAATAGTCCTCGAAGCCCTCCGTCTCATAGACCAGATGGCGATAGGCGCGGAACGCCTCGTCGGAAATCTCCTCCATCGCGCTCAGGAATTCCGGGCGCGGCGCGTTCTCCTGGGGTTGCAGCAGGGAGGCCTCCAGCGTCGCCGCGACCAGGATCTCCAGGTTGCGGCGGCCGACGTCCGGCTGCGAATACTTGGAAGAGATGATCTCGCCCTGCTCGGTGATGCGGATCTGTCCATTCACCGCCCCGCCCGGCTGGGCCAGGATGGCGTCATAGCTCGGCCCGCCCCCGCGCCCCACCGAGCCGCCGCGGCCGTGGAACAGCCGCAGCCGCACGCCGCGGGCGCGGAACACGTCGATGAGGCCGATCTCCGCCTTGTACAGCTCCCAGCCCGAGGTGACGAAGCCGCCATCCTTGTTGCTGTCGGAATAGCCCAGCATCACCTCCTGCTCGCCGCCCCGGCTGGCCACCAGGCGGGCATAGACCGGCAGCGCCAGGGCACGGGCCATCACCGCCCCGCACGCCTTCAGGTCGCCGATGGTCTCGAACAGCGGGATGATGTTCACGGCGCTGCCGCCGTCGGCGGTAACAAGCCCCACCTCCTTCAGCAGCAATGCCACTTCCAGCAGGTCGGAGACGCTCTCGGCCTTGGAGATGATGGAATTGGGGATGACCAGGGGCCCCAGCGCCCGGTGTGCCGCCGCCGCCGCGCGGAAGATGGCAAGCTCGGAGCGGGTCTCGTCCGTATAAGCCACGAACGGGGAGGACAGCAGGCGCGCCGTGGACAGTTCCTTCACCAGCAGCGCCACCCGCGCATCCTCGCCGAGGGCGGCGTAGCCGGTGCCGGGGGCCACCTTTTCGAACAGCTCGGCGACGGTGCGCTCGTGCACCTCGGAATTCTGCCGCAGATCCACGCAGGCGAGGTGGAAGCCGAAGCAGTCCACCGCCCGCCGCAGCAGCCGCAGCCGGCCCCGCGCCAGGATCCGCGAGCCGTTCGCGCACAAGGAGCGGTGGATCACGTCCAGGTCGGCCCGCAACGCCTCGGCGGTGGCATAGGGCGCGCCGTTCGGCGCGGCGCCGCGCAGATGGTCACGGGTGGCCAGGAGCCGGGCCAGGATGTGAGCCAGCACCAGCCGGTAGGGCTCTTCCCGGTGGCTGAGCACCGGATCGGCCGAGCATGCGGCCAGGGCCGCCAGCTCCGGCGACACCACCACCAGCCGCCCCGCCAGGGACAGCTCCGAGCCGAGCGCCGTCAGCTCCTGCTCGTAATGGGCGAAGATGCGGTCGCGATGAAGGCGGACCGTCTCCTCCAGCACCTCGGCGGTGACGAACGGGTTGCCGTCGCGGTCGCCGCCGATCCAGCTGCCCATGCGCAGGAACGAGGGCAGGTTGATGTCCGCCGCGCCGCCGCCCGCCTCGTCCGCGCCGGCCTCGCGGGCGAGCTGGTCCTCGATGGCGCAGTACAGGCGCGGAAGCTGCTCCAGGAAGGTGTAGTCGTAATAGGACAGGCCGTTGGTGACCTCGTCCAGGACGGTGAGCTTGATGCGCCGCAGCAGCGCCGTCTGCCACAAGGTGAGCACCGCGCGGCGCAGCGCCTCGTCCTCCGCCTCCCGCTCCTGCGGTGTCAGGACCATGCGCTCGCGCCGGTCGAGCAGGGTGGCGATCTCCATCTCCCGGTTCAGGGTGCTTTTGCGCCGCACCTCGGTGGGGTGCGCGGTGAGCACCGGGCTGATGTGCGCGCCGGTGAAGAAGGCGAGCAGCGCGGCGGCGTCCAGCTTCCTCTCCCGCGCGAGACCGAAGGAGCGCGCGAGGCTGCCCGCCGCTGGCGGCGCCCCGGCGATCTCCTCGGCGCGGCCGCGACGGATGTGGTGCTGGTCCTCGGCGATGTTGGCGAGGTGGGAGAAATAGGAGAAGGCGCGGATGATCTCCACCGCGCGCTCCGCCGACAGGGCCGGCAGCAGGTCCTCCAGCTCCTGGCGGGCGGCCTCGTCGCCGGCGCGGTGGAAGCGGATGGAGGTCTGGCGGATGCGCTCCACCAGCTCGAACACCTCCGCGCCCTCCTGCCCGCGCACCGTGTCGCCGAGGATGCGTCCGAGCAGCCGGATCTCCTCCTTGAGCGGCAGGTCGTCCAGCGTCTCCGGTCCCTCCGTGAAATCCGCCCCCGAAGCCTGCGTGCCCGTATCCCCCAGCGTTACCCTCGTCGTCATGCCGCGCATCCCGTTGCCTGCCTCGAGCCCCGCCCTAGTGTTCAGGAAATCGCGCGGGGGTGGAAGGGCGCAAGCGCCGCGGGCGGCCTCAATCGGTGGCGGCGCGGGCCCGCCGCGCCGCCACCTGCTCCAGCGCCGCGCCGGCGGCGCCGGCGAGAAAGGCGAAGGAGGCGACGAAGAAATCGTCCAGCGCGGCGTGTCCGGCCGGGGTGAGCTGGCCGGCGCCTCCGCCCTCGCCGCGCGCCACCAGATCGCCGGCCTCCGCGTCCTTCAGCAATTGCAGCACATGGGCGCGCGAGACATGGAACCGCCGCGCCAGCTCGGCGATGGAGGGCATGTCGCGGCCCTCCGCCTCGGCAACGAGCAGGGCGATGAGAATCATCAGCCCGCTGTCGCGGTCGGCAATGTCGGCCAGCCGCGGCATTCCGCCCAGCACCCGGTAGCCGGCGCGGAACGCGGTGGCCAAGGCGATGACCAGGGCGTCGAACATCTCCCGCTCGCAGAGGGCGGCCGGCATCGGCGCTATCCGCGGATCGAGCATGGCGATCACCCGATATTGCGCCTGCCAGCGCTGGCATTGCTGCGAAACCATGCGTGGCGTGGGCACCAGCGGCTTCAGGCGCCGGTCGTCGGCGGTGTCGGCGGGCGCCAGGTATCCGCCCCATCGCATCAGCGCCAGCATGGCCTTGGCCCGCCCCCGGCTGCACACGCCCGTCTCCGCCGCGAGCGCCGCCATGCGACTCACCGTAAGCCCGCCGCCCTCGGCCTCCGGCAGCGCATCCAGGTACAGCGCGAAAAAGCCGAACAGAACGCGGCCGCGATCATTGAGCACCCGGTTGAGCAGGCGGTTGCCGCTGTAGAGCTCCACCAGCGAGACCGCGCTCGCCGCCACGGCCGAGGGAAAGCCCGGATGCGACTTGAGGCGCGCCAGAGCCGCGCCGCCCACGGCCTCGTTCAGCCATGTGGGCGCCACGCCCGTCCCGATTCGCGTATCGTCCACGCCACTCACCTTGAACTCCCGAAAGCTCGGCCCCCGGCCCGGGCGCGGTGCCCGTCCACCCCCGCGCCTTGCCGCAACATCGACGACATGAAGAAAGGGTCAAGTTTCGGCATTGAGACCCTCCTTCCGTCGACGTAGCGATACTCCCATCAGACTTTCCCCGAGGTACGCCATGTCCCGCTTTGCCCTGATCGCCGTGATGGCCGCGACATTGACCGCCGCCGCCGGCGCCGCCCTCCTCGCCGCGTCGCCCGCGGCGGCGGTGGTGTATTGCAAGGCCGCCGGCGTTCCCAAGGGCTGCGTCGCGCGCCCGGCCGCCCCCGCCACGCGGGCCGCCGTCCACTGCACCCGGCCGGGCTATCCCGCCGGCTGCGTGCCTGGCGCCGGTGCTCCGGGCGTGGGCGTCACCCCCGGCGTGGGTGTCGGGGCGCCGGGCGTCGGCGTCGCGCCCGGCCCGGGTGTCGCCCCGGCCAACGCGGGTGGACCGGTCAACCGGGTCGGCGTGCGCTGATCGCCGGGCCCATCGGCGCCATCCTGGCGCGGATGCGCGCGCGGGTCGGGAGCCGGCCAGCGGCGGCGGACGCGTCACTTGAAGAGTCCGGGTCATTCTCGTGATTCGATCATAGCCGAATATGCGCGCGCGCACCGCATCGAACGCCTCGGCATCCGCCTTTCGTCCGGGGCTGACGACGGCACGCCCTCCCTCGCCGACCTGCAGGAGTTCCCCATCATGAAGAAGCTGTCCCTCGCCTGCGCTATGCTTGGCACCGTGGCCGTGTCCATCTCCGCGCCCGCATGGGCCGATAAGGCCGCGGCCGACGCGTGCGCCGCCGGGCTGGACGCCAATGGCCAGGCCATCTACGCGGCCACCGCGCCCCAGGCGGGCACCACGTCCGACCTGCGCGGGCTGCTGACCAGCACCACCAAGGCCCTGGTGACCAACGGCACCGTGCCCATGGGCGCCGCCCGCGCCGCCGCCGAGGCCGCCGGCTCCTGCCTGACCAAGCTGCGCTGACGCCGCCGCGCGGGCTCCGCGCCCGCCGCGCCGACCCGCCGATACAATGCCGGGCCCAGCATCACCAGCCTTGCCCGCACGACGAACGCTCCAGGACCGTCACGCCGGTCCTGGAGCGTTCTGCATTCGCGCCGGCTCACGGCAGATATTCCGGCTTATCGTTCTGACGCCTTTTCTTCACGCGGACCAGCAGTCCATTCGCTTGAAAACGTTCCAGCCGCCCCGTCCTGATCGCCCGCCCCGCTCCACGCCCGTCGCGCTCCACGCCCGTCGCGCGAAGGGGCGATCATCTCCCCGCGCCGGGCTCGGGCCGGCTCGGGGCCCGCGCATGCGCCCGGCCCCGGTCGAAGACCGGGGCCGGTGGCGTCAATTGCCGCCGTCGAGCAGGCGGCGGGCGATGACCTGGGCCTGGATCTCCGCCGCGCCCTCGAAGATGTTGAGGATGCGCGCATCGCACAGCAGACGCGATACCGGATATTCCAGCGCGAAGCCGTTGCCGCCGTGGATCTGCAGGGCATTGTCCGCCGCCGCCCAGGCGACGCGGGCGCCGAGCAGCTTGGCCATGCCGGCCTCCAGGTCGGTGCGCCGCCCCTCATCCTTGGCGCGGGCCGCGAAATAGGTGATCTGGCGGGCGATCATGGTCTCCACCGCCATCATCACGATCTTGTCGGCGACGCGGGGGAAGGCGATCAGCGGCTTGCCGAACTGGATGCGCTCCTCGGCGTATTTCAGGCCCACCTCCAGCGCCGCCTGGGCCACGCCCACGGCGCGGGCGGCGGTCTGGATGCGGGCGCTTTCGAAGGTGGTCATGAGCTGCTTGAAGCCCTGCCCCTCCACGCCGCCGAGCAGATTGGCCGCCGGCACGGTGAAGCCGTCGAAGCCGATCTCATATTCCTTCATGCCGCGATAGCCGAGCACCTCGATCTCGCCGCCGGTCATGCCCTCGGCCGGGAACGGGTTCTCATCCGATCCGCGCGGCTTCTCGGCCATGAGAATCGACAGGCCCTTGTAGCCGGGCTCGGCCGGGTTGGTGCGCACCAGCAGCGTCATCACGTCGGCGCGGACCGGATGGGTGATCCAGGTCTTGTTGCCGGACACCTTGTAGACCGCCTCGTCCCCCTCCCCTTCCTTCACCGCCCGGGTGCGCAGGGAGGCGAGGTCCGAGCCGGTGTTGGGCTCGGTGAACACCGCCGTGGGGAGGATTTCGCCGGCGGCGATCTTGGGCAGGTAATGGGCCTTCTGGGCATCGGTGCCGCCGGCCAGGATCAGCTCGGCCGCGATCTCGGAGCGGGTGCCCAGCGAGCCGACGCCGATATAACCGCGCGACAGCTCCTCGGTGACCACGCACATGGCCTCCTTGGGCAGGCCGAGGCCGCCGAAATCCTCGGGAATGGTCAGGCCGAACACGCCCAGCTCCGAAAGCTTGGCGATGATGTCCAGCGGAATATAGGTGTTCTTCAAATGCCACTCGTGGGCGTGGGGGGCGACCTCCGCCTCCACGAAGCGATGCATCTCGGTGCGCATGGCCTCCAGCGTCTCGTCGAGGCCCGCCTCGCCGATGGTGCCGGTGGGATGAGCGCCGCGGATGATGTCGGCCAGCGCCGCGCGGGAGGCGGCGGTGTTGCCCTGCCCGGCGAGGGTGGCGAGGGCGGTGTCGCCCGCCAGCGCCTGGATCGATGCCGCCGGAACATAGAGGTCGGCCAGGCGCACGATCTCGCCCTGGCTCATGGGAATGCCGCCGAGGATCTGCGCCACATACTCGCCCAGGCCGATCTGCACGATCAGCTTCTCGGTGGCACCGAAGCGGCCCTGCTCGGCGAGGCGGTCGGCGTAATGCACCAGTTCACGCACCGAGAACACATAGGTGGCCAGCCAGGCGAGGCCGTGGGCGGCCCGCTGCTCGCCCTCCAGCAGGGCGGATGAGATCTTCCCGCCCTCGCTCACCTTGGCCCGCACGGCGGAGGTGGCTTCCGCCAGCAGCTTTTCGAGGCTCCCCGTCGCGGCTCGACCGAGGGCGACCGCGTCGATGGGGCTCTGATCGACCGGACGGAGGGCTGCGCTGGCGGACATGGACGAGGATCTCCCTTTGTGCATCGCGAAAATGTATCTTGCCCCGGAACCGTTCCAAAGCAACGACAGACTTGTGTTCAATCGGCGCCGCCATCCATTTCGGCGAGGCGCGCCACCAGTTCGTCGAGGTTTTCCATCACATGGCCGCAGGCGGAGATGGCGGCGAACAGGGTGCGCAGGTCGGCCCCGGTGGCGCCGTCGAAGGCCCCGGCGGCATTGAGCCGCTCCACCTCGCCGTCCAGCGCCACCACCGCCGCCCGCGCCGCCTCGCCCGGCGCGCCCAGGTCCACCCCCTTGTCGCCGTCGAGGCGGCGGGCGATCTCCTGCATGTACAGTGACAGGCCCGATACCGCCGCATCGAGACCGGCGCCCAGCAGCGCCGCCATCTGCGCCGACAAGGTGGTGTCGGTGCCGCGCAGCAGGATGATCACCGAATGCCACAGGCGCCGGCAGGCGCGCACCACGGGGGTGGGATCGGCATGGCCCGACAGCCGCCGCTCGGCCCGCGCCTCGGCGATGCGGGCATCGGCGGCGCGCAGCGCCTGGCGGGTCTTGGCGTTGAGAGCGTCCATCTCGGCCGGATCGAGCCCGCGGCCCAGCAGCCCGTCGCTGCCGAGCGCCAGCAGGGCGCCGCACAGCTTCACCGCCGTCGCGCAATGGGGAAACAGGACGTACACCGCGCGCGCCGGCAGCACCAGCAGCGCGCACAGCACCCCCACCGCGCCGCCGAGGCCGATCTCGAACACCCGGTGGAGCCCGGAGATCCACGGGTCCATGTGGGTGGGATCGGACAGGAGCACGATCACCGCCGTCACCGGCGCCAGCTTGTAGCTGGAGAAGCGGGCCGCCAGGGTGCTGGTGGCGATCACCGCCACCCCCAGCGCCACGAAGGTCAGCGTCACCGACGGTCCCGCCGCCATGGCCGCGACCACCCCCACCCCGCCGCCCACCACCGTGCCCAGGGCGCGGTCGATGGCCACCGACAGGCTGGCGCCGATGGTGGACTGCACCACCAGGATCGCCGTGAGCACGGCCCAATAGCCGTTGGGCAGGTCCAGCCCGTAGGCGAGCCCATAGGCGGCCAGCGCCGCCAGCGCCGCCTTGACGCCGAGCTTGACGTGGGCGGCGGTGAACACCTGGCCGAGCGCCTTGGGCGGGAACGAGGGCATCTGGACCGACACTCGGTGTGTGGCCGGCGGCCGAGCCCACGGGTGTGGCGGCCACCGGCGAGGAAAGCGCATGCGACCCGGAGCGCCGGGTCGATGCACGCTGATCGGCGAATCCGCGCCCGAACTCAAGTCCCGACGCAGCGAAACCCCGCCTCGCCGGCCCGCGACAGCCGTCCCTGTCCCCAGCGGAAGCCGCCGGTGACGGCGGGCCGGCTTGCCAATCGCCGGGGAAAGCCCGATGTCTTCGTGGCGAACGGGGGCCCCATGCTGCGACGCATCATCCATATCGTCCTGGACGCGGTGTGGACCTTCGCCGCCGACGACGGCTGGGCCATCGCCAGCCACATCGCCCTGTCGGCGCTGATGTCGCTGTTTCCGTTCCTGATCTTCGTCACCGCCCTGGCCGGCTTCCTGGACCTGCGGCCGCTGGCGGCGGAGACCATTCCGCTGCTGCTGGAAAGCTGGCCCAGGCAGGTGGCGGACCCGATCTCGCGGGAAATCTACAACGTGGTGAACCAGGTGCGCACCGACGTGCTCACCTATGGCGTGGTGCTCGCCATCTATTTCTCCTCCAACGGCATCGAGAGCCTGCGCATCGGCCTCAACCGTGCCTATGGCGTGAAGGAGATGCGCGCCTGGTACTGGCTGCGGCTGGAATCCATCGGCTATGTGCTGCTGGCGGCGGGGGCGGTGCTCGCCCTGTCGTTCCTGGTGGTGCTGGGGCCGCTGCTGTGGCAGGCGGCGCTGTCGCAGCTGCCGGCGCTGAAGCCGTTCTCCCACATCGTCACGCTGGCGCGATTCGCCGCAACCTCCATCATCCTGGTGGTGGCGCTGGTGGTGGCGCACCTGTGGCTGCCGGCGGGGCGCCGCAACCTCGCCGAGGTGGCGCCGGGCATCCTCGTCACCCTGGTGCTGTGGCTGGTGGCCGCCACCGCCTTCGGCATGTATCTCGCTGAATTTCCGGCCAATTACGTCACCACCTATGCCGGCCTCGCCTCGGTGATGATCGCTCTGGTGTTTTTGTACCTCACGGCATCCATCTTCGTGTTCGGCGGCGAGCTCAACGCCGCCATTTCCCGCGCCTATCGGGCCCGCCTGCCCAAGGAGGACGAGCGCCTGGTTCGTGAGAAGCTGACCGCGGGGGCCGAGAACTGATGGAGGCCGCGCCCCCGCCCCGGCTGAAGGAGGACGGCCGGCAGTCGCCCACCGCCCGCATGGTGCAGCGCGGCGTGCTGCGCCACCTCGCCAGCCATGGCCTGGTGGGCATCACCGAGTTTGCCCTGGCATCGGGCCGGCGCGCCGACATTCTCGCCGTCGACGGGCGCGGCGAGCTCTCGATCATCGAGATCAAGTCCTCGGTCCAGGATTTCCGCGCCGACGGCAAGTGGCCGGACTACCGCGCCTTCTGCGACCGCCTGCTGTTCGCCGTGCCGCTCGGTTTTCCCGACGAGATCCTGCCCGCGGACGCCGGCCTGATGGTGGCGGACGGGTTCGGCGCCGAGCTGCTGCGCGAGGCGCCGCGCCACCCGCTCGCGGCGGCCACCCGCAAAGCGCTGACCCTGCGCCTTGCCCGGACCGCCGCCCACCGCCTCGCCGCGCTCCACGACCCGGAGCTGTCGCGCGCCGACCTGTGATCCGGCGGCGCGCCACGCGCCGCGCGCGGCCCCGTCAGCGGGGCGCGCGCTTGGCCAGGATGCGCTGCAGCGTGCGCCGGTGCATCGAGAGGCGGCGGGCCGTCTCCGACACGTTGCGCCCGCACAATTCGTAGACCCGCTGGATGTGTTCCCAGCGCACCCGGTCGGCCGACATGGGGTTTTCCGGCGGATGGGGCTTGTGGTCGCCGGGGGCGATCAGCGCCGCCATCACGTCGTCCGCGTCGGCGGGCTTGGCGAGGTAGTCCACCGCGCCCAGCTTCACCGCGGTCACGGCGGTGGCAATGTTGCCGTAGCCGGTGAGGACGATGGCGCGGGCGCCGGGGCGCTGCTTCTTGAGGGCGGAGATCACGTCGAGGCCGCTGCCGTCGCCGAGCCGCATATCGACCACGGCGAAGGCCGGCGCCGCCTCCTCCACCCGGGCGAGGCCGTCGGCCACGGTCTCGGCGGTGGCGACCAGGAAGCCGCGCGCCTCCATGGCCCGCGCCAGGCGCTGCAGGAAGGAGCGATCGTCGTCGACGATCAGGACCGTGCGGTCTTCTCCCACTTCGAGCGGCGTCGTTTCATTCATCGTTCTGTGTCCTCGACATCCGGGAGCGCGATGGGGTGCGCCGCCGCGTCAAACGCTGGGTGGTCTGGAACGGGACGTTTCCGCGCCCGCTTTTACGCGCCTTCGGTGGCAGAATAGTCCGCTCCGCGTCCCTTTGTCGCGTCATGATCCATTTCTATGGCCAATGCCCGCCGCGGCCAAGTGATCCGTATGGAGGCGCCGGTGGCGGGAAGCGGGCGATTTTCGAAGGTGAGGCTGGCCCCGGTGCGCTCCAGCAGCGTCTTGGCGATGAAGAAGCCGAGGCCGAGCCCGCTTTCCTCGTCCGCGTCCTGGCGCTCCTCCAGGCGGTCGCGGCCGCGCGACGTCACATAGGGCTGGCCGATGCGGGCGCTCACCTCGGGCGAGAAGCCCGGCCCGTCGTCCTCCACCACGATGACGAGGCTCGACGGCGTCCATTCGGCGGCGATGTCCACCCGGGCGCGGGCGAAGTCCACCGCGTTCTCCACCAGGTTGCCGAGGCCGTAGAGCAGGCCCGGATTGCGGTCGATGACCGGATCGCTCGGCCGCCCCGGCGCGTTGATGACGATGGCGATGCCGAAGTCGCGATGCGGCTCCACCACCTCCTCCAGCAGCTGGCGCACCGGCATGCGGTCGAACGGGGCATCGCCCGAGCTCAGCGAGGTCAGGGTCTGGAGGATGTCGCGGCAGCGGCTCACCTGGTCGCGCAGCAGCGCCACATCGTCGGCATAGGGCGCGCCGGGCGGCATGGCCCGCTGCATCTCCTTCACCACCAGGGCGATGGTGGACAGGGGCGTGCCCAGCTCGTGCGCCGCCGCCGCCGCCAGGCCGTCGATGGCGGACAGGTGCTGCTCCCGGGCCAGCACCAGCTCGGTGGCCGCGAGCGCATCCGCCAGCTCCCGCGCCTCCTCCGCCACCCGCCAGGCATGGAGCCCGATGAAGCCGATGGACACGGTGAGCGCCACCCAGATGCCGGCGAGATAAAGGTCCGGCAGCACCGGCGCCGCCTCGCCGGCCCAGGGCAGCGGGCTCGCCCACAGGCCCACGGCACCGGCGCACGCCGCCGCCAGAATGCCCAGCAGCACCGTGGTGCTCCAGGCCAGCGCGGTCGCGGAAATCATCACCGGCGCCAGGTAAAGCAGCGCAAACGGATTCTTGAGCCCGCCGGTCAAGTAGAGCAGGGCCGTGAGCTGAAGAAGATCATAGGCGAGCAGCGGTCCTGCCGCAGCGTCACTCAGTCGTCGTGCCACCGGATACTTGATCCGAAGCAACACATTAACCAACGCCGAGAGAAGGATGACCGCAAGGCAGGAACTCACCGGTAGCGGAAAACCAAGCAGCAGGCTGACCACCACCAGCGCCGCGATCTGCCCCGTGACGGCGAGCCAGCGCAGACGGATGAGCGTGTCCAGCCGCAGCCCGAAGGAGCGCCCATGCAGGGGGGGAGCGAAGGCGGAATTCATTGCGTTTCTTCACTTTCAGTCAAGATTCGGAGCGCAACACTCATCGTCGCAATGTGCGACAATGTGACATCTTGGCCATACCTTTGGCCCAAGTCCCGGCTATGTCCTTCGTCGGCATTGACCGCACTGGAAAGAGGGCACAGGCTCCTTTCCCAAAATAAAGCGAGGAACGCACATGGCGATTGGAGATTTCGCGGGCACCGCCCGCCGGCAGGCACAAGGCGAGATCGGCACGGACTCAGGCTTTTCGACCCCCCTCTACTGGCTTTACGAGATGGGCCATGCCGCGCTCAACCCATCCCGCGCCATGGCCGACGCCAGCCGCCTGTTTCTGAAGAACCCCATCAACCCGGTGTCCCACACCACGCTCGGCAAGTCGATGGCCGCCGCCTGCGAGCTGTTCGAGCGCACCACCCGGCGCTATGGCAAGCCCGACTGGGGCATCACCGAGATCGTCTCCGGCGGCCAGCGGGTTCCGGTGCACGTGAACACCGTGTGGCATCGCCCGTTCTGCAACCTCCTGCATTTCGAGCGGGCGTTCGAGTATCCCCCCGCCCGCAAACATCCCAAGCTGCTGGTGGTGGCGCCGGTGTCCGGCCATTACGCCACCCTGCTGCGCGGCACGGTGGAAGCCATGCTGCCCACCCACGACGTGTACGTGACCGACTGGGTGGACGCCAAGCTGGTGCCCCTGGCGGAGGGCCGCTTCGGCCTGTCCGACTATGTGGATTACCTCATCTCCATCTTCCATCGCCTGGGCGGCGACTGCCACGTGATGGCGGTGTGCCAGCCGGCGGTGCCGGTGATGATGGCGGTGGCCCGCATGGAAGCGGAGGACGACCCCTACGTCCCGAAGTCCATGACCCTCATGGGCGGCCCCATCGACACCCGCGAGGCGCCCACCGCCGTGAACGCCCTCGCCAAGGATCGCGGCATCGACTGGTTCCGCCGCAACGTCATCACCACCGTGCCCTGGCCCCACGCCGGCGCCCTGCGCGAGGTCTATCCCGGCTTCCTGCAGCTCAACGGCTTCATGAGCATGAATCTCGACCGCCACCTGCAGGCCCACTGGGACCTGTTCACCCATCTGGTGAAGGGCGACGGCGATTCGGCCGAGAAGCACCGCGAGTTCTATGACGAATACCTCGCGGTCATGGACCTGACCTCGGAATTCTACCTCGACACGGTCGAGAACGTGTTCATCACCCACGCCCTGCCGAAGGGCGAGATCCTGCACCATTCCCAGGTGGTGAAGCCGGAAGCCATCCATCGCGTCGCGCTGATGACGGTGGAAGGCGAGAAGGACGACATCTCCGGCATCGGCCAGACCAAGGCCGCCCACAAGCTGTGCCCGCGCATTCCCGACCACATGCGCGCCCACTACGAGCAGCCCGGCGTCGGTCACTATGGCGTGTTCAACGGCTCGCGCTTCCGCTCGGAGATCGCCCCCCGCATCGCCGATTTCATCCTGAGCCAGGAGGACCCGCGCGGCACCGTTCATGCGCCCACCAAGGTGGACCCGGCCCCGGTCGATGCCGACGACGGGCCGGACGTGTTCAGCATACCGGCGAACGTGACTTCGCTTTATCCCCGGAATGCTGCAACTTAGTACTGGCCGGGGGCACCCATTCTGGAGAATGATGACGTCAGATCGTCATCAGGCTCCTTTTTAACGGTGCCCTCATGCCGCTGTTTCGTCGTCCGGACCTGAAGGCGCCGCCGAAGCGTGCCGAAGCCATTGAGCTGGAGCTCGATGGCGAGGTTCTCTGCGTCGCCGTTCGCAGGCACCCGCAAGCGCGCCGGCTCACCCTGCGCGTGCGTTCCGCCACGCGCGACGTCACCGTCACCGCCCCGCCCCATGTGTCCATCGCCGCAGCGGGCGACTTCGTGCGTCGTCACCGGGACTGGATCCGGGTGCGGCTCGGCCGCCTGCCCGAGGTGGTCCGGCTCGCGCACGGCGCCCTGGTGCCGGTGCGTGGCGAGCCCCACCTGGTCATCCACGTGCCGGAGGCGCGCGGCACGGTCTGGGCCGGCACCGCCCCGTCCGGGGACCCGGCGCTTTACGTGGCGGGCGAGGCCCCGCACGTGGGGCGCCGCATCATCGATCATCTGAAACGGGAAGCCCGCCGCGACATCGCCGAGGCGGTGCGCCGCCACGCCGAGGCTGCGCGGGTGGAGGTGGGCCGCATCACCCTGCGCGACACCGCCAGCCGCTGGGGCTCGTGCTCGGCGCGGGGCGACCTGTCCTTCTCCTGGCGCCTCATCATGGCGCCCGCCTTCGTGCTGGACTATCTGGCCGCCCACGAGGTCTCGCACCGGCTGGAACTGAACCACGGCCCGCGCTTCTGGCAGGTGGTGGAGCGCCTGTTCCCGGCCCGCCGCGAGGCCGAAGGCTGGCTGCGACACCATGGGGCCAGCCTGCACCGCTACGGCGCCTGATCCCCGTCCCGCCCCGCGCCCCCGCGCTCCCGCTCCTCGGCGCTGAACAGCAGGTGCGCCGCCACCGGCAGCACCACCGACAGGCCGGCGAAGCGGAACAGGTGGTGGGCGCTCATGAAGGCCGGGTCATAGCCCATGGCGAAGCCGAGCGCGGTCATCGCCTCCAGCGCCCCGGGCGAGAAGGCGGTGAGCAACTTGCCCATGTCGTCCCCGGTCAGCCAGGCCGCCAGCAGCGCGAACGCCGCAGCCACCGAGAGCGCCACCAGGAACGCCCCCAGCGACACCCAGAAATAGGACCGGATGGCCGCCAGGCTGGTGCCGATAAAGCGCGCGCCCACCCCCGCCCCCAGCACCACGAACGCCGGCAGCAGGATGGCCGAGGGCACCGTGGCATCGGACCAGCCGCCCAGATGCATCGCCGCGCTCCCCGCCAGCGCCCCGAGGATGAGACCGCCCGGCACCTTGAGCGCCGCCGTCGCCAGCCCGCAGGCGGCAGAAACCCCGAGCAGCAGCGCCACGTCCGCCAGCGCCGACACATGGGGCACCGGCTGGAACCCGCCGCCGGCGAGGCCGCCGGCGCCCAGCACGTTGGGCAGCGCCGCCACCAGCAGGAACAGCCGCAGCGTCTGGGCGAAGGCGACCCGGGTCAGGTCCGCCCGGCTCGCCTCGGCCATGGCCAGGACGGTGGAAAAGGCGCCCGGCGCGGAGGCGTAGAAGGCGGTCGGCAGCGACCAGCCGCCGACGCGGGTGAGAAACAGCACGCCGCCGCCGAGGGTGCCGACCACGCTCGCCGCCAGGCAGGCCATGCTCACCGGCCAGGAGCCGGCGCGCGCCAGCATCTCCGGCGTCAGCACCGTGCCCATGGAGGTGCCGAGCACCGTATAGGCCAGAAACCGCACCCCTTCCGGCACCACCACCGGCACGCCCGCCATGGCCAGCACCAGGGTGAACACCAGCGCGCCCGAGATCCACGCCGCCGGCAGGCCGAGCAGCGAGAACACGCCGCCGCCGAGGGCGCCGGCGCCAAGCGTCACCACCGCGGCCAGGGCGGCGCGGGTCGCCGCCGGGGACAGGCCCCTCACGCCGCCCCGCCCCCGACCTCGCCCTCTGCCCCACCCTTCGCCTCGATCCAGCCCGCGAGCCGGCGCGCGGCCTCGGCGAGCTGGTCGGCGCCGCGCGCGAAGCACAGGCGCATGAAGCCCTCGCCGCCGGCGCCGAAGGCGGTGCCCGGCGCGATGCCCACATTGGCCTCGTCCACCAGGGTGAGGCCCAGCCGCCGCACGTCCCGCTGCCCGGCGATGCCGAAGAAGAGATAGAAGGCGCCCTCGGGCTTCACCAGGTCCACCTTGCCGGTGGCCAGCAGCGCGTCGGCGACGATGTCGCGGCCGTGGCGGGCGCGGGCGATCTGCTCGGCCACGAACGGCTCGCCCAGTTCCAGCGCCGCCACCGCGCCGCGCTGCATGAAGGCCGCCACCCCGGAGGTGGAGTATTGGATGAGGTTCTCCACCACCTGGCCCAGCCGGGGATCGGCCTCGATCCAGCCGATGCGCCAGCCGGTCATGGCCCAGTTCTTGGAGAAGGTCTGCACGAACAGGACGGCGTCGTCGGGCTCCATCACGTCGTGGAAGGAGGGCGCCCGCGCCGCCCCGCCGTAATAGAAGCGGCCGTAGATCTCGTCGGCGATGATCCAGAGCCCGTGGCGGCGGGCAAGCTCCAGCACCGCCCGCAGCTCCGCATGGGTGGCCACGAAGCCGGTGGGATTGGCCGGCGTGTTGAGGAAGATGGCGCGGGTGCGCGCCGTCACCGCCGCCTCCAGCCGCGGCAGGTCGAGGGAGAACCCCCGCGGGCCATAGGCCAGCGGCACGTGCACCGGCACCGCGCCGATCTTCTGCGCTCCCGCCGCCGCATTGGGCCAGATGGGGGACGGCAGCAGGATCTCGTCGCCGGCTCCGAGCGCCATGGAGAAGGCCACCAGGATCGCCTGCATGCCGGAGCCGGTCACGAAATAGCGCTCGGGATCCTCCGCCACCCCGTAAACCCGCGCCATGTAGCGCGCGATGGCGGCGCGCAGCTCCGGCAAGCCGCGCTGCCAGGTGTAGAAGGTCTCGCCGGCGTGCAGCGCCGCCGCCGCCGCCTCGCAGATGAAGGAGGGGGTGGGCACATCGCCCTCGCCGGCCCAGAGCGGAATCATGCCCGGCCGCGCGCGGCCGTAGTTCATCACCTCGACGATGCCGCTCTCCGGCAGGGCCAGGATGTGCTCACGCACCCGATCGACATAGGCATCCTGGGATGTCGCGGGCGAAACGGCGGGAGCTGTGGAAGCGGCGGTGGGGGTGCGGAGCGGCGACATGGCAGATCTCGAACAGCGGCGCGCCGGCTGGAACGCGCCGAGATGGACTCGTGGACGGACGCGAGCCTGACGGCGCGGACCATAGCGGCAGAGGGACGAACTGACCCATCAAATCGCGTGACGCGGCCATCACGCATGCTGATCCATTTGCAGTCATGCAACGGCCTCTTGCAGGACGGGCCGTTGTCCCCGCGCCGATGAACTCCTAGATCGCCGCTATTGAACCCATTGCCGCCCCGTCTTTTTGGACTGCGCCATGACCACGAAAATCGACCAGACCGTCATCGACCAGCTGTTCACCACCGCCCGCTCGCACAACGGCTGGACCACCGAGCCGGTGACCGACGCCGAGCTGGAGGCCCTCTACGACATCGTGAAGTTCGGCCCGACCTCGGCCAATACCCAGCCGGCGCGCTTCGTGTTCCTGCGCTCGGAGGCGGCCAAGGCGCGGCTGAAGCCGGCGCTCTCGCCCGGCAACCACAAGGCGCTGGATGCCCCGGTGATCGTGCTGATCGGCTACGACCTGAAGTTCTACGACCGGATTCCCGAGCTGTTCCCGCATAATCCGGGCTTCCGCGACCTGTTCGTGAACACCCCGGCCATGGTCGAGCCCCACGCCTTCCGCAACTCATCGCTGCAGGGCGCCTACCTCATCCTCGCGGCGCGGGCGCTGGGGCTGGATGTCGGCCCCATGTCCGGCTTCGATGCCGCCAAGGTGGATGCCGAATTCTTCCCCGGCGGCGTCGTGAAGACCAACTTCATCGCCGCGCTCGGCCACGGCGATCACGGCAAGCTGTTCGACCGCCTTCCACGCCTGGCGTTCAAGGACGCCGTCGAGCTGCTCTGAGCGGACGCCCCCGGCACGGGAGCGTCCGTGCCGGGCCAGTCAGTCGGCGCCGGGATCGGCGGCGAGGCCGGCGGCCAGGATGCCGGCCACGGCCGCCGCCTCGTCATTGTCCGAGGTATCGCCGGAAATGCCGACGGCGCCGATCAGGCGGCCCCTGGCGTCGCGGACCAGCACGCCGCCCGGCACCGGAATGAGCGCGCCGCCGATGGCGGCGGTGGCGGCGCTGATGAAGAAGGGCTGCTCCTGCGCCCGCCGGAACAGGGCACGCGAGCCGACGCCCAGCGACAGCGCGCCATTGGCCTTGCCGCGGGCGATGTTGCCGCGCTTCAGGCTGGTGCCATCCTCGGCCGCGAACGCCTTGAGGGAGCCGCGCGCATCCAGCACGCACACCGCCAGCGGGTTCATCTGCTGCGCCCGCGCATGCGCGAGGGCCGCCGCGAGGATGGTCTGCGCCGCGTCGAGGGAGAGATCGACGACGCTGGCTGCGGTGTCGGGCAAGGGCATCTCCTGGGGTTCTGGAGCCGGTGAGGCTCCATCGCTACCATTTCCCCCGGCGCGGCTCTAGCGCGTTTTCACCCCCGGCGCCGCCCGGCGCGGACGGAACATGTTCCGCGACAAGGATGTAGCCACGCTCCCCCGGCCCGTGCTTCAGCGCAGGCGGGCATCCAGCTGGCCTTGAATCTTGACCAGCGGCGCCGGCGACACGCTGAGCTCGCCCTGGAACGGGCGGTCCATGATGAACAGCAGCGCGCTCAGCAGGCCGAGCCCGGCGATGTAGAGGACCGGCAGCGGATGGCGCGCCGCCGTCCCCTGCAGGCAGGCGGCGCAGGCGAACAGCAGCACCAGCAAGGACAGCAGCACCCACCACATGATCGCCGGCAGCCCGCCATGGGCGATGCCGAGCCGGGTGGCGCGGTCGTCGTGCACGTCGTCGAGGTTCTTGTCGATGTCGTTGGAGAAGCGCACATCCGGCGGCAGCACCGCCAGCAGGGCGTCCACCTCGGCTTGCAGCCGCGCCAACGCCTGCGCGCTCTCGGGAGATTCGTCGCGGCCCTCGCGCATGGCCTGCCAGCCGTCGCTCACCACATGGCCCACATAGGCCCGAAGCGCCAGGCGGGCCGGCCGCGTGTCGGCGAGGGCCGTGGCGCCGTTCAGGGCCCGGTCGAGCTGGTAGATGTTGGCGGCCTCGCGGCTGACGTTGGTATCGGCGGCGCGGAACTGGCCGATGGCCTGCACCAGGGTGAAGCTGAGGAACACACCCGCCAGCGGCCCCAGCACCTTGAAGGTGTCGAGGGCGGCAACGGCGCGGGCCTCCTGGCCGTCCGCGGGCAGCAATCGCCCGAGGCGCTCGGCGATCACCAGCAGCCCCAGCAGCACGCCGGCGAACACGAGCGCGATGGCCACGTTGGGCCATTGTGCCACGCTGTCGGCGATGGCGATGATCATGGCGGCGCGCGAACCTCCGTGGGGCGGGAACCTCTTCGGCTCATAGCCAAGGGACCGCCGCGCGTCCACGCGACGCTTTGGAGCGGCGCAGTTTTTTTCCCGGCTCCCCGGCCCCCATGGCAGCATGAGGGCGCCCCGTCGAATCGTCCCGCGCGCGAGCCCGGCGCGCCGGGCGGACGGCCCGCGCGACGGACCCGCGCCATCCGGCCGAGGTTGCAGAGGTTGCCATGAGCACGCCCCATCCGCCTGTCCGCCACCCGCCGGCCGCGCCGCGCCGCAGCCGGGAGAGCGGGCATCGCCGCAAGTTCCTGGTGGTGGTGGACGACACGCCCGAATGCAGCCGCGCGGTCCATTACGCCAGCCGCCGCGCCGCCGACACCGGCGGCGACCTGCTGCTGCTCGGGGTGCTGGAGCTGGAGGGGGCCCACCAGCAATGGCTGGGAGTGGCCGACCTGATGCGCGCCGAGGCCCAGGACGAGATGAGCGCCCGCCTCGACAAATTCATCGCCCGCGCCCGCCAGGTGGCCGGCGTGGAGGCCCAGGCGGTGATCCGCGAGGGCACCAAGGCCGACGCGGTGATCACCCTCATCGGCGAGGATGAGGACATCGCCACCCTGGTGCTGGCGGCCGGCGTCGGCAAGGAGGGGCCCGGCCCGCTGGTGAGCGCGCTGGTGGGCTTCCACGCCGGACACTTCCCGGTGCCCATCACCCTGGTGCCCGGGGCCCTCAGCGACGCCGAGATCGACGCCCTCGCCTGACGCGCTCCGCTGCGGAGTCTCCCTGGGTGGACAAGGCCCGCCCCCGGTGGTGATCTGCGGGCCAAGAACAGGCCCGCGGCGGGCCGAAAATAAGCATCAGGCGCCGGGGCGCACGCCACCCGCCGCCGGACGGGGGACATGCTTCAGGCTTCGGTCGTCATATTCGCCGCGCTGGCCTATATCGGCCTCCTGTTCGCCATCGCGAGCTTCGGCGACCGGCTGCGCCCGACCGCCGCGCGGAGCGCCCCCCGGCCGCTGATCTATTCCCTGTCGCTGGCGGTCTACTGCACCTCCTGGACCTTCTTCGGCTCGGTGGGGCTTGCCACCACCCAGGGCTTCGACTTCCTCACCATCTACCTTGGCCCGATCGTGCTGATGACGGTAGCGGCCCCCGCCTTCCTGCGGGTGGTGCGGCTGGCCAAGGCCAACAACATCACCTCCATCGCCGACTTCATCGCTGCCCGCTATGGCAAGAACCAGGGCATCGCCGCCCTGGTCGCGGCGGTGGCCCTGGCCGGCTCAATTCCCTATATCTCACTGCAATTGAAGGCGGTTTCGGCCTCTCTTCTGGCCGTTCTGGGCTATTTCGCGGGCCAGGCGGCGCAAGGCACGCTGGCCGGCGACCTCGCTTTGTTCGTCGCCTGCGCCATGGCCGCGTTCGCGGTGCTGTTCGGCACCCGCCACACCGACGCCACCGAGCACCAGGACGGCCTGATGCTCGCCATCGCCACCGAATCCATCGTCAAGCTCGCCGCCTTCCTGGCGGTGGGCATCCTCGTCACCTTCTTCATCTTCTCCGGCCCCGCCCACCTGTGGCGGGCGGCCCGGGACGCGGCGGTGACCGGCCCCTTCACCCACGGCCTGTCGCTGGAGAACTGGATCACCATGACCATTCTCTCCGGCGGCGCCTTCATCCTGCTGCCGCGCCAGTTCCACGTGGCGGTGGTGGAGAACAAGGGCGAGGAGGAAATCCGCCGCGCCCGCTGGCTGTTCCCGCTCTATCTGGTGCTCATCAACCTGTTCGTGGTGCCGCTGGCGCTCGCCGGCATGACGCTGTTTCCCCGCGAGGTGGTGGACAGCGACATGTACGTGCTGGCGGTGCCGCTGGCGGCCGGCGCCGACGGGCTGGCGCTGCTCGCCTTCGTGGGCGGGCTGTCCGCCGCCACCGCCATGGTGATCGTGGAAAGCGTGGCGCTCGCCATCATGATCTCCAACGACCTGGTCATGCCGCTGCTGCTGCGCCGGCGCGCCGGCCGCGCCCACGACGAGCCCAAGCCCAGCGACATGGTGGGGGTGCTGCTGCTGGTGCGGCGGGTGGCCATCTTCCTCATCCTGCTGTTCGCCTATCTCTATTACCGCATCATCGGCGAGGTGCAGCTGGCGCAGATCGGCCTGCTCTCCTTCGCCGCCGTGGCCCAGGTGGGCCCCGCCTTCGCCGCCGGGCTCATGTGGCGGCGCGCCACCGCCAAGGGCGCCATCGCCGGCATCCTGGCCGGCTCGCTGTTCTGGGCCTACACCCTGATGATGCCGAGCCTGGTGGAAGCCGGGCTGGTCGCCCACTCGGTGCTCGTCGACGGCCCGTTCGGCATCGGCCTGCTCAAGCCCACGGCGCTTTTGGGCCTCACCGCCGGCCCCCTGGCCCATGGCGTCGCCTGGAGCCTCGGCGTCAACACGCTGGTGCTGGTCATCGTCTCCTTCCTCACCCGCCCGAGCCAGATCGAGGCGGTGCAGGCGGAGGTCTTCATCGCCCGGAGCCCGGACACGCCGCCGCTGCGCCCGGTATTCCTGCGCTGGCGCTCGGCGGTCACCGTGGGCGAGGTGATCGGCACCGTCGAGCGCTATCTCGGCCACGACCGCGCCCAGGCCGCCTTCTCCACCTATGCCCGCCTCAGCGGCAGCAGCCTCGACCCCCACCGCGAGGCCGACGCCGGCACCGTGCGCCATGCCGAGCACCTGCTGGCGGCGGCGGTGGGGGCGGCCTCCTCGCGCCTGGTGCTGTCGCTGCTGCTGCGCAAGCGCGCCGTCTCCACCAAGGCCGCGCTCAAGCTGCTCGACGAGGCCTCCGCCGCCATCCAGTACAATCGCGAGCTGCTGCAAAGCGCCATCGACCATGTGCATCAGGGCATCGCGGTGTTCGACCGCGAGCTGAAGCTGGTGTGCTGGAACCGCAGCTTCGGCGAGATGCTGGAACTGCCCGCCGACTGCTACACCGTGGGCGCGCCGCTGCGCGCCATCCTGGCCAACGCTCCGCGCGCCGCCGGCTGCCGCGTCAGCCTCGCCGCGCGGGTGGAGCGCTACGCCAGCCCCGCGCCCGGCTTCTCCGAGCGCCTCGACCAGAACGGGCAGGTCATTGAGACCCGGTCCGACCCCATGCCGGACGGCGGCATCGCCGTGACCTTCACCGACATCACCGCCTCGGTGGACGCCGCGCTGGCCCTGGAGCGGGCCAACGAGAGCCTGGAACGGCGCGTGCGCGAGCGCACCGAGGAGCTGGTGTGCCTCAACCGCGCCCTGGAGAAGGCGCGGGCCGAGGCGGAAGAAGCCAACATTTCCAAGACCCGCTTTCTCGCCGCCGCCAGCCATGACATCCTCCAGCCGCTCAATGCCGCGCGGCTCTACGTGACGAGCCTGGTAGAGCGGGCCCGGGCGCCCGAGGAACGGCGCCTCGCCGGCAATGTGGATGCCTCCCTGGAGGCGGTGGAGGAAATCCTCGGCGCCCTGCTCGACATGTCCCGCCTCGACAGCGGCGCCCTGCGGCCCGACATCGCGCCGCTGCGCATCGGCGAGATGCTGCGGCAGCTCGAGATGGAATTCACGCCCCTGGCGCGAGAGAAGAACCTTTCCCTCACCTTCGTGCCGAGCTCCCTCACCGTGCGCTCCGACCGGCGGCTGCTGCGGCGGCTGCTGCAGAACCTCATCTCCAACGCCATCAAGTACACCCCCCGGGGCCGGGTCCTGGTGGGCTGCCGGCGCCATCACGGCCGGCTGCGGGTGGAGGTGTGGGATACCGGCATCGGCATTCCCGCCGACCAGCAGAAGCTGGTGTTCCAGGAGTTCCAGCGGCTCGACCAGGGCGCGCGGGTGGCGCGGGGCCTCGGCCTCGGCCTGTCCATCGTCGAGCGCATCGCCCGGGTGCTGGACCACCCCATGACGCTGCGCTCGCAGCCCGGCAAGGGCTCGGTGTTCGCCCTCGACCTGCCGCTGGCGGTGCCCATTCCCGAGGCCGCCGCCGCCGCGCCGCGCCCGGCCCGGCCCGGCGCCGCCCTCGACGGGCTCACCATCCTCGTCATCGACAACGAGCCGGCCATCCTGGAGGGCATGAAGCTGCTCCTCACCGGCTGGGGCTGCGCGGTGCTCACCGCCCCGGACGCCGCCGGCGCCCTCGATGCGGTGCGCGAGGCCAAGGTCGCCCCCGACATCGCCCTCGTCGACTATCACCTGGACGGCGGGCTGGGCATCGACGCGGTGATGGGCCTGCGGTGGAAACTGGGGAAGCTGCCGGCGGTGCTGATCACCGCCGACCGCAGCCAGGCCGTGCGCGAGGCCGCGCAAGCCGCTGACATGCTGACGCTGAACAAGCCCCTGAAGCCGGCGGTGCTGCGCGCCATGCTGGCGCAATGGCGGATGTCGCGATCCACCGCTGTTTAGCAGGCGTTAACCACGCGGGCAGCCGCCGCCGTCGCATCCTCGATTAAGCCCTGCTTCATCCCCATGAACGCCCCATAAACGCCCCGTTCAGACGGCGTTATCGGCGCGTGCCATAGAAGCACGCCCTCGCGGCAGGATATTGTTACGGATGTGCAAACAGACGTGAGATTTCCTTGCCGACTTGTACAGATGAATACAATTGGAGAGCGGCTATGACGATCACGATCAACGTTCCTCTCTTTCCAATGCGGAAAGAGATCGCAGACCGCAAGCAGCGGCGCGGATTGAAGATCGGCTTTCTGCCGTTCCTGGGCGCCCGCGGCACCAAGACCGCCGAGCAGCGCTACAGCCGCGAGGGGCTGGAGTTCGACGTGTCGGGCCTCGGCAAGCCCAATCCGACCTCACGCTGACACGGGCCCTGGCGACGGCGCGCCCCCCGCGCGCCGGCCACCCCGACCCGCCCGGCACGCCGGCGGAGACGTTCGGGCGCACCGCATCTTCCCGGCCACCGCATGGCATCGCGCCCCATCATCCTTTAAGGTCCCGCGCCATCAAGAACGAAGCGCATGGTGCCGACCCGTCATGACGGACCCTAACTTCCAGCCGACCCCGTCGCCCCAAGCCGCCCAGGGCCCCGCCACGGCCGCCCCGGACACCCATTTCGGCTATCGCACCGTGCCCCTCGACGCCAAGCAGGCCCTGGTGGACGATGTGTTCCACAAGGTCGCGCGGCGCTACGACATCATGAACGACCTCATGTCCGCCGGCCTGCACCGGGTGTGGAAAGACGCCCTGGTGTCGAAGCTGCGGCCGCCGCGGGGGGATCGTCCCTTCCACCTGCTCGACCTCGCCGGCGGCACCGGCGACGTCGCCTTCCGGGTGGCGGAGGCCGGGGGCCCGGGCACCCGCGTCACCGTCGCCGACATCAACACCGAGATGCTGGCGGTGGGCCGCGAGCGCGCCGCGGCGCGCGGCCTGTCCGAGCGGGTGGAGTTCACCGAGGCCAACGCCGAGGACCTGCCCTTCCCCGACAAGTCGTTCGATGCCGTCACCATCGCCTTCGGCATCCGCAACGTGCCGCGCATTCCGCTCGCCCTCACGGAGATGCGGCGGGTGCTGAAGCCGGGCGGACGGGCGTTCGTGCTCGAATTCTCCAAGGTCGACGTGCCGGTGCTCGACAAGATCTACGAGACCTATTCGTTCAAGGTCATCCCCGAGGTGGGCAAGCGGGTGGCCGGCGATGCCGAACCCTACCAGTACCTGGTGGAATCCATCCGCCGCTTCCCCCACGCCGAGGCCTTCGCGCAGATGATGCGCGACGCCGGCTTCAAGCGCGTCGACCTGCTGCGCATGACCGGCGGCGTGGTGGCCCTGCACTGGGGCTTCCGCATCTGATGCGCCGTCTCCCTCCAGCCCCGCTGGATACGGCTGAACTTCATCCGGCTGAAAGGCGCCCGACGTGATCTTCCTTGTCGCCGATGCGGCGCGGCTGCTGCGCGCCGGCTATGTGCTGGCGCGCGAGGGCGTGCTGTCCCTGGTGTCGCCGGCGGTGGCCCCGCCGCTGGCCCGCCCGGCCCTGCGCCTTGCCCGGCTCATCGCCCGGCGCGACGCCGGCAGCCGGGCCGCCCGCTTCTCGGCGGCGCTGTCGCGGCTCGGCCCCTCCTATGTGAAGCTCGGCCAGTTCCTCGCCACCCGGCCGGACGTGGTGGGCCCCACCGTCGCCCGCGACCTGGAGGTGCTGCAGGACCGCATGCCCGCCTTCGGCCAGGCGGTGGCCGAGGACATCGTGGCCACCAGCTTCGACCGGCCGGTGCGCGAGGTGTTCGCGGCGTTCGGCCCGGCGGTGGCGGCGGCCTCCATCGCCGAGGTGCACAAGGGCGCGGTGGAGGAGGACGGCAGCCGCCGCGACGTGGCCGTGAAGGTGCTGCGGCCGGGCATCAGCCGGCGCTTTTCCTCCGACATGGCGAGCTTCCGCCGGCTCGCCGCCTTCGCCGAGGCCAATTTCGCCGAGGCCCGCCGGCTGCGGCTGGAAAGCGTGGTGGACACCATGGCCCGCTCGGTGTCCATGGAGATGGACCTGCGCCTGGAGGCCGCCGCCTATGCGGAGCTGGCGGAGAACACCCGCGAGGACCACGACATCCATGTGCCGCAGGTGGACTGGGACCGCTCCAGCCGCGAGGTGCTGACCACCGAGTGGATCGACGGCATCAAGCTCTCGGACAAAGAGGCGCTCATCGCCGCCGGGCACGATCCCAAGGAGATCGCCCGCATCGTGATGCAGTCGTTCCTGCGGCAGGCCATGCGCGACGGCTTCTTCCACGCCGACATGCACCCCGGCAACCTGTTCGTGGACGCCGGTGGCCGCCTGGTGGTGGTGGATTGCGGCATCATGGGGCGCCTGGGCCACAAGGAGCGCCGCTTCCTGGCGGAAATCCTCTACGGCTTCATCACCCGCAACTGGCGCCGCACCGCCGAGGTGCATTTCGAGGCCGGCTACGTGCCGTTCCACCATTCGGTGGACGATTTCGCCCAGGCCATCCGCGCCATCGGCGAGCCCATCCACTCCCGCCGCGCCGACCAGATCTCCATGGCCCGCCTGCTGGCGCTGCTGTTGGAGGTGACCGCGCTGTTCGACATGCAGACCCGGCCCGAGCTGCTGCTGCTGCAGAAGACCATGGTTGTGGTGGAGGGCGTCGCCCGCTCCCTCGATCCCCAGCTCGACATGTGGAAGACGGCGGCTCCGGTGGTCGAGGACTGGATCGCCCGCAACCTCGGCCCGGTGGGCCAGCTCCAGCAGGCCGGGCTGAGTCTCGGCGAGGTCGGCCACTTCGCCACCACGGTGCCGGCCCTGCTCACCCGCACCGCTCGGGTGATGCAGCAGCTCGACGCCGCCACCCGCGACGGCATCCAATTGTCCGCCGCATCGCTGGAGGGCATCGGCCGGGCCGAGGCACGCCGGGCCTTCTGGGGCAACGCCGCCCTGTGGGTGATCGCGCTGGCGCTGCTGGGCCTGTGGCTGGGATAGGCGGCATCCACGGTGACCGGCGGCGAGGCTCCTCCCGGTTAGGCTTCGGGCATCGCGCCGGCCCCGCCGTCCCGCGGCATGCCCGCTGACGGCGGCGCCGATCCGTCCACATGCGTCGCCCTGGCGCGGCTAAGCGTCCCCGCCGCTTCATTTCAACCCTGGATATGCCATGAAGGGGAAGCCGGCCGCGCGCATCCGGGTGGTCATGCCGGGGGACACCCCGGCCCGTCACGCCCCAGCATCGTTCGGGGCGGGAACCCTCGGGCGCTGTCAGCACCGGATCACCAACCGGAGCTCCGGGCCCCGGCATCCCCCAACGGCCATGCGCCACCCGCGCCCCGCCCCGCCGAAGGCCTCCGAGTTCGACGCCCGGGCCTTTGGTGACGCCCAAGGGGCGCTGCAGCGAAATCCGCGCGGCACCGGTGACGACCGGGGTTGCCGGTATGATACGAACGGACTTGAATTTGTTTCAGGGGCTTTGACTCAAAGCCCACGCGGCGCTTGGGCAGATCCCATCGGGCGCCGGTCGAAAAGCCGGGTGATGGCTGAAGTCCGGCTCCCCAGGCCTCGGCCGGCGATCGGAACGCCTCGGGCAGCACCGGCCGACGCATATCCGGCACGCCAAGGCGAAGCCAGCGCGCCAGACATGCGCCAAGGCGCGGTCAAGTCGTCAGTCCGCACGCGAGAGCGCGACGCACCCTTGCCCGATGCGCCGCAGCGGACGCCACTCCCGATCCTGGCGCAGGAGCGCCTCTCCATGCGCAGCGCCAGCCGCGCATGGAGACACCCCGGGGCCGGCGGGATCAGCCCGCGCGACGCTGCTGGCCGAGGCCCATCTGCTTGGCCAGCTCCGAGCGGGCCGCCGCGTAGTTCGGCGCCACCATCGGGTAATCCGGCGGCAGGCCCCACTTTTCCCGATATTGCTCGGGGGTCATGTTGTATTGGGTACGCAGGTGGCGCTTGAGCGACTTGAACTTCTTCCCGTCCTCAAGGCAGATGATGAAATCGGGAGCCACCGACTTTTTCACCGGAACCGCCGGACGCAGCTGCTCCACCACCGGCTCGCTCTCACCGGTGGCAATACGCTGCAAGGTGGCATGCACTTCGCTGATCAGCACCGGCAGATCCGCAGCAGCCACGGAATTGTTGCTGACATAGGCCGAAACGATGTCCGCCGCCAGGGCGATGAAGGAATTCGATTCCGTTTCTTCAGTCATGGGACTTTCTTTATGTCTGCGACGATAACCCGACCCGGGCTGCAGAATACAGGGCGCACACCCACGGCGACCGGCTTTGCCCATCCGGCATGGACGGTCGGCGACGCTTCGGCGCGTCCTGCGCTCCCAAGGTCTTAAGTTCGCACCGGGGCAAATGCAAGTAGAAACTCAGAAACGGTTATGTACTTCCAAGTTCGACTTGCAGCCTTGCTCGGCGCATCGCTGCTCAAGCGCGGCCGTCGCCCCAGCCGGTGCGCCGCGCGGACCGGGATGCCTTGTCAGCACGCCCGGCAATGCCTACCTCTGTGGCAAACACAGCGGGGTTCTTATGCCCAACACCCTTCCCGACCACCCGCCGGAGCTTCCGGATACCAGCGAGGCCGCGAACGCCGCGTCGGAGCCGAAGGTGATCAAGAGCGAGAGCGAATGGCGCTCGTGCCTGACGCCGGAACAATTCCGCATCGCCCGCGAGCACGGCACCGAGCGCGCCTTCACCGGCCCCTATTGGGATGAGAAGCGCTCCGGGCTCTACCGCTGCGTCGCCTGCGGGGCGCCGCTGTTCCGCTCCGAGACGAAGTATGAATCCGGCACCGGCTGGCCCAGCTTCTTCTCGCCCGTATCGGCGGATGCCGTGGTGACACACGAGGATACCTCCTACGGCATGCGCCGCATTGAGGTGCGCTGCGCCCGCTGCGAGAGCCACCTGGGCCATGTGTTTCCCGACGGGCCGGCCCCCACCGGCCTGCGCTTCTGCCTGAACGGCACCGCGCTGAAGCTGGAGCCCGACGCGGGAGACGCCCATGACGGCGCCTGAGCCTCCGCGCGCCGAGCGGCGTCCGTCCTCGCGCGTTGTCCACGGGGTCACGCTCACCGACGATTATGCCTGGCTGCGGGCCGAGAACTGGCGGGACGTGATGCGCGACCCGAGCGCCCTCGATCCCGGGATCCGGACCTATCTGGAAGCGGAGAACGCCTACGCGGACGCCTATTTCGCGCCGCTGGCGGAGCTGCGCCGCGCCCTGGTGGCGGAGATGCGCGGCCGCATCAAGGAGGACGACGCCACCGTCCCCGCCCCGGACGGCGCCTATGCCTATTACAGCCGGCACCGGGAAGGGGGCCAGCAGGCCCTGGCCTGCCGCAAGGCGTGGCCGGACGGCGCCGAGGAAATCATCCTCGACGGCGACAAGGAGGCGGCAGGCAAGGCCTATTTCCATCTCGGCCCCTGGCGCCACAGCCATGACCACCGCCGCCTGGCCTTCGCCGCCGACGAGCAGGGGTCCGAACTCTACGTCATCCGCATCCGCGACCTCGCCACCGGCGCCGACCTGCCGGACGTGATCGTCGAGAGCACCGGCGACCTGTTGTGGACCGCCGACGGCACCGCGCTCTACTACATCCGCCGCGACGCCGAGCACCGTCCCTCCAAGGTCTACCGCCATGTGCTGGGGACCGATCCGGCCGCCGACGCGCTGGTCTATGAGGAGCCGGACAAGGGCTTTTTCGTCTCGCTGAGCGAAACCCAGTCGCGCGCCTTCGGCCTCGTCTCCTGCGGCGACCACCAGACCTCCGAGGTCCATCTTCTGGATCTGCGCAATCCCGCCGCAAGGCCGCGCCTGGTGGCCGCGCGGACCGCCGGCGTGCGCTACGAGGTGGAGCACCACCCCGCGCTCGACGGCACCGACACGCTGGTCCTGCTGACCAATGCCGGCGATGCCGAGGACTTCAAGATCGTCACCGCCCCCACGGCGGCGCCGGATCGGGCCAACTGGCGCGATCTGGTGCCCCACGCGCCGGGCCGCATGATCTTGAGCCACACCGTGTTCGCCGGCCACATGGCGCGGCTGGAGCGGGAAGGCGGGCTGCCGCGCATCATCGTCCGCGACCTCGCCAGCGGCGCCGAGCATCCGGTGGCGTTCGACGAGGAGGCCTACGCCCTCGGGCTGCACCCCGGATACACCTTCGACACCACCGAGGTGCGCTTCACCTACGCCTCCATGACCACCCCCTCGCAGGTGTGGTCCTACGACATGGCGAGCCGCGCCCGCGCCCTGCTGAAGCGGCAGGAGGTGCCCTCCGGCCACGATCCGGCCGATTATGTCACCCGCCGCATCCTCGCCCCCGCGCCCGATGGCGAGAGCGTGCCGGTGTCCTTGCTCTACCGGAAGGGCACGCCACTGGACGGCTCGGCGCCGCTGCTGCTCTATGGCTATGGCGCCTACGGCATCACCATACCTGCCAGCTTCTCCACCGCCCGCCTCTCCCTGGTGGACCGGGGCTTCGTCTACGCCATCGCCCATGTGCGCGGCGGCACCGACAAGGGCTGGCGCTGGTATGCCCAGGGCAAGCTCGCCCACAAGACCAACACCTTCACCGATTTCATCGCCGTGGCCGAGCATCTGGCGCGGGAGCGTTTCACCCGGCCCGACCGCATCGTCGCCCATGGCGGCTCGGCCGGCGGCATGCTCATGGGCGCCATCGCCAACCTGCGGCCGGGCCTGTTCGCCGGCATCGTGGCGGAAGTGCCGTTCGTGGACGTGCTGGCCACCATGCTGGACGACACCCTGCCCCTCACCCCACCAGAATGGCCCGAGTGGGGCAATCCCATCGCCGACCCGGAGGCCTTCACCCGCCTCCTCGGCTATTCGCCGGTGGACAATGTGCGCCCGGCGTCCTACCCGGCCATCTTCGCCCTCGCCGGCCTCACCGATCCGCGCGTGACCTATTGGGAGCCCGCCAAATGGGTGGCGCGGCTGCGGGCCGCCGCCACCTCGCGCGCGCCCATCCTGCTGCGCACCAACATGGACGCCGGCCATGGCGGTGCCTCCGGGCGGTTCGACCGCCTGGACGAGGTGGCCCTGGTCTTCGCCTTCGCATTGCAGACGGTGGGGGCGCTCGCCCCGGCGCCGGTGGCGGAGCCGGCCTGACGCACATCGCGCCGGCGCCGGCCGTCAGCCGGCCCGGCGCGCGTGGTCCATATAGAACGGCCGCAGCCGCTCGGGACAGAGACCGGCCGCGGTCTCGGCGAGGCGTCCGGCGGATGCCTGATCGCCGGCGGCGACGGCCGCCAGCAGCGCCGCATGGGTGGTGGAGAGGGCCGCGAACGCCGCCGAGCCCGCAAAGGCGGCGTCGCCCGCCAGCAGGAACAGGCGGCTCGGCAGCGACTTGCCCTTCAGCGTCAGCGCGCCGGCTTCCAGAAAGGCGAGGTCCGGCGCCGCCGCGCGCGTGGCCTGCGACACCAGGATGTCGGCCGCGAACGATTTGGTGGCGCCCTCGATGCGTGAGGCGAGGTTCACATCGTCGCCAAGGCAGGAATATTCCAGACGCTGGGTCGAGCCCAGGTTGCCCACGCAACATGGCCCGGTGGCCAGCCCGACCCCGCACCGCACCGGCTGGAACGCCCGCCCCGCGGCCTCCGCCGCGCGCCGCCAGTCGGCGTTGAGCGCCTCCAGCCGCCGGACCATGGCCAGCGCGCACGCCGCGGCGTTGCGGGCGTGCGCCGGATCGTCCAGGGGCGCGTTCCAGAACGCCATGATGGCGTCGCCGATATATTTGTCGATGGTACCGCCGTGGGCGAGCACCACCTCGGTCATGGGCGTGAGGTAACCGTTCATGAAGCGCGTGAGCGCCTGGGCGTCCATGGTCTCCGAGAGCGTCGTGAAATCGCGCAGGTCACAGAACAGAATGGTGAGGTCCCGGGTTTGCCCGCCCAGTTCCAGCCGGTCCGGCGCCGCGGCCAGGCGCTCCACCACCGCCGGCGCCACGAAGCGGCCGAACACGGAGCGCACCCAGCGCTTCTGCCGCTGCTCCTGCCGATAGAGGGCGAGCACCCCGACGCCATAGACCGCGAGCACGCCCCCCGCCGGCCCCAGCGGGTCCAGCAGCACCGCGCCGTCGCGGAAGGCGAACCAGGAGCCGGCGAACAGCAGCCCGAACACCGCCGCCCCGCACAGGCCAGCGCTCCAGGCCGGCACCCGGGGCAGCCCCGCCGCCATGGCCAGCCCCAGCAGCGCCGCCAGCGCCAGCTCGGCGCCGCGCGCCCAGTCGGGCCGCACCAGCCGCGCGCCGGACAGCAGGTGCTCGATGAGCTGGGCCTGGATCTCCACCCCCGGCACCGCGGCGTCGAGGGGCGTGGCGCGGGTGTCCTTCAGCCCGGCAGCGCTGGTGCCGATGAGGATGATGCGGCCGGACACCTCCGCCGCCGGCACCTGCCCATCGAGCACCGCCGCGGCCGACAGGAAGCGCCGCGGATCGCTGGGCCCGAACCGCACCCGCACCGCGCCGGTGGCATCGGTGGGCACCGCGAGCGCACCGATGCGGACCGAGACCAGGCCCGGCGCCGCGCCGAACGCCGCCTCGCCCGAGGCGCCGGTGGCCCGCAGCAGGTAGCCGGGCGCACCCTGCGCCACCCGCAGCGCCTCGGCGGCAAGGCCCGGCACCAAGGTTCCCTCGCGCTCGAGCACCAGCGGCACCCGGCGCACCACCTGGTCGCGGTCGGGTAGCCAGTTGAGCGCGCCGATGCCGGCCGCCGCCGCCGCCAGCTCCGGCAGCGGCCCCACCGCCCCGGAAAAGCGCGGCACCGCCTGGAGCGGGTCCGCCCCGGCCACCGCCATGCCCCACTTCACCGGATAGGCGCCGCCCCCCTGGGTCAGCACGGCGCCGAGGACCGCGGGCCCGATGGACAGGGCCCGCGCCAGGCCGGCGTCATTGCTCTCCAGTCCGGCCAGCGCCTCGAGCAGGAGGGCCCGGGCGGGCTCCGGCAGCCGCGCCGTCACCGCCGCCGCGTCGAGCCGGTCCGGCTCCGCCAGCAGCATGTCGAAGGCGACCGCCGCCGCCCCGTTCGAGGCCAGGCGCTCCACCAGCCGGGCCAGGGTGGAGCGCGGCCACGGCCACTGGCCCACCGCCGCCAGCGCGGCATCGTCGATATCGACGATGCGCACCGGGATGTCGGGGTGGAACGGGCGCGGGTCGGCGCGCTGATAGGCGTCGAACAGGTCGTTGCGCGCCTCGGCGAGCCCGGGCGGGTCCAGGGCCAGCGCCAGCAGCGCGAGCGCGAGCGCGCCGCAGGTGGCGAGCCAGTACAGGCGCGGGGCGCGCATGGGCCGGCCTCCTTGGCGGTGGAGCGCGCCGCCTAGAGGATGATGCTGGCGCGGGAGAAGCTGGAAATGTCGGTCAGGGCGATCTGGAGATCGACCCGCCGGTCGCCGTTGACGTCACCCTGGAGGGTTCCGTTGATGAACCGCAGCTCGCCGGCGGCGCCGGAAAAGCCCGCCGATCCGATGAAGACGAACGCGTCGTTGGCGGAGCCGCTGACCGTGTCGGCATCGATGGCCGAGAGGTCGATGCGGTCGCCGGCGCTGGCCGAATACCCCATCACCCGATCATAGGCGGTGCGGGTGGAATCGGCGATGCTTTCATAGACGAAGGTGTCGCCACCCGCCCCGCCGCTGAGCACATCCGCCCCGCGCCCGCCCACCAGGACGTCGTTGCCGCCGCCCCCGTACAGGGTGTCGTTGCCGGCGCCGCCGTACAGGCGATCCTTGCCGGTGCTGCCGGTGAGGATGTTGGCGAGGCTGTTGCCGGTGCCGGTGAAGGACGACGCGCCGGTGTGGACCAGCCGTTCCACATTGCTGCCCAGGGTATAGCGCGACAGGCCGGTGCGCACCGTGTCGATGCCGGCGCCCGCCGACTCACGCACCGTGTCGGCAAGGGAATCCACCACATAGGTGTCGTTGCCGGCGCCGCCATACATGGCATCGGCACCAGCGCCCCCGTTCAGCGTGTCATTGCCGAGGCCGCCGCGCAGCTCGTCGGCACCCGCATTGCCGGTGAGAATGTTGTTTGCGGCATTGCCGATGAGGGTGTCGTCGCCGCTGCCGCCGATCCCGCGCTCGATGACGGTATCGAGATAGATGCCGATATTGCCGACGAGGCCGCCGATGTCGGAATAGGTGCCGCCCCTGAGGTCGATATACTGGTCGTCGGCATAGCCGGAGGCATCCAGGGTGTCGATGCCGCCGTCGTCAACGATGGTGAAGCTCGGGGCTTCGTAGAAATTATCGAAATCGTAGAGCAGGCCGGTGAGGCCGGAGGTGTTGGCATTGAAGCCGTAGGTGGTGCTGCCGGTGCGGGTGCCGGCGCTGCCATAGACGCTCTGCACCGCCAGGATGTCGGCCATCATGGGGGTTGCGACCGTGCGCCAGCTGCCCTGCCCCGCCTCCTCCTGGTCGAAATAAGACATGACCGTCATCTGCCAGGAATCGTTGGCATAGGCGGCATCGGCGGGATAGCTGGCGGACCCGTCGTAGGGCCCCGCATGCGACAGGCCCAGCGCGTGGCCGATCTCATGGATGAAGGTCTGAAAGGCGTAGCTGTCAACGTCGCTGGAACCGTCGTCCCAGTCCGCCTCCACATTGATGTCGGCGGAGGTGATGGTGGTACCGGAATAGGAATAGCTGCAATAGGCGCCGGAATCGGTGTCGTCGAAGGAGATGAGGGCGGCGCCGCTGGTTTCCGTGAAGGTCAGGCCACACGCATCGCTCCAGGTCGCCAGCGCCAGCCGGGCCAGGTCGGCGCGGTCGGCGCTCAGGCCCTTGAGGTTGACGGTGACCGGCTGGTCACCGGCGTCGATCATCAGGAACTCGCTGCCGTCCGGGCCGTACTGGATGTAGTCGGCGATCTCCTGCACCGAATAGGTCGGCAGCGCGGCCCGCGCCACGCCGCTCCCGGTCGCCTCGAATGCCCCTGCATCGGTGATCGACATCGCCCTCTCCCAGCTCCCGACGATTTTGAAGCAGCTCCGCCCAAGTCGCAGCCTAAGTCGCAGTCTAAGTGCCGGCCCAAGCCCCAGCCCAAGTCCTACCACATTCGCGCCGGCGCGCCATGGATGGCCGGGCGTCTGCACGCCGGCGGCAGCGGGCGCCGCGCCATCAGCGGCCACGGTCCAGCGCGGCCAGGGAGAACCGGATCGGACCGCCCGTGACGCCACGCCACACAGCCGCGGCAACGCCGTCAGCCGAGCCGCCGCGCGACAAGCGCCGGAGGGCCCCTGCCCGCCCTCGCCCATGCCGTTCCATTGACGGCCCATGATTTCCCATGTTAACCCATCAATACCCAAGAACATGTTGGACGGCCGCCTGGCCGTCGCAGGGCGCGTCCTCTGTCGAGGTGCCCGCGGAATGGAAGGCACTCCCGGGCCATGGACCGCTTCGTGTCCACATACACGATGCGTCTCGACGCCAAGGGCCGGGTGTCCATCCCCGCGCCTTACCGGGCGGTGCTGCTGAAGGATGGCGCGGAAGGCCTGTACTGCCACCCGAGCCTTGCCGAGCCCGCCTTGGATGCGGGCGGGAACCGGCTGATCGGCGAGATCGACGCGCTGATCGACCGTTATCCGCCCTATTCCGAGGAACGGGAGGAGCTGGCCGCCGCCCTGTACGGCACCAGCGAGACCCTGCGCATTGACCCGGAAGGCCGGGTGGTGCTGAGCGACACGCTCAAGGCCCATGCCGGCATCGCCGACCAGGTCGCGTTCGTGGGGCTCGGACACAAGTTTCGAATCTGGGAACCGGAGCGGCTGAAGACGCATCTCGCGGAGGCCACCCACAGGGTGCGCGAGTTGCGCAAGGCCATCGGCTCCCGCACCGGGAACCCTGGGAGCAGCGCGGAATGACGACGGGCCACGGGGTCGGCCCCGCCGACGCCGTTGGCGGACTGGCCCGTCATCTTCCCGTGATGCTGCGAGAGGTTCTCGCGCATCTCGCGCCGAAGGATGCCGGCACTTACGTGGACGGCACCTTCGGCGCGGGCGGCTACACCCGCGCCATCCTGGCCGCGGCCGACTGCCGGGTGCTGGCCATCGACCGCGACCCCACCGCCATCGCCGGCGGGCAGGCCCTCATCGCCGCGTCCGGCGGGCGGCTGCGGCTGGTCCAGGGCCGCTTCTCGGCGCTCGACGACCTCGCCACCGCAGCCGGCCTCGCCCCCCTCGACGGGGTGGTGCTCGACATCGGCGTGTCCTCCATGCAGCTCGACCAGGCCGAGCGCGGCTTCTCGTTCCGCCGCGACGGGCCGCTCGACATGCGCATGGGCGACACCGGCCCCTCCGCCGCCGACCTGGTGGCGGAGCTGGACGAGGTCAGCCTCGCCCACGTCATCTGGTCGCTGGGCGAGGAGCGGCACTCGCGGGCCATCGCCCGCGCCATCGTCAAGGCGCGCGCGGAGACGCCCATCACCCGCACCGGGCAGCTCGCCGAGATCGTCGGCCGGGTGGTGTGGGCGAAGCCGGGGGAGATGCATCCGGCGACGCGCACCTTCCAGGCCCTGCGCATCGCCGTGAACGAGGAGCTGAACGAGCTCGCCAGGGCCCTGGCCGCCGCCGAGCGGGTGCTGAAGCCGGGCGGGCGGCTGGTGGTCGTCACCTTCCACTCGCTGGAAGACAGGATCGTTAAGACTTTTCTGGCAAACAGGGTAAAGGCACCGTCCGCGTCGCGCCATCTGCCGCATGCGGAGGGGCCGGAGCCCGCCTTCCGCCTGGTGGCGAAGGGCGCCGTGGAGCCCGGTCCCGACGAAGTGGCAGAGAACCCGCGCGCCAGGTCCGCGAAGCTTCGCGCGGCCGAACGCACGCTCGCTCCGGCGCATCCGGGCGGTGACCTGATGGGGCTGCTACCCGCCCCCTCACCGCAACGGCATGGGCGGAGACGTTGAGAGAATGCTTCGTGTCGCCAACATCGTGATGGTCGGCGCGCTCCTGCTGACCGCCGCGGTGGTGTACCAGCTCAAATACGCCTCCACCGCGGAGGCCGAGCGGCTGGCCACCCTGCGCGCGTCGATCCGCAAGGAACGCGATGCGATTGCCGTGATGCGCGCCGAATGGGCGCGGCGCACCTCGCCCTTCTATATCCAGGGGCTGGTGGAGCGGCATCTCGACCTGAAGCGGCTCGACGTGGAATCGATCTCGTCCCTCGACGACCTGCCCTCCAAGGCGGCCAATGCCGGCGACGGCATCGGCGGCATCATCGAGGCGCTGGAGGATGCCCCGCTGGTGACCTCCTCCACCGGCAGGGCGTCGAGCCCGACCCCCAATGGCGGCGCCCCCGCCGCCACCGGCAATGCCGGCGCCGCCAGCATTCCCGCCACCTCGGCGATCCGGCCCAAGCCGGCGCCGAAGCCGCCGGCGACGCCCGTGGCCGCGGTGGCGGCGCCGGCCACCACCGGCTCCATCACGCCGCGCCCGGTGCCGCCGCGCCCGGCCGCCGCCGCGCCGCCGCCGTCCGCAGCCGCGGAAACCGAGGCCGACGGGTCACCCGTGGCCACCTTCTTCAAAGGCTTCCTGAGCGGGCGTTGACGAGGCTGCGATGACCAAGACCCCTTCCGACACCCCGTCCGACGCCGGCCCCGCCGCCTCCGATCTGCCCCCGGTGGAGGCGCGCGCGCCGATGCCGCCGGAACCGAAGGCCTCCATCGCGGATGCGCTCAACGGCGCGCTGATCCTGTCCGGCCGCGCCCTGGGGCATGGCGCGCAGCGATCGGGCGCCGCCCTCGGCGCCGCCGGCATGGGCATCGCCGGCGCCTTCGGGCGCGCGGTGGCCCGCCTCGGCGCCGCCGCCTATCGCGGCGGGCGGCGCGCCATGCGCGGCCTGTTCGGCCTCGACCGCGGCAGCCCGGAGGCCGTCGCCCGCAGCCGCATCAAGCTGGTGATGGGCGCATTCTGCCTGGTGTTCCTGGCCATCGCCACCCAGCTCACCCACCTCGCCCTCACCTCCGATCCCGGCGCCTCGCGCGGGCGGGGCGCGGACGCAGTCGCCTCGGCGCGACCGGACATCGTCGACCGCAACGGCGACATCATCGCCATCGACGTCAAGTCGCCGTCGCTGTTCGCCGAGCCCAAGCGCCTCATCGATCCCGACGAGGCGCTGGAAGGCCTGCTCAAGATCCTGCCCGACCTCGACGTGGAGGAGACCCGCAAGCGCCTCAATTCCGGCAAGGGCTTCGCCTGGCTGAAGCGCGAGATCACGCCGGCCCAGCAGCGCGCCATCCATCGCCTCGGCCTGCCGGGCATCGGCTTCCTGAAGGAGAACCGCCGCATCTATCCGGACGGGCCGATCCTGTCGCACGTCATCGGCGGCGTGAACGTGGACAACCAGGGCATTTCCGGCCTTGAGAAGTGGATCGACGGACGCGGCCTGGCCGACCTGCACCTGGCCGGCTTCGCCACCGACCGCCAGCAGGCGCCGGTGGAGCTGTCCATCGACATGCGGGTGCAGCACGCGGTGCGCGACGAGCTGATCCGCGCCAAGGAGAAGTTCTCGGCCCTGCACGCCATGGCGGTGGTGACGGACGTGAACACCGGCGAGATCATCTCGCTGGTGTCGCTGCCGGACTTCGACCCCAACGTGCCCGGCAACCCCAAGGACGACGCCTATCTCAACCGCCTCACCACCGGCGTGTACGAGATGGGGTCCACCTTCAAGGCCATGTCGTTCGCCATGGCCCTCGATTCGGGCAAGATCGGCCTCAACTCCACCTTCGACGCCCGCGGCGCGCTGCATTTCGGCCGCTTCAAGATCTCCGACTACCACGCTGAGAACCGCATCCTCACGGTGCCGGAAATCTTCCTGGTGTCGTCCAACATCGGCACCGCCAAGATGGTGCTGGCGCTGGGCGTGGAGGCGCACAAGGTGTTCCTGAAGAAGATGGGCCAGCTCGACCGGCTGCGCACCGAGCTGCCGGAAAGCTCCGAACCCATCGTGCCCAAGCGCTGGGGCGAGCTGAACTCGGCCACCATCGCCTTCGGCCACGGCCTTTCCGTTGCGCCGCTGCAGGCGGTGATGGCGGTGAACTCCATGGTGAACGGCGGCTACCTCATCCCCCCCACCTTCCTCAAGCGCGACCAGGACGAAGCGCAGAAGGTGGCGGCGCGGGTGCTGAAGACCGAGACTTCCGACAAGATGCGCTACATCATGCGCCTCAACGCCGAGAAGGGCACCGCCAAGAAGGCCGACGTGGCCGGCTACATGGTGGGCGGCAAGACCGGCACCGCCGAGAAGGTGGTGAACGGGCGCTACGCCAAGAACAAGCTGCTCACCTCCTTCACCGCCGTCTTCCCCATGGACAAGCCGCGCTACCTGATCCTGGTGATGCTGGACGAGCCCAAGGCCACGTCCGAAACCTATGGCTTTGCCACCTCCGGCTGGAACGCGGCCCCCACCGCCGGCAAGATCGTGGAGCGCATCGCCCCCATGCTGAACGTGGCGCCGCGCCAGAACCTGCCCACCGCCGACCAGATGCTGCGCAACGCCTCGCCGAAGGTGGCGGAGCGGCAGTGACCGGCCGGGACGGACGCCCCGCCGGCCCCGCCATCCGCGCCGACCTCCCCTGCAACCGGCGGGCGTGACAACCCACCGGCCCGATGCCAAAGAACACCGGTTGCCGCATCGGGACGCGAGACGCCGATGGCTCGACCGCCGGGAGCCGGCGGCGCCAATACCGAACACAGGAGGCTCCGACGACCGTCCAGACCCTCGGATCGCTCCTCGGCGGTCACGCCCGCATCCTGTCCGCCCATGGCGCCGACCAGCGCATCACGGGGGTGACGGCGGACAGCCGCAAGGCGAAGCCGGGCTTCCTGTTCGTGGCGGTGCCCGGCACCCACGAGGACGGCGGCCGCTACATCCTCGACGCCATCCGCCGGGGCGCCATCGCCATCGTGATGGAGCCCACGGCCGGCCTCATCGAGACGCCCCGGGGCGTCACCTTCGCCTTCTCCCTCGACGTGCGCCGCTCGCTGGCGCTGGCGGCGGCGCGCTTTTATCCGCGCCAGCCGGCGGTGATCGCCGCCGTCACCGGCACCGCCGGCAAGACCTCGGTGGCCTATTTCCTGCGCCAGATCTGGGCCCATCTCGGCCATCAGGCCGCCTATCTGGGCACCATCGGCCTCATCACGCCGGACGGCGCCACCTATGGCAGCCTCACCACTCCCGATCCGGTGGAACTGCACGCGACCCTTGACCGGCTGGCAGGCGCCGGCATTACCCACATGGCGCTGGAGGCCTCCTCCCACGGGCTGGACCAGCGGCGGCTCGATGGCGTGCGGCTGGCCGCCGGCGCCTTCACCAACCTCGGCCGCGACCATCTGGACTACCATCCCACGGTGGAGGCCTATTTCAAGGCCAAGCTGCGCCTGTTCACGGAGCTGCTGCCGCCGGACGCGACGGCGGTCGGCGTGCTGGACGCGCCCTATGCCGCCACCGCCCTCGCCTGGGCCGAGACGCGCGGCCTGAAGACCGTGAGTTTCGGCGACGACTTCTCGTGCGCCACCATCGAGGTGCTGGACGTGACGCCGGCCGGCGCCGGCCAGCTGATCCGCTTCGGCGGCGGGCTGGAAATCGCGCTGCCCCTCGCCGGCCGGTTCCAGGCCGACAATGCCCTGGTGGCGGCCGGCCTCGCCATCGCCTGCGGCGCCGGGCGCGCGGAGGCGCTCGGCGCGCTGGCGCACCTGAAGGGCGTGCCGGGCCGCCTGGAACGCATCGGCGACGACCCGGTCCGGCCGGTGTTCGTGGACTATGCCCACAAGCCGGAGGCCCTGGCCGCGGTGCTCGACACCCTGCGCGGAGCGGTCACCGGTCGGCTCATGGTGGTGTTCGGCTGCGGCGGCGACCGCGATCGGGGCAAACGCCCCATCATGGGCGCAATCGCATCGCAGAAGGCCGACCTCGTCATCATCACCGACGACAACCCCCGCAGCGAGGCGCCGGCCGACATCCGCGCCGAGATCCTGGCCGCCGCGCCCGGAGCGCGCGAAATCGGCGACCGGCGCGCAGCCATCCGCGCCGCCGTGGCGCTGATGGAACCGGGTGACGCCCTGGTGGTGGCGGGCAAGGGCCATGAAACCGGCCAGATTATCGGCGACCGCACGGATCCGTTCTCGGACGCGGCGGAAGTCCTCGCCGCACTCGCGGAGGTTCGAGCATGACCATCGGCGCCCGCCGCCTCTATCGTCCCGACGAGATCGCCGCCGCCATGTCCGCCACCGCGCGCGGCCCGGTGGGCGAGGTCTCCGGCATCTCCATCGACAGCCGCACCCTGGCGCCGGGCGACGCCTTCTTCGCCATCACCGGCGAGAACACCGACGGCCATGATTACGTGGACCGGGCGCTAAAGGCCGGGGCCGCCGTGGCGGTGGTGGCGCGCGCGCGGGCCGACCGCTTCCCGCCCGACGCCCCGCTGCTGCTGGTGGACGACGTGCTCGCCGGGCTGACCGACCTCGCCCGCGCCGCCCGCGCCCGCACGGCGGCGGGCATCGTCGCGGTCACCGGCTCGGTGGGCAAGACCACCACCAAGGAGGCGTTGCGCCTGGCGCTCGGCGCGGATGGGGAGACCCACGCCTCGGCCGCCTCCTACAACAATCACTGGGGCGTGCCGCTGTCGCTGGCGCGGCTGCCGCAGACCGCCCGCTACGGCGTGTTCGAGATCGGCATGAACCACCCCGGCGAGATCACGCCGCTGGTGCGGCTGGTGCGGCCCCAGGTGGCCGTCATCACCACCGTGGAGCCGGTGCACATCGCCCAGTTCTCCGGCATCGAGGAGATCGCCGACGCCAAGGCGGAGATTTTCGACGGGCTGGAGCCGGGCGGCACCGCCGTGCTGAACCTCGACAACCCGCTGTTCCCCCGCCTCAAGGCGGCCGCCACGGCCAAGGGCGTCGCCCGCATCGTCACCTTCGGCGCGGCCGAGGGCGCCGATGTGCGGCTCGAAACGGTGTCGCTGCAGCCGGCCTGCTCGGTGATGGTGGCCAACGTGATGGGCACCCGCGTCACCCTCAAGGTGCCCATGCCCGGCCGCCATATCGTGCAGAACGCGCTTGCGGTGCTGGCGGCGACCCGGCTGCTGGGGGCCGACCTGGCGCTGGCGGCCATCGGCCTTGGCCACCTCAAGCCGCCGCCCGGGCGCGGCGTGCCGATCACGCTGGCGCTGAAAGGCGGCCCCGCCACCCTCATCGACGAGAGCTACAACGCCAATCCCGCCTCCATGCGCGCCGCCCTCGACGTGCTGAGCCGCACCCCGGTGGGGTCGCGCGGCCGGCGCATCGCCGTGCTGGGCGACATGCTGGAGCTGGGCGAGGGCGCCGCCGCCATGCATGCCGGCCTGGCCAGCGCGGTGAAGGACGGCCGCATCGATCAGGTGTTCTGCTGCGGCCCGCTCATGCATGCGCTCTGGCAGGAGCTGCCGCCGGACCGGCGCGGCGGCTATGCCCACCATGCCACCCACCTGGAGCCCATGGTGGCGGCGGCGCTGCGCGCCGGCGACACGCTCATGGTGAAAGGCTCCAACGGCAGCCGCATGGGGCCCCTGGTGAAGAGCCTCTCCGACCGCTTCCGCACGAGCGAGGACGCGCTCCTCGAAGGATGACCCATGCTTCAGTGGCTAGCTGAGTTCCACCAGTCGTTTCCCGCGTTCAACGTGTTCCGCTACATCACCTTCCGCACCGGCGGGGCGGTGGTGACGGCGCTGCTGTTCGTGTTCATGTTCGGCCCGTCGATGATCTCGACCCTGCGGCTGAAGCAGGGCAAGGGCCAGCCCATCCGCACCGACGGGCCGCAATCCCACCTGCTGACCAAGAAGGGCACGCCGACCATGGGCGGGCTCATGATCCTGTCCGGCATCGTGGTGGCGACGCTGCTGTGGTCGAACCTCGCCAACCCCTATGTCTGGGTGGTGCTGCTGGTCACCCTCGGCTTCGGCATGATCGGCTTCTACGACGACTACCTGAAGGTCACCAAGCAGACCCACAACGGCCTGTCGGGCAAGGCCCGCCTCGCCATCGAGGGGGTGATCGCCGGGGTCGCGGTGGTGGTGGTCATGAACGTGGGCAAGCCCGGCCTCGCCACCTCGGTGTCGTTTCCCTTCTTCAAGGACCTGCTGCTGGACCTGGGCATCTTTTTCGTCATCTTCGGCGGCTTCGTGGTGGTGGCCGCCGGCAATGCGGTGAACCTGACCGACGGGCTCGACGGCCTCGCCATCGTGCCAGTGATGATCGCGGCCGGCACCTTCGGCCTCATCGCCTATCTCTCCGGCAACGTGGTGTTCGCCGACTATCTGCAGATCCACTACGTGGCCGGCGTCGGCGAGCTGGCGGTGATCTGCGGCGCGCTCATGGGCGCCGGCCTGGGCTTCCTGTGGTTCAACGCGCCCCCGGCCCAGGTGTTCATGGGCGACACCGGCTCGCTGGCGCTGGGCGGCCTCATCGGCACGGTGGCGGTGGCCACCAAGCACGAGATCGTGCTGGCGGTGGTGGGCGGCCTGTTCGTGCTGGAGGCGGTGTCAGTGATCGTGCAGGTGGCCTCGTTCAAGCTCACCGGCAAGCGCGTGTTCAAGATGGCGCCCATCCACCACCATTTCGAGCAGCTCGGCTGGACCGAGCCCCAGGTGGTGATCCGCTTCTGGATCATCGCCGTGGTGCTGGCCCTGATCGGCCTCGCCACCCTGAAGCTGCGGTAAGGAGCTATAGTGAGGACATGGGCCCTGCGGACACGCTCCGCCGGGCCCCGCCCTTCGACCGGCGATCGCCCGCGCTTCAGCGGGTCGGGCAGGTGCTGATGCCGAACGGCACATAGGCCGGGCAGAAGCGGAACACGGCGGTGAGCAGCATCAGCAGCCCCCACGCCCCGATGAGCCACGCCCACGCCCCGAGCACCGCCAGGACCGGCAGCGCCGGCGCCAGGAACGGCACCACCAGCAGCACCAGCCCCGCCACGAACCGCAGCACCCGGTCGAGGCCCCCAACATTCGCCGTCATGTCATCCTCCCTCAGCCTGTGGAATTAAACATTCCATGTTTTTAATGTAACCGTGAGTCAAGGCCTCTTTTCCAATCGGCCATTCTGTCGCACGCCGCCATCGCCCGATGTGCGAGAATGCTTCCCTCGCGGCGCGGCGCGGATTAGACGGGGGCGCGACACCGGCCAGCCGGCTTCGATTGCCCCGTCGAGACCATTGCGAGACTTTGCCAGCCATGACTCCCGTCACCGTCTTCAAGGACCAGACCGTCGCCCTTTTCGGGCTCGGCGGCTCCGGGCTTGCCACCGCCGAAGCGCTCAAGGCCGGCGGCGCCCATGTGATCGCCTATGACGACGCGGAGGCCTCGCGCCGCACGGCCGGGGAGGCGGGCATCCTGGTCCAGGACCTCCACGACATCGACTGGGCGCCGGTCCAGGCGCTGGTCCTGGCGCCGGGCGTGCCGCTCACCCATCCCGCGCCGCACTGGTCGGTCGAGCTGGCGCAGCGCGCCGGGGTCGAGGTGATCGGCGACATCGAGCTGTTCTGCCGCGAGCGCCACGCCATCGCCCGCCGCTCACCGTTCATCGCCATCACCGGCACCAACGGCAAGTCCACCACCACCGCCCTCATCACCCACATCCTGCGGGTGGCCGGGCGCGACGTGCAGATGGGCGGCAACATCGGCACCGCCATCCTGTCGCTGTCGCCGCCAAAGATCGGCCGCGTCCATGTGGTGGAGTGCTCGTCCTACCAGATCGACCTTGCCCCCAGCATCGACCCCTCGGTCGCGGTGATGCTGAACGTGACCCCCGATCACCTCGACCGCCACGGCAGCATCGAGAATTACGCGGCCATCAAGGAGCGCCTGGTGTCCGGCGTGGAGGGCGGCGGCTCCGCCGTGGTCGGCGTGGACGACGACTTCTCCGCCGCCATGGCCGACCGCGCCGAGCGGGCCGGCAAGCACGTGGTGCGCCTGTCGATGCGCCGGCCACTCGCCGACGGCATCTGGCGCGACGGTGAGACCCTGGTGGTGTCCGAAGGCGGGGCCGAGCGCTTCCGCCTGAACCTCGGCGGCATCGGCTCCCTGCGCGGCGTGCACAATGCGCAGAACGCCGCCGCCGCCTATGCCGCCGCCCGCGCCGTGGGCGTGGCACCGGAGATCATCGCCGTGGCCATGGCGCGCTTTCCCGGCCTTGCCCACCGCATGGAGCAGGTGGGATCGAAAGGCGCGGTGCTGTTCGTCAACGACAGCAAGGCCACCAATGCCGACGCCGCCGAGCGCGCGCTGGTGAGCTTCGAGGACATCTTCTGGATTGCCGGCGGCAAGCCCAAGGCGGGCGGCATCGCCCCGCTGGCGCCCCATTTCGGGCGGGTGGCCAAGGCCTATCTCATCGGCGAGGCAGCAACCGCGTTCGCCGAAACCCTGGGCGAGGCCGTGCCCCACGCCATCGTCGGCACGCTGGAGGCGGCAGTGGCGGCGGCGGCGCGCGATGCGGAGGCCTCCGGCCGTGCCCATCCGGTGGTGCTGCTCTCCCCGGCCTGCGCCAGCTTTGACCAGTATCCCAATTTCGAGGTCCGGGGCGACGCCTTCTGCGAGCTGGTGAAGGGGGTTCCCGACATCGTCCTGCGCCCGCGCGCCACGCCGCCGGCGGCGCAGAAGGAGCAGCCCCGCTCCGGCCACGGCATGTCGCCCCACGGCGCCCCGCACGGCATGCCGAAAGGCATGGGACACCCGGGCGGGCATCCGGGTGGCGGACATCCCGGTGGGCATCCTGGAATGGGGCACCCCGGCGGGCATCCAGGCGGCGGGCATCCCGGCGGGGTGCCGCGCAAGGGACCGGCGGGCGGGCACTGAGGGCCCCGGCGCAGCGCCATCGCCGCTCCCGAAGGCTCAGGGGCGGCGGGCGGCGCCGTGCAGGAACAGCCTGATGCAGCGGCGGATGTGGCTGCGCTGCGCCTCCGCCTCCGCCTCCGGCCAGTGGACCGCACCGCCGGCCTGCGGCAGGACGGCGCCGAACACCATGTCCATGAGGATGCGCGCCATGGCGGACGCATCGTCCAGCACCAGCCGGCCGTCGGCGGCCGCGGCCGCCAGCCACGCGGCGAGGTCGGCCCGCGCCCGCTCGGCGCCCGCCCGCTCCACAATCTCCGCCAATTCGGGATGCCGCGCGCCCTCGCTCACCACCAGCCGCAGCAGCGCCCGGCGCGCGCGGTCCTCCTCCGGCGAGATGTCGATGCGGAAGATGGCCTCCAGCGCCCTGTCGAGCGGCAGGTGGGCATGGTCGCCGGGCAGCGCCAGCATGCTGTGGCGATGGGCCTCCACCACCGCGGCGAACAGCTCCGCCTTGCCGGGAAAGAAGCGGTACAAGGTGCGCTTGGAGATGCGGCATTCCGCCGCCACCCCGTCCATGGTGGTACCACCGTAACCCGCGCACACGAAAAGGTGATGGGCCCCGGCGACGATGGCGGCGCGCTGCACGGCGTCAGGCGCCGCCTTCGGCCGGCCGGGCCGGCGCAGCCCCGGTGCCGGATTGGAAGCATTCTCAAGGGTGGCCGGCGCCTTGACAGGCCTCGCGCGGCGCATGCATCTCCCCCACATTGACAGCGGCACCCGTCGACAATATGGGTCCTTCAAAGTTTCTTAAATAGTCTCTTCAGTGCGATTTCCTTGCCTCCTTGGTCACGGCCTGAGGGCGGAGGCTTTGATCGACATGTCATCCTGGGTGCCAGGCGCTTTCGGGCGATCCGGCTTCCGGGGGAGCGCGGGAGTGTCGTGCCTGCACGAAGGTGAAAGCCGCGTGAGCCACCGCGTCCATCGACCCCGTTTCCCGCACGCCCTGTTCCCGCGGGCCTTGCGCCTCGGTCGTGCCCGTGCCCGCATCGCCCCTGCGCGTGCCGCCGCGCCGCGCGCGATCAGCGCGCTGGCCCTGGCGGCGCTGCTCGGCGGCTGCGCGGTGGGGCCCGACTATGCCACCCCCGCCTTCGACCTGCCGGCGCGCTGGTCCGACCAGGCGGCGGCGCGGGCGGAGCCGGCAGCCCCGAAGCTCGCGCACTGGTGGGAGCGCCTCAAGGACCCCACCCTCAACGGGCTGGTCGCCACCGCCGTGGACGGCAATCTCGACGTCGCCGCCGCCAAGGCCCGCATCCGCGAGTCGCGCGCCACCTATCGCCAGCAGGTGGGCGGCCTGTTCCCGCAGGTTGACTTCTCCGCCTCCGGCACGCGCGGGCAGAACGGCTCGCGGGTCTCCAGCGGCGGCGACATCACCGTGGGCGGGCTCTACACCCAGTACCAGGCCGGCTTCGACGCCTCCTGGGAACTGGACCTGTTCGGCGCCAACCGCCGTGGCGTGGAGGCCGCCGCCGCCGCCGCCCAGGCGGCCGAGGACGACCTGCGCGGCACGCTGCTGACCCTGGTCGGCGATGTCGCCTCCAACTATGTGGCGGCGCGCGGCTACCAGGCGCGCATCGCCCTGGCCGAGCGCACCGCCGGCGCCCAGCGGGAAACCGCCGCCCTCACCCGCACCAAGCTGGAGGCCGGCGCCGCCAACGCCATGGATGTCGCCAACGCCGCCGGCCTTGCCGCTTCCACCGAAGCCAACATTCCCGGGCTGAAGGCGCAGCTCGCCCAGTCCATCCACCGCCTCGGCGTGCTCACCGGGCAACCGCCGGCCGCCCTCGCCGGCCGGCTCCAGCGCGGCGGCCCCATCCCCAACCCGCGCGCGGCGGTGGCCAAGGGCGTGCCGGCCGACGTGCTGCGCAATCGTCCCGACGTGCGCCAGGCCGAGCGGACCCTGGCCCAGTCCACCGCCCTGGTGGGCCAGGCGGAAGCCGCGCGCTACCCGGCGATCAGTCTCACCGGCAACATCAACACCGCCGGGACCAAAGTGGGTGACCTGGTGCGCGGCTCCACCATCAGCTGGTCCTATGGGCCCACCTTGAGCGTGCCGGTGTTCACCGGCGGCCAGCTCAAGGCGGCGGTGGAGGTGGCGCAGGCCCAGCGCGACCAGTCGTTCGTGGCCTACCATGCCGCCATCCTCACGGCGCTCGAGGATGTGGAAAACGCTGCGGTGGGCCTCAACCAGGAGCGGGTGAAGGCCGGCAAGCTCGGCCAGTCGGCGGCGTCCTACCGCGACGCGGCGCGGCTCGCCCGCGCGCTCTACCAGAGCGGCTCCACCAGCTTCCTGGAAGTGCTGGACGCCGAGCGCTCGCTCTATTCGGCCGAAGACTCCCTGCTGCAGAGCCAGGTCGCCATCGCCACCGACTATGTCGCCCTCAACAAGGCCCTGGGCGGGGGCTGGGATGGCGCCATGGACGTGACCACGCCGGCGGTGGTGGACACCAATGCCGGACCTCACTTTTCCCCTGTTCAACCATGAGCTGCCCGTGCCCCACCGCCCGATGCCGTGCCCGGCCGCGCCGTTGACCGCGCCTTCCCCCTCCCCCGCCGCCAGGAGCCGCAAGTGAGCGCCCTCAAGTCGAGCGCCGCCCGTTCCGGCCAGCGCCGGGTCATCCTCCTCGCTGCCGTGCTCATCGCCGGGCTGCTCGGCCTGTACCTCTACAAGGACGCCCTGTTCGCGCCCGAGCCGGTGAAAATGATGACGGCCCGCGTCGCCATCGGCACGGTGGAAGAGACAGTGCTCGCCACCGGCACGCTGAAGCCGGCCAAGCTGGTGGCCGTGGGCGCGCAGGTGTCCGGCCGCATCACCGCGCTCAAGGTACGGCTCGGCGACACCGTGCGCCAGGGCGACCCGGTGGCCGAGATCGATTCCGTCACCCAGCAGAACGCGCTTCGCACCGCCGAGGCGGCCCTCGCCAACGTGCGCGCCCAGAAGCAGGAGAAGGAGGCGAGCCTGGTGCTGGCCCAGCAGACCCTGGCCCGCCAGAGGAAGCTGATCGCCCAGACCGCCGTATCCCAGGCCGATGTCGAAACCGCCGAGGCCAGCGTCGCCACCACCCGCGCCCAGATCGCCGCCCTCGACGCGCAGATCGCCGAGGCGGTGGTGGCGGTGGACACCGCCCGGGTCAACCTGGGTTATACCCGCATCACCGCCCCCATGGACGGCACCGTGCTCTACATCGTCAGCCAGGAAGGCCAGACGGTGAACGCCGCCCAGACCGCGCCCACCATCATCATCCTGGGCGACCTCGCCAGCATGATGGTGCGGGCGGAAATCTCGGAAGCCGACGTGGTGCGCGTCAAGGCCGGCCAGAAGCTCTATTTCAACATCATCGGCGAGCCCGACCGGCGCTATGAGGCGGTGCTCGAATTCATCGAGCCGGCGCCCGAATCCATCACCAGCGACAGCGCCGTATCCACGTCGTCGTCCAGCACCAGCAAGTCGAGCTCGTCTTCCTCCTCCAGCTCGGCGGCCATCTATTACAACGGCATCTTCTATGTGCCGAACCCTGACGGACGCCTGCGCACCTACATGACGGCGGAGGTCCACATCATCCTCGGCCGCGCCAGGGATGTGCTCACCATCCCCTCCGCCGCCCTCGGGCCGCGCCAGCGCGACGGGCGCTACGCCGTGCAGGTGCTGGACGCCGCCGGACAGGTCACCAGCCGCGCCGTGAGCGTCGGCCTCAACAACAAGACCCTGGCCGAGATCGTCAGCGGCCTGGAGGCCGGGGAAACCGTGGTCACCGGCCAGCTCACCCCCGGCGCGGCGCCCAGCGGCGCCCGGCGCGGCCCGCCGCCGCCGCCCATGGGCCTGTGAGGGAGGCGCCTGTGAGGGAGGAGCTCGCGAGGGATGCCGCCATGGCCACGCCGCTGATCGAACTCACCCAGTTGCGGCGGGAGTATCCCGCCGGCGAGGGCGTGCTCACCGTTCTCAAGGACATCGACCTCACCATTCATGAAGGAGAGATGGTGGCCATCGTCGGCGCCTCCGGCTCCGGCAAGTCCACCCTCATGAACATCCTGGGGTGCCTCTCCCGCCCCACTTCCGGCAGCTACCGCATCGCCGGCCGCGAGACCGCCGACCTGGGGCCGGACGAGCTGGCGGCGCTGCGCCGCGAGCATTTCGGCTTCATCTTCCAGCGCTATCACCTGCTGGGCGAGCTGACGGCGCTGGGCAACGTGGAGATTCCCGCCATCTATGCCGGCTGGACCGCCCAGGACCGCCGCCAGCGGGCACTGGGGCTGCTCGGCCGGCTCGGCATGGGCGACCGCACCGGCCACCGGCCCGGCCAGCTCTCCGGCGGCCAGCAGCAGCGTGTCTCCATCGCCCGCGCGCTCATGAACGGCGCCCAGCTGATCCTGGCGGACGAGCCCACCGGCGCCCTCGACAAAAGCTCCGGCGAAGAGGTGTTGCGCATCCTCGACGAGCTCAACGCCGAGGGCAAGACCATCGTCATCGTCACCCACGACATGAGGGTAGCCGAGCGAGCCGCGCGCATCATCGAATTTTCCGACGGCGCCATCATCTCCGACCGGCGCACCGGCAAGGCCCGCACCCCACCGGCCGCCGCCGCCGACCGGGGCGAGCCGGCGGCCGCCGGCGCCGCCGCCACCCGCTCCTGGCAGGCGCTGGCCCTGCGCTTCCAGGAAGCCTTCCGCATGGCGCTGCTGGCCATGAACGCGCACCGGCTGCGCACCTTCCTCACCATGCTGGGCATCATCATCGGCATCGCCTCGGTGGTGTGCGTGGTGGCGCTGGGCGAGGGCTCGCGCCAGAAAGTGCTCGCCAACATCTCCAGCCTCGGCACCAACACGCTGGAGGTGTTTCCCGGCAAGACCTTCGGCGACGTGCGCTCGGGCAAGATCACCACGCTCGTGGTGCCCGACGCCAAGGCCCTGGCCGACCAGCCCTATGTGGCGGCGGTGACACCCACCGTGTCCACCTCCAAGACGGTGCGGTTCGGGCCGGTGGAGGCCAGCGCCCTCGTCAACGGCGTGGGCGAGCAGTATTTCGCCGCGCGGGGCAGCAAGCTGGCCCAGGGCCGCTTCTTCGACGCCGAGGCGGTGCGCACCTATGCCCAGGATGCGGTGATCGACGAGAATACCCGCAAGACCCTGTTCTCGGACTTCTCCGGCGATCCCATCGGCCAGGTGATCCTGGTGGGCGACGTGCCGTGCCGCGTGGTGGGCATCACCCAGCTGCAGCAGGGGGGCTTCGGCTCCAGCCAGAACCTCGCCGTCTACCTGCCCTACACCACGGTGCAGGCACGCATTCTCGGCACCACGGCGCTGCGCTCCATCACCGTGCGGGTGAACGACGACACCGACACCGCCTTGGCCGAGCAGGCGGTGACGGCCTTCCTCACCCAGCGCCACGGCAAGCAGGACTTCTTCATCCTCAACACCGACGACATCCGCAAGACCATCACCTCCACCACCGAGACGCTGACACTGCTGATCGCCGCCATCGCCCTCATCTCGCTGCTGGTGGGCGGCATCGGGGTGATGAACATCATGCTGGTGTCGGTGTCCGAGCGGGTGGGCGAAATCGGCGTGCGCATGGCGGTGGGCGCGCGGCGCTCCGACATCCTCCAGCAATTCCTCATCGAGGCGGTCTTGGTGTGCCTCATCGGCGGCGTGCTGGGCATCGCCCTGGCGCTGGGGTTCGGCGTGCTGTTCGCCTATGCGGGGTCGAACTTCACCCTGGTCTATTCCACGGCGTCCATCGTGGTGGCGTTCGTCTCCTCCAGCCTGATCGGCGGCCTGTTCGGCTTCCTGCCCGCCCGCAACGCCTCCCTGCTCGACCCGGTGGAAGCGCTCTCGCGCGATTGAAGGGGCCGGTCAACGACGCGAACCGGGCTTGATGAAGGAGATTTTAGTGTACACTTCAGATCGGCAGAGCGTCATATTCCTTCCGGAAAATGGCTGGAATGACGCGTTTAAGCAGAATTTTTTTCAAATTCATTAGCATCCATTTTCATACGGAAGCCATGATATCATTTTAATAAAATATAATACTCATGATATAATTTATATATTTCTAATTAAATGAAAATAAATTATAATGAAACATTAAATACCATAATATTTAATTCTTATACGCCGAATTTATTTTTACGGACCAGATCTTACGCGGATTTATACGTACAAATATTATGGCGAGACCCGACATGTTGCCATGGTCATGGTCGATGAGGAATGCTTCGTCGTAGTCTACACGATGCGAAGCCAAGCGCTTCGCCTCATCAGTGCATGGAAAGGAGGCCGCGATGAGCGCGCCGATTATGAAGCGGGCCTCGCTCGAGGAGATCCGCAGGATGAAGCAGGCGAATGAGCTGTTTCACAATCCCGACGCCCGCGAGGGCGAAAGCCTCGGCGCGGATTTCTGGGCAAAGGCCGACATTCAGGCGCCGGCCAAGCGCCGTTCCGTCCATCTGAAACTCGATCCCGAGGTCTTTGACTTCTTCTTCGAACAAAGTCACGGCAAGGGTCACCTGACGCGCATGCAGAATGTCCTGAAAGCCTATGTGAGGGCCCACAAGCCGGCCTGATCGGGGCCCTGCCCTCAGCCGCCGTCCGGCCCCGGCGCCCCGGCGTGGCCGGCTTCCCAGCCCAATATGGCGCGCTTGCGGGTGAGGCCCCAGTGGTAGCCGGTGAGGTCGCCGCTCTTGCCCAGCACCCGGTGGCACGGCACCACGAACGAGATGGGGTTCTTGCCCACTGCCGCGCCCACCGCCCGCGCCGCCCTGGGCTTGCCCACATGGGCGGCGATGGACGAATAGGTGGTGGCCCGGCCCATGGGGATGCGCAGCAGCGTCTCCCACACCCTGATCTCGAAATCGGTGCCGATGAAGACGATGCGCAACGGCTGGTCGCCCCGCCAGGACGCGGGATCGAAGATGCGCGCCACCAGCGGCGCCGTGGCGGCGGCGTCCTCCACATAAGCGGCGTTGGGCCAGCGCGCGCTCATGTCGGCGAACGCCGCCGCGTCCTCCCCCGCCTCGGCGAAGGCGAGGCCGCACAGGCCGCGCGCCGTGGACATGGCCAGCGCCCGTCCGAACGGCGAGGGATGAAACCCGTAGCGGATCACCAGACCCGCGCCGCCGGTCTTCCACTCCCCCGGCGACATGGCCTCGTGCACCACGAACAGGTCGTGCAGCCGGCCGGGCCCGGACAGGCCCAGCTCGAAGGCGGCGTCGAGCACGTTCGGGCATTCGGCCAGGATGCGCCGGGCGCGGTCCAGGGTCACCGCCTGCAGGAAGGCCTTGGGCGTCAGCCCGCACCAGCGGCGGAACAGCTCGGTCAGCGCGCGCGCGGTGACGCCGGCGGCGGCGGCGATCTCCTCCACCTCGGGCTGGCGGCGCGCCTGCTGCGAGATATGGGCCACGGCGCGGCGAACCACGTCATAGTCGCGGGCGGCGATCTCCAGAGGGGTGGCGGGCATCGCGATCATGGGACCTGAAGCGGGAGGTCTGCGCAGGACGGGAACATCGAGCACCGGCACGGGGGTGTCTCCATCACGGGGAACGTGCCGCATTTCAGCAGGCCGGGAAAGCCCGGCCCACCCGATTTCGCCGGCCCAGAACTCTGGCGGGGGAGGTCCGGCGCGGCGGCCGGTGCCGCCTCCGCCCGCCCGCTCCCAGGGCTGGACGCCGTGGGCGCGTCGTGCGCATCAGCTCGCCGGCTTGCCCGAGGCCAGGGCACCGAAGCGTTCGGCGAAAACCAGGTCTTCCAGCGGCAGGCGCTTGCGCCAGCCGGCCCGCTCCAGGTCGGGCGTGGCCTGGAACTGCTCCACGTAGCCCATGCATAGCAGGGCGATGGGGACGATGGGGTCGGGAATGCCGAGGATGGCCTTGAGGTCGGCCAGCGCGAGGATGGAAACCCAGCCCACGCCCAGGTTCTCCGCCCGCGCCGCCAGCCAGATGTTCTGCACCGCGCAGACGGTGGAATAGATGTCCATCTCGCTCTGGTGGGTCCGTCCCAGCACCACCGGCCCGGCGCGGTCGCGCTCGCAGGTCACGCACAGCAGCAGCGGCGCTTCCGTGAGGCCTTCCAGCTTCAAGGTGCGGTAGAGCTGCGCCCGCTCCGGCTCGAACAGCGCCGCCGCCTCCCCATTGGCGCGGGTGAAGGCGCCGTGCAGGGCGGACTTGGTGGCGGGATCGCGGATGACAATGAAGTTCCAGGGCTGGAGAAACCCCACCGAGGGCGCCGCATGGCCGGCGGCGAGCACCCGGCCCAGCACGTCGTCCGGCACCGGATCGGGCCGGAAATCGCGCCGCACGTCCCGCCGCTGCGCGATACAGCGGTAGATGGCGGCTCGCTCGGCGCAGGAGAAGCCGTCCGGGTGGCGCGGATCGTCCTGCGGCCCGTCGTCATGGTCCAGATCATGCCGTTCCATGTCGCTCCCTCCCGCTTTTCTATTTTCCAGCCATTCGGCGTCCATTCGCCACGTCGGTCAAGGCCATGATGGCGCCTTCACGGCCTGTTGCCCGGGGGCGGGCCGATGAGGCGTTCGACGGCCTCGCGCCACAGGCCGATGCGGCGCCGCCGTTCGGAGGGTTCCATGCGCGGCTCGAACCGCCGATCGCGGCGCCAGCTGGCGGCGAAGGCCTCCGGCGGCGGAAAGAACCCGTTCGCGAGACCAGCCAGATAGGCGGCGCCGAGAACGCTCGCCTCGCGCTGGTGCGGCCGGTCCACCGGCGCGCCGATCAGGTCGGCCAGGCGCTGCAGGGTGAAGTCGGAGGCGGTCATGCCGCCGTCCACGCGCAGCACCGTGTCGCGGCCGCCGGTGTCGGCCCAGTCGGCGTGCATGGCCTCCATCAGGTCCAGGGTCTGGAAGCACACGCTCTCCAGGGCCGCCCGCGACAGCTCCGCCGGGGTGGTGCCACGGGTGAGGCCGAACAGGGCGCCGCGCGCCTCGGGCCGCCAATAGGGCGCGCCGAGGCCGACGAAGGCCGGCACCAGGATCACATCCTGTGCGTCGTCGGCGAGGGCGGCGAGGCGGTCGCCATCGGCGGCGCTGGCGATCACCTTCAGCCCGTCGCGCAGCCACTGCACCGCCGCCCCGGCAATGAAGATGGCGCCTTCCAGGGCGTAGGTGCGCCGGCCATCGAGCTGGTAGGCGATGGTGGTCAGGAGCCGGTGGCGCGAGGCCACCGGAACCGGCCCGGTGTTGAGCAGGGCGAAGCAGCCGGTGCCATAAGTGGATTTCATCATGCCCGGGGCGAAGCAGGCCTGGCCGACCATGGCCGCCTGCTGGTCGCCCGCCACGCCGCGAATGGGAATGGCGGCGCCGAACAGCGCCGGATCGGTGGCGCCGAAATCGGCGGCGCAGTCCATGACCCGGGGCAACAGCGCTTCCGGCACCTGGAACAGGGCCAGCATGTCCGCATCCCAGCGACCGGCATGGATGTCGAACAGCAGGGTGCGGGCGGCGTTGGTGGCGTCGGTGGCGTGCACCCGGCCGCCGGTCAGGTGCCAGAGCAGGAACGAATCCACCGTGCCGAAGGCCAGCTCGCCCCGTTCCGCCCGCGCCCGGGCGCCCGGAACGGCATCGAGGATGAAGGCGATCTTGGTGGCGGAGAAATAGGGGTCGATGACGAGGCCGGTGGTGGCGCTCACCTTCGGCCCGTGTCCCTGCGCGATGAGCCGGGCGCACGCCTCCGCCGTGCGCCGGTCCTGCCAGACGATGGCGCGATGAATGGGCCGGCCGGTGGCGCGGTCCCACACCAGGGTGGTCTCGCGCTGGTTGGTGATGCCGATGGCCGCCACGTCCGCGGCGCCCGCGCCGGCCTCGGCAAGGACGGCGCGGGCGCACTCAAGGGTCGTGCGCCAGATGTCTTCGGGCTCCTGCTCCACCAGACCCGGGGCGGGGAAATGCTGGGGCAGCTCCTGCCGGGCCTGGGCGGCGATGGAGGTGTCGGGCCGCACCAGCACCGCGCGCGACGAGGTCGTGCCCTGGTCCAGGGCGAGAATCATGGACGTCATCGGTCCTCTCTTGTCCGGCCGCCGCCGGCCGGTTCCACGACGGCCCGGGCGATGGCCGGCACCGGGAACGCATCGGGCCGCGCGCCGGCGCGCGGCATCATCCCCGCCGGGCCACGCGCAGCGCCATGTAGGTGGCGAGCGCGGCCTGGTCCTCAAGCCCCAGGCGCAGGCCCAGCTTGGTGCGGCGCCACAGCACGTCGTCGGCGGTGTGGGCCCATTCCGTGTCCATCAGGTAGTCCACCTCCCGCTGGCACAGGTGGGTGCCGAACCAGGGGCCGAGGTCGTCCTCGCCCCTGACCCCGTCCAGCAGGCGATAGGCGCGGGTGCCGTAGGCGCGGGCCAGCCGGCGCAGCAGCGCCGGGTCCAGCTCGGGAAAGGCGCGCCGCATCTGCGCCACCAGCGTGTCGAAGCCCTGGCGGGGGAAGTCGCCGCCCGGCAGCGGGGCGGAGCCGGTCCAGGGGCCGCCGGTCGGCGACAGGTGGGGCGCGAGCCGGGCCAGCGCCGCCTCGGCCAGCCGGCGATGGGTGGTGATCTTGCCGCCCAGGACGGTGAGCAGCGGCGCGGTGCCCCCGGCGGCGTCGAGGGTCAGCACATAGTCCCGGGTGGCGTCCTGCGCCCTGGCGGCGCCGTCGTCGTGGAGCGCCCGCACCCCCGAGTAGCTCCACACCACGTCTGCCGGCTTCACCGGCGCCGCGAAATAGGCGCTGGCGGCGGCGCAGAGATAGAAAACGTCCTGCGGCGGCGGCGCCACGTCGTCGGGGTGCCCGGCGTAATCGCGATCGGTCGTGCCGATCAGGGTGAAATCCCCCTCGAACGGCAGCGCGAACACCATCCGCCCGTCGCTGTTCTGAAAGATGTAGCCGCCCGGATGACGGAACAGCCCGCGCACCACGATGTGGCTGCCCTGGACCAGCCGCACGCCGGCCGGGGCGGCCACGCCCGCCGCCCCATCCACCTGCGCGGCCCAGGGGCCGGCGGCGTTCACCAGGACCCGCGCGCGGACCTCGCGCGGGTGGCCGTCGTGGGAGATCTGGATGACCCACAGGCCATCGGCCCGCCGCGCGCCGGTGACCGGCGTGCGCGGATGGATGCGGGCGCCGCGCTCGGCGGCGTCGCGGGCGGTGAGCACCACCAGCCGCGCGTCTTCCACCCAGCAGTCGGAATATTCGAAGCCGCGCGTGAAGCCGGGCTTGAGCGGGGCGCCCGCCGGATCGCGCCGCAGGTCCAGGGTGCGGGTGCCGGGCAGGCGCTGGCGCCCGCCCAGATGGTCATAGACCCACAGGCCGAGCCGCAGCATCCAGGCCGGCCTCAGGCCCGGGTGGTGGGGCAGCACGAAACGCAACGGCCAGACGATATGGGGAGCGATGCCCCACAGCACCTCGCGTTCCGCCAGCGCTTCCCGCACCAGGCGAAAGGCGCCGTGCTCCAGATAGCGCAGCCCGCCATGGATGAGCTTGGTGGACGCCGACGAGGTGCCGCCGGCGAGGTCTCCCTTGTCGAACACGATCACCGAAAGACCACGCCCGGCGGCGTCGCGGGCGATGGCGGCGCCGTTCACCCCGGCGCCGACGATGGCCAGATCGAAGATCGCAGCCTCATCGTCGATCTGCGGCGTTCCGGTCATTCCACCTGCTCCCGCCCGGCGGCCCGGTTCTCAGCCGGAGAGTCGATCCCGCGGAGAATCGGCGGCCCGCCGTCCCGACCATGGCGGCTCCGCCGGCCGCGTCAACTGCAATCACGGCGGGCCTCTCTCTCTTGCGGCGCAGCATGAGCGGGGGCTGGCAAAAGCCGGTGAATGCCTTGCGCAAGCGAAGCCGGCGGGCCAGCATGGCGGCAACGAGAGACCCGCGCCAAGCGGGCTCCGGTTCGAGGAAACGGGTCCGCAGCGGACCCGCGCAAGGAGCTTGTCCACATATGAGCCTGACCCGTCGCACCCTGTTGCAGGCGAGCGCCGCCACCGCTTTGGCGGGGGGCGTCTTCGCCCCGTTCGTGGCGCGCGCCCAAGGGCCCGAGTTTTCCTACAAATACGCCAACAACCTGCCCGTCACCCACCCCATGAACGTGCGCGCCGGCGAGATGGCCGAGGCCATCCGCAAGGACACTGGCGGGCGGGTCGAAATCAACATCTTCCCCTCCAGCCAGCTCGGCGGCGACACCGACATGCTGAGCCAGCTGCGCTCGGGGGGCATCGAGTTCTTCACCCTGTCGCCGCTGATCCTGTCCACCCTGGTGCCGAACGCCTCCGTCAGCGGCATCGGCTTCGCCTTCCCGGATTATCCGGCGGTGTGGAAGGCCATGGACGGCAAGCTCGGCGAATATGTGCGCGGGCAGATCGCCAAGGCCGGCATCATCGCCATGGACAAGATCTGGGACAACGGCTTCCGCCAGATCACCACCTCCACCAAGCCGATCGAGACCGCCGCCGACCTCAAGGGGTTGAAGATCCGCGTGCCGGTTTCGCCGCTGTGGACCTCCATGTTCAAGGCGTTCGGCTCCGCCCCGGCGAGCCTCAACTTCGCCGAGGTCTACACCGCGCTGCAGACCGGTACCGTGGATGCCCAGGAAAATCCCCTGGCCATCATCTCCACGGCCAAGCTGTACGAAGTGCAGAAATATTGCTCGCTCACCAACCACATGTGGGACGGCTTCTGGTTCCTGGCCAACCGCCGCGCCTTCCAGGCCCTGCCGGAGGACCTGCGCACCATCGTCGCCGGCCACATCAACGCCGCCGGCCTGAAGGAGCGCGAGGACGTGGCGGCCCTGAACGCGCAGCTGCAGAAGGACCTGACCGCCAAGGGCCTCGCCTTCAACCCCACCACGCCGGACAGCTTCCGCGCCGAGCTCAACAAGGCCGGCTTCTACGCCGAGTGGAAGGGCAAGTATGGCGACGAGGCGTGGTCGATCCTGGAGAGCTACACCGGCAAGCTGGCCTGAGCGCCGGACCCGGGGAGATGGGCGGCGGGCGGGAGCGCCGGCCGCCGCCCGGCACGCGATGCCCGCCCTCTTGCGCGCCCTTCGGTTCACGCGCCGCGTCCGGGCCAGCCTGGACACGGCTTCTCCCTGGACGCGCCTTCCCGACACGAACCGGCGGCCACATTGCCGAAAACGCCTTGCACCGGCGGTCCCGGCCTTTGACCGGCGCCCGGCGGGTTCGCTCGGACGCCGCGCGGGCCTTAGCGCCGCGCGGCCCCGGGTGTCACGAGCGATAGGCGCGCGTCACCATGGCCAGGCCGGCGGAGGCGCCCGTCCCGAAGTTCCCGGTCAGCAGGGCGAGCGCCGCCCCGGCGCCGGACATGACCTGAGGGGCGGCCTTGGCCGCGGCGGGAATCCGGATTTCGAGAGCGCCGCTCGCCGCCAGTTCGATCCGGAACGAGAATTCTTCCGCCGGAAACAGGTCGCGGTACTTGGCGATGGTCGCCGCCAGTTCCTTGTGAAAGGTGCTCTGCACCGTGGTGCCGTTGGCGGGATCGGCATCGCGTCGCGCCGGATCGACCTTCACCCGACCCGTGCGCGCCTGTTCGGCCTGCGCCAGGTCCGCCCGGTAGAAGGCGTTGAGGGACTGCCGCAGGTCCTCATTGTAGCGGAACAGGTTCACGACCTGGTTGGTGATGCCGATCTGGCCCCGGAACACCTTGGCGTGCCGGACGGCGATGGCCCTGGCGTTGGTGATGGCCCTTTCCTGCGGCGTCTCGACGAACCTCACCACCCGCACCTATGTGGAAATCGCAACCAGGGTCCGCCCCGACCTGCCTGATGATCCGATTTGACGAGGGGTCCCGATGACGTGTCCGGTCCGCGCCTGACCTTGCGCGGAACGCGGCCGTTCCAGCCGGAGTCCCGGCCCGGCACGCGGGACGCGAGGAACCCGGGGCGCACCGCTGCTGTTGCCGCCAGCGGGCGGGCGGGCTACCACCTGTTCATGGACCAGTTCGTTCGCCTCCTGATGCGCATGTCCCTCTGGGTGCGACGGCCGCCGTCGCGCATGCAGATCCTGATCATGGCGGCGGTGGTCGCCCTGGCTGCGGCCTGCTTCGCCATCGAGGCGATCTGGGGCTGGCCATCCTGGCTGACGGCGAACCAGGCGCCGCGCAATCTGGGGTTCCGCCCGCTGTGACGGGCCGGCGCGCCTTTGCCGGCGGCCACCCTCCCTTGTCGCCCTCCCCTTGCCTTTCGCGCCGGCCTCCTGTAACCAACGCGCCTTCGGACCGGCCGGCGAAAAAGGGCTGCCGCGACGGTTCGTCTCGCTCAACAGCAACAAGAGGCTGAGCGTCCCCGCCCGCAAGGCGCGAGAGGTCGCGGCCACGGAGAGCCAAATGCCCAAGATGAAGACCAAGTCGGGAGCCAAGAAGCGCTTCCGCCTCACGGGTACTGGAAAGGTCATCGCCGCCCAGGCCGGCAAGCGCCACGGCATGATCAAGCGCACCAACAACCAGATCCGCAACCTGCGCGGCACCACCATCCTGAGCGAAAGTGACGGGCGGGTCATCCGCAAGCACTTCCTGCCTAACGGCTGACGCCCCAAGCGATCTGAAGGAGCAATTCCATGGCCCGCGTGAAACGTGGCGTTACCGCCCACGCCAAGCACAAGAAGGTCTACAAAGCCGCCAAGGGCTTTTACGGCCGTCGCAAGAATACCATCCGCGCCGCGAAGTCCGCCGTCGAGCGGTCGATGCAGTATGCGTATCGCGACCGCAAGGTGAAGAAGCGGAATTTCCGCGCCTTGTGGATCCAGCGCATCAATGCCGGCGTGCGCGCGCTCGATCTCGACCTCACCTATTCGCGATTTATCGATGGTCTCGGCAAGGCCGGGATCGAGGTCGATCGCAAGGTGCTCTCGGATATCGCCATCCATGAGCCCGAGGCGTTCAAGGCCCTGGTGGAGCAGGCCAAGGCCGCCCTGGCCTGACCCTTCCGCCTTCCGAGACCTTAAAGAGAAGCCCCGGCGGTTCACCGTGCGGGGCTTTTCCGCTTGTGGCCTCCCCCTCTATAAGCGGCGCGACCCTCGCCCGACCCGGCCGGCGACCCCAATGTCCCGGCCGCCACGGCATGGCCCCTGTGCGGGGCGCGCCTCCGCGACGACTGGCAGCTGAAGGACCTCCCATGTCCGACCCCGTCACCACCGACCCCGCCGCCCTCGACGCCCTGGAGCAGGAGATCGGCACCGCCGTCCTGCGGGCCGGCGACGAAGCCGCCCTGGAGCAGGTGCGCATTTCCGCGCTCGGCAAGAAGGGGCAGGTCTCCGAGCTCCTGAAGTCCCTCGGCGGCATGACGCCCGACGAGCGCAAGGTGAAGGGCCCGGCCATCAACGGCCTGCGCGATCGGGTGCAGGAGCTCATCGGCAAGCGCAAGGCGGCCCTGCGGACGCAGGCGCTCCAGGCGCGCCTCGCCACCGAGACCGTGGACGTGACCCTTCCCGTGCGCGAGACCCCGGCCGAGACCGGGCGCATCCATCCCATCTCGCAGGTGATGGAGGAGCTGACCGCCATTTTCGCCGACATGGGCTTCTCGGTGGCGGAAGGCCCGGACATCGAGGACGACTTCCACAATTTCACCGCGCTGAACTTCCCGCCCGGCCATCCCGCCCGCGAGATGCACGACACCTTCTTCCTGCCCCCGGACGCCACCGGCGCCCGCAAGGTGCTGCGCACCCACACCTCGCCGGTGCAGGTGCGCACCATGCAGTCGAAGACGCCGCCCATCCGCGTCATCTGCCCCGGCCGCACCTATCGTTGCGACAGCGACCAGACCCACACCCCCATGTTCCACCAGGTGGAAGGCCTGGTGATCGACAAGGGCGCCCACCTCGGGCACCTGAAATGGATCCTGGAAGAATTCTGCAAGGCCTTCTTCGAGGTGGAAGGGGTGAAAATGCGCTTTCGCCCCTCCTTCTTCCCCTTCACCGAGCCATCCATGGAAGTCGACATCCAGTGCGACCGCTCCCGCCCGGGCGAGATCCGCTTCGGCGAGGGCAGCGACTGGCTGGAGATCCTCGGCTGCGGCATGGTGCACCCCAATGTGCTGCGCAATTGCGGGCTCGATCCGGATGAATACCAGGGCTTTGCCTGGGGCATGGGCATCGACCGCATCGCCATGCTGAAATATGGCATGAGCGACCTGCGCGCCTTCTTCGAGGCCGACATGCGCTGGCTCTCCCACTACGGCTTCCGCCCGCTCGACCTGCCCACCCTGGCCGGCGGCCTGAGCGCGTAAGGAGCAGGACCCATGAAGTTCACTTATTCCTGGCTTCAGGAGCACCTGGAGCCCACCGCGTCCTTCGAGGCCATCGTCGAGCGCCTCTCCCTCATCGGCCTGGAGGTCGAAGGAGTGGAGGACAAGGCCAAGGCGCTTTCGGCCTTCGTGGTGGGAGAGATCCTCGCCGCCGCCAAGCACCCCAATGCGGACAAGCTGCAGGTGTGCTCGGTGTCCATCGGCACCGGCGAGCCGGTGCAGGTGGTGTGCGGGGCGCCCAATGCCCGCGCCGGCCTGAAGACCGTGTTCGCGGCCCCCGGCACCGTCATCCCCACCAGCGGGATGCAGCTCAAGATCGGCAAGATCCGCGACGTGGAAAGCCGGGGCATGCTGTGCTCGGCGCGCGAGCTCGGCCTCTCCGAAGAGCACGACGGCATCCTGGAGCTGCCGGCGGATGCCCCCGTCGGCGCCCCGTTTGCGCAGGTGATCGGCCTCGACGACCCGGTGGTGGAGATCGCCGTGACGCCCAACCGCGCCGATTGCCTCGGCGTCGCCGGCGTGGCGCGGGATCTCGCCGCCGCCGGCCTCGGCGAGCTGATGGCGCCGCGCATCAAGCCGGTGGAGGGAGCCTTCCCCGCGCCCGTCAATGTGCGCCTCGACTTCGGCGACACCCCGTCGCTGTGCCCCGCCTTCGCCCTGCGCGTCATTCGCGGCGTGAAGAACGGGCCCTCGCCGCAATGGATGCAGGACAAGCTGCGCGCCATCGGCCTGCGCCCCATCAACGCGCTGGTGGACGTCACCAACTTCCTCACCTTCGACCGCAACCGCCCGCTCCACGTGTTCGATGGCGGCAAGGTGAAGGGTGATCTGGTGGTGCGCCGGGCCAGGGCGGGCGAGACCCTGCTGGCCCTCGACGGCAAGACCTACACCCTCGACGACACCATGTGCGTCATCGCCGACGACGCCGGCGTGGAGAGCCTGGCCGGGGTCATGGGCGGCGAGGCGTCCGGCTGCGACGAGGCCACCACCGACGTGGTGGTGGAATCGGCCCTGTGGGACCCCATCAACATCGCCCAGACCGGGCGCAGGCTGGGGCTCAATTCCGACGCCCGCTTCCGCTTCGAGCGCGGCATCGATCCCGCCTTCACCCTGCCGGGGCTGGACCTGGCCACCCACCTGATCCTCGACATCTGCGGCGGCACGCCGTCCGAGGTGGTGCTGGCGGGCGCCATTCCCGACACCACCCGCACCATCGCCTTCCCGCTCACCGAGGTGAAGCGCCTCACCGGCCTTGAGGCCAGCGAGCAGGAAATCCGCCATGTGCTCGGCGCCCTGGGCTTCGCCGTCTCCGGCGCCGCGCCGGTGCTGGACGTGGTGCCGCCCTCCTGGCGCGGCGACATCGAGGGCAAGGCGGACCTGGTGGAAGAGGTGGTGCGCATCCTGGGCCTGGAGCGCGTGCCCTCCACCGAGCTGCCGCGCGGCGACGATGCCAGGAAGCCCATCCTCACCCCGCTGCAGCGGCGCAGCCGCAAGGCGCGCCGGGCGCTCGCCGCGCGCGGGCTGGTGGAGGCCGTGACCTGGTCGTTCGTTTCCCACGCCGAGGCCGAGCAGTTCGGCGGCGGGGCGCCGGCGGTGGCGCTGTCCAATCCCATCGCCGCGGAGTTGTCCGACATGCGGCCGAGCCTGCTGCCGGGGCTTATCCGCGCCGCCAAGGCCAATGCCGCCAAGGGCTTCGCCGATACCGCCCTGTTCGAGGTGGGCCAGGTGTTCGCCGGCGACCAGCCGGCCGACCAGCGCCAGCACGCCTCCGGCGTGCGCCACGGCAGCGCCAAGCCGTTCGGCGCCGGCCGCCATTGGGCGGGGGCGGCGGGGCGCGTGGATGCCTTCGACGCCAAGGCCGATGCCCTGGCGGCGCTGGCCGCCGCCAACGCGCCGGCCGCGAACCTCCAGGTCACCGCCGACGCGCCCTCCTGGTACCATCCCGGACGCTCCGGCACCTTGCGCCTGGGGTCGAACGCCATGGCCCATTTCGGCGAGATCCATCCGCTGGTGCTGGAAGCGCTGGACGTGGACGGGCCGCTGGTTGCGTTCGAGATCGTGCTCGACAAGATCCCCGAGCCCAAGGCCAAGCCGACGCGGGCGAAGCCGCAGCTCGACTTGTCCCCGTTCCAGCCGGTGACGCGCGATTTCGCCTTCGTGGTGGGGCGCCAGGTGCCGGCGGCGGACATCCTGAAGGCTGCCCAGGGGGCCGACAAGAAGCTCATCACCGGCGTCGGCCTGTTCGATCTCTACGAGGGGGCGGGCATCGAGGCGGACAAGAAGTCGGTGGCGGTGGAAGTCACCCTCCAGCCGCGCGAGCGCACCTTGACCGACAAGGAGATCGACGAGGTGGCGGGTAAGATCGTCGCCGAGGTGACCAAGAAGACTGGCGCGGTGCTGCGCGGATGATGATGCGGCCGCGCGGTCTCGCCGGGAGCGAGGCCGCGCGGCTTTCCTGCGCCGTCGCGGGCGATCGGCCTCAGGTGCCGCGCAGGGCCTTGAGCTTGATCCGCTCGAGCTCCTCGTCGGTGAGGGCGCCGGAGCGGTGCAGTTCGGCTGCGGCGTGCAGATCGGTGATGGAGCCGCCCTCCGGCGCGCCGGCGCGATAGAAACGGTACGCCAGGAACCAGCAGAGCGGCAGGGAGATCGGCCAGGACGGGATCAGCAGTTCTGCGATCACCGGAGCACCGTGGAAAACTTGAAGCTGTTCGCGGTGTCGGACATGTCCTCTCCTTGCGCTGCCACGCACTGGTTGTGCACTGCACGTTTTCGCAATTTAAGAGAGCATTAACGGGAAAATAAACATAAAAGTGTAGCGGGGCTCGCGCACACCCGTCCATGCGCGCCCCTGCGCGCGAACTTCGTGCCGGCATCACTGATTAGGTCACACTTTTCGTGCTATGCCCCCCGACCCAGAAGACACGCTTGGCATGCCGTATGGAGAAGCGCTTCATGTTCCCGATCCCGAAGCCCGTCCTGACGCCCAACACCTACGCCTATGAATCCGAGCCCATGGTGAAGCCGACGGGGTTCCGGGAATACGACGCCCGCTGGCTGTTCCAGAAGGAAATCAACCTGATGGGCATCCAGGCGCTGGGCATGGGCCTCGGCACGCTGATGCATGAGATGGGGGTACGGCCGGAGATCGTGACCGGCCACGACTTCCGCGGCTATTCCTCCTCCATCAAGTACACGCTGGTGAGCGGGCTGATGGCGGCGGGCATCAAGGTGCACGACATCGGCCTCGCCCTGTCGCCGATGGCCTATTTCGCCCAGTTCGCCCTGGACGTGCCGGCGGTGGCGATGGTGACCGCCTCCCACAACGACAACGGCTGGACCGGCGTGAAGATGGGCGTGAACCGCCCGCTCACCTTCGGGCCGGACGAGATGACCCGCCTGAAGGAGATCGTGCTTGCCGCCCGCTTCGATCTGCGTGGCGGCGGCGCCTATCATTTCGTGGAGAATTTCCCGGACGTCTATGTGAACGACCTCACCGACCGGCCCAAGCTCAAGCGGCCGCTGAAGGTGGTGGTGGCCTGCGGCAACGGCACCGCCGGCGCCTTCGCCCCGCGCGTGATCGAGGCGCTGGGCGCGCAGGTGATCCCGCTCGACTGCGCGCTCGACCACTCCTTCCCCAAGTACAACCCCAATCCCGAAGACCTGGAGATGCTCCACGCCATGCGCGACGCGGTGCTGGAGCACAACGCCGACCTGGCGCTGGGCTTCGACGGCGACGGCGACCGCTGCGGCGTGGTGGACAACACCGGCGAGGAGATCTTCGCCGACAAGATGGGTGTTCTGCTGGCCCGGGACCTCGCCAAGCTGCACCCCGGGTCCACCTTCGTGGTGGATGTGAAGTCCACCGGCCTGTTCGCCACCGATCCGGAGCTGATCGCGCTGGGCGTGAAGGCCGACTACTGGAAGACCGGCCATTCCTACATGAAGCGGCGGGTGAACGAGAGCGGCGCCCTGGTCGGCTTCGAGAAGAGCGGCCACTATTTCTTCAACGCGCCGGTGGGGCGCGGCTATGACGATGGCCTGGTTTCCGCCATCGCCGTGCTCGACATGCTGGATCGCGCCCCCGGCAAGTCGCTGGCGGAGCTGCGCGAGGGGCTGCCCAAGACCTGGTCGTCTCCCACCATGTCGCCCCACTGCGCCGACGAGGCCAAGTATGGCATCGTCGAGAAGGTGGTGCAGCACTACGAGGCGAAGGCCGCCGAGGGGGCGCTGGTGACCGGCCAGAAGATCCGCGACCTGGTCACCGTCAATGGCGTGCGCGTCACCTGCGAGGATGGCTCGTGGGGCCTGGTGCGCGCCTCCTCCAACAAGCCGGAGCTGGTGGTGGTGGTGGAGAGCCCGGTTTCCGAGGCCCGGATGCGCGAGATGTTCGCGGAAGTGGACAGCGTGCTGCGCACCCATCCGGAAGTCGGCGCCTACAACCAGACCATCTGAGCCCGCGCGGCTCCGGCCAGCGCTTCCGCTCGGCATCGCGCGGGGACCGGCATGCCGGTCCCCGTTTCGGTTCGGCCGCGGGCCCGGGCCCGCTCAGGCGTTCTCCACGGCGCAGGCGGCGTCCTCGACCTCGGGGCCGGCGCGCCGCTCCGAGAGATAGGCGGTCGCCATCGCCGCCACCGGCACCACGCCCGCCACCAGCGGCACCGCCCACAGCCCCGGCCCGGCATCGATGATGAAGCCGCCCAGCGCGGCGCCGATGGCATTGCCCAGGTTGAAGGCCGCGATGTTGAAGGACGAAGCGAAGGTCTGCCCGGCGCCCTCGGCCTTTTTCAAGACCCACATCTGCAGCGGCGCCACCGTGGCGAAGGCCACCGCGCCCAGCACGCCCACCGCCACCACGGCGGCGATCTTGTTGTCGAGGGCCGGCGCCAGTGCCACCAGCACCACCGCCAGCAGGCCCAGGCTGCCGTAGACGGTCGGTACCAGCCAGCGGTCGGCGAAGCGCCCTCCGGCGAGATTGCCCACCACCAGGCCGGCGCCGAACACCAGCAGGATGGGGGACACGGCCGCCTCGGAGAAGCCGGCGATGCGCGTCAGCATGGGCGCGATGTAGGTAAAGGCGGCGAACACGCCGACCCAGCTCAGCACCGTGGTGGCGAGCCCCAGCAGCAGCGCCGGCCGGCGCAGCACCTTGAGATCGTCGGCAAGGCGGGTGGCCGCCGGCACGCCGTGGTCCTTCGGCACCAGGGTGGCGATGATGGCGAGCGCCACCAGCCCAACGCCGGTGACCGCCAGGAACGTGGCGCGCCAGCCGGCGAGCTGGCCGAGCCAGGTGCCGAACGGCACGCCCAGAATGTTCGCCACAGTGAGGCCGGTGAACATGATGGCGATGGCGGACGCCTTCTTGTTGGCGGGCACGAGGTCGGTGGCCACCACCGAGCCGACGCCGAAGAAGGTGGCATGGGCAAAGGAGGTGAGCACCCGCGCCGCCATCAGCCATCCATAATCGGGCGCCAGGGCGCAGGCGAGGTTGCCCAAAGTGAACACGGCCATCAGCCCCAGCAGAACGTTCTTGCGCGGCCAGCGGGCGGTGAGCGCGGTGAGCAGCGGCGCTCCCACCACCACGCCCAGGGCATAGCCAGAAATGAGCAGGCCAGCGGCGGAGATGGAAACGCCAAGATCGGCGCTGACCTCCAGCAGCAGGCCCATGATGACGAATTCCGTGACGCCGATGCCGAATGCGCCGGCAGCGAGCGCATAAAGTGCGACTGGCATGATTGCGCGCTTTCTCGAAAGGAGGCCCGATCCCGCCGGGCGGATGCAACGCAACATGGACCCCAGACGGCTCATGAACTAGCATGCGGAAGGTCATAGCATTCCTGATTTGAAGTCACAGATGGGCCAGGAGCCGTATCGCGATCCCAACCGATTCACCGAGATGGAGGTGTTCACCCGCGTGGTGGAACGGGGCGGCTTTTCCGCCGCCGCCCGCGCCTCCGGCCTCACCCCTTCGGCGGTGAGCAAGCTGGTGGCGCGGCTGGAGCGGCGGCTGGGGGTGCGGCTCATGGTGCGCACCACCCGCAGGCTCCAGCTCACGCCCGAGGGCGCCGCTTTCTATGAGCGCTCGGCGCGCATTCTCGACGAGATCGCCGCCGCCGAGCAGGAGGCCGCCGCCGGCGCCGCCCCGCGCGGGCGGCTTCGGGTCAACAGCTCGGTAAACTTCGCGATGGCCTATCTGCTGCCGCTGGTGCCCCCCTTCCTCGAGGCTCACCCGCAGATGAGCATCGAGGTGACGGTCACCGACCGGGTGGTGGACCTGATGGAGGAGCGGGCCGACGTGGCCATCCGGGTCGGCCCCATGCGCGAGTCCCGTCTCGTGGCGCGCAAGATCGCCAACAGCGGCGCCATGGTGGTGGCGGCCCCCGCTTATCTTGCCCGCATGGGGATGCCGCAAACGCCGGACGATCTCGCCCGGCACAACATGCTGGGCTTCTCCTTCAGCCGCATCGTCGAGGGCTGGCCGTTCCGCGACGGCGCCGGCGGCATCGTCTCGGTGCCGCCGCGCGGCAACGCGCTGGTGAGCGACGGCGAGGCCATGCACGCCCTCGCCCTGGCCGGCCTGGGCCTGGCGCGGCTCGCCGAATTCCAGGTGCGGGCGGAGGTGGCCGATGGCCGCTTGGTACCAGTGCTGGAGCATCTCAACCCGGGCGACGCCGTCGACGTGCACGCGGTCTACATGGGCGGCTCCGGCCCGCTCTCTGCCCGTATCCGCGCCTTCGTGGACTTCCTCGCCGCCGAGGTGCGGATCTGACCTTTGCCGGCGCATAGCAGAAGGGCGATGCACGCCCTCCGTACCGCGGGCGCCGCGTTAGGATCCAGACTCACAACCAGTCGCAGACGGTGGCGGTGGGGAAGGTGGCGGCGAGGCGGTCGTGGCGGGTGGCGACACGCCGGAAGTCCTTCAGCCGGCAGGACATGCGTTCGATGGCGTTGCGATCCCCGTAGAGCGCTGGAAAGGCGCAGGGTTTCCAGCGCCGCTTGGCCTTGGGCGGGATGTTCGGCCGGGTGCCCGCCTGTTCCACCTGACGGCGGACCGCGTTGCTGTCGCAGCCTTTGTCCCCATGCAGGATGCGGGCGTTCGGCATCTGCCGGAGCAAGCTCGCCGCGGCTGTGCGGCCGGCCACCTGGCCGCCGGTGAGCAGGAAGGCGATGGGCCGGCCGCTGCGGTCGGTCAGCGCGTGGATCCTGGCGGCGCGGGCGTTCCGGGGGCGGCCGATGGCCTGGGCCCGCTCCCCCCTGTCCCGCCCGAGGCCGAGCCGGGGGCCTTGACGGCGGAGCTGTCGATCAGCACCTGCGCGGGCGGCCCGCCGGCTCCGGCGAGCGCCTGGAAAGCGCCTGGAAGAGGCCGCTCCCCCCTTGGCGGCCCCCGCGGACATTGCGATTGTAAAGGGTCTTGCGCGGACCATGGTCGGCTGGCACATCGATCCAGCGTCCGCCGGACTTCAGCGCATGGATGATCCCGCCGATCACCCGGCGGTCATCCACACGCGGCTTGCCGCGCATGTCATTCGGCAGATCGGGCGCGATCCGCGCAAACTGCGCATCCATCAGCCAGAACAGGTCCCGTTTCATCGGCACGTCCTCCCGGATGCCGGGAATCACAACCCAGGCCCGACGCCAACCAGGTCATGGGGCCGCACCCTGATCGAGCTGTCCAACGGGCTGCGAGACCTGATGCCTGACGCAGGACGGAAGGGCGTGACGTATCGGCCGACAGCTTCAACGGCGCTGGCGATGCTCGCCTCGTTGTCGCGGGCCGTCTTCTGCGCGGCGTGCAGGGATCCCGCGTCGCCTTCGAGGAGAGGTGGCCGCTCGCGATCTGCGTCGGAGGCTTTCTCCGACACGATGCCGGTGCGGATCGGTTCGACCGTGCGTGTAGCTGCGTGTCGTCTCGGCGAGGCGGCGGCTGAGGGATTGCACACGATCGCGCTATGCAGCGAACGCAGCCCACAGGGTGACGGCCATGGACCGCGCGGCCGGGGACAGAATGTCTCGGGCGAGATGCGTAGTCATAAGCTCATCCCGCCACCCCTAAATGTAATAGTCACAAGAATTCTCCCATCATAGATCTAACGATAAATTTATGTGAGTAAATTTTTTATACAAGTGGTGGCAGATATTTAGTTGATCAGGCTAAGTTCTGGATCGCCTATCACGAATAACGTCTCTCCCCCCCTTCCGCGCGGGCGCGGAGCGATAACGAGCGAGCGCAGTGGCGCCCCCCTGTCCGGCGTCCCGGTGCGACCTATCGGAGCCGACCACGCCACGCCGAGGAACCGATCCGAGCGGCGGTGATCTGGGGCGAGGACCAGATCTGGCGAAATGCAGTCCAGAAGGCTTTGCCCCCGGATGCAAACGGTTCGCGAAAAGTGAAATCCAGAAGACCGAGCGTCCAGTTCCCGGTTATCGCGCTGGCAGCGCGGTGACGAGCGGTATTCAAAACGCGCGCGGCACGCCTCTGCGTCCATCGGCGCGGGGAGCAATGCGGTGGAGGTCCCGCTTTCAAGCTATACAATCCGGTTTCAGCCCCTCAATAATTCATGAGACCGCAGAGACGATCAAGAGCAGGACACTCCGCATGCGTTCCGTTTCGATCAAAGTCAGAATTCTCCTTCTGGTCGGGGCATTCATGGTCGGCCTGCTCGCCATTACCGCCGTGCTGCTGGCGGATTTGCGGAGCAACATGATCAAGGAACGCAAGCGCGACGTGAGCCATGTCGTGGAAGCCGTCATTTCTCAGATCAAGGGCCTCCACCAGGCCGCGCTGGACGGCAAGATCACCGGGGACGAGGCCCGAAGGCGGGCGGCCGACCTGATCCACCAGACCCGGTACGACGACACGAACTATCTGTTCGTCTATGACTTCGACGGCCGGGGCGTGCTGCACGCCATCCGGCCCGACCTCGAAAACATAGACCGCATCAACGAGACCGACTCGAAGGGCCAGTTGTTCGTCCAGCGCCAGATCGCCAATGCCAAGGCCGGCGGCGGCTTCACCAGCTTCTATTTCCCCCGCCCGGGCCCGGACCGGACCCCGGTACACAAGATCTCCTACGAAGCGCCGTTCGCACCCTGGAAATGGGTGGTCCTGTCCGGCGTGTACATGGACGACATCGACGCCACCTTCTACGCCGACCTGAAAGTGCTCGGCCTCGTCATCGTCGCCGTGCTGGCGGTGCTCGGCGCCGCCGCCTTCTTCTTCTCGCGCTCCATCACCCGGCCACTGGACGCCCTGTCGGCGGACCTGCGCGCCATCGGCGACGGCGACCTGGGCGTGGAGATCGCCACCGCTGCCCGCACCGACGAGGTGGGCGCCATCGGCAAGAGCGTGGTCTACATGCGCGACCGCATGCGCGAGGGCGAGCGCCTGAAGCGGGAGCAGGCAACCCACGAGATCGCCGAACGCAACGTCCTGGCCCGGCGCGAAACCCTTGCCACCGCCTTCGTGGCGCGCATGCAGCAGCTTGCCGCCGGCTTCGCCGGCTCCTCCTCGGAGGTCGCTGACGCGGCCAAGAACCTCTCCGCCACCGCCGAGCAGACCTCGCAGCAGGCGAACGTGGTCGCCGGCGCGGCGGAGGAAGCCACCGCCAACGTGGAGACCGTCGCCGCCTCCTCCGAGGAGATGGCCGCCTCCATCCGCGAAATCAGCAGCCAGGTGGCCCATTCGGTCCAGATCGCCGACACCGCCTTCACCGAGGCGGAAACGTCCAACGCCCGCATCGCCGAGCTGGCGGCGGCGGCGGCGGCCATCGGCGATGTCATCAACCTCATCCGCAGCATCGCCGACCAGACCAACCTTCTCGCCCTCAACGCCACCATCGAGGCGGCGCGGGCGGGCGAAGCCGGCCGTGGCTTCGCGGTGGTGGCGGAAGAGGTGAAGGAACTGGCCCACCAGACCGCCAGGGCCACCGAGGACATCGGCGCCAAGATCGCCGAAATCCAGCAGGCGACCGACAGCTCGGTGAAATCCATGGGCGGCATCGCCCAGGTCATCTCCACCATCAAGGAGATCGCCTCGGCCATCTCCGGCGCGGTGGAGCAGCAGAGCGCGGCCACCGCCGAGATTGCCCACAACTGCCAGCGGGCCGCCACCGGCACCCATCAGGTGATGCAGAATATTTCCGGCGTGGGACAGGCGGCCGGCATGACCGGAGCCGCCTCCACTCAGCTCATGGCCCTGTCGTCCGGCCTATCGGGGCAGGCGGTCGAGCTGCGCAAGGTGGTGGACACCTTCGTGGCCGACTTCGCCGCTGCCGCCTGACCCCGGCAGGAAACCGGGCGGCCGGAGGTTGGCAGAGCCGCCGGGGGTCGTGACCTTGCTGCAGGGAGCCTTCGCCGGGCCGTCCCGGCGCCAGCGAAGGGGCTGGGCCAAGTCATGAGCGGCAAGTCATGAGCGGCAAGTCATGAGCGGCAAGTCATGAGCGGCAAGTCATGAGCGGCAAGTCATGAGCGGCAAGTCATGAACCCCGCCCGCCGCTCCGCCCGGGCGGAGCGGCGGGCGGAGCGCGGACGCGTCCCAGGGCGCGTCCCGGGGTCCTGCCCCTCGACCGCTCAGCGGTCGTCGTCGCGGTCCCGCCCGAAGGAGAGGATCTCGCGCTTGCCGGCGTGGTTGGCCGGGCCGACGATGCCCTCGTTCTCCATGCGCTCCATGAGGCTGGCGGCCTTGTTGTAGCCCACCTGCAAGCGGCGCTGGATGTAGGAGGTGGAGGCCTTCCGGTCGCGCAGCACGATCGCCACCGCCTGGTCGTAGAGGTCGCCGCCGCTCTCCCCCAGCTCCCCCTTGTCGAACACCGCGTCGTCGGAGCCGGCGGGGCCCTCGGCCTCCTCGTCCTGGACCACGTCCTCCAGGTATTCCGGGCCGCCCTGCGCTTTCAGGAAAGCCACCACGTGCTCCACCTCCTGGTCGGAGACGAACGGCCCGTGCACGCGGGTGATGCGCCCGCCGCCGGCCATGAACAGCATGTCGCCCTGGCCCAGCAGCGTCTCCGCTCCCATTTCGCCGAGGATGGTGCGGCTGTCGATCTTGGAGGTCACCTGGAACGAGATGCGGGTGGGGAAATTGGCCTTGATGGTGCCGGTGATGACGTCCACCGAGGGGCGCTGGGTGGCCATCACCAGGTGGATGCCGGCGGCGCGGGCCATCTGGGCGAGACGCTGGATGGCGCCCTCGATCTCCTTGCCGGCGACCATCATCAGGTCGGCCATCTCGTCGACGATGATGACGATATAGGGCAGCGCGGTGAGGTTCATCTCCTGCTCTTCGAAGAGCGCCTCGCCGCTTTCCTTGTCGAAGCCCACCTGCACCTGGCGCTTGATGACCTCGCCCTTCTCGCGCGCCTCGGCCATGCGGGCGTTGTAGCCGTCGATGTTGCGCACCGCGAGCCGCGCCATCTTGCGGTAGCGGTCCTCCATCTCCTTCACCGCCCACTTGAGGGCGATGATGGCCTTCTTGGGGTCGGTCACCACCGGGGTCAACAGGTGCGGGATGCCCTCGTAGACGCTGAGTTCCAGCATCTTGGGATCGATCATGATGAGCCGGCAGGCATCCGGCGTATGCCGGTAGAGCAGGCTCAGGATCATGGTGTTGATGGCCACCGACTTGCCCGACCCGGTGGTGCCGGCCACCAGCAGATGCGGCATGCGGGCAAGGTCCGCGATCACCGGCGCGCCGCCGATGGTCTTGCCCAGGCAGAAGCCGAGCTTGGCGCGGGCCTCATCGAACTCGTGGGCGGCCAGAAGCTCGCGCAGCCACACGGTCTCGCGCCGCCGGTTGGGCAGCTCGATGCCGATCACGTTGCGCCCTTCCACCACCGCCACGCGCACGCTCACCGCGCTCATGGAGCGGGCGATGTCGGCGGCGAGCGCGATCACCCGCGACGACTTCACGCCCGGCGCCGGCTCGAACTCGTAGAGGGTCACCACCGGGCCGGGGTTGGCGTCGATGACCTCGCCGCGGATGCCGAAGTCGCGCAGGACCTGCTGCAGCATGGCCGAGCTCTGGTCGAGGAACTCCTCGGACAGCTCGTAATCGGGCTCCAGCGCCGGCGGCTCGCGCAGCAGGTCGATGGGCGGCAGATGATAGCCGAAGGCATCGTGGGCCGGTTCCGCCACCGGCACCACCGCCGGCAGCCCGGCGGCCACTGGCAAAGCAGGCACGGGCGCGCTGACGGCGTCCGCCTCCGCAGCCGGCGCGGGTTCGATCGCGTCACCGGCAGCCGGCCCGGCGGCCACGGGCGGGGCGCCGGCGTTGATGCTCAGATTATAGGGCTGCCAGGCGAAATGGGCGCTGATGAGGCTGGCGGCGCGGGTCGCCGTCTCCACCTCGGGGGCGGGCGCCACCGGCTCAGGCGGCAACAGGTCCTGTTCCCCGATCGCCGGCAGGGCCAGCCGGCCCACCACGATCAGCCGCGCCAGCGGGCGCAGGTGCGCGGGGGCCAGCGCCTCAGACATTGCATCAACCGCCACCGGGGCGGGCGCGGGAATCTCGGCCGCTTCAACGACGACGGGCGCCGGAGCGGCCGTCACCGGAGCGATCAGCTCCATGTCGGCCCGTTCCGCATCCGCCGACTCGGCCGCGACAGGCTCCGGCGGCACCGGCTCCAATTCACGCGCCGGGTCACACGCCACCTCAGGCGCCGAGTCGGACGCCAAGTGGGACGCCAAGTCGGACGCCAAGTGGGACGCCAAGTCGGACGCCAAGCCGACTGCCGGCTCGGGCAGCACGTCGGGCCCCATGTCGAATGCCGGTGGGATCATCGGGGCCGAAGCCTCGGCCATCACGTCATCGGGCCCCGCATCGGACGGCGCGGCGCCGGCCTCGAAGCCATCCGCCACCGCCAGAGTCGCGGCGGCGGCGGGTTCCAGCGACGGGCCGGCGCCGAGCAAAGCAGATGCACCGTCGAGCGCCGCCGCCGTCAGCTGCGCCAGCGTGCCATCGAAGGGCGCCCCGTCGAGGGGCACGGACACGAGGTCGGCATCATCGGCCGCGCCGTCAAAGTCACCGGCCACGGCGAGGTCGGCCGGGGTCGCGTCCATATTCTCCACCGCCGCCACGAAATCGGCAGCGGCTTGGTCGACAATGGCGGCGAAAGCGACGCTCTCGCTCACCTCCGGCCGCGGATTCGCGTCAAGGAGCGTCAGGTCGGTTGCGAACGGCGCTGCCACGCTGGCGGCCATGCCGTCGACGAGATCGCCAACCGGCGCCGCCGTGAGGACGCCGCACCCAAGATCCAGCGCCGCCGCGACCGCGGGCTCTGCCACGGAAACCATCGCGTCGCTCTCGAACTGCGAAGCGCCGGGCGCCTCCTGTGCCATGGCGTCGGCTGTGGCGGGCGTTTCCGACACGTCCTCGGGCGGCATCGTGACCGCGAAGCCGGCCACCGGATGGCTCGCATCCGCTGCCGTCCCGAGCTCTGGCACCGCGACGGGACCGGCATCCGTCATCACCGCCATCGGCGCGGCGATCTCGGGATCGCCGCTGCGGCCCTCGCCGAGGCCGGGCTCGTTCTGCCGTGCATCGTGCCACGACAGGACCGTCTCGACCCCGTGCTCGTCCACGCTCCAGCCCTCGGCGGTGCTGGCGCTGTCCGCCTCCGCGCCGAACGGCATATCGCGACCGTCACGGGGCGCGCGCAGGGCGGGCAGGTCGGCGAACGCCTGCTCCAGGGCTTCGAGATCGGCGCGCACGCTCGGCACCGGCGGCGGCTCATCGGCAACGTCCAGCGGCATCTCCAGGAAATGCCACGATGCCCCGGCGGTGCCGTAGCTGGGCAGCGGCACATCCGGCGGCGCCTCCTCCGGCGGGCGCAGGAAGTGGTCCGGCGTACGGGTAAAGCGGGTGTTCTGGTCGAGCGTGAACGGCCGCAGCCAGCTCGGCACGAAATCGGCGTTGATCCAGCTATGGACCGTGGAGCCGCCCAGATTCTCGAGGGCCACGCCCTCGTCCTCCTCCGAAACCAGGAGCGAGGGGAAATTCACCATTCTCGGAGGCTGGTTCGAAGACGACATCGGAGCAAACCCACAGCTACGCACTATCCATCCAGGCATAGGCGGGTGACATTAAAAGGAGGTTTCGGGTCCCGCCCGCCCCCCCGCGCGCGCCCTCTTTCTTGTGCATGCCACTGGGGAAGGCGGCGGGACGGGCGCGCCTCGTGCCATCGGCCCCGGGCCTCGACCGGCACCAACCGGGCCTCCCTCACCCGCTGGCCCGGTTGCCCCCCGGCGGGGAAACCCTTTAAGAGCGCTCCCAGCAGCCGGTGGCCCGCCGGCGCCGAAGGTCCGCGCAGCCCATGGCTTCAGCTTCCGTCCTCATCATCGGCGCCGGACCGGCCGGCCTGATCGCCGCCGAGCGCCTGTCCGCAGCCGGCCACGCCGTCGCCGTGCACGACAAGATGCCCTCCCCCGCGCGCAAGTTCCTGATGGCCGGGCGCGGCGGGCTCAACCTCACCCATTCCGAACCGTTCGACGCCTTCCTCGCCCGCTACGGCGCGGCGGCGGCGCGGCTGGAACCGGCCTTGCGCGTGTTCGGGCCGAACGACCTGCGCGCCTGGGCGGAGGGACTCGGGGAGCCCACATTCGTGGGCAGCAGCGGCCGGGTCTTTCCCCACAGTTTCAAGGCGAGTCCGCTGCTGCGGGCCTGGCTGCGGCGCCTCGCCGCCCAGGGCGTGAGCATCCACCCCCGCCATCATTGGCTGGGCTGGGACGCGGACGGACGCCCGCGCTTCGCCACGCCCGAGGGCGACATCACCCTGGCGCCCGCGGCGACGCTGCTGGCGCTGGGCGGCGGCTCCTGGCCACGCCTCGGCACCGATGGCGGCTGGGTGGCGCCGCTGCGGGCGCAGGGCCTCGCGGTGGCGGAACTGAAGCCGGCCAACATGGGCGTGCGCGTCAGTTGGACGCCCCTGTTCCGCGCCCGCTTCGCCGGCACGCCGCTCAAGCGCGTCGCCGTCACCTGCGCCGGCGTCCGGGTGCGCGGCGAGGCCATGGTGACCGAGGCCGGCCTTGAGGGCGGCGCCATCTATGCGGTGTCCCGCGCCATCCGCTCCGCTCTCGGCGAGGAGCCGGGCCCGCGTCCCGTGGCGCTGCATGTGGACCTGCGTCCCGACCTGGAGACCGCCGCCCTTGCCGCGCGGCTCGGCGCGGCCGGCTCCCGGCCCTCCTTCTCCAGCCTGCTGCGCAAGGCCGCCGGCCTTGCGCCGGTGGCGGCGGGCCTGCTGCGCGAGGCCATCGGCGCCACCCGCCCGCCCGACCCGCTGGCCTTGGCCCGGATCATCAAGGCGGTGCCGCTGGCCGTCACCGGCACCGGCGATCTCAGCCGGGCCATCTCCAGCGCCGGAGGGCTGGCCTGGGACGAGGTGGGCCCGGATTTTCAGCTGAAGCGGCTGCCGGGGGTGTTCGCGGCCGGCGAGATGCTGGACTGGGAGGCGCCCACCGGCGGCTACCTGCTACAGACCTGCTTCGCCACCGGCGTAGCGGCCGCCGGGGGCATCGACGCCTGGCTCAGCCGCTGAAGCCGCCGCCATCGAGATAGGCCTGCTCCTCCGGCGTCGTCTCGCGCCCCAATATGCGGTTGCGGTGGGGGAAGCGGCCGAAGCGGGCGATGGCGTCCTCATGCACCTGGGCGAACGCGAGCCCCTCCGCCTCCCCTGCCGATTGATACAGGGCGACGCACCGGCGCTGGTGGCGAAGGTCCTCCGCATGCATGAACGGCAGGTAGAAGAAGCCGCGCAGGCTCGGCGGCGCGTTCACCTCCGCCGCCCGATCGAAGCCGCGCGCCAGCGCCGCCTCGGCGACGGCGAGCGCCCTGTCGTCGGTGGCGAAGGCGCGGGGCGTGCCCCGGAACACGTTGCGCGGCACCTGGTCCAGCAGAATCAGCAAAGCGGCCGCGCCATCCGCCGTCTCCCGCCAGTCGGCGTGCGCGCCGGCCGCCACCGCCTCATGGAGAGGCAGCAGGCGGGCGCGGACCTCCGCATCGAAGGCCGGCCCGCCGCCGAACCAGCGGGCGCGCCCGGCTGCCCGCCACCACGCCAGGATCGCGGCCGGATCGTCGCTCATCGAACCAACCCGGGGGGCGCGAGGGGATTGTCGGTGAGGGCGGCGCGGTCGGGGGCGTCCACCTCCGGCACGCCGAGGAAGGCATTGAACAGGCGCTCGATCACCTTGGGGTCGAGATCCCGCACGATCATCACCAGCCGGGTGCGACGGTCGTCGTCAGGCCAGGCCGGCAGCCGCGCCGGCGGGTGGAGCACATGCTGCACGCCATGCAAGACGATCGGTGCCTCCGGCTCCTCCTTGAGCTTCACGATGCCCTTGAGCCGCAGCAGGCTGGCGCCGTGGGTGGCGCGCAGGAGGTCCAGGAACAGGTCGAGGGTGGCGGCGGGAATGGCGGCGTCGGTGGCGAGCGTGAAGGCGCGGATGCGGCCGTCATGACGATTGGGATCGCCGCCGCCCTGTTGGCCCGCCTCCTGTTGAGCCGCCACCGCCTCGGCGGCGAGCCAGCGGGCTACGTCCGGTGTCTTGGAGGACGGATCGTAGAGGCCGGCGCCGAGCAGGGTGGCGGCGCTGGCGTCCCGCGCCTCCAGCAGCACAGCGCCGGGGGCGAGGCGCGTCAAACGGGCGCGCAGGGCATCGAACGCGCCGCCGCCAGGGGCGAGCAGATCGGTCTTGGTCAGCACCAGACGGTCGGCCATGGCCGCCTGCTTCACCGCTTCCTCGTGGGCATCGAGGGTCGCCATCCCGTTCACCGCGTCGATAACGCAGACGAGGCCGTCGAGCCGGTAGCGCAGGGCGAGATAGGGGTGAGTCATGAGGGTGTGCAGCACCGGCGCCGGGTCGGCAAGGCCGGTGGTCTCGATAAGGACGCGGCTGAACGGCGGCAGCCGATCATTGTCGCGCCCGCGCAGCAGGTCTTCCAGCGCCGCCACCAGATCGCCGCGCACGGTGCAGCACAGGCAGCCCGAGGAGAGCATGACAATGCCCTCCTCCACCGGCCGCACGAACAGATGATCGAGGCCGATCTCGCCGAATTCGTTGATGAGAACGGCGGTGTCCGCCAGCGCCGGATCGGCCAGCAGCCGGTTGAGCAAGGTGGTCTTGCCGGCTCCCAGGAAACCGGTGAGCACGGTGACGGGGAGAGGCGGCGGCGGCCCCCGGCGGAGCGGGGCGGCGTCCTGGGATGCGGGAACGGGCATGCGGCCAAGCTATCCCATCCCGCCCGCCCGCGCACCCCCGCAAAGGGTGGTCAGGTGGGGGCGAAAAACCGGCGCCGGAAGCCACGCGCGCGGTCCGGACACGGCGGCTGTCCGGACGCGGCGACGGTGAGCGCGCTGTCGGACAAGGCCCGCCGCGTACCGAGCCGGCCGGAGGCCACGTGTGCCGCCGCCCCGGCGACGCATTGGGGCTCCTGCATCCTGGATCGCCCTGCCCCACCTCCGCCCGGCGCGGGACAACGCGAGAGGTCCGTCCCGGCCAGCACGTCCGCGCTCGGCGGTGGCCCGCCCGGCCAAGCCCAAGCGCGCAGCCAAACCAAGCAAAGCCACACCGGGCGAAGCGAACGCCGCCAGGAGAAGAAGAGGTCAGAGAACAAAGGGGTCCGGCCAGATGCGCTCGACACAGCAGCGCCGGGACCACCACCGGCATCTGGGATCGACACGATATCGACCCGCCCTGCGCCGCGCGGGACGCGTGCCCTTCGAAGGCTGCTTGGAGCCGGTTACTCGGCGGAGGTGGCTGCCGCGGGCGCGCCGTCGTCGTCCGAAGCAGGCGGACGCGGCATGGCCAGGGGCTTGGGGGACAACAGCTTGGGCTTCGGGGCCGCCGCCGCTTCCACCGGCTTGGCTGCCTGCACCGGCTTCCGGGTGCCGGTCGCGGATTCGGCCACCGCGTTCGCCGGCTTCTTCGCCGGCGGCTTGCCAGCCGGAGTGCCGGAGGCCGAGGCCGCCTTGGCGTCCCCCGGCTTGGTCGCCGGCTTCTTGCCGTCGGGCGCGAGCTTGGCGGTGGCCGCCGCCGGCTTCTTCGGCTTCTCGTCCTCGTCCGGCGCATAGGCCGAATCGAGATCCTGCGGCGCCGCGCGGGTGCCCACATAGACCGGAACCGGCGGCATGGACGGCGGCAAGGTCTGCAGCAGATCGGCACCGGAGCGCGGCAGGGTCGGATTGCCCGCCGCCAGGGCGAACGAGATGGCGCGGTTGCTCACGCCCGGCCCGTCGTCGTCGGCTTCCGAGGCGGTGACCGCCCGCTTGCCGCCGCAGACATAGGGCTTCATGTCATAAGGCGTGCCGCCGGTGTTCTGGATCGACGAGAGCATGGGCGCCGCCGCGCCGAAGATGCCCCAGGACCCCTGGAAGCCTTTCTCGAACAGCATCGCCGCCTCTTCCGCCCGCACCGTGCCCGAGCGGGCGCCGAGCACCACGGCAATGAGGCGCTTGCCGCCGCGCGTGGCGGTGGCCACCAGATTGTAGCCCGAGCCGCAGACGAAGCCGGTCTTCATGCCGTCGGCGCCGGGATAGCGGTCGATCAGGCGGTTGTAGTTGCGCAGCACGCGCTTGCCGAGCTTGATGGCCGGGATGCGGAACAGCATCTCGTGCTCGGGAAAATGATAGATCAGCGACCGCGCCAGGATGGCGAGGTCGCGGGCGGTGGACACCTGCCCCGGGTCCGGCAGCCCGTTGGGGTTCTCGTAATGGGTGCCGGTCATGCCCAGATGCGCGGCGGTGGCGTTCATCTCGTCGACGAAGCCGGACATGGAGCCGCCTACGCCCTCCGCCACCACCATCGCCATGTCATTGGCCGACTTCACCAGCACCATCTTGAGGGCATTGTCGAGGGTGACCACCGTGCCCGGCTTGAAGCCCATCTTGGAGGGCTGCTGCGATGCGGCGAAGGCCGAGACGGTGAGCGGGGAGTCCAGGGTCAAACGGCCGTTCTTGACCGCGTTCAGCGCCACATAGACCGTCATCAGCTTGGTGACGGAGGCCTGGTACCACGGCTTGCCGGCGTCCTGCTGCTCCAGCACCCGGCCGGTGTCGGCCTCCACCAGCAGCACCGGATTGGCGCGGGCCGCGCCAGCGCAGAGGCCTGCCAGAAGAACGGCGGCGGCGGCCAGCCGCGCGAGGCCGGCGGCAAAAATGGAGTTCGAGCGCGCCAACCTGTTCCGCTCCTGTGTTGGAAGGAGGCCCCCGCCTGAAGTCCCCTTTCCTACCCGCTTTCGCAGTCGCGGAAAAGTCGAAAGCTCGAACCGGCGACGGGATACGCGCTAAAATCCCCGGGAGCCCTGGCGCCGGCCGGCCACAATCTTGCCGAAGTCTGCGCCACCACCGGAAGGACTTGGGCTTCGCCGCAGTTCAGCCCTCCGCCACCGGCGCACCACCCGCCGCGGCGCCGGCCATGAACTGGGCGCGGGCAAGCGCGGCGAAGCGACCACCCAGGTGCACCAGTTCGTCGAAGCTGCCGTCTTCCACCACCCGCCCATGCTCGAACACCAGGATGCGGTCGGCATTGCGCACGGTGGCCAGGCGGTGGGCGATGACGAAGGTGGTGCGGCCCTTCATCACCTCGTCCAGGGCGGCCTGCACCTTGGCCTCGGTGGCGGCGTCGAGGGCGCTGGTGGCCTCGTCGAGGATGAGGATGGGCGGATTCTTCAGCAGCGCGCGGGCGATGGAGAGGCGCTGGCGCTCCCCGCCGGAGAGCGCCCGGCCGCGCTCGCCCACCACCGCCTCCAGGCCGAGCGGGTTGCGCTCCACCAGCTCCAGCGCCTGCGCCCGGGCCAGCGCCGCGCGCAATTCCGCGTCCGTGGCGTCGGGCTTGCCCACCCGGAGATTGTCGGCGATGGAGCGGTTAAACAGCAACGGCTCCTGGAACACCACGCCGATGCTCCGGCGCAGCGACGACAAGGTGGCGTCGCGAATGTCCATGCCGTCGATGCGGATGGCGCCCGACTGCGGGTCGAACACCCGGTGCAGCAGCGCCAGCGCGGTGGACTTGCCGGCCCCGGTGGTGCCCACGAAGGCGAAGGTGCGGCCCGGCGCGGCGTGGAACGACACGTCCTCCACCGCCGGCCGCTTGCCGTCGTAGGAGAAGGAGACGTCGTCGAACACCACGTCGCCCTTCACCTGCGCCAGCGGCCGGGCATCGGGCCGGTCGCGCACCGCGCCGACGGTGTCCAGCACGGCGAAGAACTGGCCGAGCCGCGGTGCCGACAGCAGCATGCGATTGAAGAAGCTCACGGTATAGTCCAGCCGGCCGATCAGCATGTTGGCGAAGGCCACGTAGGTGACGATCTCGCCGATGCCGGCGAGGCCATGCACATAGAGCCAAGTGCCGATGAGCAGAATCGCGAGGATGGTCAGGGTGGTGGCGGCCTTGGTGGCCATGGACACCACCGCCCACCACGACAGGACCGGGATCTGCACCGCCAGCACCCGGCTCACGGTATCCCTGAGCCCGCTCACCTCCGCCTCGATGCGGGTGTAGCTCTGGATCACCGCGACGTTGCCGAGGGCGTCCGAGGTCTGCTCGGCGAGATCGGAATTATACTCCTCCACCTGCCGCTGCATCGCCTCGGTGCGGCGGATGACCAGGGCGGTGACGACGCCGAACACCACCATCAGCGCGATCAGCACCAGCCCCAGGCGCCAGTTGATCCAGATGCCCACCGGCACCAGCACCAGCAGCGAGAAGATGGCGGCGCAATCGTCGCGAAAGAACGACAGCCACAGCCCCCACAGGGCGTCCACCCCCTCCAGCATCACCTTCAGCAGCCGCCCGGAGTGGGTCTCGCCGTGGAAGCTGAGGGGCAGTTGCAGCACATGCTCGAAATACTGCGCGAGCACCCCCAGCCGGCGACGGTGCGACAGCCGGTCCGCATGCAGCGAGATCAGCACCCCGGCGCCGATGTTGAACAGGCCGAAAGCCACCCACGCCCCCAGCAGCGGCGTGAGGTCCTGAAAGGTCGGCAGCCGCGCCGCCGCCTGCGCCGTCGCCAGCGCGTCGATGATGCGGCCGAACAGAATCGGCTCGGCGAACTGCGCCATGGCCAGGACAAGATTGCCGATGGCCAGCAGCGCCCCCATCCTCGCCTGCGGCCCGAGCAGGGAAATCGTGCGCAGATAGATGCGGATCAGGTTCATGGCGGCCCCCGGCGACGTGGCCGCAAGATGAGCCGAGCCCCGCGCCCCGCGCAAGCCTCGCGCCGCACCGCACGCGCGCCAGCTCCGACGCGGCGATTGACGGACGCCCCCCGCCCCCCTATAAGCCTGCCCAACTCAGGCGGCCCCGGCGGCCGGAGCCCAGAGGGTATTGCGTGCAGATCGCGCCGTGCAAGGCGCCACAATGCCCGCAGACCGTCATCTCTGAGCCCCGTCACCCGCTGGCACCGTCCCTCGGCCGCGACCAACCAGATATCCGGAGAACGACCCGTGAAGCGCACCTATCAACCCAGCAAGCTCGTGCGCAGCCGTCGCCACGGCTTCCGTGCGCGCATGGCGACCCGCAACGGCCGCAAGATCATCGCCGCCCGCCGCGCCCACGGCCGCAAGCGCCTGTCGGCCTGATCGCGGGCCACGCGGAGCCCGCAGACCGTGGATAAGCTCCGCAAGCGCCGCGATTTCCTGGCCGCCGCCAAGGCGGAGCGCGCAGGCGTGTCCGCCTTCCTTCTCCAGGGGCGCGACCGCGGCGACGACGGCCAGGTCCGCATCGGCTTCACAGTCACCAAGAAAACCGGCAACGCGGTGGTGCGTAATCGCATCCGCCGCCGTTTGCGCGAGGTGGCGCGGAAAGTCGTGCCAGGGGCCGGGCGCGCCGGCTACGATTATGTGATGATCGCCCGCGAACAGGCGCTTCACGCCGCCTTCGACACCTTGCTGAGCGACCTCGCGCGGGCCCTGCGCAAGCTGCACGATCCCCCGCGGTCCCATCGCGCGCCCAGCGGCCGGCGCCCGCCTAAGACCCCCGCGCGGGATACAGCGGGCGCGCCGGACACCGGGACCGCCACCGACGGCGCGGCAAATTCGCGATACCCCGGACCGCGAAAACGCGGTACAGGCAGCGCCGGAGCCGAAGGGCAGGACGCGGCGACGCGGCGCGGTCCAGCCGCGCCCACCGACGCGGCGGCGCCAGGCGATGCCCTGCATCCCGACCAGAGAATCAGTTCCGACCCCCAGTCCGACCCCCAGGCGCCATCCGCCGACGGAGGCCATCCGGCATGAGTGACAACCGCAACATGATCATCGCCATCGCACTGTCGGTGGCGATCCTCATCGGCTGGCAGTATTTCTTCGGCATTCCGCAGGCGGACCGGCAGCGCCAGGCGGCGGAACAGCAGCGCATCGCCGCCCAGCGCGACGCCGCCGCCTCCGCGGGCGCCACGCCCCAGCCGGGCGCGGTCCCCGGCGCCGTGCCCCAGGCCGGCCAGCCCAGCGCGCCGGCGCGGCCCCTCACCCGCGAGGAGGCCGTCGCCGCCACGCCGCGCGCGCTCATCGAGACCCCCCGCCTCAAGGGCTCCATCTCGCTCCGGGGCGGCCGCGTCGACGACCTGCTGCTGACCGAGTACCACGAGACCGTCGACCCCAAGAGCCCGAACATCGTGCTGCTCTCGCCGTCCGGCGCGCCGCACCCCTTCTATGCCGAGTTCGGTTGGACCTCGGCCGCCGGCGCCGGCGTCAAGGTGCCCGGGCCCGACACGCTGTGGAGCTCCAGCGGCGGCAAGCTCGCCCCCGGCGCGCCCCTGGTGCTGACCTGGGATAACGGCGGCGGCCTCACCTTCCGCCGCACCTTCACGGTGGACGACCACTACATGTTCGCGGTGAAGGACGAGGTGGACAACAAGACCGCCGGCGCCGTCACCCTCTATCCCTACGCGCTGGTGTCGCGCCACGGCCTGCCCAAGGTCGAGGGCTTCTACATCCTGCACGAGGGCCTGATCGGCGTGCTGGGCGACGCCGGCCTCCAGGAAATCGCCTATTCCAAGCTGGACAAGGACAAGCCGCAGACCTTCTCCGCCACCGGCGGCTGGCTCGGCATCACCGACAAGTACTGGGCCGCCACCGTCATTCCCGACCAGAGCGTGAAGGTGGACGCCAAGTTCTCCAGCGCCCTGCAGGGCGGCACGCCGACCTTCCAGGCCGACTTCCTGGCCGCCCCGAAGACGGTGGAGCCCGGTGCCAGCGTCGCCAGCAGCGCCCAGCTGTTCGCCGGCGCCAAGGTGGTGCAGGTGGTCGACGGCTACCAGCGCACCTATGGCATCGACCGCTTCGACCTGCTCATCGACTGGGGCTGGTTCTATTTCATCACCAAGCCGCTGTTCCTGGCCCTGGACTGGATCTATCGCCTGGTCGGCAACTTCGGCGTCGCCATCCTGATCGTGACGGTGATCCTGAAGGGCATCTTCTTCCCGCTGGCCAACAAGTCCTACGCCTCCATGGCCAAGATGAAGGCGGTGCAGCCGGAGCTCACCTCCATCCGCGAACGCTACGCCGACGACAAGGTGAAGCAGCAGCAGGCGATGATGGAGCTGTACAAGAAGGAAAAGATCAATCCGGTGGCGGGCTGCCTGCCCATCCTGATCCAGATTCCGGTGTTCTTCGCCCTCTACAAGGTGCTGTTCGTGACCATCGAGATGCGGCACGCGCCCTTCTTCGGCTGGATCCGCGACCTGTCGGCGCCCGACCCGACCACCCTGTTCAACCTGTTCGGCCTCATTCCGTGGGACCCCTCGTCGGTTCCGGTGATCGGCACCTATCTGATGCTGGGCGCCTGGCCGATCATCATGGGCATCACCATGTGGGTGCAGATGAAGCTCAATCCGGCCCCGCCGGACCCGACCCAGCAGATGATCTTCAACTGGATGCCCATCATCTTCACCTTCATGCTGGCCCATTTCGCCGCCGGCCTGGTGATCTACTGGGCCTGGAACAACACCCTCTCGGTGTCGCAACAGGCGCTCATCATGAAGCGCAACGGCGTCAAGATCGAGCTGTGGGACAACATCAAGAGCGCCTTCAAGAAGAAGGCGCCCGCCAAGAGCTGAACCGCCACCGCACGGCCGGCGGCGCGCCCCCGAAGCCAGACGCAGAAGCGGCGGCCGAGATCCTCGGCCGCCGTTTTCGTTTCAGCGGGAGCACCCAGTGAACGGCGGCACGTCTCCGATGCCGGCGCGCGCCCGCCCGGCCCAGGGCGCCGTCCGACGGAGTGCAGAACCGTGCCGTGATATGGCGCAGGCGACAGCCCGAAACCCGCTCCCGACGCCCTCGGGCAGTCCCGGGAACCGGCCTGGGCCCACACGGGCAGGCAGCCCTTGCCGCGCGCCCTTCTGCGCCGCCATCCGGATTTCGGAACCGGCACCCGCGCGACCATCGAGCCTGCCTGCGCGCCCCGCGCCCCCCCCCCGCGCCTGAACAGCCCGATGACCTCCGGTTGAACCCATACGACGGTTACCGAGCGAACCGATCGGACACCGCTCAAGACCGGGGCCGATGCCAGGAGGCCCCTGCCCGCGCTTCCGGCGACCCGCCATGAAGTGAGGCGCCGCGTCACAGCCGCGATCGGCACCCGGCGCCACGCCCTTCCACACCCATCCATCCGATACGCCAGACAGGCGCGCGCCCGCTCCGCAACCGTCGCCGGCGACGGAACAGAGCCTGTGCGGTATGGAATTGCGCCGGAAGGACGCCTGTCAGCGCTTCGACGACCGTGCCGTGACGCGCGGCGATCCGGGATGCGCCGTCAGGCGCCGCGCGCCCGCAGCACCGCCTCCGCCGCCTCGACGAAGCCGGCGCCGCCGGGGCCTCGCGCGATCCAGGCTGGCGCCACTGGAATCTGGTCCAGGTACCGGGTCACGGTGCTCACCCCCACCGCATGGGGGAAGTAGCCGAACATCGGCGCGTCGTTGACGGAATCCCCCACATAGAGCACCTGGGCGCGCGCCGCGTCGGGGGACACGCCGTAGCTCTCCTGAAGCACGCGCTTGGCCATGGCCAGCTTGTCGTAGCCGCCGCGCCAGCCGAGCACCCACAGATTGTTGACCGTGACATCGGCCCCCGCCGCACCCAGCGCGGAAACGATGGCGGCGCGTGCCGCCGCATCCTCCGGCTGGGAAAAGGCGATGCTGGTCAGACGAAAGGGCTGATCCTCGGCGAACACGGCGCCGGTTTCCGCGCTCACCCCATCGGCGATGCGCGACAGCTCGGCAAAAACCGCTGCCCGGCCAGCCGCGCCGTGCCAGAAGACGCGCTCCAGGCCATGACCGGAGGCGGCACGGCGGAAGAAGAAGCCGCCGTTCTCGCCGATGACCCCATCCACCGGCCACATGCGGGCCATCTGGTCGCACCACCCCGCCGGTGCAGCCGTCACGGGAATGACGACGATGCCCGCCGCCTGCAGCCGCTCCAAGGCGTCATAGGTGCGGGCACCGAGACGGCCGTTGAAGGTCAGCGTCTCGTCCATGTCAGTGAGGACGAACCGCACATCGCGGAAGGTCGCTGCTTCCGCCTCGCTCAAAGGGCGCATGGGCCACGCTCCGGTTGCCGGCGGCCGCGACCGGGCACCCGCCGCTATGAAGGCATGGGCTGAAAAGAAAAAGCCGACCGCCCGGGCGGTCGGCCTTCCGATCCGTCCGGCGCTGGGCTCAGCCGCCGGCCACCGGCAGGGGAATCGGCTGCGGGCCCAGGGCCACGCGGCGCGAATCGCGCCGCTCCACGTCCCGGTCCGCATACGGCAGTTCCAGGCGCTCCCATACATCCGACAAGGCCCGCGCCAAATGAGCGATGAGAGCATCGTCATGGAAAGGCGTGGGAGTGATGCGCAGGCGCTCCGTGCCGCGCGGCACGGTCGGGTAGTTGATGGGCTGGATATAGATGCCGTACTCGGCCAGCAGCAGGTCGCTCGCCATCTTGCAGGCCTTGGCGTCGCCCACCATCACCGGCACGATATGGGTGGGGGTCTCCATCTGCGGCAGGCCGGCGGCGGCGAGCGCCGCCTTCACCTTCGCCACCTGGGCGCGCTGGCCGGCGCGCTCCGCCTGGGAGTCCTTGAGGTGGCGCACGGAGGCGGTGGCGGCCGCGGCGACGGCCGGGGGCAGCGCCGTGGTGAAAATGAAGCCGGGCGCATAGGAGCGCACCGCATCGATGATGACGCGCTTGCCGGTGATGTAGCCGCCCACCACGCCGAACGCCTTGCCCAGCGTGCCCTCGATCACGTCGATGCGATGCATGACGCCGTCGCGCTCAGCCACGCCGCCGCCGCGCTCGCCATACATGCCGACCGCGTGCACCTCGTCGAGATAGGTCATGGCGCCATAGCGCTCGGCGAGGTCGCAGATGCCGGCCATGGGGGCGATGTCGCCGTCCATGGAATAGACGCTCTCGAACGCCACCAGCTTCGGCCGGTCGCCGGCCGCCTGGAGCAGTTCCTCGAGGTGGCCGAGGTCGTTGTGGCGGAAGATCGCCTTCTGGCGTCCGCCCTGGCGCACGCCCTCGATCATGGAATTGTGGTTCAGCTCGTCGGAGATCACCACGCAATCGGGAATGAGCTTCACGATGGTGGAGATGCCGGTGGCGTTCGACACGTAGCCGGAGGTGAAGACCAGACCGGATTCCTTGCCGTGCAGATCCGCCAGCTCGCGCTCGAGCATCACGATCTCGTGGCTGTTGCCGGAGATGTTGCGCGTGCCGCCGGCACCGGCGCCGCGGGCCTGGGCCGCCGCGCACATGGCTTCCACCACCTTCGGATGGCTGCCCATGCCGAGATAGTCGTTGGAGCACCACACCACGATGTCGCGCGGACCGCCCGGGGAATGCCACACCGCGCGCGGAAACTGGCGCGCGTCGCGCTCGATCTCGGCGAAGGTACGATAGCGGCGCTCCTTGCGCAGAGCGTCGATGGCGTCAGCGAAGAAATGATCGTAATTCATTCCGGACCCTGCAGACAGCGCGCGGATCGCGGGCGAACGATCCTGCGTTCTTTTGATATTATAGTTTCAGCTTGCTCCTTGTATTGATGCCAATCAACCCCCCGCGAGGGGTGCGCGGCGATCCGGCGCGGACGCCCCCGGCAAAGCCTGATGGGACAGGCATCGGCGGGGCGCGGCGGCCGCCTGTCCCGCGTCGTCGGAGGCGCTGGAAACCCGCCTTGATTTTCATCAAAATGCCACTTGCGTCGGCAGGCGGGGTGTCCTACATCCGCCTCGCCCAAATTCGCACGTGCCTGTGGTCGCGTGTCGGTCGGTAGGATCTCCGGACAAGAGGCCGGAAAGCTGCCAGGACGACCGATAGCCGGAGGGAACCGGCCCACCCCGCTCCTCACTGCGGGGGACGTGACTTGAAGCAACGACGTAAGGGCTTTTTTGGTCTGCTGGCCCTCCAAAGGTCGGCGGCGCTGAAGAGGCACTACATCTTGCCGGCCGTGCGGAGCGGGTCTTCCCCTCCAAGCGTGCGCAGTCGTCTTTCCCGTGGGGTTTCGGCCTTCGCGGGTGGCTTGGCTGCCGTTCGGTCCCATGATGCGGCCGGTTGAAAGACCGGCGAGGCGGGCATGACCCGCGGCTTGAGACGGCGCGTCCACATCGCCGCCCCACCGCCGGTGCATGCCCCGAATGGGCCAGATGCCCCACCTTCTCGTCGAAGGCGGGAGCGGTCCCGTTCGTCCTGTCGGCGCGCGGATTGTCCGCGTTTCACTGAGGCTTCAGGTCACGGAGAGGACACCATGACCGACCGCATCCGCGAGTTCCTGCGTACCCGACGCGAAGACGGCCCCTGCGTGGTGGTCGACCTCGACGTGGTCCGCGCCAATTACCAGGCGTTCGCCCGCGCCCTGCCCGACACCCGCGTGTTCTACGCGGTGAAGGCCAATCCCGATGCGGCCATTCTGAAGGCCCTGGAGGAGATGGGCTCGTGCTTCGACTGCGCCTCCACCGGCGAGATCGAGATGGTGCTGGCCACCGGCGCCGGCGCCGAGCGCATCTCCTTCGGCAACACCATCAAGAAGGAGCGCGACATCGAGCGCGCCTACAAGATGGGCGTGCGCCTGTTCGCCGTCGATTCCTACGAGGAAGTCGAGAAGATCGGCCGGGTCGCCCCGCGCTCCAAGGTGTTCTGCCGCATCCTGTGCGACGGCGCCGGCGCTGAATGGCCGCTGTCGCGCAAGTTCGGCTGCGAGCCGGAACTCGCCGTGGACGTGCTGGAGCACGCCCATCGCCTGGGCCTCACCGCCTATGGCGTGTCCTTCCACGTCGGCTCGCAGCAGAAGAACGTCAACGCCTGGGATAGCGCCCTGGCCTCCGCCGCCACCATCTTCCGCGCCTGCGCCGAGCGGGGCATCTCGCTGGCCATGGTCAATCTCGGCGGCGGCTTCCCCACCCGCTACCTCCAGGACGTACCGGCCGCGCGCGCCTATGGCGAGGCGATCTTCTCCTCGCTGCGCCGTCATTTCGGCAACCGCATTCCCGAGACCATCATGGAGCCGGGCCGCGGCATGGTGGGCAACGCCGGCCTCATCGAGGCCGAGGTGGTGCTGATCTCCCGGAAGTCCGACACCGAGGCCATGCGCTGGGTGTATCTGGATATCGGCAAGTTCGGCGGCCTCGCCGAGACCATGGACGAGGCCATCCGCTACCCGCTGCGCACCCCCCGCGACGGCGACGACACCGCGCCGTGCGTGCTGGCCGGCCCGACCTGCGATTCGGCCGACGTGATGTATGAGAAGACGCCGGTGGACCTGCCCCTGTCGCTCTCCATCGGCGACAAGGTCATCATCGAGGCCTGCGGCGCCTATACCACCACCTATTCGGCGGTGGCGTTCAACGGCTTCCCGCCGCTGAAATCCTACGTGATCTGATCGCGCCCGGCACGGCGCGGACGCCCCACCCGGCCCAGCCTTTCCGGCGGCCGGCAGGGGCATGAAACCGGGATGCCGCGCGCAGTCCCGGAGCGCCCTGTGCTGCCGCGACATCAGCTCCCTCTCGGCACCGGCGTCCGCCGTCCGAGGGCGATGAGGAGGGGCCATCCCCTCGTCTTCCGCATCCGCCCCACCCAAGGCTTGCCATCCTGGCCCTGGCCTGGTCGCTGTCGCGACCGGGGCGGCGTTCTTCACGTCTCGGTTCGGGCACGGGAGCTGCCGGTGACTGACATTGTGCTGGAATCCGTGGAAGATGTGGCCGCGCGCGAGGCGCTGCTCGACCTCTGCATGGGCGAGGACCGCCGCGCCAAAGCGTCCGAGCGCCTGCGCGAAGGCCGCGTGCCGGCGGACGGGCTCGCCTTCTCGGCCCACGGCCCGGACGGCCGCCTGGTGGCGACCCTGCGGCTGTGGAACGTTTGCGCCGGCCCCGGCCGGCCGGCCCTGTTGCTCGGCCCGCTGGCGGTCCATCCCTGGTTCCGCAAGGACGGCCTGGGCGGCGCCATGATGCGCGCCGCGATCGCGGCAGCGCATGCCCAGGGCCATGGCGCCGTGGTGCTGGTGGGTGATGCGCCTTATTATGCGCGCTTCGGCTTCTCGGCGCAGCAGACCGGCGCACTCTGGATGCCCGGTCCGTTCGACCCGGCCCGCCTGCTCGGCCTGGAACTGACGGCCGGAGCGCTGAACGGCGCCCGCGGCCTCATCAGCCCCACCGGTGCGGAGATCGCCCGGCCGTCCCTCGCCGAGCTGATCGCCGGCACCGAGCGCCGCTCAGCCTGAGCCGCGCCCTCCGGTCCGCTGGCGTCCGGCCCCGGCGCTCGCGGCGGCGGGAGCGAGAGTGCCCGGCCCCATCGTGAGCCGGGCCCGAAGCGCGCGCCCGAAAGCTGGTCGCACCCGTGGTGCGCGTGAGCCCCTCCACTGGAGCGAACAGGACCCCGCCCCGCAGGGGACGTCCTCACGCGGGGCCCGCGGGCCGCCGGCACCAATCCGGCCCCACGCCCCGGCGGCGCCGCAGCCCCCCATCGGCATCGGCCTGCGGAATGGGCTTGCGGAATGGGCCGGCAGCATGGGCTTGCCGGCCCGGAGCACCCCGCCGAAGCCAGGGGCCCCTGCCCCTGCGGGCCGCCGCGATCCCCTGCCCGATTTGCGCCTCCGCGCGGCAACCGTACGAATGCCGGACGCGCCGGACTCCGGCACCTGCCGCAGGCCCGTCCGCGCTGGCGTCACGACCCGCACGGCGGTGGCGCGCCGGGACTTGGCCCGGAAAACTGGCCCGGAAAACTGGCCCGGAAAATTGGCCCGGAAAACTGGCCCGGAAAATTGGCTCCGGCCTTTGGCCCCAGCACCTGGGGCCAACACCTGGGCCCAACACCTGGGCCCAACACCTGACCTCAACACCTGGCTCAGGCGACTGGCACCGCCCCCGGGCGTCGATGCCCCCACCTCCCGGATATGAAAAAGCCTCCCTCCCCGAACGGGGAGAGAGGCCAGAACAGGCGCGACGGCTGGGCCGTTCAGCGCACGATGATGTTCTTGAACTGCCAGGGGTCTTCGAGGTCGATGTCCTCCGGGAACAGCTTCTGGCGGCCGGTCAGGGGGGTCCAGTCGGTATAAACGCCGATCACCGGGCCGAGATAGGGCGTCTGCACCTCAAGGCAGCGATGGAAGTCCATCTCGTCGGCCTCGACGATGCCGGCGTTCGGGTTCTCCAGCGCCCAGACCATGCCGGCGAGCACCGCCGAGGTCACCTGCAGGCCGGTGGCGTTCTGGTAGGGCGCCAGTTCCCGCGCCTCCTCGATGGAAAGCTGGGAGCCGAACCAATAGGCATTCTTGGCATGGCCATAGATGAGCACGCCCAGCTCGTCCGCGCCATCGACGATCTCGTGCTCGTCCAGGATCGACCACTTGCCCTGGAAGTGCCCGCCGTTGCCGAACATCTCATGCAGCGACAGCACCGCATCGTTGCTGGGGTGGTAGGCGTAGTGGCAGGTCGGCCGGTAGACCACGGCGTCGCCGTCCCGCACCGTCAGGTAATCGGCGATGGAGATGGCCTCGTTGTGGGTGACCAGGAAGCCGTATTGCGGCCCCGGGGTCGGCGTCCAGGACCGCACGCGGGTGGCGGCGCCGGGCGAGAGCAGGTAGATGGCGGCGCCGCAACCGGCGGCATGGGTGCGCGCATCCGCCGGCAGCGCCTTCTCGTGGGTTCCCCAGCCCAGCTCGGCCGGCTGCAGGCCCTCCGAGACGAAGCCTTCCACCGACCAGGTGTTGACGAACTGGCCCATGGGCTTGGGGTTGCGGGCGCGCTGGGTGTCGCGCTCCGCCACATGGATGCCCTTCACGCCCAGGGCCCGGGCCAGCTGCGCCCATTCCTCCCGGCTCTTGGGCTCGGGCCGGTCGAGGCCGGTGTCGGCGGCGATGTTGAGAAGCGCCCGCTTGACGAACCACGACACCATGCCGGGATTGGCGCCGCAGGTGGACACCGCCGTGGTGCCGCCGGGATTGCGCCGGCGCGCCGCGAGCAGGCTCTCGCGCAGCGCATAATTGGTGCGCGCGGCGTTATCCACGCTCTCGTCGAAATAGAAGCCCTTCCAGGGCTCGATGACCGTATCCACATAGAGCGCGCCAAGCTCGCGGGTGAGTTCCATCACCGCCACCGAGGACACGTCCACGGAGAGATTGACGCAGAAGCCCTGGCCACCGCCATGGGTGAGAAGGGGCGTGAGCAGCTCGCGGTAGTTTTCCGCCGTCACCTCGGACTGGATGAAGCGGATGCCGCGCGCATCGAGCAATTTGCGGTGCTCCGCCACCGGGTCGATCACCACCATGCGCTCGCGGTCGAAGTCGAAATGACGCTCGATCAGCGGCAGCGCGCCGCGACCGATGGACCCGAAACCAATCATCACGATGGGGCCGTCGATCGTCGCGTGTACCGGCCAGTCGCTCATAATAGGGAACACTCCTCCAGGATGACGCCCGCTCAAGGGGCCGAGGCACCATGGAGTTGCCAAGCGTTGCCGTCAACAGGCGTTCAGTCGCGCCCCGCCGAAAACACCTTGCGATTTCGACATCAGGCATGACCCGATTGTCTTGATGCAAATCGTAAAGCTGCCGACCATCGCCCGCCCAAGATGCAGAAGCCGCCGCTTTTTGCGCCACGACTTGCGATGTCTTTCCATGTCTTGCAACTTGGCGCGGAGCAGCGCCGCGGGCGTCGAAAAGCTGTCATAATAGCTTCACCGCAGGTGCGTTCTGCTTCCTCAATTTTCCATCATCCATTTGATTCAAGACTACTTTCTCCCGCCGGGGCTGGCCTCGGCGTCAGCGCAGCCACAGGCCGGATCGCACGGCGGCGAGCAGTGTCAGCCCATAGGCGAGGATGGCCAGGGCCAGTGCCGCGAACAACGCCGCCAGCGACCCGGTGAGGCGCAGCGCCAGCCAGCCGCCGCCGAGCGCGATGGCCACCCGCAGGAAGCCGGCGGCGAGCGGCCAGAACAGGCGGCCGGCGCCCTGCGAGGCGAAATAGAGGGAGAGACCGACCCCGAAGAAGCCGTAGACCGGCCCGACCGTGCGCAGATAGGCGCTGCCCGCCTCGATCATCGCCGGGTCGGCGCTGAAGAGGGCGAGCCACGCGTCCGGATACAGCGCCGCCGCGACGCCGATGGCCTGCGTGACCGCGAACGCAAGACCCGCGCCGGCCATGGCGGCCGCCAGCGCCCGATCACCGCGCCCGGCCCCCATGTTGGTGCCGACCATGGCCACCATGGGGGCGCCGATGCCGAAGATCAGCGGAATGAGCAGGTATTCCAGCCGCACGGCCGTGCCGAAGCCGGCCACCGCGCCGACGCCGGCATGGGCGGCGACCAGGGCGGTCGCACCGGCGATGACGACATTGGTCTGGATCGACTGCACCGCCGACAGCGCGCCCACCCGCAGGATGCCGGCCAGCAGCGCCCAGCGCAGCCGCACCCAGCGGAGGCAGGCGGCATTGCGTCCCGAGAGGATGTACCAGACCATGGCGCCGGCGCCGCCGGCATAATAGGCGACCAGGGCCACCCCGCCCCCGGCGATGCCGAGGCCGGGAACCGGGCCGAGGCCAAAGATCAGCACCGGCGAAAGCGGAACTAGCAGCAGCACGCCGACGCAGGTCACGACGGCGGGAAACAGCATGTTGCCGGTGCCGCGAATGACGCTGGCGAGGCCGTTCATCAGCCAGGTCAGGGCATTGCCGGCGAACACCACGTTGGAATAGAGCAGCGCCGCCTCCAGCGCGCCGCCGGTGCCACCAAGAGCGCCGTAGACCGGCCGCCCGAACAGCAGGAACAACGCCGAAAAGGCGAGCCCGAGCACAAGGCTGACGACCGCCGCGTGCAGCACCAGGGCATCCGCCGCCTCGCGCCGGCCGGCGCCCAGCGCGCGCGCCACCGCCGAAGCGATGCCGCCGCCGACCGCCCCGGCCGAAATCGTGGTCATCAGCATCACCGCCGGAAACACCAGCGCCATGCCGGCCAGCGCATCGGTCCCGAGCTTCGCCACCCACCATGTCTCGATCAGTCCCGCCGAGGCCTGAGCGAGCATGATGAGCACATTCGGCCAGGCGAGCCGGATCAGCAGCGGCAGCACCGGCGCCTCGACCAGGCGCCGGGTGCGCGGATCCACCTCACGCCTGTCCCCGGTGCGGGGGTCCGTCACGGCGGCAAGATCGGTCATGGGCCAGACCTCCTCACAGCGCCTCGAGCGCCAGGGCGATGCCCTGGCCGCCGCCGATGCACAGCGTCACCACGCCCTTCGACAGGCCGTCGCGCTTCATGGCATGGAGCAGGCGCGTGACCAGGATGGCGCCGGTGGCGCCGATGGGATGGCCATGCGCCACGGCGCCGCCTTCCACGTTGACGATATCCTCCGGCAGGCCGAGGGCGCGGGCGACGGCGATGGGCACGGCGGCGAAGGCCTCGTTGATCTCGATCCGCTCGACGTCGCCGAGGGTCCAGCCCGCGCGCGCCAGCGCCATGCGCACCGCCGGCACCGGGCCAAGGCCGAACAGGCCCGGCTCGACGCCCGCCACCCCATGGCCGGCCAGCCGGCCGAGCGGCGCGATGCCCCGGCCCTCGGCGAAGCCCCGCTCGGCCACGATCATCGCCGCTGCGGCGCTGTTCAGGCCCGGCGCATTGCCGGCGGTGATGGTGCCGTCAGGCCGGAATGCCGGCCGCAGCTTGGCCAGCGCCTCCACCGTGGTGTCCGGGCGCGGCGCCTCGTCCTCCAGGAAGACTTCGACGCCCCCGCGCCCCTTCACCTCCACCGCGACGATCTCGCCGGCGAAGCGGCCCTCGGCCCGGGCCGCCGCGAAGCGCTGCTGCGAGCGCGCCGCGAATGCGTCCTGCTCGGCGCGGGTGATTCCCAGCCGGGTGACGAGGTCCTCGGTATGCCAGCCGGAGTGGGCGCCGGAGAAGGCATCGTTGAGCCCGTCGGTGAGCATGCTGTCGAGGACCTGCGCCGGCCCCATGCGATAGCCCCAGCGTGCGCCCTCCATGAGGTAGGGCGCACGGTCCATGTTCTCCATGCCGCCGGCCACCGCCACATCGGTGGCGCCGGCGGCGATCTCCTGGGCGACGGTCAGGATCGCCTGGGCCCCGGAGCCGCACACCCGGTTCACCGTCATGGCCGGCACCTCCACCGGCAGGCCGCCGTGAATGGCGGCCTGCCGGGCCGGATTCATCCGGTTTCCGGCCTGGATGACGTTGCCCATGACGACGCTGCCGATGGCAGCCGGCGCCACCCCGGCGCGACGAACCGCCTCGCGCACGGCGACGGCGCCGAGCTCGACGGCAGGTGTTCCTTTCAGCGAGCCGTTGTAGCCGCCGATGGCGGTGCGGACCGGGTGGGCGATGACGATGTCACGGATGCTCATGCTGTTCTCCTGCGGCCTGCCCAGGGGTGGCGAGGGGGGGGCGAGGGGGCGAAGGGCCTCACGCCACCGGACGAAGCGGAGCGTCGGTATCGCCACGCTCGAGCGCGACTGCGGCGGCGGCGCCAGCGTCCGGGGCGGCGCTGACGGCATCGAGGCGCGCGAGTTGGTCGGCGGACAGGGTCACCGCGACGGCGCCCAGATTGCTGGCGAGCTGGGCCAGGGAGCGCGGCCCGATCAGCGGAATCGCGCCTCGGCGCCCGGCCCAGGCGATCGCCACCTGATCCGGGCTCGCGCCCAGCTCCGCCGCCACCGCCAGCACGGTATCGAGGATGGCGGTGCGCTGGGCGGTGTTCTCCGCCTGGAACACCTTGCCGCCGAGCGCCTCGGCCCGCCCCTTCGTGGCGCCCCGCTGATCGCCGCGGTATTTTCCGGTCAGCATGCCGCCGCCGAGGGGCGACCAGGTGACGGCGGCGAGGCCCAGGGCCGCCGTGGCCGGCAGGAGGTCGGCCTCGGGGCCGCGCCGCACCAGGCTGTATTCGAACTGCGCCGCCGAGATCGGCACCGCCGCCCTCAGCTCCGCCAGCGTCACCGCCCGGGCGAGGCGCCAGGCGGGGAAGTTCGACAGGCCGGCGTAGAGGATCTTGCCCGCCCGGGCGAGATCGTCGAGGCCCCGGACGATCTCCTCGGAGGGCGTGACGCCATCGGGATGATGCACCCAGTACAGGTCGATGCGATCGGTGGCGAGGCGCCGGAGGCTGGCATCCACCGAGGCCACCATGGCCTTGCGGCTGTTTCCGGTGGCGAGGCGGCCGGGGCTGGGGACGGCGCCGTGGGAAAACTTGGTCGCCAGCACGAAATCGTCGCGGCGCCCCCGCAGCAGCCGGCCGAGGAACTCCTCCGACTGGCCGAACTGGTAGACGTCCGCCGTATCGATGAAATTGCCGCCCGCATCGGCATAGGCATCGAGGATGGCCGCACTCTCCGCCTCGTCGGCGCCGTGGCCCCAGCGGCCGCCGAAATTGGCGGTGCCGAGCGACAGTTCGGCAACCTGCAGGCCGGTCTGCCCGAAAAGCCTGTACTTCATGGAACACGTCCTTTTCGGAAGGGACCGGTACGGCGTCCGGGATGGGACGACGCGGGTCCGGAGAGCGGAGGCTCTATACGGGCATATACCCCCATAGAGCCCGACAACATCACAGCAGGTCCAGCACATCGACCACCGCGCGCAGCTTGTCGGCGCCCACCTTGGTTTCGACAGCGCTCTGGCAGGCGGCCCAGAGCGGATGTGCCTTGGCCAGCAGATCGGCGCCCGATTCCGTGAGGCGAACCACGGCCTCGCGCTGGTCCTGATCGTTCCGCCCGGTGGCCAAGGCCCCGAGGCGCTCCAGGACACGCACATTTCGCCCCACCGTCGAGCGGTCGAGCCCCTGGAGTTGCCCCAAGGTCGTCAGGCTCACCGGCTGCCGGTGCGCCACCACGCGCAGCAAGGCATATTGCGCGATGTTGATGCCGAGCGGCGCCAGCGCCGCGTCATAGGTCGCGGACAGCCGGCGGGCGGCAAGGCGAAGCGTGTTGCAATGGCACGACGAGGGCATGGATAAGTGTATATACCCGTTTCTGGGCGCTGTACAGACCTGAACGCACGCGCCGACGCCTCACCCCGCCGCGCCGGAGGGCTTCGGGGCGGCCGGCCGCGGCATCTCATCCACCTGCCGCAGGTCGGGGAACAGCCGCATCCAGGCCGCGACCACCATCAGGGTGCCGATGCCCCCCGCCAGTCCCGCCCCCACTGGGCCGAGCAGCGCCGCCACCATGCCGGATTCGAACTCTCCGAGCTGGTTGGAGGTGCCGATGAACAGGGAGTTCACCGCGCTCACCCGACCGCGCATCTCATCGGGCGTGGAGAGCTGGACCAGCGAGGATCGGATCACCACGCTCACATTGTCGGCGGCGCCGGTGACGAACAGCGCGAACAAAGACAGGATAAAGTTCTGCGACAGGGCGAACACCACGGTGGCGAGGCCGAACACCGCCACCGCCGCGAACATGGTGGGCCCGACCCGGTGGCGCAGCGGCAGGCGCATCAGCACCAGCGCCATCAGCATCGCCCCCACCGCCGGGGCGGCGCGCAGCAGGCCCATGCCCTGCGCGCCCACATGCAGCACATCCCGCGCGAAGATGGGCAGCAGCGCCGTGACGCCCCCGAGCAGCACCGCGAACAGGTCGAGGGAGATGGAGCCCAGCACCACCGGCTGGCGGCGGATGAAGGACAGGCCCGCCAGCAATGACGCCAGCGTCAGCGGCCCGCGCCGATCCGCCACCGCCCGATGGCGGATGCCCAGCATGGCGACGGTGGCGGCGCCATAGCAGAGCGCCGCGCCGGCGATGGGCGCGATGGGGCCGAACATATAGGCGAGGCCGCCGAGGGCGGGCCCGATGATGGTGGCGGCCTGGATCGCCGAGGACGAGACCGCCAGCGCCCGGGGCAGCAGCGCTCCCGGCACCAGCCGGGGCAGCAGCGCCGAGAGGGTCGGATGCTCGAACGCCCGCGTGGCGCCGATCACCGTCACCGCCACATAGAGCCCGACAATCCCCGTGGCGCCGCTGGACAGACCGATGCCGAGCGCCGTCAGCGTGGCGGCGGCCACGGCGAGGCACGCCACCACGATCCGCCGGCGGTCGAACGTGTCCGCCACATGCCCCACCAGCAGCGACAGGCACAGGATCGGCAGGAACTGGGCAAGGCCCACCAGGCCGAGCGCCACCGCGCTGCCGGTCATGTCGTAGATGAGCCAGCCGATGGCGACCCCCAGCATCTGGAAGGCCAGCGCCGAGGCGACCCGACCGATCCAGAAGCGGACGAAGTCCGGGTGATCGCGCAGGCGCACGTCGGCGATCGGGCTCAAGGCGGACACTCCGGCACGGAAACGCGGGACCCGCGCCCGAATCCGCAGGCGGGGAAAGGACAGGGAACCATATTATCAGGCACGCTGACCAGCACGTTCTCGCGCAAGGACGCCAGAGGCGCACCGCGAACGCCGCCACACGCGCCATGGTCGCGCGGAACAGCCGGGCGACCCAACGCCTGCATGGGCGTTTCGCGCAGGGAGCGTGGGGAGACGATGCGCGGAAAGGATGTAAGAATCAGGCAAAAGCGCGCGCCGGGAGAGAGCGCTTTGCCGCACCGCTCGGCCACACGCCGACGTCGCCGTTCACAACCAGGCACCGGGCGTTCGGCTGCACCATTCCGCGCGAGGAAGGGTACTGCAAGATGCGCAGTCCAAGACGCGCGGTGCCAGGGAGGCGCGGGCAACTCCCTGCAGCGAAGGTCGCCCCTCGGCCCACGGGCGGAGGCCCGGCAGAATACATCCAGCGGCGCCGGACGCGCCGCCGGCGCGCGTTCTCAGTCGCTGGCGAGAATGTGGTTGCGAACGATGGGGTAGACCTGCCCCGCCCACTTGCGGCCGGAAAACACGCCGTAATGACCGACGCCCGCCTGCATGTGGTGCCGCTTGCGATGCGGACGCAGGTTGACGCACAGATCCTGCGCCGCCACCGTCTGGCCGAGGGAGCAGATGTCGTCGCGCTCCCCTTCCACCGTGAGCAGGGCGGTGCGGCGAATGGCGCCGAAGTCGAGCGGACGGCCGCGATACGTCAACTCCCCCTTCGGCAGGCGATACTCCTGGAAGACGTAGCGCACGGTCTCGATATAGAAATCCGCATCCAGGTCGAGCACCGCGAAATATTCATCGTAGAATGATTTCGTGGCTTCCGCCTTCTCCTCATCCCCTTCGGCCAGATTGTTGTAGAGATCGAAATGCGCCTTCATGTGGCGCCCGACATTCATGCTGACGAAGGCGGTGAGTTGCATGAACCCCGGATAGACCCGCCGGCCCGACCCCGCGAAGCCCTTCGGCACCCGCGAGATGAGGTTGCGCTCGAACCAGCTGATGGGCTTGGTGACGGCGAGCTGGTTCACCGCCGTGGGATTGATGCGGCAGTCGATGGGCCCGGCCATCAGCGTCAGCGAGCGCGGCGTGGCCGGATTGGCGTCCTGCGACATCACCGCCGTGGCGACCAGCGACTGGACGCACGGCTGGCACACCGCCAGCAGGTGGGCCCCGGGACCGAGCACCTCCAGGAAGCGGATGACATGCTCCACATAATCGTCGAAGCCGAACGGCCCCGCCGAAAGCGGCACGTCGCGGGCATTGTGCCAGTCGGTGATGTAGACGTCGTGATCGGGCAGCAGGGTCTTGACGGTGTTCACCAGCAGCGTGGCGAAATGCCCCGACAGCGGCGCCACCACCAGCAGCCGCGGCTGCTCCACCTCCACGTCCTTCTTGAAGCGCAGCAGGGTGCCGAACGGCAGCACCGCCGTCTTCTCCTCGGTCACGGTGGCAGTGCGGTTGCCCACATCGACGGTGCGGATGCCGAAATCCGGACGCCCGTGGCTGAGGCCCGCGCGCTCCACCAGCTCGCAGGCCGCCGCGAGATGCCGCAGGCCGGCGTGGCCGTATCCGTTGACGAGGGGACCGCTGAGGGTCTGCCGCGCCAGCCCCGCCGCGAACCGCAGCGGCTGCATGAGGTCGGCCTGGGCCTGATATGCCAAATACTTCATGGCTGACGACACCACCGGGTTCCAGCAGGCGCTGAGGGCATCGAACGAAGAAAAGACCCGATCATGAGGCTGAACCGTCCTTCCGCTCTGAATTCGACGTTACGCGCTTCCGCGCCGAAAGCGAAACCTTAAGTTATTGTCGCAGGTGCGTTTTTTCTCTTTCCCGGCGGCCTGATCGGATGTACCTGTTAAAGAGATATTGAAGCGAGGCGTGGTGCATTGCAACATGCTTCGTGACCGGGACGGAAGGTTTGTCGCCCTCGCCATCCTCCTGCTCGGCGTACCGTTCGTCAGTCCCTCCCTCTCGTCGTGAAGCCCGTGGCACAACCGAGGCGTATGGCAAACATGGCAACTCTCACCATCTCCAGCAAGAATTACTCGTCCTGGTCGCTGCGCGGCTGGCTCTTGTGCAAGATGGCGGGCCTCTCCTTCGAGGAAGAGCGCGTCCCGGTCGACGACCCCGATGCCAAGGCGGAGCTGCTGCTGCTGTCCCCGTCGTTCCTGGTGCCGCGTCTGGTGCTCGACGACATCACCGTCTGGGACACCCTCGCCATCGCCGCGGTCCTGGCCGAGATCTTCCCCGAGGCGGGCATCCTGCCGGCCGACCGCGCGGTGCGCGCGCATTGCCTCTCCATCTCGGGCGAGATGCATTCGGGCTTCGCCAACATGCGCTCGGCCCTGCCCATGAACATCAAGGCCCGCTACCCGGGCTTCAAGGTGTGGGCCGGAGCCCAGGCCGACATCGACCGCATCCTGGCCATCTGGCGCGGGTCCCTCACCGCCCACGGCGGACCGTTCCTGATGGGCCCCCGCCCGAGCCTGGCCGACGCCATGTACGCGCCGGTGTGCTCGCGCTTCTCCACCTACGACGTCCCCCTCGACGCCACAACGGCCGCCTATCGCGACCGGATCATGGCGCTGCCGGCGATGCAGGAATGGATCGACGGCGCCCTGTCCGAACCGGAGGAGATGGAGGAACTGGACGTCGAGTTCTGAGCCGTCGCGGCACCGCGCCAGGCTGCCGCCACCCCGGGCCTCGCGCCGCGAGACGGCGTGCCTCCGTCATGGGGCAGGATCCGTGCCGTGATCGGGCGGCGCCGTTCGCATGAGACCCAACGCCGATGCGCTTAGCTCATGGCGTCGGGTCCAGCCCGCGCTGCGCTTGAGCGGACCCACTTGGCGCCGGTCAACGGGGCCGATGGTATGAGGCCGAATCGGCCGCCAGGCCCTCGGTAAGGCGCTCTGGCGAAGTCCAAGGACGGCGGGTGAACCAAGCGGCCTAAGGCGATGGACCACTCTTTGGGTGTGCGCGGGCGCCGGCCGGGAGCGGCGATGGCGCTGCCGCAGCGGAGTGCCGCGGCCCAATGGCATGAACGCGCTGCCCGGTGGACCGGGCCGGGCCCGTCGACCGCTTTCACCGGCACGACATGGCGCGGCTTCGCCACCGCCGCGGGGGGCGCCCTTTTTGTCCCCTCCCCCCCGTTGCAGCCCTCCTCGCTTCCGCCATTGTCGCCCACTTGCCGCCCACTTGCCGCCACGCCTCGCGCGGCGGCCTCCCCGAGGTCCCCGCATGCTGGCCACGACCGCGCTCATCGGCTTCCTCGTCCTGGTGCTCGCCGGGGTAGTCAAGGGCGTCATCGGCATGGGCCTGCCGACCGTTGGCGTCGGCCTGCTCAGCGTGCTGATGACGCCGGCCCATGCGGCGGCGCTGCTGATCGTGCCCTCGGCGGTCACCAATGTCTGGCAATTCGCCACCGGCCCGGGACGCGGCGCCACCCTCAGGCGTTTCGCCACCATGATGGCGGCGCTGGCGGCGGGCACGCTCACCGGCGGCTGGATGCTGGGCGGGCTTGCCTCGCCGCTGGCCCTGCCGGCCCTGGGCTGCACCTTGATCCTTTATGGCGCGCTCGGCCTGTCGCGGCTCACCCTCGCGGTGCCGCGCCGGTGGGAGCCGTGGATGTCGCCGCTGATGGGCTTCGCCACCGGCCTCGTCACCGGCACCACCGGCGTGTCGGTGATGCCGTCGGCGCCGTATCTCCAGGCACTGGGCCTGCCGCGTGACGACCTGGTGCAGGCGCTCGGCCTCACCTTCACCGTCTCCACCTTCGCCCTGGCCGTCACCCTGGCCCTGCCCGGCGGGGCGGCCGACGCCCTGTTCGCCGATCCGCTGCTGCTCCTCGCCTCCGCCGCGGCGCTGGTGCCGGCGCTGATCGGCATGGAGCTCGGACGCCGGCTGCGGCTCGCCACCTCCCCGGCGGTGTTCCGCCAGGTGTTCTTCGGCGGGCTGGCGGTGCTGGGGCTTTACATGGTGGGGCGCAGCCTCGCCTGAGGCCGCGCCCCCGTCCCTCACTCGGACAGGCGATGGATGTCGTGCACGACGATGCCGATGTCCTCCGGCTTCTTCAGCCACTCCTTGCGCTTCAGGGTCTTCACCGTGTCTTCGTAGCCGGTCTGCCAATGGTCGCGCATGGAGGCGTTGGAGAACTCGTAGTCCTTCGATTCCCGCTCGTAGGCCTTTTCCTGGTAGATCAGGTGACAGATGTTGACCGGGCCGGAGGCGGCGTAGTCGTCGATGAGGGCCAGATCCTCCTCGGTGCGCAGTTGCTCGGGGATGCGCTGGAGTGCGTCATAGAGCTTGGAGCGCAGCTCCTGCACCCGGCGGAACACGTCGGTGGTGTAGCGGGTGCGGCTGGAATAGCCGATATCCTTCTGGCGCTCGCTGACATCGAACATATCGCGCGGCAGCGTCCCGCGGGCGCTGAACAGGTCCACCTGGAACACCAGGGCGCTCGGGTGGTCGGGCTGGTCGAGCAGGAATTGCAGCGGGGTATTGGAGACGACGCCGCCGTCCCAATAATATTCGCCCTCGATCTTCACCGCCGGGAAGCCCGGCGGCAGCGCGCCCGACGCCATGATGTGCTCGGGGCCGATGACGTTTTTCTTGTTGTCGAAATAGATGAAATTGCCGGTGCGCACGTTCACCGCGCCCACAGAGAAGCGCTTCTGCCCCGAATTGATGAGGTCGAAATCCACCAGCCGCAGCAGCGTGTCGCGCAGGGGCGAGGTGTCGTAGAAGGAGGTGGCGCCGGGCGCCCCCGCCGGCAGCAGCCAGGGATTGGGCACCCGCGGCTTGAAGAAGCCCGGCTGGCCCTGCAGGATGGTGAGGGTGGCGCTCACCTGGTTGCGGAACTGGCGGAAGATGTCGCCATCGAGCGCCCAGGGCGAGGCCTTGCGGGCGGAGATGGTCTCCCAGAACTCGCGCAGGCGCGGCACCCGGTTTTCCGGCGTGTTGCCGGCGATGATGGCGGAGTTGATAGCGCCGATGGAGACGCCGGAGATCCAGTTGGGCTCGCATCCCACCTCGGCCAGCGCCTCGTAGACCCCCGCCTGATAGGCGCCGAGCGCGCCGCCGCCCTGGAACACCAGGGCGATGCGGTCATACGTGTTGACGATGTCACACAGATCGGGCGGCAGTGTCTTGGCGCTCGGGCTGGCGGTCATGGCGCTCTCCTGGCGTTTGGTTCGAGGCCGCGCGGCGGCGCCACCCCGGCAGGGCCCGGCCGGGTGCGGCGCGCGGCGCGGTCATGACATGAAGAAGGAGCCGGCGCCGTCGCGGCGCCGGCCGGGTCGCCGCAGGCGGCGGATCAGGTCGCCGGCGCGGCGAGATAGTCGTGGATCACGGAGCCCATGCCGAGGGTGAGGTCCGCCTTCAGGTGCACGGCCGAAAGCACCTCCAGCACCGGCAGCTCAGACACCGTGCACAGCGCGTGCGGATAGAGGCCGAGGGCGGCGGGGCCGACCCAGCACTCCTTGAGCGTCACATCCTCGAGGAAGTAACGCACCAGCTCGCACACCCGCGGCGAGCCGTCCACATGGGGAATGATCTTCAGCATGTAATTGGGCGCCAGGAGGGAGGCGAGCACCTTCTCCTTGTCGGCGGCCACATGCTTGTAGCCCATGGTGCCGGTGGCGCAGAGCACGCTGCCATAGTGGAGCGTGCCCACCAGCGTGTCCTTTTCCACCTTCAGCTTGGGACAGGCGAACTTCTTGGGGAAGCCCCACAGCTCGCGGCCACCGGCGATGGGCGATTCATCGTCCAGGTACATGGCATGGACGTAGCCGCCCTCGACCCCATTGAACTTCACCGGAATGACCTGTCCGGTCTCGGTGTAGTCGCCGAAGCCAGTGGAGTCCGGCATGCGGATGAACTCGTACTTGACGATCGGATCGACGATCTCGAGCGGCTCCGGCACCACCTTTTCCAGGGCGGCGCGATCGGTGCGGTAGGTGATGGTGAGGAATTCGCGATCGATGAAACGATACGGGCCCCGGGGGTAGGAGGGGCTCGTGAGCGGCATGGAATAAGCGGTGCGGCGGACGTCGTCGATCTTCATCGGCGGTTTTCTCCGGCTGCGCGGGTCTCGCGGACGCGGGACGCGGCGGGCACGTTAGCGAATAAAGCGCCGCCGTGACAGCCCCGCGACGCGAATTACCCAAGTCCGCCAACCCGTTCCTGCGCCCGTCCGGGGCCACGGAAGGCCGTTAGAAGGCGAGCAGCCCGGCCCTGCCGCTTTCGGTGCCGAACACCACCGCCCCGCCCGCCGGATGCCAGGCGACGGCGCTGACCGCATCGCCGCCCGCGGCGGCGGTGGGCGCGCGCAGGAGGATCTCGGCGCCATCGGTGATGCGGGCCATCATCACCATGCCATCCTCATAGCCGATGGCCAGCACCGGGTCCTTGGGGTGGGGGGCCACCACCGTCACCCGCGTGGTGGGCGAGGGCGCCAGCATGGTGGGCTGCTTGCCCATGGGCCCGTCCTTGGACTGGAACGGCCACAGGATCGCCTCGCCCGAGCCGGAGCTCGCCAGCCACTTGCCATCGGCGGTGAAGGCGAACGACTTCACGCGGGAGGGATAGCCGCTCATGCGCATATGGGCGCCATCGGCCACGCGCCAGCCATGCAGGGCCGCTTCCTGCATGGTGGTCACCACGAACCGGCCATCGGGGGAAAAGACGACGCCCAGGTGCGAGCCCTTCCAGCCCAGCACGTCGGGCTTGGCGCCCGCCGCGTTCGGAAACCACAGCGTCACGCCGCCGTAATGGGCGATGGCGAGCCGCAGCCCCTTGGGCGCAAACGCCAGCCCGCCCACGGTGGAGGGCGCCTCGAAGCTCCGCGCCTCGCCCTTGGCGCTCAGCACATGGGCGGTCTTGCCGGCGGAATAGGCGACGGCGCCGTCCGGCCCCAGGGCGACGCGGTCGATCCAGCGGCCCTTGTGCTCGGCCAGCACGCGGGCGCCGCCCTCGGCGGTGGTTTCCACCACCTTGCCGTCGTCGCCGCCGGTGACGAGGCGGCGACCGTCGCCGGCGGCGGCCAGGATGGCGCCGCCATGGGCCCCCACGGTCGCCGGCTCCGTCCCCGCTCCCTGCAGCACCACCTTGCCGTCGCCGGTCACGCACGCTGGCGCCGCCCCGAGGAAGGCGACGGCGATGATCTCGCCGGGAACCGCGAACGGACGGACCTTGTCGGTGAGGCTGGACGGGGCGGAGGACATGAAACGCTTCTCCCGAAACGCGGCGGCCGCGGAATGCCCCCCTTTAGGCATCCCGCGGCCGTCATCGCAAGGAAAGTTCGCGCCCGCCCGATGGCGGGGCGCCTCAGCGGCCGGTGGCCACCAGCGGGCAGCCGCCCTCGCTCAGGGGCCGGAACGCCTCGTCGCCGGGGATGACGCGGATGAGCTTCAGATAATCCCAGGGGTATTTCTGCTCGGCCGGGGTCTTCACCTGCAGCAGGTAGAGGTCGTGGACCATGCGCCCGTCCTCGCGGATGCGGCCGCCATGGGAGAAGAAATCGTCCACCGGGGTCGCCTTCATCTCGCCCACCACTTTCTCGGTGTCGGTGGTGCCGGCGGCCTTCACCGCCTTCAGATAATGCAGGATGGCCGAATAGGTGCCGGCCTGGCCCATGGTGGGCATGGCCTGGTGGCGCTCATAGAAGCGCTTGGACCAGGCTCGCGTCTCGTCGTTCAGGTCCCAGTAGAAGCCCTGGGTGAGGATGAGGCCCTGGGCGGTGGGCAGGCCGATGGCGTGGATGTCGGTGATGTGCAGGTAGAGTCCGGCCAGCTTCACGCCCGACTGGGGAATGCCGAACTCGTTGGCCTGCTTGATGGCGTTCACCTGGTCGGCGCCGGAATTGGCGAAGGCGATGAGCTTGGCGCCGGCCCCCTGGGCCTGCAGCAGGTAGGAGGAGAAATCGGTGGTGCCCTGGGGATGCTTCACCGCCCCCACGATGGTGCCGCCGCTCTGCTCCACCGCCTTGGCGGTGTCGCGCTCCAGCGCCGTGCCGAAGGCATAGTCGGCGGTGATGAAGAACCACGGCCCGTCCTTGGCCAGCGACTTGCCGGTGCCGGCCGCGAGCGCATAGGTGTCGTAGGTCCAGTGGATGCCGGTGGGCGCGCAGGCCTTGCCGGTGAAGTCCGACGAGCCGCCGGTGGAGGCCAGCACCAGCTTGTTCTTGCGCCGGCCGATCTCCTGCACCGCCAGCAGCACGGAGGAGGTGGGAATGTCGGCGATCACCTCCACCCCGTCCTCGTCGATCCAGCGGTTGACCAGCGCCGAGCCCACGTCCGGCTTGTTCTGGTGGTCGCCGGCCACGATCTCGATCGGGCGGCCCAGGACGCTGCCGCCGAAGTCTTCCACCGCCATGCGGGCGGCGATGACCGAACCGGGGCCGGCCATGTCCGCGTAAATGCCTGACTGGTCGTTCAGCACGCCGATCTTGAGCGGCGCCGGATCGGCGAAAGCCGCGCCGGCCGCCAGGCTGAACACGGCCGCGAGGGCGGGGAGAACACGCATGAAAAGGCTCCGGTGAACTGTCGGCCGCCTCCATAGGCGACAAGATCGAGGTATTCAATCAATATAACGTCGGGTGACCGTATTTTGTCATTTCCACAAAAATTAACTGGTATTTTGAGGCCAGCCGGCCTTTGCCATTTCTGGCGGCTCTGGCCTATGAGCGGAGCGTGATGTTTCCGACGCCCCTGCCCATCGACGCCGTCCTCGGCGACCTCGCCGCGACCCTGGCCGCGACTCCCTCCGCCGTGCTGGTGGCGCCGCCCGGCGCCGGCAAGACGACCCGCGTGCCGCTGGCGCTCCTGGACCAGCCGTGGGTGAAGGGCGGCCGCATCCTGGTGCTGGAGCCGCGCCGGCTCGCCGCCCGCGCCGCGGCCCACCGCATGGCCCAGACCCTGGGCGAGAGCGTGGGCGACACCGTGGGCTACCGGGTGCGCCTGCGCGCGGAGGTGTCGCGCCGCACCCGCATCGAAGTGGTCACGGAAGGCGTGTTCACCCGCATGGTGCTGGACGATCCCGAATTGTCCGGCGTCGCCGCCGTGCTGTTCGACGAATTTCACGAGCGCAGCCTCGACGCCGACCTGGGGCTGGCGCTCGGCCTCGACAGCCAGCGCGGCCTGCGCGACGACCTGCGCCTGCTGGCCATGTCGGCCACCCTCGACGGCGCCCGCGTCGCCGGCCTCATGGGTTCGGGCGAGACCGCGGCACCGGTGGTCGAAAGCCAGGGCCGCGCCTTCCCGGTGGACACCCGCTACCTGGGCCGCGACGCCCGCGCGCCCATCGACCGGCAGATGGCGGATGCCGTCCTTGAAGCGCTGGCCCGCGAGCGCGGCTCGGTGCTGGCCTTCCTGCCGGGTGCCGCCGAGATCCGCCGCACGGAAACCCTGCTGCGCGAACGGGTGCGGGACCCCGACATCGACATCGTTGCCCTGTTCGGCGCCCTCGACGCGGCGGAGCAGGATCGCGCCGTGCTGCCCGCCCCCAGGGGCCGGCGCAAGGTGGTGCTGGCCACCTCCATCGCTGAAACCTCGCTGACCATCGAGGGGGTGCGGGTGGTGGTCGACAGCGGCCTCGCCCGGGTGCCCCGCTTCGAGCCGGACGTGGGCCTCACCCGGCTGGAAACCGTACGCGTCTCCCGCGCCGGCGCCGACCAGCGGCGCGGCCGCGCCGGCCGGACCGAGCCCGGCGTCTGCTACCGCCTGTGGGGCGAGGGCGAGACCGCCGCTCTGCCCGCCTTCGCCACCCCGGAAATTCTCGCCGCCGACCTCACCGGCCTGGTGCTGGACCTCGCCCGCGTCGGCGTGCGCGATCCCGTAGCACTGCCCTTCCTCGACCCGCCGCCGGCCCCGGCGGTGAGCGAGGCGAAAGCGCTGCTGCACCAGCTCGGCGCGCTTGATGCCGATGGCGGCGTCACCCCCCTGGGTGCCCGCATGGCGCGGCTGCCGCTGCCGCCGCGCCTCGCCCACATGGTGGTCATGGGCGCCGACCAGGGCGCGGGCGCGCTGGCGGCCGAGATCGCCGCGCTGGTGTCCGAGCGCGGCCTCGGCGGCGAGGGGGCGGACCTGACCCACCGGCTGGACGGCTTCCGCCGCGACCGCTCGCGCCGGGCCGACGACGCCCGCCGGCTCGCCGCCCGCTGGAGCGAACTGGCCGGCGGCGTGCGCGCCGGCAGCGGCAGCCCCTCCCCCGCGGCGCTGCTGGCGCTCGCCTATCCCGACCGCATTGCCAAGGCACGCGGCGACGGTACCCGCTTTCTGCTGGCCAACGGGCGCGGCGCAGTGATGGACCCGGCCACGAGCCTGGCCCGCGCCCCGTTCCTCGCAGTGGCGGAAGTGAGCGGCCGCGCCGACGCCGCCCGCATCACCCTGGCCGCGGCCCTCACGGCGGACGAGGTGGAATCCCAGTTCGCCGACGCCATCACCGAGGGCACGGACATCAGCTTCGATGCCGGGGTCGGCGCGGTGCGGGCCCGGCGGGTGCGCCGGCTGGGCGCGCTGGTGCTGGCGGAAGCCCCCCGGCAGGTGCCGGCCGATGGGGAAACCGCCCGCATCCTGGCGGCGGGCCTCGCCGGCGCCGACCTGTCGCGCCTGCCCATGAGCGCGGCGCTCCGGCAATGGCGCGGCCGGGTCGCGTTCCTGCGTGCCGCCGAGGGCGACGACTGGCCGGACCTGTCCGACGCCACCCTGGCCGCCACCACGGACGCCTGGCTGGCGCCGTTCCTCGAAGGCATGACCACGCGCGCCGACATCGGCGCCGACACTGTGTCCAACGCCCTCCATGCCCTTCTGCCGCGGCCGCTCGCCGCGCGGCTGGATGCGGAGGCGCCCACCCATTTCACCGCGCCCACCGGCTCCCGCCTCGCCGTCGACTACGCAGCGGAGGGCGGCCCCCAGGTGGAGGTGCGGGTACAGGAGCTGTTCGGGCTCAAGACCCATCCCGCCGTGGCCGGCGGCCGGGTGCCGCTCACCCTGGCGCTGCTGTCGCCGGCGCACCGGCCGATCCAGGTGACCAGGGACCTGCCACAATTCTGGCGCGGCTCCTGGCGCGACGTCCGCGCCGACATGCGCGGGCGCTACCCCAAGCACCCGTGGCCGGAGGACCCGGCCGAGGCGCCACCCACCACCCGCGCCAAACCGCGCGGAACCTGAACCGGCGCGCCGGGCCGGCGGCTCAATCGGCCGGCGGCAGGGCGCGCGGACGACCGGCCTCGTCGATGGCGACGAAGGTGAACATGGCCTCGGTCACCTTGGTGGTCTCCTCGCTGGCGCGGGCGCGCCGCCAGGCCTCCACCGAGATGCTCATGGACGTGCGCCCCGACTTCACCAGATGCGCGAACAGGCTCACCTCGTCGCCCACCATCACCGGAGACAGGAAGCTGATGGCCTCCACCGCCACCGTGGCGGCGCGACCACGCGACCGGCGGGCGGCCACGTTGCCGGCGGCAAGGTCCATCTGCGACATCAGCCAACCGCCGAAAATATCCCCGTTCGGATTGGTGTCCGCCGGCATGGCGATGGTCCGGATCACCGGAATGCCATCGGGCATCTTTGCCTCTTTCGCGTACATCCTCAAATCTCCAGCGGTCCGGAGCCGGCCCCGGCTCCCCTCTCCCGATTAGACAGAATCCAGATTCAAAACACCGAAATTTGATCCATCTCAGAGAATCGATCCGGCACCTGTGGCTATATCCACTCGTCCATGTCTTTTCGGGGCAGACAGGGCATGGATAACCGGCTCCGCCCGGCTGTGTGGGCGGAGCCGGTATCTTCTTTTTTGCATTTTCTCTCTCAAGCTCGAATTTCGCATATCTGCTTTCCGTTTTGCGCCCGACGGCGCACGGGCGCCGATCGCTGCGCTGGAGAGACCCGCCATGCCATCCCACATCCGGAACTCCCTCGCACAGGCGCGTGACCGCATGGCCGCCACCGTTCACGCCGCCATGCGCGCGACGCGACGCGGGATCGGCATCCGGCCTCCGCACCAAGCGCATGAGGCCGGCATCCGCAACCTCCTGCGCGGCCTGTCCCTGCCTAGCCTGCGCCTGCCGGGCCTGCGCCTTGGCGGATTGCATCGGGGCGGACCGGGCGGCATCGGCATGGTGGCGGCGCTCGGAAGCGCCCTGCTCGGCGCCGGGCCGGCGGCAGCCTGCACCCGGGCCACCTATCTCGGCGGTGACGGCGTGGTGGTGACCGGCCGATCCATGGATTGGGCCGAGGACATGCGCACCAACCTCTGGGCCTTTCCCGCCGGCATCGCCCGCACCGGCGCCGCCGGCGCCAACACGCCGAAATGGGTCTCCAAATACGGCAGCGTCATCGCCTCCGGCTATGACGTGGGCACCGCCGATGGCATGAACGAGGCCGGCCTGGTCGCCAACCTGCTGTACCTCGCCGAATCCCAGTATCCCGAGCCCAACGGACGGCCGGCGCTCTCCATGAGCCTGTGGGCGCAATATGTGCTCGACAATTTCGCCACCGTGAACGAAGCGGTGGAGGCGCTCTCCAAGGAGCCGTTCGTGGTGGTGACGGCGGTGCTGCCCAACGGGCGGGCGGCCCAGCTCCACCTCGCCATCTCCGACGCCTCCGGCGACAGCGCCATCTTCGAGTATCTGGGCGGCAAGCTGGTGATCCACCACGGCCGCCAGTACCAGGTGATGACCAATTCGCCGTCCTACGACCAGCAGCTCGCCCTCAACGCCTATTGGGCGGACATCGGCGGCACCGTGTTCCTGCCCGGCACCTTCCGTGCGGCGGACCGCTTCGCCCGCGCCAGCTTCCTCATCACCGCCCTGCCCACCAAGGCCGAGCCCGCCATCATCACCGCCGTGCCGGACCACACCTACGCCAACCAGGCGGTGGCGTCGGTGGCCGGCGTCATGCGGGCGGTGAGCGTGCCTCTGGGCTTCATCACCCCCGGCCAGCCCAACATCTCCTCCACGCTCTGGCGCACCGTGAGCGACCAGAAGAACCGCGTCTATTTCTTCGATTCCGCCACCAGCCCCAACGCCTTCTGGGTGCCGCTGGCGGACCTGGACCTGAAGCCCGGCGCGCCGGTGAAAAAGCTCACCCTGACCGAAGGCAGGGTCTATTCCGGCAATACCGCCAAATCCTTCGAGCCGGCGACGCCATTCACCTTCCTTCCAGTCGAGGTGAAATAGCGGAGCCACGGGGCGCGAAGGGGCGCCAACGGCGGCAGGCGGCTATCGGGGTCCAGGCGCGAGCAATGTCACGCCGCGCATTGACTTTCGCCCCCCACGTCCTGTATCGAACCCATCTTCGCGTGGGCGAACGCGCCCGCACCCCAAAACCGACCGAAAGAAGCCCACCCACGGCGTCTTCCCCAAGACCGCCGCTGAGGCGTGGCTGAACACGAAAGCGAGACAGAATGTTCGCGGTCATCAAGGCAAACGGCAAGCAGTATCGCGTCGCCGCCGCCGACAAGATCACCATCGACCACCTCGAAGCCGATGTGGGCGCCATCTTCACCTTCCCGGTGCTGCTGCTGAGCGGCCAGACCACCGTGGTCGGCACGCCCCATGTGAATGGCGCCACCGTCACCGGTGAAGTGGTGGAGCACACCCGCGGCGACAAGGTCATCGCGTTCAAGAAGCGCCGCCGGCAGAACTCGCGTCGCAAGCGCGGCTTCCGTGCCGACCTCACCGTGGTGCGCATCACCGAGATTTCGGGCCTGGGCGAGACCGTCAGGGCCGAGGCCGTCACCCAGGTTTCCAGCACCGAAGGCGCGCCGGCTGTCGAAGCCGCTGCCGACGCCTGATCTGATCGAGGAGAGCAACAATGGCTCATAAAAAGGCAGGCGGCTCGTCCCGTAACGGTCGCGATTCCGAAGGCCGGCGCCTGGGCGTGAAGCGCTTCGGCGGCCAAGCGGTCATCCCCGGCAATATCATCGTGCGCCAGCGCGGCACCAAATGGCACCCCGGCACCAATGTGGGTATCGGCAAGGACCATACCCTGTTCGCCCTGGTGGAAGGCAAAGTCGAGTTCCGCACCAAAGCCAACGACCGCACCTATGTATCGGTCGTCCCCGTCGCCGCCGAGGCGGCAGAGTAAGCGGCGAGACCTGACACATGCAGGATCCCGCCGGTCTCGTTGAACCCGGTGGGAGCCTTGAGTCAGGGCCCCGAAGCCGCAGGACCGGCCAGGTCGAGCAGGCGCTTCGAGGACTGGATCACGAACCGACCGGGGAGACGAGACGTCTTCCCGGTTTTCGTTTGTCCAGCCGACAGGAGCCCGCCATGACACTCGTTGAAGCCCGGCTTGCGCCGCCACTCGCGGAATTGAGTATCCCCGTCCTCGAAACCGATCGGCTGGTGCTCCGCGCGCCGCGCCTCGAGGACGTCGCAGCGGTCGCGGAGCTCGCCAACAACCGCAAGATCGCGGAAATGACCGCGAACCTGCCGTTTCCCTATCGCGCCTCCGACGCCCATGCGTTCGTGGAGACCCTCGGCGCCACCCCCAACTCGGCCACGTTCGCGCTGTTCCTGAAGCGCGAGGGCAATCTCGCGTTCGCCGGCATGTGCGGGTTCGGCCGCCGCCCCACCGAGACCACGCCCGAGATCGGCTATTGGGTGGGCGAGCCACTGTGGGGCCTGGGGATCGCCACCGAGGCGACCCGCGCGGTCATTGACTACATGTTCTCGCACACCGGCATCGAGGTGGTCGCCGGTGCCGCCCGGGTGGTCAATCCCGCCTCGCGCCGGGTGCTGGAGAAGTGCGGCTTCCAATGGTGCGGGGTCGGCCTGTGCCAGGTCCGCGCGCTCGGCGCCTCGGTGCCGGTGGACCGCTTCCAGCTCGACCGGCGCACCTGGGCGTCGCTGCGGGCCTGGGGCTCCACCGCCCTGCCCCATCTGCGCGCCGCCGCCCATTGACCCCATCGGCCGGGACACCCGGCCGATGCCCGCCGGGGCCGACGCATTGCCGTTGCGGCAGGCCTTGCGCCGCGCTCGCGCAGGCGCCATCACACGGCGAACCGATCGCCGGAACTGGACGCCATGAGCAAGCACCATCACGAACTGCCCTATCGCCCCTGCGTGGGCCTGTGCGTCTTCAACGCGGCCGGCAAGGTCTTTGTCGGCCGTCGCATCGGCGGCGCCGAGCATGTGGACGCCACCCATTCCTGGCAGTTGCCCCAGGGCGGCATCGACAAGGGAGAGGACCCGCTCGACGCCGCCCTGCGCGAGCTTTATGAGGAAACCTCCATCCGCTCGGTGGCAAAGCTGGGCGAGGTGGAGGACTGGCTATCCTATGACCTGCCGGGGCGCATCGCCGGCGAGGCGTGGAAAGGCAAGTATCGCGGCCAAACCCAGAAGTGGTTCGCCCTCCGCTTCACCGGCATCGACGGCGAGATCAACATCAAGACCCCGGGCGGCGGCGGCCATAAACCGGAGTTCATGGATTGGCGCTGGGAGGATATCGAGCGCATCACCGAACTCGTCATCCCGTTCAAGCGGCAGGTCTATGAGGACGTCCTGAAGAACTTCCGCCGCTTCGCCGGCGCCTGACCGGCGCCGATCGAGCCTCTTCCGTTCGCATCGGCTCACGGAAGAGGCTCTCAAATATTGGTCCGACGCATTTTTCACGCAGACCGGCCGCAGATCGCGTGAATGCTCTATCTCTTTGTTTTCACGCATTTCCTTTACGCGAACCAGCTTCCACTTCGCTCGGAAATGCTCTAGCGGGAGGCCGCGGCGAGGGCGCGGCGGCCCAGCATGTGGCTTTTGGGATCGTTCACCGAGCACACCGCGATCAGCCGGTCGCCGGCGAAATAGCGCACGCAGAAGCGGCGCCCGGCCACGTCACCCTCCACTTCGCTCCGGGTGAAGCCGTCGATCAGGCCGGCGATCTGCAGCTTCACGTCGTACTGGTCAGACCAGAACCAGGGCACCGGATCATAGACGATCGCGCCGCCCACCATGGCCCGCGCCGCCGCCTTGGCCTGATCGATGGCATTCTGCACCGATTCCAGCCGCACCCGCCGGCCGTAAAGGGCGCTGGGGAGCGAGGCGACGTCGCCCGCCGCATACACGTTTGCAGCGCTGGTGCGGGTGGCGGCGTCCACCTTCACCCCATTGTCGAGGGCAAGGCCCGCCGCCGCTGCCAATTCCGCATTGGGCTCCGCGCCCACCGCCGCCAGCACCAGATCCGCCGGCAGGTGACGGCCATCGGCGAGTTCCACCCCCGTCACCCGCTCCCGGCCCATGAGCCGGGCCACACCCACTCCGGTGAGCACGGTCACGCCCTGCCCTTCATGCAGGGCGCGGACGAAGACGGAAACGGTCGCGCAGGCGACACGAGCCAGGAGGCGCGGCTGTCCTTCCACCACCGTCACCTCCAGCCCGAGCTTGCGCGCCTTCGCGGCCACCTCCAGACCGACATAGCCGCCGCCGATGATGACGAGGCGGGCCCCAGGCAGCGCCGCCGCACGGAACCGTTTCACATCGTCGATGGCGCGGATGGAATGGACGCCAGGAAGGTCGGCGCCCGGCACCGGAAGCGCCCGGGCGCGGGTGCCGGTGGTGAGCAGCAGCGCGGAATAGGGCTGACGGCTGCCGTCCGCAAGCTCCACCGCCTGCTCCGCCGGCAACAGCCGCTCCACGGGAACGCCCAGATGCACCGCCACACCGTTGTCGGCGTAGAATGTCGGCGCCTTCAATTCCAGCCGCTCCTCGGCCAGCTCATCTCCAAGATAGGCCTTGGACAGGGGCGGACGCTGATAGGGGAGGTACGGCTCCGCGCCGTAGAGCACGATGTCGCCGCCATAGCCCTCAGCCCGCAGCGACGTGATGGCCTGCGCCGCCGCCTGGCCGGCGCCGACGATGACGAAGGGGGCGCTCACGCGCCGCCCCCCGCCTTCAGCTCCGCCAGCCGGGACGCGACGAAGTCGAGCCGGTCCTGGCCGAAGTAAAGCGCGCCGTCGACGATGTAGGACGGCGAGCCGAACACCCCGGCGGCGATGGCATCGGCCGTGTTGCGCGCCACCTGCTCGGTGGCGGCAACGCTGTCGGACCGCGCGACGAGACCGGCGCCATCGAGCCCCACGCCATCGGCGAGGCGCACGAGACTCTCCCGCTGCGAGATCTGGATGTCCCGCGCCCACACCGCAGCGAGGCAGGCGCCGATGAGATCGGCCGGGTCTGTTCCCTCCAGCTGCGCGGCGGCGATCAGCCGGCAGGCCGGCAGGGTATCGGTGGGCCAGAACGCCGGCTCGGTATTGATGGGAAGGCCGGCGCGGGCGGCCCAGCGCACAATGTCGAGCTTGCGATAGGCATTGCGCTGGGGCGATTGCTTGGCCGGTGCGGTGGAACCACCGGCGGCAAACACCTGGAGGATGTCCACCGGTCGCCAGAGGATGCTGGCGCCGGCCGCGCGCGCCACGGCGCGCAGGCGCTCATGCCCCAGATAGGCATAGCCGGATTGCGGGCTGAAATAGCAGATGATCTCGGACAACGGGGCAGTCCCTTGAAAAGAGAGGGCGGCCCACCTCATCGCGGCGGGACCCGGCGCCAGAATACATGCTCCCGCGCCGCCCCGCTTCCCCTGTTTGATGCCCCCTTAGGAGTCCCCCCAGCGCCACCGGCGCGGCAACCTGCAGGAGGCGCCGGGACTCGGCCCGGGCCGGATCAGGAGTCCGCGTGTCCCAAGACCTCCTCGGCCTCAAAGCCATAGGTGCGGCCGCAGAACTCGCAGGTGACGGAAACCTTGCCGTCGTCCTGGATCATGCCGCGCCGGTCATCGGCGGAGAAGGAGGCCAGCACCCCGGCCACCCTTTCGCGCGAGCAGGAACAATGGGCGCCCATGGCCAGTGGCTCGTACACCCGCACCCCGCGTTCGTGGAACAGGCGATACAGCAACCGCTCGCTGGCCAGGTCCTTGTCGACCAGCTCCACGTCCTCCAGCGTCGCCACCAGGGAGCGCGCCTCCACCCAGGCGTCGTCCTCGTCCAGCGTATGCCCTGCCGTGCCCTCCGGCGCATCGCCCGGCGCCATGTCGGCCATGCGGGCACGGGAGGGGTCGTCGGGCAGGAACTGGGCCAGGAGGCCGCCGGCCCGCCAGGAGGAGGCGCCCCCGCCGGCCCGCATCTCCTCGCCCACGGCGAGGCGCACCCGGGTGGGGATCTGCTCCGATTGCTGGAAATATTCGTGCGCCGCCGCCTCCAGGCCCTCACCGTTCAGCGCCACCACCCCCTGGTAGCGATTGGCGGACAGGCCCTGGTCGATGGTCATGGCCAGGTGGCCGCGCCCGAGCAGCGCCGCCGGCGCGGTGGCGTTGCGCCGTTGCGCCTCGGCCAGCGCGTCCGTGTCGTAGCGAGCGTAGGCGCGGATCTTGTCCGGGCTCACGAAATCCGCCACCACCATGTTCACCGGACCGTCGGTCTGGGTCTGGAGAATGAAGCGGCCCTCGAACTTGAGCGACGAGCCCAGCAGCACCGCCAGCGCCACCGCCTCGCCCACCACGCGCTTCACCGCCGGGGGATAGTCATGGTGCGCCAGCACCGCATCGAGGGTGGGCCCGAGGCGGACGATGCGCCCCCTCAGATCCAGGGCGTCCACCTGGAAGGCGGTCACCACGTCGTCCTGCGTCGCGGCGCCGGCGCCGCGCGAGCGCTCCTTGCCCATGCGCCTCTCCTTCACCCGTTGCGCGGGGCCGGAACGCCTGCCGGCCGCCACGATCCTGTCCGTCCGAGAGACGCGCCGTCCGTCAGCCCGCCGCGTGGAAGCACCACGCCAGAATGCCCTTCTGGGCATGCAGGCGGTTCTCGGCCTCATCGAACACCACCGACTGCGGCCCGTCCATCACCTCCGTGGTCACTTCCTCGCCACGGTGGGCCGGCAGGCAGTGCATGAAGATGGCGTCCTTGTCGGCGCGCGCCATGAGGGCGGCGTTCACCTGATAGGGCTTCAAGAGATTGTGGCGCCGCTCGGCCTCCTTGTCGCCCATCGACACCCAGGTGTCGGTGAGGACGCAGTCCACCCCCTCCACCGCCTCCTCCGGGTCCCGCATGAAGGTGACCTTGGCCTTGGTGCGCTTGACGAAATCCTTGAGCTGCTGGCGCGGGCCGAGCTCCTTGGGCGTCGCCACCTTCATGGAGAAATCGAAGCGCTCCGCGGCATGCACCCAGGACGCGAGCACATTGTTGGCGTCGCCGGTCCAGGCTACCTGCCGCCCCTGGATCGGGCCGCGGTGCTCCTCGAACGTGAGCACGTCCGCCATCACCTGACAGGGATGGGAGATGCGGGTGAGGCCGTTGATGACCGGCACTGTGGCGAAATTCGCCAGTTCCAGCAGATCATCATGATCCAGGATGCGGATCATGATGGCGTCCACGAACCGCGACAGCACCCGGGCGGTATCGGCGATGGTCTCGCCGCGCCCGAGCTGCATTTCCTGGCCGGTGAGCATGATGGTCTCGCCGCCGAGCTGCCGCATGGCGACATCGAACGACACACGGGTGCGCGTGGAGGGCTTGTCGAACACCATGGCCAGGGTCTTGCCGGCAAGGGGGCGTTCCGCCTCCCCCGCCTTGCGCCTGGCCTTCAGTTCCTTGGAGACCTCCAGCACCCGGCGCAGCTCGGCCGCCGGGATCTCCGACAGGTCGAGAAAATGACGCACGCCATTCCCCGTCATTCCGCAGCTCCCTTGACCGGAGCAAGAGCCAGGCCCGCCTCCAGCCGCACACACGCGGCCTCGATCTTCTCCACGGCCAAGTCCGCCTCCGCCTCCGAGACCACCAGCGGCGGCAGCAGCCGCACCACGTTATCGGCCGCGCCGGGGGCGAGCAGCCCTTCGTCCCGCAGGGCCGTCACCAGGTCGCCGGCGGGAACCCGCGCCTTGAGGCCGAGCAGCAGGCCCTGCCCGCGCACCTCCTCCAGCACCGCGGGATGGCTCGCCACCACCGCCCCGAGCTTCTGCTGGAGCCGGGAGGAAATGGCGTTCACATGATCAAGGAAGCCCTCCGCCAGAACCAGGTCCAGCACCGCATTACCCACCGCCATGGCGAGCGGATTGCCGCCATAGGTCGAGCCATGCGTCCCCAAGGTCATGCCCTTGGCCGCGTTCTCGGTGGCAAGGCATGCCCCCATCGGGAAGCCGCCGCCGATGCCCTTGGCCACCGCCATGATGTCGGGGGTGACGCCGGACCATTCGTGGGCGAACAGCTTGCCGGTGCGACCGACACCGGATTGCACCTCGTCCAGCACCAGCAGCAGGCCCTTCTCGTCGGCGAGCGCGCGCAGCCCCTTCAGGAAGCTGTCGGGTGGCACCCGCACGCCACCTTCGCCCTGCACCGGCTCCAGGAGGATGGCGCCGGTATAAGGCGTGACCGCCGCCTTGACCGCATCGAGGTCCCCGAACGGAACCTGATCGAAGCCCGGCAGCGCCGGCTCGAAACCTTCCAGATACTTGGCATTTCCGCCGGCGGAAATGGTCGCCAGCGTCCGGCCATGGAACGCGCCCTGGAAGGTGATGATGCGGTTCTTCTCAGGATTACCGTTCGCGAACTGGTATTTCCGCGCCATCTTGATGGCGCACTCCAGCGCTTCCGCACCGGAATTGGTGAAGAACATGGTATCCGCGAAGGTGACTGCGGACAGGCGCGCGGCCAGGGCCTCGCCACCGGGAATACGGAACAGGTTCGAGGTGTGCCAGAGCTTCTGCGCCTGAGCGCTCAGGGCCTCCACCAGATAGGGGTGGGCGTGGCCGAGCACGTTCACCGCGATGCCGGCGGTGAAATCCAGGAAACGTCGCCCGTCCGTCGTGACGAGCCAGCAGCCCTCTCCCCGCTCGAACTCGAGGTCGATGCGCGCATAGGTCGGCAGAACGGCGGTGATCACGTGATCCTCCTGAAAACGCGTCCGCCCGGCGACGAACCACCGGGCGCGAACGACGCCTCCACTCCTGGTTGCGAGCCAAGGTCTCGTGGGAAAAGAGACTTCCCCCGCGCGATCGGCCCTTGGGGCGCCCCGCGTCGTGCGGGACAACCGGACACCTCGACCCAGGGACCGTCAAGATCCCTGAACAGGGGTCCGGGCAGGCGAGAATTAAAAAGGGCCGCCCCAGCGGGGGGAGCGGCCCGACGAAGATCATACTAATGATCGCGCGCGCGAGGTCAACCGATCAGAGCACCACGCCGGAAGCTCCCGCGCGAAATGGTGCAGACGGGCAACGATCTGGGGAAAACGACCGGCGAATGTTAACCGACTCTGTCGCGCCGAAAGCCCATATTGTAGCGTAGCCTCCATCGCCTACGATATCTCGTGCGATCAAGCTTCCTGGGACCTATGGGTTGTTAACCTTCCCCATGCGCGGCGCATGAGGGCTCGGGAAGGGAGTCCGGGACATCTGCGGCAGCATGGCGGTGCTGCCGGTGAGGTGTCGACGCGGCGCCGCATTGAGCCGGCGCCGGCAAGATGCGGCAAATTGGAGAAGAGCGATGAGCTGGAATGACGAGCGCGTCGAACTCTTGAAGAAGCTCTGGAGCGAAGGCCTCTCCGCGAGCCAGATTGCGAATGAACTTGGAGACATCACCCGCAACGCGGTGATCGGCAAGGTGCATCGGCTCGGCCTGTCGGGCCGGGCCAAGACGGCAACCGCGCCGACCCGCCCCCAGCAGCAGACGCGGCCCGGCGGACGTCCCGAGGCGCCCCGCGACCCGTCGCGTCCGCAGCGCCCGGCCACGCAGGGCAACACTGCGCTCGCGGCGGAATTCGACGACCTGCCGGAGGAGGCTCCCGCTCCGGCTCCGGTTCCGCAGGTGAGCGGCAATGTGGTGCCGATGGCGCAGCGTTGCACCATCATGAACCTGACCGAAAGCACCTGCCGCTGGCCCCTGGGCGAGCCCGGGACGGAGAGCTTTTACTTCTGCGGCGCGAAAAGCAATCCGGGCATGCCCTATTGCACCCAGCACGCCCGCATTGCCTACCAGCCGGTCCAGGACCGGCGGCGCGACCGGCGCCTCGCCTATCTTTGAGACCCGTCGGCTTCGGAGCGACGCAGCTGCGGCCGCGTCGCTCTGAAGGGCGGGAGGCATACCAAGACGGCCGCAGGCGACATCGCCCGCGGCCGTTTTCGTCTAGACCCTCACCGAATGGCAAAGACACCGCGCCGTCGGGGGGCCATCGCATCCGCCGGCCCGCCTCCTCGCCCAGGGCACGGAACACTCGGCGGTCCCGTCGACGGCCGCGCCCGGACGGCCGCGCCATCAATGGGCGCGTGCGAACATCTCGTTGAACGAGTAGCCCGCCCCCCGCACGGTGCGGATCGGGTCCGACTGGCGACCACGGTTGATGGCCTTGCGCAGGCGGCCGACGTGCACGTCCACCGTGCGCTCGTCGATATAGACGTCCTGGCCCCACACCCCATCCAGCAGTTGCTCCCGCGAGAACACCCGGCCGGGGCTCTGCATCAGGAATTCCAGCAAGCGGAACTCGGTCGGACCGAGATGCACCTCGCGCCCGGCCCGGTGCACCCGATGGGTCTCCCGGTCCAGCTCGATGTCGCCGGCCCGCAACAGGGTCGCCACGTGCTCGGGCTTGGCCCGCCGCAACAGGGCCCGCACCCGCGCCACCAGCTCCGGCACAGAGAACGGCTTGACCACATAATCGTCGGCGCCGGTCGCCAGACCGCGCACCCGCTCGGTCTCCTCTCCGCGTGCCGTCAGCATGATGACGGGGAGGCGCTCGGTCTCCGGCCGGGTCCGCAGGCGCCGGCACAATTCGATGCCCGACAGGCCCGGCAGCATCCAGTCGAGGATGACCAGATCCGGCACGCTCTCCCGCAGTCGCGTCTCGGCATCGTCGCCGCGCCCGACATTCTCGACCGCATAGCCCTCCGACTCCAGGTTGTACCGAAGCAGGAGGGTCAGAGGCTCCTCGTCCTCGACGATCAGAATGCGCGCCGGCACAGAACTTCACCCATGTCCCACACCCCTATCGTCGAGCCGCCGGATCGGCGGTGGCCGCTCCAGCGGCCCCGTGTCAGCCCTGTACCGTGCGGCCGGGGAAGGCCACGGTGGTATCGCTCGATGCATCGGCCTTCGGCCGGCTTTCGGGCAGCACCTGTCCGGTGACCATGTAGTATACGACCTCGGCGATGTTTGTCGCATGATCCCCCATGCGCTCGATATTCTTGGCGCAGAACAGGAGATGCGTGCACACCGAGATGTTGCGCGGATCTTCCATCATATAGGTCAGAAGCTCGCGGAACAGCGAAGTGTACATGGTGTCGATGGCGTCGTCGCGGCCCCACACGTCCAGCGCCTTGGCCTCGTTGCGGCCGGCATAGGCGTCGAGTACCTCCTTGAGCTGCTCCAGCACGAGTTCCGACATGTGCTCCACGCCGCGCACCAGCTGCTGCGGATGGTACTCGCCCTCGATGGCGATGACGCGCTTGCCGACGTTCTTGGCCAGGTCACCGATGCGCTCGATGTCGTTGGCGATGCGGATCGCGGCCACGATCTCGCGCAGGTCGGAGGCCACCGGCTGGCGCTTGGCGATGACCAGCACCGCCTTGTCCTCGATGTCCCGCTGCACCTGGTCGACAACGGCGTCGAGACCCACCACCTTCTGGGCCAGCACCGCGTCGCGCTTGATGAGGGCGGTGACGCTGTCCGCCACCAGGCGCTCGGCCTGGCCTCCCATCTCCACGACCTTGCGGCCGATTTCCTTGAGCTCGACGTCGAACGACGTCACGGTATGGTCGGGCATCTGAAGCATTCCTCTCCCCTCAGCCGAAGCGGCCGGTGATGTAATCGCGGGTCTTGATTTCCTTCGGATTGGTGAAGATCACGTCCGAAGGCGCCACTTCGATCAGTTCGCCGAGATAGAAGAAGGCGGTATTGTCGGCGCAGCGCGCCGCCTGCTGCATGTTATGGGTGACGATGACGATGGTGAAGTCGCGCTTCAGCTCGTCGATGAGGTCCTCGATCTTCGAGGTGGAGATGGGATCCAGCGCCGAGGTCGGCTCGTCGAGCAGGATCACTTCGGGCTTCACCGCGATGGTGCGAGCGATGCACAGGCGCTGCTGCTGGCCGCCGGACATGCCCAGCGCCGACGTGTGCAGGCGATCCTTGGTTTCGTCCCAGATGGCCGCCTTGCGCAGGCACCATTCGACGCGCTCGTCCATCTGCGCCTTGTTCAGCCGCTCGTGCAGCTTCACGCCGAAGGCGATGTTGTCATAGATGGACATGGGGAAGGGCGTCGGCTTCTGGAACACCATGCCGATGCGGGTGCGCACCACGGTGGAGTCCAGCTCCTTGCCGATGATGTTCACGCCATCGAACAGCACCTGCCCCTCGGCGCGCTGGCCGGGATAGAGGTCGTACATGCGGTTGAACACGCGCAGCAGCGTGGACTTGCCGCAGCCCGACGGGCCGATCATGGCGGTCACGCGCTTCTCGGGAATATCGAAATTGATGTTCTTCAGCGCATGGCCCTGGCCATAGTAGAATTGCAGGTTCTCCACCTTGAGCTTGACCGGCGCCGGCGGCGTGTCCGGCCGGGCCGCGACCGAAGTGGCGATGCTGAGGGTGGGATCGACCGCAGACGTCATCTGAGCCTCACTTGAAATTGGATGTCCCGGAGCCAGCCGGGCTGGAGATGTTCTGTGACCCGGCGCCAAGGGCGCCGGGCGGCATCGGCGGCGCGCCCAGGTCAGTGGCCGCGCGACAGCACCAGGCGCGAGGCCACGTTGAGCACCAGCACGCCCACCGTGATCAGCAGCGCGCCGGCCCAGGCCAGGGCCACCCAGTCATCGAACGGGCTGCCGGCATACTGGTAGATCGCCACCGGCAGGCTGGCCATGGGCTTGCTGAGATCCAGCGACATGGAGTTGTTGCCGAGCGAGGTGAACAGCAACGGCGCCGTTTCGCCCGCCGCACGGGCGATGGCGAGCAGCAGGCCGGTGACGATGCCGGCCCGCGCCGCCCGCCAGGTGATGAACATCACCACCTTCCACTGGGGCGCGCCGAGGGCGAAGGCGGCCTCGCGCAGGCCCACCGGCACCAGGTTCAGCATGTCCTCGGTGGTGCGCACCACCACCGGGATCACCAGGATGGCGAGCGCCAGCGCGCCGGCCCAGCCGGAGAAGCCGCCCAGCGGCACCACCAGCAGGGTATAGATGAACAGGCCGACCAGGATCGAGGGGGCCGACAGCAGGATGTCGTTCACGAACCGGGTGGCGGAGGCAATCCGCGTGCCGCGGCCGTTCTCTGCCAGGAAGGTCCCGGCGAAGATGCCGATGGGCGCGCCAATGGCCACCGCGATGCCGACCTGGATCAGCGAGCCGATGATGGCGTTGGCGAGACCGCCACTCTGCCCGGGAGGGGCGGTGACATTGGTGAACACCGTGAGGCTGAGCGCCGGCAGGCCGCGGGCGAGCAGGGTCCACAGGATCCAGGCGAGCAGGAACAGAGCGAAGACCGCGAAGCCCGTGGACAGGGCCTTGACCAGATTGTCCTTGGCGCGGCGGGCGGCGAGCGAAGCCATTGTGGTCCCCCCGGCTCAGTCCATCCGCGAGCGCACGAGCGCCCGGGACAGAGCCAGCACGATGAACGAGATGACGAACAGGATGAAGCCGAGCTGCAGCAGCGAGGTGAGCTTCAGCGAGCCGAGCGGCGCCTCAGGAAATTCGTTGGCGATGGTGGAGGCGATGGTGGCGCCGGGCGCGAACAGGGAGGCCGACAGGCGCGTGGCATTGCCGATCACGAAGGTGACCGCCATGGTTTCACCCAGGGCGCGGCCGAGACCAAGCATGATGGCGCCCACCATGGCCGTGCGGCCGTAGGGCACCGACACGTTCTTGTACACCTCGTAGGTGGTGGCGCCGACGCCGTAGGCGGATTCCTTCAGCATGGCGGGAACCGATTCCAGCGTCTCCACGAACATGGCCGTGATGAAGGGCAGGATCATCACCGCCAGGATGAGGCCGGCGGTGAGCATGCCGGAGCCCAGCGGCGGCCCCTGGAACAGGAGGCCGAGCACCGGCAGCTGGCCCAGGGTGTCGATCAACGGAGGCTGCACATAGGCCGCCATCAGCGGCACGATCACGAAGAAGCCCCACATGCCGTAGATGATGGAAGGCACCGCGGCGAGCAGCTGCACCGCCACGCCGACCGGCCGCTTGAGCTGCTGGGGCGCGATCTCGGTCAGGAAAAAGGCGATGCCGAACGACAGGGGCAGCGCCACCACGACGGCGATCACGGCGCTGAACAGCGTGCCGTAGATCATCACCAGGGCGCCGTAATTCTCGGTCACCGGGTTCCAGCTGGCGGTCCAGATGAAGTCGATACCGAAGTGCTGAAGCGCCGGCAGGCCGCCGGAGAACAGCTCGGCGATGATGAGGCCAAGCAGGATCAGGACGAAGATGCCGCTCGCCCACAGCAGGGCGACGAAGACCGGATCGGAGATCCTGCCCGTGCCCTTCGCCTTGCTGATGGGCTCGACCGGAGCCGTCCCCATACCGTCCATCGTCGCGTCCATCTGATGCCCATCCCCGCGCACCCCGGCGCGCCCTGAGTTGCAACCACACAGCTGCGCCCCCGAATGCCGGGCCGCATGACATTTTCCGTGCCGGTCCGCGCCCGGCCGCGCCCGCAGGCGACCCGCCGGAACCTGCCGCGCCGGACCGGAGCCCGGCGGCGGATGGCGACACGGCGGACCAGCACGACCGCGCCCCGTCGCCTGTCCCTGCCCGCGCCTGGCGCGGACAGGGATAACCTTCGTCAGAACACGCGGATCAGCGCACCGGCTTGCCTTCGGGGGTCAGGATTTCCTTGCGGAAGGCTTCCTCGACCCGCTTCACCACCGCTTCCGGCAGCGGGATGTAATGCAGCTTCTCAGCGATCTCACGGCCTTCCTTGCCGTAGGCCCAGGAGAAGAACTCCATGGTCACGCGCGAGGTCTCGACGTTCTTGGGGTCCTTGGGCAGCAGCACGTAAGTGGGGCTGACGATCGGCCAGGCAGCCTCGGCCGGAGCGTCGATCATGGACGCGGCGAAGTCCTTCGCATTGTCCCAGTCGGCGGCGGCGGCGGCGGCCTCGAACGCCTTGGTCTCCGGCGACACGAACTTGCCAGCCTTGTTCTGGAGCTGGGTGACCACCAGGTTGTTCGCGGCGGCGTAGATGAACTCCACGTAGCCCACGCCACCCTTGGTGTTCTTCACGTTGCCGGTGACGCCCTCATTGCCCTTGGCGCCAGCGCCGACCGGCCACTGCACCGAGGTGGCCGAGCCGACCTTGGACTTCCACTCGGGGCTCACGGCCGAGAGGTAGGAGGTGAAGATGGCGGTGGTGCCCGAGGAATCCGAGCGATACACCGGAACGATGGCCTGCGACGGCAGCTTCACGCCGGGATTGAGATCGGCGATGACCTTGTCGTCCCACTTGGTGATCTTGCCGAGATAGATGTCGGCCAGCACCGCGCCGGTCAGCTTGAGCTGGTTGGTGGCGATGCCGTCGAGGTTGACGGTGGCGACCACCGAGCCGATCACGGTGGGGAATTGCAGCAGCTTGCTGGCGGCGAGCTTCTCGCCCGGCACGGTGGCGTCGGAGGCGCCGAAGTCCACGGTGCGGTTGATGATCTGGTTCTGACCGCCGCCCGAGCCGATGGACTGGTAGTTCAGCGCGTTGCCGGTCTTCTCCTTGAACTTCGCGCCCCAGGATTGGTAGACGGGCGCCGGGAAGGAGGCGCCAGCGCCGGTAAAATCGACGGCCTGAGCGCTGCCGGCGAACATCATGCCGGCCACGGCGAAAGCGCCGAGAGCAGTGGTGAGCTTCACGATTTCTCTCCTTACCAATGTCATTGCTGCCCGACGACCCCGGCGATCCATTCGCACCCGCGATCCCCATCCGCCGCGGACAGCGGATGTTCATGCGCGGCGCGCTTGCGACCCCGGCCGTGACGCAACACTGGGCTACGGACTTCTAGTCCGTTCGCGCCAAGGTTCTATGACCACGACATGACGCGCCTATGACAATACAGGCCCTTGTTTTTTCGTCATTATTTTTTCTGATCCGGCGAAAGATCCAGCCGCACCGTAAAAGTCGCGCCAGCGCCGAGGGTGCTGTCGATCGACAGCCGGCCGCGATGGCGGGCCACGATATGCTTCACGATGGCCAGCCCGAGCCCGGTTCCGCCCTGGTCGCGGCTGGCCGCCACGTCCACCCGATAGAAGCGCTCGGTGAGGCGCGGCAGGTGCTCGGGGGCGATCCCGGGGCCGAAATCCCGCACCGACACCACCGCCACCGGGCCCCGCGGGCCGGGCTCCTCGCCCAGCGTCACCTGCACCGCCCCGCCGCCGGCGCCGTACTTCAAGGCATTCTCCACCAGGTTCTCGAACAGGCGGATGAGCTCGTCGCGATCGCCGCGCACCGGCAGCCGCGCGGCCTCGCGCCTGACCTCCAGCGCCACCCCCCGGTCGGCGGCCAGCGGCGAGAGGGTGTCGCAGACATGGGTGACGATCCCCGACAGCTCCAGGGTGGTCTCCGGCTGCACGTGGGCGTTCAGCTCGATGCGCGACAGAGAGAGCAGATCGTCGATCAGCCGCGACATGCGCCGCGCCTGGGCCACCATGATGGCGAGGAACCGGTCGCGCGCGGCGGCGTCGTTCCGGGCCGGCCCCTGCAGGGTTTCGATGAAGCCCGACAGGGAGGCCAGCGGCGTGCGCAGCTCATGGCTGGCATTGGCGACGAAATCGGCCCGCATCTGCTCCACCCGGCGTTGCTGGGTCAGATCGCGGAAGGTCAGCAGCACCGCGTCCGGCGCCGTCGCCGGCCGGCGCGCCGCGCCCGCATCCAGATGCAGCGGCACCACATGGGCCTCGAGCCAGCGATCGAGGGGCACGCGCTCGGCGAACTCCACCCGGCGCGACAGCCCGTCGGTGGCGGCGGCCCGCACCGCGTCCAGCACCTCCGGAACCCGCACCAGGAACGACAGCGGATCGCCGACCCGCGCCGGGCCGATGGCCAGGGCCACCCGGGCATTGGCGGTCACGATCTCCCCCTCGGGGGTCAGCAGCAGAGCCGGCTCCGGCAGCGCGCGGACCACCGCCTCGACCTTGGCGTCGCCACGGGCCGGCGGCGCGGGCGGCGGCGTCTCCACGATCGGCGCCGGCTCGGCAACCGGCGACGGCCATGCCGCGGCAAGCGCCAGCAGTCCGCCTAAGACCAGGCCCAGCAGCGGATCGAGCCATTGAAAGCCGACCCCGACCGCCCCCAGCACGAGCGCCGCCAGCACCAACAACCGGCGGGGCCGGTCGCCCCCCAGGGCACCGCCCCCGGGGGGTGCGCGCCTTTCCTGCAAGCTCCGGTCCTGCGCGTTCATGGCCCCTCCCTGCCGCCCCTCGGCGCGCGAGGCGCCCGCGCCACGCCCGGCACCTCGCCCCGCGATGGCCGGCGAGGGAGACGCGGCCTGTCCGGGTCGGCGGCGAATCATCGCCCCGCCCAGGTCGGAACGGCCATGTTCGCCGGGCAGCGCGAAGGCATTACGACACTTCGCCCGTCCGGGCGAGCCCGCGCCGCCACGTGCCCGATGCGATAGCGTGACGTAATGTGAACGAACACGCGCCCGATGTTACCGGACGACAGGAGCGCGTCTGCTATGACACGTCCGGAAAGGGAGGTCCTCATGGCGGCGATGCGAGTATTTCGGGCAGCGGGCGGCACCACCCTCGCGGGAATGGGTCTCGGGCTGTGTCTCGGGCTGGGCTCCGCCGTGGCCGACCCGCTGCCCCTGCCCACCGCCGATTTCAGCCTCAAGGCCAGCCTGCCGCGCGGCGCCACCATGGACCTCTCCCACAGCCAGGGACGGATGCGGGTGGAGGTGAGCAAGCCGGAAGTGCCCGGCAGCGTGGTCGGCATCATCGACCTCAAGGCCCGCCGCATGGTGATGCTGGCGCCCAATTTGCCGAAGATGGCGGTGGAGATCGAGCTGCCGCCCGAATATGTGGCCGGCGCCCTCACCGGCACCGGCACCAAGGGCGGCAGCTCGCAGGTGGCGGGAGAACCGTGCGACATCTGGCAGGTGGACCCGCCGCTCGACCGCAAGATCGGCCCGACCCAGGCCTGCATCACGCCCGACGGCATCGCCTTGCGCACCGAGGCCGATATTCAGGGGACCCGGCGCATCCTGTATGAGGTCACGAACCTTACGCGTGGCCCGCAGGACCCCCGGCAATTCGAGCTGCCGCCGGGGGTGAAGGTGATGAAGGTGCCCCAGGGCAAGCTCGGCGGCATGCTGGGACTTCCCGGCGCCGCGAAGCCCTGACGCCGGAGCCGGAGAGACCAAGCCCCGGAATTCGAGACCGCATCCAGGGGCGCGAGCTAAACAGCTAAGGCCTGCACGACCCCGCTTCGGAGGCCGGCGCTCCCTCCGCGCGGCATGTGGCCGGCCCGGAGGGCGCCGGATATGGAACATCGGCCTCCCCCGGCCACGCCTCGTCCACGCCTGCGGTCGTGACCCGGACGACCCTCAGCGGGACGCGCGACGCGCGAGGTCGGCCGCCTTGTCGGCGGTGAGCGCGGGAGCCGCCTCCACCGCCGCCTCGCCGGATGCCGTCGGGACCTGCGACGCCTTTCGCCCCCCGAAGCTGAAGGTGCCGAGCCGGATCTCCCTGAACCCCAGCAGGGTCAGCGCGAGGGCGAACGGCACGATGTAATAGAACAGGCGGAAGATCAGCAGCGCGCCGACCATCTCGTTCACATCGAACTGGGGCAGCGCCAGCAGCAAGGCGGCATCGAACACGCCGAGCCCACCCGGGGTGTGGCTGGCGAAGCCGAGCAGGGTGGCGGTGACGAACACCACCGCCAGCGACACCGGGTCGATGTAGGGCTGCGCCGGCATCAGCATGTACATGGCCGCCGCGCACAGGCTGAGGTCGAGGATACCGATGCCCATCTGCACCAGGGTCGAGCGGCCGGCCGGCAGCGTGACGAACCAGGACGAGCGCCCGATGTTGCGCGGCGCCAGCGACACCCAGACCACATAGGCGGCGAGCAGGACCAGTGCGGCGATGCCAATCAGCCGGTTCACCATCGGCGGCAGCCGGTCCACCGCCGTTGCCGCCTCCGGATGGATGGTGATGCCGAGCCCCAGCACCGACAGGTTGCCGAGCCAGAAGGTGAGGCCGGCGATGAAGCAGATCTTGGCGACGTCGATAGCGCCGAGGCCCCAGGCCGAATAGATGCGGTAGCGCACCGAACCGCCGGTGAAGACGGTGAAGCCCACGTTATGTCCGATGGAATAGGAGCAGAAGCCCGCCAGCGCCGCCACCCGATAGGGCACCGCGTCCTTGCCGATGGTCTTGAGCGCGAACCAGTCGTAGAAGGTCAGCGTCAGATAAGCGCAGGCCACCAGGACGAAGGCCGCGCCCACATGCAGCGGGTCCTTGTCGCCCAGCGCCTTCATCACCTCCGCGAACGAGAGCTTGTGCAGCATGCGGTAGAGCGCGACCGCGGCGATCGCCATGACCGCAAGACTCGCCACCAGCCCCAGACCGTGCAGCCCCACCTTGTCGCGCAGGAACGCCCAAACCTTGGAAAGACCCGATCGCACACCCATACCGACACCATCCCCCGCCCGTGGAAGGCCTGTTCGCACACAAGAGCACGCATCTTCCGTAACGTGAATGCCTTTTCCCCTGCCTCGCCGACGTGAGAAAGGGAGGACCGAACCCGGCGGGCCGGGCGTCCTGGCCGTGCGAGAGGGGACAAAGCACCAAAAAGCGTCAGCTTGCGGGCAGGCCCCTACAACTTCACGGGATAGCCGATCTCCACGGTGCGCGCCCGCGGCAGGCCGAAACGGTCCACCGAGCGCTCGGCATTGCGGGCAAGGAACGCGAACACATGGGCCACCAGGTCGCGCAGCCGCGCCAGCTCGTCCGGCGGGATGATGCGCTCGTGGCCGATCACATAGACGGCGGCGTCCGGGTCGATGCCCCGCGCGCTCAGGGCCGGGCCCAGCACCGAGGGCACGTCGATCTGCTGCATGTAGCCAAAGCGCAGATCCACCCTGACGAAATTCTCGTTCAGGGTGGTCACCCGCACCCGGTCCTCCACGGAGACGCGCGGCCGGGCGGCGATCCAGACCGAGACGATGACCGCCTTCTCGAAGCGCACCTTGAGCAGGTCCGCCATGCGCGACAGCGCCACCGGCGTCATGGCGCCCGCGCGCGACAGGAAGATGGCGGTGCGCGGCGCCTCCACGTCGTTGGAGCGGTCCTTGCGGCCGATGAAGGAATCCAGCGGCTCGGTGAAACGCACCTGCTGGGCGACCACCGCCTCGAGGCCGCGCCGCCAGCTCACCATGACCAGGATGATGATGCCGGCGATGGTCAGCGGCAGCCAGCCGCCGTCGTGCAGCTTGGTGAGGTTGGCGGAGGCGAAGGAGAAGTCCACCGTCAGCACGCCCACCGCCATCACCCACACCGCCGGCGCCGGCCAGCCCCAGGCCCGATGGACCTGGGCGATGAACAGCACCGACGTGGTCACCATGGCGAACGCCACCGCGATGCCGTAGGCGGAAGCCAGCTTCTCCGAGGCGCCGAAGCCGATCACCACGGCGATGCAGGAAATCATGAGCAGCCAGTTCAGCCGGCCCACATAGATATGCTGCTCGTTGTGCTCGGAGGTGTAGCGGATGCGCATGGGCGGCAGGTAGCCGAGCTCGATGGCCTGCTTCGCCAGCGAGAACACGCCGGTGATGATGGATTGCGAGGCGATCACCGTGGCCGCCGTCGCCAGCACCAGGAGCGGGATGTCGAACAGGTCGGGCGACAGGTCGTAGAACGGGTTGCGCACCGCGTTCGGGTCCACCAGCAGGATGGCCCCCTGGCCGTAGTAGTTGAGCAGCAGCGCCGGCATGGCCACGAACAGCCAGGCCCGGGCAATCACCTTGCGGCCGAAATGGCCCAGGTCCGCGTACAGCGCCTCGCCGCCGGTGACCGCCAGGAAGCAGGCGCCCAGGATGACGCCGGCCAGCCCCGGGTGCGCCAGCATCAGCATGATGCCGTGGCGCGGATCGAACCCGGCCAGCACCTGCGGCGCCTGCACGATGCCATAGACGCCCAGCGCCGCCAGGGCGCTGAACCAGATCAGCATGATCGGCCCGAAGAAGGAGGCGATCCGCTCGGTGCCCAGGCGCTGCGAGAGGAACACGGCGAGCAGCACCAGCACGGTGAGGATCACCACCCAGTGCTCCAGCTCCGGCGAGATCACCTGCAGGCCCTCGATGGCCGAGAGCACCGACATGGCCGGCGTGAGGACGCCATCGCCGATGAGCATGGCCGAACCGATGAGGCCCGCCGCCAGCAGATACCAGCGCAAGCCCAGGGCGCTGCGGTGCAGGTCCAAGAGCGTCACCAGCGCGAGGATGCCGCCTTCGCCGTCGTTGTCCGCCCGCAGCACCAGCATCACGTATTTCACCGTGACGGAGAGGATGATGCTCCAGGTGATGAGCGAGAGCAGGCCGAGCACGTCCTCGCCCATGAAATTGGTGCCACCGACGGCCAGCACGCCCTGCTTCAGGGCGTAGAGGGGGCTGGTGCCGATATCACCGAACACGACGCCGAGGGCGCCGATTTCCGCTGCGAAAGGCAGGAGGCGCGTACGGTCGCGGGTAAAGCTGGTGGCCATGGAGCGTATCCGGCCTTTCAGCGCGCGCGCCGACGGGAAAGGAAAAGCATGCGGATCAAGATAACGCCATCACCCTGGCACCAGGTCGCGCCCTGTGACCCGAACGGAGCTTCGATCAAGGGAGGCCCCCGCAGCACTTGATCCCGCATCATAGCGGCTGCTTCACACCTAGCCCTGTTCGCGGGGGATGACAATGCGCCGCGAGACGCCGGCGTCGAGAAGCCCGCGGGCCGCCGGGACATTTGACCTTCGCCCGCATCTCCCCCATGAGCGGACGGTGAGACAGACATCGCCATGACCTTCCGCGCCAGCATCCTCACCCTCTATCCGGAGATGTTTCCCGGCCCGCTCGGCCATGCCCTGGCCGGCAAGGCGCTGGCGCGGGGCCTCTGGAGCCTGGAGGCGTCGCAGATCCGCGACTTCGCCCTCGACCGGCACCGCTCCGTGGACGACACCCCGGCCGGCGGCGGCCCGGGCATGGTCATGCGCGCCGACGTGCTGGCGCGCGCCATCGATGCCGCCGCCCCGCCCGGCGACCCCCGCCCGCGCCTGCTGATGACCCCGCGCGGCCGCCCGCTGACCCAGGCCCGGGTCCGCGCGCTGGCGACCGGGCCGGGGGTTGTGCTGCTCTGCGGCCGGTTCGAGGGGGTGGACGAGCGCATCGTCGCCGCCCGCGGCCTGGAGGAGGTCTGCGTCGGCGACGTGGTGCTCTCCGGCGGCGAGGCCGCGGCGCTGCTGCTGCTGGACGCCTGCGTGCGCCTCATTCCCGGCGTCATGGGCAAGCTGGCGAGCGGCGAGGAGGAGAGCTTCTCCCAGAACCTGCTCGAATATCCGCAATATACCCGCCCCCAGGTGTTCGAGGGCCTGTCCATCCCCGAGGTGCTGACCTGCGGCGACCACGCCCGCATCGCCCGCTGGCGCCGCGCCGAGGCCGAAGCCGTCACCCGCGCCCGCCGTCCCGACCTGCTGGCCGCGCCCCGGTCCGCGCCGGAAACGGAAAGGGAATGACAACCGCCGCGTTCTCGGGTATGGAGCGCCGTCCCCTGAACTTATAACGACACGATGTGGCGCCGGGGCCAGCGCGGGGAAGACCGCGTTCGCGTCCGGCGGCTGCTAGAGGTTGGTGACATGAACATCATTGAAACGCTGGAAGCCGAACAGGCTGCCAAGCTCGCCGAGAAGCGCGCGACCCCGGAGTTCCAGCCGGGCGACACCGTCATCGTCAACGTGAAGGTGGTGGAAGGCGAGCGCAGCCGCGTGCAGGCCTACGAGGGCGTCGTGATCGCCCGTTCCGGCGGCGGCCTGAACGAGAGCTTCACCGTCCGCAAGATTTCCTACGGCGAGGGCGTGGAGCGCGTGTTCCCGATCTATTCGCCGCTGATCGATTCCATCAAGGTGGTGCGCCGCGGCAAGGTGCGCCGCGCCAAGCTTTATTACCTGCGCGACCGTCGCGGCAAGTCGGCCCGTATCGCCGAGCGCCAGGACCGCTCCGCCGATGGCAAGGTGAAGAAGAGCTCCGCCGCCAAGTGACGGACCGGGGGCAGGCCGCCGGTCCGCCCTCGCCGCCTGGGATTCAACGCCGCCGGGCCCACCGGCGGCGTTTCTGTTTCAGGGGCGCGGGCTCCGGTCATCCGCGCGGCGGATCGGTGTCCACCAGCCGGCCGTAAAGCCCCTCCGGGTCCGCGTCGAAGGCCCGGCGGATGGCGCCGAGGGCGGTGACGCCGCCGCGATAGCTGGCGCCGCCCACATGCAGCCAGCCGTCCACCAGCATCTTCGGCTCGCTCCAGCCGCCGCCCGCCTCGGGCACCGCCACGGTGCGCACTTTGGGCCAGGTCATCGCCTTGACGTCCAGCGTGCGGTAAAGCACGTGCCAGTTGCGCCCGCCGGTATCGGTTCCAAGCAACCGGTCGGGGCCGAAATCCAGCGGCAGCTCCGCGAGGCTGCCGTCGAACACCGAGAACCCGGGCCACAGATACCAGGCCTTCACCCGGGTGCTGGGCCGCTTGGCGCCATAGACCGGCTGATGCGCCACCGTGGCGCCGAGATCCATGGGCTTCAGCGCCACCAGATCGTGATCGAGCAGGGCGAACGCCTTCGGCGCCACCGGACGGATGACGTTGTGGAACACCCAGTTGGCGGCGGCCGCGTGGGAGCGGGCGGAGCGGGTGCGCACCAGCGGCGCCGGCGGCAGCGGCAGGTAGGGCAAGCCCTTCTCGGCCGCGATCACGGCGTGGGCGGCCCGCGCCTCCGGATCGGTGGAATTGTCGCACACCAGCAGCGGCGTGTCCGGCAGGAACCTGCGCATGGAATCGGCCAGCAGCGCCACCGCCTCGGGCACGTTATAGGCGATGGTCAGGGCGAGGGTCTCCGCCCTCCGGGCGCTCAGTGCCCGCACCACGGCATCCTGGCCGGCGGCCACCCGGCCGCGATAAAGGCGGTCGAGCGCGGCATAACGGGCGTGATTGACCCAATGCAGCCCGGGCACCTGAGCCAGCCGGCCCGACAGCACCAGCGGCTCCACCGCCTTGACGCGGGCCAGGCGGAACGCGCGCAGCTTCGGCCCCTTCATGCCCCCACCCCCGCTCCAGCCCGATGCCGGGCGCCCAGACGCAGGCGCCCGTAAAGACCATCGGGATCGGCCTCGAACGCCTTTCGCACCGCGTTGAAGGCGCGGTCGCGCCAGCCGTGGCCCGCCCCGCCCGCGTGCAGCCAGGCGTCGGCCATCAAATGCGGTTCCGCCGTACCGGTCTCCGCATCGCTCACGAACACCGTCCGCACCGTCGCCCAGCTCAGCGCGTCGCGGTCGAGCCCACGGTACAGCACGCCCCAGTTCTGCCCCCCGGTATCGAGGGTGAGCGGCGTGTCGGTGCCGAAATCGAGAGGCAGGTCCTTCACCGCCTCGTAATCGAACACGCTGTAGCCCGGCCACAGATACCAGCCCGGCCCCTCGGTGGCGGTGCGCACCATGCCGTAGCAGGGTTGCCGGGCCACGGTGGCGGCGAGATCCACCGGCGCCAGCGGAATGAGGTCATGGTCGATCAGCGCGAACACCTTCGGCGCCGCCGGCCGGATCAGATTGGCGAGGATCCAGTTGAGGGCCACGGCATGGGAGCGCGAGCCATTGCGCCCGCCGCGGTAGGGCGAGGGGGGCAGCGCGCAATACGCCACGCCGCGCGCGGCGCACAGGGCGGCGATGGCCGCCCGCGCCTCCGCCTGGGTGGAATTGTCGCAGACCACCAGGGGCGTGCCCGGCAGATGACGAGCCATCGCCTGCATCAGCAATGCCACCGCTTCCGGCGTGTTGAAGGCGACGGTGAAGGCGAGCGTGCCGCCCTGGTCCGCCAGGGCGCGCACCAGCGCTTCCTGCCCGGGCGCCCGGCGGCGGCGATAGATGCGATCCACCAGCGTGTTGCGCAGCCGCCGCAGGCGGTGGGCCAGCGGCGCGCCGACCAGCCAGTGCGACAGCGGGTAATCCTTAAGAGCGCGCATGACGCCTGCCTCCTATTGCACTGGCCCCGGCGCCGATCCGGCGGCCGCACCGGGAACCACGTCGGGAGCCGCGTTGGGGGCGCCCCGCCCGCCGTCCACCAGCGCGAACAGCCGGGTCCCGCCCGTTCCGTCGGAACGCGGGAAGCGCCCGAGCAACTTGAAACGCTCGGGATGAGCGGCCAGCACCGCCTCCATCCGCCGCGCGAGGGCGTCGTCCGCGCCGCCGGAACGGTCCTCGATCGCCAGGTAGCCGGCACCGAGCCGGCCAAGCCCGGCAAGCAGATCCTCGTGCGCCGCCGACGGCGAATTCGCCGCGGACGGATCCGATACCGGGGCCGCCAGCGCCACCCGGGCGGGGACCACATAGCTGCGGCGCCGATGATCGCGCTGCGCCACCGCCGCCACCAGCGCGCCTTCGCCGGTCTCGTCGGCGAACACCAGCACCACCGGCGGCCCGCTGGCATCGGCGAGGAAGGTCTGGGCCGCCGCGTCCATGCCGATGACCGGCTTGGTCGCCACCATCATCAACGCAGGCAAGGCGGCAAGGAGCATCACCAGCGCCACCGCCAGCCCGGCCAGGGTGGTCCAGTCGCGGGTGACGAGGCGGATCAGGCGCAGGCCGCCCGCGGCCGCCAGGATCACGGCGGGCGCGCAAAGCGGCAGCACGCTCGCCGGGCCCGCCGGCGGGGCCATCGCCAGCGTCGCGGCGAAACACACGCTAACCAGCAGCAGGACCAGCGGCAGCGGCTCCGCCGTGGCGCGGCGGGTGTCGGCCAATGCAAAGGCGCCGCCCGCGGCCGCAAGCGCCAGCAGCACCGCGCCGAGCTGATGCCACAAGGCGCCCGCCTCGGCCAGCAGTCGCGCGTCGGGCCCAGGCACGGCCGCCGGCGCCGCCGCCGACACCAGCGGATAGGTGCCGATGGTCCACGGCCCGGCGAGGATCACGATCAGCAGCAGCGGCAACCAGAATCCCCGCTCGCGCAACAGGCGGAAGCGGCGGGTGACGAGCACCGCCATCGGCGGCAGCAGCAGCAGCGCCAAGCCTGTGGCCTTGGTGAGGATGGCGGCCGAGGCCAGGAGGCCGAACAGCAGGCCGGTCCGCAGCGATCGGCTCCTGAGGTAGGCCGCGTAGGCGAATGCCGCCCAGAGGATCAGCAGCGACAGGGGCAGGTCGAGGCCGACGACCAGGATCGCCTCGCGCAGCGCCGGCAGCACCAGCAGCACCGCCCCGACCGCGACGCCCGGCAGGAGCCCGAGCCGGTCCGCCGCGACCCAGCCGGTGCTGGCCACCAGCAGCGCGGCCAGCACCGCCGGCAGCAGCAGCACCGCCGGCGTCGAGGGCTCCAGCAGCGTGAACCAGATGCCCTGCAGGACGTAATAGAGGGGGGGCCAGAGGCCGAGCACCACACGCGGATAATGCAGGCCGTAATCGGCGAGGAAAGCGAGCGGGGCGGGCCAGTCGGAGCCCAGATACTGGGCCACCATCAGGCCTGTCACCACATGCCCGGCCTCATCTGCACGGGTGGCCGAGAACTCGGCCATATAGGCGCCGGCGGCGCGTTGCTGCAGCCCGACGATGACGGTGACGAGCGCCGCGAGGATGAGGAAGCCAAGGCCGTGCAGCGCGGCGGTGCCGAAACTCCGGGGGCCGTCGACCCGCGCCAGGTCCTGCGCCAACTTGCTCCTCCGCCGGTGATCTCCGCCCGCCGCGCGCAGACGGCGGCGCTCGCGCGATGCGCGCGGTCCGGCCGGACGCGGCGCGCTCAGCCTTCTAGAAGGAGATGCCGCCGCCGTCCATGCCCGCGTTGCAGAAGCGGGCCTCATCCCTCTCCGGGGGCCGGAAGCACGGCGGCCGGACAAGCGCCGCGGCCGGGGCGCACCCGGCGCGAACCTGCCGGGACGGCGGGCCGCTTCAGGTGCGCCGTTCGGCCTTGCTGAAATTGTTCAGATGCCCCTCACGCTCGGCCTGCTTGCGCCAGACCTTGGCGGCGGCCTTCAGCTTGGCATCGGGAGCGATGCGGGACATCAGCCGATCGAGCTTCTGGCCCCCGCACTTCGGACAGACCGGGGTGTCGGAGAAGCCGACCAGCAGTTCGCTGTCCGTGTTGCAATCCTGACAATGAAAGCCATAGAGCGGCATGATGCGGCCTCTGCACCGGCACCGACAGGTGCCTTGAAGGGACTGGCGCCGCGCCCGGAAACGCCCGACCAGACAGCGGCGGGCGCACCGGGGGCATTGCCTGATGACCGACTTCAAAGCAAATCTCACGCCAGGAGGCGCTTATCCGCGCGCTCAGCGCGGCACCGTCAGTCGTCCCTCCCCATCGAACGGAAAGAAGGGATTGTGAGCCACCTCCCACAGGTGGCCGTCGGGATCGGCGAAATACCCGCTGGTGCCGCCCCAGAACACCGCCTGGGCCGGCTTCACGCACCGGCCACCCGCCGCCACCGCCCGGGCGATCACGGCAGCCACCGCCTCCGCCTCGGACACGTTGCACGCCAGGGTGTGTCCGCGGAAGACCGGAAGCGCTTCGAAGGCGACACCCACGGCGGCGGCATCCCGCCGCTCCAACCCCATGGCTGTATAGAACGCGCAGGCGCGCGGGAGATCGGCGACGCCGAGAGTGACCAGATGCAGGCGAAGGGACACGTCGGGCGACATGCGGGACCTCAATCGAACAGGGAGAGTTGCTCGCCCATCGGCTTCGGCCGGCGGAAATGGGCGGTGGACAGCCGCGCTCCACGGCCATCCAGGCGCAGCCGGCGGGCGGCGATCTCGAACCGCCGGCCCAGGGTCCAGGCATAGGGCCCTTCCCCACGCATCCGGCCGCCGAATTCGGAATCATAATCCTTGCCGCCCCGCATCTGACGCATCAGCGTCAGCACGTGGCGCGCTTTATCCGGGAAGTTCGCCACCAGCCACTCCCGGAACAGGTCGGCAACCTCCAGCGGCAGGCGCAGCAGCACATAGCCCGCCTCCTGCGCGCCGGCGGCCTTGGCCGCGTCGAGGATGCGCTCGAGCTCCATGTCATTGAGGGCCGGGATCAGCGGCGCCGTCATCACCGCGGTGGGAATACCCGCCTCGCTCAGCCGCTGCAGGGTGCCCAGCCGGCGCTGCGGGCTCGCCGCGCGGGGCTCCATGATGCGGGAGAGGTGGGGGTCGAGGGTGGTAATGGACACCGCCACCTTCACCAGCCCCTTCTCCGCCATGGGACCGAGAATGTCGATGTCGCGCGCCACGAGGCCCGACTTGGTGACGATGGCCACCGGATGCCCGAAATCCCTGAGCACCTCCAGGATGCGGCGCGTGACCTGATACTGCCGCTCGATGGGCTGGTAGGGATCGGTATTGGTGCCCATGGCGATCACCCGCGGCTGATAGCTCGGGTGCGAGAGTTCCCGCGCCAGCAGTTCCGGCGCGTCGGGCTTGACGAACAGCCGGGTCTCGAAATCGAGGCCGGCGGACAGCCCCTGATAGGCGTGGGTGGGCCGCGCGAAGCAGTAGACGCAGCCGTGCTCGCAGCCCCGATAGGGATTGATCGACCGGTCGAAGCCGACATCCGGCGACTGGTTCCGGGTGATGACCGTGCGCGCCCGTTCCTCGGTCACCTCGGTCTTGAACGGGGGCAGGTCCTCCAGGCTCTGCCAGCCGTCATCGAACCGCACCCGCGCCGCCGGCTCGAACCGCCCGGCCGCGTTGGACAGCGCGCCACGCCCCCGCCGCCGCTCGGCCGCGACGTCGGCCTCCGCCGCCGGGGCGATCGGCTCGGGCCCCGCCGGCTCAGCCTGCGGCGCGCCGCCCTCCCCCGTTCCGAGCCGACGCGCCTCGACCCGGGCCTGCCGCGCCCCGGCCCGGTCCGCATCCAGACGGCCGCGCCCGCGGGGGCCCGCCCCGGAATGCTCCATCGACACGGACAGGGGCGTGGGCGTGGGCGTGGGCGTGGGCGGCGCCACCGATTTGGGCTGCCCGGTCCTGGCGGGCTGCGCCCGGATCGCTCCGGTCAGCGCTTGCCGCGCCTTCGGTGGCGGCGCCGCGGCCTCAAGGTCACGATAGCGCGGAACGCCCTCCAGGTCGGGAAGCGCCGGCTGCAAAACGGGGCGGGAGGGAGCGTTCAGGTTCATGAATCAAAATCTAACACCCGACCTTGAACAAAACAAGAACGTATAGTTGAAAATCGGCCTCCGGAGGGTGTTTGCGCCTTGGCGAGCGACCACACTCCATTGTACGCTGAAGTACGCTGCCGACAGCGGTTGCCAGATGTCGGAGCCTCGGATAAAGCCCGTAGAGGCTATGCGCCGGAGGGAGAACAACATGGCGGATCATGCGACGATCGAGTACGCCACCGCCGACGGCAATGATTATGCCGAGCACCTGCGCACATACGCCTTGTTCACGGCGCTCACCAAATGGGGCACCGTTTCGGTCGCCGCCGTCCTCGTCCTTATGTGGATCTTCCTCCTCTGAGCCCTAGAAGGCGCGGAGCACTGGAGACATCTCAGATGAAAATCGCTGTCGTCGCCGAGGTTGACCTCGGCGAGCCGAGGGTCGCTGCGACCCCGGATACGGTGAAGCGTCTCGTGGCCCTCGGCGGCACCGTCGTCGTCGAGAGCGGCGCGGGCATCAAATCCGGCATCCTCGATGCCGAATATGTCGCCGCCGGCGCCACCCTTGCCGCATCCGCGGCGGATGCCCTGTCCGGTGCGCAAGTGGTACTCAAAGTGCGGCGCCCAGAGGAAGCCGAACTTTCGTTGTATACATCGGGAGCCCTGGTGCTCGCCATCATGGACCCGCATGGCCACGACGCCGCGCTGGCGGCCATGGCGCGGGCCGGCATCTCCGCCTTCGCCATGGAGCTGATGCCGCGCATCACCCGTGCCCAGGTGATGGATGTGCTGTCGTCCCAGGCGAACCTCGCCGGCTATCGCTCGATCATCGACGCGTCCTACGAGTTCGGCCGCGCCTTCCCGCAGATGATGACCGCCGCCGGCACGGTGCCCGCCGCGCGCATCTTCGTGATGGGCGCGGGCGTCGCCGGCCTGCAGGCCATCGCCACCGCGCGCCGGCTCGGCGCGATCGTCACCGCCACCGACGTGCGGCCCGCCTCGAAGGACCAGGTGGCCTCGCTGGGCGCCAAGTTCATCGCGGTGGAGGACGAGGAGTTCAAGCAGGCGGAAAGCGCCACCGGCTACGCCAAGCCCATGTCGGCCGAATACCAGGCCAAGCAGGCGGCCCTGGTCGCCGAGCACATCAAGAAGCAGGACATCGTGGTCACCACAGCGCTCATCCCGGGCCGGCCGGCGCCGCGCCTGCTGAGCTCGGAGATGGTGGCCTCCATGCGTCCCGGCTCGGTCGTGGTCGACCTGGCGGTGGAGCGCGGCGGCAATGTGGAGGGCTCCGTCGCCGGCCAGGTGGTCGAGATCGGCGGGGTCAAGATCATCGGCCATCACAACATGCCGGGCCGGCTGGCCGCCTCCGCGTCTCCGCTCTACGCGAAGAACCTGTTCAACTTCTTTGAGACCATGGTGGACAAGTCGGCCAAGACGCTGGCGGTGAAGTGGGACGACGAGCTGGTGAAAGCCACCCTGCTCACCCGCGACGGCGCCGTCGTGCACCCCAACTTTGCGCCGAAGACCGATGGAGCCGCGCAATGAGCCCCGTGACTGCTGAAACCGCAGCCGACGCCGCCGCCCAGGCGCGCGCCGCGGCCGAGATCGCCCGGCAGGCGGCCGAGGCGGCGCAGATCTACGCCGACCAGGCGGCCTCCGCCCTTGGCGCGGTGGCCCATGCCGCCACCGGCGGCGCCATCGACCCGTTCGTGTTCCGCCTCTCCATCTTCGTGCTGGCGGTGTTCGTGGGCTATTACGTGGTGTGGTCGGTGACCCCGGCGCTGCACACCCCGCTGATGAGCGTCACCAACGCCATCTCGTCGGTGATCGTGGTGGGCGCGCTGCTTGCCGTGGGCGTCTCCACCGTCGGCGACGCCTCGCACGCCTGGTGGGCGCGCGCGTTCGGCTTCATCGCCCTCATCCTCGCATCGGTGAACATCTTCGGCGGGTTCCTCGTGACCAGCCGCATGCTCGCCATGTATTCCAAGAAGAAGTGAGGCGCGCGACATGAACGCCAATATCGCCGCCCTGCTCTACCTCGTCTCGGGCGTCCTGTTCATCCTCGCCCTGCGCGGCCTCAGCCATCCCACCACCTCGCGGCAGGGCAACCTGTTCGCCATGGTCGGCATGACCATCGCCGTGCTTACCACTTTGGCGCTGCAGCCGCCGTCGGACGTCGTCGGCTGGGTGCTGGTCATCGCCGGCCTCGGCATCGGCGGCGGCGTCGGCGCAGTGGTGGCCAAGCGCATCGCCATGACCGCCATGCCGCAGCTGGTGGCGGCCTTCCATTCACTGGTGGGCCTTGCCGCGGTGCTGGTGGCGGCGGCCGCGCTCTATGCGCCGCGCGCCTTCGGCATCGGCGACCCGGGCCACCTGCACGGGGCGAGCCTCGTGGAAATGTCGCTGGGCGTGGCCATCGGCGCGATCACCTTCACCGGCTCGCTGATCGCCTTCGCCAAGCTCAACGGCAACATGAGCGGCAAGCCCATCATGCTGCCGGCGCGGCACCTCATCAATGCCGGCCTCGGCCTGCTGCTGGTGGTGCTCATCATCGCCTTCGTGGCCACCGGCCACATCGGCCTGTTCTGGATCATCACCATCCTGGCGCTGGTGCTGGGCGGCCTGCTCATCATCCCCATCGGCGGCGCCGACATGCCGGTGGTGGTGTCCATGCTGAACTCCTACTCCGGCTGGGCCGCGGCCGGCATCGGCTTCACCCTGGGCAACACCGCGCTCATCATCACCGGCGCGCTGGTGGGGTCCTCGGGCGCCATCCTCAGCTACATCATGTGCAAGGGCATGAACCGTTCGTTCGTCTCCGTCATTCTCGGCGGCTTCGGCGGCGATGCCGCCGCGGCCGGACCTGGCGGATCGGCGGAAGACCGCCCGGTGAAGCAGGGCTCGGCGGACGACGCCGCCTACATCATGCGCAACGCCGAGAAGGTCATCATCGTGCCCGGCTACGGCATGGCCGTGGCCCAGGCCCAGCACGCCCTGCGCGAAATGGCCGACTTCCTGAAGGAAGAGGGCGTCGAGGTGAAGTACGCCATCCACCCGGTGGCGGGCCGCATGCCCGGGCACATGAACGTGCTGCTGGCGGAAGCCCAGGTGCCCTACGACGAGGTGTTCGAGCTGGAGGACATCAACTCCGAGTTCGCCCAGGCCGACGTCGCCTTCGTCATCGGCGCCAACGACGTCACCAACCCCTCCGCCAAGACCGATCCAGCCTCGCCCATCTATGGCATGCCGGTGCTGGACGTGGAGAAGGCCAAGACGGTGTTGTTCATCAAGCGCGGCATGTCGGCGGGCTACGCCGGCGTCGAGAACGAGCTGTTCTTCCGCGACAACACCATGATGCTGTTCGGCGACGCCAAGAAGGTCACCGAGGACGTGGTGAAGGCCTTCGGGCACTGAGCCTGTCCGGCCGGAGCGGCAGGCCCGGCCGGACATCCGCCGCATTGACGGCCGCCGGGCACCGCCCCGGCGGCCGTCGCGCGTTAAGCAACCGCCGCGCCGACGCCGCGCGAGCGCGTTTTCGCGTTTCAACCGGCCGCGAAAAGCCTCTACTATCGCGGCGCAACGCGGGACAGAGGGCGGAGTCGCCGGCGGGCGACGGCGGGGGAGGTCGCGCGCCGGAACGCATCCGCCGAGGCAAGGGGGCCATGGGGTGAGGGTTCGAGCGTTTCGCAGCGTCGTCACGCCGGCCGGAGTGGTGCGCGCCGCCGGCGCCATCTCCTGCGGTGCCCGCCCACGTTGCACCGGCCGCCCCGGGGAGACGCGCACCTCCCGCCCCCATTCCCGCCGCAACGCACCGGGTCTCTCGTGACGGTCCCCCGCGGCACCATCCGCCTCCAGTTCCATCAAGGCTTCCCGCTGGACGCGGCGGTGGCGCAGGTGGACTATTTCGCCGATCTCGGCCTCAGCCATGTGGTCGCCTCGCCGATCCTCGCCACCCGCCCGGGCCTTGCCGGCGGGGTGGTGGACCACGACGTCGTCTGTCCCCGCCTCGGCGGCGAGGCGGCGCTGCAGCGGCTGGTGACGGCGCTACGCCGCCGGCAGATGGGCCTCATCCTCGACCTGGCGCCGGGCCACATGGCCGTCGGCGGAGCCGACAACGCGAGCTGGCTGGACCTGCTGGAATGGGGCCGCGACAGCGCCCGCGCCCCATGGTTCGACGTGGACTGGCAGGGCGCCGACGCGGGCGCGCGCGACAAGCTGCTGGTGCCGCTGCTGGACCGGCCCTACGGCGCGGCCCTCGCGGCCGGCGCCCTGCAACTGACCTTCGACGCTGCCCGCGGCGCCTTCCTGGTGCGCCACCAGGAGCACGCCTTCCCGATTTCGCCACTGGATTACGGCCCGCTGCTGGAAGCGGCGGGCCTCTCCGGCGCCGACCGGCTGGCGGCACCGTTCATCCGGCTGCCGCGCCTGCGCCCTCCGGCGGCGGAGGTGGCGGCCGCCCGGCAGCATCTCTGCACCCTGGCAGCCAAGCCGGAAGGGCGCGCGCTGGTCGCGGCCGCCATCGGCGCCTTCGACGGGCGTGACGAAGCGGGGCGCGCCCGCCTGCACCGGCTGCTGGAGCGGCAGGCCTATCGCCTCTCATGGTGGGGCACCGCCGCCGACGCCCAGAACTGGCGGCGCCATCCGGACAGCCCGCTGCTGGCGGCGATCCGCGTCGAGCGGCCAGACGTCTTCGACGCCACCCATGGCACCGTCGTCCGGCTGTTCGGGGACGGACTGGCGGACGGCTTCGTCATCCAGAACTGGGACCTGCTCGCAGACCCCGCCGGCTATGCCCGGCGCCTCAGGTTAAAGCTCGAGGGCGCCGCCAGTCGGCGGCCCGCGGGACTGTCCGGCACGCCCTACCTCGTGGCCGCCACCGTGGCCGAAGGCGAGACGGCGCGCCCCCGCGACTGGGGCGTGGCCGGCACCAGCGGCGCCGAGGCGCAGGAAGCCCTGGGGGCGGTGTTGCACGATCCCGCCGGGGCCACCGCGCTGTCCGACCTGTGGACCTCGACCACCGGCGAGCGCCAGCGCTACGACGACCAGCGCGCGGCCGCCCGCCGCCAGGCCCTGCGCGCCAGCTTCGGCGGGCAGCTCAAGGCGGTGGCGCGCGCGCTCCACGCCGTGGCGCTCAGCGACCTGCACACCCGCGACATCACCCTCGCCGCCGTCGAGCGCGTGGTGAGCGAGGTCGCGGTGGCGCTCACCGCGCGCCGGACCTACGCCGGGCTCAACGGCTTCGACGCCGCCGATGCCGCCCTGTTCGCCACCGCCCTCGCCCGCGCCCGGCGGTGGATCGCGCCCCTCGACGCGGCGGCCGCGGATCATCTCGCTGGCTGGCTCGGCGGCGAGGCCCCGCGCCAGATGGGGGATTTCGAGCGCGCGGGCGCCCGGGAACACGCCATCACGGCGTTCCAGCAGCTCACCGCCGCCCTCGACCGCGTGGCCATGGACGACATGCTGCTCTACCGCTACGGCCGTCTGGTCTCACGCAACGAGCCGGGCGCCGACCCCGCGCGCCTGGGCCTCGGGCCGGAGGACTTCCACACCCGCATGGCGGCGCGGGCGGTCCAGGCGCCGCACGGGCTCACCTCGACCGCCGGCCCCGGCCGCAAGCGCGGCGAGGATGCGCGGATGCGGCTCGCGGTGCTCAGCGCCGTGCCCCGGGAGTGGGACAGCGTGCTGCGGCAGATGCTGGAATCCACCCGGTCGTTCCGCTCCCGCCTGGCCGATGGCGCCGCCCCGGAGCCGGCCGACGCCGTGATCCTGCTCCAGACCCTGGTCGGCGCCTGGCCGCTGGCCCTGCGGCCGGACGATGCGCTGGGCCTCGGCGACCTCCATGACCGGCTGCAGCCCTGGTGGCTGAAGGCGATCCGCGCCGCCCGCCGGCGCACCGGGCCGCTCCTGGGCGACCCCGGGTATGAGCATGGCTGCGCCCAGTTCCTGTCCACCCTGCTGCAGGCGCCGGCCGGCGCGCCGGCACGCCGGCTGATCGCCGACACGGTGGCGCGGCTCGCCTCCGCCAGTGTCGTCAACGCCTTGTCCCACACGGTGCTGAAACACACCGTGCCGGGCGTTCCCGAGCTGGCCCAGGGCGCAGAATTCTGGGATCTCGGCCTGGAGGACGGAGACAGCGCCCGCGCGGTCGACTATCTGGCGCGCGGCGCCAGCCTGACGGTCGGCGCCAGCCCCCAGCTTCTCCTCGAGACCTTCCACGACGGGCGGGTGAAACAGGCCACCATCGCCCGCCTGCTGCGCCTGCGCGCCGCCCAGCCGGCCCTATTCCGCGACGGCAACTACCAGCCGCTGGCGGTGGACGGTCCCCACGCCGCCCACGCCCTGGCGTTCGCCCGCCGTCACCGCGACGCGCTGGTCGTCACCGTGGTGACCCGGCTGGCGCCCGCGCTCCTCGGGCCGGAGGCCGCCCTGCCGCGCGTGGCGCCCGGCCGTTGGGACGATACGCGGATACGCCTGCCCGACGACGCCGGCGACCTCATCTTCCGCGATGCCCTCACCGGACGGGAACTGAGCGGCCAGCATGGTCACATCGAGCTGGCAGCCCTGCTGCACGCCTTCCCCGCGGCGGTGCTCGTGAAATCGTGACCGGGCGCCCGGGAACGCCGCCAGCCGGCCGCCGTTGAGGGACAAGGCCGCCTCACGGCCGCCGGCAGTGCCCGGCGCCGCGCGGCCAGGGAGCAGTCCATGACCCATCACAGAAGCCCCGACCGGCCCCAGGCCACCGCGCCCAAGCCGGCCCCCGCGCCTGCGGCTTGCCGCACACCGGAGGCCATCGGGCGCCAGCTCGACGCCGAGCTGGAGCAGAGCTTTCCGGCCAGCGATCCGCCATCCATGGTCCGCGACACGCCCTCCACCATGTGCGGCACCAGCGCCGAACCGCCAGCCACGGCGACGGCCAAGCCGCGCGAGGGCAAGGCCAGGCGCCCCCACGCCTAGCGGACCCGGCCACCACGCCGGACCTGACGGAGCGATGCGGCAGCCTTCCAGGGGCAGTTCCCTGAAACGCCGGGGAGCGGGGCCCCGGACGCGGCGTCGGCGCTCTGGGTGGCGGCGCGATCGGAAGCCGGTTCCCGCCCCCGGGGTGACCACGGAGGCCACGAACCGCCCTGTGAACCGCCATCGGAACATCGCGTGCGTGGTGCTGCGCACGGAAGCGACGCCACGGTTTCATCCCGCCGTGGCGCCCTCAGGCGATGGGGAGTTCCCCCTCTTTAAGCCGCGGCCGGCCCGGACCGGGGGCGCTGCGGACGGGGGCGGCCGGGACCATCCTGCGGGGCGGGAATGAACTCCGCATGATCGGAGGGAATGAGGTCGAACCGCCCCTGCCGCCACGCCTCGCGCGCCGCCTCGATGCGCTCCAGCCGCGACGAGACGAAATTCCACCAGATATAGCGTGGCCCCTCCAGCGCGGCCCCGCCCAGCAGCAGCACCCGCGCGGCGGTGCGGGCACGGGCCTGGGTGACGAGACCGTTGCGGATCACCAACATGCGGCCAGCCGGGAACACCGTGCCGTCCACCTCCACCTCGCCCTCCAGCAGATAGAGTGCGCGCTCCTCGTGCTCGGCATCCACCGGCAGCATGGCGCCCGGGGCGAGGCGTGCATCCACATAGACCGCCGACGCCGCCAGCGGCACCGGTGCGCGCGCGCCGAACGCCGTGCCCAGGATCACCCGCGCCGAGACGCCGGCGTCCTCCAGCAGCGGCAGCGCCTCGGCTCCAGCATGGACGAAGGTCGGCGGCCCGTCCTCGGCCGCCTGCGGCAACGCCAGCCACAACTGCACCCCGGACAGGGCGCCGCCATCCGCCTTCACCCGGTCGCCATGGCGCTCCGAATGCACGATGCCGCGTCCGGCGCTCATCAGGTTCACCGCGCCGGGGGTGATGACCTGCTCGGTGCCGAGGCTGTCGCGATGGATCATCGCCCCCTCCAGCAGGTAGGTGACGGTGGCGAGGCCGATATGCGGATGGGGCCGCACATCCTCCGCCTGGCCGGGGCCGAAGCGCACCGGCCCCATGCGGTCGAAGAAGATGAAGGGGCCGATCATCTGCCCCTGGGTGGAGGGCAGCACGCGGCCCACCTCCATGCCGCCAATGTCGCGACGGCGCGGGACCAGGACGGTTTCCACCGCCGCGCAGCCGGCGGCATCTCCGGGCTCGGGATCGGGACAGGGAACGAAGCTCATGGTGTCGCCTCCGCGGGGCGCCCTGCCATCCGGGCCGCCCGCCGGCATCATAGGGCGGGCGCAGGACTGGGGCATCACGTCCCCGAGAGGCCACCGTTGCCGCCGCCTTTCGCGCCAGCCCGGGGGCGCGCCGGGCCACGGCTCGACCGGTTCGACAGACCCGAGCGGGCGAACGCCCCGCGGCGCGGAGCGGCGGAGCCCCGCCCCGGCATGAAAAAAGGGCCCGGCCGCACGGCCGAGCCCCTTCTCGATGCGATCGGTGGACGCGAAACCGCGCTCAGGCCATCTCGCTCACGCTCTTGCGCTCGTTGCGCTTGCGCTCGTTGGGGTCGAGGTAGCGCTTGCGCAGACGGATGGACTTGGGGGTCACTTCCACCAGCTCGTCGTCCTGGATCCAGGCCAAGGCGCGCTCCAGGGTCATGCGGATCGGCGGGGTCAGGCGCACCGCCTCGTCCTTGGAGGTGGTGCGGATGTTGGTGAGCTTCTTGCCCTTGAGCACGTTCACTTCCAGGTCGTTGTCCCGGTTGTGGATGCCCACCAGCATGCCCTGATACACCTTCCAGCCGGGCTCGATGATCATCGGGCCACGATCTTCCAGGTTCCACAAGGCATAGGCCACGGCCTCGCCCTGCTCGTTGGCGATCAGCACGCCGTTCACCCGGCCGGCGATCTCGCCCTTATAGGGGGCGTAATCGTGGAACAGCCGGTTCATGATGGCGGTGCCGCGCGTGTCCGTGAGCAATTCGGACTGGTAGCCGATGAGGCCGCGGGTGGGGGCGTAGAACACCAGGCGCTGGCGATTGCCGCCGGAGGGGCGCATCTCCACCATCTCGGCCTTGCGCTCGCTCATCTTCTGCACGACGGTACCGGAATATTCCTCATCCACGTCGATGAGGACTTCCTCGATGGGCTCCAGCACGGTGCCGGTGGCCTCGTCCTTCTGGAACACCACGCGCGGACGCGAGACGGCCAGCTCGAAGCCCTCGCGGCGCATGGTCTCGATCAGCACCGCCAGCTGGAGTTCGCCGCGGCCGGACACATAGAAGGAATCCTTTTCCGTGGATTCCTCGATCTTGAGGGCCACGTTGCCTTCCGCCTCGCGGAACAGGCGGTCGCGGATGACGCGGCTCGTCACCTTGTCGCCCTCGGTGCCCGCGAGCGGGCTGTCATTCACGATGAAGGTCATGGTGACGGTGGGCGGGTCGATGGGCTGGGCCGCCATCGCCTCGGTCACCTCGGGGGCGCAGAACGTGTCGGCCACCGTGCCCTTGGAGAGGCCGGCGATGGCGACGATGTCACCCGCCACGCCCTCCTCGATGGGCTGGCGCTCCAGGCCGCGGAAGGCGAGGATCTTGGACACGCGGCCCTGCTCCACCAGGGAGCCGTCCTGCGCCAGCACCTTGATGGCCTGGTTCGGCTTGAGCGTGCCGGAGGTGATGCGCCCGGTGATCATGCGGCCGAGGAAGGGGTTGGCTTCCAAGAGCGTGCCGATCATGCGGAACGGACCTTCGTTGACGGTCGGCGCCGGCACATGCTTCAGTACAAGGTCGAACAGGGGCGCCATGCCCTGGTCGGATGGGCCTTCCGGGCTGTCGGCCATCCAGCCGCTGCGGCCGGAGCCGTAGAGGATGGGGAAATCGAGCTGCTCGTCGGTGGCGTCGAGCGCCGCGAACAGGTCGAACACCTCGTTGATGACCTCGGTCGGACGGGCGTCGGAGCGGTCCACCTTGTTGATGGCGACGATGGGTTTCAGGCCGATCTTGAGCGCCTTGCCCACCACGAACTTGGTCTGGGGCATGGGGCCCTCGGCGGCGTCCACCAGCACGATGGCGCCGTCCACCATGTTCAGGATGCGCTCCACCTCGCCGCCGAAGTCGGCGTGGCCGGGGGTGTCGACGATGTTGATGCGGGTGTCCTTCCAGACCACCGAGGTGGCCTTGGCGAGGATGGTGATGCCGCGTTCCTTTTCCAGGTCGTTGGAATCCATCACGCGCTCGGCCACGCGCTGGTTCTCGCGGTAGGAGCCCGACTGCTTGAGCAATTCGTCCACCAGGGTGGTCTTGCCGTGGTCGACGTGGGCGATGATGGCGATATTGCGCAGCTTCATGAGCGTCCAGCACCAAAACGCGAGACCGAGTTCCTCGGGCCCGCCTGAGAAGAGGGAGTTTTGCGGCGCAAAATACACACAAAGGGCCGAAGATCAATGCTGCGCTGGCCTGCGCTGCCACACCATGGCATGTGGGCGGCCGGCGGACCGTAGCTTGCAGGGCATTTCAGGCGGGAGGTTTCATGCAGTTCGACGAGATCCTGTTCGGCCTCCTCGTCAGCGCCATCACCATCGCCATGCAGGCGGTGCTCACGTTGTTCTTGATGCGCGCCCTGCAGCGGCGGGCCCGCCGCCGGGTGAAGGAACATTCGGTCCCGGTGCTGCTGGCGGTCATGTGCGGCACCGGGGCGGTGCTCACCCTCGGCCATTTCCTGCAGGGCATGGTCTGGGCCCTGCTCTACATCCTGGTGGGGGCGGCGCCAGCGCCTATCGCCTTCTACCTGGCCCTGGAGAACTTCACGACGCTCGGCTACGGCGACGTGCTGCCCGCCCACGAATGGCGCCTGCTCGGCCCCATCACCGCCGCCAACGGCGTGCTGATGTTCGGCTGGTCCACGGCGCTGCTCTACGCGGTGCTGAACCGCGCCATTCAGACCCTGCAGCTGGATTGAGGGTAAGGCGGGCCACTGCAGGTAAACTGAAACCAATCGCCTCCGCTTCAACTTTAGCTATAGTGGATCGCACCCGAGAAACGGATTCGCCCGGAGCGATGCAGCCGGGCCGTCCGGTCCCGACGCAATCGAGAGCGCTTTGCCGATCGGACCGGATAGGGTTCGATGGGAACGGGCTCCAGGCCGGCAGCGATCCCACCATGACGCCACCCTCGCCCCCCGGAGACGAAAACACCCCCCGCCCGGACGGTGATCCAAGCCGGGCTCCCGGCCGGCGCATCGGCGCCCGCGACGGCGAAAGACTGGCCCGCATCATGGCGAACCTCCCCTTTTTCAAAGACATTTCGCCGGACGCCGTGGCCGCGCTGCTGGCCTCCGGTACCCGCATCGAGGCTGCGCCGGGGGAGCTGCTGATCCGCCGGGGCGACCCCAGCACCTTCGCGCTGCTGATGGTGGAAGGCATCGCCGACGTCCTCATCGACACCCCCTACGAGCAGGTGGAGCTGGCCGCCTGCGAAAGCCCAACCATCATCGGTGAAATCGGTGCCTTCACCGGGGTCGAGCGGACCGCCCACGTGAAGGCGCGCACCGCGGTGACGGCAGTCAAGCTCTCGTCCGACGTGCTGGCGCGGGCGGCCCAGGCCCATCCCAGCCTGCTGGCGGCGGTGATGCACCAGTTTGGCCAGCGGTTCGCCACCTTCAACCGGGCGTTCGGCTTCTACGCCAACGCCCTCAATGCCCTGGAACGGCGCGCCTTCGACCTGCGGCTGCTGGACGACCTGCGCAACCCGCTGCCGGAGCTGGTGAACTTCAGCGCCTCGTTCCGCCGCCTGGCGGAAGAGCTGATGGTGCGCGAGGCCGAACGCCGCGAGCTCGCCAATGCCGCCGCCATTCAGCGCGCCATGCTGCCGCCGCCCCTCGACGGCGCGGTGCTGGGCGGACGCGCCGACATCTATGCCGAGATGCGGCCCGCCCGCGAGGTGGGCGGGGACTTCTTCGATTATTTCACGTTGGCCGACGGCCGCCTGGTGGTGACCATCGGCGACGTCGCCGGCAAGGGCATCCCGGCGGCGCTGTTCATGAGCGCCACGCAAACCGTGCTGCGCACCGTGCTGCGCCACGAACGCGACCTCTCGGACGCCATGGCCGACGCCAATGCCCTGCTGTGCGCCAACAACAGCGAGAGCCTGTTCGTCACCGTCTTCTGCGGCGTGCTCGACCTCGACACCGGCGTGCTCGATTATTGCAGCTGCGGCCATGGCGACGCGCTGGTGCTGCGCGCCACGCGCGAAATCGAGCAGCCACCGGTCAGCGGCATTGCCCTCGCCATGATGGAGGACCAACCGTTCTCCGCCCGCCGGATCCAGCTTCAGCGCGGCGACCGGCTGATGCTGTTCACCGACGGGCTCACCGATGCCGCCAATCCCGAGGACCAGCGCTTCGGCGACGGGCGGCTCAAGGAGGCGTTGCGGCGGGCGGGCCACCTGCGGGTGGCGCCCTTCGTCACCAGCGTGCTCGACGGCATCGAGGCGTTCGCCGGCGAGGCGGCGCAGTTCGACGACATGACCGCCCTGGCCGTGAGCTTCCACGGCGCGCCGGACCAGCCGTAGCGACCCGCCTCATCAGCCGGGGAACAGATCCTGGTCGCAGGCGGTGAGCACCAGATCGCTCAGGGTGAAGCGATCGAAATCCAGCGGCGTGTCCGGGGCCAGGATCGAGCTGTCGGACTGGCGCACCAGCGCCCAGATGGACTCGACGACGATCCGGCTGCCCAGCAGGCCCAGGTGCACGCCGCCCGGCCCGGCGGCGGCGCCGGCCTCGGCCAGGATGTAGAACCACAGCGGCGTGGCTGCGGCGAACGGGGCCGCCGCCTCGCGCTGGTGCGCCGGCAGCGCGTCCAGCAGCCCGGCGCCCGCGAGCGGGGCGATGCCCAGCGCGCGCGCCACCGCCTGGCCGGTGGGCAGGCCGAGGCGATACCCCTCCAGGAGGTGATGGGAGGCGATGGCGGCCACCGTCTGCGGCGCCCCGGCCAGCTGGGTGTCGAAGGCCCGCGCCCGCTGCGGGGCCCGCGCCTCCAGCGGCAGGAAGCCTTCCCAGCCGATGATCCAGTGCTCCGGCAGGCTGGACGGGCCACGGCCCGCCGTGCCCAGGGCGAAGCGGGTCGCCAGCGCCCCGCGCTCGATATTGTGGAAGTTGACGTTGTAGTCGTAGCTGGCGCGCATCATCGTCGGCGCCAGGGCGAAGGCGGCGGCGCTGAACTCCACGGGCATGGCCGAGTCCGCCGGCCGTTCCGCCGGGAGCAGGCGCGGGCCGTTCTCCACCACGTCGTCGAACACCGACGGGTCGCAGATCTGCGCCAGGAGATCGAACAGCACCATCCACTGGTAGCGCTGGCGCAGGGCGCGGCGGGCGCCGTCGAAGGTGCGGCCGGCGCCGATGAGGGCGTTGTGGGCCTTCAGGAAGGCGACATGGAGCTGCGACAGGATCAGCGTGTCGTCGTTGCGCGGGTCGCCGCAGCGGGCGGCCCGGTCGCGCCGGGGCTCGGTGCTGCGGGTCACCCGCGGCAGATCGTTGCGGTCACCCTTGCGGGGTGGACGCACCAGCCCCGCCCCGCCGCCGGCGCTCACGGTGCCCAGCAGCATCCGCCGCACCACCGCCGGGTCGCGGGGGGCATCGTAGATGCTGTCGAGATCAAGCCGGCCGCTGCGACGATTCGACAGCCCGTCGAGCGCCGCCAGCGGGGCGAAATCGGGCGCTCCGCGCTGCGGCGTCCAGGTGCGCTCCATCACCAGGTCGTTGAGCACGAAGGCGAGCAGATAGGTGTAAGCCGCCGGCAGCGCGCCATCGCCGGGGGTGCGCAGGCGCGGCTCGGGCGGCGGGCCGGGCGGCTCCGCCATGGCGGCGGCCAGGCGAACCAGGCCGGCGATGGTGCGCGCGCCCTCGGGCAGGCGGTCGGCGGCGCCGGACAGGGCCGGGAACAGGCGCGTGAATCCGGCGGCGCTGGGGCGGGCCCCGGCATCCAGCGCCAGGGCGCGCACCCGCTCGCCGATCGCGTCCTGCGGCGGCGGCCAGGCCTCGTCACGCCCAATGCTCATCTGCATGCCTCTCCTCCGGATGCGTCCGGCTCCTCGTCCCCAGGCCCCCTCGCCACGCCGCCGCTTCGCCCATCACCGCAGCACGGCGCCTCGAACGCTTCATCCTCAATATGGGGGATGAGGTGGCCATGCCCGCTCCGGCAGGCTGGCATCAGCGCGCCGGGACCGTCCGGCGACCACGGCCGGGCGCGGGCCTTTCATCGCGGCGCGAGCAATGGCACGATGCAACCGCACGCCGGCGTCGCCGGAACGGCCGGTCGCGCGTCATCGCTTCCGCCCGACGGGGAGCGCCAGGAGACCGGGACGCAGGACACCGGGACACAGGACACCAGAACGCAGGCCACCGGAACGCATCACCCGCACCACTCAGGCCCCGGCCTGCAGCGGGATACGGGGCGACGGGGATCGGAACAGCTGGGATTGGGGCGGACATGGACGACCTTGAGCAGTATTCGCGGCTCATTCAGAACGTGTACGAGCTGTCGGGGGACCCCGACCAGTGGGGCCTGCTTCTGGAGCACATCACCCGTTTCATCAACGGGCGGGTGACCCAGCTTGCCGTCTACAGCCTCCAGCCGGACCGCCGGCCCACCTGGCGCGTGTACGGCCACGACCACCAGGACTATCGCACCTTCATCATCCGCCACGCCACCGAAGACCCACGCCTGTCCTACATCCTCTCCAATCCGGGCCGCGTCATCTGCGCCGAGGACGGGGTGGACCTCGACCAGTTCCGCTCCACCCCCTGGTTCCGCGAGGTGGTGGAACCCATGGACCTCGAGCACTCCCTGGTCTCCTACTTCGCCCAGGAGGCGGACGTGATGGCCACCATCGCCGCCATGCGCGGGCGCGAGCCCGGCCCGTTCGGCGCGCTGGAGAAGCAGCGCCTCGGCCTGGTGGTGCCGCACCTGCGGCGCGCGTTCGAATATTATGCCCTGCTCGACGAGGCGAAAGCCAAGGTGGCCGACATCGGCGCCGCCCTCGACATCGTCGACGCCGGCATCTTCCTCACCGATGCCGACCTCAACGTCGCCCATGTGAACCGGGCCGGCGAGGCCATGCTGAAGGGCGGCGACATCGCCGTGCGTGGCGGCCGCCTCGCCTTCAAGGACACCCGGGCCGGCCGGCAGATGAGCGCCGCCGTCGCCCAGGCGCTGGCGGCGGCGCGTGGCGAGACCACGCTCAGCCACGCCGACCATATCGAGCTGCCGCGCCACGACGACGGCGCCCCCTACCGGGTGTCACTGCATCCGCTGCCGGCGGGCGAGGGCGCGGCGCGCCTCACCCAGCGCTCGGAGATCGCGGTGGTGGTGCGCCCGCCCGGCCGTGGCGGCGCCGATGTCGCCCGCCGCCTGCAGACCACCTTCCATCTCACCCCGGCCGAATCGGCGCTGGCCGCCGCCCTGGCGGTGGGCGCCTCGCTGGCCGATTACGCCCAGCAGCGCAACGTCGCGCTCTCCACCGTACGCAGCCAGCTCAAGGCTCTCTACGAGAAGACCGACACCCGCCGCCAGGGCGAGCTGGTGGCCCGCCTGCGCGGCAGCGTCGACCTGACCCTGGCCTGACCCTGTCGGGAACCCCGGCCGTGGAGCCCGGCCGCCCCGGCGCGCCGGGGCCAATGGACGCGGCCGCCTCGTTTCAACCGGGACGGGTTCTGCGCTAGGTTGCGCGCCCGTCCACTCTCGAATCTCCATCCACACGGCAGAGGATGCGGCGCCGCTCGCGCTCTCCCTCCAGCCACGGCGCCCTCGGGCGCCTCAGCACGAGCGACAGCACAAAAGGGGGCGACATGGTGGGGCGAACGACATGGATCGCGCTTGGGGGCTTCACCGCGGTGGTGGCCCTGGCGGCGCTGACCGGCGCGGTGGTGCGCAGGGAGCCGGCCGAAAGCGGCGCCGCGACGAAGGTGGTGAGCCTCGACCAGGGGTGGTCACAGGACCGGCGGGAGGCCTTCTATTACACCCCGCAGGGTAGCCAGCTCCTGCCCTACGCCTTCCTGACGGCGCTGGAGCGGCCGGACGGCGATGGCCTGTTTCTGGACCCGGCGCATATCGCCGAAACCGGATTCCTGCCTGCCGACGGCCCCTCTCCGCTCAATCCCGACGCCCTGCCCATCGGCTTCGCCAAGGACCCGCGCCCCGGCGGCGCCTTCGGCCCCATGGTCGGCCTCACCTGCGCCGCCTGCCACACCAACGACATCCGGGCGGGCGACACACGCATCCGCATCGACGGCGGCGCCTCCCTCGGCGACTTCCAGTTGCTCGTCGCCCGCCTGTCCCGGGCGCTTGACGCCACCCTGGCCGATCCCTCGAAGTTCCAGCGCTTCGCCACCCGGCTGAAGGCCGACCCGAAGGCGGTGCGCCCGGCGCTCGAGGCGACCGCCACCGAGATCCGCCGCATCCAGGCGGCAGGCTGGACGCCGCAACCCTACGGCCGCGGCCGGCTCGATGCCTTCGGCCACATCCTGAACGCGGTGGCCGCCGAGGCCCTGGGCCAGCCCGCCAACTTCCGCGTGCCGGATGCGCCGGTGAGCTATCCCTTCCTGTGGACCACGCCGGACCAGCGCTACGTGCAGTGGAACGGGGTGGCCGGCAATCCCATCGGCCGCAACCTGGGAGAGGTGCTCGGGGTGTTCGGCCATCCCTCCATCGGCACCGGCGTGCCCAGCTCGTTCGCCTCCGGTGCGCTGGTGGAGAATCTGAAGGCGCTGGAAAACTGGGCCGGCGAGCTGAAGCCGCCGCCGTGGCCGCGCGAGCTGGGCAAGGTCAGCCCCTCGCGCGCCAAGCGCGGCGCCAAGCTGTTCGCCCAGCATTGCGCCAGCTGCCACGGCGGCCCCGACTATCCCCTCACCCCCGCCGCCGACACCGTCGGCGGGCGGCAGTGGCTGGCGGTGAAGATGGTGGACCTCGCCACCGTCGGCACCGACCCCAAGATGCTGGCCAACTTCGCCACCCGCACCGCCGAGACGGGAGCCCTGGCGCCGCTGTTCGACGGCGCCAAGGTGGTGCCGGCCGGCCGGGTGCTGATCACCGTGGTCGGCAACATCGTCGAGAACGACCTGCGCAACCTCGGCGTCTCCGGCGAAGACAAGCTCGCCTATTACGGCTGGCGCTTCGCCCCCGGCAGCGCCAAGCCGCAAAGCGGCTGGACCACGCCGCCCGCCTACAAGGCCGGCCCGCTGGCCGGGGTGTGGGCCACCGGCCCATTCCTGCACAACGGCTCGGTGCCCACCGTCTATGACCTGCTGTCGCCGCCCGAAGAGCGCCCCACTCGCTTCTATGTCGGTGGGCAGCGCTACGACGCGCAGAAGCTCGGCTATGTCTCGCAGGCCGACAAGATCCCCGAGAAGGAGCGCGCCGGCCTGTTCCTGTTCGACACCACCCTGCCCGGCAACTCCAATGCCGGCCACGTCTTTCCCGATCCCGCGGTGGCCCGGCTCTCGCCTTCCGACCGCACGGCCATCATCGAGTATCTGAAGGTGCTGGAGGGTCCCCATGCCGGCGGCAAGTAAGACGCATCGCTCCGCGACGCCCCACCTCGACGCGCTGGCGGCGCTGGCGCCAAAGGACCGCTGGCCGCGCGCCCGCGCCCTCATCACCGAGAACCCGCACGCCTTCTTCGCCGAGCTGCGCGAGCATGCCCCCATCTACGAGACGCCGGAGGTGACATTGCTCGCCAAGCGCGCCGACGTGATCGAGGCGCTCTCGGTGCCCAAGGTGTTCACGGTGGACCTGTACCGCCCCAAGATGGGCGACTTCATGCTGGCGCAGGACGAGACGCCGGTGAACTACCGCGACAAGGCGGTGATGCGCGCCATCCTCACGCTCGACGACCTGCCCAAGGTCCGCGCCCTGGTGGCGACCTTCGCCGACGCCGCGCTCGATGCCGCCGCCGGCGGCGAGATCGAGGTGGTCTCGCAACTGGCGCGCCTGGTGCCGCTCCGGCTGGTGCAGAGCTATTTCGGCATCGAGGGGCCGGACGCGGAGCTGCTCGACTGGTCCTATGCCAACCAGATGGACCAGTTCAACAACCTGCCCTACGACGGGCGTTCCGACGCCGAGGCGATCCACCAGGCGGCGGAGGAGTCGCGGGTGAAGCTGAGGGCGCTGTTCGCCCAGCTCATCCCGGCGCGCATCGCCGCGATCAAGGCCGGCACGGCCCCCGACGACATGCTCACCCGCATCCTCAGGCTCAACCTGCCGGAGAGCGCCCATTTCGGCATGGACCGGGTGGTCATCAACGTGGGCGGGCTGCTGATTGGCGCCATCGAGACCACGGCGGAGGCGGTGGTGAACGCGCTGGCCGAGCTGTTCGCCCGTCCCGAGGCCCTGCGCGGCGCCCGCGCCGCCGCCGTGGCCGGCGACGATGCCGCCTTCGACGGCTTCGTCTGGGAGGCGCTGCGCTTCTCGCCCATCGTGGCGTTCATGTTCCGGGCGGCGGCCAGCACCTACACCCTGGCCCAGGGCACCCCCCGCGAGAAGGTGATCGGCGCCGGCACGGTGCTGCTGCCGCTCAGCCTGTCGGCCATGTTCGACCCCGACTTCGTCGAGGCGCCGGACCAGTTCCGCCCCAACCGGCCCTTCCACACCTACCTCCACTTCGGCTACGGGCACCATGAGTGCCTCGGCCGCTACGTGGGCTCGGTGATGATCCCGGAAATCGTCAAGCGGGTGCTGAAGCGTCCGCTCGCCCATCCGCTGGGGCCAGTGGACATGGCAGGCACGCCCTTTCCCCAGAGCTGGCGGCTCGCCTTGGCATGACCGGCGGCGCCGCCGCCGCCATCCACGCGCGACATTCCCGCCCGCGCCCGGCGGACAAGCGGGTGCGTCGCGCGCGGCCGAGGAGATGAAGACCGCCCCCGGAGCCACGGCATGGACGCCCGCTCGGGGGCGGAAGCGGGGTCTTCCGCCGCTGACGTCCCGGCTCCACACGGGCCGGAACATCCTCGGATCAGAACCGCCAGCGCTGGTCGGTGGTGGAGCCGTTGGGGTTGCGCCCCGAGGTCTCGCAAGTCCACAACAGCAGCTTGCTGCCGTCAGCGGTGCCCGGTGCGCCGGACACGTCGATGCATTTGTTGGACAGTTGGTTGACGATGAAGCCATTGCGCAGCGCCCAGCGCTGGTCGGTATTGGCGGTGCCCTCGCAATCCCAGACCTGGATCGGGCGACCATCGTCCACGCCCGGCGCGCCGGACACGTCGATGCACTTGCCGGTGGTGGCGTTGCGGATCTGTCCGTTCTGGGTCAGTTCCCAGCGGTTCGCCGCGTTCATCCGCGCATCCTTGCAGTTCCAGATGACGAGATCGGTGCCGTTCGAGGTAGCGGGTCCGCCGACGGTGACGATGCACTTGCCGGACAGTTCGTGCACGATGGGCTTGCCGGGAGGGGCCGCCTGGGCCTGAGCCTGGGCGCTGAAGAGACAGCCGTCGAGCCGGGCCGACCAGCTCTCCTCGGCATTCCGGACCTTGGCCGGGTCCTGGCCGCCGCACCAGTTGAAATGGCCATCCCAATTGAGGCCGGCCGGCGTGAAGACGCTGCACTTGGCCTTCTGGCCGCGCACGGTCATGGCGACCATGGCATTGGCGTACGTCACGCAAACGCCCGCGTCCGCCGCGCGCGCCACATTCATTGTGGGAAGCAGCAGGAGCGATCCCGCCGCGATGGCAATGGTCCTGAACATGGGAGGCCGCCCGATCATCCGTTCTGAAACAGGATCGCGGAACTTGAAGGCGCGGGCAGCCGACATCCCGCCACGCGGACGTCCGGCACCTTGCACCGGCGGTTTCGTCCGCGTGTCATCGCCGCCGCCCAAGCTATAGCGTGTGCGTTGCGGCCGGAACAGCACTCTCGCGCCGCCGGACCGGTCGCGGGGCGGTGGGGCGCGGCGTGCCGCAGTGCCGAACGAACGCTCGCTTGACTTTTTCACCTCGCGGCCTGTCATACGAAACCGCCACGACGAGAAAAGCGCGCGGGGAGACAAGACGTTGAACGAAGAGCGGCGCCCGTCCGCCGGCAGCGATTACGCGCTGGAGGCCCTGTGCGGGCGCATCTACGAACGCCATCGCGACACCATCAAGGTGCAGAAGCCCCGGGTCGCCGTGGCCAATCTCGTCCGCATCGTCGAGGCGGTGCTCACCTTGTCCAACCGGCAGGGCTTCCACGCCACCACCCTGCGCGACCTCGCGCGCGCCTCGGGCATCAGCATGGGGGGCCTGTATTCCTATTTCGACGGCAAGGACACGCTTCTGCTCATGATCCTGGAGCAGGTGGCGGACGCCGTCACCGAGGCGCTCGGCGCGGTGCCCGACGACATCCGCGCCGACCCGCCCCGTCATCTCTCCTGGCTCATCGCCACCCATGTGGCGCTGTCGGAGGCCATGCAGCCCTGGTTCGTGTTCGCCTACATGGAGGCGAAGGCGTTTCCGCCCGCCGCGCGCAAGGCGGCAGTGGAAAGCGAACTCGCCACCGAGCGCATGTTCGCACAGGTGCTGGAGCAGGGCGCGCGCGCCGGCTGCCTCGCGGTGGACGATGTCGCCTTTACCGCCACCCTCATCAAGCCACTGCTGCAGGACTGGTATGTGAAGCGCGGCAAATACAAGAAGCGCGGCGTGAACGCGGCGACCTACGCCGCGCGGGTGAGCGCGTTCGTGCTCGCGGCCCTGGCACCGGCGACGCCCGCGGCCACGCCCGCCCCGGCGGCCAAGCCCGCAAGGGCCCCGCGCAAGCGCTGACGGGCCCACAGCCCGGAAGGCCCGACCGGGCCTTCCGGGCTGGCTCTCAGACCCGCTCGACGATGGCGGCGATGCCCTGGCCGCCGCCGATACACATGGTGACGAGGCCATAGCGCTGGCCCGCGCGCTGCAGCTCATAGACCGCCTTGATGGCGAGGATGGCGCCCGAAGCCCCCACCGGATGGCCCAGCGCGATGGCGCCGCCGTTCGGGTTCACCTTGGCCGGATCGAAGCCGAGTGCCCGGCTGACGGCGCAGGACTGGGCGGCAAACGCCTCGTTGGACTCGATCAGGTCGATGTCGTCCAGCGTCAGGCCGGCCTTGGCGAGGGCGATCTTCACCGCCGGCACCGGGCCCATGCCCATCTCCGAGGGATCGACGCCCGCGAGCCCATAGGAGACCAGCCGCGCCAGGGGCTTCAGCCCCTTGGCCTTCACCGCCGCCCCGGTGGCGAGGATGACCATGCCGGCGCCGTCATTGATGCCCGAGGCGTTGCCCGCGGTCACCGTGCCGTCCTTCTTGAACACCGGCCGCAGCTTTTCGAGGTCCGCCGCGCTCACGTCACCGCGCACGTGCTCGTCGGTGTCGAACACCACCGTGCCCTTGCGGCTGGCGATCTCCACCGGGGCGATCTGGTCCTTGAAATGGCCGGCGGCGATGGCGGCGGCGGCGCGGCGATGGCTCTCCACCGCCGCCGCGTCCTGGTCGGCTCGCGAGATCTGGTAGCGCTCCGACACGTTCTCGGCGGTGACGCCCATGTGGCCGTGGCCGAACGGATCGGTGAGCACGCCCACCATCATGTCCACCGCCGAGGCCGAGCCCATGCGCTGGCCCCAGCGGGCGGCGGGCAGCAGGTAGCCGCCCCGGCTCATGCTTTCGGCGCCGCCGGCGAGGGCGATGTCGGCATCGCCCAGCTTCAGGATCTGGGTGGCGTTGACGATGGCCTGCAGGCCGGAGCCGCACAGGCGGTTGACGGTCAGCGCCGGGGTCTCCTTGGGCACGCCGGCCTCGATGGCCGCCACGCGCGAGATGTACATGTCGCGCGGCTCGGTGTGGATCACGTTGCCGACCACGGTGTGGCCCACGTCGGCGGCGGCGATGCCGGCCCGGGCGATGGCCGCCTTTGCGGCATGGGCGCCCAGCGCGGTGGGGGGAATGTCCTTCAGCGCCCCGCCGAAATCGCCGATGGGCGTGCGGGCGCCGGAAACGATGAACACTTCGGTCTCGCTCATGGGAATTCTCCTCCCGGAAACACAGGGACCGGGCCTTCTCGCCCGGTATCAGGACAGGGGCGCGACGCGGCTCAGGCGGCGGCGAGGGCAGGAATGGCCGGCACCGGATGACCGGCCCGGGCGCACAGCTCCCGGACCGCCGCCTCGACGCGCGCCGTGCCGTAGCGGCGGATGAGGGCGAACGGCCCTTCCTTGAACTTGAGCGCCAGAACCGCGCCCTGGTCCACGGCGGCGGGCGCGGCCACCTGCTCGGCGGCCAGTTCCAGCGCCGGCAGCACCAGCGCGCCCAGCAGGCGCGTTTCCACCGCGTCCAGGTCGGCGCCGGCCACGCGGGTGTCGAGCGCCCAATCGGTGCCCCGCTCTGCCTGCGCCGCCAGCAGGGCGCTGGTGGCATAGAAGGGCCCGAGGGCCTTGAGATGGGTCATGGCATGGGCCGACACCGCCGGGCGAATGAGGTTCATGACCGTGAACGGCCCCGCGGCGGCGCCGATGCGCTCCCGGGCCACCTGGTCCACGTCCGCCGTACCGGCAAGGCCGTCCTCGACGATGCGGGCGGCCTCATTGTAATAGGGGCAGAAGAAGCGGTTGATGGCGAAGCCCGGCCGGTCCCGGCACGGCAGCGGCGTGCGGCGGGTGGCCGCCAGGAAGGCCAGCGCGCGTTCGACCGTGGCATCCGAGGTCGCCTCGGAGCGCACCACCTCCACCAGGGGCGAGACTTCCGCCGGGCTGAAATAATGCAGGCCCAGGACCCGCGGCGCGAAGCCGAAGCCCTGCGACAGGTCGCCGACCTTCAGGGCGCTGGTGTTGGTGGCCAGGATGGCGGCCGGCGCCAGGTGCCCCTCGAGCGCGGCAAACAGCTCGCGTTTCACCGCGAGGTCCTCGAACACCGCCTCGATCACCACTCCGGCGGTTTCGACAGCGTCCAGCTCGGTGACGGGGCGCAGGCGCTCCAGCGCCGCGGCGGCATCGGCTTCGCCCATGCGACCGGACTTGGCCCAGCGGCCGTAGACGCCGGCAGCGCGCGCCCGCAGGGCGTCGCCTGCCTCGGGGCGGGCGTCATAAACCACCACCTCGATGCCGTGGCGGGCCGCGTCCAGGGCGATGCCGCCCCCCATGAGACCGGCCCCAATGACCGCCAACCGTTCCATGCGGCGCTTCCTCCTGTGCCGTTCCGCAAGATGCGCCCGCCGCCAGCCCCGCGCGAGGGCCCCTGGTGGCGGCAGCACCTTACATCAAACGTTTGTTTGGTTCCGTCTGCATACGCCTCCGCAGCGGGACAGACAATGCCCCGCGCGGCACGACCTGCGTCGTCCCATCCGCCCATCGCCCGCCCCACGGGGCCGCGCACGGCACGGGCCGCGCAGGCGCAGCCCCGTTCGTCTCCTGGGGCCGGCGCGGTCTGCCGGTCCCTTTGCCGCGATCAGCCCACCCCCGTCAGATCGGCCGCCCGCCGGGCGAAGGCGGCGGCCAGCCGGCCGGTCTCGGCGGCGCCGGCGGCGCTGGCGTTGCCCGCCTTGGCCCGGGCGGCGATGCCCTCGAAGATCACCGCCCAGCGGAACAGGGCGAAGGCCATGTGAAAATCGGTGAGCGCCTGCCCGTGACGCGCCACCGCGCCATAGGCCGCCACGAACGCCTCCCGACCCGGGATGCCCAGCGCGTCGAGATCGAGGCCGGCGATGCCGCCATACTCGTCGGGCCGCGACACCCAGGCCATGGCGCAATGGGCAAGGTCCGCCAGCGGATGGCCCAGGGTGGACAATTCCCAGTCCAGCACCGCCACCACCTCGGACCGGGTGGGATGGAACATGAGATTGCCGATGCGGTAGTCCCCATGCACCAGGCTAGTGGTGTCATCGGCGGGCACATGGGCGGGCAGCCATGCCACCAGGTGGTCGATATTGGCGTCGTCGCGGGTGCGTGACAGCTCCCATTGCCGGGTCCAGCGCCCGATCTGGCGCGCGTAATAATTGCCCGGCTTGCCGAAGTCGGACAGCCCCACCGCCGCCACGTCCACATTGTGGAGCGCCGCCAAAGTCTTCGCCATGGCGGCGTACATGGCGGCCCGCTCCTGCGGCGGCACCCCGGGCAAGGTGCAGTCGTGGAACACCCGGCCGTCCACCTTCTCCATCACGTAGAACGGCGTGCCGATCACCGTGCGCTCGGCGCAATAGGCGAGCGCCGGCGGCACCGGAACATCCGTGCCGGCGAGGGCGCGGATGATGCGGAACTCACGGTCGATGGCATGGGCGGAGGGCAGCAATTCGCCCGGCGGCTGCTTGCGCACCACCAGGGCCCGCCCGTCGTAATCGACGAAGAACGTGGGGTTGGACTGCCCCCCGGCGATGGCTGTCAGGCGCGGCACGCCGGTGAGCCCGGCCACATGGGCCTTCAGATAGGCGTCGAGCGCGTCGACATCGAACCCGACGCTCATGCCACGCCCCCTGTCGCCACCGGCCACCGCCAGAAGTCGCCCTGCTCCTTGTCCAGGAAGCGGTTCAGCACCATCTGGTGCACCTCGTCGGCGCCGTCCACCAGCCGCGCCTGGCGGGCATAGCGGTAGATCCACTCCAGCACCGTGTCCTTGGAATAGCCGCGCGCGCCATTGATCTGGATGGCGGTGTCGACGGCGTGGTGCAGGGTGTTGGCGGCCTGGATCTTGGCCATGGACACCTCCTTGCGGGCGAGGCCGCCGCGATCCAGCTCCCACGCCGCCCGCATCACCAGAAGATGGCCGATCTCGATCTCCATGGCGAGGCGGCCCAACATGAGCTGCACGCTCTCCCGGTCCGCCAGCCGCACGCCGAAGCCGTGGCGCTGGGCGGCATAGTCGCGGGCGATCTCCACGCAGCGGGCGGCCAGGCCCAGCCAGCGCATGCAGTGGGTGAGACGGGCCGGGCCAAGGCGGATCTGCGTCACCTTCAGCCCCTTGCCCACCCCCAGCAGAATGTCTTCGGGCGGAATCTCCAGGCCGTCGAATTCCAGCTCGCAATGGCCGCCATGCTCCTCCGGCCCCATGATGGGAATGCGGCGCAGGATGCGCCAGCCCGGCGCATCGCGATGGAAGGCGAAGGCGGTCAACCCGGTGCGCGGATCATCGGACGTGCGGGCGATGACGGTGAAGTGCGCCGCCTCCTCCGCCCCGGTGATGAACCATTTGCGGCCATAGAGGCGATAGGCGCCGCTGGGCTGCGCCTCGGCGCGGGTGAGCATCATGCCCGGATCGGAGCCGCCGCCGGGGTGCGGCTCGGTCATGGCGAAGGCGGAACGCACCTTGCCCTCGACGATGGGGGCGAGCCAGCGCGCCTTCTGGTCGGCCGTGCCCACCGCCTCGAACATCATCATGTTGCCGTCGTCGGGCGCGGCGGAATTGAACACCACAGGGCCGAAGATGGAGCGGTTCATCTGCGGATAGCACACCGCCATGCCGACCCGGCCGACCCCCAGCCCGCCGGTCTCCGGCTTCAGCTGCAGGCACCACAGGCCGGCGGCCCGCGCCTTCGCCCGCAATTCGCCCAGCAGGTCAGCGCGGATGTTCTCGTGGGCGTCATAGGCTTCGGGATCCGCCTCGTGGGGCAGGATCTCCTCGGCCACGAAGGCGGCGATGCGCTGGCGCAGCGCCTCCAGCTCGGGAGAGATGGCGAAATCCATGGGCGTTTCTCCGCGATCGACCGGGACGGCGGGCCCGCCTCCGGCAGGCGCCGCACGAACGCCCCGGAACGCGGGAACATCTTGCGGCGCAACAATACTCGCCCAAAAAACCGAGCGAGCGCTCGTTTTTTATAGAAGCCGGAGGTCCGGCGCAAGTGGGCATCCGGCCGGCCCCGCCCGCAGCCTGCGGCCATCGCCCCGGTGCTCGACCGCTGCCGGGCGGGTTTCGCTCAATCGCCGCGCGGACGTGGCCGGCGGCCGCACCCAAAAGACAACGGGCGGAACGGCTTCCGCCGTCCCGCCCGCAGTCATGATCGCCCGCGGCCACCGCGCCTGCGCGGCCGCGGCCCGCTCACAGGCCCACCTCGAACCTGGCGGCGGTCTTGGCCTTCACCTCGTCGAGGCTCACGCCCGGCGCCAGTTCCTTCAGCACCAGGGCGCCGCCGCGCGTGGTGAACTCGAACACCGCAAGGTCGGTGATGACGAAGTCGGTCACATGAGTGCCGGTGAGGGGAAGCGTGCACCGCTCCACCAGCTTCGGCGCGCCGGATTTCTCCACGTGCTCCATGAGCACGATCACTTCCTTGGCGCCGGCCACCAGATCCATGGCGCCGCCCATGCCCTTCACCATCTTGCCCGGCACCATCCAGTTGGCGATGTCGCCGTGCTCGGACACCTGCATGGAGCCGAGGATGGACAGGTCCATGTGGCCGCCGCGGATCATGGCGAACGAATCGGCGCTGGAGAAATAGGCGGTCTCCGGCACCTCGGTCACGGTCTGCTTGCCGGCGTTGATGAGGTCGGCATCCTCTTCGCCCTCATAGGGGAAGGGGCCGATGCCGAGCATGCCGTTCTCGCTCTGGAAGGTCACGGTCATGCCCGGGGGCAGAGCGTTGGCCACCAGGGTGGGGATGCCGATGCCGAGGTTCACATAGAAGCCGTCGCGGATCTGCTGGGCGGCGCGGGCCGCCATCTGCTCACGGGTCCAGGCCATCACTTCACCTCTTCAGAGCGCTTGCGGGTGGTCACCTTCTCGATCCGCTTCTCGGCGTCCTTGCTGACGATGATGCGGTCCACATAGATGCCCGGAGTGTGGATGTGATCGGGATCGAGCGCGCCGACCTCGACCACCTCCTCCACCTCGGCCACCGTGATCTTGCCGGCGGTGGCCATCATCGGGTTAAAGTTGCGGGCGGTCTTGCGGTAGACGAGGTTGCCGGCGGTGTCGGCCTTCCAGGCCTTGACGATGGACAGGTCCGCGTGCAGCGCGGTTTCCAGCACATAGTGCTGGCCATCGAACTCGGCGGTGGGCTTGCCCTCGGCGATGATCGTGCCGTAGCCGGTCTTGGTGTAGAAGGCCGGAATGCCGGCGCCGCCGGCGCGGATGCGCTCGGCGAGCGTGCCCTGGGGGTTGAACTCCAGCTCCAGCGCGCCCTCGATGTAGAGCTTCTCGAACAGCTTGTTCTCGCCCACGTAGGACGAGACCATCTTCTTGATCTGGTCGTTGGCCAGCAGGATGCCGAGGCCGAAGTCGTCCACGCCGCAATTGTTCGAGATCACGGTGAGGTGCCTGGGACCGAGGTCGCGAATGGCGGCGATGAGGTTCTCCGGGATACCGCAGAGCCCGAAGCCGCCGGCCATGATGGTGATGCCGTCGGCGACGATGCCGTCGAGCGCACTTTTCGCGTCGGCGAAAACCTTGTTACGCATGGATGAAGTCCCTCCGTGGAGCCGGACCGTCCCCCGATCTGTTCGGCGGCCTCGCCGGCGAAGGCAACCGTGATCCGCTTCATCTCTCTCGCGACATGAACGGGCGCTCCCTGGAACCCGGGCCCGAGGACACGGCGTGGCTCTCGACGATCACCGGGAAAGGACCTCTGGGCCCCATGCGGGCGGCGCCCGCTCGCCGTGGCGAATGGCGGCGGTCTCGGTGTGTCGTAATGCGCGTTGCCGATCATGCCAAGGGGTTGGCGAACGTCTTCACGCCGGAAGTGGGAAAAGCCGGCCGCCGCGCGAAAATGCTGCATTGCGAAGGGAAAGCGGGAGACGGCCTGTCCGCGCAATCGGGCGTCCGCGCCCGCCCAAGTCGCGCGCTCAAGTCGCGCAGAAGGTGGCGCGCCCAAGTCGCGCGGACGGCGGCGGGAAAGGCGGCGTCGCAAAGGAGCGGCAAGGGGCGCGGAAAGGGGCGCGGAAGGGGGCGCAGCGGGCGGAGTGGACAGGTCGCGCGGCGGGTCGCGGCGCGCGGCGCAGGGACGGCCACGGACCGGGACGGGCGGCGCCGGCATTCCAAACCAAACGCCCGGCCGAAGCCGGGCGTGTCGATGTGGGTGAAACGCGATCGCCGCTCAGCCGACGGCGGTCTGGGGGTTCACGCTCTGGCGCTTCAGCTGCAGCTTGTTGAGCGCGGTCACATAGGCCCGGGCGGAGGCCACCAGGGTGTCGGGATCGGCGGCACGGGCGGTCACCACCTTGCCGTTCTCCTCCAGGCGCACCGAGACTTCCGCCTGGGCGTCGGTGCCCTCGGTCACCGCATGCACCTGGTAGAGCTCCAGCTTCGCGGTGTGCGGCACCAGCGCCTTGATGGCGTTGAAGGTGGCGTCCACCGGCCCGTTGCCCTCGGCCTCCTCGGTCTTCACCACGCCGTCCACGTCGAGCTTCATGGTGGCGCGCTGCGGGCCATGGGTGCCGGCGATGATCGACAGGGAGATGAGCTTCACGCGGTCGTTGGCGACGGTGATGCCCTCGTCGACCAGCGCCTCGATATCCTCGTCATAGACCACCTTCTTGCGGTCGGCGAGGTCCTTGAAGCGGGCGAAAGCGTCGTTGAGGGCGTTCTCGCCCAGTTCGTAGCCCATGGCCTTGAGCTTGTCGCGGAACGCCGCGCGGCCGGAATGCTTGCCCATCACCAGCGAGGTCTTGGAGACGCCGACGCTTTCCGGGGTCATGATCTCATAGGTCTGGGTGTGCTTGAGCATGCCGTCCTGGTGGATGCCGCTTTCATGCGCGAAAGCGTTCCGGCCGACGATGGCCTTGTTGTACTGCACCGGGAACGAGGTCACCGCCGACACCAGCTTCGAGGCGCGGGTGAGCATGCGGGTGTTGATGCCGGTGCGGTAGGGCAGCACGTCGGAGCGGGTATCGATGGCCATCACCACCTCCTCCAGCGCCGCGTTGCCGGCCCGTTCGCCGATGCCGTTCACGGTGCACTCCACCTGCCGCGCGCCGCCGGCGAGCCCGGCCAGGGAATTGGCTACCGCCATGCCGAGGTCGTTGTGGCAATGGACCGAGAACACCGCCTTGTCCGAATTCGGCACCCGTTCGATCACGGTGCGGAACAGCGCCTGGTATTCGGCCGGCGTGGTGTAGCCCACGGTGTCGGGAATGTTGATGGTGGTGGCGCCAGCGTCGATGGCGGCCTCCACGCAGCGGCAGAGGAAATCGATCTCGGTGCGGGTGCCATCCTCCGACGACCACTCCACGTCGTCCACGTGGTTGCGGGCGCGGGAAACCGACGCCACGATCATCTCCAGCACCTGGTGCGGCTCCTTCTGGAGCTTGTACTTCATGTGCACCGGGGAGGTGGAGAGGAAGGTATGGATGCGCGCCTTGCCGGCATGCCTCACGGCCTCGGCGCAGCGGTCGATGTCGTTGAGGGCGGCGCGGGAGAGGCCGCAGATGGTGGCGCGCTTGGACCGGCGGGCGATCTCCGCCACGCTCTCGAAATCGCCGATGGAGGCGATGGGAAAGCCGGCCTCGATCACGTCGACGCCCATGTCGTCGAGCAACTCGGCCACCACCAGCTTCTCCTCGAAGGTCATGGACGCGCCGGGGCACTGCTCGCCATCGCGCAAGGTGGTGTCGAAAATGATGACCCGGTCCTTCTCCGAGGCGGAAGCGGACGAAGCGGCGGGGGTATCGGTCATCGGAACGGTCCTTCTCGCAGTCCGGCGGGCGCCAGCTCCGTCAAGGGAGCGCTCTCGTGGTGGAGCATGGGCGCGGCATGTGCCGGATCATAAGCCGAAACAGGCGCCGGGTCTTCTCCCGGCGGCGGATCAGGTCCCCTGAGCGCCCAGGCATGGCCCGGCCGGCCCTCAGGGGCGGCTAAGGAGAAGAAGCGCGCGCAGAATCAGAGCGTTGCCCGGAACCGTCAGGGTCCGGGGTGCGGAGGCGGCGATCTTGGTCGTGCGGGACGACACGGGCTCAGCTCTCGGCGGTTGCGCTCAGGAGCGGCTGTGATACCCGAGCCGCGCGTACGCTGCAAGGGGGGTGGCGCAACGGATTGCCGCAAGGCATTGCCGCACCGGTGCGACGGCACCCCGCCGCGCCGCCTCAGCTCTGCTCGTGCCGGGGCTTTTCCGCCGCGCGCCGGCCGAAGTCCGGCGCTGCCGTCTCCTGGCCCTGCTCGATGATGGAGCGGCGGATGGCGCGGGTGCGGGTGAAATGCGCGAACAGCGTGTCGCCGTCGCCATAGCGGATGGCCCGCTGCAGGGCGGTGAGGTCCTCGGTGAAGCGGCCCAGCATCTCCAGCACCGCGTCGCGATTGTAGAGGAACACGTCGCGCCACATGGTGGGGTCGGAGGCGGCGATGCGGGTGAAGTCGCGGAAGCCGCCGGCGGAGAACTTGATGACCTCCGACGCCAGCGTCTCCTCCAGCTCCGCCGCCGTGCCGACGATGTTGTAGGCGATGAGGTGCGGCACATGGGAGGTGATGGCCAGCACCAGGTCGTGATGCTGGGCGCTCATGAACTCCACGTTCGCGCCCATGCCGCGCCACAGCGCGGCGAGCCTCTCCACCGCCTCCGGGTCGGCGCCCTCGGGCGGGGTGACGATGCACCAGCGGTTCTCGAACAGGCTGGCGAAGCCGGCGTCGGGGCCGGAAAACTCGGTGCCCGCCACCGGATGGGCCGGCACCAGGTGAGCATGCGGCGGCACATGGGGCGCCATGGCCTCCAGCACCGCGCCCTTGACCGAGCCCACGTCGGACAGGATGGCGCCGGGCTTCAGCTGCGGCCCCACCTCGCACGCCACCGCGCGGGAGGCCCCCACCGGCACGCAGACGACGACGATGTCGGCGTCGCGCGCCGCTTCCGCCGCCGTCGCCGCCACCCCGTGGGCGAAGCCCAGCTCGGCCACCCGGCGCCGCACGCCCGCGTCACGGTCGGCCACCACCAGGGTGCGGGCAAGGCCCTTCTCGCGCACCGCGCGGGCGATGGACGAGCCGATCAGCCCCGCGCCGATCACCGCGACCCGGTTCGCGACCACCCCGCTCACGCCGGCTTTCCTTCAAGAAAATCCTTCAGCGCCGCCACCACCAGAAGGTTCGCCTCTTCCGAGCCCACCGTCATGCGCAGCGCGTCCGGCAGGCCATAGGAGGCGACCGAGCGCAGGATCAGGCCGCGCCGGGTCAGGAAGGCGTCGGCCTCCCTGGCGGTGCGGCCCGCCTCGGGCGGGAAATGGATGAGCAGGAAATTCGCCACCGAGGGCGTCACATGCAGGCCCAGCGCGTCGATCTCGCGGGTGAGCCACGGCAGCCACTGGGCATTGTGGGCCACCGCCTTCTCCACATGGGCGGCATCCTGGATGGCGGCGGCGCCGGCCAGCAGCGCCGGCGTGTTCATGTTGAACGGGCCGCGCACCCGGTTGAGGGCGTCGATGATGTGAGCCGGGCCGATGGCCCAGCCGATGCGCAGGGCGGCGAGCCCGTGGATCTTGGAGAAGGTGCGGGTCATCAGCACATTCTCGGCCGACAGCGCCAGTTCCAGCCCGGTCTCGTAATCGTTGCGGCGGACATATTCCGCATAGGCCGCGTCCAGCACCAGCAGCACCGAGGGCGGCAGCGCCGCATGCAGGCGCTTGACCTCGCTGAGGGGAATATAAGTGCCGGTGGGATTGTTCGGATTGGCCACGAACACCACGCGGGTGCGCGGCGTCACCTTGGCGAGGATCGCGTCCACGTCGGTGGTGAGATTGGTCTCGCGCGCCACCACCGGCACGCCGCCGGCGGCGAGGGTGGCGATGCGGTAGACCAGAAAGCCATGCTCGGAGAACACCACCTCGTCCCCCGGCCCGACGAACGTGTGGGTCACGAGGTTCAGCAACTCGTCGGAGCCGGCGCCGCAGATGATGCGGTCGGCATCCAGCCCCTGCGCCCGGGCGATGGCCTCGCGCAGCACATGGGCGGCCCCGTCCGGATAGTCCTGCAGGTTGCGCCCGGCCTCGGCGAAGGCGGCCACCGCCTTCTCGCTGGGCCCCAGCGGCGTCTCGTTGGACGAGAGCTTGTAGACCTTCTCCACCCCCGGCGCGTGGCTCTTGCCCGGCACATAGGCCTGGATTTCGAGCACGCCCGGACGCGGCACCGGACGGGAGGCAGGGGCGGTTTCTTGCAGCTCGGCGGACATCGAAGGCAACTCCAGCACACGCACGGCCCGCGGGCCGGCCGGCTCCCCGCCCCGATGGCGGCGAGAGCCGATTCATTTTCTCACGTCAAGATTGCACTTTGTGGATGGCGGCGTGACTGCCCACCTCGCGCACGCCGCGCACCCCGGCGCCGGCGCCCTCCAGGGCCGCCACCACCTCGGCGATGGCATGGCCGGGCGGCAGCGACACCAGCAGCGCCGCCCCGTCGAGCGCCGCGTCGGGGGCGATCAGGGTTTCGGCGAAGGCCGGCAGGGCATGGCCGGCGCGGGCGCTCCAGCCGGACACGTGCAGGGAATAGACCCGCACCTCGGTCACGGCGGCATCGGGAATGGGATGGGAGATCACGAACACCGGCAGGCCGGCGGGGTGGTCGGCCCGGTCCACAAACGGCAGGCGGGCGATGATCTTGGGCGCCCCCTCGGCCTCAAGCGCCGTCCACCACGGGGTCGGCCCCACCGCGGCCGGCAGCAGGCCAAGGTCGCCCCTGGAGGCGGCGACCGCATCGATCACGCCGCTGGCCCCCATGTGGGGCACGAACGGAACGGTGAAGCCGAAATGGAACCGGGCGCTGTCGCGCATGGCCGGCTCGCCCACCGCCAGGTCGGCATGGACCGCATAGGGCGCCTGCACATAGGTGAAGGTGGCGATGATGACGCGCCAGATGCTCTCCACCGTATCGAGCGGCAGCAGGCCTTCATGGCGTTCCACCAGCCGGCGCATCATGTCGGCCTCGCGGGCCGGGCGGAAGGCGGACCCGCCCTCGGTGCCCTGGGTGCGCTTGACCTGCACCAGGCGATCGATGATGGCGCTGCGCTCCATCAGCAGGCGGTGCATGCCGGCGTCGATGCGATCGATCTCGACGCGCAGGTCGGCGAGGGAGGGGGATGCGGAAGGCTGTGTCATGATCGGGCCGGCTCGCGGGGAGGCTTAACGGGAACGGCGGCGAGAATCAAAGAATTGTTGGAGACCGCCGTTCCCGGCGGGAGGCGCCGCCCCCGCCGGGAACGGACCGCAGGGACATGCCACGATCCGGCGCGAATGGCCACGTCCCTTCGCCCACACGCCGACGAGGAGCTGAGACGCGCTCCGTTCAGGGCGCGCCGGGGGGCGGCGCGGGGGGCGCGGAAGCCGCGCGGGCAGCCGGCGGGCGCAGCACCGGCTTGAAGAATCCGGCCGACGCGCCGGCCACCAGCCAATAGGCCAGCCCCGCCGCCAGTCCGGCGGCGATCACATAGAACGGCGCGTGCGCCACCCGGTTCACCGCCGGGTCGGAGACGAACAGCTGGGCGCCGATCCAGGCCGAGACCACGCCATTTGCGGCGTGGAACATCCAGGAGCGCACCGCGAACAGTTCCGAGAACAGGATGCCCACCGCCGCCACCAGCCACATGGAGGAGACCAGCAGCACCAGCAGCACGCCGCTGGCCATCACCGCGATGACGACGCCGAGCGCCGCCTCGTCCGGCTGCGGGGTGTCGAACAGGGTGCCGATGCGCCACTCGCCCACCAGGATCACCGCCGCTCCGGCCGCCACCGCGACGAGATAGCCGAGCGGCACCAGGATCAGGCGCAGAAGGAAACGGACGAAGGAATCCATGGAAATCCTGACGCGGTGGCGGGCCGGATGGCGGCCATCCGGCACCGCCGGTGGTCCGGCGCGGCGCGATCTTGGCCGCCGCGCCAGGGCGGTGGCGGGCCTATTCCGCCGCTTCCGAGGCGGCCGCCATGGCGCGCCAGGCGAGGCGCTCACGGGCGGAGAGCTTCTCGCTCTCGCTCTTCAGCTGCCCGCAGGCGGCGAGGATATCGCGCCCGCGCGGGGTGCGCACCGGGCTCGCGTAGCCGGCGCGGAACACGATGTCGGAGAAGCGCTCGATCGTATCCCAGTCCGAGCATTCATACTGGGTGCCCGGCCAGGGGTTGAAGGGAATGAGGTTGATCTTCGCCGGCACCCCCTCCAGCAGCTTCACCAGAGCGCGGGCGTCGGCCGGGGAATCGTTCACGCCCTTCAGCATCACGTATTCGAAGGTGATGCGCTTCGCGTTGGAGGCGGCCGGATAGCTGCGGCACGCGTCCATCAGCTGCTTGATGGGATATTTCTTGTTGATGGGCACCAGCACGTCGCGCAGGTCGTCGCGCACCGCGTGCAGCGAGATGGCCAGCATGGGGCCCACCTCCGCGCCCAGCCGCTCGATCTCCGGCACCACGCCCGAGGTGGACACGGTGATGCGCCGCTTGCCGAGGCCCAGGCCGTCGCCGTCGGACAGGATCTCGATGGCTTCCTTGACGCTGTCGAAGGCGTACAGCGGCTCGCCCATGCCCATGAAGACGATGTTGGTGACGAGGCGGTCGCCCTCGGTGGGCAGGCCCGGCCCCACCGCGCGGTCACGGCCGGGATAGTCGCCCAGCCGGTCGCGGGCCACCATCACCTGGGCCACGATCTCGGCGGCGGTGAGGTTGCGCACCAGCCGCTGGGTGCCGGTGTGGCAGAAGGAGCAGTTGAGGGTGCAGCCCACCTGGCTCGACACGCACAGGGTGCCGCGGTCGCTCTCGGGGATGTACACGGTCTCGATGTCGTGGGGCTTCTCGCCGGGATGGTCGGCGGGGAAGCGCAGCAGCCATTTGCGGGTGCCATCCTGCGACACCTGCTCGGCCACGATCTGCGGCCGCGCCAGTGTGTAGCGCGCGGCGAGGCGGGCGCGCAGATGCTTGGAGACGTTGGTCATCTCCTCGAACCCGAAGGCACCGCGCAGGTAGATCCAGTGCCAGAGCTGGTTCACCCGCATGCGCCGCTCGCGATCCGGCACGCCGATGGCGGCGAGCGCGAGCCCGAGCTTCTCCCGGTCCAGGCCGACCAGGGACGACAACGCCGCCGCGGGCGCGGGGGCGCCCGCCTCGGACGGCGGGAGAACGGGGGCGTCGGCGGCGGCCGCGACGGGGGCGGGTTCGAAAGCGCTGGTCATGACGTCACACATAAGCCTTCCCGCCGCGCCTTTCCACAGGCACGGCGGGCTTCGCCACGCCTTCAAGCCGGAGACGGGGGCGCGGACCGGCGCCCTCCTCGCCGGGCCCGCGCCCGCCACCCGCCTATTTGCACTCGGCGGCGGCCCGGTCGAGCGCCTGGCCGATCCCGGACAGGGAGTATTTGTCCGTGGTCGGATTGCCCTTCAGCGAGGTGCTGACCACGGTGAGGTCGCGGCCCTTGCGCATGGCGTCCACCAGCTTTGTCTCGTCGGCCACGTTGCGCACCCAGGCGCCCTTGTCCTTGGTGTAGAGCTGGAGCGTCAGCGATCCCACGGTAAGGGTGGCGTCGGACCCCTCCTTCAGCGGGAAGCCGACGGTGATGCTGACCTCGTTCTTCACGTTCTCGCCGGGACGGGTGGAGACGAAGAAATAGGCCGGGTCGCGGTTCAATCCGGCCGGCAGGCGGGTCTTGGGCTGGGAGATGGCGTAGCACACCTTCGGGCTCGACGTGGACGCGTAGACGCTCCAGTCGCCGAACTGGGCGATGGGCTTGGACTGGCCTTGCTGCGCCAGCGCCGGGGCGGCGGCAAAAGCCGCGAGACCAACGCCCAGAAGCGGCAAAAAGCGCAGCGCGCGGCGCGTCGGACGGACACGACGGGGTGTCATAGCTTCTCCTTTTCGGTGCGGCCCGTGATCCTGCGCGGACGCGGGCTGGCGAAACTGAGGGTGTGAGCCTTTAGGTGCCGCGTGAGCGATCGAGGCGGTGGAACGATCATGACAGGCAGGCCTTGCGTTTTCTTAAACCCGCGGCTCGGCTCACCTCAATGTGTGCAAAACTTGGACTTCGGCGGGACAAATCGACAGGCGGCGCTTGCGCGTTTCCTCCCGCCGTGGCGCCAATCCGACAGGATGACCCTGTCCCGCGCCGTCTCGATCTTACGCAACGGAATGCGACCCTAGCCGCAGGCCTTTGCGAAAAGGTAAACCGAAGGTGAGCGGGCACGGGCAAGGCCGGAGGCTGGACCATGAAAGCGGTTCTTTGCGTGCGTCATGGGCCACCGGAGGCCTTGGAGATCGTCGATCTGCCCGATCCCCTCCCGGCCCCCGGCGAGGTGGTGGTCGAGGTGGCGGCCATCGGCCTCAATTTCTTCGACACGCTGATCATCCGCGACATGTACCAGGTGAAGCCCCCCTTGCCGTTCTCGCCCGGCGCCGAATTCGCGGGCCATGTCGCAGCGCTCGGAGCGGGCGTCACGGAGTTCGCGGTCGGGGACCGCGTGTGCGGCTATATGACCTCGGGCGCGGCGCGCGAGAAGGTCGCGGTCGCCGCCCGGTTCCTGGCCCGTGTGCCGGACGATCTTGACCTGGTGAAGGCGGCCGGCCTCATCGTCACCTACGGCACCGCGGTCTACGCCCTGAGGGATCGCGGCGGGCTTGAGGCCGGAGAGAGCCTCGCGGTGCTCGGCGCCTCCGGCGGAGTCGGGCTGGCGGCGGTGGAGATCGGCAAGATCCTCGGCGCCCGCGTCATCGGCTGCGCCTCGTCGCCGGAGAAGGTGGCCTTCGCGCGCGCCCACGGCGCCGACGAGGGACTGGATTACACCGCCAGCGACCTCAAGCTCGGCCTCAAGGCCTTAGCCGGCCCGCGCGGGCTCGACATGGTCTACGATCCGGTGGGCGGCGACTTCGCGGAACCGGCGCTCCGGGCGCTGGGATGGCGTGGCCGCTTCATGGTGGTCGGCTTCGCCGCCGGCGCCATCCCCAAAATTCCCCTCAACCTGCTGCTGCTGAAGAATTGCGATGCGCGCGGCGTGGCCTTCGGCGCCCAGGCGCAGGCCGACCCGAAGTGGCTGCGCGACACGGTCCAGGACCTGGTGGGCCACGCCCGCGACGGCCGCATCTCCGCCCATGTGGACGCCACCTTCCCGCTCGCCCGGTGCGCCGATGCCATCGGCGAGATCGCCGGACGCCGCGTGAAGGGCAAGGTGGTGCTCACCACCGGCTGAGGCCATCGGCGTCGCTTCGGTCCAAGCCGGACGCGCGAGGCCGGACGCGCGAGGCCGGACGCACAAAGCCCGACGCGCGAGGCCGGATGAGCGGCACCAGAACCGCGCCGTCGGCATCCCCGGCGCGGTGACCGCGCCTCACGCCTTGCGGCGGCGCATGGCCTCCAGGGCCGCCCGCGCGGCAGCGCGATGGCCCGGCTTGATGTGCTCGGCCAGCAGCTTCAACGCCCCCATCAGCACCGCCGTGTCGTCGGTGAAGCCCAGTACCGGCAGCACGTCGGGAATGGCATCCACGGGCATGACGAAATAGGCGAGCACGCCCAGCAGGGCCGCGCGCACCTTCAGCGGCGTGGTCTTGTCGAAAGCGGCGTAATAAGCGGCGGTGGCATCTTCCGCGAACGGCACGAAGGAGGCCGAGCGGAACAGCTTCTGCCAGAAGTCCCGGCGCACCCGGGCCGCATCGCTCTCGGCCCGCGACGGACCGCCGCCAGCGGCGAGAGCTCGCCAATCGAAAGTGCGTGTCGCCGCGCTCGAATTGCCCATGACCATCCGCGGGGACAGTCCCTCGCGCGCCGCGCCACGCGGCGACGGGGGGCGCCCGCCCCTCAGTTGCGTGCCTCCATCAGACACGTTGCAGATGTCAGGAAAATGAATTCCGCGCTGCAGCGCAAGATTTTCCCCACCGCGCGCGCCACATCATAGAGCTTCTAAAGTAAAGCCCCACCCGCCGCCGGCCGAACAGGGCCGCCCCCATCAGGCCAGGGGATAGGCCGCCTCCACCAGATACGGCCCGCCGCCGACCGAATCCCGCGACGAGAACAGGACGAAGCGCGGCACATGGAACGGCGCGCTGCGATAGGGCCCGCGCGTGGTGAGATAGTCCGCCACCTGCCGGCTCGACGCATCGCGCAGGCGGGCGAGGGTGACGTGGGGGCGGAAGTTGCGGCCCTCGGCGGCCAGGCCCAGGCGCTGCAGGATGCGTTCCTGCTCCGCCTGCAGTTCCATCAACGCCGCGTTGGCCTTCACTGCCGCGAACACCGCGCGCGGCTTGCGGCCGCCGAACTGGTCGAGCCCCTCCAGCAGCAGATCGAACGCGGGCCGGCGCACCGCGCCCAGCATGTCCATGATGTCGCGGCCGGTGGCATCGTCCACATCGCCGACGAACCGCAGCGTCACATGGTAGTTCTCGGGGTCGATCCAGCGGGCCCCGGCCAGGCCGCCGCGCAGGAACGACAGGCTCATTCCCACATCCGGCGGTATTTCTATGGCGGTGAACAGGCGCGGCATGGCGGCCTCCGCAGTGCGTCCGGTGCGATCCTGGCCGCATCAAAGGAGATTCGCGCGACCAAGGAAAGTCGGGGGTCGGGTGAGGGGAGGCCCCAGCCGCCCGGCGGAACCGGCCCCGGCGGCGTTACCGGACGCTGCCGGGGCCGCATGGGGAAGCCGGCCCTATTTCGACACCGGCACCAGGATGTCGATCTTCAGGGCGTCCGGCGCGGCGGTGGCAAGGTCGGTGCGATACCGCTCCACATACAGGTCGTCGGCGGTCACATTCTTCTCGTCGAGATAATTGGCGATCTGCTCATAGGTGTTGTCCATGTCGGCGAAGGCGCCGGAATGGGTGAACTTGAGCACCTTGCCGGCATACGAGCCGCCGAGCTTCATGGCCCCGCCCGGCTTGCCCGTGGTGGTGCCGGAAAACGGCACCTGCGCCTCGAACTCGAAGCCCAGGTCGTCGCTCGACGTGTAGACCACGAAGGCGTCGCCGGCGCGGGCAAGGCCGAGGCGCGCCAATTCCTTGTCCAGGGTCTTCATGGCCGCCACCAGCTTGTCGTAGGCCTCCTCCCAGGTGGCGGTGCCGGACAGGGTGAGCACCGGCACCGGCGTCAGGGTCAATTCCTCCGGAGCGAGCGCGGCAGCGGCCGGTTTGGCCTCCTGCGGTTTGGCCTCCACCGGCTTCGTCTCGACGATCTTGGGGTCCACCACCGGCGGCGGGGTCAGGCCCTCATCCTTCTGCGCGGCGGCGGCCGGCGGGGCCGGCTGGGCGCGCGCGCCGGGCGCGGCCATGAGCGGCGCCGCCAGGGCGAGCGCCAGCGCCATCCGGCGCCGGGCGGTGGAAGCATTGGCGTTGAACATCTTCAGGGTGCCACTGGCGTCGTGCGCCGCGCGAGCCGACATCGTCCATCCTCCGTGCCGGCCGCGAATGCCCGGCAACGGCACCGTTTCTATCATGTTCGTCGGCAAGTTGGTGGCCGCAGTGCGGCCGGGATGCGGCATGCGGGGGTGGCGCCGGCTGCCGTTCGGCGCCATATAGGACGCACCGCAACCCCTTATGCCCGCCGCCTCCGGACGGGTCGCCCAAGGCCCATGCAACCGCTCGCCCATCGCCCCTTCGTGAAGATGAACGGTCTCGGCAACGAGATCCTGGTGCTCGACCTGCGCGACGACCCGGTGGACATCCCGCCCGCCACGGCACGCGCGCTGGCGCGGCCCGGCGTGCTGCCGTTCGATCAGGCCATGGTGCTCTATCCGCCCCGGCGCGCCGATACCGCCGCCTTCGTGCGCATCCTCAACACCGACGGCTCGGCTTCCGCCGCCTGCGGCAACGGCACCCGCTGCATCGCCGCGGTGGAGGCCGAGCGCACCGGCCAGCCCCACATCCTGTTCGAGAGCGAAGCCGGCCTGCTCGACTGCCATGTGCACCCGGACGGCACGGTGACGGTGGACATGGGCCCCCCGCGCCTGGCCTGGCGCGACATCCCGCTCGCCCACGACGTCGGCGACACCCGCGCCGTGCCGGTGCCCGGCTTCGAGGCGCTGGGTCCGGCCAGCCTGGTCAGCATGGGCAACCCCCACGCCGTATTCTTCGTGCCCGATGCCGGCCAGGTGGATGTGGAGGGCCTCGGCCGGGCGCTGGAGCACCACCCGCTGTTTCCCGAGCGCGCCAACATCTCCTTCGCCAGTCTGCGCGGACCTGACGACATCCTGCTTCACGTCTGGGAGCGCGGCGCCGGCCGAACCCGCGCCTGCGGTACCGCCGGGTGCGCCGCCGCCGTCTCCGCCGCCCGCACCGGCCGTGCCGGCCGCGCCGTGCGCGTGACCCTTCCGGGCGGCGTGCTCACCCTGGACTGGCGCGCCGCCGACGACCATGTGCTCATGACCGGCCCCGTCGCCCACGAGTTCAAGGGCGAGATCGCCCCCGCCATGCTCGAGGGAGCCAGCTGATGGCGCCGGGCGCGGCGCCCGTGCGGGTGGAAACCTTCGGCTGCCGCCTCAATGCCCTGGAAAGCGACGGCATGATGCGCGCCGCCACCGCCGCCGGCCTCACCCATACGCTGGTGGTGAACACCTGCGCGGTGACCGCCGAGGCCGTGCGCCAGGCCCGCCAGGCCATCCGCCGCGCCAGGCGGGCCGACGCCGGCCTGCGCATCGTCGTCACCGGCTGCGCCGCCCAGATCACCCCCGACGCCTTTGCCGGCATGCCCGAGGTGGATCTCGTGCTCGGCAATGCCGCCAAGGCCTTGCCCGCCACCTGGGATGCCGCCCGCGCCACCCTGGACTTCGGCCTGGGCGCCGAACAGCGGGTGCGGGTGCAGGACCTCGCCGCCGTGCGGGAGGCGACGCCGCACTTGGCCGACACCTTCACCGGGCACACCCGCGCCTTCGTGGAGGTGCAGAACGGCTGCGACCACCACTGCACCTTCTGCATCATTCCCCAGGGGCGCGGGCCGTCCCGCGCGGTGCCCATGGGCGCGGTGGTGGAGCAGGCGCGACGGCTGGTGGCCGCCGGCCACCGCGAGCTGGTGCTGACCGGCGTCGATCTCACCTCCTACGGCGAAACCCTGCCCGGCCGCCCCACCCTCGGACGACTGGTGCGCGCCCTGCTCCGCCAGGTGCCGGAGCTGGACCGGCTGCGCCTGTCCTCCATCGACGCTGTGGAGGCGGACGCCGACCTTCTGGCCGCCCTCGCCGACGAACCGCGCCTGATGCCGCACCTGCACCTGTCGCTTCAATCGGGCGACGATCTGGTGCTGAAGCGCATGAAGCGCCGCCACACCCGCGCCGAAGCCCTGGCCTTCATCGCCACCCTGCGCCGGCTGCGGCCGGACGTGGTGCTCGGCGCCGACCTCATCGCCGGCTTTCCCACCGAAACCGAGGGCCAGTTCCGCAATACGCTCGCCTTCGTCGAGGAAGCGGGCATCGCCTTTGTCCATGCCTTCCCGTTCTCGGCCCGGCCCGGCACGCCGGCGGCCCGCATGCCGCAGGTGGCCCCGGCAGAGATCGCCGGCCGCGCGGCCCGGCTGCGGGCGGTGGGCGCGCACGCGCTGCGCCGCCATCTGGCGGGCGAGGTCGGCCGCCGCCGCACGGTGCTGGTGGAAGCCGGCGAACGCGGCCACACCGAACATTTCACCCCGGTGCGCATCGCCCGGCCGCTGGCGCGCGGCACCCTGGCCGAGCTGCGCATCGCCGGCCACGACGGCGCGCGGCTGATCGCGGCCTGATCTCAAGTCAAGGAACGGCCTGACGCCATGAGCCAGCAGGACCCCCACGCGGGCCACCCCGCCGCCCCCTCCACCCCGGAGGACGCAACCACCGCCGGCCCGGCGCACCGGGCCGAAGACACGCCCGCTTCCCCCGCCGACGCGGGCGGGCGGGAGGCGAACCCATCCCCCGGCGCCGATCCCGGCCGGGACGCGGGCAAGAAGAAGCGCGGCTTCTGGGGCTGGCTGACCGGACGCGGGGAAGAAGAGGCGCACGCCGCCCCCTCGCCCTCACCTGCCCCCTGGACCAGCGCGCCCCTTCCGGATTCTGCCGCACCGGCCAGCCCGGCGGCGGACGCGCCCGCCTCGCCCGCCCAGGATCAGGTCCAGGATCAAGCACCGCTACAGCCCCCGGCCGCCGAAGCGCCGCGCGCGGAGGAGCAGCACGCGCCGCCGGACGGTTTCGCCACCGCACACCCCGCCCCGCCCCCGTCCACCCCCGGGGCCGGCGTCCCCCTCCCGGATGCCGCCGCACCGGTCAGCCCGGCGGCGGACGCGCCCGCCTCGCCCGCCCAGGATCAGGCCCAGGATCAGGCCCCGCTACAGCCCCCGGCCGCCGAAGCGCCGCGCGCGGAGGAGCAGCACGCGCCGCCGGACGATTTCGCCACCGCACACCCCGCCCCGCCCCCGTCCGCCCCCGGGGCCGGCGTCCCCCTCCCGGATGCCGCCGCACCGGTCATCCCGGCGGCGGACGCGCCCGCCTCGCCCGCCCAGGATCAGGCCCAGGATCAGGCCCGGGATCCGGTCCAGGATCACGCTCCACCGCAGCCCCCGGCCGCCGAAGCGGAACTGGCACCGCTGGCGATGCACGAACCGGCGCCCGTGGCAACGCTCGAGACCGCACCGGCGGTCGCCCTCGCGCCGTCCCACCCCGCCCAGGCCGCCCCTGCGGCGGCCCTCGCGGACCCCTCGCCGGACGATCTCGCCCCGAGGCTCCCCGCTCCGGCGGCGACGCATCCCAACCAGCCCGCTGCGCAGGGCGCCACCGCGCCGCCTCAGCTCCCACACGCAGAGGAGCAACGGCGGGGTCCGGACCAGGGGACGGGTCTGCAGACCAACGACGCGGCGCGCCGGCCCGACCCCATTCCCGGCCTTTTCCCGCCGACCGGCCCGGATGTGCCTGCCGCCACCGAGCCGGAGGCGTCCGTGCCGCCGTCGCTGGCTCCGGACACGCCTGCCCCCGTGGCGGAGCCGGTCACACCGGACGCTCCGGCGCAGGCGGAGCTCGCCGCCCCGCCGCCAGCCGCGCGCATGTGGGCCAAGGTCCTGTCCTGGGGACAGAAGCTGGGAGGCTCGGACCACGCCCCGGCGCCCGCCGCCCCGCCTGCGGCCTCCACGGCGCCTCCACCGGAGGTTCTGGCCGCTGGCGATGCAGCCGTCACCAGCCCCGGCGACGTCGCGCGCGCGGAACTTCCGGTGGCGGACAACATCGCCACGCCTGCGCCGGACTCCGCGCCGGCCACCCCGGCGGACGTTTCCGTGGAACCCGCGGTCACCATCGGCGAGCCAGCGGTGGCGGCCGGCGCGCCGCCCCTGTCCGAAGCGCCTGCCGTCGCCCTCCCTGCGGCGACAGCGGAGGACATCACCGCCGATCCGCCCCTTGCACCCTCGCCCCTGCCCCCCTCGCCCCTGCCCCCCTCGCCCTTGGACGAGCCCGGCCCGGACACGGCCGCAGAACCCGTCCCAGCGCCTGTTCCCGCCCTTGAACCCGCGGACGGAGCCCACGCCGAGGCGCCGGCGCCCGACGCGGCCAGCCCCGTGGCGGCGGACGTCGCATCGCCTGCTGCAGACCCGGCGGCAGCCCTCGACGGCGCGCCCGCGGAGCCCTCGCCTGAGACCGCGCCCGCCGCCCAAGTCCCTGCGGCGGAAGCCTCCGACGAGCTGGCGCCGACCGCCCCTGCCTCCGCGCACATCCCCCCTCCCGAGCCCCCGCTGGCCGCCGACGCGCTGGCCACGCCGCTCCCCACGGGCGACGCCACGCCCCGGAAAAGCTTCTGGGCGCGTCTCACCTCGGGGCTCGCCCGCACCGCATCCAGCCTGGGACAGGGCATTGCCGACCTCGTCACCAAGCGCAAGCTGGATGCCGAGACCCTGGAGGACCTGGAAGACATCCTCATCCGCGCCGACCTTGGCGTGGAGACCGCCATGCGCATCGTCGAGGCGGTGGGCAAGGGCCGGCATGACAAGATGATCGCGCCGGAGGAGGTCAAGGGGCTCATCGCCGCCGAGGTGGAACGCATCCTCACCCCGGTGGCCCAGCCGCTGGTGGTGGAGCCCGGACGGCGACCGTTCGTGGTGCTGATGGTGGGCGTGAACGGCTCCGGCAAGACCACCACCATCGGCAAGCTCGCCGCCCAGTGGCGGCAGGAGGGCAAGACGGTGGTGCTCGCCGCTGGCGACACCTTCCGCGCGGCGGCCGTGGAGCAGCTGAAGGTCTGGGGGGCGCGCACCGGCACCAAAGTGGTGGCCCGCGAGCCCGGCGCGGATGCCGCCGGCGTTGCCCACGAGGCGCTGCTGGAGGCCCGGGCCGATGGTGCCGACATCCTGCTGATCGACACCGCCGGTCGGCTCCAGAACCGCTCCGAGCTGATGGCGGAACTGGAAAAGATCGTGCGGGTGGTGAAGAAGCTGGAGTCCTCCGCCCCCCATGCGGTGCTGCTGGTACTCGACGCCACGGTGGGCCAGAACGCGCTGTCGCAGGTGGAGGCCTTCACCCGCATCGCCGGTGTCACCGGCTTGGTCATGACCAAGCTCGACGGCACCGCGCGCGGCGGCATCCTGGTGGCCATCGCCGCAAAGCACCGCCTGCCGGTCCACCTCATCGGCGTCGGCGAGGGGGCGGAGGACCTGCAGCCCTTCACCGCCCGCGACTTCGCCCGCGCCATCGCCGGCCTCGACTGACCGCGCCGGCCACAGAACCGCGCCCCCGCGCCCCGGCGCGGGCGGCAGGCGACCGCGGGGCCACGCCCGCCCGCCAGCGGCATCGGCGGGGAGATGCAGGACGCAGCCGATGAGCGCGTTAAATGCCCCCCGCGCCACCGCCGGCCCTGGACGAACCGCGCCCGCCGGCGAACCACGCCCCGGCCGCGCGCGAGGCTCTTCCCGGTGGGGTGGGCGGCGGGACGGCGAGCGGCAGGAAGCGCGGTGGGCGGGCGGGCGCGCCCCGCAAAATGCCCGGCGGGTCGGCCACGCGCAGGGGTCGGCGCGCGTCCTGCTGCGGAAGGAGACCGGACGCCGCAACCCTGCCCCGCGCTGAGCCTCCCGATCTCCGCCCTCAGCCGAGGCTGAGCGGGCATCCTTCCCGTCCCGAGCAGGACGTGGCCCAGCCGATCCCGCGCGCCGTGCGCCCGCACCGTTCTCCTGCCCTCGACCCTCGGGCGTGGAGGGCGATGCCTGCCGGCTGGCCTCAGACGCGAGCGGGCTCCCGCTGCATCACGATCAGGTCGAGGGACGGTGCCGCCGCGCGCCCGCCCAATTGGGTGAGCAGCGCATGCGCCTGCCCGCGATGGTGGGTCTGGTGGTTGAACAGATGGTCGAGCGCGCTGGCGCGGCTTTGGGAGAAGACGGCGCCGCTGCTGTTGGCATAGCGCACCTCCGCCGCCAGCCGCGCCGGATCAAGCCCGGCGACCCAGGCCGACAGGCGCTCATCCTCCGCCACGCGCAGCGCACGCAGGCGGGCCAGATCGGTCTCCAGGATGGTATCGAGAGGCGGCTGCGGCGCGTCCGAGGCCTCCAGGCGCGCCAGCCAGATGCGGTCCGTCACCACCAGATGGTTCAAGGTGGCGATGACGGAGCCGAAGAAGGCGCCCATGGGCCTGGCGCACAATTCCGGCCCCAACGCCGCCGCGGCATCATAAAGGCGCGTGTTGGCCCAGGCGTTGTAAGCGGCGAGCTGTCCGTAGGCGCGGGGCGCCGACACGGCTTCGGGAGCGACGGCTTCGATTGCAGGCATGCGTCTTCCTCGCTCTGGCCGCGCCGGGACAGGACCGCTTCCGGCGCGGCAACCACAACGCGGCCGGCGGGGCGCGCCCACCGGCCGGCAGGAAGGGCGCCGGAAATGGCGTCCCGGCGCCGAGGATCGCAGATGTCGTGCGGAGCGGCTCAGCGCCGGCCGAAGCCGCCGCCGCCCCGGAAGCCGCCGCCGCCGAAGCGATCACCGCCGCCGAAGCCGCCGAAGCCACGGTCGAAACCGCCGCTGCCGAAGCGGTCGCCGCCGCCGAAGTCGTCGCCGCCCATCCGGTCGCCGCCGCCGAAATTATTCACCCGCTGGTCGCCCCAGGAGCGGGCGCGCGCCTCATTGTCCAGGTTGCTGGAGTTGAAGTTGCGGTCCACATCCTGCCAGCCGGTGCCGGTGTTGCGGTTCCAGCCGGTGTCGGAGTGGCGATAGACGTTGCCGTCGTGGTCCACCATCACATTGCCGTTGTGCCAGGCGGCGGCGGTGTTGGTGTGCGTATCCACGGCGGCGCCGCGGCTGTCCACGCTCACATTGCCGTGGTTGTCGGTGACGGCGGTCTGCGAGGCGTGGGCGGTGCCGGCGGTGGGATTGTAGCCGGCCGATTCACGCCCGGCCGCGGCATTGCCGGTATAGACATTGCCCACGGCCCCGGCGCGCGAGGCGCCTTCCGCGCCGGTGTAGGGATTGGCCCGCGCATTCTCGCGGCCCGCCGCCCAATTGCCCGAATAGGGATTGAAGGCCGCACCCGACCGCCCGGCGAAGGCGGTGCCGTTGGCGGTGGTGCCGCGCCAGTCGCGGCCCGCCCAGTCGGTGCCGTTCCAGGTGGTGCCCCAGGCGTGGTTCACGGTGGCGGCGCCGCCCCAGCGGCCATAGATGTTGGTCTGGTTCACGTTGGTGAAGCCCCAGTGGCCACCCCACGGACCCGGACCCCACGGATGCGGTCCCCACGGGCCCGGACCCCAGGGACCGGGACCCCACGGATGCCAGTACGGTCCCCAATAGGGCCCCACCGCCACGCTCCACGGCCAGCCGGCGGCGAAGCCGAAGGCAAAGCCCTCCGCCGCGCCCAGGGCGAAGCCGGCGCCGAGGCCATAGGTGACCGGGCAGGAAATCCACACCGTGCCGACAAAGCCGGAGCAGGAATAGCCGCTGCCGTAGACCACGGTGCCGCCCGGGGCCACCACCACGCCCATGTAGCCGGGGGTGTAGCCCACCACCACGGCGTCCGGCGTGCTGCCATACACCCGCACATAGGTGACGTAATGCACCGGCGAGGACACCGGGATGGAATAGATGGCGTCCGGCACCACGTCGGTCACCCGCCAGGGGCCGAGCGGCGCCTCGGCGACGAACCAGATGCCGTTGGCCACCGCGTAATAGCGCTCCGCATTCAGGCGGATCACCGGCACCGGCGTGTTCACCGCATAGGCGAGCGAGGTGCCGGCGATGGGCTCGAAGCGCGCGGCGCCGTCATAGACCACGTTGAGCGGCGTATTGCGCTTCACGGTGGCGGTCTGCGGGATGGTGGCGGCGATGGCCGCTTCCTTGGCCTGCGGGGTGCCGGCCACCGAGACCAGCACATTGGCCTTGGGATCGCTGGGATTGATCTTCGCGAAGTCCTTCGGCAGAGCGTTGGACGGCACGAATGCCCACGGTCCCTTCAGGTCGACGGCCTTGAACCAGCGGCCGGCGATGAGGACGTAATAGGTGTTGGAGGTGGTCTCCATGAACACCGCATGGTCGGCGTTGTTCATGGTGAGCAGGTTGGTGCCCACCACCGGCAGCATCTGCGGCTGGCCGTCGGTCTGGATCAGTTCGGTGGGCTGGGTGGTGACGAGGATGGCCGGCGGCGGCGTGATGGCCTTGCCGTCCTGGCCCAGCAGCGGGTCGGCGGCGAGCTCGTCGGTGGCCTTCTTGGCGGCGGCGGTCAGCGCGTCCGACACCTTGGGCGTGACCACCCAGCCGCTGCCCAGGGCGGTGGTTTCATACCACGTCCCGGCCGCCTGGAGATGGTAGCCGCCGGCCTCGTCCACCAGCAGCAGCGGGCGGGTGTTGATGATGCGCTGGAAGCCGCTGACGCCGCTGATCGGCTTCAGCACCGGCTGGCCGGCAATGGGCACCTGCACCGTGGTGGTGGAGACGAACAGGATCTGCGGCGGCGTGTTGTCCACCGGCTGGGTCTGCAGCTGCGCCAGTTCCTTGTTGACGGCGTAGCTCGCCTGCAGCTGGTCCAGGGGCACCGTCAGGCCGTCCGGCGGCAGGTGCGCCTGCAGGGTGCTGCGGATGAGGCTGGCCTTGCCGGGCTCGGTGGGCACCTCGACCCCGGTGATGGTGAAGGTGGCGAGGTGCACGAGGCCGGCGGGCTTGTCCACCGCCACGCGGCTGGAGAAGCGCACCATGCCGTAGGTCGGCGCACCGGACTTGGGCCCCAGCGCCACCGCGGCGCGGCCGGCCATCACGTCGCCGTCCCAGCTGTCGATCTGCGGCTGGTAGACCTGGAGCTGGTCATCGCCCGGCAGCGGATAGGTGCGCGGCCAGGGCAGCGGCGCGGAGGCGCTGCTTTGCGCCGTTGAAGCTCCTGCAGAGGTCGGCGCCGGCTGCGCGTTTGCCCCGGCACAGCTCAAAACCGCTACGACGGCCAGCCCGGCCACCGATCCTTCGACCCATCGACGCGCCATGAGACCCCCCACATGAGCCCCCGTTCCGCGAGGGCCCCGGAGCACTAGCACGTTCGCCGACGGACGTCAGCCGGCGCCGCCGCGAAGCCGGCTGATTGCACTTCGGGGACAGGCTTCATTTTTTGGTGTACCGGTGATCCTGGCTCTCCGCCGCGCCGTTCAAGCCGGACGGCGGGTTTACTGCCCCCCGCGCGCCATCGCGCGGACCGGGGCATCACAGGGGAAACACATGAACAAATATGTCGCCGAGGGCATCGGCACCGCCGTCCTGGTCCGTTCGGCTGCGGCTCCGCGGTCCTGACCGGCTACGGCCGCACCCCCATCGGCATGCTGGCCATCACCTTCGGTCTCGCCGTCACCTCCATGGCCTACGGCATCGGCCACGTCTCCAGCGGCCACATCAACCGGGCGGTCACCGTGGGGGCATGGGCGGCGGGCCGGCTGTTCAAGCTGAAGGGGCTGGAGGACTGACCGGCGCCGGACGGCGAAGGGCCGATGAGCGGCCGAAAAGGGGGGCGTGCCGGCACGCCCCCTTCTCATGTCCGCCGGATGCCGGCTGCGCCGGCCTTACTCGGCCGCGGCGGCGACCTTGGCGGCCAGTGCCGCGCGGGCGGCGCGCACGCCGGCGCCATACTCGGGATGCACGCTGTCGAACAGCGCGATCTGGCGCTCGGCGATAGCCTCGGGAATGCCGTTCATCGCCTCCGCGAGGTTGGAGAACAGGCGGGCCCGCTGGCCGGCGTCGAACAGTTCGAACAGGGCGCGCGGCTGGCCGTAGTCGTCATTGCCGACACGGTGATTGTAGCGCTCCGCATCGCCGGAGATCCGCAGCGGCGGCTCCGCATAGGCCGGGTTCTCCACCGCGCCGTTGAACGAGTTGGGCTCGTAATAAGCATCGGTGCTGCCGGTCTGCTGCGGGAAGAACCGCATGGCCCCATCCTTGTGGTAGTGGTGGACGGGGCACTGGGGCGCGTTCACCGGCAGGTGCTCATAATGGGTGCCGAGCCGGTAGCGATGGGCGTCCGCATAGGAGAAGATGCGGGCCTGCAGCATCTTGTCCGGCGAGAAGGAGATGCCGGGCACGATGTTGGACGGCGAGAACGCCGCCTGCTCGATCTCCGCGAAGTAATTTTCCGGATTGCGGTTCAGCTCCAGGATGCCGATGTCGATGGGCGGATACTCGCCATGCGGCCACACCTTGGTGAGGTCGAACGGATTGTAGGAGGTCTTCTCCGCGTCCAGCTCGGGCATCACCTGCACCTGCACCTTCCACTTGGGGAACTCGCCACGCGCGATGGCGCCGAACAGGTCCTCCTGGGTGGATTCGCGGGTCTTGCCGACCACGCCGGCGGCCTCCCCGTTGGTCCAGTGCTGGTGCCCCTGAAGGGTCTTGAAGTGGAACTTCACCCAGAACCGCTCGCCGGCCTCGTTGATGAAGGAATAGGTGTGCGAGCCGTAGCCGTTCATGTTGCGCACGCCCACCGGCAGGCCGCGGTCGGAGAACAGGATCGTGACCTGGTGCAGGCTCTCCGGCGAGAGCGACCAGAAGTCCCACATGGCCGTGGTCGAGCGCAGGTTGGTTTTGGGGTGGCGCTTCTGGGTATGGATGAAGTCCGGGAACTTGTAGGGGTCGCGCACGAAGAACACCGGCGTGTTGTTGCCCACCAGGTCCCAATTGCCCTCCGGGGTGTAGAACTTGAGCGCGAAGCCGCGCACGTCGCGTTCGGCGTCGGCCGCGCCGAGTTCCCCGGCCACCGTGGAGAAGCGGGCAATCATCGGCGTCTGGGCGCCCGGCTGGAGCGCCTTGGCCTTGGTGTAGCGCGAGATGTCGCCGGTGATGGTGAGGGTGCCGTGGGCGCCCCAGCCCTTGGCATGGACCACCCGCTCGGGAATGCGCTCGCGATTTTGGTGCGCGAGCTTCTCGATCAGCTGATAATCCTGCAGCAGCACCGGGCCGCGCGCGCCGGCGGTGAGCGCGTTCTGGTTGTCGGCGATAGGATTGCCGGCAGTGGTGGTGAGCGTCGGTCGGCTCATGCGTCTCTCCTCGCTTGCGGCCCGCGATTTTGGCGCCCCGCGTTGTCCCGGGGCCGGAGGCCGGTATCTCGCGCCACCATGGCTCGCTCCTAGAATAAGAACAAATCAGATTGCTTGCGAGTAGCGATCAGATAATTTGATCGCATGCTGTCGCTGCGTCAGATTCGCTATTTCGAGGCCCTGGCCCGCCACCTGCATTTCGGCCGCGCCGCCGACGAATGCGGCGTGACCCAGCCCGCCCTCTCCATGCAGATCCGCGACATGGAAGAGCGCCTCAGGGCCCGCCTGGTGGAACGCACCCCCTCCGCCGTGCGCCTTACTCCGGTCGGCGAGGGCGCCGCCGAGCGGGCGCGGGCGCTGCTGGCCGCAGTCTCGGATTTCGAGCGCACTATCCGCGACCACGGCCAGCTGTTGCAGGGGCGGTTGCGGCTCGGCGTCATCGCCTCGGTCGGGCCTTACCTGCTGCCGCGCCTGCTGCCGGAGATGGCGCGCCGCCACCCCAAGGTCGAGGTGTCCCTGCGCGAGAGCCTTACCGATCATCTGGTGACCGATCTGGTGCAGGGCGACCTCGACCTCGCCATCGTGAGCCTGCCTCTCGTGCATCCGGCCCTGGAGAGCCGGGCGGTGTTCGACGACCCGTTCGTGCTGGCGGTGCCGCAATCCACCGCCGCCGCCGGCTTCGGCGGCAACGTCGCCCATGCCGACCAGATCCGCGCCGAGGACCTGCTGCTGCTGGAGGACGGCCACTGCTTCCGCGACCAGGCGCTCAACGTGTGCCAGCGGGCCGACGCGCGGCGCCTGCGCCGGTTCGGCGCCTCCAGCCTCTCCACCCTGGCCCAGCTGGTGGCGAATGGCCAGGGCATCACCCTGCTGCCCGAACTGTTCGTGCGCGCCGAGGGCGCGCACCTGCCACGGGTCCGCCTGATCCCGTTCGCGGCACCGGCGCCGAGCCGGACCATCGGCCTCGCCTGGCGCCGCACCCTGCCGTTCCCGGAGGATATCGAGGCGATGGCGGAGATGATCGCGGCATGCCAACCGGGCGCGGACGGCGGCACGCTCGAGGACGCGACGGAATAATGGTCGGCGCGCGACGATTGTTGACTAGGAAACCAATTGCAGATAGTTTCCTAGTCAACATGGAAACCCCATCTGCCACCCCCCTTCCCCACGCCCTCCCGGAGCTGACCGACCATTTGGGGTTCTGGCTTCGCGCCGTGTCGAACCACGTATCGCACGCCTTCGCGGCCAAGCTCGACGGCAAGGGCGTCACCGTCGCCGAATGGGTGATGCTCCGTGCCCTCCATGACACGCCGCCGGCCGCGCCGAGCCGGCTCGCCGCCACGATGGGCATGACCCGTGGCGCCATCACCAGGCTCGCCGACCGGCTGATCGCCAAGGGGCTGATGGTTCGCGCCGCCCATCCGGATGATGGGCGCGCCCAGACCCTCGCCTTGACCCCGGAGGGCGCGGCCCTGTTGCCGGAACTGGCCGCCCTGGCCGACAGGAACGACGCCGAGACCTTCGATGTCCTCTCAGCCGACGAGCGGGAGACCCTGTCGCGCCTGCTGAAGAAGATGGTGGCGCACCGCCGCATCCTTGCCATGCCACTCGACTGAACCTCCCGGAGACCTGCCGTGGACATCCAGAAAGTCGCCGCCGCGCGCGCCTGCCTCGCCGCCGCCGAACACAACACCCTGCATTTCCCCGAGATCGTCGGCCGGCTCATGGCCGCCGGTTTCGAGGGCTACGCCATCGACCTCCGCCGCGCCGCCGCGACTTACTACCTGCCCGATGGCGAAAGCCTGGACCTCCCCATTCCCCCCTTGAAGGCGCCGGTGGCGGCGGTCTTCGACCCCGGCGCCCTGCGCACCGCGATCCGCGAGGCGCAGGAGGACGCGCCGGGCTACAGCTATGCCGGCTTCCGCCGCAAGGCGGCGACCGCTGGATGCGCCAGCTATGTGGTATCCTTCCCTGGGCGACGGGTCGTCTACATCGGCCGCGCCGCCGACACCCATGTGGAGCTGTTCCCCGCCTGACCGCCGGCAAGGCCGGCCGCGCCGGAGGCACGCCCGCCTTGCCTTGCCGGCCGTTCGCGGCTAATCCGCCGGGACGGGCGCGGGAGCGCCCGCAGCCCACAGAAGGTCGGGGCGCGGACCATGCCGGGCACCGGCGCGCCGCCCCACCGCGAGGACCCGATGGCTCAGGACGGACTTTCCTATCGCGATGCGGGAGTCGATATCGACGCCGGCAATCGTCTGGTCGATCTCATCAAGCCGCTGGTGAAGGCCACGGCCCGCCGCGGCGCGGACGCCGATATCGGCGGCTTCGGCGGCGTGTTCGACCTGAAAGCCGCCGGCTTTTCCGATCCGCTGCTGGTGGCCACCACCGATGGTGTCGGCACCAAGCTCAAGATCGCCATCGACACCGGGGTGCATGACACCATCGGCATCGACCTGGTCGCCATGTGCGTCAACGATCTGGTGGTGCAGGGCGCCGAGCCGCTGTTCTTCCTGGATTATTTCGCCACCGGCCGGCTCGCGCCCGAGGTCGGCGCCCATATCGTGGCCGGCATCGCCCGTGCCTGCACGGAGGCCGGCTGCGCGCTGGTGGGGGGTGAGACCGCGGAAATGCCCGGCATGTATGCCGATGGCGATTACGACCTGGCCGGCTTCTCGGTGGGCGCGGTGGAGCGCGGCGACCTGCTGCCGCGCGCCGATGTCGCCCCCGGCGACCTCATTCTCGGCCTCGCCTCCGCCGGTGTGCATTCCAACGGCTATTCGCTGGTGCGCCGCATCGTCGAGCGCTCCGGCCTCGGCTGGGACGCGCCGGCGCCGTTCGCCCCGGGCGAGAGCCTCGGCAAGGCCCTGCTCACCCCCACCCGGCTCTATGTGAAGAGCACGTTGTCGGTCATCCGCGCCACCGGCGCGGTGAAGGCGCTGGCCCACGTCACCGGCGGCGGCATCACCGAGAACCTGCCGCGCGTGCTGCCCAAGGGCACCATCGCCCGCATCGACCTGTCGAACCTGATCGTGCCGCCGGTGTTCCGCTGGCTGGCCACCACCGGCGCGGTGGCGCCGGCCGAGATGCTGCGCGCCTTCAACTGCGGCATCGGCATGGCCGTGGTGGTGCCGGCCGAGCAGGAAGAGGCGGTGGCCGATGCCTTCGCCGATGCCGGCGAGAGCGTGGTGCGCCTGGGCGCCATCGAGCCCGGCGAAGAGGCGGGCGCGGCCGCCCGCGTGGTCTATGACGGCACCGCCGATTTCGGCTTTCCGGCATGACCGCGCCCCCCGACGCGGCCGCCGGCCGCAAGCGCACGGCGATCCTCATCTCCGGGCGGGGCTCCAACATGGCGGCGCTGGTGCGCGCCGCCGCGGCGCCCGGCTTTCCAGCCGAGATCGCCCTGGTGCTGTCCAACCGCGCCGACGCGGCCGGGCTCGACTTCGCCAAGGACCACGGCATTCCCACCCAGGTGCTGAGCCACAAGGGCTTCGCCGATCGGCAGGCGTTCGACGCCGCCCTTGACGGGGTGCTGGAGGCGGCGGGCATCGAGATCGTCTGCCTCGCCGGCTTCATGCGCCTGCTCACGCCCTGGCTGGTGGAGCGCTGGCGCGACCGCATGATCAATGTCCATCCCTCGCTGCTGCCCGCCTTCAAGGGCCTGCACACCCACGAGCGGGCACTGGAGCTGGGCGCGCGGGTGCATGGCTGCACCGTGCATTTCGTGCGCGCCGAGATGGACGAGGGGCCCATCATCCTGCAGGCGGTGGTTCCCATCGAAGCCGGCGACACCGCCGATGTCCTGGCCGCCCGGGTGCTGACCCAGGAGCACGTGATCTACCCCAAGGGCCTGGAACTGCTGGCCGCCGGCCGGCTCACGGTGGCCGACGAGCGGGTGGACATCGCCGGTGCCGGCACCGGCCTGCCGCCGCTGGTTTCGCCCCGGGTGTGACCCCCGCCACACCCGTGCGGGCGGCCGCCGCCTAGGGAGCGGCCAGCCTGGACAGGCGCACCCGGTTGTCGTGGAAGGCGGCGCCGCCCACCGGGGCCACCGGATCGGCGCCGGTGAGGGTGTTGATGCCCCGTCCGCCGGCATGGGCATGGTTCGGCTGCACCTGCTCCGACACCAGAACGCCGCGCTGGAGCCCCTCGAACAGTCGCGCCGTCAGCACCACCTGGCCGCGGGCGCTCTCCACCCGCACGCTTTCGCCGGCGCCGATGCCCGCCTCCGCCGCGTCCAGCGGGTGGATGAGCACGGCCGGCGCCCCCTCCCGCGCCGCCGAGGTGGCGGTCTCGGTGAAGGTGGAATTGAGGAAATTACGCGCCGGCGCGGTCACCAGGCGAAACGGATACTCGGCGGTGGCCTGCTCGATCACCGCCCAATGGTCCGGCAGCGCCGGCATGTCCGCCACCGGCCCGAACTTGCCCGGCGACGCGAACGGCAGGCCGGCCCAGTCGGCGGCGAAATGGAAGCGCCCGTCGGCATGGCCGAAGCCGGTGAGGAAATGCGCCTCCTGGAACGGCAGCTTCACATCCAGGAAGCGGGCCGCCTCCAGCTGCTCCAGGGTGCCGCGCCCGGAGGCCTGCAGCGTCCAGTCGATCAGCTCGCGCGGGCTCATGGCGAAGCCGGGATGCTCAGCGCCGAGCCGCTCGGCCAGCGCGGCCACCACCGCATGGTTGGAGCGGCACGCCCCCGGCGGCTCCACCAGCTTCGGCCCCAGCAGGATGTGGGGATGCCCCGCCGCCTGGTAGAGGTCGTCATGCTCGGTGAACATGGTGGCCGGAAGCACGATGTCGGCCATGCGGGCGGTATCGGTCAGGAAGTGCTCGTGCACCACCGTGAACAGGTCGTCGCGCGCAAAGCCCGCGCGCACCTTGTCCTGTTCGGGCGCCACCGCCATGGGGTTGGTGTTCTGGATGAACAGCGCCGCGACCGGCGGCCCGCCGGCCAGCGCCTCCGGATCTCCGGTGAGGATCGGCCCGATCCGCGACTGGTCAAGGGCGCGCACCGCCGGGTCGCGCCGATCGAGCCCCTCGATCATGGTCTTGTTCCAGCCGTAGATGCCGGACATGGAGAGCACCGCTCCGCCGCCCTCGTGCTGCCAGGCCCCCGTCACCACCGGGATGGAGGCCACCGCGTGCATGTTCACCGCCCCGTTGCGGGTGCGCGACACACCGTAGCCGATGCGGAAGAAGGCCCGCGGCGTCGTCCCCACCAGTTGCGCATACGCCTCGATCTCCGCTTCCGACAGGCCGGTCAGGGCCGCCGCCCAGGCCGGCGTGCGGGCGGCGAGATGGGCTTCCAGCGCCGCGGTGTCGCGGGCATAGCGCTCCAGATAGGGGCGGTCGGCGCGGCCGTCGCGGAACAGCACGTGCATCACCGCACAGGCCAGGGCGGCGTCGGTGCCGGGGCGGATGAGGAGGGGAATATCCGCCTGCTCCAGGGTCGGCGTGCGGTAGACATCCACCGCCGCGATCCGAGCGCCGCGCTCCTTGCGGGCGCGCACGGCGTGGGTCATCACGTTCACCTGGGTGGACACCGCATTGGTGCCCCACAGGGTGATGAGGTCGGATGCCGCCATCTCCCGCGCATCCGCCCCCGAAAGGCGCCCGGCGCCGGCCAGGTAGCCGCTCCAGGCGGGATTGACGCAGATGGTGGAGAAGAAGCGCGAATAGCCCTTGGCATGGGTCAGGCGGTTGATGCCGTCGCGCATCACCAGGCCCATGGTGCCGGCGTAATAATAGGGCCACACCGCCTGCGCCCCATGCGCCCGCTCCGCCGCCAGAAGGCCGGCAGCGGTGCGCTCCAGGGCTTCTTCCCAGGAGATGGGGCGGAACTGGCCGGAGCCCTTGGGCCCGGTGCGCAGCAGCGGCGTGGTCAGCCGGTCGGGATGGTTGGCGCGCTCCGCGTAGCGGGCCACCTTGGCGCAGATGACGCCGGCGGTGTAGCTGTTGTCCCTGGCGCCCCGCACGCGGCCGATGCGGCCGGACGGCTCGATGTCCACCTCCAGGGCGCAGGTGGAGGGGCAATCGTGCGGGCAGGCGGAGGCCCGCACCAGCGGGCGCGCCTTCACCGAGGCGGAGGGCGGATCAACACGGCTGTTCATGGCCACGACTGTAGCCGCCGCGGCCGCGCCCGTCGCCTGTTTTCATGAGCCGCCGCAACGGCTTTTGGCATCGTGCATGCACGATGCCGTGCGCGGCGACGCTCAGCCCGCCGGCGCCGAACGGCGGCGCAGCAGCAGCCCCACCGCCACCACGAACACCGCGCCGAGGCTGCTCGCCACATAATGGGGCAGCGCTGCCGGGTGCAGGCCATGCTCGTCCGCCTTCACCAGCCCCGGGTCGAGGTGCTGCAGCCCCTGCAGGGCCAGGGCGTCGCCCACCAGCATCTCGCCGGCGATCCAGCCCAGCAGCGCCGCGCCCGCCCAGATGAGCACGGGAAAGCGCGTGAGCAGGGTCAACAGCAGCTGCGAGCCGAAGATGATCAGGGGGATGGTGAGCAGCAGGCCGAAGATGAACAGCTCGGGATGCCCGCGCGAGGCAGCGGCGATGGCCACCACATTGTCGAGGCTCATGACCGCATCGGCGATGGCGATGGTGCGCACCGCCTTGAACAGGGTATCGGCGGCCTCCACCTCGTGGCTGTCGCCGCCCTCCTCGGTGGCGAGCTTGATGGCGATCCACAGCAGCAGCAGCCCGCCGGCCACCTTCAGGAAGGGGATGCCCAGCAGCACCGAGACGACGAGGGCGAAGATGATGCGCAGCACCACCGCAGCGCCGGCGCCGAGCAGGATGCCCCACTTGCGCTGCGACTTGGGCAGCGAGCGGCACGCGAGCGCGATCACCACGGCATTGTCGCCCGACAGCAGCAGATCAATCCAGATGATCTGCACCAGGGAGAGCCAGAAGGTGGGGGAGGTGAAATCCATGGGGAGGCCCCGCCGGTTCCGTGCGCAGTTCCACCCGGCCCAGCCGCGGGCGGGTCGGAAAACCCAGATCCCAGACAAGGGGGCGGGCACCGGCTTTCGCACCGTCACCTGAGACGGCGTGTCTTAGGATGAAGCCGGGACGGCGTCCAGAGCGCCAGACCCGAAGTTTCCAGCCCGGGCCGGAGGCGGCCCGCAGCCGATGGGGCGATGAGGTCCCCCGGCCGGGCCCGGCCGGGGGACCTGCGGCCTCAGCCGACGATCTCGTTGCCCGAGAAGAACTGGGCGATTTCCACCGCCGCATTCTCGACGCTGTCGGAGCCATGGGCCGAATTGGCCTCGATGGATTCGGCGAACAGCTTGCGGATGGTGCCCTCGGCGGCGTTGGCCGGGTTGGTGGCGCCCATCACTTCACGGTACTTGGCGACCGCATCCTCGGCTTCGAGCACCTGCACCACCACCGGGCCGGAGGTCATGAAGGACACGAGGTCGTTGAAGAAGGGGCGCGCCTTGTGGACGCCGTAGAAGGTCTCGGCCTCGGCCTTGCTCAGCAGCACGCGCTTTTGCGCGACGATGCGCAGGCCCGCCTTCTCGATCACGGCGTTGACGGCGCCGGTGAGGTTCCGACGGGTGGCGTCGGGCTTGATGATCGAGAAGGTGCGCTCGATCGCCATGGGGATCGTCCTATCTTTGATTGGGAGGGAACTGCCGCGCGGCGGCGGGATGGCGCGGCTTCTAGCAGGGGCACCCGCATGGGGCAAGGGAGGCGGCGCACCCCTCCCCCGCTGCCAGCGCAGCCCGGCGAGCCTATGGCACGCCGCCGGAGCCCGGCCGGGCCGGGGCCTCCCCCAGCAGCGCGGCGATGGCCCGCTCCACCGCCACCTCGGCGGAGAACGCCACCGGCACCCCCAGCACCCGGGGCCAGAACAGGGGCTCCTTGATGGCGCCCAGGAATTGCGCCGCCGCCAAGGTGGGGTCCAGCCCCGGCGACAGCCGGCCGGCGGCCGCCAGGAGGGTGAAGTAGGCGGCGAGGCCCTTCACCGCCGGCTCCTTGCCGGCGGCGAAATAGGCGTTCGACAGTTCGGGAAAGCGCGGCGCCTCGGCGATCACCAGCCGCAGCAGCGGAATCACGTCCGGCCGGTCCCAATGGGCCGTCAGCCCCTGCACATAGGCCGCGAGCACCCGGCGCGGATCGTCCGCCGCCACGTCCGCCGGCAACAGCGGCGCGCGGGTGAAGTGGGACCAGGCCTCGTCGATCACCGCCGCGAACAGGTCCGCCTTGCTGGCGAAGTGGTGGTAGAGCGTGCGCTTGGACACCGGAGCGGCGGTGGCCACCGCATCCATGGCGGTGCCCTCGTAGCCTTTCTCCAGGAACAGGGCGTGGGCCGCCTTGAGGATGCGGGCGCGGGCGCCACGCCTGTCGGCCGCCGGGCTGTCGGCGGCGTGGTGGTCGGCGGCAGGCGGGTTGGCGGCAGGCTTGTCGACGAGTGGCGCCGGGCCGGCGGCGGGATCGGGCGGCTGTGGCATTGACAAAGTAAACGACACCGTTTAGTTTACATTCCGACGGACGCGATATTGCGGCCCGCCCCCCTTCCCATCATGAGGTCCCCATGGACCAGAGCGCTCCCGCCCCCCTTCTGCTGGATCGCCGCCCTCTGGGCCGCTCCGACCTTGCCGTCTCCGCCCTTGGCCTCGGCTGCATGGGCATGTCGGAATTCTACGGCCCCAGCGACGATGCGCAATCGCTGGACACCCTTGCCCGCGCGGTCGACCTGGGCGTCACCCTGTTCGACACGGCCGACATGTACGGCGTCGGCCACAATGAGCGCCTGCTCGGACGCTTCCTGAAAGGCCGGCGCGACCAGGTGGTGGTGGCCACCAAGTTCGGCAACGTGCGCGGGCCCAACGGCGAGCGCCTGGGCGTCAACGGCCGCCCCGATTATGTCCGCGCCGCCTGCGACGCCAGCCTGGAGCGGCTCGGCATCGACACCATCGACCTCTATTACCAGCACCGGGTGGACCCGGAAACCCCCATCGAGGAGACGGTGGGCGCCATGAAGGAGCTGGTGGAGGCGGGAAAGGTGCGCTTCCTGGGCCTGTCCGAATGCGCGGTGGACACCCTGCGCCGGGCCCACCGGGTGCACCCCATCACCGCCGTGCAGACCGAATATTCCCTCTGGAGCCGGGAGCCTGAGGTGGGGATGCTGGAGGCCTGCCGCGAACTCGGCGTCGCCTTCGTCGCCTATTCGCCCCTCGGCCGGTCGTTCCTCACCGGTGCGGTGAGCGCGCCTGAAGCGCTGGCGCCGGACGACTTCCGCCGCTCCAATCCCCGCTTCGCGGGCCCGGCCTTCGCCCGGAACCGCACGCTGGTGGAGGCGCTCGGCGCCTTCGCCGCGCAGCGGGGCGCCACGCCCGCCCAGATCGCCCTGGCGTGGCTGCTCGGCAAGCACGCCCATGTCATCCCCATTCCCGGCACCCGGCGCGTCGCCTATCTCAAGGAGAACATCGCCGCCGCCGCGATCCATCTCACGGCGGCGGACATCGCCAGCCTCGACGCCTTGTTTCCGCCGGACGCCGCTGCCGGCACGCGCTACGCCGCCCCTGCCATGGCCGGCCTCGGCCTCTGACGCGAGGGCATGCGGGGGCCACCCTCCGCGCGCCGCGGCGGCGGAGGGGATCAGACGTTGCGCCGGCGCACCAGCACCGCGCCTTCGAAATCGAACACCAGGTCGCCATGCTGGTTGGTGCCGGTGTTGCGGGAGCGCACCACCCCCCATTCCGGCTTGCTGCGACTGGCGGTCTTCTCCGTCACCTCGGTGGCATAGGTGATGGTGTCGCCGGCATAGACCGGCTTCAGCCAGCGCATGTTGCGAAAGCCCGGCGAGGCGCCGGCGGCGCGTACCGGCGTGCCGGCCGCCAGCGAACGGGTCTGGTAGTCCATCAGGCACTTCATCCAGGTGGCCGCCGTGTGCCAGCCGGACGCGCACAGCGCGCCGAACGGCGAGCGCCGGGCCGCCTCCTCATCCACATGGAACGGCTGGGGATCGTAGACCTCGGCGAAGGCGATGATCTCGTCGCGGGTGAAGGTGTGGCTGCCGAGAACGGCGGAAAAGCCGATCTCCACGTCTTCATAGTAGGTCATGCGAGGCGCGCCCCCGGGTTGCGGCGTCCGATCATGATGACGCAGGTCTGGTTCACGACCACCGACTTGTCCGCCTTCACCAGTTCGAAGCGGAAGGTGACCAGGCCCATGTCCGGGCGGCTCTTGGAGGTGCGGGCCTCCAGCACGGTGCGGCGCAGGGTCAGCACATCGCCGGGCCGGACCGGCGCCAGCCAGTTGTTCTCGGTCACCCCGGGCGAGCCGAGGCCGGCGGTGCGCAGCAGGAAGCCGTCGCAGATGAGCCGCATCATGACGGCGCAGGTGTGCCAGCCGGAAGCCGCAAGCCCCCCCAACACCGATTTCGCCCCGGCGGCGGCATCGAGATGCATGGGCTGGGGATCGAACTCGCGGGCGAAGCCGACGATTTCCACCTCCGTCATCGTATGCGAGCCGAAGGTCTTCACCTCACCGACGATGAAGTCCTCGAAGAAGAAATCCGCCAACGCGCCCCTCCCCTGTTTGCGACGATCCAAAGGGAGGATGACGCAAACGTCAAGGTGGCGGCGCCCCGCCGTCCCCCGCTGCCGCGGTCCGGCGGCGGGGGCAGGAAGAGGAGCAGGAGCGGGCGGCCTCAGTTGGCGAAGCGGAAATGCAGCACGTCGCCGTCGGCGACCACATAATCCTTGCCTTCCAGGCGGAAGCGGCCGGCCTCGCGGGCGCCGCTCTCCCCCTTGAACTTCACATAGTCCTCATAGGCCACCGTTTCGGCGCGGATGAAGCCCTTCTCGAAGTCCGAATGGATCACGCCCGCCGCCGCCGGCGCCTTGGTGCCCTCGGTGATGGTCCAGGCCCGGGCCTCCTTCGGGCCGACGGTGAAATAGGTGAGCAGCTGCAGCAGCTCGTAGCCGGCGCGGATGACCCGGTTGAGGCCCGGCTCGTCCAGCTCGATGGCCTCCAGATATTCGCGCTGCTCGTCGGGCGGCAGCACCGCGATCTCGCTCTCGATCTTGGCGGAGACGACCACCGCCTTGGCGCCCTCTTCCCGGGCGCGGGCGAACACCTGCGCGGAGAGGCTGTTGCCCTCCTTGGCGGAGGCCTCCTCCACATTGCACACATAGAGCACCGGCTTCGCCGACAAGAGGCCCAGCTGGTTGAACAGCTTGCGCTCCTCGGGCTTGACCTCGGCGAGGCGCGCGGGCTTGCCCTCGCGCAGCAGGACCAGGGCACGGGTGACGAGGTCCAGGGTCTCCTTGGCCTCCTTGTCGGCGCCCTTGGCCTTCTTTTCCAGGGTCGAGAGGCGCTTTTCCAGGCTTTCGAGATCGGCCAGCATCAGCTCGGTCTCGATGGTCTCGATGTCGTTGACCGGCGCGATCGCCCCTTCCACATGGGTGATGTCGCCGTCCTCGAAGCAGCGCACCACATGGGCGATGGCGTCGCATTCGCGGATGTTGGCCAGGAACTGGTTGCCCAGCCCCTCGCCCTTGGAGGCGCCGCGCACCAGGCCGGCGATGTCCACGAAGGTGAGGCGGGTGGGGATGATCTGGCCCGAGCCGGCGATCTCGGCCAGGCTGTCGAGGCGCGGGTCGGGCACCGCCACGTCACCCACGTTGGGCTCGATGGTGCAGAAGGGATAGTTCGCCGCCTGCGCCGCCGCGGTCTGGGTCAGCGCGTTGAAGAGGGTCGACTTGCCCACGTTCGGCAGGCCGACGATGCCGCATTTGAAGCCCATGATAATGCTCGAGGTTGCGCCGCCGTTCGATGGCCCGGCGGAAGGACGGAAAGGAAATGGCCTGCGGCCCGGTCTCGCCCCCCGCATATCGTCCAAGAGGTTTGTCGCGCAACCCCAGACGCGCCGACGCGACACCCTCCGTGCCCCCCCTCATGCGGCGGCATCTGGCGCGGCGGCGGCCACGGGCGCGGTCTCTTGCCGAAAATACAACCTTTCCTTTAGCATGATCCGATGCTCGCGCCAGGAATCCGGCGCCGGGCGAAAGCCGGCCGCGCGTCGGTAGCGCAGAGCGGGAAGCCGCATGTTTCGCCACGCGATGATCGTGTCTTTCCGCCTGAGCGGTGCAGTTCTGGGCGGAGCGGTTCTGGGCGGAGCGGTTCTGGGGAGCGCACCCCCGGCGTCGGCGGACCCGGCCACCCATCGCTTCCAGGTGATCCGGGCCAGAACGGTGCAGACGGACTGCACCAAGACCGGCCGTGAACCCGCCTGCGTGGTCCGCGCCACGCTGACGGCGGCCGGACCGGCGACGGCGCCCGACCTCAGCGTGTGGTTCACGGCCGTCGCCCCGCGCGACCCGATGCCCGGGCGCCCGATGACATTCAGCTCCCCTCAGGCACCCGTGAGATCACCGTGGCCGATATCCACGGCGTCCCCTGCAAGGGCCTGAAGCTCACCGCGCCGCGCGTGACCTGCGACGACGAGGCATGGCGGTGCCTCCGCTTCGTCAAGGTCTCCATCGAACCGCACACGGCCCCCGACATCGCCGCCGCCAAGGCGGAGACACCGTAGCGGGGCACACCCGGCCCACGCGGGCCCCCGTCAGCTCGCCCCCATTCGCGGGCGACCGGGGCGCGGCCGCGATGACCCGGCGTCCTGTCATCCGCGCCGGGCCGGGCTCCGGCTTGCCCCGCGGCGGGCGCGGCGGGACCACCGTCATGAATACGCCACGACCCAGGACGCCGCGCGCGTCGCAGCGCACCGCAGCGGCAGGGCGGTGGGGACGCCCCTATCGCTGCAGACCGCCGCCCATACGGCTGCCCCGGCGCCCCTGCCCCAGCGCCCTGCCCCAGCGCCCTGCCCCATGACGGTGCCCCGTGGGAGTGCCTTTTGACGCGGCCCGATGCCCATGCCAAACAACCGCGTGAGGTTGCCGCAGGGGAGGGGGCGGGCCGCGGGCCGGCGCGACCGGATCGACTGCGCGACGCGCCGATACCGGCCGGCAGGGGACCGAGGCTTGCCGTTTTCTCGTTCAAAGATACGATCACGGGGTGTCATCAGGGGCGTCGCCGCCAGGGGGCGTCACCGCTGTCGGCCTGTCTTCCGTCCAGTCCGGGTGCAGCCGCCCCCGGATCTGGGCCTTCCGCCATCGATCCTGGCCACCGTCAGCCGCCCGCGCATGCCGGGACAGGGGGACGCGGCGCGCCGGCAGGAGATCACCGTGACTGCACCCGCTGTTCGCCGCCTGTGTCTCGCCCTGGCCCTGGGCCTCGGCCTGCTGGGCGCGGCCCCGGCCCGCGCCAATGACAGCGAGGCCGCCATCGGCATCGGCGGACTGACGCTGACGCGCTCGGAGGCGATCCGCCTTGACCAGGAGGACCTGTTCATCAGCCGCGACCAGGTCCGCGTCAATTACGTCTTCACCAACACCTCCGACCGCGACATCGAGACCCTGGTCGCCTTTCCGCTGCCAGACATCGTCCAGAGCCCCATCACCCGCGTGCCGGATTACGCGCAGGAGCTGAACTTCCGCACCCTGGTGGAGGGGCAGCCGGCGCAGCTCGACCTTGTGCAGCAGGCGAGCTTCAAGGGGCAGGACATCACTGCACGGCTGAAGAGCCTGAACCTGCCGCTGGTTGCCCTCGGCGACAGCTTTTCCGAGGCCGTCAACCGCCTGCCGGCCGACGCGCGCGCCGCCCTGCTCCGCGAGGAACTGCTGATCGACGGCGGCACCGATGGCAAGACCCACCTGTGGGACGCGCTTTGGACGGTGCACACCTCGGTGACCCGCCGCCAGACGTTCCCGGCCGGCCGGAGCATCCGCGTGGAACACAGCTACCGCCCGTTCGTCGGCGGACGCGTTGGCGGCGCGCTCGAACCCAGCCTGCGGCGCACCCCGGAATTCCGCGGGCAGCGCCAGCGGCAATGCATCGACGACGACTTCCTGGCGGGCCTCGATCGCCGCCGGGCGGCGGCCCGTCACGGCGACGATCCCGGATACAGCGAGGTATGGCTGGAATACGTGCTGCGCTCGGGTGCGAACTGGGTCGGGCCCATCCGCGACTTCCGCCTCGTGATCGACAAGGGCAATCCGCGCTCGCTGGTGAGCTTCTGCGCCAACGGGGTCAAGCGCCTCGACGACCGCCGCTTCGAGGTGCGCTACCAGAATTTTACGCCGAGCCAGGACCTGGACATCCTGATCGTCGACTTCATCCGATAGCACGGCGCCGTGCCGCCGCTCATCCGGCGGCGGCCGCCACGCCGCGGATGACCGGCACCACCGCCCGCGCTCTGGCCGTGGCGGTCTTTGGCCGGCAGCCCCGCTGGCGCCCATCACGCGCCTGCGGCGCGGGCATGGGGAGCCGGCGCGCGCGACGGACATGACGCAGGGCGGTGGAGCGCAGGGCGGTGGAGCGCAGGGCAGTGGAGCGCCCTGCCGGGGCACCCTCCCCGAGCGAGGCACACGGTCTTGGCACACGGTCTTGAGGCGCCGCGCCGGGCGCGCAGTCCTTGCGGCGGCCCGCTCCACGGCGGGCGAGGCGCAACCCCAGGCTGGCGGCAGCGGCGCGGACCGGAAGAGCCGACGGCGCCCCTTACCCACACCGGGCCGGCGAAGGCCGCCAGCGGGGCAGCCCGCCAAAGACCGGCGCGCCCGCGCCCGGCCGTGCCGCGCTCAGCCGCGCTCGCCCACCCGCTTGGGATCGGCGAAGCCCTGCGCCTCCAGGAACAGGTGCACCCGGTTATGGAACTCATCGGGCCGGCCGGTGACCAGCAACTCGGCGAAATCGGCGCAGGCGTCGCCCACGGCGTCCACCCAACCCTTCTCCACCTTGGCGAAGTCGCCGAGCACATAGGGCATGACCATGGCCTTGTCGCCGGGATGGCCGATGCCCAGGCGCACCCGCCAATAATCGTTGCCGCACTGGGCGGTGATGGAGCGCAGGCCGTTGTGGCCGGCGTTGCCGCCGCCCTTCTTGATGCGCACCTTGGCCGGCGGCAGGTCCAGTTCGTCATGGAAGACGACGATGTGGTCGAGGGGGATCTTGTAGAAGCGCATGGCCTCGCCCACGGCGCGGCCGCTCTCGTTCATGAAGGTCTCGGGAAACAGGGCGACCACCTTCTCGCCGGCGATCTCCCCTTCCGCCGCCATGGACTGGAAGCGCTTACGCAGCGGGCCGAGCCGGTGGCGCCGGCAGATGGCGTCGAGCGCCATGAAGCCGATATTGTGCCGGTTGCCAGCATATTTCGGGCCGGGATTGCCGAGCCCTGCGAACAGGAACATGTGGCGCCTCCGGCCCGGTCGGGCCACTGCGTCGATGAGGCCCGGCCGGAGGTCCGGCCGGGATCAGGCGATCAGGACCCTGATAACCAGGACCCTGCGATCAGGCCTTGGGCTCTTCCGCAGCCGCCTCGGGGGCGACGGTCGGGGCGATGACGGTGGCGAGGGTGTCGTCGCCATGGCCAGCCCAGCTCACGCCCGCCGGGAGCGTGATCGCCGAGAGGTGGAAGATGTCGCCGAACACGGCGCCGGTGAGGTCGACGGTGACCGCCTCCGGGATGGCCTCGGCGGGAGCCTCAAGCTCCACCGCATGGGCCACCACGTTGAGAGTGCCGCCCGCCTTCAGCGCCGGGGAGGCGTCCTGGTTCACGAAGTGAACCGGCACTTCCACCGTGACGCTGGCGCCCTTGGACACGCGCAGGAAGTCCACGTGCAGGGGGAAGTCCTTCACCACGTCGAGCTGGTAGTCGCGCGGAATGACACGGTGCTTGGTGCCGTCCACGTCGATCTCGAACAGGGTGGTGAGGAAATGGCCGGCATAGATGGCCTTGTTGAGCTCGCGGAAGTTCAGCGAGATCGTCACCGGCTCCTGCTTCTCGCCGTAGATCACGGCGGGCACGCGTCCGGCGCGGCGCTCGGCACGGGCGGCCCCCTTGCCGGCCCGCGGGCGCGCCACAGCCTTCAGTTCCTTGATGGCGGTCATGGCACTTCATCCTAAATTCTGAGGTTCGAAACGGCCTGCGGCCGCAATCGCGGCCGCATGGCTTCGCGCGCAGACACGCCTCCAGGGGGGCGCATGTCCCGCGCGAAGGTCGCGCTTATAGCGGCACACCGACGCAAATGCAACAACGGCGCGGCTTCGCGGGGCCGCCGGCTATTTCGGCGCCTCGCTCTGGCAGGCGGCGGGGCGGCCCTGGCCGAACCAGTTGCCGCACTTGTCGCAGGCGGACAGGCCGAGGGCGAGGCCAACGACCAGGGTGAGGCGGACCAGAACGCGCATGTTTCCTCCGGAACCGGGCGGCGCCGGCGGCGCGGCGGGATCGGGCTGACCATAGTCGATCCGGCGCTCAAGAAAAGGTGCCCGGGCCGGCGGGCGGCGGCCGCCGAGTTGCCAGGCGGGGGCCGAGGCCCTACAGCCTTGCGCGAGGCCCCGGACGGCCGGGCGGACGCGAAAGAGGGGACCCATGCTCAAGCGGATTCTGCTCCTGCTCGGCGAAACGGCGGCGTCGCAGACCGCGCGCGCCATCGCCTTCCGCCTGACGCGCGACACCGGCGCGGCATTGGCGGGCCTGGCCGGCATCGACCGCACGGCCCTTGCGATGCCCAGCCTCGGCCGCGCCGGCACCGGCGCCCTCAAGGTGCGGCTTGAGCAGGACCTGCGGGTCCAGGCCGAGGACCTGCGGCAGCGGCTCCACGCGTGCCATGAAGCGGAGTGCGCGGCGCAGGGCATTCCGTTCGAGTGCCTGGCGTTCGAGGGCGAGCCTTTGGCCGCGCTGCAGGTCGCGGCGGAGACCCGCGACCTGGTGGTGGCCGGCCACGACACCGGCTTCCACGGCGGCGACGAGGTGCCGCTGCCGGACCTGCTGGCGCGCCTCCTGGCACGCACGCCGCGCCCCTTCCTGGTGTGCGGCGACGACCCGCCGGAGGGCGAGGATGTGGTGGTGGGCTACGATGCCAGTATACCCGCCATGCGGGCTCTGCAGCTTTTCGCGCTCACCGGCCTCGGCCAGGGCCGCCGGGTGAAGGTGGTCTGCGTGGACCAGAGCCAGGAGGAGGCGACGCGCCGGGCCGGCGGCGCCGTGTCCTATCTCGCCAGCCACGGCCTTGTGGTGGAGGCGGTGCCGGTGATCTCGCGGGCCGCCCCGTCCGAGGCGCTGCGGCTGGAGGTCGCGAACCTGAAGGCCGGCCTCCTGGTGATGGGCTCCTACGGCCATGCCGGCTGGCGCGACCTGCTGTTCGGCTCCACCACCCGCAAGCTGGCCGAGAACCCGCCCTGCCCGCTGTTCGTCTACCATTGAGCCGCGGCCGCCGACGGGGGCCCCTGCCGCCGCGGCGGCGCCGCCCTGGCGCAAGGTCATGCCCGCACGCGCCCCGCTCGCCCCTTGCCTCGCGGGGCGAACCCGTGCAACCGTCGCCTTCCTGCGCCGTCGTTCAAAGCTTCCGCCCATCATGTTGCTGCCCCCGTCCCATCCCGACCTCGGCGCATGGCCGCCCCTGGGCTATGTGGAAACGCGGCTCGATCGCGCCGCCCACCTGCGCCCCAACATCGCCGTGCTGCGCGGCGATGCCGGCGCGCGGGCCTATGCCTTCGGCGGCGAGCTGGTGGCGCTGAAGCCCGCGCGGGCGCCGGGCCAGCCGCACGACCCCCTGTTCAGCTTGGCCGAGGCCGCACCCTGGTGCTCCGACGCCGGCCTGTTCCTGGGGCTGGAGGGCAAGGCGCCGCGCTTCGCCCTCGCCTTCGACCCGGGCCGCCGGGAGGAGATCGAGGCCGCCGGCCTCCTCGTCACCGACCTGCGCTCCATCGCCAGCGGCGGGCTGGTGGCGGCCGACCATCTCGGCCCGCTGGCCACCGGAAAGGCGCTGCTCGGCTGGCATGGCCGGCACCGCTTCTGCTCCAATTGCGGCGCCGCCACCCGCGCCGTGGACGGCGGCTGGCGGCGCGACTGCCCGGGCTGCGGCGCCCAGCATTTCCCCCGCACCGATCCCGTAGTCATCATGCTGACCGCCCGCGCGGACCACTGCCTGCTCGGCCGCGCGCCGCATTTCCCGCCCGGCATGTGGAGCTGCCTCGCCGGCTTCGTGGAGCCGGGAGAAACCCTTGAGGACGCGGTGCGGCGCGAGACGCTGGAGGAGGCCGGCATCCGGGTCGGCCGCGTGTCCTACCACTCCTGCCAGCCCTGGCCCTTCCCCATGTCGCTGATGCTCGGCTGCCTCGCGGAGGCCACCTCCGAGGCCATCACCATGGACCCCAACGAAGTGGAGGCGGTGCGCTGGGTCTCGCGGGAGGAAACGGCGGCCATGCTGACCCGCACCCACCCCGACGGCCTGTTCGCGCCGGCGCCGGCGGCGATCGCGCACCACCTCATCCGCGCATTCGTGGCGGGCGCGCGTGCATGACGCCCGCAGGCCCGCGGCCGCGGGCCGGTTCTCCGGCCTGCGGCGGCTGCTGGACCGCGTCTTCCCCCCGACGCCGGGCAGCCAGCGGGTGGCGCGCCGCCCCAGCGCCCTGGTCTATGGACTGAACGATCCCGTCCCGCCCGCCAGCCTGGTGCCGCTCGCGGCCCAGCACGCCATGCTGGCGGTGACCTTCCTCATCTATCCCATCCTCGCCGCCACCGAAGCGCACCTGCCGGCGGAGCAGGTGTCGGCCATGCTGTCGGCGTGCGCGCTCAGCATCGGGCTCGCCACCATCGTGCAATGCCTGCGCTCGCGCTTCGGCAGCGGCTATCTGGCGGTCCACATCCCCGCCGCCGGCGCCATTCCACTGGCGGTGCAGGCCATGACGCTGGGCGGCCTCGGCCTGCTGGCCGCCACCACCTTCACGGTCGGGCTGGTGCAGATCTTCGTGGCGCGGCTGGTGCGCCCGCTGCGGGTCCTGCTGCCGCCGGAGGTCTGCGGTGTGGCGGTCACCATGCTCGGCGTCTCCCTGGCCGGCCCGGCGCTGCGCCGGGCGCTGGGCATCGAGGCCGGCTCCACGCTGCAGATCGTGCCCGGGGCCGTCGGCACCAGCGCCATCACCCTCGGCGTCATCGTCGCCATCACGGTGTTCGCGCCGCGGCGGCTGAAACTGTTCGCGGTGTTCACCGGGGCCAGCCTGGGCTGGGTGCTGGCGGTGCTGCTCGGCACCGATCATCCGGGCACGGCGGCCGCCATCGGCGCGGCGCCGCTGCTCGCCTGGCCCGAGCTGAGCCTGCCAACGCTGCGGCTCGACGTCAGCCTGTTTCCGCTGATGGCGCTGCTGGTGGTGATGAACCTGGTGGACGTGCTGTCGGTGACCGTCTCGCTGGAGAAGATGAACGACGCCGACTGGCGCCGGGCCGACATGCGGGCCGCCCAGCGCGCGGTCACCGCCTGCGGCATCGGCAACATGCTGAACGGCCTCACCGGCGGCTTCCAGGCCGGCCTGTCGTCCTCGTCCGTGGGGCTGGCCTTCGCCACCCAGGCCACGGCGCGGGTGATCGGCCTCGCCGCCGGCGCGCTCATCTTCGCCATCGCCTTCTTCCCCAAGGCCATCGTCGCGCTCACCCTCATCCCCTCGCCGGTGATCGGCGGCATCCTGCTCTACACCTCGGCCTATCTGGTGGTGGCCGGCATGGATCTCATCGTCTCGCGCCGGCTGTCCGAGCGGCGGGTGTTCGTGGTCGGGCTGTCGGTGCTGGCGGGGCTCTCGGTGGCGCTGCTGCCGCTACGCGAGCAGATCCACGGCGTGCTGCAGCCGCTGTTCTCGACCCCGCTGACCATGGCGGCGTGCAGCGCCATCGTGCTCAACCTGCTGTTCCGCATCGGCATCGCCCGCGAGACCGGGGAGGAGGTGCCGGAAGGCGCCCACGCCTTCCCGTTCGCCCGCGACTTCCTGGAGCGGCAGGGCGACCTGTGGGGGGCGCGGCGCGACGTGATCGCCGCCGCCATCCCCATCGTCGCCCAGGCGCTGGAACTCGTGACCGACAGCGGGCTCGCGGACGACGCCATCGAGCTGCGCGCCCGCTTCGACGAGGCCCATCTCGACGTCTACCTGCTCTATCACGGCGAGATCGTGCAACCGCCCAAGGAGCGTCCGCCGCCGGAAGCGCTTCTGGGTGACGCCAAGGAAGTGGCGGGCTTCGCCGCCTACATGCTGCAACGGCTGTCGGACCAGGTGCATTTCGGCCGCAGCCACGGCCGCGCCCGGATCGCCCTGCGCTTCGACCACTGAGCCCAGCAGCCCCGGCCTTCGACCGGTGCCAAGGGCTCGCCCGAACAAAGGCTTGCCCGAACAAGAGCTGGCTCAAACGCCGCGCCGGCTCGCAGCGCAGTCCCCGGCCACCGGCGGTCGCACCCGGCGGACCGCCGCCCGCGTCGCGCCGCGTCCCGGCGACGGCGGTCGGTGGTGGCGGTCGGCGGTGGCGGTCGGCGGTGGCCACGCCGGCGCCTCCTTCCCCCGGGCGCCGCCCACCGCGCGACGCCGGCCATCATTCTTACACCAAAGGCCCATGGGCTTGACTCATGGGCCTTTGGTCAAGCCCGCGCGGCGCTTGGACGGCCCCGCTTGGACGGCCCCTTGGCACCGGTCGAAGACGGGGCGGATGGCATCATGTTTCTCCCCGCCACCGCTCCCCTTGCCGGCGTCGGCGAGAAACAATTGAAACACGGAGCCGGGCGGGACGGCGCCGGGGCGAAGTGATGCGGGCGCACAAGGGTCGGGCCGGCGCCACCGCCGGCCCCCCGCTTTCCGGAGCCCGCCATGTTCCGCCTCCCCGTCCGCCCCCTCGACGGCGCCGCGCCCTTGCCGGGCGCCGTGGCCGCGGCCCGGCGCCACCTGCCGGCGCTGGTCGCCTTCTCGTTCGCCACCAACCTGCTCGCCCTCAACGGCTCGCTCTATATGATGCAGGTCTATGACCGGGTGCTGGTGAGCCGCTCCATTCCCACCCTTGTCACCGTCACCGGCCTGATGGTGGCGCTCTACCTGCTCCAGGGGCTCATCGACGGCGTGCGCCAGCGCATGATGGCGCGCCTCGCCCAGCAGTTCGAAAGCCGGCTGCGCGGGCCGGCCCTGGCCGCCACCCTCACCGCCGCCGCCGCCGGCCAGGCCGGGACCAGCCACCCCCTGCGCGACCTCGACACCGCGCGGGCGGCCCTGGCCGGCGGCGGGCTGCTGGCGCTGATCGACCTGCCGTTCGTGCCGCTGTTCGTGGGCCTGGTGTTCCTCATCCACCCGGCGCTCGGCGTGTTCGCCCTGGCCGGCGCCACCTGCCTCGTGACCCTCACCATCCTCGCCGATCGCCTGGGCCGCCGCCCCGCCGGCGACGCCATGGCCCTCGGCGCGCGCAAGGCGGTGCTGCTGGACGATGCCCGCCGCAACGCCGAGACCGTGCTGGCCATGGGCCTGCTCGGCGCCGTCGATGCCCGCCACGCCACCCGCAGCCGGACGGCCGGCGAAGCCCAGTGCCGGGTGGCGGAGGTGGTGGGCGGGTTCGGCATCGCCGCCCGCACCGGGCGCATGCTGCTGCAGTCGCTGCTGCTGGGCCTCGGCGCCTTCCTGCTCATCCGCGCCGAGATTTCGGCCGGCGCCATCCTCGCCAGCACCATCGTGGTGGGCCGGGCCCTGGCGCCGGTGGACCTCGCCATTGCCAACTGGCGGGGCCTGGTGGACGGCCGGGCCGCCTTCGCCCGGCTGAAGGCGCAGCTCGCCGCCGCTCCGGCGCCCGCCACCGCCCTGCCGGCGCCACGCGCCACGCTGACGGTGGACGGCCTTGCCGCCGGTGGCGCGGCCTCGGCTCCGGTGCTGGCCCAGATCGACTTCGCCCTTCAGGCCGGCGATGCCCTGGCGGTGCTGGGGTCGAGCGGCGCCGGCAAGTCCACCCTGGCCCGCGCCCTGGCGGGCGTGCTTGCCCCCCACGCCGGCACCATCCGCCTCGACGGCGCCACCCTCGACCAATGGGCGGCGGCGGAACGCGGCCGCCACATCGGCTATGTGGCGCAGGGCATCGGCCTGTTCGATGGCAGCATCGCCGAGAACATCGCCCGCATGGCGCCCGCCCCCGACAGCGCGGCGGTGATCGCCGCCGCCCGTGCCGCCGGCCTCCACGACTTCATCCTGCGCCTGCCCGCCGGCTACGACACCCCGGCGGGCGAGGCCCACGGCGCGCTGTCCGCCGGCCAGCGCCAGCGGCTCGCTCTCGCCCGCGCGCTCTACGGCGACCCCTTCCTGCTGGTGATGGACGAGCCGAACTCCAACCTTGACGCCGCCGGCGACGCGGCCCTGGCCGCGGCAGTGCGGGCGGCGCGGGCGCGGGGCGCGGTGGTGGTGCTCATCACCCACCGCCCGGCCGCGGTGTCCGCCTGCAACAAGGTGCTCATCCTCGAAGACGGGCGCCAGCGCGCCTTTGGCCCGCGCGACGCCGTGCTGCGTCCCGCCGCCGTCGCCCGCCCCGCCGCCTGACCCTCTGCCCCGGAGATCCACCATGTCCACGCCCACGCCCCTGTCCGCTTCCACGTCCACCCCGGACCCCGCCCCCGATGACGCTCCGCGCGCGTCCCTGGACCGCCTCGCCGGCATCGGCTTCGCCCTGGTGGGCCTTCTGGTGGCCTCCACCCTGGCCTGGGGCGTGCTCACCCGCATCGACAGCGCCGTGGTCACCCAGGGCGACCTGGTGGTGGACACCCACGTGAAGAAGATCCAGCACGTGGCCGGTGGCGCCGTGGCCGAGATCCGGGTCAAGGAAGGCGACCGGGTCGAGACCGGCGACGTGCTGGTGGTGCTGGACGACACCGCCCTGCGCGCCCAGCTGGGCGTCGTTTCCGCCCGCGCCGCCGAGCTCACCGCCCGCCGGGCGCGCCTGGAATCCGAAATCCGCGGCGATGCGATGCTGGTCCTGCCGCCCGACCTGGAGGCGCGCCGCGCCGAGCCGGTGGTGGCCGCAGCGCTTCGCTCGGAGGAGGCCGCGTTCGCCTCCTCGCGCGCCGCCGAGGCCGGCCTGACCGCGCAGATCGGTCAACAGGTGGCGCAGTATCGCAAGCAGGCGGAGGGCTTCCGCGCCCAGCTGGCCGCCAAGCACGAGGAGATCGCCCTGGCGAAGGAGGAGATGGACAGCCTCGACCCGCTGATCCGCAAGGGCCTCATCGCCCGGCCGCGCTATCTGGCGCTCCAGCGCACCCTGGCCACCGCCGAGGGCGAGACCGGCCGCATCGCCGCCGCCATCGCCGGAGCTGAGATCGCCGCCGCGGAAGCCGAGCTGCGCCTCGCCCAGGTGCGGTCCGACACCGCCGCCCGGGCCGCCGGCAGCCTCGCCGAGATCCAGGGCGAGCTGTCCACCCTCGCCGAGCGGCGGACCGCCGCCGAGCACCAGCTCGCCGAAGTGGAAGTGCGCGCGCCGCAGGGCGGCCGGGTGCATGAGCTTGCCGTCCATGCCCGGGGCGCGGTGGTGCAGCCGGGCGGCGTGATCATGTCGCTGGTCCCGTCCGGCGACGTGCTGGTGGCCGAGACCCGCGTCGCCCCCGGCGACATCGACCAGGTCCGGTTGGGCGCGCCCGTGTTTCTGCGCCTGCGCGCCGGCAACCAGCGGCTGCTGCCCGCCGTCTCCGGCACCGTGACGCGGGTGGCGGAGGAGGTTTCGGTGGATACCCGCACCGGCCAGTCCTTCTACACCGTGCGCACCGCCCTCGACGCCGCGACCGGCGCCGCCCTGGGGGACCTGAAGCTGGTCTCGGGCATGCCGGTGGACGCCTTCATCACCACCGGCAGCCGCTCGCCGGCGGCCTTCATGCTGGAGCCGCTGACCGAGCAGATCGCCTACGCCTGGCGCGAGCGCTGAGCTCCCCGGGCGCGGCGCCGGCCGCCCGAACGGTTCGCGCCGGGCCATGGGCCCGGCGGCCGCGCGACGCCCGCCAGCCCCCTGTTGCCCGAAAAGGGCCTCCGTCCAAGGAAGGGCTTGGCCAACCGGCGCGCCTGGCCAAAGGTGTGCTTTCGGCCGCGGTCCCGGCACCACGACCGGAGACGGCGGACCGCTGGTCCGGGCCCGATGCCGGGCCGATCCACGCCTGGAGTGTGAAGCCGCTCGGGGGCACGAGGGCCAAAGCCTCCCACAAGCCTGATGCTGTTCTCTCGAGGCGCGTATAACGACAGTGGCATAAAATTACGCTCAATCCGCCACCATGAACGGGATACCGGATTTTCCGGTCGATGGGAGCGCCTTGATGATGACGAGCATCCTGACGAAGATGGGCGTCTTTACCCGTGGCCTGGGGCTGAGAATCGTTCTGTGCTTCATGCCGCCCATCGTGGCGGCATGGACCTTTTTCATTCTTCTTCTCGTTCACCTGCACCAGTCCCAGCCCCAGCTGTTCGTCCCGACCCTGGCCCTGGGCCTTCTGGGCATCGCCATCGGCAGCGTCATCGTGTGCGTGCTGATCCTCACCATCGTTCCCCCGCTGCGGCGCATCGTCGACGTCACCGGAGCGTTGCAGCAGGGCGAAACCAATTTCGAGATTCCCTACCTCGGCCGCAAGGACGAGATCGGCGACCTCGCCCGCTCGTTCGACGTGCTGCGCCTGGGCCTCATCAAGGCCGCCGCGCTGGAGGCCGCGAACCGCGCCGAGGGCGAGGCCAAGCTCGCCCGCGGCAATAAGATCGCAAGCCTCGCCAAGAATTTCGAAACCGTCATCCGCACCGTGGTCGGCAACCTGACCACCGCCGCCGGCGAACTGCAGAAGAGTGCCGCCAGCATGCTGAGCACCTCGCAGCAGACCCAGCAGCAAAGCAGCATCGTCGCCTCCGCCTCCCAGGAAGCCTCGTCGAATGTGCAGGCGGTCGCCGGCGCCACCGAGGAGATGACGGTCTCCAGCCGCGAGATCGGACGGCAGGTCTCCAACGCATCGGAAATGGCCGCCGCCGCCGTCGAGCAGGCCAGCCGCACCGGGCGCGTGGTGGACGGCCTCGCCAAGGACGCGGAAAAGATCGGCTCGGTGATGCAGCTCATCCAGGAGATCACCGCGCAGACCAACCTGCTCGCCCTCAACGCCACCATCGAGGCCGCCCGCGCCGGCGACGCGGGCAGGGGGTTCGCGGTGGTGGCGAGCGAGGTCAAGACCCTGGCCGGGCAGACCGCCAAGGCGACCGAGGAAATTTCCGCGCAGATCACCGACATCCAGAACGCCACCTCCTCCACGGTGGAGGCCATCAAGGGCATCGGCGCCTCCATCGTCGACATCAGCGAAGTGGCGGCCGCGGTCGCCCTGGCGGCGCAGCAGCAGGTCACCGCGACGGTGGAAATCTCCGACAACGTGCAGCAGACCGCGATGGGGACGGGAGAGATTTCCCGCAACATCGCGGTGGTGGCCGCGGCCGCCGACGAGACCAGCACGGTCGCCGGCGCGGTGCTGTCCTCCGCCAACCAGCTCGCCGGGGAAGCCGAGAACCTGCGCAAGGAAGTTGACCTGTTCCTCGGCGCGCTCAACCAGGCCTGAGGCGATCGCGCCGCCCACCGCCGCCCCAAACGCCACCCATCCGCCACGGCCCGCGCGCCCGACCGGGGCACTGTGCCCCCCGCCTGCTCCCCTGCCTCCAGCACCACGCCTGCGTCGCTCGCCCGGATAGCGGACTGGACAGCACCTGCCGGATGGAGCGCCGCCGGCAGCGCCCGTGGCGCCAGGCGCAGGTCGCGCGCTTCACACCGTTACGATTGAAACACGCCCGCCGTGGCGCGCGGGCACTCTGAAGCAAAGCTGCGTCATCACTTCCCCGCACACCGGGCGCCGCAGGGCCCTGGCAGAAGGAAAGGGCGTGACATGGCACGGTCGACACTCTACGGCACCGACGCCGCCAACACGGTGAAGTTCACCACCAGCAGCACCGGCATCATCTATTACGGACTCGGCGGTGACGACTCCATCACCGGCAGCGATTCCGACGACGACATCTACGGTGGTGATGGAAATGACTTCATTCTTGGCCTCGACGGCAACAACATGCTGTTCGGCGGCAATGGCAACGACTTCGCCAGCGGCGGCGACGGCATCGACACCATCTCCGGCGGCGCCGGCAACGACCAGCTCTTCGGCTTCGACGGCAACGACGTCATGGACGGCGGCGACGGCGACGATCTGGTCTCCGGCGGCGAGGGCGACAACACCCTCTATGGCGGCGCCGGCAACGACACCCTCTATGCCCTCGACGACGACAACCTGATCGACGGCGGCACCGGCGACGACAGCATCGAGGTGGGCGACGGCGACAACGAGATCTGGGGCGGCGAGGGCAACGACAAGATCACCACCGGCGACGGCGACAACACCGTTTACGGCGGCAATGGCAACGACAAGATCACGGTCGGCGACGGCGACGACCGCATCTATGGCGGGGGCGGCGACGACGTGATCTTCGCCGACGGCGGCGATGACGTGGTCTATGCCGGCGCCGGCAACGACAAGGTCTATGGTGGCGGCACCTGGGTCTATGAGAACGACACGCTCTACGGCGAGGACGGCGACGATTACCTCGACGGCGGCTTTGGCGCCGACACTCTCTATGGCGGCGCCGGCAACGACGCGCTGTATGGCGGCCCCGGCCGGGGCCAGTGGTCGGGCTACATGACCGACGGCAAGGACGTCATGTATGGCGGCACCGGCAACGACACCTATCTCGGCGTCGTCGCCGGCCAGGACACGGTGGTGGAGTACGCCAACCAGGGCATCGACACGGTGGGCGTGGTCGGCACCAGCTACACCCTGGGCGCCAATGTGGAGAACCTCTACCTGTCGAGCTATGTCGTCAGCCCCGACGACGACCTGCCCAGCAAGGGCGCCAGCCTCACCGGCAACGGCCTCGCCAACGCCATCACCGGCGGCAGCCTGGGCGACACTCTCTCCGGCCTCGACGGCGACGACACCCTCTCCGGCCTCGGCGGCAACGACAGCCTCTCCGGCGGCGCCGGCAAGGACCAGCTGTTCGGCGGCGACGGAAATGATTACCTCTATGGCGGCGACCAGGACGACCTCCTGGACGGCGGCGCCGGCAAGGACACCCTGTATGGCGGCACCGGAAACGACCGCTTCGTGGTGGACAATACGGGCGACAACGTCGTCGAATACGGCGGCCAGGGCGTGGACACGGTGGTGAGCAAGGTCGCCTCCTACACCCTCGGCACCTATCTGGAGAACCTGGACCTGGGCGGCAGCGGCGCCCAGGACGGCACCGGCAACGCCGTCGCCAACACCATTCGCGGCAACGCCGCCGTCAACTATATCGACGGCGCCGGCGGCGACGACGCGCTCTACGGCTTCGACGGCGCAGACATCCTGCACGGCGGCGCCGGCAATGACTATCTGAGCGGCGGCTGGGGCGACGACACGCTCTATGGCGAGGCCGGCAACGACATCATCGATGCCGACCAGGGCGTCGACTTCGTGTTCGGCGGCGAGGGCGACGATTCCATCAACGGCGGCGAGGGCGGCGACATCCTGAACGGCGATGGCGGCAACGATGCCATCTCCGGCGGCATCGGCGATGATTTCATCAATGGCGGGACCGGCAACGACACCCTGTCCGGCGGCACCGGCAACGACAAGATCAGCGGTGGCGCCGACGCCGACACGCTCTATGGCGACGAGGGCAACGACAGCCTCGACGGCGGCGCCGGCGCCGATACGCTTTATGGCGGGACGGGCAACGACACACTCGTGGGCGGGCTCGGCCTCGATTCCCTGTGGGGCGGTGCCGGGAAAGACGTGTTCAAGTTCAACGCCACCAGCGAGAGCGCGCCCGGCCTCGGTGCCAGCGACGTCATCCGCGATTTCCAGGTGGGCGTGGACAAGATCGACCTCTCCGCCATCGACGCCAACGGCGCCGCCAGCGGCAACACCGCCTTCAACTTCACCGACCAGAAGCCGTTCTTCACCTCGGCCGGCGATCTCTGGCAGGTGAAGGGGGTGACCGGGGTGGCCGTGTTCGGTGACACCAACGGCGACGGCATCGCCGATTTCCGCATCGACGTGGTCGGCGCCACCAGCCTCAGCGCCAGCGACTTCATGCTGTGACGGCGCCGGTGCATCGCGGCTGAGACCGGAAGGGGGGCCACGGCGCCCCCCTTCCCCACCCGGCCGGACGCCGCCCCCGGGCATCCGGCAGTGTGGGCCAGGGCGTGGAAATGGGGCCAGTCGGCACCCGGAAGTCCACACAATGCCACGGCCTTGCGACAGGCGGGCCAAGCTCCAAAAGCACGTGCCCCAAAAGCAAATGCCCCCGGAGCAAACGCCCCGGAGAAAGCTCGACCACCGATCCCGGACCAGATCATGGACCATCGGTGCGGCACGCCCGCCGTGCCCCTGTGGCCCCGCGAACAGGCCGCGGCGCCAACCGGAGGGCGGGCGCTTGGAGGGTCCATGCCGCAGGCTCCGGCCTTGACCGGCCCCCGGCAGTGTCGCTCCGGCGCGGGCGCGGCCCGCTCACCGGCCGCGCGTATCAGCCATTGAGCGCGCGCAAGGCCACCTCGTGCAGCGCCGGGGTGGCGGACGCCACCACCCGGCCGTCCGAGGCGAGACCCAGCGGCCGGCCCTGCCAGTCGGTCATGACCCCGCCGGCGCCCGCCACCACCGGTACCAGGGCCATGAAATCATAGGGCTGGAGCGCGGTTTCCACCACCAGGTCGCAGTGGCCGGAGGCCAGCAGGCCATATTGGTAGCAGTCGCCGCCGAAACGGCGGATGGCGCCCCGGCGGCTCAAGGCGTCGTAGCGCGCCCAGTCATCGGGGGTGAAGAAGTCCGGCGAGGAGGTGTAGACCCGCGCCTGGTCCAGCGCCGTGCAGCCACTGGCCCGCGCCGGCTGGCCATTGAACGTGGCGCCACCCGCCCCCCCCACCCAGCGCTCGCCCAGGGCCGGCATCTCGATCACCCCGACGCGCGGCACGCCGCCCCGCGCGAAGGCGATGAGGGCGCCGAACAGCGGCATGCCGGTAATGAAGCTCTTGGTGCCGTCGATGGGGTCCAGCACCCACAACAGATGACCGTCGCCGGTCATGCCGGCCTCCTCGCCCAGGATGGCGTGGCCCGGAAACCGCGCCAGGATGGCGGCGCGCAAGGCCGCTTCGATGGCCTTGTCGGCGACGGTCACCGGGCTCTCGTCGGCCTTGCGCTCGAACGCCGTGGTGGTGCGGAAGTGCGCGCGCGCCAGCGTGCGCGCCACGTCCGCGAGCGTGCCGGCGAAATCGGCGACGTGATCCAGGCTCAAATCGGTCATGTGCTTCCCCTGTCTCAGGCCGGCGCCAGCGGCGCGCGGAACGCACCATCGATGGCCTGCCACCCCACAAAAACCTCCATTTGCCACACAAAGCAATATTGATGTGTGGATTTTCGTTGACTTGACCGCAGTGCAACAGGAATCATGTGGAGGTTCGCGGGCCGATTGGCGCGCGCCGGCCCCGCCGGCATTCCGCGCGCCGCCCGCGAAAAGGACCACTCAGGGGATCTTCATGGCTGAGTTTCCGACCCAGGCCCAGGTCGTCATCGTCGGCGGCGGCATCATCGGCACGTCCACCGCCTATCACCTGGCCAAGCTGGGCTATAAGGACACGGTGCTCATCGAGCGCCACAAGCTCACCTCGGGCTCCACCTTCCACGCCGCCGGCCTGGTGGGCCAGCTGCGCTCCAACGCCAACATCACCCAGCTGCTGGGCGAGTCGGTGAAGATCTACCAGACCCTGGAGCAGGAAACCGGCCTTGCCACCGGCTGGAAGATGAACGGCGGCCTGCGCCTCGCGTGCAACGAAGAGCGCTGGACCGAGGTGAAGCGCCAGGCCACCACCGCCCGCTCGTTCGGCCTCGACATGCATCTGCTGACGCCCAAGGAGGCGCAGGCCCTGTGGCCGCTGATGGATGTCTCCGACGTGGTGGGCGCCGCCTTCCTGCCCACCGACGGCCAGGCCAACCCCTCCGACATCACCGGCTCGCTGGCCAAGGGCGCGCGCATGCACGGCGCGCGCATCTTCGAGGACACCGAGGTCACCGGCTTCAAGGTGGAGGGCGGCCGGGTCACCGTGGTGGAAACCAGCCGCGGCCCGATCGCGTGCGAGATCGTGGTCAACTGCGCCGGCCAGTGGGCGCGCGAGGTGGGCGCCAAGGTGGGGGTCAACGTGCCCCTGGTGTCGGTGGAGCACCAATATATGGTGACCGAGCGCATCGAGGGCATCACCTCCACTCTGCCGACCCTGCGCGACCCCGACCGCCTCACTTACTATAAGGAAGAAGTCGGCGGCCTCGTCATGGGCGGCTACGAGCCGAACCCGATCCCATGGGCGGTGGGCGGCTTCCCGGAAAAATTCAACTTCCAGCTGCTGCAGTCCAACTTCGACCATTTCGAGCCGCTGATGGAGCTGGCGCTGGGCCGCGTGCCGGCGCTTGAGACCGCCGGCATCAAGCAGCTCATCAACGGGCCGGAAAGCTTCACGCCCGATGGCAATTTCATCCTCGGCCAGGCGCCGGAGCTGACCGGCTTCTACGTGGGCGCCGGCTTCAACGCCTTCGGCATCGCCTCCGGCGGCGGCGCCGGCAAGGTGCTGGCGGAATGGATCGTCGGCGGCGAGCCGCCCTACGACCTCTCGCCGGTGGACATTCTGCGCTTCGGCCGCAACCACCAGGACGTCAACTGGGTGCGCAAGCGCACGCTGGAAGCCTATGCCAAGCACTACACCATCGCCTGGCCCCACGAGGAGCACAAGAGCGGCCGGCCGCTGCGCCGCTCGCCGCTCTATGACCGGCTGCGGGCCCAGGGCGCGGTGTTCGGCGAAAAGCTCGGCTGGGAGCGCCCCAACTGGTTCGCCGCCCCCGGCGAGGCGGCGCAGGACCACTACACCTTCGGCCGTCCCAACTGGACCGACGCGGTGGCCCGCGAGCACAAGGCGACGCGCGAGAGCGTCACCGTGTTCGACCAGACCTCGTTCGCCAAGTTCATGCTCATCGGCAAGGACGCGCAAGCCGCGCTCTCCGCCGTCAGCGCCGGCGACATGACGCGGCCTGCGGGCACGCTCACCTATGCGCCGATGCTGAACGCGCGGGGCGGCATCGAGTGCGACCTCACCGTGGGCCGCCTCGCCCCGGATACCTATTACATCGTCGCCGGCACCGGCGCCGCCACCAAGGACTTCGACTGGCTCAAGCGCCACCTGCCCGCCGGCCTCGACGCCCATCTCATCGACGTGTCGTCCATGTATGCGGTGCTCGCACTCATGGGGCCGAACGCCCGCAAGGTACTGGAGAAGATCACCCGCGACGACGTCAGCGACGCCGCCTTCCCGTTCGCGACGCTGCGCACCCTCAACGTCGCCGGCGCCCCGGTGACAGCGCTGCGGCTCACCTTCGTGGGCGAACTGGGCTGGGAGCTGCACATTCCGGTGGAGTTCGCGGCCACCGTCTATGACGCCCTGATGGACGCCGGCGCCGAGTTCGGCATCCGCAACGCCGGCTATCGCGCCATCGAGACCCTGCGGCTGGAGAAGGGCTACTGGGCCTCCGGCTCCGACATCGGCCCCGACCACACCCCGTTCGAGAGCGGCCTCGGCTGGGCCATCAAGCCCGACACCGATGCCCCCTTCATCGGCAGCGCGGCGCTGGCGCGCAAACGGGCGGAACCGCTGCGCAAGCGCCTCGCCTGCTTCACCGTGGACGACCCGGACGTGGTGCTGCTGGGCCGCGAGACCATCTATCGCAATGGCGAGCGGGTGGGCTGGCTGTCCTCCGGCGGGTTTGGCCACAGCGTGGGCAAGGCCATCGGCTACGGCTATGTGCGCCAGCCCGAAACCGGCCTCGACGACGCCTTCGTGCTCGCCGGCCGCTATGAGCTGGACGTCGCCACCGTGCGCGTGCCCGCCACGGTGCACCTGTCGCCCCTCTACGACCCGCAGATGACCAAGATCCTCGCCTGACCGACGAGCGATGTCGAGCCACCGCCAGCCCCCTCGGGGCGGCGGCGGCCAGCCTTGTTCGCCCCGCACCGGCGCGGTGGCGAAGCCCGAAAGGAGGCCCCGCCGCGTGCCACCAAATTAGTCACGCGAAGCCACAAATTCGTGCAGGCGGGTCGCAAAAAAACAAAATATGCTCCGCCTTATTCCTGGGACGATATGAAATTTCTGTTTAGTGAACGGCTTCGGAGTAAGCCGCCGATAAACTTCCAAAGGGGTTCCGCATGCTTCGCACTCTGTCTCGCATCGCCCTCGCGGGCGTCGTCTCCATGGCGGTCGGCACGGCCAATGCCGCGCCGGAATCCAAGGATCCCATCAAGATCACCCTCAACGACTGGACCGGCCAGCTCCTCAGCGCCCACATCATGGGCGAGATCCTGAAGAAGCAGGGCTACAACGTCGAATACGTGCCCGCCGATTATCTTGCCCAATTCTCGGGCATGGGCACCGGCGACCTCACCGTCGCTCCCGAAGTCTGGGCCACCACCGCCCAGGAAGCCCTCGACGCGGCGGTGAAGACCGGCGGCGTGGAGAATGTGGGCTCCTCCGGCATGGAAGCCCGCGAGGACTGGTGGTTTCCCGAATACATGAAGGAAAAGTGCCCCGGCCTGCCCGACTGGAAGGCCCTGAAGGCCTGCGCCGCCGCCTTCTCCACCCCCGACACCGCCCCCAAGGGCCGCTACCTCGGCGGCCCTTCCACCTGGGGCGGCTATGACGAGGAACGCGTGGAGGCCCTCGGCCTGCCGTTCGAGGTAATCCATGCCGGCACCGACGCCGCCATGTTCGCCGAGCTGAAGAGCGCCTACGAGCGCAAGGCCCCCATCATCTTGTGGATCTACACGCCGCACTGGGCGCCCATCAAGTACAAGGGCGAGTTCGTCGAGTTCCCGGCCTATCAGCTCGCCTGCTACGAGGACCCGGCCTGGGGCGTGAACAAGGAAATGAAGTACGACTGCGCCAAGCCGCGCGGCCCCATCTGGAAGGCGGTGTGGTCCGGCATGAAGCAGAAGTGGCCGGGCGCCTATGGCATCATCTCGAACTACAAGTTCGACAACAACACCATGGGTGAGCTGGCCGCCCGCGTCGATATCGAGGGCGAGAAGGTCGAGGACGTCGCCGCCGACTGGGTCAAGAAGAACGAAGCCACCTGGAAGGGCTGGGCCAAGCAGTGACCGCGCCTTCAAGGTCTTTCCGCTGACCTTTCACGACCTGCACCCGGGCGGGACCGCGCCCGGGTGCCTGCGCCGCTTCCTTCGTTTCCAAGGCCCACGACCATGAGCCATCCCGTTCTTGCCTGCCGAGGCGTCGCCAAGCTCTACGGGGCGAAAGCCCAGCGCTTCGTCGTCGACGGCCGGCTGTCCGCCGACGCCGCCACCCTGGCCGAGGCCGGCGTCACCGCCGCCGTGCGCGATGTCGACCTCGACATCCAGCGCGGGCAGACCTTCGTCATCATGGGCCTGTCCGGCTCCGGCAAGTCCACCCTGGTGCGCTGCCTCTCCGGCCTCACCGCGCCCACCGCCGGCGCCGTGCTGTTCGAGGGGCGCGACCTGTTCAAGTATTCGGAAAGCGAGCTGATCCAGATCCGCCGCCACCAGATGGGCATGGTGTTCCAGCATTTCGCCCTGCTGCCCCATCTCAACATCCTGCAGAACGTGGCCTTCCCCCTGGAGATCCAGGGCCGCACCAAGGCCGAGCGCCTGGACAAGGCGCACAAGATGATCGAGCTCGTGGGCCTGAAGGGGCGCGAGCACCGCTTCCCCAGCGAGCTGTCCGGCGGCCAGCAGCAGCGCGTCGGCATCGCCCGCTCGCTCGCCGCCGATCCGGACCTGTGGTTCCTGGACGAGCCCTTCTCCGCCCTCGACCCGCTGATCCGCCGCGAGATGCAGGACGAGGTGCTGCGCCTGCAGGGCATGTTGAAGAAGACCATCGTCTTCATCACCCACGACTTCGACGAGGCGGTGCGCATCGCCGACCGCATCGCCATCATGAAGGATGGCAAGGTGGAGCAGATCGGCTCCGCCGAGGAACTGGTGCTCACCCCGGCCACCGACTACGTGCGCGCCTTCACCCGCGAGGCACCGCGCGCCAAGATTCTCACCGCCCGCTCCGTGATGGCCCCCGCCCCCGCCGACGCCCGCTTCGCCGGCCTGATCGAGGCGCGGGCGCGCATCGCCAGCTTCGCCCACCAGGTGGAGACCACCGACGCCTATTACGGCGTGGTGGACAACGGCCGCGTCATCGGCGCCATCGACCGCCTCGCCGTCATCGACGTGCTGGTGGGCCGCGAACCGAGGACCGCCGCAGCATGACCCTGGTCACATCCACCCCGGACACGGCGGCCCCCGCCCCCTTTCCCTGGCGCCGCCTGGTGTGGCCGGCGGTGGTGGCGCTCACCATCGTCGTCGTCATGCTGCCGGCCGGCGCCCTGCCCGGCTGGGCCACCAAATATCCCACCGCCTGGCAGCTGCCGCTGGCGGGCTGGATCTCCGATTTCATGAAGTGGCTGATGGGCAGCGCCAGTTTCGGCCTGTTCACGGTGCGCGACCTCACGCGCGCCCTCTCGTCCGTGCTCAACGTGCCCCTGGTGGTCGCCCGTTCGCTGTTCGCCACCGGCGTGATGCAGGGCGAGGGCTCGGCGGCGGTGCAGCTGTTTCCGCCCATCCCGTGGTTCGCCATGGTGATTGCCTCCACCGCTTTGTCTTTTGCCATCGGCGGACTGCGCCTGGCGGTGGGCATGGCGGCGGGGCTGCTGTACCTCGCGGTGTTCGGCCAGTGGACCAGCGCCATGGTCACCTTCGCCTCGGTGCTGGTGTCGGCCATCATCGGCGCCTTCGGCGGGCTGCTGCTGGGCCTCGGCTGCGTGCGCTCGAAGCTGCTGGAGCGGGCGATCTCGCCGCTGCTCGACGTGGCGCAGACCATGCCGGTGTTCGCCTATCTGCTGCCGATGCTGATCCTGTTCGGCTTCGGCCCGGTGTCGGCGATGATCGCCACCATCATTTATGCGGTGCCGCCCATGGTGCGCATCACCATCGTCGCCATCCGCGCGGTGCCGGAGGAGATCGAGGCGCTGGGCCGCATGACCGGCTGCACCCGGCGCCAGATCACCTGGAAGATGCTGGTGCCCTCCGCCATGCCGGCGCTGATGGTGGGCGTCAACCAGGTCATCATGCTGTCCCTCAACGTGGTCATCATCGCCTCCATGATCGGCGCCGGCGGCCTCGGCTGGGACGTGCTGGCGGCGCTGCGCCGCCTCGACATCGGCGGCGGCCTGGAAGCCGGCCTCGCCATCACCGTGCTCGCCATCCTGCTCGACCGCTTCGCCCAGGCCCTGGCCTTCCGCGCCCGGCGCAACCGCCGGGCGGCGCAGGACCGGCAGCGGGTGCGCATCGGCGTCTACGCGGCGCTGGCGCTGGCGGCGGCGGGCTGGATCGCGGCCGCCCACTGGCCCCAGATCGCCGCCTATCCGGCCGGCCTGCGGCTGTCCACGGCGCCGTTCTGGAGCGACCTCGTCTCCTGGATCAACATCAACTTCAACGGCCCGCTGGATGCGGTGAAGACCTTCATCCTGCTGAACCTGCTGGCGCCGGTGAAGATGTTCATGCTGGCGCTGCCCTGGCCGTGGGTGGTGGCGGTGACCGCGCTCGCCGGCTATTGGCTCGGCGGCGCGCGGCTGGCGCTGACGGTGGGGCTCATGTGCGCCTTCATGGCGGTGGTGGGGCTGTGGCCGGCCACCATGATCACCGTCTACCTGTGCGGCGTGGCGGTGCTGATCGCGACCCTGATCGGCGTGCCGGTGGGGGTGGCCTGCGCCCAGCGCCCGGCGCTGCGCACGGCGGTGGAATGGATCATCGACACGCTGCAGACCCTGCCCGCGTTCGTCTACCTGATCCCCATCGTCATGCTGTTCCGGGTCGGCGACTTCACCGCCCTCATCGCCATCGTGCTCTACGCCATCGCCCCCGCCATCCGCTACACCGCCCACGGCGTGGCGCAGGTCTCGCCCCACCTCATCGAGGCCGGCGTCATGAGCGGCTGCACGCGGCGGCAGCTCCTCACCCGCATCCGCCTGCCGCTGGCGGTGCCCGACATGCTGCTGGGCCTCAACCAGACCATTTTGCTGGCGCTGTCCATGCTGGTCATCACCGCGCTGGTGGGCACCCGCGACCTCGGCCAGGTGACCTATGCCGCGCTCGCCAAGGCCGACGTCGGGCTGGGCCTGGTGGCGGGCCTGTCGGTGGCCTTCATCGGCATGATCGCCGACCGGCTCATCACCGCCGGCAGCGCCCGCCTGAAGACCGGAAGGGGCCACCCATGAGCGCCGCCGCAGACCGCGTCCGCGCCCTCTCCTTCTGGCGCGGCCCGGTCGATCCCAAGCCGCTCGGGGGCGGCATCACGAACTCGAACTTCGTGGTGGAGGACGGGCCGCGCAAATACGTGGTCCGCCTCGGCGCCGACATCCCGCTGCACAACGTCATGCGCTTCAACGAGCGGGCGGCGTCGGTGGCGGCGGAAGCGGCGGGGGTCTCCCCCGCCCTGCGCCACTTCGAGCCCGGGCTGGTGGTGATCGACTTCATCGAGGGTCGCACCTTCACCGATGCCGACGTGCGCGCCAACCTGCCGCGGGTGGCTGAGCTGGTGAAGCGCAGCCACCGCGAGGTCACCCGCCACATCCGCGGACCGGCGCTGGGCTTCTGGACCTTCCATGTCCTGCGCAACTACCTGTCCGCTTTGGCCGAGCGCCGGCACCGGCTGGCGGCGGACCTGCCGCGCCTCGCGGCCGTGACCGAGCGCCTTGAAGCGGCCCTGGGGCCCACCGAGATCGTGTTCGGCCACAACGACCTGCTGCCGGCCAACTTCATCGACGACGGCCGGCGCCTGTGGCTGATCGACTGGGACTACGGCGGCTTCAACACGCCGCTGTTCGACCTCGGCAACCTCGCCTCCAACAACGAGTTCGACCACGCCCAGCGCGAGGCGCTGCTGTCGCTGTATTACGAACGCGCGCCGGACGACGCCTTGCGCCTCAGGTTCCAGGCCATGTTCGTGTCGTCCCTGCTGCGTGAGAGCCTGTGGAGCATGATTTCCGAGCTCGAATCGCAGATCGACTTCGACTATCGCGCCTATACGGCCACCAATCTCGCCCGCTTCGAGCGCGGCCTCGCCGATTTCGAGGCCATGGACCGCTGATCGCCACCCGCATCGGGGCGGCCCGCGGCCGCCCCCGGCTCCCCCTCACCTGGGCAGGCGGAGCAGCCCGAGCTTGGCCAGGGCGCCGAGGCCGCGCAGCGCCCGCGTCCGCCGGTCCGCCGGCACAGCCGCCACCAGCGCATGCGCCGGGGCCGGGCCCGCAGCCGCCGCGCCCAGCACCACCGCCACGTCCGCATCGGCCGGCAGCACCACGCGGGCGTAGTCCACCATTGCCAGCGCCCGCAGTTCGGCCGCCCGCGCCAGTGCCGTGTCGAGGTCGGGCGCCCCCAGTTCCAGCACCGTGTCGGGGCCCAGGTGATGGGTGGAATAGCCGGCGAACGCGGCGAACGGGTCCGGCCGCCCCGGCCAGCGGGGGCGGGGCTGGGGCTGCGCGGCGGCAGCCCGGCGCAGCTCCGCCAGTTCATCCCACAGGGCTTCGTAGCGCGGGATCACCGCCGCCCAGTCGAACACCTCGCGAGCCCGTTGACGCCCCGCCTCGCCCATCCGCCGGCGCAGCTCGGCCGAGCCGAACAGCTGGCGGAACGCCTGCGTGGTCGCGTCCACGTCCACCGCCACCAGGGCGCAGGTGAGCCCGCAATACAGGTCGTAGGTGTCGAGCCCGAGCCCATGCCGCAGCGCCAGGTCTCCGCCCAGCCCGGCCACCGGCATCAGGGTGGGCACGCGGAAGCCGTCCACCCCGTCGCGCACCGTGTCGCGATAGCCGTCCCAGTCGCTCACCACCACCGGCAGGCCGGCGGCCATGGCTTCGATGGGCGTGAGGCCGAAGGTTTCCTGGATATTGTCCGAGAGCGAGCAGAATACGTCCGCCCCCGCCCAGGCGGTGCCCCGCGCCTCGGCGTCGCGGCCATCAAGGCGCACCACACGCACGTCGGGACAGGCTTGGCCAGACGCGGCGGCAAACGCGGCGGCGATATGGTCGTTGGCGAACCACCCGCACTCCACCAGCACCACCTCGTGCCGGGCGCCGTCGCCCCGCGCCGCCGCCTGCAGCGCCTGATACATCGCCAGCGGATGGGCCTTGGCGTGATAGGCCAAGCGCCCAATGAACAGCACCACGATGGCGTCCGGCCCCACCCCGAGCCGCGCGCGGGCGGCGGCGCGGGCGGCGGCATCGCTGGCAAAAGCGGCGCTGTTCAGGCCCAGCGGAATGACCGGCATCTGCGGCTGCGTCCAGCGGAAGGGGCCGAAGCGCCGCGCCAGCCGCTCCTCTTCCGCCGCCAGCATCCAGGCCACCTGGTCGCGCACCGCCGTCGAGGTCAGGATGATGGCATCCCAGGGCTGCACGTTGCCGGCGACCAGGCCGGTGAACACGTCCATCACGCCGGCCGACGCGGTGGTGTGGGTGACGCCGGTGAGGCTCCAGCGCGTGGCGCCGAAGGCGGCCCGGCGCCGGGCGTGGGCCTCGATGTCCGGCCCGGGATAAAACAGGGTGCCCGCCCGTTCGAGACCGGGAAGGCCCGTGCGGTCCAGCACCGTCACCGGCCCGGCGCGCCCGGAGGCGGCCACGGCGGCGCGGAACGGATCGGCATGGGCCGTCGCATCCACCAGGGCGCAGGCGCCGGATCCGCGCGCATGCGCCAGGAAGCCGTCCAGGAAAGATTGCCCGGCGGCGTTGCGGCCCATGAGCTTGGGGCCGCTCGTGGTATAGGCTTCCGGGTGGTAAAATATGGCGGCGCCGGTCGCACCTGCTCTGGTCATGTCCGCCGCCCCAGGGCGGGTGGAGGCCATCGGGACGGTGGCGGGCGGGGCCGTGCGGCGGGCTGTCGTCATCGTCGTCGGGTCCGGAAGCCGCCTCGCAAGGCGGGGCCGCGGGGATATGCCGTGCCGGCAATTACCATCGCCGCCGGAACAACTTCAAGGCGAAACTCGACCACGCGGCCAATGGCATGCTCGCACGGTTTTGACCGCTGCGCGCGGCGGCGGGCTTGCAACCCGGCCCGCCCGGGTGCATCCGGCTGGGGTACCAGCTGGACCGTGGCCGGCGTCGCATCGCCGGACGTTCCGCCCCCTGTGGCCCGCGCCGGGCCGGACAAGAGGAGATCGGCATCGTGGCTGACGTGACGGGAACGAGCGGTGACGATGTCCTGGCCGGTGGCGACGGCGACGACACCCTCACCGGCGGCCAGGGCAACGACAGCCTGAACGGCGCCGGCGGCAACGACCGCCTGCTGGGAGGCGACGGCGACGACTTCCTCTACGACGTGGAGGGCAACCGCACCACCATTCTGGGCGGCGCCGGCAACGACACCATCACCGTCGGCGCCAACATGGGCGGCACCATCGACGGCGGCGCCGGAACCGATGTGCTCACGGTGCTGTCCGGCACTCTCGAAGGCTTCTCCCGCATCACCGGCATCGAAACCCTCTACACCGGCGGCTGGGCGGTGACGGCGACGGCGGCGCAGCTCGCCTCCTTCACCACCATCGCCGCCACCGCCGATGCGCCCGCCACCACGGTCTATCTCACCCTGGCCGACGCCGGCACGGTGGACCTGTCGGGCGCGCTGGCCGGCCGCGCCGCCAGCCTGGCGGGCTCCGCCGGCAACGATGTCGTCACCCTCGGCGCCGGCGACGACGCCGCCTACGGCTATGCCGGCGACGACCGCATCGACGGTGGCGCCGGCAACGACGTCATCTACGGCTACGAAGGCAACGACATCCTGTCCGGCGGCGCCGGCGACGACCGCGTGGACGGCGGGGATGGCGACGACACCCTCTCCGGCGGCACCGGCAACGACGTGCTCACCGATTTCGCCGGCATCTCCACCCGCGTCCTTGCCGGCGCCGGCGACGACGTCATCACCCTGCTCTCCGGCATGGCCGGCACGGTGGACGGCGGCGCCGGAACCGACGTGCTGACCACCGCCTGGGGCTCCGACCTGTCGGCGCTCACCAGCATCACCAATGTGGAGGTCTTCTACACCTCCGGCAACGAGGCGAAGGCCACCGCCGCCCAGCTGCAGGGCTTCGACACCATCGCCGTGGCGGCGGACGACCTGTCGAGCCCGGTCTATCTGCAGCTCGCGGCCAGCGGCAGCGTGAACCTGGCGGCCGCGCTGGCCGGCCGCTCCGCCACCCTCAAGGGCACGGATGGCGCCGATGCCTTCACCACCGGCGGCGGCGACGACAGCCTGCTCGGCTACGCCGGCAACGATACCCTCGACGGCGGCGACGGCAACGACTGGCTGAGCGGCGGCGACGGCAACGACAGCCTCACCGGCGGCGCCGGCAACGACAACCTCACCGGCGGCACCGGCGACGATCTGCTCACCGGCGGCACCGGCAACGACAGCCTCGACGGCGGCGCCGGCAACGATCGCCTGCTGGGCGGTGCCGGCAACGACCTGCTGACCGATACCGACGGCGACGACGTGCTCGACGGCGGCGCCGGCGACGACACCCTGGCCGATTATGCCGGCACCACCACCACCCTGCGCGGCGGCGCCGGCAACGACACCCTCATCGTCGCCTCGGGCCTTGCCGGCCAGGTGGACGGCGGCGCCGGCATCGACAGGCTCACCCTGGCCTGGGGCGGCGACCTGTCCCGGCTCGGCACCCTGCGCAACGTGGAGTTCCTCTACACCGACGGCGGCGAGATCACCGCCACGGCGGCCCAGCTGGAGTCCTTCACCACCATCGCCGTGTCCGCCGACAAGCCCAACGCCCGGGTGCATCTCACCCTCGCCGCGCGGGGCAGCCTGAACCTGAGCGACGAGCTCGGCACGCGGGCGGTGTATCTGAGCGGGTCCGCCGGCGCCGACCGGCTGACCACCGGCGCCGGCAACGACACGGTGGACGGCCGGGCCGGAAACGACATCCTCGACGGCGGCGCCGGCAACGACACGCTCTACGGCGCGGAGGGCGACGACACCCTGATCGGCGGCGCCGGCAACGACCGGATGCGCGGCGGCGCCGGCAACGACACTTATCTGGTGGAGGACGCGGGCGACATCGTCCAGGAATACGGCGACGAAGGCATCGACCTGGTTCAGACCACCCTTGCCGCCTACACCCTGACCAACAACGTGGAAAACCTCGCCTTCGTCGGCACCGGCGCGTTCCGGGGCACCGGCAACGGCCTCGCCAACCGTCTCACCGGGGGTGCCGGCAACGACAGGCTCTCCGGCGGGGCGGGCAACGACACCCTCTCCGGCGGTGCCGGCAACGACATCCTGGATGGCGGCAGCGGCGACGACGTCATGGCCGGCGGCGCCGGTGACGACACCTATGTGGTGAACGCCGTCGGCGACCGGGTGGTGGAGAGCGCCGCCGGCGGCATCGACACCGTGCGCACCACGCTCGCCGGCTATAGCCTCGGCGCCAATGTGGAAAATCTGCTCTACACCGGCAGCCGCAGCTTCACCGGCACAGGCAACGGCCTCGCCAACGCCATCACCGGCGGCAGCGGCGGCGACCGGCTCACCGGCGGCGCGGGCGCCGACACGCTGACCGGCGGCGGCGGCGCGGACCGCTTCGTCTACACGGACGCCGCCGACTCCCCGCTGGCGGCCCAGGACCTCATCACCGACTTCTCGGCCGCCGCCGGCGACCGGCTGGACCTGTCCGCCATCGACGCCAACAGCATCGGCGGCACCGCCGACGACGCCTTCGTCTATGTGGGCACGTCCGCCTTTTCCGGCACCGCCGGCGAGCTGCGCTTCTCCGGCGGCCTGCTCCAGGGCGACACCGATGGCGACAAGGTGGCCGACCTGTCGATCCAGCTCGCCGACGTGCGCAGCCTCGCCCGCGGCGGCCTCATCCTGTAGCTGGCCAGCGACCCGGCGCACGGCCAGCGCGCGGACACGAAAAAGGCATCCGCATGCCGGGCCGGCGTGCGGATGCCTGCTTCAAGACATCACGTGGCTCCGGCGGCCTCCGCCGACCGGCCCCGCGTCAGACCAAAGGCCCGTGAGCTTGGCTCATGGGCCTTTGGTCAAGCCCGCGCGGCGCTTGAGCGGGCCCATTTGAGCGGGCCCATTTGAGCGGGCCCACTCGAGCGAGCCCACTTGGCACCGGTCGAAGACCGGGGCCGATGGGATCAGATGGCGGCGTTGATCCACTGCACCAGCTTGGCCTTGGGGGCGGCGCCCACCTGGCGGGAGGCGATCTTGCCGTCCTTGAACAGCAGCAGGGTGGGGATGGACATGATGCCGTACTTGGAGGCGGTCTGCGGATTCTCGTCCACGTTCAGCTTCACGACGCGCACCTTGCCGTCGAGCTCGCCGGAGACCTCGTCCAGGATCGGCGCCACCATGCGGCACGGCCCGCACCATTCCGCCCAGAAATCAACGATCACCGGCGCGCTGGAGTTGATCACGTCGGTCTCGAAGTTCTGATCGGTCACCTTTTCGACGGCCATGGCACACCTCGTAGGGGCAGAAAGAAAGAGCCACTGAATGTTGCTCCGGAACGTAGGGATGCCCTCCCCGTCCCGTCAAGCCGCGTCACGCCGAGGTGAGCGCGGAAAGGTGGACGAGTGACGCCTGGAGGCGGGCCGCGTCGAGCACGAACACCCTTGGCTCAGCCGTGTAGACGAGGCGGGCCTCCACCGCGCGCCCGCCGAACACCTGCGACAGCAGTGCGCCGTACACGGCCAGTTGCGCCACATAAGCGGGCTCCACCTGTTCAAGGGTTTCCGGCGGCCGGCGGTCGGTCTTGAAGTCGGCGACCAGGATGCGGTCGGACAGCGCCGCGAGCCGGTCGATTCGCCCGTTCACCGCCACCGGCCCGCGCCCGGGGAGGGCGAGACGCCCCACCACCGGCACCTCGGCCCGGCTGTCGGGGCCGAACAGATCCGCGAGCGGTGCATGGCCGAGCACGGCGAGGGCCTCCGCCAGGATCTCCCCGTGGATGTCCGCGTCGAGCCCGTCACCCGCGTGGCGCAACAGGCGCAGGCCCGCCGCCGCCCGCGTGGTGGGCTCCACCTGCGGCAGGCCGGCCAGCAGGCGGTGCAGCAGGTCGCCCCGCACCACCGGCGAGAGCCGCTCCGGGGCGCCGCCGCCATGGGGGAGGACGACGCTGGCGCGGGACGGCCGAAGCACCCGGGGCGGCGGCTCGTGGGGCGGCGCCCCGGCAAAGCGCAGGGGCTGGGGCACCGCCTCGGCCACCGCCGCCGGCGCCCGCGGGGCAAGGCCGAACACGCCCTCGGCCCGGCCCCAGCGCAGCACCTCTCCCTCGAAGCCGAACGCCGGCGCCGTCCGCGCCTCCGGCGCCAGCGCGGTGCGCACCAATTCGTACCAGCAGCCCTCCGGCCGGGCGTGGTCCTTGTCCTTCGCCGGCAAGGAGGTCTCGGCGCCGCAGACGATCAGCGCATCCTCGGCGCGGGTGAGGGCGACATAGAGCAGCCGGCGGTACTCATCCAGGTCGCGGGCGGCGGCGGCGGCGCGGGCGGCGGCGAGAACCGGGGAATCCTCGCCCTTGCGGGCGGCCAGAACCGGCACCTCCGGCCCGCCCGCCACCGGCAGCCGCAGGAAGCCGCCGGACGATCGCGCGCGCGGCAGGTCTACTGTGTCGGCCAGGATCACCACCGGGGCCTCCAGGCCCTTGGCGCCGTGCACGGTCATCACCCGTACCTCGTCGCGGTCGCTTTCCATGTCGCGCTTGGTCTCGGCGCCGCCGCGCCGCAGGAAGGCGAGCAGGCCGGCGAGGCTCGCCGGCTCGGTGCCCTCGTGGGCGCGCGCCAGGGTCATGAACTCGTCCAGCACGTCCGCCGCCTCCGGGCCGAGCCGCGCCAGCATGGCCCGCCGGCCGCCGTCACGGCCGAGCACCCGGGCATAGAAATCGAACGGCCGCAGCGCCAGCGCCTCCGCCCGCCAGGCGGCAAGGCGGCCGGCGGCGGCCTGGGCCCGAGCGTCGTCCGCCGCCGCCAGGGCATCGGCCAGGCGGCCGGGGCGGGCGGGGCACAGGCGCATGAGATCGTCGTCGGTGAAGCCGAACAGCGGGCTCTTGAGCACGCTCGCCAGGGCCAGATCGTCGTCGGGCGACAGCAGCGCGTCGCCCAGGGCCATCAGGTCCAGGGCGGCAATGTGCTCGGCCACCACCAGCCGGTCGGCGCCCGCCACGGCCACGTCCGCGTCCTTCAGCTCCTTGAGGGCGCGGATCACGGCCTCGAACACCCGGCCCCGCCGGCGCACCAGCACCAGCACGTCGCCGGCCCGCATGGCCCGGCCTCCGCGCGCGGGGATGGCAAGACCGGCCCGGATGCCGGCCTGGATGAAGCCGGCGATCCGCTCGGCCAGGGCCGTCACCGGATCGCCGGCGGCCACGGCGTCGAGGGGCCGGCGCCAGTCGTCCATCTCCGGCACCGGGCTCGGCACGGTGGTCGGCCACAGTTCCACCAGCGCCGGCGCCTCGGCGCGGATGGCGGTATGCACCGGGGCGGCGGAATCCAGGGTCACGCCGGCGCGCGCCTCGGGGCCGGCGAAGATGCGGTCCACCGCCTCCAGCACGCCGGGGGCGGAGCGGAAGGAATGGGGCAGGCTCACTTCCTGGAAGGTGGCGCCGCCGGCCTTGCGGGCAAACTCCGAGCGCATGCCGCCGAACGCCCGTGGATCGGCGCCCTGGAAGGAGAAAATGGACTGCTTCTCATCCCCCACCACGAAGATGGTGCGCCGCACCCCCGCCCGGGCACCGGCGCCGGAAAAGAACTCGGAGGTGAGGCCATGCACCACCGCCCACTGGGCCGGGCTGGTGTCCTGCGCCTCGTCCACCAGCACGTGGTCGATGCCCTGGTCGAGCTTGTAATGCACGAACGAGGCCGGCACCTGATTGAGCAGGCCGGAGGCGCGCGCCACCAGGTCGTCGAAATCCAGCAGGCCGCGCAAGGCCTTCTGCATCTCGTAGCGCCGGCACACCTCGGCCCCCAGCACCAGCGCCGCCTCGGTGCGCTCCAGCACGCGGGCGCCGCGCAAGGCGGCCTCCAGGCCGGCCAGCCGCTCGCGTTCCGCCTTCATGCGGGCGAGCAGATCGGGATAGGCCTCGGCCACGAACTTGGTGGCCAGGCTGCGGTCGGCCCGCGGCTCGCGCTTCTCGGTCAGGAAGACGCTGAGATATTCGGCGCGCGCCTCCGCCGGATCGCCCGCCTCATAGGCGGCCTGGAGGGCGGCGGCGCGGTCCTGGTCGGTCTTCTTGTCGGAGGTGGCGAGCGCCCCGGCTGCGGCCTCCCATTCACTCCAGGGCAGGTGCGGGCTGTCCAGCACCTGTGCTTCCAGCGCGGCGACGCCGTCGCCCTCCGGCACCCCCAGCGCCGCCGCCAGCGCGGCGCGGCGGGCCCCGGCGCCCGCCCCAAGCGCACCGATGCGCACCCGCTCGGCAATGGCGGCGTCCAGCAGGGCGGTGATGGAGCTGTCGGACAGGTCGGCCATGAGCTGCGCCAGCGCCCGGCCCAGCTCGCCCTCGGGATGGCCGGTGGCCTCGACGACCAGATCCTGGCGGATGCGGGCCATCAGCTCGGCCCGGCCCGCCTCGTCCAGCTCGCGGAAGCCGGCGGCCACGCCGGCCTCGAACGGGAAGCGATGCAGCAGGCCGCCGCAGAAGGCGTGAATGGTCTGAATCTTGAGCCCGCCCGGCGTCTCCAGCGCCAGCGCGAACAGCCGCCGCCCCCGGGCCCGCAGCGCCGCCGTCACCGGCGTGCCGGTGGCCGCCGCCAGCTCCACATCGAGGCCGGCATCGTCGAGGCCCACCCAGCGGCCGAGGATGCCCAGCACCCGGTTCGCCATGTTGGCCGCCGCCGCCTTGGTGTAGGTGAGGCAGAGGATGCGCGCCGGCGCCACCCCGTCGAGCAGCAGGCGGATGACCCGCCGCGCCAGCACATGGGTCTTGCCCGAGCCGGCATTGGCCGACACCCAGGCCGAATGGGCGGGATCGGACGCCAGGGACTGGCGGCGCGTGGCCTCCGCCTTGGGGCCGGTGGAGATCGGCGCGGTCATTGCTCTTCCTCCCCGCCGAGCGCCCATTCGCGCACCCGCGCCAGATGATCGTAATCGCCGAAGCCGCCCTGCCACTGCGGCGCCGCCAGGGAGCGATAGCCCTGGGCCTCGTCCTCGAACGCCGCCAGCAGCGACAGCAGCCCCTCAAGCGCGGTCTCGGCCACGTCCGTGGGGGTGCGGTCCTTGTAGCGGATGGGCTTTTCCTCACCGCCGGCGGCGCCGCCTTTCAGCTCCACATAGGTGATCTCCGACACCGGCAGCGGCGGCACCTCGCGGAAGGCGCCGCGCGTCGCCATGGCCGCTTCCAGGGCGAGCTGGGGCGAGAGCGAGGCCACCTGCCGGGCGGTGGGGGCGGTGCCGGTCTTGTAGTCGAGGATGGCCAGGGTGCCGTCGCGCATCACCTCGATGCGGTCGGCGCGGCCGGCGAGACGGAAGCTGGCGGCGCCCGGGGAAAGCCGGGCAAGGGGCAGGTCGATCTGGCCCGGGGTCTCGGCGACGATGGTCTCGCACCGCATCCGGCGGCGGCGCTCGAACTCCACCACGAAGCCCGCCACCCGCTGGAACCGCGCCCACCACACCGCGTGTTCCGCCGGAAACACCGCCAGCGGGGCGAACGCCGCGCGCCCGTGCGCCAGCAGCCGTTCCAGGGCGTCAGGCGGCAGCGTGCGTGGGAATTCGGCAGTGAAGGCACCGAGCGCGGCATGCAGCGCCGAGCCGCGCTCGGCGGCGCCTGGCGCCGCATCCAGCGGGTCCAGGGGCTGCAGCCGCAGCACATGGCGGGCGAAGATGGAATAGGGATCGCGCAGGAAGGTTTCGATCTCGGTCACCGTCAGCCGGCGCGGCCGCAGCGCCAGGGGCGGTGCCGGCGCCGGGCGGGTGGCGCGCGGCACCGGCGGCGCCACGTCGAGGGCCACGGCGGCGGCCTTCCAGCGGCTGCCGCGCGCCCGCGCGGCAGCCGCCAACTCCGGCCCCAACACGGTTTCCAGCCGCTTGAGAAAGCGCGAGGGCACGCTCTGGGTGCCCCCCACCTTGCCGGCATAGGTCAGCATCACCTCGGCGGCGCCGAACGCCTGCACGAAGTCATGCGACGACAGGCCGATGCGCCGCTCCGGCAGGTCCAGGCCAAGGTCGAGCCGCATCGGGCGGCTGAGCCAGGGGTCGGTCTCGCCCTGCTGCGGCCACGCGCCTTCCACCAGGGACCCCAGCACCACCCGATCCACCTGCACCAGCCGCGCTTCCAGCGGCCCGAGGATGCGCAGGCGCATATGCCGCTCGCCCTCCGGGCGCACCATGGCGTCGCCGATCAGCGAGGAGACGGCGTCGGCATAATCGGCCAAGGTCAGGTCCGGGCCCACCGCGGCCGCCTCGCCCACCGCGCCGAACGCCCGCGCCAGGGCGGCGCGGGCGGGATCCTCGTCGGCCTCGTCCAGCGGCCCGCAGATGGCCTCCACCGCGGCGCGATGGGCCGCCACCAGCGCCGGCAGCGGCAGCGGGCCAGACCGCCCGGCCAGGGCCGACAGGTCCGACAGCGCCGCTTCCAGCTGGTCCACCAGCAGGCCAGCCCGGTGCAAGGCGGCGTCGGTCAGGCGGCGGCGCGGGTCGGCGCCGCGAAAGGCGTCGGGATCGCAGGCCTCCAGCGCCGCCCGCAGCCCGGCCACCCCGGCCCGCGGACGCGGCCCGCGCAGCGCCGCCAGCTCCAGCGCCGCCAGCGCCTCGGCCTTCAACGCGGGGTCGAGACCAAAGCCGGCCAGGGGATGGCTGAGCAACGCGAACAGCGGCACCGGGGCGCACGCCTCGGCCGCCACCTGCGCCACCAGCCGCGCCAGCCGGCCCACCGGCGCCTCCCCCAACGGCGTGCCGGCGGAATCGTCCAGCGCCACGCCGAACCGCGCCATTTCCGAAACCACCCGGCGGGCCAGGTCGCGGTCGGGCGTCACCAGCGCCGCCGTCGCGCCCGGACGGTCCAGCGCCTCGCGCAGCAGCAGCGCCACCGCCAGCGCCTCCTGGCGCGGATCATCGGCCTCGACGATGGTCAGGCCGGCGCTGGCTTCGGCGCGGGTAGCCTCGGGCAGGCGGTCGGGCAACAGCGCCCACAGGTCTGAGGTCTCCGCCTGCCGCATGGCCTCGCTCAGCAGCAACTCACGACCGGAGGAGACGGCCAGGGGGTCCACGTCGGCGCGCGTGATCCCCAGCGTTCGCAACAATCTGGCGAGGCCATACTGGGGATGGTCGGGCGCGCCATCGAGCGGATCGGCGAGCAGGGCGAAGGCGCTGTCCTCCAGCTCGAGGTCGAGCCCCGGCAGCACCACCGCGCCCCGGGGCAGGCGGGAGATGGCGGTGAGCAGCCGCGCCGTCGCCGGCATGGAGCCGGTGGAGCCGCCGGCGATCACCGGCCCGGCCGCCGCCCCGAGCCCAGCGAGACGCCGGGCTTCCGCGTCCACCAGGGCATCGCGCCGCACCGCCGGCTCCACCAGCCCGGCGGCAGCGAGATAGGCGTCGAAGCCAGCGCGGGCGATGCGCACGAAATCGAGGCTGATCTCGAAATAGGGATCGAGCTCGCGCGGCGTGAGCCCGTCGAGGCGCGAGACCGGCACGCCGGCGGTGGAGAGATCGTCGAACAGCGCCGCCAGCTCGTCGGCCAGCGCCAGGGTGGCGGCCGGCCCGGCGGCCACCGCCGCCCGCCCCTCGCCGGCCTTCAGGGTGTCGCGCCAGCGTCCCACCAGCGAGGCCAGCACCAGCCGACGGTGCACCGGGGCGATGGCGTGGGGCGCCGCCAGCAGGGGCGCGTCCTCGCAGAAGGCCAGCGCATCCTCGTCCACGTCGCCGAGGGGAACGATGCGCGGCAGCAGCAGCGCCTCGGTCTTCGCAGCCACCCGCAGGGCCTCCGCGAACAGGCGGCAGGCGCGGCGGGTGGGCAGGAACACCGTGGCGTCCGCCAGGGCCATGGGGTCCTGGCGGGGCGCGTAGCCCGGGATCAGCCGCCCGTCCAGCAGCGCCCCCGCCAGGGTGGCGAGAAACGGGGCGGTGGGCGGAATGGTGAGCACACGGGGCACGGGGCACCCTCCGGACGAGAATCGGGCTAGCCGCCGATCCTACTCGCTGGAGAGCTGAATCGCCTCCTCGGCCAAAGCGATGGCCTCGGGCGTGCCCACATGCATCCACACCCCGTCGAGCCGCAGGCCGAACAGGCGCTCGCGCTCCGCCGCCCGGTCGAACACCCGGTTGAGCGAGAACGGCCCCTCCGGGGCCGCCGCGAACAGCTCTGGCTTCAGCACGCAGGCGCCGGCATAGATGAAGGGCGCCACCATGCGCTCGGCGCGGCGGCTCAGGCGGCCGGTGGTGTCCATCTGGAAATCGCCGAGGCCGTCATAGCCGATGGAGGTGGCGGCCGGGGCCAGCAGCAGCAGCGCGTCCATGCGCTCGGCCTCGAACCCCTCCACCAGCCGGACAAGGTTGGGCCGCGCGCCCTCGATCCAGATGGTGTCGGAATTGATGGCCACGAACGGGCCCGGCGCCAGCAGCGGCAGCGCCCGGCGCACGCCGCCACCGGTCTCCAGCAGCAGGCCGCGCTCATTCGAGACGGTGATGCGGGGCCGCCCCTGGCGGCCGGCCAGATGCGCCTCCAGCAGGTCCGCCAGATGGTGGACGTTCACCACCGCCTCGTCGATGCCGGCGACCGCAAGGGCATCCAGCACATGGTCCACCAGGGGACGGCCGTAGACCGGGACCAGCGGCTTGGGAATGCGATCCGTGAGCGGCCGCATGCGCGTGCCGAGGCCGGCCGCCAGCACCATCGCCTTGTGAATGCGCGTCACGGGTTCAGGTCCTTCGATGGCAGCACCGCCTCGTACCAGCCGCGCAGCGCGCCCAGTTCCTGGTGGCCGAGGCAGCGCGCCAGGTAGCGCCGTATGCGCGGGATGTGTCGCAGGTATTGCGGCTTGTGGTCCCGCCGGTCGAGGCGGGTGAAGATGCCGAGGATCTTGGTGGCCCGCTGGGCCCCGAGCAGGGCGTAGGAGCGGGCGAAGCCGCGCACGTCGAAGCCCGGGTCGGCTTGGCGCCGGGCCTTCACATACTGGCCCACCAATTGAAGCTCCAGCTGTTCCGGCACATCCACCCGCGCGTCCTGGGTGAGCGAGACCACGTCATAGGCGGCGGGCCCCAGCACCGCGTCCTGGAAGTCGATCAACCCCACCCGCTGCACGCCCTCGCGGCTGGGCAGCCAGATGAGGTTGGGGGAGTGGTAGTCGCGCAGCACCCAGGTGGGCGGCTCCGCCATCACCGCGTTGAGGGCGCCGCGCCAGAACAGGTGGAATTCCTCCCGCGCCACGCCGTCGACCTTGATGCCGCGGGACGGCAGGTACCAGTCCAGCATCAGGTCCACCTCCGCCAGGAAGGCGGGCACGTCATAGGCCGGCAACGGGCGCTCCACGCGGGGCGCCACGTGCAGGGTGTGCGGCAGCGGCCGGGCGTGCAGCGCCGCCAGCACGGCGATGGCGGCCTCGTAGCGCTCGCGGATCGGCGCCGGCGGGTCGCCGCCGGCCACGCCCTCCTGGCCCAGGTCCTCCAGCACCAGGAGGCCGGCGTCGATGTCGGCGGCGTGGATCAGCGGCGCCGAGAAGCCCTGCGCCAGCAGGGCCCGGTCCATGGCCACGAACGGCTTCACGTCCTCGGCCAGATGCACCAGCCGGCTGTAGGGCACCCCGCCCTCACGCAGCGGCGGGCCGTCGGGGCGGGGCGGGGCGTTCATGAGGATGGCGCTGCGGTTGGGCAGCAGGAGACGGGTATAGGACCGGCTGGAGGCGTCGCCCTGCAGGAACACCCGGTCCGCCTTCCCGAACCCGGCGGAATCGATGAGGCCTTCCGCCACGTGCAGGCGCGTCAGCCGCTCCGCCAGGATGCCATGGCCGGAAATGACGGCGATGCGGGCCTCGGGCCCGATGTCGGGCGCCAGCAGCAGCAGCACATCCACCCGGTTCTCCGGCAGGCGCCCGCCCGCCCGGTCTGCCCATTCCACCAGCAGCAGGGCGTCGTCGCCCGCCTCGTCCCAGCCGATCTCGTCCAGTTCCTCGTCCTCGACGATGCGATAGAGATCGGCGTGCACCACCCGGCCGCGCGTGAACTCGTAGGTGATGACGATCGGAAAGGTGGGGCTCGGCACCTCGACGTCGGCGCTGCCCGCCACGGCGCGGATCAGGGCCCGGGCCAGCTGGGTCTTGCCGGCCCCCAGGTCGCCGCTCAGGGTGATGGTGTCGTTGGCGCCGAACCAGGAGGCGAGCACCACGCCGAGGCGCTCGGTGGCGACGAGGTCGGGCAGGACGACCTGATAGGCGCCGGGCTCGCCGGCGATGCGCTGGATGAAGGCACTCATCAGGCCGCTTCCTGGTGCGAGGTTCCGGGCAGGGGGAAGACGCAGGTGGCGAGGGTGCCCCGCGCGCCGGGCTGGCGGGTCGCCGCCGGCACCACGCTCACCGAGCCGCCATGCAGGGTCATGAAGGAGCGCACGATGGCAAGGCCCAGCCCCACGCCGCGATGGCGCGGGTTGGAATTGCGGCTCTCGAACCGCTCGAACAGGGTTTCCGCCAGTTCCGGCGGCACGCCCGGCCCCTCGTCGCTCACCGTGAGCGACAGCGCCTGCGGCCGGCGCTCGGCGCCGAGCGTCACCGTGCCGCCCTCGGGCGAGGCGGCGATGGCGTTGGTGAGCAGGTTGAACAGGATCTGCCGCACCCGCTTGGGATCGGCGGTGAACCGGCCCGCATCCCGCGGCACCGCCATGACGAGGCGCACCCGCGCCGTCTCCAGCTGGTCGTGGGCGGCCTCGGCGACGCTCTCCAGCATCTCGCCCACGTCCACCTCGGTCAGGTCCAGCTCCATGGCGCCGGCGTCGATGCTGGCGAGGTCCAGGATGTCGTCGATGAGCGCCCGCAGCTGGTCGGAGGACAGGCGCATGTGGTCGAGATAGTCGCGCTGGCGGGTGTTGAGCGGGCCGGCCATGCCTTCCCGCAGCATGTCCGCATAACCCATCAGCGTGTTGAGCGGCGTGCGCAGGTGATAGGAGACATGGCTGACGAACGCGTTCTTCAGCTTGTCCGCCGCCTCCAGCGCCTCGGCCCGCTCGATCAGCGCCCGCTCCACCTTCACGCTATCGGTGACATCGCGGAAGGTGACCAGGGTGCCGCCGTCGGGCAGCGGCTGGGCGGTGCCGTCCAGCACCCGCCCGTCGGCCCGCTCCAGGCGCAGGGTCTGGGCCTCGCGGTGTTCCATGGCGGTCACCACCGAGCGGATGCGCGAGAAGGCCGCGCTCTCGCCGTGACGCGAGCGGCACAGCGCCGCCACCGCGTCGATATGGGGCTTGTCGCCAAGCGCCTGGGCATCGAGCGTCCACAGCGACAGGAACGCCTCGTTATAGAGATGCAGCCGCCCGTCGGAGCCGAACACCGCCACCGCCTCGGCCAGCGCGTCCAGCGTCTCGCCCTGGATGCGGATCAAGGTGTTGTAGCGGCTTTCCAGCGCCACATGCTCGGACAGGTCGTCGAACAGATAGGTGACGCCGCCCTCGGCGTTGGGGGTGATGACCACCCGCAGCATCTCGCCGCCGGGCAGGTGCCACCAGTCGTTCACCGGCTCCAGCGCCCGATAGGCCTCGCGCAATTGCGCCCGCCAGGCCGGAAAATCGGCCTGCTCGGGCACCTTGCGGCGGGTGCGCAGGTTGTCGAGGATCTGGCCGTCCGAAGGCCGCTGGTCCAGGAAGGCCGGCGAGAAATCGAACAGCCGCTCATAAGCGGCATTGTGGAACACCAGCCGCTCGTCGGCGCCGAAGATGGCCACCGCCGTGGTGAGCTGGTCCAGGGTGCGCCGATGGGCGGCCACGGTGCGCGCGGTCTCGGCCCGGGCCGCCTCCACGTCGGTGGCGTCCACCGCCAGGCCGGCGATGCCGAACGGGCCGGCCACCTCCACCACGTCGAGCTGGCGGCGCCGGCCGCGCGCCACCGCCCGCACCCGGCCCTGGAAGGCGCCGGAGCCGCGCTCGGCGCTGGCGGCCGCGGCGCGGGCCTTGCTGTCGAGCAGGTCCAGCCCCTGGGCCCGCGCCTCCTCGGCGGAGGCCGCGCCCACCGCGGCCACGAAGGCCGGGTTCACATAGGTCAGCGCCCCATCGGCGGCCCGGAGCCAGGCCGGCGCCGGCGCCGCGTGGAGCACCGCGGTCAGCCCCGCCAGCATCTCGCGGTCCGCAGGGCGCTCGCCGGCCGGCAGCGGATGCACCATGACCACGCCGGCGCCGTTCAGGGTGCGGCCGACGATGCGGAACGCCCGGCCATCGGCCGACGTGAGCCCGCGCTCGATGTTCTCCTGTCCGCCGCGCAGGGCGGCCACCGCGAGGTCCACCTCCCGCGCGCCGGCCGCGCCGAGCCAGCCCGCGCGAGCCTCCTCCTGCACGCCGAAACAATCCGCCGCGTCCCCCGGCCGCAGCCAGATCAGCGCGCAATCGGCGCCCGCGCCGAGCAGGACCCGCAGGCTGTGGGCCTCGGCCCGCGCCCGCGCGGCGCTGCCGGCGGCCTGCTCGGCCCGCGCTTCGGCGGCGCTGGCGGCGGCCTGCGCCAGCCGTGCCCGGCGCTCGCCCAGCATCCAGGCCGCCGCCGCGGCGGCGGCGCCCAGGGCCAGCCAGGGCGAGGCGGTCGCGAGCGTGCCGCCCATGCCGGCAGCGACGGCGGGCGCGCTCCAGGCGGTGAGGGCGGTCGAGGTCAGCAGAAGCGGCAGCGCGCGCCCGGCAGCGCTTCGCCCGATCACAGTTGGACCCGACGCATCCGGGCCCGATGGCCGCCGCGCCCCGAGCCGCAGCCCCCGGAGCCTTGCCGCCATCGTCGTCACGCCGCGCCCCGCCATTCGCCCCTGCCCTCTTCCTGGAACCGCTGTCCGCCCGCCCGCCGGACCCAGCGGCTCGTGAACCGTGATCGGGGCCGCCGCGCGGAGCGCCCGGTCCCCCGCGCCCGGCGCCCGCTCGTTTTGACGCGCGCCGCCTCACCCCGTCGCGTGGAACCACGACAGCCGGGAAGGGCCACCGTTACGGCCACGCCATCGGCGGCCGCAGGCAAACGCCCCGCGCATCCCACGCGCGAACGAAGCCTTCCGGCGTCGAATCAAGCACGATTTCGTCAACCAGACTTTACCGGAGCGCCAGAAAGCGTTGAAGGGGCGCGGCGCCGTGGCCGCCCGGGCGCCGGCTCCACCCCCGCCATTCACAGGCGCGGCCCCGCCTCGCGGCGGGCGCGTCAGGTCACCGGGGTGCCGTTGGCCTCCAGCACCGAGCCGGCGAGATAGAGCGAGCCGCAGATCAGCACCCGCGCCGGCGGCACCATCGGCAACGCGGAGAGGCTGTCGAGGGCGCTCGCCACGTCCGCCGCGACCCGGGCCCGGATGCCGAGGCCGGCGGCGGCCTGCGCCACCTCTTCCGGCTTGAGGCCGGCCGGGTTGTCCGGCACCGGCACGGCGATGGCCTCGCGGACGAGGCCGGCGAACGGGCTGAGAAAACCGCTGACATCCTTGGTGCCCAGCATGCCGACGATCATCACCAGCGGCCGCGAATAGCGCTCTTCCAGCCCGCACAGGGCGTGGGCGAGCGCCGCTCCGCCGGCGGCGTTATGGCCCCCGTCGAGCCAGACCTCGGCGCCGCCGGGTGCCCGCGCCACCAGCGCGCCGGTGGCGAGGCGCTGCAGCCGCGCCGGCCATTCGGCGGCGAGAATGCCCGCCTCCTGCACGGGACCGGGCAGGCGCAGGCTGCGCAGCGCCGCCACCGCGAGGCCGGCGTTGTCGACCTGGTGCGGCCCCACCAGGCGCGGGCGCGGCAGGTCCACCAGCCCATCCTCGTCGGAATAGACCAGCCGGCCTGCCTCCTCCTGCACATGCCAGTGCTCGCCGCGCACGAACAGCGGCGCCGCCAGCCGCCGTGCCGCCCGCTCGATCACCGCCAGCGCCTCGCCCTGCTGCTCGCCCACCACCACCGGCACCCGCGGCTTGATGATGCCGGCCTTTTCACCGGCGATGGCGGCCACCGTGGCGCCGAGGAAATCCACATGGTCGATGGAGACCGGGGTGATGACGCTGGTGCGCGGCGAGGGCACCACGTTGGTGGCGTCCAGGCGGCCGCCCAGGCCCACCTCCAGCAGCAGCACGTCGGCCGGATGCTCGGAGAACAGCAGGAAGGCCGCCGCCGTGGTGATCTCGAAGAAGGTGATGGGCGCGCCGGCATTGGCCGCCTCCACCCGGTCGAGGGCATCGGCCAGCAGCGTGTCGCTCACCAGTCGCCCGCGGTCCGGCGCGCCGAGGCGGATGCGCTCGTTGAAGCGCACCAGGTGCGGCGAGGTATAGACGTGCACCAGGCGGCCGGAGGCTTCCAGCATGGCGCGCATGAAGGCGATGGTGGAGCCCTTGCCATTGGTCCCGGCCACGTGGATGACCGGCGGCAGGCGCCGCTCGGGATGGCCGAGGGCGGCCATCAGCCGCTCCATGCGGGACAGTGACAGGTCGATCTTCTTGGGATGCAGGGCCGAGAGGCGCGCCAGGATCTCCACGGGCTCCGATTTCCGCTTTGCCAGGGCCATGATCGTGTCTGCCTTCGGACGCCTCAGGCCGCGGCCGGGCCGGTCAGCCGGCCCTGGGGCGGCAGCGCCGGCGCCTTCATGAGCAGGCGCGTGAGCCGGCCGAGGGTCTCGCGCATCTGGTGGCGATGCACCACCATGTCGAGCATGCCGTGGGCAAAGAGATATTCGGCCCGCTGGAAGCCGTCCGGCAGCTTCTCGCGGATGGTCTGCTCGATCACGCGCGGGCCGGCGAAGCCGATGAGGGCGCCGGGCTCGGCAATCTGCACATCGCCCAGCATGGCGTAGGAGGCGGTGACGCCGCCGGTGGTCGGGTTGGTGAGCACCACGATGTAGGGCTTGCGCTGCTCGCGCAGCTCCTGGATGGCGGCTGTGGTGCGCGGCATCTGCATGAGGGACAAGATGCCCTCCTGCATGCGCGCCCCGCCCGAGGCGGCGAACATGATGAAGGGCGTGCCCTTGGCCGCCGCCGTTTCCAGCCCCTTCACCACCGCCTCGCCGGCAGCCATGCCCAGGGAGCCGCCCATGAAGCCGAAATCCTGCACAGCGATGGTGACTGGCAGCTCTTCCAGCAGGCCGGTGGCCACCTTCACCGCATCCTGGTAGCCGGTCTTGGCGCGGGCGTCCTTCAGGCGATCGATGTAGCGCCGCTCGTCGCGGAACTTCAGCGGATCGGTGGCGACCTCCGGCAGGGGCACCTCGTCATAGGCGCCGTCGTCGAAGGTGGCCTTCAAGCGCTTCACCGCGTCCATGCGCATGTGATAGCCGGAGCTCGGAATCACATAGAGATTGGCCTCGAGATCCTTGTGGAACACCATCTGCCCGGTCTCGGGGCACTTCACCCACAGGTTCTCCGGAACCTCGCGGCGCGCCAGGAAATCGCGGATCTTGGGGCGGACGACGTTGGAAATCCAGTTCACAGGGGTCATCTCCGGGGGCGGACGGACACCGCCGCGCGTCGCGCTGCAGCATTTCCGCAACTCTCTCTAATGGCAAGCCCGTCGCGGCGAAAGTGCGGCAAAGTCCGCTGTCGCGCGCGGTGCGCTCAGCGGTCCTGTCGAAAGAGGGGATGAGACCTGACTTTCAGAAGGACCACCGGCGACGCCATCAGCGCCGCGAAGCCGAGCGGCGCCAGCGGAACCCGGGGCGCCAGCTCCGCCTGGACGATCCCCGGCACCACCACCACGGCGTTGGTGACATGGCAGTCACTCCATTCCACCGGCAGGCCGATGACGGCGCGCGCCCAGTCCCGCCAGTTGAGCTGGTATTCCTCCAGCATATGGACGCCATAGGCGGCCAAAGCCAGCCACGCGAAATCGGTCAGGGTCGTGGTGCGGCTCCATCGAACAACCACCGCGGCATGGCCGGGCGGCCCGCGGTCGCGGCCGCCTCGCGCGCGCCTGCCGGCCCTCAGCGGCGAACGCTGCGCACCGCCTCCGCCAGGCTCGTCACCAGCGCTTCCACGGCGGGAACGGTGTTTGCGGTGGCCTTGCCCTCCGCATCCAGGGTGCGCCGCACGGTCTCCACCAGGGCGGAGCCCACCACCACCGCATCGGCACCGGCGGCGATGGCCCGCGCCTGCTCGGGTGTCTTCACGCCGAAGCCCACCGCCACCGGCAGGTCGGTATGGCTCTTGATGCGCGCCACCGCGCGGCCCACAGCGTCGGCGTCCGGGGTGGCCGAGCCGGTGATGCCGGTGATCGACACATAATAGACGAAGCCGGCCGTGTGCTTCAGCACCGTGGGCAGGCGCGCGTCGTCGGTGGTGGGAGTGGCGAGGCGAATGAAGTCGAGCCCGGCGGCGAGCGCCGGCAGGCACAATTCCGCGTCCTCCTCCGGCGGCAGGTCCACCACGATGAGGCCGTCCACCCCGGCGGCGCGGGCATCCGCCAGGAACCGCTCCACGCCATAGACGTAGATGGGATTGTAATAGCCCATCAGCACGATCGGCGTGGCGTCGTCCTCCGCCCGGAACACGCGGGCCATGGCCAGGGTCTTGGCCAGGGTCTGGCCGCCCTTGAGGGCGCGCAGGCCGGCGGCCTGGATGGCCGGGCCGTCGGCCATGGGATCGGTGAACGGAATGCCGAGTTCGATGATGTCGGCGCCGGCGCCCGGCAGCGTCTTCAGGATGCCGAGGGCGGTCTCGGCGTCGGGGTCGCCGGCGGTGATGAAGGTCACGAGGCCGGGACGGCCCTCGTCCTTGAGCGCGGCGAAGCGGGCGGCGATGCGGGTGGTCATCGGATCGGGAATGCCATGGTTGCCGCCCCTTGAGCGGGAGCGGTCGCGCTCACTGGGCGCTGGTGATCTCGCAGGCGGCGGCGGTGGCGGCGGTGGCGCCCATCAGGCGAACCTGATCGTTGCCGGTGGTGCCGCCCACCAGGGAAAACAAGGTGGTGGACGAGGTGCCCAGCGTCCGCCCCCCGCCGGTGAAGGTGCAGCTCACCACCACCTGACCGAAGGTGGTGGACGCCGTGTTCTGCACCGCCACCGAGATGAAGGCCCCGGCGGCATCCGTGCGCAGCGTGTTGGTGGAGAGCGTCAGCCCCGCCGGCCCGCCCGCCGCCAGGGCGCCGCCACTGGCGAGGGAGAGTGCGAGGGCGCAGGCGATACGGACGCTGTTCGTCGTCATAAGCGGGCTCCCAGAATCTCGGCCACCTGCGGCACGTCCTTGTCGCCCCGGCCGGAGAGATTGACCACCATCAGATGATCCTTGGGCCGCTGCGGCGCGAGCTCGATCACCTTGGCCACCGCATGGGCGGATTCGAGCGCGGGAATGATGCCCTCCAGCCGGGTCAGAAGCTGGAACGCGTCGAGCGCCTCCTGATCGGTGCACGACAGATATTTCACCCGGCCCACGTCGTTGAGCCAGGAATGCTCCGGCCCGATGCCGGGATAATCCAGGCCGGCGGAGATGGAATGGGCCTCGGTGATCTGGCCGTCGCCGTCCATGAGCAGATAGGTGCGGTTGCCATGCAGCACGCCGGGCCGGCCGCCGGCGATGGAGGCCGCGTGCTCGCCGGTCTCGATGCCGCGCCCCGCGGCCTCGACCCCGAAGATCTCGACCCCGGGGTCATCCAGGAACTCATGGAACAGGCCCATGGCGTTGGAGCCACCGCCCACCGCCGCCACCAGGCTGTCCGGCAGGCGCCCCTCCAGCGCCTGCATCTGCGCCCGCGTCTCGCGGCCGATGATGGACTGGAAGTCGCGCACGATGGAGGGATAGGGGTGCGGGCCGGCCACCGTGCCGATGCAGTAGAAGGTATCGGAAACGTTGGTCACCCAGTCGCGCAGCGCCTCGTTCATGGCGTCCTTGAGGGTGCGCGAGCCGGACTGCACCGGCACCACCTCGGCGCCCAGCAGCTTCATGCGGAACACGTTGGGCGCCTGCCGCTCCACGTCCACCGCGCCCATGTAGACCACGCACTTCAGGCCGAAGCGGGCGCACAGGGTGGCGGTGGCGACACCGTGCTGGCCGGCGCCGGTCTCGGCGATGATCCGCGTGCGGCCCATGCGGCGGGCCAGCAGGATCTGGCCCAGCACGTTGTTCACCTTGTGGGAGCCGGTGTGGTTCAGCTCCTCGCGCTTCAAATAAACCTTGGCGCCGCCGAGATGCTCCGTGAGGCGCTCGGCGAAATAGAGCGGCGAGGGCCGGCCCACGTAATGGGACAGGTAACCGTCCATCTCGGCTTGAAAGGCCGGGTCGGCCCGGGCCGCCTTGTAGGCCGCCTCCAGCTCCAGGATGAGCGGCATCAGGGTCTCGGCGACGAAGCGCCCGCCATGGATGCCGAAATGGCCGTTGTCGTCGGGCCCGGTGCGGTAGGAATTGAGCGCGTTCACGAAGCCTGGGCCTTCAGTGAGGGGTTTAGGGTCTCGGCTGCGCCGGCTTTTGCCCGGCGCGCAGCGGCGACGAAGGCGTGGATCTTCTCGGGCGACTTCACGCCAGGCGCACTTTCCACGCCCGAGGACACGTCCACCCCGCCCACGCCGGTGGCGGCGACGGCCTCGGCGACGTTGCCGGCGTCAAGCCCTCCGGAAAGCATGACCGGGCGACCGGCGTCAAGGCCGCGGATCAGCCCCCAGTCGAAGGTCCGCCCGTTGCCGCCCGGCAGCGCGGCACCGGGGGCGGGCTTGGCGTCGAACAGCAGCCGGTCGCTGGCGGCGGCATACGCGCCCACCCGGTCGAGGTCCGCCCGCACTGCTACCGGCAGCGCCTTCATCACCGGCCGGCCGAACCGGGCGCGAACCTCGGCCACCCGCTCCGGTGCCTCGTGGCCATGCAGCTGCAGCAGGTCGGGGTCGAGGGCGGCGATCACGTCGGCCAGCAGGGCGTCGTCCGCATCCACCACCAGCGCCACCCGCAGCGCCCGGCCGCGCGCGTGCGCCGACAGGGCCGGCGCCGCGGCCAGCGCCAGATGGCGCGGGCTGCGGGGAAAATGCACGAAGCCGACCATGTCGGCCCCGGCGGCCAGCGCCGCGTCGAGAGCCTCCAGCGTCTTCAGGCCGCAAATCTTGATTTCAAATCCCATGGATCAGATCCCCGGATGACATCCGGCCCGCCGCGGGGACTTTCCGTGAGCGACGCCAAGGCCGCCCGCTGGCGCCCGCCGGTGGAGCCGGCGGGCGCCAGCCCGTCAGACTTCCAACTGCGTGAACTGGCCCGCCTTGCGGAATCGCCAGAGATAGGTGGGCAGTTCCACCGACAGCGCCGTGGGCGTGACGGCGAGCCCTTTGAGCGTGCGCCCCTCGGCCGTGGCCGCCTGCGACACCACATTGTCGACCCGCAGCAGCGCCACCTGGTCGCGCGTCAGCGGCGCGCCCGGAATCCATTGGGTGAGGCCCGCCACCAGGCTGGCGAGGCCGAACGGCACATTGAGCAGCAGCTTCCGGGCGCCAATCTCGCGCAGGATGAGCTGCATCAGCTCCCGGAACGAACGCACCTCCGGGCCGCCCAGCTCGTAGACGGCGCCGGCGGTGGCCTTGCCGTCGACCGCCCGCTGCACCGCCAGGGCCACGTCACCCACGAACACCGGCTGGAAGCGGGTGGCGCCGCCGCCGATCAGCGGCACCACCGGCGACAGCTGCGCCAGGGCTGCGAAACGATTGAAGAAGGTGTCCTCAGGACCGAACACCAGGGACGGACGCAGGATCACAGCCGACCCGTGCGCCGCGGCCACCGCCGCCTCGCCATCCGCCTTGCTGCGGCCGTAGCCGGAGGGGGACGCGGCGTCGGCGCCGATGGCGGAGACATGCACCAGCGGAATGCCGGCCTTGGCGGCCGCGCCCGCCACGGTCCGGGCGCCAGCCACATGCACCGCGTCGTAGCTCTGCCGCCCGCTCTCCGCCAGGACGCCCACCAGGTTCACCACGGCGTCGGCCCCGGCCACCGCCCGCTCCACCGACTCGGGGAAGCGCACGTTGGCCTGGACCACCTGGATCTGGCCCACATAGCCCAGCGGCTGCAGGAAGCCGGCGAGCTCGGGCCGCCGCACCGCCACCCGCAAGCGGTAGCCCCGGAGCGCCAGCGCCCGCACCACATGGCGACCCAGGAAGCCGGAGCCCCCGAACACCGTCACCAGGCTGTCGTTCACCGGACGATCGCTCACAGCCACGTCGCTCATGCCTGCCCCCCGCTCCTGTCTGCCCTAAGGCCGGCCGTGTTCTCGGCCCTCGGCTCCGCCTGCTCCGGCGCGTCCGCCCCGAACGCCCGGGTGCGCGCATATATAGAGCGTCGGCAGGACATACGCGATGGAGGCCGTTTTCGTCCAGCCGCCCGGCGGCGCAAAAAGCGCCGGGGTCCGGCAGATGCCGCCGGCACCGGCGGTCGGCCGCCCACTTCCCCGGCCCGGCGGGTGCCGTCTTGACGCGCGCGCCCACGCCCCCTATAAGCCCGGCACTTCGCAGGTGGCGCGAGCCGCCCGCGTGTTCACCCATTCCAACGCAGGACGGGTTGGCCGCAAGGCATCGATCCGCAGTGCGCAAACCAGCAAGGACGGCCGATGGCCAATACGCCTTCCGCCAAGAAAGCGGCGCGCAAGATCGAGCGCCGGACTGAAGTGAACCGCTCGCGCCGCTCGCGCGTGCGCACCTATCTGCGCAAGCTCGAGGACGCCCTCACCGCCGGCGATCCGGCGGCGGCCAGCGCCGCGTTCAAGGCGGCGGAGCCCGAGATCATGCGCGCCGTCACCAAGGGCGTGCTGCCCAAGAACACGGCCTCCCGCAAGGTGTCGCGCCTGGCGGCCCGGGTGCGCAAGCTCAGCGCCTGATCTCCAGGGCGGCCATCCGGCCGCTTCGTTCGCAGGTTCGAAAAGGCCCGGCTGTGCCGGGCCTTTTTCGTTCCCCCACCGGGCGGACGCCCGGCGAGGATGAGAATCGGCGGACGGCGCACTCGGCGGCGCGCGTCAAGTCGGCCCGCCCGGCCCGCTTTCGCGCTGCACACCCCACCGGCCTCCGATCGCGCAGAAAATCGATATGCAGCTTAGCGACTTATGGGGCAAAGCCCGGGAGGCGGACCGGCCGGCGTCCGGCCGGGGTATGAAAACACCGCAGCCCGCGCCTCCCACGCCAGCGGCACGATGCTACGGAAGCCTCGGATTCTGATAGCTTGGCCAGAGGTTTGCCGACTGAGGGACAGGCCCGCGAAAGCCCCCCGCAGCGACCTTTTTACCCGCTATCCCATGGGCGAGGGGAAAGGCGTTGCACCCCCCCGGGGGGCTGTGTATGGTCAGCTTCACCTCGGGAGCGACACCGAGTTTTCACCGACAGCTTGAAGGTTTCGAGGCTCTTCATGAAAGAGGAGGAGGGAATGTCGTGGCTTTACGTACACATGACATTCCATGCACCCACGGCCGGTGCACCTGCATGGACTTCAACCTGACGGGGCTATGCTAAGAGCGGACATCGGTTCCACTCCTGGATGATTTCAAAGCAACAGGAAATCTGGTTCATTCAAGCGACAGCCGGGCGGGTCCGCCGGCGGTAGATGGGGCGGCTATGACTTCACGCACAACTGGCGCATCGAATGCAGCAGCTTTCGCTTCCACTCGGCCGTCCTGTGCTGCGTATGGCCCGCCCCTCAGCGACACGGCCGCTGGGATGTCCAGGCTCCCCCGCGATGGCGAGCGCATGATGGCGCGCTAGGTCGTCCGCAGGCGGGCATCGCCCGCGCCACCCGATTCAAACCCCGCAGAAGGTCCACGCAGCCCGTCCGGGCGCGGCTGCCTTTTGCGCCACAAATGGGAACGCGCCTCGCGCGCGGCAGGCCTTTCATGCTCAAACAGCATTCCGCCGATGACACACAACCCGGCAGAGCCGCCTTTCCGGCCGGCCTCGCCGTCACAGTTGGGACCGATGCCGAAATGACCCCTTGGGAGCGCGTTCGCCAGCGCCTGCACGACGAGATCGGAGAAGAGAAGTTCTCGAGCTGGTTCGCCCGCATGGAGCTGGACGCGCTGACCGGCGAGGCGGTGCATCTGTCGGTGCCGACGCGATTCCTGAAGTCCTGGATCCAGGAAAACTACCTGCCCCGCATCTGCGAGTTGTTCGCCGAGGAAAGCGGCGCCCGCCGCCGCGTCGACGTGGCGGTGCGCTCCGCCGTGGCCCGCCCCATGCCGCTGAAGGCCACCGGCCGGCGCGAGGTGGTGAGCGAGCGCAGCCCCGAGGCGCGTCCCGCTGCCGCCTCCGGCCCGGCCCCGCAGGCGGCCGCCGCCAGCCCCGCTCCCGCCGCTGCGGCAAGCAGCGCGAGCGTAAACAGCCTGGCATCCGACATGTCGTCCGGCTCGCCGCTGGACCCGCGCCTGACCTTCGAGACCTTCGTGGTCGGCAAGTCGAACTCCCTTGCCCATGCGGCCGCCCGCCAGGTGGCGGAAGCCGCCAGCGGCGCCAATCCGGTGTTCAACCCGCTCTATCTCCATGCCGCCGTGGGACTGGGCAAGACCCACCTGCTGCAGGCGGTGGTCTGGGCGGCGGGCCAGAACGGCCGTCGCGCCATCTATCTGACCGCCGAGCGCTTCATGTACGGCTTCGTCGCCGCCCTGAAGACCCATTCGGCCATCGCCTTCAAGGACGCCCTGCGCACCATCGACACGCTGGTGATCGACGACCTCCAGTTCCTCAAGGGCAACAACCTGCAGCAGGAATTCTGCCACACTCTCAACGCCCTGCTGGACGGCGGGCGGCAGGTGGTGCTGGCCGCCGACTGCGTGCCCTCCGAGCTTGAGCACCTCGACGAGCGGGTGCGCTCGCGCCTGGCCGGCGGCCTCGTGGTCGAGCTCGGCCAGCTCGAGGAAGACCTGCGCCTGCAGATCCTGAAGTCGCGCCACCAGACCCTGGCCGAGCAGCACAAGGGATTCGCCGTGCCGGCGCCGGTGCTGGAATTCCTCGCCCATTCCGTGGGCCAGAGCGGGCGCGATCTCGATGGCGCGCTCAACAAGCTGCTGGCCTTCAACCAGCTCACCGGTGAGCCGGTCACCCTGGAGATGGCGGAGAACGCCATCAAGGACCTGATCCGCCCGAGCGACCCCAAGCGGGTGCGGGTGGACGACATCCTGCGCATCGTCGCCAAGCATTACAACGTTTCGCGCGCCGACATCCTGTCCCAGCGCCGCACCGCCAACGTGGTGAAGCCGCGCCAGGTGGCCATGTACCTGGCCAAGACGCTCACCCTGCGCTCGCTGCCGGAGATCGGCCGGCGCTTCGGCGGCCGCGACCACACCACGGTGCTCCACGCGGTGCGCAAGATCGACCGCCTGATGGGCACCGACCGCGCCCTCGCCGACGAGATCGAGGTGCTGAAGCGCGCCATCCTGGAAGCCTGAGGCTCCAGGACCGGCCCCGAGGCGCAGGGATCCGAAGGCCGGCGGGCGACACCCGCCGGCCTTCGGCGTTTTGCGGCGCGGACGCTGCCACGCCGTGCGGCGGCGCCTGTGGATTGGCAGGACAAGCGGAACCGTCGCGCGATTTTCGCCGCCCGCCCTTGCTTTGCGCCGGCACGGGCGGCAATGTCGGCGGCCCGGCGCTCGCAGCTGCGAATGCCGGCCACCCTGGAGCACGTCCGGTCCGCCCCACCCCGGGGAGAATCGGGCCGACGTTCCTAATCCTTGAATTTGGAGACGGCCCCGCCGCCCGGACCGACCGGAACCGGTGGAGCGCGGCTCCAGAGCGAAGAGCAAACGGGCCAGGGCCATGAAGGTCACCGTCGAGCGCGCCGAGCTTCTCAAGTCGCTCAGCCATGTGCATCGCGTCGTCGAGCGGCGCAACACCATCCCGATCCTCGCCAACGTGCTGATCCGCGCCGGCAAGCCGGGGCTGGAGCTGAAGGCCACCGACCTCGACCTGGAGGTGGTGGAGACGGTGCCGGCGGAGGTGGGCCAGGCGGGAGCGACCACGGTGCCCGCCCACGTGCTCTACGACATCGTCCGCAAGCTGCCGGACGGCGCCCAGGTTCAGCTCGAGGCCGGCGGCGAGCGCGGCACCCTCACGGTGCGCGCCGGCCGCGCCCGGTTCCAGCTGCAGACCCTGCCCGAGGCCGACTTCCCGGACCTCGCCGCCGGCGACTTCCCCCACACCTTCAAGGTGAAGGGGGTGGAGTTCCGCCGCCTGGTGGACAAGACCCAGTTCGCCATCTCCACCGAGGAGACGCGCTACTACCTCAACGGCATCTACCTGCATGTGACCGAGGCCGCCGCCACCGGCAAGCCCATGCTGCGGGCGGTCGCCACCGACGGCCACCGTCTCGCCCAGGCCGAGTTGGAGGCGCCGGAGGGCGCCACCGGCCTGCCGGGCGTAATCGTGCCGCGCAAGACCGTGGCCGAGATCCAGAAGCTGCTGGAGGACAAGGAGGCGGAGGCCACCGTCTCGGTCTCCACCACCAAGATCCGGGTCCAGGTGGGCGCCATCGTGCTCACCTCCAAGCTCATCGACGGCACCTTCCCCGATTACGGCCGCGTCATCCCCCAGGGCAATGACAAGACCCTGAACGTGGACAAGGACGAGTTCGCCGCCGCCGTCGACCGCGTCTCCACCGTGTCCAGCGAGCGCGGGCGGGCGGTGAAGCTGGCGCTTGCCGACGGCAAGCTGACCCTTTCCGTGACCAATCCCGATTCGGGCAGCGCCACCGAGGAGCTGGAGGTGGACTACGCCTCCGAGCCGCTGGAGATCGGCTTCAACTCGCGCTACCTGCTGGACATCACCAGCCAGCTCGAAGGCGACACGGCGGAGCTGAAGCTCGCCGATCCCGGCTCGCCGACCCTGGTGCGCGATTCCACCAAGACCGATTCCCTCTACGTGCTGATGCCCATGCGGGTGTGAGCGCCCCCGCGCGCCGCCGGCGGGCGCGGCGCGCGACAGCGGCGCCACGCGCCGCGCCTCCGTGATTTCCGGCCATGTCCCACGCCCGCATCCGCACCCTCGCCCTCACCCGCTTCCGCTCCTATGTGTCGGCGCGCCTCGCCGTGGGCGACGGGCCGGTGGTGCTGACCGGCCCCAACGGCGCCGGCAAGACCAACGTGCTGGAAGCGCTCTCCCTGCTCTCCCCCGGGCGCGGCCTGCGGCGGGCGCAACTCACCGAGATCGGCCACCAGGCCGGCGGCGCGGGCGGGGCGGCGGCCTGGGCGGTTTCGGCCCAGGTGGACGGCGCGCTCGGCGAGGTGCGGCTCGGCACGGGGCTGGAGACGCCCGAGGCCACCCAGCGCCGCTGCCGCATCGACGGCGAGCCGGTCGCCTCCGCCACCGCCTTCCTCGATCATCTGAAAGTGATCTGGCTGACCCCGGAGATGGACGGCCTGTTCACCGGGCCGCCGGCCGAGCGGCGGCGCTATCTCGACCGGCTGGTGCTGGCGGTGGACGCCAGCCACGGCTCACGCGTCAACGGGCTCGAGCGGAGCCTCAGGGCCCGCAACCGCCTGCTGGAGGAAAACGGCGCGCCACGCTTTCTCGACGCCGTCGAGCACGAGCTGGCGGAGCTGGCGGTGGCGGTGGCGGCCGCGCGGCTGGAGACGGTGTCGCGCCTCGCCGCCGAGATCGCGGCCCACCGCGACGAGACCTCCCCTTTCCCGTTCGCCCAGATCACCCTCGACGGCGCGGTGGAACGGCTCATCGCCACGGCACCGGCGCTGGAGGTGGAGGATCGCTACCGCGCCCTGCTGCGCGCCAATCGCAGCCGCGACCGCGCCGCCGGCCGCACCCTGGAAGGCCCCCACCTCACCGATCTCCAGGTCAGCCATGGCGACAAGGGCCTTCCGGCCGCCCGCTGCTCCACCGGCGAGCAGAAGTCCCTGCTGATCGGCCTCACCTTGTCCCACGCCCGGCTGGTGGCGGCCATGCAGGGCCTGTCGCCGGTGCTACTGCTGGACGACGTGGCCGCCTATCTCGATGCGCAGCGGCGCGCCGGCCTGTTCGAGGCCCTGGCGCGGCTCGGCGCCCAGGTCTGGATGACCGGCGCCGACCCCGCGGCCTTCGCCGCCCTCGCCGGTGCCCAGCGCTTCGCGGTCACCCCCGGCACGGTGGCGGAGCTGCCGTGAGAGCGCTCACGATTGCGCGAAAACATCGCCTGAAAATCCATTCGTTCGGCGGGTGTTGCATGCAGGACACCCGGAGGCGGACCCTGCGTGCTACAGCTCATCTCGCGCTTGCGAGATCGCGCCGTCGGTTTTTCTTGCCGCGTTAACCTTAATGCCACCTTACCGCGATTAGATGCGCTGAAGCCGGCGGGCTCCCCGTCGTGAGCCGCGCGTCGACGCGCGACGGCACCCCGTTCCGTCTCCTGTTGGGCACACCATGGCCAGTGATCCCCTAAAGCCTGAGCGTCTCACGCGTCGCCTGTTCGTCCTCGGGGCGCCACTGGCGCTCGCCGCCTGCGTCACCAACTCACCGCCGCCGGTCCATCCCATGGCCCGCATGTACGGCCCGGTCGAAGGCGAGCCGCACGCGGTGGACGCCATCGACATCAGCGAGGTGGACCCTCAGTTCCTGCGCCAGGAGGTGGCCTATCCGCGCCACCTGCCGCCGGTGGCGCCGGGCACCATCGTCGTCGATATCAACGACAAGTTCCTCTATCTGGTGCAGAAGGACGGCCGGGCGCTGCGCTATGGCGTGGGCGTGGGCAAGCAGGGCTATTCCTTCAAGGGCTGGGCCACCATCAAGCGCAAGGAAAAGTGGCCGCACTGGACACCCACCGCCAACATGATCAAGCTGCAGCCGCAGCGCTACGGCCCCTATGCGGCCGGCCTGCCGGGCGGCGAGGATAATCCGCTGGGCCCGCGCGCGCTCTATCTCTACGACGGCGAGCGCGACACCATGTTCCGCATCCATGGCACCATCGAGCCCTGGAGCATCGGCCAGCAGGTGTCCTCGGGCTGCATCCGCCTGCTCAACCAGGACATCATCGACCTCTACGAGCGCGTGCCGCTGGGCACCCGGGTCTACGTGGCCGGCTGACCGCCCGGCCCGCCGGCTTCCCATCCGGGACTGGCGATTCCGCTGCGTTTCGGCGAGCCTGACGGAACGTCCCGAATCGCGGCGCCCGGGGCTGAGCCCCCGGGGCAGGCTCCAGAGGGCATGCTCCAGAGGCGCGCACCAGGGGACACGCACCAGGGGCAGGCTCCAAAAGGACAAGCGAATGGCCGAGCAGACGCCGACATCCACCGTCCGCACCGTCACCCATGACCTCCTGCGCAAGCTGGGGCTCACCACATTCTTCGGCAACCCGGGGTCCACCGAGGAAACCTTCCTGAAGGACTTCCCGGCCGACTTCACCTATCACCTGGCCCTGCAGGAAGCCTCCGCCATCGCCATCGCCGACGGCTACGCCCAGGCCACCGGCAAGCCGGCCATCGTCAACGTGCACACCGCGGCCGGCCTCGGCAACGCCATGGGCAACCTCATCACGGCCAGCCTCAACAAGACGCCGCTCATCGTCACCGCCGGCCAGCAGACCCGCGAAATGCTGCTGATGGAACCCTGGCTGACCAATGTGGACGCCACCCAGCTGCCGCGCCCGTGGGTGAAATGGGCCTATGAGCCAGCCCGGCCGGAAGACGTGCCCGCCGCCTTCATGCGCGCCTATGCCACCGCGCTCCAGGCCCCCGCCGGCCCGGTGTTCCTCTCCCTGCCGCTGGACGATTGGGACAAGCCGCTCGCGGGAGCCGCCGTGGTGCGCACCGTGGGCCGGCGCACCGCCCCGGACCGCGACCGGCTGAAGGACTTCGCCGACATCCTGTCCGCCGCCAAGGCCCCCGCCCTCATCTACGGCGCCGCCATCGACCGCGGCCAGGGCTGGCCCGCCGCCGTGGCGCTGGCCGAGAAGCTGGGCGCCACCGTGTTCGCCGCGCCGGCCTCCGAGCGCTGCCCGTTCCCCGAGGACCATCCGCTTTATGCCGGCGGCCTGCCGTTCGCCATCGGCCCGCTCAGCGCCCGGCTGAAGGGGCATGACGTGGCGATCGTCATCGGCGCCCCGGTGTTCCGCTATTATCCCTACGTGGCCGGCGACTACCTGCCCGAGGGCACGCGCCTGCTGCACATTTCCGACGATCCGGCCGAGACCGCCCGCGCGCCCGTCGGCGACAGCCTGGTGGCGGACGCCGTGCTCGCCACCGCCGCCCTCATCGACCTCGTCACCCCTCCCGCGGTTCCGGCGACGGCGAGCCGCGTCGCCCCGGCCCCGCACCGCATGGCGCCCCATCCGGCCCGCCAGCCGGACCCGGCCCCGGCCGGCGACGTGCCCACCGCCGCCGCCGTGTTCGCGGCGCTGGCGCAGGTGCGCCCGGCCCACGCGGTGCTGGTGGAGGAATCCCCCTCGAACCTCGCCGACCTGCACCAGCACTGGCCCATCACCGAGCCGGAAACCTTCTTCACCTTCGCCTCCGGCGGGCTCGGCTGGAACCTGCCGGCCGCGGTGGGCATCGCCCTGGGCGAGCGCGACACCGGGCGCAACCGGCCGGTCATCGTCATCATTGGCGACGGCTCGTTCCAGTATTCGGTGCAGTCGCTGTGGACCGCGGCGCAGAACAAGCTGCCCATCGTCTTCATCGCCCTGCGCAATGGCGAGTACGGAATCCTGAAGTCCTTCGCGGTGCTGGAGGAGACCCCCGGCGTGCCGGGCCTTGACATCCCGGGCATCGACATCGTGCGCCTCGCCCAGGGCTATGGCTGCGCCGCCGCGCGCATTTCCGACCTGGAGGCGCTCAAGGCCCGCGTCGTCGAAGGCTTCGCCGGCGACGGCCCGCTGGTGATCGAGGTGCCCATCGACCCCGCGATCCCGCCGCTGATCTGACCGGCACGCACGCGCGGATATGCGCGCCGCGCCGGTCCCGTCGGCGCGGCGGCGCCTTGCGGCCCAAGGCCCCGTCCTCTAAGACGCCCCGACGATTCCCCTCGAAGACGAGCGTTGAAGAGTGCCATGGCGAAAGATCTGAAGCCAAAGGCCCGCCTGCCGCGCGGCCTTGCCGACCGCACCGGCGCGGAGCTTGCCGCCACCCACGCCATGCTGGCCAAGATCCGCGCCGTCTATGCCCTCTACGGCTTCGAGGCGCTGGAGACCCCGGCGTTCGAATATACCGACGCCCTCGGCAAGTTCCTGCCCGACCAGGACCGGCCCAATGCCGGCGTGTTCTCGTTCCAGGACGACGACGAGCAGTGGCTGTCGCTGCGCTACGACCTGACGGCGCCGCTGGCCCGCCATGTGGCCGAGCATTACGACGCTTTGCCGAAGCCCTATCGCTCGCACCGTGCCGGCTACGTGTTCCGCAACGAGAAGCCCGGCCCCGGGCGCTTCCGCCAGTTCATGCAGTGCGATGCCGACATCGTCGGCGCCCCCTCGGTGGCGGCAGACGCCGAGATCTGCATGATGGCGGCGGACACGCTGGAGGCCGCCGGCGTGCCGCGCGGCGACTATGTGATCCGCGTCAACAACCGCAAGGTGCTCGACGGCGTGCTGGAGGCCATCGGCCTCGGCGGCGACGACAATGCCGGGCGCCGGCTCACCGTGCTGCGGGCCATCGACAAGTTCGACAAGTTCGGCACGGAGGGCGTGGCGCTGCTGCTGGGCGCCGGCCGCAAGGATGAGAGCGGCGACTTCACCAAGGGCGCCGGGCTGGACGCCCGCCAGAGCGCCGTGGTGCTGGCCATGCTCACCGGCGAGGGCGTGAGCGCCGACGCCGACGGGGTGAAGGTGGAGATTTCCGGCGACGTGGCGCTGGCCGCCGCCCTCACCACCAACGCCGCCTTCCTGGAGGGCATGGCTGAGCTCAACCTCATCCGCACCCTGGTGGCCGCCGCCGGCTATGAGGACCGGGTGAAGATCGACCCCTCGGTGGTGCGCGGCCTGGAATATTACACCGGCCCCGTCTACGAGGCGGAATTGACGTTCGAGATCAAGGACGAGGATGGCCGCCCGGTGCGCTTCGGCTCGGTGGCCGGCGGCGGGCGCTATGACGGCCTGGTGGCCCGCTTCCGCGGCGAGAAGGTGCCAGCCACCGGCTTCTCCATCGGCGTGTCGCGCCTGCTTTCGGCGCTCGCCTTCCTCGGCAAGATGGACAGCGACGCCGAGGTCGGCCCGGTGGTGGTGCTGGCCATGGACAAGGAGCCGGAGCGCATCGCCGACTACATGAAGATCGTGTCGGACCTGCGCGCCAACGGCATCCGCGCCGAGATGTATCTCGGCGGCGGCGGCATGAAGGCGCAGATGAAATACGCCGACAAGCGCGGCGCCCCGGCCGTCATCATCCAGGGCTCCAACGAGAAGGCCGCAGGCGAGGTGCAGGTCAAGGACCTGGTTGAGGGCGCGAAGATCGCCGCCTCCATCGCCGACAATGCCGAATACCGCGCCGCCCGCCCGGCCCAGTTCGCGGTGAAGGAAGACGAACTGATCGCCGCCATCCGCGACGTGCTGGAACGGCGCGCCGCCCCGGCCCTCGGCCTCGCCGACTGACCCGGCCGGCGGCAGCCTCGCCGCCATCCCGTCCGCGCCGGGGACGCCGCCAGCGATAGGGGCGGCCGAACCGTGTTTCCGGGAGACACGCGCCCCGGCGGCTCTTGCTGGGCCTCTCTTGCTGGGCCTCTCCTGGCGGACTCTCTTGCCGGTGTCTCTTGCCGGTGTCTCTTGCCGGTGTCTCGTGGCAGCGGCGGAGCCGGCAGCCCCGCTTGAGGGGTCCCATGGCAGCGCAGAGGGCCATGCCGCGCCATCGACGGCCCCTGCCCGATCCTCCGGTCACGCGCCGCGCCTGACTGGCGGAGAGGGAGGCGTTTGCCCAAGCCCTTACACAACCAAGCCCTTACACAACCAAGCCCTTGCCCAAGCTCAAGCCGAAGCCGGCTCGAAGCCCTTGCCCGGCCTTCTCCCGCCCGCTCGCAGCGGGGGCGCTGGCCAGGGGGGCGGAGCGGTCAGGACCGCCGGAACGTGCCCGTTATGATGTTTTATATATCAATAATTGAGGTTGAAATCGTACAATGACGGGTATAGCCTTTAACCTAACGACATCCATTCCAACCTCGCGTGCCGCGTGATCACCGCCGCCCAGCTTCGTGCCGCCCGTGCTCTGCTCGGTCTCGACCAGCGCGCCCTGGCCACCTTGTCCAGCCTCTCGGTGCCCACCATCCAGCGGATGGAGGCCAGCGAGGATGTCATTCGCGGCAATGTGGACTCGCTCGTGAAACTGGTGGCCGCCCTGGAAGCCGCGGGCATCGAGCTCATCGGCGAGAATGCGGTGAGCGAGGCCGGCGGGCGGGGCGTGCGGCTGAAATCCGCCTCCCGGCGCCTGCCGCCAGCGGGCGGGGAGGGTTGAGATCATGAACGCGGGCGCCAGCCTCGCCGGGACCGCCGCCACGCCATGGGCCGGAACCCCATTGGCCGGCACGCTGTGCGCCATTCTGGCCTTCGCCCTCGTCGCCGGGCTGGCGGTCGCGGTGGCGCGGCGGCCGTCCGGGCGCCCCCTGGTCTACGGGACCTGCGCCGTCATCGGCGGGCTCGGCTTCGCCTCCGGCCTCTCCGGCCTGTTCGCCGCGCCGGCCGCGCTCACCCTGCCACTCGGCCTGCCGGTCATCGGCGCCCACCTGCGGCTCGACGCCCTCTCCGCCTTCTTCGTGCTGGTGGTGAACCTGGGCGGGGTCGCCGCAAGCCTCTATGCCCTCGGCTACGGCCGGCACGAGCAGGCGCCGGAACGGGTGCTGCCCTTCTTCCCCGCCTTCCTGGGCGCCATGAACCTGGTGCTGGTGGCGGGCGATGCCTATGCGTTCCTGTTCGGCTGGGAGCTGATGTCGCTCGCCTCCTGGGCCATGGTGGTGTCGCACGACAAATCCGCCGACGCCCTGCGCGCCGGCTTCGTCTACATCCTCATGGCCACCTTCGGTACCCTGGCGCTGATGCTGGCGTTCGCGCTGCTGGCCGGATCGTCCGGCGCCTATGCCTTCGACGCCATGGCCGGCGGCGGCCACGGCCCCCTCGTCACCGCCCTGGTGCTGGCGCTGGCGCTCGTCGGCGCCGGCTCCAAGGCCGGCCTGATGCCCCTGCACGTGTGGCTGCCGCTGGCCCATCCCGCCGCCCCCAGCCATGTTTCCGCGCTGATGAGCGGAGTGATGACCAAGGTGGCGGTCTACGGCTTCATCCGCATCGTGTTCGACCTCGCCGGCCCGCCGCACTGGTGGTGGGGCATTCCGGTGCTGGCCGCCGGCGGCATCACCGCCGCCCTCGGCGTGCTCCAGGCCCTGTTCCAGTCGGACATGAAGCGGGTGCTCGCCTTCTCCACCATCGAGAACATCGGCATCATCTTCGTCGGCCTGGGCCTGGCCCTGGCCTTCAAGGGCAACGGGCTGGAGGCGGCCGGGGCGCTGGCGCTCACCGCCGGCCTGTTCCATGTGCTCAACCACGCCCTGTTCAAGACCCTGCTGTTCTTCGGCGCCGGCGCCGTGCTCAACGCCACCGGCGCCCGCGACCTCGAAAAGCTCGGCGGGCTCATCCATGCGATGCCCACCACGGCGGCGGTGATGCTGGTGGGCTGCGCCGCCATCTCGGCGCTGCCGCCGCTCAACGGATTCGCCTCCGAATGGCTCACCTTCCAGGCCATCCTGCTCAGCCCGGCGCTGGCGCCCTGGGGCCTCAAGCTGCTGGTACCGGCGGTGGGCGCGCTGCTGGCGCTGGCGGCGGCGCTGGCGGCGGCCTGCTTCGTGCGGCTCTACGGCATCGCCTTCCTCGGCCGCGCCCGCTCCGAAGGGGCGGCTCAGGCGCACGAGGTGGACCGCTGGTCGCGCGGGAGCATGATCGGCCTCGCCACCCTGTGCGTGCTGGCGGGCATCCTGCCCGGGCCGGTGATCGACGCCCTGCAGCCGGTGGTCGCGCCGCTCATGGGCGCGCGGATGCCGGTCCAGAGCGACGTGGACTGGCTCTCCATCATCCCCGTGGGCGAAAGCCGCTCCAGCTACAACGGCCTGCTGGTGTTCGTCTTCATCGCCCTCTCGGCGGGCCTCGCGGCGCTGCTCATCCACCGCTTCGCCTCCCGCGCGCTGCGGCGGGCGCCGGCCTGGGACTGCGGCTTTCCCGACCCCGTTCCCCTCGCGCAATATTCGGCCTCCAGCTTCGCCCAGCCGATCCGCCGGGTGTTCGGCGCCGGACTGTTCCGGGCCCGTGAGCAGGTGACGATGCCGCCCCCCGGCGACGCCAGCCCCGCCCACATCCAGCTCAGCGCCGACGATCCGGCCTGGACGCTGCTGTTCACGCCCCTCGCCGGCGCGGTGAACACCCTGTCCGAGCGCGCCAACGCGCTCCAGCATCTCACCATCCGCCAATATCTGGGCATCGTCTTCCTGGCGCTGCTCGCCCTGCTGCTGGTGCTGGCGATATGGCCCTGATCGGCGCTCTCCTCATCCAGGGCACGCAGATGCTGCTGGTGCTCGCCCTCGCCCCCCTGGTCACCGGGGTGGTGCGGGCGCTGAAGGCGCGGCTCGCCCGCAAGCGCGGCGCCAGCGTGTTCCAGCCCTATCGCGACCTCGCCCGGCTGCTGCGCAAAGAGGCGGTGGTGGCGGAGGGCGCCTCCTGGCTGTTCCGGGCCGCGCCCTATCTCATCTTCGCCGCCACCTGGGTGGCGGCGGCGCTGGTGCCCACCTTCGCCACCGGCCTGCTGTTCTCGTGGTCCGCGGACCTCATCGCCATCACCGCTTTGCTCGGCAGCGCCCGCTTCTTCCTGGCGCTCGCCGGCATGGACGTGGGCACCGCCTTCGGCGGGCTGGGCGCCAGCCGCGAGATGATGATCTCCTCCCTGGCCGAGCCGGCCATGATCATGCTGGTGTTCTGCCTGGCGCTGGTGGCCGGTTCCACCCAGCTCTCCACGGTGGCCGGGGTGATGCTGGCCGGCGTCGGCCTGCGCGTCTCGCTGGCGCTGGCGCTGATCGGCCTCATGATCGTCGCCGTAGCCGAGAACGCCCGCATCCCGGTGGACAATCCCGCCACCCACCTGGAGCTGACCATGGTGCACGAGGCCATGGTGCTGGAATATTCGGGCCGCCACCTCGCCCTCATCGAGCTGTCAGCGCACCTGAAGCTGCTGCTCTACATCTCGCTCATCGCCTGCCTGTTCGTGCCGTGGGGCCTCGCCCCGGCCGGGGCCGGGCTCGCCCACATGCCGCTCGGCGTCCTCGTCTATCTGGGCAAGCTCGCAGCCGGGGCGCTGCTGCTGGCGGTATTCGAGATCTCCATCGCCAAGATGCGCGTGTTCAAGGTGCCGGACTTCCTCGGCGCCGCCCTGATGCTGGGGCTGCTGGGCACGCTGCTGCTGTTCGTCTCGCGGGGGCTCTGATCCATGCCGCAGCCCATCTCGCCGCAGTTCGTGTTCGACATCGCCCACCTGCTGGCGGGGGCGATGGTGCTCATCAGCCTGATGATGCTGTACCAGGGCCGCCTGCCCGCCCTCATCAACGTGTTCGCGCTGCAGGCGGTGGCGCTGGCCGCCTCGGTGGCCTGGCAGGCCCATGCCCACGGCGCGCCGCACCTCTATGTCACCGCCGCCATCGCCATCGTGTTCAAGGGGCTGGTCATTCCCCTCGCCCTGCGGCGCATGGTGACCCGGCTCGGCATTCATCGGCAGGTGGAGACGGTGGTGTCCACCGGCCCCACCATGCTGGCCGGCATCGGCCTCGTGGCGCTGGCGCTGGTGGTGATGCTGCCGGTGACCGCCACTTCCGACCCGCTGGCGCGGGAGGACCTCGCCTTCGCCCTGTCGGTGGTGCTGCTCGGCCTGCTGATGATGGTGACCCGGCGCAACGCGGTCAGCCAGATCATCGGCTTCATGTCGCTGGAAAACGGCCTGATCCTGGCCGCCGCCGGCGCCAAGGGCATGCCGCTGGTGGTGGAGATCTCGGTGGCGTTCTCGGTGCTCATCGCCTTCATCGTCATCGGCGTGTTCCTGTTCCGCATCCGCGAGAGCTTCGACACCGTGGACGTGGACGCGCTCGACCGGTTCCGCGGAGGCCGGTCATGACCCTGCCCTCCAGCACCGCGCTGCTGCTCGCCACCCCGGGACTGGCGGCGGTTGTGCTCGCCCTGTGGCCCTTCCACCGCTCCGGCGCGTGGATCAATGCCGGCGCCTGCGCCGTCACCTTCCTGGCCGCCCTGGGCCTGCTGGTCCAGCGGCCCGAGGCCGGCCCCTATATCCTGGTGGACGACCTCAACATCGTGTTCATCCTCCTGAACACGTTCGTCGCCTTCACCACGGCGGTGTTCAGCGCCACCTACATCGCCCACGAGGTGGAGACCGGCCGCCTCACCCCGGCCAACCTGCGCATCTACCACGCCATGTACCAGGTGCTGACGTTCGGCATGACCCTGGCGCTGGTGTCCAACAATCTCGGCGTCATGTGGGTGTCGATCGAGATCGCCACCCTCTCCACCGTGCTCATGGTCGGCCTCTACCGCACGCCGGGGGCCATCGAGGCGGCGTGGAAATATTTCATGCTGGGCTCGGTCGGCATCGCGCTGGCGCTGTTCGGCACCATCCTGGTCTACATGGCCGCCCAGCCGGTGGTGGGCGAGGGCCAGGACGGCATGGTGTGGACCGTGCTCGTGACCCGGGTGAAGGACTTCGACCCGGCGCTGCTCAATCTCGCCTTCGTGTTCCTGCTGCTCGGCTACGGCACCAAGGTCGGCCTCGCGCCCCTCAATGCGTGGCTGCCCGACGCCCACGCGGAGGGCCCGACCCCCATTTCAGCCGTCCTCTCCGGCCTGCTGCTGAATGTGGCGCTGTATGCGGTGCTGCGCTTCAAGCTGCTGCTGGCGCTCAATCCCGGCGCGCTGGCGCCGGGGCCGCTGCTGATCGCCATGGGCCTTGGCTCGCTGCTGATCGCCGGCGCGACCCTCTATCGCCGGCGCGACATCAAGCGGCTGTTCGCCTATTCGTCCATCGAGCACATGGGGCTGATCGCCTTCGCCTTCGGCATCGGCGGGCCGCTGGCCAATTTCGCCGGCCTGCTGCACATGGTGATGCACTCGCTCACCAAGTCCGCCATCTTCTTCGCCGTCGGCCACATCGTGCAGGTGAAGGGCACGCAGCGGCTGTCGGAGATCCGCGGCCTCACCACCTCCCACCCGGCGCTGGGCTGGTCGCTGGTGATCGGCGTGCTGGCCATCGCCGGGCTGCCGCCGGGCGGGGTGTTCATGAGCGAGTTCCTGCTCGTCACCTCCACCTTCGCCGCGCCGTTCCCGGCGATGCTGCTGGCGCTGCCGCTGGTGGCGGGCCTCCTGCTCGCCTTCGGCGCGCTGATGCTGAAGCTGTCGGGCCTCGCCTTCGGCGCGCCCACGCCCGGCACCGCCCCGGTGAAGGCCTCCTATGTCCCCATGGTGACGCATCTCGCTTTGGTGCTCGGCGCCGGCCTTTATCTGCCGGCGCCCCTGGTGGCATGGTTCCAGCACGTGGCGCAGCTCCTGGGATAGGCATCGCATGCAGAGCCTCACCGCCCTTCTTTCCGCCGGCGCGCGCGGCGCGCCCGCCTGCCGCCCCTGGTCCCGCGCGGTGCTCGCCGCCGGCGACTGGTCGGCGCTGGCGGGCCACCTCGCCCAGGGCCGCTTCACCCTGGTGTCCCTCTGGGGCGACCGCGATGCCGTGCACATGGCGGTGCTGGACGAGGCCACCGGCGAGGCCGGCATCGCCACCTGCCCCTGTCCGGACCGGCGCTTTCCCTCGGTCGGGCGGGTGCATCCGCCGGCCCAGCGGCTGGAACGCGCGGTGCGCGATCTCTATGGCCTGGAGCCCGACCACGCGCCGGACGAACGGCCGTGGCTGGACCATGGCCGCTGGGGCATCGCCGCGCCGCTCGGCCCGGCCGCCACCGGCGCCCCGGCCGGGCCCTATCCCTTCCTCGCCGCCGAGGGCGCGGCGCTGCACCAGATTCCGGTGGGCCCGGTGCATGCCGGCATCATCGAGCCCGGCCACTTTCGCTTCAGCGCCCATGGCGAAACGGTGGTGCGCCTGGAGGCGCGCCTGGGCTACGTCCACAAAGGCATCGACGGCCTGATGGCCGGGGCCTCACTGGAAAGCGCGGCCGGCCTCGCCGGGCGCACCTGCGGCGACAGCACGGTGGGCTTCGCCCTCGCCTTCGCCCGGGCGGTGGAGGCGGCCCGGCGCACGCCGGTCCCCGCCCGCGCCATCTGGCTCCGGGCGCTGATGGCGGAGCTGGAGCGCCTCGCCAACCATTTCGGCGACGTGGGCGCCATCTGCAACGACGCGGCGTTCGCGCTCATGCTGGCCCATTGCAGCGTGCTGCGCGAGCGGGTGCTGCGCGCCAGCGAGGCCGCCTTCGGCTACCGGCTGATGATGGATGCGGTGGTGCCCGGCGGCCTCGCCGTGGACATCGACGCCACCGGCATCAGGGCGTTGCGGGGACTGGTCAAGACCGCCCGCGCCGCGTTCCCGGAACTGGTGAAGCTCTACGACGCCACCGCCTCCCTCCAGGACCGCACCGTGGGCACCGGCGTCGTCAAGGCCGCGCTGGCGCGCCGGTTCGGCGCCGGTGGCTTCATCGGGCGCGCCAGCGGGCGCGCGTTCGATGCGCGGCGGGCCTTTCCCTACCCGCCCTACAACCAATTGCCCTTCGCCGTTCCGGTGCGCCACGAGGGCGACGTGAACGCCCGCATCTGGGTCCGCATCCAGGAGATCGAGGAGAGCCTGTCCCTGGTCTCCCGCATCCTCGACACCCTGCCGGCGGGTCCGGCGCGGGCGGCGGTGGAGGCCGGCCCGGGCGAGGGCACCGCCCTGGTGGAAGGATTCAGGGGCGATGTGTTCGCCTATGTCCGGCTCGATGGCGCGGGGCGGGTGGACCGCGCCCACCTGCGCGACCCCTCGTGGTTCCAATGGCCGTTGCTGGAAGCCGCCATCGAGGGCAACATCGTGGCCGATTTCCCCCTGTGCAACAAATCCTTCAACTGCTCCTACGCGGGCCACGACCTGTAGAGGGCGGCAATGCGCAACATCCTGCTCAAGGGCCTTCTGGCCGGTCCCCTCACCGAGGCGGCGCCGGACGCCGACGAGATCGCGACGCTGGCCACCGCGCTCGGCGATGTCGCCACCGCCCGGCTCGGGCGCTCGCTCGCGATCCGGCAGGTGGATGCCGGCTCCTGCAACGCCTGCGAGCTGGAGATCCACGCCCTCTCCAACCCGTTCTACGATCTGGAGCGGTTCGGGCTGAGGTTCGTGGCCTCGCCCCGCCATGCCGACGTGCTGCTGGTGACCGGGCCCGTCACGCGGAACATGGAAGAGGCGCTGAGGCGCACCTATGCCGCGACACCCGCGCCCAAATGGGTGGTGGCGGCGGGAGCCTGCGCCATCGATGGCGGCGCATTCGCCGGCAGCTATGCGGTGCTCGGTGGAGTGGACGCGGCGCTGCCGGTGGACCTGCGCATTCCCGGCTGCCCGCCGAGCCCCCTGGCCCTGCTCAAGGGCCTGCTGAGCCTGATGCACGCCGCCGACGCGCGCTGACCGACCCCACCGACACCACGCCCCGGCCCCGAGCGGGTCCGGCCGCCGCTCTATTGCCGGCCGCCGGCCGCCTCGCGCGTCAGTTCCTCCACCTTCTGCATGATGGCGAGCCACGTCTGCTGGTCCTGCGTCTTCCCGCCGATCTCGAAGCTCTGCGCCATGCTGGCGGCAAAGCCCACGCCCTCGGCGCCGTACTGCTCGGCGATGATCCAGGCGGTCCGCCACAGGTCCTGCTCGCTCGCCATCGGCCGCCTCCTGCTGGATGCCGGCGGCCGCCGAGGCGGGCCTCTCCGGCGCCGGTGCTCAAAATTTCCCCGGCCACCGCGCTCTTTTTCACCACGCCGGCACCCCGCCGGCTGGTATCAAGAAACCTAAGGTCGCGGCCGGGCCCATCCCTCCGGATCGCCCCAGCCGCGACGTGTCAGATGTCCAACACCAGAAGGTCGCTTTTGGCACGCGACACGCACGCCAGCATCCAGCCCTCTTCGCGCTGGGCCGCGGACAGGCGCTTGTCGCGATGCTCCACCTCGCCCTCCAGCACCTTCACCTTGCAGGTGCCGCAGGCGCCCTGCTCGCAGGAGGTGGGGATCTTCACGCCCGCCGCCTCAAGGGCCGCGGACACCGACTTGTCGCCGGGGATCTCGTAGCTCTTGCCGGAGGAGGCGACCTTCACCGAGAACACCTTGTCCAGCAGCGGCGCCGGCGCCTTGCCGCCGAACCGCTCCATGTGGATGCGGTTGGTGCCGAACCCCTTCTGCTGCGCCACCTTGGATATGGGGTCCATCCACCAGTCCACGCCGCAGACGAACAGATGGGTGTCGTCCGGCCGGTCGGCGAGCAAGGTGGCCGGATTGAAGACCGGCTGAGTGCCTTCCAGATAGAAGGTGGTGTCGCCGGCGAAGCTGGACGCCTCGATGGTGCCCTTGAACGAGCCCGGCGAGCCGCCCGCGAACACATAGTGCAGCTCGAACGGAATCCCCTTGGATTTCAAGTGGTCGGCGATGCTCAGGATGGGCGTGACGCCGATGCCGCGGGCCACCAGCACCGCCCGCGCGGTGTCGCGCGGCACCTTGAAGCGATTGCGCGGAGCGCTCACCTGCAGGGTGTCGCCCACGTTCACCGCCTGGTGCAGGGCCACCGAGCCGCCGCGGCTGTTGGCATCCTTCCACACGCCGATGAGATAGCGATGGCGCTCGCCGGCGCTGTTGTAGAGCGAATACTGGCGCACCAGGCCACCGGGGATCGTGACGTCGATGTGCGCTCCGGGCGAGAAAGCCGGGAGCTCGGCGCCAGAGGGGTCCACCAGTTCCAGCGAGACCATGTTGCTCGCCTCGACGGTCTTCTTCGCTACGACGACCGGATGCAGGACATCGTCAGACATTCCAACCTCTCCATCGACCTAAAGTCGAGGAGAGAGGAGCAAGGCAGAGGCCAATTTTCGGGCGCCAAACCGACACTGCGCACCGATGATTAAATCTTAGGCAGAACCATCCCCGCCCCGCCGGGGACGGCCTGCGGCGCGAAAGCGGCTTCCGCCCAGGCGGAGCCGCTCCCGCGCCGGCCATCAGGCCTCGAAATCGAGGACGATGCGGCCCTGGATGTCGCCCTTGTGCATGCGGGCGAAGATGGTGTTGATGTTATCCAGCCGGTCGGTGTGAATGGTGGCCTTCACCTTGCCTTCGGCGGCGAAGTTCAACGCCTCCTGCAGGTCCAGCCGGGTGCCGACGATGGACCCGCGCACGGTGATGCCGTTCAGCACCGTGTTGAAGATGGACAGCGGGAAGTCGCCGGGCGGCAGGCCATTGAGCGACACCGTGCCGCCGCGCCCGACCATGCCGATGGCCTGCTCGAACGCCTTGGGCGACACGGCGGTGACGAGCACGCCCTGGGCGCCGCCCACCTCCTTCTTCACGAAGGCGACCGGATCGGCGGCACGGGCGTTGACGGTGAGGGCAGCGCCCAGAGTGCGCGCCAGTTCCAGCTTGCTGTCGTCGATGTCCACCGCGATCACGTTGAGACCCATGGCCTTGGCATATTGCACCGCCAGATGGCCCAGGCCGCCGATCCCGGAGATCACCACCCAGTCGTCGGGCTTGGTGTCGGTGACCTTCAGGCCCTTGTAGACCGTCACGCCCGCGCACAGGATCGGCGCGATGTCGGTGAACGAGACCGAGGCCGGCAGGTGCCCGACGAAGTTCGGGTCCGCCACCACATATTCGGCGAAGCCGCCGTTCACCGAATAGCCGGTGTTCTGCTGCTCCTCGCACAAGGTCTCCCAGCCACCCAGGCAATGCCTGCAATGCCCGCACGCGGTATAGAGCCACGGCACGCCGACCCGGTCGCCCTCCTTCACATGCTTCACGCCCGCGCCGACGCCCACCACCGTGCCGACGCCCTCATGGCCGGGAATGAACGGCGGCTTCGGCTTCACCGGCCAGTCGCCCTCGGCCGCATGCAGGTCGGTGTGACACACGCCGCTGGCCGCGATCTTGACCAGGATCTGCCCGGCCCCCGGGGTCGGAACCGGCACCTCCTCGATGGACAGGGGCTGTCCGAACGCATGGACGACTGCAGCCTTCATGGTCCTGGTCATGATTTTCCCTTTCGACCTCACGCGTGTGGATGCGCGCACCACTCCCCCGGCCCCCGCCCCGCTGCCGAGGCCGCGACGAGGCTGAAAGGGCGGCACCCGCGCCGCGCCCTCTACACGCCGGCCGCCGCGGGATGGCCAGCCGCGGTGGTGATTGCGGACTGGTGATTGCGAAACGACGATGCGGCGCGAACAGCCGGCACCCCGGCGGCCACGCCGCGAGACGGTTGGAACGCAGGGGACGGCAGAAGACGGCCACCGGAAACCAGGGGGAAGCTGGTCTCCGGTCTGATGCATGGCCGCCTGGTCCTCCTTGCGCGCTGGTGTCGGTGTCTCATCCGAGACGTCGCCGGCGACGGGCTGAAGTCCGCTGCTCACTCAACGACGCCACGAACCATCGGTTCCGTCCGGCGGGGCGGGAGCCCCCGCGCCCCCGCCGGGTTCGGATCAGAAGAAGCCGAGCTTCTTCGGCGAGTAGCTCACCAGCAGGTTCTTGGTCTGCTGGTAGTGGTCGAGCATCATCTTGTGGGTCTCGCGACCGATGCCCGACTGCTTGTAGCCGCCGAAGGCGGCATGGGCCGGATAGGCATGGTAGCAGTTGGTCCACACGCGCCCGGCCTCGATGGCGCGGCCGAAGCGGTAGGCGCGCGAACCGTCACGGGTCCACACGCCGGCGCCGAGACCGAACAGGGTGTCGTTGGCGATGTGCAGCGCCTCCGCCTCGTCCTTGAAGGTGGTGACGGACACCACCGGCCCAAAGATCTCCTCCTGGAAGATGCGCATGGAGTTGGTGCCGAGGAACACCGTGGGCTTCACATAGAAGCCGTCGGACAGGTCGCCCTCCAGCACGTTGCGTTCGCCGCCGGCCAGCACCTTGGCCCCTTCCGCCCGGCCGATGTCGATATAGCTCAGGATCTTGTGCATCTGCTCGGAGGACGCCTGGGCGCCGATCATGGTGGCCGGGTCGAGCGGCGAGCCCTGGGTGATGGCGGCGACGCGCTTCAGCGCCTTTTCCATGAAGCGGTCATAGATGCTCTCCTGGATCAGCGCGCGGCTGGGACAGGTGCACACCTCGCCCTGGTTGAGGGCGAACATCACGAAGCCCTCGATGGCCTTGTCGAAGAAGTCGTCGTCCTCCGCCGCCACATCGGAGAAGAAGATGTTGGGCGACTTGCCGCCCAGCTCCAGCGTTACCGGAATGAGGTTCTGGCTGGCATAGCCCATGATGAGGCGGCCGGTGCCGGTCTCGCCGGTGAAGGCGATCTTGGCGATGCGGGTGGAGGAGGCCAGCGGCTTGCCGGCTTCCAGGCCGAAGCCGTTCACGACGTTGAGCACGCCGGGCGGCAGGAGGTCGGCGATCAGCTCGGCCAGCAGCAGCATGGAAGCCGGGGTCTGCTCCGCCGGCTTCAGCACCACGCAATTGCCGGCGGCGATGGCCGGCGCCAGCTTCCACGCACCCATCAGGATCGGGAAGTTCCAGGGAATGATCTGGCCCACCACGCCCAGCGGCTCATGGAAGTGATAGGCGATGGTGTCGTGGTCGATCTCGGAGAGCGCCCCTTCCTGGGCGCGCACGCAGGCCGCGAAATAGCGGAAATGGTCGATGGCGAGGGGAATGTCGGCGGCCGTGGTCTCGCGGATCGGCTTGCCGTTGTCCCAGGTCTCGGCCAGCGCCAGCAGGTCGAGGTTTTCCTCCAGCCGGTCGGCGATGCGCAGCAGCACCAGGGCGCGCTCGGCGGCCGGGGTGCGGCCCCAGGCCTCGCGGGCGGCGTGGGCGGCGTCGAGCGCCTTCTCGATATCGTGCTCGTCGGACCGCGCCACCTCGCAGATCACCTTGCCGTTGATGGGCGAGATGTTCTCGAAGTAGCGGCCATTCACCGGCTCCACGAAGGTGCCGCCGATAAAGTTGCCGTAGCGGGCCTTGAAGGGCGAGGCTTTGTCCTTGGTCAGGAACTCTGGCTTATTCATGGTTTCCTCCCGTTTCTGGGTTCGCGCATCATATCGCACTCCCCGTGCCAGTTGCCGCCGCCAGCCCGAACTTTTGTTCTTGCAGTGCGGTAAGTTATTGCGTCACACCAACGTGCGGCAACACTTGGGGGCCTCCGGGCGGCCACCGCTGGACGGGACGCAAATCCTGGTGCAAGACTGTCGCCCATAAGAACAAAGTGGCCGCGACAGGTGTTGCAGAATGCGACAGGTGTCGCGTGGGAGCGAAACCGACCCGAGGTGCCGATGCTTCAGACCGTCCCGTTCTCCGAGGCCCACCTGTTCTCGGCCCAGGCCGTGGCGGAAGCGCGCCACCGTTTCTTTTCCGGCGAGGCGGTCGCGGACGGGGTGGCGCCGCCCATCCTGCGCTCCTGGACCCGCTGCGCCGCGCGCGGCCTGCCCACCGGCGGCCGGCTGCCAGCCGAGCCCCTCGCCGCCAACGAACTGCGCCAGCGCCGGGAGAAGGCCGAGGCGCTGCGCCGGCGCTGCCGCCCGGAGCTGGAGGCGCTTCACGCCGAGGCCGCCGGCACCGGCTCCATCGTCATCCTCACCGACCCCACCGGGCTGGTGCTGGACACGGTGGGCTCCGCCGATTTCGCCGACCGTGCGGCCAAGGTGGCGCTGCTGCCCGGCGTGAGCTGGAGCGAGACCGCGCTCGGCACCAACGCCATCGGCACCGCCCTGGTGGAACGCCGGGCGCTGGAGGTCCGCGGCGCCGAGCACTATGCCGAGGCCCATGGCATCCTGAGCTGCGCCGCCGCCCCCATCCTCGATCCGTTCGGCGAGGTGGTGGGCCTGCTCGACGTGTCGGGCCCGGCCGCCGTCGCCCAGATGCACGCGCTGGGGCTGGTGCGCCTGGCCGTGGGGCAGGTGGAACACCGCCTGTTCGAGGGCGCCTTCCCCGGGCATACCGTGGTGCGCTTCCATTCCGACCCCAGCTTCCTCGGCACCAGCCGCGAAGGCATCCTGGTGTTCGAGGATTATCGGCTGGTGGCCGCCAACCGGCCCGGCCTTGCCCAGCTCGGCCTCGGCTGGGACGCCCTCGCCAACCGGCGCTATGCCGACCTGTTCGACGGCAGCCTCGGCCGCGCCGGAGAGGACCGCCGGGTGCGCTCCGTCACCGGCGACACCCTGCATGTGCGGGTGGAGGCGCCCGCGCCGCAGGCGGCCGCGCCCCGCCCCCCCGCACCCCGCACCGCACCGCCGGCGGGCGCGGAGCCCTGCTTCGACCCCGCCACGCAACAGGCCCTCGGCCGCGCCATCCGCCTGCTCGACGCCGGCGTGCCGGTTCTGGTCCAGGGCGAGACCGGCGCCGGCAAGGAGGTGTTCAGCCGCCAGATGCACCGCCAGTCCAGCCGCGCCGGCAAGCCCTTCGCCGCCGTGAACTGCGCCGCCCTGCCGGAGGGCCTCATCGAATCCGAGCTGTTCGGCTATGAGGACGGCGCCTTCACCGGCGCCCGCCGCGCCGGCTTCAAGGGCCTGCTGCGGGAAGCGGACGGCGGGGTGCTGTTCCTGGACGAGATCGGCGACATGCCCCTGGCGCTCCAGACACGGCTTCTGCGCGTGCTGCAGGAACGGGAGGTGACGCCGCTGGGCGGCGGCCGGCCGGTGGCGGTGGACTTCCGTCTGATCTGCGCCTCCCACCGCGATCTCAAGCAGTTGGTGGATGGCGGCCGGTTCCGCGCCGACCTCTATTTTCGCATCGCCCAATATACCGTGGCCCTGCCGGCCCTGCGCCACCTGCCGGACCGCGAAGCGCTGGTGCGGCGCTTCTGGCGCGATCTGGACGGGAGCGCCGACGCCCCGGCCCTCTCGGATGCCTGCGTGGCAGCGCTGGCGCGCCAGCCCTGGCCCGGCAACTTCCGCCAGTTCGTGGGCACGCTCAAGGTGCTGCACGCCCTCGCCGAGCCCGGCTGCACCCTCGACCTCGACGCCCTGCCCCCCGAGATGCGGGACGACGCCGAGACGCAGCCGCCGGCCGCCGCGCACGCAGCCCCGGCCGTTTCGGCGAGGCCCGAGGCCACCGGCGGCGACGCCGCGAGCCCGGCGGCGGCAGACAACCTCAACGCGGTGACGCGGGCCACCATCCAGGCCGCACTGGCGGCCTGCAACGGCAACATCTCCATGGCGGCGCGCCGGCTCGGCATCCACCGCTCCACCCTCCACCGCCATCTGGCGGCCGGCGGCGGACGCCCCGGCAAGCTGTCCTGAGACGACCGCTGACGCGCGGCCGATCCGCCGCGCCAAGCATCGGCTCCCGCGCTCGATCCGCCCCAGGGGCAGGCAGGGGGCAAGGACAAGCGGCCGACCGCGAAAACGGTAACGCGCCATCCCCCGCCAGCGGGGCCAAGCGGCCCTGGGACATGACGGGAGCCCCTTTCGCGAGGGGCTCTCGCCGGAAAGGTTTTGCCCGGCGCCCCGGGTCATGCCAAAGGCTCGTGAGCGTGACTCCTTGGCCTTTGGTCAAGCCCGCGCGGCGCTTGAGCGGAACCATCTGAGTGGACCCACTTGGCACCGGTCGAAAACCGCGGCCGATGGTATCACCCCCGCAGCAGGCCGCGCAGGGGCGCGACGCCGACGCTCTGCGGAAACACCTGGCCCGCCAGCAGCGCCGGGCTCAGGTCCAGATGGTCCTGCAGCAGCCCCTTGAGCACCGCGCGCAGGTCCAGGGTGGGCGCCAGGTCGCGCCCCTCGAACAAGGCCGCCTGCGACAGGCCCGGCCAGTCGGCGATCACCCGGCCGCCGGCCACCGCGCCGCCGGCCAGCATGGCGATGGTGGCGGTGCCGTGGTCGGTGCCGCGCGATCCGTTCACCCGCGCCGTGCGGCCGAACTCGGTGATGAACAGCACCGCCGTGTCGCGCCACACCGGGCCCAGCCCCTCCTCCAGCGCGGCAACGCCTTGATCGAGGGATTCCAGGGTCTTGGCGAGGCGCCCGTCATAGGGGCCCTGCTCGGCGTGGGTATCCCAGCCGTTGAAGCTGATGGCGCCGATGCGCGGCCCGTCGCTGGCGGCCATGAGCAGGCCGGTGGTCTTCATGGCGTTCGGGAACCCCGCCGCGCTGTCGGCCGCCCGCGCCTTCTCGCCGACCGCCTGCACCCCGAGCAGGCGACCATCCACCTGGGCGCCGGCCGACAGGGCCTCGGCCAGCACCGGATCGCGCGCCTCGTAAAGCCGCATCAGCCGGCGCAGGGTGTCGTCGTCCACATAGTTGAAGGCCTGGGGCTGCCAGCTCTCCACCGGCGCCGCCCCGCGCATGATGAGCGGTGCCGTGGGCGCGACGGCGAGGCCCGCCGGCCCCTTCAGCCGCGCGCCGATCTCCACATGCTCCAGGGCCCGGTTGAGCCACCCGGTCTCGGCGCGCCCGCGAAAGTCAGGCAAGCCGCTCTCCAGCATCGCCTGGGCGTCGAAATGGGAGCGCTCGCGATAGGGCGTGGCGACCGCCTGGAACAGCAGCAGCTCCTTGCGCGCATAAAGGCCGCCGAGATGCTTCAGCGCCGGGTTGAGGGCGAACAGGGAATCGAGCGGCAGCGCCTGCGCCAGGTGCGGGCTGCGGAAGCCGGCCCGCAGCGCCTCGAAATCCGGATCGCCCACCGGCATCACAGCCGCCAGGCCGTCGAGGCCGCCGCGCAGCACCACCACCAGCAGGCGCGGGTCGCGCCCCGCCGCCGCCCAGGCCCGCGGCGCATAGGGCCAGGAGAAGAGCGTCGATGTCGCCAGCGCCGCCCCGCCCGCGGCCAGGAAAGAGCGCCGTGTCAGACCACCAGCAGCCATCGTCACCTCCTCTGCAGTTCGGGGCTCATGATGAGCAGGGTCAGGGCCTGTTCCTGGCTTTCCGCCTGGAGCAGGGTGGTGCGGGTCTCGTCGCTGAGCACGCCGCGCAGCGGCCCATCGGCGATCTGGCGGATGTCGATGGCGGCATGAAACGCACCGGCGACGCTGCGCGCCCAGTCGAGGCGGGTCTTGATGCCGTCGGCGGTGGCCCAGGCGTTGTCCTCGTCCGGCCAGCCCTTGGGCGAGGGGGCGCTGAAATAGGGCTGGCCCATGGCGGCCAGGGCCTGCTCCACCGGCGGCTGGTTCGGCACCGCGTTCAGCAGCCGCGCCACCACATAGACCAGTTCCATGGGTGAGCGCACCTTGCGCGGCGGCAGGCTCCAGGCCTCGTCGGAGCGGACCATCACGCGCACCACCTCGCCCAGGTCGCCGTCGGTGCGCTGGAACGCCTGCGCCATGCGCGCCACCAGCTGCGGCGGCGGCTCCTCGCTGAGGAAGGCGCGGCACATGCGCGTCGACACATGCCGGGCGGTGGCCGGATGACGGGCGAGATCGTCCAAGACCAGCTGCAGCTGCTCGCCGCCCACATCGGGATAGGTCTTGCCGAGCACGGTTTTCGGGCCCGGCTCGTGGTGGGCCGGCTCGAACGCGCAGGCGCCATAGGTGTCGCGCTTGAAGTTCGTCACCATGGACCAGCCGCTGAGCACGGCGGCGAAGGCGGTGACGTCGGTCTGCGTGTAGCCGCCCTGGCTGCCGAGCGTGTGCAGCTCCAGGATCTCGCGGGCGAGGTTCTCGTTCAGCCCATGCCCGCCCTTGAGCCCGGTGCGCGAATTGGGCCCGAACGAACGGTCGTTGTCGAGATAGATCAGCATGGCCGGGTGGGTGACCACCTTGGACAGCAGCACCCGGAACGGGGCGAAAACGTGCGGGCGCAGGGCCTCCCGCTCGAACGGGCCGACCAGCGGCGCCAGCACGCTCTTGCCGCTCTGCGCCACGGTGAAATAATCCGACCAGAACAGCACCAGCCGTTCCGGCAAGGCCTCCTTGTGGGCCAGGGCGCGTTGCACCCGCACCCGGAACTCGTCGCCGGACTTGATCCAGCGCACCGGCGCGCCGTTCTCCATCACCGCCATGGCGGCGGGCGCCGGGGCGGCAACGGCCGGCGCGACCTCGGCGCCGCCTCCGGCCATGGCGCGGTTCGCCGCTTCGGTCTGCGCCTTCTGCTGCCGCGCCGCCTCGCGCAGGGTGCGCCAGCGCCGCACGTTCTCCTGGCCCGACAGCAGCCGGTCACTGAGGCCGGTGGCCGGGGAAACGCCGATCTGCGCTTCCACCCGCGCGCGCGCGTCGGGCCCGGACCAGTCGCCGGACAGGTCAGGACCGAGCCCGAACCGCGCCGCGGCGGTTGCCAACGGGTTTGTACTGTTCATGCGGATGCCCTTGCGTCGCCGGCTGCAGCGCCTGTCGGCGCCGGCGCAAGATCACCCCAACATCGGGCCGAAAACATGACCGCGCCGCCCCGCGCCATCGGGAGGCGGCGCCGGGCCGGCCGGGCCGGGGCGCCTCGCCAAGGGGAAGCGCCCCGGCCGCCGGGTCAGTGCCCGGCCTCGAGAACCACCGCCCCCACCGGCCGGAACCGCAGCGCGATCAGCGCCAGCGTGCCGACACCGCAGGCGAGAATGACCGGGACCATCAGCAGCATCACGTCCGACGGCGTGCTGCCATAGGCCACCAGCGCCCCCGCCAGCAGCGGACCGGCCATGGACCCGAGGCGGCCGACAGCGACCACCAGGCCCACGCCCGTGCCCCGGATCTCCATCGGATAGCATTGCGGGGCCACGCCGTAGAGCACCGACTGCACGCACAGCACGCCGCCGCCCACCAGCGCCACGACGCTCAGGGTCAGCGCCAGCACCGGCGGCAGCACGCCGAGCAGCGCGAGGGCCGCCGCCACGAAGGCGAACGCGATGCCGATCGCCGGCAGGCGCCAGCGGCTGTCGAGCAGGTGCCCGCCGATGAGGCTGCCGGCGACCCCGCCCAGGCTGTAGAGGATCTGCGCCAGGGACGCCTCGCTGCGCGAGAAGCCATGCACCACCAGCAGCTGCGGCAGCCAGTTCATGAGCAGGTACACCACCATCAGGCCCAGGAAGAAGGTGATCCACAACAATACAGTGGTTCCCATCGCATCCGGGCGGAAGATCTCGGTCCAGGCCACGCGCGGCGCCGGCCCGTGGGGCGCGATCTTCAGCGGCGGCAGGCCGGCGAGGATCGGCGGCACCAGCAGCAGCGGCAGCAGGCCGCCCACCAGGAAGATGGAGCGCCAGTCGTCGCCATGAAAATCGAGCAGGGCGACGAGGCTCGCCACCGCCGCGCCGAGCGGCATGCCCGCGTACATCAGCGCCACCGCCCGACCCTTGCGCTCCGGAGCGACCGCCTCGGAGGCGATGGAGACAAGGTTGGGCAGCGCGCCCCCAAGACCGACGCCAGTCAGGAACCGCAGGCCGATAAGCATTTCCACCGAGGTGGCGAAGACCGTGGCGAGGGAGGCGATGCCGAAGGCCAGAAGGGCGATGACGAGCCCGGCCCGGCGCCCCCAGCGATCCGCCGTGTAGCCGCCGGCCAGCGCGCCGAACATCAGCCCCAGCGTCGCCGAGGAGAAGAACAGGCCCATCTGCTGGGGCGTCAGGTGGAACACCGGCGCGATCTTCGGCGCAGCGACGCCGGCCGCCTGCAGGTCGAAGCCCTCGATGGTCGCGGCGAGAAACACGAACAGGAGCGCGCGGTTGCCCGCGGCGCCGGACGGCAAGGCATGGGTCATGGTTTTCTCCCTGGCGCGCGGGCTTTTCGCCCGCGTCTGTTGTGCCGCCGCGCATCGGCGCGGCGGGGACGAGACCTTCGCCCCCCTGGGGGCGGAACGGGCGGGCCCTACTCTGCGGCGTTGCGCGCGTTGAGGATGTCGAGGGCGACGTCGAGGATCATGTCTTCCTGTCCGCCGACCATGCGGCGGCGTCCGAGCTCGACCAGGATCTCGCGGGTGTCGACGCCGTAGAGGCCGGAGGCGGTCTCGGCGTGGCGCAGGAAGCTGGAGTAGACGCCGGCATAGCCCAGCGCCAGGCTCTCCCGGTCCACCCGCACCGGGCGGTCCTGCAGCGGGCGCACCAGGTCGTCGGCGGCGTCCATGAGGGCGTAGAGGTCGCAGCCGGTGGCGATGCCCTTGCGGTTGAGCACCGCGATCAGCGCTTCCAGCGGCGCGTTGCCGGCGCCCGCGCCCATGCCGGCCAGCGAGGCATCCACCCGCACCGCGCCCGCGGCGATGCCGGCCACCGCATTGGCCACCCCGAGGGTGAGGTTGTGGTGGGTGTGCACGCCGATCTCGGTCTGCGGCGCCAGCGCGTCGCGCATGGCCCGCACGCGGACGAAATAGTCCTCCGGCAGGAGCGCGCCGGCCGAATCCGTCACGTAGACGCATTCGGCGCCGTAGCTCTCCATCAGCTTGCCCTGCTCCACCAGCTGCGCCGGCTCCAGCATGTGGGCCATCATCAGGAAGCCGACGGTGTCCATGCCCAGGGCGCGGGCGGCCTCGATGTGCTGGCGCGAGACGTCGGCCTCGCTGCAATGGGTGGCGATGCGCACCGAGCGGGCGCCGGCGGCATGCGCCGCCTTCAGGTCGTGCACGGTGCCGATGCCCGGCAGCAGCAGCACGGTGGGCACCGCGTGGGTGCACACCTGCGCCACCGCGGCGATCCATTCGGCATCGTCATGGGCGCCGAAGCCGTAGTTGAAGGTGGAGCCGGTGAGGCCGTCGCCATGGGTGATCTCGATGGCGTCCACCTTGGCCGCGTCGAGCGCCCGGGCGATGGCGCGGGCGGTGTCGAGGGCGTACTGGTGGCGCACGGCGTGCATGCCGTCGCGCAGGGTCACGTCCTGGATGTAGATCTTGTCCGGGTTGGGGCGGGCCATCACGCGGCCTCCTTCGCGAGCATCTTGGCGGCCCAGTGGTCGGCGGTGACCAGGGCGGCCGAGGTCATGATGTCGAGATTGCCGGCATAGGCGGGCAGGTAGTGCGCGGCGCCCTCCACCTCCAGCAGGATGGTGGTCTTGAGGCCGCTGGAATAGCCGATGCCGGGAATGCGCACGGGCGCGTTGTTGCCGATCTCCTCGAACTGCACCTTCTGCTTCAGCCGGTATCCGGGCACGTATTTCTGGACCGTGGCGGCCATCTCCTCGATGGAGGCGGCGATGGCGTCGCGGTCGCCGCCCTGGCTGAGGGTGAAGACGGTGTCGCGCATGATCGGCGGCGGCTCGGCGGGATTGAGGATGATGACGGCCTTGCCGCGCTCGGCACCGCCCAGCACCTCGATGGCCTTGGAGGTGGTCTCGGTGAATTCGTCGATGTTGGCGCGGGTGCCGGGGCCGGCCGAGCGCGAGGAGATGGAGGCGACGATCTCGCCATAGATCAGGCGCCGGGTGGCGCGCTTGACCGCATACACCATGGGGATGGTCGCCTGGCCGCCGCAGGTGACCATGTTGACGTTGGGCTGATCGATGTTGGCGTCGCCATTGATGGCGGGGATGGTGAAGGGGCCGAGCGCGGCCGGGGTGAGGTCGATGACCTTCTTGCCGTCCTGCTGCAGCAGCGCGTTGTTGCGGATGTGGGCGCCGGCGGAGGTGGCGTCGAACACCACGCCGATGTCGCCGTAGCCGGGCATCGCCCGCAGCCCCTCGATCCCCTCATGGGTCACCGGCACGCCGAGCCGCGCCGCCCGCGCCAGCCCGTCCGACTTCGGATCGATGCCCACCATCGCCCCCATCTCAAGATGGCGCGACGTGCGCATGATCTTGATCATCAGGTCCGTCCCGATATTCCCCGAACCAATGATCGCTGATTTGATCCTGGGCGCGCTCATGCGTCCTTCTCCGCCGTGCTGTGCGTTCCGATGGAAATCTTCACCGTGCCAAGGCCGCCGATGCGCGCCGTCAGCACGTCGCCGGGCACGGCCGGCACCATGGGGCCGAGCGCCCCGCTCAGGACCACGTCCCCGGCCTTCAGCGGCATGTCGAGGGCGGCGCAGGTGCGCGCCAGCCACAGCACCGCCGTCGCCGGGTTGCCGAGGCAGGCCGCCCCGCCCCCGAACGACGCCGCCGTGCCGTTGCGCTCCAGCACCATCGCCAGCCCGGCGAGATCGACGCCGTCGAGCCGGCGGACCGGGCCGCCGATCACGTAGCAGCCGCTGGAGGCATTGTCGGCGATGGTGTCGGAGATGCGGATGTCCCAATTCTGCACCCGGCTGCCGACGATCTCGATGGCCGGAGCCACGAAGTCGATGGCGCGGACGAGCTCGGTGGGCGTGACATCGCGGGCGAGGATGTCGCGCCCGAGGACGAACGCCACCTCCGCCTCCGCCTTCGGTTGCAGGAGACGGGCGAAGGGAACCTCCTCCCCGTCGCCATATTCCATGTCCGCGAACAGCACGCCGAAATCCGGCTGGTGCACGCCGAGCTGCTGCTGGACCGCCTTCGAGGTCAGGCCGATCTTGCGGCCGACGAGCCGCCGTCCCGCCTCCAGGTCGCGGCGGGTGTTGAGGAACTGGACCTGATAGGCGGCGTCGAGATCGAGCCCGATCAGGTCGCGCACCGGCTCACACGGCCGGCCGTCGCGCGCGGCGGCCGCCAGCCGGTCCGCCGCCGCTTGAATGGAATGCGCGGTCATCTGCGATCACCTTGAAAGGAACTGGAGCACGAGGGCGTTGAACGCCTCGGCATGCTCCCACTGGGCCCAGTGGCCGCAATTGTTGAACACGTGCAGCTCGCTGCCGGAGATGCCGGCGAGCAGACGAAGGCCCGCGTCCATGGGCACGAACCGGTCGTTGCGGCCCCAGACCAGCAGGGTGGGCGCCGCGATCTCGCCGAGGCGGGGGCCGAAATCGGGGAACTGCTTGGGGTTCGCCGCCAGGCTGGCGACGAAATTCTCCAGGTGGTCGCGCCGCTTGAGCATGTTGGCGAGTCGCGCCTGAAACAGCTCCTCGGTGAGGTCGCCCGGATCGAACACGAACACCGCCATCATCGCCTTCAGGTTCTCGATGGTCGGCGCGCGATAGAGCGCATTGAGGAGCTTGATGCCCTCGGTCGGCATGGGCGTGAACGGGCTGACGCCGCCGGTGCCCCCCCCCATCAGCACCAGCCGGCCCACGCGGCCCGGATGATCCAGGGCGAAGGCGACGGCGCTGTGGCCACCCATGGAATTGCCGAGGATATGCACCCGGTCGAGCCCGAGCGCATCGAGGACCCCCGCCAGAACCCGCGCGTTGAGGTGGGACCGCGATCCACCGCAGACGATGCTGTCGCTTTTGCTCCAGCCCGGACAGTCCAGCAGGATCACCCGATAACCCGCCGCCGCGAGCGGTTCGATGTTGCGATTGAAATTGGCCCAGCCGGAGGCGCCCGGCCCGGAGCCGTGCAGCATCACCACGCTGGCGCGCGCGGCGCCGGGATCGCAGTCGTTGTAGTGGATGTTCAGCTCGCGCTCGCCATCGCGCACGCGCACGAAGCGGCTGGTCTCGGCTTCGGTAAAGGGTTGGACCATGTCAGGATTCCAGCGGGCTGGCGCGGTGAAAGGCGCCGTTCACATAGATCAGCGGCACGCCGCCGGCGGGCTCGGGGGCGGCCAGCACCTCGCACAGGAAGGCGTGATGGGTGCTCTCGTCGAACACCTTGACCACCCGGCAGTCGAAGGTGGCCAGCGCCCCCTCCAGCGCCGGCGCGCCGGTAATGTGCGTCCGCCACTGCCCGTGCTCGAAGCGCGCCGGGCCGAACACGCCCTCCACCATGCCGGCGAACACCCGCGCCAGGGGCTCCTGGTCGGCGGCCAGCACGTTGATGCACAGGGCGCCGCTGGCCAGGATGGCGTCTGCCGCGGCCACCTTCTTGTTCACCAGCACCACCATGCGCGGCGGATCGACGGTGACCGAGCACACGGCGGTGGCGGTGAGCCCCACCGGCGTCTCGCCATCGCGGGTGGTGATGACCGACACGCCGGAGGCGAGATGGCGCATGCCGCCGCGATGCAGGTCGGCGCTGACCACGGGCAGGCCGTTGAGGTCCGCGTTCGCCGCCCAGTCGAGGCGCTGATTGATGTGGGATGTCATGACGGGGCCTTTCACGCGCGCACGCCGAACGGGTTCGCCGCCGGCATGGGATTGCCCAGCATCTGGCCACCGAGGAGGTCGCCGATATTGTCCTGGTTCTGGGTGATGTGGTTGGCGCCCACCAGGATGTCGCGCAGCTGGCGTTGCATGGGATTGCTCAGCCAGACGCCGCGCGTCGATGTCTTCTTGAAGATCATGTGCGCCGCCTCGAAGCATTCGCTTCCGGTGAACTGGTTGGTGGCGAAGTGGCGCACGCGCACGTCGAGCGGCACCAGCGCGCCCTCGGAGGCGTAGCTCCAGGCCTCGTCGGTGTTGTGCAGAATGCGGCTCGCGGCGGCCAGGATCCGGGCCGAGGCCTCGCCCAGCCGGCCCTTGATGAAGGGGTCGTTGACCGCCGCGCCGATGGCCTGGTTCAGGTTCTGCCGCGGCTTCATGTGCTCGATGTAGAGATCGACCATGCCGCGGGCCATGCCGACGATGACCGATGAAACGGCGGCGTAGAACACGTAGAAGAACGGCATCTTGTAGAGATTTTCCACGTGGCCGTGGGTGTCTTCGCCATAAGCGGCGATGACGTGGCTGCGATAGGCGGGCACGAAGGCATCCTTCACCACCAGCTTCTTGCTGCCGGTGCCGGCAAGGCCCACCACGTGCCAGTCGTCCACGATCTCGAAGTCGCTCGCCTGCACCCAGAACGAGCGGAACACGCCCTCGCCGTTCTCCACCAGCCGGCCGCCCAGGAAGGCGCCGCCCCTGGCATGGTCGCAGCCCGAGGAGGTGAGCCACTCGCCGTTGAGCCGATAGCCGCCGTCCACCGCCGTCACCGTGCCGAACGGGGCGTAGGAGGAGGACACCAGGCGGCTGTCGTCCTCGCCCCACAATTCGTCGCCGCAGCGCGGATCGAGCAGGCCCACCTCGAACGGATGGACGCCCAGCACCATCACGTTCCACGCGCTCGACGGGCAGCCGCGGGCGAGCTCCATGAGCACCCGGTTGAGCACGTTCGGGCTCATCTCGTACCCGCCCCAGCGGCGCGGCTGGAGGATGCGGAAGAAGCCCGCCTCCTGGAACGCCTGGATGGTGTCCTCGGGCACCATGCGGGCCTTCTCCACCGCGTCCGCCTTCTCGCGCAGCCACGGGATCATGGCCTCGGCGCGGGCGACCAGCACGGCTTCGGTGGGGGTGCAACTCGACCGGTCCAACATCTGGGTTCCTCCTGGCTTTTCTTGCTGGGCGTTGACGGCTGACGGAGCGGTCAGCATGGCTCGGCGCTCATCACGCCATAGCCGGCGATCCATTCGTTGATGGGCCGGTAGTAGTCGCTGCGGGCGCGATAGCCGCCGGCGGCGGCGGCGAGCGCGGCGAAGGCCGCCACCCAGGTGCGCACCTCATGGGTGGAACGGCCCGCCGCCCGGGAGATGTCGTCGATGCTGAAGTCGTCCACGGCGTCGAGCCGGCCGGACAGCAGGAGATCGATGAATGCCTGGTCCCATGCCGCGTTGAGCGGCGTCTGGGGGCTCAGCTCGGTGCCGTAGATCTTGCCGGCGGCGATGGTGCGGGCCTGGCGCGCGGCGCGAGCCTCCGGCGTCGGATTGCGGCCGCAGATGAGGAATTCGCCGATGGCCTCGGGGGCGCCGTCGAGCAGCGGCACGGGCGGCTCGTGGGAAAGGCCGCCGGTGCCCACCACCAGCACCCGCTTGTCGAGGCCGGCGAGAAAGCGGCCCACCACCTCGCCCAGCCGGCGCACCCGGCGATAGGGCGCGAACGGCGGCGCCACCGAATTGATGATGATGGGGACCACCGGATAGCGGGTGAGGCTGCCGGTCAGCTCCTCCAGCGTCTGCGTGCAGCCGTGGTCCACCTGGAGCCGGTGGGACAGGGCGATGTCCACGTCGTGATCGAGGATGAAGCGGGCGAGGTTCTCGGCCAGCGTCTTCTCCACCGACAGCGGCCCCAGCCGGGTCATGTAGTCGCCGACCGAGGTCGCCGCCGTGGCGATGACGAACGGCGGCATCAGGTCATAGAACAGGCCGTTGTAGTGATCCGGCGCGAAGATCACGATCAGCTCCGGATCGAACGCCTCGACCTCGGCGCGGGCAGCGGCGATCACCGCGTCGACTTCGGCGACGACCTCGGGACCAGGATCGTTGAGCCCACGCAACGGCGTGTGCGACAGGCACTTGAGCGTGATGGTCATGATGGCTTCCTCAACCGTGGAAGCGGCCGGCCGCCATGGCGCGGCAGCGCGCTCCTCCCGTCCCGGTTGCGTTTTTCGTTGTAGGCGAGGCGCAGAATAGAAGCGGCGGCGGGTGCGCGGGAACAACAAACGCGGCTCTCGTGCACCACGTGCACATTGTTGAAAGAAAAAGATATTTTCTATTTCGCAATGCGGCGCGAAAGTCTGCCGCGCTGCGCAAGATCGAGCATTCGCGCGCCTTTTCGGGCGGATCGGCCGGCGCGGCGGACGCCGCCTCGTCCGGTGAGGCGCACGGATCTTTTGCGATATGCTGGGCCAAAAGCCGGAGGACCCCATGGCGGGCGAGAGCCCCTACAAGACCGTCCGCGGGCTGAGCCGCGGCCTGGCCTTGCTCAACATGCTGAACCGCGTCGACGGCGGCGCCACCGTGGCACGCCTCGCCGCGCTGACGCACCTGCACCGGACCACGGTGCACCGCCTGCTGGAGACCCTCAGCGATGAGGGCTACGTGCGGCGGAGCGGCTCGGATGAGCGTTATTACCTGAACCTCCGGGTGCGCGAGCTCAGCGAGGGCTTTCGCGACGAGCAATGGATTTCCGCCCTGGCATCGCCGCTTCTGGGCCAACTGCTGAAGGAGGTGGTGTGGCCGACCGACCTCACCACCCTCGACGTGGATGCCATGGTGGTGCGCGAGACCACCCACCGCTTCAGCAAGCTGTCGTTCCACCGCTCCATGATCGGACGCCGCCTGCCGCTGCTGCAGACCGCCAGCGGCCTCACCTATCTCGCCTTCTGTCCGCAGGCGGAGCGCGAGAGCATCATCGAGCTCCTCGCCCGGCGGCCGAAGGTGGAGTATCGCCTCGCCCGCGACCGGCCGGCGCTCGACGATCTGCTGGCCCGCGTGGTGCAGCGTGGCTATGGCGAGAACTACATGGCCTGGACCGAGGAGCCGAAGGTGGCCGGCATCGCCGTGCCGATCCGCGGCGGCGGCGGGCTGATCGGCTGCCTCGGCCTCGTCTACATGGCCTCCGCCATGAGCATCGAGACCGCCGCCGGCCGCCACCTCGCGGCCCTGCGGCGGGTCGTCGGGGAAATCGAGGCCGGCACGGCGCGGGCGGCCAAGCCCCCGGAACCGGCTCCGGGCGGCGGGGGCGAGGGGTGAGCCGCGCGGACATCACCGGCGCCGGGCGCCGGCATTCCTGTATCGCGCGGCCGCCACGCCGGGATAGAAGGAGGCCTCCGCGGCGCGCGGGGCGCCCCGAGGAGTCCATGACGCCGTGTCCCCCGAAGCCCATATCCTGATCGTCGACGACGACGCGGAGATCCGCCGCCTCGCCGGCAAGTTCCTGCGCGAGCACGGCCACAAGGTCACCTCGGCGCACGATGCCCGCGAGATGCGGGAGGCGCTGGCCACCGGCCCGGTGGACCTCGTGATCCTCGACGTCATGCTGCCGGGCGTGAGCGGGCTCGACCTGTGCCGCGACATCCGCCGCACCTCCAGCGTGCCCATCATCATGCTCACCGCGCGCGGCGGCGAGGTGGACCGCATCGTCGGGCTGGAGCTGGGCGCCGACGATTATCTGGCGAAGCCGTTCAACCCGCGCGAGCTGCTAGCGCGCATCCACGCGGTGCTGAGGCGCGCGCGCCCGGCCGGCGGCGCCGGCGCCTCCGGCACACGGCTCGCCTTCTCCGGCTGGACCCTCGACACCCGGCGGCGGGAATTGACCACGCCCGAGGGCGCGGTGGTGGACCTCTCCACCGGGGAATATGACCTGCTGCTGACCTTCCTGGAACACCCCCAGCGGGTGCTGACCCGCGACCAGCTGATGGACGCCGCCAAGAACCGCACCGCCACCGGCTTCGACCGGGCCATCGACATCCAGGTGAGCCGGCTGCGCAGGAAGCTCGACTCCCACGGCGGACCGGAGATGGTGAAGACGGTGCGCGGCGCCGGCTATTTCTTCGCCCCGGAGGTGGAGCGCACGTGATCCGCGCCCTCGACAGCCTCGCGGTGCGCACCGCCGTGGTGGCGGTGGCGGGCATCGTCGTCGTCCATGTGCTCAGCCTGTGGACCTATGAGCACGCCAGGGAGCGCGAGCGCCACGCCGCCCACGCCATCCGCCTCGCCGACCAGATCGTCGCGCTGCGCCGGTCGCTGGCGGCGGCGGCGCCGGACAGCCGCGAGGACGTGGCCCATGAGCTGTCCGGCGGCGCTGTCGATGCGCACTGGAGCCGGGAGGCAATGGCCGCCTCCGGCGCCCATGCCGGGGAGGGATGGCAACGCCTCGCCGACGACGTGCGCACGCTGGCCCCCGACCTCGGACCCAGGGACATCCAGGTGGGCGCGGGCAGCGATCCGCACCTCAGCCTGATCGCCGTGCGCCTGCCGGATGGAAGCTGGCTGAACGCGCGCCTGTTCGCCTCCGTGCCGCAGGCGGCGGGCACGCATGGGTCCTTGCTGTCCACCACGCTCATGGCGGCGGGCGTGCTGCTGCTGTCGCTGGCCATCGCCGCCTGGCTCACCCGGCCGCTGCGGGCCATGGCCCGGACCGTGGCGGCCCTGCCGCCCGCCGCGCCGATGGCCCGGCTTCCCGAGACCGGCCCCCGGGAGGTGCGGGAGCTGGCCCACGCCTTCAACGGCATGCAGGCCCGCATCGCCGAGCTGATGGAACGCCGCACCCAGGCCCTCGCCGCGGTCTCCCACGACCTGCGCACCCCCATGACCCGGCTGAGCTTCCGCCTGGAGGACGTGCCCGACGCCGGCCTGCGCGCCGCCATGGCCGCCGACGTGGCGGAGATGGAGCAGATGGTGGAGGCGACCTTGTCCTATCTGCGCGGCGAAGCCGCCAGCGAGCCGGTGCGCGCCCTCGATCTGGTGGCGCTGGTGGAAACCGTGGTGGACGACGCCCGCGACCGGGGCCGCTCCGCCGACCTCTCGGCGCCGCCGCGCCTGGTGGTCGAGGGCCGCCTCGTCAGCCTCAAGCGCGCGGTGTCCAACCTGATGGAGAATGCGCTGGCCTATGGCGGGACGGCCCATGTCACCCTCGTGGATACCGGCGCCGAGGCGGTCCTGACGGTGCGGGACAACGGCCCCGGCATTCCCGAGGACCAGCTCGCCGCCGTGCTCGAACCGTTCGTGCGGCTGGACGCCTCCCGCAGCCGCTCCACTGGCGGGGTGGGCCTCGGCCTCACCATCGCCCGGGACGCGGTGGCCGCCCATGGCGGCGCGCTGACCCTCGCCAACGCCGGGGGCGGCGGGCTCGCCGCCACCATCCGCCTGCCCAAGGCGCAGACTGAAACAAACTGATACAGACGCGATACGCGCCGTGACAGCCGGCGCGCTATCAGCTTCCCCTGCCGGATTTCACAACGGACGGGTCGAGGCATGGCGTTCCCCCTGCTGCGGACAGCAGTCATCGGCTTCTGCGGCCTGCTGGGCGCCATCGCGCTGGCGGTCGGCGCCAGCGCGCACGAGGGGCACGACCATGGCGCGCCGCCGCCCGCCCCCGTGACCGCGCTGGCGCCGCGCGCGGAAGCCGCAACCGCGGATTTCGAGCTGGTGGCGGTGCTGCGCGGCAACACGCTCACCATCCATCTCGACCGCTTCGCCGATAACGCGCCGGTGGAGGGCGCCACCATCGAGGTGGACACGCCTGCGGGCGTGCGCGCCGCGACGCCGGCCGGCCCCGGCGCCTATGTGCTCGCGGCCCCGTTCGCGGCGCGGCCGGGCGGGCACGATCTCGCCTTCACCGTCACCGCCGGCGACGCAGTGGACGTGCTCACCGGCACCTTGACCGTTCCCCCTCCGGCGGTGGACGCGCCTGCCGCCCCGCCGGCGGCCCTGGCGCAGTTCGGCGGGATTCCCGTGGCGATCCTGGCCGGCCTCCTGATCGGCTTCGCGGCGGGCGCGCTCGTCACCTCGCGGCGGCGGCGGGCCGGCGCGCTGCTCGTGGCCGGCGCCCTCGCCCTCGCCACCGCGCCGCAGCCCGCCCAGGCGGACGCTGCACCGGCGGCGGCCCGCGACGCCGCCCAGCGCCTGCCGGACGGCACGGTGATCGTGCCGAAGCCCAGCCAGCGCATCCTCGGCGTGCGCACCATCGTCACCGCTTCCGGCAGCTTCACCCGCAGCGTTGAAATGCCCGGCCGCGTGGTGCCGGATGCCAATGCCAGCGGCCTCGTCCAGGCCGCGGTGGGCGGGCGGCTCGCGCCGCCGAAAGGCGGCTTCAAGCCGCTCGGCGCCACGGTCACGGCCGGCGAGATCCTGGCTTTCGTGCATCCGCCCATCGGCGCCTCGGACCTCAAGGACCTGGAGCAGCAGGGCTACGAACTGGACCAGCAGATCGCCATCGTGAAGCGCCGCTACGAGCGCCTCTCCGCCATTCAGAACGCGGTCACCCGCCGCGAGGTGGAGGAAACCGCCATCGAGCTGAAGGGCCTTGAGACACGCCGCGCCAATCTGGAACGGGTGCAGCGCGAGCCGGAGGCGCTGCGGGCGCCGGTTTCCGGCGTCATCGCCACCGCCGATGCCATGGCGGGGCAGATGGCGGACCCCAATACGGTGGTGTTCCGCATCGTCGATCCCGGCCGGCTCTGGGTGGAGGCGCTGGGCTTCTCCCCCGACGCCGGCCGTTCCGGCGCCTCCGGGCGGCTGGCCGATGGCAGCGCCGTCCCCCTCGCCTTCCTTGGCGCGGGGATCTCCGATCGCGGCCAGGCCTTGCCCCTCCTGTTTTCCGTGACCGGGGGAGCGGAAGGGCTGCGTCCCGGCCAGCTGCTCACCGTGCTCGCGGAAGCCGGCCCCCCGCGCACGGGCATCGCCATCCCCCGCGCAGCGGTGGTGCGCGGAGCGAACGGCCAGTCCATCGTCTATGAGCACGTCGCCGCCGAGCGCTTCCTGGCGCGCGAGGTGAGGACGGAGCCGCTCGATGCCGGCCGCGTGCTGGTGGTCGCCGGCCTGCCGCCCGGCCGGCGCGTGGTCACCGAGGGCGCCGCGCTCATCGACCAGATCCGCTGAGGCCGGCCGATGTTCACCGTCCTCGTCACCCAGTCCCTGCGCAACCGCCTCCTGGTGCTGGCCATGGCGGTCGTGCTGGCGCTCTACGGCGCCTATGCGGTGACCCGCCTGCCGGTGGACGTGCTGCCGGACCTCAACCGGCCCACCGTCACCCTCATGGCCGAGGCCGAGGGCCTCGCCCCGGCCGAGGTGGAACAGCTCGTCACCTTCCCGCTGGAAACCGCGCTGGCCGGCCTGCCGGGCCTCGTCCGCCTGCGCTCGGTCTCGGGCGTCGGCCTTTCGGTCGTCTATGTGGAGTTCGATTTCGGCTCCGACATCTTCCGCGATCGCCAGCAGATCGCCGAGCGCCTCGCCCTGGTGCGGGACCGGCTGCCGGCGAACGTCTCCCCGCAGATGGGGCCCGTCAGCTCCATCATGGGGCAGATCCTGATGTTCGCCGTCACCAGCGACACCGCCTCGCCCATGGCGGTGCGGGACGCGACGGACTTCGTCATCCGGCCCCGGCTCCTCGCCATTCCCGGCATCGCGCAGGTCACCCCCATGGGCGGAGAGGTGCGGCAGGTCCGCGTCTCGCCGGACCTTGCCGCCATGCGCGCCCACGCCATCACGCTCGACGCGCTGGAACGGGCTCTGGCGCGGTTCGGCACCGATTCCGGCGGCGGCTTCGCCGACCAGGGCGCCCGCGAGATGCTGATCCGCAACATCGGCCGCACGCTCAGCCTCGACGACCTGAAAAGCCTCGCGCTGCCGCGCCCCGCCGGTGGCACCGTGCTGCTCCACCAGATCGCTCAGGTGGAGCATGCCGCGCGGCAGAAGCGCGGCGATGCCGGCTACATGGGGCGCCCGGCGGTGATCGTCTCGGTGGAGAAGCAGCCGGACGCGGACACCCTCGCCCTGACCCGCGTCGTGGAGGACGCGCTGGCCGATCTCAACCGCACGCTGCCGGACGGCATCCGCGTCTCGCCGCCGGTCTTCCGGCAGGCGGACTTCATCTCCGCCGCCATCGGCAACGTGGAAAAGGTGCTGATGGAGGCCATGGCGGTGGTGGCGCTGGTGCTGTTCGCGTTCCTGCTGAACTGGCGCACCACCTTCATCTCGCTCACCGCCATCCCGATGTCGATCCTCGCCACCGCCATCGTGTTCCACGCCTTCGGCCTCGCCATCAACACCATGACGCTGGGCGGGCTCGCCATCGCCATCGGCGAACTGGTGGACGACGCGGTGGTGGACGTGGAGAACATCTTCCGCCGCCTGCGCGAGAACGCCGCGGCCGCGGTGCCGCGCCCCGTGTTCGAGGTGGTGGTGGCGGCGAGCCGGGAGGTGCGCTCCGGCATCGTCTATGCCACGGCCATCATCGTCCTGGTGTTCGTGCCTTTGTTCGCGCTCCCGGGCATCGAGGGGCGGCTGTTCGCGCCGCTGGGGCAGGCCTACATCGTCTCCATCCTCGCCAGCCTTGCCACCTCCGTCACGCTCACCCCGGTGCTCGCCTTCTACCTGCTGCCAGCCCTCAGCCGTCGCGCCGAACGGGACCGCGCGCTGGTGCGTGGCCTGAAGGGCGGATACGCGGCGCTGCTCGCCGCCGCCTTCCGCCACCCGCGCCTGGTGACGACGGCGACCGGCCTGCTGTTCGTCGCCGCGCTGGCCGCCGCCGCGAACCTGCCGCGCGCCTTCCTGCCGCCGTTCAACGAGGGCTCCCTCACCATCTCCATGTCGTTCAGGCCCGGCCTCTCGCTCGCCGAGAGCGCCCGCATGGGCCTTATCGCCGAAGCCCTCATCCTGGAGGTGCCGGAGGTGAAGGCGGTCGCCCGGCGCACCGGCCGGGCCGAGCTGGACGAGCACGCCGAGGGGGTGCACGCCTCGGAGATCGAGGTGGACCTCGAGCCCTCCGCCCGCGGCCGGGCCGAGATCACCGCCGACATCCGCGACCGGCTCTCCGTCCTGCCGGCGGCGTTCAACGTAGGCCAGCCCATCTCCCACCGGCTCGACCACATGCTGTCCGGCGTGCGCGCCGAGATCGCCCTGAAGCTGTTCGACGATGACCTCGATGCCCTGCGCACCACGGCCGAGGGGCTGCGCCTGCGGCTCGCCGAGATTCCCGGCCTCGTGGACCTGCAGGTGGAGCGGCAGGTGCGCGTGCCCGAGGTGACGGTGCGGGTGGACTATGGCCGCGCCGCCCTCTATGGCCTCCAGCCCGCCCAGGTGACCGACGCGCTGGCGCGCCTCTCCAACGGGCGTGTGGTCTCAACCCTCGTCGACGGCAACCGGCGCTTCGACCTCGTCGTCCGCCTCCCGGATGCCGCCCGTAGCGCCGAGGGCCTCGCCAGCCTCCTCGTCGAGACACCCTCCGGCTGGGTCCCCCTCTCGGAGGTGGCGGAGGTGAAGGAGACGGACGGGCCGAACCAGATCCTGCGCGAGGGCGGGCGCCGGCGCATCGTGGTGCTCGCCAACACCACCGGCGGACGCGACACCGCCGCCATCATCGCCGACATGCGCCAGGCCATCGCGGCCACCGCCTTGCCGCCGGGCACCACCGCGAGCCTGGAGGGCACCTTCATGGCGCAGGAGGACTCCCTGCGCACCATCGGCGGCCTCGCCGCCGTATCGCTGCTGCTGGTGTTCGCGCTCCTCTACAGCCGCTACCGCTCGGCTCTGTTCGCGCTGGTCATCATGGTGAGCGTGCCGCTGGCGCTCATCGGCGCGGTGGTTGCCCTCTGGCTCGCCGGCCAGCCGCTCTCGGTGGCGAGCATGATCGGCTTCGTCACGCTCACCGGCATCGCCGCGCGCAACGGCATCCTGAAGGTCAGCCACATCATCAACCTCGCCATCGAAGAGCGGATGGCGTTCGGCCCCGAGCTGGTGATGCGCGGCAGCCTGGAGCGCCTCACGCCGGTGCTGATGACCGCCGCCGCCGCCGGCATCGCCCTTCTGCCGCTGCTGAGCGGGGCCGAGGTCCCGGGCAAGGAGATCCTGCACCCGGTGGCCATCACCCTCTTCGGCGGCCTCGTCAGCGCCACGCTGCTCGATGCCGTGCTCACGCCCGTGCTCGTCCTCGCCTACGGCCGCCGCCCGCTGGAGCGGCTGGTGGCCGCCGCCCGCGCGCCGGGCCCCACCGCCGCCGCCCGCGCGGATGCGTTCTGACTGGAGACCGCCCCATGATCTTCCCGCGCCTCGCGCAAGCCCTCCTCACCCTGCCCCTCCTCACCCTGCCCCCTCTCGCGGCCCCGGCCCTCGCCCACGAGCCGGGCGCGGGCGCCAACGGCGGGGTGCGGGTGGATGCCGGCCGCTTCCACGCCGAGCTGGTGGCCGACGGCACACCGGCCGTCTCGCTCTTTCTCAGCGACGGCACCGACAAGCCGGTGCCGGCCGAGGGCTTCAAGGCAAACGCCATCCTGGTGGTGGACGGCAAGGCCCAGCGCTTTCCCCTCGTCCCCTTTGCCGGCAGCAACCGCCTCGCCGGGACCGCACCGGTCGCCGTACCCAAGGGCGCGAAGGGCGCCATCCAGATCACCGCGCCGGACGGCTCCACCGCCCAGGCCAAATACTGAAGACCAGAGGCTTCGCGTCGCCGGGCCCGCCCGGAACCGCGCCAAGGAGGTCCATGATGACCCGAACCATGCTCCAGCCCTCCCTCTCCCGCCGCGCCGTCCTGGCCGGCGGCGCAGCTATCGGCGCGCTCGCTCTGTCCGGTGGCTGGAACCGCGCCGTCGCGGCTCCGCTGCTCACGGTCGAAAGCGTCACTCTCGATGTCAACGGAAAGGCGGCCAAGGTCTTCGCCGTGAAGGGGCCGGCCGGCGAAGGCGTTTTCGCCAAGGCGGGGGACCGGCTTGCCGGCGCTGTGCTCAATGCCTCGCAAACCCCGGCGGTGATGCACTGGCATGGCCAGCTCTTCGCGCCCGCGGACCAGGACCGGGCGCGCCCCGACGGCGGCGAGCTGGCCCCCGGCGCTGCCGACCAGGTGGACTTCCCCCTGACCCCCGGCACCCACTGGATGCACTCCCACACGCTCAGCGAACAGCAATTGCTCGCCGCCCCCCTCGTCACCCGAGAGGCGGATGCGGGCGATGCCCAGGACGTGGTGGTGATGCTGCACGACTTCTCCTTCCGCAGCCCGGAGGAGATCCTGGCCGGGCTCGGCGGCGCGAACGCCCATGGCAGCCACGGCGGCCCGGGGATGAGCCCGCCGGCGCAGGGCATGGCCGGGATGGCCATGCCGGGCATGGACCATTCCGGGCATGGCATGGGCGGAATGGGCGGCGGCATGATGGGCGCCGCGCCGGCCGGTCAGAGCGGCGGCCACATGGGGCATGGCACCGGTGGCGGCATGGGCCAGGACATGGGCCAGGACATGGGCCAGGACATGGGCCAGGACATGGGCCACGGAATGAGCGGTCGAATGGCCGCGCATGCCAACGATGTGGCCTACGACGCGTTCCTCGCCAACCGCCGCACCCTCGCCGACCCCGAGGTGGTCCAGGTGGAGAAGGGCGGGCGGGTGCGGCTGCGCCTCATCAACGGCGGCACCGCCACCGCCTTCTTCATCACCGTGCCGGGCCTGAAGCCGCGCTGCATCGCGGTGGACGGCACGCCCTGCCTGCCGGTGGAAGCGGAGGCCTTCCCCCTGGCCCAGGGCCAGCGCATCGACCTCCTCGTGGATATCCCGGCAGGCGGCGGCGCCTTCCCGGTGCTGGCGCAGGTGGAGGCCTCCCCCCGCCGCACCGGCCTGGTGCTGGCGACCGCCGGCGCCGCCGTCGCCCGCATCGCCGAGACGGCGGAGCGGGCGCAGGGCCTGCTTGACCTGTCGTTCGAGGCGCGCCTGACGGCGGCCAGGCCGCTCGTCGCCCGCAAGGCCGACAAGTCCTTCCCCATCTTCCTCGGCGAGGACGCCGGCTACCGCTGGACCATCAACGGCCGCGCCTACGGCGAGGCGGAGCCGTTCGCCGTGAGCCAGGGCGAACGGGTGGAGATGACCTTCATGAACCCCACCGCCATGAGCCACCCCATGCACCTGCACGGCCACCATTTCCAGGTGGTGGGCATCGGCGGGCGCCGCTTCTCCGGCGCGCTGCGCGATACGGTGATGGTGCCTCCGCACACCCCGGTGACCATCGCCTTCGACGCCGGGCCGAGGGGGGAGTGGTTCCTCCATTGCCACCACCTCTACCACATGGCCACCGGGATGATGGCCGTGGTGAAGGTGGCCTGAACCGGCAGCCGCCGCCGCGGCATGCCGGCGCTGGGCATCGCCGCCGCCGTCACGTACCCCGGAGACAGGCGGCGCGGGCCGGACGGCACGCCGGGAAGGACAGCGCAGATGGACGAAACACAGGCGCCGGGGCCGACGCGCGATGCCGCCGCGGGGAAAGGCCGGCCCGCCATTCCCCGCACCGTGTGGGCGCTTGGCCTCGTCAGCATGTTCATGGACATCTCCTCCGAGATGATCCACGCGCTGCTGCCCCTCTTCCTCACCGGCACGCTCGGCGCGAGCGTCGCCGTGGTGGGGCTGATCGAGGGCATCGGGGAATCCACGGCGCAGGTGGCGAAGATGTTCTCGGGCTATCTGTCGGACCGGTTCGGCCGGCGCAAGCCGCTCATCCTGCTGGGCTACGGGCTCGGCGCCGTCTCCAAGCCGGTGTTCGCCCTCGCCGGCGCGCCGGGCATGGTGCTGGCCGCGCGCTTCGCCGACCGGGTCGGCAAGGGCCTGCGGGGGGCGCCCCGCGATGCCCTGGTCGCCGATGTGACGCCACCCGAGATTCGCGGCCGCGCCTACGGCCTGCGCCAGGCCCTCGACACGGTGGGCGCCTTCGTCGGACCGCTGCTCGCCATCGCGCTCATGGCGCTGCTCGCCGACGACATGCGCATGGTATTCTGGATCGCGGTCGTTCCCGGCCTGTGCGCCGTGCTGTGCGTGGTGGCAGGGGTCGAGGACAGCTCCGCCCACCCCATCGGCGCAGGGCGCCCGCCGCCGGTGCGCCTCACCGATCTCCGGCAGCTCGGCCGCCCGTTCTGGGGGGTGGTCGCGGTCGGCGTCGTCTTCACCCTGGCGCGTTTCAGCGAAGCCTTTCTTGTGCTCAAGGCCCATGACGAGGGGCTGCCGCTGGCCCTCGCCCCGCTCGTGCTGGTGGCGATGAACGTGGTCTACGCGCTCGGCGCCTATCCCGCCGGGGCCTGGTCCGACCAGGTACCGCCGGCCCGGCTGCTGCTCGGCGGCCTGGCGCTGCTGGTGGCGGCCGATGTCATCCTGGCCGTCGTGCCCGGCCTGCCTGGCGCCTTCCTCGGCATCGTCCTGTGGGGCGGCCACATGGCGCTCACCCAGGGGCTGCTCGCCAAGCTGGTGGCCGAGCACGCCCCCGCGGCGTTGCGCGGATCGGCCTTCGGCCTGTTCAACCTCGCCACCGGCGTGGCGACGCTGCTGGCGAGCGTGGTCGCGGGACTGCTGTGGGACGCCGGAGGGGCCCAGGCCACCTTCATCGCCGGAGCCGTCTTTGCCCTGCTCGCCGCCGGGCTCGTCGGCCTCTCCGCCCGCCGCCAGGCGGGGTGAGCCGCGGCCCGGCGCCCGTCCTGGCCGCGCGGGTCCGCGATCAGCGCTCCTCCGGCGGCCGGATGTGCCGGACGGCCCGGAGCAAGGCGAGGTCGTAAAGGATCTTGAGCGCGCCGCACAAGGTGAAGGGCAAGGCTTCATGGCCGGCGGCGAACAACGCCCCGGCCAGGGCCGGGCTCAGGGCCGCGGCGAGGCTGCGCGGCACCGAGGTGAGGCTCGCCGCCGCCGCGCGCTCCGGCGGCGTCACCACCGCCATCACGTAGGAAGAACCGGTCGGAACGTCCATCTGCGACAAGGCGGAGCGCAGCAGCAGCAGGCCCAGCGCCGCATCGAGGCTCGGCACCAGGGCGGCGCCGATCAGGCAGACACTCGACGGGACGTGCGTGAACACCATGGTGTTGACGAGCCCGATGCGCCGCGACAGCCAGGCCGCCACCGGAAAGGAGAAGGCGGACAGCACACCCGAGAGGAAGAAGAACCCGCCGGCTTCGGCGAGCGACAGGCCGAAACGGGTGCACAGCCAGAGTATTTAGTCTCGGCATTTGGTGAATTGGATTGAGCGTGAATCGTTCTGGCTCTGAAGTCCATCGTTTGTAGATGAACTCGTAGGGCGTGAGGCCTTTCAGGGTCTTGAGGCGGCGGGCGAAGTTGTCGGCGGCAACGAAGCTTTTGAGATGGGCTCGAAGCTGGTCGTGGTCGCCATAGTGGACGCGCTTGACGGTCGCCTCCTTGATCATGCGGGACAGAAGCTTGACCTGCCCATTGGTGCAGGGATGCCTGGGCTTCGTCAGCCGGTGTTCGATCCCGTGGGCCTGGCAGGCGCGATCAAAGGGATGCCCGCGCCACATGGCGGTCGGACCGGAACGGTTCTTCGGCAGGTCGGCGAACTGGACGCCGGTGTCGGTCAGAACCATCTTGATCCTGTAGGGAATGACGGCCACCAGCGCATCAAGGAAAGCGCGTGCCGTTGCCGGGATGGCCTTGTCGACCAGTTGGGCAAAGGCGAACTTCAAGGTGCGGTCGATGCCGACATACAGATGCAATTGACCTTCCGCCGTCTGCACCTCGGCGAGGTCGATGTGGAAGAAGCCGATCGGGCAGGCCTTGAATTTCTTCTTCGCCGGCTTGTCGCCTTCGACATCGGGCAGGCGGGAGATGCAGTGGCGCTGAAGGCAACGGTGAAGCGATGAGCGGGTCAGGTGGGGGATCGTCGTCTGAAGGGCATAGAGGCAGTCGTCGAGCGGCAACAGGATATGCCTGCGGAAGGCGACGATGATCGCCTCTTCCTCAACGGACAGGACCGTCGACTTGGCGTCCTTCGGGCCGGTGGGAAGATCCGCGCAGGAGGTCCGCTTCTTCCATTTCGCGACGGTCTTCTGGTTGATCCCGTAGCGCCGGGCCAGAGCCCTCAGGCTCTCTTGACTATGCTGTATCGCTCGCCGGACCGCCTCTGTCGTCATGGCGCATCCATGCAGAACCTGGCCCATAGTGCATCCTTCCAGTCCTGCGAAAAGACTGCACCATCAAAGCCCGGGATCAAACAGCTAGATAGTCGGACAATATCTCGGCCCTGATTTCCAGCAGGACGGGGCGTCCGTCCGTGTCCCTTTTCAGTTGGGCGACATCGATCCAACCCTCATTGGGCCGGAACCAGGTATCGGCCTCGCGTTCAAGCTTCAGCGCGACCTCCAGATCTTGATGCAGGTGCCATGTCTGAAGATCGAACCCGTCTTTGCCCTGTGCGATTACGAGGCGCGTCCCGATGACCCTGCGCTCGTCGTTCCATTCGCTATGAACGTCGGCCTGCCGGTAGATGCCTTTCTCAACGCTCGGGCTGTGGGTTGATGTATCGACCTCGCTCCAGGTCAGCAGTTCGACCGCTCCGCGATCGGCCGAAAGCACGGCGAGTGCTGCGATGCCCGAATACTTTCGGATCGCGCCGATCCCGGCGAACGGACTTTCGTGCTCAGTCTCCCCGTCCTGACGCAACGGTATCCATCTGCGCCCCTGCGCCGCTCGGACATCGTCGAGTTCAAAGAACCGTGGGTTGAGGGTCGAGGATTCGGTCATCGCAACGATATAGAGTTGGGCTGGGCCGAATGCCCGAGTATTCGTGCCGGATCAGCCCTTTCAGCAGCGCGGAGTCGGCGTGATCCGTCCCTGCAGCCTGCCTCCAACCTCGCCCGGGAGAGCAACGATATGGCCAAGGCCAACAAGACCCCCGCAAGGCTCTACAAATATCGCGCGTTCAGCAATCTCACCCTTGAGATGCTCGTCGACGACACCCTGTATTTCGCCGACCCCAGCAGCTTCAACGACCCGCTCGACACCAGACCTACGCTCGATGCCGACGTCGGTGCAGCCGAGCTAGAATCCATGCTGCTGCGGTTGGTTCAACAGCGGGCTGAAGCCGAGATGTCGGCTGCCGCCAAAACCATTCGCTATCGTGGCCCTAAAACGATCGAGCATATCTCGCGCCACAGCCAGCGCGAGGCCGCGCAGCTGATAGAGCGCATTCGCTACTATGCTACCAATCCCGAGTACGAGATCGATGATCCGGAGCAGTATCTTCTCGGCCACTATGTGGAGAGCGAACTCCTCCAGCGGTATGACAAGGGCGTGTTATCGCTAGCCGAGCGGGCGCACTGCCCACTGATGTGGAGCCACTACGGTGATCAACATCGCGGGCTTTGCATCGGATATTCCGTCCCCGACGACGCCCGGCCAGACCTCCACAAGATCAGCTATGGAGGCAATCGACTGGTGGCGGCGAGCGCGGTGGGACGGATGCTCAACGGCGACGCTACCGCCCGCGCGCAGGTCGACGGGGCGGTCCTGCTGCGTAAGGCAGCGGAATGGCGCTACGAGAAGGAATGGCGGCTGATCGGTCCGCGCGGGCTCCATGATTCCCAGCTGGAGCTCGAGGAAATCGTGTTCGGAATGCGATGCACCAGCGCAGTAAAGTACGCCGTGATCAAGGCGCTCGAGGCGCGCCACCGCCCGGTCCAATTCTACGAGATCCGCGAACAGGTTGGTCAGTTCACGCTCGCGAAGCGGGCGCTCAATATTGATGAACTGGCGGCGTCCTACCCGTGCCGCGCTCGGTCGTTTCGCGAGGCCTTTTCAGACCTCGAAGATCTGCCCCGAGGCAGTGCCTAGACGTCACAGCGGCACCCATTCGGAGCATGGCGAAGGCTTAGCTTGCCTCCAAGGCAAGTGAAATAGGGCCATCGCGATCCTATGTTCGACCCGAGGGGCACATTTCGCTAGTATCGCCTGAACGCGCTTCCTTTTTGCGTGCCCGCCGCCCGTAGAGTTGAAGACCATGATCGATTGGGATGGCGTTCGTTACTTCCTCGCTGTCGCGCGTGAAGGGTCTGTCCGGGCCGCCGCCGAGCGCCTCAAGGTAAACCACTCCACGGTCCTGCGTCTGACGTTGCCCCGAAGTTTTATCCAGCGGTGCGTTTGTTCTGGCGGTTGGATTTGGCCTTGTCGGCCGGGTGAGCGACGGGATCTGTCGCGGAGCTTTTGGCCTGGCGCCGCGGCAGATCCCGTCGCGGATGGAAGGTGGCGGCGAAGGCGGAGGGGGTCTGCCAGCCGAGGGCGGAGTGCGGGCGTGATCCATTGTCGTCGAACCGCCACCTGCCCAGGCTTGCTCGGGCCTGGCCGAGCGCCGAGAACAGCGTCTCGTGGAGAAGCTCGTCCCGCAGGCGGCCGTTGAAGCTCTCGATGAAGGCGTTCTGCATGGGCTTGCCCGGCGCGATGGAATGCCACTCGACCTGTGCCGCGACCGCCCAGGCGAGGATGGCATTGGATGTGAACGCGCTGCCGTTATCGCTGACGATCATCTTCGGCCGGCCGCGCTCGGCCACAAGGCGGTCCAACTCTCAGGCCACCCGCACGCCGGACAGCGATGTGTCCGCCAGCAGGGTGAGGCATTCCCGGGTGCAGTCGTCGACGACGGTGAGGATACGGAAGCGACGGCCACAGGTGAGCTGGTCCGACACGAAGTCGAGCGACCAGCGCGCGTTCGGCCGCATCGGGATCGTCATGGGGGCCCGCGTCCCGATGGCCCGCTTGCGGCCACCACGGCGCCGCACCTTGAGACGCTCCTCGCGATAGAGCCGGAACAGGCGCTTGTGGTTGACCGTGAAACCCTCCCGCTTGAGCCGCACGTGCAGGCGCCGATAGCCGAAGCGACGCCGCTCATGGGCGATGGCCTTCATGCGCTCGCGCAGGGCGCCGTCGTCGCCCCGCTTTGCCTGGTATCTCATGGTCATGCGGCAGAAGCCGGTGGCTTTACACGCCCGCCGTTCATTCATCCCGTGATGCTCCACGAGATGGGCGACAGCTCTGCGCGCGGCAGCGGGCGTCACCCCTTCTTTCCCAGCAGATCCTTCAGCGCGACATGATCCAGCATGGCATCGGCGAGCATGCGCTTCAGCTTGGCGTTCTCGTCCTCCAGCGCCCGCAGCCGCTTGGCTTCCGACACCTCCATGCCGCCGAAGCGGGCCTTCCACTTGTAGATGCTGGCGTCGCTGACCCCGTGCTTGCGGCACAGATCGCAGACAGGCACTCCGGCCTCGTGCTCCTTCAGGATCGAAATGATCTGCTCTTCCGTGAACCGGATGCGCTTCATGTCCTGGTCCTCGCAATGGGCCAGAACAAACTTCAAACTCCATTAGCTTGCAGGGGCAACGTCATTCGGGCCGGTTGGCAGGTCAGCACAGGACGTCCGCTTCTTCCATTTGGCGACGGTTTTCGGGTTGATGCCATAGCGCTTCGCCAGCGCCGTCAGGCTCTCTTGACTCTCTTGTATCGCTCGACGGACCGCCTCTGTCGTCGTGGCGCACCCGTGCAGAACCTGGCCCAGAGCGCATCCTTCCAGTCCTGCGAAAAGACTGCACCAGCAAAACCTGGGATCAAACAGCCGGGTATTGAGGGCCTGTAGCGGCCGGCCCGACAACGAAAAGCCCGCCTCCCTGGCGCCCACCGGCTCCGATCGGCACATTCAAGGGACAAGGCGGGCAAGGTCGCGAGTACCAGCGGGGAATCCTTGACCCGCCAAGGGCTCACCGGGAGGGGCGCGCGCGATGCAGCCCCTCCCGCTCTGTTCCCCGTGTTCCCCGTGTTCCCCGTGTTCCCCGTGTTCCCCGGGCGAGGGAACGGCGGGGAACAGAAATATGCCAAGTGAAATCAAGCCTGTACCCCACGTTCCCCGTGTTCCCCTCGGAAACGGTGCATCTGCGCTCGGAAAGACACCATGCCCGACACCCTCGACATCCTCCCCCTCGCCGACATCAAGGGCCATCTGCGGATGACACCCGATGAGAACGAGGAAGACATCGCCATTGCCGGCATGATCGAGACCGCACGCGGCTTCGTGGAAGGCTGGTGCGGCCCGCTGAACGGCTTCACCGATGGTGTGCCGGCGCCCCTGGTGCACGCCATGAAGCTCTACGTCGCCCACCTCCATTCGAACCGCGAAGCCACCTTCGACGGGACCATATCCGAGGCGCCCCTCGGCTTCTTCGACCTGATCGACCCCTATCGCCTGAGGACGTGCTGATGCCTTGGGCGCCACCGAAGCACTGCCCGCGCGGCCATCCGGCCTTCACCGGCTCGCACTGCCCCGCGTGCGCTGCCGAGCGGAAGAAGGCGGCCGATGCGCGCCGCCCCTCGGCCTCCGCCCGTGGCTATACCGAGACGTGGCGCAAGGCGTCCCGCGCCTGGCTCGCCGGCCCTGGCCGTGACCGCTGCGTGCACTGTGGTGGGCCTGCCGAGATGGTGGATCACCGCACCGCGCCCAAGGGTGACATGCGCCTGTTCTGGGACACGGCCAACTGGCAGCCCGCCTGCCGGGCCTGCAACACCCGCAAGGCCATCCGCGAGGAAGGCGGGTTCGGCAAGCTGGCATCGAGGTAGGGGGGGGGTGGATCGCGACTTCGCCCCCCTCGCCCCCTGACCGGTGGTGCAGTCTTGCGCGCACTCTCGGGCAAATGGGGTTTTTGGAAAGGGAGGTTCCCCACATGAAAGGCCGTAAGCCGACGCTCCAGATCGTGGCCGGCAGCAAGGGCGCTGGACGCTGCCCGCCGCCGCCCGGATCGCTCTGCCCTCACGGGGCCGCGGAATGGACGCGCACCGCACCGCTCCTGCATGAGCGCGGGCACCTTGCCGCCGGCACCCTGGCGACGCTGGAAGGCGACTGCCGGGCCGTGGGCCTCGCGCGCACCTGCACCGAGATGATGAACGCCGAAGGCCATGTGCTCCAGACCGACAAGGGGCCGGTGACGCACCCCGCCTTCAAGATGCTCATGGGCGCCATGCGGGAAGCGCGCCTGCTCGCCGCCGAACTCGCGCTGACGCCCCATCGGCGTGGCACCGCCGCCAAGGAGGGGGACGCCGCCAATGGCTGGGACACCGATCTTCTCGCCTGAGTCGGGGCTCTATCCCGACCCCACCGGCCGGGCGGATCGCATGTGCCGCTTCGTGCGCCGGCTCAGGCTGTGGGAAGGGCGCTTCGCGGGCCAGCCCTTCACCCTGCATCCGCTTCAGGAAGCCATCATCCGCCGCATCTATGGCCCCTCGACGGACACCGGGGCGCGGCTGGTGCGCACCGCCTGCATCTGGATTCCCCGAGGCAATGCCAAGACCACCCTGGCCTCAGCCCTCGCGCTCGCCCACTTCATGGGGCCGGAAGCGGAGGCCGGCGGGCAGGTGATCCAGGCGGCGGCCGACCGGGAGAATGCCGGCATCGCCTTCAAGCATTCATTCGAGATGGTGAAGCAGGACGGCGCCTTGCTCTCCCGCGTCGCGCCCATTGAAAGCCGCAAGACCCTCAACCATCCCGGCACCGCGAGCGTGCTGAAGGCCGTCTCCACCGAGGCCTATTCCAAGCACGGCCTGAACGTCTCCTTCTTCCTGGCGGACGAGGTGCATGCGTGGCCGGCTTCCGAGGCGCGCAAGCTGTTCAAGGTGGTGACCGATTCCATGGTGAAGCGCGACCAGCCCCTGACCATCGTCATCTCGACGGCCGGCGAGGGCACGGGCGGGCTTGCCGCCGATCTGTGGGCGTACAGCCACAAGGTGGCCTCCGGCGAGATCGACGACCCGACCTTCGCCCCCATCATCTTCGCCGCGCCGATGGGCGCCGACTGGCGGGATGAAAGCGCCTGGCACAGCGCGAACCCCGCCATCGCCGCTGGCTTCTGCTCGCTGGAAGAACTGCGCATCAAGGCCCGGCGGATCGAGCACTTCCCGGCTGAGATTGCCGACTTCAAGCGCTTCCACCTCAATCTGTGGCAGGAAGGCGCCGCCGAGCCCTGGCTCGCCCTTGAGGTGTACGACGCGGCCGAACCCATGGCCCCGGCGGAAGAGCTGGAAGGCCGGCCCTGCTGGGTGGGCATCGACCTTTCCAGCGTGGAAGACCTCACCGCCGTGGTGGCCGTGTTCCCCTCTGCAGGCGCGGACGGCCACGCCCGCTATGACGTGGTGCCCATGTTCTTCCTGCCCGAGGCCGGCCTTGCCCGCAAAGCCGAGCGCGACCGGGCGGACTATCTGCGCTGGAAGGACGAAGGCGTCCTCACCGTCACCGCCGGCAACGTGGTGGATCACGGCGCCATCATCGCGCACGTGGTGGGCCTGGGGGAGCGCTTCGGCGTTCAGGAAGTGGCCATCGACCGATGGAACTCCACCGCCGTGAACACCGCCCTTCAGGAGGAGGGCTTCACCATCAACCAGTTCGGCCAGGGCTTCGCCAGCATGGCGGCGCCGGTCAAGGAACTGAAGCGAGCGATTCTCGCCGGCCACTTCCGGCACGACGGCAATCCCCTCCTGCGCCTGTGCTTCGGCAATGCGGTGGCCGAGCGCGATGCGGCCGAGAACGAGAAGTTCACCAAGGAGAAAGCCCGCGAGCGCGGCCGGATCGACGGCGCCGTCGCCGCCGCCATGGCCATCGGCCGCATCCTGACCACCGACACCGCCACCAGCATCTACGACAGCGACGAATGGACCCCCGACATGATGGTCATGTGAGGGGAGCCAAAGCTCTGCGCTTAGTGACTTGTCGGTGACTTGGGATTTTCTGAAGACTTGGCTCTAGGCGCTAAGTCATTGATTTAATGGCGCGCCGGGGAAGATTCGAACTCCCGACCCCCAGATTCGTAGTCTGGTGCTCTATCCAGCTGAGCTACCGGCGCATTGTCCCGTGGAATTCGGCGGGGAACCAGCCGAAGTGGAAGGATGGAGCCTTCCCGGGAGCGGCGGCGGAAGTTTCCGCCGGCGAGGTCCGTTTGCTACCCCCTTTCATCGCCGTGCGCAAGAGCGAAGCGACGCCCGCCGCCCTGCGCCATGGCCAAGCTGTGGATAAGTTCACGCCACGCGGCCCTACGCCCGAAGCCGCTCGCGGCGCTGGCGCCCTTCCTCCGACTGGTCCGGCAAGGTGATGCGGAATGCGGTGCCCACCGGAGCGTCGATCAGGCGGATCTCGCCGCCATGAGCCCGCACCAGTTCGTCGGCGATGGGCAGGCCGAGCCCGGTGCCGCCGCGCCGCGCGGACGAGACAAAGGCCTCGAACAGGTGGGCCCGTCGCGCCGCGGGAATCCCCGGTCCGGTGTCGGCCACCTCGATCTCCACCGTGGTGCCGAGCCGCTTGGCCTTGATCCGGATCTGGTCCCGCCCGGGGTCGAGCGGGGCGCGCGCTTCCAGCGCCTGGACCGCATTGCGCGCGATATTCAAGATCACCCGGAACAATTGGTCGGGGTCGGCATCCACCGTCAGCCCCGCCTCCAGCGACACCACCCAGCCGATGCCGGCGCCCAGGCCGAGCGTGTCGCGCACCTCGTCCAGCAGGTGGGCCAGATCCACGTCCCGGCGCTCCGGCAGCGGTTCCATGGCCCGGCCGTAGGACAAGGTCTGCTCGCAATAAGTGATGGCGCGATCGAGGGCCGAGAGCAGCTTGGGCGCGAACCGCTGCACGGTCGGGTCGGGCAACGCCGCCAGGCGATCGGAGATGAGCTGCGCCGCCGCCAGCAGGTTGCGCAGATCGTGGTTGATCTTCGAGACCGCCAGCCCCAGCGCCGCCAGATGGCTTTTCTGGCTGAGGGTCTGGGACAGCGCCCGCTGCAGCTCTTCCAGCGTTTCCTCGGCGGTGCCGATCTCGTCGCTGCGGCCGCTGGGCACGATGATTCGGGTGGCGTCCTCCGGATTTTCGCGGAACGCCGCCATGCGCTCGGTCAGTCGCCGCATGGGCCGCACGAACAAAGCGTTGAGCCCGAAATAGACCAGCGCGCCGGCCGCGCCGGCCACCAGCAGCGACACCAGCAGCGTGGTGGTGGTGAAGCGCAGCAGCGCGCGCTTGAGCGGCGTTTCCGAGATCACGATCTCGATGAAGTCGGCGCCGGAGGGGGGATCGCCCACCACCCGCAGGATGCGGCCCTCAGGCGCCGTGAGCGTGTGGAAGGCCCCCTCCACCGCGCTCCACAAGGTGGTCTCGCGCATGTCCAGGTGCTCATCCGCCTGGGGCGGCATGTCGGACATGGCGAGCAGGCGGCGGGTGTCCTCGCGCTTCACCACGATCACCTTGGCGCCCACGCTCGCCAGCAGCTGGCGGGTGAGGTCCATGGGGATGCTGTCCTGCGGCGCCGCGTCGAGCACCAGGGCAGCGGTCCGGGCGGCGGCAAGGCGATCCGACAGCCAGGCGATGCGGAAATTGGCGATGGTGGGCACCAGCACCGCCGTCTCCACCGCCGCCACCACGATCACCGTGAGCAGCAGCAGCTTGGCCGACAGGCTGAAGCGGCGCCGGCGGGCGGGCGGCGGGCTCGTCGCTGGCTGGTCGGCTCTCGTCGCGAACATGGCACCCATGGCACCTGGGGCGAACCGCCCGTTCCCGTCTTCCGCGCCCTGCGCGCGGAAATGTGAACGCTAGAGATAAGCACAGACCTTGCGCAGCGCCAGCGGCGACATGCGGCGCAGCCCCGGGCGCAAGGTCGCGTGGGGCGCGGAACGGAGATCAAGGCAAGCCGCCAACCGTCGGCGGGGCGCTATTCCTCTTCGCCGAAGCGATCGGCGACCAGGGCGGTGAGCGCGTCGAGCACCGCCGTCGCCTCGCGGCCGGTGGCGGTGACGGTGACCGCTGTGCCGGGCGAGGCCGCCAGCATCATCAGCCCCATGATGGAATTGCCGCAGACTTCCTCGCCGCTGCGGCAGACGCTGACCCGGGCATCGTACTGCTCGACGGTTTGCACGAACTTGGCGGACGCGCGGGCGTGCAGGCCGCGCTTGTTGACGATGGGCAGCACCCGCACCTCGGCATCGGCGCGGATGGCGCAGCCGCAGGCCTCGGCGGGATCCTCCGCCGTCACCGGATCGAAGGCGTCATTTACCAGCGAGGACGCGGCTTGCGACATTGATGTATTTCCTGCCTGCTTCCTGGGCCACGTCCACCGCCTCGCCCAGCGGCAGCTCGCCGCGCACCTTGGCGAGCTTCACCAGCATGGGCAGGTTGATGCCTGCGACCACTTCCACGTCGGGGCTGTTCATGACCGAGATGGCGAGGTTGGAGGGCGTGCCGCCGAACATGTCGGTCAAGATAACCACCCCGGCGCCGGAGCGGACCCGCTCCACGGCGTCGATGATGTCTTGGCGGCGCCGCTCCATATCGTCATCCGGCCCGATGGTCACGGTGGCGATCTGGCTTTGCGGCCCCATGACGTGCTCTAGCGCCGAACAGAACTCGTCGGCGAGGCGACCGTGGGTGACGAGGACAAGACCGATCATGTTTCCTCCGCCCTCACCCCCCCGATGAAGGCCTCCCGCAGCGCGGGGATGTCATATTCAGAGCGGCTCAAAATTTACGCAAGGGGTGCAACGCACAAAAGCACATTTAGTTTGCGTAAGGTTCACTGGCCAGCGCCACCGCCACCAGCAACGCTGCGCTTTCAAGGTGCTCGGGCGCGATGCGCGGCAGCGCGCAGCCAGAGATGCGAACGGTTTGCGCCTGTTCCGGCGGCAGACGGGTGGCGTCCGGCGCGCCGAGATCCACCACCACGGCCAGCGACACCCTGTCGCGATAGGGGAGCCGTCGAAGCCCCAGCCCACGCGCTTCCACGAGCCCGGCGAGCGCCGGCACCGGCCTGGCCACCAGGGCCCCCGCCTCCACCCGCAGCAGCACCCGGTCATCCGCCACCAGCTCCGCCGGCGCCAGCACCCGCGGCGCATCGAGGATGAGCCGCAGCGCCAGGGTGGACTTGCCGGCCCCCGACGCGCCCCGGATCAACACCCCGCGTCCGCCGATGGCGACGCAGCTGGCGTGGATCGAGGGCTCCCCCATGGCCGGCCTCACCCCGCCGGCAGGCGAACGATGAAGCGGGCGCCGACCACCCGCTCGATCCCGTCCGGACCGGTCGCGGTGCGGTTCTCGGCCCAGATGCGGCCGCCGTGCGCCTCCACGATCTGCCGCGAGATGGACAGGCCCAGCCCCGAATTCTGGCCGAAGCCCTGGTGCGGGCGGTCAGTGTAGAAGCGCTCGAAGATGCGCGCCAGGGCGTCGGGCTGGATGCCCGGGCCGTCGTCATCCACCACGATCTCCACCTCGTCCTTCAACCCGCGGCAGGTCACGCGCACCTCCCCGCCCTTGGGCGAAAAGGAGCGGGCGTTGGACACCAGATTGTCCACCACCTGCCCGAGCCGGGAGGCATGGCCCGGCACCACGAACGACGCCGCCGCCCCTGCGCCGCGCTCGAAGGCGAGGGAAACGCGCACGCCGTCGTCGCGGCGCACGTCCTGCGCCATGCCCACCACCATCTCAAGCAGCTGCTTCAGGTCCACCGCCACCGCTTCCTGGCGCTGCAGCTCGGCATCCAGGCGGCTGGCGTCGGAAATGTCCGAAATGAGGCGGTCGAGCCGCTTCACGTCGTGCTGGATCACCTCCATGAGCCGCGCGCGAGAGGAATCGTTGCGGGCGAGCGGCAGCGTCTCCACGGCGCTGCGCAGGGAGGTGAGCGGGTTCTTCAGCTCGTGGGCCACGTCGGCGGCGAAGCTCTCAATGGCCTCGATGCGATTGTAGAGCGCCCGCGTCATGTCGCGCAGCGCGCCGGACAGATGGCCGATCTCGTCCGAGCGGGAGGTGAAATCGGGGATCTCCACCCGGGTCTTGATGCGCCGGCGCACCCGCTCGGCGGCCGCGGCGAGCTTGCGCACCGGATCGGCGATGGTGCCCGCCAGCAGCACCGAGAGCAGCACCATCACCACCGCGGCCACCACGAACACGCGCACGATGACGAAGCGCTCGGCGCGCACCGCCTCGTCGATCTCGCCGCCCTGGGTGGACAGCAGCAGCACGCCGAGGATGGCGCGGAAACGCTGGATCGGCACCGCCACCGACACCACCACCCGGCCGCGCTCGTCCACCCGCACCTCGCTGGCCTTGCCCCCCAGGGCGGCGGTGGCCACCTCGGGGTAGTTCTTGCCGGCCTGGGGACCGTACTCCTTGTAGAGCGGCAGATCGCCCCGGCCGAACCAGAGCTGCACCGCCCGCCACAGGCGCTCCAGCGGCCCCGGCCGCGGCTCCGTGGGCGAGGGCATGTCGAAGCGCAGGATCTCGCCGCGCGAATAGAGCGAGCGGGAATCCAGCAGCAATTGCCCGTCGCGATCATAGATGCGGGCACGGGTGCGGGTGGGGCCGACGAGGCGCCGCAGCACCGGCGCCACCCGCTCCGGATTGATGGGGAATTCCAGCGGCGCGAAGCCTTCCTCGCCCGGGCCGTAGCTCTCGCCGGCCTGCAGCTCCAGCAGCCGCTCGGGATCGACGGTGATGGAGTTGGTTTCCACCTGGGCCGAAGAGGCGATGGCGGCGGCGATGATCTCGCCCTGGACCAAAAGGCTCTGGATGCGCGCATCGATGAGGCCCGAGCGGAACTCGGACAGGTACAGGATGCCCGACACCAGCGCGCACAGGCCGGCCAGGTTCAGGAGCACGATGCGCCGGGTGAGCGAGGAGAAGCTCTTGAACGCCACGAACCGGCGCACGCGCCGCAGCGCCCCAAGGACACCCCGCGCCGGAGCCGGCGGCTCGCCGGCGCCCTCGCGCGGCTCCGCATCCGCCGGACCGGCGTGCTCCCGCATCGGACGATCTGTCATCGGGCGCTCCTGCGGGCGGTCTTCCACGCGATCCCCCGCCCCCAACGCGGATGGGCGAAGCAGGCGGGCGATGGCGGGGCCGGACGCGTGATCATTCCTTGAAGCGGTAGCCGACGCCGTAGAGGGTCTCGATCATCTCGAAGCTCTCGTCCACCGACTTGAACTTCTTGCGCAGGCGCTTGATGTGGCTGTCGATGGTGCGGTCGTCCACATACACCTGGTCGTCATAGGCCGCGTCCATGAGGGCATTGCGGCTCTTCACCACGCCGGGCCGCTGGGCCAGCGCCTGGAGGATCAGGAATTCGGTGACGGTGAGGGTGACCGGCTCGCCCTTCCAGGTGCAGGTGTGGCGCTCGGGGTCCATGCGCAGGTTGCCGCGCTCCAGCACCTTGGCGCTGTCCACCTCGCGCGGGGCGACGCCGTCCTTGGCGCCGGCGCGGCGCAGCACCGCTTTCACCCGCTCCACCAGAAGGCGCTGGGAGAACGGCTTCTTGATGAAGTCGTCGGCCCCCATCTTGAGGCCGAACAGCTCATCGATCTCCTCGTCCTTGGAGGTGAGGAAGATCACCGGCATGTCGGTCTTCTGGCGCAGCCGGCGCAGCAGTTCCATCCCGTCCATGCGCGGCATCTTGATGTCGAGGATGGCGAGGTCCGGCGGATTGGTCTTGAAGCCGTCGAGGGCGGAGGCGCCATCGGTGTAGGTGTCGATGCGATAGCCTTCCGCCTCCAGGGCGATGGACACCGAGGTGAGGATGTTGCGATCGTCGTCGACCAGGGCGATGGTGGGCATGACACCTCTTTCAGCCGTCGGCCACGGGCACCCGCCACGGGCGATCGGCACGGCATTCGGACAGAGCACTTCGCCGCCGAGCGGAGCCCCCCTCGCGCGGCAAAAATGCGGCAACTCACATCATCAAGGCGCTTTCGCCAGGTGCGGCATCCAAAACGCCCCGTTTCCGGCCCCCTGCGCGGCCAGCACCCGCCCTGTGAAGCGGCAGCGCGTGGCCGAAATGTGACACTCAAGAGTCAACCGCGGCAAAATAGCGAGATTCTCACAAGACGCAAAACCTTCCAGCCCCATCGGCGGTGGATGGCACCGGCGACGGGCGGAACCATTCCAATGTCGTCGCCCCGGCCAAGGCGCCCCTTGCGGCCGGCGAGGGCGGCGGCCATCCTCCGCCGCGACCATACGGAGACACCAGCGTGACCGAGACCGCACCCGACGCCGCCGCGGCCAAGCCCGTGGCGCAGACCGCCGCCGCCACCGTGCGCCGGCTCATCCGCGAGGCCCGCTTCGGCACCCTGGCGAGCCTCGACGCCGACGGCGGCCCCTATGCCTCCCTGGTGGCGGTGGGCACCGATCCGGAGGGCCGGCCGACCCTGCTCATCTCCCGCCTCGCCCGCCACACCCAGAACATCGCCCGCGACACCCGGGTGTCGCTGATGATCGGCGATGCCGGCGCCGCCGATCCGCTCAACGCGGCGCGGGCGAGCCTCATCGGCCGCATCGTCGCCGCCGGCGACCCGCTGGTGCGCCCGCGCTACCTCGCCCGCCACGAAGCCGCCGGCGGCTATGTGGACTTCGCCGATTTCGGCTTTTACCGCATCGACATCGACCACGCCCACCTGGTCGAGGGCTTCGGCCGCATCGTCGACGTGCCCGGCGCCGCGCTGCTGACCGACTGGACCGGCGCCGACGACATCCGCGCCGCCCATGACGGCATCGTCTCGCACATGAACGCCGACCACGCCGACGCCGTCGCCCTCTACGCCACCGTTCTCGCCAAGGCGCCGGCCGCGGCCTGGCGCATGGTGGGCATCGATCCCGAGGGTTTTGAGATCGGCTCCGGTGAGCAGGTGCGGCATCTCATCTTCCCGCAGCGCAACACTAGTGTGGGCGAAGTACGGAAAAACCTGGTGTCCCTGGTGGAACAGGCGCGCAAATCGGACCAAGCCTGAGTGTTCAACGCCTTTCGTCGCCTTTTCTTCACCGAAATGCACTTCTAGCCTTGAGCTGCGGGGGCGAGGCGTGCCAGAGCAGACATTGCCCCGCGCCCAAGGCCGGCCGTGCGCCGGCGATAAAATCCTGGAGGACACGCCGTGCTTGAGACCGGTCATCGCAACAGCGCCTGCGGCGCGGACAGCTTCGGCTTGAAGCATCTCACCGCCGTTCACTGGAACCTTCTCGAGCCGCAGCTTTACGAGCATGCCCTGGAGCGCCTGGAAGGCAAGCTCGCGTCGGGCGGCGCACTGGTCGCCGAGACCGGCGCCCACACCGGCCGCAGCCCCAAGGACAAGTTCGTGGTGCGCGACGCCGCCACCGAGAACGCCATCTGGTGGGACAACAATGGCGCCCTCTCCGAGGACCAGTTCGAGGCCCTGTACCAGGACTTCCTGGCCGCCGCCGAGGGCAAGAGCCTCTATGCCCAGGACCTGTATGGCGGCGCCGACCCGGCCTGCCGCATCAAGGTGCGCGTCTACACCGAATTCGCCTGGCACTCCCTGTTCATCCGCACCATGCTGCGCCGGCCCGAGCGCGCCGAGCTCGACAGCTTCGTGCCCAACCTCACCATCATCGACCTGCCGTCGTTCAAGGCCGATCCGGCCCGCCACGGCGTGCGTTCGGAAACGGTGATCGCCGTCAACTTCACCCGCGGCATCGTGCTGATCGGCAATTCGTCCTATGCGGGCGAAATGAAGAAATCGGTCTTCACCGTACTTAACTACCTGCTTCCGGAGCAGGGCATCATGCCCATGCATTGCTCCGCCAACGTCGGCCCGGAGGGGGACGTCTGCCTGTTCTTCGGCCTGTCCGGCACCGGCAAGACCACCCTTTCGGCCGACGCCCGACGCACCCTGGTGGGCGACGACGAGCACGGCTGGAGCCGCGACGGCGTGTTCAACTTCGAAGGCGGCTGCTACGCCAAGACCATCCGCCTGTCGGCCGAGGCGGAGCCGGAGATCTTCTCCGCCTCCAACCGCTTCGGAACGGTGCTGGAAAACGTGGTGCTGGACCCCGTCTCCCGCGTGCCGGACTTCGATGACGGCAGCCTCACCGAGAACACCCGCGCCGCCTATCCGCTGGCCTTCATCCCCAATGCCAGCGCCAGCGGCCGCGCCGGCATCCCCAAGAACATCGTCATGCTCACCTGCGATGCGTTCGGCGTCCTGCCGCCCATCGCCCGGCTGACGCCCGCCGAGGCCATGTATCACTTCCTGTCCGGCTACACGGCCAAGGTGGCCGGCACCGAAAAGGGGGTGAAGGACCCGGAGGCCACCTTCTCCACCTGCTTCGGCGCCCCCTTCATGCCGCGCCACCCCTCTGCCTATGGCAACCTGCTGCGTGACCTCATCGCCAGCCACGGGGTGAACTGCTGGCTGGTGAACACCGGCTGGACCGGCGGCAAGTACGGCGTCGGCCGGCGCATGCCCATCAAGGTCACGCGCACCCTGCTCGCCGGCGTGCTGGACGGCTCGCTTCTGGATGCGGACGTGCGCACCGACCCCTATTTCGGCTTCAAGGTGCCCACCAACGTGCCGGGCATCGAGCCGCACGTCCTCCATCCCTCCAAGACCTGGGCCGACAAGGCGGAGTTCGACGCCACCGCGCGCCGGCTGGTGGCCATGTTCCAGGAGAATTTCGCGAAGTTCGAGGCCCATGTGGACGCCGCCGTGCGCGACGCCCAGCCCCAGGTGCGCATCGCCGCCGAGTGAGCGGCGCGCCGGCGCCGGGCGCCGCGGCAGGAAGCAAGACAGAAAGGGCGGCCGGGAAGCCTCGGCCGCCCTTTCGCATGGCCCCGCCCCAGCCGCCCGCACGCGGGCGGTCCGGATGACGCCGCCCGGTCGCGACAGCGTAAAGACATCGCCAACCATTGCCGCAATTGCCGCTTTCTAGACGCAAGGTCATGCCGGCTTCGTGCGAGAATCGACACAATGAACGACGAAGGTGCGCTCATTCGATTGGAGTGCACATCATGTTCGGGATGAAGAAGGTGGCGCTCGCGGCAGCCATGCTCGCAAGCGGAATCCTTTCATTTTCCCCGGTGCCGGCGGGGGCCCAGGCGTTGCGCCTCGGCCTTGCGGACCAGCGCGTTCAGGGGGCGGCAGTCGAACAGGTTGAATGGCGGGGACGACCCGGCGGCCAGGGCTATCGGGCCCCAGGGCGCGGGCCGGCGGTCGGCCGCCCCGGCTATGGCGGGCCGCGCTATGTCCGCCCCGGCGGGTATGGACGCCCGGTCTATCGACCGGCCTATGGTCGCCCAGGTTATGGCGGGCCCGTCTACGGGCGCCCCGTCTACGGGCGCCCCGGCTACGGTGGGCCACGCTACGTACAGGGCGGGCCGGGCTGGAACCGGCCAGGCTGGCGGCCCGGACCGGGCCCCGGACCCGGCTGGGGCCACCCCGGCTGGCGGCCGCCGCCCGGCGCCTGGGGCCCGGGCCGGTGGTATCCCGGCTGGGGCTGGAACCGCCCGGGCTGGGGTTGGGGCTATTATGACAACAGCGGCGCGTGGATCGCGCTCGGCGTCGCGAGCGGCGTGGCGCTTGGCGCGGCGGCGGCCGCGGTGGCCTCGGAACCGGTCGAGGTCATCGACGATTCCGTGGCCTACTGCGCGCAGCGCTACCGCTCGTACAATGTGCGCACCGGCACCTACACCGGCTACGACGGGTTGCAGCACCCCTGCCCGTAAAGCGGGGTCGCCGCGCCGCGCGGCCGTTCCCCCGCCGGATCGCGCAAGAGTTTGGCGCTGGCCGGATGACCGGCGCCCACTCCGGTGATCGGGGTTCGGCGTGCAAACCGGTGCGGCGGGCATCGACGGCCCCCTTGGCCGAGAGTCCTTGGCCGACAGCCCGGAACCAGACGCACGCCGCGGGCCCCCTCTCCCGAACACCGAACGCGCCGGCCTCGCCCCTCTGGTGACGCCGAGAGCCCAGGAGCGACCCGACGGACGGACGGGCTCAAAGGGCAGCGTCCGGCTGCCACGTCCTGGGCCGAGATACGGACGCATGCAATCGCCCTTGCGTCATCCGCCGTGCCGGGGCGCAGCGGTGCGGCGCGACAGGCGGGCGATGGAGTGGGACGCCTGGGCAGCGCCGCGCACCGCCCGCATGCCGCGGCCTCTTCGCTTACGGCGCGGCGGAAACACGACCTTCCGCGTCCCGGAACGCGAACACGGTCCGCAAGGCCCCGCCCCGGTCCGCGACGGGCACTTGAATGACCTCGTTCACAAAGTGGCTGGCTCTGAAAAGCGACCGCGCCACGCACGCCCGGAAACCCAAAAGCTCCTCAAGACCAGCTCCCGCCCCTTCGACGCCTTTGATCGGCCTGGGTTCCGCTCGCCGGCTGGAACTCGGGGGCTGGAACTCGGGGGCTCCGCCAAGACAAAGGCCCTCAAGACAAAGGCCCGGAGCGCGGCGCGCTCCGGGCCTTTGTCTTGAATGCAGACCTCGCGGCCCGGCCCCAAATCCAGCCACGCCCTGGAGCGGCAGCCTTCGCGGCGCACCATCGAGCAGCGCGGCGCCGAGGCCGAAGTGCGCGCCCTCGGACCATCCAAGATGAGGCCCGCGCGCCGCCGGCCCATCGGGCCCGCAGGACCCTGCGGGCTCCGGTCCGTCGCGCCTCAGCGGGGCGCGAGGATCATGATCATCTGACGGCCTTCCAGCATCGGCTCGGCTTCCACCTTGGCGATGGGACCGACCTCTTCCTTCAGCTTCTGCAGAAGCTTGTAGCCGATGTCCTGGTGCGCCATTTCGCGACCACGGAAACGCAGGGTCACCTTGACCTTGTCGCCTTCCTCGAAGAAGCGCTGCATGGCGCGCATCTTGACGTCATAATCGTGGTCATCGATGCCGGGACGCAGCTTGATCTCCTTGACCTCGACGACCTTCTGCTTCTTGCGGGCCTCGCTGGCCTTCTTCTGGTTCTGGTACTTGAAGCGGCCGTAGTCGAGAATCTTGCAGACCGGGGGCGCGGAATTGGGCGCGATCTCCACGAGGTCGAGGCCGGCTTCCTGCGCCAGCGCCAGCGCGTCGCGGATAGCCACCACGCCGCGATTCTGGCCCTCCTGGTCGATCAGCTGGACTTCGCGGATGCGGATTTCCTCATTGACGCGCGGTCCATCCTTCTCCGGCGCGACGGGTCTCATGGGGCGGCGAATGGCGGCGATCTCCTCAGCGGTGAATCCTGTTCCCGCGAGCGCTCGGGCATTGTCCACGAAGACGCGACGTGGTTCGCAGCCGCCGTCGTCGTGCCCCAAGGCTCAGGGTAGACGCTCAAGATCGTGACAAATGGGCAGAAAGTCAATGACCCGGCTGGATTTCCCGCCGCTCCCGGGCGCCAGGGCGCCGGTCTTTTCCGGGTCCCGGGCCGCCTCCGGCCGGCTGGACGCCTGCCCGCCGCGCACGGCATAGTCGCAGCAGCCACAGTTCAGCCGCGTTCCGCCCGCATCTCGGAGCTGATTCCCCGAGCGCGTTCGAAACGGGGTTGCCTTCTCGCCGGCACGGCCGGAGCCACGGTGACTTGAGATGATCGACGCCGTTTTCCCCTCGCACATCTGGCGCGGGCTTCTCGCCGCCTCCGCCCTCCTCGCCGGCGCCGTCCCGGCGCGGGCCGAAGGCCGGCTCGATGCCAAATATGTGCTGAGCGTCGGCGGCGTGGAGCTCGGACGCGCCTCGGTGGTGGTCCAGGCCGGCGCCGACAGCTACGAGATCTCCGGCTCCGGCCGCATCACCGGCGTGATGCGCGCGGTGTCGTCCGGCAAGGGGGTGGCCGCCGCCCGCGGCATGCTCACGGCCGGTAAGATGGTGCCGCGCGTGTATGCACTGAACGCGGAGGCCGACGGCAAGAAGGAAGGCGCGCGGCTCGCCATGGCCGGCGGCGCGCTGGCGGAGATGGAGGTCGACCCGCCGCTGAAGCCGGCGCCCGACCGCGTGCCGCTGACGAACGCCACGTTGCAGAACATCATCGACCCCATGAGCGGTGCCTTCGTCTACGTGCCCGCCCCCACCGAGCTGCTGTCGGCGGCCGCGTGCGAGCGGGCGGTGCCGGTGTTCGACGGCCGCCAGCGCTATGACATCGTGCTGACCTACCTGCGGACCGAGCAGGTGAAGGTCAGCGGATACAAGGGCCCGGCGGTGGTCTGCGGCGTGCGCTACCAGCCGGTGGCCGGCCACCGGCCGAGCCGCTACACGGTCCAGTACATGGTGGACAACAAGGACATGTTCGTGTGGCTGGTGCCCATCGCCGGCACCCGCCTCATGGCGCCATTCAAGGTTTCCGTGGCCACCATGATCGGCACCGCCGTGTTCCAGGTCACCAGCTTCGAGGCCAAGGCCGACGACAAGGCGAAGGACGAGCCGGTGCCGGTGAACGCGGCCAAGCCCTGACCGCCCGCCGCCAGGGGGGTGAAAGGCGAACCCGGCGCTCCCCGCGATTCGGTCGCGATTCGTTCGGCCCCTGTTCCAGGGGGGCCCGCACCCGGTGGCGCGCAGGCCATCCTGGGACAGCTCCGGCGCCCGCGCGCCGCGAACGCGGCTTTTCACACCCGCGCCGCGTTGACACTGCCGGTGCCGCCGGTGTTCCCTGGCGGAGCGTGAGCGTGTCACGCAAGAGGACATCATGTCGAAACGCAGCAAGGTTGCGGAGAAGCACGCGGCGGACGCGCCGCGCGGAGTCACATCCTTAAGCGAAGCCAAGGCCTGGATGGCGGCGCGGGAAATCACCGAGATCGAATGCACGGTGCCGGACCTCGCCGGGGTGGCCCGCGGCAAGATCATGCCGACGTCCAAGTTCGCCTCATCGCCGGTGATGAACCTGCCGCTCTCCGTGTTCCTGCAGACCATCTCCGGGGAATACCCGTCCTACGACGGCCTGGTGGATTCGGTCGTCGCCGACAGCGACCTCGTGCTCGAGCCGGATTTCTCCACCCTGTGCTCGGTGCCCTGGGCCCAGGACCCCACCGCGCAGGTGATCCACGACGCCTTCCACCGCGACGGGCGCCCGGTGGAGATCGCCCCCCGGCAGGTGCTGAAGCACGTCATCAATCTCTACGCCGCCAAGGGCTGGAAGCCGGTGGTGGCCCCCGAGATCGAATTCTATTTGGTGGAGCCCAACACCGATCCCGACTATCCGCTGAAGCCGCCGGTGGGCCGCTCCGGGCGGCCGGAGATCGGCCGGCAATCCTATTCCATCCAGGCGGTGAACGAGTTCGATGCCCTGTTCGAGGACATCTACGACTATTCGGAAGCCCAGGGCCTGGAGATCGACACGCTGATCCACGAGGACGGCGCGGCGCAGATGGAGATCAACCTGCGCCACGGCGACCCGCTGGCGCTGGCCGACCAAGTGTTCCTGTTCAAGCGCACCATCCGCGAGGCGGCGCTCGCCCACAAGATCTACGCCACCTTCATGGCCAAGCCCATCGCCAACGAGCCGGGCAGCGCCATGCACATCCACCAGTCGGTGGTGGACGCCCAGACCGGCCGGAACATCTTCTCCGACAAGGACGGCGACCCGACGCCGGAATTCTTCTCCTTCATCGCCGGACACCAGAAATACCTGCCGGCGGTGATGTGCATCCTCGCCCCATACGTGAATTCCTATCGGCGCCTGACCCGCGATTCCATGGCCCCCATCAACGTGCAGTGGGGCTATGACAACCGCACCGCCGGCCTGCGCGTGCCCCCGGCCGTGCCCGAGGCACGGCGGGTGGAAAACCGCGTGCCCTCCTCGGACGCCAATCCCTATCTGGTCATCGCCGCCTCGCTCGCCTGCGGCTATCTCGGCATCACCGAGGGCCTGCGCGCCACCGACCCGCTGGAAGGCGACGCCAAGGACCTCGATTTCGAGCTGCCGCGCGGCTTGCTTGAAGCGGTCGCCGCATTCGAGGATTGCGAGCCCCTGGCGGAGGTGCTCGGCAAGCGATTCGTCGCCACTTATGCGGCGGTGAAGCAGGCCGAGTTCGAGACCTTCATGCGGGTCATCTCCCCCTGGGAACGCGAATACCTGCTGCTGAACGTATAGGCGCCCCCGGCCCTTCCCGGCCGCCAGAAACGGAGCAGGACATGGCCTCCCCACGCCCCATGGCGCATCCCGCATCATGGTATGTGGCAACCGCCAACCCCATGCCGGACTTCCCGCCCCTCACCGGGGCGGCGGAAGCCGACGTGTGCGTGCTGGGCGGCGGCTACACCGGCCTGTCGGCGGCGCTGCACCTCGCCGAAGCCGGCTTCGACGTGGTGCTGCTGGAGGCCTCCCGGGTCGGCTCGGGCGCTTCCGGCCGCAACGGCGGGCAGATTCATTCGGGCCAGCGCCGCCACCAGGATTTTCTGGAAGCGGCGGTGGGCCTCGACGATGCCCGCAAGCTATGGACGCTCGCGGAAGAGTCGAAGGCCCTGGTGCGCGACCTGGTCGCCCGCCACACCATCGACTGCGACCTCGCCGACGGGCTGATCCTGGCCGACCACAAGCCCCATTACGTGGCCGAAAGCCACGCCTATGCCGCGCACCTGCGCGACACCTACGGCTATGAGGCCATCGAGCCTCTCGACCAGGAGCAGGTGCGGGCGCTGGTGGGGTCCCCCGCCTATTACGGCGGCGTCTTCGACCGGGGCGGCGGCCACCTGCACCCGCTCAATTTCGCCCTCGGCCTCGCCGGCGCGGCGCGGCGCGCCGGCGCGCGCATTCACGAGCGCACCCGCGTGACCGCCCGCGTCGACAGCCCCCAGGGTGTCACCATCACCACCGACACCGGCACGGTGAAGGCCCGCTTCCTGCTGGAATGCGGCAACGGACTCATGGACGGGCTGGACCGGCAGGTTGACACCCATGTCATGTCGATCTGCAACTACATCGCCGCCACCGAGCCCCTCGGCACGCGGGCGCGCAGCATCATCGCCAACGGCGCGGCGGTGTCGGACAGCAAGTTCGTGGTGAATTATTTCCGCCTGTCCCGCGACGGACGACTGTTGTTCGGCGGCGGCGAGAGCTACCGGCGCACCCTGCGCGACAACATTCCGGCGTTCGTGCGCCCCTTCATGGCGCGGATTTTTCCGCAGCTCGCGGACGTGCGCATCGATTACGGCTGGGGTGGCGTGCTCGGCATCACCCTCACCCGGCTGCCGTTCGTGCGGCGCCTGTCCGACCATGTTCTGGTGTCGGCCGGCTATTCCGGCCACGGCGTGGCCCTGGCGCCCCTGTTCGGCAAGATCCTGGCCGAGGCGGTGCAGGGCCAGCTCGAGCGCTTCGACCTGCTGGGACGCCTGCCGGTTCCCAGCTTTCCGGGCGGCACCCTGCTGCGCTACCCGCTGCTGGTGGCCGGCCTCAGCTATTACGCCCTGCGCGACCGGCTCTGAGCCCGCGAACACCCGGCGGCCCAGACGCCCCGCCTCGCGCCAAAACGGCGAGAGACGGCAGCGGTGGCGCGGATCAGTTCAGTCCGCCGAGGGTGCGGGCCTCGTTCAGCGCCTTCATGCACCCCGCTTCGTCGCCGGCGGCCTGCAGGTTGATGGCGGCATTGAGCGCGCCCAAGGCGCCGTCCTGCGGCGGGTTGAGGCCGGCGGCGGCCAGCGAGCCGGGGGTGGGCTGACGGTCATCCTGGGCGCCGATGCTCTGCGGCTCGGAGGGCGGGCGCGCCGGCCGCGGCTCTTTCGCCTTCAACTGCGCCTGCACGGTCACGATCTGCTCCAGGCACGCCTGGGCGCGGGCCGGCGTGGGGCCGGCGACCAACGCCGCGGCGAGACTGGCGAACACGGTCGCGTTCAAGGCCAGCGCCTTGAGCGGCCGGGGGGAAAGCGCGCGCGCGATGACGGGTCCCATGGCCGATCCTTCGACTTCAAGCGGCATCTCGAAGACCGGCCCGCGAGGAACAGCGTGCCGGCTCCCGGTGGATAAGGCGCCGTGCGCCGACGCGCCGCCCGTGCGTCGGCCGGCGCGTTCGCCTGTTAGAGCCCAGCCCCGTCGCCCCCGCAAGGGGCAGGGAAAGCGGCGCACCGGAGGGCGGCTGCCGCGGCGCGAGGGCACCGACGCCCATGCGAACGCCCATGCCCCGGACCTGATGCGCCGGACCCGGTACACAAGGCCCGGCGCAGCCTTGGCGGGCGCGCCGGGCCGGCCGTCAGCCGTGGCCCACCTTCTCGCGGCGCTTGCGCACCAGCATGTTGAGGCCCTCGATGGCGGCCGAGAAGCCCATGGCCGCGTAGACATAGCCCTTGGGCACGTGGGCGCCGAAGCCTTCCGCGATCAGCGTCATGCCGATCATGATGAGGAAGCCCAGGGCCAGCATCACCACGGTGGGGTTGGCCTCGATGAAGCGCGCCAGCGGGTCGGCGGCGAGCAGCATGCAGGTGACCGCCACGATGACGGCGATGATCATGATCGGAATGTGCTCGGTCATGCCGACGGCGGTGATGATGCTGTCGATGGAGAACACCAGGTCCAGCATCAGGATCTGCGCGATGGCCGCGGCGAACCCCAGCGAGGCCTTGGTGTCGAACATGTCGTCATTGGGATGGGGATCCACATTGTGATGGATCTCCTTGGTGGCCTTCCACACCAGGAACAGGCCGCCGGCGATGAGGATCATGTCGCGCCACGAGAAGCCATGCCCGAACACCGTGAACACCGGGGTGGTCAGGGTGACGATGATGGCCACCGTGCCCAGCAGGGCGAGGCGCAGGATCAGCGCCAGGCCGATGCCGATGCGCCGCGCCTTGGTGCGGTATTGCGCCGGCAGCTTGTTGGTGAGGATGGAGATGAAGATCAGATTGTCGATGCCGAGCACCACTTCCATGGCGATCAGCGTAATGAGCGCGACCCACGCCGCGGGGTCGGCGGCAAGATGCAGAAGATAATCCATCAGAGGTCACCTTGGGACGATGAAGACCGGAAAGGGAAAGGCGCCGGGTCGGCCGGCAGCGCGCGCGGGGGCGCATGAACCCGGATGGCGCCGGGCCGCACCTTGAAGCAGGCGGGCGTGAAGGTGACGAGCTCGCCGTCCGTGTTCACCGGCCGGGGCCGGCTGGTGCGCACCACCACTTCGGTGGTGCTGAAGGCACGCACGTCGTCCCACTGGCCCTGGGTGCCGCGCCGGAGGCTGGGCAGCAGCGCCAGCAGGCGCCACCAGTGGTCCACCTCCAGGCTGTAGAAATCGAGCCGGCCGTCGTCGGCGGTGGCGGTGGCTTCCACCGCCATGCCGCCCCCGTAATAGCGCCCGTTGCCCACCGATACCTGAAGGGTGCGCACCGTCTCCACCGTGTTGTCGTGCTCGATGAAGGCGGTGAACAGGCGGGATTGCCACAGCAGGCGCGCGGCCACGATGCCGTAGCCGAGCACCCCGAACCGCTTCTTGGCCCGGGCGGTGAGGGCGCGGGCGAGATCGGCGCTGAAACCGATGCTGGCGACGTTCAGGAACGGATGCCCGTTCACGTCGCCGAGGTCCACCGGACGCGGCGGCCTCTCGACGATGACCCGGGCGGCCGCCGCCAGATCGGGCGGGATGCCGAGGGTGCGGGCGAAATCGTTGGCAGTGCCCAGGGGCAGCACGCCGAGCGGCAGCTGGGTGTCGTGGAGGCCCAGGGCCGCCGCGTTCAAGGTGCCGTCGCCACCGCCAAGGATGACGAGATCGACATGCCCCGCCTGCTGGCGGATCACATCGCTGATGGCCGTGGCCCCCGCCGCCCGATCGGGCCATGGCGCCTCGATCAGGTCGATGGCCCCGGCGTGCAGCACCGCCCGCGCGGCCGCAAGCGAGGCGCCGCCCTGGCGGGCGCGAGGATTGGCAAGCAGCAGCGCCCGGCGGTGGCCGGGCACGGGCGCGGAAACCGTCATGACGGCGGCAAACGGATCATCGGGGCCTCAATCCTGGGGGCATTCGCTGGAGAACGCCCGGTACCTGGCGCCGCGCCCCAGGGGGCCGGGCGGCCGGACAGAGCGTCCAGGCCAGCGGTACCGTCCCCATGACACGCGATGATCCGACATCGCGCGGCAGCTGCCACGCCAGAGGGGCCCGGATCGGTTCGCCTAAGGTAAGAAACTTCCGCGCTGCACCAAGAGCCGCCGGATGTGGCGGAATGCCGCACTTCACGCAATCTGCCGCGGCGAGCTGACGCGAACGTCGAGCCGGGCGGATGACGGAGCGACCGCGCGCGGATGCGCCGGGTCGAGACGATGGGCAGGAAGAGGCGGAAAGAAGAGGCAGGAAGAGTAGGGAGGAAGAGTAGGGAGGAAGAGTAGGGAGGAAGAGTAGGGAGGAGAGCGGGGGCGGTGCTCTCCTCCCTCAGCCCGGCCAGCCGTTGGGTTGCGGAGCCAGCGGATGACCGAACGGTTCGGTCGAACTCCTTTGACATAACCGACCCCCATGCGTTACGCAAGAAGAAACTGAACGGTTCGGTCGGGGCGCCGTCAAGTCGTCACCGGGAACCGCCGGAGGCCCTCGCCCGACGCCCGACGTCGTGTCAGGACTGCTTTGGGACTCGGCCCAGGCCGGATGACCTGCTTGCGCGGACGATGCCGGATGCCCCAGAACGCGCGCGAGGGTGGAGAGGAAACTCCAGGTGACGACGAACGACCCCAAGGCCACAGATCCCGCCGCGGCTCCCGCGTGCGACCCGCGCGAGAACGTCGCCGGTCCCGGACAGGACCCGGAGAAGCGCCGGCAGATCCTGGCCGGCGCCCGTCAGGTGTTCCTGGAGCGCGGCTTCGACGCCGCCAGCATGGGCGACATCGCGCGCGCCGCCGGCGTCTCCAAGGGCACGCTCTACGTCTATTTCCAGGACAAGGAAGACCTGTTCGCCGCCCTGGTCTCCAGCGAGTGCCACGAGACCGCCGAGCGCCTGTTCGTGCTCGACAACAACGAGCCCGACGTTGAGAAGGTGCTCACCACCCTCGGCCATTCCTTCATCGCCGCCATGATCCGCCCGGAGCACATGGCCACCCTGCGCACGGTGATTGCCGTGGGCAGCCGGTTTCCCGCCATCAGCCATCGCTTTTTCGAAGCCGGCCCGTGCCAGGGCATCCGCCGCCTCGGCGACTTTCTCACCGCCAAGGTGGACCAGGGCGCCCTCGCCATCACCGATGTGGAGCAGGCGGCGAGCCAGTTCCTGTCCCTGTGCAAGGACGGCATCACCGTCCCCATCCTGATGGGCGAGACCGAATCACCCGACCCGGTCCACACCGACAAGGTGGTGAAGGGGGCGGTGCACCTGTTCATGAGTGCCTACGGCATCCGGCGCTGAGCGCTGCCGGCCCCGCCGCCTCCGCGATCCAACCGACCCCAGCCACGCGCGCCGCCCGGCGCCAGCCAAGGGACAGGACCCATGTCGAACCCGGTCACCCTCTACGGCATCAAGGCCTGCGACACCATGAAGAAGGCCCGCACCTGGCTGGACACCCACGCGGTTGCCTATGTCTTCCACGACTACAAGGCGGAAGGGGTGCGCCGCGAGCGGCTGGCGGCCTGGGTGGAGGCCGTCGGCTGGCCGACGCTGCTGAACCGGGCCGGCACCACCTTCCGCAAGCTGCCGGAGGCCGACAAGGCCGACATCGACGCCGACAAGGCCATCGCCCTGATGCTGGCCCAGCCCTCCATGATCAAGCGGCCGGTGCTGGAGATCGACGGCAGGCTGCTGGTGGGCTTCAAGCCGGACGCCTACGCCGCCGCCTTCGGCGCCGGCCATGCGTGAGCCCCTGACCTTCGGGCCGGCGGCGCGCGGCCGACACCCCGGCGGCGGGCGATTTGCGCGCCGCCCCGCTTGCCGCTATCCAATGCCCGCTTCAAACCAGCATATGCGAGCAGCGGGCGGCTCCGTGCAAGTGGTACAGGATTGATGGGCCGTCTCGATCGCTACATCTTCTCCACGGCCGCCTTCGCCTTCGCCGGCGTGGTGGTCGTGCTTGCGGGCATGATCTGGTCCACCCAGGCGCTGCGGCAGCTCGACCTGGTCACCAGCCAGGGCCAGACCATTCTGGCCTTCATCGCCATCACCAGCCTCACCATGCCGACGCTGGTTCTGGTGATCGCTCCGGCGGCGCTGTTCATCGCCACCGCCTACACCCTGCTGAAGCTCAACGGCGACAGCGAGATCGTGGTGATGGCCGCGGCCGGCATGAGCCCGTGGCGCGTGCTGCGGGCGCTGATGATCCTGGCGCTGCTGGTCTCCGCCTTCTGCTCGGCGCTGGCGATCTCGGTGGTGCCCTCCAGCCTGCGGGCATTCCGCGACCAGGTGACCAAGGTGCGCGCCGACGTGGTGTCGTTCGTGGCCCAGCCCGGCCGCTTCATCACTCTCACGCCCGGCCTCGTGTTCCACGTGCGCGAGCGCGCCGGCAACGGCGTGATGCAGGGCATCTTCATCCACGATGCCCGCGACAAGGAAATCACCACCTATCTGGCCGACCGCGGTCAGATCGTCGACAGCGACGCCGGCACCTTCCTGGTGCTGGAGAACGGCTCCATCCACCGGCGCGGCGGCGAGAAGAACAACAGCACCTCGGTGGTGGAATTCCAGCGCTATGCCCTCGACCTGTCGTCGCTGGCGCCCAATTCCCAGGGCCAGGACGTGCGCCCGGCCGAGCGCCCGCTCGACTATGTGATGAATCCGCCCGCCAACGACCTCTACCAGCTCATGCAGCCGGGCCGTTTCCGCGAGGAGCTGCACAAGCGCCTGTCGGCGGGCCTCTATCCGCTCGCCTATTTCGCCATCGCCGCCGCCGCCTTGGCGCGGCCGCGCACCACCCGCCAGAGCCGGGGCGCCGCCCTGATGGCCATCATCCCGGCCATGGCGATCGTGCAGATCGGCAATTTCGCCATCGCCGGCCAGTTGCGGACCCAAGCCCTGGCGGTGCCGCTGATCTACCTGTTCCCGCTGGTGGTGGTGCTGGTGTGCGCCCTGGTGCTCTCCGGGCACATCCACCTGGCCCCCCCGCGCCGGCTCGCCGCCGCGCTCGACGACCTCAAGCAGCGCCTGACGCGCCGGGCGGCGGCATGATGCCCCGCCGCGCCACCCACAAGGGTGCGACAGCATGATCGGCCCCACCCTCGGCTTCTACTTCGGGCGCCGCTTCGCCTCGGCGGTGGCGCTGATCTTCTTCGGCTGCGTCGGCCTCGTCATGCTGGTCGACTTCCTGGAGATGGCGCGCCGCACCGCCGACCGCGAGAACGTCAGCACGACCATGGTCGCGCTGGTCACGCTCTACCGCGCGCCGGCCTTCACCGAGCAGCTGCTGCCGTTCGCGGTGCTGTTCGGCGCCATCGCCACCTTCGTGCTGCTGTCGCGGCAGCTGGAACTGGTGGTGGCGCGGGCGGTGGGCCTGTCCGCCTGGCAGTTCACCGCGCCGGCGCTGCTGGTGGCGTTCCTCATCGGCGTGTTCGCCACCTGCGTGTTCAATCCCATCTCCGCCGATTTCAAGGAGCGCGCCAACGAGCTGGAAAGCCAGATGTTCGGCGCCTCCGCCGCGCTCGCGGCCGGCGGCAAGCAGGACTTCTGGGTGCGCCAGCAGAGCCTGGACGGCCAGGCGATCATCCAGGCCGGCGCCTCCTCCCAGGGCGGGCGGGTGCTTTCGTCGGTCGTGGTTTATGAATTCTCAAGGGACGGCCGGCTGACCGAACGGGTGGAGGCGCGCACCGCCACCCTCGGCAACGGCGCCTGGATTCTCAGCGACGCGCGGGTGCTTATCCCCGGGCAGGACCTGCAGAAATTCGAGACCTACCTGATCGCAACCAACCTCGATCCCGCCCAGGTCCAGGAGAACCTGATCGCCCCGGAGACCGTGCCTTTTTGGCAACTGCCGGCGGCTATTCGCGGCGCCGAACACGCCGGCTTTGGCGCAACGCGGTATCGGCTCCAGTTCCAAAGCCTTTTGGCGCGGCCGTTTTTGCTGGTGGCGATGGTGCTGATCGCCGCCGTGGTCGGCCTGCGGGTGTTCCGCTTCGGCGGCGTCGGGCAAACGATTCTCGGTGGCGTGGCGGCGGGGTTTCTGCTTTATGTGGGGACCAAGCTCGCCGAGGATCTGGGCGAGGCAGGAATCGTTCATCCTGTTGCTGCAGCATGGTTTCCAGCAGTGGCGGGAATCGTTATGGGGGCTCTCATTCTGTTGCATCGGGAGGACGGATGAGGGTCGCCTCGAACCCCATCGCAGCACCGCTGACCCCGCCTCGCGCCTCTGGCGCCCGCGGGCTTCGGGCGGGTGCGCCTGCGCTGATGGGCCTCCTCCTGCTCGCTTTGCCTCTTGCCGCCGCTCCTGCTGCGGCGCAGCAAGGCGCTGCCCCCCAGGGCACCTCCAGCCGCACCTCCAGCCAAGGCGCGTCCAACCAGGGCGCGCCCGCCTTTGGCGGGAACGTGCTGCCGAACCATAAGCTCGACCCGAACCAGAAGATGCTGGTGACGGCCGACCAGATGGAATACGACTTCCAGAAGGAAACCGTTGCCGCCTCCGGCAACGTCCAGATCTATTACGACGGTTCCAGCCTGGAGGCGAACCGCGTGGTGCTGGACCGCAAGGCCAATGTGCTGCGCGCCATCGGTAACGTCCGCCTCAAGGACAAGGACGGCAAGGTCGTCACCGCCGACCACCTGGAGCTGACCCAGGACTTCAAGCAGGGCTTCATCGATTCGCTGCGGCTCGACACGCCCGACAAGACCCATTTCGCCGCCGTGCGGGCGGACCGTACGGAAGGCAACGTCACCGTCTTCCAGAACGGCGTCTACACCGCCTGCGAGCCCTGCCGCGACGACCCCACCCGGCCGCCGCTCTGGCAGATCAAGGCGAAGAAGATCATCCACAACCAAGAAGAGCGGATGATCTATTATGAAAATGCCACGGTTGAGTTCTTCGGCTTCCCCGTCGCCTATTTCCCGTATCTGTCGTCGCCCGACCCGACGGTAAAGCGCAAGACCGGCTTCCTGATGCCGGAGTTCTTCTCCTCGAGCCAGATCGGCTATGCGGTGGGAACCCCGTTCTTCTGGAACATCGCGCCCGACCGGGACCTGACGCTGACCCCCACCGTCACCACCAAGCAGGGTGCGCTGATGCAGGGCGAGTGGCGCCAGCGGCTGATCAACGGCAGCTACACCATCCGCGCCGCCGGCATCGTCCAGGCGGACAAGAACGCGTTCATCACCACCAACACCACCACCGGCCTGCCGGACTACCTGCCCGGCTACCGGGACAACCGCGGCGCCATCGAGACCACCGGCAACTTCGCCATCAACGAGTTCTGGAGCTTCGGCTGGGACGGCACGCTGGCGTCGGACCGCACCTTCCTGCGCGACTACAACCTCGCCGGCGACACGGTCACCACCAAGACCTCCTTCGTCAACCTGACGGGCCAGGGCGACCGCTCCTATTTCGACCTGCGCGGGCTGTACTTCCTCGGCATGTCGGTGACCGACGATCAGGACCGCATCCCCATCGTCGGCACGCTCAACTATTCCAAGGTGTTCGACAAGCCGCTGTGGGGCGGCGAGTCCGGCGTCAAGGTGAACCTCACCAGCCTGACCCGCGAGCAGGCCGACTTCCTCGGCACGTCCTCCCTGTGGTCGAGCGAGGGCGCCACCGGCGTTCCCACCGGCTCGTGCACGCTCGCCAACCCGAACCCGCAGCAGTGCCTGCTGCGCGGCGCGCCGGGCGACTACACGCGCCTGTCCGCCGAGCTCTATTGGAAAAAGACCATCACCGACACCGCCGGCCAGATGTGGACCCCGTTCGTCACGGCGCGGGTGGACGTGGCCTCGGTGAACGTCGATCCCCTGCCCTACAGCTACATGTACGGCCCCACCCTGCCCGGCCAGAATCCGTTGCAGTCGGGCAGCGACGAGCTCATCCGCGGCATGCCCGCGGTCGGCCTCGACTACCGCTATCCGTTCATCTCGCTGGAGAGCTGGGGCACCCAGACCATCGAGCCCCGGGCGCAGATCATCATCCGCCCGAACGAGAGCGGCATCGGCGCCTTTCCCAACGAGGATGCCCAGAGCCTCGTGTTCGACGACACCAACCTGTTCGAGATCAACAAATATTCCGGCTATGACCGGGTCGAGGGCGGCAGCCGCGCCAATGTGGGCGTGAGCTACGCGGCCAACATCAACGGCTTCGGCACCCTCAACGCGCTGGTGGGCCAGTCCTACAATCTGTTCGGCAAGAACTCCTACGCCTATGGCGACATGGCCAATACCGGCCTGGAATCCGGCCTGGAGACCGCCGCCTCGGACTACATCGCCCGCCTCGGCTATTCGCCCACCAAGAACCTGGAGTTCATCTCGCGCTTCCGCTTCGACAACGACAACATGTCGTTGCAGCGGTTCGAGCTCCAGGGGCGCGCCTCCATCGACAAGCTCGGCGTGTCCGTCACCTACGGCCGCTACGAGCCCCAGCCGCTGCTTGGCTATTACGACATGCGCGAGGGTGTCTACACCACCGCCGCCTACAAGCTGACCGACTATTGGACCCTGTCCGGCGGCGTGCGCTACAACATCGCCGAGTCCGAGTTCGACTATACCCTCATCGGCCTCAGCTATATCGACGACTGCTTCACCCTGGCGATCAACTACATCACCGACTACACCATCAATGGTCCGGGCGGTGATCCGGTGAACAAGGTGATGCTGCGGATTGGCCTGCGCACCCTGGGCGAAGGCGGCTTCTCCACCTCGTTCGGCTCCTCCTCGTCCGACGGCACCTCCCAATAGGCCCGCCAGCCTTGAGCCCGGCGCGTCGAGCCGCTAGATTTGACAGCCGAGGGCGGCGCCGGGCCGGCGCCGCCCTCGCTTGGTCGCGCCTGCCGGCGGGCGGACCGCTTCGGGCGCGACGGTCGCCGTGAAACCGGATGGCGCCGTGACAGCGGGGCGGTCCGGCCCCATTCCCGCCACGACGCGCGGGGACAACGGATGGTCTTCGCCCTCGCCCCGTCGCTCTCCCTCGCCGGCCACGGAAAGGACCATGCGCATACTTCCCCGCCTCGCCCCCGCGCTCCTCTTCGCGCTCGCCCTGCTGGCTCCCCTGCTCGGCTCCAGCGGCGCCGCCCGCGCCCAACAGATCGTGGTGATGGTGAACGGCGAGCCGATCACCTCCTACGACGTCTCGCAGCGCCAGCGCCTGCACCAGCTCCTCGACAAGAAGAGCGTGTCCGCGAAGGACGCCCTGCAGGAGCTGATCGACGACCGGATCAAGGTCCAGCAGGCGCGCAAGCTCACCACCGACCTGGAGCAGAAGGACATCGACCGCATGTATGCATCGGTGGCCGAACGCTCCGGCCGCACCGCCGCCCAGCTCACCCAGGGCCTCGGCCAGGCCGGCCTCGACGCCCAGACCTTCAAGACCAAGCTGGCCGCCGACTATGTGTGGAGCCAGTATGTGCGCAGCCGGTCCGGCAACGTCACCATCCGTGAGGCGGACGTGACCGCGGCGCTCCAGCAGCGCGGCCAGACCACCCTCATCTCCACCGAGTTCGTGCTGCGCCCGATCATCTTCGTGGTGCCGCGCAACGCCAACACCTACGCCTCCCGGCTGCAAGAGGCCAACGCCCTGCGCGCCAGGTTCAACGGCTGCGAGGCCGGGCTGGAGATGGTGAAGGGCCTCAAGGAAGTGGTGGTCCGTCCGCAGGTGCTGCGCCTGTCCTCGGACATCCCGCAGAACCTGCAGAAGATCCTCGACCAGACCGCCATCGGCCGCCTGACGCCGCCGGAAGTGAGCCAGGCCGGCATCGAGACCTTCGCCGTCTGCGACAAGCGGGAAGTACGGGGCGAGAGCGCCCAGAAGCGCGATGTCAAGGACGAACTGTCAAGCAAGCAGTTCAACGCCGAATCGAAGAAGCTGCTCGACGAGCTGCGCAAGACCTCGCTCATCCAGTACCGGTGATGACCCGCCCCGCCCCGCCGCCGCTGGCGCTCACCGCAGGAGAGCCGGCGGGCATCGGCCCCGAGCTCGCCCTGGCAGCGTGGCAGGCGCGGGCCGAACTGCCCGCCTTCATCGTCGTCGGCGATCCCGAGCTGCTGGCGGCGCGAGCGAAGCTTCTCAACGTGGCGGTGCCGCTCGCCGTCTGCACCCCCGAACAGGCACCGGCGCGGTTCGCCGAGGCCCTGCCGGTGCTCCCCGTCGGCGCCCGCGCCACGGCCGCGCCCGGCCATCCCGATGCCAGCAGCGCCCGGGCCGTGATGGCCAGCCTCGACGCCGCGGTGGACCTCGTCCGCGCCGGCCGGGCCGCCGCCCTGGTCACCAATCCGCTCGCCAAATCGGTCATGTACGCCGCCGGCTTTCCCTTTCCCGGCCACACCGAATACCTTGCCGCCCGCGCCGCCGAGGGCGCCGCGGTTCCGCCCCGGGCGGTGATGATGATCTGGTCGCCGGCGCTGGCGGTGGTGCCCGCCACCATCCATGTGCCGCTGCGCGCGGTTCCGGACCTGCTGACCACCCGCCTGCTGGTGGAGACCGGGCGCATCGTTGCCGCCGACCTGCGCGGGCGCTTCGGCCTTCGGACGCCGCGTCTCGCCTTCGCGGGCCTCAATCCCCACGCGGGGGAGGACGGAACCCTGGGCCGCGAGGACGAGGAGGTGGTCCGCCCGGCGGTGACGCTGTTGCGCGCCGAGGGCATCGATGCGCGGGGCCCGCTGCCGGCCGACACCCTGTTCCACCCGGAGGCCCGGGCCGGCTACGACGTGGCGGTGGGCATGTATCACGACCAGGTGCTGATCCCGGCCAAGACCCTGGCCTTCCACGACGGGGTGAACGTCACCCTCGGCCTGCCCTTCATCCGCACCTCCCCCGACCACGGCACCGCGTTCGACATCGCCGGCACCGGCCGCGCCAATCCGGCGAGCCTGATGGCGGCGCTGCGGCTCGCCCGCCGCCTCGCCGACACTGAAGCCCTCCCGCACGAGGCCCATTCCGCTTGAGCGCCCTCGACGACCTGCCGCCGCTGCGCGACGTGATCCGACGCCACGGCCTTTCCGCCCAGAAGTCGCTGGGCCAGAACTTCCTTTTGGATCTCAACCTCACCGGCCGCATCGCCCGGGCCTCCGGCCCGCTGGAGGACGCGACCGTGGTGGAGGTGGGGCCTGGCCCCGGCGGCCTCACGCGAGCCTTGTTGGCGCTGGGGGCGAAACGCGTCATCGCCATCGAGCGCGACCCGCGCTGCCTCGGCGCCCTGGCCGAGATCGCAGATCATTATCCCGGCCGCCTGGAAGTGATCGAGGGCGACGCCCTCAAGGTGGACGTGCGCCCGCTCCTCGGCGACGGGCCGGCACGGGTGGTGGCCAACCTGCCCTACAACGTCGCCACCCTATTGCTGGTGGGCTGGCTGTCCACCGATCCCTGGCCGCCGTGGTTCGCCTCGCTGACGCTGATGTTCCAGAAGGAAGTGGCGGAACGCATCGTCGCCGCGCCGGCCTCCAAGGCCTATGGCCGGCTGGCGGTGCTGGCGGGCTGGCGCACCCAGGCCCGCATCGCCTTCGATGTCGCCCCCTCCGCCTTCGTGCCGCCGCCCAAGGTGACGTCCTCGGTGGTGCATCTGGTACCGCGCCCGCAGCCGCTGCCATGCCGGCTTGCGGCGCTTGAAAAAGTGACGGAAGCCGCCTTCGGCCAGCGCCGCAAGATGCTGCGCCAGAGCTTGAAGAGCCTCGGCGTCGACCCGCTCCCGCTCATCGCCGCCGCCGGGGTGGGCGAGACCCAGCGGGCGGAAGAGATCGACGTCGCCGGCTTCGTGGCCATGGCGAACGCCTATGCCGAGGGTCGCGGCAACCTGCCGTGGGGACCGCTGCTGTCCAAGACCGGAGCGTGACGCGGCCGAGCGGCGACGGCGCGCACACCTTCGTAAGGACGCATTTGACGATTATGATCTTATAGGTTGTACTTCCACGCAGCACCGCCGGGAGAGCGGGCGCAGAGTGGGAGGGTGCTGGCCGTGAACACGCAGAATGTTCCAACGCATATCGTGGTCTTCGCCGATGAAGCCGACGATCACGAACAGCTCCTGGCCGATGCCATGGGGATCAAGAGCGCGCAGGAGGTGCCCGCCGGAACCGAGGCCGGGACCCGCCTTCTGAAGGCCGAGCGCAAGACGTCATCCCGCGTCCGCCCCGATGGCATCGTCGAGATGGAACTCTATGCGGGCCTGGGGGTGGCCGGGGCCGATCTGGCCCCGACCCAGGCGGCGAGCCTGCGCCGCAACGACCGGGTGATCCAGGTCGTCGAGAACACCTATCGCAGCCGCCCGCGCCCGACCGTGCGCAAGCTCCTTGGACCCCAGGGGCTGGAGCTGCCGCCGGCGCCGGCGATGCCCCTGCCAACCGACCCCCTGGCGGCCTACATCCTCGGCATGAAGGCGGCACTCGACAACATTGCCCGCGCCGTTGCCCAGCAAGGCCCGCCCTTCAACCCAGCCATGGCCGCCAACCTGGCAGTGGCCGCCAACGGGGGAGGAGAACTGGGCTGGCCGCTCACCATGATGGGGCTGAACGGAGCGCCCGCCGAACCCACCGGCAAGGGCATCCGGGTGGCTCTGCTCGACACCGGCATCGACGTCGACCATCCCGACCTCGCCGCGAAGGTCGACCTCACCGAGACCACCAAATGCTTCGTGCCCAATGAGACGGTGGATGACAGCGACGGCCACGGCACGCACTGCGCCGGGGTGATCGCCGGGCCCCACACGCCCACCTCCGGACCGCGCTTCGGGGTCGCCCCGGACGCCGAGCTTCTCGTCGGAAAGGTGCTGGGTCCCACCGGCGGCTTCGACACCTGGATTTTACGTGGGCTGGCCTGGGCCGTCGCCCAGCGGGCGCGTGTCGTGTCACTGAGCCTCGGCAGCGTGCCCGATCCCAACGGCTACCCGTCGCAATACGAAACTGCCGCCACCCGCGCGCTGGCCCAGGGCACCATCGTCGTGGCGGCCAGCGGCAACGACAGCGCCCGCCCCACCCATGTGCGGCCGGTGACGGTGCCCGCCAATTGCCCCTCCATCTTCGCCGTCGGCGCGGTCGGACGCGGCGGGCGGATCGCGGCGTTCAGCAACGAGCGGGTGAATGCGCACCCCGGGGCGGAGATCGACTTCGTCGCGCCCGGCGTGGAGGTCCTCTCCACCTACCTGAACGGCAGCTATGCCCTGCTCTCCGGCACCAGCATGGCGACCCCCCATGTGGCCGGGCTGGCCGCGCTGTACATGGAGGCGTTCCCTCATCTCAACGCAGCGGCCATCGTCAGCCACATGAAGAGCCGCAGCTCGCCCATCGCCCCGCAGGAGACCTATGGCAGCGGCCTGGTCCGGCTCTGATGCCCCTGCGGCTCGGGCTCATGGGCCCTTGCCCAAGGCCGCGCCGCGCTTGAGCAAAACCGGCGCCGCCGGTGGAGCACCGGGCCGACGGGCTGACGCCGCTCCCGCCGACGCGCGCCGCGACCCGGCGGTAACACCGCCCTCGCCGCGCGCCGGCGGCCGGGGACGGCGCCATGTGGGCGGCCCAGCCCCTGGCTCCCGATCGCCCGCGGCACCGGCAGGCCGCCCGGGAACCCAATTTTGACAGAGAGACCGTGCAGCATTGGGCTCCCCCATGAACGAGGTCCACTCGGCACGAGGTTGCCATGCCCACCGCGAACCGTTACCTGGTCACCCTTTCAGATGAGACCATCGCCCGGCCGGAGGAAACTCGGGAGGTGCTCGACACCCTCCACCATCTGGTCGGAAGTTCCGGCGAGGTGCTGGACAGCGCGCCGGACGACCGCACCCTGATCGAAGCCCTCGGCACCGTGGTGGTGGAGGCGCCCAGCACCCTGAAAGCACAACTGGAGCAGGTCCCGGGCGTGGCGCGGGTCGACGACGACAGCTTCCGGGAGCGCGCCCCCTGATCCCCTCGCCGGACGGCCGGCCATCTCCGGGCCGAAGACGCCAGCCCATGCGGCCCCCCTCCCCCGGGGCCGGCATGCCGGCCATGCGCGCCCTCGATCCGCCCCAGGCGCAGCCCCTCCGCCGCCGGTGTTTGACCAGCGCGGATGGGCGGCCCTGCAGACGGACGCGTCCGCGGGGGACGGTCCGCAGCGGAGCGGGTTCGCTCACCCCTCCCCCGGCCTCGCAGTCCCCGCGGCCTTCGACGGCCCGCATGCGTCGCCCAGGGCTTGGCAGAGCCACGCGCCGGCTTGCGAAGCCCCCGCCGACACAGGCGCCGGGCGGAACCTCGCGGTGCTTGGCCCGGCCCGGCGGCGCTTGGCAGACGCCGGGCGCGATGAAGCCTACTCCGCCGCCGCCTGGCGGGCCGGGTCGTAATTGAGAATGGGCGCGAGCCACTTCTCGGCCTCGGCCAGGGTCCAGCCCTTGCGCAGGGCATAGTCCTTCACCTGGTCGCGCTCGATGCGACCGACGCCGAAATAGGCCGCCTCCGGATGGGCGAAATAAAGCCCCGACACCGCCGCCCCCGGCCACATGGCGAAGCTCTCCGTCAGGTGGATGCCCGCCGTCTCGGTGGCGCGCAGCAGCGCGAACAGGGTGCCCTTCTCGGTGTGGTCGGGCTGGGCCGGATAGCCCGGTGCCGGGCGGATGCCGCGATAGCGCTCGGCGATCAGGTCCTCGTTCGACAGCGCCTCGTCGGGCGCATAGGCCCAGTAACGGGTGCGCACCAGATGGTGCATGCGCTCGGCCAGCGCCTCGGCGAGGCGATCGCACAGGGCCTTCAGCAGAATGGCGGAATAATCGTCATGGGCGGCCTTGAAAGCGCTCACCCGCTCCTCCTCGCCAATGCCGGCGGTCACCGCGAAGGCGCCCACGTAATCGGCCACGCCGCTGTCCACCGGGGCCACGAAATCGGCCAGCGCCAGATTGAAGCGGCCCTCGCGCCGGGCCAGCTGCTGGCGCAGGGTGTGCAGGGTGGTGAGCGGATTGGCGCGGGTGTCGTCGCGGAACAGCACGATGTCGTCGCCCACCGCGTTGGCCGGCCAGAAGCCGATGACGGCGCGGGCCTGAACCCACTTCTCGTCCACCATCTTCCTCAGCATCGCCTGGGCATCGTTGAACAGCGCCCGCGCCGGCTCGCCCACCACCGCGTCATCGAGGATGCCCGGATAGCGCCCCTTCAGCTCCCAGGACTGGAAGAACGGCGTCCAGTCGATGAACGACACCAGGTCGGCCAGGTCGTAATCCTCGAACACCTCGGTGCCGATGACGGTGGGCCGGGGCGGCGCATAGGCGGAAAAGTCCAGCCGCAGGCCGTTCTGCCGCGCCTTGGCCAGCGGCACCCGCTGCTTGCTGGCGTCGGCGCGGGCGTGGGCATCGGCCAGCTTCTCATACTCGGCCCGGATGTCCGCCACGTAGGCGCCGCGCGTCTCCGTGTTGAGCAATTGCGACACCACGCCCACCGCGCGGCTGGCATCGGTGACGTAAACCGCCTGGCCGCGCGCGTACTGCGGCGCGATCTTCACCGCCGTGTGCACCCGCGAGGTGGTGGCCCCGCCGATCAGCAGCGGCACCGAGAAGCCCTCGCGCTCCATCTCGGCGGCCACGTTCACCATCTCGTCCAAGGAAGGGGTGATGAGGCCGCTGAGACCGATCACATCCACCTTCTCATCCCGGGCGGTCTGGAGAATCCGCGCCGTGGGCACCATCACGCCGAGGTCGATGACCTCGTAATTGTTGCACTGCAACACCACGCCGACGATGTTCTTGCCGATGTCGTGGACATCGCCCTTCACCGTGGCCATCAGGATCTTGCCGGCGGCCGACTGGGCTGTGAGGCCCTGCTCTTCCTTTTCCTTCTCCATGAAGGGCATCAGGTAGGCCACCGCCTGCTTCATCACCCGCGCCGACTTCACCACCTGGGGCAGGAACATCTTGCCGGCCCCGAACAGGTCGCCCACCACGTTCATGCCGGCCATCAGCGGCCCCTCGATGACGTGCAGCGGACGGGCGACGGCCAGCCGGGCGGCCTCGGTGTCGGCCTCCACGAAATCGGTGATGCCGTTGACCAGGGCATGCTCCAGGCGCTTGTCCACCGGCCACGAGCGCCAGGCCAGGTCCGCCTCGCGCTTTTCCTTGCCGGCCACGCCCTTGAACCCCTCCGCCAGCTCCAGCAGGCGCTCGGTGGCGTCGGCGCGGCGGTTCAGCACCACGTCCTCGCAGGCCTCGCGCAGGGCCGGCTCGATCTCGTCATAGACCGCGAGCTGGCCGGCATTGACAATGCCCATGTCCATGCCCGCCTGGATGGCGTGATACAGGAACACCGCGTGCATGGCCTCGCGCACCGGCTCGTTGCCGCGGAACGAGAACGACAGGTTGGAGACGCCGCCGGAAATGTGGGCATGGGGCAGGCTCTTGCGGATCCAGGCCGTGGCCTCGATGAAGGCGACGCCATAGCCGGCATGTTCCTCGATGCCGGTGGCGACCGCGAACACGTTGGGGTCGAAGATGATGTCCTCGGGCGGAAAGCCCATTTCGGTGAGGATCTTGTAGGCCCGGGCGCAGATCTGGGTCTTGCGCGCGTAGGTGTCGGCCTGGCCGTCCTCGTCGAACGCCATCACCACCACGGCGGCGCCGTAGCGGCGCACGAGCCGCGCCTTCTCTCGGAACGCCGCCTCCCCCTCCTTGAGGGAGATGGAATTGACGATGCCCTTGCCCTGCAGCCGCTTCAGCCCCTGCTCGATGATCTCCCACTTGGAGGAGTCCACCATCACCGGCACCTTGGCGATGTCCGGCTCGGAGGCGACCAGGTTCAGGAAGGTGATCATGGCCGCTTCGCTGTCCAGCAAGCCTTCGTCCATGTTGATGTCGATCACCTGGGCGCCGTTCTCCACCTGGTCGCGGGCCACCGCCAAAGCGGCGGGGAAATCGCCGGTGGTGACGAGCTTGCGGAAGCGGGCCGAGCCGGTGACGTTGGTGCGCTCGCCGACGTTCACGAACGGAATCTGCGGCGTCAGCTCGAACGGCTCCAGGCCGGACAGGCGCAGGCGCGGCTCGATCTCGGGAACGGCACGGGGCGTGACCCCCTTCACCGCCCCGGCGATGGCGGCGATATGGGCGGGGGTGGTGCCGCAGCAGCCGCCGACGATGTTGACGAGGCCGGAGGTGGCGAACTCGCCCACCAGCGCCGCCATCGCCTCCGGGCTCTCGTCATAGAGGCCGAACTCGTTGGGCAGGCCGGCATTGGGATAGGCGCACACCAGCGTATCCGCCACCCGGCCGATCTCGGCCACGTGGGCGCGCATCTCCCGGGCGCCGAGCGCACAGTTGAGGCCGATGGAAAAGGGCTGCGCGTGGCGCAGCGAATACCAGAAGGCGCTCGGCGTCTGGCCCGACAGGGTGCGGCCGGACAGGTCGGTGATGGTGCCGGAGATCATCACCGGCAGGCGGAAGCCCAGCTCGTCGAACAGGCCCTCGATGGCGAAGATCGCCGCCTTGGCGTTCAGGGTGTCGAAGATGGTCTCCACCAGCAGGATGTCGGCGCCGCCGGCAACGAGGCCCCGCGCCTGCTCGCCATAGGCGGCGGCGAGTTCGTCGAAGGTCACGGCACGGAAGCCGGGGTCGTTCACATCTGGCGAGATGGAGGCGGTGCGGTTGGTGGGCCCGAAGGCGCCGGCCACGAAGCGGCGGCGGCCGTCGTGGGCCTGCGCCAGCGCCGCCGCCTCCCGGGCGAGGCGGGCGCTCTCGAAATTCAGCTCGTAGACGATCGCTTCCATACCGTAGTCGGCCTGGGCGATGGAGGTGCCGGAAAAGGTGTTGGTCTCCACCATGTCCGCGCCCGCCAGGAAATACTGGAGGTGGATGTCGCGCACCGCGTCGGGCTGGGTGAGGCTGAGCAGGTCGTTGTTGCCGCGCACGTCGCGCGGCCAGTCCTTGAAGCGGTCGCCGCGATAGCCGGCCTCGTCCAGCTTCAGGGCCTGGATCATGGTGCCCATGGCGCCGTCCAGCACCAGGATGCGCGCGCGCGCGGCGGCGCGGAGGGCGGTGAAGACATCGGCGGCGGTCGCGGGCGTGTGGGCGGGCGTATTCGCGGACATGGCAGGGCTCTTTGAGGCTCGGGGCGAGGCCCGAAGGCCGCCTCGTTCGAGAAAAGGTGCGGTGGCGATGATTCACGCCGGGCACCGGCCCGGCATGGCGTCCCTCGGGAGCAGGCCGGCACGCATGCCGGCCCGGCCCCGACCCTTCAGACCGCGACCGCCGGCGCGGCCACCGGCGCCGCCTGCGGGCGCAGGCCCAAAAGGTGGCAGATGGCATAGACGAGGTCGGCGCGGTTCAGCGTATAGAAATGGATGTCGGTGACACCCCGATCAACCAGATCGGTCACCTGCTCGGCGGCCACGGCAGCGGCGATCAGCTTGCGCGTTTCGGGATCGTCGTCCAGCCCCTCGAACCGCTTCAGCAGCCAGGCCGGCACGCTGGCGCCGGTGCGGGTGGCGAAATTGGACGCCTGCTTGAAATTGGTCACCGGCAGCAGGCCGGGCACGATGGGAATGTCGATGCCGCGCGCCCGCACCTTGTCGAGATAGCGGAAATAAACGTCGTTCTCGAAGAAGAACTGGGTGATGGCACGGGTGGCGCCCGCATCCACCTTGGCCTTCAGCACGTCGATGTCGGCGTCGATGGTGGCGCTTTCCGGATGCTTTTCCGGATAGGCGGAAACCGACACCTCGAAATCGCCGATGCGCTTGATGCCCGCCACCAGGTCGGCGGCATAGGCATAGCCGCCGGGGGTGGGCTCGTAGCGGGTGCCGACCCCGGTGAGCGGATCGCCGCGCAGGGCCACGATGTGCTTCACCCCGGCCTCGCCATAGGCGCGCACCACCGCATCCACCTCGTCGCGGGTGGCGGCGACGCAGGTGAGATGGGCGGCGGGCGCCAGCGGGGTTTCCCGGGCGATGCGCGCCACGGTGGCATGGGTGCGCTCACGGGTGGAGCCGCCGGCGCCGTAGGTCACCGACACGAACTCGGGCTGGAGCGGCGACAGCCGGTGGATGGAGGCCCACAGGGTCTTCTCCATTTCCTCGGTCTTGGGCGGAAAGAATTCGAAGGACACCGAGACCGGAGCCCGCTCCGTCTCGCGGCTCGCCCGCACAGCACCCGTCATCACGCCACCTCCCTGTCGGCCGCGCCGCCCTCGCGGGTCGGCCCCGGCCCGCCCCCGTCCGCACCTGCGGCCGGGCGCGGATCGCGCGCCAGCCACAGGGATACCGTCAACCCACCCTCGCGCCCGGGCTCCAGCATCTGGAACCGCTCGGGCACGAGTCCCGCCTGGACCAGCCAGCCTTCCACCGTCTCACGCGCGAAGCCGAGGCGCCGGTGGGCATGGGCCTCGCGCAGGAACTCGAGATCATGGGGGGCGAAATCCACCACCAGCAGCCGCCCGCCGGGCCGCAGCACCCGCGCCGCCTCGCCCAAGGCCCGGCCGGCGTCGTCGAGATAATGCAGCACCTGATGCACGATCACGGCATCGAACGAATCACGCGGCGCCGGCACCGCATAGGCATCACCTTGCCGCAGCAGGCAATGGCGGATGCCGGCCCGCTCCAGATGGGTGCGCGCCACCGCCAGCATCTCCGGCGAGAGATCGAGCCCAAGGCCGCGCTCGATGTCGCCGGCGAACACTTCCAACATGCGCCCGGTGCCGGTGCCGAGATCGAGCAGGGCGCGGATGGGGGCGCCCGCCAGCGCCGCCCGCGCCGCCGCCTCCACCGCCGCCTCGGGCACGTGGAGCGTGCGGATCTCGTCCCATTCCCGGGCATGGGTGGCAAAATAGGCCTGCGCGGCCGCCGCGCGGCCGGCACGCACCGCCTCCAGCCGCTCGCGATCGCGCGCCAGCACCGGATCGGCGGGATCGAGCAGATCCAGCAGGCGCGCGGCCACCCGCGCCAGCGGCCCCTCGGCGGCGCGGCGGTAGAAGATCCAGCTCGCCTCGCGGTGGCGCTCCAGCAGGCCGGCCTCGGCCAGCAGCTTGAGATGGCGGGAGATGCGCGGCTGCGACTGGCCCATGATCTCGGTCAGGTCGGACACCGTCAGCTCGGCCTCGCCCAGCACCGCCAGCAGCCGCAGCCGCGTGTCCTCTCCCCCCGCCTTCAAGGCGTCGAGGAGGGCGGCGAAGGACAGGGAAGCGGGCGAGCCGTCTTTAGACATAAAGATATCTTTATATCCTATTCGAACCGCTGGCAAGAGAGGCCTGACCCCCGCCGCCCGTGCCATGCCGATCACGATATGCGGCGTTGCGCGCTCGTGCGTTGCACCGGCGGTGTGGCGGCGCTACACGCGTTTCAAGAGGGCTTGTGCCAGACGTCGCGCGGGGCAACGCCGGGCGTACAGCCTCAACCTCAGCGTGTCGAAATTTATCTTTCGTCGTTTCCAATTTCGTCACGTTTCAGGGTTAACTCCAATTCCATGACGCTGCGCCAGAAACTTCTCCTCGCCGCCTTCGGGGCTTCCTTTCTCTCCGCGCCGGCCTTCGCGCAGGGCGCCTACTCTGCGGGTTACGGCGTCGGCGGCGCCGCCGCTGACGAGGAGGCCGAGGCCCAGCAGGCCGACGTTCCGCCCGGCGCCCTGAGCGGCGGCTACGGCGCCCCTCCCGGCTACAGCGACCCCTACGCCCGCGCGCCGAGCCGTGGCGGCGACCGGGTGGAGCGCACCGAGGTGGCGCCGCCGGCCGGCTATCCGCAGGCGGGCAGTGCCCAGCCGGCCTATCCGCAATCGGCCTATCCGCAGCAATCCTATCCGCAGCAGAACGCCGGCCGTTCCGGGTACGGGCAGGCGCCGTCCAGCGCCTCCGCGCAGCCGGCCCCGGCCGCCTATCCGCAGCCCCCCTATGGGCAGCCCGCCTATCAGGCCGGCGCCGCGCAGCAGGGCTATGGCCAGCAGCAGACCTATGGCTCCGCCTCGCACCAGCCGGCGCCCGGCGGCTATGTCAGCCAGGGCGGCTACGCCGCGGCCGCCGCGCCGCCGGCGGGCGTCTATGCGCCCAATGCGGCCGTGGTGCCCGGCACCCAGGAGGCTCCCTCCGGCCCCCGCATCGAGGATGTGGACCCCGCCGAGCCGGTGCCGGATCGCTTCCGCCGCCAGACCGTGGACTATGTGACCACCCAGCCGGCCGGCACCATCATCATCGATACGCCGAACACCTACCTGTATTACGTGGTGGGCGGCGGCAAGGCCATCCGCTATGGCATCGGCGTCGGCCGCGACGGCTTCACCTGGTCCGGCACGGAGCGCATCTCCCGCAAGGCCGAGTGGCCCGACTGGCGTCCGCCGACCGAGATGATCCAGCGCCAGCCCTACCTGCCGCGCTTCATGGCCGGTGGCCCCGGCAACCCCATGGGCGCCCGCGCGCTCTATCTGGGTGGCACCATCTACCGCATCCACGGCACCAACGAGCCGCAGACCATCGGCAAGTTCGTGTCCTCGGGCTGCATCCGCATGCTCAACAGCGACGTGGAAGACCTGTTCGACCGCGCCAACGTGGGCACCAAGGTGGTGATCCTGCCGAAGTCCAACGCTGCCGTTCAGGCCAGCGCTACTGGCGCCATGCCAGTCGCCCAGACCTCGCGCTGAGCCTCCCGCATCGCCGTTTCAGGGCGCGTCCGGTCCATCCGGGCGCGCCTTTTTCATGCCCGCCGCATCCGCGCGCCCGGCGGCCCCCGCCGGCATGCGCCTCACAACAGCGCCGCCGCCACATTGACGCTCAGGGCGATCACCGTGGCATTGAACAGATAGGCCGCGATCTGGTGGCCCAGCACCAGCCGGCGCAGCCGCGCCGAGGTCACGCAGACGTCGGAGGTCTGCGCCGCCGTGCCGATGTTGAAGGCGAAATAGAGAAAATCCCAGTAATCCGGCTCGCTGGCGCCCGGAAAGGTCAGCACCGGCGCTTCGTCCGCCGGGTTGGGTCGATAGTATTCCCGGGCATAATGAAACGCGAAGACGGCGTGGAAGAACAGCCACGCCAGCACCAGCGTGCCCACCACCAGCGGCATGTGGGTCAGCCGGTGGTCCGCGCCTTCCGCCGATGCCCGCGCCTCGACGATGACCGCGCACACGCTGACGATGCTGGCCAGGAGCGAGATGCAGAAGACCGCCCAGGTGCCCTCGTCCTGCGCCTCGGCGCGGCGGCGCACCCGCGCGGCGTCGGCGCCGATCACGAGGGCAAAGGCCAGCGCCAGCCACAGCGCCGCCGCCACGTCGAAGGCGATCAGGAAGCGCACCACGTCGGTCGCCTCGCCCGGTAGCAGCAGGAAGATCAGCCCCGCCAGCGCCGCCGCCGCCCAGAGCCGCAGATGCGGCCGGGCGATGCGATAGGCCCGCCAATGGAACGGCGCCGGCCCCCGATTGGCGTTCGGTTCGGTCATCGTGCGTCTCCCGCGGCCGGCGGTGTCCGGCCGGAAAAAGGGTGGAGCGGCTTGCGCCGGCGCATTCTCATATCCCCTGGCGGTGCTAACTTCGCGACGAAAGCGCGGTCACGACGCGTCTCGATCCGGATCCGGCGCTCACGAAACAGTTCGGTGGCGCACGCATTAGTATAATATGTCTATTTATATAGTATGATTATCAGACCCAGCCGGCCCGGCCTCCCGCGCCCGGCTCCAACGTCGGAGATGGCACCATGACCTTCCCAGCAGCGGCCTCCACCTCAGCGCTCACCGACAAGCTCGGCGCCATCCGCGCCAACTGGGGGTGGTTCGTCGCCCTCGGCATCGCCTTCGTGGTACTGGGCCTCATCGCCCTCGGCCATGTGCTCCTGTTCACCCTGGGCGTCACCATCTATGTGGGCGCGCTGATCCTGGTGGGCGGCGTGGTCCAGGTCATCCATGCCTTCCGGGTGCAGGGCTGGGGCCAGTTCTTCTACTGGCTGCTGGCGGGCGTCCTCTACGTGGTCGCCGGCGGGCTCATCATGTACAACCCCGCCCTCGGCGCCGGCGTCATCACCCTGCTCATCGGCGTGGCTCTGGCGGTGGAAGGCATCGTCCGCATCGCCGCCGGCATCGGCTCCCGGCCCGGCAACGGTTGGGGCTGGATCGTCTTCTCCGGTCTCATCACCTTGCTGCTCGGCGCCATCATCATCGCCCAATGGCCGGTGAACTCGCTCTACATCCTCGGCCTGTTCCTGGGCATCGACCTGATCGTGAACGGCGTCGGCACCTTCTTCTTCGGCCTCGCGCTGCGGCAGAAGGCGGCCTGAAGCCCCACCGCCCGGAAAAGCCGCGGCCCCGGTTCGCAGGAACCGGGGCCGCTTTCATGAGGAGGCCCGGCGCCGACGGGGGCGGTGCCGGCTCCGGTCTCCCCATGCCGTCGGCCCCGGCGCGCGACCGGGGCGAAGGCGATCCGGCCCGGGCGCACCCGGGCTCGAGGCTCAGTGGACCGCGTGCGGCAGGCCGGCGGAGGCGGCCGCGCCCGGCACCTTCACCCGGAACCAGGTGGCGTAGAGCGCCGGCACCACCAGCAGGGTGAGCGCCGTGGCCACCAGCAGCCCGCCCATGATGGTGATGGCCATGGGCCCCCAGAACACGCTTTCCGCCAGCGGGATCATGCCCAGCACCGCCGCCAGCGCGGTGAGCACCACCGGCCGCGCCCGGCGCAGGGTGGCGTCCACGATGGCCCGGTGCGGGCTCGCCCCGGCGGCGATGTCGGTGTCGATCTGGTCCACCAGGATCACCGTGTTGCGCATGATCATGCCGGCCAGCGCGATCAGCCCCAGCAGCGCCACGAAGCCGAACGGCCGGTGTGTCACCAGCAGCGCCGCCGAGGCGCCGATGAGCCCCAGCGGCGCCGTGGCGATCACCAGGGCGAGGCGCGAGAAGCTCTGCAGCTGCACCATGAGAATGCTCAGCATCACGATGATCATGACTGGGAACACCGCGGCCAGCGACGCATTGGCCTTGGCGCTCTCCTCGATGGAACCGCCGGTCTCGATGCGATAGCCGGCCGGCAGCGCCGCCTTGACGGCGGCGAGCTTGGGCAGCAGGCGCAAGGTGACGTCGGGCGGCTGCACGCCGTCCGCCACGTCGCCGCGCACGGTGAGCACCAGGTCGCGGTCGCGCCGCCACAGGATCGGCTCCTCGCTGGCATAAGCGATGCGCGCCACCTGACCGAGCGGCACCGCGACACCGTTGGAATTGGCCACCGTGAGCGCGCCGAGCCGCTCCAGGTCCACCCGCTCCTCCGGCACCGCCCGCGCCACCACGCCGATCAGCAGGTTGCCTTCGCGATACTGGGTCACGGTGTAGCCGGACAAGAGGGTTTGCAGGGTCTCCGCCAGGTCGCGCGGCGTGGTGCCCAGGGCCCGCGCCCGGTCCTGGTCCACCGCCAGGGTGATGGATTTCACCTGCTCGCCCCAATTGAGGTGGGGCGCGATCATGGCCGGGTCGGAGGCCATCACCTGGCGCACCTGGTCGGCGATGTCGCGGACCTTCAGCGGGTCCGGGCCCACCACGCGGAATTGCACCGGAAAACCCACCGGCGGGCCGAACACGAAGCGGTCCACGCGCACCCGCGCTTCCGCAAGGGCCCCCTCCGCCACCTCCGCCTCAAGCTTGGCCTTGATCCGCTCGCGCGCCTCCAGGTCCTTGGTGACGATCACGATCTGCGCGAAATTGGGGTTCGGCAGCACCGGGTTGAGGCCCAGCCAGAAGCGCGGCGCCCCCTGCCCGATATAGGTGGTGGATGACACGATGCCCGCGTCCGTGCCCACCAGCGCCTCCGCCTTCCGCGCCGTGGCCTCGGTAGCGGCGATGGAGGTGCCCTCCGGCAGGCGCATTTCCAGGAACAACTCGGTGCGGGTGGAGGTGGGGAAGAACTGCTGCTGCACGAAGCCGAAGCCCACCACCGCCAGCGCGAACAGCGACACCGTGGCGCCGATGACCAGCAGGCGATGCCGCAGGCAGGCCTCCAGCATCACCCGCAGCAGCCGGTAGAGCCGGCCGTCGTGGCCGGCATGGGGGACGTGGCCGGCCTTCGCCTGCGGCAGCAGCACGGTGCCGAGATAGGGCGTGAACAGCACCGCCACGAACCACGACGCCACCAGGGCAATGCCCACCACCCAGAAGATGCCGCCGGCATACTCGCCGGAGGACGAGCGCGCGAAGCCGACCGGAAGGAAGCCCGCCGCCGTCACCAGCGTGCCGGTCAGCATGGGGAAGGCGGTGGAGGTCCAGGCGAAGCTGGCGGCGGACACGCGGTCCCAGCCCTCCTCCATCTTCACCACCATCATCTCGATGGCGATGATGGCGTCATCCACCAGCAGGCCCAGCGCGATGATGAGGGCGCCGAGCGTGATGCGGTGCAGGTCCATGCCGGAGGCGAACATCACCAGGAACACGATGGCCAGCACCAGCGGCACCGACAGCGCCACCACGATGCCGGAGCGGAAGCCGAGCGACAGGAAGCTCACCACCAGCACGATGACGAGCGCCTCGGCGAAGGTCTTCAGGAACTCGCCCACGGATTCGCCGACGATGTGCGGCTGGTCGGCCACCTGCACCACGTCGATGCCCACCGGCAGCTCGGTCATGGCTTCCGCCATGGCCGCCTTGATCTCCTCGCCGAGGGTGAGGATGTTGGCCCCCTGGGCCATGGAGACGCCGATGCCCAGCGCCGGCCGCCCGTGCTGGCGGATGACGAAGGACGGCGGGTCCTCGTAGCCGCGCTTGACCGTGGCGATGTCGCCGAGCCGCACCAGCGCGCCGCCGGCATTGATCGGCACCTCGGCGATGGCCTCGGCGCCGCTGAAGGCGCCGGTCAGGCGCAGGTTGATGCGATCGGCCTTGGTGTCCACGGCGCCGCCCGCCACCACCGCGTTCTGGCGCGCCACGCTGTCGAAGATCTGCGCCGGGGTGATGCCCAGGGTGGCGAGGCGGGCGTGGGAGAACTCGATATAGATGCGCTCGGGCCGCTCGCCGATCAGGTCCACCTTCTCCACATCCGGCACGCGCAACAGGCGCTGGCGGATCATCTCCGCCTGCCGCTTGAGCTCGGCCGGGGCGACCGCCTCGCCGCTCAGCATGTAGAGCGCCGAATAGACGTCGCCATATTCGTCGTCGAAGCCGGGCCCGACCACGCCCTGGGGCAGGTCGCCGCGAATGTCGCCCACCTTCTTGCGCACCTGGTACCACAGGTCCTTCACCGCCGCCGGCGGCGTGGTATCGGACAGGAACACCTGAACGAAGCTGACACCGGGGCGCGAATAGCTTTCCACCCGGTCGAGGTGCGGCAGGGTCTGCAGCTTCTTTTCGATGGGGTCTGCGACCTGGGATTGCATCTGCGAGGCGGTGGCGCCGGGCCAGGCGGCAGAGATCACCATCACCTTGATGGTGAAGGAGGGGTCCTCGGCGCGCCCGAGGTTCAGATAGGAATAGAAGCCCGCCGCCCCCAGGAGCAGGATGGCGAACAGAGTCAGCGCGCGATGGGTGATGGCAAAGCGGGAGAGGTTGAACGGGCTCTCCAGCGCTTTCTGTTCCTCGGGGGTGGGACCGGTGCTCATGGCCGCGCCTCCGCACGGACGGAGGCGCCGGCCTCGTCGCGGATCGGCACGGTGCGCACGCTCTGGCCGTTCTCCAGCGTCTGCACGCCGAGGGTCACCACCTTGTCGCCCTCACGCACGCCGGCGGCGACCAGCGCGGATTCGTCGGTGAAGCCGGCCACCTCCACCGGCCGGGCGGCCAGCGTGTGGGTGGTCTCGTCCACCACGAACACCTGCGGCCCGTGACCCTTGTCGAACACCGCCGACAGCGGCAGCCGCGCCACCGCGGCGCCCGCCTTGGGCGCCAGGATCACGGTGGCGGTCATGCCCAGGGCCACGGCTTCGTCGGCGCCGTCGAGGGTGAAGCGGGCGGCATAGGTGCGCGAGACCGGATCGGCCTGGGGCGACAATTCCCGCAGGTGCGCCACGATGCGCCGGGTGGGATCGGCCCACAGGGTCACGCGCGCCTCGGCGCTGCGGGCGGCGGCCAGGGCGGTTTCGGGCAAGGCCACCACCGCCTCCTTCTCGTCGAGCCGCGCCACCCGGACGATGGTCTGGCCGGACGACACCACCTGCCCCGGCTCGGCCGCGGCAGACACCACGACACCCGCCGTGTCGGACACCAGCTCGGCATAGGACAGCCGGTTCTCGGCCAGCTCCAGCGACCGCCGGGCCCGCTCCAGGCGACCCACCGCCTCTTCCTTGGCCAGGGCCTTGCGGTCCAGCTCGGCGTTGGAGGCGACCCCCTTGGCGGTCAGCGAGCGGTAGCGCCCGTCGTCAGCCGAGGTCTGGGCCAGGTTGGCGGTGGCGGCGGCGAGCTCCGCGCGGGCGCTCTCCACCTCCAGCTTCAAATCCTCCGGATCGATGCGCGCGATCAGGGTGCCCGGCGCGACGCGATCACCCACCTCCACCTTGCGCTGAACCACCTTGCCGCCGACGCGGAAGGCCAGGTCGATCTCGCGGCGGGCGCGCACCACGCCCACGAAGGTCTTCTCCGGCTCGCGCGGGCGAAGCTGCACCGTGGCCACCTGCACCGGACGCGCCGGCGCCGCCGCGGTCTGGGCCGGCGCCGGCTCGCCGCAGCCGGAAAGGCCGACCGCCAGCATCCCGGCGGCGAGGCCGCTCCAGGCGGAGGGGGGAAGACGCCGGCCCCGCCGGGGGGCCGGCGCCGACGACGGACGGCGGGAGAGAGCAGCCATGACACCGACCCTGTTGAGTGAAGATTTATGGTTCAACGCTGATGACTTTTGAAACTTGTCACACGACGGACGCAAGACGACGCCCGCGGGCCATGCCCCCACCTAGGGAAGGGGCGTGCGGGTCTCCTCGATGCCGCGCAGCAGGAAGGCCACCGTGGCTTTCAGGTTCGCCTCGAGGTCATCGTCGATGTGCTGGGCCACCAGCAACGGGTGGCAGTACAGCACCATGGCGCCCAGGATGAGCCGGCTGACCAACTCGGGGTCATGGGGCACGAACACCCTGTCCCGGATCCCGTCCGCCAGCACCCGCGCCACCACCGCGCGGATCCGCTCCTTGTGGGCCTCGATATTCTCCCAATTGTTCTCGATGGCCACCTGCACCATGTCGTGCACGCGCCGCTCGACCAGGAAGTTGGCCTTGTGGTAGGCCAGAATGGCCAGATAGATGTCGCGGATGCGCTGCTGAGGCGGGGACGGCCGGGCCGCGATCTCCGCCGTCTGCCGGTCGATCTCGCCCAGGGAGCGATCGCAGATGGTGGCGACGATCGCGGTCTTGGAGGGGAAGAAGCGATAGACGTTGGCCGGCGACATGCCGAGCTCGGCGGCGATATCGGCCACCGCGGTCTTGGCAAAGCCCATGCGGCGGAACAAGTCCTCCGCCACCCGCGCGATCCGCTCGCGGGTCTCGTCCGCCGTCTCCTTCGCCCTGATATTCACGATCGTCCCCGATGAAGTGATAAATTTCATAAATCATCACAGATCAGGATGCAAGGCGCACGCACCGGGCCGGTCCCGGCTTCGACTGCCACGCCCGCCCGCCGATGGCCGGTCGCGGCCCTCACCCGCGACGGGGCGCGAGGATGGGCCGGAAAGCGACCGCGCCGCGCGGATCACCGGCCGGATCGGCTCATGCCGCGGCTGACGTGCTTTTCGGCCCAATGGGCGAGGCGCACGAACGGCAGGCCCAGCAGCAGGTAAATGGCCGCCACCAGGATGCCGGTTCCGAAATAATCGTAATAGGTGGTGGAGATCTGCTCATAGGTCTTGGTCAGCTCCACCAGCGAGATCACCGACACCAGCGACGAATCCTTGATGAGGGAGATGAAGTCGTTGGTGGTGGGCGGCAGCACCATGCGCGCCGCCTGGGGGATGATCACGCTCCTCAGGGCCTGGCGCTCGGTCATGTTCAACGCCACCGCCGCCTCCATCTGGTGGCGTGGCACGGCGAGCAGGCCGGCGCGGTAGTTCTCCGCCTCATAGGCGGCATAGTTGAGCCCCAGGGCCAGCACGCCGGCCACGAACGGGTCGAGCTGAAGGCCAATCTTCGGCAGGCCGTAATAGATGAACAGCACCTGGATCAGCAGCGGCGTGCCGCGCACCACCTCGATATAGACCTGGGCGAGGCGGTCGAGCACGGTGCCGCCATAGACCCGGCACAGCGCCAGCCCGGCGCCGAGGCCCACCGCCAGCACCATGGCCAGGATGGAGATCTCCATGGTCATCAGCGCCGCCCAGCCGAGCTGCGGCAGGAAGCGGGCGTAGCGCTCCAGCTGCGCCCTCCAGCCGGAGGGCTGGGTGGCGGCGACGAAATGGTCGTAGTTCACCGGCTGGGCGGTCATGGGCTTCGCGTCGCCGGTCACCTGCGCCATCATCGGCGACCAGAGCGCCCAGGAATCGAGGATGGCATGCAGGCTGCCGTCCGCCGACATCTGCGACAGGGCGGTGTTGATGGCGGCGAGCAGCTGCGGGTCCGCCCCCTTCTTCAGGGCGATGCCGTATTCGATGCGGCCGATCATGGGCCCCGTGAACTGCAGCTCGCGGTCCGGCAGGGCGTAGTAGACGGCGATGGGGAAATCCATCACCGTGGCGTCGAGCCGGCCGAGCTTGAGATCGGAGTAAGCGTCGATCTCCTCGTCATAGGTGCGCACGTCGATGCCGCCGGCCTTGCGCAGCACATATTCCATCTGGCTCGACTTCAGCGTGCCGACCTTCCTGCCCTTGAGGTCGGCAAGCCCGTCCACCGGCGTGTCGCCGCGGCGGATCACGATCTGGCCGAAGGTGGTGTAGTAGGGAATGGAGAAGTCCGCCGCCGCCTGGTGCGCCGGCGTGATCTCCAGCCCGCTCAGGGCCACGTCGTACAGGCCGTTGTCGAGGCCGGGGATCAGGTTGCTCCAGTCGTTCTGGACGAACACCACCGGCCGGCCGAGATGGCGGCCGATCTCCTCCATGATGTCCACCTCGAAGCCGACGGTGCGGTTCGGGTCGGCCGGGTCCTTGAAGATATAGGGGGCGCCGGAGGTGCCGTCGCCGCCGTAGCGCAGCGGCGGACCGGACAGGGCGGGCGCGGCGGGCGCCGGCCCCGTCTCCGCCCGCGCCGGACCCTGGGCAAGCGCCACAATGACGGCCAGCGCGACGGCCAGAAGAAGGTGCAGGCGCGACCCGATGGCGCGCGGCAGAACGTGACCCATGGCGACCCCCGGGCGGGAACAGGCGGGAACGGCGGCGCGCATCACAGAAACCGGCGCAGGAACTGGCGGGTGCGCGGGTCCTTGGGGTTCGTGAACATCTCGTCCTCGTCCGAGATTTCGACGATCTCCCCCTTTTCCATGTAGATGATGTAGTCGGAGGCATCGCGGGCGAACCGCATCTCGTGGGTCACCACGATCTGGGTCATGCCCTCGCGATCCAGTTCCTTCATCACGTCCAGCACCTCGTCCACGAGGCCCGGATCAAGCGCTGAGGTCGGCTCGTCGTAGAGCATCACGCGCGGCGCCATGGCGAGCGCGCGGGCGATGGCGCCGCGCTGCTGCTGGCCGCCAGACAGGTCGATGGGGTAGTGCTCCAACCGCTCGCCCAGGCCCACCTTTTTCAGGAGCCCCTCGGCCAGCGCCTCCGCCTCAGCCCGGGGCATGGCCTTCACCACCATGGGCGCGAGCATCACGTTTTCCAGCAACGTCTTGTGCGGAAACAGGTTGAAGCTCTGGAAAACCATGCCGACATTCTTGCGCAGCAGGTGGGCGGCGGCGGCGAGGTCGCCAACGCCGCCTTTTCCCTTGGCGCCGTTCGCGCCGGGGCCGGCAGGCGGCCGCGCCAGCGTCACGCCGCAGATCTCGATCCGGCCGGAATCCAGACTCTCAAGCCCGTTGAGGCAGCGCAGCAGGGTGGACTTGCCACAGCCGGAGGGGCCGATGAGGGACACCAGGTCGCCCTCCTCGATGGTGAAGCTCACGCCCTTGAGGATGTGCGTTGCGCCGTAGGACTTCCGCACGTCCTCGACGCGCACGATGGCGCCCGCGTCCCGGAGTTGCGCATCCGGCAACGGCGCGCCCTGTGATTGCGACTGCATCTCTCGCCCCCGCAGCCGCGGGACGCGGCCGCATGTCCCTGGAGGGCATGGGGTAATGGCGACCGATGACACGGCCGTGACCGGCCCGCCGGCTCAGCGCCCGTCCGCCACCAGGCAGCCGGCCGGGATCGCCGCTCCGGTCAGGGCGGCGACCACGCAATGGGCGGAAATCATGTTGCCGCGCGCCAGCGCCTCGCGGCTGGAGCCGGAGGCATGGGCGCTCGCCACCACGTCGTCGCGGGCGATCAGCGCCTCCGCCAGCGGCCGCAAGGCCGGGTCGTTCTCCGCCTCGAACACGTCGAGGCCGGCGCCGCCCAGCCGGCCGCCGCGCAGGGCCTCGAGCAGGGCTGCGTCATCGATGAGGCCGCCGCGCGCGGTGTTCACCACCACCGCGCCGGGCTTCAGGGCCTGCAGGGTGCGCGCATTCAGGAGGTGGCGGGTGTCGGCGGTGAGCGGCGCATGCACGCTGACCACGTCGCTGGCGGCGAACAGCTCCGGCAGCGGCACATAAGTGACGCCACTCACGGCGAAATCCGGCCGGGGCGTGGCCACCAGCACCCGCGTGTCGAAGCCGTGCAGCCGCCGCGCCACCTGCCGGGCGATGCGCCCGAAACCGATGAGCCCCACGGTCTTTCCGTAAAGGTCGCTTCCGCTCACCACCCGCCAGTCGCCGGCGGCGAGGGCCGCCTGGCCCGCCCGCAGGCGACGCAGCACCGCCAGCATCAGGGCCAGGGTGTGGTCGGCCACCGCCGCGTCATTGGCACCGGCGGCGATGGTCACCACCCGCCCGAGCGCGCGCGCCGCCTCCACGTCCACCCGATCGTAGCCGACGCCACGGCGGGCGATCACTGCCAGCCCAGGATGGCGGGCGAGCACCTCGCGCGTCACCGCGCGCTGGCCGACGATCCAGCCCGCCGCCCCCTCCAGCAGCTGGTCGAGCGCGGCGTCGGGAATGTCGGTGTCGATGGCATCGCCGGGCAGGCCGGAGGGCACCACGTCGAACCCCTGCTCCACCAGATGGTGCGCGGCGGCGTCATCGAACAGGCGGGTGGTGACGAGAACCTTGCGCGGGGCAGCCACGATGGAACGATCCTTGGACAGTCGAGGAAACCCTCTTCCTCGACCCATCCGGCGCCGGGATCAAGGGCGCGACGCAAAACGGCGGCGCTTGCGGCGCCGCCGTGGTGGATCAGCCGATCAGGCCGGCGCTCAGGCGGCCTGCGGGGCCTCGACCGCACCGGCGATGGTCTTCGGGGCGGCCGCCTGGGTATTGATGGGGATGACGCGCGGCTTCTTGGCCTCGGGAATATTGCGCACGAGGTCCACGTGCAGCAGCCCATTCTCAAGCACCGCGCCCTTCACCTCCATATGGTCGGCGAGCTGGAAGCGACGCTCGAAGGCGCGGGCGGCGATGCCGCGATAGAGCACCTGGGCCGCGTCGGCCGATTCGGCGGCTTTCTTCTCGCCCTTGAGGGTCAGGGCATTTTCCTTCACCTCGATGCTGAGTTCAGCATCGGTGAAGCCCGCCACCGCCACGGTGATGCGATAGGCATTCTCGCCGGTCCGCTCGATGTTGTAGGGCGGATACGTCGGCGCCGCGTCGACACCACCGACGGAATCGAGCAGCGAGAACAGCCGGTCGAATCCGACCGTGTTGCGATACAGGGGGGAAAGATCAAACGTACGCATGGCATATCCTCCAGTGAAGCGACATGCAGGGCCCTCCGAAGCCGGGCCCGGTTCTGACGCCGTCGTCATGACCAGCGCCGTTTTGGATGTGGGAACGCCTCCCCGTCCCGTCAAGGGTCGCCCGTCCCGGCGCGGGCGAAGCCAGATGAACCGGCGCTGAACGGAACGGCTGCCATTCGTTCAAGGAAGCGGGCTAGACTGACCGTCCGCGAGGCGTGACACGACGCGGCGGCGGGGCGCGGCTCCCGCCACGAGACCTGCAGCGGGAAAGGGCAGACGATGCGAGGCCCCCTGTACCGGCTTTCCGGCCTCGCGCTGGTCTTGATCGCCGCGATTCCGATCGCCTTCGACCTGGACGAGACGACGGCCGCGCAGACCGGCGAGGCGATCCGCGCATCGTCCACGCTCCATTCGGTGCCCCCGCGCAACCTCTACCGCGCCTATGAAGGACAGCTGCCGCGCGCCGGCCGCCCGCTGACCCCCACCACCCTGGTCGCCGGGCTGGAGGCCCGCGGCTTCTCCCGGGTGGACATCCTGCGCCGGCGCGGCCACAGCATGTTGGCCGAGGCCACCGGCCCGCGCGGCGAGCGGGCCCGGCTGGTGGTGGACACGGTGACCGGCGAGATCACCGGCCTGCAACTGCTCGGCTTCGCCGCCGACGACGATGCCGGCACCGGCCGATAGGCCCGCGGGACCGCGCGGCGCCGAAGATTGTGCCGGGGCGGCCGGCATGCAACCCTCCCGCCGCCGGCCGCCATGGTCGCAGCCAGATCCGAGCCCCGATGACCCTGTTCTCCATCCCCGGCAATCCCATCCCCGAAGGCGCCGTGAGCGGCGAGATCGTCGCCGCCGACGGCGTGCGGCTGCGCTATGCCCGCTGGATGCCGGACAGCGGCCTGCGGGGCACCGTCGCTGTCTTCACCGGGCGCGCCGAATTCATCGAGAAGTATTTCGAGGTGGTGCGCGAGCTGCGCTCGCGCGGCTTTGCCGTGGCCGTGCTGGACTGGCGCGGACAGGGCGGCTCGCAGCGCCTGCTGCGCCACCCCGGCAAGGGCCACGTCCGCCATTTCCGCGACTACCAGATCGACCTCGAGGCCTTCGCCCGGCACGTGCTGCTGCCCGATTGCCCGGCCCCCCATTTCGCCCTCGCCCACTCCATGGGCGGCACCATCATGCTGCAATCGGTGCTGGCCGGCCGGCGCTGGTTCGATCGCATGGTGCTGGGGGCACCGCTGCTCGGCATCAAGATCATACCCGCGCAGGGCATGGTGCGGGCGCTGGTAACCACCCTCGCCTACACCGGCTTTGCCCGCGCCCTCGTCCCGGGCGGGCGCAGCACGCCCATCACCGAGGTGCCGTTTGCCCGCAACCCGGTGAATTCGGACCCGGTGCGCTACGCGCGCGCCGCGGAGGTGGTGCGCGCCTTTCCCCAGCTCGGCATCGGCGCGCCCACCAACGGCTGGCTGCACGCGGCCTACCGGGCCATGGACCAGCTCGCCGATCCGGAGGTGGTGCGGCAGATCCGCCAGCCGCTGCTGATGATCGCCGCCGGCGGCGACCGGCTGGTGTCCAACGCCGCCATCGAGCACCTCTCGGCCCGGCTGATCGCCGGCGCCCATGTGGTGGTGCCGGCGGCGCAGCATGAGATCCTGATGGACCAGGACCTGTTCCGCGCCCAATTCTGGGCGGCGTTCGACGCCTTCATCCCCGGCACGCCGGTGGTGTGAGGCCGGCCGGGCTCAGCCGGCGAGCATCCGCAGCGCCTGCTCGTGCACGGCGCGGCTGCCCGCCGCCACCACCCGTCCGCCCTTGGCCGGCGCGCCGCCCTCCCAAGTGGTGACGACGCCGCCCGCGCCCTCGATGATGGGGATGAGCGCCACGATGTCGTGGTCCTTCAGCTCGGTCTCGATGACGAGATCCACCAGCCCCGCCGCCAGCATGCAATAGACGTAGCAGTCGCCGCCGTAGCGCGAGAGGCGGACCTGCTCCTCCACCCGGCCGAAGTCCGCGCGGTCGGCGTCGTTCATCAGGCGCGGGCTGGTGGTAAACAAGATCGCGTCCTCCAGCCGGGCGCAGTCGCGCACCCGCAGCACACGCTCGCCCGCCGGGCCGCGATAGCGCGCGGCGGCGCCGTCGCCGTAGAAGCGCTCCTTGATGAAGGGCTGGTGCATCATGCCGTAGACCGGGTCGCCGTCCTTCAGCAGGCCGATGAGCGTGCCCCAGGCCGGCAGGCCGGCGATGAAGGACTTGGTGCCGTCGATGGGATCGAGCGCCCACACATAGGGCGAGCTGCCGGCCACGTTCTCGAACTCCTCGCCGATGATGCCGTGGCTCGGGAACGCCTCGCGGATCAGGCGGCGCATGACCTGCTCGGCGGCGCGGTCGGCTTCGGTGACGGGGTCGAACGCCTTGCCCCGGCTCTTGTCCTCCACCCCCAGCGAGGTGCGGAAGAAGGGCAGGATGGCCTCCCCCGAAACGGTCGCGAGCTGATGGACGAAATCGTCGATGGCGACGGCGGTCATGGTTTCCGCACTCCTAGTCTGCGGCGCGCGCGGCGCTCCGGAACAGGCGACGAGGCCGTCACGGACGGCGGGCGTTCTTCCCGGACATGCAGCGGAAGAGGGCTCGGGATCAAGCGCGATTCACGCCGCCGCCGCACCACCCCGGAGAACTGACGCACTTCTAGGCAGTGCCGGGGCGCATGATCGGTCAAGGAATAGGCAGATCGGATGGAGCGGTGTTCAGGTGGCGCTTTTGAAGCGGATAGCTGCCTAAACAATCTGCTGTGAAGCATCTTGCTGCAAACGCCCGATCCTCGCATATTGATGCAGCGCGGCATTGCCTGTTGCGATGCCGCTGCCCTCCTTGGGCGTTTCCTCCCTAGACTTGGGCCGCTCCCTTCGGGTGAAGCGGCCCCTTTCTTTTTGGGCCCGCCAGTTACTTGGCCCGGCGCTTCTCTTCCCCATTCCGCATCCGAACTTCGCGACAGGCCCGAACTCCAGCCCGGCGCAACGACGACCCGCGCCCGCGCGCCAAACGCCGGCCTCCGCGCCCGCGTGCCTGCGGACAAGCCGCCGGCAGCGCGCGATTCGCCCGCAGGACCCCATACAAGCGCGGGGAAGCCGCCGGCCCAGGTCAGGCGGCCTGAAAATTATAACGTAAAATCAATAAGTTATATAAAATTACACAGATGCGACAAACGGGCACTTGATTTATGGCACTGCACTCGGCTATTTGTGCATTGCGACATGGCGATTGGCGTCGCTGTGTCGCTGCCCTCCTTGGGCGTTTCCTCCCTAGACTTGGGCCGTTCGCCAACGCGGACGGCCCCTTTCTTTTTTGGGCCCGGCACAAACCCATTCCCACGCCCCATCTGGCGGATCGGCTCTAAGGCCCCATTATCCAGACGGACCGTTTCAGCGCCCCTCCCGGCACGGCTTCGACGCCGCCTTAGGGATGCTGCTGTACACCAGCACTGCGACAGGCCGATGCGCTGTCAGGACAGGGATGTCTGACCGCGCCAAATTCGTATATCTGCCATTCGAAAAACGCAAGGCACCATTTGCGGATTTGCAGAGCCTTGTCACGCGGACGTCGCCGATGCCCCCTCCTCCGCGCACCGGCGAAGCGGGGTGCCCGGCCTCCCTGCGGTCCGGGCAGGGTTCGCGGGCTGGCGCGGATATGCCATCGCCGCGGTCTCGACCGATGGCAGAGGCACCGCGGAAGCGGCGCGGCCGTGACCAGACCGCCATGCGTCAAGCGCAAGGCCTTTGGCATGATTCCGGCGAACGGGAGCCGCCCCGCCCGGGAAGCGGGCCCGCGCGCCGGCGGGCGCCTTGCCGCCCACGGGCAGCCGGCACCCCGTGCGGCATCAGCCCGGGCTGGGACCGGCCATCGCCATGCGGACACGCGAGGCGACAGAGCCACGCCCCCTCCCACGCCAACGCCAGGCGGCACCGGCATCGGCCGCCGCCTGGGACGGTCCGTCTCATTCGGCGGCGGCGCGCGGCGCCTCCAGGGTGCCCAGCACCTGGGCGAACACGCGCGGCATGGCCACGCGGATATGCTCCTTCAGCCGCTCGAACCCCGCCGAGCGGGCATAGAGCGCCTCTTCCATGTAGAGGGCGCGATTGACCTCGATCTGCACCGCATGCAGCCCGGCGGCGGGGTTGCCATAGTGCTCGGTGATGTAGCCGCCGGCATAGGGCTTGTTGCGCAGCACCCGGTAGCCGGCCGCCGACAGCTCCCGCTCCAGGGCGTCGGTCACGATGCCGCTGCAGCTGGTGCCATAGCGATCGCCGAGCACCACGTCGGCGCGCTGGCTCTCGTCGCGGGTCGAGGTGGACGGCATGGAATGGCAATCCACCAGCACCGCCATGCCGAACCGCCGCTGGGTGGTGGCGATCAGCCGCCGCAGCACCTGGTGATAGGGCTTGTAATAAGCCTCGATGCGCTCCAGCCCTTCCACCACGGTCAGCCGGCGCGGATAGATCTCCTGCGCGTCGCCCACCACGCGGGCGATGGTGCCGAGCCCGCCCGCCACCCGCACCGAGCGGGTGTTGGCATAGGGCGGCAGGCGCCCCTCGAACATGCGCGGATCGAGCTCGTAGGGCTCGCGGTTGAGATCGAGGAATGAGCGCGGGAACAACGCCCGCATGAGCGGCGCCCCGGCATTCACCACGTCCTCGAATAATTCGTCCACGAAGCTGTCCTCGGACCGGCGCAGCGTGGCAAAGTCCAGCCGTGTCTGCGCCACGAAGCTCGTGGGGTAGATGCGGCCCGAATGGGGGGAGTTGAACAGGAACGGCCCGGTCGCGGCCTCGAGCCCCAGGATCTCGAACGCAGGATCTATGGTGTCGGCGAGGCAGGCAGTCATCGCGCGCCGCGGAACTCCGGAAGGTTTCTAAATGCTTGTTTCACCTACATGATGCCCGCCGAAGGGGGGGCTTGTGAAGGGGGCGCGGCACTTTCACTCCGAATTTACCCGAATGGGCGAGACACTCACATGGGTTCCGGCCGCCGTGGCCGGTCCACGGCTTACGATTGATCAGGGGAAACGGCGTGTCCAAGATCCTGCTCGCCGAGGACGACAACGACATGCGGCGCTTCCTCGTGAAGGCGCTGCAGAATGCCGGCTATTCGGTGGCTTCCTACGACAATGGCAAATCGGCCTACGAGCGGATGCGGGAGGAGCCGTTCGAGCTCCTGCTCACTGACATCGTCATGCCGGAGATGGACGGAATCGAGCTGGCGCGCCGCGCCACCGAGCTCGACCCCGACCTCAAGGTGATGTTCATCACCGGCTTCGCCGCCGTGGCGCTGAACGCCGACGGCGAAACGCCCTCCGAGGCGAAGGTTCTCTCCAAGCCCTTCCACCTGCGCGATCTCGTCGCCGAGGTCGGGAAGATGCTGGACGCCGCCTGAACGCGGCGACCCCACGCCGCGCCGGTGTCCCGCGCTTTGCACAGGCGCTGAAAACCCTGCGGCGTCCGGCGCTTAGGCGCCTTTTTCACGCGGACGGACACGGTTTCGCTTGAAAACCCGCGACAGCGCCTTGCCTCCGATCTTCGGAGCCGATATAGAGGCGCTTCCTGCAGGTGGGGCGCGTAGCTCAGCGGGAGAGCACTACGTTGACATCGTAGGGGTCACAGGTTCGATCCCTGTCGCGCCCACCATTCCTTTCCCGATGTTTTGAAAATCCAGCTCCACGGAACGCCGTGGCCGTAGTGGATTCGCAGCCCCGCCGCGCTTCACGCACGGCGTGAGCGCACAAGCCCGATTGACGTGGCCGCGACACATCGGCATCAGCGCGCGAGAGGTGCCCCATGACCCCGTCGACCGCGATTTCCCCAACCGCCGCGCTTGCGCCCGATCATCCCCCGGTCGCCCATCCCCCAGTGGCCCATCCCCCAGTGGCCCATGGGCGCATCGGCGTGCTCATCGTCAATCTCGGCACGCCGGCCGGCACTGACTACTGGTCCATGCGGCGCTATCTGAAGGAGTTCCTGTCCGACCGGCGGGTGATCGAAGTCAACCGCGCGGTGTGGTGGTTCGTGCTCAACGCCATCATCCTCACCAGGCGGCCCGGCCCCAAGGGCCGCGACTACCGCAACATCTGGAATACCGCGCGCGACGAGGGCCCGCTGCTCACCCTCACCCGCGCCCAGGCGGAGAAGCTGGCAGCGACACTGGCGGCGCGCGACCCGCGCATCATCGTCGATTTCGCCATGCGCTACGGGGCGCCGGCGATCGCCGAGCGAATCAACGCGCTGCAGGCGGCGGGCTGCGAGCGAATCCTGATCGCCCCGCTCTATCCTCAATATGCTGCCGCCACCACCGCCACCGTCGCCGACGCCGCCTTCGACGCGCTCAAGGCCCTGCGCTGGCAGCCGGCGGCGCGCATCGCCGCGCCCTGGCACGACGATCCCGTCTATATCGATGCGGTGGCTGAGGACCTGGAACGCCATCTGGCTGCGCTCGATTTCGAGCCCGAGGTGATTCTCGCCTCCTTCCACGGCATCCCCAAATCCTACCACCTGAAGGGCGACCCCTATGCCTGCCAGTGCGCCAAGACGGCGCGCCTGCTGCGGGCGCGGCTGGGGATGGGGGAAGACCGGCTGCGCCTCACCTTCCAGTCGCGATTCGGCCGCGAGGAATGGCTCCAGCCTTACACCGACGTGACGGTGAAGGCGCTGGCCGAGAGCGGCGTGAAGCGCCTCGCCGTGGTCAATCCCGGCTTCGTCGCCGACTGCCTGGAGACGCTGGAGGAGATCGGCGTGGAAAATCGCGAGATCTTCCTGGCCCATGGCGGCGAGAAATTCGCCGCCATCCCCTGCCTCAACGACAGTCCGGCCGGCATGCGCGTGCTGGAGGCGGTGGTGCGCCGCGAATTGTCCGGCTGGATCGCGGCCTGAGCGCCCGGCGCCCAGGCGGGCCCGGGAGCCGCGCGAACCCGCGCCCGGGCATCGTCCCGCCGAGCGCCTGGCCGCCTGGGGCCTTGGCAACCTGGGGGCTTTGCCGCAGCGGGGCGCCGCGTCGCCGCCGGCAGCGGCCGCGCCGACGGGTGGCGCGGCACCGCAAGCGCGACCCCTCACACCGGGCGGCGATCCTCGATGGTCTTGGCGTCCGCCGGCAGGGTGCCGGGGGCAAGAAGCGCGAGGCGGCCACGCAGCTTGGTGGCGGCACGCAGGTCCTCCAGCAACGCCTCCTGCGACAGGGCGGCGGAATCGGCCACCTCCACTTCCAGCAGCATGTCGTCGGCATCGCCCACACGGTCCACCACGAGCCGCGCCCGGGCCACCGCCGGATGCTTCCTCACCGCCGCGCTCACCTGCACCGGATGCACGAACATGCCGCGGATCTTGGTCACCTGATCGGCCCGGCCGAGCCAGCCCCGCAGCCGCACATTGGTGCGCCCGCAGGGGCTGAGGCCCGGCAGCACCGCCGACAGGTCGCCGGTGGCGAACCGCACCAGCGGATAGTCGGCATCGAACAGCGTCACCACCACCTCGCCCACCTCGCCGACGGCCTCCACCGGATCGCCGGTACCCGGGCGCAGGATCTCCACCAGGCAGCCCTCGTCCACGATCATCCCCTCCTCCGCCTCGCTCTCATAGGCGACGAGGCCGAGGTCGGCGGTGCCGTAGCACTGGCGGGCGATGATGCCGGCGGCCTTCAGCTCCGCCCGGTGCGGCGGCAGGAAGGCTTCCCCCGTCACCAGCGCCTTCCTGAGGGAGGAAATGTCGGTGCCGGTCTCGCGCGCCTTGTCCACCAGGATCTTGAGGAAGGACGGGGTGCCGCCGTAGCCGTCGGGGCGAAGGTCGGCGATGGCGCGCAATTGCAGGTCGGTCTGGCCGACGCCGGCCGGCACCACCGCGCAACCCAGCGCGTGGGCGCCGCTCTCGATCATCGAGCCGGCCGGGGTCAGGTGATAGGAGAAGGAATTGTGCACGATCTCGCCGGCCCGGAAGCCGGCCGCGTAAAGGCCACGGGCGAAGCGCCAGAAGTCCGGGCCGTGGCCTTCCGGGTCATAGATCGGCCCCGGCGACATGAAGATGCGCGCCAGCTTGCCCGGCGCCACCGCATTCAGCCCGCCGAAGGGCAAGCTCCGGGGCTGGATCTCCAGGAGGTCCGACTTGCGGGTGACCGGCAGGCGGGCGAGCGCCGCGCGGCTGGTGACCGCGGCCGGGTCCACATCCTTGAACAGGTCCGCGAAATAGGCCGATTTCGCCTTCGCGTGGGCGACCTGGGCGGCAAGGCCCGCCAGCAACGCCTGCTCGCGCGCTTGCGGATCGCGGGTCTCGCTCGCATCGTAATGGCGGTTCGGATCGGTCATCTTGGAGCCCACATCTGCACGGGTTGAGGCCAGTCTCGGGCGCCCGGCCCGCCCCCGGCCACATGGCGGCGGGGGAAGAGGGCGCGCCAGGGTCGTCATGGCCCGGCCGCGACGCCGGGCGGTCCAGGCGGCAAAAAGCCCTCCCCCGCGCGCGGGGGAGGGTTGGAAGGCGGCGGGAGAAAGCCGAACAGGCCGCGTGCCACGCCACCGGTGCCGGGCCGGCGGCCGCGACGCTCATACCAAAGGCCCGTGGGCATGACTCATGGGGCTTTGTTCAAGCCCGCGCGGCGCTTGAGCGGACCCACGTGGCACCGGCCGCAGACCGGGGCCGATGGTCTCACAGCCAGCGCTTGCGGCGCTTGAAGCTCTTGAGGTTCTTGAACGACTTGCGCTCCTCGCCGCCGCCCTGGCCCAGGTAGAACTCCTTGACGTCCTCATTGGTCTGCAGCATTTCGGCCGAGCCATCGAGCACGATCTTGCCCTGTTCCATGATGTAGCCGTAATCGGCCACCGAGAGCGCCACCCGCGCGTTCTGCTCCACCAGCAGGATGGTGACGCCCAGGTCCTGGTTGAGCTTCTTGATGATGGCGAACACCTCCTTCACCATCAGCGGCGACAGGCCCATGGAGGGCTCGTCCATGAGGATGAGCTTGGGGCGGGCCATCATTGCCCGGCCGATGGCCAGCATCTGCTGCTCGCCGCCGGAAAGGTAGCCGGCAAGGCCGGTACGCTCGCGCAGGCGCGGGAAGAAATCGTAGACGCGCTCGATGTCGCTCTTCACCTCGTTGTCGCGGCGGGTGAAGGCGCCCAGCTTCAGGTTCTCCAGCACCGTCATGTCCGAGATGATGCGGCGTCCCTCCATCACCTGAAAGATGCCGCGGCGAACGATCTTGTCCGGCTCGATGCCGTTGATCTTCTCGCCCAGGAAGTTCACCTCGCCCCGGGTGATCTCGCCGTCCTCGGTCTTGAGCAGGCCGGAGATGGCCTTGAGCGTGGTGGACTTGCCGGCTCCGTTGGAGCCCAGCAGCGCCACGATCTGCCCCTTGGGCACCTTCAGGGACAGGCCGCGCAGCACCAGGATGACGTCGTTATAGACCACCTCGATGTTGTCCACGGACAGGAGCGGCGCGGCGCCGGCGTCCGCGACCGGTTCGAGCTTCAATGCGGCTTGGGCCATGGAGGTCTCCGATTTCGGGGCCACCCCCTCCCCCGGAGGCGGGAGAGGGGGCGCGCGTTCCGCCCGTCCCTTGCGGGACGCGATGTCAGGGCCGGCTCACCAGCCCTGCAGCTCGGTCTTGCGCGGCAGGTCCACCGTGGTGACCTTCTCGAGCTTGATGGTGCCGTTCTTGATGAGCTCGGTCACCGAGGCGTCGGTGGGTCCGGTCACCACCGCGCGGTAGAGGTCGACGGTGGTGGTGGGGCGGTGATCGGTGGGGGTCCAGGTGGACGGCACGCACACGCCCTCCATGCCCACCGGCACCCAGTCCTTCTTCTGGTACATGCCGTCGCGGATCTTCACGCCGGTGATGCCGCCGCTCTTGTCGGCCCACTCCATGGCCTCCTTCATGTAGAGGGCGGTGCAGATGGCGGTCAGGTAGTGCACCGGGCGATAGGTGTTGCCCGACGGGTCGGAAATCTTGGAAATGGCCTTCGCGGTGGCAAGGCCCGGCGCGTCGCCAGCCCAGGTGGTGGCGGTGCGCACCGGGAACACCACGCCGTTGGCGGCCTCCCCCGCCGCCTTCATGGCATTCTCGTCCATGCCCCACACATTGCCGAGGAACTGCACGTCCACCCCGGCGGTCTTGCAGGCCTTCAGCACCGAGATGTTGGAGCCGGCGGTGTTGCCGAGATAGGCGTAATTGGCGCCGGACTGCTTCAGCGTCAGGCACTGGGGCGTGTAGTCGCCGGGGGTGAGGGCGAAGGTGATGGGGTCCAGCACCTCGAAGCCGAGTTCCTTGGCATAGGCTTCCGCCGCCGCCTTGGGCGAATTGGGATAGGGGTGGTTGGCGCCCATGTGCACCCACTTGGGCTTGCCGGGCTTGCCCTTGGCCTTCCAGTCGTCGGCCGCCCACTTCACCATGGCCCGGGCGGAATCGGAGTACGACGGGCCGTAGAAGAAGTTGAACGGGGCGGCGCGCTCGCTCTTCTCGTTCACCTTGCCCACCGGATCGGTGAGGGAGGCGGAGTAGGAGCCGGAGAAGTAGGGGATCTGCTCCTTGGTCACCATGGCCACCAGGGCCTCGGTGTCGGCGGTGCCCCAGCCCTGGATGGCCACCACCTTGTCGGAGCCCACCCACTTCTTGAAGGCGGCCAGCGCGCGCGGCACCTGGTAGCCGTATTCGTTGAAGTCGGAATTGATCTTCTTGCCGTTCACCCCGCCATTGGCGTTGATCCAGGCGATGGTGTCCTGGATCGCCTGGCCGTAGGGCTGGCCAACGTCGGAGGTGCCGCCGGAATAATCGGCGAGATGGCCGATGTTGATGGACTGGGCGAGCGCCGGCGCGGCCCCGGCCAGCGCCAGAGTCGAGACCAGGGTGAGGGCGGCAGCTTTGGTCTTGTTCATTGTCGTCTCCTTGGCGTTTCCTGTATCGCGGCTTGTGCCGTCTGTTTTCGGAAAGATCAGAACGAGAAGGGGTAGAGCTTCCAATAGGCCTTGATCTGGCGCCAGCGGTGGGCAAGTCCATCTGGCTCGAAGATCAGGAACAGGATGATGGCGGCGCCGATCAGCATCTCGCGCATGTAGGTGATGCCGTCCTTCAGGTGCAGCGCCTGGTCGATGAAGCTGCCCGACAGGGCCGAGGCGAGCCAGCCGGTGGCCTCCGGCAGCAGCACCATGAAGATGGTGCCCATGAGCGAGCCCATGATGGAGCCGAGGCCGCCGATGATGATCATGCCGAGGAACTGGATGGAGAACAGGATATCCAGCCCTTCCACCGACATGAACCCCACATAGTGGGCATAGAGCGCGCCGCCGATGCCGGCATAGAAGGACGAGATGCCGAACGCCATGGTGCGATACTTGGCGAGGTTCACGCCCATCATCTCGGCGGAGAGATAATGGTCGCGCACCGCGATCAGCGCCCGCCCGTCGCGGGAGCGCATGAGGTTGGTGGCGCCGAGATACATCACCACCACGAAGAACAGCACGACGTAGAAATACTTGTCGTCGCTGGAGAGGTCGTAGCCGAACAGGGTGAAGGGCGCGGCCATGGCGCCGTGGGTGCCGCCGGTGAACCATTCGGCGCGCACGAAGAAGTCCTGCAGGATGAACTGGGCGGCCAGGGTGGCGATGGCAAGGTACAGCCCCTTCACCCGCGCCGCCGGCAGGCCGAAGATGAGGCCCACCACCGTGGTCCACAGCCCCGCCAGCACAATGGCGAACGGCACCGGCACGCCCTTATTGGCGAGATAGGCCGAGGCAAAGCCGCCGAAGCCGAAGAACACGGCGTGGCCGATGGAGATCTGGCCGGAAAAGCCGACCAGGATGTTGAGCCCCAGGGCGGCGATGCCGAGATAGCCGATCTGGATGAACAGGCTCAGCACGTAGCGCGAGAAGAAGAAGGGCGCGAAGCACAGGGCCACCACCGCCGCCACGCAGATGAGCATGGTGAGCCGCGTCTGGAAGATGGTCTGGTCGGCCTGGTAGCTGGTGCGGTAGTCGCCGCACGGACGCATGGTGTTGATGGCCATGGGATCAAACCCTCTCGATGTCGCGGGTGCCGAACAGGCCGTAAGGCTTGATCATGAGGATGATGATGAGGGCGTAGAAGGGGATGATCTCGTAGAGATTGCCCCACTTGAGATACTGGCTGTCCACGTACTGGCCGAGGTTTTCCAGGAGGCCGACGATCAGGCCGCCCACCACCGCGCCGAAGATGCTGTCGAGGCCGCCGAGGATGACCGCCGGGAACACCTTGATGCCGAAGTAGGAGAGCGCCGAACTGACGCCGTTGACGATGCCGACCACCACGCCGGCAACCGCCGAGACCGCCGCCGAGATGCCCCAGGACAGCGCGAACACCTGCCGCACCGAGATGCCGAGCGACTGCGCCACCTGCTGCGAAAAGGCGGTGGCCCGCATGGCGAGGCCCATCTTCGAATATTTGAAGAACCAGGCAAATCCCGCCATGATGGCGAGGCTCACCCCGGTGGACATCAGATAGGCGGTCTGCACCTGGAGCCCGAGCACGTTCACCTTGTCCACCGGGAAGATGGGCGGGAACGGCTGGGCGAAGGTGCCGAACATCCACTTCATCAGCGCCTGGAAGAAGATGGACATGCCGATGGTGACCATGATGACCGAGATGATCGGCTCGCCGATCAGCGGCCGCAGGACGATCATCTGCACCGCCATGCCGAACACCATCATGAAGCAGACGGCGATCAGGAAGCCCCAGAAGAAGGGGATGTTCCAGGCGGTGAGCAGCCACCAGCAGGTCCAGGCGCCGATGAGCAGGAATTCGCCCTGGGCGAAGTTCACCACCTGGGATGCCTTGTAGATGAGCACGAAGCACATGCCGACCACGCCATAGAGCGTGCCGATGATGAGCCCGTTGATGATGAGCTGAAGCAGAAGCTGGGATTGCATCAGAACGCTCCCGCGATCGCCCGCCGCCGCAGGGCGGACAGGGCTGGGAGGGGGAAGGGACGGCGGCGGGCGCCGGCGATGGTCACGTCACGGGAGGGCGCCTGCCCCCTCCCCGGCAGTCCAGGCCCCATGGCCGGAGGCATGCGGCAGCGGCCCGTCATCATGCCGCCCTCCGCGATCCGCCGGGGACGAGGGCGCCGAGGTCGATCACGTCGAGCTTGGTCTTCACCCGCTGCTTGGTGCCGTCCTGGAAGGTGATGGTGGTGTCCACGTCGATCACCGCGTCGCCAGCGTACATGGCGTCGATGATGGTGCCGTAGCGCTCGTTGATGACACCGCGCCGCACCTTGCGGGTGCGGGTGAGCTCGCCGTCGTCGGCGTCCAGCTCCTTGTACAGCAGGACGAAGCGGCCGATGCGCTGCTTCTCCGCCAGCGTCTTGTTGACCTCCTCGACCTCCTTGCGCAGCAGGGCGATCACCTCCGGCTTGGAGGACAGGTCGGTGTAGGTGGTGAAGGCGATGCGGTTCTTCTCCGCCCATTTGGAGACGATGGAGAAGCGGATGCACAGCAGTGCCGCGAGGCTGTCGCGGCCGTCACCCAGAACCACCGCCTCGGCCACGTAGGGCGAGAACTTCAGCTTGTTCTCGATGTATTGCGGCGAGAAGCGGTCGCCGTGGGAGGTCTTGGCCATGTCGCGCACGCGGTCGATGACCACCAGATGGCCCTTGCCGTTGAAGAAGCCGGCGTCGCCGGTGCGCATCCAGCCCTCTTCCGCGAACGACTTCACGGTTTCCGCTTCATTGCGGAAATAGCCGGTGAAGCAGTTGGCGTGGCGCGTCACCACCTCGCCGAGGCCATTGGGATCGGGATCGTCGATGCGGATCTCCACCCCCTGGAACGGCACGCCCACGGTGTCGAAATCCACGTCGCCGGCGGTGTGCAGGGTGTAGGCACCCAGCAGCTCGGTCTGGCCGTAGAGCTGGCGCATGGGCACGCCGAGCGCCAGGAAGAAGCGGAAGGTGTCGGGCCCGAGCGCCGCCCCGCCGGTGGCCGCCGACTTGAGGTGGGAGAAGCCGAGCCGGTCACGCAGAGCCCGGAACAGGATGAAGTCCGCCAGCGGCGAGCGCCGGCCGTCGTCCAGCGCCTTGAGGCCGAGCTTCATGCCGAGATCGAACATGGCCCGCTTGAGGCGGGAGGAGTCCATCATGCGCGAGCGCACGTCGGCGGCGATCTGCTCCCACACCCGCGGCGCGAACAGCACGAACGAGGGGCCGATCTCGCGCATGTCGGCCATCAAAGTCTCCTGCTCCTCCACGAAGTTCACCTTCATGCGGGAGATGAGCGCCTGACCGAAGGCGTAGATCTGCTCCATGATCCACGGCATCTGCAGCACGCTGACGTATTCGTCGCCGGGTCCGCGCGGGTCCATCTCCAGATAGGCGCGGCAATGCTTCAGCACCGCGCCGGCGGTGAGCATGGCGAGCTTGGGATGGGAGGTGGTGCCGGAGGTGGTGCACAAGATGGCGACGTCGGCGCCGGTGCCGACGCTGACGAAGCGCGCGTAGCGGTTGGGGTCCTTGCCCGCCACCGCGCGCCCGCGCTCCTCCAGCGCTTTCAGGGAGACGAGGCGCGGATCGTCATACTTACGGATGCCGCGCGGGTCCGAATAGACGATGTGGCGAACGGTGGGGATCTTGTCGTCCAGTGACAGGAGCTTGTCCACCTGCTCCTCGTCCTCCGCGAACACCACCGCCACGTCGGCATAGGTGATGAGGTAGGCCACCTCGTCCGCCAGCGCATCGCGGTAGACGCCGAGGCTCAGGCCGCCCAGGGCGTGGGTGGCGATCTCGCCCATCAGCCATTCGGGGCGGTTGTCGCCGAGCAGGGCGACCACGTCGCCGCGCCGGACGCCGAGGTGCTCCAGGCCGAGCGTGATGGCCTCCACCCGGTCGGCCACCGCCTTCCAGGTGTAGGAAATCCAGATGCCGAGGTCCTTTTCCCTCAGCCAGACGTCGTTGGGGTGCTGGGCGGCGTTGCGCGCCAGCAGCTTCGGGAAGGTGTCGTGCTGCGTCACGTCCGCCCAGTCGTGGACGGAGGGGGTCACGGCGGCGATCGTCATGGCGTCTCTCAGGCGGACAGGGCGGTTGGGGCGGACTCGTCTTCCAGCAGAGGGTCTTCCTCGCCGAGATAGGCCTTGCGCACGTGCGGATCGGCCAGCACCGCGGCGGGCTCGCCCTCCACCAGCTTCTTGCCGAAGTCGAGCACCATCACCCGGTGAGAGATGTCCATCACCACCCCCATGTCGTGCTCGATCATGATGATGGTCATGCCCCACTCCTCGTTCAGGTCGACGATGTAGCGGGCCATGTCCTCCTTTTCCTCGAGGTTCATGCCGGCCATGGGCTCGTCGAGCAGGATGAGCTTGGGTTCCAGCGCCACGGCGCGGGCCAGTTCCACCCGCTTGCGCAGGCCATAGGAGAGGGTGCCCGCGGTGGCCTTGCGCACGTGCTGGATGTCGAGGAAGTCGATCACCTCCTCCACCTTGCGCCGATGCTCCAGCTCTTCTTTCTGCGCCCCGCCGATCCAGTAGAGGGCGCCGGTGAAGAGATTGTTCTTCAACAGATGGTGGCGCCCCACCATGATGTTGTCGAGCACGCTCATATGGCTGAACAGCGCCAGGTTCTGGAAGGTGCGACCAAGGCCGATGGCCGCGCGCCGGTTGGGCTTCAGCTTGGTGACATCGACGCCGTCGAACACCACGCGACCCTCGCTCGGGGTATAGCGGCCCGAGATGCAGTTCAGCATGGAAGTCTTGCCGGCCCCGTTGGGGCCGATGATGGAGAACAGCTCTCCCTTGTTCACGTGGAAGCTCACGTCCGACAGGGCCTTCAGGCCGCCGAAGCGCAAGGAGATGTTTTCGACGCCAAGAAGCGCGCGCGCGTCCGCAACAGCCTGCGGAACCACGGAAGTGGTGCTCAAGCCCGGTTCCTCCCTATGTGACGGGAGAATCGGGCCCCTGGCCCCTTCTCCCGTTTTTCTGCGCCCCGCTTTGCTGTGGCTCGGCGGCTGGCTTGGCGCAGGTGCCCGATCGTTGCGTCAGGCTTTAGTGGAAACAATCAAGCGTTCTTTTTTATTGTGGTCAAGCGGCATTTCATGTCGCAGGATGAACTTGCATCGCTCCGGCGGCTTGCCCAGTCTGGCCGCCGCATCGACAGGGCTCACGCGATCTTGCGTGATTCGGTTTTCCGGCACGGGCTTCCCGTGCCCTTCAACGTCTTGAAGGCCATGGCGCGCACCATCGGTTCCAACGGCACCCGCACCGCCGAGGCGATCCGCCAGGCGGGGGTGAAGCTCATCTACAAGCATGGCTATGAGGCCATGAGCCTGCGCCAGCTCGCTTCCGAGGTCGGGCTACAATCCGGCTCGCTCTACAAATACTTCGAGAACAAGCAGAATCTCCTGTTCGACATCGTCCGCGAGCACATGGAGGACCTGACCTCGAAGGCGGAAGCGGACCTCGCCGGCATCACCGATCCGCTCACCCGGCTGAAGACCTTCACCGCATTCCACCTGCGCTACCACATGACGCGCATGGCCCATGTCTTCATCGCCAACATGGAGATCCGCTCCCTGGAAGACGAGCACCGCGCCGTCATCATCGCCCAGCGCCACCGCTACGAAGGCCTGCTGGAAGGCATCCTGCGCCAGGGCGCCGAGGCCGGCGTGTTCCAGGTGCGCGAGCCCAAGGTGGCGACCTATGCCATCATCTCCATGTTGACCGGCATCTGCATGTGGTACCGGCCCGAGGGGCGGCTGAGCCAGGACGATCTCATCGCCATCTACAGCGGCCTGGTGGTGGGTGGCGTGACCGGGGCCGATGCCGCGCACGCAACCGGCACCCCGCTGGCCCCTTCGCTGCCCCTGCCGGCGCGGCCACCGCTGGCAGAGATCACCGTGACCGAAGCCGTCCGCGACGCCGATGCGCCGCGCGCCGCGCGCAAGCCGCGGGCAAAGGCGGCCCCACCCGCGCCCGCCAAGGCGGCGGCGACGGCGACGGCGGCGGCGGCGCCAAAGCCCGCCCCGGCCCGCGCACGGGGCCGCTAGCCCTCCCGCGGCCGGCCCGGCACACGCGGCCCGACGAGGCCGATCGAAACCTCTTGCGCCCCTCGGAAAAAAACGTACGATCGTTTCCAAGCCGACACTGATCGGCAGGAGGACACGCCCGACCGCCATGCCCCGCAGGCCCCGCGCCCGCGGGTCCCCGCCCGCCCGGACGGGGCCGGCCGCGCGCGTCCTTCCCCACACGGACGGGCCCAGGCGCCCAGAGGACGAGGCCGCTCATGGCGATCATCGAGGATGCGGTGGACCGCCGCTCCGACGCATTCCGCCGCAACACCCAGGCGCTGGAACACGCCGTCGCCGACCTGCGCGCGAAGGTGGAGCAGATTTCCGAAGGCGGCGGCGAGGTCGCCCGCGAGCGCCACCTCAAGCGCGGCAAGCTGCTGCCGCGCGACCGCATCCGCACCCTGCTGGACACCGGCTCGCCGTTCCTGGAGCTCTCCCAGCTCGCCGCCTACGGCATGTATGACGACGAGGTTCCGGCGGCCGGCATCATCACCGGCATCGGCCGGGTCTCGGGCCGCGAATGCGTCATCGTCGCCAATGACGCCACGGTGAAGGGCGGCACCTATTATCCGGTGACGGTGAAAAAGCACCTGAGGGCGCAGACCATCGCCCGGGAAAACCACCTGCCCTGCATCTACCTGGTGGATTCCGGCGGCGCCAACCTGCCCAACCAGGACGAGGTGTTTCCCGACCGCGAGCATTTCGGCCGCATCTTCTTCAACCAGGCCAACATGTCGGCCGAAGGCATTCCCCAGATCGCGGTGGTGATGGGCTCGTGCACCGCCGGCGGAGCCTATGTGCCGGCCATGGCCGACCAGTCCATCATGGTGAAGAACCAGGCCACCATCTTTCTCGGCGGCCCGCCTCTGGTGAAGGCCGCCACCGGCGAGGTGGTCACCGCCGAGGAGCTGGGCGGCGCCGACGTGCACACCCGCACCTCCGGTGTCGCCGACCACATGGCCGAGAACGACGCCCACGCGCTCGGCATCGCCCGGTCCATCGTGGCCGACCTCAACCGCACCAAGGCGCACAGCCTGGACATCCGCGAGCCGCGCGCGCCGCTGCACGACCCGCGGGAGATCTACGGCATCGTCTCGGCCGATCCCAAGCAGCCGTTCGATGTGCGCCAGATCATCGCCCGCATCGTCGACGGGTCGGAGTTCGACGAGTTCAAGCCGCTCTACGGGCCGACCCTGGTGACGGGCTTTGCCCGCATCTTCGGCTACCCGGTCGGCATCGTCGCCAACAACGGCATCCTGTTCTCGGAAAGCGCGCTCAAGGGGGCGCACTTCGTGGAGCTGTGCGCCCAGCGCAACATTCCCCTGGTGTTCCTGCAGAACATCACCGGCTTCATGGTGGGCCGGAAGTATGAAAGCGGCGGCATCGCCAAGGACGGCGCCAAGTTCGTCACTGCCGTGTCCTGCGCCAGCGTGCCCAAGTTCACCGTGGTGATCGGCAATTCCTTCGGCGCCGGCAATTACGGCATGTGCGGGCGAGCCTTCGACCCGCGCTTCCTGTGGATGTGGCCGAATGCCCGCATCTCCGTGATGGGCGGCGAGCAGGCGGCCGGGGTGCTGGCCCAGGTGAAGCGCGACGGGCTGGAAGCGCGCGGCGGCCAGTGGTCCAGCGCCGAGGAGGAGGCATTCAAGGCACCCATCCGCGCCCAGTACGAGCGCCAGGGACACCCCTATTACTCCTCGGCCCGGCTGTGGGACGACGGCGTGATCGACCCCGCCGACACCCGCATGGTGCTGGCGCTGGCCCTGTCCGCCGCCCTCAACGCCCCCGAGCAGGAGACACGCTTCGGCGTGTTCCGCATGTGATGATGCCGAACGCCGCGCGGAGGACACCATGAGCCTCGTCGCCACCACCGAGGACGGCGTGCGCGTCCTCACCCTCAACCGGCCGGAGGTGCACAACGCCTTCGACGATGCCCTCATCGCCGCCCTCACGGCAGCCTATGCCGCGGCCATCGCCGACCCGTCGGTGTGGGCCATCCTGCTGCGGGCCGAAGGCAAGAGCTTCTGCGCCGGCGGCGACCTGAACTGGATGCGCCGCATGGCCTCCTATTCCCACGCCGAGAATCTGGAGGACGCCGAGAAGCTCGCCGCCCTCATGCGCACCATCGACCTCAGCCCCAAGCCAACCCTGGCGCGGGTGCATGCCTCGGCCTTCGCCGGCGCAACCGGGCTGATCGCCGCCAGCGACATCGCGGTGACGGTGCCGGAGGCCGAGTTCGCGGTGACGGAAGTGCGCATCGGCCTCATCCCCGCGGTCATCAGCCCCTATCTGGTGCGGGCCATGGGCGCGCGGCAGGCGCGGCGCTATTTCCTCACCGCCGAGCGCTTCCCGGCGGCCACCGCCCTCGCCCTCGGCCTGGTGCACGAGGTGGTGCCGGCGGAGGCCCTCGACGCCGCCATCGCCCGGCACCTCAAGGCGCTGCGGGCGGCGAGCCCGGCCGCGCTGGCCGCCACCAAGGACCTCGTCCGCGCCGTCGACCGGCCGCTGGACGCCCAGGTGATCGCCGACACCGCTCGCCGCATCGCCGACGTCCGCGCCAGCGCCGACGGCAAGGAAGGGGTGAGCGCCTTCCTCGAAAAACGAAAAGCCCAATGGGGCACAACAAACGCCAGGAACGGGGAACCCACATGAGCCGTGCGATCCGCACCCTGCTCGTCGCCAACCGGGGCGAGATCGCGGTCCGCGTCATGCGCACCGCCAAGGCGCTGGGCCTCACCACCATCGCCGTCTATTCCCAGGCCGACGCCGACGCCCTGCACGTGGCGGCGGCCGACGAGGCCTATCCCATCGGCCCGGCGCCGGCCCGCGAGAGCTATCTTCGGATCGACGCCATCCTCGATGCGGCGCGCAAGGCCGGGGCGGACGCCATCCACCCCGGCTATGGCTTCCTGTCGGAGAATGCTGCCTTCGCCGAGGCCTGCGCGGAAGCCGGCATCGTTTTCGTCGGCCCGCCGGCCGCGGCGATCCGCGCCATGGGCTCCAAGAGCGCGGCCAAGGCGCTGATGGAGACGGCCGGCGTGCCGCTGGTGCCGGGCTATCACGGCGCGGACCAGGACCCTGCCCTGCTCGCCCGCGAGGCGGAGCGCATTGGCTTTCCGGTGCTCATCAAGGCCTCCGCCGGCGGCGGCGGCAAGGGCATGAAGGTGGTGCGGAGCGCCGCCGAGTTTCCCGACGCCCTCGCCTCCGCCCAGCGCGAGGCCAGGAGCGCCTTTGGCGACGACCGGGTTCTGGTGGAAAAATACCTCACCACGCCGCGCCATATCGAGGTGCAGGTGTTCGCCGACAGCCACGGCAACGCCGTCTACCTGCACGAGCGCGACTGCTCCATCCAGCGCCGCCACCAGAAGGTGGTGGAGGAAGCCCCCGCCCCCGGCATGACGCCGGAGCGCCGCGCCGCCATGGGCAAGGCCGCCGTGGATGCCGCCAAGGCGGTGGGCTACGTGGGCGCCGGCACGGTGGAGTTCATCGCCGAGGGCGACGCCTTCTATTTCATGGAGATGAACACCCGCCTGCAGGTGGAGCACCCGGTGACCGAGGCCATCACCGGCCAGGACCTGGTGGAATGGCAGCTGCGCGTCGCCGAGGGCGCGCCCCTGCCGCTGGCGCAACACGACATTCCCCTCGCCGGCCACGCCATCGAGGTGCGGCTCTACGCCGAGGACCCGGCGCGGGACTTCCTGCCGCAGGTCGGCACCCTCGACCATCTGGTGCTGCCCGCCCATGTGCCGGGCACCCGTGTCGATACCGGGGTGCGGGCGGGGGACACGGTGTCCATCCACTACGACCCCATGATCGCCAAGATCATCGTCGCCGGCGCCGATCGCTCGGAGGCGGTGGGGCGGCTCCAGGCGGCACTGGCGGCCACCGAGGTGGTGGGCCTTGCCACCAACCGGGTGTTCCTGAAGGCCATCGCCGGCCACCCGGCCTTCGCCGCGGCCGAGCTCGACACCAATTTCATCGCCCGCCACCAGGACGACCTGTTGCCGGCGCCGCGTCCGGCGGGCGACCCGGTGCTGGCGCTGGCCGCCCTCGCCTTGCTGAAGGAGGAGGCGCGCCAGTCGGCCGAGGCGGTGGACCCGGCGGACCCGTTCTCCCCCTGGGGCCGGGCCCCCGGCTGGCGGCTCAACCGCGACGCCCATGTGGACCTCACCTTCCAAGACCCCCATGTGGACGGCCGCACCGTGGTGCGGGCCCACTTCAAGGCCAGCGGCTTCGTGCTGGACCTGCCCGGCGGCCTGATGACGGTGGAGGGCGAGGGTGACGATGCCGGCGGCCTCTCGGCCCGGCTCGACGGGGTCAAGCTCTCCGCCCGCGTCATCCGCGCCGGCAACCTGCTCACGGTGTTCGTGCGCGGCGGCGAGTACCAGTTGGAGTTCATCGACCCCCGCCTCGCCTCGCTCGCCGCCACCGGCACCGCGGGGCGGCTGGTGGCGCCCATGCCGGGCACCATCATCCGCATCGCCGTGGAGGCCGGCCAGACGGTGGCCAAGGGCGCGCCACTGGTGGTGGTGGAGGCCATGAAGATGGAACACACCGTCGCCGCCCCCCGAGACGGGCGCGTCAAGACCCTCAACTTCGCCGTGGGCGACCTGGTGGACGAGGGCGCCGAGCTGCTGGTTCTGGAGGACGCCTGATGACCCGCCCCGCTTCCGTGCGCATCGTCGAGGTGGGCCCGCGCGACGGGCTGCAGAACGAGCCGGGCCTGGTGCCGCTCGCCGCCAAGGTGGCGCTCATCGACGCCCTGACCGAGGCCGGCCTTCCCGCCATCGAGAGCGGCTCCTTCGTGTCGCCCCGATGGGTGCCGCAGATGGCCGACACCGCCGCCGTTCTGGCCGCCATCCAGCGGCGCGCGGGGGTGCGCTATCCGGTGCTCGCGCCCAACCTGAAGGGGCTGGAGCTGGCCATCGCCGCCGGGGTGGAGGAGGTGGCGGTGTTTGCCGCCGCCTCCGAGGCGTTCAGCCAAAAGAACATCAACTGCAGTATCGCAGAGAGCCTGGCGCGCTTCGCGCCGGTGCTGGACCTGGCGCGGGCCAACGGCATTGCCGTGCGCGGCTATGTCAGCTGCGTGCTCGGCTGCCCCTACCAGGGCGAGGTGCCGGTGGCCAAGGTGGTGGAGGTGGCCCAGGCGCTGGTCGCCATGGGCTGCTACGAGGTCTCGCTCGGCGACACCATCGGCGTGGGCACCCCGGACAAGGCGAAGGCCATGGCGCGGGCGGTGGCCGGGCACATCGGCATCGCCCGCACGGCGGTGCATTTCCACGACACCTACGGCCAGGCGCTCGCCAATGTGCTCGCCTGCCTCGAGCTGGGCATCGCCACTGTCGATGCCTCGGTGGCCGGCCTCGGCGGCTGCCCTTATGCCAAGGGCGCCTCCGGCAACCTGGCCACCGAGGACCTGGTGTACATGCTCGACGGCCTCGGCATCGCCACCGGCGTGGATCTCGACCGGCTCGCCCGCGCCGGACGTGCCATCACCGCCGCCCTCGGCCGCGCGCCCACCTCCCGCGTGGCACAGGCGCTGGCGGCGAAGGTGCCCGCGGCCGAAGCCGCCGCCGCCACGGCGGGCTGAGCCCGCTCCCCACGCCGCCGGGCCCTCCCATGAGCCCGCGCCTCAAAGGCCCGCCCCGAAGCGCCCGCGCGGCTCTGCCCACCCGGCCGGCGCGCGCCGGCGGCGGACGCCACGGTAAAGGCGCGCGCCGGACCGAAGCCCCCCGCCACGGCCCGGCCGCCCCGTGCCGGGCCACGGGGGCCCGCGCTCCGTTGGCCTGTGCCGGATGCCTGTCGCGCCTGCCGGGGGCGCACGACCTTCCCTTACGTGCGGCGTGACGCCGCGCGCCCTCCCCATTTGGTGATTTGACCCGGATCGCCGTAACCATACGGATGATTGCACCAGCCGGGCGGTTGCGCTGGGGGGCACAGCCTCCTAACAGTCAGCAACACCCGCCCATCGGCTTTGCTCGCAGGTCGCGCCATGTGGACATCAGGTCGCCTCGCCGCTGTCGCAGCGGCGCTCTTCCTCACCGGCGCGGGCGTACACGCCCAGGAGCTCACCCGGCTCTACGCGCCGAAGCCGCCGGCCGGCTCCGCTTATGTGCGGGTGGTGGACCTGACGCGCTCCGGCGCCCTCATCGGCTTCGATGCCGGGTCCGGCGTCGCCGCCGCCCCGGGCGATCCCGCCACCATCTACCGCATCGTGAAGGGCGGCGCGCCGCTCCCCCTCACCCTCGCCGGCAAGCCGGTGAAAGGCACGGCGACGCCGCCCGCCGACGCCTTTTCCACCATCGTCATCGGCCCTGACGGAGCGGTGCTGATCGCCGACTCCACCGAGGGTCGCAACGACCTCAAGGCGCAGCTGCGCTTCTACAATCTGGTGCCCGGCTGCGCCGGCGCGGTGGCGGTGGCCGACGGCCCCACGGTGTTCGACGCCGTGGCCCCCCACGAAACGCGCCAGCGCGCCATCAACCCCATCGAGGCGACCCTGGTCGGCCGGTGCGGCGACGCCCGGACCGGGAGCCTGAAGCTGCCGCCACTGAAGGCGGGCGACCACTTCAGCCTGTTCCTGCTCCCCGGCGCGGACGGGGCGCCGGTGCTGGCGGGCCAGCGCGACGAGACCGAACCCTATCGCGGCCCGAACTGACGTGCGGCCATGGTCTTCGCCTCCGACAGCTTCCTGTTCCTGTTCCTGCCCGTCTTCCTCATCGTCTACGCGCTGACGCCGGGGGCGGCGCGCAACCTCGCCATCCTGGCCTTCTCCTGGCTGTTCTATGCCTGGTGGCGGGCGGATTTCCTGCCCCTCATCGTCTCCATCGCCATCTGGTCGTGGGCCACCGGCCTCTGGATCACCCGCGCCGACGGCGCCGGACGGCGCACCGCACTGCTGGTGGGCATCGCCTGGCCGCTGGTGTCCCTGGTCTGGTTCAAGTACGCCAACATGCTGGTCGCCACCGGGGAGGCGGTCACCGCCTCGGTCTGGGGCTGGGACAGCGTGCTGCTGCCCATCGGCCTCAGCTTCTTTGTGTTCGGCGCCATCTCCTATTCCATGGACGTCTACCGCCGCACGGTGCCGGCGGAGCCCTCGTTCGTGAACTACGCCACCTACCAGTCCATGTTCGGCCACCTGGTGGCAGGACCGGTGGTGCGCTACAAATGGGTGGCCGAGCGGCTGAAGGAGCGCACCTTCCACCGCGCCGAATTCATGTTCGGGGTCGAGCGCTTCATGCTCGGCTTCGCGCAGAAGGTGTTGATCGCCGACACCCTGGCACCGCTGGTGGACGCCGGCTACGCGCTCGGCGCCCCCACCACCGCCGACGTCGCCCTGGCGGTCACCGGCTATACGCTGCAGCTCTATTTCGACTTCTGCGGCTACAGCGCCATGGCCATCGGCCTCGGCCTGATGGTGGGCCTGAAGTTTCCCGAGAATTTCGACAATCCTTACCTTGCCACCTCGCTGTCGGATTTCTGGCGGCGCTGGCACATCTCCCTGTCGAGCTGGCTGCGCGACTATCTCTACATCACCCTGGGCGGCAGCCGCGGCACCACCGCGCGCACCTCCGCCAACCTCATCCTCACCATGGGCCTGGGCGGACTGTGGCACGGGGCGAGCTGGACCTTCCTGGCCTGGGGCCTGTGGCACGGGTTCGGCCTGATGGTGGGCCGGGTGTGGACCAACCGCTCGTTGCCGGCGCTGGGCCCGGTGCTGGGGCATGTGCTGACGCTGCTGTTCGTCATGCTGGGCTGGGCCCTGTTCCGCGCCCAGACCTGGAGCGAGGCCGCCACCATCTTCGCCGGCCTCGGCGGCGCCAACGGGCTGGGGCTCTCGCCGGCGCTGACGGCCGCGCTCCGGCCGGTTGAAGTGCTGGCGCTGGTGGTGGGAATCGGTTTCGTCTACCTGCCCAAGCTGCTGCGCATCGATCCGGCGGCGCCCGAGCCGGGGCACGCCCTGCGCGCCTGGAGCGCGCTGCCGCTGTTCCTGTTCGCGGTGCTGGTGCTCCAGGGACGCGCCGTCGTGCCCTTCCTCTATTTCCAGTTCTGAGGGGGCGATCCGCATGGCCCGCCTCGCCCGCATCATGGCCACCCTGGCCTTCCTCGCCCTCATGCTGGCCGGGCTCGGCTTCGTCACCGTGCATCTGGCCGGCCCCGCCGGCGGCCGCATCGCCGCGCAGGCGAGCGTCAGGGGGGTCCTCGACGGCTCGCTCGCCGCCCGCCTGGATCAATCCGTAGTGGCGGCGCTGCCGCGCCTGCAGGGGCTGGAAGACATGGTCTCCGGCCTCGCCTATCGCACCCTGGGGGATGCCGGCCCGCAGGTGCGCGCCGGCTGCCCCGGCTGGCTGTTCCTGGCCGAGGAGCTGCTGGAGACCCGAGACGGCGCCGCCCACCTTGCCGCCCGCATCACGCTCGCGGCCCGGATCAAGGCGGCGGTGGAGGCGCGCGGCGCCGCCCTGGTGGTGCTGCCGGTGCCGGACAAGGCCGACCTCTCCCGCGAGACCCTGTGCGGACTTGCCGTCTCCGCCCAGGCCCGGGGCCGCGCCGCGGCCTGGCGGCGGCAGAGCGCCGGCCTGGGGCTCGACCAGGTGGACATCGCCGCCGACTGGCCCACCGGCGCCTTCCTGCGCACCGACACCCACTGGAACGACGACGGCGCCGCCTTCGCCGCCCACCGGGTGGCCGAGCACGTCATCCGCCGCCTCGGCCCCGGCGGCGAGCCGGCCAGCGTGGTGGTGGGCGAGCCTAAGGACCGCATCGGCGACCTCATGCGTCTGGCCGGCCTCGCCCGCTCCTGGCCGTGGTCCGGGCCGCAGCCGGACCGCCAGCCGGACGTGAGCACCGCCTTCACCCGCACCGGCGGCCTGCTGGATGACGTGCCGGCGCCCACGGTGCTGCTCGCCGGCTCCTCCTACTCGCGCAATTCCGGCTTCCTCGACTATCTCCAGGACGCCCTCGACCGCGAGGTGGCGCAGAAAAGCCAGGACGGCGGTGGCTTCGCCGGGCCGCTGCTCGACATCCTCGCCCGCGAGCCCGACCTTCTCAGCCAGACCCGCCTCGTGGTCTGGGAATTTCCCATGCGCGTCCTCACCCAGCCGCTGACACCGGCTGAGCGCACCTTTCTGGGAGACGACAAATGACCCACCCTGCCCCGCGTCCACTGCGAACCGCCCTGCGGCGGCTGCGCGGCGCCGCCCTCTCCGCCACCCTCGCCCTTGGCCTGGCTGCCGCCGGCGTTGCCGCCGCCAGCCTGCCGGCCGCCGCCCAGAGCGGAGTCATCCAGGGCCAGGGCGGCTGGCTGTTCCCCGGTTGGGAAAGCCTGAGCGTGCTCGACAAGGCCGGCATCGCCCGCACCATCGGCCTGCTCAAGGACACCCAGGCCGCGCTCGCGGCCAGGAACATCAAGCTGCTGCCGATCGTGGTGCCGCTGAAGGCCAGCTTCTATGCCGACAAGCTGCCGGACGGGAACCGGATCTCCGCCGACATCGCCGGCCAGTACGACTATATCCTCGCCGAGCTGAAGAAGGCCGGGCTCGATACCGTGGACCTGCGCCCGGCGCTGAAGTCCGTGGCCACCGGCAAGCAGGTCATCTTCTACCGTGCCGACTACCACTGGAGCGCCTGGGCGGCGGAGGCCGCGGCCGATGCGGTGGCGCAGGCCATCAAGGCCAGCGGGGTGAAGCTCGCCGGCGCCGCCGGCAGCGGCGACAAGCTGGCCCAATGGGTCACCCAGCGCCACCTCGGCGACCTTGCCGAGCGCTTCCTGACCCCCGACCAGCAAAAGCAGGTGGGCCCCGACCTCTACACCGTGCGCGTCCAAGCCGAGGCCAAGGGCGCCCTGGTGGATACCGCCGTCGCCCCGGTGCATGTGGTGGGCAACAGCTTCGTCCAGCCCTATCTCGGCTTCCCGCAGAAGCTCTCCAATGCCATCGACCGGCCGGTGGCACTCACCTGGAACCCGGGCAATGTCGGCCCCTGGGTCACGTTCCTGCAGTTCGCGGGGGCGCCGGACTTCGCCCGCACCCCACCGCAGGTGGTGGTCTGGCAGTTCAACGAGGGCCCGTTCCACTCCTCGCCAGAGGCGACCGACCAGTGGGACGCCTCCTCCATCATGACCTCGCAGCAGTTCCGCGAGCGCATGCAGGCGGCGGTCGGCAAGTAGGGCCGGAGAGGCCCCGGGAATTTGCTCCCGGTTTGCCGCGATTTGCCTCATGAGGCCTCTGCTGGAGCCCGCGCGACATCCAGGCAAACCCCTGGTGCCGGTCAAAGACCCGGGGCCGAAGGCAGAAGGCGAACGATCCGTGGACCCTGCCCGCGCCCCTGACGCCGCCCGCCCGCCCCGGACCGGCCCGCGCCGGCCCGCGCCGGGAGTTGCATGGCCTCCGGCGCGGACAGGGGGGAGCGGGGCCGCCGCTCCCCCCCTGTCCGCACCGGTCCTGAAGGCGGGGCGCCCCCGGCGTCAGGCCGTGCGCACGCAGTCGAGGAACGTGTTCACTGAGCCGCCCAGGCGATGGGCGCGCTCGGCGAGGTCTGCCGCCAGCGCCCGCACTTCATCCACATGGGCGCCGTTGGAGGCCACCGAGGACCGCACCCCGCCCACGGAGCTGGACACGGTCTGCGCGCCGTCCGCCGCCCGGCTCATGCCATGGGCGATGTCGCTGCTGGCCTCGCCCTGGCTCTGGGCGGCTTCCGCCACCTCGCGGGCGAGCGCGTTCATGCGCCGGATCACCGCGCCGATCCCCTCGATGGCCCGGGCCGTGCCGCGGCTGGCGTCCTGGACCGCGCGGATCTGCTCGGTCACCTGGTCGGTGGCACGGGAAGTCTGCTCGGCCAGCGCCTTCACCTCGTTCGCCACCACCGCGAACCCCCGGCCGGTGTCGCCGGCGCGGGCCGCCTCGATGGTGGCGTTGAGCGCCAGCAGGTTGGTCTGCCGGGCGATGGAGGCGATGACGCCGATCACGTCGCCGATGGTGCTGACCGCCTGCACCAGCTGTTCGGCCGCAAGGCCGGTCTGCTCGGTTTCGGTGAGCGCCTCGGCGGCGATGTCGCTGGTGACGCGGCTGCGCTCGCCGATCTCGCGGGCGCCGCCGGAGAGCTTGGCGGCGTTCTCGGCAATGGAGTCCACCGCCTCCGCCGCCGCCGCGGCGGCGCCGGAAGCCACGCCCGCCTCAGCCGTGGTGGCCTGCGACGCCTCGGCCATGGCGCGGGCGGCGGCGGTCATCTTCTCCGCCGCCTCACGCACCGCGCTCATCATCAGCGCGGCATCGCCCTCGAAGCTGCGGGCGGCCGCGGCGAGACGATCGCCGCGCTCACGCTCCGCCTCCGCCCGGAGCTGCAGCTCGGCATCCGCCTCCCGCTTCTGGAGCAGGGCGCCGCGCAACACGGCGATGCTGCCGGCCATCTCGCCGATCTCGTCGCGCTGGGTGGTGAAGGGGATGCCTTCCGCCAGATCGTTTCCGGCCAGCGCGGCCATGGCACGCTTGAGCCGGTGCAACGGCCGCTGGATCTGCGTCGCCGACACCCAGATGGCAGCGGCGAGCACCAGGACCAGACCGGCGGCGGGCACCACGATGAGCGCCACCTGGGCTTGCGCGCTCGATACCCGCTGCTCCGCCCGGCTGCGATCGAGCCCCACCACCACGTCGCGCCCGAGGGCCTCGATGGCGGCGATCATCCGCTCCCGGCTCTGGATGGTGGGCTCCTCGCTGGCCTGCAGCAATGCCGCCTGCGGCGAGATGGTGAGGCCAAGCTGGGCGGTATCGTTCTGATAGGCGATGAATTCATTGATCTGGTTTTGCAGGCGCAGTTTCTGCACCGGGTCCAGCGCATCGCCGATGGCGGCGAAGAACGGTGCCCGGGCGGCCTCGATCGCCTGGAGCGCGGCGTCCAGCCCTTCCAGCTTGGCCCGGGCATTGGCCTTGTCGCTGGCGGTGTAGAGCGCGTTCGCCCGCACCACCGCGTGCTCGATGGCGCGGGCCAGGGTCTCGGCCTGGAGCGCCCCCTTCCACACCGCCTCCACCTTCTCCCCACGCCGCTGCTCGGCGGCGATCTCGAAATAGCCGAACGCGGAAACCGCCACCGTCAGCAGCGCCAGCAGCGCCAGCACGATGCCGAGCTTCAGCCCGAGGGTGCGGCGCGGCAGCAGCCGGCGCAGCGACAGCCCGTCCGGAATCGCAAGAAAGAAGGGCCGCAACACGGGCAGCCCCGGAGCCGAGATGTCGGTCATGGCTTGACGTCCTACAAAGGAGGTATTCCCGCCACCTGCCCCCCATTGTCTTACAGGCGTGTGTCTTGCCGGCTCACCAGCCCGGGAAGGGCCGTGCGCGCTGCGTCCCCCGGCGCCGCGAAACCGTGAAGGATGAGTAAACAGAGACGCCAATTTTTACTTTACATTAACTTTCGAATACTTGTTAAGGTTAACTGCTGTTTAAGTAATGTCCACGATGATGGCGTCATGACCACCGCCATCCATCTCCCCCCTGCCGCCACCTCCGCTCCCTGCCGGGAAGGCTTGAGGCTTCGAAGGCGCGTCGCCTCGGGCATGATGCTGGCCGTGTCGGTCAGCGCCCTGACCCTCGGCGCGGCCGGCGGCGCAGATGCTCAGCCATCGGGCTCCTCGGTTCTGGGCGCGCCGGCTCCGGCGGCGGCGACGCCGGCGCCCAGCACCGCAGCGCCCGGCGCGGTGAACCCGGTGGCCGCGCCGTTCCAGCCGACGCCGCCCCAGGCCGCCACCGGCCCGGGCCAGGAGCCGGTGCCGCCCGCCCTCACCGGCGCCGCCTGGAACACGGCGAATCAAGCTTACCAGGCGTTTCAGCAGAAGAATTTCGCCCGCGCCGCCTATCTCGCCCGCGAGGTGCTGCGGCTGCGCCCGGATTCGCCGCAGATGTGGATCTTGCTGATGGATGCCCTCGAGGCCGAGGGCAAGCTCTCCGAAGCGCTGGCGGCGGGCAATGAGGCGGTGGCGGCGGGCGTCAACGACCAATCGCTGCGCGGCCGGCTGAAGGCCCAGAGCAAGGTGCTGGCGCAGGCCCCCTCGCTGGCCGCGAACAAGGCGCTGGAGGCCAACGACCCGGCCCGCGCCGCCGAAGAAGCGCGCCGCGCCATCATCCTGGTGCCGGACGACCTCAGCTACCGCATGCTGCTGGTGTACGCGCTGATCGCCCAGAAGCAGTACGAGGCGGCGGAGAAGGCGGCCAGCGACGCCATCGCGGTGGACCCCCGCTCGTTCCTGCCGCGCACCCTGCGCGGCTTCCTGCGGGTGCGGCTGGGGCAGGTGGCGGACGCCGAGCGCGACTTCGACGAAGCGCTGAAAGACGACATCCTGACCGGCGACACCGAGCGCGACACCCGCCTGGTGATGGCCGACGCCGCGCTGTCAGTGGGTCACGTCGACCGCGCCCTCAAGCTGCTGGAACCGCTGGCCAACAGCGGCAACACCGCGGTGCTGTCCCGCCTCTCGGTGGCACGGGCGGCGCAGAAGAACCCGCGCATCATTCCCGACAAGGCCAACCAGAGCCTTCCGGTGCCCTACCAGAAGTGCGTGGACACGCCCTATGGGCCCTCCTGCGCGCTGGTGCCCGCCGATGCCCCGCCCGGCAGCGGCGTCACCGACACCCCCGGCTTCTATGCCGCCCAGGATGCGTTCGAGGCCTATCGCAAGGGCGACGACGCCACTGCCGAGAAGCGCATCCGCGAGGCGCTGCAGTTCAATCCGAAAAACGGCGCCTGGCATCGCCTGCTCATCGACACGCTGGAGCGCGCCGGCAAGCTGAAGGAGCTGGAGGCGGCCATCAACGATGCCGTGGCCAAGGCCGGGGACGATCCCGCGCTCCAGGCGCTGCGCGCGGTCACCGACAAGCGCCTCGCCGAGCCCGACGCGGCGCAGGCGATCAAGGAGCTCGCCGGCGGCCGCCCCAAGGGCGCCGTCGCCATCGCCCGCAAGGCGGTGGAGCGGGCGCCCAACGTGATGCCCTTCCGCCTCATCCTCATCAATGCCCTGATGTCCGCCGGCCAGACCCAGGAGGCGCAGGCGGAGGCCGCCGCCGCCGTGAAGGAGGACGAGAACGATCCGCTGCCGCGCATCCTGAATGCGTGGCTGCTGGACAAGCTCGGCCAGCGCGAGGCGGCCACCGCCGAGTTCGACAAGGTGCTGGCCTCCACCATCCTCACCGACGTGGAGGAGGTGAACTTCCGCCTCATCGCCGCCAACGCGGCGCTGGCGGCGGGCCAGGGCGAGGCGGCGGTGGCCATCCTCGCCTCCCTCGACGACGCCAAGAACAAGGACGTGGCCGCCTATCGCCGCTCGGCCGAGGCCTTCGCCAAGACCCCCAGCATGAAGCGGCCGGCGCTGGTGCCGCCGACGGTGCTGTGCCAGCCCACCAAATATGGCGTCATCTGCTCGGTGTTCTTCGGCGCGCCCGGCGGGCCGGGCGGGGCTGGCCTCAACCCGGCGAGCCCGGGCTATGCCGCCGCCAGCGCCGCCTACAGCGCCTTCGGCCGGCGCGACTATGCCACCGCCATCCGCGAGATCCGCAAGGCCATCGACGCCGAGCCCGGCAACGCCAGCTATCGCGTGCTGCTCATGAACGCGCTGATGGCCGCCGGCCGCTATGCGGAGGCCGAGCGGATGCTCGACCAGCTGCTGGCCGCCAGCCCGCGTGACGCGGCGCTGCTGCTGCAGCGGGGCAACCTGCGCATGCAGGCGCACCAATATGCCGCCGCCATCCGCGACTTCCGGGCGGCGCTGGCCTCCGGTCGCCTGTCGGGAGCGCAGGTGCGCGCCGTGCGCTTCGCCCTTGCCGACGCGGCCCTGCAGGTGAAAGACCCCGAACTGGCGCTCCAGGTGCTCCAGCCCCTGGCCGGCGAGCAGAGCTACGAGGTCCAGGCACGCCTGGGCTATGCCTATCTGGCGCTCGGCGACAAAGAGGCGGCGCTCGCCGCGTTCGAGCTGGCGGCGCGCCGGGCCCAGGGCCTGGAGCAGCGCAACGCCATGCTCACCGCCCGCATCAACGTGCTGGTGCAGCTCAACCGCAAGGACGAGGCGAAGGCCCTGTTCCTCGCCGCCTATGAGCGCGGCGACCTGCGCAACATGCGCACGGTGGACCTGGCGGTGATGGCAAGCCAGGCCGGCGAGGACGAGCTCGCCTTCCAATACTTCCAGCAGGCCAACGACAAGTGGCAGCTGCGCGGCACCAACCTCATCAACGCCGCCTACAACGCCCGCCGCACCTACAACAACGCAACCGCGGTGGACTATTTCAAGCGCGCCATCGACGAGCACCGCGAAGGCAAGCTGCCGCTCGATCCGCAATACCTGTTCGGCCTCCGGCGCGAGGTGGCGGAGCTGAGCCGCACCTGGGGCGCCTACGCCTCGGTGAGCTACGGCGCGGTGGGCATCGCCCCCGGCGCCTATCTCGCGCCGCCATCCGGCAGCGCCTATCACACCATCGGCGCCGGCGGCGAGGTCTACTGGCGCCCGCCGAACATCGGCTATCGCGACGGCGCCATCTTCGAGCTGTTCGCCCGCGGCTTCACCACGCTGTATGACGAGAACGACGGCCCCACCGGCTTCAACACCTTCCAGGGCAGCGTCGGCGCCCGCTGGAAGCCGTTCCGGGCGGAAAACCTGGTGCTGGAGGTGTCCTATTTGTTCCCCACCGGCGGCACCTCCCGCGAAGACGTGCTGCTGCGCGCCGCCTACTCGAAGGGCGAGGGCACCGACCTCAGGGTGGACGAGCCCAACTGGCGGGCCTGGCAGGTCTATGCCGACTTCAACTACTACACCATGCTGCCCGAGACCGTGGCCAGCTTCGAGGCCCGCTACGGCCACGCCTTCCGGCTCGACGCCATCAGCGACCGCCTGGTGCTGTGGCCGTTCCTGGCCATCGGCGGCGCCTATGACAACGGCTACCAGACGCCGTTCGCCCTCGGCGTGGGGCCCGGCGTGACCCTGCGCTACTGGTTCAACGAGGACGAATACCAGGCGCCCCACTCCTATCTGGACCTCATGGCCCAGTATCGCTTCAAGCTCGCCGGCGACGATCGCGCCGAGGGCCTGTTCGCGGGCGCCTTCCTGTCCTACTGAGGCCGGCGCGATCCGAACCGAACGGGGACCCGTCCGCGGTCCCCGCTGCGCTTTCGCCGCGTCGCATCGTCCCGCGCCGCCGCTTCTTGCGACACATCAAAGCGGTTCCAACCGGCGCGGCACATGGATGGCATGACACAGCGACGTCAGCCCCGAGACGATGCCATGACCGCCCAAATGACCGCCCAGATGCCCGCGCCGACCACCGCCCCCGCGGCCGTGCCCCCGCCTGCGGACCTTGATACCGCCCGCCTGCTCGCCCGCTACGGGCGCCCTGTGCCGCGCTACACCTCCTACCCCACCGCCCCGCACTTCACCCCGGAGGTGAATGGCGAGACCTATGCCGGCTGGCTCGCGGCGGTGCCGATGGACAGCGCGGTATCGGTCTATGTCCATGTGCCGTTCTGCGCCGAGCTGTGCCTCTATTGCGGCTGCCAGACGGCGGTGGTGCGCAACGCCACCCCCGTCACCGCCTACGCCGAGCGCCTGGTGGAGGAGATCGAGCGGGTGCGTGCGCACCTGCCCGGGCGGCTCACCCTGAAGCACCTGCATTTCGGCGGCGGCACCCCGACCATGCTGGCCGACGCCGACTTCGCGCGCGTGATGGGGGCGCTGCGCCGCGCCTTCCAGTTCGCGCCCGATGCCGAGATCGCCATCGAGATCGACCCGCGCACCATGGACGCCGCAAAGGTCGCGGTACTGGCCCGCGAGGGCTTCAACCGCGCCAGCCTGGGGGTGCAGGATTTCGAGGAGAAGGTCCAGGCCGCCATCGGCCGGCACCAGTCCTGCGCCGAGACCCAGGCCGTGGCCGACGCACTGCGGGCGGCCGGCATCACCGCCCTCAACCTCGACCTGATGTACGGCCTGCCGCACCAGACGATGCAGTCGCTGACGCACACGGTGGAAGCGGCGCTCGGGCTCGACCCCGACCGCATCGCCGTGTTCGGCTATGCTCATGTGCCGTGGATGAAGAAGCATCAGGCGCTCATTCCCGAAGCCGACCTGCCGGGCCTTGAAGCGCGCCTCGACCAGGCGGCGCTGGTGGCCGGCCTGCTGGCCGCGCACGGCTACCGGGCGGTGGGGCTCGACCATTTCGCCCGCCCTTCAGACCCCATGGCCCAGCGCGCCGAAGCCGGCACGCTGAAGCGCAATTTCCAGGGCTACACCACCGACGACGCGCCGGTGCTGCTGGGCTTCGGCGCCTCCTCCATCGGCGCGCTGCCGCAGGGCTATGTGCAGAACGTCGCCGCCACCGCGCACTGGCACCAGGCCATGGAGCGGGGTGGGCTCCCCGTCGCCCGCGGCATCGCCCTCACCGGCGACGACCGGCTGCGGCGCGCGGTGATCGAGCGGCTCATGTGCGACTTGGTGGTGGACCTGGCCGCGCTGGCCGAAGCCCACGGCGCCGCCCCCGACCTGTTCGCGCCGGAACTGGAAGCCCTGGAGCCTCTCATCGCCGACGGCCTGGCGACCCGGCAGGGTCATGTGGTGACGATACCCGAGCCGGCCCGCGCCTTCACCCGCGTGGTGTGCGCGGTATTCGACCCCCGCCTGCACGCGGCCCGCGCCCAGGAGCCGGAAAAGAAAAGGCACGCCGCCGCCGTGTGAGGCGAGGCGTGCCCAGTCACCAGCACGGCGGTTGATTGCGGTCCGCCGCGCCTGCCGGGCGTCACCGCCCGGACCGACAGGACTTCAGGGCCCTACGACATCTCAGGCATTGAGGCCGCGCAGGGCGCCGCTGTCCTTCAGCAGCACCCGGCGCGAGGACGGCAGCGCGATGGCGGCGGTCTCCTCCAGATGCGTCAGGGTGCGCGACACGGTCTCAATGGTCAGGCCAAGATAGTCGGCGATGTCCTGGCGAGACATGGGCAACGTCACTTCCGACCCGCCAGAGGCCGAACGGTCGGCCATGTCCAGCAGGAAGGTGGCCACCCGCTCCTGGGCGGTCTTGCGGCCGAGCACCAGCAGATGGTTCTGGGTCCGGGTCAGCTCGGCGGCGGTCAGCGCCCACAGGGCATGGGCCAGTTCCGGATCGTCGCTGGCCCGCGCGAACAGGATGGAGCGCTTCACCCGCACCACCTTGCACTCGCTCACCGCCTCGGCGGAGAAGCGATGGCGCGCCGCGGTCTCCCAGCCGAACACGTCACCGGCCAGACAGAAGGTCTCGATCTGGCGGCGCCCGTCCCCCAGCAGCTTGCAGATGCGCACGGCGCCCGACAGCACGATGAAGATGTGCTCGGCGGCGGCATCCTCGCCGAAGATCTCGGAATTGCGTTCGAAAGCGGCCACCACGCCGAGGCTCGCCAGCACATCGCGCGGGGTGCGCGGGCTCGGCTCCTCACTCCAATAGCCGTGGGGCAGCGAGGGGACATACGCCTTCTGGGTCATTGCGGCTGCGGGGCTCGGCATCGGAAAAACCCTCCTGAAGTCGTTACCAGCGATAACCCCCTGACACATTGCGAGAAATTCGGAGGGAACACTTAAGTCGTCCCCCTTAGGTATATTTACGGAGGCACGACGATTGCGTAACAAGGTATGGACGCGTCGCGGGGAGGCCGGTGGAAACCGCTCCCGCGCGGCGAACACGCCAGTCAGAACAAGGGGATGGGCGTGCTCATCGCGGAACCGACACGGATGAGGTCAGGACATTGACGGACGGGAAGACGGCGCTTCCGGACCCGGCGCGGCAGCCACGACTGCCCCTGGACCTGTTGCCGGCCCTGGCACGAGGCCTCGGCACCGCCGCGGTGGGGCTGGCCCTGTGCCATGCGCTGCGCCTGCCGCCGCTCGAAGCCCCGGGGGTGCTGCTGCTGCTGCTCGGCACTGTGCTGGTAAGCGGCTTCGGGCTCGTCACGTCGCTGGCGACCCTGGCCGGGGCCTGGGCCGGCGGAGTGACGCTGGCGACCCAGGTGGACGGTTTCGGTCCGCCGGGCTGGCCGAGCGCGATCCTGTTTGCCCTGGTCGGCGCCGGCATCGCCGTCAGCGGCGAGCGGCTGCGCCGCATCCGGCTCGACGCCGCCGCCCGCAACCGCGACCTGGTGGCGCGCGAGGCGCACCTGTCCTCCATCCTGTCCACCGTCCCCGACGCCATGGTGGTGATCGACGAGCGCGGCATCATGCAGTCGTTCTCGGCCACCGCCGAACGCCTGTTCGGCTACACCGCCGCCGAAGCGGTGGGCCGGAACGTCTCCATCCTGATGCCCTCGCCCCATCGCGAGAGCCACGACGGCTATATCGGACGCTACCTTAACACCGGCGAGCAGAGGATCATCGGCATCGGCCGGGTGGTGGTGGGCGAGCGCAAGGACGGCTCCACCTTTCCCATGGAGCTTTCGGTGGGCGAGATGCGCTCCGCCTCCCAGCGCTTCTTCACCGGCTTCATCCGCGACCTGACCGAGCGGCAGGAAACCGAGGCCCGGCTGCAGGAGCTGCAGGCCGAGCTGGTGCACATCTCCCGCCTCACCGCCATGGGCGAGATGGCCTCCACCCTGGCCCACGAGCTGAACCAGCCGCTGTCCGCCATCGCCAACTACATCAAGGGCTCGCGCCGGCTGCTGGACGGCGGCGCGGTGCGCACGGAAATGCTCCAGGGCGCCCTGGAGAAAGCTGGCGAGCAGGCCCTGCGCGCCGGCCAGATCATCCGCCGCCTGCGCGACTTCGTTTCCCGTGGGGAAAGCGAGCGGCGGGTGGAGGTGCTCTCCAAGATGGTGGAGGAGGCCAGCGCCCTCGCCCTGGTCGGCGCCAAGGAACACGGTATCCAGGTGCGGTTTCAGTATGACTTGAAATGCGACGTGGTGCTGGCGGACAAGGTGCAGGTCCAGCAGGTCCTTCTGAACTTGATGCGCAACGCCCTGGAGGCAATGATGGGAGCGCCCCGGCGGCAGCTCCTGGTACAGACCGAGCCGGCGGAGGACGACATGGTGATGGTGAGCGTCATGGACACCGGCTCGGGCATCTCCCCGGAGATCAGCCACCAGCTGTTCACGCCCTTCGTCACCACCAAGCGTCATGGCATGGGGGTTGGCCTGTCGATCTCGCGCACCATCATCGAGGCCCACGGCGGCCGCATCTGGGCCGAGCCCAATCCACAGGGCGGCTCGATTTTCCGCTTCACCCTGCGCGCGGTCAGCGAAGAGGCGTCGGCCGATGTCTGAGATCGCCATCATCCATGTCATCGACGACGACGAGGCGGTGCGGGAATCCCTCGCCTTCCTGCTGGCGACCGCCGGACACAAGGTGCACGAGCACGCCTCGGCCCGCGCCTTCCTGGAAGCCGGCCTGCCCGCCGCAGATCCCGCCACCGCCTGCATCATCACCGACGTGCGGATGCCGGAGATGACCGGCATCGAGCTGCTGCAGCACCTGAAGGACAAGGGCTCGGCCATTCCGGTGATCGTGGTCACCGGCCATGGCGACGTGCCGCTGGCGGTCGAGGCCATGAAGCTCGGCGCCGCCGACTTCCTGGAAAAGCCCTTCGACGACGTGGCCATCCTCGACACCGTGAAGGCGGCCCTCGCCCGCATCCGCAAGATCCACCAGCACGATGCCCTGCGCGACGAGGTCAACGAGCGCATCGCCGGCCTGTCCCAGCGCGAGCGGCAGGTGCTCGAGTGCCTGGTGGCCGGGCAGGCCAACAAGATGATCGCCTACGACCTCGGCATCAGCCCGCGGACGGTGGAAGTCTACCGCGCCAACGTGATGACCAAGATGAAGGCCCAGAGCCTGTCGGAGCTGGTGCGCATGGCGCTGCTCGCCGGCATCGCCCCGAGCGCGGCGCGCTCCGCTTGATCTAACTCAAGGCTGGAGCCGAGACGTCTCGGCTATTTTTGCCGTATCGTCCACGCGGAGCCGCGAGTGGGTCGTCGGAGGCATGCCAATGGACGCAGCGTACAAGGTGGAGGCGGTGGTGAGAGGGCCGGTCGATGTGTTCGCCGGAACCGGCCGCGCCGATTGCCTGCCGAAGCCCGACGGCGCCATGGCCCTGATGCCGTTCGCGACCCAGAGGGCTGCGAGCGGGCGGCCGCAGTCCTTCGCCCCTCCCCTGATCCAGCACGACGCCGACCCGGGCCGGATGGGCAGCGCGCCCTGGGTGGTGCACATCGTCGACGACGACGCGGCGGTCTGCAACTCCTTGAAATTCACCTTCGAGCTCGACGGCTTCGACGTGGTCACCTACGCCGGCTTCCATGAGCTGATGGCGGCCGACCTCCCGCACTGCGGCTGCATGATCGTCGACTACAACCTGCCCGAGATCAACGGCCTCGAACTGCTGAGCGAGCTGGATCGGCGCAATGTGCACCTGCCGTCCTTTCTCATCACCAGCAATCCCAGCCAGAACGTCCGGCGGCGGGCCGACGCCCAGGGCGTGGCCATCATCGAGAAGCCGCTCCTGGGCAACCAGCTCAGCGAGGCGGTGCGGGACAGCTTCACGCGCGCCCGCCCCTGCTGAGGCGCCGGCGCGGATCAGCGGCGGCACCCGTCTCCTCTCCTCCATTTTCTGCCCGATGCGGGGCGCCGGCGGGCCAGGCGGCCGGCCGGCTGCTACAGTCGACGCGCTGTCGCGCAGGTCGGGCATGATCCCTCACGCGGCGGTGGACGCCGGGGCGGTCCCCGCGCGCCGCAGACGACCGGAAGGCCAAGCATGACCACCCGCAATCTCGACGCGTTGTTCCACCCGAGCGCCATCGCCCTCGTGGGCGCCAGCAACAAGCCCGGCACCATCGGCGCCGTCATTGCGCGGAACCTGTTCGAGGCTGGCTTCCCAGGGCCGATCCTCACCGTCAATCCGAACGAACGGGTGCTGCGCTCCTCGCTCAACTACGCCCATGTGGGCGACCTGCCGATCCCGGTGGACCTGGCGGTGGTGACGGCCGAGCCTGACCAGGTGCCGCAGATCATCGCCGACCTCGGCGCCAAGGGCTGCCGCGCCGCGGTGGTCACCGCCTCGGCGTTCGGCGAAGGCGCCAAGCTTGAGGGCACCGAGGTGCTGCAGCGGATGCTGGATGCCGCCAAGCCGCACCTGCTGCGGGTGCTGGGCCCCAACTGCATCGGCTTCATCTCCACCGGCGCTCGCATCAACGCCAGCGTCGCCCATTTGATGCCGGCCAAGGGCGATGTCGCCTTCGTCACCCAGTCGCGCACCATGGCCAATGCGGTGCTCGACTGGGCGAGCACCCGCGGCATCGGCTTCTCCCACGTGATTTCCCTGGGCGACAAGGGCGACATCGACTTCGGCGACCTGCTCGACTATCTCGCCCTGGACAACACCACCCGCGCCATCCTGCTGTATGTCGAGAACATCACCGACGCGCGCAAGTTCATGTCCGCCGGGCGCATCGCCGCCCGCGCCAAGCCGGTGGTGGTGATCAAGGCCGGGCGCAGTGCCGCCGGCGCCGAAGCCGCCCACTCCCACACCGGCGCCCTGGCCGGCGCCGACCTCGTCTACGACGCCGCCTTCCGCCGCGCCGGCATGCTGCGCGTGCCCGAGCTGCGCGAGGTGTTCGAGGCCATCACCACCCTGTCGTCCGGCATCCGCCTGCATGGCGACCGGCTCGCCATCCTCACCAACGGCGGCGGCGCCGGCGTGCTGGCGGTGGACGCGGTGGAGGGCATCGACGGGCGGGTCGGCACCCTGGAGCCGGACACCCTCGACAAGCTCGACAAGGTGCTGCCGGCCTCCTGGTGCCGTGCCAACCCGGTCAACATCCACGCCAACGCCCCGGCCAAGCGCTATGCCGACGCGCTCAAGCTGCTGCTCGCGGACAAGGGCACCGACGGCGTGCTGGTGCTGAACTGCCCCACCGCGGTGGGCGATGCCAAGGCCGCCGCCGACGCGGTGCTGGAGGTTCTGGAGACCCGTCCGCGCGCGCCCGTGCTCACCTGCTGGCTGGGCGAGAGCGCCGCCGGCGAGGTGCGGCGCAAGTTCGCCGCGCGCAAGGTGCCCACCTATGAAACCCCCGACGAGGCGGTGCGGGCGTTCGGCCACCTGGTCGCCTACCAGCGCAACCAGACCCTGCTGATGGAGACGCCGCCCGCCCGCACCTTCGAGGAGCCGGACCGGGACGAGGCGCGCCGGATCGTCGAAGCGGTGCTCAAGTCCGGCCGCCATGCCCTCGGGGAGTTCGAGGCCAAGGCGGTGCTGGCCGCCTACGACATTCCGGTGGTGGAGACCCGCATCGCCGCCACCCCGGAGGACGCCGGCCGCCTCGCCGCCGCCATGACCATGCCGGTGGTGGTGAAGGTGCTGTCCCACGACATCACCCACAAGTCCGACGTGGGCGGCGTGCGGCTGGACCTGCACAGCGCGGCGGCGGTGGAGGCCGCCTGCCGCGACATCATCGCCTCGGTGGCGCAGAAGAAGCCGAGCGCCAAGGTGGAAGGCTTTACCGTCCAGCAGATGATCCGCCGCCCCAACGCCCAGGAATTGATCGCCGGCATCGCCAACGACCCCACCTTCGGCCCGGTGGTGCTGTTCGGCCAGGGCGGCACCGCGGTGGAGGTCATCGGCGACCGCGCCGTGGCGCTGCCGCCGCTGAACGGGGCGCTGGCGCGGGAAATGATCTCGCGCACCCGGGTGGCCAAGCTGCTCGCCGGCTATCGCGACCACCCGCCGGCCAATATCGAGGCCGTCGCCTCCACCCTCATCAAAATCGGCGAGTTGCTCGCCGACCTGCCGCAGATCGCCGAGCTCGACATCAACCCGCTGCTGGCGGACGAGAATGGCGTGATCGCCCTCGACGCCCGCATCGTCGTCAACGAGGCCTCCCAGGACGGTACCGCGCGTTTCGCCATCAAGCCCTACCCGCCGGAGCACGTGAAGCAGATCCCGCTCACCGACGGCCACTTCGTCACCCTGCGGCCGATCCGGCCGGAGGACGAGCCCGGCCTTGTGGACGTGGTGCGCCGCTCCGACCCCCAGGATGTGCGCATGCGCTTCCTCGGCTCGGTGAAGGACTTCCCCCACCTCATGGCGGCGCGCCTGTCGCAGATCGACTACGATCGCGAGATGGCGTTCGTGGCCGAGGAAGCCTCCGGCGACATCTGCGGCGTGGTGCGCATCATCGCCGACCCGGACAATGACGAGGCGGAATACGCCATCATGGTGCGCTCGGACATGAAGGGCAAAGGCCTCGGCTATCGCCTGATGACCGAAATTCTCGACCATGCCCGCAGCCGCGGCCTGAAGCGGGTATTCGGCGACGTGATGCGAGAAAACGGCCCCATGCTGCACATGGCCGAGGACCTCGGCTTCAAGGTCGCCCCCAGCAGCGAGGACCCCTCGGTGATGCGCGTGGTGATCACGCTGTAAGCCGGGGCAAACCGGCGCGCGCTTGACGATTCCCCGCCCGCGCGCAATATCCAGGCTTGCACAACAGGTGGGCTCGGCTCACCATGTCGCCATGGACAACGCCTCGCGTTGTGGTCCTCGTGCGACAGCAACGACTTCAGACATCCGCCGGCGGCGTCCACCACGCATGGGGCCGATGGCTCATGGACCGGCTTCTTGAGATGGCGACTGACAGCATGGACGACGTGGCGGGGCCGTGGCGGTCAGAATTCCTGGCCCTCCACGATCCCCTCACCAATCTGCCGAACCGCCTGTTGATGCTGGAGTTCCTGGCCGGCGCCCTGGGCGCGGCCCAGGAGGACGCCCGCGTCGTCGCCGTGGTCAGCCTCGACATCGACAATTTCAAGCAGATCAACGCCAGCTTCGGCCGCGCGACCGGCGATCTGGTGCTCACGGAGATGGCCCGGCGCCTGCGGCGCTGCGTGCGGGACAACGATCTGGTGGCGCGGGTCGGCGGCGACGAGTTCGTGCTGGTGGCCACCGGCCTCACCGACGCCCGCACCGCCGAGCGCCTGTGCGCCCGTGTTCAAAGCGCGCTCAGCACCCCGGTGGCGCTGGAGAAGGCCACCGTCTATCCCCAGGCAACCCTCGGGATCTCCCTCTCCCCCAGCGACGGCGAGGAGGCGGAAAGCCTGCTGCACCGCGCCGGGCTCGCCCTCGACCGGGCCAAGTCCATTGGTCCCGGCGTGTTCTGCTTCTTCGCCGCGGAAATGAACGAGGAACGCGAAGGCCAGCGCTCGCTGGAGGGCGACCTTCGGCGCGCCATCGTTTCCGATCAGTTCGTGCTGCTGTTCCAGCCGCGCTGGAGCACCGACACCCTGCGCATCATCGGTGTCGAGGCCCTCATCCGCTGGGACCACCCCGAGCGCGGGCGGCTGGTTCCGGATGAATTCGTGCCGCTGGCGGAGAAAAGCGGGCTGGTGGTGCCCCTGGGCGAATGGGTGCTGCGCAAGGCCTGCGACACCATCGCCCGGCTGCCGGACCTCAACGTGTCGGTCAACGTGTCGGTGGTGCAGTTCCGCGGCGGCGAACTGGTGGAGACGGTGGAGTCCATCCTGAAATCCACCGCCCTGCCCGCGCACCGTCTGGAGCTGGAAATCACCGAGAGTGTGCTGATCGAGAACACCGACAAGGCGCTGGAAGTCCTGGTGCAGCTCAAGGATCTGGGCGTGCGCCTGTCCATGGACGATTTCGGCACTGGCTATTCGTCGCTGGGCTACCTGCGCAGCTTTCCGTTCGACGCCCTCAAGATCGACCGCAGCTTCGTGGGCGACCTGGACCAGAGCAAGGGCGCGCTCGCCATCGTGCAGGCCATCCTCGGCCTCGGCCGGGCGCTCGGCATGCAGGTGGTGGCGGAAGGGGTGGAGACCGAGAGCCAGCTCGCCTGCCTGAAGGCCGATCGCTGCGACGAGGTCCAGGGCTTCTACCTGGGCCGGCCCATGAGCGAGGACGCCCTGCGCCACTTCATCGCCGCCCACGACCACGCCACCGCCTGAAGGCGCGCTCACCAGCGGGTCGCCCTCACCGGCAGCGTGCAACCGGGCCGGCGGCACACGCCAGCCCTCTCTCTTTGCGCGCTTCCTTTGCGCGCTCCGGCGCCGGGCCTCCCCCTCAGCCCAGCCAGGGCGCCAGGCGGTCGAGCCCGATCAGCGCGTCGGCATCCACACGCGGCCGCACCACCGCCGCCACCGCGCCGTTCACCAGCACCTCGGGCACCAGGGCGCGGGTGTTGTAGGTGGAGGCCTGCACCGCGCCATAGGCGCCCGCCGTCATCACCGCCAGGAGATCGCCCGCCTGCACCTGCGGCAGCTCCCGGTCGAGGGCCAGGAAATCCCCGGTTTCGCACACCGGTCCGACCACGTCGGCGACCATGGTCGGCGCGTCCGCCGCCGGCGCGGCGACGGGGAAGATGTCGTGGTGGGCCTCATAAAGCGTGGGACGGATCAGGTCGTTCATGGCCGCGTCGACGATGACGAAGGTCTTGCCCTCACCGTGCTTCACATAGATCACGCGGGTGACCAGGATGCCGGCGTTCGCCACCACCATGCGGCCCATCTCGAACACCAGCGGCAGGTCGAGCCCGCCCAGTGCCCGGCGCACCACGGCCGCGTATTCCGAAGGCGGCGGCGGCGCCGCGTCGCTCGCCGCATAAGGCACGCCGAGCCCGCCGCCGAGATCGAGGTGGTGCAGCCGGTGGCCGGCGCCGATCAGGTCGCGCGCCAGCTCCGCCAGCAGGGTGACGGCATTCTCCACCGGCGCCATGTCGGTGATCTGGCTGCCGATGTGCATGTCCACCCCGGTCACGGCGAGGCCGGGTAGCCGCGCCACAGCGTCATACACCTCGCGGGCGCGGGAGATGGGAATGCCGAACTTGGTGGCGGACCGGCCGGTGGAGATCTTCTTGTGGGTCCGGGCGTCCACGTCCGGATTGACCCGGATGGACACCGGAGCGGTGCGCCCCAGCGCGCTGGCGACCTCCGAGAGCACCTGCAATTCCGGCTCGCTCTCCACGTTGAAGCAGAGGATGCCGGCGGCCAGCGCCTCCGCCATCTCCTCCCGGGTCTTGCCGACGCCGGAGAAGACGATGCGCCCGCCCGGCACGCCCGCCGCCAGCGCGCGGCGCAGCTCGCCCACCGAGACGATGTCCGCCCCGGCGCCGAGCCGGGCCAGGGTGGCGATCACCGACTGGTTGGAATTGGCCTTCAGGGCATAGCACAGGAGCGCGTCGCGATCGGCGAAGGCCTCCATGAACACGCTGTAGTGCCGCTCCAGAGTGGCGGAGGAGTAGCAATAGAACGGCGTGCGGACCTCGGACGCCAGGGTCGCGAGGTCCACATCCTCGGCATGAAGGCGCCCGTCGCGATAGTCGAAATGATGCATGGGGAAACACGTCTTCGCAGGGAGGCGGTTTCCGGCGAGCCGGGGCCAACGAAACGACCCCCGGCTCAGCCGGCGAACGCGCGTGAACGAGAGTCCGGCGAACGCGCCGGCGCCGACGGCGGGCGCCGCTTCGCCGCTGGCCTTACAGCAGGCCGTCGAGGATGAAGGGGGTCTTGGGCCGTGCCACCCCCTGCAGCGGATCGCTCTTGGCGCCGCTCGCGCTCTGCTTGCTCTTTTCCCAGTCCGCGTGGGGCGTGGCGGTATTGGCCATGTCGCTGGCCGAGACCGCCGAATGGAAGCCCGTGGTGCTGGTGGATGGGGGCGGCACCACCACCGAGGCCTGCGGCGGCGGCGGCGCGACAGGCGCGCCGGGCGGCGGCTCGAGCGGACCCTTCACGCCACACGCCGCCAGGGCGAAGGCGGCGGCGAGCGCCAAAGGCAAGGTGAGGCGAAACATGGGGCTGCGAACCATCCGGTCAATTCGCGGCCAATATAGCCTGCGCCGCGCCAAACGCGAGCCCCCTTGGTCCCGCGCGGCAGCAGCCGCCCCATTGCCGCATCGCAGCGTGTCGCCACGGTCACGCCCGCCCGCAATCGGCCACCGCCCCGCCCAGGGGCCGCCACCATTCGCGTTGCGCCTTGAAGCTAGTCGGAGATTTCATTTTCGCGGCGCAGCGACGCCGCCTAGAGTGCGGCACGTTTCGCGATGGCGGCCCGACGGCCGCGCGGCCGGGCCCGGCCGGTGCCCGCGCGAAGTCCATCCAAAGTCCTGGTGTCCCTCATGGGTGTTCCTTCTTCTCCCGCCGCCGGCGCCGGGCCGAAAGCCGTGCGCCTTGCCCTGCTGGCGCTTGCCCTCGCCTCCTTCGGCATCGGCACCACCGAATTCGTCATCGTCGGCCTGCTGCCCAACGTGGCCGCCGATCTCGGGGTGAGCATTCCGGAAGCCGGCTTCCTGGTCACCGGCTATGCGCTGAGCGTCACCTTCGGCTCGCCCTTCCTCGCCATCGCCACCGCCCGCATGAACCGCCGCCACGCGCTGATGCTGCTCATGGGCGTGTTCATCGCCGGCAACCTGCTGTGCGCCCTTGCCCCCAGCTTCTGGCTGCTGATGGGCGCGCGCATCGTCACCGCCCTGTGCCACGGCGCCTTCTTCGGCCTCGGCGCGGTGGTGGCGGCGGAGCTGTCTCCGCCCAGCCGCAAGGCCCAGGCCATCGCCATGATGTTCGCCGGCCTCACCATCGCCAATGTGCTGGGGGTGCCGCTCGGCACCGCCATGGGGGAGATGCTGTCCTGGCGCGACACCTTCCTCGCGGTGGTCGTCATCGGCGTCATCGCCGCGCTCGCCCTCGCGGTGTGGCTGCCGCGCCACCTGCCGGCGCCGCGCCTGCAGCTGAAGCGGGAGGCCAAGGCCATCGGCAGCCCGCAGGTGATGCTGGCGATGCTGATCTCGGTGATCGCCTCGTCCAGCCTGTTCACCGTCTTTACCTACATCGCCCCCATCCTCACCAGCCATACCGGCGTCTCGGCCCATGGGGTGACGCTGATGCTGCTGGTGTTCGGCATCGGCCTCACGGTGGGCAATTTCGGCGGCGGCTGGCTCGCCGACCGCAGCCTGATGCCGACGGTCATCGGCATCACCGCGGTGCTGGTGGTTCTGCTCGCGGTGTTCCCGCTCGCCACCGCCCATCCGCTGCCGGCGGCGCTCACCCTGGCCGTGTGGGGGGCGCTCGCGTTCGCGCTGGTGGCGCCGTTGCAGATGCGGGTCGTGAAGGAAGCGGCGGATGCGCCGAACCTCGCCTCAACCCTCAACCAGGGGGCCTTCAACCTGGGCAATGCGATCGGCGCCGGCATCGGCGGCGTGGGCCTCACCCTTGGGCTCGGCTACATGGACCTGCCATGGATCGGCGCCAGCCTGTCCGGCCTCGCCCTGCTGCTCGCCATCATCTCCCACCGGCTCGACCAGGCCGCCCAGCCGGTGATGGCGGCGGCGGTGGCCGGCGAAGAGCCCGGCCCGCTGACACCGGCGGTGTAAACCCTTCGGACGCCCGCGCGACGTCCGGCCAACAGGCAGGAGACACCGAAGAGAGGGTCAGGCGGCTCCCGCCGACCGGCGCGCCGACCCGAAACGGGTCGTACCCGCCCGGCAGCGGCGCCCTGCCCCCCGGGAGCCGTCCGCGCCAGCAGCGCGGGCCCTCTCGCCTGCCACCTGCGGGCAGGGGTGTGGCAACGGCGGGAATCCCCCTTTGTGTCCAAGACCCCCTCGCAGCCACGCGTCCGACCCTGGCGCCAGCCCCAGCCCGGGCGAAGGCCGATGCAGGCGCCGCGAGCGCCCTGCCCGAAGCCAAGCCCCGCCACCGTCAGTGGGGCCGGCGCCAACGGCCCTGGTGGCCTTGGGCCGGGCGTCGGGGAGGTGCTCCCCGACGCCCGGCCGCGCCGCCGGCCTGGATCGCGCCCCCGTTGAGCAGGCTGACACCGGCGCGGGCGCCCCTCAGATGCCCTCGCCGAGATTGACGAAATCGGCCAGCAGGGCGGCGCGGCCATCGGCGCCGGCCGGCTTGTCGCCCGCGGCCAGCTCTTCCACCAGCCGGTGCACCTGGGCGGTGATTTCCGGCACGGCGGTGATCTCCCACCATGCCGGCCGGGTCAGCGGGCCGAGGGCATAGAGCCAGTCGCTGGCGAAGCCGTAGCGATCCACCAGCGCGCAGCCGTGGCTTTCGAGCCCGAGCCCGAGGGCATCGGGCACGATACGCCCGGCCTCGCGCAGGCGCGCGAACAGCGGCAGGCCGATGTCGCCGAAATCGGAGCGCGGGCCGGTGCAGTTGAGCACCGCCGCCACGTCCAGCCGCTCGACGGTGGCGGCACCGCGATGGCGCACGGAAACCGTGACGCCACCCGGCCGACGCTGGTAGCCGGCAATGCGCCCGGCCACGGTGCGGACCTGCCCGGAGGCGGTGAGCGCGGCGAAGCCGGTGGCGATGCGCGGCGCCATGCGGTGGCGATGCACATCCCAATAGGTGCGCGCGTGGCGCAGAAAGCGGGCCTTCTCGGCCAGCGGCCAATGGCTCCACACCGCGGCGATGGCGGGGCGCACCGCGTCCATCACCCGGTGCCAGGGCACACCGGCCGCCGCCGCTTTGCGCACGGCGGCGCGGATGGCGCGCAGGCCGGCGACCGGCGTCGGCGCCGCTTCGGGCGTCAGGAACGGCTCGAAGCTGCCGCCCGCCTGATGCACCGCCGGCACCAGCCCATGGCGCGACACCGCCACCAGCGGCCCGCGATGGCCCGCCAGGGACAGCTTCAGCGCCACGTCCACCATGGTGAGGCCGGTGCCGATCAGCACCAGAGGCGCGTCGGGGTCGAGCTTCCCCAGTTCCCGGGCATCCCAGGGGTCGGGAATGAAATGGGGGGTGTCGTAGAACCAGCCGTCGCGCCCGCGCGGCGGCTTCGGCGGCAGGTTGCCGGTGGCGAGCACCACCTGGGCCGCCTCGATGCGCCGGCCGTCGGCCAGCACCACCCCGGGGCTGGGGCGCTCCACCACCTGCACCACCTCGCCGCGCACCCGCCGCAGCCGGGGCGGCTCGCCCCCCTCCCCGGCGAGCGCCTGCTCCAGCCGCTCCACCATATAAGCGCCGAACAGCCCGCGCGGCACGAACGCCTGCGACAGCTCGCCCCCGGCCTCGGCCAAAGCGGCGCTGAGGTCGGCGCCGGAGGCCTGCAGCCAGGAGGTGAAGCTGGGCACCAGGCCCACTTCCATGCGGGCCACCGGCACGTTCAGCACATGGCAGCCCTCGCAGGCGCCATAGGCGAGGCCGAGGCCGGCCTGGGCCTCCCGCTCCACCAGCACCACGTCGAGACCGGGCCGCAGGCTGGCGGCCAGAGCGAACAAGGTGCCGCTGAACCCACCGCCCACCACGACAATGGTACGCCGGGCACCCCACGCATCAGGCATAAGTCGTCTCCAGAGTTCCGGCGCCGATCCGCGCCGTTGGTGCCGTCCTGGCGGAAAGCGGAAGCCGCCACGGCCGGCGCGCGGTCGTGGCGGCGCAAATGGTCCGGCGGCGCCGGGGGGTCAGGAGGCCGAGGCGCGGCGCTCGTTCGGCGCGTAGGCGTTGCCGATCATCTCCCCGAACGGGCCGCGGTGGTTGGTCACCACGCCCGGCGCGCGGGTGCCGGAGGCCAGAGGCAGCAGCGGCAGCACGCCCTCGGCGAACCGATACGCTTCTTCCAGGTGAGGATAGCCGGACAGCACGAAGGTATCGACGCCGATCGCCAGATATTCCTTGAGGCGGGCAGCCACGGTCTGCGGATCGCCCACCAGGGCGGTGCCGGCGCCGCCGCGCACCAAACCGACGCCGGCCCACAGGTTGGGGCTCACCTCCAGCTTGTCGCGGCGGCCGCCGTGCAGGGCGCTCATCCGCCGCTGCCCCTCGGAATCCATGCGCGCGAACACCTTCTGCGCCTCGGCGATGGTGGCGTCGTCGATGTGGGAGATCAACTTGTCGGCGGCGGCCCAGGCCTCTTCATTGGTGTCGCGCACGATCACGTGCAGACGCACGCCGAAGGTGAGGTCGCGCCCGTTTGCGGCGGCGCGCGCCTTCAGGTCGCGGATCTTCTCCGCCACCTGGGCCGGCGGCTCGCCCCAGCTCAGATACTTCTGCACCTGCCGCGCCGCCACGTCGTGGGCCGGTGCCGAGGAGCCGCCGAAGAACAGCGGCGGGTGGGGCTGCTGCACGGTGGGATAGAGCAGCTTGCCGCCCTCGACCTTCAGATGCTTGCCGGCGTAGGTGACCTCCTCGCCCTTGAGCAGGCGGGTGTAGATGTCCAGGAACTCGGCGGTGATCTCGTAGCGCTCGGCATGCTCGGCGAAGAAGCCGTCGCCCCGGTTCTCCACCGGATCGCCGCCGGTGACCACGTTGATGAGGGCGCGGCCGTTGGAGATGCGGTCGAGGGTGGCGGTCATGCGCGCGGCCACCGCCGGCTCCAGCAGGCCGGGGCGCACCGCCACCAGGAACCGCAGGCGCTCGGTGAAGCCGGCCAGGGCGGAAGCGATGATCCAGGAATCCTCGCATGAGCGGCCAGTGGGAATGAGAACGCCGTAATAGCCGAGCTGGTCGGCGGCCTGGGCGATCTGCTTGAGGTAGCCCAGGCTCACCTCGCGCGCGCCCTGGGAGGTGCCAAGATAGCGCCCGTCACCATGGGTCGGCAGGAACCACAACACATTGGCCTCGGTGGCGGGAGCGAGGGCGGGCGTGTCCGTCATGATCAGAACTCCTTGGCGATCCATCCGCCACCGGGGCGGACGCCACGGCGGGGGGCGCCGCGGCGGAAGAGGCGGGGACAGGGGCAGAACGAGCACGGAGACGCCCGGCGGCGCCGGTCCTCCCGGCGTGGGAGCGGCGGGACGGACGGCGACGCGGCCGGCTCCAGCGGCACGGCCACGGTCATCTCCAATTCAAACGCATAATCTTCATCGACTTTATTGACTAACAACGGGCGGCTGTCTATCCTTTTTCTACACGTCGCCTTCCCGTGGTTTTCGGCGCGTGCAGGCTCCGGCGGCCCAAGCTCCGCCGCGCCAGCCCTGCCGCCCGTGCCGCCGGCGATCGCCCGCGTTGCTCGGAGAGCCGCATGAACGCCTTCACCACCGTCCAGACCCTGGCCCCGCAGACCACTCCTGCTCCTGCCCCTGCTCCTGCTCCTGCCCCCACGCCCGTCACCGCGCCGGAGCCCTCGCCGGCCTCGCTCGCCTACCGCGCGGCCATGCGCAAGCTGGCGGGGGCGGTGAGCATTCTCACCGTCGGCGCCGGAGACGAGCGCACCGGCCTCACCGCCACTTCGGTGTCGTCCCTCTCCATCGATCCGCCGACGCTGCTCATCTGCGTCAACCGCTCGTCGTCGTCGCTGCCGGTGCTGCGCCAGCACCGCAGCTTCGCCATCAACGTGCTGCGCCCGCATCACCAGACCCTGGCCGACCAGTTCGCCGGCAAGGGCGGCCTGAAGGGGCCCGAGCGCTACCAGGGCGCCGACTGGACCCGGCTGGAAACCGGCGCGCCGGTGCTTGCGGACGCGCTGGCCGCCTTCGACTGCGAACTGGAGGAGGCCATCGAGCGGCACTCCCACTTCATCATCCTCGGCCGGGTGGTCGCGGCCCGCATCACCGAGCCCGCCGATCCCCTGCTCTATTGGGCCGGCAGCTACCGCAACCTCGCCCTCTGACCCCCCTCGCCAGACTCGGAGCCGCACCATGACCCGCCTGTTCTCCAGACGCACGTTCTCGCTTCTTGCCGCCGGCGGGCTGCTGTGCGGCCTTGCCGCCGCCCCCGCGCTCGCCCAGGAAAAGGTGGTGCGCATCGGCTACCAGAAGTACGGCACGCTGATCCTGCTGAAGAATCGCGGGCTGCTGGAAGAAAAGCTGAAGCCCCTCGGCTACAGCGTCAAATGGGCGGAGTTCCCGGCCGGCCCGCAGCTTCTGGAAGCGCTCAATGCCGGCGCCATCGACTTCGGCAATACGGGCGAGGCGCCGCCCATCTTCGCCCAGGCCGCCGGCGCGCCGCTGGTCTATGTGGGCTATGAACCGGCCGCGCCGCAGGGCGAGGCCATCCTGGTGCCCAAGGACAGCCCGCTGAAGAGCGTCGCCGACCTGAAGGGCAAGACGGTGGCCCTGAACAAGGGCTCCAACGTCCATTACCTGCTGGTGAAGGCGCTGGAGAAGGCCGGCGTGCCCTATTCCGACATCAAGACCGCCTTCCTGACCCCGGCCGACGCCCGCGCCGCCTTCGAGCGCGGCGCGGTGGACGCCTGGGCCATCTGGGACCCGTTCCAGGCGGCGGCGGAACAGACCTTGGGGGCCCGCTCCCTGGCCGACGGCACCGGCATCGTCTCCAACTACCAGTTCTATTTCTCCACCCAGAAGTTCGTGCAGCAGGCCCCCGAGGTGGTGGATGCCGTGCTGTCGGCGGTGGCCGAGATCGGCGCCTGGACCAAGGCCAATCCGCGGGCGGCGGCGGAACAGTTCTCGCCCCTCATCGGCATTCCGGTTCCGATTCTCGAGGTGGCGCTGGGGCGCCAGCAGTATGACGTGAAGCCCCTCACCCCCGACGTGGTGGCCCAGCAACAGCAGGTGGCCGACACCTTCGCCGCGCTCGGGCTGATTCCCAAGCCGCTGAAGATCTCCGACGCGGTGCGGGCGCCGAAATCATGACCGACGCCGCCACCGGGGCTGCCGTCGCCCCCGACCTCGCCGAGTCCCCGGCCGCGCCGCGCCCGGGGACGGCCCTGCCCGGCGGGGACCGGCTGGCGGGGCTGGGTCGCGGCGTCGCGCGGGCGCTTTTGCCGTGGGCGGTGCCGCTCGCGGTCCTGGTGGTGTGGCAGGCATCCGCCAGCTTCGGGCTGCTGTCGTCGCGGGTGCTGCCGTCGCCCGCTGCGGTCGCGGCCGCCTTCTGGCAGACCTTCCAGAACGGCAGCCTGGTGACGAACGTGCTGGTCAGCACCGAGCGGGCGCTGACCGGCCTGCTCATCGGCGGCGGCCTGGGCTTCGCCCTGGGCGTCCTGAACGGGGTCTGGCGCCCGGCGGAAACCGCGCTCGACTCCACCATGCAGATGCTGCGCAACGTGCCGCACCTGGCCATCATTCCCCTGGTCATCCTGTGGTTCGGCATCGACGAGGAGGCGAAAATCTTCCTGGTCGCCATCGGCGTGGCCTTTCCGCTCTATCTCAACACCTTCCACGGCATCCGCACGGTTGATCGCGGGCTCATCGAGATGGGCCGGGTGTATGGCCTGTCGCCGGCGGCGCTGTTCTGGCGCATCGTGCTGCCGGGGGCGCTGCCCTCCATCCTGGTGGGGCTGCGCTACGCGCTGGGCATCATGTGGCTCACCCTGATCGTGGCGGAAACCATCTCCTCCACCTCCGGCATCGGCTACATGACCATGAACGCGCGTGAATTCCTGCAAACCGACGTGGTGGTGCTGGGCGTCATCGCCTATGCCCTGCTCGGCAAGCTGGCCGACAGCCTCACCCGCGCCATCGAGCACCGCGCCCTGGCCTGGCATCCCGCCTACCAGCCGGGCAGCCGGGGGATCGGCTGATGAGCTGCCCGACCGCCACCACCTTCGCCGCGCAGGCCCCCCAGCAGGCGTCCCACGACACCGCCGTCCCCGCCCGGGCCCGATGGCGCGGCCAGCCGATCCGCCTTCACGGCGTGGAGAAGGCCTTCGGCCCCCGCCCGGTGCTACGCCGGCTCGACCTCGACATTCCCGCCGGCCAGTTCGTGGCGGTGGTGGGCCGCTCGGGCGGCGGCAAGACCACACTGCTGCGCCTCGTGGCCGGCCTCGACGCCCCCACCGCCGGCACCATCCGCATCGGCGAGGACCCGGTCGCCGGCCTCATGCCGCAGGTGCGGCTGATGTTCCAGGACGCCCGACTGGTGCCCTGGCAGCGCATCCTCGGCAATGTGGGCATCGCCCGCGGGCCCGACTGGCGACAGGCGGCGGGCGCCGCCCTGGGCGATGTCGGCCTGGCTGGCCGGGGCCGGGAATGGCCGTTCGTGCTGTCCGGCGGGCAGAAGCAGCGGGTGGCCCTGGCCCGCGCCCTGGTGAGCCATCCGGCGGTGCTGCTGCTGGACGAGCCGTTCGGCGCCCTCGACGCGCTGACCCGCATCGAGATGCACGCCCTGCTCGCCCGCATCTGGCGCGAGCGCGGCTTCACCGTGCTGCTCATCACCCACGACGTGGCCGAGGCGGTGGCACTCGCCGACCGGGTGCTGGTGCTGCGCCAGGGCGAGGTGGCGCTCGACATCGACATCGACCTGCCCCGTCCCCGGCGCGATGTCGGCGATCCGGCCGCGGCCGGCCTGCAGGCGCGGATCCTCGCCGCGGTGTGAGGCCGGCGCCCGCGCCGCCGGCGGGCGGCAATTGACACCGCCGGCCGCACCGCCCTTGATGGGGCGGCGGCGGACCCTCCGGCGCCTCCCCCTCCCTATCCCGGATCATCGGCCATGAGCGGCTCGTCGCGCGTCACCATCTGGCACAACCCGTCCTGCGGCACCTCCCGCAACACCCTCGCCCTGCTGCGCGAGGCGGGCATCGAGCCGGAGATCGTCCAGTACCTGAAGACCCCACCCAGCCGCGCGGACCTGAAGGCCGCGATCACCGCGGCCGGCATCCCGGTGCGCGAGGCGGTCCGCCGCAAGGGCACGCTTTATGGCGAGCTCGGCCTCGACGATCCCGCCCTCTCCGACGACGCGCTCCTCGATGCCCTGGCGGCGAACCCCGCCCTGATCGAGCGCCCGTTCGTGTTCACCGCGCGCGGGGTGCGGCTGTGCCGGCCGGTGGAGCGGGTGCGCGAAATCCTGCCCTAGCGGCACCCGGCGATTCCCCATTTCCCCCTGCGGCTTCAGGACATGTTTCCGATTGCGTGGTTGAATGCCGGCGCAATCGGAGCCGCAGCAGGATGGGGACGCGCATGGCCGGGGCAAGGTCCGGGACGACGCCGGATGGGGAAACCAGATCGCTCACATCCTGGCTCGCCGACATGTCGCTGCAATGGAAGCTGGGCAGCATCATCCTGGTGCTGGTCACGCTCTTCCTGGTGCTGCTGGCCGGCAACAGCCTGACGCTGCAGCGGGCCAATTCCCTCCAGGCGCAGGCCAACGCCTTCGTTCACGACATGAACCTCGCCAACACCGCCGCCCGCGCCATCGGCGAGCGCCGGCTGAGCCTGGTCCAGGATGCGCTGGTCCAGCCGGCGGTGGCGCGCCAGCGGCTGGAGAGCAATGACGAGCGGGTCAGCTCCGCCCTCGACGCGCTTGAGGAATCCACCGCCGGATCGCCGGCCCTGCGCACCCTGACCGCGCGCGCCGCCAAGCTCAACGACCAGTGGTCGCAGATCACGGCGGCGCCGCTGCTGACCCTCGTCGACCGGGCGCTGCGCGGCGACGTCACGCCGGAGGCCAGCGGCGCCGCGCTGCGCGAGTTCGCCACCGGCGATACCGGCGAGAGCGGCAGCCGCGCCATCGGCGACCTGCTGGGACAGGTCGCCGACCGCGCCGACGCCGAGCTCCAGCTCGCCCGGGCCGAGCAGCAGCAGACGGAAAACCTGCTGCGCGCCGTCAACCTCGCCGCGCTCATCGCCTGCCTGCTGTCCAGCATCGGCGCACTGGTGCTGTGCGCCCGCCTCATCAGCCGGCCGCTGCGGCTGCTGGCCAGCCGCATGGAGCTGCTGGCGGACCACGACCATTCCATCGTGGTGCCCTACACCCACCGCCGCGACGAGGTCGGCACCATCGCCCGCGCCCTCGAGGTGTTCAAGGGGATGGCGATCGAGACCTACGACAGCAACTGGGTGAAGACCGGCGTCGGCGCGATCTCGGAGAAGCTGCAGCGGGCGGAGGACCTGACCAGCTTCGCCAACGAGCTGCTCGCCGACCTCGCGCCGCGCATCAATGCCGGCGTCGGCGTGTTCTACGCGTTCCAGGAGAACAGCCAGGACCTCGTTCTTTCCGGCACCTACGCCTTCACCGAGCGGCGCCATCTGTCCACCCGCTACGCCCTGGGCGAGGGCCTGGTGGGGCAGGCCGCCCGCGAGCGCAAGCCGATCGTGCTGTCGCCGGTGCCCGAGGACTATATCCGCATCCATTCCGGCACCGGGGAGGCGCGGCCGTTCGCGGTGACGGCGGTGCCGCTCGTCAGCAAGAACCGCCTGCTGGGGGTGCTGGAGCTGGCGAGCTTCGTGCCGTTCTCCGGCGCGCCCGAGCGGCTGCTGATGGATCTGGCGCCCGTCGCCGCCATCTCCCTCGACAACCTCGCCCGCGCCCTGCGCACGCTGGAGCTGCTGGAGCAGACCCAGCGCCAGACCACCGAGCTGCGCGTGGCCGAGGAGGAATTGCGCACCCAGCAGGAGGAATTGCGCACCACCAACGAGCAGCTTCAGCTGCAGTCGCAGAAGCTGGCCGCCTCCGAGGAGGAATTGCGGGTGCAGGCGGACGAGCTGCAGCGCTCCAACGACGTGCTGCGCCGCTCCTCCGACGAGCTCACCGCCCAGAAAGCGGAGCTGGAGCAGATCAACCGGCAGGCGGAAGCCCGCGCCGACGAGCTGGCCCGCGCCAACCAGTACAAGTCGCAGTTCCTCGCCAACATGTCCCATGAACTGCGCACGCCGCTCAACAGCCTGCTCATCCTCGCCCACGACCTCGCCGAGAACCACCAGGGCCATCTCGACACCGACGAGGTGGAGGCGGCGGTCATCATCCAGTCCTCGGGCACCAACCTGCTGCGGTTGATCAACGACATCCTGGACCTCTCGAAGGTCGAGGCCGGCAAGATGGACGTGGTGCAGGAGCCGGTCTCCATCCCCGCCGTCGCCACCCGCATGGAGCGCAACTTCCGTCACGTGGCCCAGGAAAAGGGCATCGACTTCACCGTGGTGGTCCAGCCCGACGCCCCGGCCCATATCCTGTCCGACGACGGCAAGCTGGAGCAGATCACCAACAACCTGCTCGGCAACGCCTTCAAGTTCACCGCCGCCGGCGGCGTCACCGTCACCTTCGCCCGCGGCGGCGGGGACACCCTGGTGGTGAGCGTCGCCGACACCGGCATCGGCATTCCCGAGAACAAGAAAAGCACCATCTTCGAGGCGTTCGAGCAGGTGGATTCGTCCACCCGGCGCCAGTTCGGCGGCACCGGGCTCGGCCTCGCCATCACCCAGCGCCTCGCCCGCCTGCTGGGCGGCGAGGTGACGCTGGAAAGCCGGCTGGGCTCCGGCTCCACCTTTTTCCTGACGCTGCCGGTGGGCAAGGTGGACGAGGTGGAATCGCCCGCTCCGGTCGCCCCCAGCCCGCAAGTGGTCCCGCCCCCCGCCCCGCCGCGTCGGGCCGCCGCGATCGAGGACGACCGCGACGCCCTGCGCGGCGGCGTCACCACCATCCTGGTGGTGGAGGACGATCCGGCGTTCGCCCGCACCCTCCTCAGCCTGGTGCGGCGCAAGGGCTACAACGTGCTGGCGGCGATGGACGGGGAGAGCGCGCTGGAGCTCGCCCGCCGCTATCGGCCGACCGGCATCCTGCTGGACGTGATGCTGCCCGGCATGGACGGCTGGACCGTCATCACCCACCTGAAGGCCGATCCCTCCACCCGCCACATCCCGGTGCATTTCGTCTCCGCCCTGGACGACGCCAAGCGCGGGCGCGACCTCGGGGCGGTGGGCTTCCTGACCAAGCCGGTCAGCGCCGACGACCTCAACGGCGCGCTCGCCACCCTCACTCACTTCTCGCTCGGCCAGCCGCGCCGCGTGCTGGTGGTGGACGACGACCCGGCCGCCCGGCTCGCCGTGCGCAAGCTCATCGGCGGCCAGCTGGTGGAGATCCTGGAGGCCGGCAGCGGCGAGGAGGCGCTGGAGTGCCTCGGCCATCAGCAGGTCGACTGCGTGGTACTCGACCTCGGCCTGCCGGGCATGTCCGGCTTCGAGCTGCTGGAACGGCTCGCCGCCGACGAACGGCAGGTGCCGGTGGTGGTCTATTCCGGCCGCGACCTGACCCAGGAGGAGAGCCTGAAGCTGCGGGCCTTCACCGACTCCATCGTCATCAAGGGGGCGCGCTCGCCGGAGCGGCTGATGGACGAGGTGAGTCTGTTCCTGCACTCGGTGCGGCAGGACTCCGCGACGCTGGCGGTGGACCCGGACGGCGACCTGAAGGGCCGCAAGCTGCTGCTGGTCGACGACGACATGCGCAACATCTATGCTCTGGCCAAGGTGCTGCGCGGCAAGGGCATCGACGTCACCCTGGCGCAGGACGGCGCCAAGGCCCTGGCCCAGCTCGACGCCCATCCGGAGCTGGAGATCGTGCTCATGGACATCATGATGCCGGTCATGGACGGCTACGAGGCCATGACCGAGATCCGCAAGCAGCCCCGCTTCGCCCGGCTGCCCGTCATCGCCCTGACCGCCAAGGCCATGAAGGACGACCGCGAGAAATGCCTCGCCGCCGGGGCCAGCGACTATCTCTCCAAGCCCATCGACGTGCCCAAGCTGCTGTCCATGATCCGCGCCTGGCTGCCGCCGCGATGACAGGTCCCGACGGCCAGCAGGCGCTGGAAGAGCTGGAGCTCGACCTGTTCGTGACCGCCCTCGACCGGCGCTACGGCTACGACTTCTCCGGCTATAGCCGCGCCTCGCTCACGCGCCGCGTGCGCGGCCTCGTCACCCGGTTCGGCGCCTCCTCCATCACCGCCCTCACCGACCTGCTGCTGCGCGATCCCGGCCGCATACCCGAGGCCATCTCCAACCTTTCGGTGCCGGTCTCGGAATTCTTCCGCGACCCGCACACCTTCCGGGCGCTGAAGGAGAAGGTGTTCCCCCTGCTCTCCTCCTATGCGGCCATCAACATCTGGCAGGCCGGCTGCGCCCATGGACAGGAGGTCTATTCGCTCGCCATCCTGCTCACCGAGGCCGGGCTTTATGAGCGCGCGCGCATCTATGCCACCGACATCTCCGCCGATGCGCTGGCGCGGGCGCGGGAAGGCATCTTTCCGCTGCAGGATGCCCGCGACGCGGCGCGGCGCTATCTCGACAGCGGCGGGGCGGGAAGCTTTTCCGATTATTATCACGCCCGCTACGACTTCCTGAAGCTCGACGAGCGCCTGATCTCGCGCGTCACCTTCGCCGAGCACAACCTCGTCACCGACACGGTGTTCTGCGAGGCGCACCTGATCTTGTGCCGCAACGTGCTGATCTACTTTTCCAACCCGCTGCAGGACCGGGTCCTGGGCACCTTCGCCGACAGCCTGGTGCGCGGCGGCTTCCTGTGCATCGGCACCCGCGAGAACCTGCAGTTCTCCGCCGCCCGCGCGCGGTTCCAGACCATCGACGGCGATGCCCAGCTCTATCGGCTGAAAAGCAGGGGCTGACGGCATGACACGGGTGGTGGTCATCGGCGCCTCGGCCGGCGGACCCGGCGCCCTGCAGAGGCTCCTTGCCGCCCTCGACCGCGACCTGCCCGCCGCCGTGGTGGTGGTGAACCACGTGGGCCAGGACGGCCCCGACCTTCTCCCCGACGTGCTCGCCGCCCGCTCGGCCCTGCCCGTGGCCCTGGCCCGGGAGCGCATGCCCGTGACCGCCGGGCGCGTCCATGTGGCACCCGCCGGGTACCACCTGATGATTGAGCCGGATTACCACTTTTCCCTTTCGGTAGACCCCAAAGTGTGCTTCTCCCGGCCGGCAATCGACGTCCTGTTCGAGACTGCGGCGCGAGCATGCCAGTCAAGCCTTATTGCAGTTGTTCTCACGGGTGCGAGCTGCGACGGTGCGGAAGGTCTCGTTCAGGTCCGTCTGTCGGGAGGTCTGGCCTTGGTTCAAGCGCCTGAGGATTCGGAGGTTCCAACCATGCCCCAGGCCGCCCTCGACCGCGCCGGCGCCGACCTGTGCGCGCCGCTGGCCGATCTGGCCGCGCGCATCAACAGGGAAAGCCGGGCATGAACAGCGTGACCAGCGGCGAGCCGCGCCCAAAGATCCTCGTCGTCGACGATGTGTCCGCCAACCTCGCCGGCATGCGCCGCCTGCTGGCGCCGGTGGACGCGGACATCCACGAGGCCCGGTCCGGCAACGAAGCCCTGGCGCTGTGCCTCGACCACCGCTTCGCACTGATCCTGCTCGACGTCCAGATGCCGGACATGGACGGCTTCGAGGTCGCGGCCCTGCTCAACAACGATCCGAGCACCTGCGACATCCCCATCGTGTTCGTGACCGCCGCCTATCTCGACGACATCAATCGGCTCAAGGGTTATACTTTCGGCGCGGTGGACTATATCGCCAAACCCATCAACGACGCCGTATTGCTGTCCAAGGTAACGGTCTTCCTGGAGCTTCACATCTCGAAGATGCGGCTCAAGGCTGCCATGGAGGAGCTGGAGAAGCGCAACCGGCAGCTGGAAGTGGAAATCGAGGAACGGCGGCGGGTGGAGAAGCAGATCCGCCACATGGCCACCCACGATTCCCTGACCGGCCTCGGCAATCGCCTGCTGTTCATGGAGCATCTGTCCCGCTCCCTGTCCCAGTCGGGACAGGGCGGCGGCTTCGCCCTGCTGTACATCGACATCGACGGCTTCAAGCAGGTCAACGACCGCCATGGCCACGCCGTGGGCGACGAATTGCTGTGCGCCATCGCCCACCGGCTGCGCGCCAACCTGCGCCACGAGGATTTCGCCATGCGCCTCTCCGGCGATGAATTCGCCGTCCTCATGGTCGATCTGTCCGACGGCAACCTCGCGGTGGCCCAGGCCCAGCGCCTGTGCGACGTCCTGAAGCAGCCCTACGGCCTGCGGCAGACCTCGCCGGTGATCACGGTCGCGGTCGGCGCCAGCATCGGCATTGCCCTCTGCCCGCAGCACTCCAGCAACGATTCCGAGCTCATGCGCCTCGCCGACGCGGCCATGTATCAAGTGAAGAAGCAGGGCAAGGGCGATGTCCGCCTGGCCTCCCGCGCGGATCTCTGCATCGATGCGTGACGCCGGAGCATCCCTCGCCCGGCTCCCCCCGTGTGTGCGACCGGCCGCCGCCGTTCCGGAGCTTCGCCGGTGACCGAGGCCGACGAGCGGGCGGAGGGGCCTGCGGTCCACGCCATCCAGGTCGATCTCATCGCCGTGCTGGTGGCCGTCTCCTCCGGCGCCCCCCGGGTGATGACGCTGAACGACGGGCGGGCGCTGCCCTCCGGTCCGTTCGAGCTTGGCCATCGTTCGCTGCAGTCGGGCCTTCGCGCCTGGGTGGAGCGGCAGACCCACCATCCGCTGGGTTATGTGGAGCAGCTCTACACCTTCGCCGACAAGGATCGCGGCGGGGAGGGCGGCGCGCGCACGATCTCCATCAGCTATCTCGGCCTCACCCGCGAGCTGTCCGATGGGGAAGGCGGCTGGCGCAGCTGGTACGATCACTTTCCCTGGGAGGACCACCGCGCCGGCCGGCCGGCGGTGATCGACCGTCTCATCGCCCCGGCCCTCGCCGCCTGGAGCGCGGCCGGGCCCGGCGCATCCGGCCGCGCCGCCCGCCGGCAGCGCGCCGCCACCGCCTTCGGCCTCGACGAGCATCCCTGGAACGACGAAATGACGCTCCAGCGCTACGAGCTGCTGTATGAGGCCGGGCTGGTGCCGGAAGCCCGCCGGGCGCCTCCCGCCGGGGCGACGCCCGAGGTGCCCGGCAACGCCATGATCGGCGACCACCGGCGCATCCTTGCCACCGGCATCGCCCGCCTGCGAGCCAAGATCAAGTACCGCCCGGTGGTGTTCGAATTGATGCCGGACACCTTCACCCTGCTGCAGCTGCAACGCTGCGTTGAAGCCCTGGCCGGACGCAGCGTCCATAAGCAGAATTTTCGCCGCCTCATGGAGCAGCAGGAGCTGGTGGAGGAAACCGGCGAAAGCACCTCCGAAGGTATTGGCCGGCCTGCGAAACTCTTCCGCTTCCGCCACGCGGTGCTGGCCGAGCGCGCGTTTTCGGGAACAAAGCTGCCGCTCGCGCGCTCTTGACAGTGCTTATGCTCAGTATAAGCATATGACAGAAATATGCTCAAACTGAGTATAGCGCCATGCCCACCGTCACGCCCGTCGAAATGCCAGCCGTCGGCTCGGCCACCGCCCGCGCCTCCTCCCCCCTGTACGACCGCGTGAAGCGGATCGTTCCCCCCGCCGATTGGGGGCTGATGGAGGACGACATCGATGCCATCCAGCACCTCAAGCGCGAGCGCAACGCGGTCATCCTGGCCCACAACTACCAGACCCCGGAAATCTACCACTGCGTCGCCGACATCGTCGGCGACAGCCTCACCCTGGCCCGGGAGGCGGTGACCACCGACGCCGACCTGATCGTGCTGGCCGGCGTCTATTTCATGGCCGAGACGGCGAAGCTCCTGAACCCCGAGAAGACGGTGCTGATCCCGGACCTCGGCGCCGGCTGCTCGCTGGCCGAATCCATCACCCCGGAAGACGTGCGGGCCATGCGCGCCGCCCATCCGGGCCTGCCGGTGATCGCCTATGTGAACACCTCGGCGGCGGTGAAGGCGGAGGTGGACATCTGCTGCACCTCCGGCAATGCCCGCAAGGTGGTGGAATCCTTCGGCGGCTCCAAGGTCATCATGCTGCCCGACCAGTATCTGGCGCGGAACGTGGCGGCGGAAACCGGGGTGGAGATCATCTCCTGGGCCGGCGCCTGCGAGGTGCATGAGCGCTTCACCGCCGCCGACGTGGCGGAACTAAGAGAGGCCAATCCCGGCGTCACCGTGCTGGCCCATCCCGAATGCCCGCCGGAAGTGGTGCAGGCCTCCGACTTCGCCGGCTCGACCGCCGCCATCGCCGATTACGTAGGGCTGCGGCGCCCCGCCCGCGTGGTGCTGCTCACGGAGTGCTCCATGAGCGACAACATCGCCCTCCAGTATCCCGACCTCGAGTTCGTGCGCCCCTGCAACTTGTGCCCGCACATGAAGAAGATCACCGTGGGCAACATCCGCAAGGCTCTGGAGGAGGTCCAGCACGTGGTCGAGATCGACCCACGGGTGGCCGCCCGCGCCCGCGCCTCGGTCGAGCGGATGCTGGCGCTATGACCGTGCGCCTCGACGGCCTCGACGATCGCCCGGTGGTGGTGGGCGGCGGCGTCGCCGGGCTCTCGGCCGCCCTGTTCCTGGCGCCCCGGCCGGTGGTGCTGCTCACCCGCGCCCGGCTCGGCGACGACGGCTCCAGCCCGCTCGCCCAGGGCGGCATGGCCGCCAGCATCGGCGACGACGACAGCGCCGACCTGCACCTCGCCGACACCCTGGCCGCCGGCGACGGCCTGTGCGATCCCGTCCTGGCCGCCCGCATCCTGGCAGCGGCGCCGGAGGCCATCGCCGCCCTGGGCCGCATCGGCACCCGCTTCGACCGCGATCGCGCCGGGGGCCTCGCCCTCGGCCTGGAGGCGGCCCACAGCCGCCGGCGGATCGTCCACGCCGACGGTGACGCCACCGGGCGCGAGCTGGTGCGGGCGCTGGCCGCCGCGGTGCGCGCCTGCCCCTCAGTCACCGTGGTGGAAGGCGTGGAGGCGCGCCGCCTGGTGCTGGCCGACGGCTCCATCGCCGGGGTGGTGGTGGCTGGCCGCGACGGCGGCGGCACGGTGCTGCGCACCCGCCAGGTGGTGCTGGCCACGGGCGGGGTCGGCGCCCTGTTCGCCCACACCACCAATCCGGATTCCGCATTCGGCCAGGGCCTGGCCCTGGCAGCGCGGGCAGGGGCGGTGCTCGCCGACCTCGAGTTTGTTCAATTCCACCCCACCGCCCTGGCGGGCACCGCTCGCCCCCTCGCCCTGGTGAGCGAGGCGGTGCGCGGAGAGGGCGCCAGCCTCGTGACCGCCGACGGCACGCGCTTCCTGGCCCATGTGCCCGGCGCCGAGCTGGCGCCGCGCGACGTGGTGGCCCGCGCCGTGTGGGCGCAGCTCGCCGCCGGGCGCGAAGTTTATCTCGATGCCCGCGCGGCGCTGGGGTCGGGCTTCGCCCGCCGCTTCCCGGCCATCGCCGGCCTGTGCGCCGCCGCCGGCATCGACCCGGCGCGCCAGCCCATCCCCATCCGCCCGGCGGCCCATTACCACATGGGCGGCATTGCGGTGGACGGCGAGGGACGCGCCAGCGTGCCCGGCCTGTGGGCCTGCGGCGAGGTGGCCTCCACCGGCCTGCACGGCGCCAACCGGCTCGCCAGCAACTCCCTGGTGGAAGGCGTGGTCTGCGGCCGTTGGGTGGCGCAGAGCCTCGCCGGCGCGGAGCCGGCGGCGCCGGCGCGACGCGGCCCGGTGGAGATGCCGGCGGCGCCCGACGCCGCCCCCGCGCGGGCTATCGTCTCGCGCCATCTCGGGGTGCTGCGCGAGGCAACCGGGCTGGCCGCGGCCGTCGCCGCCCTGGCTCCCCTGGCCGCCGGCCCCGGCGGCGCCAGCGATCCGGCCCTGGTGGGGCTGATGATGGCGGTGTCGGCCCTGAACCGCCGCGAGAGCCGGGGCGCCCATTCACGCACGGACTTCCCCGCGGCCCTGCCCCAGGCGACCCGCTCCCGGCTCACCCTGGATGCGGCTTGGGCGGCGGCGGACGGCCTTACCGATACCCCGGCCGCCCGCCTGCGCACCCGCTGACGGCCCGCTCCCGGAGCAGGCCCAAAGACCTTCGGCCGATAAACCTCCAACCGATGGACGCTGCTTGATGGACGCCTTGCCGATGGACCTGCCCGCGCTCCCCACCCTGCTGGTGGAACCCATCGTCCGCGCGGCCCTGGTCGAGGATCTCGGCCGCGCCGGCGATATCACCACCGACGCCATCGTGCCCGCCGGCCACCACACCCGCATGGACCTGGTGGCGCGCCAGGCCGGCGTGGTGGCCGGGCTCGACTGCGCCCGCCTCGCCTTCGCCCTCATGGACCCCGCCATCGCCTTCGACGCCCGGCTGCGGGACGGGGCAGCGGTGGAGCCGGGCACCCTCATCGCCCGGGTGTCGGGCCCGGGGCGCGGCATCCTCACCGGCGAGCGGGTGGCGCTCAATTTGCTGTGCCGCCTGTCCGGCATCGCCAGCGCCACGGCGGGGCTGGTGGCCGCGGTGCGCGGGCACAAGGCGCACATCGTCTGCACCCGCAAGACCACGCCGGGCCTGCGCACCCTGGAGAAATACGCCGTGCGCGCCGGGGGCGGCTCCAACCATCGGTTCGGGCTCGACGACGCGGTGCTGGTGAAGGACAACCATATCGCCGTCGCCGGCTCCCTCACCGAAGCGGTACGGCGGGTGCGCGCCCATGCCGGCCACATGGTGAAGATCGAGGTGGAGGTGGACACCCTCGACCAGCTCGCCGAGCTGCTGCCGCTCGGCGCCGACGCGGTGCTGCTCGACAACATGTCGCCCGGCACGCTGAAGGAGGCGGTGGCGCGCGTGGATGGCCGCATGATCACCGAGGCCTCCGGCCGCGTTTCACGTGAAACCGCCCCCGCCCTCGCCGCCGCCGGCGTGGACCTGATCTCCGTGGGCTGGCTGACCCACAGCGCGCCCATCCTGGACATCGGCCTCGACGCGGTGGGGTAGGCCCGACCCACGCAGGCACCGCCATTCACAGGACCGACGACAGCGCGCCGCGGCATTGCCCGCGCGCAGGGGATCGCGTCACGCGCCCGCCGATGCGGCGTCCGGAGCCTGTTCAAGCGGATGGGTATCGACCCGCATGACGACGATGCGCTACGCCACCACGCCAGAGCACCGGCCGGGAGCGGACAGGAGCGGACGAGGCGCCCGGCCGAAAGGGCCGTTCGGGACGGATGCGCTCAGAGCCGCGCCAGTTCGCCCAGGGCGGTGCGCAGGGTGATGGGGTCCACCTCGCCCAGGCGCGCCTCCACCTGTGCGTTCACCTCGCGCCACAACGCGCTGGCCTCCACCAGCAACGCCTCGCCCGCCACCGTCAGCGTCACCCGCCGCACCCGCCGGTCGCCCGGATCGGCCACCACCGCCAGCAACCCCCGTCGCGCCAGGGGCTTCAGGTTCGAGGTGATGGTGGTGCGGTCCATGCCCATGGCCTCGGCGAGGCGGGTCACCGTGAACGAGTCCGGCCGGCTCAGCATGGCGAGCAGGGAGAACTGCCAGTTGGTGAGGCCGAGCGGGCGGAAGGCCTCGTCGAATGAACGGCCAACGGCCCGGCTGGCCCGTTGCACGGCGAGGCACAGACAGGTGTGACCGACCATCTGCGCGAGATCTGAAGACGAAGCGGCGGCGGGCATGGGCGATGGAAGCTCGGTGTCGCTCTTTGCTGCGAGACTAGAGCCTGACGGCACGGAAGCGAAGCAAAACCCTTGCTGCACCGCAATTCCCGCAGCGCAGCGGAAAATTCTTTAGAATGACTCTAATACATTGATCCCGCTACGCTTTCGTAAACTACCGGATTGTCGCGGAAAGCTGAAGCGCGCTTGATGGCTCCACAGGTTCCGGTTGCGCCCGCGCGCCGGACCGCGTCGCCGGCCGGCACGTGGCCGGCAAGGAGCAAGATGGTGACTGTCCTTCCTGCCGCCCCCTCCGGCGGCCATGTCCCGGCGATGCGCATCGGTCTCGACACTGGGGAGCCGGGCACCGGCACGGCGGCGCCCCGGCAAGTTCGGCCCTCCGGCCGGGGCGAGGGCGGGGCGGCGCTGCTCGCCGCCATCCTCGCCAGCGCGTTGCTGGTCGCGGCGCCGCCCGGCGTGCGCGCCCAGGGCGGCGGCGATCTCTCGACGCCGGAGAAGCTGGGCGAGGCGCTGTTCTTCGACACCAACCTGTCGAAGAACCGGACCCAGTCCTGTGCTTCCTGCCATTCGCCCGACCACGCCTTCACCGATCCGCGCCAGACCCCGGCGGCGGGCGGCGCGGTGTCGCTCGGCGATGACGGCACCTCCCTCGGCGATCGCAACGCGCCGACGGCCGCCTATGCGAAATTCAGCCCGCCGTTCGGCCGCTCCAGCAAGCCCGGCCTCTTCCAGGGTGGCCAGTTTCATGACGGCCGCGCCGCCGATCTCGCCGCGCAGGCCGGCGGCCCGCCGCTGAACCCGCTGGAGATGGGCATGCCGGACAAGGCGAGCGTGGTCGCGCGCCTGAAGGAGAACCCGGCCTATGTCAGCGCCTTCGACACGCTCTATGGCGCTGGCGTGCTGAACAGTCCGGACGCCGGGTACGGGGCGATGACCAGAGCCATCGCCGCCTTCGAGACCACGCCGGTGTTCGCCCCCTTCGATTCCAAGTACGACCGCTCCCTGCGGGGCGAGGCGAAGCTGACCGAGCAGGAGGAACTGGGGCGGGTGCTGTTCTTCTCCCAGCAATTCACCAATTGCAGCCTCTGCCACCGCCTGGACCAGCAGGGCGGCGCCGCCGGCGAGACCTTCACCTCCTATGAGTTCCACAACATCGGCGTGCCGCAGAACGCGGCGGCCCGCGCCGCCGCCGGCCTGAAGCCGGGCAGCCGCGACCTGGGGCTCGCCCAGAACCCGGCCCTGAAGGGCAAGGCCAAGACCGCTCAGGCCGGCCGCTTCAAGACGCCCACGCTGCGCAACGTGGGCGTCACCGGCCCCTACATGCACAATGGGGTGTTCAAGGACCTGCGGACCGTCATCCTCTTCTACAACACCTACAACACCAAGAATCCCGCCCGGCACATCAATCCCGAGACCGGCAAGCCGTTTGATCCGCCGGAGGTTGAGCAGAACATCTCCCTGACCGAGCTGGAGACCGGCCCGGCCCTGGATGACAAGCGCATCGACGCTTTGGTGGCCTTCCTGAAGACCCTCACCGACCGCCGGTACGAGCACCTGCAGAACTGACCACACGCACCGCGCTGCCGGCGGACGGACGCCGGCCGGCGACGCGGACGGGAACGGAGCGGGGACGCCCGCCTCCCGGGTTCGGGCCCGCGCGGTGGCACGCGAGCAGATGGGCGGCCATGCGGCCACCGCATGGCCGTCCGCTTGAAACTCAATTAATTTTAATTCAAACTAATTGAATGCAAACTGATCCGCCGAACCGCCGCCGCTTCGGCATCCAGCTGGTGGGCGTGGCCCGCCGCTGGCGGCGGGCGCTCGACCACCGCCTTGCGGCCATCGGCCTCAGCGATGCCAGCTGGGCGCCCCTGGTCCACCTCGCCGAACGCGGCGACGGCCTGTGCCAGAAGGACCTCGCCCTGGCCGTCGGCATCGACGATTCCACCCTGGTGCGCCTCATCGATCTGCTGGCCGAACGCGCCCTGGTCGAGCGCCGCCCCGGCGCGCACGACCGCCGCCAGAAGCGCCTTCACCTGACACCGGCGGGGCGTGCCGCCGTCGCCGACATCCGCGCCAAGCTCGCCCGTGTCGAGGACCAGCTGCTCGAAGACCTCTCGGATGCCGAGATCGACCTGCTGATGTCCGCCTTCACCCGCATCGACGGCCGCATCCAGGCGGCGGACGCGCTCGCGGCCCCGTTGCGCTGATGCCCGCCCCTTCCGCCCTCGGCCGCCTGGGCTTCGACGGCCCCCGGCTCGCCTTCACCCTGCGCACCGCGTTCGCGGCGGTGCTCGCCCTCGTCCTGGCCGCCGCACTCGGCATCGACAATCCGCAATGGGCGGCCATGACGGTGTGGGTGGTGGCCCAGCCCACACGCGGCCAGCTCCTGGAGAAGGGGGTCTTCCGCATCCTCGGCACTTTCGCCGGCGCCCTGGTCGGCGTCGCCCTGATGCTCGGCTGCGCCGACACGCCGGCCCTGATGGTGCTCGGGCTTGCCATCTGGATCGGCCTGTGCGCGGGGGCGGGCACCCTCATCGGCGGCTTCACCGGCTACGGCACCATCCTCGCCGGCTATTCAGCCGCCATGGTGGCGCTGGTGGACTTCAGCCACCCCACGCACATCTACGGGCTCGCCCTCGACCGGGTGCTCACCATCTGCATCGGCGTGGCGGTGTCGTTCGCGGTGGGCTGGCTGTTCACGCCCCCCAGCGCCGAATCCGAGCTCATGGGCCGGGCGCGGCGGCTGGCCGCGCGGGTGCTGCGCCATCTCGCCGGGGCGCTGGACACCGCCGACACCGCCGGCGTGTTCGCGGAAGAGCAGGCCATCATGTCGGAGATGGCGGCCGTCGATGAAGCCCTCGACCTCCACGCCGCCGGATCGCGCCGCAGCCGCCGGGCCGCCAGGCGGCTGCGCACGCTGATGGCGGCCCTGCTGGGCGCGCTCATCCTCGCGCGCGGCCGCGCCGGCGCCGCGCCCACCGCCCGGCAGCGGCAAACCGGCCTTTCCGCCCTGTGCGCCGCCGCCACGGCCCTCGACACCGCCGGGCCGGACACCATGCCCCTCGCGCACCTGCCCGAGCGCCTCGCCGGCGACCCCGATGACGGCGACCTCGCCGGCACGGTCGCGCGCGTCGTCCACGCCTATCAAAGCCTTCAGGCCCCTGACGCCACGGACATGGAGCAAGCCCGGGACGAAGCTCCCGCATTCCTGCTGCATCGCGATGTGGCGGGCGCGCGCATCGCCACCCTGCGCGCCGGCGGCGCGGTGCTGGTGGTGGGCGCGGCGTGGCTCGTCACCGGCTGGAGCCACGGCCCCTTCATGCTGATGGGCGCGGCGATCATGACATCGCTGTTTTCCACCTTCGACAATCCCGCCCTCGCCATGCGCTTCGTGCTCGGCGGCTCGGCGGCCGGAGCGCTGGCGGCCCTGGCGGCCCGGTGGCTGGCCCTGCCGCTGGCCGCCGACATGGGCCAGGTGATCGCGCTCACCGCCCCGTTCATCCTGCTCGGCGCCTTCGTCATGGCCCATCGCACCACCTTGCTGGCGGGAATGGACTACAACATGTCGCTGCTGCTGCTGCTGCAGCCGGCGTTTCCCCTGCATGGCACGCCGGCGGGGATGGCGCAGATGGTCGCCGCGATGCTGCTCGGGCCGCTGATCGCGCTCGTCGCGTTCCGCCTCGCCTTTCCGATGGACGCGCGGCGGCGCCGGGCGATGCTGGTCGGGATGATGCTTCACGAATTGAAGGCCATGGCCCGCGCACCCGTCGACGCCCGTGCCACCGCCCGCTGGCGGGCCCGGCTCTATCATCGGTTGCTGCGCCTGGTGCGCTGGAGCGAGAAATCCGGCGCCCCGTCCCGCGCCGCCGTGGATGGCGGCCTGGCCGCCCTCGCCCTCGGCGGGGCCATCGGCACCCTGCACGCCCGCCGCGCCGAGGGCGCGCTGACCGACAGCCTGTCCCGCAGCCTCACCGCCGCCCTCGCCAGCGTCGGCCGGGTCCGCGAACAGCCGGAGCGGGTCGCCGCCACCCTCGATCGCGCGGCGAGCCGCCTTGCCCGCGAGGGCCGGGACGGGGCCGACAGCCTGCGCCGGGCCGCGGCGGCGCTACGGGCCTCTCACGCCTTCTTCCGCCCGGACACCGGCACGCCCTGACCTCGTCGACCGCCCGGCCCCCGTGGCGCCGACAGGCGGTGCGGCGGCTCACATCTGGGTGCGGGCGCGGATGGCCGCCGACAAGGTGCCCTCATCGAGATAATCGAGTTCGCCGCCCACCGGCACGCCCTGGGCGAGCCGAGTCACCCGCACCGGCAGGTCGCGGAGCAGATCGGTGATGTAATGGGCGGTGGTCTGACCATCGACCGTGGCGCCGAGCGCCAGGATCACCTCGGCGAAGGTCTCGTCATGCACCCGCGCCACCAGCTTCGACAGGTTGAGGTCGTCCGGCCCGATCCCGTCGAGGGGAGACAGCACCCCGCCCAGGACGTGGTAACGGGCATTCAGGACGCTGGCGCGTTCGAGCGCCCACAGGTCCCCCACGTCCGACACCACCACCAGAAGCCGGCGGTCGCGCACCGGATCGGTGCACACGGTGCAGGGGTCGCAGACATCCACATTGCCGCACACGCTGCACTCCACCACCTTGTCCAGAACCTCGGTCAGAGCCCGGGCGAGCGGCGCCATCAGCCCCTCCCGCTTCTTGATGAGCTGCAGCACCGCGCGCCGCGCCGAGCGCGGCCCCAGACCGGGCAACCGCGCCAGCAGCTGGATCAGGCGTTCGATTTCGGGGCCGGCGACAGCGCGGGGCATGGTCTTCTTTTCCTCCGGCATCGGAATGACGGCCGACGCCGCATGTAAACCTTCGCCGGCGCGACGCCAATGGGCCGCCGGCTGAACTCAGGCCCTCCGGCCACCAGCCCTGCGCCACCAGCGCGCGGGAACGAAGGACCACCAGCCGCCGTCACACCCTCCTGCCCTGCCCCCCCGGGGCGCGAGAAGCGCAAACGCGCGCCTTCGCCACCTTTGTTCTAGGCGGTCGCAATTCAATTCCTGGGCACTTCGCGGACCTGCCAGGCCATTTCTGATCTACGCCAGCAGAGGAGCATCGCCCGCTCGTGTTCAACGCTCACGCCGCCCCGCGGCATCGGTTTATGCCCGGCGAGGACTTGGCTGGCACGCCACCACCGGTCATCCCCAAGCACTCCTGGAGCCGTGGTGAAGCGACACCGGCCGCCACGACCAATTCATGCAGCCATCGGTTGCCACCTCGACTTCACCATGGTCCCCAGCCCTGACTTTCACAGCCCCGGATGCGCGAATCATGAGGCTCCATGCCCGCGTTCTCTGCATTTCATTTTCCTCCCGGAAGGACCCTATAGTCCCTGGTGAAAGCGGCCATGACGCTTGATTTTCAGGTTTTTTGAAGCACCTCATTGTAACTGGACTGACCTCTGCTATAAAATATTTGCGAAGCATCGGCTTTGCGGATATTTCTATAAAATCAGTGCTGCCCATGCGACAGCCGCAGCGCGCAAGCAGAAAGGGATGCCCTGTGAGCGACTCCTCCTCCAATCCGCAGTCGCCGAGTCACATCGACTTCACCGCGGACATCGTGGCCGCCTATGTGAGCAACAATAGCGTGGCCGCGGCCGATCTTCCGGCCCTGATCGAATCCGTGTTTCGCGCCCTCGGCCAGCTTGGCGCCCCGGCCGCTCCGCCTGTTGAAGAGCAGAAGCCGGCTGTTCCCGTGAAGAAGTCGGTAACGCCGGAATACATCATCTGTCTTGAAGACGGAAAGAAGTTCAAGTCTCTGAAGCGCCACCTGCGCACCAGCTACGGCATGACTCCGGACGTCTATCGCGAAAAGTGGGGCCTGCCGAAGGATTATCCCATGGTCGCGCCCGCCTATGCCGCCGCCCGCTCGGAACTGGCGAAGAACATGGGCCTGGGCCAGAGCCGCAAGAAAGTTCCTGTCGCCCCGCCCAAGAAGCCCAGCCGCCGCAAGGCCGCGCCCGCCGTTTGAGCGGCGCTGGATGGCACAGTGATCGATCACCGATGAAAACCTCTGCGGCGCGACATAGGATCGTGCCGTGGAGGTGATCGAAAACCCGATATGCCGACATCATGTGGCGACATGGGTTTTCAGCGAGGTCCGGCGTATCGCGGGCCGTGGGACCGATCGCCCCTCCTTTCGCCCGTCATGCTGCGCACTATTGCCTTGTGGTGGCCCCGCAGCTCGATGCACGCATCCTCATCGGGACACCGACCAGTTGTCGTGCCGAGGATCTCGCCGGATCATCTTCATGCAGCAGAGGCGCAGCTCCGCGTCTGCACCAGGCATCGGCACTGGCGCGCTCTGCCACGAAAATCCGTTCACCGGAATTCCACGTCGCACCAGCGCCGCCGACAGCCAGCCTCATGCCATCGGACCCGGTCTTCGACCGGCGCCAAGTGGGTCCGCTCAAGCGCCGCGCGGGCTTGACCAAAGGCCCGGGAGTCAAGCTTACGGGGCTTTGGCAGCAGCGAGCTGTTCACAGGGACGCACCTCCCAGGGCAGGGGGCTATGTCCCGGTAGGCCCCGTCCACCGACCCTGCGATACGCCTGCTCTCGCCTCCCTTGCCCGACCTCAGCGGTGAGAGCAGCCCTTCGACGCCGACAGGCAACCCTCTGCCGGCACGGGGAAAGCAAGCGGCCACCACGCCACCGGAAGCCTCACGCCGGTCAGTCGACCCCGAGACGGCGGCATAGATCGTCAAGCTGGTCCAGGTTGCCGAACCGGATCTTCAGCTCACCGGTCTCCCCCCGGCTTTCCAGGGTCACGCTGAGGCCCAGAGCTTCTCCCAGCCGCCGTTCCAGCGCCCGCGTATCGGCGGATTTCTCATCCTCCCGCACCCGGCGGACCGAAGGCAACGGCGCGGTGCCGGCGCTGGCACGGGCCTTCACCAATGCCTCCACATCGCGCACATTGAGGCCCTTCGCCACCACCTGCCGGGCGATCTCCTCCGAGTTCTCCTGCCCCACCAACGCCCGTGCATGTCCTGCCGTCAGCCGTCCATCGGCGAGATAGATCTTCACTTCATCAGGGAGCTTGAGAAGCCGGAGGGTGTTGGCGATATGGCTGCGGCTCTTGCCTATTACCTTTGCAAGATCGTTTTGTGTGTAAGCAAACTCGGCCATCAGGGATTCATAGCCCTGGGCCTCCTCGACTGCGTTGAGATCCGCCCGCTGCACGTTCTCGATGATCGCGATTTCCAATGCCTCGCGATCGGTCAGCTCCAGCACGATCACCGGCACCTCGTGCAGCGCCGCACGCTGCGCCGCGCGCCAGCGCCGCTCACCTGCCACGATCTCGAACGCATCGGGAATCGGCAGCGGCCGCACCACGATGGGCTGGATGATGCCCTTTTCCCGCACCGAGGCGGTCAGATCCTCCAGCCCCTCCTCAAGAAAGGCCCGCCTGGGATTGCGCGGGTTGGCGCGGACGTGCTCGATGGGCAAACGCCGCGGCGCTCCAGTCCGCGCTGGCGCGGCGGCTTCCGCCTGGGGCGCCTGCGGCGGATCGTTCATCTCGCCGATCAGCGCGGCGAGCCCCCGGCCCAGCCGAGAGCGCGGTTCTTCCGCCATGGACTGGCTTTCCTTCATTCCAGACTTCGACCTCACGCCGCGGCCTTGGCCGCCCGCTCGCGTTGAATCACCTCGGATGCCAACTTCAGATAAGCCTGTGAGCCGGCGCACTTCAGGTCATAGAGCAGAGCCGGCTTACCATAGGATGGCGCCTCGGAAATACGCACATTGCGCGGGATGATGGTCTCGTAGACCTTTTCCCCCATGAACGCGCGGACATCCTGCACCACCTGTTCCGACAGGTTGTTGCGCCCGTCATACATGGTGAGGACGATGCCGTGGATGACCAGCGCGGGGTTCAAACCCGCCCGCACCTGATCCACCGTCTTCATGAGCTGGGAGAGGCCTTCCAACGCGAAGAACTCGCACTGCAACGGCACGACGATGGCATCGGATGCCGCCATGGCGTTCACCGTCAGCAGAGAGAGCGAGGGCGGGCAATCCACCAGCACATAGGTGTAGCGCTGCGCGGTCGCATCTTCAGCGAGGGCCTGAAGCGCGTTGCGCAGCCGGAACGCGCGATCACGTGCCGAGGCGATCTCCAGTTCCAGGCCGGACAGATCCAGCGTCGAGGGCGCCACATGCAGGGCCGGAACGCTTGTTTCCAGGATGGTTTCACGGAACGTGGCCTCGCCCACCAGGACATCATAGGTGGAGCGCTGCCGTGCCCGCCGGTCGATGCCGAGCCCGGTGGACGCATTGCCTTGCGGGTCGAGATCCACCACCAGCACCTTCTCGCCAATGGCGGCCAGCGCGGTGCCGAGATTGATGGCGGTGGTGGTCTTGCCCACGCCGCCTTTCTGATTTGCCAACGCGAGAACCCGCGCGCGAGGCGCGGGGGAGGGGGGAGAAGCAGGGTTAAGATCGCTCATGGGTCGACGATCCTCGATCTCATCAGATCAGACAGGGTGGCGAGGCGGATCAATGTCCCCCCGGGTCGGATCGACCAGGGGCGGAGGATCCCGCATCGTCCAGGTGTTTCAGCACGGTCGCGCTCCTCACCACAATGATCCGCCCGGCAGGGTCGGTCCGGCTTGGAGTGAGCTCGGCGTCGAGTGTCCAGCCTTTACGCGCGTCGGTCAATTCACGCGTGGCATCCTTCCCCTTCAGAAACACCCCCAGCGCCCCGGAAGCGAGAAACGGCGCCGCCAGCGCCAGCAATTTTGGCAGCGGCGCAAGGGCGCGAGCAGAAACCACCTGTGTTCCTTCAGCAAGGGCGGGGGCAATCGTCTCGATTCGCTCCGCATGGACCTGCGCCGGCAACCGGGCAAGGCGAATCGCTTCGCGCAGAAACGCGGCCTTGCGCGTGTCGCTTTCCACCAGATGCACGCTGGCGCCCGACCGCTGCGACAGCACCGCCGCCACAACCAGCCCCGGAAATCCACCCCCGGAACCGAGGTCCACCCAACGGGTGACCGCAGGCGAGACAAGATCCATCAATTGAAGAGAATCCAGCACATGACGCCGCCAGATATCCGGCACCGTCGCCGGAGCAACCAAATTGATGGTTCCTTGCCACTTGCGCAGCAGCTCCACGAGAAGCGTCAGGCGCTGAAATGTTTCACGTGAAACAGCACGCTCCACCGCCTGCCGCTGGCTCGCCTCGTCTTCACCTGCATCCGCCTTGCCCGTCATTTTCGCGCCTCTCCTGCCGGCTCACACCGCCGACGGCGCCATCGCCGGCGCATCCGTGTCGTGGTGACGAACGACGCCTCCGGAGCGCCTGGCATAGGTCGCCAGCAAGGTGAGCGCGGCCGGAGTCATGCCCTCCATCCGTCCGGCCTGACCCACCGTACGCGGGCGCACCCGCGTCAACTTTTGCTTCAGCTCGTTCGATAGGCCCGGGAGGGACTCATATGCAAGATCATCCGGCAGGCTCAGCCCCTCGTCCCGCCGCAGCACAGCGATATCCGTGGCCTGCCGCTCCAGATAGACCGCATATCTCGCATCGACCTCGACCTGCTCGGCAATGCCCGGTTCCAACCCTCCCAGTTCCGGCCAGATCCGGCTCAGCCGCGCCATGTCCACAGCCGGATAGGCCAGAAGGTCGAAGGCCGAGCGACGCAGCCCGTCCTTGTTGAGGTTGAGGCCATGGCGCTGCGCTTCGCTGGGGGTGAGGCTCAGCGAGTGGACCATCGCCCGCGCGCGATCCAGCACCTCCATGCGGCCCTCGAACGCCTCCAGCCTCCCCCGCCCAACAACACCCAATTCCGCGCCGAGCCGGGTCAGCCGCTGGTCGGCATTGTCGGTGCGCAGGGTGAGCCGATACTCGGCCCGCGACGTGAACATGCGATAGGGCTCGCTCACGCCCCGCGTCACCAGATCGTCCACCATCACGCCCAGATAGGCCGTGGCCCGGTCGATCTCGACGCCATCGCTCCCGGACGCTCGCCGCGCCGCATTGAGCCCCGCCAGCAGACCCTGGGCCGCGGCCTCCTCATAACCGGTGGTCCCGTTGATCTGTCCCGCCAGGAACAGCCCCTTCACCCGTCGCGCCTCCAGCGTCGCCGCCAGCTCGCGGGGGTCCACATGGTCGTACTCGATGGCATAGCCAGGCCGCAGGATCGCCACCCGCTCCAGGCCCGGAATGGTCCGCAGAAAAGCCGCCTGCACCTCCTCCGGCAACGAGGTGGACAGGCCATTGGGATACACGGTGTGATCGTCCAGGCCCTCCGGCTCCAGGAAGATCTGGTGGCCATCGCGATCGCCGAAACGCACGATCTTGTCCTCGATGGACGGACAATAGCGCGGCCCACGGCTTTCGATGCGGCCGGAATACATGGCCGACCGCCCCAGATTGGCACGGATCACGTCATGGGTGGCCGTGGTGGTCCGGGTGATGCCGCACTCCACCTGAGGATTCGGCAATTTGGTGGTGAGGGCGGAGAACGGCTCCGGCGGATCATCCCCGGCCTGCATCTCCAGTCCGGACCAATCGATGCTGCGTCCGTCCAGGCGCGCGGGCGTTCCGGTCTTCAGCCGGCCCAACGCGAAGCCCAACCGGGAGAGGGCAGGGGACAACCCCAGGGCTGGCGGCTCCCCGATCCGCCCCGCGGGAAAGCTCACGTCACCCATGTGCACCAATCCGTTCAGGAAGGTACCAGTGGTGAGCACCACGGCGCCGGCCCTCAGCCGGCGCCCGTCGCCGAGCCGCACCGCCTCAACTCTGCCGGCCACCACCTCAAGGTCCGCGGCCTCGCCTTCGATGACGGTGAGGTCGGCAACGGCGGCAAGAGCCTCGCGCATGGCCCGGGCATAGAGCTTGCGATCCGCCTGGGCGCGCGGACCTCGCACGGCCGGCCCCTTGCGACGATTGAGCACCCGGAACTGAATGCCTCCGGCATCGGCAACCCGGCCCATCAAGCCGTCGAGAGCATCGATCTCCCGCACCAGATGGCCCTTGCCGAGACCCCCGATGGCCGGATTGCACGACATGGCGCCGATGGTGGCCGCCGCGTGGGTCAGGAGAGCCGTGCGGGCCCCGGCGCGCGCGGCGGCCGTCGCCGCCTCGCAGCCGGCATGGCCGCCACCCACCACCACCACATCAAAGCCCAGCTCCACGTCGCGCGCCGGGGCGAGAGGAAGATCCAAAACGTCAGTCATAATGTGTCGAAACGCCGTTGCGGGCCGGACGTCAAGCGCGCTGCGAACAAATTCCCGTTTTCAAGGGGAAAGAGTGTTTCACGTGAAACACTGCCATCGTCGGCCACGGCGAGGGCTGTCTCAAATCGGCGCTCACTTGCCGATGCAAAACGTCGAGAACACCGCGTCCAGAACATCCTCCACATCGATCCGACCAATGGTGCGATCCAGAGCCCGCGTCGCCAGACGCAATTCTTCCGCCTGAAGCTCATCGCTCACCCAGTAATTTTCCACCACCGCCCGCAGGTATCCCAGCGCCAGATCGAGAGATCGCCGCTGGCGCTCGCGAGTGATCAGTGCCGGCTCTCCGCCCACCAGCCCCTCGAACAGCCGGGCCACCACGTCCAGCAGAGGCTCGATTCCGTCCGGCTCCAGCACCGAAAGCCCGATCCAGCCGGCCGGGCACACCCCACCCAGATCCATCTTGGTGCGCACCCGCAGCGCACCGGACAATGCCCGTGGCGGCTCATCCCCGGTGTCGGACAGCCACAGCACGAGATGGGCCTCCTCCGCCCGCGCCAACGCCCGGCGCACACCTTCCGCCTCCACTGCATCCACAGTCTCGCGCAGACCTGCCGTGTCCAGCACGGTCACCGCCTGTCCCGCCAGCTCCAGGTGTATTTCCAGCACATCGCGCGTGGTGCCGGGCGTGGACGAAACGATGGCTGCCTCCCGCCCGGCAAGGCGGTTGAGCAGGCTCGATTTCCCCGCATTCGGCGGACCGGCAATAGCGATGACAAGCCCGTCTCGCACCCGTTCCCCGCGCAGGGAATCACGCAAGGCCGCGTCAATCTCCGCCACAACCGGCGCAAGCGCCTGACGAACGTCGTCCTGGAGCCGCTCGTTCACATCGCCTTCATCGGAAAAGTCGAGGCTGGCCTCGGTGAGGGCAAGGGCCCACAGCAGGGCGCCACGCCACCGCTCCACATGGCGCGAAAGCCCGCCCGCCGCCTGGGCCAGGGCTTGCCGGCGCTGCGCCTCGCTTTCAGCGGCGATCAGATCCGCCAGGCCCTCCACCTCAGCCAGATCCAGCTTGCCGTGGGCATGGGCGCGACGCGTGAATTCACCCGCGTCGGCTGGCCGCAGGCCTGGCTGGCGGGAGAGGACTCCCAGCACCGACGCCACCACCGCCCGCCCACCATGCAGGTGAAGTTCCACCACGTCCTCGCCGGTGGCGCTGGCCGGCGCTGGAAAGAACAATTGAACCGCAAGATCGAGCTGCACGCCGTCATCCGGCCGATGCAGCGGGCCAAAGCGCGCCCGTCGCGGCTCCGGCAGCGCGCCCGCCAGCGCGACCAAAGCCGCTGGTGCGTGAGGTCCCGATACGCGCACCACCGCCACGCCGGAGGGCAGACGACCGGACGAGACGGCAAAAATGGTATCGGCGCTCATCACCCGTCTTCCTTCCGGCAGAGGGACAGCACCGCCCGGACAATCGACCCAGGCTTCAGATCGCATCCCTCGCCAGCGCAGGACATACCACAACCCGCTTGCGCCTCACCCCAGCCGCTATGCATCCCGTCGCGCGAAATGGAGAACGCGGCATCGCCACCGGCACCACCGCCCAGCTTCCCCATCGAACCGCGCAATGCCCAGGTAACAGGGCCGACGACTTGAAACGGTGACAACATGAAAAGGTCATGAGCCCCCGCCCCCATCGCTTACGGAGCCAAGCCTCTCCCCCGGCGGGGCAGGGGGGTCGCTCAGGCGTGCTCTGGGCGAGGAACATTCACGTGTGTTGCGTCATGGGCTGGCTTTCGCCCGGCGTCCGCTCCACCGGCGCAAATGCGCAAAATCGGCCGGTCCAGACCCGTCATCCAGGGCAATTTTTCGGATAGGTCGAAAGATCGTCTGGCGAGGCCGCTAGCGGCCATTTGAGCCGCAATGACGCGTGACATCAAATAGGCCGTCTTCTGCCGCCAGAACCGCTCCCATTCGATCAACTTTTTCGATATTTACAGCAAGAATACAATTAGAGATATACATCTCTACCGCGACGGTTGCGGCTGAGCCTCCCCGGCTTCGCCCTCCGCCGCCGGCGCATATTTCAACCACAGCGCCTTCTCGCCGAGACTGGCCACGAAGCCGGCATGGGCTTCCGCCTCCGCTCGGCTAAGTCGCGCGGCGAGCGGCACCGGACGAGGACGAACGGCGGTGCTCTCAACCACCAGACGCGGCGCTTCGCTTTTCTCCTCCACCAGTCCGATCAGCGTCGCCTGCCGCCCGCCGAGCAGCTCGCTATAGACCTCGGCCAGCAGTTCGGCATCGAGCAGGGCGCCGTGCTTCACCCGGCGTGAGCTGTCGATGCCATAGCGGTTCATCAGGTCGTCAAGGCGATTGCCGCCGCCGGGGTGCTTGCGCCGCGCCAGCGCCAGCGTGTCCACCACCCGGTCACGGGCGATGGGCGGCCGACCGAGCCGCTCCAGCTCCGCGTTCAGGAAGCCCACGTCGAACGCGGCATTGTGGATGACGAGGGTATCGTCGGCGATGAACTCCAGGAACGCGTCGGCGACGGCCGCGAACACCGGCTTGTCCGCCAGGAACTCCGCCGAAAGGCCGTGCACGTTGAAGGCCTCGATGGGCATGTCCCGTTCGGGATTGATATAAACGTGGAAGACCGTACCGGTAAGAATACGGTTGACCATCTCCACGCAGCCGATTTCCACCAGCCGGTCGCCACCCCTGGCCTCCAGGCCCGTGGTTTCGGTATCGAGCACGATCTCGCGCATGACGTGGCGTTCCTCAGTTCATCCGGTCCGAAACGCGGCGGCCGGGCCCGGACAGGGCCCGCAACACGCCCACCACCTGATGGCGGGCCGCCTCGAAGCCCCGGCCGGTATCGATGATGAAATGGGCACGCCGGCGCTTCTGCACATCCGGCATCTGCTTGGCCAGGATCGCGGCGAGCTTGTCCTCGGTCATCCCCGGCCGGTCGAGCACCCGGCCGCGCTGCACCTCCGCCGGCGCACTGACCACCACCGCCGCGTGGACGCGGCGGTCCCCGCCGGTCTCGAACAAAAGCGGGATGTCGAGCACGCAGACCCGGGCTCCGCCGGCGCGGGCCCGCTCCAGAAAGCGCGCCTCCTCGCTCCGCACCAGGGGATGGACGATGGCTTCCAGCCGCGCCAGCGCCCCCGGATCGCTCAGGACCCGAGTGGCGAGCGCCGGACGGTCGATCACGCCGTCGCGCGCCACGCCGGGAAACGCCGCCTCGACCGGCGCCACCGCGTCCCCGCGATACAGCGCATGCACCGCCGCGTCGGCATCGTGCACCGGCACACCGCAGGCCCGAAACATGGAGGCGGTGGCGGATTTTCCCATGCCGATGGAGCCGGTCAACCCGAGAATCCACATGGCGTCACGCCTCCAGCTGGCCCTTGGCCTTCAGGTCGGCGACCACGAGGTCGCGCAACGCCGCCGTCACCTGCGGCCGCACCCCGAACCAACGGGCAAAGCCGGGCACGCCCTGGTGCAGCAGCATGCCCAGGCCGTCCACGCTCCTCAACCCCCGCGCCTCGGCCGCCTTCAGGATCGGCGTCTTCAACGGCACATAGACAATGTCTGTCACCACCGCATCCGGCCGCGCGGGCGAAAGGTCGAGGTCGAGCGGGTCGGTTCCCTTCATGCCCAGCGAGGTGCAATTCACCACCAGGTCCGCCTCGCCCAGCACCGTGCCGACATCGCGCAGCGGCAAAGGGTGCACCCGCCCGCCATAGGGCGCGGCCACCGCCTCCGCCCGCGACAAGGTGCGATTGGCCAGCCACACCCGGCCGAACCCGCGTCCCACCAAGGCATGGACGACCGCCCGGGACGCGCCGCCGGCACCGATCACCACCACGGTGTCCCGGCGCCCATCCCAACCGGGCGCGGAGGCATCGAGATTGGCCAGGAAGCCGTAGCCGTCGGTATTGGCTCCGCACAGCCGCCCGTCCTCCAGCCACAGGGTGTTGGCGGCGCCGAGGGCCGCCGCGCTCTCGTCCGCCTCGTCGAGGACGGAAAAGGCGATCTCCTTGTTCGGCAGGGTGACGTTGCAGCCCGCATAGCCCCGCGCCGCGAGGCTGCGATAGAAGGCCGCGGCCTCCGCGGGCGGTACGTCCTCGCGCCCATAGGCGCCGTCGACGCCGTACTGGGCCAGCCAGTGGCCGTGCAGCAGCGGCGAGCGGGAATGGGCGACCGGCGACCCGGTGACGCAGGCGGACACGGTCACGGCAGCACGCCCCGGGCCCGGAAGAACGGCAGCAGCTGCAGCAGGGGCAGGCCGAGAATGGTGAAATGGTCGCCTTCGACCTTGGTGAACAGGTGCACCCCGACGGATTCGAGCTGGTAGGCGCCGACCGAGGTCAACACCCGCGCACCCGCCGCCGAAAGATAGGTATCGAGCATGTCCTGGGACAGCGGCCGCATGGTGAGATAGGCGCTGGCCACGGTCTCGAACACCAGCTCGCCGTCGATCACCACGGCGGCGGCGGAATGCAACGCGTGGGTCTGGCCGCACAGGGTCTCAAGCTGGGCGCGGGCGGCCTCCACCGTCTGCGGCTTGTGGAAGATGGCGCTGCCGAGCGCCAGGGTCTGGTCGGCGCCGAGCACGATGCGCCCCGGCGCCGCCATGGCGCCGGCCACCGCCTTCGCGCGCGCCAGCAGGGAGGCGATGCGGCTCGGGTCGAGGTCCCTGGCCTCGGCCTGCAGGGCCCGTTCGTTCACGTCGGTGGAGACGGTCTCCACCGGCACGCCGGCATGCACCAGCAGGCTCAGGCGGGTGGCGCTCTTGGAGGCCAGGACCAGCGGCTGTTCGCCGCGCCACAGGGTCTTGCTGTCCATTGTCTCAGGTCTCGGCGATGGCGCGGCGGCGGCGTTCGTTGAACAGCGCCAGGATGGTGGCCGCCGTCTCCTCGATGGAGCGGCGGGTGACGTCGATGAGGGGCCAGCCGTTGCGCGCGCACAGCCGGCGGCAGAAAGCGATCTCCTCCGACACCGCCTGTCGGTCGGTGTAGGCGGCGCCGGTATCGGCGGCGTTGAGCCCCAACAGCCGGTTCTGGCGGATTTCCACGATGCGCTCCGCGCTCGCCACCAGCCCCACCACCAGCGGCTTTTTCAACGTCTCGATGTTGGGCGGCAGCGGAACGTTCGGCACCAGGGGAATGTTCGCGGTCTTGATGCCCCGGTTGGCGAGATAGATGGAGGTCGGCGTCTTGGAGGTGCGCGAGACGCCGAGCAGCACCACGTCGGCGCTCTCCAGATCGTCGGTCATCTGCCCGTCGTCATGCACCACGGTAAAGTTCAAGGCGTCGATGCGCTTGAAATAGCTGGCGTCGAGCGAGTGCTGGCCGCCGATCCGCGGGGTCGGCTCGCCGCCGAGGTAGGATTGGAACAGCCGCACGATGGGCGCCATCACCGACAGATAGGGCAGGCCCAGGTCCTGGCAGCGCGCCTTCAGGCTGCCCCGGATCTCGTTGTCCACCAGGGTGTAGAGCACGATGCCGGGGTTCGCCTCGATCTCGCTCAGCACCCGATCGAGCTGCTTCATGCTGCGCACCAGCGGATACACATGCTCGATGGCCAGCACGTTGGCATATTGCGCGCACGCGGCACGGCCCACGGTGATGAGCGTCTCGCCCGTCGCGTCGGACACCAGATGCAGGTGAAAATAGCTTTCTCGGGGAGCTCTCGTCGCCGTCACTTTATCCACCGCCACTGTGGAAGGCTGTTGAAGAATGCATGCCCGCCGCGACGACACAAGGTCGGCCTGGGGAAAGGGGGGATCGTCATCCACATTTCGACTCGAAGGAACTGAATCGCGACCCTCCTGTGTGGGGATGTGCATATCCCATGGCGCCCCCCGCGTTAATCCTTTGTTAACCGGCCTCCGCCGGGCCTCGGCAGGGTGGCGAAAATGGTATCTGAATCGGGATGACGTGTGGATTGGTTGTCGATCGCGCTGCGACTGGTTAATCAACCGTAAAGACTCTGAAGACTCTCTCTTTAAAAATAGACTCTCATTTATTGAAGGCATGGGATGAGCCTCACTCCGGCAACGCGATCGCCCTTCCTCGCCGTCCTGGACGGAGCGCCCCTCGATCCTCCGCCGCTCTGGATGATGCGGCAGGCTGGCCGCTATCTTCCCGAGTACCTCGCGGTACGGGCCACCGCCGGCGATTTCCTGACCCTGTGCTACAGCCCCCGGCTCGCGGCCGAGGTGACGCTTCAGCCCATCCGCCGCTTCGGCTTTGATGCCGCCATCATCTTTTCAGACATCCTGGTGGTGCCCCATGCGCTTGGGGTGGGCCTTACCTTCGCCGCCGGCGAAGGGCCGCGCCTGGAGCCGGTCGATACCGCGGCCCGCATGGCCAGCCTCGCCGAGCAGCTCGATCCGGCCCGCACCGAGCCCGTGTACGAGGCGATCGCCTCGGTTCGCGCCGCATTGCCGGCGGAAGTCGCCTTGATCGGCTTCTGCGGCGCGCCCTGGACGGTGGCCACCTACATGGTGGCAGGGCATGGCACCGACGACCAGGCGCCAGCGCGCTTGCTGGCGTTGCGCGAACCGGCGTTGTTCCAGGCCCTCATCGACCGGCTGGTGGAGGCGTCCATCGCCCATCTGTCGGCGCAGGTCCGGGCCGGGGCAGACGCGGTGCAGATCTTCGACACCTGGGCCGGCGTGCTGGACCCGCTGTCGTTCGAGGCCTGGTGTGTCGAGCCGCTGAGGCGCATCGTCGCCGGGTTGAGGGCGGAGCATCCGCAGGTGCGGGTCATCGCCTTTCCCAAGGGGGCGAGCCTGGAGGCGCTGGAGCGCCTGTCCGCCATCGGCGTCACCGCCATCGGTCTCGACTGGACCGCCGACCGCGCCGCGGCGCGCACCCGGCTTGGTGGTGCGGTTGCGATTCAGGGCAATCTCGATCCGCTGCGCCTGATCGCTGGCGGAGCGGCGCTGGACGACGAAATCCGCCGCATCCGCGCCGATTTCGCGGGGACGCGGCACATTTTCAACCTCGGCCACGGCATCCGCCCGGAAACGCCCATCGCCCATGTGGAAGCGCTGGTCGCCGGGGTAAGGTCGGCGCCATGAGCCGGCCCGGCGGGTGAGGAACACGCATGCTCTATCTGTGGATCAAGGCCCTGCACATCGTCGCCGTGATCGCCTGGATGGCGGCGCTGCTCTACCTGCCGCGGCTTCTGGTGTATCACGCCGGCGCCGCGCGCGGGTCGGCGCAGTCGGAGACCTTCAAGGTCATGGAACGGCGGCTTCTGAAGGCCATCGCCAACCCGGCCATGATCGTGGCCTGGCTCGCCGGCCTGTTCCTGGCGTATGAGGGAAACTGGTACGGGGATGGCTGGTTCCACGCCAAGCTGGCGCTGGTTCTGGCCCTATCCGCCGTGCACGGGTTCCAGGCGCGCTGGGTGCGATTGTTCGCCGCCGACGCCAATACCCATTCGGCAAGATATTACCGGATCGCCAATGAGGTGCCGACCCTGCTGATGATCGGCATCGTCATCCTGGTGGTGGTCAAGCCGTTTTGATGACGGATGTGTGTGAAGGAAAGGCTTGCGCCGCGCCCGCGTCATGCTTATCCTCCGCATGCTTTCCTCAACGCAGGCGAACGCGCTGGCTGAGGTCTGGGCCCTGGTGTCATTCAGGCGGCTCAGGCGCGCGCGTCAGGCGGAAGCTCTCGCCCCGGCTACCCCTGAAGACCTGCGATCCCCCGCCCTTCCTCACAAGTCCGTTTCGCGTGTCCCTGCGGAACGACTCATCAAGACCTTAATCGAGGCTTTCCCATATGCGGGAAGTAAAACTTCAAGACCTGAAATCCAAGACGCCCGTCGAGCTCCTGGCCTTCGCCGAGGAGAACGAGGTGGAGAATGCGAGCACCCTGCGCAAGCAGGAGCTGCTGTTCGCCATCCTCAAGCAGCTCGCATTGAGCGAGACCGAGATCATCGGCGAGGGCGTGGTGGAGGTGCTGCAGGACGGCTTCGGCTTCCTGCGCTCTCCGGAAGCCAATTATCTGCCCGGCCCGGACGACATCTATGTCTCCCCGTCCCAGATCCGCCGGTTCGGCCTTCGGACCGGCGACACGGTGGAGGGGCAGATCCGCTCGCCGAAGGAGGGGGAGCGCTATTTCGCCCTTCTCAAGGTCAACACCATCAATTTCGAAGACCCCGAGAAGACCCGGCACAAGATCAATTTCGACAACCTGACCCCGCTCTATCCCGACGAGCGCCTCAAGCTCGAGCATGAAGAGCCGCAGGGCAAGAAGGACTTCTCGGCCCGCGTCATCGACATCGTGGCGCCCATCGGCAAGGGCCAGCGCGGCCTCATCGTGGCGCCGCCGCGCACCGGCAAGACGGTGCTGCTGCAGAACATCGCCAAATCCATCACCGCCAATCACCCCGAGTGCTACCTCATCGTGCTGCTCATTGACGAGCGGCCGGAGGAAGTCACCGACATGCAGCGCTCGGTGAAGGGCGAGGTCATCTCCTCCACCTTCGACGAGCCTGCCGCCCGCCACGTGCAGGTGGCCGAAATGGTGATCGAGAAGGCGAAACGGCTGGTGGAGCATGGCCGCGACGTGGTCATCCTGCTGGATTCCATCACCCGCCTCGGACGTGCGTACAACACGGTGGTGCCGTCCTCCGGCAAGGTGCTTACCGGCGGCGTGGACGCCAATGCACTGCAGCGGCCCAAGCGCTTTTTCGGCGCCGCGCGTAACATCGAGGAAGGCGGCTCGCTGACCATCATCGCCACCGCGCTCATCGAGACCGGCTCGCGTATGGACGAGGTGATCTTCGAGGAGTTCAAGGGCACCGGCAATTCGGAAGTCATCCTTGACCGCAAGGTCTCCGACAAGCGCGTGTTCCCGGCCATCGACATCACCCGGTCGGGCACCCGCAAGGAAGAACTGCTGGTCCCCTCCGACACGCTCAAGAAGATGTACGTCCTGCGCCGCATCCTCAACCCCATGGGGACGGTGGATGCCATCGAGTTCCTGCATGACAAGCTCAGGCAGACCAAGACCAATCAGGACTTCTTCGATTCCATGAACACCTGACCACCGGAGCGGGATGGAACGTCCCGTGTGAGATCGAAGGCCAGCCGTGGGACTGTCAATTCCGGACATTCCCTGAGGCTGGCCTTTCGCATTTGCGGCCGAGGACCTATCTTCGGAACCAGACGCCGGCGCGCCGGCGACCCATATTTCGAGGATTAGGCCATGTTCATTCAGACCGAAGCCACGCCCAATCCGGCGACCTTGAAGTTCCTGCCGGGCTGCCCGGTTCTTCCCGAGGGCGTGCTTGATGTGCGCACCGGCGACGAGGCCCGCCGCTCGCCCCTGGCGCAGCGCCTGTTCGAGGTGCGTGGCGTGGAGGGGGTGATGCTGGGTCCGGACTTCGTCACCGTGACCAAGACCGAGGGAGACTGGCGGCAGATGAAGCCCGCTATCCTCGGCGCCATCATGGAGCATTTCATGTCTGGCGCGCCGGTGGTGGCCGAAGGCGTGGTGCTGGAGGACGCGACCGATGGCGACGAGTTCTTCGATCACGCTGATGCCGAGATTGTCTCCACCATCAAGGAACTGCTCGACACGCGGGTGCGTCCGGCGGTGGCCAATGACGGCGGCGACATCACCTTCCGCGGCTTCAAGGATGGCGTGGTCTATCTCAACATGAAGGGGTCGTGTTCAGGCTGTCCCTCGTCCACGGCGACGCTGAAGAACGGGGTGGAAAACCTGCTGAAGCACTTCGTTCCGGAGATCCGCGAGGTGCAGGCCGCCTGAGCGGTATGAGCGGGCTTTCGGGAGGCGCCGGATCGACCATCCGGTGCCTTTGTTAACCTTCTGGCAAGGTGAGCGGCGAGGGTCCCCTTCCGTTTACGTCCGTTTCGGGCAATCGTGGCGGCAAAGGGGCTTTAGCGTTCATGTTCGTTCTGGCCATAGATACCGCGCTTTCGGCGTGTTCCGCGGCGGTGCTCGACGCGGAGAATGACAGCGTCGTGGCCGGCGATTCGCTGCTCATGGAGCGCGGCCACGCCGAACGCCTCATTCCCCTGGTGGAACAGGTGATGAGCGACGCCGGGCTCGATTTTGAGCATCTGAGCCGCATCGCGGTCACTGTGGGGCCCGGCAGCTTCACCGGGCTCAGGGTGGGGCTTTCGGCGGCGCGGGGCTTCGGGCTCACCGCCAACCGTCCTGTGGTCGGCGTCACCACCCTGGCCGCCCTCGCGGCGCCATTCCTGGCGCTGGACGACGCGGTGCCGGTGGTGAGCGTGATAGACGCCCGGCACGGCCATGTTTTCCTGCAGATGTTTGGTGTCGGCGGACGCACCCTGATCGCTCCGAAGGTGACGTCGGTGCGCGAGGCGGCGCGCGCCGTGGCCATCGGACCGGCGCGCCTGGTGGGTTCGGGCGCGGCGCTTCTGGGCGAGGCGTGGCCCAATGGCGAGCAGCCGCCGCTGTCGCTGGACGTGGTCGCGGCGCCGGACGTCGCCTGGGTCGCCCGGCTTGGGGTGGCGGCGGACCCGGAGGCGGCGGAGCCCAAGCCCTTGTATCTGCGGGCGCCGGATGCCAAGCCGCAGGACAAGGCCCGCATCGCCCGGCGATGATTGCGTTGATCGACTATCTGTTTCCGGCTCCGCCACCGGTCCTGCGGGCGGCGGCCGTGACCGATGCCGCCGAGCTGGCGCAGCTTCATGGCGCCTCCTTCGCCCATGGCTGGGCGACGGAAGAGTTCGAGCGGATGCTCGCGGAACCGGCGGTGCGCGGCCACGTTGCCGTCGTCGGTGGGCGCGGCGCGTTCCTGCCGGGGGGCGTGGCGGGATTTGTCCTGTCCCACGTGGTGGTTCCGGAGGCGGAAATTCTCTCCATCGCCGTCACCGCCGGCGCGCGCGGTCGCGGCCTGGGACGGGAACTGCTGGCGTATCACCTCGCGCGCCTCGCGGCGGAGGGGGTGACCACCTCCTTCCTCGAGGTTGAGGAAGGCAATGCCGCGGCGTTGAAACTGTATGCACGGATCGGCTATCAGCAGGTGGGCCGTCGCAAGGGCTATTACGGGGGCGCGGACGCATTGCTGCTGCGACGGGACTTCTAAGCACGCGGCCGGCGCCGTCCGGGGCGAGATGAGAAGTCCTTGCCGCCGGCCGGTGGCGGGGCGATAAGGCGGGCATGTCGCGCCGTTACTGCGGAGGTGCCGCGTGAGCGGAAAGATCAGTGTCATCGAGCAGGCGTGCCTGACCAAGGGCATGCGGATGACCGAACAGCGGCGGGTGATCGCGCGCGTCCTGTCCGGTGCGCAGGACCATCCGGACGTGGAGGAACTGCACCGCCGCGCCGCCGCCATCGACGACAACATTTCCATTTCCACCGTCTACCGTACGGTGAAGATGCTTGAGGACGCGGGCATCATCGAGCGGCATGATTTCGGCGACGGCCGCGCCCGCTATGAGCAGATGCCGGACGAGCATCATGACCACCTCATCGACCTGCGCTCGGGGCAGGTGATCGAGTTCCGCTCCGAGGAGATCGAGGAACTGCAGGAGGTGATTGCGCGCCGGCTCGGGTTCAAGCTGCGCGGACATCGGCTGGAGCTGTACGCGGTTCCCCTCGACGACGACGAGAAATAAGCGCCAGCGGCGGAGACCGGATGATGTTGCACCGCCGGAGAGATTCCGCCCGCTCGGGCCCGGCGCCCGACCCCAAGGGGGACGCCGACGCGGTGCTCTATTACGGGCCCGGGCCCATTGCCGATCTCGGTCCCGAATGCCCGCTGGTGACCCGCGGGCTGGATGGGCTGCGGATGGGGCTGGTGTTGGCCGGCGTCGGGTTCGCCACCCTTATCGGCATTCCGGCGCAATGGGTGTCGCTAAAGCTCGGCTTGTCCAGCCGGCGGCACATTCCCCGCCTGTATCATCGCATTCTTCTGTGGGCGCTCGGGGTCCGCGTGACCGTGCGGGGTGCGCCGGATCCGCATCGGCCGCTGCTGATCCTCGCCAATCACGTATCCTGGCTCGATATTCCGGTGATCGGCTCGCTGACGCCGCTGTTCTTCGTCGCCAAGAGCGAGGTCTCGGGCTGGCCGCTGATCGGCCTGCTCGCGAAGTTCCAGCGCACGGTGTTCGTTGACCGGCAGAGGCGGCACGCGACCGGGGAGGTCAACCGCGAGATCGCCGAACGCCTGGTGGATGGTGATCCGGTGGTGCTGTTCCCCGAGGGCACGTCCGGCGATGGCAATCGGGTGCTGCCGTTCCGCACCGCGCTGGTCGGCGCGGTGCGCGATGTGTTCGTCACCCATGACGCCGTGGTGGTGCAGCCGCTGATCATCGCCTACACGCGGCTGCAGGGCCTGCCCATGGGGCGGGGCCATCGCCACCTGGCCGCGTGGTACGGCGACATGGAACTGGCCGACCATCTGTTTTCGGTCTTGCGGCAAGGCGCCATCGACGTGGAGGTGACCTATGCGCCACCGCTGCGTCTCGATGCCAGCCACGATCGCAAGAGCGTTACCCGTGCCGCCGAAGAGGCGGTTCGCCACCACTTGGCCCGAAGTCTTGCCGGACGTAGTGAAGAAGTCGGCTAATAAAAAACTTTCCTATGTGAAATAAGGAAGCGGCCATGACCATTCTCGCGGCTATCGGCCTTGGCTATTGCGCCCGGCATCTGGTGGCCGGGCCGGTGCCGGCGTTCAGTTCGATCATCGCCACCGCCCGTTCGCCGGAGGCTGTCGCCGCCATGCCGAACGGGCTGGACGGTCATGTGTTCGATGGGGCGCGGCTGTCCGCCGCCTTGGCGGCGGCGCTGGCGCGGGCCGAGGTGCTGGTGGTATCGGCGCCGCCGGATGCCGCCGGAGACCCGCTGCTGCAGCTCGGCGCCGGCGCCTTGGAGCGGGTTCGGCAGGTGATCTATCTCACCACGCTCGGCGTCTACGGTGATTATCAAGGGGGGTGGGTGGACGAGACCAGCCCGGCGCGGGGGGGCACGGCGCGGCTTGAGCGGCGTCTTCAGGCTGAGGCCGACTGGCTGGCCTTCGGCCGGCGTCAGGGCGCGGCGGTGGCGATCCTGCGCCTCGCCGGCATCTATGGTCCCGGCCGCAATGCGCTGGAGCAGCTGAAGCGCGGCGAGGCGCGCATCATCGACAAGCCCGGGCAGGTGTTCAACCGCATCCATGTGGCGGACATCACCCAGGCCATCCAGGCGGTTATGGCGCGGAATTTCTCCGGGATATTGAACGTTGCCGACGATCTGCCCACCGCGCCGGGGGTGCCGGTGGCCTATGCGGCCGAGCTGCTGGGCCGACCCGCTCCAGCGCCCGTCGCGTTCGAGGTGGCGGCGCGGGACATGACCCCCATGGCGCGCAGCTTCTGGGGCGCCAGCAAGCGGGTGTCCAATCGCCGGCTGAAGGAGGAGCTGGGCGTTCGCCTCGCCTTCCCCACCTACAAGGAGGGGCTGGCCGCCTTGGCGGCGGTCGGCGAGGGGCGCTGAACCGTCACCGCGAGCAGGGCCACCGCTCAGGGGGCATCCGCCCCGCGCGGCCCGCCGGCCGCGCCCTCACGTTCGGGCGAAGGTGAGATAGGTTGGAATGCGCCCATCCTGGAGCGCCTTGGCTTCGTAGCGGGTGCCGGGCCAGTCGGGATAGGGCGTGGTCCAGTCGCCGGCGGTGCCGGCGGTCCAGCGGAAGCCGCCGTGGGCGCGGATGGCGGCGAGGGTCCAGCCCACATAGTCCGGCACGTCGGACGCGACCCGGAAGGTGGCGCCGGGCGCCAGCACCCGCATCAGCCGGTCGAGATTGTCGGGCCGCACGAACCGGCGCTTCCAGTGGCGCGTCTTGGGCCAGGGATCGGGATAGAACAGGTCGGCCCCGGCAAGGCTGGCTTCGGGCAGGCGATCCAGCAGCAGCGCGGCGTCTGCGTCGAACAGGCGGATGTTGTCCCGTCCGCTCTTCTCCAGGTCCACCAGCATCCGCGCCATGCCGTTGATGAACGGCTCGACCCCGAGAAAGCCGGTGCCGGGCCGGCGGGTCGCATGGTCGATGAGATGCTCGCCGCCGCCGAAGCCGATCTCCAGCCACAGCGCCTCCGGCGGGGTGGCGAACAGGTTGGCGGGAGCTGCAGCTTCGTCGAGCGTGAAGCGATACCGCGGCAGCAGGCGCGTCATGGCGTCCTGCTGGGTGGAGCGCAGGGCCTTGCCGATGCGGCGGCCATAGAAGGCGCCAGGGCGCAGCGGCTCTAGGGGAGATGAAGGGGTGTTCGGATTTGCCACGCTGGAATTCTCATCGGGCCGCCGCGCCGGCGCCTGCCCGTCACGTGCGCCGGTGACGCCTGGTGCATGACGACATGTCAAACGAGGCGGCCGCGAAACGGCCATGGCCGGGACGAGCCCGGCCATGGAACAGAAACGGGACGGGCATGGGCTGCGAGGCCGCCGCCCATGCCCGCCGCCGACGGGGGTTCTCGGCGCCTCAGGCGAGGGCCGACTTCAGCGTGTCCACGAGATCGGTCTTCTCCCACGAGAAGCCGCCGTCCGCTTCCGGCGCGCGGCCGAAGTGGCCGTAGGCGGCGGTGCGGGCATAGATGGGCTTGCTGAGGCCGAAATACTCGCGGATGCCGCGCGGACGCAGGTCGATGACCTCGCGCAGCACCTGTTCCAGCTTGGCCTCGTCCACCTGGCCGGTGCCGTGCAGGTCCACATAGACCGCGAGCGGGTCGGAGACGCCGATGGCGTAGGCGAGCTGGATGGTGGCGCGATCCGCCAGCCCGGCCGCCACCACGTTCTTGGCGAGATAGCGCGCGGCATAGGCCGCCGAGCGATCCACCTTGGTGGGGTCCTTGCCGGAGAAGGCGCCACCGCCGTGCGGCGCGGCGCCGCCGTAGGTGTCCACGATGATCTTGCGGCCGGTGAGGCCGGTGTCGCCGTCCGGCCCGCCGATCACGAACTTGCCGGTGGGGTTGACGTGCCAGACGGTCTCGCCGGAGATCCAGCCGTCCGGCAGCGCCGAGCGGATGTAGGGCTCGACGATCGCCTTCACGTCCTGGGACGACAGGTGCTCGTCCAGGTGCTGGGTGGAGAGCACCAGCTGGGTCACGCCCACCGGCTTGCCGTTCTCGTAGCGCACGGTGACCTGGCTCTTGGCGTCGGGGCCGAGCGCCTTGGTGGCGCCGGAATGACGCGCGTCCGCCAGCGTCTTCAGAATCTTGTGGGCATAATAGAGCGGTGCGGGCAGGAGTTCGGGCGTCTCGCGGACGGCGTAGCCGAACATGATGCCCTGGTCGCCGGCGCCTTCGTCCTTATTGCCGGCGATATCCACGCCCTGGGCGATGTCCGCCGACTGGGAGTGCAGAACCACGTCGATCTTGGCCTTTTCCCAATGGAAGCCGGCCTGCTCGTAGCCGATGTCCTTGATGGCCAGGCGCGCGACGTGGGACACGAGGTCACGGGTGATGGAGGAGGGGCCGCGGGTTTCGCCGGCGATCACCACCTTGTTGGTGGTCGCGAGCGTCTCGCAGGCGACGCGGATCTGGGTGGGGTCCCAGCCCTCGGCCGCGGCGGTTCGGAAAAACGTATCCACGACCTCGTCGGAGATGCGGTCGCAAACCTTATCCGGATGGCCCTCGGAAACGGATTCACTCGTGAACAGGTAGGATTGACGCGCCATGTTTCGGCCCTTCTTGCGCCCGCACCGCGTTACGGATGTTGCTTTTCGCAACGCGGCGGGGTGCGGTCAAGATCACCGAGGCGAGAGCGTTCGTCAAATCGAACGTCAGGTCTCCGTTTCGCCGGCGATGGCGATCACGAGATCGACGATGCGGCGGCGGACGCGGGCGTCCGTGATGCGCATGAAGTTGCGGGTGAGGGTCAGCCCGTCGGAGGTGGCAAGAAAGTCGGAGACGTACGCGGGGGATTGCGCCTCCGCGAGGCCGTCGCTTTCAGGCCCCACGCTGGGGGCTCCCTCGAAGAAGAACGCCACAGGCACGCCCAGCACGATGGAGATCTGCTGCAATCGGCTCGCCCCGATGCGGTTGGTCCCCTTTTCATACTTCTGGATCTGCTGAAACGTAATCCCGAGGTGCTCGCCCAGTTTCTCTTGGCTCATGCTGATCATCATGCGTCGCATTCGCACGCGGGAACCAACATGCTTATCAATAGGGTTCGGCGCCTTCTTGACCATGGTCTCTCCGGCTATGTCGGAAAAGAGTATTGTGACTTCGCGATGCGAAGGCTGCCCTGATTGACGGCGAACATAGGCACACATGGGGTGAGCGTCGATCAACTTCTGCGTGTAATACGCCGCGAAAGAGGTAATAGCGCAAGGACAAGGGCGCAGAATTGCACCCAGATCAGCACTGCCCGCGCGTGCATCGAAGCCAGTGGAACCGGTTCCAGGGGTTGAGGTAGCGGCCCCTCGACCAGTGCCCGTTCCCCGAGTGCTCCGTATGCGACGATTTGTCCCATGGGGTCCACGATGGCGGAGATGCCGGTGTTCGCGGCGCGCACCAGGGGCAAGCCCTCCTCCACCGCCCGCAACCGTGCCTGGACAAAGTGCTGGTAGGGTCCCGGCGTGTGTCCGAACCAGGCGTCATTGGTCAGATTGAGCAGCAGGCGGGGCCGCTCTCCATCGGGAATCACGTTTCCGGGAAAGATAATTTCATAACATACCAGGGGTGCGACCAGGGGTAACCCCGGGATCACCAGCGCCCGCGGGGCGGGCGCGGCGGAAAAGCCGCCTCGCACACGCGTGAGTTGTTCAAGGCCCCAGTGTTCCAACGTGCTCTGCAACGGCAAGTATTCCCCGAACGGGACGAGATGAAACTTGTCGGTGCTGCGGAGCACCTGGCCGTGATGATCGATCACCCGAATGGAGTTGTAGAACGGCGAGATCTGGCCCCGGGGCGGCGCGCCATAGCGCACTGCGCCCGTGACCAGGGTGACATTAGCCGGCAATGTATCGGCGATGGCGGCGGCGGCCCAGGGCTCGCGCTCATAGATGAAGGGCAGGGCGCTTTCCGGCCAGATCAGGACATCGACGTCGGCGAGCCCGCGTGGGGAAACGGGGCTCGTCTCCGCGCTCTGGGCGAGGTAGTCGGCGAAGATCTCCGCGCGGCGGCCATAGTTGAACTTCTGGTCCTGCGGCAGATTGGGTTGCATGATGCGCAGCCGCACGTCGGGTACGAAGGTGGTGGCGGTGCCGGACAGGCGGGCGGCGCCCCAGCCGGCGGCGGCGGCGATCACGAGGGCGGCGGCGGCCACCCCCAGCAGGTCGCGCCGCCGTCCCGACAGGGCCAGCACCGGCGTCGACAGCAGCAGCAGGGCGAAGAAGGTGAGGCCGTAGACGCCGACCAGTGCCGCCCCCTGCATCAGCGGCAGGGACTGGGCGAACGCATAGCCGAAGGTGTTCCAGGGGAAGCCGGTGAGCACATGGCCGCGCAGCCATTCGGCGGTGGTGAAGGCGAAGGTGAAGGCGAACAGGCGGAAGGGACCCGGCGACCACAACAGCCGCGCCAGGACGGCGCCGCCGGCGGTGAAGATCGCGAGCCCGGCCGGCATGGCGAGGACGGCGAACGGGAGCAGCCAGCCAAATACCTCCGCCTCCACCAGGAAGGCGGCGCCGATCCACCAGAGCGAGGCCAGGAAGTAGCCGAAGCCGAACGCCCAGCCGATGGCGGCGGCGGCGCGCAGCGCGGGCCACGAGCGGCCCGGTGTGCCGTCGAGCAGCAGCACCAGCACTGGAAAGGCGAGCGCCAACGCCGGCCACAGGCCAAATGGCGGCATGGCCAGGGCGCCAGTGGCGCCGGCCGCCACAGCGGCGAGCATGCGTCGCCAGCCCCGCAGGTCGCTCACGCCACGGACGCGCGCGAGAAGGGCGCCGATCCGTCCCCGCGCCGGCGGCGCGGGGGTGTACTCAAGGGTGGTCATGGTCTGCGCACCGGCCTTTGCTGCCGCAAGGAAGGCAGCGCCACCCGCAGGGCTGGCGGCGCTGATTCGCAGGGCGCAGGATCGCCGGCACCGGGCGGCGGGTCGAGCCCCCGCGCGGCCCGGGCGACGGCATCAGGCGCCGTCGGCGGCCACGGCATCCTCGGGGGCACCGGCGCGGGGCGGGGGGATGATGCGCAGCTTCTTCACCCGCCGCGGATCGGCCTCCAGCACCTCGACCTGGTAGTGGCCGGGCAGGGTGATGATCTCGCCGGCATGCGGCACCCGCGCGGCCACCCGAACCACCAGCCCGCCGAGGCTGTCCACCTCCTCCTGTTCCTCCTCGGAGGCAAAGCCGGGGCCGAGCACCTCCACCACCGCCTCCAGCGGCGCGCGGGCGTCCACCAGGTGGCTGCCGTCGGGCTGGGCCTCCAGCAGGCTCTCGGCGGCCTCGTCGTGCTCGTCCTCGATCTCGCCGACGATCTCCTCCACCACATCCTCGATGGAGACGAGGCCGTCGGTGCCGCCATACTCGTCGATCACCAGGGCGAGATGGGTGCGGGCGGCCTGCATGGACACCAGCAGGTCCACCGCCGGCATGGAGGGGGGCACGTAGAGCAGGCGGCGGGTCAGGCCGGCGTCTTCCAGGGTGCGGTCGAGATCCACCGCCGAGAGGTCGAGCTTGCTGCCGGGCGGGCTGGAGGTGATGCCGCTGGCCAGGAAGGCGATGAGATCGCGCAGGTGCACCATGCCCACCGGGTCGTCCAGGGTCTCGTCATAGACCACCAGCCGGGAGTGGGCGTCGGATACGAACACCTTGAGCAGCTCGCCCAAAGAAATGTCCTTGCGCACGGCGACGATCTCGGCGCGGGGCACCATGATGTCGCCGATGCCCACCTCCTTGAGGTGGAGAATGTTGCGCAGCATCTTGCGTTCAGCGGGCGTGAACTCGCTTTCCTCCCCGGTCGCGCTCGACGCGTCCAGCACCTCCGTCAGATCTGTCCGGAGCGAGCCGTGCGGGCGGAACGTGCCGAGGAGGGCACGCAATCGATCGAGAAAACTTTGCGGCTCCGCTGAGCTGGTCTCGGTCGGTTGGTCGATGTTGGCCATGGCCTCTCTTCAGCTTCAGCCACCGTCCTGCGGCAGGCGGTAGGGATCATCGATCCCGAGCCCGTCGAGGATCTGGCGCTCCAAGCCCTCCATTTCTTCTGCTTCGTGGTCCTCAAGGTGATCGTACCCTATCAGGTGCAGGGTGCCATGCACCACAAGATGGGTGAGATGGTGCGCCACCGGCTTGCCGTCCAGCGCCGCTTCCCGCGCCAGCGTCTCATAGGCGACGATCACGTCGCCGAGCGGCTGGGGCGCGTCGTCCACGTCCTCCGGCAGGTCCGGGGCCGGAAACGAGAGCACATTGGTCGGCTTGTCGATGTCGCGCCATTCGCGGTTGAGCACGCGGATGCGGGCGTCGTCGGTGAGGGTGATGCTCATTTCCGCCGGCGCCGGCACTTCCTCGCTCACGGCGGCCAGGGCCGCCAGGGCCGCCTCGATGGCGATGCGTTCGGCATCCGGCAGTTCGGACCAGAGCGGGGCGTCCACCAGCACGTCGATCTCGACGGCGTCGGGCGGCAGCGGGGCGGCGTCGGGGCGCGGCATGGTCAACCCTCGCTCCGGGAGGAGCGGGCACCGGCGGCGGCCTGCTCGTAGGCGGCGACAATTCGCCCCACCAGCTCATGGCGGACCACGTCCTCGGCCTTGAAGGTGCACACGCTCACGCCCTCCACCTGACCCAGCAGACCCACGGCCTCGGCGAGGCCGGAGGTCTGGGCGCCGGGCAGGTCGGTCTGGCTCGGGTCGCCGGTGACGATCATGTGCGAATTCTCGCCGAGCCGGGTGAGGAACATCTTCATCTGCATGGAGGTGGCGTTCTGCGCTTCGTCCAGGATCACGGCGGCGTTGGAGAGGGTGCGCCCGCGCATGAAGGCGAGCGGCGCGATCTCGATCTCGCCCGATTGCAGGGCCCGCTCGACGAAGGCGCGGTCCATCAAATCGTGCAGGGCATCGTAGATGGGGCGAAGGTAGGGGTCCACCTTGTCCTTCATGTCGCCGGGCAGGAAGCCCAGCCGCTCGCCGGCCTCCACCGCCGGGCGCGACAGGATGATGCGGTCCACCATGCGCCGTTCCAGCAGGTGCACCGCATAGGCCACCGCGAGCCAGGTCTTGCCGGTGCCCGCCGGGCCGACCCCGAACACCAGCGTATGCCGCTTCAGGGCGCGGATGTAGGCATCCTGCGCCGGGGTGCGGGCCCGGACCGGGCGGCGGCGCAGCTGGATTTCATCGAAGGCCTGGCGCTGGCTGGCCGGATCGAAATCGAACAGGGAGCCTTGGGACGTCACCTCGCGGATGGCGCCGTCCACATCGCCCGGGGTGAGCTCAAGGCCCTTCCGGAGGCTCTCGTAGAGGTGCTCCAGAACCGCCCTTGCCTGCTCGCAGCCGTCCCGGCTTCCCTCCAGGGTGACGTGGTTGCCGCGGGAATCGGCTTTCACACCCAGCTTGCGCTCGATCAGGGCCAGGTTGCGCCCATAATGGCCGAACAATTGGGTGGCGAGGCGGTTGTCGTCGAACGCCAGCACCACGTGGGTGGGCGCCTGGTCCGCCGCTCCGGCCCAGGGGGCGGTGACCGCCGCGCGGGCGGGGCCGGCCGACGGGCCGGACGGTGAACGATCCAGGGGCCGGTCCAGGGGCCGGTCGGGGCGGTCGCGGTCGCTGCCGGGTCTGCGCAAGCTTCAGGCCTCCAAGGGCTCCAGGCGGGTGGCGGACGCGCGGGACGGCCCGGACGCGGGGCCGTCGCAGCGCCCGGCGAGGCTGTTGGGGCCCACGTCGGTGATGGTGACGGTGACCAGGGCGCCGATGCCGGCGGGTGGGTCGGTGACCACCACGCTCTGGAGATAGGGCGAGCGGCCGATGACCTGGCCCGGCTGGCGGCCCGGCTTTTCCAGCAGGATGTCGAAGGTGCGGCCGCGGCAGGCGGCGTCGAAGGCGGCCTTGGAGGCCTCCAGCTCCTTTTGCAGGATGGCGAGGCGCTCGGTCTTCACCGCTTCGGGCACCTGCTGCGCGTGGTCGGCGGCAGGGGTGCCGGGGCGGGGGCTGTATTTGAACGAATAGGCGCTGGCGAAGCCCACCTGGCGCACCAAATCCAGGGTTTCGGCAAAATCGGCCTCGGTCTCGCCGGGGAAGCCGACGATGAAGTCCGAGGACAAGGCGATGTCCGGCCGCGCCGCGCGCATCTTGTCGATGATGGCGAAGAAGTCGTCGCGCCCGTGCTTGCGGTTCATGGCCGCCAGGATGCGGTCGGAGCCGGACTGCACCGGCAGGTGCAGGTAGGGCATGAGCTGCGGCAGGTCGCGATGGGCTGAAATCAACGCATCGTCCATGTCGCGGGGGTGGGAGGTGGTGTAGCGCAGGCGGGCGAGGCCCTCCAGGCGCGCCAGCCGTTCCAGCAGGCGGGCGAGGCCGTGGGGCGCGCCGTCCTCGCTCAGGCCATGGTAGCCGTTGACGTTCTGGCCGATGAGGGTGATCTCGCGCACGCCCTGGTCGACCAGACGCTCGGCCTCGGCCAGGATCTTGGCCACCGGGCGCGACATCTCGGCGCCGCGCGTGTAGGGCACCACGCAGAAGGTGCAGAATTTGTCGCAGCCCTCCTGCACCGTCACGAACGCGGCCGGCCCGCGGGCCCGGGTGGCGGCGCGGGTGGGGGCGGGCAGGTGGTCGAACTTGTCTTCCACCGGAAAGTCGGTATCGACCGCGCGCCGGCCGGCCTTGGCCTCGGCCAGCAGCTCGGGCAGGCGGTGGTAGCTCTGGGGCCCGACCACGAGGTCGACCACCGGCGCCCGCTGCATGATCTCGGCGCCCTCGGCCTGGGCGACGCAGCCGGCCACGGCGATGAGGGTGTCGGCGCCGGTTTCCTGCTTCTGCTTGCGCAGCCGTCCGAGCTCCGAATAGACCTTGTCGGCGGCCTTCTCGCGGATGTGGCAGGTGTTGAGAATGACCAGGTCGGCGTCGGCCGGGTCCTGGGTCTCCACATAGCCCTCCTGAGCCAGGGTGTCCGCCATACGCTGCGCGTCGTAGACGTTCATCTGGCACCCGAAGGATTTCACGTAAAGCTTGCGGGGCTGCTGCATTGTCGCGTGTTCTGCCGGCTCACATCATCGCGCAGGGGCGCGACGTGATCGTGACGCCGGATCTGTCCGCCCCTCGCTCGCCTTGAATTGTCCGATCCTACCGGCAAACCGGGGGTTTGGGAACCGGGGACTGGCGCCAGCCCCCGGCAGCGGGAACGGCGCCTATCCCTCCTGCGCGACGCCGGCTTCGGCGAAGGTGGCCATGCCGCGGTGGCAGGCCACGGCCGCCTTCACCACGCCCACCGCCAGCGCCGCGCCGGAACCTTCGCCCAGGCGCATGCCGAGGTCGAGGACCGGCTTGAGCCCCAGCCGGTCGAGCAGCGCCCGATGCGCCTTTTCCGCCGAGACGTGGCCGGCCAGGCAGTGGTCGAGGGCGGAGGAGTCGAGGGCGTGCAGCACCGCCGCGGCGGCGGTCACCACATAGCCGTCGAGGATCACCGGCACCTTCTCGTGGCGGGCGGCGAGGATGGCGCCGGCCATGGCGGCGAGTTCCCGCCCGCCCAGGCGCCGCAGCACTTCCAGCGGGTCGGAGAGGTGGTCCTTGTGCAGGGCCACCGCCTCTCGCACCACCTCGATCTTGCGCGCCAGCACCGGGCCGGTGGAGCCGGTGCCGGCGCCCACCCAGTCCTCGGCCGTGCCGCCATAGAGGCCGTGGCAGAGGGCGGCGGCGATGGTGGTGTTGCCGATGCCCATCTCGCCCAGGCACAAAAGGTCCGATCCGCCGGCGATGGCCTCCATGCCGAACGCCATGGTGGCGGCGCAGGCCTTCTCGTCCAGGGCCGCCTCGCGGCTGATGTCGGGGGTGGGATAGTCGAGGGCAAGGTCGAACACCCTGAGACCGGCGTCGAAGGTGGCGCAGATCTGGTTCACCGCGGCCTTGCCGGCGGTGAACGCATCGAGCATCTGCCGCGTGACCGTGCCGGGATAGGGTGAAACCCCCCGGTCCGCGACGCCGTGGGTGGCGGCGAACACCGCCACCATGGGCCGGTTGACCACCGGCAGGGAATTGCCCTGCCAGGCGGCGATGTGAACGGCGATGTCCTCCAGCCGTCCCAGCGCCCCCGGCGGCTTCACCAGTTCGCCCTGGCGCTTCAGCGCCGCGCCGCGCGCGCCGTCGTCGGGGCCGGGCATGGTGGCGACCAGGGCGCGGATGTCGTCGAAGGGATGGCCGTTCTCGGGGGGATACATGCGCAGATCCAGGGCAGCGAAGATGGGCGCTGCATAATGCCCCCGGCGCCACATCGCAAATGCCGGGCGCCGGATGCGCCCGGCCCGGGGCGGGCGGGCGCATCCGGGAGGACCGCTCAGGCCTCGCGGATGTCGCCGGCGGCGCGGGCGAGGATCTCCACGATGCGGGTCTCGGCGGCGCGGCTCTGGTCCAGCTTCTGCCGCGACACGTCGCGCAGGTTCTCGATGGCGGCCTCCACCAGGCGGGGCAGCTGTGCGCCGGCATTGGGGCCGCCCTCGCTCCAGCCCATCCACTTGCGCACCCGGCCCATCTTGTCGCCGATCTGCGAGATGCGCTCGAGGATGGCATCGGCGAAGTCGCGGTTCTGCTCCAGGTAGGCGCGGCCCTCTTCGGTGATGGAATAGAGCTTCTTGGCGCCGTCCGGCTCCGCCGTCACATAGCCGGCCTCCTCCAGGAAGGTGAGGGTGGGATAGACCACGCCCGGGCTCGGCGCATACCAGCCGGCGGTCTTCTCCTCGATCAGCTTGATGATCTCGTAGCCGTGGCGCGGCCGCTCGGCGATCAGGGCGAGGGCGAGAAGCTTCAGGTCGCCGTGGGCCAGCATGCGGCCGATGCGGAACATCTCGCCGCCGCCGCCGCCTCCCCGTCCGCGACCGCCCCGTCCGCCGCGCGAACCGCGCATCTCGCCATCATCGCCCGCGCCGCCGAAATGGGCCTCGTGCCCGTGGTGTCGGTGTCCAAACATGTTTAGTTCTCTCAGATATGTCTTTCGATACATGATGATGCGTTTGTATCTTTCGATATATCTCGTGTCAATGCGCCGGGCGGCGGTGGGGTGCTGATGAGATCACGACTGTGTGATTGGGTGCCGGCCCGCCAAAGGCCGGTGCGCGCACCGGTGCGGGCGCAGGGCTACGGCCTCGCGCCGATGGGTGCGGCGCGGGGGACGGTCGCGGCCGGAAGCCGGTTCAGATGGCGGTGCGGCCGCTCACTGCGCGGGGGTGTCGGCCTGGGGCTGCTTCGGCAGCAGCCAGGACAGGAGCGAGGGTGCCGGCTTCTGGCTGTTGGGCAAGCGCGCCACCACGACGATCTTCTTGATCTCGCCGCGCCGGTAGGCGCTGAGGATCTTGCCGTGATCCTTCACCGAGACGCAGCCATTGGAATCGCCGCGCGGTCCCATCATGAAGGGATGGATGAGGAAGCCGTCGCGGCCATACATCTTGCCGCTGCCCACCGGCGTCATGCGCAGCGTCTCCACCCCGTGGAACAGGGCTTCGCGCGGGCGCAGCGTGTAGATGTTGGGCGGGGTGGGGCCGCGCATTTTCAGCGCCACCTGGCGGATGTCGTCCATGGCCTCGCCGTAGCCGGAGTGGGCCTCCAGCTTCTCGCCGTTGGGCATGTACACCATCTGGCCTTCGATATCGTACAGCGCATAGCCGCTGCCCGGTGTCGGCAGGGGCACCCCCTGGTCAACGGAGCTCGGGGCGGCCGGCGCCCGGGGGGCGGGGGGCGGGGCGGCCTCGGGCTCGACCGGCCGGTTGGCGGCGGGCGGCGCCACCTCCGGCACGTCGGTGGGAGTGAGGGAGGCAAGCTGGCGCCGGCCGCGCAGCAGCGGATTGCCCTGCGGCAGCGGCACTGCCGGCAGTTGCGGCTCGGCTTCCGGCAGGCGCCCGGCGAACAGCGGGTTGCGCGAGGGCACCGGAACGCTCTCGATGATGAGGGCGGCGATGCGGGCATCCCGCTCCGGGTCGGCGCCATCGGAACGGCGCGGCAGCGCAAAGGTGCTGGGCGGGGCGGTCAGGCTCGGCCCGAGAATCCAATAAGAATCGATGGCCAGCGCGCCGGAGCCGGGCAGGCCGTCGGCGCGGCTCACCGGATCGAAGGTGCTGGCCAGACTGTAGACGCGGGGACCGGGCGTGACGGCGGCCCGCAGCTCGAAGCCATCGGCCTGGGGCGCGCTGCCGATCCGGGCGAACCCGGACGTGGCGGCGAAGGCGGCGACCGCGACCACCGAAACGCCCAGCACGCCCGCCGCCACCATATGGGGGGCGCGCCACCGCCGGCGCGGGGTCGTGTCGTCCGTCTCGAAGTCCGTTGTCCAGTTCGGTTCCGCCATGACCCTCGTCGCTCGAAACGATGCCTCATCACGATTCTGGTCCCGCAGCGGCGGAACCGTCTCGTCACTGCCGGGGCGGCCGGAGGCCGGTTCCGGCGTGCGGGGCCCGTCCGATGCTTCCGGCCGGCGACACCCGCTGTCCTGACGCAAGTCCACGATCGTCACACTCGTGCCCGACCCGATGTCCACGGCGTGCCTGCTCTCCCCACGCTGGGGAGGGGCGATGCCCCAAGGCTCCGCACCGCGATGCGGCAGCCCCCTCGGGCCTGTCGCCTGAAACCTATCGAGGTTCCGTAACCAATCTCTTTACGGGGACCGGAACAGATTGAAAAGGCGAGAATAAGGAGCGCCGTGCACGCAATGCTCCACACCCCGCCGCTGGTGCGACAGCGGGCAATCGGTGCGCACGGCATGCTGGTGCGGCATGTCCATTCGCGCCGCCTCTCCCCCGGTCTCAGGCCAAAGCCCCGTTGCGGCTCCTCCCGTGTCTGCGCGCGCGGCCGGATGAGCCGCAGCATGCTTGAAGTCTGGCACATGCGGGCACTGCGGCAACCGGCCGGTTCCTTCACAACTGGGTGTGCGCTGGCGCTACGACAAGCGTGCGGTGCCTCCGGGAAAATACGATCGGCGCACGCACCCCGGCCAGGACCCCAGAGGCGGCGGGGCCGCCGCGCCTGTTCCACACCCGTTCCACACCCGTTCCGCGCGCGCTCCTGCGTGGTCTTGCCGCAGACCCCGGGCCGCATGGCGTGGCCCGCCGCCGCGGCGGGCGGGGCGCTGGCAGAGGTGAAGAATGATCGGCGCGACGATGCGTATTGCGCCGCACTCGCGCTATAAGGGTCCCATTCGACGGCCCGAACCGGAACCGACCTTGCGATGCCCGCCAAACCCGAAGCCGCCCTTGACGCCAGCGCCCTTTCCGCGGCCGATCTCGCCGGTGCGTTCGCCCGCCTCGCCGACTACATGAACGACGCGATCCTCGGCCAGCCGGCGTTTGTCGATCTGCTGCTGGTGGCGGTGCTGGCGGACGGGCACCTGCTGGTGGAGGGCGCGCCCGGCCTCGCCAAGACCAAGGCCATCAAGGCGCTGGCCCGGGCCATCGATTGCGATGACCAGCGTATCCAGTTCACGCCGGACCTGCTGCCGTCCGACCTCACCGGCACCGACATCTTCCGCCCCGAGGACGGCAGCTTCCGGTTCCAGCCCGGCCCGGTGTTCCACAATTTCATCCTGGCGGACGAGATCAACCGCGCCCCCGCCAAGGTGCAGGCGGCGCTGCTGGAGGCCATGGCCGAGCGGCAGGTGACGGTGGGCGGCGTCACCTATGCCCTGCCGCACTTGTTCCTGGTGATGGCCACCCAGAATCCGATCGAGCAGGAAGGCACCTATCCACTGCCGGAAGCCCAGCTCGACCGCTTCCTGCTGCATGTGAAGATCGACTATCCCGACATCGCCGCCGAGCGGCGCATCCTGCGGCTGGTGCGCGGCGAGGCCAATGGCGAGGTGGTGGAGTTCGGCGCGCCGTTGGCCCAGTCGGTCATCTTCGCCGCCCGCAAGGCGGCGCTCGCCACCTATATGTCGGCGGCGGTGGAGGAGTATCTGCTGCAGCTCGTGTTCGCCACCCGCACCCCCACCCTCTATGGCGACGACCTGGACGGGTTGGTGTCGTTCGGGGCGAGCCCGCGTGGCTCCATCGCCCTCGACCGCTGCGCCCGCGCCCATGCCTGGCTGCGCGGCCGCGACTTCGTCACCCCCGAGGATGTGCAGGCGGTGGCGAAGCCGGTGCTGCGGCACCGCATCCTGCTCACCTTCGAGGCCGAGGCCGATGGCATGGGGGCCGACGACTTTCTCGACGCCCTCGTCGCGCGCGTGCCGGTGAGCTGACCAGCGCGCCGATGCCGCAGACTCTGCCCCCGCCCGTCCCCGATCCGCTCTACGGTCTCGTCGCCAGCCTCGAGGAGCTGGTGGCGGAACGACCCGGCGAGAACGTGGGCGGCTTCGCTCCCGGCGGCAAGGTGCGCACCCACCAGTTCGGCGGCCACCGCTCCTCGTTCCGCGGGCGCGGCATGGAGTTCGACGAGGTGCGCGCCTACCAGCACGGCGACGACATCCGCACCATCGACTGGCGGGTGACCGCCCGCACCGGCAAGGCCCACACCAAGCTGTTCCAGGAGGAGCGTGAGCGGCCGGTGCTGCTGCTGGTGGACGCGCGCCGCGCCATGCGCTTCGGCACCCGCGACTGCTTCAAGTCGGTGCTGGCGGCGCGGGCGGCGGCGGTGCTCACCTGGGTCGCCATCGCCGGCGGCGACCGGGTGGGCGGAGTGGTGCTGACGCCCCTGCAACTGGCCGCCTTCCGGCCCGAGCGCAGCCGCCGGCGCATCCTGCACTTCGTCAAGGCGGTGGCGGCGGCCACGGCCGACGGCTTCGGCGACGAGGCGGAGGCGGTCGCCGCCGAGCCCGCGCTGGCGGAAGCCATCGCCCGTCTGCGCGCCGCCGCCCGGCCCGGCACCCTGGTGTTCCTGGCCAGCGACTTCGCGGATTTCGACGCCGCCGCCGCCCGCGAGCTCAACCGACTGGCACAGGCGAGCCAGGTTACCGCGGTGTTCGTGCACGATCCGCTTGAGGCGCGCTTGCCGCCGCCCGGTAGCTATCGGGTGAGCGACGGCGCGGCGGTGGCGCGGCTGGAGACCGGCCGGAGCGACCTCGCCGCCGCCTATGCGGCGCGGTTCGCGGCGCGGCGGGCGCGGATCGAGCTGTTCTGCCGCCAGCATGGCATGGCATTCGTGCCGCTCGAGACCGGGCAGGACGCCGCCGACCTGCTGCATCCCGAGCGGCTGGGAGCGGGCCGCCCTGCCCGGCGCGGGGGGCGGTAATGGCGCAGGACCTTATTCTGCCGCAGCGCCCGCCGGTGTCGCTCGATCCCGCCCGCGATCCGCTCACCGACCTGCGCGACATCCACATCCCCGATGCGGTGCCGTTCTGGCCCCCGGCGCCGGGCTGGCTCGCCGTGGCGGGGCTGGTGCTGGCGCTGGTGCTGCTCGTTGCCTTTCTCGAATGGCGGCGCCGGCAGACCCTGGCCTATCGGGCGCTGCAGGCGTTCGCGGCGGTGGCGCGCGCGGGCGACACCCGTGCCACGGGGGCCGCCGGGGCGGTGGTGATCCGCCGCATCCTGCTGAGCCGCGATCCCCATTCACCGGCGGCGGCGTTCACCGGCGAGGCCTTTGCCCGCTTCCTCGGCGCCGGGGCCAAGGGCATGCCGGAGGAGCTGGGCCGCTTCCTGGCCGTCGCGCCCTATCTGCCGCCCGGCGCGCCGGAGGCCGAGGCCATCGACTGCAAGGCGCTGGCGGCGGCGGTGCGGCGCTGGATCCGGAGCCACGCATGATCGCCTTCCAATGGCTCTGGGCCTTCCTGTTCCTGCCCCTGCCGCTGCTGGCGCGGCTGCTGCTGCCGCCGGCGCCGACCCCCCGGGCGGGGGCGCTGCGGGTGCCCTTCTTCCGGGAGCTCGCCGCCTCGGGCCTGGCCGGCGCCGGCGCCGGCGGGCGGCGGTGGTGGATGCTCGGCCTGGGCCTCGTCTGGCTGCTGCTGGTGAGCGCGGCGGCGCGGCCCACCTATGTGGGGCCGCCAGTGGCGGTGCCGGTGGAGGGGCGCGACCTGATGCTGGCGGTGGACCTCTCCGGCTCCATGTCGCGGGAGGATTTCGCCGTCCGTGGCGTGCCGGTGGACCGGCTGTCGGTGGTGAAGGCGGTGGCCGACGACTTCATCGCCCGCCGCGCCGGCGACCGGGTGGGGCTGATCCTGTTCGGCTCCCGCGCCTATGTGCAGGCGCCCCTCACCTTCGACCGCACCGTGGTGCGCGAACTGCTGGCCGCCGCCTCCATCGGCATGACCGGGCAGGAGACCGCCATCGGCGACGCCATCGGCCTCGCCATCAAGACCCTGCGCAACCGGCCCGCCGACCAGCGGGTGCTGATCCTGCTCACCGACGGCGCCAACACATCCGGCGTGCTCAACCCGCTCCAGGCGGCGGAGCTGGCGCGGCGGGAGCAGGTGAAGATCTACACCATCGGCGTCGGCGCCGACCCCCGGGCCATGGCCCCCGGCCTGGGCCTGAACCCCTTCATGGCCAACGGCCCCAGCGACCTCGACGAGGACACCCTGCGCAAGATCGCCGCGCTCACCGGCGGGCGCTACTTCCGGGCCCGTGACCTGCAGGGCCTCGCCGGCATCTATGCCGACATCGACCGGCTGGAGCCGGTGGCCGGCGACCCGCTCTATCTCAATGCCACCCAGGCTCTGTTCCAATGGCCGCTCGGCGTGGCGCTGGCGCTCAGCCTGGCGCTGGGCGTGGCCCGGCTGGTGCCCGCCGGGGCCGGGCGGGGCCGGAGGGGCGAGGCGCCGGCGGAGGAGGCTCGGCCATGATCCCCGCCGATTTCCATTTCCTGCGGCCGGCATGGCTGCTGGCGCTGGTGCCGGCGCTGCTGATCGCGCTGGCCGGCTGGCGGTCGCTGCGGGCCGGACGGGAGGACTGGCGCGGGCTGGTGGATGCCCACCTGCTGCGGCACCTCGCGGTGCGGGGCGAGGCCGGCGCCGGCCGCTGGCCGGTGGCGCTGCTGCTGGCCGGCTGGGTGCTGGCCAGCCTCGCCATGGCTGGTCCCACCTGGCGCAAGCTGCCGGCCCCGGCGCTCGACCGGCTGGACCCCACGGTGATGGTGCTCAGCCTGGGCCGCACCATGGATGCCACCGACCAGGCACCGAGCCGCCTCACCGCCGCCCGTCACAAGCTGGACGACGTGGTCGCCCGCATGCGCGGCGGCCAGGTGGGGCTGATCGTGTTCGCCGACGTGCCGTTCGTGGCGGCCCCCCTCACCGAGGATGGGCGCATCATTGCCCAGATGCTGCCGGAGCTGGCCACCGACCTGATGCCGGTGGACGCCAGCCGGCCGGACCTCGCCATCGCCAAGGCGGTGGAATTGCTGAAGGGCGCCAATGCCCGCGAGGGCCGCATCGTGCTGGTGACCGACGGCGTGGGCGACGACCCGGCCCGGACTCGCGCCGCCGCCGCGGCCGCCGCCACTGCGGGCTATCGGGTGAGCGTCATCGGCGTCGGCTCGGTCATGGGTGGAACCCGGGCGGCGCCGGACGGCGGCCTGCTGCGCGGGGCCGACGGCGCTCCGGCCCTGGCGCGCATGGACAAGGCGCGCCTGACCCAGGTGGCGGAGCAGGGCGGCGGCACGTTCGTGCCCCTGAGCGTGGACGACCGCGACCTTGACGCCATCTTCGCCGCCCCGCTGGCGGCCGGCGGCGGCAATCCGTTGCAGGACAGCGGCATGACCGCCGACCAATGGGCCGACATGGGTCCGTATCTGGCGCTGGTGCTGCTGCTGCTGGCGCCGCTGGCGTTTCGGCGCGGCCTGCTGTTCGCGCTGCCGCTGGCCCTGCTCGTGCTGCCGCCGGGCGGCGCGCGGGCGCAGGACGGCGCCGCGCCACCCGCGCCCGCCGCCATGGACACGCGCTGGAGCGATCTGTGGCGGCGGCCCGACCAGCAGGGCGCCGACGCCTATGCCGGAGGCGATTATGCCGGCGCCGCCCGCCGCTTCGAGAATCCGGAGTGGCAGGCCAGCGCCCTCTACAAGGCGGGCCGTTTCGAGGAGGCCGCCGCCGCCTTCGGCCGGGTGCCGGGCGGCGACTACAATCGCGGCAATGCGCTGGCCCGGGCCGGCCAGCTGGAACAGGCGCTGTCGGCCTATGACGCGGCGCTCAAAGCCGATCCGGCCCATGCCGACGCCCTCTTCAACCGCGACCTGGTGCAGCAATTGCTGAAGCGCCAGAAGGACGAGGAACAGAAGAAGCAGTCCGGCGGCGGGGGTCAGCAGCAGAACGACCCGAAGACGGGCGACAAGGGCCAGTCCGGCGCCGACAAGGGCGGTGAGAAGAAGACACCGTCCAAGCCGGACGCCGCGCAATCGGGCGACGCCAAAGGCCGGGACTCGAAGGGGGGCGACGCCCAATCCGGTGATCCCAAGTCCGGTGATCCCAAACCCCCTGCGCCTGCCAACCCGCCCAAGCCGAACGAGGCCAAGGCGAACGAGGCCAAGCCGACCGAGGCGAAGCCGGACCCCAAGTCGCAAGCGAAGCCGGAATCCAAGCCGGAGCCGAAGCCCGATCCCGGTCCGCCTCCGGGCGCGCCGCCGCCGCGGCCTGATCCGGCGGCGGCGCGGCCTGCCCCATCTCCGCCCGCAGCTCCGGAGCCCGGGAGGACGGCCGCGCCGCCGCCCGGAGAGGGGGCGCAGGACCAGGGGCCGCCGCCCCGGCCCGTGGCGGCTTCGCCGTCCGGGCAAAAGGACGACACGGGCGAGCCCGGCGCGGTGGCGCTGCCGTCTTCGGGGGCGCCTCTGAGCGAGCAGGACCAGAACAGCGAACAGGCGCTGCGCACGGTGCCGGACGATCCGGCCGGGCTGCTGCGCGCCCGGATTCGCGCCTATTACGGCGGCAGCGGCATGGCGGTGCAAGATGAAAACAACTAGCCGCCGGTCCGGTTCGCGTCCCGTGCTACCGGCGCTGCTGCTGGCGGCGGTGCTGGGAGGGGCCCTCGCCGGCGCCGGCCTTGCCCCCGCGCAGGCGGCCAGCCTGTCGGCGGCACCGGATCGCTTCGTGGTGACAGCGGGCGAAACCTTCGATCTGGTGCTGTCGCTCACCGATGGCGACAGCCGCGATCCACCGGACGTGAGCCCGCTGGCCCGGGATTTCGACATTGTCGACCGCCGCCGCGCCAGCCGCGCCGAGATGATCGGCGGCAAGCCCGCCCATGTCGACCAGTGGGTGATGACCTTGCTGCCCAAGCGCGTCGGCACCCTCGCGGTGCCGCCCCTGAGCGTCGGCGGGCTCACTTCGGCTCCGGTGCAGGTGCAGGTGGTGCCGGCCTCCGGACAGGCGGGGCTGGACGACGAGCCCCTGTTCGTGCGGGTCGAGGCGGCGGCGACGCCGGCCTTCGTGCAGAGCGACGTGCCGGTCACCATCCGCATCTACGACAGCATCGGCATGCGGTCGGGCTCCATGGAGCAGCCGGTCGCCGATGGTGCCACCTTCACCCCGGACGGCGGTCAGCGCTCTTATGTGAAGACCATCGGCCGGCGCCGGTACCGGGTGATCGAGCAAAGCTACCTGATGCGGCCGCAGCGGAGCGGGGTCATCACCATTCCGCCCATCACCCTCACCGCCAGCCTGCCCGGCTTCAAGGGCAGCTCCGCCGGTTCCGACATGTCGAACATGCTCGGCCGTGGCATGTTCGGCGATCTGGCGAGCCGCACCGAGACCCTGCGCTCCCGGCCGGTCTCGGTCACCGTGCAGCCGCGCCCGGCCGGCGTCAGCGGCTGGTTCCTGCCGGCGCGCGGCGTCACCCTGACCCAGGAGTGGTCGGCGCCGCCCGCCGACGCGAAGGTGGGCGATACCCTCACCCGCACGCTCACCCTGGCGGCGCGGGGTGCCGGGCCGAACCAGCTGCCGCCGCTGGAGGCGGCGCCGGTGGAAGGCCTGCGCCAATATGCCGAGGACAGCCGCTCGGATGCGACCCTGATCGACGGCGAGGGCGGGGCGGCGCTGGTCAAGAGCTTCGCGGTGGTGCCCACCCGGCCCGGCCCGGTGACGCTGCCGGCCATCGAGGTGCCATGGTGGAACCTGTCCACCAACCGCCAGGAAATGGCGGTGCTGCCGGCGGTCACGCTGAACGTGCGGCCGGGCGCCGAGACCCTGGCGCCGGCCGTCCCCATATCCGCTCCCGCCGTCGCGGCCGGCGCGCCCGCGCGGGGGCCGGACGGGGCGCCGGCCGGCGGCGGGTGGAGCCTTGCCGGCATGGTCGACCTGCTGCGCGAGCACCGGCTTGCCGCCAGCCTGCTCGCGGGGGGCGGCGCGGCCGCGCTGGCGCTGCTGGTGTGGCTGCGCCGCCGCCCCGGCGTGGCGAAACCGACAGCGGCGAATCCGACACGGCCGGCGGGCGGGCGCCGGCGGCGCGGGCCGCTTCGCCCCGTGGCGCCGGATCGCGACCGCCTGATGGCTGGGCTCAAGGCCGCCTGCCGCGCCGGCGATGCCGCGACCGCCCACGCGACCCTCGGCGGATTGTCCCGTCTTGGCGCCTTCAATCCGCCCGAGCCGGACCTGACGGCCGCGGGAGAGGCCCTGGCGCGGCATCTTTATGGCGCCGACAGCCGGCGCTGGAGCGGCGCGGCGCTGCTGGCGGCGGTGCGCCGGGCGGAGCGGCGGCAGGCGCGGGCGGCGCGCCGCGCGGCCGGGGCACGGCTGGCGCCGCTTTATCCCGAGGCCTGACGCGCGGCGGCGATGGCCTGCGTGCCCGTGCGCGCGGCTGGCGCCGTGGCGCGCGGGACGGGGAGGGTGGCGGCGGGGCTTGGCTCTCTTCGGGCATCGGGCGGCTTCCGCCTTCCCTAATACCATCGGCCCCGATCTTCGACCGGTGCCAAGTGGGTTCGCTCAAGCGCCGCGCGGGCTCGACCAAAGGCCCATGAGTCAAGCTCATGGGCCTTTGGTATAGGGCATGGCCGGATCCCGATGGACCGGATCTTGCTTGGCGCAGGGCATTGCCAAACCGCGCGCTCGCTCATTTTGCGCGCCTGCCGTGGAGCCCGCCATGCCGCTCGATCTCAATGCCGAATGGACCGACGCCGATCTCGCCAAGCTCATCGCCTCGGTGGTGGATGATCGCGACTGGCGGCTGGAGGTGAGCGCGGCCGGCGTCGTCGCGCTGTCGGACAAGACCGCCAATCCCACCGGGGCGGACTATGACCAGACCCTGCACTGCTATTTCGAGACCTGGATGGCTGGCACCGACTTCGTCGGCCCTTCGGCGGCCGGCGACAAGACGCTGGTCGGCAAGCTCGCCACCGCGCTGCGCGCCAATTATCCGACCCTGAAGGCCGATCGCTTCGTCTATGTGGATCTGTGAGCGGACGCGCTGCTCGGGCAAGGGCGCCCGCCGGGGCGGGCGCCCTTGCCGGCGTCAGCCGAGAACCATTTCGGGAACGTGGTCCGGAATGATCAGCTTGGCGGAGGTGGCGGCGAGGATATCCTCGATCGACACGCCGGGGCCGCGCTCCTGCAGCACCAGGCCGTCGTCGGTGGGCCGGATCACCGCCAATTCGGTGACGATGAGCGTCACCCGCCGGGCGGCGGTGAGCGGCAGGGTGCATTCGGGCACGATCTTGGGCTCGCCCTTGGCGGCGTGCACCATGGCGACGATCACCGCCTTGGCGCCGGCCACCAGGTCCATGGCGCCGCCCATGCCCGGCACCTTCTGGCCGGGCACCATCCAGTTGGCGAGATAGCCGCGCTCGTCCACCTGCAGGCCGCCCAGCACGGTCAGGTCGAGATGGCCGCCGCGGATGAGGCCGAAGCTCACGGAGCTGTCGATGGAGGCGGCGCCCGGCACCGCCGAGACGAAGCCGCCGCCGGCGTCGGTGAGGTAGGGGTCTTCCATGCCTTCCGGCGGGTGCGCGCCGAGGCCGATCACGCCGTTCTCGGCCTGGAAGAACACATCGGCGCCGGGAGCCAGGAAGTTGGCCACCAGACTCGGCAGGCCGATGCCCAGGTTCACCAGCATGCCGGGCCGGAGTTCCTGAGCCACGCGGGCGGCGATGATGGTCTTCGGGTTCCAGGCGGGCGCGGCCGCGGAGGTGGTCTTGTCGGTCATCACGCGGCCCTCGCCAGAAGATGGTCCACCAGCACACCGGGGGTGCGCACCTCGTCGGGCGGGATCACGCCCACCGGAACGATCACGTCCGGCTCGGCGATCACCACCTTGCCGGCGAGCGCCATGATGGGATTGAAGTTCTGCGCCGTCAGCGAATACTCGAGGTTGCCCACGTAGTCCGCCTGGCGCGCGCCGATGAGGGCGAAATCGGCGTGGATGGGGGTTTCCAGCAGGTAGCGCTTGCCCTCCACCTCGATCACCGGCTTGCCCTCTTCCACCGGGGTGCCGAGGCCGGTCGCGGTGAGGATGCCGCCGAGGCCCATGCCGGCGGCGCGGATGCGCTCCACCAGCGTGCCCTGGGGCACCAGTTCCACCGTCACCTCGCCGGAGATCATCTTCTGCTGGATCTCGGGGTTGAGGCCGATGTGGGACATGATGGCATGCTTCACCGCCCCGGCGTGCACCAGCCGGCCGATGCCCTTGTGCGGCAGGCCGGCGTCGTTGGCGATGACCGTCAGGTTCCGCGCGCCGCGTTCCACCAGGGCGTCGATGAGGCGCAGCGGGCTGCCGACGGCCATGAAGCCGCCGATCAGCACACGCGCTCCGTCCGGAATGAGGGCGGCGGCGTCCTCGGGTTTGATGGCCTTCTTCATGGAGTTTCCTCTCGTCTCGGGCGGCATGGGGAACATGCCGCCGCTCCGGTCGATCTCAGGCCGGCGCGCCGGCCGCCCGGCACCGGCTGGCGCGGGCGCTTCCGGCGGAAGCGTGACGCAGCTTCGCGCGGCCGCCGCGGTGTGGCGATGCGCCGGTCTCAGGCCGCCTGCGCCTGCTCCCGGGCCAGCAGGCGCTTGCAGGCGCGGGCGATCACCAATTCCTCATTGGTGGGGATCACCATGATCCGCGCCCGGCTGAACTCGGTGGAAATGACGCGGGCGTTGACGTCGTTCTGGTCGTGGTCGAGCTCGAGGCCGATCCAGCTCATGCCCTCGCAGATGCGGCGGCGGATCTTGCGCGAGTTCTCGCCGATGCCGCCGCAGAAGATGAGCGCGTCAAGGCCGCCGAGCGCCGCCGCCAGGCCGCCCAGCTCGCGGCGGATGCGGAACACGAAGTAGTCGATGGCCTCGTGGGCTTCCGGGGTGTCGGCCGCCTCCAGGGTCCGCATGTCGTTGGACAGGCCGGACATGCCGAGCAGGCCGCTCTTGGTGTAGAAGAGGTCGCGGACCTCGTCGATGGTCTTGCCCTCCTGCTGCACCATGTAGAAGATGACGCCCGGGTCGATCTGGCCGCAGCGGGTGCCCATGGGCAGGCCGTCGAGCGCCGTGAAGCCCATGGTGGAGGCGATGGAGCGCCCGCCCAGGATGGCGCACATGGAGGCGCCGTTGCCCAGGTGCGCCACCACCACGCGGCCGTCGTGCAGCAGCGGCGCGATCTGCTTCAGCTCGCCGGTGATGTAGTCATAGCTGAGGCCGTGGAAGCCGTAGCGGCGCACGCCCTTGTCGTAATATTCGCGCGGCAGGGCGAAGGTGTCGTTGACCTTTGGATGGGCGCGATGGAAGGCGGTGTCGAAGCAGGCCACCTGCAGCGCCTGCGGGAACGCCGCCCTGGCCGCCTCGATGCCGGCCAGATTGTGCGGCTGGTGCAGCGGCGCGAACGGAGAGAGCTCCCGCAGTTCCTGCATCACCGTCTCGGTCACCACCACCGGCTCGGAGAAGCGCGGGCCGCCGTGCACCACCCGGTGCCCCACCACCGAGGCCCTGGCCTCCGGATACTGGGCGCGCAGCACCTGCAGGGCGGTCGCCAGGGCGCCGTGGTGGTCGCGGGCGTCGGCGGCGGCCAGCTCACGGGTGACCGGCGGCGTGGCCGGCGACAGCGTGGCCTTCAGCTTCGGCTTGCCGCCGATGCTGTCGACCTGGCCCACCGCCATCAGGGTCGGCTCGGCCGGCCCCTCGGAAATGTCGTAGAGCGAGAATTTGAGCGACGACGAGCCGGCGTTCAGGGTGAGGGTGACGGGGCGTGCCATGGTCAGAGCACCTCCGCCTTGGCCGCCTCGGCCGCCACCCGGGCCTGATGCACCACGGCCACCGCGCAGGAGGCGAGGCGGGCCTTCTCGCCATCGGCGCGCGAGGTGAGGATGATCGGCACCTTGGCGCCCATCACCAGGCCGGCGGCCTCGGCGTGGGAGATGAAGGTGAGCTGCTTGGCCAGCATGTTGCCGGCGTCGAGGTCCGGCACCACCAGCACCTCGGCCCGCCCGGCCACCGGCGAGCGGATGCCCTTGATGCGGGCGGCGGCGATGTCCACCGCATTGTCCATGGCCAGCGGCCCGTCCACCAGGCCGCCGGTGATCTGGCCGCGCTCGGCCATCTTGGACAGCAGCGCCGCGTCCACGGACGAGGCGATGGCCGGGTTCACCGTCTCCACCGCCGACAGCACGCCCACCTTGGGCACATCGATGCCCAGCGACAGCGCCAGGTCGATGGCGTTCTGGACGATGTCCACCTTGGTGAGCAGGTCGGGGGCGATGTTGATCGCCGCGTCGGTCACCAGCAGGGGATGGGCGAGCCCCGGCACGTCCATGACGAAGATATGGGTGAAGCGCCGGCCGATGCGGAGGCCGCGCTCCTTGCGCAAAGCCGCCTTCAGCAGCTCGTCGGTGTGCAGGTGGCCCTTCATGAGGGCCTGGGCGCGACCGTCGGCCACCACGTCCACCGCGGTGTTGGCGGCGGCGGGGTGTTCCGGCCGGTCGATGATCTCGATGCCTTCGAGGCTGAGGCCCAGGGTCTTGGCCGCGGCCTCGATCTTGCGGGCGCTGCCCACCAGGATCGGGGTGATGAGCTTCTCCCGCGCCGCCAGCAGGGCGCCGCCCAGCGAGGCGGGCTCTTCCGGCGCCACCACCGCCACCGAGAGCGGGGGCAGCGCCTCCGCCCGCGCCAGCAGCGCGTCGAAATGGCGGTGGCTCTGCACGATCAGGCCGGGGAGTTCCTGCTCCTCATAGGTGAACTTCTGCCGCGGGGCCTCCACCACCGCCTCGCCCTCCAGCAGCAGCTGGCCGTCCGACACCCGTCGCACCTCGGTGGCGAGACGGACCGAGCCGTCCTCGGCTTTTTCGAGCACGCTCACCTTGGCGTTCAGCTCGTCGCCGGCCGAGGCCCGGGCGTGGAAGCGGAACAGCTGGGTGCGATAGAGGGTGCCGGGCCCTGGCAGCACGTTGCCAAGCACCGCCGAGATCAGCGAGCCGACCCACATGGAGGGGGCCACCACCACGTCTTCCTTGCCGTCGCCGTCCAGGTCCTGGTTCGGCAGGTGCATGGGGTTGTGGTTGCCGGAGACGTTGGCGAAGACGATCAGGTCGTCGGTGGTGCAGACGCGCCGCAGCTCGGCGGCATCGCCCGGCTTGAGCTCGTCGAAGGTCTTGTTTTCGCGCATCATGCGGTGGGACCTTACCTCTGGAAAATCACGAAAGGAAGGGCGGCTCACGTCCCGCCGCTGCGGCGGGAGGGTGGGGCGCGCTCAGCCGATGATGGAGTAGCCGCCGTCGATGAGGTGCACGCCGCCGGTCACGTTGGCGGCCTCGCGGCTGGCGAGGAAGGCGGCGTAGGCGCCCACGTCCTCGATGGTGGCGAGCAGGTGGGTGGGCGCGCGTTCGGCGGCGAGCTCCAGCAGTTCGTCGAACTCGGCGATGCCGGAGGCGGCGCGGGTCTTGAGCGGTCCGGGCGAAAGGGCGTGGACGGAAATGCGCTTCTCGCCCAGTTCCGCCGCCACGTAGCGCACCGAGGCCTCCAGCGCCGCTTTCACCGGGCCCATGATGTTGTAATTTTCAACGACCTTCTCGGAGCCGTAGAAGGACACGGTCATGCAGGTGCCGCCGGCGCGCATCAGTGGCTCGGCGCGGCGCACCATGCGCAGGAAGGAATGGACCGACACGTCCATGGCCATGGCGAAGCCCTCGCGCGAGGAGTCCACCACCCGCCCGTGCAGGTCGTCCCGCGGGCAGTAGGCGATGGAATGCAGCACCGTGTCGAGCCGGCCCCACTTCTCGGCGATGGCGGCGTAGACGGCGTCGAGCTGGGTGTCGTCGGTCACGTCGAGGGGCAGGATCAGCTCCGCCCCCAGCGCCTCCGCCAGCGGCCGCACATGCGGTTCGGCCCGGGCGTTGAGGTAGGTGATGGCAAGATCGGCGCCCTGCTCGCGGAATGCCCTCGCGCACCCCCAGGCGATGGACTGATCGTTCGCCACGCCCACCACCAGTGCCTTCTGACCCGCCAGTGAAAACATGTAGAACCCCCTCTTCGTCGCTGCGCGCCGCCTGAACGCCTAGACGAAATCGGCTGCAAATGGATGACGGCGGTGCAGCAAGCGCAAGTGCGGAATTGTGCTTAGCACAATGGTGGTGAAAACCTTCACGTTCCGCAACCGCGAACCCGCGGGCCGGGAAAAATCCGGCGGAAAACCGGGGCCGGGGCGGCGTCACCGGCGCGGGTGTCCGGCGGGCCTTGCCGCATGATCGTCCTTCCCTTAAAAAAGCGAGCGCTCGCTCAGAAAAATAAGTGGCGAGCGCGACAATGCGCGGGAGGTGACCATGGGGTTTCAGGTATCGCTGGACGGGCGCGCGGTGCTTGTCACCGGCGCGTCGCAGGGGCTCGGCGCCTTCTTCGCCGGACAATTGGCGGCGGCGGGGGCGAAGGTGGCGCTCGGCGCGCGCAAGGTGGAGGCCTGCGCCGGCCTCGCCGACGGCATCGTCGCTGCCGGCGGCGTCGCCCTGCCGCTGGCCATCGACGTGACCGATGCGCGTTCGGTGGCGGCGGCCGTCGCCGCGGTGGGCGAGGCCTGGGGCCGGCTCGACGTGCTGGTCAACAATGCCGGCGTCACCGCCACCGTGCCCCTCCTCGACACGCGCGAGGAGGATTGGGACCGCGTCGTCGACACCAATCTCAAGGGCGCCTTCCTCACCGCCCAGGCGGCGGCGCGGCGGATGGCGCAGGACAAGGGCGGCGGGGTGATCGTCAACGTGGCCTCGATCCTCGGCCACCGGGTGGCGGGGCAGGTGGCGGCCTATGCCGCCTCGAAAGCCGGCCTGGTGCAGCTGACCCGCTCCATGGCGCTGGAATGGGCGCGCCACGGCATCCGCGCCAATGCCCTGTGCCCCGGCTATGTGGAAACCGACATCAATCGCGATTTCTTCGCCACCGAGGCCGGCCAGGCCCTGGTGCGGCGCATTCCGAACCGCCGCCTGGGCCGGCTGGAGGACCTTGCCGGGCCGCTGCTGTTCCTGTGTTCGGAGGCCTCGGGCTATATGAACGGCGCCTCCCTGGTGGTGGATGGCGGACACCTCGTGTCCTCGCTCTGAACCGGACCGGCCGCCCCGCGCGCGTCCGGCGCGCGGGGGCACGCGAGCACCGGCATGTGAGCACAGGGGTGGCGGATCGCTGCACCGGCTCCAGTTTTATTTCGCGGTGCAAGATCATTTCGCGCCGCAATAAGATCTTCCGCGACGCGCTCGGGCTTGACGTTGCGTCTGTGTCGCCCTTGATACTTTAGTTGCGCGATTCCGCGCGCAACGACGATCCGCCGCAGAGTGGACGTCCCGGAGGAAATCTGATGCGCATCGCCGCCACTGCCCTGGCGCTCGCCGCCGTCCTCGGCCTGTCCGCTTCCGCCTCTGCCCAGGGCCAGCCCGGCCAGGGTTATCCCACGCGTCCCATCACGGTCATCGTGCCGTTCTCGGCCGGCGGTCCCACCGACACGGTGGCGCGGCTGGTGGCCGAATCCATGACCAAGACCCTCGGCCAGCAGGTGCTGGTGGAGAATGTGGGCGGCGCCGGCGGCACCCGCGGCGCGGGGCAGGTGGCGAAGGCATCCCCCGACGGCTACACCGTGCTGCTGCACCACATCGGCCAGGCCACCTCCGCCAGCCTCTACCGCAAGCTGCCCTACAATCCCGCCACCGACTTCGAGGCCGCGGGCCTCATCACCGCCGTGCCCATGACCGTGATCGCGCGCAAGGACCTGCCGCCCAAGTCCATGGCGGAGGTGGTGGACTATGTGAAAGCCAACAAGGAGAAGGTCACCTACGGCAACGCCGGGGTGGGCTCGGCCTCGCACCTGTGCGGCATGCTGTTCATGTCGGCGCTGGACACGCCCATGACGACGGTGCCCTACCAGGGCACGGGCCCGGCCATGAACGACCTGGTGGGCGGGCAGATCGACCTGCTGTGCGACCAGACCACCAACACCACCGGCCAGATCAGGGGCGGCAAGGTGAAGGCCTATGGCGTCACCACCTCGGAGCGGGTGAAGTCGCTGCCCGACCTGCCGACCCTCCAGGAAAGCGGCCTCAAGGGCTTCGAGGTCGCTGTGTGGCACGGCCTGTACGCGCCGAAGGGCACGCCGAAGGCGGTGGTGGACCGGCTCAACGCCGCCCTCGACGCCGCCCTGGAGGACCCGAAGGTGGTGGCCCGCTTCGCCGACCTCGGCACCGAGCCGGAGCCCCGGGACCGGCGCAGCCCCGCCTTCCACCAGCAGTTCCTGCAAGGCGAGATCGCCAAATGGAAGCCGGTGATCGAGAGGGCCGGGGTGTTCGCCGACTGAGCCGCCGCCCGCGACCCGCGGCGGGGCGCAGGTGCCGGCGCTCCGCCTCCTGGAAGGCTTCTATGGTGCCGGGGGCATCCGCAGGGTCTTGATCCGCAAGTCTTCAATCGCGCCGGTGGGGTCAGGCCAGGTCAGGTCAGGCCGGGGCCAGGGCCGCCGGCCCCAAGGGGGGAGCCATGGGCTTCATCCGCAATCCCAAGGACGTGTTCGCCGGGCTGCTGTTCATCGCCCTGGCGCTGCTGTTCGCGGCGCAGACGCGCGACCTCGCCATGGGCACGGCGGTGCGCATGGGGCCGGGCTATTTCCCGCTGCTGCTGTCGGGCCTGCTGGGCGGGCTGGGGCTGGCGGTGCTGGTGAATGGCCTGCGGTTCCCCGGCGAGATGCCGGGCGCCGTCGCCTGGCGGGCGCTGGCGGTGCTCACGGTGGCGGTGGTGTTCTTCGGCGCCGCCGTGCGGCCGCTCGGCTTCGTGCCCACGCTGGCGGTCTCGGTGTTCCTCTCGGCCATCGCCAGCCGCCTGTTCCGGCCGGGCGCGGCGGCGCTCATCACCGGCGCCATGGTGGTGTTCGCCTGGATCGTGTTCATCAAGGGCCTCGGCCTGCCGCTGGCCCTCGTCGGCCCGTGGCTCGGCGGCTATTGAGGAGGCGGGTCCATGGAGCTCCTCGACAATCTGGCGCTCGGCTTCTCCGTCGCTCTGTCGGTCCAGAATCTGGTGTATTGCTTCATCGGCGTGCTGCTGGGCACCCTCATCGGCGTGCTGCCGGGGCTCGGGCCCATCGCCACCATCGCCATGCTGCTGCCCATCACCTTCGGCCTGCCGCCGGTCAGCGCCCTCATCATGCTGGCGGGTATCTATTACGGCGCGCAGTACGGCGGTTCCACCACCGCCATCCTCATCAACCTGCCGGGCGAATCGTCGTCCGTGGTCACCGCCATCGACGGCCACCAGATGGCCCGCAAGGGGCGGGCGGGGGCGGCGCTGGCCACCGCCGCGCTCGGCTCCTTCTTCGCCGGCACGGTGGCCACCTTCCTGCTCGCGGTGTTCGCGCCGCCGCTGGCCGACCTGGCGCTGAGCTTCGGGCCGGCGGAATACTTCTCGCTGATGGTGCTGGGTCTGGTGGCTTCGGTGACGCTGGCGTCGGGCTCGGTGGTCAAGGCGCTGGCGATGATCGTGCTCGGCCTGCTGCTGGGCCTGTCCGGGCAGGACATCTACACCGGCGTGCCGCGCTTCACCTTCGACCTGCCGGACCTCGCCGACGGCTTCGACTTCGTGGCCCTGGCCATGGGGATGTTCGGGCTCGGCGAGATCATCCGCAACCTGGAGGACGAGCACTCCCGGTCCCGGGTGGCGGCCAAGGTGAAGGGGCTGATGCTGACCCGGGAGGATTTCAGGCGCATTGTCGGACCGGTGCTGCGGGGCACGGCGCTGGGCTCGTTCCTGGGCATCCTGCCGGGCGGCGGGGCGATGCTGTCCTCGTTCGCCGCTTATTCCATCGAGAAGAAGATCTCCCGGACGCCGCAGGAGTTCGGCCGTGGCGCCATCGCCGGCGTCGCCGGGCCGGAAAGCGCCAACAACGCCGGCGCCCAGACCTCCTTCATCCCCATGCTGACCCTCGGCATTCCCTCCAATCCGGTGATGGCGCTGATGATCGGCGCGCTCATCATCCAGGGCATCACGCCGGGGCCGAACGTGGTCACCGAGAAGCCGGACCTGTTCTGGGGCGTCATCGCCTCCATGTGGATCGGCAACTTCATGCTGGTGCTCTTGAACCTGCCGCTGATCGGCATCTGGGTGCGGCTGCTGACGGTGCCGTACCACCTGATGTTTCCGGTCATCGTCGCCTTCTGCTGCATCGGCGTCTTCAGCGTGAACAACAATCCGGTGGACGTCTACACCATGGCGTTGTTCGGCGTGCTCGGCTACGCGCTGGTGAAGCTCGACTGCGAGCCGGCGCCACTGCTGCTGGGCTTCGTCATCGGCCCCATGCTGGAGGAATACCTGCGCCGGGCGATGCTGATCTCCCGGGGCGACCCCAGCGTGTTCGTGACCCGGCCGATCTCGGCGGCGCTGCTGCTCCTGGCGCTGGCGGCGCTGGTGGTGGTGCTTCTGCCCAGCGTGCGGAAAACCCGCGAGGAGGCGTTCAAGGAATAGGGGCACCCGCCCCCCGCGCCGGCGCGGGGCGGGACTTATCCCCAGGCCGGGGCGTTTTTCTGCGGCAGGGGGGTTGCCAGCCTCCGGGGCGTTTGTTACATCGGCCTCCTCTTCCGGGGGACACCTTGGAACGGGCGCATAGCTCAGTTGGTAGAGCAGCTGACTCTTAATCAGCGGGTCCTAGGTTCGAGCCCTAGTGCGCCCACCACTTCAAGTCCTGTTAAGACGAGCGCTTGAAGCGCGGATGTCAGGACCTGACACGTTACACCAGATATTGGCCGTATCGACGCCGGAGTCTCCGGTGGCTGGGCACGTCAGGCGCCTTCGTTTGGTGTGTCCATGATGAGCGCCATCTGATTGCTTCGGGTGCGCAGAGATGCCCGCCTGGCGATGGCCTCGGCGCCGCCGCATCATGCCTGCCCCAAGCCGAAGGCCCATGCGGTGGCCGCAATTCCGATCCCCCAAGGTCGCGCGGGACCTTCGGTCAATCCGCGGGACCGGACGGTGGATGGTGAGGACGGGCAAGACCCGCCCACGGACGCTGCTGTGCCGGCAAAGAATAGAGCGTTTTATACTTCCATCTGCTGTTCTACCGCAGCGGAAACATTGCCCAACGCAAGCCCCAGGACAGCTCCGCGCCCTACCTGAATAGCAGGCTGGGGTGGCAATTATGAATTTTTCGATCAAGACGACGTTAATCGCGCTCTTCTCCGTGAGTGCTGCAATCCTGGCAGCGATCAGCATTACATCCCTTATCTCCGCCTATGATCGAAATCAGAGCGCCGACGATGCCGTGAACTACGTGCTCGCGGACCAAGCCTTGTTCGGCGCCTCTTCCGCCTATCGGATCGAACGGGCGGACGCAGGCTCGGTGTTGTTGCTGGCCGGGGACAAGGCCCAGCCGGTGGTCGCCAAGATGATGGAACGTCGTGCCATCGTGGACAAGGGCCTCGCCGATGCCATCGTCGAGCTCAACGACCTGGGCCAGCCGGCTGCCAATGCGGTTGCGGCGAGCCTGCGTACCGTCGCTTCCGCCATCCAGCGCCAGCGCTCCGACGTGGACGCCGCCCTTCAGCTGCCGGTGGGCGCCCGCGACGCCAAGCTCGGCGACCGGGTCATTGCGGAGTCCGTGTCCATCCTGAGCCAGTTCGATCAGGCCACCACCGAAGTCGAGCGCGAGATCCGCAGCCTTGCTCCCAGCCTGCTGCGCTTCATCGTGTTGCGCGCCGCCTCCGGCAACGCACGGGTCGCGGCCGGCGAAGGGTCCCGCATCATCAGTGCGGCTCTGCGCACCAAGACGCCGTTCTCTCCTGCCAACAGTCTGGCCGTCGCCGTCCAGAACGCGAAGACTCAGGCCGCGTGGAGCGAAGTGCAGTCCTTGGCCGACGGAGGCGACATCCCGGCCACTCTGAAGGCCGCCATCGCCAGCGCCGAGCAGATCTATTTCGCAGGCGAAGCCGCGGCGCTGCGGCAGAGGCTGACCGATGAGCTCTCCGCCGGCACCGTGCCCGATATCGACACCGAGCTCTGGCGCGCCAAGTCCATCGCCGCCTTGGAGAAGCTTGCCGGCGTGAGTCTCGCGGTCATGGACAGCCTCGCCGCCGAGGCCGACAGCATCTCTTCCCATGCGTGGTACCTGCTGCTGTCCTACGCGGCCCTGCTGGCGCTGACGCTGGCGGTCGGCCTGGTGGGCCTGCTCGTCGTCATCTACCGGGTGGCCCGGCCCATCTCCCATCTCACGCTGGCCATGGAGGACCTGGCCGGCGGTCGCCTCTCCATCGAGATCCCCAACACCCACCGGCGCGACGAGATCGGCGGCATGGCCAAGGCGCTGCTCGTGTTCAAGGACGAGATGGCCCGCAACGCCGCGCTGGAGGCAGAGGCCGGCGTCGCCCGCCAGAGGGCCGAGGCCGAGCGCCGCGAGAGCATGACGGCCCTGGCCGGCGCGTTCGAGAACGTGGTCGGCGGCATCATCGGCGGCGTCGCCGCCGCCGCTGGCCAGCTGCACGGCACCGCCCGCGCCATGACGCAGGCGGCGCGGCGCACCTCGGAGCAATCCACCGCCGTCGCCGCCGCCGCCGAGCAGGCCTCCGCCAACGTGGTGATGGTCGCCTCCTCGGCGGAGGAGCTGGGGTCGTCGGTGGATGAGATCGGCCGGCAGGTCCAGCAGTCCGCCCAGATGTCCCACGTGGCGGTCGCGGAGGCGGAGAAGACCGGTAAGGTGATGCAGGATCTGGCCCAGGCTGCCGCCCGCATCGGCGATGTCGTGGGGCTCATTTCCAGCATTGCCGGGCAGACCAACCTGCTCGCCCTTAACGCCACTATCGAGGCCGCCCGCGCCGGCGATGCCGGCAAGGGCTTCGCGGTGGTCGCCTCCGAAGTCAAGGCGCTCGCTACCCAGACGGCCAAGGCGACCGAGGAGATCGAGAGCCAGATCAGCGCCATCCAGTCCAGCACCCGGCATGCGGTTCAGGTCATCGAGACCGTGGGCACCCAGATCCGCAACATGAGCGACGTCGCCTCCAGCATCTCCGCCGCGGTGGAGGAGCAGGGGGTGGCGACCCGCGAGATCGCCCGCAACGTCGATCAGGCCGCCACCGGAACCCATACGGTGAGCGCGCACATCGCCAAGGTGGCCCAGACCGCCGACGAGACCGGCGATTCCGCCGGCCATGTGCTCTCCGCCGCCGCCGCCCTGTCCGACCAGGCGGCGCGGCTCGAAGCCGAGATGCAGCGCTTCCTGCAGACTATCCGCAGCGCGTGAGGGCCGGGGGCTGGCGTTCCGGTGGGGGCGCCGGCCGGGGCCCTCGCCGAACCGGCTGGCCGCGTCTGCCCTGCCTTCCACGCCTGCAGGCGCTGGCCGCCAGTCTCCTAGCCGCCGTTCTTCCCGCTCAAGCGCGTGCGCCGCTGCTATGATGAAATGGGGACGGGAGCGAGGGGCGGTGGGGCCAAGCCCGGCGCGCGTCCCGGCGCGCGAGGGGGGAGCGGGTGCAGCAGATCATCCTGATTCTGGCGTGTCTCGTCATCGGCATCCTGTTGCGGGCGTCGGGCCGGCTGCCGGATGGCGCCCACAAGGTGCTGGGCGGCTGGGTCATCAACGTCGCCCTGCCGGCGACGGCGCTGCATACCCTCCACGGGCTTTCCCCGTCGCCGGGCTGGTGGCTCGCCGCCGCCACCCCCTGGCTGGGGGTTCTGCTGGCGGTGCTGGTGCTGGTGCCGACGGGCCGGACGCTCGGATGGGGCCGGCAGCGCATCGGCGCCCTGCTGCTGGTGGCGGGCTGGGGCAACACGTCGTTCGTCGGCCTGCCGATGATCGTCGCATTCGCCGGCGAGCAGTGGCTGGGCCTGGGGCTGGTGATCGACCTGTTCGGCTCGTACCTTGCCCTGTCGATCCTCGGCATCGCCATCGCCACGGTGGCCAGCGCCGGCCGGTTCGATGCGCGCGCGGTGGCCTGGCGCATCGCCACCTTCCCGCCCTTCATCGCCATCCTCATCGCCTTCGCCACCAGCGACCTGCCGCGCCCGGAGTGGCTCGACCGGCTGCTGGCCACCCTGGCCGACACCCTGACCCCGCTGGCGCTGGCGGCGGTGGGGTATGCGCTGCGATTCGAGCGCCTCGGCGGGCACCTCCTGCCGCTGGCGGTCGGCCTCGGTCACCGCCTGGTTCTGGCGCCGCTGGCGCTGATGGCGCTGTACCTCGCCCTCGGGCAGGCCGGGACCGAGGTGGCCAAGGTGGCGATGCTGGAAATGGCCATGCCGCCCATGCTGGGGGCTTCCATCATCGCCCTCGAGCACGATCTCGAAACGGATCTGGTGGCGCAGATGATCGGCATCGGCGTGCCGCTTTCGCTGCTCACCGCCTGGGGCTGGTGGCAGGTGATCGGCGCCCTGTGAACGGAAGCGCGGGGGTGGAGGGCAGTGCGCCGCCTATTGCGCTGGCGCGCCCGGCGCCCCCATCATGGTGCGTCGGCGCGGCGGTTCGCGGCCGGCGGGTGGTCGCACCGCGTCCATCTCTGGCGGGGCCCACGGGGCCGGGTGTCTATCAGGGTACGGGCCATGTCGCAGGCGCCCCGGGCGGCGAAGAGGGATGAGAAGCGCGAGCTGATCGTGGACCAGCTCCGGCGGGTGCTCTCCGAGGAGATCGTCACCGGCGTGCTCGGCCCCGGCGTGAAGCTGGACGAGCAGGCCCTGGCGGATCGCTTCCAGGTGTCGCGCACGCCGGTGCGCGAGGTGCTGAGCCAGCTCTCGGTGCTGGGGCTGGTGGAGCGCCGGCCCCATCGCGGCGTGGTGGTGCTGCAGCAGTCCCAGGAGCGGCTGTTGCAGCTGTTCGAGGTGATGGCGGAACTTGAAGGCGCCTGCGCCCGTTTCGCCGCCGAACGCATGTCCGATGCCGAACGCGACCTGCTGCGGTCCCTCCACGCCCGGGCGGCGACGCTGGTGGCGGCCGAGGATGCGACCGCCTATGACGAGCTGAACAGCCAGTTCCACCAGGTGATCTACGACGGAACCCACAACCCGGCGCTGGTGGATATGGCGCTGGATGCGCGGCGGCGGGTGTTCCACTTCCGGCATGCCCAGTTCCGGATCGCCAATCGCATCCGCAACTCGCACCAGGAGCATTGCCGGGTGGTGGCCGCCATCGAGCAGGCCGATGGCCCGGCTGCCTACGAGGCGATGAAGGCGCATATCCTCACGGTGAAGGATGTCTCGGCGCAGATGGTGGCGCGGCGCCCTCTGCGCACGGTATCCTGAGCGGCGTGCCGCCCAATCCGCATGCAGATGGCGTGATCTTGGGCGGTGGCGCGCGGGTACGGGGCGCCGGGGGCGGCGGTTCCTGGGTTTTTCGTGGCATGAACTTTGCGTTCAGGATTGCATGTAATTTTGCATCCAATCTTGACTGATCGCGAAGGGAGAGGCCCCATGCAGCGCCGGGAGTTCCTGAAGTCCACGGCCATCGTTGCCCTCGGGGGCGGTCTGCTGCCGCTGACGCGGGTGCTGCCGGCGGTGGCGGCGCCGGCCGACACCATCGTCGTGGCCATGGGGGCCACCATCAATTCCCTGGACCTGCACCGCCAGGGCACCAATCGCGCCAGCTATCAGGTGGCCATCAACGCCTATGACCGGCTGGTGAAGTTCGGCACCAAGACCCTGCCGGACGGTAGCGTGAGCTATGATTCCAGCGTCATCGAGCCGGACCTGGCCGAGAGCTGGGCCGAGGCCGACGACGGCAAGTCGCTGGTGTTCAAGCTGCGGCCGAATGCGGTGTTCTCCGACGGCACGCCGGTGACCGCGCAAGACGTGAAGTGGTCGCTCGACCGCGCGGTGAGCCTTGGTGGCTTCCCCACCACGCAGATGAAGGCCGGCCTTCTGGAAAAGCCCGAGCAGTTCGAGGTGGTGGACGACCGCACCTTCAAGATCCACCTGCTGCGCCCTTCCAAGCTGACGCTTCCCGATCTTGCGGTGCCGATCCCCTTCATCATCAATTCCAAGGTGGCCAAGGCCCACGCCACCGCTGAAGACCCCTGGGCGACCGAGTACCTGCACCGCAACGTCGCCGGTTCAGGTGCCTTCACGGTGGAACGGTGGGAGCCCGGCCAGCAGCTGGTCTATGCCCGCAACGATAAATGGACCTCCGGCACGCTGCCCCAGGCGCGGCGCGTCATCATGCGGGAAATCCCCTCCGCCGCCACCCGGCGGGCGCTGATCGAGCGCGGGGATGTGGACCTCGTCTACAATATCCCCGAAAAGGACGCCAAAGAGCTCAAGGCATCCGGCAAGGCCAAGGTGGTCTCCACCCCCATCGAGAACTGCATCTATGTGCTGGGATTGAACGACAAGTTCGAGCCCTTCAAGAACAAGAAAGTGCGCCAGGCCATCGCCTATGCGGTGCCCTACGAGGCGATTTTCAAGGCCGCTGCCTATGACACGGGCGTGCCCATGTGGGGCGGCGCCGAGGGGCCGGTGGCGAGCATCGCCTGGCCGCAGCCCTCGCCCTACCGGCTGGACCTCGACAAGGCCAAGGCGTTGATGGCGGAGGCCGGTTATGCCGACGGCTTCACCGCGCCGCTCTATATCAATCTCGACCTCGCCTCGTGGATGGAGCCCACCGCCCTGCTGATCCAGGAGAGCCTGGCCAAGATCGGTATCAAGGCGCCCATCGAGAAGATTCCCGGCGCCAACTGGCGCACCGCCGTTTCGGTGGAACGGCGTCTGGAAATGCACCTGGAGGATTTCGGCGGCTGGCTGAACTATCCGGATTATTATTTTTTCTGGGCCTACATGCCGGGCACCATTTTCAATACCTCGAACTACAACAATCCAGAGGTGGTTAAGCTGGTGAACGCCACCTTGGACATGCCGGTGAGCGACCCGGCCTATGCTCCCAATATCAAGCGGTTGATCGACATCGCCTTCGACGACATGCCGCGGGTGCCGCTGTGGCAGCCGGCCTTGTCCTCGGCCATGACGCCCAAGATCGGCGGCTATGAATACTGGTTCCACCGCCAGCCCGACGCGCGGCCGCTGACCAAGTCCTGATCCGGTCCTGATCTGGTCCCTTAGGCCCGCGCACCGTGTCTGCGGCGCGCGGGCGGAACCCGTGCGGTCCCGCTTCCAGGGTGGCGCCGCGGACACATGGAGCGTGGCGATGACGTCATCCCGGGGCACGATCGTCCTCAAGCGCCTGGCGCAGGCGATTCCGACGCTGTTCGGCGTCGTTGTGGTCACCTTCATCCTCACCCGGGCGCTGCCGGGCGATCCGGCCGCCTATTTCGCGGGGCCGGCCGCAACCCCCGAATCCATCGCCCAGGTGCGCGCGGCGCTGGGGCTGGACCAGCCGTTGCCGACCCAGTTCGTGCGCTATCTCCAGGATCTCGCCGGCGGCAACCTCGGGGCCTCCATCTCCACTGGCCAGACCGTGCTGTCGGATGTGCTCACCCGCCTGCCGGCGTCGCTGGAGCTGACCCTGTCGGCGCTGGCGCTGTCGCTGCTCATCGCGGTGCCGCTCGGCGTGCTGGCGGCGACGCGACGGGACACCGCCATCGATCACCTGTGCCGGGTGGTGGTGACGGCGGGGGTGTCGCTGCCGGTGTTCTTCACCGGCCTGGCCTTGGTCTATGTGTTCTATTACCAGCTCGGCGTGGCGCCGGCTCCGGTCGGGCGGCTCGATTTCGCCTATCTGTCGCCGCCCCCGGTCACCGGCTTCTTCGTGCTCGACGCGCTGCTGGCGGGCGATCCGGAAACCGCCGGCGCCGCCCTCGGCCAGCTGCTGTTGCCGGCGGTGACGCTGGCCATCTTCACCTTGGCGCCGCTGGCGCGCATGACGCGGGCGGCGATGCTCCAGGTGCTCGCCAGCGACTTCATCCGCACCGCGCGGGCGGCCGGCCTGTCGCGGCGGCAGATCCTGGTCAGCTATGCGTTCCGCAATGCCCTGCTGCCGGTGATCACCACCCTCGGCATGGTGTTCTCGTTCGCGCTCGGCGCCAATGTGCTGGTGGAGAAGGTGTTCGCCTGGCCCGGCATCGGCTCCTACGCGGTCGAGGCGCTGGTGGTTTCCGACTATGCCGCCGTGCAAGGCTTCGTCCTGGTGATGGCGATCCTGTTCGTCGTGATCAACCTGCTGATCGACCTGTCCTACACGCTGATCGACCCGCGGGTCGGCTTCGACGGATGAGCGCCATGACCGCACCACGCCCCCTGATGCCCGCCGCCGCCCCGCCCGCCGTCTTGCCCGCTGGCGGGGGCTTCGTCCGCCATATGCTGTATGTCTTGCGGGCCAATCCCATGACCCTCGTCGGCTTCGTGCTGCTGGCGCTGCTGCTGGTGGCGGCGGTGCTGGGGCCATCCATCGTGCCGCATGATCCGCTGGCCACCAATGCCGCCAACGCCCTGCAGCCGCCCGGCTGGCGCCACTGGTTCGGCACCGACGACCTGGGCCGCGACGTGTTCTCCCGGGTGGTGGTGGCAACCCGGCTCGATCTCGTCATCTCGGTGGCGGCGGTGGCGCTGTCGTTCGCCGCCGGCTCGGTGCTGGGCTCCCTCGCCGGCTTCCACGGGGGCTGGACCGACCGCATCGTCTCGCGCGCGCTCGACACGGTGATGGCGTTTCCGCTGTTCGTGCTGGCCATGGGCATCGTGGCGGCGCTGGGCAATTCGGTGGGCAACATCGTGCTCGCCACCGCCATCGTGAACCTGCCCTTTTATGCCCGCCTCAGCCGCACCGAGGTGAACATCCGCCGCGATGCCGGCTTCGTGCAGGCGGCGCGATTGTCCGGCAATTCCGACCTGCGCATCCTCGCCACCCAGATCTTCCCCAACGCCCTGCCGCCCATGATGGTTCAGATCTCGCTCAACCTCGGCTGGGCGATCCTGAACGCGGCGGGGCTGTCGTTCATCGGTCTCGGGGTGCGTCCGCCGACCCCGGAGTGGGGCATCATGGTGGCCGAGGGCGCGCGCTTCATCGTCTCGGGCGAGTGGTGGCTGGCGCTGTTCCCGGGGGCGGCCCTGATGCTGGCGGTGTTCACCTTCAACATGCTCGGCGACGGCCTGCGGGACATCGTCGATCCGCGCCAGCGCAGCTGAGGAGAGACCCCATGACCGCTTTCGTGGACGTGCGCGACCTCAGCGTCGATTTCCACACCCGCAACGGGGTGGTGCACGCGGTGCGGAACGTCAGCTTCACGCTGGAAAAAGGGCGAACGCTGGGCATCGTCGGCGAATCCGGCTCCGGCAAGTCCGTCACCTCCTATGCGCTCATGCGGATCCTGGATGCCGCGGGGGTGATCGCCGGCGGCGACATCGGCTTCGATGGGCTGGACATCGCCAGCGCCTCCGAGCGGACCATGCGCGACCTGCGCGGGCGGGAGATCTCCATGATTTTCCAGAACCCGCGCGCCGCCCTCAATCCCATCCGCAAGGTGGGCCACCAGATCGAGGACGTGTTGCGCCAGCATGTGCAGGCGGACCGCTCAAACGCGCGCCAGAAGGCCATCGAGGCGCTGGCGGACGTGCGCATCAACACGCCGGCGGAACGCTATCATTCCTATCCGTTCGAGCTCTCCGGCGGCATGTGCCAGCGTGTGGTCATCGCCCTGGCGCTGGCCTGCCGGCCACAGCTGCTGATCGCCGACGAGCCCACCACCGGGCTCGACGTGACCACCCAGAAGGCGGTGATGGACCTGGTGGCGGAGCTGACGCGGGAACGCGGCATGGCCATGATCCTCATCACCCACGATCTCGGCCTGGCCGCCGCCTATTGCGACGATCTGATCGTGATGAAGGACGGGGAAGTGGTGGAATCCGCCCCCGCCGCAGAGCTGTTCCGCAATCCCCGCCACGCTTATACGCGCAAGCTGCTCAAGGCGACGCCGCGCGCCTCCGCCAGCGTGCGCGACCTGCTGCCGGAGGATGCCGCTCCTTCGCCTGCCCTTGCGCCTGACTTTGCGCCTGCCCTTGCGCCTGCCCTTGCGCCTGCCCCGGCGCCTGCCCCCGCGTCGTCGGCGTCTCCTGCGCCCGCCGCCGCTCCCGCGCCGTTGCTGGAGGTGACGGGGCTGGTGAAGGAATATCCGCTGAAATCGGCGCGCGGTGGCGTGTTTCGCGCCGTGGGCGGCATCTCCTTCACCGTCGGGCGGGGCGAGAGCGTGGGGCTGGTGGGGGAGTCGGGCTGCGGCAAGTCCACCACCTCGGCCATGGTGATGCGCCTGACGGACCCCTCATCCGGAACCATCCGCTTCGACGGCGTCGATGTCGGCGCCATTCCCGCCGCGAAGTTCGCGCGCTCGCCCTATCGCGGCCGCCTGCAGATGGTGTTCCAGGACGCCACCGACAGCCTCAATCCGCGTTTCACCGCCCGCCGCTCCATTGCCGATCCGCTGTTGCGCCTCGGCGCCCGCGACGGCGGGGTGCGCCGCGGGGTGGCGCTCCACGCGCGGGTGGAGGAGCTGGCGGCCCTGTGCGGGCTGCCGCCGCACCTGTTGGACCGCTTTCCGCACCAATTGTCCGGCGGCCAGAAGGCGCGCGTCGGCATCGCCCGGGCCATCGCCGTGTCGCCCGACCTTCTGGTGCTGGACGAGCCGACGGCGGCGCTCGATGTCTCGGTTCAGGCGGTGGTGCTCAACCTCCTGGTGGACCTCAAGGAAAAGCTTGGCATGAGCTATCTGTTCGTGTCCCACGACCTGGCGGTGGTGAAGCTGCTGTGCGACCGCGTCATCGTCATGAAGGCCGGCGAGATCGTGGAGCAGGGGCCGTGCGCGCAGGTGCTCGGGGCGCCGGCCCATGCCTATACGCGGGCGCTGCTCGCCGCCATTCCCCACCCGCCGCTTTGAGGGTGGGGGGCGGCGCGGCCGCTCAGAGCGGCGCGGTGGCGCGCACCAGCCAAGCGAGCTCGTCGCCGCTGAGATGCGGCGACAGCGCCTGCCGCACCAGGCGGTGATAGGCGTCGATGGCGCCCCGCTCGGCCACCGTGACGAGGCTGAGGTCGATCAGCTTGCGGTCGTAGGGCACCAGGGTGAGCGTGGTGAAGCCGAGGCAGGGCTTCTCCGCGCCCGGCACCGAGCGCGGCTCCACCAGCACCAGGTTCTCGATGCGGATGCCGTAGGCGCCGGTCTTGTAGTAACCCGGCTCGTTGGAGAGAATCATGCCCTCGGCCAGCGGCACGTGGCCGAGCTGCGAGATGCGCGCCGGCCCCTCGTGCACCGACAGCCCGGCGCCCACGCCATGCCCGGTGCCATGGTCGAAATCGAGCCCGGCCGCCCACAGGAACTGGCGCGCCAGCGGGTCGAGCTGGGCGCCGGTGATGCCCTTGGGGAATACCGCGAGGGTGAGGGCCAGGTGGCCCTTGAGCACCAGCGTATAGCGCGCCCGCATGTCCTCGCTGGGCATGCCCACCGCCAGGGTGCGGGTGATGTCGGTGGTGCCGTCCGGATACTGGGCGCCCGAATCGAGCAGGAACAGCTCGTGCGGGTGAAGGGTGCGGTTGGTGGCGCGGGTCACCCGGTAATGCACGATGGCACCGTTCTCCCCGGCCCCGGCGATGGTGGGGAAAGAGATGTCCGACAGCTCGCCGGTGTCGCGCCGGAACGTCTCCAGCGCCTCCACGGCATCGATCTCGGTGAGCTTGCCGGTGGCGGACTCAAACTCGAACCAGGCGAGGAAGCGCGCCAGCGCCACCGCGTCGCGCACATGGGCGGCGCGCATGCCGGCGATCTCCGCCGGGTTCTTGCAGGCCTTGAGCAGGGCGATCGGGTCCGCGCCCTTGCTGGCGACGCCACCAGCGGCCTCGATGACCTGGACGAGACGCACCGGCGCGGTCGCCTGATCCACGCGGAAGGTCTGGCCGGCGGCGAGGGTGGCGAGGGTGGCTTCGAGGTCCGCCGCGCCGTGGATGTGGGCATGGGGCCCGAGCGCCTCGCGCACCGCCCGGGAGAGCTTGGCATGCTCGACGAACAGATGCGGCAGACCGGTGGCGGGCACCACGCACCAGGCCAGGGGCAGCGGCGTATGGGCCACGTCGGCGCCACGGATGTTGAACAGCCAAGCGGTGCCGTGGGGGTCGGAAATGAGCGCGCCGTCGAGCCGCTGCTCGGTCAACGCCGCCTGCACCCGGCGCAGCTTGGAGCCGGTGTCCTCGCCGGCGATGGCGAGGTCCAGCAGGCGCACGGGGGCGCGGGGCGGCGCCGGCCGGTCGCGCCAGATGGCGTCGAAGGGGTCGTCCGCGAGGCCCGCCAGGATGCCGCCCGCCGCCGCCACCGCCTTGGCGAGGCGGTCGCGCCCGTCGAGCGTGGTGCGCCAGGGATCGAAGCCCAGGCTCGCCCCCTTGGGCAGGTGGGTCTCGATCCAGGCTTCGGGCTTCAACTGCGACAGCGGCACCACCGTGTAGGCGTCGGTGTCCACCTGCGCGGGCGCCTGCAGCGTGTAGCGGCCGTCCACGAACAGGGCGGCCTTGTCGGCGAGCACGACCAGCAGGCCGGCCGAGCCGGTGAAGCCGGTGAGCCAGGCGAGCCGCTCCTCGCAGGCGGGCACATATTCGTTCTGATGGGCGTCGGCGCGGGGCACCACATAGCCGTCGAGACCGCGCCGGGCGAGCTCGGCGCGCAGATCCGCCAGCCGGCCGGGGCCGGCGGCGCCATCGGCGAGATCCTCGAAGCTTTGGAAGACGGCTTTGAAAACGCGGGGAGTCTGATGATGAACGGTCATGGCAAGAGCGCGCAGCACTGAGGATCGAGGATCGATGCCCTAGCCTAGGAGCCCGGCGGCCGGTCCGCAACGCGGGCGTTGCGGCGCGGGGGCATGGTCCGCTCCGACGCTCGCCGATCGCGGGAGCGCCGGCCCGTGGCGGCTCAGGGAGCGCCGTGCCGCCCATGGGCGAGGATCGCCACGGCCACCGCCGGGGCGCAGTCGGCGGCACCGGCGGCCAGCGTGTCGTTCCCGGCGAGGAGCCGCCCGGCGTCGAGATAGGGCCGCCCGGCGCGGGCGGCGAGCGCTGCGGCCAGGAAGCGGCCCACGCCCGCGCCGACCAGCGGCACCGCCGGTGGCACGCCGTGGGCGCTCAGCACCAGGGCCAGGGCGCCGTGCAGGCGCTGCAGCTGCAGCTCGGCGGCATAGGCGGCCAGGGCTTCCGCCTCGGCCAGCGCGCAGGGACCGAGGTCGCGGCCCACCATGCGCAGCAGCCGCCGGGCGCTGGCTTCCCGGGTCTTGGCCCCGCCATCGGCGGTGGGGTGCAGGTCGGCGTGGTCGGGCAGCTCGCCGGTCAGCCGGTGCACGTCGGCGGTGGTGGCGAAATATTCCATCATGAGAGGCACATGGGCGCCTCGGAACGGCAGTGTGGGGCCGAGCGCCATCACCGGCGTGCGCGCCGCGCCGCAATAGAGAAGCTCCCCGGAAACCATCCGCTCTGCATCTGTGTAGCCGCGACACTTTATTTGTTGGCCGGCAAAATATAGCAGGTCGGAGGTCGTTGAGCCGATGTCCACCAGCACGCCGGCCGGCTGGCGCAGGGCCAAAGCGGCGGCGGTGGCATGCCAGTTGGCGGAGGCGATGGTGTCGGCGTGGGCGCGGGCGGCAGCCTGCGGCACGAAGCCGTCCGGTCCGGCATAGAAGCGCGTTTCCGGTCCCAGGCGCTGGGCCAGCGCGGCGGCGAGGCCGACAACGCCGGTGGCGCGATCCGGCCACAGGTCCGTCAGCTCGCCGGTCATGGTGACCACACAGGGGGCGGCGGGCGCCGGCGGCAGGCTGGCGATGGCGGCATCGAGCCGGTCAAGGCCCTGCCACAGGGCGCAGGGCGCCAGGTCGACGGCGACGAGCCGGCCGGTGGCGTCCAGCACCGCCCGCTTCAGGTGGGCGCCGCCCACGTCCCAGCCGAGCAGCAGGTGGCTGGTGGTCATCGCAGGTCCAATTCGACCGGGGTCGCGGGCGGCAGGTGGGGCATGGCGGGCAGCCGCCCGTCGCGGATGAACTCGGGCAGGAAGGCGGCCGGATTCACCGCCAGCGCCGGATGCAGCCCGGCATAGGAGGTGGTGATGCGCGGGTTCACTTCCACCACCACCGGCCCGGCCTCGGTCAGGAGGATGTCGATGCCGATGATGCCGGACAGGCCGGGAATGGCCGCCACCACTGCCTGGGCGAGGCGCGACAGGCGGTCGTCCCCGGGCAGGGCGCCCACCGTGAGGCCGGACAGGGCGAGCGCGCCGTCGGTGGTGGTGAGGTGCTGGCGGTTGACGGTGAGCACCGTCGCCCCCTCCGGCCGCACCAGCACCGAGAGGCTGGCGGGGAGGCCGGCGACAAACGGCTGAATGACGAGGCCGCGCGCGCGGGGGGCCAGGGCGGGGCTGGCCCAGTGGCGGGTGTCGTCGCAGCCGGCGCCGTCGTCCGGCTTGGTGACCACCGGCCCGGTGAGCTCCGGCGGCGGTGCGTCGGCGGGAAAGGTGGGGATGTGCGGCAGCGCCAGGGCGCCGAGGCGGCGGGCGGTGGCGAGCTTGCTGGCGCACAGCTCCACCGCCGCGACCTCGCAGGCGACCACGTGCGCGCAGCGCTCGCGCGTCAGGCGCACCAGCCGCGCCAGCAGGCCATCGGTTTCCGGCGCCACCGGCCAGACCACGTCGGCCGTGGCGGCCAGCTCCGCCCAGACGGTCCAGGGGTCGTCGCTGGGCCCCACCGGGACCGAGGACTCGCGGGGCGCCGGCAGGCGGTCGTCATGGGCCAGCAGCAGGGCGCCGACGCCGGGCAGGGCCTCGACATCGGCGATCAGCGCGTCCCGCATGCGCGTGCCCTCGGGCACCAGGGTTGCCGGCAGGTCCCGCCCGCGCAGCCCCCCGGCGGTGACGAACTCGCAGACGAACACGCGCATGGGAACTCCTTCAGGCCGGCACCGTCCGTGCGGCGCACAGATGGGCCGCCAGGGGTTCCGCCATATTCCGGCCGGTGGCGTCGTACAAGCCGCGCCAGGCGGGCATGGAATTCACCTCCAGCACCAGGAGGCGTCCGTCGTTGCCGGAAATGATGTCGACGCCGGCATAATCGGCGCCCACCGCTGCCGCCGCGCGCACCGCGAGGTCGGCCAGCACCCCTTCGGCCGCCACCGGCACGCCGACCGCGCCCTGGTGGATGTTGGTGATCCAGGACGTGCCGCGCCGGGCCATGGCCGCCACCGCCGCGCCGCCCACCACGAACACGCGGAAATCCTCGTGCAGGGTGCCATCCGGGTCGTCGGGGCCGGTGGCGGCATGGGGCGTGGAGACGAAGTCCTGGAGGTAGTAGACGCTGCCCACATCGGCTTCCGCCGGCAGGGCGCCGCCGCGCGGCACGCGGGCAAGGCCCCGCCCCTGGGCACCGAACATGGGCTTCAGCACGCTGTCGCCGGGGGCCGCGTCCACCAGCATCTGGGCATCGGCGCGTGTCTCCAGCACCACGGTGCGGGGGGTGGGCAGGCCGGCGCGGGCCATGAGGAAGGTGGTGGCGCTCTTGTCCACGCAGCGCTCGATGGCGCGGGCGCTGTTCATCACCGGCACGCCGAGCGCGTGCAGCGCGTGCAGCACGCCAAGGCGCAGCGTCACCTGCTCCAGCGTGCCGTTGGGCACGGATCGCACGAAGCAGGCGGCCGGCAGCTCGTCGCCGAAGCCGGGCAGCAGCAGCCCGTGGGCGGTGCCGCCGACGGCAAAGCCGCAGCTGCGCAGGGACACCACCTGCGCCCGGCGGCCCTGGGCGGCGACGGCGGCGAGCAGCGAGCGGGTGTGCCAGTCCACCCGCTCGGCGAAGATGACGAGATCCGACACGGGGCGGCCTCAGGCTCCGAACGAGCGGGCGATGAGCACCGGGTCGAAGCCGCCGGCGGTGAAGCTCACGCCGTGGTCGAGGGCCGTCACCGTCACCCGCGCCGGGGAGAACAGCAGCGGGTCCACTTTGTAGAAGTCGCAGTCGTAGCCGGCGAACACCTCGCCGAACGGCCGCCCGTAGTCGCGCGAGGCGGAGGAGGGCAGGCGCCGGGCCAGGTCCTGGGCCGCCTCGGCATCGCCACGCACATAGAGCTGGACATCGCCGCCATAGAGGACGGCGTCGTTGGTGCGGCCCATGGCGGTGAGGAAGTCGGGGGAGGGCGGTGCCACCGGCGCGCTGCCGACGCCGTCGACGATGTGCTCCAGCGGGAAGTGGATAGCATGCGCCTTGTGCAGCGCCACTTCCAGCACCCGGGCGACGATCTGCACCGTGCCGGCCAGCGACGAGGTGGGGGTGAGGATGAGGGTGACGCGTTCCGGCGCCACGTTGGAGCGGGCGGCGATCTCCGCCACCACGGCTTCTGGCGGCACCACGCCGGTTTCCAGCACCAGGGCGGTGTCGACGCTGTCCTCGCGGAAGCCGAGCTCGCCATAGAGCTCCTCCACCGCCGCCACGGCGCGGCCGGGACCGGAGCCGAGGGCGAAGAAGTCGCCGGATGCCAGACTCCAGCCGGCATACTGGCTGCCGAGGCAGGCCAGCACCGGATTGGAGGTGGACACCGACACCAGCGTGCCCCAGGGCGAGAAGCGGGTGGAGGGCACCAGCGCCACCGCGCCGAGGCCGCCAAGGCAGATTTCGGCGATGCGCCGCCCGGCTTCCAGCCCGCCGGGGACGGCGATGCCGGCATCGACGATGCGCGCGCCGAGCGGCCCCTCGGACACGGCGATGCGCAGGGCGTCGGCGTCGGCGATCAGCGCCTCCACCAGGGGGCGCACGCTGGCGGCGAGGCTGGGCCGGCGCGGCGCGGCCGCAGGGGCGGGGGGGGTGTGCAGGGTCATGGCCGTTCCCATTCGAGACTTGCGCGCTGGACGTGCGCTGTGGCGCCGGCGAAACGGGCATCCGCGCCATCCGCGCGAATGCGCGCCACCCACCGGGGCGGAGAAAAGGGGCGCCGCCGACCCGCCGCCGGGGCAGCGCGCATGCGGAGCGGACGCCCGGGCCTCAGGCCTTGAGGGTGCGGGCGAGGGCGAACACGGTCTTGAGATCGATGAAGAGCGGCGTGGTGGTGTCGCGCATCTGCTTCAGAATCTCGTGCTGCACCGCGTACTTCAGATTGCCGATGGCCAGCGCGCCGATGCCCACCCCGTGCGGCAGCACGGCGGCGGCGTCGTGGGCGCCGATGCCGGCGATGCCGGCGGGGGGCACCGCGTTCACGTCGGCCGCGACCACGAGCTGCTCGGCGGCCTGCAGATGGGCGGGGGTGAGGATCTCCACCCCGGCCTTGCCGGTGGCGAGAATGACTTCCGCGTCGGGCACGAGCTTGGCTTTCTCGGCATCGGTGGCGGCCGCCGCGCATTTCAGCGTCACGCCGAAGCGGGCCTTGAAGTCCGCCGCCTTCACCTCCACCAGCTCGATCTCGCGATGGCTGACCAGAGTCACGTCGGCGCCGGCCTCCGCCGCGATGACGGCGGCGATGGAGCCGACCACGCCGGTGGCGCCGTAGATTTGCACCCGGGCGCCGGCAAGGCCGGCCGGGCGCGCGGCCAGCAGCGCCCGTTCCACCTTGGCGATCATCGCGGCGGCGGTGGTGAAGGAGCCGGCCGGGTCCGGAAAGATGGAAATCTCGAACGGCGGGAAGATGGCGGCGCGGGCTTCCGCCGCCATGTCGAGGGCGAGGGCGGCATCCTTGCCGCCGATGAACAGCCCGGTGCGCGGCGCCGCCACCGGCGGGCGCGAGAACATCATGTCCTGGGTCAGGTCCCGCACCTCGGCCAGGCCGACCCGGGAATAGGGGGCGATGACGCCATAGCCGGCGTCCACCGCCATGTTGACGTCGAACGGGCTCACGTGCGCGAGCGGGGTGATGATGTGCAGGATGGGGGCGGATTCCGCCATGGGCGCAGCTCCGTGCAGAAGGGAAACATTAGCGGGTGGCTGCGCTGGAAACCGGCGGGACGCGGCGACCGGCGGGCACCTCGCCCACCTGGGCGGCTCCCGCTTGACCCTGCTCGTCCCTCGGACCCGGCGCCGCGGTTGTTTCCCCGCACGCAATCGAGACGGCTAGACTTTTGACTGAACCTTGCCGGTTGCGCAAGGGTCTTCCTCGGGCATGCGCTCTACCTTCGCAGCGCATTCTTTTGCTGCCTTGCGAAAAGCAAGACGGGCGCACACATCATCGGCCTGCCGGTTGGCCACGGCCGGTCCCGCGCCGCGCCGCAGCATGGGCGCGGCCGGCCGGGCCACCGGCCGTCAGAACGTGGCCTTGACGCCGGCATAGGCGGCGAGCGGCATGCCGGGGGTCTGCATCTGGGCGTTGCTGAGGCCGAGATAGCCGGTGTCGAAGAAGGTGCCGTAGGTGGCGTAGGACTGGTTGAACAGGTTGTTGATGAGGCCGAACACCTGGACATTCGGCGTCACCTGGTAGGTGGTGCGGATGTTGGCGACCCAGTAGCCCGGCAGCATCGGATTCTGATTCGCCTCGTCGCCCACATAATATTGGCTGGACGCGGCGATGATGTCGCCGCCCACCATCCATTTCGGGGTGACCATGTAGTCGAGGCCGAGCTTCAGCGTCTGGGCCGGGATGCCCGGGATGGTGTCGCCGGGGGTCACATAGACCTCGCCGTCGACGGCGAGCGGATTGTTGGGCGAGGCGAGGAAGCCGGAGAACTGGAAGGTGGCGTCCAGATAGGCATAATTGGCGTAGAGCTTCCACGGCCCGTTGACATATTGCAGCCCGGCTTCGAACCCCTGGCGGCGGGTGGCGGGCACGTTGGTGTAATAGCCGTAGCCGGTCTGCTCGCTGGCCAGGGCGATGATGTCGTCGTCGCTGTCCACCCGGTAGACGCCCAGCTTCCATTGCAGGTCGCCGCCGAGCAGCTTGCCGGTGCCGCGCAGGCCCGCTTCATAGGTGTGCGACACCACCTGCTCCAGCGGCGGGTCGGCCACCAGGGAGTTTTCCAGCAGGCACGGCCGGTTGGGGTCGGCGCAATTGAGCTCGAGCGGGGTCGGGGCGCGGTTGGATTCCGAATAGCCGGCGTAGGCGGTGGCCTCCGAGGTGATCTTGTAGGTGATGCCGATGAGCGGGTTGATGCGCGAGAAGGTATAGTCGCCATTGAGCTGCGGGGCGACGCCCGACGCATCGGTCATGCTGATCGCCGCCACGTTCAGCCGGGCGCCCACGGTCAGGGTGGCGCGGTCGGTCATGTCGAAGGCGTTGGTGGCGTAGAGGCCGTAATAGGTGGTGGTCGCGTCGAGGTTCACCGGTGTGTAGAATACTTGGTACCCGTCCGGCAGGCTGTAGTTCGGCAGGTTGCTGAGATAGGTGCCGGTGCCGATGACCTGGAGCGAGGGCAGGCTGGTGATGCCAAGCTCGGTGTTCGACTGGAAATTGACGGTGCTGTGGTCGACGCTGCCGCCGATCACGAAATAATTGTCGTGGCCGATGAGCTTGTCGGTGCTCACCGCCTGCACCGAGCCACCATAGGTGGTGGTGTCGGTCCAGGTGCGGTTGATGACGCCATACAGGTAGCCGTCGGCCAGATCGCCGAACGGCACGGTGTTGCCGTTCTGGTCGTAGAGCACCATCTGGCCGCGGAACTTGGCGTAGAGCGGGTTGCTGGCGGGGGTGCCGCCGCCGGGCGGGCCGTTGAAGTCGTCGGCGTCGAGGCACATCTTGGTGTCGCCCACGCCCGGGTTCCAGCGGTTGGAGCACTCGTCCAGCTCGGCGTCGTTGCCATCCACATGCGCCTGCTTGAAGCGGCGCACATAGACGTTGCCCTGCAGCTGCCAGGTGTCGGTGAGGTCGTAGCGGCCGTTGAGCGCCAGCATCCCCATGTCGTTGCTGGTGGTCTGCGGCCATGTGTAGATCGAGGAATTGTCCACCGCCAGCATCTGCACCGGGGTGGGGCCGATCACGCCGAGGGAGTTGCTGGCGCCGCTGGCGACCAGGTGGACCTCGGCCTTGTCGCCCTTCCAGCCGAGGTCGGCATAGATGCGCGCCAGCTCCGAGGCCGATTGCTTGCGCCAGCCGTCGTCGCGCACCGCGTCGGCGGCGATGTAGAAGCCGAAGCCGTCCTTCTCGCCACCATATTGCAGCGATCCGCCGATCTGGCCGAACGATCCGCCCTGAAGCGAGCCTTCGAAGCCATGGTAGGTGAAGCCGTTCTTCATCTGCAGCGAGACCGCGCCGCCGAGAGCGTTGAGGCCGAACACCGGGTTGTTGGAGAACACGTCGGCCTGGCTGATGGCGACCTCGGGAATAAGGTCCCAGTTCACCGTGTCGCCGAACGCCTCGTTCACGCGGATGCCGTTCTGGTACACGGCGATGCCCTGCGGCGTGCCCTGCAGGGGCGAGGCGGCGAAGCCCCGGAAGCGGAAATCCTGGAAGAAGGCGTTGCCCTGCACGTCGGTGGTGTTGGCGCTCGGCGTGTACTGGAACAGCGCGTCGGTGGTGGAGAAGGAGAACAGCCGGTTGAACTGATCGGAGGAGATCACCGTGACCGCGCCGGGGATCTTGTCGGCGTCGATGCCGGTGCCCGCCAGCGGCGTGTTGTCCACCACGTTCACCGTCGGCAGCGCCACGGTGCCATCGGCTGCCGCCGGCTGCGCGGCGGCGGAGCCGGCCGCCAGCAGGGTGCCGGAAAAGCCCAATGCCACGGCGATGGCGTGCCAGGACGTGTGTCCCCTCATCTTCGATGCTCCCCCCAGTCGCTTCCCGATGCCGCCCGCCTCGCCGCCGTGGCGGGCTGGGTTGTGTTGTTGAAAGGCCCACAGGCGCGCGCCGCGTGGCTGCGCGGTGTCGTGGAACCTCTGATCTGGGACCATAGGGAAACACAGGTCGTAGTCAATCTTTGGAGTTTCTAAGAGGACGCCTCCAGCTGAAAGAAAATCACCCTGCATTGATCGCGCTGGAGGTCCTGGCATCCGCTTCAGTCCTGATCTCCAGTCGCCACAGGGCGGGGTTGCAGAAGGCCGGCGCGCCGGTGCGGGGCCATCCGGCCATGTTGCGCTGCGTAAGTCATCGCAAGTCCGTAGACAGTGGCTTAAGATGACTTCAAGCTGCGTCATGAAAACAATCCGCACGCCAATGGCGGGCGAAACAAGAAGCAAGGGGGAGGGGCGATGCTCACACGCCGCGCGCTGCTGGCGGTGATGGCGGGCGCCGCGTGTGCGGCGCAGGCTCCGGCGGGCGCGGGTGCCCAGGCGCCGCGCGCGCTTCGTCTCGGCATCCTGCAGTTCGGCACGGCGGCCTGGGCGCTCGCCGCCATGGGCGCGCTCGGCCTCGACGCCGCCCAGGGCCTGGTCCTCGACCCGCGCCGTGCCGCCAACACCGACGCCGGCCGCCTCGCCTTTCTCGCCGGGGCGGTGGACGCGGTGGTGAGCGACCTGCTGTGGGCGGCGCGGCTGAAGGCGGAGGGACGGGACCTGGTCTATCTCCCGTTCTCCACCGCCGAGGGCGCGGTGATGGTGCCGGCGGGCGGGCGGGTGAGGAGCCTGGCCGATCTGGCCGGCGCGCGCCTCGGCGTCGCCGGCGGCCCGCTCGACAAGAGCTGGCTGCTGCTGCAGGCCCAGGCGCGCACGGAGGGTCTCGACCTCGCGCGCGCGGCGCAGCTCGCCTTTGGCGCGCCGCCGCTGCTGGCGGCGAAGCTGGAGCAGGGGGAGCTGGACGCGGCGCTGCTCTACTGGACCTTCGCGGCGCGGCTGGAGGCCAAGGGCTTCGTGCGCCTCGTGGGCATCGCCGATGTCCTGGCGGCGCTCGGCATCGCCCCGCCGCCGGCCCTGGTGGGCTATGTGTTCGACGGCACCTTCGCCCGCGCCCAGCCGGCCGTGCTCGCCGCGTTCGCGGCGGCCTCGGCGGCGACCCTGGCGGCGCTCGGTGGCACCGGGGCGGCGCACGAGACGGCGTGGGCGGCGGCACGGACGGTGATGCAGGCCGGCGACGATGCCACCTTCGCCGCCCTGCGGCGCGGCTTCATCGCCGGCATCCCGCACCTGCCGGCCGCCGCCGATCGCGCGGCGGCGGCGCGCCTCGTCGCCGTGCTGGCGGCCCAGGGCGGGGGCGATCTGCTGGGGCCGGTGCGCGGCCTGCCGGAGGATTTTTACTGGAGCGCCGGAGCGCGCACGCCGTGAGCGCGGGGCGGTGGGCGGGCCTCGGCGTCAAGGTGGCGTCGCTGGCGGTGCTGGTGCTGGCGTGGCAGGCGGTGGCGTCACTGGCGGGCAGCATGGCGCTGCCGGCGCCGGGCGCGGTGTTCGCCTTCGTGGTTCATGAGGCGGTCGCCGGTGACCTCCTGGCGAATCTCGGGGCGACGCTCGGTCGGGTGGCGGCGGCGTTCGTGCTGGCCATGGCGGTGGGCGGGGCGCTTGGCATCGCCTTCGGCCGCAGCGCCGGCCTCGACCGGGCGCTCGATCCGTGGCTGGTGCTGCTGCTGAACACGCCCGCCCTGGTCATCACGGTGCTGTGCTACATCTGGCTGGGCCTGACGGAGACGGCGGCGGTGCTCGCGGTGGCGCTCAACAAGATCCCGAATGTCACGGTGCTGCTGCGCGAGGGCACGCGCGCCCTGTCCCCCGATCTCGACGAGATGGCGGAGGCGTACCGGCTGTCGTTCCTCGATCGCCTGCGCCATGTGGTGCTGCCGCAGCTGGAGCCGCACATCGCCGGCGCCGCCCGCTCAGGCCTGTCGCTGGTGTGGAAGATCGTGCTGGTGGTGGAGCTGCTGGGGCGGCCCAATGGGGTCGGCTATGCCATCTCGGTCTATTTCCAGCTGTTCGATGTGCGCGCCGTGCTCGGCTATTCCCTCGCTTTCATGTCGGTGATGCTGGCCGTGGAATATTTCGTTCTGCAACCGTTCGAAGCCCATGCCCGCCGCTGGCGTCCCGGTGCGCGCTGAGGCGGCCGCGCCGCTGCTGGAGGCGCATATCGCCGCCAAGCGTCACCGCGGGCCGGATGGCGGCGCGGTGGAGGTGGTGCGCGACCTGCGCCTCAGCCTGGCGCGGGGCGAGTTCGTCTGCCTCATCGGGCCGTCCGGCTGCGGCAAGACCACCACCCTGCGCGTTCTCACCGGCCTCGACCGCGACTTCGACGGCGTTGTGCGCCCCGATCCACGCACGCTCTCCATCGGCATCGTCTTCCAGGAACCGCGCCTGCTGCCGTGGCGCACGGTGGAGGAGAACATCCGCCTGGCGCTGCCCCGGGCGCAGCGGCGGCGCGATCTCGGCCCGCTGCTGGCCGCGTGCGGCCTAGCCGCCCACGCCGGCGCCTATCCCCATGCCCTGTCGCTGGGGTTGGCGCGGCGGGTGGCGCTGGCCCGGGCGCTGGCGGGGCAACCGGACCTGCTGGTGCTCGACGAGCCCTTCGTCTCGCTGGACGCGCGCGCGGCCTCGGACCTGCGCCAGCATGTGCGGCGGGCGGCGGAGGACAGCGGCACCGCCGTTCTCATGGTGACCCACGACGTGCGCGAGGCGCTGGCGCTGGCTGACCGGCTGGTGCTGCTGGGCCAGCAGCCCGGCCGGGTGATCGGCGAGATGACGCCGGACCGTCCGCGCGGCGCCCGCGACCCCGACTGGATCGAGCGGCGGCGCGCGGACCTCGCCGCGCGCTATCCCATGCTGCGGGGCCCTTAGAGCGGCGCTGGCGCGGGCCGGGGACGCTTCAGGGGGACGCGGTCGCCACCGATTCGCGCCGCCGGTGGCCAAACCGGTCCCTGGCGCGGCGCGGTCGCGTTCGACACCATGGCCGAGGCCGCTCCGGCGCCTGGAGCGGAACAAGCGGCGGCGAAGACCGCGGGAGGAGACACCATGTCCGGTCACATGCGGCGACTCGCCGTTGCTCTCTTAATGGTTCTCGGCACGGGGGCGCCGCTGGCGGCGGCGCAGGAGACGCGGCAGGACGCCGGGCAGGACGCGCCGGTGGCGCCGGTCACGCCCCTGCCGGTGGTGGAGGTGGCGCCCCTGCCGGTGGTGGAGGTGGCGCCCGGCGTGTGGGTGCACCAGGCGCCCTACGCGCTGGCGCTGCCGCGCAATCTGGGTTTCGTGGGCAATGCCGGCTTCATCATCGGCCGTGACGGGGTGGCGGTGGTGGACACCGGCGGCTCGCTGAAGGCCGGCGAGCAGCTCAAGGCGGCGGTGCGGGCGCGCACCGACCGGCCGATCCGCTATGTCATCAACACCCACATGCACCCCGACCACGTGCTGGGCGACGCCGCCTTCGCGGCGCCGGGCGTGACCTTCATCGGCCATCGCGTCCTCCCGGAGGCGCTGTCGGCCCGGGCCGAGAGCTATCTGGAGGCCACGCGACGCCTGATCGGCGAGGATGCCGCCGCCGGCACCCGCGTGGTGCTGCCGGACGTCACCGTGACCGAATCGCTGACGCTGGATCTCGGCGACCGGCCGCTGCTGCTGGAGGCCTGGCCGACCGCCCACACCGCCACCGATCTCACCGTGCTCGACCTGCGCACCGGCACCTGGTTCCTGGGCGACCTCTTGTTCCTGGGCCATGTGCCGGCGCTCGACGGCAAGGCGCTGGGCTGGATCGCCCTGCTCGAGACCCTGAAGGGGCGGCCGGCGGCACGGGTGGTGCCGGGCCACGGGCCGGCGGCGCAGCCCTGGCCGCAGGCGGCCGAGCCCACCGAGCGGTATCTCCGGCGCCTGGTGGCGGATGTGCGCCGCATGGTGCGCGACGGCGGGACCATGCGTGATGCAGCGCGGGAGGCCGGCCGCGCCGAGGCTTCCGACTGGAGCCTGTTCGACGAATTCAACGCGCGCAACGCCACCAGCGCCTTTCACGAGCTGGAATGGGAGTGAGGCGCGCGCGTGTCGCGGCGGCGGTTCTGCCGGTAAATGCGGCGCTGCGGCGAGGAAAAGAAGTTTACTTCGCACATGCAATATAGAAGGACCCTATCGCTCCACAATTGGTGTATTGCGTCCGAGAGGAACTTTGCTTACGTTCCTCACAGCTTCGGCTTCAACGGTATCGCGCGGGGAACGCGGTACTGGTTCGCAGGCCTGCGGGACAGCTTTTAACCGCAAGGCTTCAGGGCATCACGCCGGTCGTGACACGCTGCCGAAGTAGATGGAATCCCCCAAAGGCGAAAACAACGCTCAGTGCGTTTCCGTTCCACGGGCTGTGGAGGCGGGCGCGCATCCATCGGAGGAAGCCCAGATGAAGCGAGTTTTTACGGTGACCGCCGTGGCGGCGTGCAGCGCTTTTTTCGGCGCGCCGGCCATGGCCAACGACGGTGTTCTCAAGCTCACCCAGGATCCCAACCAGTGGGTTCTCCAGACCGGTGACTATGCCAACACCCGCCATTCCAAGCTGAAGCAGATCACCGCCGACAATGTGAACAAGCTGCAGGTGGCGTGGACCTTCTCCACCGGCGTGCTGCGTGGCCACGAAGGCTCGCCGCTCGTGGTGGGCGACGTGATGTATGTGCACACGCCGTTCCCGAACGTGGTCTATGCCCTCGACCTGAAGGACGAGGGGCGGATCATCTGGAAGTATGAGCCGAAGCAGGATCCGAACGTGATCCCGGTGATGTGCTGCGATACGGTCAATCGCGGCCTCGCCTATGCCGACGGCAAGGTGTTCCTCCATCAGGCCGACACCAAGGTGGTGGCGCTCGATGCCAAGACCGGTAAGGCGCTGTGGTCGGCGGTGAACGGCGATCCCAAGAAGGGCGAGACCAACACCGCCACCGTGATCCCGGTGAAGGACAAGCTGCTGGTGGGCATCTCCGGCGGCGAGTTCGGCGTGCGCTGCCACATGACCGCCTACGATCTCAACACCGGCAAGCAGATCTGGCGCGCTTACTCCACCGGCCCGGACAACGAAATCCTGTTCGATCCGGAGAAGACCACCGAGCTCGGCAAGCCGGTGGGCAAGGATTCGAGCCTGAAGACCTGGCAGGGCGACCAGTGGAAGATCGGTGGCGGCTGCACCTGGGGCTGGTATTCCTACGACCCGGAAACCAACCTCGTCTATTACGGCTCCGGCAACCCCTCCACCTGGAACCCGGCCCAGCGCCCCGGCGACAACAAGTGGTCCATGACCATCTTCGCCCGTGACGCCGACACCGGCACGGCCAAGTGGGCCTACCAGATGACCCCCCACGACCAGTGGGACTATGACGGCGTCAACGAGATGATCCTGGTGGACCAGGAGATCGACGGCAAGAAGCGGCCGCTCCTCGTTCACTTCGACCGCAACGGCTTTGGCTACACCCTGGACCGCAAGACAGGCGAGCTGCTGGTGGCGGAGAAGTATGACCCGGCGGTGAACTGGGCGTCCAAGGTGGACATGGACAAGAACAGCCCGACCTTTGGCCGGCCGCTGGTGGTGGAGAAGTATTCCACCGCCAAGAACGGCGAGGACGTGAACACCACCGGCATCTGCCCGGCGGCCCTGGGCACCAAGGACCAGCAGCCGGCATCGTTCTCGCCCGAAACCGGCCTGTTCTACGTGCCCACCAACCATGTGTGCATGGACTATGAGCCGTTCCGCGTGAGCTACACTCCGGGCCAGCCCTATGTGGGCGCCACCCTGTCCATGTTCCCGGCGCCCAACAGCCACGGCGGCATGGGTAATTTCATCGCCTGGGACGCCCGCAAGGGCAAGATCGTGTGGACCAAGCCGGAACAGTTCTCGGTGTGGTCGGGCGCGCTCTCCACGGATGGCGGCGTGGTGTTCTACGGCACCCTCGAAGGCTATCTGAAGGCGGTGGACGCCAAGACGGGCAAGGAACTCTACAAGTTCAAGACCCCGTCCGGCATCATCGGCAACGTGATGACCTATACCCACAACGGCAAGCAGTACGTGGCGGTGCTCTCGGGCGTCGGCGGCTGGGCGGGCATTGGCCTCGCCGCGGGCCTCACCGATCCGAACGCCGGCCTGGGCGCGGTGGGCGGCTATTCCGCTCTCAGCAGCTATACCGCCCTCGGGGGCCAGCTCACGGTGTTCGCGCTGCCGCAGTGATGCGGCCGACCGCCTGAGACATGGCTGCGACGCCGGCACGGCTCCCTCCCGTGCCGGCGTCCTTCGCAAAACCCAAGGAGGGGCACGGCTTCACTCAGTGCATCGCGTGGCCTGTCGCGCCGCGAACGGAGTCGTGCGCCCTTCCCCCGTCTTCGTGCCTGGAGAGAGCGTGTGTTGTCATCTGCCCTTATGAAGCGCGTCGGTCCGGTTGCCTTCGCCGCGGCGCTGCTGCCGCTTTCCGCCGCGCTGGCGCCCTCCGTGTCGCTGGCCGAAACCCCGACCTTCAGCAAGCAGGGCGATCCCACGCCCGTGAAGGACGAGGACGGCAAGTATTACGATGCGTCCGGCGCACCCACCTACAAGATCCAGCCCGACGGGACGGTCGACTGGTTCACCTACTCCGGGTATCGCCGGTACCATGCCGAATGCCACGTCTGCCATGGACCGGACGGCATGGGCTCCACCTACGCGCCCGCGCTCATCGAATCGCTGAAGACCATGGACTTCGATCACTTCCAGGAAGTGGTGGTGGGCGGACGGCAAAACGTGGGAGGTGGCAATGAAAAGGTCATGCCGTCCTTTGGACTCAACAAGAACGTCATGTGCTACCTCGACGACATCTATGTCTATCTCCGGGCCCGCTCCGATGGCGCGCTCGGCCGCGTGCGGCCGCCCAAGCGCGAAGACAAGACCGCCGGAAGCACCGCCACCGAAAAGGCCTGCCTCGGCGAGTGAGGGCTTCGCCCATCTGGTGGCTTCGCTCGGCACGGCGGGGCTCGCGGCCATCCTGCTGCTGAGCTCCTCCGGCGCCCACGGACAGAGCATCCCCAATTCGGTGTCGGCGGAGGCCTTGAGGGTGTGCGCCGACCCCGCCAACATGCCCTTCACCGACCGCAAGGGAGAGGGCTTCGAGAACCGCATCGCCGAGATCGTCGGCGACGCGCTCAAGGTGCCGGTGCGCTATTATTACATGCCGCAGGGGCCCGGCTTCGTGCGCAACAGCCTCGGTAAGCGCCTGTGCGACGTGGTCATCGGCTATGCGGCCGGCGCCGATCCGGTGCTGCATACCAATCCCTATTACCAATCGGTCTACGTGCTGGTGGTGAAGGCCGGCGGGCCCCTGGACGGGGTGGACCGCCTGGGCGATCCGCGCCTGAAGGGCGCGCGCCTGGGGCTGGTGGCGGGCACGCCGCCCGCCGACCACCTGCTGGAGCTGGGAATGCTCGGCACGGCGCGGACCTATTCGCTGCTGGTGGATCGCCGCTTCGATTCGCCGGCGGAGGAGATGTTGGCGGACCTTGCCAAGGGAGAGCTTGACGGCGCCCTGCTGTGGGGGCCGAGCGGCGGCTATTTCGCGAAGCACGCGGCGGTGCCGATGAAGGTGGTGCCGCTGCTCCACGAGGCCGAACGACCGCCGCTCGCCTACCGGATCACCATGGGCGTGCGCCCCACCGATCACGACTGGAAGCAGGTCTTGAACGAGGTGCTGCGCAGCCGCGCCGACCAGATCAACGCGGTCCTGCTCGACTACGGCGTGCCGCTGCTGGATGAGGATGACCAGCTGGTGACGGCGGCGGTGCCGGCACCGGGGAACCGGGCGCCATGATCGCCGGGACCGGCAGCACCCGGGCCAGCCGAGTCCGGACCGAGGGCCGGCGAGGGCTGCGGGCCGGGTGGCTTGGCCTATGCGTGGCGGCCGCGCTCGCGGCCAGCGCGCTCGGCGGCCCCCTTGATGCCGCTCATGCGGCGGAGCCGGCTGCGGCCGGCGGTGCCAGTCCCGGCGAGCCCGCCGGCTACCGCTTCGAGCCGTATCGGGCGCCGACCCCCTCGACCCTTGCGGGGGCGCGGGTGCTGACGACGGCGGAGGCCGAGGCCTTGTGGCGCTCCGGTGGGGCGGTGTTCGTGGATGTGCTGCCGCGCCCGCCGCGTCCCGCCGCGCTGCCGGCGGGCACGGTGTGGCGGGATGCGCCGCACGACAGCGTGCCGGGCGCCCATTGGTTGCCGAACGTGGGCTTCGGCGCCCTGGATGCCGGCACCGAACGTTATTTCCTGGAGGGGCTTACGGCGCTGACGTCCGGCGATCAACAGGCCAATATTGTGATATTCTGCCTGAAGGACTGCTGGATGTCCTGGAACGCCGCCAAGCGCGCCATCGCTGCCGGTTACGCCCGCGTGGCGTGGTTTCCGGAGGGGTTGGACGGCTGGAAGGCCGCGGGCCTGCCGGTGGCGACCCTCGATCCCTGGCAGCCTGATGCCGCGCGCTGAACGACGCGGCGGAGCGGCGGTGCTGTGCCGCCCGGGAAAGGGAGAGATGCCATGACGCGAGATATGGTCCGGCCGGTCGTCCGGCGGGCGGTGGGATGGTCCGGCGCCCTGGCGCTGGTGGCGATGCTCGCCGCTCCGGGGCCTTTGACGGCCGCCGAGGTTTCCGCTCCAGACGCGGGAGTGGGTGCCCCGGAGCGCGGCCCGGCGGGGGACGCTCCGCGTCGTCCGGTCGCGTCTCAGGATGTGGAGCGGGACGCCGGAAGGGACGCCACTTGGCGCACCATCGCCCCGGACATCTTCCCCGGGCGGCAGATTGGCGCCGCGGAGGGGCTGGTGGCACTCGATGCGCCGGGCCGGGCGGAGGATGCGGCCCTGGTTCCGCTCACCGTGGCGCTCACGCTTCCGGCCGGTGACCCGCGCCGCTTTCGGGCCGTGACGGTGGTCATCGACGAGAACCCCTCGCCGGTGGCCGGCCGGTTCACCTTCGGTCCCGACCAGGGGGATTTCGTTCTGTCCCTGCGGGCGCGGGTGAATTCCTATTCCCAGGTGCGCGCGATCGCGGAGACGGACGACGGCGCGCTGCACATGGCGACGGTGTTCGTGAAGGCAGCGGGCGGCTGTTCGGCGCCGGCGACCAAGGACACCGCCGAGTCCATCGCCCACCTCGGCGACATCCGCTTCCGCTCATTCGCGGAGGCAGGCCGGGCCGAAGCCCAGGTGCAGATTCGCCACCCCAACTTCTCGGGCCTGCAGATGGACGAGGCGACGCGCGGCTACACGCCGGCCTGGTTCGTCCGCGAGGTGGCCATCACCCAGGGCGGACGGCTGCTGCTGGGCATGGAGGGCGGGATTTCCATCAGCGAGGACCCCACCTTCCGCTTCACCTATCATCCCTCCACGGCGCCGGTGACGGTGCGCGGCGAGGATACGGAAGGCAAGGTCTTCAGCCGCACCTTTCCCGGCGGCGGCAGTTAGAGTGGTTTTTCTGGTTTCCGATTCGGGTTGGTTTTCCCAAACGTCGCGAACAGTGCGAGTGCCTTGTCGCGAGCGCGGCGGGGGTGGCGCATGGCGCGCGCCTACAGCCAGGATCTGCGGGATCGGGTCATCGATGCGGCGTTGTCGGGGAACTCAGCACGGCAGGCCGCGGCGCGGTTCGGCATTGGCCTTGCGACCGCGATCGTCTGGGTGCGTCGGGCGCGGCAGGACGGCGAGGGCGGGGCGCGCAGGCAGGGCCAGCCACGCCGCTCGAAGCTCGACCCGCATCGCGAGTATCTTCTGGGGCTGGTTGCAGAAACGCCGGATCTGACGATCAGCGGGCTGGTGGACCGGCTCGACGCCGAGCACGGCATCCGCGCCAGCCCGACGACGCTGTGGACCTTCCTCGATCGCTGCGGGCTGAGTTACAAAAAAGTCCGCCCCTGCGAGCGAGCCGGAACGTCCCGACATCCTGAAGCGGCGCGAGGACTGGTTCGAGGGGCAGCCCGACCTCGATCCGCAAAGCCTCGTCTTCATCGACGAGACCTGGACCTCCACCACCCTGGCGCGCCGGTGCGGACGTGCCCCGAAAGGCGAGCGCCTGCGCACGGGCGTTCCACACGGACATTGGAAGACGACGACCTTCATCGGCGCGCTGCGATGCACGGGGATGGTCGAGCCGATGGTTCTCCACGGGCCGCTCAACGGCGTCTGGTTCCTGGCCGATGTGGAGCAGGTTCTCATCCCCGACCTCAAGCCGGGCGACGTCGTGATCATGGACCATCTCGGCTCTCACAAGGGGCCGCAGGTGCGCGCCGCCATCGAAGCGGCAGGTGCTAGGTGTTGAGTCCCGGCATTTGGTGGATGGGATTGAGCGTGGATCGTTCTGGCTCTGAGGTCCATCGTTTGCAGATGAATTCGTAGGGCGTGAGGCCTTTCAGGGTCTTGAGGCGACGGGAGATGCAGTGGCGCTGAAGGCAACGGTGAAGCGACGAGCGGGTCAGGTGGGGGATCGTCGCCTGCAAGGCGTAAAGGCAGTCGTCGAGCGGCAACAGGGTATGCCTGCGGAAGGCGACGATGATCGCCTCTTCCTCCGGTGCCAGAACGCTCGACCTCGGCGCCTTTGGTCAAGCCCGCGCGGCGCGTGAGCGGACCCACTTGGCACCGGTCGAAGACCGGGGCCGATGGTATTAGGTCCGGTTGGCAGGTCGGCGACCGAGGTCCGCTTCTTCCATTTCGCGACTGTTTTCTGGTTGATCCCATAGCGCTTGGCCAGAGCCCTCAGGCTCTCTTGACTATGCTGTATCGCTCGACGGACCGCCTCTGTCGTCGTGGCGCATCCATGCAGAACCTGGCCCATAGCGCATCCTTCCAGTCCTGCGAAAAGACTGCACCATCAAAGCCAGGGATCAAACACCCAGGGGCCCGGGGCTCCGGCGGGCGTGAAGAAGGTATGGCAAGCCAATCGTCCGGGGCATTTGTGATGCGCCGCGCGCGTCGCCGGTGCCGGCGTGGTGCTGCGGTGTCGCGCCTCGGGCCCGGCCGGTTGGCAACCGTGGGCTGGGCAAGGGCCGTGCGTCGTGGCTGCGCCAACCGCCTCACCACCCGCGTTCCTGGGACAATGTCTGCCCTGCTGCCAGCGGCTTCGTGTGGCGTGGCCGCCTCACGGGCCTGGCTTTGGCGTCTCGGATGTCGCAGGCAGGATGGCCGCCGCTGCCGGCATGCGCGACCGGCGCTTTCCATGGAGCGTGGAATCATCTCCTGGAGCCGCCGTATTGTCTTCTTGGACAAGGCGGGTGCGGGAGAGAGCCCTGCGCTTGGGAGGGCTGGCGCGGTTTGCATCTGCCACCGGCTGCGGCTGGCGCCACGGGCGCCGGCCGCCATGGCCGTGGCGATGGCCCTCTGGTTTCACGTGAAACACGGTTAATGCCGGGGGGCGGAGCGCTCAGCCGCGCGGAGCGGGCAGGCCCAGCCGGTCACCGGCAATCGGGGTGTCGCTCGCCCTCCGTTCGCGTCGGGCCTGACGCGCCTCGCGGCGGAAGCGGCCCTGGCGCAGCCAGGTGACGCTGCCGCCGAGCACGACGCCGACGATGAGCGCCCCGAAGATCACCGCATAGAGCGGGACCGTCGCCGACAGCACCGGGGCGTTCGGCGAGAAGGGGTCGAGGGAAACCAGCACGTCGCGACGGTTGGCCACCGCCAGGGCGATGGCGAGGACCGACAACGGCAGGCCGATGAGGATGGACAGGACGCGCGCCACGGGTGATCATTCTCCGTCGTTGAGACGCTCGCGCATCTCCTTGCCGGTCTTGAAATAGGGAACGGTCTTTTCGCTCACGTCCACCTGCTTGCCGGTGCGCGGGTTGCGGCCCACGCGGGCCTCGCGCTTCTTCACCGAGAAGGCGCCGAACCCGCGCAACTCCACCCGGTCGCCGCGCTCCAGCGCGGAAACGATCTGCTCCAGGATGGCGTTCACAATGTTCTCCACATCCCGCTGGTAGAGATGGGGGTTGGCTTCAGCGATCTTCTGGACGAGTTCGGACTTGATCATGATGGCTTCAGTTCCCCTCACGACCGATCCGCCGGGAGCGGTGGACACGTGCTGACTGGACGAAAAAGCGCAACCACTGCTTATGGTTCCGCATCCCGATCACCTCTCCGCGGGAGGGTGCCAGAGGGCCAGTAGGCCGTCAAGCTGTGCGCGTTCCAGGGCATCGCGGCCGGTGGCGGAGAGAACAGCCGCAAGTTGTGGCAGGCCGGCGGCGTCGAGGGTCGCCTGGCCCAGGCCGAGCAGCCAGCCGAACTCGCTGCCCACCTGGCTCCCGCGCCAGGTGCGCACCTTGAGGTCTTCGGACACGCCCTTTTCGCGGGCCAGCCAGGCGCGGGCGGTGCGTTCGTCGCCGATCTCGTCCACCAGCTGCAGTTCGAATCCCTGGTGCCCGGTGAACACCCGGCCGTCGGAGACGGTGGCAAGACCGGTCCCGGAGAGCTTGCGCCGCTCGCCCACCAGACCCCTGAACCAGCTGTAGCTGTCGGCCACCAGCGATTCCACGGCGGCGCGGGCTTCGGGCGTGACCGGCGTATAGGGATTGGGTGCGGCCTTGAGCGGCGAGGACTTGATGTCCACCATGGAGACGCCCACGGTCTTCAGCAGCTCGGTGACGTCGGGGAATTGGTAGATGACGCCGACGGAGCCCACCAGCGCGTTGCGGCGCGCCACGATGTGGTCGGCGCCGATGGCGGCGATATAGGCGCCGGAGGCGGCCACGCCCTCCACCACCGCGATCACCGGCTTTTTCCGCGCCAGCTGGCGCAGCGCGTCATAAAGCTGCTCCGACCCGGTGACGGTGCCGCCGGGGCTGTCGATGGACAGGATCACCGCCTCCGCCGGCGAGCGGCCGATCTCCTCCAGCATCTCCACCCGCTGCCGGTCGTTGCGGATCACGCCGCCGATGACGACGCGCGCCACATGGGGTGAATTCGGGGGCAGTCCGTCTGCGACAACGGCGGCGAGGGCCACCGCCAGCGCCGCCACCACAGCCAGCACGCACGCCGTGCGCCAGAAGGTGACCTTGCGGCGCAGCCCACGGCGATCGACGATCTGGTCGGCGTCGAGCGACATTCGTGCCTCCTGCCTTCGCCGCCGGCGCAGCGAACGAAATCCTCGCGCGCCCGGGAAAAGGCGCCTCCGCATCCGGACTTAAGCGGGCGCCGGTCCCTTGGCAAGGCGAGGACTCACCATTCCGCGCTCAGGGGCATCCCGCCGCGCCATTCGGCGATGCGGCGCAGGGTGCCGCCGGTGACCTCCCTGGGCAGGCGGGAAAGGGGAAAATAGCCCACCTCCCGGATCTCGAGGCCGGGTGCCGGGGGCGGGCCGCCCGCGACGCGGGTGTGAAAGCACACCACGTGGTCGCGTCCGCCCACGCGGGGGTTGAAGAAGATGCCGTGCAATTCCAGCGCGCCGACGGGCTCCGTATCGGCTTCTTCCTTCAGCTCGCGGCGGGCGGCGGCGCTGGCGCTTTCCCCCAGGTCCACGCCGCCGCCCGGCAGGTGCCAGCCGGGGGTGTAGGTGTGGCGCACCAGCAGCAGGCGGTCATCCCCGTCGACGGCGAGCACCCGGACACCGAGGGTGAGACCGTGGCGGATCCGGCGCAGCAGGGGAAAGAACGGCAGCATGATGCCTTATAGCGCATTTCCTCAGGCGACCGCATCGGTCTCCTCGGGGAGCGGATTCGTCGCCAGCGCCGCCCGGTTCCGGCCGGCGCTCTTGGCGGCATAGAGGGCGTTGTCGCAGCTGCGCATCAGCGGCACGATGTCGTCGCCGCTTCGCGGCACGGCCAGGGCGCAGCCGATGCTGATGGAGCAGCGCAGGCCCGGGGCCTCGGGAATGTCCAGTTCATTGACCGCCAGCCGCACCCGCTCGGCCGAGTCGAGCGTATGGGCCTTGTCGCGGGCATCGGGCAGCAACAGGGCGAATTCCTCACCGCCGACGCGGCCGAAGATGTCGGTCGCGCGGGTGCGTTCGGCGATGGCCCTCACCAGGGCCTGGAGCACGCGGTCGCCCACGGGGTGGCCGTAGGTGTCGTTCACCCGCTTGAAGTGATCCACGTCCACCAGCAGCAGGGCCAGCGGCCGGTGGGCCTGGGCCGCCACCGCGAGCACCCCCCGCGCGGCATCGAAGAAGGCGCGGTGGTTGAGGATGCCGGTCAGCGGATCGGTCTCCGCCGCGTGGCGCAGGCGCTGGTCGTCGTCTTCCTTCAGCAGCAGCAGGAAGCCGACGCCGCCGGCCACCGCGTAGCAGTACATGACGATGAGCCCGAACAGCTGGAACATGTTCCGGTCCAGCACGGACCGGCCTTCTATGAAGCCGGCATAGGCGCGCATGAGGAAGGAGAGGGCCACCAGGACGTAGAAGGCCGCCAGCGTCCGTTGCAGTGACGAGCGGCGGCGGGAACGCGCCAGCAGCAGGGCGGCGGGCGCGAACAGCGCCGCCACGGTGAGCCCCGAGACCCCAACGAGATTGCCGGGGGCGGCTGCGGACAGGTCGAGGACGAGGATGGCGAGGCTGCCGGCGGCGGCGGTGATGAAGAAGACGGGCGCCGGTACGCCGCGCCGCGCGCGCAGGCCGACGATGGTGGTCAGCTCCAGCGCGAAGCCGAAATAGACCAGCGCATTGGCGAGGCTGATCGACAGCCAGGCCGAGATTTCACCGCGCGAGCCGATCAGCAGGCAACCCACGGCGTGCAGGCTGCGCGCCGCCACGAAGCGCAGGATCAAGCCGCGCTTCGGCCCCCGCTCCCCATAGGCAAGCAGCATCAGGCAGACCACCAGGTCCGTGATGAAGATGAGCCGGAACAGCGTTCTCAGGTCGAGGGGGGCGAAGTAGTCGAATATGAACACTTTTGCCGCACCTGTTTACCGGTCACGGGGGGACTCCACCAATGCGGAGTAAACTCACACCCAAACGCCAAGATCTGCGCGGGTCAAGGTATTCGCACCCAGTGTAACGGTAAAGGCGGCGCCGGGCCCTTTCTGGGCGCGGGTTTCAATGGGCTCGCGGCCGACGTTCGGGCCCGCGGAGGCCGGGGTCTCTTCTGCCGGCCTCATCCCCTGCCGCGCGGCGGAGCCGGCGCGGCAGGGGATACCAGTTCAGGCGGCGGGCTTCAGGGCGGCGAGCTCCCCCGGCAGGGCATAGGCCCATTGGCTGATGGAGCCGGCGCCGAGGCACACCACGTAATCGCCCGGCCGGGCAAGCCCGGCGACGACGGCGGCGAGTCCCTCCGGCCCTTCCAGCGCGGTGACACTGCGATGGCCGTGGGCGACGAGGCCCTCCACCAGGTGGTCGCGGTCGATGCCGGCGATGGGGGCCTCGCCGGCGGCATAGACCGGCGCCACGATGACGTGGTCGGCATCGTTGAAGCAGGTGCAGAATTCGTCGAACAGGGATTGCAGGCGGGTGTAGCGGTGCGGCTGCACCACCGCGATCACCTGCCCGTCGCTGGCGCCGCGCGCGGCCCGCAGCACCGCGGCGATCTCCACCGGGTGATGGCCGTAGTCGTCGAAGATGGTGGCGCCGTTCCAGGCCCCGGTCCGGGTGAAGCGGCGCTTCACGCCGCCGAAGCCGCCGATGGCTTCGATGATCTTGGTGTCGGGCACGCCCAGTTCATGGGCCACGGCGATGGCGGCGGTGGCATTCAGGGCATTGTGCTTGCCCGGCATGGGCAGCTTGAGGCCGTTGATTTCGTGGGTGGGCGTGCCGGCGCGGTCGCGGAACACCACGCCGAACTTGGTGACGCCGCCCTTCAGGTCCACGTCCACCAGGCGGACGTCGGCCTGGGGGTTCTCGCCATAGGTGATGACGCGCCGGTCCTCGATGCGCCCCACCAGGGCCTGGACCACGGGATGGTCGATGCACATCACGGCGAAGCCGTAGAACGGCAGGTTCTCCACGAAGGTCTCGAAGGCGTCCTGCACCTTGTCGAAGGTCTTGAAGTGGTCGAGGTGCTCGGGGTCCACATTGGTGACGATGGCCACCTCCGTCGGCAGCTTCAGGAAGGTGCCGTCGCTCTCGTCGGCCTCCACCACCATCCAGGTGCCGTCGCCCAGGCGGGCGTTGGTGCCGTAGGCATTGATGATGCCGCCGTTGATGACGGTGGGGTCGAAGCCGCCGGCATCCAGCAGGGTCGCCACCAGCGAGGTGGTGGTGGTCTTGCCGTGGGTGCCGGCGATGGCGACGCAGCTCTTGAGGCGCATCAGCTCGGCCAGCATCTCGGCCCGGCGCACCACCGGCAGGCGCTGGGCGCGGGCGGCGGCCAGCTCGGGATTGTCGCGCCGGATGGCAGAGGACACCACCACCACGGCGGCGCCCTCGACGTTCGCCGCGTCGTGGCCCACCGTGACCGCGATGCCCAGCCCGCGCAGGCGCTTCACATTGGCGCTCTCGGCCGCGTCCGAGCCCTGCACCGTGTAGCCGAGGTTGCTGAGGACCTCGGCGATGCCGCTCATGCCGATGCCGCCGATGCCGACGAAATGAATGGGGCCGAGGCGCTCCGGCAGCTTCATGGGCGTGGTCCTTGGAGGGTTGCGGCCGAGCCCCCGCCGGCCAGGTGTTGCACGAGGTCGCCGAGGCGTTCCGCGGCGTCGAGCACGCCGGCGCTTCTGGCGCGTTCCGCCATCGCCGTCAACGCGCTGGGGGCGTGGGCGAGGCGCGTGAGCTCGGCGGCGAGGCGCGCGGCGTCGAATTCCACCTGCCGCAGGGTCTGCGCGCCGCCGATGTCGGTCAGGGCGCGGGCATTGGCGGCCTGGTCCTGGTCAAGCGCATGGGGCAGCGGCACCAGGATGGACGGGCGGCCGATGGCGGCGAGCTCGGCCACCGTGCCGGCGCCGGAGCGGGAAATGATGAGGTGGGCCTTCGCCATGCGGGCCGGCAGGTCGTCGAAGAAGGGGGCGAGCTCGGCTTTCAGTCCGATCGCGTCATAGGCGCCGGCGACCTGATCGAGGTCCTCCTCGCGCGCCTGCTGGGTCAGCACCAGGCGGGCGCGGATCTCGGCCGGCAGCCGGGCGATGGCGTCCGGCACCACCTGCGACATCACCCGCGCCCCCTGGCTGCCGCCGAACACCAGCAGCTTCAGGGGGCCGCCGGGCTGTGGCGGGTCATAGGGCACGGCGGCGGCGGCCAGCGCCGCCGGGCGCAGGGGATTGCCGGTCCACACCGCCTTGGCCGCCAGCGCCGGGTCGGCGCTCAGGACGGCGGGAAAGCCGGTGGCGATGGCGGAGACGCGGGCTGCCAGCAGCCGGTTGGCCCGGCCCATGACGCCGTTGGCCTCGTGAATGAGCGTGGGCACGCCGGTGAGGGCGGCGGCCAGCAGCGGCGGCACCGTGGGGTAGCCGCCGAAACCCACCACCACCGCCGGCTTCAGGCGGCGCATGAGGGCGAGCCCCTGCATCAGGCCCGAGGCGAGGGCGAGGCCGGTGCGGGCCAGGGCGATGGGCGAGCGGCCGCGCACCGTGTCGGCCGGCAGCACATGCAGCTCCCGGGCGGGAAAATGCCCGGCATAGCGGGCGGCGCGCGCGTCGGTGGCGAGGTCCACAACGAGGCCGCGCGCGGTGAGCACGGCGGCCAGCGCCTCGGCCGGGAAGAGATGGCCGCCGGTGCCCCCGGCGGCGAGAAGAACGAGTTGTGTCACGGCCCCCTCACGTTGCGCGCTCCGCCGCGTCCCTCCGGCATTCCGGCCGCGATGCCGGTCCCGGAACCGCTTCGGCGGCGCTGCCGGGTCTCCACGGCGCTGCGGAGTCCTGCGGATTTCTGGCAACTCCGTTCGCGCGCTTTCGGTGTGTCGTCTTGAACGCTTCCTCTTGGACGCCAATAAGGCGACGAGTCCTGCCGCGCCGCCGCCGTTCAGGCCGGTCGCGCGGCGCCGTCGGGCGCGCCGGGAGGCGGGCTGAAGGCTTTCGGCACCGCCATGCGCGGCCCGCTCACGGTCTTCGGCTCGCTCAGGGCGGCCAGCGCCGCTGCGCCGGGGCGCCGTCGCGACAGGGCGATCAGCATGCCCATGCCGAACGCCAGCGAGATCAGCGACGAGCCGCCATAGGAGATGAACGGCAGGGTCATGCCCTTGGCCGGGGCGATGTGCACGTTCACCGCCATGTTGATGGCCGCCTGCAGGCCGAACAGCAGCGCCAGGCCGGTGATGGCGAAGCGGGCGAAGGGGTCGGTCTCATGCATGGCGCGGGTGAGAGCGCGCAGGATGATGAAGGCGAACAGGGCGAGGATGATGAGGCACAAGATAATGCCGAACTCCTCCGCCGCCACCGCGAACACGAAGTCGGTGTGCCCGTCTGGCAGCAGGCGTTTCATGGTGCCCTCGCCCGGGCCCTGGCCGAACCAGCCGCCGTTGCGGAAGGAGTTGAGGGCCGCGTCGATCTGGTAGGTGTCGCCGGATTCCGGGTTCAGGAAGCGGTTGATGCGCTTCTGCACGTGCGACACGGTCATGTAGGCGATGCTGCCGCCCACGGCGCCCACCCCCACGAGGCCGATCATCCAGATCCAGCGCAGGCCGGCGAGGAAGAACAGGGCCGCCCACACCAGCGAGATCAGCAGGCTCTGGCCGAAGTCCGGCTGCTTCACCAGCGGCCCGAGCACGCTGGCGAGCAGGCCGATGGCCATGAGCTGCGCCGGCATCTCCGGCCGCCGGGTGCTTTCCGAGAACAGCCATGCGGCGATGATGACGAACGCCGGCTTGATGAATTCCGAGGGCTGCACGGTGATGCCGGCGACGGTCAGCCAGCGCCGCGCCCCCTTCACCTCCGGCCCCAGCACCAGGGTGGCGAGGAGCAGCAGGAAGAAGATGGCGAACACCGCCATGCAGACGTGCCGGATGGCGCGCGGCGTCATGAAGGAGGTGAGGATCATCACCACCGCGGCGGGAATGAGGAACAGCACCTGCCGGTTCACGAAATGGAACGGGTCCGGGATATTGAGCCGCGCCGCCACGGCGGGGCTGGCGGCCAGGCACAGGACGATGCCGATGACCATCAGGCCGAACAGGCCGGCAAGCAGGCCCCGGTCCACCGTCCACCACCATTCGCTCAAGACGGTGCGGTCGGCGCGCGACATCATGGAACGGCAACTCCTCGGCGGGCCCCGGACGGCACCCCGGCGGCGACCCCGGAACGGGATGGCCACCCGGCGGCGGGGCGGAACAGTGTGCGCACCATGCGTCGGCGACGGTTGACGGGCGATTAAGGCCGGCGACGGGTCGCGCCGCGCGCCGGCACCGCATATGGTGCGGGCGTGGCCAAGATGAGCAAAGCCAAGACCCCAAAAGGCGTCACCCGCGAAGGTGTCATCCGCGAGGGCGGGACCCGCACGGCCGGGACGAGCGACGCCGCGCCCCGCACAGCCAGCGGCGGCGCGGCCACGCCCCAGCCGGCGGCGCCGGCCAAGGGGGGCGCAAAGGGGGGCGCAAAGGGGGCAGCGAAGGGGCGCGCCAGGGGGGCGGTTAAGGGTCTTGCCGAGGGGTTGGCGAAGGCGCCGGCCAAGGGGGGTGGGGTGGTGTCGGCGCCGGTGGAAGCCGCCGCGTCCGCGTGTCAAGCCATGCCTCAAGCCGGGCTGCGCGCTGGGTTCCCGACCGCGCCCCACGGCGCGCCCCATGCCGCGCCCCATGCCGCGCAACCGGCCGGACGGCCAGGCACGCCTCAAGGTGCGCCTCAAGCTGGGGCCCTGGCCGGCTCCCCCTTCGCGCCCCATGCCGGCTCTCAGGCCGGTTCCCAAGCCGGTTCCCAAGTCTCGCCCGAAGGCGGTCTCCAAGTCTCGCCCGAAGGCGGTCCCCAAGCTGGTCGCCAAACCGGGGCCCTGGCCGCGCCTCAAGGCGGGCCTCCGGCCGCGTTTCGAGCCGGATCCCAAGTCACGCGCTACGCCGGGCCGCCGCCTGCGCCCCAAGGCGAGTCCCAAGGCAGGCCCCAAGTCGAGGCCCAAGTCGAGGCCCAAGTCGAGGCCCAAGTCGAGGCCGAAATCGAATCCCCGGCCGCGCCCCGGGGCGGCTTGACCGATGCGCCGGCGTTGCAGCCGTGCGCAGGGCGGAAGGCCGTTCGGCGGGCGACGCGGCCGGTGGCCACCACGCGGGTGCCCGGGCAGGCGACGTCTCCACCCGTGGCGGTGTCTGCGCCGATGGCGGGGCCGGATGATGCCGAGGGCCTGCCCGAGACTTTCCGCCGCTGGTTCGCGGCGCGGGGCTGGGCGCCGCGCGTCCATCAGCTCGACCTGCTGCGGGCGGCGCGGGCGGGCCGCTCGGTGCTGCTCATCGCCCCCACCGGCGCCGGCAAGACCCTGGCCGGTTTCCTGCCGACGCTGGTGGAACTCGCTGGCGATCGGCCGCAGCCGGGGCAGGCCGCAGGCGGCGGCCCGCTGGCGCAGGCGGGCGCCACGGGCGCGCCGGCCCGAAGCTCCGGACCCGCCCAAGAATGTGCCCAACAAGCGGCCCAACAAGCGGCCCAAGAAGAGGCCCAAGAACGCGGCCGAGAGCCGGCTCTAGATGTTGCGCAGGAACCTGCTCAAGGTCGCGCCGCCCGGGCACCGGCCGGGGATGGCACGGGGGAGACAGACCCGGGGGCCCCGGGGGCCTTCACCCGATGGCAGGCCGAGCGGGGCTCGCCGCTCCATACCCTCTACATCTCTCCGCTGAAGGCGCTGGCGGTGGACATCGCCCGCAATCTGGAGGTGCCGGTGGCGGAGATGGGCCTGCCCATTCGGGTGGAGACCCGCACCGGCGACACGCCGGCCTCCCGTCGCCAGCGGCAGCGCCATGACCCGCCGCACATCCTGCTCACCACCCCGGAGCAGGTTGCCCTGCTGCTGGCCTCCAGGGATGCGCCCACCCTGTTCAGCGGCCTGAGGCGGGTGGTGCTGGACGAGCTGCACGCCCTCGTCACCTCCAAGCGCGGCGACCTGCTGGCGCTGGCCCTGGCGCGGCTGCGCGCGCTGGCGCCGGGCCTGCAGTGCGTGGGCCTGTCCGCCACCGTGGCCGAGCCGGACGACCTGCGCCGCTATCTGGTGCCCCAGCAGGCCGGCGCCGCGTTGGCCGATCTGGTGGTGGCGCAGGGCGGCGCGGCGCCCGATGTGGCGATCCTGGAGACGGCCGCGCCCATGCCCTGGGCCAGCCACATGGCCGACCATGCGGTGCCGGACATCTATGCGGCGCTGAAGGCCAGCGGCATGACGCTGGTGTTCGTCAACACCCGGCGCCAGGCGGAAGTGCTGTTCCAGGCGCTGTGGCGCATCAATGACGACAACCTGCCCATCGCCCTGCACCACGGCTCGCTGGCGGTGGAACAGCGCCGCCGGGTGGAGGCCGCCATGGCGGCGGGCCGGCTGAAGGCGGTGGTGGCCACCTCCTCCCTCGACCTGGGCATCGACTGGGGCGATGTGGACCTGGTCATTAATGTGGGCGCGCCGAAGGGCGCCTCGCGGCTGATGCAGCGCATCGGCCGCGCCAACCACCGGCTGGACGAGCCCTCCCGGGCGGTGCTGGTGCCGGCCAACCGGTTCGAGGTGCTGGAATGCCGGGCGGCGCTGGAGGCGGTGCGCGCCGGGGCCCAGGACACGCCGCCCGAGCGGGTGGGCGCCCTCGACGTGCTGGCCCAGCACCTGCTCGGCATGGCGTGCGCCGCCCCGTTCGACGCCGACGCCCTGTTTGCGGAGGTGCGCGGCGCTGCCCCCTATCGCCACCTCGCGCGGGCGGATTTCGACGCCGCGCTCGATTTCGTCGCCACCGGCGGCTATGCGCTCCGGGCCTATGAGCGCTTCGCCAAGATCCGTCGCACCCGGGAGGGTCTGTGGCGGGTGGCCAATCCCATGATTGCCCAGAGCTATCGGCTGAACGTGGGCACCATTGTCGAAAGCCCCATGATCAAGGTGCGTCTGGTGTCTGCCCGCGGAGGTGCGCGCGATGGCGGGGCGCCGCGGGCGCGATGGGGCGGGCGGGTCCTGGGCGAGGTGGAGGAGTATTTCGTCGAGACCCTGAGCCCCGGCGATACCTTCGTGCTCGCGGGCGAGGTGCTGCGCTACGAGGCGATGGTGGAGGACGAGGCCCTGGTTTCGCGCACCAGCGCCAGGGATCCCAAGGTGCCTGCCTACGCCGGCGGCAAGTTTCCGCTCTCCACCTTCCTGGCCGCCGGGGTGCGGGCGCTGCTGGCGGAGCCGGCGCGCTGGGCGAGCCTGCCGCCCCAGGTGCGCGACTGGCTGGAGCTGCAGCGCCAGCGCTCTCGCCTGCCGGGGCCCGACGACCTGCTGGTGGAGACCTTCGCCCGCGCCGGCCGGCACTATCTCGTCACCTATCCGTTCGAGGGCCGGCTGGCCCACCAGACGCTGGGCATGCTGCTGACCCGCCGCCTGGAGCGGGCCGGCCTGAAGCCGCTCGGCTTCACCGCCAACGACTATGCGCTGGCCGTCTTCAGCGTGGGCGACATGGGTCTCGCCGTCGGTGAGGGCCGGCTGTCGCTGTCCGACCTGTTCGACGCGGACATGCTGGGCGACGACCTGGAGGCGTGGCTGGACGAGAGCAGCCTGATGAAGCGGACCTTCCGCTATTGCGCGGTGATCGCAGGCCTCATCGAGCGCCGCTTTCCGGGCAAGGAGAAGAGCGCGCGGCAGGTCACCATGTCCACCGATCTGGTCTATGACGTGCTGCGGCGCCACCAGGGCGACCACCTGCTGTTGCGCGCCGCCCGCGCCGACGCCGCCACCGGGCTGCTCGACGTGGCGCGCCTTGGGCATATGCTGGCGCGCATCAAGGGGCGCATCGTGCACCAGGGGCTGGAGCGGGTGTCGCCCCTTTCGGTGCCGGTGCTGCTGGAGATCGGCCGCGAGGGCGTCGGCGGCGAGGCCGACGACGCCCTGCTGGCGGAAGCCGAGGCCGAGCTGGCGCACGCCGCCCCCGACTGAGGCACGCGCCACCGCCGGCTCCCGCTGAGTCCCCGCGTCCCCGGACCGCACCTCGGCCCGGCGGCCGCTTCCGGCACCGGGCGCCGCTGCCGAATTGCGGCGCCTTCGCTTTTGCGGCGGGTGCCATCTTCCTCCGGCGCCGGTTCACGGCCTGTGGCAGCGGCCTTGCCTGAAGGCCAGTGCCAAGGGCCTGCGGCAAAGGCCGGAGGTAGGTGCGTGCGCGCCGGAGTGTCGCGCGGGCCTCGCCATCTCCCCCTGCGGCAAGGCGCGGGAGATGGCTGCCGGAAGCGGGCTCACAGGCCGTTCAGCAGGCGTTCCAGATAATCCAGCTCGGTTTGTGGCCGCTCTGGCTGTTCCAGGCGGCGGCGCAGTTCCTCCAGCACCCGGCGCGCGCGCTGGGCGTCCACTTCGTCCGGCACCTTCACCGTGAAGTCGTCGCCATAGTCCTGGTTGCGCATGGGCCGGCCCATGGGATCGGTGCGCTGGGCGCTTTCCTCCCCGGGACCGCCGGAGCCGGGCTGGCCCTGGTTGCCACGCTGGCCCTCGGCGAGCGCCTGGGCGCCCTGGCGCAGGGACTGGAGCGCCTTGCCCTCCGCGTCGAGGGCGGGCGCGCCGTCGCCACGGCCGAGCGCCTCCTCGGCCTCGCGCATGGCCTGCTCGGCGCGGCCGAGGGCCTCGCCGGCCCGGTCGAGCGCCTCCGCCTGTCCCCTCTCCGCCTGCCCTTTTTCGCCCTGGCCGGCTTCCTCCTGGCCGGTGCCGCCTTCGCCTTGCGGTCCCCGCTGCTGGCCCTGCTGGTACTGGCGCAGGGCGTCGAGCATCTTGCCCAGGCGCTGGCGCAGCTCCTGCTGCCCCTGTTTCAGGTCGTCGAAGCGGTTCTGTCCGTTCTGCTGGCCCTGCGGGTCGCCGCCCGCCTGCCCGTCCTGCTGCCGATCCTGCTGTCCCTGCTCGCGGCCCTGGCGATAGGTGCGGTCGCGCAGGCGCTGCTGCTCCTGGATCATCTTGCCCAGTTCGTTCTGCTGCTGCTGGCCGCTTTGGTTGCCGGCCTGGCGATTGCCGGGGCGCATGTTCTCCATCATGGCCTGCAGCTCGTTCAGCAGCTGCTGCGCGGCCTCGCGGTTGCCGGAGCGGGCGAGATTCTCGATCTGGTCCATCATGCGCTGCAGGTCCTGCGGGCGCACGATGCGGGCGTTGGGATCGAGCGGGCGGGCGTCGGTGCCGCCGTCGCGCCGCGCCTGCTCGGCGAGCTGGCGCATCATCTTGTCCATGGCGGCACGCAGGTCCTGCGTCAGGCGCTGGATCTCCTCGTCGCCGGCGCCGCGCTCCAGGGCCTCCCGCAGGGCGTCCTGGGCGGCCTTCAAGGCGCGCTCGGCCTCGGTCAGGGTGCCGTCCTCAATGCGCACCGCGATGTCCCAGAGATAGTCCACCAGGGCTCTCAGGTCGTCATCGTTGCGGGCGGTCTTGGCTCGCGCCAGGGCCGTGCGCAGGCCGAGATATTCGCCGGCCGGCGGCGCGAACTGCTCGGGCGCGTCGCTCAGCGCGGTCAGCACGGCGACCAGCCGGCGGCGGTTGCGGGCATCGAAGGCCAGCAGGCGCCGTTCGTCGATGAGGGCGCGGGCCAGCGGCTTGCTGAACGCGCGCGACGGCAGGCGTACGGCGCGGGTGTCGCTGAAGCCCTCGTTGCCGGCCTCGTCCCGGGCACGCAGGGTCAGGTTCACCGTGGCGCCGGCCCACGGGTGGGCGGTGAGGTCCTTGCTGGTCTGCGCGGCGCCGGAGCGGCCGCCCGGCGGCAGCGTCAGCTTCACCTCCGGCGGCGGCACCAGGGGCTTCTCCGGCATCCGGGGCGCGGGCGCACCGGGGCGGGAAAACAGGGGCGGCTGGGGTGGCTGCGGCGCCAGCAGCGCGTCGGCGTCCTTGATGCCGTAGTCGTCCTCCACCCGGTAGGCGAGTTGCAGCGTGCCGCGCGCGCCCGGCTGCGGGTCCCGGGCGAAGCTGATGGCGGGCTTCAGGTCCGGCATCACCTTGAAGTGCCACATCACCCGCCGCTGGTCCGGGCCGACGAAGGTGGCGTCGGCGGTGTCGCGGATGAGGAACCGGCGCTCGGCACCGTCGGCGGCGGTGTCGCCCGCGGCGGCTTCAGGCGCGATGCCGCCGTCCAGCTTCAGGCTGGAGATGTCCACGCCAGCGCCGCGCACCACCAGCACGCTGCCGGCCGGCACCTGCAGCGCCGCCGCGTTGAGGGTGGCGGGCTCGTCCCAGCGCAGGCCGGGCAGTACAACCGGCGGCCGGCCGGTATAGCCCGGCGGGTCCACCCAGGCGTCCAGGCGGAACGGTGCCGGCGGGGTCAGGGCGCGCCAGTCGAAGGCGGCGCCGATGCGCGCCAGATGCGCGCCCGGCGCCATGAAGAAGGTGGCCACCAGCGCCAGCAGCGCCAGCGCGCGGAAGGCGCGGGGGTCGCGCCGGGCGAGGCCGGGGGTGGGGATGCCGGCGCGCAGGCGCCGCGCCCCCTCCACCGCGCGGGCGAGGTGGGCCCGCCACAATGCGGCGCCGACCGGGTCGTCGGGCCGGGTGGCGAGGCTGTCGGACAAAGCGGTGGCCGGGCGATGCGCCAGGGCGCTCGCGCGGTCGAGGCGGGCCACAGCCTCGGCGTCGTCGGGCCGCCGCAGGCGCGCCAGCGGCCAGACGGCGCGGATGAGGAGCAGGCCGAACCCGGCCACGCCGACGATGCGGCCCAGCGCCGGCAGCGCCTGCCACAGGCCGGCGAACGACGCCGCCAGGAACAGCGCGAGCACCGTGAGCACCGCCGCGAGGCCGGGCCAGGCCCGCTCCCACAGCAGGGCGAGGCGGGCGCGCCGGGTGGCGCGGGCGAGCAGCAGCCGGGCGGCCGCCGCCGGGGCGGGCTCGGCCGGGAGCTTCGGGTCTTCCTCCGCATCCGGAGGCCGCTTCACCGGGGGCACGTGTTCTCCTCAGCTTCGCCCGGGGGCCGGGGCGGGGCCAATGGGACGTCAGCTTAACACGCCGCCCCGTCCCTGCCAGCGGCGGCGGGGGGCATGGCGTTCACATCCAGGTTCAGGCCGCGCCCGGCCGTCTACCCGGCGGCGGGGCGGGTGAAGGCGGTGTCGGCGGCGGCGCCGATGGCGTCGGGATCGAGCCCCAGCGCGCGCAGCGTCTCGCACATATGCGGCGGCAACGGGGCGCTCACCGCCACCGGCGGCCCGTTGCGGGCGATCGGCACGGCGATGCGCCGCGACTGCAGGTGCAGGCCGGGCCCGCCGGGCAGGCGGGAGGCGCCGCCATAGATGGCATCGCCCAGGATTGGCGCGCCGAGATGGGCAAGGTGGGCGCGCAGCTGGTGGGTGCGCCCGGTCAGCGGCGAGAGCGCAAGCACCGCCAGCCCCTCGCCGCGATGGAGCACGCGAAAGTCGGTGATCGCCTCCAGCGCCCCCGGAGCGCCCTTGGGCACCGCCTGCATCCACCAGCCGCGGTGGGGCGAGCGCTTGGCCAGCGGCTGGTCGATGCGGCCGGCGTCGGCGGCCGGGGCGCCGCGCGTGAGCGCCACATAGGTCTTGTCCACCTTGCCCTCGGCGAACAGCTTGCCGAGCAGCGCCAGCGCCTTGGCGTGGCGGCCCAGCACCAGGCAACCGGAGGTGTCCTTGTCGAGCCGGTGGGCCAGCTCAGGCCGCTTCGGCAGGCCGAAGCGCAGGGCGTCGAGGTGGTCGGCGAGGGTCTCGCCGCCCTTGGGGCCGGTATGCACCGGCAGGCCGAACGGCTTGTCGATGACCAGCATCATGCCGTCGCGGTGGAGGACGGGCAGGGCCGCCGGCTCAGCGGGGTTCGGCGCGGCTTCGGGCGAGGGCGTCATGATGCAGCTCGGCGGCGGAGAGGGAAAAGCAGCAGAACACCACCTTCGTGATGGAGGTGGAGCTGTCCAGATGGTCAAGCACCGCCGCCACCGCCAGCGGCGCCGCCCGTTCCGGGGGAAAGCCATACACCCCGGTGGAGATGGCGGGAAAGGCGATGGAGGCCAGGCCCGCGCCGGCCGCCAGGGCAAGGCTCTCGCGATAGCAGGCGGTGAGCAGCGTATCTTCGCCGCCGCTGCCGCCACGCCACACCGGCCCCACGGTGTGGATGACGTGCCGCGCCGGCAGGGCGAACCCCGGGGTCAGGCGGGCCTCTCCGGTGGGGCAGCCGCCGAGGGTGCGGCAGTGGGCCAGCAGGCCGGGGCCCGCCGCCCGATGGATGGCGCCGTCCACCCCGCCGCCGCCGAGCAATGTCGCGTTGGCGGCGTTGACGATGGCGTCCAGCGCCAGGCGCGTGATGTCGTCCTCCACCACCTCCAGGCGCGCACCGCGCCAGCCGAAGGTGGCGGAGGACGGCGAGGGAGCCGGAGAACGGGGGGACGATGGCGGAGTGGACATGAGGCGGCTCGCGACGACGTGAGGTGTCTTATGCGCTTCACACACCATGTCATAGCCATTCGGGCTCTTTTCTGACCAGGAGGTCCGCCATCATGGCCCATACGCGCAAGACGGAACGGCAGCTGCTGACCGATACGGAGCTGGAGTTCGTGGACAAGGCCCGCCAGCCAGTGCTGGCGGACCTCTCCGATGCCGACCTCCACGCCCTGGTCGGGTATCTGCGGGAGCGCCGGGAGCGGGCGCTCACCATCGCCAACAACCAGCGCCGGGCCCTGCGCGGCAAGGGCGGGCGCGGCGAGACGACGTTCGAGAAGGCCGATGCCGGCAACCGCCAGAAGGCCGCCGTGCTCACCGACGCGCTGACCCGCGCCCGCCGCGAGCTGGTGCGCCGCAAGGCCGAGGCCGCCCGCGCGGCGCTGGTGGCCAATGCCCACCGCGCCCTCGAGCTGAAGCGCGATGCCAAGCGCGCCACCCGTCCCGCCACCCTGCCGCGCCCCAACACCGGCATGCGCAACAAGGCCAAGCGCCGGGTGGATGCCATCGGCGCGGCGGGCGAGGCCGGCCGCGTCACAGCCATCGTGGCGGCGGCCCAGGCGCGCAAGGATTCGCGCGGGGCGTGACACGGCCCCGGGTGAAACGGCGTCTGGCCGCGGCGCCGACGCCGCCTCGCACCGGCCCGGGGAAGCGGGCCTCTTGAAAGACCTGCTTCCTGGGGCGCCGGCGGGCCCTGCACCGAGTGCCGGGCAGTGCGGTGCCGGCGAAGGCGCGCGAGGGAAGCGGGCGGGCCGGCGCCGCCATCGCCGTGGCCCTGGGTGCGGCGTGGGGCAGCCGGGCGGCACATGCGGGACGGGACATGCGGGACGAGACATGCGGGACCGGACGGCCCTGGCGGCGCGGCCGTGACGAGCCGGCCGTGACGAGCCGGCCGTGACACATCGGCCGTGATGCGTTGGCCGTGGCGGGGCGGCTCTCGCGGGCCGGCCGTGGCGGCGCAGCCGTGGTCGGACATCCCTTGCGGCGCACCCCTGATCGCGCACCCCTGATCGCGTACCCCTGATCGCGTACCCCTGATCGCGTACCCCTGGCGGGCGGTCCCGGTGGGTGGCCTTGGGTGGGACAGCCTTGGCGGGTCGTCCCTCCGGGCGCGGCCTTCGGGTCCGGGCGTGGTGCCGCGCGCGCCGGGCTTGCGTGCGAGGGCTTGCGTGCGAGGTCTCGGGACCGTGGTTCAGGCGCGCCCTCTGCCGGCCGCGGGCCGCTCCGCTCCCCGTCCGCCGCCCGTCCTCCCGTCCGGCCCGCGCCGGCTGGGATCGCACACCGTCAGTCGTCGGCCAGTTCCAGCCGCAGGTCCAGGGTGGAGCGCCGGCCCAGGTCGTCGAAATGGGTGTCCAGGAAGGCTTCGGCGGCGGCCCGGCCGAGGTCCCGCAGGTGCTGCAGGAAGGTCCATTCGGCATTGAGCTTGGAGGTGGCGTCGAGCATGGCGATCTGGTCCTCGCCGCCGATGCGGTGCAGCCGCACCCGCCGGAAGCTGGAGCCGCCGAGGGTCCAGCGGCTGATGAGGCCCTGTTCGATCAGCTTGGCGGCGTGGTCGATGGCCCGCAGCTGCGCCAGCAGCGAGGCGTTGAAGGTGATCTCATTGATGCGGTTATGGATTTCGGCGGCGGAGCGGGGCGTGGTCTTGCGCGCCACCGGGTTGATCTGCACCAGAAGGATGTCGTCCGCGTCGGCCTTCTCATACAGCGGGAACAGGGGGGGATTACCCATGTAGCCGCCGTCCCAATAGGGCACGCCCTCGATCTCCACCGCCTGGAACATGAAGGGCAGGCAGGCCGAGGCCATGACCGCGTCGGCGGTCATCTCGGCATGGCCGAAGATGCGGGCGCGCCCGGTGTGCACGTTGGTGGCGGAGATGAAGACCTTCACCTGCGAGCGCCGCAAGGCCTCGAAATCCACGTGCGCCTCGATGATCTCGCGCAGGGGATTGATATTGAGCGGGTTGAAGTCGTAGGGCGAGAAGAAGCGCGAGGCCACTTCCAGCGCCAGATAGGCGGGATTGTTGGCCAGCGACCAGTTGCCCATCAGCCGGTCGAAGGTGGTGCGCTGCAGCGGCGACATGCGCCCGTCGCGCGAGACGTCGCGCCAGAACTGGGTCAGGCCGTGCCGGGCCTCCTCCGGATCGCCGGTGGCGAGGCCGTTGGCCAGCACCACGGCGTTCATGGCGCCGGCGGAGGTGCCGGAAATGCCGGAAATGCCGATGCGCTCGTCCTGCAGCAGCCGGTCGATCACGCCCCAGGTGAAGGCGCCGTGGGCGCCGCCCCCCTGGAGCGCGAGGGAAATATACTTCTTATCGTCGTCGCGACGGGCCATGGGCGACCGTCTCCTCAGCTTGAGCCTGTGGACAGCCCGGCCGAAGACCCCGCCCGAGGCCCGCCGCGCCGGCTTCACTCAGCCACCCAGCCGCCGTCGATGGACTGCAGGGAGCCGGTGATGGAGCGGGCGTTGTCGGAGGCGAGGAATACCGCCAGCGCCGCCACTTCTTCCACCGTCACGAATTCCTTGGTGGGCTGGGCGGCCAGCAGCACGTTCTTCTTCACTTCCTCCTCGGAGATGCCGCGCGCCTTGGCGGTGTCCGGGATCTGCTTTTCCACCAGGGGGGTCCACACGTAGCCGGGGCAGATGGCATTCACGGTGATGCCGAACTGGGCCGTTTCCAAGGCGGCGGTCTTGGTCAGGCCGGCGATGCCGTGCTTGGCCGAGACGTAGGCGGACTTGAAGGGCGAGGCCACCAGGGCATGGGCCGAGGCGGTGTTGATGATGCGGCCCCACTTGCGCGCCTTCATGCCGGGAATGGCGGCGCGGATGGCGAAGAAGGCGGCCGACAGGTTGATGGCGATGATGGTGTTCCACTTGTCGATCGGGAAATCCTCGATCGGCGAGACGTACTGGATGCCGGCGTTGTTCACCAGGATGTCGCAGGCGCCGAGCTCGGTCTCCGCGAGCTTCACCATGCCTTCGATCTCTTCCGGCTTCAGCATGTTGGCCGGGGAGTAGAGCGCCTTCACGCCGAAGTCGCTCTCGATGGCGGCGCGCTCCTTCTCGATGGCGTCCACGTCGCCGAGGCCGTTGATGACGACGTTGGCGCCTTCCTTGGCGAAGGCGCGCGCATAGGCGAGCCCGATGCCGCTGGTGGAACCGGTGACGACGGCGACCTTCCCTTTGAGCATGGCTTTTCCCCAATCAGGCGCGGATGGTCCGGCAGGCGCGCGGAACACCCATTAGCGGGCCGGTGTGACGATGCTGTCACGACGCGGCCACCCCGCCGGGGCGGCCGCGCGGCGCACATTGCCCCGCGCGCCGCGGCAGCGCAATGCGTGGGCCGCGCATGGCCGCTCATGCTGGCGTGAACGGCCGTGGAAAGCCCCCGCCGGAGCGGCGCCGGGCGGGCGATGGCGCAACCGCTGAGGATGCACTAGATTTACCGGGTGAGCACGAATTCCCCGCCTGTCCCGTCCGCCGATCCGCCGGCCGACCACGATCACGACCAGTGCGTCGCCGGCGCGGTGGCGCGCATGGAGGCGTGCTGCGCCGCCAAGGGCCTGCGGCTGACGTCCCTGCGCCGCAACGTGATGCGCGCCCTGGCCGCCAGCCATGTGCCGCTCGGCGCCTATGACCTCGTCGAGCGGCTGGCCGCCGCGGGCGAGGGCGCGCCGCCCATGTCGGTGTACCGGGCGCTCGACTTCCTGGTGGCGGAGGGGCTCGCCCACCGCATCGAGAGCCGCAACGCCTTCCTCGCCTGCGCCCATCCCCACGATGCCGACGAGGTGGTGGTGTTTCTCATCTGCGAATGCTGCGGGCTGACGCGGGAAGTGGGCTCGCACGCGGTTGGCCGGGATCTCGCCTGGGCCGCCCGTGCCGCCGGCTTCACCCCGCGCCAGCGGGTGCTGGAGGTGGCGGGCGCCTGCGCCCGCTGCCGCACCGACGGCCCCGCGCCTGCGCCCGCCCAGGCTGGGGAGCGGCCAGCGGGCGGTTGACGCTGGCGGGCGGCGGGCCTACCTCGAAGGCAGCCGATGGCGACACAGCGCCGATCGAGGAGGCCTGCCCATGACCGAGCCCCACATCGCCTCCGAAGCGGCGCCCTCCGTTCCGCCGCCGGCGGGGCCGGTGGTGCCCGCGGAACTGCTGGAGGCGGGCCCGGCCCTGCGCCGGCGCACCGTCGGCGTCCGGGTCGGCGCGGTCACGGTGGGCGGCGGCGCGCCGGTGGTGGTGCAGTCCATGACCAACACCGACACTGCCGACATCGCGGCCAGCGTCGCCCAGGTGGCGGCCCTGGCGCGCGCCGGGTCCGAGCTGGTGCGCCTCACGGTGGACCGCGACGATGCGGCCGCCGCCATTCCGCACATCAAGGACAAGCTGGCGGCGCAGGGCATCACGGTGCCGCTGGTGGGCGACTTCCATTACATCGGCCACAAGCTGCTGGCCGACCACCCGGCCTGCGCCGAGGCGCTGGACAAATACCGCATCAATCCTGGCAACGTCGGCTTCGGCGACAAGAAGGACCGGCAATTCGCGGCCATCGTCGAAACCGCCATCCGCCACGGCAAGCCGGTGCGCATCGGCGCCAATTGGGGCTCGCTGGACCAGGAGCTGCTCACCGCGCTGATGGACGAGAACTCCCGCCTGCCGCATCCGGCCGAGGCGCGGGCCGTGACCCGCGAGGCCTTGGTGCGCTCGGCGCTGCTGTCGGCGGCCCTGGCCGAGGAGATCGGGCTTCCCCGCGACCGCATCATTCTGTCGGCCAAGGTGTCGGCGGTGCAGGATCTGATTACCGTTTACTCGGAGCTGTCGCGGCGCTCGGACTACGCCTTGCATCTCGGCCTCACCGAGGCGGGCATGGGCTCCAAGGGCATCGTGGCGTCTACGGCGGCCATGGGGGTGGTGCTCCAGCAGGGCATCGGCGACACCATCCGCGTGTCGCTGACCCCCGAGCCCAACGGCGACCGCACCCGCGAGGTGCAGGTGGCGCAGGAAATCCTGCAGACCATGGGCCTGCGCACCTTCGTGCCGCTGGTGGCGGCCTGCCCCGGCTGCGGGCGCACCACCTCCACCGTGTTCCAGGAGCTGGCGCAGGGCGTGCAAGACATGATCCGCGCGCAGATGCCGGCCTGGAAGGCGCGCTATCCCGGGGTCGAGACCCTCAATGTGGCGGTCATGGGCTGTATCGTGAACGGGCCGGGGGAATCCAAGCACGCCGACATCGGCATCTCCCTGCCGGGCACCGGCGAGACCCCCTCCGCGCCGGTCTTCGTCGACGGCAAGAAGGTCGCGACCTTGCGCGGCCCCGCCATCCAGGAGGAGTTCCGCCGCATGGTGGAAGCCTATGTGGAGCAGCGCTTCGGCGGGGGCGCGAAGGGGACGAAGGCGGACGCGGCGGAATAATCCGCGCCGCATCGGCTTACCTTACGTTACGAAAATTTCATGCAGCGGCGCCCTACCGGCGTCATCCTCGGCTGCTCATATCCCCAACGGTCCAACCACCGGAGGCGGAGATGACCCCCGAGGAACGTGCCCTGATCGACGGCCTTTTCGACCGCATGCGGGAATTCGGAAATGCGCCGCGAGATGCCGATGCGGAAGCGCTCATCGCGCGCCGCGTCGCCCAGGCACCTTACGCGCCTTACGCGCTCGCCCAGAGCGTGCTGGTTCAGGAACATGCGCTGCAGCAGGCCTATGCCCGCGTGCAGGAGCTGGAAGCCCAGCTGCAGGACGCCGAGGCCCGTGTGCAGGAGGCCAGCCAGCGGGCGGCCCAGCCTTCGTCCGGGGGCTTCCTTGGCGGCCTGTTCGGCGGCGGTCGCTCGTCCGTGCCGGCGGCCGGCGCGCGCCTTCCGGGCGAGGCGGCCGCCAATCCCGCCGGCTATGGCCAGCAGGGCTATGGCCAGAATCCGCAGCAGGGCTATGGCCAGCAGGGCTATGCCCAGCCCGGCTATCCCCCTCAGGGGGGCTATCCCCAGGGCGGGCAGCCGGGTGGTCAGCCGGGTGGTCCCTGGGGCCAGCAGGCTCCGGTGCAGCAGCAGCGCGGCGGCTTCGGCGGCGGCGGCTTCCTGCAGAGCGCGTTGGCGACAGCGGCCGGCGTGGCCGGAGGTGCCCTGCTGTTCGACGGCATCAAGGGCATGATGTCCGGCGGCGAGGGCGCCATTGCCCAGTCGGCGGCGGAGGCCATCAAGCCGGTGGGCGACGCGGCCAGCGGCTTCGGCGATCTCGGCGGCGCCGCCCAGCAGGCGCTGGGCGGGCAGTCGCCCTCCGACATCTGGAGCGGCGGCGACCAGCAGCAGTTCGCCAGCAATGAAGATGACGGCGGCTGGGATGCCGGCGGCGGTGACGACACCGACTGGACCTGATCCGGTCGCACGTGGCCGTCTGGCCGGGGCCCCGCGCGCCGCGATGCGCGTGGGGCTCTGCATCGGCCGGGCCGCCGACGGGTCTGGCCCCCGCACGGGGCCGGCGCGCCGGCGCCTCCGGCGGGGGCCGGGAGCCTTGATCTCGCCGGCCACCCGCACCATACCCGAGGCGATGACTTTCGCTGGCTTTGCATTGGAAGACCGGACTGCGGGCTGCGCGGCTTCTGTGCGCGCTGGAGACCCCACTGATCGTTTCCCGGACCATGTCGCGGCGTCCTGCACGGGCAGGGCGGTTCCACGCGCGCCGCCAAGGCTGGTTCCAAGGGTGGGGGCCGGGGGAACGCCAGGGGTGGAGCGATGACGCCGTTCGGACGCCGGGTGCGCGACCTGCGCGCCGCGCGGGGGGCCACGCTCACCGAGATGGCCCACGCGCTGGGGGTGACGCCCACCTATCTCTCGGCCCTGGAAAATGGCAGGCGCGGGCGGCCCACCTGGGCCCTGGTCCAGCGCATCATCGCCTATTTCAACGTGATCTGGGACGAGGCGGAGGACCTGCAGCGGCTGGCCGAACTGTCCCAGCCCAAGGTCAGCGTCGATACCTCGGGCCTGAGCCCGGAGGCCACGGAACTGGCCAACCTGCTGGCCGTGGAAATCCGCCACCTGCCTCCGGAGGCGGTGGCGGAACTGCTGGGCCGGCTCAAGATCCTGCGCAAGCGGGCCTGAGCGGCTGTCGGCCTGCCGGGCGCGGCATCGCCCGCTCGCCTCGGGCCGCGGCCGGGATCACGCCACGTGATGCGCGTCGGTGGCGGCCGTGCCTTCGCGCGCCGGGGTCTGCTGCCAGGATTGCTTCTTGCGGTAGAGAGTGGAGGGGCTGAGATCGAGCGCGGCGGCCGCCAGCGCGATATTGCCCTGGAAGGCGGCGATGGCGTCCTCGATGGCCCGCCGCTCGATTACCGCCAGCGGCTCCACCTTGGGAAAGGCGCCGTCCGGCCGCGCCGTGGGGGTCGGCGCCGGGCCGGTCGGGCTCACCTCGTCCCGCGCCGGGGGAACGGGGGAGGGGTTGTCCCCGCCCATCCGGTCCTCGGCGAACAGGGCCGGCGGCAGCACCGCGCCTTCGCTCAGCACCACCGCGCGGCGCATCAGGTTCTGCAGTTCGCGCACATTGCCCCGCCAGTGGCGGTGGCGCAGCGCGGTCGCCGCCTCGGCGGTGAGGCGCGGCAGCGGCCGCCCCTCTTCTCCGGCGAACCGCGCCAGGAAGGCTTCCGCCATCCGGATCACGTCGTCGCCGCGCGCGCGCAGCGGCGGCAGGTGCAGGTTGAGCACATGCAGCCGATAGAACAGGTCCTCGCGCAGACGCCCGGCCTTCACCTCCGCCACCGGGTCGCGATTGGTGGCGCAGACGATGCGCACGTCCACCTGCCGCTCGTGGCCCTCGCCGATCCGCCGCACCTTGCCGTCCTGCAGGAAGCGCAGCAGCTTGGATTGCAGGGCGAGGTCCATCTCGCCGATCTCGTCGAGAAACAGGGTGCCGCCGTCGGCCAGTTCGGCCGCTCCGGCACGGTCCGCGTGGGCGCCGGTGAAGGCGCCGCGCGCGTGGCCGAAGATCTCGCTCTCCATCAGGTCGCGGGGGATGGCGCCGCAGTTGAGGGCGTGGAACGGCGCGGCGTGGCGCGGCGAGCGGGCATGGACGGCGCTCGCCGCCAGTTCCTTGCCGGTGCCGCTCTCGCCGGTCACGAACACCGGCGCGCGGGAGGGCGCCACGCGGTTGATCTGCTCATAGATCTGCGTCATCGGCGCCGAGCGGCCGAGGAAGCCGCAGAAGTCGGCGTGCTGGGTCGGCGGCGGGCGCCGGTCCTCGCGCAGGGCGCGGCGGCGCTCGGGGCGGGCGGACGGCGTCGCGGCGAGCAAGCGGTCGACCACGTCCTCGGCCCGGATGGGTTTCAACACCACGTCGTCGGCACCAGCACGCATGGCTGCCACGGCGGTGGCCACCGAGCCTTGCGCCAGCGCGGCCACCAGGCTTCCGGCCAGCCCGGAGGCCCGCAGCCGGGCGATGGCCGCCTCCTCGCCCGAGGCCACGCCGACCAGAGCGGCATCGCACTGGGGGGCGAGGGCGAAGGCCGCCTCCAGGCTGTCCGCCTCCATGAGGCCGAGCGCGCCGCGCCGCGCCAGGGCCGCGCGCAGCATGCGCCGCACGGCGGGGTCGGGGTCGCACACGAGGACACGAAGGCTGGAGGCAGGGCGGGCAGCGGTCATGTGGGCACGCGCAGGGGAGGGCCAGAGCCGCCAAATTGCCTTGCCGAAGGTAAACAAACCCTTGCACGCCCCGAGCGCACCCCCAACGCGGCCCTTGCGCGCCCGGGGGCGATGGCACCTGCGGCTCAGCCGTGCGGGCGCTTTCCGGTCGCCGCTTCCTGCGACAGGCCGGCGCTCTCCAATGCGTTCAACGCCCGCTCGGAGACCACCGGCGCCGGCAGCAGGTGGCGCACCAGACGGCGCACCGCCTCGGGACCGCCGCCATCGAGATGGGCCAGGGCGCGCACCGCCTCGCGCTCGTCGCTGTCGCGGTCGAGGGCGTGGAGGGCCAGCGCCAGCGCCAGCCGGTTGCCGGGATTGGGATGAAGCCGCAGTTGCGGCACCAGCGCCTGGGCCGAGAACGGATCGTTGCGCAGGAAGGCGGCGATGGCGAGATAGGTTTCCTGCAGCGGCGAGCGCGCCGCGCCCTGGGCGCGGGCCGACACCAGCAGCGCCTCGCCCTCATCCACCCGTCCGGCGCCGATGAACACGGTGCCGATGGTGGCGGCGATGTCGTGATCGAGCGGATTGAGGCGCAGGGCCCGTTCGCCGGACGCGACCGCCGCCTCGGTCTCGCCCAGATAGAGCTGCACCAGCGCCAGGGTGCGCGCCGCATAGGCACTGGCGGGAGCGAGGTCCACGGCGAGTTCCACCTCGCGCAGCATCTCCGCTGCGCGCTCGGGCGAGGACGGCGCGGCTGTGTCGTGCACCGCCTCGTCGAGCATGGCGGCCGCCCGCACCGCATGGCCGAGGGCGAACTCGCCGTCGCGGTCCACCAGCTGGGTGAGGCAGGCGCGCGGCGCGGAAGCCGGCGCCGAGCCGTCGTTGCGCAGCACCGCGAACGCCTCCGCGATGCAGCCGAAGCCTGACGCGGGGGCGTGGGCCCGGGCCTGCGCCCGGGCGCGCACCTGAACCACGCCGTAGCTTTCCAGCAGCGCCGACGCGATCTCCCGCACCACCCGTTGCTCGCTGTCGCTGGCGGCCACCGATTTCAGGCCCTCGATGGCGTGGGACCAGACGATGATGCCCTCGCAGCGGTCGGTCAGGTGCACCAGCAGCGTATAGGTGCCGTCGTCCTGCGCCTCCGCGAGGCCGCCGAGCGAGAACACCGATCGTGGCCGGCGGCCGCCGCATTCGCGCGCCGAGATCTCGCCGTGGACGCCACCGGCGCGCACGTCCACGAAATCGAATTGGGCGAAGCTGTCGCGCAGGCGCTCCTCGATGCTGCGCAGATCGCCGCGCGTCGGCGTCTTGCCGTCGCCGGCGTCCAGCCCGCCCAGCTCGATGATGGGCAGGCGCACGCGATCGGCCACCGACGGGCGCTCGCCGATCCAGGCCTGGATTGGTGCCGGCAGGTCGATGTCATCGGTCAGGCGGAAGGCGACGCCGGTGACCAGCGCCGCCATCACCGCCGCAACCGCCGCCAGCCGCCCGGCGCCGAGGCCGCGGCGCCGGGCGGCTGGCGGCGCTTCCTCGGGTGGCAGCGGCTCCAGCGCCGGGAAGGGGCCCGGCGCGCCGGGCGAGCGCCCCGGCAGCGGCTCCGCGAGCGGCCCGGCGGCGGGCGCGGCGCCGAAGGCCTCGCCGGGGCGACGCGCCTCGAACTGTGGGACATAACCGCCCTTGGGGATGTGGATCACCAGGGGGTCGTTCAGGCCTGAGGTATTATAGTAATTCTGAAGGGCGCGGCGCAGGCGGGTGGCCTCCACGCGCACGATCGGGTCGGCCTGGGGATCGAATGTGGCCGGCCGGCCCAGCGCCTCCACGGCGATGGTGTAGCCTTTGATCTCGCCGGCGCGGCCGCCCAGCGTCGCGTCCACCACATAGCGCAGGAAGGCGCCGAGGCGCGGCGACGTGCACAGGTCGGCGGAGGCCAGCACCCGCTCCAGGGCGGCCCGCACCGCCTGTTCGCGTTCGGTGGCGCCGGCGGGCGCCTCGTCCCCGGTCCCGGCCGGCGCGCCAGGCGTCGTCTCGGACGGGGTCGCAGGCGATGCCTGTCCCTCGGCCGGCACGCACGGGGGCTCCTCCGCCGTCGACGGATCGCTCATTGGTGTCGGCCTGCCCGCATTACCCATGGTCATGGGTTCTTTGTCGGTCAGAAGCCATGCGGGTGCAAGAGGGGTGAGGCAAGATGGGGTGTCGTTTCCTGTTCGGCCCGGCATCGCTTGCTTACCCATGGCCGCGGCCGAAACATGGCGCCGTCGCGTAAAGCCTGCGTTTCAGCGCAAAAATCACGCTGGCGAGCCGCGCCGGGCGCAGCCAGAAGACGCGGCATCGGCGCCAGCCGATGACGTCCGCGACCGCACAGGGGGATGTCGGATCCGGCGGACGGGAGGGCTTCCATACCAAGGGCCCGTGAACTTGGCCCCTGGGGCTTTGGTCAAGCCCGCGCGGCGCTTGAGCGGACCCGCTTGGCACCGGTCGAAGACCGGGGCCGATGGGATCAGATGTAGCCGGCCAGCGTCAGCGCCGCCACCACCGCCAGAAGGGCCCCTGCGATCCCGCCGGGGCCGTACCCCCAGCGCTCGCTATAGTCCCAGGTGGGCAGGGCGACCACCGTCAGTACCACCAGCAAGATGATCAGGATTGCCGCCATTGGTGCCCCCCTCGCCCCGTGCACGGCTCCCGGCTTCGCTTCCGCGGCGGCGCGCCAGGGTCCCATGTATCCATGCCGGCGGTGCTGGCGAAAGCGGAATTCTCCGGTCCGGCTTCCGGCGCGGCGTCGCGCTCGGGGCGGGCCGTGATGAGAAAGCCCGGCCACCGGGGCCGGGCTTTCGATGTCGCGTCCCGCCCTGAGGCATCCTCTCGAGGCAAGGCGCGGCGCGCCGGCCGCGCGGATGCGACAGCTCCAGGTCCGGCTCAGGCCTGGAAGGGATGCTTGACGGCGTCGCGCTGCTCGGTGGCTTCCTTGGCGGTGGGGGTACCGGCGACGGCGCGGGCGATGGCGAGCTTGGTCGCCTCGTAATTGTAGGACTGGATCTTGGCGTCGTCGGCGGCTTCCCAGTGGATGAACACGCCGACCGCGATGTAGAGGTCGTCGGCCTCCTCCAGCGGGATGACGCCTTCGGCCACCGAATCCTGCACCGCCTTGGCCACGCCGTGCTGGGCCGGGCCGAACATCTGCACCGCCTGGCGCGCGTCCTTGATGGTCACCTTGTTGAACATCACCGTGTTGGGCTTGCACGCCAGGTTGGGCGCGATCACCGCCAGCAGCGAGGTGAAGCCGTCCTTGTTGTTGGTCAGGCTGTTGCAGAACGCGGCCTCGGCGGCGCTGCCGCGCGGCCCGATGAGGAGGTCGATATGCGCCACCTCGTTGCCGTCGCCCACCAGAGCCTCGCCCACCAGAACCTTGTCGATCTTGGCCATTGGTTTCGTCCTCCCAGAAATTTCGCCGGATGGCGCGGGTGACCGGAACGTTTCCGGCCCAATCCCGACGACACCCGACCGGGGACGACCGCTCCCGGACCTGGCGGATAGCGGTCGCCTGCCGCTTACCCTTGCTTCAGCGCCCGGCTTTCCGCCGAGCCGGTTCACCGGATAGCGGGCGGGAACCTACCCCAGCTCGGCAGTAGCGGCAAGACGGCTTGCCCGGCGGCGGAGGTCTGCGCCCCCCGAATTGCCGGCGGCTCCCTGAAAAGGTAAGAAATTCCCATCGCCGCGGCGTTTGGATACCGATTTTGCAGCGGGTTTCGCTGCACTGCACAAAGAGCTTTCCAGAGGCATGGAATTCAGCTTACGATCTTGCTCGAGACCGGCCGACGAGCACTGGCGCAGGTGCGGGGATTGCTCCGGCGTGACGCCGCCAGCGCCTCTGCCGACGCGGCCTCAGGCCAAAGGTCTCGGGAGCGACAACGATTGAGGACGGCAGCGCCCAACCGCCTGGGAAGGACACCGTTCATGTTCATTGTGCTGTATGCCTGCCTCGTCAGCGCCCCGGCGACGTGCCGGGAGGAGCAGATCAGTTTTTCCATGGAGGCCGCGGCGCCCATGGCCTGCATGATGACGTCGCAGGCCACCATCGCCGAATGGTCGCAGGCCCACCCGCAGTGGCGGGTCGGCCGCTGGAAGTGCGTGCAGGCGGACCGTCTCTCGCGCGATATCTGACGGTTCGCGGCCCCCGTCCGCGCGGGATCGCGCCGGGCTTGCCCCGGAGGCCGTGCGCCTCCCCTTGCGTCGCCGCCGCGCCACTCCCATCCTCTGGGTCTGGCGGGGGCTTGGCGCCCCCGGAGCGCGCCGTGGCGGAGGGGAGAGATGAACCACCTGAAGACGGTGATCCTGCTTGCGGGGCTCACCGCTCTGTTCATGGTCGTGGGCTTCGCCCTCGGCGGCCGAACCGGCATGCTGATCGCGTTCGTGGCGGCGGCCGGCATGAACCTGTTCAGCTACTGGAACTCCGACAAGATGGTGCTGCGCATGTACGGCGCCCGGCAGGTGGACGACGCCACCGCGCCGGAGTTCGTCGCCATGGTGCGGGAGCTGGCGCGGCGGGCCGACATGCCCATGCCCAAGGTCTACATCATGGACAACCCGCAGCCGAACGCCTTCGCCACCGGCCGCAACCCCCAGAACGGGGCGGTGGCCGCAACCACCGGCCTGCTGCAGATGCTGCCGCCCAACGAGGTGGCCGGCGTGATGGCGCACGAGCTGGCGCACATCAAGCACTACGACACCCTCACCATGACCATGACGGCGACCATCGCCGGCGCCATCTCCATGCTGGCGAATTTCGGCCTGCTGTTCGGTGGCGGCAACCGGGAGCAGAACGGCAGCCCGTTCGGCGCCATCGGCACCATTCTGATGGCGGTGCTGGCGCCCATGGCCGCCATGGTGGTGCAGATGGCCATTTCCCGCTCGCGGGAATACGAGGCGGATCGCGGCGGGGCGGAGATTTCCGGCCAGCCGCTGGCGCTCGCCTCGGCGCTGGCGCGCATCTCCGGCGAGGCCCACCAGGTGCAGAATTACGAGGCCGAGGCCAATCCCGCCACCGCCCACATGTTCATCATCAATCCCCTCTCGGGCGCGCGCATGGACAACCTGTTCTCTACCCATCCCGCCACCGGCAACCGCATCGCCGCGCTCCAGGACCTCGCCAGCCGCATGGGGCCGCCGCGTGGCGGCGGCCGGCCCGCCTCCGGCCCGTTCGCGGCGGCCCCCTCCGGCCCCTGGGGCCAGGGTGGACAGCCGGGACCCGGGCCGCAGCCCGGGCGCGGCCCCTGGGGCTGAGCCTGGGGCTGAGCCTGGAGCCGCGCCGCCGCGCCGGCCGGGGCGGCGAGATTTCCTGTCGAAGGCGGGCGTGGCGCACTGACAGCGCCGGCCGCGCCCGGTAGCTTGGCGCCCATGACCTCGTCCCCCGCGCCCGCCTCGATCCCTGCCGCCCCGCCCCCGCCCGACGCGCCCGAACCCGACGCGCCCGCGGCGGCTTCCGATGCCGTCCCGGCGCCGGCGGCCGACAGCCGCGTCACCCCGATGATGGCGCAGTACCAGGAGATCAAGGCCGCCAATCCGGACAGCCTGCTGTTCTACCGCATGGGCGACTTCTACGAGCTGTTCTTCGCCGATGCGGAACAGGCCTCGCGGGCGCTGGGCATCGTGCTGACCAAGCGCGGCAAGCACCTGGGGGAGGATATTCCCATGTGCGGCGTGCCGCTGGAGCGGTCGGAGGAATATCTGCACAAGCTCATCGCCCTCGGCTTCCGGGTGGCGGTGTGCGAGCAGCTGGAGGACCCGGCGCAGGCCAGGAAGCGCGGGCCGAAAAGCGTGGTGCGCCGCGACGTGACGCGCCTCGTCACCCCCGGCACCCTCACCGAGGAGTCCCTGCTCGACGCCCGGCGGGAGAATGTGCTGGCCGCCGTCGCCCGCACCCGCGCCGGCACCGCGCCGGACGATTTCGCGTATGCGCTGGCCTTCACGGACATGTCCACCGGGGTGTTCCGGGTGGCCGCGACCAGCGCCGAGGCCCTTGGCGCGGATCTGGCCCGCATCGAGCCGGCGGAGATCCTGGTGTCCGATGCGCTGCTGGATGAGGACGACCTGAAAGCGCTGCTGCGGGCGTTTCCGGCAGTGACGCCGCTGCCGCGCCAGAGCTTCGAGGGGGCCAGCGCGGAAAAGCGCCTCACCGGCTTCTTCGGGGTCGCCGCCCTGGACGCCTTCGGCGCCTTCAGCCGGCCGGAGCTGATCGCCGCCGCCGCCATCGTCGCCTATGTGGAGCGCACCCAGCTCGGCGCCCGCCCCATCCTCGCCCCGCCGGTGAAGGAGGCGGAGGGCGGCATCATGCTCATCGACGCCGGCACGCGGGCCAACCTGGAACTGGTGAAGACCACCGCCGGTGAGCGGCGCGGCTCGCTGCTGGGCGCCATCGACCGCACCGTTACCGCCGCCGGCGCCCGGCTGCTGGCCCGGCGCGTCGCCGAGCCCCTCACAGACCTCGGCGCCATCCGCGACCGGCACGACGCGCTCGGCTTCCTGCTCGACGACGGCGCCCTGCGCCGGGTCCTGCGCGGTCGCCTCTCCGCCGCCCCGGACATGGCGCGCGCCCTGACCCGCCTCGCCCTCGGCCGGGGCGGGCCGCGCGACCTCGCCGCCGTTCGCGATGGCCTTGCCGGCGCGCTCGACCTTGCGTCCGCCTTCAGCGCCGCGCCGCCGCGCGATCTCGCCCGTGCCCTCGCCGTCCTGGCGCGGGTGTCGCGGGAGCTGGCGGCCGACCTCGCGGCGGCGCTGGCCGACGAGCTGCCGCCACACCGCCGCGACGGCGGCTTCGTGCGCGCCGGCTACGAGGACGAACTGGACGCCACCCGCGCGCTGCGCGACGAGAGCCGCCGCGTGGTGGCCGCCCTGGAGCGGCGCTATGCCGAGGAAACCGGCGTCAAGTCGCTGAAGATCAAGCACAACGCGGTGCTGGGCTATTTCGTCGAGGTCAGCCAGCAGAATGCCGGCCGCCTGCGCGAGCCGCCCCATCTCGATGTGTTCGTGCACCGCCAGACCATGGCCGGCGCCATGCGCTTCTCCTCGGTCGAGCTGGGCGAGCTGGAAAGCCGCATCGCCAGCGCCGGCGAACGGGCGCTGGGGCTGGAGCAGGCCATCTTCGACCGCCTCGCCGCCGCGGTGGTGGACGCCGCCGCCCCCATCCGCGAGGCCGCCGAGGCCCTGGCCGAGCTGGACGTGGCCTGCGCCCTCGCCGAGCTTGCCGCCACCGAACGCCACGTGCGACCGCACATGGAGGACGGGGCGGCCTTCGCCATCGCCGGCGGCCGTCATCCGGTGGTGGAGCAGGCGCTGGCCCGCGACGGCGGCCCGTTCGTGCCCAATGACTGCGAACTGTCGCCGCCGCCGGGGCAGGCGGACGGGCGCATCGTGCTGGTGACCGGCCCCAACATGGCCGGCAAGTCCACCTTCCTGCGGCAGAACGCGCTGATCGCGGTGCTGGCCCAGGCGGGAGCCTTCGTGCCGGCGCAGGAGGCCCGCATCGGCATCGTCGACCGCCTGTTCTCCCGGGTCGGCGCCGCCGACGACCTGGCGCGCGGGCGCTCCACCTTCATGGTGGAGATGGTGGAGACCGCCGCCATCCTGAACCAGGCGACCCATCGCTCGCTGGTGATCCTGGACGAGATCGGGCGCGGCACGGCCACCTTCGACGGCATGTCCATCGCCTGGGCGAGCCTGGAGCACCTGCACGAGGTGAACCGCTGCCGGGCGCTGTTCGCCACCCATTTCCACGAGCTGACGGCGCTGTCGCAGCGCTGCAACCGCCTGTTCAACGCCACCGTGAAGGTGACGGAGTGGAACGGCGACGTGATCTTCCTGCATGAGGTGGTGCCGGGGGCGGCGGACCGGTCCTACGGCATCCAGGTGGCCAAGCTCGCCGGCCTGCCGGAGGCGGTCATCACCCGCGCCAAGGCGGTGCTGGCGGAGCTGGAGGCGGCCGAGCGCGCCGCGCCGGCCCAGCGCCTGGTGGATGACCTGCCCCTGTTCGCCGCCGCGCGGCCCCGCTCGGGCACGCAGGCGGCGCCGGCCGCCGCCGTGGACCGCGCGGGCGAGGCCCTCGACGCGCTCGATCCCGATGCCCTCTCCCCGCGCGAGGCGCTGGACGCCCTCTACCGCCTGAAGGGGCTGCGCCAGCCGGCCAAGCCGTGATGCGAGCCCTGATGCCTGGGGCCTGATGCCTGGGGCCTGAGACATTGAAAGCCCCCGGCCGGCGACCAGGCCGGCGCCGCACACGGGGCCGATCCGGCGCCCGCCGAGAAGCGGACCAGCCGGTCTCAGGCGGGAGGCGCCCGCCCGTCGCCCAGCCACTCCGCGATGGCGCTGGAGACGGCGGGCCCGGCCTCCCGCTGCGGGAAATGACCAATCCCCGGCAGCACCAGCCGGCGGTAGGGTCCCCGGAAGGCGTCGCGCGGCTGCGAGGTGGCGGCGTCGTTGCAGGCATCGTCTGAGCCATGGATGACCAGGGCCGGCACGGTGATCGCCGGCTGCCGGCGCATCGTCTCCTCCAGATCGTCGTAATGCGGGTCGCCGTCCGCGTGGCCCCAGCGCTGGCGGTAGGAATGGAGCGTGACCGCGAGCCAGTCCGGTGCGTCAAAGGCGTCAGCGGCGGCGGCGAAGGCCGCGTCCGGTACCGTCCATCCGGGCGACCACGTCTGCCACAGGGCGCGGCAGAAGCCATGGCGGTCGGCGGCGAGCGCTGCCGCCCCCTGGGGCAGGCAGAAGTACCATTGGTACCAGTAGTTCCGCGCCTGCTGCAGCGTCGGCAGCCCGCCGCCGCCATAGCCCACCGACAGAGCGACGCAGGCGCTCACCCGCTCCGGCGCCAGGGCGGCCAGGGTGTAGGCGGTGCGCGCGCCCCAATCGTGGCCGATCACCGCGAAGCGGGCGAGGCCGAGCCCATCGGCCAGGGCCAGGGCATCGGCGGCGAGGGCCGTGATCTGGCCCGAGCGGGGCGTCCCGGGGGCAAGAAAGCGGGTCGGCCCGAAGCCCCGCAGATAGGGGCGCAGGGTGCGCCAGCCGGCGGCGTTGAGCCGGGCGGCGACGGCCGCCCAGGTCTGCGGCGCATCCGGCCAGCCGTGGAGCAGCAGCGCCACCGGGCCATCGGCCGGGCCGTCGTCGAAGACGTGCAGCTCCAGCCGGTCGGTGAGGATCCGGCGCGGCGCCTCAATAGCCATAGGCCACTTTCGACACCCGCCCGCTGCCGTCCACGGCGGCCAGGGTGTTGGCCACCGGCTGCGCCTGGGCTTCCAGGTCGAAGGTGACGCGGTGGTTGACCCGGCGGGCCGGCCAGTAGTCGGCGAGGGCGTAATGCTGGGTGGCGTAATTGTCCCAGATGGCGATGGCGCCCGGTTCCCATTTGTGGGTGTAGGTGAATTCCGGCTGACGGATCCACTGGGCGAGGAAGGCCAGGATGCCCCGGCTCTCGATGGTGGACAGGCCGTTGATGTGCCGGGTGAAAGTCTCGTTGACGAACAGGAACTCCTTGCCGGTGCGCTCCTGGCGATAGACCACCTTGTGCACCACCGGCTTGAACTTCTGGATGGCGTTGATGAGCACGTCCTCGCCGAGATTGGCGAGATAGGTGCGCCACTGGCTGGTTTCCCAGGTGTGGGTGGCCTCCAGCGGCCGCAGGTAGTCCTTGAGGCCGGGGGAGAGCGCCTGGAACGCCTTGCTCATGCTCGACCACGACGTGCCGCCGCCCACCGGCGGGTTCTCGGTGATCTGGATGACGGTGCCGGCCGGCGGCGTGGCGAGCCATGTGAGGTCGGCGTGCCAATGGTCCACCGAGGCGGGGCGGTCGGCGTCGTTGGCGAGCACCTCGATCTGGGGATGGCCGTCCTTGCGCGGGAAATAGGCGCCCTGCGCCACCGGGCCGAACACCGAGGCCAGGTCGAGGTGCTGCTCGGGGGTGATGTCCTGCGGCGGCAGGAAGATCACCTCGAAATCGTCGAGCGCGCGCTTCAGTTCGGCCCGCACCTCCGGCGGCAGCGGCCGCGTCAGGTCCACGCCCTCGATGCGGGCAGCGAAATTGGGCAGCTGCGGCACCGGGCGAATGTGCCGGTAGCTGGCTTCGGTATCGACGAGGTGATCGACGGTCTTGGCGGTCTTATAGGCGAGCATGGGAGATCTCCGGGGGCGTGTCGCGGCGCCGGCAGGGCCGGCGCGGGCGAGGCGGGGCATCGGTTTGAGGTGCGGGAGCGGCCGCGCCGTTTCATGCCATCGGCCCCGGTCTTCGACCGGCGCCAAGGGGGCCGCTCAAGCGCCGCGCGGGCTTGACCAAAGGCCCATGAGTTACCCTCACGGGCCTTTGGTATCAGGCTAGGGCGGCGAGGAAGATCTTCGGATCGAAATAGGTTTCGGCACGGATCGGGTCCTTGATGGCACCCACTTCCTGATTGAAGTCCGTCACCTGGTTCAGCCACCGCACGATGGAACCGTCCGAATAGTATTTCGGCCAGACATTGGTGGGGTAATATTGGATGAGTTCAGCCTGGCGCTTCAGCTCTTCCACGGTGAAGTCCTTGTATTTTCCGGCCGCCAGCACGGCCAGGGCCTGGTCCGGGGAGGACAGGAGGAAATCGTTGGCGCGGGCCCAGGCGCGCACCACCCGTTCCAGCAGCGCCGGGTTCTCCGCCGGCAGGGCGTTGCGGGCGGACCAGCCGTCCACCACCGTGGCGTCGGGGAAGTCGCCGGATTTGGCCAGCAGCACCGCGTCCGGCCGGCGCTGGCGGATGGGGGTGTCGAGCGGCACCCACAGCACCACCGCCGGCACCGAGCCGGAGATGAAGGCGGTGACCGCCTGGTCGAGCCGCTGATGCACGATCTCCACGTCCTTGGTGCTGTCGAGGCCGACGCTCTTCAGCGCCCGGTGGAGAAAGAAATGGGCGGTGGTGCCACGGGTGGTGGCCACCTGCTTGCCCTTCAGGTCGGCCAGGGTGGAGATGCCGGCCTTGGGATCGACCCAGATCTGCGCGATGCCGGTCTCCAGGCCGTTGATGAGGAACACCTTGCCCTGGCCCCGGGCGGGGAAGTTGGAGATCACCGCGCCGGTGGTCACCACGTCCACGCTGCCGCCGGCCAGCGCCTGATAGGCCTCCAGCCCGGTGACGAACTGCAGGGCCTCGACCTCGAGACCTTCCTGCTTGAAGGCGCCGAGATGCTCGCCCAGCCACAGGTGCCCATCGCACGAGAGGGTGTGGAGATAGCCCACCTTCAGCTTCTGCGGCGCAGGGGCGGGCGCGGCGGCAAGGCCGGGCCGGGCGGCCAGCGGCGCGGCGGCGAGCCCGAGGGCGGTGGCGGTGAGGAACTGGCGGCGATCAAGGCGCATGGGTTTTGGTCCGGATGGTCAGGCGGGGATGCGGTCTTCGCGCTGCTGGCGGGCGTATTCTTCCATCACGCGGGCGCGCAGATGGGCTTGCAGGCGGGTGAATTCGGGGGTTTCCAGCACCCGCTCGTCGCGCGGGTAGGGGAAGGGCACGTCGATGATCTCGGCGATCCGGGCCGGACGCGCGCTCATCAGCACGATGCGGGAGGACAGATACAGCGCCTCGTCCACCGCATGGGTGATGAGCAGCACGCTCTTGCGCTCCTGCTGCTGCAGCGACAGCAGCAGGTCCTGCATCACCAGCCGGGTCTGGGCGTCGAGGGCGCCGAACGGCTCGTCCATGAGCAGGCAGCGCGGGTTGACCGCATAGGCCCGGGCCAGCGCCACCCGCTGGCGCATGCCCCCTGACAGGGTGTTGGGCAGGGCGTCGGCGAAGTCGGACAGGCCCATGAGCGCGAGATAATGGGCGCAGATGGCCTCCGCCTGCCCGGCCAGATGCCGGTTGGCGCCGAGCGACAGGCCGAAGGCGATGTTCTGGCGCACCGTGAGCCACGGGAACACGCCATATTCCTGGAACACCACGCCCCTCTCGGGGCCCGGCGCGGCGATCGGTGCGCCGGAGAAGGTCACGGAGCCCGAGGTGGGCCGGGCCATGCCGGCGGCGAGCTTCAAGAGCGTGGTCTTGCCGCAGCCGGAGGGGCCGATGAGGGAGACGAACTCGCCGGGCCGCAAAGCGAGCGAGACGTTGCGCACCACCCAGCCGCCATGGGGCACGCCGTCGTAGCGCACCGACACGTCGGTGAAGCGGATCTCGCCGTCGAGCGGGGCGGCGCCGGAGGGTGCGCGGGGGGACGCGTGCATGGAAGGGGGCATGGAGGGGGGCATCGCGGGGTTCACGGGCGGATCCTGTCCTGCCAGCGCACCAGCCGCGCGCTGAGGCGCACCAGTGCGAAATCCATGGCCATGGCGGTGAGGCCGATGGCGATGAGGCCGAGATAGATGGTCTCGATCTGGAAATAGGAGGCGGCGATCTGGATCATGGCGCCCAGCCCCTGCTGGGCCGACACCAGCTCCGAGGCCACCAGCGTCATCCAGCCGACGCCGAGGGCGACACGGGCGGCGGTCAGCACATGCGGCAGGGCCAGCGGCAGCACCACGCCGGTGAACAGCTCGCGGTCGGTTGCCCCGAGGGTGCGGGCGACCTGCACATAGATGGGCGGAATGCGCGAAATGCCCTCGTAGAGCACCACCACCGCCGTGAAGAAGGCGGCGTATCCCAGCACCAGCCCCTTCGCCAGCTCGCCGATGCCGAAATAGAGGATCATGAGCGGAATGAGGGCGATGGGCGGCAGCGCCCGGAAGAAATTGACCACCGGGGTCAGCACCCGCCGCACCGGCGCATACCAGCCGAGGGCGAAGCCGGCGGGCACCGCCAGGACCACGCCCGCGGTGACGCTCACCAGCACCCGCAGGCTGGAGGCGGCCCAGTTGAGCGGCAGGGTGCCGTCCTTCATCAGCGCGTAGCCCTGCTGCAGCACCGCCAGGGGCGAGGGGACGAGACCGGCATAGCGGGCGCTGAGGACCCGCACCCCGACCCAGGCCAGCAGCAGCGCGACCCAGGGCAGCGCCATCAGCGCCAGCCACGCCGCCGCGTGGAACCGCGCGCGCGCCGGCGCCGGGGGCGCAAGGCCGAGGCGTCCGGCCGGCATCACTTCGCCATCGCTCATGGTCGTCGGGGTCTCCTGCCACAGCCGCGTCGGGGCCGGCCGACGAACGGTGCGCGCCGGCTTCGAACCCGCTCATGCTAGGGTGGAGGCGAACGCCATTCTGTCGCCCGGGCGACAATAAAAACAAAAATTATCAAAATTGTGGATTATAGGAGCATGACCACCTCCCGCACTGTCCCCTGGTATTGGGAGCGGTTCGATCTGTTCGCCGGACTGCCGCCGGAGGCGCGCGCCCTGGTGGAGCAATTGTGCGAGCGGCGGGTCTACCGGCGCGGCGAGAGCGTGTTTGCCGCCGACGATCCGGCGAGCCACGTGTTCTGGCTGGACAGCGGCCTGGTGAAGATCTTCCACCTCTCCACCCAGGGCGAGGTCACCATCTTCTGGTTCTGCATGCCCGGCGACTGGTTCGGCGCCGGCGGCATCTCCGGGGCGCCGGAACAGGCGGTGTTCGGCCAGGCGGTGGAACGCAGCGTGGTCCATGTGCTGCGGCGGGCGGATTTCGAGCGCGCGCTTCTGGCCTTCCCGCAGCTGGCCCTCAAGATGATCCGCCAGGTGAGCGGCCGGCTGCGCCTGGCCTGCGATGCGCTGGTGGAAAAGACCGCGCGCCAGGCCGACGTGCGCCTCGCCGGCATTTTGCTGCGGTTGGCGCGCAATTGCGGCGAGCCGCGCGGCGACGAGATTCCGTTCCGGGTGCGCATCACCCAGCAGGACCTGGCGGACATGGTGGGGGCGTGCCGCCAGACCGTGAACCGCACCCTCAACGACTTCGCCCAGCACGGATTGCTGCGGTTCGAGGGACGGCGGCTGGTGCTCACCGATCCCGCCGGATTGCAGCGGCTCCAGGAGGCGGGCCAGCAGGGAAACCAGATGGCGGGTCAGATGGCGGGGCAGGAGACGCAGCAGAAAGCGGGCCAGAAGACGGGCGGCCCGCCGGCCACGCCGCGCCGGCGGGCCGCAAAGCCGCTGGCGCGCTGAGCCGCGCGGCCGCCGCATAATACCATCGGCTCCCGTCTTCGACCGGTGCCGAGTGGGTCCGCTCAAGCGCCGCGCGGGCTTGGCCAAAGCCCCCATGAGTCAAGCTCACGGGCCTTTGGTATGAGGCCGCCGGCGGGCTGGTGGAGGTCATGCGGGATGGGCCATGCCCCGGGTTCGGCACGCCCCGCTCGACAGGGCCCAGGGGCGGCTTGCGCCCCCGCCGCCGGCACGGCCGGCCCATCGGCCGGCCGCGCGCGGACCCACATGCTTCGACCGGTGCCGGTCAAGGGCCCCGTTTCAATAGCCCCGTTTCAAGGGGCCCGTCTCGATCGGCCGTCTCAATTGGTCTTGGGCTTGTCCCCGGCGGTGATCTGGTCGGCATAGCGCCCATCCACCACCGTGGCGAAGTCCACGGCGCGCGGATAAAAGCCCGCCTTCACCAGCTTCTCGGTGGCGGCGATCTCCTTCTCGAACCCGGCGCTGCCGGGGTTCACCGGAATCAGCGTCACCGCCTTGGCCTTGGCGGCGCTGAGCGCGTTGCGCTCGGACAGCTGCTGCGTCTTCACATAGGACTTGGCGGTTTCCTCCGGATGGGTGGACGACCAGCGCAGGTATTGCGCCAGCCGGTTGAGGAAATCGCCGATGGCGGCGCTGAGCTTGGGGTCGTCGAGCGCCCCGGTGCGGGCGGTCACCGAGACATAGCCGGGGAAGCCCACGTCGATGTCGCGGGCCAGCTCGATCAGGGTGCCGTCAGCGAGGGCGTCGGCGACCCGGGCGCGGGTGACGGGCGCGGCGTTCACGGCGCCGGCGATGAGGGCGGTGGAGGTGGCGTCATAGGTGAGCAGGCGCGGCTGCACGTCCTTGAGGGTGAGGCCGGCATGGGCAAGGCCGAGCAGCGCCAGCGCATTGATGTTGCCGCCCTCGTTGAACGCATAGGTCTTGCCCTTCAGGTCGGCCAGGGTCTTCACCCCGGCATCCTTGTGGGCGGCGATGAGGCTGTTGGAGAACTTGTCCTCGTCCAGCGGCTTCAGCAGCGCCACCACCTTGATGGGGGCGTTCTGGGCGGTCCAGTTCTGCCGGTCCTCCGCCGAGGCCTTGGCGGGCGCCGTGTCGCTGAGGCCCCAGGAAATGTCGATGGCATTGCCGCCCAGCGCCTGCACCGTCGGTCCGGCGCCGTTGAGGCGGGCCCATTGGATCTTGTAGGGCGTGCCCTTCAGGACGTCGGTGGCTTCGATGGCGTCGCGGGTCACATCCTCGAAGATGCCGACGCGCAGGGTGACGCCGGACAGGTCCACCGGCTCCGCCGCCAGGCTGGAGGCGATGGGCGCGCCGAGGCTGCCGATCAGCGCGCCGGCCAGGGTGGCACCGACGGCGACGCCAAGGGCGCGGCGGCGCGAGAGATGGGGGAAACGCGGGAGCTGCGGGGTCATCGATCGTTCCTCGAACATGGCAGGAGACAGGAGGGGAGCGGCGGCCGGCCTCAGCCGCCGGCGAGGCCGGAACCGGTGTGTTCGGCGCGGGCCGCGGGGTCGGCGGGCCGATCGCCGCCGAGGGGCGCAACCCCCAGCTCGCCATAGAGGCGGGCCCGCAGCCGGGCGCCGGCGGGGGTGGTGCCGTCGCGCGCGTCGCCGACCGCGGCGTCGAGGGTGAGGCGGCGGTCACGCAGCACCAGCACCCGGTCGGCCAGCCGCACCGCCTCGTCCACGTCATGGGTCACCAGCAGGGTGCCGGGCCGATGGCGGGCGCACAGGCGGCGTACCAGGTCCTGCATCTTCAGGCGGGTGAGGGCGTCGAGCGCGGCGAACGGCTCGTCCAGCAGCAGCAGCGCCGGTTCCAGCACCAGGGCGCGGGCCAGCGCCACGCGCTGCGCCTCGCCGCCGGAAAGGGTGACCGGCCAGGCATCGGCGTGGGCGGCAAGGCCCACCTCGGCCAGGGCGTCGAGCGCCCCCTGGCGGCGCTGCAGGCGGCGCGGCACCCCCATCAGCACGTTGCGCCACACCGGCTGCGAGGGGACGAGGCGCGGCTCCTGGAACACCGCCGAGCGCGGTGTCGCCACCTCGCCCGCCCCACCGTCGAGCGTGTCGAGGCCGAGCAGGATGCGCAGCAGCGTGGTCTTGCCGGAGCCGGACGCCCCCAGCAGCGCCACGAACTCGCCCCGCCGGATGGCGAGATCCACGTTCTCGAACAGGATGCGCCCGCCGAAGCCCTTGGTGGCGCCCTTCAGCAGCACCGCCTCCGGTTCTGGCCGCGCCGCGAGGCCCGGGCGCAGGGGGGTGATGGTGGCATCGGTCATGGCTCAGCGCGCCTTCTGGAGAATGGTGCGGTGCCAGGGCAGGAGCCGGTCCTGGACGGTGCGGATGAGCACGTCCACCAGCAGGCCGAGCACCGAATAGAGCAGCACCACGCCGAGGATGATGTCGGTGCGCAGCGAGGCGCGCGGGTTGAGCGCCAGATAGCCGATGCCCGAGGTGGCGTTCACCTGCTCCGCCGCCACCAGCGACAGCAGCGCCACGCCCATGGAATAGCGCACCCCCACCATGATGGAGGGCAGCGCCAGCGGGGCGACGATCTGGGTGGCGATGGCGGCGCGGCCCATGCCGAACACGGTCGCCGCCTCCAGGATCTTCGGGTCGACGTTGCGCACCCCGGAGAAGGTGTTGAGATAAACCGGGAAGATGCAGGCCAGGGCGATGAGCAGGATCTTCGGCTCCTCGTCCACCCCGAACCAGATGACGAACAGCGGGATCACCGCCAGGAACGGCACCATGCGCAGCATCTGCAGCAGCGCGTCATAAGCCCGCTCGCCGGCGCGGGAGAGGCCGGCCATCACGCCCAGCGCCAGCCCGAGGCCGCCGCCGAGGAGAAAGCCGGCGGAGGCGCGCTTGAAGGAGGCGACCAGACTGTCCCACAACACCCCGGACACGGTCAGTTCCACCAGCGCCTGGACCACCGCCACCGGCGATTCCAGGGTGCGCGGATTGATGAGGCCGAAGCTGCAGGCGCCCTGCCAGACCGCCAGCAGCACCAGGGGCAGCAGCAGGCGGGCGGCATCGACGCCCACCAGCCTCAGCCGGCCCGCGCGCGGCCTGGGGGTGAGCTTCAGCGCCAGCCGACCGGGCGTGCCGGGGCGGGAGGCGCGAGGATCGAACACGGCTTCTACGGTCATGGCGGGTCCAGGCCGGGCAAGGGGAAGGGGGCGGGGAAGGGGAAGGGCCGCCTGCGGGCCCTGGCGCGTGGTCGGGCGCCGCCTGCGGTGGCGCGGCGCGTGGTCCGTGGCGGTGCGCGAACCTGCGGCTAGTCGCGCGGGGCGGTGACGGCGTTGAAGTCGCGGCTGAATTCAAGATCGACGTCGATCTTGCGCGGGATCACGCCGGCCTCGAACAGGACGTCGGCGATGCGCTGCTCCCGCTTCACCAGCGCCTCGTCCAGGGGCTGGAAGCGGGCCTGCTGAAACTGGGTGACGATGCGGGCCCGGTCCGGCGTCTGCTTCAGCTTCTCCACATAGAGCGCCTCGATGGCGGCCCGGTTGCTGGGATACCATGCCCAATAGTCGCGCAGACGGGACAGGAAGTCGGCGATCGCGGCCTTCTTCCGCGGGTCCTTCAGAACGTCGGTGCGGGCGGTGAAGACGCCGAGGGCGGGAATGTCCAGCTCGTCGCTGGTGACGAGGATCCGCGCCTTGCCGCTCTCGATGGCCTCCGCCACGCCGATGGTTCCGCCGGAGAAGGCCTCCACCTTGCCGGCGTTGAAGGTGGCGGAACTGGTGGACTGGTCGGCGAGGCGGACCGACTGGATATCGTTTTCCGTCAAACCCGCCTTCAGCAGGGTCAGCACATAGTGCAGGTAGTTGTAGCCGCCGAAGTTGTTGGCCACCGTCCGGCCCTTCAGGTCCTGCAGGGTGGCGATGCCGGAGTCCGCCCGCGCCACGGTGACGATGGGCGGGTACTTCAGGTCGGTGGAGCGCCAGCCGGCGACGATCTGCAAGGGCGCCGTCTGCGGCGTCCATTCGCTCTTGGCCTTGCCCTGCTCGATGATGAGCGAGGTGTCGCCCATGTGGCCGACATCGATGGCCTTGGAGTAGAGCGCGGCGAGCTGCGCCGCCGGCCCGGTCAAGGTCACCCACTCCACCTCGTAGGGGGTGCCGTCCAGCACCTTGGAGGCGGCCACCGCCGTCGGCAGGGTCTGGTCCTGGTAGCCGACCACGAGCTTGAGCTTCTGCTCTTGCGCCAGGACGGGGCCGCAGGCGGCGAGGACGAGGCCGGCGGCCAGAAGCGCGCGGCGGGACAGGTTTGAGAAGGACACGGTCGGGGCTCCGGTCTTGAGGCGCGGGGCGGCGGGCCGGGCCGCCGTCAGAAGAAGGCGGCCGTGGGCAGGGGGGTGCCGTCCAGGATCTGCCGGCCGAGGGCGCGGGCCTTGTAGGCAACGGGATTGTGCGATGCGAGGGTGCGGATGTTGCGCCAATGCCGGTCGAGCCGCGCCCGCCGGGTGGCGGCCGAGGCCCCGCCCACATCGAACAGGCGGGTGGCGGCATCGAGCGCGAGCCCGTCGAGCACGACCTTCGACTGCGCCGCGCGCCGCGCCGCCTCCTCGAACAAAGCGGTGTCCGGATGCCCGGCGCGGGCGCTCTCCAGCGCGCCGTCGAGCGTCTCGGCGGCGCGCAGCACCGCGGCTTCCGCCACATAGGCGGCGCTGGCGATGCGCCCCAAGGCCTCCTGCAGCTGCGGGTCGTCCGCCGGCCGCGCCGCCGTGGCGTGGTAGAAGTTGCGGTTGCGGGAGCCGATCAGGTGGGCCGCGTCCCGCGCCACCGCCTTCAGGATGCCGGTGACGATGGAGGTGAGGTAGAGCTGGGCCAGGGTGGCGTCGTGCGGCACCGGCACTTCCTCGCTGGCCTGGAACACCACCTCGTCCGCCGTCAGCCGCACGCCGGTGAAGGTGGTGGTGCCGGAGGCGGTGAGCTGCTGGCCGATGCCATCCCAATCGTCGCGCACCTGCACGCCGTCGCGCCCGCGCGGCACCACGGCGGCGATGGCGGCGCCGTCCGGAGTGCGGGCATTGACATGGATGTAGTCCACGAACGCATTGCCAGTGCTGTAATATTTCTCCCCGTCGAGAACGAAGCCCGGGCCGGACGGCGCGACGATGGTGGTGCCGCCGCCGGCGCCGATGTCCGGGATGCCGAGCTCGCTGGCACCGAGGCCGAACAGGCGGCCGGCGCGCACCTCATCCAGCCAGCGGGCGAACTTGGGGTTGGCCTTGGCGCGCTGGGCCTTCTCCACGAACAGGGCATGATTGCGCAGGGCGTGCGGCACGTTGGAATCCGCCTCCGCCAGCGCGATCACGACCGAGACGAGATCCGGCACGGAGGCGCCCGCGCCGCCCTCCGCCCGGGGCAGGCGGAAGGTGCCGAAGCCGGCCGCCCGCAATTGCTCGATAGCGGCCTGCACGTCCCCTTCGGTGCGCTCCGGCGCCTGCGCCTCGGCGGCGATGCGGGCAATGACCGGGGCCAGGGCCGCGACGCTTCCCGGGGCGGGGCCGGCGACGGTTTCGGCGGCCCGGCGGTCGATGGTGAGGGTCTGCGCGGCGATGGTCATGACGCACTCTCTCAAAGCTGGAACGGCCCGGCGGCCGGAAACGTCGCGCCGGGGGCGGGCGCTGGCGGCCAGTTTGTGGGCTGGGTCGCGGGCTGGCACCCGGGCGCAGCGCCCACCACGGTGCCGCCGGATCGAACGGAAGTGCACCACGTTTCGCGCAGGCCTGTCAGGGCAAAAATTCTTTTTCAGATTAAAAGAAACTTTTCTATGCTGTATAATAAATGATTATATGTTCGAATAGCACGTATAAATTTTATTACGTAGATATTGGATGCGTATAGTTTTTTTATTTTATGGATATTTTAGTTCGTTTTGTCTGCCTCATTCCCCCGAGGCCCGGATGAACGTGAAAAATCCGGGGCCTGGACGGCGTGGGGGTGGATTGGATTGGAGGAGTGCCGCCATAAACCCCTGCGGGTAACGAACGGCGGCCATCGCGTTCCGATTTGTTGTATATTAAATCTATCTAAAATATATAATATGGAATGACCTCCGCCGACCGCACCGCCCGCATGAGCCTCGCCCCCATGAGCCTCGGCCGCATGCCGCCCATGACCGCCCTGCGGGCCTTCGTGGCCGCCGCGCAGCAGCGCTCGTTCGCCAAGGCGGCGGCGCTGCTCCATGTCACGCCCGCGGCCATCGGCCAGCAGGTGCGGCTGCTGGAGGCCCATGTGGGCCAGCCGCTGTTTCGCCGCGACCGCCGTCCGGAGCTGGAACTGACGGAGGTTGCCGCGCGCCTGCTGCCCGGCCTGGTGGAGGGTTTCGCCGCCATTCTCGCCGCCGTCGAGCGCCTGGACGAGGCGGTGGACGACACCCCGCTGCGGGTCTCGGTGGCGCCGTCCTTTGCGCTGAAATGGCTGCTGCCCCGTCTCGACCGCCTGCGGGCGCGGCATCCCGAATTCGACGTGCGCATCGCCACCACCGTGATGCTGGCCGATTTCGCCGCCGACGAGGCCGATTGCGCGATCCGCTTCGGCGCCGGCGCCTATCCGGGCCTCCACGCCCAGATTCTGCTGTCGGACTATGTGATCCCGGTGTGCAGCCCGCGCCTTGCGGCGGGGCCCTGCCCGCTGGCCTGCGCGGCGGACCTTGCCGGGCACACCCTCATCCATGACGACGGCGCCGCCATCGACGCCAGCGCTCCCGACTGGCACGGCTGGCTGAAGGGCGAGGGGGTGGAGGGCATCGACGCCGCGCGCGGCCCGCGCTTCGATCAGGCGCTGATGGCGATCGAGGCGGCCATTGCCGGGCAGGGGGTGGCGCTCGCCCGGAGCACCCTCGTCAGCGACGACCTGGCCCACGGGCGGCTGGCCCATCCCTTTGGCGCGCCGCGCAAGGTGCTGCACTCCTATTATTTCGTGTGCCCGCCGCACCGCCTGCCGAGCCCCAAGGTGCAGGGCTTTCTGGCCTGGCTGAAGGAGGAGGCGGCGGGCGAGGCGCGGCTTCAGCCCACCCCTGCGGCCCGCCGGCCCGCGGTGGCGGTGGCCTGAGCGCGGGGCGGGGCTCAGTCGAGGCTGATGCCGCCCTCGTCGAGAACGCGCTTCCACTTGGCCCGCTCGGCGGCGATGAATGCGGCGCTGTCGGCCCGGGAATCGACGCGGGGATTGACGCCGATCTTGCGCAGGCTCGCCTGCACCTCCGGGTCGGCGAACGCCTTGGCCAGCTCGCGGTTGAGCGCCTCCAGCACCGGCTCGGGGGTGCCGGCCGGGGCAAGCAGGCCGAACCAGGCGCTGGCGAGCACGTCGGGCACGCCCTGCTCGGCCAGGGTCGGCACGTCCGGATATTGCGGCCAGCGCGCGCGGGTGGCCACCGCATAGGGGCGCAGGGTCCCCGCCGCGATGTGGGGCGCCACCGCCGGGAACGAGGTGAACAGCAGGTCCACATGGCCGCCCAGCAGGTCCTTGATGGCCGGTCCGCCGCCGGGATAGGGCACCAGGACAAAGTTCGTCCCGCTCTTCAGGCGGAACAGCTCGCTCAGCAGGTGGGCGTCGGAACGCGCCGCCGAATTGGCGATGCGGAGCCCGCCTTCGCGGGTCTTGGATGCGGCGATCAGCTCGGGAACCGTCTTCGGCGCCAGCTCGGCATTGCCCACCAGGGCATAGGGCAGGTCGGCGATGACGGTGACCGGGGTCAGGTCCCGCGCCGGGTCCACGCCCTGGGGGTCGATGTTCACCACCAGCGGGCCGGCAAACGACACCAGGAGGGTGTAGCCGTCGGCCGGTGCCTTGGCCACGGTGTTGACGCCGATGATGCCGCCGCCACCGGGCTTGTTCTCGACGACGAATTTCTGGTGGAACGCGCTCCCCAGCTTGTCGGCCACGAGGCGGGCAATGATGTCGTTGGTGGCGCCGGGCGGCGAGGGCAGCACCACCCGCACCGGCTTGGCGGGATAGGCCTCCTGCGCCCGGGCGGGGCTCGCCAGCAGTGGCGCGGCCAGGGTGGCGATGAGGGCGGCTGCGCGGGCCAGCGCCGGCAGCAAGGCCACGCGGAGCGCGCGCCCTGGGGCACGCCGGAGGGCGTTCGTCATGTCTCGTCTTCCTGTTGGGGGCATCGTGCGGCGGCGGGGGCTGTCCCGCGCGGGACGGGGCGAAGGGGGATGCCGGCGACGGCGGACGGGCCCGCCGGCATCGTGTCCTCACACCGCGTAGCCGGGGTCCTCGCGGTCGATCTTGCGGCGGAAGGCCTGCCATTCGATGGCGGCGCCGGGCGACCAGCTGTCGGGCGTGTAGAGCTTCAGGCCGAAGGCGCCGGCCTGGTCGATGTACTGCTGTTCGATGGCCTTCAGCGGCGCCTGGGCCGATTGGGCGGCGATCTGGATGGCGGCGGCCTTCTCGACGCGGGCGATGAAGGAGAACGCCTCGCCGATGGTGCGGCCCACCGCCAGCGTGCCGTGATTGCGCAGGAACAGGATGTCCTGGTCTTCCAGAGCCGCGGCGAGGCGGCCGCACTCCTCCCGGTCCAGCTTCACGCCGGTATAGTCGTAATAGCGCACGCGCTCGCGGATGATGATGGCGTTCTGGGAAATGGGCAGAAGCCCGCCCTCCTGCGCCGCCACCGCCACGCCCGCCACCGAATGCAGGTGGAGGATGGATTGCACGTCGGGCCGGGTGGCGTAGATGCCGCCGTGGATGAGGTCAGCGGCGGGGTTCACCCCATAGCCGTTGTCCTCCACCAGCCGGCCCTCGATGTCGATCTTCACCAGCGCCGAGGCGGTGATTTCCTCGAAGAACAGGCCGTAGGGATTGACCAGGTACTGGTCCGTGGTGCCCGGCACCCGCGACGAGAAATGCGTGCCCAGCAGGTCGGTCCAGCCGAAGCGGCCGGCGAGGCGGTAGGCCGCCGCCAGATCGACCCGCACCGCCCATTCCTCAGGCGAGAAATCCTGCACGGTGCGCGCCTTCACCGCGCGCGGGGTGAGATTGTGGACGCTCATGGACCTCTGCTCCCTGCTGATGTGTCGTGCGCGCCGAGGCGGCCCCGGGGCGGGACGGCCGGCGGGCGGCTGGCACCGGCAGCGCCGGCGCGGCGCGTGGCCCGATGCCTCGCGAAGCTAGGGGAGCTCGATTTATTTGACAAGTTTTATCGAATTTATAAATATTAATTTGGCCTCGAACCGGCGCCAATCGCCCCGGCCCGCGTCCGCCTTCTCCCGACAGCCCTGCCCCCAAGACAAACCGAGGACTCGCGCCCATGCTGAGCCGGCGTTCCCTTCTCCAGCACCTGGCCATCGCCGCCGCGGCCGGTGGCGCACTGAACGTGGCGCGGGCCCGCGCCGCCGCCGGCGACTATCCCAGCCGGCCCATCAAGATCATCGCCACCTACCAGCCGGGCGGCACCAACGACATCATGGCCCGCCTCGCCGCCGACATCTGGAGCAAGGCGCTGGACGTGCCGGTGACGGTGGAGAACCGCCCCGGCGGCAACGGCTCCCTGGGCACCAGCCTGGTGGCCCACGCCAAGGCCGATGGCTACACCCTGCTGGCCGGCACCTTCGGCCCGGTCACGGTGCTGCCCACCCTGACCCCCGACATCGGCTACGACCCGCTGAAGGACCTTGCCCCGGTGGGGATCCTGGCGACCGCGCCGAATGTCATCATCGTGCATCCGAGCCTGCCGGCGACCACGCTGCCGGAGTTCATCGCCCTTGCCAAGGCGCGGGCGGACAACCCGTTCCGGTTCGGCGTCGTGCCCGGCGGCACGCCGGAATTCCTGGTGGAGGTGTTCAAGACCGCCACCGGCATCACGCTGGTGAACGTGCCCTACAAGGGCGGCACCTCGGCCCTCAACGACCTGATCGGCAACCACATCGACTTCTACATCGACAACGTGCCGCTGGTGCTGCCGCAGATCCGCGGCGGCACGGTGCGGGCGCTGGCGCTCGCCAGCCCCACCCGCTCGCCGGTGTTGCCGGAGGTGCCGACCACCGTCGAGCTCGGCTATCCCGACGCGGTCATTCTGCCCTGGCATGGCATCCTCGCCCCCGGCGGCACTCCCGAGCCCATCATCGCCCTGCTCAACGCCAAGCTGGTGGAGGCGCTGCGCACGCCGCCGGTCATCGAGCGCATCACCAGCCAGGGGGCGAGCGTGGTGGCCAATTCGCCGGCCGAGTTCGCCGCCTTCCTGAAAGCGGAGGTTCCGCGCTGGGCGCAGGTGATCCGCACCTCCGGCCTGACCGCCCGCTAGTGCGGAGGCGCCCGCCATGCGCATCGCCAGCCGCACCAATTTCCTCGCCGGCCTGCTGTTCGCCGGCTTCGGCGCCGCCGCCCTGCTGCTCGGCCGCGACTATGTGGCGGGCACCGCCGCCCACATGGGGCCGGGCTATTTCCCGCGCGCCCTCGGCATCGTCCTGGTGCTGCTGGGCGGCGCCATCGCCCTGAAGTCGCTGGCGGTCGAGGGCCCGGCGCTGAAGCCGGTGCGCCTGCGGCCGCTGGTGGTGATCACCCTCGCCATCGTGCTGTTCGCCGTGCTGCTGGAGCGCGTCGGCCTGGTGGCGTCGGCGGTCGTGCTGGTTGCGGCGTGCCGGCTCGCCGGGTCGCGCCTGTCGGTGCGGGAAACGGTGCTGCTGGCGGTGGGGCTGGCCGGCGCATCCGCCCTCCTGTTCGGCTATGGGCTCGGCATTCCGCTGCCCATCTGGCCGCCTCTGACCTGAGCATCGGAACCCGGTCCATGGATGTTCTCGACCATCTCGCCCTCGGCTTCGCGGTCACGCTGACGTCGGCCAATCTGTTCTACTGCTTCGCCGGGGCGCTGCTCGGCACGCTGGTGGGAGTGCTGCCGGGGCTGGGCCCGGCAGCCACCATCGCCATGCTGCTGCCGACCACCTTCGCGCTGGGGCCGGAAGCGGCGCTCATCATGCTCGCCGGCATCTATTACGGCGCCCAATATGGCGGCTCCACCACCGCCATCCTGGTGAACCTGCCGGGCGAATCCTCCTCTCTCGTGACCTGCCTCGACGGCCACCAGATGGCGTTGCAGGGCCGCGCCGGGCCGGCGCTGGCCACGGCGGCGCTGGGCTCGTTCTTCGCCGGCTGCGTGGCCACCGTGCTCATCGCCCTGCTGGCGCCGGCCCTGTCGGCGGTGGCGCTGAAGTTCGGCCCGGCGGAATATTTCTCCCTCATCCTGCTGGGCCTCATCGCCGCCGTGGTGCTGGCCAATGGCGACGTGCTGAAGGCGGTGGCGATGATCGCTTTGGGCCTGCTGCTGGGCACGGTGGGGGCGGACGTGGGCGGCACCGCCAAGCGCTTCACCTTCGGCGTGCCGGAGCTGGTGGACGGGCTCGGCTTCGTGGCCGTGGCCATGGGGGTGTTCGGCATCGGCGACATCCTCGCCAGCCTGCAGCGGCCCGATGGCGGCAACAGCCTGGACCGCGCCCAGGTGAGCCGGCTGTGGCTGACGCGGGAGGATTTCCGCCGCATCGCCGGCCCGGTGCTGCGCGGCACCGCGTTGGGCTCGCTGCTGGGCGTGCTGCCGGGGGGCGGGGCGCTGCTCGCCTCGTTTTCCGCCTACACCCTGGAAAAGAAGATCTCCCGCACCCCCGAGCGGTTCGGGCGTGGCGCCATCGAGGGGGTGGCGGCGCCGGAGGCGGCCAACAACGCCGGCGCCCAGACCTCGTTCATCCCGCTGCTGACCCTGGGCATTCCCTCCAACGCGGTGATGGCGCTGATGGTCGGGGCGCTGATGGTGCAGGGCGTGGCGCCGGGGCCGCAGCTCATCACCGAGCGGCCCACCCTGTTCTGGGGCGTCATCGCCAGCATGTGGGTGGGCAATTCCATGCTGGTGGTGCTCAACCTGCCGCTCATCGGCATCTGGATCCGGCTGCTGTCGGCGCCCTACCGGCTGCTGTTCCCGGCCATCGTGCTGATCTGCTGCCTCGGCGCCTACAGCCTCAACAACAGCACCTTCGACGTGCTGCTGGTGGCGGTGTTCGGCGTGCTGGGCTACGCCTTCCATGTGCTCGACTGCGAGCCGGCGCCGTTCCTCATGGGCTTCGTGCTCGGCCCCATGTTCGAGGAGTATTTGCGCCGGGCCATGCTGCTCGCCAACGGCAACCCCCTCGCCATTGTCGAACGGCCGATCTCGGCGGTGTTCCTGGCCCTGGCCCTGGGGCTGCTGGTGCTGATCCTGCTGCCGACGTTCCGCAAGGTGCGGCAGGTGGCGTTCCAGGAGAATTGAGGCGCATCGCCGGCCGAAAGCCGGCGGATGCGAAAAGGGGCCGCCGCGGCGGCCCCTTCGCTGTCGCCCCGGCCCGCCTACAGGCGGGCGGTGGTGTCGAACGCCTCGCCCAGATAGGCCTGCCCGATGGTGGCGGCGGTGCGGTCCACATTCTCATGCAGGGTGTGGAAGCGCAGGTCGCGGTAGAAGCGGGCCAGGGCCGAATGGTCCAGGAAGGCGCTGGAGCCGGCGATGGCGGCGGCCTTGTCCAGCACCTCCACCGCGGTGGTGATGGTGCGGTGCTTGGCCTCCATGGCGTAGAGCTCCGCGCGCGGATCGTCGCCCCGCGTCCACAGCCAGGCGGCGCGGTAAACCAGCCAGCGGGCGGATTCGATGGCCACCCGGATCTCGCCGAAGCGCAGCTGCGCATAGGCATCGCCGGTGGTGCCGCGGGCCGGCAGATAGGTGCGCAGCTGGTCGAACACGCCCTGGGCGGCGCCCAGGTACTGGGCGGCGAAGCCGAGGTGGAACTTGGCCTGCCAGCGCTCGCGCGGATTGGTGCCGGGGGCGCCGAGCACCAGCGCATCGGGCACGAACACGTCGTCAAGCCGGATCTGCGGGCTCACCGCCCCGCGCATGCCGATGGGGTCCCAGGTGCCCGGCACCACCGAAAAGCCCCTGGTGCCCTGGGGAATGGCGACGCCGAGGTGGCCATCGGCGGTGCGCTGGTCGGCCAGCAGGGCGAACACGATGTTGTAGGCGGCCACGTCCGCCAGGGTCGCGTAATTCTTGAGGCCAGTGACGGAATAGCCGCCGGGGCGCCGCTCCGCCAGGGTCTCAAGGCCATAGAGGCCGCGCGCGGTGCGGCCGGGCTCCGAGCCGGTGGCGTTGAGCAGCGCCTGTTCCTCCACCACCCGGCCGAGGATGTCGCGGCGCTGCTGCGGCGTGCCCACATGGTTCACATAGTGGGCGCCGTGGCTGTGGATGTGCAGGCATTGGCCGGTGGAAGGGCAATGGCGGGCGGTCTGCTCCACCGCCAACAGGTAGAGCAGCGGATCGGAGCCCTTGGCGCCGCTGTCCTCGCCGCCCAGGTCGGAGGAGATGGTGAGCTTCAGCAGGCCGAGGTCGCCGAGATCCTTCAGATTGTCGAGGGGCAGCGAGGCGGCGGCGTCATGGCCGGCGGCGCGGGGGGCGAACACCTCGCGGCCGAGCCGGCCCACCTCTTCATAGACCTGCCGCTGCCGGGGGGAAAATTCAAAGTCCACGTGTCAACCTCCGGGTCAAACCGCCGGGCGTCGCGCCCGGTCCTGACGACTGTTTCACTGCTCGATGCGGGCGCCGGAGACCCGCACCACCTCGGCCCAGCGCGTGTTTTCGGCGTCGATGAAGGCCTGGAACTCCGCCGGGCTGGAGGCGATGAGGTCCAGCCCCAGATCCTTGAGCTTGTCGCGGCTCTGCGGTGCGTTGAGAATCTTCACCAGCTCGGCGTTGAGCCGGCCCACCACCTCCGGCGGGGTGCCGGCGGGGGCTAGGATGCCGTGCCAGGCCAGCGCCTCGGCGCCGGTGATGCCTTGTTCGGCGAGGCTGGGCACGCCGGGCAGGAAGTCGGTGCGCCGCGACACCGCGATCGGCCGCAGCCGCCCGGACTTGAGGAACGCCGCCGAGGAGGAGGTGTTGTCGACCGCGAAATCCACCTGGCCGCTGACCAGGTCCACCAGCATGGGGCCGGCGCCCTTGTAGGGCACGTTGGCCCATTCGACCCCGGCCTGGGTGCGGATCAGCTCGGTCAGCAGATGGTGGATGGTGCCCAGCGAGCCCATGCCGTTGTTGAGTTGCCCGGGCTTGGCCTTGGCCAGGGCGATCAGTTCCTGGACATTGGTGACCGGCAGCGCGGGGTTCACCTCCAGCACCAGCGGGCCGCCGGCGGCCAGCACCACCGGGGCGAAGTCCTTGCGCGGGTCGAACGGGGTCTTGGTGAGGTTGGGCATCACCGAGAGCATGGCGGAATTGCCCACCAGCAGGGTGTAGCCGTCGGGCGCGGCCTTGGCCACGTAGTCATGGCCGATGATGCCGTTGCCGCCGGGCTTGTTCTCCACCACCACCGGCTGGCCCAGCGCCGCCGACAGCGGGTCGGCCACCAGGCGGGCGACGATGTCGGTTTGCCCGCCGGGCGGATAGGGGGCGATCAGGCGGATGGTCTTGGCCGGATAGTCGGCGGCGCCCGCGGTGCCGGCGAGCAGCGTCAGCGCCGCCGCGGCGGCGAGGGACAACAGGGTTTTCACGAAACCTCTCCTGGACTTGAAGGGAAAGGGGCGCCGCGGATCATTCGCGGAACGCCTCGGCACGCACCTGGCGCACGGCGGGCAGCACCAGCAGCACCAGCAGCGCGGCGGCGGCGAGCAGGAACGCGAGGGTGATGGGCCGCTGGAGCATCACCAGCGGATCGCCGCGGGCGAGCTGCATGGCGCGGCGGAAGTTCTCTTCCATCAGCGGCCCCAGCACGAAGCCGAGCAGCAGCGGCGCCGGCTCGCAGTGCAGCAGGTGGAAGAGGTAGCCGACGAGCCCGAACAGGGCGACCAGCAGCACGTCGAACCAGCTGTTGGAAACGCTGTAGGCGCCGATCAGGCAGAACAGCACGATGGCGGGAAACAGCAGCCGGTAGGGCACCGACAGCACCCGCACCCAGATGCCGATCAGCGGCAGGTTCAAGATCACCAGCATCACGTTGCCCACCCACATGCTGGCCACCACGCCCCAGAACAGCGCCTTGTGGTCGGTCAGGATCTGCGGGCCCGGGGGCACGCCGTGGATGAGCATCGCCCCGACCATCAGCGCCATCACCGCATTGGCGGGAATGCCCAGGGTCAGCAGCGGGATGAACGAGGTCTGGGCGCCGGCGTTGTTGGCTGCCTCCGGCGCCGCCACCCCCTCGATGGCGCCGCGCCCGAACCGCTCGGGGGTGCGGGAGAGCTTCTTTTCCAGCGCATAGGCGGAGAATGAGGCGAGCAGCGCGCCGCCGCCCGGCAGCAGGCCCAGCAGCGAACCGAGCGCCGTGCCGCGCAGGATCGGCGCCCAGATGGCGCGCCAGTCCTCCCGCGAGGGCCAAAGACGGCCGATGGTGGCGCTGGCGCCGCGCCGTTCCGGCGTATGGAGGTTGGCGACGATGTCGCCGATGCCGAACACCCCCATGGCCAGGGCCACGAAGCCGATGCCGTCGCCCAACTCCGGCACGCCGAAGGTGAAGCGCGGCACGCCGGTGGCCACGTCCGCGCCCACCAGCCCCAGTTGCAGCCCCAGCAGCACCATGGCCACCGCCTTCAGGAACGGGCCGTTGGCCAGCACCACGGCGGCGATGAGGCCGAGCAGCATGAGGGAGAAATATTCCGCCGGCCCGAACTTCAGCGCCGCTTCCGCCAGCACCGGGGCGAACAGGGCGATGAGCACGGTGGCCACGCAGCCGGCGAAGAACGAGCCCAGCGCCGCCGTGGCCAGCGCCGGCCCGGCGCGGCCCTGGCGGGCCATCTGGAAGCCGTCGAGGGTGGTGACCACCGACGAGGATTCGCCCGGCAGGTTCACCAGGATGGCGGTGGTGGAGCCGCCGTATTGGGCGCCGTAATAGATGCCGGCGAGCATGATGAGCGCGGCGGCGGTGGGCAGGCCGAAGGTGATGGGCAGCAGCATGGCGATGGTGGCCGCCGGGCCCAGCCCCGGCAGCACCCCCACCAGCGTGCCGAGCAGCGCGCCGATGAGGCAATAGAACAGGTTCGCCGGCTCCAGCGCCACCAGCAGCCCCAGCCCCAGATCGGAGAACAGCCCGCTCATGACGAGAACGGCCAGACCCGGAACGGCAGGCCGAGGCCTTCCGCGAAGGCGAGTGTTGCGACTGTCGCCAGGCCCAGCCCGAGCGCCAGCGCCTCGCCCAGGCGGAAGCCGGGCGCCGCCAGCCGGCAGCCCACCACCAGCATCAGGCTGGAGAGCACCAGCCCCACGGTGTCGATGCCCGCGGCGAACAGCAGCACGCAGGCCAGGAGCACCAGCGGCCCGCGCAGGCGCGGCACCCGCACATCCTCGATGGGGCCTGCCCCGGCCCCGGCGCGCACGCCGATGCCGAGTCCCACCACCGTGAGGGCGATGCTGACCAGGGTGGGAAAATAGCCCGGCCCCATGTTGGCGGCGGTGCCGAGCCGGTAGTCGCGCGCCAGCACCACGCCGGCGATGCCGAAGGCGCAGAACAGGCCGGCCGAAAGCAGGTCCACCAGCCGGGCGTAGGCGACCAGGCTGGACGGGGCGCGCAGCGCAGGTGGGAGGCGGGACACCATCGCTCAGCCGGCGCCGGCGCGCTGGGCGCGAAGGCGGGCGGCGGCATCCTCCGGGCGCGGCAGGCCGAGATTCTCGCGCAGGGTCGCGCCTTCGAAATCGGCCCGATACAGGCCGCGCCGGCGCAGCTCTGGCAGCACCGTGGCGGCGAAGGCGTCGAAGCCGCCGGGCAGGTAGGGCGGCATGATGTTGAAGCCGTCCACCGCCTCGTCCTCGAACCAGGCCTCGATCTCATCGGCGATGTCGGTGGCGGTGCCGATGACCACCAGGTGGCCGCGCGCGCCGGCATTGCGCAGGGCGAGCTGGCGCAGGGTGAGGTTTTCCCGCCGGGCGAGGTCGAGCAGCAGCTTCTGGCGGCTCTTTGGGCCGTTGGTCTCCGGCAGGTCCGGCACCGGCGCGTCGGGGTCGTAGGGCGTCAGGTCCACTCCGCCGAGCTGGGCGGAGAGCTGGGCCAGGGCCACCCGCGGATGGATCAGGGATTGCAGATGGTCGAACGCCGCCTGCGCCTCCTCGCGCGTGCGGCCCACCACCGGAAACAGGCCGGGCATGATGGCGAGATGGTCGCGCGCGCGGCCATGGCGGGCGAGCCGGCCCTTCACGTCGGCATAGAAGGCCCTGGCGGCGCCACGGTCCTGCTGGGCGGTGAAGATGACCTCGGCGGTGGCGGCCGCGAGCTCCTTGCCGGCCTCCGAGGAGCCGGCCTGCACGATCACCGGATGGCCCTGGGGCGGGCGCGCCACGTTGAGCGGCCCGCGCACCTTGAAGTGCGGGCCGGCGTGGTTGAGCACATGCAGCTTGGCGGGGTCGAAGAACTGGCCGGCGGCCTTGTCGCGCACGAAGGCGTCGTCGTCGAAGCTGTCCCACAGGCCCTTCACCACCCGGGCGAATTCGTGGGCGCGGGCGTAGCGGTGGGCGTGGAGCGGATTGGCCTCGCGGTTGAAGTTCCAGCTCTCGTAGTCGGAATTGGTGGTGACGAGGTTCCAGCCCACCCGTCCCTGGCTCAGGTGGTCGATGGAGGCGAGCTGCCGGGCGAGGTTGTAGGGCTCGTTATAGGTGCTGGAGGCGGTGGCGACGAGGCCGATGCGGCGGGTGGAGACCGCCAGCGCCGACAGCAGGGTGAGCGGCTCCAGGAAGGCGCCGCGCGCGGTGCGCCCGAGCACCTCGGGGTCGCGCTCGCGCACCGCCACGGTGTCGGCGAGGAAGATGAAATGCAGGCGCTCCTCCTCCGCCCGGCGGACGAGGTGGAGATAGCGCGAGAACGCGACGGCATCGTCGGTGGAGGCGCCCTCGTGGCGCCACCCGGCCACATGATGGCCGGTCTCCTGGATGAACAGGCCGAGTTTCAGGTTTGCGCCGCGCGCCATGGTCGATGCCCCCGCTGCCCTGGGAACCGGCCGCGTGGCCGCCCGAGGCGGCAGACGCTAGGGGCTCAGACCTTAATGTCAATAAATTTTACAGATTTTATATAAAATATGCGACCGGAGCATGGCCGCCGCGCGCCGCGCGTCGAAACCTTTCATGGCGCCGATAAAAATCTTTCTTTGACAAATACGATTAAATTTATCAGCTATTGGTGCATAGCGAGCGTACCTTCTGGCGGGAGCGGCGTGCTGCGCCGCTCCCGCTCCTTTCCCCCGCAGCACAGCGATGCCCGCACGCGACACCGACATGCCTTATCCTAGTCCGCCGCCGCGCCGTGGCGGCGCGCCGGCCTCGTCCCCTCGCCCAGCCGCGAGGCGCTGGCGGCGCGGCGAGGGAGCAGGACGGCCGCGAGGCGGGCTGAGCTCCGGAGCCGCCCCATGCTGATTGCCAGCCAGCTCGAGCCTTTCTTCAACGCCGCCCTTGCCGAACGCCTCGGCGCCGAGGTGCTGCCCATCGCCCGTGGCGCGCCGCACGCGCTGCCCGGCGAGGCCCGGGTGCTGGTCGCCGCGCCCCTGTTCGGGGTGCCGGACGTCGCCCACCTGCCCCATCCGGCCGCCCCGCCGCAGGGGTGGCCGTTCAACCTCGACTGGATTCAGCTCGTCTCCTCCGGCATCGACCATTACCCCAAGTGGTTCCTGGAGGCGGTGCCGGTGAGCACCGCGCGCGGCGTGGCGGCGGAGCCCATCGCCGAATTCGTCATCGGCGCCATCTTCGAGGCGGTGAAGCAGCTTCACACGGTGTGGATCCACAGCCCCGAGGCGTGGCGCATCCGGCCGTTCCCGCCGCTGGCCGGCAGCACGATCGGCCTCGTCGGCTATGGCGCCATCGGCCGGGCGGTGGCCCGCAAGGCCCAGGGCCTGGGCCTCAAGGTGCACGTGCTGCGCCGCAGCCCGCCGCCGGAGGGGGAACCCGGCGTGGTGTTCGAGCGCACGATCGAGGACCTGCTCGCGGTCACCGACCACCTGGTGCTGGCGGCCCCGGGCACGCCCCAGACCCGGCACATCCTCAATGCCGAAAGCCTCAAGGCAGTGAAGCCGGGCGTGCATGTCATCAACATCGCCCGCGGCTCGCTGATCGACGATGACGCCTTCCTCGCCGCCATCGCCGACGGGCGGATCGGCCTTGCCACCCTCGACACCACGACGCCGGAGCCACTGCCGGCGGGCCATCCCTATTACACCCTGCCGCAGGTGCGGGTCTCGCCCCACACCTCCGCCATCGGCATCGCCCCGCGCCTCGCCCTGGTGGAAAAGGTGGCCGCCAATCTGGAGCGCTGGAGCGCCGGCACGCCGCTGCTCGATGCCGTGCACGCCGCCTGAGGCGCGCCGGTCGGGTAGCGCCCCGTGCCACCCGTGATCCGACCCCGGACGGCACTCCGCCGCCAGTCGCGGAGGAGCGCCGATGCCGCGCCGGCGCCGTCGCGCCTGGCGCATCCCTTGCCCCGCAGCCGCTTGGAGCCCCGCGTGAACAGTCCGGTGTTTCCCCCGCCCGCCGCCGTCCGCGCCGATGTCACCGCCGCCGTGGCGGAGGCCGCAGCCGGCATCGGCTATCACAGCCTGCCGCCCGAGGTGGTGACCACCGTGAAGCGCGTGCTGGCGGATACGCTGGCGGTGGCCTGGGCCGCCGGCGAGGCGGCCGGCGTGCCGGCGGCCCGCGCCTGGGCGTTGCGCGGCGGCGCCGGCCAGGGACGCCTGTGGGGCCAGGGCGAAGCGCGCCGCGAGCCCGCCGCAGCCGCCTTCTTCAACGGCACCCTGGCCGCCGCCCTCGATTTCGACAGCCTCGCCGGCCAGGTTCACGCCGACGCGGTGGTGGCGCCGGCCGCGGTGGCGGTGGCCGAGGACGCGGGCCGCTCCGGGCGCGATCTCATCGCCGCCCTCGCCCTCGGCGCCGAGCTCACCATCCGCCTCGCCGCCGCCAGCCACTCCAACACCGGCTGGTTCCACACCTCCATCGCCGGGGTGTTCGGCGCCGCGCTGGCGGCCGGGCGGCTCCGGGGGCTGGATGCGGGGCGTCTCCACAATGCCCTCGGCATCGCCCTGTGCCAGGCCGGCGGCACCCAGCAAAGCCACGTGGAACAGCGCCTCACCAAGCGCCTGCAATCGGCCTTCGCGGCGCGGGATGGCGTCGTCTCGGCCGATCTCGCCGGCCTCGACATCACCGGGCCGCAGGCCGCCTTCGAAGGGCCGTTCGGCCTCTACGCTTTGTTCGAGCAGGGCCGCGCGGACCTCGTGCTGGACGGCTTCGGCAGCCGCTACCTGCTGCTCGACACGGCGCTGAAGCGCTATCCGGCCTGCGGCTGCAGCCATGCGGCGCTGGAGGCGGCGGCGGCGCTGGTGCGCACGCACGGGCTCCGCCCCGACGACGTGGCGCGCGGCGAGATCGTCATCACGCCTTATATGGCGCGGCTGGTGGGCGGCGCCTTCGCGCCCGAGGCCAATCCCCAGGTCACCGGCCAGTTCAATGTCCGCTACGGCGTCGCCGCCACCGTGCTGCGCGGCGGCTTCTCGCTCGCCGACATCGAGCCCGGGGCGGTGCTGGATCCCGCCGTCCGCCCTCTCGTCGAGCGGCTCTCGGTGCGGGTGGATGAAAGCCGCACCGGCCGCTTCGGCCCTTCCGACGTGACCTTCGAGACCGATGACGGCCGGCGGCTCCACCACTCGGTGGCCGAGCTGCCGGGCAGCCCGGCGGCGCCGCTGTCGGACGCCGAGCACCACGCCAAGCTCATCGGCGCCTTCACCCATGGTCCCGGCGCGCTCACCGCCGCGCAGGCCGAGGCCCTCATCGCCCGCGTCCACCGGCTGGAGGCCGTCGCGGACGTCTCCACCCTGTTCACGCGGATCCGCTGACCCGCGCCCGGATCCGGCGCCACCACACGGGAGATCCCCATGGCACATGACTTCAAGGACAAGGTGATCTGGGTCACCGGCGCTTCCGGCGCCCTCGGCGCGGCCAGCGCCCGCACCCTGGCGGCGTCCGGCGCCACCGTCGTCGCCTCCTCGCGCCGGCCGGAGGCGCTGCCGCAGGCGGACGGCATCGTTCCGCTGCCGGTGGACGTCACCGACACGCCGGCGGTGGAGGCCGCCGTGGGCGAGATCCTGGCCCGCTTCGGCCGGCTGGACGGGCTCGTGACCAGCACCACCTTGCCCATCTTCGGCGACTTCCTGGAACTGACCGACGACGACTGGCAGAAGGTGATCGACGCCAAGCTGCTGGGCACCGTGCGCCCGGCGCGGGCGGCGCTGCGGCACTTCGTGACGGTCGGCGCCGGCGCCATCGTTGCCTTGAGCGGGCGCGGCGGTCTCGAGCCCTCGCCCCAGCACCTGCCCGGTTCCAGCGTAAACGCCGGCCTGATCCTGCTGGTGCGCGGCCTTGCCTCCATCTACGGACCCAAAGGCGTGCGCATCAACGCGGTGTCGCCGGGGCCGATCCAGTCGCCCCGCCTGACGGCGCTGATCGCCGCCGGCACCGGCGCCGCTCCCGCCACGCCGCTCCAGGGTCCGGGCCTGCCGTCCGACGTGGCCGACGCGGTGGCCTTCCTGCTGTCCGACGAGGCCCGCTTCATCACCGGAGCCAACCTGCTGGTGGACGGCGGCGGCCGCGCCCTGGCCTGACGCAGGCCGGGCCGGCGCCCGCCCCCGGGGCGCCTCGCTCCAACGAAAAAGGCCGGCGCGTTGCGCGCCGGCCTTTATCCATTGCGGTGATCCGGGCTGCGCGGGATCAGGCGTAGACCTTGAATGACACGGTGTCGTCCTTCTCGATCTGGTGGATCAGGTCGATTTCCCAGTCGAGGTAGCGGCGGAAGGCGGCATGGCGGTCGCCGGCCTCCTGATAGGGCGAGCGCCATACGTCGTCGGCGGTGTGCAGCAGCGCGCTTTCGCCCGTCTCCAGCGGCAGGCCGGCGGCGGCCCAGGCCTGGGTGCCGCCCTCCAGCACCGAGACTGAGCGGCCGGTCGCGCCCGCCTCCGCCGCCGCGAAGGCGGCGAGCCGGCCGTCGGCGGAGGTGAGCACCAGCGGCAGGTCGGGCAGGGTGTCGAGCCCCTCCGGCAGGCGCGCGCGCACGGCGAAGCGCGCGCCGGGCACATGCCCGCGTCCGTAGGCGAGGCTGGTGTCGAGGTCGAGCACGCTCACCGCCCCGGCCGCCAGCAGCTCCGCCAGCCGGGCCGGGCTTACCGTGGCCGCCGCCGGCGGGGTGCCGAGCACCGGAGCCTGTTCGGGGCCGCGCTCCAGCCCCTGCGCATCGGCCGGCAGCGTGAAGACGTGGATTTCCCCGATGCCGAGCTGGATCAGCCACGAGGCGGTGATGGCGGCGCGCACCCCGTTGGCGTCGTCGATGAGCACGATGCGGGCGTTGCGCGTCCCGATCCAGCGATCGGTGGCCTGCACCAATTGCCCGCCCTCGGCCCACAGCGACCCCGGCAGGTGGCCGGCCTCGTATTCGGCGCGGGTGCGCACGTCCAGCAGGTAGAGGCTGCGGCGCGCGCGCTCGGCCTCCAGCGCGGCCAGGCCGGCGGCGTCCAGGGCCTGGATGCCGAACCGCTGCGTGAGGTGAGCGACCGCGGCGCGCGCCTTGTCCAGCCCGGCCGCGCCGGGGGCGGGGGCGGCCCGGCTCACCCCGCGGTTGAGCTCGAAGCCCTCGAACAGCCACGCCATGGTGCCGTTTTCGAGCGCGGCCACCGGATTGGGGATGCCGGCATTGATCAGCGCCTGGGCACCGATGATGGAGCGGGTGCGGCCGGCGCAGTTCACCACTACCAGGGTGCTCTCCGAGCGTACCAGATCATGCACCCGGTAGGGCAGCTCGGCGTTCGGCACCGCATGGGCGCCGGGAATGGAGAAGGTCTCGAACTCCTGCAGGGTGCGCCCGTCGAGCACCACCAGGTCCTCGCCGGCGTCGAGCTTGTCCTTCAGCGCCCGGGCGGACAGGCGCGGCGTGCCATAGGCATGCTCCACGAATTCTCCGAACGCCTTGGAATAGACGTTCGAGCCGGTATAGGCGATGCCGCCGGCGGCCACCCAGGCCGCCACGCCGCCCGCCAGCACCGAGACGTCGGTGTAGCCGAGCCCGGCGAGCCGATCCGCCGCGCGCCGGGCCAGCACGCCATCGCCGGCATCCACGACCACCAGCGGCACGTCGCGGCGCGGCAGCAGGGCGCCGGCGCGCAGCTCGATCTGCCCGAGCGGCAGCGGCACCGACTGCAGGATATGGCCGTCACGGGCACGGACGCCCTCCTCGCGCACATCCACCACCGCAATCTCCGCCGGCGCGGCGAGGCGGGTTCTGAGTTCGGCGACCTGGACAAGAGCGGGCGCCGGCGCGGCGGCGGGCGGGGGGGAGTGAAGCACGGCAGTGGCGGCCATCGTCGATCCTCGCGACAGGGAAGACGCGCAGCATCGTCGCACTTATATATAATTTCAATTGAATTTATTGACTAACGCGCCGGGCGCTGCTCTGCTGCCGCCACCGGACTCGACACGGCCGCCAGCCGGAGACCCGCCGAAGACCCGCCGGAGACCTGGGATGTCGCAGCAGAACGAGAAGAAACAGATCCGCGTCAATGCGTTCGCCATGGCGACGCCGGTCCACCATTCGCCCGGGCTGTGGCGCCACCCGGATGACCGGTCGCTGGACTACACCGCGCTGTCCTACTGGACCGACCTCGCCCAGGTGCTGGAGGGCGGCCTGTTCGACGCCCTGTTCATCGCCGACTCCATGGCGTCCAACGACATCTATGGCGGCTCCTACCACGCGGCGCTGAAGGTGGGCGCGCAGATTCCCAAGCTGGACCCCATCGTGGCGGTGAGCGCCATGGCGCTGGTGACGCGCCATCTCGGCTTCGGCATCACCAGCAACGCCCTCTATGAGCCGCCGTTCCCGTTCGCCCGGCGCATGAGCACCCTCGATCACCTCACCGGGGGGCGCGTCGGCTGGAACATCGTCACCGGGCACACCCAGTCCGGCTCGCGCGCGGTGGGCGAGAAGGCGCTCACCCCCCACGACCAGCGCTATGACATCGCCGACGAGTACCTCGACGCCGTCTATGCCCTGTGGGAAGGCAGCTGGGACGACGACGCGGCGGTGCGCGACCGCGCTGCCGGCATCTATGCGGACCCCGCCCGGATCCGCCCGGTGACGCACCGGGGCCAGCACTTCCAGATCGACGCCCTGCACCTGTCCGAACCCTCGCCGCAGCGCACCCCGGTGCTGTTCCAGGCCGGCGCTTCCGCCCGTGGCCGCGTGTTCGCCGCCCGCCATGCCGAATGCATCTTCGTCAGCGGCCCCACGCCCGCCGTCATCGGCCCGGTGGTGGCCGACACCCGCCGCCGCGCCGCCGCCCTCGGCCGCGACCCCGCCGAGCTGAAATTCTTCTCCATGGCCACCACCATCGTCGGCGCCACCGAGGATGAGGCGAAGGCCAAGCTCGCGGACTACCGGCGCTACATCAATCCCGAGGCGGCGCTGATCCTGTTCTCAGGCTGGACCGGCATCGACTTTTCCGGCTGGGACCTCGATGCGCCGATCACCTTCGACACCCGCTCCCAGGGCCTGGTCTCGGCGCTGGAGGCGTTTTCCATCGCCGACCCCAGCCGGGTCTGGACCGTGCGCGAGCTGGCTGAGCACAATGCCATCGGCGGGCGCGGGCCGGTGTTCGTCGGCGCGCCGGACCAGGTGGCGGACCAGATCGAGGCCTGGGTGGAGGCCACCGACGTGGACGGCCTGAACCTGAGCTATGCCATCACCCCCGGCGGCTTCGCCGATTTCGGTGCGCTGGTGGTGCCCGAGCTGCAGCGGCGCGGCCGCTTCAAGCCCGCCTACGCCGCCGGCACGCTGCGCGAGAAGATCTACGGACCGGGCCATGCCCGCCTGCCGGCAAGCCATCCCGCCGCCGCCTTCCGGCCCGGCGCGGCCGCCGGCGGCCCGCAGCGCCAGGCGGTGTGACCCCACATGCGCGTTTCCAACCTCCAGGGAGGTTCCATGGCCGGCTTCAGCGACGGGCTCGACGCCCTCACCCTCCAGTTCGGCGCCCTGCCGCTCCAGGGACTGCACACGCCGGACCCGCTCCGGCCCACGCGCGGCGATGCCGGCTCCGCCACGCCGCCCCAGGGCAGGGGGAGCGCTCCCGCCTTCTGGGGGCGGCTGCGCCCCTGGCTGCCGCGCGCCCGGCGCCGTGGCTGACCGGCCCGGCCCGCGTGCCGGCGCCCCACCCCATCCTCTTCTCCCCCGACCGAGGGCGCGCGTCATGACCCGCCAGATTCGCCTGAACGGCTTCATCGGCTTCAGCCCGGTGCATCTCTCCCCCGGCCTGTGGGCGCACCCGCGCAACCGCAGCCTGGACTACAACAGCCTGGAGCATTGGGTGGAGCTCGCCCGCCTGCTGGAGCGGGGCAAGTTCGACGCCCTGTTCATCGCCGACAGCATCGGCCTGCCGGATGTCTACGGCGGCTCGGCGGAGGCGGCGCTACGCGCCGGCACCCAGGTGCCCAAGAACGATCCGCTGCTGCTGGTGGCGGCGCTCGCCCATGCCACCCGGCACCTGGGCTTCGGCATCACCGCATCGACCTCCCATGAGCTGCCGGCGGTGCTGGCGCGGCGCTTCTCCACCCTCGATCACTTCACCCAGGGGCGCATCGGCTGGAACATCGTCACCGGCTATTCCGACAGCGGCGCCAAGGCGGTGGGCCGGGCCGGGGTGATCGCCCACGACGCGCGCTACGACCGCGCCGACGAGTTCCTGGAGGTGGTGTATAAGCTGTGGGAGGGCTCCTGGCAGGACGGCGCGGTGGTGCGCGACCGCGAGAGCGGAGTGTTCGCCGACCCGGACAAGGTGCATCCGGTGCGGCACCAGGGGGCCCATTTCGAGCTGGAGACCATCCACCTCACGGAACCCTCGCCCCAGCGCACGCCCTATCTGTTCCAGGCCGGCGCCTCGCCGCGCGGGCGCGCCTTCGCCGCCCGCCATGCCGAGGCGGTGTTCGTGGGTGGGCCGACGGCGGCCAGCGTCGCCCCGCTGGTGCGCGACCTGCGCGCCCGGGCGGCGGCGGAAGGCCGCGACCCGCGCGACATCGCGGTGTTCGCGCTGGCCACCGCCATCGTCGCGCCCACCCGCGCCGAGGCCGAGGCGAAGCGCGCCGAATATGCCGCCTATGCCGATCCCGAAGGGGTGCTGGCGCTGCTCTCCAGCTGGACCGGCATCGACCTCGCCAAGGTCGACCGCGACGCCCCCCTCGCCTCCACGCCGCTGCCCGACAATGCGGTGCAATCGGTGCTCACCGGCTTCGCTGGCTCGGACGCACGCCCCTGGACCCTGCGCGAGGTGATCGACCATGCCGCCATCGGCGGGCGCGGGCCGGTGTTCGTGGGCAGCCCCGCCGACGTGGCGGATGCGTTCGAGGCGTTCGTGGCGGAGTCCGATGTGGACGGCTTCAACCTGTCCTACGCGGTGCTGCCGGAAACCTTCGCCGACGTGGTCGACCTGCTGGTGCCGGAGCTTCAGCGGCGCGGCCTGTACAAGCAGGACTATGCCCTGGGCACCCTGCGGGCCAAGCTCTCGGGCACCGACGGCCTGAAGGCCACCCATCCCGGCGTCGCCTATCGTGCCCGCGACCGCATCGTCCCGGCGGCCTGAGCCGCAGGGGTGCGGCAGGGGTGACCCTGGCCACCGCCTTGATGATCGCCCCTTGATCCGGGGGATTGACCCACAAAGGCCAGTCGACCGCCTTCGCGGTCCCGGCGTCGAGCGCGCTTTCGCACGAGGCGGGCGCCGGCTCGCGTGGAGAGAAATCGCCAGATCAAGGCTTTATGCGCCGGTGAAGACCGGCTTGCGCTTCGCGTGGAAGGCCTCCACGCCCTCCTTGAAGTCGCTGGACTGGCGCAGGCGGCTGTAGCACTGGCCTTCCAGCTCGATGGCGAGCGCCAGGGGCGCGTCCTCGGTGGCGTTCAGCAGTGTCTTCGCCGTGCGTTGGGCGAGCGGCGAGAATTCCACCAGCTCCGCGACCAGGGCATCGGTGGCGGTCTCCAGCGCGTCGTCGGCCACCTTCGCGGTGGCGATGCCCCACGCGACGGCCTCATCGGCGCCAATGCGCCGGGAGCGCATCACAATGTCCTTGGTGCGGGTGATGCCGATCATCTTCTGCAGCCGCGCCGAGCCGCCGGAGCCGGGAATCTGCCCGAGCTTCTGCTCCGGCAGGGCATATTGGGTGGTTTCGGTGACGAGGCGAAAATCGCAGGCCAGCGACAGTTCGAAGCCGACACCGAAGCAATAGCCCCGGTTGGCCGCGATCACCGGCTTCGACGCCCGCGCCGGGGCGGCGATGTTCCAGGCCAGCTTCGAGACATGCTCGGGGCTCGCCTCCAGGAAGCCGCTGATGTTGCCGCCGGACGAGAAGTGCGCGCCGCCGGCGCGCACCACGATCACCCGCACCTGCGGGTCGTCGTCCAGGATCTCGAACACCAGGCGCAGCTGGTCACGCTCGGGCATGGAGATGATGTTGAACGGCGCGCGGTCGAGGACGATGTCGGCGCGCTGGCGGGGCGCGTCGATCTCGACGCGGAAGCCGTCCAGCGCCGCGAGGCGGGGATCGGCGAACGGATAAGGAACGGGCATGGCTCTCGGCCTTGGGTCGCGGCCTTGGTCTCGGCCTGGGATCGGAGGCGGGGTCAGGCCGCGGTGTCGCTGCCGGTGTCGAACAGGCCGTCGGCGCGCAGCCTGTCGAGAATGCGCAGGCCCAGGCTGTAGACGGCGATCCCGCCGGTCAGCAGGCCGCTTTCCACCACCCCCGCCAGTTCCTCCAGGGAGGCGCCGGCGCGGCGCGCGGCCTGGGCGTGGCGGGTGGCCTCGGGCTCCCGCTCCAGCACCAGCAACTGGCCGAACTGCACCAGCTGCAGCCGCTGCGGGCCGAGCGGGCTGTGGACGATCACCTGTTTGCGCAGCGCCTCCAGGGCCGCCCCGGTGCGGGCGCGGCCGGCGGCGGCCTCCAGCGCCCAGCGCCGCTCCACGTGCTCGGGCACGTGGCCGAGCAGCAGGTCGTAGACATCGACCCCGTCCTGATGCCGGATCGCGGCATCCCCATCGTGTTCCGCCATGGTCCTTCTCCCAGTCGCGGGGCCCGCCACCGGGCCGCCGCATCGAGCCGATGCCGCGCGCCCGCTCAGGCGGGGCGGCGGCGATTGTCGCGGATGCGCTTGGCCTTGAGGTCGAAGCGCGGCAGAGTTCCCGGCGGCACCACCTCCACCTTCATGGTCACGAACAAGGTGCGGTGCAATTGCTCCTCCAGCGCCCGCGCCAAGGCCCGGGCGCCCTCCGCCTCCTGCGGCGCGCGCGGCTCGACGCGGATGCGCACCTGGTCGAGGCCGTCGGCGTCGGACCAGAACTCGATGTCATAGTCGTCGGAGGTGCCGGGATGGCTGCGGATGGCATGCTCGATGCCCGATTGCGCCACGCTGACGCCGCGGATCTTGGCAACGTCGTCGATGCGGCCGATGAAGCCCTTGAAATGGCGGAAGCCGCGCCCGCAGCCGCAGGACACGGTCTCGAAGCCGGCCACCAGATCGCCGGTGGGAAAGCGCACCAGCGGATGGGTGCGCTGCAGCAGGTCGGTCACCACCAGCTCGCCCGGCTGGCCCTCGGGCACCGGCTGCCGGGTCACCGGGTCCAGCACCTCGGCATAGACGAGGTCCTCGTTCCAATGGAAATGGCCGTGGTCGCAGTCCCAGGCGAAGTAATTGGTCTCCTGGGTGCCGCAGAATTCGTGCACCTCCGCGTGCCACAGCTCGGCGAGGCGCTGGCCGGTGGCCGGCGAGGAGGCCGGCCCCACCTCTCCGGTCACGAACAGCTTCTTCACCGGCCAGGTGGAGAGGTCGTGGCCCTGCTCCACCGCCAGCCGGCCGAGGCGCAGCAGATAGGTGGGCGTGCCGAGCAGCACCGTCACCCCGAGGAACGGGAGCATGTTGATGCGGATGGCGCTGTCCCAGGCGCCGCCGGGGATCACGGTCGCGCCGATCCAGCGCTCGGCGGCGTCATGGGCGCCGAACAGCCCCACGAACGGGGTGAAGCCGAAGGCGGCGTGCACCACGTCGGTGCGGCGCACGCCGGCGGCCCACAGCGCCCGCACCACGCCTTCCATCCACAGCGCGTAGTCGCGGCGGGTGAAGGGGATCAGCACCGGTTTGCCGGTGGTGCCGGAGGTCATGGCAAGGCGCACCACGTCGCCCTGGTCCAGCCCCTGCGCCAGCATCAGCCCGTAGGGCGGGGCGTCGGCCTGGCTCTGGCGGATGAGGGGTTTGGTGACGAACGGCAGGCGGCCGATGTCGTCGAGACCCAGCGGCGTGTCCGGGCTCAGGCCGGCGGCGCTCCACAGCTCGCGATACCAGGGATTGCTGGCCCAGGCATAAGCGAGGGTGGCGCGGAACCGCTCGTCCTGGAGCGTGCGCAGGGCCGCGCGGTCCAGGGTTTCCTCCCGGCTCCAGTAGGTGTCGTCCCACGGGCTCCGGTCGACCGAGAAGTCGGGAAAGGCGGCATGCTCAGAAACGGACATTTCGGCTGTTCTCTCGCGTCGTCGCCGCTGGCGCGGCCGGCGGCGACTTTCAGGGGTCGATGCCGGCCGAACCGGTCACTGCAAGGTGAGGATCACGTCGTGGGTGGACGGCAGGAGCTGCACGCCGGCGGCGTCGAAGGCGGCAAGCGGGGGGAAGCGCAGGCCGGCGGCGCCCAGCGGCTCGCGGATCTCCGCGAGGTAGGCATTGACGATGACGTCGCTGCTGCTGCGCTTCAGGCCGAACTCCACCGCCTTGGCGTTCTCCGCGCTGTCCGGCCGCCCGAACGCGCGCTTGACGAGCACCGGGAGCAGCTGGTCGATCACCGCCTGGAAGGTGGCGAGCCCGTCGCCGGCGGCGGCGAAGTCCTGGATGTTCTCGATGCCGTGCTCGTAATGGGCGGCCTCCTCGCCCAGCATCCGGTAAAGATGCCGCGCCCACGGCCGGTAGGTGGAATGCAGGTATTCCTCGATCTGGTGGGAGCCGCCGCGGTCCACCAGGAAGTTGAAGGCGGCGAGCGCCACCCAGCTGTCCAGCTTGATGCCCCAGAACTCCTCGGCGGATGGCCGCTGGGCGATCAGCGCCCGGCCGTCCACGCCGAGCTCGGCGAGCACGCCGAGGATGACACGGGTGTGCTCGCCCTCTTCCCAGGCGAAGCGGGCCGACAGCAGCTTTTCCTCGAACGTGGGCGCAAGGTCGATGGCGCGGCCGAACACCTCCAGTGTCGCCGATTCCGCCAGCAGCTGGCGGGTCAGGAGACGGATGAGCAGATCGCGATATTCACCCGTCGCCTGTTCCGGGCGGTGGACGGGCGCGTGCACGCCGGTGGCCATGTTTCAGTCTCCAAGAGGGGGTGAGGAACGGGATGGGTGAAACGTCAGGACCACCTTGCCCACGACCCGCCGCCCGGCGAGGGCGTCGAACGCGCGGGCGAACGCCTCCACCTCCAGCGCGGCGTGGATCACCGGCCTGAGCCGGCCGGCCACGAGCAGCGCGAACAACTGATCAAAGGCGGCGCGCACCAGCTCCGGGGCCTGCTCGTCATAGGTGTTGCTGCTGAAGCCGAGCACGCCGGCATTGCGCAGCAGCAGCAGGTTGGCGCGGGCAGCGGGAATGTCGCCGGAGGCGTAGCCGGCGCTGATGAGGCGGCCCTTCCAGGCCAGCGTCTTCAGCGCCAGATCGAAGGCCGCGCCGCCGAGCACGTCCAGCGCGACGTCGATGCCGTGGCCGTCGGTGAGAGCGCTGATCCGGGCGCGCGCCGCCTCGGGCGCGGCGCCGGTGTCCACCACCGCATCGGCGCCCGCCGCCAGCACCGCCGGCGCCTTGTCGAGGGTGGTGAGGCCGGCGATGACGGTGCCGGCGCCCAGCGCCCGTGCCGTCTGCACCGCCGCCAACCCGACCCCGCCGGCGGCGCCGGTCACCAGCACGCGGTCGCCCGGCCGCAGGCCGGCCCGGTCGGCCAGCGCCAGCCAGGCGGTCTTGTAGACGAGGCCGAACGCCGCCGCGTCCACGAAGCCCACCTGCGGCGGCAGCCGGAACGCCTGCGCGGCGTCCACGGCGATGACGTCCGCGAACGCGCCGTAGTGCGTCTGCACAAGCACCCGGTCGCCGATGACGACCCCCTCGGCGCCGGCGCCGAGGCCGATCACCTCGCCCGCGGCGTCCTTGCCGAGCACGAAGGGGGCCGGCGGCCGGATCTGGTACTTGCCGTCGATCATCAACAGGTCGGGAAAATTCAGTGCGGCGGCGTGGACGCGGACCAGGATCTGGCCCGGCCCGGCGGCCGGTGCCGGAACGCGGACCAGGGCCAGGGAGTCGCGCCGGCCGGTCTCGCCCACCACCAGGGCGCGGATGGTCCCGGCGGTGGCGTCCCGATCCAGGCCGGCACGCAGCCGGGCGGCGGTGTCGCAGCCGGGGGCGGGAGTGGCGGGGGCGCGCGCACTCATGCCGCCCGCTCCTGCGCCGGCCGGCCGTTCTTGTAGGCGGCGATGATGCGCTGGCGCTCGGCCCCCTGGCGCGGGTCGCCCTGGTGAATGAGCTCGCCATGGTGGAGCACCGCCGCGCGGGAGGCCACCGACAGCACCAGGTCGAGGTCGTGCTCGATCCACAGCACCGAGAGATCGCGGCGCGAGCGGGCAAGGCCGATCATCTCCGCGATCAGCGGGCGCTCGTCATGGGCCAGGCCCGAGGCCGGCTCGTCCAGCAGCAGCAGCGCCGGCTCCCCCACCAGGGCGCGGGCAAGGTCCACCCGGCGCAGGATGCCGAGCGGCAGGTCGGCGCAGCGCTCCCGGGCCGCCGCGGCAAGGCCAGTCAGCTCCAGCACCGCCGCGGCGCGGGCGGTGTTCGCCCGCTCCTCCGCCACCGCGCGCGCCGGCAGCAGCAGCGAGGCGAAGGCGCCGAGGGAAAAGCGCGGCGCCAGGCCCAGCAGCACGTTTTCCAGCACCGTCAGCTCGCCCACCAGGTGCATGCCCTGGAAGGTGCGGCTGACCCCGGCGCGGATCACGCGGTGCGGCGGCAGGGTGTCGATGCGGGTGCCGTCCACCAGGATGCGGCTGCCGGCGGAGGGCCGGTAGATGCCGCTGATGACGTTGAGCAGGGCGGACTTGCCGGCGCCGTTGGGGCCAATCAGGGCCAGCACCTCGCCGGCAGCGAGGTCCAGCGCGATGTCGCGCAGCACCGCGACCCCACCGAATTCGAGGCTGACCGCGCGCAGCGACAGGCGTGGAGCTTCAGCCATGACCCACCTCGCCACTGTTCGTCAGACCCAGCATCACGTCATGGATGGCGTCGAGGTCGGGCGGCTCCAGGCGCGCGAAGTCGGCGACCCGGCGTCCGCGATCGATCACCACCGCGCGGTCGGCCAGATGCGGCAGCCAGTTGCTGTCGGATTCCGCCACCAGCGCGCCGAGGCCGAGCTCGGCCTTGAGCCGTCGGAGGCTGGCGCAGAAATCCTCGATCACCGGTACCGCCAGCCCCAGGGTGGGCTCGTCCAGGAGGATCAGGCGCGGTGTGCCGAGCAGGCTGACGCCGAGCGCCAGCATCTGCTGCTCACCGCCGGACAGGTTGCCGGCCAGGGTCTCGCGCCGCTCGCCGAGGCGTGGAAACCAGGACAGGACATCGTCGAGCCGCACCCGGTCGCCACGGGCGCGGCTGGCGCCGATGCGCAGGTTCTCCCGCACGGTCAGCAGGGTGAACACCTTCTCCCGCTCCGGCACCAGCGAGATGCCGGCGGCAAGGCGTCCGCGCACGTCGCCCCAGGGGAAGGCCCGGCCGGCGAAATGCTGGGTGCCGACGATGCGGGCCCCGGATTTCAGCGCCCCGGCCAGGGCGAGCAGCGTGGTGGTCTTGCCGGCGCCGTTGGCGCCCACCAGCGCCACGCTCTCGCCCGCAGCCACCGCGAGGTCGAGGGTCCGCACCGCCGGCCGCAGGCCGAAGGCGACGTCGAGGCCGCGCAGTTCCAGTCCGCCGGTCATCGCCCGCCCTCCTTGCGCAGCCACGACAGCACCCGCGACGGCGCCTTGAGCAGGCTGGCGGCGAGGATGGTGCCGAGGGCGATGTTCTCGAGCCCCGCCACATGGGCGGCGGCGGGAATGGAGAGCGCCCGGAGCGTGCCGTCGATGGCCACCGGCAGCAGCAGCACCACGTACGAGGCGATCAGCGCGCCGCGCAGGCTGCCGGGCCCGCCCAGGGCAACGATGGTCAGGAACGCCACCGCCATGTGGATGGAATAGCTGCCGGCCTGCACGTTGCCGAGGTGATAGGCCGAAAGCACCCCGGCCGCCGCGGTGATGGCCGAGGTGAGGGTGAACACCGCCGCTCGCGCGCGCACCTGGGAGATGCCGAACACGGTGGCGGCGGACGGGTCCTCGCGCAGGAAGGTCCAGGCCCGGCCCACATGGCTCCGGCGCAGGAACGACAGCGCCGCCCACACCAGCGCCAGTGCCGCCAGCACCAGTGCCCACCAGCGCGCCTGCGAGTTCACCACGACGCCGAGCACCACCGGCGGATCGAGCAGGAAGCCGGTGGCGTTCGTGACCTTGATCTCGATGTCGCTGGCGACGATCTCCACCACATAATGGAAGCCGAAGGTGGCCACGGCCAGATAGAGGCCCGACACCCGCAGCGTCAGCAGCGCCAGCAGGCCGCCCAGCAGCAGCCCCAGCAGCGCCGCCGCCGCGAGCGCCGGCAGCAGGCCGAGCCCGAGCTGGGTGGCGAGCAGGGCGGCGGTGAAGGCGCCCACCGCCATGAACGCGGCCTGGCCCAGCGACAGCAGGCCGGCGGTGCCGGTGAGCACGGTGAGGCTCATGCCGCCGATGGCGAGAATTCCGCCGGACACGGCCAGGTGCAGGCCGTAATCCCCGAACGCCAGCGGCGCCAGGATGCCGGCGCCGGCGGCGACGGGCCAGGCCAGGGCCCGCAGGCGGCGGGCCGCCGCGCCGGGCGCGAAGGCGGAGGCGCCTGGCGGAATCGTGATCGGAGACGAAAGCGGCGTGGAGACGGGCTCGACGGACATCGCTCACACCCTCTCGATGCTTTCGGCGCGGTTGCCGATGCCGCGCGGCCGCACGATCAACAGGGCCAGCAGCGACAGGATCGGCACCACCTGGCTGTAGCGGGCGTCGAACCAGGCCGTGGTCAGGTTCTCGGCCAGCGCCAGCAGCAGCGCGCCGATGACGGCGCCGGCCGGATTGGTGAGGCCGCCGATGATGGCGGCGACGATGCCGGACAGGCCCACCGACGCGCCCTCGATGGAAACCGAGGAGAAGGCCGCCGACATCATGCCGCCGATGGCGCTGAGCAGCGCCGCCAGCACCCAGATGCTGAGCAGCCGCCGGTTGACCGGGATGCCGCGCAGATGGGCGAGGCCGCGATTGGTGGACAAGGCCTGGCTCTCGATGCCGAAGTCGCTATGGCGCAGCAGCAGGAAGATCGCCGCCAGCAGCACCGCGCCGATGGCGATGACGGCAGGCGTCAGCAGCGGAACGCGGGTTCCGGCGAGGGTGGTGAAGCCGAGGCGGATGGGCAGGCGGGTGATCTCGCCGCCCCAGCCGGCGGCCAGCACGCCAAGCAGCACCACCCCCACCGCCACGGTGAGGATGGTGCCGATGAAATGGTTGCCGCCCGGATTGAGCCGCTCCACCAGGAGATAGAGACCGGCGCCGATGAGCGCGGCCACCGCCAGCGCCGCCACCACCCCGGCGGCGAAGCCCGCCGGCCCGGCGCCGGCGAGCGCCCAGCCGTCGCGCAGCACATAGGCGGCCACGGCGCCGATTTCGCCCACGCAGAACACCAGGACCCGGCTCGCCCGGTAGACGAAGACCACCGCCAGGGCGAGGGTCGCATAGACGACGCCGATGCCGAGCGTCGACAGCGCGAAGGAGATCGACAGCATCGGCCCGGCTCTCACTTCTTGGCGACGGCGGGGGAGCTGGTGGCCGGCACCCACTCACCGACCGGCGAGAAGCCCTTCTTCTCGTGGTCGAAGCGATAGAGGCGGTAGGCGGAGCTGCCGTAGTGGTCGGTGGGGGAGAACTTGACCGGCGCGCCGCTCAGGCCGCCGGTGTCCACCGACACCTGTTCCAGCGCCTTGGTGAAGGCGGCGCGGTCGCACGGCTCGCCGCACTTGGCGGCGGCGTCCGCCACCACCAGGCCAAGGGTCCAGCCGGCGGCGTGGTAGGTCAGCAGCTGCTTGAAGCCGGCCGCCTTGGCGGCGGCGCGCAGCGCCTCGGCCTGGGCGCCGGGGCCTTCGCCGTCGACGATGTAGCGGCTGTAGGTGAACAGCTTCAGGTCGGGCGCGTCGCGCACCGCGTCGCGCAGGGCGTCGATGCCGATGCCGGATTCCATGTTGAGATAGACACCGTCATAGCCCGCCGCGCCCAGCGCCGGCAGCAGCGAGACCACGTGCCCGCGCCCGAAGCAGTCGGTGACCACGTCGGGATTGAGGGCGATCACCTTGTCCACCACGCCGCGGAAGTCGCGCTGGGTGAGCGGCACGATGATGCTCTCGACCTTGGTGAAGCCGTTGGCCGCCGCCGACTTGGTGGCCGCCTCGCACGCCAGGATTGAGCCGGGGGATTCGAAGCCCAGGCAGACCAGGGTCTTGCCCTTGGGCGCGACCTCGCGGGCGAACTTGCCGGCGACCTCGCCGGTCACCGAGAAGATGAGGCCGGTGGCGAAGGCATTGGGCGAGGCCGGGGGCAGCGCCAGCGGAATGTTGGCGGGATAGGCCGCCACCACCGGCAGGCCGAGCTTTTCCGCCGAGGCATAGACGGCGGCGTGGGTGTTGGAGACGGCGAGGCCCAGGATGGCCAGCACGTTGGCCGCCGCCAGCTCCTGCACCGCGTTCACCGAGCGCTGGGTGTCGCTCTGGATGTCGCGCACCTGGATGTCGAACGGGCGCCCCTTCACGCCGCCGGCGGCGTTGAGCTGGTTCACGAACAGCTGGAAGCCGTCCAGCGTGGCCTTGAAGGTGCCCTGCATGGGGCCGGAGGCGTCGGTGAGGTAGCCGAACCGGAACGGTTCCGGCTCCGCCGCCGCCGGCGCGGTGGCGAGGCACGCAAGGGTCAGGCCGAGCGCCAGCCCCCCGAGAACGCGGCTTTTCTGTACGGACATTCCACGGCTGCCTTGAGTGAGCGGGCGATTGGGGAGCGCTGGCGCGGCACGGCCATCGGTCGGGGCGGGCCCCGCATGGCGCATCCGACGCGGCGCATTCGATATAATTTAATAGACAGATTTTATGGGATAAGAGTCAACTCTATTTTCGTATAAGAGTATGAAATTATCCCGGCGCGCCCCTCGCACACCGGCGACCGCGGCCCGCTACGGCGCGGCGCGCGCATGAGGTGCGGAAGGCGGCGCAGGGAAACGGCCCGGCGCGCGATGGCGTGCGGGGAGGTGGAAGCGCGGCCGAGGGGGCACGCGGGGCGGCCCTGGCCGGAGCGCCGGAAGCCGCGCTTCGACGCGCGATCCCCTGGCAAGGCTCGCGTGGCTCAAGGGGGCCCGGCCCCGCTCCCGGACCGGGCGCAGGGTCGACGATGTCAGATGTCCACGATCCAGGGCGGTGGCGAGAAGCCGGTGTCGTCCACCGCCGCCGGCTTCGCCGCCGTCGGCGCGGCGTGGCGCCGCCCGTTGTTGATGAGGGTCTGGATCGTCACCGATTTCAGCGTCGCGGCGGCGATGCGATCGATCTCGTCGAGCACCCGGTTGACCTCCTGGGCCAGCGGCGGCAGCTCGCCCCCGCCCGGCGGGTGCGGCTCCCCGTCCCCCTCCAGCAGGGTGATGAGGTCGTACATGGTGAGGCGCTTGGCGTTGCCGATGAAGGTGCAGCCGCCGCCCGGCCCGCGCACCGATTCCACGATGCCGGCCAGGGACAGGGTGCGCAGCACCTTCGCCAGATGGTGCTGGGACATGCCGTATTTCGCCGCCAGCTCACTGGCGGAGACCTGGGCGTTGGGCCGCGCCGCCAGCTCGACCACCGCCCAGATGGCGTACCAGGTGGAATAATGCAGCTTCATGGCGCGGTCAGGTCCGCGTCGAATCGGCGGGCGGTGGCGCCGAGGTGAGGGTTTCCAGCTCGATGAAGGGGCCGGCCATCATCCCCTGGCTGCGGAAGAAGGACATCAGCAGGTCGTCTTCCACATGCAGGATGGTGCGCATCTTGCGGATGCCCAGGCGGCGGAAGCGGGCGCGCAGGGCCTCGAACAGCTTGGCGCCGAGCCCCGCCTGCCGCACCTGCGGATCGACCCCGATGGCATAGAGCCAGCCGGACGGCGGCGCGCCGAACTCCCATTCGCGGACCTCGCCCAGGACATAGCCGACGATCCGCTCGGCATCGAGCGCCACCAGGAACGGCCGGGCGTTGGCGAGGTATTTCGCGGAGGAATACTTGCCGTACCACAGGTCCGGCTTGGCGATGCCGGTGATGCGGGCATCGATGTCGATGACGCGGGCCACGTCCGCCACCTCGGCGTCGCGGATCAGCACGTCGGTCCTGTCGGGAGTCATCGCGGGCCTCGGCGGGCTGAGGGTGATTGTCAGGGCGCTATTAATCGTATAATCGTACGATAAATCAATTTCGACGCGTGGGCGGGTTCGCCCGATGGCGCCGTGGGAGTTTTCGCCTTGCCCCGCATCCACGTCCCTTCGTCGCTCGGGCGCCGCGCCCGGCCGGCGCGCCCGGAGCGCCGTCCATGACGATCCCCGTGGGCGAGGGCGTGCTCGGGCGTCCGCTGCCGCGAATCGAGGATACCGCGCTCCTCACCGGTCGGGGAAGATACGCGGACGACCTGCCCGCGCCCCGGGGCACGCTCCACGCCCATGTGGTGCGCTCGCCCCACGCCCATGCCCGCATCCTCGGCATCGACACCGCCGCCGCCCGCGCCGTCGAGGGCGTGGCCGCGGTGCTGACCGGCGAGGACCTGCGCCAGGTCACCTCGCCGTTCATGGTGGTGCTGAAGGCGCCCATCGACCAGTGGCCGCTGGCAGTGGAGGTGGTGCGGTTCGTGGGCGAGCCGGTGGCCCTGGTGCTGGCCGAGAGCCGCTATCTGGCAGAGGACGCCGCCGAACGGGTGAGCGTGCGCTATGCGCCGCTGCCGGCGGCGGTGACCATCGCCGACGCCCTGCGCGACGACGCGCCGCTGGTGCACGCCGCCGCCGGCGCCAATGTGATCTCCACCCGAGACTTCCAGTACGGCGACCCGCAGGGCGCGTTCGCCCGCGCGCAGCGCCGGGTGCGCCTGCGCACCGAATATCCGCGCAGCTCCTTCACCCCCATGGAGTGCTTCGTGGTGGTGGCGCAGTATGCCCCGGCCGACGACAGCTACGACATCAGCGCCAATTTCCAGGGCCCGTACACCGTGCATCCGGTGATGGCCCGGGCCCTGAAGGTGCCGGGCAACCGGCTCCGGGTGCGCACGCCGCCGGACAGCGGCGGCAGCTTCGGCATCAAGCTCGCCATCTTCCCCTACATGGTGCTGATGGCGGCCGCCGCGCGGCTGGTCGGACGGCCGGTGAAATGGGTGGAGGACCGCAACGAGCACCTCGTCGCCGCCAATTCCGGCCCCAACCGGGTCACCGAGGCGGAGGCGGCGGTGGCCGCCGATGGCCGGGTGCTGGCGCTCCACTTCGACCAGATCGAGGACTACGGCGCCTTCCTGCGCGCGCCCATGCCCGGCCCGCTCTATCGCATGCACGGCGCCACCACCGGCGCCTACGACATCCAGAACCTGTCCATCCGCAACCGCGTGGTGCTCACCCATCGCGCCCCGGTGGGGCTGGTGCGCGGCTTCGGCGGGCCGCAGCTCTATTTCGCCCTGGAGCGGCTGATGCACCGGATCGCGGTGGAGCTCGGCCTCGACCCGCTGGACGTGATCCGGTGCAACCTCATTCCCGCCGGCGTCTTTCCCTACCGCGCGGCGGCCGGCGCCCTCTACGATTCCGGCGACTATCCGGCCGCGGTGGCGCAGACCCTGGCCGATGGCCGGCTCGAGGATCTCGAGCGGCGGCGGGAGGAGGCGCGCGCCGCCGGCAAGCTCTACGGCATCGGCTTCGCCGCCGTGGTCGAGCCCGGCATGTCCAACATGGGCTATCTCTCCAACATCCTCCCCGCCGCCGTGCGCGAGCGCAACGGGCCGAAGAACGGGGCGGTCTCAATGGCCACGGTCAGCATCGATCCCCTCGGCGCGGTGCTGGTGACCGCCGACGTGACGGTACAGGGCCAGGGCCACGCCACGGTGCTGTCGCAGATCGTCGCCGACGCCCTCGGCCTGTCCATGGACCGCATCAGGGTGGACCTGGAGCTGGACACCCAGAAGGATGCCTGGTCGATCGCCGCCGGCACCTATTCCTGCCGCTTCTCGCCGGGCACCGCGGTGGCGGCGCATCTGGCGGCGATGAAGCTGCGCCAGCGCCTCGCCCGCACCGCCGCCGGCCTGCTGAACGTGGACGCCTCGGAGATCGAGTTCGCCGACGGGCGGGTGCGCAGCCGCGCCAATCCGGCCAACGGCCTCGATTTCGCCCGCGTCGCCGGCACCGCCCACTGGGCCCCGGCGCTGCTGCCGGACGGGGTGCCGGCGGCGCTGCGCGAGACCGGCGTCTGGAATCCGGAGCAGCTCTCCGCCCCCAGCCCCGACGACCGCATCAACACCTCGCTCACCTACGGCTTCGTGTTCGACATGTGCGGCGTGGAGGTGGACCCCGACACCTATGAGGTGCGGGTGGACCGCTACGTGTCCATGCATGACGCCGGCCGCCTGCTCAATCCGCTGATCGCCGAGGGGCAGATCCGCGGCGCCTTCGTCCAGGGGCTGGCCACCGCCCTCTACGAGGAATTCGTCTACGACGCGGACGGCGCCTTCCTGACCGGCACCTTCGCCGACTACGTCGTGCCATCGGTGCACGAGGTGCCGGCGCTGGAACTGCTGCACATGGAATCCCCCTCGCCGTTCACGCCGCTCGGCGCCAAGGGCCTGGCCGAGGGCAATTGCATGAGCGTGCCGGCCTGCATCGCCAATGCCCTGGCCGATGCGCTGGGTCTTTCCGAAGTGCCCCTGCCGGCCACCCCGCGCCGGCTTCACGCCGCCCTGAACGCCGCCGCGCCGGACGATGCGCCGGTGGACGCGGTTGCGCAGGCCGCCCCCGCGCAGGCGTCCCCCGGCCGGCGCCTGTCCGGGTCCGGCGCGGTGGAGGTGGCGGCGGCGCCCGAGCGGGTCTGGGCGGCGCTGCTCGACCCCGACACCCTGCGCCGCGCCATCCCCGGCTGCGGTGCCCTCGGCGCCACCGGTCCGCACGCCTACACCGCCGAGGTGGTGCTCGGGGTCGGCCCGGTGCGCGGGCGCTTCCTGGCCGAGGTGGTGCTGAGCGAGCTCGACCCGCCCTGCTCCGGCCTGCTGTCCGGTGGCCTGTCCGGCCCGCTCGGCACCGCCGCCGGCGGCGGCCGGCTGACGCTGACGCCCACCGCGGCCGGCACCCGCATCGGCTATGACTTTTCAGTCGAGGTGGGCGGCAAGGTGGCCGCGGTGGGCGGGCGCATGCTGGAGGCGGCCGCCGGCATCGTCATCGGCCAGTTCTTCGAGCGCCTCGCCGCCGTGCTCGCTCCCGCGCCGGCGCCCCATTGGCTGGCGCGTCTCCTCCGCCGCGTCTTGCCTCACCGGACCCCGTCATGAAGCCGCGCCCGTTCGACTATGCCCGCCCGGAGACCGTGGCGGAGGCGCTGGACCTGCTGGCGGCCCGGGGGGAGGACGCCCGCGTCCTGGCTGGCGGCCAGTCGCTGATGGCGCTGCTCAACCTGCGCCTCGCCGAGCCGGGCCTGCTGGTGGACATCGCCCGCATCCCGGAGCTGAAGCGCATCGAGCGGCGCGGCGGGCGCGTGGAGATCGGCGCCGGCGTGACCCAGAGCGAGCTGCTGGCCTGGCCGCAGCTGCCGGCCGCCCTGCCGCTGCTGGCCCGCGCCCTGCCGTTCGTTGGCCATGTCCAGACCCGCAACCGGGGCACGGTGTGCGGCTCGGTGGCCCATGCCGATCCCTCATCGGAGATTCCACTGGCGCTGGCGGCGCTGGAGGGCGAGGTGGTGCTGCGCTCGGCCCGCGCCACCCGGGTACTGCCCGCCGCCGCCTTCCAGACCGGATTGCTCTCCACCGCCCGCGCGCCGGACGAGATGATCGTCGCGGTGCGCTTTCCCGAGATGCCGGGGACGGGCTTTGCCTTCCGCGAGGTGGCGCGGCGGCATGGGGATTTCGCCATCGTCGCGGTGGCGGCGGTGGCCGCCGCCGACGGCGCGGTGCGCCTTGCTGTCGGCGGCGTCGCCGACCGGCCGCTGGTGCGGCGCCTCGCCCCCGCCGAGGCCGCCGACCCGGACCGGCTGGCGCGCGCGGCGGACGCCCTGGCCCGCGCCGCCGGCGGCAGCGACGACGTGCACGCCAGCGCCCATTACCGGCGTGATCTGGTGCGCCGGCTGGCGCCCGCCCTGGTGAAGGAGGCCCGCGCATGCGCGGCGTGAGCAAGGACGAGCGGCCGGTCATCCGCTTCACCCTCAACGGGCAGGCGGTGAGCGCGGCGGTGGAGCCGCGCCTGCTGCTCACAGATCTGCTGCGGGACCATCTGGACGCCACCGGCACCCATGTGGGCTGCGAGCACGGCGTCTGCGGCTGCTGCACCGTGCTCATCGACGGGTTGGCGGCGCGCGCCTGCCTCACCCTTGCCGTGCAGGTGGAGGGGCGCGCGGTGCGCACGGTGGAGGGGCTGGCGCCGGACGGGCGTCGCCTCAATGCCCTGCAGCAGGCGTTCCACGCCCATCACGCGCTGCAATGCGGCTTCTGCACACCGGGCATCCTGATGTCCTTCACGGAGCTGCTGGCGCGCGATCCCGATCCCGACCGGGCCCGGGTGGAAGAGGTGCTGAGCGGCCATCTGTGCCGCTGCACCGGCTATCACGCCATCGTCGAGGCGGTGCTCGACGCCGCCAGGACCCTCAACGACGTTCAGCCAGATGCGCCACGGGAGGCCGCCCAATGACCGCCGCCGCGCCCTCTTCCTCCACTGCGTCCCCGCCCTCAACTCCCTCCTGGAGCCTGGAGGAGGTGGCCCCCGGCCTGCTGCGGCTGGACACGCCGCTGCCGTTTCGCGGCCTGAAGCAGGTCAACCTCTGGCTCATCCATGGCGCCGAGGGCTGGACCATGGTGGATTGCGGCTTCGGCTCGCCGGAGCATCGCCAGATGCTGGAGGAGGCGTGGCGCGCCGCCCTGGGCGGGCGGGCGCTGACGCGCCTCGTCGTCACCCATTTCCACCCGGACCACCTGGGCAACGCCGGCTTCATCGCCCGGCGCTGGGGCCTGACGCCGGAGATGACGCAGCTCGAATGGCTGGCCGCCCACGTCGCCTGGCATGACGGCTACAGCGACGACATCACCGCCTCCACCGGCTTCTTCCGCCGCCATGGCCTGGGCGAGGCCCATGTGGAAACCTACCGCCAAGGCTTCCTGCGCTATGGCGCCAGCGTGGACCTGCCGCCGGCCTACCGGCGCATCGCCGACGGCGACGTGCTGCGCCTCGGCGACGACGACTGGCAGGTGATCACCGGCGCCGGCCATTCGCCGGACCTCGCCACCCTCCACAATCTCCGGCGCGGCCTCTACATCTCCGGCGACCAGGTGCTGCCCGCCATTACCCCCAACGTGAGCGTCTATCCGGGCGAGCCCGACGCCGACCCGATCGCGGCCTATGTCGCCGCCCTGGCGCGCATCCGCAGCCGGGTCGACGACGCGGTGCTGGTGCTGCCGTCCCACAAGCGGCCGTTCCAGGGGCTGCATGGCCGCCTCGACGCCCTGGGGCGGCATCATGAGGAGCGGCTCGCCCACCTGCTGGGGGCCTTCCCGGCGGACGGGCACGCCATCAGCGCCGCCGAGGGAATGGCCCACCTGTTCCCGTTCGCCCTCGACGGGCACCAGGTGTCGTTCGCCATGGGCGAGACCCTGGCCCATCTCAACCACCTGCGCCGCCGTGGCGCGGTGGAGGAGATCTCCGCCGGCGATCGCCTGTTTTACCGCCTCACTTCCCCCGCACGGAACCCGAGCCCATGACCCCCCCGCCCGCCGGCAAGCCCGCCAAAACGCCCGCCAAAGCCCCCGCCAAAGCGCCCACCAAGGCCGCCGCAAAGGCCGCCGCCGAGCCCGCGCCGCCGGCGCCGGCGCCGGCAGGCAAAGATGCGCCCCGCGCTTACACCGAAAAGGTGACCATCAACGGCAAGAACGTGGTGATCGCCCACCACCAGCCGCCGGTGATCAATGCTGGGGTCCTGGAGAATGGCGACATCTTCCGCCTCATCAACGTGTTCGACGACACCTTCGCGCCCACCAACGCCACCCGCGCCGACGGCACGCCGCTGCGCCTGTTCACCTCCCCGCGCACCAAGGTGGACGTCTCCAAGCGGCGCAAGGAAGACATGTCGTTCTGGCATCGCAACATCGACGCCCACGAGATCATCTTCTGCGTGAAAGGGGCGCTGGCCTGGGAAACCGAGCTCGGCAACGTCACCATGAAGCCCGGGGACATGCTGTTCATCCCCAAGGGCATCGCCCATCGCTCGCTGCTGGCGCCCGAGTCCAGCGACGAGAACGTGCTCATCGAGCTCAAGATCGCCGACGACCTGGAATACGTCGGCGAAGACCACTGACCCCTCGCGCAGGACCTTCCACGATGCACGCCACCGTCAATGGCATCCGCCTCAGCTATGAGATCGAGGGCCCGCAGGACGCCCCCGTGGTCACCTTCGCCCACGCGCTGGGCAACGGGCTGCGGCTCTGGGACGACGTGGCCGACGCCCTCAAGGACCGCTACCGCGTGCTGCGCTACGACCAGCGCGGCCACGGCCTGAGCGAGGCCACGCCCGGCCCCTACAGCTTCCCGGAGCTGGAGGACGACGCCCTGGGTCTGCTCGACGCGCTTGGCATCGAGACCACCCATTGGGTGGGCCTGTCCATCGGCGGCATGATCGGCTACGGCCTCGCGATCCGCGCGCCGGAGCGCCTGCGCTCCCTGGTCGCCTGCGACGCCCGTCCCGACGCACCGCCCGACTATGCGGCCTATTTCCAGTCGCGCATCGACAAGGCCCGGACCCTGGGCATGGAGAGCCTGGCCCAGCTCTCGGTGGAGCGCTGGTTCACCCCAGAGACGGTGGCGGCCAACCCGCCGGTGCTGGACAAGATCCGCGCGCTTGTCGCCACCACCAGCCCGGTGGGCCACGAGGGCTGCTGCGAGGCGCTGAAGACGCTGGCCTACGGATCGCGCCTCCCTCTCATCACCGTGCCGACGCTGATCCTGGGTGGGGCGCAGGACAAGGGCGCGCCGCCGGACAAGCTGGCGGAAGCCGCCGCCGCGATCCCCGGCGCCGTCCATGTGACCCTGCCCGATGCCGGTCACATCACCCCCATCGAGGCGCCGGAGGCGTTCCTGGCCGCCCTGACGGACCATCTCGCCCGCCACTGACCACCGGTCGAGGAGCGAACCCGTGTCACCCGCCGCCGAGCAGACCACGTCCGTCCCCCTGTCGGACGGGGCCGAAATCCTGTTGCGCCGCACTGGCCATGCCGGCGGCGCCCGCCTGTTCCTGTCCCATGGCAATGGCTTCGCCATCGACGGCTATCGCGACTTCTGGGAGCCGCTCGCCGCGCGGTTCGAGCTGCTGCTGTTCGACATGCGCAACCACGGGCGCAATCCGCCCGCCGGCGGCGACGGTCACCACTACCGGCAGCTGGCGCGCGACCTCGAAGCGGTGGCGGTGGCGGCGCGAGGCGCGTTCGGGGACAAGCCGGGGATCGGGGTGTTCCACTCCATGTCGGCCCGCGCCGCGCTGAAGCAGGCGGTGGAGGGGCCGCGCCTGTGGGCGGGGCTGGCGCTCTACGATCCGCCCAGCGTGCCGCCTCCCGCCCACCCCCTGTACGAGGCCATGCGGGCGTTCGAGATCAAGCTGGTGTCGTTCGCCCTCGACCGGCCCGCCCGCTTCACGGACCCGGACCAGCTCGCCGCCCAGTTCGCCACCGGCCGCGCCCAGAGCCGGTGGACGCCGCGCAGCCGGGTGGAGATGGCGCGGGCGATCCTGCGGCCCGACGGCGCCGACTGGACCCTGCGCTGCCCGCGCGAGCTGGAGGCCGCCATCTACCTGCAGGCGCTGAACCTCGACCTGTGGCCGGCGGCGGCGGACGCGCCGCTGCCAGTGAAGATCATCGGCGCCGATCCGGAGCTGGAGGGAACCGGCCCCACCGGCCGCGCCAACGCCGCGCTCTCGGCCGAGGGCGGCTTCGCCTACGAAGCCGTGGCCGGCACCGGGCACCTGCTGCAGATCGAGCGGCCGGAGGCCTGCCGTGCGGCGCTGGTGCGCTGGCTGGAAAGCCTGGGCCTGGCCTGACGGCCCGTCCCGGGCAGGGGAGGGGCAAGGGAGGGGCAAGGGAGGGGGCCGGCACGAGACGGAGCAACGGGCGGGACAGGGCGGGCGATGGCGTGCAGGGGGCCAAGCGATTGCGGCTAATATTTGCAATTATGCAAGAAATGGGAGGCCCCGGAAACACAATAGCGTCATGCGCGCACGCCGGCCGTGCGTTTCGCGGTGGCGCGCGGTAGCCTGCCGGTCCTTTCCTCTGGCATGGCGGCATCGTGAAGAAGATCGGCTTTCTGTCCTTCGGGCACTGGACTCCCTCACCCCATTCTCAGACGCGCTCGGCGGCTGACGCGCTGCTGCAATCCATCGAGCTGGCGGTGGCCGCGGAGGAACTGGGCGCCGACGGGGCCTATTTCCGCGTCCACCATTTCGCCCGCCAGCTGGCGGCGCCGTTCCCGCTGCTGGCGGCCGTGGGGGCCAGGACGCGCCGCATCGAGATCGGCACCGCCGTCATCGACATGCGCTATGAGAACCCGCTCTACATGGTGGAGGACGCGGGCGCCGCCGACCTCATCGCCGGCGGGCGGCTCCAGCTCGGCATCAGCCGCGGCTCGCCCGAGCAGGTGATCGATGGCTGGCGCCATTTCGGTTACCAGCCCGCCGAGGGCCAGAGCGACGCCGACATGGGCCGCCGCCATGCCGAGGTATTCCTGGAGGTGCTGCGCGGCCAGGGCTTCGCCCAGCCGAACCCGCGCCCCATGTTTCCCAACCCGCCCGGCCTGCTGCGGCCGGAGCCCCATTCCGAGGGCCTGCGCGCGCGCATCTGGTGGGGCGCCGGCTCCGATGCCACCGCCGAATGGGCGGCCCGGATGGGCATGAACCTGCAGAGCTCGACCCTGAAAAACGACGAGAGCGGGGAGCCGTTCGACGTGCAGCAGGCCCGGCAGATCCGCGCCTATCGCGCCGCCTGGGCCGCCGCCGGCCACGACCGGGCCCCCCGGGTCTCGGTGAGCCGGTCCATCTTCGCCCTGGTGGACGATCGCGACCGCGCCTATTTCGGCAATGGCGGCCAGGAGCAGGACCAGATCGGATTCATCGATCCGCAGACCCGCGCCATCTTCGGCCGCAGCTATGCCGCCGAGCCGGACGCGCTGGTGCGGCAGCTGGCCCAGGACGAGGCCCTCGCCGAGGCCGACACCCTGCTGCTGACCGTGCCAAACCAGCTCGGTGTCGACTACAACGCCCATGTCATCGAGGCGATCCTGACCCACGTCGCCCCGGCCCTCGGCTGGCGCTGAACGCGCGCGGGCAGCCCCGCCCGGCCCGTCAGAGGATGAAACGCACGAAGGGCCGGTGATCCCGTCACCGGCCCTTCGTGCGTTCCGCGTTCGCGAGGCGGGTCAGCCGCCGTTGGGCTGCTCGGCCGGGGCCGGCTGCTGCTGGGGCGGCGGCTGGAGCAGCTCCCCCCAGGCCGAGAAGGCGTCGTTGAACGCCTGCTCGCCGGCCGGTCCCTTCTCGAACACGAACACCGCCTTTTTGTTGTTGGTGTACACCACCGGCACGTCAAACCACGGGTAGAGCTGGAGCAGGGCCAGATTGCGCTGGCGGTCCGCGGCGGTGGGCGACAGGCCGAGCAGGAACAGCGTGGGGCTGACCTTCACGGCAAGACCCGCCAGCGGGACGCCCTGGGCCTGCTGGCTCTGCTTGGCGCGCACGCCCGGCACGTTGGCGACGCCACCGAAGGCGAAGTCGGCCGGCAGCTTGAAGGAAATCTCGATGGTGTGGGAGGCCGGCAGGGTCTGGTCGGTGTTGCGGCGCAACACGAAGCCCATGGCGATCTGCCGCTCGGGAATCACGATCTCGCCGCGCAGGCCGATGTCCGGCGGCAGGCCGGGGCCGGCATTGAAGGTCTCCGTCTTCCAGGTGACGGTGCCCTCGAAGGTCTGGGGCGGGCTGGTGCCGCCCGGGCTCTCCTCCAGCAGCACCGCCCGTTGCGCGCCGGCGACCCGGTTCGGGGCGGGCGCGCGGCGCGCGGCGTCGCCGGAGCTGGACGCCACGCGGTCCTCGCTCTTGGGCTGCTCGGCGGGCGGAGCGGGCGTCGCGGCGGGCGCGGTGGCGGCGGTCTGCTGGCTGGGCGTGAACAGGCCGAGGCCGACCACGGCGAACACGATGCCGCCGAGCACGACCGCCGCCAGCACCGCCCACAGGGCGAACCGCGTCCAGGAAGCCTTGCGCGGCTCCGGCGCGCGCACGCTCGGGCGAACCGGGGCCGCCGGCTCGCGGCTGCGCACTTCGCCGCGGCGCAGGACGCCGCGGCGGGGCGCGGCTTCCGAATCGTCCGAAGCGGCCGCAGGCGCCTCCGCACCTTCGGAGGACGCCGACGGCTCCTCCGCCCCGGCGGGAGATGACGGAGCGACAGAGGGAGAGGCAGCGGGCGGCGGAGACGGCGGGGCCGATGCCACCGGCGCAACCGGTTCAGGCTTCGCCGGGCCGTCGGCGACGGCCGGGGCCGTCGCCGGTGCGTCGGTGGCGGCAGGCTTTGCCGCCGGCTTGCTGGCCGGCTCGGGCTCGGGGGATGGCTTCACATTGTCCTGGGGCGCGTGCTCCGCCTCGAGCCGGCGGATCGCCTCCTCGAGGGTCAGGCGCTCCCGCGTGATCTCGCCTTCGGGCAGGGGCGGGTCCACCCCGCGCAGCTGCCGCAGCAAGGCGGTGCGGGCACGGTCGAACACCGCCTTCCGCGCCTCCGCAGTGTTCTGCGGAAGGGCGGAGACTGCGCGGGCGAGGAGCGGATAATAGTCAGCCATCAGCGCCTAAGCTTCGCCTTCGGGTTGGAGGTCTCCGATCAATCCTGGAACGGATTATGGACCAGAATGGTGTCGTCCCGCTCCGGGCTCGTGGACAACACCGCCACCGGGCAGCCGATCAATTCCTCGACCCGCCGCACGTACTTGACCGCTTCCGCCGGCAGGTCCGCCCAGGACCGGGCGCCGGCGGTGGAATCCTGCCACCCGTCCATGATCTCGTAGATGGGCTCGGCCCGCGCCTGCGCCCCGCTTTCGGCGGGGAGATGGTCGATGACTTCGCCATCCACCTTATATCCGACACAGACTTTAAGTTCGGTAAAGCCGTCGAGCACATCGAGCTTGGTCAGCGCGATGCCGTGGATGCCGCAGGTGCGCACGGTCTGGCGCACCAGCACGGCGTCGAACCAGCCGCAGCGGCGGGCGCGGCCGGTGACCACGCCGAACTCGTGGCCCTTGCTGCCCAGGGCCTTGCCCACCTCGTCGGTGAGCTCGCTGGGGAACGGCCCCTCGCCGACGCGGGTGGTGTAGGCCTTGGTGATGCCGAGCACATAGCCGAGCGCGCCGGGGCCGATGCCGGTGCCGCTGGAGGCGGAGCCGGCCACCGTGTTGGACGAGGTGACGAACGGATAGGTGCCGTGGTCGATGTCCAGCAGCGCGCCCTGGGCGCCTTCGAACAGGATGCGCTTGCCGTCGCGGCGCGCCTGATCCAGCAGCTCCCACACCCGGTCCATGAACGGCAGCACCTTGGGGGCGAGGGCCAGCAGCTCGCCGACCAGCGCCGCCCCGTCCACCGGATCGAGGCCGAGGCCACGCCGCAAAGCGTTATGGTGGGTGAGCAGGCGCTCGACCTTGGCCGGCAGGGCCGCGGCGTCCACCAGGTCGACGAGGCGGATGGCGCGGCGGCCGACCTTGTCCTCGTAGGCGGGGCCGATGCCGCGCTTGGTGGTGCCGATGCGGGTGCCGGGATTGCTGTTCTCGCGCAGGGCGTCGAGCTCGCGATGCAGCGGCAGGATGAGGGGCGTGGTCTCGGCGATGCGCAGCCGATCCGGGCCGACCTCGACCCCCTGGGCCGCGAGCCGCGCCAGCTCGTCCACCAGCGCCTGCGGGTCCAGCACCACGCCGTTGCCGATCACCGAGAGCTTGCCCGGCCGCACCACGCCCGACGGCAGGAGCGAGAGCTTGTAGGTGACGCCGTTGACCACCAGGGTATGGCCGGCATTGTGCCCGCCCTGGAATCGCACCACCACGTCCGCCCGCTCGGAGAGCCAGTCGACGATCTTACCCTTGCCTTCGTCGCCCCACTGAGAGCCGACCACGACCACGTTGGCCACGCTGAATTGCCTCCTCGCGCGGCGCGGGTCAGATCGGCCCGCGCGAACAAAGCAAAGCCCCGGCTTTGGTCCGGGGCGTTGCCAATGTCTCTTACGGGATCAGGGCTTTGGAGGCAAGGCATCCTCCTGTCGGTGGTAAAATGATGCAATCGAAGCGCCGGGGCGGTGCCTGGCTGGCGAGACGGGCCGGTTCGTGCTCTATCTCCGGCGATGAAACCGCCTGTGAAACCGCCCGCGAAATCGCCCAACAGGGCGCCTGCGCGCTCCGCCCATCCGCCCCGCGCCGCCGCTCCGGCGGGGTTCGCCGCCCGGCGCCTCGCGGTGGACGGTCTGGACCGCATCCTCAACCACAACACCACGCTGGAGGACGCGTTCGAAAGCGCGCCGGCGGGGCTCGATCCGCGCGACCGGGCGCTGGCCTATCGCATCGTCGCCACCGCCCTGCGGCGGATCGGCACGCTGCGCGCGGTGCTGGGGCGGCTGCTGGAACGCGGCCTGCCCAAATCGGCGCCACGGCTGGAGCCGGTGCTGCTGGCGGGAGCGACGCAACTGCTGTTCATGGACGTGCCCGACCATGCGGCGGTCGGTCTCAGCGTCGATCTCGCCCGTGCCGATGGCACCACCGCGGGCTTCGCCGGCCTCGTCAACGCGGTGCTGCGGCGCATCGCCCGCGACAAGGCGACGGTGCTGGAGGGGATCGACCCCTTCCTGGCCGACACGCCGGCCTGGCTGCGCGAGCGCTGGAGCGCCGCATACGGCCTGGAGGCCGCCCGCGCCATCGCCGCCATGCATGCGGTGGAACCTCCGCTCGACATCTCGGTGAAGGCCGATCCGGCGGGCTGGGCCGGACGGCTGTCCGGCGAGCTGCTGCCCACCGGCACCGTGCGGGTGCTGCAGGCCGGCCCGGTGCGGCTGCTGCCGGGCTTCGCCGAGGGCGACTGGTGGGTGCAGGACGCCGCCGCCGCCTTGCCCGCCCGGCTGCTGGGCGACGTGGCCGGCCTCAAGGTGGCGGACCTGTGCGCCGCGCCCGGCGGCAAGACCGCCCAGCTCGCCGCCGCCGGGGCGGTGGTGACGGCGGTGGACCGCTCCGCCGTCCGCCTCGCCCGGCTCAGGGAAAACCTCGCCCGTCTCAAGCTGTCGGCCACCGTGGTGGAGACCGACACCGCCCAGTTCGCCGGCGGACCGTTCGACGCGGTGCTGCTCGACGCGCCGTGCTCGGCCACCGGCACCCTGCGCCGGCACCCGGACATCGCCCTGGCCAAGCGGCCGTCCGACATCGCCACCCTCGCCGCCTTGCAGGCGCGCCTGCTCGACCACGCGGTGAGCCTCGTCAAGGTGGGCGGGCTGGTGGTCTATTCCACCTGCTCGCTGGAGCCGGAGGAGGGGGAGGCGCAGGTGGAGCGGCTCATCGCCGCGCGCCCGGACGTGGCGCGGGTGCCGCTGGCCCCGGACGAGATCGAAGGCCTCGCGCCGTTCATAACTCCTCAAGGGGATGTGCGCACTCTTCCCAGTCAATGGATGCGCGGGGAAACGGAACGCTCGGGGCTCGACGGCTTCTTCGCGGCTCGTCTCAGGCGCATCGGGTGACGCTGAAAGCTCATTTGTGAGAAGGGATTAACGGGTATCGTGGCGGGCGCTCGGAGAGCTTCCGCCACCCGCTCCCGCCGCCCGAATCGGCGTATGCGTCACCGGCCTGTCGATTCGCCGCCTGATGTGCCGAGGGGGGAGACACTGTCATGTGGCATGGGACAGCCGGGCGTTTCCAGTCCGCGCCCCCCTCCGCCTCGCGCGCGGCGCCCCGGGGGACCCACGTGAGTCGAGACAGCCTCGCCGACCGCCTGCGCCTCGCCATTCTCGTCGCCGGCCAATGGGTCGGCGCGCGTCTCGCCCGCGCCGACGGCGGTGTGCTCGGCCTCACCTATGCGCCGGTGCCGGTGCCTGAGCGGCTGCTGATCGCCCCCCAGGACCTGCGCGCCGGCGATCCCGCCCTCGCCGCGGACATCTATGCCGGCCGCTTCGCCTTCGCCGGCCGGACGGTGCAGCTGGACGGGCGCACCCCGTTCGAGCTGGCGCCGCCCTGCCTGGACTGGGCCGAGCACCTGCACGGCTTCGGCTGGCTGCGCCACCTGAAGGCCGCCAACACCACCATCGCCCGCGCCAACGCCCGCGCCCTGGTGGGCGACTGGATCCGCAACCCCGGCACCGCCCGCGCCATCGCCGCCGAGCCCGAGGTGACGGCCCGGCGGGTGATTTCCTGGCTCACCCAGGCCACCTTCCTGCTGCAGGATGCCGAGCTCGACTTCTACCGCCGCTTCATGCGCTCGCTCGCCCGCCAGGTGCGCCACCTGCGGCGCGGCGCCACAAAGGCGCCGGATGGTTATCCGCGCCTGCTGGTCATCACCGCTCTCACCTTCGCCGGCCTGTGCATGTCCGATCAGGGGCGGCTGCTGAAGGCGGCCCAGCGCCGCCTGGGCGAGGAGCTGGACCGGCAGATCCTGCCCGACGGCGGGCCGATCACCCGCAATCCGGGCATGCTCATCGACCTGCTGCTGGACCTGCTGCCGCTGCGTCAGGCCTTCACCGCGCGCAACCAGCAGGCGCCCGCCGCGCTGATGAACGCGGTGGACCGGATGATGCCCATGCTGCGCTTCTTCCGCCACGGCGACGGCGCCTTCGCGCATTTCCATGGCATGAGCTTCACCGCCGCCGACCAGCTCGCCACCATCCTCGCCTTCGACGATGCCCGCGGCGCGCCGGTGGCGAACGCGCCGTATTCCGGCTATCAGCGGCTCGACGCCAAGGGCGCCGTGGTGATCGCCGATACCGGCCCTCCGCCGCCGTTCCCGGTGAGCTGGGAGGCGCATGCGAGCGCCCTCGCCTTCGAGTTTTCCACCGGGCGCAACCGCATCGTGGTCAATTGCGGGGTGCCGGCGGCCAATCGCGAGCAGTGGCGGCAGGTGGCGCGCGCCACCGCCGCCCATTCCACCACGGTGATCGCCGATACCTCCTCCTGCCGCTTCCTGAAGGGCCCGCGCCTCACCGGCCTCATGGGCATGCCGGTCGTCGCCGGGCCGACCCAGGTGGAGGTGCAGCGCGGCACCCGCAACGAGGCCATTCTGGTGCGGGCCAGCCATGACGGCTACAAGCCGGAGTTCGGCCTCGTCCACCAGCGCTCCTGGCGCTTGGCCCTCGACGGCAACCGGCTCGATGGCGAGGACGTGTTCCGCCCCGACGTCGAGGGGGCGGAACTGGGGTCCAACGCCTTCGCCATCCGCTTCCACCTCCATCCCCAGGTCCTGGTGGAGCGCTTCGACGATCCCCATACCGCCCTGCTCACCCTGCCCAATGGCGAGGCGTGGGCGTTCGCCGCGCCCCACGTGCCGCTGGCGGTGGAGGAAAGCATCTATCTCGCCGCCTCGGGCGGGCCGCGCCGCACCTCCCAGCTGGTGCTGCTGGGCGACGTGCGCGACACCGCGCGCGTCATCTGGACCTTCATGCGCACCCGCGAGGCCCAGGGCGGCCCGTTCACCGGCACCTATATCGGCAGCCGCGGCGCCGCGCGCCCGCGCTGAAGGCGACGGGGGAGAGGCGAGGGGCGGGGGCGGCACCCCTGAGCCCGCCGCAGGGGTGGGCGGCGCGCTGCACCCTTTCGGGCCACGGCTATTAGTGATAGGCGAAATTCACTTTTCCGGTGACAGGAGCCGCCCATCATGACCGCCGACATCCGTCCCGTGACCCGTGCCCTGATCTCGGTCTCGGACAAGACGGGTCTCGTGCCGTTCGCCGCCGCCCTCGCCCAGCATGGCGTGGAGCTGGTGTCCACCGGCGGCACCTCGAAGGCCATCGCCGACGCCGGCCTGAAGGTGAAGGACGTGTCCGACCTCACCGGCTTTCCCGAGATGATGGATGGCCGGGTGAAGACCCTGCATCCGAAGATCCACGGCGGCATCCTCGCCATTCGCGACGACGCCGGCCATCAGGCGTCGCTGGCCGCGCACGCCATTGCCCCCATCGACCTGGTGGTGGTGAACCTCTATCCGTTCGAGGCCACCGTCGCGCGCAAGGCGGACTTCGACGAGACCATCGAGAATATCGACATCGGCGGTCCCTCCATGATCCGCGGCGCCGCCAAGAACCATAATGACGTGGCGGTGGTGGTGGACGCCGCCGACTACGAGGCGGTGCTGAAGGAGATCGCCGAGCACGGCGGCACCACGCTCGCCACCCGCCGACGCCTCGCCCAGAAGGCCTATGCCCGCACCGCCGCCTATGACGCCGCCATCTCCAACTGGTTCGCCCGCGAGCTGAAGGAAGAGGCTCCGGCCTACCGCGCGGTCGGCGGCAAGCTCATCGAAGCCCTGCGCTACGGCGAGAACCCGCACCAGTCGGCCGCCTTCTATACCTCCGACGAAATCCGCCCCGGTGTCGCCACCGCCCGCCAGGTGCAGGGCAAGCAGCTCTCCTACAACAACATCAACGACACCGACGCCGCCTTCGAGGCGGTGGCCGAGTTCCACCCCGCCCGCACCGCCGCCGTGGTGATCGTGAAGCACGCCAACCCCTGCGGCGTGGCCGAGGGCGCGTCGCTGGAAGAGGCCTACGTCAAGGCGCTGGCCTGCGATCCGGTCTCAGCCTTCGGCGGCATCATCGCCGTCAATCGCACCCTGGACGCCGCCGCCGCCCGCGCCATGGTCGAGATCTTCACCGAGGTGATCGTCGCTCCCGACGCCACCGAGGAGGCGATTGCCGTGGTGGGCGCGAAAAAGAACCTGCGCCTGCTGCTCACCGGCGGCCTGCCGGACGTGCGCGCCCATGGCCTCACCGTCAAGACGGTGGCCGGCGGCCTGCTGGTGCAGGGCCGCGACAATGTGAGCGCCGACGACCTGGACCTGAAGGTGGTGACCAGGCGCGCGCCCACCGAGGCGGAGCTGAACGACCTGCGGTTCGCCTTCCGCGTGGCCAAGCATGTGAAGTCCAACACCATCATCTATGCCAAGGACCGCGCCACCGTGGGCATCGGCGCCGGCCAGATGAGCCGGGTGGATTCGGCCCGCATCGCCGCCCGCAAGGCGGAGGATGCGGCGGCGGCGGCCGGTCTCGCGGTGCCGCTGACGAAGGGCTCGGTGGTGGCCTCCGACGCCTTCTTCCCGTTCGCCGACGGCCTGCTGGCGGCGGTGGAGGCCGGCGCCACGGCGGTGATCCAGCCCGGCGGCTCCATGCGCGACGCGGAGGTGATCGCCGCCGCCGACGCGGCGGGCCTCGCCATGGTGTTCACCGGGGTGCGCCACTTCCGGCACTGAGGCTTGATCCCGCGGGCTCCGGCCCGCGGGCCTGCCCCCGCCGCGGGGCCCCGCCGCAGACGTGCGGGGCAGTCTTGCGCCCGCAGCCGCGGCACACACGCGGGCCGCAGCAGGCCATCGGAGCGGGTGTCGCCGGAAACGCCCTAGGACCGCGTCAGGGCGTTGACGAGGGTGCGGTCCACGTAATGGGGGGCCTCGAACACGAACGTGACGAGGCCGCGATAGGCGTCGATCTGCGGGCGGATCTCGGCGAGGGTGGCCGGGCGCAGCTTGTCGCCGCCAGCGGGCCGGAAGGCCTCCAGGATCATGCGGAAGCGCGCTGGCCCGAGCTTGGCCACCAGCGCGTCGGCGTAGAGGCGGGCCGATTGCGCCGTGCGCATGTGAAGGCCCACGCCATCCTGGAAGAACAGGCCCACGTCCTTCGGCAACCAGCTGTCGATCCAGTCGGCGAAGGGGCCGGCGCCGATGTTGGTGTTGTCATAGGCGCTCACCCACAGCGGCCGGGGCAAGGCGGACAGAAGCGGTCCCATCTTGGGCGCGTCCATCCAGGTGGGGTCCGCCTCCACCGGGAAATAATAGCCCGCGGCGGCGAAGGGCAGGGGCTTTTCCGCGATCCGGGCCGACAGGTCGATGAGCGCCGCCACGTTGCGCCGCGCCTCCGGCTCGTTGCCGAGGCTGGCGAGGCCGACGATGATGGAACGGGCCCACGGCTCCGCGGCGATGCGCGCCCAGTTGGGCGGATCGGCGATGGTCTGGATGCCGAGGTCGGGCACGAAGGCGACGCCGTTCAGCACGATCCATTGCAGCAGCAGCGACTGGGCGCCGAGCCGGTCCCACTCCCCGTGGGGATCGAGGGAGCCGGCGTGGACCTGCCAGACGATGCCGTCCACCAGCTCTTTCCGGGCCGGGCCCTGCGCCCTGGACCACCGGTCGAGGGTCTGGACGCCGAGGGTGCCGGCGACACCGGCGGCGGCGCCGGCGCCAACGCCGATGAGCAGGGCGGTACGTCGATTGATCATGGCCCTCGCGCGACCCTCCGTCGGAGCATTCCCGCACCATCTTACACCATGGCGCCGGCGCGGTCTTGAGCTTGGCGGGCCGCCTGCGGGCGGGGCCGGATGCGAAACCGGCGGCCAGGGGAGTGGCCGCCGGTTTCAGCTCGCGTCAGGCGCGCGGCCGGTCAGGCCGGCATGAACATCAGCCGGCGCTGCTGCTCCTTCATGGTCTCGGCGAGCGCGTCGGGCGTCACGATCCCGCAGCGCACGAGATATTCGCCGATGCGGCCGTCCACGTCCGGGCGATAGTGCTCCATGGCGGCATCGAACGCCTCGCGCTGCATGAAGCCCTTTTCCAGCAGGAGGTCGCCCAGCAGCGGCGGCGACTGCGCCCCCTCGAAGGCCCGGCCGGTGCCGCGCACGAGGCGCAGGCCGTCGTTGATCTCGCTCTCGCGGGCGATGCGCTGCACCGGCAGGTCGCCGATGGACCCGCGCACCTCTTCGAGGGCCTTCTCGCTGAGCGGCGAGGACACCGCCACCACCAGCCGTCCGGTGGCGTCGCGGCCGACCGGGATCACGCGGCGGCGGACCATCAGTTCCACCGGCAGCAGGTCATGGAATTCCTTGACCATGTGCTCGGTGATGTGGGTGCGCGGCATGTTGGACTGGTAGGCGATGGCTTCCGCCAGCGTCTCGTCGTCCAGCCAGCCCTTGGAGACCAGGATGCGGCCCAGCGGCTGCTGTTGCCCGCCCTGCAGCGCCAGGGCTTCCTCCAGGTGCTCCGGCAGCACCGCCTGCCACATGACCAGCAGCTCGCCGAGCCGCTGGCGCCGGTGGGCGAAGGCGTCGTTCTCGGGGAAATCGTGCATCGTCTTGTCCCAGACGATGCGCCGACCGAGGAAGATGTGTCCCAGGAACAGCTTCCAGGCCCTGAGCGTGGCCGCGAAGTTCACGAAATTGCCCATCACCACGCGGGGGACGGACATCAGCCCCTGTTCCCAGCCGTAGATGGCCGAGACGAAGTAGAAGCGCTGGACCAGACGCAGCGCGAACGCCACTGCGTTGGCCGCCAGCACCATCAGCAGCCAGCCTTCGGTGGCGAAGATGGAGGGGTAGCGTTCGGGGATGAAGCCGATCTCGTTGCCGAAATAGATCAGCAGGAACATCACCGCCAGCACGTAGGCGATCACCGTGACAACGGAGGTGAACACGCCCTTGCGGTCGCGCATCAGGAAGTATTTCGAGGCGAGGCTGCCCTGCCAGCCCATGTGCTGCCAGCCCTGGAACGCGATGCCCAGCGCCCAGCGTGCCTTCTGCCGGTAGGAGGTGCGGAAGGTGTCGGGGAAGAACTCACGCACGCACAACGGCATGGAGAGCTGGATCTCCTTGTCCGGGCCGAAGCCGAAGAAGGTCTCGCGCTTCACCCGGTACTCCACCGGGAACCGGGCGATGATGGCCTGCATGTGCGCCTCTTTGAGGCGCGCGCTGATGTCGTAGTCCTCGGTCAGGCTCTGGGTGTTGAACACCTCGCCCTGGTCGTGGGTCTTCAGATGCAGCACCGCGCGCCGGGAGAAGCAGGTGCCGACGCCGGCCGAGGGCACCTCGCCGGCCACGCTCTCGCGGACGATCAGGTCCTTGGCGTGCCACTCGGCGAACTCGTCCATGTAGATGCCGGCCACCATCTCCGACCAGTGGCGCTCCAGCGACACCACCGGCACCTGGATCAGGTCCTTGCGCGGCAACAGGTAATTGAAGAAGCGCAGCTCCAGGGGATGCAGCACGTCCTCGCTGTCGTGCAGGATGAGGCCGGCGAACTCGGTGCCGGTCATCTGCTCGTGCTGGAAGATGGCGCGAACCACCGCGTTGAGGCAGTCCGCCTTGTTGGTGGGGCCGGGATTGCGCGTCTCCACCCGCACCAGCTGCTTGTAGCGCCGGCGCATGCGCTCCACCTCGGCGATGGTGTCGGGGTCGTTGGGATAGGTCCCGACGAACACCATGTAGCGGCGGTAATCGAGCGTGCTCACCATGTTCTCGATCATGGCGGCGATCACGTCCGATTCCTGCCAGGCCGGGATCATGATGGCGAGCGGCTGCTCGTCCTTCTGGTACAGGGCCTGGACCGACAGCGGGCGGATGAACGGCTCGATGACGAACCGCCGGTACACCCGCCGCGTCCAGTACCACGCGTCGACGAACAGGTCGTCGAGCGAGGACAGGAGGATCAGCACCGCCACCACCGCCGACGCATATTCGACGATGCGAATGAAGTCGGCGAGGAAGTAGGGCCAGTAGAGTGACATCGTGGTCGTCCCCCGATGACTCAGTTGCCCCGGCGACGCACGTAGGATGCGCGCATCAGCAGCAGGAAGAACAGGGCCGCGGCGCCCACGCCGAGCGGCAGGCCCCATTCGGCGGAGTTCTGCCACAGTCGCTGCAGGGTGGCGACCGCGCCCTCGGTCTCCGGCACGCGGATGGTGCCGGCCTCGGCGCCCGAGGCGGAGAGCTCGATCAGGGTGCCGTCCACGCCGACGATGGCCACGTCGCCGCGCGACAGCCGCACCGGCTTCTGGGGCGTCATGGGCGTCGGGCCGATGGACTGCCACAGGATGCCGCGGCTGCCGTCGGCGCGCACCGCCTGCACCAGCGCCACGTTCTTGAGGCCGGTGACGTCGAGGATGCGGGCGGCGTCGTTGTTGCCGACGATGACGCGGTCACCCTCCACCCGCGCCTTCAGGTCGGCGCCCTGGGCGGGCACGTCGAGGGCCAGGAAGGAGCCGGTGACGCGGAACGGCACGCCGGGGGGGGTCACGTCGAGGGTGCTGGACGAGCCGGACGGGACGCCCGCCGCCGCCGCCGCGCGCACCACCCGCACCACGCTGGAGCGGGCGGTGGACAGGTAGGTGTCGGGCACCACCACGCGACCGCCGCCGGACATGGCGGAGATCACGCCCAGGAAGTCGGCGCCGGAGACCGAGCCGCCGAGCTCCAGGTTGGACGAGGGCAGCACCTGCACCGGAAACGCCTGCGGCGTCTCGCGGCACCGGTCGCTGACCGGCTGGCGCTGGAAGCTCACCCGCAGCACGTTGCGCGCGCCCAGGGCATAGACCGGGATCGCCGCCGAGAGGTGCTCGGGGTGGCCGTTGGCGTCGAGGCGCTTGGCCGCCAGCAGCACGTCGTTGAGGAACACGGACACCACCGGGTCGGTGGTGGCGGCGCCGGGGGCGGCGGCCACGTCCAGGTTCAGGCGGCTGGGCAGCGAGGCGCCGGCGGTGGCCGAGGCCAGGTCGAAATTGACGGTCCAGTCGCCGCGCGCCAGCACGTCCAGGTTGCCGGCGGCATTGCCGAAGGTGGAGAGCGGGATGGAATCGCGCGGGGCCGGCTGGGCGTCCACCGAGCGGATGGTCACGTTGCCGGCGGCGATGGTGCCGCGCCAGAAGCTGTCGAACAGCTGCGCCGCCTTGGCGCCGGCGCCGGCGCCGACCGCGATCACCGGGCGGCCGGCGAGGGTCTGGAGGCTCAGCTCGTCGGTGGCCACCACCGCGTTGCCGAGGCTGGCCGCCTTGGAGCGCCACTCGTTGAACAGCCCCATGGTGGGGGAGCCGAGCCGGGCCGACAGGGCCTCAAGGGCGCTGCGCACCTGGCTGAGAAGGTTGGGGTCGGCGACCACGATATCGGCGCCCACCGGCGAGGACGGCAGCAGCAGCAGCGCGCCCACCTCGGCAAGGTCGCGGATGCGGTAGGTGTTGGCCCCCACGAAATTGGAGAACGGCGCCACCACCCGCAGGGCGGCCGGAACATCGAGGCCCGACACGTCCACTTCGTCGCCGATGCTGGGCAGGGTCTTGACGACGATGCGCTTGCCGGCGGTCTCGACCGCCAGGCCGAGGCGCCAGGCGGTGTCGAAGCTCTCCTTGGCGAGCGCGCCGCCCGCCACCAGCATCGAGCCCGAGCCGGGCATGGCGCTCCAGGCGGTGGACAGGTCGCGCACGTGGCTGGCGTCGTAGGAATAGATGAAGCGGCTCGACGGCATCAGCTTCAGCACGTTGCCGATGGCCCGCTCGTCGGCGCACAGGTCCTCGCTGACCACCGAGGCCCAGGCGACGCCGAAGCGCATGAAGCCGGTGGGCCGGGGCGTGCCGGGCACGTCCACGGTGGTGTTGACCGTGCCCTTCTCACCGTCCAGGCTGCGCGAGAAGATGGGATTGCCGTCCACCGCCACCACCATGGTGGTGCGGCCGCCGTCGCCGCGCAGGTAATCCGCATTGACGACGAAGCGGGGATTGGAGAGCGGCACGCCCGCCGGCACCGGGATGTAGACGTCGCGGCGCGCGTCCATGCCCTGGAACACCACCGGCGCGTCCACGCCGAGATCGGTGAGGGTGATCTCGCGGGTAATCAGCCGATCCTGAATCCGCTCCTGCAGGGCGGAGGCTATGGGATCGGCGGATTGTGCAAAGACCGGGGAGCCGAGCAGGGTCAATGCGACCAGCCCAGCCGGGATTGCGCAAGCCGCGCGACGTGCAAAATGAGGTGTCATGTCATTCTCTCACGATGGCGGTTGAAGGCATGCGCAACGCCCACGGCGGGGCGTTGCTGCGATGAGGACATCTCGGGCGTGAACGCCGCCACGGGGCGGCCGAGGATGCGATCGACGATGCGGCGGCACGCCTGCCCGTCGCCGTAGGGATTGACGCGATTGGCGAAGCGCGCATAGGCGCCGGGGTCGTCCAGCAGGGCGGCGGCGGCGGCGACGACGGCCTCGCGCCGGGTGCCCACCAGCTGCACCGTCCCGGCGTCCACCGCCTCCGGCCGCTCGGTGACGTCGCGCATCACCAGCACCGGCTTGCCAAGGGCAGGCGCCTCCTCCTGCACGCCGCCGGAATCGGTCAGCACGAGGTGGGCGCGCTGCATCAGGCGCTGGAACGGCAGATAGTCGAGGGGCGCCACCAGATGGACGTTCGGCCGGCCCGACAGGGCCTCGTGCACCGGCCCGCGCACATTGGGGTTGAGGTGGACCGGGTAGACGATCTCCACGTCCGGGCGTCGCGACAGGTCGGCCAATGCATTGCAGATATTGAGGAAGCCCTGGCCGAAATTCTCACGGCGATGGCCGGTGACCAGGATGATGCGCTTGTCGGGATCGAGCCCGGCGAATGGCCGGTCGAGCTCGGCGGCAAGGCCGGGGTCGGCAGCGATGCGGGCCTGGGTGGCCTGAAGCGCGTCGATCACGGTGTTGCCGGTGACGAGGATCTCGCCTTCCAGCCGCTCGCCCTCCAGATTGGCGCAGGCGCGGCCGGTGGGGGCGAACAGCAGGTCGCTGACCACGTCCACCACCCGGCGGTTCATCTCCTCCGGGAATGGCTGGTCGAGGTGATAGGTGCGCAGGCCCGCTTCCACATGGCCCACCGGAATACGGCGATGGAAGGCGGCCAGAGCGGCGGCCATGGCGGTGGTGGTGTCGCCGTGCACCAGCACGCGGTCGGGCTTCACCTCCTCCAGCACCGGATCGAGGGCGGCCAGGGCGCCGGCCGCCAGGCCGTTGAGGCCCTGGTTCAGGGCCATCAGCTTGAGGTCGAAATCGGGATGGATGTCGAACAGCCGAAGCACCTGGTCCAGCATCTCCCGATGCTGGCCGGTGACGCAGACAAGCGACGTCAGCTCCCCCTCGCGGGCGAGAGCCTTGACCAGGGGCGCCATCTTGATCGCCTCGGGTCGCGTGCCGAATACGGACAGAATTCTCAAAGCACCCGCCACCGCTGATTCGAGCAGCCGCACGACCTGCTACAGCCAAGCTGTCAAGGCCTGAACGTCCATCATCCTGTGTGTCGCCAAAACCACGCGGACGCAAGCAAAGCCTGAATCTATGCCTAATTTTCCACTATACCCGAATACCGTGAGGCGCATCACTCATGCACCCTCGCACAGCGGGAACTGTGGCTTGATTAAGGGCATCCGGCCCAAATCCCTAAAGTGCCATTAAGGAATATCAAAGGTTTACGCCACGGCACGCCGCCCCGACGGGGGGCGGGGGGCGCCGCGTCCGCGCGGGTGGCTTCGCGCTTCACATCCCCGATAGCCGGGGCGGCATCAGCCGCGCGGCGAGGGCGCGGTTTGGGGCGGCGGGGGCTCCCGTTCGGTCCGCTCGGCGCCGATGGCGGCTTTCACCAGGGCCTCGGCATCGGCGCCGCCCCAGGCCGCCGGGCCTGCGAGGAAGCCGAGTTCGCAGCCGTCGCGGTCCACCAGCAGGGTCGTCGGCAGGCCGAAGCCGCGCCCCACCGCGCGCAGCGCCTGGAAGCTCTGGCCCTTGGGATCGGCGAAGTTGCGCAGCCGGCTGACGCCGATGTCACGCAGGAACGCGACCGGCTTGTCGGGATCGCGGGTATCGAGATTGATGGCCACCACCTGGAAGTCGGGCCCGCCGAGGCGCGCCTCGAGATGATCCAGCTCCGGCATCTCCTTGCGGCAGGGCACGCACCAGGTGGCCCACAGGTTGACCAGCAGCACCCGCCCGCGGAAATCGGCGAGGCTGACCGCCCGGCCTTCCGGATCGGTGAAGGACAGCGGCGGCAGCGCCTTCGGCGTGGTGGTGAGCTTGAGGGCGGCGATGTCGCCGGTGGCGTACGGCTCCAGGGCGCGGGCGCGGCCGGCGGCGGCAGCGCAGGCGGCGGCACCGGCGGCGGTCTGGGGGGCGGGCGCGGAGGGGGCCTCGACCGCGGGTCCGCTCGCGGTTTCCCGAACCGGAACATTGCCGGGGAGGCGGTTCATCCCGTATAGGGCGAGCGCGCCCGCCGCGGCGCCCGCCACCACCGCCAGGGCGACCACGACGGGACGGCGGAGCAGGGACGCGCGCGGGGCGCGGGTGTCCGTTCCCGGGCCGGCCTCGGTGTCGGTCTTCGGGCGCGCCTGTTCGGAATTGGTCATCACCGGAGGTCCGTCATGAGCAACAAGATGTGGGGCGGGCGGTTCACCTCCGCTCCCGATGCCATCATGGAGGAGATTAACGCCTCCATCGGCTTCGACCAGCGTCTTTACGCACAGGACATCGCCGGCTCCAAGGCCCACGCGGCCATGCTCGCCGCCCGCGGGATCGTGGCGGCCGACGATGCGCGGAAGATCGCCGAGGGTCTAGACACGATCCTGTCAGAGATCGAGGCCGGCAATTTCACCTTCCGGCGCGAGCTGGAAGACATTCATATGAACGTCGAGTCGCGGCTCGCCGAGCTGATCGGCGCCTCCGCCGGGCGGCTGCACACCGCCCGCTCGCGCAACGACCAGGTGGCCACCGACTTCCGCCTCTACGTGCGCGACACCGTCGACGCCCTCGACGCCCAGCTCGCCGACCTGCAGAAGGCCCTGGCCGAGAAGGCCCTGGCCCACGCCGACACGGTCATGCCCGGCTTCACCCACCTGCAGACCGCCCAGCCGGTGACCTTCGGCCACCATCTCATGGCCTATGTGGAGATGACCGGCCGCGACCGCAGCCGCCTGCGCGATGCCCGCGCCCGCCTCAATGAGTGCCCGCTGGGCTCGGCGGCGCTGGCCGGCACCTCCTTCCCCATCGACCGCGAGGCCACCGCCGCGGCGCTGGGCTTCTCCCGGCCCACCGCCAATTCCCTCGACGCCGTGTCGGATCGCGATTTCGTGATGGAGGTTCTGGCCGCCGCCTCCATCTGCGCGGTGCACCTGTCGCGGTTCGCGGAAGAGGTGGTGATCTGGACCTCGCCGTCGTTCGGCCTCATCAAGCTGTCCGACAAGTTCACCACCGGCTCCTCCATCATGCCGCAGAAGCGCAACCCGGATGCGGCCGAGCTGGTGCGGGCCAAGGCCGGGCGCATCATCGGCGCCCTCACCGGCATCCTGGTGGTGATGAAGGGCCTGCCGCTGGCCTATGCCAAGGACATGCAGGAGGACAAGGAAGGCGCGTTCGACGCCCTCTCCGCCCTGTCCCTGGTCATCGCCGCCAGCGCCGGCATGGTGCGCGACCTGACCCCCGACGCGGCGCGCATGAAGGCGGCGGCGGGCCAGGGCTATTCCACCGCCACCGACCTCGCCGACTGGCTGGTGCGGGCGCTCAACATCCCGTTCCGGGAGGCGCACCACATCACCGGCCGCATCGTCGGCATCGCCTCGGACCAGGGCATCGCCCTCGACGCGGTCCGGCTGGCCGACATGCAGGCGGTGGACGGGCGCATTACCGACGACGTTTATTCGGTGCTGACGGTGGACTGCTCGGTAAACAGCCGCGTCAGCTATGGCGGCACCGCCCCGAGCCAGGTCCGCGCCCAGGCCGAGCGCTGGCTGAAGCTGCTGAACGGCGAGTGAGCGGGCGCGGATTCACGTGAAACAGCCCGGCGCGCACGGGCTCCGGGCAAGGAAAGGGCGGCGAGACATGGTTTCGCCGCCTGGGTTTTCCATGTGGGATTGAGCCTGCCCGATCCGCCGGGCGGCAGGGCGAGCCCGGCGTCCGGGCCGGGGCATCGCCGCAGTGAAGGCTATTTCTTTGCGCCGGAGGCGTCGAACTGGGCCAGGAAGGCGATCAGGTCGGCGCGCTCCTCGTCGTTCTTCACGCCGGCGAAGGCCATCTTGCCCTTGGGCGCCAGCACCTTGGGGTTGGTGATGTAGTTGTCCAGGGTGGCGAGGTCCCACACCTTGCCGGCGGCGGCCCCGTCCTTGATGTCCTGGGAGTAGGGATAACCCTCGAAGTGGGCCCACTTGGCGCCGACGATGCCGTTGAGCGGCGGCCCCACCTTGGTCTTCGCGTCCGGCCCGATGGCATGGCAGGCCATGCACTTCTTGAACACGTTCGCGCCCTTCTCGGCATTGCCGGTAATGGCGCCCGCCTCAGTCTTGGCCGGCTCGCCCTCGGCATGGGCGACACCCATGGCCAGCAGCAGGGCGAGGGCGCTGGTGGTCAGAACTTTCATACCGCATCCTCCCTTGGGCCGGCTTCGAGGCCGGCTCGCGTTGCGTCTGCCGCAGCCTCACTGCAGCAGCAGAATTTCCCCCTCGCCCCCCACCAGGCGGTTCCCGGCGAGCCGCTGGGCCCGGCCGCTGAGGCCGCCGCCGAACAGGGCCGCCAATTCCGGCACCCGCCGCGCCAGCAGCAGCAGGGCGACCAGGTCGTGGCTGCCGGTATCGACAAAGCCCGGCTCCAGCGCCTGGGGGGGCTGGGCCAACAGCAGCGTGCCCCGCCGCATGCCGCGTCCCGCGTCCGGCCCGAGCGGGCCGGCAATGGCGACGGTGCCGGCGATGAGGTCGGTGGCGGCATCCGCCCCCGCCGCTCCGCCCACCAGGATCAGCCCGCCGCGCAGCCGCTCGCCGAGGCCGGGGCCGACGCTGCCGGTGATGCTGACGAGGCCGCCGCGCATGCCCAGGCGTTCGCCCGGCAGGGCGCTGCCGATGCGCGCGCCGGCGGTGCCGGACACCTCGATCCGCCCGCCTGCAAGGCCGGCGGCAAGGCCGTCGCCGGCCTCGCCCCGCACCACCAGCCGGCCCCCGGCCATGCGGGCCCCGGCGAAGGCGCCCACTGGGCCTTCCACCAGGATCTCGCCGGCGGCAAGGTCGGCGCCGACGAAATCGAGGCGCGGATCGCCGCTGACCACCAGCGCCGCGGAGGCGGCTTCCGCCACCTCGAACACCTCGCCGAGGGCGACGCGCTGGTTGCCCAGGAACACATCCTTGCGCGCCACCGCCTCGGCGCCGAGGCCGGCCAGGGCGGCAGGGGTGATGCCGGAGAAATCGAGTCGCGCGGGCAGCGCCGCCCGCAGCTTCAGACGATAGCCGCTCATGCCTCACCCCCGGCCGGCGCCATCAGGGCGCGGAGCTTGAAATGGAAGGGCCCGAGATTGCCGCCGTAATTGCCGGCGTCCACGGCGACGACGCCGGCCTCGGCGCCCAGCTCGCACACGGCGGTGATGCCGGCCTTCATGCTCGCGGCCACCTCCCGCTCGCCGAGCCCGTCGATGACGATCTCCATGACGCTGCCCACTTCCGGCGGCAGGGCGGAGGGCACCACCCCGCGCAGGGTCGGGCAATAGGCGTCGTTGCTGGAGGCGATCAGGGCCGCATACTTGGAGCCCACCTTGGAGCCGGAGCGCACCACCCCGCCGGGAAACGGCAGCACCGCCCCCTCGACCCGGCCCATGGCGTCCACCGCCGCCTCCGAGGCCGCCAGGGCGGCGGCGCGGGTGCGGGCGAGAATGAGGAAGTTGCCGCCGCCCACCGCCGATGTCACCGATCCGGTGATCTCGTCGCAGACGAATTCGCCTTCCATCACCGGCACCCGCCAGATGCGCCGGTCGCCGATCTTCTTGGACAGCTGGTGACCGTCGCCGAAATAGCGCAGCGCGCGGCCGATGGCGATGGCCGGGCCGCCCTCCAGCCCGGCATAGCAGGCCGAAGTTGGCGCGGTGAGCACGCATTGCCCGACCCGCAGTGGCACCACCTTCTTCAGGTCCTTCAAGGACATGGCGAAGATCAGCACGGCCACGCCGGGGCGCCCGTCCGGGGTTTCGCTCGCCGGCAGCTCGCGTTCGATGGCGGCCTCGCAGCCGCAGCCGATGACCGAGGTGGCGAAGCCTGTCATGCTGGTGGCGGCCGTCACCGCCCAGCGCGGCGTGTCGGCGGTGATGATGAGGCGGGTGCCCGCCATGGGAAAGGCTTCCGCGAAGCTGTCGCGGATCTCGACGCCGTTGAGGATCATGGCGTGGTCTCCACCAGCTCGGGGCCCTGGCCGTCGCGGATTTCCGTGTCGGCGATCTGGTAGTGCTTGGATTTCAGGCCCACCGCCTCGTCGAACCAGCGCTCGAGGCGCTTGTCCATGAGCGGGTCGGATGGGGGATGGACGGCGAAGGTGCGGCCGGCCTTGAGCGCCACCACCTTGCCGTCGCGCACCACCACGTCGCCGTCCTTCAGCACCAGGCGGGGCGCGGCGAACATGGCCTCGCGGTCGGCCTGCTCCACATAGAGCACCACGTCGGCCCGGGCGCCGGCGCCGAGATGGCCGCGGTCCTTGAGGCCGAGGGTGCGGGCGGGAGCGGCGCGGGTCACCACCGAGATTTCCTCCAGCGTGTATTCGCGGGAGATTTCGGCGAGCCGCGTGTGCGCCCGTGCCGCCTTGTGGATGCGCTCCAGGTGGGAATCGCGGAACGGCTTGTCCATCAGCAGGCGGATGAGGTGCGGATAGGAGGTGAACGGGCCGCCATTGGGATGGTCGGTGGTGAGGTAGACCCGCCACGGGTCATCCACCAGCAGGAACAGTTCCAGGCCGATGGCCCATTGCAGGGCGTTGACGAAGGAGGTGTCGCGATAGTTGAACGGCACCACGCCGCAGGCCGCGTCCAGCTCGATATCCATGCCGATCCACTTCTTGGGGTCGGCGATGTTGTGGTTGCGGTATTGCGACATGAGGTCGGCCGAGGCGGTCACCGTCTGGCCGAACATGATCTGCCCCACATCGATGGAAATGTGCGGGTTGGCGTTCACCGCCTCGGCGATTTCGGCGGCGCCGGAGGAGAACCGCCGGTCCCCTTCCGTGCCGTAGGAATGGAACTGGATGTGGGTGAGGTGCAGCGGCCAGCCCTCGGTGGCGCCGATGGTGGCGAGGGTGGTCTTCACATTGCCCGGGACGCCGAGATTGCAGCCGTGCAGGTGGATGGGATGGGGCACGCCCAGTTCCGTCACCGCCCGTTGCAGGGTGTTGAGGATGCGCCGCGGGCTCAGGTCGTAGTGCGGGCCGGCCTCGTCCAGGTCCAGCGCCCGGCCGTTGAACTTGAAGGCGTTGATGCCGCCGGGATTGACGATCTTGATGGCACAGCACTGGGTGGCCTTGAGCATCCAGGCCACGTAGTCGTTCACCGCCTGCTGGCCCTCGCCATTGGCGATCAGGTTGAGCAGGAAGTCGTCATTGCCCAGCACCAGGAAGCCGCCGGTGTCGAGGTTCGGGATGTCGGCCATTTCCAGGTGGGCGTGGCGGGCGTTGGCACCCACCACCGCCGGCTCGAAGGCGGCGGTGTAGCCCATTTCCGAATAGCGACAGCCGGTGGCGTGGGTGGTGGGCGCCGCGCGTCCGCCGCCGCAGCCGCAGAAGGCGCCGCCGAACGGCTCGGGAAACCGGGCGCGGTCGTCGTTCATGAGCAGGCGGCCGAGGTTCACCTTGCCGCCGGCGATGTGGGTGTGCAGGTCGATGCCGCCAGCCAGCACCACGCAGCCGGAGGCGTCGATGACCTCCTCGCCGGCCTTGGCCGGGCCTTCGGCGGCAACGATGCGGCCGTCGTCGATGACGATGTCGCGGATGACGTCCACGATGCCGTTGGCGGGGTCGAACACCCGCCCGCCGGTGATGCGCGTGGTCATGCCACCCTCCTGAGGCTTTCGAGAATGGCGCGGGTGGCCTGGGCGAGGCTCGGCAGCTCCGCCGGCCGCAGCGCCGTCAGCGGCAGGCACACCACCGCATCCATGCGGAACACATGGCCGTCGTGGTCCACGCCCGGCGTGCCGACGGGAATGAACACGTCCGGCTCGCGGGGGAAGACGGTGTCGGGATGGGCGAGGGCGATCACCGGCCCGCGCGTGAACGCCGGCGGCGGGTCGGGGCGGAAGCTGCTGGTGTGCAGCACCAGGTCGGCGTCGCCGAGGGCTGCGGCCGTGGCGTAGAGCTCCGGCACGTGCCGCGCGGCGCCGCCGCCCACCGCCGTGCGCAGCGGGTAGCCGAAGCGCCACAGCGCCACCTGGTGGGCACCGGTGATGTTGTCGCGCCCGCCGAGGGGAAACACCGCGGCGCGGGTGGTCACGCTCAGCACGTCCACGGCGGAGGCGGCGGCCTCGGCGACGCTGGCGCCATCGCGCGGGCCGAGGCTGGCGGCGTTCCACACGAACACCGCGTAGCGGGCCGCCTTCAGGGCCTCGGCGAGCCCCGCCAGGGCGTCGCCCGTCGCGCCCTCAAGCGCGGGGATGCCGCTTACGGCGCGGCCGGACAGGCGGGCGACGAGGGCCTGGGCGGCCACGGCGACGTCGGTCGCGGCGACCGGGATCTGGATCACCTCATGGCCGGCGAGCGCCCGGCGGGCGCCCTCCGACAGGGCGTCGCCGATGACCACCACCCGGCGCGGACCGGTGACGAAGCGCGGTGCCGCGTCTCCATCCGCCCCGCCGGCCGGAAGCGTGCGCTCGAAGAAGCGGTGGAAGCTGAGCTCGGGATCGGCGCCGAGCACCACCATGAGGTCGCAGCGGTTGCGCAGTTCCGCCAAAGTGGAGGCGATCCAGCCGCGCCGGGCCAGCCGCTCCAGATTGGCGAACAGGCCGTCGGAGGCGGCATGGTCGAAGCTGGCGCCGGCGGTCATGGCGAGATCGAACAGGCCGCGCAGGCCTTCGAGATCGGCGCCGAGCCCCGTGAAGGCCGCGGCCCGGCTGGCGCGGAGCAGGTCGGCGGCGGCCGCCGCCGCCTCGTCCAGGCCGGCGTTCTGGCCGCCGATGCGGGGCGCGGGCGGCGGGCGGTCGGCCCGTGCCAGCAGCCGGCCGGCTTCGCCGCAGGCGTTCACCGGGCGAAGGGTTCGCCCATGGACGGCGACTTGAAGATCGTCACAGCCGAGTCCGCAGAATGCGCAGACCACGTCCGTCACGATGCGTTCCGCACCGTCGCGGGCCACGTCGTCACTTGTCATGATGTCACCGTGGGAGCAGCGCGTCGGGACCCGGGCGGCGCACCGGAAGGGCGGCACCGGTCCTGCTTGGAGGCGCAGGGCATGAAGATGCTTTACGAGCGTAGGGGCACTTTGCGGCCATGGCACTGCCTTGGATGGGAGGTAAGGACCCGATCAAGACGCCGCGGCGGTTGCCCGCTTGTCGTTGCAGTGCGCTTCGGGGTGTCATTCCACTTGGGGAACTGTCCCGTGCGCCTTGCGTCTGTTCTTTGAGTCGGAAGCTAACACAGGCGATGGCGGCTTGAAACCCACCACCTGTGCGGCACCTGCGAGCAGATGTTGTGCGCCGCCGCACGGCTTTTCTCTCACTTGAAGCAGCGCACTTCGGCTTCCGCCTGGGCCCGCTTCAGGTCGGCGACGATGTCGTCGTACATCTTCACGTTCTTGAACACGGAGGCGGCCCGTCCCACCCCCTGGCGCATGGAGAGGATGGTTTCCGCCTCCACGTAGCGGTCGTAGGGAAAGATGGAGGCCAGGGTGTCCACCGAGCAGGAGCAGCGGGTCATGGCGTCCCGGGTCTGGCCGTTGGCGCCCATGCAGCCGATCACGTAGTCCACCCGCGCGCTGGTGGGATAATCGCTCACGTCCTGCGCCAGGGCCGGCGGGGCGAGCGCCAGGGCGAGCGCCAGGGCGGCGCCCTCAAGTGCCTTGCGGATCATAGGTCAGGGACTCCTCCCATAAGCGGCCGTCCTTGACGTCGGCCGTGATGGTCATGCGCACGATGGCGCCGGGCAGCTCGGGGGCCACCTCGAACCCGTAGGTCAGGGTGTCGAGGCCGCGCATGCGCTTGGCATTGGCGTCGCCGGCGAACGGCGTCACCTTGATCCGCCAGCCCTTGTAGGTGCGGCCGGCGATCATGAAATGGGCCGGCGTCACCTCGGCCCGGTCGCGCAGGGCGGCGCGGATGGCGCTCTTGAAGTAGCGGGGATTGCCCAGCAGCTTGGCCGACAGGTCGCTCAGGTGGTTTTCAAGGAACAGGATCAGCGCCGGATTGCCAGTGACGTCCTCGAACGGCCCGGCCGCCCGATGGCGCTCGGCGCTGAAGAAATTCACCTTCACGGTGCGCGCTCCGGCTGGCGCGCCGGGGCTGGGCGGCTCCACCTCCAGGGTCAGTGTGTCGTCGAACGAGGGCCCAAGCTCGGGGTCCGACACCTTGCGGCTGTAGCGATAGGTGAGGGTGCGGCCGACCGCTGCAGCGTCGAGCTGCGGGGTCTCGAACAGCAGGGTGGCGGCGGAGGGGGCGGCCGGCGCCGCCGCAGGGGCCTGCGGGTCGGCCGGCGCTGCCGGCGGCGCCTCGGCTTGGGCCGGGCCGGCGCCGGCCAAGCCGAAAAGCGCCGGCCCGGCGATGGTGGAGGCGAGCAGCAGCGACAGGGTGCGGCGGCGGGAAACGAGTACGGTCACAGGTGCGCCTCCGCCTCGCGCGGGGCCGGGGCGCCGCCGATGGTGCGATAGATGTAGTCGGGGGCGGCGCCGGTCGCTTCCGTTGTGGCCAGCGCCTCCATGCGGGCATGGAAGGGGGATTTCGAGCAGGCGGGATCGGTGGCCGCGGCATCGCCCAGCAGCGCCATGGCCTGGCAGCGGCACCCGCCGAAGTCCATGTCGCGCCGCTCGCAGCTCTGGCACGGCTCGGGCATCCAGCCGGTGCCGCGATAGGCATTGAAGGCCGGATTGTGCCGCCAGATGTCGCCCAGCGCGTGGTCGGTGACGTTCCAGAACTCGAGGCCGGGAATGCTCTCCGCCGCGTGGCAGGGCAGCACCCGGCCGGTGGGGGTCACGTTCAGGGTGCGCCGCCCCCAGCCGCCGGTGCAGGGCTTGGGATAGCGGGCGTAATAGTCCGGGATCACCATGTCGATGACCAGCACCCCTTCCAGCCGCTCGCGCGCCGCCGCCACCAGGGCGATGGAATGGTCGACATCGGGGCGGGCCGGCATCAGGGCGGCGCGGTTGGCGTAGGCCCAGCCGTAATACTGGGTGTGCGCCACCTCCAGCCGCTTGGCCTTGAGCGCCACCGCAAGGGCGATGATGTCCTCCACCTCATGGATGTTGCCGCGATGGATCACGGCGTTGAGGGTCAGCGGCAGGCCCAGGTCCACCACCCGGCGGGCGAAGTCGAGCTTGGCGGCGTGGCCCCCGGCATAGCCGCCGATGCGGTCGGCGGTGGCGGCGCTGGCGCCCTGGACCGACAGTTGCACATGATCGAGGCCGGCGGCGTACAGGGCGTCGATCATCCGCTCCGCGCGGCCGATGCCGGAGGTGATGAGATTGGTGTAGAGGCCTTCCTTCGCGCAATGGGCGGTCAGCTCCACCAGGTCGGCGCGGGCGGTGGGCTCGCCGCCGGACAGATGCACATGCAGCACGCCGAGGGCTGCCGCCTCGCTCAGCACCCGCATCCAGGTGGCGGTGTCGAGCTCGCGGTCGCGCCGCTCCAGCTCCAGCGGGTTGGAGCAATAGGGACAGCGCAGCGGGCAGCGGTGGGTCAGCTCCGCCAGCAGCCCGATGGGGTGGCCGACGCCCGGCGGCGCTGAGCGGCCGGGATGCGGCGCGGCGGGGCCGGCGGAGGTGCCCGGGCTCACGGTCGTCATCGTTCGATCACCCGGCGGGCGACGAGATCGCCGATCATGGCCAGCACGTCGCCGGCGATGACATCGCGCTGCTCGTCATATTGAGCGGCGAGCATGTCCACGATCTCGCCGCAGGTGCGCTGGCCATCCACCAGCGCCAGCACGGCGGCGGCGATGGCGTCGATGTCGAACGCCCGCTCCGGGGCGAGCAGCACATGGCGTTCGCGCACCGCGTCATACTTCAGCTTCACCCCGCGCGGCAGGCGCGGCACGTCGGCTTCGGCGGCGATCATGTGGCCGCCAGCCCCGCACCCGGAACCCAGGCCCCCGGCGCCGGCCAGCCCGGCTCCACATAAGCGAAATAGAGCGCGTCGAGCTGGGCCCACAGCACCTCGGTCTTGAACGTGAGGGCGCGGATGACGCCGCGCTGCTGGTCCACCGTGCGCGCATGCCGCTTCACATAGTCCAGCGCGAAATCGGCGTCCTTGGGGGCCTGGTCGAGGCGGCGGCGGAAATAGGCGACCACGGTCTCGTTGATGAAGTCGTAATTGGCCAGCATGCCGGAGATGCGCTCGGCATGGATGCCCGGCGCGAACAGCTCGGTGAGGGAGGAGGCGACCGCCTCCAGCAACGTGTTCTCGGCCACGAAGCGCACATAGGCTTCCACCGCGAACCTGGTGGCCGGCAGGGCGCCGGCCTTGGAGACCACATAGGCGCGGTCCAGCCCGAGCCCGTCGGTGAGCACCAGCCAGCGCTCGATGCCGCCGGAATCTTCGCCGTATCCGTCGTGGTCGGTGATGCGGTGCAGCCATTCGCGGCGCAACTCGCGGTCGTCGCACCGGGCCATCAGCGCCGCATCCTTGCGGGGAATGGCGGACTGGTAGCAGTAGCGGTTCAGCGCCCAGGCCCGCACCTGCTCGCGATTGAGCTGGCCGGAATGCAGCAGCTTATGGAAGGGGTGCAGGTTGTGGTAGCGCCGGGCGCCGATCTCACGCAGCGCCGCTTCCAGGCCCTCGGGCGTGAACGGGGTGTCGGTGGGCGCCGGGAGCGGCTCGCGATTGATGTCGAGGTGCACGGTCACAGCGCAAACTCCATGCCGTCGCGGGCGACGATCCACCCCGCGGCCTCCACCGTCCGGCGCTCGCTCGAATCCTCGATGAGCGCAGGATTGGTGTTGTTGATGTGGATGAACACCCGGCGCGCGGCAGGCACGTCGGCCAGCAGCGCCACGGTGCCGTCGGCGCCGGACATGGACAGGTGGCCCATGCGGGCGCCGGTCTTCACGCCGGTTCCGGCGGCGACCATCTCGTCGTCCCGGTAGAGGGTGCCGTCGAACAGCAGCAGGTCGGCTCCGGCGATGCGGGCGCGGACCGTCTCGGTGATGGCGGCGCAGCCGGGAATATAGACGATGCGCCGGCCGTTGCCGGAGAGGGTGACGCCCACCGTGCCGCCGGTCTCGGCGCCGATCCCGAGATACTCGCCCTGGCGCGGGTCCTCCTGCCACAGCGGCACCTTGCCGGGCACCGCGAACATCTCCAGCGTCAGGCCCGGCAGCGGCGCGAACGCCTCGCCCAAGGCCACCGTGCGGCGGGGCACCAGCGCCGGGTTCACCACGCCGAACACCGGATTGGCGTTCACCATGGCCAGCGTCTCGGCGGTGCCGAACAGGGTGAAGGGCTGCGATTCCCGGAGCGTCAGCAGGCCGGCGATGTGGTCCACGTCGCCATTGGTCACGACCACGGCGGAGATCGGCGAATGCCGCTCCCCGAGCCGGGGATGCAGGGCCCGGGTGGCGGCGATCTGCGCCCGCAGATCCGGCGAAGCGTTCAGCAACAGCCAGTTGACGCCGTCGCTGGACACCGCCAGCGACGATTGGGTGCGGGGCGTGACCCGGGGATCGCCGGCCCAGGCGAGGCTGCAGACCGGGCACCGGCAATTCCACTGCGGAACGCCGCCTCCGGCCGCGGAGCCGAGAACGATGGCTTGCATGATGAAGGGTGATGCCCTGGCTGCGCCTGCGCGTCCGCCCTTGGATGCGCACGCCGATCAGACCGGCGGCTCCGGCCAGCGCCGGCGCCGATGGGGTTTTGTCAGGCGCCGCGGGGGCCCGGCCTGGAACGGCTTCGACCCGCAAGGCCGCCGTTCGCGTTCACACGCCGCCTTGCTTCAGACGCCGTGGCGGCTGGCGCGCCAGCCGCGACACCATTCAAAGGCCGGCGCGCATGCCGCGCCGGCCTTTGACATCAGAAGTCGGCCGGCAGATAGGCGGTCACTTCCATGCCGACGCACACTTCGCAGACCTGGGGCTTGTGCCAACGCATGTTGCTTCCTCCTCGTATTGCGGTTCAGATTTTCATAAGAAAATCATAAGAACCAAGCTGTAATGATGTTTCACTACAGTGGCTTCAAATATTGTCACGCGATATGGATCGCGCAAGAGGAAAATTTGGAAGCTCCGTCGGGTAAATTTTCGCGGGCACTGCGAAATACATTTTGCGGCAGCGCACAAATCAAGCCGGCGTGGGGCCGGCGCCGGAGAGATCCAGCATGAAGCCTCGGCCGCGCACGGTCGCCACCTGCGGCCCGCCGGCCCGGCTCACCGGCGTCAGCTTGCCGCGTAGATAGCCCACATAGACATCCACCACATTCAGCGAAGCGCCGCCCTGGCTGGCCCAGAGGCGATCGAAGATGTCGCCGCGCGCGACCGGCCGGTTGGGGGTGGCCATCAGCAGCGCCAGAAGCTCGGTCTCGCGCTCGGTCAACCGCACATGGATTTCGCCGAACAGCACCTGCCGGGTGGCGAGGTCCAGCACCAGCCGCCCGGCGGTGAGGCGCTTGTCCCCCGCGCCGCCGAGCCGGTGCATGAGATGGGCCCGCAGGCGCGCCACCAGCTCGCCGAACTCGAACGGCTTGACGATGTAGTCGTCGGCGCCGGCGCCCAGGCCCTCGGCGCGGTCGGCCACCTCGTCCTTGGCGCTGAGGAACAGGATCGGCCCGGAATGGCCGGCGGTGCGCAGGGCGCGGCACACGTCGATGCCGGAGCCGTCCGGCAGCATGATGTCGAGCACCACGGCACAGGGATTGTAGGCGCGCGCGGTTTCCAGGGCGGCATCGGCGCTGGTCGCCACCTGCACGTCGAAGCCCTCGGCGGCCAGCCCCCGGCTCAGCATGGCGCCGATATCGATGTCGTCCTCCACCACCAGGATGTTCATGGCATTGCTCCTTGCTCCGCGCCTCCGCGTCCGGTTCCGGCGTCGGGCCGCCCGCCCTCCTGCGCCGCGTCGGCCGAAGGCAGCGTGATCGCGACGCGAAGGCCCGCGCCGTCGGTATTGCTGTCCAGTGTGATCCGTCCGCCGTGCTGCGTCACCACCCATTCCGCCAGCGCCAGGCCGAGCCCGAAGCCCGAGGGGGCGCTGCCGGCGCCGCGCGCGAAGCGCCGGAACAGGCCGGCCCGGTCCCCGGGCGGAATGCCGCGTCCATCGTCCTCCACGGCAATGCAGATTCCCTCCGCCACGCCCTGAGCCGTGTCTTGCGCCGCATTTCGCGCCGCGCCCTCCTGCCGGACCGTGACGCGGCGGAGCGGCGCGCCGTGGCGCAAAGCGTTGTCGATCAGGCCCTCCACCACCTGCCGCAGCCACTCCCGGTCGGCATGCACCAGCGGCCCCGGCTCGGCCGCCTCCAGCGTCAACGCCACCCCCTGGCGCTGGGCCACGGTGGCGAAGCTCGCCACCGCCTCGGCCAGCAGCGGCCGCAGCGCCACGTCCTGGAACACCAGCTCGATCTCCCCGCTTTCCGAGCGGGCGATGCGCAGCAGGTCCTCGACCCGCCGGTGCAGGCCGCTCGCCCGCTTGCGGATGGTGGCGAGCACGGTGCGGGTGAGCGCCTCCGGGATGGCCGGCGCGCGCTGGGTCACGTCGCATTCGCCGATGATGACCGTAAGCGGGGTGCGCAGTTCATGGCTCACATCGGCGAAGAAGCGCCGGCGGGACGCATCGATGGCGGCGAGGCGCGTGTTGGCGGCGGTAAGGTCGGCGGTGCGCGCGGCGATGGTGTCTTCCAGCCCGGCGCGGTCCGCCGCCACCCGGCGGGCGCGGCGGGCCAGCCGCTCGGCCATGCGGTTGAACTTGGCCATCAGCAGGCCCAGCTCGTCACGCGGGCCGATGGGCAGGCGGGTGTCGAGCACGCCGGAGCCGATGGCGGCGGCGGCCTTGTCGATCCGCCGCAACCGCTCCAGCAGGGGCCGGGCCAGCGCCCGGTGCAGCACCAGCGCCGCCACCAGCAGCAGGGCGGCGGCGGCGATCGCCCCGGACCGCAGCCGGGCGGACAGCGCGCTGGCCTCGGCGCGGGCCTGGGTCACGGCGCGGCGGTCGCTTTCCACCAGCACCGAGAGAATGGGGCCGGCGCCGGCCGCGAAGGCATTGAGGGCGCCGCGCACCGCGTCGCCGCGCCGGATCGTGTCGGGATCGGCGATGGCCCGGCCGATCTGCCGGTCCAGCAGCGCGAAGTCGGCCTTCAGGTGGGCCATGAGGCGGGCCCGTCCGGGACTGGCCGGCTCGCCCTCCTGGGCGGGGGAGGCCACCATGTCCAGTACCGCGACGACACGGTCGCGGGCATCGGCCATGGGCTGGCGATCGGCGGTGGGGTGGTCGGCGTCGGCCACCGCCGCGATGCCGAATTCGGACAGGCGGGCCGAGGCCTCGGTGAGCAGGTCCAGCCGCTTCTGCGCGGCGATGGCGGCTTCCAGGGCATGATCGGTGGCGCCCACTGCCAGCACCACGCCCGCCGCCGCCAGCACCGCGAACACGGCGACGGCGGCGGTGAGGGCGCCGAGCTTGAAACGGATGGACCCCATGGGATGTCTGCGCGGCTCCGCTGCGCCAGCGCTGCGCGGCGACATCGGGCGACGTCGCCGGGGCGGGCGGGGCCGGCAGCGTGGGAGCCGCGCCCGCCGGCGTCAAGCCGGCCGGGCGCCGCGCGGGCCGCCGCTCAGGCCTGGCCGGAGGTGGCGAGCTTCTGGGCTTCCGCCTGCATGCGCTGCTGGTAGAGCGCGGCGAAGTCCACCGGGTCGATCATCAGGGGCGGGAAGCCGCCGTTGCGCACCGCATCGGCGATGATCTGGCGGGCGAACGGGAACAGGATGCGCGGGCATTCGATGAGAACCACCGGCTGCAGGCTCTGCTCGGGAATGCCCTGGACCCGGAAGATGCCGGCATAGGTGAGCTCGAACGCGAACAGGGTCTCGCCGCTGACCTTGGCGCCGCCCTCGATCTTGAGCTCCACCTCGAAGTCGCCATTGCCGCCGGGCTTGGCATTGACCTGGATCTGGATGTTCACGTCGGGCTGGCTGGGAGGGGCGGCGAGCGAGCGCGGCGCGTTGGGATTCTCGAACGAGAAATCCTTGGTGTACTGCGCGAGCACGTTCAGCGACGGCGCCGGATTCGGGGTGGGGCCGCCATTCTGCGTCGCCATGCGCATCTCCTAAGTTGAAAGTCTTTGAGTAAAGTGAGCCCGAGGGCGCGCGGTCCGCTACCATGCTTTGCCGCCGCCGTGCAAGATTGCGGGCGTCGCGGGTAGCGGCGGCGCCGGCCCATGGAGGAGTTGCCGATGACGGAAGAGACCCGACAGGAGCGCGCGGACATCGCGGCCGAGGCGCCCGGCAAGCCGCTGAGCGCCGCCGCCCGCCGCGCCCTGGCCGAGGCCGAGGCCCGCCGCGCCGCCGCCGATGCCGCGCAGCAGGCCCGCCCGAAGGAGATCAACGGCCGCGCCGGACCCGAGCCGGTGCGCTACGGCGATTGGGAGGTGGGCGGCATCGCCAGCGACTTTTGAGCGGCGGCGACGCGCCCGGCGCAAAAAAAAACTGGCGTGCACGCCCCGGCGCGGCGTCTTGCTGGCTTCATGCGGGTCGAGTAGGCTCCGCCCGCTATCCGGTGAACCGGCTCGGCGGAAAGCCGGGCGCTGAAGCAAGGGTAAGCGGCAGGCGACCGCTATCCGCCAGGTCCGGGAGCGGTCGTCCCCGGTCGGGTGTCGTCGGGATTGGGCCGGAAACGTTCCGGTCACCCGCGCCATCCGGCGAAATTTCTGGGAGGACGAAACCAATGGCCAAGATCGACAAGGTTCTGGTGGGCGAGGCTCTGGTGGGCGACGGCAACGAGGTGGCGCATATCGACCTCCTCATCGGGCCGCGCGGCAGCGCCGCCGAGGCCGCGTTCTGCAACAGCCTGACCAACAACAAGGACGGCTTCACCTCGCTGCTCGCGGTGATCGCGCCCAACCTGGCGTGCAAGCCCAACACGGTGATGTTCAACAAGGTGACCATCAAGGACGCGCGCCAGGCGGTGCAGATGTTCGGCCCGGCCCAGCACGGCGTGGCCAAGGCGGTGCAGGATTCGGTGGCCGAAGGCGTCATCCCGCTGGAGGAAGCCGACGACCTCTACATCGCGGTCGGCGTGTTCATCCACTGGGAAGCCGCCGACGACGCCAAGATCCAGTCCTACAATTACGAGGCGACCAAGCTCGCCATCGCCCGCGCCGTCGCCGGTACCCCCACCGCCAAGGAAGCCACCGAGCAGCGCGACGCCGTCAAGCATCCCTTCCAGGCGTAGGAGCGGAACCACCCTGGGCAGAGCCTCCCCGCGCCCATGCCGAAGGGGCTGCTCCAGCGGTTGGCCACGATCTTCCTGGGGCGCTGATCGCGTCCCGAAGCGCCGATCCCATGGATGTCGAGATGCCGCCGGCCACAGCGCCGGCGGCATTTTTGCGCCCGAAAGGGCCGTCCGGGGAGCCTTGTCCCGGCTCTTTTCGGATCGTCCTGTTTTCGTAGCCCTGCAGTTTCGTCCCGGCGCTTTGCGCGCGGCCAAGGGCCGGGCAGGCAACGCGCGGCGAGGGCTTGCGCCGCGGTCCGCAGCGGGGCTGTAAAGGGGGCGGGATGTCGGCTAGGGCGCCTGGCGGATGAAGCGGCCGAAGGCGCGCGGGCCTTCGCCCAGGGGCACGCTGGCCACCACCTTCAAGGTGTCGGTGTCGATCACCGAGAGCGCATTGTCGAACCAGTTGGCCACATAGACGCGGCTGCCGTCGCCGCTGGCATCGATGCCTTCGGGATACTCGCCCACCTCGATGCGCGCGCGCGGCTCCAGGCTGTCCACATCGAACACGCTCACCGTGCCGCCATACTGGTTGGTGACGAAGCCGCGCCCGCGCGCCAGGGCGACCGCGTAGGGCCGCTCCCCCACCTTCACCGTGCCGATGCGCGCGCGGGTGCCGAGGTCGATGACGCTGACATCGTTGGAGCCCACATTGGCGGTGTAGGCGCGCCGGCCCTCGGCATCGATGGTGAGGCCGAACGGACGCTTGCCCACCCCGATCACCGCCACCCGCTTCAGGCTCGCGGCGTCGATGATGGACACCGTGTCGTCGTCGCGGTCGGCGGTGAGCACGAAGGCGCCATCGGGCGTCACCGCCACCCCCGAGGGCGACGCGCCGGTTTCCGCCAGCCGGGGCGTTTCCGGCGTCTTGGGGTCGATCACCAGCAGGCGATGGGCATACCAGTCGGCCACGAACACCGGAGCTCCCGCCGGGGGCACGGCGATGCCCAGCGGCCCGCCGCCCACCGGCCAGCGCGCCAGCACCCGCCGGCCGGCGGTGTCGATGACGCTGACGGTCTTGTCGTCGGGGCTGGTCACATAGGCGCGGGTGCCATCGCTGGTGACGGCGATGCCGGCCGGCGCGCCGGGCACCTCGATCTGCGCCGAAACGGCGCCCGCGCCGCGGGCGGCGGCGGACAGGTCCACCACCGCCACGCGATTGGCCGGCTGTTCGGTGACGAAGGCCTCGTCGGCCCGCGCCGGGCCGCCGGCGAGCAGGACGGCGGCGAGCAGGGCGGCGGCCGGCGCGCGGGCGCTCACTTCTCCAACTGGGCCTTCAGGGCGTCGAGGCCTGCGCGGTAGACGCCGGTGACGGCCGCCACCGCGGCTTCGTCGCTCAGCTCCGGCGGCGGGTCGTTGTTGGGATAGCCGCGGTAGAAGGCGCCCTTCCACTCGACCTTGGTGTGGGTGGCGTCGATGGGCTCCACCGTGAGCGTGGAGGAATAATTGGTGACCGGCAGGACCTTCACGTCCACTTCGGAGATGCGGTAGGAATAGCTGCGCTTTTCCGGCTCGAACTTGTAGAGCACCTCGTCGATGGTGCCGCCACCCTTCAAGGTGAGCTTGCGCGTGGCATCGACGGCGTTGCCGCCCTGGCCGGCGGTGGCGCCGACCACCGGATGCCAGCTCATGTCCTGGAAATTGCCGATGGCGGCCCAGACCTTGTCCGCCGGCGCGGCGATCTCCACGGTTTCGCTCACCTTCTTGCGGGTGGGGCCATGGGCCTGCGCGACCAGCGGCGACAGCATCACCGCGGCCGCCAGCGCGGCGGTCAAAACGTGTTTCATCAAGCGTTCCCTTCCCTAACGATTATGATTGCGGTGTCTTGGGGGCGCCCGCTCAGGGGGCGAGCGGCGGCTGGCCGGGGGCCAGAATGCGGTTCTTCACCAGGTAGCGCACGCCGCGCAGCCACGATTCGTCGGTGTTGCCGCGGATGTCCACCTGGCCGGCCCGCACGACGCGGCCGTCGTCCCCGGTCTCGCGCACGTCCAGCACGATGGACAGGATGAGGTTGGAGATCTTGCGGATCACCCCCACCACCTCCAGCCGGGCGCCGACATCGCGGGCGATCTCGCGCTCGCAGCCGTTGCACTTGAAGAAGGGGGAGAACTCGGCGATGCGCGCGGCCTCGGGCTCGAGGTCCACCAGGGTCATCTCGCCGGACTGTTCCAGGAGCGCGATGAGTTCGGCATTGACGCGCTTCAGGCGCTCGGCCTGCTCGGCCTTCACCTCCGGGCGCGTGTCCAGCGTGTCGTCGAAGAACTCGAAGCCGAACACGGCCGTCTTCACCGGCGCCGCCGAGGCGGCCGCGGGACAGCAGAGAAACAGTGCCGCTGCGGTAAGAAACGCTGATCTTTTCATCATCTGCACCTGAATGCGGGCAGCGTGTCATAGTCCCACCGCATCCGGCAAGACGGGAACATCTTATTCTTTTCTTAGATATATCCGGTTGCGCGCGGTGCGCGATGGTGCCTAGATCTCCGCTCCCGAAACGGCGCTTGAGGTAAGGGAGCGATGTCGAGCCGGCCTGCACGCCTGTTGCCCGCACGCCTGTTGCCCGCACGCCTGTTGCCCGCGTGCCTTCTGGCCGCTGCCGGTGTGTCGCTGAGCCTGGGCGTGGCGATGCCGGCGCATGCGCAGCCGGTCCAAGCTCAGCCGGTGCAAGCCCAGCCGGTCCAGGGATCGGCGGCGCAGGCACCCGCCTCGCAGCCGGAGAGCGGCGCGCCGAAAGTGCTCGACGTCGCCATCGGCCTGCTCACCCGCGAGGTGCCGCCGCCGCCCCTCTATGACCTTTCGGCGGTGCCGCAGGACGATGCGGTGGCCGGGGCGGAACTGGCCATCAAGGACAACAATTCCACCGGCGCCTTCACCGGCCAGCGCTTCACCCTTGCGGCCAGCAGCCTGGCCGAGGGCGAGGACGCGGCGGCGGCGGCCACGGCGCTGGTGGCGGCCGGCAACCGCCTGCTCGTCGTCAACCTGCCCGCGGATGAGCTGCTCGCCGTGGCCGACGCGGTGAAGCCGGCGGGCGGCATCGTCTTCAACGTGGCGGCCCAGGACGACGGACTGCGCGCCGCCGACTGCCGGGCCAATGTGTTCCACGTGGCCCCGAGCCGCGCCATGCTGGCGGACGCCTTGGCGCAGTTCCTGGCCGCCAAGCGCTGGACCCGGCTGCTGCTGGTGGTGGGGCCGCAGCCCGCCGACGCGGCCTATGCCGAGGCGGTGAAGCGTGCCGCCCGCAAGTTCGGGCTCAAGGTGGTGGCGGAAAAGCCCTGGACCTTCGGGCCCCTGGCGCGCGAGCGGTCCGACAGCATCACCCGTTCCGATGCCCTGCTGCTCACGCGCGGTGTCGATGCGGACGTGCTGGTGGTGGCGGACGAGGCCGATGACTTCGGCAACTACATTCCCTTCCGCACCGCCGAGCCGCGCCTGGTGGTGGGCACCCAGGGCCTGACCGCCTCCACCTGGCACGCGGCGCAGGATGCGTGGGGCTCGGCGCAACTGCAGAGCCGGTTCCTGCGCGGCGCCGGCCGCACCATGCGGCCCGCCGATTATCAGGCCTGGCTGGCGGCGCGGATGGTGGGAGAGGCGGCGACGCGCACCGGCAGCGCCGATCCCGCCGTCCTCGCCGATTTCCTGCGCAGGCCGGACTTTTCCCTCGCCGCCTTCAAGGGCGTGCCGCTCAGCGTGCGGCCGTGGGACCAGCAGGTGCGCCAGCCGCTGCTGATCGCGCAGCCGCTCGGCATCGTCGCGGTGGCGCCGGATGACGGCTTCCTGCACCAGCGCACCCCCCTCGACACGCTGGGCTTCGACCAGCCGGAAAGCAAGTGCCGCCTGAAATAGGGGCGCGGGCGTCGTCGGTGGCGGCGCCCGCGTTCCGGTTTGCCTGACGGGGGGTCCCGTCGCGGGTCGCGCCAACGGCCCGGTTTCAGAAGAACGCGCGCAAGACGCGTTGCCATCGGAGGAGACCTGATGACCGCCATTCGTCCGCAGCCATGCTTGCGCGCGCTCGCCGCCGCGTTCCTGGGCGCCGGCGCCCTCCTTGCGGCCGGGGCGGCGGAGGCCGGCATGGTCTATGTCTCCAACGAGCGCGGCAATTCCATCTCCGCCATCGACACCGAGACCCTGGCGGTGACGCAGACCGCGAAGGTCGGGCGTCGCCCGCGCGGCATCCTCATGAGCCCCGACGGCAAGCTCATCTACCTGTGCGCCAGCGACGATCACGCGGTGCAGGTGATCGATCCCACCACGCTGAAGGTGCTGCGCAAGCTGAAGTCGGGGCAGGATCCGGAGCTGTTCGCGCTGCACCCTTCGGGCAACCCGCTCTACATCGCCAACGAGGACGACAACCAGGTCACCGTGCTGGACGTGGAGAAAAACAAGATCATCGCCCAGGTGCCGGTGGGCACCGAGCCGGAGGGCATGGCGGTGAGCCCCGACGGCAAGATCCTGGTGGCCACCTCCGAAACCACCAACATGGCCCATTTCATCGATACCCAGACGCACAAGATCGTCGCCAACGTGCTGGTGGACGCGCGCCCGCGCTTTGCCGAGTTCACCGCCGACGGCACCAGGCTGTTCGTCTCGGCCGAGGTGGGCGGCACGGTGTCGGTGATCGACCCGCAGACGCGCCAGATCCTCAAGAAGATCGAGTTCAAGATCCCTGGCGTGTCCAAGGAGACCATCCAGCCGGTGGGCGTGCGGGTGACGCGGGACGGCAAGACCGCTTTCGTGGCGCTGGGCCCGGCCAACCGGGTCGCGGTGGTGGACGCCGAGACCTATGAGGTCAAGGACTACCTGCTGGTGGGCCAGAGGGTGTGGCAGCTCGCCTTCACGCCGGACGAGAAGCAGCTGTTCACCACCAACGGCAATTCCAACGACGTGTCGGTCATCGACGTGCCGAGCCGCAAGGTGGTGAAGTCCATCAAGGTGGGCGGCGCCCCCTGGGGCGTGGTGGCGGCGCCGCAATAGCGCCGGGGGAGGCCCTCTCATGGACCCGTTGAACCAGGCTCCAGCCCTGGAGGTGGCGCAGGTGAGCCACGCCTTCGGTCGTCGCGCGGTGCTGGACCGGGTGTCGCTGCGGGTGCCGGCGGGCCGCTTCGTGGCCCTGCTCGGCCCCAACGGCGCCGGCAAGACCACGCTGTTCTCGCTGGTGACGCGCCTCTATGCCTGCCGCGCCGGCGCCGTGCGCATCTTCGGCCACGATGTCTCCCGCGCGCCATCGGCGGCGTTGTCGGAGCTGGGCGTGGTGTTCCAGAGCCGCACCCTCGACCTCGATCTCACGGTGCGCCAGAACCTCGTCTACCATGCCGCGCTGCATGGCCTGGCCGGGGCGGCGCTGCACGCGCGCATCGCCGACCTGCTGGCCCTCGTGGGCCTGACCGAGCGGGCGGGGGACAAGGTGCGCACCCTGTCCGGCGGGCAGTCGCGGCGGGTGGAGATCGCCCGCGCCCTGCTGCATCGCCCGCGCCTGCTGTTGCTGGACGAGGCGAGCGTCGGCCTCGATCTGGCGGCGCGCCGCTCCATGGTGGCGCTGGTGCGCGCCCTGGTGCGCGAGGCCGGGCTTTCGGTGCTGTGGGCCACCCACATCTTCGACGAGATCGAGGATGACGATCTGGTCTACGTGGTCCATCGCGGCCGGCTCATCGCCAGCGGCGAGGCGGCGGCGCTCGCGGCGGGCGCCCCTTCGCTGGAGGCGGCGTTCCGCGCCCTCACCGAGCACGACGCGGGGGCGGCGGCATGAGCGCGGGGGAACCGGACGCCCGGGCGCGGGGGGCGGAAGCCCGGCCGCTGGGCGCCGCCGGCTTTGCCATCTGCCTCGGCGGCATCGTCTGGCGCGAGCTGCTGCGCTTCGTGCAGCAGAAGGAACGCTTCCTGTCGGCGCTGGTGCGGCCGCTGGTGTGGCTGTTCATCTTCGCCGCCGGCTTCCGCAGCGCGCTCGGGGTCTCCATCATCCCGCCCTACGAGACCTACATTCTCTACGAGGTCTACGTCACCCCGGGCCTGGCGGTGATGATCCAGCTTTTCAACGGCATGCAATCGTCCCTGTCCATGGTCTACGACCGCGAGGTGGGGTCCATGCGGGTGCTGCTCACCAGCCCGTTCCCGCGCTGGTGGCTGTTGTTCTCCAAGCTCATCGCCGGGGGGGCGGTGTCGCTGGTCCAGGTCTATGTGTTCCTGGCCATCGCGTTTGCCTGGGGCGTGGAGATTCCACCTCTGGGCTATGTGCTGGCTCTGCCGGCGCTGGTGCTCACCGGCTTCATGCTGGGGGCGATCGGCCTCGTCATCTCTTCGCTGGTGCGGCAGCTGGAGAATTTCGCCAGCGTGATGAATTTCGTCATCTTTCCCATGTTCTTCGCCTCGTCGGCCCTCTACCCCCTGTGGCGGGTGCGCGACGCCAGCGAGGCGCTCTATGTGGTCTGCCTTCTCAATCCGTTCACCCATGCGGTGGAGCTGGTGCGGTTCGCGCTCTATGGCGCGTTCGATCCGCTCTCCTGCGCGGTGGTGGTGGCCACCACGGCGGTGTTCTTCGCCCTCGCGGTGATCGCCTACGACCCCGGCCGCGGGGTCATGGGCCTGCGCGGCGGGCCGAAGGGGGAAGCCGCGTGAGCGGGCCGCACCGTGATCGGGAAGCTCGTGTGATGTCCCGCAGTTCAGGCGCCATGCCGGGAGGCTCGCCAGCCATGAAGAGCGCGTATCTGTCCGTGTCCTGGGTTTCCTCCGCGCGCCGCCGCTCCGGGTTTGCGGTGCTGGCGCTGCTGGCGGCCGGCCCGGCCCTCGCCCAGCCCAGGGTCGAGGCCAAGGCCGATCCCGATTGGCCCTGCGTGCAGCGCCGCACCCCCGACATCAGCCTCGCGGCGGTCTGGAGCGGCCCGGACCTCGCCTCGGCCGGGCGCTGGACCGACGACCAGGATGCCGCCGCCCTTGCGGTGCGCCTTGCCTCCCGGCGCACGCTGCTGGACGAGGTGGATGGCCTGCTGGACACCTTCGCCCGGGAGGCCGGCGCCGATGCGAAGACACGCCTGGTGCGGGTGTTCGCAGGGGTCTACGAGATCACCGGGGCCGAGCGAAGCAAGGTGATGGATGGCATCACCCGCTATGCCCGAGGCCAGGCGCGCCTTGCCGCGCGCCTGCGCGAGGAGGGGGACGCCCTGAGCAAGGCCAAGGATTCCCCCGAGGCGCCGGACACGCCGGAGAGCAGGGCCTTGGATGAAAAGCTGAACTGGGACACCCGCATCTTCGAGGAGCGCGCTCGCGCCCTGACCGCCGTGTGCGAGACCCCGGTGCTGATGGAGCAGCGCCTGTTCGAGATCGGCCGGCGCGTCGCCGCCCGCCTGTGACCGGGCCTCAGCCCCCGGCGCCGAGGCCGCCGGCCGCGCGCCGGGCCTCGGCGCGCTCGATGAGGAATTTCGCCACCAGCGTGAACAGCGCCACCCCGGCCAGCACCGTGGCCGCCGCGAACGCCGCCAGCACCTGGCTGTCCTGGTAGAGCAGCTCGATCTGCAGTGGCAGGGTGGAGGTCTGGCCGCGGATGTTGCCGGACACCACCGACACCGCACCGAATTCGCCCATCACCCGCGCGTTGCACAGGGCGGCGCCATAGAGCAGCGCCAGCTTCACGTTGGGCAGGGTGACGAGGCGCAGGGTCTGGAAGCCGGAGGCGCCGAGGCTCACTGCCGCCTCTTCCTCGTCGCGGCCCTGGGCCATCATCAGCGGCACCAGCTCGCGCACCACGAACGGGGCGGTGACGAACAGACTGGCCAGGATGATGGCCGGCACCGCGAACATGATCTTGATGTCGTGCTCCGCCAGCCACGGCCCCAGCAGGCCCTGGGCGCCATAGACGAACAGATAGGCGACGCCGGCGATGATGGGCGAGATGGAAAACGGCAGCTCCACCAGGGCGAGCAGCAGGCTGCGGCCGGGGAAGGTGAACTTGGTGACGGTCCAGGCCGCGGCGATGCCGAAGGCGATGTTCACCGGCACGCACACCAGCGCCACGAATACGGTGAGGCCCATGGCGTGCAGCGTGTCGGGCCGGACCAGCGCCTCCAGATAGGCGGGCAGGCCGCGCCGCAGCGCTTCCACGAAGATCACCGACAGCGGCGCGATCAGCACCAGAGCGGTGGTGGCCAGCACCAGGGCGGTGATGCCATAGCGGTAGAGGGGCGTGTCGCCCACCCGCACGCGATAGCGGCTGGTCGCCTTGGCCATGCTCAGTCCTCCCCGACGGTGTGACGCTGGAGCCAGGCCTGGATGACGTTGACCGTCAGCAGCAAGGCGAAGGCGATGCCGAGCAGGGTGACGGCGATGGCGGCGGCGGCCGCGTAGTCGTATTCCTCAAGCCGGATATAGGTGAGCAGGGCCACGATCTCGGTGCGGAACGGCTGGTTTCCGGCGATGAACACCACCGCCCCGAACTCGCCCAGCGAGCGCGCAAAGGCCAGGGAGGCCCCCGCCAGGAAAGCCGGCAGCAGCGCCGGGAAGATCACCGAACGAAAGATGCGCCCGTCGCTGGCGCCCAGGGTGGCGGCCGCCTCCTCCAGCTCCGGTTCCAGGTCCTCCAGCACCGGCTGGACCGTGCGCACCACGAACGGAATGGAGGTGAACGCCATGGCGCAGGCGATGCCGGCCGGGGCGTAGGCCACCTGGATGCCCCATTGCGCCAGCGGTGCGCCGAACCAGCCATTCTTGGCGAACAGCGTGGTCAGCGCCAGGCCGGCCACCGCCGTGGGCAGGGCGAAGGGCACGTCCACCAGTGCATCGAGCAGGCGCTTGCCGGGAAAGTCGTAGCGCACCAGCACCCAGGCCAGGGCCAGGCCGTAGACGGTGTTGAACAGGGTGGCGGCGGCGGCGGTGGCGAAGGTGACCTGGAAAGACGCGAGGGTGCGCGGTGAGGTAATGATGGCGAGATACCGCCAGAAGCCCACGTCCGCCGACTTCAGCAGCAGCGCGGCGATCGGCAGCAGGACGATGAATGCCAGATAGGTGAGGGTCAGCCCCAGGGACAGGCGAAAGCCGGGAATCACGCTGCGGCGGGGACGTCCGAGGGAAAGTCGCATGAGGGCCCGGGGCAAGGACGGATGGGGCGTGACGTGCGGTGGCCCGTCGCCGGGGCCGTCGCGCGGCCTGTCTCAGGTCGCGCCGCCTCCGGCCGCGTCAGCGCGACCGGGGCATTCTATGCCTGCCGCCAGGGAATTTGTCATGCGGTTTCCGTGAACGAAAGAAAAGACAATTTTTGTCTGTATTATATGGGCCTGAAAAAGGGCCGTGCCCTTGGGCCGGCCCTTCATGCGAGGCGCTGATTCGTGCCCAGCAGCTCAATAGCCGGGCAGGTCGAACGGGCCGGGCAGCGGCCAGCGCAGGCCAGTGATGGGGCCAGGGCCCACGCCCGAGCCCTGATAGTTCGGGAAGTTGTAGTCCGGGGGCAAAGCGTAGTTGAGGTAGGGCCGGGAGCCGGGCTTCACCACGTTGCCGGGGTCGAGATAAGAGCGCTGGCTGATGGTGACCTTGGTGCGCTTCTTGGTGGTCTGCTGCGCCTCGGCGGTGCCGGCGACCGCGACCGAGCCGGCGAGCGCGACGATGAGCGCGGCGGCAAGCGTGTGAAGCGGCGCGAAACGCATGGAACCCTCCTCGAAACGGCATATCTTCGGACACCTGCCGTCCAGCTTGGATTAGGGCACTTGCCGGCCTCGCGCAAGGAAACGCATGCCGCATCGCGGCGTTCCCTGTGGGAGAAATTTCCGCCGTGGCCAGGTGGCAACACCTCGAAGCGGCGGCCCGGCCATACCCGCCGCGCGCCGCTCCTTGCGAAAGCCCTTGCGATGCCCACTTGAACGGGTGCAATTGAAAGGCGCGCGCGTTCATCCTAAAAGGCGCGTTCACCGGCCGCAGGGCCGGCAATCCCGAGGAACTTTCATGGGTTACAAGGTCGCCGTCGTCGGCGCCACGGGCAACGTGGGCCGGGAGATTCTCTCGATCCTCGCCGAGCGGGGCTTTCCCGCGGACGAGGTGGTCGCACTCGCATCGCGCCGCTCCCAGGGCACCGAGGTCTCGTTCGGCGACAAAACCCTGAAGGTGAAGGCGCTCGACACCTACGACTTCTCCGACACCGACATCTGCCTGATGTCGGCGGGCGGCTCCGTGTCGAAGGAATGGGCGCCGAAGATCGGCGCCGCCGGCTGCGTGGTGATCGACAATTCCTCCCAGTGGCGCACCGACCCCGAAGTGCCGCTGATCGTGCCGGAAGTGAACGCCGATGCCATCGTCGGCTTCAAGGCCAAGAACATCATCGCCAATCCCAATTGCTCCACGGCGCAATTGGTGGTGGCGCTGAAGCCGCTGCACGACGCCGCCGTCATCAAGCGGGTGGTGGTTTCCACCTACCAGTCGGTGTCCGGCGCCGGCAAGGACGGCATGGATGAGCTGTTCACCCAGACCCGGGCGGTCTTCGTCTCCGATCCGGTGGAGCCGAAGAAGTTCCCCAAGCGCATCGCCTTCAACCTCATTCCGCAGATCGATGTCTTCCTGGACGACGGCTCGACCAAGGAAGAGTGGAAGATGGTGGTCGAGACCAAGAAGATCCTCGACCCGAAGATCAAGCTCACCGCCACCTGCGTGCGGGTGCCGGTGTTCATCTCCCATTCGGAGGCGGTGAACGTGGAGTTCGAGAAGGAGCTCTCCGCCGAGGACGCGCGCAGGATCCTGCGCGAGGCCCCCGGCGTGCTGGTCATCGACACCCGAGAGCCGGGCGGCTACGCCACCCCGCACGAGGCGGCCGGCGAGGATGCCACCTACATCTCGCGCCTGCGCGACGATCCGACGGTGGAGAACGCCATCAACTTCTGGTGCGTCTCCGACAACCTGCGCAAGGGCGCGGCCCTGAACGCGGTGCAGATCGCCGAGGTTCTGGTGAACCGCAAGCTCATCACGCCGCACCGCCAGGCGGCGTGACAGCAACGGGAACGGCCCTCCATGGAGGGCCGTTTTCATGTGGCGCGACCCGGCGAACCGGGCCGGCGCCGATGTGACGGCCTGGCGATGACGGCCCGGCGACCAAGCACAGGTGAGACCCATGCCCCAGTCCCCGCGTTCCGGCCAGGAGGTCGATCCCAAGCTCCTGGAAATCCTGGTGTGCCCGCTCACCAAGGGGCCCCTGGAATACAATCGCGAGCGCCAGGAGCTGATCTCGCGGGCGGCTCGCCTCGCCTATCCCATTCGCGACGGCATCCCGATCATGCTGGCCGACGACGCCCGCCCCCTCGACGAAGCTGAACTGAGCAAGTGACCGCCGGCCACCGCGCCTGAGGCGGGAGCCGACGGGCGGGATTCGCCCATCGGCGGGAGCCGCCGGCCTCAGTGGTAGCTGCCGTCCCGGTAGGACATGCGCTCGACGCCGCCGGGGGTCTTCAGCGACAGGTCGCGCCAGCCCTCGGTCACCTCCTTGCGGGGAGTGAGGCCGAGGCCGATGAATTGCCCCATCACCCGGGGCTTGCCGGACAGGTCCACCACGAACCACGTGCAGCCGGTCTCGGCGCACCAGGCCGGATCGTTCAGGGTGACGATGGCCTCGGGGGCGCCGTCGCCGCTGAGGTCCACCGGCGTCACCTTCAGCTTGTCCGCCACCCGCTGGCCTTCCGCCTGATCGACGAAGATGGCGAGCGCGATGTCCCGCGCCGGCGGCACGGCGCCGCCACGGGCGGGCTTGGTCTCCGCGGCGGGCTTCGCCTCGGGCGCCGGCTTGGCGTCGGTGGCGGGCCTGGCCTCCGCGGCGCTTGGGGCGGACTGCCCGGCTGGCGGGGCGGGGTCCGCCGCCGCCGTGGCCGGACCTGTCGGCGCCGGGGCGCCGCAGGTGGCGAGTGCCTTGGCCAGCAGCGCCGCGCCGCTGTCGAGGGGAATGACGAGCGCGGCCTCGCCCTTGCCCAGCTTGAGCTTCTGGCCCGCACCGAGCGCCTTCACCAGCGGGTCGCCGGCGCGCACCCGCGCCACCACGGCGCCGCGCGGGCCGCCCTCGGCGTTTTCATCCACCGCCACGCGCCCCTTGGCGCCGAAGCGCCTGCCGTCCACTTCAAGGGCGAGGCTGGCGCCGCCGCCGTTGCGCGGCCGGGCGCCCTCGGGCAGGGGCGCCTGGATGAACAGGCCGGGCCCGGCGCCGCAGCCGAGCACGAACAGGGCGATGCCCCCGGCCTCGCCGAAGGTCGCCCCGCGCACCGGCCCCTGAAGCTCCCGCCACGCGGGCTCCGCCCGCGCCGGCGGGGTGAGGGCCAAGGTCGCCGCCAGCAGGCTGGCGCTGGCCAGCGCGGCGTGCGCGGCCCGCCGCCCCAGTCCCATGTGCGGGCGCCCGGCCACGCTCCACCTCTTCCACGATGCACGGACATGCGCCCAAGCCCGCGGTTCCTGTGCCGACCGCGCGCCCGTGTCCTTTTCCATCATGTGTGACCCTTGCCCCTTGCGTTCCGGCGCGCCGGGCCCGTTCCCCGGCGTCGCCCGAGGCGGTCACGGCATCGGCCGTCGCGCGCCCCACAGATGGCGCATATACGCCACCGCGAACGGGGCCATCTGCGGCGTGATGTCTTTTTCGCTGTGGATGACGGCGATATCGGCCAGTTCCGGCAGGTCGTCGCGGCGGAGGAAGGCGCGGATGCGCCGCGCCGCCGCCTCGGCCGGCTCGGGCAGCACCAGCCGCCGCAGCAGTGCCAGGCGCGGGCCGTCGAATACGGCGGTGAAGCCGGCGTCGCGGGCGACGTCGGCGCGCGTGAGGCCGGTTTCCTCGTGAAGCTCCCGCCACGCGGAAGCCTCCAGGTCGAGCCGCCCATCGGCGGCGAGGTCGGACAGGTCGGGGGTGCCGCCGGGAAAATAGATGCCCCCCGCCGAGGAGGTGTGAGCGCCCATGACGCCCATCAGGAAGGCGCCGTCCGCGCCTTCCAGAGCGGCGAGGGCGAACACGTTGACCATGCCGAAGTCCAGCGGCCAGCCCTGGTCCCGCCACCACAGGAAGGCGGCGAAATCGGTGCGCCGCACCCGGCCTTCAAGGTGCCCCGCGGCGAAGCGCCGGTCGCGCAGCAGCAGGATGTCGCCGTTCCACAGGTGCGGATTGGTGGCTTGGCGCGCGGCGAAATGGGCGTCGATCTCGGCCCGCCGGGCCTCGGCTTCCGGCCAGCCGCCCGGTTCCAGCGTCAGCGCGACGGTGAGGACCGGCGCGACGCGCCGATCCCCGGTCTCGCTCGGTCCCCAGAGGTCGCCGCCGCTCACGCGGCGCTGTCCAGGGTGGGATAGTCCAGATAGCCCTTGGCGCCGCCGCCGTAGAGGGTGTCGCGGTCCAGCTCGTTGAGCGGCGCGTTGCGGCGCAGGCGCTCCACCAGGTCGGGATTGGAGATGAACGGGCGGCCGAACGCCACCAGGTCCGCCTTGCCCTCGGCCACCGCCGCGCGGGCGAGCTCCAGGTCGTAGCCGTTGTTGACGATCCAGGTGCCGGTGTAGCGCTGGCGCAGCGCGTCGAAGGAGAAGTCGGGGGCGATGTCGCGGGGGCCGCCGGTGGCGCCTTCCACCACGTGCAGATACAGCGGATGCCGCTTTTCCAGCTCCTCCACCACATGGTTGAAGAGGGCCTGCGGATTGCTGTCGGCGATGCCGTTGGACGGGGTCACCGGCGACAGCCGCAGTCCGGTGCGCCCGGCGCCGATCTCGGCGATGATCGCGTCGGTCACCTCCAGCAGGAAGCGGGTGCGGTTCTCGATGGAGCCGCCGTAGGCATCGGTGCGGGCGTTGGCGCCGTCCCGCAGGAACTGGTCGATGAGATAGCCGTTGGCGGCGTGGATCTCGACCCCGTCGAAGCCGGCCTTGATGGCGTTGGCGGCGGCGCGGCGATAGTCGGCGACAATGCCGGGAATCTCCGACAGCTCCAGGGCGCGCGGCGTCGAGGTGTCGGTGAAGGCGTTGTTGACGAAGGTCTTGCTTCCGGAGGCGATGGCGGAGGGCGCCACCGGCGCCGCCCCGCCCGGCTGCAGCGCGGTGTGGGAGATGCGGCCCACGTGCCAGAGCTGGATCACGATGTGCCCGCCCTTGGCGTGCACGGCGTCGGTGATCTTGCGCCAGGCGGCCACCTGTTCGTCGGAATAGATGCCGGGGGTGTCCTGGTAGCCTTGTCCCTGCTGGCTGATCTGCGAGGCTTCCGTGACGATCAGGCCGGCGCTGGCACGCTGGGTGTAATATTCCACGGCGAGGTCGCTGGGCACGAAGCCGGGATCGGCCCGGTTGCGGGTGAGCGGCGCCATGACGATGCGGTTCGAGAGGGTGAGATCGCCCAGGCGATAGCTGTCGAACAGAGACGGGGTGCTCGCACTCATGAGGATTCCCTTCGGACAAGCCCCGCCGCCATGCGGGGGGCGATGCGATGTCGCGAACATAGGCACGCGACAGCCCCCGCCAAGGGGCCGAAGCCGTGCCCGGGGCCGATTTGACGCATTTGAATGACGGATAATTCTAATCAACACTTATGAGTGCGGCAAATATATGATGCCCGTCCACTCGCCGTGCTTGCCGGCCGCCGCCCCCGTCTCCATGACCCGCGCCGCCGCGGGGCGGTCATCCCGGCGGGGCGGGCGCCGGGGCGGGTGGCTTGCGGCCCCGCGCGGCGCGGGTCTCGCGGGCCGGGGACTGGCCGAACATGCGGCCATATTCCCGCGTGAACTGCGGCACGCTCTCGTACCCCACGGCGAAGGCGGCGCCGCTGGCGGTGGCCCCCTCGGAGAGCATCAGCCGCCGGGCCTCGATGAGCCGCAGCTGCTTCTGGAATTGCAGCGGCGACAGCGTCGTCACGGCCCGGAAGTGCTGGTGGAAGGCTGAGGAGCTCATCCCGGCGATGGCGGCGAGGCGCTCCACCGGGACCGGCCGGGCGAAGTCCGCGCGCAGCATCGCCACGGCCCGCGCCACGCGCTGCACATGGCCTTCCGGCCAGCCCAGGCGCCGGATGGCGGCCCCGTGCCGCCCCGCCAGCAGCCAATAATGCAGCTCCCGCACCATTTGCGCCTGCAGCACCGGCACCGAGGCTGGCCGGTCGATGAGGCGCAGGAGCCGCAGGGCGGCGTCCGCCACCTCGGCATCGGTGGGCTCCACCTGCACTGGCGCGCCGTCGCGCGCAGGGGCGCCGCCCATCTGCGCCGTCAGGTCGGCGATGACGGCGGGGTCGAGCTCCAGCACCAGGGAGAGATAGGGCGCGGCGAGGCTGGCCTGGGTGATCTGGCTCACGGTCGGCACGTCGGCGGTGATCAGCAGGGACGAGCCGGCGGTGAAGGCGAAGGTCCGCGCTCCCATGCTCACCTGCTTGCTGCCCTGCGCCACGATGCAGACAAGCGGCCGCGAGATGGCATGGAGCAGGTCGCTCGGCGCGGTGGCCCGCACGGTCATGAGGCCGGGGACGGGCGTCGCCGCCAGCCCGCCGCCGTCCGCATGGGCCTCCGCGTGGCGGCGGACGGCGTCGCGCAGCCCGGCGTTCACGAGCGCCGCGTTGAAGGGAGGAGGGATCGGGGCGGGAGCCATGAGGCGAGCCTAGCGCGCCGCCGCCCGCCGTGCACGCGGCTTTGGAGGATCAGGCAAGGAAAGGCGAGGTTCCGGCAACACCGGCCGGCGGCGGCGGCGCATACCCCTGTCACGGCCTCACAGGAGCAGACCATGACCACCCTCACCCTCGTTACCGGCGGCAGCCGCGGCCTTGGCCGCAACACGGCGCTGGCCATCGCCCGCCACGGCGGCGACGTCGTCCTCACCTATCGCAGCCGCAGCGCGGAGGCGGACGCGGTGGTCGCCGAGATCGCGGCGCTGGGGCGCACGGCGGTGGCCCTGCCCCTCGACACCGGCGACATCGCCAGCTTCCCGGCGTTCGCCGTGGAGCTGCGCGCGGTGCTGGGCCAGACCTGGGGGCGCCAGAGCATCGATCACCTGGTGAACAACGCCGGCCATGGCGAGCACGCGCCCATCGCCGAGACCAGCGAGGCGCAGTTCGACGGCCTGGTGAACGTGCATTTCAAGGGCGTGTTCTTCCTCACCCAGGCGCTGCTGCCGCTGATCGTGGACGGTGGCCGCATCGTCAACCTGTCGTCCGGCCTCACCCGCCTGTCGGTCCCCGGCTTTGCCGCCTATGCGGCGGTGAAGGGCGCGGTGGAGGTGCTCACCCGCTACATGGCGAAGGAACTCGGGGCGCGCGGCATCGCCGTCAACACCGTGGCGCCGGGCGCCATCGAGACCGATTTCGGCGGCGGCGTGGTGCGCGACAATCCCGAGCTCAACCGGACGTTCGCCGCCGCCACCGCCCTCGGCCGCGTCGGCCTGCCGGACGACATCGGGCCGATGATCGCCAGCCTGCTGTCGCCGGACAATCGCTGGGTGAACGCCCAGCGGATCGAGGTGTCCGGCGGCCAGGGGCTGTGACCCGGCAGTCGCAGGCACGCCGTGGCGTCAGGCGGTTTCCAGCGCGCTTGGGAACGCCCTAGACGTGCAGCATGCCTTCGGCGACCAGCACGGCGCCGCCGCCGATGGTGGTGGTGCCGTCCACCAGCTGGCCGCCCTTGACGGAAAAGCCGAGATCGATGCGGCTGGGCCGGCCCATCTCGAAGCCCTGGTCGATGCGCACCTTGTGGTGCCCGTCCACGCGGGTTTCCGCGTCCAGCAGCACCGCCGGGAAGGCCGCCGCCGCGGCGCCGGTGGCCGGGTCCTCGACGATGCCGAGGCCCGGGGAGAACATGCGGGCGCGGAAATCGCCGTCGCCGTCCTCGTCCAGGGTATAGAGATAGACCGCGTCGCCGAACGCGCCGAGGGAGGCGATGGAGGCGGCCTCGTCCGGCCGTGCCCGCGCCAGCGCCGAGAGGCTGGCCAGCGGAATGAACAGGAACGGCACGCCGGCCGAGGCCACCACCGGGCGATGGGCGTCGAAGCCGATGTCGTCCGGGTCCAGGCTGAGCGCCTCGGCGCAGGCCGCGCGGGTCAGTTCCACCGGCTCCAGCTCCGCCCGGCGCGGCACGGTGAACACCGCCGCGCCCCGGCGCGTGCCGGGTCCCTGGGTGGTGACGGTGCAACTGACGGTGCCGATCGCCTCCTCCAGCTTGAGGGCGCCCTTGTCGATCTTGTCCTCCAGCGCCAGCAGCACCGCGGTGCCCACCGTGGGATGGCCGGCGAACGGCATCTCGTGGGCCACGGTGAAGATGCGGATGCGGGCGCGGTGGGTCTTGTCGCGCGGCGGCAGCACGAACACCGTCTCCGACAGGTTGAACTCGCGGGTGATCTGCTGCATCGCGGCGTCGTCGAGGCCGGTGGCGTCCAGCACCACGGCGAGCGGATTGCCGCCAAACGGGCGGGTGGTGAAGACGTCCAGTGTCACGTAGCGGCGCGGCATGGGCGGGGGTCCGGGGCAGGGGGCGGTGAGACAGGCGTTCGCGCGGCCGGGCGGGACGGCGCATGCCGCTTCTCCGCCCGGCTGGTGCCACAAAGTTGCCTCAAACCGCCTGGGGCGTGAAGACCGTGGAGGGGCTCACGAACTCCTCCTGGGCCTCGACCAGCAGCAATTCCCGCGAGTGTGCTTTTTCGGTCCGCTCCAGCAGCCCGTAGATGGAGGAGGCGGCGGCCGCAAGCGCCTGGGCGGTGCTGCCGGTGCGCTTCACGTGGAAGAAGAAGAGGGCGGCGATGGCGTCGCCCGCCCCATTCGGCGCCACGTCGAGGCGCGGCGTGCGCACCAGGAAGCGCCCGTCCGGCCCGGAGGCGAGCAGGTCGATGGCGTTTCGCGGTGTCTCGCGGGTATGCAGGCTGGTGACGAGGATCACCTTCGGCCCCATCCGGTGCAGCGTGTCGCAGGCGGCGCGGGCGTCGGCAAGGTCGGCCACCGCCTGGCCCGACAGCAGCTCCAGCTCGAACTGGTTGGGGGTGAGGACATCGGCGGCGGGCACCGCCTGCTGGCGCATGAATTCGGGGATGCCGGGGCGCACGAAGATGCCCCGGCCCACGTCGCCGATCACCGGATCGCAGCAATAGTCGGCCTTGGGATTGGCGGCGCGCACCCGCGCCACCGCGTCGAGGATGGCGGCGCCGATGTCGGCCGAGCCCATGTAGCCGGACAGCACGCCGTCGCAGCGGGGCAGGGCGCCGCGTTCGGCGATGCCGTCGAGCAGGTCGCAGATCGCCGCCGCCTCGAACACCTGCCCGTGCCAGGCGCCATAGCCGGTGTGGTTGGAGAACTGCACGGTGTGGATCGGCCACACCTCCACCCCGAGCCGCTGCAGCGGGAACACGGCGGAGGCGTTGCCCACGTGCCCGTAGGCGACATGGGACTGGATGGACAGCAGGTTCATGATTCCGACCGGCGGATGAGGATGCCCGGCCCGCGGTTACTCCCCGCCGGGGGTCGGGACAAATGGATTTTCGTCATGGGTGCCGGCGCCGGCGCTGATGGATGCCTGCGCCCGATCCGGACGGCGGGCGTTGTCACGCGATGAGGCCACCGGGGGACGCGGCCGGAAGTTGCCTTAGCCTTCGGCCTTGCGCGAGGCGAGCATGTGGCGGGTGGCCTCGCCCACCAGCCGGCGCGGGGCGAGGCGGATGGAGAAGATCAGCAGCCTGTTGAGCCAGCCCACCACCGCCAGCCGCCGCCCGGCCATCATGGCCGTGAAGCCGATCTCCGCCACGGTCTCGGCACTGGCCATGGGGCCCTTGAACAGGCGCGTGCCGTCCCAGCCGGCGCGGTCGAAGAAGCGGGTGGCGGTGGGGCCGGGGCACAGCGCCGTGACGGTGACGGGGCTGCCCTTCAGCTCCTCGGCCACGGCCTCGGAGAAGCTGAGCACGAACGCCTTGCTGGCGCCGTAGACGGCGGAGAAGGGCAGCGGCGCGAACGACCCGGTGGAGGCGACGTTCAGCACCCGCCCCGAGCCGCGCGCCCGCATGCCCGGCAGCACCGCGGCGGTGAGGCGGGCGAGGGCGCCGACATTGGTGGCGATCATGTCCGCGGTCACGGCGGGGTCGATCTCGGCGAAGCGGCCGTAGGCGCCGAAGCCGGCGTTGTTGACCAGCACATCCGGCACCTGGGCCTCCAGATCGGTGGCGAAGGCCTCCAGCGCGGCCGGGTCGGCAAGATCCACCTGGCGGACGGCGACGCGGCGCCCGAGGGCGGCGACGGCATCGGCGGCGGCGTCGAGGCGGTCGGCGTCGCGGCCCACCAGCACCAGGTCGAAGCCGTCCCTGGCCAGGCGCAGGGCGAGGGCGAGGCCGATGCCGCTCGACGCGCCCGTCACCACGGCGAAGCGCAGGGCGGGACGGGCAGGGGGAACCTTCGGCAACGCCACCTCCTGGGCACACGGACGCGCCGGCATCGGCCGGCCGGCCTAATACCAAAGGCCCATGAGCGTGACTCATGGGCCTTTGGTCAAGCCCGCGCGGCGCTTGAGCCGACCCACTTGGCACCGGTCGAAGACCGGGGCCGATGGTATAAGTCTATCCGACCTTCCGCACCGCCATATAGGGCCGCCGCCGTGCGACCAAAGGCGCCTGTGGGCAAGGCCGGCCGAAGACGGACGGGACGGGCCGGCTCACGCATCGGGAGCGTGTCGCGAGAGCGTCGAAATCCGGCCCGCGCCGAGGCCTCTCCTTTCAGGACGGCGACTTGTCGGGACGTCGCCTTGCGGCGCCCCGCGCTCGGGTCGTGTTTCGGCGCCGGCCTCCGGGTCCCGCGCGCTCCGGCGGCCTGGTCCCTGGGCTTGACTCTCCCGCCGGGCGGTGCGGCTGGCCCCATGCCGGGCAGGATGTGGGGCGCGGACGGTGGACGACGGCGGCGCGGGCGTGTTTTCGCCATGCCAGGAGGGTTAATGTCGGCGACACTGTCATCGCATCCCTTATCCTCGAGTGCCGCCCGTGCCTGTTCCCTCCGCTCGCCGCTTCGCCGCTCCTGCCTGTCTGCTTGCCGCGCTGGCCGCGCCGGTGGGGGGGCCGGGCGGGGCCTGGGCGGCGGGGCCGGCCTGCTACCCGGCTTCGGCCCTGGCCGCGCGGCCGGGGGAGGAGCAGGTGGAGCCGCATCCGCGCGGCGAGCCCATCACCCTGCCGGCGCTGGCCCTTGCGCCGGCGACGCCGGTGCCGGCGGCGCTGCGCGGCTCCATCCGCCGGGTGGAGCTGCCGGCGGGCGTCAAGCTGGTGGCCCTTACCTTCGACCTGTGCGAGGCCTCGGCGGAGCGCTCCGGTTATGACGGCGCCATTGTCGATTTCCTGCGCGCGGAGGACATTCCCGCCACCTTCTTCGGTGGCGGCAAATGGCTCATGAGCCATCCCGAGCGGGCGGCCCAGCTCATCGCCGACCCCGGCTTCGAGATGGGCAACCACACCTGGTCCCACGCCAATCTCACCGTGCGCAGCGGCGAGGCCATGCAGCGGCAGGTGGACGACGCCGATGTCGCCTTCGCCCTGCGCCGCAAGGATGCCGTGGCCGCGGGCTGCGCCGTTCCGGCGGTGCCGCCGCGCCCCACCTTGTTCCGTTTTCCCTACGGGTCCTGCAGTGCCGAGGCCCTCGGCTATGTCAACGACAGCGGCCATCTGGCGGTTCAATGGGACGTGGATTCGGGCGACCCCGCCCTCATCGGCGCCAAGGGGATGGCGGACGACATGGCGCGGCAGATCCGGCCCGGTTCCATCGTGCTGATGCATGCCAACGGGCGCGGCAAGCACACCGCCGAGGCCCTGAAGCGGCTGGTGCCAGCGCTGCGGGCCAAGGGCTATCGCTTTGTCACCGTCTCGGACCTGCTGGCCGCCGGCCGGCCGGTGATCGCCGACACCTGCTATTCCCTCAAGCCGGGCGACACCCGCGTCTATGACGAGGCCGCGCGCGCGGGCAAGCGCATCCTTCCGGTGCGGTGAGCCCGGCGCGAGCCCTGGCCGGCGCCCGCACGCGCGAACGCCGGGGAGGGGGGCTCCCCGGCGCCGCGATCATCGATCCGACCTCATTTTGTTGTTTTCTGGGTCCTCGCGGGGGCCAAGGAACGCGCGTCAAACCACGCCAAAGATAATCGCGCCAATGAACGTAAAGGCAGCGCAGATCTCAAGCATGGCGAGCAGCTCCGATATCACCGGCATCTCCCGCTGAATCGATGTCAGCTTCTACTTTAGCGTAATTCCTGCGCATTTGAAGTGAATTCGATGCTGCATTGCAGATGCTTCATCTTGCAGTGCGAAGACGCGCTGCAAGATGTCCGCCCCCGCCTTTGACTTGAGCTCTGCTGCGCCGCGTCGCGCGAGATGGGCGCGTGGGCGCCGGCCTCCGCCGCCGGGCCGGCCTGCGGCGTCACATGACTGTTGCGCAGCCGGATTATGGCCATCAGGACGCAACGGAGTGGCCCGATGCTTGTGATCGAGGGCCTTGGTCGCCGCTTTGGCGACAAGGTGGCGGTGTCCGACGTGAACCTGCAGATCGCCCACGGCGCGTTCGTGGGCGTGATCGGGCGTTCCGGCGCCGGCAAGTCGACGCTCCTGCGCATGGTCAACCGCCTCCAGGAACCCAGCAGCGGCCGCATCCTGTTCGACGGGCGCGACGTGAGCGCGCTCAGCGGGCCGGCGCTGCGCCAGTGGCGGGCCCAGGCGGCGATGATCTTCCAGCAGTTCAACCTGGTGGGCCGGCTCGACGTGCTCACCAACGTACTCATGGGCCGGCTCGCCACCGTGCCCACCTGGCGCGCCCTGACCAAGGTGTGGAGCCGCGAGGACCGGGCCATCGCCGTGTCGGCGCTGGAGCAGTTCGACATCGGCGCGCTCGCCGCCCAGCGCGCCGACAGCCTGTCCGGCGGCCAGCAGCAGCGCGTCGCCATCGCCCGCGCCCTGGCCCAGGAGCCCGGCCTGATCCTGGCCGACGAGCCCATCGCCTCGCTCGATCCGCGCAACACCAAGATCGTGATGGACGCGCTTTTGCGCATCAACAAGCACTTCGGCATCACCGTGCTGTGCAACCTGCATTCCCTGGACCTCGCCCGCACCTATTGCGACCGGCTGGTGGGCATGGCCCAGGGACGGGTGGTGTTCGACGGCGCCCCGGAGGCCCTGACCGCCCAGGTGGCGCGCGACCTCTACGGCCTGGAGGCCGGCGAGGTGATGGATGCCGTCCCCGCCGAGGCGCCGATGGGCCGGCCGGTGCCGGCGGCGAGTGCCGCGCTGGCCTGAACGCCGCCGGGCCCTGCGGGTCCGCGCCGGCGCTGACGCCGGCGGGCGGGCCGTCGCCGGATGAATGCGTCCGCCGGCCGGCGGCGCGGATCGCGCATGTCCAAGCCCTTTGTCCGACCTGTTCCCAGTGGAGCCGAACCATGCTGAACCGACGTACCCTGATCGCGGCCGCCGCCGCGCTCACCTTCTGCGCCGGCGCCGCCAGCGCCCAGGACTACAAGGCCCAGTATCCCGAGCTGACCTTCGCCATCATCCCGGCGGAGAACGCCACCGGCGTCACCGAGCGCTTCGCGCCGCTGATGAGCTACCTCACCGCCCAGATCGGCGTGCCGGTGAAGCTGCGCATCGCCAACGACTACGCGGCGGTGATCGAGGGCCAGCGCGCCGGCAACATCCAGATCGCCTCCTACGGCCCGTCCTCGTTCGCCCGCGCCCTGATGACCGGCGCCAAGATCGAGGCCTTCGCCATCGAAGTGAACGCCGACGGCACCAAGGGCTACCATTCGGTGCTCTATGTGAAGAAGGACAGCCCCTATAAGTCCATCGAGGACCTGAAGGGCAAGAACCTGTGCCTGGTGGACCCCAACTCCACCTCCGGCAACAACGTGCCGCGCTTCGCCCTCAACAAGATGGGCCTGAAGCCGGACGAATTCTTCGGCAAGGTGGTCTATGCCGGTTCGCACGAGAATGCGGTGATCGGCGTGGAGCAGGGCACCTGCGACGCGGCCTTCAACTGGTGGAACGACGAGCAGGAATCCGCCCTCAAGCGCATGGAGCGCAAGGGCATGGCGAAGTACGACGACTTCCGCATCATCTTCAAGTCCGACCAGATCGTGAATTCGCCCTATGCTTATCTGGCCGACCTGCCGCCGGAGCTGAAGGCGAAGATCCGCGACGCCTTCTTCTCCATCCAGGAGAAGGACAAGGCCGCCTTCGACAAGATCTATGAAGGCAAGCAGCAGCCCTGGCAGCCGGTGGACAACGAGGCCTATGTCTCCATCATCGAGCTGAACAAGTTCGTGGACGAGCTGCGCAAGAAGAAGTCCTGATCCGGGACGCCCGGCCCGCGCCCTCCCGGCCGGGAAGGCGCGGGCCGCTTCCCTCTTCGTCGCCAGCCCTCCGGCAGGCCGCACCGGCCTGCCCCGACGCCGCGAGGCCACCTTGTCCCACGCCGTGCCCATCCTGCCCGAGGAGCAGCTTTTCCCCCTGCTCGCCCGTTATGACGCGGCGGTGCGCGCGCGGCGGCGGCATTCCTACATGGTCGCGGCGGTGGTGCTGGTCTGCATCGCCCTGTCGACCTGGATGGGCGAGGTGCGGCCGGGGGTGTTCCTGGCCCATGCCGACCGCCTCACCGACTATTTCTGGAACATCACGCCGACCCTGCGCTGGGGCAGCCTGTGGAGCGATCTCGGCGAGTGGTACTGGAATCTCGACCACTGGCTGAAGCTGCTGTTCGACACCATCCTCATCGCCTATCTCGGCACGCTTGCCGGCGGCATCGGCGCCTTCGTGCTGTGCTTCCTGGCCAGCGCCAACCTGGTGCCGAACCCCTTCATTCGCCTCGCCGCCCGCCGCTTCCTCGAATTCTGCCGCACGGTGCCGGAGCTGGTGTTCGCGCTGCTGTTCGTGGTCGCCTTCGGCCTCGGGCCGCTGCCGGGGGTGCTGGCGCTTGCCATCCACACCATGGGCGCGCTGGGCAAGCTGTTCGCCGAGGTGGTGGAGAACATCGACATGAAGCCGGTGGAGGGCGCCACCGCCTCCGGCGCCTCCTGGGTGCAGAGCGTACGCTTCGCGGTGGTGCCGCAGGTGGCCTCCAATTTCGCCTCCTATGGCCTGCTGCGGTTCGAGATCAACGTGCGGGAGGCCTCCATCATGGGCTTCGTCGGCGCCGGCGGCATCGGCCAGGATCTGATCGAGGCCATCCGCAAGTTCTATTATTCCGACGTCTCGGCCATCCTGCTGCTCATCATCGCCACGGTGATGATCATCGACATTCTGACCGAGCAGGTGCGGCACCGCCTGATCGGCCTCGGGGACAAGCGATGACCCGCGCCCGCTTCGATCTCGGCGCCGCCGACCACGCCCGCCTTGCCGCCGCCTTCCCTGAGGCGATGCGCCCATCGCCGTCGGGGCGGGTGCGCGCCGGCGTGGTGCTGGGGCTGGCGGCCCTGGTCGCCGCCTTCGCCTGCTGGCGGCTGGGCTTCGGCCTGGACCGGCTGGGCTCCGGCCTGGTGCAGCTCGGCCGTTTCACCGCCATGATGTTTCCGCCCGATCCGGGCACCCAGCTGCCGCTCTACATGCACGCCCTGGGCGAGACCCTGGCCATCGCCTTCCTCGGCACCCTGGGCGGGGCGCTGCTGGCGCTGCCGTTTGGCTTCCTGGCGGCGAAGACGGTCATTCCCAACATCTTCGCCCACTTCGCGGTGCGCCGCCTGCTCGACACGGTGCGCGGGGTGGACCGGCTGATCTGGGCGCTGATCTATGTCACGGTGGTCGGGCTCGGCCCGTTCGCCGGCATCCTGGCGATCGCCACCGCCAGCTTCGGCGAGCTGGGCAAGCTGTTCTCGGAGGCGGTGGAGGCGCTCGACCGCAAGCCGGTGGAGGGCGTCGTCTCCACCGGCGGCTCGCCGCTGGAGGGGGTGCGCTTCGGCATGCTGCCGCAGGTGCTGCCGGTGCTGGCGAGCCAGCTGCTCTATTATTTCGAGAGCAACGCCCGCCAGTCCACCATCGTCGGCATCGTCGGCGCCGGCGGCCTGGGGCTGCACCTGGCCGAGCAGATCCGGGTTCTGGAGTGGCAGAAGGTGTCCTTCCTCATCCTCATGATGCTGGTGATGGTGGGGGTGATCGACTTCATCTCCTCGCGCCTGCGCTTCGCCATCATCGGCCGCGCGCGCTGACCGGCGTGGCCCGACGCCGGGCCGTCAGTACAGCACGGCGCGATAACGGCGCAGCATGTCGTCCTGGCTCTCGGCCGGGGCGGCGTGGCCGATCTGGTCCCGCAGCATCTCGCCCATGGTGGGCAGGGCCGCGCGCGGGATCTGCGCCTGCGGGCTCCACAGGGCCGAGCGCATGAAGGCCTTGGCGCAGTGCAGGAAGGCTTCCTCCACCTCCACGGCGATGACGGTGCGCGGCAGGCGACCGTTCACCGGAAAGCGGCCGCGCAGGTCCGCGTCGTCATGGATGGCGGCGCGGCCGTTGACGCGCAGGGTCTCGTCCACGCCGGGAATGAGGAACAGCAGGCCCACGCGCCCGGTGGCGAGAATGTTGGAGAGGCTGTCCAGCCGGTTGTTGCCGGGCCGGTCGGGGATGAACAGGCGGTTGTCTTCGCTCGCCACGAAGCCCGGGGCATCGCCGCGCGGGGAGACATCGGCGGCGCCGGCGGCGTCGGCGGTGGCCACCAGCACGAACGGGCTCAGGGCGATGAAGCGGCGGCAATGGGGATCGAGCCGCGACAGCACCTTGTCGCGGGTGCGGCCGGAGGGCTCGCCGTAGAGCCGGCGCAGGGCGTCCACGCTGTCGATGCGGGCCATGGGGAGTCTCCTTCGGTGGACGGGATCAGGGCTTGAACACCAGCTGCACGCGATCGGCGGCGAACGAGGAGCGGCCCCATTGCAGCGGCCGGCCGTTCGGCTCCACGTCCACCCGCTCCAGCACCAGCACCGAGCGGCCGGGGGCGATGGAGAGCTGGTCCATCTCCCGGGCATTGGCGGGGCGGGCGGTGACGCGGGTCTCGCGGCGGCGGAAGTCCTGGATGCCGAGGGTGGCGAGCGCCCGGGTGAGGGAGCCGGTGGCGGCATAGACCAGGTCCAGGTCGGGACAGCGCGCGGCCACGAACCAGGCCAGGCCGCAGGACAGCGGCACGCCGTCCGCCTCGTGGATGCTCTCGATGCGCAGCACCGGGGTGTCTGGGGCAATGTCGAGCTCGCGCGCGACCTCGGCATCGGCCGGTTCCAGCCGGGCGCCCAGGAAGCGGCCGAAGGGCCAGCGCCCGCCGGCGGTGACGATCTCGGAAAAGCGGGTGCGCGGGCCGATGGGATAGCGCAGGGGCGGGGCCTTCACGAAGGTGCCGCGGCCGGCGGTGGCCTCGATCAGCCCGGCTTCGGCCAACGCCCCCAGCGCCCGGCGCAGGGTGTGGCGGTTGACGCCGAAGGCGACCGCCAGCTCGGTTTCCACCGGCAGGCGCTCGCCCGGCCCCCAGCGCCCGGCGGCGATGTCGGCCTCCAGGCGCTCGGCGATCTGCCGCCACAGCGCCACCCCGGTGCCGCGCGGCACCGGCGCGTCGGCACCCGTCATCGGGCTGTGACCCTCGGCCTTCACAGTGGTCTCCGCTCCCGACACGCGCGTCCCCCGTTTCGATGTTCTGCGTAATGAACATTTGTATAGACGAACATACAAATTAAGTCTAGGGAATCGTCCGCGAAGCCGCCGCGCCGGTCGCGGCCCAGGGATCGAGAGCCCTCAGATGTCCTCCACCAGCACCACGCCCCCGGCGGCGCCGGTCGCGGCGGTCCCGCCGCCCGCGCCGGATGACACGGCCGCCCGCCAAGCGCTCATGGGCGTTCTGGCGCGTGCCACGCTCAAGGAGCTTCAGGCCGCGGTCGAGCGTTTCGAGCCGCTGCCGAAGCTGCGCGATCTGCGCCCGCCCGAGGTGGGGCTGGTGATGGTGCAGGGCCGCGCCGGCGGCGACGGCGGCGCCTTCAACCTCGGCGAAGCCACGGTGACACGCGCCGCCGTGCAGGTGGAAGGCGGCGCCACCGGCCTGTCCTATCTGTTGGGCCGCGCCCCGGAAAAGGCCCGGGCGGCGGCGCTGCTGGACGCGTTCTGGCAGGACCCGGCGCTGCGCATCGCGGTGGACGACGCGCTGCGCCCGGTCCGCCGCCGGCTGGCGGCGGAGGATGCCGCCGTGGCGGGCGAGGCCGCCGCCACCAAGGTCAATTTCTTCACCATGACGCGCGGGGAAGACTGATGCCGCCCGTGTCCCTCGCCACCGCGCCGGGCTTCGCCGATCCGGTGCATGATGCCCAGCGCGCCTTCTCGGCTCTCATGTGGGCCATGGCCGAGCCGGGCCGGGTGCTGCCCCTGGCCGGCGGTCTCAGCCCCCCGGCGCCGCTGGCGCCGGAGCTGGCGGCGGTGGCGCTGGCGCTGCTGGACTACGAAACGCCGTTCTGGCTCGACCCGCCGCTGGCGGCGCGGCCGGAGGTGGCGGATTTCCTGCGCTTCCACACCGGCGCGCCGCGCGCGGGCGAACCGGCCGCGGCGCGCTTCGCCTTCTGCGCCGATGGCGCCGGGCTGCCGCCGTTCGCCGCCTTTGCCCAGGGCGAGCCGGACGATCCGGATCGCTCGGCGACGCTCGTGGTGCAGGTCGAGCGGTTCGAGGCCGGGCCGCTCGCCCTCGCCGGCCCGGGAAACGCGGTGCCGCGCGGCTTCGGCGCGGTTCCCCTCCCGCATGATTTCGCGGCCCGGCTCGCCGCCAACGCGGCGGGCTTTCCGCTGGGCGTGGACCTCATCCTGTGCGCCCCCGGCGCGGTGGCGGCGGTGCCCCGCACCGCGCGGCCGGTGGCCCTGCCCGGGGCCTGAGCGGCGCCGGCGCCGGGGGCGGGGACGGGAAGCCGGCGCGTGCCCGCCGGGACTGTGTGAAACGCGCCGCGTCAGGCGGCGGAAAGCCTGTCAGGAGAGCCTGTCATGTACGTGGCCGTGAAGGGCGGGGAAGACGCCATCCGCAACGCCCATGCGCTGCTGGCGCGGCGGCGGCGGGGCGACCCCGCGGTGCCGGAGGTCGGCATCGACCAGATCGCCGAGCAATTGGGGCTGGCGGTGGACCGGGTGATGGCCGAGGGCTCGCTCTACGACCGGGAGCTGGCGGCGCTTGCCATTAAGCAGGCGCGCGGCGACCTGATCGAGGCGATTTTCCTGGCCCGGGCGTTCCGCACCACTTTGCCGCGCTTCGGCGCCACCGCGCCGGTGGACACCGGCGCCATGCGCCTGCACCGGCGCATCTCGGCCACCTTCAAGGACCTGCCCGGCGGGCAGGTGCTGGGGCCCACCTTCGACTACACCCACCGCCTGCTCGACGCCACGCTCGCCACCCGGGCGGCCCTGGGCGAGGGGGAGGTCGGCGCCACCCTGCCGGAGCCCCCCGCGCCGGATGTGGCCGCGCCGCCGGATCTTTCGGAACCGCCCGCCGTGGCGCCCGGCCGGGTGCCCCGCGTCACCGCTCTGCTGGGCGAGGAAGGCCTGATCGAGCCGGCCTCCGCCGACGACGGCGCGCCGCCCGCCGACCTCACCCGCACCCCGCTGGCGTTCCCGGCCGACCGGCCGCTGCGCCTGCAGGCGCTGGCGCGGGGCGACGAAGGCTTCCTGCTGGCGCTCGGCTATTCCACCCAGCGCGGCTATGCCCGCACCCATCCGTTCGTGGGTGAAATCCGGTTCGGCACGGTGGAGGTGAGCCTTCATGTGGAGGAGCTGGGCTTTGCCGTGCCGCTGGGCGACATCACGCTCACCGAATGCCAGAGCGTGAACCAGTTCACCGGCTCGGCGACTCGCGCGCCGCAGTTCACCCGTGGCTATGGCCTGGTGTTCGGCCAGTCGGAGCGCAAGGCCATGTCCATGGCACTGGTGGACCGCGCCTTGCGCTTCCAAGAGCTGGGCGAGGAGAAGAGCGCCCCGGCGCAGGACGAGGAATTCGTGCTGTCCCATTGCGACAATGTCCAGGCCACCGGCTTCGTGGAGCATCTCAAATTGCCCCACTACGTCGACTTCCAGGCCGAGCTCGATCTCGTGCGCCGCATGCGTGCCGCCCATGCCGCCCATGCCGCCCATGCCGGGCAGACCGGCGCGGCGGCGCCGGACCCGGCGCCAACCCCCGGCCAGGAGGCCGCCGAATGACCCCCGCGCGCCTCACCTACAATTTCGCCTATCTCGATGAGCAGACCAAGCGGATGATCCGCCGGGCCATCCTGAAGGCCATCGCCATTCCCGGCTACCAGGTGCCGTTCGCCGGCCGCGAGATGCCCATGCCCTATGGCTGGGGCACCGGCGGCGTGCAGGTGACCGCCGCCATCCTCGGCGCCGACGACGTGCTGAAGGTGATCGACCAGGGCTCGGACGACACCACCAACGCGGTTGCCATCCGCGGCTTCTTCGCCGCCACCGCCGGAGTGGCCACCACCACCCGCACCGAGGCGGCCACCGTCATCCAGACCCGCCACCGCATTCCCGAAGCCTCCCTGAAGGCGGGGCAGGTGTTGGTCTACCAGGTGCCGATCCCCGATCCGCTGCGGTTCCTGGAGCCGCGCGAGACCGAGACCCGCCGCCTGCACGGCCTGGGCGACTATGGATTGATTCACGTGAAACTCTACGAGGACATCGCCCGCCATGGCCACATCGCCACCACCTACGCCTATCCGGTGACGGTGAACGGTCGCTACGTGATGGATCCCTCGCCGATCCCGAAGTTCGACAACCCGAAGATGCACATGAGCCCGGCGCTGCAGCTGTTCGGCGCCGGCCGCGAGAAGCGCATCTATGCGGTGCCGCCGTACACCAGCGTGGTGCCGCTGGACTTCGCGGACCATCCGTTCGCGGTGCAGACCTTCGACCAGCCCTGCGCCCTGTGCGGCGCCGAGGGGGTCTACCTGGACGAGGTGATCCTGGATGACGCCGGCGGCCGCATGTTCGTGTGCTCCGATACCGACCACTGCGCCACCCGCCAGGGCGAGGGCCATGCCGGTGTCCTGAGCGCGCCCTATGGCACGGCGGCCGGCACGACGGACGCCGCCGGCAGCGGGGAGGAGCGGCCATGAGCGCGGGCACCGCCACGAGCGCAAGCCAGGTGATGGGTGAAGCGATGGGCGCGGACGGCGACGCCCCGTTGCTGAGCGCCGAGGGCCTCACGCGCTATTACGGCGCCCGTTTGGGCTGCCGGGATGTGAACCTCACCCTTTATCCCGGCGAGGTGCTGGCCATCGTCGGCGAATCCGGCTCCGGCAAGTCCACCCTGCTCGGCCTCCTGTCCACCGAGCTCGCGCCCAGTGCCGGGCGGGTGCTCTACCGCCTGCGCGACGGGCACACGCGCGATCTCGCCCACCTCTCCGAGGCCGAGCGGCGGCTGCTGCTGCGCACTGACTGGGGCTTCGTGCGCCAGCACGCGGAAGCCGGCCTGCGCATGGCGGTTTCGGCCGGTGGCAACGTGGGCGAGCGGCTGATGGCGGTGGGTCAGCGGCATTATGGCGACATCCGCGCCACCGCCGCCGACTGGCTGGGCCGGGTGGAGATCGCGCCCGAGCGCATCGACGACGATCCGCGCACCTTTTCCGGCGGCATGCGCCAGCGCCTGCAGATCGCCCGCAACCTGGTGACGCGGCCGCGCCTCGTCTTCATGGACGAGCCCACGGGCGGTCTCGACGTGTCGGTGCAGGCCCGGCTGCTGGACCTCATCCGCCAGCTGGTGGCCGAGTTCGGCCTGGCGGTGGTCATCGTCACCCATGACCTGGCGGTGGCGCGGCTGCTCTCCCACCGCATCATGGTGATGAAGGCGGGAGAGGTGATCGAGGAGGGCCTCACCGACCAGGTGCTGGACGACCCCCGCGCGCCCTACACCCAGCTTCTCGTGTCCTCGGTGCTCACGCCATGATCGCTCCCGCTCCCCGCGCCCCCGTTCCACCGGCCCCGATGCTGGCGGTGGAGGCCATTGCCAAGCAGTTCACCCTGCACCTGCGGGGCGGCCTGCGCCTGCCGGTGGTGGAGGGCGTCTCGTTCGAGGTGTTCGCCGGCGAATGCCTGGCTCTGGGCGGGCCCTCCGGGGCCGGCAAGAGCTCCATCCTCAAGATGGTCTACGGCAACTATCGCACCGACGCCGGCCGCATCCTGGTGGCCACCGACGCGGGCGTGGTGGATGTGGCCACCCTGGCGCCGCGCCCGCTCATCCGCCTGCGCAGCCGGCGTATCGGCTATGTCAGCCAGTTCCTGCGGGTCATTCCCCGGGTCGGCGCCCTGGACGTGGTGGCCGAGCCGCTGCTGGCCGAGGGCGTGGCGCGGGACGCCGCGGCGGAGCGGGCCGGTGCCCTGCTGGCCCGGCTCAACCTGCCGGAGCGCCTGTGGCGGCTGCCGCCGGCCACCTTTTCCGGCGGCGAGCAACAGCGCGTGAACGTGGCGCGCGGCTTCATCGGCTCCCAGCCCCTGCTGCTGCTGGACGAGCCCACCGCCTCGCTGGACGCCGCCAACCGGGCGGTGGTGATCGACCTCATCGCCGAGAAGAAGGCCGCCGGCTGCGCCGTGCTCGGCATCTTCCACGACGCCGACACCCGCGCGGCGGCGGCCGACCGGGTGGTGGACGTCGCCCGCTTCGCCGCCTGAGGCCCCCGGCCCGCGGCCGTTGGAATGAAGGGACTGGACATGACTGAAACCGTGCTCGCCAACGCCCGCCTCGTGCTCGCCGATGCGGTGGTGCATGGCCACCTGCGCCTCGTCGACGGCAGGATCGCCGAGATCGGCACCGGCGCGGTGCCGGCCGGCGCCGAGGACCTCGCCGGCGATTATCTCGTGCCGGGCCTCGTGGAACTGCACACCGACCATGTGGAAGGCCACCTGACGCCCCGCCCCAAGGTGCGGTGGAACCCGGTGGCGGCGGTGCTGGCGCACGACGCGCAGGTGGCCGCCTCCGGCATCACCACGGTGTTCGATTCGCTGAGGGTCTGGCCGGACAAGCGCGCCGTGGGCATGGACGGGGAGGCGCCGGCGCTCATCGCCGCCTTTGCCGCCGCCCGCAATGCCGGCGCCCTGCGCGCCGACCACCGCATCCACCTGCGCTGCGAGGTCGCCACCGACACCGTGGTGGAGGATGCCGCGGCCATCATGGACCAGGCCGATATCCATCTCGTCTCGCTGATGGACCACACCCCGGGCCAGCGCCAGTTCGCCAGCGTCGAGCAGTTCCGCAGCTATTACATGAAGAAGAGCGGCCTTGGCGCCGACGAGATCGACGTCATCGTCGCCACCCGGCTCGAGTGCCACGCCCGCTATGCGCGCCCCAACCGCGCCGGCCTGGTGGCGCTCGCCCATGCCCATGGCTGCGTGCTGGCGAGCCATGACGACGCCACCCCCGAGCATGTGGCCGAGGCCATCGGCGACGGCGTCGCCATCGCCGAATTCCCCACCACCGAGGCCGCCGCCCGGCTCTCCCACGAGGCCGGCATCCGGGTGCTGATGGGGGCGCCCAACCTGGTGCGGGGCGGCTCCCACACCGGCAACGCCTCGGCCGAGGCGCTGGCGCGGGCGGGGCTGCTCGACATCCTGTCCTCCGATTATGTGCCCTCCAGCCTGCTGTGGTCGGCGTTCGACCTGGCGCGGCGGGTGCCGGCGATCTCGCTGCCGCAGGCGATGCAGCGCGTCACCAAGATTCCGGCCGAGGTGGCGGGGCTCGCCGATCGCGGCGAGATCGCCCCCGGCCGTCGCGCCGACCTGGCGCGGGTGGCCGCGCTCGGCGATATACCGGTGGTGCGGAGCGTCTATCGCGAGGGGCGGCGGGTGGCATGAGCGCGGATGGTAAGGGGAGTGCGGCGGTGTCTGCCCCGCCGTCCGATCCGCTTGGGCCGGGGGCCCTCATCCTGGTGGTGGGGCCGTCCGGCGCCGGCAAGGATACGCTGATCGACATCGCTCGTGCGCGGCTCGCCGGCGAGGGGCGGGTGGCGTTTGCGCGGCGGCTGGTCACCCGTCCGCCGGGGGCGGGGGAGGCCCACGGCACCCTCAGCGAGGCGGATTTCGAGGCCGAGCGCGCCGCCGGTCGCTTCGCCTTGTGCTGGCGCGCCCACGGCCTTGCCTATGCGCTGGGGCCGGAGGTGATGACCCAGATCCAGGCCGGTGGGGCGGTGGTGGCCAACGGCTCCCGCGCCACCCTGGACGAGGCCCGCAGCCGTTTCGCGCGGCTCAAGGTGGTGCTGGTGACGGCGCCGATGGGGGTCCGCGCGGCGCGGCTGGCGGCCCGCGGCCGCGAACACCCTGCCGACATCCGCGAACGCCTCGCCCGCCAGCCGGCGCTGACGCTGGCGCCGGATCTGCTGATCGACAATGTGGGGGCCCCGGCCGATGGCGGCCGGCGGCTGGCGGACTTCATCGCCGCCACCCTGGCGGCGGCCGGCTGACCGGGCGGCCCGCGGGGAGATCCGTCCGCCTTGAAAAAGGGCCCGCCGGCCGGGCGAACCGGACGCGGCGGGCGGAGGCGGCTTGAGCGGTGCCGCACGTCGGGAGACGTGTGACACGGCTCAACATCCCTGCGGGGGGATTCCTTTATGGCGTGAGCAGGGCTCGACCGCCCCCGGGGGGCTGTTCGGGCCTGTTCCGCGTGCGCGCAGCCGGCGCGGCACCGGGCGAGGGGCGTGGCGACGGCCACGACGGCGGGGCTGGCAGGGCCGGCGCGCCGGGGGCGCGGCATCGGCCGTTCGCGCCCGCGGCCGGGCTGAAGCCGTCTATTGTCGGTAGTGCTGGATGCGCGTGGTGCGCAGGCCCGGCAGGCCGTGCCGGTCGATGGAGGCCTGCCACGACAGGAATTCATCCACGGTGAGCGTGTAGCGCTTGCAGGCCTCCTCCAGGGAGAGCAGGCCCCCCCGGACCGCCGCCACCACCTCCGCCTTGCGCCGGATCACCCAGCGCCGGGTGTCTGGAGGAGGCAGGTCCGCGATGGTGAGCGGACCACCATCGGGGCCGATCACGTACTTTACCCTCGGCCGATACGCATCGGTCATCGTTACGCCACCCGTACACTGGCTTACACTGGAGCAAAGATGGCGCAGGCTCCTGAATATTTCGCTAAAGTACTGGAATTAAATATCATTTACTTGTCTTAAGAGAGCCTGAAGGGAATCTGTCCGGAAGGTAAACACGGGCTGGCCGGCATGTTCCCCGGTCGCCCTCCCGGCGCGGGCCCGGGGAGGGCGATGCCTCGGCGGTGGCGCCCGTTGCTGCGTCGCCATCATTGGTCCCGCCGGCTGCCTCCGGCGGGCCGTCCGACGGCTCATCCCATCGGCCCCGGTCTTCGACCGGTGCCAAGTGGGTCCGCTCAGGCACCGCGCGGGTTTGACCGAAGGCGGATGAGTGACGCTCAGGGCTTTGGTATCAGCGCGGTGCCGCCGCGGCGAGGCGCGCGGCGGTCCGTGGCCGCAGCGTCACGATCACCGCCGTGCCCGCCACCCGGACCTCCGCCTCCAGCGACGGGTCGGGGGGGCGCACCGCGTCGAAGCCGCCGGACACGCCGCCGGCGGCGGTGAGCAGGGTCCAGGACCGGGGCGCCGTGTCCTGTGCGGTGTCGGCGGCCGGGGCATCGTCGCGCAGCTCCAGCCGGCCGCCGAGATGCACGGCTCCATCGGCGGCGAGGATCGGGACGCCGGCCGGCGCCGCGAGCACCGATCCCGGCTCCAGCACCGCGTCGGCGGCGAGGCGGATGGCGCCGCCTTGCGGCCGCAGCAGGCCGGCATTGCGCAGGGTGCCGGACACCGTGCCCGCGCCGGTGAGGGTGCCGAAGTTGAAGATGTCGCCGGTGAGGTGGCCGGTGTTGGTGGCGGCGCCGAAATTGTAGAGGGCCGCGCCGATGGAGGTGAAGGTGCCGGCATTGGCCAGCGTCGCGTCCGGCGCCACCCAATAGCCGCCGGTGCTGAACACGCTCGCGCCGGCGGCGATGGCGAGGCTGCCCGTGAGGCTGCCGGACAGGCCGAGCGCCCCCTCGGCCACGGTGGTGCCGCCGGCATAGCTGTTGTCGCCGGCCAGCAGCAGGGTGCCGCTGCCGGTCTTGGCGAGGCTGCCGGCGCCCGTGATGTCGTTGGTCCACAGGTCGAAGGCGTGAAGTCCGCCCTTGGCGGCATCCAGGGTGATCGTCACCGCTCCGTCCAGGGCGCCGTAGCCGCCGCCGGCGGCGTGGAGGTCGAGCCGTGCCCAGCCCTGGCCGCCGTCCAGGGGCACGTTGGCGGGCAGGCTGGTGCTGGCCAGGACGGCCCGGCGCTCGGCCGCGCCGAGATAGGGAAAGCGGGCGGCCAGGAGGCCCTCAGCCGCGTCCGGCACCACCGGCCCGGGCGGGTTCTCGCCCATGGGCGGCAGGCCGTAGGTGAGGCGCCAGGCGGCCTGCTGCCGCTGCGCGCGCCAGCGGGCGGCGCTGGGAATGAGGCCGCTGGCGAGGCATCCCGCCACCGAAGCCCGGCAGCCGGCGTGCAGCGGCGAAACCGCTACCGGGCCGAGCGCGGCGCCGAAGGCCTCCGCATTGGCTCCGGCGCGCCGCGGGAAGCCTGCGGAATAGGAGGGATTGCCGGCCAGCAGCTCCGCCAGGGTGCGCTGGGCGACGATGCGCCCGCCGATCACATCGAGGGCGTAGTGGACGCCGATGATGTTGCGGCCGAGGGCATAGGCCTGGGCCGCGCGGAACAGCTCCTGGTGGTAGGTGGGCGCGAGGGTGGCGTAATAGAGCGCGGTGGTGAAGCCGAAGAAGGTGTGGCCGCTCGGGAACGAGGGCATGGTGGCGAGGCTCTGCCATTCCGCGTGCTGGCCGGCGACGATGCCGGGCGGCGTGGTGTCGCGGGTCCAGGGCCGGGTGCCGATGGCCGGCAGGGCGAGATAGGGGCGGGGATCGTTCACCAGGCCCGGGGGCGCGTGATAGGCGTCGCCATAGATGTTGGCCTGGGGAAACGTGTCCTTCAGGTAGCCCACCTGCTCCACGGCGAAGGCGCCGGCGAGGTCGGCGCCGATGGTGCCGGGCAGGGCGTGGCCGGAGGCCAGGGGCAGCATCACCGCGCGCGCCGGGCCATCCACCAGGCTCCAGATGTTGAAGCTGGTGAGGGCGGGGTCGGCCGGATCGCGGGCGTTCTGCACCGCCTGGATGCGCTCCGCCAGGGTGGATGTCTCATAGATGTGGGCGGTGACGGCGGCGTTGGCCTCCAGCAGCCGCTGGCCGGCGGCCGTGTGGCCGAGGGCGTGCAGCACGATCAGCGCGCTTCCCTGGCCCTGCTGCTGCGCGGTGGCGCAAACCGGGGTGAGGCAGAAGGCGGACGCCTCCGCCGGCGTCAGCGCCGGGGTGAGCGAGGGCGGGAGGGCGGGAGCCTCGGCGCCGGCCGGTCCCGCCGCCAGCGCCACGGCCAGCGCGGCGGCCATGCCCATCCGTCGGCCGCGAACGAAACTCCGGCTGCGACCGGCCGGCTGCCCCGGCGCGCTCCAAGACCCACCCATGCTGTCCCCCAAGGCCCCATTTCAAACCGGCCCATCGTGCTGCCAAGGCCAGCGTTGCGCCAGCCGGGCGAAGGTCGCGGCCAGCAGCGCAAAGGGAGGGGCGCGCAAGAGGGGCGGAAAAGCCGGGACCGGTGCCGGAGGCGCGGGAGGCGCGGGCAAGCCGCCGCGCGGCGGAGGCTGTGGCACCGCCGTCCCGATCGCGCGCGCGGCCGGGACGGACGCGGCCTTCAGGCATTGCAGGGGCCGGCCGTGGCGCTGATCCCATCGACCCTGTCTTCGACCGGTGCCAAGTGGGTTCGCTCAAGCGCCGCGTGGGCTTGACCAAAGGCCCATGAGCAAAGCTCACAGGCCTTTGGCATTACGGGATGGGCGGGGCTCAGCGCCACGCGGGCCTCAGCCGCCTGCACGCCCCCGGCGGGGGCGCCCGGAGCGCGGAAGGACGCGACCCGGGGCCGGAATCGGCCGCCGGCTCAGCCCTCGATGCGGTCGAAATCGGCGATGGCGCGGGTGGCGGCGCGGATTTCGTCCAGCAGCTTCAAGCGGTTCTCGCGCAGGGCCGGGTCGGCGGCATTCACCGTCACCGCCTCGAAGAAGGCATCCACCGGGCCGCGCAGGTCCGACAGCGCGGTCATGGCGGCCTCGAAATCCTCGGCGGCGAGGGCGCTGGCCACATGGGCCTTCACATCCTCGATGGCGGCGGCCAGCTTCTCCTCGGCCTCCTCCTTGAGCAGGGCGGCGCTGGTGGGGCCGGTATAGGCGCGGGCGTCCTTCTTCTCCTCGATGCGCAGGATGTTCACGGCGCGGCGATAGCCGGCGAGCAGGGTCCGTCCGTCCTCGGTCTCCAGGAAGCGGGCCAGCGCCTTCATGCGGTTGACCAGCTGGAACAGGTCGTCCTGGCCGGGCAGGGCGAACACCGCGTCCACCAGGTCATGCCGCGCGCCGTTCTCGCGCAGGTACACCTTGAGGCGGTCGGCGAAGAAGGAGAGCAGGTCCAACGCTCGCTCATCGACCATATCGTCGCCGAAAGAAGACAGGCCGATGGCCGTTGATCCGCCAGCGACGCCTCGGCCAAGCTCATTAATTTTCTTCTGACGTTCTACCACGTCGGCCGTTAGCAGGGAGATATCAATCTTTTCGAACAGCGGCGACATCAGCCGCGCCAGCCGCAGCCGCAGCCCGTTTTCGAGCACGATGCGGATGATGCCCAGCGCCGCCCGGCGCAAAGCATAAGGGTCCTTCGAGCCCGTGGGCTTCTCGTCGATGGCCCAGAAGCCGACCAAGGTGTCGATCTTGTCGGCCAGCGCCACGGCGACGGAGACGGGGGCGGTGGGCACCCGGTCGCCCGGCCCCTGGGGCTTGTAATGTTCCTCGCAGGCGGCGGCGACCTCGGGGGCGAGGCCCTCTCCGGTGGCGTAGTAGCGGCCCATCAGGCCCTGCAACTCGGGGAACTCGCCCACCACCTCGGTGAGCAGGTCGGCCTTGGCGATCAGCGCCGCCTCTTCCGCCAGCGCCGGATCGGCGCCGACCTGGGGGGCGATCTCCTTGGCGAGGCGGGCGATGCGCGCGATGCGCGCGGCCTGGGTGCCCAGCTTCTCGTGGAAGGTGATGTGGGCGAACTTGGGCATCCGGCTTTCCAGGCCGTTGGCGCGGTCGGTGTCCCAGAAGAACTTGGCGTCCGACAGGCGGGCGCGGATGACCCGGCCGTTGCCGGCGACGATGGCGGCGCCGCCGTCGCTGGCCACCAGATTCGAGATCAGGATAAAGCGGTTGGCGAGGCGCCCGGTCTTGGGGTCCTTCAGCACGAAGCACTTCTGGTTGGCGCGGATGGTGGCGCGGATGACCTCGTCGGGAATGTCGAGGAAGCGCTCTTCGAATGCGCCCATCAGCACCACCGGCCATTCCACCAGCCCGCACACCTCCTCCAGCAGCCCCTCGTCCTCCACCAGCTCCAGCCCGGCGGCGAGCGCGAGGTCCTTGGCGTCGTTGAGGATGATGGCCTTGCGGCGGTCGCGGTCGGCGACCACGCTGGCGGCGTCGAGCTTGGCCATCCAGTCGTCCAGGCGCTTCACCGTGAACGGGGCGGGCGCCAGGAAGCGGTGGCCGTAGGTGACGTTGGAGGACGTGATGCCCTCCACCTCGAACCGCACCACCTCCGGCTCGTCGCCCTCCACGCCGAAGGTGCAGACGATGGCGTGCAGCGGCCGCACCCAGCGCAGGCTACCGGTGCCCCAGCGCATGGACTTCGGCCAGGGGAAGGCGCGGATGATGTCGGGGACGATCTCGGCGATCACCTCCGGCGTGGCGCGCCCCTTCTTCTCCACCACGGCGACATAGAAATCGCCTTTCTTGGGGTCGGACTGCACCTTGGCCTGCTCAATGGAGGCGAGCCCGGCGCTTTTCAGGAAGCCGGCCAGGGCGGCCTCGGGGGCGCCGACGCGGGGGCCCTTCTTCTCCTCCCGCTGGTCGGCCTGCTTGCCGGGCAGGCCGTGCACGGCGAGCGCCAGCCGGCGTGGCGTCACGAAGGCCTTGGCGCCTTCATAGACGAGCCCCCGGTCCACCAGCGCGTCGGTGACGAGCTTGCGCAGCGTGTCGGCCGCCTGGGCCTGCATGCGGGCGGGGATTTCCTCGGAGAAGAGCTCAAGCAGAAGATCGGGCATGGGACCGGACTCGTCCCCGGTGGCGGGGAGGCAGGCGCGCGGGCGCGCCGGGGTGAGGGTTCGGGCGTGTGCTAAAGGGTTTCGGCCACGCCGTCGAGGGGCGCGGCCTCAATCGAGCGGCCGGCCGGCGCGGTCGGGCAGGGTGAGCACCGCCAGCGTGGCCAGCGCCGCCGCGCCGATCAGGTAGGCCGCCGGCGCCATGGTGCTGCCGGTGGCGCTCACCAGCAGCACCGCCACCAGCGGCGCGGTGCCGCCGCCGATGCCGATGGCAAGGTTCCAGCTCAGCCCCACCGCGGTGCAGCGGATGCGGCGGGGGAACAGCTCCACCAGCGCCGCCGGCATGGCGCCGCCGGTGGCGATGAGCACCGAAAAGCCGATCTGCGCCCCCAGGGCGAGGGCGGGATCGCCGGAGCGCAGCAGCAGGAACAGCGGCCAGGAGAACAGGGCAAGGCCGAGGAAGCCGGCCCCCAGCACCCATTTGCGGCCGATCCGGTCGGACAGTGCCGCGAACGCCACCGCCAGCACCAGCACCACCAGCATGCTCAGGGTGTTGAGCTCCAGCGACAGGGCCGGGGTGAAGCCGTCCACCTGCTGCAGCCAGGTCGCGAGATAGACGAAGATGAGGTAATAGGAGACGCCGCCGACGAAGGTGAGGCAGGAGGCGCGCAGGATGTCGCGCCACGCGTCCCGGATCGCCGCCAGCAGCGGCAGTTCCGCGTCTGCCGCCTGCACCATGGGCGGTGGGGTGGGGGGGACGGTGCGCCGCAGCACCAGGGTGAAGCCGCCGAGCGCCAGTCCCAGCAGGAACGGCACCCGCCAGCCCCAGGCGTCGAGCTGGTCGGGGGTGAGCAGCCCGGCCGTCAGCGCACCCATGCCGGAGCCCACCAGGGTGCCGGCGTTGCAACCCACGGTGGCGAGGGCGGCGCAGGTGCCGCGCCAGTCCCGGGGCGCGCCTTCCGCCAGGAACACCGCCGAGGTCATGTATTCGCCGCCGATGGCGAGGCCCTGCAGCAGGCGCAGCGCCAGCAGCAGCACCGGCGCCATCACGCCGATGGCGGCATAGGTGGGCAGCAGGCCCACCAGCACGGTGGACACCGTCATGCAGGCTGCGGAGGTGATGAGCGCCGCCCGCCGTCCATGGCGATCGCCGATATGGCCGAACACGATGGAGCCCAGCGGCCGCATGAGGAAGGACGCGGCGAACACGCCGAACACCGAGAGCAGGGCGGCGGTGGGGCTGGAATTGGGGAAGAAGTTCCGCGCGAACACGCTGGCCAGGAAGCCGTAGACCGCGAAATCGTACCATTCCAGCAGGTTGCCCATGGCCCCGGCGGCCATGGCGCGGGGCGGCAGACGCGCCGGCGCGGCGCCGGCCTCGAACCGGAGATCGGACGCGGCGTCGGTGGCGCTCATGGCGGGGGCTCCCGGCGGGGTGGCTAGGCGGGGTGGCTAGGCGGCCCCGCCGCCGGCGGTCTTCAGCCAGGCGGCGCCGCAGGCCTTGGCCAGCTCGCGCACGCGCAGGATGTAGCTCTGCCGCTCGGTGACCGAGATCACGCCGCGCGCGTCGAGCAGGTTGAAGACGTGGGAGGCCTTGATGCACTGGTCGTAGGCCGGCAGCGCCATCAGGTGCTTCTCGCCGGCATCGCCGGCGGCCAGGTACTTGGTGCAGGCGCCCTCGGCCATGCGGAACTGTTCCAGCAGCATGTCGGTGTCGGCATGCTCGAAATTGTGCCGCGAATATTCCTGCTCGGCCTGGAGGAAGACATCGCCGTAGGTGGTCTTCTCCGCGCCCTCGCGGCCGTTGAAGTTGAGGTCGTAGACGTTCTCGACCCCCTGCACGTACATGGCCAGGCGCTCCAGCCCATAGGTGAGCTCGCCCGCCACCGGCGCGCACTCGAAGCCGGCCACCTGCTGGAAATAGGTGAATTGCGAGACTTCCATGCCGTCGCACCAGCACTCCCAGCCCAGGCCCCAGGCGCCGAGCGTCGGGCTCTCCCAATCGTCCTCCACGAACCGCACGTCGTGCAGGTGAAGATCGATGCCGATGGCCTCCAGCGACTTCAGGTACAGATCCTGGAGATTGGGCGGCGACGGCTTCAGGATCACCTGGAACTGGTAATAATGCTGCAGCCGGTTGGGGTTCTCGCCATAGCGCCCGTCCTTGGGGCGGCGCGAGGGCTGCACATAGGCCGCCTTCCAGGGCTTGGGGCCGAGGGCGCGCAGGGTGGTGGCGGGGTGGAAGGTGCCGGCCCCCACCTCCATGTCGTAGGGCTGGAGGATCACGCAGCCCTGGTCCGCCCAGAAGCGCTGAAGGGTCAGCAGCAGGGCCTGGAAGGAGCGGTCGGGCCGCATATGGGGCGGAAGGGCGGGATCGATCATCAAGGGCTCGCGAGACATCGGGCCAGCCGGCGCGGAACCGGAAGGGGCCCACCGCGCCGCTGCGCCGGCGGACACTAGTTTTTCGTTCCGGCGAGATCAAGGGAACGCGATCAAGGGAAGCGTGATCGCCGGCGGGTGCGACGGCCGGCGGAACGCAAGAGCCCCGGCGCGCGGGCCGGGGCTCGAGGGGCGGGCGCGGGGGGTCAGCCGCGCGAGCGGGCGCGGATCATGAAGTCGTCATAGGTGAACTCGACGATCTGCCACCACAGGTAGCCATTGTTGCGGAACACCTTCACGTCGTCCCAGATCTTCTTGAACTCGGGGTTCTTGGCCGAGATTTCGTCATAAAGGGCGTTGGCTGCCTTGTAGGCCGCCTCCAGCACGTCGGTGGGGTAGCGGCGCAGCTGGGTGCCGGCCTTCACCAGGCTCTGGATGGCGATCGGGTTCTTGGCGTCGTAACTGGCCAGCATGCTCTCGTTGGCGCGGGCGCAGGCGGCGGTCAGCGCCGCGCGATAGCCCTTCGGCAGCTTGTCCAGCTCTTCCAGGTTGAAGAAGAAGTTGAGGGCAGCACAGCCTTCCCACCAGCCGGGATAATAATAATACTGCGCCACCTTGTAGAGGCCGAGGCGCTCGTCATCATACGGGCCGACCCATTCGGCGGCGTCGATGGTGCCCTTTTCCAGCGCCGGGTAGATGTCGCCGCCGGCGAGCTGCTGGGGCACCACGCCGAGCTTGGCCATCACCTGCCCGCCCATGCCGGCGATGCGCATCTTGAGGCCCTGAAGGTCGGCCACCGACTTGATTTCCTTGCGGAACCAGCCGCCCATCTGGCCGCCGGTGTTGCCGCCCGGCAGCATGGAGACGCCGTACTTCTTGTAGAAGTCGTTCAACAGGGTGAGGCCGTTGCCGTACAGGAACCAGGCATTGGTCTGCCGGGTGTTGAGCGAGAACGGAATGGCGGTGCCGAGGCCGAAGGTGGGGTCCTTGCCCACGTAATAATAGGAGGCCGAGTGGCACATCTCGACGGTCTTGTTCTGGGTGGCGTCGAGCGCCTGCAGGCCGGGCACGATCTCGCCGGCCGCGAACACCTGGATCTGGAACTTGCCGTCGGTGGCTTCGGAGACGGTCTTCGCCATCAGCTCGGCGGCGCCATAGATGGTGTCGAGGGACTTGGGGAAGGACGAGGTGCAGCGCCACTTTATCTCCGGCGCCGACTGGGCGATGGCGGGCATGGCGACGGCGGTGGAGGCGGCGACACCCGCGCCGGCGGCGGTCAGGAAATCTCGGCGTTTCATGCGGGCAACTCCCTAGGACGTCTTGCGCGACGCGCCTTTATCGCCCGGGGCGAAGCGGCGTCATTGCTCTATCTAGAGCCGCCGTCTTCCAAGGGAAAGCATGTTTGCACTGCAAAAATGACGCCGACGTTCCTAAAAGAACGTCGGCGTCACATGATGCGACATAAAATTACGAAGCCTATTCGATGACGATGCGCGGCGCCGCCTTGGCGCCGCCGTCCGCCCGTTCGAGAGCCGCCTTCACCCCGGCCGCCACATGACGATAGGCGGCGGCGTGCGCGCCGTCCGGGTCGCTCACCACCACCGGCAGGCCGGCGTCGGACATCTCGCGGATGCGCATGTGCAGGGGGATTTCGCCCAGGAACGGCACCCCCAGCTTGTCGGCCTCGGCATGGGCGCCGCCGTGGCCGAAGATGTCGGAGCGTCCGCCGCAGTGGGGGCAGGTGAAATAGGCCATGTTCTCGACCACGCCGAGGATCGGCACGTTCACCTTCTCGAACATGGCGACGCCGCGCCGGGCGTCGATGAGGGCCATGTCCTGGGGGGTGGAGACGATGACCGCGCCGGCGAGGTTCACGTTCTGCGCCATGGTGAGCTGGGCGTCGCCGGTGCCGGGGGGCATGTCCACCACCAGCACGTCGAGCGGGCCCCATTTCACGTCGCGCAGCATCTGGGTGATGGCGCTCATCACCATCGGCCCGCGCCAGATCATCGGCGTCTCTTCATCCACCAGGAACCCGATGGACATCAGCTGCAGGCCGAAATTCTCCAGCGGAATGATGCGCTTGCCGTCCTCCATCTCGGGCTTCTGGCTGAGGCCGGCGAGCCGCGGAAGGGACGGGCCGTAGATGTCGGCATCCAAGAGGCCCACCTTGAGGCCGAGATCGCGCAGGCCCAGGGCGAGGTTGATGGAGGTGGTGGACTTGCCCACTCCGCCCTTGCCCGAGGCCACGGCGATGATCGACTTGACGCCCGGCACGGCGGTGCCCTTGGCGGGGGCCGGGGCGTGGGCGTGTCCATGGCCGGCTCCCGCGCCTTGAGGCGGCTTGGCGGCGGGTGCTGCTGCGGCGCGCTCGGCGGTGAGGGCGACCAGGGCGGAGGCGACGCCCGGCAGGCCGGACACGATCTTTTCCGCAGCGGCGCGCACATCCTCCCACGCCCGCACCTGGGCCGGGTCCACAGTGATGGACAGATAGACCTTGCCGGAGGTCACCACCACGCCCGACAGGGCGGGCGACGCAGACAGGGCCACGCCCTCGGGGGTCTTCACCTGCTTCAGGGCCGCGCGCACGGCGTCTTCGGTCACTGCGGCATCGGCCACGCCAGTCTCGGCCATCTCGTCTCTCCCGCGCCCGGCCCCGGCGGCGGCGCCCGGGAGCAGGGCGCGCAACGCATGGGCGGCACTCTGGAACCAATCGAATGGACTCTTGCTTCGCACGACGGAACCTTTCTGCAAAGCCTCACTCATGAGCACTGCCTACGCAAGCAGCAAATTTCGTGCCCAACCTTCGTTCAATGGTGAAGTATTGCATGCGCATGCGGCGGAAGGGTGGAAATCCTGTCCTCAGCAGGCCTCCGCCGGGGCGTGAAGGGCGCGGTCGATGTCGGCTTTCAGCTCGGGAAGCAGTTCCTGTTCGAAGAAGGGGTGGCGTTTCAGCCAGCCGGTGTTGCGCCAGGAGGGGTGCGGCAGGGGATAGAGGATCACCGGCCGGTCCAGCCGCGCCCCCGCCGCCCGCACCGCGCGCCAGGCGGCGACCGTCTGCGTCAGGCCCTCGCCCGCGTGCGCGGCAAGGCCGAGCCGCCGCAGGTGATAGGCCTGGGCCGGCCGGCCCACCGCCAGCACCAGGGCGAACCGCGGCAGGGCGGCGAACAGGGCGTCGTGCCAGGTGGCGGCGCATTCGCGGCGCGGCGGCAGGTCGGCGCCCTTGGCGTCCTGGCCGGGAAAGCAGAAGCCCATGGGCGCGATGGCGATGCGCGAGGCATCGTAGAAGGTGCTGGCGTCGATGCCCATCCAGGCCCGCAGGCGGTCCCCGGAGGCATCGGTGAAGGGCCGCCCGCTTTCATGCACCCGGGTGCCGGGGGCCTGGCTCGCCACCAGGATGCGCGCGGTGGCGGACACCTGCAGCACCGGCCGGGGGGCATGGGGCAGCGGCGCGCCGCGCGGCGCCTCCACGCACACCCGGCAGGCGCGGATGGCGGCGAGCAGGGCATCCAAGGCGGTCTCAGACATCGAGCACGAGGCCATCCTCGGCGAGCAGGAAGGCCGACGCGTCCACCGCGCCGCGCCGCGCCAGCATCGCCTCGCCCATGTGGGTGAGCAGGATGCGCCCGGCGGCGAAGCTGGTGCGCCGCGCCTCCAGGGTGCGATAGGCGAGATGGCCCACCGGCTCCCCCTCGAACGCCGAGCATTCGCAGATGAAGAGGTCGGCACCATGGGCGATGGGCCCGAGCGCCTCGGTCCACTGGGTGTCGCCGGAAAAGGCCAGGGTGCGCGCGCCGTCGGTAAGGCGCACGGCGGTGGCCGGCGCTCCGGACGGGTGCACCACCTCGGTGGTGGCGAGGCTGAGGCCGCCGAGGGCGGTGGTGGCGCCGGGCGCGGGCTCCAGCACCTGCCAGTCGAACCGCCACGGGGTGCGGCCCATGCCGGGGAACAGGGTCTCCATCAGCGTGTCGAGCCGGGCCCGGGTGCCGGGCGGGCCGACGATGGTGAGCGGCCGGCTGCGGGGGCGGGCGAACTGGCCGTCCAGCAGCAGGGTGGGCAGGCCGCCGAAGTGGTCGCCGTGCAGGTGGCTGAGGATCACCGCGTCGATGCGGCTGGCGTCGATGCCGAGCCGGTTCAGCGCCACCGGGGTGCTGGCGCCGAAATCCAGCGTCAGCAGGGTGTCGCCGGCCTCCACCAGATAGCAGGAATTGCCGCGTCCGCCGGAGCCGAACGCATCGCCGCAGCCCACCACCGTCAGTCGCATGGCCTCAGGCCTTCAGGCTGGGGCGCTGGGAGAGCAGGTCGCGCCAGCGCAGGATGTGGGTGAGGCGCTCCGGCACCTCGGTGCGGATGGCGCGCATGAAGTCGACGGTGACGATGGCGGTGATGTCGGCCACGGTGAAGCGGTCGCCGGCCACATAGGCGCGCTCCGCCAGCTCTTCGTTCAGGAATTCGAGGAAGGCGATGACCTTGGGCCGGTTGGCCTCGCCCCAGGCCGGCACCTGCGGCACCTCCATGGCGGCCATGGCCGGGTTGAGGTGGCGCAGCACAGTGGCCACCGGCAGGAACAGCTCCAGTTCGATCCGGCGCTGCCACATCTCCACCAGGGCTTGCTCCACGGGGCTCCGGCCGAACAGGTTGGGCTCGGGCTGGAGCGCCTCGAAATAGCGGCAGATGGCGATGGTTTCACAGATCACGGTGCCGTCGTCCAGCACCAGGGCCGGCACCCGCTGGCGCGGGTTGAGCCGGGTGAAGGCCTGCGACTTGTGCTCCAGCTTGCCGATATCCACCGGCACCAGCGGCACCGCGATGCCCTTTTCCGCAAGGAAGACGCGGACCCGGCGCGGGTTGGGCGCGCGGCCTGAATCATAGAGCTGCATGGTGTGGCGTCTCCTCTCTTTAGCTTGCACAGACCATGGCCCGCCGCCCGGCGCAAGCCGGGACGCGCGGCCGCCAACGCGGCCTAGGGCGTGGCCCCATAAATTTGCGCGTCTGAGCGTATCGTGATTCAAGCTCCCGAACTGGGAGCCTGACAGATGCGCCGCCACGAGCTGACCGACGAGGAATGGGCGATCATCTCGCCGCTGCTGCCGAACAAGGTGCGCGGCGTGGCGCGGGTGGATGACCGCCGAGTGATCAACGGCATCCTCTGGCGCTTTCGGACCGGTGCGCCGTGGCGGGATGTGCCGGAGCGCTATGGACCACGTACAACCCTCTACAACCGTTTCGTGCGCTGGCGGGCCGCGGGGGTCTGGGACAAGTTGCTGGAAGCGGTCTCGGCCGCCTATGACGGGGACATCGTCATGATCGACAGCTCCTGCGTTCGCGTTCACCAGCACGGCGCCGCGATCAAAAAGGGGGCGATGACGATCGTTGCATGGGACGCTCCCGGGGTGGACTGACTACGAAAATCCACGCCTTGGTCGATGCGGAGGGCCGTCCGATTCACCTCCTGCTCACCGCAGGGCAGGCCGGCGACGCACCGGCGGGGCGCGAACTCCTGGCCCGGCTCGCACCCGGCGGCATCCTCCTCGCCGACAAGGCCTATGACACGGACGCCATCCGCACTGAAGCGGCGGAACGCGGCGCCTTTGCCAATGTGCCGCCACGTGTCATCCGAAAGCGAACCTTCGCCTTCAGCCCTTGGCTCTACCGCCAGAGAAACCAAATCGAGCGCTTCTTCAACCGCATCAAGCAGATGCGCGGCCTCGCCACGCGCTACGATCGCCGTCCGGACAACTTCCTCGCGGCCCTCAAGCTCGCTGCCGTCCGAATCTGGATCAATGCGTTATGAGTCCGCTGCCTAGTCGGCGCGCGGGTGGGCGGCGCGATAGTCCCGCGGTGCCTGGAACCGCCCCGCCCACATGCCGCGCCGGGCGGCGCGGGCCTCGGCCTCCGCCGCAGTGTAGCCGCGCCGGCCATAGGCCACGGCCAGCCCCTGGCGAACCAGTTCCTCGGCGATGTCGACACCGCCCACGGTGCAGCGCGCCAGCGCCCGGCCATAGGCATCCTCGCCGCTGGCGGAGCAGAACACGTCGCCGCGCTGCACCAGCTCGGCCAGAGCGAAGCGGGCCGTCTTGCCGCAGGGCCAGGCGGCGCCGTCGCGCTCGCAGCTCTGGGCCAGCTCCGGCGCGTCCAGGCCCTCGAGGCGGATGCGCCGCCCCCGCAGCAGCAGGGTGTCGCCATCCACCACCGTGGCGGCGCCGGCATACACCTCCTTGCGCTGCATCCATTCGGCCAGCCAGCCGAGGGCGAGAACCAAGGCGAAGGCGACGACCACGTCGAGAATGCGCATGGCGATGACGCCCCCCTTGAACGCCCGGCCGCTTGAACGCCGACCCCCTCGACGCCGACCCCCTCGACGCCGACCCTCGCGAACGTGCGAGCCCCCTCGGACGCGCGGGCCGTCGCCGCCGGGACGGTAGGCAGTTGACGGGAGAGCCTGAACGGGAGAGCGTTAACGCTTCGTTGACCGCCGGCCGGCGGCGCGGCGAAACAACCGGTCCTAAGAACCAATCCTAAGAACCAATCCAGGCGGAGCCCGGCCTTTTCCGGCCCGCCGGCGCCACAGGGAGCGCCACAGGGGCGCATACGGCTCGCATCATGCATGGTTCCGCTCCGCCCCCGGTGACGGACCCGCCGCTTCCCGCACGCGGGCGCGGCGTCGGTTCGCGCCGCGCCGCCGCGCGCGTGGCGGCGGTGGGCGCGCTGGGGCTGGCGGCGGGGGCGTTCGCCCTCGGCGGCGGCGCCGTGCCGGCGGGCGCGGCGGTGGTCCTCGGCCTCGGCGCGGCGGGCGCCTGGCAGGTTCTGCGGCTGCGCCGCGAGCGGGTGAGCCTGGAGGCGCGCCTCGCCGCCGCCGAGGCGGCCCGCGCCCGGGCCGAGGCCGAGAGCCGCGCCAAGTCGCGCTTCCTGGCCGAGATGAGCCACGAGCTGCGCACGCCGCTCAACACGGTGATGGGCTTTTCCGAGATGATGGCGGACGAGGTGCTGGGCCCGCATCGGGTGGCGGCCTATGGCGGCTACGCCCGCGACATTCTCGCTTCCGGCCGTCACCTGCTGGCGCTGGCCGACGATCTGCTCGACCTCGCCCGGATCGAGAGCGGCCATCGCCTGCTGCTGGAAACCCCGGTGCACCTCGACCGCCTGGGCCAGGACTGCCTCTCCATGCTGCGTCCGGATGCCGCGGCGCATCGCCTCACCCTGGGCCAGGAGACGCGGGGGCCGGCGGGGCTGTGGGGGGATGAGCGGGCGGTGCGGCAGATGGCCCTCAACCTGCTCGCCAACGCGGTGAAGTTCACGCCCGCCGGCGGCGAGGTGCGGTTCGTGGCCGGCGTGGACGAGTGCGGCGCCCCGTTCATGGCGGTGGAGGACACCGGCCAGGGCCTGAGCGAGCGCGAGCTGCCGCTGGACGATGCCCGCCATCGCGAGAGCCGGCTCGATGTGAAGAGCGGGCGGGGGGCGGGCCTGGGCCTCGCCATCGTCCGCGCGCTGGCGGCGCTACATGGCGGCGAGCTGAGCCTGACGCGCCGCAGCGGCGGTGGCACCAGCGCCCGCGTCCATTTTCCCAAGAGCCGGGCTCTGACCGTCCCGGGCACGGCTTGACCGTTCCGGCGCCTCCCCTCAGGCGGAGCCGGCGTCGCGCCATTCCTCCTGGACGGAAGCGTCCGCCTCCCCCGGCCGGTGGCGGGCGGCGAGGCGCGCGAACGCGGCCGGCGGCAGCAGCCGCGCCAGCGCCCACGCCGCCGCCCCGCGCACCAGGGGCGAGGCGTCGCCCAGCCGCCGCTCGGCCGCCGGGGCGAGCGCCGGGTCGCCGCCGTTGCCGATGGCGATCAGCACGTTGCGCAGGAAGCGGTCGCGCCCGATCCGCTTGATCGGGCTCCTGGGGAAGCGGGCGCGGAAGGCGGCGTCGTCCAGTTCCACCAGCTCGGCGAGGGGCGGGGCGGCGTTTTCCGCCCGCGCGGCCAGCTTCGCCTCGCGCCCTGCGACGGCGAACTTGTTCCAGGGGCAGGCGGCCAGGCAATCGTCGCAGCCATAGACGCGATTGCCGATGAGCGGGCGCAGCGGGCGCGGGACCGGCCCCTTCAGCTCGATGGTGAGATAGGAGACGCAACGCCGCGCGTCGATCTGGTAGGGGGCGGGGAAGGCCGCCGTCGGGCAGGCCTCCAGGCAGGCGCGGCAGGAGCCGCAGCGGTCGGCGGCGGGCGGATCGAACGGCAGTTCCAGGGTGGTGGCGATGGCGCCGAGGAACAGCCAGGAGCCGAAGTCGCGCGACACCAGGTTGGTGTGCTTGCCCGCCCAGCCGAGGCCGGCGGCGGCGGCCAGCGGCTTTTCCATCAGCGGGGCGGTGTCCACGAACACCTTCACGTCGCCGCTCCCGGCGGCGGCCAGCAGGGCGCGCGCGACCCGCTTGAGTTTCGGCTTGATGACCTCGTGGTAATCCTCGCCCCGCGCATAGACCGAGAGGGCGCCGACGGCGCGGTCGGCGAGGGCGGCGCGGGGATCGTCCTGCGGCCCGTAGTTGAGGCCGAGCATCACCACCGCCCGCAGGTCCGGCCACAGCACGCGCGGATCGGCCCGGCGCGCCAGGGTCTCGGCCATCCAGCCCATGTCGCCATGGGCGCTGGCTTCCACCCATTGGGCGAGGCGGGCGCCGGCGGGCAGGCCGGCGCTGGGATCGGCGACGCCGATGGCGTCGAACCCCTCGGCGCGGGCGAGATCGGCGAGCCGCGCCTTCAGCGCGGCCGGTGTCGGCGGCTGCTTCAGAAGTCCAGGTCCGCGTAGGTCTTGGAGGGCGGCATGCCGGGGATGCTCTCGTTGAGCAGGGCGCGGAAGGTCGGGCGTGACTTGATGCGCGCGTACCAGTCGCGGGCGTGCTCGTCCTCGTCCCACGGGACGTCGCCCAGATAGTCGGCCACCGAGAGATGCGCCGCCGCCGCGAGATCCGCCTGGGTCAGCTTTTCGCCGGCCAGCCATTTGCGGGCGCGGGCGAGCCAGCCGATGTATTTCAGGTGATAGCGCAGGTTGGAGCGGGCCATGCGCAGCGCCGTGGCGTCGGGCGCGCCGCCGCCCTGGTCGCGGTTCATGTAGCGCTTGTGGATGCGCTCGCGCACCAGCGGCTCGGTGGATTCCACGAACATCTTCTCGTGGAACCAGACGGTGAGACGGCGCACCTCCACCCGCTCGCCGGGATTCTCCGGCAACAGGCGGTGGCTGCCCAGGGCGAGACCGCGCGTTTCGTCGAGATATTCGGCGATGATGCCGGCGCCCGGCACCGAGGGAATTTGCTCTTCCACGATCACCGGCGTCTCGCCGGCGGGATTCAAGGCCAGGAAGCCGGGTCGCCGGTCCCACACCCGCTCTTCCACGAGCTCCGGTTCCAGCCCGTACTCGGCGAGCAGCAGGCGAACGAAGCGGGAATGGGGGCAGAACGGATGATGGTGCAGATACATGAGGCTTTTTCGCCGGGGCGTTCGAGCGCTCAGCGCTCACCCGGCCCGTTCATGTTTAGTGACGGAATCTTTCCGATTGGTTCCAATCGGTGCGATGCACACTGCCCGGCCGCAGGCGGGGATCGGATGCGGCCGCGCATCGTGGACGGAACGCCATGCAGGCCGCCGCCGCGTGCTTTCGCCCTCCGGTCTAAGGCGGCCGGCGCCGCGCCGCAAGGCCTTGTGCCGCATGGCCTTGCGGCAGCGTTCCCCGGTGTGGTCGGCGATTACCGGCGATGCGCGCGCGGCGTGTAACGGCCCGGGCGCGCGTCGAAACGCAGCATGCGCCGCCGCTGCGTCAGCGGGTGGCGCGGCGCCCGATTGCACCTTATAGCCAGCGCGCGGGCGCAGGCGCGTCCGCGCCTCGAACCTCCGGTGCCGCGCGGGCGCGTGATCTCGACGCGACGACGGCATCGAGACGTGGCATTAAGGGCTGCGCGGCCAGGATGGGGCGCCCGGCCGAGCCGCGCGCCCGTCCGTCTCCTCTCCTTCGGATCCTCCCGACATGACCCTCGGCGATATGTTTGAAGCCCTCGTGCTCGGCCTTGTGGAGGGGCTGACCGAGTTCATTCCCGTGTCCTCGACCGCCCATATCCTGCTGCTCGGCCACTTCCTGGGCTTCGAGAGCACCGGGCGCACGTTCGAGGTGCTGATCCAGCTCGGCGCGGTGCTGGCCATCCTCACTGTCTATTTCGAGCGTTTCCTGCGGGTGGCCCGGCAATTGCCGACCAATCCGGGGGCGCGGCGGTTCGTCATCGGCGTGGTGGTCGCCTTCCTGCCGGCGGCGGTGATCGGCGCCCTTGCGCACGGCTTCATCAAGAGCGTGCTGTTCGAGACGCCGGCGCTCATCTGCGCGGCGCTCATCTTCGGCGGCGTGGTGCTGCTGTTCATCGACAAGGTGGTGCCGGAGCCGCGCTACAACAACGCCATGGGCCTGCCGCTGTCGGTGGCGCTGAAGATCGGCTTCTGGCAGTGCCTGGCCATGATCCCCGGCATGTCGCGCTCGGGCTCGACCATCGTCGGCGCCATGCTGATGGGCGTGGACAAGCGCGCGGCGGCGGAATTCTCCTTTTTCCTCGCCCTGCCCACCATGCTCGGTGCCTTCAGCTACGATCTCTACAAGAACCGCAATGCGCTGTCCTTCGACGACGGGCTGCTCATCGCCATCGGCTTCGTGGCGGCGTTCTGCGCGGCGGTGATGGTGGTGCGCTCGCTGCTCGATTTCGTCTCCCGCCACGGCTACAGGCCGTTCGGCTGGTGGCGCATCGCCGTCGGCGTGGCCGGGCTGATCGGGCTGGCCCTGGTGGGCTGAACGCCGGCCGCTCCGGCTCGCCGGGTCCGGTTCCGGCCGGCCTCGCGGCCTGGGCGTCAGGCCGGCTCCACCTTCAGGATGGCGCCGTCCGCGGCCACCACCTGCACCTTGGTGCCGGAGGCGGTGTCGGGGCCGACCACGCGCCAGACCGTATCGTCGATGCGCACCCGGCCCACGCCGCCGGTGATCGGCTCCTCCAGCGTGAACACCCGGCCCACGAAGCCCTGTGCCCGCCGGTTCAGGAACGGCCGGTCGGAGGCCTTGGCGGCGCCGGGCGAGACCCTGCGCCCCACCAGCACCGCCGCCACCGCCAGCGCCGCGAACGCCAGCACCTGCGCCTGCCAGGACAGCTCCACCACGAACGTGACGGCGCCGGTGGCCAGGGCGGCCAGCCCCAGCCACAGCAGGAAGGCGCCGGGCGCGGCGATCTCGGCCACCAGCAGCACGCCGCCGAGCACGAACCAGAGCCATGCGCCGAGGCCGGCCAGCCCGAGATCGGTCAAGAGGCTCATGGCGCCCTCACGCCGCGGGGCCGGTGGGGCGGGGCCGGCGCGGCGGCGGCGCGGACGGCTCGTCCCTGGCGAAGGCGCTGCGGGTCAACTCGCCGATGCCGGCCAGGGAGGAGAGGAGCGCGGTGGCCTCGAACGGCACCATCACCACCTTCTGGTTGGGGGCGCCGGCCAGGGTCTCGAACGCCTTCACGTACTTCTCGGCGATATAATAGTTGAGCGCCGCCGGATCGCCGGTCGCCACCGCCGCCGACAGCATCTGGGTGGCGCGGGCATCCGCCTCGGCCAGCCGCTCGCGGGCCTCGGCGTCGCGGAAGGCGGCCTCGCGCCGGCCCTCCGCCTGCAGGATCTGGCCCTGCTTCTGGCCTTCCGCCTTCAGGATTTCCGATTGGCGCTGGCCCTCGGCCTCCAGGATGGAGGCGCGCTTCTCGCGCTCCGCCTTCATCTGCCGGGCCATGGCGTTCACCAGGTCGGCCGGGGGCACGATGTCCTTGATCTCGATGCGGTTGATCTTGACGCCCCAGGGCGCGGCGGCGGCATCCACCACCTTCAGCAGCCGCTCGTTGATCTCGTCGCGGTGGGACAGCAGCTGGTCGAGGTCCATGGAGCCCATGACGGTGCGGATGTTGGTCATGGTCAGGGCCAGGATGGCGGTGTCCAGGTGCGCCACCTCGTAGGAGGCGCGGGCGGCGTCGAACACCTGGAAGAAGGTCACCCCGTCCACCGAGACGGTGGCGTTGTCCTTGGTGATCACCTCCTGGGTGGGCACGTCCAGCACCTGCTCCATCACGTTCACCTTGTTGCCGATGCGGTCGATGAACGGGACGATGAGGTTGAGGCCGGGCGACAGGGTCTTGGTGTAGCGGCGGAAGCGCTCCACGGTGAATTCGTAGCCCTGCGGCACCGTCTTCACGCCCGAGAACACGACCGCGATGGCCAGCACCAGCAGCACGATCACGAAGAGGTTGGGGCCGATCTGGATCATGTCGTCTCCTGCTGGCCGTCCGGACGTCGCGCCCCGGGGCACGCTGCCGGTGCGTGAGGGGCGTTCCGGCCCGCGCAGTAGGGCATGGCCCCGGCGCGCCCGCAAGGGTGGCGGAACGAAGCGCGATTTCACGGAGCGACGCGATTCGCGCGTGCTTTGTTCACCCCTTGGCGCATTCCTGGCGCGGCCCGGCCCGCAGCCTTGTCCCGGACCGGGACCGGCGGGGCGCGCGGCGGCGGGCGTGCGCCGGATCGCAGCCGGCGATGGGCTGTGGCCTGGTGATCGCTCCTGCCCGTGTCGTGCGGAATCGGCCGTCCCCAGCAACCATTCAGGGGAGAGGCGACAGCGGAGGGGACCCCTGCTCCCACACGGGCTCCATACCCTCGGGGGGAGGGGCTCCGGTCCGCTCCATCACTCTCTCGCAGCTTCAACGGACGGCGGCTTGTGGGCGCAGACTTGCAGGCGCCGAACCGCCGCGTGCCCACTTGTGCGCCCCCACCTGAGCGCCCCCACCTGCGCGCCCCCACTTGCGGGCGCCGGTGTGCGGGCTGGTTCGTGGGACGGCGCGGGCCGGGCTCAGTCGGGCGTCACCGCGAAGCGCAGCAGGAGGGTGCGCTGGAGGACGCTGAAATTGTCGTCGGAGACCAGCGTCAGCAAGGTCTCGCCGGCGGCGCCGGTGGTCACCGCCAGCCCTTCCATATTGTCGATCTCATAGCCGCTGTCGAAGCTGCCGAGCACGCTGCCGGTGAGGGTGGCGCCCGGCTTCACCGCGGCCAGCGGGAACCGGCGGATCTGCATCATCACTCCGGTGGCCAGGGAGAAGTGGCGCTCCAGCAGGTACAGGAAGCCGTCGGCGCCGATGCCGGCATCGGTGGCGTTGAAGGGGCCGCTCTTGGTGATGGTGAAGCGCCCCGGGCTCGGTCCGCCGATGATGAAGCCGGGCAGGTCCGCGCCGGCGCTCGCCCCCTCCTCGCCGACGCCGATGAGCGCGCCCTTCAGCGGTCCCGACGGTACATAGGCCAGGCTTTCCAGGCCGAGATTGTAGCGCAGGTCGCGGATGGCGGGGGCCGGCACGCGGGTGCCCGGCTGCCCCAGGGGAGCGCCCCGCTCGGGGTCGAGCGGATAGCGCCAGATCTCGTTGACGCTTTCCATGCCCACATAGACCACGTCCGGCGCCACGGTGAGGGATTCGCTGTCGCCGCGCCCGCGCTGGGCCTGGAGCTGCCCGTCCTCGTCCTTGAGCGCCGCCGCGGTCACCGCCGACAGGCCGACCGGCCGGTCGCCGTCCACATCGAGCCGGCCAGAGAGGAACACGCCGGCGTCGGTCACCGCCAGGAAGCGGTCGTCGGCGCCCAGGGTGAAGCCGGAGATGCCGCCGAACGCGGGGTAGGTTGATTTCAACACCAGCCCGCCGCGAAAGCTGAGCGCGCCGAAACGGACGGCGTCCTCGTTCACCTTGAAGCGGGTGATGGGGGTGGCGGTGACGGCGAACGCCTCCGGCTGCTCGGGCAGGGTGGTGGGCTTGGAACTGGCGGTGGACACCACCACCGCCGCGCCGATCGCCAGCGCCAGCAGCCCCGCCGCCACGCCGGCCACGAGCCGCCCCATCCGCCTTGCGGCCGGTGCGCGCGCCATCAGTGCCCCCGCCGGCCGCGCGCCGGGGCGCCGGCCTTCTCGGCGAACAGCTCCGCCAGCTTCTCGGTCATCACCCCGCCCAGCTCCTCGGCATCGACGATGGTGACGGCGCGCTTGTAGTAGCGCGTCACGTCATGGCCGATGCCGATGGCGATCAGTTCCACCGGCGAGCGGGTCTCGATCTCGGTGATGACGTGGCGCAGGTGGCGCTCCAGGTAGTTGCCCGGGTTCACCGAGAGGGTGGAGTCGTCCACCGGCGCCCCGTCGGAGATCATCATCAGGATGCGGCGCGCCTCGGGACGGGCGAGCAGGCGCTTGTGGGCCCAGTCCAGGGCCTCGCCGTCGATGTTCTCCTTCAGCAGCCCCTCGCGCATCATCAGGCCGAGATTGCGCCGCGACCGCCGCCAGGGCGCGTCGGCCGCCTTGTAGATGATGTGGCGCAGGTCGTTGAGGCGGCCGGGGGCCGCCGGCTTGCTGGCTGCCAGCCACGCCTCGCGGGACTGGCCGCCCTTCCAGGCCTTGGTGGTGAAGCCCAGCACCTCCACCTTCACCCCGCACCGCTCCAGGGTGCGGGCCAGGATGTCGGCGCAGGTGGCGGCGACGGTGATGGGGCGCCCGCGCATGGAGCCGGAATTGTCGATGATCAGCGTCACCACCGTGTCGCGGAAGTCGGTGTCGCGCTCGCGCTTGAAGGACAGGGCCGCGGTGGGGTCGGTGACGACGCGGGAGAGCCGCGCCGGGTCGAGCACCCCTTCCTCCAGGTCGAACTCCCAGGCCCGGTTCTGCTGCGCCAGCAGGCGCCGCTGCAGCCGGTTGGCCAGCCGCGCCACCACTCCCTGGAGATGGGAGAGCTGCTTGTCGAGATAGGTGCGCAGCCGGGTCAGCTCCTCCGGGTCGCAGAGGTCCTCGGCGTGCACTTCCTCATCGAACTTGGTGGTGAAGGCGTGGTATTCCGGTCCGCGATTGTCATGGGTCACCGGCGGGCGGGGCTGCCAGGGTTCGGCGGCCTCGTCGCTCTCGCCGGGCTCGGCGCCGTCGGGCAGGTCGTCGGGGGGGCCGGCCTCGGCGTCCACCTCGCCGAGCGGCAGTTCCTCTTCGGACAGCATGGCGTCGGCCTCGGAGGCGCCCTGCTGGCTTTCGTCCTGCTTGGACTGGCCCTGCTCGGCGCCTTCCTCCTCGGCGCCACCCTGGTTGTCCTCGTCGTCGTCCTCGTTCTCGGTGTCGAGGCTCGAGTCCTCGCCCATGTCCAGCGATGACAGGAGGTGGCGGGCGATCTCGCCAAACCGCTTCTGGTTGTCGATGCTCTCGATCAGGCGGGCCAGGTCCTTGCCCGCGCGGGCTTCCACATGCGGGCGCCAGAGGTCCACCAGCCGCTGCGCCGCGCGGGGCGGGGCCTCGCCGGTGAGCCGCTCGCGCACCAGCAGGGCGAGGGCGTCCTCGATCGGCGCTTCCGACCGCTCGGTGATGTCGGCGGCGTTGGCGCGGTGGTAGCGGTCCTGGAGCATGGCCGTGATGTTGCTCCGGGTGCCCGGCATGCGGTTGGAGCCGATGGCTTCGACCCGGGCCTGCTCCACCGCCTCGAAGATGGCGCGGGCGGTGTCTCCGGTGGGCTGCAGCTTGCGATGCAGATTGGGGTTGTGGCAGGCGAGCTTCAGCGCCAGCGCATCGGCCTGGCCGCGCACGATGGCGGCGTCATGGGCGGTGAAGCGGCGCGGCGGCTCCGGCAGGCGCGCCCGGCCGGGGGCGACGGCGGGGCGTTCCGACGAAAAGGTCACCTCCAGCTCGCCGACCCCGGCGATGGCCTTGAAGCAGCCGGTCACCGCCCGCTTGAAGGGCTCGACGGACGCCTCCGCGGGCGTCTTTCCGGGGGGGCGGTTGGTGGGGGCCATGGTCGGGCTCTTTCTCGGCTCGGGTCACGCGGCGGACGGCGGGCGGGCGCGGCCCGGTGCGGGCGATGGGGTGCGGGCCGCGGGCGCCGGGGCCCGCGGCCGCAGGGCGCGCGTCCTCAGGACAGGGCGACGTTGACGGTGCTTTCGGTCAGCTCCTGGCCGAAGCAGCGCTGGAAGAACTCGGCCACCAGCGGCCGTTCCAGCTCGTCGCACTTGTTGAGGAAGGTGACCCGGAGGGCGAACGCGATGTCCTTGAAGATGTCCGCGTTTTCGGCCCAGGTGATGACCGTGCGCGGGCTCATCACGGTGGAGAGGTCGCCGTTGATGAAGGCCTGGCGGGTGAGGTCGGCGAGGCGCACCATGCGGTTGACGGTGTCGCGGCCCTCCGGGTTCTGGAAGTGCTTGGCCTTGGCCAGCACGATATCCACTTCCTTGTCGTGGGCGAGGTAGTTCAGCGAGGTCACGATGGACCAGCGGTCCATCTGCGCCTGGTTGATCTGCTGGGTGCCGTGGTAGAGGCCGGTGGTGTCGCCGAGGCCGATGGTGTTGGCGGTGGCGAACAGGCGGAACGCGGGGTGGGGGCGGATGACCCGGCTCTGGTCGAGCAGGGTGAGGCGGCCGGAGGATTCCAGCACCCGCTGGATGACGAACATCACGTCCGGCCGGCCGGCGTCATATTCGTCGAATACCAAGGCGATGTTGTTCTGGTAGGCCCAGGGCAGGATGCCGTCGCGGAACTCGGTGACCTGGAGCCCGTCCTTGACGACGATGGCGTCTTTGCCGATCAGGTCGATGCGGGAAATATGGCTGTCGAGGTTGATGCGCACGCACGGCCAGTTGAGCCGCGCCGCCACCTGCTCGATATGGGTGGACTTGCCGGTTCCGTGGTATCCGGTAACCATCACCCGCCGGTTGCGCGAGAAGCCGGCGAGGATGGCGAGGGTGGTCGGCCGGTCGAACAGGTAGTCGGGGTCGAGGTCGGGGACGTGCTCGTCGGGCTCGGAATAGGCCGGCACTTCCATGTCGACATCAATGCCGAAGGTCTGGCGCACCGAGACTTTTATGTCCGGGGTGGGGCTCAGGGTTTCGGTGCCGCTCATAAGTCCTCCGTGGGCGAAAAGGGGGCGGATTCTGTGCGCCCGTCGCGTCTGAATGGCTGCCCGGCGGGCGCGGTGCCAGCCGGCCCGCGGGCAACGTGAAAAAGGGTCCCGGCCGGCCCGGGGTCAGCAGAAACCCGCCTGCTTGAGGTTGGCATAGGCCTGGATCACCGAGCGCAACCGGTCCTCCGACGAGCGATCGCCGCCGTTGGCGTCCGGGTGGTGCAGCTTCACCAGGGCCTTGTAGCGGGCCTTGATCTCGTCCGCGCCGGCCGACATCTCAAGGCCCATGATTTCCAGCGCCCGCCGCTCGGTGGTGCGGATCACGCGGCCGTCCGGTTCCTCGCGGTCGGCGCGGAAGGTGCGCCCCATCTCGGAGGCGAAGCCGAACGGATCGCGCATCCCCGCGTCGGCGCGGGTGTGGCGCTCGCCGCCGGTCTCCCCGGCGCCCTTGCTGCCCATGCGCCAGGTGGGGCGGTGGCCGGTGAGCGCGTCCTTCTGGTAGGCCGAGACGGCGTCGTCGGTCATTCCCGAGAAGTAATTGTAGGATTGGTTATATGCCTTCACGTGGTCGAGGCAGTAGTTCCAGTACTGCCCTTCCAGGTGCCGGCCCTTCGGCGCGCGGTGAGTCGCCGGCGCGCGGCATCCCGCCCACTGGCAGCAGCCGTCCTGGGGCTGGCGCGAGCGGTCCTCGTCGGGTTTCACGCGGATGCGGTCGAAGAGGGGGGAGTTGAGCTTCATGGTGCGTCGATTATGAGCGCCGCGCCGGAGCGCGGCAAGAAAGGTGGGGCAAGAAAGGTCAAGGAGTAAGGTCAGGGAGTAAGGTCAGGCAGAAACGCGGTCGGAGGGCGGCGGAGCACGCAGGACAGAACGGCCGCCCCGAGTGGACGCGCCGGCCGCTCCGGGAAGGATAGGCGGGTCGGCATAACGCTTATATAATGGCCGCCGGCCGGTGCGCCATCGCGGTGCCGGCCTGTTCGATCCTTCCTTTTCAGATCCTGGTTTCATCATGTCACAGACCTCCCTTTCCGCTATTCGCGAGACCCTTCAGGCGGGTCTTTCCCCCCTGGTGCTGGACCTTGAGGACGAGAGCCACAAGCACGCCGGCCACATGGGCGTCAGCCACGACCACAAGGGGGCCCATCGCCAGGATGGCGGCGTCACCCATGTGAAGGTGCGGGTGGTGGCGGCCGAGTTCGCCGGCAAGAGCCGGGTTGAGCGGCACCGCATCGTGAACACCCTGTTGCGGGGCGAGATCGACAAGGGCCTGCACGCCCTCTCCATCGACGCCAAGGCGCCCGGCGAGTGAGGCCGGCGCCCGCGCCCGGTTGCGGCGCCCACCGCCCCGGTCACCCCCGGGAGGCGCGCCCATTCCAGGTGTGCCCGCACGAGGTGTGCCCATTCGAGGTGTGCCGCCGATGACCGCCGCCGATCCGCGCGCGCCGGACAGCGCCGGCGAAGGGGCCCTGGTGCTGTTTTCCGGCGGCCAGGATTCCACCACCTGCCTCGCCTATGCCCTCGACCGCTTCGCGCGGGTGGAGACGGTGGGCTTCGCCTATGGCCAGCGCCATGCGGTGGAGCTGGAGTGCCGGCCGCGCCTGCGCGCCGCGCTCTGCGGGCTCGATCCCGGCTGGGGCGAGCGGCTGGGGCCGGACCACACGGTGAGCCTCGACGCCCTCGGCCAGATTTCCGATACCGCCCTGACCCGCGACGTCTCCATCGCCATGGCGGCGGACGGCCTGCCCAACACCTTCGTGCCGGGGCGCAATCTCATCTTTCTCGCCTTCGCGGCGGCGCTGGCCTATCGGCGGGGGCTCCGGCACATCGTCGGCGGCATGTGCGAAACCGATTTCTCCGGCTACCCCGACTGTCGCGACGACACGGTGAAGGCCATGCAGGTGGCGCTGAACCTGGGCATGGAGTCGCGCTTCGTGCTGCACACGCCGCTGATGTGGATCGACAAGGCCGAGACCTGGCGCCTCGCCGAGACCCTGGGCGGGCCGGCATTGGTGGCGGTGATCCAGGAGGAGACCCACACCTGCTACCTGGGTGAGCGTGGCGCCCGGCAGGACTGGGGCTATGGCTGCGGCGTCTGCCCGGCCTGCCGGCTGCGGGCGGATGGCTATGCGCGCTATCGCGCCTCGGCCGGTGCGCCGGCGCAGGACTGAGGAGATGGGGATGGGTGCGCTCTTGCGTTCTTCCACCGGTGTCGCGCTGGGCGCGGCGATGGCCGGCTGGCTTGCCGTGGCGCCGGCCGCCGGCGCCAGCTTCGATTGCGCCACCGCCGGCGCCGCCGACGAGAAGGCGGTGTGCGCGAGCTGCGCGCTTGAACAGCTCGATGTGAAGATGAGCACCCTTTATGGGGTGATCACCAAGCTGGTCGCCATGGGCCAGCGCGGCGCCATCCAGGAGGCCCAGCGCGCATGGCTGGCGCGCCGCGCTTTGTGCGGCACCGACGCGAGCTGTCTCGACCAGGCCTACCGCGCCCGCATCGGCGAGCTTGAGACGGAGCTTGCCAGCGTCTATTCCCGCGGGCCGTTCTGATCCCCGTCCACCCCTGACCCGGCGCGCCACCCTGGCGCGCCCGCCGAGCCCCGCATGACCCTGTCCGCCCTGCCGTCCCGCTTCCAGTCCGTCGACACCTGGGTGTTCGATCTCGACAACACCCTTTACAGCGCCGATCACGACCTGTGGCCGCAGATCGACGCGCGCATGAAGGCCTATATCTCCGACCTGCTGGGCATTGCCCCCGACGACGCCTTCCGGCTGCAGAAGGATTATTATCGCCGCTACGGCACCTCGCTGCGCGGGCTGATGATCGAGCATCAGATGGACCCCGAGGCGTTCCTGGCGCACGTCCACGACATCGACCTGTCCGGCCTCGCGCCCACGCCGCGCCTGGGCCGGGCCATCGACGCGTTGCCGGGCCGCAAGATCGTTTATACCAACGGGTCGGAGGGGCACGCCCGCAACGTGCTGGAAAAGCTCGGCATCGACGACCGTTTCAGCGCGGTGCACGACATCGTCGCGGCGCAGTTCCAGCCCAAGCCCACCGAGGCGGCCTATCGCCTGTTCCTCGACGCCCATGGCGTGGCGCCCGAGCGCGCCGCCATGTTCGAGGACCTCGCCCGCAATCTGGAGGTGCCCCACCGGCTGGGCATGGCGACGGTGCTGGTGGTGGCGCCGGGCCAGCCGCCGGACGCGCGCCCGGCCGGCGCTCCGGGGGGCGGCCACGGCGCCCGCGAGGCGTGGGAGCTGGAAGGGCGCGAGGCGGCGCACGTCGACCGGGTGACCGATGACCTGCCCGGGTTCCTGGAGGCACTCGCCTGAGTCTTGGAGATGTCACATCGTGCGTCCTGGGGTTGCCGGGCGCAGTCTTGAAAGATTTCACGTGTGCAGGCGCGAGGAGCAGGCTAGGCTTGATGGCGTTGGGTACCGCCGTCCGCAGGGGCGGGGGCCGGCGCGTTGCTCGCGAGAGGTGTTCCGGGGGATGAAAGCAGATCGTTTCGCGTGGCTCGATCTGGTCTTTACTCCGCTGCTCGCGGTCGAGCCCGATGGCCTGACCGTTCGCCGGGCCAATGCCCAGGCCGCCGGCCTGTTCGGGCGCGACCCGCGCGGGTGCGACCTGAGCGAGCTGATCGGCGCCTACGCCGCCGGCCGCGTGCGCGGCCTGCTCCTCGGCGACGATCACGACACCGAGGAGATGGTGCTGTATTGCCGCACCCCCATCGGCCTCGCCACCCTCGGCTTCAAGGCCGCCCAGCTGCCGGACGGGCTCGGCTCTGTGGTGACGCTGCGCGACCATGGCACCCGCGGCCCGGCGCCCGGGCGGGGGGGCTCCACCACCCGGGTGGTGGATTTCGCCACCATGCTGGAGGACATCGTCCGCTCGCTGCCGGTGGGCGTGGAAATCTACGACGGCAACATGCGCGAATTGTTCTGCAACGCCATGTCCGACCATCTGCTCGGCTATCCCTACCAGGGCGCCGCGCCGCACCATGACGACTGGTGGGAGCGGGGGTTCCCCGACGACGCGGTGCGGGCCCAGGTGATCGCCGACTGGCACGAGCGCATCGAGCGGGTGCGGGCCGATCCCCACGCGGTGGAGAAGGTGGAGTGGGAGGTGCTGTGCCGCGATGGGCAGACGCGCATCATCCAGTTCCGCTTCCGCTTCATCGGCGATACCTACATCGTCGTGTATTGGGACGTGTCGGAGCGGCGGCGGCTGGAGGAAGAGCTGCGCCACCTCGCCGTCACCGACGAACTGACCGGCCTGTGCAACCGCCGGCGCTTCTTCGAGGAGGCGGACCGGGCGTTCCGCATCGCCGTCGCCACCAGCTCGGATCTGGCGGTGCTGATGCTCGACCTCGATCATTTCAAGTCGATCAACGACAATTTCGGCCATGCCGCCGGCGATGCCGTGCTGCGCGAGGTGGCGGAGCGCTGCCGCACCGCGCTGCGGGCTCGCGACGTGGTGGCGCGCATGGGCGGCGAGGAATTCGCGGTGCTGCTGCCCAACACCGATTCCGCCGGGGCCCTGCTGGTGGCGCAGAACCTGCTCTCCGCCATTTCCGCCCGCCAGGTGAGCGCAGGGGGCACCGACCTGGACGTGCGGGCGAGCGTCGGCGTTGCGTCCATGCTGAATGGAGACCGCAGCATCGAGGCCATCATCGAGCGCTCCGATCGCGCCCTCTATGCCGCCAAGGGCTCCGGCCGCAATCGCGTGGTGATGCTGCCGGAGCCGCCGTGGGCGGTGGAGGAGTGCGACGGGGCGGTCTATGACTGACGCGCCGCGCATCCGCCCGCTCGCCGCCGCCGAGGTGGAGGAGGCGGTGGAATGGGCCGCCCGCGAGGGTTGGAATCCCGGTCTCGCGGACGCGCCGGCCTTCCTGGCCCAGGACCCCGAGGGCTTCCTCGGCCTGTTCGTGGACGGCGCCCTGGCGGTCACCCTGTCGGTGGTGCGCTATGCCGGCGGGTTCGCGTTCGCGGGCTTCTACATCTGCCGGCCGGACCTGCGCGGGCGGGGGCTGGGGCTCGCCTTGTGGCGGGCGGGTCTGGTGCGGCAGTCCGGCGGCACGGTGGGGCTCGACGGGGTGGTGGCGCAGCAGGCCAATTATGCCGCCTCGGGCTTCGTGCTCGCTCATCGCAACATCCGCTACGGCGGGCGCGCCCGCCTCGCCGCCGCGCCCGACACGCGGGTGCGGGCCCTGGCGCCGGAGCTGGACGCCGCCGTCCAGGCCTACGACACGGCGCATTTCGGTGTCGCGCGCCCGGCCTTCCTGGCGCGCTGGCTGGCGCCGCCTGGCGGCGCGGTGCGGGTGCTGGTGGTGGACGGGGCGGTGGCTGGTTACGGCGTGGCGCGCCGTTGCCGCGTCGGCGTCAAGGTCGGCCCGCTGTTCGCCGACACGCCGGAGGGGGCCCGGGCGCTGTTCGCCGCCCTGGCGGCGGCGGCCGGCGATGTTCCCATCTTTCTCGACGCGCCCGAGCCCAACGCGGCCGCGCGGGCGCTGGCGGAGACCGCCGGCCTCGCGCCGGTGTTCGAGACGGCGCGGATGTACAAGGGGCCGGCGCCCCGCCTGCCCCTGTCCCGGACCTTCGGCATCACCAGCTTCGAACTGGGCTGAGACCAAGCGCCCGCGCGGTGCTCGACCGGACTTGACCGGCGTCGGTCGAAGGTCCGGGCCGATGACGCGCGTTGCGACATTTTGGCCGGCCGCGCGCGGGACGTGAGCGTCGCGAAGGACAAAATGTCCATGTGTGCACCGATGTGCGCCACGCGATGCCTTGAGTCTCCGGGGATTTGTCCGGCCACCGGTCCTGGCCTCCCGCTTGCTATCCCATCTGGCCCCGTCGCCGCGCGGCGCGGCACAACAAGAAGATGCCTGGAGGAAGCATGTCCGTCTCGACCCTCGCCCCACCCCCGTTCCTGAGCCGGGAGCGCACCGTGGCCGGCGCCGGCTTCAACCGCTGGCTGGTGCCGCCGGCGGCGCTGGCCATTCACCTGTGCATCGGCATGGCCTATGGCTTCAGCGTGTTCTGGCTGCCGCTGTCGCGCGCCGTGGGCATCACCGCCCCGGTCGCCTGCCCGGCCGACATGAGCTTCATCGCCGGCCTGTTCGCCACCTCCTGCGACTGGCAGATCTCCCAGCTGGGTTGGATGTACACCCTGTTCTTCGTGCTGCTGGGGTCCTCGGCGGCGGTGTGGGGCGGCTGGCTGGAGCATGCCGGTCCGCGCAAGGCGGGCCTCGTCTCGGCCTTCTGCTGGTGCGGCGGCCTGGTGATCTCGGCGCTGGGCGTCTACTGGCACCAGATCTGGATGCTGTGGCTCGGTTCCGGCGTCATTGGCGGCATCGGGCTGGGGCTCGGCTACATCTCGCCGGTGTCCACCCTCATCAAGTGGTTCCCGGACCGGCGCGGCATGGCCACCGGCATGGCCATCATGGGCTTCGGCGGTGGCGCCATGATCGGCGCGCCGCTCGCCAACATGCTGATGCAGCATTTCGCCACCCCGACCTCGGTGGGCGTGTGGCAGACCTTCCTGGCCATGGCCGCCATCTATTTCGTGTTCATGGTCTGTGGCGCGCTGGGCTACCGGGTGCCGCGCGAGGGCTGGAAGCCCGCGGGCTGGACCGCGCCCGCCACCAGCGCCAATGCCATGGTCACCCATCGCCATGTGCATCTGAACGTGGCCTGGAAGACGCCCCAGTTCTGGCTGTTGTGGGCGGTGCTGTGCCTCAACGTTTCGGCCGGCATCGGCGTCATCGGCATGGCTTCGCCCATGCTGCAGGAAGTGTTCGGCGGCCGGTTGATCGGGCTCGACCTCACCTTCTCCCAGCTCGACGCCACCCAGAAGGCGCAGATTGCCGCCATCGCCGCTGGCTTCACCGGCCTCTTGTCCCTGTGCAACATCGGCGGGCGGTTCGGCTGGGCCTCCTTCTCCGACCGGCTCGGGCGCAAGATGACCTACGCCATCTTCTTCGTGCTGGGCTTCGCGCTCTATGCGCTGGTGCCCACCACCGCCCACATGGGCTCGGTGGTGCTGTTCGTGCTCGCCTTCTGCATCATCCTGTCCATGTATGGCGGCGGCTTCGCCACCATTCCCGCGTATCTCGCCGACATCTTCGGCACCCACATGGTGGGCGCCATCCATGGCCGGCTGCTCACCGCCTGGGCCACCGCCGGCGTGCTCGGCCCGGTGCTGGTGAACTATCTGCGCGAATACCAGATCGCTTCCGGCATCCCGCGCGAGGCTGCCTACGACCAGACCATGTACATCCTGGCGGGCCTGCTGGTGGCGGGCTTCGTGGCCAACCTGCTGGTCAAGCCGGTGGCTGAGCACCTCTATATGACCGATGACGAGCTGCGGAAGGCCGGCAAGCTCGCCGCGCAGAAGAAGGAAGAGGAAGTCCACGCCGACTTCGAGGATTTCGAGGAAGAGGCGAAGGACGGCGTGGCCAGCACCGGCCGCACCTCCACCCCGGCGGCGGCGGGGGCAACTCCGCTCGCTCTGGTGGCGGTGGCGTGGGTCGCGGTGGGGGTGCCGCTGCTGTGGGGCGTGTGGATCACCCTGCAAAAGGCGGTGATCCTGTTCCACTGAGCCCCACGCACCCTGGAACCGCCGGCCGGGCCCCGTGCCCGGCCGTGCCGTTGTGTCAGCGTCGCGCGACGGCATTTGATTGCCGTCGCGATTTGAGCGATTGATAGGCCTGATGACGAACGGGCCGGAGGGCGTGGGTTTCCCGCCGAAGAAGCCGCGTCGGCATCGGGGAGGAAGCTGGGCGCGTGGCGCCGGGCTTCGGGGATCGCCCCTGCCGCGTCGGCGGCGCGGGCCCGGGAACTGCGGCCGACCAGATGACCATGAGCAGCGCCGCTCCGGTGGAGCTTTCCGCCGACAGCACCTTCAGCCCGTATCTCGCCGAATCCGCGGTGCTGGTGGTGGACGACGAGCCCGGCATGCGCAATTTCCTCACCCGCATGCTGCAGACCCGCTGCCGCCACGTGGCGGAGGCGGCGGACGTGGCGAGCGCGGCGCGGCTGCTGGAAGCCACCCCGTTCGACCTCATCATCCTCGACAACATCATGGCCGGGCGCACCGGCCTCGACTGGCTGAAGGACCTGCGCGCCACCGGCTTCTACCGGGAAGTGATCCTCATCACCGCCTTCGCCGACCTGGAAACCGCCATTGAGGCGTTGCGCGCCGGGGCGGCGGACTTCGTGCTGAAGCCGTTCCGCTCCAACCAGATCCTCAACGCCATCGCCCGCTGCCTGGAACGGGCGCGCCTCAGCCGCGAGAACTTCGTGCTGCGGCGCGAGCTGGGCACTCTGCCGCGCGCCGCGAGCGGCCCCTCGCCGCTGGTGGGCGCCTCGGCCTCCATCGGCGCCGTGCGCGACATGGTGGCCCGGGTCGCGCCCATGCCCACCACCGTGCTGGTGACCGGGGAGAGCGGCACCGGCAAGGAGGTGACCGCCCGTGCCCTTCACACCGCTTCGCCCCGGGCCCGCAAGCCGTTCGTGCCGGTGAACTGCGCCGCCATCGCCCCGGAGATCATCGAGAGCGAGCTGTTCGGCCATCTCAAGGGCGCCTTCACCGGCGCCGCCTCCTCCCGCGAGGGGCTGTTCTTCTACGCCCAGGGCGGCACCCTGTTCCTCGACGAGGTGGGAGAGCTGCCGCCCGGCCTCCAGGCCAAGTTGCTGCGGGTGATCGAGGACAAGAAGGTGCGCCCGGTGGGGGCCGAGCGCGAGATCCCCGTGGATGTGCGGCTGGTGGCCGCCACCAATTGCGACCTCAAGGAAATGGTCGCCTCCGGCCGGTTCCGGCAGGATCTCTATTACCGTCTCAACGTGGTGAATATCCATCTCGCCCCCTTGCGGGAGCGGGCGGCGGACGTGGCGCCGCTGGCGCGCCTGTTCATGGACGAGCTGTCCGGCGGGCTTGGCGTGCCGCCGCTGGAGCTGACTCCCGGGGTGCTGCGCCAGCTCGCCCGCTACCCCTGGCCCGGCAATGTGCGCGAGCTGCGCAACGTGATCGAGCGCGCCCTCATCCTCGGCGACTTCCCCCGCGACGTCGTGCCGGCCGAGGATGGCGCGGCGGAAGAGGCCCATTCCCAGGCCCTGGAGGCGGTGGAGAAGCATCATATGCTGAAGGTGCTCTCCGAAGCCGGCGGCAACCGCTCCGAGGCCGCCCGCCGCCTCGGCGTCTCGCGCAAGACCCTGGATCGCAAGCTGAAGGCTTGGCACGGTTGAGTGTGGCACGGTTGAGTTTGGCATGGTCGAGCCGGGAGCGGCGGCCCTGGTCACGATGGAATGCGGCAGGGATGAAACGGGCGGGGTGGGCATTCCATGGCTGAACCCGGCAGCGACGAACCGGCGGGCAGGCGCGCCTCGGGGGTGATGGGCCGGCTCGGCTCGGTGCGCATGCGGCTGCTGGCCATCGCGCTCCTGCCGACCCTCATCATCCTGCCGGTGGTGCTGCTGGTGGTGGTGGGCTGGTGGACGCGGCAGTTCGACCGCCTGCTCATTTCCAAGGTGCAGGGGGACCTGACCATCGCCCGCCAGTATCTCGACCGGCTGATGGAGCGCTCCGACGAGACGCTGCACGCCCTGGGTGATTCGGTCGCGTTCGAGACGGTGGCCGAGGGCGGCGACGCGGGCGCCCTCGACGCTTTCCTCGCGGCCCGCCGCAAGGCGATGGGGCTCGACTTCCTCTATGTGCTCGATGCCGGCGGCGCCCTGGTCGCGGCCTCGCCGCCCGGCGCGCGGCCGGACGGGGCGGGGGTCGCCGCCTCCCCGGTGGTGGCGCGGGCGCTGCACGGGGAGGCCGGCTCCGGCATCGACGTCGTGGGGCCGCAGGCCCTGGCCCGGCTCGCGCCCGAGCTGGAGGCGCGGGCGCGGGTGGACCTGGTGCCCACGCCGGGCGCCGTGCCCACCGACCGGACCGCGGAGGGACGCGGCATGGTGGTGCAATCGGCGGTGCCGGTGCGGCTGTCCGGCGACCGGGCCGGGGTGCTGGTGGGCGGGGTGCTGCTCAACCGCAACCTCGACTTCATCGACACCATCAACGACCTGGTCTACGGCCGCGGCGCCCTGCCGGCGGGCAGCGAGGGCACCGCCACGCTGTTCCTGGACGACGTGCGGGTCTCCACCAACGTGCGCCTGTTCGAGGACAAGCGGGCGCTGGGCACGCGGGTGTCGGGGGAGGTGCGCGCGGCGGTGTTGGGCGAGGGCCGGGTGTGGCTCGACCGCGCCTTCGTGGTGAACGACTGGTACATCTCGGCCTATGAGCCGATCCTGAGTTCCGCCGGCGAGCGGGTGGGCATGCTCTATGTGGGCTTCCTGGAGGCGCCGTTCCTGGCGTTGAAACGCACCATCCTGATCGCGGTGGGGGTCGGCTTCGCGCTGGTGGCGGCGGTGACCATCCCCATTCTGCTGCGCTGGGCGGCGGCCATCTTCCGGCCGCTGGAGGCCATGAACGTCACCATCTCCCGGGTGGAGGCGGGCGACCTGTCGGCCCGCACCGGCCTGCCCGGCCAGACCGACGAGATCGGCCGCCTTGCTCACCATCTCGATGCCATGCTCGACCTGTTGCGCCAGCGTGACGCCCAGCTGCGGCAGTGGGCCGATGCGCTCGACGCCCGCGTGGCCGCCCGCACCCGCGAGCTGGAGGCCGCCAACGCCGAATTGGCGGCCGCCCAGCGCCAGCTGGTGATGAGCGGCAAGCTCGCCGCCATCGGCGAGATCACCGCCGGCATCGCCCATGAGATCAACAATCCGGTGGCCGTCATCCAGGGCAACCTGGACGTGGCGCGCGAGCTGCTGGGGGTGGCGGCGCGGCCGGTGCGCACCGAGTTCAACCTCATCGACCAGCAGGTGCACCGCATCAACATCATCGTTTCCAAGCTGCTCCAGTTCGCCCGCCCGGGCGAGTTCGCCGGCGGCTGCGACCCGGTGCCGCCGGCCGAGGTGATCGGCGACAGCCTGCTGCTGGTCCAGCACCTGCTGTCCCGCGCCGACATTCGCCTGGAGCGCCGCGAGGCGGCCACCCGGCTGGTCTTCATGAACCGGGTGGAACTGCAACAGGTGCTTATCAACCTGATGGTGAATGCCGTCCACGCCATGCCGGCAGGCGGGGTCCTGGCCGTGGAGAGCCGCGACGCGGCGCGCGGCGGGCGGGCCGGCGTCATGCTCACCGTGCGCGACAGCGGCCTTGGCATTCCCGCCGCCCATCTGGCGCGGGTGTTCGACCCCTTCTTCACCACCAAGGGCCAGGGCGGCACCGGGCTCGGCCTGTCCATCAGCTATACGCTGGTGGAGCGGGCCGGCGGCAGCATGGAGGTGGACAGCACCGAGGGCGCGGGCAGCGCCTTCGCCGTGTGGCTGCCGCAAGCGCCCGAGGCGGCATGAGCCTGCGGCCGCCCGGCCATCTTGAGAACGCCAAAGTGCTGCCTTAGCTCCCGGTGGCGACGAGGGAGATGCTCTTGACCTATGGATTGATCGGCGGCACCGGGCTGGGCCTGATGCTGGGCGGGCCGCTCGGGGCTCTGGTCGGCGCTCTGGCCGGCCATGTGCTGGACCGCCTCCTTCTGGCGCCGGCGCCAAAGCCCGCCGCCTTCTCGGTGGCGCTGATCGCCCTGTCGGCCAAGATGGCCAAGGCCGACGGCGTGGTGGTGCCGGCGGAGGTCAAGGCGTTCCAGGAGGTGTTCGACATTCCGCCCGAGGATTTCGCCGCCGTCTCCCGGCTCTACAACCTCGCAAAGGTCGATGTCGCCGGCTTCGACGCCTACGCCCGCCAGGTGGCCGAGCTCTTCGCCGATGACCCCGATACCCGCGAAGACCTGATCGACGCCCTGTTCCATGTGGCCAAGGCCGACCACGCCCTGCACCCGCGCGAGCTGGCCTTCCTCGCCGAGGTGGGGCGCATCCTGGGTTTCACCGGCGCCGCCTATGACCGGATCGAGGCCCGACACGTGCACCGGCCCGGCGACCCCTATGCCGTGCTCGACCTGTCGCCGGAGGCCTCCGACGCCGAGGTGAAGCAGCGCTGGCGTGCCCTGGTGGCCAGCCATCATCCCGATCGCATCATCGGGCGCGGCCTGCCGCCGGCGGCGGTGAAGCTGGCCAATGACCGGGTGGCGGCGCTCAACGCCGCCTATGGCCGCATCGCCGAACTGAGGGATTTCCGGTGAGCGACGCCCTCCCCTTCATCCCCGACAGCCCCCTGGTGTCGGGCCTCGCCCCCTCGCCCAATTTCGGCGACCGGCGCGCGCCCATCGACATGCTGGTGCTGCATTATACCGGCATGGAGACCGCGGAGGCGGCGGTGGCGCTGCTGCGCAGCCCGGCGGCCGAGGTGTCCTGCCACTATGTGGTGGGCGAGGACGGCGGCATCCTGCAACTGGTGGCGGAGGACCGGCGCGCCTGGCACGCGGGGCGTTCCGCCTGGGAGGGGATCACCGACACCAACTCCCGCTCCATCGGCATCGAGATCGTCAACGGCGGCCATTCCTTCGGCCTGCCGCCCTATCCTCGGGCGCAGGTGGCGGCGGTGACGGCGCTCGCCGCTGACATCCTCGCCCGCCACCCCATCCGCGCCGACCGGGTGCTGGCCCATTCGGACGTGGCGCCGGCGCGCAAGGACGATCCGGGCGAGCATTTTCCCTGGGAGGAACTGCACCGGGCCGGGGTCGGCCACCTGGTGCCGGAGGCGCCGGTGACCGGCGGGCGCTTCCTGATGCCGGGCGACGGCGGGCCGCCGGTGGAGGCGCTGCAGGCGCTGCTGGCGCTCTATGGCTATGACGTGGCGGTGAGCGGAAGCTACGACCCGGCGACGGAGCGGGTCGTGACCGCGTTCCAGCGCCATTTCCGGCGCGCGCGAGTGGACGGGGTGGCGGACGCGTCCACCATCACCACCCTGCACCGGCTGGTGTCGACCCGGCCGGGGGTGGCCTGATCCCCGCCCGGGGTGGTGCCCGGCGCGACGTTGGCGCGACGGCCTCGGGACCGTCGCGCGCGGGGAGAGGCGCGGGGGCGGCGCCTCAGGCGATGCCGATGCGCAGCAGGTCGTGCACGTGCAGCACGCCCACCGGCTTCAGGTCCTGGGCCACAAGCAGGGCGGTGATCTGCTGGGCGTTCATGATCTGCAGCGCCTCGGAGGCGAGCTGGTCCGGGCGCACGGTCTTGGGCGCCGGGGTCATCACCGCGTCCACGGTCTGCACAATCAGGTCGTTGGTCATGTGGCGGCGCAGGTCGCCGTCAGTGACGATCCCCACCAGCCGGTCGTCGGCATCGAGCACGCCGACGCAGCCCAGCCCCTTGCCGCTCATCTCCACCAGGGCTGCGCCCATCAGGGTGCCGCTCTTCACCAGCGGCAGGGCATCGCCGCCGCGCATCACGTCGCGCACGAACGACAGGCTGGCGCCCAGCTTGCCGCCGGGGTGGAACTGGCGGAACTGCAGGGCGGTGAAGCCACGCCCTTCCAGCAGCGCCACAGCGATGGCATCGCCCAGGGCCAGCAGCATGACGGTGGAGGTGGTGGGGGCAAGGCCCAGCGGGCAGGCTTCCGCCGCCACCGGCACGTCCAGCAGCACCGAGGCCATGCGGCCGAGGGTGCTGTCGCCATTGGAGGTGAACGCGATGAGCTGCGCGCCGAAGCGGCGCGAATAGTTCACCAGGTCGCGCAGCTCCACGGTCTCGCCGGACCAGGACAGGGCGATGATGACGTCGTCGGCGGTGATCATGCCGAGGTCGCCGTGGCTGGCCTCGCCGGGGTGCACGTAATAAGCGGGGGTGCCGGTGGAGGCGAGGGTGGCGGCGATCTTGCGGGCGACGTGCCCGCTCTTGCCCATGCCGGTGACCACGACGCGCCCGCGCGCGTTGCGGATGGTGCTGACCGCCTGCTCGAAGGCGGGGGCCAGACGGCCCTTCAGGGCCTCGATCAGCGCCTGCAGGCCGTTGCGTTCCGCCTCGACGGTGGCGAGGGCGGAGATGACGGCCGCGGGCCGAGGGGCCTGCGCGACAGGATCGCGGCCAGTGGTTTTCTTGGATGGGATCATGCTTGCCTCATAGCACCAATTCGGGCCTGCCGGAATGCTGCGATGCAACGCAGCCGTGCAATGCGCCGATGGACCCTGCCACATGGTGAACCAATGATGTGCGCCCCCGCAGCCGCGACTGGTTCGCCGGCACGATAGCACAGGGCGCGGGTGTGTTGGGCGCGCGGTCGCCGCAGGCGGGCGGTCAGGCGCCGTATTTTTCCAGGAAGGCCTCGACCGCCAGGGCGCGGAAGTCGCAAAGCGCGGCGTGCAGGGCGTCATGGCTCCAGTTCCACCAGGCCAGCGCCTGCAGCCGTTCGGCGATGTCCGGCGCAAAGCGCCACTTCACCACCCGGGCCGGCACGCCGGCGACGATGGCATAGGCCGGCACGTCCTTGGTGACCACCGCCCCGGCCGCCACCACCGCGCCGGTGCCGACGCTGCGCCCGGCCAGGACGATGGCGCCATGCCCGATCCAGACGTCATGGCCAAGGGTCAGCCGGTGGGCTCGCCGCCAGGCGAAGAAGTCCGCCTCGTCGGCTTCGCCCGGGAAATAAGCGGAAGCGCGGTAGGTGAAATGGGCCTGGGTGGCCCGCCAGGTGGGATGATTGCCCGGATTGAGCCGCGTCATGGCGGCGATGGAACAGAACTTGCCGATGCTGGCGGAGGCGATGTCGGAATCGTTCACCACATAGGAATAGTCGCCCATCTCCACGTCGAGCAGCTTGGTCCGGGCGCCGACCTCGGTGTAGCGGCCGAGGCGGGACTCGCGCACCTGCGCGGTGGGGTCGATGAGCGGGGCAAGGCCGAGCTGGCTCATGGCCGCCCTCCGGCGCCGAGGGCGATGCGCCGCGCCAGGCGGAACCGCGCGCCCGGCTCCGCCTGGACGTACAGGCCGACGTCGGCGACCGGAAGCGGCGCGTCGGCGCCGCTGGCCGCATAGGCGGCAGCGAGGGCATTGAGCGCGTGCGGACGCCGGGCGTCGTCGAGGGGGCCGGTGAGTGTCATGTGGAAGCGGAAGTCCTCGCACACGTAAGGATAGCCGTAGCGCTCCAGGTGGTCGCGCTGGCGCGCCGAGAGGCGATCGGGCTGGCGCCGGGCGATCTCGGCGGCGTCGAGCGGCGCCCGCGCCGGCTCCAGGTCGAGCACCGCGCAGCGGGCGATGTCCTCCAGGGTCGGCACCGGCACCGGCGGCACCAGGGCGATGAAGGGTCCGATCGCCCGCACCACCAGCGGCGGCAGCTCGAACGGATGATGCTCGGCCGCGAAGGCGGCGAGGAGCGCGTCGAGGGTGGCCGGGGTGCAGCCGGGCTTGAGCCGGAACGGCGCCTTGAGGGTGCCGTGGAAACCGTAGCGCCGCGGTTCGGCGGTCAGCGTCCGCCAGTCGCCGGGATCGAAGCCGGGGATGTCGGGCGCCGGCAGGTCGGCGCCGGTCTGCGCATCATAGCCGAGCATGGCCGAGCCGAACCGCCACAGGGCGCTGTCGGCGGCGGGCGCGAGATAAAGGGCGTAGCGGTGCGCCATGGCGGGTCTCAGCCCTGCAGGAAGGGATTATGCGCGCGCTCGTCGCCGATGCTGGTCAGCGCCCCGTGTCCCGGCAGGCAGACCACAGCATTGCCCAGCGGCAGCAGCTTCTCGACGATGGCGGAGATGAGCTGGGCGTGGTCGCCATAGGGAAAGTCGGTGCGGCCCACCGAGCCGCGGAACAGGGTGTCGCCGACGATGGCGATGTTTTCCGATTTCAGCACGTAGACCAGATGGCCGGGGGTGTGGCCGGGCACGTGCAGGATGTCCACGGCGAGTTCGCCGATGCGCAGCGCGTCGCCCTCGTCGAGGTAGCGGTCCGGGGTGATCGCGCGGCCGCCGCCCTCGAAGCCATACTTGGTGGCCATGGCGGGCAGGCCGTCCAGCAGGAACTGGTCGGCGGCGTGCGGCCCCTCCACCGGCACCTTCAGTGCCTCGGCCAGTTCGGCGGCGCCCGAGGCGTGGTCCACATGGCCATGGGTGAGCAGGATCTTCTCGATGGTGGCGCCGCTCTCGGCGATGGCGGCGCGGATGCGCTCCACATCGCCGCCGGGATCGATCACCGCCCCCTTCATGGTCCGGGTGCACCAGACGATGGAGCAGTTCTGCGCGAACGGGGTGACGGGCACGATGGCGATCTGGACGGGCTGCATGTGGTCTCCGCTGCCGCCGCGCGGCGCTGGCGTTCCGAGGGGTCTTGAACCGGCCTTCAGGGGGCGATGGCGCGGGCGAGGTCGGTGAGGCGCCGCACCAGCGCCGAATCGGGGTCCGCGAGGGGTTCGAGGACGGTGAAATGGTTGGCCTGGGGCGCCTCCGCGTAGCGCGTGGTGGCGCCCTGGGTGGCCCAGATGTCGGCGAGGCTGCGGCTCTGGCGCAGGAATTCACGGCTTTCAGCGGTGCCCACGACCGCGTCGAAGATGCGGCCGGGCGGCACGGTCCAGGCCGAGGGCGACAGCCGCCGGGCCTCTTCCGGGGTGAGGCGCAGCGCCGCGTTCAACGGCGTCGAAACCAGCGGCTCCACGTCATAGACGCCGGACAGGCCGATGCCGGCCGGCACCAGATCGGACGGCGCGCCGGGGGATTGCTCGCGCCAGGGCGTGCACAGCAGGGCGGCGGCGAGGTGCGCTCCCGCCGAATGGCCGCAGGCCACCACCCGCCGGCCCACCAGCCGGGCCAGGCACAAAGCGGCGGCGCGCGCCTGGCCGAGGATCGCGGCCAGCGGCACGTCCGGCGTCAGGTCGTAGCCGGCCACCGCCACCGCCACCTGGTGCTGAAGGCAACCCCTGGCGACGAAGGAGGCATTGCGCGGATGGCCATGCTGCCAGTAGCCGCCGTGGAAGAACAGCACCACCGGCGCCTGCCGGGAGGCGTCCGGCCACAGGATGTCGAGGATCTGCCGGGGCGAGGGGCCGTAGGGCACGCCGAGATCGGCGGCCGCCACGTCGGCCCGCATCGCCGCCGACCGGCGGACCCAGCCGTCCAGGATGGCGGGATATTCGGGAACCCGGGCCCGGTTGTCGTATTCGACCGCGAGATCCAAACTGCCCTCCGCTGGGGTCGCTGCCATGCCGACCCTGGCCGCTCGACCCTGGCCGCTCGACCGTCGCCGCTCAATCGTGATCGCCGTGCGAGCGGCGGATGCGCCGCACCACCCCCCAGACCGCCAGCACCGAGAGCGGCACCGAAACCGCGGTGACCAGCCCCACGTCCAGGTGCAGGCCGAGGGCGCCGGCGATCCCGCTTTCGTGCAGCCCTTCGGCGAGGTGCTGGATCAGGCTCACCACATAATAAGAAATGGCGGCCACCGAAAGGCCTTCCACCGTCCGTTGCAGGCGCAGCTGGAGGCGGGTGCGGTCGTTCATGGAGGCGAGCAGGTCGCGGTTCTGCTGCTCCAGTTCCACGTCCACCCGGGTGCGCAGCAGGTCGGCGGCATTGGCGAGCTTGCGGGCGATCTTCTCCTGGCGCTCCTCGACCGAAAAGCAGGTGCGCATGGCCGGGGCCATGCGGCGGTCGAGGAACTGCTGCCAGGTGGGAAAGCCCGGCACCGCCACCTCGCGGATGGTGGCGAGGCGCAGCTTCACGATTTCCATGTAGGCCCGGCTGGCGCCGAAGCGGAACAGTGAGCCCATGGCCGCCGCCTCCAGCTCGGCGGCCAGCGCCACCAGCTCGTCGAGCAGCTTGTTGTTGGCCGACAGCCCCTCCGACCGGGTCATGGCGGTGGCCGCCTCGGCCAGGCGCCCCTCGATCTTGGCGATGGCCGGGGCGAGCCGCTGCGCCTCCGGCAGGCCCAGCAGGGCGAGGGTGCGATAGGTTTCGATCTCCAGCAGCCGCTGGACCAGGGCGCCCGCCGCGTCCGGCCCCAGGCCCCGGTCGCGCACCAGGATGCGCACGAAGCCGGAGGGGTCGGCCAGGAAGTCGGTGGCGATCTCGCCCAGGCCGTCGTTGACGTCGGCGCGGGCCAGGCTGGCGCGGTCGAACACCTTGTCGAGGAACAGGTCCTCCGCCGTGTCGTGGACCAGATGCAGGTCCACCGCCACCAGCAGCGGCCCCGGCTGCGGCATCTCGCCGAAGGGGGTGGCGAGGGTGGCCGCCGCCGGCTGGAACGGCAGCATGCCCGGCAGCACGCCGGGGGAGGGCAGGTCCCAGGTGTAGGTGCTGAATTCGGCGTGGCTCTCCCAGCGCAGGTCGGCGCCGCCGAACGAGACATGGTGGTGCTTGGCGCCGGCCGCCGGTGCCGGCAGCCCGCGCGAGGTGCACAGGGTGGCCAAAGCGTCGCGGTCTTTCCGGGCGCCGCCGGCATCCAGCAGGAAAGCGGCATGCAGCACCCGTCGCGGGGTCTGCGCCGGCACGAACGGCCGGGCATGCAGCTCGCGCAGCACGGCAGCGCGCAGCGGATGGGCGGTCAGGGCGCGGCCCTCGCCGATGATGAGATCCGCCTCAGCCATGACTGTGCACCGGTGTCCGCATGTCGCCTGCCTCCCCTTCGCCTTTCGTACGGTGCTGGCACGGCGGGGCACGGGGATCAAGCGGCGGCGGCTGGCCACATTCGTCGCACGGGGGGGCAACGGCGCGGGCGACACCCGGAGCCGGGCCGGGCAAGTGGAGCTTGCGCGGGCACAAGGGAACTCGCGCGCGGCGGCGGTGCGTCGCCGCGCGCGGATTCAGCACTGGCGCCGGCCCGGCCATGGCCGGGGGCACCGGGCCCTCAGCGGCAGACGCGCACCGGGCCGAACGGGCTCGGCCGCCACCAGCAGTGGGGTCCGTACCAGCCACCGTAATAGACCCCGTTGGGGCGGCAGCCGCCCCAGGGGCCGCGATGCCAGCCCCAGCCGCAGCCCTGCGCCACCGGCACCACCGGTGCTTCGGGCGTGGCGGCGGCGCGGCCGGCCGCGGGAGCCGCCAGCGGCGACAGCGGCAGGGCCTGGGCCCCGGCGGCGCCGGCGAGAAGGGCGCCGGCGACCAGCGCCGGCGCGAGCAGTGTCCTGATCATGACGGGTCCTCCCGATGCGATCGCGCCGGGGCTGGCGCTCACTCTTCTTCCTCGAAGATCCAGAGCTGGGCGGAGCCCGGCGCCTGGCCGCCGTCCTGCAGCCCGAGGAAGGCCGGGATGCGGTTGAGCTGGGCCGGCGTCAGCGCCGCGACGAACGGCTTGGCGGCGGCCACGAATGCCTTCAGCGATTTGGCGCGCGCCTCCTCGGCATCGGCGATGATGGCGAGCACGTCGAGCGCGTGGGCCGGCGGCGGGGCGGCGAGGCGGGCCTCGCGGCGGGCGATCGCCCCCTTCACGGCATCGCGGATGGCGGTCTCCACCGGCGGCCACAGCTTCTCCTGCTCGGGGGTCAGCTTGAGCACCGTCTTCAGCGCGGCGAGGCGCGCGTCGAGGATGGCGGCGGCATCCTCCGGCGAATAGGGGGCGGCGTGGGGCGGGGCCGGCGGCGGCGGCGGCAGCGCCGGCTGGGCCAGGGCGGGGGCGGCGAAAGCGGCGCCGAGGGTCGCGGCAAGGGCGAGGGCGGGAATGAGGCGCATGGGAGAAGCAAGCTCCATGTCTGGCGCGACGCGAAGGTCTGGCGCGCGGCGCGGCGGTGTGCCCGGGCCGCAGTGCGACTCGGCCCGTGGGCGGGGCTAGACTAGCAGCCGCGACGCCCGCCGCCAGGGGGCCATCCGCCCCCGCCCGGGCGCCCGCCGGGCGCTCACAGGTGCCGCAGCACCCGCGCCGGGGGCACGCCGAGCACCCGGAAGGTACCGACGAGGCCGAACCCCACGGTGAGCGCCACCGCCGCCAGCACCGCGCCGGCCGCTGCCGGGACGGAGAAGGTGAAGGCGATCTCCATCACCTGCGTCACCACCACGGCGGCGGCCAGCCCTCCCGCTGCCACCGCGAACACGGCGGTGACGAGGCCCAGGCCCGCGTATTCCAGCGCGTAGGCGGCCAGCAGGCGCGTCCGGGTGGCGCCCAGGGTCTTGAGGATCACCGCGTCGTAGACCCGGTGCTGGTGTCCGGCCGCCAGGGCGCCCGCCAGCACCAGCACCGAGGTGACGAGGGTCACGAGGCTGGCGGCGCGGATGCCCAGCGACAAATTGTCGAGCAGGCGCCGGGCCTCCTCCAGGCTCTCCTTGACCCGGACCGTGGTGACGGCCGGCCAGGCCCCCGCCACCGCCTTCATCAGCGCCACCTCGCGGGCGGTGTCGCCGCCGCCGGGGAAGGCGAGGGTGGACAGCACCGTGTGCGGCGCGCCGGCGAAAGCATCGGGCGAGAACACCATCACGAAATTGATGCCCAGCCGCTCCCAGTTCACCCGCCGCAGGTTGGTGATGCGGGCGGTGACGGTGCGGCCGAGGACGTTCACGCTTACCCGGTCGCCCAGCTTCAGGCCGAGGCCGGCGGCCAGCTTGTCCTCGAATGAAACCTGTGGCTCCCGGGTGGCTCCGCCGTCTGTGCCCCACCAGTCGCCGGCCACCACCTGCGAGCCCTCGGGCACCTCGGCGGCCATGGACAGGCCGCGGTCGCTCTGCAGCACCCAGGCGGCGTCGGGGGTGGTGCGCACCTCGTCGGCGGGCACCCCGTTCAGCGCCGTGATGCGCCCGCGCAGCATGGGCACCGACCGCAGTTCGGCGTCCGGCGCCTGGGCGGCGAGGAAGGCGCGGAACGCCTCCTGCTCGGACGAGGGCACGTCCACGAAGAAGAAGCTCGGCGCCTTCTCCTGCATCGGGCCGCTGAGCTCGGCGGTAAGCGAGCGGTCGACCAGGGCCAGCGCCACCATCAGCGACAGGCCGAGGCCGAGCGACAGCACCACCGTGGGGGTGAGCGCCCCGGGCCGATGGACGTTGCCGAGGGCGAGCCGGACCAGGGTGGAGCGCGGCCGCGGCAGGCGCCGGGCCACGGCCATGATGGCGAGCGCCACGCCCCGCAGCAGCGCGAACACCGCCGCCGCCGCCAGCAGGAAGACGCCGGCGGTGCGCAGGTCGTCGGAGGTGGTCAGCGCCACCCCCGCCAGGGCTGCGGCCAGGGCGGCGAGGACGGCGGCATAGCCGGCGGAGGGGCGCGGCAGGCGCGCGCCCAGCCCGTCGCGGAACAGGGCGGAGACCGGGGCCTGCTGGGCCCGGGCCAGCGGCCACACGGTGAACAGCGCCGCCACCAGCAGGCCATAGAGCGCGGCCCGGGCCAGGGCGCCGGCATCGAGCCGGGGCGCCAGCGGGAACGGCACCAGGGCGGCGAGGGCGCCGGCGGCGGCAAACGGCAGCAGCGCCCCGAGAACCAGCCCGAGGATGATGCCGGCGGCGGCGATCATGGCGATTTCCGCCGCATAGGTGGCGAACAGGGTGTCCCGGGTGGCGCCGAGCGCCTTCAGGGTGGCGATGGTCTCGCGCTTGGCGGCCAGGTGGCTCGACACCGCGTTGGCGACACCCACCCCCCCCACCAGCAGGGCGGTGAGGGCGACCAGGGTCAGGAACTGGCTGATGCGCCGCACGTTGCGTTCGAGCTGCGGCGTCGCCGCGTCGCGGGTGCGGATTTCGAACCCGGCGGCGCCGAGCAGCGGGCGCACCCGCTCCATTACCTGCGGCAGGCGCTCGGGATCGTCGAGGGTGGCGCGGTAGCTCCAGCGCACCAGGCTGCCGGGCTGGATCAGCCGGGTGGCCGCCAGGGCGGCGTCGGACACCAGCAGCCGCGCCCCGAACCCGACCCCGGAGGACAGCTTGTCGGGCTCGGAGACGAGGCGGGCGCGGATGTCGAACGTCGCCTCGCCCACCCTGACGCGGCTGCCGATGTCGAGGCCCAGCCGGGTCATGAGCACCTCGTCGGCGGCGGCGCCGAACACGCCGTTTTCTGGGCGCAGCAGGGCGTCCAGGGGCTGCGGCGGCTCAAGATCAAGGGTGCCCACCAGGGGATAGGCGCGGTCCACCGCCTTCAGCTCCACCAAAGCGGCGTCGCCCGAGGTGGCGCGGGCCATGGCGCGCAGCAGCGCCACCTGGCTCACGGTGGCACCGGCGGCGATCTCGGCGCTTTCGTCCGGCGTCGCCTCGCGCTGGACCACGGCATAGGCGATGTCGCCGCCGAGGATGGCGCGGCCCTCCCGTTCCAGCCCCTCGGTGAGGGCACGGGCGAACGAGCCGATGCCGGCGATGGCCATCACCCCCACCGTGAGGCAGGCGAGGAAGATGCCGAAGCCGCGCCGGGCGCCGCGCAGCTCCCGCAGGGCGAGGGCGACCGGCAGGGGAAGCCGGCTCATGGGGCGGTCTCCGCCGGCGCGCCGGCCGGGGCGGCGGGGCGGGCGCTGTCCTCGACGATGAGGCCGGAGCGCAGCTTCAGCACCCGCGCGCAGCGGGCGGCCAGGCTGGCGTCATGGGTGACCAGCACCAGGGTGGTGGCGCGGGCGCGATGGGCGGCGAACAGCAGGTCCATGATCTGGCGGCCGGTGGCCTCGTCGAGATTGCCGGTGGGCTCGTCGGCGACCAGGATGGGCGGCTCGGGGGCGAGCGCGCGGGCCACCGCCACGCGCTGCTGCTCGCCGCCGGAGAGCTGGGCCGGGTAATGGGCGGCGCGATGGCCGAGGCCGACCGCCTCCAGCTCGCGGGCGGCGCGGGCAAAGGCGTCGGGCCGGCCGGCCAGCTCCAGCGGCACCGCGACGTTCTCCAGCGCGGTCATGGTGGGTATGAGGTGGAAGGATTGGAACACGATGCCGATGTGGCGGCCCCGGAAGCGGGCGAGGGCATCCTCGGTGAATGCGGTGATGTCGGTGCCGGCGACGCTCACGGTGCCGCGGTCGGGCCGCTCCAGGCCCGCCATCACCATGAGCAGGGTGGATTTGCCGGAGCCGGAGGGCCCCACCAGCCCCACCGTTTCCCCCGCCGCGATTTGGACGAAGATGTCCTTCAGCACATGCACGCGGGCTGCGCCGGCGCCGAGCGAGAGGTCCACGGCCTTCAGATCGAGCGCGCGGGGGGATAAGGAAACAGTGTTCATGCGTCAGGGGACCTTCGAACCGGAACTCGACTTTGCCCCGCGCCGGCGCGGCGATGCAACATGGCGCGGCGGCTGGACGGCGCCATGGACCCGGGCCTTCAAGGCGGCGCGCGGGCTGCTCGTTCTCGGCGCGCTGATCACGATCGCGTCACCGGCGCTGGCGCGCCCGCTGCGGGTGGTGGCGCTGGGCGACAGCCTCACCGCCGGCTACGGGGTCGCGCCGGCGGAGGCGTTCCCGGCACAGCTCCAGGCGGCGTTGCGGGCGCGCGGCCACGACGTGCTGGTGGAGAACGCCGGTGTTTCCGGCGAAACCGCGACCCAGGGGCTGGCGCGGCTCGACTGGTCGGTGCCGGAGGGCACCGACGCGGTGATCGTGGCGTTGGGCGCCAACGACATGCTGCGCGGCCTGCCGCCCAAGGTGACGCGTGCCGCCCTCACCCAGATCGTCGAGCGGCTGAAGGGGCGGGGCGTGAAGGTGCTGGTGGCCGGCATGCGGGCCTCGCCCAATCTCGGCGCCGCCTATGCCGGTGCGTTCGATCCCATCTTCCCCGAGGTGGCGCAGCAGCAGGGGGTCTTGCTTTATCCGTTCTTCCTGGATGGGGTGGCGGGCATGGCGGCCCTGAACCAGAAGGACGGCCTCCACCCCAATCCCCGGGGCGTGGCCCTGATGGTGGACGGCATCCTGCCGGTCGCCGAGGAGCTGCTGGGCCAGGTGGCGGGCGCCGGTTCGCCGCCGGCGCGCTGAGGCGGGCGGCAGGGGCGCTGCGGGGCGGCGAGGGCCAGCCGGCCTGTAAGCCGGGTTCTGTACGGCGGGCAGGGACACCAAGGCATCTCGGCCCGCGTGGCGACCATTCATCTGGGACGCCGGTTGCCCGGCGCCTCTGGCAGTCAACCCGGACGACGTCCCGAAGACGGGGTGGTTTCCCGTGTCGTCCCTATTTGACCTTGCTCCCGGTGGGGTTTGCCGTGCCGCTCCCGTTGCCGGTCGCGCGGTGGGCTCTTACCCCACCGTTTCACCCTGGCTCGTGCATGCACGAGTGGTTTGATTTCTGTGGCACTTTCCCTGGGGTCGCCCCCGCCGGACGTTATCCGGCACCGTGTCTTCGTGGAGCCCGGACTTTCCTCGATGCGCGATGCACCGCGGTCGCCCGGCCGGCTGGCGCGGCAGGAATGGGCGCTCCCATGCGGGGCGTCAAGGGGTGGCGCGCCGCTGTCCCGCCCCGCCGGTGGGACAATTGGCCTTAAGGCGAAGCCCGACGGTTGCTCCCCGGCGCAACTGCCGCTATGGAGGCCGGCAACGAACCGCGCCCCCGATCGACCCGGCGCGGACAAGGTTTCCGGGGATGGGTGCGAACGTGATGCTTTCTTCGCCGTCTTGGTGCGCCCCCGCGCGTGTCGGGATCCCGCGTCCGCGAAAATGACGCCCGGCCGAAGCCGGCGCCGGCCGCTCCGCCGCGCCGTTGAGACGTTCTCCCTGCATCCTGTGTGAAGAAAGGCACGAGCGATGGCTCGGCTGGTGATGAAGTTCGGCGGCACCTCGGTCGCCACTCTCGAGCGTATCCGCAACGTGGTGCGCCATGTGAAGCGCGAGGTGGAAGCCGGCTACCAGGTGGCGGTGGTGGTCTCGGCCATGGCCGGCAAGACCAACGAGCTGGTGGCCTGGTGCAAGGAGGCGGCGCCCCTCTATGACCCGCGCGAGTATGACGCGGTGGTGGCCTCCGGCGAGCAGGTCACCTCGGGCCTGCTGGCGATCGCGCTGCAGCAGCTCGGTGTTCCCGCCCGCTCGTGGCAGGGCTGGCAGATTCCGCTGCTGACCGACGACGCCCACGGCGCGGCCCGCATTCTGGACATCGACGGCACGCGGCTCGGCGGCGCCATCGACGGTGGCGAAGTGGCGGTGATCGCCGGTTTCCAGGGCATTCATGCCGAGACCGGCCGCATCACCACCCTGGGGCGCGGCGGTTCCGACACCAGCGCCGTGGCCATCGCCGCCGGCCTGATGGCCGAGCGCTGCGACATCTATACCGACGTGGACGGGGTCTACACCACCGATCCGCGGGTGGTGCCCAAGGCCCGGCGGCTCGACCGCATCGCCTTCGAGGAAATGCTGGAAATGGCGTCGCTGGGCGCCAAGGTGCTGCAGGTGCGCTCGGTGGAGCTCGCCATGGTGCACAATGTGCGCACCTTCGTGCGCTCGAGCCTCACCGATCCCGATGCGCCGGAGATGGCGCACGTGGAGAAGGCCGGCACGCTCATCTGCGACGAGGAGGAAATCGTGGCAAACCAGATGGAATCCCAGGTCGTCACCGGCATCGCCTTTTCTAAGGACGAGGCCCAGGTGTCCATCCGCCGGGTGGCGGACAAGCCCGGCATCGCCGCTGCCGTGTTCGGCCCGCTGGCGGAAGCCCATATCAATGTGGACATGATCGTCCAGAACGTCTCGGCGGATGGCTTCACCGACATCACCTTCACCGTGCCCACCGCCGATTACGAGCGGGCCAAGGCGGTGATCGAGACCGCCAAGGACGCCATCGGCCACCAGGTGGTGGAAGGCGCCGCCGACGTCACCAAGGTGTCGGTCATTGGCATCGGCATGCGTTCGCACGCGGGGGTTGCCGCGAACGCGTTCGAGGCGCTCGCCGCCAAGGGCATCAATATCCGCGCCATCACCACGTCGGAGATCAAGATCTCCTTCCTCATCGATGCCGCCTACACCGAACTTGCGGTTCGGACTCTGCATTCGCTATACGGGCTGGACAGCTGACGGCAGGACGTTCGCGGCCTGCGTTCCAGGCCGCCGTGTGCCGATGGCTTCCGCGGGTGTGAAACCCGCACAATTTAAGGATGCGGCCGATGCGTGGCGCGCTCGGCGGTCCTCGCGTGCTGCTCCGGCGTCTCCGTGAGGTGATGGCGGAGCCGGTCAGCGCGCAGGATCGTCTCGACAAGATCGTAGTGCTGATCGCCGCCAACATGGTGGCGGAGGTCTGCTCGGTCTACGTGCTGCGGGTCGACCAGACCCTGGAACTCTATGCCACCGAGGGTCTGAACCGCGACGCGGTCCACCAGACCGTGATGCGGGTGGACGAGGGCCTGGTGGGCCATGTGGCGCGGGAGGCGGAATCCCTCGCCCTGTCCGATGCCCACGCCCATCCCGAATTCTCCTATCGCCCGGAAACCGGCGAGGAGGTCTACAACTCCTTCCTCGGCGTGCCGATCCTGCGGGCCGGCAACACCCTCGGCGTGCTGGTGGTGCAGAACCGCGCCCGGCGCACCTATACCGAGGAGGAGATCGAGGCGCTCCAGACCACCGCCATGGTGCTGGCGGAGATGATCGCCTCCGGCGAGCTGACCGCGCTCGCCCGGCCCGGCGCCGAGCCGGCGGTGCGCCGGCCGCTGCACCTCAAGGGCGTGGGCCTCGCCGATGCCCTGGGCCTCGGCCATGTGGTGCTGCACGAACCGCGGGTGAAGGTGACCAACGTCATCGCCGACGATGTGCCGCGCGAGACCCACCGGCTCGACGCTGCCATTGGCAAGCTGCGCCACGCCATCGACAAGATGCTGGAGGACGACGGCCTCGCCAAGTCGGGCGAGCACCGCGAGATCCTCGAAGCCTATCGCATGTTCGCCCACGACCGGGGCTGGATGCACAAGATGCGCGAGGCGGTGCTCTCCGGCCTCACCGCCGAGGGCGCGGTGGAGCGGGTGCAGTCCGACACCCGCGCCCGCATGATGCGCGCCTCCGACCCCTATCTGCGCGAGCGCCTGCACGATCTCGACGACCTCGCCAACCGCCTGCTGCGCGAGCTGATCGGCCGCGCGCCGGGGCCGGACCGCGAGGCGCTGCCGGACAACGCCATCCTGGTGGCCCGCAACATGAGCCCGGCGGCGCTGCTCGACTATGACCGGGCCCGCATTCGCGGCCTGGTGCTGGAGGAGGGCGGCACCACCAGCCATGTCACCATCGTCGCCCGCGCGCTCGGCATCGCCGCGGTGGGGCAGGTGGACAACATCACCGGCCTTGCCGATTCCGGCGATCCCATGATCGTGGACGGGCAGGCCGGCGAGGTGCACCTGCGCCCGCCCGGCGACGTGGAGGAGGCCTATGCCGAGAAGGTGCGCTTCCGCGCCCGCCGGCAGGCCCAGTATGCCGCTCTGCGCACCCGCCCGTCGGTCACCAAGGACGGAGTGCATGTGGCGCTGCACCTCAACGCCGGCCTGGTGGTGGACCTGCCTCACATCGCCGAGACCGGGGCGGCGGGCATCGGCCTGTTCCGCACCGAGCTGCAGTTCATGATCGCCTCGGCCTTCCCGCGCATCTCGGAACAGCTGAAGCTCTATCGCGCGGTGATGGACGCCGCGGGCGAGCGGCCGGTGACCTTCCGCACCCTCGACATCGGCGGCGACAAGGTGCTGCCCTACATGCGGGCGGTGGAGGAGGAGAATCCGGCGCTCGGCTGGCGCGCCATCCGCCTCGGCCTCGACCGGCCCGGCCTGCTGCGCTCCCAGGTGCGGGCGCTGCTGCGCGCCGGCGCCGGGCGTGACCTGCGCCTCATGTTCCCCATGGTGGCGGCGGTGGAGGAGTTCGACGCCGCCCGCGCCATCGTCGAGCGCGAGCTCACCCACCTGCGCAAGCACGGCCACAGCCTGCCCGAGCGGGTGTTCGTGGGGGTGATGGTGGAGGTGCCCTCGCTGCTGTTCCAGCTCGACGAGATCCTCGCCCGCGCCGATTTCCTCTCGGTGGGCTCGAACGACTTGGTGCAGTTCCTGTTCGCCGCCGACCGCGCCAACGTGCGGGTGGCGGATCGCTTCGATCCGCTGTCGCCGGCGGCGCTGCGCGCGTTCCGCATGGTGGCGGAGGCCGGCAGCCGGGCCGGCAAGCCCATCACCCTGTGCGGCGAGCTGGCGTCGCGGCCGCTGGAGGCAATCGCCCTCGCCGCGCTCGGCTATCGTTCGCTGTCCCTGTCGCCGGCGGCGGTGGGGCCGGTGAAGTCGGCGCTGCTGGAGCTGGACGTGAGCGCGGCCCGCAAGGTGCTGCTGCCGCTGCTGGAGGACCGCGCCGGCACGCCCCGCATTCGCGAGGCGCTGCGGGCGTTCGCCGAAGCCACCGGCGTGCCGCTCTAGGGCGCCTTCCGTCCTCCGCTCGGCTCGCGTAGAACGCGGCTCCCGCCCGGTGCCGGGTTCCGCTCTTCGCGAACCGGTCTCCATCCCGCTCGAAGACGCGCCCGCCCATGTCCTCCGACCTGCCCCTCGCCAAGCTCGACCAGCTGGTCGCGCGCCATAGAGAGATCGAGGCTGCCCTCGCCCAAGGCGCGGAGGGCGACGAATACGTGCGGCTCGGGCGCGAGTTCGCGGACCTGTCGCCGGTGGTGGAGCAGGTGAGCGCGCTCAGGGGCGCCGAGCACGACCTCGCGGGCGCCCGCGAGCTGCTGGCGGACGCCGCCTCCGACGCCGAGATGCGGGCGCTCGCCGAGAGCGAGGTGGAGCGGCTGGAGGCGCGCATCGGCGAGCTCACCCACCAGGTGCGCCTCGCCCTGCTGCCCAAGGATGCCATGGACGAGCGCGGCGTCATCCTGGAGGTGCGCGCGGGCACCGGCGGCGACGAGGCGGCGCTGTTCGCTGGCGATCTCTACCGCATGTACGTCCGCTATGCCGCCGAGCATGGCTGGAGCCTGGAGGTGCTGTCCGAGAGCGAGGGCACCATGGGCGGCTACAAGGAAATCGTCGCCGCCATGCACGGGCGCGGGGCCTATGCCCGGCTCAAGTTCGAAAGCGGCGTGCACCGCGTGCAGCGGGTGCCCGCCACCGAGGCCGGCGGGCGCATCCACACCTCGGCCGCCACGGTCGCCGTCCTGCCGGAGGCGGAGGAGGTGGACGTGGACATCAATGACTCCGACCTGCGCATTGACGTGTTCCGCGCCCAGGGCGCCGGCGGCCAGCATGTGAACAAGACCGAAAGCGCGGTCCGCATCACCCATCTGCCCACCAATACCGTGGTGGTGGTGCAGGACGAGCGGTCCCAGCATCGCAACAAGGCCCGTGCCATGGCGCTGCTGCGCGCGCGGCTGCTGGACGAGGAGCGCACCCGCGCCGCCGCCGGCCGCGCCGCCGAGCGCAAGGGCCAGGTGGGCTCCGGCGACCGCTCCGAGCGCATCCGCACCTATAACTTCCCCCAGGGGCGGGTCACCGACCACCGCATCAACCTGACCCTCTACAAGCTGGAGGAAGTGATGGCCGGCACCGCCCTCGACGAGATCATCGATGCGCTGCTCACCGAGCACCACGCGGCGTTGCTGGCGGCGGTCGACGATGCCTGAGCGCCCGCCCGCCCGGCGCGCATGCCGGCTCTGGCGGCGAGGCCGCCGGGCATGACCGCCGATCCGCCCTTCACCGTGGCCGCCCTCTGCCGGCAGATGGCGGCCGAGCTCCTGGTGTCCGGGGTCGAGGCGCCGGAGCTGGAAGCGCGCATCCTGCTGGCCCTGGCCCTCCGGTGTGACCGCGCACAGCTGTTCGCCCGGTCCGACGATCCGGTGCCGGCCGGCGTGGCGCATGATGCCCTGGCACTGCTGCTGCGGCGGATTTCGGGCGAGCCGGTGGCCCGCATCCTCGGCCGTCGCGAGTTCTGGAGCCTCGATCTCCATCTCTCCCCGGACACGCTGGTGCCGCGTCCCGACACCGAGACCGTGGTGGAGGAGGCGTTGCATCTGTGCGCCGACCGCGCCGCGCCGCTGCGGATCCTCGACCTGGGCACCGGTTCCGGCGCCATCCTGGCGGCATTGCTCGTGGAGCGCCCCGCCGCGTGGGGGATTGGCGTGGACCGGGCGGAGGGCGCGGCGCGTGCGGCCCGCGACAATCTGGCGCGCGCGGGGGTTGCGGATCGCGCGGCGGTGCTGGTCGGGGACTGGGGCGCAGGCCTTCGCGGCGGCTTCGATCTCGTGGTTTCCAACCCACCCTATATCGAGCACGGCGCCCTGGCCGGCCTGTCGCGGGAGGTGCGCCTGCATGATCCGGTCCTGGCCCTCGACGGCGGCCCGGATGGGCTCGATGCCTATCGGGCCATCGTTGCCGATCTGCCGCGCCTGCTCGCGCCGGGCGGCGCCGCGGTGCTGGAGCTCGGCGCCGGGCAGGAGGCGGACGTGGCGCGCCTCGCCGCCGCCGCCGGGCTGTCGGTGCCGGCCGCGGCGCGCCGCGATCTCGCGGGCATCCCCCGCGCCCTGGCGGTCCGCCGGCCCTGACGCGAGCTGCGCGGCAGAGTTGGCCGATGCGGCGAAAAAATTCACTTGGAACAGGGCGGCGAACTGGCTAGTGTCCTTTTCAGGAATCGAACCGCAGCACGTGCCTCGGTGGCAGGTGCGGGCTTCCGAAAACTCATTTAGCGGTTTCGGGTGCTGATGGTGGCCCAGTGTGGTGGCGCGCAGACGTGCTGCGCTCCGGCGGGTCTCAGGCGGAAAGATCGTTTCATGACGTGGCACACTTCGGTTTCAGGCCGGGCGGTGCTGCTTAGGGCAGCCGCGTGGAACCATGCGGAACAGAGCTCGGCAAGCGGACGGAATCCGGAACCTTTGTCGCCTCTATCGCTCTGAAAGTGCGCGAGTGTCCGATGCAGGCGGGCCTCGTGAGGGAAGACGTTCATCACCTGCGGTGAGAGACGCGGACACTGCCGCCGACAGTCGTACACCACGATTTCAGGCCCACCGGGATCATGGCATCCATGGTGACGCGCGCAGGACGCAAACGGCGGTTTTCACGCCGCGCGAGTAGAGAACGATCCAGATGAGAAATGGTCAGCAGAAGCGCATGCGCGGCCGTAACAACCGCCGCAGCTCTAATCCCCTGACTCGGGTCTATGAGTCTAACGGTCCCGACGTGAAGGTGCGTGGCACCGCTCATCACATCGCCGAGAAGTATCAGCAACTTGCCCGTGACGCCCAGTCTTCCGGCGACCCGGTGGCGGCGGAAAACTATTTCCAGCACGCGGAACACTATCAGCGCCTGATCGCAACGCTTCAGGGCACGGCGTACACGCCGCAGCTCGGATACGGTCGCGACGACGAGTTCGACGACGAGGACGGGGATGACGTGTCCGCGCTGGACGCGCCCCAGCCCTATGCGCGCCCGGAGCCGCCGGCCTATTCGCAGCGCGAGCCGCGGGACGTCCGGGAGCCGCGCGAGCCCCGGGAGAGCCGCGAGGCGCGTGAGCCGCGTGAAAATCGCGACACCCGCGACAATCGTGGCGAGGGCCGGTCCGGCAAGGAGGGGCGCCAGGGCGGCTATCGCCGCAATCGCGACGAGGATGGCGGTGAGCCGCGCGAGTATCGCGCATCGACCCGGCAGCCCCGCGAGGAAGCGCCCGAGGCCCCGGCCTATGTGCCGCCGCCTCCTGCTCCGCGTCCCTCGCGCAGCCGCGCCACCGCTCAGGTGGAAGCTCCGCCGCGCGTCGAGGACGATCAGGACATCGGCCTGCCCGCCTTCATCACCGGCGCGCCGGCGGTCGCCAAGGAGCGGGCCGAGCCCAAGGTCGAGGCCAAGGCTGAGACTAGGGTTGAGGCTAGGGCTGAGACCAGGGCCGAGCTGAAGGCCGAGCGAGAGGAGTCGGTCGAGGCGGTGGCCACCGATGAGTCTCCGGATGCCGGTGACGCGGGCCGGGTGACCCGTCGCCGCCGCCGCTTCCGGACCCGCGCCGAGCGCGCCGAGGAGGCGGGCGAGGGCGGAGCCGGGGACGCGCCGGTGCCGGAACAGCCGGCCTTGTTCGGCGAGTGAGCCGGGCGCTTCAGGTCGCCGACCGGCGGAAGCCATGAGATTCGTGACGCCCGGGCTTGTCCCGGGCGTTTTCTTTTGCCGGCGACGGAGCGAGGGACCGCTCGGGTTCCTTGCCAGACATGTGCCGACCCGCCGGGCCGCTCCATGGGACGCGCCGCCCGGCCCTCGCGGGGATCATGGCCGGGGTCCGTGCTGCCCGGCACAGCGTCGGCCAGCGCTCCACCGTCGTCTCGTGACGAGGTTTCGCGGGTTCGTTCGCGGCCAGACTGCGGGCGCCCGCGCTGCGCAATGCCTGGCGCGGGGATTGCGCGGCGGTGCAGGGGCGTTGGAGGCCCCGCGACATGGCCGTTGCTCTCGCGGCCGGGCGAAGGCAGAGGGGCGCGGCCGTCGGCGCGGATGTTCACAAGCGCCAGAGCACCGCCGGTGAAGCCGCTCCGGCCGCCATGCTCTGGTTTGTTGTCCTGATGCGATTCCGGGACGCGAAGCCCGGTCCCGCTTCCGCTGGAACCGCGCTACAGGCGACGCAGGCTTACTTCCGCCACCTCATGGTCGCCGGCCTTGCGCAGGATCAGGTCGGCCCGCTGCCGGGTGGGCAGGATGTTGTCCGTGAGGTTCGGCAGGTTGATGGTGCGCCAGATGGACAGCGCCCGCTCGCGCGCGCCCTCGTCCGTCAGCTTCGAATAGCGGTGGAAGTAGGACATGGGATCGAGGAAGGCGGTGGAGCGCAGCCGCATGAAGCGGGACACGTACCAGTCCTCCAGAATTTCTTCCTCGGCATCGATATAGATGGAGAAGTCGAAGAAATCGGAGACGAACGGGATGGCCTTGCCGTCCTTGGGCGGACGGGTGGTCTGCAGCACGTTCAGCCCCTCGACGATGAGGATGTCGGGGCGCTCGACCTCCACCACCTGGTCCGGCATCACGTCATAGAAGAAGTGCGAATAGAGCGGTGCCCGAACCTGGCGGCGTCCGGCCTTGATGTCGGTGAGGAACCGCAGCAGCAGCGGCAGGTCGTAGCTTTCGGGAAAGCCTTTCTTCTCCATCAGCCCTTCGCGCTTCAACACCGCATTGGGGTAGAGGAAGCCGTCGGTGGTCACAAGGTCCACCTTGGGGGTGTTGGGCCAGCGCGCCAACAGCGCCTGCAGCACGCGGGCGGTGGTGGACTTGCCCACCGCCACGGAGCCGGCGATGCCGATGATGTAGGGCATCTTGCCCTCGCCCTCGCGCTCGGTGTCCTTCTGGTCGAGGAAGTAGCTCATGGCGCGGAATAATTTCTGCGTCGCCGCGACATAGAGCGAGAGCAGCCGCGACAGCGGAAGATAGATCTCCTCCACCTCGCGGATGGAGAGGTGGGCGTTGAGGCCTTCCAGGCGCGCGATCTCGTCGCGGCGCAGGGTCATGGGCGTGTCGCGCCGCAGCGCCGCCCATTCATCGCGCGAGAAGGTGCGATAGGGTGAGAGGCCGGCGTCGACACGGCGGTCCATCGTGATGCCCCCCGCGTGCGCGTCAGCTCTTGGATCGGCTGGCTTTTTCCGTGAGCCCGGATTGCCCGGTGCGGCGGGCGAGCTCGGCCTGGACCTCGCGCAGCGACACGTCGCGCGCCCGCAGCACCACCAGGAGATGGTACAGCAGGTCGGAGGCCTCGGCGATCACGTCCTCGCGCCCGCCGGACACGGCCGCGATCACGGTCTCCACGCCCTCTTCGCCCAGCTTCTGGGCGCACTTGGCGACGCCCTTCTCCAGCAGCGTGCGGGTATAGGAGGTCCCGTCCGGGGCGCCGGCCCGGGCCGCGATGATGGCCTCCAGGTCTGCCAGGGTGAAGGTGTCGCCGGTGATCGGATCGCTGATCGTGTCACTCATTGGGGCACCCGGTTGTTCCCCGCCGCAGGCGCGGTCGGGTGGGGAGAGGGGAGCGAAGGGGCCGCGCCGCCACACGGCGCGGGGACGGGCCACGGGCGGCGCGGCGCTCAGACATCCAGGCGCACCGGCAGGCCGGCGGCGGCCAGGTGCTCCTTGGCCTGGCGGATGGTGAAGGTGCCGAAATGGAAGATGGAGGCGGCCAGCACCGCCGAGGCGCCGCCCTCGCGGATGCCGTCCACCAGATGGTCCAGGGTGCCCACGCCGCCGGAGGCGATCACCGGCACATGCACCGCGTCGGAGATGGCGCGGGTGAGGGCGCAGTCGAAGCCGATGCCGGTGCCGTCGCGATCCATGGAGGTGAGCAGCAGCTCGCCGGCTCCCAGGTCCACCACCTCGCGGGCATACTGGATGGCGTCGATGCCGGTGGGCTTGCGCCCGCCATGGGTGAAGATTTCCCAGCGGTCGGCCTCGCCGGGCCTGCTCACCTTCTTGGCGTCGATGGCCACGACGATGCATTGCTCGCCGAACTTCTCGGCCGCCTCGCCCACGAAGGCGCGGCGGTTGACGGCGGCGGTGTTGATGGAAACCTTGTCGGCGCCGGCGTGCAGCAGGGTGCGCACGTCGTCCACGGTGCGCACGCCGCCGCCTACGGTGAGCGGCATGAAGCACTGCTCGGCGGTGCGCTGGACCACATCGAGGATGGTGCCGCGGTTCTCGTGGCTGGCGGTGATGTCGAGGAAGGTCAGCTCGTCGGCGCCGGCGGCGTCATAGGCGCGCGCCGATTCCACCGGGTCGCCGGCGTCGCGCAGGTCCACGAACTGGACACCCTTGACCACGCGGCCGTCCTTGACGTCGAGACAGGGGATGACGCGAACTTTCAGCATGGCACACCTACCGTCCGGCCACCAGGGCCAGCGCCTCGCGCGCATCGAGCCGGCCGTCATAGAGGGCGCGCCCCGTGATGGCGCCTTCGAGCCGCGCCGCCCGAGGCTCCAGGAGCGCTTCGATGTCCGTGAGCGCGGCGAGCCCGCCGGAGGCGATGACGGGAATGGACACCGCCTCGGCGAGGGCGATGGTGGCCTCCAGGTTCAGGCCCTTGAGCAGCCCGTCGCGGGCGATGTCGGTGTAGATGATGGCGGTGACGCCGGCGTCCTCGAACCTTTTGGCGATGTCCACCGCCGGCAGGTCCGAGGTCTCGGCCCAGCCCTCCACCGCCACATGGCCGTCGCGGGCGTCGAGGCCCACGGCGACGCGGCCGGGATGGGCCCGGGCGGCAGCCTTCACGAACTCGGGGTCGCGCACCGCGGCGGTGCCGAGGATGACGCGGGTGACCCCCTTGCCCAGCCACGCGTCCACGGTGGCCATGTCGCGGATGCCGCCGCCGAGCTGCACCGGCACGGACACGGTTTCCAGAATCCGCTCCACGGCGGCGGCGTTCACCGGCTTGCCGGCGAAGGCGCCGTTGAGGTCCACCAGATGGAGATAGCGGAAGCCGAGGGTCTCGAACTCCCCGGCCTGGGCAGCGGGGTCGTGGTTGAACACGGTGGCGCGCGCCATGTCGCCCTGTTCAAGGCGAACGGCGAGGCCGTCTTTCAGATCGATGGCCGGAAAAAGGATCACGGGTGCCACTTCAGGAAATTCGCGAGCAGCGCCAGGCCCAGGGTCTGGCTCTTCTCGGGGTGGAACTGGGTGCCGGCCACATTGTCGCGCGCAACCATGGCGGTGATGGTTCCGCCATAATCGGTGGTGGCGACAAGGTCTATCCCGTCGGCCGGCTTGAGGTGATAGGAGTGCACGAAATAGGCGTTGAGACCGCCCTCGCCGGTGCGGATGCCGGCCAGCAGCGGGTGTTCGCGCGCCGGGTTCAGGGTGTTCCAGCCCATGTGCGGGATCTTCAGGTGCGGATCGGCGGGGGCGATGCGGTCCACCTCGCCCTTGATCCAGCCGAGGCCGGCAGTCACCTTGTGCTCCAGCCCGCGCTCGGCGAGCAGCTGGGCGCCGACGCAGATGCCGAGGAAGGGCCGGCCCTTCGCCTGCACCACTTCGGTCATCGCTTCCACCATGCCGGGCACGGCGTCGAGGCCGGCGCGGCAGTCGGCGAAGGCGCCGACGCCGGGCAGCACGATGCGGTCGGCGGCGCGCACCACCTCGGGGTCGCTGGTGACGATGACGCTCTCGCCGCCCACGCTCTGGGCGGCCCGCTCCATGGCCTTGGCGGCCGAGTGCAGGTTGCCGGAATTGTAATCGATGATGGCGACGGTCATGGGTCTCAATGTCCCGGAAAGGCGCCGATGACGGACGGCCCCGCCGCCGGTCCGCCGGTCCGCGCGGCCGGGCGGGGGGTGAGGGCCTCCGCCGGCGCCGGACGGCGCGGCGTCCAGGCCGCGAAGAAGCGCTGTTCGGCGGTGTCCCGCTTCGGTGCGATCACGACGCCTTCCTCCACATAGCCGCGGTGGACGAGCTGGTGCGCGCGCAGCGCCGGCAGCTCGAAGGCGATCAGCAGGTTGAAGCCGGCCAGCACCACCTGGACGCTCACTTCCGGCGCGCCCGCCGCCGACAGGGCGAAGCCGAGCAGCACCGATACCGCCAGATAGGCGAGGAAGGCAAGCCACAGTCGATGGTAGAGCAGGACCAGCGGCGCAAACAGCAGGGCGAGCCAGGAGAAGGACTCGCGCACGAACACCACGCGCCCCTCCGCCGCCGCCGCCGTATCCTGCGGGCGGGTGCGGGAGAAGACCGTAAAGGTCGCCATGCTGTGCTCCCGTCCGTTGCTCAGTTGCCGAGGGCGCCCTTGGTGGAGGGGATCTCCCCCCGGGCCGCCGGGTCGATGGCCACCGCCGCCCGCAGCACGCGGGCGAGGCCCTTGAAACAGCTCTCGGAGATATGGTGCGCGTTCACGCCGTAGAGGGTTTCCACATGCAGGGTGACGCCGGCGTTCATGGCGAACGCCTGGAAGAACTCGCGCACCAGCTCGGTGTCGAAGGCGCCGATCTTGGCGGCCGGGAAGGTGGTGCGGAACACCAGGAACGGCCGGCCCGAGATGTCGATGGCGACGCGGGTCAGGGTCTCGTCCATGGGCATCAGGCAGTCGGCGTAGCGGGTGATGCCGCGCAGGTCGCCCAGCGCTGCCTTGACCGCCTGGCCGAGCACGATGCCCACGTCCTCGGTGGTGTGGTGGAAATCGATGTGGAGATCGCCCACCGCCTTGATGGTGAGGTCGAAGCGGGCATGACGCGCGATCGCATCCAGCATATGGTCCAGGAACCCGATGCCGGTGGAGATGTCGGATTTTCCCGTGCCGTCGAGATCGACGGTGAGGGAGATCTTCGTCTCCTTGGTTTCGCGAACGATGTCTGCCTTGCGCATGAACGCCTCTGGACCACCTTCAGGAAGGCCGTTGGAACCCCTCCAAGGCAGCGCCTTCTAGCAGCATCCCTGCCGCATGGCCATATGGCGATGCGACGACGGGTTGTGAAGGGCGGGCTTTGAGCCAACGGGAGCCGAGATGCCGACCACGGTGAATGACTCAATCGTCCTGGATTACGAGGTGAGCGGCGAAGGCCCGCCGGTGCTGCTCATTTCCGGCCTGTCGGCCCAGCGTCCGTTCTGGGGGCTGGCGCGGCCGCTGCTCACGGGCTTCACGCTGGTCGAGTTCGACAATCGCGACATCGGCCGGAGCGGCCAGGCCTCCGGCCCCTATACGGTGGCGGACATGGCCCGCGATGCGCTCGCGGTGCTCGACGCGGCGGGGGTCGGCCGCGCTCACGTGGTGGGCCATTCCATGGGCGGGGCCATTGCCCAGGAACTGGCCATCGCGGCGCCGGGGCGGGTGGATCGGCTGGTGCTGGCCAACACCTATGCCCGGCAGAATCTCTATACCCGGGAGATCATGCGCCTGTTCGCCGACCTGCGCGCCCGGCTCGATGACGAGCTGGTGTTCGGGGCGGCGCTCACCAGCTTCGTGCTGGGCGAGCACACGCTGAAGCATCAGGCGCTCTACGGCATCGTCCAGGCTTCCCTCGACGCCGGCCTCGACCAGCCGAAGGCGGGCTTCCTGCGCCAGCTCGACGCCTGCGCCAAGGCCGACACGCTGGACCGCCTCCACGCCATCACGGCGCCCACCCTGGTGCTCTACAGCGACGACGACCGCCTGTTCTCGCCCGCCATGGCGCGGGAGATCGCCTCGGGCATCCCGGCCGGGTCCGATCTGGACGAGATCGTGGACAGCGGCCATTGCCCCATGGTGGAGCAGCCGGCCGCGTTCGCCGAGGTGGTGCGGCGCTTCCTCGGCGCCGCCGGGCGGTGAGGTCGCCTGGGCCCGACGCTGGCGCATTGCGTCGGCGCGGGAACGGCCTAAGTAAGCCCGTGGGCGAAGCCCACCCCAAGGAAGTCACGCGCCGTCCCCGAACCCCAGCCCGGCGGGCGGGCCGGGGCGGGGCCGAGCGGAGCGCTTGATGCATTCTTCCCCCGATACCATCTACGGCACCACCATCGTCTCCATCCGCAAGGGCGGCCGGGTCGCCATCGCCGGCGACGGCCAGGTGACGCTCGGCAATACGGTGCTGAAATCCAACGCCCGCAAGGTGCGGCGCCTGGGCCGCGGCGACGTGATCGGCGGCTTTGCCGGGGCCACCGCCGACGCCTTCACTTTGTTCGAGCGCCTGGAAGCCAAGCTGGAGCAGTACCCGGGCCAGCTGCAGCGCGCCGCCGTGGAACTGGCCAAGGACTGGCGCACCGACCGCTATCTGCGCCGCCTGGAAGCCATGATGATCGTGGCCGACGCCGCGGTAACCCTGGTGCTCACCGGCACCGGCGACGTGCTGGAGCCGGAGGCCGGCGTGGCGGGCATCGGCTCCGGCGGCTCCTATGCGCTGGCGGCGGCCCGCGCCCTGCTCGACCGCGAGGACGACCCGGAGGTGATCGCCCGGCGGGCGCTGGAGATCGCCGCCGACATCTGCATCTACACCAACCGCAACATCGTCATCGAGACCATTGGATGAGAAGCGTCGAGCAGACGCTCGCGCTTGCCCGCGCCCAAGGCGTCATCACGCCGGGGCAGATGGATGCGCTGTGGGCGATCGCGGCCGAGCCAGCGGAGGGCGCCAACCCGGCGCCCGCGCCGGGCGCGCCGCAGGACGACGAAAGGCTGCGCCTGATCACCGGCTTCGCCGACATCTTCGTCACCATCGGCCTCGGCATGTTCCTCGGAGCGCTGAGCTATTTTGCCGGCGAACTGGGGCTCGCCGGCCGGGGCGCGGCCGTGGCTGTCGCGGCGTGGCTGCTGGCGGAATTCTTCACGCGCCGCCAACGCATGGCGCTCCCCAGCATCGTGCTGTTCGTGGTCTATGCGGCGGCGGTCTTCGCAACGGTTGACGGGGCAGTCGGCGGGACGGCCAGCGGGGTCCGCACCCCGTCCGCCCCGATGCCTGAACACGATCTTTTCGCTTTCGCCATCGCCGGCCTTGTTACCTTTCCAGCAGCGGGTCTGCACTACTGGCGCTTTCGCGTGCCCATCACGCCGGCGGCCGGGGCGGCCGCGCTGATTCCGGTGGTGCTCGGCTTTGCCGAGGTTCTGGGGCCGGACGCCGCCTCCGCCATGCGGCCAGCGCTGCTGGCGGGCTGCGGTGTGGCCATCTTTGCGCTGGCCATGGCGTTCGATCTGTCCGATCCGCGCCGGCAGACGCGCCGCACCGACATCGCCTTCTGGCTGCACATGCTGGCGGCGCCGCTGATCGTCCATTCGTTGCTCGGCCGATTCACCGGGGGCGGGAACCCTGGCACCGATATCGCTGCCGAGCCGATTCTGGCCGTCTTCTTCGCCTTGGGCGTCGTCGCGGTGCTGGTCGACCGCCGGGCGCTGTTGGTGTCCGGCCTCGCCTACGCCGGCTTCGCATTCGGCGCGCTGGCGCGCGGAGCCGGCCTCAGCGACTCCCTGCCCCTGACCGTGCTGGCCCTGGGCGCCTTCGTGCTGCTGCTCAGCGCCGCCTGGCACCCGCTGCGCCGCTCCATCTTCATCCTGCTGCCGCGCCGGTTCGCCGCGCTGCTGCCCAACCCGAGCATCACGTTACCGCCATGAGCGACTTTTCCCCCCGCGAGATCGTCTCCGAGCTCGACCGCCACATCGTCGGCCAGGCCAATGCCAAGCGCGCGGTGGCTATTGCCCTGCGCAACCGCTGGCGCCGGCTGAAGCTGGACGACAAGCTGCGCGAGGAGGTTCTGCCCAAGAACATCCTGATGATCGGCCCCACCGGCGTGGGCAAGACCGAGATTTCCCGCCGCCTCGCCAAGCTGGCGGGCGCCCCCTTCCTGAAGGTGGAGGCCACCAAGTTCACCGAGGTGGGCTATGTGGGCCGCGACGTGGAGCAGATCGTCCGCGACCTGGTGGAGGTGGGCATCGGCATCGTGCGCGAGGCCAAGCGCAAGGATGTGCAGGCCAAGGCGCACCTGGCCGCCGAAGGCCGGGTGCTCGACGCCCTGGTGGGCGCCAACGCCTCCGCCGCCACCCGCGATGCCTTTCGCAAGCGCCTGCGGGCCGGTGAGCTGGACGACAAGGAAGTAGAGATCGAGGTCCAGGCGGGCGGCGGTGGCATGCCCATGTTCGACCTGCCCGGCATGCCCGGCGCGCAGATGGGCGCCGTCTCGCTCGGCGACATGCTGGGCAAGGCCTTCGGCGGCCGTGCCAAGCCCCGTCGGGTGACGGTGAAGGAGGCGCACCCGCTGCTGGTCACCGAGGAGGCGGACAAGCTCATCGACCAGGACGCCACCGTCCAGGACGCCATCCATGCGGTGGAGAACAACGGCATCGTGTTCCTCGACGAGATCGACAAGATCGCCGGCCGCGAGGGCCGCTCCGGCGCCGATGTCTCGCGCGAGGGCGTGCAGCGCGACCTGCTGCCGCTGATCGAGGGCACCACGGTATCCACCAAGCATGGGCCGGTGAAGACCGACCACATCCTGTTCATCGCTTCCGGCGCGTTCCATGTGTCGAAGCCCTCCGACCTGCTGCCGGAGCTGCAGGGGCGCCTGCCCATCCGGGTCGAGCTGGAGGCGCTCACCCGCGCCGATTTCGTGCGCATCCTCACCGAGACCGAGGCCAGCCTGGTGAAGCAGTCGGTGGCGCTGATGGCGACCGAGGGCGTCGCCTTGTCGATCACCCCGGACGCGGTGGAGGCCATCGCCGACGCGGCGGTGGAGGTGAACTCCAATGTGGAGAACATCGGCGCCCGCCGGCTCCAGACGGTCATCGAGCGGGTGCTCGACGACCTGTCCTTCTCCGCGCCCGACCGATCCGGCGAGGAGGTGGTGATCGACGCCACCTATGTGCGCGAGCGCGTCGCCGACCTGGCGAAGAACGCCGACCTCAGCCGCTTCATCCTCTGACGCCGTGGGCCGGCCGGCGGGGCGGGCGCCTCAGCCGGCCTCGCCGGCGGCCATGGTGGCGGCGATGGCCGGAATCACATGGGCGCGCATCAGTCGCCCGTAGAACAGGGCGAAATGGCCCGCCTGGGGCACCACCACGTGGGCGCGCCGGGCGTCCGGCAGGTGGCCGCACAGCGCGTGGGCGGCCTCGGTCTGGGTGGGGGCGGAGATGTCGTCCTCCTGTCCCTCGACGGTCAGGAGCGCGGTTTGCCGCAGCCGCCCCAGGTCCACCCGGTGGCCGGCGATGGCGAGGGCCCCCCGCGCTAGGGCATTGGCGCGGAAGATGGTGGCGACATTCTCCATGAAGAACTCGCCGGGCACGTCCATCAGGGTCCAGCACAGTCGGGCCAGCGGGAAGCGGAACGGATCGTCGCCCTCGTCGAACGCAAGCTGCAGCGGCAGGCGACCGCCGGTCATGCTCTGGCGCCAGAGGTAGAGGGCGAAGGTGTCGGTCTGCCGCCAGGCGGGGAACACCCGCCGCCCCGCCCCGGGGTAGCGTTCGGCCACCGGCTCGATGATCTGCCGCTCCAGGGCGTCCAGCGCCCGGTCCTGGAGCATGCGCCAGAGCCGGGTGGGGTTGCGGGAAGGGTCGATGGGGCCGCCGATGAGGCTGACGCTGGCCGGCGCGGCGCCGGCGTCCGCCAGCAGCGCCGTCGCCGTGAGGGCTGGCACCGTGCCCTGGCACACCCCCACCACATGGGTGGAGCCTCCGGCCGCGCCGAGGGCGCGAATCATCTGCGCGGCCTCGATGCAATTGTCGGCGAGGCCGAATGGGCCGGTCTCGACCGGCACGTAGCGGGCGTCGGGCCAGTCGGTGATGGCGACCTCGTCGGCGATGGACAGGAGCCCCACCACCAGGTCGCGCATCAGGAACGGGAAGCCGCCCGCCAGGGGCGCCACCACCAGCACGCGGCGGGCCGCGGGCGCGGTCGCCGCGTCGCCGCGGCGGAAGCGGCGCAGCCGGCCGAAGGGCAGGTGACCGGCGATGGCCTCCTCCACCGCCACCTCGCCATCCGCCAGACGGATACGGTCGATGCCGAAGGGACGAAAGGCCTCGTCGCCGATGCGCCGGTCGGCGGGCGGGGCGCCGGGGGTGAGAACACGATGGTCGTCGAGCCACATGATCCCACTCCTACGGCAGCTCGCGCGATGGTAGCAAGCGACACGCCGTAGCCGCGAGGTGGCATGACGTCATGGCGGACCGCGCCGGGCGTGGGCCGCCGGGGCTCAGCGCCGCAGCTGGTCCAGCAGGGCGACGTCGGGATAGCCGTCCGGCAGCAGGCCGCGGCGGACCTGGAAGTCCTGGATGGCGTTCTTGGTCTTCTGGCCGAGAATGCCGTCCACATTGCCGATGTCGTAGCCCATCTGGCTGAGCCGGCCCTGGATCTCCAGGCGCTCCGCCTTCGACAGGCCGCGCTCTTCCTTGGGCCAGGGCTGGGCGAAGGCGCCGCCGCCGCGCAGCTGGTCGGCGAGGTGGCCGATGGCGAGGGCATAGGCGTCGGCCGGATTGTATTTCAGGATGGCGTTGAAATTGCCCATCATCAGGAAGGCCGGGCCGTTGGCCCCCGCCGGCAGCAGCAGGTAGGCCTGGTCGGTGGCGCGCGCGAAGCCCTTGCCGCCGGGCCGGGTGACGCCGAGGCTCGCCCACTGGCCGAGGGACTGCTTGAAGGTGCGGTTGGCGTAGCGGTAGTCGAACCCCTGCGGCAGCACCACCTCGTAGCCCCAGGGCTTGCCGAACTCCCAGCCGTCCAGCTTCAGGTTGTTGGCGGTGGAGGCGATGATGTCGGGGATGGAATCCACCACGTTGCGCTTGCCGTCGCGGTCGAAGTCCACGGCGAAGCGCTGGAACGAGGTGGGCATGAACTGGGTGGGCCCGAACGCGCCTGCCCACGACCCCTTCAGGTGGTCATAGGGCACGTCGTCCTTTTCCAGGATCTGCAGGGTGGCGATAAACTCCTCGCGGAAATAGTCCTGCCGCCGGCCGATGCAGGCCAGGGTCGCGGTGGACACCAGCACGTTGCGGTTGCCGATGCCCTTGGGGTCGCCATAGGTGGATTCGATGCCCCAGATGGCCGCCACCGCATAGCGGTCGACGCCATAGGCCTTCTCCACCTGGTCGAAGATGGGCTTGTAGCGCGCCAGGATCTCGCGGCCTTTCTTCACCCGCCAGTCGCTGACCAGCATGGTCACATAGGCGCCGATGGGCTTGGAGAACTCCGGCTGGCTGTCCAGGAAGTCCATGATCTTCATGTCGGGCTCGAGCGTCGCGGTGTAGCGCTCGAAGGTGCGGCGGGACACGCCCTTGGCCTGGGCCTGGGGCCACATGGCGGCGATGCAATTGCCGAAATTGGCCTGGGCGGCGGCGATCGCCTGCGGCGACATCTCCGGGTGGCCGCCGCCGGCGGCCGGCTGCTGCGGCGCGCCGAAGCCGGGGAACCCGCTGAAGATGGAGCCGGTGGTCTGGGCCTGGGCCACCGCCGGCGTAATGAGCGAGATCGCCGCGAGAGCCAGAACGGCGCCGAAGGCCCCCTTGGCGCGGGTGCCCTTGGAAGTCGTGGAAGCCATCTCGTTTACCCTCGTCCCGTCATTGCGCCGCCGGGCGGCGGCTCTGGCCATGTGGAGCGCCTCTAGTGGGCGGCCGGTCTGGTTGCCTCGCGGTTAACATGGAGCTTGAATTTGCGCCTTTTGGAGGGCATTCGCCGCTCCGGCGCGCGGTCGCGCCGGCGGCCCGGTGCGGCGGGCGGCCGGCGCGACCGCGCTTTTTCGGTGCCGTTAGGCAAACATCAACCATGACGCGCCAGATTTCGGCCCGCATTCCGAACGATAGGTGCGCAGCACTCACGTGCCCGGGGGCATGAGCCACCGGCAGGTCCAAGGCGGATTTCACTCGATGCGTAAGCCCATTCGCAAGGCCATCCTGCCCGTCGCGGGCCTCGGCACCCGATTCCTCCCGGCCACCAAGGCGGTGCCGAAGGAAATGCTGACCGTGGTGGACCGCCCGGTCGTCCAGCATGTGGTGGACGAGGCGCGCGCCGCCGGCATCGAGCACATCGTCTTCGTGACCGGCCGCAACAAGGCGGTGATCGAGGATCATTTCGACCGCCAGTTCGAGCTGGAGCGCACCTTGCAGGAGCGCGGCAAGACCCGCGAGCTGGAGCAGCTCGATCGCGACACGCCGAAAGCCGGCACCACCTCCTTCACCCGCCAGCAGCTTCCCCTGGGCCTCGGCCACGCGGTGTGGTGCGCGCGCGACATCATCGGCGACGAGCCGTTCGCGCTGCTGCTGCCCGACATGCTGCACATGGCCAAGAACGGCAAGGGGTGCCTCGCCTCCATGGTGGAGGCCTATGACGAGACCGGCGGCAACGTGGTCTCCGTCTACGAGGTGCCGGACGACCAGACCCACCAATACGGCATCGTCGGCACCGGCGCCTCGCACGGCAAGGCCCACGCCATCACCCAGATGGTGGAGAAGCCCAAGGCCGGCACCGCGCCCAGCAACCTCGCCATCTCCGGCCGCTACATCCTCCAGCCCGGCATCTTCGACCTGCTGGCGCGGCAGGAGCGCGGCGCCGGCGACGAGATCCAGCTCACCGATTCCATGCTGAAGCTGAAGGAAAGCGAGCCGTTCTACGCGGTCACCTTCGACGGCGCCATCTACGACTGCGGCTCCAAGATCGGCTTCCTCATGGCCAACGTGGCCTATGCCCTGTCGCGGCCCGACATCTCCGGCGACTTCCGGCTGGCACTCGACCACATGCTCGAGCGCAACTGAGCGTTCGCGGATCGCGACGGAGGGGGCGCGGGCGTCACCTTTCCGTCGCCTTCCTGCGTCAGTTCTGCCGCCAACATCGGTGCCGTCACGCGATCGAGTGAGGATGGAGCGAAAATGAGGGTGCTTTCCGCTTTGTCGGCCGCCCTGGCCGCCTTCCTGCTGCTCGCGCCACGCCCGGCGGCGGCCCATCCCCATGTCTGGGTCACCATGAAGGCCGAGCTGGTCTATGGCCCCGACGGGGCCCTGACGGGGGTCCGCAATGCCTGGACCTTCGACGAGGCCTTCACCGCCTTCGCGCTGCAGGGCCTGGACAAGCAGAAGGACGGCACCTACGGCGACGACATCCTGAAGCCGCTGGCTCAGGTGAACGTGGATTCGCTGAAGGAATACGACTACTTCGTCACCGCCAAGTCGGCCACGGCGAAGCTCGCCTTCGGCGAACCCACTGATTATTACCTCACCTTCGCCGACGACGCGCTGACGCTGCATTTCACGCTGCCGCTGAAGAAGCCGCAGCCGGCCAAGGGCCAGGTGGCGGTGGACATCTACGACCCCACCTATTTCATTGCCTTCAGCTTTGCGGAGGCGGATCCGGTGGCGCTCAAGGGCGCGCCCGCCGGCTGCACCCTGGACGTGACGGCGCCGCAGCAGTCGCGCAACGTGCAGCTTGGGGAAAGCTTCTTCTCCAATCTCACCGCCTCCAGCACCTATGGCGCCCAGTTCGCCGACAAGATCACGGTGAAATGCCCGTGACGCCGGGCGCGCGGCTGGTCTCCGCCGGGTCGCGCTGGCCGGGGTCGCGCCCGGCCCGCGGCGGCTGGCTTTCCCTCGCCCGCTGGGTGGCGCCGGCGCGGTGGCTGGCCGGCGCGCTGCTGGTTCTCCTCAGCCTCGCGGCCTTCGCCCTGCTGCTGGCGCTGCTGGTCTATCCCGATCTCGCCTTCGCCCAGGCGCTCGGGCAAGTGGCGGCGCCGGCGGCGCCCGCCGGCGCGAAGCCGACGCCGTTCGGGCTCGGCGGCGGCGGCCCGGCGCCGTCGGGCATCGGCGGCTTCATCATCGCCAAGCAGGCGGAATTCTATCGCGCCCTGGTGCAGGCGGTGCGCGCGGCCAAGGCCGATGGCCAGGCCGGTGTCCTGCTCGCCGGCCTGTCGTTCGCCTATGGCGTGTTCCACGCCGCCGGCCCGGGCCATGGCAAGGCGGTGATCTCCTCCTATCTGCTGGCGGACGGCGGCACGCTGCGGCGCGGGGCGCTGCTGGCGCTGGCGGCGGGCCTGGTGCAGGCGCTCGCCGCCATTGCCTTCGTCGGCCTCCTGGCGGTGCTGCTGGGGGCTACCGCCGTCGCCATGGCGCGGGCCATGACGGTGGTGGAGATCGCGGCTTATGGCGGCATTGCCGTGTTCGGCTTCTATCTCGCGGTGACCAAGGGGCTGGCCCTCGCTCGCACCGTGCGCGGCGGGCATGTGCACGGGTCTCATGTGCACGGCGCCGACTGCGGCTGCGGCGATGCCCATGCGCCGGACCCCATGCTGCTGGCGGACGGCGGCTGGCGCCGGGCGACGGTGGCGGTGGTCTCGGCCGGGGCGCGGCCCTGCTCGGGCGCCATCCTGGTGCTCACCTTCGCCCTGTCCCAGGGGGTGTTCCTGAGCGGCGTCATGGCCGTCTTCGCCATGGGGCTCGGCACCGCTTTGACCGTGACCGGCATCGCCGCTCTTGCGGTCTATGGCAAGCGCCTCGCGGTGCGGATCGCGGGGCGCGACGGGCGCGCCGCCGTGGTGGCGCGCGGCGCGGTGGAGGTGGGCGCCGCCGTGCTGGTGATGCTGTTCGGCCTGGCTCTGCTCACCGGCTATCTGGACAGCGAACGCCTGCTACCGGGCTGATCCGGCGTGTTGCGATGCGGCAGAGCTGGCCTGCGAATGTGCCGCGCCGCCGTGGGTTTCATGCCGCGTTGCACCAAAATGCGTCGCGCCCGTTTTGTGGGCAATTTCGTTGCGCCTTGACTTGGAACAACGAAATTGCGGGGTGCGACACTCCGTGTCAGCCTAAGGTCGAACGGCTGAAGGCCGCCGTCGCGGCAGATACCGCCGCCGGGAGGCCTTGCGCGGACAAGCCGGCACGGAGGCGCCCCCCGATGGCTTTGAACCCCGTCTCCCTCGACGACAAATACGACCTCGCGCAAGAGCGGGTGTTCGTTTCCGGAACCCAGGCGCTGGTGCGTCTCGCCCTGATGCAGAAGGAGCGGGACCGGCGCGCCGGCCTCGATACGGCCGGTTACGTGACCGGCTATCGCGGCTCGCCGCTGGGCGGCCTCGACCAGCAGTTCCTGCGCGCCGAAAAGGTGCTGAAGGCCAACGACATCAAGTTCCAGTCCGGCCTCAACGAGGACCTGGCGGCGACCGCCCTGTGGGGGGCGCAGCAGGCGGAACTGCGCGGCGAGGGCCGGTTCGACGGGGTGTTCGGGCTCTGGTACGGCAAGGGGCCGGGGGTGGACCGCTCCGGCGACGTGTTCCGCCACGCCAACAATGCCGGCACCTCGCGCCATGGCGGCGTGCTGGCGCTGATGGGAGACGACCACACCTGCGAATCGTCCACCACCGTCCACCAGAGCGAATTCCATTTCGTGGACGTGATGATTCCGGTGCTCAACCCGGCCGGGGTCCAGGAGATCATCGACTACGGCCTCTATGGCTGGGCGCTGTCGCGTTTCTCCGGCGCCTGGGTCGGCCTCAAGGCGGTGAAGGACACCATCGAATCCACCGCCATTGTCGACGGACGCCTGGACCGGGTGGGCATCGTCCACCCCGACGATTTCGCCATGCCGCCCGGCGGCCTCAACATCCGCCTGGGCGACACGCCGGTGGCCCAGGAAGAGCGGGTGCAGGAGTTCAAGCGCGACGCGGTGGTGCATTTCCTGCGGGCCAACAAGCTCAACCGCTTCATCACCTCCGGTGGCCGCCATGCCCGCATCGGCATCGCCACCGTCGGCAAGTCCTATCTCGACGTGCGCCTGGCCCTGGACGAGCTGGGCATCGATGAGGTGCGGGCCAACGATCTCGGCATCCGCATCTGGAAGGTGGGCTGTCCCTGGCCGCTGGAGACGGTGGGGCTGATGGAGTTCGCCCGCGGGCTCGACCTCATCATGGTGGTGGAGGAAAAGCGCTCCCTGATCGAGGTGCAGGTGCGCGAGGAGCTCTATGGCAGCGCCAACCAGCCCGCCTGCATCGGCAAGAAAGACGAGCAGGGCCGCTGGCTATTCCCGGTGAAGGGCGCCCTCGACCCCAACGACATCGCCATCGCCCTCGGCCGGCGGCTGCTGGCCTATGGAACGATCCCCGACATCGCCGCCCGCGTCGCCCGGCTGGAGGAGGCGCAGCAGGCGCTGGCCGCCACCGCCGACGTGGCCACCCGCATCCCCTATTTCTGCTCGGGCTGCCCCCATAACAGCTCCACCAAGGTGCCGCAGGGCATGCGCGCCTATGCCGGCATCGGCTGCCACTACATGGTTCAGTGGATGGACCGGGACACCACCGGCTTCACCCAGATGGGCGGGGAGGGGGCCAACTGGATCGGCGAATCCGCCTTTTCCAAGCGCCCGCATGTGTTCCAGAACCTGGGCGACGGCACCTACAACCATTCCGGATACCTGGCCCTGCGCGCCGCCTGCGCCGCCAAGGTCAATGTCACCTACAAGATCCTGTTCAACGACGCGGTGGCCATGACCGGCGGCCAGCGCCATGACGGCGACCTGACGGTGCCGGTCATCGCCCGGCAGGTGGCGGCGGAGGGCGTGGAGCGGGTGGTGGTGGTCACCGACGAGCCCGGCAAGTACGCCCCCAACACCGCGTGGCCGGCGGGCCTCACCCTCCATCATCGCGACGCGCTGGAGGCGGTCCAGAGGGAGCTGGCCGCCATTCCCGGCGTCACCGTGCTGATCTACGACCAGACCTGCGCCTCGGAGAAGCGGCGGCGCCGCAAGCGCGGCGATTTTCCTGATCCCGACAAGCGCGTCATCATCAACGAGCGGGTGTGCGAGGGCTGCGGCGACTGCGGCGTGAAGTCCAACTGCGTTTCGGTGCAGCCGCTGGAGACCGAGTGGGGCCGCAAGCGCGAGATCGACCAGTCGTCCTGCAACAAGGACTTCTCCTGCGTGAACGGCTTCTGCCCCTCGTTCGTCACCGTGCACGGGGCCAAGCCGAAAAAGGCGGTGGCCGCCGCCGCCGGCGCGGGCGCGTGGCCGGAGCTGCCCGAGCCCATGCGGCCGGAGATCGACGGCACCTATTCCATCATCGCCACCGGGGTGGGGGGCACCGGCGTGGTCACCATCGGCGCCATCCTCGGCATGGCGGCGCACCTGGAGGGCAAGGCCTGCGGCATGATCGACATGGCCGGCCTCGCCCAGAAGGGCGGGGCGGTCTACAGCCACATCCGGCTTGCCAACTGCCCCTCCGATATCACCGCCATCCGGGTGCCGGCGCGCGGCGCCGACGTGGTGCTGGGCGGCGACATCGTGGTCGCGGGCACCAAGAAGGTGCTGGCGGCGGTGAAGCCCGGCGAGACCCTGGTGGTGGTGAACACCCATGAGGTGCTGCCCGGCGACTTCACCCGCAATGCCGACTATTCCCTGCCCACCGCGCGCATCCGGCGCACCATCACCGAGGCGGCGGGCGAGGGCAACACCCACTTCATCGAGGCGACGCGCCTCGCCACCGCCCTGTTCGGCAGCTCCCTGGCGCAGAACATCTTCATGGTGGGCTATGCCTATCAATTCGGGGCCCTGCCGGTGTCGGCGGAGGCGCTGGAGCGGGCGATCGCCCTGAATGGCGAGGCGGTGGCCATGAACACGGCGGCCTTCCAATGGGGCCGCCGCGCCGCCCACGACCCGGCCGCGGTGGAGGCGTTCGTGGCCCCCGAAGGGATGACCGGGGCGGTCAGCGACGCGCGCCGGCTGTCGCAGGGCCTCGACGAGGTGATCGCCCGCCGGGTGGCCGATCTCACCCGCTATCAGGACACCGCCTATGCCGCCCGCTACCAGGCCCTGGTGGCGCGGGCGCGCCGGCGCGAGGCGGAGGCGGCGCCCGGCCGCTCCGGGCTGGCCGAGGCGGTGGCCCGCAACCTGTTCAAGCTGATGGCCTACAAGGACGAGTACGAGGTGGCCCGGCTTTATGCGGACGGGGCCTTCCTGCGCCAGGTGGAGGCCGCCTTCGATGGCGATCTCCGGCTGGAGTTTCATCTTGCCCCGCCGCTGTTCGCACGGCCCGATCCGGTCACCGGCGAACCCCGCAAGCTGCGCTTCGGCCCGTGGATGCTCAAGGCGCTCGGGGTGCTGGCGCGGTTCAAGCGGCTGCGCGGCACGCCGTTCGACCCGTTCGGCCGCACCGCCGAGCGGCGCGCCGAGCGGGCGCTGATCGCCGATTACGAGCGGCTCATGGACGAGGTGCTGTCCCGCTTCGGCCCCGATACCCACGCTTTGGCGGTGGCGCTGGCCTCGATCCCGGAGAAGATCCGCGGCTATGGCCCGGTGAAGGCCCGCCATCTGGCGGCGGCCAAGGCGGAGGAAGCCGACCTGCTCGCCCGCTTCCGCGCCCCGCCGCCCTTGCGGGCGCAGGCGGCGGAATAGGGCGGCGCCCGGGCGGTTCCGGTCGTCGCTCCGGTGGGAAAACACCTTTTCCGGTCCGTTGCGCAATGCGGACGGGGCTGGCGCCGCCGTCGCGCCCCGCCCTCCGCGCGCGGGCCCGGGGGGAGTGGCGGCAAGCCGGCGTGGGCATTGGAAAGTCCGGGCCCGCGGCCTGGCCACACCGCGCGGTGCGCGGCGCGGCGCCCGGCGGGCCCGGCGGCCCGGGCGCCCGGGCCCGGCCGCGAGACGGCCGTTGCGCGGGCCGCCGGCCCGTGCCATGCCGCCGGGCCTGCCGGCCGCCCGAGGGACCGAGGCGCAGGCAGCAGCCATTCGAGGACCACTTCATGAGCACCTCCGACGCGGATCTCCTGCGGCGCCTGATCGCCGAGCGGGCCGAGGACCAGCGGCGTTTCCTGGCCGAGCTGGTCAAGGTGCCGTCTGACAATCCGCCGGGAGACTGCGCCCCCCATGCCGCCCGCGCGGCGGAACTGCTGGAGGGGCTCGGCTTCAGCGTGGAGCGCCACCCGGTGCCGGAGGCGGTGGTGACGGCCGCCGGCATGATCTCCGCCACCAACCTGATCGTCCGCCATCGCTTCGGGGAGGGGCCGACCATCGCCCTCAACGCCCATGGCGACGTGGTGCCGCCCGGCGAGGGCTGGACCCACGACCCCTATGGGGCCGAGGTGGTGGACGGGGTGATGTACGGACGCGGGGTCGCCGTCTCCAAGTCGGATTTCGCCACCTATGCCTTCGCCCTGGACGCGCTGCGGCGCGCGGGCCTGCCGCTGAACGGCACGGTGGAACTGCATCTGACCTATGACGAGGAAATCGGCGGCACCATCGGACCGGGCTGGATCCTGGCCCAGGGGCTCACCCGTCCGGACTACGCCATCGCCGCCGGCTTCAGCTATGCGGTGGTGGTGGCGCACAACGGCTGCCTGCACCTGGAGGTGGAGGTGACGGGCCGCTCGGCCCATGCCGCCATCCCGGCCTCCGGCGTCGATGCGCTGGAGCCGGCCACAGCCATCCTCGCCGCCCTCTACGCCTATCGCGACACCTTGAAGGCCAAGGTGTCCGAGGTCGCGGGCATCGGTGCGCCGCAACTCAATGTCGGGCTCATCGCTGGCGGCATCAACACCAATGTGGTGCCGGATCGCGTCACCTTCCGGCTCGACCGGCGCATCGTGCCGGAGGAGGCCCCCGAGCAGGTGGAAGAAGAGGTGAGGGCGGTGATCGCCGGGGCGGCGGCGGCGTTTCCAAAGGCCGCGGTGGCGGTCCGGCGCATCCTGCTGGCGCGGCCGCTGGTGCCGGGGGAGGGCGCCAGGCGCCTCGCCGAGGTGCTCTGCCGCACCGCTTCCGCCGTGGTGGGGGAGGTGGTGGGTACCACCGGCGTGCCGCTCTACACCGACGCGCGGCTCTATGCGGAAGCGGGGGTGCCGGTGGTGCTCTACGGCGCCGGGCCGCGCACCATCGAGGAGGCCAATGGCCACCGCGCCGACGAGAATCTGCGCCTGTCCGACCTCGACATCGCGACCGAGGTGATCGCGCTGGCGTTGCGCGAGATCCTGGGCTGACTTTGGGGGACTAGACAGGGGAGCGCGTTCCACGGGCGCCCCTGTCCGTGCCCGCCGAGCGAGGGCGGGGGAACTGGCGCGGCGCCGGGCGGCCGTGATGGGCTTCCGTGACGCGGAACGGCCATGCCTCCCGGTGGCTCCCGGCCATCGGGCGTCGGGAGCCGGGGGCGGGCCTCCCGCCCCGCCGATCCGTGCGGCGGAGACCGGAAGAGGCGCGCGGTGCCAGGGCGGCGTGGTCGCGAATTCTGGCGCGCGCGGGATGCCATGACCCTGCGTGGGTGGCGCGCGGCTCCTTTGAAGCACATCAGGTGAAGACGGCAAGGTGATGCGCGGCTGGGCTCATGCCATCGGCCCCGGTCTTCGACCGGTGCCGAGCTTCCACCGGCGCCATGTGGGTCCGCTAAAGTAGGTCCCGCTCAAGCGCCGCGCGGACCTTTGGCATCAGCGCGCGGCCGACACGGCGGCGCGCAGGTGCCGGGCGGCGGCGCGGGGATCGTCCGCCGCGCAGATGGCGGAGATGACGGCGACCCCGTCGGCGCCGGCGCGGATCACGTCGGGGGCGATGGCGGCATCGACGCCGCCGATGCCCACCAGCGGCAGGTGGGTTAATGCCCGGATCGCCGCGATGCCCGCCGCGCCGATGGCGGCCCCGGCGTCCGCCTTGCTGGCGGTGGCCTTGACCGGGCCGACGCCGAGATAGTCGATGCCGGTGAGATCGGACGCGGCATACTCGGCCGGGCTGCCCACCGACAGGCCGAGGATGCGCCCGGGACCGAGAAGGCCGCGCGCGTCGGCGGGGGCCATGTCGTCCTGGCCCAGGTGCACGCCGTCGGCGTCGGCCGCGACCGCCACGTCCACCCGGTCGTTGACGATGAGCGGAATGCCGAGGGGCGCGAGCAGGGCTTTCAACGCCCGTGCCTGTTCTACCAACGCGCGGCCGTGGGCGTCGGGATCGCGCAGCTGCACCAGCGTGGCGCCGCCCGCCACCGCCGCCGCCACGGTCGCCGCGAGGCCGCGCGCCGCGGTCAGGCGCGGGTCGGTGACGAGGTAAAGCGTGAGGTCGAAGGCGATGGCCATGTGGGGGAACCCGGTGCGCGTGAGGAAGCCGAGGCCTCAGGATGAAGGGCATTCACGCCCCCGTCCCAGGGCTCCAGTGGTACCGCCGCCGGCCCCTGGTGTCCAACGCCCGGCGGACCGGCGCGTTCGCCACGCGTGCGTGGGCATCGGGAGCAAGCCGGTGTCGCCGGCTGGCGACGGCTGGGTTCAGCGCCCCGCCGCGGCGAGGGCGGCGGGGCGGGGGCCGCCGGTGGCCCAGTCGAGAAGCTCGACGGTGTGCACCACCGGCACGGGGGTGCCGCTGGCGATCTGGGTGAGGCAGCCGATGTTGCCAGCGGCGATGATGTCTGGCCGGAGCGCCTCCAGGGTGGCGACCTTGCGGCCCTTCAGGGCGTCCGCCAGGGGGCCTTGCAGGATGTTGTAGGTGCCGGCGGAGCCGCAGCACAGGTGCGGGTCGAACGGCTCCACCACCTCGAAGCCGGCCCGGCGCAACAGCTCCGGCGGCGGCGCCTTCACCTTCTGCCCATGCTGGAGCGAGCAGGCGGAATGATAGGCCACGCGCGCGCCGGTTCCCGCCGGGCTGGGCAGGTCCAGGGTGGCGAGGAACTCGCTGATGTCCCGGACGCGTCCGGCGACCCGGCTGGCGGCATCGGCATAGGTGGGGTCGTGCCGCAGCAGGTGGCCGTAATCCTTCAGCGTGGTGCCGCAGCCGGAGGCGGTGACGAGGATGGCGTCGAGCCCGGCGCCCTCCAGTTCCCGCATGCAGGCGTCCACGGTGGCGCGGGCGAAGCCGAGCGCCTCCCGTTCGCGCCCCATGTGGTGCACCAACGCGCCGCAGCAGGTCGGGCCGGCGAGCCGCACCACCTCCACCCCGAGCCGGTTCAGCAGGCGGGTGGCGGCGGCGTCGATGCCGGGCTGGAGCACCTGCTGGGCGCAGCCGCCGAGCAGGGCCACCCGCGCCCGGCGCGGACCCGGCGGCATGTGAGTGCCGGCGGCGGGGGCCGGCCGGGGGACTGTGCGGGGCGCGAGGCGCAGCATGGCGGCGAGTGGCTTCAACGCGCCGCGATCGAGCCGGCCGGCCAGCGGGCGCAGGAGCGCCGCCGCCTTGAGGGCCAGGCGGAAGCGGGACGGATAGGGCAGCACGCGGGCGAGCAGGGCGCGGATGAGCCGGTCGGGCAGGGGCCGGGCGTAGGTTGCCTCCACGTGGGCGCGGGCGTGGTCCACCAGATGCATGTAGTGCACCCCGGACGGGCAGGTGGTCATGCAGGACAGGCAGGACAGGCAGCGGTCGATGGGCTCGACCTCCTCCCGTGTTGCCGGGCGGGCGTTCTCGAGCATGTCCTTGATGAGGTAGATGCGCCCGCGCGGGCTGTCGCGTTCGTCGCCGGTCAGCACATAGGTGGGACAGGTGGCGGTGCAGAAGCCGCAATGCACGCACGCCCGCAGGATCTTGTCTGCCTCGGCGATGGCCGGGTCGGCGAGCTGGGCGGGAGAGAAGTGGGTCTGCATGGCTCAGCGTCCGGGACCGGTCGGGGGCGATGGGGCGTGGCGGCGCGGCATGTCAGATGTCCGCGTGCATGCGGCCGGGGTTGAGCACGCCGGCGGGGTCGAAACTCGCCTTCACCCGCCGGGTCAGCGCCGCCAGGGCCGGGGGCAGTGGCTGGAACACCGGCGCGGCGGCGCGCTCGGCCACGCTGGCGCGCAGGAGGGTGGCGTGGCCGCCATGGGGGGCGAGCGCCGCGCGCACCGCCTCGGCCCGCGCGGCCTCTCCCGGCAGCGCCAGCCAGATCAGGCCGCCGGCCCAGTCGCAATAGGCTTCGCCGCCGAGCGTCCGGGCGAGCTGCGCCGCCAGCGGCGGCCCGGCCATGGGGGCGGTGGAGAGGCGCCACACCACGGCGTGTCTGGGGGCCGCGAACGGGCGTGCGTCGCGCACCTCCCGCCAGAGTGGGGCGGAGGCGCCGGCCTCCAGCACCGGGCCGGCGCCGAACGGGGCGAGCGCCTGGAGCAGCAGGGCGCGCCGCGCCAGCACCGAGGGGCGAACCCCTTCCAGCCGGAGCAGCACCGCGTCCCCGGCGGGAAGGCTGGGCAGTCGCGCGGCGACCGGGGCGGGCACATAAGCGGCGCCGGAGACCTCGCACGGCGCGCCCATGGCGGCGGCGAGCGCCGCCCCGGCCCGCTCCGCCGCCACACCGGGCACCACCAGCGTCTCTTCCGTCTCCGGCCGCGGCAGCACCTTGAGGGTGATCTCGGTGAGCACGCCGAGGGTGCCGAAGGCGCCGGCATTGAGGCGCGGCAGGTCGTAGCCGGTGACGTTCTTCACCACCCGCCCGCCCGCCTTGAACGCTTCGCCCCGCCCCGACACGGCGCGCATGCCGAGCACATGGTCGCGCGCCGCGCCGGCGCTGAGGCGGCGGGGACCGGACAGGTTCACCGCCAGCAGCCCGCCCAGGGTGCCGCCGCCGGCCTCGCCCGGCGCCGGGCCGCCCAGCAGGGGGGCGGTATCCATGGGCTCGAACGCCAGCATCTGGCCATGCTCCGCCAGCAGCGCCTCGATGTCGCGCCGGGGCGTGCCGCAGCGGGCGGACAGCACCAGCTCTTCCGGCTCGTAGAGGGTGACGCCGCAGAGCGCGCCGACGCTCAGCACCGCGTCGGCCACGGCGGGCCGGCCGAGGCCGCGCCGGCTGCCGGCGCCGACGATCTCAAGGGTGCGCCGCGCGGCGCAGGCCGCGGCGACGATGTCCGCCACCTCCTGTTCGTCGCGGGCGGCAAGGGGTTCGCTCATGGGTCGGCCGTCCGGCGTCAGAAGCGTGGCAGGTCGGGGAAGGGCAGGGCACCACCGCTCACATGCATCGCGCCCATCTCGGCGCAGCGGTGGAGGGTGGGGAAGACCTTGCCCGGGTTCAGCAGGGTCTCGGGATCGAACGCGCACTTGAGGCGCTGCTGCTGGGCGAGGTCCACGGGGGCGAACATCTCCGGCATCAGGTCGCGTTTCTCCACCCCCACGCCGTGCTCGCCGGTGAGGACGCCGCCCACCTCCACGCACAGGCGCAGGATGTCGGCGCCGAAGGCCTCCGCCGCCGCCAGCTCGCCCGGTGCGTTGGCGTCATAGAGGATGAGCGGGTGCAGGTTGCCGTCGCCGGCATGGAACACGTTGGCCACGCGCAGCCCGTGCCGCCGCGACAGCTCGCGCATGCGCGCCAGCACCACCGGCAGGTGGCGGCGCGGGATGGTGCCGTCCATGCACAGGTAGTCGGGGGAGATGCGCCCCACCGCCGGGAATGCCGCCTTGCGCCCGGCCCAGAAGCCGAGCCGCTCGGCCTCGCTCTGCGACACCCGCAGGGTGGTGGCGCCGCAGGCTTGCGCGAGGCCCGTCACCGCCTCCAGCAGGTGGGCGCATTCGGCTTCCGGTCCGTCCAGCTCGACGATGAGCAGGGCTTCCACGTCCAGCGGATAGCCGACGTTGACGAACGCCTCGGCGGCGGCGATGGCGTCCTTGTCCATCATCTCGATGCCGGCGGGGATGATGCCGGCGCCGATGATCCGGGCCACGCAGTCGCCGGCGCTTTCGCAGGTGGGAAAGCCCAGCAGCACGGCGCGGGCGGTGTCCGGCCGTCGCAGCAGCCGCACCGTGACTTCCGTCACCACCCCGAGCAGGCCCTCCGAGCCGATGATCACGGAGAGCAGGTCGAGGCCGCCGGCGTCCAGGTGCTTGCCGCCCAGGCGCACCACCTCGCCGGTGACCAACACCAGCTCGGCGCCCAGCACGTTGTTGGTGGTGAGGCCGTATTTCAGGCAGTGCACGCCGCCGGAATTCTCCGCCACGTTGCCGCCGATGGTGCAGGCGATCTGCGACGAGGGGTCGGGTGCGTAATAGAAGCCCAGGTGCTCCACCGCCTTGGTGATGGCGAGGTTGGTCACCCCCGGCTCCACCACCGCGCAGCGGTTGGCGATGTCGATCTCGCGGATGCGGGTGAGCTTGCCCAGGCCGAGCAGCACCCCGTCCGCCAGCGGCAGCGCCCCGCCCGAGAGCGAGGTTCCCGCCCCGCGCGGCACCACGCGGATGCGGTTGTCGTGGCAATATTTCAGCACCGCCGCCACCTCGGCGGTGGTCGCCGGCAGCACCACCACCAGGGGAAGCTGGGCGTGGGCGGTGAGGGCGTCGGATTCGAACGGCCGCATGGCGCGCGGGTGGTCGATCACCGCCCCCGCGCCCACCAGCCGCCCGAGATCGGCGACGATGGCGGCGCGATTGCCCAGGACGCGCGCGTCCGGCTCCGGCATGGCAAGGCGTGAGGCGTGGGCCGGCGCGGCCATGAGACGTTTCCCCAACCCGATGTTTGGACGAAGTATAAACGGTCCGCGACGAAAAGCCGTCGCCGATTGTTGCCGCCAGGGATAAAGTGAGTTCCGAAACCGGACCTCCCCTTCGCCCCCCCCGATGCCTGCCCGATGATCGACAGCCTCGCCGACCTCGAACTGTTCGCCCGCATCGTCACCGCCGGCAGCCTTTCGGCGGCGGGACGGGAGCTGGGGCTGTCGCCGCCGGTGGTGTCGAAGCGGGTGCAGCGGCTGGAGGAACAGCTCGGCGCCCGCCTGTTCCAGCGCACCACCCGCAAGGTGACGCTGACCGAGGCCGGGGAGGGCTTCCATGAGCGGGTGGTGGCCATCCTCGCCGCCGTCGAGGAGGCCGAGAGCCAGCTCGCCCATGGCTCGGGCGCGGCCCGCGGCCTGCTCAAGGTGTCCGCGCCCACCTCGTTCGGGCGCATGCACATCGCCCCCCACATCGGCCCGCTGCTCCAGGCCAATCCCGGCCTGAGCATCGACCTGGAGCTGACCGACGCCTTCGTGGACATCGTCGGCGCCGGCTTCGATCTCGCCATCCGCATCGCCGATCTGGATGATTCCAGCCTGGTGGCCCGACGTCTCGCCCCGGTGCACCGGGTGCTGTGCGCCACCCCCGACTATCTCGCCCGCGCGGGGACGCCCACACGCATCGCCGATCTTGCGAACCATGTGCTGCTGGCCACCCACGGCCAGGACCCGTGGCGGCTGGAGGGCCCCGAGGGGCCGGTGACGCTGCGCATCCAGGCGCCGTTGCGCACCAATTCCAATGAGGTGGTGCGCGCCGCCGTGCTCGCCCACGTGGGCATCGCCCTGCGCTCCACCTGGGACGTGGGGCCGGAGCTGCGGGCGGGCGCGCTCCAGGTGGTGCTGCCGCGCTGGCGCGCCTCGCACCGGGTGGGGGTGTTCGCGGTCTATCCCTCGCGCCGCTTCCTGCCGCTCAAGGTGCGCCTGTTCATCGACCATCTGGCGGCCCGCTACGGCCCGGTGCCGGCCTGGGACGCGGGGCTGGATCATCTGTTCGGCGGCGCAGCATCGAAAGCCGGCGAGAGGGCGTGAAATCGGGTTGGCCGGGCCGGGGCGGTCGGCCATAAGGGGGCGGTCCGCCTCCCTGACCAGCGTCGCTGCGCCCCATGCCTCGTTCCGATCCTCCCCCGACCACCCTCACCTTCGCCGGCTGTCTCGATGGCGCGCGCACCATTTTTCCGCTGATGCCGGGGCTGATGGTGTTCGCCATGGCGTTCGGCGCCGCCGCCGCCCAGAAGGGCCTGAGCCTTGGCGAGGCCGCCCTGTTCAGTGGCCTGGTGTTCGCGGGCCTGGCGCAGATGGTGGCGCTGGAAGGCTGGTCCAGCCACTGGAGCGCGGCCTCGCTGCTGGCGCTCGGCTTCCTCACCCTCACCGTGAACATGCGCCATGTGCTGATGGCGGCGTCGCTGCGGCCCTGGTTCGCGCCGCTGCCGGCGTGGCAATCCTATCCGGCGCTGGCGCTGCTGGCCGACAACAACTGGGCCCTGGCCATGCGCTACCACGGCCAGGGCGGCCGCGACGCCGGCTATTTCATCGGCTCGGGGGTGGTCACCTGGCTCATCTGGGTGGTGGGCACCATGGCTGGCCACGTGGTGGGCGGCGGCATCCCCGATCCCAAGGCGGTGGGGGTCGATCTGGTGGTGCCGGCGTTCTTCATCGCCATGCTGCTGCCCAACTGGCGCGGCCGGCGCGAGGCGGTGGGCTGGGGCGTGGCGGCCTTGGTCGCCATGCTGGCCTCGTTCCTGCTGCCGGGCTGGTGGTTCATCGTCATCGGCGCCCTGGCCGGGGCGCTCGCCGGGGGCTTCACCGATGAGCGTTGATGCCGGAACCCTGGCCGCCATCGGCATCATGGCCATCGCCACCCTGTTCAACCGCACCGCCGGCTTCTTCCTGATGCGGCTGATCCCGGTCACGCCCCGGGTGCGCAAGGTGCTGGACTGCCTGCCGGGCGCGGTGCTGGTGGCGCTGCTGGCGCCGGGCGCGGTGCATGGCGACAAGGGCATGATCGCCGGGCTGGTGGCGGCGCTGCTGGCAGCCCGCTTCCTGCGCAGTGACATCGCCGCGGTGGTGGCGGCCATGGCGGCGGCGGCGGCGGTGCGGGCCTTCCTGCCCTGATACCAAAGGCCCATGAGCCTCACTCATCGGCCTTTGGTCAAGCCCGCGCGGCGGTTGAGCGGACCTGGTTGGCACCGGTCGAAGACTGGGGCCGACGGTATGTGTCCGGTCCCGGACCGGCCCGCACTTCCGTAACGTGAAGCAAGAAGGCCGCGTCCCCTCCGGGGGCCCGGCCTTCTGTCGTCGCGTTCGGGCGGCCGCGCGGCGGCCGCGCGGCCGCCGGCGGGGTTCTTCGGCGCTCACATGGCCTTCTGGCCGGTGGCGGTGGCGGCGCGCTCGCTGGGGCCGGGCCCCGGGGCCGTCGGGGCCGTGGCCTGCGAGGCCGGCGTCAGCGCGGGGGCGGCGGGCTTGGGCTTGGGCTTCGGGCGCGCCTTCAGCGCCTGGACCGAGGCCACCACCTCGGAATGCAGCACCGGCGACTTCTCGATGTTGAAGTGATCGATGGCCGCCATGGCGTCCAGGTTGCGGTTGAACAGGTTGCCGCGAAAGCCGGGACCAGCGGTGAGGCGCTTTCCGTAGCCGTTGTTGGACTGGTAGTAATTGACGAACTTGCCGGCGGCCGGGCCCACGGTGCTGACGCCCACGGGATCGAAGGTGATGACCAGCCGAGCCGGGGTGCCCAGGGCGGTGAGCCGCTCGGCGGCCTCGATGGCGGCGTCGGCGCCCAGCGAATGGCCGACGATGATGATGGGCGAGCCCCGCTCGGAGCGGCTGACCGCGGAGGCCTGGTCGGCCAGCTGCTGCCACTGGCCGTATTCATACACCACTGCGGGGATGCCGCGGGCGTTGAGCTTCGCCGCCAGATCGTCCAGACCGTAGGAGAAGACGTTGGCGAGCCCGCGCATCAGGTAGACATGCGGCGTGCCCTGCGCGGCGGCGGGTCGTCCGGCGGAGATCAAAAACAGCGCTGCGAACAGCGCCATGGCGAAGCGCAACCTCAACGTCATTTGGGCACCATGGATCGTGATCGGTCGAGTTCTGCCGCCAATTTGCCCGCGCGGCAACCTAAGTTTGGTTAACGGCCGCAACAGTTCGCGGGCCGCGTCGTTCATACCAAAGGCTTGTGAGCTTTGCCCATGGGCTTTGGTCAAGCCCGCGCGGCGCTTGAGCGGACCCTCTTGGCGCCGGTCGAAGACCGGGGCCGATGGTATCATGCGCCCGGCGCAGGCGTGCGCTCACCCGATCGGGGGAGGCGGTGGGGCCGGCTCAGCCCGCCGCCCCCACCAGCAGCACATGCAGGCTGCGCGGCCCGTGGGCGCCCAGCAACAGGGTCTGCTCGATGTCGGCGGAGCGGGAGGGGCCGGTGATCCAGTTCACCGTGCGCGGCAGGGTGCCGGGGCCGAACGCGGCGCGGATCCGCCCCCAGGCGGCCTCGTAGTCGCCGGTCACATCGGCGGCGTCCACCACCACCAGGTGATGATCGGGCAGGAAGTTCAGGGTGGTGGGGTTGTCGGCTCCCGACAGCAGCACCAGCGTGCCCGATTCGGCGATGCCGGCGAAGGCGTGGGACAGGCCGACCAGCTGGCGCCCGTCGGAGGCGCCGATCCAGATGTCGAGCTGGGGCTCGCGCTCCCACGGCAGGCTGGCGAGGCGCGGGTCGGCCCCGCGCAGCAGGGTCGCCGGCAGGTTGCGGGCGCGCAGGTAGGTGGCGATGGCGCCGGGGACCTCGTCGCGCGAGGGCAGGTGGTCGAGGCTGGCGGCCGCCGCCAGCACCATGTCCTTGAACAACTCCAGCCGCTCCGCCGGTGGCAGCTGGGCGCGGGCCGGCACCACGCCGGCGGGATGGGCGGCGAGCCGGCCCGCCACCTCCTGGCGGCGGGGCGCCTCCTTCGAGGTGACGCCGAGCGCGCGGCGCACGGAGGCAAGAACGGTGTCGCGGGAGCTGGTCATCGCGGGGTGCTCCGGTTCGCGGCGGCGCGGGCGCGCCACTGGGCCTGGAAGGTGTCGCCCGCGGGGACGGGGAAGTCGCGGTGCCGGGTCCAGCCGCCGGCCAGCGGCAGGCTGGAAAAGCGGCCCCTGCCGCGGCCGGCCAGGGCCAGCGCGGCCATGGCAAGCCGGGTCGCCGGCCGGTAGAGCCAGCCGCGGGTGGCCAGGAACGCCCACAGCTTCAGCCCGTAGCGCTGCGGCGCGGGGGTGAGGTGGCGCTCGAACTCCTTCTCCCGCCAGTGGCGCATGAGCTTGGGCAGCGGGATGCGCACCGGGCACACCTCCTCGCAGCGGCCGCAGAAGGTGGAGGCATTGGGCAGGTTGGCGCCCTTCTCCACGCCGATCAGCGACGGCGTGAGTACCGACCCCATGGGGCCGGGGTAGACCCAGCCGTACGCATGGCCGCCGATGGCGTGATAGACCGGACAATGATTCATGCAGGCGCCGCAGCGGATGCAGCGCAGCATGTCCCTGAGCTCGCCCTGGAGCATGGCGGAGCGGCCGTTGTCCAAAATCACCACATGGTATTCGCCCGGCCCGTCGGGATCGTCGGCGCGGCGCGGGCCGGTGGAAAACGAGGTGTAGACGCTCATCTCCTGCCCGGTGGCGGAGCGGGCCAGCACGCGCAGCAGCTGGGCGGCATCCTCCAGGGTGGGCACCAGCTTTTCCAGCGAGGCCAGCACGATATGGGCCTTGGGCAGGGTCTGGGTGAGGTCGCCGTTGCCCTCGTTGGTGACCAGCACCGAGGTGCCGGTTTCCGCAATCAGGAAGTTGGCGCCGGTGATGCCCACGTCTGCGGCCAGGAACTTCTGGCGCAGCTCGCCGCGCGCCTCGGCCAGCAGGGAGGTCGGCTCGCTCAGGTCGCGATCGGCCGGCAGGTCGGTATGCACCCGGCGAAAGTCGGCTTCCACCTGGCGCTTGTTGAGGTGGATGGCGGGGGCGATGATGTGCGAGGGGTGCTCGCCCCGGATCTGGATGAGATATTCGCCGAGATCGGTCTCGACCGGCAGGATGCCTTCGCCTTCCAGGTGGTCGTTGAGGCCGATCTCTTCCGAGATCATGCTCTTGCCCTTGGTCACGGTGCGCGCGCCGAGGCGCCGGCAGATGCCGGTGACGATGGCGCGGGCGTCGGCCGCGTCCACGGCGAAATGCACCTGGCCGCCGGCGGCGCGCACCTTCTCCTCGAACCGCTCCAGATAGAGGTCGAGATGGGCGAGGGTGTGGGTCTTGATGTCCCGGGCGCTGTCGCGCAGGTCTTCGAATTCCGGCAGCTTGTCGGCGGCGGCGCGGCGCTTGCCGATGAAGCCGGGGCCGACCTTGGCCAGGGCCTCCTGGAGCTGGGCATCGCGCAGCGCGGCGGCGGCGTTGTCCTTGAGGTGGGGCGAGGTGATGGCGACGGTCATGGCCTGTGTCCTCCTGGCCTCGGCCCGGTTCAGCGCGTCCGGGCGACGCCGATGGCGGGCTCCTCGCCCATGCCGGCGAGCACTTCCGCCACATGGCGCACGGCGATGTCGTGGCCCTGGCGCTGCAGCTTGCCCGCCATGTTCATGAGGCAGCCCAGGTCGCCGGCCAGAAGGGTGCCGGCGCCGGAGGCGACCACATGGGCCGCCTTCTTGCCGACGATGGCGTCGGAAATGTCCGGGTATTTCACGCAGAAGGTGCCGCCGAAGCCGCAGCAGGTGTCGGCGTCCGCCATCTCGGCCAGGGTCAGCCCCTCCACCGAGGCGAGCAGGGCGCGGGGCTGGTCCCTCACCTTCAGCTCGCGCAGGCCCGAGCAGGAGTCGTGGTAGGTGACGGTGCCGTCATGGCGGGCGGCCACCGCCGTCACGCCCAGCACGTCCACCAGGAACGAGGTGAGCTCGAACACCTTGGCGCTGAAGCGCTCGGCGCGCACCATGCCGTCAGGCTCGCCGGCGAACAGCTCGGCATAGTGCTGCTTCATCATGCCGCCGCAGGAGCCGGAGGGCACCACCACGTAATCATAGCTCTCGAAGGCGGCGATGGCCTGCTCCGCCAGGGCGCGGGCGGTGGTGCGGTCGCCGGAATTGAAGGCCGGCTGGCCACAGCAGGTCTGGCGCGGCACCTCCACCTCGCAGCCGGCGTCCTCCAGCAGCTTGGCCGCCGCGAACCCCACGGCGGGGCGCAGGGTGTCCACCAGGCAGGTGCAGAACAGGCCCACGCGGTGCGGGCGGCGGGGCGCGGCGGAGGCGGCGGGGGAGGAGGTCATGGCAACTCGCGCTCAGGCTTCGGGTGCGGTGCCGGCAGGCCTTCGGGACCCGTCGGGGACGGAGCCGGCCGCACCCCGGGGGCGCGGCGACCTCCTGGGCTTGCGGCCGCGAACGCCAGCGTCCCCGGTCGGGAGGCGATGGCGTCAGGCACATTGGAACGATCCTATATCACCTCCCCGCCGGCGGTGAAATGCGCCGGCGACGGGCGGGGCGACTTCACCAGTTCGAACCAGTCGTCCTCGGAGATCACCTTCACACCCAAGGCGGTGGCCTTCTCCAGCTTCGAGCCGGCGCCGGGACCGGCCACCACAAGGTCGGTCTTGGCGGAGACCGACCCCGCCACCTTCGCGCCCAGCCGCTCGGCCATGGCCTTGGCCTCGTCGCGGGTCATCTTTTCCAGCGACCCGGTGAACACCACGGTCTTGCCGGCGACGGGGGAGGCGGTCGGGACCGAGTCCGGATCCTGCGGGGTGATCGTCACCTGGTCCAGGAGGTCCTGTACCAAGGTCTGGTTGTGCGCTTCCGCATAGAATTCGCACAGGGAGGTGGCGGCGACGCGGCCCACGTCCGAAATGGCGGCCAGGGTCTCGAAAGCCGCGCTCGGGCGGTGTGCATCGGCCTCCCTGAGGCTCTGCAGGATGCTTTCATCGCTGCCGTAGGCGGAGCGCAGGGACTGCCGCTGCCGCGCATTGAGCCGGGCGACGCTGAAGAGGCGCCGAATGCCGGCATCGGCCGTCTCATCGGGGGGGGCGGGCGCGCGGATGGCGTCGAGAAGGGCGCCGAAGGCCTTGGCGCCGATGCCGTCGACGCTCTCCAGCTCCAGCCAGGCCTCGCCGGGCCGCCCGGGCGAGGCCATGGCCAGCGCCGAGATGAAGCCCTCGCGCGACAGGTACGTCTTGGCGAGGGCCTTGGAGGTGGCCTCGCCAATGTGCCGGATGCCGAGCGCGAAGATGAACCGGGACAGGGCGACGGCGCGCCGCTGCTCGATGGATGCGAAGAGGTTCTCCACATCGTCATAATTGCGCTCGTCGGCAGATTGGACCTTCGCGCGCATCTTTCCTGTTTCGATCTCCCGCAGGCGGGCCCGCTCCTCGCGCTTCTCGTAGACCGCCTGCCGCACCGCATTGCGTTGCCCATGCAGGCGGAAAATGTCGGCCGGCGCCTTCAGCAGGCCGGCATCGAACAGCAGCTGCACGTTTTCCGCCCCCAGCCCCTCGATGTCGAAGGCGTTGCGGGAGACGAAGTGGCGCAGGCGCTCCACCATCTGCGCCCGGCAGATGAGCCCGCCGGTGCAGCGGCGCACCACGTCCATCTTGCCGGTCTTGGCGTCCACCTCCCGCACCGCGTGGGAGCCGCAGACGGGGCACAGGGTGGGGAACACATAGGGCGCGGCGCCCTCGGGCCGGCGCTCCGCCACCACCCGCACCACCTGCGGGATCACGTCGCCGGCGCGCTGCACCACCACCGTGTCGCCGATGCGGACGTCCTTGCGGGCGATCTCGTCCTCGTTGTGGAGGGTGGCGGAGGACACCACCACGCCGCCGACGGTGATGGGCGAAAGCTTCGCCACCGGCGTGAGCGCGCCGGTGCGGCCCACCTGGATGTCGATCTCCTCCAGCACCGTCATGGCCTGCTGGGCGGGGAACTTGTGGGCGATGGCCCAGCGCGGCGAGCGCGACACGAAGCCGAGCCGGCGCTGCAACTCCAGCGCGTTCACCTTGTAGACCACGCCGTCGATGTCATACCCTAGCCGCGCCCGGCGCTCCTCGATGGCGTGGTAATGCGCCACCAGCTCCTGGGCCGATGCCGCCACCACCGTGAGCGGATTGGTGGGAAAGCCCCAGCGCGCGAAGGCCTCGACCATGCCGATCTGGGTGTCGGCGGGCAAGGTGGTCGCCTCGCCCCAGGCATAGGCGAAGAATTTCAGCGGGCGGGTCGCGGTGACGGCGGGGTCGAGCTGGCGCAGCGAGCCGGCGGCGGCGTTGCGCGGATTGGCGAACACTTTGTCCGCGGCCGCAGCCTGGCGGGCGTTGAGGGCCTCGAAATCCGCCGTCGCCATGTAGATCTCGCCGCGCACGTCGATGACCGGCGGGACATCGTCCCCGGTGATCTGCTGCGGGATCTCGGCGATGGTGCGCACGTTGGCGGTGACGTCCTCGCCCTCGGCGCCGTCGCCCCGGGTGGCGGCCACCGTCAGCCGCCCATCCACATAGCGCAGGGAGCAGGACAGGCCGTCGATCTTGGGCTCAGCGGTGAAGGCCACCGGGTCGTCGTCGCCGAGCGCGAGGAAGCGCTTCACCCGCGCCACGAAGTCCTCCACCTCCCCGTCGGAGAAGGCATTGGCGAGGGACAGCATGGGCACCTGGTGGGTGACCTTGCCGAATTTCTCCACCGGCGCGGCGCCCACCCGCCGGGACAGGCTGTCGGCGCCGACGAGCCCGGGAAAGCGCTGCTCGATCGCCTCATAGCGCCGGCGCAGGGCGTCGTAGTCCGCGTCGGAGACGACCGGCGCGTCGTTCCGATAGTAGGCGGCGTCGTGCCCGGCGATCTCCTCGGCGAGGGCGGCATGCTCGTGGGCGGCGTCCGCGGGCGTGAGATCCTCCACCGGAACGGCGCGGAGCGGAAGCGTGGGCATGGTCATGGTGGTCCCTCTGGCGCCCCCCTTTCTGGCAAAGTGAAAGGGGGGCGGCAACAGCCCGGGCGACGCGATCCGCAGGAACGCCGCGGGAACGCGCGCGCGAGGGCCCGGAAATGCGTCAGGCGGCCCTTGCGGGCCGCCTGACGGGAGTGGGGAATGGTGCGGGCGGGCCGCCGGTCACACGTCGACGCTGGCCTTCAAGGCGTTTTCCTGGATGAATTCGCGCCGGGGCTCCACCACGTCGCCCATCAGGCGGTTGAAGAGGTCGTCGGCGGCGTCCACCTCCTTGACCTTCACCTGCAGCAGGGAGCGGGCGTTGCGGTCCAGGGTGGTTTCCCACAATTGCTCGGGGTTCATCTCGCCCAGGCCTTTGTAGCGCTGCAGCGACAGGCCCTTGCGGCCGGCGTCGGTGATGGCGTCGAACAGGTCGACGGCGCCGTGCAGCGTGTCTTCGTCGCTCTTGCGCTTCAAGGTCGCGCCATCGGCGAACACGCCCTCTAGGTCGCGCGACAGGGCGTCGAGCCGGCGGGCCTCGGCGGAGATCAGGAAGGCGGCGTCCAGCCGCGACACCTCCTGCACCCCGCGCACGGTGCGGGAGAAGGTGAAGCCGGTTTCATCGGCGGTGCCGGTCCAGCCGCGCTCGGTCTCGTCGGCCAGGGCGTCGAGCCGCAGCGCCACCCGCTCGGCGGCGCGGCCGGCGCTCTCCAGATCGGCCGTCACCGTCGCCGAGAAGGCACCGGCGAGGGCGGCCTGTTCCGCCACCGCACGGTTGTAGCGCGGGTGCAGGGCGTGCAGCGTGCCGCGGAACTGCCGGCTCCCCTCCACCAGTTGCGCGAGGTCGGCGCCGGTGCGGACCTCGCCGGTGGGAAGGCGCAGGGAGGCGTCGTCCAGGCCGGCGGTGATCAGGTATTCCTCGAGCGCCTTCTCGTCCTTCAGATAGGTCTCGGACTTGCCGCGCGTCACCTTGTAGAGCGGCGGCTGGGCGATGAAGAGATGGCCGGCCTCCACCACCTGCGGCATCTGCCGGAAGAAGAAGGTGAGCAGGAGGGTGCGGATGTGGGCGCCGTCCACGTCGGCGTCGGTCATGATGATGATCTTGTGGTAGCGCAGCTTCGACAGATCGAAGTCGTCGCGGCCGATGCCGGTTCCGAGCGCGGTGATGAGCGTGCCGATCTGCTCGGACGACAGCATCTTGTCGAAGCGGGCCCGCTCCACGTTGAGGATCTTGCCACGCAGCGGCAACACCGCCTGGAAGGCGCGGTCGCGGCCCTGCTTGGCGGAGCCGCCGGCCGAGTCGCCCTCGACCAGGAACAGTTCGGACTTGGCCGGGTCGCGCTCCTGGCAGTCGGCGAGCTTGCCGGGCAGGGAGGCGATGTCGAGCGGGCTCTTGCGGCGCGTCAGGTCGCGGGCCTTGCGGGCGGCCTCGCGGGCGGCGGCGGCTTCCACCACCTTGCCGATCACGGTCCTGGCCTCGGCGGGGGTCTCCTCGAACCAGTTGCTCAGCGCGTCGCCCACCAGCGCCTCGACCACCGGGCGCACCTCGGAGGACACCAGCTTGTCCTTGGTCTGGGAGGAAAACTTGGGGTCCGGCACCTTCACCGAGAGCACCGCGGTGAGGCCCTCGCGGCAATCCTCGCCGGTGGGGTCCACCTTTTCCTTCTTGGCGATGCCCGAGGCCTGGGCATAGCCGATGACCTGCCGGGTCAATGCCGCCGCGAAGCCGGTGAAGTGGGTGCCGCGATCCCGCTGCGGGATGTTGTTCGTGAAGCACAAAATATTTTCGTGATACCCGTCGTTCCACGACAGCGCGGCTTCCACGGAGATGCCGTCGCGCTCGGCGCGGATCACGATGGGCTTGGGGATCAGCGCCGCCTTGGAGCGGTCGAGATATTTCACGAAGGCCTCGACGCCGCCCTCATAGTGCAGCTCCTCGCGCTTCGGCTCGGCGCCGCGCGCGTCGGTGAGCACGATCATCACGCCGGAGTTGAGGAAGGCCAGCTCGCGCAGCCGGTGCTCCAGGGTGGCATAGTCGAAGGCGATGTGGGTGAAGGTCTCGGGGCTGGGCAGGAAGGTCACCTTGGTGCCGCGCTTACCGGGGGGCGCGTCGCCCACCACCTTCAACGGGGCTTCCGCGTCGCCGTGGCGGAAGCGCATCTGGTGTTCCTTGCCATCGCGCCAGATGGTGAGGTCGAGGGTGGTGGAGAGCGCGTTCACCACCGACACGCCCACCCCGTGCAGGCCGCCGGACACCTTGTAGGAGTTCTGGTTGAACTTTCCGCCCGCGTGCAGCTGGGTCATGATGACCTCGGCCGCCGAGACGCCCTCTTCGGGGTGCAGGTCGGTGGGAATGCCGCGCCCGTCGTCGGTGACGGTCACCGAGCCATCGGCATTCAGCGTCACCGTGACTTCCTTGGCCCAGCCGGCCAGGGCCTCGTCGATGGCGTTGTCCACCACCTCATAGACCATGTGGTGCAGGCCCGAGCCGTCGTCGGTGTCGCCGATGTACATGCCCGGCCGCTTGCGCACCGCGTCCAGGCCCTTCAGCACCTGGATGGACTGGGCGCTGTAGTCGTCGGGGGATGCTGCGGGCACGGGTTCGGCCATGTGGGGTCTCGAATCGGTTGGCGGCGTCCTGCGAACCTAGCGCAAAGACGCGGTGATTTGGTGGCGTGGCGCGCGGGCCGCGGAACTGCGGACCGTGGAACGACGGGCCGTGAGGCTATCTGGCGACGACCGTCACCGCCGCCCCGGCGAGCGCCGCTCCGCACACGCGGTTCAAGGTGCGCATGGCCCGCCGCGAGGCGATGACCCGCCGGGCCCGGTCCGCCAGATGCACGTAAGCGGCGAACACGGTGGTCAGGACCACCAGGATGAGGCCGCTCATCTCGCCGAAACCCAGCAGGGAGAGCGAGCCAAGGTCCATCAGTGTCGGCAGCAGGGCGAGGTAGAACGCCATGGTCTTCGGGTTGCTCAGGGTCAGCGCCAGCCCTGCGCCGTAGAGGCCGAGCGCCGAGCCCGGCCGCTGCGCCGGCGCATCCCCCGGGGCTGTCGCCGGGGCGGTCCACAGGCGGTAGGCCATGTAGGCGAGATAGGCGGCTCCGGCGAGGCGGACCATGAAGAACAGGCTGCCCAGGGCGGCCGCCAGCGCCGCGAGGCCCAGAGCGGCGGCGGCGAGCCATACGATGTCGCCGCAGGCGAGGCCGAGAATGAAGGCGAGCGTGCCGGCGCGGCCATGGGCAAGGGTGCGCGCCACCAAGGCCACCACCGCCGGTCCGGGGCTGGCGGCACCCAGTGTCAGCACCGCCGCGAAAAGGGCAAGGCTTGCCGGTTCCATGCCTTCTAGTGCGCCGCATGGGCGCGAAGGTCAAGGGCCCGGCGGTCGGGCTCCGGCTGTCCGAGGCCTGGCGCCGCAGGTCGCGGCACGGCTACCGGCACCGGCCCGCCGCCAGGTGGCGAAGGGGCGTGCGCAGGGGGCGCACGGAGGCGCCGCCGGGGAGCGGCCGCCGGCGGCCGTGGTCCGTCAGGGGGTGGGAGGGGTGCCGCTGGCGCCTTCCATCTGGCCGATCTCCGCCAGTTGGTCGTGCAGCGCGATCTTGTCCAGGGCGGCGATCGGCAGGTTGTCGAACACCGAGATGCGGTTCTTGAGGAACCGGAAGGCGCGGTTGAAGGCGGCTTCCCGGTCCACGCTCGACCCCTCCACCAGGGCCGGATTCTCGATGCCCCAGTGGGCGGTCTCCGGATGGCCGGGCCAGGCCGGGCAGTCCTCGCCGGCGGCGTCGTCGCAGACGGTGATGACGAAGTCCATGTGGGGGGCGTCGGGCTTGGCGAACAGGTCCCAGCTCTTGGGCCCCACGCCCTGGGTGGAATAGCCGAAGCGGTGCAAGGTGAGCACCGCCAGCGGGTGCACGCCGTTGGCGGGGTGGGTGCCGGCGGAATAGGCCCGGAAGCGCCCGCCGCCGTCCTTGTTCAGGATCGCCTCGGCCATGATGGAGCGCGCGGCGTTCTTGGTGCACAGAAACAGGACGTTGTAAACGCGCCCGCCAACCGCCGCTTCCGCCATCGCTTCCCCCCTGCGCAGCCGACGCCGCATCGCGGCTCCGCGCTCGGGCGCGGCCGGCTGGAATTGCCCAGCCGACCTATAGCGGGCCTCTTCAACGGATTTGTGTCAGCCTCTTCCGTCCACCAGCGTGACGGGGTCGCCGACCCGCACCTCGCCGGACCGCACCACCTTGGCATAGACGCCGCAATCGGCGTGGCGGTAGGACTTCACCAGGGCCTTCACCACATTGAGGTCGCGGCGGGCGCTGTCGGGATTGACGTTCACGGCCGCGCACCGCTCGGTGCGCTTGACGATGGCGAGCCGGGCGCCGCCGATCTCGATCTCGCGGCCCGTCAGCGCCAGCTCGGCGCCGGCGTCCCAGCCGTCCAGGTGCAGGTTCATGCGGAAGCGGCGCGGGTCCACCGGCGCGCCCATGCGCCCCGACAGGTCGCGCACGCTGGCGAGATTCAGCACGGAGACGAAGCCCGAGCGCAGGGAATCGGTGAAGCGAAACCCCTCCGGGGCCGTCAGCACGCGCAGCGGGCCGCGCGCCTCCTCGCCCATGAAAAAGGTCAGGAAAGCGGCGATCTCGGCGCGGCCGGCGGCGGTGGAGAGATCGCCCCGGGCGGCTTCCACGCCGGCCAGGAACAGGGCGAGCGTGCGGGTGGCCTCGTCATAGCGGCTGCGGAGCGCCGCCAGCCGGGCATCGCGCATGAGCATCAGGAAGGCGGTCTTCTGGCGGTAGGCCGGCGCGGCGGGGTCGAAGCCGCTGGGGCCGTTCTCCACCGCATAGAGGCGGTCGGCGGGAAAGAAGGCGCCGGCCTCCAGCCGCACCCGGTCCAGGGGTTCCGGGGACAGCCCCTTCACCGGGTGTCGATAGAGCGCGGCGACGGTGGCGGGGGGCACGGTGGCGAGGGGCACGGTGGCAGGCAGTGGCATGGCGGGCCTCGGGGCAGGGGGCCTCCCGTTCCCATTGCCGGCCGGGGCGGGTCAACCCCTTCCCGCGCATCCCGCCTCATCCCCTCCGGCCCGTGCCCGGGGCCGGGGCGGGCGGCTCTGCCCAGGCTCAAGATTCGGCGGGTGGCCTCGGTCTGTGCTCAATTCGTTGCCGCCCCCCCTTCCGTTGCCGGGAAGTCACACCCACATGTGCCTCGACGCGGGGTGACCCGTGCCGCGGTCGCCGGGGATGCCGGGATCGCGCCCCAGCGCGTCGCGCATGCTTCGTCGGAAGGTGCCGGACGCGACAAGGAGGAGATGCACCATGAATTTCGAGATCTACACCGAGCGCGCGCGTGGCTTCGTCCAGTCCGCCCAGTCGCTGGCGGTGCGGGAAGGCCACCAGCAGTTCATGCCCGAGCACCTGCTCAAGGTGCTGATGGACGATCCCGAGGGCCTGTGCTCCGGCCTGATCCAGCGTGCGGGCGGCAATCCCACGCTGGTGCGCGCCGATGTGGAAGCGGCCCTGGGCAAGCTGCCGAAGGTGTCCGGCGGCTCCGGGCAGGTCTATCTTTCGCAGCAGATCGCCCGGGTGTTCGAGGCGGCCGAGCAGGCGGCCAAGAAGGCCGGCGACGGCTATGTGACCGTCGAGCGCATGCTGTTGGCCCTCACCATCGAGAAGGACACCGAGGCTGGCAAGATCCTGGCCAAGGCGGGCTTGACCCCGCAGGCGCTGAACGCGGCCATCGAGGCCCTGCGCAAGGGCCGCACCGCCGACACCGCCACCGCCGAGAACGCCTATGACGCGCTCAAGAAATACGCCCGCGACCTGACCCAGGCGGTGCGCGACGGCAAGCTCGACCCGGTCATCGGCCGCGACGAGGAGATCCGCCGCACCATCCAGGTGCTGGCCCGCCGCACCAAGAACAATCCCGTGCTCATCGGCGAGCCGGGCGTCGGCAAGACCGCGATCGTGGAGGGCCTCGCCCGCCGCATCGTCGATGGTGACGTTCCGGAAAGCCTGAAGGACAAGCGGTTGCTGTCGCTCGACATGGGCTCCCTCATCGCCGGCGCGAAATATCGCGGCGAGTTCGAGGAGCGCCTCAAGAGCGTGCTCAACGAGGTGCAGTCGGCCGATGGCGGCATCATCCTGTTCATCGACGAGATGCACACCCTGGTGGGCGCCGGCAAGACCGACGGGGCCATGGATGCCTCCAACCTGCTCAAGCCCGCGCTGGCGCGCGGCGAGCTGCACTGCGTCGGCGCCACCACGCTCGACGAGTATCGCAAGCATGTGGAGAAGGACGCGGCGCTGGCCCGCCGGTTCCAGCCGGTGTTCGTGTCCGAGCCCACGGTGGAGGACACCGTCTCGATCCTGCGCGGCCTGAAGGAAAAGTACGAGCTGCACCACGGCGTGCGCATCACCGATTCGTCGCTGGTGTCGGCGGCGGTGCTCTCGAACCGCTACATCACTGACCGGTTCCTGCCCGACAAGGCCATCGACCTGGTGGATGAGGCGGCCTCGCGGCTGCGCATGCAGGTGGATTCCAAGCCCGAGGAACTGGACAGCCTCGACCGCGAGATCGTGCGCCTGCGCATCGAGCAGGAGGCGTTGAAGAAGGAGACCGACACCGCCTCCAAGGATCGGCTCAGGAAGCTGGAAAAGGAGCTGGCGGAGCTGGAGGAGAAGGCTTCCGTGCTCACCTCCAAATGGAAGTCCGACAAGGAGAAGCTGGGCGAGGCCACGACCGTGAAGGCCAAGCTCGACCAGGCCCGCGCCGATTTGGTGACGGCGCAGCGCCATGGCGAGTACCAGAAGGCCGGCGAGCTCACCTATTCGGTGATCCCGGAGCTGGAGAAGCGCCTTGCGGAGATCGAGAAGGTGGGCGCGGGCGGCGGCATGGTGGAAGAGGCGGTGACGCCCAGCCACATCGCCGGCGTGGTCTCCCGCTGGACCGGGGTGCCGGTGGACAAGATGCTGGAGGGCGAGCGCGAAAAGCTGCTGCGCATGGAGCTGGAGTTGGCCAAGCGCGTGGTGGGGCAGAAGGAGGCCGTGGCCGCCGTCTCCACCGCCGTGCGCCGGGCCCGCGCCGGCCTGCAGGACCCGAACCGGCCCATCGGCTCGTTCCTGTTCCTCGGGCCCACCGGCGTCGGCAAGACCGAGCTGACCAAGGCGCTGGCGGAGTTCCTGTTCGACGACGAGACGGCGATGGTGCGCATCGACATGTCGGAATACATGGAGAAGCACTCCGTGAGCCGTCTCATCGGCGCCCCTCCCGGCTATGTGGGCTATGACGAGGGCGGCGCGCTCACCGAGGCGGTGCGGCGCCGGCCCTATCAGGTGGTGCTGTTCGACGAGGTGGAGAAGGCCCACCCGGACGTCTTCAACGTGCTGCTGCAGGTGCTCGACGACGGGCGGCTGACGGACGGGCAGGGGCGCACGGTGGACTTCCGCAACGTGCTCATCGTCATGACCTCCAACCTCGGGGCCGAGTATCTGGCGGACCCCCGCCAGCCCATCGGCTTCAAGGTGCCCGGCCACGACGGCGACAAGCTGGTGTCGGACGAGGAAGCCTATGATCTGGTGATGGACGCGGTGCGGCGCCACTTCCGCCCCGAATTCATCAACCGCATCGACGAAATCGTCATGTTCCACCGGCTCAAGCGCGAGCAGATGGACACCATCGTCGATATCCAGATGGGACGCCTGCGCAAGCTGCTGGAGGATCGCAAGATCGTCCTGGATCTGTCGCCGGAAGCGCGCCAGCATCTGGCCGACAAGGGCTACGACCCGGCCTATGGCGCGCGTCCGCTGAAGCGCACCATTCAGAAGCTGGTGCAGGACCCGCTGGCGGAGAAGATCCTGGCTGGCGACATCCTGGACGGCACGGTGGTGAAGATCGGGCTTGAAGACGGGCACCTCACCTTCCAGGGCGAGACGCCGGCGGTGGAGCAGGCCGCCTGACCCGGGGGCTGCCCCGGGAACCCGAAGACGAAAGGCCATCCCCACCGGGATGGCCTTTTTTCTTGCCGCCCCCCGGAGCCCGGCAAGGCGAGCCGAACGCGGATGGCGTGATGCCCAGACCCGTGAACCTCCAGCACGCCTTCCGAGGGTTTTGGGGGCTTCCTTGCCGATGCGCGGGACACCGCGGGCCTTGCCACCCGCAAGCAGGCCTTCACCACGGTGGAGGGGGGCTGCGGGGCATTTCGCCGCCGCTTGCCGCGGGAGGACGCCATTCGTCTCGCTGGCGTGCTGCCGCCGGTGGTGCGGGCGATCTTCGTGTCCGATTGGGACCCGGCGGAGAGGCCGCGCCCCTTCGCCGATCTCTCGACCATGACCGGCGAGGCGCAGGGGCTGCTCCGGCATGATGCTTTCGCATCGCGGTCCGCCATCCGCGATGTGGCGGCGTCTTTACTCCGGCATGTGGATGAAGCGGCGTTCGACCGCATTCTCGGTCGGCTGCCGGAGCGCGCGGCCGACCTTTGGGCGGTGTCATACCCAACGCCCGTGAGCCTGACACATGGGCGTTGGGTCCAGCCGGCGCGGCGCTTGAGCGGGCCCACTTGGCACCCGTCGCAGACCCGGGCCGATGGTATAAGGATGCTGGGCGGACGTCACTGCCCGCTGGCGACCGCGAGCAGGCCTTCGGCCTGCTTGGCGGCGGCGGCGAAGAAGGGCAGGCCCGGCGCGGCGGCCGCGAAGCAGGCCCGATAGGCGGCGGCGCCGTCCTCCTCCACCGTTGCCGATTCCTGCCAGCGCGGGTCCTGGTCGTTCTTCGCCCGCTCGGCGGCGGCGATCAGCGCGCGGGCACGCGCGGCATAGCCTTTCCAGATCTTGTCGCAGGCGGGCAGGGGTTTGATCGTCGCCTCTGCCTCTGCCTCTGCCTCTGCCTCCGCCGTCGCCACGACCACCCGACCAGCGGCGACGCGGGTGACGACGATGCTGCCCGGCAGGGTGTCTTGCGCGCCGGTCTGGGTGAACAGGCCGAGGGCGGCATTCACCGTTTCCCCGGCGGCGCCGGAAACCGGCAGATCGATATATGTGACGAAGCTGGCATCGGCGCCGAGCACCGCGTTGTAGAGCGCCTCGGTGCCGATGGCGGCCTGCAGCCCGTCGCGCAAGGCCGGCGGCGTGTCCTCGGCCCTGGCGCGGCCGGCGAGCCAGTGGAGGAAGACCGGCTCGGGTGAGACGAACACGCGCGTGAGCTCGTCGTCGCTGGAGAACATCAGCCCATCCGGCTGCTGCGCTTCCCGGTAGTCGGGGATCAGGGTCGTGGGCATGAAGATGGGGGTGGTTCGTGTGCCCGCGAACGTCACCGGCCCGACAAGAGCCACCATGTGCGCCTGGAGCGTGGCGATGGCTGCGGCGTTACGTTTGTCGACGGCATCGTCGCTTTCGCCCGCCTTGGCGGCGGCGGCCACCTCGGACGCCAGGAGCGCGCGGGCCGCGAGGAAATCCTCGACCGGCCCGGCCTGGGCGGCGAGGGGAAGGCTCGCCAGCATCAGCAGCATGCCGGCGCTCCGGCGCAGCGCGCGTCCGAGGGGCTGGTGGTGTCCGATCAGGCTCATGGCGCCCCTCATCATGTTGCTGGGCCGATGCTGGCCCCGATCCGCGCCCCCGGCGTCGCCGATGCGGCAGGGACGCCGCCGCCCGTACATTTTCCGCGCGTATGGCCGCACGTCAAATGCCGGAGCGGTCGTGGCGATGCGCTTGATCGAGAACGTTCCGGCCCGGAGCCCCGCCTCGGGGACCGTGCCCAGGCGGCGTCGATGGCGGCGCAGGTGGGCGGCGCAGGTGGGCGGCGCAGGTCGGCGGCGTCAGTTGCCGCGCAAGGTCGCGAGAAGGCCTTCGGCGCGCCGGGCGGCGGTGGTGAGCGCCGGCTGGCCTTGAACCGCCGTGGCGTAGCAGGCGCGGAACGCGGCGGAGCCCTGGTCGTAGGCCTGAGAGATTTGCACCCAGCGCGGGTCGTCGGGATTCCCGCCCTTCTCCGCGTCCCGCCGCAGGCCGTCGATCCTGGCGGCATACGGCTTCCAGGTCGCATCGCATGCGGGGAGGCGCGTCTTGTCCACCGCCACTCGGGTGAAGGCGACGGTGGCCCGTCCTTCGGCCACCCGCAGCAGGACGATGCTGTTCGGAAGCTGGTTGGCGGGGGCCTCGTCGGTGAAGATGCCGAGCGTCGCCACCACCGTCTCGCCGGCGCCGGCGGCCAGCGGTAATGTCGCATAGGGCCAGAAGCCGCTGCCGATGGACAGGATGGAATTGTTGGCGAAATATTCGGTGCCGGCGGCTGCCGCCGGGCCATCGCGGAAGACGGCGGGCGCCTCCTTGTCTTCGGCGCGCGCGGCGAGCCAGGCCTGGAACACCGGCTCCGGCGTCACCAGAACGCGGGTGGTCTCGTCGGTGTTGGCGACGGTCAGGCCATCGAGCTGGCGGATAGGCTCATCCCGGCCGAAAATCAGGATGTCGAGCGAGAAGGCCGGAGCGCCCAGGCCCTTGACCTTGAGCGGCCCCACCAGTGCCCGCATGCGCTTGGCAAGGTCCTGGAGCGCGGCCTGCTCGGCCGCGAGGCTTGCAGCGTCACCGCCCGTGCCGGTCTTGGCGGCGGCCACGGCGGCGGCCACCGCCCGATCGCGCGCCGCGAGATAATCGTCGACGGGCGCCGCGGCCAGCGGCCAGGGGGCGATGAGCGCAAGGGCGCAGAGGACGCGTCGAGCGAAGCGGATCATAAAAAGCTCGTGTCGGACCAGGAGATCCGCATTCTGACTGCGTTCCTACTGATAGGGAAGACGCATGGCATGTCCGCCCGCCCAGGGGGATCACGGGACCTGCCGGCAAGCTGATTGGAGCTCGATCCGCCGATGGGGCCGGGGCGCCATCAGCCCCCGGCCGAGCCATGCGGCCGCGTCAGTTGCTTGCCGCCCGCGCCGGCTTGCCGCCGGCGGAGACGCCGGCCACCTTCGGGGGCACCGGAGCGTGGTTCATGAGGGCGTCGATGCGCTCGCGTTCCTTGTTGAAGTCGACGAGGAATCGCCCGGCCAGCGCCCTGCCGCGCGGCAGCTTGATGCGCATGGGGTCGACGAAATTGCCGTTGATCTTCACTTCATAATGCAGGTGCGGACCGGTGGAGAGGCCGGTGGAGCCGATATAGCCGATGAGCTGCCCCTGCCGTACCGTCATGCCTTCGCGAATGCCGCGGGCAAAGCCGGATTGGTGTGAGTAGGTGGTGACATAGCCGTTGGCGTGCTGGATTTCAGTATGCTTGCCGTAGCCGGACTTCCAGTTCGCATAGATAATGTTGCCATTTCCGGCGGCATAGATGGGCGTGCCGATGGCATCCGACCAGTCGACGCCGGTGTGCAGCTTGGAGTAACCGAGGATCGGGTGGCGCCGATAGCCGAAGGGTGAGCGCATGACGCCACCGGACAGCGGCTTCCTGACCAGGAACTTCTTCGCGCTCTTGCCTTCGTCGTCGTAATAATCCACCACGCCGTCGTCGGAGGTCTGGAAGCGGTAGAGCCGCTTGGTCTCGTTGCCCAGGGTCAGGGCGGCGAACAGCACGTCGTTGTTGCCGGCCGGATCGTCGGAGTAGAGCACCTCGAAATTGTCGCCGGCGCGCACCCGGCGCTGGAAGTCCACGTCGAACGAATACACCCGGATCAGGTCGGCGATGACCGGCCGGGGAATGTCGTTGCGCAGCGCCGTTTCATACACGCTCTCATAAAGCCGCACGCCGGGACCGCTGTCGTCGTCGGCATCCTCCGACACGCCGGTGGTCTCGGTTTCGGCCGGCTCCGGAACGTTCACGAATTCGTTGCGGTCCGAAAGGGCGATGGTGCCCTCATGGCCGGAATCGCTGAACAGGGACACGCGCAGCGGCAGGATACGGTCGCCTTCCTGCTGCAACAGCATGCGCAGCCGCAGCCCGTCCCGCACTTTGCCCTCCTTGCCCCGGCCAAAGGCCACCGACAGCGCACGGGCATCGTCC